>NZ_JBHRUP010000002.1:0-714231 GCF_042647105.1 Paenibacillus sepulcri | reverse complement strand
GCTTCCGACAAGGCGGGCTATATGACGGGCACTACGGTATACATGGACGGCGGCGCTCTGCTGCCGGTATGGGCGGATAAAGGCTAGGCGGAAGCGAAAGCGTCCGGGAATGCGGCATATGTGATTGGTAAACGGATGACGGCAGGCGACGCAGGACGAATCCAAGTGAAACGCAGGAGGAGACGAATCGTTATGAAAATCACCGATATGAAGCTATACCATGTGAAACCGCGCTGGTTGTTTCTGAAGATCGAGACCGACGAAGGGATAAGCGGGTGGGGAGAACCGATCGTCGAAGGCCGTGCGCTTACCGTCGCGACCGCGGTGGAAGAGCTGAAGCGCTACTTGATCGGCCAAGATCCGCTGCGCATCGAGCACCATTGGCAGATCATGTACCGGGGCACTTTTTACCGCGGCGGCCCGGTGCTGGTAAGCGCAATAAGCGGCATCGAGCAGGCGCTGTGGGATATTAAGGGCAAGTTCTACAACATGCCCGTCTACGAAATGCTCGGCGGCAAAGTACGCGAGACCATCCGCATGTACAGCCACTGCGGCGGGGCGACGCCGGACGAGATCGCGGCGAACGCGAAGAAGCGAATGGAAGCGGGCTTCACCGCGATCAAGATCGGCGTCGACGCGCCGGTGCGGCAGATCGACACGCTGGCGTTCGTGGAGAACGTGGCGAATAAGTTCGCGGCCATCCGTGAAGCAGCCGGCAGCAGGCTCGACATCGCCATTGATTTCCATGGGCGCGTCAGCCCGGCGATGTCAATCCGGCTTGCGGCCGCCCTGGAGCCGTATTACCCGATGTTCATCGAGGAACCGTGCCTGCCGGAGAACGTGGATGCGCTGCTGCGCGTCGCGCAGTCGACGAGCATTCCGATCGCCACCGGCGAGCGGCTGTTCACCCGCTGGGGCTTCCGCGAGGTGCTGGAGAAAGGCGCCGTCGCCATTGTCCAGCCGGATCTGTGCCATGCCGGCGGCATCTTCGAGGGCCGCAAAATCGCGGCGATGGCCGAGATGCATTATGCAAGCGTGGCTCCGCACAACCCGCTCGGGCCGATCTCGCTCGCTTCATGTCTCCAGCTCGACGCCTGTACGCCGAATTTCCTCATCCAGGAGCATCCGTCCTTGGCGGAGAAGTGGGACCTCGGCGAAGGCTATCTGAAACGGCCGTTTGTGGTCGAGGGCGGCAATATCGCCGTGCCGCAAGGCTCGGGCCTCGGCATCGAGATCAACGAGGAAGCGTTGATCGAACGCGGCTACGGCGGCGATTGGGATACGCCGAGACTGGCTTACGACGACGGCTCGTTCGCCGAATGGTAGGCGCGTTGGAAGAAGGCGGGGCCGTCGCATTCAAAGGCGCGGAAAGACCTGAAGCAATTCAGGTCAGAGGAAGGCATTGCGAAAGTTCGGGAGCTGACGAATGGGGAAGCGATTCGCGCACCAGCAGCGGTCGTGTTCATCAGAATGTTGCGAGCGCTAGGAATGATTGACTGATTCGTCGTGACTTGCGCAAATCAAATCCAGCCTGAGTGGAATAACTCCATTCAGGCTGACGCGAGGGGAAACAACAATGAAATTGAAAGTCGTACTTGTCGGAACGAAAGGCTGGGCCGATGCGCATGCCAAGGCATATCAAGCAAGCGACAGTATCGAACTTGTCGGGATTTGCGGACACTCGAATACAGAGAGATTGAATAAACTGGCTGATCGCTATCAGATTGCAACCCGTTCGTTGGATTTGGCCAAATTGCTGCAAGAGACGAGCCCCGATATTGTAGACATTGTCAGCAGCGCCGACGCTCGTCTGGAATTGATAAAGGTGGCCGTGCGATTTCCTGGCGTTAAGCTGATCAATATCGAGAAGCCGCTGGCGCTAACCCCGTCGGAAGCCTATGAAATCGAGGAACTTTGCAATACATACGGCAAGATGGTGCTGGTCAATCATCAGCATAAATATTTGCCGGCATGGCGCAAGGCGCAGCAATTGCTGCGTGATGGCGCGATCGGAGAGATCGAGTTTATTCGCGCTTCCACCAAGGTCAACATAATGGAGCAAGGCTCGCATCTGATTGATATGGTAATGTACTTTAATGATTTTAGTCCCGTCCGCTGGGTGATGGGACAAACCGGTCCGTATGAGGGCAAGGACAGCTCTTCAATCGTCGCGCCGGACGAGGCGATGGCCTCGATTTTGTTTGCCAACGGCGTGCGGGCTACGATTGAATGCGGCGCATTCGCGCGATCGCTCAAAGGTGAAACGAACCCGTTCTATCATATCGGAGTGGATGTATACGGCACAGAAGGGCACCTGAAGATCGCGCTTAATCAATCGCTGGAAGTGAGAAATTACATAACGGGCGAGCATACGATCGAAAAGTCGAGTTGGGAAGACAGTTACATGGATGCTTTGATCGATTATGTCAATTCCATTCCCGGATACGTGGCGAATCCGCAAGCCGGTCACATCTGCGATTTGGCTCATGCGATGCTGTCGTATCAAGTCATTATGGCCATCTACCATACTGCTGAATACGGAGGCAAGGTTGAATTGCCACATCGGTTTGAGGACAGTATTGTGGAGCGGTTTGCCGTCGATGCGGACCGGTGAACCAGCTCCATAAAACCGCTCGAAGGCTGCCGGCTTAATGGATTCGAAAGCTGAAATGAGGTTATCGGTGGCGTTAAATTGTACTGATCGATTTTCGAATGACAAGATTGGTAGACAGTAATACTTTCTTGTAACCTTGCGAGGTATTGTTGATGCTCTCGAACAGAAGTTTTGTCCCTTCATAACCAAGCACGTCGAAATGCTGCTTGACGGTGCTCAAAGAAACTTTGGCGAATTTGGAGCTTTCAATGTCATCGAAGCCCATGATGGATATTTGCTCCGGTATTTTGATGCCTTGCAGCGTAAGCTGCTCAATCACTTCGAGAGCCCGTCTGTCGTTCACGCAAAAGAGAGCGGTAAGCTCTCCTTTTTGAATTTGACTCAACAGCTTGGAATAGTCCAGATCCCGCTGAAGATATAAAATATCGTCATCTGGAGTACGTGAGGCGTTTACCATGGCATTGCGGTACCCGTTGTACCGTTCGTTCTCCGTACTCAGATGAAAATCATAAGCGGCAAATCCGATATTCCGGTGGCCTTGGGCAATCAGATACTCAACGGCTGCATATGCGCCGTCATGGTTGTTGCATGTAATACAGTTGACCGGATATCCGGACGGAAAGCGGTCGAGCATGACAAAAGGTATTGATTTTTTGCGAATTTCGTTGAGATACTCTTTTGCCGCGTCGGGGTTGGCTGAATAAATAAGCAGCCCCCGGTTCTCCGATTGAATCAGTTTCAGAATGAGTTCCCGTTCCTGCTCAACATCATTTTCCACAAATTCAATAATGAGCTTGCAGCCCTGCTGGTTCAAGAAGGACTGAACTCCTTTAATGATCTGCATATAGGAACTGTCATACATTTCGTTGCCGGAAATAATAAAGGTAACGTAATTGGACGTTTTATTGACAGAAGCCTCCTGATTCGCGACAAAGCTTCCTTTTCCCCTCACCCGATAAATGACCCCTTCATTGACCAGCTCCGTCAACGCTTTTCGCACCGTAATCGAGCTAACACCGAGCAGTTTGGAAAACTCTGATTCGCTCGGAATTCGATCATCCTTGCCGAGCTCATTTTTCTCTATTTGTAAAAGCACATAATCCTTTACCAGCTGATACTTTGGCAATATCGTATCTTTCTTGCTCATGTAAGCTCTCCTCTTATTGGACATATGTCCAATTATAACGCACTTTATAATAGAATGTATACTAACTTATTCTAAACCACTCGACTTCCATCGGCAAATAAGCCTTCCTGGCCAGACAAGCGTTTCAGCACTTGAGTTGACACAGACTAAGGATAGCAATCGCCCGCCAATCCTATATTCCCGGTGTGTTTCATTTCATCAAACCGGTTGTTCCCAGCCTCCATCCCAGCCCATGTGGCGCGAGCGGATGATTACGCAGTAAAAAATTAAGCATACTAACTTTTTATATTAAATTAAAAAAATCCATATTGACGCATAAAATAGTATGTGTTATTCTTCGCTTAGCATAATAACTTAAGGATTTGGGGCATGGAGAAACCGGCATTATCGTATAGCTAACGCAAGTGCAAAGTCGTACGGATGGACCTTCGGCAAACACGCTGCATGTCTATTTTGGAAGCGTTTAAACGTTGACAGAAGCGCACAAGAATTGAGTTTGCAAGCTTATTCAATTCATGTTTATTCGCATCATCTGCGAAGGAAGTCTGATAATATCAGTGCTCTATATGAGATGCAGTTAGTATGCGATGTTAAAGGCAAACTTGTTTAAGCCGAAATTTGAATGCGCTTCCAACTGCGCAAAGTCAGGTCCAATGACTTCTTTTGGTTGAAGGACTGACGGGGAGCAAACAATGACACGAAGCAAAAAGTAAAAGGGGTGTTTTTTTGGAAACAACCAATAAAAATCGATGGTCAAAAATGTGGAAACACCGATACCTTTACCTGATGGTGCTGCCTGGTTTTCTAACGGTACTCATATTCAGTTACTTTCCGATGTATGGGATAACCATTGCGTTTAAGGATTTCAGCGCTTCAAAAGGGATCATGGGAAGTCCTTGGATCGGATTTAAATATTTTAACACTTTTTTTCATGACCCGATGGCATTCAGAGTTTTAAAAAACACATTGCTTTTGGGTCTGTATACGTTGCTCTGGTCATTTCCTGCTCCAATTATACTTGCACTATTATTTAACGAACTAAGAAACAAGCATTTTAAAAAGATTGTACAGACGGTTTCTTACTTTCCTCATTTTATATCTGTTGTAATCGTTGCGGGAATGCTTAAGGATTTTACTGCAAGAGATGGTCTCTTTAATCATATCATTACATATTTTGGCGGAAGCCCGATCATGTTTCTCCTGGAACCGGGCTATTTCAGAACGATATTCATTTCTTCAGGCATATGGCAGGGCGTTGGTTTTGGAACCATAATCTATCTTGCTGCTTTGAGCGGGATAGACCCTACTTTTTATGATGTTGCTGAAGTGGATGGTGCCGGCAGATGGAAAAAGCTCGTGCACATCACTTGGCCGTCAATTAGACCGACAACAATCATATTACTCATATTCGCCTTAGGCGGAATACTGGGAACGGATTTCCAGAAAATTATCCTGCTTTATTCACCCGAAACGTATAGTGTGGCTGACGTCATCGGATCCTATGTATATCGACAAGGAATTTTAGGTGCAAGATATGAGTATTCCACTGCGATAGGATTATTCATGTCCGTTATATCCTTTATCATTCTTTATATCTCAAATTGGGTTAGCCGCAAGGCTTCAGAAACGAGTTTGTTTTAGGGGGGAGAACATTGAGAAAAGTCAGTTTGGGTTCCAGAACTTTTGATGCGATTAATATTTTCATTATGCTATTGATCCTTGTCGTTGTGCTATACCCCATTTTGAACATTATAGCTACATCCCTGAGCAGTGCACGGTACATATCCTCGGGAAGCCTTACGATTTGGCCGAGAGGCTTCACTACACAGGCATATGTAGATGTATTTCACGACGCCCTGATTTATAAGGGGTATATGAATTCTATTCTTTATGCAGTTGGTTCGACTGGCATTATGTTGTTGTTTACATCCTTATTGGCTTACCCGCTCACGGTTCCAGGATTTGCGGGAAAAAAATTCATTACCATATTTCTCATGATCACGATGTTTTTCAGTGGAGGCTTAATCCCTACCTACTTGCTTATGCGCAGTATGCATTTGTTAAATACGGTTTGGGTTATGATACTTCCCGGCGCGGTTGGAGCATACAATGTGTTCTTATTTAGAATTTTCTTTTTAAATGTTCCGGCAGAGTTGAAAGAATCAGCGGTCATTGATGGAGCAAATGATTTTGTGGTTCTATTTAGAATCATTTTACCGTTATCGAAAGCCCTTCTTGCAACTTTTGCTTTGTTTGGTTTAGTAGGAAGCTGGAACAGCTGGTTTGAAGCTTTAATCTACCTCAAGGATCAGGACAAGTATCCATTGCAGATGATTTTAAGAAACTATCTGTTCACCATGGATACAAGTGCTATTCAAGGAAGAGTAGGGGCTGGTAATATTGCCATTAATTCATCAGGAACTGCCCTTGATCCTAAGGCAATAAGAATGAGTGTAATCATTATTACCATGTTCCCCATTATGGTCATATACCCATTTTTTCAAAAGCACTTTACAAAGGGTGTATTGGTCGGAGCGATTAAGGGCTAATGAAAGGATCAAGGATTTGATGTAAAAAGATTTTCTTTTACGTCTTATCATAAAAAATATATTCATAGGGAGGAATTTGGGTGATTAAAAAGGCAAAAATGCTTAGCCTGATCATGATTTGTTTGCTCGCCTTTTCCGCATCGGCCTGCACCAACGCAAATGAAGCTTCTGATGATTCGAATGAAAGTGATACCTTATCTTTTTCTGTGACTCTAAGTTCAAATGGGGTGGATAACGAGAATAGTTTGGTGGGAAAAGAATGGAAGAAGCAGATGGAAGCAAAGCTGGGCAAAAAACTGAATATAACGTTTAATTATATTCCAGCATCCGAATATGATGAAAAAGTTAAACTCATGATTGCAAGTGATGATATGACAGATTTCTTCGTGACACCTTTATTCTATGATATTACGGATATGGCTAAGCAGGGCCAGATTCTTGAGTTAAGTCAATACAAGGATGATATGCCTAACTATATGAACTATCTCAGTAAGGTTAAAAATGGCATGGCACGAGTAACAAATTCCGAAGGTGAAATGTATTCTTTCAAAGAAACATCTACGCCCCGTTTTCCTTTGGATAAAGGAATGTTGATTCAGAATGTATCTGCATACAGATATGATATATTTCAGGCAAATAACATAAAAATTCCGCAAACTCTTGATGAATTTTATGACGCGGCAATAAAACTCAAACAGCTCTACCCGGATAAATATCCTATTGATACAAAATGGAACAGCTTAAGATCGCTTTTCTCCGCCAATCACGTGAAGGATGATATTTTCTGGGATGGAAGCAAATATGTGTATGGCATTTTTGATGAAGGATATCAAGACGCGATTCAATTCGCCAATAAGCTTTATGCAGAAAAGCTACTGGATCCTGAATATACAATCGATACAGATGATACGATCAAGAAAAAGGCTTTAAATGGAGATACCTTTATGTGGTTAACGCAGTGGTTTACAGAACCGGGCGATTATACCAGAACGGCTAATGACGATAAAACATTTGCTGTTTCACTGTATCCGGATAATCCAAAGTATGGTACAGCCTGGCAGGAAGTTGCTAATGGAAATACACCGGATTTAGGTTGGGCTACCTTCTGTATCAGTTCGAAAACCAAAAATCCTGAAGAGCTGATTAAGCTTATCGATTTGCAATATTCCGATGAAAATATGAGGCTCGTTACTTGGGGAATCGAGGGCACCACCTATAAAATCGGAGAAGACGGAAACCCGACCTTTGTGGATTCCTTTAAAACGGCAGCCGATCCATGGGTGGAAGGAGATAAATACGGTATCAGGGCAAGTAAAAAATATAATCCCGGTTTGCAAATGGTAAACGATTCAAAAGCATTCGTGGACTTTGCCGCAACTGATTATACTGTTTTTGATAATAAATATGAAGAAGTACCCATTGAAAAGTCGCCGTATTTAAGAAATTTACCTATGCCCAATAATGATTATGTTCCATCCTGGTATACGGAGCCGGCCATTCAATTTACACCGGACGAAAGCCAGGAAATATCCGAAATTATGAACCCGGTAAAAACCTTCGTTACTGAAGAGCAGGCGAAGTTTGTTGCAGGCAAGCAGAGCTTTGATAACTGGCCCAAATTTATAGACCAGGTTAAAAATATGGGAGATATCGATAAAGTGTTAAAGATCTATAACGATGCTGCGCAAAGAGTCCTATCCAAATAATTGGAGTAACCATCACAAATCGACAACAATCGGGAGGTAACGAGAGATGAAATTGAAGCCGTGGAAGAATGCGGGATTATGGGCATGCGCCATACTGATGGTCATGATGGCGCCTGGCGTTACGACGGCGGCGCAGGCAGCGGACAGCAGCGCCAAGCAGGAGGCAGGCAGCACGGTCCAAAAGAAAAAGGCGCCGTTCATGATTAAGGTCGTGGATGCCGGGACGGGCCGCGGCATTCCGCTCGTGGAGTTGAAGACAACGAATAGCATTCTGTATTACACGGACAGCGCCGGTATCGTGGCGTTTGATGAACCGGGCCTTATGGATCAGCAAGTATTCTTTCACATGTCCAGTGACGGCTACGAGGTGCCAACCGACATGTTCGGTTACCGCGGCCAGGCCGTCGACGTAACACCCGGCGGGAGCGTCACGCTGAAGATGAACCGGGTCAATATTGCCGAGCGGTTGTACCGGGTTACCGGACAGGGCATATACCGCGACAGTTTGCTGCTCGGCTTGAACGCGCCGATTCAAGAGCCGGTTATCAACGGTCTGGTCATGGGCCAGGATTCCGTGCAAACGATCGAGTATAACAATAAGCTGTACTGGTTCTGGGGGGATACGGACAGACCGGCCTACCCGCTGGGGAATTTCCGCACGACGGGCGCGACGTCAAAGCTGCCGCAAAAAGGCGGACTGGACCCGGATGTCGGCGTTGATCTGCACTATTTCACCAATGAGGACGGTTTTGTGAAAAGCATGGTGCCTTCTCTTCCCGACGGGGCGAACATGGCCTGGATTTTCGGTCTGATGACGGCCAAGGACAGCACGGGAAAAGAGCGCCTCCTCACAGGCTACAGCACGCTAAATCCAGATTTGACCGCGCGCGGCATTCTCGTCTTTAACGATCTGACAGAGCAATTCGAGCAGGTCGTCCAGTTCCCCTCCAAGGACGACTGGCGCCATCCGGGCGGCCAGGCGACCTATTACGAGGAGAACGGCAAGGGCTATTGGCTCTTTACCGAGCATCGGATTCCGAATTTGCGCGTTGCCGCCAGTTATGACGCCATTATTGACTATACCGAATACGAGTCGTTTACGTGCCTGGCGCCGGGATCGACCTATGACGGGGCTAATACGTCGCTCGAACGCGACTTGAACGGCAAGCTCGTTTGGGCCTGGAAAAAGAACACCCCGCCGGTCAGCCAGGATCAGGAGAAGGAGCTGATTAATCTCGGTCTGATCAAAGCGGACGATCAGCGCTACTATCAATTGAAAGATGCCGATACCGGTGATGAAATTGCGCTGGCCCAAAGCTCTGTTGAGTGGAACGAATACCGGCAGCGCTATGTGATGATTGGACAGCAGACTCTTGGGAAAACATCGGTTCTCGGGGAGATCTGGTATGCGGAGGCGCCTGCGCCGCAGGGTCCTTGGACAACGGCCAAAAAAATCATTACACATAACAATTACACATTCTATAACCCGGCTCAGCATAAGTTCTTCTTCGAAGACGGCGGCCGCGTCATTTACTTCGAGGCGACCTATACGAATACATTCACGGATCATGTTGCGACGCCGCGCTACAACTATAATCAGGTGATGTATAAACTCGACTTGACTAATCCGGCACTAGGCCTTCCATCCGTTCAAGGAACTGCCTGAGCGGGGTATGGTGTATGGATCGGTATCCTTTGAAGACCTGCAGCCGATATTCGGATGCAGGTTTTCTGCTTTTTATCATGGATGAACCGTCATGTACGCGCGAAATCCCGTTATTGTGCATGAATTGGAGGATTGAACCATTGAATGTGGCGGCACTGCGCGGGTAAGATGGCGGTACATGCAGATAAAGGAGGTGAATAGCGGGAAAAGAAGCAATCGCAACCCGAATGTTGTAAGCAGGTTGCGGCCAATCTGGTGGGTATAGAAGGAAATAAAATCGAAAACAGGAGGTTCAGCATGAAAAGATGGTTAGCAATCGTTTTATGTATTGTCCTTGGTCTTTCTTTATTCCAGCCACCGATTCCAACTGCAAAAGCGAGCTATGATGCGATATCGGCATTTCCGGGGGCAGAAGGCTTCGGTTATTCCGCAGCAGGGGGCCGCGGAGGCGAAGTATACCACGTGACCAGCTACGAGCTTACCGGTCCGGGGACGTTCCACGATGCGCTCATGACCGCCGGAACGACACCGAGAACCATCGTATTTGATATTTCGGGCGAAATTACGATCCCCCAGATCGTAGTAAGTGACAAATCCAGGATCACCATTGCTGGTCAGACCGCGCCGAGGGACGGAGTGACCATCCGGGGCAACAATATTCGCTTTATCAATTGCAGTGATATCGTCATCCGATATTTGCGCTTTCGCATGGGCGTTCAGAATTTTAATGACGATACGATGTATTTCGAAGATTGCCAGAACGTGATCATCGATCACTCCTCGTTCTCATGGGGGACCGATGAAGTGTTATCTATCAAGAGCAAGGATTACGATAATCCTAAATCCAAAAATATTACAGTGCAGTGGTCGATCATTTCAGAAGGGCTTCTCACCCACTCCATGGGCGGGTTAATCGAAATGAATACGATCACCATGCATCATAACCTCTATGCCCATAACAACGACCGCAATCCCAAAACGAAGGGCCAGATCGATTTCGTGAACAATATCATCTACAACTGGGGCGGTTACCCCTATGTAGCCGGCGGTGAATCCGGCACCAAAGGCTATGGAAATGTGACTGGAAATTATTTTATTGCAGGCGTTAACTCGGCAAGCCCCCAATATGCGGTTGTGCGGGGGAACGAGAATTATAGCCTGTACCTTGAAAACAACCGCATTGACAGCAACAAAAACGGCATTCTCGATGGAACGGATACAGGGACCGGGATGATGGAGGCCGAAAAGCCCAGCGTCGTGGTTCCGGAGCGTTTCGAATATCCTCCGGTTCATATGCAGGATCCAGAGGTCGCATACGATTATATTCTGGATCACTCCGGTGCGTCGCTCGTCCGGGACAAGGTGGATCAGCGGGTGATCAACAGCGTACGGAAGCAAACCGGCGTCATTATCGGTCATGAGAACGACGTCGGAGGGTTTCCGCATCTGGCACAAGGAAGAGCCCCCCGCGACACGGACCTTGACGGGATGCCCGATGCATGGGAAAAGGCGAAAGGACTGAATCCGAACAATCCGGAGGATCGGAACGGCGACAGGAACAAAGACGGCTACACGAACCTCGAGGATTACCTGAATAAACTGGCGGCGCCGGGCTTCCCCGTGAATTACCCTGAAGCCCCGCCGGCATGGTCAGGAACGCCATTCATCCCGCCAGTCGAGCCAACGACGGAGCCTGAATCAGGGCCGGTGCCCAGTTTGGACGGGAATGCGGTCAGGAGCGTTGTTGTCCGAGATAACAGCAGCAACGGAAGCGGCAATGCGGCCAACTGGTCGGTAGAAGAGAATCTGCAGACGGGAGACTTCGTGGCTGGGGATCGATTGACCGGCAGCAGTGTGTATAAATTCGTTACCATACCTGATGAATTGAAGGGCATGGAATGGATTCGGTCGGCGGTGGGTTCCAGAAGCGCCACGAGCGACGATTTGCTCTCCTTCTATTTGGCAGCCGATGCAGATGTGTATGTCGCCCACGATTCAAGGATAACGACCCGGCCGCTATGGCTGACATCCTCCTACGAAGATACGGCGCTGATCATCGCAGATGACCAGCCGGTGCAGTTCAAGCTTTACAAGAAGCATTATACAGCGGGCTCTTACGTTACAATGGGGGCCAATAACAGCACCTCCAGCATGAACTACTTCGTCATCCTTAAACCGGCAAATCCGGAAGCGGCTCCCCCTGCGGAATCGCCCTCGGGATTGAATGGGCAGCTGACGGACGGCCCTGAGGTTTCACTCCACTGGGAGCCCGTAAGCGGAGCGGGCGCATATCTGATCTACCGTTCCACGTCAATGGATCCTTACTTTAAAGTCATTGGAAATTCCAATACCACGGAGTACAAGGACACTGCTCCTGTGATGGGAGTTACCTATCATTATAAAGTGACAGACTTAAATGCCGGTGGCGAATCCCCGCACTCCGCATCGGTGGAAGTATTGGCATACGATGCAACGAAGCCGCTCCCGCCAGCGCCGTCAGGACTAAAGATTACAGCGGCAAAGAGTATCTCCGCAGCGCTTGCATGGACGCCTGTTGACGGCGCCGTCAGCTATGTGATTCACAGGGCAGATTCCCCGGAGGGTGCGTATCACAATTTAGGCAGTGTTTCAACAACGGCATATACCGATAAGACGGTGAGTCCTTCTATGACGTATTACTATAAAGTTTCCACGACGGCGCTTGGCGGAGAATCCGCAGCGTCCGACAGCGTCAGCACGACGACGAATCCGCCGGTGGCGATTCCGCAAGTGCCTGCAGGCTTGTCTGCCGGCGATGTTGCGACCTCCTCATTGGCAATTGCATGGAAGCCGGTTGACGATGTTGAAGGTTATAATATTTACAGGAAAGGAAATGGCGAGAACGAGTTTGTCCGAATAGACAGCACAGTTTCACCCCGTTATATCGACGACAGCGTTAGCGTGGACCATACAGGTTACAGCTACAAGGTGACAGCGGAGAACGAGATGGGCGAGTCGGCTCCGTCCGATGAACTTGATATCGCCATGCCCTTGCCTGCCAAGCCTTCGAATCTCTTTGTCGGTTTGAAGGGTAAAACATTCGTCGGACTTGTATGGACGTCCCATGGCGAAGCGACCCAATACAATATTTTCAGGGAATCCGAAGGAGAACCGGCTCAATACGTGGGGTATGCCAAGGTAGATACGTATTACGACCGCACCGTCGAACCAGGAGTGGAGTACACGTACTATATCAAAGGCAAAAGCGCCAGCGGAGAATCGGAACCTTCCAATTCCGTAGTGGTCAGGACGCTCGGGGCACCAGGGAAGTGACACTTCCCGTAACGGCTCGCGTGCCTGAAAAACAAGCAAACCAATAACCTTGAAGAAGCTTCCAGCAGCGACTGCTTCCCGATATGTGAGCCGGGGAGCAGTCTTTTTAAGTTGTTCTACAACTGCCTGGGGACAAGATATACATGAATAAGGCATGATCGAAATACTATGACTCTTGCTTGTTGCCGGTATCGATATGGGCGGCCATCTTAAGAGATAATATTACCCATAATGAGAAGAAAGCGCTATTACATGGAAATGGGGTGAATGTTATGATTTAAATGAGATAGCTTCCAGACATAAATGTGGGATTAATTGAAGACTTGAATGTCTGGGAATCTTCCATTTCAGAAGAATGAAGGAGGGAAAGCGTATAATGATGGAACAACAGGCGAAGCCGGTTCGGATTACGGAACGGATGGACAACAATTGGAAATTTCAACTCGGCGATATGGAAGGGGCATCCGCGGAGGATTTTTCCGATACAGGCTGGAGAACGTTGAATCTTCCCCACGATTGGAGCGTGGAAGGGGAATTCGCCATTGATCACCCGGCAGGGGGCGACGGTGCTTATTTGCCTGCAGGGATCGGGTGGTACCGAAAGCGCTTCTCTATTCCCGGGGACTGGAAGGAGCATAACGTCTCCGTCAGATTCGACGGCGTATACATGAACAGCGAGGTTTGGATCAACGGATGCTGTCTGGGTAAACGGCCGAACGGTTATGTCAGCTTTCATTATGATTTGACGCCTTACTTGCATTGGGATGGACGCAGCAATACGATGGCGGTTCGAGTCGATAATTCGGAACAGCCGAACTCGCGCTGGTACACGGGTTCGGGCATATATCGACATGTTTGGCTGATCCGCGCCGGACGTGCGAGAATCGATCATTGGGGTGTTTGCGTAACTACCCCGGACGTTTCGGAGACTTTGGCCATGGCTAAGGTGACAACGAGAATAATAAATGAGCTCGGAGAGAGTCAGTACGCACGCCTGAGATCTGAAATCGCCGATGCGGATGGGAATACCCTTGCATCGAAGCAGACAGGTGCTTTTCTTGCCGGGGATACGCATGACATGACCCTGGAGCTCCAGATAAACAATCCGAAGCTGTGGTCGGACGTAAATCCGTACATGTATACGCTGAAATCAACTTTATGGGTGGGAGACCGCTTAACAGATGAGACCGCGACGCCTTTCGGTTTTCGTTCCATTTCGTTTGATGCCGATCGCGGCTTTATTATCAATGGCCAACGAGTGAAGCTGAACGGGGTATGCCTGCATCATGACGGCGGCTGCGTCGGTGCGGCCGTTCCAGACAGGGTTTGGGAAAGAAGGCTCCGCCTGCTGAAGGAGATGGGCTGCAATGCCATCAGGATGAGCCACAATCCTCCTTCGTCCGAATTGCTGGATCTATGCGACAGGATGGGCTTCTTCGTCATGGACGAAGCGTTCGACGAATGGACGCATTCCAAGGCCAAGAGCGGATCGATGGCATACGGCTATTATAAATATTTCGATGAATGGTGGGAACGCGATTTGACTTCCATGCTTCATCGGGATCGGAATCATCCTTCCATCATACTATGGAGCGTCGGCAACGAAATACCGGAGCAGTCGCAATCCGTCGGTCCCGAAATTTTGAAGAAGCTCATTGAGGTATGCCGCAGGGAGGACGCGACCCGTCCGGTTACGTTAGCTTGCGATAATATCAGCGCGGACATCAACGCGGCAGCGGAATCGTTCTTCGAACTGCTGGATGTGGTGGGCTATAATTATGTAAACAGATGGCGCGGACGGACTGAAACCCTCTATGCGGAAGACAGGCTCCAATATCCGAGGATGAAAATCATCGGAAGCGAACACTCAACCGTGCGCAGCACAAGGGCGGATTATCGCTTGCGTCAACCGCTTATAGCGGATACGAGGAAGGATGAAGCTGCGCCTTGGCGAAATCCCCCCTATTATTCGGGCATGATCCGTGCCGAACGGCTTTGGAAATTTACACGAATGCACGATTATGTGGCAGGCGACTTCATGTGGACCGGAATCGATCATTTGGGCGAAGCGCGCTGGCCGAACAAGAATAGCAGCTCGGGCGTCCTCGACATGTGCGGATTTCCGAAGGACGGCTATTATTTCTACCAAAGCCAATGGACGGCGGAGCCGATGATACATCCATTTCCCCATTGGAACTGGGAGGGCTGCGAAGGAGAGATTATTCCGGTTTTGTGTTACACGAATTGCGATACAGTCGAATTGTTCGTGAACGGCAAATCATACGGCGTCAAGAGCTGCGAGTTCCCTCTGCAAGGGATGACAAAACGGTACGGCCATTACGACAAGCACTTCATTCATGCCACAACCTCGGATCTGCACCTGACCTGGGACGTTCCTTACGAGCCGGGACGGCTTGAATTTGTCGGAACCCGGGATGGCATAGAGGTTTGTGCTGCGGAGATAGCGACGACCGGCAAGCCGGTACGGATCGAAGCAGCAGCTGACAGCGACCAGATTTCGGCAGACGGTATGGATGTCGCGCATGTCACGGTCCGTTTGTTGGACGATCAGGGCAAACTTGTGCGCACCTCCGATTGTCCGGTTATTGTCACGGTGGAAGGAGCGGGACTCCTGATCGGGGCAGATAACGGGAATCCGGAGAGCCACGAGTCCTTCAAATCGAATATCAGATCAACTTACGGCGGCATGTGCCTGGCAATCGTTCAGTCCGACTCTCAATCGGGATCGATCATAGTACGGGTGGAAGCAGCAGGTATGGAGGCTGCGCAGACGATTATTCAGACAAAACAGGAGTAGACCGAACGGAATGATGCATGGAAGTCAAATGGCTTTGGCGGCAGCTCCAAGTATTAAATCTCCTGAATTTTCATGATCATAGAGAACATTGGAAATTTACGCCTTTTCTCCTGGAATGTAAAACGTTATATTAAATAATGCAAGCGCTTTATCACGGATGATAGGCGTGCTCCCTATGTATAAGCGTTGTTATTTACGGTCCGCAGCAGAAGTTTCGCAGGTTAGCCTGAGTTCTCCAAAAAAGGGGGGAGAAGCTTGAAGCTGTTGGTTGTCGACGATGAGAAAATGACGAGAGAGGGAATCGCGAGAAGTATCGAGGGCGGGCTGTCTATTCAACAGATCGAGCTGGCGGACTCCGGAATCACCGCAATCGAAAAGCTGGACGCCTTTCAGCCGGATATAATCTTGACGGACGTGCGCATGCCGCTCATGGACGGAATTGAATTTGCGGCCAGAGTCCGGATCCTGCTGCCGGACTGCAAGATCATATTCATGAGCGGATTTACAGACAAGGAATATTTAAAATCGGCCATACAATTGAAAGCGCTTAACTATATTGAAAAGCCGATTGATTTTGACGAGCTGAAAGAAGCCCTGCAAACGGCCGTCAATCTCAGGCTGGAAGAACAGTTGAACAAACAGCGTGTTTCCGAGCTGAACCGTACATTGCTTGAGAGCATCCCGCTGATTAAGGCGGAAATTGCGTCGCAGCTCATGACCGGCAAATCCGATATTGAGCATCTTCTGGCCAGGGCGCGCTCGGCTGGACTTGCATTGCCGAGGCGAGGTTTTTGTCAGACGGTCATCGTGAGATTTGATCCCCGCCAAAGCGGCTGGACGGATTCGGAATGGATGTCGATACGCTTGCGGATTAATCGTGAGGCAGAGGCGTTTTTCATCGAGAAAGGCTACGAATGCCTGTCCGTTTTGAAGGATGGCTCGGCCATGGTATGCCATCTGTTAAACATGCGGTCACCGATTCCCACAAGTATGCTCGAGGCCTTAGCCGAACTGCTGTCCGCGGCGAATTCGGAGCAGCTCCATCTGACCATTGCCTGCGGAGATCCGGTCAGTGAAATGGAGCAAATTTTCCAGTCGTATAAACAAGCAAACTCGCTGCTCCCTGCTTCTTTTTACCACGCAAGCGGTTCCGTGTTAACACGGACGGAAATGACCCCCGTGATCGTCTTCGATCCTTCCATACCTGGTATTTTCGCGGATTGCATAGCCTTGGAGAAGCAATCCAAAGCAGAACAAATTCTTGTCGATTTGGCGGTCGATCTAAGGCTGCATGACCAGACGCCAGTCGAATCGACGAAGTATTATTTCTTCAAGCTGCTTACGCCACTCTTTGAAGACAATGAGAAGTGGTGCGGCCATGAAACGGACCATTCGCTGTATTGGGACATTCTCAATCGCTTTGTATCGCTTCACGACATCGTCGACTTCGCACTGCAGACGCTCCATCGCCACTTCGACGAGTATCAAAAGCAGAAAGGAACGAGGCGAATCGTCAGGGAAGTGATCCGTTATATCCAGGCTTCCTACGCGGACGAAGCGCTGTCCATTCAAAAAATATGCGGACATACTTTTTTGACTCCGGCATACTTGTGCAGCTTGTTTAAGCTGCACACGAATCAAACAATCAACGGATATTTAACCGAATACCGCATTAATAAGGCCAAATCCCTCATGTCTGACTCCAAGCTGACGATCCAGCAAATCGCTGTGCTTGTCGGCTACAGCAACAGCAATTATTTTGCCAAGGTATTCCGCAAGATGGTTGGCATGACGCCTACGGAATACAGGGAAGGATTAATATGAAGCCTATGCGGAGCCTATATCACAAACTCTTGTATGACATGAAGCTGCGCCACAAAATATTGCTATCCTATCTTGTCCTGATCGTCATCCCGCTCGGGCTGTTTCAGTGGCTTGCTTCGGATAAAATGTCCGGCTTGCTGGAGCAGCATATTTATTACTCGGCCAAGCAGGGATTCGAGCAGACATTCTCCTTCCTCAGCTACAAGCTGGATAAAATGGCAGAAACGACGGATGTAATCGTGGTCAATGGACCGGTCGTCCAGGCGATGGAAGATTCGGCGCGATCCACCGTAAACCGGCAGTTGGATGATTATACTTCATTGAAGCAATTTTTGCGCGCATTGCAGAACAAAGATGTGTCACGGGTCGCTCTATACGTGCCGGATGACCTTATTTATGCCTCGGATCATCAAAACTTCTACCCCCTGGTCTTGGGACCGGACTCCGAATGCCTGCGAAAAATGAAAACGGAGAAGATGGCCTACCTATGGTGTACCCCGTCGGAATTGGGATATGAAACGGGAACCAGCGATGGACACATTTATCTGACCCGTTATATTCGCCATTCCAACAATTATTTGCTGCCGGTTGCCCGCGTAAGCCTTGAGATCGATAACACCACGATCCAGACGATTCTTAACGGTGCTAATGTGGTCAAGGATAGCGTCAGCTATTTGGTATCGTCGGACGACCGGATTATTGTCTCATCCGTTTCCAAGACAGATTTGATTCACCTGCCAAACCTGCCTGTGCCGGATTCGGAATTCCAATCGGCATCGGTTCATATTGGTGACCGCTATTATCTGTATCATTCGATTCCGTCCTCGCACTGGGCAATGGTCACGTCAATCCCCTTGCAAGAAATCGTTTCCGGGAGCGCAAAGCTCAAATACGATCTGTATCTTTGGGTCGTTGCCATCGCGACAATCGCTTACCTGTTCGCCTTCTGGCTCGCGCATTCGATTACGCGGCGAATCTCCCAACTAATAAGACGTTTACGAAACATCGAGAAGGGCGGCTTGATCGCATTGAACCGAATGGGGGGGAAAGACGAGATCGGTGAACTGGTTCACACTTACAATTTGATGATCCACCGCATCGAGCAGATGAACCAGGAGCAGTTCAAACTGGGACAGGAGGTGAAGAATGCCGAACTAAAGGCTTTACAATCCCAGATCAATCCTCATTTTCTATACAATACACTGGATCTGATCAATTGGATGGCTGCCAGGGGGATGCAGAGGGATATCCATCGCATCATTAAAGCGCTTAGCAGGTTCTATAAGCTCAGCCTGAATAACGGGAAGGATATGATAACGATTCGTGACGAGCTTAGTCATATATCCTTCTATATGGAAATCCAGAACATGCGGTTCGAGAACAAAATTTCATTCCGCATCGATGTGCATGAAGATGTGATGGCATATATCATTCCCAAAATTACGCTGCAGCCGATTGTAGAGAATGCGATCTATCACGGTATTCTGGAACGGGCGAGCCGAACGGGGGAGATAGTGGTGACGGGGAGAAAAGAAGGCTCGGACCTTATTATCTGCGTCAAAGACGACGGCATCGGAATGAAAGAAGAACAGCTGCTGGGGATTGCCAGGGGGGAGACATTAAGCGGCTCGGGAAGCGGGTATGGGGTAAAGAACGTTAAGCTGCGTATTTCGCAGCGCTTCGGGGATGCGTACGGATTGGTGTTCCGAAGCGTGGAGGGCGTCGAAACGACGGTTGAAATCCATATTCCGGCTGTCCATTCCGTGGATCTGACGGAATGCTGACGAGACGGCTGGATGCACAAGCAATGCCGAAAGAATTTACCCTTATTCAATGAATAATACGATTTACCCGTACCGGTATCATTGTTACGATAGTAGCAGTTACACGACATTAAGAGCATTGGAGGGAAAGAGGTGGATAACGAAGCCCAGATTGCTCAAGTTGAAAATCAAAATATGAAAGCGTTGTCAATTCAGCGCAACAGACGTTGGGGCTTATGGAAAACATTAAAAAAGGACAAAACGCTGCTATTGATGCTGTTGCCGGCGTTTCTCCTGATCCTTGTGTTCGCTTATTTCCCAATGATCGGGTTGGTGATGGCGTTTAAACAGTTCGACTACCGTTTGGGCATCTTTAACAGTCCCTGGGTGGGACTGGATAACTTTTTGTTCTTTTTTAAATCAGGGCAGGCTCTTCTGGTTACGCGCAACACGGTTTTATATAACCTCGTATTTATGTTCTCGACGATCATTCTCCAGGTCGGATTTGCCATCATTTTGAGCGAAATAGCCGGTAAGCGCTATAAGAAAATGGTACAGTCGGCGATGTTTTTACCGTTCTTTATTTCATGGGTCGTTGTAGCCTCGATCGTTTACAATTTACTGAACTTCGAGCACGGCATCCTGAACGGCATATTGACAGGCATTGGCATGGAACCTGTCAACGTCTACAACACGCCGGAATTATGGAAGTATCTCCTGGTCTTCTTCAACGCCTGGAAAATTGTCGGCTACGGTACGGTCATATATCTCGCGGCAATCGTCGGAATCGATCAGCAAATCTATGAAAGCGCCGAAATCGATGGAGCGAATATCTTTAAGAAGACCTTCCATATTACAATCCCATCCATCTTTCCAACCATAATGATTCTTACCTTGCTTGCCATCGGTCAAATTTTCAGGGGAGATTTCGGGCTGTTCTATAACCTTGTCGGCAATAACGGCGCTTTATTCGATGCAACGGATATCATCGATACGTTCGTATTCCGGGCGCTTGTGAACACGGGGGATATCGGCATGGCATCGGCGGCGGGCTTCTACCAATCCGTTATGTGCTTCATCACGATTCTGATCACGAATTCTATTGTGAAAAAGGCGAACAAGGATTATGCGCTGTTCTAGGAGGCTGCTCATGTGAGAGTGAAGACGAAAGATCAGCTTATCTTCAATGCGGTTGGCTATACCTTAGTCACCATATTCGCAGTGCTTTGCATCATTCCGTTTATTATGGTGATCTCTTCATCGTTAACGAGCGAGCGATACATTCAAACGAACGGGTTTACTCTATTTCCCAGGGATTTCTCCATGGAGGCCTACCGTTTCGTGTTCCAGAATCCATGGATCATTATCCGGGCTTACGGGGTTACTTTGTTCGTCACGATTGCAGGTACGGGACTCGCGGTTTTTCTCAACACCATGACCGGTTATGTCCTTCACCGCAAGGATTTCAAATGGCGTAATTACTTTTCCTTCTACTTCTTCTTCACGATGCTGTTTAATGGCGGACTTGTGCCGTGGTACATTCTCTGCATTAAATATTTGGGCATGAAAAATCAGTTGCTTGCCCTGTTCGTGCCGACATTGATTTCCGTATGGAACATTCTGCTCGTGAAAGGCTTTATGATGAGCGTGCCCCATGAAATCACGGAATCAGCCAAAATGGATGGAGCCGGAGATTTCCGCATATTCATGCAGCTTATCATTCCGTTATCCACACCGGTTATCGTTACAATCGGGTTATTTACATCATTGTTCTATTGGAATGACTGGTTCGCGAGCTTGATCTTCATATCCGACCCGAAGCTCTACACGCTTCAATACCTGCTCTATAATTTGCTGGCCAGCATCGAATCGCTGCGCATGGTCATGGCGGCATCCGGCATGGTGGTTGATTCCTTCCCGACAGAATCCATCAAGATGGCTCTGACGATTATTGTGACGGGACCGATCTTTCTGCTCTATCCCTTTGTTCAGAAATATTTTGTGAAGGGTTTGACCATCGGGGCGGTCAAAGGGTAATACCGGCATTACCATTCATCTATCATGAATCCAATAGGAGGCCGTAAAGATGAAAAGGATTTCAAAGACGCGCAAGACCGTATTGGTGATTATGTTGTTTTTGATTTCTTTAATGACCGCTTGCACTGGCAGCGGCGAAAATTCCGGAAAATCGCCGCCCGCGAACGAGAAATCGGGCAACGGCAATCAACCGGCGGAAGGGGGGCAATCAGCCAGCGGCGTTGATCTTTCGAAGAAAGTCAATTTAAAGATGTATCTGCTGGGCGACAAGCCTGCGGATGGCGATGTCGTCCTGGCGGAATTGAACAAATTGATCCTCCGGGATTTAAATGCTGAGATGACAATCGAATATTTGCCATGGAGCGACTGGCAGCAGAAGTATCCGCTGATACTGGCGTCCGGCGAAAATGTGGATCTGATCTATACGTCGGATTGGGCGCTTTACCAGCAGGAAGCCGCCAAAGGGGCATTCGTAGAAGTAACGGACGATATCCTGAAGAAGTACTTGCCGCTCACGGCGGAGAAACAAGACAAAGTATCGTTGGATCAAGGCAGGCTTAACGGCAAACTGTACTTTGTTCCGCGCAGCAACGCGACATACACCGGAGAATCCGCCGTTCTGATCAGGGGAGATTTGAGGGAAAAATATGGCCTTGCGGAGCTTCAGTCGGTCAATGATTTGGAGAACTACTATAAAGCGGTTGCGGCAAATGAAAAAGGCATATTCCCGCTTGCCAATTCGCTCGACAACGATTCCAAAAGCATAACCTTCGGCCAGGCGCGCAACAATGTGACCGTATATACGACGATGGTCGGGGTTGGAGAGTTTTCCTATTTATACAAAGAAGGCGAGACGTTCTCGGTCGATAAAGTGAGCTACAATTTCTTTCAGCCGGATTATCCGGATTGGGCGAAGAAGATGAAATCCTGGGCAGATTCCGGCTACTGGTCCAAGAACGCGCTCGTCAATAAAACGGAAGCAAGGGATGCTTTTGAAAGCGGTACTTCCGCATCGATGGTATGGAATATCGGCACCCTGGCTGTTTCTGCGGATAAGGTCCTTCAGGAGCATCCGGAATGGAAGCCTGAAATTTATGATGTTACACCCGACTCTATTAAACAATTGGGCTTGTATACGAATGATGGCATGGCGGTTGCCTATACCTCCCAGAATGTCGAACGCAGCTTTATACTGCTCGATAAACTGAAGTTCGACAAAGCCTACAATGAACTCTTTATCTATGGGGTAGAGGGCAAGCACTGGATCGCGGAGGGCGATGACAAGTATAAACCGGGTCCTGATTTTGACAAGTTTAAAGGCGGACAGAACGGGACTTGGGGCGTAAACAATTCGGAAAACCTGCGTACGCTTGTGGGTGAAAATCCCGCAGTCGCGCAAATGCAGGAAGCCTGGGTACCGAAAACCGTCCATCCGGTTACAGAGGGCTTTAAATTCGATCCGGCTAAAGTCAAATCCGAGCTGGCCACCTTCATGTCGCTTGAAGCGAAGTACGGTCCTCTTCTGGATCTCGGTTTGGTCAGCAACGTTGAAGAAACCTTGGCCGAATTCAAAGATCAGGCCATGAAGGCGGGGTTCGAGAAAATCGACCAGGAATTGAAAGCGCAGCTGGATGCTTTCGTGAAATCCAAACAGTAGGGAGAGAACGCAAAATATGCTGACCGAAGAACAATTGGACCAATGGTACGAAGAAGGCTACTGCATCGTCAAAGATGTCATACCGCAGGGGGAGCTCCCGAAATATCGTGAAGCCTTTGAACGCATGGTAACAAAGGTTCGCGCCAATCCCAGCCGGGAGCGTTATAATACGCGTCTTGTCAAGAATATCGACAGGAAGAACCCGAACGCGATCAGTGAATTGGAAAGCTGGGGCTGCGACTTCCTGCTGCACCCCGATCTATACGAGCCCGCATTTACCGATTATCTTAACAATGAGAAGCTGCTCTCCTCTTTGTCCAGCATTCTGGGGAGCGATCTCCGCGTGGAAGGACTGAAGGCGCTTTGGTCCCCTGAGAGAGTGGATTACGATCTCTTCTGGCATCGGGACGGACTCAAGGAGATTTACTCCGAGGACGGCTCCCAGAAGCATCTTCAATTCAATACGGCCTTATACCGCGACGACAGCTTCCGGCTTGTTCCGGGTTCGCATCGCAGACCGCTGACGGATGCGGAGCTTGCGCAGGTGCGAGTAGGCGTTGACGATTTGCCGGGGCAGCTGGTTTGTGTCCTGGAACCCGGCGACGTGCTGTTCATGCATTCGATGGTGCTGCACAGGGGGAAATCGCCGCGCACCGATATGCGCAGAACCTTCCACTATATTCTGGCACGGACGGATCTGCCCATCGGGACTGCGCTGTTAAAGCAGTTCAAAGGCTGGTACGGGGAACTGCGCCTGGACGATCAATTGGCTCCCACGGCCAGGAAGCTCTTCCGCAATTTCCTGAACTGGGAAGGCAGGACGATAAACGACGAATGGTATCCCAACTTGCCCTATAAGGAATAAACATTCGGGAATCGAAGGGAGTTTTCAAACATGCTGGCAGATTCGCAAATCAAGCAATTCTATTCTGAAGGATATACCATTGTGAGGGATGTGATTCCCCAAACGAAGCTTCCCGAATACAGGGAAGCCTACGAACGTATGGTAGAGAAGGTCCGTGCGCACCCCGGCCGTGAGAAGTATAATACCCGCCTCATTCAAGGAAACGATAAAGTATGCTGGGGCTGCGACTTCCTGCTGCACCCCGACTTGTATGAGCCCGCGTTTACGGATTATTTAAACAACAGGAAGCTATTAACCTCTTTAGGCAGTATCCTTGGCGACGATCTTCGCATCAGCGGGCTGAAGGCCATCTGGTCTCCGGTCCGCGCAAACTATGATTTAGGCTGGCATCGCGACGGTCCGAAGGACATCTACTCGGAGGACGGGACACAGGCCTATATTCAATTCAACACCGCTTTGTACCATGATGAAAGTTTTCGTCTTGTGCCCGGGTCGCATCTTCGGCCTTTGACAGAAGAGGAAGATACGAAATACCGCAGCGTAGAGGATATTACGAATCAACTGGTATGCATGCTTGAGCCTGGGGACGCCATGTTTATGCATGCCGCGGTGCTGCACCGGGGAAAAGCGTCCTCCAGCACGAAAAGGCGTACCCTGCATTACATCATAGCAAGCTCGGATTATGAGGTGGGAACGAAACGGCTGAATCAATTCAAAGGATGGTATGATGAAATGAGGCTGGACGAGAAGCTGGAGCCTGCTGCAAAGAAATTATTCGATAATTTCTTTGCATGGCAAGGCAAAACATTCGATGATCATTATTACCCTGGCCTGAATTATAAAAATTAATGGCATGACACTGCAGCTAATGGTCCGATAAGCTAAGAGTAACTTAGCAGCGAGTCTCTACAGGCATAGCCGATAAAAAGTGGCAGTCAGAACGCGAAAAGTTCTGACTGCCACTTTTTTCTGGATGCTTGCCATTCCATTCATCATCAGCCTGGGCCGCAATTTCCCAAAGCAGCCCTCATTACCAACCAATCCGCCACAGCACCAACCAATCCGCTGAAGCCTTGCTGCTGCGGCTTTTTTACGTTTCTTTATGAAGAGCATCCGCCAGTGGCTATCAGCATTTATTCATCCCCTTATCGCGGTTTGAATGCGCGAATCTTCCAAATCGGGCGAAATCATGGATTTGTTCATCACATGGAGAAATGATCAATTGTTACGGGGGCTCTTGAACAGGTAAGATGGCGGTACAAGAAGCGAAGGAGGTTCATGATGGCCAAAGTGCACAATCCATTGGAGCCCGGCTCCACCCGTACGCCGACAGGAAGGTTCAACCTGACCCGGAATCGTTACCTCGTAAATATGCGAAAGTATTGGATGCTCTATGTAATGATACTGCCCGGCGTCATTTACTATCTTGTATTCAAGTATTTACCGCTGGCCGGAAGCGTCATCGCGTTTCAGGACTATCAGATTTTCAAAGGCATGCTGTCAAGCTCATGGGTCGGATTGGACAACTTCAAATTTATTTTCACGTATAGAGACTTTTATCTAGTTATGAGGAATACGGCGACAATCGCCTTTTATCAACTTGTATTCGGTTTCCCGGCTCCGATCATCCTTGCTCTTCTATTTAATGAAGTCAGGGTGATGCTGGCCAAGCGGGTAATGCAAAGTTTATTCTATCTCCCGCACTTTTTATCGTGGGTCGTCGTTGGGGGCATCGTATTCGAATTGCTGTCAAGTCAGGGCGTCCTCAATATGATGCGCGGCTGGTTCGGATTGGATACGATCCTGTTCATGCAGGAGCAGCGATATTTCCGCACCATCGTCGTCATATCCGGCATTTGGAAGGATGTGGGTTGGGGAACGATCATCTACCTGGCTGCCATTGCCGGCATTAATCCGAGCCTGTATGAAGCGGCTGTCATGGACGGAGCAAACCGGTGGAAACAGACGTTCCATATTACGCTGCCTACGATGTTCCCAACCATACTGGTGCTGTTCCTGCTGAATATCGGCAATTTCCTGGAGCTTGGATTTGATCAGATCTATAATTTATTGACGCCGATGACATATTCGGTCGGAGATATTATCGAGACGTATGTATACCGGGCAGGGGTGCTGCAGGGGCAGTATAGCGTAACGACAGCAATCGGATTATTCCAGTCGGGGATTGGCTTCATTCTCTTGTGGATATTTAACCGGATGGCCCGAAAAACAGAACAGGGGTTGTGGTGATGAAACGGACTAAAGGAGATCAACTATTCCAATTAATCAACTATGCATTTCTGATCGCAGCCGCGGCGACGATGCTGCTGCCGCTTATTCAACTGCTGGCCGTATCCTTCAGTTCGCCAATCGCGGCGGATTCCAAGCTGGTGTTCCTGTTTCCCGTTGAATTCACGACGGCATCCTGGTCGCACATTTTGCAGAACAAGGGGCTGTGGACGTCGTTTGGCATCACCGTGTATATTACGGTGGCGGGTACTTTACTGAGCATGCTGTTCTCGGTGCTGACGGCGTATCCGCTGTCGCATCGGCAATTTCTCTTGCGCAAGCCGATCATGCTCGGCATTATCATTACGATGATCTTCAATGCGCCAATGATCCCGTTCTTTCTGACGGTGCGCGAGCTGGGCCTGATGAACTCGTTGTGGTCGCTCATTTTGCCCGGGGTGATCGGCACGTTCAATATGATCATTATCCGTACCTTCTTTATGGGCATCCCAAAAGAGCTTGATGATTCTGCACGAATCGATGGCTGCAATGAGGCCGGTCTGTTAATCCGGATTTATTTGCCGCTCTCGAAGCCGGTGATGGCGACCGTAAGCCTGTTTTATGCGGTTGGTTATTGGAATACCTTTCAACGGGCGGTGCTGTTCATTCGCGATCCGGAGAAATGGCCGCTGCAAACGAAGCTTCGCGCTTATCTGACTTCGCCGGAGGAGCTGGCGGCAGTCAATCTGGTTCTGGGTGATTACGATTTCAATACGACAACCTTGAAAGCGGCTACAATCTTGTTCGCCACCATACCAATTGTTCTCGTATACCCTTATTTGCAGAAATATTTCGTAAAAGGGTCTATGCTTGGGTCCTTGAAAGAGTAGCTCGGGGAGGTTATGAAGCCGGTTCGCCGGCTTGATATATAGATTTTATAAATGTATAAGGGAGGCTGAAATCATGATGAAGCATGTATTTGAAAGGTCGGTCAAAGGGTCCGTTTTGGCGTCGCTGCTTGTAATTTCGCTCGTTGCCGGCTGCTCTAACAGCGGAGAAAAGCCGGCAGTTTCGGGAGGGAATGAGGAGAAGGACAAGCCTGTTACAGTGAAGGTATTCAAAAGCCATATGGGCGTAGGGACCATTCCCGACAGTAATAATGAGCATGTGAAATATGTGGAAGAGAAGACGGGCGTCGTATATGAGCTGATCACGACGGCCCCGGGCTCGGAGCCGACAGAATTTCTGAATCTGATGATTGCGTCCGATGATCTGCCTGACATTCTGCGCCCGATTGGGGGTGTGGAGCAGACGCTGATCAAGCAAGGCGGTGCTTTGCCGCTCGATGATCTGCTGCCTAAGTACGCGCCTAATGTTTGGAAGAACATTCCGGAAGAAGCATGGGATATCGTACGGTCGGCTTCCCCGGACGGCCACATCTATTACGTGCCCAAGGTGTTCCTTGTTCCCGAGCGGGCGCCGATGATTCGTCAGGATTGGCTTGATAAGGTAGGAATGTCTTTGCCGAAAACAACAGAGGAGTATAAGGAAGTACTGCGGGCATTCCGGGATAAGGACCCGAACGGCAATGGTAAAGCGGATGAGCTGCCTACCACGGGCCGCGAGTTCGGCAAGTGGATGGACCATCTGTTCGGCATTTATGGTGTCGCGATGTGGGAAGGCGTTCCGGAATGGGATGTCTATGAAGGGGAAATTCAATACGCGGGCGTTACGAAAAATATGAAGGCTGCTATCGCTTATATTCGTGAGCTTTACGAAGAGAAGCTGTTGGACAATGAGACGTTCCTGAACAAAGGCGATGTTTGGCAGGCCAAAATCAACAATAATCTGGTTGGAAGCTGGTATCATCTTCCCGCCAACCTCCGGGATCGTTATACTGCGATGCTCAAGGGTGCGCCGGATGCTTATGTCGTCGGCATGCCGATGCCGAAGGCAGAAGGGTTTGAAGGATTCGTTACGCAGAAGAGCATGGGTGAGCCGGAGTGGATGATCCCGACTGTCGCAAAGGAGAAAGCGGAATATTCCCTTAAGCTGCTCGATTTCTTCTATGATCAAGCCAATGATGAATTCATTCGCTTTGGCATCGAGGGGCAGCAGCATGAAGTCGTAAATGGCAAGAAGGTTGTACTTCCGCCAGAGGACAGCCGTCCGATCGCCCTTGGGATGCGCAATCTGACGACGAAAGAGGATATGGACATCCGGATTAAGGAGACGATTCCGGAAGACATGCAGAAGATGGTTCAGGATATCTTCACTGTCAGCACGGCTGACGCGCACCGGATCGCAGGCGACGGATTGCCGAATACGGTGTACGAAGGCTTCCCGGATATTCAATCACACAAGCTGTTCCAGGAGTATCTGACGAAGATCGTTATTGGAGAATGGCCGCTGGAGAAATTTGACGAGTTCGTGGACCGCTGGAATAAAGCTGGAGGAGATACGGTTACCAAGCGGGCCCAGGAATGGTATGCCAAAGTGAAGAAATAAGCGGTCTGCGGCAATGCCTCAATCTGGCCAGACCTGCAGCTGTCTGCATGACAGCATCAATGCCTGAAAGGATGGGTTCAGTTGAAAAAACGATACGCAATCTGCGGAGTGAGCGGACGTGCGCTGGGCATGTTCGCCAAGCCTATCCTCACCTCCTTCGCTGGAAGCTGTGAGCTTATCGGTCTGCTCGACCGCGATCCGATGCGTTTTGAGCTTTACCGTTCGAGATTCCCGGAGCATGCCGGCATCAGCACGTACGGCGAAGGTGAGTTCGACCGGATGGTAGAGGAGACGAAGCCGGATGTGATCATTGTCGCCGGCCGTGACGACACGCATGCACAGTACCTGATAGCCGCCCTTGAGCGTGATCTGGATGTCATTACAGAGAAACCGATGGTGACAACAGGAGCGGACAGCAGGCGCGTCATGGAGGCGGAGCAAGCGAGCAAGGGCTCTGTTATTGTGACATTCAATTATCGTTATGCCCCGATTCATATGAAGATCAAGCAGATTGTGCAGGAGGGGAAGCTTGGCAGAATTACGTCGGTTGACTTGAACTGGTATCTGGATACGTATCACGGCTCCAGCTACTTCAAAAGGTGGAACAGGGACCGTCGGCTGTCCGGCGGATTATCCGTCCACAAGAGCACGCATCATTTTGATCTGGTCAACTGGTGGATTAATCAGAAGCCGGTTGAGGTGTTCGCCTTTGGCGCTTTGAATTATTACGGCGCTGATGGAGAGGCGAATCCGAAGAAGGAAGATGGCCGGTTCTGCAGTACCTGCGCGCATACCGAGGATTGCTCGTATTACTCGCGCTGGAATGCCCGCAGCCGGAATCTTAAAGTGCCGGATGATCATCTGGGATCTCTCGATGCAGGGAAGTCCCCGGCATTTCCCTATTCCGATTACCGTCCTGACCGATGCATTTTCGATTCGGATATCCAGATTGAAGATACGTATACCGCGACCGTGAAATACAGCGGCGGCGCGCTCCTCAGTTACTCGGTTAATTTCTCGCTGCCTTATGAGGGATACCGGCTTGCCATCAACGGGACGAAAGGGAGAATCGAGACGGTGGAATATCATATGCCTGGCAGAACCCCCTTCCCTACGCCTGTGCAGACGATCGACTACTTTCCATTGTTCGGCTCGAAGGAAACGATTCATGTCGTACATCGGGAAGGCGGGCATGGAGGGGGAGATCCGCTGCTGCTTGAAGACTTGTTCATGGGCGAGGATCGCAGACGGCCGTACCGCATCTTGTCGGGCGCGGTGGATGGCGCTTATTCGGTGGCGACGGGCGAAGCGGTATGGCGCTCGGTGAAGGAGCATCGTCTGGTCACGATCGAGGAGGTGCTGGGCAGCGGTACCGGCAGCGGCGGAGCGCAGGAGCAAAGCGAAAGCCTAAGCGGCGAGAGAGGCGGTATATTGTGACATCTAATCTAAGCGGGTATTTTGATTCGATTGAAAGTATAGCCGCACAGACGGATGGCGGCAGCATACCGCATGTGCTTAAGATCATCGCGCAGCGCTATGTCGGTGACAATCCGCCGCATGAACCGGTATACCGGGTAACGCGGACCAGCGATGTCCGCAAGGGAGCGGATCATTTGTATGAATTTCCGTGCCGCATGTTTTCGGGCATGGGAGAAGGTATGCGGGTATATGCCTGGGCAAGGCTGTGGATCGATCAACCGCAGGAATTCATCTTCCATCTTCGCTGCTTCGGGCAGGTGAAGCTGTATCACAATGGGGTTCAGCGTTTCGGATCTTCCTCGGAGGAGGAGGAGCTCTCCGGAGTGGAGCCAGCCTCGGAGGCGCTGCCCCTGAAGCTGAAGGTAAATCTGGCGCAGGGATGGAATCACTTCGTTCTGGAGCTGGCAAAGGGCCGGGAAGGGAACTGCGGAGCCGCCTTCGGGACAGGCAGCCGCAAGAATAAACCTTTTCACTTCCTGGCTCCCTCCGTTGAGCGGGAAGGAGAGGAAGGCTGGATCTATACGCTTCCGTTGGCCCAGCGGATGGATCACATCCCGGGTACGAATCAGACGGAAGCCGCCACCGGAGCGGAATGGCTTCCTGCCCGATCAGAGGGGACTGGGCATCTGGATCTTATATATGGCATGCATTCGGGCTGTTCCTCCTTTGCATGGACGACGATTGTCAACCGCTCCGCTTCGAATAAGAGCGTTATGCTCACTGGAACTGCCTATGGTCCTGTACGGTTCATATGGCAGGGGAAGCTGCTGTATGAAGCTCGGGAGCCGGGTGACTTCTCCTTCGCCCTCGACGCAGCCCCGGGGCGGGGCGACCTGATTGCTCATTGTTATTGTGAACTTCAAGGATGGGGCTTCCGGCTTCGGGACCTTGCTGGTACGGAGGTTGAACTTGCTGCCGGGCGGCGCGTGCATGGCTACAAAGGTCAGTGGCTGCATCTGGGCCCGCTCCCGGCGGAAGCGAATATCGATCCGGACGATTATCCGGACCTCGATAAGGTGGCGGCCGATCGGCACAACAACGTCTTCTGGATGACGGATCAGCCGGGGGCGCATGTGCGTCCATTTCTCGAAAATGAGCTGTACGGCCGTTGGAATTATCCGCTTGGGGTCACGCTGTCCGGACTGCTGGGGACGAGCCGGCTGCTGAAGCGCGAAGATTTGGCAAATTACGTCGCAGACCATGTCGAATTCGCGACCTCGACTTATGCATACTCGCTGTGGGACCGCGGGCGCTTCGGAGCAGCGGGCTTGAACAATCAGCTGTCGCATATCGACAGCCTCGACGACTGCGGCTCCTTCGGGACGCTTACCATTATGGCTGAACGGCTCCGTCCGCTTGAAGGAGCGCGTGCGGTGGCTGACGATATTGCTCACTATATCATGAACGTACAGGATCGCATGGAGGACGGAGCGCTGTACCGCAAGGTCGGCGTCTCGCCAAGCATGCATAACACGATGTGGTGCGACGATATGTACATGAGCGTTCCCTTCCTGTGCAGGTATTCCTGGCTTACCGGCGATCCGCGTTACATGGACGAAGCTGCAAGGCAGCTTCTGCTCTATAAGAAGTATTTGTATATGGCTGAGCAGCAGATTATGTCTCATGTGTATGATGTGCGCAATGGAAAGCCATCGCGTACGGCTTGGGGCAGGGGCAATGGCTGGGTGTTTTTCTCACTGGCCGTATTGCTCGAATTACTGCCGAAGACGCATGCGAGCCATCCGTCTATACTGGCTTTCTATCGGGAGTTGGCGGAAGGGTACCGCAGACTGCAGGGCAAGCATGGTCTGTGGCATCAAGTATTGACCGATCCGGAGTCGTACGAGGAAGCCTCATGCTCCTCGATGTTCATATACGGCTTCGCGCTTGGCGTTCGCAGCAGCTGGCTGGAGAACCCGGATCCTTATGTCCGGGCGGCGCTGGATGGGTGGCAGGGATTATGCGAGCGGGCTATCGACAAACGGGGAAATCTGTACGGCGTATGCAAAGGCTCCAGCTGGTCATACTCTCATGCTTACTATAAGCATGATCTGGGCTGGAATTTAAACGATACGCACGGTATCGGCATCGTGCTGCTTGCAGGTATTGAAACTCAGCTGATGAAAGAAGGGCTGATAGAGAAAACATAAGCTGAACAGGAGAACAGGCGTCGTATTTTACGAGGGCAGGATCACCACGATATAATGGAAGGATCCTCGGTATAAGGTGGAATTTACCATGACACAGTCTATCAAGAAATGGTTGAAATACAATCTGGCTCACACCCAAGTCAGACTCGTGCTTATTTTGACCGTTTCAGTCTTTCTCATTATTCTGGCTGTAAGTCTGACCTCGTACTATACGTCGAAGTCGGTGATGCAAGAAGAGCTGGGCGAATTGCAGCGTCAGATGCTGAAGCTCGAAATGAACGTGATCGACGAATTGGTTAGCGAAAGCGACAAGGTCGCGATTCAAGTCGCCTTGAATGATAATGTCTACCAATTTTTGACCAACAAAGTACAGAGCTCTTATATGAATATTACGGGGACATATCAGTTTCTGTCGACATTAATCAGCAACTCCAAGTATATCAAAAGTATCTATGTCTATGATCTGAACCGGGAAAGCTTCCTGGCAATACCGCAAGGCTTCAGCTCCAGCAAGCTGACCTTCACCGATTCCGACTGGACCAGTGTCGTTTCCGAATTCGGTGAAAGGACTACGCTCATTAAGAAACGGATGGTGCCTGAAGGGGCAGGGGCCAAGGGATCGAGCGTTACGCTGTTTCGCAAGATTATGATTCAAGGAGAGTTCAAGGGAATCGTCGCCGTCAATCTTAAAACCGAGGAACTGTTCGCCAAGCTGAATCCGCCAATTATGAACAATTTGAACCGGATGCGCTATATTATTGACGAGCATGACGAGCTGCTTTACTCCGTCTCGAACTATGACTTCGATCAGGCTTCGGTGAGTCATGCGATGGATACGCTGGGGAAGGACGACGGAGCGGATATCACGATCCAGAACCGCCAGCTGCTCATTAACCAGCTCGCCTCGCCTGTAACGGGATGGAGGTATGTGTCCATTATTGAGCAGGATAGTCTGCTGGCCAAGTCCAAACGGGTGGCCAAGGTGGTTCTGCTGGTGTCTATTGCGGCTCTCGTGCTGGGCGGGGCTACGATATTCTATATTAATGCGGCGGCTTTCCGCCCTGTCCGCCGGCTGAAGCAGTTGTTCAGCAAATATGACCGCAAGACCAACGGCCTCGATGGCATCAATCTGGAGAGGCTTGCCGGGGAACTGCTCACCAATCAAGTTCATCTGTCACAGCTTGTCCGGGAGTCGATGTCCGAGGTTGCATCCAAGCTGCTCACTGATATTTATTCCGGCAATCTGAGCGGGAAGCGGGATATTGAAGAGAAATGGAGACGTTACTTCGGAGAATGGTCGGCAGCGCCGGTCACGGTGGCCGTTCTGTCGATCGACCGGTACGAGGAATGGTCCCGGACCTTCAGCGGCAGCGATCATTCTCTGTTGAAATTCGCGATGGCCAATATTGTGGCAGAGCTGTTCGAGCCGCAATGGCGAATTGTATGCGCCGATTTCGGGAAGGACAAGACGGCCATTCTGCTGCAGCCGCGTATAGAAGGGCTGCGATGCGAGAGAATGCTCGCGGAATCGCTGGAGGTCGTGTCGCGCCTGTTGAAATTCAGCGTATCGGCGGGGATCGGCAACCCGCAGACGGAAATTGCAAGACTGAAGCAAGTGATGCTGGAAGCGGAGAATGCGCTCACATACCGGCTCTACCAAGGCTACGGACAGGTGATCACGTTCCAAGAGGTGTCCGGACATGAAGTGATTGAGCCGCCTCAGTATGAAAGCGCTCTTAACGAGCTGATTGGCGCCATAGAAGCGGGCAATGAGCCGGAGTCCCTGGAGGCACTCGGACGATTATTCGATAATATCCGCAGTCAATACGGGTATCCGTCGGCGGCTGTATCTTTCCTGGAGTCCGTCGCCGAGAGAATCGAACAGATCGTTCCTGCCGCCGCAAACGGCGCATTGTGCCAAAACGATTTCCGGTTTGACACGCTTGATTTGGAGGATAGCAAAGGTGTGCTGGAGAGCCGCGTTATCCTGCTGGCACAACGATTCTGCCGGCTGGCCCAGAGCAAGGATTTCATCATGTGCCAACGCATGATTGATTTTTTGAAGCTGCATCTTAACCAGCCGATTGGCATACCCGAAATATCTGAATCGATTGGCATCAGCAGCAGCCTTGCCAGCCAGTTGTTCAAACAGGAAACAGGCGAGACGATCTATAACTATTTGACACGGCTCCGCATAGATCGGGCCAGCGAGCTGCTGCTGAAGACGGGCGACCGCATTTCGGATATCGCGCTGATGGTCGGTTATCAGCATGAGAATAGCTTTATTCGCAGTTTCCGCAAAATAAAAGATATTACCCCGGGCAAATACCGGGACATGATGAGAACCCGGTTGGAATTCCCGCTTGAATAAGTATAGTTCAGGCGGCTCCGGGTTCAAGCAGACAGGAGGATCCAATGGACAGACGACAGATCGTGGAACGCCATCAACCGGAGCTGAATAAATGGGACCCTGTGTCCCCGTTTTCCGTAGGCAACGGAGAGTTTGCCTTCAGTGCCGATATTACCGGCCTGCAGACATTTCCGGATCAATATGAGGTGCCGCTTGGCACGCAGTCCAATTGGGGATGGCATTATACAGGCGGTCCCGGACGCTTCACCTGGCGCGATGCCGCATACCAAAGCTACGATACGTACGGCAGGCCGGTCGGGTATGCGATGAAGCCAGGCGACAAAGTAGAGGCTTACCACTGGCTTCGTCAGAACCCGCATCGCCTTCAGCTTGGCCGCATTTCGTTCCGTTTCCTGAGTGAATCGGGTGATGATGCGCAAGCGGAGGATATAACGAATATCCGCCAAACAATGAATCTATGGTCAGGTATGCTGACAAGTGAATTTGCCGTACAAGATGTGCCGGTTCATGTCATGACGGCTTGCCATCCGGCAATTGACGCCATAGGCGTGAGAGTCGTTTCTCCCTTAATCGGGCAGGGAAGGCTGCAGGTGTTCATTCGTTTTCCGGCACCGGATATGACGTCTGCCACATGGGCCAAGGCCGTCTTCCCGGATCTGGGCAATGATGACAGGCATCGGACGGAGCTGGGCGATTCGGGCGCTAACGGGGCAAGAATCGTCAGAAGCATGGACGAGGACCGTTACGAGCTCTGCTGGTCCTGGAACGCCGGGAGTCTGGAGCGGACCGGCGTGCATGAGTTCACGCTGCTGCCGGAGGCTCGCGGTGAATCACTGGAATTTTCGGTCGGCTTCGCCCAGGAGTCCGCTCAGACGGCGGATGTCGAGGCTATCGAGGCCGCAAGCGTGCGTCACTGGGAGTCGTTCTGGATGAGCGGCGCGGCAATCGACTTCTCCGGAAGCGCTGATCCCAGAGCCTACGAGCTGGAGAGACGTGTCGTACTGTCCCAATTCTTGCTGGCCATACATAGCGGCGGGTCGCTGCCTCCCCAAGAGACGGGCCTGATGTATAACAGTTGGTTTGGCAAATCCCATCTGGAGATGCATTGGTGGCATGCGGCGCATTTCCCCTTGTGGGGGAGAGAAAACTATCTGCTGAGCAGTATGGATTGGTATGAACAGATCTTGCCGGTGGCGCGTGAATTGGCGCAGTCTCAAGGTTATGCGGGGGCGCGCTGGCCGAAGATGGTCGGCTTCGACGGCGAGCCTTGTCCGTCGCCGGTGGCGAACGGCCTGATCTGGCAGCAGCCGCATCCGATGGCGCTCGCTGAGCTGTGCTATCTGGCTGATCCGTCGAGCGAGACTCTTGTGAGGTTCCGCAACATCGTGTTCGAAGCGGCTGACTTCATGGTATCATTCGCTCACTGGAATGAAGAGATGCGGGTCTATGATCTGGGACCGCCCCTTATTCCGGCCCAGGAATGTCATCCTTTGGAAGGCAGCAAAAACCCTCCTTTCGAGCTGGAATATTGGAAGTATGGCTTGGAAATTGCGATTCGCTGGGCGCAGCGCATGGAGCAGACGATCAACCCGCTATGGGAAAAAGTAGCCGGATCGTTAGCCGAGCCTCCGCAGGCGGAGGGTGTATATCTTGCCCATGAGCTCTGCCCGGAGACCTTTCTGACGAAAAACCGCGACCATCCGTCCATGCTGGGGGCATTGGGCATTCTGCCGGGCACGTTAATCGACCGAAAGGTCATGCTGGACACGCTGCTGAAGGTGAAGGAAGTTTGGATTTGGGAGTCGGCATGGGGCTGGGATTTCCCGATGTGCGCCATGACGGCGGCAAGACTCGGTGAGCCGGATCTCGCGGTGGATTTCCTGCTGATGGATGCATCCAAGAATACGTATTTAACCAACGGGCATAATTATCAGCGCCCTGGCTTGTCCGCTTATCTGCCGGGCAACGGCGGTCTGCTGGCTGCGGTTGCGATGATGGCTTCTGGCTGGAGGGATGGCGAAGGCGGAGAATCGGCGGCGGAGCCAGCTGTCCGCAATCCCGGTTTCCCGCAGGATGGAAGCTGGTCGGTGAAATGGGAAGGGCTGAAGCCCTGGCTGTAGAGATTTCTAAAGTTCACATAGGAGGCGGGAGCATGTCTGCAAAAGGAACGGTATGGCCCTCGGAGCGCAAGACGGAGAGCGATCGGCTGACAGGGCTTGAAGTGACGCAATTGACCCATTATAAAGCGCATAGCCATCATTTATATTTTACCGAAAACGGTTGGTATGACGGAGAACAGCGGCTTCTGATGATCTCGGATAGAGGGAATAGCACGAATTTGTACAGCCTGCATGTGGAAAGCGGATTGATCACACAGCTGACGGATTATAAGGATGTTGATAAATTGGATGCTTGCCTGTTGCCGGATGGAAGCTCGGCGTTTGTCAAGATTGGCCGGCGCCTTATCCGTCTGGATCTGAATTCGCTTGAAGAGAAGCTGTGCTACGAAGCGCCGGAGGGCTATCATTTGGGCAATGCGAACGCGACCGCTGACGGGCGGTTCGTGATAACCTGCGTGCAGGAGGATCTGTCCCACCGGATTCGGCTTGATCTGGGTAACGGTTATGTCGGCCACAGGGAGCTGATGGAGGCTGCACCCCACAGCATGATCGTCCGTATCGATGCTCAGGCGGGCGGAGGAGAAAAAATATATGAAGAAAACCAGTTCATTACCCACATCAATACATCGCCGAAGGAGCCATGGCTGATGACCTTCTGTCATGAGGGCCCATGGCATCTGGTCGATCATCGAATTTGGGGGCTCGACCTGCGCACCGGCGGGGTTTGGAAAATCAGGGAGCGGCTGGAGAGCAGTGAGAAGGTCGGGCATGAATTTTTCTACCCGGACGGAGTGACGATTGGCTATCACGGATTCCGAGCGAACGGCACCAACTTTTTCGGCAGCATCCGTTATGACAATACGGGCGTGGAAGAGACGGAGTTCGGCTTCGATACCTGGCATGGATATGCGGATGGTTTGGGCCAGGTGGTCGTGGACGGCAAGGGAGCGGTCAAGACGCTGAGTCTTTGGCGCAAAATCGACGGTGTGTACGATGGTCCGCGCATCCTGTGCGAGCTGCGCTGCAGCTTTCACTCACAGAAGGTGCATGCCCACCCGCGCTTTAACGCGGACGGGAAGCGTCTGCTGTTTACAAGCGATAAGAACGGCTATGGAAATCTGTATATAGTGGAAATTCCAGAAGATTTCACTTCTTTGCCGCTAATGGCAACGTAACGAAGGAGGAGCAGGCAGATGAACAAATCGGAAACGCAAATTCCTGGTGCCCAGCGCATATCCGTTAGGGTTGCGGGAACAATCCTCTCCCGCTGCAAGGACGGCTATCACCCGAATATTGCCAACAAGTGGGGGTATGTGGCCGGAATGGCGCTGACGGCGATCAGCCAGCTTGCCGATTGGACGGGAGAACCCGAATACCAGGCGACCGTGAAGCGGCATATGGACGTCTTCATCCGGGAGGACGGTTCCATCCGCGGCTATACGCTGGAGGAATATAATCTTGACCATATCAACAAAGGAAAAAACCTATTGAGGTTATGGAGAGAGACTGGTGAATCCAAGTATGAGCAGGCGGCCAGGCATTTAATCGCCCAATTGACCGGCCAGCCCCGTACGGAGGAAGGCGGATACTGGCACAAGAAAATATACCCTTGTCAAATGTGGCTGGATGGCCTGTACATGTCTTCTCCGTTCATGGCCGAATTCGCCCGGACCTTTGGCGAAAGCGTCTGGTTCGATGAAGCTGCGCATCAACTGCTGCTGATCGAAAAGCGCACGCGCGACCCGCAAACGGGATTGCTGCATCATGCCTGGGATGAGAGCAGGGAGCAGCGATGGTGCGATGGCAGCACAGGCCGCTCACGGCATGTCTGGGGACGGGCGATGGGCTGGTATGCAATGGCGCTCGCGGACTCGCTCGAGCATTTTCCCGTTCATCATCCGAAGCGCGGACAGCTGATGGGGATTTTTGAACGGATGGCGAATGCTGTGCTTCGGGTGCAGGATCAAGAAAGCGGGGTATGGTATCAGCTAATGGACTGCAATGGCCGCCGGGAGAACTATTTGGAAGCGTCCGGCTCCTGCATGCTGGCGTATGCCCTGGCCAAGAGCATCCGGCTCGGCTATTTGGCCGAGATAGACAGACAGGCCGTAGAGAACGCCTATAATGGCATTCTTGACCGCTTCGTAACCGAGGACGAGCAAGGCGTCCATCTCCATTGCATCTGTAACGGCGCTGGCTTGGGCGGACGCAAATACCGCGATGGCTCCTACGCCTATTACATGAGCGAGAAGGTTGTCAGCGATGTGCTGATGGGCGTTGCTCCGCTGCTGCTTGCAAGCATCGAGCTGGAACGGCTGCGCGAGCAGACTGGCGAACTGGCGGATTCAGGCGGTAATTAGATGGACGTTAAGATGGAAAGTGAATGAAGGAGAGGTGATCCGGATGCAGGTGCAAGAAGACAACCGAAGCCCGGATAAGCTCGTATTGAGTTATCCGGCCTCATGGTGGAGGAATATGTGGCGCGAAGCGCTTCCCTCTGGCAATGGCGTTATTGGCGCATCCGTATTCGGCGGCGTTCAGGAGGAGACGGTAATTCTTAATCATGCCCGCCTCTGGCACTGGGGGAGCAAGGATGAGCTGCCGGATGTAAGCGGCACACTCGCTCAGACCCGCAGGCTGATGGATGAAGAGCAGTATGCCGAGGCAAGCTGGCAGCTCGCGAATGCATTAAAGGAACGCGGTTACGCGACGAAGCTCGCCTCCAGATTTCCGCTGGCGGCGATAAAGCTTGTCATGCCCTGCGCCAGCGCCTTTCGCGGGTACAGCCGGACGCTTGACATGGACAGCGGAGAGATAACGGTTGGCTGGTCGGACGGACCGGGCTCGTTCAAGCGGAGGCTGTTCGTCTCGCGTGCCGACGATACGGTTGTCTACGAGCTCGAAGGGGACGAGAAATCCCGTGTGTCCGGGGAGATCGGTCTTATTCTTCACCCGAGCGACCGCTGGGCGGATACGCCGGAATTCAAGGAGCTCGAACATTCAATTGAGGCCGGAGCCAGCGGCGCTTATGCTTGGTTCGCCGGAACAAATGACGATGGGACGGATTTCGGAGCGGTCATGCGGGTCATTCCGGAGGGAGGCCGCATCGAAGCGGAGGGGAGCGTTATCCGATTCGAAGGGGCAACGCGAATGCTGGTGCTGGTGAAGCTGTTCGTCCTGGGCGCGCGGTCCGGGGATTGGGAACGGCTGAAGCAGGAATTGGCCGAGCTTATTGTTGATGCCTCTTACAATAAGCTGCTCAAGCGTCATCTCGCCCTGCACCGGCCGTTGTACCGCTCAGTCTCGCTGGAATTGGAGGATGCGGATAATGATCCGCGAACCAATGAGCGGCTGCTGCTGGATGCATATGAGGGGGAGGCGCCGCCTGCGCTTGTGCGTAAAATGTGGGCATATGGCCGTTATTTGTTCATGAGCGGTACTGCAGCTGCGGAAGATGCGGAGCCTTTCGGGTTGTATGGGCTGTGGGGTGGCGATTACAGGCTGGTATGGAGCCACAACATGGCCAATGAGAACATTCAGATGATGTACTGGCATGCGCATGTTGGCGGTCTGGGCGAATTGGTAACTCCGTTATTCCGTTACTATGAGGGATTGATGGATGTTTTTCGTGAAAATGCGCGAAAGCTGTACGGCTGTCGGGGCATCTATATTCCGGCAGGCTCTACGCCGGGCATTGGCGTTCCGAATCAGATCGTGCCCGTTATTCTAAATTGGACCGGTGCGGCCGGGTGGCTGTCCCGCCACTACTATGAACATTTCCGTTATACCGGCGATCTGCAATTTCTGCGGGAGACGGCCCTGCCGTTCATGCTCGAGGCGCTGCGGTTTTACGAGGACTTCCTGGTTACGGATGCGAATGGGGTTTACAAGATGTATCCCTCCGTTTCGCCTGAGAATACGCCTCTCAACTACATGCCGTCGGATGGCAAACCGCTTGCGCATCCTATGCCTACGGCGATCAATGCGACGATGGATATTGCCATTCTGAAAGAGCTTCTGAAGAGTTTAATAGAAGCGAATCAGAAAGCGGGCAGCGAAGATCCCGAGGCGGAGAAGGAATGGAACCGCATGCTGACGCATTTGCCGGCGTATAAGCTGAATAAGGACGGCGCAATCAGTGAATGGATTCATCCTGCTTTCGAGGATCGATACGCACACCGTCATCTCTCTCATCTGTACCCTGTATTCCCGGGGCAGGAAGTGACGAGAGAGAGCGATCCGAACATGTTCGGTGCATTCGAAACGGCGGTGCACAGGCGAGAGATGGGTGCACAAAGCGGCTGGTCGCTTGCCCATATGGCAGCTCTGTATGCGCGGCTGGGCGATGGAGACGCCTCTTTGAATTGTCTGGATATTCTCTCCAGATCGAGTCTGCTGCCGAATCTGTTTACGCTCCATAATGACTGGCGGGGAATGGGCGTCTCCTTGCAGATGCCCGCGGCTCCGGTGCAATTGGACGCTAATATGGGCTGGGTCAACGCCGTTCAGGAGCAGCTGCTTCAGGTATCGGCCAATCTGGTTAAATTGCTGCCTGCGCTGCCGGGTCGTTGGAAGAGGGGGAGTCTGGCCGATTGGAGGTTCCATACGGGCAAAGTGTCGTTATCTTGGAACAGGGATACAGGTTCGTTCCGAGCGCAATTGACGGCAGATAGGGATACCGACACGATCGTCAAGCTGCCTGATTGGGTGGGAGCATGCAGCATAGCCGGCGGAGAGGTTCAGCCTTCGCCGCTTGGCCGCGCGTACTACACACTGCGAATAAAGAGCGGTGCGCCGCCGGTCGTCTTCGAGTCATGTGGATAATCATCGTTTCCAAAGAGGGGAAGGAGCAGCGTGCTGTTCCTTCCCCTCTTTGCCGTTGCAGATGTAAGAGGCGCATACCGGTGGGCTTTTCCTCGGCGAGAACCGGAGGAAAAGCCTTTTTGCGATAATGCGGACTGGCGGATTACCGGCTGCAGACCCACCGGGCTCCGTTAAGCACAAGCCGCCGATAGGACGCGGGCTTGAACGAGGGAGCGTGATGCCCCGGCTGTAGATAGACGACTTTGCCAAGCCCGTAGGCATGCTCCCATCCCGCGGGATATCGTTTGCCTTCGAATTCGTATTCCAGGAAAACCTCTCGTTTGGAGAAGGAGTCAAACTCGAACATATATGGCTCCTCATCCAGACTGAACCCATCGACTCCCTCGAGCAAAGGATGTCCGGCAAGGGGATGATATCGGAGAGGCTGGTAGGGCGGATGCCCGGTGAAACGGGCGCCGACCAGTTGACCAAGCTCATGGCTGCTTTGCAGCGAAATGCCGTTGTGCAGAACAAGCAGTCCTCCGCCGCCCGCAACGTAACGAAGCAGACCCGCCGTCTGTTCCGGCTTCAATGTGCGCTCCCAGCAGTCCGTGTACGAGATGCATATAGGGTACTCCGTCTGGTCCAGCCGGCTGAGAGCGTCGTAGTTTTCCGTAGCAGTCAAGTCAAATGCGGGGTCAAGGATGACCTGCAGCTCCGCACGCGCCGGCTCCAGCGGATGCCAGGGGGCTGCGGTGAAGTCACCTAGAAGCAGCGCCCGTATGGGATCGTTCATTGTCATCTCTCCTCTCTTTACCAGGGCAGTTCCTTGCCTGTATCCGCTTCCAGGTACAAGGGCAAATCATGCAGCTCGCTGCCGCGCGCTTCGATTCGTCCCAGGATATGGGCTGCCGCCTCTTCGGGCGTATGCGTGCCCGCATCGTTCCAGCTGCCGCTCATGAACGTTTTCACCCAGCCGGGGTGGAGCAGCAGCACGCGTCCGCCATTCTTGCGAATCCGGTTATGGATGATGGTCGAGCCCATATTGAGCGCGGCTTTGGACATGCAATAGCCGAACCAGGCCTCGCGATAGCTGTTCCCGATGCTTCCGGCCTCGGAAGTAATATTCACGATCAGCTTGCCGCCGTTCATGATGGGTTCAAGCAGGGCATTGGCCATGCGGATCGCGCCGAGCGCCGATACGTTGTACACCTGCTGCATGTCATCAAAATCGAGGTCATCCGCTACGGTTTTGCCCGTGTCCCCGAGCAGGGCGGCGTTATTGATCAGCATGTCGAGGGCAGGCGTAAGACCGCGAATCCGTTCCGCGGCTTCTCTCACGCTGGCGTCGCTTCCTACGTCCAGTCGGAAAGAATGCAGCCGATCCGGGAAATGCTCTGTCAGCTGCAGGAGCTCAGGATTCGGGTCGGCAATGCCGCCCGCATAAACGGTGCAGCCGGCTTGCAGCAGAGCCTTCACCAATTCGAGCCCGATCCCGCGGTCGGTACCCGTGATGCAAACATTCTGTGGCATAAGAATCTTCCTCCATTTTGTGGAATTTGTTTCAGGGAAATATCGCGTAGTGGATACCGGTGACTTAATTTCATTATAGGGAAAAGCAGGGCATATGCCTATGAAAATCGCTTGAATCGCGCAAGACAGATTCAGATGAGAAGACTGCTCTAGCCAGGTCGTTTCTTCACGATCGCATTTCGCGGACATTGATTTCGGATGCTGCAAACCTGTAAAAGTGATAAATATTAATGTAACAGCGCTAACCTCAATCGGGTTTTTTCAGTATATAATGATGAAAGCGCTTTAAAAAAATCTTCGCTATCGAAACGGAGGATACGAGGAAATGAAACAGCTTATAGCAGTTGCGCCCAGGAAAGCCGCTTTGTTGGATATGAATACGAGAGCGGTGGAGCCGCATGAAGTAAAGGTGCGCATTAAATACGCATCGCCGAAGCACGGCTCGGAGCTTGCCGCCTTCCGCAACGAAGGCCCGCATATTCACGAGTATTACGATGAAGAGTGGCATGCGTTCATGCCGAGGAAAACACAGGTGGAAGGCCAGGGCAATTTCGGCCATTGGAATCTCGGCAATCAATGGGTTGGCGTTATCGTCGAAACGGGCAGCCAGGTGCGCGGTTATGCTATAGGAGATCAGGTATGCGGTTACGGCGGCATTCGTGAGGAGCATATCGTAAGCGCCGTTGATAATTATTATTTGATGAAAATGCCGGAAGGAATGCCATGGCAGAACGCCGTCTGCTTCGATCCGGCGCAATTCGCATTGGGCGGCATCCGCGACAGCCATCTGCGCGCAGGCGATACGGCGGTCGTATTCGGGCTTGGGGCAATCGGACAAATTGCGGCTCAATTGGCGAAGCTGGCTGGAGCGAGCTACGTTGCGGTCGTCGATCCGATCGAGCGCAGGAGGACGGCCGCGCTTGAGGCGGGAGCGGATGCAGCATTCGATCCGACGAGTGATGATGTCGGGCTGGAGCTCAAGAAAGCGACCGAGAAGCGGGGCGTCGACGTGGTCCTGGAGACGAGCGCGAACGAGTTCGCTTTGCAGCATGCGCTGCGCGGTCTCGCATACGGCGGTACGATCGCCTATGTCGGCTGGGCGAGAATGTTTAAAGGCGGCATGGAGTGGGGCAAGGAAGCTCATTTCAATAACGCCAAAATCGTCTTCTCGCGTGCCTGCAGCAATCCGAATCCCGATCATCCGCGCTGGTCCTGGCGCCGCATCGAGGATACATGCTGGGATTTACTGAAGAAGGGGAGGATCAACTGTGAGCATATCGTGTATCCGGTTATTTCCTTCGAGCAGTCTGCGGAAGGTTATGAAAAATTCGTTGATCAACACCCCGAGCTGAGTATCAAGCTGGGTGTCTCTTTCAAATAAGAGGAGCCTGCACACCGCATGAGAAGGGGGAACAACGGAATGAACCAGTTGAAATATTTGCTTGGGCATGCCGAACTGAAGGTGCTCGATTTTAATATTCATACCCGTACCGAAATGAAGACGTTCGGCCGTTCCCTGCCTTGCACGATGATGTCTTACCACAAGAAAGGCGAAGCCAGGCTGAGTGTAAACGGCAGCACATACAACATCGTTCCCGGTACTGTCGTCTATATTCCTCCCAATGTCAGGCATGACCATTACAAGACATCCCATGAGGAGACGGTATTTCTCTGGTGGCATTTCAACTACGAAATCGCAAATATTGTCGACGTGCTCAAGCTGTTTCAAATCCCGCATACATTCAAGCTGAGGGACAGCGACCGGTTCGAGAACGTATTCCGCCAGTTTCGGGACTTGACCGACCATTCCGGCATACTGCCTTCCACTATTCTCAAGCAAGCCAAAGCAATGGAGCTGTTGTATCTTTTGCTGGACAATGCAGTGTCCGGGGATGAAGTTTTTGCGGATCCACCCGCAGTAAATTTCTTAGGTATATTGGCGAAAATCGTACAGCACCCCGAACGTCCCATTTCGCTGCAGCAATTAGCAGATGAACTGCATATGCACCCAACCTATATTTGTAACCGCTTCAAGGAGTTGTTCGGCAAATCCCCGATTCAGGCGCAAAAAGAATTGAAAATTCAAAAAGCACAGACGCTGCTTCAGACGACGGAGCTGTCGGTTACCGAAATATCGCAAATGCTCGGATTTAGCGAAATCCAAAATTTTTCGCGTTTGTTTAAAACCTACATCCATGTTTCGCCGCTGGAATATCGCGCTGTGTACAAGAAAATGCAGCGTGTGTAACGAAGATTATGAGAGGCATGACGATGAAATGACTGTCTGCTTGGCTGCGGACAGGGTACAGGATTACAATGCGGCTGGCTGTTCCTCCGAAGGGTTGTGCGCGGTGGAAGAATATTATTCGAATATCGTCTTACTATCCTTTGTCCGGCTGCAATCGGCATCAGCCGGTGAAGGCAACGGCATTTGATAGGTTTTCTGTCCCATTAGGCACGGCTTGCCGTGCCGGCAGGCAAATTCGATGGAACAGGGGGAGGAAGAATGGTAAATAAACCGAAGGCTGTTATTTCAATGGTTTTGATCGCACTTGTGCTGTTGACGGGGTGTTCAGCGAAAGCCCCGAGCAGCTCGACCGCAAGCAGCGAATCTGCCGCCGATGCGGGGGAGGCGAACGCAAATTCGAATGCTAATGTTGCGGAAACCCCCTCCGAGGGGGCTGTTACCGTCACCATCTGGGATAATTTCACGGACGAGGCGCCCTCAAAGGCGCTTGATGAGCTTATAACAAGCTTCGAGGAAGCAAATCCTTCAATCAGCATCAAGCGCACCACTTTGAAAAACGAGGATCTCCGCAACACGATCAAGCCAGCTTTGACGAGCGGCAAAGGACCGGATATTTTCAATTACGACGCCGGCCCCGGATACCTGGGCGTGCTCGCCAAATCCGGACTGGCGATGGATCTGACCCAATACGTTGATACGATGGGATGGTCTGAACGCTTCCCGGCATGGGTGAACGAACGGGTTACCTTCGACAATAAAGTGTACGGAATCGGCAATGAAATCGAACTGATTGGTGTTTATTACAATAAGAAAATATTTGAGGAACTGGGCGTGGAAGTACCCAAAACGTACGAGCAATTTTTGGAGATATGCAAAAAAGCGAAAGAAAAGGGTCTGGTCGCCGTTTCCTTCGACGACAAGGATCAGTGGCCGGCTTTCCACCTTGAGAGTGTATTCTACACGGCAACGGCGGGTAAGGACAAAATCCGGGAGGTTCTGGATAAGCAGGCAAGCTTCGACCAGCCTGTGTTTGCCGAGGCATTGGATACTTTTGGCCAATTGATTAAGGACGGCTATATTTCCCCCAATCCCCTTTCCGTTTCTTTCGATGACGGCAATAAAGAATTTTATGCGGGCAAAGCGGCCATGAGGATAACGGGATCGTGGATGGTCAGCGAAATGGTCGAAAATATGAAGGACAATGTCGGCTTCTTCATTATGCCGTCCGTCAATCCGGAGCTTCCGCTATCGGCACCCGGCGGCATTGGCGGCGCGATGGTCGTCTCCGCCAAGACAAAGCAGCCGGAAGCAACCGTCAAATTTCTCAACTTCCTCTTTACCCGGGAAAATGCGGTTCATTGGTATCAGAACAGCAAAATACCGCCGCTTGACATCGATGTCGAAAGTCTTGATGCCAGTCCGCTATTTAAAGAAGTAGTCAAGATGGTCAATACGCCGGCCGGGCTCTCTTATAATATCGACGTGCTGATGCCGCAGAAAGTAAACAACGTTACGCAAAACATCATGCAGGAGCTGATCGCCGGGAAAAAAACAGGTTCTGACGTGGTCAAAGAGAAGCAGAAGGCATTCCAGGAAGAAATAGCGGCAGGCAATTATTAACCCGTTATGCCGGCGGTGGCGACGGCCTATGGTCAAGCCGCTGCCTTTTTTTCTTATGCCAGGGAAGGAGGCGGGATTCAAAAATGCCCTTCATTAAAAAAGCGATTCGCTTCAAGCCGCTGCTCTTTATTGCGCCCGCGTTGTTCTTTTATATTGTATTTCTGGTTATTCCGATTGTTCGCACCGTACAATTCAGCTTCTTCAGTTGGGACGGGGCAAGTCCGGATATGCTGTTCGTCGGATTAGACAATTATGCGCGAATGCTGGAGGATGAAACGTTCTGGCGGTCGCTTGCCCATAATTTGTTCTGGATCGTTTCGACAGTCGTGCTGCCTGTAGGAGTCGGCTTTATTCTGGCTGTATTGCTTGCATCTCATCTGGTGAAACGCAAGGTGGTATTCCGTGTAACCTATTTTATGCCCCATATTTTGTCGCTGGTGGCGGTCGGTATTGTCTGGAACTGGATTTACCATCCTGCTTTCGGGGTCATTAACGCTTTTTTCAGAAGCATCGGACTGGATTCGCTGGCGATGCCGTGGCTTGGCAACGAGCATACGGTGCTGCCTTCCTTGATTGTGGCGGGAAGCTGGACTTATTACGGGTTCTGTATGGTTATCTTTATCGCTGCAATCCAGGCGATAGACAAAAGCTATTACGAGGTTGCCAAAATAGAAGGGGCGGGAATGCTGCAAATTTTTTTCAGAATCACGGTGCCGCTGCTGAAAAACACAATCACGCTGCTTGTATTGAATTCGCTGATCGGTTCTTTTAAGGTGTTCGATATTATATATCTGATGACCAAGGGAGGACCTTTTCATTCCTCCGAAGTCATTTCGACTTATATGTACGCCCAAGCGTTTCAATTAAACGATATCGGCTACGGCTCGGCTATTTCGATCGCTCTGGCTGCAATCATTGCGCTCTGTTCGATCATATATATTCGTTTGGCCGAGCGCCAGGGATAAGGAGGGGAGGCAATTGAGGAACGGGCAAGCATTAAAGACGGCAATCATTTATTTCGTTCTTATTGTCTTTTTGTTCATTTCCGTTTTGCCGATTTTCTGGGTTGTCATGGCTGCGCTGAAGGACTCTGCGGAGTTGAACAGCAATCCCTTTTCGCTGCCTAAGTCGATCACCTTCGCAAATGTATCCGAAGCCTGGACGGTCGGCAGGATGAACGATTACTTTCTCAACAGCGTCATTGTAGCGGTGCCGCGCGTGTTCGCCATTCTGGCGTTGTCCACGCTTGCCGGATTTGCATTCGGCAAATTGGCGTTTCCGGGCAGAGACCTGCTGTTTTACTTTATATTGGTGGGCATGATGGTACCGATCCAGGCCATGCTTATCCCGCTGTATTACACCATGCAGAACCTGGGATTTATTAATACTTACTGGGCGCTGATCATCCCGAGCCTTGGGTTATCGATGCCGTTTGCCATTTTTATGATGAGGGCGTTCTTTCGCGACATACCGGACGATATGATGGATTCTGCGAAAATCGACGGCTGCGGCGATTTCAAAACCTTTATATATATCATGCTGCCGCTCATCATGCCGGCAGTCACTTCGCTGATCGTGTTTGAATTCAGCTCATCCTGGAATGATTTTCTGCTTCCGCTGCTGTTCGTATATGACGATGCTTACCGGACGCTGCCGCTGGGGTTGATGTATTTTTCAGGCGAATATACGACCAATCAGTCGCTAGTTGCTGCCGGCGTCACGATTGCGATCGTGCCTATTATTATCGTATTCGTTATTTTCCAGCGCAAGTTCATCGAAGGAATTACAGCCGGTTCCGTAAAAGGATAATGATCCCGATTATCAGGCGGTCAGCGGCTATCTTTGTAATGATTTGATTTTGTAGGTTTTGGGATTTAAACTTCACAGTAGAGCGTCCTCCTGGATGGACTGTGACCCGCTGCTTTCTCCCCAGCAATTCCATGATTTATCAACAAATCTGCATGCAGCGGGAGCTTGGCTTTATGAGTGAGTGCAGTAAATCATCGAAACGACAGGACATCTGAAGTTTTGGATTGAGCTTTATAAGGGGGATATTTGCCAACCAGCCTTCGAAAGAGAGGAGGATAGAACGAAGCATGAAGAAGGTCACGCAACAGCAGATCAAACAAGCGAACATGGAGACTGTATTCCGTTTGATACAGACAAGTAAAGGCGCCTCGCGTGCGAGCCTGTCGAAGGTGACCCAATTGAGCCCGACAACCATATCGACGATCGTCGACGATCTTATCAAGAAAAGCATCGTCGTTGAAAGTGCTTTGATTGATAATCCCGGCGCAGGGCGCAAAGCGATCACACTGGAAATCAATAATGGGAGTAAATATCTGATCGGCATGGAGCTAAATGAACTTGGTGTAACCGGCACGATCTACAACTTGAAAAATGATCCGTTCATTACCAAGACACTTTTGTATAACAAAAAAAATCACGACAAGGATGAGTTCTTGCGGCTTATCGTTGATCTGGTTCGGATGCTGGTTGATGCCGTACCGGACAAGACGAAGGAGCTGCTGGGCATCTGCATAGGCGTTCCGGGCATGCTGGACAGTGAAAGGCGCTCGATCGTCGTCTCTACGCCGCTGCTCATCAAGGATATGGAAATAATCAACAAGCTAAGCTTGGAGCTCCCATACCCGGTTTATATGGAGAATGAATCCCTTCTGGCTGCCATTGCAGAGAAGGAGCATTTCAAAAAGACGACAGGTCCGTTTATTTATCTTAATGTCAACAAGGGTCTTGGCGTGAGCATAATGATTAATGATAAGCCTATGCTTGGCGTCAGTAAGGTATTCCCCGAGATCGGACACATGTCGCTTGACGTGAATGGCCCACTCTGCCCGTGCGGCAACAGAGGCTGTTTTGAAACGATGGTTTCTCTTACCGCCTTGACCGAACGCACCTTAATGCTGATGCCGGAGTACAAGGACTCGGTCCTCCACAAGCTCACCGGAAGTGATCCCGAAAAGATCAATGAGCTGGTTATTGCACAAGCGGTTAAATTGAACGACCCGCTTGCGCTTGCGGTGGTACAGGAGATCTCCAGGAATCTGGCCTACGGTATCGTCAATTTGATTAATATTTTCAATCCCGAGGTCATTGTGATTGGCGGCAGATTGTCACACCTGGGAGAGGTTCTGCTTGCTTCGGTTGTCGATATTGTCCATGAGCGGGCGCTAGCCCCGTTCTCGCAGGCATGCAGCATCTTCCTGTCCCGGCTTAACGTGAATAACGTATCTGCTGGCGCGTCGCTGTATGTGCTGAATAAGGTGCTTGAAGAACAAATTTAGCTGTAAAACAATGGTATTCCTGGTGCCGCCGCCTCATGACGAGGTGGCGGCACTTTTTATATTTGATGACATTAATTTCATGGAATAAAGATATTTCCAGCCATTATGATTTTTAATCGTTTAATCCCATTAATAAATTTATTTTACAGAATCGATTGACTTTTCAGAATATTCTAGATATAAATAAAATGAATTAATAAAGTCACTGGATTAATTAAACTCAATTCAGGAGGAGGGTCAATATTGAATCTGTTGAATACGCTTAAGGGCTCCATGATGGAGGGTTTCTTCCCCGCAGGATGGGATATGGAAGCTATCGACAAATGCGCTGCAAATAGTCCTGGGCAGGTTCTGGAAAGGCAACCCAAATGGCATTCAGGCTTTCAGCCTGTACCGTGCGGTTCGATCTATGATTTCGACACGTTCATGGGCCATGAACTGGCTCTGCAAATCAAGCTTGCGAAAGAACATGGCGAACAGCTTGCGCTGATTCTTCCGGTAGGTCCGATGGGGTTATACCGCTGGGCGGTGTTTTTCCTGAAAAGCTGGGGTATCGACGCCAAACATGTACATGCTTTTAATATGGATGAGTGGAGCGATGAACATGGCAATACGCTGCCCTCCAACAATTCCGCTTCTTTTCAACACGGTATGGAGCAGGCATTTTATAATCCGCTTGGGGAGCTGACTGTTCCTGTGAGCCAACGGAATTTTGCAACCAAAGGCAATCTGCCGAACTATGCCGGCAAGATCGGCGAATTGAAGGCTATGGGTGCCAGGCTGATTGTGGTGTACGGCATAGGCCGCTGCTTCCATATCGCTTTCTGGGAGCCGCACTTCGCAGGCGAATTTGCAAGTGAGCAGGAATGGTCGCTGCAAACGCACCGCATCGGCGCGAAGCTGCATCCGATGACGATCGAGCAGAATGCGATCACGAGCTTCAAGAGCCGGACCACCCTGGTTCCTTGCTTTGCCAACACGATTGGCCCGGGCTTGTTCATGCAGGCGGATTATACGATCGGCGGCGCAGACGGCGCCATGGGACGCGGCATGATGTGGCAGGGTTTATCGCTTTGGACGACCTTGAGGCATGAGAAATCACCATGGATTCCATCCTCCTACATGCCGACTATGCCCGGAAAGCTTTTCTTCCTGAAAGAACTTGCCGGACCGCTTACAGCAGATTTGAACTAGTGGAAGGAGCAAATAGCATGATTGTTCTGGCCATTGGCGCCCACCCTGATGATACCGAAATTTTATGTGCCGGCACTCTGGCAAAAATGAAACGGATCGGACACGAAGTCATTTTGTGCCACGCAAGCACGGGAGATAAAGGCCACTACATGATTCCAGCTGAGGAACTGATCCGTATCCGGCAGCAAGAAGCACAGGATGCGGGAGCGGTCATCGCAAGCAAAGTGATCTCCCTGGGGCTGAAGGACGGCGAAATTTCCAGCGAGAGCGAAGCAGCCAAGCTGAAGTTTATCGAGTTGATCCGCACGGTCAGGCCCGATATGATTATCACCCATGCTCCCAATGATTACATGCCCGATCATGTGGCGGTCAGCAAGCTGGTGTTCGACACGTCCTTCCTTGCGACATTGCCCGGCTTCTCCGACATCCCGGTGGCAGGTAAAATACCAACGCTATATTACATGGATAATTTATCGGGTATCAATTTTCAACCGACGATCTATGTCGACGTTGAAGAAACATTTCAAACGAAGATTGAAATGCTTAAGAAACACCAAAGCCAACTGGTGTGGCTGAAGGAACACGACAATGTGGATATCGTGGACTTCGTGGCTACATTGGGCAAATTGCGCGGAATTCAGGCAGGCTGCAATTACGCGGAAGGTTTTATCCAGCACATGGTCTGGACCAGGCCGAACGCTGTAAGGTTTCCCGTATAAGTAATAGTCATTATTTCAAAGGGAGGGTATTGCAGGATGGCGATCAGAATAGCTGTTGCCGGAACGGGCTGGGTTGCCGGTGAATACATGAAAGCGACCGTACAAAACCCGGGGGCGGAGTTAGCCGGAATCTACAGCCGGGACCGCGCTTTCGCACAACAACGCTTGACCGAAATGGGCTTTGATACGCAGGTTTTTGATTCCTACGAGAAGATGGTTCAGGATCCTGATGTGGATGCGGTTGTTTTATGCTCAACGCCTGATGTTCGGACGGAGCAGACAATTCTGGCTGCTCAGAGCGGAAAGCATTTGGTGATTGAAAAACCGATGGCGATGAACAAGGAGAACCTTTGGAAGATGGCGGATGCACTCACGGCAAACCCCGTCACGACCGTCGTCAGCTTTGTTCTTCGATGGAATCCCGGATTCGACAACATCAAATCGCTGATCAATGACGATGCATTGGGCCGCGTCTTCATGGCGCAGATCGACTACTGGCACGATATCGGTCCGCATTACGGGCAATACAGATGGAGCAGCAAGAAAGAACTTGGAGGAAGCAGCATGCTTTCTGCAGGCTGCCATGCGGTAGATGCGGTGCGTTATTTCTCCGGCGATATTGAAGAGGTTACGGCTTACAGCTGCGGAACGAGGAAGGAATCCGGTTATGAGTTCGATCCGAACACACTGGCGATCTTCAAGCTTGCGAACGGCGGTATCGGCAAGGTGTCGTCTTCGCTCGAGTGCAAAACGCCTTACCGCTTCAACATTCATCTGCTGGGCGAGAAAGGCTCTGTGATGAACAATCAAGTATTCACGCATAAGCTGCCCGGCCAAACAGAGTACGCGACCGTGCCTACGATTCTTCCGGACAGCGGCGATGTCAGCCACCACCCGTTCGTGCATGAAATCAATGATTTCATTGAATCCATCGAGCTGAAGAAACAAACCCGATGCGATTTCTTCGATGCATTCAAATCGATGGAAGTCTGCTTTGCAATCGACGAGTCGGCAGCGACCGGCAAAAAGATAACATTACCGTTGACCCGATAGGAGGCGGCTGGATGAACCTGCGTGTAAGCCTGATAGGGTTCGGAGGGATAGCCCAGGCCCATCTCGACTCATTGTCGAATTTGGCAGCTTACCGATCCGCAGAACAGACAGCTTACACCAGTGACGCTTGGGAGAGGGGGCTAATTAATGGCTGAGAAAACAGAAATTCTCGCCGGACAGCCGCAAATGCGGCAGATAAAGCGAAAAGACTGGCTCAAAAAGAATGATTGGACGGGTTTTCTGTTCGTTTCACCGCTGGTGCTGGGCATATTAATCTTTGCGATTTACCCGATGTTCGCTGCTTTGCTTATGAGCTTTAAACAAGTCTCGGGAACAGGCTTTGGCGGTACATGGGTTGGTTTAAACAACTATAATTACATTCTGAATGATCCGATTTTTTGGCAATCGCTTTATAACACATTTTATATGGGTTTTCTGTCCGTTATCCTCGGTATCATGGTTTCCTTCATTCTTGCCAGCATGATCAACAGCCTGAAGTGGGGGGGAGCCAAGAACTGGTATAAAGGCATCTTCTTCCTGCCGAACGTTATATCCGCAGTCGCGTCTTCTCTTCTCTTTACCTTCATGTTCTTCCCCACCAATCAGGGTATCATCAACTATGCATTTGGCTTTGTAGGCATTGATCCTGTCGGCTGGTTCACCGATCCGAATTACTCCCGGATCACTATCGTGCTCATGAGCATGTGGGGAGCGCTCGGCTACAATACCATCATCTTCATTGCCGGTCTGCAGAGTGTTCCGCGGGAACTTTATGAAGCGGCCGAGGTTGACGGCGCGAGCGGGCTGAGGCGCTGGTTCTATATCACAATCCCATACCTGCGTTCAATTTTCGTATTCATGCTCGTCATGGGCACTATCCAGAGCATGAAACGATTTACCGATGTCTGGTTGATTGGAGGTACGGCCGGTAATCCCAGCGGTTCCTTGCTTACCTCGGTGTTATACATTTACCGCAACGCATTTCTTGCCAACCAAATGGGAATGGCGACGGCGGCTTCCTACCTGTTATTCATTGTCATCTTCATTTTGACGGTTCTCTTGCTTCGACTGAACACCAAAAAAGACAGCCTTGATTAAATTTGGGGAGGGATGGAGGGAGATGTCTTTTCAGACTGCAGCTATTAAAAGCGGCTCAAAACGCCGCGCCGATGCCATAACACAATGGACGCTGATGATTTTGCTGGCTTTCGGCTCATTGTTCATGATCATACCGTTTATCTGGATGCTCAGTACCAGCTTTGACTGGTCGGCCAGACTTGAACTTAGCTTTCCGCCCAGATTCTTTCCGGCTGAGCCCTCAATGAAAAACTATCAGGCGGCGTTCACCAACGTGCCAATGCTAAGGTATATCGTTAACTCTCTCATCGTCAGTATAGGTACAATCGTGATCAGCGTATTATCCGCCCTGCTCTCCGGCTATGCGCTTTCCAAGATTCGTTTCAGGGGCGCGACGGTTGTGCTGGTGCTGGCTCTTAGCACCATGATGATCCCTTTTGAAATGACCATGATTCCGCAGTACATGATGTTCAGTAAATTCGGCCTGCTTGATTCCTACTGGGCGTTCTACCTTCCAGCCATCGGATACACCTTCGGTACATTCCTGGCGAAAGCTTTCATGGATCAGCTCCCTGGCGCTTTGCGGGAAGCCGCGATTATTGACGGGGCAGGCGAAGGCACGGTATTCTGGCGGATTTACTTGCCTTTGTGTGCGCCGATCGTCGCAACGCTTGTCATTCTCCTGTTTCTGGGCGTCTGGAACGACTTGCTCTGGCCTTTGCTTGTACTGAAAAGCGCGGACAAATTCACCATCCAGCTCGGTCTTGGGATGTTCGCTTACAACAACGGACTCAATCGTTTTCCTTCCATTATACTAGCCGCAACGACAGTCAGTCTGCTACCGGTCTTCGTGCTGTACCTGTTCCTGCAAAGGTATATCATCGAAAGTATCGCACTTTCCGGTATCAAGCAGTAATTCGACCGGATGTATTCAAGGAGGTGAACTATATTTAATAACTGTATTTTGACTTGATTTTGACTCGAAAAGGTAAGAGTTCGCCAAAATTCAAAAATCGGAAGGGGTTTCTGAACAAATGAAGAAAATCGTGCTTGCTGCTCTTGCGATCTTCATGGCCCTGTCTCTGGCTGCTTGCGCCGGGGGAAACAACAACCCTCCGGCTACCGACGGTGGACCGGAAGGAACCGTTCGTGTTGCTCTGGCAGGCTGGACGCTCGAGAACGGTATTGACCCGCTGACAGGAAACAACTCCGTAGGCTTGAACGAATTCCTGGAGAAGAATTTCAAACCCAAATATCCGAATATCAAGCTCGAAATCTATCAAATCCCTTGGGAAAACGCAAAAGCAAAACAATCAGCCATGCTGCTCTCCAAAGATGTTGATGTCATGTACACTGGTGGCGCTTATGCCGCTCAATGGTACCAGGAAGGCTTGCTCCGCGATATTGACGATCTGATCGACGTAGACACTGACTTTGATCCCAGCATTTATCTGAATGGCGTGTGGAACAACTCCTACTCCACCAAGTCGCTTGACGGAACAAAACAATTCGGTATTCCTGCAGTATTAGGCCGCCGTATGACGATTTATGATAAAAAGCTGTTCGAGGATTGGGGCGTAGAACCGCTTTCTGCCAAAGCCACACCGGAGGAAATTCTGACAGCAGCGAAAAAAATGACCGGCAAGAACCCGAAGACGGGAGAAGACAACTACGGTATCTATTGGAGCGGCAACACCATCAACGGTTCTACAATGGTAGCCTTGACGCTTGCTTTCAACGCCAGCGGCGCTGAGGGCAGCCTTTCAGACATGAAGAATATCAAATGGCAGTTGAACTCCCCGGAGATGGTCAAGGTTATGGATTGGCTGAAGGAAGCAGCTCCGCTGGCGCCGCCGGGATTCGTCAACGCACAAGGAGCCGAGAACTTCGGATTGTCCAAGAATAACATCGCAATTGCACTTGATAACAATGCCGGCTCCACGATGTCTGATTTCAGAACCACCAAAGACAAGGCTAATCTGGACAGATTCGTACCCGCCATGAATATGGGGCCGAACGGCGAGAGCTGGGTGGCTGTTGATCCGTTCGTCATGGCCAAAGATGCAAAGAACGTTGAAGCTTCCTGGGAAGTTATGAAGTTCCTTGCCGGATATGAGACGCAAAAGCATAACTACCAATACTTTTCTTACACGCCTACCCTCAAGAGCCCGGACTTCATCCTGCCTGAAGACAAGTATGTTCAAGAAGCGCTGAAAATCGCAGACCTCGCCCATTCCAAGCTTATGGACGAAGTGAATCCATTCTTCCAGTCCGACATAAACTCGGCTGTCAACGGCTTCATTTCCGAAGCTGCAAAAGGCAATGCGCCTGACAGCAAGGCGTTTCTTGACGGCCTCCAGAAGCGTGCAGAAAACTGGTCCAAAAACCTGAAGTAATGAAGCAGGCGGGAGTGACCGGGTTACCTGACTCTCCAATCTAAAAGAATCGATAGAATTGGAATAATAGAATCGGAGGGAGACTTGAATAATGTTGAAGGGAATCAATCAATGGTGTTTTCCGGAAGGAACGCCGCTGGAGACCATTTTCGATACCTGCCAGAAAGCGGGTTATGATGCTGTCGAATTGAATCTGTACGAGCCGGGTGGCGTTGGTTTGACGATTGATATGAACACTTCCCAAGTAGAGGAAGTCGGCAAGCTGGCTGAAAAATACAATTTGAAGTTGCGAAGCTTGTCCACCGGCCTGTTGGGCAAATACCCGTTTTCCTCAAACGATGACTCCATCAGAGAGATGGCCCACAAAACCGTGGGCAAACAGCTTGAAGTTGCCGCCATTCTTGGAATCGATACAATTCTGGTCATTCCCGGCCGCGTGACGGAAGAAGTGCCTTATGACATCGTTTATAAACGAAGCCAGGAGGAATTGACGAAGGTCCTGCCGACTGCGGAAAAGCTTAAGATCCATATGGGTATTGAGAATGTTTGGAACAAGTTTCTCCTTTCGCCTCTGGAAATGGCGCGTTACGTCGACGAATTGAATTCTCCGTATGCGGCAGTGTATTTCGACGTGGGCAACGTTATGATTTGGGGATTCCCGGACCAGTGGATTCGTATTCTGAACAAGCGGATTAAGAAGGTGCATGTGAAGGAATTCAAAACAGGCGCAGGAAACTACAATGGATTCGTTCCGCTTCTTGCAGGAGACATCAACTGGGCGGCAGTCAGGAAGGCATTGAATGAAGTCGGATATACGGATACCCTTACCGCCGAATTGGATGCTTACAAGTCCACGCCGGACCAATTGATCTATGATACGGCGCGTCATATCGAATTCATTATTAGCGGAGAAGTGAAATAACAATAATAGCAAAGGCTGTGATAGCGAGTGAAAATCGGCTTAAGCACGTACAGTCTGTCCCAGGCAATCAAGGCTGGGGATATGGATATACTCGATGCCATCCAGTGGATCGCCGACAACGGCGGGGAGCACGTGGAGATTTCGACGTTCGGTTCTGATCTGGCAGACACTCCTGAGCTGATCCCCGCCATTGTGCAGAAGGCGAAGGATGCCGGCATCGATATTTCCAACTACTGTATCAGCGCCAATTTCATCAGTCCGGCCAGCGGCAATTACGCGCAGGAAATCGAACGAGTCAAGAAGCATGTTGACATTGCTGAGCAGCTGGGCGTAAAAACAATGCGCCATGATGTCGCGTTCCGGCCGAAAGAGGAAAGCACCGAGCGCCAATATACGGAAGACTTTGAACAATTGGTGAATGCAGTCCGAATCGTCGCGGATTATGCGGTGCAATATGGCATAACGACCAGCATTGAGAATCACGGTTTTTATATCCAGTCCAGCGACCGGGTTCAACGCTTAATAAATGCAGTTGATAGGCCCAATTATAAGACAACACTGGATATCGGGAATTTTATGTGCGTGGACGAGGATCCCGCAGCCGCAGTAAAGAAAAATCTTCCTTACGCATCCATTGTCCATCTCAAGGATTTTTATCTTCGTCCGGCGTATAAGAATCCCGGCGAGGGCTGGTTCCAGACATTGAGCGGCAATTATCTCCGGGGTGCGATCATTGGTCAAGGCGACATCGATATGTTTGAGGTGATCAGGCTCGTAAAGGCTTCAGGCTATGACGGTTATATCTCCATCGAGTTCGAAGGTATGGAGGATTGTCGGAAAGGTTCGAGAATCGGCATCGAAAACGCAAAGCGGTTATGGGCGGAAGCCTAGAATTTTATAGGAGAGGATGTTTACAAGATGGCGGTTAAAGTAGCAGTAGTAGGCGTAGGCGGTATCGGCGCGGATCATTTGCAGCATCTGTACGACAGCGAGAAAGCGGACCTTGTTGCAATTTGCGACATTGTACAGGCCAATGCTGACAAAGCAGCCGAGAAATACGGCGTAAAGGCATATACGAATGTTGACGAAATGCTTGAGAAAGAGCCGCTTGACGCAATCTTTCTCTGCATTCCTCCCTTTGCGCATGGAGATATGGAAGAGAAGGTTGCGGCAAAGGGGATCAACCTGTTTGTTGAAAAGCCGGTTGGCCTTGACTTGGATACCGTGAGAAGAAAGCAGCAGGTTCTAGAGAAATCCGGTATTATCGTCGGCACTGGGTATTGCCTGCGCTACCTGGACACCGTTGCTCAAGCAAGAGAATATTTGAAGGACAAAAAAGTCGCGATGGTTCGCGCACACCGTTTCGGCGGTCTCGTGCCTGTGCCTTGGTGGAGCGATATCACGAAGTCGGGCGGCCAGCTGGTTGAGCAAACGACGCATAACCTTGACCTGATTCGCTACATTGCGGGCGACATCGTTAAGGTATCAGCCGATATGGCATTGCGCGTAATGGATGACGTTGCGAACATCAGCATACCTGACGTGTATTCCGTCAATTTCGTTCTGGAATCCGGTGCGATTGGCCATCTCGACACATCTTTCGTTGATCAGCCTGACGGACGCTCAAGCCTTGAAGTCATTGGCCGTGGCTGGCGCGTGAGTATCGACTGGTCGGTGCTCACGATTATGGAGAACGGCAAAACCATGACAATAAAAAGCACTACGAACTTCTATAAGGCACAGGATGAAGCATTCCTGGAAGCGATTATCACTGGCGACCGCAGCCTCATTCTGGCTCCTTACGAGGAAGGCATCAAGACGCTTGCGGTGACGCTTGCAGCCCATCAATCTGCCGATTCCGGAGAGTCCGTAAGAATTGGATCACAAGCTGGATGACAATATCACTTCTTATATAGCAGTAATTCTAGCTTGCAGAGAAAGCCCATGTTTTTCCGGGCTTTCTCTTTTTTATTATGGGGGCTTGATTTATAAAGCTAAGGGGACCGAAAGCAATGGGAGGAAGTATTACAAAAAGTTGTTGTCCTGCGTTATCAGATGAGCTGTCTTTATTTTCTTTTGATCATTGAATCCTTGACCAGCATCTCTTAGAATAGGCGAGTAAGCGCTTTCTTTAAGGAAATAAGCATTCGTGATGATGGAAGAGGAGTGATGGGGATGAAGGGGAACTGGTACCGCCGCATGCTGCTTTCGTATTTTCCGATATTTTTGTTTACGGTGACGATTTTGATTTTCTTGTCCTTTATCGTGGTCAATGACATTTCGCATAAGGAAACGGTCAAGGCCGACAGGATTACGACCGATTATATGGCGGATCGTCTGACCCGTTCATTGAAGGGGATCGAGATGGATGTGCTCGAGGAGGTGGAGAAAAACGACCGGTACCGCGATTTCCTGAACGTCGGATTGACGGGAGAGAACAGCCAGGTGCTCTTCGATGTCGTCGACAGCATGCGTACGCTTACCGACAATGACAGCCTGCTCGATTCGATTTATGTATACCGGCATGAGGACAAGCAGGTGCTGACGCGCAGCGGCCTTGTGGAGTGGGAGAAATTTGCCGACCGGCGGTTCATTGAGCAGGCGCTCGCTCACCCGGACAATCACGGATGGTCTACGGTGCGGCTTTACCATGAATTCAGCACGGAGAAGGATAAACGCGTTATTACCATTTACAAAAGAGAACCGCTTCCCTTCGGAACCGAGGGGCTCGTTGTCATCAACGTCGATATGTATTCGGTTGAACAGATGATCCGCTCAATGAATAACAGCGATATATCGTTTGTGGATGTCAGCGACGCGTTCGGGGCAATGCTGTTCTCCACACGATCGGCAGATCGGACCGGCGTTGAGGCGGCAGACGGCAAAGTGCTGAACCGCGTCCCCTTGGAACTGACCGGCTGGACGTTCGAGAGCGGAATCGTCGCCGGCCAGCTGTTCATGTGGGTATCCGTCATCTCTTATGTTTGGGTTGTTATCGGTCTGCTGACGGTTGTTTTTGCGATACTCTACATCCTTTATATCACCCGAAAAAATTACAAGCCGATTCGGGTGATGATGAACCGGGTCGAATCGATTCAGCTGCGCGAGGATGCGTTCGGGCTAAAGATGGACGAACTGTCCATGATCGATCGCACGCTGGAAAGCCTTATTCAGCAAACGGCGGATTTCGAGAAGCAGCAGCGCGAGAACCTGCTCGTGAGCCGTCGCCAGCTGTTCCACGATATGCTGCAGGGCGACGGACTTGACGACGTTTCCGGCAGATTGGCAAAGCTGGAGCTGCTCCCTGTGGGGGAGAAGCCCCTGCAATTGACGTTCGTTGTCGTTGAGATCGGACGATATCGCGATTTCCGCACTAATTTTCCTGCACGGGATCAGCATACGCTGAAGTTTGCGTTAACGAACGTCCTGCAGGAGCTGGCTCAAGCGGATGGTATGTATGGCTGGGCGGAGTGGATTGCGGAGAATAGGATGGGCATGATTGTCGGCTTAAGTGGAGAACATTCGCCCGCGAGGGAGAAAATCCGGATATTTGCAGACAAGGGTCGGATTTGGGTAGCCGAGCATTTGCGGCTATCGCTGATGTTTGGCGTCGGTCATGCGGAGCGGGAATGGGAACGGGTTGGACTTTCATACAAAGCGGCTGTCGAGGTGATGCGGCACAAAATGTCTCTAGGCAAGCAAGCCGTCGTGATGAGCGAGGATCTGCCGGATGATGCGGGTCGGCAATGGTTCATCTACTTGCAGTACGGCTCCGGGCTTGTAAAGGAGTTCAGACTTTTAAACGGCGAATGGCGCGTGCATCTGGAGAGATTGTTCGGGCATATGGAGAAGGATTACTTGAAGGATGAGGATATCCGGATGATTTTGCAGACGATGATGGATATGCTGGGGAGCGAGTTGTCGGACATGTCCGATGAATTGTCCGGTCATTTCAAGGGCCCGGAAGCCGAAGCCATGCAGAAGGCAGCGGACGATACGGTGTCGCTCGACGATTTAAGGGCGCTATACTCCGAGCGTTTGACGGAAATATTCCGCACCTATGTCGCTCATACCGAAACCAAAAACCATCACGCGATGATTAACGAGCTGAAGGGGTATATCGAGGAGAATTTCGAAAACCCCAATTTGTCTCTGCAGCACCTGAGCGACCGGTTCCATGTTTCAGGCAAATACGTCAGTTATTTATTCAAAGAAGAATTCAATATGAAGTTCATCGATTTTATCGTTCGGCTCCGGATGGAGCGGGCAGAGGAGCTGCTCGCCGAAACAGATGAGTCGGTGCAAAATATCGCCCTTCGGGTGGGATACGCGAATTCCATTACATTCGGGCGCGTGTTCAAGCGAATCATCGGTATGACGTCGGGAGACTATAGAAAGCTGAAGCAGAAGCCTGGAAAAGCCCGCCAAACCGGGGATTTTTGAAAATAGTTTATTTCGCGACAACAGTTATATTTAACATAATATGGAAATAAAAATGGAAGTTTATCGTTTGGAAACTAGTTTATTGTTACATTGCCGAATGTCATGCCATACTGTGTTCATTCCGATTCGGGCTGCGGCAGCTTTACTGAAAGCGTTATCCTAAACAGCCAGGCAGCCTGCGCGGTACTCTATTTTATCATTCGAAGAAGGGGTTGGAACCATGGTTGGAAACAAGAAGAGAAATCCGGGAAAGAAGAAAGCGGTAGTGGCGCTCGGCCTGATCTGTTCCTTGTTAGTTACGGCATGCACGGCAAACACGGAACCGGGAGCTTCGGGCGGAACGGATGGCGATGCTTCCAAGGAGCGGGTTACGCTTAAGGTTGAGGTGTTCGACAGAGGCAACTCGCCGGCAGGTACAACGATTACGGATAACTACATGACGAACTACATTCAAGAAAACTTCGGCGATCCGAACAATATCGATATGGAATTCGTGCCGGTACCGCGTTCGGAAGAGGTCGAGAAGCTGAATGTTTTGATGGCCAGCGGCAGCAATGTCCCGGACATTGTTTTTACCTACGACCCCAATACGTTTAACCGCTATGCGAAGCAAGACGGCTTAACCGACGTCGGGCCGCTGCTCGACGAGCACGCGCCGAACTTGAAAGCGTTTCTGGGCGAGGAGGTTCTCGACTACGGCCAGTTCCAGGGCACGCAGTTTGCCGTTCCGGCCAAGCGGTCGAATGTGGGCAAGTATGCTTCCTTCGTCCGGCAGGATTGGCTGGATAAGCTGAATATGCCGGTTCCGCAAACGACGGAAGAGCTGTACGAAACGTTGAAAGCCTTCAAGGAGAAGGATCCGGGCGGGACGGGCGGTCAGGTTATTCCTTTGGGCATGACGATCGCTTCCGCCCAATACGAGCCGCTGATCTGGTCGTTCATTAAGCCGGTGTCGGAGGAAGAAAAGTATACTCTGACGCAGCAGCTTGGTTCCAATGACTACCCGACTCTTCTGCCAGGCTTTAAGGAAGCGCTTCAATTCATGAACAAGCTGTACAACGAAGGCTTGATGAGCAAGGATTTCGGTCTGGACAAGGATAAGAAGAAATTGAATGAAGACGTGTCCACGGGGAAGATCGGCTTCTTCAGCGAGGACGATATCAATCCGTTTTACGAGAATGGATCCTACGATACGCTCCAGAAAAACGTTCCGGGAGCAGTGCTGGCTTCCGTAGACGTGTACACCAATGAGGAAGGCAAGCACGCCAAGCCGATGTACGCCCCTAACGGTCTTTACATCATGATCCCGAAAACAAGCGACCGATCGGCAGAGGCAATTAAATATTTGGAATGGATGGCGATGAGCGACAATTTATTCAAGCTGCAAAACGGCATTGAGGGCGAAAATTATACCATGGTCGACGATATACCGGTTGCCGTGGAGAATCCGTCGGAGGAAGCGATCAACCGATTGTACAATGTAGGTGACATGGTGATCATTTCCAACGGCAAGCAGCTCGGAAGCATGGAGAAAAACCTGAAAGCCCGGGCGCTGCAGATGCCGCAGAAATTCCAGGATCAGGTGGAAGCGGCGCAGAAGATCGCGAATTCCGATGTGCTGACGCCCGTGTTAATGGACAGGCCGATTGAGGCGCAGACGAAATACGGCACAACTCTGCTCGATAAATTTAACGAAGTCATCGTAAAGACAACGATGGCAAAGCCGGAGCAATTCGACAGCGTTTTCGAAACGATGCTGAAGGATTATATGGCTGGCGGCGGTCAGGCGATTCTCGACGAGAGGACGGCTGTTTATAAGGAGATGCAGGCAAAATAATCCGCAGCCCAGGCTTCGTGACGGCAAAGGGACGTGGCACCGCCTAATCCCTTTGCCAAAACCGATTGCATAAGGAGGAGTCCGCCGTGAGCTGGAATGCCTATTTCCGCAGATATTGGCAGCTGTATGCACTGCTTGTTTTGCCTCTGACTTACTTCATTATTTTCAAATACGGACCCATGTACGGAATCCAGATTGCGTTTAAGGACTTTAATTTCTTTCAGGGCATTACGGGAAGCGAGTGGGTCGGCATCGATGCGTTCAGGGAAGTATTCGGCATGCGCGATTTTTATTTGACGCTGCGCAATACGCTGATGCTCAATTTTCTCGATTTGCTCGTATCGTTTCCGGCGCCGCTTATTCTGGCCATCATGCTTTACGAGATGAACGCGCTGTGGTTCAAGAAGCTTTCCCAAACCATTCTCTATATTCCGCATTTTATCTCTTGGGTCATTATAGGCGGGATCGTATATCAGGTGTTCGGCACGCAATCCGGCATGATTAATAATGTCCTTACATCCATCGGCTTTGAAGCCGTTCCGTTCCTGACGGACAAAAGCAGCTGGCTCATTACCTATTTGCTCGTAGGCATGTGGCAAAGCGCCGGCTGGGGGACGATTATTTACCTGGCGGCTCTGACCGGCATCAATAAGGAGCTGTTCGAGGCGGCCGGCATGGATGGCGCGGGCAGGCTGAAGCGCATTTGGCATATTACGCTCCCCGGCCTGAAGCCGACGATCGTCATGCTGCTCATCATCAATTTGGGCCATATGATTTCCATCGGCTTCGAGCGTCCGTATGTCATCGGCAATTTGGCGGTACGCGAGTATTCCGATGTGCTCAGCACGTTTGTGTACCGGATCGGGCTCCAGTCAGGCCAGTATACGCTGGCGACAGTCATCGGTTTATTCCAGGCGGTCGTCGGGCTTATCTTCGTGCTTGCGGCTAACTATACCTCGAAGAAGCTCACGGATGAGGGCATAATGTAGGATTGACTGCAAGTCAGCAACCATCCTGCAATCGATAATTTGAAAGGAGCGGACGTTATGAGAGAACAAACCGCCAACCGCGTTTTCGACACCGCCAACTTTATCGTGTTACTCGTAAGCACTTTGATCTGTCTGGCTCCATTTCTTCATATAATAGCCATTTCGATGAGCTCGGCAGGGCCGATTCTATCAGGAAAGGTGAATCTGCTCCCGGTCGAGTTTAATATTGAAGCCTATGCCAAGGTATTTTCCGACGCATCGATGATCCGCTCGCTGGGATTTACGGTGCTCCTGACTGGCTTGACCACCGTGCTGTGCATGCTCATGACGATCGCAATCGGCTATCCGATGTCGAAGAAGAAGCTGAGGGGCCGCAAAGCCGTCATGTTCGTCATTGTCGTCACGATGTTCTTCAGCGGCGGCATCATTCCCGAATATATTCTGGTCCGCAGCCTGCACCTTCTCGATTCGATCTGGGCCCTCGTGCTGCCGGGCTTGATCAATCCCTTTTATTTGATCATCCTGGTTTCATTCTTCAATAACATCCCGGAGAGCTTGGAGGAGTCCGCTGAAATCGACGGCAGCAGCCATTTTCGGACGCTGCTCGGTATTATGCTGCCTTTATCGCTCCCGGTCATCACGACACTCAGCCTGTTCTATGCGGTAGGCCGCTGGAACGGCTTTACTGACACGCTGATGTATATCAACAGCCCGGAGCTTTATCCACTGCAGCTGAAGCTCTATCAGCTCATCCAGAACAATATGATATCAGACCTTCTGCAGATGGAAGGGTCTCAGATGGCGACCGTCGTGCCGGAAAGTCTGAAGGCGGCCAGCGTCATTTTTGCCACGGTGCCGATTTTGCTGGTTTACCCGTGGCTGCAGCGTTACTTCGTAAGCGGCGTGATGCTCGGCGCCGTGAAGGGGTAAAGACGGGGATGTGTGCAGGCCTTAAGCAAGGGGGCGCTTGCAGTCCGGAGAAATTTCAGATACTCTTAAAAATTGTAGCATTCTAGTATCGCCTAAGGGCGGAAAATGATGGCTGAGGAAAGATAGGGAGGACAAATGAACATTTACGATAAGCTGGTCTCCATCAATGACCATTGGGTACAAGACGGAATGGATCATCAAGTGCTCGACGGCGAAAGCCGGTTTTACGGGGGAGTCACCGATCCCGTGAACGGCATCGCTTGGCCGAGTCACGGCGGAACGCCGATGGTCATGGCTATTTGGGCATCCGCACTCATTAATGAGCAATCCCGGTTCTATCATGATCGCGGGCTGTTGTTGCGGCTGGAGCTTAGTGCCCGGTACATGCTGAGTTTCCAGCATGCGGACGGAACGATTTCGCCGCCATGGACAAATATGCACTCGCCTCCGGATACCGCATTCGTCGTGAGCGGCCTGGCACAAGTCTACGAGCTGCTTGCCGCCCATGCGTGGGAGCCTGCGCGCCAAGCGGCGGCGGATATCCGGACCTTTCTGGAGCGGACCATCCCGGCCTTGCTTACGGGAGGCTGCCACACTCCGAATCACCGCTGGGTCATTACCGCTGCTCTGGGATTTATGTATAAGCTGACAGGGCAGCCCGAACTGAAGGAGAGGGCGGAGCAGTGGCTCGCGGAAGGAATCGACTGCACGGAAGACGGGGAGTGGACGGAGCGGAGCAACGGCATTTATAACGCCGTAAGCGATATCGTCCTGTTTTATGCGGCGGAGCTATTCAACCTGCCGGATCTGCTGGAACCGGTGCGGAAGAATTTACGGATGATGGCGCATATGATTCATCCCGACGGCGAAGTTGTGACGGATTATTCCGGCCGTCAGGATTTTGGCAGCAAATACAGCATGGGAACCTATTTTCTAATCGCCAAGCTGATGGCGAACCGCGACGGCGATCCGTTGTTTGCCGCAATAGCCGGGCTTGCGGGCGAAGCGCTCACGCATCCCGGGGGACTGCCCAATAACGCACTGATCGGTTTACTGCGTTATCCGGAGCTTCGCAATTGTCCGGTCCAGCCTGCAGAGATGCCGGACAACTACCGGGTCGTCATAAACGGCGGCTTTCCGCGAGAGCTTTACCTAAGCAGGATGGATGGGGCAGGACACGGCGGCCGAATCTATCACAGCCGGCTGCATCCCGACTTCGGCGCTCCCGTCGCCAGACATCGGAGCGGAGCGACAAGCGCGACCGTCATGACCGAAACGAACTCGTTTTTTGCGCTGCGGCATGGGGCGGCGCGGATGCTTGCCGTGCAAATTGCTGCGTCCTTCGAGCCGGGCTTCGTCAAGCTGAAGCGGATGGAGTATCTGGAGCGCGGCTACCGGTTATCGGCGACCGAGAAGAAGGGGTATTACGGCCCCGTTGCGGAGCAGCATTTGCCGCAAACCGCGCGCGGGCCAGTCAGTCCCTGGTATTTGCTGCCCCATCATTTGCGGGAAGTTACGCACGAACAGCAGCATCATGTCGAGGTAGAGCTAACGGAAACCGAACAAGGCTGGCGCATTCGCATCCACTGCGGGCAGCCGGAAATTTTAATGACGCAAATCACTTTCGTGTTCGGCAAGGAAGGCGTGTTATCCGGAGATAGTCTTTCGTCGGCAGCGACAGGAACCCTGTTTTGGGAAAAAGGTACGTCCCGTTTAACCGCCGGAAACGATTGGATCGAGGTGGATGGAGGGGCGCACGAGCACCGGGCCAAGGTGCTTAGCAATACAAGTTATCCGACGGATTGCCAGACCCTGATCGTGAATTTGATGACGCCGTATGACAAGACGTTCGATATCCGGCTGTCGCCCGGTAACCGTCATGACGACAAACGAGAGGAATGAGGACATGACAGCCTATATGGAGGCGCGCGAAAGCGCGCGGTACTGGTTCGGCGACGATGAGCGCCGCATCCTGGAGGTGCTGGCAGGCCGTTACGCCGGCGCAAATCCTCCCGTGCCCTTCGCGCTGCGCGCTTTTGCCAAATCAGGCATGCTGCAAACGGAGGACGGGCTTTACGATATGGATTTTTCCGCCAAGCTGCCGGAAGCGGCTATCGGCGACTACGCATACGCATACGGGCTGGTATGGAGTGACGATGAACGATCGCTCGACGGTGTCATCGAACCGCTCGGTCCTGTAATGCTGTACGTCAATGAAGAGCGCCTGTACCGGTCCAATGCGGTAGACGAGATGAAGCCGGGCGAGCGGGTCATTGTGCCGCTTGCGCTGCGCAAGGGCTGGAACGCCTTCCTGGTGGAGGCGTGCAAGACGGCTGCCGGCTTCGGCTGCCTATTTGGGTCAGACGAGGCGAAGGTGCGCATTATGCAGGTGCTGGCTCCCTTTGCGGGCAGGACCGGGAGTGCGGGCTGGGTTTTCACGGAAGCTGTGAAAAACCGATTATTCGGGAGCGAGAACGGTTTTCCCGATTTCAAGCGGGCGGAAGAAGAAACCTGCCTGTGCTGGCAGCCGCGGACCAGGTGGACAGCGGAGGAAGCGGAGCGGCCGAACTTCGAGCGATTGTTCGGACTTCCCGTTCAACCTTCCGCGGCTTACGGCTGGAGCCGGTTGCAGGTGCCGGCTGCGGAGGAGTCGCTAATGCTGGAGGGCCATGCCCTGGGGCCGACTGTCATATGGCTGGACGATTTGAGGGTAGTCGAGCTGGAGTCGGGCGGCACTTACCGGGTCCGGGTGTCCACTGCGTCCGGAGCGCACCGGCTGCTCGTGCGCAGCGTAAGCGGCCCGGACGGCTGGGGTTTTGAATGCAGCGCTTATGCCGGCGGGAGAATGCTGCCGCTGGCGCTGCCGGCCGTCGTCCACGGAGGCGAAGGCGCATGGCTGTATGCCGGACCGCTGGATCCTGCGGTGGAGCCGGATCCGGCGGCGCTTTGCACGATGTCCGGGCTTCATCCAGCTGTCGACTCCGAAGGCCGCGCTGCCGGTCATTCGTACTGGCTGGTCGATGCTCCGCAAACAAGGGTGAGGCCTTATTATGAGAACGCCATGCTGAGCAACAAATGGACGACGGGCAGCGCCACCAATTACGGGCGCTGGGACTATCCGCTCGGCGTAACGATGTATGGGCTGCTGCGGACCGCCCGCGAGCTTGACCGGAAGGATTTGTCTGATTACGCACTCGGTCATATCCGCAGCTGTACGGAAATGTATGCCTATTCGATATGGGATAGGGACGAATACGGTTTTCCTTCCGTGAACCACCAGCTCGTCTTAATCCGAATGCTGGACAACTGCGGCTCGTTCGGGTCGGCGATGCTTGAGGCTTATCTGCAGACGGGAGAGGACAGCTTCCGCCGCATCGCCGACGTAATCGCCGATTTCATGCTCCGGAAGCTGGAACGCCGGCCGGATGGAGCGTTTTACCGGCAGTGCCCGGGCGAATACGCGGCCGATACGATGTGGGCGGACGACTTGTTCATGAGCGCCCCGTTCCTGACGCGTTATGCAATAACAACCGGCAAGCGCGAAGCGCTGGATGAAGCGGCCAGACAGTTCCTGCTGTATAAGAGCTACCTGTTCATGGAGCCGGAAGGCGTCATGTCGCATGTGTTCGACTTTAAATACGCCAAGGCGACGCGCGTGCCTTGGGGCCGCGGCAACGGCTGGTGCCTGTTCTCCCTGTCTGAGCTGTTGGAGAAGCTTCCCGACGATCACCAGGACCGGGGAGCGCTACTTCTGATGTTCCGCGAGCTGTGCGCTGGCATTTCGGCGCTTCAGGCGGATTCGGGCTTATGGCATCAGGTGCTTAATTTGCCTGAAGCCTATGAGGAAGCCTCCTGTACCGCGATGTTCGCGTATGCGTTCGCCAGGGGCGTGCGTTTCGGCTGGCTGGAAGAGAAAGAGGTCTATGCGGCTGCCGCCCTTAAAGCCTGGAAAGGCCTGACCGGCGGGGTGATCGACCGGCAGGGCAACGTGCACGGGGTATGCAGCGGGTCGCGGTATTCGTTCTCCCCGGACTATTACATGCACGACTTGCGTACGGTCGTGAACGACAACCATGGCATCGGCATTATGATGCTGGCAGGGGTGGAGATCTGCAGGCTGAATAACGCTGCTGCGGATCAGTCCAGCTCTCCCGCGCAGGAATAGAATCCGCAGCAGAGTGGGGTTAGTAAAAAAAAGGTTGCCGGAGATCGGCAGCCTTTTTGCGTTGACGGGTCAGTACGTATAGGCAAGCCAATCCTCTTATCGTAAGCATCGGAAATTTCGACTGCGACCTCGTGCGCAAACCCAATTTTACCGGGGCGTCCGTTTTTGTTCAAACGCCAAATTTTTCATTTTACAGGAGATTTATGGAAGGAGGGTTCTCTCGTCCAACTCTTTCAAAAGCTCCGGCCGCAGCCGATCTTTCCAATCGTTCAGAAACATTTGCTTGTTGAAACTGTCAGGTTTATCTTCCCAGAACGAGCATGTGTCGCGGGCCATTCTGGCAAAATTAAGCTCCATTTCACGGTTGGCGATCCGCTCCGAGGTGCGATAGTCGTCCATTAGCTCCTCGGCCCATTTTCTTCCGAACTGATGATGCGTCACTTCGTCAGCCCAGTCGAAATCCACACATTGCGCAAAAAGCTTCACGACTTCGTTGTCTGTTTTCTCCGCTGCCGCCTTCAGCATTCTCGCTTCCTTCGGCATCCCGTCTTTTCTCATGGCACTGCCTTCAATGCCGATCGACAGCCAAATATAAGAATTGGCTACCGGCTTCATCATATGCGGGTCATAGTCGCCTTTGAACTGCGGCATCGAATACCAGTCGTATCCGCCCAGGTCAAGCACAGCCTGACCGAATAACGTGTGTCTGGTTTCATCCCAGCAATGACGCGCCAGATCCTCATAGAATGACCATGGCATGTTGTTTTGCAGCACCATCGTCGCTGCGCAAAGCTCAGCCGCCCCCAGCTCCTCCTGCCGCGTGCGTACATTTGCAATGATCCTCGCCAGCTCCGGCTCCGTCGGCGGGTTCGCCACGCCTGTTCTGCCAAGCGTATCCCCGCCCATTCGTGGATCTCTGACAGCCCGCAAGGGCATGTTGTACTTCTGCTGCGAACGTTTCCTGTCCGGCACGTTCTCGGCTTGCTTCAACGCCCGGCCTTCAAAACCACCGACTTGCGCCAGCAGCTTGCGCAGCTCATCGCAGAACACCGCTGCCGTACTCTCATCGTCCGTTATTATGGAATAGGTCTCCCGATGCGCGGAGAAAAAGGCGGCATCCTCCAGAAGCGCCGGACGAATGGCCTCTCCCCATGCTGTCTGCTCATCCAGGTCAGAAAGCACCTGTTTAATTGCGCGAAGGGTAGGATAATCAACCAGCGGCTGGGTATCCTGCGCATACTGCCGCAGCAATCTGCGGAGCTCCGGCCTTACGACGCCGTAAATGCCTGTCCACAGTTCGTAATCGGAGCGTGCCATTAACAGCTCGTCGAAGAACAAGGCCAGCCACGGATCAGGATCCTTCAGCTGCTGAACACTGGGGCTTCGCAGTTCTGAAGCCCGCTTCATAAATAACCCGGCTGCATGCGAGTCCTCGAACAGGTGCCGGGCAAGGCCAGCCTTAAAATGCCAATTCATCCGGGCAGGCATATGCGCAGCCCCGACCATCATCAAGCGTCGATAAATATAGGCCAGTCTCTTCATCAGGCGGGCGCTTTCATCCACACCATACTTACCGATTTTTTGCGCTTCGCTTATTCCCGTATAGACATACATTGTACAACCTCCTTATAGAAACGAATCTTCAGCTTCATTTTAACAAGCGGGTTCTTAACCCGAAATAAGCTGTTTGTCGCCTGCTGTTCCAAAAGGAACTTCTGACCGAACGGATTTTATAACAAAAAGTTCATTATGGTCCGTAAAAACTATCGAAATGTTCATAAATTATTAAAAAAGTAATTGACTTGAACATTATACCGAGTATTATTAGTCGTATAAACACATTCAATAGCTGGAGCTTTAATTACGTGCGGAGTTGGATTATGACTGGCGAATCGAAAAAGGGGGAGGTGCATCATTCGTCATCGTCACGGCAAGAGACGGTAAGGATACTTTTTCGCCGAAAGGTTAACGAGATTGGTCTGCCCATGTATCCGATGAGGCGCGTAGCATCTAATATTTCTTTTCCGCTTTGATCGTCCCAGTACGGGTTGGCGAGCGGACCCATAAGCCGATGTACAATTAGAGCGTTTACCGACAGTCGCAGCGGACAGGATGACGAGCAATGCTCCTGAAAGTGTAAGCGTTATTTCACATCTTTTATAAAATGGAGGTCTGTGAGAATGAAGCGTATCATCGGCGGATGTTTGACGGTATTGTTGGTTTGTATGTGCGTGTGGGGATGCGCGGGTTCCGGCTCCGGCACAAATGATAGCCCGACGGCTAACGGGGGAGGGAGCGAAGAGGGAGCTGCGGCAAAAACCGTGCAGCTCACCTATTGGATGCATCAAAACGATGCCTTTGTACCCGCGAACAAGAAGCTTGTTGCGGATTTCGAGAAAGCCAATCCCGATATCTCGATCAAAGTGGAAGTATTCCCCTATGACGATTACGTTCAAAAAATCCGCACATCCTATATCGGCAACGCCGCACCGGATGTCGCTCAGGTATTCGGCACATGGGTTACTCCGCTTGCGAAGGCGGGATTACTGGCTGAAGTCCCGAATGGCGGCGATCTGTTGGCTAACTATTATCCGGCGGCAACCGGAGCCTATACGGTCGACGGAAAACTGTATGGCGTGCCGCAGGAGTTTAACCTCGGAAACGGCGGCATCCTGGTGAATACAGACTATATGCAGAAGGCGGGAGTTCAGGTACCTGCAACCTGGAGCGAGCTGGTCGATGCCGCCAGGAAAATGACAGAATATGATGCCAACAATGAGATCAAAGTACGGGGCTTCGATTTTGTATCGAGCGATTCCATCACGTTCCTGTTCCTGTCCATGATCCTCCAGCAGGGGGCAACGTATTGGACTGATGACGATATGATCAATTTTTCCACCCCGGAGGCAGTCCATGCATTTACCGAAATGCGCAATCTGATCACGGAAGACAAGGTTACCGATACGAAGCTGCTCGGAGGCAAGCTGTCGATCTTCGATTATTTTTTTAAAGGTCAGACAGCTATGGATTTTGACGGTCCATGGGTCATACCATCCGGGATCGCCACCTACGGCAATACTGTGAAATTCGATTATGTACCGATGCCTTCATTTACGGATCAACCACCGTATTTTGCAGCTGAATCCGGCTGGGGGGAAGTGATTTCCGCCAAAAGCAAAAATATCGAAGCAGCCTCGAAATTCGTTCAATTCCTTACAACCAACGAGAACAATAATTATTGGAATACGCAAACCGGCACACTTCCCCCATCGAAAGACCAGCTGACCGACCAGTTCATCCAAAACAATCCCCTCGTCAAGCCTTCCCTGAATGCCATGCAGTTTGGGCAATGGATCGGCCCTGTCGAAAATACTGATTATCTCAAAAAGGTATTGGTCGACGCATTGGTAGCCGTCGTCAAAGGCGATTCGGTGGAAACCACACTGAAAAAAGCGGAAACCGATGTCAACAAGAATATTGTCAAGGAAAGAAAATAAACAGGCGATGAGGGGATATGTCCATTTCGTCGGTCGTATTCCTTCATGAACCTGCCAGGGGGGAAGCAGTTGAATCCATTGAGAGCGGATGCGATGCCCGGCGTAAAGCTTCAAAAGAGGCCGAGTCTGCAGAAACGAAAAATGAACCGTTTCGTGTGGACCACACTTACGCCAATACTGATCTTGTTTCTCGTCTTTTCATTTTTTCCTATCCTATACGGGTTTTATTTATCTTTAAGCGAATACGATCCACTGGCAGGTACCGCAGATTTTATCGGACTTGAAAATTTCCGAAGCATATTCCACGATTCGCTTTTCTTGAAATCGATCGGGACCACGTTTATGTTTGTAGCCATTGCCGTACCTGCCAATATTGTTATAACGCTGCTTATTTCGCTGGCAATCAACAGCCTGAAGAATGGGAGTCTCCAGGGACTGTTCCGCTCGGTGTTTTTTATTCCGGTCATTTCTCCAATCGTAGGTTCGGCGCTCGTGTGGTCGATGATGTACAGTTACCCCAATGGCTTGTTCAACAAAATCGCCGCTTTGCTTGGCGGGCATGAACAGTATTGGCTGACAGGTGCGGGAACAGCACTGATATCCGTGATTATTATGACATTGTGGTCGGACATCGGCTACAACACGATTCTGTTCATTGCGGGGCTGAATACCATTCCGGATATGTTCTACGAGTCGGCGAAACTGGAAGGTGCCGGGAGCATTCGTATTTTTTTTACGATTACTCTACCTCTGCTCAGCAGAACGACCTTATTCGTCACCATCATGACGCTGTTTTCCTATTTTCAGGAGTTTACGCGATTTCAAATCATGACCGGAGGCGGACCGGAGAATAAGACAAGGCTGATTTCCCTGGAAATTTATGATACGGCTTTTAAATATTATGACATGTCCAGCGCTTCCGCGATGGCTGTCGTATTGTTTGCGATTATGCTCGTCGTGACCATTATCCAACTAAAAGTCGGCAAAAGCCGCTGGGAATATTGAGGGTGATACGATGAACCGGAAAAATACAAGATTCAATGCACTGGGGACGCTGACCGTTTGTGTAATGGGGGTATTGTCCGCCATTATGCTGCTGCCATTCGTCTGGATGCTGTCGCTGGCCTTCAAGAGCAATACCGAAATTATATCCGGGTTTTCGATTATACCGCATCAATGGAGTTCAAATGGTTTCCGAAGCGTGCTTGAGAAGGGCAGCATGGTCTTGTACTGGTTCAGGAACAGCCTGATCGTTACAGTCTCGATTACTGCTCTTGCCGTCAGCACCAGCGCGATTGCCGGTTATTTGTTCGCGAAATTTCAATTTAAGGCGAAAACCGCCATCTTCTTGCTGTTCCTGTCGGGGATGATGGTTCCTTTTCAGGTCACGATGATTCCCGTCTTTCTTTTAATGAAGGAGCTCAATTTGCTCAACAGCATTTGGGCGTTGATTTTGCCGGCGATTGTCAGTCCATTCGGTATATTTCTAAGCAGACAGTTCATCGAGGTCGTTCCCACGGAAGTGATGGAAGCGGCAAGAATCGACGGAGCGGGCGAATACCGGACCTTCTTCCGCATTATTATTCCGCAGATATTACCTATTCTGTCCGCTCTGTCCGTATTTCTGTTCATTCAGTACTGGAACGATTATTTATGGCCGCTGATCATATTAAATGAACAGAAGAAAATGACACTTTCACTGGGTCTGCAATATTTCGGCAACATGAACGCCACTGATTATGCCGGAACGATGTTTATGGCACTGATTATTATGGCACCTATCATCATCCTGTTTCTTTGTTTCCAGAAGCAGTTTATTAAAGGCATAACACTCACGGGGATGAAATGACGATGATGCGATAAAGCGAACAAGACAGGAGCGAGCAGATGAACAGAAAAAAAATGGTGCTGATCGGCGCAGGCAGTGCCGTCTTCACCCAGGGCCTTGTGGCCGATCTTATTACGACGGAGGGATTGGGCACATGGGAGGTCGCTTTGGTTGATACGGATCCGGCTGCGCTAAAAGCTATAACGGGCTTCGTATCCCGGATGATTGCGGCCAAAGGGGCTGATATTCCCGTTCATTCCGCAAGTGACCGGCGGGATGTGCTTAAGGGAGCCGATGTTGTTGTAACAACAATTGCCGTTGGCGGCCGAAGAGCATGGGAGAAGGATGTCTTTATTCCCCGCAAATATGGAATTTATCAGCCGGTCGGAGATACGACGATGCCCGGCGGCATTTCCCGTGCCCTGCGGATGATTCCTGCAATGATACAAATTGCCGAGGATATCAAGAGATTGTGCCCGGATGCTTATTTCTTCAATTATTCCAACCCGATGACTCCGGTTTGTCAGGCGATCCGCAGCGAACTGGACATTCCCGTAATCGGTTTATGCCATGGTGTGCTCCATGTGGAGCAACACATCGGACGTTTGCTTGGGCGCGAGCCCGGGACAATCCGTTCGCTTGGAGCGGGACTGAATCACTTGACGTTTCTATATGACCTGAGGGCAGGCGGGGAAGATTTGCATCCCGAATTGACTGCCAAAAGCAAAGAAGGCCTCAACAAAATGGCTCAAAGCCAGTTGGCGGCAAAGCATTAAAGGAGAGGAGTGGAAAGGAGCATCATGTGCCTGAAATCGCCGACAATCCTTTTACATGGTCTCTGTATTTAAAGTATGGAGCCGTTCCTGCTGTTCTGGACCGCCATATTGCGGAGTTTTTTCCGGCTGCCTTTCCCCGGGGCTCCTATTACGGCGGGACACTGGGCGTAGACGCTATTTCTTTTGAAGGCGTTATCGCCCAGGGGGACGAAGTCTATCGGGAGATGACGGAACAGGCACAGGGAATAGTGCCGATAGACAATAAGCTATTCAACCGATCTGAAGGCGAGCATGAGCAGCTGCTGGACATATTGCGTTCCCTTTACCTGGACCAGCGCAAGCTGTTTTCCGTAAATTTGCCCAATTGCGGCGCGATACCGGGTCTGCCTGATCACGCCGTGCTGGAACTCCCGGCCCTGGCAGCTGGACGGGGCTTTTTACCGGTAACTCTGCCGGATTTCCCCGCTCTTCTGGCAGACTTGCTGCAGAAGCGAATCGCCGTAGTTGACAAGACGGTAGAGGCTGCACTGACGGGCAGCTCTAATGCTTTCAAGCAGGCCTTGCTGCTTGACGGATCGGTGGAGGATGAGAGAATGGCGGATCAATTGGGAGAAGAACTGCTGGATGCGCATCGAACGTATTTGCCGCAGTTTTTTGGACAACGCGACAGTGTCTGATAGAAAAGGGGCGGCTTTATGCCGCCCCTTCGTTCTATAAGCTAAGGAGAAAATGTGATGTCAATCAGGATAAAGCGCTGAGGTCCCTTGAGGCCCCTCAGTCCTCCATATCACCAATTACATCCACCTTGTAATGATCCGTATCGCCGAGAAGCCGCCGGTTAAGGTAAGTCTGCCGAAAAGCAGTCGGCGAAGCGCCGACCAGACTGTGAAATACCTTGGTAAAGTGACTTGCATTGACAAAGCCCAGCCGCAGGGCAATATCCTTAATGCTCTCATTCGGATATTGAAGAATATCCATTTTGCTCTGAAGCACCTTAAGCCGCATATAGTATTCTTTTGCGGTCATCTGGAATCTCCGACGGAACAAGCGGCTTAGATGCTGCCTGGACACACCCAGTTCTTCGGCGAATTTAGCGATTTCCATATTGTCGTATACGGCTGCTTTGAACGCTGCTGTTGCCTTGTCAATCAACCGGTTCCGACTGCAGTCATTGAGAAGCTGCTTATGCTTGAACTGCAGGAAGAACTCCACAACGATTCCATACAGGGCAACGGAAGACCGCTCTAATATAAACGGGGAATCAATATATTCCAGAATGGACATCACCCGCAGATGGATATCCGGGTAATTCCTGTCCTGAATTGCGGTATTGCTGTTGTGAAGCGGAAGCCCGTACAGCGCAGGGAGGCTGTCCATCAGGAAACCGTTGAAGGATATCCAGGAAACATGATATCCCTGTTCGGAAGCAACGTATTCGTGTTCCACATTCGGCTTTATATAGAAGACGGTGCCAGAAATAAGCCGGCAGGGGAGCTTGTTAATGTTTACGATGCCTTCTCCCTGGGAACAGCATACGATTTGATGAAATGGCCAGCAGAATGACTCGGTCTGCATTATTTTCTGTGTTCCGCAATCCACAATAGCGAGCGGCATACGGGAATCGTCAACCGTCGAGGCAAGCCGGAGTATGATGGCTGACACCTCCTTTTTAATTGTAATTATAACGTACTTGTTTGCTGCCGGTCTTTGATAATGTTTCTGAATTCAGGATAGGAATAACCATCCTATAAAAAAAATGGCACCATCAAACAGGCATGCATATGCAAGTTTAACGGTGCTTCTGGTTAATCGGACGATATTTCCGGTAAGACAGGGACACCTAATCGTTAAGGTATTTAAATAAAGTGAATGCCCGCTTCCCGATAGTGGCGGGCGATTTCGGGCGCTACCCCGTTGTCCGTTATTATACCGTTGACATTGGTAAAATCGTTGATGACAAAGATCGAGTTGTTATTAAATTTCGTGTGGTCCGCCACGATATAGTTTTGCAGTGATTTTTGCATCATGACCCGATTCGTTTCCGCCTCCATTTCGTTGAATGTGGTAATCCCTCTTGTAAGAGACACGCCATCGACACCCACGAACGTTTTTTGAATAATGAGCCGGTTCAGCGTGCCATCGGCTAACGGTCCCGATAACTCGTAGCTTTGTGTATTAATTGTTCCACCTGTCACTATTAGCCGCAGCCCCTGCATTCCGATCAGCTCGTAGGCGATATTAATCGCGTTCGTTACGATGGTCAGGCCTTCAAATTGGCCCAGACGCTTTGCGATGAAGTAATTCGTCGTGCCGCCAGTCAAGCCGATGATATCATGATCCCGAATAAGACTCAGCGCTTTTTCGGCGATTTGTTTTTTTTCTTCCGTGTTGATCTCCAATTTTTTGAAGAATGGAGTTTCCATTTTCATAATTTCCAACACAGCTCCACCAAGTGTGCGGATACATTTTTTTTCATTTTCCAGCACCTCGAGGTCGCGGCGCACTGTCACTTCGGAAACGGAAAAATGCTTCACGACTTCGCCGACCTGGATCGAGCCCTTATCCTTTAACTGTTCCATTATCCAGCTACGTCTTGCATCTATTTTGCCCATATGATACCCCCATCTGAAAAATACGCAAAACACACATCACTATACATCCTACCACAATGGCAAGCGTTTTATAAAATTTATTTTTTCGCGACGAACTTTTTTTGTCCGTTAAGATCTAAAATATAAATAAAAACGAATAAAACGATAATAAAATAAGTATAAAATGATTTACACATTCATAAATAGGTGATATATTGGCTTTGATGATCGTTTGAACATACTGTCATCAGACATTACTTGGAGGTGAAGTCATGGAATCGAAGAAAGTAACGCAAGACCAGCAGGAGACGGGATCGTTGCTGCGGGCAGGGGATACCTTGACGTACAAGGAAATCGGCGAGCAGTCGGAAGCCGTCGCAACGGCATACCACGCTGCTCTTCAATCCCGCGACTGGATGGTGCGTTATCTTCATGCAGATGTGGAACAGGCCATTTTCATCGGGTCTGGTTCCTCGTATTATCAGGCCCAGGCGATGGCGGCTGTCTATCGGTCATGGCTGAAGCGGCCAGCCAGCAGCCTCCCGTCCTCGGAATTGCTGCTATTGAGGGATCAATCGGCGGTGGAAGGAAAATCTGCTATTGTATTCGGCGTTTCCCGTTCGGGTGAATCGACAGAGGTATTGCAGGCTTTGCAAGAGGCACAGTCGATAGCCGGCTGGGTTACGGCGGGTGTGACCTGTTATCAGGACAGCGGTATGGCACGGATGACATCCTGCCTTGTCTCCGATAAAGGCAAGGAGCAGAGTACGGTCATGACCAAATCCTTAAGCAGCATGGTAATGGCAATGCAATCCGCGATCGCCGCCGCTTCGGGACAGCCGCTTTATGGGGAAGAATTGGAACGGACAGTCAGTGAGGTCAGTGGTGTCGTCGACAAGGCGAAGCGGCTGGCGTCAGATATCATTCAATCACAAACTTTCAATAAAACGTTAATACTCGGCATGGGAGCCTTGTCAGGAATTGCCCAGGAGGGCTGCCTCAAGCTGAAAGAGATGGCAAACGTATGGACGGAAAGCTTTGGGACGCTGGAGTTCCGGCACGGACCGAAGGCGATTGTGGATAAAGGAACCTGCGTAATCCTGCTGCTGTCCGAGCGGGCACGGGAACAGGAATTGAAGGTTGCCGCTGAAATGAAGGATTACGGTGCCTATATCATCCTTGTGACCGCATCTGCAGGGACAGATACGGCATTCGCGGATCAAGTGCTGGAGATCGGTTTGCCGGATGTATCCGACGAGTCCCGCATCATCCTGTATCTGCCCTTTCTTCAATACTACGGAACATTTACAGCCATAAAACTCGGACTCAATCCGGATTATCCCAAAAATCTGACGCAGGTTGTCATTCTCTAAACGAAAGGGGAGTTGATCCGTGCCGCTCGTATCATCGACAGCCCTTCTCCGCAAAGCGCGGGCGGAAGGGTACTGCATACCGGCTTTTAACGTTCATACGCTGGAAATGCTCCAGGCCGTGACGGAAGCAGCCGAAGAGTTGAATTCGCCGGTCATCCTGCAATCGACCACTGGAACCGTCAAGCATCTCGGGGCGGAATATATCGCTGCCGCCGCGAGGACTGCCGCAGAGCTTTCCGCGGTGCCGATCGTCCTTCATCTGGATCACTGCAGCGACTTCGGCATAATAGCCAGATGTGTGAGAGCGGGTTATACCTCCGTGATGATCGATGCTTCCATGCATCCATTCGAGGAGAATGTGCGGCAGACGAGCAAGGTTGTGGAATTGGCGGATGCTGTCGGCATTAATGTGGAGGCGGAGCTCGGCAAAATCGGCGGCGTGGAAGACCATATTTCCGTCGGGGAGGACGAGGCAATGCTGGCAGACCCCGAGGAATGCGTGCGATTCGTGGAACAGACGAGCGTTCATACGATCGCTCCGGCTATTGGAACAGCGCACGGCCTGTATAAAGGAACGCCGAATATCGATTTTAACCGGATCAGCGCGATTGCCGAAAGCATTGAAGCGCCGCTCGTTCTTCATGGCGGATCCGGCATCCCGGACGATCAGGTGCGCAGATGCATCCAGTTGGGAATGGCTAAAATGAATATTGCAACCGAGCTTCGAATTGTGTTTACCAAAGCGATCAAGGCTGTATTGGACAGAGATCCGGGTGAAAACGATCCCCGGCAGTACATGAAGCCTGCCAAGGAAGCGACAAAGCTGTTTGTAAAGGAAAAAATCCGGTTGTGCGGATCTGACGGCAGAGCGGGAAGGTGAACAGGCATGCTAGTTACCGTGACGTTAAACCCGGCGGTAGACAGGAGATTGTATGTTCCGCAGCTGACGCACGGCCGCATCCAGCGTGCCGTTTCCGCGCATGCCAGTGCGGGGGGCAAAGGGCTGAATGTGGCCCGGGTCATCCGTCAATTGGGTGAGGATGTCGTGGCGACGGGATTTCTGGGAGGATGGAACGGCGAATGGATCAGGCGAAGACTCGAGCAGGACGGTATATCCTGCTGCTTCACCCCGATAGCCGGAGAGACCAGGATCTGCCTGAATATGATCGATCAATCCGACGGCTCATCTACAGAAGTACTGGAACCCGGGCCCGAGGTGACGGAAGACGAAATGGCAGCACTCCTGGATCGAGTCGGGCAGCTTTGTACGCCGGACACGTGGTTGGTGGTATCGGGAAGCCTCCCCGGCCAGTGTCCGCCCGACTATTATGGTCAACTGATTGGCATTGCCGCATCCCGGGGTGCGCGGGTCGTACTCGATTCGAGCGGAGCGGCACTGAAAGCGGGTATTCTTGCCGGTCCTTACGCGATTAAACCGAACGAAGAGGAATTTCTGCAGCTTACCGGAGCGGAACGTTTCTCGAAGGAGGCGCTGGCGTCATTGGCACATGACCTGCAGAGGAGGGGCGTCCGGCATACAATTGTTTCCCTGGGTGCGGAAGGGTGCACGGCGGTGCTCGACGGCAGCCTATACAAGGCGATGCCTCCGGAGGTCAAAGCCGTAAATCCCGTCGGCAGCGGCGACTCCTTCGTTGCCGGTCTGGTCGTTGCCTGGCAGAGGGGAGCAAGCGATTCTGATGCGCTGCGCTTTGCATCAGCCGTCGGAGCGGCCAACGCATTGTCGGAAGCGACAGGCGATGTCCTCTATCAGGATATCGAGAGACTCTGCGAAAGGGTCTCAGTCAGCCGGTTGTAAGTGAAAACATCCGTGTCGCGGGGCTGTTTGCGAGGAGATGGGAAAATGATCAGGACGGTCTTTGTATTGGGAGAATTGAATGTGGATGCCATTATATCCGGCAGCTCTGTTCAGCCGGAGCCGAACAAGGAAAAATTCGTGGATGATTTCTCGCTTACGCTTGGCTCGTCATCGGCCATTACGGCATGCAGATTGGCCCAGCTGGGATTGAACGTTTATTTCGTATCCGTCGTTGGAAATGACGATTTCGGTATGTATTGCATCGAGCGTCTGAAGTATTTTGGCGTAAATACGGAGTTTGTGAGGATCGATCCGCAGGAGAAAACAGGGGTTACCATTTCACTCTCTACGCCGACGGATCGCGCCCTGCTTACATTCATGGGATCCATCTGCAAGCTGGCGAAGACGCTGGTGCCCGATTCCATATTTGAACAGGCCGATCATCTGCATTTCGGCTCCTTATATCTGCAGCTTGGCATGCAGCGGGAATGGGCGGCATTATTCGCGAAAGCGAAGGAGTGCGGTATCACGACGAGCTTCGACACCGGATGGGATCCTCAGGAGCAGTGGAAGCGGCCGCTTATCAACGAGCTGCTATGCGTGACGGATCTGTTCCTTCCGAGCAAAGAAGAAGTGCTTCACATCTATGACTGCTCCGATCTGGCTGAACTGGCCGAAGCGATCCCGATACGGTACGGGAGCGTCGTGGTGAAGTGCGGCAAGCAGGGATCGCGAATGCTGACGCCGGAAGGAGAGTGGCACCATGTGCCTGGCTTTGATGTTGCGGCTGTCGATATGACGGGAGCCGGGGACTCGTTCAATGCTGGAATTATTTTCAGTTTTCTGGAGGGAAAGCCGCCTCTCGAACAGTTGATCTTCGGCAACGCATGCGGTGCACTCTCCACTCAAGGGATCGGAGGTACCGGAGGAATGCTGGACGTCCGGCAAGCCAGGGAGTTAATTACAAGTCAACGGATGGAATAAGACAGGGAAGGGTGATGGAATATGGTCAAGCTGTCGATTATAGGAGCGGGCAGTTTTTTTACAGAAAAGCTGGTTATCGACATTCTGAATATTGAAGGCCTCGACGACGGTGAAATTGCACTGGTTGATGTTGATGCAAAGCGGTTGGAGATGGCCCGGAAGCTTACGGAAAGGGCCGTTCAGTTAATGGGGAAGAGGTTCAAGGTGACTGCTTCCGTTAACCGCAGAGAGGTTATTTCCGGCAGCAGATTTGTCATTAACCAGATTGAGGTTGCCGGTCTGCGGACCGTCCGCAACGAGTTTGAAATTCCGTTGAAATACGGTGTCAAGCAGTGCATCGGGGATACGATGGGACCGGGAGGATTGTTCAAGATTTTACGGACGGTTCCGGCCTGGCTCGATATCCTGAAGGATATTGAGGAACTTTGTCCGGAGGCGCTAATTTTAAATTATACGAACCCGATGTCCGCCGTCACTTTGTCCACTGTTAAAGCTGCTAATATTCCGGTTGTCGGATTGTGCCATTCCATCCAGCATACGTCAAGGCAATTGGCGGACTATCTGGAGGTACCGTATGAGGAGCTGAAGTGGAGGGCTGGGGGCATCAATCACATGTCCTGGTTCGTGGAATTAAGCCGGGACGGAAGGGACCTGTACCCTGAATTGAAGGAGCGGGCGGAGAAGCCGGAATTTCTGGCCAAGGATCCCGTAAGATTGGATTTCATGAAATACGGAGGGGCCTTTGTTTCGGAATCGAGCGGACATTTCTCCGAATACTTGCCGTATTACCGTAAACGTCAGGAATTGATTGATCGGCATTGTGGAGAACGCTATCTGGGCGAGACCGGCTTTTACGCCAATAATTGGCCGGAATGGCGGCGCAAATCCGACGAAGCGATCTTTAACAAGGTGGAAGGAAAGGAAGAGATGTCCCTCACCTCCAGCCACGAATATGCAGCTGTAATTATCGAAGCGATTCTGAAACACGAGCCGAAAGTCATTTACGGAAACGTGTTGAACCGTTCGCTTATTGAGAATTTGCCAACAGACGGGATCGTCGAGGTCGCCTGCCTGGTCGACCGGAACGGCGTCCAGCCCGCCGTCTTCGGCAGACTGCCCGAGCACCTGGCTGCTTTATGCCGCAGCAACATGGCATTCTTCGATTTGGCGGTGGATGCGGTGCTGAAGAACAGCAGGGAAATGGCCTATCATGCTCTCTTGATCGATCCGCTTACTGCGGCCGTTTGTTCGCCATTCGAAATCAAGAGCATGTTTGATGAGTTGTATGAGGCCGATAAGCCTTATATCCCCAATCTTAAATAATCATTGAAGGCCTGGTGTGTTTTTTGAATCGATTGGAGTAAATGCTTCCCGTTTGCGGTCTTGCAATGAAAACGCATGATGGAATGTTGACCTGCTTGTTACGCCCATATTCTACCGGGAAAGGCAGTGGCGTTATGAGGGATGTGTATATCGGAGTAGATATCGGCGGCACCAACACGGTCATCGGCTTGTTCGACCAGGATCTGAAATTGCAGGCAAGAAAATCGTTTCGGACCTCGCTGCCGCATTTTCCGAACAAGACGGACAATCCGAAAGCATTCATGGACGAACTTGCCGGGGAGATTCTCCGGTTGATTCGAGATATCGATTATGGAGCCAGATTGGCAGGGGCGGGCATGGGAGTGCCCGGCAGGGTCGATCCGGTGAACGGTATCGCCCTGGCTGCGTCAAATCTGGCCTGGTTCAATGTTCCTATCGCTGCGGAAATGTCAGAAAGGCTTGGCGCCCCCGTGCGGATCGATAATGACGTGCGTATCTACACGCTGGGAGAAATTATGGCGGGGGCCGCCAAAGGCAGCAGAAGCGTTATCGGTGTGACACTTGGCACAGGATTGGCGGCAGGTATTATGGTAGAAGGCAAAATGCTGGGAGGAAACGATTGGTTTGCAGGCGAGCTTGGCCATGATCCTGTCCCCGGTCAAAACGAACGCTGTAATTGCGGCGGGTACGGATGCCTTGAAACGATAGCATCGGCCACAGGAATTGCCCGTTTGGGCGCGGAGGCGGCGGAAAAAGGAAATACCTCGCTTCATTCGTTAAATCGTAAAATTACCGCAATTGATGTATACCAGGCCGCAGCCTCCGGAGATTCAGCAGCCGTTGACATCTTTCGGTTCGTTGGAACAACCCTCGGCAACAAATTAATGACTGCGATTTATCTGTTAAATCCGGAAACGATTATTATCGGCGGCGGAGCATCTGCGGCTGGTGAATTGCTGCTCAGGCCCATAAGAGAAACGATTAACGCAAAGTATAAGTTTACCATTAAGCCCCCGATCACTATCGCTGCCCTTGGGGATTCCGCCGGTTTGTACGGCGGCGTTCATTATGCACGGAGCCGGAGCGGCGAGTAAAGAAAGGAGGAGTATCTGTAATGGATAATTCGCTTGTGGTATGGATAAATGCCGAACTGTACACACCCGAGGGTGTCATTAAGCAGGGGAGAATGCTGATCGACGGTGAAGGAAGGATCAAGGCCACAGGAGGGCCTGAATTGAGTTACGGAGAAAATGTTCGTATTTTTGATGCTGAAGGGTTAAAGATTGTACCGGGGTTTATCGATGTGCATATTCATGGAGGCAATGGCTTTCATGTGATGGGGGGAACGTACGAAGATCTGGACGGGATCAGCAAATTTCACGCCCGCCATGGGACGACTTCCTTCCTTGCGACGACCACAACGGCAGCGAATGAAAGGATTACAAAGGCGCTGCAGTGTTCGGCCGAAGCGGTGCAAAGAGGCGTATCGGGAGCCGAAATCCTCGGTGTTCATCTGGAGGGGCCTTTCCTGAACGTGAAGAGAAGAGGGGCGCAAAGCAAAGATGAAATCCGCAATCCTGATGCTTGGGAAATCGAGCATTATATACAATCCGCCAATCAGCTAATCAGGCTTGTCACGCTGGCGCCTGAAGTGGAGGGCGGGAAGGAAGCCGTCCGGCATTTCCTTGAGCATGGAGTCACAGTATCCGCCGGCCATTCGGATGCGACTTATGAACAGGCTGTGGCATTCATTGGTCAGGGCGTGAACCATACGACACACCATTTTAACGGCATGAGACCTTTCCATCACCGGGAGCCGGGTCTGGCTGGCGCGGGATTGATGTGTCCGGAGCTGACAACCGAGCTGATCGCAGATGGTATTCACGTTCACCCTGCGGCGGTAAAATTGTTGTTTGACGTCAAATCTCCCATGAACGTGTGTATGATTACGGATGCGGTAACCTGCTGCGGATTGCCGGATGGCGAATACGGCGAGGTCGTCATGACCGCCGGCCAGATCTATTTAAAAGACGGCACGAGTCTGGCAGGAAGCTCGCTCACGATGATTCAAGCATTGAAAAATGTCATATCATATACCGGTTTGCCTATGGAACAAATATTGCCGTCCTTAACCCGCGTCCCCGCCCGTCAAATCCGTATGGATCACCGAAAAGGCACGTTGGAAAGCGGGAAAGACGCCGATTTCCTTGTCATGGACCATGAATTGAATATTGTATCGACGTTCGTTGTCGGCCGTGAAGTCTATCAGTCAAAAGCCGGCGTATATAAGCATGGGAATTGAAGTCGTTAATATTTTCAGAAAAGTCAATAAACTTACATAAAAAATCGGCATAAATAAAAATTGACCATCCCAAAAAATGGAGGATGATAGAGCATGATTAAAGCAGCCTTGCTTGGTGCGGGCAGCAGAGGTAGGTTCGCCTATGCTTCCTACGCGCTCAGAAGACCACTGGAAATCCAGTTTGTGGCGGTGGCGGAACCAGATGAAGAACGCAGAAGACGTTTTGCCGCCGAACATCATATTCCGGAAAATATGCAATTCGCTTCCTGGGAAGCTCTGCTGGCCCAATCGCAAATTTGCGATACACTTCTTATTTGCACGCAGGACAGAGATCATTTTCACCCGACCATGAAAGCGCTGGAAGTCGGATACCACATCCTGCTTGAAAAGCCGATGTCTCCTGATCCGTGGGAAGCGATTCAAATGGCGGAAGAAGCGAAACGGCGGCAGCGCATCATGACGGTATGTCACATATCAAGATATTCGACCTTTTTCAGCGCGGTCAAGAAGCTGGTGGACGAGGGCAGGATCGGCAGAACGATGACGGTGCAATGGACTGAAAATGTAGGCTACTGGCATCAGGCGCACAGCTTTGTCAGAGGGAACTGGAGAAATTCGGTCGAATCGAGTCCGATGCTGCTGCAAAAATGCTGCCATGACATGGATATGCTTCAATGGTTGATCGGCGGTCATGTGAAAAGCGTGTCCTCTTACGGATCGCTCTCTTATTTCAAAGAAGAGAACGCGCCGGAGGGATCCACGGCGAGATGCACGGACGGTTGCCGGGTGGAACATGAATGCGATTATTCCGCATTGAAATTGTATTTGACCGATAAGGACACATGGCCGGCGAGAGTCGTCAGTTTGACTAACAGCATGGAAGCGCGCTTGAAAGCGCTGCAGCATGGTCCTTATGGACGTTGCGTGTACAGGTGCGATAACGATGTTGTTGACCACCAGGTTGTCAATTTGTTGTTTGACAATGAAGTGACGGTTGCATTCACAATGACGGCATTCACCCACGATGTCAGCCGCTCTTTCAAAATTATGGGAACCAAAGGCGAACTTAGAGGCCACTCCGAGAAAAACGAAATTGAAATTATTTATTTTAACGGCAGAAAGGAAACGGTTCGCCCTGCTGAGGTCGAGGGCGGGCACGGCGGAGCGGATACGATGATCATGCAAGGCTTCATTCGGCAGGTAGAGGATAAACAAATCGAGGGAATGACCTCCGGTATGGAATCCGCCAGAAGCCATCTCATCGTATTTGCGGCGGAAGAGTCAAGAAATACGGGCAAAACCGTCGTTATGGATGACTATGTCAGCATGCTGAAGCAAAAAGGGGAGGCTGCAGCCTCGGGGGAGCTCCATAATGAAGTTTGATGCGATGCACCACCCCTATCCGTCTAAACGGGTCACATTGTACGGAAAGCATGGAATGGTAGCAACCTCACAATCGCTGGCAGCCCAGGCAGGCCTTGATATATTGAAAAAAGGCGGGAACGCCGTCGATGCAGCGATTGCGACAGCGGCTTGTATGATCGTAGTGGAACCGACCTCCAATGGTTTAGGCGGAGATGCGTTTGCCATTATATACATGAATGGCAGGCTGCATGGGCTCAATTCAAGCGGGTTTGCGCCTGCAGGAATATCGATCGACGCGGTAAAAGCGCTTGGACATGAACGCATGCCCGCTGTCGGTTGGCTGCCTGTAACCGTACCCGGAATTCCGGCATCTTGGGCTGAATTATCGAGAAAGTTCGGAAAACTCCCGTTCTCCGAGCTTCTCAAGCCTGCTATTGCCTATGCAGACGAAGGATATCCGGTTGCGCCTGATCTTGCCCGGGAATGGCGGCGCTATTATGACAGGTATGTGGATCAATTGAGAGGTGAAGAGTTCAAGGAATGGTTCCGCATTTACTCACCGGAGGGAAGACCGCCGGGCGCCGGCGAAGTATGGAGGTCTCCTGATCATGCCAGATCGCTTGCGGCAATCGCGGAAACCGAAGCGCGGGCCTTCTACGGAGGAGACCTGGCCGATCAGATCGATTTTTATTCCCGCAAGCAAGGCGGCTTTATCCGAAAACAGGATCTGGAGGCATTTGCTCCGCAGTGGGTCGACCCCATTTCGATTAATTACCGCGGGTACGATATCTGGGAGCTTCCGCCAAACGGACAGGGTCTGATTCCTCTGATCGCCTTGAATATTCTAAAAGGCTTCGAATTCAGCGACCGGGATTCCGTAGCCGTCTACCACAAGCAAATCGAAGCGATCAAACTGGCATTCTCGGACGGTGTGGAGTATATTACCGATCCGGATAAAATGAAGGTTTCCGTTCAAGATTTGTTGTCAGACTCGTATGCGGATGAAAGGAGAAAATGGATTGGACGGGAAGCCCTGACACCGCTGCCAGGGCAGCTGCCGAAAGGCGGGACCATCTATTTGTGCACGGCGGACGGAGAAGGCAACATGGTGTCGTTCATTCAGAGCAACGCCGATGGATTCGGTTCCGGCGTGGTTGTCCCGGGAACGGGAATCGCCTTGCAGAACCGCGGTTCGAGTTATTCGCTTGACCCGTCCAAAGCAAATTGTCTGGAGCCAGGCAAAAAATCGTTTCATACGATCATTCCCGGTTTTATCACGAAAAACAATGATGCGATTGGCCCTTTTGGCGTTATGGGTGGCTATATGCAGCCGCAGGGCCACGTGCAGGTCGTATCGAGTCTTGTCGATTTCGGATTATCCCCTCAAGCAGCCTTGGACGCGCCAAGATGGCAGTGGCTTCATGATAAGACGGTCAAGCTGGAACGCGGATTTCCCGAGCCAATCGCTCTTTCGCTGTTGCGAAAGGGACACGATATTCAATGGGCCGTCGATCAGTATACTTTTGGCAAAGGGCAGATCATTCTCAGAAACAATGAAGGCGTGCTGGCCGGCGCCACGGAACCGCGCTCGGACGGCGTTGTCGCAGCCTGGTAAATGAAATAATCAGTTTTACTGAAGAATTGCATATGAAGCTTCGGGAACGTCATTCGAAAGTCTAGTTCGGTATTCATATTAAACTCGTATAGGAGGATATGTATGAAAAAGTTGTATTTCGTGCTGATGGCGGCTCTTATGGTATTTGTTACAGCTTGCTCCAGTGGTGACAATGGCAATTCCGGCGGAACAGACGGCAATTCAGGGGGAACAGGTGCGGACACTGGTAATGCAGATGCTTCAGGAACCCAGCCATCCGGTAAACAGGTAGAGCTTCGATATGCGATCTGGGATAAAAACCAGGAGCCTGCAATGCAGGATATCATTAAGAAATTCAACGAGACGAATCCGAATATCAAAGTAACGGTGGAGGTTACGCCCTTCGAGCAGTACTGGACGAAACTCGAAACCTCAGCAGCGGGCAAGAGCCTTCCCGATCTTTTCTGGATGAACCCGGCAAACTTCCTGAAGTATGCGAGCAATGGCCAGCTTTCCCCAATTAGCGATAAAATCGAAGCCGATCAGATTGATATGACCAACTATCCGCAATCTTTGATCGATCTGTATACTTTCGATGGCAATGTATACTCATTCCCCAAAGATTTGGACACCATTGGCTTATGGTACAACAAAGTGATGTTTGACGAAGCGGGCATTCCATACCCGGATGATACCTGGGACTGGAACAAATTGCTGGAAGCGGCGCAGAAGCTGACGGACCCTGCAAAGGGCGTATACGGTTTTGCCGCTCCGAATGATCAACAACAGGTCATGTATAACTTCATTTTCCAAAATGAAGGGCATGTCATCTCCGGGGACAAAAAGTCGTTGGGCTACAACGAGCCTGAATCGCTTGAAGCGATGCAATTCCTGAATGATCTTGTTCTGAAGTACAAGGTGTCCCCAACGCTTCAGCAGATGACGGACAATACGACAAATGTGCTTTTTGAGTCGGGTAAAGTGGCGATGATCACCGCCGGTTCCTGGAACCAGATCGAGTTCGCACAGAATGAATATACAAAGGACAAAGTTGACGTTGCTCCACTGCCCAAAGGCAAGAAAAAAGCGACTGTCATCAACGGTTTGGGCAACGTAATAGCAGCAAACACCAAACATCCCGAGGAAGCATGGTTATTCTCGAAATTCCTCGGATCGAAAGAAGCGGCCGATATTCAAGCGGAGTCGGGGGCGGTAATTCCCGCATTTAATGGAACCCAGGGTCCGTTTGTGAGCTCAAATCCCAGCTTCAATCTGCAGGTCTTCGTCGATGCAATGGAGTACTCCGTTCCTTATCCGATATCTATCGAAACGCGCAAATGGCAGCAGTTTGAGATCGATTACTTCAAGCGGGCATGGGCCGGTGAAATTTCGGTCGAGGAAGCTGCTAAATTAGTGACGGAAGAAGGCAACAAAGTTCTTGCGGAAGAGCAGTAACTAAGCGTACCATGCCGCAGTATTGGCTGCAGCTGCAGCCGATACTGCCATTAGGAGGAATGTCAATGAGCGTGGCAGGATCGAGTGCTCCGATGCAATCGGCCGTCCCCCTTAAACAAACGAAGAGCAAGGGTATGAGCAGGATGCGCCGCAATGATTATTTCTGGGCTTATGTCATGATAGCCCCTACGATGATCGGTACAGGTATTTTCAGTATTTGGCCATTGATTCAAACCTTCTATCTCAGCTTTACAAAGTGGGACGCCTTTGGAACTTACAATTGGACGGGCACGGAGAACTATCAACGTATGGCGAGCGACCCGGAATTATGGTCTTCTCTGAAGAATACGCTGGTTTTCACCGTCTGTACGGTGCCGGTCAGTCTTATCATCTCGACGATTATTGCGATTCTATTAAACCAAAAGATCCGTGCGATACCATTATACAGAACGCTGTATTTCCTGCCAGTGGTAACGATGCCCGCTGCCGTAGCCATGGTGTGGAAATGGCTGTATAACGCGGACTTCGGATTGTTGAATTATGTGCTGGGCTTCTTTACCAGCGTGCATGTTGGATGGGTTTCCGACCCGTCGATCGCATTATATTCCATTGCGGTTGTTTCGGTTTGGGGGGGCATCGGGTATAATATGATCATTTTGATTTCCGGACTTCAGGGCATATCTTCTTCCTTTTACGAAGCGGCTTCCATAGACGGCGCAAGTACCATGACCAGGTTGTTCCGCATCACGCTGCCTCTTTTGACGCCTACTTTTTTCTTTCTGACCATCACATCGCTGATCGGTTCGCTTCAGGTTTTTGAATTGATTTTCATGATGATCGGACCGAACAGCATTGCTATCGACGCGACGCAAACGATCGTGTATTACTTTTATGAGACAGCTTTCCTGGATAATGACAAAGGCTATGCAACGGCAGTCGCCTTGCTATTATTCGTGATCATTTTATTGGTAACCGTCATTCAGTTTATCTTCCAAAAAAAATGGGTCCATTACGAATAGGAAGGGGGTCGAAAATGGTGCATACGAAAAAACGATTTAGTATGAGGCTCACCGCTGTTCATATTATCCTCGTGATCGGAGCGGTGATCATGATCACGCCGTTTGTCTGGATGGTGCTCACATCGGTGAAAACGATGGGAGAAGCGACTCGAGTTCCGCCGGTCATCTTTCCCAGGGCCATACAGTGGAAAAATTATCTCGGTGTTTTCGATACTCTTCCTTTTCTCTCTTTCTACTGGAATACCGTTGCTACGACCGTCGCAAAGACATTCGCACAACTGGTGTTCTGCTCTTTGGCCGCATACGCATTTGCACGCATTGAATTTCCATTAAAAAATGTACTGTTTATCTTGTTATTGTCCATATTGATGGTGCCCAATCAAGCTTACTTGATTCCGCAATATTTGATCATGGTGAAATTTGATTGGCTTAATACATTAACCGCACTGATCGTTCCGGGATTGACAAGCGCCTTTGGAACCTTCCTGCTCCGCCAATTTTTTCAGGCCATGCCCAAAGAGCTGGAAGAGGCGGCAAAAATCGATGGATGCAGCCATTTTAGAATCTACTTAAAAATACTGCTGCCACTTGCAAAACCGGGCCTGATCGCGCTGGCCATCATGACCGCGCTCTGGTCCTGGAGCGATTTGATGTGGCCGCTTATCGTTAATAGCTCTCCGGGGAAAATGCCCCTTTCCGCCGGTCTGGCTTCGCTTCAAGGACAATATCTGACAGACTATCCGCTTCTCATGGCAGGATCATTGCTCGCGACACTGCCGATGATTCTCATGTTTATCTTCTTGCAGCGTTACTTCGTTGAAGGTATTGCGCTTACAGGAACAAAAGGCTAATCAAAAACGTCTCAAGAAGCCATGACCTCATGATCATGGCTTTTTGAAGTATTACAGAGAACTAAGAACCCATTACGGATAATATTATGGGGAGGGGAACAACTTCAATTGGTAGCTCTAATTGATTGGGCTGCCAGGACATTGCTGCTGGAGGCAGCAAGCTAACTGGAAGAATAATGCAACAATTCGCCTCAAATTTACGTCATTAATATGACTGGGGGATTGGTATGAAGGACACGTTTAGCGATCTTTAATTTAGTGTTGTTCATTCCTGGTTGTAATCAGAATTTGAGGAGGCGCTCCAAATGACGAAAATCCAAATAGGCAAGATGGCAATTGTTCCGGCGTTGCTGGTGATTCTTACTGCCTGCAGTACAGATCAGGCCGGAAACAAGATTGTCACTCAAGAGCCCGGGAACACCGCAACGGTCATTGACGATGCCGGCAAAGAAGCAGGCGAGAACGATGCTTCCGTGGAAAAAATTGAACACTATGAGAATATAGCCATCACCGACTGGATGGATGAAGAAACAGTCGTTATTTCAAAAGAAAACGAAGATTTGGCCAAAATGAGCCTGGAAGAGCTGTCGGATTCCTATCCCAAAAGCCTGTATCTGTACCATCTGGATACCAAACAATACGAGTTGTTAAAAGAACAGGAAAATGCGTTCCTGGGCGAAGCTGTCTTATCGTCCGGCAAGAAGCATCTGCTATATAGCGAATACTCATTAGGCGATCCCGTCTATCACGTGATGGATCTGGATACATTGGAATCATTCGGCATCATGGGCGATCCGATCGCAGGGGCCCTTAGCGCCCATTGGGCCGATGATGAAACGGTTATTGGCCCAGCCTACAGCGGCGGTGCCTTTACGGCAAGCACCTCTGGTGATATCGCGGCTGTGGCTGGGTTAAATGGGGAAGGCTTGTTTATTGTCCAAAAAATGAAGGATAAGGTTTATTACAATACCAATTCCGATGAATCCTTACAGGCTCTGGATCTAAATACGAAGGAAAAGGCAAGCTTGAATCTTGATCATGTTTACGGTGTATTCCCATCGCCGGATGGACAGCAAATGCTGGTGCTGCAAAATAACGCCCCCAAACAAACGATGACCCTTTGCGATGCGGACGGGGGAAATCGAACAATCATCGCGGAAGGTACGGAGCTTGGCGGCGTTTCATGGTCGCCGGATCAGCGGATGATTGCCTACAGTCTGAATGCCAATGTGAACGGTACAGCCGTTAACGGCCTGTATCTTTACGATCTGTTAACCGATAAGTCCACCCAGATCGCGGACGATATCGAAAATCTGACCACCTCTTGGAGCCCTTCGGGCAGAGAACTGGCCTTTACCGAATGGAGCGGGGACCGATATAGCAGCAGTATTGTCCATTTAACGTATTCATAACAGAATTAAAGACAAACGATGAAGGACTTAAAAAAGAGGGAGTGGTATAAGACTTGAATTTAAAAAATATCAGGATATTCCGCATCATTTCAGTGTCAACATTTTTACTTACAGCTATTGGCTTTTTAGTTGATGCTTTTTTTATATTTGATCATCAGAAATTTAACAACTGGGGATTGAAGTCGACTTTTATTTTACCGCCGGCAGGCATTGTTCTTTCTATTCTTTCGCTTAGAAAAACAACATCCAAATTAGACCGTACAGTATTGATGCTTAATATAATTGCTTTCTTTCTTATTTTTATCACTTTGTATATTGGAAGCATGTTAGATTTTTTTATTCAGGAATTTTAATAAAATCCCCATTTATGTCTGGGCATGAAGCGATCGAGATGAAGTGCGGCGTGTAGGAAATGTTTGTACGAGGGTTTGAAAACGCTTAATTCGAAATTTGTTAACCATAAGGATGAGAAAAAACATTAATTTCCATTTATAGGGTCATCCCTCTTTGAATATTATAACAATATTAGCATTTAAGTTACTAGTTGTATATAACATATTGTTTGCTATATCACGCTATTAGGGCGGATGAAGTCTTTGCAATGCTTGTTTTAGGCGTTTTTATCGACGATTTCTCCTAAGCGAAGGGGTTCTCGCCAACGCTGCGGAGAAAAGAAAAGTAAAGTAATGCGCAGCAGGATCTATTGTTCATTGAATCGTGAACTGCCGGAGATGGTTCTGGTTTGAAAGGACCGGGAATATCATGCCTTTCAAGACTAATGTCCTATTTTTGTGTTGTTATGGATTGAATAACCATATAGTCATGTCGAATTAAATCGTACATTGTCTAATTTGTTAATACTTGACAGTAGATTAATCAAGCATTAAGATATGGCATATGATTAAGGAAAATGTGGAAGTTCTATGTTCTGTTATCTATCATAATAATGTTAGATTTATATTTTCAGATATTTCGATGAATAATATTTTATTTCCTTTACGGTTAGGGGGATTATAGTGAATGAAGAATTATTGAGAATTGAACACCTGACAACCTCCTTCCGCATTTCAGATGATTATTATGCAGCCGTAGATGATGTATCCCTGACGGTGAGAAAGAATGAAATTCTGGCGATTGTAGGCGAGTCCGGTTCAGGCAAGAGCGCGCTGGCCTTTTCGATTATGGGACTGCATACGAGGGCGAGGATCGAGGGGAGTATTTTTTACAAAGGACAAGATATTGCTCATCTTCCTCCTTCCAGGCTGAACCAGCTGCGCGGCAATGAACTGGGCATGATCTTTCAGGACCCCTTATCGGCCTTAAATCCGCTCATGGTTGTCGGCTCCCAGATCGACGAGGTCATTCTCCTCCATCATCCGAAATGTTCGGTTAAGGAAAGAAAACGCAAGGTTATTGACCTGTTGGCGAAAGTGGGCATTCCTCGCCCGGAGCATACCTACGGGCTGTTTCCCCATGAGTTGTCCGGCGGAATGCGGCAGCGGATCGTAATCGCCATCGCGATTGCGAACGATCCGAAGCTGCTGGTTGCCGACGAGCCGACAACGGCCCTTGATGTCACCATACAATTGCAAATCCTTGAGCTCATTAAACGGTTGAAAGAGGACAGCGAGGCAGGAGTAGTTCTGATTACCCATGATTTGGGCGTAGTTGCCGAAATGGCGGACCGCGTGGCGGTCATGTATGCTGGACAAATTGTCGAGATCGCCGATATTTACACCCTCCTTTCTGATGCCCGCCATCCTTATACAAGGTCGCTGCTCCAGTCTATACCATCCGCTGGAGAAGCGAAATCGAAGCTCCATGTTATTCAAGGGATTGTTCCGCCTCTGCAAAATCTTCCCCGTCAGGGCTGCCGCTTTCGAACGCGAATTCCCTGGATCGCTGAATCTGCGCATGAGGAGCAGCCCGGCATGCATGAGATCGAGCCAGATCATTTTGTAAGATGCACCTGCTACAAGAACTTTCACTTCCCCAATCATAAAGAGGAGGGTTCTCAGCATGCCATTACTTGAGGTAAGGGATTTAAAGGTCCATTTTCCGGTGCGCGGCGGGATTTTCAACCGAAAGCTTCGATCGATTAAAGCGGTAGACAGTATCCATCTGTCCATTGAACAGGGGAAAACTTATGGCCTTGTCGGCGAGTCAGGCTCCGGGAAAACAACGACTGGCCGTGCGATTATCGGTTTAAATCCTATTACGTCAGGAACGGTTTTCTTCGAAGGACAACCCATCTTTGGGGGCGGGCTGCGAAGCCATCCCGGCTTCCGCAAGGACATTCAAATGATTTTTCAAGATCCTTACTCCTCTTTAAACCCCAGGAAGCGGGTTCTCGATATTGTCGCCGAGCCGCTGCGTAATTTTGAGAAGCTGTCCGCGCAGGAAGAGAAGCGCCAGGTGCAGCAGCTGTTGGAGCAGGTCGGCTTAAGCCCGGAAATGATACATAAATATCCGCATCAATTCTCAGGAGGCCAGCGGCAGCGGATCGGCATTGCAAGAGCGATTGCTTTGAAGCCGAAGCTTATTATAGCCGATGAACCGGTCTCGGCGCTTGACGTATCCGTACAGGCACAGGTGCTTAATTTTCTGCAGGATATTCAGAAGCAATTAAAGCTTACCTATTTATTGATAAGTCATGATCTGGGGATTATCAGGCATATGTGCGATCATATCGGAATTATGTACAAGGGCCGCTGCGTCGAGCAGGGCACGACGGCAGATATTTTTGAGAATCCGCAGCATATTTATACAAAACGCCTTATAACGGCAATACCGGATATGGATCCCTCAAAGCGGGAGCGGCTGTATCAGTTTCGTCAGGCCGTAAAGGCGGAATATGAACAGGCCTATGACCAATATTTTGATGCGGACGGCTTGGCATTCCCGTTACGGCCCATTTCAGAGACGCATCTGGCGGCTTTGCCTGAGAAGGGGTGACGGCGATGTGGAAGACTACGGCGCGAAGATTGATCATTATGGTTCCCCAAATTTTATTGTTAAGCATTCTCGTCTTCCTGCTCGCGAAAGCGATGCCAGGAGATGCGCTGACAGGCTTACTTGATCCGAGTATCGATCCGGCGGCGTTGGATGCACAGAGGGAGAGGCTTGGCCTCAATAATCCATGGTATGTTCAGTATTGGGATTGGATTGTAAAGGCGCTGCAAGGCGATTTCGGACAGTCCTTCCGCTTTAAAATGCCGGTCTCCGACTTAATCGGGCAGCGGATGATGAACACGATTTGGTTATCTCTCCTTACTCTTGTGCTTACCTATCTAATTGCGATTCCGCTCGGCATTATAAGCGGCCGTTATCATGATACCTGGGCCGACCGTACGATTACGGGCTATACCTACTTGGGCTTTGCGGCTCCGCTTTTTATTTTCGGGCTATTGATGCTGTGGCTGTTCGGTTTTCATTTCGGCTGGTTCCCGACCGAAGGGAGCGTCACGCCTGGCACTGCTCCGGACACCCTTGCGTATGCGATGAGCAAAGTATATCACATTCTGCTTCCGGCTTTATCCATGGCGTTAATTACAACGGTTGCGACCGTACAGTATTTGCGAAGCGAAATCATCGATACGAAGCAGAAGGATTTCATTATAACCGCCAGAGCGAAAGGGGCTTCGGAGTCCCGCGTCTATAACCGGCATATTTTACGCAACTCGTTACTGCCGATCGCCGCTTTTTTCGGCTATGAAATTACCGGTCTGATCGGAGGCACGGTATTCATTGAAAGTATCTTCAGTTATCCGGGAATGGGGCAGCTCTTCTTAAGCTCTATTTCCTTGAGGGATTTCAGCGTAGTTACAGCAGTGGTGTTATTATACGGCGCAGCTTCCATTATCGGCGCTTTACTTTCGGACATCATCTTAAGTTTCGTAGATCCGCGCATTCGAATTAAATAAGAACTCGGGACCATGAGGTGAATGGAATGGAACAGGCATATGCGAACAAACCGGCGCCACAGTTGGCACCTGCGCCGCAGGAAGTGGAGAAGAGCCCGTCCAGCTGGAAAATTCTGTGGCGGGAAATCGTTAGGGATAAGGTAGCCTTCGCTTCACTGATTTTTCTGGGCGTTGTCATCTTGATCGTCTACGGCGTTTCCATTGTATTGGATCAAGAGCAAATCGTTACCGTAGACCTGTTCGCGCTGAATCAGCCGCCTTCCGCGGAATTCTGGCTGGGCACCGATTATGGCGGACGCGACGTGTTCGGCCAGCTCATTATCGGGACCCGGAATTCCTTATCGATTGGCATTATCGTAACGCTGCTTACCGGATTGATCGGCATTCTGATCGGGCTGGCATCCGGCTACTTTGGCGGTTTGATCGATAACCTTTTTATGCGATTTGTGGATTTCTTTATGATCCTTCCAACCTTAATGGTTGTCATTGCATTCGTTACTGCGGTCCCGAATTACGGCATCGTCTCGTTCTCCCTTATTATGACCGCCTTCCTCTGGATGGGTATCGCCAGATTAATCCGTTCCAAAGCGCTGCAGGAAAGAGAGCTGGAGTATGTGCAAGCTTCGCGAACGGTGGGATCCTCGCATCTGAAGATTATGTTTTTGCAAGTTCTGCCCAATCTGAGCTCCATTATTATCGTTACGATGACCTTGAATCTGGCGGCCAATATCGGCTTGGAATCCGGCTTGTCCTTCCTGGGGTTCGGCTTCCCCGAAAGCACGCCCAGCCTGGGTACGTTGGTCAGCTATGCCACAAACCCGCAGACGCTGGAATTCAGATGGTGGATTTGGTTACCTGCATCGATACTGATTCTGGTGCTGATGCTTTGCATAAACAATGTCGGTCAAGCGTTAAAGCGCGCGACGGACGCAAGACAGAGGAAAGGGTAAAGAGGCATTCAATTTATTAGGAGGAGATCGTTTGAAGAAGAAACCAGGATTGACAAGGTCAGTATTTATGCCGCTGCTTCTTGTGTTTGCGCTAATGCTCGGCGCCTGCTCCAACAACGGGAACAGTAATGAGACGAACACCCCATCATCGACTGAGGAGGAGGCCAGCACGGCTCCAACTGAAGGGGAGGACAGCACAACTCCTGCTGAGAGTGAAAAGCCGGCTGAAGATGACGGCCTCTATTCGATTGATGATTTCAGCAACGTGAAGAAAAATGAAGGCGAACCGATAAAAGGGGGTTCCATCACATTCGGTCTCGTGTCCGATACGCCTTTCGAAGGGACGCTGAACTGGAATTTCTATTCCGGCGACCCGGACTCGCAGGTACTCAGTTGGTTTGACGAAGGGCTGCTGACCTGGGATGAGAGCTATGTGTATACGAATGACGGCGCAGCTACATATGAAGCGTCGGAAGACGGACGCACCTTTACGTTCACCATCAAAGACAATGTCAATTGGCAGGATGGCAAGCCGGTTACCGCCGAGGATTGGCTGTTCGCGCACGAGGTGATCGGCAATCCGAAATACGATGGTCCGCGTTACGATTCCAGCTTCACCAATATCGTCGGCATGACGGAATACCATGAAGGCAAAGCGAAAACGATCTCCGGTATTGAAGTGCTTAATGAGAAGCAGCTGAAGATTACGTATGTTCAATCTACGCCTTCCCTATTAACCGGAGGGATTTGGAGCTATCCGCTTGCGAAACATATTTTCGGCAATATACCTGTCGAGAAAATTTCCTCATCGCCTGAAGTGCGCGAGAAGCCGATTGGCTTCGGACCGTATAAGATCGAAAGCATCGTACCTGGCGAATCGGTCGTTTTTACCAAAAATCCGGATTACTGGCGCGGCGAGCCTGGCCTGGATAAAGTAGTCCTCAAGGTCATTAATCCGACCACCGTCATTCAGCAGCTGGAAAGCGGCGGAGTTGATCTCGTCGATTCCTTCCCGGTTGACCAGTACCCGGACAATGCGGATATGACAAACGTAGAGTTTCTGGGTACAATCGATCGTGCTTATACGTACATCGGCTTTAAGCTGGGGAAATGGGATGCGGCGGCAGGAAAGGTCGCTCCGGATGATAAGGCGAAAATGGCCGATGTGAATTTGCGGAAAGCGATGTGGCTTGCCGTAGATAACGATCAGGTGGGCAAACAGTTCTATCATGGTCTGCGCTGGAACGCCACGACGCTGATTCCGCCTTCTCATCCTGAGTATCACGATGCCACAAATCCAGGCGTCAAATACGATCCGGAGGCGGCCAAAAAACTGTTGGACGACGCCGGGTACAAACTAAACGGCGATTACCGAACCAATCCGGACGGAAGTGAACTGGTCATTAACTTCATTTCCATGACTGGCGGCGATATCGCAGAACCGTTAGCGCGTTACTATGTGCAATCGTGGAAAGCAATCGGATTAAACGTTCAGCTTGAAATGGTCGAATTCAACACCTTCTATGACCGGGTTGGCGCGAACGGCGAAGACGATCCGAAGGTAGATGTATACCAGGGCGCATGGTCAGTAGGCATCGACGTTGATCCTTCAGGACTTTATGGACGCGACGCCATCTATAACTTCCCGCGGTTTGCGAACGAAGAACAGGATAAATTGCTTGCCGCAGGCATTTCCAAAGAAGCGTTCGACGTGAAGGTTCGCCAGGATATTTATAAGAAATGGCAGCAGTTGATGGTTGAGGAGATTCCTGTATTCCCGACACTCTATCGTGCTGTACTCGTGCCGGTGAATAAGCGGGTTCTCAACTATGCGATCGGGGATGGAACAGATGTCTATCTCTACCAGCTGGCCGTCTCGCAGGATAAACCGTTTGTAGATGGAAAGTAACAGGATAAAAGCAGGGAGCTGCTCCGAAAGTAGATCCATCTACTTTCGGAGCACTTACCACGTCAAGCAGACAATTATATAATGAAATCACAAACAAGCCTTGGTTCGGTATTCCACCGGACTAAGGCTTGTTTGACTTCTTCTGATATTGCTGGCGGTAATAAAAGTAAAGGTATCCTTATCTCGTCGAGGAATGACAAGAGCGATTTTGTGAAACGTATTTAGGGTATGGGAAGTATAAACAAGTAGATGAACAGGAGTTGATGCCGAGATGAAAATGAAGCTTGCGCTCTTTCTGGCGGCCATTGCGATCCTGACGGGTTGTTCGGTGGTGGAGCAGATCGACCAGTCTGTGAACTATACAAGCGAAGCGACAACGTATGTGGATCAGGCTGCCGAGTTTGCCCGGAAGCTGCCCGACATGGCGCAGCAGACAGCGAACGATCCGGAGGTAAAGGAAAAGCTGGTGGCAGAGCTGGAAGCCATGAAGCAGCGGGTGACGGATTTCAACGCACTGGAAGCACCTGCTATTGCTGAGGACCTCCATGCCAAGCTGCAGAATTACAACGCTGCGCTCCAGCAGGAGATCGATCAGATTTTGAACAGCTTGTTGAACGACAACCCGGCTGTACAGGCGGTTAAAGATTCCCAGATTGTTCAGACGCTGACTGAGATTACGCGGTTGATGGAGCAGATCAATAATTTAGGCGGGTAAGGCGGCGAATTTACGAGAGTCCTGATAAAACAAAAAACACGCATCTCGTTTGAGGGCGTGTCCTGACAGCTTATTTTGTTGTTTTCAGATGGTCTTGATCGTAAATGACAACCTCTGTTTCCGCAATGGCTCCTATGCTCACATTTTGATAAGGACCCAGAATAATGCCGAATGATTCCCGGTACTCGATCAAAGCGTCGTCCACGATAGGAATACGAAGGCTCTTGCTGGTTTCACCATCTGCGAATGTCACCCGACCATAGGATTTGATAAAGTCGATGTCTTCCTTTGCCGTCTTGGATAGGGTGAAATAGGATACGGTAACTGCTCCTTTGCTTGTACCCGATCGGACCATCTTGACGTTGACAGCTTTGGATTCTTCCAGTTCATATATGACAGCAGATGCGAATTGGACGCTCGCATACTCATCATTGTCCAAGATTGACACCTCGTGGGTATATGGAATGACGACGGGATCTCCCTCACCGGTTTCTTCCAGCACAATTTGGAAGCTTTCAGGCCCTTCTACGAATGGATCTTCAAAGATTGGGATCCGGATCGTCTTTGACGTTTCGCCAGGCGCGAAAATTAATAGGCCGGTAACCGCTTCATAATCGAGTCCGCTTTGAGCAGAGCCGTCCTGGGTTTCATAATGAACCCTGATCTCTCCGTCTGTAGGATACTGCCTGTTCACTGTCACGGAATAATAAGCCTCATTTTCGTTTACATTGCCAAAAGGATCGCTATCGTTAAACAACAGGATATTATGATACTGAATATCGTCATCGTCTCCAACAATAGTGATGGAAGTGGAGGAATTATCGATTGATGACCCACCAGTTGGATTACTGATTTTAAAATGGAATATTTCCCCAATCCCGTCTTCGTATTCACGATCATTGAGAATAGGAATATCAATTCTCTTCCAGTATTCCCCATCCTCAAACACCAGCGTACCGCTTACCGGCAAGTAGTCTTCTCCTGGCGATGCACTAGGATAAGAGGCTTCATCTCCTTCATCCTCACTGAAGGTCGTATAATCAAGCGTAATTCGACCATTCGCGCCGTCTCTGCGCGTTAACAGAATGCTTATATAACCGCTATCTTCGCTTACCGAAGCATAGGATTCATAAATGGTTAGTTTGCCTGCGGGTTCAGGTTTGTCGGAATCGTTATCCCAGATATATATATAGGTTTCGGGATCGTAATCACTATTATCCAACTGCATGCAAAACACCTCGCCACGGTAGATATTTACACCCGCATAAGTGAATTCCTCAATAGAATCATCATAGATCGGGATGGTAATTGTCTTCGAGGCCTCCCCCGGATTAAACGTTACTGAACCTTGGGAAGATTCAGCATCGTAGTCGGCTCCGGGTTCCGCGGGCGAAGTATTTGCATAACAAGTCCCATAGTTTACCGAAGCACTTCTCGTAACATCTGAACGCTTCAATGTCAGCGTGACAAAGCCGTCATTTTCGGTTACCCCATAATAAGGATTCTCCCAATGGATGCCTTGACCGGCTGCATGGACTTCTTTCATCCCTATTAAAGTAAATAACACAGCAGCAATCATGGCACCGCACAACAGAATAAACGTATTTTTCTTGAAACCTTTCATGTAGAACCTCCTGCCCATATCCGAGATTTTTACAATGAAATTTTATCACAAATTTGGTAAATTAAACATGGGTATTCAGTAGTTACTATTTTAAGTAGTTACTATTTTATGAGTTACACATTGAAGACATACAAATCCCAAAGGGGTGACAATTATGGCAATAGTTCGTTTGGCTACTTTAGACGATGTTGATGAACTTGTTCAAATGCGTTGGGAATTCTCAGAAGACGAGCACAGCAAAGGTATAGCGAGCTTTGAAGGGTTTCACATGATTTGTAGCGAATTTTTGATAAAAGCGATAAAAGGCGGAGATTGGTACATTTGGGTTGCGGAGGTTGAAAAAAATATAGTATCGCATATGTATTTGCAACTAATACATAAAGTACCGAAGCCTGGCAAGTCTCCGGACCCTTATTTCGGATATGTTACCAACGTCTATACTCGCCCTCTATTTAGAAGTCAAGGTATCGGTACCAAGATTCATATCGCTATGGAACAGTGGTCAAAAGAGAACAGCGTAGAGTTTCTTATCCTTTGGCCAAATAGCGAAAGTGTGCCGTTTTATTCAAGAAATGGCTTTTTTCGATGTGAAGAAGCCATGGAAAAGCATTGGTGATTTGAGTAAGTGCCATTGAAATTAAAAAGATGCGTCTCCCATGAAGCGAGTAAGCTCATACAAATCCCGCTCGTTGACGTCATATACGATCAGGATCATTTGAACAACACGCCAATGAACATACAGTTTGCTTCCGCTGCCGTCTACGCATTGGAGGAATTATAATTCTTTTTGTTATCCGAATGCGTTTCTTATGGTAGATTATATTTGATCATTCTATAGGGCACGCATGAATAGGAGGCAAAGGAATGGAATTAAAAGTCATGACCTTTAATCTTCGCATCAATGTCAAACAGGACGGTGCAAATGCATGGCCGAACCGCGTTTCGGAAGTGGCTGAGGTCATTCATGAATCTCGTGCATCGATTATTTGCACGCAAGAAGGATCCTACGCGATGCTGAAGGAACTGGAAAGGCTGCTGCCTGATTATGCTTGGGTAGGAGAAGGGCGGCAAGGCGGGCAAGAAGACGAGCACAACGCAATCTTTTACCTCCGAAGCAGCCTGGAAGTTTTACAAAGCGGTACTTTCGGGTTATCGGAGTATCCCGAACAGCTTGGCTTTAGGAGTTGGAATACGGCCTGTCCGCGGATCTGTACATGGGTCCAGCTCGGAATGCAAGGCGGGAAGCGCTTATATATATTCAACACCCATTTGGATCATGTGAGTACGGAGGCGAGAACGAAAGGCATCCAGCTTATTATGCAGCGGATAGGCGGCTTATGCAGAGAGAAAGGAATTCATGCCGTCCTGGCAGGTGACTTTAACAGTTATCCTGAAAGCGATGTCATTACGATCTTGAATGATACGAATCTGATCAATGTATACGCTGCTTTGACTGAGAAGGAGGTTGGCAGCACCTATCATGGCTTTGAGGGCGGCGAAATCGGAGAACCAATCGACTATATTTATGTCACGGAAGAGGTTCAAATCGCATCCGTCCTTATTAATCGCAAGAAGTATGAGGGTCGCTATCCTTCAGATCATTATCCGGTAGTTGCATCGTTAAGGCTGAATTGAGGTTTCTATTCCGGGAAAAAAGATAGAAAAGATTACTATAAAAATGCCGGATGATAATCCAATATGGCGATAAGAACTCTTTTAATCCAGGGTTCTTTTTGGCATGCTCTTCCAATCTCTTGGATTAGCCCACACCATATCATTGCTATTTTCATATATTGTCATATGATGTCTCGGCAAACGGGGGTGTTTATGGTGGGGGATTATTCAACAAAACGGAAAATAGCATCTATTAATATGATTGCGGTACCAAGCTTAATACAAGCTGGCGAATCCTCGACTCTTTCGGGACAAGTACTCGTTAAAGGGCGGGCTGCTGCCGGAATCGTCGTCATCTTCTCCGTACTCGACAGCACGCTTGGCGCCGTTATTCCTGGCATTACGATTACGGATTCCAAGGGCAAATTCACAGCCATATTCAGATCAGCTGTCACCAGCAACCAAGCTGGGTTCAAAGTTGCTTTCGTTTCCGCTGCGCTTCCTTCGTTTCCAGGGGTTTTCACTTCCAGCTCTATTGGCATTCTCGGAGCACGGGGTCTAAAGAACAAGACACGCCGGAGATGGCGGTCTTCTTCCAAGTAATATGAATTTATAAGAGGCACGTTAGCGAGGAGCTTGCCGCGCGGCAGCTCCTTTTTTCGTATGTTTAAGTAACGGACAGTTACGATGAATGTTGAATACATCATACATGACTATTGCCACAATATTTCCTCTGGGATAATATGAACTTATCCTTTTAGAAAGCGAGTGATTATCGTGAGAACCATTAAAGCCGCTGGCCATACATTGACATTCGAGGTGCGGAAGGGATAATAGCTTGCACTGATCCCTTCCGTGCAAATACCAAAATACGGAGGGACCTATATGTCTTTTAGTGTTGACAAAATAAATACCGATTTAGTACGCAGGCTAATAAGAAAGCAATTTCCTCAATGGGCAGACTTACCTGTCAAGCCTGTTGAAAAAGGTGGATATGACAACTTTACATTTCATTTGGGCGATGAGATGAGTGTGAGGCTGCCTAGAGACGAAGGTCACGCTCCGCAGGTTGAGAAAGAAGCGCAATGGCTGCCAGAGCTAAGACCTCATCTTTCGCTGCCTATTCCTGTTCCTCTGGCAAAAGGAAGGCCCGGCGAAGATTACCCCTTTTACTGGTCAGTTAACAGGTGGATTGACGGAGAAACCTTAAAGCATGACAATATCTCAGATATTAATGAATTTGCCGTAGATCTTTCTATGTTTATAAAGGAGCTTCAAACAATCGACGCATCGAATGGTCCTGCAGGTGGGGAGCATAACTATTTTAGAGGTTGTTCTCTAACTGTACTCAACGATTGGACTTTAGCAGCCCTTGAAACTCTGGGGGGGTTAGCAGATGCAGAAAATTGCCTAAAAATATGGCATCAAGCAACAGCATCCGAATGGACAAAAAAGCCTGTTTGGATTCACGGTGACATCAATCCAGGAAATCTTCTTGTCAAGAACGGCAAATTGTCAAGTGTAATTGATTTTGGCATAATGGCAGTTGGCGATCCTGCAGTAGAATTAACCATGGCATGGACATTTTTTGATGACAAAAGCAGGAAAGTGTTTCTTCAATCTACAGGCCTTGATGTTGAAACGGAAAACAGGGCAAGAGGCTGGGCGTTATGGAAAGCACTGATAACATACGCTTGGGAGGATAAGGAATCCCTGTCTGTAAGAGAAGCGAAGAAGGTTATCGATATTTTACTGAGCGAATAGTGGATTGTCAACAGTAAATCAGACAACCTTTTTAAGGGCTTCTTGGCGATACTGAATAGGCGTCATATAGCCTAATGTTCCATGAATGCGATGCTTGTTGAACCAATTAACATAATCGTTTAATTCCAGTTCCAAGTGACGAAGGCTCTGGAAGTTCATCTGGTTTACGAACTCTGTTTTCATGATTTTGTAGGTGGCTTCGGCTACAGCATTGTCGTATGGACAGCCTTTCGCACTTAGAGATCGGCCGATTTCAAAGGTACCTAGAAGCTCGTCTATCTTTTGATTTTTAAACTCGCTGCCACGGTCCGTATGAAACCATTGAATATAACGCAAATCGCCCTGGACGCTCGCAAAGGCGCGGGAAATCAGAGCAGCGTCTTTATTCGGACCTGCACTGTGGCCAATGATCTCTCGATTGAACAAGTCGAGCAGCACACAGATGTAATGCCACCTGTTCTGAACCTTCACATAAGTCAGATCACTGACAACGAAGCGCTTTGCTTCCTCCTGCTCGAATTCGCGGCCCAAAACATTCTCTGTTGTTGCTTCATTAGGAGTGGTTTTATGGGGCTTATATTGAGCCACTGTGTAGGTCGAGACTAGCCCTTGCTCTTTCATAATCCTTCCAATTCTACGTCTGGAAACGACGATTCCGCGTTCCTGGAGCTTAACCTTAATCTTTCGTGTACCGTAAGCTTTTCGGTTATTGTGGAATATCTCTACAATCGCTTCGGTTATATCGTCTTCGTTCAATTGTTCTTTCGCGTCGTAGTAATACGTACTTCTTGCAATTTGCAGGACGTCGCACATTGCTGATACCGAGTATTTATCACGGTTATTCCGGATGATAGCTACTTTCGTCCCATGATCAGCGCTGCTTGCTTTAAAATATCCACTTCCATTTTCAGACGCTGGTTCTCTTTTCGTAAAGCGATCAATTCGTTCTCGTCTGACGAGCGATTGTCCTTCTCCTTGAAGGAACCGCTTGTCTCATCTTGTTTGATCCAGCGGTCTAAAGCAGAGGCTGTGAGGTCATATTCCTCCACAATCGCCGCTCTGGACTTCCCATTTTTATAGAGCTCCACCAGTTGTTTTTTGAATGCTGGAGTAAAGGTACGTCGTTCTTGTTTTGGCATTGTAGAGATCCGCTCCTTCATAATGATAGGTTCATTCTACAAGCCCTTATTTTTTCTGTCCAACTAAGTGTAGACGATCCATAGCGGATATGTATTGTGTCGAGCGATAGTTTATTGCGATAACTGGTCACGTTAGCGGAGGAGCCTTGCCTTATGGCAGCTCCTTTTTTTTTGTTCATTAAGGGACCGGGCAGTCAATCGCGAATACATTATCTTCGAGCGCCCAGGCTAAAACTAAATCGCTGTCTGTCAGGAATTTGCACCTTTGCAATCTTGCTGTCTTATTCTATATCCGTATAACACTTAAAAGGTTTGTGATACATTAATTAAAAATTGATCCAGGGAGAAGTGAAGCTGTTATGCATACGGTAATCGAACCCAAAATTCTGTACTTTGGCTCCTCTGTCGTGCTTATTAGTACGATCAACGAAGACGGGACGCCCAATTTGGCTCCTATGTCCTCTGCCTGGTGGCTCAATCAATCGTGTATGCTCGGGCTCAGCAGCAAGTCACAGACAGTTCAGAATTTGATCCGTGAACACGAGTGTGTGCTTAATCTGCCGTCCATTGACTTGATTCCCGCGGTTGATCGGCTGACCCTGTTAACAGGCCGCAATCCGGTGCCAGAATCCAAAGCAATGAGGGGCTATCAGCATGAAGCAGATAAATTCGGCATCGCAGGGTTAACCCGGCTTCCGTCACAAATCGTTCGAGCACCGCGCGTCAAAGAATGCCCCGTCCATATGGAAGCCAAGTTTGTGAAGCTGCATCCCTTCGAAGAACCAAGTTCCCTTGTCGCCATTGAAGTACGCATCGAAAAAGTTCATATCGAAGATGATCTTCTAATGGACGCAAACTCAAACTATGTCGATCCTTCGAAATGGAACCCGATGATTATGAATTTCTGTGAGTATTTCGGTCTTGGCGAGCAGCTGTCAACATCAAAATTAGCTCCGGTTTTCGGACCGGCGAACTCAGTGAATAGGTGAATAGGAGAAAAAGTGAAATCAATATGACAACAACAGCAGAAGTAGTTTTGAGAAGGTTCGCTCCGGTTCGAAAGTCAGCTTCTGCACACAATTGACGAAGGAGCTGCTTCGGCACGCGAATCCAACTGACCAACTGACCTGCCGACGTTATCCGTTCTCTGCATGCCGCCGGCCCTCATGGATTATTGTCCGAATATCTTGCAACGGCGAAAGCCCAAACAGTCTTTTATATTCACGGCTGAATTGCGTCGAGCTTTGATAACCGACGCGCAGCGCCGTTTCTGTCACATTGACCCCGTCAAGCAGCAGTCTGCGCGCCTCCTGAAGCCGAAGCCGCTTTTGATACTGCAATGGGGCCATAGCGGTTACTTCTTTGAATTTATAGTGCAAATTCGAGGCGCTCATATTCCCCAGTTCGGCCAGTTCCTCAATCGTGAAGGGGCTGTCGAAGTTGGCCTTGATCCAGTCAATCACTTTGCTGATGCCGGAAGCTTCCTGATGCAATAACATGTTATTATAAAAAAGCGCCCCTTCTTCACCGTCTAATAAGCGGTAAATAATCTCTCGTTTCACGGCAGGAGCGAGGTAATTGGCCGCTCTGGCGTCTGACGACAGCCGGAGGAGCTTTTCAAAACCTTCATATACTTCCACGCTAGGCTTTCCTACAAAGATACCCGGCTTCAATCCTGTTTGCGGACGGGGGACCAAATCGGCTTCCGCAGCGACGGCGGCTACTTCTCCCGGAGTAAGCTCGATCCGTAAAGCCATGTATGGCGAATCAGCCGCAGCTTCCGTCACCTGTCCGTTGACCGGCATATCTACGCTTGCGGCCAGAAAGTCTCCCGCTTCATATTCAATCACCTTTGGGCCAATCTGCAGCTTCTTTCTTCCCTGTAAAACGATACAAAGGGATGGCTTGAGGACTCCATGAGATAACAAGGTAGGGCTGCTTTCCTTTAAAACAGTCAAAAAAGGGACCGCCGTCTGCATAATCCTCGCGCTGAAAGGAATTTGCATGCCTGTGACAAGCAGCCGGTTAAGGATCACCTTCACATCTGCCTGATTGTTGTTCATTCCTTTTGTCCCTCTTTCGTTTGTATTCTTAGGCAATATTTAAACATGGGAGAATAAGAAAAGCAATGAGTCTGATCGCTCGTTCTATGAACGGCTTTTTGTAGCATGTCCCTCCTTGTTCAACATTTCTCAATCTGCGATTCAGGATGATTAGGCAGAAAATCCGTATGAATGAACTATCGTTCCAAACGGGAATGCTACTATAATAACTTGTGTCAGGGAAAGATTAAGCAGCTTTTGATGAATCGTTCCCCAGCTAAATACGTTACTCTTTTGAGAACAAGGAGGCTATTCCAAATGAAGTACAAGCAACTCGGCAATACAGGTTTACTGGTATCACGGCTCGCGTTGGGCGCCATGACCTTCAGCAGCGGCCAGGGGATATATAAATTTGTCGGTTCAGTCGGGCAAGAAGAAGCGGAGCAGATGGTAAAAAAGAGTGTGGATGCCGGCATCAACTTCTTTGATACAGCCGATGTTTATAGCGATGGCGAAAGCGAAATCACGCTTGGCCAATCGTTTCGCAACCTGGGGATAACGCGGAAAGATGTCGTAGTAGCTACCAAAGCAGCTATGCGGGTCGGACAGGGCCGCAATGATGTGGGAGCTTCAAGAGGCCATATCATGGATGCCGTGGATGCCAGCTTGAAGCGGCTGCAAATGGATTATATCGATCTTTACCAAATCCATCTCGATGATTTCTTGACTCCTGTTGAAGAAACCTTGCGGGCGCTGGATGATTTGGTTACACAAGGGAAAGTCCGGTACATTGGAGTATCCAACTGGCAGGCCTGGAAAATTGCAGATGCGCTAAGTATTTCGGAACATAAAAACATGGCCCGTTTTGAAACGCTTCAGGCTTATTATTCCCTCGCCGGCCGTGATCTGGAACGTGAGCTGGCACCGATGCTGGAAGCGAAAAAAATGGGTTTGCTGGTCTGGAGTCCGCTTGCTGGCGGTCTGCTGTCAGGCCGTTACGACCGTCACAACCAAAAGGCGGAAGATTCACGCCGGTCGGCAGCCGATTTTCCGATTGTGGACAAGGAGCGCGCCTGGAACATTATTGACACCCTTAAACCCATTGCGGAGGCGCATGGAACAACCCCGGCCGTCGTCGCTTTGGCGTGGCTGTTGACCAGACCCGTCGTAACTTCCGTTCTTGTTGGCGCGAAGCGGCTTGACCAGCTTGAGGCAAATCTGGCTGCCGAGAATCTGGAGCTGACCGATGAAGAAGTTCGGCTTCTCAATGAGGTAAGCACACTTCCGCCCGAATATCCGGGATGGATGGTTGAATTCCAAAAAAATGGAAGGCTGGAGCCTGTCGAGAGGCGTTTTGGTCCGCGGTAGACGCAGGAGATACAGCAATTGGCCGACACCAACCGGTTTCATCATACGCTTGGTCTTCAAACAAGCGGAGTGGCGGAGTTAATATCTCAAGGATTTAGTTGCAGAGGGATTGCTGTCCGTCAATAGCAGGTTAATGTAGAAAAGAGGAAAAGACGGGAAGATTGATTTCAGTACGGGTAGTTATACCCTTGTAAGCATTCCTTTGTAAAGAGGGATGCTTTTTTTATTTAAAAAGAATATTTAAATAAAATGGTAAAGTTAATGATAATGAAACGGGGAACAACACCTTTTTTAAAGGCAGCTGTAATTCTCATTGAAACCCCGGTTCTTGCTTTGTGCATATTTTGGTGCCTGGGATAGCGAATTATGCAGCAGCAGCTTTTTATTTATCCTCCATGTTCAAATAGCAGTCCTTTTGTTCCTGCAAGCTTAGGGTATCAGCGTCAGCGCCTGTTTATCTAAAATCGATCCAAATAGTCGGATGACATAAGCATTATCTCGTTAAAGGCCGCGTAAATCGCGGATTTTTTGCGTTATGGGATAAAGTTTTTGCCAAATTTGAATGACAAGAACTCCTTAGCGTGGTGGTAACCTCTGCTTGTATTGGATCATGGGCATAATCATTAACAGCTTCACCTCTAGGCACTTGCCCGCATAGCTTAATTACATGATCATTATGAGGAGGATATAAGTTTGTACAACAATTATCGAGATACGAATCAGAATCCTATTCAAACCTGCAACAGCATAATAGATGGTTGCTCCAGAGGAACCGGGTATATATCGTTTATAAATAGAGTTAGAGGGGTTTCGGATGAAAGAAAGCAATCTTTAGATACCTGGGATTATGCATTTCGTCAATTGGAAACCCAGGTGAGACAATTTCTCGCTTCCAGCCATAACCCTGTAGTTTTGAATCAATTGTTCCAAAAGAGCCATTTTTTAAATTATGAATTCAACCGGTTTCTTCAAACTCAGCCTTATCATGGGGTTGTTGAGAATATACAGCAGCATTTTGATCCAAATCAAATGTATGATCACAGCGGGAATAAGGTAATCCATGGTCGTGAGACGGTCAACGGAGTTCGCCTCCACTATGTGACCGCTGGCTCCGGTGAACCCTTGCTGCTTGTGCACGGTGCACCAAAGACTTCGTTTTACTGGTATAAGCTTATCCCCCTATTGACTGACCGCTATACTGTCATTGCACCCGATGTTCGCGGTTTTGGGGACTCTGGAAGACCAAAGAGCGGCTATAGTATGGATAATATTGCAGATGATCTCGCACAGCTCATGGAAAAATTGGGCTACAATACGTATAAAGTGCATGGTGAAGACTGGGGTGCGGCTTTCTCTTACGCACTGGCGGGAAAATATCCGGACAGGGTGGAAAAGCTTTCTTTTTCCGAAATGATGTTACCGGGTCTCGGATTAGAAGATTGGTCCGTTTTAAAGCCTGAGAACGTTTATTCCAATCACTGGTTTTGGCATATCATCTTTTTTGCTGTGCCTGATGTCCCTGAGTTTTTAATCTCGGGTAAGGAAAGAGAATTTTGGGACAGATTGATGAGGGACGAGTGTTTGGATCCAAGCGCGATTTCAGAGGAGCTCCTTAATGAAGTCGTTCGCGGTTCTGCCGGTCCGGGAGGTCTGCGTCCCATATTCGAAGTGTATCGCAATGATTTTGAAAACATGGCTTTCGTTAAAAAGAACATGCAGCGAAAACTCACGATGCCTGTGATTGCAATAGGAGGTGAGTATTTCATGGATGGGGAAGTTCATCGCGTAGCCGGACTTATCGCAGAAAACGTAACGCTGGCATCATTAGATTGTGGACATTGTCTGGCCTTGGAACGTCCTGAACAATTGGCTGGTCTGCTTCGCAATTTTATGGGCTAGTACAACGAAGGAGCTGCCGCGCCAGCTCCTTTTGCTTTTTCGAAAAATCTGAGATTTTGTACAGAGGCACTGCTGGGCATTGAACTAACTGGTAATGTACCTCGGTAGGGGAAAAGAGGTGTTATGGAGAATATGTGTTAGATAAGATGAATAACCCTGTGTCTCAAATAAGTTCAGCGCCCCTCTCATGGTTGACGGAAGAGTGATGGTTCCTAAGCACTGTCTGACTGATGAGACGCCATGCAATAGGACTCTTGTTTTTCATGGGTTAGCGTGTCAGGACCTTTAGCTGGCTCGATATCGTTCCAAGGTGAAAAGCTTCGTGAATCAGCTTGAAGTTTAACAAGTCGCCGGAGGTGTTGAATTGGAACGGTCCCAAGGCAAACGGAGTTGAAAGCTTCTCGCCCAGCATTTCAGGTGTCAGCTCAGATAGGCGGGAAGTCTGCGCCGTTAACATCTCGACCAACTCTTCCTTCGTTGGAGGAGCAAACGTCCAGTCCAAGGGCTTTGTTCCTGAGTTAAACAGCGTATCATACGAGTCCGGTATGGCCGACGGGGAGGCGAAGCTTAGGGTAGAATACTTATCCATCCAATAAATCATATGGCCGACATTCCAACGGATTGTATTGTTGAAACCTGCCGTTTGAATGTCGAACAGTTCCTCAGGGATGGCCTGCACCTGCTGCTGCACCAATTGACGTGCGGTTTTTGCCGTGTTGAGAATCATTTCAGACATGTTGATTTCCTCCTTTGATATGAAGCGCTTGATATGTTCCAAGTATAGGTCTCATGAAATCTTCCATCAATGCAGTCGCCATTACCGGAACGTTAAGTATAAGTTAACGATTATTCATTGATTGAGAAAGATGATGGAATGACCATAATCATTGACCATGCATTCAGCGATGCATTTGAAAGCAGGTGTTAGCAATGGAGTTAAAACAATTACAGTATTTTATGGCGATTTGTGAAGAGCTTCACTTCTCGAGAGCAGCCGAAAAAATGGGAGTCAGCCCTCCCAACATCAGCCAGCAAATAAGGAGATTGGAAGAAGAATTAGGGGTACTGTTGTTCGATCGTGTGGGAAAAACAATTGTCCTTACTGAAGCAGGAGCGATTCTTCATGAACATGGTGCTGCCGTGTTCGGGCATCTGCAGCAAGCGAGCGACGCCATTGCTGATCTAAAGCAGATGCAAGGCGGATCGCTATCCATCGGCGTCCTGCCCGGGGACGCGGACCTCATGTTTAATGCCTTGCTGCTGAACTTCCATCAGACCTATCCCACCATCTCGCTGTCCCTTCTGGAAACCATGAAAGTAACAGAACAAATTCTGGACAGAAGCATCGATGTCGGCGTAACCATTGGACCTGTTATCGATGAACGTCTCACGTCAATTCCCCTGTTTCACGAGGAGTTCTCATTGGCGGTGAGCATGAATGATCCCCTTGCCACGGAGCGCATCATCCCCTTGGACAGGCTGAATGCCTTGAAGATGGTCATGTTCCCACCCGATCATCAATACCGCAAGCTGATCGACCGCTTTTGCATGGATAGAGGGTTTACTCTGCAGCCGCATATGGTGACGACGACGTTATCCTCCCTCCTCCAGTTGGTACAGAGCGGAGCTGGCACCTGTGTTCTGCCGAGAATGCTGCTGGATAATCTTCACAATACCGGCATCAAAGTCGTGCACCTCAGGAATCCTACGCCTTCTCAGGACATTTGTCTGATCTACCGCAGCGACAGATATATAGGATACGCCATGCGCACGTTCATTAAGACTTTGAGAGTCTACATCGAAACTGCTATTACAAACATGTGGAAATGAAACTAACACTGGGGCATTGAGTAGGGTTGAAGAGAAACGACGATCAAAAATAGGTATACTGAGCTCTTAGTACAGCGCGGATTTCCAGTTCCCCCGGTTGGATCGGAGTCGGAACGGCTGCACCTTCTGCGAGCAGCGAGGCTTGAAAGGGGATAGGCGGTTCATTAGCCCGTGTTTCCTCTGTTATTTTTACAGGGGTTCTAACCAAGGTTACACCTAATGTTCTTGCAATGGTGTTGGCTTTGCTTTCGGCATTTTGAATGGCAGTCGACAGAGCTTGATTATAGTATATTTCGAGGTTTGTTATAGTGAATCGTATGCTTGAGACGAAGTTGGCTCCGCTCTTGACAGCCGTATCGACGACAAGTCCCGTCTGCTCAACTCTATCTATCATGATCTGAAGCAGATGCGTCACCCGGTAGCCTCTAAAAATTTGGGTTCCATCCTCATAGTCGTACTGAATTTCGATATTGTAAGTGACCGTCTGCATTTGTTCTCTCGGAATGTTTAAGCTTAACAGGGCGTTAATTACGTTTGTTACGGCAGCGGCATTTTCACTTTGAGCGGTTGCAAGACTCGGGCTTTCCGTTATTGCGCCTAGAACAATAATGGCTCTGTTCGGAGCCGTTGAAACCTTTCCTTCCCCTGTAACCTCAATCAATGGCCGGTTATTGTGAGATAAGGGAGCAGCCGTCATAGCGGGTGAAGTCAACGGATGAGAATAATACATAAGCGCATCAACCTTTCCCGTTCATTGATATATATGTATTTATCATCTATCGTGATGATTCCATCCCTTTTGAAGTTTCACGGCGTGACTTCAATTAGCGGAGGCACGACAGCACAATGCCGAATGGCTGCCGCGCGGCAGCTATTCGCCTAGTTGTGACTAACCTTCTGCTGAAATTTATGCTAATCTATTGAAAGTATGAAGCGAGAGAATCCAGAAAAGGCGGGCATATGTCATGAAGCTTATGTTTCCATACGTAAATACAGCGGAAGAAATCGCAGAGGTGGCACGATTGGCGGCGATAATATGGCGCGAATATTATGTATCCATTATTACAATCGAGCAGATTGACTACATGATTGAAAAGTTCCAATCGGTCCCAGCGATTACGGATCAGATCCATCATCAGGGCTATGAATATTACTTAATCCATCAGAATGGCTCTGCAGTCGGATATATGTCGGTCAGAGAAGAGGAGGGCAAGCTCTTCCTGAGCAAGTTTTATATAGGCAGGGAGCACCGGGGACGCGGCTATGCCAGTCAAGCGTTGGCATTCCTGGAGCAGCTCTGCAAAGCCCGGAATCTAAGCTATATTTGGCTGACGGTCAATCGAAATAACGAATCCAGTATCGCAGTATATGAGAAAAAAGGCTTCCGGACCGTACGGGAACAAATTGCGGATATCGGAAATGGATTCATCATGGATGATTTTATTATGAAAAAAGCAATGATGGTTCCATAAGCGAAAAGATGCGATACGCGAGTACAATATGATCAGAATCGGAAATAAATCTCATCTGATAAGAGGTCGATGATGAATAATTGGAAAGCGACTTTACTTTTAGTGTCGGGCATTGGATTTTCAAATTTGGGAAATTGGATATACTTTGTAGCCATTAACATCAAGATTCTTGATCTTACGGGATCAGCAGCGGCTGTTGCTGGATTGTTTGTGATTAAGCCGATCGCTCAATTATTTACGAATCTTTGGTCAGGTAGTATTATAGATCGAGTTAATGTAAGAAAGTTGATGATTTTCGTTGACGTTGTACGGGGATGTCTCGTTTTTATTATTCCGTTTCTTTCTTCGCTTTGGATGATATACGTGATGATCTTCATGATTAGCCTGTTCGGTTCGTTTTTTGGTCCAAGTTCATCTGTTTATATAACAAAGATTGTGCCTGCTGCGGATCGTCAAAGGCTTAACTCAATGATGAGTATGGTAAATTCAGGTGCATTTCTGCTTGGACCTGCGATTTCCGGATTGTTAATTATGACAGTGGATGCCGATTTTTGTATTATCTTTAATGCACTAAGTTTTATTGTCTGTGCTTTAATCATCTTTGTCTTACCCAATGTCCAAAAAAACCCGGAATCGGTTAAGCCAATGACTAAGAAACTTCTTATTGAGGATTGGAAAGTCGTAGGAAGGTTTATTAGTACGGCAAAACTTTTTTTTATAATTTACGTATTGTTTCAACTTGCTATGATAATTGGCTATTCAGTCGATTCACAGGAAGCCACTTATATCCGATTACATTTACAATTGTCGGTAAGCGATTATGGAACGATTATTAGTCTAACAGGCGTTGGAGCATTAGCAGGTTCATCTGTTGCTGCAATAATGGCTAAGAAAATATCTTACCGCTGGTATATGAGTGTTGGCACAGTACTTTCAACTCTGTTTTATATCACTTTTTATGCTTCTTTTAATTTTATTTCTGCTGCTGTTTCTTTTGTGTTATTAGGTTTTTTTATGTCTTTTGCCGGTACAGGTTATACCACTTTTGTTCAAAACCATGTCCCCGCTTCAATTATGGGCAGGTTCTCAAGCTTAGCCGATGTTGCACAAGGCTTAATTCAAATTGTGTTGACTCTTATTATTGGTTTTATTGCGGAATTGATTTCATTACAATTCGTATGCCTTATGGTATGTGGTTTGGCGCTGATATTAGGAATTATACTATTATTAAAAGTTCTTTTTGCTTCAAAGTCCGACCATTTTCATACTCAACACAGCGAAACTTTATAATGCGTTCATTTGAATAGAGAAGCAGGCAACGCACTTATAGTTTCATGGAATAGCCGAGGGCGGCAGTTATCCATTTTTATACGAAATAAAACGGGTCAGTTGCATAGACGCAGCTGTCCCGTTTCCATTCAAACATGTTATTCAAAAACTTCTTTGCAAAAAAATGAAAAATAAATTGACATTGGAGTTGGCTCCAATGGTATCTTGAGTTCATGGAAAAACTTTATTCTATACAAGAGGTTTCGCGGATGCTTGGGATGCCAAAGGATACGCTTCGGTATTATGACCGGATAGGGATCGTCTCGCCGTACCGGGAAGATAATCGGTACCGCAGGTATTCGAAGAACGATCTCATCGATTTGATGAATATTCAGATCATGCAGTATGCAGATTTTACTCTTGACGAGATCAGGGGGAAGTTTAGCTTCCGCAACATGGACAATATCGACCATGCTTACTGTGAGGAGGTTGCCGCTTTCCTCGACGCCAAGAACGCGGAAACGCGCAAGAAGATTGCTCATCTGGAAAAGGTCAGTCGGCTGCTCGACCTCGCAGCCGAAACGCTAAGGGACTTTAACAACGAAAGTGACCAGCGTCTGGCAGAAACCGTACGCGAGATTTACAAGGATATCCACAAGAAGGAACCGGGAATTTCCAAGGAAGGTTGTGGTGAATATCAAGGTTAGGAATTTTTATTATCTGACTGCAGGCATCCTTGCGATGCTGTTTGCCGTCACGCACGTATGGAACGGGCAATCCTCTGAGCTGCCGATGCTCGACATTGAGACGATATCCGTGGAAACCCGGACAGTATTCACGTATGTCTGGCACGTCATCACGGCGGAGAATCTGGTCTTCGGCCTCGCTTTCATTGTCATGTCATTCCAGAACGAGCGATCAAAAATCCGTTTTGCCGCATGGATGATCGCGGCGATCCTGATCGTCCGACTGATGGTAATTCTTGGCGTAACAGCGTTGATTGACACATCGGGGCTTACGGCTACGCTTATAGATTCGATTGCCATCGTAATCTATGTGGCCCTCATCATACTGGGCACAAGAATGAAGAAAAACCAGTACGATGGTCTGCAACCACAGTAACAGAGATGTCCGAATTTTGAGATTTTCAAGTATTGTACTATGATAAACTTGATTCCGTTATTTGATTTCAGCGATAGTATGGGACAGTGCCCGTTACTCTTACGCAATTTAGATAACAGTATACCCAAGGAGTGGTAGAAATGGCGCGTGTTTTATTTATTAATGGTGGATCAGAGGGACATATCAATCCAACGATTGGAGTTGTGCAGGAGCTTATTTCGCGGGGCGAAGAGGTCGTGTACTTTTCTATAGAAGCTTTTCGGGAGCGTATTGAGCAGACGGGAGCAACAGTTAGAACATTTGACGATCAAAAATTTATCAAAGCCTTTATCTCGGGTGGAAGAGATTATTTGCTCGAACGAATCAACGGTCTTTTGCTTACAGCAGATATAGTGATACCAAGCATTCTCGAACAAATCAAAGGAGAACACTTTGATTACATCATCCATGATTCCATGTTTGGTTGTGGACGTGTACTTGCTCAAATTCTTAAGCTTCCTGCAATCAGCTCTTGTACTTCTTTTGCGCAGACAAAAGGGTCATTCGATAAAATGCTGGAACAATTATCTATAAAAATCCCTTCAGAAATCGTTAAACCTATAAATGATAAATTTCAAAGCCTGACGGCAATGGTGAAGGAAAAATACGGTGTGGAGATCCATTCTCCTTACGAAGTATTTTGTAATCCTGCGCCGCTTACAATCGTTTATACAACAAGGCAGTTTCAACCATATGGAGAAGCATTCGACCAAAGTTATAAATTTGTAGGCCCATCCATCTCTTCGCGATTCACTCAAGAAAACTTCGACTTGACTGCAATCAAGGGGACAAACCCCATTTACATTTCACTGGGTACAGTCTTTAATCAAGCCATTGATTTCTATAAGCTTTGTTTTGAGGCATTTGGGAGCACTGATCATACTATTGTCATGTCTATTGGGAATAGAACGCAAATTTCTGATCTAGGGGAAATTCCTCATAACTTCATCGTAAAAAATTATGTTCCACAAACTGATGTACTGCAACACACTAAATTATTTATTACACATGGTGGAATGAACAGCACCAATGAAGGTCTCTATTATGGGGTTCCACTAATTGTAATCCCACAAAGCGCGGATCAGCCGATGATTGCGGGGCGAGTCGCCAATATCGGAGCAGGCATTACATTACAAATGCAAAGCGTGACTGCAAATCAACTGCGTGAAGCCGTAGATCATGTGTTAAGCCTCTCATCTTTCAAGAAAGCTGTTGCAAATATAAGGGAATCCTTTCGAAAATCAGGGGGATATCATCAAGCGGTTGATGAGATCTTCGAATTTAAAAATCAAAATCATATCCAAATATAAATTAAAAGCTGCTGCAGAGATATTCTGCAGTTTTGCTTTAAGTGAGTCAGATGCTAAAAGCATTCTGACGCTTACAGCCGCTAAATTCTTAAAATCCCATTTGACAAACAAGAGAATTTAATCTATTTTATATGCTATAGCATATGTTAATCGCTTATAGAGAAGAGGAGCATTTATAGACAAAAATAATCTAGAATTATATAATCTCACTGGTTTCCTTGTTCATCGTACTGATGTGAAAATGAATAATTTTTTCACAAAAAAGCTTAAACAATATGAAGTAACTCCTGACCAATGGGGAATCATCTGTGTACTTGACGGGGAAAGAGCAACGAGCCAGAAAGAGCTTGCCGAAGCCATTGACAGAGATCAAACCACTGTTGTAAGGATGATCTACTCACTTGAAAAAAAGGGAATCGTAAAAAGAATACAAAATGATTCTGACAAGCGTTCCCACAACTTGTTCCTCAGCGACAAAGGAATGGGTCTCAAAATAAAGCTTTTGCCGATTGTAAAGGCTGCTCATGATTATGTAACCAAAAATTTGAGCAAGGAGGAACTTCTGGTGTTGCATGCGCTCCTTGATAAACTGTATTCAAGCGTAAAATATGAGTAAGTGTTAATTCTTTTATCCGAGAATCCGAAATTTATTACCAGGTTGCACAGTAAGAAGTCTCATATATATGCTATAGCATATAAAAAGCGAATATTGAAAACTGGAAAGAGAGTGATTACGGATATGTTATTGATTATTTTAAAAGTTATTGTGGGCATTTTCTTCATGATTACAGGTACGACAATAATCTCTGGAAAAATGGCAAATGAGTTTAGACGATTTGGCCTTCCCTCCATATTTAATTTCTTAACAGGGTCTATTGAAATTGTATGCGCTATTGGGATGATTGTGGGAATATGGTTTCCAATCGCTGCATTGTTATCCGGATTACTGTTAGGAGCGACAATGCTTGCTGCAGCCTTTGTTCTGGTTGTGATCGCACGTGATCCATTTAAAAAAGCTATTCCTTCTATAATACTTTGTCTGCTGTCTATTACGATTGCACTTTATCACTTTGATTTCTGATATTGAATCGGGAGATGTGAACAAGTACGGTAATCAGGGGGCGTCTTCCGGAAACGGCAATATCCCCTTGTACATGCGTAATGTGCTTTGATAGGCGCGTTTCATTCGCGTCAGTTGTTCCGCGGGAAATTCGTCCCGCTTTCGAATCGCTTCTTGAAGCGGCACGATGCGGCATTTCGCGGGTTTGCCATGCTTTTCGATGCTTACCCAGGTTGGTAATCCCTCGACGCCAGCGAGCCGGACGGAGCCATTGGAGTTTTTGCGGAGCTTGAGGCGAACGATGATGCCGGTCAGGGCGGCGTCCTTACGGTGCAGCCGGGTGGAGATAAAGTTGCCGAGCGAGTAGATGGCGAACCGTTTCCTCGTCCGTCCCCAGACGTCCTTCACAGTTCTGATCACCGCCGGCTGAAGGACATGCGGATGCGAGCCCAGCACCACGTCCGCGCCATGCCGGAACAGGAAGTGGACCCACTCCTTCTGATTGGCGGCAGGGCTGTGTTCATACTCGAATCCAAAGTGCATGCACACGATAATAAAATCAGCGGCGGCCTGCAACCGTCTCAGGTCGTTTTTTATTTTCGCGCGGTTGAGCTTTTTGACGCCAGCGGGCTGCCCCTTCGGTATAGGCATGCCGTTCGTGTCCCGCGTATACGACAGGATGCCGATACGGATGCCTTTGACATTCCGCACGCAGAGCCCCCGCGATTCCTGCGCGGTTCGATAGGTTCCGGCGTGGGCGAGGCCGTACTTGTCGAGCACGTCCAGCGTCCTTTTGAGCCCGCGAACGCCGTAGTCCGCGCAATGGTTGTTGGCTGTAGCAAGCACATCGAAGCCGGCAGCCGACAGCGACTGCGCGAAGGCGTCAGGGCTTTTGAACAGCGGATTGCCGTTCTTCGGATTGCGCATTGTCTTCCGAAAGCCTGCATCTGGACCTCCTGCGAAGGTAGTCTCCAGATTGCCGATCGTAAGATGTGCATCCTGCAAATAATGGGCGACTGGTTCGAACATCCGCCCGTACTTGTAGTTTGCCCCTTCTTGATCGTCCGTGCCGCCCCCATGCCCGCCGGTACGAAGCAACCGGTTGAGCAGCGGCTTCATCAAGAGATCACCGACTGCCGCAATGACAATTTCCTGTGACATCCCATCGTCCCCCGATCGATTAGGCTAAAATCCGTTATGCCACCATATGCTGTCCGGGATGACTTGGTGTTTGGGACCGATTCGGGAACGAAAACGAGACTTCGGTTGCCCCTGCAGATGACGTTGTACCTGAGGGTGGGCATATCAAGAATGAAGAATCCATAATGGAACAAGCAAAACCACCTTGAATTCAGGTGGTTTTTTGATATAGCCTCACAGCAACTCAAATCGATTCGGTATTTTCCTAGTCTATGAATCTATCGGCGCCCCTTTTCAGATAGAGATGGTATATATCCAAACCGTTGTTCTCTCACGGCATAAGATAGAGTATCAAGTCCAAAGGAGGTTGATGAAAGATGTCAATTGTAACATATTCAACAGGTCCAGTAGAAAATGCGATCAATATCAGTACATTGCCGGGTGAATCCAGAACGTTTTTAGTAAAAGCGGTAAACAATGGCCTTTCCAGCGCAAGGGTTAAAATTAAATTGTTCCGTTTGAACGGAACGAAGGTTCTAGTTGCTACAAGAACATTTACACTTGCTGCAGGATCATCCGACTACCGTGTATTTAACGTCGCTCAACTGTTTCAATTCGAAGTTCAAATCAAGACAGACAGCAAGAAAGTGCTTGTATCCGGATGGGGGAAAAATGCATCCGGACGGCTGGTAGCCGCTCACCGTTATACGCCAGAAGAATTTGCCAAAAAAGTAAACTAATCACTTCTGCCGCAGAATTCAACTTTAAAATGTCCATGCCCGATTGCGGGCATGGACATTTTAGCTATAGTGTTCTCCAAAACCGGAACAACACCGTGATCTTGCCCTGAAAAACAGACAATTTAGGCGGGAGTGCTCCAAGCACTTCCGTTTTTTGCGTTTTAAATGAATTCTATGAATTAATTTAATCACCCGTTATGCTCATTTTACAGGGGTACAGATGCTCCTTCTATAGCTGACTTCCATTGCCCAATCTTGCGTTCAGGTAAGATAAGAAAGTCCCCAAACCTGTCATTTGTTGAATGATCGGCTTGGGGACAACAATAAATCGTTTTTTCACTATTCCAAATGCAAAATTTCGAACTCATCCTGAGCGAATGATTTCTCTGCATAATTTCCACCCCAGGTGCAAAGCGATCTCAAAATTGGTTCAAGCGATTGACAAAGCTCTGTAGTTGAATATTCGACTTTCGGAGGAACTTGATTGTACATTTTCCTACTGATAAGTCCACTCGCTTCTAATTCTCTAAGTGTTTGAATAAGCATTTTTTGAGTAATATTGGGTATCAGTCTCTTTAGCTCGCTCGTCCGTTTTGGGCCTTTTATCACATGGTATAAAATAAGTCCCTTCCATTTCCCTCCGATTACCTCCAAAGTAACCTCCAGGTCACAGTAATAAGTTTTCATTTTTTAAATAACATCTCCCGATTACAGTTATCACTTTTTAATTACTATATAACAAAAAAGTGTGTACTTTATTTATTATTACGATTAATTCATAATATCATTCGCTGGCGTACATGAATAGCTCTTACAGCCGCCATCATGTCGTACGTCGTACTGAATGCTGTATTTTGGAACACTTCGAAATGAGACTGAATTATATGAAAGTGCAGCCCGATTCTTTACAACCACTTTTACAATTGGAAGGCTATGTGAAGAAGAGCGGTGTATGAAGAAACGTAAAGTATCCTTATGAAGCTGCTTATTTTACTCAATTATCACTTTTAGGTGACTATATAACAAAAAAGTGTGTACTTTTATTTCAGTTACTTTTGATCCATAATAGCAACTATAAGAAGTTCAGTACCTAACCTTTTTTCGAAGGAAAATGGCAATTAGGACTTCCTATACGAAACTAAAATTATTCTTAAAGGAGAGTCATAATATGGGTAAGTTTGATGGTAAAGTAGCGGTTGTAACAGGAGGCACCAGCGGTATTGGTCTTGCAACAGCACAGCAGTTTGCAAAAGAAGGCGCGCATGTTTTTATTACAGGCCGCAGACAAAGTGAACTGGATGCGGCGGTTAAGCTGATTGGGAAGAATGCAACGGGTGTTCAAGGCGATATTTCCAAGTTGGCAGATTTGGACAAGCTGTACGAAACCGTGAAGCAAGAGAAAGGACATTTGGACATCCTCGTTGCAAATGCAGGGCTGGGATCCTTGCTTCCACTAGGCGAAATTACAGAAGAGCATTATTACAAAACATTTGACGTCAATGTAAAAGGAACCATATTCACGGTTCAAAAGGCATTACCGTTGTTTCCGAATAAGACAGGTTCGATTATTCTGACGGGGTCCACTGCTGGTGCAGCGGGGATGCCGGCGTTTAGTATCTATGGCGCATCGAAGGCGGCAATAAGACAGCTGATCCGCAGCTGGATTCTGGATCTGAAAGGAACAGGAATTCGTGTCAACGTCCTTAGTCCGGGAACCGTTCATACACCGGCTTACGATGACTTATTCGGAGCCGAGTTAAATAACTTCCTTGAACAGGCCAAGAATGAAATACCGCTAGGCAGAGTGGGGAAAGCCGGAGAAATCGCGAATGCCGTCATGTTCCTGGCCTCTAATGAAAGCAGCTATATAAATGGGATTGAATTATTCGTAGATGGCGGAGTTGCACAAATTTAATTCGGAAATATACCCTAAGGTCTTTAATGGATGACAGAATGTAAATGACATGACGGTATTCAAGCTTTATCTTGACATCATATTTGCAACAAAACCATCGCCCAAATCGGTCGATGGTTTTTTATGCTATGGAGCTATGGAGATTCACGACTTGTGACAAGAATATTGTTCTGTTCTCGAGGGAAGTGCCTGATCCGGACGGCAATCGCGCGAGCTTTTTGGAAGAGAACGAGAAACTGACACATGTTATCATGTTCATTTTTGAGAGGTATTCGCATGAGTTGCAAAGAGATCGCGCATAATAATTGAACCGCGTGATTGCCCGCTGCACTGCAGGTGTCCGGAGCGCATCGGCATGAAAATGCTTTGAAAAAAATCCCCGCCGTTATTATCAGGCAGGGATGTTTTTGATAGCGGAGCGAAAGCTGGTGGGCCGTTCGTTCCGGGCAGGCTAGGCAGTATGCACGACGGGCGCATTCTCCTCTTCCGTTTCCGGCTTCTTCTGCAGGCGCGCATTTCCTAGGGTCAGGGCGATGATTGCGCCGGCGGCCATTACGAATAAGGCAAGGATGAAGCCGTGGGAGATGGCGTTTCCGATCGCATTTCTCATGAAAGCGAGCAGATCTGCCGGCATTTCCGATGCACCGCGGAGGACCGTCTCCGGATTGGTCAGCGTCGCCGCCTGCTGGTCTGGGATTTGGAATTTGGCGATTGCCTCCTGCGAGGAGTTCTTCAGACTCGCATTGACGAGCACGGCCATGATGGAAGCGCCCATCACGCCGCCAATATTGCGCCAGAAGCCGACGACGGAGGAGGAGATGCCGATGTATTTCGTATCTACGGCCATCGCAACCGCGCTCTGGCCCATGCTCATCAGCGGTCCGATCACGCCGAGACCCAGCAGAATCATGATGCTGATGACCTGCCAATACGGCATACCCGGCGAGAGATTCATGAGCAGGAGAGAGGCGACGACGCCGAGCGCCATATTCACGAACATCACCGACCGGAAACGAAACTTGGCCGAGACGAAACCAGCCACGATCGCGCCTCCGATCAGCGAGGCCATCATCGGCGTCAGGACGCCGTTGGAATTGGCCTTGCCGAGCACGCTGGTCGCATAGAGCGGCAGATACGTGATGGCTGAGAACATGATGAATCCCTGGCAGAAGCAGAGCAGGCTTGTGCCGAGCACCAGTCGATGCTTGAAGATGGAGAGGGGGAGCATCGGCTCCTCGGCTTTGGACTCCACCCGCAGGAATGAGACCGCGCCGATCGCACCGATTGCGAATAGTCCGATGATCTGCCAGGAGCTCCAGGCATAATCCTTGCCGCCAAGCTCCAGCGCGAGCAAGACGGAGACGGTCGTCACGATCAGCAGCACTGCGCCGAGATAATCGATTTTTGGCTTGCGCTCGGCCTTCGATTCGCGAAGGGAGAAGAGGAGCACGAGCATCGACGCGATGCCGATTGGCAGGTTGACGTAGAAGCACCAGCGCCAGCTGAAATGCTCCGAGATCAGCGTCCCGAGCTGAGGGCCGGCGACGGACGACAAGCCGAATACGGCGCCCATGACCCCGGACAGTTTCGCGGCCTGCTTGGGGTCGCCGAACAAGGTGAAGATAATGGAGAATGAAATCGGGAATACAGAGCCAGAGCCGATGCCCTGGATGACGCGGAACCAGATCAGCTGATCGATTGTTTGCGCCATGCCGCAAAGAGCAGAGCCGATAAGGAATAAGGATATGCCAATCAGGTAAAACTTCTTGCGACCGAACAAATCGGACAGTTTGCCGAAAATCAGCATGGTGCTGGTGGCCGCAAGCATGTAGGCGGTAAATACCCACGAGATTTTCTCGAAGCCCCCGATGTTCTCGATGACCTTGTTGACGCTGGCGGAAACGATCGTATTATCCAGCGAAGCCATCAGCAATCCTAACGCCATGGACAGGACGATCAGTCCCGTATGTTTCGAAGCTGTTGACATGAGCAGTGCCACTCCTTCCAAGATTTAAGTCTTATTCCGATTCCGTCAGTTTCCGCAGAGCCTCATGCAGGGTTCGGGTCTTGGCCGCATTCAACTCGAACCCGATCTCGAGACATAGAGTCTTCGATGGCGGCATGCCTGGCGCGATTTTCTGCTTCATGCGTCCCAGCTGCTCGCCGGACGCTTCGGACTTGCGGATCTCGTCGCGAACCCAATCGGTCAGCGTATCCGTGTCCATGTATTCCCCGAAAAACATCCGCACGAGGAAATCCGAACGGAAGCTGTCCTTCTCCATCGGCGATTCGAGAAAAGCTTGAAACTGCTGGCGTCCGGCATCGGTCAGCGAATACACGTTTTTGTTCGGCCTCCCGTCTTGAATGACGTTTTCCTTGATGATAAACCCCTGCGCCTCCAGCTTCGCGAGCGTCGGGTAGATCGTGCCGAAGCTGGCATCGAAAAAGAAAGACAGCGGCATCTCGAGCATTTGCTTGATTTCGTACCCGGACAACGGCTGGCGGTGAAGCAAGCCTAGTATGACATCTTGACTGTTCATTTTAATAATGGCCTCCCGCGTTATAGTTTGATGATGGATTTAATATATCAGGTCGACATATATCGAGTCAACATATAATTCGGCTATTGGTTCACTGGTTTCCTGTTTTTTCGGTCTGATACCATTCGTTTCACTGCCAGAGACAGGTGGTCTATTATTTCGAAAATAAGAGTATTTGTATGAATTATAATACGTCTCTTAATAGTAAAATCAAACTATGATATGGCACTATATTCCTTGTCCTACTGATGAACCGGGTATTTAAAGGGGCATTGGGCGCAAGCGGAGATTGAGCTGCTGGCGAACAAGCGCGTCGAGGGGAGGTCGGATGCCAGCTTTGCGCGGGGGAGGCTGTCACTCGCGCCTTGGTGGTTGGTCGGAAAGGTGGAAAGGCGTGTTCTGGGGCTCGTAGTTTTCCTTGGTGGCAGTCTGTTTGGTTATTTGGAGCGTGTTTATATCCGTTCAATGATGTCATGACAACAGAGTTGTGTACTCCAGTTATTCGATTATTTTATAGGCTCATTACCCTGCGCAGGCAACTTTCTTAGTTAAAGAAAGTGAACGGAATCATACAACATATTTATGGGATCAGGTTCCTGTCAATTGCCAATGACAGGAACTTGATCCCATTTCCGATTTTGACAAGAACTTGATCTCATTCGCAAATGAGACGTAATAAATGGTCGTACTGGAAGTAAAAGAGTTTTCTCTGAAGCCACGTTTATTGACGGGAATCAATAGGGATTTCACTATAATAACGTGAAAATCCTCGACACGCAGTCCTACAACTGCGACATGTCCAGGATCCAGGGGAGCTGTCCGTTTTAAAATTGGTTAAATTCTCAATTTCAATAACAGCTGTGCGTATTTATTCATTAAGTGTTCCATTTACTTCCATTAAACATTGTTGCTACTAGCAAAATATTCACGGGTATCTTTGCGCGATTGAGGGGTCAATACGCGATCAAGCTCTTCATTCAACCAAGTTAGTGACTTTTTGCGAAGCAGATTGCGCATACTATCTTCTGCTTCAAGCATAGCTAAGTTTATCACACAGGAAGAAGCTCGAGTGCATGCTGCATAGTCTTCATCACGGCACAGATAGCTATTATCTTTGATGTTTTTACATTGAAAAATGGGGGCTGCACCTTCAACAGCTTCAACTACATCCCAAAAAGAAATATCCGCAGGAGACCTGGCTAATTTATAGCCTCCTTTTACACCAGGGACTGAGCTTACAATACCAGCTTTTGTTAATTTACTGAAAATCTTCGAAAGATAGGTCTCTGAAACACCTTGAAAAGCAGAAAGCTCTTTAATCCCGATGGTTGAATCAGGAGGAATATCAATTAGATAGACCAAGCAATGCAGTCCATATTCAACGCCAATACTATACTGCATACAAACACCTGCTTTCTAGATAAAAAGGTTGTTATTAATCATCTTAGGTTGATTTAAAACCCTTGTCAAATGAGGGTATTTGGGTATTTTCAGCTAATTGAACCATGATTTTTGGTTGACAGCCACAAATGAAAGGTTTATATTGTGGATGAGGTTAATCGGCGATAAACATTGTCAGCGTTACACTTCATAAGGCAAGATAAAATTTGTTGTTCATGGAGGAGATTACTATGAAGGTTAGATTAAATCATATGAGTGCAAGCCCAGGTGCTGTGCAAACGATGATGAAGCTGGAAGGGTTTATTAAGACGAGTGGGTTGGATGCAAATCTTTATGAATTAATTAAGATCAGAGCATCACAAATTAACGGGTGTGCTTATTGTATTGACATGCATACACGGGATTCGCGGAAAATGGGCGAAACAGAGCAGCGGATTTATTTGCTTAACGCGTGGCGCGAAGCCCCCTTTTATTCCGACAAAGAAAGAGTGGTGCTTGAGCTTACGGAAGCTGTAACCCGTATTTCCGAGCAGGGCGTGCCGCAGGAATTGTATGAAAGAGTTCGGGCACATGTGGATGAGGCAGAATATGTGGCAATCATTATGGCAATCAATACCATTAATTCATGGAATCGTATCGCCATCTCCACGGGGATGTTCCCTGAAAAGGAGTAAAGGAAGTTTACTGAGATTAGGTACTGATTAACCTCAAGGAGGGATCAATCATGTCAACCGTTTTATACGTGACCGCACATCCGCTGGATAAGAGTGCATCCCATAGCTTGTCCGTAGGCCACGAGTTTATCCAAGCCTACCGTGAAGCAAACCCTAACGATGAAGTTATTCATCTGGATCTATATAAAATGGATATCCCGCAGCTAGACGCTGAAGTGTTACGTGGCTGGGAGCAATTGAAAAGCGGCAGTTCTTTTGATCAATTGAGCCCGGATTCTCAGGCTAAAGTGACCCGTTTGAGTGAACTGGTTGATCAATTTCTCACCGCAGATAAAATCGTTGTCGTCAATCCAGTCTGGAATTATTTGTTCCCACCTGTATTGAAAGCTTATATTGACGCCATATGCATACCCGGAAAAACAGTTAATTATACGCCGGAGGGCATAATTGGCTTAGTTTCTGACAAAAAATTGCTTCATATTCAGGCTTCCGGCAGCGTGCTATCTGAGGGACCAGCGGCAGGCTTCGAATTCAGCCACAGATACTTGACCGCTGTATCCAAATTCATAGGCATTCCTTCAATTGAAGTTATTTATATCGAGGGCATGGGAGCTGCACCGGATCAAGCGCCTGCTATTAAAGAAAAAGCGATTCAACAAGCGCTCGAACTAGCCAAAAGCTTCTAAGCCAGTAGATTCATTTCTAATATGAAGAAATACATTTTATTTGTTTTAGCTGGTGCATGCAGCTTTGGTTTATTGTCTACTTTTGTAAAGAAAGCCTATGAGATTGGTTTCAATGTCGGCGATGTAGTCGGCAGTCAAAACCTGTTCGGTGTGATTATGCTGTGGATATTGGTATTCGTAACCGCGAATTCCGCCAGGCAACCCGCTGCGTCGCATAGATTTAAAGTAACATGGCGTCAAGCGCTCTCGCTCATGGCCGTAGGAACGACAACAGGGTTAACGGGAATGCTTTATTATTCAGCGCTACAGCATATTTCGGCATCATTCGCGATTATCTTGTTGTTTCAATTTACGTGGATGGGCATCCTGCTGGAAGCAGCAGTTGAACGCAAACGTCCTGGTAAAGATAAGATTTTATCGCTCATCATCTTGTTTGTCGGGATTATTATGGCAAGCGGCTATTTGGGCGGGAGCCAGGAGGCAGTATCCTGGATAGGTGTTGTTCTTGGCTTGTTGGCTGCTGTTGCCTATGCGCTCTTCATCTGGTTTAGCGGGAAAACAGCCAAACAAGTCGATCCGATCACACGAAGCGCGATTATGCTGTCTGGCTCATTTATTCTCGCTATGTTGGTGTTTCCGCCGCATTTTCTTATAAATGGATCTTTGCACCATGGGCTTGTACCTTGGGCGCTGCTGCTGGCTCTCTTCGGTATCGTCATCCCGCCGTTGTTCTATGCCATTGGGGTACCGCGTGTTGGCGGCGGACTGGCTACAATCTTGAGTGCGGCTGAACTGCCGACGGCCGTCATGATGTCGTACATCGTACTGAATGAGTCTGTCAACTGGCTGCAGTGGCTTGGTGTGGGGATCACGATGTTCGGCATTGCCCTGCCTGAGTTTATGAAGCGCAAGAAGGTTCAATCCGAACTTGCCGGGGCAATTATAAGTTCGTAATCATCGGTCTTTTCTCAAAAGGCGGACGCGAAAACGTAAAGGAATATTTGCGATCTAAAGCTGGCAGAATATTTATGATCATGGAATTGCAGCGTATAAAGCAGTGGACATAAGAAAGTAATAAAGTGCTAATTACGTTAACCACAAAAAAATTAAGGGGTGTAATGACACGTGGAAATGAGACTGAATTATATGAAAGTGCAGCCCGGTTCTTTACAAACACTTTTACAACTGGAAGGGTATGTGAAGAAGAGCGGTCTTGACCTCAAGCTGTGGGAGCTGATTAAAATTCGTGCCTCGCAAATTAATGGCTGCGCCTACTGCCTGGATATGCATACGAAAGATGCGCGTGCGATGGGGGAGACGGAGCAGCGATTGTATTTGCTCAATGCATGGCGGGAAGCCCCGTTCTATACGGAAGCGGAGCGGGCCGCATTGGCATTAACGGAAGCGGTGACCAAAATTTCGGAGGCTGGCGTGCCGCAGGAATTGTATGAGCAAGTCCGCAAGCATTTTGACGAGGGCGAATTTGTCAATTTGATTATGGCGATTAATGCGATCAACTGCTGGAATCGAATGGCGATTTCAACGGGTATGGTACCTGGAGAATATCAGCCAGCCGCAAGCAAATAGCTGCAGGCGAAATCCTCGTACATCGACTATGTACGGGGATTAACTTTAGTCAAAGACCTGCAATAGCCCTGGTCTCCATTGCTTTATAGACTAAAGTTCACCTTTGTAAGATGAGACGAAGTATAGATTATTTATATTTAAGGGGAGGAAAAATGAGGTATAAAATACTTCTGTTTGATTTAGATGATACCTTGTTAGATTTCGGCGCTAATGAAACGGATTCGTTAACCAAATTGTTTCAGCATTACGGTTATACTTTATCGGATGAGTTGTTTCGAATATATAATGCCGTCAACAAACAACTATGGGCTGAATATGAAAATGGAATTATTGTATTGGATGATGTGCTAAACGCAAGATTTTCAGAAACGATGTTAAGACTGGGTAAAGTTGTGGATGGCATGGAATGGGAAAATCTGTATCGGGAGCTTTTGGGCAATGGAAGTCAGCTTATAGAAGGAGCTTTAGAAGTGTGTCAGAGATTGTCTGCCTCCCATAGACTGTTTGTTATTACGAATGGTATAACCCAAACTCAGATCAAGCGATTGAAGCAGTCAGGCTTGCATGGGTTCTTTGAAGACATTTTTGATTCTCAAAGCATTGGATTTCAAAAACCATCAACAGCATTTTTCGATTACGTGAGGAGTCATATTAAAGATTTTAATATAAAGGAAGCACTTATTATCGGGGATTCATTAAATACCGATATAAAAGGCGGTCTTCTGTCCGGAATTGATACCTGCTGGATCAACACAACATCACAAAAAGGCAATGCCGACATTCAAAGCACATTCACGGTCACAAGCTTATTAGAATTATTTGACATCTGTAACCAAAGCTAGAGCAAAGCGGATACTGGTATGTTACCAGTAGGCTGCGACTGCTTTTATCGCGGGATCGATTGATAGCCTTGAAGGTTTGTTTCTTGGATCTGGTCACTGGCGAGCATCTGATCTGTTTCGATGTAATCTTGCATAGTCTATTGGGTCGAAAATGATTGAAATACATGTAAATCATTCAATTATCACAATTTTGATACTATATAACAAATAAGTAAGTGCTGCTAGATAACAAATTTATGAAATTATAATACCAACAAGCAACTTAATTTACTTGAAAATACAAAATCCAGGAATACCTTTTTTATGTATAACCAAAAGTTGGACGATGAAGCCAGACGAAAGATAACGACCAGGAGGAACAACAAGAGATGCATACTAATAACTCTTATAAGGTAACACCCCAGGAGCCGATTCCATCGGGCTTCGGCAAGCAAAACAACGGCGAAGGAACCACTCGGCGGACGCGACTTAAGTGGGAAGGTTGCCATTGTGACCAGCGGATACTCCGGGCTAGGACTCGAAACAACCCGCGTTCTGGCGGAAGCCGGAGCTTCGGTTATCGTGCCTGCGCGCACAGTGGAGAAGGCCCGGGTTTCAATCGCCGCCATTCCGCGGGTGGAGCTAGAGGAGATGGATCTAATGGATCCGGCTTCTATCGACGCATTCGCGCAGCGGTTTCTTGATTCTGGGCGGTCCTTGGATATTCTCGTCAATAGCGCCGGCATAATGGCGCCCCCGCTGGTGCGCGACGCACGCGGCTACGAATCCCAATTTGCCACGAATCATCTGGGGCACTTCCAATTGACAGCGCGGCTCTGGCCAGCCTTGAAACAATCGGGAAGCGCGCGAGTCGTTTCGCTCTCTTCAGGGGCAGTCTTCTTTGGAGGCGTCAATTTCGACGATCCGAACTTCATACGGCGAGAGTATGATAAATGGAAAGCATACGGTGAGTCCAAGTCCGCCAACGCGCTGTTTGCCGTTGAGCTGGACAGGCAGGGTCATGCACACGGCGTCCGTGCCTTCTCCGTTCATCCCGGCGTAATTAAGACCGACCTGGCTCGTTTTTTGTCGGACGAGGAGCTGCGTGCCATGGGTATTATAGATGATCAAGGACATCCTGTTAATAATCCGTCCCTGGGATACAAGACGGTCGAACAGGGCGCTGCGACTAGCGTCTGGTGTGCAACCAGTACGCAATTGGATGGAAGAGGTGGCGTTTACTGCGAGAACGTGGATATCACAACGGCAGTCCCGGCGGACACTCCGGTAAGTTTGACAGTCTCGGGCGTGCCGCCTTGGGCTATTGATCCCGCTTCGGCGAAACGGCTCTGGCAGCTCAGTGAAGAGATGACTGGTGTGAAGTTCAAGATCTGAGGGGAAATGTACCGGACTCAGAGGTAATCTTTGTAGAGCGCACACGTATAACAACGCAATCCTATGTTGGTCAAGCTGTCGAGGAATCCTCGACAGCTTTTATTGTTGTAACGGCAAGATCACATATGGAAATTCTAACTCCATGGCAGGACGGGTCTTCTTGAATCCCTCGGATAATGCAGCCTCTTGATTCGTGCCGGAATTTGCACACGTTTGACTGGTGCGAGTCTGTAAGATCACGTTGGATACAGGGGAAGAGTTTATATCTGGCGGATCACCGCGCTTCTTGAAAAAAAGAATAAACGATTGGAATGCCTGACTATTTTTGTCAGGGATAGAGGATTATAATCATTATGAGGATGAAGAAAATCCCAAGAGGAATGGCGGAACGGCGATTCCGGACGCTTCAGGGAAAGTAGATTTGGACCATGACAAAGGCAGACAGTATGTGATTAATCTTCTGAATGCTACGCTCGGGAAAGCCGCTGACTGCCAAGCAGCCAGCGTCCTATAGTGATGTTATCTGATATCTCACAAGAAGAAAGGGAGATGAACGATGAGTAAATACGCCATGTTCGGAAAATTGACGGCCCACCCGGGGAAACGGGAAGAACTCGCGAAGATGATGCTTGAATCCGGAGAAACGCTGAACGATATGGAGGGCTGTATCTATTACATTCTACATGCGGCTGAAGAAGATCCGGACGATCTGTGGATCACCGAGCTGTGGGAGAGTCAGGAGGCGCATGCCGCGTCTCTGAAGAACGAGAACGTGCTTGCGCTCATCGGGCGCTGCCGGCATTTAATCGCCGGGGGGAGCGCCGTTAAGATTCGGCCGCTCGGGGGAAAAGGGTTTTAATCACGAGGTGTACTAAAAATATCGGTGACCTGACCCGGCTAGGTGAGCAATCGGCTTCCCGAAGGTCGACGATCCCCGTTCCGAGGATGACGAATTCGTCCTGAACTGTTATTGAAGATAAAAGTACATATGCCGGTTTTACAAAAACATTGTCCGAATGAAGTCCGCGTAAACCGCGGGATTTTTTTTGCTGGCGGATCAAGTTCTTGTCATTTGGTGATGATAAGAATTCGATCCGATTCCTGTTTTGTGACATGAACATTCTCCGATTGCCGACAGTAAGGGAAGCATTAAGTTAACGGGCTGTTCTTGCTGCAGCTGGTCAGAGGCATGGCTCAATCCCCAATACAGCGGCTTTAAACATTGTTTTCGAAGGCCTGTAAAAAAAAATGAACTCCATCGGTGACTTATTCCGTATACCTATTGCGGGCTAATCTGACTTTGTCGGCTCATTATACTTACAATGGTTGAAAAGGGGAGAATGTAAATTGGATTCATTGTGGTTGGAGTATGCGTGGGCACTACTAATACTTATCGGTTTGGAAGGATTGCTATCTGCTGACAATGCGCTCGTATTGGCTGTTATCGCGAAGCATTTGCCGGAGGATCAGAAGAAGAAAGCCATCAACTATGGGATCATTATGGCTTTTGTTTTCCGTTTCGGCGCTCTCTTTGCGATATCATTTATTGCGAACGTCTGGCAAATACAGGCGATCGGAGCTGCTTACCTTCTATACCTCGGGTTAAAGCACATCATCAAAGCGCGTTTTGGCAAGGAAAACGAGAACATTCGCGAGGACATAAAGACAGATGCCGCAGGAAAAGGCTTCTGGCCAACCGTGGGGAAAATCGCTCTTGCAGATCTCGCCTTTGCGATTGATTCCATTCTTGCTGCAGTAGCTCTGGCACTTGGTCTCCCGGATTCACCGCTTGGTGATTTTGGTGGTATGGACGGAGGAAAATTCCTGATTGTCGTGCTTGGCGGAATCGCTGGGCTCATCCTGATCAAATTCGCGGCCACATGGTTTGTAAAGCTGCTTGGTCAACGGCCGGCACTCGAGACCACGGCTTATGCGATCGTGGCATGGGTCGGCGTGAAGCTCGCTGTCATTACGCTGGCCCATGAAGATATCGGCGTGTTAGAGCATCAATTTCCGCATAGTACAGTCTGGACATCTATCTTCTATGTAGTATTGGTTGCAATAGCCCTTTTCGGTTGGTTTGCGCCTTCGACTAAAAAACAATCGCAGGCTGATCAGATCTAGGTTCCACACCCAGACTTCCCTTTCTAAGCTGACAGGTGGCCATCCTTTAAGGGATGGTCATTTTGCATTTTGACTAACCTCAAAGAATTAAATGAAATATAATACATTTATATAAATAAATAGTAATTAATTAAAGCGTACGTTACGCGTTGTCACAAAAGGAATCGCAGCATCGTTATATGTTTGAACGCGGAAGCATACTGCAGCGTAGTTTGTCGAAGTATTTTTTTCATTACCCCAAATTTATCAAAAGGACGTGTATTTTAATGTTGAACAGATTGAACTCTCTTTTTACCACTAATCCCGAAACACCAGGAAAAAAAGTATTGTACATCACTGCAAATCCAAGCAGTGTTGAAGGCTCCTTCAGCCTTTCCGTCGCTAAAGAGTTCCTGGATGCTTACCATGCTGCAAATCCCAACGATGATATTTATCACATTGACCTGTTTCAATCGGAAATTCCTTTCCTTGACAGCGAAATATTTGGCGCTTGGGGCAAACTGCAATCAGGCACTGCATTTGAACAACTAACCGCTTCCGAGCAAGCCAAAGTCGGCCGTCTGGGTGAACTGGTCGATCAATTCCTGGAAGCAGACAAATACATCTTTGTGAACCCGGTTTGGAACTTCTCTTACCCGCCAGTGCTTAAAGCGTATATCGACGCCATCTTTGTAGCCGGAAAAACATTCCACTATACTGCTGATGGTCCAGTCGGTCTGCTCACTGAGAAAAAAGCATTCCAAATCCAGGCAAGCGGCAGTGTATTGTCCGAAGGCGGATACGCAGGTTTCGAAATGGCTCACCGCCACCTTGATGCTGCATTGAAATTCCTGGGCGTACCAAGCTTCGAGGCCGTTTATGTAGAAGGCATGGCTGCACACTCCGACAAAACGCAAGAAATTAAAGACAAAGCGGTTGCGAAAGCCCGCGAAGCCGCAATACATTTCTAAGACCAACCTTCTTGCGGCTCTGGGCGTACTTCAAGAAGAACCGGCGGCTTGATCAAGGAGTTCTAATTTTTTCCTAATTGGAACTCTTATAAAGTTATCCTCGAAGACTTATCGTTGCAGCAGCGCGAACAACCAAATGGATACATCTTTATCTCCAGGGAGGCTGTCATGAAGAAAATCAGTATTTTAGGTTCGAGTGGATCAATTGGCAAGTCTACGCTGGACGTGGTAAGAAAGCATCCGGATAGATTCAAAATAAGCGGATTAGCCGCAAACCAAAGGATTGATGATTTAATCGAGCAGGCTCATGAATTTCGCCCGACAATCGTATCCGTAGGTAATCGCGAACTGGCGCGAAAAGTTAAAGCTCAGGTAGATGACTCCGTAATGGTTTGTTATGGAGAGAAGGGGCTGATTGATGTTGCCTGCTGTGAAGAGGCGGACCTGGTGATGAACTCTGTCACGGGAGCAACAGGTATTATACCGACGATCAAGGCTCTTCATGCAGGAAAAGACGTTGCTATTGCCAATAAAGAAACCTTGGTAGCAGCAGGCTGTGTAGTAACCAAGCTGGCCAAGGAAAAGGGCTGTAAGCTTATACCTGTTGATAGTGAGCATTCCGCCATATATCAATGTTTGAATGGAGAGTCGAGAGATCAACTGTCCAAGCTGATTATCACAGCGTCGGGAGGAGCCTTCAGGGATTTAACCAAGCAGGAAATGACGGGATTGAGGGCCAGTGATGCCCTTAAGCATCCAAATTGGAGCATGGGAGAAAAAATAACGATCGATTGCGCCACCTTGATGAATAAGGGCTTTGAGGTCATCGAGGCGCATTGGTTGTTTGAAGTCCCGTATGAGCAAATCGAAGTGTTGATACACCGGCAAAGTGTTATCCACTCTATGGTTGAATTCGTTGACGGATCTATCATTGCTCAAATGGGCATGCCCGATATGCGAGTGCCGATTCAATATGCGCTTGAATATCCCAATCGTCTTAAAAGCGATTATCCCAAACTTGATTTATCCTTGATTTCACAACTCAATTTTGAAAAACCGGATATGGCCCGCTTCCCATGCTTGAGTTACGCCTTCGAAGCGGGGAAACAAGGGGGAACGATGCCGGCTGTCCTGAATGCCGCGAATGAGGTCGTCAATTTTTCTTTTCGCAGAAACGAAGCGTGTTTTTCGGATTTTGAAAAAATATTGGATGAGGTATTGTCGAGTCATCATAATATTCAAAATCCTCAACTAGAAGATATTCTTCATGCAGATGCCTGGGCAAGAGAAAAGGCGGAATTATTAATCAAGCGGCAAAGTTGACCCTATGCAGAGAGAATTCTATTCTCAAACATCTGATGAATAGATGAATATTTAGTTTAATGATTGATTTTGAAGACTTAATCAATAGAAAGGGAGGAAGCATAAATGAAATCCAAACCTAACATAAACTCCATTCATTCGGAATCCAAATTTCCCGCCTGGCTGCTTCTCCTGGGAGTTGTTTTGATTGCGGCCAATTTACGCGCCCCGTTAACTTCGGTAGGTCCCTTAATAGGGACCATCCAGGAGGATTTAGGCATATCGTATACGTTGGCGGGCTTAATTACCACTCTTCCTCTAATCGCATTCGCTTTGATGTCGCCGTTTGCCCCGAAGATAGCCCGTAAATATGGAATATCCTCTGTTCTGTTTGGATCGATGCTCCTTCTGATTCTTGGCATTGTGCTGCGTTCAGCGTGGAATATCGGTTTAATGCTGATCGGGACGGTCTTTTTAGGTCTGGCAATAGCCATTTGCAATGTATTAATGCCAAGTCTGATCAAGGAGAAGTATCCTTTGAAAATCGGAATAATGATTGGCGTTTATCTGGTGGCGATGAATCTTGGCGGCGCTATTGCATCTGGAATTAGTGTGCCGATGGCCAACCAGACAGGTTTAGGCTGGAAGGGAGCTTTGGGTCTATGGGGACTTCTTGCTGTGATAGCCATTCTCTTATGGATTCCTCAACTGGGGCACCAGCAAGAAAAAGCGAAGATAGCGACGTCGAGCCAAAAGCGGACGAATTTGTGGAAGTCCACTCTCGCCTGGCATGTGACACTTTTTATGGGGCTGCAATCCATGCTATTCTTTATCTTTATTTCATGGTTGCCTGAGATTCTCACAACCCAAGGGATAAGCTCGGATTACGCAGGGTGGATACTTTCGATTATGCAGCTCTCTTTACTTCCCGTTACTTTTTTCGTGCCTATTTTGGCTAGGCGTATGAACAATCAAATCGGCATTATTTTCCTGACGGCACTCTTCTTCTTCGTTGGTATTGGAGGGCTGCTTTCCAGAAATCATCTGGTTATGCTTTGGGCTATTTTTATCGGAATTGGTGCAGGCTCTGCATTTAGTCTTGCGATGACATTATTCGGATTGCGAACTACTAACATGCATGACGCAACTGAATTATCCGGGATGGCTCAATCGGTAGGATATCTGTTGGCCGCGGCAGAACCTATACTTTTCGGTTATCTGCATGATTTGACCAACGGATGGAAGGTTCCGCTTATCGTGCTGCTCGTCATAACCATTCTAATGCTTATTTTTGGTATTGCTTCCGGTCGCAACCGAGTAATCGAAGAGGTAAATTCATGAGCAAATCAACGGCGTTTACGTATGCTATGAGGTCCCATCCATTTAATAAACAGTCTGTTGTTCGAGAGGTTCTGTTGTGTTATGATTCAAACAGGAGATGATTAGATGAATTCGAAAATTTCATTTCAAACCATAAGCCGTCCGAAGCTGGTAGATGATGTTGTTAATCAGCTGCAAAAGAAAATTTCCGATGGGGAGATTCAGCAGGGTAGTAAAATTCCCACTGAACCCGAATTGATGGAACAATTTGGTGTAGGCCGATCTACCGTACGCGAAGCGGTAAGAGTGTTGGTCCATGCCGGTTTACTGGAGAAGAAGCAAGGATTTGGTACGTATTTAACGACAAATTCGGGCATTCAGGAGCCTTTGTCAAACCGGTTGCGCAGAGCAGAGATTTTGGAGGTTTATGAAGTACGTAAAATGCTGGAATTGGAAATTTCAAAATTAGCTGCAGAGCGTCGTGACGACAACGATCTCGCAAACATGCGCAGCGCATTGGACCAACGGTTGCAAGCATTGCAAAAGAGCGATATGGACGCCTATATAAATGCTGACATCTCCTTTCATTTGTCGATAGCAAAGGCAAGTAAAAATAGCGTTGCTGCTGATTTGTTTCAATCCTTCTCTTCTGTGCTTTCAGATGCGCTTCAAAAATTGGCGAAGGATCCGAATATCCATGATCCGCAGCATCCTGTTCATGAGAATTTATATCAGGCTATAAAGGATAAAGATATGACTGCAGCGGCACATTGGACATTAAAAAATTTAGATAAAACGGTATTGCAGCTAAAAGCTTTTCTTCAACAGGAGTAAGTTGTTCTCTTGCAACCTGAAACGTCAGATGATATCATGAATTGAATGGATGGAATGACTAACCAAATTCATAATGAACGGGGCGGATAGGCATTTCTTTCGTTCAGGGAGAGGGTGAAATGAAAGCAAAAGATCTGTTTCGAGCCTTGAATCGACCGAAATTGGTTGACGAGGTGGTTAAACAGCTGCAAAGGAAATTTTCTGATGGTGAAATGCATTCCGGGCAGAAAATTCCGACTGAGCCTAAACTAATGGAACAATTCGGCGTAGGACGTTCGACCATCCGGGAAGCGGTAAGGGTTTTGGTCCATTCCGGGCTGCTTGAGAAAAAACAAGGATTCGGTACCTATTTGATTGCCAGGCCAGTTATTCAGGAACCGTTGCTTCACCGGCTTAGAAGAGCGGAGATTCTCGAAGTGTATGAGGTAAGGAGAATGCTGGAGCTGGAGATTTCCGGATTGGCAGCTCTACGGCGAGAAGACAAGGATATTGCGCAGATGAGAAGCGCATTGGATCAATGTGTTCTGGCGTTGCATGCAGGGGACATGAGAACTTATCTGAATGCAGATATTGCCTTTCATCTCTCTGTAGCTGTTGCCAGTAAAAACAGTATTGCAGCTGATTTATTTCGATCATTTTCATCCGTCATCCTGGATGCAAACACAATGCTGTATAAGAATCAAAGCTTTCACCAATCACAGCACTTCTTTCATGAAAACCTGTACCAGGCCATTAAGGATAAAAACGTGGGCGAAGCCTTAAAATGGACGTTGAAGAATTTGAATGAAACCATTGATCAGCAGAAGTAACCATTTGTTTATCGCGCCTTTAAACATCAGATGATATCATGAATACTATGTTGCCGGCTTTTAATCTAATGAACACATTGTGCTAACTGCAGTTCATGATGGATGAAAGGGGGAATGCCCATGATCATCAAAGGCATTTCGGCATCACCAGGTATTGAGATAGGAAAAAGCTATATGTTGAATAAGGCTAAGTTAGCCGTCCCTCAATATACAATTTCAATTTCACAGATTGAGAATGAAGCGGCGCGGCTGCAGCGTGCGATTGATGCTGCGGCCGAAGAAATAAGACAGGATAAGCAAAAGGTCTTTTCCGTAATGGGAGCTGAACAGGCGGCTATATTCGATGCTTATCTCTCTTTATTGTATGACCCGGCTATTATTGCTGAAGTTGAGCAGCGCTTATCGAAAGAGCTGATGAATGTTGAATGGACTTACGAGCATGTGACGAGAGAGTTTTCAATTATTTTTGAAAAATTGGATGACGATTATATGAAAGAACGTGCTCCAGACGTGAGGGATCTTGCACAACGTGTCATACGGAAGCTGCTGGGTATTATGCCTGCGGCTAGTCATCGCCTGACACACCCGGTGATATTAATTGCGGACGAATTGGCGCCTTCGGATGTCGCACAACTAACGATTGACAAAGTTATGGGGGTCATATTGGAAACCGGCGGACTGACCTCGCATACTGTCATCATGATGCGTTCAAAAGGAATCCCCGTTATCGTGGGGGTTGAGGGAAGCGCACTGTCACATATAAGAGATGATGAGATGATTATTGTAGACGGAGATAAGGGAGAGGTTTGTATTGAACCAACCCAAGAGGAATGGTGTAAGTATCTTGGCTGCGTTGATGGAAAACATGTGTTAGAACAACGATTAGACTTAACGAGAAAAAAACCGGCTCAAACCCTGGATGGGCAAGTCATCAGGCTTTCCGCAAATATTAGTATGCCTGATGAAATCGTGGAGGCTCTTGAATTGGGGGTAGACGGGATTGGGCTTTTTCGTACAGAGTATCTCTTCATGGATCGCTATGCCCCGCCATCTGAGGAAGAACAGTTTATCATGTATCGCAATGCGATCCAACTCTTGCAAGGAAAGCCTCTTGTGTTCCGGATAATGGACATTGGCGGGGATAAGCAAGTCCGCTTTTATTCCTTTCCCCTGGAGGAAAACCCTTCACTTGGCTACCGCGGCATACGATTTTGTCTGGGGGAGCCTGATTTACTGGAGACCCAATTACGGGCGATCCTGCGGGCCAGCATGTATGGAAAAGTGAAGGTCTTATATCCGATGATCTCATCCTTACAACAAATACGCGCAGTTAAGGTATTGATGAAGGAAGTGGAGGCACAACTCCTGAAAGAGGGGATGGCATACGACCCGCATCTGGAAATTGGCATGATGATTGAAGTTCCTGCAGCAGCCCTGCTGGCTGATTTGTTCGCACATGAAGTGGATTTTTTCAGCATTGGGACGAATGATCTGATTCAATTCACATTAGCTGTGGATCGCATGAATGATAAAATAGCCACCCCGCATGATTCGTATCATCCGGCAGTCATCCGTCTGGTTAAACGAGCATTGGATGCGGGAAAACAGTCTGGAATTCCTGTCAGTCTATGCGGTGAAATGGCAGGGGATCCAGCAGCGGTTCCTTTATTGCTAGGGCTTGGGCTGCGAGAGTTTAGCGTGGGGAATAGTTCGGTTCTAAAAGTGAAAGACAGAATCGGTGAGATATCCATTGCAGATGCTGAAGCAACTGTGAATCATATTCTTGGTCTCACCGATAGTGAGCAGGTTATGCAGCAATTGACAAGCTATATGACTAATCCTATTCCTATTGGGAGGAAATAAAGATGAGCAATCAGGTTTTTGTATTCGATACAACGCTTCGGGATGGAACGCAGGGTGAAGGTGTCAGCTTTACTGCAGAGGATAAAATAAAAATTGCGCGCAAGCTTGATGAGCTTGGCGTTCATTATATTGAGGGCGGCAATCCTGGAAGCAACAAAAAGGATATCGAATTTTTTGAACGTGCGAAGAACTTGAAGCTGCGGGCAAAAGTAACGGCTTTTGGCAGTACGCGGCGTAAGGACACAATAGCGGAGCATGATGTTAATTTAAATCGAATTATGGAATCCGAGGTCAGTACGGCAGCCCTGGTGGGCAAATCATGGGATTATCAAGTGACAACGGCTCTGCAAACCACATTGGAAGAGAATCTGGCCATGATCTATGATTCATTTCGCTATTTGAAGCATAAAGGAATGGAAACCATTTACGATGCCGAGCACTTTTTCGACGGATTTAAACGGAACCCGGAATACGCCATCGCTGCGATCCGCAAAGCCGAAGAAGCCGGTGCGGATTGGATTGTGTTATGTGACACAAATGGCGGCAGTCTTCCTGGCGAAATCGCGGAGATTGTGGCTCATGTCCGTACGCTTGTTCACACGCCACTTGGCTTGCATCCTCATAATGATTGCGATCTGGCTGTAGCGAATACGATGGCAGCTGTGCAGGCCGGAGTCCGTCAGGTTCAGGGCACCATTAACGGATACGGAGAGCGATGCGGCAACGTGAATTTATGCTCGCTTGTACCCAACCTGCAGCTCAAGCTGGGATATGAGTGTTTCAGTGATGAACAGCTCGCCTTATTAACCGGGAGTGCACGATTTGTGAGCGAGATCGCAAATGTACACATGCCTGTCAATCAGCCGTACGTCGGAGCTGCCGCTTTTGCGCATAAGGGTGGCATTCATGTATCTGCCATTATGAAGGATCCGAAAACGTACGAGCATATCGCTCCTGAGCTGGTGGGCAACAAACAGCGAATTCTTGTATCCGAGCTATCGGGGCAAAGCAATATCATTGTAAAGGCCCAGGAGATGAAATTGAACATCAATTTGGAGAGCAGCGAAACGCGGTTGATTATGAATAAAATCAAAGATTTGGAGCATCAAGGTTATCAATTTGAAGGAGCGGATGCATCCCTGGAATTGTTGCTCAGAGAGGGCAGCGGCGAAATTGAAGAAATGTTCACATTAGAATCGTTTAAAGTCCTCGTTGAAAAGGCTTCCTCCAATGGCGTCAAATCGGAGGCGATAGTGAAATTGAAAGTTCGAGGACAAACCGTTTATATGGCTGCGGAAGGTAACGGCCCGGTCAACGCGCTCGATCGTGCTCTTCGTAAAGCATTACACCAGTTCTATCCGCAAATTGAGCAGATGCACATGTCCGATTACAAAGTACGTGTGCTGGATGAGAAGGATGCTACTGCGGCTAAAGTGCGTGTATTGGTCGAATCCTCAGGTTTCGGAAGTACGTGGAGCACAGTGGGCGTATCCGGGAATGTCATCGAGGCAAGCTGGAATGCTTTGGTTGACAGCATCCGTTATGCGCTGATTGGAAGAGCGTCAGCCAGTCATTTAAATAACAAACTTAATCAAGATAGGGGTTTGGTTAACCATTAATCCCATAGAAAGAGAAGAATTTGGACTGGAGTTAAACAGAAGGGAGCAAGAATATACATGACAAAATTGATCATAAACGGTTTGAAGGCATCGATCGAAGGCAAACAAATTTTGAAAGGCATTAATCTCGAGATCAATGGAGGTGAAGTTCACGCCGTAATGGGCCCGAATGGGACTGGTAAAAGCACGCTGTCTTCTGTTCTCATGGGACATCCGAAATATGATGTAACCGATGGATTCGCGAGTCTCGATGGGGTGGATTTGCTTGAAATAGATGTGGACGAACGTGCACGGGCCGGATTGTTCCTTGCGATGCAATATCCGAGTGAGATTACCGGCGTAACCAATGCCGATTTTTTGCGAAGTGCCATGAATGCTCGCCGCGGCGAGGGTAATGAACTATCACTTATAAAATTCATTCGTCTAATGGAAGCCCGGATGAAAAACCTGGAGATGAATCCGGAGTTTGCCCACCGTTATTTGAATGAGGGATTCTCGGGCGGCGAAAAGAAACGAAATGAAATCCTCCAAATGATGCTGCTGGAGCCAAAAGTCGCCATTTTGGATGAAATTGATTCCGGTCTGGATATTGATGCACTCCGCATTGTGGCCGATGGTGTGAATGCAATGCGAACAGAGGAACGGTCTTTCTTGATTATTACTCATTATCAGCGTTTGCTGACCTATATTAAACCCGACTATGTACACGTCATGATGCAGGGACGCCTCGTTAAATCCGGCGGCCCGGAGCTTGCTCATAAGGTGGAAGCGGAGGGTTATGACTGGATTAAGGAAGAACTGGGCATCACAGATGAAACAGTTGGGCAGGTGGAATAGCGATGAAGACTTCCGTTGTCCTTCCTACAACGTCCAATGCAGCAGCCGAGTTATCCCGAAATCGGGGAGAGCCGTCCTGGATGACCGATCTTCGTCTCTGTGCCCTTGAATTGGCGGGCGAACTGGAACTTCCGGAACTGGAAAAGACACGAATAGACCGTTGGAGCCTGGATTCGTATGGTCTTTACCATACACCTGAGCTATTGGACAATTACAATGATTTGCCTGAAAAAGTAAAGGAACTAATAGGTGGAAATCCGAATTCGAATCCTGTCATGGTGCACCGTGATTCCGGGCTCCTCTGGAAGAACCAAACCGGTACATTGGAAGAACAAGGCGTTATCTTTACAGATATGGAGACGGCTCTTCGTGAACACGAAGCTCTTGTGCACACTCATTTCATGTCTGTGGTGAAGGCAGATGAGGATCGCCTTACTGCCCTGCATGCGGCATTATGGAGTGGCGGGGTATTCCTTTATGTTCCGCGAAATGTTGAGGTAACGGTGCCGCTGCAAGCGATATTCCAGTCGGAACATTCGGATGCGACCTTTGCGCCTCATATATTGATCATTGCAGAGGACAATAGCTCGGTTGTTTATGTTGATCATTATGTATCCGGCCGGAATAACAATGCCGTTCATAATGGAGTTGTCGAGGTGGTCGTCAAACCGGGCGCGCGCGTGCATGTTGCTTCCGTGCACAACTTGAGCGGAGAAACAACCGCTCTGATCTATCGCCGGGCCATGCTGGACAATGACGCCATTATGCAATGGACGATTGGAGAATTGAATGCAGGCAATACGATGTCAGATACAAGCTCCATACTGAAGGGAAATGGTTCGCGTTCAGATGCCAAGGTGATTTCAATCGGCACCGGAGCCCAGAAGCTGAATTTGACGACGCGCGCGATTCATTACGGAAGAAATACGCCAAGCGACATGCTGGTGAAGGCAGTGGTCCAAGATGAGGCCACGGCGATTATTAATGGGTATACGAGGATTGAGAAAGGGGCATCCGGAGCAGATGCGGGACAAACTGAGCGGTTGCTTATGCTCAGTGATCTGGCACGCGGCGATGCGAATCCGATTTTGCTCATCGATGAGAATGACGTTTACGCTGGCCATGGGGCAAGCATTGGGAAAATAGATGCCGAACAAATTTATTATATGATGAGTCGCGGTGTAACAAGGCGTGATTCGGAACGTCTGATCATCTTAGGTTTTTTGCTTTCCATTATTCAGGAGATACCGCTCAAGCACATCGAAGAGCAACTATACGACTGGATTGAACGGAAACTGCGCAATTGAAAGTATCCCGGGGTTTAATTAAGGCTTTATCATCTAAAGGAGTGTGCTCATGATGGCTAAAAAAATGCCTGAAATGGAAGAATACCAATACAGATTTCGAGACGAACACAAGAATATTTTTCAAAGCGGTAAAGGATTGACCGAAGAAATCGTTGAAGAAATTTCGCGTATGAAGAACGAGCCGCAATGGATGCTCGATTTTCGTTTGAAGTCGTTGAAGCAGTTTTTCAAAATGCCATTGCCCCGTTGGGGAGGGCGCTTGGATGATCTGGATTTTGACGATATTCAGTATTATGTCAAGCCTTCGGAGAACCAAGGGAAAACCTGGGAAGAGGTTCCGATTGAAATTAAGCAGACTTTTGATAAGCTGGGTATCCCTGAAGCGGAGCAGAAGTTCCTGGCCGGCGTATCCGCGCAATATGAATCCGAAGTTGTCTACCATAGCATGCAGGAGGACCTGGTGAAGCAAGGCGTAATCTTCACGGATACAGATACGGCACTGCGCGAGCATCCGGATATTTTTAAGGAGTATTTCGGCACCATTATCCCCTATACGGACAATAAGTTCGCCGCACTGAACAGCGCGGTTTGGTCTGGAGGCAGCTTTATCTATGTGCCAAAGGGGGTTAAATGTGAAATCCCCGTTCAAGCGTATTTCCGCATAAATTCGGAAAACATGGGCCAGTTCGAACGGACTTTGATTATTGCAGACGAGGGCAGCTTTGTCCATTATGTAGAAGGCTGCACGGCACCCATTTATAGTACGAATTCGCTCCATAGTGCCGTCGTGGAAATTATTTGCAAGAAAAACTCGCGAGTCCGGTACACCACGATTCAAAATTGGGCGCCCAATATTTATAATTTGGTGACAAAGAGGGCAGTTGCGGAAGAGAATGCAAATATGGAATGGGTGGATGGCAATATTGGTTCCAAGCTGACTATGAAATACCCGGCCGTTATTCTTAAGGGCCGCGGAGCAAAAGGCTCGGTGTTATCGATAGCTGTCGCTGGACGTAATCAGCATCAGGACACCGGAGCCAAAATGATACATCTGGCCCCGGACACAACGTCCACCATCATCTCGAAGTCGATCAGCAAGCATGGCGGTAAGGTGAATTACCGCGGTCTTACTTCATTAGGGCGTAATTCCCAGGGCTCAAAATCAAATATTAAATGCGATACGCTGATCATGGACAATGAATCAACCTCGGACACGATTCCATACAACGAAGTCATGAATGACAACATCACATTGGAACACGAAGCGACAGTCTCCCGGGTTTCTGAGGAGCAGCTTTTCTACTTGATGAGCAGGGGCCTAACCGATGCTGAAGCTACGCAGATGATCGTGATGGGCTTTATCGAGCCGTTTACGAAGGAATTGCCTATGGAATATGCAGTTGAAATGAATCGACTGATCAAATTCGAGATGGAGGGAAGCATCGGATAATGATCATCAGATCCGCTTATATAGCGGATTTTTTTTTGCCTACTGATCATAAAGCTTCGGCATTATCGTACTGAAGATTTTTAACAGGTGATCAAGGAGCCAAATGACATGAAATCAACAGCTGGCACACATGCAGACTGACAGTTTTCTGGAGCTTAAAAATGTTGTTGACACGACACCAAATGGTGACCTATAATCAAACAGACACCAAATAGTGTCCAATAAGAAGTTGGTCTTTTGAAATGTTTGAAATCATTATGAGGTGGAAGCAATCGAGTACGCAATATTTAGGAGAGGGTGTTGTGAACGAGGACAACCAGTTGCGGGATGTGTTTGACGCGATTGCAGATCCAACCAGGCGCCGGCTGATTCGTCTGTTAGCAGAGGCAGAGGAGATACCGCTTCATGAATTAACGGCACAGTTTCAAATGGGCCGTACAGCGGTATCCAAGCATTTGACAATTCTTAAAGAGGCTGGAATGGTGCTTGACCGAAAAGTCGGCAGAGAAACGCGATTCAGGCTGAACGCCTCCCCGCTCAGAGAAATTCAAGACTGGGTGGCTTTTTACAGCAAATTCTGGAGTACGAATATGCTGCGCCTGAACCAACTATTAGAGGAGGAAGAAGAATGAGTTTAGCATTATCCTTGGATTTTCAGTACACGACATCGATCGGGAAGGCTTGGTCCGCTTTAACCGATTCAAGCAAGCTTGCCAAGTGGATCATGGAAAATGATTTTAAGCCCGTCGTCGGACACCATTTTCAGTTTCGCACTGAGCCGTCCGAATATTGGGATGGCATTATTGACGGCGAAGTGCTTATCGTGGACGAACCAAACCGGTTGTCCTATACCTGGGCCAGTGGAGGGGAGCAGCACACGGTCACCTGGACGCTCCAGGATTTAGGAGACGGAAAGGTTAACCTTCATCTCGATCAAACCGGGTTCACAAATGAGCAAGGACTCGAAGGCGCCAGATATGGCTGGGGTAATTGGTTCGGCGGGTTTGAAAACGTGCTGGAACAATAAACGCATTCGGTTACCAAACCTTATCCTTCCCCATGCTAAATTAAAAGGGACGATAGTTGAACCCTGCTTGACCCGAATCAACATAAACCGGCTGCATGTCAACTGCTGCCGGTTTATGTCTGCTTCTGAGTGCAAGTTCGGGCTGCCCGGCTTTCTATGCACGATGAATGGTACAATGTGAAGAATAAGCAGAAATTCACGTTATCGGAAGGATGTTAAGCATGAGCGAATCCAATCAGGAGTATATCGTAATCTCGGGTGCGAGGGAAAACAATCTCAAGAACGTATCCTTGCGCATTCCCAAGCGGAAGATCACGATCTTCACCGGGGTATCCGGATCCGGCAAGTCATCGATCGTCTTCGATACGATCGCTGCAGAATCCACGCGGTTGCTGAATGAGAACTTCAGCTTGTTCGTACGCAATTTCCTGCCCCGCTATCCGCAGCCGGATACGGACGCGATCGAGAACCTGAGCATGTCTGTTATTGTGGATCAGAAGCGGCTGGGCGGCGGTTCCCATTCCACAATGGGCACGATTACCGATATCTCTCCCATTCTCCGTCTTCTCTTCTCCCGTGTGGGTCAACCCTATGTTGGACAAGCAAACATGTTCTCGTTCAACGATCCGCAAGGCATGTGTACCGAGTGCAACGGGATCGGTCGCAGGCTGGGCGTCGACATGAGCAAGGCGCTCGACAAGTCAAGGTCGTTGAATGAAGGGGCAATCATGCTGCCGGACTATGCGGTAAACGGCTGGGAATGGAACATTATCGTGCAGTCGGGGTCCTACGATCTCGACAAGAAGCTGAGCGATTATTCGGAAGAGGAGCTGGATCGGCTGCTGTTCGCCAAGGCGAGGAAAGTGGAGATGGATTTCGCCGGGAAGGCAGTGAATGTTACAGTGGAAGGCATTATCGAGAAATTCACCAACAAGTACATCAAGCAGGATGTGAAGACGAAGTCCGAGCGCACGCAAAAAACTGTTGCGCCGTACATCTCCGAGGGCCCTTGCTCCAGCTGCCGCGGCGCGAGACTCAGTCAGGCTGCGCTCAGCTGCAGGGTCAATGGACTCAACATTGCGGAGCTGTCCTCCATGGAGGTCGGACAGCTCATCCGCGTCATACGGGAGATTGACGATCGCGCAGCCGCGCCGGTCGCCAAATCGCTGACGGAGCGGCTGCAGCATCTGGTGGATATCGGACTCGACTACTTGACGCTTGACCGCGAGACGGATACGTTGTCCGGCGGCGAGTCGCAGCGCGTCAAGATGGTGAAGCATCTGAGCGGCAGTCTGGTGGATGTCACTTACATCTTCGATGAGCCCAGCATTGGCTTGCACCCCCGTGATGTACACCGGCTGGTTGGGCTGCTTCAGAAGCTGCGCGACAAGGGTAATACCGTGATTGTCGTCGAGCATGATCCCGATGTGATCAAGGTGGCGGATCATATCGTCGACGTCGGGCCTCACGCCGGCAGCCGCGGCGGTACCATCGTGTACGAAGGAAGCTTCCAAGGCTTGCTTGAGACAGGTTCGCTTACAGGCACCCATATGAAGCGGCAGCTCCGCCTGAAGGAAGATTGCAGGCAGCCGTCCGGCAAGCTGTCCATCAAGGATGCCACGCTGCATAACCTGCGAAACGTAAGTGCAGATATTCCCACCGGAGTGCTGACAGTCATTACGGGCGTCGCCGGCTCGGGCAAGAGTACGCTGATTAGCGACGTATTCCTCAGTCAGCATCCGGATGCAATCGTTATCGACCAATCGGCGGTAGGGGTATCAACACGTTCGAATCCCGCGACCTACACGGGTATTATGGATGATGTGCGCAAAGCGTTTGCTTCCGCGAACAAAGTGGGCCAAGGCTTGTTCAGTTTCAACTCCAAGGGGGCTTGCGAGAACTGCCAAGGGCTGGGTGTTGTGTATACAGACCTCGCATTCCTCGACAGCGTGAAGCTGCCATGCGAAGTTTGCGGAGGCAGACGCTTCAAGGAAGAGGTGCTCGCGTACAAGCTGAACGGCAAGTCAATAGCAGAAGTGCTGGAGATGACTGTGGAGCAGGCATTGGATTTTTTTCAGCTAAAAGAGGTTGTGCGCAAGCTCCAGGCGATGAGCGATGTGGGGCTGAACTATATTACACTCGGCCAGCCGCTCAGCACGCTCTCGGGCGGGGAATGCCAGCGCATCAAGCTGGCAAGCGAGCTTCATAAGAAGGGCAGCATCTACGTGATGGACGAGCCGACGACCGGTCTGCATATGTCGGATATCGGTCACCTTCTGGAGATCATGAACCGCCTCGTGGATGCCGGCAATACGGTGATCGTCATCGAGCACAACCTCGATGTGATCAGCCAGGCGGATTGGATCATCGATATGGGACCGGACGGAGGCAGCAAGGGCGGCCAGGTGGTGTTCGAGGGCACACCTCCGCAGATCATCCATGCGGAGCAGTCGATCACGGGAAGATACTTGATGTAATCGGGTCAAGGGATACGTTCAATGAGAATTCATAGGTGTCAAGCCAGATAAAAAAAAAGTACATTCTCTCCAGTTTCTATGGAGAGAATATACCTTTTTTCAGTAGAATCAGGGCTAGCCGCGCAAATCTCAAACCGCATTCAGAGCAATATCTTCGTCTTCGTCACGGTTAAATGCTTCGCGGTCGAACTCGCCTTCAGAGGTTGCCACGAGCAGGGAGGTAACCGTCGTCCCGGTCGCGTTAACGGCTGTGCGGCCCATGTCGATGAGTGCTTCCACGCCTGCGACGATCGCGATTCCTTCAAGAGGCAGGCCAAGTGCCGTGAGCACAACGGTCGTGGAAATAACGGCTGGACCGGGGACGCCGGCAACTCCGATCGAAGAGATGATGCTGACCAGCACGAGAATGATATAGTCGGTCGCCGTCAAATCAATGCCGAATACTTGAGCGGTGAATACCGCCACGATAGCTGGCCACACGCCGCCGCAGCCGTTGAAGTTGACCGATGCTCCCAGCGGAGCAACGAAGCTGGCGATGCGCGGGGAGACATGAAGCCGCTTTGTAATGACTTCCAGATTGACAGGAAGCGTTGCATAGCTGCTGCGGGTGGTGAAGGCGACAGCGATGGTCGGGTAAATTTTGCGGAAAAATTTAAAAGGATTCACTTTGGCGACAAGCAGCACGAGACCGCCGAATACAAGCACGAAATGGATGATTAGAGCGACATAAGAGCTGACGATCACGCTGCCGAGCTCCTGCAGGGTGTCCCATCCGTAACGCGCCGCAACTCCCGCTATTAGGGCGAATACGCCATACGGAGTCAAGCGAATGACAAATTTGACGACCTGGTGCAGCACCTGCGTCAACGATGAAATCAGATCCCGGACGGGTTTTACGGCCTCCGCGTTTTTGGAACCGACTTTAATGATTGCAACAGCGAGGAAAATCGCAAAGATCAGAATCGGGACAACTTTGCCTTCCGCAGCCTCGTTGAACGGATTAGACGGTATAAGCTGCAGAATAACTTCCGAGAAGGTCGGAATCTCGCGGGCGGCAAAATCTGCCGGTACAGTCTGCTCGATACCGGCTCCCGGATTAAACAGCAGGGCAACCAACAGGCCGATTACCGAAGCGATACCGGTTGTTCCAAGAAACCAGGCGAACGTCTTGAAGCCGATTTTACGCAAATAGTCCAGACTGGTCAGCGACGCGATACTGTTGAGCACGAGGACGAATACAAGCGGAATAACGAGCATGCGAATTAAGCTGACATAGATGCTGCCGAACGTGCTGATCCCTTTGATTTCAAAGTTTTCCAGGTTTTGAAAAAGAATGCCTACAAGCAACCCGAGCCCGAGTCCGACCAGCACCCGTGTGCCGAAGCTTACCCGTCTTCGCGCCAGGAAGAACAGAAAACCGAATACAATAAGGGATATAACGAAGCTGTACCCATTTGTTTCGATGGCAGAGAGCAAGTTATTTTCAACGTTGTCCATCTTTAAACCCTCCTAAACCCAGTGATTTTATATGAATTAAGATTTGCAAATTCAATGTACAAAGTTCCAATCAGAAAGTCAAATGTTTTTTTATTTTACTGACATATGTTGTGGAAAAGTACTAAAAATTAATTCTGCTAAAATTACTGGGTAAAATCGATAAGAGGCTATAAACAAAAAGGATGTGGCCTTAGGGCTGCATCCTTTTTACGTTGAAGGTACTTGACAAATCGAAGCTCGTCGAATGGATGATTTCCTTCAATATGATCAGCTTCTCCTTTTCTTGAGCCCACCGATCAGAACAGCTTGGTCAAAGGCAGGCAATTCGCTCCGAGAGTTTGTCTTTTCAGGCCAAAAGTTCCCGATCAGAATAGCGCAATATCATAGTCGGTTAACCAGAGAGCTTCCCACTCGACTGGAAATTATAGTATTCTAAACTGTATGAGAGGAGAGGAATATTTATGGTCAAACAACTGATAGTCGGCGATGCAACGCATGAACTGGCTAATACGCGCCGCATTCTGGAACGCTTGCCCGAGGAGCATATGTCGTGGAAACCGCATGAGAAATCGATGACGCTCGGCGGGTTGGCCACGCACCTGATCAACCTGCTGAACTGGCAAATCGCGATTTTTCAGTACCCGGAGTTCGATCTTTCGACCGTGCCGCTGCGGCGGGAGCCTTTGGAAAAACCCACTGACATTCTGGAGGAGTTCGATGCGAACGTCGGCAAGTTTGAAAAGTTGCTCGCCGAATGTGACGAGAAAACGCTCGGCGAGGAATGGATGCTGCGCCACGGCGATCATATCATCCTCCGCGAGCCGCGGGCGATCGCGCTGCGCACCTTCGGATTAAGCCACATGGTCCATCACCGGGCGCAGCTCGGGGTATACTTGCGGCTTCTCGATATTCCGGTACCGGGCATCTACGGTCCCTCGGCCGACGAGGAAGCCTAATGAACTAAGTTTCTTGATCCGATACGCGCCAAAAAGTCGCAGGCAACGGCATGACCGCCGGTACTCTGCGACTTTTTTTATTGTCAGATGTCGGGTGACAAGAACATTATCCCATCCGTGTGGATCAGTCTCATAGGTTATGTGCGCCTGTCTGCTGCATATGGTAGCTGATTTACCATGATTTTCATCAGTTATGTCGCCGGCTCTTCTTCCCCATATAGCTCGTTCAAATGAGCGATATGATCAACTCCCCAGTCATTCATAGCCTGCAATAAAGGGGTCAATCGTTGACCGTACGCCGTAATGGAATATTCGACCTTCGGAGGAATCTGATGGTAGACCTCTCGATGAATGATATCGTGATACTCCAAATCCCTTAATTGCTGCGTGAGCATTTTTCTTGTAATGTCCGGGATCGCTTTTTGAAGTTCGCTGAATCGCATGGTGCCATTTGCAAATAGGCGAAGCAGGATAACAGGCTTCCATTTCCCGACAAAGATTTCTACCGCCGTTTCAAATTTACAATAAGTCGTCATGATGGCCTCCGATGCTTTATTTGCCTTAAGTTTCTTTTTATAGACTATGTTTATTTCTAGTGCCTACTTCCAAAAAGGTTTCTTACGAAATATTATATGCCTAGGCAGTGAACATGCACAAGCAGAGGGGCTAACGAGTTATGAATATCGCACTATGGATCGTGCAAGGGATTTTAGGAGCGGGGTTTATCTTTTCCGGATGGATGAAGGCATTTCAGGTTGAAAAAGCAGCTGCATCCTGGCATTGGGTGAAAGAAGTTTCGAGAGGGTTGGTTCTCTTTATCGGGATCGCGGAATTGGTAGGCGTAATCGGATTGATTGTGCCTCAAGCGATGAATGTCGCTCCTGTACTAACGCCGATTGCCGCATTTGGGCTTGCTGCAATTGTTCTTCTCGGAGCCATATTCCATGCGAAGCGGAAAGAATATCGAGAAATTGGCCTGAACCTCGTTTTCTTGGTGTTAGCAGTATTTGTAGCAGCAGGTCGCTTGTGAGTTATGACAATCCGGCCGTGACAAACTATGTGAGAATCGGACATGAGAGTTCAGGTCCACCAAAGCCTCGCCAAACGAAGAGAAAACGTAAGCATTTTAAAAACAGAATTGACAGACCTAATTGAGAAATATTATCATTTACAAAAAGGATCTCGCTCTGAGGCCTGCGCGACAGAGTCTGCCTCGAAAGGAAGTTTCCACATTGAAGGATACACCTAACCTTGCGCCAACGATCCTTACTTTGCTTCATGCTTATCAACGCAGAGGAGAACAAGGCGTTTGGCCTCGCTTGCCTCACTCCACTGGAATAAACATGCTCCTGATTGTTACAAAATCATCTTCGGTTCAATTGGAATCCGGCAAGGCATACTTTGCTTCCGCTCCTAACACTGAATTCGACGCTTCGGATGGGGAGCTTGATAAAGTGGAAGGATTCCTATTCCTAATCGAGCGGCAAGAAGCTGCCGGCATATCCGAAGCCCTGTCTCTGCCTGCAGCTGCACCGTATATAAGGCTTTGCGAGAATATCATTACATTTGCCAACTCGGGAGATGCATTGGAACGATTCCGCGGGCACGTTTACTTTCAGGAATTGCTGTATGAGCTTTACCGGCTGCGCGAACACTGGAAGCCTGATTCCAGAACGGCGGTGGAGCGAACCCAAGCCTATATCAACAACCATTATGCCGAGGAAATTTCCATCGAAGGTTTGGCATCCATGGCCGGTATCAGCCCGGCCTATTATATGGAGATCTTCAAAAAGATAGTCGGAAGAAGCCCTATCGACTATCTGACCTCTGTCCGGATCAACGCGGCCAGAAGGCTCCTGGATGACACAGGGGCACCTGCCTACCAGGTTGCGGAATCGGTCGGGTACAAGGACCCGTTCTATTTCAGCCGCCAGTTCAAACGGGTGACGGGTGTATCGCCCTCCCGCTACGCAAGAAGGAGCTCGCTCAGAATCGCCTCCCTGCATTATCCGATGACGGGGCACATGCTGGCGCTTCAGCACATTCCTTATGCGGCGCCTCTGGACAGAGAGTTCTGCCAGTTCTATAAACAGAAATACGAGCTGCAAATTCCGGTTCATCTGAGGGACCCTGCTGTGGATACCAATATGATCTTCAACCTTAAGGCACTGCAGGAAGCAAAGCCTGATGTGGTAATTGCCGGCAATTGGCTGTCTGAAGCTGATCAATCGGAATTAAATCATATGGCTTCAACATTATATATACCTTGGTGGGAAACAGATTGGCGCGAGCATCTGCTGATTGTAGGCCAGTTCTTGGGCGTACATGCACAAGCAGAACACTGGCTGGACAAATATGACAATCAGGCTGCTAAAATTCGCGGGAGGTTAAAAAATCGTATGGGGGAGAGCAGCGTGATGGCGATTCATGTGCTGCAGGGCCAAATTCACCAGTTTGGCAGCCGTAATCTGGGCACTGTTCTTTATGATGATCTGCAGTTAAGATTTGCGGGTCAGGACCGTAGCGGTAAGGTCTACGAGCCGATTACTTGCGAGCAGCTGCTGGCCTGTAAACCCGACAAGCTTCTGGTGGCAGTCGCGGATGACCCTCTGTCGACAGCGCTGTGGGCAACAATCATGGACAAGCCGGAATGGAAGGAATTGGACGCTGTTCGTAATCACTGCGTGTATCAGATTCAACCAGACCCTTGGTTTGATTATTCCGCCATGGGAAATGAACGAATATTAAAGGCGATCGACAAGCTGTTTTCCTAGGATCGTCCATCGTATTTCCTAACATTAACCATGGATTATCCATGGTCAGGGAGATATACTTTTCCAAGTGATAGTGATTATCAATATCAGGAGGAAAACATGCATATGCAGAAGAAACTTCAGCTCGCCATCGTGCTCATCGTATTATCCGTGGCTTTGTTCGGTTGCGGCAGAACAAACAACGCTTCTTCGACAGAAGCCTCACCGGCCGCCACCGATTCACCGAACGCAACCGATTCGTCTTCCGATTTGCCTTCCGATTCCCCGGCAGCGAGTTCGACGGAGGAAGCATCGCCTCGCACCGTTGAAGACGAGCTTGGCAATAAAGTCGATATCCCGGCCGATCCGCAGCGAATCGTCGCCCCTTATCTGGAGGATGCTCTGGTCTCGCTAGGCGTTAAGCCCGCTGCCCAATGGTCGGCCGGCGCTCTTCTGTTGAATTATCTGCAGCCGCAGTTGAAGGATGTTCCCAAGCTGGACTTCATCAAGCTGCTGCCTGAAGAAGTAGCAAGCTTCGAGCCTGATCTGTTCATCGTACCGTTCGCCGTACGTGCCCAGAATGGCGCCTATGATCAGTTTGCCAAAATCGCCCCGACCTATGTCTTTCAGGACGCTACGAAGGATTGGAGAAAGACGTTGCTGACCCTTGGCGATTTACTTAATCGGACCAATAAGGCTAATGAAGTCTTGAAAGAATATGACACGAAAATGGCTGGGATCAAGCAATTCCTGCAAGCTAAAACAGCTGGAAAAACGGCAGCCATCATGCTCATTTCTGACAAGTCCTTTTCGCTTATGCAAGAGCAGACCTATAGCGGCAATGTCGTGTATGGTGCGCTTGGATTCCAAGTACCGTCAATGGCCAAAGGAAACGATTGGAAGGAGATTTCCCTGGAGGTGCTTCCAGAGTTGAATGCCGATTATATCTTCCTTATGCAGGTTGACGGAGCCGATCCGCTCCAGAATAAAGATCTTGCTTCCATTTACGAAACTTTGATTTGGAAAAATCTTAATGCCGTTGAAGCAGGTCATGTGTACAGTGTGGATCGCGATTACTGGATTAACACCGGTTTGATTGCAAACGAAAAAGTAGCCGAGGACGTACAGGAACTCGTTTCCGAATAAATCCGGTGATCGGTGAAGAAGATAGCATACTTTGGGATTCCATCTAAAGGAACCGCGAGCAAGGAACGACCAATCGCGATCAGATCGAATTCACCGTCTTCGATATTTGGCTAAAAGTCCCCCAAACGCTTTGGGATCAGAAGCGATGCCGTTAAGTGACGGATCACGTTAGTGAGGAGCTTGCCGCGCGGCAGCTTCTTTTTCGTTTGGCGTGCCCAGAAGCACGCATTATCTAGTTGGTGAAAGTCCAACCAAGGGAGGGACCAAGCCACCCTTGTAGCTAGGATGCTTGCGCATGGCGAAATCTGTGCGTAAAAGCGCATCGACAAAGTACTTGTCGGAGACAAGGCGAGCAACATACCAGGCGTAACATGAAGTGAATCCTGCCGCATCGTCAAAAAGGCCTCGCGAGAGGAAAAAGGGGAAGCCGAGTCTTGCAAACGTAGACGAAGGCCAAGGAAGCTGTGCAGAACTTGGAACAACAGCGAAGGATCTCCCGGTGTAATGGGATCGGCATGGTAGGAAAGATAATGCAGTGAACTGGGGAGACCCTCCCCTGCACGAAAGTTTTTTTTTCGTAGCGAGAGACTCTATAAGTCAAAAAGACGAAGTGAGCCATCTGCAGGAAGGGAGTCCGAGGGGTGCATAGTACCGAAGAATGCAGGACAACACAACCTGCGGGAGGGAAGGCGCCCTGCTTTGTTCAAGCTTTTCAAGGAGGTACGAGTGAGTGATTGCCAAATGGCTAACGACACCTAGGGAAAAAGTTCAACAACTCCAAGAGAAGCTAGGTCATGCTGCCAAGATCAGCAAGCGTAGAAAATTTCATGCACTGTACGACAAGGTTCATCGACTGGATGTCCTTCAGGAAGCGTGGCGAAGAGTGAGGGCAAATAAGGGTGCGGCAGGCGTAGACGGTGAGACCATGGCTGATATTGCAAAGATAGGTGAAGATCAATTCGTCGCACAATGCCAAGAACAACTGTTGAAGAATAGCTACCGTCCCCAGCCCGTTCGTCGCCACTACATTCCGAAGAAAGATGGACGAAAACGTCCGCTGGGCATTCCGACGGTGAGAGACCGCGTCGTACAAATGGCAACGAAACGGATTGTCGAACCGATCTTTGAAGCCGATTTTCAGGAATGCTCGTATGGCTTTCGACCAAAGCGCGGCGCAAAACAAGCGCTCGAGCGAATCCGCAAAGCATGCAACCGTAAAGGCAATTGGGTGGTCGACGTGGACATCCAAGGCTACTTCGACAACATGAACCAAGAGAAACTGATGAAGCTGGTGGAAATGAGAATCAGCGACAGACGTATACTCAAGCTGATCCGGCAATGGCTCGGAGCAGGCGTGATGGAGGAAGGGCAAGTAAGACGGACCGACCTTGGCACGCCGCAAGGCGGCGTGATATCGCCGTTACTTGCGAACATCTACCTGAACTACTTCGATCTATTGTGGGAGAAACATGGCAAAGGGGTCGGAGAATTGACGCGGTATGCAGACGATTTCGTCGTGGTATGCAAGACAAGGAAGGACGCGCAACATGCGTGTAAGCTTATACAAACGATTATGGCGCGATTGGAACTGACCTTGCATCCGGAGAAAACGCGGATTGTGGGGCTATGGACGGGAGAAGAAGGCTTTGACTTCCTCGGCATGCACCACCGGAAGACAAAAGCGGAAACGGGACAGAAACGTGTGTATTACACGACCCAACAATGGCTCTGCGTAAAAGCAGAGAAGCATGTACGGGAAGTCGTAAAAGAACGACTCGCTCCGCCTAAGATGCGGCACGTTTCGTTCGAAGAACACGTGAGATGGCTCAACCTGAGAATACAAGGCTGGAAGAACTATTATGCGACGCCGTACAGCACGAAGTGGATGACGAAGCTAGATTGGTACATTCGGCAACGGCTAACGAAGTGGTACGCTAAGAAGCGCCAGCGTAGCAACTGGCGCAGTTCCGGACAAGAAGTGAAGTTGCTTAGCCACATGCATAGATTAAAGGCGCTTGCGTAAATCGCATGCACATGAATGACGAACATCGGAAAGCCGTATGAGGGAAAACCTCACGTACGGTTTGATGAGGAGGGGCTGAAATTATTCAGTCCCTTACTCTAGTTGGAGTAATGGGAAGTATAACGCTACTCGCAACTATTGGAAGCGTTAAATTCAAGAGCTGTATCTTGGAATCAACGTTAACTGATTCCAATCCGCGTAAACCGCTGAGACTGACAGTTTGCATCTGGAGTTTATAAAATTCATTGACACGACACCTTATGGTGTCTTATAATAAAAGCGTCACCAAATAGTGTCCTATCAGAGAATCAACAAACAACTTAGGAGGGGGTGTTGTGAGCGAAAACAACCAGTTGCGGGATGTTTTTGACGCGATTGCAGACCCAACCAGGCGCCAACTGATTCGTCTGTTGGCAGAGGCAGAGGAGATACCGCTTCATGAATTAACGGCACAGTTTCAAATGGGCCGTACAGCGGTATCCAAGCATTTGACAATCCTTAAAGAGGCCGGACTGGTCCTTGACCGAAAAGTCGGCAGAGAAACGCGATTCAGGTTAAACGCCTCTCCACTCAGAGAAATTCAAGATTGGGTGGGCTTCTACCGCAAGTTTTGGAGTACGAATATGCTGCGCTTGAGCCAACTATTAGAGGAGGAAGAATAATGAGTTTAGTATTATCCTTGGATTTTCAGTACACGACATCGATCGAGAAACTTTGGTCCGCCATAACCGATTCAAGCAAGCTTGCCAAGTGGGTGGTCAACATCCACAGTGGTCAGGCGATGGAAAATGATTTTGAGCCCGTCGTCGGACACCGTTTTCAGTTTCGCACGCAGCCGTCCGAATATTGGGATGGCATTATTGACGGCGAAGTGCTGATCGTGGACGCACCAAACCGGGTATCTTATACATGGGCCAGCGGAGGGGAGAAGCACACGGTCACCTGGACGCTGCAGGATTTAGGAGATGGAAAGGTTAACCTTCATCTTGAACAAACCGGATTCGCCAATGTACAAGGTCTCGAAGGCGCTAGGTATGGCTGGGGAAAATGGTGCGGCGAGCTTGAAAAGGTATTGGCCTGATTTGCCTTTGTGATTACTGTGATTGCAGCGGCTCTGGCCGTCGTGCACCAGACAGTATGAAGAAGAGCGGGTCAATGAAACTCGAGTCGCCATCAGAGCCGATAAACGCAAAATCGAGGAGCCGGGCGGCTGCAGGGGAGAGAGGCTCTCCCGGCTACGCGCGCTGATCAAGCAGGCGGACCCCGAAGATCAAAGGTGAGTATGCAAATCTATTATAGCAATATGTAGAGAGCCCCTATATGGAGGCTAAGATTCTGATCGTGGAAGATGATCCATAACAAGTCGCGTACATCGCGGCTTTTTTGTTTTATGGGACCAAGTTCCTTTCATTTATGGAAGCAAGTTCTTGTCAATTGCCAATGACAAGAGGTTGATCTCATTTCCGACAAAGGCAGAAGGGAGCAAGTCAGATTGAGGTCGAAATTTTGCCGCATTCAGCATCGGAACAAATCAGCGTAATTTCCTATCGTCCACGATGCGCGGGTTTGCCTGTGAGATGTATATTTCAGGAAGATTGAAGTCATTATAGATGGTAGCGAACCGGGGTGTATATTCGGATTAAAGGAGCAGGAAAATGGGAAAACTTGATGGCAAAGTGGCATTAATTACAGGAGGCAATAGCGGAATTGGTTTGACAACCGCCAAATTGTTCATCGCAGAAGGCGCGAAGGTTGTGATTACGGGCCGGAATCAGACTACCTTGGACTCGGTGGCAGAGGAACTTGGCTCCAATGTCCTTGCGATTCAGGCGGATGCAGCCGATCCGGCAAGCATGGAGAATGCGGTGTCCCAAGCAGTCGCAGCCTTCGGCGGATTGGACATCGTCTACGCGAATGCCGGCATTGCATCTTCTACACCATTAGGAGGCACAGCGCTTTCGGTTTTCGAGGAAGTCCTTAAGGTTAACGTGACCGGCGTCTTCTTCACGGTACAAGCCGCTCTACCCCATCTGAAGGAAGGGGCTTCAGTCATCTTGACCGGCTCAACGCGCGCAACGGACGGTGCGCCGGAAAGATCCGCCTACGCAGCGAGTAAAGGAGCCATCAGCAGCATGGCAAGAGTGTTCGTATCCGAGTTGTCGCCGCGTGGCATCCGCGTAAACACGGTGGTGCCAGGGGCAACACGCACACCCATTTGGAAAAAATCGACCTCTGAAGAAACCGCGAAACTGGAAGCCGCCCAAGCGCGCACGATTCCGCTTAACCGTATGGGCGATCCGGAGGAAATAGCCGATGCTGTCTTGTTTCTGGCTTCCGATGAGTCCTCATTCGTGCAGGGAGCGGAAATTACCGTTGATGGGGGAGCTCGCTCAGCACCCTTAGGGGCTCCCATATACCGTCAATGATAAGTATGGTTATCTAATTCTTCTTGTTGAAGAGGATATCAGGATAGCTTATCCCCTCTGGGGCTTGAAGGTTTCTAAGCGCTTTTTTTTGTTTGCTGGTTTGCATTTGACTCTTTCAATTATCCTGACTCCCGCGCCTCAGACTCATAACTATCAAGGCCAATGCAATGACTGTGAGGATAACCCCGAGCAGTCGAAAACCTCCAGCGCTGAACTGCTCCCCCATAACGAAGCTAGTCAACAATGAAGATAAAATGGTACCCAGATATCTCGATGTATTGAATAGTCCGGATGCTACACCGATCATTTCTTTTGGAGAGCTATTAAACAAAGTCGCCTGCATACCTACAGCGTTCATACCGTTGCTAATGCCAAATGCGGCTAACGCCAGGCTCACACTGATAATCGGCGAAGTTTGATTCAATGTAACGATCCACACAGAACCGAATGCCATCAGCAGTGCAGATACCAGCAAGGCTGGCCTTGGTCCTGATTTATCTATCCATCGTCCTGCGATTGGAGAAATAACGATCGAGCACAAGCCTAAGGTTAGCATGAGAATCCCTGTATCGAACTCGCTGGCATGACGAACCATTTGCAAGTAAGACGGAACCCCAAAAAAGACAGCGTAAAACAGCACATTGACAAGCATGAATTGCACATTGACCCAAATCATCGCAGGATATTTGGCGAATGTGCGCAAAGGAATGAAGGGTGATGTCGTTTTTAACTCATGTCGCACGAAAGCCCCCAGTGCAGCAAGTCCTATCCCCCCGACAATGATATGCCCTAACGAAACATGCCCAGATGATTTTGCTGAAAGCAATCCGATGAGCAGGGCGACCAGAGCCACTGTAAAAAGCAGGATCCCCAAGGCATCAATCAAATTAAACCATTTACGCAAGGACATGCCTCGTGCAGCGGGTGTTGGTGTTTCATCCTTGGGAATCGCCCGCCAGGCTAACAAAAAGCTCGCCGCCACGAATGGGATATTGACAATAAAAATAACAGTCCAGTCCCACCATTGAATCAAGACCCCGCCAACAAAAGGGCCGATTGCTGCCGCTCCGGATAGGAAAATCGACAAAACGGACAGCGCGGTCGCTTGTTTCTCCTTAATATGAATTCGTACAATAGCCATTCCAACCGCAACCATCATACTGGTTCCGATCGCTTGCACAATTCGGGACACGATAAGCCATCCAAAATTTGGCGATAAAGGAGCGAGTAAAGATGAAATGAAGGATACAACAAGACCGGCAAGAAATATCTTCTTGCGGCCGAATAAATCGCTTGCCTTTCCCATGACAGGCTGAGCGACAGCACTTGAAATGTAGAAGGTGAAAATAACCCAGGAAACAACGGTGAAATCAAGTTGGAACACATTTTGCAATTTGGGAATCGCAACAGAAATCATCGAAGAATTTAATGGGTTCAATAGTACCCCCAGTCCAACGGAAATCAACAACCATCTGCTGCGAGCATTCATTTTTGGTCCCCCTAAGCTGTATTGATATCATCGTACTTGAATTCAGATATTTACTCCAACGCATTTTATGTTATGATTTAATTGACTCAAAGGAATGAATGGGGAGTGCGAAATTGGAACTTCTTCAATTGCAATATTTTCTCGCGGTAGCCCGACTGGAGCATGTGACTGAGGCTGCACGAAGTCTGCACGTTACTCAATCGTCGCTAAGCAAAACGATTCAACGCCTGGAGGAGGATCTGGGGGTTCCTCTATTCGATCGAACAGGGAGGAAGCTGCGATTGAATGAGTTCGGAAGCAGATTCCTTCGCCGGGCGGAAAGAGCTTTGTTTGAATTGGAGCAGGGGAAGCAGGAGATTAGCGATTTGTCCAGCCCGGAGCATGGCACACTCGAGTTGGCGGTGACCACCGCAAGCCCGTTGCCGAATATCCTTCGGGAGTTTCGGAAAAAGCGGCCTAATGTCCTGTTTCATGTGCAAATGCTTAGCGCGCAGAATATGGTTACGCTTCTTCATAGAGGAGAGGTCGATTTTTGCCTATCTTCACCTCCTATATATGAGGATGGTATTGATTGTCAAATCGTGTACATCGACCCAATCCTCGTAGCGGTTCCAAAAGGGCATCGACTGGCAACCCGAAGCAGCGTATCCCTGACAGAGCTAAGAAATGAATGGTTTGTCGGTGTAAAGAAAGGCTATGGCGCTCGCGATTTCGTGGACTCCTTATGCCAATCGGTTGGATTTGAACCTAAGTATGTGTATGAGGGCGATGAACCTGCAAGGCTAAGCGCTCTTGTAGAAGCCGAAATTGGAATAGCCTTCATACCAAGCACGGCAAGGAATTCGCGGGAACATATCCATTATCTCCAAGTAGAGAATCACGAATTGGTACGGGAGATCGCTTTATTATGGAACAAGAGCAGGTACATTTCTCGGGCGGCACTGGAATTCCGTGAGGTCGTTGTGGAATATTTTGAAGTGATATCCCAAAAGACCATTTAATCCTGCCCCTGGAATATAATGAGGAGGACATAGCCTAAGCGAAGGCGCGGGAGCGGGAGCATCCTTTTTATTGAACGGCCGGGCGTAAAGTTGAGTAAATAAAATAAAACATAAAGGAGATAGAGATATGACGGAATTCTGGGAATCCAGTTTTATAGAAAAACAAACGATGTGGGGATTTGAACCTACAGACTCCGCAATCGTGACGAAGGACTTTTTCCTTGAAAGGAATGTAAAGGACATACTGGTACCAGGTATTGGATATGGCAGAAATGCTAAGGTTTTTATTGACAATGGAATAAAAGTAACAGGTATTGAGATTTCAAAAACAGCGATTGATTTGGCGAGGCAAAACGGGCTTGATAGCAGTATTTTTCATGGTTCCGTAACTGACATGCCTTTTGATGACAAACTCTATGACGGTATATTTAGCTATGCACTTATTCATTTATTGAATAATCGTGAGAGAGAAAAGTTTATTAAAGATTGCTATAATCAGTTAAAGCCAAATGGATATATGATTTTTACAGCTGTTTCAAAAAAAGCCCCCATGTTTGGACAGGGCAAACAATTGGATAAAGACTATTTCGAAATCATGGAGGGCGTAAAAATGTTTTTTTATGATTCTGACTCCATAAAACAGGAATTTGAGAAATATGGACTTGTAGAATTTTCAGAAATTGACGAGCCAACCAAGGACATGAAGAATAAACCTCCAGTAAAATTTTTAATTGTAAAATGTAAGAAAGAACTATAAGCACATCTGTTTTTAAGAGTATGCAGACATACGAAGGCGTTAGAGATACTCGTAGAGTACTATTGTTAATGATCCTTCTATTAATATCTCCAAAGATAAGCGAAAATAGTTTTCGTGTTTACGATAAGCAATTAGTTGAAAGAGGTATCTGCCGACGCAGTTCATAGTTGGTCATCGGAAAACACCTCCGGGTGTTTTTTTCTTGAGGCAAGCGCATATCCAAGCGATGAAATAAAAAGTTTTCTTATTTCAGGTTTTAAGGCTGCATTCGCTACATATATTTTTAACAATGATAGGAATACGTGAATGTATAAACGCCTTGATCGACATGCCAACAGCCAAGTGCCGGAAGCCGATACCTCAACCCGGGTATTGGCTTTTTTTAAATTCCAAGAATGTATAAGTTTCACACTTATTTGGGCTTAAAGGCAGGTGCCAGCATGTTGCCAATGGACGAAAGTACGGTGCTCGTTGACGGCGGAACGATGACGATTGAACAGGTGGTCCGGGTAGCCCGCTATAAGGAGCGGGTGCAAATTAGTCAAAGCTGCCTAGATCAAATGGCGATTAGTCGGGCGTACGTCGAGAAGCTGCTTCGTGAGAAGCGGGTGGTGTATGGGCTGACGACCGGTTTTGGCAAATTCAGCGATACTTATATTTCGGCCGAAGACACGAAACGCATGCAGCTGAATCTCATTCGAAGCCATGCCTGCGGGATTGGACCGCCGCTGACGGAGGAAGCGGTAAGAGCGACCATGCTGCTGCGCGTAAATGCTTTATCGCTGGGCTATTCCGGCATCCGGCCGGGAGTTGTTCAACTGCTGGTAGATATGCTGAATGCCGGAGTGACGCCGGTCATCCCGGAGCAAGGCTCGCTTGGGGCAAGCGGGGACTTAGCGCCGTTGTCGCATCTGGCACTCGTGCTGGTTGGCGAAGGAGAAGCCTGCTTTCGCGGCGATCGGTTGCCCGGCAGCGAAGCGGTGGCCAAAGCCGGCTTACAGCCTATCGCGCTGGAGGCCAAGGAAGGTCTCGCCTTGATTAACGGGACGCAGGTGATGACGGGGATTGGAGCGCTTGCTTGCTATGATGCCGTCAATTTAGCTGGATGGGCGGATTGTGCGGCCGCGTTAACGGCTGAGGAGCTTCGCGGCATTCGCGATGCCTTCGAACCGCTTACCCACGCGCTTCGCCCGCATCCGGGGCAGGGACAATCCGCTGCGAATATCCGGCGTTTGACTCAGGGCAGCCGATTGATGACGGATCAGGGAAAGCTGCGCGTGCAGGACGCTTATTCGATCCGCTGCGCTCCGCAGGTTCATGGCGCCAGCCGGGACGCGCTGCGATATATTCAAGAGAAGCTGGAAATCGAAATGAATGCGGCAACAGACAATCCGCTCATCTTCGCTGCTGAGGATCGTGTCATTTCCGGAGGCAATTTCCACGGTCAGCCGATCGCCTTAGCGATGGATCATCTTGCCATCAGTGCTTCCGAGCTCGCCAGCATCTCGGAGCGACGTACCGAAAGACTCGTCAATCCGTCTTTGAATGAGAAGCTTCCTCCTTTCCTGGCGAAGGACGGAGGAGTCCAGTCCGGCTTTATGATCGCCCAATATACGGCGGCTGCAGTTGTGTCTGAGAATAAGTCGCTTGCGCATCCGGCCAGCGTAGACTCGATCCCCTCATCGGGGAATCAGGAGGATCACGTCAGCATGGGGACGATCGCGGCCCGCAAGGCGAATCAGATTGTGCTGAACGCCTATTCGGTGATTGCTATCGAGCTTCTGTGCGCAGCACAAGCTGCCGATTTTCGCGGTCCGGAAAAACTGGGAAAGGGAACGAAATGGATGTATGACCGGTGCCGCGAGCATGTGAGCTTCATGGATGAAGACCGCGTATTGTCAGACGATATTCGCGTCATGGCGGAATGGATGAGAAAGACGAATGTGCGGGAAGCCATCGCGTCGGTCGTCCCGATTGTATAAATTGGATTGGAGGTTTGACGCTATGAAGGAACGAGTCGTTCGCGCGCCGCGCGGCGCTAGGCTGAATACGAAGGGCTGGGTCCAGGAAGCGGCGCTGCGCATGCTGATGAACAATCTGGATCCGGAGGTGGCCGAATATCCGGGCAAGCTGGTCGTGTATGGGGGAATTGGCAAAGCCGCGCGGAATTGGGAGAGCTTCGATGCCATCGTCGATACGCTGAAGCAGCTGGAGGACAACGAGACGATGCTGGTGCAATCCGGCAAGCCGGTCGCGGTCTTCCGGACCCACCGGGACGCGCCGCGTGTGCTGCTCGCCAACTCGAACCTGGTTCCGGCATGGGCGAACTGGGATACTTTTCACGAGCTGGACCGGAAGGGGCTTATGATGTACGGCCAGATGACGGCAGGCAGCTGGATTTATATCGGCAGCCAGGGCATCGTTCAGGGTACTTATGAGACGTTCGCGGAATGCGCAAGGCAGCACTTCGGCGGCACTTTGAAAGGGACGATTACCGTAACGGCCGGCCTCGGCGGTATGGGAGGGGCCCAGCCGTTAGCCGTCACCATGAACGAAGGCGTGCTGATCGGGATCGACGTCGACAAGACACGAATCATGAAGCGAATTCATTCGCGTTACTGCGATTGCATGCTGGAAAGCCTGGATGACGCGATCTCGCTTGCGGTCGAGGCCCGGAAGGAGGGGCGTGCGTTATCCATCGGTTTGGTCGGCAATGCGGCAGAGGTACTGCCGGAAATGCTCCGCCGCGGCTTCATTCCGGATATTATAACGGATCAAACCTCGGCTCACGATCCGCTGAACGGTTATCTGCCTCAGGGCTTATCGTTGGAGGAGGGCAGCAAGCAGCGCGCAGAATATCCGACGTCTTATGTCCGGAAGGCAAAAGAAAGCATGGCCGTGCATGTAGAAGCGATGCTCGAGATGAAGCGGCTCGGCGCTATCGCCTTCGACTACGGCAATAATATTCGCCAGGTTGCTTACGATGAAGGCGTGGAAGACGCCTTTGCTTTTCCGGGTTTTGTCCCTGCTTACATCCGTCCGCAGTTTTGCGAGGGGCGGGGTCCGTTCCGCTGGGCGGCGTTATCCGGCGATCCCGAGGACATCTACAAAACTGATGAAGTGATCTTAAAGACGTTCGCCCACCGTGAACATTTATGCAAATGGATCCGAATGGCGCAGGCCAGAATCGCCTTCCAGGGCCTGCCGTCCCGGATCTGCTGGCTCGGCTACGGCGAGCGGGCGTTGTTCGGCCGCATCATTAACGATATGGTCGCCTCCGGGGAGCTGTCGGCTCCGATCGTGATCGGGCGCGACCATCTTGACGCGGGCTCCGTCGCATCGCCGAACCGCGAAACGGAGGCGATGCGCGACGGCAGCGATGCGGTCGCGGATTGGCCGATTCTGAACGCGCTCCTCAATACGGCGGCCGGGGCAAGCTGGGTATCGCTGCATCACGGCGGCGGCGTAGGCATGGGTTATTCCATTCATGCCGGGATGGTGATCGTCGCGGACGGGACGAAGGAGGCGGAGGAGCGATTGGAGCGCGTCTTGACGACGGATCCGGGCATGGGCATCGTTCGCCATGCGGATGCCGGCTATGATCTGGCGATCGATAACGCTAAGAAGATGGGGATTCGGATGCCGATGGCGGGGAGACAGGTGACCGGAGAGGAGTGACGCTGCCATATGCTTTATATCAAGAACGCGGCGCAAGTCGCAACCGTAAGCGGGGGCAGCCAAGCGCCCAAGATTGGAATAGAGATGGAGAAGCTGAACATCATTGAGAACGGCGGTGTCGTCATGGATGCCGAACGCATCGTCTTCGTCGGAGCCGACGAAGAGGCAGCGGAGTATGTCTCGCAACATGGAGGCGAAGACGTCAACGTTATTTTGGCGGAAGGAAAGACCGTCACCCCGGGTCTGATCGACCCACATACGCATGTGGTGTTCGCCGGATCGCGGGAGCATGAGCTGACGCTTCGCTTATGCGGCGCCACCTATATGGAAATCCTTCAAGCGGGCGGAGGCATTCTCAATTCAACGATCAAAACCCGCGCCGCATCGGAAGCGCAGTTAATCAGCGAGACCCGCAAGCGGCTTGACCGCTTTCTTGCCCACGGCGTTACGACGATTGAGGCGAAGAGCGGCTACGGACTGCGGCTTGCGGATGAATTGAAGCAGCTGCGGGCGGCCCGTTTTCTTCATGGCGAGCATCCCGTCGATCTCGTCTCGACCTTCATGGGTGCCCATGCGGTTCCTCCCGAGTACAAGTCGGATCCGGACTTGTTCGTCAGAATCGTAACGGAGGAAATGATACCGGCTGTCGCCAAGGAAGGGCTGGCAGAGTACTGCGACGTCTTCTGCGAGGAGGGCGTGTTCACTCCCGAACAATCGAGGACGATCCTGGAAGCCGGCCTGAAATGGGGGCTGAAGCCGAAAATTCATGCCGATGAGATCGTCCCTTACGGGGGCGCCGAGCTGGCTGCCGAGATAGGAGCCGTATCGGCCGAGCATCTGCTGCGGGCGTCGGACGCCGGCATTCGGGCAATGGCAGAGAAAGGCGTCATTGCGGTGCTTCTGCCCGGTACGGCCTTCTTCCTCATGACGAAGCCGGCCAATGCCCGGAAAATGATCGAAGCGGGTGTGCCGGTCGCCTTGTCGACCGACCGGAATCCGGGCTCCAGCCCGACGGAATCGCTTCCCTTTATGATGAACCTGGCTTGCTTAACGATGCGGATGACGCCTGCCGAAGCGCTGACTGCCTGCACGATCAATGCGGCTCATGCGATCGGACGCGCAGACCGGATCGGCAGCATCGAGGCCGGAAAGCAGGCCGATCTGGTTATTTTCGATGCTTCGAATATCGAATATATGCAGTACCATTATGCCGTTAATTTGACGGAGACGGTTATCAAGAAGGGTGTTCCCGTCATTGTGCAAGGCCGAAGGAATTACGTATGAAGCAGCTGACGATCAATGCGGCCAGATTGGAGAAAGCCATTCATGAACTGGGCCGAATCGGCGTGAATGGGCAGGGCGGCTTGGACCGGACGGCGTTTACGCCTGCGGATTTAGCGGCCCGGGATTGGGTAAAAGAGAAAGCGGCTGCTCTCGGCTTGGACGTTCGCGTCGACGAAGCGGCCAATATTTGGGCTGCCCGGAGCGGCAAGCGCAGCGAGCTTCCGGCTATAGCGTTCGGTTCCCACGTCGATACGGTGCCGAACGGAGGCAAGTACGACGGAGCGCTCGGTGTCCTGTTAGCTTTGGAGATCATGCTTGTGCTGAAAGAGCAGGGGATTCGGACCCGGCATCCGCTCGAGCTCGTTTCCTTCAGCGCGGAAGAACCGAATCCGTTCGGACTATCGACATTCGGCAGCCGGACGGTAGCCGGAAAGCTGACAAGGCGGGACTTGGAAGGCGTCCGGGACGACACCGGCAGGCTTATTATCGATGCGCTGCGCCAAGCGGGCGGGGATCCGGAGCGTTACGGGCAGGCACGCCGGATGCCGGAAGAGCTCGCTGCCTTTCTTGAGGTGCACATCGAGCAGGGGAAGAGGCTGCTGAACCGCGGCATTCCGGTCGGCATTGTCACGGCGATCACGGGCATATACCGCGAGGAAGTGACCGTCCTTGGCGTGCCGAATCACGCGGGGACGACACTTATGCAGGAACGGACCGATGCTTTACTGGGAGCGGCCGAAGCGATGCTCGCACTGGAGCGGGTATGTCTTGCGCATCCATCGGACGAAATCGTAGGGACGGTCGGGAAGATCACGAACGAACCGAATGCGCCTAATATTATTCCCGGCAAGGTGCAGTTTCATATGGAGATCCGCGGGAAAACGAGAGCCGACATCCAGGAAGCAATCGATAAATGGGAGATGCAAGCGGCTCTCATTAGCTCCAGAAGAGGAGTGCGAATCGAGCGCCGCATGCTGCTCGACCAGCATCCGGTTGGCATGGATCCGCTCGTTGCCGGGACTTGCGCTTTGCAGGCGGAGAAGCTCGGATATGCGCATGCACCGCTTGGCAGCATGGCTGGACACGATGCGGCGCATATGGCGTCGCTTACCCGTTCGGGAATGCTCTTCGTCCCCAGCCTGGATGGAAAAAGCCATTGTCCGGAAGAGGCGAGCCGGATCGAAGATATCGAGAAGGTAGGCAACGTTCTTCTTCATGCCATTTTGGCGCTGGATGAGAAATTGGATGCTTAAGGAGGATTAGCGTGAGCAAGCGGAAGCTGTATGCAGCGGATTATGTCTATGCAAACGGATCGTTTCAGAAAGATTTTGCACTCGTGGAGGAGAACGGCGTCATCATGGAGGTTGGACCTTTGCCAGAGGTATCCGCTTCGTTTCCTGAAGCCGAGCTTATCCGCTGGGAAGGGAAAGCGATCGTGCCGGGCACGGTCAATGCGCATAATCATTCTTTTCAAAGCCTGCTGCGCGGCATCGCCATCGATAAACCTTTTCTGGAATGGAGGGATCAAGCGCTGTACCGGTACACGCCGCTGCTTGATGAAGAAGCGATCTATACGGGAGCACTGCTGGCTTTCGGAGAAATGATCAGGTACGGCGTCACGACAGTCAGCGACTTTTTCTATGTTCATAACGGCAGCACAGCCTATGACGAGGCGGTCATTCAGGCTGCGAAGGACGTAGGTATCCGGCTTGTTTTTGCCCGTACGATGTACGACTGGAACGGCGCTCCCGCGGCGTACAGAGAGACGGTGGTGGAAGCGGTGGAACGGACCCGTTCTCTTGCCGTCAAATACCAGGGGGACCCGATGGTTACGGTCCATCCGGCGCCACATAGTCCGCACGCGGCTTCGCCAGAAATGATTAAGGCCGGTCATCGTCTGGCGGTCGAGCTGGATACCCCTTTCCATATTCATGTCGCGGAAGAAATGTTCGAGGTCGAGGAGACGTTAAGGGATTACGGCCTTAGGCCGATTCATTATTTGGACTCGTTAGGCGTATTGGATGAACGGATGATCGCCATTCATTTGGTGTGGCTGGATGATTCGGAGGTCGAGTTGATTGGCAGCCGCGGCATCTCGCTGGCTTATTGTCCCTCCAGCAATATGTTTCTCGCAGACGGTGTCACCCGAATCCCGGACCTCTTGAAATCCGGCGTAAAAGTTTCCTTGGGGACGGATGGAGGGTGCAGCAACAACCGGATCAGCGTGTTTGAAGAAATGCGGATGTGCGCTTTGCTGCAAAAGGTTTCCCGGTTGGATGGGACCTGCATCACCGCGAATGACGTGTTCCGGATGGGAACCGCGAGCGGCGCCGAAATGTTAAGGCTGCAGACCGGTTCGATCGAAGCCGGCAAAGCGGCGGACTTCACCGCGCTTAACATTCAGGATTTGTCGCTGGCGCCAAAACGCGAATTATTTGCGAATATGGTCTATGCCATGCAGCCGAATGCGATTGCCCATGTCGTCATCGACGGCAAACCCGTCTTTAGCAAAGACGGATTACTGACCGTAGCCGAGCAAGACATTAGCTCGCGGGTGAACCGGTTATTCGAGAGGTGGGGCGGCGCATGAATGATCTACTAACAGTATAATTCTATAATATGGTATTCTACTTACGAATAAAATCGGGACACGAAGCCGCCGAGCCGGTTATGGAGGATCCTATGGACATTACAGGTTTACACGCTGATTGGAAAGTGGAAAAGATCGAGTTCGCCAAATTAACGGGCGAACGAGCCAGAAGCGCGGGGGCCAATGGCAGAATCGGCATTCATGGCAAAAGCTGCACAGTGGACATCGCCAGAATTACGATCGATGGGCAAACGGGTTACGGCAGCTCGATTCATATGAAGCCGGAATGGGCCGAAGAGATAATAGGCTGCCGATTGCTTGACTTATTCGACGACCGGGGCAGACTGCGCGAAGCGTATCGTTTGCAATTGGAATATCCAATTCTCGATTGGTTAGGACAGAGACAAGGCAAACCAGTTTATGACCTGGTGTCGGGTGCCCACTTGGAAAGGGGAGCCCCATTGGTTGTCCCCTGCTACGATACCTCTCTGTACTTCGACGATTTGCATCTGTCCGATGAGAGAGCCGCTGTCGCGTTGATGCAAGAAGAAGCGAGACAAGGATATGCGAAGGGCCATCGCCATTTTAAGATTAAAGTTGGCCGAGGCGGACGCCATATGCCGCTCCGGGAAGGGACGAAACGAGATATCGCGATCGTACAGGGGATCTCGGAAGTGGCAGGTCCCACAGGCAAAATCATGATCGATGCGAATAATGCCTATAATCTGAACTTGACCAAAGAGGTCTTGGCGGCTTTGGCGGATGTGAATCTGTATTGGCTGGAAGAAGCGTTCCATGAGGATGAAGCCTTGTACGAGGACCTGAAGGAATGGCTCCGGCAACGTGGACAGAATGTGCTGATCGCGGATGGGGAAGGGCTTGCTTCACCGCATCTTGTTGAGTGGGCGACCCGCGGCCGTGTCGATGTGCTGCAGTACGATATCATCTGGCCCGGCTTCACGCATTGGCTGGAATTAGGCGAGAAGCTGGATGCGCATGGTTTGCGGTCTGCGCCTCATTGTTACGGCAATGCTTACGGCATTTACGCGTCGGGGCATTTGTCAGCCGCCGTGCGCAACTTCGAATTTGTGGAATACGACGACATTACTATTGAAGGAATGGATGTATCCGGGTATCGAATCGAAAGCGGAGAGATTCATATTCCGGCCACTCCGGGTTTCGGGATCGTCTTCGACGATGAACTTGTAACAAACCTTATAAAACGATCCGGCTGGTCCTTGAATAGCCGATAGTTAGCCATAGAATATAATGATATTGGAGTACGGATTTCTATTATATGGCGGATAAGCGCTGCTGCGATGCTAAAGCGATTATTACTGTGGTCAAGTGCAGCGGGGAACGCTTATCAGGTGTCGGGTGACACGAACATTATCTCATTATTGGCCGCGTAAACTGCGGCCTTTTTTGCGTTATGAGATAAAGTTCTTGCTAAATTTGAATGACAATACCCTTATCCCATTCCCGATTTTGACAAGTTGGTTAAATCCCATCTCATGAAGAAGTGGGCCGAGTCGGCTATTGCGTACCTCCATTCAAGGCCCGATTCAGTTCGTGCTCCACCGAAAGCTAGCTGGCTGCAAAATAGATCAACCAGTAAGTTCTGGTTGATCCCCTAATACGAACGGGCAGATGTCTTCTTCGGAAGGTGTCCATGTCTTTTTTTTCAAGTTGACAGATTAATATTATAATATATATTATTATAAATAATAATTTTATAATAACTAATTATAGTGTAAATATCAGAGGAGTGAGTGCATGCCTATTTTATCAGTCATGGGATGAGGAACTTTACGGGATTGGTAGAAGTGGGGAAGGACGAGGCTGCTACGACAATATCTTCCCCAAGCATGCTCAATTAATCTCGGACCACTTGTCATTTGCGATAGATGAGGAGAAGCCCGAACTTATTCGCGTGTTGAAGAAAATCGGGTATGGTATCAAGAATCGTGAAAGCCATGCTAAAAATGATGGGTCGGATATTTTCTGAAATAAGGATTTTACTTTAACTTTATATTTAGGGGGATTTGAAAATGGAAATAGGTGTAGATACGTTTGTCGAAGCAACTCCGGATGTTCAAACGGGCAAGACGATAAGTCATGCGCAGCGCTTGCGTGAGGTTGTGGAAGAAATTGTCCTTGCCGATCAGGTTGGGTTGGATGTATTTGGGGTCGGCGAGCATCATCGTAAGGAATTTGCGGATTCCGCTACTGCTGTTGTGCTGGCGGCAGCGGCGCCTATGACTAAAAGGATACGCTTAACCAGTTCTGTTTCCGTGCTCTCTGCTGCTGATCCTGTACGTTTGTTTCAGCAATTTGCCACGCTCGATGGTATTTCAAATGGACGTGCAGAGATTATCGCGGGTCGAGGCTCTATGGTCGATGCGTTCCCATTGTTTGGTTATGATTTAAATGACTATGAAGAGCTTTTTGAGGAAAAATTGGAACTGTTATTAAAATTAAGGGACTCGGAGAAGGTAACCTGGAAAGGAGGGCATCGACCTGCCTTTACGAATCTTGGTGTGTATCCGCGTCCGGTTCAGAACCCTTTGCCAGTATGGCTCGGCAGTGGGGGCAATCCGGAATCGGTAATACGAGCAGGGGTACTTGGACTGCCGCTTGTTTTGGCGATTATTGGCGGAAGCCCCTTGCAATTTGCTCCGCTCGTGCCGCTCTATAAGAACGCTGCTGCCCGTGCAGGACATGATGCATCAAAATTAAAAATAGCTGTACACTCACTCGGGTTCATTGCAGAGAGTACCTCGCTTGCGGTCGAGAAGTACTTCCCTCCCACTCAGGCATCGTTTAATTATTTTGGAAAAGAGCGCGGTTGGGGACAATATAGCCGTTCAAACTTTGATGCCTCACGCAGCTTAGAAGGCGCACTCTATGTAGGCGATCCCGAAACGGTGGCCAACAAAATTATTCACATGAGCAAACATTTAGGCTTCACACGATTTTTCCTGCATTTACCCATTGGCACCATGCCGCATGAGGATGTTATGAAAGCTATTGAACTATTGGGAACGGAAGTCGCACCGCAAGTTCGGGAAGAGATCGCAAGATGGGAAGTTGCGGAAGGGATATCGAGATGATGACAACAGTCGTCTACATTCAACTCGGTCGAACCTCCAGTTGAAATGGGGTCCGCCCGCAACTCCGATTCGGAGGATGATAAAGCGGGCGCAACCCTGTAAGGAAAGAGCTTATTGAAGTTCTTCAAACTACTGTTTAACTTCAATTTGTCCAGTGAATGGTTTGGCGAAAATTTCATAATAATAAGTTTCAGACGACGAACAAGTCCAGGTGAGGAAAATGATTAGTAGTCCCCCTTCACAAACCACAGACCAGGAGGAAAAGTTATGGGGATACTTGATAAAAAGGTTGTGCTGATCACCGGCACCGGTGGAGGTCTCGGTCGCGTTGCGGCGCTGACCTTTGCGCGAGAAGGTGCAAGGGTCGTCGGATGCGACATCAATGTTGATGCCAACAACGAGACAGTCGAACTCTTGCGTCGCTCCGGCGGTGAGATGACTGGCATTGCGCCGGTTGATCTCACCAACCCGGAACAGGCGCAGAAGATGGTTGAGGATGCTGTGGCCGCCTACGGCGGGCTCGACGTAGTCTACAACAACGCGGCCATACAATACTTCGGTCCGATGCCCAATTTCTCCATCGAAGACTGGCGGAGAACCATTGCCGGCGAACTCGACATTCCCTTCTTCGTGTCGAAATTCGCATGGCCGCACCTGGTTCAGCGCGGTGGCGGTGTCATCATCAACGTCGCGTCCATGGCAGGCTTGATCGCCGGAGAGACCCCCCCGATGGTCGGGCACAGCGCAGCGAAAGCTGGCGTCATCGCCATGACGCGACAATTCGCGCTTGAAGGCGCGCGCCATGGTATCCGTGCGGTGGCGATCAGTCCAGGGCCTTTCCTAACCCCGGCAAGTGACCGCGACCTCGGCGACAACCAGGCGGCTCGGGATGAGATAACCAAAAAGACGCTTCTCAAGCGCTTCGGTCAACCCGAAGAACTCGTGGAGCTCGCGGTATTCATCGCTTCTGACCGGGCGTCTTACATTACAGGTGCCAACTACGTCGTCGACGGTGGCGCAACCGCTTGGTAGAGCTGCAGGGAGCTCGGTAAAATCGGGACCGCAACGATGATCGATTTGAGAAGTACGTCACTTCTTTCCCTCATATTGCTTTGAAGTTTGTTATAACATATCGGGAACGAATGGTAAAGAAAAATTTTACCAATCGTTCTCGTATAGGTTGTGAATTACCAATTAACGTTACGATAAACGGTTGCTCTAACCGGAAAGTATAACCCGTTGTTCTTTTTCCCTCGTGTCAACTCACTTATACGTTTTTAACTAGCCCCTGTGATAACGTTCAAATTTCAAATGTTAAAAAACCATCGCCAAGCATTGGCGATGGTTTTTTACAGTGAATTCGTTGAAGGAGAGGTAAGGCATGAGATAAGTTTTTTTTCAATTATGACATCAAGTTCACTTGAGTGACGCGGTTTGTAAGAAATTGGCCTATTAATTAGGTGCAAACGAGATTTCCACAAATTTCCTCACCCTCAAATTATGAATTTTATGTTATATAAGTTGACAGATTCAGAATGAATAATTAATATGAGAACGATCGATCTAATATACCTGCGCAGGTACTTGAAATTAAATTCCAACAAAGAGGAGCAAAGAATGATGATGAGTAACCAAAGTAAAGCAGGTATGATGCATCGGAATGCCAACAAAGAAAATACGTTCCTATTCCTTACAGACATTAATTCAATATTGGTAAGTGGTGAGGACACAAACGGGGAGTTTTGCGTGGTGCATTGTTCGGTCAATGAAAATGATGGTCCGCCACTCCATGTTCATAGAGATGAAGACGAATCTTTTTACGTGTTGGATGGAGAATTAGAAATGACACTTGGCAATGAAACTCTTCTGGTTAAAAGTGGAGATTATGTCTTCGCTCCTCGCGGCATTCCACATACCTTTAAGGTGAGGTCAAAAAAAGCTCATTTCCTGGTTACAGCCTACCCTGCGGGATTTGATTCATTTGTAAAGGAACTGGGCGTTCCTTACGTGGAAGGAATGGAAGCGCACATTGAGCCGCCCACTCCTGAATCGATACAGAAACTAATGCAAGTATCAAAAAAATATAATATTACTTATCCTGGTCTTTAAATTTTCCCAAGCCATTATCCATTACCAGTCATACCAATTCGTTTTATCACAGAAAGAAGGGATAATCGCTTATGAGAGAATCTTTCTCCAATTCATCCATTTATGATTCCAGAGGCGCGTTAGCACTTGGCGAGCATAAGCTTTCGATCGACGGAGTGGAACAAAGCTATTATGTAGCCGGCAGAGGGCCGGTTTGTCTGGTTCATGCAGGTGGTCCCGGTTTCCATTGGGATTATATGCGTATGCCGTTGCTTGAAAAAACAATGACCGTTGTCTATATAGAGTCCATAGGCACGGGGAGTTCAGGGATGTTGCCGGACGGAGATTACAATATGTCGCGGTACGCCTATTACGCCCATAAAGTCGCAGAACACATTGGAGCTCGGAGACCATACTTCTTGGGACATTCACACGGAGGTTTTGTCGGACTTCAATATGCTCTCGATTATCCGGATGAGCTCGGAGGGCTAATCGTCTATAGCAGTGCTCCGTGTATGGGACCTGATATTGGTATGGAGCAGGTTTGGCAAATTGAGCTCTATGCTCAGCGCTGGCCGGATCGTCCTGAGGCTCAGGATGCGAAGCAGGCTTGGATGGACTTAATAACAGGCGCAGCGCAAGACAGCGAATCGACCCTAAACATTTTACGGCGGTTATTACCCGCATTCTTCGGTGATTATTGGAACCTCCCGGAAGAAGTCGAGGAGTGGAAAGCCAATCTGAATTTTACCTTCGATCCGAATCGGAAGCCGCATACGTGGGATGTTAGGGATGTTTTGCATACGATTCTTGCTCCGGCACTCATCCTGGTCGGAGAAAATGATTTCAACTGCGGCCCACGATGGGCAACGGAAATGGCTGAGAAAATTCCTGGATCGCAGCTCTATACCTTCGAAGAGGGCGGGCATATGAGTCATGTCGAGAACCCGCAGGAATTTACGAGAGTAGTGAGCGATTTCGTCTCTCAGGTAATTAGGAGCAAGTAAATATAAAAGTCTATGAGCACCAGAAATCTTAAGGAGGGCTTTATTTATGATTAAAGTTTTTAAAAAGAAAGCAGCATCTTTACTGCTGGCAACCGCAGTCGCCGCAACTCTGCCAGCGGTCGTATCCGCAAACGGAGCGGATCTTTCAGTAATGGTAAACGGAATGGCATTGACTTCGTCCGCCAACCATATTTCCGGTGGAAGGGTGTATGTGGATCTGAAGAGCTTTTCCAGCATTACTGGTATGAATTTCGACTATGACAGCAAGAAGCACACTGCAATGATCAATGGAAAAGAAATTAACGTTGTCGAAACGAAGGGAATCCCTACGGTCTATATTAAAAATCTGGCCAATGTGGTAACCGCGAACAGCCTGACCTGGAATGGCAAAACGCATACGGCGCAGCTTAGCTTTAAATCCGAGTTGGTAGTCTTAGGCGATATCGTTTCCCAAAATGCAGGCTGTGTACTGCAAAACCGTTTCACTGTAGGTGACGGTATCGTTTTCCGAATGAAAGCTCTGAATCCGATCACAGGTATGCTGGCCGAAAATGCGACGCTGCAGGTTCATCTCGGTACAGGCGAAGTACTTGATATGCAGTTGGGACAACACCCGCCTGATGCCCCGGTTGGCGAGATGTTTTGGAGCGTGAATTACAAAGTGACAGACGCGACGCCGAAAGGAACGCTTAGCTACTACGTCACCGCCGAAACGCCTACCATGAAAGGTGAATATAAGCCGTTTCAAGTAGTGCCTTCGCTCATTACGATCGTCGCACCTGAGTCCTTGGCAACGGGAGAACAAGCCAATTAACACATACCAGGAAAAACAGAGAGAAGAGGTCTATACAATTGAAACCCATGACGTATCTGGTTACGTTCCTGAGTTCGTTTCTGGTGCTTGTTTCGTTCTGGATGATGCCATCCGCTAATGCGGAACCGAATGGGCAGCCCGTTGCACCGTCCGTTCAGATCTCACAAAGCAAGGGTACCGTCGGAGCTGCCATCCATTTTTCATCGGAAGGCTTGAAGCAGAACGTTCCAGTTAAACTGCTCTGGGAAACCGAGCAAGGGAGTTACGATATTAAGGGTCTATACAGCTTTATCGGTCCGGTGTATAAGCCCGAAGTGAACACGATATTGACCGGCATGTCCGATGAACAAGGTAAATGGCAGGGAAGCTTCATTATTCCCAGAGGCTTCGGCGGAGACCATACGATTTGGTACGGAAATCACGGTACAAGCCGAGGGAATCAGCTATTCGACCATGGAAAGCAACTGGCAATTGTCATACGACAACAAGATGACGGGCTTAATCTCCGCGGTATCCACGAATGGCAGCGCGACCGCTAGGATTCGCGCCTCAGGCCCGGCCGGCAAGCATACGATCACGATTTGGCATGGCTATTTGGGCATGCCGTACATGAACTACACAGAAGCACCGAATGCCTATCTACCTGTTCCGAGCTTCACGTTTAACGTAACGGACGAGGCGCCGGTCGTCAAGAATGAAGTTGAGTCCCAGCCAAAGGCGGTTGGCGGAGGTGTGCAAATGCCTGCGCTGACGAATAAGCCAGGCGTATCTGCTTCGCTCAGCCAGTCTTCTGGGCACGTCGGGGATAACGTGACACTGAAAGCGAGCGGCATTCCGGCCAGCAAAACGGTGAACCTTGTCTGGCATACGATGGAGGGCAGCCGAATATCCGGCAAAAATTTCGAGGAAAAGACGAAGAGCCTGGGAACGGCTCAAACGGACGTTAACGGCAGACTTAGCTACGACTTCCCGGTACCTGATGACCTTGGCGGCGTTCCACACCGGATTGAATTGAAGGTCGCGGGCGTTACCTATGCTGAAACTTACCTCTCGATAACACCGTCAATTGCCAAGATCACGCCAACTTCGGGACCTGCGGGCACTGAAATTACCGTTCAAATCAAAGGCGTCGGCTGGACGGAATACGATAACGCATACTACCTGGACTACGACAATGCTTACCTGGGCTATATGTGCGGCTTCAATAGCCAGGGAACGGTAACGTTCACTATTTTCGCTTCCGGCGAACCGGGTTACCACATTCTCGATCTGTATCCCGGGATATATAAGGGCAAGCAGGCGAACCCTGATGTCTACGTCGCACCTCAGTTGACTTACGGAGAGGACCATCCGGGATCAGCCATTCCGGCCATCCGGTTGGGTGTCACAATCACAGAATAAGAGGCCCAAGAGAAGGTTTCATGCATTGTATGACAAATTGTATCGCGAAGATTGTATGCGCGAGGCATGGCGACGAGTCAAAGCCAATAAGGGAAGCTCCGGGATCGACGGGATCAGTCTCGACCATATCGTGAAGGATTACGGCGAGGAGCGATTGTTACAGGAAACAATCGACCTGCTGAAAAGTGGAATCTATCAGCCACAGCCGGTACGACGCCATGAGATTCCAAAACCTGACGGGAAAATGCGACCACTAGGTATCCCGACCGTACAGGACCGACTGGTCCAAACGGCGACGAAGATTGTGGTTGAAAGCATCTTCGAGGCGGATTTTCGGGAATGTTCCTTCGGATTCCGTCCGAAACGAAGCATGCACGGTGCACTGCAGCGGATACGGAAAACAGTTAATGAGGGAAGCGTCTATTGGGTGGTGGATGTAGACATCACGGGATACTTTGACAATATTCCTCATGACAAACTCATGGCACTGGTTGAACAGCGAATTAGTGACCGCCGCATCCTTAAATTAATCCGGAAATGGCTAGAAGCCGGGTACATAAAAGATAATCAGTTCCATGTGACGGAAATCGGCAGTCCGCAAGGGGGAGTCATCTCTCCTCTACTGGCAAACATTTACCTGAACTACTTGGATACGATATGGGAAAGAAAGTTCTCTCACTTGGGCACCCTTGTCCGCTTTGCCGACGATCTCGTCATATTATGCAATCGGAAGGAGCAATCGCTTGAAGCCATAGATGTGCTGAAGGCGGTGTTTGCGAAACTAGAACTAACGATGAACACGAAGAAATCCAAACTTGTTAACCTCTGGATAGATAAGAAGGGATTCGACTTCTTAGGCTACCACCATCGACGCCTGCCTATACTACGTGAAGGCGGAAGGGTCGCCCACATCCTGCGTAGTTTCCCGTCGAAGAAAGCAATGGAGAAGATGCGGACGCAGGTGAAAGAAGTAACGGCTCGTCGGAACCGGTTAATGTGGTCACTGAACGATATGGTTAAAGTGCTCAACCCCAAAATACAAGGGTGGAGGAACTACTATACCGCAATTGATCCAGGGGTCTCAAACGGATTTTTGCGCAAAATCGATTGGTATATTCACAAACGACTCGCTCTATTCTGGAACAAGAAACACAAGAGACGTAAGTCTTGGCACATGGACTTCAACAGAACTCTTTCGCTTTCAGGTCTGAAGTCCGTTGCTTCTTGGACGAGTACGTACTGCACAAGGTGAAGAAAGTCGGAAAGCCGTATGTGGGAAAACCGTACGTACGGTTTGATGAGGAGGGGCTGGTATCTCCAGTCCTTTACTCTACAACGGAGGTTGAAGAAATTGGCGAGCTATAATGAAGCCATTCGCGAGAACATGATTCTGGCTTTTGAACATTTGAGCCATAATAACCCGCGCATGAAATTTGAACGCACTCTGACCGCCTGCCGGGTCGAAACTGATATTCCGTATCCGATTTTCAACCGCGTATTCGATTATCAGGCTTCCAAAGAAATTGACGTTGCTGAGGATGTGAAAGCCATCGCTGATTCGTACCATAAGCGCAGAATGAAGTGCAGCTGGCACATCTATTCCCATGATCGGGATGAAGCCGTAATCGAAGCGTTGCATGCGAACGCGTTTGTCAACGTGGGCAGTATGTCCGGGATGTCGCTTTCCCTTGAAGGCCGGGCGATCAAGAATGCCGAAGTACCGGGATTGCAAATTCGCACCATTCATACGAATGAGGAACTCGAGATATTCAAACAGGTCTTTATTGCCGAATATCAGCTTACGGATGAAGTGGCAGAGGCCGCTACCCGGATTTTCGCCTATGACCAGGAACGGAAATCGACCCGCTATTACCTTGGCTATTTAAACGAGATGCCCGTCAGTACCTTAATGACCTTCAGTCAAGGAGACGTTTCGGGGATATACACGGTTGCGACTCTTCAAGAATTCCGCTCAAGAGGCATCGGCGGAGCAATCGTGGCCCATGCCTTACGCGATATACATGCCTCAGGAGCAAAGCAGGCGATTCTGCAGGCAAGCTCCATGGGTCAAAGCATTTACCGCAAGCTCGGATTTGAAGAAGAAATCACGATTGACGTTTATTCTGGGTAATTAAACGCTTGCTTCGGCACCGATTTGCCCGTATTGGCAATAATGACCGAGATAAAGCAAGCACAATAAAACAGCGGAGATCCTAGGCTTTGGCATTCAAAGTCCTGGACCTCCGCTGTTTCGTTATTTAGTCATATGTCGTATGACAAGAACTTGGTCCGATTGCCGACGATAAATCTATTTACAAAATTACCCATAACTCAGTTCAAAAGAAAGCGCGATCCAAACGGAACTTTTGTTTCCTCAAAAAACCATAGATCACATCTATCGTTTTCATAGAAAAGATAATATTGATCTATAATTTTTAATCTAATACAATGAGGCATCAGGTGAGGTTGAGTTAATCGAAAGGAGAACGATAAAGGACCATTTGCTCATTGCGGCATATGGGAGATGGCATAAAATCGAATCGGAAGATGGATACTAATATTCATAGATGTGCATCAATTTATTAAGGTATAAAGCATGACGAATCAGCCTTGGTTTGGTTATTGGCCGAACTGGGGCTGACTTATTCTCCAAGGATTTCAGAATTTCCGTATGATGTTGCCACGACAACATAGCACGAATGCACTCTACATTCGATAAACAATAATTTGTATAGAAAGTGGTGATTATCCATGCAAACCATGGCTGCCGTACAGAAACAAAAAAGTTCTGTTCAATTCTTACCCGTTAATCTATTCGCGTCGGTTATGGGAATTTCAGGTCTGTCATTGGCTTGGAGACAAGCAAGCAAGCTATTCGGCACTTCCCCTGTCATCGCTGATATTATTGGAATTGTCGCAGTTCTGGTATTTGTCGCGTTAAGCATAGGTTATATTTCAAAATGGGTTCTTTATCCACAGAAAGTCAAAGATGAATTTGCGCATCCGGTTTTAGGGTTTTTTTTCGGTACGATCACGATTTCCATTCTATTGCTTTCCTCCGTGATAGGCGCCTACAGTGAGATATCGGGGCAAGTGATTTGGGTCATCGGAATTGTACCCACATTTGCGCTTAGTTTTGTCATCGTTACACGCTTGTTGAACGGCAACCATGAGCCTGGTAACGCGGTTCCGGCCTTGTTGATTCCTGTGGTAGGGACCATTAATATAGCTGTTACCGGCGGGACAATGCCGTTCCCATGGGCGCATGAAATTAATCTGTTGTCCCTGGCGATCGGAGGAATTGTTGCTTTAGTTTTCCTTTCCTTGATCTTATCCAGATTGATCCATCAAGCTCCACTGCCAGCAGGATCAACGCCCTCCATGATGATCATGATTGCGCCGTTTGAGGTTGGTTTTCTTGGCTATACGAATTTCGAGCAGCGAATTGATCCGTTCGCCTCCATCTTGTATTACTTTGGTCTGTTCCTGTTCATTGTCTTATTCTTCAAAGTATTTAAAAAATCCATCCCGTTTGGCGCTTCCTGGTGGGCTGTAGGCTTTCCAATGGCTGCTCTCAGCAATGCCGCTTTAAAATATGCGATGTTTGTGCATTCATGGCTGTTAATCGCCATTTCCGCGGTCGTTCTGGCTTTGTTAAGCATCGTTTTGGTCGTTCTCTTTATTCGAACAATAAACATGCTATTTAAAGGGAGTCTGCTTAAAGGATAATCATTTAACGATCTTAACAAAAAATGATAAGCAAGGACTGCTCTCTGCAGGAGTAGGAATTATAATATTAACATTTGTGATAATTAGATTCCCTTTTTAAAAAATGTGGGAGGCTAGAAAGCCACCAAATAAAGATATATAAGCTAACGTATCACGACAGTGGAGGAGCTTGCTTCGGGCAGCTCCTCTTCTAATTTATTGAACTTAAAGTATGATTGGACCGGATGAGATTATTCCCGAATCGTGTTCGTTAAAAGGACTGACAAGAACCTATCTCGTTCATATAGCAATTCCCAATTTGTGTATATATACAGGATGCGTGGACATAATATTTTTAGCAAACTGCGGTCAAGAACATGGATGGCAAAATCATAAGAGAATAAGATGGGGAGGCGCTAAGTTAATGTCGAATAGAAAAAGCTACTATGCATTTGAGAATCCGTCTGGCACTTCAATTGAATTTCAAGCCACCAGCTTACAACAGGCCATGGTGATTAAAAAGAAGAAGGCCCAAGAACTGGGGATTCCTAAAGAGGCTTTTGAACTCAAAAGCATACGCAAGAAACCAAGCCAAAGCGCATAAGAACATAATCTGATGGAAGTCCGCGGAAATCGCGGGCTTTTTTTAGTAAAGGTCCGTTTTCGAAAAATTGAATTGGATGGTTATTTAAAATTTGGAAAGAATAAAAATTGATTTACTCATCGAAAGGCAAGGGGAAACAAGTAATGAATAACTTCAGGAACGTATATAGAAATCGGTATTATCAAGCCAACGTTACTGCGTTCGGTACAATTCAACTTCACCAGCGAAATCCCCTTATAGTCGCATTATGGTCCGTAGCTTTCCCTGGATTTGGCCATTTCTTGGTCCACAAATTTATGACTGGCTTTGCATTGTTTTTTTGGGAATTTTATATTAACCAATTAACCCATCTTAATACAGCCATGATGTATTCGTTTAACGGCGAAATAGACCAGGCAAAGGCAGTTTTAGACGAAAAGCACATCTACCTCTATATTCCAGTGTATTTATTTGCAATATGGGACAGCTACCGGGTTGCTATCGATGAAAATAAGATACATCTGTTGGCGAAAAGGGAAAATGCCAAGTACACGACTTTCACGATAAACCCTTTTGGGAATAACTTTTTAGACAAGAAAAAGCCATGGATCGCTTTCGCTTGGTCAATGGCATTGCCAAGTCTCGGACAACTATATATTCATCGACTCATAGGCGCTTTTTTGCTTCTGATTATGACCATAATCGTAATCCTAAATTCAAACCTGGTTGAAGGCATTCACTATTGTTTACTAGGGGACTTTTCGAAAGCCAGAGATGTAGTAGATGCTCAGTGGTCCCTTTATTTCCCATCGATTTATTTCTATGGCATATATGATTCCTACTCCAATACTGTAGAATTAGTAAAACTTTTTAATTGGGAACAAGCGGACTTTTTGAAAAAACATCATCAATCACAAAATTTTGTATTGCATAAAGGAGAAAAAATCTAATGGACATACAGTTCTTCTCTACATTTCAGCATTCACACTATGTCGAGCTTGCCATTAGCAAACTAAAAGAAAATGAAATCGATGACATCTATGCAGTTCCACTTGATAACCGTCAAATAGATACAAAACTGCTTGATTCGATGCACGGTATGGACGGAACCTCATTAGTTGATATTGGGCTCATACTTGCCATGATGGGTGGAACCATAGGGGTAGCTAGAGGATTTAATCTTGACTGGGGACCAGTGTTTTGGGGACTAATTGGATCGGCAGTCGGTTTTGCTATTGGTTTTGTATTCGATGTAATAAAGACCCTCTATAAACGGAAGAAGATAAGAACGGCTAAAACTAAACATGGTGAAGTTATAATAATTGTTCAGTGTACAAATGAACAGTCCCGGTTTGTAGAGCAGATCTTATGGAGTAACATGGCACTTGGGGTTGCTAAAACTCGAATGCAAGGAGGCGGTGAGCGGAAACAAGGACGCTATAAATTACGAGCGTTTAAAATAAACAAAACGGAAAGAAATTAGTGTAAAAACGGCTTATCAGCTGCCGGTAGCCTCAAGCCCAGACAAGCTGACTGCCAGCAGCAAAATAATATGGCGGCTTTTTTAATTTAAGGGGAACAAATTCTTGTCCCGAGCGAGGACAGAAACTTGTTCCCTTTATACAAATGATGATCTATCCTTTTGTACTAATCGCCAACAAGCGTTTTAGGTTGTCATCAATAAATTTACTATCGGCACTGTTGATTCCGCGACCGGCAAAATGGCCCCAGATCGACTTGATAGGATTAAAAACAGCATTAGGTATAAGCTTAGCCTCGTATTCGTTATCGTCCGCCGTGCAGAAGAGATCCGTGCTCCCTGGCATGATGCAGGCAAGCGCTTTAATGCTTTTGAGCGCCTCATCGAAATCACCGTTATAGGAGGGGTTTGCGCTAATATCTGCAAATTGGCCTGTCCATAACATGGCCAGGACATTGTGCGGATCCATCTTCATAAAGCTTTCTTCCCAGACGCCAGCCACAAAATCTGCCAATGAGTCATATCCCAGCTCACGATAAAGTTGCTCTCTATAAAATGCCTGCGATAAGCCCCATCCTGCATAGACACGGCCAACGGCGCGCATATCTGCAGAAGTCAACTGGTTTAGTTTGTTTGAATCGAAGCCAACTGCAGCCATGAGCGGAGCTTTCATTCCGTCCAGGACCACAGACGTATGGGGCCAGGTTTTTGCAACTCCGGCGAAAGGTGCAATTCGTTCCACCATGTCCGGATAACTTGCTCCCCATTGGAATGATTGAATGCCTCCCATTGACCATCCGACTACGAGAGCGATCTTTTGAATGCCGAATTTTTCGGTCACCAGCCGATGCTGTAATTTAACGTTGTCATAGATGGTTACCTGCGGAAAATTAGCCCGGTCGAATGGGGGTGGCGTGTTGCTGGGAGACGAAGATAAACCGTTGCCCAGCAGATTTGGAACGATAATGAAATATTTCTGCGGATCTAGTGCCATGCCGTTTCCAATCAACCATTCATTCTGAACATGCTGGTCGCCAAAAGCAGTTGGATAGACGATAACATTATCTTTCTTTTCATTCAATCTTCCATAAGTCTTATAAGCAAGAAAAGCGCTCGGTAACGTCACTCCGGATTGCAAGGTTACATCACTCAAATCAAAAATCTCATAATCCATCGTATTGTTGCTCCCTTCAAAATAAGTCCATACATTTAGAATGTATGTCTTGTGCTTAGTATAGGCCTGTGGTACTTTCAATAAAAGTGATTAGAATTCAATATAGTATTCAATAATATTGAAAGTAAAAGGGGATAGTATGATGGAATTGCGCCAACTGAATACGTTCCGAACGGTTGCATCAACTTTAAATTTCAGCCGGGCTGCGGAAGCGCTGAGCTACGTCCCCTCCAACGTCACCATGCAAATAAAAGCATTGGAGGATGAACTTGGTGTTCGTCTCTTTGACCGATTGGGCAAGCAGCTCGTTCTAACAACTGCGGGTAAACGCTTTTTAACTCATATCCAAGGCGTTCTAGACAAATTGGATGAAGCTCGCAGCGTCGTTCATGACAATGAAAATCTAAGCGGCACCCTAACGATAAGTGCCAACGAGGTTCTTTGCGCCTATCGGCTTCCAGCTGTCTTTCACCTATTTCGTTCGCGCCAACCGGGAGTGCGTCTCATCTTCCGCTCTGTTTCCAATCAGCAACTCAAGCAAACGCTCTTTGAGGGAACCGCGGATGTCGTCTTTATGTTGGACGAACCCATTCGCTCAACGGGACTTGCTGTGGAACCGTTGCTGGAAGAAACCTTCCGCTTTTTCGCCGCTGCAGACCATCCACTCGCGAAACGAACTGTGCTACAGCTAGAAGATTTTCACGGAGAAGTGTTCTTGACTAATGAAAAGGGTTGTACCTATCGAACCATGTTTGACCGAGCATTTGAGAAAGAGGGCATTGATAGTATTACGTATTTAGAGTTTCAAAATGCCGAAGCCATTAAACAATGTGCAATTGCGGGAATCGGTATTGCCTTTCTTCCTGAAATAACAGCGGAAACCGAAGTTGAACGGGGAGAACTTGTTGCTCTTCCATGGCATATTCCGGACTTGCATGTGTATACACAGATGTTATGGCATAAAGACAAGTGGCTTTCACCAATCATTTTATCTTTCATAGAAGCAGCAAGGGAGGTTATCGCTATAGAGGATCCCGACATGAAAAGATACGGGGAGCGATAACTCCATAACAACAACTTGAAGTAAAACGGCAGCATTAAGTTCTTTGTATATAGCAAAAAACCTGTCATGTAGACAGGTTAATGATTCATGGATTTGAGCAGTGCCAAGAATATGGAGCGCCTCATTTCTGTTAAAGAAGTCCAGGAGAATACCTGCTGGCTCCAAACCTATTTTGGGCGGTTATTCCCTGAGAGGTCACTGTACAAAATATATATAGCATATCTCCTGAATTTCACTCTAGCGTCGCGGTCAGACGATCACGCGGTAGTGAAGATGAACAACGCCGCTTTGGAAGAGGCGCTCACCGAGCAGCTCGAGCCGCATGCGGAGGTTGTCCGGCAATGCTCGCTTACCTCCACCCAAGACGATCGGATTAATAAGCAGATGACACTCGTCGATCAGTCCCGCGCTCATCGCCTGCCCAGCAAGCTCGGGGCCGCCAATCGTAATGTCGGCTCCTGAAGACTCCTTCAGCCTCCGGATCGCATCAGGATCGAATTCGCACTCGATCCTAGTCCTGGCGCTTGAAACCGCCTGAAGCGTCCGGGAATACACGATCTTCTCAGCCGCTCGCCAGATCTGCGCGAATTCCCGCATTACCTCCGGTTGATCGCCGGGCTTGGCGCTCGCCGTCTCCCAGTACACCATCGACTCGTACATTCGACGCCCGTATAGGTAGGTGCCAATCGGCCGCTCGAAGTCAGTCCAGAACGCAAACACCTCGTCATCGGAGATCGTCCACTCGATATTGCCGCGCTCGTCCTCAATGTAACCGTCCAAAGATACGTTACCAGCGTAGATCAGTTTAGCCATTTCAATAACGCCCTCCAATTTTCAGTTTCCAACGAGACCAAGGCCTGCCCCTCTGATTTTGAACAAAGAAACATCCATTTCTATATTAACACATATTGGAAGTATTCTGCCCGTTCAGATGTCAGCAGATATAGCAAAAATGGCGGCTGAAGGACGGGACAAACAGATGACGAGATCGGCAACATGGTTAAATTTTATAAGCTTGCTGCCGACAGAGAAAAACTGAACAAACAGGGGTATGAAGCCATTAAGGCGGATATCGAAAAAATCAAATCGTTTAACAGATTAGCTGATTTCGCAGAAGCTCAAAAACCTGATCTTAAGAGCAGTTCAGGTTTAGACAACGAAAGAACGATTCAAATGTTGATTTTCGGTTTGGTGAAATCGAGCACTGGCTTGATTTCAAACTTTGTGATCAAGACATGGAGTATTACGTATATATACGGTTAACATCCTCGCTATATCTTCGGGAGGAATTGCACGATCCGTCATAAACCAGTGTTGTATAATTCCAAATTGTGCATTTCCTAAATAAGCAATGGCATAGTCAGTAAATAGGCGGCTTTCATTGTTCATAGATGATTGATCTCGTTTCAGATTTTCATACAAGCGTGTGCCTACTAAATACTGGAGCCTTTCTCTTAATTCTGCTGGAGCTCCCGAATGGAATAGTGCTTTAAAAAAGCTGGCATGCTTATGCATGTATTGAAAAGCTTTGGTGATTGGAGGATAAGCTCCTTGTTGATCAGGATGGTGCATCAACTCCTGAATATGGACAGGTTCGAATACACTCAATAATCCTTGAATAAACGCCGTTTCCTCAATCAGATGAAAAATATCTTTATAATGCAAATAAAAGGTGCCTCGATTTATTCCTGCTCTTTCACAAAGATTTTTAACTGTCAGCCCTTTAATACCTTCTTTCTCTAAAATAGACAACAATGCGTTCTCCATTAGCTTACGACTGCGGATTACTCTCATATCCGTACTATTTTCGATCATTTGTTTACCTCCTGTTATGAATGCTGGATTTAATTATCAACACTTTTGACGTTATATCTATTAATCAACACTTGGCCTTTTATGTTCATTGATCTCATCGTTATGCTTGATTATAATTGCTTCTACAGCCTTAATCAACACAAGTTCATTATCTTTGGGCAGTATAAATTAAAGGAGGAAAACCATGGAATACCGATATCTTGGAAGGACTGGTACAAAAGTCAGCGCGTTTGCGTTAGGCGGATCAAGTTTTGGATCCAGGGCAAGCGAAGAAGAGAGCATAAAAATTATTGACGAAGCATTGGACTTTGGAATTAATCTGATTGATACATCTAATATTTACGGAAAGGGGGAATCAGAACGTATAATCGGTAAAGCTATTAAGAACAAGCGGCAGAATGTCATATTAGCTTCAAAATTTGGTGCGGAGCCTACTAATGAATTAAATCAAAGCGGTGCATCTCGTCGTTGGATACGAACTGCTGTTGAACAAAGTCTACTACGATTGCAAACCGATTATATAGACCTTTATCAACTTCATCTTCCTTTTGAATTTGTTGCCTATGAGGAAATTCTAATAACGTTGAACGATTTGGTGAAGGAGGGGAAAATTCATCATATCGGCACTTCAAATCACCTGGGTTGGCAAATTGTTCAAGCACAAGCCATCAGCGATCGATATCATATTCAGCGATTTGTAAGTGAGCAAACACCATATTCTATTATTAATCGACGAATGGAATTTGAACTTGCTGAAATAGCCAAACATTATGACCTTTCTCTATTTGTGTACAGTCCCTTGTCTGGTGGCTTACTAACTGGAAAATACACGGCTGGTCAGGCCGCGCAAAGCGATTCACGCGCTGCCACATTAAAAGGATATGTGGATACATTGGATCCCGAACTAGCTGAAAATGAATATAAGTTTAAGATAATTGCAAAGCTGCAACAGCTGGCAAATGAAGCGGGGATTCCACTTGCGGATATGGCGATAGCTTTTACCCAAAGCCATCCATCCGTCACATCAACTCTATGGGGACCACGCACTTTAGAGCAATTGAAAGCCTATATTTCCGGTGCACAGTTGAGGCTCGGCACAGATGTGTTGGATGCTATTGATGCAATTGTTCCACCTGGCAAACATATCGATGACAAAGAGCAAACCTGGACTCCTGAGTGGATGAGTACCGAACGTCGCAGGCGACACATTAATTGAAGAGTCATCCAATGATCATCATTTAGTGAACTGCACCCCAATTGTTAGACATGTTCTAACATTGGAGGTGCAGTTTTTTATGGTGGACGTTTTGGCAATGTACTGATTCGATTGCAGGATCTGAACATGTACAAATGGACCATTTAATTCAATAAAAAGGAACGATGACACGGAAATCGTGAAGGAATTTTGAGCAATCAAGAAGAAGTCCTTTGTATTTATGCGTGATAAACTATGGGTGTGGTGTGTAAGTAAAAAATAGCGAGAGGGGATAATTATATGAATCAAAATGACAACATTTCTGCGCTGCCTAAAGTGGTCGACCGGGCCGCCTGGCAGGCCGAACTGGATGAGCTGCGGATCCGGGAGAAGGTGCATACTCGCGTAGGCGATGCAATTGCGGCAGCCCGTCGGCGGCTGCCGATGGTCGAGGTGGACTCGACCATCCCGCTGATCGGCCCGGATGGCCCGGTCACGCTGCTGGAGACGTTCGAGGGCCGCCGCCAGCTGGTCGTCTACTTTCACATGTGGCACACCGGCAGGCCCGCCGCCAAGCAGTGCGAGGGCTGCACCTTCTCCACGACCCACATCAACGAGCTGTCCTATCTGAACTCGCGGGACGTGAGCTACGCGACCTTCTGTCAGGGGCCGTACGAGGAGAGCTCGCGGTATCGCCTCTTAAGCCCCGAAATTGGATTTGAGTCTAGTCTACTTAACGTAGTAAACTAGAGGCAGAGCCGATGGAGGGGATTTTTATGCAACGAAGAAGGTTCACAATCGAGTTTAAACAACAGCTTATCCAAGAAGCGAGTGAGATTGGAAATGCATCTCAGGTAGCCCGCCGGCATGGTGTGGATCCTAAAATGTTGTATCGATGGATCAAGCAGACGGAACACGCTGATTGGAAAAACACCGATCCTGCTTTGAAGGCGGTCAAGGTGTATACCCCTTCGCCCCATGAGTTTCGAAGTCTTGAAGGGGAAAATAAGCAGCTAAAGGAATTGCTCGGGGAGAAGGATCTTGAGATCGCCATTCTGCGTGATCTGATAAAAAAGCAGAACCCAGCTTATCGGACAAAATTGAAGTAGCCGACAAGTGGATCAAGCTGGGGTATGCGGTAAACCGCGTGTTAGGGATCGTCGGCGTAAGCGAGCAGATCTATTATTACCGCAAGAAAATACAGGTGGAGCCTCGCTCCGCCAAGCGCGGCGGTGGTCGCCCCGTGCCTGGTTACTCCCGGTCTCTTTTTGGAGATCCGGTCAGTGACGGGCAGATCGCCGAGTGGCTTAGTGAGCTGATTAACGGGGAAACCGGCGTGTATGGCTACCGTAAGCTGACGCTCGCCCTGCAGCAGGATTACCACCTCATCATCAACAAAAAGAAAGTGTATCGCCTGCTCAAATCCATGGACCTGTTGCATCCACAACGCCGCAAACGCGTGCATTACCCGCGAAAATTAGCAAATAATCGGATCATCCAGGCCTCCAATGAGCTGTGGGAGATGGATATCAAATATGGCTATATTGCAGGCGAACAGCGCTTCTTCTTCCTGCTCAGTGTCCTGGATGTCTACGATCGTGCGGTGATCGATTACCACATCGGGTTGTCCTGTGAGGGGAGTCACGCAGCGGCTCTTATTCCGCGTGCGCTTTGGAAACGTCAGTTGTTCCACTCGACCATTCGACCGGTTATTCGGACGGACAACGGGCCGCAGTTCATTTCTCGTGCCTTCGAAGAGGCTTGTCAGATGCATCAGACGGAACATGAGCGTATTCCGCCGAAAACGCCGAATAAAAACGCGCACATCGAAGCTTTCCACAGTCTCCTTGAGGCCGAATGTCTGTTGCGAAATGAGTTTGTAGATTACCAGGAAGCGTATCGTGTTGTAACAGAATACCTTTCGTTTTATAACGAGCGGCGCATGCATGGCAGCTTATATGATCGTTCACCCGAACAATTTCGAAAAGCGATCATGGCCCAGCAAGTTCAGCCATTCACAGTGAAAGTTTGAGTAGATTCGTGCAAATGTAAGGATAATGCTCGTTAAGTGGTCTTGACTCAAAAATTTGGGTGTTTAAGCGTCGCGACTTCATGGGCTGGACGGTTCCCTGGTACTCAGTGCCCCATGACGCTGTGGACCGGTTGATCGCAGACCGGCACTTCGGCATCTTGGTCAGTTATCTCCGGGACGGTGACAGGGTCTACGAGACCTACTGGACCACCGGCCGCGGCAACGAACTGATGGCACCGTCGTACGGACTGCTGGATCTGACTGTCTACGGCCGGCAGGAATTCTGGGAGGAATCGCCCGAGGGCTGGCCGCAGCGTTGGGACTCCAAAGGTGGGCAGTTTCGGCTGGACGGCCGCCCGACCGCCCAATGGTCCCGCCTGGCAGCCGGACGCTCCGACGATCTCGGCACCTAGGCCACCTGTAACCCTATATTTGTGAAACGAAGGGTTATCCGTCAGATCGTACAATTTAAAATGCTTGGGTCGATTATAAAAAATCACCCAAGCATTTTTTTGAATTAGTCCATGACTATCATTATAAAATTGGACATTTGAAATTATTGAACTAGACTGACACAAAGAGTCCAATTGTACGTTGAATCCAAATACGGTGATCCCATCAAACAGGATCACAAAACGATATTGATGGTCTGAAGGAAATTGGCAAAATCGTTGCATTGACGATTAGTGAAATGAAACGTCACGCACGTGTAGGAATTACGACAAAGGAACTGGATGATATCGGAGGGCAGTTTTTGAAAAGGCATGGGGCTGTGCCGGCACCTAAGACAACTTACAATTTCCTTGGCAACACATGTATTAGTATTAACCACGAAGTTGCCCACGGAATACCGGGAAATCAAATCATTCAACCGGGCGATTTAATAAACATCGATGTTTCTGCAGAATTGGGGGGCTATTATGCGGATTCGGGACATTCTTTTCCGATAGCTCCATATGAGCCATCATTAATGCGTCTTTGTCAGTACATATACAATACAAAAACACCGGCAGTCTGGACATTAAATTTCAGTCCACACGGCTGCCGGTGTTTTTCCCGATCAAGAAAAAGATGTAATGTATAAAAATATACATTTACATGAATTAGCCTAAACTCCAGATTTTTCGTTATCGAGCTTCCGGGCGTGCGCGCGGCGAGGCGGACCGTTTAGCGAACGGTGGCGCCGACGGCCCAACTCCGATTTTATACGACTTCATCATCCCGCAGCGTCGCGATAGGGTGAAGGAATCGATGATCGAAACGGTTCAACCCGGTTCCCTCCTTCACTTTATTCACCCAATCCGAATTCACCAATGCGCTTGTGCCGATCGCGACAAAGTCAGACTGATTCGCCGCCAATAGCTGTTCCGCTGTTACAGGCTCACCTAGCTTGCCGTTCGCGATGACGGGCAAGCCGCCGTACTTTTTGGCGAGTTCTGTAAGTGTGGGGCTGTCGTCTGTGAATGCAGGCGCAAATGCTTTGTATTCAGTTGTATGAGTATAGGTTGGAGAAGCATTGCTCAGTCTCTGGAAAATGATTTTGGCATCTTCGATACCGTTCGCCCACTTATGGTGGATATCATTCACTTTGCCTTGCGAGATACGAACGCCAACCGTGTATTCGGGGCCAACAACGTCGCGGATTGCTCCCAATACTTCCAAGACAATTCGGATTCGTTTCTCTGTAGTACCACCGTAATCATCGGTTCTGAGATTCGTGTAATCGGTAATGAATTGATCGAGTAAATAGCCGTTGGCAGCATGCACTTCAACCCCATCGAATCCTGCCTGCTTGGCGCGCAGAGCGGCTTGGGCGAAATTATCGATCACATTCCGGATCTCCGTAATCGTCATCGCTCTCGGGATTGTAAATTCCCCGCTGCCTCCGTGATCTTCTAACATCGTGCCGATCGGCTTAATAGCTGAAGGTGCTATCGGTGTAAATCCATCGTGCTGAACAAGCGCCCCCGCATGCATAAGCTGCGCGATTATTCGTTTCCCTTCGCGATGTACCGCCTGTATGACCGGCCTCCATGACTCGGCCTGCTCTTTATTTGCAATACCTGGTTGGTTCATATAACTTTGACTGTTCAATAAGTCCGGATAAATGCCTTCCGTAATGATAAGACCGAACCCACCCTTCGCGAATCTTGCATAATAACGCGCCATCCGGTCGTTCGCCAGACCATTTGACTCTGCGCTCGTACGTGTCATCGGCGAAAGGACAACCCGATTGGGCAGTGATAGGGATCCTAACTGAAAAGCGGAAAACAGATTGGTGTTCATTTCAATATCCTCCTCAAATGTACGAGGGCAGCAAAGTAATTGCTGCCGGAAAGTATTGTTTTCATGAATGATTGTAATCTGGCTTTTTCATGCTGTAAAATGATTGCTATTGATATATGTATCAAAAAAAATGATGCCGAACCTAAGGAGTTTTCTGGAAAGAGCTGAATGCCGCCGCGATGAACGGAAGCGCGAACTGGCATTACGATGAAGTGACGAAGGCGGTCCAGTCCGGGCAGGCGCCGATCGGTCTGACGATCTCCGGGCAGGCCGGCCCGTTGGAGGATACGGCGAATTCGTCCGTAGCCGGCAAAATCGGTTATGCGCCGCTGCCTTACAGAAAGCAGTCGTACGGCACGCTGTCGGTCTGGAACGGGTGCGTGGCAGCGGACAGTAAGCATCCGAAGGAAGCCTACAAGTTGGCCGCCTGGCTGACCAGCAGAGAGACGGAAAAGGCGATGAGCTTGAAGGACGGGCAAATGCCCGGCCGGCAGTCGCTGTTCAGCGATCCAGAACTGACAGCGAAATATCCGTTTTTCCCCGCCGTTGGGGAGGCGATGAAGCAGGCGGACACACAGCCGTTTAGCGCGGACGCGACAAAACTGATGGACCAACTCGCCACCGTGCTATCGGAGGTCGCCCTGGGCAATACGGATCCGAAAGCTGCGCTCGAGGAAAATTTTCGATATTTTCGAGTACATCTAAATTATATATACTTTTTAGAAAGATCTTTATTTTCAGCAAATACTCGTAATACTTTAGCATGAGTATTTCTTACTTTCCCTCATCAAGAGTATAATGGGAAGCTGAAATCTGTAACAAATCGTGAAATTTATTTAAAAATTTATAGCTTCCTTTTGATTTTATATGTTCGAGAACAATATCTCACCAAAGGCCGCGAAAATCGCGGCTTTTTTGCGTTATGGGATAAAGTTCTTGTAAAATTTGAATGACAAGAGCTTTATCCCATTCCCGATTTTGACAAGAACTTGAACTCAATTTTAAAGGATTGGCGTCCTCGTTGCGCTAAGCTGAGAGCCCCGCATCAAAAAAAGATGAGCATGAAAGTCAGCTCGGCTTCTAAACAATCTGAGCCACGGAAGCGCGGCTTTTTCTTTTCGCCGACCCCTCAATGACAACTGCTGCAAGCAGCAATAGCAGGAAAAAAGGTCTGCGCTGTTCGACCTAAAATTGTTCAAAAATCGGATGGTAAGTCCGATAACTTAATAGTAGAGACTCGTATGAATCCATTGCAAGAAGGAACTGCATAAGCTCGGAAGCAAAGCGATGAATAGTACTGTCCAGTGTTGAACGGTAAGAATCAGTTTCGCTTCAGGTCAATGCCAAAGCGCATTCACCACCCAACCAAGAAAGGAAGATTGAATTGAAAGAAAGACCAAAGCATTCAATTGTACGAAGGTTTTGGAAAATCGGGCATTATGGAGCGATCTGCTTTGCGCTTTTATTCGGACTGACGTTCGCATCCGGCGTCCGGCAGGCGCATGCGGCCGAAGTTACAGTAACCGACATGATTTCCCTTTTCGACCAAATGAACAACAATGAAGACGGCAGTACGATCGTACTGGGAGCCGATATCGACAATGGACTGGACGGTTGGCCGATTTCTGTATTTCCAGAGGAAAGTGTAACGATTGACCTCGCTGGACATAAGCTTACACTCCAAACGACAGCTGAATCCATGGCTCCCGCATTAGCGATTTCTGCAGGAGCATCACTCACGGTGATAGACTCCAGTCCGGACAAGACTGGCGAATTGATCGCGGATTCTTCAGCGGTTCCCGGTGCAGCGGGGATCGGATGGTGCCGGGACTGTTATTGGGAAGGTGCAGGCACCATAACGATCGCGGGTGGGACCGTCAAGGCTACCGGTGGAGTCTACGGGGCTGGGATAGGCGGCGGCACAAACGTTATCATCAACGGCGGGACCGTCATTGCCACGGGCGGCCTTTTCGCCGCAGGCATCGGCGGAAATATGGATAATTCAGGCGGAATCGTGACAATCAATGGCGGAAATGTCACAGCAATTGGCGGTGAAGGCGGCCAAGATCCCCTGCACCCCGACGATTTTTTCTATTACGGAGGCGGTGCAGGTATCGGAGGCGGCGCAGATACTCAACTTTTTGATGTGAATAACGGAGGTACGTTGACCATCAACGGCGGCATAATTACCGCAACAGGCGGATCCGGCGCCGCGGGTATCGGGGGTGGTGAATTCGGAAACGGCGGAATGATCCTCATCACCGACGGGGACGTGACCGCCAAGGGTGGATACGGCGGCGCAGGCATTGGAGGAGGAACCGGGTTTGGGGATAACTCCGCATTCGGCTCGGGCGGAAATGTAACCATCAAAGGTGGTACAGTGAAAGCTACGGGCGGCGTCAGCGCCGCGGGCATCGGCGGCGGAGGCGGCAGAGGCGGCTTGGGCGGAACGGTAACCATCGACGGCGGAACTATAACCGCCAATGGCGGCGAAGGTGAATACAGCGCAGGAGGCGCGGGCATTGGTGGCGGAGCAGAAAATGACGGTGGTAACATCACAATCAACAACGGAACGGTCGCCGCGACGGGGGGAGCAGGATATTCCGGCCAGTATCCGCCTCCATACGGAGGAGGAGCGGGAATCGGCGGCGGCGGCGGCGAAGGGGATCCCCAAACCCAATGGTTTCCCGGAGGCGGTGGGGGAACGGTCACGATCAACGAGGGCAACGTGACCGCCACCGGCGGCGATGATGGTATTTCCGGCAACGGCAACGACGGAGGAGCCGGCATCGGCGGAGGCAGCTATAACGGCTCGGGCGCTCAGGTCACGATCAATGGCGGAACTGTCACTCCGAAAGGCGGCGACGGGGGCTGGGCGTTCGGCGCCGGCGGCAATACAGGTTCAGACGCCTTCGGCAGCTTGACCAACGGCGGCACAATCGTGCTTCCGGACGGAAGCGTGCTATTGATTCCGCCGGGCGTAACCGTTACAAATGACGGCACGATTACGAGCGAAGGCACAATCCAGAACAATGGCGCGATCGCGGGCCAGGGCTCTATCCAGAACAATGGAGTGATCGCCGGCACAGGCATCATTGAAAACGGCGACGGAGTCTCGGGTCTCGTATCCGTACTGAGCTTTGATCTGAACGGCGGCGGTGGCGCTGCGCCGGATGATATTCGTGTATTCGCTTCATCGCTGGCGGAAGCCGGCATCACATTGCCGACTCCCGTCCGCCCGGGCTATACGTTTAGCGGATGGTATACGGACGCTTCCAGCGGGACCCGGATTTCGGGAACGGATACGATTGATGCGGATAGGATATTGTACGCCCATTGGAATGAAAAGCCGAGTGTGATTATCGGGATGTCCGATACGGCGCTTAAAAGCGGCGAAACCGCGACGCTGACCTTTACCTTTTCCGAAAGACCAACAGGTTTTGCGGCGAATGATATAACGGCGCCTACAGGCAGCCTCGGTCCCTTGTCCTCGATCATCGACAACGGCGACGGCACATTCGGCTATACGATCCTATATACGCCGAACGCCGGGATTGAGGACGATACCAATGTCGTCACTGTCGGGACCGGCTGGACGGACGAAGAAGGGGCTGGCCCCGAAACGCAAGCCGTTTCCGGGAACTATGCGATCGATACGAAGACGCCTGCGGCGCCTGGGTTGATGCTTGCGGCCGATACGGGCGTTTCCAGCAGCGACGGCATTACGGGCACCGGCACGGTGAACGTCACCGGTATGGAGACCGGCGCTGGCTGGGAATACAGCACGAACGGTGGGGGGAGCTGGCATTCGGGTACCGGGACAAGCTTTGTCCTCACTGAGGGCAATTATGCGTACGGCGATGTTAAGGTGCGTCAGGCCGACGCGGCGGGGAATATCGGCGCTGCCGGATCGCTGTCGGGCACGGTAAAGGTGGATGCCACGGCGCCGACTGCGCCCTGGCTTGCGCTTGCCGCAGATACCGGTTCTTCGGACAGCGACGGCGTCACGAGCACTGGTGAAATAAACGTGACCGGGTTAGAAACAGGCGCTGCATGGGAGTACAGCACGGACGCCGGTCAGAACTGGCATTCCGGCACCGGGACAAACGTTGTCCTAGCTGAGGGCGATTATGCGTCCCGCGCTGTACAGGTGCGCCAGACCGATGCGGCGGGGAATGTCAGCACGGTCGGAACATTGTCAGGCGCGGTTAAGGTCGACGTTTTTGCGCCTGTGGCGCCGGGGCTTGCGCTCGCCGCGGATACCGGTTCATCGACCAGCGACGGCGTGACGAACAACGGTGCGGTGAATGTGACCGGCTTGGAAACCGGAGCTGCATGGGAATATAGCACAGATAGCGGTCAAAACTGGTACGCCGGCGCTGCGACAAGCTTTGTCCTTGCGGAAGGCAATTATGCGCCTAGGGACGTGAGCGTTCGGCAAACGGATACGGCGGGGAATAGCGGAGCGGTTGGAACATTGTCGAGTACGGTGAAGATCGATGCTTCTGCACCGACAGCGCCTGGGTTGGCCCTTGACGCGGATACTGGCAACTCGGCCAGCGATGGCGTCACGAACAACGGCACGGTGAACGTGACCGGTTTGGAAAACGACGCTGCATGGGAATACAGTACGAACGCCGGGCAAAACTGGCATTCCGGCACCGGGGCAAGCTTCGTCCTGGCGGAGGGTGACTATGCGTCCGGCGATGTGCGTGCACGCCAGACCGACGCGGCGGGAAATGTCGGCGCCGCTGGATCGTTGTCGGGCACGGTTAAGGCCGATGACTCGGCACCTTCGTCGCCGGACTTGGCGCTGGCGGTGGATACCGGCTCGTCGGCCAGCGACGGCGTCACAAGCAACGGTGCGGTAAGCGTGACTGGCCTAGAAACCGGCGCCGCCTGGGAGTACAGCACGGACAACGGTCAAAACTGGCACACCGGCACAGGAACAAGCTTGATTCTGGCGGAAGGAAATTACGCCGCTGGCGATATCCGGGTTCGACAAACGGATGCGGCAGGCAATACCGGACCGGACGGAACAGCGCCTGACGATATAACAATTGACCGGACAACGCCCGAAGTGACGATCACGCTGTCGGTCGCGGCAATCAAGGCCGGCGGGAACGCGGTTGTCACCTTCACCTTCTCGGAAAACCCGATCGGCTTTGCTGCTGATGATATAACGGCGCTCAACGGCGAGCTAAGCGCGCTGCCCTCGTTGACCGACAACGGAAATGGCACGTTCAGCTATACCACGACCTTTACGCCCGACAACGATGTGGAAGACGACACCAACCGGCTGATGGTCGGGACCGGCTGGGGCGATACGGCCGGCAATGCGCCGTCAAACATCGCCGAATCTGAAATCTATGCTATCGACACCTTGGCACCGGCGGCGCCAAGGTTATCGCTTGCCGCCGATACTGGCGTTTTGGGAAGCGATGGCATCACGAATAACGGAACAGTGACCGTCACCGGCGTAGAGGTCGGCGCCGCCTGGGAATACAGCTCGGATGGCGGCCACGACTGGGAAAGCGGCACCGGAGCCGGATTCATTCTACCGGAGGACGTTTATACCGCCGGCGGCGTCCGCGTCCGTCAAACCGATGCGGCGGGCAATACCGGACCGGAAGGACAACTGACTGCGGTTACGGTGGATCAAACGACCCCGATCATGACAATTTCGTTATCCGATCCTGCGCTCAACATTGGTGAAACCGCGATTGTCACGTTCGCCTTCACCGAGAAGCCGAGCGGCTTTGCAGAGGACGATGCGACGGTGGAGAACGGTGTGCTGGGCGCACTGTCCGATGTTATCGATAACGGAGCCGGCACGTTCATTATGACAACCGTATTTACGCCGGACAGCGGGACTGAAGCCGTCTCCAACGTCATTTCCGTCGGGACCGGCTGGAGCGACGCAGCGGGCAACGCGCCGGCTTCCGATTCCGATTCCGGTAGCTTCGTCATCGATACGATGGCGCCAGCCATGCCCGTTCTGACGCTTGTGGCCGACAGCGGCGCCTCCGGCGACGGTATTACGAACGACGGGACGATTAGCATCGCCGGCTTGGAAGCCGGGGCTAGCTGGACGTACAGCATCGATGGTGGCGAAAATTGGAGCACTGGAAGCGGAACGTCTTTCCTGCTTCCGGAGGAAAGCTACGAGGCCGGGCGTATTCGCGCGCGGCAAACAGATGCGCCTGGCAACGACAGCCCGGACGGCTCGCTCCCGGACGCAATAACCGTAGACGTCAGTGTTCCGGCGGCCCCCGAGCTAGCGCTCGCAACCGATAGCGGTGCCAACGGAGATGGCATCACGAATGACGGGACGATCGAGGTTGCCGGATTGGAGCCCGATGCCGGCTGGGCGTACAGCTCGGACAGCGGCCAGAGCTGGAACACCGGGAGCGGAACATCGTTCCAGCTTCCGGAGGGCAACTACATGGCGGACGTTATTCAGCTCCTACAAACCGACCGAGCGGGCAGTACCGGTCCTGCCGGGAGTTTGACAATTGAGGTGATGGTGGACCAAACGGCGCCTTCGGCAACCATTGCGCTATCCGACTCGGCTTTCAAAAGAGGCGAGAGCGCAACCGTAACGTTCACCTTTTCCGAAATGCCTATCGGCTTTGCAGCGGACGACGTGACCTCACCGAACGCTACGCTGGGTGCGCTATCCTCCATGATCGGCAATGGAGACGGCACGTTCAGCTACACCGCGACGGTTACGCCGGACGACAGCGTCAACGCTGAAGTGAATGCGATTGCCGCCGGCACCGGCTGGAGCGACACGGCGGGCAATGCGCCGGCAGCTGTGAGCAGTTCTGGGAATTACACGGTAGATACTTTGAAGCCGTCGGTGCTTGGCTTGGCGCTCGCGATCGATAGCGGCGCGGCGGGGGATGGTATCACGAGCGACGGGACAGTCATCGTGACCGGTCTGGAAACGGACTCCATCTGGACGTACAGCACGGATGGCGGCGAAACCTGGAATGCCGGAGCCGGCGACAGCTTCGAGCTTCCCGAAGGCAGCTACGAAGCCGGCGATGTGCAAGCCCGACAGACCGATGCGGCAGGCAACACAGGTCCGGAAGGCGTTTTGCCTGGTTATGCAGAGGTGGATGCCACCGCGCCTGTAGCGCCCGTCTTGGCGATAGCGAATGACAGCGGCGAGCAGGGGGACGGCATCACGAACGATGGGACAGTCGTCGTCACAGGCATGGAAGCGGGAGAAGGCTGGGCACACAGCACGGACGGCGGACTGAGCTGGAATATCGGAACCGGAGCAAGCTTTGCGCTCCCGGAGGGCAGCTATGGCGACGATGATGTCCGCGTCCGGCAAACGGACACGGCGGGGAATACCGGCCCGATCGGCTACCTGCGCGACTCATGGACGGTCGATGTCACGCCGCCGACAGTGACCGTCGAGCTGTCAGATCCGACGTTGAATGCCTACGAGACCGCAACCGTCACGTTCACCTTTTCCGAGAATCCGATTGATTTTGCGGCGGATGACGTGACTGCGCCAAACGGCGCGCTCGGAACGTTGTCCTCCGTCGTCAACAATGGGGACGGGACTTACAGCGTAAGTGTCATTTTTACGCCGGATGACGGCATCGAAGCCTCGGGTGGCGTCCTTTCCGTCGGGACCGGTTGGAGCGACGTGGCGGGGAACGCGCCGGAAGCTGGAGCTTACTCGGAAAGCTACGCCGTTGATACGGCTGTGCCGGAAACGCCCGGCTTGGCGCTCGCAGCCGATACCGGCGTCCCCGGCGACGGATTAACCAAGGATGGCACGATGGACATTTCGAACGTGGAAAGCGGAGCCGGCTGGGCGTACAGCCTCGACGGCGGCCAAACCTGGACACCCGGATCGGGGAGCGGCTTCGTGCTTCCGGAAGGCAGTTACGAGCCCGGACAGGTTCGGGTCCGCCAGACGGATGCAACAGGAAATATCGGCTCGGCTGAAGCTTGGTCGGAAGCCGTCACAGTGGATAGGACGCCACCGGCATCTCCCGGCCTGGCGCTTGCCATAGACAGCGGAGGCAAGGTCGGCGACGGCGTCACCAACGACGGAACGGTGAACGTTTCCGGCCTCGAATCGGCCAACGAATGGATCTACAGCACGAACGGTGGCCAGACCTGGCAGGAGGGAACGGATTCCCGTTTCATTCTCGTGGAGGGCAGCTACGCGAATGGCGCTGTCCAGGCTAGTCAAACCGATCTTGCCGGGAATACAGGCCCTGTCCGATTGCTCGGCGCAACGATCGTGGACCGGACCGCACCAGACATTGTATTCAGTCCAGACCGCGGCTCGATGTCAGTCCAGAGTGCGGAAACGGCAGTAACGGTCACAAACGGCACCGGCGATCTGGATGCCCTGCAATTTTTGTGGACACCGACAGCCGACGATCCGGATGGAGCGGCGGCAGGGTGGTCCGATTTCGGGAGCGGAGATACGCTTACGCACGGCGGGGACGGGAACTGGTATTTGCATGTGCATGCCGTAGACCTGGCTGGCAATGCGACAGACCTTGCATCGGGCTGTTTCGTTTTGGACAACACGATACCGGTTATTACGCTGAACGGCGACAATCCGTTCTATGTCCCGGTCGGCCAGCTTTACGCAGAGCCCGGCGCCGCTGCGGCTGATAATCTCGATGGTCAGCTTTTGCCTTCGACGATCGCCGTCACCGGAATTGTCGATACCAATACGATGGGCCCCTATGAGCTACAGTACGCCGCAAGCGACACGGCGGGCAATACGGCCACGGTAACGCGAAGTGTATACGTTTATGACGGCGAATCACCGATCATCCGTTTGAACGGGCCGAATCCACTCGTTATCGCGGCAGGCGGCTCGTTCACAGATCCCGGTGCAACGGCCTTCGATGCGCAGGAGGGCGATCTGACGTCTGCGATTACCGTGACGGGCAGTGTTTATGCGAACGAGGTCGGGATGTATCCGCTGATATACGAGGTGACGGACAGCGCGCAAAACGCGGCTCCGACCGTCACACGGGCGGTATACGTCAACGCTCCGCCGGCCATTGGGCTGCTCGGCCCTTCGGCGATCACGATTACGGTGGGCGACACCTTCACCGACCCTGGAGCGACGGCGGCGGACAGCTATTATGGCGATTTGACCGGTCATATCACCGTCGCCGGCAGAGTGCTTGCCGACCTGCCGGGCAGCTACACGCTTCGCTACAACGTGCAAAATCCGATCGGCCAAGTGGCAACGGAGGTGATCCGTACCATAACGGTCGTAAGCGCGGAGAATCCCGACTCGTCGGATGATCCCGGCGGATCAGGCAATCCGGGTGGACCAGATGATCCGGGCGGACCCGGCGATCCGGACGGCCCCGACAATCCGGGCGGACCTAGCTATCCGAGTGATCCGGGCGGGCCAAGCGGCCCGGGGGTTCCAGGAGGCCCATCTGGCCCGGGCAGACCGGCCGTATCGGACGATCCGAACACTGACGTTTCGGCGACGGCGAGCATCCGACTCGGTGGTGTACTCACCGAGGTGCGCATGACGACGGAAACGGACGCCGACGGAAAACCTGTCACGCGGCTTTATCTGACGCCGGAACAGATCGCCCTGTTATTCGACGACGGACAAACGGAAGCGGACATTGCGGTCGAGGGGCTCGGCCCGGTGGTTAAGGTCAGCATGCCGGCGGAACCGTTGCTGAGCGAGCTGCGCGACCATTCAGACGCGCGGCTGCGTGTTGTCGTAAACGGGAACGGCCTTCTCGTTCCGTTAAGCGCCGTCGGAAAGCTGCACGTAGAGGCGACGCTGACCGCGACGATCGTGCAAGCTGCCGATGCGGCGAGCGACGCCTTGAACAAAACGATAGCCAGTCAGGGAGCGACACCGCTGTTGCGGCATCCGGTCTCCTTCGCGCTGGATGCCGACGGAAAAGCCGTCGACGGCTGGGATGGCGCTTACCGCGAACGGACGATTTCGTTATCCGCGGTGGCCGATCCCAACCACACGACGGCCGTCTGGATCGACGCGCAAGGCGGCTTGCATTTTGTCCCTGCCATGTTCGGACAGGATAGTTCGGTCGCTACAATCGAAGCGCGGCAGGACGGGCTTTATACGATCGTAGAGTCAGACGAAAGCTTCGCGGACGTACAGACGCATTGGGCAAAGAACGACGTCGAGCTGCTGGCGAACAAGCGGATCGTGCAGGGAGAGCCGGATGGCGAGTTCGTTCCGGACGCCCTGATCTCCAGGGCGGAGTTCGCCGCGCTGCTCGTGCGCGCGTTGGGGCTGCCGGAGCCGGACGAAGCGGGAACGGCGTTCACCGACGTGCAGGCGGCGGATTGGCATGCCGGCGTCGTCGGCGCGGCACGGGAGGCGGGCTTGATCAGCGGTTTTGAGGACGGCTCGTTCCGTCCGGACGCCGAAATTACTCGAGAGCAGATGGCCGCGATGATCGCTAGGGCACTTGCCTTCGCCGGAAAGACGCCGCCGGCCGATGCAGCTTCACTGGAGTCATTTTCGGATGGCGCGGATGTGGCGGACTTGGCCGCGGACGCGACGTCGCAGCTGATCAGAACGGGTATCGTGCAAGGGATGACCGCTACGACGTTCGTGCCGCAAGCCGACGCCACGCGGGCTCAGGGCGTTGTTATGCTGAAACGGATGCTGCAATTTCTGCAGTTTATCGACGCTTAGTACGTTACCATCCCATGGAGCATGCGAGGGCGGACGCTGGCAATTTGCCGGCGTCCGCTTTGCTTTTGCCCGCAAGCGAGATAGATATTATTATATTAATTAAGTGAGCAAATTTACATAAATAGCGCAGTCTGTACATCACGGCTTCGGTGAGTGCCATCGCAGAATTGCGCACCCCTTCGTTGGAAAACTAATCTGGAAGACCCGCAACTCTTCGGTTAGAGTCGCTCCTGGCAGACGCCTGATGCCCCCAAGCATTAGGCGTCATTTCTGTTTTTCCTTCCCCTTTGTATACATTCAATCCCCTGCGGATTTATTGAATTTTGTAGAGAAACAAAAAAAGCTGAATAGGATTAAAAATCGTCAGCGGGAAATGGGTATGATTTATTGATAACGATTAATCAGCTTGCACCAGTACCTAACACGCTTTAACCGATCAATTAAAGAAAGCCAATAAACTTAGGAGGAATAAAAATGAATAAAGCTATTAAAGAAAATATTAAGAAGTTTAACGAAGCAAAAGAAGAACTCGCAAAGCAGGGTATTGAAATTATTGACAATGATTTGAGAACTAAAAAGAATCGATTAGTAAAAGATGGAGGATTCGTAGATTATTTAGATTTAAAGAATAACACATTAGAACTAAAATGAAACATAAGCCCATTAAATGGAGAATGGTTCCAAAGATTTATGATTACAGAGTATTAGAGTTAAAACTAAAAGATGGGCGAATTAAAGACAATTATTTCACACTCTCTTAACTAAAAATTAACGGACGTTTCACGGCTTTTACTATATTGTTTTAATTGTATTTAAGCACCCGGATTAATCTAAATTCTAAGGAGGAACAAACATGCTTCCCATTCTGAAAAAACATTCGTGGGCAATGCGGGGCAAACAGCTTTTCAGCCTGCTCCTTGTCATCGCGCTGCTCCTCGGCGCACTGCCTTTGACCGCGAGGCCCGCAGCTGCGGCGGGTGTAGAAAACGAGTCCTCTCAAAAAGACGGCCAAACTGTATTTACCACATCGAGCAGCAGTAGCAATGGGGTGGCTGAACCGGCCACAAGCCACGGCGTTTATCAAATTTCTTTTATTGATGACTTGCTTTGGGCGGCGGGGAATCCCGACAAGAATTATGTGCTGACAAATGACATTGACCTTTCCGTGCAAACCGACTGGATACCCATCGGCACGGCAGACGCCCCGTTTTCGGGAAGCTTCAACGGCGCGGGCCATACCCTCACCCTCAATATCAACCAGACAAGACCTCAAAACGGTATTTACCTTGTGGGTCTGTTCGGTTATGTGTCGGGTACCGTTGTGAATCTGACGGTCGGTGGTACGATCAACGCCACCATTTACAGCGGTTATGTCGGCAGCGTTGCCGCGAATATTGCAGGGGGCAGAATTATCAACTGCACGAGCAACGTGGACATCACCGTGCAAGGCGCGACAGGAATTGTTCATGCAGGTGGGATCGCGGGTTCTATCCTTAACAAAGGAAACCCTGGCGGTACCATCGCAAACTGCACGAATAACGGAACAATCAACGTAACATCGCCCACGAAAGCTGCCAATCCTGGTGGGGATCTGGGCACCGGCACAAATGGTTCTGTCGGCGGCATATTGGGCTTAGTTACAACCTTTGCAAAAGGCGTTGTCACAACTTCCGTGAATAACGGCGATATAACTGTGACGAACGGCAGTAATAATGTCGGCGGAATCGTGGGCATGACTTCTTCCAGCAACGCTGCAACCAACGCCGATATCACCTATAGCGCCAACAAGGGAAATGTGACCATTTACAACATTGCGGGCGAACGCGCGGCCGGTATCATCGGCTATATTAAAAGCGGACGTATCGATTATAGCTACAATACCGGCAACGTCATTGCTTATGCCGATGGTGGAAGCACCGTGAAGAACGGAGGTAACGGATACTACTTTGGTATTCTTGGCTATGCCAACACAAGCAATCTGGAGATTATATACTCTTACAACGCCTCTCCCAATCCGCTGGCAGCTGAAATCGGCTACGCTAAAAACGCTTCGAACCTGACTTTTCAAAACTTTTATATGGCAGGCAGGTCAGAATATGGTGCCTCGGATCCGGCTGGTACGCCTGGCACCACATTCAACTCTGCTGCCGATCTGTTGACAAAAATCACTGTCACAGAGGACGGTGCCAATGCGTACACCTCCAACCCCGAGGGAGGATATCCTCTTCTGTATTTTGAGAAGGCACGCACTCTTGCAGACCAGGATTACGATGGCATCATAGAAAAAGAATCGATAGGCAATGATCTCAACACGATTTATTACTTCGTTCAAACAGACGGATCGGTCGATACGCAGGGGCTGACTGTGAATGCCGCCCTTACAAAAGATTCCACCACCATTATCGAAAATGCCGCGCTTGCCGCGCTTCCTTCCGGCGACAGCGTGAGAGTCGGCGATATCACTTATGTCGCCGCTGACGGCTCCACGCTTTATAGCGTTGCTATGAACAGCATCCCCGACAATTTATGGACTGAAGCGACCATTACGGCCCAAAAAGACGGTCAGACCGTTTTTACCAAGACGATAACCAACAGCAATGCGCCGACGATGCCCGGAGGCCTGCCCAATTATCCGGATGGTACCCTTAGCAAAACTTATAACAGCGGCCCCGGATTGGCCAACGATCAGTATTCCGTAACAAATGAAGACTCGGAAATGGTTGTAGTCAGTGAGACAAGTGCGGAAACCTTTAATGCATACGTTCAGAGTCTTCTTTCAAACGGCTTTGAACCGATCGCCCATACGGAGATCGACGGCAACATCTATGATTCACTGAAACAAGGAAGCCAATATTTCTATTTATATTACACGGCCAATTCTCATCAGGCCCGCATTATTCAAGACAATTCCACTAATACACTTTTATCCGATTTGGATTCTGCAACAATAGGGAGCGGCAGCACCGAATTCTATCTATACAGCATTGATTATGCCAATGGCATAGGCCCGATCGATCCATCAAAACATTGTGATTGCGGTGCCCTGATGATCGTCAAATTGGCGGACAACAGCCTGTTTGTCATTGACGGCGGACATCAGAATCAGAGCAGCGAAGCTGCGCAGTACGGCCTCATGAAGTTCATGTACAAGATTACAGGACAGCCATACGGTTCAAAAATCAACATCAGAGCCTGGTTCTTCTCCCACGCGCACGGCGATCATGTATATATGGCGCACGCCTTCGTTGACGCCTATCATGACAATCTGAATGTGGAAAGCGTATTGTTCAATACACCGTCTTTCCAGACCATGAGAAGCGGCTATGACGCCGGTACATTTTTGATGAAGCAAAGCTTCAGCACAAACTTTCCCAACGCCAAGTATGTGAAGCTGCACACTGGTCAGCATTTTAGTCTCCAGGGAGTCGGGTTTGATGTGCTGCATACCCACGAGGATGCCGTGAACAGCAGCGGCGTCACCACCATTACTGATTTTAACGATACCAGCACGGTATTTAAGCTCACGATGGACGGCAAAACCTTTTTAATGCTGGGAGATGTCAATACCCTAGTTCAGAACGATATGCTGCAAATGTACAGCGCCGATACCTTGCGCAGCGACATCGTGCAGGTAGCTCATCACGGTTATAATAATCTTGCATCCCTGTACGATGTAGTCGATGCATCTCTGGCAATCGTCCCCAATTCCGAGGTAGGCGCGAAAGATAATAATCCGGTTGTATATAGCGGATACGCTAAACCCGGTGTGGCAGTGTTGTTTGCAGACCCGGATACCTACAAACTGATCGTGAAAGACGGCAATGTCGAATTTACAGCCATCCCTAGCTACCGCGAGGATATGGACCTTTACAGTGTAACGAATGTTACCCTGAACATCGGCTCTGACCAGACGCAGCGGAACGTGGTTTGGTACAGCGACGCCCCGACCGCAGGAAAGGTGCAGCTCGCGCTGAGATCCGAACTGACGGGCGGTGAATTCCCGACAGAGCATCAGGAGTTCGCTGCGGTGGCTTCCGACACCAATGTGACCGGGTTCAAGACCAACAAAACGACCATCACGGGCCTTGCCGCCAACACGGAGTATGTCTACCGCGTCGGCACTGACGACGGCTGGTCGCCGATTTACAGCTTTAAGACGCAGAGCTTTACCGGCGATTTCAGTTTCCTGTTCGCGGGTGATCCCCAGATCGGAAGCAGCGGCAACGTCGCAAACGACACGGCCGGCTGGACCAACACGCTCAACAAATCGGCCGCCGCTTTCCCGCAGTCCAGTTTCTTAATCACCGCGGGCGATCAGGTGGAAACCGCGGATACCGAAACGCAGTATAATGGATTGCTTAGCCCCAATGTACTCAAATCCCTGGCGTTGGCCGTCGACGTCGGTAACCACGATGTAGCCAGCAACGCTTTCTCCCAGCACTTCAACATGCCGAATGTTTCCTCCCTGGGAGGGGTCTCCAGCGCCGGCAGCGGCAGTGGAGACTACTGGTATATCTACAATAACACCCTGTTCATGTCGATTAATTCCAACAATCTCAGTGCGGCAGAACATTCGCAATTCCTGCAGGAGACGTTGGATGCGCACGGCCAGGATGTGAAATGGAAGGTGGTCACGTTCCACCATTCGATTTACAGTGTCGCAAACCATGCGCTGAACGACGATATTTTGCAGCGGCGTGAAGATATGGCCCCTGTTTTCTCGAAATTTGGAATTGATGTCGTATTCATGGGCCACGATCATGTGTATACACGCAGCTACATGATGAACGGCACAACCCCGGTCATCCCGGAAGGCAGCGTACCTTCGAGCGTGACGAATCCGGAAGCCGGACAGGTACTCTACATCACCGCAAACTCTTCGAGCGGCAGCAAGCATTACGCCATTCAGAATGCGAGTTTTCCATATGCCGCGGTGAAGAATCAGGAGAATACGGCTAATATTACGAAGGTCGACATCACCGGCACTTCTTTCACGGTGAGCACCTACCGCGTTTCCGATATGAGCGTAGTGGATACCTTCACAATCAACCGCGATACGCTCCAGTTCCAGGAAGCGCCCACAGGTTTATCGGGCATGGCTCCGACGACGAACGCGAATGCAGACGGCAAGATCACGGGCGTCTCGGTCGGAATGGAGTACAAGCTTTCGTCGGCTGACGTGTATACGCCTGTTACCGGCAGCGAGATCACAGACCTTATCCCCGGCACGTATCAGGTACGCTATGCCGCCAAAGAAGGCTATCATGAGAGTCAGCCGGTCGACGTGACGGTACCCGCTTATCTTGTAGAAATCGGAACGGCCAGCGAATTGACTGCATTCTCGGAAGGGTTCGGCACACCGGATTATCCGATTGACGGAAACTACGAGTTATCGGCCGATATTGATATGCAGGGCGTGACTTTTTCGGCGATCGGCGGAGGCGGCTCACCAACGCCGTTCTTAGGCACATTTAATGGACAAGGCTATGTCATACGCAACCTGGGAATTACGAGCAGCGACGATAACACCGGGTTATTTGCCTACCTGGGCACAGGCGGAAGAATTGTAAATGTGGCTTTGGTGAATGCGGATATTAGCGGCGGCCATAATACCGGCGCCATTGCAGGAACTTCCACCGGTACGGTGGAGAACAGCTATGTGGATGGGAAAGTAAGCGGCGACAGCTATACGGGCGGGATTGTAGGCTTGCTCCATGCGGGCGTCTTGCAAAATTCCTCCGTAACCGCAGATGTGTACGGAACGAGAATCGGCGGCTTGATTGGGGGTACCGGTTGGAACAATTCCGGTTCGCCTCTTACAACGAAGGATGCGACAACGGGCAGCGTCATTCGTAATAACTTTGTGGCGGGTTCGGTCACAGGACCGGACGGAGGCGAGTATTTTGGCGCTGTCGTCGGTGACATGGGCGGTTCGTCAGGCAGCCTGCTCCAAACCTTCCGTGGCAATACGGTCACGAATACGGTATATGGGGACGGCCTTGGCAAATTGGCAGGGTACTGGTCCAGCGACAGTCCGATCATGGACGCGGATCAAATCAACTACTATGACGGCGCCAAGCTAAGCACGAGCGGATTGCCTTCGGAAATCGTCTCTGTGTTTGCGGAAAAGGCAGCAGCCGACTTCACGCAGCAAGAAACGTTTGAGGATCTGGGGTGGGACTTTGAAATTCATTGGGAGTGGGATGCGGCGAACAATGTACCCGTACCCAGAATGATCGATATCGGCGAAGATGGAGATAACCTCGTAACGATTAATGCATCGGCAGGTTCGGGTGGAACCATCTCTCCCAGCGGATATGTTTTGGTCGAGCACGGACAAAGTCAGACATTTACTTTCACGCCTAACGAAAATTTTGAAGTGGACACGGTAGAGATTGACGGCGTGGAGAACGCCGAAGCTGCCGAGGCGGGCGAGTATACGTTTGAAAATGTGGACGGCGAACACACGATCGACGTTACCTTCAAGATTATCGATGGGATTGTCTCCGATCTGACGGTAGACGGAGGCGCCATTACGGTAGACGGAGATGCGGTGGACAGTCCCGCGCAAGTCAAGGAAGACGCGCAAGTTACGGTAACGGCCGACGTTCCGGACGGGCAGCGATTTGTCAAATGGACGGCGGACGGTCTCGCGAATGACAGCTATACCGAGAATCCGTTCACGTTCACAATGCCGGCGAACCCAGTTTCGCTGAGGGCCGAGTATGAAGACATGCCGGTATTTAACGTCGATTTGACCGATCTTACGGTGGACGGCAACACAGTAAGCGGATTTAGCGCCGACAAGACGAGCTACACGGTGAATGTGCCGTACAGCAAAACATCCGTGACAGTTGCGGCAACTGCGGCCGACGAGACCGCCGATGTTGTGATTGAGGGTGGCAACGATCTGGCCGTAAGTGACAATACCGTAACGGTTACTGTGACGGCAGAGGATGGGGAGACGAAGAAGGTGTACTCGATTATCGTCAACCGCGCTGCCGAATCGGACGATGACGATGGCAACGGCAGTGGAAGCGGAGGATGGGGCGGAGGATCGGCAACACCATCTGGAATTACGTTGCCTGCCGACGTCGGCGGCACGGCCCGGTTTGAGAATAACGCCGTTACGATCACGGTTCCCCCCGGAGCATCGGAGAAGCAATTGACGATTACGGTTCAGAGAGTGTTGAATACTTCGCAGCTCGTAACCGATGATGACGTGCTTCTTAGCCCGGTATATGAAATTTTGAAAAACTTCACGGAAAATTTCTCGAACCCGGTCACGATTACCTTAACGTTCGATCCGGATTTGGTCGGCACGAACCAAACCGCCTCTATTTTCTACTACGATGAGGAAGAGATGGAGTGGGTGGAGATCGGAGGAGAGACGAGCGGCGAGCGGATTACGGCGGAAGTCGATCACTTTACGAAGTTCGCGGTATTCGCAGTAGATAAAAAAGGTGATGATATTCCCGATAGCGAGCCTGAGGCAACCGCGGAAGTGACGTTTAGTGACATTGCGGGCCACTGGGCGGAAGCAGGCATTAAGCAGGCGGCTGCGAATGGAATCATCGACGGCTATACCGACGGTACATTCAAGCCGAACGGCGAAGTTACGCGCGCCGAGTTCGCGGTCATGATGGCTCGCATGCTGAATCTGCAAGGGGGCGGAGCCACCTTGGCGTTCACCGATACGGGTACAATCGGCGCATGGGCGAGACAAGGCATCGCACAGGCGGTGCAGGCCGGATTCGTGAAAGGCTACGAGGACGGCAGCTTCCGACCGAACGCGCAAATCAGCCGTACCGAGATGGCGATGATGATTGCGAATGCGCTTGGCATCGCCAATAACACTAACGCGGAAACCCCATTTGCGGATGACGCCGAGATTCCGGCATGGGCCAAAGCGGCAGTCGCGGCGGCTGTGGAGAACGGCCTCATTCAAGGCGTCGGAGACAACAAATTCGCACCGGACAAGACGGCAACAAGAGCCGAGGCGACGGTCATCCTGATTAGAGCGCTCGCGTTCGTCAATAAGTAAAGATTCTTCTGTTCACAATAATAGCCAAGCCCCCGGCTCTAGAGCCGGGGGCTTGGCTATTTGTGGTGCGCCTGGCATGGGCAGCGCCGCAGGAATTATCGCACTCTCCGCCGACAGCAGAGAACATGTGAACGAATTGGCAGACAAGACGTTGGCCGCGGGAGGCAAGCAAGTCCAAGGAAGCGCAGGATCACGGGTTCAAGTAGGTTAGAAGCTTCGAAGACTTGGAATTTCCCTGGGAAAAGGCATCGACGACTTGATCGACCGTGGCCGCCCGAATCGGGCGATCTCTACCAGTTTGCGATGCCGGGCATTTCGGCGAAACAATCCGAGCCGTGAGGGGAAAGCTGGCTGCGGTTAAGGACAATCGCCTTTACCGCGTATTAACCTTTCATGACTGCTCGTTCTTGAAAATTGCAAACTCGGTCATGGCTAAGTCCCTAGAAATTCGAATTCGTGAAATAAATCGTTTGCGGTCCCGCTGCGCCGCCCGTCAGGCTAAAATTCGACGCGATCGTCTTTCCATGCTTGTTCACCCTGAAATCGGCGATATTCCAAGCCTTCGTATAGTTCACGTACGGCGATTGCAGGATGAGACCCGCCCATTCGACGACGTAATGCCCGGAGCCGCCCGAAGGATTGTCATAGACGGAAATTCGTTTCTTCGAGCCGCTCTCGTTATTAATCACGACGGACAGATTGTACGTGACGCCGTAGTTGCCGTTGTTTACGACGTCTTTCCCGTCGACGGCGCTATATCCGGTCTCGTATTCCCCGGGCATGGCGTCGCTGAACGGTCCCGATGCGGCGGAGGATATCCGAATGAGAGAGTTGCCGGCAGACGTATTGTAAGTCAGCATACCGGTCCGATCGAAATGCGGGAATGTCCCGCGGACATGCACGTCTCCCGGAAGGATCGACTCCTCCTCGGGATGGTCCGGCTTATTGACGTAGCCTAGGGTCGTGACGGTGACGGCGGCGTCGTCCTTCCCTCTCTTGGTAACGGCACGCATCTGAACGATGCCGCTTACCGTGTACGTCGGCGGTGCTTCGGCCTCGAGATAATAGGTTTCGCCAGGCTGCAGCGTAGCCGCCGGCTTGCGGTCGGAACGGGAATCCAGAAAGCCTGTCAGAGCGGTCTGCCCGGCAATGTCGGGATAATAGTCGACGCCGATACCTTGTGCTTCCGTATACAATTGAACCGTATCGTCCGTCGGATTGGTAACGGCCACCGCTACGTTCAGAGGCGCTCCCGTCATGTTGGCGTGATGCCAGAATATGCGGAACTGCCCGCTGACCTGATCGCGGTAATACGCCCCCTCCGTCTTCGGGGACTCGGGAGAATCGCTTAATATTAGCGGTCCACCGGTTGGCGTAAGTACGGGCTTCTCCATCGGCGCACCCGGCTTCAATGTTTCGATTGGAACGAGCTCGCCTTGCGCGAAAGCGTTTGCAGACGATAGCAGCAGACTGCTTGTCACCCCTAGTATCAACAGCCATTTCTTCCTCTTGTTCACTAAAATCCCTCCCGGCAATTTTGGATTCCCTCACGGCTCCGATTGCTCAGCCGAACATCGGAAGATCTTGCTTCTGTGTTATGAGTCCCTCCTAACTTATCGAAAGTTTCATAGAGAACGGCTTTGTCTTCGCGCAACTTCGCTGGCAATCGCTCTCTACTCTATTAAATTCATCTTATAACACATCATCATTGGAGTAAACTTCCAAATCAGATCAACAAAGGACTCTTGTTTACAAGGCCATTGCGAGCATTTGGAAGCGCCAGTTCTTTGACAAGGTTATTAACCGGTCCGATATACGGGGGCTTTTTCCCGATACTATTGGATTTTGGCCTAGGTTGCGGGCTATGCGATCATCTCACATCACTCCTATTTGCTCGACTTTTTGAACCCCAGTCTAGAATCGATTTGAAGCGCCTTAGCGAGAAACAACCCATGGAATTTCCATTACTCCTATGTAAGCAAAACCAGCTATCGTAACATCATGATCGTGTTCTTCTTCATTTTTGTGACGGGGATCGCTCTACTGGGGACTTTGTCTTCGGAGACGACCGGCTTTACGATCACGCTCTATATGATCATCGTTGGAGTAGGTATAGGGGCTTCATTCTCGGTGTTGGAAATGGCGGCGATTCATCATTTTGATGCACGACAACGCGGTTCGGCGATATCGATGATGGCTTTTCTACGGCAATTGATCATGACTATCTTATTCAGGCAATACTTTTATTCGAGGTAGGTTGTTATGCTAAAGGGCACGTTAGTTGAAACGTCGCTCTAGTTGCGATTACGATAACCGGATTCCCTTGTAGAAGAAAAGGGTCCTTTTTTTCATGCAACGAATTGTTTAGCGCTCTTTATTCCGTTTCGTAAGGTGACCCTTAGGTAGCTTCTTCTCCGACGATCTCTGGAAATACACTGGTCATCGGAGCTTTTGACGGTAACCCTTACGGTTTCACGGGTATCCGCTCAGAACCGTGACGAGCCTCGTTTTACTAATGAGCAGGGCCTTCGGATTCCGGCCATCATGCCCGGAGACGAACTCATTGCTTTTTTTAGAATGTTCTAGGATCGATGCGTTATGTTTATATGGGCGGATAAATGGTCAAAAGAGAAAGTCATCCTGGTTAGAACGGCAAAGTTGCAGCTGCTCCTTATGAAATTTACGAAGATACTGTTCATTAATTGATCCCGATCATAACGACGATTAAGTACCCTACCTTTACATGATACAAGAAGTAAGTCGAAAGTAACTATGTTAAATTACTGCCATAATAAATTATGGAAATAGAGGAAAAATGTGTTTTACAATAACTTAACCTGGGCTTTATCGTTAATTCACAGACAAGCACTATCGTTGTATGTAGAATGTGATTTTTATACGAAGGAGTTGGGAAAATGAAAAAACATTGGTTGAATAAGTCCATTATTCCATTGGTTCTAGTTGTCAGTGTAGGTTTCAGCGTTACCGCTCGAGCAGAAGCTGTTACCCCCGTCGGCAAGCAAGAACGGCAGACCCCAATCGTGCTGCAACCGGTCAATTCTGGCAGCGTAAACATGGGCGAGCCGGTACGCGATGTGGCGAATCTCTTCCCGTATCCGGACGCGGAACTTACGCTCATCAATCACCGTGGCTTGTCTCCGAACATGCCGGAAAACACCCTGGTAGCCTTTCGTAATTCGGTGGCCATGGGTGTTGACGTCATCGAGATTGATCTGCGCCCCACGAAGGACGGCGAGATTGTGATTCTTCACGATGACACAGTGGACCGCAGCACCAACGGCACCGGTGCAGTCAAGGACCTGACGCTGAAGTTTTCATATTTGATGCGGATCATCTGCCAAGATCTTAATGACACCTAGCGGTGTGCTACTGCGGTGTATGTTTTGAGTGTTTACGCCACTTTAGTATGAAGTACCACGGGAGCATAAACACCAAAACCGGAGCACGAACAACAAGAAACGAACCGGTTTAGCAGCTGGTTCGTTTCTTTGCTGTGCTGAAATGATGTCATAGAAGGCAGGGTAGCTTCCTATTTGAAACCTGAAAATGCGTCTCAGATCAGGCTTTTATCGGAGGCGACGCTACCTAGGGGCGGAATCGTGGAACGCTATTTTAAAGAAACGGAAGTGTCAGCTTGAATTTTTGCTTGAGGGTCTGTGGTAATTCCACTGAGAAACAAGCTTTTCTTTTTTAAGCTTTCGGAGGAATAGGCAGAAAATTTGCATGAATGAACTATTTTTTAAATTCTAAAAATCACATAATCAATTTGTGGAATGGCATTAATATTGGAGGCAATCTTTATGGGCAATCAGATTATTGCTAGCATCAAATAGTCGGACGTACAAAAATTATCGGACGTGCATATCAGTTAAATAAGAGGGGAGGATTTCACATGAAATATAAAGCACTCGGCAATACCGGAATTTTCGGTTCCCAGCTCGCATTGGGAACGATGACCTTTAGCAGTGGGCAGGGAATCTATAAAACCATCGGCGAGGTTGGTTAGTCAGAGGCTGATACTCTGGTAAAGGCCAGCATCGACGCAGGCGTCAATTTCTTCGACACAGCCGATGCTTATGCCGATGACGAAAGTGAAAAAACGCTTGGTCAATTTTTCCGGAACCTAGGTATCGCACGTAAGGATTTTGTGCTGGCTACGAAGGTTTTCAGCCGGGTAGGTGCTGGTCCCAATGACGTAGGTGCTTCGCGAGGACATATCATGGATGCAGTGGATGCCAGCTTGAAGCGGCTTCAGACCGACTATATCGATCTTTATCAAATACATGGCAATGACACGGTAACTCCGTTGGAGGAGACCTTGAGGGCGCTTGATGATCTCGTGACCCAAGGCAAGGTTCGCTACATCGGAGTTTCCAATTGGCAGGCGTGGAAAATCGCAAAAGCGCTGGGTATATCCGAACTTAAGAACGCCGCTCGTATTGAAACGCTGCAAGCTTATTATTCCCTTGCCGGTCGGGACTTGGAACGCGAATTGGGATCTTTAATGGAGGCTGAAAAGATGGGGTTGCTCGTCTGGAGCCCTCTCGCCGGAGGTCTTCTATCGGGCCGTTTCAGCCGTCATAATCAGAAACCGGAAGGTTCACGGCGGTCGGAATTCGATTTTCCTATCGTCGATAAGGAACGGGCGTGGAACATTCTAGATGTCATGGGGCCAATTGCCGATGCGGATAGCTGCAGCCCTGCACGCATTGCTCACGCATGGTGGTTATCAAAGCCGGTGGTGACGTCCATAATCGTCGGCGCCAAGCGCCTCAGTCAACTCGAGGACAATCTGGCGGCTGTAAAATTGGAGCTCACCGACGAAGAAATTCGACGTCTCGATGAGGTCAGTACCTTGCCTCCGGAGTATCCGGGATGGATGCTTGAATACCAAGGTAAATCCCGGCTGTAACCCGCCCGGAGAGAGCAATACATGGACGTGACATAAGGGAGCAAGGCAGTCCTGCAAGTTGCTATATCTCAAATTCGCTAATGCGGCAACTGCTGGCACATTTTCTTTACAACTTAATCCGTAGCGCTGTACGAAGAATGCTCCGCCGGACCGGTGATAACCGCTTATGTATTGATCGTTATATTGTAAGGCTAACTTTATTAAACAAAAAATCCGCAAAAGCAATCCGCGAAAGCGGACTTTTTTGTTTTATTGTAAGAAAGGTAAGGGGGAATAAGGATGATCAGCTTGAAGCCTAGTGCTTTTAACGGGAACCGTCTTTGGCCACAGTTGCTTTAAAAAGGGTTCAATTTCAGACTTCTTGAATCTTTTGCCCGACCATGGCAGCGCTGGTTCACTGGGTACATACCAATGAATATCATCGGCCAAATAGATCAGTGACAGCAAGGTCACGTGCACCGACTTCGGCAAAAAAATGTTCTACGATTTCACGAGTTGTTTTCATATTGATCCTCCTCGTATAATATGGCGTTTTACTAATTGATAAGGTGAGTATGATTATTACATCTCAATTCCTTTTGGTTTTGTCAATTGGCTTCCCCATTCGCCAACTGGCTCTAACCAGCTTAAAGGTCTGTCAAGGATGAATTCAGAAGCGGCTTTAATTAGTTCATCGCGGTACTCTCTAGTTTCAATAACGGTTTCGAAATACTCTCTTGAGCAGTTCCATACTTCATAAAAAATGACATCATCGGGTTCATCAGGATCTTCATGCACAATCGTGCTTACAAAGGTTGGCTCTTGGGACATTCTATCGCATAATGTCCCCACTACTTTGAGAAATTCATTCTTTGTCCCCAGGTTTCAATTTAAATCGAGCGAGTAAAAGCGTTTGTTCTGTATTTGACATGTGATGTAATCTCCTTTTATTTATATTTTAACAGCTGCAGAGTTATCGTCACTGCCATACATCGAATTGTGTAAAGGGAAATAATTACATAATTGGTGCACTTCCAATAGTCTCAACGGACTTCTCCGTTAACATCATGTCAGGTCAGTCTTTGCGATGTCCCACAAGATAAGAATTGTCGCTAGTATGCGCAGTTTTTTCAACTAATCACTTTTTTTCTTAGCGTTCGTTTTCCGCGTTTTGTTGACGGTACCCGAGGTGACCCCTATATGATAATAAAGAGCGGCTGAACGGAAACAGGATAAGGAATGCAATCAGGTTTGCCGAAAATGTAAAAAACACATCCCAAGACTTCATATGTAAAATACCCAATGAAACCAATATTAAAGAATCAAGCCCAGATATCAGGAACGGTCATGTTTACGGTAGATACGAAACTACGACGGAACCATTAGGCATAGAGCCAGTTATTGAATCTCTTCTTTTAAAGTAAATGAATTCGGTTGGTGATTAAACTCCCTCTGTACAATTAAGTTATCTCACAAATGCTCTCTTATTCGAACGTTTAATTTGGCCAATATGTTAGGATGGATTGTCCTTGCGAGTGGATCCTACTTTTTCCGCACATTATCCGTCGACTCAACAATCGGGTTGTTTTTTAGCACTTTGATTTTCCATCATATGTGATAAATGCATAGAGGCTCAACGTACTTAAATTCAACTCATCTTACCACATCTAGCTCTTTAGCTTACTTTAGCCATTAAATTTGTAATATTTGCGGAGAAGTCTTAAAGCAACACAAAGAATATGGTTTGGACTCTTTGTGTTGCTTCTTATTTATGTGTATTACTGACTATGAGAGTGATCGGATCACCGGTCACTGAACAACGGACTTCACAACGGGGGCAATACTCCGCACAGCCGCAGGAAACTCCTTCCCGTAACCGGGCAACTCGCCTGACCAATACCTGTTTTGCATTGTGCATGGAATCCGGCGGCGAAACCGTAATCTAATATCTGTTTCTCATAGCTGTGAATGGCGGGTATGAGAGACTTCAAAGGATTATTCAGTGCCTCCTCGGACTTTAAGCGCCGATTGAAGATGGCGGTGATCCCATCCTGTAGCATCTGGCATCGCTGTACAAGAGCTCGTCTTTCATATGAAATAGAAGACCGGCTGCTGGATTAAGTGTCGGTTTTTCATTTCCTCGCTTTCCTCCTTTAAACAGCTCGAATCATGGGTATTCAGTTTGCTTCCGACAGCCATCTTTTCAACAGCGGTTCCTCGGATTTGGGACAAACGAGCAATCCATTTTCGTTCGACACGATGATGAGATCGTTGACGCCGATAATCACCGCTTGCTTGCTGTCGACGTATATGATGTTTCGGGCCGCTTCCCTTAGCGTCGCGGTGCCTTGTATGATGTTGCCGCGATCGTCCCCCTCAAGATGTCGGCGCAGCGCAGCCCAAGAGCCGATATCGTCCCAACCGCAGTTCACTGGTATGCAATAGATCGTTTTCGCCCGCTCCATCACGGCATAATCAATGGAAAGCCGGGGCATGCCGGCATAAGCGGCGTCAGCGTCGAGCGGGTGTAGCTTAAGACTGTTCCAGATGTCAGGTTCATAAGCTTCAATGCAATGTGCGATCGTTGCCGGACGGCAAACGATGATGCCGCTGTTCCAGTAAACGTCCGGCTCGTTGATCAGCTGCTGCGCGTGCTCCTCGGAGGGCTTCTCCAGAAATCGGGTTACGCGGCGGAATCCTCTTGGAGTGGATTCATCTTCGGCAGTTGGGGACACAAGCAAATACCCAAAGCCCGTCTCGGGTCTGCTCGGCACGATACCGAGAGTCACGATCGTCTCGGGCAGTAAAGCGATCTTTTCAGCAGCAGCGAATGCGGCTAAATAAGCCTTCTTATCTGCTACATATTGATCGGAAGGCACGAAAGCGACCGGTTCATCATCTCCCATCTGAAGGAAACGGAATGCGGCTAGTGCGATGCATGCGGCGGTATCCTTCTGCTGCGGCTCGAAGATCAGCTGAGTTGGCGACAATTCAGGCAACTGCTCTTCCAACAGCGACAAATAACGCCGTGGCGACATACAGCCGGGAAACGGGGACGAATTTCAGGAAGCGGCTAACCGTCTCTTGAATCAAAGTTTGCCCCGTGTGAAAGGGCAGAAATTGTTTGGGTAAATCTTCTGTGCTGCGCGGCCCAAAACGCATTCCTTTGCCACCCGCCATAATGACAATTTTCAATGAACGTACACCTCCGAATAACAAATAACCGACCATATTCTTGCCATTGTATGCGTTCCCCGAACTATTCCGGAACGGCTGATATACATGCTGTCTAACGCAGGCGGTCGGAAGGGATGTTATTTGGTATTAATGCTGAGAACTCGGGCATTGGAAAACTATAAACCAGCTCGAAAAATGATTCTCCAAAAAACATTATCGATTAATGGAACCGGCAGTATTTATTTTGAAAACTTTCGGAGATTGGCGCCTCCCAAGGATTCAATACACTCAAACGTTCACCGTTAATGGCTGAGCTCGCTTGGCCCGCTTTTCGAAAACGTTCTGATCATATAGACTCCAAAGATACATGGGTCTTCAAATTGACAGAGACCGTCCGTTCTTTAAAGCGAAATTTCTTCTTCCCCAACGGATAAGGTAAAATGGAAGTTTACTCCGCCTGTCCGGTTGGCGACGCCGAAACGGCTGCCATGCAGCAGCAAAATGCTGCTCACAATGGCCAGACCTACCGAAGGTGCGATCCAGACCGGTAAAGGGATGGGGAGATTATTTGGGTTTGCTGCTAAGGGGATGGGTAAAACTGGAGCATATAATCCTAATTTCTCAGGAACGATTGGTCAAGGATTAGGAAAACTTGAGGGGATGGAGATAAACGTATCACAAAAAGGGCTTGATAATGTTAAAACCCATATCTCTACATTTAATTCATACATTCCAAATCAAGCAATGATACAACATACAACGATTAGAAAATGCTTTACAGAGTGGCAAACCTCTGCCAGGAGCAGATGCAAGTTTTTATATATGCATGAAGTTTCTGAGTTTACTAAAATGGGAAAAGGCATGAGTTATGATACTGCTCATGCATCTGCAATAGAGAAATATAATGTTTCACATTTTAAGTATACCAGGTCTCTTAGTAAACCCGCGAGTTCAGAATAGAAGGGCTTACTTCGCAGCATCCATTAACTCGAAAGCAATTAGTTTAGCCTTTTCAAAGGTCTTAATCTTTTTACCTTGATCTTCCCAAATTTGTTTGCGAGCAAAATAGATGCAAACGCTCCGCCAGCCATCCTTTATATTTGAGTGTATAATTCCCTTTTGAATTCTTGGACCATTCTTTATTCTTAAAATTTTTCCTGCGATTATGCTTATTGCACTCACCCTAACCCTACTGGGAGGAACCCGTCGGCGCGCGAAACAAGTATCAAACAAATGACTATTCTGAAATTTTATTTGATAGGTAATTTAACATATTCATGAGATAGATAAATTACTGATAATAACATAAACCCGAATACCTTTTTGTATTTTTGGTCATTCCAAGGGCATAACCATTTCACGAAGAAAAGACTTGAAAGCAGTAACCTGTAATAACGAAATTAATATGCGACTCTTAAAGGTAAGAAAATCTAATATGTGGAGCCGATAGCCTAATGGAAAACGAGCGGCTACAGTGTAGCCACTCGTTATATGAACGCTTGGACATACCAAAATTAATGAAATTGAATCTGCTTTGGGAGAGCTCTCGATTATTTTCGATAGCTGGACATGTTGAACTCAGGCACACCGATCGACGTGAACCAATTTCTAACCTGCTCCGGATCCTCCGTGAAGCTGAGGCTTAGTTGAAGAAGGATCCGCGCTTTCTGTGGCAGCAAATCAGCAGCTCCGATAATACCGGGAGACTTGGTATCATATACAGCTCCAGATCCGGTACGCGTGGCGCTTACGAAAACGACACCTTTCTCTACTGCAGCCTTGCGCGCGTCCTGTTGCGAGGTGAATATATTTCCCGCACCGCTGCCTGCGGTCACGATTCCATCAACACCCGCATCTGCCAGCGCTTTAATAGGCAGGCCGTCCGCTTCTGTGTAGCTGTACACAATTTCAACTTTCGCCAGGTCCGATGCTTTGATTTTCGTCAAATCAAACGGCGTTTTCCATGAATCTTTACCGCAAGCCATTACACGGGCCGGAGCATGGACGCTGCGAATTCTGTTTTCATCCACTGTACCTAGCGCACCGTATCTTCCGCCATCAAACGTATCCAGGCGCAGCGCATCCGTTTTCGTAACTTCGCGTGCCGAAAAGAATTCATCGTTCATTAGCAGTACAGTGCCATAGCAGGTTGTTTCTCCACTGGCGGCTAAACGGATAGCATTGTATAGATTGGCTTCTCCATCGAATGAGAACGTGTTGGATTGGCGCATCGAGCCTGTAATCACGACGGGCTTGTTGCTTTGAACGGTCAAATCAGCAAAATAAGCCACTTCTTCCATGGTATTAGTTCCGGCAGTCACGACGACGGCATCTACATTCTTGTCGGCCAATACCTTGTCGATACTCGTACTCAAGTTATATAAATACTCATTTCTCGTGGAGTTTTCATACAGCTCTTGTACCTGTACATTAGCAATCGCCGAGATCTCCGGTTGAAGCCGATTCAGAATGTCGGTAATGGACACACCGTCCGGACCGTAAGATTGAAACAGATCGCGTCCCAATGCCGTAGAAGTAATAGTTCCTCCCATACCGAGAATGACGACATTTGGAATATCTTTCTCAGCTGCCGCTGCTTTCAGGGAGCCCAATGACAATGGGATACTTGCGGCAATTAAGAGGGCTAGAGCAAATACAAGCAATAGACTTTTACGTTCCATAGATTTTATTTCCTCCTAAGTTATTTATTTCAAAATAAGTGTAAGGTTATGTAACGTGAAAGTAAAGAAAAAGATTTTAAATATGTTGTCGAAATAAGTCTTTGTGTAATACTGCCTCCGTTTGGCTGGTCACAAGACCGTTTTCACCTTCTTTTCAAGAATTTGGATGTCTCCGCTCGCTATCTTCAAGATTGGAAAAAATATAATAGTTAATATTTTATTCAAAAATGATATGTACATGTCATATATAATGACGAAATACACCTTTATTTGTTAAATATATTGACACTCCAAGATGGCTGGATTAATATGAAGGAAAGATTCTTGACCTTTGTATAGTGGCTTTTACGTTATGTGTGATGTCGAAGGAATAAAGAGATACAATCATTAATTCTTAATTCACAACTTCATGCATAAGAAAGAATAGATAAATGACAGTTAAATCACATTTATTCTATTCTTTTTTTGTCCACTACATATTTAATTCATGGAATTAGAAAATTTATAAGAACATTCATCGAACGTCTGGTAGTACAAAGGACATCGTACATTTGTTTGTCCATGGCATCATTCTCCGGGCCAGACGTAAGAATATCTCACATATTCATAACGCAACTAAATAAGATCGCTATCTCAGCAGCGTCACCAATTCTTTGATTCAGTCGCATGGTTGGAGAAAAAACCATTTTTGGACTTTCTTATACATTTCAATGTGTCTGCCTAAATGTTTTACCGTTACGTCGTAAGTCTGCCAATTTGCATCACACCAGTTGAAGAATCGCAGCAAGCTAGTAATTTAATCTCATTTTATACTTACACAATGATCTTAAACATACATACAACCTATTTTATGGGAGGTAGTGGAGTTGAAGATGAGAAAAAAGGCTTTGATCTGGGTATCAACGGTTGTATTACTGATTATGACGGGGTGCAGCGGCAATAACGGAGGGGGGAACAGCGAGTCTGCTAGCCCAAGCGCCGGAAGCGGCGGTGCGAAGCCCGTCATTAAGATCGCGACGCAATCGCCGCTATCGGGTGGAAGCTCGGTACAGGGGGAAGCGATCAAGCTTGGGGCGCAAATGTCACTCGAGGACCATAAAAAGGAATTCGAGGATCTCGGGTTCGAGCTGCAGCTCGTGCCCTATGATGATCAGGGGGATGCGAAGAAGGGAGTAGCGAATGCCGAGAATGTCGGAGCGGATCAAGAGATTTTGGCCGTTGTCGGGCATATGAACTCCGGCGTTGCGATTCCTTCCTCGGTCGTCTACGAGAAATACAACGTTGCTATGGTTTCGCCATCCAATACGGCAACGGAAGTAACGGACCGCAATTTGAAGGCGGTTAACCGCATCGTAGCACGCGATGATTTCCAAGGCCCTGCAGCGGCCGAATATGCGGTGAAGACGGTAGAGGCCAAGAACATTTTTGTCATCCAGGACAAGACTGCCTATGGGCAAGGGCTTGCCGAAGCATTCCGGGATAAGGCCGAGGAGCTCGGTGCTACAATCGCCGGTTATGAGGGGATAACGGTAGGAGAGAAGGATTTCAACGGGGTGCTCAACATCGCGCTCAGCAAGAAGCCGGATTTTATCTTCTTCGGCGGTCTGTATGCGGAAGGTGGACTTATTATTAAGCAAGCGCGCGATAAAGGCATTACGGCACCGATTATGGGTGGTGACGCGTGGGATTCCGCAGGTCTCGTCGATATCGCAGGTGATAAAGTGAAGGATGCTCTGTACAGCTCCATCGCAACTGATATTACAAAGACGGAGGACGGCAAGGCTTGGGCGGACCAGTACAACATGAAGTTCGGCAAGGCTCCGGACGGCTACTCCGCCTATGCGTATGACTGCATGTCTGTCATTCTGAGCGCCATTAAGAAGGAGATTGAAGCGGGCGGCGGTAAGCTTCCAACACGCGATAAAGTAAGGGATGCTGTACGCTCGACGAAAGACTTTCAGGGGGTTGCTACGAAGGTGACGTTCGACAGTAAAGGCGATAATGATTACGCGAAGGTATTCATCTACAAGTTCGAGAGCGCTTCCTACCCCGGCTCAATGATCTCTGAAGTAAGCAAGTAAGACATGTCCAGTGAAGAGGTGTAGGCATCCTGCATTACCTGCCTCTTCACTATTTCACTATCCTAATGGTGGATAATTGAGGAGGCCCCGATGCTAGAAAATATACTGCAGACGCTTCCACAAGTGCTCATCGACGGCATAGCGCTCGGCACCATCTATGCGGTTGTCGCGCTGGGGTACACCCTTGTATACGGCATTCTTGAATTCATTAATTTCGCGCATGGTGAGATCTTCATGGTAGGCGCTTTCGTTGGAACGGCTTGCTTATTTGCTATGAATACGACCGGTTGGCTTGGCGGCATGCCGCGATGGAGCGCTTACGTCCTTATTCTAGTCGCAGCCATGCTGTTCACGGGAATTCTCGGGGTTGTGATCGAACGTATTGCTTATCGCCCGCTGCGGCGAGCACCCAAGCTTATCTCGCTCATCTCTGCGATCGGCGTCTCCTTCGTGCTGCAGGATGCGGTTAGGTTCGTCGCCGAGCTAAGGACGGGAAGCTACATTGTGAGCGGTGACACGCTGTATGACCGTAATGTCGTAATTAACACGTCCTCCCTTGCACCTTTGTTCGGCGATGCATCGTTGAAGACCCATACGTTTATCATTATCGCAGTGGCCATATTGCTCATGGTCGCGCTGGATCTGTTCGTGAATCGTACGAAATGGGGTATCGCCATGCGTGCCGTAGCACAGGACCGCGAGACGGCTTCGCTCATGTCGATCAATGTGAACAAAGTCATTATCCTAACCTTCTTCATCGGTTCCGCCCTGGGTGGCGCCACGGGGGTTCTGTTCGCGCAGCAGTACGGCACGATTGATCCGTTCATTGGGTACATACTTGGACTCAAAGCATTCACAGCAGCCGTCCTTGGCGGTATCGGCAACATTCGCGGCGCCATGTTCGGCGGTCTGGCCATCGGGCTGCTGGAGATGTTCGCTTCCTCCAACCTGGGGCTATTGACCGGCGGCAGCTTCGGTTCGGAATACAAGGATGTATTTGCCTTCCTTATTCTCATCCTTGTACTGATATTCAAGCCAGAGGGCTTATTCGGCAAAGCCGTCAAAGAGAAAGTGTAGGTGTGGATATGAACACGATACAACGATTGTTCACCCAAAGCCGACTGATGCAGGCGTCAGCGCTGTCCCTATTCGTTATAGCCACAGGGCTAACGGTCTATCTGCTCGACAAGTCTGTTCTGGCCTATCTGCTGCTTCTCTCTTCCTTGCTGGCACTTTATTACACCTCGTTTAGCGATAGGATCAAGTGGATTGTAGGCGGCGTGCTGCTGCTGCTCGTCATTCCGATAGCTGTATCCGGCGGCCCTTCCCATCAATCCTATATGGAGGTTGCGACACAGAGCGGTATATATATCGCTATGGCACTTGGGCTTAACATTGTCGTCGGCTTCGCTGGCCTACTCGATATGGGCTTTGTCGCATTCTTCGCAATCGGCGCTTATACGTACGGCATTTTCTCGACAGAGCAAGCGAACAATTTTATCCCTGGTCATCTGTTCCCGCTCTCTGGTGCCTCATTCTGGCTGTTTATTCTAATCGGAGGCTTCATGGCAGCGCTATTCGGCGTTCTGCTCGGTTTGCCCGTACTTCGGGTGAAGGGTGATTACCTGGCTATCGTAACGCTGGGCTTCGGGGAGATCATCCGCATTATCTTTAATAACCTAGAGAAGCCAGTCAACATCACGAACGGAGCCATGGGTATCTCTTCGATAAAGCCTCCTCAGTTATTCGGCCTCGAATTTACGCATCCGAACCAATATTATTTTATCGTCATGATCCTGCTTATCCTTGTAATTGTTACGGTCAAACGGATTGAGAATTCTCGCATCGGGCGCTCGTGGAAAGCTATTCGGGAGAATGAAATCGCTGCGCAGGCAATGGGTATTCCACTGTTCCGAACAAAGCTGCTCGCATTCGCAGTAGGTGCCTTCTTCTCCGGCATGATGGGCGTTCTATTCGCAGCCAAGCAGACATTCATCGATCCTTCGAGCTTCACTCTGCTGGAATCGACGACGATACTGGTTATGGTTGTGCTTGGCGGCATGGGCAGTGTTCCTGGCGTCATCCTTGGGGCGGCGCTCGTTACAATCCTCAATCTGCAGGTGCTCACGGAATTCACGAATTGGCTCAATCAATTGACACTCCAAGGGGTTCTTCAGGTGCCTAATGCGCTGTCCCCGTCCAAAATGCAGCGGTTCATCTTCGGCGCCATTCTCATTCTCATCACCATCTTCAGGCCGAATGGGCTTATTTCCTCCAGAATCCGGCGGGTCGATGAACAGCAGCTCAAACGGATGGAGCACTCGAATTCAGGAGCAGCTGCGATCACAAAAGCGACCGCCGTGGATACGACAAGGCGAAGCGGAGGGATGATGCCATGACGGTGCTGCGCGTTAGAAATTTGGTGAAGCGGTTCGGGGGATTAACTGCTGTTGGCAGGGTTGATTATGATTTTGAGCAGGGGACGATCTCCGCGGTGATCGGACCGAACGGAGCGGGCAAGACGACTCTTTTTAATATGATAACCGGCATTTATGCGCCTGATAAGGGTGTTATTGAGCTGGAAGGCCGATCTATTGTCGGATTGAAGCCGCACCGGATAACGGCGAGAGGTATGGCCCGTACGTTTCAAAACATCCGCTTGTTCGGGGGCATGTCGGTGATCGAGAATGTCATGGTAGGCATGCACGGACATCTGCGGTCTGGGCTGCTCGGCATTCTGCTGCAGCTCCCCCGCGTCCGGGGAGAGGAACGTCGAGCGGAGATCGAGGCCTATCAACTGTTGGAATATGTGGGGCTGGAGCGCCAGCTTAATGATCGGGCCTCTAACCTGCCATATGGGGCGCAGCGCAGGCTTGAGATCGCACGAGCTCTGGCAACTAGACCGAAGGTGCTCCTGCTGGATGAGCCGGCTGCAGGCATGAACCCCCGCGAAACAGCGGAACTAATTGATCTTATCCGGCGCATTCGACTGGAGCGCGGGCTGTCGGTCATTCTTATTGAACATGACATGAAACTGGTCATGGAGCTGGCGGAGCATATTCTCGTACTGGATCATGGCGAGCAGATTGCTGAAGGCAACCCGGCGGATATCCGGAAAAATCCAAAGGTCATTGAAGCGTATTTGGGCAAGAGCGCAATCGAACAGGGGGTGCTCTCATGAGCTTACTGGAACTGCGGAATGTACAGGCTTATTATGGCACTATACTTGCCTTGAAAGGCATCACACTCGATGTTGACCAAGGGGAGATCGTTACGCTCATCGGCAGCAACGGGGCGGGCAAATCAACTACGCTAAAGTCGATTTGCGGGCAAGTGAAGACAATGGGGGAGATTCAATACAGCGGAAAGGAGATTGCGATGCAGTCCCCCCATCTGACTGCATTGGACGGCATTGCACACGTCCCGGAAGGTAGACGGATATTCCCCCGTCTCACAGTGAAGGAAAATTTGGAGATGGGCGGATTTTCCGTCAAAAGCAAAAAAATGGTGAAGGAGCGAATGGAGGAGGCGTTCACTTATTTTCCCCGGTTGAAGGAAAGGGTGAACCAGGCGGGAGGCACGATGAGTGGCGGTGAGCAGCAGATGCTGGCCATTGCCCGGGCATTGATGATGAAGCCGCGGCTGCTGCTGCTCGACGAGCCCTCCATGGGTCTCGCGCCCGTCATCGTCACTCAAATATTCGATATTATTCAAGAGCTGAATAATAGAGGTATGACGATTCTGCTCGTTGAGCAGAATGCCTATCAGGCGCTGCATATCGCGCATCGGGGCTACGTCTTACAAACAGGTGAGATTGTGAGGGAAGGCAGCGCGACCGAGCTGCTGGCAGACGCTCAAATTAAAGAAGCCTATCTCGCATGAAAATGGCGCGTCTGCCGATTGTTAACGGGCTGCTGGCTTCTGTATTCTTCTCGACAGCTTTCGTTTTGAATGGGCGATGGATCTCTCGGCCGGGATGTGGAGCGCGTCCTTGCGATTTCTGTTAATGCTTCCGCTGATTTGTGCTGCTCGTTTGGATGCGTCAACCGGATGGTCGCAGGCGACCATTACCGTTTTTCATTCGAGCCCAGATGCCAAGAGGAATAGGAATCTGCGAAGTAGACCTTAACGCCATGAATGTGTTCTCTAGGGCGGCATGGCAAGCAAACTCTTTTCCACGATCCGTTGTGGCGGTTCACTGACAATATTATTGACTTTTCGAATACTGTAAATTCTATTCTTATAATGTGTAGACGAGACGGTTTCAGTAGAACAGTAATTGTATTATTGAGTGACCTGATAAGCAAAGTCCTCCTTGCAGGAATCCACTTTGTTTTTTTGCCACCGCCGCTGTGTGGTGCCCTATTCCCGTTTAGAAGAATAAGCCGCTGTCATACGGAGAAGGAAGTATTCAAGACTCTGACAGTTGATGTACATTGTCAAGTCCACATCCGGCGGGTTGGGATGAAGGCAAGCTGAATTTCAGAAAAACTAAGCAGACCTTCAACAACAACGAATTAATAGGTCAGTGGCGTCCCAACCACTTAGAATTATTTTGTGGAGCTCTGGCCGGGTATGCTGAGAGTTGAGCAGGCCCAGGTCCCATTAAAATTATTAGTCCAAAATTACTGATCGGAGAGTGTCTTTCATCATATTGGCGAGAAGGTTTGAAGCACTGCCGAACGTGACCCGAAAATTCGGGTGAGTGCACCCTCCAGGATGTCCCCAACTTCGGAGAGTCGACCGTGTAATAGACCTCCTCAATTTAACGGATACCTCGGTAAAGATCACTCCATTGCAGGTGACTTTTTTTGTACCCTCAGTTGATGACTAAAAAGACGAATTGGGAATGGTTGATACTGAGTGGGATTGGACCGCTGTCAATAGATTGGACACAAAGAATCGAGAGAATTACGCAACAGATTTGAACATACGCTCGTACTGATTCGGCGTGTAGTACCCGATCGATTAATGGATCCGTTTACCATTGTAAAAGCACGAAATGTATTCGAAAATGCGAGCTTTCGCTTCTTTGCGCGTCTTAAATTTCTCCAGATAAACGAGTTCTTTCTTCAGCACGCTATGAACTTCCCAGATTTTTCGACTGCCATAGAGACGTCTAGAGTCGTAGAAGGCCCGGCGGATTTGTTTCTTTAAACGCTCGTGACGCTTGCAGCGCCTGCTTTCTTTCCGACGGATCCATTCGTAGTAGCCGCTTCGGGAAACCTTGAGTACGGTGCACATCTTTGCGACGCGGAGCTTGAAGAGGTGATCATGGGTGAACGAATAGTTCAGCGCCGGTCTTTGACAAAGTCGTGCATAGCCTTTTTTAGAATTTCATTTTCCTCTTCTAATTCACGAATCCGTTTCTGCAGTTCGCGTGCTGCCTTGTCGTCTGGCTTCAACTGTCCACTTGCTGGAAAAGCATTACCGCCGGCTTGTTTAAATTCAGTCATCCAGCGGTACAACGTGTTCTCGTGCAAGCCCATCTCTCGGGCCACTTGCGCCACCGATTTACCTTCTTCTTGAACAAGTCTTACGGTTAGGATCTTAAATTCTTTGTCATATTTTTTCGCCATGTAAGACACCTCAATTAAGAATGCATTTATTTTCGCACTCTCGGTTCTCTATGTCTAATGTTTAGTCTAAGTCCAGTCAAGGTAAGGATTTTTTGCACGTTTAATTGCCCCACATATTTCTTCATTTTCAATTCGGCTCCACTAACATATTATCTGTTATCCATGCATTACGATCAAATGCTAAGAATACGTTAGCATTTAAGAGCAAAACGTTTCTCCATAGAGGGAGGATAGTGGAATTTGGAAGGTGTGGGTGGAATTCTCCCTCTCCGTGCGCCGACAGCGCATAGAAATAGTATCCTGTGAGCAGTGCAGCTATCACAACCGCTATAATAGCGGGAATCCAAACACTCTTACTGTTACTCATAAAAGACTCCTTTGTAAGTGGATTTTCAATCCGAAATAGAAGTGAATTAAATGGACAGTTTATTGGCCTTTTCAATACGGGAATGACCTTTCTTGGAAACATTCAAAGATAATCGTGCTCGTAACCATTGATAGAGATTTCCAATGAGCAGCCCTATAAACAAATACATCAACCCTCCGAAGAGTCCGTAATCAACGACTCCCGCTGCCGCGGCGAGAATGCCAAAAATCATTTGATCCTTAACTTTGGCCGGCGAGGTAGGCGGGTCCGTGAGCATGAAGAAACCAAAGAAAAGCGCAGCGTTTATAAAGGGCGGCCGAAGCGCATCCGAAGCGTCTGCTGCATCCCAATAGCCCATAAGGAACAATAATAAAAAGAAAGTGCCAAAAAACGTAAACACTTGAGGATATTTCTTTACACGGTTCGTTACGGCGTATCCCCCAATTAAGAGGAAAGCAACGGTCCAAGAAGGAAGGTCCCCGAATGCCCCCCACCAGCTTTGGCCTGTATGGAAGAGAAGGATGGATACAAGCAATCCAAATGCCGCCGGATTAAAGATCGGTTTTTTCCTGTGCACAATAAAATGTTTGGATAAAATGGCTATAACTGCAGCTGCCCCAACAATCAACCAAGAGGTATTTGTACTCAAGATCAGGGAAATGATAAGCCCTGTAATAACAGCGCCGTCAGGCCTGATTCGCTTTCTTTTTTCAATAAGGCAGCAAATGATGTCCACAGCCAAAGAAGTACTGACGGCCAGGATGCCGTTAATAATGCCCATCATGTCTTGCGATCCAATGGAGGCGATGATAAGATAAGCCGCCATGGCAATGATGACATAGCCCTTTGGCGATTTGATCCATTGTTTTGCTGTCATTTATATCCCTCCAACTCTGTCGATTTTTAAACCTGGCGTGATCAAAATCCCTTTCAGACCCGCTTGTTCGATCAGCATTTTCCCGCTGTCTGCACCCAGCAACAACGATGCGGTTGAAACAGCGTCCGCCAGCATAGCGAAAGGGGCGATGGTGCTGCAGCTGACCCAATCATTTGGCGACTGTCTGGTTTTGGGGTGGATTAAGTGATGTGTGCCGTTTTTTTTTGTGCTCTTACGCTCGTAACTTCCAGAGGTGCAGACCGCCTCATTGGATATGTCCAATATGTGTATGACTTGTTCTTTTTGCTCGGGATGCTGAATGCCTATCTCCCAGGGATTTCCTTGTTCATTCACGCCGCCTGCAAACAGATCACCGCCAGCATTGACCACAAACCCTTCAAATTCTTTCAACTCATTTGCAGCCAAGTCGATGGCAAAGCCTTTGGCCACGGCTCCTAAATCAATCACCAGCGGCTTCCGCAGATATAAGGTGCTTTCTTGTTCATTCAGTACAATATCCTGGTACGTAACGGAATCGGCAGAAAGACTTTCAATGGATTGCCCCGTTAAATAATGACGATTGAATCCATGCTCTTCCATCATTTTTCCTACGGTAGGATCAAATACTCCATCCGTCCATTTGGCTATTTCCATAGCAAATTTGAGGGGTTGAAATATTAACGGGCTGACCGGGACTGGAGTATCAATTAGCCTGCAGGCCTTCATTAATTCACTGTCAGGGCTAAACCGGCTGCAAGCTAGTTCAACTTTTTGAAAGGCCTGAAAAGCTTGAATAATTTTTGCTTCCGCCTCTTCCTTTAACATCCATTTCCCAGTAACGACCTGAATATCTACAACGGTATCCATAAATAATTTTGTTTTTTTCATTTTTTTAACCATTACGCGTTTGAGCCTGGGAGAGAGCATCTTGTATGGCATCTTGGAAAGCTTGAGTGCTATACGTCGCACCAGACACATTGTCCACTTGTGCACTTTGTTTTTGCAGCACTTCTTCAGGTAATCCCACTACGTCACTTTCTGAATAATGCATGGCAAAATGACTGATTTCAACATCCGTTATTTTATCGTTCTTCATAGTTACCGCCACTTGAATCGATCCGCGTCGATTCTCTCCCATACCCGTATAGATCCCATCCTTATAAACACTGTAGGTTTGGCTGCTATTTGTTTGACCATCATTTGATTGAACCTGAACGTATTGTGATGGCTGCAGCATGGATGCCTGTGTTTCCGTAGTCAGATAGCCGGCCGCATAAACCGCTGCAACTGCAGTTGAACATAGGACCACCCACTTTTTGTTCATTTTGGCCATTTAAACTCCTCCAATCCGGCTGTACGCTATACCTTTCTTGATAACTCACTATACTGGGGCAAGATTTAAATTTTCTTAAAAACAGGCTTTCTGATAAAATGGGTTCAAATTCAGTTCCAGTGAAGGGTGGACACGGCATGCGTGTACTCGTTGTGGAAGATGATACGTCTCTGCTCAAGGTAATCCGCGACGTTTTCGAAAGCGAGTCTTTCCTGACAGACGGGGCAGCGACAGGGGACGAAGGTTATTATTTGGCTCAACAGGCCATCCATGATTTGATTATTCTCGATATCATGCTGCCAGGGATGGGCGGTGTTGAAATCGTAACCTTATTAAGATCTCAGTCTATGCTGGCCCCTATCATCCTGTTGACAGCTAAGGACGCTGTGGAGGATCGCGTTGCCGGATTGGATGCAGGAGCGGACGATTATCTGACGAAGCCATTTGCCGTCTCGGAATTATTGGCCAGATCAAGAGCTGTTCTGAGAAGGCGGGGCACGATCGGTCAGGGAGGGGAGCTCACCTGTGGTCCCATCCGGTTAGTTCCTGCGGCAAGGGATGCTTTTAACGGAGAAACGCCATTGAATTTGACGGCAACAGAATATCAATTGCTGGAATTTTTCCTGTGCAATAAGGATCAGATTTTAACCCGTGAACAGATATTCGACAGGGTATGGGGTTTCGATTCGGTAACCGCCACATCGGCGATCGATGTATATGTGCATCATCTGCGCAAAAAACTCGCAGTCCATGGAGCAGGCGCATTTCTCCGGACAGTGCGGGGAGTCGGATACTTATTAAAAGGAGAACCCCATGTTCAATAACATTCGCAGAAGGCTGGTCATTCTGAATGCCGTGGTTTTTCTGCTGGTTCTCACCATACTCAGCTCCTTGTTGTACGTACACATGCGATACCGGTTATTCCATGACACAGACGAAATTTTGAAGCTGGCAGAGACCCGGATCCAATCTTCTCACAATTTATCGGAATTGCTTCGATCCGGTCATCCGGAACCCGAGCAGGATGAGAGGACGATATATCTATTCTGGAATGCCCATGGGCAGCTGATCGGACAGCTGCCTACACAAGCATTCTCACCTGACATCACGAATGAACTTAGAGAATCTGCCGATTCAACAATGCTTCGTACGGTGTCGGTTGGCAAGCAGCGTTACCGGGTACTGGTAACTCCCAATAACCATGCGGACTCGGGTTCGATTATCACGGTTGGGATTGTCAGGAGTCTGGAGGATGCAATGAGTACGCTTCGCTCCTTAATGTGGGATATTGCCGCGGCCATCATCGCAGGTATGGTGATTTCCATACTCGCAGGGTTATTTCTGGCGGGGCGTGCGCTGATCCCCATACGTAATGCCTGGGAAAGGCAGCAAAGATTTGTAGCAGATGCCTCACATGAACTGCGGACACCAACGGCGGTGATCCACGCGCAAACCGAACTGCTTCTCCGTCACCCCACACATTCCATTGAACAGGAGAGTCCCCATATCGCTGTTGTTTTAAAAGAAAGCAAGAGGATGAACAGGCTGCTGGACGACCTGTTGACACTAGCTCGGTCCGATTCCAATCAGCTGCAAATTCAAACGTCCGATATCGCATTGGATGCCTTGTTAAAGGAATTATCGGAGCAATTCAAGTTATTGGCAAGAACGAAAGGGGTCAACATCGTAACGGAGCTTAACGTCCCCTTGTCCCTATGGGGAGATGAAGGAAGAATACGTCAACTACTTGTCATTCTGCTGGACAATGCACTCAAGTATACGCCCTCATCAGGACGAATTGAAGTAGTTGGCCGTTATCAAGGCCATTCAGTATATATCAGCGTATCAGACAACGGCTGCGGAATAGCAGAGGATGAATTGCCGTATGTTTTTGACAGATTTTATCGCGGAGATAAAGTCAGATCCCGTGCGGAAGGGGGAACAGGACTTGGTTTATCCATCGCCGAGTGGATTGTAGACGTGCATGGCGGGACGATCCGCATTGATTCGAAAGTAAATATGGGAACCCAAGTTGAACTGCTCTTCCCCAGAAAAAGGCGGGGACAGACAGAGACAAGCAAAAACGAAAGCCCATAATCAATGCTACGAGGCTTCAAAACCCGAGGATATGCGGCAGGCGATCAGTCTGACCGGGCAATTTGCCGCCGTGGACGAAATTATATCGGACGGGAAAATCTTATCATGATTCCCAAGCTACGATAAATCAAAAATCCGCCGGATTCTTTTTTAAGATACATTGCCTAACTGCTCCCCTTTATGTCAAACGAGAAGCAATGGGACGAGAACATATGGACAGTCTAATTGCGATGCTGGTTGTACAATTAATGTGATGGTACCCAGTTTAACAAGGATATTTTAGCTTTATGAGTTTGAACTCCAAATTATATGAGCATATTTCAGAAGGTTTTATTCTACAAAAGGTTTAAGTAACACGCCCTTTTTTCCGCCGGCGCGCAATTAGCCTAACGAGTTCCACCAGCAGAATCGGTAGCGAAACCGATCGCGGGTAAGCAAGATATCGAGGTTCCCAATCCGGGAAGAATTTTTCTTTGTATTTCCGAAGACCCTTAAATCCATACCAATAACCACCATGCTTAAAGACAATATGGGCAAGCTTTTCTTCACGGATGGCCGCCTGGGCTTCACCTACGCTGGAAAGTGGAGCCATACCCAAATTAAAGGATTGGTATCCTTCTGCTTTGGCCCACTCTAACAGACAGACGAATAATTGATCCATCGTTCCGTTTGGCGTTTTCGGAAGATGTCGCATGAGATCGACAGAAATACTGCTGTTATCGTCATAGCTTGGCGCCAAGGAGGCAAACGCGATGATCTCGTCTTCCGGATCGATCAGCAATGCGATAGGAGATAACTGCATATAGGTTTCCTCGAACCAACCGAGCGAAAAGCCCTTTTCTTTTTTGCCATGCAGCCATTTTTGCGAAATAGGCCGAAGCTTACCAAGTAGTTCAATGTCATGGGGAGGCTTTGACACTTCAAAGCGGAACCCTTCGCGTTCAAACCTGTTTTTCACCGTTCGTAAGTTTGTGTTTCGTTTTCCGCTGAGGGTAAAGGCTTCTAAAGAAATCAATGCTTCTTCCCCTAATTTGAAAAATCGATATCCATTTTCATGATAAATCGGAAGATAATCCGGAGAAACCTGATAGAACACAACCGATAAATCGTATAAATCCGCAAACCGCTGACATTCCTGGATGGCTTCACTAATGGATTCTTTTTCCCCGATGGGATCCCCCAGGACGACGAGTTTATTTCTGATGATGGAATAAGGAAGCAATACGCGTTCATTGCTCGCCCAGAAGAAGTTTTTGTCACCGGTAAATAAGAGGTGAGTCAATAAATTGCCTTGGTTGTGTTCCAGAAACAACCGCAGTTTATGTTGTTCTTGTTCAGAGGACTGATTGTTAACGAATCGGTTCGGTCTAAGCAACAGAATGAGTGAAATCAATAACCATGTGGTCACAATCCCAGTGATCGCGACCAGTCCCGTCTGCTTCGGATTAATGAACCAAGATACATGGGTGTCCGAAGTCGAAGATCTTGGAAAAGCAGGGTGAATTCCCGTTGCAATGAGATCGTAGACATAGGCGAGCACAAGCGTTAATAACCCCCACAAAGCTGCCTTTTCTCGACTGAAATTTGCGGCTATTCTGTAAAACCGATCCCGCGATATCCAAAGTAACAAAGCCACAATGAGCAGGAAAATGGCTTCTTCAATATCAAAAGCCTTTGTGAATGTAAATAGAGCACCAGCGCACAGAAGGAAAAGCGTTAATTGATAAGCGCGTTTAACTCGATGGGAAATCCCCCAGGAAAGTACGATCAGCAAGAGGCCGATTACGACGCTTAACTGATGAGACAATCTCATAAGTGGAGCGGACAACAGCTCCTCTGTAAGATGAAGCCGATACAAAAGGCCGGGCATAGCTGCAGATAGCAACAAAACGAATCCACTTGCAAATACCAGTTTGCCAAGAGACCATACGCCAAGTTCTCCCACCAATCTGAACTGATTTGGAAAGTGCCATACTCTTTGCCAGCTGTTCAAGCCGTTCTCGAAATCCTCGTCATCTGGATCAATCGTTCTATCACGATCCATTGCAAAATCGGATGCGGCTAGAATAAGAGCGATCATCCAGGGAAGCAGGTAGTACATCAAACGGAAGAGTACAAGGACGGCAGCCGTCTTGTCAGGGGGATAGCCAAGCTGTTGAAGCCCAAGTAAAGCCGTCAGGTCGAAGCCGCCGATGCCGCCCGGAGCCAGGGTGATCAGACCAGTAATCACGGATACCGTATAGATACCTAGCGCCTCTGTAAGAGAAAGACCGGGAAGAAGACAGGAGCCAATAAGCCAAAAGCAGATTCCAGCACAGACCCACTCCAATAAGGAAGCGCAGACAGAAGCCGCGATTGTTGCTGCATTCATCCGGGGCAAATTTCGATTCAAAAACTTTGCGTAAAACGATGTTCGTTGCAGCAAAACATATCCTGGCAAATACAAAGCACTTGCCCACACGGCATAAAGGGTCCAAGGATGTATGCGAATGACGGATTGCAGGGGCAAAATACCGAAAATGCCGGCCCATGAGAGTACGGAAAGGCCGGTGATCGTAATGGTGGAGAGGAAAGCGATCGAAGCCGTAATTGTCTGCTTCGGGATGTTCCGTTTTCGGTACAGAAAAGTCCGAAAAGCGGCTCCGGCAATTCCCGAAAAACCAATCACAGCATTGGATGTATTTGCAATCCAAGCATAGCGGAATGTATCCCACAAGCTGATGGGAATATGGAAATGACGCCGAAGAACAAAATCGTATGTACTGATCGAAGCTATTGCGATCAGTGAAACCCCGATTAGGAAGAGTACGGTCGCCGGATTCATATGGTGAAGAATGTGAAGGGTTCCCACCCAATTAATCCTTTGGAACTCGTTCTTGCCCTCCCAGTAAAGAAACACGATCACAGCTGCTGGTATCATGATGTGCAGCAGCTTATGACGGTAAAGAACGGAGAATAGCTTGGCTATCTTTGTTCGTTGAAGATCTTCCCGGAGACTTTTCATCGGAACTCCCTTTATGGATATAAATTGAATTTGTGTTCCATGTATACCCACGGTATTATTCCCATAAAAAGTTGAAACAGTCTATCCCGATCAGTTTTTTTAAACATCCACGTTTGTAATAATGAGCAGCAAGGAGACTCAAATTAACAATTTAGAAATATTATTTTATTTAAAATGAACAATCCTGCTCAATACGAAGTCTTTCCCTATATAGACAGGAGAGGAGACTTCAAAAATGAAACGAATGATCGAATCGGTTATGCAACGAGCGACCATTATTTTAGTTTGTGTTGTGCTTATTTTGGGATGGGGGGCAGTCTCGGCCATTCAAATGCAAAGGGACTACCTTCCCGGCATCAATAACACTACTTTAATGGTGTCGTTACGTGCGTCGTCCTACCAAGCGGATCAAATGAAGACAGACATTACAGCGCCTCTAGAGGATGCAATCCGCAAGACCAATGGAATAACTAATCTGGAGACAACCTCCTACGATGGCGGGGTATTGATGAATCTCTACTACCCCATGGACTACGATATGAACAAAGCAGAAATCGCCATTAAACAGGCGCTGAACGATGCGGTTTTACCAGATGGGGTTAACAAACCTGCAGTAACCCGATTAACGTCAAGCACATTTCCCATCTTGAGTTACAGTTTAACAGCCAATAACAACAAAATAGACGATCTAACGCTGCAATCCACCTTGCAAACGGACATCGTCAACCAGTTGAAATCCGTGCCCGGTGTCTCTGATGTCCAGACCGTCGGCGGAGCAAACCGAGGTTACGTCGTTGTCCTGCGCATGAAGGATCTCGTGGCAAATAACCTGACGCTGGACGATTTCAATAAATCCATCACGGTGGATATACCTAGCCTGCAAGGAACCATTGCCAATGTTAAAGCTTCGTTCCCCATCCGAGTAGAAGGTTGGGATCTCACGGAGCAGCAGTTGAACAATCTTTCGATCACGAACAAAGATGGTAAAAGCATACCTTTATCGGCCATTGCCTCGGTTTCTCAATCACTGACCGATGTGAAAACAGTATCAAGGACAAATGGCAAAGCAAGCGTGATGATCAATGTGATCAAGACGCCTACAGCAACCATCACGGATGTTGCGCAACATGTGAAGGAACGCGTGTCCGACATGACGGTCGTTAAAAACGCAGATGTAGCGATGGCACTTCAAACTGACCGCGCACAAGATCTGAACGGTTCCTTATTAGGACTTGTTCGTGAAGGGTTATTGGGCTGTGTGTTCTCCATGCTTTGCGTCCTGTTCTTTTTCAGAAATGTGCGGTCTACGCTCTTAATTGCCGTCACGCTTCCGATTTCCTTGTTGGCGACGACAGCGATTTTAAAATCAATGGGCGTCTCGCTGAATATCTTGACCGTCTCCGGACTTATCGTAGCAATGGGTCGTATCGTCGACGATGCGATCGTTATTTTGGATAACATGTACCGACGGGTTCAGGAAAACAAGGGTAAGCCAATATTGAACGTGTTGTCTTCTTCGGTGGTAGAGATGCTGCCTGCCATTTTCGCTTCCACTGCAACCACAATAGCCGTGTATGTACCGATTGCATTAGTCGGCGGTATCATTGGTGCGTCGTATTCCGGTTTTGCTTGGTCAGTCGTCATTGCGTTAGTGGTATCATTCCTTGTCGCAATGCTCGTGATACCTGCATTCGCATTTATGGGGTGGAGAGAACCTAAGGCTAAAGCGGTAACGCTTGAACCTTTCATGAAGCCGCTGCTTCAATCTGCATTAAAGCACAAGAAAACCGTGATCAGCATCTCGCTTATCCTGTTTGTAGCCGCTGGGTTATTCGCCTCTCAGCTTTCTTTCAGCCTGCTGCCAAGCACGGCAAGCGGTCAGGTTGCTGTTAAAGTGGAACTTCCGAAAGGGACCCCGTTGTCTGAAGTGGACAAGGAAGTTAAGAATGTGGAGGACGTTCTGCATACCAATGCCCAAATTGCTTCCTATTCGGCTACTTTTGGTTCTACTTTCACGCCAACGGCAGATGACGTATTCGACCAAGGTGGAGGTTTCATTCAACAGCCGAACGTAGCCAATCTTTCCATCCAATTGAAAAACAAAAAGAATGTCAATGCTGTCATTCCGGCATTGCAGGCCGATTTAAATCAAGTGGCACATAACGCTGCGATTACGGTAACGAATCAAAATATCGCAGGCGATGATTCGACGATCAAAATCATGTTAACCGGTGCGGATCAAACAACGTTAGAAAACACGGCTCAACAAGTTCGCATGAATCTGGCTGCCATTCAAGGTCTTAGCGTGACCGGGAAAACAGATCTTACCAACGGGATTCCCAAGTATGCGATCACGATTGATAAAGAAAAGGTCTTGAAGGCTGGCATCAAGCCGGACGATATCAATAAACTCTTGGCGCGGTACACCTCAAAAGCGAAAGACTTTGACATTTCAACGTCCTCAGGGACAGGCCCGATTCCTGTCGACGTGTATATCGATTCCGTGAAAACAGCGGTAGTGAACGATAGCTCTGTGTCCGTTTATACACCTGAACAAGTGCTGGCCTCTATGGCAGCCGAAACCATTACCGGCAGCAACGGCCAGGCCTATCGTCTGGACCAATTCGCATCGATACAAAAAAGCGATGCCGTTTCTTCCATTCAAGAGCGCGACGGTCAACCTTTCTCCGTCGTAGAAGTCCAAATCACGTCCAGCGACTTAAGCAAAGTATCAAAAGAAGTCGATCAGTCCTTGAAAGACATGCAGCTTCCGAACGGAATCCATTTTTCGCTAGGCGGTATTACGGAGCAAGTTACCCAGATGATCATTGAAATTACGATCGCAGTCGTGATATCCATCCTGCTGGTATTGCTCATCACCAGCTTTGTCTTCAAAGGTTGGAAAGCACCATTGGCCGTATTATTAAGCATTCCGCTTGCCTTGTCGGGTATCGTACTTGCTTTGTACGCGATCCATGGTCAATGGAATCTCGCTGCATTTATCGGTGTGTTGATGCTTACAGGTATCGTGGTTACCAACGGGATCGTCCTTATTGATAAAATCGAACGAAATCGAAAAGAAGGCATGGGACTTAGAGAAGCCGTCATGCATGGAAGTCTCTCCAGGGTTCGTCCGATTTTCATGACAGCGGGTACGACCGTTCTTACCTTGATTCCGCTTGCCTTATCCCATAGTGCGGATACCGTCATTTCGCAAGTGCTTGGTATTGTGGTGATTGGCGGCATGATCACATCCACGCTGAACAGCTTTGTCGTGATTCCGATTATTTACGAGTGGATGCAGGGCAAGGCTGTTCGAAACTCTGATTTATCTATTAACGGATAAGGATGAATGGATTATTTTCGGTAAAACTAAAGGGAGAGGAGGGTTTTCAATGGGCGATTGGACAACATGGCTTGAACAGTATGGATACGGACTGATTGGTTTGGCAGTATTCCTTGAAATACTCGCTTTGCCTCTTCCTGGCGACATGATGTTAAGTTATACCGGATTATTCGTTTATGAAGGGAAAATGAATTGGATACTCAGTATTCTCTCAGCGGGAGCTGGCGCGGCAGCCAGCGTCTCGCTTTCCTACTGGATCGGTTATCGTCTGGGTAAACCGTTCCTCATTAAATATGGGCATCGCATACACTTGGGCGAGAAACAAATGGCGCGAATTACCTTGTGGTTTGAGAAATATGGCGACAAGTTATTGTTCATCGCTTATTTCATACCTGGAGTAAAGCATTTTACCGGTTATTTCTGCGGGATAACCCGAATGCCATTCAGACGATATGCCCTCTATGCTTATACAGGAGCGATCTTCTGGGTCAGTTTATTCATCTCGCTTGGCAAAGTGTTAGGGCCAAAATGGGAAGCTTATCATTCCACGGTAAACCAATATATGATTATCTTTGGAATTGCCTCTGCCTTGTTGACGCTTGTGATCTATCTCTATCGGAAGCATAAACGACAGATTCTTGCTTCACTCATGGATTTACTAATCAAAGGAGTCCGTCAATTTAACTCGCTCGGCAAAGTCAAGTTCCTGGTATTTGCCTCGTTTGTTGTGTTTGTTATGCTCATCTCCTTGATGCTGGGATTAATACAGGATTTCCTGGCACATGAATTCAATCAATTCGACGAGGTTGCCTCTTACGTGGTCCTTTCCATATTTGGACCCGGGTGGCATGGGCTCATGAACGGTTTTACCCAATTGGGCTCCATCTACCTTTACGGGCCGCTTCTCATTCTTACGGCAGTCTGGATTGCGCTGCACGCCCGTCAAAAGCTGCTTGAACTCTCATTCCTGCTTTGGGTGGTCATCGGCGGGGAGGTACTGGATGAAGGACTGCGGATGCTCTTCCATCGCCCGGGACCCGTGGAAGCCGGTACTCGATTGTTTAATACATTCCCCAGCGAAGAAACATTGACAACGATGATCGTATGCGGCTTTTCCGCCTTTTTGCTGCTTCGGCATTACAGTAAGAAGCTAATCCGTATCTTCGTTACGGTATCTGTCCTTTTAGTATGCCTGCTCGTAGGCATAAGCCGTATTTATTTCCATGTACAATATCCGAGTGATGTTGTCGCAGGATATGTATTCGGAGGGGTATGGGTCAGTCTGAATGTTATTCTGCTTGAGGTTCTTAGAAAGCTTCAAACCAGCGAAGCTGCTCCAGCCTAAATGAGGAGGAAACCGCCGTTGTTGTACAACTATCCGTTAGTCGCTGCGCTTATGTCCATTATCCTGGCACAGGTGATCAAGGTTCCCATATCGTTAATTACGAAGCGGACTTGGAACATGAAACTAGGATTTAGCACCGGTGGTATGCCGAGTTCGCATTCTGCAGCCGTCTGTTCGCTGGCTGCGGCAGTTGGAATCGATGAAGGGTTTTCGTCAGCTTTATTCGCGATAGCCGTTATTGTCAGTGCGATTACCATGTTTGATGCTGCAGGCATTCGAAGACATGCCGGTATTCATGCAACATTTATTAATCGCTTAATGAGCGCAACTTCCGACAGAGGAAGGTGGGATTCCTCAAAAGCATTAAAGGAATTGCTCGGTCATCGGCCAATCGAGGTTGTTGTCGGTGCGATATTTGGTATTTTTATCAGCATCGTGTTAGATTTCACGATTTACTAATATAGCACAATTAAAACTGTGACATGATGAGATAGCTTCCGTTTCAGTAGGAGTTGAACACGAGTGGTGGACGAGGAACTTTACCAGATCATTCATCGGGCCAAGCGTGGCGACAGGGAAGCCTTTGCTGATCTTGTCAAACGTTATAAAGGTCATGTCTATCGGTTTGCCGTGGGTATGCTGAGGGATCGAATGGATGCAGAAGACGTCTCTCAGGAGACATTCGTCAAAGCCTTTTATTCCTTATCCAGCTTGGACAACGAATATGCCTTTTCATCGTGGATCATTCGAATTGTATCCAATCTTTGCAAGGATCGGTTGAAAAAACGGGGAAATGAGCAGAGGTTTAGGGATGAGCCAGATGAATCCGTAATCGATCGAAGATCAACCGATCCGTCTGAAACGTGGTCCTTAGAAGATGCCTTGAGCAGGCTTTCCGTGGATCATCGCGAAGTTTTACTGCTACATGACGTGCAAGGATACCGTTACGAGGAAATCGCAGATATGGTTGAAGTACCGCTTGGGACCGTGAAGTCCCGTCTATTCGCGGCTCGAATGGCGCTGCGCAAAGAATTAGGAAAGGTGGACTGAAGGATGACCGACCATCCAAAGGCTCAACTGTCTGCTTATCTGGATGATGAATTAAATGATGAAGAAAGACAGCAGGTGGAAACCCATCTTGCGACCTGTGAATCCTGTCAGGTGCTTCTGGAAGATCTGCTGTCCATACAAGGTGACGTGGTGAAAACATTTCAACTGATTCAAGAACCGGCCGACCTGGAAATTCGGGTTCTCCAGTCAATCGGAATAGAAAAGATGCCCGCGGCTGCCGGGAAGGGGTGGTTATACGTTCCTCTCGTGGCGTTGTTGGCATTCGGTGCAATCTGGTTCGCCACTGGCCCCATTTTCGTAAAGCTGATAGTGGGATTCATAAAATTCATGATGGTAATGGTTTATCTGGCCTCGCATTTCATTTCCAGCGTGCCTGTTTTATCTGGTCTTACGGTTGTCCTCTCACTAATCGTCCTCACGGCATCGGTATACTCGCTCAGGAGGCTGTTTCAAACCACAACTGATTGAAAGGGATGAAAGCATTGAGGAAAATATTCTTAGCGATAAGCTGTTTTACCATCTTGATGCTCCTCATCCCAGGCTTCGCTTCTGCGGGGAGTATTTTCGAGCACCAGAACACGAATGTGCCTGCAGGGCAGACCGTCAACGATGTGTATGTCATCGGAGGCGATGCTGAGGTGTTTGGCAAAGTCACCGGTGCAGTCGTTGTCATTAATGGCAGCCTTCATCTTGGCAATACGGCCCATATAAAAGGGGTTGTCGTCGTGATAGGAGGTCAAGTAATACAAGATCCCGGGGCAGTGGTAATGGACGATGTCTATGATATTTCGCTGGATAATGCCACACAAAACAGTCTCCTGATCGGGGGCGGGCTCGTGCTCGGTTTATGGGTGCTGCAGCTCGCAGGAAGCCTGCTTATGGTTCTCATACCAGTACTGATCAGAATTATTGGAAGACAAAAAATAGGCACCTTCATTGATCGATACCAAGGAAATGCGATGGGACGGCTTCTTTATACCGGTTTTCTCAGTGGGCTGATTATCACGGCGGTTAGCGCTCTACTGCTTATCACTATTATTGGCATACCGATTTTAATCCTTGTTCTGCTTGCTCTAATTGGGGCAGTAGCTGTGGGATTCACCGTGCTGAGTTACCGGATTGGAGAGATGGTTCATGTGCAAGCACAAAGGTCCGAATGGATAAACGTATTAATTGGCGCAGCCATCATTACCGCATTTGTAAATATACCTTTTGTGGGGTGGATTGTCCTGCTCCTGGTTACGCTGATCTCGTTTGGAATTTTTACAACATGGATCGCGGGAAAACGTAAAAAGAATTACAGCCCGGCAATAAAAGGGGAGTAATAAGGCTTGTGGGAATGAGTGTAAAAAGCATGATCATGTATACTTCCAACACTGTGCTGATGCTTGCTTCTCCTGTGCGATGGCTTACAGGACCATGGCCAGCTAATTGTAAAAGTTATGAAAGCAGCCTATCTCCCAAAATTCGGAGGATAAGCAAGCCTTTGGCCGTTCAACTATCCGATTTATCGGCCAACTCGAATACAAAAACAAATGCTCTTTCAAACCAAAGACCGAGCGTTTTGGACGACCAAGTGGTTTAATTATAAAAACGGTGATTTCGCTAACGGATGACGAAATTTAATTAAAATACAACACGAGGCTACGCAGGATTGAGCAGTAACTCGCTCAACGGAGAACATTAATTTAACTATCAAAACAAAGAAGGAGCTGCCGAGCTCCCTTTGCTTCTTCACAAAATCAGAGATTTGACCCCCAGTTGACGCTGGATGACTCACTTCCGCTCGACGAATTGTCCAGGTTAATTGGCGCCAACGACCTTGAAGTCTACGCTGACGAAGACGTGGTGCGGCCAGCTGACGCCCATGATGTGGACGTTATACTCTCCGTCGCTCATCTTCGCAACACGGTTGACGACGCCCCCCGGATAGGCGTACAGCACAGCTTCCGTCACTTTATCCGCCTCTGTTCCGCTAACGATCGTTCCCGATCCCTCACTATAGTTTGCCGGGATCTGACCGACAGACTTTGTCGTAGTCGCTTGATCTTGACCTTGACCTTGGGCATTACCTTGACCTTGTTTTTTCACGAAGGGGATCACCTCTGAGGCAGTCGCAGATTGTCCGCCAGGTGGTGTCAAGATAACCTGAGATGCCTCAATGGTAGGTCCGTTAGCTGTTCCCAGTGCGAGGACGAAGTCGCCCTTTGCAATGGCATTCGCCGATGTTGAACTCGTTCCCTTCATGTACGTCGTAGAGGACGTTTCGTTGACGGTCACCTGCAGACCCGTTGATGTCGTCATTGTGAAGCCAGACGTGGACACACTGTCGACCGTGCCAGATGCTCCACCTTGAGCCGGGGCAGACCGAGCGTTTGGCGCCTGGCCGTTTCCTCCGCCAGATCCGTCCTGTGACTTCATAGGAGCGCCATTATTCTGTGTTTGTTGTTGTGTTTGTTGAGAACTTGATGAATTAGAAGCTGGTGTATTCGTATTCGGAGAAGAGCATGCTACTAAAGAGGCAAGACATATTCCCATTGCAATTACTGCAAAAATCTTTTTCATAATGATCACTCCTACTCAATTTAAATGTTGTTGTGTCTTTCAATAGCTTTAATATACACGTACTAACTGAAGATACGTTGAATGTTGCCTGAAACTTAACTGAAAAGAATGAGCATGGATGAAAGTATGATCGAGAGAAGATCCCCGTTGGCTCGTAATGTATAGGGTAACCGTCTTAAGCTAATCGTTCCGCTAACGGATCACGTTAGTTCAATAAAGACAGCGGCCGTCCAGGGCTTTTACTTTTCAAGTCCTGGTCCGCCGCTGTTTCATATTTATGGCAAGTCTAATCACTACATTTAATTAAAGCATTGGGTTCACACCTCTTGATCCATAAAGAATTAAGTCTACTCCAAACCGTTCAATAATTAGGAGAGTGGGTCAAAAACAAAAATATTCATCGCCAGAATCAAATATTTTTTCCAAATACCTTTCATACATATTGATGTTTAAGTAGTAACAAACTATATCTGTAATAAAAAATTCAAATAGGAAACATTGAATGGGCGGACTTAAAGATAAAGTGAATGGTATGGCAATAATTTATAAAAATGAAAAAGGTGACAGTGGGGATTATGATGATTTAAAGGGCTATGCATTGCAAAGCGGAAATTTAACGCTCTACAGGAATGCTGCGCGCCTAGCTAAGCTAGGCATAACTAACTGGTGAAAGTCCAGTCGGAGTAGGGACCAAGCCGCTCCGTAGCTAGCAGACAGCCGTCGGCGAAATCGGACGGTTGAAGCTCTGTGAAAAGCCACGAGTAAGAAAGTGGTGAAGCAAATCCAAAGGCCGTAACGTACCAAAGTGAATCCTACCGCATCGTTAGTAGTAACCCGAATGGGACAAGAGAGAGCCGAGCCGCGAGCATTTCGGTGAAGGCCATGGAACGTGCGAAGAACTTGGAAACGCAGCACGGAAGAACTCTCCGGTGTATGGGGATCGGCATGTGGAGACAGTTATGTCTGGAACTAGGGAGACCCTCATCCGCACGGCGGCAAGGCGCCGTAATGAGCGAACCTATAAGCCCAAAAGGTGAAGTGGTTAGCTGCGGAAAGGGAGTCGGAGGGGGCCATAATACCAATGAACCGGCGGACAACATAACCCCGGGGAGGGAAGGGCGTCAATAGACAATACCCCACTTCTTTCATGGGAACCGAGGAGGTAAGAACGAGTGAATGCCAGCGAAATGGCTAACTACACCAAAGTGAAAGTTCAAGAACTCCAGCGGACCCTCTACCTTGCGGCTAAGGAAAACCCCAAGAGAAGGTTTCATGCACTGTATGACAAATTGTATCGCGAAGATTGTATGCGCGAGGCATGGTGACGAGTCAAAGCCAATAAGGGAAGCGCCGGGATCGACGGGATCAGTCTCGACCATATCGTGAAGGATTACGGCGAGGAGCGATTGTTACAGGGAACAATCGACCTGCTGAAAAGTGGAACCTATCGGCCACAGCCGGTACGACGCCATGAGATTCCAAAACCTGACGGGAAAATGCGGCCACTAGGTATCCCGACCGTACAGGACCGACTGGTCCAAACGGCGACGAAGATTGTGGTTGAAAGCATCTTCGAGGCGGATTTTCGGGAATGTGGATCGTCTACACTTAGTTGGACAGAAAAAATAAGGGCTTGTAGAATGAACCTATCATTATGAAGGAGCGGATCTCTACAATGCCAAAACAAGAACGACGTACCTTTACTCCAGCATTCAAAAAACAACTGGTGGAGCTCTATAAAAATGGGAAGTCCAGAGCGGCGATTGTGGAGGAATATGACCTCACAGCCTCTGCTTTAGACCGCTGGATCAAACAAGATGAGACAAGCGGTTCCTTCAAGGAGAAGGACAATCGCTCGTCAGACGAGAACGAATTGATCGCTTTACGAAAAGAGAACCAGCGTCTGAAAATGGAAGTGGATATTTTAAAGCAAGCAGCGCTGATCATGGGACGAAAGTAGCTATCATCCGGAATAACCGTGATAAATACTCGGTATCAGCAATGTGCGACGTCCTGCAAATTGCAAGAAGTACGTATTACTACGACGCGAAAGAACAATTGAACGAAGACGATATAACCGAAGCGATTGTAGAGATATTCCACAATAACCGAAAAGCTTACGGTACACGAAAGATTAAGGTTAAGCTCCAGGAACGCGGAATCGTCGTTTCCAGACGTAGAATTGGAAGGATTATGAAAGAGCAAGGGCTAGTCTCGACCTACACAGTGGCTCAATATAAGCCCCATAAAACCACTCCTAATGAAGCAACAACAGAGAATGTTTTGGGCCGCGAATTCGAGCAGGAGGAAGCAAAGCGCTTCGTTGTCAGTGATCTGACTTATGTGAAGGTTCAGAACAGGTGGCATTACATCTGTGTGCTGCTCGACTTGTTCAATCGAGAGATCATTGGCCACAGTGCAGGTCCGAATAAAGACGCTGCTCTGATTTCCCGCGCCTTTGCGAGCGTCCAGGGTGATTTGCGTTATATTCAATGGTTTCATACGGACCGTGGCAGCGAGTTTAAAAATCAAAAGATAGACGAGCTTCTAGGTACCTTTGAAATCGGCCGATCTCTAAGTGCGAAAGGCTGTCCATACGACAATGCTGTAGCCGAAGCCACCTACAAAATCATGAAAACAGAGTTCGTAAACCAGATGAACTTCCAGAGCCTTCGTCACTTGGAACTGGAATTAAACGATTATGTTAATTGGTTCAACAAGCATCGCATTCATGGAACATTAGGCTATATGACGCCTATTCAGTATCGCCAAGAAGCCCTTAAAAAGGTTGTCTGATTTACTGTTGACAATCCAATGTTCCTTCGGATTCCGTCCGAAACGAAGTATGCACGGTGCACTGCAGCGGATACGGAAAACAGTTAATGAGGGAAGCATCTATTGGGTGGTGGATGTAGACATCACGGGATACTTTGACAATATTCCTCATGACAAACTCATGGCACTGGTTGAACAGCGAATTAGTGACCGCCGCATCCTTAAATTAATCCGGAAATGGCTAGAAGCCGGGTACATAAAAGACAATCAGTTCCATGTAACGGAAATCGGCAGTCCGCAAGGGGGAGTCATCTCTCCTCTACTGGCAAACATTTACCTGAACTACTTGGATACGATATGGGAAAGAAAGTTCTCTCACTTGGGCACCCTTGTCCGCTTTGCCGACGATCTCGTCCTATTATGCAATCGGAAGGAGCAATCGCTTGAAGCCATAGATGTGCTGAAGGCGGTGTTTGCGAAACTAGAACTAACGATGAACACGAAGAAATCCAAACTTGTTAACCTCTGGATAGATAAGAAGGGATTCGACTTCTTAGGCTACCACCATCGACGCCTGCCTATACTACGTAAAGGCGGAAGGGTCGCCCACATCCTGCGTAGTTTCCCGTCGAAGAAAGCAAGGGAGAAGATGCGGACGCAGGTGAAAGAAGTAACGGCTCGTCGGAACCGGTTAATGTGGTCACTGAACGATATGGTTAAAGTGCTCAACCCCAAAATACAAGGGTGGAGGAACTACGATACCGCAATTGATCCAGGGGTCTCAAACGGATTTTTGCGCAAAATCGATTGGTATATTCACAAACGACTCGCTCTATTCTGGAACAAGAAACACAAGAGACGTAAGTCTTGGCACATGGACTTCAACAGAACTCTTTCGCTTTCGGGTCTGAAGTCCGTTGCTTCTTGGACGAGTACGTACTGCACAAGGTGAAGAACGTCGGAAAGCCGTATGCGGGAAAACCGCACGTACGGTTTGATGAGGAGGGGCTGGTATCTCCAGTCCTTTACTCTACAACTGGGAGCTTGCCAGACGCAGCTCCCCTTTTTCGTTTGTTGGATTGACGGGCAATATAGTTTAATAATATCCATGTAACTTTTATTACAATAACATATAACAAAGGTGATATGATGGGCGTGAAAGGCTCCTTTCCTTCATATACATGCATGGAGAGGAGAAGGTGATATGGTACAACTTTTAGATCCTAAAAGGATTCCAAAATACATAAATCAACTCGGCCATACTCTGGCATATATGCCTACTATGAAGTTAGACTGAGTAGTAGACACAGATTATACTAGATTCAAATAGATGAGCGGAGGACACTGTGTCTATGAAACAGATCAAGTATGATGAAGCGTACAAGAAGCAAACAGTTAAATATATAAAGGAGAGTGGGAAGTCGGTAGCAGAGATCGGTCGCGAGTTGAAGATTAATGCAAATACATTATATGGCTGGGAGAAAAGGTATGGCAGTGAGCCGGAAATCGTTGCTGTACAAGCCCTAGTCCCAGAAGATCAGAGAATAAAAGAGATGCAAAAATACATTCGTGATCTTCAAGAGGAGAACGAAATCTTAAAAAAGGCGATGCACTTCTTTGCGAAAGACCGTCGGTAAGATATACGTTCATCCACGAACACCGCTCCGAGTACCGATTGGAGAAGATGTGCTGCATAATGAAAGTCTCTCGTAGCGGCTATTACAAATGGCTAGGGCGCCCTGAGAGTGAACGTAAGCGTCAGCACAAGGAATGGACGGAACAAATCAAGGAAGTATACGATGAGAATAGGCAACTTTATGGAAGCCCGAAAATCACCGAACGGTTGCATCAACAGGGTGTCAAAATCTCTCGTCGTACCGTTACTCGTATCATGAAGGAGAATGGAATACGGTCCAAGACCGTAAAGAAATACAAAGCGACAACCAATTCTAAGCACTCCCTACCGGTTCAAGAAAATGTAATGAACCAAGAGTTTACTGCAAGTAAACCGAATGAGAAGTGGGTTACAGATATTACATATATCCCCACTGATGAGGGTTGGCTTTATTTGGCGAGCGTACTCGATCTATACTCACGTAAGATTGTCGGCTGGCACATGAGTGAACGGATGACGAAAGAGCTTGTACTACAGGCATTGAGACAGGCCCACGGTCGTCAACAGCCAAGTACAGGATTGTTGCACCACTCGGATCGCGGAAGTCAGTACGCATCCCATGATTACCAGAAGCAACTCAACACATATGAAATGACCGGTAGCATGAGTCGCAAGGGAAACTGTTACGATAACGCCTGCATCGAGTCATTTCACAGCGTTCTAAAGAAAGAACTGATTTATCTCAATAAATACCAAACGCGCGAAGAAGCGAAAAAGAGTATCTTTGAATACATCGAAGTTTTTTACAACAACCAACGTATCCATTCTACGATAGGGTATAACACGCCTTCTGACTACGAACGTATGTACCCCGGTCAGGCAGCGTAAGAAAAAAATCTGTGTCTACTATCTTGACAGAGGTCCACTATTCTTAGACAGTCTACAACTGGTCAAGTGATCGGACATTCATACAACATTAATGCTAGTGAGTTCCAGCAGCAAATCTTACCATCTGGATACGGTACAACGAAAGTATTTGGTTACGGTGGTATGATACAAGACCCACAGACAGGAAGAGCCGCTTATTATAGAAGTGCTCCAGGTTCCACATTTGAGGCCATTCGAGGAATTCCGGTACATGTTCAATGGATAAACAACATTACGGGACCCCATTTTCTCCCGATTGATCCGACACTTGATTGGGCAAATCCAAATTCCATGTCAGTTCCTCTACCACCATTTCCAACATTTCCACCAGGATTCCCCCTGGCGCAGAAAACGGTACCGATTGTCCCTCATTTGCACGGCGGAGAGAATCCTTCTTATTATGACGGTTATCCTGATGCTTGGTGGACCGCAGATGGAAAGACTGGCCCGGCATTCACAACGAATAGATACACCTTCCCGAATTTACAACACCCTACAGCCCTTTGGTATCATGATCATACAATGGGAATGACTCGTTTGAACAATTACGCGGGACTTTCGGGGTTATATGTGCTCCGTGAGCTAAATGACCCTATTGCCCCATTCCTTCCCAGCAGAGAAAATGAGATACCACTAATCATTCAAGACCGCTCCTTTCATACGGATGTTTCTCTTTTCTATGATCCTGCTGGAGCTAACCCCAGTATTCATCCTTACGTGCCACCGGAGTTTTTTGGAAATACGATAATAGTAAATGGAAAGGTGTGGCCGAACCTTAATGTCAAGCCTCAACAATACCGTTTTCGTGTTCTAAATGGTTCAAATTCACGTTTTTATTATTTACAGCTTTCCAATCAACAGAAGTTTACTCAGATCGGCAGCGACGGAGGGTATTTGCCTCAACCTGCACAACTTTCATCACTAATGATTGCACCTGCAGAACGTGCAGATATCCTTATCGATTTCTCATCTTTAGCTCCTGGCACGACCGTAATATTAAGGAATGATGCTAGCGCCCCGTTCCCTGATGGAACAGCGGCAGATCCGGAAACCGTTGGTCAAATTATGCAATTTACAGTCATAAATGATACTGTATTACCACCCAAGAAATTGCCCCCTGTTCTGAACAACATTCCGCAATTAAAGCCAGTAATAACGAGAACGTTGATTTTATTCGAACAAGAGGGTCCTAATGGTCCCCTAAAAGTTACGTTAGATGGCCAACTGTGGAGAAATCCTGTTTCTGAGCTTCCTCGGGCTGGAACCACTGAAGATTGGCAAATTGCAAACCTAACTCCTGACACGCATCCCATCCATCTTCACCTCATTCAGTTTCTGCTCGTTAGCCGTCAGAAATTCCGATCGGAAGATTATCTAAAAGACTGGCAGACACTAAATCAAACGACAGCGCCAGGAACTCCGCCTTATTTTGCTAAGCCCAAGGCACCGCAGATAGAACCGTATTTGAAAGGTCAGCCCATTGCTCCTCCATCGAGTGAGAAGGGTTGGAAGGATACTATACAAATGAATCCTGGAGAAGTAACTACGATAAGAATTCGCTTTACGTCCCAAGATGGCAGTCCCTTTCCGTTCGACCCTAGCCTTGGGCCTGGATATGTATGGCATTGTCATATGCTTGAACATGAAGATAATGAAATGATGAGACCGTTAAAGATATTGCCTTAGATCTTTAAGCTAAGGGATCACGATAGCACAATGCCGAGTGCTGCCGCGCGGCAGCACTTCGCTTTAACGGGCAGTAGAATTGTAACAAGGATTTATTATTCGAGTAATGATTATTTCTTGAAAATGAAAGGTATGGGAGTGTGTCGAACAATCAAAAAATTGAGTATCCTTCAGTAGAAACCGAAAGACTGAATCTGAGAATTCTGACTCTAGAAGACGCGGAAGAAGTGTTCAAACATTTCTCAGATGAGGATATTACACAGTTTATGGATATCGAACCATGTAAGGATATACAGGAAACTGAAGAAATCATTAGATTTCATATAGAGAATTCGGGCTGCCGATGGGGGCTATATGACAAAATGAATGATGATGTCATCGGCACATGTGGATTCTACTATTTAAGAAGAACAAACGATGATTTTATCGCAGAGATCGGGTTTGATTTATTCAAGCCTTACTAGGGCAAGGGATTGATGAGTGAGGTTTTAAAAGAAATCAACGAGTTTGGAATTACCAAAATGGGATTAACTATAATTGATGTAACTGTGGAACCTGGGAATGAAAGATCCATTAAATTAATGAAGAAATCAGGATTTGAAAGAGCAATGGAACTAAGATAGATTGCGCCTCGCCGGCCTCATAGCTGGCAAGGTTTTTTTGTGCTGTCAAGATTTGATAACAGGTAAGCTCGGTGAGAATAGGACAATCTTTTTCGCTATATGCTATATGATGTAGGAACGCTCTCTGCTCGGGAATCATTTATATATATATAACAGTGTACATGTCGTAACCAAAGAGGGGAGTTTATACCGATTGGAGATCATTGGAAAGGCTATACCGAGAATTGAATCAAAAGATAAAGTGACCGGATTCGCCATGTATACGAACGATACGCAATCCCCCCGTCTTCTGCATGGCTGGCTGGTGACCAGTCCCTATGCGCATGCCCGAATTTTGTCTATCGATATCTCAAAAGCTTTGGATGTAAGCGGTGTGCAATCGGTAGTCATAGGAGATGATTATCCCATCCTCACCGGGAGCGTTCTTGCTGACCGTCCGCCTCTTGCAGTCAAAAAAGTGCGCTATTACGGCGAGCCGATCGCCGTAGTGGTGGCGGTTACGGAACAGATTGCTAAGCAGGCGGCAGAGCTCATTCGAGCCAATTTTGAGCAGCTTCCAGTGGTCCAATCCCCCAGCAGCGCTTTGCTGCCGGATGCGCCATTGATTCACAAGGACTTGGGGAGCTACCAGAAGTCAGGGGATGTATATCCTGTTGCCCATACCAACATCAGCAACCATGTAAAAATCCGCAAAGGCGATATGCAGACAGGCTGGTCAGCCAGTGAAGTGAAGATTGAAGGTACGTACGCCTTTAACACGGCGGATCATTGCGCGATGGAACCGCGTTGTTCCATCGTTGAAGCGATGCCAAGCGGACGGATAGAGATTCAAACGTCAACACAGGATCCGTATAATATAAAACGTTTGTTTAATCGTTTCTTCAAGGTCGAACAGTCCAATGTTGTCGTGCATGTGCCATTAGTCGGAGGCGCGTTTGGGGGGAAAGGCTCCGTTCAGTTGGAGTACATCGCTTATCTGGCATCGAAAGCATGCGGCGGCCGACCGGTCAAGCTCAATAATACCCGGGAGTTGGATATGGTCAGTTCACCCTCGCATATTGGCCTGGAAGCAAACGTGAAGCTTGGGGCGACTAGGGATGGAAAGCTGACAGCAGCGGAAATTACTTTGTTGTTTAATACCGGCGGGTACACCGGTGAAGGGGCAGCGGTGACTCAATCCGCTGCTGTGGATTGTACAGGACCGTATCGGATCGAAAACGTGCACTGTGACGCATTATGCGTCTATACGAATCACCCCTATGCCACCGCATTCCGGGGGTATGGCCATTTGGAATCCCATTTTGCTACCGAACGCGCCATGGATCTACTTGCGAAGAAGCTGCACATGGATCCTATGGAACTGCGGCTGCATAACGCTATAAAGCCAGGTGATACATCACCAACGCAAGCACCGCTGAACAACAGCAATGTAGGCGATCTAACTCAATGCATCGTTAAATTAAAGGATCTCATTAAATGGAATGAAGGTCAACGAATTATCATGGGCCTCAATAAAATAAGGGCCAAAGGAATGGCTTGTATCTGGAAAACCTCCGTTGGCTCCATTAATACCGGCTCTGGAGCGATGATCACCTGCAATCACGACGGCTCCTTGAACCTTAGCGTAGGCTCTATTGAGATTGGTCAAGGAAACCGCACCGTAATGGCGCAGATTCTCGCCGATCGGATGAAAATGCCAGTCCACCAGATCCATGTCAAAATGGATGTCGATACGCAAATTACTCCCGAGCATTGGAGAACAGCAGCAAGCATCAGCACGATGATGGTCGGCCGCGCCGTACTGGATGCGGCGGATGATGTGATCGCCCAGTTGAGACAAAATGCATCTCTTGTGCTTAAACGACCTCCGGAGGATTTTGAAGTCGGTCACGGAAAGGTCTATGTCAAAGACTTTCCGAGTATAAGTTTGGAGATCCGAGACCTCTCCAGCGGATACACATATCCAAACGGCAGCGCAATTGGTGAGCCGATCATCGGGCGAGGACGGCACAGGACTCATAATGTGACCAGACTCAATCCTGAAACGGGTAAAGGCATCCCTGGTCAGCAATGGACGATCGGCGCACAGGCGGTTGAAGTCGAGTTCGATACCCGCGAATACACCTATCGAGTGATCAAAGCAGCTTCCGTTTTTGATGCCGGGAAAGTAATTAACGAAGGTACGGCGCGAGGACAAGTGATAGGCGGCATGAATATGGGGCTCAGCTATGCCACTCGTGAAGGATTTTTGTTCAACCATGCGGGCGTCGTGCTCAATCCGCAGCTGCGCTCGTACAAATTGACCCGTTTCGGGGAAACGCCGGACTATTTGGTCGAATTTGTGGAAACGCCCTTCCTAGAGGGTCCCTATGGCGCACGCGGTATAGGAGAGCACGGTACGATTGGGATGCCGGCGGCTCTGGCTAACGCTTTGTCCGTCGCAGCTGATGTCGAGCTAAATCAGCTGCCTCTAACACCAGAGCTCATCTGGCGTTATAAGGGGGGATACCGGTGATCTCTTTTGATTTTGAATATTATAAGCCCACTACTATCCAAGAGGCTGTACGTTTATTTCAACAGGCGGATTCGAGAGGCAGCCAGCCGCTTTACTATTCTGGGGGTACGGAGATTATCTCCATGGCGCGTTTGAACCAGCTTCGTACAGGAACTGTCATCGACATTAAAGGGATTCCTGAATGCAATGTTATACACATGAATCAGGAGCAGCTTGTCATTGGATCGGCAGTTTCGCTCAATACTTTGACGGAGGCGGGCCTGTTCCCGTTGCTTGACGAGACAAATCGTCATGTGGCCGACTATACCAACCGGAACAAAATTACCATCGGTGGCAATCTCTGCGGCAAAATGATGTACCGGGAATCGCTGCTGCCTTTCCTTCTGGTGAATAGCCAGGTAGTTCTGGCAGGTGCAGGTGGTACTCGTAATGTTCCGATTCACCGGATCTTGAACGGCGAACCGCGTTTGCAAAAAGGGGAGCTGCTGGTGCAGATTTTAAGCGACAAGCAGTATCTCAATATGCCTTTTGTTACCGTGAAGAAGACCAAGCAGGAAAGAATCGATTATCCGCTTGTCCGCATTTCTGCTTTAAAAACTAAGGAAGGGATTCGAGTGGCATTTAGCGGCGTAAGTACCGTACCATTCTGTTCGCTAAAGATTGAGGAAGTGCTCAACGATGTCTCGCGCCCATTGGAAGAACGTGTCGATAACGCTATTCGCATATGGCCTGTACCGATCCTGGATGACATCCTGGGCTCTGCTGCTTACAGGAAATTTGTGCTGCGCAACACGTTAATGGATACGATGGCAGCGTTGGAACGGAGGGGTGTATGAACACACGCGGTACCTTTAAATGTGAACTGGAGATGCTAGTCAATGGAAGGCGGCAAAATGTCACGATCCGCTCGGCGGATACTTTATTGCGTGTGCTGCGTGAGCATCTGGGGCTTACGGGGGCCAAAGCAGGTTGTGAAAACGGCGATTGCGGCGCATGCACGGTCATCGTGAATGGGCTGCCGATCAAATCTTGTTTGATGCTGGCGGTGGAGACTCAGGGAAGCAGCATCGCGACGATCGAGGGCTTGCAAAATGCTCCAATTCAACAGGCATTTATTGATAAATTTGCTTTCCAATGCGGATTTTGTACTCCAGGATTTATTATGGTCTGTCACGCCCTGGTCAACACTCAGCCGAATGCGGACGAAGATTTGATTAAGGAGTGGCTGCAATCCAATATCTGCCGCTGCACGGGTTATGAGGAAATTCGGGAGGCTGTCAGGTCTGTGATGACCCTGGAATGAATGCAAGATTAGAGGACAAGAAGGTTCGTTCCCAAACGCGCGTAATCTGCTCATGTGGTTTCTTTTTGTCTGGAATGTTAGCTTTCTAATCAGAAACTGGGTACGTTAGCGTGGAGTGATGAGCTGCGGCAAGGTGCTTCTTTTTTCTATTGATGAAACGGGCAAGGAACTCGCACAACGCTGCTACACAACATAAAAGGCTGCCAGCATAAATTGGAAGCCGCCGTTTAAATATACATAAAAAGGTAAGGAGGCCATGCCGCAGCATGGTCTCCTTTTTCAGTTCGCTTGATTCAGATAGCCATTACGTCGGGCATTCGAAATAATCTTCATAAGGGTTTGCAGGTCGTCATTGGCGATATAGCGGTCGTGATTTAAATTAATCTGTTTCTGGAGCTGTTCAATCTCCTTTTGCTGCCCCAAGCTTTTCAGCAGCTTCCTCAAAGGCTTTTAGTTGAGTGCTTCCGTTTCGACATTCCGTGGTGAACCATGATCGTTGGAGTCAGACTAACGGTTGGGTTCGAGACACCATAGCTTAACGACATTCCTCAGCAGCCGTAAGAATAGTATAAAGCTAGATGTTGAAATTTTCATGATTTTGTGGTGCCGCGTGAGCGCGGCATGGTTGGCTAACGAAGTATATAACTTAATAAAATTCAAGCAAGATTGGCAGCCTTTTCTCAACTACTGGCAGGATAGTTGAATTAACCTCAACAAAAGGATAACCCGTGCACACAACATATTATTTACTGTACTAGAATGTGAGGAGGGCTTGGCGTGAGATTGCTGATTCTGGTGGTGGGCATAGTCTTACTAACTCTGCTGTGGTCGAACCTCGATCGCTCGGATATTAAAAAGCCCTTCGCTCAACGGGCAGGATACTTCCATAAAAGAGAGGAGATACATTCAGCAATCTATAAGAAATTAAAACAGTATGAAAATGGTAAAATAAATAAAAAATTATCAGAAGATTAGGTAGGAGGAATAACTATGACAAAAACAAATCAAAACATCGTTCCGCATTTATGGTATGACAAGGAGGCGAATGAAGCAGCAGAGTTTTATGCATCCATATTCCCGGACTCAAAAATTACGAATATAACAACACTCCACGACACACCATCAGGCGACTCCGATGTAGTCTCTTTTGAGTTGTGGGGGCAGAAGTTCATGGCAATCAGCGCAGGGCCTTTTTTCAATCCATCGGTGTCTTTTATAGTTAATTTTGACCCATCGCTAGAAAAAAACGCGAGAGAAAAAATAAATGAGGTTTGGAACAAATTGTCAGAAGGTGGCACAGCGTTAATGGCGCTTGATAAGTATCCGTTCAGTGAGAGGTATGGCTGGATTCAAGATAAGTATGGTTTGTCGTGGCAGTTAATCCTTACAAATCCAGATGGTGAAGAGCGGCCTACAATAGTGCCATCGCTAATGTTTGTCGGTGATAAATGCGGCAAAGCGGAAGAGGCGATTAATTTTTATTTATCCGTATTTAAGAACTCAAAGCAGGGCTACGCTGGCGGGCATTAGCATTAACCCCGCATTGTACGAAGCGGCCGAAATCGACGGCGCCGGCAGGTGGAAACAAACGATTTACGTTACGCTTTCCATCCATGCTTGTCGCAAACCCGAATTCCTTCCATATATAAGTATTTGCTGTCTGAAAGTACGCCCTAAAAGGGAAGTTTTGTGTCGTTTAACAACATACAGTGATACCAATGCATTGGTTGATATATAGACATATGTATAAAATACGAATTTTGTGTAAAAGTATGAGTGAATCAACGGTTCGTTAGACTGATTCCAATGATTCCATTTGACCTCTGCATTAAACAAAAACAATTTTCGTTTTTGATCTCTGCACTTTGTTTTTAATCTCTGCGCATCATTAATAACAAATTCAAAAAAAGAATCTTCAATCTATAAAAGATCAAAGATTCTAAAGTGTTTCATTGTTTATTTTTTCAATATTAATTTTCATTTTCATTATTATCATTACTGATGCTTAAACTTTTTCATTTTTCACTTAGTTAACTATAAACTAGCTCTTTTTTGCTTAAACCAAGCGATTCTGCCGTTGAAATATGAATTTCGTGCAGAAGCTCCGGGTTTTCCATTAGTGACACGCCATAAGAAGGAATCATTTCTTTAATTTTCGATTCCCACTCTTTCATATGCTGCGGGAAGCATTTTTTGACTACCTCAAGCATAACGTGAACTGCAGTTGAAGCGCCTGGAGAAGCACCCAGCAATGCTGCAATCGAGCCATCAGCTGCGCTAATTACTTCCGTACCGAATTGGAGTGTTCCTTTGCCGCCAGCTTCTGTATCTTTGATAACTTGCACTCGTTGGCCCGCTACTACCAAATCCCAATCCTGGCTTTTGGCGTTCGGGATAAACTCTCGCAGCTCTTCCATGCGCTTTTCCTTCGATAACATGACTTGCCCGATCAGATATTTTGTCAAGGACATGTTTTTTGCGCCTGCCGACAACATCGTTACGAGATTATCCGGTTTTACGGAAGTTACCAAATCAAACATTGAACCGGTTTTCAAAAACTTTGGTGAGAAGCCGGCAAATGGTCCGAATAGCAGCGATTTTTTATTGTCGATAAATCGTGTGTCAAGATGCGGAACGGACATTGGAGGAGCGCCAACCTTAGCTTTGCCGTATACCTTTGCATGATGCTGCGCAACAACATCCGAATTATTACATACCATAAATATTCCGCTTACCGGGAATCCGCCAATATGTTTTCCTTCAGGAATACCGGATTTTTGCAATAAATGCAGGCTTCCTCCCCCGCCTCCGATAAAGACGAATTTCGCAGTATGTCGTTCGACGATACCGCCGTCATTTCGTACTTTCAATTTCCACGAGCCATCACTGGTACGTTTAATATTATCAACGCTATGTTTGTATTTGACATCGACATTTTTACTCTTTAAGTGGTCAAACAAAATGCGGGTTAAGGCACCGAAGTTGACATCAGTGCCAGAGTCGATCTTTGTTGCCGCTATAGAATCATTCGCTGGACGATTTTGTATAATAAGAGGAATCCATTCCATCAGTTTTACAGGATCATCGGAAAATTCCATCCCTTGAAACAGAGGATTATGCGACATCGCTTCAAATCGTTTCTTTAAAAACGTTACATCTTGCTCCCCTTGTACCATACTCATATGAGGCAAAGGCATGATAAAATCCTGCGGATTACGTATCAGCCTGCTGTTTACGAGATAGGACCAAAACTGCATGGACAGCTGAAACTGTTCATTGATTTGGATAGCTTTGCTGATATCTATTGATCCGTCCGGTTTTTCGACCGTGTAGTTAAGCTCGCACAGTGCCGCATGCCCTGTTCCTGCATTATTCCATTCGTTAGAGCTTTCTTCTCCTGCATTTTCGAGCTTCTCAAAAACTGTAATTTCCCATTCCGGCACTAATTCTTTCAGAAGTGTCCCTAAAGTTGCGCTCATGATTCCGGCACCAATCAAGATGACGTCTGTTTTCGTTTCTCCGTTGCTCATTTTTACACACCTTTTCTGTTTCAATAATAACCATGTCATCATGTATTACAATTATTTATAGATTAAAATATATACTATTATTTAATAATTATAAGCTATTTAAAAGCTGATGAAAAGTGAGAAGTCCGTGAACCGCCACCCTCTAATTTTCGAAATCATTTGTTTGCAGCCTCTCCCCTTCTAATAAAAAATAATAGACAAGCGAATAATAATCCCATTCCTGCGCGGTATATACTTAATACATTTCAATAAAGGCCAAAAAAACGGACCAAGTGCCGGGAAACACTTACTCCGTTCTAAAACAACAATATATTCATCTGCAATCCAGCTTGACACGGATTCATGAGCTCCCTCATATTTCGGAATTGACTGGGTTCCCGTTTCCCCAATCGTAATGCCGTCCACGCCTATTATTATGGATGCTGGACTTTTATTCAGTGAAGGCAGCGAGATTTTCCAGTGAGGATTTCATGCCTGCATCGTGATCTTCCTGTCGTATTCCTTCGGGGACGTTCTCGCAAACGATGGTGACTTCGGTGCCTTCGGGGACAGCTCTCAAGGTCCATGTCATCGTCATGGTACCCGCGAACATCGGATCTTCCGACACAAATTCGACCAGCTGCACGATCTGCTCGTCCGGGACCAGCTTCAGAAATCTCCCCTGGACGACGTCAGAGTCCTCCGAGGTCTTGCCTGTTGTTGTGTGGTCTGTTCCAATATAGGTGAGGGACATCCGGTAGGATCCGCCCTCCCTGGCATCGAACTCGTAAATGCGGCCTTTCATGCCTTTCGGCGGAAGCCACCTTACCAGGTTCTCCGGCTCCACGAATGCCTTGTAGATCATTCGCGGCGAGGCCTTGATAACTTTCGAAGCGGAGTCAGTTCTCCTCTTGTTGGACGCATTCATCATGACGCAATCCTCCTCGTAGCTGTCTCATCATTTCTTAACTTTATCATGGTGCGATTAAAACGGGTAGTTGATTATTCCAGCTATTGACCGCAATGATTGCAGTTATTCGTATTCATTTATATAGCGCTCATACTTTACATCCGATTGCAAAATGATCTATTGTAAAGTAAGAATGCCCATTTATATCCATATACTTCACCTGAAGGAGAGTGCAACTGTGCGCGAAACCTGTGTTCCGACTGGCGTCGAACCAAAAGCCACTGGCTTTGGATATACGTTGTCCTTAATAGGCGGTAAGGCATAATGAGCTGAAGCGAAGCATCGGTACTATTTCCTTTAAAACGCTAAGCATGATGTTAAAGGAGCTGGAGGCGGATGGCCTGATCATACGCGAGGAATTTCCCCAAGTACCTCCAAAAGTTGAATATTCATTATCTGAACGTGGTCTCTCTCTAATCCCCTTGTTGCATATGATCTGCGATTGGGGCGAGAAAAACAGTGTCTCGGCTCTGGATGCTGTGCGGCAGTAGGCATAGCTATTTGTTTAAATCAAAAGAAGTATCTCCTAAACAAGGAAATACTTCTTTTCTTAAGCTTTAATAAAGCTGTCTATCACAGATTGTCGACAAAATCCAGATAATCTTGTGCGCTTTTTTCCAAATCGCTTACAGACGGCTCATTTTCTGTGCCGGGCTCATTTTCTGTGCCGGGCTCATTTTCTGTGCCGGGCTCATTTTCTGTACCATAATACGCAAAGAATGAACGATAATCAGCATTGCAGTAGAGGAAGGTAATCTCAAAAGGAGATAATAATTGTTCAAGCGTATAGCGATATCTCCCCTCTTCACTATAATCTCCTTTCATAATTCCGGCCGACACGGCTAAGGCAGCTTTGCGATTCTTTAATTTATCGCCACCATTTGAACCATAAGCCCAACCATATGCAAAAACATCGTCAAGCCATTTTTTTAGGAGAGGCGGACAATTAAACCAATATACAGGGAACTGTAAAACCAGATTGCGGTGCGATTCAATTAATTGCTGTTCCTTCTCCGCATCAATGTTTCCGTCCGGGTAAACCTTATGCAATTCATGTACGGTATACTTTTCCGGATATTTCTGGAGTTCTTCTGCCCATCGTTTATTTATGACGGATGTTTCAATGCTTGGATGTGTAAGGATAACAAGAGTTTTCAAAAATTTTGTCCTCCTTTCGTAATGATTGATTTCTTTGAGTATAAAGTGCGCACTGCAAATATGTAAGTATGCACCTTTAGTTCAGGTACTTTCCTGAAGGTGAGTGTCAAACTATTCCATGATATTTTCAGTTATTCTGACAGCAGCCTATTCCCTTAAGTGAAAGGGCACGGTAGTAATAATGACGTTTCTCCGGTACAGCAAGTGGGCGCGAATCAGCAAGCTGGATTGGTTATGCAAGATGTTATGCCATCCTTTTTTGGGAATGAATTGCGGAATAATGACGGTGACCTGGTAATTCGATTCACTCGCTTTGCGTTGAACGGTATCAATAAATTTGCTCAGTGGGTTTATGATGCTTCGATAAGGCGAAAGCAAGGTGACCAGTCTCACATCAGGCTGCCATTTTCTCCATTTTTCTTCAAAAACGGCTTCATCCTCCCGCTCAAAATGGACGTAAACGGCAATAATCTGAAAAGGTGACAGCGATTTGGCATAGTTTAATGAATTCTCAACCACATGGGTAATGCCGGCCACAGGAAGAATCATTACATTCCCCTCAATAGGCAAAGCGGCCTCGCAGGTGGTGATGCCTAATTGATTGCCGACCGCCGTGTAATGGTTCTTGATCCGATGAAAGAGAAAAATGATCAACGGCAAGAAAATCAATACGGACCAAACCTGCGAGAACTTGGTTAAGAAGAACATCATGCAGACGATAAAGCTTATTAACGCCCCCAGTGTATTTATAATAAGCTTGGAAACCCACCCATTGGGCTTTTCGCGGATCCATTTTACCACCATACCTGTCTGGGAAAGGGAAAACGGGATAAACACACCGACAGCGTAAAGCGGGATGAGATGCTCCGTCTTTCCTTTAAACGCTATGATTAGAATGATCGAAAAAACGCCAAGATTGATAATCCCGTTGGAATACCCCAACCGGTCTCCGCGGATCGTGAACATTCTTGGAATAAATCTATCCTTGGCAAGATTAACCGCAAGCAGCGGAAAAGCGGAATACCCGGTGTTGGCGGCAAGGATCAGTATCAGGGCCGTAGTTCCTTGAATGAAGAAATACATAAAGTTCCGTCCAAAGGTCTGCTCCGCAATTTGGGAGACCACCGTTACGTCCGCTCTGGGAACAATTCCATAATAATAAGCCAGGCATACGATACCCGAAAACAACAAAGCCAATAAAGAACCCATGGCCAGCAGCGTCTTGGCCGCGTTATTGGGAGCCGGCGCCTTGAAGTTCGGGATGGCGTTTGAGATCGCTTCAACGCCTGTTAAAGCCGAGCTGCCTGAAGCAAATGCTCTTAGTAGCAGAAATAAACTGATTCCAGCTACCGGGGTGCCGATTGGTGTATGTAATTCAGACGGAATATCCCCCGTTACGATGTTGTAAATGCCAACGCCGATTAGAATGAATAACGCGAAAACAAATAAATAAACCGGATAGGCTAAAATAGATGCCGACTCGGTTACGCCTCTTAAATTCAAGGTTGTAATGAACAGGACAAATACGATGGCAATGGCGACATTATAAGGATGTAAGCCGGGAAAAGCAGATGTAATGGCATCCGTGCCTGCTGACACACTTACAGCAACCGTCAGAATATAGTCCACCAATAAGGAGCCTCCAGCGATCAGCCCCGGGTATATGCCCAGATTTTCCTTTGAAACCACATAAGCTCCGCCGCCATGAGGATACGCAAAGATGATTTGCCGGTAGGACAGGATAAGAGCCGTCAACAGAATCAGAACACCAATCGCAATCGGAATGGAGTACCAAATGGCTGCAGCACTTACTGTAATCAACACAACCAGTATCTGCTCTGGCCCATATGCGACTGAAGATAAGGCATCCGAAGAAAGGATGGCTAACGCTTTCGTCTTATTCAGTTTTTGTTCCCCTAATGCAGTCGATTTCAGCGGTCGTCCAATTAAGAATCTTTTTAGGGTAGAAAGCATTCGGATTCACCACCAAAAATTATTTCAGTCCTTAAATTGCTATCCGGATCGTTTTATAATAAAGGCGCAAACAGTCGCGCTGCTTGATCGAAAAAGCGTTGTTGATAGGTGCGCTCATTCAATTCGTCCATACGCAAAGGAACGGAATCATTAAGATCGCGTTCAAATTGTACAGTGAGTTCAAGCGCTGTGCGGGTGCTGTAGAGCAGTTCAATAACCTCGAAATTCAGACGAAAACTTGAGACATCGTAATTCGCTGAGCCGATCCCTGCCATTTCCTCATCGATGATCATCACCTTCGCATGGACCGTACCCTTCTCATACATATAAATTTGCACCCCGGCTTCCAGCAGCTCTCCATAGTAGGTACGGCCTGCATACCCTATGATTTTGGGGGTCACGCGGCGAGGAACCAGCAATCTTACGCGTACACCCCGCGCCACGGCTGTCTTTAAAGCCATAATGATATCTGCTTCAGGCACAAAGTAAGGCGTGGTTATGTCAATGGTCCGGGCCGCTTGGGTCAGGCAAACGAAGTAAGCCTGCCGGATGACCTGTGTTGGCAGTCCAGGATTGCTTTCCAACGTCTGTATGTAAGCATGGTGCAGCACGTCTGTGTCCGGTATGGGATCAAGATCCGCCCCCAGCTCACTACCCCATTCTTCCGATAAAAAAGAAAATCTGGCTGAAGCAGCAACGGGATGCGATCGATGCCTTTTATCCCGAGCGGACTTCTGAGGTGATTTACTTTTCATTTTTTCCGGCGAAGCGATATTCCAATGGACATCAAACAGAGTCTGCAGATCGTTAACAGCCTTTCCTTTTATTCGCAAATGGGTATCACGCCAAAACCCCACGTCAGGCTTTAATCCGGTATACTCATACCCGACATTGATACTGCCTGTAAAGCCCTCTTTGCCATCGATCACGACGATCTTGCAATGATCCCGGTGAGTCAAAGTGGGCAACCAGGGAAAACGTGCGGGAAATATCGTCCGGCATTCAATTCCGGCTTCCATCATCCGATTGACCTGGCTTTGCGGAAATTGCCTGCTCCCCCAGCCGTCCCTGACAAACCGGATCTGCACGCCGGATTTGGCCCTTTCGATCAGTGCGTCCGTAATGGGTTTGCCTGCCTGGTCATTCCGGTATATAAAATATTCCAGATCAATGGCGCTTTGCGCTTTCTGTATGGATTCGACAAGCTTCTCATACGTTTCAATACCGTTCGTAAGGATTTGGACACGTCCTTCCCTGAGTCCATGCACGGTTAACTGCCTAACAGATTGCGCAATGATCGAGGATGTGCGGCCGAACAATTCAGGCAGCGAATCCGGTTCATTACGGGAAGAAGTGAGTCTTTCGCGTTCGCGGCGGATACGCACCGGATTTGCGATGACAAGATACACAACGAAACCGATAACAGGAAGAATGAGACCTATTGCCAGCCAGTTCAATGCCTTTGCGGGTTTGCGGACCTCCCGGATGGCTACGATTAACATACACACAACGTTCAATATGTAGAGCCCTACAATCCACATTAAGATTACACCCCATCGTTATATCATTATCAAAAATTATGGTGTTCAAATGGTGACGAATATATCCACTTACCTGGACGTGAACGCAAAAAGGCCGCCGAACACAAGTTTTCATGTGTTTGACGGTCTTTGCATTTCAGATATCATTAATGTCGTTAATAAAATTTAATTAATGTTATTAATCAAAATATTAATGTCATTAAGCATCCTTTGAAGACAATGTTTTTCTATTCAGATATTGTTCTCCCCATTCGCACATTTGATCAATGATCGATTTTAGCGTTTCTCCTACTTCACTTAATTCATAAACAACTTTAGGAGGAACCTGGTTGTATACCGTCCTGATGATGATTTCATCCTCCTCCAGCTCCCGGAGCTGTTGGGTCAGCATCTTTTGAGTAATATCCGGCATCAGTTTTTTTAGCTCGCTGGTTCTTTTAGATCCATAAGTCAAATGACAGAGAATCAACGTTTTCCACTTGCCCCCGATGACTTCCAGAGTGGCTTCCACAGGCAAGTTATAATAATCCTTTTTAAGTGATTTCATGGTTTCAGCTTCCCCCCTGACTTGAGTATGACTCCATCCTTAGCATAGGTACTTTTTGGTACCTATAGTACTTATAAGTGCTAATGATACAAAAAAGTGCGTACTTTATGATTGTTATTGTATGATTTATAATTTCCTCATGTCAAGCCAATCATTGACAGGAATGGGGGAACAAACGTGTAGACGACTGTGTTTGGAAGCAGACACTTAGCCGTGAATAGGGTTATTCTCAGGCTGAAGGGAGAGGTTTCAAGTGAAGACAGATAGAACACTAAACTGCAAATTATCCTGGGGGCTTCTGTTCGTGCTGTGCGGAGCCATCTTCCTCGAAGGAATCGACGTGTCGATGATGGGTGTAGCGCTGCCGTCGATCCGGGCTGAACTCGGCATGTCAACCAGTGCACTGAGTTGGGTAATAAGCGCCTATGTGCTTGGTTATGGAGGTTTCATGCTGCTAGGGGGCAGAGCTGCGGACTTGCTTGGCCGCAGACGGATGTTCCTCATCTGGCTCTTCGTTTTCCTTGTTTTTTCGGGTCTTGGCGGATTCGCCACTGAAGGCTGGATTCTCATTCTCGCCCGCTTCGTAACAGGGGTGGCTGCCGCTTTCATGACGCCTGCAGGGTTATCCATTATCACAACGAGCATCCCTGAGGGACCGAAGCGCAACAAGGCTCTCCTGGTCTATGCAGGAACTGCAGCAGCCGGCTTCTCGCTTGGCCTTGTCACAGGCGGCTTGTTAACCACGATTAATTGGCGTTGGGTATTTTTTGCCCCGGTTATACTGGCATTCATCATTCTCCTGGCCGCGATCCGCCTCATCCCAAAATCTGACCGGCCAGCCCGCTCGTCTCACGGTTTTGATCTTGGAGGAGCGATATGCATAACGGGTACGATGCTCCTGCTTGTTCTGGCAGTCGTTCAGGCACCCGACGTGGGCTGGGGCTGGACGGCCGGCATGCTGGCAGGCGGCCTCATCTTCCTGTTTCTCTTTGTAATGATCGAACGGCATTCGGCTTCACCGCTGATGCGCCTTGGCATCCTCCGCTCGGCATCGCTTGTGCGGGCTAATCTCGGCGCGATGCTGTTCGCCGGCTCGTTCTTCGCTTTCCAGTTCATTGCGGTCTTATATCTTCAGGAACTTCGCGGTTGGTCTTCATTCGAGACCGGTCTGGCTCTCTTGGCCGTTGGTGTCGACGCTGTACTGGCGCCAACGCTCACACCATGGCTCGTTAGACGCTTCGGCAACGTCCGGGTTATTTTCGGAGGCTTCTGTCTTGCTGCCATATCGTACTTCTTGTTCCTTGGAATTGACCTCGATTGGAGCTATGCAGCCATGTTCCCAACGATGATTCTTACCGGGACCGCTTTTGCTCTTACGTATGGCCCGCTCACGATTGCGGCTACAGACGGCATCGCAGAAGAAGAACAAGGGCTGGCCAGCGGTCTCCTCAGTACTTCATTCCAATTTGGCGCGGCCCTTGGTTTGTCGTTAGTCACCGCTGTCAACATCGCCGCTACCAGAGATGGATCTTCACAAGCCATGCTGGATGGATTTCGAACAGCACTGATCGTCCCGGTTGCCGCAGCCGTCATCGGCGTTATCATTATTTCTTTTGGTCTCCACAAGCAAAGCATTCATCATGAGAATCAAGCAGTAAACGATCAAATATAAATTCTATCCTTCGTATGACAAAAGGCAGCCGACCCGCAGGTCAGCTGCCTCTTGTCACGCTCATTCTTCGCCGCTGCTTAAGAGATCGTACAACAGACTTGATACGGGCGTCGGTGATTCCACCTGCTCTGCTGTCTTTTTGAAGATCCCTACATCCTTAAGCGGAATCCTGCTTTGACTGAAAGCAGCATCCTTTTTTTCGGCAATCATCCTGCCATAGTTCTTATAGATTGGAGCGGCGAATAATGTTTGTGTCAGCATGTCGGCCACTGCTTTTGGATCGCCCCCATTTTTTTCAACCATCGAAAGTGCTTCTCTCAGAGTCTGAACCGCCGAAACGATCATAAAGTTCCCTACAAGCTTGACCTGCGTTGCGGCTCCGACCACTTCGCCAAAATCAAAGATATTCTGTCCCCCCATCGCCTCCAGGAGCGGGCGGACTCGTTCTTGGGCATTCTGTGGACCTGCAACAGGAATCAAGAGCTGCCGGGCGACAGCAGCTTCGGCTACTCCAAATATGGGGGCTTCGATCAAGACACTGCCATGTTGGGCATGGATGGCCGCAAGCTTTCTCGACGTTTCAGGAGATACCGTGCTCATCGAAATATGGATGCCGCCTTGTCCCAGTTTCTCTAAAAAGCCTTCGCTCATGACGATGCTTTCCACAGCCGCATCATCCCACACAAGGGTCGCGACAATTCCCCCAGTCGTCACCGCGTCAACAGGTCGTGTGGCTAGCCGCGCACCCTGAGCAATGAGTGATTCCGCTTTACTCGCAGTGCGGTTGTACACGGCGATCGAATACCCGGCACGGAGCAGATTGGCTGCTATGGGGAGTCCCAAATTGCCAAGACCGATAAACCCTATTGTTTCATTCATATTGTTGATCCTCCTCAATAAATTAGATGTTCAAACATGACGTTAACGTTATGTTTAGGCCAAAAAAAATCAGTGGTCTTCCCTTTCCTCAAACCAATTCTCGAAGCGTTCGATATTGGCCTGCAATTCAGCGCGAAATTGCTGCAGCGCCCCGATCTTCTGGTCCGATTCAGCGAGATGCTGACGGAGGATGCCGAGGACCTTCTGTTTAGGCTGTACACCGCTGGGGTCAAGGAAATAGAGGTCTATAACGTCCCGTATTTCTTCCAGACTGAGTCCAAGCCTCTTTAACTGGTCAATTTTCCGCAGACGGGCAAGCGTCTCCTCTGTATAATAGTGCTGCCCATTGCCTTCACGCTCGCCTGACGGGATTAGTCCGATGCTCTCGTAATATCGGACGGTGCGCTGCGTTACCCCTGCCCGTTCCGTCAAATCGCCTATGCGCATGCGGTGACTCATCGTTCACTTCCTCTCTGATAAAACATGACGTTAACGTCATGTTGAAAGAATATCATCTTAGAGGCGCGTTGTAAAGGGCGTCTGAATCATCATAGGTGCGTAATCGTTTTAACAAGTAGCACCCTATCCTGATTGGCCCCATCATAATCTGCGTGTACTGAAACTCCGGCTTCTTCCTTATTACCGGCCTCGATTTCAAATCCCATCCTGGTATGAAATGCGATCGAGCCCTTGTTTACAGGAGACGTTATGCACCGGACAATGCTTCGGCCATTTTGTTTCGCTGCATGAAAAAATTCGTCGTATAATTGCTTTCCAACATGATGTTTTCTGTATTCAGGATGAACGCCCGCAAAGTGAATATAGGCTTCATTTGGATGGGTTTGCGAGAGGAATCCTATCAGAAAACCTATCATTTCATCTTCCTTTTCCGCAATGAAGCTGGTGCTTGAAAAATGGTCAAAGAATAATTTCGGCAGCTTGCCGGAAATTTGCCTGCCTCCCCACCAATCATTGATCAGAGGTGAAATCAAGTAATAGTCTGAACCTTTCACTAAACGAATTTTCATGCCAATCTCCCCTTTAGTCCTGAAGCTTCATGAAACATAAAGAGGAGCTTCCCGAAGCAAGCTCCTCCAAATGATAATACCATCTGCGACTAGAAATGAAAGGTTATATTTTCAATGTCTGCGTTATCCACGACTATACCTTCAATCTCGATCGCGTTTATACTGATTTCGGGATCGCGGCTTATGATATTTAATAGGGTTAAATAGTCCTTTGCCATTTTCTCCACCGTTTCTCTTACAAACAGCTTGCTGGCATACTCGAATTCAAAAAAGATTCGGTCTTCACCGGTTTCCGCAAATAACGACAGATCAAACTTGGAGCTGCTCTTCCTGTAATTTACGGGAGTCAACGCGATGTTCCCGATCCTATGCTCCTTGCCCGGACTATCCTGAATCGCCAGCATGGTGCTGAATATCGGATTTCGTCCCGGATCCCTCTTGATCTTTAATTTGTCCAGGAGCATATCAAACTGATAATCCTGATGTTCATAGGCTTCAAGCAGGTTTTCCTTCACCTCCGCAAGCAGCGCGGCAAAGGAGCGGTCTCCTCTTGGACGACTTCTTATGGCAAGCGTATTGACGAACATGCCGATGATATTTTGCAGATCCGAATGCGTCCGGCCCAGCACCGGCGATCCCACGATAATATCCTGCTGCGAGGCATACCTGGACAATAACGTGCTGTAAGCTGCCAGCAATACCATATAAAGCGTTGTGCCGGTTTCCAGACATAGCGTGCTCAACTGTTCCTTCAATGCATTCCCTGTTTCAAAAATGATGCTTTCGCCTTCAAAGCTTTGCATAGCCGGTCTGGGGAAATCCGTAGGCAAATTCAGAACGGGAAGATCTCCGGAAAGCATATCCGACCAATATTCCTCCTGCCGTCTTGCCGCCTCCGTCCCCAAAAACCGATTCTGCCACGCCGCATAATCCTTATACTGCAAGCGGATCTCCGGAAGCGGTTCGCCTTGATATAACTTCGCGAACTCCTGCACCAGAATGCCGACGGAATACCCGTCCGAAATGATATGATGCATGTCGGTTAACAGCAAATGCCGATCCTGGCTCAAACGGATAACCCCGACTCTGAGCAGAGGTGGCTTGCTTAAATCAAAAGGCCGGATGAATGCGTCGATGTTATGCATCAGCTCGTCGCTCCATCCATCCGCAAGATCGGAACTCCAATCTTCCCCAGGTTCCGTATAGCGGATGTCCACCTCCGAGTGTATGTGTATCCGCTGCACGGGTTCGCCGTCCACGATATCAAACGAAGTCCTGAACGCTTCATGCCTCTTCACGATTTCACTAAACGCTTTCTCCAATTTCACCGGATCGATTTCGCCTTCCAACAGCGTTGCCCTCGGCATATTGTAGCTTGTACCAATTCCTTCGATCTGATGGAGCGCGTAAAATCTCCTTTGAGCGGATGAAAGCTCGTAATAATCACCGGTCTTTATCGGCTCCAGCGACGAATGGATGTTTACCGGCGCCATTCTCATATATTCTCTCATCCCTCTGATTGTCGGGGATCTGAAGATCTCCCGGAGCGGAATGTCCACATGGAACGCTTTATGAATTTCAGCCGCGAGCAGCATCGCACTAAGCGAGTGACCGCCCAGTTCGAAGAACGAATCCTGCACGCCGACCTTGTCCTGTGCGAGGATCGCTCCCCAGATTTCAGCCATTTTGCGTTCAACCGGATCCGCCGGCATTTCGTACCCGACCGTCATGACGGCCGCATCGGATGGTTCGGGAAGAGCCTTGAAATCGATTTTGCCGTTCGGCGTCAACGGAATCTGCTTCAACTTCATCATACGTTGCGGAACCATATAGTAGGGAAGCCTGTTTGATGCATATTGTCTTAATTCCAATGAGTCTGCGCCTTCTTTCAGCACAAGATAGGCGTACAGACTATGGTTGAAATTCTCGTCCCTTCGGGCGGTCACGACTGCATCAATCACCGAATCATGCCGGCGCAATATCGAGGCCACTTCCTCCGGTTCCACCCGGAACCCGCGTATTTTCAACTGGCTGTCCGTTCTTCCCAGAAATTCGATCTCTCCGTCAGCCGTGAGTCTGCCCAAGTCTCCGGTTTTGTACAATCTGACGGTCCCGCTGCCAAATGAAGCCTCTACGAATTTTTCGGCATTCTGTTCATATAGATTCAAATAGCCTTCGGTTAATCCCTCCCCGGAAATACAGATTTCGCCGGCAACCCCAATGGGAACAAGCTTCAGCCGCGAATCCAGCAGGAGCACGCTAATATTGTCGACCGGCCTTCCGATGACGCTTTTCTTCTCGTAGGAATCGAGATAGTCGAAACGGACCGTATGGATTATGGCTCCGATGGTCGCCTCCGTAGGCCCGTAATGATTGATGACCCTCGCGCCAGGATACAAGTGGTGAAACCTGCCGATATCGGCAGCCTTGATCTCTTCTCCCCCAAGCACGACCAATCTCAATTCCTCAAGTGTCCGCTTCTCCCTGATTGACGGACTACCGATTGACGGACTGTTGATCATAAGGCCAAACAACGAAGGTGTGAGCTTGATATAACTGATTCTATAAGCTGTCAAATACGCCAGCAGCTTCTCGGGAACGACATACATATCCTTTGAAGCCAGATGCAGCTCACATCCGTTAAGAAGCGAAGAATATAAGCTTGTATACCCCAAATCAAAGGCGAAGGACGATAGCAGCATCGTTCTGTCGCCAGGCTCCAGCGCCGCTGTTCGGGTGAACCACGAGCTGTAGTTGACCAGGCTTCGGTGTTTGACGGGAACACCCTTCGGAATCCCGGTCGTGCCGGATGTATAAATGATATATACCGGATCATTGGATGTGCCATAATCCGCAGGATTCGCAGCATCGCCGGGGACTAATCGTTCATAATCAAGCGGCATGACTTCGCCCGGATAATCGACAGCCGCCGATAAATGCGGTTGAACGAGAAGCGCAATAGCCCCGCTGTCCTCAAGCATATAACGGATGCGTTCCCCCGGAAATTCGGAATCTATGGGAAGATAAGCCGCGCCGCTCTTGACGACGCCCCATATTCCGATAATCATTTCGAGCGAAGGCTCCGCCAGTATTCCGATCACTGTCTCCGGTCTTGCTCCCATCCCGATCAAGCGCTTGGCCAATTGATTCGCTTTCTCGTTCAATTCCTTATACGTCATTGATCTTGGGCCGGATACAACCACAGTACGGTGAGGATGCTTCTGTGCCTGTTCCTCGAAAAGCTGCTTGATCGTTTTTTGATCCGGGAACGGCATCCTCGTCCTGTTGAAATCGCTCAGCAGCATCTTCTTCTCTTCTGCGGATAGGAGATCGATTTCTCCGAGAGGAACTGTCCTGTCTTCCGCAATGATTTCAAGAATCCTGACCAGATGTCCGGCCATCCTGACGATCGTTTCCTGATTGAACAGACTGGTGCTGTATTCCAAAACAAAGCGGAGGCCGCCTTCGCGCTCGGTTACTTTCAGCTCCAGATCGAATTTGGCCGTGTGACTATTATATTCGAATGGAATAACTTCAAAATCGTCCACCTGCGCCTTGGCCATATCCACATTCTCAAACGCAAACATCACATCGAACAAAGGATGACGGCTCAGATCCCTTGCCGGCTGAAGCTTCTCAACCAGCATTTCGAACGGGTACTCCTGATTTTCGAGCGCCTCGAGCGAACGCTCCGCCACTTCCTTCACGAAGGCCTCCAACGTTTTGCCGGGATCAGGGAAATTACGCAGCGCAAGCGTATTGACGAACATCCCGACGATATTTTCCAACTCGGCATGCCGCCTCCCCGCCACGGGACTACCCACTACGATATCTTCCTGCCCGGTGTACTTAAGCAATAGAACATTATAGGCCGCCAGCAGCACGGCATACAGCGTAACGCCTTGCCCGCGGGCGATTCGATTCAATTCCAAGGTCAAGGAATGGTCCAACTCAAATTCAAGCTGACCACCCTCGAATATCCGCGTGCCCGGTCTGGGCCGATCGGTGGGCAAATCCAGCAGCGGAATTTCTGATGAGAATGTGCGGAGCCAATAGTCCTCCTGCTTTTTCATTCTATCGGAAACCAGCCATTGATTTTGCCATTCGGAAAAGTCTTTATACTGGATTCTTGGCTCCGGCAGGGTTTCCCCTTCGTACAAGCGGACAAACTCCCGGATCAGAATGGCGATTGACTGTCCATCCGATATCATATGATGCATATCATACATAAGCAGACATTTGGAGGCTGACACTTCGACAATCGCGGCTCGAAATAATGGCGCCTGCTCCAGCTCAAACGGTTGCACAAATTGTTCAAGCAGTCGTTCCAGCCCGCTTTCATCGGCGTGCAGATGCCGGATCTCCAATTCCGCATGCCCATGCACGATTTGGTAGATTCGTCCCTCTTCTTCTATGAAGGAGGTTCGCAGCATTTCATGCCGCTCTACCAGCACTCTGAACGCCTGTTCCAGCCGCGGCACATCGATCCGGCCACTCAGCAGCACTGCTCCCGGAATATTATAATTGGTGCTTGCACCAGCCAGACGGCTTACGATAAACAGCCTTCTCTGGGCAGCCGACACCTCATATCGCGCCTTCTCCGCTGCCGGCTCGATCGACAGATACGCTTTCTTGTCCATCGTTTCTTCGATCAGCACTGAAAGCTGTTTGATTGTAGGAGCTTCGAATACGTGGACCAGTGGAAGCTCCACTTCAAATTCACGGTGGATTTCGGAAATCAGCGTAATCGCCTTTAGGGATTGGCCGCCGATCTCGAAAAAATGATGATTGATCCCCACAGTGCCGGTTCCCAATATTTTTTCCCAAATGGATACAAGCCTGGTCTGGATATTATTGGCCGGAGCTTCATATTCCGCCATGGAGTTCATCACGATTTCCATACCTGCGAGCGCCTTGCGGTCGATTTTTCCGTTTGGATTCAGCGGAAGCCGATCCATCGGAATGAAATACGCGGGGATCATATACGCCGGGAGCAAATGGTTCAGAAATTCTCTTATGCCCGACGGCTCGTTCGTCATCGGATCGGAAGCCACATAGAACGCGGCAAGATCATGCTCTGTCGTATCTCGCGATCTCACAACGACTGCGGCATCTTTTACGAGGCTGCAGCGGTTCAATATACTTTCGATCTCGCCGATGTCGATGCGATGGCCGCGGATTTTGGTTTGCTCATCCTTCCGCCCCAGCACCTCGATATTACCGTCGCCAAGCCGCCTGCCCAGATCTCCCGTAAGGTAAAGACGGTCGCCGTAACCGTCGAAGAACGGGTCTTTTATAAACTTTTCATTCGTGAGCTCCGGGTTATTCAAGTACCCCCGGGCCAGCGGAATGCCGCCGATACCTATTTCGCCTTTAACTCCCACGGGAAGCAGCCGCATGTCTTCGTCAACAATGTAAATGCGCCGATTTGCCAGAGGCTTGCCGACGGGAATGCATGTCAAATCCGCACTCTTGCTGCCCTCTCCGGAAACGGGGTACAGCGTGCTGGTCATCGCTGTCTCCGCAGGTCCGTAGGCATTGAGAAGAAGAATATTAGTGAGCGGGAGTTTCTCCCAAAGTGCGACCTTCTCCGGAAGCATCCGTTCCCCGCCGACGATGACAAGCCTGAGCCCGCCGCCCGGAACCGTGTCAGGCTCAATATGCCACTGCTGTACAACTTCGTTCCAGTAGGAGGTCGGGAGATTCGTAACCGTAAGCCCATACTCCTTGCATTTTTGCGAAAACTGCCGCGGTGTCCACATCCTGTTGTCCCGCAGCACCAGAGCGGCGCCCGCTGCCAATGTCGTTAGAACCTGTTCAAGCGAAATATCAAAACCGATTGAAGAAAACTGGAGGACACGGTCCTCCGGAGTGAGCCGGTAACGGCCGATCAAATCTAAAGAATGGCTTACAACCGCTTCATGCGGCATCATGACGCCCTTAGGCCTTCCGGTTGAGCCGGAAGTATAGATGACATAGGCCAGATTTCCGGGACCCACCCCGGAAGCCGGCTTATCTGCCGGTTCCTGCAGCAAAACGTCCCATTCCCTGTCCAGGCATACGGTACGCCCCTCAGGGTTGCGGACCTTCGCTTCAAGGCTTGATTCGGTAAGCAGGACAGGCACCCGGGCATCTTCCAGCATCAAGTCGACCCTCTCGCCCGGATAATCGGCATCAATGGGAAGAAAGGCGCCTCCCGCCTTCAAAATACCCATGATTCCCACGACCAGGTTGATAGATCTTTCCACGAATAACCCTACCGGCACTTCCGGCCCGATACCCCATTTGATAAGCTTATGAGCCAGCCGGTTCGAGAGGATGTCCAGCTCGCCGTATGTCAGCCGCTCATCCCCGCATATAACCGCCGTATGGCCGGGACGCAGCTTCACCTGGGCTTCGAATAATTCATTAAAGCTTTGATCTTTGGGAACATTCATGTAGGCATCGCTGCCGTCTGTAATCTGCCTCAGCTCGTCACCGGATAACATTGAAATCTCGCCAGTCGTGCGGCCTTCGCCTTCAAGTAACCCCTGGATTATATTGATCAAATGCCCGAGCATCCGGTGTGCCGTGTCGTCTGCCAGATAACGATAATCAAATAAGAGATTGAAATGCAGCTCAGGCTGCAAATTGCAATAAACAGTCAGAGGATAATCCATCTGCTCCTCTACCCTCATGGATTGCACCTTCAAGGAGCCCAGACCGTCCTTCAGCGTTGTGTCGAAGGGATAATTTTCGATGATGACGATGCTTTCATACAAATCATATAAGGCTGAATTCCTCGGCACTTCGCTCCAGCTGCGAATATCGGACAGTGGCGTGTATTCGAATTGACGCATTTCAACGCTGCTCCGCTGTATGTCCTGGAGCCAGGGGATCGTTTCGTAACCTGCATCCGCAAACACTCGAAAAGGCAGTGTATTCATGAAGCAGCCGATGATGGAAGCCGAACCGGCCAGTTCAGTCGGACGTCCCGACGAAGTGGCGCCAAATACAATATCTTTCTCCCCGGAATAGCGGTTTAATAGAATCGCCCAAGCTCCCTGTATGATCGTATTTAATGTGAGCCGGTGCTTCCTGGAAAAGTTCCGCAGAGCTTCCTGCATAGCCGGCTGTACCTCATACACGGCTTTGCCGAATGCCGGCGTCTGTTCTGCTGCGATCTTGGCAGCTGCGGGAAAAAGGCCGGCAAAATGTATAGGCGTTTTAAATCCCTTTAACGTCCGCTTCCAATAGTGCTCGGCCTGCTCCAAATTTTGTGCGCGGTACCATTCGATATATTCCTTGAATGGCAGCGCGTCTTTCATTGCGGGTTTATGACCGGAGGAATAAGCCTCATACAACGTTCCGATCTCGCTCAGGAGAATGCCGATGCACCATCCGTCAAGCTGAAGATGATGATGCGTCCATATCACCTCATAGGCCGACTTCTCCCATTGCACCACCAGAATTCTCATAAGCGGCGGCTTGGAAAGATCGAATCCTCTTCTGCGGTCTTCTTCGATAAGCCGTTCCATTCTGGTACGTCTCCCGGATTCCGGAACGCCCGTCCAATCCAGGACTTCAAATGGAATATTGATGTCATGGTGGATAATCTGTACGGGCTCCTCCAATCCCTCCCAATGGTAGGAAGCCCTCAGGCTTTCATGCCGGTTCAGCACCGTTTGCCATACCTTCTCAAAGGCCCCGATATTCAATCCGGTATGAATCGAGTATATGGTTTGCTCCACTGTCACGGATGAACCCGGAGAATACACATGGTGAAAGATCATGCTTTGCTGCACGGGCGAGAGCGTATAAATGTCTTCCACATTCCGGTACTGCCCGGCCCATTCATCCAGCTTGTTTTGTTCAACCGGCGCAAGAGGAAAATCGGACGGCGTAAATTGACGCGTTTGCTCCGCCTTGCAGATCAAGATGATGCTCCTCAGATGGCGAACAAAATCCTCCGCCAGCTGCCGGATGGTCTCCGGCAGATGAATACGGGTGCCGTACTTCCAGTCGATGGTCAGCGCACCGCCTGCAATCATCGCGTCGATATCAATCAGATGGCTCCGGATTCCCTTCAAAGCCCTGGCACTTCCCGTATTTACGTCAGCCAACTTAAATAATCCGCTCTTCTTCAATACCTGGTCGAATTGTCCCAAATAGTTGAAGCTGATTTGCGCTCTCGGCTTGGATGCGATCGTCTCGCGGATGCCGTCCTCCGCCAGATAATACAAAATTTCATACCCGATTCCCCCGCCTGGGATGCTCCGGTACCGTTCCTTCACCTGCTTGATCAGACTGCCACTCATTTCGCCGGATTCCGCATCTCCGGCTGTATCTCCCAGGACGATCGGATATACCGAGGTGAACCAGCCGACGGTCCGGGAAACATCATGCTCCTCCAGCAGCTTCTCTCTGCCATGGCCTTCCAGATCGATAAGCGCCGCTCCGGACCAGTCCCTTAACGTGCAGGAAAGCGCGGCAAGCAGAATATCGTCTATTCGAGTCCGGAACGGTCCGTGAATATCATGCAGCAGGCTGTCCGTTTCTTCCTTCGTCAGAGTAACGGATATCGTATCGGCGGCCTCCTCCGTATTGAGTCCATGGTCCAGATCGGCCGGTATCGGGTTTACGGAAGAGGGGATACTGTTTTGCCAATAAGACTGTTCACCCTTAATTTTGTCCGATTTCGCATATTCGCGTATATACGCCGACCACTTCTTAAAGGAGAGACTGCCCGGGAGCAGCTTCACAGACTCACCCTTTTCGAGCTGTTCGCAGCCATCCTGCAGGTCCTGGGTTATCACCCGCCACGAGTAACCATCCACAACAAGATGATGTGCGGTAATAAACAGTTTCCCGCTGTCTTCTTTCCCAAACTGGAAATATGCCGCTCTGATCAACGGCCCTTCCGTAATGTTCAAGCTGCGCTGTAGCAGGGAACAGGTCCCCTTCATTTTTTCTTCGCGCTGCCATGGTGAAATACCGGACATATCAAATACTTGAAACGATCCTTCGCCGCGCGCGTCCGAATAAGTCTGAATCCACTCTCCGCCGCGTTTAATAAACCGAAGCCGGAAGCTGTCGTGAGCGCGCACCAGGTTTTGGAAGCTCTGCTTCAACCATTCAGGATTCATACCGGGGCGGGTTTCAAGCAAAACCGCTTGATTCCAATGATGTACATTTTCCAAATTCTGCTCAAAAAACCACATCTGAATAGGCGTAAGCGGAACTTCTCCCGTCTCTGGCGCTTCTGCCGCCTTGTCTGCCCTGACCTCCAGTTGCTCAGCCTCGTTTGCGAGCTCGGCGATCGTCTGGTGCTGAAAGATTTGGCTTACTGTGATCGGAATCCCCGCTTGCATCGCTTTCCCGGCAATCTGGATGCTCAGAATGGAATCCCCGCCCAATTCGAAAAAATTATCGTTAATGCCAACTGCACCCTTATCGATTCCGAGCACGGTAGTCCATATGTCTGCGAGCACTTCCTCTGTTTGGCTGCGGGGAGCCGCAAATTCATTTCCGGTAATCGCTGCGGGAGCAGGCAAAGCCCTCCGGTCAATTTTCCCTATGGATGTCAGCGGCAATTTTTCCAGCCTGACAAAGCTGGAAGGCACCATATAATCCGGCAATTCCGCCGACAGGAATTCCCTCAGATGCCTGGTCTCCAATGGGATATTTGCGACTATATAAGCGCAAATCGTTTTTTTACTCTCATGATTGTCCAGATCGATCACGACGGCATCCCGAATTTGATCATGCTGCAGCAACCGGTTCTGAATTTCACCAAGCTCAATCCGGTGGCCTCTGATCTTCACCTGGTGGTCCGCTCTTCCGATCAATTCCACTTCCCCGTCAGGAAGCCATCGTCCCATATCGCCTGTTCGGTACATTCTTTCATCCGGCATGAACGGATCGTTCATGAATTTCTCGGCCGTAAGCTCGGGCATGTTCAAATACCCTCTGGCCACTCCGGCTCCGGCGATATACAGCTCGCCGGCAATGCCGATCGGGGCAAGATTACGGTCACGGTCAAGAATATAGCATCGCGCATTGGCAATCGGTTTGCCAAGCGTTACTTTGCCTGCCGAGCATAACGAAGATAAGGCGTCTACTGTCGTTTCCGTTGGCCCGTAGTTGTTATACAGCACATAGCCATTCCCGACCAGCTCGTCCTTTAACGAATCGTCAAGCCTTTCTCCGCCTGATATGATGATGCGCAAACTGTTTAATTTCCGCTTGCTGCTCATTAATTGTTTCAATAACGTCGGGATCAGGTTAATGATATGGATTTGATGCCTGTCCACATAATCGCCAAACTGCTCGCGGTCCAGAATTACGTTTTGCCCTGCGATATGCATTGTTGCTCCATGAAGCAGGGTTCCGAAAAATTCTTGTATGCTGGGGTCGAATATATAATTCGTCATTTGCAGGACATTTGTAGTGCTATCTATCCCGTACGTTCCGGCAAACCACTGTATATGGCTGACGACGCTTTTGTTCTCCACCATGACGCCCTTTGGCTTCCCTGTCGTTCCGGACGTATAGAATACGGCGAACAGTCCATCCGGGTCGGGATCTCGAACCGGGCTGAATGTCTGCCCCGAATATAACCGGTGATCGTCCAGCAGCATAATGCGTTCGGCCGGAAAATCCGCTGCCAAGCGGCCGCTTTTATCGAGCGGCTCTTGATGGGCAAGCAGCAGCCTGGCGCCGCTATCCTGCAGCATATACCTCTTCCGCGATTCGGGAAATGCCGGATCCACCGGCAGGTACGCGGCTCCCGCTTTAAGAATGGCGATGATGCCGGCAATCATTTCGATTGACCGTTCTGCCATGATGGCGACGATTTCCCCGGCCTTCACGCCTCTGCCGGTCAACTCGTGCGCGATGCTGTTCGACATCGCATCCAGCTCTTGATACGTGACCGTTCTCCCGTCGCACACGACAGCGGTATGGTCCGGCGTTCTTACCGCCTGCCGTTCGAACAAGCGGCTGACCGCCGCATGATCCGGGAACGCTGTCCGGGTATTGTTGAAATCGTACAGGATTCGCTTTTTCTCTTCGGCGGAGATGATTTCAATTTGGTCCACCCTTTTCCCGGGTGTCCGGATCACAGCCTTCATAATTGCGGCAAAATGCTCCGCCAGCCTGATGACCGAAGATGAGCCGAGCACCTGTTCATTGCAGCTGAAGCAAACCTCAATACCATCATCAATGGTCACGCTTATCGTTAAATCATAATTCGTCATTTCAAACGCGGAGTAAGAGCTGAAGGCAATTTCGCCTTGTTTGCTCGTGACGGTCCGGTCCAAAGGATAATTTTCAAAAACGACGATCGTATCGAACAGCTCTGCCTGGCCATCCAATCCGCTGTATCGTTTGATATCCGCGAGAGGGGTGTGCTCATGCTCATCCCTGCTCTGTAATGACCCGTGCACCTTTCTTATCAGATCTATGGCCGACTCATCCGGAGTGCGGGTTACCCGGAGCGGGATCGTATTGATGAACAGCCCGACAATCTCCTCAATGCCCTGAAACCATGCGGATCTTCCGGATACGGTCGTGCCGAACACAATATCGTCTTCATTCACATTTTTTTGCAGTACGATTCCCCAGACGCCGTAGATCAGAGAGGCCAGCGTCACTTCATTTTGCCTTGCGAACCGCTCCAGTTCGTCTTTTGAAAATCGGATACGGTGATGAACGTCTCTCCGTTCTTCGGGGCGCTTGATGATTTCGGATGTCAGCCTTGTTTGCGAGTCAAACCCTTCAAATACACCCTGCCAAAACCGCTTTTGCTGCTCTTTATCCTGATTTTGAATGATTTTAACAAAATCCTTATACCTTTTCTTGTTCGGGCGTACGACGTTCTCCGAGCGGCTAAACCCCCGGTATGCTTCCATAAATTGTTTTAACAAGAGTCCGCTGCTCCAGCCGTCAAATAAAATATGATGGCTGCTTATGATCATTTCATGCTTCTCTTCCTCCAGCCGGCATAACGCAATCCTGAACGGGACCTTCCGGAGATCAAACTTCTTCTCCCTGTCCTTTGTTTTGATGTCATTGAGCTGCAAGCGCTTGTCGTCCTCTTCGCGATCCTGGAGGCTGTGGAGCTCAAGCTGCAAGGGATGCTGTTTCAAAATGATTTGTACAGGGGCTTTGACGTTTTCCCAACGAAACAGTGTACGCAGCATTTCATTGGTTTGGATGACGCTCTCCCATGCTTCCGCAAAATGCGCCTCATTCACCTTACCCGAAATTTCCAGACACAGCTGCTCGAAATACTCGTCGCTCAGGGGATCTTTTAAGTAATGAAACAAGATTCCTTCCTGCATCGGGGTTAATCCAACGATGTCTTCGACATGCTGTCGATCCAGCTTCGCCATAACGTAAGCTCCTCCTATCTCGCTTGTGCAGCAGAACCTGCAAGAGTATGGTTCATTTGTTGTTCTTCTACGATTTCTCCTCTTTCCATCTTGATCAGCTTGTCTGCCATATGAAAATAACGGTCGTCGTGGGTAATGGCAATGACGCACTTCCCTTTGGATTTGAACTGCGGCAATAATTCCGTATAGAAGAATTGTCTGAACTCCGGATCCTGGTCGGCCGCCCACTCGTCAAACAGGCAGATCGGCTTGTCCTCCAGATAGTTGATCAATAGTGCCAGTCGCTTTCTTTGACCTGTCGAAAGCTTCGTCGTACTGAACTCCCCGTCTTGAATTTGCAGCTTCTCGTCGATGCGCAGCAGTTTCAAATAGGTATCGATCTCGTCCTCTTTGGACGCGCAATCGATGCCGTATATTTTGGTGAACAGGTAGTAGTCGCTGAAGATGGCAGAGTAGAGTTCGCCCAGCTCCTCCTGGCCGATGACTTGGTTGTTGACGAATATTTCACCCTTCTCGCACGCGTACAATCCAGTAATCAGTTTCGCAAGCGTTGATTTGCCGCTTCCGTTCCCTCCCGTAATAAAAACGATCTCGCCGGAATGAAATTTGCAGTCGATCGGTCCGACCCGAAAGGACTCGCCATTCTCGCCGCGGTATTCGTATTCCACGTCCTTCAGTTCAATTTGCAAGCCTCCGGATTGCACAACCTCTCCTTCTGTCCTCTCCTTGCCGGCTTCAATCTCCGTCAAATGCGCGATAAACGCTTTGATCCGCTTCCAGCTGATCCGCAGCTGTACGGCATGCGGAATTGCATTAAGAATGCTGTTGACAGGCCCTGTCATGTAGAGGAATACGAACACATAGTTTCGCAGAGAATGGCTCTGCACCTGCTCGAACAGAATGGGAAACAAGAACGTGACCGCCCCGATCACGAGCGTGAACAACAATTCGCCGATTATAAAGACATTGGCGAACTTCAGCCCGCCCCGGATCCGCTTGTCCTTGTAATCGCCGATGCTTTCCTGCATATCCGCTCTGAAATGCTCCCGTTTTGCCGATCCCAGCCTGAGTTCCTTATAGCCTCCGGTAAGATCGTTGATATATCGGAAGAAGGTATTCTGAATGTTTCTCGTTTGCTCCCACAGCTTATTGGCCGACCTTCCTGCCACATAATATAAGCCTGCCGCAACGAGCATGACGGCAATGGAAATCAGCAGTCCGTAGACATTCAGAATTCCCAGATAGACCAGGCAGCACAGCAGCGTTATCGAATCCGTCAGTCCGGTAATGAGAGTAGCCGCGTGGTTGCTGATGGCTTCCGTATCATTATTTAACGTGGTTTGAATCTTTTCGCTCTCGAGCCGCTCGATTTTCTCATAGGGGGTATTCAAAATTTTGTCCAGCAGCTCGATCCTTTTATCAGCGATCAAATTATTCGTAAGCGTGATGAGCCTGGTCCGGACGAACTTCTGTCCCATCACGTAAATGACAATACCCAGTGCAAAATATAAAAACAGTCCGCTTCCGGATTGCCCCGTCCGGTTTAACGCTTCATTGACGATAAAGATGATCATCGCATTGCCGAAGCCGCTTGCGATGCTCAACAGGATGAGGGGGAAAAAATTCCTGTCCCTGCGTTCCGGAAAAACGGATACCAGCGTCAGGTATACGCAGAAAAGGATGATGGCGGACATGACCGCGCCAATCGCAACAATCAGACTCGCAGGCGCCCACACCTTGACGAAATCCCAGGAAAGCCCGGAAAATAATACGTCGGGAATTTGATATAGACAATACCCCGATACCAGGATAAATGCGAGCGATGCCAGCGGAATCCCTATACGCCTGGCTGCATGCTTCTCCAGCCTTCTTTTTTTCTTGTAAATCCGGGCTGCGGACAGAACAATAAAATACAGTGTAACAACTATCAGCGGGAGCATCAGCAGGATGACGAAAAAAGCAAAGACGTCGAGGCTTTTATACATATCCTGCGCGTTGTCCGCCGGTTTCTTTCCTTGAAGGATGTCCATGATGCCTTGACCCATGACGCTTGTATAAGACGAGTTCAAGTTAGCCAGTACGGCAACGCCCAGACCCTCATGGGGACGAAATACGAGGAAGGAGGAAAAGTTCGGATTGCTTCCGTCATGGGAGATTTCACCTTCCCCGCTCTGATATACCTCCCATCCCCCCGCATAGGACGAACCGTCCGAAGAGGGCGCAACGGAGCGGTTCGGCTCATGCGTTCTTAGAACCGTGTCCTGGTCGGCCTGTTCCAGCGCGGATGTGCCCATCTGGATCCTCAGCCACTTTTCCATATCCTCCGCATTGGAGATGAAATATCCGGCCGGTGTATTGCCGCGGTACATCGGAGCATCATACTGGACAGGTCTCAAGAATCCCAGCTTGTAGCCCTCTGCCATGCCTTGCTGGGCGGCCTCCTGCCTGAACAGATACGTATGATCGAGCCCAAAAGGCTTCAGGATATGGCTGTCCGCATATTGCTCAAACGATTGGTTCGTCACTTCCTGAATGATCAGGCCCAAAATATCGTAATTGATCGTCGCGTATTCAAATTGTTCTCCCGGGTAGGACGCTAGAGGGTGATTCAGCAGCGTTCTCACCGTTTGTTCAAGCGCATCTTCATCGTCCGTCACGGGAATGTCCTTGATCGTCTCGAACGGGATTCCGCTGCTGTGGTGCAGCAGCTGTTCCAACGTGATATCGACCGCACCGTTGATGAGCTGCCCATCGTGCTCGCCCTTATACTTCATTTGGAACCAGGGCAAATATGTGCTGACCGGCTCATTCAAATCGATGACGCCTTCTCCGGCAAGCTGATAGACAGCCAGAGCCGTAAAGGCCTTGCTGTTTGATCCGATTTCGAACAAGGTTTGTTCGGTTACGGACTGCTTCGTCTCCCGATTGGAATAGCCGAAACTTTTTTTATAAACAGGTTGATCGTCCTTGACGACGACGACCGACAAGCCGGGAATTTTCCCCTCTTTCTGTTGCTTCTGAATCCATGAGTCCAGCTGGCGTTCATAGCCGTCCGGCAATTCCGCTGCCGCGCTTTCATTCGCCGCGGCAGCGGCGGCGGGTCCGGCTATGGTTGGAACCAGCAGGAATACGACAAGGATCATCCATATGGATCTTGTTTGCATTTTCGGCATGGTCCTCTCCACTTCGAGAATCGGTTCGGCATGATTTCAATCGTTAAAAAGATGTTCGAGCTCGTCGCTCGAGAGGTCTGTCGTTTCAAAATCGGCAGGCGTAAATTCGCTGTGGTCCCTGCCGCTGCAATGATCGATGACCTCTCTCAACCGATCCATATAGGAGCGGGCAAATCGCTCTGCCGTCTCCGGTCTAAACTTGTTGCGGCTGTAGGTTATCGAAAGTTTCAGCCTGTTATTCACCATATAAGCGACGATATCCAGCAGACAAGACATTTCATTGCGGCCGCTGCAGTCTCTGCCGGCAGGCTCCTCCGCATATTCGAATATTCCGCTCGTAAATGAAGCGTTAAAATCGCCCAGATAATTAAACCGCACATTTTTCCCCGGATCGCCGTCCAATTCGCCGGTTACATATTTCAAGACACCATGACAAAGTCCATTGTTCGGGATCCCCCGCAATTGATCCTTCAGCAGCTTGATTTGCGATGACAGACCGGTATACGGGACTGCCAGTCTGACCGGATATAAGCTCGTAAACCAGCCTACCGTTCTTGATATGTCGATATGGTCCGCGATCTCCTCGCGCCCATGTCTCTCGATTTCTACCAACACGTCGCCGGTTTTCGTATAATCCCTCATCACCAGCGCCAACGCGATGAGCATCAATTCATCGCCTTTTGTCCTGTAGGCGTCGTTCGCCTTGAACAGCAGCCGCTTTGTTTCATCTTCCGCCAACCGGTATTCTACCGTTGCGCAGCATTCCATAGCATCCGCACCCAGGTCAAAATCGCTCCACGTTTCCGTGCCGGTTCCAACAACCTGCTCATTCCAGAAAGGCAGGCTTCTTCTCGCAGGACCCCGGCCAAACTGCTCCAATTGGGCGGCCCAGTCCTGTACCGAACATGTTTTTGGCGGGAGTGCGGCAATCTTGTTATGCAGCAATTGTTCGTACACATGGCTCATATCCTCGAAGATAATTCTCCAGGATATCCCGTCGACGGCCAAATGATGAGCGGTCATGAGCAGCCTGGTATCCTGACCGCCAAGATGAAAAATGCAAGCCTTGATCAAAACTCCATTTTCAATGTCAAAGCTTGCTTTCAACTTCTCCCCGATCCCCGAGATTTGAGCAGGCTGTTCGGAAACCGGATATCCCGACAAATCGACAATCCTGATTTCGCATTGTCCCAAGAGAAGGGAATCGTTATAGCTCAGCTCCCCCGTCCGGGCAATATAGTTGATTCTGAAGGCATCGTGATGGCGGATGATCATATTCAGCGCCGTTTCCAGTTTATCGGGATACAGCTCGCCTTTTAATTGGAGCAGCACCGATTGTGTGTAATGGTTCATGTCCGGCAAACGCTGCGAGAAAAGCCAAGATGTCGAAGGAAGCGGCTTAATCACGCCTACGCAAGGGCTGTCTTCTCCGGCCGCCCCTCCCCCAATGGTTTCCACATATAATGCCATATCTGAGATTACCGGGTGAACCAATATATCCTTTACTTTGATTCTGTACCCCCCGCTCCCCAGCCTCGAGGCGATCTGGATCGCTTTGATGGAATCCCCGCCCAAATAATAGAAATTATCCTTCAGGCTCGGATCTTCTGCATTCAGAACATGTCCGACGGTATCGACCAGCAACCGTTCCATTCCATTTGCTGCTTCGCGGGCGGCCGGTTCGTTCCCTGCTGGTGCAGGCTCGGGTAAAGCAGCTTTATCGACCTTCCCGTTAATCGTCAAAGGGATGGCGTCCAGTGCCACAAAATAAGCGGGAATCATATATTCCGGCAAATATTCTTTCAAGAAATTCGCCAGCCCCGGTGCGGGAATCTCTTCTTGCCCGGTGTAATAAACGCAGAGATACCGGCCGCCGTTCCGGTCCTCGCGGTCCATGGCAACGGCTTCTTTTACGCCTGGATGATGGGTCATACAATGCTCGATCTCGCCCGGCTCGATACGGTGCCCGCGTATTTTCACTTGACTGTCCGTTCTTCCCGCGTATTCGATCCTGCCTCCGTCCTTAAATCTGGCCAAGTCGCCCGTTTTATACATCCGCTTTCCCTGAACGAAAGGATTATTGATAAATCTCTCTTTCGTCAGCTCCGGCCTGTTCAGGTAACCCCGTGCAACTCCGTCTCCGGAGATGTACAGCTCTCCGGTTTCACCGTCCGGCACCGGATTGAGCTCCGGATCCAATATATATATTTTCATATTTTGGGCCGGGATGCCGATTGGAACCGAGATTCCTTGATCCTTCCCGGCATCGAACCGGTGGATCATACATCCTACGACCGTCTCCGTCGGACCGTATTCGTTGTAGATCGTGACATGACTGCCGAAACGGTCCAGAATGCTGCTTGCGAGGCTTGTCTTTAAATCTTCGCCTCCGACGATAAAGGTTCGGATCGAACCCGTCCCGGAAACGGTATCCTTTAATAGGGAGAGATGGGAGGGTGTCAGTTTTACAATGGTTGCTACAGCTTCCCGGACTATTTTATAGAGCACATACTCATTGTCATCGGCGGGATAAATGGCAATCTGGCCGCCGCCGATGAGCGGCGTGAATATCGAGGTGACCGTCAGATCGAAAGTCAAGGAAGAATAGAGTGCGAACACGTCAGTCTCACCGGAATCCGCATACACCCGCTTTGCCCAACAGACATAATTCACCAGTCCGCGATGCTCAATCATGGCGCCTTTCGGCAATCCGGTAGAACCTGATGTGTATATGATATAGACCAGGTCGGACGGCCCGCTAAGGTCCCCAAGATCGGAGTCCTCCCCTGTATACAGGCTTGCCGAATTCAGCTGAATGACTTCTCCTTCGAAACGGGACAGGTTCGATGAATGAAACATTTCGTTATTTGTCAATAGGATGGAAGTCCCCGAATCCTGCAGCATATAATGAATCCTGTCAGGCGGCAAGCCGGGATCGACGGGCAAATAAGCGCCTCCCGCTTTAAGAATCCCGAGAATCCCGATGATCGTTTCCATCGAATGTTTCGTTGACAGCCCGACGATGACTCCTCTTTTTACGCCTTTTCCCAGAAGAAATCTTGCCAATTGATTCGATTTTTCATGTAATCCCCGATAAGTTAAGGTTTGATTATTCAGACGGAGCGCGATCCGATCCGGCGTCCTTGCCGCCTGTTCCGCGAACAGCCGGTGAATCGTCTTCTCTTTCGGATAATCGAATTCGGTAGCGTTGAATTCGTATATCCGTCTATTCCAATCCTCTTCAGCTACAAGGTTGAACCCGCTCAGCTTCCGGTCGGGAAACTGAACGACTTGATCGGCCAGATGGAGCAGACTATTGTATGTCTGCTGGATCCTTTCTTCCGTATAATCCTGCAGCTTATAGTCCATATCCAGCTGGAGCTCCCCCGAGCCGGACCATTCCCGGATAATCAGCTGGAACGAATAGAGCTGCTCCCCGCTGTAAAATTCTTCATTTTCGATTGGAATGCCATTAAGGTCGTTCATCAGTCGGGTGTTATAATAATTGACAGAGGAATGGAATAAAGGGCCGTAGCCCTTCTTGTTCAATTCCAAATCCTGCACCAGGAGATCGAACGGATACCTCTGGTGATAATAGCATTGCGTCAACTCGCGGTTCATGTCCCCGATTAATTGACTTGCCGGCACTTCCGCATCCATACGAAAGCGAAACGGCATCGTGCTCGTAAACATCCCCACCATGCTCTTCTCTTGTTTACCCGCCCGATTCAGCAGCGGCAGTCCGACAACGAGATCATCCCGTCTGGACAGCTTATGAAGATAGATGAGATACAAGGCCACGAAGAAGGTATACAGCGAAATATTATGATCGGCGGCGAATTGTTTGATACGTTCGGTTTGCCCGCTTCGCAGCGAAAATGTTTTGCGGTTTCCTGCGCCGCATTCCAAACCGGCATTTCCTGCCGGCTCCGGCAGCGCCGAGAATTTGTCGTTCCAGAATTTCCTGTTTTTCAGCAGCCGCGCGCTCGCCAAATACGTTTGCTCCTGTTCGATGTAAGAGAGATAGGAATTTCCGGTTCGGCTGGTTGCCTCCTCTCCTTTTAAGAGCTTTAAGTAAGCGCCGCAAATCTGTTCGGTCAGAAGATTCATCGACCACCCGTCCGCAACCATATGATGCGCCTTAACGAAATAACCGTTGTCGCGATCTCCCAATTTCAATAAAGCGAAATAAAACAAGGCGTTGTCGTAGATCGGCATATGCGCCGACGCTTCCTGACGAACCCAGGCGGTAAATGGTGCTTCCGGATTCGGGTGTGCACTGAAATCGAAATAGTCGATAGGAAAACTTGAATCATCGCTTATATATTGCCGGACATCACCCTCCGACTCCGTAAGACGAAGCCGGATGCCCTCATTCGTTTTTACAAACGAGCGGATCGCTTCCTCCAGTAAAGCGAAATCCGCCGTTCCTTTTATTCTTACTGTGCCGCCGATATTATGCATCGATTGGCCAGGGTTGATATTTTCCATGTACCATATTCTTTTTTGAGGATGTGTAAGATTAAAATCTTCCGTACGATGCAAGATGTCTTTGCTTATCAACTGCCGCACCTCCGAATCCTACAGGAATTTCACCTGCCGGCAGTAATCTACCATACGGCCGGCAAGCTGCTCGTTCATCTCTTTCCATACAAAACCCGTTCTTTCTAACAGCGCGGCCGTCTTGTCGCTCCTGACATGGAATAGAGTGTGATCGGCCGGACTGTCAAGCTCTCCCCATTCATCTCCGATGCTGTGCAGCTGGATGTTATAGATAGGGGATGAATGCCCGCGGACCTGATTTTCATCATAGACGTAGTCCAGAAACCGTTCGATTGACGCCTGTTCCACGCCGAGCGCCAAACCTGGCATCGTCAGCAGCTCCGACATGCTGACAGGGCTCGGATTGTAAATATGATGGGTCTCATTCTTCAGCTCCATTCGGTCGAACAAGCTCACAATTGCCCGGCTTACGTCATCCACGCATGAAAAATCCGTATCCCTCTCCATTTCCGGAATCAATCCGATCGTGACATAGGATTGGATTAAGGAATATAAAGCGTTTTGTGCGATGTTTTCCTGGAACTTGCCGGAACGGGAGTCGAATACGATGTTGCCGACACGGAAAATAGTAACGTCGACTCCTTTTTGTCTTGCTTCCATCAATCGTTTCTCTGCTATGAGCTTCGTTTTCGAGTATGGACTGGTCATGGCTTGTCCGACATCGCAATCGAATTCGGTAAACAGGATGTCCTTCTGATGTTCAACCCTGCCGGAAGCGACGGCCATCGTCGAGATATGGTTAAAATCCTTGATCCGTCCCGTGAGCGCAAACTCGATTAAATTATCCGTAGCGACAATGTTGGCCTCATAAGATTCGTCGTATTTGCCGTAATGGCTGACATTGGCCGCGGAATGAATTATGCATGGAACGAGTCCGCAGAGATCCCGGTACCCTCTGTCATCCATTCCCAGATTCTTCTTCGTTAAATCACCGTTATATACGAAAATTCTCCGGTTCCATTCCTCATAAAAGTCCGGACCGAAATAAAAGCGGAGCTTTTCTTTGATCCGGTTCACGGCTTCCTCCCGGCTCCCGCTTCTTATGATAAGATGCACATTGCTGCTCGAATGCCTTAATAATTCATAGAGCAAATAGATTCCCAGGTATCCCGTGCTTCCCGTCAACAAAATATCTTTGTATTCCACCCTGCGGGTAAGGCTCGTTGCGTTATATCCCCTGCTTCTCTCCTCGTATAGAAGGCGTTTTGCTTCCCATTCATTGTCCGCATCCGCGGGCGAAAGATATCTATCTCTCCGCGCCAGCAAGTAGCGCTTCAATTCGTCCTTCGGCAGGAAAGAGTCTTCTGTCTTGAAGCCGATATGCCGTGCCAGATCGGACGCCCGCGGATATTCAAACAGTTGACGGATGGATATCCGAAGGTCCTTCTGCAGTCTGGATACAACGTTGACTGCAGAGAGCGAGCTGCCTCCCAGCTCGAAGAAATCGTCATAAAGGGTTATATTCTTTACTCCCGTAACTTCCTTATAGGCTTCAATAATGAGATGTTCCTTATCTGTCATTGGCGTCCCGTCTTTTGCTGCCAGCTGCCCGTTACTGCCCCGGGCCGCATCCCCGCCGACCCGGCCTGTCGTACCCCGATTGTCGGCTCCGCTTCCGGCTTGGCCGGCACGAATGCTGTAATACTGGCGATCAAACGCATACGTGGGCAGCGGAACGCGGAATCTTCTCTCTCCTGCGTAATAGCTCTGCCAATCGATGTGCGCGCCATGAATATGCAGCCTACCGATTCCGCGAAGCAAGAATTCGTCGTCCGGCACATTTTCATTGGAAGACTTTACCATGTTCACGATCACATTCCGTGCTGCCGCTTCTTCGTCAAGTTGCTGTCTGACGAATGCGCTTAATGTCTTGCCTGGCCCTACCTCGACAAAGATACTGTCCGCATCCGCCAATAATTGCCCCACACCCTCGGAAAACCGGACGGTGCCGCGCAAATGCTTCACCCAGTACCGGGGGTCCGCCGCTTCCTGGGCAGTTATCCACTTTCCCGTGACATTTGAAATATAAGGAATCTGCGGCTCGCCAAAGACGGCTTCCCTGGCTTTCTCTTCAAAGGCGCTTAGAACCGGGTCCATCATTGATGAATGAAAGGCATGGGAAGTCTGCAGCCTCTTATGACGGAGACCCTCCCGGTCCAGTTCTGCCTCCAGATCATTCAATTCTTCATATGAACCCGAAACGACACACTGTGACGGACCGTTTAAAACAGCAATGGACAGACCGGGGCCAAGCAGCGGCAGCAGCCTGTCTGACGTCGCCATCACGCTCAACATGCCGCCCGCCGGCAGCCGCTGCATAAGGTCGGCGCGTGCCGAAACCAGTGCCAGGGCATGTTCGAGCGACAGCACTCCGGATAAACAAGCGGCCACATATTCGCCCAGACTATGTCCGATCATGCCGTCCGGGCGGATCCCCCAATTCATCAGCATCCTGGCCAGCGCATATTCAAAAATAAAAATTGCAGGTTGAGTATAGGATGTTTGATGAATCCTCTCGTTAGTTCCCTCCCAGATATGTGCCGGATACAAGATTTCCTTCATATCATATCCCCTTAACCTGGCCAGGATATGACAGCATTGGTCTACCTCTTCGCGAAATCCTTGTTCTTCTCTATACAGCTCCAATCCCATATTGATATATTGGGAGCCTTGTCCCGGGAACATGAAGATGACCGGCTTGACGGAGCCGGACACCTTCGCCGTCTGTACTTTGGCAGAATGCGCTGAAGACAGCTCCCGCTTGGCCTCGGCTGCATCCGCCGCCGCCAGCACCCTGCGGTGCTTCATCTGTTTTCTGCCGACCAGAAGCGTATAGGCCGCATCGGCCAAATCAATGTCTTCGTTCTGGTCCAAATAATCGGCCAGCCTGCGGGTCTGTTCATCAAGGGACTTCATGGTTTGCGCGGAGAGCGACAGAAGCTGGACCCTTCTGCCGCGGTCCGGGCTGCCTCTGTCCGGAGCTTCCTCGAGCACCAGATGAGCATTGGTTCCGCCGATTCCGAATGAACTTACCCCGGCTCTTAATGGAAAATCCGAATGCTTCCACTCAGCCGGACGGGTGTTGACATAGAACGGGCTTCGTTCAAAATCGATTTTGTCGTTCGGCTTCGCGAAATTAATGCTCGGCGGAATCAGCCGGTGCTTCAGGGAAAGCGCTGTCTTGATGAAACCGGCCACGCCCGCAGCATTATCGAGATGCCCGATATTCGCTTTAACTGATCCGATGCCGCAGTAGCCCCGCTTGCCGGTATTAAATGCCAGCTTCAGCCCTTCGATTTCAATCGGATCGCCGAGTACGGTCCCGGTCCCGTGCGCCTCCACATAGGTGATGCTTTCCGGTTCGACTTCCGCCATGAGCAGAGCGGACCTGATCGCATCGGCCTGTCCCTCTATGCTAGGCGCGGTAAAGCTGACTTTATCGCGGCCGTCATTGTTAACCGCCGACCCCTTTACGACCGCGTAAATATAATCTCCGCTCTCAATGGCATCCTGCAGCCTTTTCAGGACCACCATGCCCGCTCCGCTGCCATTCACCGTTCCTTTGGCATTGGCGTCGAACGGTCTGCAGTGCCCGTCGGGTGACAGAATCATGCCCTCCTGATACCAATAGCCTCTTTTCTCCGGCAGTGTGATGGATACGCCTCCGGCCAGAGCGATATCGCATTCGCCGCCCAGAAGACCCTGACAGGCCAGATGAATGGCAACCAATGAAGATGAACATGCCGTTTGAACCGTATAGCTTGGGCCCTTCAAATTCAGCTGATGCGATAATCTCGTGCTGAAAAATTGCGATCCGTTCAATAAGTTAGCCTCTCTCATAAAGTCGGGCGCTTGTTGAAACACATCGTTCATCCAATATAAGTTTGTTGACCCTCCGATATAGACGCCCGTTAATCCGTTCCCATGCTCCCCGCAGCAGCCGGCTTGCTCAAGCGCTTCCCAAGCACATTCATGCAGCACTTTAAGCTGGGGGTCCATCACTTCCGCTTCCCGGGGGGAGTAGTGGAACAAGTAGGTGTCAAACCATTCCGAATCACGGATCACGCCCCCGGCTTTGACATAGCCGGGACTACGGAGCGTCTCCGGGTCGACGCCCGCTTCCTGCAGCTCCTCATTCGTGAAGAAAGAGATCGCTTCCGTTCCGTTCTTGATCGTATCCCAGAAGCTGCGGATATCGTTTCCGCCCGGAACCCGGCATGCCATTCCGACAACCGCGATCTCAAGCCCGTTTGTCGTATGGTTGTTCATAATTTCCCACCCTCTTTTTTTCTCTGCATTCTTTGCTTTAACCGGTTCTTCGATTCCTCCCTGACTTGATCCCGATCCGGGCCGCTTCCTTCCCGCACGCCTTCGTCTGCTGTCGTCCCCAAGCGCCTTGCTAATGCATGGATAGAGGAATAACGAAACAGTTCAACTACCGGCAGGTCGACGTTCAGCCGTTCCTTCAGGAGGACATGCGCCTCGATAATATTCAGGGAATTTCCGCCAAGCTCGAAGAAATGGTCGTGGACTCCAACCCGGTCCGTTCCGAGCACCTGCTTCCATATCTCCGCTATCGCCTGCTCAAGACCGCTTGAAGGCTCCGCATAAGCGGTTCCCGAAAGCATATAGGTTTCATCTTCTCTTTCCTGCAGTGCCTTGATATCGATTTTACCGCTGGTCGTTGCAGGCAGCTGCGCAAGCTGCACGAATCGCTCGGGAATCATATACCCGGACAAATGCAATCCCAGGTATTCCCTTAATTCCGTTGTGGTTACAGCGTCTTCCGCGACCACATACGCGCACAGGTAGGCTTCGCCGGACGGATTCATTTTTGCCGCGACAACCGCATCATTAACGCTGCCATGATTCAGGAGATGATGGTTGATTTCGCCCGGCTCAATCCGGATTCCCTTGATTTTGACCTGATGGTCAAGTCTTCCCATATATTCGATGCCGCCGTCCGGAAGCCATCTGACCAAATCTCCCGTCTTGTACATGCTCGCGCCATCCAGGAACGGGTCGGGGACAAACCGTTCGCGGGTCAGGTCCGGTCTGTTCAAATACCCTCTTCCCACTCCAGCACCGGAGATGTACAGCTCTCCCGCCACCCCCAGCGGCACCGGGCGAAGATCGCGGTCCAGAATATACGTTCTGTAATTATCCAAAGGCCGGCCGATCGGCAGGCTCGCACCTGCCTCGCTGCCGTCGCAGATATGGTAAGTCGTATAGATTGTTGCTTCGGTCGGCCCGTACAGATTCACGATCTGATCGGCATGGACGGCGCTTCGCACTTCGTCATACAGATTTCTGCTGAACACTTCACCCGCCAGCATGACGTAACGGAACCGGTGATTAACGATATCGCGTCTGTTGTTCAGAAGAACTTTCATATGGGCGGGTACGGCGCACAGAACGTTAATTTGATGCTTCGCCATGTAGCTCCAGAGACGTCCGGGCTCAGCAGCCGTTTCTTCGCCGGGGATATACAGCTGTCCGCCGGAAAGAAGCGGCAGCAGCATCTGCTGCACCGACACATCGAAGGTGAACTTGGCCAGAAACAGATGACGGCATTCACGGTCGAACTTCAGCCGGCCGGTGAATCCCGCAAGCTGATTCGTCATGTTCCGGTGCTCGATCATGACGCCCTTCGGCTTCCCTGTCGTGCCGGATGTATAGATCACATAAGCCAGATCGCCGGGAAGATTGACGTTCTCCGGGCAGGATGCTTCAACCTGGCTTAAAGATTCATCATCCAGCGCGATCTGATCAAGCTTCAAAAACTCCTGAAGAGGGCGCTGCGTCACGATCAATGAACAGCGGCTGTCCTCCAGCATATAGCGGATCCTGTTCACCGGGAAACCGGGATCAATCGGCAGATAAGCGCCCCCGGACTTCAGTACCCCCAGTACGCTTATGACCATTTCGGCAGATGGCTCCGCAATGATTCCGATAATATCGTTTCGTTTCACTCCCTTGTTTCTCAGAACGCGGGCAAGCCGGTTAGCCTGCTCATCCAGCTCGGCATATGTCAGCTGCCTGTCCTTATACACGATAGCCGTCTCCGTTGGAGTGTCCCGCACCTGCCGCCCGATTAATTCATGTACCGTCTTTTCGTACGGGAATTCAGTCTGCGTATTGTTGAAGCCTTCAAGCAGGAGCCGCTCATCCTGGTCGGACAGGATGCGGATATCCTGCAATCGGACATCGCGGTTTTGAGCGATTTCCTCAAGCAAACGGATGAAATGGCCGGCCATCCTTGCGATTGTTTCTTCCGCAAACAGATCCGTGCGGTATTTAAATCTGAAATCAAGGGTGCTCCTCTTCTCAAGGGCCCGAATGGAAAGATCGATCTGGGCCGAACGCTCCTCAACCGGATATTCCCGGAAGGACAATCCGGCAGTATCCATGGCCGCGCGATCATCGCTTTCCTGCGCAAAAATCACATCGTATAAAGGATTTCTTCCCGTGTTCCTTGGAACTCCCAGTTTATCCACCAGTACTTCAAAGGGATATTGTTCATTCTCGAAGGCCTTCAGCGTATTCTCCTTGACTTCGCCCAGAAGAGCGTTGAACGTCTTTCCCCCGCATGGAAAGTTTCTCATGACAACCGTGTTAACGAACATGCCAACAATCCGTTCCAGACCCGGATGGGACCTCCCTGCCGTCGGAGAGCCGATTACAACGTCCTCTTGCCCGGTGTATTTGAACAACAGCGCGTTAACGGCGGACAACAGCAGCATATATAAGGTTGCCCCGCTCTCTGCGGCCACCGCTCTTAAGCTCGCGGTCAATTCTGCGTTAGCGAGGACGCTTACGCTGCCGCCCTCGAACCGTATGACAGGCTGCCGCGGATAATCTGTATTCAGTTGAAGCTCGGGAACACCATCCTTGAACAGATTCAGCCAATACGCCTCTTGCCTTCTCCTGTCATCGGCCGCATTCTGCTCAGCCTGCCATACCGAATAGTCTTTGTATTGCAGCTCGAGCTCGCTCTGACTCATCCCTGAGTACAGCTCGGAGAATTCCTGCATCAAGATATCCATCGACGCGCCGTCGAAGACAATGTGATGGATATCGGTCAGCAGCAGGTGCCTGTTGTCTCCAACCTTCATGAGCTTGACTCTGAATAGCGGCTCCTTTTCCAGATCGAAGGGCTTCACAAAATCATTGACTGCACGCTGAAGCCAAATTTCTTCCGCTTCTTCGAATTCCAACGTGAAGGTAATGTCGGGTCGGATCGTCTGCACAAGCTCGCCGTCCTTGAATATGAAGGAGGTCCGCAGCGATTCATGCCGGCGGATAAGACGTCCGAGCGTATCCTCCAGCTTCCGCCGGTCGAGACCGCCCTCGATCATATTCACAGAGGTCATATTATAGGCGAGCGAACTCCGATCCAGCTGCCACAAGATGAACAGACGCTTCTGCTGCGAAGGAACGGGATAAGTCCCGGTTGTTTCCACAGGCCGAATGGCCGGATATTGCCGCCCTTGCAAGCTCTCCGCGTATTTGGCGAACGCTCTTATGTTGGGATGGCGGAACAAGCCGCTTATTTGCAAGCTGGTTTCCAGCTCCCTGTTGATCTTCAGCACGATGGCAGCGGCTTTTAGCGAATGGCCTCCCAGTTCAAAGAAATCATCATGGATGCCAACTCTCGCCACACCCAGAACCTCTTCCCATATGCCTGCAAACAATCGTTCCATATTGCTTTCCGGTGCGGCATAAGGCGAGCTTGCGGCTGTATCCGGATCCGGTGCGGGCAGGGCTTTCCGATCGATTTTCCCATTGTTGTTGAGAGGCATTTTGTCGAGCTGCGTGAAATATGCGGGTATCATGAAATCGGGGAGCTTCTGGGCAACATAGCTTCTTAATTCTGCAACCGGCAGCTTCTGGCGGGAAACGAAATAGGCGCATAGCACATCCATGCCTGCAGAATCTTTCATAGACACTGCTATGGCCTCTTCCACGCCGGGATGCTGCAGCAGGCAATGCTCGACTTCGCCAAGCTCGACACGGAAGCCTCTGATCTTGGTCTGAAAGTCTTTGCGGCCGAGAAATTCAAGTGTTCCGTCCTGCATCCATCTTGCGAGGTCTCCGGTTTTATAAATCTTTTTACCCGGATAGAACGGACATTCCACGAATTTCTCGTTCGTCAGATTCGGCGCGTTATAATAGCCGAGCGACAGACCGTCTCCGCTGATGCACAACTCGCCGGCAACACCAATCGGCTGCAGGTTCGTATCCTCATCCACGATGTATATTTCGGTATTGGGCAGCGGTTTGCCGAGCGGAACAATTTCCAATTGCTCCATATTCAGGCGGTTAAACTTGAAGGAGGCCGCGATATCCGTACACTCGGTAGGACCATAGGTATTGATGACATCGGAGCGGCATTCGGGTGATTGGAGCCATGGCTTCAGCTTCTTCAGATTAATAGGCTCGCCGCCCACGATCACATGCTTCAAAGGGCTTAATTTGCGGTATTCGTTGTTCTCGTTGTAATCGATCAAAGGGTATAGGGCACTCGGCGAACAATTGATAACCGTAATCCGTTCACGGGCGATCACATCCGACATCTCGTTATAGTCATACATCCCTGCGGTGAACAGGTGCAGCCGCCCGCCCACCAATAAAGGAGCGAACAAATTTTTATGCGCCGTATCGAAGCTGAGCGGTGCGATCAGCATCAGGTCGTCAGCATCGCTCAGCTTCAGTTCGCGTATATACCAATTCAGCAAATTAACGAATGAACGCCGTTTCACCATTACCCCTTTGGGCACGCCTGTGGTTCCCGACGTGAACAGAACGTACATCATGCCCTCCGGGTCATACGTCAATCCCGGATTATCCATAGCCTCCGGCACGCTGCTCGCCAAGGCGCTCCCGATATCGACGATTTTCATCTCCGGATCAGAAATATTTACTTCAAGATTGCCGTTTACCAGAATGATGCCGGCCTGCGAATTGTTCAGCAGAGACCTGATTCGTTCCTTCGGCAAGCTCGGGTCAATCGGCAAATACGCTCCCCCGGTCTTTAAAATCCCCATCATCCCTACGGGCATCTCAAGCGATCTTTCCACCATGATCCCGACAACGCTGCCTTCCCCGATCCCATGTCCAATCAATAGATAGGCGATTTGATTCGCTTTGGCGTTGAGTTCCCTGTAGGTCAGCTTTCGATTCTGATAAACGACTGCTGTTTGATGCGGGGTTCTCTCCACCTGCTCTTCAAACCAGTCAACTACGGTTTTGTCCTTTGGATAAGGGGCAGCCGTTTCGTTAAACTCGTATAATAGACGGCTCCTCTCTTCATCCGGAATACCAATCCCGGACAATAGGATGTCAGGGTTATCCAGAACGGTTCTGAAGAAGTGATTGAAATGATTCGCAATACCGCGAATGGTCTCCTGCGTAATGCCGCCTGTCTTAAACGATACACGGCAATGAATGTGCTCTCCCGCCAAGTTGAACTGAAACGTCGTATCGGCGGCCGACTGACCGGCGGAAGCATTATTTTGGATATTTTCCAGTAAGACGACCGTTCGCGGTTTCGGCAGATCTCCGGCAGGCGTTTCCAGATGCAGAAGCTTTGCCAGCTTGGAGTAGGAAACTTTCTGGTGCTTGCCCGCATCCGAGATGGTTTGTTTTACCTCGAACAGAAGATCCTTGAACGTCATGCGGCTATCCATCACATTTCGTATAATCAAATGGTTACCCTGAAAAGCCGGTCCGGACTTTGTCCTGAACACCGGAATCCCGACAACAACATCTTTATTTCCCGAATGTATGGATAGCAAATATTGAATTCCGCACAGCAAAATGATGAAAACACCGTATTCCGACCCCTTGCTCACGGCCGTAATTCTCCGGGAAATTTCATCTGAAAGTTTAAACGTATAGATTTCTGTATTCTGAATTTCCGCACGCACCATCTTGTGATCAACCGCAAAACTGCTCATGCTCAAATCGGGTGACAATTTGCCGAGCCAATAGATTTCTTCTTCCGTTAATCGATCGGTATCGTTATTATGTCTGCTGTCTGCGGGAATGTTTGGGGTATGCATTATAAACCTCCTGATCAGTACAAAAGTTGTATTGATTGTTGGCTTGCACTCAATGCTCCGCTAAGGTTTCGTTAATCAGATGCAGGATATCGAAATCGTTATCGTTAATGAAAAAATGTCCTCCGGGATAGCCTTGAAGGCCAAACTGCTCCTTCGTAAAATCCTTCCAATGTATCATATCCTCATAAACGATATCGTCCCCTTTCCCGTATAATGCGGTTATATTGGCGTTTAGCCTGGCATTGTCCGGCATAAACGCATATTCTTCGATCAGCCTGAAGTCGGATCTCAATATCGGCAGAAAAATTTCCATTAGCTGTCGATTGTGAAGAACCTCTTTGGGCGTGCCGTTTAATTCATCCAATTTTTTCTTGAATTCTTCCTCGGGCAGCTGGTGAAGATGATGGCTTCGTATCCTGTTTGGCGCTCTGACGCCGGAAACAAATACATGCTTGGGAGGATGAACCCCTTCTCCCTCCAGCTTTCTGCAGAGCTCATAAGCGATTAGTCCGCCCATACTATGTCCAAAAAAGGAATACTTCGTTCCGCTGATATATTTTTTTACATATTCAAACAGATCGCATAAGGCATCATCCATGTTTTTATAGCAAGTGTCCCGAAATCTTGTGCCTCTGCCGGCGTAGGGGATTGGCAGCAGCTCAATACCGGGAAGCAAATGCTTGCGCCACGGATAGTAGATAGATTCAGACCCGCCCGCATAGGGGAAACAAAATAGAAGCATGTTATTCATGAGTGAATCCTTCCGGCAATATTTCTCTGTGGAACTATTAAATTTCAAATATTCTGAATCTTTTAAATGCGATTTTCCATATGAATTCGTTTCCAACTGATAGAATTTCGGGTTCGCTTTTCATTACACAGCGTGGGCATATTGATTTTCGAAAATCATTTTATCATCCGCCCATTCAATTTTCAAATATGCACATTATTCCCTTTATTTCCTCCAAAACGTTAAATATCAGGGTCAATGTTCCCTATAATATATCAAATATGTTGAAAAATAGGGATTAATCATGATAATTGACCTATTTCAATTCCAATAACTGATGTAATACAATTTATAATATACTAGTAATAATTGAAAGTGCAACATATTTTACTTATTCATGCCAATTATTACTGCTTGTTTTTTCTCCTATAACCTCTCTGTTTTACAAACACTTACAAGACTTTTCGTAACGTTTTTGCAAGACTCAAGTTATTAAGGAGGGCAACAATAATGAGCGACGCAGCAAGCCGTTTGGAAGAAACAGAGCATCATGAATTGGAAAAATATCGTTTTTCGCCCGAAATACGCAGCCATATACGCGAGCTGCAGCAACAAAATAATTGGTACAATTACTTCGCCATAGGACTGGACTGGCTGATCATCTCGGCGGTTATCGCCCTATTTTATTTAAAACCGACGATTTGGATGTATCTCATCAGCATCACAATCATAGGAAGCCGTATGCGTGGTCTGGATATTATGATGCATGAATCCAGTCACAATATGCTGTTTAAAAACCACAAATTAAACAAATGGATCGCATGCTTATTTGCAGCTTATCCCATCATGATTTCCTATCGAGCCTACATTAAGGGTCATATGACCCATCACAAATACTTGTGGAGCGATATTGACCCCGATAAAATCCGGTATAAATTGGTTGGGTTGGATAATCCTCCGAAGAGCAGAATGGAATTTTTTCTCCGTCATTGTCTGAGACCCTTGACCTTGGTTCATGTTCCCCGCTATTTAAGCGGCATGATCAAAGTAACGATGTATTCCAAAGAGGAAACGCGTTTCGACAACATTGTGCGGGCTGTATATTGGGCATTGATCATATTCTGCTCCATCTTTTTCGGATTTTGGCTGGAGCTTATACTTTTTTGGGTCATTCCTTTTATGACGACGCTGCAAATACTGAAATATTGGGCTGAGATGGCCGAACACGCTGGCCTGGAAAACGATAAGGAAATGTTTGCGACAAGGAACTCCTTTGGAAATTGGTTTGAACGGGCGCTTCTTCATCCTCACCGCAATTCATATCATTTGGTTCATCATCTTTTCCCTGCCATACCCCATTACAATATCAAAAAGGCGCATCTTGTTCTGATGGAAGATTCCGAATACCAGAAGGCACATCATTGCACCGGTTTTTTCCTGTCGCTTGCCCCGGGCTTTTCTTCTGTTATTGACGATATTCAAGGCCGCATTCCGTTTTGGAATAAATTAAAAGGCAGATAATGGGGAAGCGTAACCCACCATGCTCTATTTGGATTCTTATTCCTTCCAATTCGTACAACAAGGCTGCCGGGTTTCGCGGGCAGCCTTGTTGTACGACAGCAGAGGTTTTCAATTCAATCAAGGTACCTGGCTGCGGCTATGCTATAGTATTTGTAATGCTGCACCCAAACTGCTCGATACTGGAGAGATCTCTGATGGAATTGAAACCCGGAAAACCCGTTGGACTATTACACCTAAATAAGGAAAATCCCAAATTTTCAGCCTCCCGGTACTCCCCCTCCACCGATCTCATTCCTTTCATTGAGCATTACTGGATTGTCCGCTGGAATCTTCGGGGGCAGGAACCGCATCTTCAAGAAACCCTGCCTCATCCTTCCGTTCATCTGGTGTTTGAAAAAGACAATTCGCGAATTGTGGGCGTTTTTAAAGGGAGATTTTCAGTGCTTCTCCAAGAGCAAGGAGCGGTCTTCGGCGTCAAATTCCTGCCTGGAGCTTATTATCCCTTTCTGAACAATTCCGTTTCAACCCTGACGGACCGCATGGTGCCTTTCCGGGAAATCTATGGAATGAGCAGCCAGGCGCTGGAGCAGCGGCTTTTTTCCCAGGAGACCGCAGAGCAGATGATTCCTCTTGCAGAATCATTTATTCGGGAACGGCTCCCTGAACGGGACCTCAATGTCGATCTCATTAATACCGTCGTTCAAACGATCATCTCCGATAGAAGCATCATCAAAGTGGATGATATTGTGCGCCGCTTTCCTGTTAGCAAAAGGCAGTTTCAGCTCTTATTCCGTCAGTATGTGGGGGTCAGCCCCAAATGGATCATTCAACGCTACCGGCTTCACGAAGCGGTCGAGAAAATGGACGATGGCAAGATTCCCGACTGGTCAAGGCTTGCTTTGGAGCTCGGCTACTACGATCAGGCTCATTTCATTCATGATTTCAAATCTATCGTAGGAACATCCCCGGAAATCTACACGAAAAAGGTTAAATGAACCAAAGCCGGACTAAGGCTGTTAAAGCGGGTGTTTATAGAGTTCGATCACATTGCCTTCCGGATCGCGCAAATGGGCAACCCTTGCATTCCATGCCTGCCGGTCATGAGGTTCATTAAGGAGCTCCACCCCTTTTTCTTTCAAACGGGCGCACACCTCGTCCACATCATCCACGGCAAATGCGAGTAAAAATTTCGACTGTGATTCTGTGCCGGTTGGAAGATGGTTTTCATCGAGCACTTCAACGATATTTTGACGGGAAAAAATTTCGATTTTGGTTTCGCCGGTATTAAACGATGCGAACTGCATCTCCTCTGCGGAAAAACCCATTGGAATCTCCATCACGTCTTTGTAAAAGGCTACATTTTCGTGAAAATCGTTTACCAGCAGTCTGACTTGGGATAATTTCATTGTTCCACTACCTTTCTGTATATATTGCGGCTAACCCGGGAGTAAATAGGTTTCCTATGCCCAATTTAACAAAATCAAGGAACACGGTATTGTAAAAACGCGATAAAAATATTGTAAGGGAGCAGAGTAAGGGAACATGATGGGGATGCAGGCTTGCTTATAGACTATGATCAGCCGTATATACAAAGAAGAAATGAGTGCGGGTAGGCGAAGCAGAAACTAAAGTGTTCCGTACACTGAATTATTTTGGAAATAAGGAATGAATCGTATCTTCAACTTCCTGTAACAACCCTTTATATGCCTCCCCATCGAGGTTTCCTATGCTGCCAAAAAATAAATGTCCCACAGGTTCAATACCAACGAAGTCCAAGATGCCAATATCAGACGTAATTTTCAATCCGGCGGTCATCCCAATCGTATCGTAAATTTCCAGGGGAGTAGCATGTGTGTTGATAATAAATCCCTTCTTGCCTGTCAGCATCTTAACGATACCTTGTTCACCAACACTATAGGCAAAGCCGTAAGAGAACACGCGGTCAACATAACCTTTAAGGATCGCGGGAAGTCCCGTCCACCAAATAGGATAAATAAATGTAATAACTTCCGCTTGCGTGATAAATTCTTGTTCCGTTTTAATATCCTGCGGTGTTTGCCCGGCTCTCATCGCAATTGAATCTTCTGATTTTAGCACAGGCTGGAAATGGAGTGCATACAGATCACGCACAATAACCTCATGGCCGTTTTTTATTAATGCAGCGGCTGCGGTTTCCAATATCGCGTGGTTAAAGCTTTCAGTTTTGGGATGGGCAAAGACAATAAGATGCTTCATTTTAAGGTCTCCTTGTCATTTTGAAATGTTTTCGACGAGAAAGTCTACGATTTTGCCGCAGGTCAAGTTGGCGATGGCGCCAGTAATGGCGCTGCCCGATCCGACACTATAAGGACTGCCGCATTCGCTGCTTCTTTGAGTCATGGCATGTTCATTCCTCCTTTGATTCGAAAGCTTGCTGCTGGGAACGTAAAGGAGGCCATTCTGATTCAATTATATCGTATGGCGTATGAAGCCGTTTCTTATCGATTGCTATTATTACTAAAAAATCAAACAACTGCATGATCTCAAACCACCCTTTTGATGCCGGGGATCCTGCGGATGAGCGATGCTGCCGTGTAGGAGAGAACGACGGCGGCACAGCCGACCAATACAAATTTTACGATCGGATGCCAATCCAAGGAACGAATTGCAAAGGACACATAGGTCACAAACAGCGCATGAATGATATAGACGAGAAAAGCGTTGGAGGAAAGCCATCCGGTAGACATAGCTGCCGCGCTGTTCCATCGTTTGCGGAACCATACCAGAAGCACATAGGAGATCCCCAAACCAAGCAGCGGATCGATTATTGCATAAAAGGCCGCTTGCCAGCTCATTCCCCCCATGAATTGGGATATGTCGCCCTCCAATGCTCCTCCGAACGCCATCCCTGCAGGAAACAAGACGATCAGCAAAATGACGATCCCCCTCCACTTCCGGGCGGCGTTTTCGGTTAGCTGCTGCAGCCAATTTCCGCGACTGGCCGCAATGCCCGCCATGAACAAGCCGATATAGGCCGGAAAATATGCCAATTGCAAATGCATTACCTCGGTTCCAACGGGGTATGCCAAGCGCACGATAAAATTGACTGCCATGACAATTACGAGATATCCTGCAATAAGCCGCGGCGTTAGTTTGAGAGGTTTACGGAGAGGCTTGCCTGCGGTTATCTTACGAAAACCGGAATAGATGACGAAGAACAGCAGCAGCGCAACCAAATACCACAGCGGCCCTACTTCAAATTCAATCAAACCTCGAAGCGGATGAGGGATGATCTCCTCTTTCATATATATGCCCAATGAACCTTTATGCCCGTTCGCAACATATCCGAGAAGCGGAGCAATAACCAGCATATAGAACAACAACGGAATTCCGAACCGGAACAGGCGTGCCTTAAGGAATCTGCCTCCCCCTTGGCGGTCATAGGAAGCGGGGGTCACAAAACCGGAAATAAAAAAGAACAGTCCCATAAAAAACGATTGGTTGACAGCCGTAAATATCGTAAGCAGTGTATTTACCACAACATTGTCCTGATGCTCGTAATAAAACCAGCCTCCCGAACCGCCATAAGTAATTGCCGTATGGTGGAGTACGACCAGCACCGTCAAAAAAACTTTCAAGCGGTCCAGATAGATCAACCTCTTCTCCATTTTTGCATCCCCTTTCGTTCTCATGCACCAACAATAACACGGGAGTCATAGTAAGCTCACCGAAAGAAAGAGGAGAAACCGCGCAAATCGAGCTTCGGTACCGGGAGGCATTGCTTTCGGTCTCACTGCGGACGATTGCGGTGCCGCGGAGCTGCCGGTATAGTATAATAAAATCATTCATTCACTAGGAAAGTAGTTTGGGGGGAATCGATTGTGACCCATATTTTGTTGGTTGACGACCACCGGACCTTCTTGGCGGGAACGGCCATCATTCTCGAAAAAAACGGCTTTCGCGTGACGACCGCATCAAGCGGTGCATTTGCGGTGGATCTGATGGAACAATCTGTTTTTGATCTGTTCGTATTTGATCTGAAGCTGCCGGAGATGAACGGTTTCGAATTAACCGAAGCAGCTCTGCAGCGCCATCCGGAAGCGACTATCGTCATATTGACCGGTGAAGACATCTCGGAGCATTACGACAGGCTGATCGAGATTGGGGTAACCGGCATTCTGGAGAAATCTCTTGGCGAGAGGGAATTTATCGCCAGTCTTCAATTAGCTATCCAGCAATTAACGGTTCTGCCTGTCCATCTCGCCAGGCAGCTGAGAACCAAAGAAAGACGCCTCTCCGACCCAGGCGTGGATTCCGGGGGAGCGAACCGGACATTATCGGACAAAGAATTGGCCGTCTTGAAGCTGATTGCTCAGGGACATAAAAATAAAGACATTGCGGACCGGCTTTTCATGAGCCAGCGCAATGTCGAATATCTGATCTCGCATCTGTTCGGAAAATTGGGTGTGACCTCCCGGCAGGAGGCCGTGATGAAGGGCATCAAGCTGAAATGGCTGAACATGGACTTATAGCCTGTTTGCCGCTGCCCATAACGGCTCACCGCATCAGACCGGCACAGAACAATGGACCTTGACCCCTTGACCGGGCTCAGACTGCACCGACACTTCCCCTCCAACCATGTGAATCCGCTCCGCAATGCCCCTTAATCCAAACCGGTTCATGGAAGAAAAATCGATCCCGGTCTCCATGCCTTTGCCGTCATCCGCATACCGGATATATAAAGCGCTTTCCTTCTGTCCAACCTCCAATATGACCCGGGCCGCTTCCGAATGCTTGACCGCATTGTTAATCAGTTCCTGCACGACTCTGTAGACCGCCGTGGTTTGCTCGTCGCTGAGAGAAGCGGTTAACGGCAATGCATGGAATTCCAGCTGGAAATCAACCCGCAGCCGGGTTTTCTCCACCAGCCTGGAAACCGCGTGCAGCACGCCATGATCGGACAAAAACGACGGCATGAGCTCCCGGCATGTTTCCCGGATCATGAACTCGGCATTATCGAGACCCAGACGTATCTGCTCATTGTCCTCGTTCAGCCATTGTCCAGCGGGCATTCGATCAAAGGTACGGCGGATATGAAGCAATTCCTGCAGCACTTCGTCATGAAGGTCGGAGGCCAGACGCTTCCGTTCCTTCTCCGCTATTTGCATAAACAGCTTGGATAACCATGGCGACCGATCTGCCTGCCGCTGCTCCATTTCCCTTAGCCGGCTCTCAAGCAATTGAAAATATTCATAAAAGATCGATACGTATTTGGACATGAGCAATAAAGCGAACTTATCCCGTTCATCTACCAGGATCGGACCGCCATCTGACGAGCAAACGGCCAAATAAAGCCTTATCCCGTCAGTTCCGCCCGCCGATCCCAAAACCATCGCAGGAGCGACAATCGCCTCGCCAGCGGACATCCGGTTCCCTGTTGACCTCAGCATCCCGCCAATATCCTCTTCCCGGGAGGGAGGAGCAGCCTTTCCCTCGAATTGGACAAAATCTTTCGCTTCATCGTACTTTACCAGCATAAACGCATGCGGCTGGAAATATCGCTGCCCTTCCCGGATGACGCTCTGCTCCAAATCGGCGATCCGGTAAGTCCGAAGCAGTACGGTCAACAGTTGATCCAGCCGCTGCCGGGTATCAGCTTCCTGCTCCAGGGAGGTGTTTTTCGCTCGGAGCTCGTCGGCGATGGCTCTATTATCCTTAAGCGTCTGGATGAACCGGCGGAAAAACAGTATCCCAAACACGGTCAACAGCGCCAGCAGAGCCCAAGGGAATGTATCCTCCAGGCATTGCTCCCAATACACCAGACGGTATCCGAGATTGCGCCCGGCAATATCCTCCAGCAAATCTTTTCCCGGATCAGGCAGCAGGACCAGCGCAAACAAGACGAATCCGGACGCAATTAACCTTAGCTCCGCCTGATTCGCCTTGCTTCGCAGCAGGGTCAAAAATTGCGATATGCAGAGGGCCATGTTCAGGAAAACAAAACCCAGGAACAGCCGGCTCAGGACAATGAGCATAGAATCGCCGACAGGCAGCATCGAGGCTGCCGCAATGACGGCCCAAAGAAGTCCTCCCGCCCAGAGCAGCAGGCGGACGACGGGTCTATTTGAGGTTCCCAGCAGATAAGAGACAAAAGCGAAGGACAAGAACGCAACTCCGCTTTTGATGGCCAGCGAGTTGTATGGAATTTCCGGGAAAGGCCCGAACAACAACAATTTATCATCCCATTCCGCAAACAGCTGAAGCGACGTCAAGAACGAGATGAGCCCAAGATAAAGATAGCCGCGCTCCTGATTAAGAACGGCGAACATCGCCCAGAAGATGAACGCTACGAAAACAAACAGCAGGACGAATATGGCATCGTCCAGATGGTGGCGAAACTGGTTGAACACCTTCGCACCGCCGTCGAGCGGCTTCAACAGTGTATAATTGATCAGACCGTTCATCCCGAAGAGGAGGAGCGCCGCTCCTGATATCTTCGCCATCGTTTTCAGCATCGTCACGTCTGTTCTCCTTATGCCGATCCATATTCTCTATCCGCTTGCTGCCCATAATCGTCTGCTGTGAATCCGGAGCCTGCTAGTTTGTTCCAGATTATTCCTGCATATAAAACCTTCAGACGATGAATATGGAGAAAAGTTGCGGGTTACTCCAAATTTCCGGACGCAGCGGCAGCACAACGCCACTGCCTGATGACCCGTACAATCCCCCCTGCTTACCCCTACATGGCGTTTTTAACGATTTTCCTGTAATAACCGATTGTTAAGACTGCAAAAACGAAGTAAATCAAAACATACACAGCGATCATCAATAAACGCATCATTTTACCATAAAAGGTCATCCTCCTACCCTACTTTTTCATCCTGCCAGCTTCTACAATGAGAATAAGTCCGTACATGATTCATTGAATTGAATAAGAAGTGGAGGAATGCGAGGATGGAATTATCGTTGAGTATGTGGAGTGTCCACCGGACGGTGAGAGAACAAGGCTGGACCGTGATGGACTTCTTATCCTTCTGTTCCGGGGAAGGTATCAAGCGCGTGGAGCTGTTAAATGTGTTTTGGCAGGACTTAGAGCAGGAGCTCCCCCAGGTATTGAACTATATCCGGGACAATGGAATTACGGTGGTGAGCTACGCCGTAGCCAACGACTTTGTGCATGAATCAGCTGTGGAACGTTCAGCCGCATTAAAACAAATAACGGAGGCTTTTCCAACGGCCAACGTACTCGGCACCTCGATGATTCGGGTGTTTTCCGGCAATCTCAGCGGAAGCATCAATTATGAGACGGCGCTGGATTGGATTGTGGATGGGTTGTCTGAGGCCGCCCGGCAGGCAGAGCTTGCCGGAATGGTGCTTGGCCTCGAAAATCACGGCAAGCTGGCCGGCAGCGGTGAGCAGGTTCAGAAGATCATCGACCGTGTCGGTTCCCCCGCTCTTCGTTCCACCTTCGATACCGGCAATTTCCTTCTGGTCGGCGAGCATCCTACACATGCGCTTGAAGTGCTGCTGCCTCTTATTGCCCATGTTCATGTCAAGGATTTCTACCCAGATACAAACGGGCGGTACACGTCTCTTGGCGGCCAAGCCTATGAAGGAATTGCGCTGGGTAAAGGCGAGGTTGAGGTCAAGAAAATTGTGAACCGCTTGCGCGAGCATGGGTATCAGGGGGCCTTTGTCCTTGAATATGAAGGCTTGGGCAGTGAAGTGCAAGGAATCCTCGATAGCTTCGCGTATTTCAACTCTATCAAATAATCATAAGGGAGAATGGCAAAATGAAACGCGAATTCCATGCCGACATCATCATTATCGGAGGGGGAACCGGAGGCACCGCGGCTGCGCTGGCTGCGGCAAAATCGGGGAAAACCGTTATCATGACGGAAGAAACCTTGTGGATCGGCGGCCAATTGACGAGTCAGGCCGTGCCTCCCGACGAGCACCGGTGGATTGAATCATTTGGTTGTACGCGAAGTTATCGGCAGTTCCGTGACGGTATCCGTCAATATTACCGGCAGTTTTTTCCTCTCACTGCCGAGGCAATAGCGCTCCCCCATCTGAATCCTGGCAGCGGCATCGTCAGCCGCACTTCCCATGAACCGCGGGCGGCCGTTGCTGTCCTGCATGGTATGCTGGCCCCGTATATCCACAGCGGGCAGCTGCAGATTCTGTATCGTCATGTGCTTGTGGAAGCAGAGACAACGGGAGACCAGATCCGTTCGGTTACCGTAAAGTGCCTGGATACCGGCGATCAGCTGGTTTTGCTCGCTCCCATCTATGCGGATGCGACGGAATGCGGCGATTTGCTGCCCCTGGCCGGAATAGAGTATGTGACCGGAGCGGAATCCGCTGCCCAGACCGGTGAGCCCCATGCGGTGGAAGGCCCGGCGCAACCCATGAATATGCAGGGCTTCACCAGCTGTTTTGCGATGGATTACCGGGATGGCGAAGATTATACCATTGCCAAGCCTGAGCTTTATGAGTTTTGGCGGGATTACAAGCCCGATTTCTGGCCGGATCGGCTGCTGAGTCTGAGCGGAATAAAACCTTCCACTCTGGAGCCCATCCAATACGGGCTATTCGCGGATACCGATAAATTTCCCCTGTTTCTTTACCGTCAAATAGCGGATCACCGGCATTTTCGCGCAGGAACGTATCCAGGCTCGATATCGCTGGTGAACTGGCCGCAAAACGACTATTGGTTGGGGCCGATAATTGATGTCAGCGAAGAAGAGCGGGCCCGGCATTTGTATCAAGCCAAGCAGCTCAGCCTCTCTCTGCTCTATTGGCTGCAGACGGCTGCACCGCGGCCGGACGGCAAAGCGGGATATCCCGGACTTCGGTTGCGGCCTGATGTGGTTGGTACGGCAGATGGCTTGGCGATGTATCCCTATATTCGTGAATCCCGGCGAATACAGGCTCAATTCACCGTTCTTGAGCAGCATGTGGCCGCTGCATGCCGCACGGATGGCCAGGCCGAAAAGTTCCACGATTCAATCGGCATCGGCAGCTACCGCATTGATCTGCATCCGAGTACAGGCGGTCAGTCCTATATTGATATATCCTCTCTCCCCTTCCAGATTCCGCTTGGCAGCCTGATACCCAAACGGGTGAGCAATGTCTTGGCGGCAGGTAAAAACATTGGCGTAACCCATATTACCAATGGCTGCTACCGGCTGCATCCGGTGGAGTGGAATATCGGAGAAGCGGCAGGATATTGCGCCAGTTACTGCCTGGATCATAATGTCAATCCAACTGATATACGCAGCAGCGGGAAAGAGCTTGCGGACTTTCAAAACAGGCTGATTCAGGAAGGCATCGAGCTGGAATGGCCTTCCATTCACGCGGTCTGACCACTATAAGAATGAGGTGCTGATGATGAGCAATCCTATAAAAATTGGCGTGATAGGTGCCGGGACCATCTCGGAGATGCATTTGCGCTCCTATCATAATCACGCCGAAGCTGCACTCCATGCCATCTGCGACCTGCAGATCGGTCGCGCCCAGGCCAAAGCCGGGAAGTACAATATCCCCAACGTATATTCTGACTATAAGGAATTGCTGGCGGATCCCGAGATTGATGCTGTCAACATCTGCACCTGGAATAACTCCCACGCGGAGATCAGCATCGCCGCCCTGCAAGCAGGCAAGCATGTATTGGTGGAGAAGCCGCTCTGCAGGAACGTGCGGGAAGCCCTTGCCGTTCAGCAAGCGGTTCACGCTTCCGGCAAGATTCTTCAGGTCGGCTTCGTCCGCAGATACGCATCAAATACACGTATCGTCAAAGCCTTCATGGATGGCGGCGACATCGGACCCATCTATTATGCCAAAGCATCCTGTATCCGGAAATTGGGCAACCCCGGAGGGTGGTTCTCCGACCTGGAACGTTCCGGAGGCGGTCCTTTGATCGACGTTGGCGTTCATGTGATCGATTTATGCTGGTACCTCATGGGCAAGCCCAAGGTTAAGTCAATCAGCGGCAATACGTACAAGAAGCTGGGCAACCGCTCCAATGTCCAGAATCTGAAATCCTACAAAGCCGCGGATTACGACGCGGAGCATAATTCGGTGGAGGATATGGCCAATGCGCTTATCCGCTTTGATAACGGGGCATCTCTCCTGGTCGATGTCAGCTTCACGCTTCATGCCAAGGAGGATGAGCTGACGGTCAAGCTTTACGGGGAACAGGGCGGCGTAGAGCTTGAGCCGGAGCTCACGTTCATTACAGAGAAGCACAATACGATTTTGAACAGCACCCCTCAGATCGATAGCCTGACCTTTGACTTTGCAGCGGGCTTTCAGGATGAGATGAATTATTTCATTGAGGTTTGCCAAGGCAAAAAAACGACCTTAAGCCCCGTAGAGGACGGTGTGGAGATGATGAAGATCTTATGCGGCATTTATGAATCAAGCGAGCTGGGCCAAGAAATTTATTTCTCCTAGAACTTATGGATCGTATAAGGCCATAGAAAGAAGCATAAATAAGAAGAAGCGGCGTCCTTAAGCGGCGCTGTAAGTTTCTTCCCAAAAATATCAGAAAAGTATCGGCCAAATTTTTATACTTTCTGTTATTTAAAAAAAAGATGACTTCTGAATCATTCATCAGAAGTCATCTTTTTTCTCATCTTATCGTTATCTAACGGTTGATATACCCTGCGTGCTGGAGCATTCTCATCAGTACAACAGCGGCTTCGGCCCGTGTTGCTGAACCCTTGGGCACGAAGCCCGCAGCAGAGCGTCCTTCCATAATTCCCATATCGGTAACAGCAGCAACCGCTGATTCAGACCACGCTGAGATGGCTTCTCGATCCTGGTAGCGCTGCAGGGTCTCGAGCAGATTTCCTGCTTCTTGTTCCACTCCTGTCATTTGCAAAGCCCGCAGCAGCAGGACGCTTAATTGTTCGCGTGTTATCGGCTCATTGGGCCGGAACTCTTTGTCGTTGATGCCCTCTACAAGTCCCCTTGCGGCAGCGGTCCCTACTGCTCCTGCGTACCAGGCATCCCGGTTTACATCGCCGAATGTCGTTTGCTCCTCCCCATCTCTCCAGCCTAATGCGCGGACCAATAGCGTGGTGAATTGGGCACGGGTGATCGGCTCATTCGGCGTAAAATGAAGATCATCTGTCCCCTCGATGATTCGTTTGGAAGCCAGCAGACTTACCTCCTTGCTCGCCCAGTGGCCGCTCATATCATCAAATGTCTTCTCTGAGCTTGCCACAGAGAACAGACCCAGCTCGGATAATATCAACCGCACATCGGAATTCCCATCCTCTGCCTGTTCGACCAAAGCAGGAATGAAGAGGCTTTTCCCTTCTGCCGGGTCATGCGATAACGCTGACGTAAGAGAAGGATCGGCTTGCCCGGATAAATGAAAGGTAAATCCGGCTTTGGCGCCATCCAGGCTGGTAACATGCTGCTCTACGCCGCCTTGCTCCCATACCAGGCTGATATCAACGCTGTAGCCAAGCTTAGATGCCCCCTCCAGCCTGAGCCGGCGCTTGATTTGCTCCTCCTCCTCTTCGGGCAGCTTGCCGATTCTTATTTGGAGCATCTCTGCAGGTTTGGCTGCAGCCAGACCTGCCTGCAGTCCAGCCAGCGGCACTTCGAAGCGGCCCAGCGGAGAGCTGATGACCATTCTGCCTTTTGGCAGAGCCGCCAATGCTTTATCTAATCCGCTTACCGGGAGATTAATCAAGAGCACATCCTCCACCTCTTGAATGGAGTAATCCAATATCTGGTCAGAGATGTTCAACTGCTGCAGCTGTTCGATTTCCTTCAGCATAAGCTCCAGATTGACATCCACATCCGTCAGGAATTGCCCGTTTGATGCCGCTTCATACGTTGCCGACAAGCGTTCAGCCGAGGCTGCAGCCTTATCGGGTACGACTGGTGTATCTGGTGTATCTGGTGTATTTGGTGTATTTGGCGTTTCCGGTGTTTCTGGAGTCTCCGGTGTTTCCGGTGATTCTGGTGTTTCCGGTGTCTCCGGCACTGAACCATCGCCGCCCGGTGGCGAGTCCGTTCGAATGATCTCCAAGGTTTTGGTATTGGTTTTCAGCTCATCCACGTACACATCGATCGTTATCCCGTTGATCCCTACTGACAGCGGAATAGTGGCTGTGAAAGCACCGTTCTCCTCTACCGATGCGGATTGCCCGTTTAGTTTAACTGATGCTTCACCCGGACCCAGCACATCGACATGGCCTTCAATTTCCAATTGGCTGCTGCCGGTTTCCCGCCCTTCATCATCCTGCAATCCGCTCAGAACGGCGGCCCGCACCTGATCCCCTTCATCATAGGCATTAGCCACGAGCTGCCTGTTTGTTCGAATACCTGACGGGTCGAGTGTCGTAATGACGAATCCGCCAGACGGGATCACACTATTATTCATCTCCGGAACTCCCCAGCTCCAATTGATCGCCTGGTTCCGGTTAACCACCCGGGTTACCTCCCCGGAGTCGTTAACCACGACCTCAACGCCGAATTGGTTCGTTCCCGTGGAGTATCCGAATGCTTCTGTCAGCACATTGATATTTCCTTCAATCCGGTTGACATCATAATAATTGCCTTCCAGAAACGATTCAGGGCTGTCAGGCAGACTCATCCCCAATTGATAATCCTTGACATATTCTTCATCCCTGAGCGCAGCCGAAACCATCGGCCAGTTAACCTGAGAGGCGTCGAACAGCATTAGTCCATTCGTATTCTTAAGTCCCGCCTGGAATACCTCCCGCTGCATAGCCGGAATTTGCACATTAGTCAAAGCGATTCCTGCATACAGCGGAATTTCACCGTTAGTCGCTATATTGCCCAATGTAATGTATTTCTCGATTTCCTGACTTGTCGTTTGATAGGCGCCGATCATCAGGAAATCCAGGTACTCGATATAGGCTGTTTGATAATATTCCGGTGTATAAAGCGATTCATTGCCAATCCCCAGCCTGGGATCAAACCTAAAGTTGGTGCTGCCCCAGTTGACGCCGTTCAGATAATAGGTTTCGTACCAGGATCCCACATAGGAGGAGACCTGAATGCTTCTCCCTGTTGAGCTTTCATAGGATTCTATCAGGTCCTTCACTTCCTTGAAGAAGCTCTTGATTGTGCCGGAGCGAAACTCCCACCAATCCTGAATCAACGGTCCGTCCACCCGAACGTTTCCTGCAAATCCATAGACATCTGTTGGCCAATTCGCAAGCTGTTTGCCTCTGCTCTGCAGGAAGCTCTCGAATTTCGCCCGGGTCTCTTCGCTGAAGTCAGCTCCTTCATTATCATACCGGCTGCGGTCATGGACGACGCCGTCCACCTGATAATTTTTTATAATTTCTTCAAAGGTTTTGAGCTCGTATTCCCTTACCTCATCGTTGGCAGGATTGACAAAAGCCACCAACCCCTGCTTGGCACTCTCGCGGAGCCGCTTGATCTCTCCATTGTTCTCGGCGTAGTGAACCCGTTCCTCCCAACCCAGATGCTCATCCAGAACGGCGAATTCGTTATGGGCAATAGATCCTTCGGCGAATACATTCACGGCAGCATGGATTTTTAATCCCAGCTCGTGTCCATAGGTGATGAACTCCTGCAGCAAATCCAGATCCGGATTGGATCCGGCTTTCTCCGGAGCTGTGATTTCACTGACGTATGGGCGTCCTGTCAAGTCATTTTTCTTATATGAGGCATAACCCTCCACGCCCTTAACATCAAAGACAACGGAGGTGGTGCCATTATCCTTCGCTTTTTTCAGAAATTCATAAACCTGCTCTCTGGATTGCAGCTTTCTCGCGTTCGAAGCCTGATCCACCCACAGGATAACCTCTTTCTCCGATGTGAAATCCGGTCTGCTGAAGACAACCAGGTGGCGTAAATCCTGCTCGATCCCGTTCTTTTCTACTTTCACATCAATATAGTTCGTGCCTGGAGTCAGAATATGAGTATAAGAGAAGCTTCCGTCCATCTCGAAGGGGACTTGTGTTTCATTAACCGATAATACAGTAGCCTCTGGATCATCAATGTTAAGTATTTCTCCCGATATTATCGTTTGATTGTCGACTACCGTATACATCGGGTTGTTAGTCAGTGTCAGGCGGGCGATCAAGCCATTGCCGTTCATCACATCTCTGACAGGCACCACCTCGCCGTTCTTGCGCAGTTTGATGATATCTCCCACCTTGAAGTTAGTGGCCAAATAACGCTTGATATCATTACTGGTATAACTGTTATCCTGCGCCATCAGCACATAGCCGTCTTCCGGGATGAGCAATTCAGTCGGACCTGTCCACACAGGCGCGCCGCCGTTGACGGATGGGTTGACCACCTGCAGCACCCTGCTGCCCGCATCCACCTGAACCGCAACATTGTATTGAGGCACAGTAATGGCTTCGCCATAATCCCGAGTGAATAACGATATGACATTGCTGATTCCTGTTACATCGGTATCGATATAATCGAGCTTCTTGCGCGGACCTTCGATGGAGATGGTGATATCGGCCGGCGCCGCCTCCACCTCGATATAATCGCCGCTCTGCTGCGAATTATCGTAGGTAACAGCCAGCGAGATCAGGGCAAGCTCCGCTTCCGCTACCATTAGCTTGACTGCCAATGTATTGGCACCTGGGGCAAGGAACACGTTTAAACGAAAGCTGCCGCCTGCTGTAACCACCGTTTCCCTATCATTAATGGTCAGCTTCATATCCAGCTCCTCCGTATAATTGGACACATATCCGCTAACCTCGAAAACGGGTGCCGTCACAGTCGTACCTGATGGCGTCGATAGATGCAGCTCAGGTTCCAACCCCGGATCCGTGCCCGGATCGGGCTCTTGCCCGGGATCCGTGCCCGGATCGGGCTCTTGCCCGGGATCCGCGTCTGGATCAGGCTCTTGCCCGGGATCCGCGTCAGGATCAGGTTCTTGTCCCTGATCCGCATCCGGATTAGGCTCCTGCCCGGGATCCGCGTCAGGATCAGGCTCTTGCCCGGGGTCCGCATCCGGATCGGGCTCCTGCCCGGGGTCCGTGCCCGGGTCAGGCTCCTGCCCGGGGTCCGCATCCGGATCGGGCTCCTGCCCGGGATCTGTATCAGGATCGGGCTCCTGCCCGGGGTCCGTGCCCGGATCAGGCTCCTGCCCGGGGTCCCCATCCGGATCAGGCTCTTGCCCCGGATCCCCATCCGGATCAGGCTCTTGCCCGGGATCCCCATCTGGATCAGGCTCTTGCCCCGGATCTGTGTCCGGATCGGGCTCTTGCCCAGGGTCCGTGCCCGGATCAGGCTCTTGCCCCGGATCAGCGTCCGGATCAGGCACTTGCCCTGGATCCGCATCCTGCACCGGAACTTCCCCGGCTTCCGAGTCCTGCCCAGGCCCTTGCCCAGCTTCCGGCTCCTGGTCTGTAATAACCGACTCAACAGTTGGCTCTTCCGCTGCTGATGCAGGTACAACAATAGGTGCCAAGAAGGTAGCAAATATAGAGAGAATAAGGACAATCGGCAATCTTCTCAAGATCCTCATGTTCAAATGGTTTTCCACCCTTCTCATCAATCTTGCTCTGGCGATCCTTTCAGAAAAAAGCAGCTGCGCTTTTTGCAACTGCTTGATTCCAAAATCTTATTATTTCGTCGACTGGTACCATTCATTGGCGCTACTAACCATATCAGCGCCTCCCTCAGCGCGCCACTGAGCCAGGAATTGATCATAGCTGTCCAGAGGCTCCGAGCCGGCAATAAATTTCAGTACATTATCGTCCAGCAGCTTGTTCAGCTTCAGTGTGTTTTTGGATATCGCTTCGATAGGCGGAGCCAGGGACATAGGATCGACAACGACAATTCCTTCCGAGTTCTTCTGAAAATCTTCATAGTAGGCCTGGAGCACGGGGTCTTTCCGTACACGCGCCTGCCAATAAACAGGATAATTCTCTTCATCTACCCCGGTCATGAATGCGCTGGCATTGTTCAGATCATCGTTGAATTTAGGCAATATTGGATAATATTTTCCATCTTTGACCTCGTGATGGACGCCTTCGATACCGATCGCCATTCCCTTGAAGGTTTCCGGCTCAAGCTTGGCGTTCAACAGCTCCATAGCATCCTCTTTATGTTTGGAGGCTTTGGGAATGGCAATGAACCAGGTGGTATTGGCGACCGCTCCTATAGACGCTTTTCCCTCCTTGTTCTTTAAGTACGGGATGACGGATACAGTCGCATCAGGGAAATTCTTGCTGAGCGCATTAATCGTATTGCCTGCATTCCACCAGGCCAGTTTGTAGACGGCGGCCTGCCCGCCGGAAAATTTCTCAATGGCTTTGGCCGCTGTATTAAGAGGCATTTCCGTATCCACTAAACCCTCACTGTACAATTTGTTCATATAAGCGAGAAATTCCTTCATCTCCGGCTGCTCGGCTTTGTGGACAATTTTACCGTCCACTACCTTCCAGTCCGTGAGCACGCCAAAGGCTGCGGCGATATCCCCATAGATCGAATCTTTGCTGCCTGTAAGCGGAATGATCTTTTTCTTCTCCTTGATCGTCTTGAGCACCGTGTACAGTTCATCCGTATTGGAAGGGATTTCGAGGCCAAGCTCATCGAGCCAATCCTGCCTGATAACCAGCTCCTCCCCGATACTGACGCCTGCTCCCGCCTCCGGCAGCGCATAGATCTTGCCGTCAATCGTTGCGCTCCCCCATGATTCGGGCTTGATGGCCTGATTAATATAATTCCCATGTTCTTTAAGCAGCTCGTCAATCGGTTCAAGAGCTCCGGCTGTAGCCAGATTATAGAACTGGGCAGCGTTCAGCTTCATAAGGTCGAAGCTTTCATTGCCGGCCACCAGCAGATTCAGTTTTTCATCCGCATTCTCAGCAGGCAGCATTTCATATTCAATGTCATATCCCGTTTTTTCCTTGATGTATTGGCCGGTGTACTCTTTGTTTGGATCGAATAAGCTGTACTGCATAATCATGCGGAGACCCGGTTTCGTTCCTTCCTGCTGACTAGTAGTGTCCCCTTCGTTATTCCCTGCGGCGGGAGTTGCAGCGGGGTCTGAATTCGGAGAACCGCTGCAGCCGGCGACAGCTAAACTTAATCCGAGAATAAGGGCAAGGCGTGCTGATTTCTTCATCATGCTTGAACCTCCTTGAATGATAGACTCTTAAGTAATTAACGAATAACTTCTTCAGTATCGTCATCCCTGACTTCAACAGGCCAGCCAAGCTGCTATAGGAGCGGCATCACCATCCTTAAGCTAATCAGAATCAACCCTTGACTGAGCCTACCAGAACGCCTTTTACAAAATATTTTTGCAGGAAGGGGTAGACGAGCAGGATCGGAATCGTGGCCAACAGGATCGAAGACGCCTGGATGGATTGGGGAGTGGTATTCAATGCCGCATCCACATTATCCTTAAGAAACTCTCCTCCCGAGGACACGAACAACTCCTTCAAATACAGCTGCAGCGGCTTCAACGCCGGATTTGAAATGTAGATCATAGAGGTGAAATAATCGTTCCAGAAGGCGACGGCAAAGAACAAGGCAATCGTGGCAAGCACCGGCATCGACAGGGGAAGGATAATGGACGTTAATATCCGGATGTTTCCCGCTCCGTCCAGCTTGGCTGATTCCTCCAGCGATTCGGGCAGTCCTTCGAAATAGTTTTTGATAATCAGCATGTTGAAGACGTTCACCATTGCGGGCAGGAACAATACCGGGAACGTATTGACCAGATTCAGATTATTCATGAGCAGATAGGTGGGAATCAGCCCGCCGCTGAAGAGCATCGTGAAAATGAACATAAGCAGCAGCCATTTTCTGCCCCTTAGCCTGAGCTTGGATAACGGATAGGCTGTAATCGTAGTTAGAAGCAAGCTGAGTATCGTACCCGTTACTGTCAAGAGGACCGAAATCTTCAAGGAATTAAGAAACATCTCATCCTGCAGGACATAGCCGTAAGTGCCATACTGAAAGCCTACCGGCAGCAAGCCTACCCTCCCCGAAATCACTGCCTCTTCGCTGCTGAAGGATTTGGCGATCAGATTGACGAAGGGAAGCAGCGTCGTGATTCCCATCAGTACAAAAAAGATATAATTGAAGATGGCATAAGCCTTTTCCGCTAATGAGTTTTTAATCTCCCCGTTTTGGGCCGCTGCTCTTCCTTGTTTGACTGCCGAACGGCTGTTCATGCGCTTTCCTCCTCCTGTTTACCAGATTCCACGCTGCAGATATTTTCTGCTTAAGGCATTGCCGGTGATGACGAGCGTAAATGAAATCACAGCTTCGAACATGCCGACCGCCGTGGTGAAGCTGTAATCCTGATTGCCCAGACCCATCCGGTACACATAAGAGCCGATAACATCCGATACCTTGTATACGACTGGATTGTACATAACCAGAATCTGCTCGGTGCCTGCCTCCAGAATATTGCCAAGGCGTAAAATAAACATCAGGATGATGATAGGCGCGATCCCCGGCAAGGTGATATGCCACAGCTGCTTCAGCCGTCCTGCTCCATCGATTTTGGAAGCCTCGTAGAGCATGGGATCAATGTTGGAAAAAGCCGCCAGGTAGACAATGGTGCTCCATCCCGTCTCCTTCCACCCCGCTGAAGCGACCAGTACGCTGCGGAAATAGCTGTTGTCGAGAAAGAAAGAGATGGGCTCCAGATTCATGGCGGCCAGAAGCTTGTTTACAATTCCTCCGTTCGTCGACAAGAGGTCGATGAACAGTCCGCCGACAATGACCCATGACAAGAAGTGAGGCAGATAGATGACGGTCTGTACCGTTCGTTTGAAGAGGACATGACGCATCTCATTGAGCATCAGTGCGACGATGATGGGCAGAGGAAACAAAATGCCGATTTTCAGCAGGCTGATGATCACCGTATTTTTGAATACAAGGGCAAAATCAGGCGAGGTAAACAATTTCTCAAAATGCTTGCCTCCTACCCAGGGACTGTCAGCAAAGCCGGTGAAAATATTGAAATCCTTGAAGGCAATAATAATCCCGTACATTGGCGTATACTTGAACAGCAGAATAAACAAAATGCCAGGGACCAGCAATAAGTACAGATCCCATTCCCGCCATATATCCGACCACAGCCGCATCCAATAGCTCCGGCGGGGATGGGTTGGCGTCAGCTTATCTGTCGCAGGCTTCATATTAATCCCCCTTTTAAGTGGTGTTGTACTTCAAATTGTAGACTCCGATCACAACAATGAGTAGGCGAGTGTCATTACTATTTCTGGTAATCTGATGTTTAGTTTCTCGAAATTTTCGGACTGGCGCCGGCATCGAAAAAAAACCTGAACCCCTCTGTCGAAGAGGGATTCAGGTTTGTATCCGGCGTTTAAGGTTTACATTCGCCGGGGTTCACGCCCCAGTATTTGCGGAACACTTTGGTAAAATAACTGACGTCGCGATAGCCAACCAGGCGGGCAGCGTCATATACCTTTAGTCCTTCCTGCAAAATGGCTTTGGCCCGCTCCATCTTGCGCTCCAGCACATAGGCGGAGAAGGCAACCCCCATCTCCTGCTTGAACAGCCGGCTTAGATAAGATGAATTGACATACAGCCGATCTGCAACGGTATGCAGCGTTATTTCCTGGTCGATTTCCTGATCCAGTATCGTCAGAATCTCTCTTACCATTTGATTGCTGGTCGTCCTCCGTTGATTATGCCTGAAGGCGGTGATATGCCTCACAATGCGCGTTAACCATGACCAGGTCTGCACTTGTGTTTGAAGCAGCTTCAGATTTTGAAAATAGATGAAGTCATCCCCGACCACATTTCTGACCATCCAGCCTTGCTTCTGAATGATCCGGACAAACAAGCTGCTCAGATACAGCACCGCTTCATGCACTTCATCTGCCGATTCGAATTGTTTAGTCCCTTCCTTCCACAAACCGGCCAATGCTTCCATCGCTTTGTGCTCATCAGCGGTTTCCAGCGCGATTTCCAATGTCTTCTCCAGGCTTTGATGAGCCAACTGAGTATGCGGGCTGCGCTCAGGCACCTCCCGATACGGGATCGCAATATCAGGTCCGTACACCATCCGCTCCTGGAGTGCTCTGCATGCTTGCGCATACAGCAGCTCCATCTCCTCCAGGCTTCCTGCGGAGGAGCAGATGCCGGCGCTTGCTGTAAGCTTGAGCACAGCCTTCGTCTGGGATAACAGCTTGACGACCGCCGAATTAAAGAAAAGCATCGCTTCATTGGGAGACTGATCGGCTTCCGCGATGAACACGAGCAGCAGATGATGGTCGGCGTCCGTACTGACCCAGCAGGATGGATGGGATAATAACTCGTTTGCCATGCATTGCATCGTAAATTGCAGCAGCGGCCTGTCTTGAGGAGTGAACCGCAGGTGTTCATCGTCGGGGATCGGATCGAGATCGACAACGGCTACGGTGATCTGGTCGTCTTCCTTCAGTTCAATGTAGAAATCTTTGCTTTGCTTTAATGCCTCCAGGGGGGTAAGCTTTCCATTGACCCAGTTTTGAAAAAAGTTATTTTGCAGGATAGGCAGATGATCCTTCCACTTCTGCTCCAGCGCCGCCTTGTTCTGCCACTGCTCCCACTCTTCCTGGAGCTGCTTCCTGGCTTCGAGAACCGCCTCCAATATCTCGTCTTCGCCTGCCGGCTTCAGCAAATACCGGGAAACCCCATGCTCCATCGCATCCTGTGCGAAGGCGAAATTATCATGTCCGCTCAATATAATCATCTTCATAAAGGACTTCGTTTCCTGCTGCTCCTGCAGCCTGCGGACCAGGGTCAATCCATCCATCTCGGGCATCTGCACATCGATAATCATGATATCCGGTTTATTGCGCTTCACCAGCTGCAGCGCCTCCAGCCCGTTAGATGCCAGTCCTGTCAGGTCAATTCCATGTTCCTCCCATCGTATATTATGGGCCAGCGCATTGCGCAGGCGCGGTTCATCCTCCACAATCATCAAATTCATATGGATTCTTCCCCTTCCTTTTGTTTGTGGCAGCAGGGCTTAAGCCGGAAGATCTACCTGCAGCGGTCCAGGGGGATCGAGAGGGTGACAGTTGTCCCTTCTCCCTGAATACTGCGGATCGTCATTGCCGACTGCTTGCCATAATAGAGCTGCATTCTGGTATACACATTACGCAGGCCGAACAGATCCTTCACGTTTCCCTCATCCTGAGACAGGGAGGGAAAGCTGCGCAGCCCCATCCTCTTCAATTCGTTCTGAATGTAGTGAAGCCGCTTGCCCTCTATGCCGGAGCCATTATCTTGGATGCTGATGTTTAAGAACGGCTTGTCATCCACCCAGCTGCTGATGCTGAGCAGCCCTCCGCCGGATCTTCCCTCCATGCCGTGCAGTATGGCGTTCTCCACCAGCGGCTGAAGCATCAGCTTCAGAATCAGTGCGGCTTCGCACTCTTCCGCAATATGGTACTCCACCGTGAAATTGTCCAGAAAACGCAGCTGCTGGATCCGGATGTAATAATGGAGATGGACCAGGCTTTCCTCGATAGTGAACACTTCTTTGCCCTTATTCAAGCTCAGACGGAAGAACCTGGACAGGTTCATGACCATCTCGCTTATTTCCTCCGCATCGTAGTTTTTGGCCATCCAATAGATGGAATCCAGCGTGTTATATAAAAAATGCGGGTTGATCTGAGATTGCAGAAATTTGAGCTCTGTGGTGGTTAACCGCAGCTGCTGCTCGTAATGATCTTCGATGAGATGCTTCTGGTAAATCGTCATCTGATTAAACGAATCGATCAGAAATCCGAATTCATCCTTCCGTTTGTTCTCCAGCCTGATATCCAGCTTGCCGTTGCCGAGCTGCTTCATTCCGCGGGCCAGCCTGTGTACGGGGGAGGCGATGCCGCTGTATACCACCCACGATATACCAACAGCCAGAAGGATACTGATTACTATAATCGTATAGGTAAACATACGCAGCTGGTCGGTCTCCTCATACAATTCTTTCTTGGGCTGGACCAGAGTAAGCTGCCAGAGTGAATACTCAGAATCAATCGTAACGGCCATTTCGTTGTCCAAAATATGCTGTTCCTTCATGTTCTCTGAACTGCTGGTACCCGCTACCACCTCGCCCCTCTCATTCTGCAAATCAATCCGGGTGCTTGCCGTCGGGAGCAGCGTCTTGATGGCGCTCAGCAGCTTGTTCTTGTTAAAGGTCACAATCAAGAGATTGGATTTGCGGTCCGAATTGTACAAGTCCATGGAACGGACAAGAAATAGACTATCGGCATTCAACAAGCTGCCAAGCGTCATCCCCTCCGCAACATGCGCATCTGCCAGCATATAGCGAAGTCCCGTCCCGTTGCTCCGGGAAGCCTCCACCAGCCATTCCTGCTGAGGCTCCGATAAAATCCGGCGGCCTCCGAAATTAGTAGAGATGAGCATATGGGAAGCCTGGTGATAGATCGAAATTTCCGAGACAAATCGATTGACGGAAATCAAATTGGATAGCTGCTTGAGAATAAGCGAGAAGTCGAGGATCGATTCCGGCGACAGATTGGAGTCATTCTTGTTCAACAGTTCAATTAGGCTGGGATCGGCAGCAATAACGCTGGATATCTCCTCTACATTTTGCAAGGCGAGATCAATATAATCCATCGTGGAGGACAATGCGACCTGCGTTCGCTCAACCGCTTGCTCGTAGAGAATGTCCCTTGACTTCTCGATGGCAAACAAACTGACAACAACCAGCGGAAGCAGGATAAGAAGAAAATAGCCGGTAAGACGAGTCTGTATATTTCTGGAATAACGTTCTGCGATCCAGCGCAGCATTTTATTCATCCCATTCCCTGCCCCTTTCGCCATCCCTTTGTTTCCTGTACCATTCATTCACCTCTTTGGTTATCTCGTCCCCTCCCTGCTGCCTCCACTGCTCCACAAATGAGTCAAACGCTTCCAGGGGCTGAATCCCCATAATGATTTGGATTAATCCCTCCTGCAGATCGCCCAGCTGTTTGTCGTATTGGCTCATGGCCGGTGTGGGGATGCCGTAAAATTCATTTTCGATGAGATTCTGTTCAATCGTCTGCAGATTGTCATACAGATGAAAATCGCCAAGCGAGTCGAGCCTTTCCTTGAATAATTCAGGATCCGGCACGTCCACTAATGATTGATAGATCCCTCTGTACAGATGCTTGTCATGCATGGCAAAATCCGTTACCATCCGCCCGTTCTCCATCGTCCAGATCTGATTCTCAAATCCCAGCTTCAGGTTCTTGTAGTCGCCTGCTATAAAATCAAGCATCCTGATAACCAGCTCCGGATGTTTCGTCCCCACAGGGATGACGTTGTAACCGCGTATATTATCCTGATTTTTTATTCCCTTCTCTCCATGGATACCTGTAGGATAATCCAGGGCAATCCACTCCGCATCCGGATCTTTTTTCATATTGGCGGCAATCGGACCGCGGGTGTCGTACCAGGTCGCCGAGAACAGCCCAACCTTGCCATTCTCTACCTTCTCATATAAGTTGTTATGCAAATTTAAGGGAAACTCGCGATCGAGCAGCCCCTCTTGGTACAAACGGGCGAGAAAGGCAAGCGCTTTCCGGGTTTCCGGCATAATGCTGCCATTCACGAGCTGACCATCCCTCTCGAACCAGGAGTCCAGCTGCGTGCCGAATGCCCCGAAGAAAGGGGCAGACCGGCTCATGTCGGTCATCAGGGTCAGTCCCACTGTATCTGCTTTGCCGTTGCCATCGGGATCATCCCTGGTGAAAGCTCTAATAACGTTGTAATATTCCTCCAATGTGACAGGCGGCTTCATCCCCACCCGATCGAGCCAATCCTTGCGGGCGTACATAATCTCATTGCCAATGACCTCGTTCAAGCTGGGGATGGCATAGATTTTCCCGTTGTATCGCACTCTGTCCCATACCTCATCCTTAATTTTCTTCTTGAGATTGGGTCCGTATTGATCAATCAGCCCATCGAGGGGGATAAAGCTTCCCTGCTTGGCATAATGATTAAACCAGACAGGATCGTAGGTATGGAGCAAATCCGGCAAATTGCCTGACGACATAATGACATCCAGCTTCTCCTCATAGACTTCCGGAGGAGGTGTGGTTACCTTGATATCCAAATCATTCTTGGTCTCGATATAGCTCAAATATGGATTGTCGTTCTCATCCATTCCATCGGGAAAGGTCATGCCGAGGCTGCTAATGACAATGGATATGGCAGATTCGTCTTGAGCAGCAGGCTTATTCTTTCCTGTCTGGCCAGATAATTCACAGCCGGTGCACATATAACACACAGCGGCTGCGAGCATTGAAGACAATAAGATTTTCCACTGGACGGTCCTGATCCCGCATCTCCTTAACTTTGTTGCAGAGGCACTTGCTCGAGTCTTATCTTCCAGCATCGTTCTTCACTCCTTCCAATTAATAGGATACAGACAGCGGTTCTGAACAAGGGTCAACGGCAGCATCTTTCCAAACGATAATTCGACGAAAGGAAAATATCCCCTTCTTTCTTTTTACAAACGTTGATCTTTCCCCCGCTCTTTATGGCAGGTTTACTGACCATCAAGATTCGATTCGCTATCGTTGATGTTACAGCTTTGAAGCTGGAGTTATGCAACCGGTTTTTTGTTAACCAAAACAAAAAAACTCAAGCGGCGTTCTGCTTGAGTTTCACAGCTGTCATGATACATGGATGGATATGATGCAGCCACTATAGGTCCACCGGCTAATCATCGGGACTCATTTCATATTTTGCGGCAGTTTCGCTTCTGGCTTGCGCATCATAAATCCCAGAATGATTCCGAGAATTGTCACAACCATCACAACGATATAAGTTGTACTAAAAGCATCTGAAATCGAAGAGACCTGAGTCAGAGAACCGGAACCCGTATTCTCCGATAGTTTGCTTGATAATAATGTCGCAAAGCCTGCTATGCCAAAAGACCCCATCACCTGCTGTGAAGCGCTCGTGAGCGAAGTTACGCGACTGATCAATTCTTGCGGTGCCACTTTCATGATGTAGGCATTCAGCGACATACCGAACAGCGCCTGCCCAGCGCCAGACAGCAGCAAGGGTACAATCATTTGCCACTCATTGCCCTCTGCGGACAGATTTGATAACAGATATGCGCCCAGACTTAGGATCGCCATTCCTATAATAACCAAAGGTTTCACACCGAACCGGTCGAACAGACGTCCACCTGCTTGGATGAAGACCACGGATACGAGAGCCTGCGGAAGCAGAAGCAGACCTGTATCGAAGGCGCTATAACCTTTGACTTGCTGAAGGAAAACGGGATTCAAAAACAGAATGCCGTAGAAGGCAATCGATGTTATCCACAGAAGAATAATCGCACTTGTGAAGGCGTAAGTGCGAAAAACGCGCAGTTCAAGCAGTGGCTCCTTGAGGCGAAGTTCAACCATGATAAAAATCAGTAAAGCTGCTGTACCAATGGAAAGTCCGGTTATGGTTTGGTAGGAAGTCCAACCTGAATCTCCCCCTTGGTTGACACCGTAGACCAAGGCAGCAAACGCGAGCGGACCGAATATCATCCCAAGAATATCAAGTCTGGGCGCAACTTGTTGCACGAGATTAGGCAGATAACGCAGACCAATCCAGATACCGAGGACTCCCACTGGGACATTGACCCAGAATATAAACTGCCAGCTGGCGTATTCCACCAGCCAGCCGCCAAGAACAGGGCCAATTGCCGGAGCGATCAGGACAGGAACGCCCATCATTGCCATCACGGTGCCGACCTTATCTGGCGGGCTGATGCGAAAGATCATTGTCATGCCGATCGGCATAACAATGCCACCGCCCAATCCTTGAAGCACGCGGAATAAAATAAATTGCTCCACATTTACGGCAAACACACAGAGAATAGAAGTGATGGAGAACATCACGATTGCTATCAGAAACATGCGCTTTGCGCCGAACCGATCGGATAGCCACCCGGCCAATGGAATAATGGCTGCTTCTGCCAGGATATAACCGGTAATGGACCATTGCACAACGGGCAGTGAGCTGTTGAAGGTTTCAACCAAGTTAGGAACCGCTACATTGAGTGCTGTCATATTTAATAACACCATGAACATTCCGACAATAATCGCAACCAGTGGACCAATAATGGCTTTTACCGTATTCGACATGGTAAAGTCCCCTTTATTAAATTAGTTTTCATCTCAAAATACACATTAGCCAAAAAGGCCTCAGCCAGACTTCTACCTCCATCCTGTTGATTGCTTGTAATGTTGCAATTATAATTACTTTAGATCAATTATAAAAGTAGGCAATTTTTTTTGACATTGTCTTGAATTATAGACTTACTTACATTTAGTTAGGGGGATGACGGAATGAGTATGCTTTCTGAAAAAGATGAAATCTATCAAGATTGCACGATGACAATAGGCGAAGTTTTGGAAATTATCGGGGTCAAGCGGGCGTTCCTCGTGATCGGTGAGCTGCATGGAGGACCACAACGGTTTAATCGCTTGCGAAGAAGTTTAGGCGGCATCAGTACCCAATCCTTGACGGATATCCTGAGACATTTAGAGCATAACGGCATCATTGATCGACACGTTTTACCTACAGCTCCTGTTGCCGTAGAGTATTCCTTAACGGAACAAGGCAGGAAATTTGAGCATGTGCTTAACGAAATGCACAAATGGGGTCAAGCCTGGAAAAAGCAGCGGTATGACATGGAGCAAGCCAGCCTCTCTTCCAGCGAAGAATAGGCGGACTTACAGCTTTGAAGCTGCCGTTATCCAGCATGTTTTTGTTAACCAAAACAAAAAAACTCAAGCGGTATTCCGCTTGAGTTCACATTCATTTATAGCGTGCTGTTATTACTTATATACCAGATATCTCATAAAAAAGAAGCTGCAGGTTGAAGACAGAAGCATGGACAACCCCTTCGATGTATTGTCGATGATCCACGAGGGAATAGCATAATGCCCCAGCATTCGGGCAGATATCACAAATACGAGATTGCTGATGACCAAGCTTACAGCAGCCTGGGCGAAAAATTTTATTTTTTCCTTCGTTGAGTATGAGGCTTCATTCTTGAAGGTTATTCGTGAATTCCAGTAATAACTGTTCAGAACGGCCAGCCCATAAGCAAAGGTATTGATGAGCGTGAGCTCCAGCACCGTGTGTCCATGCCAAATCCACAGCAGCAGATTTAATGCAAGCAAGTCGAGTGCCCCGTTGCAAACCCCGATAATACCAAACCTGGTAAATTGATTGACTGCCTCCTGCGCCTTGGAAAGTGTCATTTGAAACTTCCTTACATCTCGAATTTTCAGCATCTTTTATAAACAAGCCGAATAAAGGATGGGAAGCTTCTTACCCCGTCTTAAGGCGGAGGCTCCCTATCCTTATCCTATACGAGATCCCGGCTATGTGTAAAGGCGAATCCCGCTCTTCACTCTGCCACGCCTTCCTCCCGCTTGATGGAATCGCCTGTATTGCTATTGGTTAATCAATTACCGTTATGCAAGGGATGATTGGCTCTCCTGCAATGCCATTATTGTCGTGGTCAAGCCTTCCTGGAACGGCGTCGCGGTGATAGGCCCGATTAACCGTTTGAATTTGTCTCCGCTCAGCGTCAGCGGCTCTTCGGTTAAATAAAGCATCTCCACAACTTCTTTCATGACGGGCACGCCCATGCCCAGCAGCGATAAACCTAATTTTTTCAGAGGAATGACCGGTTTAACACGGCCGCTAGCCGCCTGCGCAATCCGTACGATCTCTCGTCCCGATATGAGCCCGGCTCCCGGTATATTCCAGTTCTGGCCGTAAGCAAAATCTTTGTCCGCCAGCTTGGCAACCATGGCGGCCGCATCCGGCAAGTAGATGAATTCACGTGGAACACGCATGTTGCCGACGAAAAAAGCCATTTTACCGATAGCGATGGCCTCCAGGGTTGAACCCAGATACGAAGCCTCGTTAGCTGTTGGTCCATAATAATCAGGCAAGCGGACAATCATGACCTTGGACCTGCTCCACCGCTTGCTGAACAGCATCCGTTCATAGTCCATGCGGACTTTTCCTTTTTTCGTATGCGGCTGCTTGGGATGCTCTTCTGTCACAAGATCCATCTGTTTTCTCCCATAAGGATAGATTCCGTCAATCGCGACCACTTTAATCGCAAGCCTCTCTGCCGCCTCCATCACCGATTCGCCCAGCGGAATCAGCTTGCTTGCCATCTCGTGATAAGGAACGTTCGCGCAATGGAACAATACGTCCGCGCCGTCTGCTTGAGCTGCAATATCGTCAGGGCGCATTGCGTCCCCTACGGCAAGCGTCAAATGCGCGGGATTGCCAAGCTTATCGGCAAACCGTTCCAATTTCTCGCGTGAACGCCCAAAGGCAATCGTTCGTATCCCCCGTTTGACCAGCTCCTCCGTAATCGCTGCTCCCGTCCCGCCCGTTGCGCCAATTACTATTGCTTTTTCCATTATAATTTCCTCTTTTCTATGGTTTAGTTATTGGTCAATCACTAACTTGAATTCATCATATCATTCAGTTATTGATTGGTCAATCACTAAAATAGAGTTTTTTTTGCTTAAAGATTTCGTCCATTAGGTTTCTTTAAGTTCGGGCAAACTAATCGTATCCGCAATATTGCATAACATTCCTCTTGCGAGAAATAACATCGTTTTTTCTTCGGGATTCGCAATTTCTGCCTTGCGGAATGCATTCAGCACGATTTGACGGACTTCCCGAAATCCATGGCGCATGGTTTCCCGAATGGATTCTTCCTGGATCGTCTGTGCCTGCATCTGAAGAAGCACCTCATTGCGGTATTCTTCAAGAATTTTTACATAAGCGTTAATAAGATCCGTTTCGAGTTTCTCGGCAGAAGCGGATTCTACCACCAGGCGGAAAGATTCAATAACACGTGACCACGAAACCTCCAGTGCATTCATAAGCAGCTCTTCTTTCGTCGGGAAGAAACGAAAAATATAAGGCTGCGATATAGTCGCCCGCTCAGCGACCTGTGATGTAGTCGCCCTGTAATCAACCGGTTTCGGCAAATACTTCGATTGCGGCCGATTGTCCATCGCCAAGCTTCACTCCCCTCGTGTCGGGGGTCTTTGATGTGAATACTTTCTTTACCCCTATCTCATCCGTTTTATTGTATAATAACAATGATATTGATTATCATTATTATTCATCCTCCATCCCCTCTTCAGGAGTTGATAGCCTATTATGATTGTGGAAGACCATCTTTTACTTTGGAACCATGCAGCGTTGAAAATAATGGAGGTGAAGCGTACCGAGCTGCCGATCGGCGGGCAGCTGTACGCATCCCGGCTCCCAGCAAGCACTTTGCTTTACACGATACAAGGCCGTGCCCGGCTGCTGCTGAACGGAGAGGAGCAGCTTGTGGAGAACGGATATGTTTGCCACGCCGGCAAAGACACAGTTCTTGCTATTACGGATATCGCCGAACATTTGGAATATTATATGATTCAGTATAAAGCCGCTCTGCCGCTGCCATGCAGTCAGGATCTGCTTCAGCTGCTGGACCGCACGGAACCGTTTGATATCCAATATGGTTTTGCGGCCATTCATGCAACCCCCCTGTTCGCTGCCTTGTCCCGCATGGAGCAGGAATGGAACCAGCCTGGAGCGATGGCGAAGCTGCGGGTGAAATCGTTATTTTATCAGTTCGTTTGCGAGCTGATGGAGCAATTGCAGCATGATGGACTGGAGCAGGCTTCACCCGATTTGGTGCTGCATGCAGCAAGATACATGGATAATAACTATGCCCAGCCGATCACAGCAGACACACTTGCGGCGCTCTTGAATTGCAGCTCCCGGACGATCCAGCGGTTGTTCAAAAAGCGGCTGGCGCTTGGGCCGATCGACTATCTGCTGCAGGTGCGCATGGACAAGGCCAAGGAACTGCTCCTGGATACGAATGCAGGGCTCAAGGATATCGCCGAAGCAGTCGGTTATGTGGACAGCTACTATTTCAGCCGGTTATTTAAACGTTCTACGGGCGTTTCACCTAGCACGTATCGGGATTGGATGCTGCAGTCCAGAGAAGATGAACCGGATAATAATGAAGTGATCAAGCTTCAGCCGGCGGCAGACCGCAATGAAAAGAAGGCATGGACAGATCCGCTGGATACTGCGATCCGCCGCTCATTTCGTACGGTCATTCATCTTAAAGGCGAGCTTGCGCTTCAGCGGCAGCCTGGGAAAATTGCCGTGCTGGACCCCCAGTTTATGGACCATATGCTGGCATTGGGAGAACAGCCGGCCGGAAGCGTCATGGTGAGCGGGGATCCAAGCAGCTTTCCCGAGTATCTGATCGGCAAGCAGCACGCGCTCCGGACCTTGGGGACGAAGGATGAACCCGATATGGAAGCACTTCGTGCTTTGGCTCCCGATCTGATCATTTGCACCGAGTTCCAGAGGAATATTTATGCAAGCCTCGCGCAAATAGCGCCGACCATCATGTTTGAGCGGAACCGCGACTGGAGAGAAACCTTGCGAATCATCGGGCGTATTACGGGCAAGGAACTGGAGGCGGAGCAGGTTCTGGAGCAGTACAAACATAAAGTCGGCAGGCTGAAATCGGTTCTGGCAGCGAAGCTGCATGGACAGTCGGTAACCGTAATTCGTCCGCGGGATAACAATATAAGGCTGCATACAAGCGCTCACCGTACGGCGGCGATTTTATACAGCGATCTGGGGCTGCATCCGCCGAAGCAAGCCGTACAGCGCAAACGGACCAGCTCCATGATTTCGTTGGAGGGGCTGCCGGAGCTGGACGCCGACCATTATTTTGTTTTGACCGACAACAAATTTCAAACATGGTCGGATGAGATTCAGAATACGACTACCTGGAAAAGTCTGCGGGCCGTGCAGCAGCATCACGTTTATCACGCCAAAGTGAGCATGTGGATTGCCTATTACGGCCCTATTGCGATGAATCGGGTGGTGGACCAGGTGGCGGAAGTGTTTCTCAATGCAAAACAGCCTGTTTTGTCGTAAAGCGCAAGCTATAACGGGCGATGCGTCAATTCGCTTCTTATACAAACACTGTTGAATCCGGATCCGCCGATCCTCAACAGTGTTTTTTTGTAATAGAAGAAAGGTTAACTCTCCCTCATACTTGTTTATATTTCACGGGTCGAAGGAACTTGCCGCGCTCTCGGAGAACGGCAACAGCCGCATCTTCTCGTGTCGCCATAATCCATTGCGGTTGTCGCAAGCATCCATTGCTGAGGACAGCCTGAGTCGTTATAGTGTTGTAAGTGATGTTGAATATCATTATCAATTAGAAAACGGAGGGGCTTGTTGTATGTATCGGAAAATCAATTTTGTATGGACCATTAGCTTGTTGGCAGCTTTGGTTATGTTCCTGGGGGCGTGCTCGAGCAGTACCAATCAAGGCGGCAATAATACTGGAGAAGCTGCGGCGAATCAAACGCAATCCAATACTGACGGGGCTGGAAACACCAACGCCCCAGCGGAGCCCGCACCGGCGGCACCGGTGACCATTCAGGGTCTACGGGGCGAGATCACACTCGATAAGGTACCGGAGAAAATCGTCGTGCTGGACGTCCAGTATGCGGATCAAATGCTGGCACTGGGCAAGCAGCCGCTTGGCAGCGTAGTGGCCGAAACCGACAATGCGCTCCCTGAATATTTAGGCGAAAAGATGAACAATGTCACATTAGTCGGAACATATGTGGAACCGAATCTGGAAGCAATCATCGGACTCCAGCCGGATCTCATTATCGCGACTGAGTTCCATGACAAGATCTATGACGATTTACAGAAAGTCGCACCGACGCTTGTGCTGGAGCGCAACGAGGATTGGCGGACTGTACTGTTGAAATTCGGGCAAATTTTGCATCAGCCGGAAGAGGCGCAGAAGCTGGTTGATGATTACAAACAGAAAGTGAGCGACCTGAAGACCGTATTGGCCGACAAATTGAAAGACCAAACGGTCGCTCTGATCCGGCCCAGGGATAAAATGATTCGTCTGCATACGACATCGCATCGAACCGCACAAATTTTATACGATGACCTGGGTCTGACTCCTCCCAAAATGGCAGTCAACAGCACAGATACAAGCACGATGATTTCGCTTGAAGTTATGCCGGAGCTCGCTGCCGATCACATGTTTCTGCTCCAGGACGATACAAATAAGGAACTGACGGCAGAATTTCAAAACACTTCAATCTGGAAAAATCTCGGTGCAGTGACGTCGAGCCACGTCTATGTGGAGAATACAGCGCAGTGGATCGGTTATTATGGGCCAATTGCCATCAATTTGGTTGTCGATCAGATTGCTGATGCGCTTAACTAAGTCCGTTTGAGCCTGGAATCCAAAAGGGGGAATGAACATGCAGTCCCGGCTCACGCAGGAGGAATGGAATTACTTGAGCGGACATTTTGGCATGTGTGAGCATGCCCCGACCCGTCATAGGAATTCGGTGAGAGTGTCGGACCTGCTCGATGAAGCGAGATGCTCCGATTATCTGGATCTATTGACTGTGCAGCTGCAGTCCCCCTCGCGGATGATTACAGCTTCGCAGTTTATGAAAAGATATGCCTTCTTAACCGCCGCTCCGCTGCTGTACGCCATGTCCGCGTACAACAGGGGGCTGGATTTATCGGCCGGGAACTGCTTGCTCGAATCGACCCCTGGCCTCTCCTGGCTGGAGCTTGTCAGTCTCGACGATGTCAATGCGGCGATGCCCGAAGCAAGCGAACGGCATGCTTGGCGCGATACGGTAATTCAAAGTTATTTCGCCGGTAATCTGGGCAAACTCATACAGGTCATGTCTGGCGTGGCCAAGGTGCCCAAACCGATTTTATGGGAGAATGCCGCGGTTCGTGTGTTTTCGCTCTACGAGAAACGAATCCGCGCAAGCGGGGATCAGCAGGAGCAAGCCCGCGGCCGGGCAGACTTTCAATACCTGATTCAGCAGGCTCCTGGCGCCCTGTTCGGGGAAAAACAAAATCCGCTGAGCCCCTTTTATGGCAAACCGGTTTCCTCGACTGTCACTGATACGCCTATGCGGGTCCGCAAAACCTGCTGCTTCTACTATGAGGTCTCCAGTGTCGAAGAATACTGCTCTAACTGTCCGAAGGTGAAAAACTAACGGGTGCAAGTATTTGTTCATCGCTTAACAGCATATGCATTATAAAATCAGCGCCGCCCGGTGAACCGGGCGGCGCTTTGCTTGTCGGTCAGCCGTGCTTCCCTGCTATAGCTGCCGAGTTGGTCTGATTGCATCCGGCCCCCCTCCCATCCCTCTTGGCAATAGTCCCCCCGGTTATTTTCCAACATTTACAAACCCTTCTTCTGGCGATTACCAACAGTTAATAAAAGTATTTTATAGTAGACAAGTGTAAGAAAAAAAGTAAATATCTGGAGGGTTTGAATTGAGAAAAATGCATGTTCTTGCTTTTCCGCTGCTGCTGTCCGCGTTATTGCTTAGCGCCTGCGGCGCCAACAACGGCACCGCCGACAATAATGGCGGCAACTCCGCAGCGCCTGCGGTGACGAACGAAGAGACTTCTGCCCCTGCCGATACGACTGAAGCAAGCAAGTCAGCCGAAGGCTATGTTCCCGAAACGCTGACCGTTCAATTCGTTCCTTCGCAGAACGCCGATACGCTGGAGGCGAAGGCGAAACCGCTGGAGAAGCTGCTGGGCGACAAATTGGGCATCCCGGTAAAAGTGAGTGTGTCCACCAACTACAACACGATTATTGAGGCTATGGCTTCCAAGCAGGTAGACGTGGGATTCCTCCCCCCTACCGCTTACGTCATTGCCAAAGACAAAGGGGCGGCCAATATTATTTTGCAGGCGCAGCGTTTCGGCGTTGACGACAACACCGGCGCTCCGACGGCCGAACTGGTTGATTTCTACAAGTCGATGATCATCGTCAAGGCGGATTCTGATATCAAAGAAGTAAAGGATCTGAAGGGCAAACGTATCGCCTATCAGGATGTCACTTCGTCGGCCGGTTACGTGTGGCCGGCAGGCAAGCTGATGGATAACGGCATCGATCCGCTGAGCGACGTAACGCCGGTTACGGTGAAAGGCCATGACCAGGGCGTAATTGCTTTGCTGAACGGGGATGTGGACGCTGCCGCTATTTTTCAGGATGCGCGCAATACCGTGTTGAAGGACTATCCGGATGTATTCAAGGATACCCGCGTCCTGGCTTTCACCGAGCCGATACCGAACGACACCGTAACGGTCCGCTCCGATATGAACGCGGACTGGACGGCGAAAATTCAGCAGGCGTTCATCGATATCGGCACCGATCCGGAAGGCCACAACATTATTAAGGAGATCTATACGCACGAAGGCTATGTCAAATCCGACGACAGCGTATTCGAGATTGTCCGCCAATATGGGGAAAAAGTGAAAACCGAGTAAGCTCTCCCGCCTCTTGCGGCAAGCCGGTTCTGCACCCGGCTGGACAAGCCAGTACGTTCGCTTACGGCGCGCGTGCTGGCTTGTCCCATTGTTACGACTCTCTAACGAAAAGGAAGGAACTTAAGCATGATAGAGCTGCGCAACGTGTACAAGACATATCCGAACGCGACAAAGGGACTAAACGGCATCAATCTGACCTTCGGCAAAGGCGAGTTCGTCGCGGTTGTCGGGCTGTCCGGGGCAGGCAAATCCACCCTTCTCCGCTCGATCAACCGGCTGCACGATATTTCCGGAGGCGACATCCTGATCGACGGCAGTTCGATCACGCAGGCGAGCGGCAAGCAGCTGCGGATGATCCGCCGCGATATCGGCATGATATTCCAGAGCTTTAATCTGGTCAAGCGCTCGACCGTCCTCCGCAACGTGCTGGCCGGCCGGGTTGGCTACCATTCCACGCTGCGGACCATTCTTGGCCGCTTCCCGGAGCATGACGTCAACCTGGCCTTCAAGGCGCTGGAGAGAGTCAATATTGTGGAGAAGGCCTATTCCCGGGCGGACGAGCTGTCAGGGGGACAGCAGCAGCGCGTTGCGATTGCCCGTGTCCTTGCGCAGGAAGCGAAAATTATTTTGGCCGATGAGCCTGTTGCCTCCCTCGACCCGCTGACGACGAAGCAGGTCATGGACGATTTGAAAAAAATCAATCAGGAGCTTGGCATTACGACGATCGTTAACCTTCACTTTATCGATCTGGCCCGGGAATATGCAACGCGGATTGTCGGGCTCCGGGCAGGCGAAGTCGTCTTCGACGGGCCCGTATCGGAAGCGACGGATGAAAGGTTCGCCGCAATTTACGGCAGACCCATTATGACGGACGAGCTGCTCGGGGAGCTTGTCGTATGAGCCTGCAGGCGAATGTGAAAGCAAGCGCACAACCCCGTGCAGAGCGTCCGAAGCCGCCCCGAAGATATAAGCATTACTTGACGGCGGCAGTCGTGCTGGCGGCGTTGTGGGGAAGCGCCGCGAGGACCGAAGCGACGATTGGCGAGCTTGTCAAAGGCCTGCCGAATATGCTGGATCTGCTTCGCGAAATGTTTCCGCCGAGATGGTCGTATTTCGATAATATTGTGGCTGCCATGCTGGAGACGATACGCATGGCAGTTATCGGCACGACGATCGGCGCCGTTCTGGCCGTTCCTGTCGCCCTGCTATGCGCAAGCAATATCGCCGGAACCGGGTGGCTCTTCTACCCGATCCGCTTCCTGCTTAGTCTGGTCCGCACCATTCCGGATTTGCTGCTTGCGGCGATCTTTGTTGCCATTTTCGGCATCGGTCCCGTGCCGGGCATCCTGGCTCTCGCCGTTTTCTCGCTGGGCCTGATCGCCAAGCTGACCTATGAGGCGCTCGAAGGAATCGACCGCGGACCGCTGGAAGCGATGACCGCCGTTGGCGCTAACCGCTCGCAGCGTATCATGTACAGCGTCGTGCCGCAGATTCAGGCGCATTTTGTCTCGTTTACGCTGTATACCTTCGAGATTAACGTTCGGGCTGCTGCGGTACTTGGGCTCGTCGGTGCCGGAGGGATCGGCCATTACTACGATGTAACGCTCGGCTTCCTGGAATATGACAAGACTTGCGTTATTATTCTTTTCACATTGGCTGTCGTGCTGCTGATCGATTATGCGAGCACCAAGCTGAGGGAGAAGCTGCTATGACGACGAAAACAGAAGCACAACGACTCCGCAAACCGCGACGCAGCCGATATCGCTGGCTTATCTATGCGGCGCTTGCGGCCGTCTATATATGGGCTTTCACCGGTATTCCGTTCACGGGGATCAAGGAGACGGCCTGGCAGATTACGAAGTCGATCACGACCGGCATATTCTCGCCGGACTGGGACTTCGTCTATTTGCCCGATGGCGAGGATCTGCTGCGCGGTCTGCTGGATACGCTCGCGATATCCGTCCTGGGCACTTTTATCTCCACCGTGATCTGCATTCCGTTCGCATTCTGGGCGGCTGCCAATATGAGCCAATACAAGACAGTGTCCGGCACGGGGAAAATCATTCTCAGCTTCATCCGGACCTTTCCCGAGATTGTCATGGCGATCCTGTTCATCAAGGCGGTCGGGCCCGGCTCCTTCGCAGGCGCTCTGGCGCTTGGCTTGCATTCGGTCGGGATGCTGGGCAAGCTGTTCGCCGACGAGATCGAGAGTATCGACGGCGGTCCGGTGGAAGCGCTGATTGCGACGGGCGCCAATCGGCTCCAATTGCTATGGTTCGCTGTCATTCCACAGGTACTTCCGGGCTTCCTGTCCTATACGCTGTACCGGTTCGAGATCAATTTGCGCTCCGCCACGATACTGGGGGTCATCGGTGCCGGCGGCATCGGCACACCGCTTATCTTTGCACTCAGTACGCGCAACTGGGACCGCGTCGGCATCATTCTGCTTGGCATCGTAATCATGATCACGATCATCGATTATCTCTCCGGGGCAATCCGGAAGAAACTGGTTTAAGAGAAGAAACCGTTCGTTCCGCCTGCTGCGGAACGGACGGTTTCTTTAGCTCGGCGTCTAATGGGATGCTCTTTGATGTACCTCGTGGCGTGCTCCCACTGCGCCGCGCAGGCATCTAATCTTACTCGCCTTTAAGGAGGCAGTATTTCCGCACGCTGCGCGCTACCTTACGACGACGGTAATCGCCTCGCTTGTTGTCTCGCCTGCGGCGTTGACAAGCTCGCTGCGGTACGTATACGTTCCCGCAGTACGCCCGTCAATCGCTGTCACGGCATGCTGTGCGTTCGGCGTGTGCTCCTCCAGCTGCTGCGAATCGATAAGTCTGTCATTTTCATACAGCCGGTACCCGGCCGCATTCGTTCCCCACCACAGATTCATCGTTACGTTATATTTGCCGTCTCCGTCCCAATTGTCCTGCGACAGCACCGGCTTGCCGGGGGACGCATCCGTCACGGTCACGACCAGCGTATCGCTCATCGTCGTTCCGTAGGCGTTGCCAAGCTCCGCTGTATAACGGTAAGTCCCGTTCGCCTTGCCGGCAATATCGGTATTCACGGTTTGCGCGGCTGGCGTCCTGTCCGTCAGATTCTGCGTGCTGATCAGCTCACCGTTCTCGTACAGCTTGAATATGGTGCCGTTATTCCCCCACCATACATTCATCGTAACCGTATAGCTGCCGTCCCGGAGGCCCGTATCATAACCGTTGTTGCTCGACAGCACCGGCTTGCCTGGAACGCCCGTCGCCAGTGGCTTGCCTGTAACCTGGAAGGGATGGCTGGCAGCCGAGACGTTTCCTGCGGCATCCACAACGCTGTAGCTTACCGAGTGAGCGCCCACCCCCAGCTCCGATGCCTGTACCGTCTCCCCGCTCGCAATCTCTGTGCCGTCCAGCAGCAGCTGCTCTGAGATTATTCCGGAGAGCCCGTCGGATGAAACCAATTCAAAGGTCAGAACAGCTGTTTCAAGCACATCGCCTACAGCCTGCCCCGACTGGGTCAGTTCAGCGGCAGGAAGCGTCTTATCCACGTTCACCTGAATGAATTTCGCCTCTTCCGCGTTGCCGGCCGCATCCGTAGAGAAATAGCCGACCGTATGCCGCGCTTCCTCTGTGACGGTGAACGGACCCGCATAGGCGGTGTATGCACCGCCGTCAACGGCATATTGCGTCGTTATGGTTCCGGCCGTGTCATCTGCAGCGGTTAACGCAACTTCCACATCCTGATTCACCCATCCTTCGGCGTTAGGAGCCGCGGAAAGCGCAGCCGATGTCGTCGGCGCTTCCGTATCCGACTGCACCGCTGTGAAGTCGCCGAGTCCTCTTGGCTTCAACTGGTAGAGCCCTCTGAAAATAGCCGAGACGCCCGTTACATTTACCACAGCTCCTTCCTGATACGGAAAATCGGCAAGCGCAACTCCCGTCCGCACATCGACGCGCACATGATTGCTGACTCCGCCGTTCACCGCGTCGAATTCAAAAGAACCCGCAGGCGTTGCGCTGATGATATTGCGGATCGTCACATCCTGCAGCTGAAGCAGCTGCCCTTGATTGGCATCGCTCACCGCTTCCGCCATGACCGGGCCAGGCAGCGGTGCCGTGCCCGTCTTCTCGATTGCAATCAAATCCGCAAGCTCAAGCTCGGTATTATAAACGGCAAGAGGCGCCGTAATCTTCACGACATCGCCCAGATGATAGCCGCTGGCGCTTTGGAACACATAGATGCCGCCGGTCTCATCCTGAAGATAGAAGGCTTGTCCGCCAAAAGCACCCGGCTCGGTCGTGATCACTCCCTCCACCGTAACGGTCGATCCTTCCGCCTTCATACGGGCTTCTGCTATGGTGACCGCTGCCGGAATCGGTCCTTCCTCCTCCGGCAGCGGCTCCGCAGGCACGTTTGCCAGTGTCACGGTCTGCGTGAGCAGGTTCGTGCCGTTCTGTCTGAGGCGGAGGTTCGCCGTTCCGTTCGTCCCCGGCTTGATCCGGACCGTCAGGTCCTTGAAAGCATGCCCCCTGCTGTCAGAGGTCAAGCTGAAAGCGGCGCTGTAGCCATAAGCTGCCGGCCATGTGCCGTCTTCATTCCGGATAAGAGCTACCTGCGCGCCGCCGGTCAAATAAATGCCCGCGCCGAAGCCCGATACCGTGGTATTGGCAGGCAGATTATCTGCGGCTACGCGAATTTGAAAATCGGCCGCGTTCGGCAGCTGCGCCTGATGGACGAAGCTGTACGCGGCATTCGCGCTGCTAGCAGGTCCGCCGTAGGAACCCGGCTTGAAGGTCGAACGGTCATGCCATTTATACCCGGCCGCCGGGGCGGACCAAGGCTCCGGCTGCGGCTCCGTAGATGCTGCGGGAGACTCGGTCGGCAGCAGCGCCGTTGGCTGGTCGAGCTGCAGGCCGCTTACTTGCTCCAGGCTCGTATAGCTCTCCTTCTCGGACAGCCAATTGATCAAATTCACAAGCAGCAGGCCGTCATCCTGTTCCTTGAAGCCGTCGTATGTCGTTTTCCTTGCGCCTGTCTCCTCGCGCAGATATTTCGGAGTGGCGTCCTCGACCGGCGACGAATCGCCGATAAATGCGGCTTTGCCGGCACCGGCCTTGGAGACGGCAACATAAGGCCCTTCTTCAATCCCTCCGCCGTTATAGACCCCTTGGTCGACGGCGCTTCCCCAGGACTCGTTCGTTTCGGGAACGTAGACGATCCCTTTGGCTTTGGACGGATCAATGATGGCGAGTGTCGAGCCGGCATGCATGGCCACGCCCGACACGCCTTCCGTAATGCCGAATGCCTGCCCGGACTGGACGATCTGATTCGCCGTTATATCGCCAAGCGCATTGTAGCGGAACCGGACGCCGAAATTGTCCGCCAGCCAATCGGAGCCGGCGATATTTTGCATGGCGGCCGAGCTTCTTTCTTCCGCGGTCATCCCCTTGGCCGGATCTTCCCAGGCACCGCGCCGGTATCCGTTTATTGCCTCCGAGCCGTCCCAGCGGTTCTTGTTGCGGTCCGCGTTATAATGGTCGCCGATAAAGAAGATGCTTCCGCCTTCCTGGATATACTGCTCCATGGCGTCCTGCTCGCTCGTCTTGAACGGAATGTTCGGCTCCGCGATAACGAACACGTCGTAATCCTTCAAATCATTATAAGTAAAAGCGGCAGACTTGCGCAGTTCCTTTACATAGTAGCCGTCGTTTGCCAGCGCTTGGCCAAAATCCGAAAAGCCCCCGTCAATCACCCAGTCCGCCGCTCCCGCCGTTTGGGCGTGCGTGTTGTCGAAAAGAACCTTTTTGCCTGCATTCTCGTTGACGATCTTCGCTTCAATGAAAGGCGCCGGGTCGCCCGGACCCTCGGCATAGGCCGGCTGGAGCCCGCCTGTGAATCCCGCAAACAACGGCAGTACCAGAGCCGTCAGCAAGGCGGCCTTTACCCATTTTCCATTTCTCCACGCAAGATTTCCCATTAAAGTCCCTCCTCATATGAAATCTAGTATTTCGCCCATATTCTACCATACGCATAAGAACACCGGTGATAGGGTTTTGTAAATATATAGAGCGTTTTTCAGAAAATGAAAGGGACAGCGGACACGCACCGGAAAGGGAATCCGGCATACAAATAAAGCCAGCCGGCATGAAATATGGAGCCAAAAATAAAAAAAACCGCGATTTACGCGGATCCATAACAAAAACAGATTATTGTCCCCCGTCATCAAAAGCTAATGTGTGAACGATTGATTTTCATAGATGACGTCCTATGTAAAATTACCGGCAGACACATGCCGCCAAGGAGGCTGAAATAAGCCTCCTCAAGCGAAAGGTCCCGGGACTGACAGGCTTTAATAACGGGATCGGCCTGGAATTCTTGCCCATGACATCCTGGGAACGGCCAACCTGCTCAAGGGTAAATGCCAATGATACGGCGCGAACCGGACAATGAGAAGCTCCAAAGAAATCGGGAAAGGCATGTTTCTCTCTTCAGAGCGGCCAGTCAGACTCAAATAGCATTCACACCGTTGGCAATATCGTTCTGTACGCTGTCCTGGAAATCAGGGTCGTTCGTATTCGTGGCACTGAGCGCATTGTTCGAGTTGGCAAGGCTGCCTGTTAAAAATGAACCGGCTCCGGCATATGTTTTTGACGTGCTGGATGGAGACGATTGGATACAATCGCCGAACTGGACGATGGAACTCGATCCGACGCTGACAATTTTGGCAAAACCGACAATAGCGGGCATTACAAGATCACTCCTTCTTCAACTGTGTTTTTACATCGTATGCGGCATTTGCCTATAGGTTCCGGACCTCTGTGCAAAGGTATTATCCGGCAAGCCGCCATACCAGCCGGTTTATAGCCAGCATAAAGAGCAAGCTCCCATTCATAAACTTACTCCGTGGATCTTGAATGCAAGGAGGTCTCCCTTTTACATGCCCGAAAAGATAAATCTGCAAAAATTCGTAGATGAGCTGCCCGTTCCCTATACGTTATCCCCCAGGAAGCAAAGCAGCAATCATTCCTATTACGAAGTGATTATGAAGGAGTTTTCCCAGAAGCTGCACAGGGATCTTCCGCCAACCCGTCTATGGGGGTACGAAGGAACATTTCCTGGTCCTACGTTCGATGTGATGAAGAATGAGACTGTATTGGTCAAATGGATCAATGACCTGCCGGGCAAGCACTTTCTTCCCGTTGATACCACGATTCACGGTTCCGAATCAACGCTTCCGGAAGGAAGAAGCGTTGTACATTTACATGGAGGAAGAACGCCAGCCCATAGCGATGGTTACCCCGAGGCATGGTTCACGAGAAATTTCGAACAAACGGGACCTCTATTTGAGCGGGAGGTGTATATCTATCCAAATATTGAGCGGGCCACAGCTTTATGGTATCACGACCACACAATAGGAATGACAAGATTGAATGTCTATGCGGGACTCGTGGGTTATTATCTCATTCGCGACAAGCACGAGCAATCGCTTAATCTTCCTCAAGGAAAATATGAAATTCCACTTATCATTGTGGACCGATCGTTCAATCCCGACGGATCGCTTTACTATCCCGCCAGGCCGGATCAGGATGATGCAGGTCTCCCATCTCCTTCTCTAGTCCCTCCATTTGATGCGGATACGATACTGGTAAACGGAAAAGTCTACCCCTATTTGAACGTTGAGCCACGAAAATACCGGTTTCGGATTTTGAACGCATCCAATAGTCGAATCCTTACATTAAAATTGGACAACAACCAGCCTTTTTTTCAAATTGGCACGGATAGCGGCCTGCTTGAGACAATGATCGTCATCCATGAATTTATCCTTTTGAGCGCCGAGCGTATGGACGTGATCATCGATTTTTCCTATTGCTGCGGCCAATCCATCATTCTCAAAAATGTTACCAGCAATGCCTCAGCCGAAACCACGGAGGTTATGCAATTCAGAGTCGCCCAACCGTTAACTAGCGCAGATACCAGTTCTCTTCCATTTTACATGGGAGAATTTATAAGACTATCAAGAAGTATGGCCAAGAGAACAAGAGATTTGGTGCTTATCCGAATTCAGGACCAGTATGGAAGATCCTTGAATTTATTGGACGGTAAAATGTGGATAGATCGCATATCCGAAAAAATTGAAGTGAATACTGTCGAAATATGGAGGTTCATTAATATCATTAATGATGATCCTCACCCGATCCATCTTCATTTGGTTGACTTTCAAATCCTTGACCGTCAGCCTTTTGATGTCGCTCATTTTGAAGAAACAGGAAACCTTATATTCCCGGGACCTCCGGATCCTCCTGAACCTTATGAAACAGGATTGAAAGATACCGTTCGAGCTCCTTATGGCTATATTACTTCCATAATAGTCCGTTTTGGACCTTTTACCGGGCGTTATGTGTGGCATTGCCATATGCTGGAGCATGAGGATTATGAAATGATGCGGCCCATGGAGATTTTTGAAACACCGGACTAAAGACAACAACAGGAGACTAGTTTCCATTACATCCATTCGTCATCCTGCATCGCCACCCGGATGACAAGAACATCTGTCCATTGCAGGTATCTTCTTCTCTGCTCTACTGCGCGAATACTCCAATCAAAAACAACCTTCGCCGTCCTGAGGACAGCGAAGGTTGTTTGAGTTGCTGACTTATTAAATAAAATGTAAATATTGCAGCATCCGCTTCAGTATGACGGCGCTCTGCGCCCGGGTTGCTTGCGCCTGCGGATCGAATGCCGCACCGGTCGTCCCTTGGACAATCCCTGTCCCGGAGAGCTGCGCAATCGCATCCGCCGCCCAGTCCGAAATGTCTGCGGCGTCGGCAAACGGCTCCAGTGCGCCGGCATTCGTCTGCGGCGTTTGCCCGGCGAACGCCAACGCTCTGGCGATCATCACGGACATCTGCTCACGGGTGATACTGGCGTTGGGCCGAAAAGTCCCGTCCTCAAAGCCGTCGATCAAGCCGGCTTGCAGCGCAGTTTCTGCTGCTCCGGCATACCAGTCCTCCGCCTTCACGTCCGTGAAAGGCTCTTCTCCACTGGCCTCGGGCAGCCCGAGTGCGCGCACGAGCAGCGCTGCGAATTCGGCGCGGGACACCTTGGCGTTCGGAGCGAATCCGCCGTCCGGCTGTCCTGCGACGATCCGCTTGTTCGCCAGCAGCTCGATCTCCTCCTGCGCCCAATGCCCCTGCACATCAGGGAAAGATTCGTCCGACTGAATGACCGTATACAGGCCGTCCACAGGGGAATGAATGATTACCGTCGGCGGTTCGCCCCTCGAGAATACGGAAGGCGCAAAATGCAGACCGCCCTTCGCATCGATCCATACCGCTGTCGTCTTATCAGGATCGGCTGCCGCGGGCAGCCTGATCGTCCGCTCGGCATAGATGCCGCTCCAGCCAGTAATGGCCTGGCCGTCCGCATCCAGCCCATAAGAAATCGGATGCACAAGCAGCGGAGTCGCGCCTGCCTTGTCGATGACTTGCTTCATGGCAGCGCTCGACGCATCGGACGCTTCTGCGATCGCAGCTGTCAGGATCGCCCCTTCGGGCAGTTCGCCAATAGCGCTTAGCGGAATACGCAGACTGTTCCCGTTCACGGTTATCAGCAGCTGCGCTTCCGGTTGGCTGTTTAGCACGCTTAGAAGCAGCGCTGCCGGCAAGCTTATCTTGACCGCCGGACCGAGCCCGTCGGTCTTAAGCTCTGTTTCCGCCTGATCGGCGAAGGCTCCGGCCAATTGCTCAGCTGTCGGGAAGAGCCGGATCACGGTCTGGCCGTCGGCGGATGCCTCCTTCGTGAATCGCACCGCTGTACTTACGCCGTCCAGCATAATGGTTGCTGTCGGTTCGGTTGCGGGACCCGATGGGCCGGTATAAATGGGTCCGCCGGGTGTATCGTCCCCATCTTCTTCATCCGGATCGGGTGACGATGTATCGATGCCGGTGACGGCAATTTCGCTCACCGCTTCATTGCCTGCCTTGTCCCTGGCATAGACGGTATAAGTGCCGTTCGCTGAGACGATGAACTGCTGCGCGGCCAGAATATCGGTACCGGCTTCAGCTGCAAAATCGGCGCTGCTATGGCTTCCCGGCATCCAGTTCAGCTCGGTCAGCGTGTTGCCCGCCGACACTCCATATACGCTCGCCGTCACCGTTACACCTGCCGATGAACTGCCGCCTTCTCCAGCGGCCAGGGCAATAACAGGCGGAACGGACACGATATGCAGCCCCTTCATATCCGGTGCCTGATACGCCAGCGAAGCTGCCCCGCCGCCATTGGCACGCGTTATGCTTGCGCCGTTCGGAAGCTCCATCTGCGGGGAAATGGCAATGCCATCCTCATCCGCAAATCCTCCGGGAACGTCATATTCGAAGGACAGCTCGGTCAATGGCGTGCCGCGTTCCCCCGTATAAGAGGCATAAACCGTCTCGGTACCGCTGCCGCTGCCGATTGCGAGCGGAATGGCCGGCGAACCCGTCACGGTCACTTCATATCCATAGACCACCGTAAAGCGTAGGATGTCATAGGCGCCATACAGACCATCCGCTGGCGCTGTCAGCACAAGTCCCACCCAAGCGGCTTCAAAATGCGCCAGAGCGTTATTCAACGCGGCGGCTGCCGCATCCAGCTGATCCTGGGTTTGATTCCCGTCATCGTCAGCAATACCCTGCGCCACGTTGATTGCGTCTTGCAGCGCGGCGCGGGCTGCGCTGGACGCTTCACCGACATCCGTGCCTTCCGGATGCTCGGTCAACGCCTGATCCGCTGCTGCTATGACCGCCTCCAATGCTGCGGCATCGCCTGCCAGGATAATGGCATCCCCGAATGTATCGATCGCCGCATTCAACGCGGCGGCTGCCGCATCCAGCTGATTCTGGGTTTGATTCCCGTCATCGTCAGCAATACCCTGCGCCACGTTGATTGCGTCTTGCAGCGCGGCACGGGCTGCGCTGGACGCTTCACCGACATCCGTGCCTTCCGGATGCTCGGTCAACGCCTGATCCGCTGCCGCTATGACCGTTTCCAATGCTGCGGCATCGCCAGCCAGGGTAATGGCATCCCCGAATGTATCGATCGCCGCATTCAACGCGGCGGCTGCCGCATCCAGCTGATCCTGGGTTTGATTCCCGGCATCGTCAGCGATATCCTGCGCCACGTCGATTGCGTCTTGCAGCGCGGCGCGGGCTGCGCTGGACGCTTCACCGACATCCGTGCCTTCGGGATGCTCAGTCAACGCCTGATCCGCTAACGCGATTGCCGCTTCCAATGCTGCGGCATCGGCCGGAGGCGGAATGATCGCGTCGGTGAACACATCGATCGCCGCATTCAACAAGGCTGCGGGAGGTTCCAAATCGGTGGATACGGTTGTGCCCGTGATCCCGTCGACGAAAAGTCTGGCATCAGCGAGCGCATCCTTCAAGCCGTCATGAATGAGCGCTGGCACCTGCCCTTCATTTGTGCCTGGCATATGGTCTGATAACAGCTGTTTCGCCGCGTCCATCGCTGCAAACAACACGGTCCCGTCCACAAATGTATACCCCTTGCTCCTTGCATAATTTTGCACAGCGGATCTCGCGGAACCAAAAATTTTCAGATCTGCCGCAATGGTCTGATTGTTGTTGAACGCGAGGTTATCGATAACTGTTGATTCATTCAACAGCGTTACGCTGGTCAGAAGATTATAACGGAAAGCATAACCTCCTATACTCGTCACGCCGTCCGGAATAACCACGCTTGTAAGCTGGTTGCCTCTAAATGCAAAATCGCTGATGCTAGTTAAGCTGTCCGGGATATTCACGCGGGTAATGAGATTGTTCGAGAAAACCTCCTGGCCAACACTCGTCACACTGTCCGGAATGTCGACGCTTGTCAGCAGATTATCCTTGAAGGCTCTTTCGCCGATACTCGTCACGCCGTCCGGGATGTCTATGCTGGTAAGGAAATTAAAACCGAATGCATCATTGCCAATGCTCTTCAGACTGTCCGGAAAGACGACGCTCGTAAGATCGATGATATAAAATGCAGTGTCCCCAATCGCGGTGACCGGTACTCCTCCCAAGGTATCGGGAATGATGATATCCACAACAGCTCCTCTCGGGAAATCAGTAATCGTTGCGCCATCGCCGTCAATGGTGTACGAATAATCGCTCTCCTCGGCCGCATTTGCATAGTGCACCTGCGATAATGATGCCCAGAACATTACCAGAGCGAGCAGCATGCTTAAAGCTGATTTCCTCATTTTTTGCTTCCTTTCCTTCCATGGATAATTGATGTACGAATTGTCTGGCACGATCAGGAGATGGAGCTCCCGAAGCTGCGCGCAGCAGCTTGTGTTCCATGTTCCAAACACAGGTGAATGGTTGCCGACGCGGAAGCCAGACGACCGCCATTTGTAATTGTAGCAAAGGCCAATAAAAGAATAATGAAAGATCATCTCCCAAACTGCCGCGCAACATCAAGAATCCGCAGGTTTGCTAGGAACTTAAAAAAAATTTTGGAATAAAACGAAGGCAGCTCCGGGCTTATTTGCCCGGAGCTGTCTTTTATACGAATGGCTCAACATATGGTCGTCAAACCGTTTCCTTCACTGCAAGGTCAGGGTTCGCTTACTCCGGCGATCCGGCTTCTTCATATCCGGATATCGCTTTGGTTTCAAGATACTCTTCCAGCCCATATACGCCAAATTCCCTGCCGATTCCGGATTGTTTGAAACCGCCGAATGGTGCACTCATGTCACCCATGACCCCATTAATCATGACCGTTCCAGACTCGATTTGAGAGGCGATTTGACTAGCTTTTTTCAGATTGGTCGAACTGATATAGGCTGCCAGTCCATATATAGTGTCATTGGCAATCTCAACAGCCTCTTCCTCCGTTTTATAGGTAAGAATGGATAAGACCGGACCGAATATTTCTTCCTTCGCAATGGTCATATTACGGGTAACCTTGGCAAAGATGGTTGGTTTGACAAAATATCCATGCTCCAGTCCTTCAGGATGTCCTTCTCCTCCGGCCACTAATTCGGCGCCTTCCTCAATGCCGAGTCTGATATAGCGTTGAACATTGTCATATTGCTTTTGGGTGACTACCGGGCCGATAGCCGTATCCGCCTCCCGGGGATCGCCTACCTTGAATGAATGGAGAGCAGCCTTGGCCATCGCTTTAACTTCTTCAAGACGATGCTCGGGTACAATGAGCCGTGTCCCGGCCATACAGGTTTGACCATTGTTCCCAAAACAGAGCATGAGCGCCAGCGGGACGGCATGGTTCAAATCGGCATCATCAAGCATAATATTCGGTGATTTTCCACCCAATTCCAGCGTGACTCTTTTCATTGTATCTACGGCACCCCTGGCAATGATTTTACCGACTTGAGTAGATCCTGTGAAGGAAATCATTGCAATATCGGGATGCCGGGTAATTTCAGCTCCGACCACCGCTCCGGTCCCGGTTACGATATTGATTACTCCTGCCGGAATATTGGCTTCATGCAAGCATTCGGTTATCAGCCGCGTCTGGATCGCGCTTAGCTCGCTGGGCTTGATTACTGCCGTACAACCTGCTGCGATAGCAGCTGCCAGCTTGGAGGTAATATAGGTGTAATTGGCATTCCAGGGCGTAATCATGCCGACCACGCCAAGCGGTTCGAGGACAACTTTCGCTGTTCCGATTTGTTTGGTGAATTCAAATTCCTCCACCGTTTCCTTGGTGAGAAGAAAATTTTTCGCCGAGATATCGGTAAAGGAAGGGGCTGCCATGGCAGTACTTCCGTATTCTTCAATAAAGGCCTGATTCAATTCCTCTGTTCTGGCCAGCACGGCATCATGCAGTCTTTGCAGCATTTGGGCGCGTTCTTCCACCGAAGTATTTTTGAAGGTTTTAAACGCTTTTTTGGCAGCGGCAATGGCATCCCTGGTATCCTGCTCATTAGCAAGCGTTACCTTGCCTATGATTTCTTTGGTCGAAGGATTAATAAGGTCCTGTATTTCGGTTCCATGCGGCTTCACGAACTGTCCATTGATATATAGTTGATCGATTATTTTCATTTTGAATGCCTCCATATTCTCATTTTTGTGACAAGGGTTATCCGACTTAGCAGCTATGCCATATAGGAGAAGCATCACCTCCCTTCCAATATTTATATAATAATCGAACGTTCAGTTATATTTCAATAAAATAAATCCTTCGTCAAGCTCTGACAGCATCCCAGCTCATCCGGATAATTTGTTGAAGATGATCCTCATTGACCTCGAATTGTCCTTTGAAATGGGCTTTGGCCAGCGCTGTAACAGGAAAGTAACAGTAAGACAAAATAAAAGCCATTTGTAATGGTTTCAATTGCCCTTCCTCAACATATCGAAACAAAGGAATAAACATCGACGAAGTGTCCTTCAGATCTAATTTATCCAACAATGGCGAGGTCAAGAACTGCTCCAGGAACATAAAATACTCTCTGTTATCTAACCTGTTTCATTCAGAAGTTCAATCGCGGCCTGAAAGATTGCTTCGTTTTTAATATCGTCCTTGTGTCTCATAGCTGTATAATAAACGAACGTTCGAGTATTTTCAATTCTAAAAACATATGGTCGACGTTCCCCTGGCAGCTGTCTATTACTAGAAATAATTATTGCCATCAACGGGAATAACTAAAAAATAGTAAAGGAGGCTAAACAGCAATGGAATACACTGGGGGAGGGCTTTCACCACAGCAGAATGATGTTAAGGAACAGTTCATCAGCATCTCCGAAAATCTATCCCAATTAATTGCCTCATTGAATCAAGAGGACATTGACATTCTGAATGATCTTAGACATCTTTCTAAAAGATTCTCGGATTCGGGAAAGATGGCATCCGCGTATTACTTAAGCTGCCTGCTGGCTCCTTATACAAATAAGTTTAACGAAATTTTCGAAGCCGTCCGCAAGCTCAGCTCCAAACGGCAAGGAGCTCTTATTGTCATCCAAAGGGAAGATCCGCTTGACGAATGGATTACCCCGGGAGTGCCTATCCATGCCGAATTTTCCGGTTCGCTTCTGGATTCCATTTTCCCGGTTGGCAGCCCCCTGCATGATGGAGCTGTATTGATCCGTTACGATATTATTGTATCGGCTGCCAACATCCTCCCGCTCACTAAAAAAACATATAAAAAAAAGTTAGGAACACGCCATCGCGCTGCAATCGGATTGTCAGAGCGGACGGACGCATTAATCGTCGTGGTATCCGAGGAAACGGGAAGAGAATCATTTTCCTATAAAGGTGCTCTTTACCCCTTTCAGCTCCCGGAATCAAAATAAGCTTAAATCCCTGTCAGGCGGAGGGTTTTACATATGGATATTGCCAATAGCGACTTTTCTCTTCTGCGGACTGAATTAATAAAAAAGCTGACCCGGATTGAGGAAATACTGAAAAATGTTATTTTCACCTTTGAGCAGGATCGTGTTCAACTTCTAAGCGATATTGATGATATCTCCAAAAGGTTTTCCGAATCGGTATCGGTTGCGTCCACCTATTTTTTGAACAGCATTCTGTCTGAATACACAAATCACTATAAGGAAATATCCTTTGCCATGCATCATTTGAGTTCCAAACGGCAAGGAGCGCTTATCGTCATTCAAAGAGAAGACCTTATTGCTCCTCTAATAAGTCAAGGCACACCCATATTCGCAAAGATCTCCACTCCGCTGCTGGAGTCCATTTTCCTTCCGGAGAGCCCTTTGCATGCTGGTGCGGTGTTGATTCAAGGCGATATGATTATATCCGCTGCCAATGTTCTTCCCCTTACGGATCAAATTTTCTGGGATCGGTCATTCAATGCCCGCGAGCTTGCCGCGATCGGACTATCGGAACGCTCCGATGCGTTAATTTTGCTCGTTTTCGACAACGGGTTAACGTCCTTTTGTTTAGATGGACATCTATACCCATTCTCGACGACATAGTAACTTGTTCACCATACAGAAACAGGCTATTCTTCATTTGGGGATATTTGTGCGGTCCGGCGCGAATAATAGGGGATGGCATCTAAACCTTGAGAAGATGAAGATTCAGCGAATATGGTCTGGAAGGGGCAAATAAAAGGTATGGCACATGTACATCTGGCGGTTGTCTACTACAGCTCTACGGGTACGAACTATCAACTCGCGCAGTGGGCTGCAGAAGGAGGGAAGCTTGCGGGGGCAGACGTCAAGCTTTTCAAGGTACCGGAATTTGCGCCCCAATCAGAGATTGACGCTAACCCGGATTGGAAAGCGCATGTCGAAGCGACCAAGGATGTCCCCACTGTATCTCCGGATGATATCGTGGCAGCAGATGCCATAATTTTCAGCACCCCCACACGTTTCGGAAATATTGCGGCACAGATGAAACAATTTTTGGACTCCACAGGCGGCATTTGGTTTCAAGGAAAAATAGTCAACAAGGTAGTAAGCGCGATGACCTCCGCACAAAACCCGCATGGCGGTCAGGAAGCTACCATACTCGCTCTGTATACGACAATGTATCATTGGGGAGCCATCGTCGTAGCGCCTGGTTATACGAATCAATCCCTGTTTGATGCAGGAGGCAATCCCTATGGTACAAGTGTGACGGTCGACCAGCAAGGAAAAATTGTCGAAGATGCCAAAGCCGCCGTCATTCATCAAGCCAAACGGGTCGTGACGATCGCTTCGGCGCTAAAGAAAGGATTCCAGGCCTAAACTCCCATAATCGCTTGTTATCCGAATTGTATAAATAGACTTCCAATAATTTCTTCCAAATTATGCATGAAGTTCAGAAGAGTACCATCGGATTCATTCGTTTGAACAAAAAAATGACCAGCTCCTATAATCGGAACTGGTCATTATTGTGAAGAAGCGCTTGATCCTCAAGGACTTTCTTGCAGCCTGATTTGGTTCTGCATAGGTGAGCAAATGACCAGGAACATTACCCTTGCTTCTGTTTATGCTTTGGATTTTCACAAATGACCATAACCTCGCCATCGCGGCGAATAACTCTGCATTTTTCACAAATAGGCTTAACCGAGGGTCTGACTTTCATTGTAGTTACCTCCCAACTTCAACCATTCGCAAGTGTCCGGGAGAACCCGGCATCCTCATGCTTTCCAATCGGCATTGCGTTTTATGCGCCTGCGAGATAATGGTTCAGTTTTCCCCGTAATTCCTCGAGAGCAATAAGAGCTGCCGCATCGTGCAGAATGTCATCCGGTCTGTTTCCCTTACCAAGCAGATGACCCGCAAACGTTATGCCGGCAAAATCAAAAATATATTGGAATTGCTGGATTAACGGCAGTCCTTTCAAATGAGGTTCATCGTCCCCAATCGCGATAACAAAGGCCTTTTTGGCGGATAAAGCAGCTCTGAAACCCGCTCTGTTCTCCAGCAGCGATTGGGACCAGCGGTCAACAAAGGTTTTCATGACTCCTGACATTCCATACCAGTAGACAGGTGTCGCAAACACAATAATGTCCTGTTTCAAAACCTGTTCCATTAACATAAGGTAATCATCGTCCGGGAACGATTCCCTCTCGGAATGACGATAATCGTTAATCGGTTGGATGTTATAGTCGGATAAATATAATTTAATCGCATCCAAACCTTTTACCAACTGACCTGCCAATCTGTCGGTATTTCCGTTTTTGCGAGAGCTTCCGAGAAGAACAGCAATTCCCATTGATCATTATCCCCCTGCATCTAAAATAGCCTTACTATGCCTAATGGCATTGGCGAACATCCTCTTGTTCTGTCATTTTATCACCCTTTCTTCTCGATTTACAAATGATTCGATCTGTTCTTTATGTTGATCGTCGTGTAAAACAAATTCCTGAATAAGGAATGCAAGAGAATAGTTCAAGTGCGCATGATATAAATCATCGGGCATCTCCAATAGCTGGGCGACAAGATGTTCTCTGGTTCGAATGACTTCATCGATCAAGGCCGATTGTGTAATTCCCGATTTGGCATACTGGGATGCTTTTTGATTATAGGTCTCAATATCTGGAAATGTGATGTTTTTCCCTTTTCTCACGGCGGGAAGAATCTGCGAGATTATATGGTTATCCCAATTCAAAATATGCGAAACAATTTCGCTAACCGACCATTTCCCTTCCGAAATCGGTTTTGTCCATAAATCGTCATCCAATTTGTTTAATCCAGCAATCCAGGAAGTAAAAGCTTTAAAGCTTAATATATCATGATGTTCAGGAATAAAAACCGCCCCCATTCTTGTTCCAAATAGCTTTGCATCTCAAAGGCGACCGATTAAGATGGCTGCGCGGTCGGTCTGATGACAATTTCATTCACTCCCGTATCGGCCGGTTCATTAATCGCAAAGGCAATCGCTCTTGCTATACTGTCGGGAGAAATCGCAATGTCGCTCATTTGGCTCACTATGGCTTTAATTTCAGGGCTGCTGATCGCATGGGTCAGCTCCGTATCCGTAAAACCGGGGGAGACAATCGTGGTGCGGATATTGGATGCCGGCGATTCTTCCTGGCGCAGCCCTTCCGTAATGGCTCTGACCGCAAATTTGGTGCTGCTGTATACAGCAGAGGTTGGGGATACATGATAACCGGCAACCGATGAAATGTTAATGATATGGCCTGATTTTTGTTCCCTCATAGCTGGCAGAACGGCGGCAATCCCGTATAAAACGCCTTTGATATTGACATCGATCATTTGGTCCCATTCGTGGACCTTTAATTCATTCAGCTGAGAAAGAGGCATAATTCCGGCATTATTGACAAGCACATCGATGCGTCCATATTGCTTTAATACAAATCGGGCCAATTCCTGCATGTCCTCCGAAGAAGCCACATTGGTTGCTAAATATACAGCATCTCCGCCCTTTTTTTCAATATCGCTTACGATCTTCTGCAAACGTTCTTCTCTTCTCGCTGCCAATACGATCTTTGCACCGTATTTAGCCAATAACTCCGCCGCAGCTTGTCCGATCCCGCTGGATGCTCCCGTTATAATGATGACCTTTGACTTTACGTTTTCCATAGCTGTCTCTCCTCGTACCTGATTTGTGATTACATACATACTATACAATTCATAATATGACGACAGTATGTCATATTATCCGAATAGCGAAAAAGGCTGTGAGTAGTTAGCATGGATGGGAGTGAAAAATTTTATGCATAAGCATGAGAGGCTCGCCCTATTAGGGGCAAGGAGCCTTGGAAGGGACGGCAAAGAAGGATGCACAAGCCATGTTGACTTGTACATCCTTCCTCTGTAAGCGTAACGCCATGGATAAGTTGTCTGCTGTCCATAGGAGGGCATCAGGCCGGATTTTGGGATGAGTCCACCGCTTCCCGTCAATGGTCCACGGGGAAGTCTGTCGAGAATGCGAGATCTCTCTGCGCTTCCAGAGCCGCGAGCCGTTCGGTAAGCGCCTTGTGAATCGCATTGTATGAGTCGCTGCCGAGCACGATCCGCTCCGGAGCCGGATTCTGATCGACGCTGTCGATCATGATCTTGGCCATCTTGGCAGGATCGCCAATCGGAAGATGCGTGGAGCCCTCAATGAATCGCCGGGTCATGCTGGCAGGGCTTGCGTCATAGGCATCGATTTTCGTACCGATCCTGGCGCTGCCGTATCTGAACTCCGTGCGCGCGCCGCCAGGCTCGACGATGGTGACACCGATATTGAAGGGTGCAACATCCTTCATCGTTGATTCGATGAAGCCTTCGATTCCCCACTTGCTTGCGTGATACAGGGACGCGCCTGGATTGGTCGCCTGGCCGCCATAGGTAGAGAGCTGGATTATGCGGCCCCCGCCTTGCGCGCGCAAATATGGAAGTGCGGCGCGGACCACCTGGATCGATCCGATCAGGTTGGTGTTCAGATGGTGGAGGATTTCCTCATCCGTCAGCTCCTCAGCCGCGCCGAAGAGTCCATAACCGGCGTTGTTGACCACAACGTCGATCTTACCGAGTTCGGCGAATGCCTGGTTCACAGCCTGATGGATAGCTGGCGTATCGGTTACATCGAGATGGGCGAGCCACAGTTGGTCGCCGTATTTGGCTTTGAGATCGTTCATGGCTTCCATCCTGCGGACGGTGCCGGCGACACGATCGCCGCGGGCAAGAAGCTGCTCGGTCATGTGGCGGCCGAAGCCGCTGGTTACGCCGGTAATCAGCCAGGTCCGTTGTGTCATCGGTTCATTCCTTCTCTCTTTGGGTTCAGCCATTATAATAACTAACTGGTTAGTGATAATATAAACTGATCTAACCATTTAGTCAATGGTATTATGTGCCCCGGAATGATTATGTCATGAATGAATATGTCCAGGGAGACTGCTTTGATGCGGAACGCTTGAACGACCCGATTTACCAGCAAGAATCCACTATATGGTGCTCCCCGTCCGCAATGCCGTCAGAGTTCAGCGCGTGCTCAAACAGGCTGCCCGGTAAAATCAGGCAGCCTGTTTGCACGATTGTATTAAGGTCCATCCTTCGCATGATTGATTCCTTAAGATGATTAATCCTTGACCGAGCCCTGCATCAAACCTGCGATGAATTGGCGGCTGAAGAGGGAGAAAACGATGATCAACGGCACCGTCGCCATCAGTGTGGCGGCCATTACCATGGAATAATCGGTACTGTACACGCCGTTCATGGAGGCGATGAGCATCTGGATCGTAAATTTGTCCTGAACCGATATGACGACAAGCGGCCACAGATAGTCGTTCCACGAGCCCAGAAACGTAATGATCCCCAAGGTGGCAAGCGCCGGCCGGAGGATTGGCAGCGCCACGCGCCAATACAAGTCAAATGTCCGGCATCCGTCGATCCGTCCTGCGTTGATCAGCTCATCGTGGATGACGGAATGCGTATACTGCCTCATCCAGAAGATGCCGAACGCATTGGCCACACCCGGAATAATGAGCGCCTTCAATTCGTTGATCCAGCCCAGCTTCTGCATAATGATGAACTGCGGGATAAGGCCGAGCTGCTGCGGGATCATCATTGTCATAAGCAGAAACAGGAACAGGATGCCCTTCCCGGGGAATTCGAATTTCGCGAAAACGAAGCCCGCCATGGAGCAGAAGAACAGGACAAGCAGCGTATGGGAAACCGCTACAATCAGGCTGTTGGCGAATGACTGGAAGAAACCGACGTTATCCAGCACTTTCTGAATATTTACCAGGAGCTGATCGCTTGGCAGCAGTCTCGGCGGGAACCGGAACATATCAGACGTTGTTGCCGTGGACATGACAATTAGCCAATAGAACGGAAACAGCGATAGAATGGCACCCAGGAACATGCCTGTGTAGATGCCGATCAGACCGAAGCTGAACTTCCTTCCCGTTCTGACGGAGGATATCGTGGTCTTCGGCAGCCGGTTTGCAGCCGGAGCTTTTGCATCCATCACACGCTCTCTCCCCTCGAAATGAATTTCCAGTTCAGGAAGGAGAAGATGCCGATCAGGAGGAACAGCACCCATGCGATTGCCGACGAGTAGCCGAACAACTGGTTGCCGAACGCCTGGTTATACAGATACAGCACCAGCGTCAGCCCTCCCTTCGTCGCTCCGCCGGTATTGCCGACCAGAATCGCCGGCTCGGTGAACAGCTGCATGCCGCCGATGGTCGACAGGATGACGGTGAACAGGATGATCGGCTTCAGGAGCGGCAGCGTTATCCGGAAAAACTGCTGTGTGCGGCTTGCGCCGTCGATTGTTGCCGCTTCGTACAGATCGTTTGGCACTGCCTGCAGACCGGCCAGATAGATGATTGCGTTATAGCCCGTCCAGCGCCAGATGACCATCAGGGCAATCGCGGCTTTCACCCAGAATGTATCGTTGATCCAATCGATTCTCGGAATCCCCATGATGCCGAGCAGTCCATTGATCAGGCCGAATTGCGTGCCGAAAAAAGAACCGAAGATAATCGCAACGGCAACGATAGACGTAATATTCGGCAGGAAAAATACGGCGCGGAAGAAGTCTTTAAACCGCATGAAAGCCGCATTGAGCAGGAATGCGGACACCAGCGCAAGGAACAGCTGCGGCAGCGTAGAAAGAAACCAGATGACAAACGTATTCCCGACCGACTTCCAGAAGTCGGGATCGTCGGACAGCAGATTTTTGAAATTCCGAAAGCCCACATACTCCATCGTGCCAAGCCCGTCCCATGCATGGAACGAGAGATAAAGCGAGAACAGGATCGGGAACAGGCCGAATATGAGAAATAGAATAAAGAACGGTGAAATCATCAGATAGGAAGCCAAATAGGATCTGAATCCTTTCACGTCCCCACCTCCTTAACCCTACTATCTTTTTCAGGGATTCCCCCGAAAGCGGCGGCTATGGAAGAACAAGCAGGAGCTTGCCGCCCGCTTTCGGGGGAATGGATAACCTTATTTGTTCTTGAGCTTTGTCTTGGCTTTCTCGACGAGCTCCCAGAATTCTTTCTCGGGATCCTCGGACTTGCCGACCGTGACCGCCTGCATCCCGTCGTTGATGATATCTTCCACCGTTTGATAATTCGGTCCTTTACGCTGCACCTTCACATCTTTCGAGACTTCTGCAAACAATACGCCAAGCTTTTGCCCGCCCCAGAAATCGAAGCCCTGCTCAGTAAACGTCTTATCGCCGTAGACCGAAGGCGTTGAAGGGAAGTTTCCGGAGATTTTGGCCACTTCCAGCTGCTGCTCTGGGGAAAGCATCCATTTTATGGCCTCGTAAGCTTGCTCGGCATATTTGCTCTGCTTGGGAATGAGCAGGAACGAGCCTCCCATGTTGCCGGTGCCTTCCGGAATTTTCGCGGCACGCCAGTTGCCTTTCGTATCGGGCGCGCGCGTCTCGACATGTCCGCGTCCCCAAGCCGCCGAAATATAGGTGGCGATTTTCCCCGAATTAAGCGCTGCGGAATATTCCTGCAGAGCGTTCTTCTGGTCATAAGTGCCGGCAATGCCCATATCGCGGGCTTTGATATAATACTCCAGCGCCTTCTTGATCTGCGGATTTTGATCGATAATCATATTGTCGTCTTTATCAAAATACAGCTCATCGCCCTGGTCGCGGATCGCGCCGTACAGCTCATACGGGTTGGACAGCATGTCTACGCCCGTCTTTTCCTTCAGCGTTCTTCCCGCCTCAAGGAATTCATCCCAGTTCGAGATCTTCGCGGAGACATCTTCCGGAGCGGAAGGCAGTCCCGCTTTCTCGAACAGATCCGCCCGATAGTAAAGCACCATAGGACCGATGTCCGTCGGCAAGCCAAGCTGCTTGTCTCCGACGATGGACTGGTTCCATTTCCACTCGAGGTATTCATCCTTCAAATCGGATGCGCCGAACTCGTTCAAGTCATAGAACTTGTCGGGATATTTCAGAAACTGGTCCAGCTGCGAGATATCGATCATTGCGATATCCGGACCTCCCGAGTCGGCGGACATTGCGGTCAGAAGCTTCTTGTGCGCGTCTTCCCATTTGTAAATCTGCGGGACGATTTCAATATCCGGATGCAGCTTGTTGAATTCCGGAATGATTTTCTCGAAGGACGCTCCCTGCCAAAACCACATTTGCAGCTTGACCTTCTTGCTGCTGTCGCCTCCTGTGCTGCCGGGCGAAGCATCTGTTCGATTGTTGACGCTGTCACCGCTTCCTCCGCAAGCGCTGAGTACCAGCATCAGCGGTAGTACAATCAACAAGAGTGTTTTGAAATACCTTGTTCCCTTCATCACTGATTCTCCCTTCTTCTGGTAGGACCGCCTAAAGTAAGCCCTTACATATAGTGTACGGTCAGCCCCATTCCGGGGATAGATGAGTAATCTTCGTTTTCTGGTACTAATGTTGGGAAAGTGACGCACACAGACGGTAATCGTTCGGCGACATGCCCTCCGCCATTTTAAAAATGCGGCTGAAATACGCAGGGTCCCGGTATCCCGCCTGTTCGCATACCTCGTAAATTTTAAGATTGCTTTCGCGGAGAAGCCGTTTCGCCTGCATCAGGCGGTGATGGGTCAAATACTGGGAATAGGTCATGCCTGTCTCCTGATGAAATAGATTGCTTAGGTAATTGGCATTGACTTGATGCGTCTGGGCGAAATCGGCAAGCTGCGCGCTGCCTGCATATTCCTTGTGAATATAGGCAATCAAGCTTCGGACAATGGGAGCCAGCCGTTCACTTGCTCCGCGCCTCGACAGCTCGGTAAATCCCAGGTTAACCACGCAGCGCACATACATCATACCGATATCTCCGATGTCGCTGCTGTGACCGCCATATCCTGTCTTGATCGGAATGCGCAGCTTTTCCTGAATCCACAGCACCGTCTCGTTCACCAGTTCCTCCCATAACGCCCGGTCGAATCGGGCTGTGAACAGTACAATGGTAATCAAACGTTCCTCAAGGCAGACCACCGGCACGCCCAGCTTGCCGAACGCTTCATATGCGCTGTTCCTGATGAAATACCGGACGGACGGTTCTCCCAGCGATTGAAGATCCCTGGTGGAGAAGGAAACGAGCGATATCTGCTCAAAGGGTGGAATCAGGTTCTCGTCGAATTTGGGCAGCGGCAGGTCATGAAGCAGGTCGTGGATGCGCTTCTCGAGCAGCGCACTGCTGCGGATCGTATCCACCTGATGGACATGATAGCGCTCGCGGTATTTCGCATACGCAGCATCGAACACGTCCAGCAGCTTCTGCTTGGACAGCGGCTTGAGCAAATACCCCGCAACCTGATGCTCCATGGCCTTCAAGGCGTAGTCGAATTCCGCATGACCGGTTAATATATACAATTGAGAATTCGGGAACCGGTCCTTCACCCTCCCTGCCAGCTCCAGTCCGTCCATCCTTGGCATGCGGATGTCGGTAATGATCAGCTGCACTTCATGCTGATCCAGCAGCTTCAGCGCTTCCTCCCCATCGCCTGCTTCCAGGACGTTGTCCACGCCTGTGAGCTGCGACAGCATCCGGCACACAGGTATCCGCACATTCGGTTCATCGTCAACAACCAATATCGTAAACACGGCCATCTCTCCCGCTGTAAAGGTATATTTTATCCATCTAATTGCTGCTGCCCGTTCCGCTGCCAATCTCCTCCATGACCGATTCCCACATAAGATCCGGGTCTGCTCCTTCAGTCTCCACTCGCTGCAGCGCATCGCGGATGAGCCGGTCCGTAATGGTCATATCCGCATCCTCAAACCCGCCTTTATAACGCAGTGCGGTATAGGAATAGATTTGGCCGGTCGGCGCGTTGTTAAAAAAAGGATCGTGAATCCCGATGAATTCGGAGGATGCGTAGGATTCCGGGGTTGACGGAAAGTTTCCGTTCTGGATAAAATTATCGAGCTGCCGTGGCGGGGCAGTCAGCCACCGGGCAAGTTCATACGCCTCTTGCGGATAACGGCTTGCGGCGGGCACGGCTATGAATGTCCCGTCCCAGTTGGATGGTTCGCCGGGAGGCCGTGCCAAGTCCCACTTGCCGGCAGTCGCAGGCGCATTCTTCTTCATCAGTCCATGCACCCAGGATGGTCCCAGAACGGCGGCGAACCGTCCGTTCACCGCTCCGCTTGCCCAGACTTGCGTCTGGGATTGCAGCCCCGCGCTCAAACCGAGCTTATGGAACCGGATCGTCCGGTCCCACGCTTCCTTGAACCGGGCAACGGATTCATTTCCGGATTTATCTGAATGCGGCTGTACGTATTGATTCAAATAGGAAAGATAAATATTGGTCAAATTGTCGAACAGCGGGATGCCCGACTTCTCTTTGAGCGCGATCCCAAGCCGCTCCAGATCGTCCCAGCTGCCAAGCATGGCTGTAATTTCCGTGCGGCCTGCGGGCAAGCCTGCGGCTGCAAACAAATCAAAGCGGTAGGCAAGAGCGACAGGACCGATGTCGGCCGGAAGCGCAAACAAAAAGCTGCCGTCATCACTCTCCGCCTGCCTCCACTTCCAATCCAGGTAGTGGACATGCTCATCGCCGTACTCATATAAGTTATGGAAATATGCGGGAAAATTCTTCATCTGGTTTATTTGCGACGAATCCAGAAGGACGAGATCGGGCGAATCGGACCGGGTTGCGAAGGCGATCATCAGGTTCGGTTGAATATCGTCGTATTGGGAAGTGACAATCTCCACATCGATCCCCTGATGACTGTCCTTATAGGCTTGAATCAGTGATTCCAGACCGCTGCCCTGCCAAAGCCATATGCGGATTGTGGTCTTGTCCGGATGCGCTTTGATGGTCGGCAGGGATGTTTGCGGCATACAGGAACACACGACGATCATGAACGCCGTCATCAGAAAAGGCAGAATGAACCCATGTCTGCTCAACGGCCGTCACCTCCAAGCAAATCGCTCCACACCGATGCCGGTTTTGCCTTGTCAAGGGGGAGCGACAGAATGACTCCAAGCCCGCCAAGCGGACTGGCAAAAAGCCTTAAACCGTAAGGCTCCCCGAAGAAGGATTGAAGCTGGCTGTGCAGATTGGAAAGGCCGATGCCGCCATCTTTTCCCTCGGGCATCTGATTCTGACGAACCCGTATTTCCAGCCTTTTCATGGCATCCGCATCCAATCCCGTACCGTTGTCTTCCACCGCACATAGCAATCGGTCGCCTTTTCGGCAAATGCAGACGCGAATGCGCCAGTCGCCCTGCTCCTTCTGTTCGAGCCCGTGCCGGATCGCATTCTCGACAAGCGGCTGGAGCATGAGGCGGAGCACCCGCTGCTCCTCGAGTCCTTCTTCGACCTCCACGTTCACCTGCAGGACCCTCCCGTAACGGGAACGCTGCAGGAACAGGTACCGCTCCAGCTGATCCAGATCATCCCTGAGCATGACCATATCCGACGTGGGATGAATGCTGTAACGAAGCAAATCGCTTAAGGCAAGCGTCATCTCCTGAGCCTCCTCGGCGCGTCCGTCCTCGATAGTCCAATAGATCAAATTCAGCGAATTATACAGAAAATGCGGACGGAACTGCGCTTTTAGCGCGACGAGCTGAGCCCGCTGCACGCTGATTTGCTGCTCCGACAACCGTTTGATCAGCGTCTTCAGCTGGTTGACCATCTGGTTGTAATTGGCATACAAAAGCGATATCTCCCTGCTGGTAAACCGCATCTTCACCGGATGGACCGCCTGTCTGCCGATTCTGTTCATCCCGAGCGCGAGGTAGCGGATAGGCTTGGTGAGCGTCCATGTGAAATAAGCGACCAGAATAAGGGCGACAGCCGTGCCTGCGGCGATGGTCAGCAGGGCGTGGATCCAGATTTGCGAGGTGTCGCTGTACACCGCTTCTTTCCTGAAATAAGCAATCGTTGTCCAGCCCGTATAGGCGGATTTTGCGTAGGTTACATACATCTGCTCGCCTTCTTCCCGGGTAGTCCAGTCGAAGAACAGCGGTCCTCCGTCGGCGAATTTGGCGAACAGACCAGTATCGGCAGCCGTACCTATTTCGCTCGATTGCGTAGAATAGACGATGTTGCCGAGCGGATCCATCACCTGTACCTTACGCTCAATCGGTTGAACGGTCTGCCCGATCATCCGGTTCAATTTATCGACAGGAAAAACGAGGAATTCGTCGCCGATGATATGAAGGTCTTTTGTATACTTGATTTTGCGCGCCCCGATGATGGCCGGGATTTCACCGTCCCTCCATGCGGGACCGTACACCCACAGCATTTTACCGTCCATGCGGGCCATCTTGCTGTACCATGTTACAGAGGATGCTTCGTCATATTCGCGCCAGAACAGCTGCAGCGAATCCGTTGAGGAGTATCCATGACCGCTTCTGTCAAACAGATGAATCAGCATGCCATTTGCAATATGCCGCGTTTTCTGGCCAATGTACCTGCTGAATTCGATCGGATCTTCCGCAACGCGCTTCCCGCTTCCTGCTTCGTTCAATGTTTGCTGGACACGGTCGTCAAACACGACAAGCTGCGATAACTGATCATACTGAGCCAGCAGCACATCGATTTTATCCGAGAGCTGCTCGACTGATTGCTGGGTGTAATCCGCCATCCGGTTAAGCATCACCTGGGAGGTCAGGCGGTAATTCAGAATATTCGTGAGAGCGATTACAAGAACGGAAATGAGGAAAATCCCGGCCAGCAGCTGCACGAATATTGGCAAAGGACGGCGAAGCATCGCGGATCACATTCCCTTCCGTTACAAATTCCGACACAATTGAAATTTCAGTGAGTCTCCATACTCAGGCACGATAACCCTCCTTTCAAAAATAAAGTTAACATAAAAAGATTCCACCTTTCCATAATAAATCCTTTTCTGATGTTATTTAACTGTCCTTTCACTTATTGCAGCTGTCCACTCTCCACCCGTGACGGCGATTTGAATCCACGAGCCCCACCGCAGCTGCACCGACAATGCAGGCAGCTTGACAGGGAACAGGTAAAGTATTATTGTTAAGTAGCTAATAGTTAAACATTTAACTATAGAGCGGCAAGCGGGACAATGCGAGTCCGCTTCACGGCAAATTGGAAAATCCGCTTGGTGCGACAGGCTGCGGGGAGGTTATATGAACGGGAAATGGGATCCATTTGAACAGCCGATTATGTCAGTTGATGTTTTTTTGACTCTCTATAAGACCAATCATCATTTGGTCAAACAGCTTGAGGAGCAGCTGGGGAGCTTCGAGCTGACGCTCGGCCGATGGTGCTTGCTGGTGGCGCTGAAGTCTGGAGGAAGAGCGATGCTCCCTTCCGAATTAAGCGACGATCTTGCTGTTACACGGGCCAATATAAGTAATTTATTAAATGCGCTGGAGCAAGCGGGCCGGATCAAAAGAGAATTCGACCCCTCCAACAGGAGACGAATTTTTGTCAGTTTAACATCCGAGGGTCATGATGTGATATCGCAGGTATGGCCTGTTTATGAGCAGACGATCACCCGGAATGTTGGCAGCAAGCTCACCATAGAAGAACAGGAGCAGTTAAAAGGACTGCTGAAAAAGTTGTTTTAGACGCAGCTCGCACTGCCCGCCGAAATTGAGCGGAATTCCCTTTTGATTTGGACAAGAAGTTATAGGTGAAACGGTGTGTGAAAAATTTAAAACTGAAGGAGAATCTTATGAATATACTCGAAGACAAGGTTGTTATTATCACAGGTGGCGGCGCGGGTATCGGACTTGCAGCGGCAAAGCTGTTTGCTGCAAATGGAGCAAGGGTGCTCATCACCGGGCGGCGAAAAGCTGCTTTGGAAGAAATATCGGCCGGCAACCCGGGCATTAAGGGTTTTGCGGCGGATGCAAGCGATCCGGATTCGGCTGCCCGGACGGTCGCAGCGGCCATCGAACATTGGGGCCGCCTCGATGTCATCGTCAACAATGCAGGTGGCGGCAACCTCCAGCCGCTCATCCAAGCAAATGCAAAATCGATATCCGATATTTTCAACGTCAATGTCGCCGGCCCAACACTGCTTGCTGCCGCCGCCATCCCGTACCTGGAAAAAACGAAAGGCACAATCATCAATTTGTCGAGTACCTATGGAAGCAAGGCGGCTGCCGAGCTGTCGCTTTATGCCGCGAGCAAGGCAGCTTTGGAGCATTTGACGCGCTGCTGGGCGCTTGAGCTCGCCCCGAAGGGCATTCGCGTGAATGCCGTTGCGTCCGGTCCGGTCGAGACGGATTTCCTCCGCGAGCGGATGGGGCTTTCCGATGAGCAAATCAATGCCGTCAAGGAGCAGGAGCGCCAGGCTATCCCGCTTGGCCGCCGTGGCGAGCCGGATGATGTAGCACGCTGGATTGTGAATTTGGCCGCTCCGGAGGCAGACTGGATCACGGGACAAATCATCGCGGTTGACGGCGGTCTTGTGATTGCCTGACCTCTCCCCTATGCTGTTCCCCCCACTTTCTCATACCTTCCAGCACCGTATAAGCAATTGGCGTATTGTCTATTCATAAACCAAAGAGGAGCTGCCTTAAGGGCTAGCTCCTCTGCTATTGCGATTTATTTGAAAGAATGGATTGCCTTCATCCTTTGGGGTATTAATGAATTCCCGTCAAACCTTCGCCAGATATTCATCGAGCTGATCGAAAGTATTGCCGAAGCCTTCCTTCATGGACTCGAACATGCCTGCAAAGAAGCTTCTTTCTTCCTCGGTTGCATGGATCGGACCGCCGCGCAGGGTAATGGTGGTTTTGCCGTCATTTTCAGCAAGGGTCAGAACATTGCGTATTTTCAGCGGAAACTGATCGCTGAAATCCGGCCGGACAATATTGCCCTCCTCATCCGAAAAACAATTGTCCCAAACGATCTTCTCCAGTGCCTCAATTTCATGATAAATAAATTTGGCCCACATTAGGTAACCATCCGGGGATTGCATACTGTAATGGAAAAAACCGCCCGGACGAAAATCCAGTTCAGCGAAACCCCAGTTGAATCCCTTCGGTCCCCACCAGTGCTTCAGATGCTCAACCTCGGACCATACTTTGAACATAAGCTCACGAGGCGCATTAAAGACACGTGTGATTACCAGTTCGTTATCTTCCATTTTCACTGTCATGTTCTTTGCTGCATGGCTTTCAGTCATTTCAAATTCCTCCATTCAAGATTAATCAAAGCAACAGTAATTCCTGTTTACAATATACCCTAAATGGAATATTCCTGTAAAGGAATATATTTAGTAAATAGCTGCCATGTTGATAGGGAAGAATGCTTCAGCGCGAGGCTCCGGATGCTCTAAAGTTTGTATCTCCGGATACTTTCCTGTATATTCCTAGTTGTTAGAAACTTTCTCAAAGGATGGTGTCCGATTATGATTAATCTACTATCTCCTGAGTTTTTATCAAATCCGTATCCTGTTTATGAGATGTTCAGAAAAAATCAACCCGTCGCGTATATGGAGTCGCTTCAGTTATGGTCCGTGTTTACCTATGATCACGTCAAAACGGTACTGACCGACCATGCCCATTTCTCCTCGGGACCGAATGGCCAAGCCAAGACTGCAGAACCATCTGAACAAAAGCAAGAAGGATTCAGCTTGATTACTACGGACCCTCCAAGGCATACCGACCTGCGTTCTTTAGTAAATCGCGCATTTACTCCAAAAGCCGTCGCCGCTCTCGAGCCAAGAATTGAAGAGATTGCGAATGAGCTGCTGGATAAAAACGCCAATACTGGCGAACTCGATCTGATCAGAGACTTTGCTTATCCGCTTCCCGTTATTGTGATTGCTGAATTGCTGGGAGTGCCTGCCGCAGACCGTGACCGTTTCAAGGAATGGTCGGATGAAATCGTGGCGGGCGCCGATGCCATAATCGGCGGCGGCCAAGCAGGATCCCGTCAGGCACATATGGAGATGAACGACTATTTCAAAGACATCATCGCGCAGCGCCGGGTCCAGCCTCAAAACGATCTGGTCAGCACATTGCTGGCAGCAGAAGAAGGAAACTCTCATCTGTCGGAATCGGACATCCTGTCTTTTTGCCGCTTGCTGCTGGTAGCCGGTAATGAGACGACCACCAATCTCATTGGCAATGCCGTTCTTGCTTTTCTGGAGCATCCGGCTGAGTGGGACAAGCTTGTATCCCGGCCGGAAATGCTGCCCAATGCCATTGAAGAAGTGCTCCGCTTTCGTTCTCCTGTTCAGGCCATGTTTCGGACCGCCAAACAGGATGTGCAGATCGGGGACCAAACGATTCCGCAAGGAACCCGCGTTGTGGCATGGATCGGCTCTGCCAACCGGGATGAAGCAAAGTTTGACGAACCTGCCCGTTTTGATATATCCAGGGAATCCAACGCGCATTTGGCCTTCGGCCAAGGCATCCACTTTTGTCTCGGAGCGCCGCTCGCTCGTTTGGAGGCCAAAGTCGCACTGACAGCGGTCAGGAACCGACTGCCGGAGCTTGCCCGGCAAAACACGGAGCCGCTGGAGCCGGCACGCGGATTTATCGTACATGGCGTAAAGAGCCTGCCGCTTCGTTTCGCCACACAAAGCTAGTATGCGTGCGGCTATGTAAAGTATGCTCAGGTCATCTTTCAAATGATTGTAAATGATTAACTATATTAAATAGCTGCACTCAAACCAGGAACGGCTCGCTTCGCATCATTTTGCGAGTGAGCTGTTCTGACATTTGGGACCTATATATTATTCCAAAAATACTATATTCAAGTTTTCTGAACATGTAGTATCGATCGTATTTCAGTTATTCATCCGAGTCCTTAACGGCTCCAAACTCCGTTTTACGTGGTAATTTACGTAAACGCAAAGAGTTATAAGCTCCCTGCATATTCGGCTTATTCGTCTTAGTCAGTACCATTCCGCGGATTAAATCTCTCAACGGGAGCAAGAGTTCCATATCCAAAGAGGCCAGTTCCTCTGGTTTAAGTCCAATATCGACGTTATATTGCATACTGAATGCACGTTTGATTTCAGCTTGCTCTTCTGCTGTTATATTCTCTAACCATTGGTTAATTTGATACTCCTCAAATCGCATGCTGCCCCTCCTCGTAATCTCATATCAGAATGGAATGACCTCTTTGTGCAATTCCGTTATCCGGTAAGCGCAGCGGCTGCCGCCTGATAAAAGATACTCAACCCGTTCAATCTGCACATGGTCTCCCAGCACGGATTGAAAGAGTTCCATCTCGTTACGGCAAAAACCATTGCATACGGCGGCGGCCTCCAGAATCGGGCAGTGCTTCTGCACAAATAAAAAGCTGCCATCCTCCAGCTCTTGAACCTCGGCAAAATATCCCTCGTTCATGCGGATCGTGAACAGCTTTTGAAGCTTGTCCCGCAGGCCGGCTGCACCGGACATAAGCTCTTGGTATTGATTCTTTTTTGCATGATTTTGAGATTCCAGTACCTTCTCGATTCCCGCGTCCCCGAATGACATTCTTATGGCGCCAAGCAAGCCGACCGATAACTGCTGGTACCCATTTGGAAACCAGAGATTGGCTTGGGATGTCAGCTTCCATATCTTGGCCGGTCTGCCCATGGGCCGGGCCTCTTCTTCATATTCAACGACCTGCTGGGACTGCAGCTCATATAAATGCTGACGCACTGCCATCCCCGTCAATGTCAGCCTGGACGCTAATGTAATGGCATCCATTGGCCCGTACTGTTTCAGCAATGTTACAATCGCTCTTCGAGTGGATGTTACGGATGACTGATCTTTCTTACTCATGATGGAACTGCCTCCAATGACTTGATTTCCGAACGGTACCTGCATGCTCCACATTGTAAAGAAAAATCTTGACAAAGTAAATGACTCAGGATAAATTTGGTTTGTAAACTAAAAACTTTATAAAGTATTTGATATCAAAACTAATCATGGACGGAGGAATAAAATTGGCTGCCACATTGTTTATTAAAGCGAACAACCGACCAGCGGAGCATTCGGTAAGTGTGAGAATGTACGATACGTTCCTGAAGAGCTACAAGGAAGCGCATCCGGACGATCCGGTCATGCAAGTAAATTTGTTTCAAGAACAACTGCCTTATTTGGGAGACACGATGATTACGGGGAATTACAAATTCGCCAACGGCCTGGCACTCACCCCGAAAGAACAAGCCGAGCAAACATCCGTCCGCAAACATCTGGAGCAGTTTCTGACTGCCGATAAAGTAGTCATCGCCTTCCCGCTATGGAATTTGACGGTTCCCGCTGTATTGCATACGTATCTGGATTATCTGCATCAACCGCGTAAAACCTTTCAGTACACAGCCGAAGGTCTGGTTGGACTATTAACCGCCAAGAAGGTGGCTTTATTAAATGCCAGAGGGGGAGTATATGGAGATCTGGAGGAACTTGCGGTTAATTTCGTCAAAAAGCATTTGCAGGTGTTCGGCATCCGTGACATTACAACGATTGTGATTGAGGGGCATAATCAATATCCAGACCGCAGCCGGGCGATTATTGCGGAAGGGCTCCGGAATACGGATCGGGCGGCAAAAATGTTCTAATGGTGCTGCGCAGTTGAATTTCGGAGTGGAGGAAACTTGTTTGACAGAACAAAAGAAGGGCATTATTCTATTGTCCATCGCTCTGGGATTTGTGCTGACCGCTTTGGATAACTCGATCGTATCGGCAAGCATCAACAAAATCCTAGACGATATTGGCGGATTGAATAAAATCATTTGGGTTTATACAGCTTATGCACTTGCCGGAACCAGCACGATGCTGATTTTCGGCAAGCTCTCCGACCTGTTCGGGCGAAAAACCTTTTATCTGATCGGCATCGGCATCTTCCTGCTGGGTTCTGCGCTCTGCGGAACGGCCGGAAGCATTGAACAGCTCATTTTCTACCGGGTCATTCAAGGCATCGGATCCGGCGCCATTTTGCCGATTTCATTCTCATTGATTTATACCTTGTTTACCGATCCGAAAGATGCGGCGAAGCTATCCGGTATTTTTGGTTCCGTGTTCGGACTGTCTTCCATTGCGGGACCCCAGATCGGCACATGGATCGCGGATACGCTCACCTGGCGGTGGTGCTTTTATGTCAACCTGCCGATCGGTATCGTTTCGTCTGTTGCACTGCTCTTCACGCTCCGGGAATCCCGGTCGGAGACAAAACCCAAAATCGATGTGACCGGCGCGCTGCTGATTGTCATCACGACGGTCTCTTCCATGCTTGCGCTTGAATTGGGCGGAAAAGACTATGCTTGGGGTTCCCGGAGAATTGTCGGCTTATTCATTATTTCAGCATTGGCGGCCATCAGTTTCTACGTTGTGGAACGGCGGGTTAAGGAGCCGATATTGCCGCTCCGGCTTTTCAGAAACCGCATGGTGGCCGGTACAAGCATCGTCGTGTTTTGCCAAGGCGCACTCATCTTCTCCGCGATGTCTTACCTGCCCCTGTATGCCAATTATGTACTCGGTGAAAGCAAATTGAATCTGCTGCTGACCCCGCTGATGCTTTCCATGATTGGCGGCGCTGTTCTGATCGGATTCTTCCAGACTCATTTTCGGTTTCGAACCGTCATGTTCGTCAATATGGCGCTTGGAGCCGGAGTTTCCTTGCTTTTCATGAATATGAACCAGGATGTGCCCTTTTGGCAAATCATCGGCCTTGTCGTCATTCTCGGGTTATTCGTTATCGGTCCGCTCAACAGTGTCAGCCAGAACGCCGCCTCATACAGTGTCGAAAAACAATTCATAGGAGTCTCCGCTTCGCTTATCGGGTTCAGCAGAAGTATAGGCGGCGTTATGGGCGCCTCGGTCACGGCCGTAATCGTCAATTCCCATATGGAATTGTCGGTCAATACGGCAGCCTCCCTATTCCATCTGGTTCCGGGTTCAGACAAGGCCCTTAATCCAATGGATCCCGAAACCGTATTCCGGTATAAGGAATACTTTGACCCCGAGCTTGTTTCCTACTATAAGCTCGCGATGGATCATGCGATCACGCAAGGATTTATTCTTTCGCTTTGCGTATCCATCATCGGCACAGCCGCTGCCCTAACGGTCGGTCCCATGAAGCTGGAGCAGCGATCCAAAGAAACACCCGCATCCTCCGGCTTCAAGCCTGATCTTTGATATAAAATAAACTGCATACACGCAAGGAGGGCTTAACCATGAGCAGAAATTCAAAATCGGACGCCCCGCCCGTTCATCCGTCCGTTCAGCCTTTATTTCTTCCGTTCACGCTTGGCAAATTGAAGCTGCGGAATCGAATCGTCATGTCGCCAATGACGAGAGCGTTCTCGCCAAACGGCATACCCGGACCTGATGTGGCCCGTTATTACCGGCGCCGTGCGGAGAATGGCGTAGGACTGATCATTACGGAAGGGACGGTTATTAACCATCCTTCGGCAGCGGATAACCCGAATGTTCCCCATTTCTACGGTCCTGCGCTTGCCAGCTGGTCCGCCGTCGTTGAGCAAGTACATGAAGCAGGCGGCCTGATCTTCCCGCAGCTATGGCATGTTGGCATGACCCGGTCGGTCTTGCAATCGGCGGATCCGGAATCACTCCCAATCGGGCCGTCCGGTCTCGATCTGCACGGCAACCCTGTAACCACGCCTATGACCGAAACGGATATCCGCTTAATTATTGATGCATATGCCAATGCAGCTTCAGACGCTAAGAGACTGGGGTTCGACGGCATAGAGATCCATGGCGGGCACGGCTATTTGATCGATCAATTTTTCTGGAAACACACCAATCGAAGATCGGACCGGTATGGCGGTGATGACTACGGGGGACGTACCCGTTTCGCTGCCGAGGTGATTGCTTCCGTCAGGAAAGCCGTTGGAGCCGATTTCCCCATCATGCTTCGCATATCGCAATGGAAAATTTCATCGTATACGGCCAGGCTGGCGGACACGCCGGAGCAATTGGCTGCTTTCCTGGAGCCGCTAACAGCCGCGGGCGTTGACGTCTACCATTGCTCGACACGTCGGTTCTGGGAGCCGGAATTTGCGGGCTCCAGCCTGAACCTGGCCGGCTGGGTCCGGGTGATCACGGGAAAACCCGTGATCACCGTTGGATCAGTAGGCCTTGACGATGAATTCATGAGTTCATTAATGCCGGGAAAGGTGACCGGGACAACCGGTATTGAAGACTTGATCGAAAGGTTGAGCCATAATGAATTCGATCTGGTAGCGGTTGGACGATCGTTGTTGGCGGATCCGGAATGGGTCATGAAAGTTCGGGGTGGAAGGTGGGAAGAATTGAACCCTTTCACCTCGGATGCGCTGAAAACTCTGATATAATGCCGGAGAGTCCGGCATGAGGATAAGAAGGCCGATCATGCGGTACTGACTCACAGAAATAAAGAGACTGCCACTCAGCCGATTTACGTCAGCATTTCCAGAGTAAAAAACAGGGCTGTCTCAAAAGGTCAATTGATGACCTTTGAGACAACCCTGTTCGCCGCGGCTGATTCATTTAGTAATTCTTCAGCTCCACTCGATTCGCTGTACAGCAGGTCTGCTCCAGTCCTCAATCACCCGGCTCTTCAACCTGGGAGAGCTGCCAAAGGTTCAGCTATCTCCCCTTACCGTTTGGGCCAAAGAAGGCTGTAAGCTCCTCCGCAATTAGATGTGCGGCGAGCTTCTTGGTATGTCCGAGTCCCTTCTTGCTCAGCAGCTGGGCATTGGGTAGTACGTTCGCCAGCGCCTGTGCGCCATGACGCAATGATGCCGGGCTTTCCGTGCCTTCGAGCACCAGCGCTGGCATCGTGACCGCACTCCACAGGCTAACAGGCAGCGGTTTGCCGTCCATATATCCATCCAACAAGGCCGCATCGTAAGGGAGCGTATGGGCAACGGCCATGAGCCTGGACCAAACGCCTGGCATAATGCGCATCAAGCTGATAACGAATGAAGGAGCGCCCATGCCCTGGGTCATGAAGTACTTGATGGTCTCAGCCCGGCGATTGGCGGCTATAAGCCCGGAAACATGTTTGAGGAAATTTTCGGGCGGCTTGCGGTCCGCTGCATCGACCACAAATGGAGGCTCATGCAGGGCCAGCTTTGTGATATTCAACCCCTTTGCCGCTGCCTGCAGGGCAAGAACCGCCCCGGATGACAACCCCCATACATTTGCCGATCCGCCGGCTTCTTCTATCATGGCCTGTAGATCCTCAATCTCGCGCTCTATGGCATATGGCTGGGTGTCTCCGCTGTCGCCGCGGCCGCGCCGGTCGTAATTGTAGACCGTGAAGTGCTCTGACAACAGACCGGCCAGCTGCACCTGTCCCGGAAATTTGCGGTAACTGAACGCCCCTGCTACCAATACGAGTGACGGCCCTTGTCCAACCTTGTCAAAAGCGATTCTGGTGCCGTCTCTTGAAATTGCTGTGTTCATCATGTATCTCCTTTGCTGCTGCTGCAGATTATTTATTTAATATGAGTTTCTTCAAACCACGGACAGATCCTGGAACTGACGCCTTTAACGTGATCCGGGAATGCTTCACTGACCGACGAGATTGCATGTGCTTCAGTGCTTCAGTTTATCCTATCCCGTTTCAGGTGCAGACGGCAACACGCCGAATTGATTACAGGCGTTCAATTGTTCTGCCAAGTTCAAATTAGTTACCCGAAATCCCGGCCTCTATTAAGACGACGATCCAATATCGGCAAAATCGACACATTCGAAAAATATTTATTTATTATGAATCAACCAGTGACTCCTTCCTTGGAAGGTGACAACATAAAAAGCACTCCTGTGCCGGATACCATGAAATCGGGAATTTCATGGTATCCGGGAGGAGTGCTCTTTTTGCAGTTAATTAATGATATTAATATTCCAATGATCTTTTACCCGTTAATTTTTCATCCATTGAAAGTGAAAGCTTCCTTCTTGATCAAGCCGCTCGAACGTATGCGCCCCAAAATAATCCCTTTGCGCCTGCAGCAGATTAGCCGGCAGTCTCTCTGTGCGATAGCTGTCGTAATATGCCAGAGCGGAAGCAAAAGCAGGAACCGGTATTCCCCTGGTTACGGCAACTGAAATGACTTTTCTCCAGGCTTCCTGGTAGTTATCCACGATTCCGCCGAAGTATTCGTCCAGAAGGAGGTTTTTCAGAGCCGGGTCGCGGTCATAAGCATCCTTGATATTTTGTAGAAATCTTGCGCGGATTATACATCCGCCGCGGAATATCATCGCAATGCTGCCATAGTTCAAATCCCAGTTGTATGCGTCGGAAGCAGCCCTCATTTGCGCAAAGCCCTGCGCATACGATGCGATTTTGCTGGTATACAAAGCTTTGCGGACGGCTTCGATGAATTCCCCGGGATCGCCGTCATAGCTTGATGCCGCAGGGCCATTCAGCCGCTTGCTTGCTGCCGTGCGTTCTTCTTTCATCGCGGAGATAAACCGGGCAAACACGGATTCGGTAATAATGGACAATGGAACGCCCAAATCCAATGCGCTTTGACTTGTCCATTTTCCGGTTCCTTTTTGCCCTGCCGAATCGAGGATCACGTCCACCATCGGTTTACCTGTATCCGGATCTGTTTTCGCGAAAATATCGGCCGTGATTTCGATCAAATAGCTGTCCAGCTCGCCATTGTTCCATTCGGTGAAAATGTCATGCAGCTGGCTTGTATTCAAGTTCAATACATCCTTAAGCAAATGATACGCTTCGCCAATCAACTGCATGTCGCCGTATTCGATGCCGTTGTGCACCATTTTGACATAGTGGCCTGCGCCGTCTGCTCCGATATAGGTGGAGCAAGGATCGCCGTTCACTTTGGCCGAGATGGCGGTCAGGATAGGCTCTACCAGCTCATAGGCGTCTCTTTGCCCGCCAGGCATTATCGCAGGGCCGTTCAGCGCACCCTCTTCCCCGCCCGACACGCCTGCGCCGATAAAACGGAAGCCTTGTGCCTGCAGCTCTTTATTTCTTCTTTGCGTGTCAGGGAAAAAGGCGTTTCCGCCGTCGATCAGAATATCGCCTTGATCCAGGTAAGGCACGAGCTGATTAATCGTATCGTCTGTCGGTTGTCCCGCTTTGACCATGATTAATATTTTACGCGGCGTCTCAAGCGACTGCACGAATTCCTCGATGCTGTACGTGCCTACAAGATTCTTTCCTTGCGCTTCCGCCACAAGTTCATTTGTTTTCTCGGCTGAACGATTATATAGAGAAACCGAGAATCTTTTGCTTTCGATATTCAAGGCCAGGTTTTTACCCATGACGGCCAATCCAACCACGCCAATTTGCTGTTTGCTCATTGTTATTCCCTCCTTGTTATTCCTGTCCTGCTGCAGATAAACGCTTCACGAGCTCGGCTTTTTGCGCTTCAAATCCAGGCTTGCCCAGCAGTGCAAACATATTGATCTTGTATGCTTCCACGCCAGGCTGGTCAAACGGGTTCACCCCGAGCAGCAGGCCGCTGATGCCGCATGCCTTCTCAAAGAAGTACACCATTTCGCCGTACGTGTATTCATTCAGCTCATCCAGCTCAACAATCAGATTGGGCACGCCTCCGTCAACATGGGCAAGGCGGGTGCCTTGGGCGGCTTTCTTGTTCACTTCGTCCATCGTCATGCCCGCGACAAAATTCAGTCCGTCAAGATTGCCGGAATCCTCCTGTATGGTCAGCTCAATCCGGGGCTTCTTCACCGAGAGGACCGTCTCGATGAGATCGCGCCGGCCTTCCTGGACATATTGGCCCATCGAATGCAGATCGGTTGTGAAGTCGACGGATGCGGGATAAAGCCCCTTCTGGTCTTTGCCTTCGCTTTCGCCGAACAGCTGCTTCCACCACTCGGAAACAAAATGCAGGGACGGTTCAAAATTAGCCAGCAGCTCGATGGACTTTCCTTTGCGGTAAAGAGCATTGCGGACGGCCGCATATTGATAGCTCTCATTGGCGGCAAGATCGGCATTATTGTATTTCTTTGCTGCGGCTGCGGCTCCCGCCATCATTTGATCGATATCGAGCCCGGCAGCAGCAATGGGCAGAAGTCCAACGGCTGTAAGAACGGAATAGCGTCCGCCTACATCGTCGGGAATGACAAAGGTTTCATAGCCTTCTTCATCGGCCAGTTTTTTTAATGCGCCCTTGGAGGTATCGGTTGTGGCAAAGATACGCTTCTGCGCTTCGCTTTTGCCATATTTCTTCTCCATATAATCCCGCAGAATACGGAATGCGATTGCCGGCTCCGTCGTCGTTCCCGACTTGGAAATGACATTCAGGGAAATGTCCTTGCCCTCCAGAAGCTCCAATAAATGGGTGATGTATGTCGAACTGATATTTTGTCCGGCAAAATAGACCTGGGTATTCCCGTCCATTTGATTATGAAACGTATGGGACAACGCTTCGATCGCGGATCTTGCGCCCAGATAGGAACCGCCAATGCCAATGACGATCAAGGCGTCGGAATGGCTGCGAATACGTTCGGCAGCCTGTTTGATTCTCGCAAACTCCTCTTGATCATATTGAAGCGGCAGATTCACCCAGCCCAGATAATCGGATCCGGGTCCTTTCTTATCATGAAGCATATGATGAGCCGCGTTCACAAACTCGCTGAAGTAATCCACTTCATGCTGTCCGATAAACGATAATGCATTGGAATAATCAAATGAAACAGCCACAGGGTACATCTCCTTTGATTTCGAATTTATCTTGAGCGCATCTTAAAGCGTTGTTTTCTTCCAATCAGCTGCGAATTTCTCCATTCCTTGATCCGTCAGAGGATGCTTGGAGATTTGCTCGATAACCGCGAAGGGAATCGTTGCAATATGTGCGCCTGCCATGGCTACGCGGGTCACGTGATCCGGATGGCGGACAGATGCCGCTATGATTTGCGCATCCAGCTTGTGCGTGCGGAACAATTCTGCGATTTTTACGATCAATTGGACGCCGTCTTCTGAAATATCGTCCAGGCGGCCAAGAAACGGTGATACATAGGTAGCGCCTGCGCGGGCAGCCAAGAGTGCCTGATTCACCGTGAAAATCAACGTCACATTTGTTTTGACGCCTTTTTTGGTCAGATAACGGCAGGCTTCCAAACCTGCCAACGTCATCGGCAGCTTGATCGTGATGTTTTTGTCGTTATTGTTGATTTTGATCAGTTCATTCGCTTGCGCGATCATTTCCTCGGCTGTTAGCGCGTCAGGCGTTACTTCGGCAGAAACGGATTCAACCTCGGGCACTAACTGCAGGATTTCCGCAATCCTGTCCTCGAATTTAACGCCTTCCTTGGCTACAAGAGAAGGGTTCGTTGTAACACCTGATAATACGCCGATTTTATACGCTTTTTTGATGTCTTCCACATTTGCAGTATCGATAAAAAATTTCATAGTTGATTACCTCCGTTTTTTAGTTGCTGATTTTTTGAATTTCATAACATGCGGCTGCGCAGCCGCTTCTTCTTGATCATTATTAGTTCGTTTTATTCAATAATTCTTTCGTCAAGCGAACTACATTAGCCGTAGAGAAACCAAAGTATTCCATGACTGCTGAGCCTGCTCCTGAAGCGCCGAACGTATCGATAGACAAAACGCTGCCAGCGGGTCCCGTATAACGCTCCCAGCCGAGTGAAATGCCTGCTTCGATGGCCAGCCGCTTCGTGACGGAAGCAGGAAGCACGCTCTCTTTGTAGGCATCGGATTGGCGATCGAACAGTTCTCTGCTCGGCATAGCGACTACGCGTACTGAGATATTGTCCCGCTCCAGCTCCGCTTTGGCGCTTACGGCAAGAGAAACCTCGGATCCGGTTCCGATCAGGATGACGTCCGGCTGACCGCCTGTTTCCGTCAGGACATAGGCTCCCTTCGCTACCTTGTCAACATTGGCTTTGGTTTCTTCATATACGGGCAGATTCTGTCTGCTCAGCACCAGAGCTACCGGGCCATCATTTTGCTGCAGGGCATAGGCCCATGCGCTTGCCGTTTCGTTGGCGTCGCTTGGCCGGATGACCGTAAGTCCGGGAATGGTGCGAAGTGCAGCCAGGTGCTCGACGGGCTCATGAGTAGGTCCATCTTCCCCGACGGCAATGGAATCATGGGTAAACACATAAGTCACGGGCAGCTTTTGCAGCGCAGCCAAGCGAATGGATGGGCGCAAATAGTCGCTGAATACGAAGAAGGTGCTGACGAAAGGTTTAATGCCTCCATGCAGCGCCATGCCATTGCCGGCTGCGCCCATCGCATGCTCGCGGACGCCAAAGTAAATATTGCGTCCCGAGTAGGATTGAACAGCGAACGTTTGCTCTCCGCCGATATCCGTCATCGTCGAATGCGATAGATCCGCGCTGCCTCCAAAAATTGAGGGAACAGTTTTCACGTAATGATTGATGGCTTCGCCGCTCGCTATACGGGTTGAAACGGTTTTGGAGGCGTCGAAGGTAAGAATATCTGCCGCATCAAGCAGTACGGAGCCGTCGATCGCTTGCTCCAGCTCCTTGCCCTGCTGAGGATACTGCGCTTTATAGGAAGCGAATAATTGGTCCCATTCTGCTTCTTTGGCCGCGCCTTTATGCTTAAGCTGGTCGAAATGAGCTTTGACTTCCGCCGGAACGGTGAACTCTTCCTCATACTGCCAGCCATAAGCTGCCTTGGTTGCCTTGGCTTCATCTTTGCCCAGCGGATTGCCGTGCGCTTTGTTCGTTCCGGCCACCTTGCTGCCGTAACCGATAATTGTCCGGATTTCGATAATGGTTGGCTGCGAATCGTTTTGCTTGGCCGCCGCGATTGCTTCGGCAATTCGCGAAACGTCGTTGCCATCCTCGACCCGCAGATATTCCCAATGAGCCGATTCGGCTCTTTTTTGGATGTTTTCCCCGAAGGAAAGGTTCAGCGCTCCGTCCAATGAGATGTCGTTGGAATCATACAAAACGATTAATTTGCCCAGTTTCATATGTCCTGCCATGGACATCGCCTCGTACGAGATCCCTTCCATCAAACAGCCGTCGCCGACAAGCGCATACGTATAATGATCCACAACCGGGAAGCCGTTCTGATTGAATTTCGAGGCCAGATGAGCTTCGGCCATCGCCATCCCGACTGCCATGGCAATCCCTTGTCCCAGAGGGCCAGTTGTGGCATCTACGCCATCCGTGTGCCCAAATTCGGGATGTCCCGGCGTTTTGCTGTTCAGCTTGCGGAATTGCTTCAAATCATCAAGCGTTACCTGATAGCCGGACAAATGCAGAAGGCTGTAAAGCAAGGCTGAACCGTGGCCCGCAGAAAGAACGAAACGGTCGCGGTTAAACCACTTCGCATGGCCGGGATTGTGATTGAGCAGTCTGGACCAAAGCGCATATGCCATCGGCGCAGCTCCCATTGGCAGACCTGGATGACCGGAGTTGGCGCTGTTTATGGCGTCGATTGACAAGGTACGGATCGTATCGATTGCTAATTGATCAATTGTTTTTGTGATAGACATATTGCTCTCCCTCTTTTAATTCGATTTCTTGTTCAGGTTTGGCATCAAACCACCAATGATAGCCATCCTCCGCCAGCAGCGCGTCGGACTCGGCAGGTCCGTAAGTACCCGCTGCATACAGATGAAGCGGAACCAGATTCTCCTCGAATGCTTCTAGAACCGGTTGAACCCATTTCCAGGACAATTCGACTTCGTCCCAATGCGCAAAGAATGTAGGATCTCCGTGCAGAGCGTCGAAAATCAAATTTTCGTAAGCCTCGGGGACATCGTCCCTGCTCGTATGAAAATCTATATTAATGGGTGTAAACTCCCCTTTATGGTGGGGATCCCTTGTATTTAATTGAAGCGTAATGCCTTCGTTCGGACTAATTTCAAATACGAGAAGATTAGGCACCTTGCTATCCTCGTCGGCCTGGGAGGACTTCAGCGGTTCTTTGAACTCAATGACGATCCGCGTTGATTTTTCCTTCATTCTTTTGCCTGTCCGGATGTAGAAAGGCACCCCGCGCCAAAAGAAATCATCGATTTGCAATCTGGCGGCAATAAACGTATCGTTCATGGACGAATCCGCAATTCCCGGTTCGGAAGTATAACCGATGACCGGTTTCCCTTGAATGGTTCCCGCTTTGTATTGTGCGCGGATGATGTTGGCGGCCACATTCTGTTTTTCAATGGGCTCGAGGTCTTCCATCACTTTTTTCTTCTTGAAGCGCACTCTTTCGGAGCTGCTGTTGTTCGGGAGGTGAATCGTGAGCATCATAAGCAATTGCAGCATATGGTTTTGGAACATGTCTCTTACTGCGCCAACATGATCGTAATAACCCGCTCTTTCTTCAACGCCGACTGTTTCGTTCGCGGTAATCTGCACATTGGCAATGTAACGGTTGGTCCAAAGCGCATGGATGACCGGATTGGACTGCTGCAGAATCTCAAGCTTCTGCACCATCGGCTTGCCGAGATAATGATCGATCCGGAAAATTTCTTCCTCCGTAAAATCTTTGCTCAGCTTCTGATTTAAATCCCGGGCAGATTGCAAATCATGACCGAAAGGCTTCTCGATCACCAGACGCTTCCAGCCATCCGCGGAACCAAGCCCGCTCTCCCCGATGTTCGCTGCAATCGTTTCAAAAAATTCAGGGCCAACCGATAAGTAAAACAGGCGATTCGGCGAAATGCGCAGCTCTTCTTCCCGCTGTTCGACCAGCTGCAGGAGCTTCTGATAATCCTCTTTACGGCCAATATCCAAAACGCTGTAACGAAACGCGCTGAGAAATTTTTGCATCGATGCGGAATCGTCCGGTTCGCGTCTGGAAAACATACGAAGAGACTGCTCGACATTTGCCTGAAAGGATTCATCAGTCCATTCTCTTCTTCCAAGGCCAATCAAGGAGAAGGATTCAGGCAGCTTCTGATCGACGAATAAATTATACAAGGCAGGGTAAATTTTTCTTTTGGCTAAATCCCCTGTCGCTCCAAACAAAACAAAGGTTGTTGGATCCATTTTTCATTCTCCTTCCATCAGAGCTTTTCCGCCGAAGGACGATCGTCAGTTGTTTTACGCTTGATCGTCCGGCATTGGGGCAGCATGACTGCTTTCCAATCCGCAAGCTCTGGTTTCTTTTTCGTATTTCCACTATAATACGATTATCATCTATACGTGTAATTAATATATTTGACAGGAGCTATAGACCACGTCTATGACCAATAATTACGAATTGTACAAAGTTTTTTATTGGGCTGCGAAGACAGGCAGTTTGACCCAGGCTGCCAAGGCCTTATATCTTACCCAACCGAGCGTCAGCCATGCCATCAAACAGCTGGAGGACAGCTTCGGCATTACGCTGTTTTACCGGAATTCCAAAGGCGTTGCGCTGACGCAAGAAGGCGCCATTCTGTATTCCTATATTGAGCAGTCCCAGATTTTGATTTCGCTGGCTGAAGAAAAAATGGCCGCGCTTAAAAATCTGGACAGCGGCGAGCTGCGGATCGGCGGAAGCGATTCGCTGTTCAAGCATTATTTGCTTCCCTACCTGGAGGACTTTCATCAGAAGCATCCCGGCATCCGGCTTCACCTGAACCATGGAACGACGCCGGAAATCATCGCTTTCTTAAAAGAAGGCAGAATTGATTTGGGCGTCGTTCGGATGCCTATCGGCGATTCCCAGCTTGAGGTGCGGGAAAGTATCCAGCTGCAGGATTGCTTTGTAGCGGGGGCCCGTTATGCCGAGCTTAAGGATGTGGTGCTATCGCTGGATATGCTGCTTCAGCACCCCGTCATCCTATTCTCGCGCAACAGCCGGGCGCGAATGGCCATTACGGAATTATTTCAAAGCTATGGCTATACGCTCAAGCCTGAAATCGAGGTCGGAAGCGTGGATCTTCTCATCGAGTTTGCACGGAAGGGTCTTGGAATCTCTTATGTGACCAGGGAATTTGTATCGAAGGAGCTGGAAGAGGGTTCCCTCTTCGAGATTCAGCTGGACGTGCGGCTGCCGCCTTCTCATGTGGGGCTAATGATTATGCGCAATATGCCGCTTTCCAGCACAGCAAGCAGGTTTATTGAGCTGGTTCGATAGCGTCTCATATAATCGTAGAAGATTATGCTGCCATTACAGAATAAGCTATGGCTGAGTGAATCTATGACAAGCTCAAAACCGCCAAAACCTTGATTATCAAGGGTTTTGGCGGTTTTTTTCAGGTGGAGCGCGAGAAATAATAACTGCCCCCGGGGCCTCCGCTAAAAGCATGTCTGGTTAATGTGATTCTTTATCACATAATAGTGACAACTTAACCGCGCAATATCATATAATAGAAGCAAATGCATCACGAGAGCGGGGGATCGGGCAATGGGAAGCAAAACACGGAAAGTGGCGGTTGTCGGGGTTGGATTTGTTGGGGCGAGCTGTGCATATTCGATGGTTAATCAATCGATCTGCGACGAAATTCTGCTGATAGACAGGACGGCTGAACGTGCTTACGCGCAGGCGCTCGACCTGTCGCATTGTATGGATTTCACACATACACGGACGAAAGTTTACGCCGGCGGTTATGAGGATTGCGGCGATGCCGACATCGTTGTTCTATGTGCGGGGGCAAATCCGATTCCGGGCGGCACACGGCTTGCTCTCTTGGACAGCTCTTATGAGATTTATAAAACGATTATTCCCCTTATCATGAAGAGCGGCTTCAACGGTATTTTCGTCGTGGCTGCGAACCCGGTCGATATCGTCACCTATATGGTGTGGAAGCTATCAGGTTTGTCTCGCGGCCAAGTGATAGGAACCGGCACTTCAATCGACTCTTCCCGTCTGAAGACACTGCTGTGCGAGTTTTTGCCCGTCGACCCGCGGAGCGTGCAGGGGTATGTGCTCGGCGAGCATGGAGACTCCCAGTTCCCGGCCTGGTCGCATGTAACGATTGGCGGCAAGCCGATATTGGACATTCTGGCCCAGCATCCCCACCGGTTCGGACATATCAAGCTCGACGAAATTGCTGCGAAAACACGCAACGCCGGATGGGAAATTATGCAGCGGAAGGGATCGACGCATTACGGAATTGCAAATGCTATCGCACATATCGTCCGCTCTGTTTTGAATGATGATTACAAGATAACGGCAGTATCCGCCATTTTGGAGGGGGAATATGGGGTTAACGGACTATGCGCGGGCGTTCCGGCCATATTGACACGGCGCGGCATAGCCGAGCTGGTCGAATTGAACCTGACCGAGAAAGAACAGGAACAGTTCGCCTATTCCTGCTCCGTCCTCCGTGCTGCAGCCGCTCCGCTGGATCTGAAGTAAAAGAACTATTGATATATAGTAATATCCAGCTTAAGAGGAGCAAGCCCCTCCTCATTTCTCCGCCGCGTGTTGCTTCGGTTGTCCCGGAGCATCATCACGTTTACTCCGTCCCGCTAACTTTCCGTTAACGACCGCAGGCGCCTGAGGGACGGAAATAAATACATCCATAAGCCAGCGACGGCTATAGTTCCTATACCGCCGATGAAAGCAGCCGGAACGGCTCCAACAAATCCGGCCAGTGTACCCGACTCGAACTCGCCTAATTGATTCGAAGTCCCGATAAACAGCGAATTCACTGCGTTCACCCGGCCCCGCATCTCATCCGGTGTTTGCAGCTGCACGAGTGAAGACCTGATCACGACGCTGACCACATCCGAAGCTCCGACGAAGAACAAGGCAACCAGCGATATAAGCAGGCTCGTCGAAACGGCGAAGAGCATGGTGGCCAGTCCGAATACGGCGAGAGCACCGAACAACATGGGTCCAAAGTTCTTTTTAAGCGGATAATAGGAGAAGATGACGGACATTAATAATGCGCCAATTGCCGGTGCAGTTCGCATTAATCCTAATCCCCAAGCACCTGTATGTAGAATATCCTGCGCAAATATCGGTAAAAGTGCCGTAGCTCCGCCAAGCAGAACGGCAAAAAGATCAAGCGAGATCGTTCCCAAAATTACGGGATGCCGAAAGATGAACTCCAGGCCCAGGAAGACAGAGCGCATGGAGACGGGTTCCGACTTTCGGATGCTTGGCTCCATACGGATCAGGAAGGTGAGGATTCCGGCGACCAGCAGCGCTATGGTAGATGTACTGTATACAAAAGCAGGACCTAATGAATAAAGCACTCCCCCTAGAGAGGGGCCCAAAATTTGAGATGTTTGCCCGACCGAGGTAGTCCAGGCGACGGCTTGCTGGAGCATGGCTTTTGGAACAAGCTGCGGCAGCAGCGCAGATGACGAAGGGCCTTCGAAGGCACGGCATGCACCGATAATCGCCGCTGCCACCAGGATTTGCTCACGGCCAAGCCACCCGGCAAAATTTCCGATTAGCAGAAGAGCGGCGATCCCGCCTTCGATGATCTGACATAAAAAAACAATTCTGCGACGGTCAAAACGGTCTGCGACATGACCCACAACGAAAGTAAGCAGCACCATGGGCAAGAACTGGGCCAGCCCTACAAGTCCAAGGCTGAAGGCGTCATGAGTTAGCTCATACATCTGCCATCCGATCGCCACGGAGAGCATCTGGAAGGCGGTTGAAGATAAAATTCGCGAGACCCAGAAGTTTGTGAATGAAGGCTGCTTGTGAATAGAATCGCTGGATTGAAATAAAATACGGCTCACACCCTTTTCGAGGACCAGCCATATATAACTGAAGTTAGAGGTTGGTCCAGCCCACTTATTGTGAAAACAGAATACATTATACTATTAACACGGCATCAGTTGAATAGTTCATACCAAAATAAGCTGACGATTGTTGATCAGTTCAACGTCTGCTGCGTGAACCGGAACGATAAATGTGCAAAAATATAAACAGCGGCAGCCATGGACTTGGAATAAAGTCCCGGACTGCCGCTGTTTAGTTCGCCATAATATATTTATTCAAGAAGTCGTTGCGGAATTTCCCTTGCGGGTCGTAACGAAGGAGCAGCTGTTGAAAGTCGGGCAGCTTCTCGTACAGGGGCTGCAGCCGTTCGGGCGGCATGGTAAACAGCTTGGCCCAGTGCGGGCGGGCTTGGAAGGGAGCAAGCTGCTTTTCGATGATCGGCAGTACCTGCTGAACGGCCTCCCAATCGGATTTCCACGTAAAGTGGATCGATACCGACTCCTGCTTATAGCAAGGGCTCATCCAAAAATGGTCTTCCGCAATCGTGCGAACCTCGGAAATATAAAGAAGCGGCGCTATGTACTCCCGTATCTGGTTAATTGCGCATAATGCCTGATACGCCTCATGGCGCGGCACGAAGTACTCGCTTTGCAGCTCCTCTCCGGCGCTTGGGGTGAAATCCATGCGAAAATGCGGCAGCCTTTCGTACCACGGTCCCGGAATGCCCATCTGTTCGCTGCAATTTTCCGATGCGTAGCCCGGCACCGGGTGCCGCCGCGCGGTTGCAGGTGTCGCGCCGAAAAAATCAGGCTCTCCTTGAGCGGAGACTTGATCTGTCAGGATGCGCTTCAGCCAGACCTGATTGAATGATGCATTCTTCCAATCCGAAAACAGACTGACACTGTAGCCGCTCGAGAAAATATCGTCAAAGTGCTCTTGAAGCTGCTCCAGAGGCAGGTTGTCGTAAACATGCTGACTCATCTGAAACGTCGGGAGCACATCCAATGTAAGGCTTGTAACGACGCCCAAACCTCCAAGTCCAACGACCGCTCCGTCAATGATCCCGTCTTGTTGATCACGGGAGATTACGGCCACCTCTCCGTCCGCTTTGACGATCTCCAGGGCATGAACCGCTGTAGCAAGATTGCCGTTCCGATCACCGGAACCATGCGTAGCCGTTGCACACGCGCCTGCAACCGTAATATGGGGCAGCGATGCCAAATTGTGCAGCGCATAGCCGTTGCCGTGAAGATATTGGCACAGTTCTCCATAGCGGATTCCGGCTTGGACCGTTACCGTATTGCGCGTTTGATCTAATGCTGTCACCCGGTCAAGCTTCTGAAGCGAGACAAAGCTATTAGCAGAATCGGCAATACCATTAAAAGAGTGGCGCGTGCCAAGCACCTTGATTTGACTGCTGCGAGCCACCAATTCCTGTACTTGCTCCACGTTTTCGGGAACATGGAGTTCAGACGCGCTATACCTGTAGTTGCCTGCCCAGTTACGATCATTTTCCATATGTGCATGCTCCTTCCCGTACTAAATCGAATAAACCCGATGTAAAAAGAAGATTTCATCATCAAATCTAATCATACCTCAACACGAGGTTGTTTGCGATTCCTAGATTATGATGATTCACGGGTATTCGCTTTCGCAGCGCACCAAACAGGAATATTTATGATGACCGTAATTCCCCCGCCCTCGCGGGAAGCGTACCTCAGGCCGTAGCTCTCGCCAAAATGCAGCTGAATACGCTGCTGAACATTTCGGATACCAAAGCCCTTGTCCTCGGATTCCCCCCTCACGATCCGCTCGAACATCTGGATATCTCCTCCGATAAACCCGTTGTCCTCAACGGTCATGTGGATTTCTTCACCCGCTCTCTTGATCCGGATCCAGATTGTACCTTCACCGTCCATGCTGCTGACGCCGTGAAAAATAGCATTTTCAACCAGCGGCTGCAGCACCAGCTTCGGCGTCATGAATGAAGTAACGGACTCTTCAATATCCCAATTTACCTCGAAGGTGCCCGGATACCGTTTCATCTGAAGACGGGTATACGCCTGGACATGCTCCAGCTCTTCTGCGATTGTAATGAGGCTCTTCCCTTTACTCAAGCCGATTCTCAGCAGCTTCGACAGATCCTTCACCATATCGCCGACATCGCGATTGCCGCTGTCCACTGCATACCAGTAAATCGAATCCAGCGTGTTGTAGAGCAGATGCGGCGTGATCTGGGAGTGTAGCGTGGATAGCTCCATCTCCTTCTGTTTCATCTTCATGACCACATTTTCCTCGAAAGACTGGTCCAGCCTCCTGGTCATCTTCATAAAAGATCCATATAGAATCCCGAATTCATCCGCGCGCGGGGGATCCATGCCGATATTCAGCTTCTTCCCCGGCTCGTAAATTTTCGTGATCGAAATCAATTTGGCGAGCGGCTTTAATATGACGCGCAGCAGGTACAGCACGAAGATAAGAACAAACAATAAATAGACGGCAGACATGGTCATGATCACCCATTGAAACGCCGTTTGATTGCCCGTGATTGAACCGGCAGGGATTTTGTAAATGAGCCGGGTATTGAACTGGGGACGGTGGGAAAAAGCGTACAGCCACTCGCCGCTTCCCTCTTTGACCAGGCGGTAGCCTTCTGTCCGTTCTTTCAGCTCGCTCGGGAAATCCTCCACCGCCTGATCCTCTTGCCCAACCTTCATTAACAATTCATCTTGTTCATTCAGCAAATAAATCCCTGTGTTTTCCGGCAGCTGTACCGTTACGATGTCCTGCATCAAGAGCACCTCCAGCCTGGATACGACAAGGAGCCCGATCGATTTGTCATACTTGACCGGGTCCAAAATACTTCTCATATAGGCAACCGTAGTCAGACCATTCGCCGCCTCGATCAGACGCACGCTCCCCTTCCCGCCGTCCTGTTCAGTCTGCTTGGCCCAGGAAGGCAGCCCGGAGTAGACATCATCCGTATACCTGAAGCCTCTTGTCTTGTAGGAAGTATCGATCGCAGCCCTCCTGTTTGCCGTATTTTTCATGTAGAGCATATATTCGGTGCCATCGGAGGACAAGCGCTCCAGAATCGTATCCGCTTCGCTGATCTGGGAAAGGGTTTCAATGCCCGACCAGAACGCAAACTGTTTGCTGTTGCTGAAATAATGGTTGTTGAGGAACGTGATCGTTGTGTCATTCACCGTGGAGACCGTTTTCTCCATGGTGACATGATTTTGCCTGACCAGCTGCAGCATGGTCTTTCCGACCTCATCCTTCATCGTATCCGAGGCGTGAAACGCTGAAATCCAGCCTACGACCAGGAATGGCCCGATAATAAACAGACAAAATGATAAAGAAACCTTGTATTTGAGGTTCAGCCCGCTTCCTCCTGACGCTCTTTCCTGTATTCGGCGGGACTTATGCCCACGCATCTTTTGAAAATCCTGCTGAAATGCTCGGGAGACTCATATCCTACCTGATAGGCAATTTCATAACGCCGTTTGTCCGTCATTTCCAGCAATCGCTTGGCTTCCTCGATCCGGACCATGGTGACATATTCCCAAAGATTCGTTTTCATAATTTTTTTAAATAAATAACCTACGTAAGCCGCGCTGAAATGCACTTCACCGGCAATGTCCTGCACCTTCAGCCCGCGGTTTCCATAATGCTTGTGGATGTATCCCGCAACTTGCGAAATAATCGACTGGTCGCGTTCGATCAGGCATTTCCTCAGCAGCAGACTCAGCTCCGGGATATATTCGCCCAGCCTTTCGGTTTTATGATCAATTGGGGTTCCCCGAAAATAGATGTCCGGATCATAGCGGCGAAGCGGCAATCCGGAATCCTGCCCGCACTCCAGCAGCAGACCGTATAGGCGGTAGACCAGCAAGCCGAAGCAGCTGTTGAACATTTCCTCCGAGCGTCCAAGCTCGGACAACAGCCGGACGATACTTTCCGTATCCTCGGGCGGAGGTTCTCCACCCATGAGCTTTAGCTGATCGACGAATTGATTCACCTTGGTCACCCAATCGATATAATTCATCCTGCCCGGCCCGCTCATATCTTCAAAATAGAAGACCTTGTTGCTGGGATGCAGACTGCTCCATTCGGACGCCGCCGACGCTTCCCCAAGCAGCTTGGGGAGAGCGGATATATCCGTTGTAAGCGTACTCATTCCCACAATGGCTTCAACATTCAAAAATTGTTTGAGATTGATATAGATCAGCTGACCAATCAGATTAAGCTGGGATTTAAGATGCACCCGCTGATCGGACACCTCCTGGGCGTTTAACTGAAACGCGGCAATAAGCTGATTTCCGAGGCCATAGAAGGCAATCCCCTTCCAATCGGCCAAGCTCTCTTCCATAATATTGACGGATGCGTACTTCAGCAGCTTGCGGTCCCGCAATGTAATTCCGCGGCTGCTGAAGCCGACTCTGCTCAGATCGAAATGCACCGTCATCATGCCGTAGTGGGTTTCTTTCTCGTGAGCATCCAGCTCCTGTAACAGATCCGAATAATCCGATTGCTGCAAATCCGTCTCGGTTATGAGTTCGATTAGCGCTTTCTTGCGTTTGGTGGCGAGGCTTTCCCCCCGGTCCGTCCGGGCCGAATGCTCCAGAAGCTGTCTGCCGGTCTCCCCTTTCTCCTGAAGCACCCGTCCGACCACACGGATCAGCTCATCCAGCTCCACCGGCTTGATCAGATAATCCCTGGCGCCCAGCCGCAAAGACTTCTTGGCAAAATCAAATTTCTCATGCGCGGATATGACGATGATTGGAAGGTGGGGCTGCTCCATATAGATCGCTTCCATAAGCTCGATTCCGTTCATCAAGCTCATCTGGATATCGGTCAGGATCAAATCAAACGTATCCATCCGCAGGTAATCAAGCGCCTCGAATCCGTTCAGAGCCGTCTCCACCAGCGATATTTCAAGCTCGGAGCGGAGCAGATAGTTTTTGATCCCGGTGCTCACTCTTGGTTCATCGTCGACGACCAGAATCTTATACATCCGGATTTCCCCCTTCCAATCCTGAGTTTCCGGGAGCTTCCCCAGAAGCTGTAGTTTGCTTCTTAAAGTATATCATTTTCCTGCAAAATATTGGATACCGGACTCTATCATCCTTTAATAGAGCCAACCGTCAGCCCTTTCACAAAAAACTTCTGAAAGAACGGATAGACCAGAAGAATCGGTCCCATGCCGACAACGGCCATCGCCATCTGCAGGGATTGGTCTGGAAGTTTACTGAGAAGCTCCGGATTCTGCGCAGCCAGCGTGATGTTGTCTCTTAGAAACTGTACGTCATTGATGACCCGTCTCATTAGAAATTGCAGCGGGTATTTATCTTCGCTGTCGATATACAGCAGCGCATTAAACCAGTCATTCCAATAATTGATGGTGCTGAACAGCGACATCGTAGCCAGCACGGGGAGCGACAGCGGAAGCACGATCAGCATGAAAATGCGGATCTCGCCGGCGCCGTCCATTCGGGCCGAATCGATCAAGGCGGGATGAATGGTCGTTTGAAAAAAGGTTCGCATGATAATGACGTTAAACGGGATAATGAGCAGCGGAAGAATCAGCGAAAAATAGGAATCCTTCAGGCCCAATACTTGCGTATAGACCAGATACCGGCTCACCATGCCCCCGTTGAACAGCAAGGTGAAAAATAGAAAGAAGGTAAAAAAGTTCCGATAGGGATAATCCCCCCGGGAAATCGGATAGGCATATAACGCCATTAATACGACGCTTGCTGCCGTGCCGACCACTGTGATGCCGATGCTGATCGTATACCCCCGGATAATGGTCGTATAATCCTTGAACAAGGACTCGTACGCGATAAACGAGAACCTGCCCGGAAGGAAGCTGTAGCCGTTGCTCAACAAAGAGTCATTATGCGTGACAGATACAATAAACACGAGAATAACCGGCATGACGAACAAAAGCGACATCACGATAAAAATCAAATTCAACACCATATTCGCGGCCGGGGATATCTGATTGTTCCGGCTGCTGCTTTGTGTATTCACGATAGGTTCCTCCTTGAAACGTCCTTGCTAGAATAACGCTTGTTCGCGGTTGATTTTCCGAACGGCGGAATTGGTGATAATGACCATGATAAAGCCTAATATGGATTGCATGAGCGCCGCCGCGGACGACATCCCGGTATCGTTTAGACGAAGCAATGCCCGGTACACATAGGTGTCCACCACATCCGTTGTCGGATACAGGACTCCGGAGTCCATCGTGACCTGATAGAACAGACCGAAATCGGCGGAGAAGATGCTCCCCATAGACAGAATAGTCAAAATAATAATGACCGGCTGAATGGTTGGCAAGGTGATATGAATGATCTGACGCCATTTCGATGCCCCGTCGATAACAGCCGCTTCATAATATTCCGGATCGATCCCGGCAATTGCCGCAATATAGATAACCGCTCCAATTCCTACACCCTGCCAAGCGTTGACCAAGGTCAGAATATACGGCCAATAGTCTTTTTCGGAGTACCAGAACACCGGATCGATGCCGAACCAGTCAAGAACGGTGGTATTGATAAAGCCCTGGGTCGGGTTCAGGAAAGCGTAGACCAGATAGCTGATGACGACCATGGACAAGAAATAAGGCATAAGAATAACGCTTTGGTACACCTTGGGCAAGATGCGGTTGCGCAGCTCATTGATCGCAACGGCAATCGATACGGATATTACGAGGTTAAAGACCATAAACGTCAGGCTGTAGAGGACTGTGTTTCTGGTAATTCGCCATAGAGAGCCGGAACTGAACAGAAACGTAAAATTATCAAAGCCCACCCAGGGACTTCTCCAAATGCCGTCGACATAGTTGATGTTCTTGAATGCGATAAATATGCCGAACATCGGCAGATAGTTATGGACAAGAAGTACGATGACGGCAGGCAGGAGCATGATCGTCAAGTAGCGGTATTTCCACATGGTCCGGAAAATTTGCGCCCTCCCGCTGAAGGCAGCCGTATCTCGAACGGAGGTTTTTATTTTCAAATTTGATCCACTCTTTTCTATTCTATGCGTTTGCGGCGAAGCGCCAGCCTTACCGTTCGCGGCTCTCCCGTATGGTTGAACCGCAGGAACACCAGCCTATCCTTGATCAGCTTTGTCTTCACCCCATCCGGGCAGGATTCGATTTCGTATCCGTTCAGATCCTCCCAATACACAAGCCCGTATGGCATGGGGCTCCAGATATTTACTTTATATTCAATATCAATCCGGTCCCCAGTTTTGTCATACCGGGTGACGAATACGGATGGAGTCTTTTCTATAAAATCTTCGTTCATATTACCCTTGCCTACATAATTGCGCAGCAGATGCGGTCTGTTCTCTCCTTCAACGAATGCCATCTGACACTCATGGTCATAGTACAGGAAGGTATCCGGCCAAGGGCCTGAGCCCACGCCTCCGAGCGTCATCGTATATTCGTTGATTTGCGGTCGAATCTGCGTGTCCCGGGTCAGCATAAATACCGGGGCCGTTACAGAGTTCCTTGCGTGATACTCTTCAATGGCTTGGGGCAGCGTGGTGATCGTAATGCCGAAGGTGCTGATATATCCGAAGAACCGGTCCAGCATTTCTGAGCAGGCTTCAACATCGCCAGCCGGGAATACGGAGAACTGTTCGGTATATTCCATCTCATGCCCTTCCTGCTGCTGAAGAAAATATATCCGATCGTTATGATCCGTGTTAGCCAGATAATCCTGAAATACGTTTTTCCAGTAATCAATGTTGTCCCCCGAGCACAAGCCCGCACGCAGCACATCGTTGGGATCGGTGGAATATATGCACGGGCTTCCGGAATGGAAGGTTAGATTCAAATCCCGCGCCGTCCATTCGCAAGCTACGACGCTCCCCTTCCCCGAATGGGGCACCTTGTAACGGCTGCTGTCGATATACCATGAACCCCATGGAATGCCTGCATGCGTGATGCCGTCCCACCAGACCTGCTCCCAGCAATAACCCCACATGCCTTTGAAATCCAGCTCCTCCAGCACCTCGATCACTTCATTGTAGATTTTGCCTCTGCCTGCCACCTTCGTCTTTACCCAGGGGAACGCTTCTTCAACGATCCGCCAGTCCTTCTGGAGCGCCGCTTTCAGCTTCGCCTTGGACATCCCCGTATCCTCGACAAACAAGGGGCATTGAAGAATGACATCATCCCCGTATTGTTCATGCCACTCCGAAATTCGCTCCCGCAATACGGGGACCGACCCGCCATTGACGATCCAGGTGACCGGAATGCCGTGTGCATGGGCGATTCCGGCCGTTCGTTCAATTCCTTCGATCGCCGTTCCTTGTCCCCAGGGCGTATCGTAGCGGGATGCATAGCTGACAAAAGTATAAATCAGGTTCTCCGGCCGCAAATCTTCACCTCTCTCTTCTCTGGCTATTGATCCTTCAGTAGAAGGGTTTCATTTCTATAAGGTCTGAGGGAAGAAACAAACTTTGCCGCCATAGGACGGCAAAGCCGTTCTTTTTACCAGTTTTATTTTACCCTGCTATTTATTGTTAGCCGCCCGCCAGGCATCAATTTGTGTCTGAAGCTCAGCCGCGACTTTCTCAATCCCCGCATCCTTAAGCTTCACATTGCGCTCGTCGACCATCTTCGACGGTTCAGGCACCGCTCCGGTCGCGATCATCGAATATTCCGTAATAATGGATGTAAGCTGGGCCACCTCGGGCTTCACTTTCGTATCGTCGAACACAAAGCCCATCAATGGGAAGGCTTTCGCTTCGTCGTTGAACGTCTTCCAGTTCTCATAGAGATCGTCCGGCTGTCCCGGGAGCAGGTAATTCAGCATCTGGCTGCCGACAACCCAGGAGATTCCAGATTGATAGCCGGAATCGGGGATCCACTCGATACGGTTGTCCACTGTCTTCTTGTAATGCATATCTTCTATGCCGTGAACCATCAGGTTGATCAAATAAGGATCGGTGTGCAGCAAATTCAAAACCATCATTGCCCGTTCCGGGTCCTGGGACGTTCTGGAAATGGACATCATCGAGCCTGTAGCCAGATCAGTCGTAACGATTGGTTCTTCAACAACGTGAGAGACGAAATCGTATTTGTTGTCTGTGCTGAGTTTTAATTCAATATCGGCTCCTGGCTTCCAGACCGCTCCTTGTATCCAGATTTTCCCCTGTTTTCTCAAATCGCCGATGTTGGCTTTGGTCGTTCCCGCATCCGCGTTCGTGTAGCCTTTCTCGAAAAAGCTGCGCATCAACTCGTATTCCGGCTTGATGATCGACACGATTTCCTGATCCAGAACGGTCTTTACTTGAATGTCCTGCGATGTATAATCGATCAGAAATAACGGAACCTGATTCGGTGTGGGGCCGATCGGACGGAAGTTGGAGCGTGTTTCATACATCATCCCGCTGCCGCCGATACTGTTGCCTACGAAGTTTATAATGAGACCAGGCTCTTTCTCCTTCAACACCTTAAACCATGGCTCCAAATCGGAAATCGTCTGAATCTGCTCGATCGGGATATTATACTTGTCGACTATATCCTTCCGGTAGGTCCACGATTTTCCCTGCGTGATCTCCTTGTTCGTCGGGATGGCGTACAACTTGCCATTCAGTCGAGGGGCTTCCAGATACTTCGAATTAATCGTTTCCTTGATTCCCTGGCCATGTTTGTCCAGAAGCTCATCGAGCTCGAGGAAGGCCCCCTTCGTAATATTTCCGAAGTAGTTTAGCCAGGAAGCGGTAAATACCAGATCCATCGACTCGCCGGTATTCATCATCAGCTCCGTTTTGGTCTGGTAATCGCTGCTGGCGATCGGACGAAGCTTGACGGTTGCATTGATCTTCTCCTTCAGATATTCGCTCATTTTGGCTTCGACCAATGCGCCGTCCCGCTGCGGCTTGCCGAAATAAACGATGGAAACCTCATAAGGCGCCAGATCCGCTGCAGCGGAATCCGCCGGCTCTGCAGGGGAAGTGGCTGGCGAGGAATCGGCCGGCTGTTGATTGCCGCCGGTATCGGCCGGACTGTTCGCCTGACCCGGATTGCCCCTGCCTTCCCTGCCTGAGCACGCTTGCAGGAATACTGTCAATACAAGCAGAGATAACAGTAATGCAGGCCAAACCATTTTTCTTTGTTTCATCTTAACCCTCCTGTAAATATTCAACTATAGTACGACTTTCGGCTGGGAGCCTTTGTCGAATCTACCGCATCTTTGAACTTGATTTTAGTATAAGTCTACGCTAACGGCATTTCGATGATCTATTGCCGTATAAACGTGACCTATATCATAATGACCGCAAGCGGTAAATGCCGCGCTTATAAACAATGAGAGGAGAAACGGGCCTTAAGACCCGTTCTCCTCTCGTTTCACTCGAGTTTACATGTAACTCGCTTCTACTCTCCCGTAAAGCTGAGCCAATTGAGATTGAAGCCGCCGCCGCTGGCATGCACTCTGATGGTCTGCACGCCGGCGGCCAATTCCACCGTATCCGTAATAGTTGTCCAGGACTGATTGCCGCCGGTAACCGGCACATCCGTCGCTGCCAATACCGTCTCTGCTGACTTCAACTCGATAAGGCCGGCAGCGGCATTGCTTGCCACACGATACTCCACCGTAAAGCTGCCGGCCGTGTCCACATTGATGACGTAATCCATCCAGTCTCCCGTGTGGACCCAGCCTACGTTCAAGCCGCCGTCCGTATCCGTTGTTGCTTGCGTCTGGATGCCATTCATACCGATATAGGCTTCGGCTTCGATTTTGCCGGGAACGGCCGCAGCCTCAAGCGCAGTAATGTTGAGCCAATTGAGATTAAAGCCGCCGCCGCTCGCATGCAGTCTTAGCGTTTGCACGCCGTCCGGGAGTTCGACTGTCCCGGTAAGCGTAGTCCAGGACTGATTGCCTCCGGTGCTCGGGACATTCTTCGTCGCCAGCACGGACTCACCCGATTTCAGTTCAATTTGACCCGCTGCCGTGCTGCTGGCCACGCGGTATTCCACCTTGTAGAGCCCTGGCGTGTTGACGCCGATCACGTAATCCATCCAGTCTCCCGTGTCCACCCAGCCTACGTTTACTCCCCCGCCGGCATCCGATGAATTTTGCGTCTGGATGCCGCTCATGGCATCGTAAGCCTCCGCTTCAATTTTTCCGGGGATCAGGAAAGACGGGTCCGGCACGTACGTAAAGCCAAACCAGTTGAGATTGAAGCCGCCTCCGCTTGCATGCAGCCTGAGCGTCTGCACGCCGGCAGTCAGTTCAACCTCTTCCGTAACTGTTGCCCATGTTTGAGAGCCTCCGGTATTGGGCACATCCGTCGCCGCTAATACCGTTTCTCCCGATTTCAGTTCGATTTGTCCCGCTGCCTCTGTGCTGGCTACGCGGTATTCAAGCGCATAGGTTCCTGCCGCGTTCACGTCCACAACATAATCCATCCAATCTCCCGTATGGATCCACCCTACGTTCAAGCCGCCGTCCGCGTCGGTTGTCGTTTGGGTCTGGATGCCGCTCATGCCGCTGTAGTTTTCGGCCTGGACTTTACCGGGGATTGACGTTATCGTTGCAGGCTGGAAGTTGATCCAGTTCATATTGAACCCCCCGCCGCTTGCATACAGCCTGAGCGTCTGGACGCCTGCCGGGAGTTCGACGGTATCCGTAACCGTTCTCCAGTTCTGATAACCTCCTGAATTCGGCACAGCCGTATCGGACAGCACCGTTTCTCCCGATTTCAGCTGGATATGCCCCGCAGCCGCGCCGCTTGCTATCCGGTACTCGACTTGATAGAGTCCTGTGGTGTCCACGTCCACTTCGTAATCCATCCAGTCTCCCGTATCGATCCAGCCGACGTTTAACCCGCCGCCTGTATCGTTTGTGTTTTGCGTCTGGATGCCGCTCATGCCGCTGTAGTTTTCGGCTTCGATTTTGCCTGGGATGGCGGTCGACGGCTCCGGCGCACCCAGACCTACCGCGGGTCCGGATTGGACGGACGTGCTTACCGCGTTGGTCGTCGTGTCGGAGGTCGTGAAATAATAAGAGTGGGTGCCAAGAGGCAGCTTCGTCGTATAGCTGTAGGTTTTGCCGTCGGTGTAGGTCTCGTCGGCGGTATTGAGCGGGCTCATCTCATGAATGACGCCGTCCACGACGACCTCCACCACAAACGGCTTCTGGTTGTTCGCATCCGTGTACGTGGCCGTAAAGGTGAAATCGGTCTCTGCGTGCCCGACCGTCGGGCTTATGCCCGTATTTGTCAAAGCTGGCGCGGTGCCGCTTTGCACATTCGTTCCTTTTATTTCGTCAATAAGCATTTCGCCGTATTGTCCACCCGCCTGAACCAGCCATAACGTAAGCTGCAAATTTTTCTTGTTCAAATTTGGAATCGCATCCAGGTCGAAGGTGTAATCCGTCCAGGTATCCGCTACGGCCATATTTCCGTTGGATACGATGGCCCCGGCGCCCAGGCCGTCATTGATATCGACCCTGATCCGGCTGTCCGCAAAGCCCGGATTTTTCATCGTCAGGGTCAAAAAGCGGTAACCCGACAAATCGAACCGGGTATGCCACGGTTGAAATTTGGCTCTGGACCATTGCGATGCCGGGGTTTGCGTAAATTTGCCGACCGTCCGGCCGTCCACCGTTGTCTTGGCGTAGGTTGCCGTTCCCCCGTCCTGGTTCCACCAGTTCACCCAGGCAAGTCCCTGGCTTCCCCAGCTTCCGTTGCCGCCGAAATCGTCGTACAGGGACGGCGCAGACGGACTTGGCAGCGGTGGAGCGACCCTGTAGTAGGTGGTGCTTATAGTCTTGGCGCCAGTGCTTTCCGTTCCTCTGACATCTACTCTCCTGTTCGTCAAGGGCGCCAGAGCGCTTGTATCGTAAGAGGTTTTGTATACTCCGTCGCCGGCATCCGTCATCGGGGTAAAGCTGCCGATCAGGTTGGATTCAATCGAGCTTAAAGCCGGATCAGGCTCTGCGAACACCGTCACATTGCCGCGGACGAACTCTCCGGTAATCGGCGAGGTGATGGACAATCCGCTAGGCGCGTTCGCAACGGCTGGATCTCCCGGGTTCATCGCCGTAAGCGCCATGACGGAATAGAACAGTCCGGCCTGAATGCTGATACTATATTCGTTGTATCTCCAGGAGCTCATGTTATCCTGGAAAAGTCCCCTGTCCTCGTACCATGGGCTTGCGCTGACTGGATTCAAGGGATCCTTCAAATTCGGTCCGCTGACCAGAGCGCCGGGTATGACGATGCCTGCCAGAGCCGCATCATAAGCCTGTTCGTCCAGCCGCGTGTGCAAATATTTGACGAAATCGGTTCCTACCCCTGATACCCAGCTGAAATTCCAGGGATTCGAGCCTACCATCCAGTACAAGCCTTCCGTGGCTGCCCGCAGCGCCGAAGGATCGTTGAACAGCTCGTAGTAGCGGATCGCATCCGCAACATAGCCGGCATGCGGCTCGTTGACGCCAAAGTTGCCGAATTGATTGATTACCCCATATGGCGTATCGTCGACGGAGGACAGGAAGCCGTCAAGCTCCTTCTTCAACGCCTGCTGGATCTTCGTCTTGGTCGCCGTGTCCGCGAGCGGATAAAACTCCGCAAAAGCCAGCGGCCCCATATCCCAATAGTTCGTCGCTCTCAAATCCGGGAAATTGGCAATCCGGTCCGACGCGGAATCGATATAGCCGGCATCATTGGTCAGCAAGGCCAGCTGCACTTCGGCGAACAACAGGGCATTGTTGATGCCGGATGTATAGGAGCCCTGATTGCCCGATTGATTATTCATGGCATAGTTGTACAGAACAAGGGCTCCTTCCGTGTAATTCGCGGCGGCTTCTTCCATAGCTGTCAGGTTGGGCGCGGATATATCCCCGTTATCCAGCGCGATGCTGATTGCGCGCGCCGTTGCGGCCAGCGAACCTGCGCCTTTGGCCGATCCGTTGACAGCGACTTGAACCGGTTTCCGGTCGTCCGCGGTACCGATGATGTTATCCGTGACTTTCTCCGGGTGCTGAAAAGAAGTATGGCCGTTAAAGTCGTATAAGGCGCCATCCAGCTGATCGGCAAACTTCATTAAATAATCGCTTCCGTACTTCGCCTCGTCAATGAGGTCCGGAATGCCGTTGCTGTCGTTGTCGAAGCTGACCAGCGGCGAATCGGCATGCCGGTTGTAGGATATGGCGATATTGCCGATAACCCACATATTTCCGGCATACTTGCCGTAATCTCCGGCATCATGCCAGCCGCCCGTCAAATCGTAGTGCGTTCCGTCGATAACCGCATCATCCTGGAAGGAGGCGGGGTGGAACACCTTGTCCGACGGTGCAATGCTGCTGTAGCCTTCCGGGTAGGCCGCTCTCGTATCCTCGAGCCGCTGCAGTCTGTAGAACGTCGTCATTTCATCCTTGTACGCGTCCCACATATTGGTCTGAATCGGGAAAACATAAGAGGAAACGCCGTTGCTCCTTACCGTGAAATTGGAGCCCGTCTGCGTAACCGCCGAGAAATCGATGGTGTACACATGCTTGTTCCACGTTACGCCTTCATCTGTCATCGTTCCGCTTGCAATGACGTCGGTACCGTCCAAAATTTCATATGACAAGTCCGTCATGGCGTCGACTGCCGTTACTTTGGCGGCTTTATAAGCATTGGCGCTGTATCCGGCCTGGCTTACGTTGATGCTGTCGATCAGGCTTGCCGCATAGGCATTGACATTGGTCCGGTCGACAGCGATCTGCGTTCCGGACGAGCTGGCATTTTTGAACCCGGTCACCCTTGCCTTCAGCGAATGAATGCTGTTGGACAGAGCAGGGCTTGCATAAAGCAGCACGTTATCCTGTCTTGTCGGCGCGTACGTGTCCACATGGAGCTCGGCTCCATTATCAATGGAGATGGCTGCAATTCCTTTGTCCGGGCCTTTGGTTCCGTAAAGCTTGACCTGCGTGCCGATAAACCGGAACGCTGCATACTCGTCCGTTGTCGCAGTATAATGGTTGTCCGATTGATAGCTGCCTGTTGCCGCAGCATCATACTGCCATCCGGCGCCTTCATACTGAAACTGGTTAAGGCCGGCTCCGGTTGTGTTGTCATTGATGTCGATGAGCTGCGTGATTCCGTTCACCGTCACATTCTGGCTTGAAGTAGCAGTAGGATCGGAGGTTCCGTCTGCAGCGCGGAAGTAATAGGAATGTCCTCCTGCCGGCAGTCTGGCAGAGAATGTATAGGCTTTGCCGTCCGTATAAGTATTGTCGGCGCTGCTGACTTCTTCCATTTTGTAGATGGTTGAATCGTCCAGGACAATCTCCATGGCGACCGGCGGCTCGTTATCCGCATCTGTATAAGTGGCATCGAAGGTGAAGGTGGTATTTTCAAAGCCTGTGCTTGCGTCGATACCGGCTGCGGTAAGGGTTGGCGCGGTACCGCTGTATTCGGATGTTGCGCGGATCTCGTCAACCAGCATTTCCCCGTATTCTCCCCCTGTCTGGTTCAGCCATATGGAGATATGGGCATTTTTTTTGTTCAGGTCGGGAAACTGGTTCATATCAAAATTGAAGGTCGTCCAATCGGCAGGGACGGCCGTGAATGCAGTCATCCAGTAATTGGCGCTGCCGTCCGAAATATCAAACCGGATCCGGCTGTTGGCATAACCGGGGTTTTTCATGACGACGGTCAGATAGCGGTAGCCTTCAAAATTAGCGATATCATGCTGCGGCTCGAATTTGGCCCATGAATAGCCGGAAGTCGGCGTCTGTGTAAATTTCCCGACCGTTCTGCCGTCTACAGTCGTCTTCGTATAGGTCCCCGTACCGCCCGACTGATTATACCAATTGGACCATTGCTGCTTGAAGGTACCGCCCGCCGGATTGGCAAAATCGTCATAGACAGACGGGTACGCCGGGCCCGGGAGCGGCGGTACTGCCCCGAAAGCTGCCAATGGCAGCGAAGCGAGCAGGCTGACTGCAAGACATAAGGATAACATCCTTTTATAAGAAAAATATGGAATTTTCAACATTCTTAACCTCCATTTTCTTGTCACTATAATAGATTCGCAGCTTGCCGCTTAATCCCGCCACATTTTGATGGTGACAGCCTCCCTTCTTTTTGGGGATTGGGAACTAAATGTTCATCGTCCACCCCTTGAAACACACATCCCCTCCATTTGATTGCGCTTACATATTTATTTTATGTCTTCGGATTCCGCTTTTCCATGATCTATAGCTGGATAAGTGTGATGTATAAATGATAAATGCCTGATACCTCCTCTTAGAGGGCATCAGGCACTACGAATGTGCTGCGATAGAAATTTGCCGCGAAAAATCTGTTACGTATCTGCCAGGGATCCATCTGCCAGGTTAATAGAGCGATTATATTTATATGCAATATGGAAATATCAACCAGACCGGATTGCTTTGGAATTTTAGTTTACATAATCATAGTTATGTAACTTATATTTAAAGTTTACATAACTATGATTATGTTATCTTAATATGAAGCGGCCATAACGCAAAGAAAACCGCGAGGACTATGAAAGCTCCCTGCGGTTTCGTGAACAAATTTAAATAACTTTACGCTCGGGACCTCCCGTTGCTCCCCGTGCAAGGTCTGACGTTGCGTGATGGCTGCCAGCCTCATGCATGTTTCCATGATACTGCTGCGTGCCATCCCTGCTTTATTGCTTTTTATTCAGATAGAAATAAAAGGCGACGCCATTCTGCGTATTGGCGGCTCCGTATTCCACTCCGTGAAGCTCCAGAATGTTTTTCGAGATGGCCAGTCCCAGCCCTGTGCCTCCCATGGAGCGCTGGCGGGAAGTGTCTCCGCGGTAGAAACGGTCCCATACCTTATCCAGCTGCTCCGGCGGAATTCGCGCGCCCATGTTTTCCACGCTGACGGCGACCCGATCCGCCTCTTCAATGGCGGTCACGTTGATGGCTTGACCTGCAGGCGTATACAGGATCGCGTTTGTTATAAAATTGGTCATGACCTGCTCAATGCGCAGCTGGCTGGCCACAACTTTGACAGGTGACAACTGAAGGTGCAGCCGCAGCATTTTCTCGTCCATTTCCACCCTGAACTGCTCGCAAACCGCTTCGATCACGGTGTCGATATCAAACTCGTCCATCTTCAATTTATACGTGCCTGACTCGTATTTGGCCAGCTCAAGCATACCGACGATGAGCGCATCCATTTTGTCCACTTCTTTCTCCATCGCTGCGAAATAGTGATCCTTTTTGTGGGCGGCCACGCCGTCCTTCAGAATCGAGATGCAGCTCTTCATCACGCTGAGAGGTGTCTTGAGCTCATGCGATACACCGGATATAAATTCCTTGCGCGTGTTCTCCAGCCGCTTCTCCTTCTCGATGTCATCCTGAAGCTGCTTGATATAAGAATGCAGCGTTTGCGAGAGCGAGTTTATGTTTCTGGACAGATCGCCGATCTCATCCTTCGATTTAATCGGAATTTCAGCCGAGAAATCGAGGTTGGCAAGCTTCTTCGTCATCTGGTTGACCCGCAGCAGAGGTCTTGCAATCGTCATGGAGTAGTAAAAGGAAGCAAACAGGACCAGCAGCGATACAAACGCGATAATGTAGACATAGTAGCTCTGGACCATCTGCACAGCTTCATCGACCGGCTGGAGGGATGCCATCGCGTAGAGATAGGCGGTATTCCCGTCGGAGCCGCGCATCGGCTGAATGATCAGCTTGTATTTCGCGTTGCTCTGCTCGAAGTCCTGCGTTTGCGGACCCGCATCCCCGGGAGCGTATTTCAAGAGCAGCTCCGTCTGGAAAACGTTGATCCGATCGAGAAACAAGGCATTCGTATAGAGCAGACTATTCGTATCGTCCAGCATCTGGAATCGTGTCTTCACGACTTTGCCCTGCATGTAAGTGAACGGATCGTACAGCTCCGCCTTGCTGCCATTAAAGTCCGATTCGTGGTTCAATTTCTCCTCCAGGCTCTCGTCCATATTTTTCAATTTCTCAGCTACGAGGTCGGTCATTATCCTTTTCAAGCGCGCGTTTTCGAACGTTTCGATTTTGATCCCGCTTCCGTTATTCTCTGTCCGGATGGCTGCCGGAATTAACGTGCTCCCTTTCACGATGCCGTAGATCCAGAAAGGCGTTTGATCCGCAAGGAAGCCTTTGAAACCCTCCCCTTCGTCCGCGCTCACCAAGTGATACAGCGGCACCTTATAGGTCACGGTTTGGCCGCTCAGGCTCTCGCCGGTCAATTCCATGTCGAACGCGTCGGTTTGGATCAGCTCGCCATTGTGGTCCAGAACCGCCAGCCATGCGCCGTGATCCCGGTAAAAGTCCTGCGCGAGCGATTGCGCGAGCATGGCGTCTCCCTCGCCGGATTCATACTGTGACTTATAGCTTTGCAGGCTTGTCTGAATGTCTTTCACTTTCTGATTGACATAATAATCCTTGAAAAATACCGTTTGCCCAATGTATATAGACGCCAAAATAAGCGTACACAACAGGATGGTCAGCAGGAACAGCTTCAGTACGATACGGCTTGTCATACGCTTGCCCCGAACCGGTAGCCGGTTCTGACAATGGTTGTAATCAGCTTAGCTTTATCGCCCAGCTTGATTCTTAAATTGCGGATATGGGTATTTATCGTACGATCGTCGCCGGCGTATTCGTACCCCCAGATTTTGGTGATCATCTGCTCCCTGGTCATCACAATGCCCTGGTTTTGCATCAGGCTGCTCAAAATCTCGAATTCCGTATGCGTCAGGTTGATCGACACCCCGTCGCTTTCCACCGTCCGCGATGGAAAATGAATGCGGATGCCGTAACGGATCAACGAATCGCTTGTACCAGGCGATTGGCTTTGCCGCGAGCGGCTGTCGAGCAGCCGTTTTGCTCTGGCCAGCAGAACCGGCGGACTATACGGCTTCGTGACGTAATCGTCGGCGCCAAGCTCGAAGCCCAGCAGCGTGTCGTCTTCGTCCACGCGTGCGGTCAGCATGATAATCGGAACATCGGAGGTCTTCCGTATGCGGCGGCAAACTGACCATCCATCCAGTCTTGGAAGCATGATGTCCAGTATGATGAGGTCCACTTTCCTGTCTTGAATCAGCTGCAAGGCCTGCTCGCCGTCCACAGCCTCCAGCACCTCATACCCTTCATTCAGAAAATAATCTTTCACGATTTCCCTCAGGATGGGTTCATCCTCCACAACTAAAATCGTCCTGACGTCCATGCGAAGCCCCCAAGTCGTGTCCTTTGTTTACCGTTCCATCATATCAAACTTCGTTTTGAAAAGGGAACCGGCGTGTCTTGCTAGTAGCGGACCTGAGTGCCGTCGGCCAGAGGGTCGCTGCTTTCCACAATGACCTTTTCACTGCCAATTAAACTGTCGACTACCGCGGTTCTCATCTCGTTGGCGGCAGATATGGTGACGGACATCTTTCTTGCAAAGTTGACATTGCCAAGCGGTCCTTTCTTATTGTCGATAACAAACACATAGGCGCCGTCTCTGTCTTTATGGACCGCCTGGCTTGAAATGACAAGCGCGTTCTCGTCCCCCTTGGCCGTGAGATTGAGCTCAACCCGGTCACCTTCGCGGAGAGCCTCATCATGCAGGCTGACGAGCAGACGAATCGTTTCCGGAGCTGATTCGCTTGGCTTAGAGGCATCGCTCTCTCCGATTTCCACAATGTTCCCCTGAACGGAACGGCCGCTCTTGCCTGAAATCATGACCTCCAAAGACTCGGCTGTATCCAGCGTGGCGGCAATATTGACAGGCACCTGCATCTCGAACTGCAGTCCCTTGTCCGAATTAACAAGGCGGATATCACCTTCTCCCGTGCCTGAAGGCAGGCCTTCTACCGCATGAACAGTTCTTACAATGCCATCGAACGGGGCTTTCAGCTTTTGTTGATCGGCAAGCTGGCCCTCCAGTGCCTGAATACGCCTATCCTGAGCGGCAATATCCAGCCGCGCGCTTTCCAATGCGATTCGGGCGTCGTTCTGTGCCCCCGAATCCGCATTTACAGCAGCTTCGATATAGTCGCGCTGCAGGCTTTGCACAGGGAGCTTCAGCTTTTCCAGCGTGTCCCGTTCCGCCTCGATCTGCTGCTCCGTCTCGCTGTTTTCATACATGACGAGTGCCTGTCCTTTCTGGACGGCATCCCCCTCCTTGACCAGCACCTGTTTAACTTTCCCGCCTGACGGATTCGATAGATCCAGCTCCGACACAAACTTCACGGCGGCGCTTCCCTTAAACTCCTGATTCAGAAGACCGGTGTCAGGCTGCTCCACAGTAACTTTAGGCAGCGTCAGGGCAAACAACGTATTGCTGAATAATGTGAGGACGATCAGCAAGCCAAAAAACAAGCCGGCGAGCAGGCGGATTTTTCGCTTTCGGCTTTTAGAATCGCCGGTTCTGAAGGCTGCTTCCATTTCATCACTCCTGATACTTGGTTACCCCTTGATTCCCGAATGCTGAATGCCCTCGACAAAATAAGTTTCGGCGTACAGGAACAGCAGGATCATCGGGCACATGTACAGGACCGAGGCGGCAAAAACCACATCTGTTTCCTGTTCACTGATCTGAAGCAGATAAAGCGACAGCGGCTGCTTGAACTCATCCTCCAGAAAGATGAGCGGCTGTTCGACCATATTCCAATAGTCGACGAACAGCAGGACGCTCAGCGCAGCCAAGCCCGGTTTGACCAAGGGAAGGATGATCCGGACGAAAATAGCGGCATGTCCCGCACCGTCCGTCTTGGCAGCTTCCATATAGGCATTCGGAATTTGAGCCATAAATTGACGGATCATAAATACGCCAAAGGCGCCGAAAATGCCAGGCAGAATAATCGCCGCCGTTGTGTTGAATAATCCCAATCGGTCGATGATGATGTAATTGGGAACCAGTGTCACCTGAAACGGCATGAGCATCGTCATCAGATAGACCATGAACAGCGCATCCCGTCCTCTGAAACGGAGCTTGGCAAAGGCATAAGCGGCCAGAGAAGCGATCAGTGTCTGTCCGGCGACGATCGGCGTGACGAGTCCTGCCGAGTTCCAGAACATCTGCAGAAACCGCGGCGTCGTAATGAGCAGTTTCTTATACTGCGCGAAGGTCACCCAGTCTGGTATCAGCTTCAGATTGATAAAGGCATCCTTATCCCCTGCTGCGGCATCGGTCATCGTGCCGATCAAGCCGTAATTAGCGGCGAACTCGTTTTGGGTCATGAGCGAGTTTGCGGCTGTGAGGACAATTGGAACGAGCAGGAGTGCCGCCACTGCCGCGATTAAAGTAAACAGCACCGCCTTGGGAAGCGCACGAATGTTCCGCATAAGCTCCCCCCATTACTCCAGATTTTGCTGAAACCGGCGTTCGGCCGATAACAGGCCCGATACCAGAGCAATAATGCAGCCGACCATCAGCGTAGCGGCCGCCGTCAGCTTCTGAATATCCAGCGAGACAAACATATTGTTCATATAATGCTGCATCATATAAATGCGATCGTACGGATAATTTCCGGCAAGCATGTAGGTTTCCCGGAATACCTTGAACGAATTGATAATCGAAATAAGAATGACGAAAAACATGGTCGGTATCAAGTAAACGAGCGTAATGCCGAATAGCTGGCGAATGCCGCCTGCTCCCTCGATCCGGGCCGTTTCGTAATAGCTTTGGGGGATCGACTGCAGACCGGCAAGGAAGAGAATCATATTGTAGCCGATATTTTTCCAGATATACATCAGCACCAGTACGGCCATGGACCAGTTCGAGTTCATCCAATCGATCCGCGGCAGTCCCATGAAGTGCAGCCAGCTGTTCAAAGTGCCGTTCCAATCGACGAATATTTGCCAAACCATGACGATAGAAGCAACCGGAACGACAAGGGGCAGAACAACCGCCGTCTGCAGCCCGTTTCTAAGCCACATCCGTTGATTCAGCATGAGTGCCAGAGCAAGCGACAGCACGATCAGAATGGGAACGCTGATCCCCGTGAAAAGCAGCGTATTGGCTGCCGCCTGGCGGAAGGAGCTGCTGTACAGCAGCTCCCTGTAATTGGCTAACCCGGCGAAGGAACCGCCTTGCAGCTTGTCGGTGAAGGAGTAATAGATGCCCATGGCAAAGGGTATCGCATAGAACAGCGAGAAGCCGAGCAGACTGGGCGCAAGAAACAGCAAGGCTGCGGGCCCGTCCTTCTTCAGCCGTCCGGGAAACCGGAACCGCGGCTTATTCATTGAGGTAAGTCGTCGCTTTGTTTTGCATAATGTCCGCAACGGCCTCGGCCGACTTCTGCCCGCTGAAGAAGGCCGACGTTTCGTCCCATATGAGGATCTCGATCTCGTAGGGGAGCGTCGATTTCCGGTTGCTCGCTTTGGAAATAAAGTCAGTCACAGTCTGAAGCTCCTCCTGCTCGGCCTTGCCGTCCTTCACATACTCAGCCTCCTGTGCTGCAAATACGGTCTTGGATACCGGAAACGTCCCATACACGGAAAAACTCCCATCCTGTTCCTTGTCCCCATTGCCTGCTCCCCCGGACATCAAGAATTTGAGGAAGTCCCATGCTTCCGGCTTAACGGCGGAATTAGCATTAATGGCGATGTTGAAAAGCGGGGAAAAGGATCCGCCGCCCTGCTGCCCTTCGCCCTTGGGAGCCTGATATAGCGCCGGTTTTTCAAACTTGCTCTCTGCAACCCTGAACATATAATCGCTAAAGGAAGAAATATCCGTCTGCCGGAAATATACATGTTCGTAGTTTCGAAAATCAAAGCTTACCACATTGTCCTTTTCCAGCTGCTTTATTTGATTCAGCAGGCTGATAAATGCATCTGTATCAAAATGGGCTTTCCGGTTGACCCGATCCACAAATTGGGAATACGACGCAGTCACCAGCGCATACAGAAAATTGCTATCTCGCTTCTCGGTATAAGCGTATTTGTACCTGCCTGTCATGGGCAGCTTTTTCGCGGTGGCGGCGAACTGCTCCCAGTTCCAGCTGCTGTCGTCAATAGTCACACCCGTGCTTTTTAGCGCATTCTCATCCGCCAGCAGGGCGGACACGTAGAAGGACAGAGGCATGGCATACACGCTGCCGTCGCTTTCCTTCACACCATCAAGGATGTTCTGAAAGTAATCCTCTTTTTTAAAGGATGTATCGCCATTCATCATGTCACTCAGATTGGCCAAGAGTTGTTTACCGATGAAACCTTCAATCGGCAAATCATCCGTGACAATCATATCGGCCCCTTTGCCGCTGAGGAAATCGGCGCTCGTCTTGGTCCTGTACTTCTCCACCAGCGTGCCGGAGGGGTCAAAGTCCTTGGTTACATACTTCAGATCGACGGTAATGTTCGGATGTTCTTTCTCATAAGCCTTCTTCGCGTCATCATAATACTGATCGTAACCGTACATAGATAAAACGATGGTGCTTTTTTTGTTGGGATCGGGGGCGGGGCTTGGGGAAGGATTGGACGTTGAAGCCGCGCTCTCCGGTTTGCTGCTCTCCGGTTTGCTGCTGTCCGGTTGTGTTGATTGATCCGTGTTTGCGCCGCCTGATGGCGAGCCAGGTGTCGTATTGCCCCCGCTGCAGGCCGTAATGGATAACATCAGCGCGATGCAAAGGAACAGTATGCTTTTTTTCAATTCACTTCATCCTTCCATTTGTCTTGACTGCAAGGCTAGTTTAGTAAAGTCAGGTCAAGAAAGGATGAAGCGCAGATCAAGATGAAATAAAGATTGCAAACAAGGCTACCCAGCAGCGATTGCTGAATAGCCTTGCTCTATTTTAAGCTGAAGACAGTAACTATGAGGACTGACTCTAAGTATTCACAGCTCCTGATTTTAAAACAGCTTTACCGCAAAGGCTTTAATGCGCCGCTCCATGCAACCACTTGATCAAGCATGGAATTAACATTGTTTACATGTAAATCAGCCGGTTTAAACACGCTGTAATTTTCAAAATCTGTAAATAAGGACAATGTTGGATGCACACGGACATGCGCAACGCTCAGCTCTGACAAGATTCCACGCAAATGCTCGGCAGCACGGGCTCCGCCTGTTGAACCATAGCTTACGATGCCGGCTGCCTTATTGTACCAGGCCTCCCGGGCTGAATCGAGCGCGTTTTTCAAGACTGCCGACACGCTGTGATTATATTCTGCCGTGACGAAGACGAATCCATCCAGGCTATTCAACTTCTCTGACCATGCCCTTACCTGCTCTTCGCCATCTTCAACTCCAAAAAACGGTAATTTAAAGTCTGCAATATCTACGATTTCATAGTTTGCATCACCCCGTTTGTCAGCAATTCCTTTCACCCATTCTCCTACCTGTGGACTCACGCGTCCTTGACGGGAGCTTCCCAAAATAATTCCAATATTTAATTTAGACATTGTTATTACCTCCTGTTTAATATTTGCTGAGTATTGCGTTGAGCTTCATTTCTCGGCGATATGGGGCGAGTCCTGCCGCTATTTGGAGAACACCGCACCCACAGAATATTCACGTTAAATGGTAATTATGAAAGAACTTGCGCCAATTGCTTTCTTATCCTTTTGCCCGATAGATGGGGGCCCCAGCCGGCGAGGAAGTTGCGCCTCCATCGACAACGACTTCAGTACCCTGGATATAGGAGGAATCATCCGAGGCCAGGAACAAGACGGCCTTGGCGACTTCATCCGGATCGGCCAGGCGATTAAGGGGAATGGAGGGCGATAGCCCATTCTCCAGGTTGGACATGCCTTCAGGCGTCGATTGTCCCCAGATCGGCGTACGAGTTGCTCCCGGAACAATCGTATTCACCCGGATACCATGAGGCGACAGCTCGGTAGCCAGCACTCTAACCATGCTTCTGACCGCACCTTTGCTCGCTGCATAGGCCGAATACCCGGATGCGCCCAATGACGCCAGCACCGAGCCGTTCAAAATGACCGATGCCCCAGACTTCAGATGCGGCAGGGCCGCTTGTACGGTAAAGAATACTCCGGTAACATTGACCTTGATAATTTCCTCAAATGCAGACAGCTCGGTCCCGCCCAGAGGTGTATGTCCGGCAATGCCCGCATTCGCAAAAACTACATCCAGTTTACCGAATTTGTCCACCGCTGCAGCCACCGCTTTTTCCATGCTTGCCGGATCACCCGCATCCATCTGGACGGCAAAGGCATTGACACCAAGCTCTTCGGCCGCGGCGGATAACTTAGCCTGATTCCGGCCTGTAATAACTACTTTCGCCCCCTCCGCTACAAATAATTTTGCAGTTGCCAGACCGATACCGCTGTTTCCTCCTGTGATCAATGCAACTTTCCCATTCAATCTTTCCATTTCGATTCCTCCAGTATTTAGTTTCTATTGTGTTGATTTTGTTTTTATGAAATAATTACTCCATTGAGAACGATCATTCTCCATAGGGCAAAAAAAATTAATTTTGCTCTGAAGCGAATCTCACACGGACACAACAATAACGATATTTCAAATTTCCCTGGTCCTCAGTCACCTGCTATATTCTGCTCATTGAAGATCTCTCCTTTAAATCAATATAATTTACCAACTATTGTTTTATATTGATTAGGGACTTTATTTTCTGTCGAGATAAGACAGACCGTTCATTTTTTTATTATAAGCACAGCATTGGGATTAGTCAACTCCAGAATGGAGAAATCATTTTGACCGAATTGGAAGAATGTTATCCTTGCACCTATTTTGAGCAAAAAAAAGCAGCTGATCCTGCAGATGCAGAGGCTCAGCTGCTGTTCAAACTACTCTTCATAGTCAAATGTAATATTGTTATTTTATGATCCGGATCAAGCCGTGAACTTTACGCCCGTCATCTCCTCGCTGACCTGCCAAAGCCTCTCCGCCAGGCCGGGATCGATCGCCCAGGGAAGTACGCCTGTCATCACCTGGCCCAGCCCTTGCAAAGCTTCTTCCGATACAACCCCGGCAATATCGGCATCCATACAGAATACGCCGCCTTTTCCCTCCAGCTGATCACTTGTTGCGCACCAGACGCTCGTCGCCGCTCCCTGTTCGGTGGTCTTTAAATTTCCTCCTGCTGCTCCCTTCTCCTCGTCCGACATATGCCGCACCAAATCGGTCAGAATTCTGCCGGGATGGACGGAAAAGGCGCGGATGCCGTACGCCGCACCGCGCCTGTCCAGCGCGACGGCAAACAATGCGTTGGCGGATTTGGACTGGCCGTAAGCCTTCCACTTGTCGTACTCCCGCCGCTCGAAGTTTATATCGTCAAAATCAACGCCTCCGAAGCGGATTCCAGTTGATGAGAGCGAGATAACCCGCGCGCTTCCAGCCCGCTTCAATGCAGGCCACAGCCTCGCCGTAAGCTGGAAGTGTCCCAGATGATTGGTGGCGAATTGGGACTCGTAGCCGCGTGCATCGCGTACCAGCGGGGCAGCCATAATTCCGGCATTATTGATGAGGAAATGCAGCGGCCGTCCCGAGTCCAGAAAGCGCTGCGTAAAGGCATCGATGGAAGCGGGATCGAAAAGATCCAACTCCTCCAGCTCCACAAGGGAGATACCTGCAACCGCAGCGCGGGCTTTCTCCGGCGTACGCGCAGGCACAATCACCGTTGCGCCTGCTTCGGCCAGAGCGCGGGTGGTTTCAAGGCCGACACCGGAATATCCGCCGGTGACGATGGCGATCTTGCCCGACAAATCGCGTCCGCCCAGCGCTTCCCGTGCTGTTGTTTGCGGACCGAGGCCGGATGGGATTGGAGCCTGGGGTGTAATTGTATAGCTGTTACCTGTTTGCATATTAATCTCCTCCTGGTTTTGAACGCTTCAACAGGTCCTATATTTGGCGGTCCGGATTGTCATTTATTATTCCCGAAGCAGCATGCATTTCAGCCATCAGCGAGCTCAATTTGGGACTTCAGCCCAAGCCTCCTCATTGCTTATTGACAATCGCGCCAAGCTTGTTCCTGTTCCATCGCATCATATCGGATGGAGTTCACTCCATGTCAAGCGATTTTCATCCAGCCTTATATGGAAATGTCACGGTGAAATGCTCTTTTTCCCGTATAGACGGACGACGAAATCTTGAAACCGGCGTGCCGCCTGTGACAGATAGCGCTGTTCAAGCCAGGTCAAATGGAGGGTCCATTGGCAGACAGGCTCTGCAATATCCAGCAAATGAAGCGAAGAATACTCTTTTCTTGCCGCCGCCGGCAGAAAAGCGATCCCCAAACCCGCTCGGACCAAGCCGTCTATCGCCGCTGGCTCGTCTCCCTCGCACACAATATTTGGGACAAAACCTGCTTTCCGGCAGCATTCATCGGTTATATCGCGGAAGCTGTATCCGGTTTTCAGACTGACGAAAGATTCGTGGGCCACCTCGTGAAGGCTTATGCTTCGCCGGCCTGCAAGATAATGTGAAGCCGGTACAGCCAACAGAATGTCTTCCGTAAACAAAGGCAAACAGCGGACCTCCGGCTGCTCAAATGGCTGATAAGAGAAACAAAAGTCGATTTCACCGCTGAGCAGCCGGGTTTTCGATTCCTCTGTAGGAACCTGTATTACCCGAAAGCTGACATCAGGATGCTTGGAAAGAAAAGCGCCCAACAGCTTGGAGAAACGGTTTAAAGTTGTCACCGCCAGAGATACGCGCCCATGCTCCAGCCCCGACATATCCGCGAGCTCGCGCCGTCCTTCCTCCAGAGCTTTCAGAGCCGTCTCCGCTTTGATGAGAAAAGCTCTTCCATAGGCATTGAGCCGGATCTGCCGTCCAAGGCGGTCAAATAAGGGCACTCCCAAATCATTCTCCAAGCGTGCAATTGTCATGCTTAGGGCCGGTTGGGCAATTTGAAGCTCGCGTGCCGCCTTCGTCATATGCTCCAGCTGCGCTACTTTTTGAAAATATTGGAGCTGCAATAAATCCATCGGAATTTCTACCTCAATCCATAACTCTAAAGTGATTAATTTATAATTAAATATATATTTTTATTTATGAGTAATCAATCTTACAATAACAGTGTGGCCGGTTGGGATGAAAGAGGCTCCATAAGACGATCACATAAAAGGAGGCAATATATAATGACATCGGCTGCGAGCACAATGGCTGCCCCAATAGGGTCTGACCATCAGCGAGTAATGAAACGGGTCACATGGGTCGTTTCACTTGGCGTTTTGCTTAACCCGCTGAACTCATCCATGATCTCCGTCGCGCTTCTGAATATCGGGTCCAGCTTCGGGGTCGGCATAACGACCGTAACCTGGCTGATTTCGAGTTTCTACCTTGCGGCGACGGTAGGCCAGCCCTTGATGGGCAAGCTTGCGGATCTGTTTGGTCCCCGCCGCGTTTTCAGCACCGGAATGGCGCTGGTTATCATCAGCAGTCTTCTCTCTGCCTGGGCGCCGTCTTTCGGTTGGCTGCTCGCACTCAGGATCCTGCAGGCTTTCGGAAGCACATGCGCATTTCCTGCCGGTCTGTCGATCATTCGCTCCGTTTCCCGAACGGCAGACCGTGATGACGGTAAAAGCTCAACTGCGGCACTTGGGCTAATCTCCATTACCGCCAACGTCATGGCCGCATTTGGGCCTACTTTGGGCGGCCTTCTGGTTGCTCATGCGGGATGGCAATCCATCTTCTGGATCAATGTACCGGTTGCGGTTCTGGTGCTTATCCTGGTATTCAAGTGGATCCCTGCGGACATGCGGAAACAGTCTCCGGAAGAGCAGAAAGGCGTTCTGCATATGATCGATCTTCCGGGAATCGTCTTGTTCAGCGGCATGTTCGCAAGCCTGATGTTCTTCCTGGTCACGCTTGGAAAAGGTACCCAGTGGTGGCTGCTGATCATCGTTCCGGTTGCCGGGGTTCTCCTGATCCTGCGGGAGCTGCGCACAGATAAGCCGTTTCTGGACGTCAGGATGCTGGCTTCGAATATCCGGCTTACTTCCGTTTTTGCCCAGTATGCCGGTCTGAACATCGTGTTCTATTCGCTCTTCTTTGGCTTGCCGTTATGGCTGGGCCAAGTTAGAGGCTACGATCCGCAGACCGCCGGATTACTGATGCTTCCTTTTGCTGGCATCGGTGTATTGACGACCCCGCTCGCGGTCCGGATGATTCGCCGTTCAAGCTACCGGCAGCCTGTCATCATCGGCAGTATCGTGCTTGTAGCGGGTACCCTCCTGCTCCTTGTGCTTGGGCCTCATACTTCTGTTCCGATCATTCTGCTGGTCGCTGCAGTCATCGGCATCTCAAATGGAATGAACAATATGGGGCTTTCAACAGCCTTGTACAGCCATACGAAACCGGAAGAAACCGGCGTTGCATCCGGCTTGTTCCAGACTTTTCGTTCCGTAGGCAGCATCTTCTCCACCAGTTTGCTGGGGCTTATATTCGGCGGCTCGGTGACGACTTCAGGTTTACACATCATTGCCGTGGTGACGGCAGTGATCAGCGCCTGTCTCCTCGCGGTCGGTTGTTCCCGAAGGCTAACTTGAAGCCCGATACAGAAGGAACTATTTTCAAATTTTAAGAAAGCTGCACTTTCGGAAAACAGCAAAAAACGGCTCTATTCGCATGGTTGGCGAAAGAGCCGTTTTTGCTATCAGATGATCCCTAACGAAATCTTTTTCATGAGCGCAGCGCAGGAGCTTTGCGGCAGGAGCGAATAACTGAAGGAAAAGCTGGAGATTTTATAGGTGAATATCAAAATCAGGACACTTAGGCGGCACTGCAAGCCCGCCGGCTATACGGCAAAAGCCTGTTGAGAGTTCTCAACAGGCTTTGCGCAATGATGCAGTTATCATGGCTATGTTCATGCAATCGTTAAGGCCGCGTACACTCAGATCGTGAATTTCACGCCGGTCATCTCTTCGCTGAGCCGCCACAGCCGCTCTGCCAAGCCGGGATCGATCGCCCATTGTACGACACCAGGCCCCATCGGAGCTTCAGCGGGGACAACTACGGAGATATCGGCATCCTCGCAGTAAACGCCGCCCTTGCCATCCAGCTGCGTATTCGCTGCACACCATACACTTGTCGCCGCTCCCTGCTCCGTGGTCTTGAATACGTACAGGGGTTCAGCAGGAGGATTGCCTTCCTCGTCAAGCCCACCTGAGGCGCTCAGCTCCTCTTCCGACATATAACGCACCAATCCGCTCATGACCGCGCCAGGGTGAACGGCGAAGGCGCGGACGCCATGCTCCCGGCCCCGCCTGTCCAATGCGATTGCAAACAACGAGTTGGCAGATTTGGACTGTCCGTAGGCCTGGTATTTGTCATATGCCCTGCGTTCGAAGTTGGGATCGTCAAAATCTACGCTTCCGTAGCGGATGCCAACGGAAGAAAGCGAGACGACCCGCGCGCTTCCCGACTTGACCAAAGCCGGCCAGAGCCGCGCGGTCAACTGGAAGTGTCCCAGATGATTGGTGGCGAATTGGTTATCGTAGCCGCGCGCATCGTGCACCTGCGGCGGTCCCATAATGCCGGCATTATTGATCAGGATGTCCAGCGGCCGTCCAGAATCCAGAAACCGCTGCGCGAAGGCGTCGATGGAAGCGGGATCGATCAGATCCAGCTCCTCCAGCTCCACTCTCGGGATACCCGATAATGAAGCACGGGCTTTCTCTGGCGTTCGGGCGGGGACAATGACCGTCGCGCCTGCTTCTGCCAACGCGCGGGTTGTCTCAAGGCCGATGCCGGAATACCCGCCGGTTACGATGGCGATTTTGCCCGTCAAATCACGTCCGCCAAGCGCCTCGCGTGCTGTCGTTTGCGGCCCGAAGCCCGAAGGAATCGGTGCCTGAGGTGTAATTGTATCTATGTTGTCCGTATGCATATTCAATCTCCTCCTCATTTCAATGATGCTTAATCTTGTCCAAAAAAGTGGTTTAGCTGCGTTCATTATTCCCGAAGCAGTGTATATTTCAGTCATTGACGACTCGATTTTTATTATTTCCCTACAATAGGCTGCAGCAGAGAAACGATCATGTCATATTCCCGCAGCCGATTTTCTCAACATCTTGTATGGCATTGCAGCAGCGGCTTGTCCTCGTTCATAATCTTGCTGTCTAAAAAATGCAGGCTTCCACCACTTGTCTTCCTCTCTGCCTATTGCCTATTCGGCTAAGCAACTGAAGCTTATTCCATGGAGTATACTCCATGTCAAGCGATTTTCTTTTTCTTTTAAATAATGCTGCCGCCTTAAAATGCTCCCTTCCGGGAGCGGGAATAGGCTCCGGACGAAAAAAATACCCGGATCCTGTCAATCCGGGCCATTCTCCTATTTAACTATTTTAAGAAGCAGCTGCCGGCAAGCTGTGAAGTATTTAGAACTTCAGTCATGCCTCTGTCCGCCGCTAATGTAAAATCACTTTGTCGCAAGTCCGCATCGTGGTCAATCGATTGTGATAACTTCCCGTTAAGGCAAAGGGGATGCTTCGCCTGTCAATGCTGCAGATGAAGTGCTTGTGCCACCTGCACCCTTCCGGAGAAAAAGGTCGCGCCATTGCCCATATCGGCAACGCGGTCCGGCGTCAGCGCGTTGACGAGCGCCTTGCCGCCTGCGGCATCGGACCAGAGTCCCTGACTGACAACGACTCCAGGCAGAACATCGCTGCCAACCGCCGCCGCAAGCTCACAGCTTCCCCGTCCATTCCATACCCGTACCGTGTCTCCGTCCCGGATACCGCGTGCTTCGGCATCCAGGATATTCATATAAAGCCGCGGCGCTTTTTCCATCCGTATATGCTTGTCGTTCCCGGCGAATGTCGAGTTGAGAAAATTGTGATTGGCCGTCGGTATGAACAGCAATGGATGCGGACCGTCGTCAACCAGCGGTACATAGGTCGGCAGAGCCGGATAACCGCTGCGCTGCATCGCTTTGGAATACAGCTCGATGCGGCCGCTCGGAGTATGCAGTTTGTCCTGGAGGACCGGCTTCACGTCGGCCTTGGCGAACTGGCTCGCCGTCAAGCCTTCCAGCGTAATTCCCCGCAGGCGAGGATTGCCCGGAGCGTCCAGCGCCTGTTCGATCATCTCCTCCTCCGTATCGCGCAGCGGCTGCTCGTCGAAGCCCATCGCCTGCGCCAGCAGCCTGAATACCTCGACATTGGACTTGCTTTCCCCGCATGGCTCGATGACCGGCTGCTGCAGCTGCACATAGTGATGCCAATACGATGTATAAAGATCGGTATTTTCGAATGACGAGGTCGCAGGCAGCACGATATCGGCGAACTTCGCCGTCTCGGTCAGAAACAGATCGTGAACCACAGTAAACAAATCCTCGCGCGCCAGCCCTTCCCTTACTTTATTCGCTTCGGGGGCGACAATCGCCGGATTGGAGTTGTACACGTAGAGCGAGCGGATCGGCCGGTCCGGCTCCAGCAGGGCGCTGCCCAGCAGATTCATATTGATTCGCCGGGTGTTCTTGCGGCTCAGACCGGGACGCTCCAGGGCGGATTTGTTCAGGCTCAAATAACCGCCGTTGCCTTTTATCGCGCCGCCGCCCTTGACCAGCCACTGCCCCGTGAGCGCAGGCAGACAGGCGATCGCGCGGGTGGTCATGCCCCCGTTATCGTGATGCTGCGGTCCGTTTCCGATCCGGATAAACGACGGTGTCGTGCTGCCGTACAGCCGCGCAAGCTTATAGATGTCATCCACAGGCACGCCCGTAATGGCGGATACGACGTCCGGCGGATACTGACGGACATGCTCGCGCAGCTCCTCATGTCCGACCGTATATTGTTGAAGAAAATTCTCGTCCGTCAGCCCCTCCGCAAACAAAATAAACATAATTCCAAGCGCAAGCGCCGCATCCGTGCCGGGCATAACGGGAATGAACCAGTCCGCCCACTTCGCCGTCCGGTTCCGGTGAACATCGATAACGACGATTTGCGCCCCCTGCTTGCGCGCCTTCTCGGCGATCGTAACCTGGTGCATATTCGTGCTGACCGCGTTGATGCCCCACATGATATGAAGCTTGGCATGAACCGTTTCCTCCGGATCCGTGCCGTAGCTGCCGCCCATCGTGTAGCGGTAGCCCTCTGAGCCAGCCGCTTCGCATATGGAATAAATGAGCCGGCTGGCTCCCAGGCGGTTGAAGAACCTCCGCCCCATTCCTTCGGTGCCTATTCTGCCCATATTGCCGTAGAAGCTGTAAGGCAGAATCGACTCTGCTCCCTCCCCGGAAGCCGCAAGTGTCTTCCACCGGGAGGCGATGGTCTCCAGAGCCTCCTCCCAGCTGATGCGCCGGAACTGCCCGGAGCCCTTGGGCCCCGTCCGCAGCAGCGGATGCTGCAGGCGGTTCGGATCGTAGATCCGCTCCGTCATATTGCGCACTTTGTTGCAAATGGCCCCTTGTGTGACGGGATGGGACGGGTCACCGTCTATTTTTACGATTTTCCCCGACTCCTTGCGGACCAGCAGGCCGCATTGATCCGGGCAATCAAGCGGACATACGGAAGGGAAAATTCCGTTCGGTTGATCAATAAACGAAGAATTCATAGCGATGACTGCTCCTTTCGGCGAGGCGGGAGATTGATGTTTTATCGTTTAATGATAGCACAAACGGGAAGAAATGCCTGCTGCATAATGATTGGCGGGATCAATTCACGCTTTCTCGTTGGCAGTCGCCGTTCAAAGCAAGCCGCTCTTCGTAGGTTTAAAAGGGTTTGAACACCATCAGCAGAATCGAGATGAAAACGGCCAGATTCGCAATTCCTTCCAACCAGGCGGAGCGCCTGCGGCTCCGCCGGTACTCGTCCGGCAGCGCCTCTCCTTGCGTCTGCTGCAGCAGCGCAAGCTGCTCTTTGATGCCGGATGGAAGCAGGATGGCCAGAATAACCAGAATGACGAAGAAGATGGCTATCGAGACCACATACCACATCTGGTGAAACAGATAGGTTTGCAGGAAGCCGAGTGCCAGACCGGTCAGAAGCAGCAGTGTCCCGCCGGCTTTCGGGAGGATTGCCATCTTCTCCAGCAGCGCCAATCCGAACCTGGCCTGCCCTGCCGTGCGGACGCTGCTCATGATTAATGGATAGCCGATAACGGCGCAGATAGCTGTCACGGCCGAGATAATATGGATGAACAACAGATAAGTATACATGGGAATGCCTCCTAATATGATGGTGTGTCCTGTCAATCCTTAACGAAAGGGGCTGCCCGGTACGCCGGTCATACCCGAGTTTTCCGGCAAAACCGGCTGCCTGCTGAAGCATGGCTTCCCGCGATATTATCATCGTTCAATTATCTAACTGTGTTATTTTTTGCGAAAAGAAAAGGGGAGCTACCCCCATGCCTTGATATATAACTCCACCATTCGATCGACCAGCACCTCGGCGCGTTCCTTCCCGCCTTTCATGCGGCCCTGGATCGTCAGCGAAATCATGCCATGCAAATTGCTCCAAAATAAATCGACTTCACCGTCGAGATCATTCGTCTCGATGTTCAGACAGTCAGTAATGGCATCGCGCAGCAGAAAGAATACCCGAACAGGTTCCTCGGGAGTTTCCCGGGTCCCAAACGAAACGCCTCCAAGGCCATGCATAATTTCGTATAATTCGCGTTCCCGGAAAGCAAAAGCCCAGTATGCTTTGGCAATGGCGTACAGTGTTTGCTGCGGTGTTTCCTTGTTCTCCTCTTTAGCCTTCGCCAGATCGAGATAGAGCAAGTGAAATCCATCCTTCAGCAGCTGAAAAAGCAGCGCATCCTTGTTCTCGAAATACTCGTAAATAGTCGGCGGACTGTATTCGATCCGCTCTGCTACCTTGCGTATCGTTATGCCCTGCCATCCCTCTTCGGAAGCGATCTCCCTCGTCGCAAAAATAATTCGCTGCCGAAGCTCCTGCTTATGCCGCTCACGGCGACTCAAATGGATTCAGCCTCCTTTTAAATTTTAATCTCATTCAGAAATATAACATTGTTAGATTTTTTATGTCAATGGGTTGTATTGGTTTTCTGTTTTCCCAGGCTTGGAATTGAAATTTTAATCAGGGATATCCGTCCTGCAGCCGCGGCCATGGCGATTGACAACAGACATACCGCAAGAAAATGAAACAGGCTGTTCGCAATGAACAAATCCTCAAGGTTATCGGCTTGTATCGCTGCATGTACAAACACGATCGCGTAAGGATGCAATATATAAACCCACACCCGCCACTCCCGGAAGGCTTTGCCTGATCTCCCCTTCCATTCCCGCGCCCATTGAAATAAAAAATAAGCGGCCGGCAGAGCAAAAATATACATACCGTCCTGCCTGGGAATTCCCGCTGAACTCAGGAGGATTCCCTCGGCGAGCATGAATCCGAGCGATGCCAGAAACAAGCCGGCATTCTTCATTGCGCTCCCCGCCGGCTGTGGCCTCCTGGCTGCCCAAGCACCCAATACAAGATAAACAGGTGCGTAAAACAGCCCGTTGCGCGTGTTGTCAAACAAAGTGAAGATTCCATCGTAGACCTGCGAAATTCCATTATTGTCCGCAATAAGTCCATAATAGCCCCCACCAAGCAGCCCGAGGACATACAACAAGCCAGCCGCTGCAAGCAGCGCATTCATCGACATTCTCTTATACATGAAAAAGGTCATGTATAACCCGACAAGCAAAGCCGGCAAATACCACAAATGATAAAAGATGCCGTCAAATATAATTATCCCTGATGAAGGAATACGCAGTGAAATGAACGGTGAAATAACCAGTATATATGTTTAACGGAATATACAACAATATGGCAATCGCATATAGTATTCCAATTTTTTTCGAATAGCGAAACAGCTTTTTTTATCCGCTGCGGGGTCGCCGGTCAGCTTGCGGAAGAAAAAGAATCCTGAGGTTATGAAAAACACGGGAACGGCTATACGTGTAAGGACACCGCTTAGCAGAAAATCGGCATAGGGACTGTAGGTTTGCAGCGGGCCGGTATGATTGGCAACAACCAATATAGCGGCCAGAAATTTCAACCAGTCCAGTCCGCTGAAATCCGGCTTGGAATTCATGGGTTCGTTCTCCTTATCCTTTATTCACCTATTGTTAGGATGTGGAATTGCATAGAGCGCTATTCCGTTTCCCTTGCCATGGACTGCAGCTTTTTCTTTGCACGATGCAGCTGCGACTTCACTGCGCTAACGGAAGTGTTCTGATACGAAGCAAGCTGTTCATAGGTCATTCCATATTCATAGATAAGCAGTAGCGCATTCTGATGCTTCGGCTGCAAGGAGCAAAGCAATTGGCGGTCAATCTTCATCTCGATGGAGCGCTCCATCTCGTCTTCGGCAGCCCCGGCTAATAATTCAATATGTTCGTTGAAAATTTCCTGCCTTCTAAGTCTCTTTCGGTATAAGTCGATCGCTGTATTTCTGGAAATAACCTTGAGCCAGGCATCCTTCTTTGCTTTATCTTTGAAGGTATTGAAACGGCGGAAAACCTTCACGAAGGTTTCCTGAACCACATCCTGTGCCAAAAAGTGGTCTCTTATTACCGAAAAGGCTGAATAATATACTTGTTTATAGTACGTTTCATATAAGGTATTGAAAGTCTCGTCCACTGTCCTGTCCTTCATTACGGCATCCTCCTATCCCTTCTTCCACTTTAGGATAAGGAAAACTGTTTAAATCGAAATGGGGTTTAAAATTAAATTTTCATAAAACTTTGCAATATGAAACGGCTTCTATGAATTGTCCGTCATCATGCTGACAAGAAAAAAGCAGCGCACGGGGTGGCTGCTTCTTGCTTCAATAATTGCTATTCGTTCAGATAGGTTGTTATCCGGTTCTGGATCAGCTTCGCCACTTCCTCCGCGGACTTCTGCCCGCCGAAGAAGGTCAGGCCCTCCTCGGAGACAATGGAAACCACTTTACCGTCAAGTACCGCGAAGTTATCCGCTGTATCTATGAGCTGCTTGAACCGGGTAAATTCTTCGTCCGATACCTGGACTGCTTTCCCGTCTGCCAGCTTGTATGTTCCGCTTTTGACTTGCTGCTGAATATCGTTTAATGTCTTCTCGTTAACCGATTTAAGAAGTGAAAATCCTTCCCGGTCCTGCAGGGATTGCCCTTCTGCGGATAGCAGGAAGGCGATGAGCTTCCAGGCCTCCTCCTGGACCTGAGATTTGGCTTGTATCGCGAACTGGGACATGGGGATAATTCTCATTCCGCCTGATTGACCTTGGGCATGCGGCTTTTGCAGCAGCTTCGGACTTGAGAATAAGGCATGCGGACCATTGATCAAATCTGCGGGCGACTGCACGACAGTCGAGAAGAATATTTGCTTGCCGACTTCCGCCGATCCCGCAGTCATGACTTTATCATCGTACATTTTTTTTATTTGCTGCATCGTGTCCAGGAACACAGGAGAATCGAACATGGCCTTCTTCGCCGCGCTGTCAACGAATTCCGGGTAATGATCCACAACCATTTCCTGAAGGAGGACATCCGGCGGATAATCAGCGATGGCATAGCGGTTCGCGTTGCCGTTCTCCTGCTCCTTTTGAATAATCTGCTTCGCAATCTCTGTAAATTCATCCCAGGTCCAGTTCTTGTCGTCGATATTCGCGTTCTCCAGAACGCTCCCGTCGCCTACGAACGCCCGGAGGGAAAAACCCGAAGGGATGGCATATGTACCGCCATTCATCTTGATTGCATTCAAGATATTCATCTCCAAATCGCTCTTGTCAAGCGTCTTGTCTTGTTCCATGAGATCATCCATGTTCAGAAAGAGCTGTTTGCTCACGTATTCCTCGAAAGGCAGCCTGCTTATTTCGTAAATATCCGCGCCTTTTCCCGAAAGCAGCTCTGTATTCATCGTTTTTTGGTATTTTTCATAATTGGCCGAGTCCACTTGCTCGCCTGCCTGCAGATAAGCCTTAATTTGCAAATCGATGTCCGGGTACTTCTCCTCAAACTTTTTCTCTAACGTCTCATAAAAGGGACTCGCTTGCTGGATAGACAACGTGACGACGGTTTTATCTTCTTTAGTCGCCGTCTTCTCATTGCCCGCTGTTTCCCCGCTGTCTCCGGAACTGCACGCGGACGTTGTTATCGTCATTAGAATAAGTATGATGCACATCCACTTTCTCATCGTATGAATACCTCCTGTAATATGCTGCTTCATGCTTGACTACTGCAGACGGACATGGTTTCCGTCCTGCAGGGGCTCGCTGCTTTCCAGAATAATGCGGTCATCCTCATAGAGATTATCCGACTGAATCATCGTTTCCTTGCCATTCGTTTCACTGGACTGAATCTGGACCTTGCGGGCAACGAATACATTGCCCAGTGCGCCCCGCTGCTCTTCAATCTTATAAACAAAACTGCCGTCGCCTTCCCGGTGAACAGCTTCATTGGAAACGATAAGTCCTTGTTGGCGGGAGGGCTTCCCGATTTTGATCTGCGCCTGTTCACCCCCTTTCAGCTTGGCGTCAACGATCCTCACATGAAGAAGCTTCCGGGGGATTGTTAAGCTCTTGTCCCCTTCGGCACCGGACGAGTCCGCGGCCAGCGGCTCTGCATTCTTTATTTCCTCAATAACGCCGCCGATCATGCGGCTCTGCTGCTCCTGTACGGAATGCACCTCGACCTCTATCTTCTCTCCGGCCGCAATTCCAAGACTGGTCAATAACGATGAATCCACAGAAACATCCAATTGGTAGCCCAGGCTGTTGTTCGAGACAAGAATATCCGGTCCTGCCGTTGATGTTAATCCTTCTATGGCATTCACTTGCGTTATAATTCCATCGAATGGAGCGGTGAGTTCCTGTTGGCTTTCCAGATTCTCTCTAAGTGCGTTAATTTTGCGCTCCTGTGCGGCCAAATCCAGCTTAAGCGTTTCGATCTCGCGTCCGGCACTTCGAATCTTCAGCGGTTCCCCTTCCTTGGCTGTTAAGATAAACTGATCCTGAACATTTTGCAGCCCGATTTTCTGCTTGTTTAAATTGGTTATTTCATCTTCCAATTCCCGTTCGGCAGATTTGCTGTCATAGGTAATCAGCTGCTGGCCTTTCTTCACATGATCGCCTGGTTTGACGAGAATCTCCTGGACCTTCCAGCCTGCGGGATTCATGAGCCCGGCTTCAGCGAGCGGCCGCAGAATACCGCTGCCGTCGAGCGTAAATAAAATACTTCCGCTGACCGGCTTCTCCGTTCTCACTTTCGGCAGAGTCAGCGATTGCAGCGTATTGCTGAAAAATGTAAAAAACATCAGCAGACCCAAAAGAGCAATGGATATGACTTGAATCATCCGTTTGCGTCTGCGATCAGCCGCTTCTTTCTCCAGCTCCATTTCCCGTCTCCTTCCTGAAAGTTTTGCGTGAGGCAAAACGCGCATCGTAAACATTCACATCCGTTTCGTGTGAGGCAAAACTATCCTTTGATGCCGGACAATTGAATGCCCTCAATGAAATAGGTTTCCGCATACAGAAACAACAGCACCATCGGAGCCATATAGAGCATGGATGCGGCAAAAGCAATTCCCGGCTCGCCACTGAGTCTGGATAAATAGACGGAAAGCGGCTGCTTGAACGGATCGTCCAGAAATATAAGCGGCTGCTCCACCATATTCCAATAATCGACGAACAAGAGGACTACAAGCGCGGCAAGACCCGGTTTGACCATGGGGACGATGACCGTCCGGAATATCCGCAAATGGCCGGCACCGTCCATCTTGGCCGCTTCGATGTAGGCATACGGAATATGCAGCATGAACTGGCGAAGCATAAACACGCCGAAGGCGGCGAAAATGCCGGGCAGGATTATGGCGTTTGAGCTGCCCAGCAATCCCAGCTTGTCAGCCATAATGTAATTCGGCACAAGTGTCACCTGGAACGGCATGAGCATCGTCAACAGATAGATCAGAAACAGCGTATCGCGGCCGCGAAATTTCAGCTTGGAGAGCGCATACGCGGCAAGGGCCGCTATAAGGGTCTGCCCTGCAATGATCGGCACCACCAGCCACACCGAATTCCAGAACATAGCCAGATATCTGGGGCTGCTTATGAGCACCTTGCCGTACTGCTCCAGAGACACTTGATCCGGCAGCAATTTCAAATTTACAAAGGGAATAGCTTTTCCGGCAGCCGTCTCATTCATCTGCCCGATTGATCCGTAATCGATGTCAATTTCCTGTCCCGTCATGAGCGAATTGGTGAACGTAATTACAATGGGAAACAATAACAGGAGCGCTATGGAACTCATGACGAGCGTTAACGCACCTTTCTGCAATACTTTTGCAGCTGGCAATCGGAATTTCCTCCCTTCTATTCCATGAACTGCCGGTACCGGCGCTCGATTGCAAACAGGACCATAACGATCAGCAGGATGCAGCCGACCATCAAAGTCGCCGCCGCAGTCAGCTTCTGAATGTCCAGTGACATGAACATGTTGTTCATATAGTGCTGAAGCATGTATATACTGTCCTGCGGGTAATCCCCGGCGATCAAATACGTTTCCCGGAATACTTTGAACGAGTTCATGATTGACATGATAACGACAAAGAACATCGTGGATGTCAGATAGACAAGCGTGATACTGCCAAACTGCCTTATACGGCCTGCCCCTTCAATTTGGGCGGTTTCGTAATAATCCTTCGGAATCTGCTGCAGTCCCGCCAGGAATAAAATCACGTTATAGCCGATGTTCTTCCATAAATAAACGGCTATGACGACATTTCGGGCCGCATCGGTCTTCATCCAATCCACACGCTCCATTCCAAAATAGCTCAGCCAGGCGTTCAGGGAGCCGTTCCAATCCAGCAGCATCTGCCAGACCAGAATGATCGAGGCGACCGGAACGACAAGCGGCAGCACATAGGCTGTCCGCAGCCATTTTCGCAGATAGATATTTTGGTTGAGCAGCATCGCGAGCCCCAGCGACAGCGCAAGAATAAGCGGAACACTGACCAGGCTGAAATAAAACGTATTGGATGCCGCCTTCCGGAAGGAATCGCTTGCCAGCAGCTCACGGTAATTGTCCAAACCCGCATAATGGCCGTCTACCGTACTGTCCATGAAAGAATAGAACACGCCCATGGCGAACGGAATCAGATAGAACAGCGCAAAGCCGACACCGCTCGGTGCGAGAAACAGCCATGCCGACATCGCATCCCTGCGAAGCCATCTTGCTATTTTGTTCATATTGAAATCATGCCAAAAACCCCACTTCTTCATTTTCTTGTCTCCTGCCCTTCATACGTTTAAGAATAGGGCAGACTGTTAAAGAAAGAAGTGGGGTAAAGTTTAAATTTTCATAAAATGGTTGGCATGGTAACTAATCGGTGATTTTAGTTGTTTTGTGCTGCGGCAAACGGACTTCAAAACAGGTGCGGATTAAGCTGCTTTGAGCCGAAATGATGCCTTGATGCTGCGTGACGATATTCTTTGCAATGAACAAGCCAAGGCCTGTGCTTCCTTCATGGTGAGTCCGCGCTTCATCGCCGGTAAAAAACATATCGAAGATATGAGGCAGCTCTTCCGGAGGAATGGAATCACCATAATTAGCCACTTGTACCACTACATCCTCTGCCTCAAGATTGCAATGAATATCGATAAATTGGCCATCCTTTCCATAACGAATGGCATTGGTCAGAAGATTTTCGAATACGCGCGCGAGCAGATCCCCATCCCCCGAAACAGTCAAATGCGGAGTCACATTCAGTCGGGTGGCGAGGTTGTTTTTCTCAAAAACAGGGTATAATTCCTCATTTAATTGAATGATAAGCTCGCTCAGATCGATTGGCTTTTTATCAATGACCAGCTTGCCGTAATTCATTCGGGTGATTTCAAATAATTCGTCGATCAGTTTCTCCAAACGCTGGGACTTGTTAAAAGCAATGCTTGTGTAGTGTTTCATTTGCTCGGAAGTCAATTGATCATCCTGAAGAATGAAATCCAGATAACCTAGAACGGATGTCAGCGGCGTACGCAAATCATGAGCCAAATTCAAGACCAGCTGCTCCTTGCTGTTTTCTGCAAAATCGCCTCTCTCCAGGGCTTGCTGCAATTTTTCGCTTGCCAGATTGATGTCCCGGGCTATATCCCCGAATTCATCTTTCGACGGAATATGGATGCGATTGTTGAAGTCTCCGCTTGCAAGCAGATTAATTCCGCTTGATATTTCGTGAAAATAGGCCGCATAGCGTTTGGTGAGTAGAAAGAAAAAATATATGGAGAGCGGAATAAATACAATCAGAAAAAAGTTTATATCTCCCATCTCTCTCATAAAGTACCGGACTTTAGTCAAGGGATTCTCGAGTTTGGTCGTATAATAATAGAGCTGGAGCGCTTTATAGAGCGCATAAGTAATCGCAGCGGCAAGGATCATGCTTAACCCGAACAACTGGATCATTTTAAACCGGAAGCTTCGGATCATGTTAGCCATTGAATGTATATCCCACCCCCCAAACGGTTTTGATCAGTTTGTTTTTATGCGTGTCCTCGCCAAGCTTTTTGCGCAGGGTACGAATATGTACCATGACTGTATTGCTGCCCTCATAGTAGGTTTCGCCCCACACCTGTTCAAAGATATTTTCCGAGCTGTACACCTTCTTGGGGTAGCTGGCCAGCAGATACAAAATATCAAACTCTTTGGGGGTCAGTTCGACAGGCTTGCCATAGAGGGATACAGTGCGTTCCTCGGGATGGATGGTCAGCCCGCCCAGCTCCAAAACAACTTTATTCGATTGTGCTGCGTGATTGAACTGCGTGAACCGCCGGATCTGGGCATTCACACGGGCAACCAGTTCCATCGGATTGAACGGCTTGGTCACATAATCATCTGCTCCTCTTACCAGCCCCGCAATCTTATCAAGATCGCTCGCTTTGGCGCTTAAAAAAATAATAGGCAGATTGTGCTGCTCGCGAATTTGTCTCGTTACTTCATAACCATCCAGCTTAGGCATCATGATATCTAAAATAGCCAAATCAATGGAATGCGATTGAATCGCGGTAATCGCTTCCTGTCCGTCAAATACTTTAATGCAGCGGTAACCCTCTTTTTCCAAATGCAGCTCAATCAGATCGGCGATCTCCGGCTCATCATCAGCTATCAGTATTGTGATCGACTTCATTTTTTCCACCTCTGTAAACATTAGTATGGCTATTATTGTATCAGATTTATTCCTGACCCGGCTTGCTTCCTCTATGAATAGAGCCCTTTTGTGAAAACGCCTCAAGGGACTTCTGCTTGAAAAAAGCAAAAGTCCCCTTAAAGGATACAATGTTAGAGCCTTGAACTCCTGCGCGAGCTAAATGGGTCTATCTCCAGGCCGGATGACACTGGACGCAGCTGTTACAAGCTTCACGCATAATTTGCAGGCCATGCAGCCAAGCAAGCCTCCGCTGGAATTGAGGATGAGATCATCGACGTCAAAGCTTCCAATAGCGAATAGGACCTGAGCGCTTTCCAGGCAAAGGCTTAAGCCTAGAGCAAGCAGGAACGCGCCCATATGCGATAGCTTTTTGTTTGATAGTATGCCAAGAAAAACACCGAACGGCATGAATATGACGATATTCCCGACCAGGTTGATCAGATCGTGATCGGATAACACATAAATCGTCCGGGATATTTCATGAAATGGAATCAGATTGCCTTCATGCAATCTCCCGCTGATCAGATCAGGATTTTTCAGACTCATCTTGAGCTGCTGCCAGAGAAATGTCATGTCAATCGCGCGAAACTTGAACAAGATGATTTTGAGTAATGCATACATATACATGGCAAGCAGTCCCAGTGTGAAAACATCGTTCAACGTTCTCTTTTGTTTCATTTCCCATCCTCCCCTTCTCCCGGAATTTTGACCCCGTCAGGAATACAAGGTCACAATGACACCATCTATATTGTCGCCTGAAATCTCATAGCGCTCATTCGCCGGAATAGGAATGGTTGTGCTGCCGGAGACAGGATAATAAGAAATTTGATAGCTTTGATGATCGATCGTCGTCGTGATAGTCTTCTGTTCTTTCAAGTAGTCCAAATATTCTTCCAGGACAAAATTCTTTTCCTTCATGATGGCGCTGTGCGGCAATCCAACATAGCGAAAATGCCAGGGCTCGTACAGAATGCCCGTGATTGCCGTTTTATCCTGCGGATAACGCAGGACAAAACCGTATTTCCATGCGTTTGCTTTCAACCACAATCCTTCAGGGGCCGAATTCATCTCCGCCTGCGTAGATCCGATATCAAGCGATAAACCCAGGTTATGCTCGCTGTAGCCTGCCGGAAGGGCATAGTCGGCACCCATTTGTTGATAGAGCTCTTCTTGTCTTTTTTCGTCCCGATAACCGCTGCTGATTAAAAAATGGTTAACCCCATCATTTTCGGCGAACTCCACCATGGTTGTAAATTTTTGCGCCAGGCTTGGCGACAGCTTAATGGTGTTATCCAGCAATCCGAATCCGTTCAACAGCTCCTCATGCTGTGACAGATTGACCGCTTCGGCTGCTTCATCCCCGGACGGGACAGGATGGTCCTTATTGACAAGCAGCAAATTGCCTTTGTGAATCTGATCCTTTGTAACTTGAATGGTAAGCACGTTCTTGACAGGAGTCACCTCCGGAGCTTGATGGTCCTCTTCCGTTGACTTCTTGTCAATAACCTTCAGTTTGTGCTGGGCAAATCCAAAGTCCAGCAGCAAAAGTATAATAAGCCCAAAAATCCATTTCTTCATCATCCGTTTCCTCCTAATCCATCATCCACTTCAGGATAAAGAAAACTATTAAAAAAGAAATGGGGTTAAACTTAAAATTTTCATTAAACTTCTCGGCCGGCGGGGGTTCGGTCCCTGCATCACTTTCAATTTTTGCTATCTTATTACGGCTGTATTATCATAGGCTTGATGATTGCTTATAACTCACAGGAGGATACTATAATCATGGGCAGAACAGCAACAGAAGTATACTGGGGAACTCTTGTGCATCCTATTTTTCTAGACCGTCCGCTCTATCTGGCGGCGACGAGCCAGGGCTTATGCCTGATCACCCTGCCGAACGAGTCATTCGATACACTAAGAGCATGGGTGGATAAAAAAATACCGGATGCTGTGCTGGTCGAAGACTCCGGGCAGGTATCCGGGTACGTCCGTCAGCTGCAGGAATATCTCGAAGGGAGCCGGCAACAATTTACGCTCCCCTTTGACCTGCGCGGTACTCCATTCCAGGTCTCCGTCTGGCAGGCGTTAACCCAAATCCCTTACGGCCAAATCCGGAGCTATTCAGATATTGCCGAGACTGTCAGCAGTCCTAAAGCAGTACGTGCGGTGGGAGCCGCGAACGGTGCCAATCCCATACCCATCGTCATTCCATGCCATCGTGTCATCGGCAAAAATGCCGCGCTCACGGGATTCAGGGGAGGCTTGCAGGTGAAAGAGGAATTGCTTCGGCTGGAGGGCTTTTATGACTATACCAAAAAAGGACATTCACGCTTTCTCTTTTGACGGACAGGTTCGGAATGGGATGGCCGATCCAGGTCATGGTATGGAGAAGTCTTTTGGCTGCTGAATGGCTTGAGAGATTGCGGCCGTGTTACAATAAGTGGACGGATATTCAGATTTATTTCGAAGGTGGCTGCCGCTTTGCTCTATATGATTAAATTTCTGTACAGTTTTGTCCTTCCGCCCGGTTTATTTATTGTGGTCCTGCTGCTTCTCTGCTTCCGGATTTGGAAGCGGGACCGAAAGTCCGCAATCGCGCTGCTTTCCACTACACTTATATTGTATCTGCTCTCGACCGGCCTTGTTGGTGACGCCTTAATCCGTTCGCTGGAGAGTCGTTATTCGCCTCCCGACCGGCTGCAAGGCGACGTTATTGTCGTACTCGGCGGAGGAGCGACAAGGGACACGCCGGATATCGACGGCCAGGGGAACTTGTCCGGTTCGGCTGCCAACCGATTGCTGGCCGCGGCAAGACTGCATAACGAAACCGGGCTTCCTATCATTTTCTCCGGTGGCCAGGTATTCAAGGACAGCGGCAATGAAGCGGATATCGCCAAACGCCAGCTCATCGGGCTAAACATACCCGCCAACCAAATCTTCATCGACAATCTTTCGTTAAATACCGAACAAAATGCCGCAAATGTCAAACTGATCCTGGATGAGCAGCATTTTGAGAATCCGATTCTCGTTACCTCCGCTTTTCATATGGAACGATCTGTCTTGAATTTCAAAAAATCCTCCATTGACGTCATCGCTTATCCTGTTGATTACTGGACCGGGAAGGAGGCGGCCATCTATGCGAATAAGCTGACGCCATCATCGGGAGGTCTCTCCAATACCGGCGTCGCATTAAAGGAATATCTGGGAATCGCTGCTTTAAAGTTCTGAGCGTTGAGGCAAAATGAAAGAGAAATCCCCTTAAAGCGATGCATGCCGCTGCTGTCAGCATGTCCTGCTCAAGGGGATTTTTTAGTTTCATCGGGGCATTTAGAAAGCCATAGCCACAGCTCTGACGGGAGCTCCGCCGAAGCCCTGCAGCTTCAGAGGAAACGCGCATAAATACCAGCGTTCCTCGGTAAGAAGCTCCTCAGTCAGGTACAGCTCCTCAAGCGGCCAAATTTCATTTGACAGCAATACCTCATGCGCAGGCCGCCCCTTACCTTCTCCCCAGCCTCCGATGCTGAGACCGTCAATACCGACTCCCTTGACGCCGCGAGATACGAGCCATTCGGCTCCCTCACCGCTAAGATAAGGCCACCGATGGTAATAATCTTCGTTATATCCGCGCTTTAACCCCCAACCCGTGCAAAGAAGAACAATATCGCCTTCGCGGATGCGGTCGCTATAGAGCTCAAGATGACTGCTGCCGATTGCCGAATCGGCTTCAATGCCGAACAGGTTAATCGGTACCGCTTCACCCTGGAACTGTTCGACCGGAAACTGTTCAATCGTCTTTCCTTGCGGGTAGAAATGAAACGGTACATCAAGATGCGTGGCGGTATGCACATTCATATCCAGCCTTTCGGCTGTAAAGCCATCATTGGGACAAAGCGCTTCGTAATGGACCTCCACCATTCGGTAAGTCGGCCAGCCTGGACAGTTGTGATAGACTGGTTGGGATAAATCAACAACTTTCCTCGGGGTCGGCATTGGCATCTTTCAACCTCCTATTTGTACTTGAATATGATCAATATAAGCGCTTACAATACACAATAACAAGCTCAAAAAAATTATATCATACTATGAGAAATCCAACCGGCAAAAGAGAGCAATTGATAAGAAATGATAGAAAGGTATATTTGCTATGATGTAAGCAAGCCGATATCAACAATTTAATCCGAATTTCTGTGAAGAGGGGCCAGGAAAATGAGGAAAATCATTTTGTACATGCAAATATCACTTGATGGCGTTGTTTCGGATGTCAATGAATGGATGACATTCAGTGATGAAATTGCCGCAGATGCGCTTGAGTCCTATAATAATGTGGATACCATTGTGATGGGAGGCAATACTTACTCCTCGATGGCCGAATATTGGCAGGATGCGGAAAAATCGTCCGATTCCACGCTTGAGCGATCAGTTGCCAAAAGAATAAACGAAATGAAGAAGATTGTTATTTCCCGTTCAAAAATGGATATTCTGGCTTGGAATAATTCACAGCCATTGATCCTTGATGAAAGCTTTGTTCATGAAATTGAAAAGCTCAAAAACAGTGACGGCAAGAACATCTCCGTTGAAAGCGGAGTGAAAACCTGGCAGTTATTTTTACATCACGATCTTTTTGATGAACTGTGGTTATTCGTACATCCCGTAGTCGCTGCTCAAGGCGAAAGGCTGTTCGCGGATGCTGGAACAAAGTTCTCCCTGCACCTGAGCAGCACTAAAATATATAAGAATGGCGTTGTTGGGTTGCAGTACCAGAAGATATAAGGCCTTAAGAGCGGGGTCTGGCTGCCGCTCTTGACCGGTGAGGCACTTATTAAACCGGCTATCCAATCGCATGCAGCGGAATGTTCACCATCGACATCGCCTGTTTCTTTTGTTCATCATTCACATGCGTGTAGATCATTGTCGTTTCAATGGATGAGTGTCCCAATAACTCTTTGACAACCCTGATATCGACCCCATTCCTCAGGAGCATCGTGGCAAAACTATGCCTTAATTTGTGGCATGAGAGTTTCATATCCGTCACTTTGGGGTTCTTCTCTTTAAAGGCCGAGAAGGTTTGCCCCACAATTTTCTGGATCTGCCGTATGGAAAGCCTCTTCCCCTTTTGCGAAACAAAAAAAGCATCCTCCTTCGCGCTGTAAGGCGTGATTCTTTGCGCTTCCACCTCGATCAGATACGACAGCAAAACAGAAGGCACAGGGATTTCGTTCCATTTACGCCCTTTTCCGAATACTTCGATGGACTCCTTCCCTTTCTTGAAATCCTTGAGATTCAGCCGATGTACCTCGCCAACTCGAAGCCCGCAATAGCCCATCAGCAAAAAAATCGCGATATTCCTGCTTCGGTAACGCCCCCCAATATATTGGAGAGTCTCGACAAGCTCTTCTTCTTCGAGATACACGGGTTTCTTGTTTTTCTCCGTTTTTGATTTTTTCACCTCAAGAGCCGGATTGCGGTTAGCCATTTCGAAATCGATCAATGCCACATAAAAGGAGCGGATAGCCGATAATGTCCTGTTCCGTGTCCGGTCCCCGGTCGAACGCTGTTTGGCCACCAAAAATCCCACAACGTTCATTTTCCCCGCATCCTCTGCCGGAAGTCCTTCTAATGATTGAAGATAAGAATAGGCTTCTCTCAAATACTCTTTTTGCGTGGTATCCGTATAACCCGCCTGCTTCATCCATATAGAAAAACAATGAATCTGTTTCCCGTACAATTCTTCAAGCTCATAATCCCGCGGCAAATTTAATCCCCCTCTTAATCCCTCATGTAACCGGTCCACAACATAAAGAATGTCCGCGGCGGCTTGTATATGTCTGTTTATTGACTTCGATACATTCAAACACAGTATACTGGGTGCCCTCTTACAATTATAAAATCGTTTTAAACCGAAAGTGCGCCAAACATGTATTTGGCGCACTTATTATAGCATATATTTGTTCCCAAATGCGGTACAAAAATCATGGATTTGCCCTGAATCGTATGACCTCCGGATTATCACCGGCGTATAACTTGACTAATAAATGTTTATATGTATAATAAAATGAACGGTCTGTCTTTCATGTGGAGACCAGCTTTAAACAGGAGGTGTTTACGATTAAAAAAGGTGAAAAATCAAAAAAACATATTATAGAACAATCCGCCATGTTGATGAACCAGCATGGATTTCTGGCTACTCCGCTTTCTGAAATTGTGGAAGCAACCGGAATGCAGAAAGGCGGAATCTATAACCACTTTAAAGACAAAGAGGAATTGGCTTTGCTTGCTTTTGATCAATGCTGCAGCGTGATTCAACAATATATTGAAGATGCGCTCCATTTGAAGACATCAGGGACGGACCGTATCATCGCCTTTATTGAAGTTTATTCTACATTTGGAGAGAACCCTACAATACCAGGGGGTTGTCCCATTATGAATGCAAGCATTGAAGCCGATGACGGACAATCCGCAAAACTTCTGGAAAGAGCGCAAAGCGCCATGCAACATTTAATCCATTTCCTCAAGGACGAAATCACGGGCGGAATTGCGAATAAGGAATTACGTCCTGATATAGACCCTCAAAAAACGGCAACTCTTATTATGAGTACTATTGAAGGCGGCATTCTTCTGAACAAATTATTTAACGACCGGTTTCATATTACAACGGTCCAAAATCATTTGAAGGATTATATAAAAAACGAGCTCAGCATAAATTGAAAATGGAGTTGCTGCAGATGATCTATTACGATTCTGCCCATGGACAGATTTCCTGGAATGAAGAGCTTCAAGCAGTCGTCATGGAATGGAAAGGCTTTGCTCACGGCGACGAGTTCCAAACGATTCTTATAAAGGGAATTGAATTATTGGAGCAAAAGAAAAGCGGCAAATTATTGATGGATTCCCGTAAAGGCTCTGCCATTAAAGCGGAGGATCAGGAGTGGGTCGCGCAGCAATTCGTGGCACGCGCTTATGGGGCTGGACTTCGATATCTCGCTATGCTTTTGCCTAAAAGCATGATTGCCAAGCTGAGTCTGGATCGAACAATAGATGGTCTGGGAGAGCTTCCGTATGAGCTTGTGAATTTCAGCGAGATGGAAGAAGCGGTTCAATGGCTGACCCATCCGCATGCCAAATTTGTTTTACATATCTACTCACCATTTCCCATTGCAGCATCGATATCCACCCGCCAGTTGTTACACTGCATGATGTTCCCTGGCGGGTATTCAAATTCGCACTGATGCATCAACGAAAAGCCGAGCTTCCGGCATACTGCGTTCGATGCCGGATTATTAACAGACGGGAACGCATGAATATACCTATGCTTATGTTCCCTGGCGGCACTTATAATAGCTTCTCTGACACCTGCCGTCGCTATGCCTCTGCCTTGATAGGGCGACAGTATGCTCCAGCCGATTTCGTAGATGCGATCTTCCTTCCACTTGCTGTCCCAGTACCCGACACTGCCGACAGCTTCAAGTTCTGGAAGCAAAACAATGCTGAACATCCGGCCTGTCCCTCGTCCGCCAATTTCAAGATACCGCTTGTGGCGAGAAAGGATCTGTTCGTCGGTTTCCGGACCTCCAAGATGCTCCATCATCTCCGGAGCATTAATAAGACGCAGCAAATCCAGATTGGAATCGGCCCAAGGCTCTATCCGGACGAGTGATGGATTCAATTTCTCAGACATTTCTCTCACTCCTATTATTTTTATTTCTGATCCCGTTACCTTCATGGAACTCATTTATGTATTCGAGTTTAGAAAATATTACGTTTGCCTAATAATAACAAGAACATATGTTCCATGTCAATCAAGCCCCCTGATTCGGAGACTAATTATTTTTTTGATTTCTTATTGCTTCAATTAAAAAAGGCACCGCATCGCTGCAAGCGCCATTCCCTATTGCGACTTGTTTGAGTTTGTCATTCTTTATTAACTGCCAACGGCGTAGCGCAGCTGGACAACGCCATTGCCAAGCGGCTTGAAGTCCAGCAGCTCCACATCCTTGTACTGATAATGGTGTTGGTCTATCAAGAGATTGAGCCCCTTTCCCTCAAGCACAGGCGCAAAATTGAATATGATCTCCCCAATAAGCCCTTGACCTAAAAATGCATTGTGCAGATCCGCGCCGCCCGCAAGGAGCGCTGTTTGGTAGCCCTTCTCCTGCAGGTAATCGAGTGCTTCCTGCGGGGACCCTACAACCTTGACACCGGGCAATTCATTCATGCTTGTTGAAACCACCACGATATCGATATCGGCAAAAGGACCGCCCCCTCCACCGCCGTTTCCACGCATGGCCTCGAACGTTCGGCGTCCAACGATGAAATTGCCGGCAGCTATGGCTTGGGCCGCAAAATCGTCGAACGCTTCCTTTTTTGGCGGATGCTCGGCACTGGACTGGGCGTAGTTTCCATTGGCAGTCAATGCTGCCCAAAGAATTGTTTTCATAGTTAATTCCTCCCATTTTCATTCATAACAATGATAGTTCACAAAATTACACATTTATCCATTCCGGGGACGTTCTCTCAAGGACACTTCGAATCGAAGCCGCAACCCGATCCGGCCGGTCCTCCTGCACATAGTGCGAGGCATCAGTCAGGGATTCGGACATGTTCAATTTAAGAAATTTTTGCCATTTTGCCATTTCTTCAAGCGGAAAGCCGGCGCTGTCCTTCGTACCCCAGAGAATTTGTGCCGGTAAATCAGACAGCACTGACAGTCCCGATTCGATTTCCGCAAGCCACGACCGCGCTTTTCGTATCTGCCTTGGGAAAACCCATGTCGGCTTCCTTGATTCCGGAGTCGGAAACGGATCGGTATAGGCCTTTCTCAAGCTTTCCGTGATTTTTTCCGAATGAAAAATCCCGTGTGGAACAATCCTTTTGGCGAAGAAGTTCCGCCTTGTCTGCAGCCAGTATCCAATGGGCCATCCTCCCATTGCCAACGAGAAAATCTTCATCGCAGGCAGCGCCGCAGGCCAGGCCCAGGTATTCATGACAACGATGCCCCGCAGATTGTCCCGGTTCCGAACGGCATAATTCAATCCGATCGGTCCTCCCCAGTCCTGGACCACCAGAATCATATTTTTGAGATCCAAGAACCGGATTAATTCCATGACCGCATCGGATTGCTCCTGCGGCGTGAAGCCGTACCGCGAAGGCGCTTTGGACATACCCATTCCGGGGTAATCCGGAGCGATCAGGCGGCATTCTCTGCTGAGCTCCTTAATGACATTCCGATAGAGATAAGACCATGTGGGATTTCCGTGCAGGAGAAGAACTACCGGCCCTTGTCCTTCGTCAATATAATGAATGTGCCCGTCACGGTAAGGCAGCCAATGGTCCTTGAAGGGGTATTCCGACGAATCCACTTCAAACGGTCTTTTCATATGTATCGCCTCCAATTCGCAGCTTGCTCCATTTTATTGAGGCTTCAATATAATGTATACCCCCTGCAACAAGAGTAGTGAATTATGGAACATTTGAAAAGTAGTTACATTAAGGTGCAATAGTTTCACAAAATGAACGATAGAGAAATACTGACCAAGATGAAACGGCTGTTGTGAAACTTATATATTCTATAAGGTTAAAAAAAACGCCAATTGTTGAATTGGCGGTTCATCTAAATCTTACTATAATAAAACTTGCGCAGAACTTCCTGTTCACTTCTTTGTTTTCTCTCCCCCATGATATCTGAAAAATATGTTGGAAGGTGTTTGAACGATAATTTTTTGCTCATCGGTCAGCAAATCCAGCAGCTCCTGCGGTCTCTCGAAAGCTCTCCACGAAATCATGGCAGGGGCATATTTATATAATACGGATCGGCGTTCATGCGAGCCCTGCCAAGGGAAGGTTCCATGAGTCAGCGCCTCCGTGAATATCAGTACATCCCCCGCCTTCTGCTCAATATGTACGGTGGCTCCGATTTCCGAATAGTCCCTGTACGAATCCGGCACGCGATAATTGGCTTTATGACTTCCGGGAATACAGCAGAATCCGCCGTCATCCGGTCCGATATCTGTCAAGGCGTAAGATACAACAGTCAGGCCGTTGAACATTTCTCCGTCTTTAAAAACATAAAACTGCCCCGGATCGTACGGGGCTCCTCCTCCGTGAAGTCCCAGAGGGGGATGGCCTTTCCGCTGAATAAGGGTATACTCGTGATCCAGCCGGTATTCCTGCTTCAGCAGCTCCGTTAGATATGGCACGATTTTGGGATCATCTATCAGATCGCGAAAATCGCTCTCTTCCCAGAGCATAAAGTTTTTCAGCCGCTCCTTACCCTGTTCCATATTCGCATCGATGGCGCTGTTTAGCGAAGCAAGCTGCTCCTTGGTCAAAACATTCTTGACCACGATGTATCCCTGTACGTCAAATAAATATTTTTCTTTTTCATTCATCCCGATTCCCTCCGAATTCTTCTAATTTGCGGACATGCCCCTGGCTGCGTCCAATCAAAGAAAGGTATGAGCAGACGCAGGAAGCGTCTGACCCATACCAGATTTTATGCGTTTTCAATCAAAATAGACGGGCTTCCCGGTTTCTGCGGAAATATATACGGCTTCCAGGATGGCCGATACCACCATCGCCTCTTCCGGCTTAACAAGAGGCGATGTATCATTCACGATACTGCTGATCCACTGCCTGGCTTCATACTCGAAATCAGTCAGTTTCTCTCCTCTGAAATGCTCCCTTACGTTCGGATCAACGTCTATGACGTTCAAATATAAGCTGCCGTCCCTCTCGCCGTTAATGCGCAGGCCGTCATTAAAATCAGCGCCGCCCTTGGTGCCGCATAAATACGAGCCGTCTGACTTGGCAATGTTCAGCGCCCAGCTGGTTTCAATCGCAACCACCGCGCCATTTTTGAATTTGACATAACCGAAGGCCGAATCCTCCACTTCAAACTGCTGCGGATCCCAGGAGCCCCATTCGTTGGCTGCGTTTTCTGTATCCTTTAATTTATGGAACACGCTTCCGACCACGCTCTGCGGTTCATAGTTGTTCATCAGCCAGAGGATAAGATCGAGCGAATGGGTTCCGATGTCGATCATTGGACCCCCGCCCTGTTTCTCCTTATCCAGAAAGACACCCCAGGTGGGAACGCCTCTGCGTCTGGTGGCAACCGCTTTGGCGTAATAGATTTCGCCCAGCTCATCGTTTTCAATCATTTTCTTGAGCAGCTGCGACCGCGCCTTGCTGCGGTTCTGATAGCCGACCGTCAGCTTTTTCCCGGTACGCAAATGAGCCTCGTACATCGCTTTCGCTTCGGCGCCGGTCTTCGCCATCGGTTTCTCGCACATGACATGCTTCCCCGCCTCCAGCGCATCGATTGAAATGACGGCATGCGAAATATTAGGCGTCAGCACATGGACCACTTCAATCTCTTCCATCGCGAGCAGCTCTTTGTAATCGGTAAACACCTTCGCTCCGGGAACGCCGTACTTCTCCGCGCCTGCGCGGGCTCTTTCCTCAATCAGATCACAGAATGCGACCATCTCCACATTGTCTACCTTGGCCAGGCTTGGCATATGCTTGCCATTGGCGATCATTCCGACTCCGATTATTCCTACTTTAACAGTCCGCATCCGATCAAATCCCTCCCGGCTGCTTGAATTCCACCGTTCTTTTCTCACGGTGCGCAATATAAGCCGTTTCCAGCAGCTCCGTAAGCTTCGTTCCATCCTCCAGCCCGAACGGCATCGGTTTATCTTGGAGAATCCCGTCTACCCACTGAATCAGCGGAAGCGGCTGCTCCGCTGGAAGCTTGCGGGGGGAAACCCAACCCTGCAGCGGAGAATCCGTATGCTTGGAGGCGAATCTGACATGATCGCCGGAGATGATCAAGGTCCCTTCGGTACCGTACAGCTCGAATGCCGCCGGCGTCTGGTAGGTGACAAGACTTGTCTCCAGCAGCGCAACCGCATTGTTCATAAACTCTATGGAGCATTGGGCATTATCTTCAACGGCGCGTCCTGTGAAATAATTAAACATGGAGGTGATACGTTTCGGTCTGCCCAGAAGCCAGCTTGCCAGATACATCGGGTGGCAGCCGAGATCCATCATCGCTCCCCCGCCTGCCTGTTTCTCGTCGTACCAGTATTCGGGCAGCCAATTATTTAACGCTCCGTCGTGACCGTTGCGGATGCGCAGTAGTGTGACAGCGCCAAGCAAGCCATCGTCCACGAGCTGCTTGGCGAACAAATGATGCGGCCTTGTACGGGCGGGGAACGAGATACAGAACTTGACGCCTGCCTGCTGTACCGCGGCAGATATTTTATCGCACTCCGCAACGGTCAATGCCATCGATTTCTCCGTGAAGATATGCTTTCCCGCATGGGCGGCGGCAATCATCACTTCGGCATGCATGCTGGTAGGGGCATCGATGACGACGGCATCCACATCATCCCTCCGCAGCAGCGTATCCAGATCCGGCTCGAAATCAGCCCCCAGCTCCCCTGCCCAGGCGCGTCCCCTGTCCTTGTTCTCATCCCATACCGACGTAATGGTGACGCTTCCATGAGACTGCAGATGTTTGGCGTAACCTTCGGCATGAACATGCCACTTGCTAATCATTGCGACATTAAGCATTTGTCATCCCTCCTTATCCGGGCTATGAAACGGCAGTGCGGCGTATCCTCCGCCGAATGGCGCGTCAGGCCTAGTGTAATCCCCCATTAAGGCGCGGCGCATTGGCGTTGTTCTTGCCATGAATTCGCTGTTGTTCTCCATGCGGTCGGACGGCTTCACCCATGGCGGCGAATAGATGTAGTGCATGGTATAGCGGTCATAGTCCTCATTGTGCTCGTAGGTCCGGTGCCAGACGGCGTTATGAAATACAAGCACGGAACCGGCCGTCGCACAAATGACATGGCCGATCGGCGTATCCCCCTTCTGCTCGCGGATCGATGCGGGAAGCGGCACGGCGCTCCGGTGGCTGCCCGGAACCAGCTCCATATTTCCCATTCCCGGTTTGGTCTGATCGGTCAACAGGTAAGAGGCTCTCAGCTGCAGCAGCGGAATCGGATGGCTTAACTGATTAAAGTTGTAGGCGCCCGAGCCGTCCTGATGCCAGCCGCCCATGACGCCTCTCGCCGGCTGCCTCGTGTTCCAGCCGGATTGGACGATAAACTTGTCGCCGTATATGCCTCTGATCTTAGGCAGCACTGCCGCATGATCCATCAGTCCTTCGAGCGCCGGTTCCGTTTCATACCCGCGGCCGACCTGACCGAAGGCAGGCGTCCCGGCTGCTTTATGAACTCTCTCCGACGCCTCCAGGCATTGCTGGACTTCGTCCTTCGACAGCACATCGGGAATAATAAAATAGCCCCATGATTCAAATATAAATTTGTCATGATCCGTATAAGCCCCTGCGGACACAACCGGATTCAACATACCTCAGCCTCCTTTTCTCATTAGACGAAACGCGTAAGTTCTCAAGCAGCAAGCCGTTGTTCTACCTTTATTTTCTTCCTTTCTCCGCATCCTGGAAAGTGTAAATCCTTTAAACGGAGTACCACTCTTTTGCTAAGTCTATGCGTTGAATGGAATGACATTACAGCTTCCATACCTTGGAGCGGTACTGGCTTGGCGTCATCCCATATTGATCTTTGAACACTCTCGTAAAATAACGGTAGTTATTGTATCCGATTTGTTCCCCGATCTGGATAATCGTAAGCTTGGTCCGCTCGAGAAGTCCCTGCGCTTTCTCCATACGGAGGCGGACCATGTAGTCGATAAAATTTTCCCCCACTTCCTGTTTGAACCTCGTACTGAAATAGGAAGAGCTGATTCCGGCATAATTCGCTACCTGCTGCAGGGATATATCCCGGTTCATATTGACTTGAATGTATTCAATTCCCTTGAAAACGGGACCGCGCTCCGTCTTGTCCATCTGGATCTCGTCCATTACATAGTGAATCATGTCAGACATCTTTGTTTTCAAATCCTCCAGCGTCTCCGTTTCTTCGAACTGCTGCGGCAGACCGCTGAGCCATTCACTGCTTGCGTTCATGGATTTCAGTTCCGTCAGCTGCTTCGTCACATTCACCAGCAGCTCGCCCGTCGCCCATATAACGCCTTCCGCCGCCCCTCTTTGCTTGTGCAAAGCAAACCAATCCTCAAGCACCGCAGCAGCGGCTCCGATTTCATTCTGCTTCAAGGCAAGAGCAAGACGCTTCTCGCATTCGAAGGGATAATTGCACTCTTCATTCCAACCGGCTAGTTCTCCTAAGCCGGTAATCGATGATTTCCCTTTGAAAAACTTATGATTCAGCGCTTTTTCCGCCTCGCGGAAAGAACGGGGCAGCGCATCCGGATTATCCGCTTGCGCACTGCCGCCTACCGAAATCGACAGCTCGAATACGTTCAGGTACTGCCGCAGCGCCTCCTGGAAGCGCTGCCCGATAAACAGAGTCCATTCATCTGCGGTTATGCCCATAGAGCTTAATGGGATGATAAAGATAAATCGGTTATCGAACAAGGCAGATGAGAACAGGCAGTGATATTCCCGGGCAATCTCATTCAGAATGTTCATCACCATAAATTTGCACAGCTTCTGGTCCCGTATGGGGTGGTCGAGCAGAAACCGGGCATATTCATCGATTTCGGCAAGGATCGTAATACATGGGAAGGAAGAAGAAGCGAGATCCAATAGACGAACGCATTCCCTGTCCGAATCCGGATAAAATTGCAGCAAGGTTTGCTGCAGGCAGTGCTGAATGACCGCGCGTTCATTCTCTTTCTTCATGCTGTCTGCCTGCATCAGCTGGCTGCGGCGCATATGCTTTTCATCCAGACTCACCTTCAAGCTTTCAAATTCAAGGCACAGCTGCTCTTTGGTAATCGGTTTCAATAAATAGACCGCAACGCCCAGCTTGATGGCTTGCTGCGCGTATTCGAATTCGCCATACCCGCTGGAGATGACAACCTCGGTATCGAATCCGGCGTCGCGGATCCGGCTGACAAGCTCCATGCCGTCCATCCGCGGCATCCGAATATCTGTCATGATGGCGTCAATACGGCCGTCGGATTGCAATTTTTCCCATGCAGCCAATCCGTCCTCCACAACATCGACACAATGGAATCCGAAGCTTTCCCAATCCACTACTTTCGATAACCACTTACGAGTCGACCATTCGTCTTCAACCAGAAGCAGCCTGTACATCTGAATCCTCCTTTAACAAGGGAAGATAGAGCCTTACTTCCGTACCTTTCCCCACTGTGGATGTAAGGCTAAGTCCATAGGCCTGACCGAAATACATTTGAATCCGATTGTTGATATTTTTCAAGCCGATGCCCGAATCGGCACCATGATAGGAAATCCCTGCGCGAATACGCAATAATTGCGCCTCCGGTATCCCCGACCCATTATCCGTTATGGTAATTTCAACATTTCTGTCAATGACGTTCCCTTTTACACGTATAACACCTCCTTTGCCTCTGCTGCCAAGTCCATGCCGGATAGCGTTTTCCAGAATCGGCTGCAAAATGATTTTCAAGGTATACATCCCATACAGGCGGGGATCAATCTCCCAGACAACCTCGAAGCATTCTCCAAAACGAATGCGATGAATTTCCAAATAACATTCGGCATGATGGATTTCATCCCGCCAGGCGATCACCCGGTTTCCTTTGGAAACCGAAATGCGAAATAAATCCGATAAAATGATGACCATGCGCACGGCTGTATCGCCTTCATCCAGCTCAATCTCATTTTTAATGGAGTCTAAAGTGTTATACAGAAAATGGGGATTAATTTGTGTCTGCAAAAAATTCAATTCCAGTTCTTTAATTTTCAGCTTCTTCACGAAGTTTTCCTGGATTTGCTGGTCCAGCTGGCTGAGCATCACGTCAAAGCTCGTACTGATTACCCCGATTTCATCATTGCGCCGTTCCACGCTTTGCCTGTAGGTCACTCCTTTTCCAACGAGCAGCACCCGTTGATGCAACAGCCGCAGCCTCAGGGTGAGTCTTTGCGTAAAGAGGAAAGATAGCACAGTGAAAACGACCATGCTTATCCCGCCAACCAGGAGCAGTATATTCCGGAGCTGAATGGCACTCCCGTTCAGCGAGCTTTGCGGCACGAGCAGAAAGCTGGTCAGCTGGTTTTCACCGACGCTCTTGTACCATAAGGAATAGTTCTTCTTGTCGAGCGTCACCGCCAGCTCATTCCCCGCATCCCCTCCGCTTCGGGTCAGACGGACGATCTCCTGCGGAGCCGGTTGGCCCATATAGGCCTCCGACGAGGAATGGTACATATATGTTCCTTGATTGCCTAGAATAAATACCTGATCCGGCGCATTTCCTGACCCTGCGTCCGCAGGTGTGGGAATGATGGAGGATAATTCAATAACCATCCGCAGATAACCAAGCTTTTGAAAGGATTTCAATGAGTAAATAGGCTTGATTAAAGCATAATTGTATTTCCCGTTCTTCTCGTCGTATTGCAGCATCCACACGTCGGAATCCTGCAAATAGCCGGCATCGACGGAGTCGAACAAGGATTGAATGGGCAGCCAGTATAAGCCGTCCGAGAGCTTTCCCGATTTAAGCGAGAAGAATTGGATCGACGAAATGTCGGAGGCGCGATAGGCGAAAATATATCGGATCGTTGTCTTGATTTCCTTGTTCATCATAAAAATGCCCTTTTGGACATAGGCATCCGGGTCCTCGAAAGCATTCTGCACGACCTCGGACAAGGTTAATTGATCCGCAATGCTCTCATAAAACTTCAGATTAAAGCTTACGGTCGTATTCAGCTGCTCCAATACCTTGCGGTAGGAATCGCCCACCTGTTTGTCCACCAGCTGGTTGGCCTGGTTAAAAAAGACATAGCTGACTACCGTAATCGGGATCACGATGGTAACCAGACAAACGACCATCAGCTTATGATGAAATTTCATATACATTCACCTGCACAATTCTTAGTAGGAGCATAACCTATCAATTCGATTCTCTGCCCGGTTCCCCTTCCAATAACGGATAAAAAAAGAAGGAACAGCGGGAGCCGGATCATCCCGCCCCACCATTCCGTCAACTGTCAGCCTGCTGTATTATAGGCCCTGAATTTAATGGTCCCTGCTGCCACAGCATCATTCATCGCTTTCTCTATCTCATGAATGCCGGCCGCCTCCAATTGTTTTCTTGCCGCGTCGACAATACTGCGCGCTTCTTCTTCTGTCTTCGCATAGAAGGCTTGCTTGTTGACGTCCGCCAATTTATCGGCGATCGGCTTGATCTGTTCCCACTGCTGCTGCGATTGGGCAAATACCCCCGGGTCGTAGCCTTCCGCCAGCTCAACCCCGTTGGGCCGTAAGGTCTTGGTGATTTCCTCCACCAATTTCGTTCTTGGATCCACCTGATAGCCAAACTCTCCGCCAAGCTGGGAAAACATTCTTTTCGCTCCGGAGACATTGGCATACCCTGCATTGATGCCTTCATTGACAAGGGCATTGACCGGGTCCTCCTGCATCTTCGTGACCCATTCCGGCTTCGCGACAGGCTTGCCGTCCACCAAATCATAATGCATGCCTTCAACGCCGTAGTGTGTCAGCAGATAACCTTCGTCGGACATCAGGAAATCGAGAACCCGGGCAGCGGCATCGGGGTTTTTCGACTTCTTCGTAATCGCCACTACATCCGAGCCCTGCGATATCAATTGGGCTTTATACGGATCGCCGTTAATATCGTTCAACGGTCCAAGCGTTTCCAGCTCCGCCTCCGGATGTGCATTGACAAAGCTGCGGGTTGCATCGTAAATGGCATAATAATGGGCGGACAACACCCCATAGCGGCCCTGCGCCACCTTCTCCTGGGCAAGCGCATCGGACTGCACGAAGGCTTCCGGGTCGATCAGACCGTCTTGAAGCAGCTTCTGCATATACAGAATATAATCCATTTGGCCCTGCGTCATGAAGGTGTACTGCGCCTTGCCCTCACTGTCGAAGGAGAAGCCGCCGGAGCTGCTGTAGAACATTTTATTAATGATATCAAGCGCCCATCCGCCGTGGAATGCGCCCATCGGGATGACAGATTGACCGTTCGACGTCAAGTTGGCATCCTTGATCGCTTTTAGATAGTTGTAGAGGTCGTCAGGCGTGTGAACAGATTGGGGATCAATATCGATTTGTGCGGCAATATCCTTGCGGACGTACTGGCCATACAGCCAGTCTCTCAGGTCCTCGGGCTTCGCAGCCATTTGGGAGTACAGCATATATGATTTTCCGTCGAAATTGGCAGGATCGAAATATCGGGCCCACATATGCGGAGGAACATTCTTTTCTTCGACTGTCGCGGCCAGGTTCGGGTACTTCTGCAGATACGGCGTCAGATCGACCAGTTGATTTTCCTTCGCAGCCTTGAGGATGGCTTCCATTTCCCCTCCGCCCGCCCAGGCAGGACCCGTATAAATATCAGGCAAGTCCTGTGTTGCGAAGATCGTATTTACCTTCTCTATTTCGTTTTGCGTGACCTCGATGATTTTCAGCGTTACGCCGGTCTTTTCTTTAATCACCTTCGCAACCGGATTGTTCTCCTCATCCTCGGGGGCTGTGTTCCCGCCGTTCCAATTGGTCAGCAGCGTCAGAGTGACATCTTCGAATTGATTTCCGTCATCCGGTGCGTTTTGATTCTCGCCTGCGGTAGAATTCGGCGGTGAATTTGTTGTGTTGTTCGTTGATGAATTGTTTGTACAGGCCGTCGAAGCAGCCAATAGCAGAGCAATCGCGAGCAGAGAGAAGCTTTTTCCGCGCTTCTTTTGTCCCTTCATCTTCTTTCCTCCTTCATCAACTGGAAATCTATGATAAAGCTCCCGGGTTAGGAGCGGTTACCCCTTGATCGATCCGAGCATCGCTCCCTTGACGAAATGCTTCTGGAAAAATGGATAAATACATAAGATCGGCAGCGTTGCGGTTACGAGAATCGCCATCCGCAGCGATTCGGGAGTCGTTCTCAGCAGCTGCATGCTCATTTCCGTCGTACCGCCGCCAGAGTTGGTATTATTGCGGGTCGCATTGAGGAACGCCTCCGATTGCGTCAATAGATTCTGAAGCAGCGTCTGTACGGGAATCAGGTCTTTATTCGAGACAAAATAGGAGCCGGTGAACCAGTCATTCCAATGGAAAACACCGATAAATATCGAAACGACGGCAAGCACCGGTCCAGATAAGGGGACGATAATGCGCAGAAAAATCCGCAAATCCCCATAGCCGTCAATTTTGGCCGATTCTATCATTTCCTCGGGCAGCTGCTCCAGAAAAGTCCGCATAATGATAATGTGAAAAAAGTTGAACAGAAAAGGCAGGATGTACACCCAGAATGTATTGAACAGCCCCAATTTCTGCAGAACGATGAACAATGGGATAAAACCGGCGTTGAAGATGGACGGAATAAAGATGAAAAAGGTGAAAAAGTTTCTTCCCGGGAGCTTCCTCCTGGACAGAGCGTAAGCAGCCAGCATACATAAGCTGACATGCAGCAGGGTGCCAATGACTGTTCGAAGCAGCGTGATTTTATAGGCGTTCAGAAGCGCCGTATCCTTGAAAATTTCCCGGTAGTTCTCCAGGGTGAACTTCCTCGGCCAGAAATGAATGCCCCCCTGCATGGCGTCAATCCCTTCATTCAGCGAATAGGCCGCTATATATATGAACGGGTAGAGCGTACAGAAAGCAAACAAGCCAAGGAAGAAATAATTGAGCAGCGTAAACCATGACCATCTGATGACCATAAACAGCCCCCTCTAGAACAACGATGTTTCACTTACTTTTTTGCCGATCCGGTTTACCGTCAGAATGAGAATGAAGGCGATGATGCTTTGGAACAACCCGACTGCCGTCGCATAGCTGAGCCGGCCCTCGCGGAGCCCTGCCTGGATCACATACGTATCGAGCACGGTGCCGACCGCGGCAGTCGCGGGATTGCTCATCAGAAGCAGCTGCTCGTAGCCGGCCGTCATGAGCGTTCCGCATTCGAGGATAAACAAAATAATCGTAATGCTGCGAATCCCCGGCAGCGTCACATGCCACATCTGCCTGAACCGGCTTGCGCCGTCAATTTTGGCTGCTTCATACTGCTGCTGATCGATTCCCGCAATCGCCGCCAGATAAATAATCGAATTCCATCCGATCGATTTCCAGATATAAGAGGAAATGATCAGCGGGTAGAACCAATCCACGTTTCCCATAAAGAAGACAGGCTGGCTCCCGATCGAAGTGATCCATTCATTAACAGGACCACCGCTTGGCGTAAGCAGACGCTGCATCAGCGTAACGACAACAACCCATGAAATAAAATGAGGCAAATAGAAGATCGTCTGCACATAACGCTTGAACCACTGCTTGCGGACCTCATTGATCAGAACCGCAAGAATAATGGGAGCCGGAAATCCGATGATCACCTTCAACAAACTGATCACAACCGTGTTGCGGATAATATCCGCTGCCTGGTAATAATCGAAGAACTGTTCGAAGTATTTCAAACCGGCCCATGGGCTCCCAAGAATGCCGTCCGCGTAGTTGAACTCCTTGAACGCAAGCACCAGTCCAAATAACGGAGTATAGGAAAAAATAATGAACCAAACCAAAACGGGCAATAAAAACAAGTAAAATATGCGATGCTCCCAGATCCTCTTCCGTAAATAGGGCCAGTTTATCGAGTTAGCCGTGTGCGGCTGAGCTTCTCCCGGGACAGGCTTCATCTTATCGGCTCCCCTCCATTTGAGTATTTATTTTAAAATGTAAAGGCTTACATAAGATGATACGCCTCCTAAGCCCCTTAGGAGAAGTCTAATTATATTCAGTTAGGTACCATTATTTTCCGTATATCAGATCAAAATAGCAGGCTTCATTTGCCAAACCTCGAACCGGGGCACCGTTAGTCCGCTGCTTGCAGAGACCGTCAACCCGTCGCTATCAGCCAAGGACGGATAAATGCGCGAGGATAGACAAGCTTCATCCCCCGCAAATACTTCAATGATGGAATGGTCGACAAATAATTTCACGTCCAGACGCCCGTTTTCCAGCTCGGGAAGCTTGCCTGTGATGCAGGATTTATGCGTTCCGGGAAACAGGCTTGATCGCGACCGGTCAATCATGATAGACATTGCCGAAGGATCAATCACGATCCGGGTCTCTTCTTCTCCGCCGCTTGAACGCAAAACTGAAATCACGACTGGATCGGTCACGTCCGCCAAATCAAGCTCGGCATATGCCTCATAGGCACGGGAATGAATCCCGGTGTCATAGGGCTCTGCATGTACCGCCAACTCATGAAAGACCGAATGATCTCCACGCAGCGCGCTTAGCTCCGGAACGGGGGCCATCGCAATTTTCCCATTGTCCTTCAGACGCACCACCCGCGGCAAGGCAAGCGCGCCTGCCCAATCCAGCTGCAAGGGGAAGTCTTCTCCTCTTGAGCCTTCGGGCATCCACCCAAGCAGGATTCTTCTTCCGGAAAGATCGGTGAAGCCGGTTGAGGCATAGAACCCTTCCCATCCGCCATGGTCTGCGTAACCGGTCGCATTTGGCTGCAGCTGCAGCTGCTCATTTACCGTGCCGGTAACATAGCGCACTTCGCCGGACGGGGAGTAGAAAAGAACATACCGGTTATCGAATTTGAATACATGCGGGCATTCCCAAATGGACTCGTCCCCTTTATGAAAGAAACCCGTAAATTCCCAGTCGTGCAGGTCGCTTGAGCGGTACAAGGCAGCACAGCCCTTCCCTTCATGAACGCCGCCAAGCACCATCCGCCATCCGTCTGAGTCCCGCCACACATAAGGGTCACGCCACTCTTCGATCTTTACGTCCCCATGAATTTTTCCCGCGAGCGCGGGATTATTCCGGGATTTCTCCCAGGTTATCAAATCGCCGCTGCCGTGTGCCGTCCATTGTTCGGCTCCGGTTGTGGCATTACGCTCTCCGGTGCCGATGCTGGTGTAGAACAGCGTGACTTTCCCTTCTTCAACAACCGAGCACCCCGAATAGCAATGATATTCGCCGTGATCTATGGAGGGGGAAAGCGCCACGGGGAGGTATTCCCAGTTCACCAGATCCATGCTCTTGGCATGCCCCCAATGGATGTTTCCCCACTCGGGCTTATCCGGATTATGCTGGTAGAACAGATGGTATTCCCCGTTGTGATGAAAAGGCCCGTTAGGGTCGTTCATCCAGTTCATTTTCGATGTAAAATGAAAGACCGGCCGATAAATATCCATGATATTGCCTCCTTTAAATGTGGCGGATACCAGGATCGCGGAACAATGAAATGATCATAGTATCATTTGCCAAGTATTCCTTTTCATTATGACTATTTTCTGAGCAAAATCACAGCATCAATTCCCAGGCCGGTCTGCATCAAGAAAAAACTGTTGCTGAAAGAATCTCTTTCATAAAAACCATGCCACAAAAACAAGCACAAATCAAAAACTGCTGACAATAAACGATGTAAGCCGGGAGACAAGCGTTCCAGCCACAACAATTCGGTATTGGGCTACCACGATAATTAACGGCATTAAATAATTAATTAATGTCATTAAACAACAATTGAATAATTTGCAATAGAGCCCAGATAAGCCGTATTCTGCACTTTATCAACGCTGCATCCAGGTGGAAAACGGGCTGCTTTGATAATCAGATCCAGTAGTCCAACGTGATAAATATCCAGTGACACTTGAACGGATGACGAATTAAAAACACCACGAACATAAGAGTCCGTGGTGTGAGGATTACTTCCGGGCCGCCATTATTATTGCTGCATTTCTTCCAGCATGCGTTTTCCGGGCAATTCGGGGATCGAGCTCACGGGTCAGACGGTACGTTTCGTACAACTCATGCACCGTTATTTGATCGGGATGCTGACGTAATTCCGCTGCTCCACGTCTGTTAACGCGTGACTGCTGCAGATTCGGATGTGCTACAATAACCATTGTTTTCAAACATTTACTGCTCTTATCCCAAGGAGAAGTTAGTATCAGATCGGAAATCATATGCGTTTAGCTGGCCGGCGAGCCATTCTTAATTTCTGCCTCTATGGTCTGCTTCATTACCTCAGCTCCGCGGTCTATGCGCGTCCGGACTTCCGCAGCCCGCTCATCGGGCAAAAAGTCGGTAATCCAGACAAGCCGGGTATGGCTGCTGCTTTCTGCAAAGACCTGGAACGAAGCGTGATGATGCTTAAGCGGCATAGGTCCCTCGATTACCGCATACGCCAGCCGATATGCTTCATCATCCACGGAAACGATAAGCTCGCGCACGACAGCCCCGTTCGCAAAAGTAAGAATTCTGTTGTCGCCATCCAGTTGTGTATCGACGGTGTAGCCAGGCACGAAACGCCGATGCACCGAGCCGACATCGCTTACCGCATCCCACACTTGCTCGAGGTTGGCCTCAATCATGATTTCCTTCCGAATTGTCCCCATTTGCTTCACTCTCCTTATAATCATCTTATTTTTGATTGATATTCAAGTCAATATAAAACCAAAAAAAATTATTGGGGCTTAAATAACGAAACGGACGAGGCCACCACTTGATCCAAAACCTTCTTCAACTGCTCTCTTTGGGCCGCTGCCGGAATCCCTTGCGCGGTAAGCTCTTGCTGCACCTGATCCAGATAACTCATCCCTTGAGATACAGACCCCCAAAACTGCACAGCCATCAGACTGGCGTCACCCTGCTGAATCGTGCCCTGCTCGATACCCTTTTCAATGGCAAGAGTCATCGGATGCATGAAGTTTTTTATCCACTCGAATGGAGAAACTTCTCCTGGCGTGTACAAATGATGCACATCCAGACTGATACGCATGTAAAACCGTTGAGATACTGGATTCTCCAAAACCCGTTCGCAAACAATCTGCGCATAGTTCCTGAACAGCTCAAATGTAGAGCCCTCTTGCTCAAAGTAGGTCTTCGTAAACTGCCTGGACTCCTCCATCATGTATTCATACAGCTCGCGGAACAAAGCCTTTTTATTCATGAAATAATAGTAAACCAGACCATGCGCAAGTCCCGCTTGATCCGCTATATCCCCCATCTCTGACGCCAAGTAGCCTTTATCGACATAAACGCGGATAGCCGCCTGCAAAATTTCTTGTTTACGCTGCTTGCGGATGGCTTCATTCTGCTCTCTGGTACGTGGAGACATGTTATTATCCACCTTTTTCTTTGACTCTGATAGTAGTCAAAATTATAGAGAGAAGAATCTGTATTGTCGACCGATACCTGGACACTGCTCTATATTGCGACAACGTATCGGGACTTTCCCTCAACCGTAATACTTTTGGGGCACACTTCTTCGCGACTTTAAACGAGTCTATAATATGTGACTAATCATTATGTCTAGCTGTTGAATGTATGCCCTGCATTCTGCAGCACCAGTTTCGCCTTTGCCAGGAAATGATCTTTCATCAATATGTAATCCGTGTTATAGGTTGAAATCGCAAAAATGCTTATCTCATTTTCCGCCAAGGGACGGGCCAGCGAAGATAAGATACCCGTTAATCCGAAATCCAGCACTCCTTCTACCATGATGCATTTCCAATTATGCTCGATATCTGTTGGAGCGTCATGGGGGATATTGGAGGCAGGACATACAATAGAAAGCTCGTCATTTGTGCGTGTTATAGATAACAGTTCGCCGCTGCTTGCCCATGACGGAACCTCTTCTGTCGGAGGCAGTTTCACAATAGAAAAAAGAGTGTCCAGTATGGTCAGATTCATATTCCTTCTCCTCCTCCTGGCGTAAATTCAAGCTTATTCTATTTCGGATTATACTAGGCCCGACTCCCGGTCCGCAACTCACAATTAAAAAAGAGACTGACCTTACGGCACATGGCCCGGGTCAGTCTCCAGTCACACTGGTCTTATTGGGTTAAGGTGGCGCGAAGCTCCGTCGTCTTCTTGTTCCATGCTTCCGTTTCCGGAATAATATCGTTGATGTCGCGTTCGCCAAAAATAATTTCGTTCAAAATATTGTTCCAGTTGTATTCGCTCCATCCCGGAACGGTAGCGCCTGGCTGGATGACGGCGTTTTTCTGGGCGATTTTCACGGCTTCGATATTCTTATCCTGCCAGATAGGCGCTTGATCGTAATAAGCGGTCAGCTCGGGGTCGGCCACGGATGCGTTTGCTCCCTGATCGATCTTCCACTTCTGCGCTTCCATCGTGAATTGAAAGCTCAGCCATAGGAACGCTTCTTCCTTATGCTTCGAACCGGCCAGCAGCGAGAGCGGCCCGTAAATCGAATAACCCGGTTGACTGACTTCGCCGCGCGGGAACGGCAGTACATCCCAGTTGAACTTGGCGTTCTTTTTCAAATCCGGAAGCACCCAGTCTCCGCCGATCGCGAAGCCGGTTTTGCCGTTAATAAATTCCCTCGTTACGTTGCCCGATGCGGTTGCGGCGGCGTCGCTTTGCATCGATCCGTCTTTCGTAACGAACTCCTGAAGCCACTTCACATCATTCATCACGTCAGGCGTAGCCATCACGCTTTGCGTGAAATCCTCGTTCATATATTGCAGATTGGCCGCGTGGCCGTCCGCGATCGCTTTCGTGCTGAGCAGGCGCATCTGAATCTCGGGCTGCGTGGTGACGCCGTATTCGCCTGCGTCGGGATCCGTCAGCTTCTTGGCAATCTCGCGGAAGTCGTCATATGTCCAGTCGTTCGGCGGCATATCCACACCATGCTTGGCGAGCAGATCCTTATTTACCAGTACCCACATCGGCACATCGACCATCGGCACGGCCAGCTTCTTGTTGTTGAACGTCATGGTATCGAAAAAGCCCTGGGGCAGCGAAGCTTCCTGAAAAATCGGACTGCTGTCAATATACGGGGTCAAATCCTCAACCAGGCCATTCTGCTCGAATGTAATCAAATCCGCATCGATCTCCGTCACATCCGCAGGCGTGCCCGCAGCTTCTAGCGCAGCAATGATTTCCATTATCGACTGTCCGTTGACCGGAACCTGCTCGATCGTGATCCATGGATATTTTTTATGGAACAGCTCGTACAATTCATTGTAGGTGCCGTCCTTCCAGGAAATGAACTTAATGGTGACGGGATCATGTTCCTCCGCGACGGCCGGCTCGTTATCCGCCCCGGTGGCGCTGTTTGTGTCGCTGGTGCCGCTTGCGTTGTCAGGAGCCGCAGCATTGCCGTTCCCGCCGCTATTTCCCCCGGAGCAAGCCGTTATAATGATGGATAATATCAAGACGATACTAAGTATCCCTGCCGATTTGCGTTTGTTCTTCATTTCTTACTTCCTCCCCAAAATGGTTTCGCTTGCATTCATCTTCAAACGAAAAGCCCTAGCCGGTTGACGGCCCTCATCATCTCATGTTGTTCGGGCATCACTCCCTTCGGATCGATTCTCCTTATACACCTTCTATTCCACGATCCCGGTTCGTTCAATACCGGTAACGAACCAGCGCTGCAGGAACATGAAGATAATTATAGGCGGCAAAATGATCAGGAACGCCGCGGCCATTTTGGTTCCTTCCGTGACCGGATTATTGGTGCCGTTGGTGTTGCCCAGCAGCGAAGGATTCAGTACGTCCTCCAGATTGTCCAGGCGGATCGACAAAGGCGTGAATCCCTTGGCAAGAAACATCGACGGCTCGTAGTACATGTTCCAGTACCAGATGAATGAGAACAGAAACACGACGAGACAAGCGGACCCGGCCAGCGGCAGCATGATACGGAAGAACAGGCGGAACGTCGACGCCCCGTCCAGCTTCGCGGCTTCCTCAAGACTCAGCGGCTGTGCCCGGAAGAACTGCCGGAAGATCAGGATGAATAGCGCGCCCTTGAGGCCCTGCCCGAAGATCGCCGGAACAAGAAATACGAAGATTGAATTAAGCAGGCCGAGCTTGCTGAAAATGACGTACAGCGGAATGATGATAACCTGCGGCGGAATAAGGAAGGTCAGGATGACAAGCGCCGTAAAAAGTCCCTTGAACGGCACAGCCAGGCGGGCGAGCGCATAGCCGGTCATAGCGCAGATCAATACCTGCGCCAGCGAGCAGGACAGAGCGATCAAGGCTGTGTTTCTCAGCGCTTCCGGATACTGCAGGCCCTCAAGAGCCTTGGTGAGATTCTCCCAGGTCACCTGGCGCGGAATCCATTTGACGGTTGGATCGAGCAAGTCGCTGGTGTTTTTGAACATGGTGCTCACCATATAGAGAAGCGGCTGCAGGTACAGATAAGCAACGATGGAGAGCAGGAAGAAGATGATCAGCTTGGCAAGCAGGCCATCCGACAGATTTCGTCCCATGACCAGCATTTTGACCTTCTGGGTTTTGCGGTTCCAGACCAGCATGCGCGTTTGTTTTCTCGCTTTCTCGATCCACAGTCCGGTATTATTCATAAGTTAGCCCTCCTCGTTTTCATGCTCCGGGCGAACAGCCACAGGACGATTGCGATCAGGACGAAGATGAACCCGAAATAGATCCAGGCCAGTGCGCTGGCATAACCGTAGCCGGTATCGATCTTGAACATGTTGTCCTTGATATGCTTGAGGACCGGATTCAGCGGAAATGTGAACAGGTCGATAATCGTGTACAGGACGTTCAGGCTGATGAACGGTACGCAGGCCGGCAGTGTAATCTTCCAGAAGCTGTCCCAGGGGGATGCTCCGTCAATCCGGACCGCCTCATAAATAGATGGCGAAATGGTCTGAAAGCCTGCGATAAAGATGAGAATTTGCACGCCTGAATACCAGAGGATCAGAAAAACCCGGCTCAGAACGTCCATGACGGTCTTGGCAAATTCGGCGCCTATGTACTGCTGAACGAGCGGCTCCAGGTTGTATTGGTCAAGGAACGGGATTTCTCCCGCCCCTTGCGCGAAGAGCTCGGACAGCACCTGGCCGGTTGCGAAAATAACAGGCAGGAAGAACAGCGCGCGGTACAGGAACCGCCCAGGAAATTTCTGGTTCAGCAGCACGGAGATCAGCAGCGCGAATATGACGATGATCGGAACCATCAGCAGCGTCTGCTGGAAGTAGGTAATCAGTTCAATCGGAAAGACATTATCCTTCAGGAAGGCGTCCCGGTAATTTTGCATGCCAAGCCAGTCGTATTTGAATCCGCCGGGAACGACGGCGACTTTGTGAAAAGACATGAACAGCGACCAGCCGATCGGAATGGCGACAAACAGGCAGAAGCCAATGATCCACGGAAGCATGAACAGCAATCCCGTACCGTAAAGCTTCGAGTGATAGAGACGCGCATCCCTCTTGCTTGCTTTTACCTCGCTCATGCGCCTCCTCCCTTCTCGACCTCGAACGTTTTGGTTCCGTAATCGACGATAACTTTGGTCCCGTTTTCGTACGTTGTTGCGAACCGGCTCGCGGACAGCTTCTCATGGCGAACGATCTTCTGCGCGAACACGTTGGCGAGCGAATCGAATTTGCCGTACTCTTCGACGATCCGGCTCTCCCATTTGGCGAAGCTGCTGCTGTAGAGAAAATCCGCATCCGTGTTCTTCAGCTTGCGGGAATCGTCATGCGTGATGATGAATGAGGGAACGGCCCCGTATTCGATCGCCTTCAGAAACTCCGTCTCCGCATCGTCCCTAAGATTGCCCTCCTCGAACGAGTACGGCACATAGCCGTGCAGCACGATCGGGTAGAACGGGACGGTCTCGTCGATCATGAAATCATAGCTGGAATCATAGGGAAAATAATCGATATAATCCGTTTGTCCGATCGTATACGCATTGCCCCGTGTGACGCCGGCCGAGCCGAGCGTCTTCCTGGTATAAGCCAGAAGACCGTCGTATACGTTCTTCGTGAACTCTCGCGTCAAGATCCCCGAAGGCTCATAATCGTTGAATACCATCTCGCCAAGCCCGTTGTAATGAATGCCGGATACACCGATTTTCTTCAGCTTGTCGATCGTGCTCACGGCATTTGCGACGGTCAGAACCGGCTTGCCCAAGTACCAGCCTTCATCGATGAATGCGGTACCGTCGATGGCCCGAACGGCGTAGTTCTTGCCAGATGTCGATGAGTGCTCGTCGTACCAGACGAAGTCGTCCTGGAAGAAGACGTCGGTTCCCTCCCCCTTCATCTTCGACACGAATGCCTGAGCGGCGGACTCTCCGCCAAGCGCCGGTTCGACCGGAAAGCGCTTCTCCATGTTATAGTCGCCCTGGTTCTGCCAGCCGTAGAAAATGACTTTGGAATTCGCTACTCCCTTGCTGCGCAGGCTGTCGACGATATCCGCCGCCTGGGGGAAAGTAGTCGCAGCCACATACTGCACCTGGCTGTAGGCGATCTGATAATTGCCTCCCATGATTTTCAAATACAGCGGAATGTGATCGACCGGCTTCAGCGTTTCCTTCAATCGGCCGGTTTCTGTCAGATAGTCGCGGTATGCGTTGGCCATGCCGGTGTAATCGGCGGCTTTCCCGTCCAGAAACCGGTATTCCAATTCGCGGTCCCGGTTGAGCAGCTGCTTCTGGACCGCTTTGGCCGGAGCGGCGAGCCGGCTCATCTGATACAGATATTCCTCGCGGTAGATCTGGCTGGAATAGATGTTGAAGAAGGACGATTTCAATCCGGGCGCCATGGCGGCTATATTGGCCGAATCGTCTCCTTCGGTCAGGACGGCGAGGAACGCGTGATCGCCCTTTTTCAGACCGAATACCGGATAAGCAATATCTTCCCGCCGTTCCCCGGCCCGGGTCCAATTGGCCGTATTCGTAATTTCCGATCCGTAAACCTCATGAATATAGCCTCTGGAGATATCCGCATGGTCGGTATCGAAACGGATGAGCCCTCCGGGGCCGTCGGGTACGAACAGATAGCCATTCTCATTCACCTCCGCCGCGCCAAAATATGGGAGCAGGTCGAGGGAGAAGACGGCGTACTCCCCGTCCTCCCGAATGCCGTCCGCCGGTACGCGCACTTTTAACCCTTTGTCCGACAATTCGTATTGAATGGCGAAGCCGAGCTTCTTCTCCGGAAATGAGTAGGCGATTTGAAGTCCGGCACCGCTTCTGGTCATCACGGCTTGCGTGCCGGGGCTTTCTCCATTGAGCACTTCCCTGATCGTCTGATCCACCCCGCTTGTCTTGACATAGGTCAGGATGAATGTCGATTTGAGATTGGAGAGCAGCTGGCCCTTGACGGTTTCCTTGGTCAACTGCTGTCCGGTGGGATTGCTGGTCCACCGATAGCCGGTCCGGTTGTCGACCACGGCGATTTGCGTATTGTCCGGACGGACGTACAGCTCGTACTTGTCATTCTCCATTGCCAGTGCGAAACCGTCTGCCCCGACTGCCGGCTTCCACGCTTCTCCGTCGTACAGCGGCGCGTGAACCGGCTCCGGCACATCGATACCCGCTTCTGCAAATGTCTCCGCCGGGGTCGGCCCTCCGCCGCGGGCCGGAATGACAATCAACAATAGCACGGCGATAGCAAGCACGATCACGGATATCAGCTTTACCCGAAGGGACTGCCGCTTGATAACGTTATTGATAGAAACTCACCTCTTTGTAGAGCTGATAGAAGAAATCGTACAGGTTGAAGGACAGACCGAACACGATGAAGCCGAACAGCCAGATCGTGCCGATCGTGAATACGGTGACAGCCGTATTTTTGAGCGTCTCCAGAAAATCAAAATTATGAATGACCTGGGTCATGACGATGAACATCACCCCAAGCCACAGCACCATCGCCGAGTTCAGGGAGCCGATAATTACTTTCTCATCCAGCGTAACGATATTGGACAGAATCACGATTGGAATAGAGAAGAACAAGTATGGCGCAAGCGCATAAGTGCTGCCTTGCATGACCTCCCTGAACCTACCTTCTCCATCCTTGACGCTGCAAACGAGATAATTGGCGATGATCCAGGTCAGCCATGGAAGCACGAACAGGCCCAGCTCATTGCGCAGGTTGATCTCCATCAAATCGACGGGATGGAACAGGAAGCCGGTCCCATATATCGTCGCCAGCTTGACCCCGAATACCGCAACCAGAAGGAGGATAATTATCCACGGCGCGACGCGCGCCTCCTTCAGCCGGTAAAAGCCCTGATAGGGATGAATCATGACGTAACCGAAGTTCCGCAGATCGGCAAGCGGCCTGCTCCATGCAGGCGGAAGCGGATGTCTGCGCAGGAGCCTGCGGATACCCTTCATGCCAAAATGGATCAACAGTCCCAGCCCGACCAGGCATAGGAACATGACCACGAAGTGTGCCTGAAGCCATTCCAGCCGGATTTGCCAGAACGCTTTGGAATAACCGTCCGTATCGAATGCCGTCTTCATGAACTTCAGCGCTTCGCCGTCATTATTCTCATGCAGGTAAACCTTGCCGAGCCCCTGGAACGTGCCGTTGTACATGTCATTGCGGGCGTAAACCCGGTCCCAGTAAGGCTTGCTCTCTTCATATTTGCCATCCGTGTAGAGCACGAGCGCCTGGAGGACGTCGCTGCCGAATTCGGTGCGGACGTACTTGTGCACGGTCTTGGTCAGGCTGTCGGATATCCAAATTCCATTATGCGAATCGACGCCGATGCCTGTCGGATAACCGAGGACGCCGTACTGCTGCGTCTCCTTGTCGACGAGTCCGAACGCAAACAGCGCATTGCCGCTGCGGTCGTACAGATTAATACGCTCTGAATCCAGATCGACATTGTACAGAAACCCGTCCTTGTCGACCGCCATATCCACAATGCCGTGGCCGTTCTCCAGTGTTTTGTTCTTGAAGGCGTCCACGCCCCCGGCATTCAGCTTGCGGATCGCTCCCTGGCCGAAGCCGGCCGCTGTTGACGTATAGATGAAGCCGTCGTCATCAAGCGAAATATTCGTAATCGGTCGGGGCAGGCTGGCCGTCTCCTTCGCCAGCTGCTCCTTGTTGAGAATCAGCTTCTTCAGCCAGTTAAGCAGCGTCTGCTGCGCCTTGTTGGCGCCGAAATAGCCCATGAACTCTCCATCGCCGTTCAGACGGACAAGACCTTGATAGGAGGAATTCAGCGCAATGTACATCACGCCGCGGCGGTCGACGACGAGCTTGTTCGGCACGAAGTGCTCGGAGCCCAGCAGAGCCGAATCCGGCTTCTTGTATTCGCGTTCGAACGCGCCGTCCGAATCGAACACCGCAATTCGCTGATTGCCGGCATCCGCCACATAAACAAGACCTTCCGGGGTGACGAATACACCCTCGGGCGAGCTGAGCTGCCCGATCCCTTCCTCATCTCCAATCGTCCTCTCCAGCGAACCGTCATTGTTCAGCACGATGACCTGGCCCAGCTCCTTGTCGGCCACATACACCTTATCGTCCGCTGCCACATGCAGATCGACTGGCTCACCGAAGCGGGCGGAATAGGCATCGGCCGGCGTATAAATCGGCTGGATCCGGAACCACGAGGACTGATTGCTGTCGAAGTAGCTGGTTATATAGGGAAGCCGGGCATACATGGTATCAGGCACGGCGAGCAAGGCCGTCGCTGCCACAAGCAGGCAAGCAATCCATTTCTTCATCACTTCAGACTTCCTTTGCTGATGAAATTACTTGATTCCGGAATGAACCATCGTCTCCAGCACTCTCCGCTGGAAGAGCAGGAATATGAGCAGGTTCGGAATAAACATAAGCAGACCGGCAGCGGCGGCCATATTTTGACCGGCCACATTGTTCTGGAGTCCGCTGAGCAGGCTGTTGACATAGAAAGCCAGCGTCCTCATCGCCTCTTTTTGCATGAACAAGGTCGATGTCTCCACATCTCCCCACACGCCCTGGAACGTGAAGATCGAGATGGTGGCGATGGCGGGCACGCAGAGCGGCAGCACGATCCGGATGAAAATGCCGAAGTGGCTGGCCCCGTCGATCTTGGCTGCCTCCACCAGATCGTTCGGAATCTGCGAGACGAAGCCGACCAGCATGAACACCGCAACCGGCGAAGCCAGAGCAGGCAGAACATGCCCGAAATACGTGTTGTTCAGCCCGATTCCATTGATGATGAGATATCGCGGAATCGCTACTGTTTCCGGCGCGAACATCAGCGACAGCGTAATGAGAGCCATGATCAGATGTTTGAAATGAAACTGGTATTTGGCGAGCACATACGCCGCCATTGTGCTGACGACGATGACGCTGATCAGCGTCAATGCCGCCACGACCATACTGTTGAACAGATAACGGGTAAACGGAACCGTCGCATTCGATGCGTGAAGAAACAGCGATTCGAAATTGCGAAACGTCGGATTCTGCACGAAAAACCGCGGCGGAAACAGAAAAAGCTCATTCTGCGGCTTGAAGGCATGGTTCAGGATAAAAATGATCGGCAGCGACATAAAAGCCGCAAGCGCAGTAAAGACGGTGACAAGAGTGATCTGAAACGGCGACGTTCTGCGGAGTCTTCGAATCATCGTTTTATAGTTCCTCCTTCGATCCGAACAGCCGGTAAGCGAATCTCATGGCAAAATAGCTGACGATCAGCAGCATGACCGAAATAGACGAAGCATAGCCGAGCTGGAATCGAATGAATGCGTAATCGTCGATATGGTTGATGATGAGGTGGCCCGCATACTGGGGGGTGATCGCCATTCCAGTCAGCTGCGTGGAGATGCTGCCCGCTTTGAGCGTCGAGACGATCGTCATGACGGCGCTGAACAGCAGCTGCGGCTTCATGGAAGGAATGGTGATATAGAACACTTCCTGAAGCCGGTTCGAGATGCCATCGATGCGGCCCGCTTCGTACAGCTCCCGGTTTACCGTCTGCAGCCCGGCCAGCATCGCGAGAAAGCCGACGCTGAAGCTGACCCATAAGGAAACGACGATCATGATAATCATCAGGTACTTGGGATCCTGAAGCCAGACGATCGGCGCTTCGATCCACCCCATTTCAAGCAGAAACTGGTTGACGTAGCCGACGCGGTCGCCGCTGAAGGCGGCGATCCACACGACAGACAATGCCACGGCTCCGGCCATCGAAGGCGCGTAGAAGGCCAGCGTGTAGTAGTCCCTGATTTTGATCGGCAGCTGATGGATCAGCCAGGCGAACAGAAAGGCCAGCACATAACCGCCAGGACCGACGATCAGGGCGAACAAGAAAGTGTTCGGCAGCGCTTTGGTCAGGAAGATAATATCCTGCGTTACAAGCCCGATGTAATTGTCGAAGCCGATGAAATGCAGCGATCCGAAGCCGTCATAGGAAGTGAAGCCGAGCGTCGCAGCCATCGCTACCGGAATAACGATGAACACGATGAAGCAGATCAGGAACGGCGCAAGGAACAGGTAGCAAAAGGCGTCGCGCCGGATGTCCATCCAGAAGCGGTTCAAATTCAGCTTAATCGCCGAGGACCGCTGTGCCTTCATGCCGGGAGAAAGCTCTGTCTTCATGAGTCCGGTTCCTCCCATTCGTAAGGTTCGTGGATTTGCGGGACCTGCAGGTCCATTCCGTTTATGCCGAAATCCTTCTGCCTGCTGTCCATTTCGCGCTGCAGCGACAGCTGCGCCTGCTCCAGGGACTCCACGGCGGGCATGCCGTCAAATACCGTGCGGTTCCAGGCGAATTCCATCTCTCTGCCAAGGAAGTAGTACCCCGGTACGTTGGGCATATTCTTCGCCCAGCGGGCTTGCTCCCGCAGCGCTTTCAAATCCTCGCCGGGCCAGTTCAGCGATTGCATCGCTTCGACATTCGCAGTGTTCCAGCGGAATTCGAGGCCGTAGAACGATTCAATGTCATTCGCGTACCGGGCTTGCACCTCGCCCGATGTCCACCATTTCAGAAATTCCCAGGCTGCGTCCTTCTGCGTGCTCTTCTTCATGATCATGGCGGCAGACACCCCTTGCGGCGACCATCTGGCAACCTCGCCATCCGCTTGTCTGATGCCCGGAAGGGGAGCGATTTTCCAATGGCCTGTAATCTCCGGAGCGGCTACGAGCAGCTGCACATACGTATTAAAATCCGAGACTCCGATCGGAATGTCTCCATCGCGGAAATGCTGGAAGAAGGCCGGAATGTCGATCGGTAAATTGTATTTCGTGAACAGTTCCGTCCACATTTTGAATGCCTTCTGGCCGGCATCGCTCATCAAATCGGTCCTAAGCCCATTCGCAGCATAGGGCTCGGCGCCGTTCTCGAAGAAGAGCGTCGAGAAATCGCCTTTCGGAAAATTCATCGTCATCCCGTTCTCCTGCAGCGTCGGCAGGATATCGAAGACATCATCCCATGTATCCGGAACCTTCAGGTGCAGATTCTCCAGGATGTCCGAGCGGTAGAACAGGATCTGGAAGTTCTGGACCTCGGGAACCCCGTACGTTCCGCCGTTGTACGTGAGCGCGCGGCTGACTCCGGGGATGAACCGCTTGTTCACCTCTTCAAACCCCGGATACTTCGACAAGTCCTCCACCGCATCCCTCATCGCATAATCGGCCGGTGTCGCTTCGCCGATTCCCAAGGCGACGTCCGGCACGTCACCGGCGGCATTTCCCAGAATGAGCATGTTCGGATTTGGCATCAGATTGATATTGACCTGAATGCCCGTCTTCGGAGTGAAATCCTGGTTGACCATCTCCTGCAGCAAATCGACGTAATCGCGTCCCCGCTGCACCCATACTGTCAATGCCCCGTCTTCATTGCTGCTGCTCAGATCGTAATCCATGTAGAAGGAACGGGCGAAATCCGTGAGCGTGTAAGGAATTCTCGACAGTGTTGTAGGCACCTTCAGTCCGGTTCTGGTATCCGGCGTGCGCAGGACAAGATAATCAAGCAGCATTGGCTGCTGGGTCAGCGTGGACATCCAATTGCCGATATTGCTCTGGATGGTCGCGAAATCGTTGATCTTGTTCGGGATTTCGTTCACGTCCGCCAGCATCTTGTCCAGAAGGTCAACCGAGCCTTTGATCGCTTCCGACAAGTCTGAATTTTTGCCGTTCAAGCCGTTGATATATTCGCGGATATCGGATAACCGCTGGATGAACGCTTGTATTTTTGCGGCTGCATCAGGATCGAATTTGACCATATCCCAGGTGCGTGTGGAATCCATATTGGCATCGAATGCCGATTTGCTGTAGTTGCCGGTAATAAGCCGGATATGCTGGTCGAAAGCCGCAATCTGCGACAGTGTGTCCTTCAGAGCCAATGTAATCGGCTGCAGCTCCGACGAATCCGCGATCATCCGGATCGTATGGGTTCCTTGTTCAAGATAAAACCGGAAAGGCTTGCCTTGCGAGTCTGCCAGCGTTGTAATTGCGAATTCCTTGGTGAAATCGAGGCCGAAGTGAAGCATCTCCTTGAATGGCGTCCTGCCGTCGATCTCGATCGTGCGATAAGCCTTGAAGCCGGGACGATAATTCTGAACATTTTTCAAATCAATCTCATAATAGCCGTCAGCCGGCACCGTCATCTCCCATTCGACCCACTCGCCAGGCACACGCCATCTCTGCCCGCCGAGCACATTGTAGGTGATCCGGCCTTTCGGATCCGGCGAAATATAAGGCTCTGACCAATGATCCGTCTGGATCGCCAAGCCGGATTTCCGTTCGAACTGCTCCGCTTCGCTCAAGCCGTACCAGTTCTCCTGTGCGGCGGGGACCGGATGCGCCATTTCGTATTCCGCATAGGACGGGAGCGGCGTCTGGGCCTGGAACGTGATTGCGCGCAGCGCAATCGGTTCCCTCTCGCCAACCAGTCTCAGGGTGTGTTCCCCCTGCTCGAGCCGGTACAGGAGCGGTCTTGAGGATGCGGTATAATCCGACACGGCTTTGTTTATCCATCCGATCAATTCAGTCTGCTGCGGGCGAATCTGCATGCCGGCCTCATTGCGGTCGTAAGGATACTTGGCGTCCTTCCAGTTTCGCTCCAGCTCGATGTGCTCCGATTCGAGAAAAGGAAAACGTCCGTCGATCTGTACCCCGCGGACTGCGGATGTATTGCCTCCGGCAAGCGGTTTGTAATCCAGATGAAGCTCGTACCATCCTGCCGTTGGGGCGTTGAACCTCCACTCCACCCAGCCTTCCGCACCGTTCCAATTCAGTATGGCTCCATCCGGCCCGTTCTCCGCTGCGAGCTTCGTTTCTGCAGCTGCAAGGGTATAAGCTGCCGGGTCAATCGCAATCGGCTGCAAGTCCAATGCTTCGGCGGGATGATTCATCATCTCCTTGACATAGGGCAGCTCCGCGCCGGCATCCTTGAACGCCATCAATTGGGAAGCGCTTACATTCGAAGCGTAGCTAACCGATTTCTTGCCCGAGAACCAGTGATACCCGCCGAATGCGATTGCCGCAACCAACAGCAGCCGGATGGCGATCCGGGTAAATCCCGGGATGCGGAAGATGCGTAAACCTCCGGATTGCCTCATCCCTCATCTCCTCCGGCCGCGAGGGAAATACCCGTATTTTCGTCGAAGAAGTGAACCTTGTTCATGTTAAAGCCGACAAGGAGCTTATCGCCCGGCCTGTATATGATCTCGGGGTCCGTGCGTGCAATGATCCTGGTTTCCCCGATCAAAGCATACACATAGGAATCCGCGCCTGTTGCTTCCATCATCTGTACGGTGGCAGGCACGAAGTCCCTGTCCTCTTCCCCATTCCCGTCACCGGAAAGCTCCGCCTTCAGGAAGGCGTTCTCCGGACGCACCCCGAGCACGACATTCTGCCCGGACCTCAGTCTGTCCCCGAAATGGGCATTGAACGTATCGGGGAGCAGCAGCTTCATCCGTTTGTTGGAGAAATAGAGCCGTCCCTCTTCGCGCAGCATCGTGCCGTCAATGAAGTTCATTTGCGGCGATCCGATGAAGCCGGCGACGAACAGGTTAGCCGGTTCGCTGTATAGCTGGCGTGGCGGCGCAACCTGCTGGATAATTCCATCCTTCATGACGACGATCCGCGTTCCCATCGTCATCGCCTCCACCTGGTCGTGGGTGACATAGACCATCGTCCGCTTGAGGTCGCTCTGCAGCTTGATGATTTCAGCGCGCGTCTGGGCTCTGAGCTTGGCGTCCAGATTGGAGAGCGGCTCGTCCATCAGAAATACCTGCGGCTCCCGGGCGATCGCGCGGCCCAGCGCAACCCGCTGCTTTTGGCCGCCGGACAGCTGGCTTGGCTTGCGCTCCAGCAGATGCGATATCTCCAATATTTTGGCCACCCGGTTTACCCGCAGCTCAATTTCGTATTTCGCCGTTTTTCGCAGCTTCAGTCCAAGCGCGATATTCTCGAATACCGTCAGATTGGGGTACAAAGCGTAATTCTGAAACACCATCGCGATATCCCTGTCCTTGGGGGAAACATAATTAACGTATTTCCCGTCGATGTACAGCTCCCCGCTGCTGATTTCCTCGAGGCCTGCCAGCATGCGCAGCGTCGTCGATTTGCCGCAGCCTGAAGGCCCGACCAGCACGAGGAACTCCCCTTCCTCGATGGACAGGTGAAAATCGTTGACGGCCGGGCGGGATTCGCCTTTGTATCGCTTGAATACATGATGAAATGCAATACTGCCCACTTAAATTCACCTCTCTCCTATACTATTCTGCGGCTTGCCTGCATTCATGTTACCGTAACGGCGCACAGACAAGAATGAGTGAAACTTGGCTTTTGCAGTCTGAAATTGTCCTCTTCTTTAGAAGATCTGTTTGCAGGAAGAAACTTGCTGCACCTTCTTCTGGCGCTCAGGCATGTTTCTTCCTGAGAGTATAAAAAAGGTTTGGACTGAATTTAACTTAATACGGCAAAAAACCGTCCGGATCGGACGGTATGGATGCAAGGACAAGGCCGAGCATGAAAAAAGAAGGTTCTCGCATTTAAGCAACAGGTTCCGTTTGGAGGTATAATTGCTTAAATGAAAAAGGACAAACCCATACTGAATGGGTTTGTCCTTATTATTTCCGTTTTTCCATACAGAACCCTTTACGATAAGCTGCAGTCTTTGTAATTCCCCCCTCGCTCATGTCAGGTTAATAGAATGATCTATTAAAGCAGAAACTCTAATTGATAATCTCTTGGATCGTTTTCATAAAATTTCTTATTTATTTCTGCCGACTCTTTACAGCCGAGCGCAAAATAAAACGCCACTGTTTCCTCGGCAGAACCAGCACAAATAAATAGTTTATCTGCTTGCCACTCTCTCGCTATTTCTGCAACGATCAAGAATAGCTTCTTACCAATTCCCTTATTTCTATGCTCTAATGAAACAAATAATTGGTCCAATAAAACGTATTTAACATGTTCACCAAAGAACTCACGATTTATTGCTGCGAAACCTATTAATTTGCCGCTTTCATCAAAAGCACCTATGGCAACGCCTTCACTTAAAATAGTTGCTCTCAAGCGATTATAATGGTCATCGTAACCATTAGCCCAATCAGAATCTTGATAATTAATTTCGACTAACTGGCGTTTTCCATTCACTTCTCTTCATGCTTTTTTTATATATTGTGATGGATTCATATCATTGATTCGTTCACACTCTTCAATTACTAATTTTCTATACTTTATATTCAACCTATTGTTCCTCCAAAATGTTATTTCCCTATTACTTGATTAGTAACGTTCTCAACCTCTCTCCTGACACTCCCAAACGTGTTCATTCCTTGTTATCCAGATAAAATCCCTTCACGAGCTCGTCCATCACCCGATTCGTACGGGCCGCCGATTCCCCCGTGCTGGTGCAAGTGCCCAATCCGAGCAAATCGTTGACCACCGTTTGAATAAGCGGCTGCTGGATGTGCTGCGGGGAATCGAACGGAAACTCCTCCGTTCCGCTTGCCGTGTCGAGCCGAATCGGCTCATGGCCGAATGTGGAGAAGCTCAGTCTGCCCTTCGAGCCGACAATCTCATTGCGATCCTCCCGAGAAAAAGCGGAAAAACACCAGGTGCCCGTCCCGTGCACGCCGTTCTCAAACCGGTATGTACCGGTGACGATATCCTCGATACCGGCAAACTTCCCCTGCTGGTTGGATGCAATCCCCTTCGCTTCAGCGATGGGACCCAGCAGAAAATCAAGGATATCAAGCGTATGACTGGCCAAATCGAAAAAAAGCCCGCCGCCCGAAAGCTCCGGCTGAAGCCGCCATGGAAGCTCGCCGCCTTCCGTATGCGGAGCAGGCTGGTATTGCACCGTTGCCGCATAACGAACATCGCCGATCGCGCCTGCTTCCAGCAGCTCCTTGACTTTAAGAAAGCGCGGCAGCGCCCGCCGGTAAAAAGCCACATAAAGCGGCACCTGCGCCTCTTGGCAAGCCGCAATCATCGCACTGCACTCGCTGGCGTTCAGCGCCATCGGCTTCTCCACATAAACCGCCTTGCCCGCCTTCGCCGCCGCGAGCGTATACTCCAGATGCGAGCCGGGAGGCGTCGCGATATACACCGCATCGACCTCCGGATCGTCGATTAACTCCTGCGCATCCGTATACCAGCGAGGCACGCCATGCCTTCGGGCGTAGTCTTCCGCGAGCCCGGCATTTCGCCGCATGACAGCGACGAGCTCCGAACTTCCGGCTTTCTGGAAGCCAGGACCGCTCTTGATTTCTGTGACATTGCCGCATCCAATAATGCCAAAGCGTATCGTTTTCATGATAGCTGACACTCCCCGTTTCAAATTAAAATCGCTGCTCTATATTGTACCACGGATAAAAGATTAAGCGCATACATATCCGGTTTCCTCCCATACTGTTAATAGGGCCAGAAACAGACCTCTTTTTCCATAATGTTATAAAGGTAATAGCAATCTATTTTTGCTATGCTTGTAACTTGGAGGAGATGAATGTGAAGAGATTGGCCGTTACTATTCTGGCACTTATTATTGCCTTTTCTTGGAATGTGCGGGCTGAAGCCGCCCAAGCAGTCTTTACTGATATAAATAAGAGTTTCGCGAAAAACGATATCCTGTCCCTTTACAATAAACAAGTTATTAACGGAACAGGCGCCGGATTATTTGAGCCCTCCAAGACGGTCACCCGGGCGGAGTTCGTAAAGATGCTCGCAGGCGTGTTAGGCTTGGAGCAAGTACATAATTCGATCCCCGGCTTCGATGATGTCAAGAAATCGGCCTGGTTCTACGGATGGGTGTATGCTGCGAATAATCTAGGCCTCATTATTGGAAAGAGTGAAAAAAAGTTTGCTCCAAATGAAACGATAACAAGAGAAGAAGCGGCAGTTATTCTTGCAAGGGCAACCAGGCAGACTCCCGTTTCACAAACAAATCCGTTCCTGGATGAAGCGTGCGTATCGCCTTGGGCAGCCGAATCAGTGAACGAAATCATCCATGCAGGCATTATGGGGGGCGACGGCCAATACTTCCACCCGGGGCAAAGCTTGACCCGCGAAGAAGCCGCGGCCATTTTGAACCGGATTTTGGGCAAGCTCCGGACGGTCCCGCAAACATCTGCGCCTATTGAGATAGGATGGCAGTATATGGACAGTACGGCGGAATTTAAACAGCATGTTATGGAAAGTACAATCAACGTTATTTCTCCAAGATGGTTTTTTATGGGAAAAGATGGCGCTTTGACCGTTTCCGTTGAACCGGAGCTTGTGGAATGGGCGCATGCGAAGCAGAAAAAGGTGTGGGCTCTTGTAGGGAACCGTTCGAATGCCGAGGTCCTCCATTTATTTTTAACCGTCTATAAAAATTCAGTTATTACGCAGCTTGTCAATTACGCATCACAGTATAAATTGGACGGATTCAACCTTGATTTCGAAAACGTGGACCCGGACGACCGGGATTTGTTGACCGCATTCGTCAAAGACCTGGGAACCCGCCTCCATTCGGCCGGGAAAGTGATATCCATCGACGTGCCGCCGGATTCAAATACGGACTGGAGCCAGCCCTTTGATTATGCGGCATTAAGCGCAAGCGCTGATTACCTGGTTCTTATGGACTATGAAGAGCATTGGGCAGGTTCGAGCGTGATGGGCTCGGTTGCCTCTCTCCCCTGGTTTATTCAAGGTGTGAAGCAGATCAACAAAGAAATTTCAACTCCTTCCAAATTGATTGTCGGCATGCCATTATTCACGAGAGATTGGCGTATCGAGGCAGGAAAGGTTCTATCGGAGGATATCGAGCTTCCTGATCAGGAGCAGCTGCTCCCCATCTTCTCATCGCTGAAATGGGATCCATCAGTAGGACAATATACAGCGGTATACACGAATAATCATGTCATCCATCACATATGGCTCGAAGACAGCCGTTCTTTAACCTTGAAATATGTCCAGTCCTTGAATGAAAAAGCCGCCGGTTTCGCCTATTGGTATACCGGAGGTGCGACTGCGGACATTTGGGCAGCACTTCGAAACGCAAATCGCTTGTGTGGGCTGCGCTTCGTATCGTAGATTATATTTTAAGCCATCCGCTCCCTTGCGGAGAAATAGAGGATATCAGGGCATAACCTTCTCATGACGGCTGAATCTTTTCTCAAGCAGGACAAACAACCGTTCGACCAGGAAACACAGCACCCAATATACGATGGCGGCATCGATGTACATTTCCAGAAACCGGTAATCGCCTCCGGCAATAATTCGGGTGGTCGCCATAATCTCGATAACTTTGACGGCAAAGGCAAGCGATGTTCCCTTGATCAATCCGATGAACAGGTTTCCGTAAACCGGAAGAGCAATCAGGAATGCCTGTGGAGCGATAATCCGGAACAATGCTTGACGCACCGTCATCCCGATCGACAAGGCTGCCTCCATCTGCCCGGCTTCCGTGGATTGGAGAGCAGAACGAATGGTCTCCGATTGATAGGCGGACGTATTGACCGTGAAGGCAAGAAGCGCGTATACGAGCGGAGAGATGCCATACGGATTCAGTCCCCAGCCGAACTGCTTGTTCAAATAATCAATCAGCATCGGTGTTCCGAAGAAAATGACATAGATCTGCACAAGCATCGGCGTACCTCTTATAAATGAAACATAAAGCGCCCCCAACTGGCTCAGTACGGGCACTTTATAGGTCCGGCATAATGAAATGAGAAGTCCGAACACAAATCCGAGCAAAAGCGATACTGTGGCCACAAGCAGCGTCATGGGCACAGCCTTCAATACATCCGGAAATTGCTTGAGGGCGTAGTCCAAATCGAAGTTTTCCAATCTCAAGTCACCTCCCTCTTCTTCATTCCGGCTTCACGATGCCTGCATGGCCCCTTTTGAGTCTTCTCTCCAACCGGCCGCAGCCCTTCTCAATCGCAATGGAAAGAATCCAGTACACAATCGAAATGACAATATAAACCTGTACGACATTCAAGCCGTTGGAATTGCCGATAATAATTTGCGCTTGGCCCATAATATCGACGATGCCGATAGAGAAGGCCAGCGAGGTTTCCTTTAATATCCCGATCAAATCATTGCAGAAATTCGGCAGCCCGATTCCAAAAGCCTGCGGCAAAATAATTCGCCGCAGCGTCTGAAAATAGGTCATCCCCACGCTGTATGCCGCTTCCTGCTGGGCAACCCCAACTGCCAGATAAGCCGAACGAATGACTTCCGAGAAAAAAGCGGCGCTGTGGAGCGAGAAGGTGACGATGACAAAAATGAACCGGTCCCAGCCGTTCACATCGATGCCGATCAGCTGAAGAACCGCCGGCAAGCCGTAATAAACGAGAAACAGTTGAACAAGCGTCGGCGTGCAGCGCATGAACGACAAATAAAAAGTGGCGACGGTATACAGAACCGGCTTTTTCTGAATACGGACAACGGCAATCCCAAGTCCAAGCAGCAGGCCGAATAACGTCGAGAGCAGCAACATTGCTAGCGTAATTGGCAGCTTCCCGGCGATTTGGGTAACAATATAAATCCAGTCGTGGTTATCCCTGTTCGGCATGATCTTCCTCCTTTGCGCCGATTAACGCCATCACGGAACAACCGGAGCCATTCTATAGAATAGAATGTGCCCCGGCAGCATCCGGACGTTTAGTTCGTACTGGATGCATTGATTTCGTCAATGCTCTTGAAGACGTCCACACCAAACCATTTCTCAGAAAGCTTCGACAGCGTGCCGTCCTTTGTCAGCTCATCCGTTACCGCGTCGACCTTGTCAGCCAATGCTCCCTGTTTCTTATTGAAGAGCAGATAAGCCGGTTCCTTCGATACCATAGCGCTGATCTTCAGATCCTTCCTCTCCTCCTCCGTAGCTCCCTGGAAATTGAGGGAAAGCGAGATGGAAGTGTCATACTGCTTCGTTCTCAAAAAATTGAAGACGTCTGCTGTTGTCCGCTTGTCGATATTTTCAATCTTGATGGTATTGTCAGGGTGGGCTTTGTTATAATCGTCGACGACAACGCGCATTCCGTCCGTCGGAACCATCGGTACGAGCTTCTTGCCTACGACGTCGTCCAGCGTCTTGATGTCGTCCCGGTCGGTTCTGGTGAGCAGCGAGATCAAGGAGTAGACGAATTCTTTTTTCGGATAAATATATTTCTCTTCGCGTTCCGGCGTTTTGAATACATTGGAAGCCATAAATGCGTATTTGCCGGTATCGGTTCCAATCAGCATCGAATCCCAATCGACGGATTCATATTCAAATTTGTATTCCGGCAGCTTCTCTTCCAGCGCCTTCAAATAATCCTCCAAATAGCCGACACGCTGGTTATTCTCATCGAAAAAACTGAAGAAGGGCGATGGAACATTGTAGGTGGCCACCTTGATGACGGTTTGTTCGGACGCCGAATCCGCTGATCCGGCTGTTGAAGGCTCACCGGCTGTATTCCCGCTGTTATTGGTGTTGTTGGCGCCGCAAGCCGTGAGCAGCAGCATAAGGCCCAGTGCCGCGAACCATAACGTACGTTTCGATTTCATGTGATTAACTCCCTTATTATATATTCTTGTTGTTATAACAGATAAAGATTTGTGAGAAGAATCAAATCGCGTGGCCGGGATCCATCAGGTTCAGAAACTGCCGGGTGCGCTCTTCCTTCGGGCGATTGAATACCTCATCAGGAGAGCCCTCCTCAACAATAACCCCCTGATCCATAAATACGATATGGTTGGCCACCTCCCGGGCAAAACCCATCTCGTGTGTCACCACGATCATCGTAATGCCTTCTCTGGCAATTTGCCGGATGACCGCCAGCACTTCTCCGACAAGCTCAGGATCAAGCGCCGAAGTGGGCTCGTCGAACAAAATCACTGCCGGATTCAAGGCGAGTGCCCGGGCAATGCCGACCCGCTGCTGCTGGCCTCCGGACAGCTGGCTTGGATAATGGTTCCACTTTCCCGCCAGACCGACCTTTTCCAGCAGAGCGGCGCTTGTTTCCTCTGCCAGCTTCCTCGGGAATTTCTTGACGATGATAAGTCCTTCCATGACATTTTCCAATGCAGTCTTATGCTTGAACAAATTATAGCTCTGGAATACCATCGCCGTTTGACCGCGCAGCGCATGAATCTCCTTTTTGCTTGCCCGCTTGCAGTCGATCATCCGGTCGCCGATGGATATTTCACCCGAATTGGCTTTCTCCAGAGAATTAATGCAGCGCAGCAGAGTCGTTTTACCCGAGCCGCTGGGGCCGAGGATGGCAACGACCTCGCCTTTGTTCACGGTTAGATTGATGCCTCTGAGCACTTGCTGACTGCCGTATGCTTTTGTAATGCCGGACAATTTGATCATGACATGGCTCCAAGCCAGAATAATATTTATTATTCTGATATATTTAATCGAATGTCGTCCGCCATCATCCATCCTTGGACAAAAGCCGGCAGCGACAACCGTGACGCTATTGCTTCAGACTTGCATAATGCAATTTGATCCGCTCTATTTGCTGGAGATGGTTGTTCAGATGCTTGATCAATCCTTCGAGCACCGCATGCAGACTGACCACTGCGCCCTTCTGGGTGACCCCGGTCTTGTCCCAATCCTCCGGCTTCAATCGGCTGAACAACCCGTTATTGTAGACTAGGAGCGCCTCAAAGGCGGACAGAAACTCCTCGGCCTGCGCCTCATTGGCCGCCGTTCCCTCCACCCAGCGATTCTGGTTAAACGCTGGCAGCGGCGCCTCCGCACCCGAGAGAATATGGCGAATCCGGAACGAGACGATCAAATGATGATCCGCCAAATGAGCGAGCACTTCGGTCACGCTCCAGATGTCCGCTGCCTCTTTCCACTTGAGTGCGTCCTCTCCAAGCCCTGCGGCTGCTTCCACTAGATGCCGGTAAGTATCTGAATATTTTCCGATAAAATCCAGGCTTTCATTCATATTTGCTTCCTCCAAACGTTATATTCTGTTAAAGAGTCTGCTTAAGATTGTCTGGCTGCCGTATACCGGTTCTCGGGGATCTTCATCCCCAGATGTCCCCGCAGCGTACGGTGTTCATACTCTTGGCGGAACAGCCCGCGTGCCTGCAGCACAGGGATGACGAGCTCGACGAAATCCTCCAAACCCGACGGAGAATGAATGTCGAGCATGAAACCGTCGGCACCTTCTTCATCCAGCCAACGCTGCATCAGATCGGCCACCTGATCAGGCGTGCCGATGAACTCCGGTCTTGGCTTCGCCACCTTATAGGCGACTTCACGCAGGGTCAGCCCATGCTTCCTGGCATCAGCGATTACCGCAGCCGTCTTGCTCTGGAAGCCTTCGGATCCGACACCATCCAAATCCGGAAAGGCTTCGTCCGGCAGGTACTGCGTAAAATCGTGATGGTCAAAGAAACGGCCCAGAAAATGCAGCGCCTTCTCCAGCGAGAGCAATTCAAGCTCCTGCTGGTATTTGCGCTCAGCTTCCTCTTCCGTACGGCCGATAATCGGCGTTATGCCGGGCATAAACAGCAGTTCGTCCGGCGAACGGCCGAACCGGGCTGCCCTGCCCTTCAGATCCCGGTAGACGGACTGTGAAACATCCAGCGTCTTCGGATCGGCAAAGATGCCGCTGGCATACCGGGCTCCGAGGTTTTTCCCATCCTCGGAGGTTCCAGCCTGGAAGATTACGGGTTGCCCCTGCGCCGATCTTGCGATGTTGAGGGGTCCCTCAACTGAGAAAAACTCGCCGCTGTGATTCAAAGCATGCAGCTTGTCGGGGTCAAAGAAGACATCTCCTTCCTTGTCCCCGATGAATGCTCCGTCCTCCCATGAATCCCATAAGCCCTGCGTGACCTGCAAATATTCGTCGGCGATCCTGTAGCGCAAAGCGTGGTCTGGAAATTTGCGGATGGTGAAGTTCCCGGCTGCCGCCTCAACCGGCGATGTGACGACATTCCAGCCCGCGCGTCCCCGGCTGATCAGATCGATGGAAGCCAGCTGCCGCGCCACCGTAAACGGTTCGCTGTAGGAGGTGGACATCGTACCTACAAGCCCGATCCTCGAGGTGGCAGCAGCCAGAGCCGACAGCAGCGAAATCGGCTCCAGTCGGTTGAGAAAATGCGGCGCCACCTTTTTGTTGATAAACAGCCCGTCTGTAATAAAGAGCAGATCCAGCTTGCCCGCTTCCGCCACACGGGCCTTGCCGATATACCAGTCGATATCGACGCTTGCGTCCGTCTGCATGTCCGGATGCCTCCAGTTGCCCATATCGATGCCTACACCTTGAAGAATGACACCAAGCTTCATTTGTTTCGGGCCCGGCATTTCAACCCCTCCTTTGTCCAAGTTGTACAAGCTACGCTTATGTGTTCTCCTCCAGATAATGCCAGGCAATTGCCGCATGCGCGGCAATGCCGATCGTCAGCGCGCCTTCATCCAGATCGAACATCGGATGATGAAGCGGGTACGAAGTCTCCGCCGTTCCTTCGTTGACGCCCAGCCGGTAAAACACAGCCGGAACCTCGAAGCTGTAGAACGAGAAGTCTTCCCCTCCCATCGAAGGAGGAACGAAATCCAGTACCTGCCCGCCCAGTACCTGCCGGCTTGCGCGGGCGAGCAAATCGACCATGCCGTCGTCGTTGACGATCGAAGGATTGCCGTTGATATATTCCAGCTCGTAAGAAGCTCCGAATGATTCTGTAATGCCGCGTATGACCCGCTCGATCAAATCGGGCATCTGCCCGCGCAGTGCCGGCGACAACGTTCTGACCGTGCCAAGCATACTTACCTCCGGAGCGATCGCGGTACCTCCGACACCGCCCTCGATCCGGCCGATAGTGACGACAACGGGCTGAAGCGGATCGATTTGCCTGCTGGCGATCAGCTGGAGCGCGGAGACGACCTGCGCCGCCACCGCAATGGAATCGATACCCAGATGAGGATGGGCGGCATGCCCGCCTTTGCCGATGATTTTAATTTTGAGTGTGTCGCAGGCGGCACAGGCGATCCCTCTCGCCACGCTTAATTTGCCGGTCGGCAGATTCGGATTCACATGAAGTCCGGCGATGGCGCTGACCTGCGGATTCTTGAGCACGCCGTCCTCAATCATCTTTCTCGCCCCGAACAACCCTTCCTCCGCTGGCTGAAAGATAAATTTGATATTGCCGCGAAGTGATTCGCGGAGTTCAGTCAGCAGGTGTGCGGCTCCCATCAGCATGCTTGTGTGCCCGTCATGGCCGCATAAATGTGCGACACCCTCGTTGAGCGATTTGTAAGGCACATTCTTGCGGTCGGCGATCGGCAGAGCGTCCATATCGGCGCGAAGCGCAAACGTTGGTCCCGGACCGCCGCCCCGCAAAATCCCTACCACTCCCGTACCTCCAAGCCCTCTTACAACCTCCAGGCCTAGCCGGTCCAAATAGGCCGCTACAATATCAGAGGTACGGAACTCCTCATAGCCGAGCTCGGGATGCCGGTGGAAGTCTCTTCTCCAGGCGGTCACCTGCTCCTGCAGCGTCCTCGCGCGTTCCAGAAAATCGCCGGGGATGCCTGGCAGGCTGTTGTCCGTTGTCCCTTGTTCCATAGATGCTCCCCTCCTTCGCAAATTTATACCAGACGGTTCACGGGCCGCTTCAGGCCCAGATTCTCGCGCAGCGTCCGTCCCCCATACTCGGTATGGTACAGTCCTCTTCGCTGCAGCTCGGGGATGACAAGCCGGACAAATTCTTCAAGTCCTTGCGGCAGCAGCTGAGGCCTGATTGCAAAGCCGTCTGCAGCGCCGCTTCTGAACCATTCTTCCATCTGATCGGCCAGCTGCCCGGGAGTCCCGACGAAGGTCCGGTGGCCGTTGCCGCTTGAGATCCGCTGCGCCAGTTGACGGATCGTCAGCCCCTCGTCTTCCGCCAGATTTTTGTAAAGCTTGAACCAGGTAGTGGAGCCGCGCAGCGTATCGGGATTAGGCAGCTCGGGAAGCGGGCCGTCCAGCGGATGCCGTGACAAATCGGTATACAGGAAGCCGGACAGCTTCCTCAGACTGATATCCAGATCGAGCAGCTGCGACAATTCAGCTTCTTTTGCTTTCGCTTCCGCTTCGGTCTCGGCCACGATGGGCGAAATGCCCGGAATGATTTTCAGCTCATCCGGTCCGCGTCCGAACTTGGCCATTCTGGATTTGATATCCCGGGCGAACTGCTCCGCCTCGGCCAGCGACTGCTGCGCCGTATAGATCACTTCCGCCGTCCGGGCGGCGAAATCTCTGCCTGTCTCGGAAGAGCCCGCCTGCACCAATACCGGATAGGCCTGCGGAGAACGGGCGGCATTCAGCGGTCCCTGAACGGAGAAATAGGGGCCAATATGGTTGATCGGCCGGATCTTATCCGTATCCGTGTAGATGCCAGTCTCTTTATTGAAGACAAGCGCCTCGTCCTCCCAGCTGTCCCACAGCTTCGTCGCCACATCGATAAATTCCAGTGCCCGCTCGTATCCTTCCGCATGATGGATAGGATCTCCGCTGCTGTAGTTGGCAGTCGCCCGGGCATTCTCCGATGTCGTCACAATATTCCAGCCTGCCCGTCCATTGCTGAAATGGTCCAGGGTCGCGAACGACCGCGCCACATTGTACGGTTCGTGAAAGGTGGTGGAGAGCGTGCCGATCAATCCGATATGCTCGGTCACGGCTGCAAGCGCCGACAGCATCGTCAGCGGTTCGAAACGGACCGCAATCGACTGTGTCCCGATATGCGGATGAATCGCAACGTCGTCGGGCAGGAAAACGGCATGGAACTTCGCAGCCTCGGCGATCTTGGCCATGTTCGCATAATACGCAAAATCCGTCAGCTTTTCCGGATGCGCGACCGGATGCCGCCAGGACATTTCATGCACGCCGGTCGGACTTAGAAATAAGTTCAATATGATTTGTCGATTGTCACTCAACCGAATCTCCCCCTGTCTTGCTTATGTTAATTCCGATTGTTTTAATGGGATATATCATTATGATAACGCATCCTCTACAGGAAGTATAATTGTAAAATTTAATAATTGAATTTACGAAAAGTAAATTAATATAAGCTGTTACATTTCAAAAGTCTATATTTGGATAGAGAATTTATGAATTATAAATCAATATTCCGTTATCTATTGGAATCCGTTATAATTAATCCTATTAAAACAATATGAAAATAACCCTTATTAAGGAGAGTTCGATATGGAAATCAGAATGATCAAAACCTTTTTGGCAATCATGCAGCATGGCAGCTTTCTTAAAGCGGCCGAGGTGCTTCAATATTCGCAGCCTACAGTTACGATGCATATCAAGAAGCTGGAACAGGAAGTCGGCGTGGAGCTGCTGATCCGGGGCAAAACAATAAAGCTGACCGAGGCTGGCTATTTGTTTATGCCTAAAGCGAAGAAGCTGCTGCTTGAATATGAAAATCTTAATGACACCATCTCCGATTATTTGCATGGCGATGGTGGATACGTCCGTATCGGCGCATCCGAGCCGTCAGCCAGTCATTTGATTCCGGAAATCCTATCCCAGTACAAGCTGAAATTTCCTAACGTGCATGTAAGCATTTATATCGACAGCGCATCCAGATTGAAAGAGAAGCTCCGGGAGGATCAGATCGATTTTGCCGTTTGCAGCGAGACAGACCGGGAGAACGGCATTCAGTACGAGGCGCTGCTGCGGGAGCCGATGGCGGTGCTCATCCCTGACACCCATCCGCTTGCCAAGGAACCGTCCTTGACGGTCATGCAGCTTAAAGATGCGCATTTCCTCATGACGATGGGCACCTGCCCCATTCGGTTGAAAGTAGAATCCATAATTGCCAGCAACTTCGGTGATCAATTCATGGGACTTGAGATTGGCAGCATCACTTCTCTCAAATATTATGTACAGGCAGGTCTAGGGGTTGCACTCGCACCGATCGTCGCCATATCTCCGCCAATAAATGGCACTTTGGTCAAAAGAATCAACGATTTGAATACGGATCTGACAATCGGCATATTGAGCAAGCTGGATGAGCAGACTAATCGTATAACAACCACCCGGCTCATTAATGAAGCGCGGCGGGTGCTGCTATCCAAGAACGGCGGCTTGAGCGGACAAGAGGCGATCTAATCGCTTGATAAGTATAAATCGCCTGCGGACGTGGGTTTGATTCGCAGGAACGTCACAGAGGTAATACATCAGCAGATGCCGCTTTTAAAGAAAGTGTCTGTTTTATGATCAAAATTTGAACATTTTTTGAACGCAAACGCTTTATTGGTGTTATAATAAGAAGAAAGCATACTTGCAAACTAACTAAATTGGGGAAGTGAATTAATATGTCGACAAAAACGGCAGTTGCTGAACGGCAGACAGCACGGGAAGGAAAATCTTTGTTCTTCGCGATGCATGTCGCCTCTTGGGTAGCCCTTTGCGTAGGTGTTGTCTTATGTCTGATTGATATCGGTCATTTCAGCGACAATAACATGCTGCTGATGATGGGTATCGGGTTTCTGGTGGGCAGCGTGTTCACGTACACGATCGGTACGGCCATGAACCTTGTTCACAAACGGAAATCCGAGGCGGAGAATGATTTGTAGACAGAACGCCCCCTTACAGGCTGCTTCCATCAATGGAAGCAGCCTTTTTCCATTTCTTTTGGGTCCTGTCAGGATGAGATGACTATTATGCAGCCGTGTGCAGCGGTCCTTTTCGTACAGTTGGATTGAGGGTAAATTTTACATAAGTCTGAATTGCGTCGAAATGTTGAACGATTTATTACGGAAATTCGACGGTCTGATGACGCCTTTGTTAACAAGCGATACGCAGGAAAGAGAACATGTTATTATTTTCACAAGGGTTCAATTTTGTGATAATTATCCTGCCTGGGGGGAATCCTCGCTGATAGGATGGGTAAGATGGGAATGTAGGGAGATGAGAAAAAGATGAACGTAGCGAAAGGTATTCGGCATCTTGCCGTGGTCGGCCTGTTGACCGTAAGCACGGTCATGGCTTCCGGCTGTACCAACATGGTCGTATTCGACCCGAAAGGCCCGATTGGCGAACAGCAGCGGGATTTGATCTACTTCGCAATGCTGCTCTGCCTCGTCATCGCGGTTCCGGTAATCGCAATTACAGCGTGGATCGTATGGCGTTACAGGGATAGGCCCGAGAGCAAAGCGTCCTATCAGCCAAAATGGGAGCACAGTACGAAGCTGGAGATTATCTGGTGGGGAATTCCCATTCTCGCAATCGCCCTGCTGGCGGTAGTGACCAGCATCTATACGCACAGGCTGGATCCCGCCAAGCCGCTAAAGTCGGATGCTGCGCCCATAACGGTGCAGGTTACCTCGCTGGACTGGAAATGGCTGTTCCAGTATCCGGAGCAGGGAATCGCGACTGTTAATACATTGGTCATTCCCGAAGATACGCCCGTCAAGTTCGAGCTGACGTCCGATGGACCGATGAACTCATTCTGGGTGCCGCAGCTTGGCGGGATGATCTATACCATGTCCGGCATGCAGACGACGCTGCATTTGCAGGCGGATGAGCCAGGCGAATATCTTGGGACAGGCGCGAATTTCACCGGACGCGAGTTTGCCAAGATGGCCTTCACGACCAAGGCCGTCAAGCGCAGCGATTTCGATGTCTGGGTGACGGACGTCAAGGCAAAAGGCGGCGCGCTGACGGACGATTCGTACCAGCAGCTGGTTAAGCCGGGGACCTCCCCTATTCTTACGTATGCCTCCGTATCCGACGGTCTGTTCCAGCGCATCGTACATAACTACTCGATGTCGCGCGGCGCAGAGGGCGGCCTTGGCCGCAAGGCGACGACGCTCAGCGAGCTGCATGCGGAAGAGGACGAAGGCGGGCAGCTGGCGCCCGATCTGAACCCGCAGCCTGGAGCGAACGAAGGCATGGAGGACATGGATATGGATATGGGTATGAATATGGAGCACGAAGACGCCGATGCCGCAGGTACGGGTCATAACCACTAGAAAAGGGAGGCATCCACGCATATGTTCGAACAAATCAAAGACTTTCTGTCCTGGTTTTTCGTGACGGGCGATCCGCTTATATACGGAGCGGACGTCGCGATCGCCATGACGACCATCGCCATCGTGTTCGCATTAACGGTCTTTAAGAAATGGGGCTGGCTGTGGACTGAATGGCTCACTACCGTCGACCACAAGAAGGTCGGCATCATGTATATCATCGCCTCCCTGCTGATGCTGTTCCGCGGCGGCGTCGACGCGCTGATGATGCGGACGCAGCTCGCCTTTCCGGACATGAAATTCCTGACGCCGGAGCATTATAATCAGGTATTTACAACGCATGGCGTCATCATGATTCTTTTCATGGCAATGCCCCTTATGTTCGGTTTGTTCAACATTGCAGTGCCGCTGCAGATCGGAGCGCGCGACGTCGCCTTCCCGTTCCTGAACTCGCTCAGCTTCTGGCTGTTCTTCATCGGCGCAATGCTGTTCAATATGTCGTTTATCATCGGAGGCTCGCCGGACGCAGGCTGGCTGTCGTATCCACCGCTGTCGGAGATAACGGGAAGCCCCGGCGTCGGCCAGGACTTCTATATCTGGGGTATCCAGATTTCCGGTATCGGGTCGCTGATGACAGGCATAAACTTTGTCGTCACGATTATCAAAATGCGCGCTCCCGGCATGACCTGGTCAAAGGTGCCGATGTTTACGTGGTCCGTGCTAACGAGCAGCATCACGATCATCTTCGCCTTCCCGATTCTGACCATTACGCTGGCGCTGCTGTTTCTTGACCGCTTCCTCGGCGCCCACTTCTTCACCATGGACGGCGGCGGCAACGCCATGATGTATGTCAATCTGATTTGGATGTGGGGACATCCGGAGGTTTATATCGTTGTCCTCCCGGCCTTCGGCATATTCTCGGAGATTGTCTCGACATTCTCCAAAAAGCGGCTGTTCGGCTATAAATCCATGGTATTCGCCATGATGAGCATCAGCCTGCTGTCATTCTTCACATGGCTTCATCATTTCTTCACGATGGGCTCCGGCGCGAACGTCAATACGTTCTTCGCCATCTCGACTATGATTATCGCGATTCCTACAGGTGTAAAAATCTTCAACTGGCTGTTTACGATGTACCGCGGCCGTCTCAGCTTCTCGACGCCGATGCTATGGACAATCGCCTTCATACCGTGCTTCGTCATCGGCGGAATGACCGGGGTGCTCTTGTCAGTCGCTCCGGCGGACTTTCAATTCCATAACAGCTACTTCCTGATCGCCCATTTCCATCAGGTGCTGATCGGCGGCGTCGCCTTCGGTTACTTCGCGGGCCTGTATTACTGGTGGCCAAAAATGTTCGGCTTCAAGCTGAACGAGAAGCTTGGCAAATGGGCCTTCTGGATCTGGAATATCGGCTTCTACGTCTGCTTCATCCCGCAGTACTTCGTCGGTCTGGACGGCATGACGCGGCGCGTCAGCTCCTATGGCTGGGATACCGGCTGGTGGGGACTCAACTTCACATCGACAATCGGAGGCTTCCTGATGGGACTTGGCTTCCTGTTCCAGGTGTGGCAGATTGCCCACAGCATCAAGTTCATGGAGAAGGATACGACGGGCGATCCGTGGAACGGCCGCACGCTGGAATGGTCGATTCCTTCACCGGCGCCGCTGTACAACTTCGCGGTGATCCCGGTCGTCACGGACCGCGAGCCCTGGTGGGAAGAGAAGGAGCGTCTGGCTGCCGGTCATGCGCCTCTTCCCAAACCGCCGCTCGAGCCGATCCATTATCCCAAGAACTCGGCGATTCCGTTCATCCAGGCCGCCTGTTGGTTTCTTGTCGGCTTCGGCCTCGTGTTTCATTGGCTGTGGATCGCTATCCCTGGCTTCATCGGCGTCGTAGCTACGATGCTGGCACACTCGTTCAACTACAACACCGAGTATAATATTCCGGTAGACGAAATCAAACGCACAGAAGCTGCGGCTAGGAGGTCTTCCTGATGGCACACGCCGGCAATCATACTCAAGCACAGGTCCACTCGCATGCGGACGGCCATGACGGACACGTCAATCAGGAGGAGCTTCGCCAGTTCGGCTTCTGGATCTTCCTGATCACCGACTGCGTTCTGTTCGCTACGCTGTTTGCAACATATGTGGTGCTGCACGGCAATCACGCGGGTGGTCCCGGTCCGAAGGAAATATTCGAAATGCCAGGCATTATCGCCGAAACCTTTATCCTGCTGACCAGCAGCTTCACCAGCGGTCTGGCGGTGCTCGCAATGAACGCCGGCAGCCGCAAAGGTCTGATCGGCTGGCTGATCGTCACCGTGCTGCTGGGCGCAACTTTTATCGGACTTGAAGTGACCGAGTTTCTGAAGCTCATTCATGAAGGCCATACGATCAGCTCCAGCGCATTCTTCTCCAGCTTCTTCGTACTGGTCGGCACGCACGGCATTCACGTTACAGTCGGCATCGTCTGGATTACAGGCATCATGATTCAGCTCGCCCGCTACGGCATCACACCTGTAACGCGGCGCAAGGTGAACATTACGAGCCTGTACTGGCATTTTCTCGATGTCGTCTGGATATTCGTCTTCACGATCGTTTATCTGATGGGGGTGATGTGACATGGCACAGCACAGCGGAGGCGCACACGACGCGCATGGCAGTCACGGACACGAAGGCGGTCATGGCTCGCTGAAGTCCTATACGATCGGCTTCCTCCTCTCCATCGTTCTGACGATCATCCCGCTTATGGTCGTGCTGAACGGATGGCTTGAAGGCACATCGGCACGGGTTCTGCTGATCGGAACAGCCATCCTGCAGTTTGCGGTCCAGCTCCTCTTCTTCATGCATCTGCGCGATGAGAAAGGGCCGCGCTACAACCTGATGACCCTGATCTTCGGCCTCGTCATTGTCATTACGATCGTTGCCGGTTCGGTCTGGATCATGACTAACAATAAAATGTATTGATCTATGGCATGCAAATCCTCCCTGGACACGTTCCGCTTCGCGGCGTGTGTCCGGGGCTTTTTTTTGGCGGAACGTTTGATTCTAAATAGGTTGTCCCAATTTGCCCCTCCCGAAATCCTCCAAAACACTCCGGTCAAAGGGCACGGCCTCTCCCCTTTCGTTTATTAAATGTAAGTTCAAATCTGCAGCGAACTATGGTACATTTGAAAAACAGCTTCAGAAAATGAACCGGGAGGAAGTACTCATGATTAATCCGGCATGCTCCGGCTCCATAGAACCCATCCTGAAGATCCTGGAAGGCAAATGGACGCTTCTCATTCTGCACGATTTATTTAACGGCATTAAACGATTCGGGGAATTGCGGCGTTCGCTGCAGCCGATTAGTCCGAAAACGCTGACCGATCGATTGCGTCTGCTGGAGGAACAAGGAATCGTTACGCGCACCCTCTACCCTGGTGTGCCTTTGCATGTCGAATATGAGCTTACTGAACGCGGGCGGCGTCTCCAACCTATTTTCGCTGCCATGTGGGAGTGGTCGCAGTTGGAAAATTCGTGCCCTGCAGAAGAGTTAAGCGGCAGCAGCATAACATAATCCCCGTCTGCGGTCAGACGGGGAGGACTGGTCAGATAACTTCTTCTACTTGCCTGATATGGTGCTTATCATGCCCATGCATATCAGCAAGAAACGGATTCAAAATAAAAGGAGCTCCATCGGCATCCGCAACTTGCAAATTCAATATCCGCATACTTCCATCTCATTAAAAAAAAGCCGCGATGTAGTACGCGACTTTTAATCAGCTTCTGATTTTTCGGCAGCTTCTTACTTATAACTTTGCGCGATGGTCTCCAGGTATTCCTCGATCGGCACTGAGTTTCGAAGCGCCATCAGCCCGCTGCCCGCGTCACCGATCAGGGTGCGGAATTTCTTGCTCTCCCCCGTTGCCTGGGCAGCAATGGCGTCAACGATAACCTGAGGGTTGTCCAGCTGGCTGCTGTCCGCATTCTCCATTAAATTCTCGACCTTGGTCATCAAATCATCGTAAGCCGTAATGCTGGCATCTTTATTCCAGGTTATATTTTCTTTGAAATTATTTCCTTCTGAGCCGCCCTGCTCAATCAGTCTAAGCTCGATATTCAGCGGCTTCAGCTCGTAATACAGACCTTCCGTTAAGCCTTCCAGGGCAAACTTGGACATATTGTAAAGCGATCCGAGCGGTACGGCTGTCGTCACTCCCATGAAGGAGCTGATGTTGATAAACATGCCGCCGCCATTAGCCCTGAAATGAGGTAAAAATTTACGGATTACATTAATCGTTCCGCGCGTATTAACGGCAAATTGCCAGTCGATTGCATCCTCTTTGGCCAATTCCAGCGGGCCATAAGTACCCATGCCGGCGTTATTTACAACGACATCAATTTTTCCGAAGGCGGCAACCGCCTGTTCGACGGAAGCTGCAACCTGTTCAAGGTTTGTAACATCAAGCTTGAAGATTTTTATGTTGTCATATTGGGTAAGTTCCGTTTCTTTCTCCGGTGTTCTCATTGTAGCTGCGACGTTCCAGCCCAGCTTGGCAAAATGAATGGCTGTTAATTTACCCAGGCCTGAACTTGTTCCCGTAATAAAGATTGTTTTATTCATTATTATTCCTCCAAATTGTTTTTTTGATCCGACCTTAAATCGAACATTCATTCTAATCATGCTTCAAAATGTCCCTTGATGCATAACCAGCTGCCCGCCAACAACTGAACGTTCGTTCTAATCATATAGCATCACAAATAAAACGTCAATCCATTACGCTCAACTCACAATGGTTACCAATGGAGTATAGGAATTACCTTGTAAAAAAAGCCAAACCCCGTTTGATTCCAAGGCTTGGCTGTAAGCATGACATTTAAACAAGAAGTGCGTCATGGCCGATGATGGCCTTCGGCTCCAAATATTCTTCGATGCCGAAAATGCCATGCTCCCTGCCGATTCCGGATTGCTTGAACCCGCCGAAGGGCGCTTTGGGCTCGTCATGCAGGCCATTGACAGATATTCGTCCCGCGACGATCTGTTCGGCCACACGGTTTGCCCGCTCCAGACTGCCCGAGCTGACAAAGGCTTGCAGGCCGTATGAGGTGTCATTCGCGATCTCAACCGCCTCCTCTTCGGTCTTGTAGGTCAGGATGACCAGAACCGGCCCGAACACTTCTTCCCGGGCAATGGCCATGTCGTTCGTTACATTGGCGAACACCGTCGGCTTGACGAAATATCCCCCTTCAAGCCCTTCCGGGCTTCCTTCCCCACCGGCTACCAATTCGGCTCCGGCTTCGATGGCCTGCCGGATATAACGCTGCACCGTGTCAAACTGCTTCTGATTTACCATTGGACCAATCAGAGACGTCTTGTCCGACAGATTGCCTACTTTTACGGCGTCGATCGCCGTTTTGATCAGCCGCTTCACTTCTTCCAGACGGGATTCCGGGACGATCAGGCGAGTGCCGGCCAGACAGGCCTGGCCGCTGTTGATGAATCCGGCGCTTACCGCGAGCGGAATCGCTTTGGTAAAATCGGCATCGTCTAAAATGACGTTAGGCGATTTGCCGCCCAGCTCCAGCGTCACTCTTTTCAATTGTTCCGCCGCACCCATGGCGATCATTTTCCCGACCCGTGTAGAGCCTGTAAAGGCCATGACCGCTATATCCGGATTATGCGTCATTTCTTCGCCCACGACTTCTCCCCTGCCGTTCACAATGTTGATGACACCGGCCGGAATGCCGGCTTCATGAATGCATTCTGCGAATAATTGCGTCTGAATGGCGCTGAGCTCGCTTGGCTTCAAAACCACTGTACAGCCTGCCGCAAGGGCAGGGGCGAGCTTATTGGCAATATGAGTCGAATTCGCATTCCAGGGCGTAATCGCACCTACGACTCCAAGCGGCTCCATGTGTACCTTGGCTTTGCCCGCGATTCTTGTAAATTCATATTCCTCGGCAACCTCTTTCGTGTGCAGAAAGGCATCAGCCGCGAGCTTGGTCAACATCGTGGCAACGGAAACCGGTGCGCCATATTCCTCGATAGTTGCCTGCGTCAGCTGGTCGAATTTGTTCATCAATGCATCATGCAGCCGCTGCAGCATGTCGGTACGCTGTTTTACGGTTGTTTTGGAATAGGTTTTAAACGCCGCTTTGGCTGCCGCAATCGCGAGCCGGGTATCCTGGGCATTTCCCAAAACGACCCTGCCTATCACCTGCTTGTTAGCGGGATTAATGAGCTCCAGCTCCTCCGTACCCAGCGGTTTCACAAATTGGCCGTTGATATAGATCTGATCGATGATTTTCACGTCAAGATTCCTCCCGGGAATATTATTTTGAAATATGCCGCCGATAACTTATCGATTATCTTCGGCACAAGCACAGCATAAACCTTAAAGTTAACTTTAAGTCAAGCAGTTAATTATTACCCTGTGCAATCAGTCGGGTAGGAGGATCTTGACAAACCACCGGATAATGCAGCAAATCAATCTATATAGCTTGCTCGTTCATGATTCATCTCATGCGGAAGCAGCCCCGCCTGCCGCCTGCAGAAGGCGCGCTTTTTTCCAGCCCCCGTATCTGTAGTACAGGGCGGTCAACACCGTGGCGATGGCGAAGCTGATCGGGAAGCTCCACCACATCGCATCGAATCCATAGTGGCTGCCGAGGAAGGAAGCAAGCGGAATACGGACGATCAAGAGGGCGATGAAGGACACGATCAACGGCACGACTACCGAACCCGATGACCGGATAACCCCGGCCATGACGTTGAATACGCCGAATATTATAAAGGACCATAGTGTAATATTGTTGATGTGCACACCAAGATCGATGGCCTTGCCCTCCTGCGGCAAGAACAGGCCGAGCGCTTCGCGGTTGAACAAATGCAGGCATAGGACGAGCACTCCTGTCAGCAGAACGTTGAAGCCGACGCCTGACCACGTAATGCGTGAAACGCGGTCCCACCGTCCGGCCCCGATATTTTGCGAAGCCATCGAGGTGACCGCGCCTCCCACAGCCAGTGCAGGCATCTGGACATAGCTTGAGATCTGGTTGGCGATGCCGAAGGCCGCCGTCGCCTCGGAGCCGTAAGCGTTGACATAATGAATAAGAATCAGGTTGCTGAGCGACACCACCACCATGTTCAGTCCCATCGGCAGCCCCTTCTGGATAAGGGTTTTGATGACCAGCCAGTCCATGCGGAGCAGATGCAGATCATTCCGGGTCAGCCGCAGGAAGTATTTCTTCCCATACAGATAGAGGACAAGCAGGACGAAGCTGATCGATTGGGCGATCAGCGTAGCCAGAGCCGAGCCCGCAATTCCGAGCTTGGGAAACGGGCCGAAGCCCTGGATCAGCAGCGGGTTAAGCGCGACATCAAGCACGGCGGACAGCAGCAGGAAATAAAAAGGCGTCTTGGAGTCGCCCGAGCCCCGCAGCACGGCCATGATGAGATTGAATCCGAACATGAACGGGACGCCGGCAAAAATAATGCGCGTATAGGATACCGCAAGCGTTTTGGCGTCCGCCGGAGTATTAAGCAGATCAAGAATGGCTGGCGAGAAAATCACGCCGATGGCTCCGATAATAATGGATAAGATCACAAAAAATACCGTGCTGGTGCCGACTACCTTCTTGGCGTCCTGAACCCGCTGGGCCCCCAGATTTTGTCCGACCAGGATGACTGCCGCCATGGAAATTCCGAATATGGCGCTGATCAGAAAAAACATGATGAGGTTGGCGTTGGACGTCGCGGCCAGTGCGGTTTCACCGAGAAACTTGCCGACCCAAATCGAATTGATGGAGCCGTTCAGCGCCTGAAGCACGTTGCCAAGTAAAATCGGCAGCGAAAAGACAAATAATGTTTTGGCGATTGGCCCTTCCGTCAGGCTGGGCCGGGCTGCTTTTTGCTGAGAGGATGTCATTGTGCGTTCGTCTCCTTATCCGTTCTTCTTGCGGCGCCAGGCGCCCTATTGGTTTATTGTACAACATTGGGCTGGACAAGTGGACATTAAGGTAAACAAAAAAAGCCGCAAATCTGCGACTTCTTAAGGATTCATGCCCCAGGACTTAGGAAAATTGGAGCGGGATATCTAAACACCCGCAAGCTTTTTCCGGTCTGGCGCGTGCGGAGGCTCCTCCATCCATCCCCGCTCAATCAGCAAATCCATGCCATCCTTGCCATATTTCAACACTTCCAACAGAAGCTTGGAATACTCTACGGTCAAATCCGTTCTCGTTGCGGTCGACAGCGAACGCCCCAGGAAGGAAACGGCCGCTGAATTGGTCAATGTGATGATCCCCAATATCAACCGCTCGGAAAATGGCGAAACGGTCGATGTTGTGACATCCGTATTAACCATATTGTTTCCCAGCAGATCATCCTGGATCAAGATTTCATTTAAAAATTCAATATGCTTGTTGGCCAGCTTTTTCCCGCGCAATAAGTATTGCTTGATCTGGTCGTCTCGAATGATTTGCGAAAATCCCGTCAGCAGTATTACGGCATAATTATTTCGCTCGAGATTGAAGAAGATGTCGGAAATCTCCAACACATTTAACGGCCGTTTCGGCTTGAACCATTCTGTGAGCATACCTGGTTTATCATTCATGAAGCTCACATGTTCGGGATACGGAATGAAGGCTGGGCGATCGTAAATGCCTTTGGAGAGCATCAGATCCGTCGCTTTATTGAACATCTCCAATGAAAATTGCATCCAGTCCGAGAATAACGCGCGGACATCTTCGCGTGCAGCGCTGGTCGTATAGGCAGAATACGAAATTAAATCCATCCGGCTGACCGAATAAACATAACTAAGCGGGAAAAGGCCGAAGAACAAGGAAGGCGCGGACAAGTCCACATCATCATCGTTGTACCCTCTGGGGACCGGGAATTTTTCTTCTGTAAATATATGCGTGATGTTCTTCAGATGGGCCTGGTATCTTTTTAACGATTCTTCAAGTAATGAGCGAGCCTCTTTATCCTCCAGATATTTCGAAAAATATTGGGACAGGCAGATCGCCATGCTGCAGCTGATATAAGCTGACCACAGGGCGGCAATTTCGGAAGCAGTTAATCCGACCTTCTGTTTCGTGCGCATAGAACACGCTCCTCGGCAAGTTTTTCTTAATATGTGCCTCCTGCCGCTGCAATATGTGATCATCCCCTGATCAAGCTCTTCCAGTTGCTGCAATCCCTGTCATTTAGGCCGCCATGTCTTCACGCGGCTTTGCGGTATTTATTTATGATTATAACGATTATCATGAAGTAAACGGGCAGGCTAACAACAAAAGTCGTTAATGGCCAATAAGCAAAGACCGGATTTAACTGCGGCTCCCTCGTTGCAAGCAGCTGTGATAGTTGAAATATAGCTAATGCGAGCGGAATGATGAGCAATTTTTCCTCTTTCAGCTTTAACAGCTGGGTCAATACCAAATTTAGCGAATAAATCGTTACTGTCGCTTTCATTATAGAACCGATCAGAAGAGCAATTCCAATAAACGCTTCGATTCTGGTGATGAAATCCTGGAAATTTACCAAACGGGCTAAAATATACAGGGGGTATTTAAATTCTTCAGACATCGGCCCGAGTGCCATGATTACACAGATGTTGACCAGGAATATGATCATCCAGCTTGCCGCAAAGGCAATGAATAGCGGTTTGGTGCGGATGTTCCTCTTTCTTTTATCTATATGAATAAAACAAAATAGCATGGCGACGGTCAATAAGTCTCCATAAGCTACTCCCGATCCGTAATAAGCACTATGCAGAATCGGCTTGAAGCCGTATGGCATAAAGGGCAGCAAATAATCGGGATGATATTGCGGGAAATTAAACAATAATACGAGAACGATAGAGCCTACCAGGATAGCGAGCAGCAATGTAAATAAACGGGAGATTACTTCAATTCCGGCATAAGCGGTCAGAGCGGAAACCAGAACATTGAGTCCGTTAAATACATAGGTGGGAGTTTCTCTCATCATGGTCGTGGAAAAGAAGCCGGAGACTGGAGAATAAATATAGGCTGCCAGCAGCAGAGCCTGTACTATAAAAGGGATGGCAAATATAATGGCAACTCCACGGCCCAGAAGCATTTCTGAACATTGATACAAGGTTTTGCCTGGAAACTGCACGGTAATGTAAAGAATGCAGCACAGATACAGGAAACCGAACAGCCCCGTGATCATCCAGGATAACCCTACACCGGACCTCGCCTCGGACAGAAGCGGTGCGGGAATAACCAAAGTAATGGCACCTGTCAGAAATACAAATAATAACCCCGCCATCTGCCAAGAGCTAATCTCTCTGTTCATCCATTCTTCACTCCAACTTCGGGCTAACCCGAATTATGTTTGACTTTCAGCAGGGTATCGATACGATTGCCCAGTTCGCCAAATACGGCTGTGGGGATGTCCTGAGCATTCGGCATGTGCCAGCCTGTAATAAATGCCACTGAAGTGTACGATGCGTAAAGCCATATAAAAGCAAAGGCGCCCCTCCCTTTGGGAGAAGCCTTGCGAAACGCATTCAAGCTTAATGCCAGGACCAGTAAATTCGCCAGAACGACCACGACAATTTTATCCATCCTCTTTATCTCCTATTATGGGCTTCGGCAGTAATTTTTGTCCTAGAGCATTGCTGAACTCGATGTTTACTTTCAAATCGACCTCAGCGGTCTGAAATCGTTGATCCCAGGTACCTTTCCATCCACGCCATTTAACGGGATCCTTTCGGTACACCTGATCACCGATATTCAATAAATCCAGCTTCTTGCGCTGCATATCCTTGACTGTAGCCGTCAGAGCTTCCTCGATGTGTCGATGAACCCGTTCCACTGCCTGTTTCTCTTGTAGCTCTGAATCGATAGGACTGCAGAAAAATTTGCCCAATGCGCCAACCAGCTGTACCCGGATTTTAAGCTTGACGGTTTGATGATTTGGAACAACTTCAATGGTTGTCTTCGTTTTCTGAATTTGAATACTTTCAACAGACGGAGAGCTCCCGCAATTTATTTCTTTCACTCCTGTATGATACTGATTTCGAAGTATAAAAATATTTTGCACCTCTCCCGGATTGAACTGTTCGGAGACCAGATATCCGTCTTTAAAGATGGCTAATCCAGAGATCGATTCCTGTTCCAATTTATCCTCCTGCTTATACAGCACGGGTAAAAGGGAAATGCCCGATTCATTTTTTAATTGAATGGCAAATTGAAGCAGCGTAGCCGTATGGGTTTTACCGGTTTTTTTCTCTGTCAACAATGCCATGCTCCGGAATTGCTGTCCGAGCGTGTTATTCATAAATGGCTTTGCCTTGACAAGATAATCCTGGGCCTTTCCTTTCGTGAGGGCAACAAGTGAGGTTTCCCTGGACTCCGGATCGCGCAGGAAATACTCTACGATTTCTTTGACTGATTTTTCTTTTATGTTCTGATCACTAATAAGAATGATGCTCATGTGACTCCATTGTGCCCGTTTTCCAAGATGTATAGAAATATCCTGGGCGGCTTCATCAAGCGATTTGGCCTTGGAGGTAATCGTTAAAGAGCCTGCTTCCTGTACATCCGAAGACATATCCCCGGTCCCCGGTTTATATAATTGCGTTGTCAAAATAAAATTTCCGCCTGCATCCTTATCAATCGCGACAGCATTAACAAACCCCCATTCATTCAATTCGTTTTTACTCCAGCAACCGGTCAATATAAGGAGCAGAAGCATCGGAATGACTAACCCTTTCATTAGTGGTCCTCTTTCCTTCTTGAGTTGAGTGCCCCCTTTGAGGTGTTATAGGCTCTTTTCCGGGGAGTCGTCAGCTGTTGAAGCGGAGCTCGGAGAATAACATTTTTTAGCAGTGTTTTGAAATGCAAAGGCGCGAGATCGGACAAGTAGGATTGGCTCAGTACCTTCAGACTGGTCAGGTGGAGCAGGATCAGATAGTATCCGATCATTAAGCCGTATCCGCCCAATGTACCAGCCAAAATCATTAACGGAAACCGCAGTGTCCGAAGAGCAGCGCCAAAATTAAACTGGGGCAATGAGAAAGATGCGATACCGGTTAACGAAACGACAATAAGCATAATAGGCGATGCAATCTTGGCTTGAATAGCTGCTTGTCCAATGATGATCGCCCCCACGATACTCACAGATGGAGCGATCGAGCGGGGAAGGCGGTTCAGCGCTTCGCGCATCATTTCGAAAAAAAATTCCATCAACAGGGCCTCAACCATAGAAGGAAAGGGAATACCTTCCCTGGCGTTCACAATAGGACCTAACATTGCAGTGGGAATAAGCTCCGGATGAAAAGTAGTGTAAGCAATATATAAGCTTGGGAGCGTGAGCGCGATGATGAACGCCGTTAATCGCATAAGCCTGATCAAAGAAGAATAGATGGTCCGTTGATAATAATCCTCACTGGTCGATAGCAGGTCAACAAAAAAACCGGGAGTAATCATAATTTGCGGAGAGCCTTCAAGGAGAGTAATGATTTTCCCTTCAAGCAATGCCGCGACGGTCATATCGGGCCGTTCTGTATAACGGACTTGCGGAAAAGGACTGTACTTCGATTCTGAGATCCACTCTTCCAGAAAGGTTACATCCAGAATTTCAGCATCGCGGGCTTCTTCGATTCGTGACTTGTATAATGCCAGATTTTCAGGGGTGACAGCGCCTTCCAGATATCCGTATATGATTTCTTTCCGAGTGTCGTTTCCCGCCGTAATCGATTCGAACTTTAATTTCGGGGTTTTGAGGAGACCCCGCACGAGAGCGAGATTGGTTTGAAGATCCTCTATTGTACCGTTATGCGGTCCGTAAGCTGCCGATTCCAATGAAGGATTGGTGATGGCTCTGGAGGGCGGCTTGGGAGCGGAATAAATCACGGCATGATCCCATCGATCGAAGAAGAGAACGACTTTGCCGTTTAATATTTCAGAAACCGTCGATGCAAATGAGCCGGTAACATCTGCGGTATGCTTTGAAATTCCATGATTTTCAAAATGATATTTAATTTTTTCCGGATCAAGCTCTTTGTCCTTGCCTTCCAACAGAGGCGAAATATCCTCCATGGTCGCGTTTATATAGGTTTCGCGGCTTTGGTTCAATGTTTCCAGGTAGACCGACAAGGCATTAAATTGCAAATTCGAACCATATGCCCACTGCTTGACCTTCAAATCGTGGCAATGACTGAACAGCAGTTCGATTCTTTCCTTGTTCTCGGACAGTTGACATGAGATTAGATCCTCTTCCTTCGCAGCTGATTCCGTATCCGTCATGTCATCTCTCCTCTCCGCCAATGGTCAATTAAACATTCAGCTATGAATAAGATTGGCGTTTTCGTTATAATGATTGATACCTGACGCTTTATTTCTCCAGAAAATCTCTTTTATTTTTTCATCATGCTCCTCACTGCACCGGACCATCATGATTACTTCCGTCGTTTTCGTTCTGCCGAATACATCAATTGCCGGTGTTCTCTTCATAACCATTAGCTTAATGCCAAAACCCAACACACCTCCGATAACAAGACCGTAAAGCGCCCATAAAATAGGGCCTTGCTCCAGAACAAATCCGTAGATTCCCCCTAATAGCATGAAAATGGACCCCAGAATGGTTGCCAAATCAACAAAGCTCACTCCGTCTGAATAGTGGGCGTTATCGAATATTTTTGTCTGTTCGTTTCGGACATTAAGGGGCAACGCCAGAATATCCGATTTTTTTACGCCGATTTCTTCTAAATCGGATAATGCGATTTCAACAGAAACCGAATGTTCAAACGAAGCTACGATATACATATTTTCTCCCTTTCCTTCCGGATTCAACGGTGTCCTGAACGATGGGCTTTGATATTGGGAACCCAGATACTGAGATTGGGACAGCTTATAATGTTTATTTATTTTGACTGCCTCGGAATAAGCATAATAGATATAGCCGCCGTATATGGAGGGGATGAAAAGATACCACTGAGGATCGACTACAGCCTTTGCTCTCATAAAATCACCCACAAATGAATAATACAATCCGACATAGAATCGGGAGTAATAAATGGTTATTCCCCATGTCACGATACTGAAGAAGAAAGAAAACAGATGATTTAAATATAAAGAACCCAGCCCCGGCATCGTCATTTCCCAAAATACAGCGGTGAGCGGGCTTACTTTATCCAATGTATTCACACTGAAAGAAGAAACGGAGCCCGTTTCCGTGGTTTTTGTTGTTCGGTAGGATAAAATGTAATTGTTATTCAAGTCTACGCATCTACGGTAGGCATCAAACATACAAAAAACATAGACGCCGATATACAGGAAGAAAAAGCGCAAATCCAATACTTTTACCGCGTTTGTTATGTCGCCGATCATGGAGAAATAAATGGCATGGTTCACCTTGGCCAGATTATTTACAGTGAACTCAAAAATAATGAGAGAATATCCAATTAGGGGGCTGTTCACCATGCAATGTCCGTATCCGGGAAAAGCTGCTGACCACCAGAGCGGGATCCATGGATTTAACGGTCGTATAATACTGGTGTTATAAGGGGCTTTAATCATCAAATGCGGATATCTTCTGTTATTTTGTTTGATCAATTTTCATACCCCATTGTTATTTTCTAATCAAGACTTCTAAATTATGGGCTTAATATTCCACTTTCATACACCTTGTGCACACTAACCGGAACCCGCAACAGCAGTAATTGACGCAACGAAATAAAGCCGTGATTTACACGGCTTCTAGTGTGTTCATGTTTATTGTCCATGTCTATTCTGCCTTCATAACGTCAACTCTTCCCCGTTCTCCCCATATACATTTTTGGAGCGCACGAACTTGCGTTTCTCCACGAAATTTCCGAGCCTTGCCATCAGCATCGTTACGATGACGGTGAAGATGACCATTCCGTAGAAGCCGGCGCCGATTCCGATTCCGACACCGCCGACGAACAATATCATGGCCGCAGAGGTCAGCCCCTTCACCTGCAGGCCATTTTTGAGAATGACGCCCGCGCCCAGGAATCCGAGACCGGACACAATCTGCGCGGCCAGACGCATGGGATCCATCATGGTCCGCAGATTGCCGGTGCTGTATTTCTCCACGCTGTATATGGATGTGAGCGTAATGAGCGTACTGGCGACGCAGACGTACATATAGGTTTTCAAGCCTGCCGGCTTGCTCTTCGACTCGCGGTCCCAGCCGATCAGAAATCCGAGCAGCGCGCTGAGCGACACCCGCACATACATCTCATAATGCTGAAACAGATGCATTTTGACGCTCACGAGCAAACTGTCCAACTAAAGCCCACTCCCTTCGTTTGCCGCATTATGTCGAAGCAGCCCTGCGCCGGCGTGTTCACCCCGAATTGCGGACAATATTCAGCGCAGGCACCGGATTGTTGCAGGTCATCAGCGTAGCGCCGCATTCCAGTGCATAACGGACCTGCTCCTCATCATCCGGGCAATAGCACCAGGCCAGCAGCCCCATTCCGCGGAATTGGCGCACAATATCCGGCGTCAACTGTTTCATGCTGATCCCTACCGCCCACATCTTGGAATAGGTTCCGCCGGGTCCGGCAACGAAATTGCTCATATTCTCACCCGGGAATCCCTGCGTTCTCAGTCCGTGACGATCATGGATATGAGCAATGACGTCCGCATCGAAGCTGGTGAATACGCAGCGTTCCAGGTATCCGTGCTTCCCGAGCTCAACAATCGCAGCATCGGCAACCTCCCGGCTGTCCGCGGCAGGCTTGATCTCCACGTTCAGCAAAACATCCGGGTACCGCATCAATAGCTCGCACAACGCGGTTAAAGTCGGAATCCGCAGTCCCGCGAATTCGCCGCCGAACCACCCTCCCGCATCCAGCCGGCCCAGCTCCGCCATCGTAAAGTCACGCACACTTCCGGAGCCGTCGGTCGTGCGGTCTACGGTCTCATCGTGGACGATGACGATTTCCCTGTCCCGGGAGAACCGCAAATCGAACTCCAGCATATCGGCGCCAAGCTCCAGCGCTTTCGTGAATGCCAGAAGCGTATTCTCCGGATAAGCGGATTTATAGCCGCGGTGTCCGGCAACGATAACCCTGGAATCATCCTGCAGACGTTCTATCATCCCGCATTCCTCCCTTATCTGCCAATTTTAAAAGTGATGCGGCGCGGCAAGCGTTATGCCGCCGCATCGGTTCCATTCCATCCGTTACTGGGCGAGAATCCGCTCTGTTTCTTTCTTGAAGGTGTCAAGCGTTGAAGGAATATCTTTGCTGTCGTACATAATGGCTTCGATTGCGGAGAAAAATTCATGCATGATTTCCGGCCAGGCGACATCCTTGTTCGTATCGACGGCATATTGAAGCTGATCGTATGCCACCTTGCGGTTCGGCTCCTTGGACCATAGATCCTGGATCTCCTGGGATTCCGCCATCTTCTTCGTGAAAGGCAGATATCCGGAATCGAGAATAAACTGCAGACCGCCGTCCGGGTCATCCATCAGGTAACGGATAAATTCCCATGCCGCATCCTTATGCTTGGAGCCGGACAGCATGGAGACGTTGGCGCCTCCCGTCGGGCTGGCATACTTTTGATCCTGCGGCAGGAAAGCGGTCACATAATCAAAGTCGACTGTTTCCTTGAGGCTTCCAATCGTCCCTGTGGACTGGAACATCATGCCGACCTTGCCCTCCAGAAACATCTGGTTTACGATATTTCCGGAATCCTGCGCAGGCGGATAATACAGGGCGCCGGTATTCTGGAGATCCTTTAAATATTGGAACACCTTGACGCCCACGCCATTGTCCATGAAACCAAGGGATGTGTTGTCATCATTGAAAAATTGGCCTTCCGCCTGAGAAATAAGGGCGATCGGGTACCAGGTGTCGTAGGGCATCGTCAGACCGTAGCGCTTATACTCGCCGTTCTCTTTGACGACCAGCGCATTGGCCGTCTTCTTCATTTCCTCCCATGTCGTGGGAATGGGCAGCCCCAGCTCGTCGAGCAGCGTTTTGTTGACATGCAGAATAGGGGTTGAACGGTTAAAGGGCAGCGACACAAGCTTGTCGTTGAACACGGAATGTCCCATTAAGCCCGGCGTGAAGTCGTCGGCGCTCATATTCGACTTATCCAGGTAAGGAGTCAGATCCTCCAGCACGTCCGAATCCGCGAACAGCTCCACATAGGCACGCTCAAGCATGCTTACATCCGGAGCGGTATCGGCCGAAACCGCCTGCTGCAGTTTGGTAACGGTTTCATCATAACCCCCCTGAAAGGTGCCGACCACTTCGATATCGTCATGGCTTGCGTTGAAGCGCTGGATCAATGCATCCAAATACTCGCCGTTCTTGCCGCCTACCGAATGCCAGAACTGTACGGTGGTCTTCTCACCTGAAGCGGCATCATCGGGAACAGTCGCGTTTGCCGCTGGCGCATTGGAATTCCCCGTGTCCGAGCCTGCTGCTTGATTCTCCGGATTTCCGCCGCTGCAAGCTGCCAGCAGGCTGGCAAATAAGGCAATGATGAGTGCAAGGCTTGCTGCTCTATTGCGCATTGCTAATCTCCTCCGTCATAAATGTTTTGGAAAAACGGACAACGAAGCCGGCTATTTGATCCCCGAATAAACAAACGCTTTCACAATCTGTCTCGAGCAGACCAGATAAACAAGCAGGATGGGGACAACCAGCACGACGTTGCCGGCCATAATGATATGCCAGTTGCTGATGCCTTCGGTTTCCCGGAGCATTGAAATACCGATCGTCAGCGGCCTGACAGCGGACGAATCCGTCATGACCAGCGGCCAGAAATAATCGTTCCAATGGCTGACGAAGCTGAACAGCGCAACCGTCGCAAGCGCCGGCAATGACATCGGTGTCATTATGTTCCACATGATTCTATACTCACTGGCATTATCCAGTCTTGCCGCTTCGATGATTTCCTCGGGAATCTGCATGAAGTATTGGCGCAGCAGGAAAATGCCAAAGGCGTTGGACATGAACGGTATGATTTGCGGCAGCAGTGTCTTGATGATCCCCCAATCCGCCAGCATCAGATAGACGGGAATGAAGGTCACCTGGCCCGGGATCATGAAGGCCAGCAGCACCATGCCGAACAGGACATTTTTTCCTCTGAATCTGTATTTGGCGAAAGCGTATGCAGCCGGAATCATCACAAGCAGCTGGAGCACGATGACCGACGCCGTAATCACGAGCGAATTCCGCGCATAGGTCAGGAACGGCCCGGCTTGCATCGCCTCGACGAAATTGCCCCACTGCGGCGACGACGGAATCCAGGTAGGCGGAAACGACAGCGTCTCCCGGAATGTCTGGAGCGAGGTCGAAATCATCCACAGGAACGGGAAAATAAATACCGCCAGCACGGCCGCCTTCAGCAGCGCGTTCAATGACATCCGCAAATGTCTGAATTCAAGCCTCAAGGCTTTGGACCCCCTTTCCCGAACTTGTCGGCCGTTTCATTGGTAATGGATCTTCCTGGACAACAGCCGGAAATACAGCAGCGTCAGCAGGGCGATTATAGCCATCAGCACGACTCCCGTGGCGGACGCATAACCGATATTCGTGGTCCTGAAGCCGTAAATATAGTAGACCAGCGTATTGGTGGCATCATTGGGGCCCCCGCCGGTCATGATCTTGACGGTGTCGAATACTTTGAAGGAACCGATCGTCATAATAATCAGTACGAAAAAGAGCTGAGGCGAAATAAGCGGCAATGTAATTCTGAAGAATACCTGGAGCTTGCTGGCGTTATCAAGCCTGGCCGCTTCGAAGAGCGGGGTTGGAATGCTTTGCAGCGCCGCCACCATGATCAGCGTGTAGTAGCCGATACCCTGCCATACCGACACGATGATGACGGACAGCATCGCTGTCCGGGAGCTCTGCAGCCACGGGGAGGCCGGCAGCCCGACCCCCTTCAGCACGTAATTGAGAAAGCCCAGATTCGGCTCCATCAGCCAGAGCCACACGAGCGATACCGATACAATGGAAATAATATGCGGAGTGAAGATGCCGGCCTGCACGACGGCATTCAGCCGGCCTTTCTTGCCGATCCATACGGCGATGAGCAGCGAAATCGCCATCGTCAGAACAACGACTCCTGCCGTGTACACCGCCGTATTGCCCAGCGCTTTGTAGAAATCTCCACGTGTGAAAATCTGGTCATAATTGTCGAAACCGATAAATTTGCTCTTCGCTTTGTTCATCAGATTGTATTTGAAAAAGCTCAAATATATCAGATAAATGACGGGGTACATGACGAACAGGCAGATGCCCGCCATGGCCGGACCGATCATGACATAGGGACGCAGCCCTTCCCATAGCCGTCTTCGACTCATTCCGATACCTTCTCCTCTTGCCTGCCGCTGTTTCATTCTATCGGCAATCCCGATGGGCGCCATTCACTTACCTCCTTCAATAAATAGCTGCCTGCCTTATCCCATAATGTGCCTGCCGTTAAACCGAATACACCGTCATGCCGAAATCCCGAAAAGGCTTGAGCTCCTCCTCCGAGGCTTCCGTCCCGGTAATGAGCGTATGAATGGCGCTGTTCGGAGCTACGGTATGAAGGGACAGCTTGCCGATTTTGCTGTCGTCCGTGACGACGATAATTTCCCGGGCCGCCTTGATCATCCCCTGCTTGGCGGGCACAAGCTGCGCTTCCGGATGCATAAGCCCATGAACGGGATGAATGGCGGGAATTCCGATGAAAGCCTTCTCGACATGAAGCGTTTCGAGCACATGATCGGTAAACATGCCGTTGAGCATGTAGCTTGACGGATACAGCTCTCCTCCGGTCAATATTACCTTGACACCGGAGGCATCACGCAGCTCGGCGGCGATATTGATATCATTCGTCACGACAATAATATTGGAGCGGTGAATCAGATTGCGGGCAATATGAAGCGTTGTCGTACCCGAATCGATAATAATATGTTCTCCATCCTCAACAAGCCCTGCCGCCATCTGGCCAATCCGCATCTTCTGCTCCAGCTGCTTGGACGAGCGTTCGCTGAACGGCGGCTCGTCATGCGTCCACTGCTCGGCGATCACGCCGCCATGCGTCCGTTTCAGCAGACCTTCCTGTTCGATCTCCATCAGGTCGCGCCTGATTGTCGCCTCATGGACATTGAACTGCTGCGCCAGTCCGGCAACCGTCGCAATCCGGCATTGTCTCACATGTTCCACAATTCGCATTTTTCGCTCTGCTGCTAACATATACATCCTCCACACCTGTTCATATTTACTCATATCTATTGTATGATTTTTGTATTTGTTTGCAAGTGCGCGCGTTTTGCTGATGCAAGCCGGGAACGATCGTGCAGCATGGAGATACATAGTAAGGCGGATATCGTTAAGGAAACTGCGGGCGTATCACACAGAAGACCTTCCTTGTGAGCAAACTGACCGGCTCGCACCGAGAAAGGTCGGGCAGTTATCTCCACCAGCCTCATGCTCGAAAATGTTCATTTACCAGCGGAAGTCGAGCATAACCTTTGTCCAGCTCCGATGAGCCTCCGCCTCTTTCATGGCACTATCGAAATCGCCGGCGGAAGCAATAACAGTGCGCTTCTCCGGCAGCAGTCTGCCGAGCGTGCGTTGACAATCCTGATTCTTCATCGCCGCCAGCACAGGATGGAAATCAGCTCTCGAGCTTCTGCTGCTTCCTCTCATCGTAATTCCTTTCTCCAGCACATCCCTTGTGTTGATCGGCACCCGGTCTTCCGTCACGCCCATCAGGATCAGCTGCCCGCCCGGCCTCAAAATATCGATGGCCTGATTGATTGCGCTTTCGGAAAACCGGCCGCCGGTGCATTCGACTGCAATATCGAAGGAGGGACCGGAAGAGAAATCATAATCCTGAACCAGACTTACCGTTGCAAAATCGAACTGGGCGAGCTTCTCGGGAATCGCCCCGAATACGAGCAGGCGGTCGCGGCCGACGCCATATACATGCCGCAGCACGGCTGCAGCCAGATAGCCGACCGGCCCGTCTCCGAAGACGGCGATCCTTGCGTTTGCCAGTCTATCCGCCACAGGGGAAAGCGCCTGATAGGAAACCGAACACAACTCAGCGAGGACGGCGATTTCGTCCGGCACCTCGTCCGGCACGGGAATCACGCATGGGGCGGGCATCACCAGCCGGTTTTGGGCCATTCCGTCCATGCCGCTTCCCAGAAACCGGCCGCGATGGCAATAGTTCTCGCCGCTGCCAGTGCGGCATGCCGGGCAGCATTGCTCCGGCGGAATGCCGTCCGACAGATATCCGGGAATATTCGGAACCACCACCACTCTCTGACCGGGCTTCAGCTCGGGCGCCCCGCTGGCAACGATCGTGCCAATACCTTCATGAATGAGCGCCATCGGCAGCTTACGCTCCAAAGCCTCCGGTCTTCTGTTCCCGCTGTAATAGCGCAAATCGGCGTGGCAAATGCTGCCCATCGACGGCTCGACCACGACCTGCCGGTCCGAAACCTCGTGCTCAATCGTCGCTTCGATGATTTGATGCGGCTTGATCAGCCTGTAAGCCTTGGATTTAACCTTCGTTATGCTGTCACTTGGTTGAATCAATCTCTAACCCTCCGCTCGTTATTGCGTTTTTATGATCATAAATGTTCATTTGTGCACATGGAGATAATACCGCCAAAATGGGCTATCGTCAACACTTTTTTGAGTGAATATGTTTATTTATATTTATATTCGCTCATATAAGACGGGTTTTTAATTCTAAAATGTTCATATATGCTCGTTTATGTCAATCGATTAAGCCATAGGAGTACTTATAAATGCTGTAAGGGTCCAAAAAAACCGGACTGGCAGCAGGACTCTTTCGGGGCGGTCCATTCCGCCTCCGGTCCAGTCCTACTGCCTATCCGGCTCTGCTGCCCTCCCCATTCAGAGGCGGGCGAATATTTCATGCCCCGATCTCTACAGCGCTTCCTCGTTCTTCTCCTCTGCCGTATTTTTGGCGCGGTTAAATACTCGTATCTCCAGATAACTTCCGAATTTTGCGATCAGCGCCGAAATAAAGACCGTAAAAATAACCATGCCGTAAAATCCGGCGCCGATCCCGATCCCCACACCCCCGACAAACAGTATCATCGACGCCGAGGTCAGCCCGCTAATCTTGAGGCCATTCTTCAGTATGACGCCTGCGCCGAGAAAACCGAGTCCCGATACGATCTGCGCGGTCAGACGCATCGGGTCCATCATTGTTCCGTCGCTGCCGGTGCTGAATTTTTCGACGCTGTATATGGAAATCAAGGTAATGAGCGTACTCGCCACGCAGACGTACATATAGGTTTTCAATCCGGCGGGCTTGCTCTTCGATTCGCGGTCCCAACCGATCAGGAATCCGAGAATAGCGCTCAGAGATACCCTCACATACATTTCATAATAGTCTTTCATATGCATCTTGGCGTCCATCAAAAGGCCATCCAGCATATGACCACCTCCTTTTTTACTATTTGGACAAAAAAGGTCGTCCGCCAAACAGCGGAACGGCCCATATATCCAAAAACCAGAAAGTATAAAAATTTGGCCTTGCCTTTTCTGATATTCCTGAGGGTAGAAACTTGCCGCGCAGCCAAAGGACGGCGGCAGCCGTTTCTTCTTGGCCGCGGGGGTATGCGGCCGGAGCTGGTGAAATAATCTTGAAGGCATTTCATGGATGAGTGCCGCACATCAAATGCTTGCCGGAACTGAAATCAAAAAATTCGTTTTATTATTTCTTCGATCGGCCCAGTCCCAATAATGAGCTCCAGTACGGCCAATAGCGCCAAATGGGCGGGATAGAAGCTTCTCCACAGCCATTTTGGCATGCGCCGCCGCTCCATCTGCCTGAATATCTCGGGCCAATAGGCGATAAACACAGTCGAGAAGATGCTGAAGAGCTCCAGCACCCAGCTCTTGAGAATAATAAACAGGATGTTCAGGCCAAAATGGCCGAGCACCATAAAATGGCTTGTCGTATAGGTGTAAATGAGCACCAGCAGCAGCCCGTAAGCGCCATAATCGAAGTCGAGCGCCTCCATGACGACGGCCGCTGCGATTGCGGCGGGAATCCAGATGCTTTTCCTCCAGTTCTCGATTCCGTACAGCACGACGAGGCAGACAAGCAGCGTTCCTGCCGCATTCACCCCAACGGTACCGAGAGCAAATGTGAAGGGCAGCTGGGAAATTAACGCAATCCAGAACAGACGCCGCATGTACAGCTTCATATTGCTCGTCCGCTTGTATCCCAGTACAATGCAGTAGGCGTAAATAGGGAACGCGATCCGGCCAATCACCCGCAGAATTGTCAGATCCTTGAAGAAGGTTACGCCAAGATGGTCGATGAGCATCGTCACCATGGCAATCAGCTGCATATGCTTTCCTCTTTTCCTTGTAATTGTGCCGATCGGCTCCATTCCTCTATATAATGCCATAAAGCTGCATATGTCCGCTACTTTCAAGGATACGCTGGGCTGGCCCGCTTCCTGCACCTCTGCCTCGTCCCGCCGGCGAGAGTAACATAAAAAATCCCGCCATCGCTTATTATTTATAAGCGAAAGACGGGATTGCCGTGCGGCCGGCTGTCAGGATTGCTGCGATTTCGCTTCCATCCTGCCGGACAGCAGAACGCTGCCCTCGTAAAGTACGATCATCGGCACGTAAACGAGCAGCATCGATACGGCATCGGGCGGTGTGATAACGCCTGCGACGATAACAAGCACGAAATATGCGTAACGGCGAAACTTGCGGAGCATGCGCGGCTTTAACAGCCGCAGCTTCGTCAGAAACAGCACAACGATGGGCAGCTCGAACATGAGCGCTATCGGAATCGTAATGTTGAACAGGAAGGAGAAATACTGCATAATGCCGTAAGTTTCGGTCAACTCGAGCCGATGCGCGACACTCGAAGTGAACATAATGGCCATTCTGAAGACGATAAAGTAACCGAAGGCGAGACCCGCCAGAAACAGAAGCAGCGCGGCGGGAATAAACATGAACGAGACCTTCCGCTCCTCCTCCATGAGCCCCGGCTTCAGAAACAGCCACAGCTGGTACATGGAGAACGGAAGCGATACGACGGCTCCGCTGATGAATCCAACATTCAAGTACAAGCGCAGCGCATCACCCGGCGAAAAAATGTTCCAGGCCAGCCGGTCTGCAGGCGGCATGCTCTTCATCCATTCGATCAGCGTCTGCGCCGCAATCAGCCCAGCCGCCACGCTGACAAGAAGCGCGGCCAGCGCGAATACGATTCTTCTGCGCAAGTCGGTCAAATGCCCGACAAGCGTCATCTCACCTTTACGCTCCCGGGTTCCCTGCCTGCCCGGAGAAATTCCGATCATGAATTGCGCGGCTCAGCCGCCTTGCTCCCCGCCTCATCCAAAGGCAGCTCCTTATCCGGTTCTCTGGAAGCCGACAGCGCTCCCGTTGTAGCGTCTTTGAATTCGCGGAACATTTTTCCGAAGCCCCGTCCAAGCTCAGGCAGTTTATTCGGCCCGAACAACAGAAGAGCCACCAAAGCGATTAAAATAATATGCCACGGCGACAGCATACCCATGATTTATCCCTCCCGCTATGTTTTTTGCGAAGTCATTATCATAGAGAATCATAGAAACGAATTCTTGTAGAAGATAGTCGCTTTCCGGCTGCCGGCCGCTCCCGACGCGAAGCCGAAGCTTAGACGGCCTGTGCTCTCGTCGTTCGGATTCGTCAAGCTAATGGCCATGCCTTCCGGCTCCCGATAGGCCAGCGACACACCGGCCTGGGTATGGAAGCGGTCCACCTGTGTGCCCGTATTGAGATCGACGGTGGTCAAATACGTATTGCCCGGCGACGGGTTCGAGGTGCTATAGGCGGTTCCATCCAGGAGGTACAAATATTTGCCGTATACGCAATAGCCTTGAAATACACCCAATGTCGCGGGCTGATAAACGCTCGCGATTGCGGTACGGCCGCCGGCTTTGAAAGCCTGCAAATTGTATACGTCAAAGCGGGGGTTGGTTGTCGCGTCCCGGTAGCGGACAATCAGATTGCCATGGTAATTATCGATATTGCAGGTGTAGCTGTAGTTGCCCGTGCCCGGCACCGTGTATTTGGTCAGAGACGGATTGGTATTATACAGCGTCGTGCCATTGGCAAACGGGAACCGGCATATTTTCGAGCCCCAGCTGTCCGCTCCATCGATGACGCCATCCGTCTCTGTCCACAGATAGGCCGAAGTGCCGGACGGCTCCACGCCGATCGATACGCCGTGGCCGAATCCCTTCAGTGCCATCTGGCCGAGAATCGTGCCTGTCATGCTCAGCTTCGTCACGGTCAGATCGCCAGAGGACGAGGGCGAGCCGTACGTAATCTGCACCGTATAAAGGGCATTGTTGACGCTGTCGAAGCCGAAGGACTGCATAACCGTTGCGCTGCCGAGCGACACGTCGCGGAACATTTCGCCGCCCGAGCCGCTCAGCGAGAAGCGCGGACTGTCCGGAAGAACCGCGGCAGCCGCTCTGCTTCTGCCGCCGCCAAGCGCGATGCCCGGGAACATTGCCGCTGCGGCGATCCCTCCGCTCAGCATCAGAAATTTCCGCCTGCTGAAGCTTTTGTCCGATAGTGAAGCCGACTCCTGCTCCGCCGAAATGTTTGCGTTTGCATCACTGGCTCTTTCTTCCTTCTCCTTGCCGGTCTCCATCATGATTACACCTCCGATATGAATGTTTGTTCGCCTTACATCGTCAGTTTATTGAAAATCACGGCAGCGGAATAGAGTAAAAAAACCGATATCGGCGGTAAAATATCAACTTTTTCGCTTAACTGCCAAATTATGATAGAGCCTTGCGAATGAGCGTTTGCCGGGACAGACGCAAGCAGCGCGCCGCGAATATCAGGGTATTATCTTGACAATACCAGCCAATCGTCAACTTGTTGCGATATATCCGTTGCGCCTGCCGGCAGGACATTTATAATGGACGGATAACGGGAAGCCGGAGCACGCGACGCGGAGCTTGCAGGAATTGCCTGGCCTGCAGCTAAATCCTGCCCGTATTGGGGCGGACGCTGCCTCATCATCGATATAATCAAACGGAGAAAGGAGCGGTACAATGTACAATCTGTTGATAGTCGACGACGAGCCGAGAATCGTAAGCGGCCTCTACGAACAATTTCTGGATTGGAAACCGGAAGAGCTGAACGTATACCGCGCGTATTCGCCCCTCGAAGCGCTGGCGATCCTGACAGGCTCCAAGATGGATATCGTCCTGACCGACATTCATATGCCCGGGATGAGCGGGATCGAGCTCCAGCAGAAAATTCATGAGCGCTGGCCGCGCTGCAAAGTCATTTTTCTGACGGGCTACAGCGATTTCGATTATATCCAGTCGGCCATGCGAAACGGCGGAATGGACTATATTCTGAAGGTTGAGGGCGACGAGCCGATACTTGCCGCCGTCGGCAGGGCGATCGAACGGCTGAGGGATGAGCGGGTGTCCGACAATCTGCTGCAGAGGGCAAGAGAGCAAATGCAGGCGGCAGGACCGATGCTGCGCAAGGAATATATATCCGGGCTGCTGCAGGGGGAGCTGAGTGCCAAGGCCGTCGACCGCGACCGCTTCGAGGAGCTGCAGATTCCGCTGTCGGCAGCGGAAAATGTATTGCTGGCGGTAGGCCGGGTCGACCAATGGCCGGACGATCTGCGTCCTTCGGACAAATCGCTGCTCATGTATGCCATACAAAATGTTTCCGGAGAATACATGAATACGCTTCGGGTGCTTTCGATCCCGGCCAATCCCTCCCGCCTCGTATGGCTCATTCAGCCTGCAGCGGGAGACGCCGGACCAGGGAGTGTTGCGGAAACCACGGGATGGGAGGCTTGCGCCGCCTTTGTTCACGGTACGATGTCCGATATTCAGGATGCGTGCCGGACGACGCTGAAGCTGCCGCTATCGATTGCCATCAGCTCGGTCTGCTGCCCGTGGCCCACCGCGGCTGCCCAATATATGCGGCTGGAGCAGCTGCTTCAGCGGGGGTTCGGTCAGGATATGGAGATGCTGCTGTCCGACGCGGTGCCGGCTCCCTCTTCCCTGTCCCCCGAGCCGGCCTGTCTCACGAAGCAGGATATCGCCCTTCGGCTGAAGGCGGTCAAACAGCTGGAAGCCCTGCTGCTGGGCGGCCAGAAGGATGAATTTTTCGTTTTGTACGAGGACATTGCGGAAACCGCCCGGACTCTGCAGATATTCCCCGCGTTCCAGCCGTTCCTTGTTGAGCTTGAGTACGCCTTCGCCTCCCTTTTTCTGTCTTACATGAACCAGTGGGGGCTGCTGGAGGCGGTAACGGTGTCCAGGGAGGCGGGAACGCTGCTTCACAGGGGAGCATTCGTATCGTGGGCGGAGACCGAGGAATATTACCGGGAACTCTCCTGCCGGTTGTTTGCGCTGAGGACGGGCGAGCAGCAGGACCGGACGCAGAAGATTTTGACGATGGTGAATCAATATATCGAGCAGCATCTCGCCGAGGACCTGTCGCTCGACAAGCTGGCCAACCATGTCTACCTGCATCCGACCTACCTGTCGCGCCTGTACAGGCAAATGACGGGTACCCGGCTGTCCGACCGGATCAAAGATCTGAGACTGAAAAAAGCCAAGGAGCTGCTGGCCGCTCCCCGGCTAAAAATTCATGAAGTATCGGCCAGCGTCGGATTCGAGTCAGCCCATTATTTCACCAAGGTGTTCAAGAAGGAGCTGCATATGACACCGCAGGAATACAGGGACCACTGCTGCACGGAACAGAGTTAGCTGTGCCGTGTACGGACCATTTTCTCAAGCGTGAAAGGACTTCCAGAACTCCCCTTCCGTGTCGATGATATCCCTGATCTGCGCGAAAGGAATCGTAAAGGTCGGGAACCCCGCGACGTATGGAGCGATCTCATAGGGCTCGAAATATAAATGGAGTGCATCATCAGTCACATAAAACGGCTGGTCCGGCCGTATGCCCGTATAGCTGCCCGGGAATACGTACGAATATTGCGGGTCCTCCCTGATTTGTTTGCCGACTATATCGCTTAGTACCTTCACATAGTCGCTGCCTGGCTTAAACAGGTCCTTTAGCGCATACATACGGCCATTGGTCAGATTCAGGATCGCATATGTTTTCGTTGGCATGCCGTGGGCGGCGCCAAATGGGAAATTATAGCCATTCAGTACTAGCTCCAGCAGCTTCTGTTTGTAAAACGCGACCTCGAAATCGCCGGAATATGAATAATCGAGTTTTTTGCTGGCGGGAACCGGCTTGACCTGGGACATTTCCTTCAGCCTGGCGTTAACGGTCCGCTGAGCGGCTTGATTCTCCATCCCTTCAACTTGCGGGTAATAGACGAGATAATCGGCATTTGGCTTATATTTCTCCTCTTTCACAAGATAAGGAGGCTGGAGCGGGATAACCTTATTTTGCTGCCAGACGACGCGTCCGGCACGGGTCAAATAAGACAGCCGCTGATCGACGAATGCCTTGATCAGGCCGTTCTCCTCCAGTGTAAGCGTACCGCTGCCCTCCACGCGCGGATAACCCGGCGCAGGCTTGCCGCTGCGATCGATAAAATACGTTTGCTTCGCGTCGTAGACCGAGGCCAGACCGTCCTTGAAATTGGAGACGTCATTATACAGGAAGTCCGACAGCCGTTGGCCGTTCCAGTCGGCGATGGCGAAGACCGAGCCGACGAAGGGCTGCTCGGGGTCGACCGCCCGGCCGAGCGCCAGCCGCTCATCTCCCAGATCCCGAATGTCGTTGTACTCAGGCTTGACAATGAAGGCTCCCTGCTTGTCGATGACACCATAGCTCGATTTGTAATCCTCTGCCGTATTGACAATGGCCCGGCCGTCATGGAATGCAAATGCCGACGAATAGGACGGCTGGATCACGACAGTCCCGCGCTCGTCGATATAGCCGTATTTGCCGGCGGATTCCTGTTGGAAGGCGAGCAGTCCGTCGCCGAGCGGTCCCACGTAAGCATACGGATAGGTGGCGAGTCTGCGTCCGTCCGGCCCAATGAGCGCATATTCATTATCCTTGATTTTTACAACTGCCTTGCCAGCGGCAAAATCATTCGCTTCCTCGAACTGCGCCGGAATCGCTTCGTTCCCCCGGGAATCCAGATAGCCGTAAAGACTGATGCTGCCATCGGCATCGCCGCTGCCGCCTTCTGTGACATAGAAGACCGCTCTCCCGTCCTGCATGTCCGCGATAAACGGGTACGCCCGCTTTGTCAGCACCGTTCCTGTCTCGTCGATCAGCCTGAACCCCTGGCTGTCGATTACCGCCGCCCGGTCTTCCGAGAACGGGCTGATCGAATCATAAACAGGCTTCACAACGTAATTCGCTGATGTGTCGATAACGCCGTAGCTCCCATTCTCGCTGACGATTGCGAGGCCATTCTGCTGAAAATCCCGCGCATCGTCGTATAGGGGGAGAATCGCCATCCTGCCGCTGCTGTCAATATAGCCCCATTTCATCCCGCCCACCGTTTTGAGCGATGCCGGGAACAATCCTGCCGCCCGCGGCATGTTCATCAGCTCCAGCATCTGCCTGATGTTCCACTCAAGCGCAAGCAGCGTCTCGCGGGAAGGATAGGGCTGGGCGAAGCCGAGCGCCCTTCGGACAGACACCAGCGCATCCTGCGGCATGCCGGCGCGGTACTGCGCATCGGCAAGGTAATACCAGTAAAACGGGTAATCCAGATGCTGCCGAATCATTCGCTCGTAGTAGCGGACGACCCCCGGGAAATAATAAAAATATACATCCGGCGCGGGCACGAGCTTCCCGATGTCCCACCTCAGCACCTCGATGCGGTATGCCTCCCCCGTGTCGTGGACCCAGAGCGCGATTTCCGCTTTGCCGTCACGCCCGTCAAGGCCCGGCATATCCATCACTTCCAGATAGCTGTAGGTCATATCGGCGGGAGCCGCATCCTTCAGCCCTTCCCGCGTCCACTCGTAGACCGACAGCTTCGACCAGATCGAGCCGATCTGCCAGCCGACGATCAGATTGTTCAGGCCTGGTCTCATGACGGGCGCCGCCGTCAGCAGCGTTACGCCGTACCCCTGCCCTTTCACATTCGCGGCAATCTCCCACTTGCGGTCCCGGTATTTCAGCACAAGCAGGTAAAGCTCCCCATTCAGACGGTAAACAGCTGCGATTTCCGGTACCCGATCCCCGGTTAAATCGGCAGCGTATACCGCCGCATGCGCAGCAGGCCCGTTGATCATCATCAGTTCCGCACCCGCCGGCAAATGGGCCATGGCGATCTGCGTCAGCTGCGGTTCGTTAACGGCCATGTCAGCATCCTCCCCTATTCCCGCATTCTTCGCCTAATGGTATGCAGTCTGCCGGCAGATATGCTTGCTTGCTGAGGAAACAGGATCAAATCCTTTTCGTTTCTGCGGCTGCTTGTAATCCTCTCTTCTAATGAAGCTGAAAAAACGTATCCCCGCACCGGATTCGGATCCGGTGCGGGGATATGTGAAATCTCTTTCTACATTAAAAAATGGAATCGTTTGTCACTGCTTCTGAAACAAACGATTGATGATCACAGCTGCCTGCGCTCTTGTGGAAGGCTCCTTCGGAGCGAATCTGCCGCCGCCCATCCCTTCAATAATCCCGGATTGCTGCATGGCGTCTACAGCCTCTGCCGCATAAGCCGATATCTTGGACCGGTCGGCAAATGCAGCGGCCACCGCTGAGGCTTGTAATTCTATTTGCTGCAATTCGGCTATTTTATAAACCATTACCGCCATATCCTGCCGCGAAACAGGGTCATTCACGCCAAAGCTGCCGTCTGTCCTGCCCTTGACGATTCCGAGCTTCTGCGCCGACGTGATGGAATCGGAGTACCAAAGCTTCTCCTTCACGTCCCGGAATGTGGATAGCTCGCCTGGCGCAGCAAGATCGAATGCGCTCATCAGCATGGTGATGAATTCCGCTCTTGTAACTGCCGCCCCCGGGTTGAAGTTTCCATTCCCGTCTCCGTTAATAATTCCTCTTGCCGCCAAAGTCTCAATAGCGTCAATTGCCCATTCGCTTTTCTTGAGGTCTCCGAATGAGATATCCGCATATCCGAGGGCGTATTTACTGAAATGCTCCGCTTTAAATTCAACACTGCCGGCTGCCGGATTATATTTGCCGGTTTTGATGATGGTCAAATCACCCTCATCATCGAGTAATACACGATGATCTTGTTGGGATTTTCCCCGGTCATCAGCTTGTAGGCAATAGCAATCTGCATCTCGTTCCCGTTAAATCCGGTTATAGGCTGCCCGTCCAGGGTCAAGCTGAAATCGTAGACCGCATGGTCGCCAATCCGCTCTTGTACCGCTGCAGGAAGACTGTCTTTGCCGACCTTGGCAACCGTGAGCTGCAGGCTCGAACCCGCCGTCCCTTCTTTGCCGGCAAACAGGCTGGTCAAGAAGGATAGAGTGGTGAACCCCATATCGACTTTGATCGTATCGATGGCATCATCTCCAGCCGCCAGTATGGGCTGATACGGGATATCCACCTTCACTTCCCTGGCATTATCCAAATTGGCGATCTCGATGGTGAGCGTCTGGACAGAGGAGTCGAGCATTGCAGCCTCCATGTCTGCCGCTCTCAATTGTATGACCGCATCACCGTTCGCATCGATGACAGGCTGCACCTTGATCATTCCTTTACCGACCGAATAGGCCGGCGCTGCTGCCCATGGTGAGGGGAAACCAGATGGCTCCTGTCCCTCGCTGCCATCGTCGTGATTATTGTTATTGTTATTGTCATCGTCACCGTCATCGTCATCATTGCCGTTGTTATCGTCACTGGCCTTTGCCGGTGTGCCGGTTATTGGAATACCGGCAGACCTGTTTCCAGTCAGATCGACCGTACTGAGCTTAAATGTGTAGCTGGTGCCGTTCGTCAGACCGGAAATAACGGCGTGTTCCGCTCCTTTGGCGGCATACACGGCATCGGCGACGGTCCCGTCCATCTGTTCAATGATAATCTTCTCCAAATCGCTGTCGCCCGGATCTGTCCAGGATAGCGCGAGCTGCCCGTCGCCCTCGGCGACAGCGGTACCCGTTACCTCTCCCGGAGGCGTCGTATCCGGCAGATCTCCGGTTTTGACAAGGGTAATGTTATCCAGATAACCCCAATAATCCGCGCTGGCCGATGCCGTAAAAGCAACGGTCACCGTCCCGTCCGTCACGCGGATTCCCGGAATGCTGAAGCCGCCCCAGATATTATGCCAATCGGCTCCGGTCTGGCCCTGATTGATAATGTTCGCTGAAGCCCCGCCGGATGGCGTTTCGACCCTGAGCTTCAATTCGGCAACGCCGGGATCGTTCGCCGCTCTGCCGGCATCGTCGATCACCATATTGCTTTTTCCTGCAGAATGCGCCGTCAAGGTATAAAACCCGTTCGGCAGTCCATTTACCTTCTGCGACAGCGTAAAAGCATACGCGTCCTTCGACCAGTAATCGAAGTAGCCGGTTCCGGCATAAACCTTGCCGTCCCCTATCTCGCGGATCGCGTCAAAAACGCTGGAGTCTTGGATGGAGCCTGCAGCAGCTCCCGTTAACGTCCACGCGCCGAGCTGGCCTTCCCGTTCAAATCCGCCATCCGGTATCAAGCCTTCCGCGCTGCCGTCCGTCTTCAAACTGAACGTGCTTGCCGGACTGTTCGTATAACCTGGCTTGGATGCCATCGCTTTCAATACCGTGTTGGCGGCAATCGCAACCGGCCCCGTATAAACAAGCGTCGTGCTGGTGTTGCTGGCATAACCCGGTTCGCTTCCGTCCGTCGTATAGTAGATCACGGCACCTTCCGTCCCGCTGGACAGCGTAACCTTCGAAGGAACAGGCAATGCTGCCTCCGCCGGGAGAGCCGCATCCCCGATAGAAGCTGTTACCGGCTGTGCCTGTGTCTGTGCATCTGTACTGGTCGGCAGGCCGAAATAAAAATCGTCGACATCTCCCCATGCTCCCGCAGCTCCATTGAGATTCACGCCGACCGTGACATGTCCGGAGGTAACCGGAACCTGCAGACTGTATGGTTTGAAATTGTTCCAGCCAGCCGGCACAGCGTCGATCTTCATCATCGCCGAAGGATCGCTTGCATCATACCCCACAGCGTACAGATAGGGAACCGCCGCGTCGCTCAGAGCATCCCCGTCCACCCATGCGGAGAAGGTATAGGTAGCATTAGCGACATTAAGGGTTTGCGACACCGTGGCGTCGTTAAAAGCCGAATCGCTCCAGTAATGGATCGCACTCGTGCCGGAACGCGGCGTCGAGCCTGCTCCTTGAGGCGCTCCGATGGAAGGACTGGATACCGTCCAACCGGCGGAGCCGCTCTCAAGTCCCGGATTCGTCAGCAGATTCGGCGGCTGCGCAGAATGCACCGTAATCACGGCCGAGGCTGCCCGCGTCTCGGAGCCGACCGTTCCATAAGCCGTGTAGACACCAGGTTCCGCCGTATTGACTGCTGATGTGTCCCATGCCGATACCGCAGCGGGTTTGTAATGACCATCGCTGTACTGCCCCTGTACGGAAGAAGGCAAACTCAGAACCCCGCCTGCCTCCATGGTTCCGTAATACGGGTCCGCAGCGACAAATACCGGCGCGGGAGCGGCAGCTGTCCCCCGAACGAGATTGAATACATCGATGGATGGCAGCGCTTTCCCCGTGTAATCGAACAATGCCTGATTTTCCCATCCGCTGCCCTGTCCGGCAATCCAGCCCGTGTCATTGCCTGGAAGCCAGTCTGCTCCCCAGTAGAACAGACCCAGCCCCTGATTGCCTGGCACATTTGCCAAATTGTTGATGACATCGCGGATGGCTGCCGCCTGGCCCTGCGGCGTAGGGGTGTAGCCTGCCGTATAAGCGCTGCTTTGATCAAAGTTATTGATCGTCTCGTCTCCCGGCTCAAGCGTCCAGGCATAAGCAGTCTCCGCCACGATGACCGGTTTGCCGTACCGGCTTGCCAACGTATTCATAATAACAGCATTCTGCTCCGTCGTTCCGTGCCAGAATGGATAATCGGAGATGCCGATCAGGTCAAAATCGACCGCTGTACCGCCGGTCGTCCAGGTGTCCAGATTCCACGTAAACGTGCCTGTGCTGCCGCTGGAATTCCCCGCGATGTGGATCATGATTTGAATGTCCGGATCAACCGCTCTCACCGCTGCGGATGCTTTCTGGAGAAAAGGCGCCGCTTTCTCTGCGGAATCGCCATCCGGCCAGAGCAGCCCTCCGTTGATCTCGTTGCCGATCTGCACCATTTCCGGGAGAACGCCTTCCGCTTCCATCGCAGTCAGTACATCGTATGTGTAGCGGTATACATCCTCCTGCAGCACGGTCCCGCTGTGATTGGCCCAGGCCTTCGGCTTATTTTGCTTGCCGGGATCAACCCAGAAGTCGCTGTAATGAAAATCCAGCAAAAGCTTGATACCGAGCGCCTTTGCCTGTTTGGCCATGGCGATATCCCGGGCCAGATCATTGTTCCCGCCGCCGATCGGCTGACCGAACGCATCAGTCGGATCGTTCCAGATCCGCAGTCGGATATAGTTGACGCCGTGCTTCTTCAGCACCTGCATGGCGCTCATTTCCGTACCATCGGTATCGTAAAACTTCCGGCCTGCTTTTTCGAGCTCATAGAGCTCGGAGACATCTGCTCCCATGATAAAATCGCTTCGCTGTCCGTTCTGCAGTCCCGGGACCGGGTCCACCGAGACGGTGCCTGAAGCCGGCTGTGCCGCGAAGCCCGTCATCGTTCCCACTGGATAACAAGAAAGAATAATGAAGAAAACGAGCCATTTTGCTGCCAGGGAACGATAAGATATTCTGCTTTTCATATACATTTTTCAGCTCCCGTCAGATTATTATTTAGTCACTTTTCACTCATTCGCTAAGTGCGTTCATGGAGGAGAGCCTCCGCCCCTCGTAATCGAACAACGTCAGATTGGACCAATTATTCGCATGTCCCACCGACCATTCTTCCTTCGACGGAATCCATGCCGGTTCCCACCAATAAAAACCGGCTCCCCGGCGGTTTGGCGTTTCTTTGATGAGGGCGATGATGTCCTTCAGATATTGGGCTTGACCCTCCACCGCCGCAGGATAACCATTGTGAAGCTGGTCTTCCTTGTCAACGATAAACGCCCGCCCTTCGGACGTATCGATCGTCCACGGATAGGCTGTTTCCACCACGTTAATATCCTTGTCGAAGCGGACCGCCAGTTCTGCCAGATTGCGCCGCAGCGATTCCAGCGTGCCGTGCCACCAGGGGTAGAAAGATAATCCGATCGTGTCGAATGTCACTTCATACTGCTCGAATTTCTCGAAGAACCTGAGACTCGCGTCCACATCGCCTCCCCGGTCGATATGAATCATGACGTTGATTGACGGGCTGACTGATTTGGCCGCCGCAATCCCGGATTTGACCAGCTCCGTAAATTTCCTCCACTGTTCATCCGTGTTGAAGTCCCCGTCAACCTTCCCGTCTGGCCAGAGCATGCCGGGTGTGATTTCATTGCCGATTTGCACCATATCCGGAAGCGTGTTCTGATTGTCCAGTTCAGTCAATACATGTTTCGTATACGCATAAATCGCTTCAGTCAGCTCCTCAAAGCTTGCATTCTCCCATGCCTGCGGCTTCCACTGCTGTGCCGGATCCGCCCACTTGTCCGAGTAGTGAAAGTCGAGCAGAAAATGCATATCCAGCGCTTTAATGCGCCTGGCCATAACAAGCGTACGCTCCAGATTGCAGAAGCCGCCTGCGGGATCGTTCCATATGCGCAGACGGACCGCGTTAACGCCGCTATTTTTCATAATGACCAGCACATCCTCTTGCATCCCGTTTACTTCGTAAGTTCCGCCCGCGCATTCGATTTCGTCTACAAAAGAGATGTCCATACCTTGAATAAATGGCATAGTCTTGCTGCTCCCTTCCTGATCAATCATGCTATTGCAAAGTCATACAGCAGACACCGTGATTCCGCCTACCTGCCGCTGCTTCGTTTCAATACCCGGGAAGCATACACAGGAAGCGTAAGCTTCATTAAGACGGGCTCTCCCGTCTCGGCATCGGTGTAGGCCTGATCCAATTCCAGCGTCCGCTCCTCTCCCGAGAAATTAAGCAGAAACACAAAATCATGCTCCCCGTCGGAACGGAGCTGTGCCGATACGCCTCCAGGCAGCTCGATATCCATCGCGCGTCTTACGCCCGCATCCGATACCAGCTTTCCATATAACCCGTCATAGAACGCCGGATCATTAACTCGCGCCGCCAGATAGTAAGCCTTGCCTTTGCCCAGCGCATTAACCGTTAATGCTGGCCGTCCGGCATAGAAATCTTCCTTATACTGACCAAGAATATCTGCGCCTTCGGAATGGATCAGCTCGCAGATTTCATGAACTTCGAAGGAACCGGCCAATCCGAGTGCGTTCCCGGGCGTCATGACGATGCCATTGCGGTCGTGATCATGCAGTCCTTCAACCTCCTCCGCCCAGATGCCGAGCGTCTTGCGCAGCGGACCGGGAAAACCGTTCAGGTGGCACAGGTCGTTCTCGTTCACAATGCCGGACCAGTAGGTGACGAGCAGCGTGCCGCCATCCAGAACGAAACGCTCCAGCAGCTCCCCCGTCTCCTCGCGGAGCAGATAGGCCATAGGCAGGACAAGCAGTTTATAAGCGGAGAAATTATCACCAGAGCCGATAATGTCCACCGGAATGCCTTGTCTCCACAACGCCCGATACTGCTGCATCACCGTCTCTTCATAATGGATGCCCTGATTTCGCGGCCCCTGGGCATCGTTGACCGCCCAGCGGTTATCCCAGTCGAACAGGATGGCCGCTTCCGCCGGAACATCCGTGCCGATCAATTCCGATAAATGCGACAGCGATTCTCCCAGCGAGGCAACGTCCTGGAACACGCGGGTATGCTCATGCCCGACATGATCCACGACCGCGCCGTGAAATTTTTCACTGGAGCCCCGGCTTTTGCGCCATTGAAAGTATTGAACCGTGTCCGCGCCGTGCGCAACGGCCTGCAGCGAAGACAGTCTGTGCATCCCGGGCCGCTTCAGCTTGCTGACAGGCTGCCAGTTCGTCTGGCTCGGCGTGCTTTCCATCAGCATGAACGGTTTTTGCTTCAAGGAACGGAATAAATCGTGATTGAAGGCAAACCATGAAGCAACATTGTCCTCTGCGGGCGACTCATGCCATGTCGGATATGCATCCCACGATATGACGTCCACCGCTTTCGCAAACTCGCGGTAATCCAGCCCGTCGAACAAATCCATCATGTTTGCCGTACAGGGCAGATCGGGATTGACCGCTTTCAGCGGATTGATTTCATGCAGGTAGAAATCGATCGTCTGATCGCTGACGAACCTTCGCCAATCGAGATTCTGCCCGTGCACCATGGTCTCGCCATGCGGTGCGGGCGATTCGATCTGCTGCCAGGATGTATACGTATGGCTCCAGAAGGTCGTCCACCACGCCTGATTCAGCGCTTCGAGAGAGCCATATTTCCGCTTCAGCCATTTCCGGAAAGCATCCTGGCAATAATCGCAGTGGCATTCGCCGCCGTACTCATTGGAGATATGCCAGCCAATAACCGCCGGATGTGCCGAATACCGCTCCGCCAGCCTGGCATTCATGATGCTCACCTTCTCGCGGAAGACCGGTGACGTGTAGCAATGGTTGTGCCGGCGCCCATGCAGATTTCTCCGGCGGTCCGCTCCGACGCGAAGCACCTCCGGATACTTCTCCGACATCCAGGCCGGCCTGGCGCCGCTTGGCGTCGCCAGCCAGGCGAATATGCCGTTATCGGCGAAAGCATCCAGCACGTTATCCAGCCAATCGAACAGGAATGTCCCCTCCTCCGGCTCCAGCATAGACCAGGAGAAAATGCCTACCGCCATGACATTGCATTGGGCCAGCTTCATTAGACGAATATCCTGCTCCAAAACATTCGGATCGTGCAGCCATTGGTCCGGGTTATAATCCGCACCGTGCATGAAGACCGGCAGCTTGCTGCTGATCGGTGGAAATTTCTTGTTCATCCTGTTTCATCTCCCAAGTCCTGTAGTCGTCAAAAAGAAGGAGAGGTCGGTTCCCACCTGCCTCTCCGTCTGCTTGCAAATATGATTACTGCTGCCCGGCAAGGAACGCGTCAATTTGACTTTGCAGCTCCTGCCGGATCTTGTCGATACCGGCTGCTTGCAGCTGCTTGATCAGGTCGGCCTGGCCTTTATCCAGATCCTTGATCAATCCGTATTCCAGCGGAATCGAGTAACGGAGCATAACGTTGCCTACGTTGGCCACTTCATTCTTCACCTTGGCATTATCGAATACGAAGGTCTCCAGCGGAAAGTGATACACCTTATCCTTCCAGCCGTTGGCGATATCCGTTGCTTCCTGAGGGAAGGTTGCACTCGTGCGGTTTAACGGCGAATTCCAGCCCCAGTTGGAGAAATTAGTATAATTGGCCGCATTCGGACCGGGCTGGAACTTGTCGTCGCCTACCGGATCGTAATGCTTGCCGGTAATGCCGTACATCGTCAGATCATGAATCTCCTTATCGTTCTGAAGGAGGTCGATCAGCATCAGTGCGCGCTCCGCATTCTTGGATGTGGCATGGACAGCCATCCCGTTCTGAGTCGAGATCGAGCCGATTTTCTTCTTATCCGGCGTCAAATCGGCAATAGCTACCTTAACTCCCTGCTCGTCCTGGCTTGCTTCCTCCACGTTGGCAGCCACTGTGCCCAGATTCTGCGCATAGGACGCCGTCTTGCCTGCTTTCATATCCTGCCATACGTCATTCTTGTTGCTGACCACATTCTTGGACCAGGCCTGATTATCGGCCAAATCTTTATAGTACGTCAGAAGCTGCTTGAATTCCGGCGTATCGTATACATTGAATACCTGGCCTTTGGCATCGTCCAGTTTATAAGCCAGCGGGATGTCGTAGTTGACCAGGTTCCAATCATTCTGCTGCTCCAGCAAAATTTGGTCGAGCTCATGCCATTTCCAGCCGTCAGCCGGTTTGGCGCCGTAAGCGTTGATGCCCTTCTCATTAGCTGCAATCGCTTTCAAATAAGCGGCAAATGTCTCCGGGCTGTTCACCGGTTCGAGGTTATATTTCTGGCGGAGATCGTCGCGTATGAGAACGACCTTGTCGGTCACTTCCTCGTTATTGTTTGGCACCATGTAAAGCTTGCCGTTTACTTTCGCCTGATCCCAGGAAACCTTGGGCATCGCCTCCCACGTCTTCGGCGCATACTTGGAAAGCATGTCATCCGTCAATTCCAGGAAACCGCCTTTTAAGGCCTGATCATTGTAGAACGCCCAGTTTGCGGTAAAGGCAATGTCGAAATCCTCGCGTGCCGCAAATTTCAGCGGGTACTTCTGCTGCCAGTCTGCCCAGTCCAGAAACTCGGCTTCGACCGTTGCGTTGATCCTGGTCTTCAGCAGCGTATTGAGCTGGCCAAATACCTCGTCATAATCCGCCGGCTTGGCCCCGATGAGAAGCAGCTTCAGCTTGACCTCGGAAGTTGTATCCGGCTGCCCGTCAGTTGCATTGGCTTGACCCGCTGCATCCCCGGCTGCGCTGTTTTCCGTAGCGTTTTCCTTATTGTTTTCCGCACCGCTTTGTTCCGTATTGCCTGTATTGCCTGTATTCGCTGTTTTCTGGTTGTCGCCTCCGCATGCGCTTAACACCACCGCCATTACAAGCATAACGGCGAGCAGAAGCATGACATGTTGTCCCTTTCGTTTCACGATTGAAGTCCCCCTTATTCATTATTCGTATATTGATAACCAGGTTTCCCTGAGGTCATCCTTTAACGGAGCCGACTGTAAGCCCTTGCACAAAATAACGCTGGATAAACGGATAGGCGAGTATAATTGGCCCTGTTGCGACGATGGTCATCGCCATCTTCAGGCTCTCCGTCGGCAGATTGATATTGATGGCCGCGCCGGATTCAAGCATGGCTCTGCGCATTCCGTCCATGTTCCCGAGCATCCGGTATAAATAGTACTGGAGCGGCATCAGGTCGGAATTGGAAATAAACAAGAGCGCGTTATACCAATCATTCCAGTAACCAAGCGCGATGAAAAGACCGATGGTGGCCAAAGCCGGCTTGGAGAGCGGAACGATGAGGCGCATGAAAATGAGGAAATCTCCCGCTCCATCGATTTTCGCGGATTCCGTGATGGCCTCCGGTATGCTGCTCATGAAGCTTTTCATGACAATGATATAAAAAACGTTAAGCAGCATCGGCAGAATGAGAACGATCAGCGTATCCTTCAACTGCAGGTAATTCACAATCATCAGATACCACGGAACGAGACCGCCGCTGAACAACGTTGTAAAGAAGAAGAAGAACGAGAATTGGGAACGCCACTTGAAATCCTTGCGGGAGAGCACATAGGACGTCATGGCGGTCAGGAACAAGCCGAGCAGCGTTCCAACCGCAGTAACAACGAGAGTTACACCATACGCCTTGAGCATTTCTGCCGGATACCGGAATAATATGCCGTATGCCTCAGTAGAAAAATCGCTGGGGAAAAACGAGTATCCGTTTTCAATAATTTTGCTTTCTTCGGTAAGTGACGAAGCAATGACCATGATAAATGGCAAAATGCAGAGCACCGCCAGCACAGCGAGCGCAGAATAGCCGATGATCGAAAGAAGCAAGCGGTCTGTACGCATGCCGCGCCTGACTCCTGCCGCAGGCTTCGGCTTTATGTTGTTCAGTAGGGTAGAACTCATCGCCTGACCTCCTTTATTTAGAATAGCGCGCGGTCTCCATCGTATTTGCGGACCGCATAGTTGGCCAGCATAATGGTCCCGAACCCGAGAACGGACTGATAAAACCCGGCGGCAGCCGACATGCCGATTTCATTCGAGGTTGTGAGCGACCGGAACACGAAGGTATCGATCACATCCGTCGAGGAGAACAGCAATCCGTTATTGCCGACCATGTTGTAGAACATTCCGAAGTCTCCGCGGAAAATATTCCCGATGGCCAGAAGCACGAGAATAATCAGAGTCGGATACAGGTTGGGAACGGTGATTTTCACGATTCGTTGAAAGATATTGGCGCCATCGATTTCCGCAGCTTCATACATTTCGGTATCGATGCTGGTGATGGCGGCCAAATACATCACGGATCCATATCCAAGCGTTTTCCAGGCGGATACGGCGACCAGAATAACCGGCCAGTAGGCGGAAGTGTTGTAAATGTCGACCGGCTCCATCCCGAGCCCCTTCAGCAGAACATTCACCGTGCCGACATCAAAGTTGAACAGGTTGTAGGCGATTGCTCCAACGACCACCCAGGAGATGAAGTAAGGCAGGAACAAGGCAGTTTGCATCAGCTTCCGAAACCACTTGCCTACTGCCTCGAATAGCAGGATGGCGGCGCATATTTGCAGGACATTGTTCACGAGAATGAATGCGATGTTGTAAAGCGCCGTATTTCTCGTGACCCGCCATGCATCGCCGGAATCGAAGAAGAATTTGAAATTATCGAGTCCATTCCACGGGCTTCCGAAGATACCGCCGTCGTAGTTGAATTGTTTGAAGGCGAGGACGATTCCCGCCATTGGCACGTAGGCGAACAGTATAAAGAACAATACAGCCGGCAACAGCATCAACAGCAGTGTCCTGTACTTGATGACATCGCCCCAGAAGGTCTGTCGGTTCATTCTTAATTCTCCTCTCGTTGTCTCTACTCTATTCATTATAACGGGACTGCGCCCGATGCAGGATTCAGCGGAGCAACTAAAGCTAATACAAAATCCACGATTGCTATGAAACTTATAATTCGACGAATAGTCATAAAAAATAGCCCGGAATCCGCCAAAGACCCGAGCCTCATCAAGCCAGTTCGTTATATCTTGTGTTTCTTCCGGTATTCTCCGGGAGTCATGCCCATGGATTGCTTGAACTGCCTGTTGAAGTAAATGATGTTCTTGTACCCCACCCGTTCCGCAATCTCGTAAATCTTGAGCGTCGGATCGGATAACAGCTCGCACACGCGGTTCGTCCGTCGTTCATTCAGATAATCGCTGAAATGGACGCCTGCCTCCAGCTTAAACAGATGTCCCAGGTAATTGGGCGTAAAATCAAAGTGAGCCGCCACCTCTTTCAGCGTAACCTTCTGCTCCAGCTTATCCTCGGCATACCGCATAATCTCGTCGATCAGTTTCCGTTTTTGTCTTTGCTTCTTCACATACAGCAGCTCGGACAATTCGAAGAAGCGTCGTCGCAGCCAGGACAGAATATCATGGACCGTTTCGGATTGAAACAGGATATCCGGCTGATGCGATTCCCATTTGAGGAGCTCGTACAGATTTTCGTTCATTTGCTGCATTTCGGCATGGAGCTTGGAGGTAATGCGGATGATCAGATCATACACGTCGTTCTTGTCGGCGAATTGTTTCCCTCTGCTGAACAGGTTCAGCAGGCAGTCATCGATGGCAACCAAATCGTAAATCATAATAGCCTGAAGCATCCGCTCGATCGTCTCATCCATACGCGAAGCCGGCTTGCCGTTGAATTCGGAAACCGTCACATCCCGGATCAGCCTGTTTTTGCCCAGAAGCCATTTGGCGCTCAGCGCAGCCTGCGCCTGCCTGTAGGATTCGTGCAGCTGCTCCTCGTCGTACGCATACGCGCCAACACCGATGGTTATCGTTAAATCCGCAGCCTGACGGATGGTTTGCAGCAGCTCTCCAAGGTATGTGAGAAATCGGTCCTCCTGACCGACAGCCAGCAGGACGAAACGGGTATTGTGGGAAACAATAAATAGGCCGAGCGCCTGCTCGCGGACCATATCCCGGATCAGACTGATCACCTGACCTGTTAGAAGCCGCCTGTTCTCTTCCCCCATATCGCGCGTTTTCCTCTCCAGATCGTCGATTTCGATCAAGGCGACGGCAGATCCGGCCTTCAGCAGCGGACTTAAGACGCCCCGGATATGCGTCTGCGCCTGACCCGGGGCGAGATCGTTGAACCAGCGCAGCAGCAGCTCTTCATTGACGAGTGAAAGCGTCTCCGTAAAAGAGCGGTTCCAATTCTGTTCCTGCTCCACCTTCTCGCAGAGAGAAAGGAGCATCTCGTAAAGCTCTTTATCCTTCACGGGCTTTAGCAAATAACCCGAAACATTCATCGCTATCGCTTCCTTGGCATAGCCGAAATCCTCATGACCGCTGATAAACACAATCTTGACCTGCGGATTGATCGCCTTGGCCTGCCTGGCAAATTCGATGCCCGACATAATCGGCATCCGGATATCCGAAAGAATGATATCCACCTGCTCCTGCTTCATTAATTTCAAGGCGCTGAAGCCATTATTGGCCGTACCTGCCACGTTCAGGTCCAATCCGCTGCCGAGCACTCTGCGCCGCAGCCACTCCAGATCAACCGATTCGTCGTCTACCAACAAGATGTTTAGACCCATAAGCCAGATTCCTCCTGCTGCTCTCGCAAAAATTAAACAGAAACGGATATACGATATTCCATTTATCATATCTTACCGCGCCGCAGTGCGAACACTGCGTTTTGCAATGATATACCATACAAAATCACGGCTGGGATGCCATGGACGCCTCCTGCTCCGCTTCTTCGTCCATCACGATATGGGCCGGAATCAATATGCGGACCGTCGTACCGGCCCCGTAGATGCTGGCCATCTGGATGCCATAGCCGCTGCCGTACCGCAGTTTGATCCGCTCGTTCACATTCTTGATGCCATAGCCGCCGGCCTGGCTCGGCCCCATCAGCAGCCGCCGGAGCTCGGTCGGCTTGATGCCGATCCCGTTATCGATTATCTTCAATTCGATTTGCTCTCCCATTCTTCTGCCCGTGATCCGGATCGCTATCGTATCCCCGAACCATGCGTGCTTGAATATGTTTTCCACGAATGGCTGTAAAATCAATTTGACAACCAGCACATCCCCTATCGCCGGTTCTATATCAAAGTATACATTAAAGGCGTTGGCATATTTGACTCTCTGAATATCGAGATAGGTGCTCACCTGCTCGATTTCATCGCGAAGCGGAATATAGACTTTCCCTTGATTCAGCGTAAGCCGGTAAAATCGGGAGAGGCCCTGGACCATATCCGTGACTTTCCCGACCTCTCCCAAATTAGCCAGGCTGCTGATGGTCGACAAGGTGTTATACAGAAAATGGGGATTGATCTGGGCCTGCAGCGCCTCAAGCTCCGCCTGCTTCTTCTGAATCCCTTGTTCATATACGCTGTGTATGAGTGTTTGGATATTGGTTCCCATAATATTAAAGGCATCGGCGATTTGAACGAATTCATCATTTCCGGAGAAGCGGATCCGCTTCTGAAAGTTCCCTTCCTGAAAGGATCGTACGAGTGTAACGATCCGCGACATCTTGCGTCCTGACAGCAGGGCGACAAGCAGACCGATACAAGCCATTGCCAGGAAGCTGATCGCGCATACCGCAAAAATAATTTTCTGCATCCTGCCCGCATCTTTGGTCAAATAAGAGGATGGAACCAGCGTTTCGATGACGTAATCCGATTCCGGAATGCTCTCATGCAGCGTAAGAAACGATCCGTCGTTCTCGTGCTCGCCGGCGCTTCCCTGCTGGTATATATTGCCTCCCGATGGCTCGTCGATAAGCCGCAGCGTAATCCCTTGATTAACGGGGAAGGCCGTGAAATTGCCAAGCAGATCATCCAGCGAAACCGTAATCCGGACATAGCCGATCACCGTATTATAATCGTTGTAGGACACCAGCCGGCGGATATGGGAGATATTGCCCAGCTGCCTGTCCGTATCGATTTGAAGCCAGATATTGTCCCTTCCGGAATCCTTGAAGGTGTGATACCATTCACTGTCCTTGATATCGTCGAACGAGAGGATATAATAATCGCTGTCCATGATGGGATCGGCCAGGTTGTCTCCTGAAACGATATTCAGATCGCTGTTCAGCGTGTACAGCATCAGGCGGATATGATTGCCGAATAATTGCAAAGGGGCTGTTATCTGGGGAACGATTTCATCCAGCATCGTGAGATAGATCTCAAGCGGCTCGCCCTTCTTCTGGAGCGCGCGCTGGAACGACAGGCTTCCGAAGAGGGTATCCGACATCCGCTGGATTTCGTCCATCTGATATCTGATGTTGTTTCTCGCCTGCTCCATGCCGGTCCGGATATTGGATTCCGCCATTTCCGTCCGTGACTGAATCAGCATGGAATACGAGATGTAACCGACAAGCACGTCCGTCAACAGAACGAGCAGAAGATAGGGAATCATAGTCTTGTAGGTGAACGGCATGTATCTTTTCATCAGGCATCCCCAAATTCCCATACAAGTAAAAAGGGGCAACCCGGAGTTGTCCCTTTCGTATGATTTAATCAACCAAATACAATTTTAATTTAACATAGAGAAAATTGTCTGTAAATCGTTTTCATTTCACCCTCATAATCCTGTACATCCTGACCATTCGTCCTACTGCATGTATAACGCCAAACATGGATGCAAGCATCAGCAAAATGAAAAAACTTGGCATAATCAGGAAAATCCGCTCCCCGTTCAGCACCCGTCCCCCAGCGATGAAAAACAGTATTTTCGGCAAACAGATGAACACAGCAAGCGGAACCAGGCGCAATAGGATATAGACCCAAGTTAACCATTTGGCGCGTTTTGTATATCTCTCCTCCCATTTTTTCATTCGAAAAAAGCTGTGAATTCCCAAACCAAGGGTCACGACCGTGAGCAAGCCAATCAGAATCTCAAGGGTCTGCCCGGAGAAGAAGGTTTCCTTGGGCTGCTGCCCGCCCAGAATATCGGATAACCCCGCTGTGAAGGAAGAATAATTAACAAGCATGTTGAGACCGCTATTGAATAAGACAACGATTCCATATCCGCTTTCGGGCATAAGCACTTGATCCGCATAGTAAGTCCATAATAACCCATTGTGATCGATTTTAGAGCCATCCTCGCTCCATCCCATTCCATACGTACTGTCCGTTCCGGCCGGGGCGGAATGCATGGTTTTGATCCCTTCACTGCTGAGAAGCCGGACCCCTTCATACTTGCCCCCGTTTAGCTGCAGGATGAGCCAATGCGCCATATCTTCCACCGTAGAAATATTTCCCGCCGCCCCCTCGACAAACCAATCGGGTTCTTTCTTCACAACCGGTTTGCCATATAAGAAAATATGCCCGCTTGAGAACTGCCCGTCGGCTTCAGAGAACTGTCTGGTGTTGGCGGCGTCTGCCGTATGATTCATTTGAAGAGGGTTAAAGATATGCTTCTGCAGATATCCGGAAAAGCTCTCGCGACTCACTACCTCGACGATCCGGGCTAATAACTGGTAGTTGGGATTATGATAATGAAACTGCTGTCCGGGATTGCTTGCGAGTTTGACGTTTTTGAATCGGGCGATCGATTCCTCCAGAGTGCCCGGCTGCTTGCGAAATGCCATTTCAGGAAAAACGGAGTCGGCCAGTCCGCTTGTTTGATTCAACAGCTGGCGCACGGTAATTTCCGGTCCGCGAGGATCATCCACCTTGAATGAAGGGATATAGTCCGTAATGGGTACATCCAGGCTGACTTTCCCTGCTTCCACCAGCTGCATCACGGCTAATGCGGTTATCGACTTGCTTAAAGAAGCAATGGCGAACGGGGTGTTGACTGTAACCGGCTTCCCATTCCCTGATTGTCCAAATCCCTTGGAATAGACGATCTGATCATCGTGGACGATCGCCACAGCAAGTCCCGGAATATTGTTTTTATCCATCCGGGACTGAATAAAGCGATCGATCCGTGCTGTTTCGATATTCGTTTCGGCATATGCCGAACCAGGCTGGAAACCAATTAATCCTCCCAGTATGGCGATCATGGCGATTACTTTCATAAAAGCCGCAAGCCCTAGTTTGTTTATCATTGTCTCTGCGTACCTCCTCTATGTAATATTTTCATTATCAGAGGCAATCCATAAGAAATGATAAAGCGAAACTTAAGAAAGGCTTAAGCTGTTATTTAGCCGTTCTTCTACAGGTATATATCAAAAAAAACCTCCCGTTGGGAGGCTCAATGATCACGATTTGTTTGTTAATGTCTTCTTCACGACCCCGGCCAGACGATCCAGGTTTTCTTCATTCGCTTGACCAACAATGTGTTTTAACTTGTTCAGCTCCTCCGCCGTCTCAAAACGCTGATTGAAGGTTATCCTTGTTTTACCGTTCAGGTTCTCGAAATCTGCGATTATCTGAAACCTGGGAGCGACATGTCGTAAAATAATGCGTTCGGGACTGCTGATCTCTAAAAAGATGCATTCATTGGGGTAGTTTTTTCCATCCGGGCCATGCATCATAAATTTCCAATGCCCACCCGGCCGGATATCGATTTCCTGAAATGTGTTCGTAAAGCCTTTAGGGCCCCACCACTCAGCCAGAAGCTCCGGCGTGGTCCAGGCGCTGAAAACATTTTCGCGCGGTGCATCGATGATGCGCGTATGCACCGATTCGTTTGTGCCTGCGTCCTTTTCTGCGCTTGCGCTATTATGAATATCTGACATGTTTGAACTCCTCCGCTTCCATATTTATAATCGTTCCGGAATCCCCTACTCGCTTCGGAGCACGTCGCCAAGCTTGTCCAGTAAGTCATGCGTGCCCTGCTCCCGCTGAGCCGGTGAATCATGGCCATCCAGGTAAACGCCTTGCTCGGTATAAATCAGCCGTGTGCCGGAACCGGCAGGTTCCACTTCGACAGTGACCACGGAGACTGATATTCTGGTCTCGTCCTGATCCAGAGAATAGGTATAGACAATTCGCTGCCCCGTTACGATTTCCTGATAACAGGCGTCGTAGCTATAAACCGGACCACCGGGCGGCCCTCCACGAGTGCTTTCCCGTCCTCCTACCCGAAAATCAAACTCGGCGGCGCTTTGAAACCACTGCGCTTTCGCCTCGGCATCTGCCCATGCGGCAAATACCCGCTCCGGCACAGCATCGTAAGTACGTTCAATAACGAAAGTCTCATGCTTGGCAGATCGTTCGTTCATCCGTTTATCCTCCTTTATTCGCGCTGACTATTGAGCGGTACCCTTACTATAAAACATGACGCTGCGTAAGGTGCAAGTGTTATTTGAAAGATATAAGCCACATAATCTTTGATGTCTCCGTAACCACGATTATAAAGGATAATTATATCATGGACAATTTTGTCCACAGCGCCGCATACCACCAATTGCAGCGATCCGCTATTGGTCGGCATTTGGCCGTGTAGGAGAATATAGGCCGGAATATCTCAATTAACGGCAAAAAACCGGGACATCCGCCCCGGGTGTTCCTTCATCAGATCTGCCATCAGAGATGGCTTGACTCCCCTCCGTCCACGACCAGAGATGCCCCTGTTATGAACGAAGCTTTGTCACTGGCCAAAAAAGCGACCGCTTCTCCAATTTCTGTCGCTTCGGCTATCCGTCCGAGCGGTATATTCCGGCTCATTTCCTTTTCCTTATCCGCCTTCTGCTCCGCCGTTAAACCGGCCAACCAACGGTGTGTGTGGGCATTGCACGTCAAGCCAGGCAGCACAGTATTGACCCGGATGCCGTAACCCGCGCATTCCAGCGCGATGGATCTCGCCAACGCCACAACTCCGCCCTTGGCGGCGGCATAGGCAGCATGAATCGGTCCTGTTTGCATAGCATGCACAGAGGAAATATTGACAATCGCTCCTCTGGTCGCCTGCTGCTTCATAATCGGCAGCACCTTCTGCACCGCGAGGAAATGGCTCCGAAGGTCCGCTGCCATTACGCGGTCCCATGCTTCAAGTGTTGTATCCCCAATGGATTTATAGAAATGGGTACCGACATTGTTTACCAGAATATCGACGGCGCCCCAGCGCTCCAGCGTCCGATCCACAACATTCTGAATATCGGCTTCCGCGCACACGTCGGTGCGGATAAACTGGACACGAGCGCTGTCATCTGCCAGTTCGGATACCGCTTGTTCTCCATGCTCCTGATCAATATCCGCAATCGTGACGCAGCAGCCTTCCCGGAGCAGCACCTCGACAATGCCTCTACCGATGCCGGCCGCACCTCCGGTGACAAGTGCCACCTTTCCTCTCATATTCTTACCTCCCCTTCCTGTCCTTACCAGTCGGCTACGGAGCCGTCGTCCGCGTGAAACCAGCGCGGAGTATCCCAATCGCCGGTATAAAGCTTGTCCTGGATGGCCTCTTCATCAATCTCGATTCCAAGTCCGGGAGCGGTCGGAGTCTCCAGATAACCGTCCTTGACGACAAACGGCTTCTTCAGATAACCTTCGCCGAGCTCGGCATGCTCTTGAGCCAGGAAATTTGGCACATTAGCCGACAATTGCAGGCTGGCTGCAAGATTGACCGGGCCAAGCGGATTGTGCGGGGCGAATCCCGCGTAATACGTTTCGGCCATCGCCGCAATTTTCTTGCCCTCCATAATGCCTCCGCAGTGAGCCAGATCCGGCTGCAGAATCGCAGCAGCCTGCTTCTCAAGCACCTCGCGGAACGCCCATTTGGTGAACAGCCGCTCACCCGTTGCAATCGGGATCGTCGTTGAACGGGCAATCGTCACAAGCGTATCCACATTCTCAGGCAAGCAGGGCTCCTCAATGAAAACAGGCTGGAATTTCTCCAATTCCTTGATCAGCCTGATCGCCAGTGCCGGACCGAGCCGTCCGTGGAAATCAATGCCAAGGTCGCAATCATTTCCAATAGCATCGCGGATAGCCTCGATCCGCTCCACTTCACGGTTGATCCAGCTGGGGTTCTCCATTACATGGGCTCTGCCGTCGATTCCGGTCTTGACCATCGTGAAGCCCTGCGCGCGCCACTTCTTCGCATTTTCGTAAGCCTCCTGAGAGGTCGATCCCCCAATTCCCTTGTACATGCGAATACGGTCGCGCACCGCTCCGCCGAGCAATTGATGCACGGGCACGCCGAGCGACTTGCCGAGAATATCCCACAGCGCCTGTTCGATGCCGCTAATCGCGCTGGTCAGAATCGGACCTCCCCGGTAGAACGTTCCCCGATACATGGCCTGCCATAAGTGCTCGATCCTACGGGGGTCCTGACCGATCAGATGCGGTTCCAGCTCCTTTACCGCCATCTCAACTGTCCGCGATCTGCCCTCGACAATTGCTTCTCCCCAGCCATCAATGCCCTCGTCAGTCGATATTTTCAGGAATGTAAATCTCGGGCGCAGATGAAACATCTTGATTCCACTGATTTTCATCACATAATCCTCCTTGGTATCTTCCTGTTCGCTTAACCAGAGTGGGAGAGATATCGCATACTGCAGCGATTTCAAACCGGTCCGTCATCGATTGGAGCACAGGCAAATGAATGACCTGGGCAACTTCACAAAAGTCCGATAATACCAAGCTCGACTTTTGTGCTCATGCCGAGCCTTCTTATCCTTTGACGCCGGAGAAGCTGACGCCTTTCTCGATATATTTCTGCGATGTCATGAACACGATCAGCAGCGGGATCATGGAGACGAACGAGCTGGCCATGATCATGTTCTGCTGTACGCCGCTCCTGTTCTGCAGATCGTTGAGCGCAACGGTAAAGGTCCAGTTGACCGGCAAATTATTGACGACAAGCGGCCATACGAATTCATTCCAGACGGGGATGAAGGTCATCACCGCCACGACGGTAAAGACGGGAATGGACATCGGAACGACAATTTGGGTGAAGGTCCGGAATTCTGAAGCGCCGTCCACCCGCGCCGCCTGAATAAGCTCTTTGGATACTTGGTCGAAAAAGCCTTTGAACAGGAAGATGACGATCCCCCATGCCGTATGCGGCAAAATAACGGCAAGCAGGCTGTTTACCAGACCCAGGTCCTTCATCAGCAAATAAAGCGGCAGGAGGAGCGAGATATCCGGGATCATGATCGTCGCCAGGAAGAACATGATCCAGAAAAACTGCCACCGTTTGCTTCTAAGCAATTGCGAGAGCGTGTAGCCTGCCAGGCCTCCCAGCAGGAGCTGGAGGGCTACGCTCGACACCGTAATAATGGCGCTGTTCAGAAAATATCGGAAAAAGCCAAGCGGGCCGGCCACATCCTGAGCCAGCTTATTCAAGGACAGATAGCTGTCGAACATCCGCAGCCAGTTGGAGTTTTCCTGTATTGACGCTACTTTGCCGGTAACGAATTTGGTGGATTGATAAAAGTGCTGAAATTCGGATGCTATCGGTTTATTCTCGAATCCACGCTCGGTCTCAGCACTCTCCCCTTCTGTTCCATACCAGTGGAACCGGGAAAACCCACGCTCCTGAATAATCGGCAGCTTCAGGTTCATCATCGCATCGTTGAACAGTGTGGAAGGCACAATAAGCGGCTGTCCAACATGGAATGACGACGATATTGTCCGGGCCTTATACAAAAGATTTCCGTCCCGAATGCCAGTCACAGTGACTTCCCCGATATCTTCCCTGAGGTTCTTCATCCAGGGATACCATGTTGCCTTCATCGCTTCCTTCTCATAGAACAGCGCATCCTTCTCTTCAAGACCGGTATAGTCGACAGTGACCTGAACGGATTGCGGGATGCTCGGCAGCCATTTAGGCGGATAAGCCTGAATATCCGTCTCGGTCTTCAGCGAGGACACAATCATCCAGAGAATGGGGATAATAGCGGATACGACGAAGAACAGAGTAACGATATAAGCCGTAATATTCATAGATCTCTGCCCTTTTTCCGCTATTCGCATCGTTTTCATACGCTTCAATCCTTTTCTGCGGAAATTTTATTTTGCAGGACCGTGAGCAGGGCGATAATCAGAAACATACACAGGGACATTGCCCCGGAAATGCCGAATTTGGATTGCTGAAAAGCCGTATTGACGATCAGCATGGACACCACCGTCGTGCTTCCGGCAGGTCCGCCCTGCGTCATGACATAAATATTGTCGTAGGCGAGCAGAACGCCTGACATAAAAGAGACAAAATTGATGATAACGATAAATCTGATATTGGGCAGGAGCATCGTCCACATTCTTCTCCACGGCCCGGCCCCGTCCATCTTGGCGGCCTCCAGAATATCGGCCGGAATCGATCGGATCGCCGAATAATACAACAAAAGCGATATGCCGGAGCCGGCAAAGAAGCTGGGAAGCACGATGGCAAGCTTCGTGATATGCAGATCGTTCAGCCACAGGTAGGGGCCCAGACCGATCTTCGACAGCCAGTAATTGAGCAGGCCAAAATCGGGATTGTACATCCACTTCCAGACCAGAATGCCCGCAACCAGAGGGACAATGGTCGGAAGCTGGTACAGAAACCGGAACAGGGCGTTTGCCCTGCGGATTTCCGTGAGCAGCAGCGCCTGGACAATGGGAAGCCAGAACGTCAGACCCAGATACAGTGCAAAGAAAATAAACGTATTCCGAACGGCCTGCCAGAAGGTTGCAGAATGCAGAATTTGCATATAATTGGCCAGCCCGATGAACGGTCCCGGCGGGTTCACGAGACTGTAATCGAAGAAGCTGATATAAATCATATTCAGCAGTGGATAATACTTGAACAGCAGGTAGCATGCGACGGATGGAAACAGAAAGAGAATCGGCATCCAGCGAATGTTAAGTTTTATTCTCATAGGCTTTTCCGCTCCATGACAGCTTCCGGGATTTCCCTGAAGGGGAGTTCCGAAAGCTGTCTTTTCTTTATTTTTTAAGATCGGCGTTGTACTTGTCTACGACTTCCTTCTGAGCCAAGTTCTGGGCTTTCTGAAGCTCCGTCTTCGGATCGGCTTTCTCATCAAGCAGGATAGTCTGGATCGGTTTGACGATATAGGGGCTGAGACTGGCCTTCAGGAAATATTCCAGATGTGTCTCTTTGGCGGCATTCTGGACTCCGGCTACGAGGTCTTCCGAGAGTCCTTCCACATATTTCGTCACTTCCACATCGGAGCGGACAGTCAGGAGATTCGGGAACAGTCCGTTGTCCTGGGCAAATTGGAGCTGCTGCTCAAGCACTTCCTTGGATGAGAAGAACGTCGCATACGTGAAGGCAGCCTGCTGCTTCTCCTTGGACGCTTTGGGGTTGATGATAAAGTAGTTGCCTCCGACCTGTGACGGCGACTTGCCCGACGGTCCGGCAGGCAGCGAGGCAAACCCGATATCGTTAATATCCATTCCTTTGGAAATCATGTTGCCGAACCAGTCGGAGGCCGCCACCGTGGAAGCCGCATGTCCCGTATAGAAATCCTTTTGGTTGTCGTCGAGGCTCTGGACCACATTTTTCTGAGTTGCTTTATACTTCCATTTCAAATCCTTGTAATACTGCAGCGCCTGGACCGCCGCATCGGAAGTAAAGGTAAGCTTGGCGGTGCCGTCTGCCTGCTGCTCCGTCAGATCGCCGCCAGCCTGCCAGACATAGTACTCGAAGAACCAGTCCGCCCAGTCCATGCCAAGAATGGCATTCCCGTACGTACTTTTAGCCGGATCGGTCAGCTTCTGGGCCGCTTCGGCGAACGATGTCCAGTCCTTAAGGGCGGCGGCCGGATCGATGCCCGCGTCCACGAACATTTTTTTGTTGTACATGAGTGCGGTTACATACATCGTGCTCGGAACGCCGTAGATTTTGCCGTCCTTCGTTGCGGCATCGAGCGAGGAGGGCAGGTATTTATCCTTCTCCGGAAATGCGTTCCACATGTCGGTAATATCCGCCGTGATGCCCTGGGCGATGTAGGGGGCCATATCCGGGTAGGCGTTCAGATAGGCGTCAGGCTGCTGACCGCCGGCGACGGCCGTCATGAACTGCTCCCGCTCCTTGCCTTTCGTTTGCTCCACATGAGTAACCTTGATGCTCGGATATTTGGTTTCAAAATCGGCGAACTGCTGCTCCTTGAGCGTTTTGTCCGCATCGTCCGCATGCGGTTTGTCCCATACCGTTATCTCGACCGGCGCCGCATCGGCTGCAGGCGCTGTCGATTCCTCCGTCGTTCCCGCCGCCTCATTGTCCGGCTGTGCGGATGGATCGGCTCCGTTTCCTGCGTTGTTTCCGCCTCCGCAGGCTGCAGAGAAGATGGCGAGCGCCAGCAAAACAATAGATACGGACGACCATTTTAAAGCGATTTTCATTCTTGTGTCCCCCTCGTTATTAATCCTTGCCTACTCCATTGTAGGCAATCTTCATTCGGCTTTTAAGCGAATTTCTTAACCCATCCCTATGAATATGTTAAGATATCTCCTGCTCTCTGTACTGCTTGGGAGTCATCCCGTAATGCTTGCGGAACACGCTGCCGAAATAGGCCGCATCCTCAAAGCCCACCCGCTCGGCAACCTGATGAACCAATAATTCGGTTCCGCGAAGCAGCGACTCCGCTTCCTTCATCCGGTAGGCGGTCAGAAGCTCGATAAAGCTGGTGCCGTTTTTCTCCTTGAACCGTCTTGAAAAGTAGTTGGGATGGATAAAAAACTTCTCCGAGATGGATTGAAGCGATAACGGCTCCCCGAAATGGGTTGCAATATATTGGCGGATGGCCTCCATCATATCTGTTTCCTGCATTTGGCCGCTCTTCGACAGAAATCCGGCGATGTTGGCGGTATAACGCTTCATCTGCTCCAGAACGTCCTCCCAGTGCCTGACTTGACTTAGCCATTGAAGGAGATCCTCCGTCTCGCCGATCGTCCATTCCGAATCCAACGAACGCGCCAGCAAATATTTATGGAACAGCAAATGAAGGTCCATGCAGAACCACTCCAGATGGACGTAGGTCGAATCGGGGTCCTGAGCAATAGCCCCCATGCGGCGCTCCGTCCACCGGTGGATTTTATCCGTTTCCCCCTGTTTCAGCATTTCAATAATGGTCGACTCGTCTTCTCCACTGATGATGGATTTGCGGTTGGGTCCCTTCTGCCTGGCCGCGTTAAATGAATAAATGCGGTTGCTGCCATGGATGACCGCATCGCGGAGCAGCAGCTTGGCCTCGCGGTAAGAATCCTGGACCCTGCCGAACTGATCGACGTATGGACCGATCGCTTCGGTCAGCTCCAGCTTCAGATACCTCCCGACGCTCTGAAGGATGTCCTGCAGCGCGATCTTGACGGAGGACTGCTGCGAAGCCGAACCGATTCCGAGAACATACACCAGCTCATACCGATGCAGGGTGTGCTGAATCAGCATCCCCCGGACTCCGCTCCGTTCGAATTGTTCCGTTATAATATTTTTGACCGCGTACCAGAGCAGGCTCTCCTCGTCCGCCGCAAAGGAAAGATGCGGAAGCTGAAACGGCTCGAAGGAAAAGACCGCAGCGGCGAAATGAGCGCACACCATTTCCAATTCCTTAAGCGCTTCATCGCCCGGTGCTTCATCGCCTTGCTGGATGAACTGCGTCATCGCCTGCTGCCTGACGGTTTCCCTGCTGGTCTCCTCCAGCAGCTTCAGCTCCATGTACGATTTCTCCCTCAGATGATCGGCTTCGAGCTTCTCCATGAGCCCGTTAATGGCTTCATACAGCTCCTCGTTCTCGACCGGCTTGAGCAAATAACGGCTGACCCCGTAACGGATAGCCTGCTTGGCGTAATCGAAATCGTCATAGCCGCTGAGAATAATAAATTCCAGCTTCGGATTGATCTCCTTCGCCAGCCGAATGAACTCCAATCCGTTCATCTCCGGCATCTGGATGTCCGTCAGGATGGCATCCGGTCGAGCTTCTCTCGTCATCTCCAGGCCCGCTACCCCGTTGCCCGCTTCACCAACGATCGTCAGCGGCAAGCCCGATGTCTGGATTTTATGTATAATTCCCTGCCGAATAATCGGCTCGTCGTCAAGGACGATGATCTTCATGTTCGCTACCTCCCACAGGCAAAGTTGACCGGATTGTCAGGAAGAAGGAGGTGCCCCGCATCCTGCTGCTCTCGAAAAGAATACCGTACGTATCGCCGTAGACCAGCCGGAGCCGATTCTGAACGTTCAATAAACCAATCGACGACCGCTCCAGGTAGGGGTCGTTCCCGCTGGCCCCAGGAGCAAGCAGCTGCCTGAGCCATTCCTGCCGCTCCGGCTCGATCGGCTCGCCTGTATTCCACACTTTGATTTGAATATCCTCCATGTCGTCTCTGGCAACCTCCACTCTGATCGTACCGCCTTCGATCGTTCGGCTGATGCCATGCAGCACGCCATTCTCCACCAGCGGCTGGAACAACAGCTTGGGGATAGGAATATCTTCGAGTCCCGGCTCCAGATAGATGGAATAATCGAGACGGCTGTCGAAGCGGATTTTCTGAATTGACAGATACAGCCGGATCTGCTGAATCTCCGCCCCCAGATTCGATATGTCATTGCCGCTTATATTATAGCGGAACATCTTGGCGAGCGACCTGCTGATTATGGATACGCGCTCGTTCCCGCCCATTGAGGACAAGCTGTCGATCACACCCAGCGTATTGTAGAGAAAATGCGGATTGATTTGCGATTGCAGCGATTTGATCTCCGCATTTTTCTTGACCAGCTCGGTCTCGTAGACCTTCATGATCAAGCGGTTGATCTCCCGGGCCATCCGGTTGAACGAAGAGCTGAGATAGCCCACCTCGTCAATGCTTCGAATGGGAAGGCTGACGGAGTAGTTGCCTACTTCGATCGCTTTCATTCCTTTGCTGAGCTCTTTGAGCGGCGTGATCGTCCGCGAAGAGAAGATGCTGGCAAGCAGCATGGAAACAAGCAGGCTCAAAGCTCCGATGACGATGGTCCGTTTGGTAAAATCGCTGACGGGCGCGAGCAGCACCTTGATCGGTGACAGCGATACCAGAATCCAGTCACTGTTGGCCAGCTTCTGATAGACGACAAGCAGGTTGCCCGATTTGCTCGCGGTATAGAAATGACCGCCCGTATGTCCCCGGATCTCTGCCAGTTCTTTCTTACTCAGCAGAATATGGTCATTCACATTCGCACTCAATCCGTTGATGACGCTTCCATCCTCCAATCGAATCACATAGGACCGGTTGGCACCGTTGCCCTCCACATTTCGCAGCCACTTCTGAAGCTCAGTGTAGGACATTCCGTACATCATGACTCCAATGATCGGACCCGGTGAAGTGGCGGTGATATTTTTGATCGCCTGAACGAATGTAATGGTCTTGACGCTGGACCGCGAAGGCCGGTCATAGGTCTGCGAGGATACCCATACGCCCTTGCCGTCATTCTCTTCGCCTATATCAATCAGTCTGGCCCTCTCTTCAGCGGACACGTCATTGGCAGAAGAGCCCGACTGGATGCTGAAGCCGTTCAATTGGGTGATAAATACGGAATCGATAATAGGATTGTCATTCACAAATTGGGAAAACTTGCTGCTGTAATAGCTGATGGAATCCGGATCCTTCCCCATTTCCTTGACAAAATGCTGGAAATTCGTATCTCCGAAGTAATTCCAGGAAAAGTTTTGGATATTGCTCATATAGGAGTTTAATGCCGCCGAGGATTGCTGAGTGAGGCGCTCGGTCGTCTCGATAGATTGACGCTTCAAATCTCCCGCGGTGCGAACGTAGAAGTCGATCACGAGAATCGACACGGTGAGCACGATAATGAAAAAGTAAGAAACCAGCATTTTACGGTACATGGATCGTTGAAAATATCGTATTACGGCCGCATATCTGGATGTATTCGCTTTCATATTTCTTCCTCCATACTCTGCAAAATCGTCTTGAACTAGATACATCATACAATAGAATTGTCGCATCAATGCAAGAGTATTTTCATTATACGGCGGATATCCGCTTGGATTGCAAGGATACACATTCAATTTACGCCCGGAGGAGGGCTAATCATTTAACTGCTTCCTATGAAAATCTTAACGGATAGGTTAATAATTTCCACAGATCACGTTAATATATTCCGTTACCCTCTTCGAACAGGTCGTTTATGATACTTGCGAAGCGCTTTCACAAAACATTGTCGGGAGGAATTCACATGTACTCAAAGAAATGGGCTCTATGCCTGCTTGCGGCATCTCTATTGATGCCGACCACATCATTTGCTGCGCCATCCGGCGGCAGCCGGCAGCCGGGCCACTCCGTCTCCATCACGGATTACGACGCTGTACCGAATGACGGGACTGATGATCTGGCGGCAATCAACCTGGCAGTCGCAGCCGCCAAGGCGAGCGGGAAATCCGTGTACATCCCGGAGGGAACGTTCATTTACAGCGACCTGCTCGTACTCGATGGCGTCAAGATGACCGGCTCAGGTGAAAAATCCGTGCTGAAGAGCACCAATCTCACTCATCAGGCTGTGGTTCTGGAAGGGACGGGAGCGGCCGTGAGCAAAGTTAAATTAACGACGGTTCAGCCCACTGTCAGGCTGTCGAACGACGAATCCGGCAGAATACTGGTAATGCCGGGAACCTCGGGATTCTCTATCGACAGCATGGAGATCGACGGCGCCTCGTCCGTGGGAGTCTTCTGCTTGGGGAGCAATGGCGTGATCAGCAACAACATGGTACGCAACACGCTGGCGGATGGCATCCATCTGACGGGCGCGACGGCCAATATCGAAGTGAGGAACAATGTGGTCCGGGATACGGGAGACGACCATATCGCCGTCGTATCCTACGAGAAATTCGGCACTTGGGTCCGTAATGTCAGCATCCGCGACAATGACGTAGCGGGCGGCCATGCCCGCGGCATCACGGTGTCAGGCGGCGAAAATATCACAATCCAGAACAACCGGATCGCCCGGACCGGCGGCTCCGGCATCTATATTGCCTCCGAAGGCAACTACAAGACCTATGCGGTCAAGAATCTGACCGTAAGCAAAAATACCATCGAAGGCGACAGCAGCAACCGGGCGGTTGCCGAGAGAGGCGGCATCCGCTTGCAGGCGACCAACAAGGAGCCCAGCATCCAGAACGCGGTATTTGAGAAAAACACAATCAAGAATTCCGGAGACAGCGGCATTCTTATCCTGGGCTCCGATACGATCGACGCCACCTTCCTGAAAAACGATATCGATAACCCGGCGTTATACGGGATCCGAATATTGAGTACGGTTAGCGGCAAGTTGAATTTCCTGAAGAATACGGTAAAGTCGGCCGGGAATGCCCCGTTCTCCAATGCTTCCACCATCGCCCGGGTGATCAGCGACATGCCGAATGATCCGAATGCCGGCGACGGCGGATCCGGGGAGGATTATGTCGCTGTCCAAGGATCGCCTGCCATCGACGGTGTGGTTGACAGCCTGTGGCAGAACTCCTCGCTGCTTCAGCTGAATACGGACGAGAACGGCACGACGGGGACAAGCCGAATCGCCTGGGATGACAGCGCGCTGTACTACCTGTTCCAGATACAAGACGCAACACCGAATGCGGTCAGTACCAATGAAAACAACGACTCGGTCGAAGTCTGGGTCGACGAAACCAATGCCAGGAACGGCGCCCCAACCGTAGGCGACTACCAGCTGCGGGTCGATCTGAACAACGCGTTATCGACAGTGGTGAACGGCCTGGATCTCTCTGGTGTGCGAAGCGCGGTTGCTCAGGGCGATGGAATCTATACAGTAGAGCTGGCTGTGCCTTATACGGCGCTTACTCCGAAAGCCGGGGATATTATCGGCTTCAACGCCAGCGCCAACGACGACGCGAACGGCGATGGCCGCCGCGATACTTACCTGAGCTGGGTCGACAAGAACCTTCCATATTGGGCGGATACAACGGCATATGGAGAAGTAACACTGATCGCCGCACCATAATCATCCGCAAAATACAGACCTCCGGTTTCACTACGCTGTGAAAAACTGGAGGTCTGTTTGTGATTGCAAGACAGAACCGGACATCTCGTTATTCCCCTGCTGCCTTGGGATACGTTCTTTGAGGGGATCTTCTCAAGGAAATCGCTTCGTGATGAGAACAAATTCAACGGCTTGGCTTCAGTAAAACGATTGATACAAGATATAATAAATCCCCACCCGGGGCTGCAGATCCAAGGGTGGGGATTTATTTGTAATTCGTCTTTCAGCGCTCTTTATTCCGGACTGTTGTCTATACCAACGTTGCCCTTCAGGACGGGAACTATAATCGTGCTCGCATTCTGATAATTGTCCAGTGCATTATTCTCCACCGTATTGAAATTGAACTGTGTCCGGCCTTCGCTGTCGCCGAAAGCTGTATTATCAATATGAATGCCCTGCGTTTCGCCATTTTCGATCGTATTCAACTCAATCCGGACATCTTTCATCGGGTTCACGTACAGCCAATAATGGAGTCCGGCATGATTATGCCCCGCATGGCCCGCTTTATTAATCGTGTTGCGCTGAAACTTCAAGCCGTTGATCGGATAAGAAATTTCATTTTTGGCCGGATCGGCAACCGGCTCCGTCGTAATGATCATGCCGGCGTTGAAGGAGCTGTCAAGTATATTGTCGCGGTATATCAGGCTGTCGCCGCCGACGTCAGACATCCCCCGACCCCAATAGTTGGCGGATATGGTGTTGAACTCGGCCACATTATGGTTCGCGACGGCGTTGAAGTTTTGCAGGTTCACCTGCGCTACTCCGTCGTCTCCCAGCCCGCGCATGAAATTGTTGCGAGCCAGGTTGCCGTTGTTGCCCCCGTCCCCCCAATGAATGCCGTCAAAATACGTGTTGCGGATACGCACGTTCTGGATGGTCGAATCAGACCAGTCGGTCCAGCCTTCCAAGCATCCGACATGCTCAACCCATAAATTTTGCAGCACATTCCGCTGTCCCGCGCCTGGATTCGTCAGTACGACGATTGCGTACTGATTATTCCGCTGCGTCTGCACCCCGCTGATCCGCAGATCGGAAATCGTCGTGTCGTTGTTGAGCGTAAATCCTACCGTTCCACCCCAAACATTGTTGGTCACGGTCGAATGCAGATGCGAATACCACATTCCGGCCCCGCGGATATCGACACCCGACGGAACCGCAATTTTCCCGCTTTGATTGTATGTGCCGGCCGGGAGCCACACGTTCTTGCCCTTCGAGGCCGCATCATTGACTGCGGCTTGTATTGCCGCCGTGTCGTCCTCAGCGCCATTACCTGCTGCATTATAAGGCGCAGCCTTCACAGAGAGATAGCCTGCCGGCATTGCAAGCGGAGCAGGCGCCGTCTCCAGCTCAATGAGATCGATGCCATACCATGGAAGTACGTCTCCTTCATCCCTTTGCAGCCGGATCGTGTCGCCGGCGTTGATCTGGACGGCAGCATCCTGATCGTCATACCGTCTTTTGTAGCTGCTGTCGTCTGTGTCGTAGTTATAGGTCGAGGCAAGCTCGAGACTCTGCCGTTTGACACCGTTTACATACAGACTCAGCGTACCGTTCGTATTCTGCGGTATGCTGTATCGAAGCATCAGTCTGTCGGCGTCTCGCACGTTGGTCCACTCGACATAATCACCCGTACGGTCGAGCTGCACGTAGCTTTTTCCTGACGATGCCACCTTAACATCGGCGTTCTCGTCTTTGACCGCGCCGCCTCCGGAAGTGCCCTCCTCCGCTTCATACGTCCTGAACGGCATCGTAGCCCCGCGGGTTTCGCTATTGGTGAATCGGAACCAGTTAAGCTTGGCCATTCCCGTACCCGACAAAACTTTGACATACAGATCATGGACACCGGTCGCGCCGGGGTCCACGCCCCAGACTTGCGTCTCGTATGCATAGTTCTTGTCGCTGCCGTCCTGCCAGGTTTCGGTGTTGGCTACGGTAAAGGTGCTGATGACCGGACCCGTCGGACCGTCCAGCCTGACCTCGAACGCATTGCCGGTAACGGGAGCCGATAAGCGGGCCTCCAATGTCTTGTACCCTCCGCCCAGATCGATGCGCTTGTAAACCATATAATCGCCGGCGTCCAATCCGGTAACGTCCTTGCCTCCTCCGGCGTCGCCGTCAGCGCTTGTCTGGACACCAGAACTTGAAGAATATTTTTCCGCCTGAATCGTTATTGCCGTGGTCAGTGTTATTTCGGGCGTCCACTTCGTTTCACCACGGCCATCGTTTCCCTCAGCCTCCGAGACAAAATAAAGGGCATCGCCGGCTTCGACATGAATATCCGATACACCGCTCGGCTTGACGGCAGATTTGGACGTTAACGTTTGATGCCATAGGGAAGCTTTGTTTTTCAAAACTTCCACTGTGATGTCGTCACCCTTCGAGTCCGTCTTATGAACAGTTCCCGAAATCTCGACGGTGCCCGCCTGCGGCGCGATCCATTTCTTCACAGCAGCGCTGCCGTCAATCGATTGAAACGTATCATCGCTTACGGAAGTCTGGCCGGAAGCGTCTTCCCACTTGGCAGGCTTCTTCTCCCCATAGCTGCTTAAATAGGCATAGGATCCGGCCGTCTTTTCCATGTAATACCAGCCATCTGTTCCCTGGACACTGCCGAAGGATGACTTTGCGCGAAAAGTGCTTTGCTCAATCGGCTTGTCCTTCGCCCCTTCCGCATTCGCGCTTGGCACCCATGGCGCCAGTCCGGTCAAGAGCAGTGCCGCAGCCATCGCTCCAGACTTCAGCTTACGTTTGTTACTTAGTTTTATCAAAATAAGCAGCCTCCTTTGAAGTTGTTCTCCGGGCAACGGTTTTGTTGCTGGATCGATTCGTCATTTGCCGTCCATTATCCTTTCAATCACCTCCTGATGTATGTGGTCATATCTGTGGCTGTTAGCCGCATCATAAGCATAGTCCTCCCTTTGCGGGAACGTAATAGAATATCTTAACGGTGTAACCATAAAAATTTAACTATGCTGCTGCCGAAATTGCCGCTTCATCCCCGGCAGCTTTCTAAATGTGTAATAACGAATCATTTTCTTGAAAGCAGGCCATTTTCCCTCCGGATACCGCAGACTACAATAATAGTGAGAACATACAATTGCGTTTGGAGGAAAATGTCATGCAGTTGACCTACCGGCAAAAATTGCAGTTGATCGAGAGCGGCTACACTGTCGTTCCCGGCGTTGTACCGAAAATAATGATTACGGAAGCTATGAAATCGATTAATCACTCCATTGGCAAGGGAATTCCGGCCAATCACACCGGAGCGAATTACTGCAGGGAGCTCGAGAAGCATCCCGCCATCACGGATTTGTATAATAAAAGTCCAGCCAGAACCTTGATTGACTCCCTTGTGGGACAAACCAATTATCCCCCGCTTCAAAGCGCGCAAATCGCCCTTCGCTTCCCCGATTATCAGGATCCGCCAAATCCGTACGCTGGTGCCCACCTTGACGGCATGCTGAAGCTGCGTGAAGGTATAGTAGAAAACTTCACCGCGCTCGTCGGAATTATGCTGAGCGACCAACCGGAAATCAATATGGGTAATTTTGTTGTATATCCTGGCACTCACCGTGACTATGAGCAATATTTCCGGGAAAAAGGACCGGAGGTCCTGCTGACAGAGGAGTCCTTCAGCAAGACAGCCCGTTCCCAGAATTTGAAGCTGCCGGATCCCGTTCAAATAACGGGAAAGGCCGGCGATCTTGTCATTTCCCACTATCAATTGGTTCATGCCGGAGGAATCAATACCTCTCACCTGATCCGGTATTCGTGCTATTACAGGATCCTGCATAACGGTATCCGGGAAGACTGGCGCACGCCTCTCACGGACATGTGGATGCATTGGCCCGGACTGCAGGATGTACTGGTGAGCAATCAGGAAACTATCTGATGGAATCGCACGCAAAAGCGTAAATATATGATGATAATATCCATATTAGCTGCCTAAAAGTGAACGGACTCCCAGGAAACCTGGAATATAGAGGCCAAAAAGAGGCTCCCCGTTAGTCACAGTTGGTGACTTATGGAGAGCCTTCTTTTATGCTCGGAGCAGCCTGTTCGGCCGCTACTCTTTTACAGAGCCAAGGGTCATCCCCTTCACAAAGTACTTCTGCAGGAAAGGATACGCCACAAGTACGGGGAGCGCTCCAATAAAGATCTGGGTAGCCCGCAGTGAACGCTCCGATAATCTTTTCACCTCTGTCGGATCAATACCGATTCTGGTATAATCCAGGCTTTTCACGAGCGATTGAATCATGGTGGCCAGAGGTTGAATATCCGCTTCCATATAGATCATGCCGTCAAACCAGGAATTCCAGTGACTCACGATGGAAAATAGCGAAAGCGTCGCAATGGATGGCATGGAAATGGGCAAATAAACGGTAAACAATATCCGGGCGTGGCTTGCGCCGTCAATCTGCGCCGCTTCGTCCAATTCCTTCGGGATCCCCCGGAAGAAATTCATCATCAGCACAACGTTAAAAACCGCAACTGCCCCCGGCAGAACCAATGCCCAGATCGTATTGCGCAGTCCTGTTTCATTTACAATAATATAAGTGGGGATCAAGCCCCCGTTGAACAAAATGGTGATGACAAAATACCACGCATAGACGGTTCTTCCTTTGAAAAAGCTGCCCTCTTTAGACATGGGATATGCCGCAAGAAGACATAGCAGCATGCTGAGCGCCGTTCCGAGCACCGTTCTATATACGCTGATCTGCAGAGCATGCAGAAAACTTGGACTGCCGAACGTTCTCTCATAGGAATCCAAATTGAATCCGATCGGCCAGAACGTAACCAGATTCGCGGTCGCCGCAGCATTCGAGCTTAGCGAAACAGCAAACACATGCACTAACGGCATGACGCAGACCAAGGAGAGAATCGATAGAAATACGATATTGAAGCCGTTGAATATCCGGTATAGAGGATCTTTACTGTACACGCTGCTTCCCTCCTTTAAAAGATGCGGTAATTGGCATATTTGGTGGCCATACGGTACGTTACCGCAATCAGAATAAAGGAAACGACTGATTTGAACAGTCCCACCGCTGTCGCAAGACTGAACGCTCCCTGCTGCAATCCAACCGCGTATACATACGTATCGATGATTTCTCCCTTATCCGCAACCAGAGGATTAATCATGTTAAATACCTGGTCAAAGCCTGCGTTCATGATGTTTCCGAGCGACAATGTCGCAATAATTATTCCCACAGGCATAATCGAAGGCAGTGTAACGTGAACGGTTTGCTTCCACCGGCTCGCACCGTCGATTTCCGCCGCTTCATAAAGAGAAGGATTGACGCCCGCAAGAGCGGCAAGATAAATTATGGTGCCGAATCCGAACTCCTTCCAGACATCGCTGAAAATCATGGTAAAGCGGAACCAGTCGCCATCCCCGAGGAAAAACACGGCTGGCAGTCCGATGCCGGATATGAACTGATTGATGAGCCCGGATTGGGAAAGCATATCGGTCAGTATCCCGGCTAGGATGACCCATGACATAAAGTGAGGAAGATATACCAACGACTGAATGGTTCTTTTGAAGAACATAATCTTGACTTCGTTTAATAGCAAGGCAAACACCAGCGGCGTAATCCAGCCTAAAATCATTTTACCGATTGCGATAAATAGTGTATTCCAAATAATCGTAATGATTTCTTCATTTGCGAACATGCTTTGAAAGTGCTCCAATCCCACCCAATCCGAATGAAAAAAACCTGTATACGCCTTGTAATCCTGAAAGGCAATCATAATTCCGCCCATCGGTATATAGCTGTACACAAAAAGCAGAATGACCGAGGGCAGCAGGAACAAATGAAGCTGCCAGGTGCGCGTCCAATTCATCCGCTGCGAAAGGGTTTGTCTTGCCGGGCTTTTCATTGTTGCAGGTACAACAGGCTCACTCATTGCGATCCGCTCCATCTTCGATTATCATTGTCCGCCCATAATTCATCGGACTTCTAAAAGCTTGAATGCTGGCGGATTGGGACAGAAGCGCCCCACCCACCGCATTCAAAGATCCGCAGCCTTCATTCTTTTACGGCTGGTACCACTCATTTACTTCTTCCGTAATTTTATCTCCGCCCTGCGCCTTCCAGTCTTCCACGAATTCGTCGAATGCGTTTGCGTCCGCTTTATTGTAAATAATTTTCAAAAACGTCTCTAATTCCATTTTTTTGAGCAGCGTCCACTTCTCACCCATCGTTTCCGTCGGAGCGCCGATAAATTGGTTTCGCCGGGCGATATTCGGCTGAGACAGAGCGGCTGTAAAGCCGTCCACCACCAATTTGCCCGTTCCGGCAGCCAATTTTTTCTCGTAGACGCTTTCGATCTGGCCTTTTGCCACACGTTCATAAATGCTCGGTCCTTGAATCATACCCGGCGGCGTATTCCCGGAACCCAACAATTGATAATTTCCGATCTCCGTAGTTGGTTTGTCCGGGAAATCCCACTGCGGCTTCCCGTCGACCATAATGTAATCGTAGCCTTCGGCATAGCCATTGGCGAACGGGCTGTTCGGATCCTCCAGTTGAACTCCCAGGCTGATATCCCAATAATGGAACGCGGCATCCATATATTCAAACCCTTTGCGGAATACGTAGGTGCCATAAGAAAGAGCGGAACCAGTGCGCCCGATCGTTCCATCGACGCCCGAAGGCAGCGGATACGGTTTCACTACCGCTCCAGGCACATTCACTTCCGTATCGGCCAGCGGCCAGCCTCCCATCCATCCAGGGCCGAAGAGCATACCGGCTTCACCTGATGTAAATAGAGAAGCAGCCTTCTGCTCGTCATGCGCTCCGAATTCCGGATGAATGTAGCCGCTTGCATAAAAGTCTTTTAATTTCAGCAGACCATCTTTTACAGTCGGTTGAACGGCGCCGTAACGCAGTTTCCCGTCTTCCCCTTTATCCCAGATATAGGGCTGGGTCTGACCGAACATGAAGTGCACGTCCCCCATATACCCGGCAAGACCGTTCTTTCCGGAGAAAGCCAGTGGCGTTTTGTCCGGATATTTCTGCTTGAACGCTGCGAGAGTCGCCTCTACTTCTTCCAGAGTCGTCGGCGCTTTCATGCCTACAGCATCCAGCCAGTCCTGCCGGACCCACATAATCGGGTCGCCGACGATGCCGTCGGAAATTTGCGGCAGGCCCCATTTCTTGCCGTCTTTTTCTACATAACGCCAAACCTCGGGGTTCTTCTCATAGGATTCTCTCATGCGGTTTGTAGCATATTTCTCATATGCCTCGTCAATCGGCTCCAGCCGTCCGGCATCGATCAACTCGTTCATCAATACCGTATCCGAAATATAAAGCACGTCGGGCAATTCTTCGCCGCTTGCAAGCGCCAAGCGGATCTTAGTCGCCAGGGCGTCATTCTGGTCCGTTAATAACCACTTGTATTTAAGTGTAACGCCCATATTGTCTCTCAACCAACGACTCATCGGATTATCCTCCGGCGTATCGCCTGGAAGGAGTGTATCGCTTTCGCGTAATGCTTGTGCCGATGTAATCGTCACCGGTGCTTCGTATTTTTTAAACATGTACGATTCCGTCCCGGTGGAATTCCCTTCAGCTGTGCCTTCGCCGTCAGAATTCCCGGTTGTTGTGCCGGTCCCGGATGGGGCAGGAGTCTCGCCGGTATCGATATCCTCTGCCTTATTGTCCCCGCCGGTGCACCCTGCAAGCAACACGATGACCATTGTAAACATCATCGTTAATGACAACCACTTGCGAATATTACTCATGCAAATCCTCCTTTGTTTTGAAATGGTGTACTCTTAAATTATGGAACAGTCCGTGGAGGAATAAAATGATGGGATGTTCAGAAAGATGAACGGCAATTCAGGAGATGATTTACGTTAGTCGGGCCGGCAGCGATAATTTTTGGGTGTGATGCCGTAATACTTTTTAAATTCCCGGATGAAATGCTGAACGCTTTGATAGCCGACTTTTTTGGTAATCTCGTAAATTTTCATATGACTTTCCTCCAATAATAGACGGGCCTTCTCCATTCGCTCCGCCAAGATAAAGTCGCTTATATTGATCCCCGTCGCTTCCTTGTATATTTTTGATAAATAGCCCGGATGAAAATAAACATGATCCGCAATTGCGGCAAGCGTAACATTATCTGCCAAGTGCTCTTTAATATACGAATGGATGCCCTCGACTATTTTGATATGGGAAGCGGACTGCTCGGTCGGTTGAATATGTTCCTTCAACAGGGAATAGATCAGCATCGACCATTCCTTTAAATGCTGCAGGCTGCGGAACAGGGCCGCACGCCCGGAAATGTTATGATTGCCCGTAATTTCCTCCAGCATCACGCCATTCTTGTGCGCCAGATGGACGAATCCGCCGATGATGTGAAAATAAGCTTCCGTTAAATGGGTGCGGGAGCATGGCCATTTTGTATCTATCTCCTTGAAAATAGATTCCAGTTTGTCGCCCACTCCGCTAATATGATTGGATTCTATGAGCTGCATAAGCGTGGGGGGCTGAATGACCGTTTTTAATGAATCCAGCTTCTGGGGGGGTGGCGAATTCACAGAACTGAAGCGGCTTCCGTTGACCGGCCTACCCTCTATCGGCTCGCCCGGAAACCCGGATTTCAGCAGCGGCAGATTCTGCCGGATCCATCTGTTTTTCTTTATCGAAACACTCGATTCTTCCAGTTGCTCGGTAATTTTTCCGATAACTCTGCAAATTTCTTCATCCCGGACCGGCTTGATCAAATAGTCGACCGCTCTTAGCTCAACTGCTTTCCTGGCGTATTCGAAATGGGCATAGCCCGTAAGCAGAACACATTGAATATGCGGCAGCAGCCGCTGCGCCCGTTCGATTAATTCCAGCCCGGACATTCCGGGCATGCGGATATCCGTCAGCAGAATGTGAATCTGCGTTGTCTTAATGATTTCGAAGGCCTCTACAGCGGAATAAGCCTTATGAATGCTCAGAATGTTCATGGCCTCCCAGTGTATAGTGGCGCACATACTATCGACAATATGCTTGTGATCATCGACGATTAGTATCGTATACATCCACTCTCACCTTCCTTCTCCTTAATCTGGCCGCTTCGTTGGGTCCAGGACAATTGTACCTTCAGACCCCCCAGCGAAGATGCGCCGATCTGCAGCCTGGACCCCTCGCCGAAATAATGAGATAGACGCTGCTGCACATTCCACATTCCCGTGCTCGTTCCTTGCTTCTCCGGCTGTATGACAGAATCGTTTAACCATGCAATTCCTTCTTCGTCAAGACCAACGCCGTCATCCTCCACGGTTATGATGTATTTGTCGTGAAGCCCGATTCCTGTGATCAGGATCGTCCCTTCTCCAAGTTTGGGTTCCAGGCCGTGAACAATCGCATTTTCCACAATCGGCTGAATGAGCAATCTCGGGATTATTAATTCGTTCATGGAAGGTTGCAGTTGAATATCGTATACAAACTTGGTTAACTGCAGGTTCATAATGTCAAGGTAAATGACAACGAACGCGATTTCCTCTCTGACACTGGTCACCAATTGTTCGTTATGGGTTACATACTTGTAATAATCCGCCAGACTGTGGCCCATCTCGACTACTGTTTCGGTTTTCTTAAGCTTAGCCATACTCACAATAAACGCGAAGCAATTATATAAAAAATGAGGATTGATCTGGGACTGAAGCTGCTTCATCATTGCTTCCCTGGATCGGATCTCCGCTACGTACACCTTCTCAATCAGACGCTGAATTTCAGACGCCATCCCGTTAAAGCTTTGAAACAACAGGCGAAAATCACTATTTGTTTCAATTGGCAAACGGGTGGAATATTTCCCGCTCTTGAATTGCTGAACGCCGTTTGTGAGCAGCCTGACGGGAACCTGAATGTGAAAATATAATAATAAAGCGGCGAATATACCCACCAGCATCAGAATCGCAACGGTGGAATAGAACAGATTCCTGCTCGTTGTTAAAGGTTCAATAATTTCCGCAAGCGGAATATAATCGATCAGAGTCCAGTCCATACGCGTGGATGCCATCATGTAGACGCGATATTTTTTACCTTCTACTTCCTGCACCACCGGTTCATTCACAGGAGTGGCATTGTCTAGCCTGCTCATGATTTCTTTGGTCACGTTCCGGTTTGAAGAGCTGTTAAGGACATACTGCTCGGGAGAATGATAGTAGAATGGATCATTGATGCCCTCGGTTTTAAACGTGTCCAGCAGCGCGGAGATATTCTCAAGAAACAAATTGATTTCAATTAAATATGGACTTGAAAATGCCTCATGCAATGAAGTATTGGGTTTTAAAAAAATACGGGTCAAAGAGCCTTTCTCGGCGCCGTTCACGGAAATTTTTTGATACGTCCATCCGTTGGCAAGCCTTTTTCCTATCTCATGCTCATCATACTTGACAACCGGTGAATACGAGGAAACGACCGTGCGGGAAGGAGGAAAATAAATGGTAATCCTGCTGTTCCACTTATTGGCGACCGCTCCGCTGAACAGTCCCAGCTTCTCTTCGATCGTTTTGAGGACGACATACCGATCGTACCCGCTATCAGCGGGATAGCGGGTTGCGAAATAGATCATATCAGGATCATTCATGAGGATGATGGAAAAAAAAGAAGCCTGGTCGACCGTGCTATCCAGCTGGTTCAGGTAATATGACAGCCTGTTTTTGTTGACAAGATCGACTTGCTCTCCGACGACGTTCGAGCTTTCCTGCTGCGAAAATGTATAAATCACAATAATCGGCAGCATCAGGACTAGAATGAAAAGGATCGCTTTCGTAATTAGATTCATCTTCTATATCTTGCCTCCAACCTATGCAAATAGCGCATGATACGGCCCACTGCTCCAGTCGTCATCATGCGCTTTTTATATAGCAGAGCTTTACGTACTTGCCCGTGTCCAGGATCAAGCAGGGAAGCGGTTTCGATGAGCTGTCTACCAGCCTGCGACCGCACCGTCGGAACGGGGATCGCATCCGCCGGCAAACACGCCCCCGGGCAGGCGCTGGATTATGTTCCCCCTGCCGAAGCCTCCGTTCAATGGAAGGCCAACGGACAACTGATGTCCTTTTTCAAGCAGGGCGCTCACTGTTTCAGGCGGAAGCGCGCCTTCCATGTGAAAGGTTCGCTCGCTCATCCACTGCCAACGGCTGGCATCGAGCGCCTGCTGCGGGTCCATGCCGAAATCAACCATATTCATCACCGTCTGAACATGTCCCTGCGGCTGCATAAAACCGCCAACGACGCCGAACGGTGCCAGCGGCTCGCCTCCCCGCGAAATGAATCCTGGAATGATGGTATGGAAGGTCCGTTTGCCAGGCCGCAGACAGTTGTCATGCGCCGGGTCCAGCGAGAAGTTATGGCCCCGGTTCTGCAGACTGATGCCCGTTCCGGGAATGACCACGCCAGATCCGAAGCCAATGTAATTGCTTTGGATGAGAGATACCATGCTGCCTTCCCTGTCCGCTGTGCAAAGATAAACCGTTCCTCCTTTCGGCGGGCGGCCCGGGGCCGGCAGGAGCGCCTTATCGCCAATCAGCTTCCGCCGCTCGTCTGCATAAGCGTCGGAGAGCAGGTCGCTGACGTTGACCTTCATATCACGCGGATCCGTGATAAAGGCCTTGCCATCGGTATAAGCCAATTTGATGGCCTCGAACTGCTTGTGCAGCGTATCCACGGTATACGGCCGATCGAATTCGAAGCCTTTCAGCAGGTTGAGCGCCATTAACGCGACAAGCCCTTGGCCGTTGGGCGGAATCTCCCATACCTCGCAGCCGCGGTACGAAACGGATATCGGTTCGACCCATTCCGGCGCGTAAGCCTCCAAATCGCATTTGTGCAAATATCCGCCATGCTCCTTCATGAACCGGTCGATCCGGTCCGCATAGTCGCCTTGATAAAAGGACTTCGCGCCGGTTTCCGCGATACTGCGCAGAGTGGTTCCCATGTCGCGGTAGCGAAACAAGCTGCCGGCTCCGGGCGCTTCCCCCCCGATCGTAAATGTGTCAAACCAGGTCCGCACTTCGGGAATGCCGGCTCTGCCGTACATAGCCGCAGCTTGCCGCCATGCAGCTGCCGTTAATGGAGAAACCGGAAAGCCGTTCTCGGCATAAGCGATTGCTGGAGCCATGCTCTCGGCAAGCGGCAAACGGCCGAATCTTCCCGAGAGCTCGGCCCAAGCCGCAGGCGCTCCGGGGACCGTTACCGGAACGACACCGAAAGCAGGCATCGTATTGTGGCCCTTGTTCGTCAGCTCTTCAAGCGAAATGGCCGCCGGTGCGGGCCCGCTGGAGTTGAGACCATGAAGCTTGCCGCCGGTCCACAGGAGCGCAAAGGTATCGCTTCCGATACCATTATTGTTCGGCTCCACCGCAACAAGCACGGTTGCCGCCGCAACCGCCGCATCGACCGCATTGCCGCCTTTCTTCAGCATCTCCAATCCCGCCTGCGCCGCAAGCGGGTTCGAGGTGGACACCATGCCTTCAGCTGCGTACATCGTACTGCGCCTTGACGGAAAATCGTATGGGGCATTTCGAGCTGTCACGTTAATCTCCCCTTTGTTCAAAGTAATCTACCCTTTAATGGAACCAATTAACAACCCTTTAGTGAAGAAACGCTGCAGCATCGGATAGACCAGCGCAATCGGCAGCACGGTAATTACCGTTACGGCCATCTTCAGCGTTTGAGGCGTCACCTGATTGGCGAACTCGTTCTGCATTTGCTGGTCGCTGCCCGATTGCGCCGAAACCGTCAGGTAAAGCAGATACTGAAGGGTATGGTTTTCAGGAGACATGGCGTTATAGATCTCCGTATCGATGAACGAATTCCACTGCTGCACGGCTGCGAACAGGGTAACCGCCGCCATGACCGGCGCGCATACCGGGAATATGATCCGCCAATACAGATACAGATCGTTGGCCCCGTCGATCAGAGCCGATTCCTCCAGCTCCCTGGGCAGGCTTTCGATATAGGTTTTAATAAGAATCATATAGAAAATGACAACCGCTTCGGGAAGGATATATACCCAAAAGCTGCCGGTCAAATGCAGCGTTTGGGCCAAAATATACATCGGAATAAGTCCGCTGCTGAAATACATGGTAAGTACAAAAAACTTGCGGAAAAACTTCACGCCTACAAGGTCCTGACGGGTCAACGCATAAGCGACCATGGAGGTTACGGCAACCATTACAAGCGGACCGATAACCGTTCGCAAGGCCGAAACAAGGATGCCATGCAGCATATCGGGATTCTCCAGTGCCGCGCGGTACGAGTCGGCTGAGAAGCCCGCCGGCCAAAACAACAGCCCTTCGGGAAGCCGGGAAGGCGTACTGAGCGAATAGCTGACAATATACAGAAAAGGGTAAAACATGATAAAAATAAGGGCGAGCATGAAGAGATAATTGGCCGCATCGAACAGGAGGCTGCTTTGCCATCGTTTCATGTTCATCCTCCTTTACATGATGGATTTGCCGGTCGTCTTTCTGGATAGTATGTTGACACCCACGACAATGAGAATGCTGACCAATGTCTTGATGATGCCTACCGCTGTCGCGTAAGAATAGTTCGTTAACTGCAGGCCATTTTTATAAATATACATATCCAGAACCTCCATCCTGGACCAGTTCGTCGGATTCGTAAACAAGAAGTAGAACTCGAAATTGGAATTCAGAATCCATCCGCTGTTAATGATGAGCAGAACGATCAGTGTGGGCAGCAGGTTGGGAATGGTAATATGCATGATTTTTTGAATCCGGGTCGCTCCGTCCATATCAGCGGCCTCGTATTGATCCGCATCAATCGACGCAATGGCTGCGATAAATATGACGCCATTATAGCCGAGCGTCTTCCACAGCATGATGCCGATTGCCAGCAGCCAGGCATATTGCGGGCTCCCAAGCAGATCCAGTCCTTCATTCAACACGCCGAGATTCACAAGGCTAAGATTGACGGCTCCGGTCGAGACAGCGAACAGCGAGTGCATGATGGCGTATACGATCACCCATGAGACAAAGAAAGGAAAGAATGACAGGGTCTGAACGAGCCGTGAAAACCATCCCGACCGGATCTCGTTGATAAGAACCGCAAACAGGAATGCGGCAATCAGATTTACCAGAAGCATGGATATATTCATCGCAAGCGTATTGCGCAGCAAATAGATATAATCGCTGCTTTGCATCAGAAATGACTTGAACTGATAGAATCCCGTCCATTCCGCTTTCCACAAATTGAGACCGACCCGGTAATCTTTGAACGCCATAATCCATCCTGCCAGCGTGAGGTAACTGAACGTGAAGACGACGATCAGGCCGGGGATCAGCATCAGAAAAAGGTACTTCTGCCGTCGAAGCTTTATGACCAGCCGGCGCGAAGAAGCGTATTGCGTTCCTGATTCGAGCAAAGTCGCTTTGGCCATTGGCGCCTCCTTAATAGGATCGACGGGTACCGGATTCGATACCCGCTGTCACCGTTATTCACTTTTACGTTACTGCTTGTACTTCTCCAGTTCCTTCATGCCGTCCGTGTACATCTGATTGTAAGAGTCGATAACCTCTTTCGGATTCAGTTTTTCATAGGCGGTTTTAATATTTTCAAGCATCTTATCAAATTCCGCATCGCTTTCGGTCATGATCAGCTGTGCCGTATTCTTAACCCGCTGATCGATCATTTTCTGCTCGGTCGCGCCAAGCGGGGTCGTAGGATCGATAACGATGCTTGGCGCCAGGCCGATCTTCACTTCCTTGCCGTTCTCGAACCACCAATCCTTCGACGTTTTCCAGCCCATCGCCCTGTATGCGTCCATAACGCCCTTCGGCAGCAGGTCATCTTTTACCGACTGGATGCTCAGCAGGGAGAAATGCTGGCCATCAGTCGGCGACCCGGCGTTGACCAATCCCAGCAGGGGCAGCATGCCGATACCTTGCTTGGCCGTATAAAGCGGGTCCTCCCTGACGCCTTCTCTGAAAGCTTCCGTCGGTACCCGTTTGCCATCCTCGATCGTGTAGTGAACACCTTCGATACCGCTTTGCAGCAGCAGCTGCCCTTCCGTCGAGCTTGCCCATTCAACCAGTTCAAAGATCCGCTCCGGATGCTTCGCGTTCTTGGTAATGCCCACCTGGTCGAAGGCTCTGGTCAAGCCCGACAGATAAATGCGCTCGTCGCCCCGTTCGATCTGCTTTGGCGATTTGATCGGCATATTGATATATTCATATTGCGGTGTCCCGGCATTCTCAAACGCAAGGTTGACCGATGTTGCCAGACCGGCTGAATACCAGACAGCCAGCGCGCGCCCATCCTGCATCTTGGCTACGACCTGATCCACTTTGTCGGTAAAGCTTTCCTTGTCGAAGGCGCCTTCCCGGTACAATTGATTAAAGAAACGGTAGCCGTCGATATTATACTCATTCAAAAACTGGTCGACGAACTTGTTATCGATCGCATCCCACAAGGCGGTCCGGCTGCCAACCTTGATGTATCTGCCGCCCTTTTCGGTCATCGCCGTAGAGATGCCCAGAATGCCGTATGACTCGCCGAATGCAGCAGCCAGGCCGATCGTTTTCTTGCCGTTCGTCTCGGGATGCTTCTTCATTGCGTCCGATATGAGCTTCACATAATCATCGGTGGACAGTATTTCCGGCCAGCCTGCTTCCTCGAGAATATCACGCCGGATCAAAATGTCGTTATTCTCGGGGTTAAGAGAAGCGTCAATGGGCAGCCCGTAGTTCCAGTTGTATACCTTGCCGTTTCCGGCTATTCGCCAAAAAGGGAGCGCATCCTTGTACAAATTGCTGAAGTTCGGCGCACTCCTGATGTAATCGTCAAGCGGGAGGAGCGCTCCGGCAGCAATGTATTTCTCGACAGTAGTCTGCCCCTCTATCCGGAGCAGTTCGGGATAATCGCCTCCGGCAAGCATAAGATTCAGCTTGTCGATGTAATTGCCGCTGAAAGGCACATACTCGAAGACGATATTAAACTTCTCCTTAATAATCTTGCCGACCGGCGTTTCATCACTGCGTTTTATGACCGATGCAGCCTGTGCGTTTCCGCTGTCGATGAAGATCTTGATGGTGTAGAGCTCTCGATCCGCTTCACCTCCTGCCGTCTGCGTTGTTCCTTCCCCGCCGCTCTCAGGCTGAGCGTTTGCTTCCGGCTTGTTCGGGCTCGACGTGCAGGCGGGGAGAAGCAGCACACAGAACGCGAGGAGCATGATCAGTCCGGGAACCTGCCCATGTTTTTTTGTCATGAATAATCCTCCTTTCGAGTTTACATACCGATTAAGCGATTTTCAGTTCTGCGACCTGCCTTCCCGGATGTGTTCAGTACCGGATATTGTGTTCAGTATGTTAAAAATAGTTTAATATGCTGTTTCATCTGATGAAAGAGACCATTCTGAAGAATAGATGTCCGATCTAAAGATGCTCCGGAGGGAGCGCGTGCTGCATCCGATATTGACCCGGAGCCACCCCTTCATGGCGCTTGAACACTTTGAAGAAATTGCGGGTGTTCTCAAACCCGACCATTCTACCGATTTCCGCTACTGTGAGCATTTCGCCGCATGTCAGAAGCTGAACTGCCATGTCCACCCGAATTCGCTGCAGATAGTGGAGAAAGGTTACTCCCCTTTCCTTTTTGAGCAGGTGGACCAGATAGTTGGGATGAACGCTGGCCGCTTCAGCCACCTGCTCCAGCGCAAGATCCTCCGTATAATGCTGGTTGATGTATGCCAGCGCTTTTTGCACGGCTCTGCCTGCCGGCATTTCTTCCCCCGCACTGACGGGCATCTCATCTGGACGCAGCCCGGATTGCGGTTTCGATTTCATTTCCCTTGCAGGATGAAGGTGATCATATACGTTCCGAAGAAGTCTGAAGAGTTCTTCCCTGTTTACGGGCTTGAGCAAATAATCTTCCACAGACAACCGAATTGCCTGCCGGGCGTATGCAAAATCGCTATAGCCTGTCAAAATGGCGAATCGCCCGCACTTGCCAAGCCGCTTGGCCTTGTCGATCAGCTCAAGTCCCGTCATTTCCGGCATATGAATATCCGTAACGAGCAGATCCGGCGAAACGGACCGCATTTTATCCAGCGCTTCGAAGCTATCCTCTGCTCCAATGACCGATGAGACTATTTCGATCTGACTGGCTATCATCCGCATCAGCGATTGCAGAATTTCCGGCTCATCCTCCACCACCATCACGATCACGAAGGCATCCCTCCTTTGCATATTCGAATCATGCAGACGGCACCATTATCTCCCCCGCTCTCGAGCAGGATGCCCGAGGAAAAACCGTAATAGCTTTGGATTCTCTGGTGTACATTCAGCAGGCCGATTCCATGGCCCGAGCTGTTGAAATCGGCCTCCATCATCCCGCTGTCCAACATTCGCCGCAGCTTGTTCAGCCTATCCGGAAGAATCCCCGCGCCGTTATCAGTGATCCTCACCCAATAACTGTCCTCGTCCTGTTGAATGGCGACAGTTACAATCCCCGGTCTCCGGCGGTTGGATATTCCGTGGCGGATGCTGTTTTCGACGAGAGGCTGCAGAATGTATTTCGGACAAGGAACAGACGGCACATCGGCAAAATCGGGCAGATTGTACGACAATCGGGGTCCAAACCTGATGCGCTGGATTTTCAGATAGTTCTCCACATTTCGGATTTCATCCGCAAGCGTGGCATCGGAGCGATTCGGGGAGATGCTGTAGCGAATGAGCTGCCCCAGCGTGCAGGACATATCTTCAATGTCAGCATCTCCATTGGCTTCGGCGCGCGATCTGATCGTCTCGAGCGTGTTAAAGATAAAGTGCGGCTGTATTTGAGCCTGCAAAGCGAGAAACGCCGCTTCCTTTTGTTTGATTTCGGCATTGGCCACCGATTGCACGAGTTCGTGAATACGGCCGATCATCGAATTAAAAGAGGCCGCTAGAAGGCCGATTTCATCCGTGTATATCTTTCCGTCATATAGAGCGGGAATCCGCAAGGGGGTTATCCTCATGTGGCGTGCAAGCTTCAATATCCGGCGGCTTACGGACAATGAAAACAAATAATAGGCGAAGGACAGAATCAGCAGGAGCAGAAAGACGATTCCCAGCATCCCATAACGATATCCGGACTTCAGCCCATACGCATTCTCAACGGGGGTGATAATAATCGCAGACAATTCAAACTCTCGAAGCGGAACTTTGGTGGCGAGCATACCCCTGCCTTCGGAACGAAAAAACCTATAACCGCCTTCCTTTCCAGACAAAACAGCGATCTCACCGCGGATGATGTCCTCGTGCGGACTATTCCGGCTCTGCTCATAAACGGCCTTGCCGGAGGAATCGACCAGGTACAGGCCTCCACCTGTTCCCGGTTTGATCCCTTCGAACGGCTCCAGAATCGAAGGGCCTTTCAGCTGCACCTCGATCAAACCGACCTTGCCGGAAAAATTGTTATCATATAATTTCCGGTAATAATACCAACTGATCTCGCTGCTGCTGTCAATCTGGTAATACCATTTACCACGGTCCAGCGGCAAATTGTCATTCGCTTGAAGAGCCGCACGGATATCCCGTTCCGATTCCTTCAATGAGATAATCTCAGGCCGGAACGAGAGCAAGCTCTCATCTTCCTTATAAACGGTAATCGAATTGACAATTGAATTTCCCAATGCCGCGTATGAAAGCAATGGACGAATATGGCGGATAAAACGATTGAGCTGCTCCTTCTCTGAACGGATGTCTCCCGACAGGAATTCGATCAGCTCGCGGTTGAACTGAAGCAAAAAGTACAAGGACTGCACCTGCGCCAGCTTCACATCCACATTCGCCGCCACCTGTGCGGCAACTTCCTGCTGATTCATCGCATAACTGTTCTTGATATTCCGGTACATCTGCTGATAGAAGATCCACCCGACGGACAACGTCGGAATGAGGATAACGATGACGTACCCGGTAATCATCTTGCGCAGCAGACTTTGTTTCATCGTCCAGCCTCCCCATTTTGTTTGGCTTCTTCCTTCCCGATATCCGTAAGGAAAAAAACAGGACCTCCGTGAAGGTCCTGTTCCATGGTTTAATCAAAATCAACTGCTCACCCTCTCCCCACGATCGGGGGAACGAAAACAGCCTCATCTTTTGTAAGCGGGCGCAGAAAGTCCAGGTCGCAGCCTTCGTGCGCCTGCAGGACATGATCGGCGAACAGGCGCAGATATCCGCGTGCGTGGACTCGCGATGGCATCCACTTAAGGAGCCGCTCGCGGATTTCCGCATCAGGAACGTCAAGATGCAGCGTTCCCCGCTCCAGATCGACTTCGATCCAATCGCCATTCCGGACGGCTGCCAGCGGACCCCCAACCTGCGATTCCGGGGACACGTGGAGGATAACCGTTCCATAACTCGTTCCGCTCATTCGGGCATCGCTGATGCGAACCATATCCCTGATACCGGATTGCAGCAGCTTGCGGGGAATGGGCAGCGCTCCCCATTCCGGCATTCCGGCACCCGAAGGGCCGCAATTGCGCAGAACCAGCACGGAGTCCCGGTCGACCTCCAGATCCTCGTGGTCCATTTCATCCAGCATCCGTTCATAATCATCAAATACAATGGCTCTCCCTCTATGTCGGGCCTTGCAGAGAGAGCTCGCGGAGCGTTTGAGCACCGCTCCGTCCGGTGCCAGATTCCCTTTCAATATCTGCAAGCCCGCGTTGTCTTTGAACGGCTCATCCAATGTGGAAATAACATCCGGAAGCTCAGATCGAGCCGGGTATGCATCGCGGATCGGGGTCCCGAGCGCAGTCAGGCATGATGTATCGAGTAAGGGCAGCAAGCTGTGAATAACTGCGGCCAGACCGCCGGCATGAAAGAAGTCATCCATCCCGTAAGCGCCGCTAGGCTGCAGATTGACGATAAGCGGAATGTTCCGGGAGAGCTGTTCATAGCGCTCGAGAGGGATGGTAATGCCAAGCCGTCCGGCAATCGCTGTCAGGTGGAGCACCGCATTGGTGGAGCCTCCGATCGCCGCCATCAGCCGGATGGCGTTGTCGAAGGCCGCTTCTGTCATCAGCCGGGACGGCGTCAGATTCTCGCGCACCATATCTACGATCCGCTTGCCCGTCTCCTCGGCAGCGGTCTTTCGCCTTGCATGTACGGCCGGTATGCCCGATGTGCCCGGAAGCATCATACCCAGCATCTCCGAGATGCTCTTCATCGTGGAGGCTGTCCCCATTACGGGACACCCTCCCTGCGTGCAAGAAATACATTTCTCGAGCTGGCTCAATTCCTCCTCGCTCAGCAGTCCGGCTTTATAATCGTCCATATACTTCCAAAGGTCGGTTCCATAGTTGACTGTTTTGCCCCTGAATACCCCTGAGGCGCGGTGTCCCGCCGCAAGCTGCAATGTCGGTAAATCACAGCTGGCAGCACCCATCAGCTGGGCGGGGGTCGTCTTATCGCATTCGCACAGCAGTACGACTCCGTCGAAAGGCTGCGAGCGGATCGTTTCCTCAACATCCATCGCCATCAGGTTCCGATAGGGCAAATCGGAGGGCTTCATGAAATCGGAAGGCGTCGTAATGGTATGAACCTCGATCGGATAGCCTCCGTTCATGAGCACCCCCCGTTTTACGAATTCCACCAGTTCCTTATGGGGAGCGTTGCAGCTGTTCAGATCACTCCATGAATTAAATATCCCGATAATCGGTTTGCCCAGGAATGATTCAGGCGCATGCCCATTGGCGCGCATCGCCGACAAATGCTGGAATCGGGTTTCCACGGATTGATGGTTGAACCATTCTCCGCTGCGCAAATTCATCGTGGCATCCGCTCCTCGACCATAATTTTGGCTGCCGCTGTAACGCTTTCCCCCGGATGCAGAACGCGAAAGCCCGTCAGCTCGGGAGGCAGAGACAGGTTTGGCGCATTGGTAATCCATGTATAGGGCTCAGGACAGAGATAGCCCTGGTTGGCGTCGTCATTGTAAACAACCCAGTGCTTGAAATAGCTGTCGCATCGGTATACGATGCGGATTCCGGAGCTGTCGTCGGTCAGTACCGCCTCGTTGTTTCCGGATCCGGCCGCCATGAATGCGTCGTCAAGCGCGTGACCGATCAGGGTTTTCCCCTGCATCAGCTCGTCTGCATAAGAGATGTTCTGCAGTTCTCCGGTAGGCAGAAAACGCCCGTCAAGCACCCACTGCTTGACGGCGTTCAGTGAGAACCGGCATTGCGCGATATCTCCATCCAGTGCAGCCGGAAAGTTGAAGGTCGTGTGATACCCAAGCCCCCAGGGGAACGGACTGGCGTCACGGTTCGTAACGGTAGTCTCCATGGTCAATATGTTCCGTTCAACAATGTAGCGGACGCGAATCGTGAACAGATGGGGAAACTGCGACAGGATTTCATCGTTCCCGTCTGAGCGGATTTCCGTTTCCAGTATGAGCCGTCCCTCCTCCTCTTCGGCTCTAACCAGCTCCCACCGCTTGTCGAACACAAGCCCGTGGGAATGGTTGTGCTCCGCCGGCTCGTTGATTTCAAATTGATAGGTTCTGCCGTTGAACTCGAAGCATCCATCTGCGATCCGATTGGGAGGGAACAGGATCGGAATGCCGTAGAGCACGGGAACCGCTTCATACTCCCCGCGGCTCCCTGGAACCCTGAGCAGCTCAAGCTGCCTGCTTTTAAGCTGCATGGAGACCAGATTGCTGCCCCATCCCGGCACCAGAACAACGGATATGTGCCCGTTTTGCGCTTTGACTGCCGGTTCTCCGTGGAACATGATAGATTCAATGGAATTCACGTAGGCGGTGTCTCCTTTCTACAGAACGCCGTACTTCTCGTAAACGTCCCTTAAATATTTCCCGGCAAGCAGCTCTTCCCGGGTATGATTCTCCCGCGTTGCCTTATCCAGAGCACCGGTCACCACCTCAAGCGCAATGTCTTTGGGAATAATGACCACGCCATCCCTGTCGGCAAATACGACATCGTTCGGATGGACAATGACTCCTCCGCAATCGACAGGGCAGTCATAATCGATGACCAGCCCCCGGCCCCTGGAGTCAACGGGCTTGGTTCCTGTACAGTAAACGGGAAAATCCAGCTCGACAATCATTTTCGAATCACGGATCAAGCCGTCAATGATGGCGCCCGTCGCCCCCCTTACCTTGGAGGCCGTAGACAGCAGTTCGCCCCACAGGCCGTTCTGCGTTGACCGGTTTGTGCAGGCGATGACGACCTCATCCGGCAAAATGCTGTCCACAGCGGCGATTTCCTTCTCATACGGATTGCCGCTGACATGGTAGACATCCACCGCCAGAATCGTTTTGGCCCGGCCGACAACGACCCATTCCTGGTTAAGCGGACGGATGGTTTCCCGCATCGCCTGATTGCGATAGCCCAGGTCATCGAGCGTGTCGCAAATCACTCCGGTATACAGCGACTCGCGCATCCGGCGGAACATTTCCTGATCATTCATTTCGTAAGCCTCCATTCTCTTCTACAGCCCATAATGCTTTCTCATATTGTCCAAATACGGCAGCGACAGCATATCATCGATCAATTCTCTGGCCTGGGCCTCCGAGCGCGTCCACGGGTCCATCATTATGAGTGCGAGCAGGTCATCGATCTTCCCGCTCCGGTAGGCGCAGAGCTCCTGCTCCACCGGGGCGACGCGATCGCGGAGCGCATAATGGATCACCGGCTGCGGCAGCCCTTTCGTCTTGATCCCCTCGACTCCGATTGCGCTTACGTAGCAGGGAACCTCCACCTGGAAATCCAGGGGAATGCCGGGAACGAAATTCCCGTCGTTCAAAATATTAAGGATCATAATTCTCGGCACATCGCAGGCGATTGCCTCGATGAACGGAATCATCGGCTCCGTTGAATGCTTCGGCGGAAATGCGTCCGTTACTCTGCGGTCCAGATTATCCGACACATCCTTGATTAGCTTGACGTCGTCGATACCGTGGCGGAAATAGCCCTGATACCACTCTTCCGGATCTTCTCGGTACCGCTTCTCCGTCTCATCGTCGGCATGATGCCAGAATGGCCACGCCCCTCCGCCCGGATTGCCAGTATCGCCGATCGGAAATACGCCGAACTTCTTGTATAAATCAATGGCCTTCGGCCCCATTCCGTCGCTGATTCGGCATGTCTTGAAATACGCCTCCGACTGCTCCTCGATCCACTTGTCGAGAATCGGGAAGGCATCCTGCCCTTTATACCGGAACTCGGTCAGCCAGATGAAATGGTTAACGCCCGGCACTTCAAAGGTAATGTGCTGCGGATCGAGGCCAAGCGTCCGTGCCACATATCTCACGCCGTTCGAGCCGTGACAGAAGCCGGCAATCCTGGTCTGCGGGTACTTGCGGCGGAGATAGGTTACGCCGGCCATGACCGGATTGGCCACCAGCATATACCAGGCATCCGGACTGATTTCCAGAATGTCGTTCAGGATGTCCTCCATCAGCTCCAGCTGGCAGTGGTTGATCCAGAATCCTTCATCATGCATCACATGCAGGCTGCCGCCGAAGCGGTACCCGTGCTTGCGGGCGACAGCCCAGCCGTCCTTCAGCCGCCGATGCCCGCCCACAAGCGCAGCATTGATAACGAAGTCCGCTCCCCGGATCGATTCCCGGCGGTCCAGCGTCTTTTCCAGCTTCAGCTTGATTCCCGACTCCTCGGCATAACGCAGAGCCAAGGCATAGGCACTCTCGAGACGTCCCTCGTCAATGTCCATAAAGCTGATCGTACTTCCTTCAAGATTGGGCGTCAGGCAAATATCGCGGATCAGACTTAACGAGAACATAGCTGTCCCGGCGCCGATAATACTTATTTTTGCCATGAAATAATCTCCTCCGAGGTTAATAATGAAATAATGGCTTGAAAGTTAAATCGAGGCGGAAGATGCCCCGTCGACATAAAGACAGGAGCCGGTAACAGCGGATGCCTCATCCGAAGCGAGGAACAGTACCGCATATCCCACCTCGCGTGTCGTTGCCATGCGGCCAAGCGGCTGCTGCTGTTTAATGACCGGATACAGCTTATCCATGCCGCCCATGCTTTCCGCCAGCTTCACATTCATGTCCGTCTCCACCCAGCCCGGACAGATTGCATTGCAGCGGATTCCGCGTTCGGCATAAGAGACGGCAATTTCCTTCGTAAGTCCGATAATTCCGGCTTTGGAAGCCGTATAGGCGCCATGGCCGGGCTCGGTCAGCGAGGCCATCACGGAGGAGGTGTTAATAATCGAGCCCTTGCCCCGTTTGAGCAGCTCCGGAATCGCCTTCTTGCACATCAGAAACATCGACTTCAAATTAACACTCATCACATCGTCCCAGGTTTCCTCCGGATAATCGACAATATCTCCGATCGGCATGATGCCGGCATTGTTGAATACAATGTCAAGGCCTCCGAACGCACTCACGGCAGCGCTCACAGCCCGTTCGGCCGTTAGCGACGAGGAGACGTCGCCGGCTATGACAATGCATTCCCCTCCCAGCGCTTTAATCTCTTCCGCGGTTTCCAGCAGCTTTTCCTCATTACGGTCAACCAATGCCAGGCGGCAGCCCTCTTCCGCAAAAAGCAGAGCTGTGCCTTTACCAATTCCGGATGCGGCTCCGGTTATGATCGCGGCCTTCCCTTCCAGTCTTCCTTGCCGGTTTGTCATTTTTCTTGCTAACCTCCTCTTACGAATTCACGTCAGTCATTTAATCGCACCGATAACGAGCCCTTTGCGGATGTAGCCCTGCAGCAGGATGTAGATCAGCACCGGCGGCAGCGCTGTCATCAGGAGCCCTGTCAGCAGCAGCGGATAATCGGAGCTGAATCTCCCCAGAATGGTGGCGACCGCAACTGTCATCGTCTTCATCTCATCGGACTGCAGATATACAAGCGGTGTGAGCAAATCATTCCACCAGGCCGTGGCGTTGAAGATGGACACCGTCGCCAGGCCCGGCAGGCTCAAAGGAACGACCACCCTTAGAAGGACCTGCAAATAGCCGGCGCCATCGATCCTGACCGCCTCCAGAATTTCATTGGGCAAGCTGTGCAGCAGCGCCCTGAGCAGGAATACATTTCCCGGGATTGAGGTAACTCCCCAGATCACAATGACAGAAGCAAAATGATTAACCCATCCGAGCCGCGACATGAGCAGGAAATTCGGCAAGATAAAGGTAATGCCCGGCACGGTCATCATCCCGATCATGGTCATATAGAGCGAATTCTTGAACCGGAAACGCAGCTTGGCGAACGCAAAGGCTGCAGGCACGGACAGCACAAGCGACAGGATCAATGCGCCCCCCACGCTGACGAGCGTATTGCCGAATAATCTTAACAATGAAAAACGGTAATACAGCGCCTGAAAATTATCGAAATAGAACGTTTTTGGCCAAGCGATCGGATTCCGGATAAATTCAATCGACGTTTTCATACTGCTCAGCAGCATATAGGCGAGGGGATAAACGGCCACTACAGCAACCAGCGTCAGGATAACAACCAGGATGAAGCGGACGAAACGATTGGACGTACGGTTCATGTTAATCCCCCCTCAATTGCTCACCCTGTCAGAGATTTTAAGCTGCACCCAGGTGATCAGCACGACGATTACGAAGAGAAACAGCGAAAGCGCGCTGGCATAGCCCATATTGCCGCTTTGGAAAGCCTGCAAATAAATCATAAATTCGATAGGAGTCGTTTCATAGCCAGGTCCGCCTCCCGTGATGGAATAGACAAGTCCGAACATTCCTACGAATACATAGATGACGTTGATGCATGTAAAATAAAATAAGGTGGGGTACAAGAGCGGGATCGTGATCTTGAACAGTCTCTGCCGGAAGCTCGCGCCGTCCATGATGACCGCTTCATATATCTCCCCGGATATGGTGGACATGCCGGACAGAAAAATCAGCGTTCCCTGTCCCAGCGTCTGCCAATAAAAGCAGAAAATCAATATCATAAACTCGGTCGGAACGTAATTCAGCCAATCGACAACCAGATGACCGAGCCCGATATCTTCAAGCAGTGAATTGACAATACCTTTGCTGGCAAACATCGATTTGATCAGAAAACCGATAACGACAGACGATAGAATAGTCGGCAGGTAATATACGGAGCGAAAGAACCTCCACCCTGGAACCTCTTCGAACAGCAGAACCGAAACGATGAGCGACAGAATCAGAATGCCCGGGACGGACAGCAGGAAGATAAGATTATTCCGGAGCATCAGAAGCAAGTCACCGCTGTGAATGATCCGGAGAAAATTATCCCACCCGACAAAGCGGGAGCTGACACCGTCCCATTCCGTGAAGCTGTGATAGAATGTGTTGAGAGTCGGGTAGCCGATAAATACGGCCAGCAGTATAAAAGCAGGCAGCAGGGACAAATAGCCATGCAGGCTTTCCCTTCTCAAGCCCATATTATTCCTCCTTCCGCTGGGCAATGCTCCCTCCCTCCGGACAAACGGAGGAAGCACTCCCTTCGATTGCTTACCGGCTGCTTTTCAGCAGCTCATCGCGCTTTTGGTCGATCTTGCCCATGAACTCCTCGGCCGTCATTTTGCCTGTCATCGCGAGCGACTGCAAGGAAGAGATTTCGCTGGTCAGCTCAGCGGGGTATACATTATCCGGCCAGAAAATGGTGCTCGGCTCATTGGCCCACTCCTGCTGCTCGAGAATCAGCGGCTCGGATGCCATCTGCGAAACATCGACATCCTTGACTACGGATAAGCCCGCTTCACCGCTCTCGATTTTGTTGACCTGCTCTTCTTTGCTCATCAGAAACTTGATAAAGTCGACGGCCTCCTGCTTTTTCTTCGAATAATTGGTTACAACGAATGTAGCGCCGACTCCGCCAACCCCGCCGTCATGAATGAGGACCTGATCGTTGAAATCGGGAACCTTCATCATACCCAGATCATCCCCCAGCGCTTTGCGGGCATTGGCGATAGCACCGTTGCCTCCGGCTACCATGGCAACCTGCCCCTGGTAGAACAGCTGCAGGGACTGGTCAGACTGGTCGGAAATAACCAGGTCCTTCGCATACATGTCGTTCCACGCTTTGATGATTGGAACGAGCTGCGGGTCGGAGAAATTTTTCTTGCCGCTGACCAGATCCTCAAGACCAGCTGAGCCTACCGTCTGGGCAATCCAGTAATTAGGGATATGATAGAACGTATCCGGATCCTTCAGGCCGAGCGGAGTCACTCCTTTGCTCTTGATCTTGAGAAGCATCTCCTCGAAGTCATTAAAATTCTTCAATGGGTGTGCCTCGAGGTCGACGCCTGCATCGGCTAATATTTTCTTGTTGTACAGGAGCCCGAAGGTCCCGTCTGTCGAGAATGGCACGCCGTATACCTCGCCGCCCTCCTTGAAGCCTTCGGTTCCCGCGTCCCAGCCGACAATCCTGCTTTTCTCCTCCGGGGTAAAATAGCCGCTGAGCGGTTCAAGAAACTGCTTGAATCTCAGCATGTAGGTTCCCGACCAGATGACGGTCATATCGGGACCGTTCTTGGCAATGCCGGCAGTCTGAAACTTGGTGAACAGCTCATCTCCGGAGGGCACATCCTGCACTTCGATGGACACCTCCGGGTGCGCGGTCTCATAGCGCTTGATCGCCTGATAGATGTAGAAGTCCTCTTTCTTCTTGGACTTGTTATTCTCGTCCACGGTCGGATATCCCGTATTCCAGAAGACGATGTTTACCTTCTGCTTGGACGAATCGCCATTTGCGCCGGAGCCTTCCTTCGTACCGGAAGACCCTGAACAGGCAGCCAGCGCCAATACAATGACTGAGGAAACGGCTGCTGTCAGAATGGTTTTAAACCTCATGAAATGCTCCCCCTCTTTGAGCGAATATTCAAGATGCTGATGGCACTATCACCGGAGCAGGCGTAAGGTATCCTGCCACCGGCCACAGATCAACAGCCCCTTGAAGTTATCTTCATTGTAAAGGGCTGCCATCCGGATTAGAATGACAGCATCGGTGTAAGGGCTTATCACATTTCACAGGTTCTTCATGGTACTTGACCATTTTTGCGCGAAGCTTGACATTTTTTACAGCGATTGCGATCCTGTGTAATAAGACGGAGCCACGCCTCTTGCTTTCTTGAACATCCGGGTAAATGAACTGGGATTCAGATAACCGAGCTTATCGGCGATATCGGTCAAGGACATGCCGCTTTGCATCATTCTTTCGGCCTGCTCCACCTTGGCGGCCAGCACCGCTTCACTGAAATTCAATCCCTTTTCTTCCTTATACAGACGGCTCAGCTGGGCGGGACTCATATTAAATAGAGCGGAGACGCCGTTCAGGCTGATTTCCTCGAAGCTGTGCTCGTCCAGGTACATCTCCACAGCTTCGATCACATATTTACGATGATTGCCCCTCCCACCCCACTTTCCGGCATTTCTGATGCTGCTGCGGATGGCTTCGACGCATGCCGATAACGTACAGCAGTCTGACAGGACAGCACCGGCTCCCTCCCCTTCTTCCTGATCCGTTCGAATCCCCATCCTCTCGCGGATGCGGTTCAGCTGAAACATCACATCAGCGAGCAGATTAAGCAGCAGCGCCGGTCTGGGATACGGCTGCAATTCAGGCAGCATATCCAGCATCCGTTCAGCATCCTCCCACTGAAAACAGCTCAGCTGCCGGACGATGTCCCTCTTCCAGGCAAGCAGTGACAAGGGGAGCGCCGGTTCCGGAAGCTTCTCCCGGAAGAGATTTTGTTCCTCATTGTAAAAGGACAGACTGAGCATCTCACGGGCATCTGCGTCGCGCTTGCCCCAGTCCTGCCAGCTTTCGAAGGGTTCACTCGCGGCAATGGTCACGGATAATCCCAGATAACGCTGAATGGAATCGATCAGCATTCCGGCATCGGGCAGCTCCGATTGCCCGGAGGCATGAAGCAGCAGATGCCATCTTCGTTCATGGACATATTCGACGAGGCCAACCACATGGCCGCGGTAAAGCTCTCCCGCGATCGTTTCAACAGCTCGGCCGATCTGGACCAGATCAGCCGGCAGCAGCGGGCTGCCTTGACGGGCTGCCGTATTCATCCGGATAACCCACGCTTGACATCTGCCTGACGTCAGCATCAATCCGCATTCCTCCAGCTTTTCCCGGAAGCCGGTCCCGCTGCTGTAAACACCCTCAAGCCATTCCCTCAGCATCGACATTTTTCTGATCTGTCTCAGCTGCAGCAGCTCCGTCTCGTCTTCCCGGACGAGCGGCTGCTTGTTCCGGAGCAAGTCCGACAACCCCAGCAGCATCGTCTGCAGCTCCTCGATCTCCATCGTCGACTTGACAAAAAAATCGCGGACGCCAAGGCGCAGCGCCCTTCTGACCAGCTCGAAATCCTGGTTGCAGGTCAAAATAATAAACTCGCCGTCCGGCCTCAAGTGTTTGACCCGCTCGATAAATTCCAGGCCGTCCATCCTGGGCAGACCGATGTCTACCAAGGCAATATCCGGCAAATGCACGGAAAAAAGCTCCAGCGCCTCCGCACCATCCCTTGCCTCGCACACAACCTCCATCCCGAGCTCCGCCCAGGCAATCATCGACTTGATGCCCAACCGGACCAGAAGATCATCTTCCACAATCATGACTTTCATGCGGATTCACCTCTTTCGCAGATTACGTACGGTATAGTCAGCACTACCGACGTGCCTTGACCTGGCAGGCTGTCAATCCGAATATCGAAGCGGTCGTTGTATTCAAGCCGAAGCCTCTGCTGTATATTCATGAGGCCGATACCTGATCCCGAGCTCTGCCCCTTGACGGGATCACCCCTGATCAGCTTCTTGACCGACAAAGCGTCCATTCCAACGCCGTTATCCGTGACTGTTACGGTGACATACTCGCCATGTCTGACACATGTCAGCGATATCCGGAAGCTTCCGCTGCCGGCGAAACCGTGAAGGATGGCATTCTCCACGATAGGCTGCAGGGTCAGCTTGGGAATTATCGTATGCAGGACTTCGGATTCTGCACTAATATCGGTTTCGATGGGCTGAAGCATCCTGTTCTCCTGAAAAGCAATGTAGTTTCGTACGTAAGCCAATTCTTCGCCAAGGGTGCTTCTCACCGACAATGCTTTGTCCAGACAGTAGTGCAGCATGCCGGAGAGATTGACGAGCGCCTGGGCGATCGACTTCTCTCCTTTCATCACAGCCATCCAACGTATGGAATTAATCGCATTATGCATGAAATGAGGATTGATTTGAGATTGGAGCAGCGTTAATTTGAGATTCATTTTCTCCTGCTCGTCGGTTTTAATTTTTTCCATCTGCTCGCCTATGCGGCCCAGCATGTGCTGGAAGCCGGAGAAGAGGATTTCGATTTCGTCGATGCCCCGGTAGCGAAAATTCTTCTGCTCCTCAGCCAGCTTCTCGGGATCGTTGAACCGGAGCTTCCTGACTCTTTTCGACAGATTCAGAATGGGCAGCATGACCTTTCGTGTCAGCAGCTGCAATATCAGCAGAATCAGGACAATTGAGAAAGCCGTTACCGCAAGTGTGTACATCCAGAGCGCCTTGGCTTGCCCGACAAGCATATTCATTGGAGTCATCGAAACCAGATACCATGAGAGGAAGGGGATGTTGTGGGTAGAGCAAAGATAAGTTCGGTGGTTCAAATCCATATGGAAGCTGCTGTACTCTCCGCCATTTGCCTGCGCCTGGACAATAGCCTGGCGGTAAACATTCCTGGCGTCCTGACCTGTATCGGCGTTTTCACCGGCTACCAGTACATCGCCTGACGAGTTCCCGATAAAGACCAGCGTGGAATTATTGAGCTGCAGCTGATTAAGCAGGCCTTGAATGAGCGATTCTCTCATCGCCACAACAAGCAGACCCAGTGGCTTGGTGCCGCTGACTATATTTTTGGTGAAGTAGAGGGAGTGGTCGTTCGTCAAATCATGAAAGTCATCGGCGACATCGTTATACATTACATCATTATCGTAAGGAATATTGTCGCCATACCATGGAAAACTGCTCACAATCCGCTTGAGGCTTTCGCTCTCCGTATCATGCAGGGGAACACTTCCGTATACACGGCCCGAGCTGCTGATAATCTGCACATCCAGCGGAACTCTCAGACGATACATTTTGGTAAATGAATTGACCCGGTCGCGGATCGCCCTGATCTGTTTGTCCTGGCTGGCATACTGCTTCTGCATGATCTGGTACAGCTGTTCGTCCTGTGAAAGAATGCGGATATAATCGTTGATGTGGTTGATATAAAAGTCCAAATTAAGAGAAAGCGATTCCATGTTCTTGGACAGAGACTGATCGTAGATCGTTTCCGTCCGATGCACGGCGTTCTTGCCGAGAACATATCCCTGCAGAAGCACAGGAATCAGAATGCAGAGCAGCAGTATGGTGAGAGCAGCCATATTCAATCTGCGCTTTTTTTTGAGCATGACGAATCTCTCCTTTTACGTTAACGTAATACCGACCGGACCATTAAGTGCTTCGGAGGAGATGATGTTCTCTATATTAAAATAAATCTTATATGCTGACTATATCTCGAGCTAAAATCGATGTCAAGTTAACTGACATTTATGATGTAAACCCTGATAAATACCAATAATACGCATTTTTATGAATAGATGATTCGGATAACGCTTCATATTTACAACTTTACTATACTGACTTTAATTCAGTATAATGAATAATAATCTGAATGGCAATTGAAAAAGGAGCTCAATTATGGAAAAAAGTACGAAAAAGGATTATTCAGTCCCCGCCCTGGACAAAGCGGTACTCATCCTGCACGCCTTGGCGGAGCAGGGCTGGTTGTCGGCGCTGGAGCTTCACGCTCAACTGAATATTCCCAAATCAACCGTTTTTGTATTGCTTAATTCATTATCCAGGAGCCGGATGGTCGAACGGCATGCCGACGGAAGATACGGACTCGGGCATGCGACATTTTTACTGGGAATGAGCTATTTCCGTGATCTCGACATCCGCCGGATGGCGAGACCCCATTTGGAAAGCCTTGTCAGCCAAACGCCTTACACGGCTCATCTTGCCGTTCTCGCCGGACAGCAGCCTGTTTATATCGACAAGGTGGAAGGCAGCGGCTTCGTCCGCTTTGCCACCTTCATCGGGCAGTCGCTGCCCCTGCATTTGTCGGGAGTGGGCAAAGCTCTGGCCGCCGGAATGAGCCGGGAACAGGTTGCCAATGCTTTAGAGGAGTTTCCGGATATGCGGGACGCGGAGAAATCCGCTCAGCAGCTCCTTGAGGACGTTCAATTTATCCGTCAGCACGGATTTTCCATTGAAGATGAGCAGATGGAAGAAGGCATCCGGTGTATTGGATCCCCCGTTTACGATTTATCAGGCAATATTGTTGCCTCTATCAGCATAACCTCGTTGTCACAGGATTTGCCCGCCATCAAATTCAACTCGATGGGCCAAAAAGTACGCGAAGCGGCGATTCATATTTCTCAGGAATTGGGCTTCAAGGAATAGCTCCGACTCCTTCGATCAATGACTTTCCTTAATTGAAGCACTGGCAAAGTTCGGCCCAAACGCAAACAGGCTCCCGGTTTTAATCCGGCAGCCTGTTTGCGTTTATACTGTTTGCAGCTGATTACCATCGCTCTAATTAATTCTTTTTTGCCGGCAGGTCATCCGGCTGCTCGCCCAGAAACTCGCCGAGCCGGTCGAAGCTGCGCTCGAGGTTCATTTTCCGCTCGGCAAAAAACTTCTCATGACTTTTTTTCATGAGCTGCAGCAGTTTTGTAAATTCTTCAACAGAGATAGATTCTTTCGTACGCATCAAGCCAAGCACGTATTCCAATTCTCCCAGAAGCTTTTGCTGAATGAGAATATGATCGTGAATACGCTTAATCTGCTGGGACACAACCTCGATGGGACTATAATGCTGTCCGAGCAGCACCGATTTTATTTCTTCCAACGACAAATCCAGTTCCTTGAGCGCCAGAATTTGATGCAGGCGGGATATATCCTCTTCGTTATAAAGCCTGTGCCCGGATGCAGAAAATCCCGATGGGGAAAACAGGTTTATCTGATCGTAATAACGCAGCGTCCGGATCGTCAACCCGGTTAGCTTCGCAAGCTCTCCGACCTTCCAAGTTTTGTTCATTATCCTCTCCTTTATTCGCGCTGGACATTTACCGGTATCCTTACTATAAAACATAACGCAGCGTAAGGCACAAGGATTATAATATTTTAGGTAACAGGATCGGACAGCCTCTTTATTGCTTTTTTGCGGTATCCATTTTTTTCATTTAACAGCCTTGCCATTCCTGTACTGCTGGCGACTGTTGAGTTGTTGTGTTCACTGACACTATAGTTGTTACCTGCAAAATCCAGTATTATCAAGCTATTTCGGGTTTTTGATAAACTTTACGGGCCACACTTAAAAGTCAATAATTTCCTCTGTATCCTGGAATGCTAGTTCTTGGGGGCATGTGCTGACCTCGCTGGTATCCAACGCCCTATCGGTTCTCGTCATCATTCTCGTAGCGCTCGTTATGGGCTTCGTTCGCCGGCTGGGATATTGTCATGGCTTGCAGTAGTCGGCATACTCGTGCTATTTACGCTGGCATTAACTTGGGTCGCAGCAATTGCCGGACTGACCGCCAAAACGGTGGATGCGCAAGCGCCTTTTTCTACCCGATTATCTTCCTGCCGTTTATCAGCTCGGCGTTTGTGCCGACCGAGTCGATGCCGTCGGTCGTTCGCGCCTTAGCCGAAAACCCCAGCCGGTGACCTCGATCGTGGAGGTTATTCGTGCGCTACTGTCAGGGCAACCGGTGGGCAATGATTTATGGGTCGCTCTTGCGTGGTGCGTCGGGATTTTGCTTGTAGCCTATTTCTTTGCTATGAGGGTGTATAAAACGAGAGTTTAATATTGCCAGGGAAATGTTCTTTATGGTGGCTGGCCGATTTCAGTGGACCCGGTTTCGGCTATCATCATCAGGCGGTTTAGACATTTATGATGGTACTTTGCCGGTGTATCTCCCTTGGGGGTGATGTAAAAAATAAATAATCAAAAAAAAGCAGCCCCTTCTGCCGCAATAGCGGTGAAAGGGGCTTTCCCTCTTGTCGGGAAGCTCCGAACTTGAAGCAAAATCTTGTAGTAGTGATCTGGAGATTAGGAGGTTTTTCAACCTTTATTATCATGATGTAGGCTTAGCCAAAAATGTCTTCCACCATGAAGCCAGAAAGTACGACCTGAAAGAAAATCCAGATCATATAGCTCCATACGGTCATCTCAAATGCTCAAGCTTTTATTGGTGGTGCCTAGCTTATCCTGAGCCAGTTCGATAATCAAAATTTAATCAATATCGAGAAGTTCGAGAATGACACCCAAATCGTCTGTGCTTTCCACATAAGCATATTTATCGCCATTTTGAATAAGCGGGAAGCCGAATTCCTCCAGCTTAGCTGCCGTTTCAAGCATTCTGTTCTTCGCCTTAAATGCGATGTGATGGACTCCAGGGCCTTTTGTATCAAGAAATTCCTTCCATGTAGTAGGGTCCTCTGTTGGTTCAATGAACTCTACAACCAGATTCTCCATGTGAAAGAAAGATAGCCTTACCCTTCCTTTCGTGGGCTGCCCCATATAGGTAACCGTATCACTGCCATCTTCATTAGCCATTATAATAGAAGGGGCGGGAACGCCTAATAGCTCGGCAAATCGGCCGGTAGCCTTTTCTACATCACGAACGATCATTGCAATCTGACAAACAAGGGTCGTGCCAAGAATAGTGTTTTCCATTTTTCTTCTCCTATCTATTTTTTAATCTAAACAATTGTAAAGTTGCTCTAACTTCTCTTTACCAGACATGGTAAACGTCATGAACCTGTTCCCCTGCAAGAATTTTGCGTGCACGATCAATGTTCCACTGAATGTGATCTTTCAGATCTTCATCCCCTTCAAAGGATAATCCGAATACAATTTCCATCTTGCTTGCATTATAATAGGATCGTTTACGTTCTTCATCCGCATTCGAAATAATAATTTTACTGGAAGAACCGGTCAAATCGATTGCAAGCTGTGCAATTTCTGCCCAGGAAACAAATTTTTTACCCAGCGCCATAAAGGTTTCGTTATTGAAGTCGCTTTCTAGCAGTTTTACGTAAAGTTCTGCAATCTGTCTACCGGAAAGGAACTGAGTGCCATCGAATTTGTTAAAAGTGAGGTCTTCATTCTGAAGAACAGCCTTTGCAAGGTTTAAGAAACGAACATCAGACTGGGATGCGCCGCCTTCATAAGCCGGATTCGAGAAAATATAGCCAGGACGAATAACATTTCTTGCTATTTTGGTTTTGGTTCCGTTAACGCCCTGGCCATTGTAATACCTATTAAAGCCCATCAGATACATTTCGGATGCAGCTTTGGTTGCACCATACAGGTTGCCCGGAAGCAGCTGGGCAGTTTCGTCCATGCCGTCGCGCAGATCACCCATTGCAGCAGTAGAACTGGTGTAAATAAATTTATGCAGGCCAGCTCTTTCGGCGGCGTCTGCTAGGAACAGCGTAACTTTGGTATCATGTTCAAGCATTTCAACCGGGTCGTTGCCCCAACCGAGCGCGACATGTATAACAGCGTCACAGCCCTGAAGCGCCTTTTCCATTACGTCCAGCTCAAGGATATTACCCTGTACAAGGGTTATGTTCGGAAGGGTTTGATAATAAGGAATCCGGTCCGGAGTACGGGTAAGCAGTACAATTTCATGACCTGCTGCAAGCAATGCTTTAGTAACGTTTTGTCCGATATTGCCGGTACCGCCAGTGACAAAAATTTTCATAAAAATTCCTCCGCTATATTTGATGTTATCGGGAATATAATCATCGGTGCGCAAGGAGGTCTCTCTATTCCTTCAGCTTGTAGCTGACAAAAGCCAGCTTCCTGCTGTCGGGTGACCAAGAATTGACGTTAATGGTGCCCTGTCCGCCAAACAGCTTGACCAACGTACGGAACTCTCCGCCTGCGCTTCCTATTAAGCGAATTTCTACATTTTTGTTTGCGGGATGGGAGCCAGGAGCAACATCGCCCTTGTGATAACTAATATAAACCACCAATTCTCCGTCAGGGGATACATGCGGGAACCAGTTATTGCTCTCATCGAACGTGATCTGCGTTTGCTCGCTGGAATCGACATTCATGCGCCACACCTGCATAAGGCCAGTTCGTACCGAGTTGAACCATATGTGCTTGCCGTCCGGTGAATATTCGGGGCCGTCATTCAATCCGGATGAATCCGTTAACTGCGTTTCTATGCCACCGTTTATAGGGATGGTGTAGATGTCGTACTCGCCGTTTCGCTCTGCGCAGTATGCCAGCGTGTTTCCGTCCGGTGACCAACCGTGCAGATAGCTGGGGGCCATTGGCGTGATGAGTACCGGGTTGCCTCCCTGCAAGGGGAAAATATAAATACGGGACCGGCCATCCTCGCAGGTATGATGGCTAACCGCGACATGCGAGTTATCGGGCGAAAGCACATGGTCGTTATTGCACCGAATCGCATAACCGGATTCGATCGCTGTACTCTCCCCTGTAGCGAGGTCAAAAGTGTAAAGACGGCCAAAGCTGTTATATACGAGATGCTTGCCGTCGCGGGTCCAATTGGGTGCCTCAATGAGAAAATCGAATTCGGCCAGGACGCTGCGTTCGCCGCTATAAACATCCACCGTTTCCAGGATACTGATCACATTTTTTCCTTCTGTCTTGTGGGGTTCTTTCACTGTATTCATCGTTTAATCTCCCTAGATAAGAAATAGGCTACGCCCGGGGCTTGATGTTCAAATTAACGCCCAATTCGTCCTCGCTGTCGACAATGGTCCAGCTGCTGCCGGGATAATAACCGATCGTTCGCATCTCATATCCCATCTCTTCCAGCTCACCGATAATTGCGTCACGCTTGTCGCCAACCTGGAAGCCCAGATGATGCACGCCGTTTCCATGCTTATCCAGGAACTCGCGGAATGTACTGTCGTGCTCGTCCGGTTCATGCAGTTCAATGACGAAATTGCCAACCCGTATATTCGCGAGCTTGAGTCCGTAAAAAGCGGGTTTTCCGCGATACGTCAAATCAGGGTTGCTGGCAGGAGGATTATTGCGGATCTCAGGCACGGGAATATTAAAAAATCTTGCCCAGGTCTTAGCAGCCTTTTGGATATCTTTAACTACGATTGCGATCTGAATAAAGCCGTCAAAGCTGATGTTGTTCTCCATGAAAATACCTTCCCCATTTCGTAAATTAAGTTATAACGCTTTCATGACGTTCCACATGCCGATCCAGGTAATGTGCGGGACTAAAAATTCTTTTACAACTCCAATGTGCTCAAGTATCGGATATGCTTCTTCATATACTCATCAGCCTTGAAAGCAAACCCAAAGGTATTCTTGATTTGCGAGATATCTATGGGTATGCCCTCAGGCTCGGGACGGCCCTTGTCCTCAAGAAGGATTTGACTTTTGGAACCAAGGAGATTTACCGCCATTTGCGCGATCTGAGCCCATGTACGGAATTCAGTGCTCACAGCGGTAAAGCAGCCGCGGTCCAATTCATCGGAATGGAGCAAAGCTGAATATACTTTTGCAAGGTCGCCCGCCCAGATGAATTGCGTACCGTCATTCTTGATAAAGGACATGGGCTCGTTCGCAAGGGCGCTTTTGACCATATTTGCAATTTTTCGATCGGGATAGAGAGGCCCGCCCTCCACGCAGGGATTGCCAAAGGTATAACCCGGCCGCACGATATTTGCCTGAAGCTGATACTGAGAGGCAATAGCCAAGAGATAAGCCTCTGTCGCGGCCTTGGTGGCGCCGTAATAAGTCTTTGGCTTTATAAAGCCCCTATCATTGTTGGGCGCCGTGCCAAAGCTTGCGATGGAAGAGGTATAAATGATTTTGTTTACTCCCGCTTCCGCAGCTCTCTGGAACAGGCGAACAGAGGGCATCGTTTCGTTTACTAACATTTCCTCCGCTGACCCGCCCTGCTCCGGCCACGAAAGCGCGATATGGACGCATGCATCTTGTCCCGCAAGCCCTTTGGCGATGGCATTCGCATCGTCCATTTGTCCTGTAACGAAACGGATATGCTCATGACCCACAAAACCTGGGACCTTGTTCGCATTTCTGGCAAGGAGTGTGACCTCATGACCATGCAAAAGCAGTTCCTTGACGACATACGAACCGATAAACCCGGTACCGCCAGTAACAAATACTTTCAATTTTTCGCTCCTTCCTGCATCATTCCTTTACGCTGCCCATCACAAGCCCGGTTGTGAAATACTTTTGCAGGTACGGGTAGATACATAGAATTGGTATCATCGCTAAGAACATTTGCGCTGCGCCTGTGGTGCGGGCGCTAACCATAGACAGATATTTGGATAAATTGCCGCTGAGATCGGTGTTGTTGCGCATAAATTCCTGCGGATTCACGACAACCGTTTGCAAGTATGTCTGCAACGGATAGTTTTCAATATGGTTCATGTAGATCATGCCGTCGAACCAACTGTTCCAATGATCTACAACCGAAAACAGAGTAACTGTCGCGATCGTGGGAATCGAGACCGGCAAAACAACTCTAATCAGCGTCTGCACATGACCCGCACCGTCGATGTATGCCGCTTCCAACAATTCCTTTGGCAGGCTGCGCATGTAGTTCATCACGACCAGCATGCTGAAAACGGGAAGCGCGCCAGGCAAAACAAGAGACCATATGGAATCGATCAATCCGGTATTCCTCACCACCATATACGTAGGAATCAAACCGGCGTTGAAGAGTATGGTCACAACAAAGAACCATGAGAACATACTCCGGGCCCTGAAATCCGCTGTTGATTTCGAGAGAGGATAAGCTGTCAGGATGATCAACAGCAGATTGATCGGCACGCCAATCGCCGTCCGCTGGAGTGAGACCAGAAGAGACATGAAAAACTTCGAGGTGTTCATAATAAATTGATACGAGATTGTAGTAAAGCCAACCGGAAAAAAAGTAACCTCTCCCGCATCGACTGCAACTTTGTCGGAGAAAGATACCGCCAGCAGGTTGATAAACGGCGCTATGCATACAAATGCAACAATTAGCAAGAAAACGGTATTGCAAACCAGGAATATTTTACGTGGTATGGAAGCTTTTATTCTCATAGTCCTACCCTCCACTAGAAGACTCTATATCCTGTGAATTTGTCAGCCAAGTAATAAGACATAATGATAAAAATCATAGATACACCTGACTTAAACAGGCCTGCAGCCGTGGAGAGCGAGTATTGAGCCTGCTCAATGCCCAGTCTGAACACGAATGTATCCAAAATATCGCCGGTGGAATAGACCACAGGGCTGTACATATTATAGATCTGATCGAAACCGCCGTTGAGGATATTGGCAAGACCGAGCACGGTCATCAGCACGATAATAGATGAAATGCCGGGCAGGGTAATGTGCAATGTCTGCCGCCAACGGTTTGCGCCGTCGATAACTGCGGCTTCATAAAGCGCAGGGTTTATGCCTGTAAGGGCAGCCAGGTAAATGACCGATCCGAATCCAAAAGCCTTCCACATATCGGTCACTACCATCGTGCCGGGAAACATGTTCGGATTGCCAAGGAAATAGATCGGTTCAATTCCGAGCTTGGATAGAAGTATATTTACAAAACCCGCGCTCGGCGACAAAAGATTAATAAGGATACCGGATAATATGACCCATGACAGGAAATGCGGCAAATAGACCAGCGTCTGGAAAACGCGCTTGGTAAAAATATTCCTGACTTCGTTGAGCAGCAGCGCAAACACGACCGGAACAATGATGCCTGCAATCATTTTACACAATGCAATAATGACCGTATTTCGTATGACCGGCCATATATTCGGCATTGAAAACAAGGTATTGAAATTTTGAAAACCTACCCACTGTTGGTGTCCGAACATACCTTTTGCCGGAATAAATTTCTGGAACGCGATCACAACGCCGGCCATGGAGCCATAGCTGAAGACAGCCACCAAAACGATCGCGGGGAGCAGCATCAAATACAAGGGAAGCTCTCTTAACAGCTTGTCTTTACGTTTCAGATTTACAAACATCTTTTGTCCACCACCTGTAAATGATTTGGGCCAAGGCCAGCTGCTTCCTGCGGTTCGGATAGACACAGCGCTGGATAGCGGCAAACCTTTTTTAATTAACTGAGGCGGGAATTATCCCGCCGAAGTCCTTAAATGAGAATGACTTATTTTGCCGGATACATTTTGTCAAGCTCGTCGAGAGTCTGCTGACCGCCCGCCTTCAGCCACTGCTGTACAAAGGTATCGAAATAATCGACAGGCTTAGCGCCAGTTATGATATTGGTAAAGGCTGTGATCGTGAGCGTATCCAGTGAAGCAACATTCGTCAACCACTCATCGGGCCTTTGAATTCCCAGGATGCTCTGGACGATCGCCTTATCGGGAATATACTTGTTCAATACAATCGGCAGAGAGCCTGACCTCGACATCTGGCCCCAGGTACCAAAGGCATTGTCGTCTTTTGCGAGAGATCCATTTTCAAAGCCAGCGATATAATCATATAAGGGCTTTGCGGCGGGGGGCAGGCCGTCAGAGGAGCCTTTGTCGAAGGCTTCCAGCAAATCAGCTGCGTAAACCTCGCCCGGTTGATCGATAAAGACTGGGGAGAGCCTGTACTGCTCATCCGCCCAGTATTTGAGGTAGTCCTCCTTCGTGGAGTAATTGACAGTCTGATCGTACAGATTGAGTATATTGATGGCCGCTTCGGGATGCTTGAAGTCCGCGCTGACCATCGTCATCTGGCCGACAGCGTTGCTCTCGATACCAATCTTATAATCGTAACCGGACTCCGTGGGAATGGAATACGGATGTACGATAACGCCATCCTTTTTGTAAACATTATTGTAAGGATACCAGGTGCCCCAGTTGCTGCCGTAAGCCATACCGATTTTGCCGCTGGTAATATCTTCAACCAGCGCGGATTCATCTTTGCTGGTAAATTCCTTGTTGATCAGGCCTTTCTTATACATATCTGCCAACAGGGAAAGCGCTGCTTTCATGTTCGGCTGGATCCAGGCAAAAGTCATCTTGGCATTCTCGTCGCGGTAGAACATACTTTCATCGCGTCCGGGAACGCCAAACGCAGAGACCAAACCAAGAATACTGCCGTGGTTTTGTCTGATCAGATCCTTGTTGAGGGCAAGTCCATACGTGTCGCCATTTATTCCGTTACCGTCCGGATCGCCGGTAGCGAACTTCTCTGCAAGAGCGACCATTTCTTCGATGGTCTTCGGAGGCTGAGAATTGGTGTTCTTCAGCCAGTCCTCACGAATCCATAGGAACGGCGCCTCGTGGAAGTTGTCGTTCATGCGCGGTATGGCGTACAGCTTGCCGTTTACCGTAGCGCCCTTAAACGAATCAGGAAATCTTTTCTGATATTCCTTGAGCGAATCAGAAGCGTATTTGTTATAGACATCGGTGAGATCGGCCAGCTGTCCATTCTGTGCCAACTGCAGAAAAACATTAGCATCCTGCGTTTTGAATATGTCCGGCAGGTCGCCGGAAGCAATGACGGCATTCAGCTTGTTTTTGTAGGCGTCGGTGCTGCTGTCGGCAGAGAAGGCAACCTGGAGATCGATATTGAGCTTGTCTTTGATTAAGCGGCTCCAGCGGTTATCTTCCCAGGTTTCGTTATCAAGGAGCTTTGAAGCTGCCGCCGTTTGAACGGCCCATGTCATTGTCACTGGTTTCTGATATTTCCCGTTAGTGTCAATTTCGGGGGTATTGCTGGTACTGGCTGCATTTTCATTGGTGCTTGGATTGGATCCCGTGGAGGCGCTTTCACAAGCTGAAAAGGTAAGCACCATGAGCGCAGCCACCAGAACGAGCGGTAGAACTCTTCTGGGTTTCATCGTTTTCACGTATAATTCCTCCTTTAATTTGCACATAGAAATTACGTAAATGTAATCTAGTAATAATTAACTTATTGCCTTTTGACGGCTTTGTGTGATCTGTCTTGCGAGGCCAGATCAGCGTGAATCCCCATTAAATGCAGTCGTTGATTACACTCAGGTATCTTCGCAAACAGTAGACGCCAACTACTACGACATCACCCCTCTCATAAGCTGCATCTTCGTAAATGAGTGTTAATTTTTTGAGATAAGAAACCTGAAAACCCCCTAAAAAGAAATATTTTGAACACGTGTTTATTTCGGAATAAAAAATCTTAGATTTTTCTTTACAAGTTTCTGAAAACCAGACTGCCCGACCAATCGTGATCTCTTTAAAACCCGTTCGATGCTTTAGCTTATCGTTGAAATCAGCGAGGCGCCGAATGTCCCTTTGCCCTTTTTATTGCAGCCGTATTCTTGGTTTATCCGGGCTATCTCCTCGTTTTTGATCTTTGCGTTTTTCAATGATGTCAAAGATGTCAGCCTCTTTCGTGAACACGTGTTTATGTACTCATAATACATAGCCTATTAAAGCGCTGTCAATCCTTAATTTATAAAAAAAGGAAACAAACACTATTTATCGGGTCTAATATTTTTTATAGCATTAACACGTGTTTATGATATAATTGCACAAAATAGAATATTCCGACAATTATAAAGCTGGTATCTGCGTTGGAAATGATATCCTCTTGTAACGTGTTAAGGGAGGAGAAGGAATTACAATTCGATTCAATGAAACGGCACTATGTATCGGGATGATGATCATTGACCGAGCTGAGATTAATGGTAAATAATACATACACTAGGAGGCATCATGTATAAAAACAACGCAGCGTTCATTCCAATCTTTGACGATAAAACACTCGCGGGTTGGCATTTCGTCCCTCGCTTGCCTATTCCCCGCGCCCCCGGCGAACCTGGACCGGATACGACGACCGAGGAATACCGACGCGCCGCGCAAACATCGGGAAAATGGACTGTTGAGGATGGTGCAATCACGGGACGGCAGGATCCGCCCGGATGCGGTTACGGCGGTTATCTCCTCAGCGATGGGGTATACGGCGATTTCGAGTTGGTCTTCGAGGCACATCCCGACTGGCCGGCGGATACCGGCATTCTGGTGCGTGCATCTGCTCTCGGTTCTCAAGGGTTCCAAATCCTTCTGGATCACCGCCGTTCGGGAAATATAGGTGGTATTTACGGCAATGGCATCGGCGGCTTCCATGGCATCAGGAAGCACCCCTTGTATAACGCCGCGGCGGTCCGGGATCTGCTCAGTCCGAAAGGACACATCGCCTTCGAAATCCATGATAACGATCCTGGCATGGGCGAAGCGCGCTGGGCGCCGAATGCGGCTTGCAGGTGGCGCAATATACGGATTTGCGAGTTTTAGATGACCGCAGAGCGTGATATGTTTCTTGGTGAGAGCGGCCGATCATATCGACGGTGCGCGCTCCCTTCTGACGGGCACCGCGGCTAACAAGTCGATCCGTACAGGGCAGGCAGTTAAGGTGGATCAGTTGGTCAAATTTTATAACTAGAGTTACAATCGTTTGAATCATGAATAGAGAAGAATAAAGCTGCTTGCAGAATTTTCTGCAGCAGCCATATTTTTCGCCTATTGTATGCGGTATATTTGATTCCTTTCAAATAATCCCCAGACTTTATCATGTTTTCCATTATATCCAGTTTGGTGCTTGTAGTGGCTCTCTCAATCGAAGCTTTGCCGCGATTTATGCGGCCGTTCAAGCGAAAATGAATACCCCGGAGAATTCTCTCATACATTGGAACATATGAACTGCGGGAGTTGAACGCCATGCCGGATCATGAAGCGCAATTCGAGCATCAATTTTGGCTGCAAATTTTGGGGGATCATTCGCGGTTTATTCATAACACCCTATACCCTGTCGAACACAAGGATATCGAAGCATCGGGACAATTCATTCGCCAGTTCGATTTGCTGCTTGAACGATCCCGGGGGCCGCTTGACGCTTCGCAGCTTTCGGAATTGAACCATTCTGCCCATCGTGCAGCAGTCAGCCTGCGCAGCTATAAATTGAATTTGCTGGAACGATCCCTGCTTGGCGCCGTCAAAATCAACATTACGCCTTCCTTTCTGAATCATATGGTAAACGAGATAGAAGAATATATTCGCATCCTTGACGAACTGCTTGCAGGCAAATCCGTACCGCATTACCCTCCCCTTCATCATGATCTGTTATGGCTCTCGGATGCCGCTTTTCATTCTTCAGCCATCGCAAGCAACCTGGACCTGGTCGAGAGGCAGCTGTTTGCCAAGAGCAAAATGTTCGAACAGCATTTTAGCGATTTTTATTTGAAAGCCATTGAACTGGCCGGTTATTTGCGGACGATGAGAAAGCAGTATCCTTCGTTTGTGCGGTTCCATCGGGACATTAATTTGGAAATGGCCATGTTTATGGCCTTTTTGAAGGAATTGGAGCAGCTTGATTTGAGCGAGGAGCTGCTAGGCAGCTTGAATCCGCTTCTTCCGGATCATATGTACCGGGAAGAATGCTATTATTTGAGAAAGCTCGCACAATCCGGGGAAATATCCGTGCCGGACTGCGATCCGACCACGCCTCGGGTAGAAAGCTGAAATCTGCGCTCTGTTCTTTAGTCCATAAACATGCTCCAAACAGGAACGGCAGTTCAAGCCCGGGCGGGTTTAGCTGCCGTTTTTGTTTTGGTAAGGGTTGATCAACGATTCAGGCATGTCACTTCGAATAAAAGTCCGTCAATTGCATTGAAATAAAGGCTGTAACCATCCCTGATTTTTCTTGGCCCATGATCAGGCCCGATATTTGCCGCTGCAAGCCGGTCATAGAAGCGGTCCACCTCTTCCGCAGTATCGACATAGAATCCAATATGAAAGTCTTTAGGATAGGTTGATGATTCACCTCCGAATGCCCGTGTATTGCTCAGTACGAGGGTGAAGCTTTCCCTGTCACTCACGATGGCAACGGCATCTCCCTTCCGCTCCAGCAGATGAAAGTCAAAAATTTTCTGAAAAAAATCACTTGCCTCTGTAATGTCATGGACACATAAGTTCAAATGGTTAAGCTTCATGCGAATCTCTCCTTGGCTATTCTAATTATATTAGATTAATCTAACATAATTAGAATAGGATACGCTGCAGCAGTTGTCAAATAGATTTTCCGACTAATCAGGCAGATGGACGTTGGCGAGTCTCCTTCTGTATAAATTTGTTTCAACGGCAAATAATACCAAGTGTTCAACAGAATTGATCATTGGAACGGGGGCAGGATGACATGAAACAAAACGAAATGATAAGCCCTTCTCAAATGGCCATGCTGCTGCTTGCGTTTACACTAGGCTCTTCGATTGTCTTTATCCCGACTCCTGTCATCAGTGCAGCCGGCAATGGAGCCTGGATGTCCATAATCCTGGCTGCAGCCGCAGGAGTTCCCGGACTTCTTAGTGTCCTGTATCTGCATCGCATCTTCCCGGACAAGTCCTCCATTCAGTATCTTGGCGATGTATTCGGCAGATGGATCGGATCAGTCTTTACGATAATCATTTTGTTTGTAATGGTGTTAATGATCGCCAACATTACTGTTGGCGCAGGTGTCTTCTTTACCACCACAATGATGCTTGACACCCCTTTGTATATATTTCATTCCCTGATTCTCTTCGTTTCCGCGCTTACGGCGCTGGCGGGCATCGAAGTGGCCGCACGGATGTTCTCTCTGTCCCTTCTGATTATGCTGGCTACGATCATGATCATTTTGGTCTTTGATTTGGGGAAATACCATCCAACCCATTTACTGCCTCTGTTCACGGGCGGCGCCTTACCTGTTCTGCATGGTGCGATTCTCATCCATGGTTTTCCTTATTCAGAGATATTTGTATTTTCTCTGCTCCTTTTTTATGTGCGCCCCGCCAGGAATGAGCCGCTGGGCAGAATGCTTATTTCCGCATACGCTGTCAATATGATTATCTTTCTTGCTGTAGTCCTATGCGCCAGCATGATCTTTGGCCAAGCGGCAGGCCAGCGTAATTTCGCCTTGTATGAGATGGCCCGCGTGCTCGAGATACCCGGTTTTGCCGTAAGGATCGAAGCGATTTCCGGTATTACGCTGATTGCAGGCTCTTATATCAAATCGACCATCGCATTGATAGCGCTCAGTTCGGGAATCGCCCGTATTCTGAAGCTGAAGGACAGCCGCTCCGTCATACTTCCGCTAACACTCCTGTTGTTGTTTATGTCGTTGACGATGTTCTCGACACAAATGGAATCCAGGATCTCCTGGTCCGTCATCGTGCCGGCCGTCAACGTCCTTGCTACCACCCCCATAGTCCTGGGAGCGGTTATAACCCTGATAAAGCGCAGCTTCGGCAAGAACGGGAAATCGAAAGCATAAAAAGCAATGCTCGCGGCATTGGTCCTATCATCTTCCTTCCCAGGCGTAGTGCCAATCTCCTGATTTTCTTTATGTTCAGTTTATGGACAGATAAATATAGTAAAATAGATGGTGTGTAAGAAAGAGATTCTTAAAATAGGAAAGGAAGATCATGCTTTGAACAAAGACTCGACAGGCAGTGATTACCGTCCCAGAGCCACACGCACGAGGAAGAACAAAACCACCCTGATGATCCTGCTTGCAGCAGCGGCCTTGCTCATTATCATTTCCGGAATATTGTATAGTGTTTTTACAGCACCAACCGGCTCCGGACAAAAGCAGACCGCAGCAGGGAATGATCCGGCTGCCAATGAATCGGCAGAAAATAATACTTCATCTCAAAATGAAACAACAGGGAATGAACCAGCTCAGAACGACAGCTCTGGCAACGATACGCTGACCGGGGATGTACCGGCTGAGAATAATGCTTCCTCAAACAGCGAGCCGGACGGCAATCAGGAATCCGGCAATTCGGACACATCCGGGACAACGCCCGATCCAGGCGAAGTCCCTGCCGATAATGCCGGGACTGAGAAACCGGCCGAAGCAGGCCAAGGAGCACCAGCTGTCCCGGACGACAGTCAAGAGGAAATACCCGCCGGGAAGCCGGTTAATAGTGGCGGCAAGGACACAGCACCCTCTGTTCCGGAGACGAAGCTTCCTGCTACATATGTCGTCAGAAAAGGGGATACGCTGTCCACGATATCCATGAAGTTTTATCATTCGAAGCAGCATGTCGATCTCTTGGCAGAGCACAACCATATCGTATTTATTAATGATATGAAGGTTGGAGACACCATCAAGATCCCGTCCCTATCTTCAGATGCCGGTTCAACACCCGGGAAGGAGCAGGATATCGACTACACCAAGGTCACCTTGCCGGTAACCTATATGGTCCGCGCCGGAGATACCCTGTATAAAATCTCCATGCTATTCTATCAATCGAAGGATTATGTGGATCTGATTGCGAAGAATAACAAGCTGGAGAAGACCGAGGAATTGAAAGCGGGAAGCTCATTGATCATCCCCGCCCTTGCGGTAAAGACTCCGACTGGCGCCGATAACAGCAAGGACGAGGCCGCAAAAGAACATATCGTTCAGAAAGGAGACACTCTTTCAAACATTGCCAGGAAATACTACGGTTCCGACAAATACATAAAGCTCATTGCGGAATACAATCAGTTGGCGGATAACGATGACGTCAAGGTCGGCGATGTATTGAAAATCCCCCCTGCCCCTACTCCATAATAAGCAGGAGTTCGGAACGCCATAGCGAGGTTTCGCCTATCATAAAAGCTCCAACCACGAATTTCTTCGCGGTTGGAGCTTTTAACGTTCAGGCGTGCAAGAGAGTCATACTCAACAGATCACACCCTCTACGGATATGATCAGCCACCTTCAAATAAAACAGCAATTTTTGGTAGATATTCAGCAATGAAGCACCTTTTTTCTTCCTGCTGCTGAATATACAATAAAGGAAGAAGCGCAATAAATTTGGGGAGGAATTATTGATGGAACTGCACGGTCTGACAGTGGAACAAAAACTGAGCTGGGAGCGGGACGGTTATTTGGTGCTTGAAGACTTCCTGGCCCCGGAAGAGGTATCCTTTCATAACGAGCGGCTTGATCATGCATTCGAAGTCTGGGAATCCAAAGGAGGGCACAACCCCGCCTCCGGTCAATTGAATCACGTCCAGCAGGTATGCGGGATCATTGAGTATGATGACGCGTTTCTTGAACTGATGGAGCATCCCCGGATGATGTCGATCATGAGAGACCTTCTTGGCCATTCATTTGTCATGATCGATAACGATGGCTTGATCAAGCCGCCGCAAAAGGAAAGCCACACCGGTTGGCACCGGGATACCGGGAATCTTCTTTATATCAATGAGAAAAAGATTCCCTTCATGGCGAAAGTGTTTTATTTTCTGTCAGACGTAAAATATGATGGCGGATGCCTCGCTTTTCTTCCTGGCAGTGTCCATATGCCAAACGAAATCCTGCCCAAAGTGGCAAAGCAGGAAGACATGCCCGGGCATGTCCGGATGAGTGTCAAAAGAGGTACAGCCGTCATTTTCAACGGTTACACGTACCATTCCGCGCTGAATAATTTTACAGAGGAGACCAGGCGGTCGGTCATCTACAACTATGCGCCGTCGTTTCTGCGCACTTGGCCCGGATATGAGCCTTCTGATACACTTAAGACCAAAGCCCATACGAACCTGCGAAAAATGCTGCTTGGCATGCTCCCGTGGACTGACGATCCCCAGGCTTTCCAGGAACCTGCAGCTGTACCTGCGGAAACAGGGAAATACTAATAGCTAACAGATGCCTTCAGGATTTATTCCTGTGGGCATTTGTGTTTTCATATGTTACATTTGCATGAATACGACTCTTATAAAGGATGCTGATCATGAAGTTTGAATGGCTTTCCACACCGAGCCCTTTTGCCAGGTCCACTCTCTACTATCCGATAATCGGGGGATTTGATCCTAATTCCCAAGACTTTTTCTTCGAGCGCGATTATTATCCGGCTTACGAAATATTACTGATTACACAAGGCAAGGGTTCGTTCCGTCACGGGGAAACCTGGATCGGGCTTGGCGAAGGGGACTGTTTGCTGCATGATATGCGTCATCCCCATGCCTACCGCGCAGATCCGGCCGCTCCCTATCAAATGAGGTATCTTGTGTTTGACGGTTTGGACCTTGAGTCGTTATGGGCCCGGTTATTCCATGGTCCGATATTACTGATTTCTTCGCAGCCCGCCGACTGCCCGATTGACCTGACACTCCGGACCATTATCGGCGGGATGCAGGATAACGATCCGCAGAACGAATGGAAGCAGTCCGCCTTGATTTATCAGCTTCTCATGCATTGTGCCCGATTTTCAAATTACGACCGCTCGGTTTTTCAGAAACCGGACAACGTCGAACAGGCCAGACGGTACATCGACTTGCATTATTTGACTATCGCAAGCATGAAAGAAGCAGCTGAAGCAGCCAACCTTAGTTTATATCATTTTATCAGGCAGTTTAAAAAATATTACGGGTATACGCCCAAGGAATATGTTTTGTTTAAACAGATCAATCATGCCAAGCGGCTTCTTATGCAGACCGACGCATCCGTAGGCGAGGTGTCGGAACAAACCGGCTTTGAGAGCTATAATGCGTTTTTACATGCTTTTCAAAAATCAGAGCAGAGCTCGCCGTCGATGTTCCGCAAAAATTGGAAAAGGACCTGAAGATTCCGGTAAATCCCCGGCTCCTTCAGGTCCTGTTCATTACTTTTTCGAAATGATCTCGTTGACCTGCTCATCCAGCTGCTTCAATCCTTCTTCCACTGACAATTTGTTGTTGAATATCTGGTCAGTGATCGGGGATATCGCTTTATCCTGAGCCTCGCGCCAGTTGAGATGATAAATGTCTCCGATCATGCCGTAATTCATCCAGTCGAAACGGGCCTTCTCATAGCCTTCTGGTGCCCATTGCGGAAGTTCCGCGTTCTCCAGGGAAGGCTTGTGCACCGGAATCCAGGACTGCTGCCCGGCGAGAGTTTCCTGGTTTTCAGTCATTGTCCATTTGATAAACTCCCAGGCTTCTTCCGGATGCTTCGATTTTTCTGTCATGGCATAGCCGCCCACCCAGTAAGGAACAACACGATTGCCATCCCACTTCGGAATCGGGGCCATATCAAAGTGAAGGTCCTTCGCCTCCTTCAGCGAGCCCAAATCCCAGTCTCCTCCGACATACATCGCGATTTTGCCCGTCAGGAAATCTCCTCCCAGTGCGCTCGCCTTCGCTGCGTCCGGGGCAACGCCGTATTTAAAAATCAGATCCTGCAAGAACTGCAGCGCATTCCTCGTCTGCGGAGTGTTAAACGTCAATTTTTCCGGATCATGAATATTGTCCGTCAAGGCACCGCCCTGCTCCTGGCTGAGCGCCATCCACCCCCACCAGGCCCCTAAAGAATTGGTCGTGCCGAATTGAACGGTTTTGTCGCCATCCTTGACGGTCAGCTTCTCCGCCGCATTCAGGAAATCCGTCCACTCCCAGTCCGCGGTCGGATATGGCACACTGCCCTTATCGAACAAATCTTTATTGTAATACAAGACCAGCGTCTGGTAGTTCTCCGGGGCAACATACATGCTGCTGCCGTCGAATTGGAAAGGCTTGAAGAGTTCCGCATCATAATCGGCCATGTTTAAATCCCGGTCAAAATAGGGCTGGAGGTTTTTCATGAGTCCTTTTTTATACCAGGCATAAGCGGGAACATCCCAGTAAAACAGGTCAACCGGCGAGTTGGAGGCCAGCGTCATTTCGATTTTCTTAAACGTTTCGTCCCATGGAAGAAGCGTCATATTGACATGAATATTCGGATGAGAATCGTTAAACCGCTTGATTTTATCCTTTTCTTCTTCATCCAGTGCCGGTCCATTCGACCAGCGGATAAAATTCAGTTCGACTTTTTCTTTCGCCCCGTCCGAGGCGCCATTTTCCGTTCCTCCACCGGAACAGCCGTACAGGATAAACAAAATCATGACCATAACCGATACGAAAGCCACCCTGCTTTTTCGCTTCATACCCAATCCCTCTTTTCGCCAATTAGTAAACTAACCTTTGACACCCGTAAATACCATCCCTTTCACAAAAACCTTCTGGCTCAGGAAGTACAGCACCACGCATGGGGTAATCGCATACAATGTCGCCGCCATCAATAGATGAAGATCCGGTGAAGAGCGGGCCGAGCCCTGAAAGTAGGATAGCCCGAGGGCAAGCGTCCTTTTATTTTCATCTGTCAAATAAATCAGAGGCCCCATGAAGTCGTTCCAGGTCCCCATGAACGTAAAAACGGCGACCGTTACAAGTACAGGCTTGCTCAGGGGAACCATGATTCTCAGCCAGATCCCGTAAGCGCTGCACCCGTCAATGCGCGCCGAATCCTCCAGCTCGAAGGGAATACCCATATAAAACTGCCGCATCATAAAGATGAAGAATGCACTGCCGAACCAAGCCGGTACGATCAAAGGCAGAAACGTGTCAATCCAGCCCAGGCTGTTGAAAAAAAGGTATAAAGGAACCATTGTAACTGCGCCGGGCAGCATCATGGTTGAGAGCAGCACGATGAAGATCAGGTTCCGCCCCGGCGCATTCAGCCGCGAGAAGCCATACGCGGAAAACGAACAGGACAAAAGCGTTCCAAGGAGAACGAAAACAACGATAATAGCGGAATTAAGCGTATACAATGGAAATGGAAACGTGGTCAAAGCGTCCTTGTAATTGTGCCACTGTATCGGGGATGGAATCCATTTGGGAGGAAAGATATACACGTCCGTTTTGAGCTTGAGCGAGGTGGAGATCATCCATGCGAACGGCACCAGAATAATCAGCGACCCAAGGCCCAGCAGCAAGTAGCTGAAGGCGTTCCGCCATTTTTCCGACTGCCGCCTGGAGATCATTCTACGGGCAGGGACGCCGGCAGCAGCTGTCTTGTTCGTTATCGTTTTCATTTGCCAGACCTCCTGTTCCCTTCGTAAAAGACCCACATCGATGATGATTTAAACACAAGCAAAGTGAAAACCAGAATGATGAGGAAGAGCACCCACGCAAGCGCGGAGGCATACCCCATTTGCAAATAATCGAATGCGTTCCGGTACAGGTAAAGCACGCTGAACAGCGTGGCATTATTCGGTCCTCCCGCAGTCATGATGAAGCCTTCGGTGAATACCTGAAGCGCGCCAATGATCCCTGTAATCAGATTGAAGAAAATGACAGGCGACAGCATCGGGATCGTAATGTGAAAAAATTGTTTCCGCTTGTTTGCGCCGTCGATCTCAGCCGCTTCGTATAAATCCGTTGGAATACCCTGCAAGCCTGCCAGATATATCAGCATGCTCCCTCCAACTCCCCAAAGACTCATGATAATGATGGGCGGGAGCGCCCACTGCTCCTCGATGAACCACTTCGGTCCGTCAATGCCCACAAATCCGAGAGCCCAGTTTGCCAATCCGAAGTCGGGGTTAAAGATCCATTTCCATAGCAGAGCGACAGCGACGCCGGACATGACCGCGGGCAAATAGAAGATCGTCCGGAAGATGAAGATTCCACGCAAGTTGCGGTTCAGCAATATCGCCAGGAATAAAGCAATAATGAGTCCTGAAGGCACACTTACAATCGAGTAGATCAGTGTCACCTTGAGCGACTGCCAAAAAAGCGGATCCTGAAGCAGCTCCTTGTAATTGTCCAACCCGATCCACGTCGGAGATCCCAATATGTCATATTCCGTAAAACTGAAATAAGCGGATGCTGCAATTGGCCCAATCATAAAAATCAGAAGGCCGAGAATGGCCGGACTCATAAATACATAGCAGTCTAATGCTTCTCTGCGTGTACGGGTCATCCATTTGCGCCGAGATCTCATATTTCGCCACTCACCTCCAAAATTGTATACGCTTCCATTAGTGGATGTCATAAAAATGTCGTTAAATGGTGACTAAATAACCTGATCCTTCATCACGGCGTCCTCCACTGATTCAATCCCAATTCCGGCCACACGGTCCGCTGTCAATGGCTTTTTGGTCCAGTAAACACCTGCCTATTGGTAGAATTTTCACAAAGTATACGATGGATTTGTAATATTGTCAACAATCTTATTGGTAACTGTATTTTTGACATGAAGGAGCCCCATATCTTATGATGAATGCATTAAAGACGAGGAAGGGAGAGATTTAATGGAATGAAGCCATTCAGCTTTAAAGAGCAGAAACCCGTTTCTCTTCGGCATCGGATAACCAATGATATCCGCGATGCCATTCTGAACGGGCAATTAAAACCGGGTGACCGGCTGCGGGAGATTACGATCTCCAAAGAAATGGGCGTAAGCCGCGGACCGATCCGGGAAGCAATACGTACGCTGGAACAAGAGGGCTTGCTCCTCTCCTCCCCTTATAAAGAAACGGTAGTTGCCGAATTCTCCAAAGCCGAGGTTATCGAGGTTCTTATTCCCATCCGGCTCAGTATTGAATTATTTGCGATCCGTTCTGGACTGTCCCTGATGAATGGGGATGATTTTCAGCGCTTGTCCGAATTTGTCGAGGGGATGAAGGAAGGTATTCTGAAGAAAGATTTAACCCGAATTGTAGAGTATGATATCGCCTTCCATGAATATATCATTCAGGCTTCCAACGCCAGCAACTTAATGAACATCTGGTCAAGCATCGTTAACCGGATCCGATTGCATTTCTTTATGCAGGGAACCATGTATGCTGATCAGAAGCAGATTTATGAAGAGCATGTTGTTCTTCTGCAGGCCATGAAAGCCAAGGATGTGGAGCAGGTCTGCCACCTGATGAAGAAACATATATATGATGAAAATGTTTGTATCCTGCAGCCGGATGACATATAGGCAATCTTTCAAGCTTTGATCATGAGAGGGCGCAACCAAAATTAAGCTGGCGCCGATAGATTCCGGCGCCAGCTTGTTGTCGAGGGCTTATCAATTATCCACTAATGCCTGTTCTCCACTATATATCGTAGTGCTGTCCTGAGGAATGGGAACACCCAGACCGGCAGCGCCCAATTCGGATGTCTTCAATTCAGGGGCATACCGCTTCAGGAGCTCAAGTCCCAAATAAGCGCGTCTTACCCGCTCCCTGCTTAGCGAAATGTTAACCGGTTCCAGATGGGATCCGCTGGGGTAAACATCGGGATGATTGCGCAAACCGAACTTGATATAGATCGGAGACAGAATCCTGATCAGTTCGGGGATTTCGTAATGACGGATAAATCCGCCAAGACCGTCCGGTGCTTCTACATAAACATCCAATGGGATGTCGATGGCCTGCCGGGCAGAGGCAAGCTTGGGCAAGGTTAATCCGGTCGGCACATTATACGTATCCGCTCCGAGATCCTGCATAAGCTTGATGGAGACCGGGTTAGCCGCCATCATCTGGACAGAGACCTTCACGACAAAGCCGGGATCCAGCATGGATCTCTTTTTCATTTCGCCGGTCAACAGGAGCAAGCCCTCATCCGCGACCAGCGCCCCCCTTACACCAAGCCGGTTCGCCCTTTGAAGGTCTTCCATCGCATATACGAGTTGATCCACGCCTTCATGCCGGAGCGCGATCGCCTTACCGGCAGGAGTCAGCGGCTGCGCGCTGATATCCCAAGTTCCCCGCGGACCTACGAATAGACTCAATTCAACCCCTCGAGAGGCGCATAGATTCACCATCTCGGTAATCTCTTCATCCGTGAGCAGCATAATTCCGCTTCCCTGTGAGACGCGGTGTATCGTTATGCCATAACGGTCTGCTTCTTGAAACACGGCCTTCAGCGACTCCGGACCTTCTACACTGGGAATCTCTACCCGATATTGGGCCCCATCAGGAAATCGCTTATCTGAATCCGGCAGATCATAGGCTTCCCGGTCCAGAAAGCCCAGTTCTCTTAACAATGCTCTCGACTTCTCCATACTCATCGGCTCCTTCCCATTTTACGCTTCCCTCACCCAATCCCGGTCCGCTTCCAGAGCAATTCCCATGGGAACGACCCCTCGGGACGCATCTGTGCAGTCCCGCATGCGGTTAGAAGCGGCAACAAGCTTCTGTCTCCCCCGCATCCGGAGCAATCTCTCCTCTCCAAGATCACTGCGCCCGCTTCGTATATCGCCTTGATAGCCTTCGATCAAGCCTAGTTCAAAAGCCTTCTGATCCAACAGATCGATCCTGCGGGCACGGAATTGCAGATGAAGCAGGTCGCCATGCTGAAGATACAGCAGACCCCCGCCATGAAAGGCTTCCGGAGTCATGTGACCCACAGCGGCGCCGAAGGTTACCCCGGAATATCGCCCGTCGCTGATTAACGTGGCCAGCCGCTTCAGCTTCCGATGTCCGTTGATGTACTGCATCGGTGTGAACATCTCCGGCATCCCGAACGCTTCCGGCCCTTGTCCTGCGATGATCACTGCAAGCCGCATCCACTCCCGGTCGGTCATCAAGTCAAAGAGCTCCGGATATGCGATGTCTTCCAATTCCTGTACGCTGCATTCGGATGAGTTGTAGATGGCCATACGCTTCATATGTTCCGCCGGAAATACTCTGTTTGCCTTCAGCTCCTGCATGAAATCCACGTCAAGGAGCTTCCGGTTCGCTTCTTCCTCGTTCTCGAAATAGAGAACGAATGCGGCTTTATCGTCAAAATGGTTCAGTTGAGTGGTTGACATTCCGCTTATCTTAACCACGGCATTATTAAAGAAATTCCCCCTAAGCACGTCTACGCCGCTGAACGAGCGCTTCGGCGAGCTGAGGATGATCGGATTATCCGTGACGCCGTCTGCACTTAAACCGGTTGTATCCGATAACCGTTCCCGCCAGGTCTGCCCGGTTACGGTCGGGGCATCCAGATCCATCGGGACACCATTGCGGGTAAGCTCGTAGATCAGCGTCTCCATGCCGCGGATTTGTCCCGAGCAGCACTGCTGGGCCAACGCATAGATATCCCGTCCCTCCGTCAGGCTGTAATCAAACAGATCGGGTATTTCACATTGCCTTGCAATCGCTTCCAAATGATCAAGTGTAAAATTGTAGCCGGCATACACCATCGCACCGATGATATGCATCATAAGGTTGGAGGAGCCGCCTGATGAGCTGTGGATGCGGATGGCATTTGCGATGTTGGCCGCCAGCAGTTCACTTACGCCGCATTCCTGCCTGTGCATGATGGCAAACAGCCCTTCAACCGCCTGCTCCACCTGATGCATTGCCGGGGGTTCTGTCAGAAGCTCCACGGCAGGGTGAACCAGACCGAGTCCTGCCGTAATGTCGCGCGAGCTGTTGCCTGTTCCATGAAACGCACAGATGCCGCCTTTGGCGTCGCATGTACTGATGGCGAGCAGCTTCTCAAAATCCTTGTGCTCCACATCACTCAGCAGACCATATTCGACTGCACGCTCCAGAACACCCTGAAATGTAGTGTTGGAAGAGCACTGGAGAATATAACTGACCGCATCCCGGATATCTGCCGCGATATCGGGGTGACCGGCGAATTCGGCCTTCGCGGCAAGCTCAGCAAGGCCTGCCTTAACGTCGTCGGGTATCGTCCCCCCCTTCAATACATGAGATGGGCTGAACGTAGCAAACACATGATGTTCTCCCCGATAACGGCGAAGCCGGTCCAGCAGAGCCAGACCGCTCAGCACGCCAAGCGGCTGTTTGTCGCAGCCTTGAATGACGAACGCGGCATGATAAGAATGCGCTTCCATTTGATTGACCACGACTTCGGCTATAACATTGCGGCTCTGCAGCGAATAGGACATGCCCATATTGTTCTGCGCAGTCCCGTCGCAAAGTACAGGAGTACTGAAATAAAAAGGAATGCCCCCTTTATTCCAGATGGTCAGTGCGGCTTTATAAACGGTTTCGTGGTCCAGTATGTGGGCAGGATGGTCGGAGGATCCGCCTATGATGGCAATGCGGGGAGCATTGTGTTCCAGACGGTCATAAATCCTGTCGAGGCTCCAGTCCGGAACCGCGGCTCCATAATCGGAGCCCAAGCCTTTCTTGGCACGATCCAGCAAGCCTGCCACGGTAATGGGTTCGTTGGCCTTCCCCTGCACATTGCCGCGGTAAGGATTAACCGAATTTGGAATTGCGATCATCGTCATCGTTTCCCTCACTCCTTCGATCTGTCATTTGCTTTCGGTGATTCCTTGACCCGCTGCAAGTCTTCCCTCACGTCCTTGAGATGAAGCTTCATCGTATCTCTGGCAAGCGCGGGATTGCGCTGCTCGATCGCCAGGGCGATCAGCATATGAAAATGCGAAGCCCGCTGCGCGCTTCCCGGAATCCGCATCGTTTGTCTGCGGCTCTCCAGCATCAGATCAGAGATGCCCTGCATCACGCTTTGCATCACTTCGTTGGAGCTGGCCTCCGCAATATGCGCATGAAAGGCTAAGTCAGCTGTAAAATAATCCTCTCTATTGGCCAGGTTTTCGATCATCATTGCCGCGGCGGCTTTGATGTTGACGATCTGCCCCGGTGATCCGCGTTCCGCTGCCAGCGCAGCGAGTTCCGGTTCCAGCAATTCACGAAACTCCAGCAATGACGCCAGACTCCCCTCCTGCAAATTCCCGATGTCCATTGAATCATCTCTGCGCCAATGCGAGGGACTCCTGACAAACATCCCCCTCCCTTGCTCGATGAGAAGATAACCCCTGTTCTCCAGGATGCGCAATGCCTCGCGTATTGTCGATACGCCAGCACCGTATTCCCCGGCAAGTGAGGACAATGACGGCAGCTTATGCCCCGGCTTCCATTCCTCTCCCTCAATCCTTTGCTCAAGATTGGACAAAATGGCTGCGCTAAGCGGTTTTTTTGAAATGATCCTCACCCACTCATCTGATAGGTTAATATACTCATCGTATCACTTTATCCAGTGGAGAACAACCAGATATTTCCTCTCCGCTCTATAAAAAAAACCCGGCACCGCGAAGCGGTACCAGGTTTCCTCTATCATGAAACGGCTCACAATCCTGGTGATCCGATCTTTCTGCGGATCAGTTCACGATGTGCTTCTCAACGGAATCCGGACCGTACCTGTAGGGACGCGCCGTGACCGGCAGAGGCTTCTCGACTGTAAAAGAGGGATCGTGTTTTTGCTTTCTCAGGGCAGCAGTCACTTCCTTTAATGCAGCGAACAGACCCGGCCGGGCAGCCGGACAATCGCCCTTCATCTCTTCATGCAGCCTATGAAGCGCATGATACGGAACCATCGGGAACATATGGTGCTCGATGTGGTAATTCATGTTCCAGTACAGAAACCGCAGGACCGGATTCATGTAGATGGTGCGGGTATTAAGCCGGTGATCCAGTACATCTTCATGGAGGCCCAAATGCTGGGTGACGCCGAACAGAATAACGACAATTCCGCCGTAAAAGGAAGGCAGAAAGACGAACATGGCCGGCAGGATAGTGCCAAAATAAATACAAGCGGCGATGACCAACAAAATAATCAGCAAATAAATGCGGGCTTCGCGATACGTTTTCCGGCGCTCCGTCGGAGGAATATATTCCTGTTCCGCAGAATCCAGCCTGCCGAAGCAGTGCATGATGAACCGTTTGATCTCAATCGGACCGCCGTAGAGGTGGAAGATCTGCATGAGCAGTATTCGCCATACCGGCGGACGTTCCGTAATGATCTCCGGGTCGCGGCCGACAATAATGGTGTCCGTATGATGGCGGGAATGGCTCCAGCGCCAGGGTGTCGCCGATCTTAACACCATGAACGAAGCGATCTGATAGACCGCCTCGTTCATCCACATGGTCTTGAACGCGGTGCCATGTCCGCATTCATGCCATCTGGAGTCGCCCGGAGTGGCATATAGTATCCCATAAGCGAGAAACGCCGGAACGGCCCACCAGCTCCCCCAGGACAGATACGCGATATATCCGACAACAATCAAGAGACCGAACCAAATCAGCGTATCGCGGATGGCCGGACCGTCCCTCCGCTTCATCAGCTCCTTCATCCGCTGGCGGGGAATGGGGCTCACATACCATTCCGCAGTCGCAAGTCCCCTCTCCTGCGCCCGCTGATTCTCCGGACCGCTAATACTGTAATCCCTTTTTGCGCGGGCTTCTGCCATGATTTCGATTCCTCCTTCTCCTGCTGTTAGCCGCCAATAGCCTTTAACTTCCCGTCGATAAACCGTTTTGCCCGGGGGATGTCAGTCTCATCCAGATGCTCAATAATAATCGGAATATTCGGGTGAATCCTGGATAAGCGCTGCAAATACAAGTCGTAATTCAGGATGCCAAGCCCGGGCGCGGGCAGTTCAACGGCACCTGCTCCACGGAACGTGTGCGACTCGCTGGCATCGATCGCGGCATGCTTCTCCGATTCATCCTGTGCGGGCATGCAGTCCTTGGCGTGGGCGATTTTGATTTTATCCCCAAGAATATTGAAGATCCGGTCGATCTCCTCGTCGACGCGGCCGATATTCGTATCGGTGAAATAGTTCGTCGGGTCCATCAGCAAGCCAAGGCCGGGATGGGATACATCCGCAAATAAACGGGTCAATTGATCCACGGAACCGATGACATTGTTGACGTAATTTTCTACGAGAAACATCGAGCCATGATCGTATGCGAACTTCGCCAGGTCCTCCAGCTGTCTGCACACTTCCTCATACGCTTCCTCGGTGCCGTTTTTCGGATCCCATACCCAGTCGCTCTCGGGGTTGAACGTGCCGGTTTCGCTAATCACATAAGGGGAGCCGAGATCGCGTGCGAACTCCAGAAGCTTCTTCAAATTGAAGATATTATCCGCCCGTTTGACCGGATCCGGATGAATGATATTCGTGTAGCCGGAGATGCAGACGATCGGCAGATTGGCATCCCGGAACGCATCCCGAATCCGATGGGCTTGCTCCCGGTTCAGCGTTCCCGGCGTTACGTCCATGTCCTTGAACGACAGATCAAGCTGGACGCAGGACATGCCGTCCTTCTGGATTCGGGCAATGCTCTCCGCCAGCGAATAAGGATAATAACCGTTAAAAATACCTACTGATATCATGGACGATTCCTCCTTGGAATTGGGTTTTCTAACAAATCAGGAAAGCGCTTCCGAAAATGTGACCGTACGCCCTTCGGCAATCGACTTGTAGCAGGCTTCAACCAGTGCCATCGTCCGCAAATTGTCCCTGCCGCCTATTTCCGGCTCCGAATCCGTCTCGACGGCGCGGAGCAGCTGTGCCATCGTCCCTTGGAATGCATCGGGAAACCATACGCCCTCCCATGTTGGCCGGAACCATTCCTTCGGCGACTGTTTGGTGGTGAACTCCATTGTGCTCTGCGTTCTCTTGGGATAATCCGGCCAGCCAATCGTACCTTGAGCCATGCCCTCCAGCCCTTCGACCCTCCATTTGATGTAGATATCCTTCTCGGCTCCTTCTCCAGGCCAAGCCCATGTGTCATCAAGGCTTGTCGCCATCAGCTCGCTGCCATACTGGAATGAGTATTGAGAAATGCCGTCGATGTGCTTGAACTTTATCCGGGGATCCCGCCTTGTAACGGCTGTAATCTTCTCCGGGTCGCCGAACAGATAGCGAAAGGCATCAATATGGTGTATGCCCATATTAAGAATGCCGATGGTGTCGTAATTGGCGAGGAAATCCTGCCAATGCGGTATCGCCCGCATTTCAATCGTCGCCAGAACTGGTTCGCCCAGGTAGCCGCGCTCTAGTACCGTCTTCAAAGCGCGAATCGACTGGTCGTATCTCATATTGGAATTCACCCCGAGCTTGATCCCGGCTTCCCCGCAGAGCTCGACAATCTCCCGTGCCTCTCCGAAATTCATCGCGAGCGGCTTCTGGCATAAAATCCCTCTGATGTGAGGGTACTTGACCGCATACCGCACGATCTCCAGCTGACGGTCCGGCGGAACCGCGATATCCAGTATCTCCACCCGGTCGTCCTGAATCAGTTCTTCCCAGGTCCGGTACACATGAGGAATTCCTCTAAGCTCCGCAGCCGCCTTGGCATTCTCAAACGTTCTCGAGCTTATTGCAAAAGGGTGAAAGCCCGCATCGCGGTAAGCCACAAGATGGCAATCCCGCATGATAAAGCCGGAGCCGATGCAGCCAATCCGATAATCCTTTCGCTCAGGCATTTCCGGTTCGACATTCAGATTCAAATCGATCATTCCCACGATTCCTCCTACTGATTGATTTTCAAACGGAATCAACCCAAATGCTGGCCGACAGCTTGATGACTTCCCCCGGCTCGATCCCTCGCGCTCCCGTCAACTCCTCTCCATAGGGCAGGTTAAACGGGTCCGTCAGGCATGTGTAGGGTTCTATGGAGTAAGCTGCTCCCCAGTCGGGACGGAACAGGACAACATACGGAAAACCTTCACCTATACGAAAAGCGATCGAATAACCCTGTTCCCCGATTCCGATCCGGCATGTTCGCTCCCCTTCGCTTAAGGCGATTAATGAACAGTCGAGCGGCGGAATCTCGGCGAGCGCGGCTCCCTCATTCAGCGCAGCGGCGAATGGCGTCACGGAAGGCAATCCCGTTACGAAAGCCTGATTCGTTACCGGCCATTCTTCCTTGGCGGGAACGTTCAGGGTCAGGCGTTCACCCGCATCGAAGGGGATGTTGAAATAGGGATGAAGTCCGAACGCGAAGGGAGCCGCTTCCTTCCCTTCGTTCACGATCGTGCCGTGAAAATACAGCCGTCCTTCATAAAGGCGGTACTTGACGGTGAAGACGAGCTCATGCGGAAAGTACGCCAACAAATCCGGATGGTCCGCATATCGAAACCGGCTGATCAGATAAGCCCCTTCCTCCTGCGAGGCCCCGCTCCCGACAACCTCCCAGGCTCTTGAGCACAGCTCCCCATGCAGATGATGATCGGGCGGCTCGTTGATCGGCAGACGGTAGCTTCTGCCCCGGAAACGGTATGTTCCATTCTTGATCCGGTTGGGCGGGAACAGAATCGGCGTACCGTATTTGAAGCTCGCCATAGGCTCGCTTTTCAAGGCGGACAGGCTGTCCGGAGACAGCATAACCTGGCGGCCGTCACATTCGAAGCGGTAGAGATTATTGCCCGCCTCCGGTATGATTTCTACGGTTGAACGGCTTTGGGAATCGCTTAATTCATAAATCTGCAGGCCCATTTTTTCCAACGGTTTTGCTGAATACGTTTTCATTTCATGGCGCTCCTCCTTTGCATGAAGTTAACTGCCTATCTGTATCCAAACCTTGCCGTCCTCGATCTTCACGGGGTATGTGCGCAAATCAACGCAGACGGGAGCGCGCTTGGCCTGGCCCGTGGGAATATCGAATTTGCCGTTATGCTTCGGGCATTCGATGATTTGGCCGATAACGAGCCCGTTCGATAAATGAATTTGCTCGTGGGTGCAAAATCCGTCGGTCGCGTAGTAATCTCCCTTATCCGTACGATAAATCGCATACGTTCCCTCTCCATGGTCAAACCGGATGACGTCCTCGACCTCAATGTCGTTATCCGCGCATGCTTCAATCCAATTCTGCAGGCTCATCACATTGGCTCCTTCTACTAAGTTGAAATGATGCTTTTTTATTCCGTGCCCGGGCACGATTTGAGGTAAAAAAAATCACATACTCTCCGGGATAATAATATGTGTCTCTGTAAAATAGTATTCCTGCTCCGGAGGCTTGCCCAGGAAGCGGTGATCGAACAGAATTCGCAGCGCCCGGTAGCCCTGCATGGATGGATTCTGAACGATGGTAAAGTCGATGATGCCTTCCCTCATGCCCCGCTCCGTTTCCGGCAGCAGATCATTGCATACGACTCTCACTTTCCCCTCCCTTTTATGGCGTTTTATGGCATCTATACATGCGCCGACATCGCCGGTTGCCATATAAATTCCTGCAATTCCGGGTTCCTGCACGAAAGCCTGGTCGATCTGCGAAAAGGTAAGCTCGTATTGATCGAACCCTTCGGCTACTCTCACGATTTCGATGCCGCTCTTCTCCAGGTTGTTCTCAAAGCCCTCCACTCTGGAACGATGAGCGTGGAAATTCAAGCTGCCGGTGACGACGAGAACCTTGGAATGCGTTTTCAAAACCCTGCTCATCAGGCCTGCTGCAATCCGTCCGCTTCTGGAAAGATCCTGGCCGACAAAGCAAATTCGCCTTGAGTGCTCCACGTCCGAATTGAACGTGACGACCGGTACTCCCTGGCTGGCCGCGCGATCGATGCTGGCTCTGGTAAGATCGTCATCCATCGCCGCAAACAAAATGCCGTCCGCCCCCATGTCTACCAGCTTGTCGATGGCGGAAGCGCCCTCTTCATGCTTGCGGTTGTCCACATATTCGTATTCCAGACGAATTCCCAAGTCCTTCAATTCCTCGGCGGCTTGCTGAATCCCATGTCTGACTTCGTCAAAAAAGCTGATCTCCCGCGGCGGCATCACCACCCCGAATAATATGGGCTTCTTGCTGTAAGCCAATGCTTTCGCGGCCACGTTCGGCGAATAATCCATCTCCTTGGCAATCGCTAGTATTCTCTCTCTAACGTCCGGCTTGACGCCTGCGCGTCCGTTGAGCACCCGGTCTACCGTGCCCCTCGAAACTCCGGCCTTGTCGGCGATATGCCTGATCGTGATTGTCATTGTTTCTCTCCTTGGTTGTCTTCGTGCCCGCGCACATTTCCAATTATGAGGGAGGTCCGGAAGGATTTCAAGCATTTTTTTCGTTCGCCGTTATTTCCGGCCAGAACTGCCAATCGAGACTATCCGTACTAAAGCACGCTGTATTCTATCGGCAGGGATAATAAAAGAAGAAGTCCGGGCGCATTCAGGCCGCAATCGGACTTCTTCCAATTCGTGTTCAGCCGCGTTCAACGATGAGACCGTAGTCCGACGTTTCCTTCCATTCATACGTCAGCAGCGAGGCAAGGAATACAAGCGCCAATCCCTGTCCCCAGCCTTGAACTCTTCGGCGGGGCACCTCTTTATAGCCGTCGGCGTTATTCATCACAGCTGTTCCCGCAGAAACATCCGCAACAGAACCGTTTTCCGTAATGCTGCCGAGAATGCCCGCAATCGACTTTTGAATATAGGTATTGTAGAGTGGGCTGCCTATTGCTTCGTTATAGCGCACCAACGCTGCCGCAATTCCGGACGAACCCGACATCTCGGCATAGGAGCTATCATCCTGCAGAACCGTATGCCACAAGCCTTCGTCCGACTGCAATCGGACAAGCGTGCTTAACTGGTCTCGAAGCGAATCGTAAATTCTCATATAGGACGGATGGGTGACTTCCACCTCCTTCAAAGCCATAACCATCGTATAGGCCGCCCAGCTGTTGCCTCTCGCCCAGAAGACAGCCGACATATTGCTCTTGGCAAGATGATCCCAGCCGTGATAATACAAATTCGTATCGGCATCCTGCAGAAAGTCCTCATGCCCGTGATACTGCAGCAGGCCATCCTCCATATAATCGCTGTTCTTCAGCAGCGCTCCCATCCGCACCAGAAAATAACCGGCCATAAACATCGTATCCACCCAGGCTTGCTCCGGAAAGCTGTAGTTCTGGGAGACCGTATGCTGAAAAATGCCGCCCGCAAAGCGCGGTGCTTCCGTCCGCAAATATTCCGCCATGCTGATTGCAGCATTCAAATATTTTTCCTGCTTCGTTTCTTTATACAAGTGAATCAATGTATGCCCGATGGAGACGGCATTGACCGTTAATCTCGGGATGCCCTCTTCCAGCTGCTCATCCGTCCAGCGGACCAGGGACTCCAGATAATGCTGCTGCCCGGTGGCTTCATGGACCCTGGATACCCCATATAATGCAACTCCTGCAGGCCAATCCCATGTGAAATCCATGCGGAACACCCGCTCCGTCACCCGGTTGATCGCCTCTTTAACCGCTATCTCGTTGAGCTGCAGCTTTGGCAAACTCCAAACCTCCCTTTCGAAACCCGGTCATAAGCTTTCCCGGTCAATCAGACTATTTTTGGAAATCTGTAGTTTTCGGGCAGCACAAGCTCGGGCAGCTGCGTGATATCCTCGGGAATATCCGCCAGATAGAGATTGCCGTAGCCGTTCTTGTCGCTTGTGTACAGAAGCTTGTTGCCATCCGGCGTAAATAAAGGATGCGCATGAACCTTCTGCACATGGAAGCTGCAGCGGTGATCGAGCAGGACGCGCGGCCCGGCGAAGCTGTCTCCCTCCCTTTGCCACAGGCACATGGAAGTGACCGTATCCCTGCTGTCGACAACGACGCGGGAGAAATCGCTGGAGTACGAGTGCCAGGTCGTAAACGGGAATTCCACTTCTTCCAGTCCTGTATTGTCCGGTCGGATTCTGCCGAAGAAATTAACGCCGCTTTCCCGCATGCCGTGGTAGCCTACGTATTCTCCTCCAGCCAGCCAGTATTCATGGCCCACCATCTCCATCGGCTGGGTCCGGCTGCGGATTTTCCATTTCCGGCCCGTATCCAGATCCAGACCCCAGATCCGGTGATCGACGATATTCCAGGGGCCCTCATGGCAGAAGGTCAACAGATTCGATGCGGTGGGGGAAGCGTTGATATGGCCGATGAAGCATTCATCCTCGAACACCGTCTCCACTTCTCCGGTTTGCAGCGATATGCGAAGAATGCGGCTCAGCGGGCGTGCCCGCATGACTTCTTCGAACCCGACATAGCCGTTCTTCAAATCCGACTCCACCCTGGAGGAAATATCTTCGCCCAGTGCCAGCAGCAGGTGGCCGCCATCCGCCGTACAATTGAAGCTGCCGATATTGAAGCCCTCCGGCTTTTCATATAAGATCCGCTGCTCCAATGTCTCCAGATCAAGGGCAACCAGGGAATGGTTATGGTGAAAATAGACCTCGCTTCCTTGCGGATGAAGACAAGCGCTCAGGTAGGAAGGTCCTTTCCCCAGATCGGTCAGCTGGAGAATATGGCCGGTTTGCAAATCGATGCTGAACAGGTTCGAGGTATTGTCCCGGTCAGACCGGAAGACCAGATTTCTTCCCTCGTTATACCACCCCTTCTCCGTAAAGTAAAGATGATAGCTGTGGCCCATATAATTCGTTAATTGGCAGATGTTCACGCCTGTCGTCCGGTCCTTGGCGAAGGACCATTCCGGCGCCCATATTTTTCCTTTGCCCATATTCGTCAAACCTCCTGTAATTATAATCGGGATCATATCTTCTCCTTATTTCTGCTGGCTGGCGGCATAGGCTTCATTCATTTCTTTCACGTACTCATCCCCGCCGCTTTTCTTCCACAAATCCATATCGGCTTGAAATCCCGCTTCGTCGATTTTGCCGACGATAAACTTGATTCTGGCATCGGCCGCGATCGTATCCAGTTGTGCGCCCTTCTCCGTGTAAGTTGCCGAGTATAACGGCTCGCCGGGATTCGGCACGACGATGTCCAGGTTGGCTTCCTGCACCTCCTGCACTTTGCCGCGCAGCGGAGTAGCCGGTTTAAAGGCGGTTGTGAGCACATCCGGAACTCCGATCAACAATTGGTTGAAGCTCTTGATATTGATATTTGCGGGCTGCGGGTCCGTATTCAGCAGGATCGGAATCATTTTGCCGTCCTCTACCTTGTAATGCTTGCCTTCAATGCCGTATGAAATCAGAATCTGCATATCCTTGTCTTCGATTTTGTCGAAGAAGCTCAGCACCTTTTTCAGATCCGCTTCTGTCTTCACCGATGACTTGGATATAAGGAAAACGCCGCCGTATCCGGTTGTCGGGAGGTTGTGCAGCCCTGTCGGTCCGCTCACGGCCCCGAACAGATCAATCGAGGCGGTCGTGTCGGGCTTAGCCGTCTTCATCGCTTCTTCGATTTGATAGGAGCGGTCGGCAACGTCAACGGCAACCCCGGCCTGGTCATTAATGATCGGGTCGTTCCACTTGGCGGAATCATAGACGGCAAAATCGGGATTGACCAGCTTCTCGTCATACAGCTTCTTGAAAAATTTAAGCGCTTCCATATACTCCGGCGTAAATTCCGCTTTTACCAGCTTGCCGTCCCCGCCCACGCCCCATTGATTCGGAACGCCGAACCAGGTCTGCATCATATCCCACGGTCCCGCATATTTCGTGACGACCATGCCATACGTATCGTTCTTGCCGTCCTTATCCGGATCGTTGTTCGTAAAGGCCTTCAGCATGTTATAAAAGTCGTCTATCGTCTTTGGTTCCGTAAGCCCCACATTGTCGAGCCAATCCTTGCGGTAGGATACGCCCAGTCTGCCGAGCGCCCTGGAGGTATATAAGCCGTAAACCTTGCCCTCTGTGGAAATGTTGTTGAGAATGGTCGGATTCATTTGACTGAGATTCGGATAATCCTTCAGGTAGGGACCGACTTCCCAGAAGGCGCCTGATTTGATCGCATTAGCTATGCTCGAAATTTTCACGTTGGGAGCGAACATTACCATCGGCATCGAACCCGAGGCCAGCGTAATATTCATCTTGTCCAGATAGCCGGCATCCGGCGTAAATGAAATAGACAGCTTGGTATTGGTATATTCCTCCGTCTGCTTCCAGATGGTACTCTGCGATGTAATCATGTCATTATTAAAGCTTCTCATCATTACGCTTATGGGAAACGGAGCTTCTTCATTCGCCTGCGTTCCGCCCGCCGCCTGGTCCCCATCGGGTGTACCCGCTGTATTGGCGGTCTTCCCCGAGCTGCAGCCTGCCGCGGATACAGCAAGCGCCAGCACCAGGCTTGCGAGAACAATAAATGATCGTTTGGACTTCATCTTTTTTATCATTTTCATCGTTCCTCCCTTTATTATGGATCAAGCAGCTGCTGAGCCCTTCTAACCTTTCACGGCGCCAATCAGCACCCCTTTGGCAAAATGCTTCTGCAAAAACGGATACACCAGCAGAATGGGCAGGGTGCCCACGACAATGACCGCCATTTTGATCGATTGATCCGGTGGTTTGACGTAGTTCGGATCCATCGTCGAGATATCAAGCGCTCCGGAGGAAACAAGAATGATTTGCCGGAGCAGCACCTGAATCGGCCACATTTTCGGATCGTTCAGATAGAGCAGCGCATTGAAGAAATCATTCCAGTTCGTCACCGCGTAGAAAAGCGCGAACGTGGCGATCACCGGCTTGGATAACGGCAGCACAATGCGCCATAGAATGCCGATATCGGAGCAGCCGTCTATTTTTCCGGAATCAATCAGCTCTCCCGGAATCTCCTGAAAGAACGATTTCACAATAATCAGGTTAAAGGCGCTGATCGCAGCGGGCAGCAGCACGGCAAAATATGAATTCAAGAGACCCAGGCTCTTCACGACCAGAAAGGTTGGAATAATTCCGCCGCTGAATACCAGGGTGAAGATTATCATATTCATGAATACGGTTCTCCCCAGCATATCCCGGCGGGACAGCGCATAGGCCATCGTAAAAGTAAAAAAGAGATTGATCAGCGTACCCGTAACCGTGACGAATACCGATACAAGCAGGCTTCTGGGGAAGGTAGCGTCGTGAAAGACGTACTTGTACGCATCAAACGAAATGGTCTCCGGGATGATGAAGAAAGCCCTCTTGATCATATCCGCTTCGGTTGCAAACGATCCCGCCGCGATGTACATAATCGGTATGATCATTACTGCCGCAATAACCGCAAGCAGCGCATAGTTGGCGGCATCGAATATTTTCCCGCCTATCGTGTTGTTTCTCATGATCCTCTCTCCCCCGATCAGTAGATGCCCGGATGGCCTGCCCGTTTGGCAAGATAATTAGACAGCAGGACAAGCATGATCCCGATCGCCGCTTTGAACAATCCGGCAGCCGTACTGTAGCTGAACGCGCCCTGCGTGATCCCGACCGTATAGACATACGTATCGAATACATTCGCGACTTCCCGGTTCAGCGCATTGCCCATCAGCAAAACCTGCTCAAAGCCGCGGTCCAAAAAGTTCCCTGTGCGCAGGATCAGCAGCACAACAATCGTTCCCCGGATGGCGGGAAGCGTAATATGCCATAATTGGCGGAGTCTGCTTGCGCCATCCACAATGGAAGCCTCATACTGCTCCTGGTCGACTCCTGCAAGTGCGGCAAGAAATATAATCGTTCCCCAGCCGGCTTCTTTCCAAATCGTCTGGCCGATGATCATCGGACGAAACCAGGCTTCGCTCGTGAGAAAGTCAAAACGGTGACCCAGCAATTTGAAAAGCAGCTCGTTAATGACGCCTCCCTCCGTCGTCAGGAGGAGAAAAGAAATGCTGGCCACGATCACCATGGAAATAAAGTGGGGAACATAGATAAGCGTTTGAATGAACCGCTTGTAGCCGGAGATGCGGATTTCGTTCAACATCAAGGCCAGAACCAGCGGAGCAGGGAAGAAGAAAATCATGTCGTAGAGGCCAAGCAGGAATGTATTGCGCATTAAATTCAGAAAAATCGGGTCCTGTATAAATTGTCTGAAGTTGTCCAGTCCTACCCATTCGCTCTTGAAAAACCCGAGAAACGGCTGGTAATTCTTGAAGGCGATCAAGAGCCCCCACATCGGCAAATACTTGAATACGATAAAATAGATAAGTCCCGGCAGTACAAGCAGCAGCAGCCATTTATCCTTCTTCACCCGTGAAAGCAAGCGCCGCCGGTTTTTATGGGGATCGGCTCTTTGGATCAAGCTCCCCATGGGTTCGATACGCCCACTCATTGTTATCACTCCTTCGCATCTTATTTTGGGATTGCTCTGCCTTCGGTTTCACCATACGCACTGGCCGTTTTTCCCGCAACCGTACTTTTTTGATCAGGTGATTACTGGCCTGAACAGCCCGATAGGATTATTTTTCCGGACTTTGCCTTTCTTGCAAACGCCATTATATTTCCCTGCTGGACTCCCGGTACTGGCCGGGTGTAATGCCCTGCTGCTTCTTGAAGATGCGGTTAAAATAACTCTGCTGGTAGCCCACGCCCTCGGCGACGTCGTTGATTTTCAGCTGCGTATCCCGCAGGAGCTCTCTGGCCTTGTCCATGCGCAGCTCCGTCAAATAATCGATGAAATTTTTGCCGGACACCTGTTTGAAAATCTTGCTTAGCGTGACCGGATTCGTCCCGATGTGCTCGGCGCAGCTGTCAAGCGAGATATCCTTCATATAATGGTTCTGCAAATAAATCATGCCTGCCTCGACCATTTTCTTTACATGCACATCCGCTCTGGCTTCGAATTCGCGCACAAAGGTTTGCACCACGTTAAATTTGAACCAGTTGAACATTTTTTGCGGCTCGCGGATTTGCGACAGCTGCTCATACATATTGACCGACTTGAAGATACGGCCCGGACTCATCCCCGCTTGGCGAATCGCATGCTGAATGCTGCCCAGCAGCTGCAGCATTCCCTGCTGCACTTCGATCTCATTCGAGCCTGTCAGTATAAGCGCGTCCATAAAGGCGGTAATGAACTCCTCCGCTTCCTCCCGCTTGCCGGTCCGGATCGCCTGGATAATTTCCCGTTCCAGCACAAAAGGATAACGGAGCTCGCCCGAATCCTCCCAGACATTCTGTGATTTTAAATCGATGAGTTGATTCTGGCTTCCGAATCTCCGGTAGCCCGAGGCCTGCTTCGCCTCTTCAAAAAGGGAAGGAATTCCAATAATCGAGTTGGAGGATTGTCCGATGGTGATGCAAACATGCAGTTTCAACAGCTGATTAACTGCCTGCGTCAGTTCTTCGCTGAAAGCGCTGACCGCGTTATGGAAGGGCTGCTCATCCGGCAGCATCATGATCAAGCCGATCGTTAAGTCGTGAAAATTAATAACATCCGCCTGCTCCAGCATATTGGTCGCCACCTCAGCCGTAATATTGGCGGCCGCGAAGGTAACCAGACCTTCATCCCCTTGCGTGAAGCGGTCCTCCAGATTCTCGAAGCCTGTCAATTGAATATGCAGCACGAGGAATTGGCGGCCATCTATTGCCCAACCGTAACTGCGCATCCTCTCCCGTATGTCCTCTTCGGAGTAGGAGTACAGGAACCCCTGGAGCAGCTGCAGCAGAAAACCCTCCTTCACGTGAGGCAGCTGCTGCGCGAGCTTATGCTGAAGCGTCGTGCTCTCCCGGGTCAGATGCTGCCACTGCTTTTCAATCATCAGAAACTCGTCCCGGTGCTCCAGCATTTCGCCGGCAAGCGGCTTGCCGCCTGTCAACAAATGAACCAGCCGGTTCACGGGAGAATATATTTTTCTGGAGGCCAGCCAGGACAGCAATGCAGCAAGAAGCAGCGAGGCCATGCTTAAGGAAATAATAAATTTGGAAATCAGCACAACCGGCTTGGTGATAACGCCGATCGGCGCTGCCGAAACGTATTTCCAGTTGACGCCAATTCTTGAGAAGGTTCCATACGATACGGTATAGGTATTGTGATTCCAGCTGTAGAGAAACGAACCTGCCTCGCTGTCCTGCAGGAATACCTGCTTTTTCAAAGCTTCATCGAAGGCGGAGGAATCGACTGTGCTCGAGTTGGAAATCAAGGTGCTCCCGTTTTCCTCCATCATGAAGGTGTCGCCGTCGTTATACGGCGTTAACGTTTTTAAGAGGCCTGCCGCCTTGTCCTGATCCAGACGGACCATGATAAAGCCGATCGGATGCAGATCATAACCCGGTATTTTATGAATGAGGGCCAGATCGGAGGTGCCGGGATTGTCCGGACTCGCCGCCTCCATCGACCAGAAGACCTGGTTTCCTTCCGTCAGCAGCGCATTATAGCTCTGCGCCAGCGGCTCATCGCGCATTACATCGTATTCCGGCGTGAATCTTACCGGCTGATCCTTGTTAATATACAGCTCCACCTGCCTCGCCAGGGGGTTCGAGCCCTGCATAATCTGAAGCGTCTTGGTAATATCCCGGGCCACTTGGAAATCCCGGATGAAGTCAACATTTTTAATGCTGTTGGAGAACTTGGGATCGAAGGCCCAGTGCGCCAGCGATAATTCCAAATACGAGAATTGATCGTCCATATTGGAGGCTCTTTGCCTGATCTGATTGGCATGCAGCTTCAACAGCTCGGTCTCCATCCGTCCGCCGGCCAGCCAATAAATAATGCCCCCGATAATGAGACCGGGTATGCTGGAAATAATCAGGATCAGAATCAAGCTTTTACGATAATGCCTGCTTTTTAACAATTCATCTCACCTCCGGCTAAAATGACGGCATGATTTTCAGACGGATACATGTTGCGGGAACAGGTCTACAGTAAGCGTTTACATTTATTCATTTGACAAGCATCTAATCACACTTTTTGCAGCTTCATCCGGAGCCTCCTTTCTTCTCACAGGCTGTCAGTCGCGTTTGTTAACCTCCAGTATGTAATGCAGCGCTTTTTCCTGCAAGTGGACTTTTTTGAAAACTCGCATTATCTTGTCCATTCCTTCCCTGCGGGTTGATTCAGCGGGCATTCGAGCCCTTGGGATACTACCGCACTCAAGTTCCTGAAGAGGGGTACCAAATAGTGAACAGAAAAAGGCGCCCCCTTAAGCACAGGGAGCGCCAGCCATATAATTGCAGCCTTCTCACAGAAATCCGGGCAAACCGGTCAACTAAGTTCGCCGTCAAGGACAGCGATAGCCGTTTCTTCTTGCCGAGGTTCATTCAGATTGTTGCAGGTGTGTAGACATCCGACGGTTTCAATGCATTAAGCATTGGCGCTCCAGTGCGATACCGCCTGACGTTCTCGCAGATAATATCCAGAGACCGTCCAGTGCGGTCAGGAACCTGCGGCGAAGTATGAGGTGTAATAAGCGTGCGCGGAGCATCCCATAAGGGATTATCGGCCGGAAGCGGTTCCTGTGCGAAGGTATCCAGACCGGCTCCGCCCAGCTTGCCGGCATTCAGTGCAGCAATCAGGGCAGCTTCGTCGACTACTGCTCCGCGGGCCATATTGATGAGGTATGATCCAGGCTTCATCAAAGCAAGCTCCCTCTCGCCAATGAGATGATGTGTGGCGTTCGTAAGCGGCAGCGCGAGCACAACAAAATCGCACTCCGGCAGCATATCCTCCAATCTCCCGCCCTGCTCCTGGCAGAACAGACGATCAACTCCCGGCGGAAGCTCGCCCGGGCTTCGGCGATAACCGAGGACCTCCATGCCCATCGCCTTCGCCCGGATGGCCAGTTCCGTGCCGGTATGACCCATGCCGACAATTCCGACTACCCTGCCATACAATCCGCGCAGCTGTTCCTGATCCGCAATGCCCCACCGGCGGGCCCGCTGCGCGTCCAGGAAATCCGGATACCGGTACGCCAGAGCCAGCATGAAGAACAGAGCATGCTCCGCCAATGCCGGCGCAGACCGTCCAGCAGAGCTGGTCACCAGGAGACCGCGCTCGAACAATTCGGGCCATGCGCATTTGTTCAATCCCGCATGGTCGCAATGAATCCACCTCAGCAGCGGCGCATTCAAAAACCGCTCATCCAGATCGCCGCTCAGAACGGCCGCGTCCGCCCGTTCCAGGGCCGCTTCGATTCCTGAAGAATCGTCCGGACGAAGCCGGATGATTTCGGCTGGCGCGAATGCTTGGCAGAGTCTGTCCCAATGCTCATTCTCATACGGCACGGTTGTCAGGACAACATGAATAGGATTCATTTTTTACCTCCATTAGTAAAATTTATTTTCAGCCTCTTTATATACTATACTAGCTCCGCTATCCGGCATCATATAGTCATTTAATGATTTCGTCCTTTTCGTGCTGATTATATTACACGCCGGAAAGTATAAAATTTGGCCTATAATTGCCGCCGGCAGGCCATTACGGGGCACATATTCCCTGCAATACAGGACTTTTATCCACTTCACCTCGCCTATCCAGGACCGTTTATGACCTTTCATCCCTGAAACCTGTTTATTCTGACAATGTCATAGGAAGTCCATTGAATGCCGAAGGGTTAAACCAATATGCTTATTATGCGGACTTGATCTACGACCAATAAAACGAGTCAAGGAGGGATCCCGCCTGCTTTTGGACGATCGCAGGAACAAATGTCAGGGATTTATTCTTCGCATGATGGTGCAGCGGACCAAGAGTTTAGTCACTAAGGAACAATAATCCATGAATGTATCGGAGGTATTCGTTCAATGTCCAAATCAATAGAAGCGGAAAGCAGACCGAATTGGTGGGCCATGCGCCCATGGAGACAAATTCAGACGAACTTGCGGGAAATCGATATGATGGATATCAATGCCGAACAGTTCGTCGCGGATCTCCAGGAATTTAAAGCAACCTCTGTATTGCTTAATGCAGCGGGCATTATCGCCAGTTATCCGACCAAGCTCCCCTTTCAGTTCCAAAGTCCGTTTCTGCAGGGAGACAGTCTGCAGGACATCATTGAAGCCTGCCATAAAGCGGATATAGTCGTGACGGCCAGAACCGACTTCTCCAAGGTCCGCAGACCGGTCTATGAGCAGCATCCCGAATGGGCATACAAGAGCGTCCAGGGGAATATCGTCGATTACAATGGCGATGTCCATGTGTGCCTGAACAGCGACTACCAGCAGGACTATGCTATCGAGATCATCCGCGAATTGCTGACCACTCATGACTTTGACGGTATTTTCTTCAACATGGGCGGGTATCAGGTGAAGGATTACAGCTACAATTATCATGGAATCTGCCAATGCGACAACTGCCAACGAAAATTCAAAGCTATGTTTGACCTGCCGCTGCCCATTAAGGAGGACATGAAGGATCCGGTATTCCGCAAATACAAGGTATTCAAAAACATTACGCTGCAGGAGCACTCCAAACGAATTTATGACGCGATCACAAGCATCAATCCCAACCTGCTCATCTCCAACAACCTTAATCAGCGCAGCGTGTACAGACAGGAATCCAACACGGCGATTGCCCGCTCTTTGCCCCATTGGCAATATGATGCTTCCGATAACACCAAATTTGTACTCGGCTCCTATAAGCCCATGATTTCATTAAATACTACGGTTGATTTCATAGATTATCAATACCGTCATGTCGCCGTATCCCCTCATCAGCAGGAGCTCAGGCTGTACCAAAACCTGACCAACGGCGGCGGACTCGATTATTATCTGATTGGGCGGCTCGACAACCACGAGGATAAATCAGGCTATGAACGGATCAAGAAGGCTTTTCATTACCATGCCGAGCATCAGGACGAATACAAGGATATTACCTCCAGGTCGACCATTGCATTGCTTAGAGGTCCTGACGGCAGCACAAGCGAATATCAAGGCTGGTTCCGGTTCCTGGCGGAAAATCATTATATGTTCGACGCCATCATGGTGCCGGTGGCCGCCGAGGTGCCGTGGGACAAATTCAAAGCGGTCATTGTCCCGGATTACCAGGCGATCAGCGACGAACTTGCACGCAAGCTCGACGCCTTCGCTGAAGAAGGAGGCATTGTCATCTCGGTATCGCGCGGCGGCTTTTCCGATGACACCTACGAGAGACGATCTTCTCCCGCTCTCAAGTGTCTGGGTATTGAGAGAGTGAACGAGATTGTAGAGGATATGACCTCCTCCTGCTTCAAGCTGACCGACAAAACCGGATTCAGCCGTTTCCCTGTGACGGACCTGGCTTATATCGACGGAAGCTATATTTACGCTGACTATGAAGACAAGGTGGAGAAGCATCTGTCCCTGATTCCCCCTCATATGTTCGGACCTCCGGAACGCTGTTATTATACGCTGGTTACGGATCATCCCGGATTTACAGTCAATCCGTACGGCAAAGGAAAAGGCATCTTCATTCCCTGGCGGCCAGGGTCTCTGTTTCACCGCCAAGGACATACAAACACGATAGATCTGATCGCGGATTTGCTGGAGCATACCGCCGGGTTGAAGCGCATTGAGGGCAATCTTTCGCCGATGGTCGAAGCCGCCTTGTTTGCCAAGGAGGACGGTTCTTCGGAGCTGCTTCATCTGGTGAACGGGTCGGGGCATTTTGGCGTAACCTTCTATGCTCCGGTTCCGATGTACAATCTTGAAGTCACGATTCCATATGATAAGGAGCAAAAACCGCAATCCGTCAAAAGCCTTGTCACCGGCAAAGATTACGAGTTTTCAGCAGACAGCGGGTCTTTATCAGTTAAGGTCCCGAGTCTTGAGCTGTTCGAGGCAATAAAAATCAGCTGATGAAGAGGCTGGCCGCAAGCCGCTATTGAACGGACTCCCGGCCCGGAGATCTGCTGCAGAGAGGGCTCCTTCGGGTCGGGAAACAGGATCCGTCGTGGATCACACTAACTCAATCGAGGTGTTCCGAGATGACAAGGAAATGGGTCAAAATCAGCCTCCCGTTCATTCTCAGCCTGCTTGTTCTAAATGGCTGCAGCGGAGGCGCAGGCAAGGAGACTGAAGAGACAGCCGACGGGACGGGTACGGCGGCTGAAGCAGAAGCAGGGCCCTTGCCCATCGAAATCATGACCAATTTTACCAATACCATACCCAAGCTGGATAACGCGTATTATTCCGAATTGCAAAAGCTCACAAACACCAAGCTCAATATTACTTTCGTTCTGGATGGAAGCGATTACAATTCGAAGCTGGATCTTGTGCTTGCTTCCGGTGATATTCCCGAAGTATTGAAGGCGGATTTTACCCGGCCAACTTTGGTCAACGCGATCAAAGAAGGCGCCTTTTGGGATTTGACTCCTTTTCTCGGCGATTTCTCCAGCTATCCGAATTTACGTGACAATATGGTTCCAGGCTCCTGGAATTACGTCAAGTATGACGGCAAAATTATGGGAATTCCGAGAAGCAGGGCGCAGATTGACAATACGATCATGATCCGTAAGGATTGGCTGGATAAAGCCAATATTCCGATGCCCGCAACCGTCGACGAGTTTAAAGAGGCGCTGAAAGCGGTCGTGAAAAGCAACCCGGCCGGCGGCAACGGTACGATCGGTTATGACATTGCCGATGCGGTGAGCTCCCCTTCCCTGAATGCGGCATTTGGCGTGCCTGAACCGACCTATGATGCGGATGGCGGTCTGATGTATTCGTACTTGACTCCGCAGTTCACCGAGCTGGTGGAGTGGTTCAGGGAGCTTTACGCGGAAGGGCTGATCGCGAAGGAATTCTCCGCTCTCACGGTCACGCAGCAAAAAGATTTGTTCAGCTCGGGCAGAGCATTCGCATTCGATGCCAGCGCCTATTACAGCTTCGTATATACGGATAATGTGAAGAAAACCCAGCCCGAAGGAAACGTAGTGTCCCTGCAGCCTTTGAAAGGTCCCGGAGGCGACGGAGCGATGCTTGATATCGGAACCCGCGGCGGCCAGTACATCAGCAAGAAGGTACCCGAGGAAAAGGTATCGAAAATATTGGACTTTTTCGAAAAAACCGCATCCAGGGAGATCACTGATCTGGGTTACTACGGAAAGGAAGGCGTGCATTACAACAACGTCAATGGCGAGAAGGTCTTGACCGACCTGGGTAAACAGGAAATTACGGTCGACAGCATTGCTGCGCTGACTCCCGCATACTCCAAATGGGGAAAAGTGGCTTATGCCGGAGCATCCAAGGCTGCAAATGAGGCGAAACAAAAGGATATGGAGATTTATGGCCAAATCGGCAGGACCGACGTGTTCGGCTATTTATATTCCCCAACCTGGGTCGATGTATGGCCAACCTACGAAGCGGAATTGAAAAGCACCCGAATCAAGGCCATTGTGGGCCAAATTACAATGGATCAATATAAGCAATATGTCGATAAGGTTAACGCCGATCCGAAAATCAAGAATGCCTATCAGGAATTTGCCAAGGATCTTAAGTCGCGTACACAGCAATAGCCAAATCATGATCTCAATTTAAAGACTTCTGTAAGAAGGGTTGGATCTGTCAAGGTCTTTTAAAGACTCAAGCTTATCCAACTCTCCTTACCGTTTCGAATGGAGGCTTGTAATGGAGCGAATACTGCCAAATCACAAACGATGGGCCAGAATAAAAAGGAACCGCTACATTTACCTGATGATGTCGGCGGGAATCATCTATTTCTTCCTGTTTAAATTTATACCTGTCTGGGGCCTTCTTCTCTCGTTTCAGGATTACAGCCCGTTCAAGGGCTTCCTCGGCAGCAGCTGGGTTGGATTCAAGCATTTTTCCGATTTATTTCAAAGCGGGCAATTCTATATAATGGCCAGAAATACATTTGTTATCAGTATATTAAACCTTGTTTTCTTCTTTCCTTTGCCTATTCTGCTGGCGTTAATGCTGAATGAGGTGAGACATGAATTATTCAAGAAAGTAAATCAGTCGATTGTCTATCTCCCCCATTTTTTATCATGGGTCATATTGGTCAGTCTCACTTTCTTTGTGTTCTCTTCGGATATCGGCATCGTCAACAAGCTGATTGTCGCTTCAGGTAACCAGCCCGTTTTATTCCTCTCCGAGCCCAAGTTCTTCTGGATCCTGCTGACGCTGCAAAATATATGGAAGGATGCCGGATGGGGCACTATTATTTTTCTGGCTGCCATCGCCGGGGTCGATCCTGCCCGCTATGAAGCTGCCGTAATTGACGGAGCCAGCCGCTTTAGGCAAATCTGGCATATTACACTCCCGGCGATCCGGCCCACCATTATCATTTTATTGATTCTCCGTTTTGGAAACATGGCGGATGTCGGGTTCGAGCAGGTTCTGTTAATGATGAATCCATTGGTCAGCTCCGTGGCGGATGTGTTTGATACGTATTCGTATACCCAGGGCATTGTGGGCGGAAAAATCAGCGTAGGCATAGCCGTCGGGATGTTTAAAGGAGTAGTCGGACTCGTTATGGTTGTAACCGCGAATAAAATTGTCAAAAAATTGGGATATGAAGGAATTTACTAGTTTTTCATGGATCGACCATTTAACGCGAAGAAGGTGGATTGGATGAGCTTCGTTTACAAAAAAAGGCTGACAGCAGCAGATTGGGTCAACTACAGTGTGCTGACTGCCCTCTCCTTGATATGCATCTTTCCGTTTATCTATATTTTCAGCGTTTCATTCACGGACCCTGCCGTTTACGTGCCTTTGAAATTTTATCTTTTTCCTCCCAAATGGTCACTTGATGCTTATCAATACATTTTGTCTACGCAAAGCTTTATAAATTCCATCAAGAGCACGGCTTTTATTACAGTGGTAGGCACCATTCTGCAGGTTGCCGTTACGTTTACAATGGCTTACGGATTGACGAGGAAAGATCTGGACGGAAGAAAGATCATGCTTGGCTTCGTCATCTTTACACTTGTTTTTCACGCAGGCATCGTGCCGAACTATCTGGTTGTGAAAAGTCTTGGCCTGCTCAATTCCTACTGGTCGCTGATCTGGCCCAATCTGACCAATGCATGGACGCTGATTGTCGTAAAAAGCTTCCTGGATTCACTGCCTCCAGAGCTTGAGGAATCGGCAAAGATTGACGGAAGCAATGATGTCGGCATATTTTTCAAAATTGTTCTCCCCCTGTCCATGCCCGCCATTGCAGCCTTCACTCTGTTTTTTGCCGTTTCGCAGTGGAATATTTATTTTAATGCCCTGATCTATATATCCGACGCCAACAAGTGGACATTACAGGTGCTGATTAAAGCGCTTGTTCTGGATTCCACACCGCTCGGCGCTTCCGGGACAGCCGCAGACGGCATTCCCCCTTTGGAAACCGTCCGTATGGCCGCGGTAACCTTTGCGATGGCGCCGATTCTGATCGTTTACCCGTTCCTGCAAAAATATTTCGCCAAAGGCGTTATGCTCGGCTCGGTCAAAGGATAAAGCCAGCCTAACGGTGATGGTTCCGGTAATCGCTGGGCGACATCTCGAATAAACGCTGGAAGACGCGATTGAAGGAACGGTGCGAAAACCCTGTTTTTGCGGCGATTTGACTAATGGTTTGGTCGCTGTCGAGCAGCAGCCTTGTGGCTTCCTTTAATTTGCATTGGGTCAGATAATCATGAAAGGAAACACCCGTTTCTTTTTTAAACAACCGGCTCAAATAGGAGACATTGATATGAAACAAGGAAGAGCATTCCGTCAGGGAAATATCTTTTTCCAGATTCTCGCCAATATATCTGCATACTTCCTTCACTGCTGCCTTGCCTGCCGTATTATTGCTCTCTCTCATGATCTTCAGATACAAAGGCAGCACCGAGTCGATGAACCATAAGCATATTTCTTCCGAGCTCTGATACGTTCTCAATTGATCAAACAGATCATACTCCAATATTCCCAGCGCTGTGCCGCATTTTTTCTCCGCCGAAGACACTAGGGCAGCCAGCAGAACATGATAGCTTTGGTAAACAAAATAGTAGGACTCGGTTCTGAGCACGGTTTCGTTGAATTCCCGTACCCCTTGTTCGAATTGGCCGGAGTCGCCGTTAAACAGCGCTTCCGTAATCATCGCTTCAACCTCATGCGGATACTTGGGGAACGTCTGCTTGTCAGTCAGGTTGTCATCATAGGACAGAATGGATTCCGAATCCTTCAGCAAACGAAATTGCAAGGCAAGCTGGGCTTCACGGTAGGACAACGCGATATCCGCAATATGCGGATAAGACCTCCCAATGCCTATGGATGCACGGATATTCAGGTAGGTTTGCAAAGCGGACTGAACCCTTCCGGCATATTTCCCGGCTTCTTGAAGCACGAAATCCGGCACAGCGTCGTGATCGAAGCATAGAACAGCTATGCCATAGCCGCGGAAGTCATGCAGGACGTATCCCTTCTGAGACAGCAGCTCATTCATCACATTCGATAAAGCATAGATCAGCAGCGGTTTATCCTTAGACTGAAAACGTCCGCTTTTCCCGAAATCCTCAACTCTGACGAGCAGCACAATATAGGTACAGTCGGCATGAATGCCGTATTCGCTGCAGTCTTTGTGCAAGGTGCCAGAGGACAAATAATCTCCTTCCAATAGCTGCTGCATGAATTTTTCGATCAGGGAGAGCTCCGATTTGGCGATCCGCGCGCTCGATAATTGCAGCTGAGTGTTGAAATATTCAAGGCATTCGCCAATAAACGATATTTCTTCCTTGTGAATGCCGATCTTGTTTTTGCTCAGCCGTTTGCCGAAGTCTACCAATTGGCCAATCGGATGGTAAGCCCGCCTGGAGTTGAAAATAGTCAGAATAATGCCCAGCGCCAGAAATATCGTAACCGCAAATATCGTTGTCCAGAATATCCAGCGCAGATCCTTTACAATCTCGGAGCGGGAAATAATGGACACGTACGTAATCCCAAGACTGGACTTTCGATAGGAATAAAAGTATTCGTTTCCATTGACATCCATAACCGAGGCATTGCTCGATTGCAGCCGGCTGGAAGCGATCGAACGCGTGACCTCCTCTCCCACCAGCCTGTCAGTGCTGGTCTGCCTATTGGACTGAAACAAGATTTGGTCTGTCCTGTTCACAACAAATATGGACTCATTCCGGGTGAGCGACAAAATCGTGGAAAGATAGTCATTTATTTGTTCGACTCCCACTTGCGCCACGAGCATTCCCTGGGGATTCAGCGACGTTGTGGGCAATGTCATAATTAATGAGATATAACCGTCTCTTTGGCTTGCCGGAAGATAGCGCCAATATGTAGTCTTATGAACATTGCCCAGAACAGCAAGATCATCTCTATACTTGAAATACGACTCATGCACATTACCCTGCTCGCTGGATAGGATGAGCCTTGAATTCATGTTCATGTAGTAGACGTTTTTGATGAATTTGTTGCGGTTAAGCAGCGCGGAGACCTCCGTTAATATGGAAATATTGTTCTGGACTCTCGATGGTTCATCCAGCGTTAAGAAGGATTCGTATATGGCAGGGTCCAAAGCGCTCTTGGACAATTCCTCTACCACGTCGAACATGGCATCATCGATAAACCGTTCAATGATGTCCAGCGAATCCTGGTTATTCGTCTGAATATGTGCAATTTCCCGCTTCATTGAAGTGTTGTAATAGACGATGCTGGCCAGCACAAGAGGCAGACAGACGGATAGACAGCCGAGCCAGATCAGACGATACAAGTAAGATTTCATACCGCACGTCCTCCTTTAGCACTTCATGCTACACAGCTTGATTCTATTCCCGGCAGTCGTCGGACTTCAATGGACAATTATTTACCTTATCCCTTAATAGCGCGATTTTGGCGGATTTATTGGTTTTTTCAACGCCTGGCCAGCCTGTCTCCTTATATATATTAATCTTCACCTTTTAATAACACGCGGGTGACGCAGCCGGTAAGCGGCAATCGCTGCTCCCAGACAAGCCAGAAAGCATAATCCGAACAAAATTCTCAGGCGCAGCTCTCCCTTTACGGAGGCTCCGGCCTCCAGGTTCAATTGCCCCAGCAGCAGAGCGGCCAGGCCGATTCCGGCGATTTGCCCGAAATAACGGACCATGGCCAGCAGGCTGCCCGCCAGGCTGATTTTGCCGTCCGGGGCTGCGCTCATGATATCGGCGTTGTTCGCGGAATGAAACAGCCCTGTGCCGATGCCGAATAAAACCAGCTGCAGGACGATCGCCCACACGGTTATTTGCGGCATGCAGGCGATGAACAGCATGGACAAGGCACAGCAGGCCGCTCCGCCAGCGATCGGTATCAGACTGCCGTGCCTGTCGCGGAATGAACCGGCAAAAGGAGCGACAATTCCCACCAGCAGCGGCTGCGCCATGAGCACTCCGCCCGCAGCGGCCACCGGCAAGCGTAACGGCCCCTGCAGATAAAAGGTGATCGGGATCAATGAGGCGCTCAGCGCCATATTGATGAGAAACGAGCTGAGGTTGCCGAGCCGCACCGTCCTCACGCTCAGCAGGGCGCGGTCCAGAATGCCGGATTGGACGCGTCTGCCGTACAACGCCAGCACAATCAACACGGCGACGCCCCCCGCAGCCTCGACCGCAGCCATCGGGGATGTGCTGCCGCTGGCGGTGTCGGCAGCAAGCAGCAGCAGTATGGTGCCCAACGCCAGAAGCAGCGTTCCGGCAATATCCAGGCGGGCGCCGGCGGATCTGACGCTCTCGCGGGGAAACAGGCGCAGCCCGAGCAGGAACGCTGACAGACCGATCGGGACGTTGATCCAGAACAGCCACTGCCAAGCAGCCCAGCTCAGCACGAGGCCGCCGGCGGCCGGACCCATTAATGTTCCCGCGGCAATGACAACGGCGTTAAGTCCGAGCGCACGTCCCCGTTCATGCTCAGGGAACACCTGGCGTACCATCGCCTGGCTGTTGGCCATGATCATTGCCGCACCGATGCCCTGCAGGCAGCGGGAAGCGATGATCGCGGCAAGACCGGAAGACAGTGCTGCGCATAAAGATCCTGCGGCGAACAACAGGAAGCCGAGGCCGTATACCTTTCTCCGGCTCCAGATGTCTGACAATCTTCCGAAGAAAGGCAGCAGTGCGGCCATGACGAGCAGGTAGCTGGTCGCGATCCACTGGATTTGAGCCAGGGAAATTCCAAGCTGCAGTGACATCGTCGGCATGCTGATATTAACGATGCCGACATCCAGAGTGGACATGAATGTACCCATGTTGACGATCAGCAGCACGGTCCATTTGGAGGAGTCAGATGGAATGACCGTTAACGTTTTCTCCTTGCTGGTCACATTGTATTGACCTTTCTCCAACAGGTATCACCCTCTCCATTACCTTGTTCACACCTTGCCTCAAGAGAATTCAAAACAACCCAGCACCGGATTGGCGCTGGGCATACAGCTTGCAGGCTTGTACGGTTCTCCGTCTTATTTCTGGGCGCTCAGGGAGCGGTCATAGGCCGTTTGATAAACACTGACGATTTTGTCGACGCCGATCTCTTTTAATTCCTCCACATAGCTGTCCCATTCGCTCAAATTCCGCTGGCCGGTAATAAATTTGGCCAGATTCTGGTCGCGGGTTTTCTGCAGCGTTTGGCCTACGGTCGAAATCGTCTCCAGCTCCTCCTGCGTCATCGCGGGCCGCGGCTGCTGCTCGCTGTCATATTTGGGCGCCTGCTCGTAAGCATCCTGAAGCTCCGGCGACGAAAGCGAGAGATGCGCGTCATAATCGAACCACGTATACGTTCCATCCGTGGAGAGACCGGTTTTCTTGCGCATGTCGGACACATCCGTATAGCCTCCGGTAAATTGCTTCTTGCCGTTGTCGTCCTTGTACGTTTCGCCAGCCTTACCCCAGCTGACCAGCGTCTTGCCTTCCTCGGAGTAGAAGAAATCCATATAATGCATGATTTCTTTAATTTTTTTCGAAGTCGTCGTCACCATTATGCCATTCTCCAGGAACTGTGTATAAGCATTTTTCTGCGGACCGTCCGGCCAGCCTGCCGGTGTCGGCATGAACAGCAGGTTGTACTGCGGATTCTGCTTGCGCATCGGCAGATTGAAGAAGTCGACACGGCTGATATAGTCGGCGGTGACAAAGGCGCGGTCGGTGGACATGAGGTCCTGCCACTGCTTCGTGTCGATGGTGAGGAAATCGGGCGGTATCAACCCTTCTTTATAAAAGGTGTTCAAATACGTAATCATCGTCTTGAAGTTGTCTTCGATTGGTCCGTAGCGCCATTCCTTCTTGTCGAAATCAAAATACACATCATTGGTGCCGTCGTTGCTGTTGGTGCCGAATGCCGGAGCAAAGTTGCGCAAATACTGGAGCCCCTGCCGCCATGCCATGGGGAAGCTGTCCGGATACGCCTCTTTCAGCTTCTTCAGAGCGGCGTGCAGCTCGTCCCAGTTGGCCGGCGCGGTCAGGCCGTTAGCCTCGAAAATATCGGCGCGGTACATCCAGTTCATCCGGTTGGTTTCGCCGATGCCGTTATTCGGAAAAATATACATTTTGCCGTCGGCTGACATGGCGTTCTGCGAATCGATCGGGAACTGCTCCATCCAATTTTTCAGGTTGGGCATCTCGTCCAGATAATCCAGGATGTTGACAAGCGCCCCCTGCTGCCCGAATTTATCGGCTGTCTGCTTGTTTTGCGTATACAGCATATCCGGCATATCGCCTGATGCCACGGTCAGGTTAAGCGCGTTGTCCAGCTGCGCGTCGGGAGGAACCTGCACATCCAGCGTGACCCCGGTATTTTCCTTGATGTATTTCCATACCGGCCAATCCTTGTTGTACGGCCAGCTGGCGTTGGAATAATCAAGGAACGTGAACGTTTGCTCCTTGGGGGCAGCTGCCGCATTGTCATTGCCTGGCGCCGCCGCGTTGCCTGACGATGGTTCGTTGCTCCCGCTTTGATTGGCGCAGCCTGCCAGCATGGCTGTCGTGAGCGAGGCGGCCAGTACCCACATCTTCATCTTCTTCATTGCGATCAATCTCCTTTTTGGTTTCATCTGCACCTCTACCCCTTCACCGATCCAATTAAGGCTCCCTTGACAAAATACTTCTGGAGAAACGGATAAACCAGCAGGATGGGAACCGTTGAAACGATAATGGTCGCATACTTGAGCGGCTCGTCCAGAACCTGGTTGTCTCCCACATTGGTGCCGCCGCTTGTGACCATCTGCGAAGCCATGACGATATTGCGCAGCACCACCTGAAGCGGATACAGCTGGTCGTTGCGCAAATACAGCAGAGCCGAGTAAAAATTGTTCCAGATGCCGACGGCGTAGAACAGCCCGATCGTCGCGAGAGAAGCGGTGGACAGCGGGAGCACGATGCGCACGAAGATGCCGATATCGTTCAGGCCGTCGATTTTGCCCGATTCCTCGACCTCCCTCGGCAGGCCGAGAAAGAAGGTGCGCATAATGATCAAATTCCACGTGCTGATCGCCGTCGGCACAATCATCGACCAGAACGAGTCGACGAGGCCCAGGCTCTTGACGACGAGGAAGGTGGGAATCATCCCCCCGTTGAAGAACATGGTGAATACGACGAGCATGGTGAACGATTTGTGGAACACCATTTCCTTCTTGGCCAGCGCATACGCCCCCGCCGCCGTAACCAGCAGGGAGAGCGGCGTCCCGACTGCTGCATACAGGATCGTATTGCGGTATGACGACCACAGCCGGGGATCGGTCAGCACGGCATCATAGGCACGGAGGTTAAGCCCGCGCGGCAAAAAATTGATCTGGTTCTTGATCACATACACGTCGCTGCTTAGCGAAACCGAGATCATATAAAGAAAGGGATAGACCGTGGCAAGAATGATGCCAAGCAAGAAAATAACAATCAACACACGGGATACGGACCAGCTGCGATTCACAGGTTACTCCCCCTCTCTACCACAAGCTCGTTTCGCTGATTTTGCGGCTTATATAATTGACCGTATAGATGAAGAACAGGCTGATTATACCCGTAAACAAATCTACCGTCGTGCCATAGCTGTAATTGCCCAGCGTCAAGCCCGTCCGGTACACGAACGTGCTGAAAATATCGGCGGTCTCATACGTGGCAGGGTTCATCAGCAGGAACACCTTCTCGAAGCCGATGTCGATAATATGGCCAACGTTCAGAATCAGCATAATGACGATGGCCGGGGTGATGCCCGGAATCGTCACATTCCAGAGCTGCTTCCAGCGGCTGGCCCCGTCAATCTCCGCCGCTTCATACAGCTGAGGGTCAATCGCGGTAAGCGCGGCAAGGAAAATGATGGACCCCCACCCGGCATGCTGCCAAATATCGGCCAGCACATAGATCGGGCGGAACCATTCCGGCTGCACCAGCAAATTCACGGGCTGCAGGCCGAACATTTTCACGAAGTGGGCGACGATGCCGGTTGTGGGGGACAGAAACATAACGACCATCCCGACGACCACAACATTGGAAATAAAATGAGGCACATAGCTTACGGTCTGCACGAACCGTTTGAACAGCACCTGCTTGACTTCGTTCAGGCACAGCGCCAGGATAATCGGCATCGGAAAGCCGAACACGACGTTGAAGACGCCAAGCAGGAACGTGTTGCGGAACAGCTGGAAGAATTCGGGGCTTTCGAAAAACATATGGTAATACTTCAGCCCCACCCAGTCGCTGGCCCAAACCCCTTTAAACAGATTGTAATCCTTAAATGAGATAACGAGGCCGAACATCGGCAAATATTTGAACAGGATGTAATACACAAGACAAGGCAGGAATAACAGCAGCAGGTATTTGCTCTGGTTCAGCCTCTTGAAGAATAGGCTCCTCCCGCCACGCTGCGAAGCGGGTACCGTCCATGATTGATCCGCCGGTTTGACCTGCTCCATATGCTTTCCTCCCTTTACGTTGATGAATGCTCCTCCTGATTGCCAGGAACTCATTGTGCGGAGAAGACGCTGCGATAATCATCGAAGCTGCTCCTGCCGCATGTGCCGCTGCAGCTGTGCCAAGCTTTTTGCTGCCGGTTATATAACCCCTTCTGCAGCTGCCGCTCACTTTCACGGGAGCATATCCGAATTTGAGGCATTTGCTTATCGCTTGTCACCTTCCGGCTCGTTGTTCCATGCCGAGTTCGCCAAGCAGAGCAAGCAAGCTCTCTACACACTGTGCGGAGGCTTCCCTGCCGCCGTCCGAGAACGAATTGCCCATGGGGCGCTTCAGCTGTTCCTCGGTCAACTTCGAGTGCAGGCGGTAGTGGGTCTCGACCATGACACAGCCTTCATACCGGTCCTCGGCCAGCCTCCGGAACAATGCCCTGTAATCGACTTGCCCTGTCCCGATAGCTACCGCCTCCACGCCATTTGCTGTCTTCACTGCATCCTTGAGATGTATATGGCCAATCTTCCCCGCCAAATGATCATAACCGTCCGGGTAAGGGAGCTCGCCGTCCGGGTCCCACATGTCGTTGCCCGGATCATAGAGCGCCTTCACGGCAGGGGAGGCAACGGCGTCGACGAGCAGGCCGACCTTGCGGGCATTACAGGCGTGCACACCGGGATCGAACTCCAGCACGAATGTAATGCCCGCTTGTTCGAAGCTAGGCGCAATCCGCTTGATCTGTTCGGCGACCCGCGGCAGCGCCTCCTCGAATGGAGCGCTCGTCCAGAAGCTGAAGCCTCTCACCAGCTTCACCTCCAGTTGACTGGCAATGGCGATATACCGCTGCGCCAAGGCAATATGCCGCTCTACCTCTGCCGCTTCGTCCAATTCACATTTGAAAATCGGAGCCGACAGCGCGCAGACCGTAAGGCCGCTGTTATCCGCCAGAGCCTTGACAGCCCTAATCGCCTCATCGTCCAGCTCGTGAACAGGCTTGTCGTTCACCGAGCGGAGCTCTATCGCTTCCAGTCCGTACTGTTTGGCGAAGGCTATCGCATCGCCTGCGTCCTGGGACACCTCATCTGTCAATATCCCCAGACGAAACCGCCTCATAATGCCACCGTCAGCCCACTTGCACGGCTTTCATTGGCGGCTTCGAGGAAACGGATGATTTCCAGCGTCTCTACGACGGCGACGTCGGGGCTGCCGTCCTTGAACATCTCCATCACATGTTCAAGCAGACTGGCGTAATAGGGCTTGCTTGAAGCGTTGTAGTCGACGAAGGATGTGCCTTTCTCGCGATGCACCAGCCCGCCGAACGTCTTGTTCCCTTTGCGGTTGCCGCGAATCGTCCCGACTCTGCCGTCCGCCCACACTCCGACCACCTGGTCGTGATCGTCGTTCGTCGTTACCGTCACCCGGGCGCATCCCGTTCCGAGCGTGCGGTACAGCATCTCTGCGGTATGAATGCCGTACCAGAAAAATCCCGGCTGAGTAGGCTGGATTTCCATCGGACCATAATAATCGGCGCCAATGATGCTTCCCTCCCCTTCAGCCAGAAGCGCCTGGCTGAGTGCTTCGGCATACCGCAGCGCCGAGCAGCTCATCAGGGGAAATCCGTATTCGGCGGCGAGTTCAGCCATCCCGCGGGCATCCTCCGAGCTCACGGCAAACGGTTTGTCGACGAAGACCGGCCGCCTTAAGGGGGCGATCCGCCGCAGCTGCTCCAGATGAACGCGGCCGTCCACGGACAGCAGCAGCACCGCGTCGCTCTGCTCGGCAGCCTGCTCGGGAGATTCCACAATATTGACGCCGTAAGCGTCAACAAGCTCTTTCTTAAAGCCCGGCAGCCGCGACCAGCTCATCGCAAAATCGGGCGAGCCCCCCGGGAAAGCAGCCGTCACACGTCCTCCAGGGACATGGTGCTGCTGCCCTGGATCGTTCAGAAGTCTGGCAAAAGCCGTTACATGCGACGTATCGAGGCCAATCATACCGATATTCAACAGCTTCTCCAAACGGCTCACTCCTTGTCTTTTTAGTTAAGTTTGATCTCTCTTCCCGTTCTTGCCGATTCGTAAATGGACAGAATGAGGTCAACCGATTTCCTGGCTTCCTCCCCGTTCACGAGCGGCTCGCGGTTATATTTCACCGCGCTTAGAATATCGTCGACAAAGATATAATGTCCGTCAGTCGACATATCCTCCGGCTTCGTGCGTCCCATGGTTGCCAGTGATTCTACATGCGGAGCCTGCTCGTCCGTATCTATCATTTTCCACTGCAGGATGCCGCTGTCGCCCACGATGATCGTCCCTTTCTCGCCGTGCAGCTCGAAGCGCGTTTCCTGATTCGGATACACCGACGTTGTACCCTGAATGACGCCGAACGCACCGTTGTTGTACTTCAATACGGCTACTGCCGTGTCCTCAACCTCGATATCACGCACGAGCGGAGCGGCATAGGCAAATACGGAAGCCGCGCCTCCCATCAAATACTGAATCACATCGATGCCGTGCACCCCTTGATTCATGAGCGCGCCTCCGCCGTCCCACTGCCACGTCCCCCGCCAGCCTGCGCTTTTGTAGTATTCCGGACTCCGGTAATATTTGAGATAGGCATCGCCAAGCACCAGCTTGCCGAGCTTGCCCTCGACAATCGCCTGACGAGCCGCCGCTACCGACGGCATAATCCGGCGCTGAAAGACGCAGCCCAGCTTCACGTTATAGCGGCGGGCGGCGTCAATCATCTGCGACATCTTCTCCTTCGTAATGTCAAGCGGCTTCTCGCACAGGATATGCTTCCCCGCCTGCGCCGCAGCGATCGCAACCTCCGCATGCATGCCGCTTGGTACGCACACTGACACGATGTCGATATCGTCGCGCTTCAGCAGCTCCTCATAATCGGCATATACACTCGGAATGCCATATTCCCCGGCCATTTGCCGGGCTTTGTCCGGGACGACGTCGGATATGGCCGCAAGCTCCGCTTCCGGATGGTGAGCAATCGCTCTGGCGTGAAAGGGAGAGATAACCCCTGCGCCTATTACAGCAAATCGAATTTTGGACATCGTGCTTTCGTCACCTCATCTTTCAGACTAAAATCTCATTTTCCGTTACTGCCAATTGCGGGCGTCACTCCGCTGCAGTGGCGCTGACCGAAGCTCAGGAATGCTGCGTTACCTCCCCTTTCGCATGACCTTCATAACGCTGCGGACTGCAGCGTGCATGTACCTCGATTGTACGCACCAGGGAGCCTGGCGCCTATCGTCTATATTTCGGAATATTCTCTCTATTGCGAAAAATCCGCAAAATAGTGAAGTTTTCGTAAAAGAGAGGATCCGCAAATTTTTCTTCCTATGGTATACTTTGTACTAAATTAAGTTGAAGGGTGGGTTTTGCGTGGAGCTGATAAAACCTTTCCTGAAATTAAAAGCGAATTCGTTATTTATCAGGCTGTTCACAAGCTTCTTAATCGTGATCGTCATGCTGGTGTCCTTCAACTTCTTCTCGATGACCTTCTCCAAGAACAAGATCCACGACGAAATTATCAACTACAATATGCTGAACCTGACGACCACAACTGACAGCTATGAGAAAGAATTCGAGCTGATCCGCAACCAGCTGCTCACCTTCTTCTTCAATGAGAACGTGCAGCAGATTTATTTTGATCAGCAGGCCGTTAATTACGACACGGCAGCCAAAACGGTGCAGGACATTCGCCAAATGACCCTGAATCCCCTCCTGTACGTAAACAACGTTATTCTCTATTACAAGAAAACCTCGCTCGTGCTGGACAAGAGCTCGGTATCGAAAGACAGCACGTTTTTCAGCAAATTTTACGCCAGCTACGACTACCCGTCCGAATTTTGGAGCAGACAGTTTGACAAAGACACACGCTTTGAAGTATACCCGCCCGCTTCCTTCTACGAAATCCCCTTCCAGGGCGAATACAACCCGCTTGGACAGCAAATCCCGGTCGTGGTGAAAGCAAGCCTGTATCAGGATTTCTATATGGCCGCCTTCCTGGATGTACAGAAAATGTTCCAGGCTTTTCACTTGTCCATCAACGACAACTTCTTCATCCTTGACGGCAGGGGCAGAAAGCTGTTCTCCTCTTCGTCAGCCTCCGATATCGGGTCCTTGCCGGCGTTCGATAACACGAAGACCTACCTCAAGAAGGGGAATTACTATTTCTTCTATAAGAAAGGCTCCTTATCGGGACTTACGTATGTAAACGTCGTTCCCGATGCCTATGTGGCGTCTCAGGTACGGCTCAACGTATCCCTTGTAACCCTGCTCATTTTCACAATCGGCATCAGTATCGTCACCTCGCTATTGTTCAGCATCAGCTTCAACAATCCAATCCAGCGCATAATCCAGTCGATTAAACAGCTTAACGCGCTCGTTCCGATACGCAGCCGGATCAGTGAATTCAATACGATCAGCAGTCAGATCAACAATATTCACAAAGACTTGAACCATAAAAATTCGCAGCTGAAGAGCTTCGCCTATATCAGCAGCCTGAAAAGAATCCACAATAACATCGAGATGGACTTTACGGACCAGTCGTTTGTATTCGTTGTTTTCGAATTAACGTATAAGGGGCGCAGCGGCGACTGGAAGCGGACGGAGCAAAATTGGGCGTACTATGTGAAGGAGTTTGTCGATTACAACTTCAAGCTGCATTTCCGGGAGCCGCTCACCTTCCAGATCGAAACCAATCAGGTGCTGTCGTTTGTTTTTATGGATGAAACGGACAAGCCGGCGCTGCAAGGCCTGCTTGAGAAATTGAAGCAGGTGTTTGAAATCGACAAGGAGGAGGGCTTCATCACGATCGCGGTCAGCTCGCTGTATGCCCATGCGGCGCCAATGACCGAGGCATACGAGGAAGCGCTCAGTCTGATCAGGCAGCGCAGCCTGAACGGTGATACCCAAATCATTACAAGCGGGCAAGCGGCGGAGCCTGCGCCCATGCTGCTGTCGCCGCAGCAGGAGCAGGAGTTTTACTTGAATTTACAAGCCGGCAACGAGAGCGAAACGCTTCAGATCGTACAGCGTCTGCTGCTGCAGCTGAATAAACGGTCGGCTTCGTCCGCCCAGTTTTACCACTTCGCAGAAGAAATTATCCAGAAAACGGTGAAGACGCTCACCAGCATGCAGGTTGCCTTCCATCATCTGACGACGCCGGTCCCGCTGCAGGAACGGCTGAGCTGCTGCTACAGCTATGAACAGCTCTCTTCCTTTCTCGATGAATTTCTGAGAGCGGCGACAGAGCTGGTTAACAAGAAGAAGGGGGAACGTGATCCGATCACGGCTTTCGTGGTGGAATATTTGGAGCAGCATTACGACGGAGATATTACGCTGGACCTGATCGCCGACAAGCTCGGCATCACGAGCGGCTACTTATCGACCTACTTCAAGGATAAAACGGGGGTTAACTTCATTGACTTCCTGAACGACCTGCGGATACGCAAAGCCAAAGAGATGCTTCTTTATTCCAATTGCAAAATCCAGGAAGTCGCCCGCAAGGCGGGCTACCAGAATATGAACTCATTCAACCGGATGTTCAAAAAATTCTCCGGCATTACGCCTGGAGAATTCCGCAAATCCCCGTCGTATGGACAGGGAATCAGAGATTCAATCGTCAAAAAAGAGGCGTAATCGCTCACGCCTCTTTTACTGAAAATAGTTTTCGCTATGCAAGAGCATAGTCCTTCAAGATGTCTTTCACCTTCACAGGGGCGCCAAGCTCCATGCTTCGTTCCATGGCCGCCATAATTGCCAGCGTATGACAGCCTTCTTGCAGATCAGGCTTCGGCACCTCGCCCTTATCCAGACACTCCGCAAAATATTCAATGTAATTCTGATATTCGCCCGCATGATGGCTCTCCCGCTCGAAGCGGAAATAATACGGATGCTTGTCTTCGAACGAATGCGTAACAGCCGGCTCCGGCGGAAAATGAGTATGGTACAGCAGCTTGGAATAGACCGCGCGGCTTGTTCCCTTCGTTCCCCGCAGCGTGCAGCTGATTCCCGGATCGACGTTGCGGAGCGCCGGCTTCGTATAGGAGCCGCTCACCTGGGCGATGCGTCCCTCGGTGTCCTTCAGGAGAAATCTCATTGTATCGGGAACGGTCAAGCCGAACTCCTTGTTTGTCGTGCTGGAATGCCCATAGCCGAATACCTCCTCAATATCCGGCAAATACCATGCAGCCAGATCCACCGCGTGAATCATAAAGTTGTACATCCAGCTGAAGCCCTGTTGCCGGCTCCAGCCCTTCTTCAGAAACCACCGGGAGTCCGAGATATAATACGTCTCGACCGTATCGATTTCGCCGTGACGGCCGGCCAGATAGTCGCTGCGCTGATGAAGCATCGGCTCGAAGAAGCGGCTGCTTTGCCCGACAAACAGATGTTTTCCGGACACCTCCGCACTCTTGAGCAGCTCCCGGGCCTCATCCAGCGAAGTCAGCATCGGCTTCGTCACAATGACGTGCTTGCCCGCATCCAATGCCTGCTTGATATGCCGGCCATGCAGCTGGTCGGGCGTGTATATCGCGATGACATCAATATCCGGATCATTCAGCAATTCCTCATAGTCAAGGGTGTAACGGTCCAGCCCGAATTCGGCAGCGCGGGTTTTGCAGGCTTCTTCATTAATATCGCACATGTTGACAAGCTCCCAACGGCCGCTCTGGATCGCCGCTGACAGAATGCTGCGCCCTTCCCCAAGTCCTATGACGCCCAAACGGTATTTTTTTAGCATCGTGTCCATTCATCTCCATTGCATAATAGGTTCAGCCGTACAGCCAATCCAGGGAACGGGCGCTCTCGCTTAGCGGGGATACGTCCCGCTCATTTACAGGCTGGTCGGCCGGGATGATCCCGACAATCGTATAAGCGCCTTTGCCGAGATTAAGCGTATGCCGCCCGGCTTCATACAGGAATGCATGAACGTTGACGCTCGGGTAGAAGCCCGGCTTCACGCCCTTGCGCAGCAGCGGCGCGAGGCCTCCGCGGTCGTCGGCATGCGTATTCTCGTCAAGCGTCGGCACCTGCAGCCATTGCTGCTCTGCCGAGTTGAAGTACCCCACAAGCACGCGGGCCGGCACGTTTATTTCAAACTCGACGGCAATGCCCTTCTTTGCCGCCTCTTCGCGGCTGAACCGGATTCCGGTCAGTCCGCCCAGCTCCTCTGCGCAGCTTTGCGCAAACACATCCCCGTCGGTAAACAGGCAGCTGTTTTTTTGGACTGTATACGTTTCGGCATACGGAGACAGCAGCGTGAAGGCTGCCTGCCGGTACGGCTCGATTGTTTCCTCGCTCGTCACCTTCATCGGAAGCTTGCCGGCCTTCAAGTCATTCACGCGGGCGGCAAAATGGTTGAACTCGTCCTCATATACGGGGAGACAATCCGTCCAGTGCTTATACTTCTGCCCGTTCGGAACCGGAATTTTGCGGTGCGGCGTCTGCATGCTGTTCGCATACAGATAGGTTTTCCCGGTCAAGTCCGTCAGCTTCCGGTACCACTCCAGGCTCTCCTTCAAATAGACCGCAGCCTCTTCCAATATATCCACCCGCTCCGTGTAACTGCCGTTGACCGTATTCTTGAACAGCAGCACCTTGACGGCGGCCCGCACCTTGGCTCCGTATGAGGAGACCATGTATCGGATCGCCTCAATATCAGTTGCGATTCGCTCGAACTCCTCCGCGTTGCGGCTGACGTGAGGACGTGCCCGTACAATCGCCTTCCAGGCGATATCGGCAAACATCTCGGCCGCCTCCACCACATCAAGCGGCGTCTCCCCGATATGCGGCTCTCCCTTGACCTCCCTCTCGGCGTATAGCTCCAGTCTCTCGCCCTGCGGCGCATGGTCCTCCCACAGCGCCTTGTAGGGCGAGTACCGGTCCGGATTGGTCAGCTGGCTCATCGTCATGCCGAGCGACAGCGTCTGCCGGTTGCCCTCCGTAATGCCGAACCGGCGCAGCAGCCGCGGCGCGCATTCGCCAAACGCATCATAGGCTTCCAGCAAAGCGGCCCCCGCTTCCCGCGAACCGAACCTGTCGGCCAGCTCATCTGTCCAGTAATACTGTTCGGTTTCCGCATCGCGGTCCGGATTCCAGGCATATCGTGCCCAGGCGGCGTACCAGATCCAATCGCGGTCCGCCTGCTTGAGTCTTGGCGTTACCTTATCCGCGCTGTACGGCCAGTCCCAATAGAACAGCGGGTAAACATGCAGGCCGTTCGCCTGCTGCCGGTGCTTCGCCGCCTGCATGCTCTTCTGAATGAAGGACGGCGCTCCGTAGCGGAACGGCTCCAGATTGGCCAGAATGTGAATGTTGACGATATGGACCGACTTCATGGAGCTGAGATTATTATGCGTCTCCACCCACCCGCCTCTCGGCGTCCAGGTCGTCAAGGATTCCCCGTTGTATTTCGCTTCGGTATACAGATTCGAGTACAGCGGCAGCGCCTCCTCGATAATCGGCTCGGCTTTGACCGCATGCGCCCTGAGAATAATTGGAGGATTCTCCTTCACGCTCACATCCTTGAGCCCCTCCTTCATTCCGGCAATGATCGTTTCCCTGAACCATTCGGAGCCGTATACGCCCCCATGAAGCGCTTCGCCCAGACAAAGCATGATGCCGACGTTCGGGAACGACCGGACGAATTCGGCGATGGATTTGCGCGTATAATCCGAGGTAATCGGGAGCGGTTTCGGCTGATGCAGATCGAGCCTGTGCTTCTCGGCAAAGGGGAGGGGGATATGAATATTATAGAAATTCAATACGACCCAAATCCCGCGTTTGTCCGCCTCGGCCGTCAGCCAATGGAACATCGAAACATTGAGCCGGTACTCCTCCTCCGTAACCTCCAGCGCCTCCGGATAGTCCTTCAGCTTCACAAGCGAAGCGAACGGGTGTCCCGACCAGATATAGACGACGTTGCTCCGCTGTCCGCAAAGCATATCCAGATAGTCCAGCCACATGTCCTTATCATAAAACCACGGGAAGCGCTCCGGCGTAATCGGGTACTCATAGGTTCGGCGCGGCGGCTCGATCTGCGTCTTCTGCAGGCCCAGCACCGGCCCGCGAAGCGTGAATTTCGGCGTTTCTCCCTGCGCGAGAAGCTCCGGAATCCGCCCGGCCCTGCGGATTTGCCGCGCCAGCTCCTGTGCGCCGTACAAAGCCCCGGTATCGCCTCCTCCCGCCACGACAACAATATTCCCCGGGAGCGTCGCCAGGTAGAAGCCTTCCTTGCCCGGCGCTTCCGAATGATAAATGAGAACCTCCTGTTCCTCCAGCGCGCGGATGAACGCCGACTCTTCCCGGCTGCCGACATAAATCTTGATTCCCTGCTGCTCCCGGTATGAATAGGCCGTCCATGGCGCATCCGCCCGCTCTGCCCGATAGCCGCAATCCTGCAGACCTTCCGTCAACAGCTTCAAGCCGTGAATCAATCGCGGCGAAGCATTGTCCTGTACGTTCAGATATACCTTCTGCATGCCTAACCTCCAGCGTTATGATTGAACTTCCGTACCGGCCAAGATCCAATATTTGGGCCGGTTTATACGATTCCCCGCATCAGCTGCGTCTGCTCCCAACAAAATCACTATTTGGCGGTATGCACTTCGGCGTGCAGGGTCCGCCCGGTCTCATCTGCTTTGCAGAAACGGATTTCGGTATCGCCAAACCGCTGGCGCCAGCTGTCTGCTGTCCCCAGATAGGGGGCGGCAAGCTCGCGCACGTCATCGCTCAGAAAATCCCTGGCGGCAAGCCATACGCCGCCGTTTGCGAAGCGCCGGCTTTCCTTCATGGAAGCGGGGAAAAGCCACTCGGCGGCGATGACGACGGCCCCTTCCTCCGACCGGCGTCTGATTGCGGCGAGCGTACCGGCCGAGAGCCGGGAACCTGCCGCGATGATCAGCTTCGGGCTGCCAAGCTGCTCTTCCCGGACATGCTCGTCGAAGACAAGGACATTGTTCACGGGATGGAACAGCGGATGCATGGAAGTCTGCGGCAGCTCCGCGCAGCCGCCGGGGAGCGGATAGTTCGCCGACGGTATCCGCGTCTTCAGCTCATGACGCGGAAACGAATAACCGGGGATATGCATGCAGCTGCCGTGCGGCGGAATCGTCCCGTGGCTGAGCAGATGCCATACCGCGAACAGGCTTGCCGACGTCTGCGGCGCGGCAAGCTCCCGGTTGCCGTACAAGCGGTCGTTCTGGCCGTAATTACTGTCCTCCGAGACAATGACGGCAATATCCGCATCGGCTTGGCTGTGCCGCCAGGCAAGCGGATGATTGGGTACATAATCCTTCACGAACCGCTCCCATACCTCACCGAATTCCGTCAGGGCAAACCGGTTGTCCATGCGGTGCAGCAGTACGTCGACGTTCTCCGTGAAGAGATGCGTCGGGGCCATCAGGTATCCCATCCGCAGAGCCGATTCGAACTCCTGTGGAGAATGGCCGGGAAAGCCCGATATGCGGGTAAACCAATGACCGATGTCGGGTCCCCACAAATCGGCGCAGATCCACATCGGACAGCCGTATTGCTTCGCGGCCCCCAGTGCGGTTCCCAGCTGGAGCGGCTGAAACGATTCCTTCATGATCTTCGGACATACGGCCATGCCGGCCCGCGCCTTCGCATGAAACAGAACCGGAAACACATGCTCTGACACAAGCGGTGCCGCTCCAGGATCCAGCCCCTGCTCCGCCAGCAGCTGCCGGACATGCTCTGTCCGGCGGCTGACCTCTGTCACCACATGGGTATACGACTCTTCAAGTCCCATCCCGTCGGTCGCTCCCCAATGCGGGAACCAGCCGTCCTTCCGGTACTGCCTTGCATTGATTTGCAGATGCTCAGGCTCATCGTAGAGGAGCCCGATCAGCCGTCCGCTCCGGGCCGCTTCCAATATGGCTTCATCCGGCACATCCCACCGGTTCGTCCCTTCCGTCCACGGACCGTTGATATTGCCGTATTCGTTGCCGAGGCAGACGTCCATACCGAGCCTGACCATGTCGCGGAGCATATCCGTATGGCCCTCCAGCCCCGGCAGCATATGGTGCACATAGAAATCCGCGCCCAAACTCTGGAGAGCCCTGACAAACTCTTCCCCAGTCGGCGCCGGATCCTGTGACAGATAAATCCTTCCCGTTCCGGTGCGCATAATCCGGTCGGAAGCCTCCCCCGCCCACGGATCCTGCCACGCCAGGACGGGACCCTGGATGCCAAGCTTTGGCCGCCGCTCCGGCTGAGACGGTAATTGCACCATAATTGTCCTCCCTCCTATTATTGGGCTGCTCCCTCGAATATCACGGTTTCGCCGGCACGAAGCGCAAGCACGATCCGCTTCTCCGCAGTCCCGACCATAACGCCGTCCCGATGCCAATTCGCCCTGCCCTCGAACGGATTGACCAGCCGCAGCGTTTCGTCCCGTTCACTGAATACCGTGACGGTACGGACCCGACCGCCTTCCTTCAAGCCGGACAGCAGGAACGCGCCTTCCGTGCGGATGCCGGAGAACGAAGCGTCCCCGAAGCGCCGGGCGAGCCCGCTGAACACGCGTACCTCCCCCCGGACGCACTGCACATACATTTCGAGAACGGCAGCCGCTGCGGCGATTGAAGCCTCGACCTGCATGGTATCGCCGCCGGTAAATTGGCAAAATCCGTTATAATTCGCATTGTGCCGCGTCGCGTATCCCGGCATCATGTAGACGTCCCTCAGCAAATGCAGCGACATAAGCGCCATATCGGAGCTGCCAAGACGGTTGTGCAGAATGGAAGCCCATGGCATCGACCAGCCTGCCCAACGGCCCATCCCCCGATCGACCCACGACTTGTAGGAATTCGATATAAGCTCCCGCTGCTCCGGATCCGACGGATCCATCGTATCGAACGGGAATATCCCGGCAAGATGCGAATGATGGCGGTGGGATTCAGCGAGAGGCTGCCCTTCCCACAGATACAGCTCGAGGCCCGGCCTGCCCCCGAACTCCTGATACTGCCGCGGTCCTGCCGTGTATGGGGGCAGCTTCGTCCGAATGTCGGCGACGAACGCCGCATAATCCGCGTCCAGCCGGTATTTGTCCTCAAGCTCCAATAGCTTCTCGCACAGGAACCGCACATTAACGAGGAAGAAGGTGGAATTGCGTCCAAGCCCATTGGGCGATGATCCGCCGTATTCCGGGGAAACCGACACCGGTAGCGAATAAACCCCGTCTTCCTTGTCCATCATTGCATGAAACACATTGAGTGTTTTCCTCATGAACGGATACACCTCGCTGATGAGGTATTCCTCGTCGCCCGCATATGTGGCGTACTGCCACATCATCTGCGCGACCCACGAGGTGTTCGCCTGATCGATCGTGCCCGTCCACATCCCGCCGACCGGCCGCCCGCGGTCATCGACGGAATGCCCGAGCATATAGCCGTCGTCAATGCCGGCGAACTGCCTGGCATTCAACCCCAGCACGGGCTTCCAGCCGTCGATCATCCTGAAGAGCGGCTTCAGGCTGTCCAGCAGATTGGAGCCGTATGCCGGCCACAAGCATTCCTGGACATTGATATTAAAATGGTAATCGCAGCTCCAGGGAGGATTGCGGTACTCCTCGGCCCATGGACCCTGAAGCGTCGGGGCCAGCTTCCCGGGCATCGAGCATCCGAGCATCCGGTATATTCCCAAATAGTACATGTTCTCAATCTCGCGGTCCGGCAGCGCGATGTCAGCCGCCTGATCCCACAAGGCGCGCCAATGCCGCTTCGTTTCGTATAAAGCTTCTTCATAGCCGGCCCGCTTGACGGCATCCAGCTGAGACTGGGCCGCCTGGACGGCCTGTTCCGCTGTTTCCCCGTATTCGGCGGAAATTGCCATCAGGTTTCCTGACAGCCCCGGCAATACCGCGCACGCCGGATCCTCCGGCAGCTCCTGTACCCATCCGTTCCCGTCCTGCAAATGCAGCACCTGCGGAGCCGGAATGCCAAAATCGTCGAAATAGGCCTTGACCTTCGCGAATGAATAGGACGGCATCGCCTCAACGCACTCAACCATGCCCGCGTCAGCCGTCAGCAGCAGTACCGGCCGGTCGATTGGTATGCTGATGCGGATGGTTTCCGCCTTCCCGTCCAGGAGGCAGCGAATGACTGCCTCTCCTTCATCCAGAACGAGCGAGGCGGATTCAATCTTCACTCCCGGCCGCAATTTAATGTCGTACCGGCCCATCGCGAGCCTTGTCGGCCGTTTTTCTTTGCCGTTCATCTCCATCGTCGGATAGAGCCGGCGGGCACCCTCGAAGTCGCCGCTTTGCAGCAGCGTTTTCAAGCGGTCGTACGTACAATCATCAGCCCGGACGGTTCCTCCGCGATGGTCCCAGTAATCGGCCCTGTTGACGGTGAGCCTGACGGTTTGCTCCTGAAACCAGACCAGGGCGCCGAACACGCCATTGGACAGCGGCATCCCTTCATGGCAGTGGCCAGTTGCGAGCGGCCATTGTATTTCATAAGCCGGTTTGATCGGTATGGCCTTCATACCGCTCCACTCCCTTCCAATCCTTTCTCTACAAGACAGACGGCAGATAAGCTCAAAACAAGCCGGGCTTCAGAAACAGCTCGATCACCGGCACCGCGACATCCGGCTTCTTGACGGGAATGCTCAGCGAGACGGTCCCGGCATCCCGGCCTTCGCTGAATGCTCCCGCTGTCATCGTGCTCTGTCTTGCGCCCTGCTTCATACGGATTTCCGAAGCGTCGTTAAGCAGCTGCGCATATTCGATTTTTCCCGCCAGGCCCTTCAGATGGATCGTCTTGAACGGCCAGCTTAATACGTGCAGGTAAAGCCGATTGGTCACGGGATTATATGTAAACCGGCAATCGTCTGGAGATTCAATGCCTTCCGGTGCGGCCGTACAGCCATAGATCGACCGGCTGTGACGTCTCATCCAGGCGCCTATTCCCTTCAACCGGTCCAGCGCCCGCTCGTCAATTTCGCCACGTCCCGTGGGACCGATATTAAGCAGCAGATTGCCGCCCTTGCTCACGCTTTCGATCAGCATTTTGACGAGCATATCGACACTCTTCCACGACTCCTCGTCGCGGTAATATCCCCACGAGCCGCTAAACGTATGGCAAGCCTCCCAGACGACGGGACGGCCGTCCACCTTCACCCACTCCTTCGGCATATACTGCTCAGGCGTGGTGATGTCGCCCTGCACTTCCAGCCGGTCGTTCATCAGAATGTTCGGCTGCAGCCCGCGGACCATCTGCACGAACTTCTCGCTCTGCCACTCGTTCTTGCCCTTGCCGGGGAAGCCTTCCTCGGCGGCAATGGAGAAATCGAGAAACAGCAGATCGATTTGCCCGTAGTTGGTAAGCAGCTCCCGCGTCTGCCCGAACATATAATCGACATAGCGCTGAAATTGGCGCTCCCGGTCCAGCGCTACATATTCGCTGTTATAGCGCAGCGGATGCTTGACATCGACGGTGTAATCCGGATGATGCCAGTCGAGCAAGGAGTAGTATAGGCCCGTCTTCATATTCCGGGCGCGGAAAGCGTCCACCATCGGCCTCAGCAGATCACGCCCCGCCGGAGTGCGCGTCGCTTTGTACTCCGTCAGCTCCGAGTCCCAGAGGCAGAAGCCCTCGTGATGCTTGGTCGTCACGACGAAATAATTCATCCCCGCATCCGCCGCCGCCTGCGCCCAAAGCTCGGGATCGTACAGGTCGGGGTCGAACCTCCGGAAATACTTGTCGTACTGCTCCGTGCTCATGAATTCACGCGACTTGAGCCATTCATGGCGGGCGCCAAGCGTATACAAGCCCCAATGGATAAACAGGCCGAACCGGTCATGCGTGAACCAGTCGGAACGTCCGGCCGTTTCAATATTCGTACTCGCAGTCATCTTCTAATATCCTCCTTCATTGCCGCTTGTTCTGTCCTGCAGCTTCGCTTTCTTCTGATTTTCCCAATTGATACTGCCAATACGCCGGATCCGCTTGGCCTGCTGCCCCGTCGATGTCCATTCCAAGCCCGGGCATTGAGCTATTGGCACAAGCAGGATGCAAAACTTATTCCGCCTTCTGCAGCGCGGACCGGCCGCCGTCGACGACAAGCGTCGTCCCGGTAATGAACGCGGCCTCGTCCGACGCCAGGAAGGCGGCTGCCGCCGCTACGTCCTCCGGCTGTCCGAAGCGGCCGATGGGACACGTCGCAAGCATCGCCTTCGTCTTCTCCTCGCGGTTCGCAAACTGCCGCATATGCGCTTCCGAGAGCGGCGTTTCAATAAAGCCCGGGCATATGCTGTTCGCCCGGATGCCCTGCCCTCCGAAATCGACGCATATTCCGTAAGCCATCGCAATCATGCCGGATTTCGAGGAATGGTACGGAAAATGATTTGCCTGCGTGCGGTAGGCATGCGTGGAGGAGATGTTCAAGATGCTCCCGCCGCCGCACTCAATCATGAACGGAATGGCGTATTTGCTGCAGTACCAGCTCCCCTTCAGATTAATCTCCATGATCCGGTCCCAATCCTCATCCTCGGCCATGACGACCGACTTCCCTCCGGATACTCCGGCGTTGTTGACGAGAATATGCAGAGCGCCGTAATGATCGTACGCCGCCTGCATCAATGAAGCCGCTTCGTTCTTCCGCCGCAGATCCGCCTTGAAGAACAGCGCGCTGCCGCCGGCTGCAGCTATTTCGCCGGCAACGTCCCGACCGGCATCGGCAATGTCGTTCACTACGACATTAGCCCCTTCCGCGGCAAAGCGGAGGGCGATCGCCATGCCGATACCGGAACCCGAACCGGTCACGACGGCCGTCTTGCGTTCCAGTCTCCCGCCGGACATAGTCTTCCACCTCTTTCTCCAGCCTTTATTTCGTCCCAAGGAGCAGGGCATCCCCCCGAATGGAGCGGATGCCCTGCTTCATCGATCGCTTCTGTTTATTTCATCGCTTTCTCATAGATGGCCATCGCCTTGTCCAGACCGACCTTGTTCAGATCGGCAAGATAATCCTTCCAGACATCATCCTTGTTGATGTCCACAACACCCATGATCGCCTTCGTCGCGAACTGGTCCGCTTCGCTCCAAACGCCGGTCATGACCGAATTCACCGTATTCGTCTCGTCCTCGGTCAGATTGGCGCTTTGCGCATACAGCGTCTCCATCGCTTTAAAGGCCGGTGCCGCCTCCTGGTCAAGCTGGAAGGCGGGGTCGCCCTTCTGCGCATCGTCGTTCTTCGTCAGGTAATAGTCAAATCCGTACTGCTCGAGCACCTTCTTGCGGTCCAGACCCTCCTTGTAGACGGGAATTCCGTCCTTCATCTCGTAAGTCAGGCCCTCTACGCCCATCTGATTGAAGAGTGTGCCTTCCGGCGTCGCTGACCAGTCGAGGTATTCGAGCAGACGGTTCAGCTTATCCGGCTGATCGACCAGCTTGCTGCTGAAGATCGAGCCGAACAGCGCGAAGTCCGGTCCCTTGAACATGACGGGCGTCCTGCCGCTTGCCTGATCCTCGACGAAGTAAGACGAATATTCCCAGTCGGCGGCCGCATTGTCTTTCTCCAGGCTGATGATTTGGCTCACCCATTGGAAATCGATGACGTCCTTGCCGTTTTGCCGGTTCTGATTGAACTGGTCTTCGGTCGCTGTGGCGAAATCCTTCTGGATCAGGCCCGCCTTGTACAGCTTCGCCAGATAAGCGAGCAGCGCCCGCTGCTTGTCGGTTGCCGGGGCAAACACGAGCTGACCGTTAAAATCGGGATCATGCCAGAAGCCGGTCCAGCCATTCGAGCCTCCGAAATCCGGCGGAATGCGGAACGTATTGCCGAACGCCATTTCCAGATTTTTGACGCCTCCGCGCACCCCGATTCCAATGAAGCCGGGATTTTGCTCCTTGATTTTCTGCAGCGCCTCATACAGCTCATCCGTCGTTTTCGGGAAGGCCGTGATGCCTGCCTTGTCGAACACATCCTTGCGGTAAATCCAGGTCATCGGGTCGAAGGTCGTCGTAATAAACGGCATCATATACACTTTTCCATTCACATTCGTGAATTCCTGGAGCATCTGCCACTGGTCGTCGGTGTACAGCTTGCGGTAGTTCGGCAGCTTGTCGATGTAGTCCCCGATCGGCAGCAGATAGCCGGCGGCGGCCCATTTCTTGACCGCATTCCATTGATTCATGTTCGGGATAAAATCGGGATAATCGCCTGATACGAACATGACATTGTACTTATCCATGCCGGCCGAAAGCGGGATCGCCTGATAATCCCATTTCATATTGAATTTCTGCCCGGTCTGTTTCGTATATTCGTTTGGAACCGAATTTGGCGCGTATTTGGTTTGGCTGACGACCGTAAGATTGACCGTTTGGTCCGCGCTGTCCGCATTCGAGGCGGCGTTTGCCGGGCTGGTGTTTTCTCCCGTTCCGCCGTTATTCGTATTCGAGCTGCATGCGGCTACTGCGATCATCGCCGACAGGGCCAGCACTGTGGTGACCCATTTCCTTTTCCTCATTGTTCTTCGCCTCTCTTTGATTGGAATGAATGCCCGACTTCCCTTTGAATGTTCCTTCCCCGCCGCCGCACCGGAGTGCTGCACAATCCTGACACGGAATCGGCGGCTCCCGCTATAAGCGACGATCCCCCCTTTCTCCCCAAGCGTCCGGAATAAGCCGCGAAGACTTGCTCCAAATTTGCGCGGACGGCCTAGCCCTTGAGCGAGCCGATCATGATCCCCTTGACGAAATATTTCTGGATGAAGGGATAGATGATCAGCATGGGAATAATGGAGATGACAAGCGTCGCATACTGCACGCTTTGCGGGGTAATCGCCGACTGAACATCCTGCGCCAGCGTTACGTTCCCCTGAGCGGCCAGCTGCTCGGCCAGCGAGTTCTCCAGCACGATGTCCCGCAATATAAGCTGGAGAGGGTATTTTTGGAAATCATTCAAAAACATCATCGCCGAGAAAAACGAGTTCCAGTGAGAGACGGCATAGAAAAGCGAAATGGTGGCTACCGGAGCGGCAGATAGCGGCAGCACGATGCGAATCAGCGCGCCGAAGTCGCTGCAGCCGTCGATCCTGGCCGCCTCCTCCAGCTCCACCGGGAACGACCGGAAGAAGGAAATCATGATGATCAGCCACCAAGGGCTCATCAGATAGGGAATAATGAGCGCCGAATAGGAGCCCACCATGCCGAGCGCCTTCACGACCAGGAACAAGGGGATGATTCCCCCGCCGAAAAACATCGGAATGACGACGTAGGTCATGAAGAAGCCGCGAAGCACCAAATATTTTTTGGATAAGGAATAAGCGGTAATCGTCGTCAGAATCACATTCAGGATCGTTCCGGCAACCGTGATGCCCACCGAATTGACGAATGACCTCGGAATGTGGACGTCTTCGAATAAAATGGTATGGTACGCGCTTAAATTGAACCCCTTCGGAAGCAGCGTGACTTCCCCGCCGGCCACGCTTTGCGGATCGCTCAGCGACACCGCCACGATATTCAATACGGGAAGCAGCGTTGCGATAACGACAATAACCATCACGATATGGATAACAATATCAAGCACCCTGGAGCCCAGTGTCGTGTCTCTGACCAATGTCCTCTCTCCTCTCCCGCATGCTTACCATAGACTTTCCTCCGTCACCTTCCGGGCCAAGAAATTGGCGCTGACCAGAAAAATGACATTGATGACGGAATTGAACAGATCAACGGCTGCGCCGAGGCTGAAGTCCATGCTGACCAATCCTTGGCGATAGACATAGGTCGAGAACACATCGGCGGTATCGTAGGTAAGCGGCGAATACATCAGCAGCACCTTCTCCGCGCCGACGCTGAGCACGCCCGATAAGCTGAGAATCAAGGTAATGACAATGACGGGCTTGATGGCCGGCAGCGTAATATGACGCATCTGCTGGAGGCGGGTCGCCCCGTCGAGAACGGCCGACTCGTACTGCTCGGCGTCCACCTTCGACAAGGCGGCCAGATAGATGACAGCCCCCATGCCGAGATCCTTCCATATATGCGAGCCGATGAATAAGCTGCGGAACCACCCCGGAACGCCGAAGAAGTAGATCGGCTCAAGCCCCAGCTTGATGAGCAGAAGATTGACGATTCCGGATTCGGGAGCGAGCATCAGCTTCATCATCCCGACGACGGCGACAATGGAAAGGAAGTACGGCAGGTAGCTGACAGTCTGGACAAAGCTCTTGTAATACCGGCTGCGGAGCTCGTTCAGCAGCAGGGCAAACAGGATGGGAACCGGAAAGCCGAAAACGATGGAATAGACGCCAAGCAGAAACGTGTTGCGCAATAGCTGCCAAAAATACGGTCCGTTGATAAAGGTTTTGAAATTGTCCAATCCAAGCGTCCCCGCCCAGGGCGAAGAGAGAATGCTGCTGACAAAATTTTGTCCCGCCTGCAGCTGAAATTGTTTGAATGCGATCAGGACGCCGTACATTGGCACATACGAAAAGAGAAAGAAATAGAACAGTCCCGGGACGAGCAGCAAAAGCAGCACTTTCTGCTGTTTCATCCGTTTCCACATATTCGCTTCGCGCCTTGCCTTACGGATCGTTCCGGCAGCAAGTGTATTCTGACCTGTACCCATGAACCAGTGGTCACCAGCCCTTCCAGTAGATTGAGCGTGAATGAAAACGCTTTATTGGCCCTAACTCTACCGGAACAAGGCTGAAATCGTAAAGGAACAGTTCATTTCGGGCATACATTGTTTGCAAAAATCGGGCAGAAACCCAATAATGGCGCGGTTTGTTAGAGGTTGGGCCGCATATATGCCCTCACCTGCCGGAATTAGTCCATTAATGGGGGGAACAATTCATTTGCGGCATCCATTTCATTGTTAGCGCTCTCTTTTTTCCAGTTAAGCCTCAGGATTTAAGCGATTCCCGGTACGTGGTCGGCTGCAGCCCGACCGCGCGCTTGAAGGCGCGCCGAAACGTCTTGTCGCTGTTATATCCGACCTCTGATGCGATATCATTGATGCTCTTCTCCGTTCCGTGCAGCAGCTGACATGCCCGGTCCATCCGCAGCTTCTCCAGATAGTCGGAGAAGCTCTCTCCGGCATGCTCCTTGAACAGCACCGATATAAAGCTCTCGGACAGCTTGAATTGCATGGCAAGCTCGGTCAGGCAGAAACCGGAATCCGTAAAGCGGTTATGAACGGTTTCCAGCATGGCATCCGCCATCCTGCCCTGCTTTTGTTTCTTGTTTGCGGCGACATGACCGCAAACAATACGCAGCGCTTTCTGCAGCGACGGCCAGGCAGCTTCGGCCTCAAGCTCCTGCAGCCAAGGCGCAAGCTTCGCGCTCAACTCTCCGAAGCTGTCGGAGCCGAACTCCATCTGCTCCAGCAGCTTCTGCAGCGTACCATGGACTTCATGGGAGAACTGCTTGGCCGTCGCAGCGTCCAGACGGCGTCCGGTAAAATTCTCTTCGCCCAGATGCCGGAGCAAATGCTCCAGCCCGTCCACATCCCCGTTCTTCGCGGTATGAAGCAGCTTAAGCTCCAGGTCGATTGGATAGTAATAATAGCCGGAGCGCTGCCCGCGGTCCCCGTACCAGATCGCACGGCCCTGGTCGCCCATAACATGATAGTCCGCGGCTTGTCTAGCTTCATGATGGGAGCGCCATATTTCGATCAATTTGTCCGTCCATCTGCCGACTCCAAGAATGAGCCGCATGCCGTTATTGCCCTGCAGCAGACGGGACTCCTTCAGCCATCTCTCCTTCAATCGCTCCCGTTCGGCATCCGCGACCGGAGCGGGGAGCGAAACGATCAGGTCGGCATTGTCCGCATTCATGTTCAACCCGTAATGAAAGCCCTCCATCAGACGTTCGATGCGGCTTAAGATAAGCGCCTGGGCTTCATCCGTATCGATGAAGCTGCCGTGATCCATCGTTTCCTTGTGGACGGACACCGTCACGGCAAAATAAGCGTCTTCCGGAAGCAGGATCCTCCCTTCCGCCAGATCAGCCCTTGCCTGCTCCTCCTCCTTGTAATAGCCCTTGAGCAGACGCTCAAGCACGGACGCCCGGAGCAGCGGCAGCTGCCGCTCCATTCTGCTGCTGAGCTCCCTCAGCGATGCGGTCAACTCCGAAAGCGGCTTGCTGTTTCTGTAGGCCATCCAAAGCGCTGCGAGGATGCCGATCCCCAGAATGACGGATGTGATGGCCAGGATCATCCGCTTGATATATTCCGCTTTGGCCAGCACGACGCTTGCGGGCACGGCGGCTACAAAGGTCCAGCCATTCTGGTCGGATTCCATATGGGAAACGAGCATTTTAGTATCGTTCAGGGTTTCGAAGGAGGAGCCGGATTTCTCCGGGTAATTCCCCGGCAGCTCCGCCATATCCACGCTCATTCCCGCAGAGAAGGCCGGAGCGATCATGTGTCCCTGGTTGTCCCGGATGTAGGCGAAGCCCCCGTTCTTGGCGACCAGCCGGTGAAACAGGCGCGCGATATCATTCTGATTGATAAAGACGATAATCGAGCCCTGCGCCTTGCTTTGAAAGCCGGTCGGAAGCGGATCCACGTAAGCGATGAGCTTCTCCGACGCATCTCCTCCGAAGGAGACGTCGTTCAGATTAAAAAACTGCTTCTGGTCAATATGCCTGACCGCGTTGTCGATCCAGGACTGGAAGGGCTGCCCGTCGATCCGCATATAGTTGTCAGCCAAATCGAATGTCGTTCGGGTCGTCACGACCCACCGGCTGTTGTCCATCACGATATAAATATCCCGAAACAATTTGTTCGCGATCACATACCGGTTCAGACTGGTCCGCAGGAGTGAAAAGTTGTACATTTGCTCGGGAGTTGGCGGAATGCCTGCGGTCTGGGTCAGGTTAATGATTTCGTTGTCTACCGAGAGCGCCGACACGAGATCGTCCGTCTCCAGCAGCAGCCGGTCCACGATATCCTGGCTCATTCTCAGCACCTCAAGATTCAGGTCCGTAGCGTCTTCAACCAGGACCTCCTGCGTCCGGTAGTATTGATAGGCTCCAATCGCGATGGGAATAAACAGGATGAGCAAATACGACAGCGCAAATTTAACGAACACCGATTGTTTCGCTTCTCTCTTCGACAAACTGGGCCAACCTCGCATACGGAACGACTCCCCTTTTCGAAACCCTTTTTAAACCGCTTACATAAACCCGTTCTAAAATATCCGATCCGGGTTTAGCGGGCGATTTTGAAAATCCAGGGTTATTTCCTTCATTATCCATGCTATCATTGGATGATTTTGAGAGTCAATTTGTTTTAAGCTTAAATCTCTCCTGTTTTTAGCTTTCTTTTAACTAAATTTAACTAAACTATTCTAAACGATTTATTCAACTCAAACGCATTGCCCGCAGTACACCCGGTTTGCTGTTGTCCAAATGGGGATGCCGACATTATCAGCGCGGTCGGTTACTCCGGCAGCTTCCGGGAAGCCGCTACCGTTATCGTGCGGAATTCCGGAAAAATATTGCATGTCCGGTCGCCTTCCTCCGGCCGTCTGCTGGCCGTATAGTAGTGATAGAGTATACCGTTATCCGTAATGACCGACGGCTTATGTGCAAAAATGGAATCAAGCTCCCCTTTCCCCCCGACTGTAATGATCGGCTCCGGATATTTACTCCAGCTCAGCAGATCGTCCGATAAGGCGATTCCCTCCTGTGCCTGCTTATAATCGTAGCCGAAGAAGAACATAACCCAGCGGCTGCCGTCCCGCAGCACGCAGGGATCGCTGACGAAGCCGCTGTCCCAGCGGTCCGGCGTCACCCGGATAACGGGATTGTGCCCATGCCGCTTCCAGTGGACAAGGTCGGTCGAGGTGGCAAGACCGGTCTGCTCGACCCAGCGTCCGTGATTCCGGTCCTTGGCATTATAGAACAGGTAGAAGCTCCCCTCATGCTCAAGCAGGCATTCCTTGTACAATCCGCCCCGTTCCCACGAATCGCCGTCCTCCGGGACCAAAATCGGTTCCTTGACCCGGGTCCATTCAAGCAGACTTTCATCCTCTGTCCAGGCCAGGCCGATTTTGGCCGAGCCTTCCTCATAGCCGTCTCCGGGATAGGAATGATAGGCGAGCCAATATTTCCCGTTCCATTTTTTGAGCGTGCCCTGCCCATGCATATCGTTGTCGCGCATGATCCAGGTTCCGGCGATATTCTTCGAATCCCAGTCCGGGCCATTGTCCCTGCGCAATATCGTGGACAGATGCTTCCAAATCAGAAGATCGTCGCTTATGGCGAGCGCCGTTTGATAGCCCGACCCGTCAAAGCCGACATACATCATATAAAAGCGGCCCTTATGGCGGAATACGAACGGGCAGTCGACCGCGTGATAATCGAAGGCGCCCTGCACGCCGGAGCCGACCAGCACCGGCTTCTTCCATTTATAGGGCGTCAGGCAGCTGGCGATATCCATCTTCATTACTCCCTCCCATACATTTCTTGCACTGCTATCCAGCGAATGCAGGCTCCGTCCCGTAACGCAGCCGCAGAGCATTGGACAGAACAAGCGCGATAATCCAGGAAGGATTCCATACATTGCTGTGGCCGCGCTGATGGTAATGAGTCTGGTAGAATCCTTCTCCCTGCTCCCCGACAACCGTAAAACCCCATTCCCCCGGCTTCGTGCAGATGCCCTGTCCCATCGCTTCCATTACGGTTTTGGCGATTTCCGAATATGCCTTGTTCCCGGTCATCCGGCCGAACCACCACAATTCATAGGTGGGAAAGAACACATCCAGATGATGATTCTGAACACTGACACCCGGCCAGCCGACGGCGTTGAATTGGTTCTCGCGAAGCGGCGCGCCCGGGTCGTACCCTGGACTCCAGACATAAACAAACGTAAGCAGCCAATCGGCAGCCACCTCCGCCCACTGACCGTAACGGGCATCTCCGGTGAGATCGAACAATTCAAACGCCGCCAGAAAATAATACATTCCGGCTTCCTTGTCCTCGCACCTTGCGTCCAGCGTCGACCTTGCAAACGGCCGTTCGAATGTGCGGGCATGCAGATCATAATAGCGCTCCAATACAGCCCCGGCGTGGTCCAGATACTTCCGGTCGCCGGTCGCCCTGTATGCTTTGGCCGCCGCAATGACGCACGGAACACCTGCCCCCGTCACCATTGCGTCGCATGCACTGCCGTCCTTCAGCCAGCCTGTCGGATAGATCCCGGAGGGCAGCGCAGCGCGGCAGAAGAAATCTGCGGCCTCGCGCAGCTCTGTGATCCATTGCGTGGGCACGTCCCTGCCATGCTCGCGGTACAGCAGGATGATATCGGCCAGATCCGAAATCGTCTCCCCATAGGCCCGGCTGGCAACAACTGATTCACCGTTCAAGGTGAAATTCCCCCATGTCCGGCTCTCCAGCTCATACGAGCAGCTTCTCAATCCCGGCACCCCGGTCCCACTCCCCTGCAAATAAAAACTGACCGTCTGCCCGCACCGGGCAATGCGCTCCTCGTCGCCCTGAACAAAGCCGAGCTTCGCGTCGCACCAGGCCAGCTTCAGACATTGTCCCGTCCATCCGTACAGAAAGTGAAGAGGATGCCGGTTCACTTTGCCGAAATCATTGGAATCGTTGAATTTGATATAACCGGCGGCTCCTTCGGAGCTGCGCCAGCGATCATCCAACGCATTCGTCTTCAGCCGGATGATCTCGTCCAGCGTCAGCGGGCTTGCTCCCTGCGGCTCGAACAGCTGCCAGCCCTTCCGCACGGCCTCGCGGAAACCCCAGCCCGTCTGCGGGAGCCTGCCCCAATCCAGCATATAATGCTTGGATAAGCTGTATTCTGCAGGAAAGTCAAGGTAACCGCCGGAATAGGGCTCCGTCTTGCTTTTGCCCACGTAATAGATGTCCTTCCCGCCATTAAACATCAGAACGCCGCTCATGGCAGTAATCGCTGTATGGCCGTCATCCCGCAGGACGCCAAGCGAGCCATAATTGCCATCTCCCTCCTCCGTGTACGCGAGGGAAGGTTCGGAAAATAAGGAAATATAGCTTGATTCCTCCTTCTCCGTCCATTCCACGTTGACGCAGGGTATCGGCAGCCGGTGCTCCTCACATATGAATCCCTCTTCCGCACCCAGTTTGGGGACAATTCTCCGGGGATCGGATGACGGATTATTGTTATAGATCATATGGGGAATCGTTATATTCTCCTTCTCCCGCTCCGGCAGCTCGAATACGATGCCGACGGCCGTATCGGCCAGCAGCTTCCCGCTCCTGTTCGTCCAATTCACAATCAGATGCAGGACCCGATGCAGGCCGAACGATAATTCGACCGTCACGTCAAGATCCCTGATCTGGCCGTTTATCAGAATCGATGCAGGAGTGGAGGAAACGCGGGGCTGATTCAGAAGGACGGGCTCGGCATCCCACGGTTTGCCATATGAACAGATCAGCATCCGGCTCAGCATTCCCGCAAAATAAGGGGTTGTGAGCCCCACTCCGCGCAGGATGAACCGGATGCCGTCCGGACTTTCTATAATTTCCGCAATTTTGCCGTTATCTTCGCTTGTTAAGGCATGAATGGTCATAAAATCTCCTTTGGGTTGTAGAATTTCCGCTTGTCTGGCAGAGCCGGATTTTCTACTATTATACGGTGCATGCGAGCGGGCTCTATAGGTGATAACGGCTTATTCTATAGGCGAAATGCACTCCCCGCCCCGCCGCAGGAACGTATTAGCCCTATTCTGTATGTAAAATGATCTATATCATTCCTTGCCTATCCTCAATAGAATAAAAGGGAGCTTAAGCCTTTATTCCATTAGCGGGGTGAGATTTATGAATGGACGATTGCGGCATCTGAAGGGGGATCGTTTTTTCAAAGAGAAAACCGGTATTTATTTAAACCGGATCAGAGAAGCGTTTATGACGCCCAAGCATACGCATGATTTCATCGAAATCTGTTATGTCGATGAAGGCTCCGGCTATCATCATGTCCATAACCAGGTATACCGGGTCAAACGCGGAGATTTGTTTGTCATTCCGGTCGGGACCTCTCACGTCTTCCGGCCGTCATCGCCGAATCAACGCGAGCCGCTCGTCGTGTACAACTGTATTTTCAGGCTGGACGTGCTGGACAAATGGAGGCATCTGCTCCCCTGTGACTCCAGCGTTCACTACGTTATTTTTCATCCTTCAGGGATGGAGATCCCGTATCTGCACATAGGCGACAAGCATGATCAGATCCGGCCCCTGATTACCAGCATGCATATGGAATACCTGCGGAAATATGAAAGCTATGAAGCGATTTTGTCCAGTATGCTCATGCAGCTGCTAACCTTGGTTCACCGCATCGGGCATGAAGAAGCCGTTCCACAAGACGTTCCGTGCCGAAAGACAGGCAAGCTGGACGATGCGATGCAGTTTATCCGGGAGCACTACTGCGAATTTCTTACCGTCAAACAGCTGGCAGACTTTATGTATATGAGTCAGAGTCATTTTCAGCGTTCGTTCAAGAGGTCGACAGGTCTCACCTTCACGCAGTACCTGCAAAATTTACGTATTCAAAAATGCTGCGAGCTGCTGGAGACGAGCGATCAGCCCGTTCACCAAATCGCAAACATGATCGGGTACAAGGACATGAAATTCTTCCATGCGCTGTTTCTGAAAAAAATAGGAATGACCCCGCAGCAGCACCGCCGGATCCATCAGACGGAGGGTTACCGCGCTATTTGAGCACTGGAATGATGCGCCGGTCCAGCAAATCCGCAGGTATAAGATATTCATTCTGTCCTTTGCCAGGAAGATAGGACGAACGTTTGCCAAAGGATCATTCGTTTCCAGGCCGGTTTTTCCCGCTTACAGCATGCCTCCACTGCTATTCTGCCGATCCAGCAAGGTAAAACCTTATTACAGCGGCTCCCTGATTGTTTTCACCTGTCGATTCCCTGTCCAGGCCGGTTTTTCCCGCTTACAGCATGCCTTCGCTGCTATTCTGCCGATCTAGCAAGGTAAAACCTTACTACAGCGGCTCTCTGGTTATTTTCACCTGTCGATTCCCTGTCCAGGCCGGTTTTTCCCGCTTACAGCATGCCTTCGCTGCTATTCTGCCGATCCAGCAAGGTAAAACCTTACTACAGCGGCTCTCTGGTTATTTTCACCTGTCGATTCCCTGTCCAGGCCGGTTTTTCCCGCTTACAGCATGCCTTCGCTGCTATTCTGCCGATCCAGCAAGGTAAAACCTTATTACAGCGGCTCTCTTGTTATTTTCATCTGTCGAATCCCTGTTCAGGCTCTGCTCACAACGCCTGCAAAGTCCTAATGACCTTTCCGGCAAGGAACCTGCAAAAAACCTCATCTTATACTTTTCAAGAAACAGAAAACACCATCATCTGGAATCATATTATGTTTCTTCCTTCAAATTCTATAGAAATTTATAAAACAAAAGCAGGCTGCCCAAAACTTCTTGCAGGCAGCCTGCTTCCTTTGTGATGCCTAGATATTCAATATGGCTGCCTATCCGCTGGTCTGTATGCCCTACGGCTTAGAGGCCGGTAAAACTGAGCTTACTGGCCCATTCCTCGCCGACGCGGACATATTTGATCGTTTTACGCAAATAGGAAAAGGCGATATGCAGCTTCCCGTCGCCGGTGGAAATAATGCTGGGATAGGAATAGCCTACCTCCCTTTCCTTGTATTCCAGATCGGCCGTCTGGACGTTTCGGATGTGGGGCCACGTTCTTCCCTCATCCTCCGACACGGCCAATGTGAGCGGCGTCCGAAGCGTCTTGCGCCGGAAACCGTCCCCTTTCTTCACCCAGCGGAACTGGTCGCGCTCGATCGAGGAATTGTTGAAGATGAGCGCCCAGCGTCCGTCCGGCAGAGCAGTTGCCTGCATGGAGGAGTTGTTGTTCGGCAGCATGCTCTTCTCGGGAACCGACCAATTGCGTCCATCCGGAGAGACGCTTGTATAGATCCGGTCGGCATGGCGGCTGCGGAACATGGCGTAAAGACTGCCGTCACTCCGCTCGATAACATTCATCTGCACGCAGTGAAGGCTGTTCGGCACCTCATGCTCCTCCCAGGTGCCGCCCTGATCCAGGCTGATTTTGACGACACTGTAATGCCCGCCGGATTTGCAATAATAAGCCGGCAGCAGCCAGGCTCCGTCCCTCAGCACAACAACCGGATGCCGCAGGAAAATGCCCGGTCCGTCAAACAGCGTTTCCGCCGGTCCCCAGGTATGACCCCGGTCCTCCGAGATGCGGCTCACAACTCTTGAAGTCTTCTGATCATGGGGCTGATTGGACGTATGGAACAGCCATACCTTCCCGCCTCCCGGCTCCTGAAACAGGACGGGATTCTGCTCCGAGCGCACCGGGTCGCTGGCCAGCACCTCTGGTTCCGACCAGCAGCCCGTGCCAGAGGGCAGTCTCGACATGACGATATTCGTATCCGGGTTCCCTTCCCCGCTGCCTGAAAACCAGACGCACAGCAAATCGCCGTTGTCGAGCGCCAGCAGATTGGCCGAATGGCTGTCCGCTTCATATTTGATCGGAAGGAAACCTTCCATCACTTCCGGATCGTTCTCCGATGGCGCAATGACTCCGTTAAACCGTTCCATTCCGCTCACACTCCTTAATGTTTCGCCCTGCTGCCGAAAATCCGCAATCATTCCGCTTCCCGCTCCTCTCCTGTATAAATCCGAATTTGCGATGTATCTGTTTCCGGTGCGCATTCCACCCTGTATGGTGCCGCTCCCGTGCCGTGGATCTCCACATTGGACGTTCCGGCACCGCCTACCTCCATAAACGGCTGGTCCGTAACTTGGGGCGATACCCTCTCCAGCCGGATTTCGCCGCATTCGCGAAGCGACAGCAGCGGACCCTGGCGAGTCGTGACCGTCACATCGGCAAAGCTTGCATTTCGTACGAATTCCATGGAAATCCCTTTCTTCGAGACGATATTCACATCGTGAAACCGGATATTTTCAATCGGCATTTCCGCAAGCCCCTTCATATGAACCGCCTGGTGGGCGCCCGTGCAATAAATATGCTCGAACAGAAAATCGCGGAATACCGGGGTTCCCTCCGATACGGGCACGACAACCGGGTGTTCCGAGCCAGCATGGCTGTAGAACATGCTGAAGGTAATCGCTTCTTTGGGAATGCCGACCATCCTGATGTTTCGGACCCGGATGTTCTCCACTACACCGCCGCGTCCCCTTGCCGTCTTGAACCGCAGTCCGTTGTCGGTGCCCATGAACAGACAATCCGTGATGGAGACGTTTCTCACGCCGCCGGACATCTCGCTGCCGATGACGAAGCCTCCGTGTCCGTGATATACGGTGCAATCATGTATGCTGATATTCTCGCACGGCGCACCGAGCTCCCGTCCGTCCGCATCCTTGCCCGATTTGATGCAAATGGCATCGTCGCCAACGTCGAACTGCGAGTCGGCAATCTCCACATAACGGCATGAATCGAGATCCAGACCGTCCCCGTTCTGGGAATACCACGGATTTTTGACGGTTATGCCGCGGATCGTGACATGCTCGCAAAGCCATGGATGCAGGCACCAGCTGGGGGAATTTTGAAACGTTGTCCCCTCCAGAAGTACACGGCGGCACCGGTCCAGCTGCAGCAGCGCCGGTCTCAGGAAGTCCCGCGCCGGCAGGTAAGCCTCCGGTTCAGCTGCGCCACTCTCAATCAATTGCTTGGCGATTGCTGCTCCCCGAATTGCCTGCTCCGTCGGCCACCACATCCGCCCACTTACGTCCGTCACGCCGCTGGAGGAGGTGAGCGCCTTCCACTGATGCTCGGTCATCTTCATCCGTTTGACCGGACGCCACGCATCCCCCGATCCGTCGAATACGCCTTTTCCCGTTATGGCGATGTCATGCAGATCGGCTCCGTAAAGCGGCGAGATGCAGCGCATCGTTCTCAAGCCTTCATAGCTTGTATGGATGAGCGGATAATCGTCGAAGCTCCTGCTGAACAGCACCAGCGCTCCCCCCTCCGCATGGAGGTTGATGCCGCTTTGCAGTCTGAGCGGACCGGTCAGCCATATGCCCGGCGGAATCCTCACCGTTCCGCCCCCAAGTGAGGAGCAGGCTTCAATCGCGCTGTTAATGGCAGCGGTATTCATCGTCGCTCCGTCCCCGACCGCGCCGAAGTCGGCGATGGAATACACCTTATTTGGAAATGACGGCAGCTCCGGGTGATTGTTTTGGATGTCGGGCTCCGACAGGGACCAATGTGTCAAGTGAAACTCCTCCTCATGTCTTGTCTGCCTGGCGGCACAGGGGTATCCGGCAGAAAGCGATTCTTTCTCTTTTCCATGTATACGTCACATACAGATGATCTCCTCGAGCTACAACGGCCGGATAGGAATACTGCTTCTCGCCCTGATCGAGCAGGAGCTCGGAGTGCCATGTTTGTCCGTTGTCTTCCGATAATCGGATGACCAGCGGGGTTCGGGGTCCTTTGGTGCTGCCCTCCTCAGGGCGCACGGGATTGTAGACTAGCGCGAGCAGCCCGTCATCCGCCCTCACCAGATCGATTCCGCTGTTGTTATTGGGGAGGTCCGTCGGATACGCCGGACTCCAGGTTTTGCCGCCGTCCCGGGAATCGCTCCGATAGATGGCGCCTTCCGTACTGCGGGTCAGCATATGTACAATGCCCGGATGAGATTCCCATATTGCCGGCTGGATGATGCCTTTGCCAAGCAGAACGCTGTGGTCAAGAGGAACTGTTTCGCTGCGGACCCATGTCTCGCCCCCGTCCCGGGACAAATCCACAAAGGCATCCCAGGCTGGCTCCAGCGATGCCGGTGCCGCAATCGTGCCGTCGGACAGGATAACCGGTTTATTTTTCACCGGCCCTCTTCCTCCGACATCCCCCTCGACGAGCTGCTTCGGAAGACTCCAGGTAATTCCGCCATCCACAGAGCTCATGACCATCGTCGTCCATGACGATATGGTTTTTCCAATTTTATAATAGAGCAGGATCAATCCGTCGTCCCGGCGGAAAAGCACGGGATTCCAGTGCGGCATATCGTCTTGATCCGCCAGCTTCTCCGGGGACGACCAGACGCCGTCGGTTCTACGTGCTGCCCAGATGGCCACATCTCCGGCTCCCTCCCGCGAACCGCCGAACCATGCCGCAATGACCGTTTCATCCGGCAGCACGACCAGCGTAGATGCGTGGCAGCTCCGGAACGGCCGCTCTTCTTCAAAAATAAATTCCCTCGTCAATTCTCCATATGGACTCATCGCATTTGCTCCTTTGCCCGGTCCAGGGTACGCGCCATGCGGCCCCTCGACCTTCTGGAGTTCATTATAACGCGGGGTAAAATCCTATTTTTAGGCGGAATCCGCTTCTTCTATAGGGATATCCTGCGCAAGACGGCGAGCCGGAGATGGCGGCTGGCCCCTACTGATGCCGGATTGACGATGCTGCACGGTTTTTCCCGCTTAAAGCACCTGAACCTGGGGGCAGCCGTTCTGTAAGAAGGATTTTGCTTGCTGGAATTGGCGGCTGGCCCCTGCTGACCCCGGATTGGCGATGCTGCACGGTTTTTCCCGCTTTCAGTACCTGAACCTCCGGGCAGCCGTCTGCAAGAAGGATTTTGCTTGCTGGAATTGACGGCTTGCCCCTACTTGATGCCGGATTGGCGATGCTGCACGGTTTTTCCCGCTTAAAGCACCTGAACCTGGGGGCAGCCGTTCTGTAAGAAGGATTTTGCTTGCTGGAGATGGCGGCTTCACCGTGCCATACTTTCGCTTTCTGATATTGTAAGAAGAAACAGCGTCGTCGCGGATTTATGGCAGCAACCGCAATTTTCTTCATCTTATTCCAAATACTGTATGAATATTGGGCCTGATTTATATTTTCACAGTGTTCAAAAAAGATCGGCAAGACCATTTTCTATTCCAGGCTCATGAGATACATCCTGTAAAATGGATCTTACACACGCGCCGCAGCAGATCCGCCGTCTCCCATCATGACTATCCGGTTCGATCAACCACCAATGTTTCGGGATTCCACTCTTTACAATCCGCTGTAATCCACTGTCATTGCATCGGGATCCCATCCATCGCTTCCCCCCAGCGCGGACGACTTCAGCCCATCGGCTTCCGGCCCCGGCAGCCGTTTCGCCCAGGCTGCGCGGCTTTCCGTCCGGGCACCGGGACCGGTGCTGCCGAATTCGGCGAACGAGGCCGTCTTTTCCCGGCTCGGATCGCGCCAGTTGTCCCAGCCCGCCGGCCGGATGTGGCGGTCCATCCACGAGCGGACAAACGCGACCTTGGCGTGCGGCCGCCAAGGTCTGCCGAGACTGACGCTGTGCTCCGGCGCCGTGCCGGTCAGCTTGCAGTTGACAAAGACGTAGCCATAAGCCTGCTCCTCGGCTGTGGAGGCAGCGGTCACATATCCGCTATGTCTTCGGATGCTGTGAATTTCACATCGCTCGAACACCGCCGTCGCCGATCCGAATATAAAATCGACCGTTCCCTCGATGTAACTGTCTGCGTAATATTGTCTTCCCTGTCCGGGCGTGTACAAGGTATCCTGGTTGCCCCGGATGCAGACGTCGCGGAAGACGGCCCGGTCTCCGGCGACGGCCAGCGCCAGCGCCTGCCCTTTGTACAATCCGGCCTGATTGGAGAAGGTAAGTCTTTCCGCGTGGAAATCATCGGCGTAAACATAGGTGCTGGCGCTGTTGTCGTTGCCGATCTTCATGCCATCCTGTCCGATCATGTTCGCGTAATCCGAATAAACGAGCACAGTGCCCTCGCGGCTTTCCCCGATCAGACTTAGCCCCTTTTTGCTTGCCGGAACGATAACCTTCTCTTCGTAAATGCCCTTGCGGATATAAATAACCGTCCTCCCGCCGGAATGCTCCGGTGCAGCCGCCACCGCCTCCTGCACGGTCCGGAAATCGCCTTCCCCGCGGCTATCCACCACTATTGTCGCCACTTATCCTGTCCCCTTTCCCGATCCCATCCTCTAAATGCCTAACCCGCTTACTCGCATTTTCCGGACAACGGAACATCCCCGGTTATCCGACTCGAATTTGAATATGAAGCTGTATCCTGTTGTCATTCATTTATTGACAATTACAATTCCTCACGTATGCAGCCCAGCTCCCGGTAGTATCCGAGCACATGATCGAGCTCTGCGGAAGCATCCGGATTAAGCGGAGCGATCGGTGACCGGCATGGACCTGCCTCAAGTCCCATACGGTTCATCGCTTCCTTGAATACCGACGGCAGCGTCGCCTTCTGGTACACTTGCGACAGTGGAGCCAGCAGCGCCTGCGCCTTCTCGGCCGCCTCCTCATCGCCGTTTTGCCAAAGGTTATAGATGGATACAAGCAGCTCCGGCAGCACGTTGGCCGACCCGCTGACGCCGCCTTTTCCCCCAGCTCTCAGCGTCTGCAGGAGCAGAGCGTCCGAACCGGAGAGGACGGCAAATTCCGGCCCCGCAGCAGCAATGTACTGCTTAATCAAATCCAGGCTGCCGCTGCTGTCCTTGATCGCGACGATATTGCCGACTTTCGCAAGCTCCGCGACCGTCCGCGGCTCGAGATTGACACCTGTCCGTACGGGAAAATTGTACAGCACGATCGGCAGCGATACCGACGCGGCGACACTCCGGTAATGGTCGATCAGCTCCTGCTGGGTGAAGGGAAGAAAGTACGGCGCGATGATCGACAGCGCATCCGCTCCGATCTCCTCCATCCGCTCGGACAGCGCCGCGACCTCTCTTGTGCTGATGCCGCCCGTTCCCGCATAAATCGGAACCTTTCCCTTCGCTTCTTCCACGACGATCTTCATGATCCGGATTTTCTCCTCTTGCGTAAGGGAGAAAAATTCCCCGTTCGTGCCCAGACCAAACAGCCCGTGTGCGCCGGCGTCCAGAAAACGGCGGACAAACCGGCGCAGCGCGCCCTCATTTATTTCCTGGTCCTCCGTAAAGGGCGTCATAATTACAGGAATAACTCCTTGCAGCAGCTTCACTTGCTTCAACCTCCATCATTCGATTCTTGGAACAGATCAATTGGCCCGGTTAAGATCAGCTTCGACTGCGGCGGGTTCCGCTTCCCGCTTCAAACGGCCTTCCGCCTCCAGCCACCGGTCCATGTCCGGCAGGTCAAAATACCGCAGCATGCCGGGAAGTATATAGCTGAGCGAGTCTTCAGGCTCGCCCCATGGACTGCGGATCCATTCCGCCAGGCTGCCGAAGGAGCGGTCCATCCTGACGCTTTTTACCTTCGGCTGGAGCATTGCGGCCCAGCCCGCATATACCGCATACCTGCCGCAGCCGTATAATTCGATATCCTCTTCGTCGATCACATCAGCCATTCCCGCTGCCAGATCCACGGCGCGCAGAACATCATAGACGCGCATGGCCGCCAGACTGTCACCAAGCCACATCAATTCATCCGTATGCTTGTCGAGAACACCGAACAGCTTATACGGATCTTCGTCCGGTTCGTCCAGATGCGGCAGAAGAGGGCCAACCGCTGTAGGATTGAGCACCATAACGATTCTACCCGCCGAACAGGCCTGCCGGATCCATGAAGCATGCGGCTCCAGGCAATGTGTCCCGCGGTCCCAAACTGCTATGGTTACCGGACGTTTGCCGCTTTCCGGACAGTCGTCGCTGAAAAACAGGGCATGATTCAACAAGCCGCGCTGGCTCCACCATACGGCGCGGCTTACCAGCATCCCGTCATACACGCCGCCTCCGGCATGGCGGGGATTCAAGTCAACGGGGCACCGGCCCGCATAAACGGCTGATCGCAGCCATTCCACAGCCTTTTGCTTCAGCATACCGCCCTGAAGCTGCCGTCTCTCCGACTCGATCTCTGCAAGCCGCTTTCCATTCTCATCGTATATGCCCATTGCCCCATCCAGCTCTCCGATCACCTGTCCGCTCCGGGTGCACCACAGCTGCTCCGGCGGCAGCAGCTCAATGCTTTTCTCAGCCGGAGGCCCGGAAGTCTCCAGCAGATGCTTCGAGAAGAACCGGACGGCCGCGCGCACCAGCGGGACAGTGAAGCGGTGCGCGTTCTCGTCCTCGTACAATTCCAGACGGTCGCCCTGTCCGAACAGCTCCCAGAACCTTTTGTTCACTCCGACCGTATGACGCGGCCCCTCGATCGGGACGGAATCGTATGTTGTCGCAAGCACAAGAACCGGACGGGGCGCCATGGCAAGCACAATATCCTCATGATCGAAGCCGGACGCCGAGAAGCCGGGCCATTTCTGCTCCGCGTCCTGCGTCTTGCCGGTAAGCAGAAAGTACGGGCGGTTCATGATGAATCCGCCGGGTGCGGCAGCCGCTAACCGGCGGTCGTACATCATCAGGAGCGAGGTCTGCATCCCTCCGCCGGAATGGCCGATTGCTCCGATCCGGTTCGGATCGACCTCCGGCCGGGTGCATAAATAGTCGATCGCCCGGATTGCGTCGTGCAGCATGAAGCGCGCCAGGCTGTCGCCCATCGGCATGAGCCTGCGGCCGGCATTCTCATGATCCCGCACGCTTGACATGAGGGCCTGCCTCGTGACCGGGTCAAACAAGTTCAACCGCTCTCCCTGGCCGATCGGATCAATCGCCAATACGACAAGTCCGGCATGAACGAGGTGATGGCAGGCGGTCTGATATTCGTCGCAATGCTTGGCCTTCTCGCGGTGGCCGCATAACAGCAGCACCGCGCCGCGCGGCCGTTCGATGCCCGCTGGAACGTATAAGTTCGCGGTTACATGCACATTGGGCCTCGATTCAAATATCACTTTCTCGATACGGAAGCCGCTGCCCTCGACGATCCCGGAAATCCATGGATTCAGCGGAGTGTCCATTGGCGGCATGCCCCCGACGGACCGCTCGATGCCTTCGCGGACGGCCATCTGCCGGCGCTCCACGTCCGCAATCGTTTGAAGCTTCGCCCGCTCCCGTTCGCCTTCCGCCGCCGCGCGCATCGCTGCTTCGTATACCAGCCGCGGCAGCTGGCTTCTCACATCGAAGCCTGCAACCCGCGAGTTCTCGAGTTTTTCCCACATGGCCGAATAGTCGCCTCCTCCTTGAAATCGCTGGAAACGCTTGAATCGCTGCACCGGAATTATGCCTGCCTTTCCTGACTGGACACCGACTGCACCGCAGAGGCTTCATGACCGCGGCCGGAACTCCCCAGCAAGGAAATAAGGAACCGGTCAAGCACCGGATTGCAGCCAACCCGTCCGGCAAGCGGCAGAGCGATGAAATAGATGACGCCCTTCCCGAGAAGCTTGCTTGCAACGACAGGCAGCTTAACCTTCTCGCCGGCCGAGCGCCTGTACAGATAGGTGAACACAATGGTCTCCAGCCCTTCCCCGGCCAGCTGACTGTCGGCAATTCCCTCGATCCGCCCGCAGCTCTTGTCATAGAAGTAAGAGAAATCGTCTTCTCTCATCCATTCCAGGCCGGGCGTTCCTCGTTCAATCGCCAGCGTGTATCTGGTTTTCATTCTGACCGCTTCCACATCGGCCCCTTCAATCTCCCAGGCATCCTGCTCGCCTCCGCTGCCGCTGCCGCGGATCAGCAGGAGTGAAGCGCCTTCCCTCACCCGCTTCAGCAGGGAAGCCTTGCGGACCGCGAATTCCTTGCCTGACGAGACGATAAGCGGAATATCGCCGCGCCAGTCCGCACCCTCATCCGCCCCGGTCTCCGCAACCGCCTCCGCGGAGAGCCGCAATGAGGCGGCAAGCCGCTTGGCATCCTCTCCGATATAAGCGGCCTTAACCGGAAGACCCCCGGCTGCAATATCCGGAAACGCTTCGAATGCCAGGCGTTCCCGGTTCACGGCATTTCCCCTATCGTCAAGCAGGGAAGCGTCCACATACAGACAACGCCTTTCCGTGACCTGAGGAACGGTGAAGCGGATCGTGCCCGCATACTTCGAGGCCGTATGCGGGACGGACTCCGCAGGCAGCTCATAATGCCCATAATCGCCTGCTTCGTCCCGCAGCGTCGCGAGAATGCGGCAGTTCTCAAGCGCATTTGCCGTATCATTCAGAAGCCACACCTCGATCTCCAGCTGTTCCCCCTCGTACGCCTTCAGCCTGTCGCAGCGCAGATGAACGCGGACCGGCTCCAGACAGGAGCGGTAAATGAAATAGGCCGGCTTCGGGACCCGGTCGACGCCGACCAGCGCCTTCATCCAGCCGGAAGGCCATGCGTCAATCAGCAGATGCACGGCTGTGGAAACGACATAATCGGCTCTTCTTCTCCATGCGTCCGTCATCCATTTCGTCGCCAGGCTTTGATGCCGCTGGCTGGCGCGAATCCATTCCCCGATCGTCCGCTGCTCCGTATACCAGTCGCCGTGCATGCCGTATGTCTGCGCACGGACGATTTTCTCTGGGGTCCAGAGCTCATTTTCGCTTTCGCCGGCTGGAAGCCATTCCTTGGGATAATAAGCCCTCATGACATCCAGATTATCGAGCCCCTCCGCTCCGTATTCGCCGCAGCCCGCCTTCCATCCCTCCCGGATGGGCGGCAGGAAGCCATGGTGCATTTTGCCGACGGGCATAATATTGTCGGTGTACCACATGGTGTAGCAATGAAAATCGGGAAGCCCCTCGCGGGTAGGCGGGTCGTAATCTCCGTCGGTATTCTTGACGACGCGATCCGGATTCTCGATATAAATCGCCTGCCTGGCCGCGACGAAGAACGCTTCCAGTTCATCGCGGAACAGGAAGCGATGGCCTTTCCTTCTCTTCTCCGTCCGCGAAGGCTCATTGATCAGCGATACGATGACGGAGGACGGATGGCTCCTGATGAGCCGCTCCATCTCCGCCGCCTGCCGCACCGCTTCGACGAACTGATTGCGCCGGATATGGCCGAACGTCGGCAAATCGCTTTGGTGCAGCATGCCAAGACGGTCGAAATAATCGTAAATCTCTTCCTGCACGGGACGCTGCGTCATCCGGAAAAAATTCATATTTGCCAGCTTGGCGATCAGGATGTCGTCGATCAGCTGCCCGTCATCAGCGCGCATCACACACTGCTGGAGATGGCCCATCTCATTGGCGCCGCGCAGTATAATCGGGCGGTTATTGAAATAGAGAGACCCCTTCGGCAGCGACTGTTCATCCAGTTGAAATTTACGCATCCCGAAATGGCGGTCCTGACAATCGGTCCACTGGCCGCCGCTCCTCAGCGAGACGCGGGCTATATACAAGCAGGGCGATTCCAGCTCCCACAGCCGGAAAGCAGGCAATTCGATCCTGTACCGGAAATAGTTCATACCCGGACCGGCATACGCTATAACGAACGGAAAAGGACCGTATGTCTCACCGGTGAAATTGTCCGGCAGGATTTCGATGCATATTTCCCTGTCCTCGATCAGTCCGTCCGTCGCGTTCTCCGCATCGACCCATATCTCCGCATACGCTTCGTCTATATTAGGCCTGACGAATATGTCCTTGATGAACAGCGGCGGCCTTTCCTCCACATACACCTTGTTATACAAGCCGGCGCCCGGAGGGCAGTGATGCCAGCCGCTGTCCGGATCATCCCACCCCGGACCGGTCGCCGCATATATTTTGTCCCCGTCCAGCAGCGTTCCTCCGACACCCATCATGGGATAATCGTTTTGCACTTCGATCACAAGCGTATTGTTCTCCTGCAGCAGCTCCGTCACGTCGAATTCGAAAGGGGCGAAGAAGCCCTCATGCGCGCCTACGCATTTGTCATTGAAATAGACAGCCGCCTTGTAATCGACTCCCTTGAATGCGAGATAAACGCGATTGTCCGGCGAAGCCGGGCGGAAAGCGAATTCGGAGCGGTAATATCCCGTCCAACGCCCTTCTTCATCCGTCGGTCCCCGAAAATCGGGAATGCCCGCCGTCTCCCATTCGCCCGCGCCCTCCAGGATGCGCCGGAACCGGCTGTCCTCCTCCGCCTTGTAACGGAATTGAAATTCGGCCAGTTCTATCCGTGTTCGCCGCAGGCTGGCCGCAGGCGCAAGCTTCCGCAGAAATGGAGCATAACGGCCGCGAAGCTGCTCAAGCTGCTCCTGGAAAAGGGCAAGCTGCTGCTCATACGAGGCTTCCTCCGGTTTATCCGATGCTTGCCGGCCGGGCGCAAAATAGGTTTTCTGATAAGCTAACGGCGGGATCTCCTTAAAATGTTCCCCATTAGACGGATGCTCGCGGGAAGCGATTTCCGCAAACGGGTCGTGCTGACGATGTCGCTCCATTTCATGCCCCCTGGCGGAAAATTATAATTCCGGCAGCACTGCGCCGCCGGATTTCTGCGTTATAGAGCTTCACTCCTGTCCATCTCGCCTGCGTTTCCCATAAACGCTGAAGCGCGCAGCTCACGGCGCACCGGGGTCAGGAAATAAGTTCTGCCCGCTTCTGCTTCGAATTCCGTGATGAACCCGTCTGAGGTTCGTGCGACCTCCGCCTGATCCGCAGCGATATGCAGCGTCATCAGCGGATAAGCGTATACGACCCGGCATAATCCGCTCTTCGTCGCGATAATCCGGCAGCCTGCAAGCTGTCCATCAGCCCATTCCAGATCGACTGTATAACCGCCGCGCGCCCTTAGTCCCTGAACGCTGCCCTGCTTCCAGGCGCCCGGCAGCGCCGGCAGCAGATTCAATTGTCCGCGGTGAGACTGCAGCAGCATTTCCGCAACGCCCGCCGTTCCGCCGAAGTTGCCGTCAATCTGGAACGGGGGGTGATTGTCGAACAGATTCGGCAGCGTGGAGTTGGCAATCAGCAGCTTCAAATGCTCATAAGCCTTCTCCTGCTGTTCCAGCCGCGCCCAGAAATTCACAATCCATGCCCGGCTCCAACCCGTATGTCCCCCGCCGTTTTCCAGCCTGCGCTCCAGCGCCCGCGCCGCCGCCGCCGCCCATTCCGGCGTATCGCGGACATGGATCATTTCCCCGGGGTACAGGGCAAAGAGATGGGAGATATGCCGATGTCCCGCTTTGGCCTCATCCCAGTCCTCCAGCCATTCCTGCAGCTGGCCGTATTTGCCGATCTGCGGCTGAGGCAGACGGCGCAGCGTATCCTCCCATTTGCGGCAAAGCATCTCGTCCGTCGGCACCGTCTTCGCCGCCTCCAGGCACGCGCTTAGCAGCGTATACACAATTTGCGTATCCATGGATGGAGCCATGCAGAGCGAACCCACTGCTCCATTGGAACGAATAAAGCGGTTCTCGGGTGAAGTGGAAGGTCCGGTTATGAGCCGTCCCTGCTCATCCTCCGTCAAGTAGTCCAGGAAAAAATCCGCCGCTTCGCGCATGACCGGGAACGCCTTCTCACGCAGAAACGCCTCATCCATGCCGAACCGGAAGTGCTCCCATAAATGCAGGGAAAGCCAGGCCGCGCCCATCGGCCATACCGATGCCGGCATATGATTGCCTTCGATTTGCGTCGATCCCCACATATCCGTATTATGATGGGCGACGAACCCGCCGCAGCCGTATATTTCGGAAGCCGTTCTTCTGCCATTGGGCCTCATCCGCTCGATCAGATCGAACAGCGGTTCATGGCATTCGGACAGATTGCATGATTCGGCAGGCCAATAATTCATCTCCGTGTTGATGTTGATCGTATACTTCGACTCCCAGGACGGGGTATAGCTCTCGTTCCATATCCCCTGCAAATTCGCAGGATTGCTGCCGGGGCGCGAGCTGGACATGAGAAGATAGCGCCCATACTGGAAATAAAGCGAAATAAGCGGAAGATCCTCTTTTCCCTCCTTGAAGCGTTCCAGCCGCACATTGGTCGGGACCTTCTGCGCAAGGGCGCCGCTGTCAGGGGACCCGAGCTCAAGCCGGACCCGCCGGAATTTGGCGGTGTGCTCCGCAGTATGGTCCCGCTTCACCTCCATGAAGCCTTTGCTTGCCGCCGCCTCCACCTGCCGGAGGCATTCCGCTTCGGGGTTGTCGAAGCGGAATGTCGTGGCCGCCGACAGATAGAGCGTGACCTCCTCGGCATGGCGGACCAGCAGAAAATCCCCGATCGTCTGCACCGTTCCTCCCTTGGCGGAAGCCTTGAGCGCGGTGCAGAAGGAGATGCCGTTCTTCCCGCATTCCCCCTTCATCAGCAGGCTGTCGCCGGTGGGCGTAGCCGTGCCTTCGTCGAAGGGGCGCCGGCTCAATTGAAACCGGAGGTTCAATTTGCCCGGCGTCTCGCTGGCAATCCGGATGACGATCACCTGATCAACCGAGCTGCTGAACATCTCGCGCTCATAGCGTACGCCGTTCAAGCGGTACCTTACATGCGCGATTCCCTGCCCGATATCAAGATCCCGGTAATAATCCGAGATCATCTCCTTCTCCCCATTATGGTAAATGTTCAAATCCCCGAGCGGCTGATACGGATTCAGCGATTTCGGAATCGACATCATCCCCATCTGGGCCAGCTCCTCCGCCTCCTGCTGCCGCCCTTCCCTGAGCAGCCGCCTGACTTCGGGCAAATTCCGTTTCGCCTCGGGATTATCTCCGTTCTTCACGCCTCCGTACCACACGGAATCTTCATTCAACTGCAGCCTTTCCAGATAGACCTTGCCGAAAATCATCGCTCCCAGCCGTCCATTGCCGATCGGCAGCGCCTCATCCCAGATTTTGGCCGGCTTGTCGTACCAGAGCTTTGATGAATAGGGTGCGGATTCCATTGTTTTATCCAAGGCCGTGTCACTCTCCCGTTATAGCGTTACTATCCTCATTGACCCTTTGAATCCGTAAAGCATAATAAAGCTCCGATGGCAGCTCGATGCGCGATCTTCCTTCAAACCGCCCCTCTAAAGGGGTTACCGTCATGTTCCAGGTGTCGATCAAATCCGCTTTGTACGTTCCTTCGGGGAAGGCAAATTCCCGGAAAGCGAAGCGGTGCGGTCCGAAATACTGAAAATAAAAGTCGCCGGCGATTTCCAGCGTCGAAGCGTCGTAGCGAGCGGTGCAGTATTTGATCGAATCCGGCGCCTCCGCGAGCAGCCGCGCCAGAAAAGCGATCCGCGGCACGCTTGCTCCATGGAGCTCTCCTCCATGCGACCACCAGAGAATATCGTCTGGATGGACGTAGGTTTCCCCGTGCGTCACATAGCCGCCGCGGAACGTCCCTTCCCAAATCCGGCATACCATCTCTTCCGGCGTAAGACTGCCCCATCGGGTATGGATGTTGCCTTCATAACCGCATTCGTCGATCACGACCGGCTTGCCATAATTGCGCGTGCATCCGGAAACGGCCTTGACATCATTGGTTTGGATGCTGGCATGGGTAACCCAGGGCTTCCCGTAATCGTACCGCTCGCGGCAGTTATGGATCGAACGCAGATGATTGCCGTAATCGCATTCCTGAACGATGCGGAAATACCGGTCCCAATCCTCCGGCTTTTTCTCTGTCATCAAATCATATTCATTGGCGAGCGACCACCATACATTCCGGTAAGCGGCCAGTCTGGCGAGCGTATAGCGCAGATAGCGCTCATCCTGCTCCGCGTTCATCCGGTCGAAGCCCCAGCGCCCCTTGTCGTACGGGTGAAGCAGGATCAGATCCGCCTGGATGCCGAGCTCCGACAGCGCCAGAACATGACGCTCCAGCTCCCCGAAATATGCGGGATTGAATTTTGCAAGATCGAATCCGTCCCTTGGAGATCCATCGAACGGATAATGCTTCGGCTCATCGGGATTAAACAGGTACGACTTTGGAAACAGACACATGCGAAGCTTGTTGAAAGGTGAAGACTTCAGTGTCTGCAGCGTCTTCTCCCGCAGCTCCCCGTCTTGCAGATGCCAGACATAGCATGTTGTGCCCAGCGGAAAATAGCGGGTACCGTCCGCATATCCGAATAGTGTCTCGTCCTTGACCCGCACTGGGCCGTGATTGCCGGCCGAAGGCGGGGTGCAGTGAAATTCCCCGACAATTTTGTCCAGGTACCGGCAGCCGCTTACGGTCGTATATGTCCAGACGCCCTCCGTTTCAGGCATAAAACGGACGCGGTACACGCCGTCGCCATCATAGAAGCCGTCGGCCTCGAACTCCTGCGTTCCTATTCTGAACCTGGCTCCAAACTGTATGTCGACAAACGGATTGCCATCGTCCGGCCCCGCCAGGCTGAGCTCAAACACGCCCCAGCGCTCTACCTCTTTCGTAACCTTCAAGCGATTTCACTCCTTGCGAAGCCATGATTGTTTTTGCGTATGCGCAGGGCCATATATGGGCGGCCGGGAAGCTCGACACGGAAGCGTCCCCGGATCGAACCGATAACCGGAGTTACAGTCATGTTCCAGGCATCGATCAGCTCGATGGAATACGAGCCTTCCTCCGGCAGGGCTACTTCATAATAGGCATGCTGATGCCGTCCGAAATAATACAGGAAATACTCGCCATTTCTTGCGGAGCCCAGCCAATCCTCAGGTCCTTCCTCCATAATCCGGCGCAGGAAAGCGATTCTGTCCATGCTTTCCCCGTACAGCGCGCCGCCCGACGATACCCAGGCCCGCGTTTCCTTATCGGTGAAGGCTTCACCGTGGGTGACGTATCCCCCACGCGCCGCCGTTTCCCAGCAGCGGTGCGCCATCTCCTCGCCGGAGATGTTGCCCCATCTCCGGGAGCTGTTTCCCTCATAGCAGATTTCATCGATCACGACCGGTTTCGCGGCCATGCTTCGCCACTGCGTCGTCAACTCGGGGTCCCAGTGCTGAATGCTCTGGTGGGTAATCCAGGATTTCGTATAATCGTACAGCAGCGAGGATTCGTACATCTTGGTGCCGTTGTGGATGGAACGCAGATGCTGGTAAGGATCGATGCGCTGGACGAATTGAATAAGCCTGTCCCAATCCTCCACCGTCTTGAATTTATTGAAATCGTACTCATTGGATAAGGACCACCATACATTCCGGTAGGCTGCCAGGCGTGCAATGATATACCGCAAATAGAAAAAATCGGCTTCCCGGTCCATGCCGTCGAACCCCCACTCGCCTTTATCGTAAGGGTGGAACAGTATCAGATCGGCCTCGATGCCAAGCCGCTGCAGATCTCCGAGCCTTTGCTCCAAATGGGCAAAGAATACCGGGTTAAACCGCGAGCGGTCCGCATCCTCCGGACAGGTTCCGGCAAAAGCGATATGCGGCGGTCTCATCCCCCGTGTCGGCAGTATGCACATCCGCACTTTATTGAAAGGGGAGTCCCGCAGCGTCAGCAGCGTCAGCTCCTCATTCTTGTCATCCCCATGGTGGGTCCAATGATAGCAGGTCGTGCCAAAAGGCATATACGCGCTGCCGTCCTCATAGACAAACCGGTAATCGTCCTTCACCCGTACGGGGCCGTGATTGCCAGGTGACGGCTGGATGCAGAGAAACTCGCCGCGATGGCCATCCAGCCCGGTGAGGCTGCTTGATGTCTCGTATCTCCACGGCCCGGTTTCATCCGGCATGAAGCGGATGCGGTAAACGCCATCGCCGTCATAGAAGCCTTCCGGCTCAACCGTGCGGTTTCTGTATTGAAAACGTGCGGAGAACCGGACGTCCCGGTACGGATTTTCTTCCCCTTCGGACGGGACATTAAAGCTTAGCTCAAACATTGCCCATCGTTCCACTTCCTGCATAGTTTGCCGGACTTCCATCAATCGTTTCGCACTCCTTTCATCCCGATCGTTGCCCTCATTATACTGCGATCCTTTTCGCCGATTATAGGTGATGATCACTTAATCTATAGGTGATTTATGCTATCAGCCCGCGGCAGGGACATAAGCTTTTCCACGGGCTAAAGGAAGACACGCTGCAGGGATTCGGTTCCTGATGCCAAATTTCGATAAAACCCGAAAGACAACATAGGTGGAATCAGTCTCATAGGGCTGCCTTATTGGTATTGGGTTCCATCGCCCCCTGCCTCCACGGCCGCCTTCGTTTCCGCAAGCTGCTTGTCGATCATTTCATTGACGACCCGAAGCGCCGTAGAGCTGTCCTTGGACTGGTCAAATATATTGGGCTGAAACACCTGCTGCACCGGAGGGTTGATAAACGTCAGACCCGGCTTGCGGGATGCTGGCATGGCGCTTTTCAGAGCAAAAATACCTGCGGTATGCTTATCCTTCATCTGCGGAATATTTTGCGCGAAGGCCTGCTGGACAGCCTCGCTGTTCAGCGGGCTGATGAGCGCGTCCCTGGATCTGGCCTCCTGAACCTCATCCGACAGCAAATACTGGATCACCTGAAAAGCAAGATCCTTATGCTTCGACTCTTTCGTGATAAACAGACCGTTCGCGTTCGGCTGGTATTTGTACGCCGGCGCTTCCGGAAATACAGGAACTGATGCGATGTCGAAGTTCAAATCGGGATAATCGACAGACCAATTCAGCACATTCTCGATCACATCCACCGACATCGCCATCTGCCCTTTGGGGAAGTCGGTTGTCGTGGTGAACTGGTTGCCGGGGATTTCATAGAAGCGTCTGATGTTGTTGACGATTTTCAGCCATTCCGGCGAATCAAGATCCCCCTTGTCTTCATTCGGATCCAGCACGGGCTCGGACAGCTGATTGTAATACATATAATGGCTCGGATGCTGCTGGTAGCCCTTGTAGGTGATATCGCCATCCTGACGGGTCATCTTCTGGGCCAGCGCATAGATTTCGTCGTAGGTCATGCCGTCCTTCGGATAATCCACGCCGTATTTATCGAACAGGTCCTTGTTGTAGACGAGAACATAATCGTTTAATTCGAATGGCAGCGCGTACAGCTTGCCGTCCGATGCCGTTTTGGTCTTTTCCATGCTTCCCGGGTCCAGCTGCTTGATATCGAAATTATATTTTTTGACCATATCCGACATGTCATATTCCAGGCCGAACTTCTCGATCATGCGGTGGGTATTGCGGTACGTTTCCTCGAGTACGATGTCGGGTATGGTTCCTTTGGCTATCAAATCCTCGTACCTCGTGCCATCGTTCCAATGGACATGCTTCAGCGTAATATCGGGAAACTTCTTCCTGATATATTGGCCGATCAGGCGGTCGAAGCTGGCTTCGTCCTCATAGGTTTTATTCTGGGCCGTATAGAAGAACAGCTCGTTGTCACCCGAATCTGTCCCGTCTGAGGCATTGCTGCCTTCTGCGGTCCCGGACGTCTGGCCGGCAGTGTCCGCGGACTCGGTATTATTGAAGCAGCCGGCGGCTCCAACGAGCACAATAAGTGATGCAAGCAGCAGCATAATCTTTTTCATTTTGTGTATCCTCCTGATTGTTGGCAGATCGAATTTTATACTTTCTTATATGGATATAAAGACCTCCCCATTCAGGAGAGGCCTTCGCAAACTGTTATTGATAGGCGGTTCCGTCGCCTCCGGCTTCTATCGCCGCCTTGGTCTCGGCCAGCTGTTTGTTGATCATTTCATTGACGACCCTAAGCGCCGTCGCGCTGTCCTTGGACTGCTCGAAAATATTCGGCTGGAACACCTGCTGCACCGGCGGGTTAATGAACGTCAGGCCCGGTTTGCGGGGCGCCGGCATCGCGCTTTTCAGAGCGAACAGCGCTTCGGTATGCTTGCTGCTCATCTGCGGAATGTTCTGGGCGAAAGCCTGCTGGACCACATCGGAGCTCAGCGGCCCGATAATCGCCTCCTTCGCTCTTTCGGCCTGCACTTCATCGGAGAGCAGGTATTGAATAACCTCGAAGGCAAGCTCCTTGTGCTTGGACTGCTGGGTAATGAAGAGCCCGTTCAGGTTGGGCTGATATTTGGCGCCGGGCGCTTCCGGAAATACGGGCACCGACGCGATGTCGAAGTTCAAATCCGGATTTTCGACCGACCATCTCAGAACGTTCTCCAGCACATCGACGGACATGCCCATCTGCCCTTTCGGGAAGTCGCTTGTCGTGGTGAACTGATTGCCGGGAATCTCATAGAAGCGTCTGATGTTGTTGACGATCTTCAGCCAATTGTCCGAATCCATCGCGCCTTTATCCTCATTGGGATCAAGCGAAGGCTCCGACAGCTGGTTGTACATCATATAATGGCTCGGATGCTGCTGAAGCCCTTTATAGGTGATATCCCCGTCCTGGCGGGTCAATTTCTTGGCCAGCTCGTAGGCTTCATCGTAGGTCATACCGTCCTTTGGATAGTCCAGACCATATTTATCGAAGATATCCTTGTTATACGCCAGTACAAAATCGCTCAATTCAAAGGGCAGCGAATAAATTTTGCCGTCCGAAGCCGTTTTCACAACCTCCATGCTTGCGGGGTCCAGCTTGCTGATGTCGAAGTTGTACTGCTTGATCAGATCCGACATATCGTATTCCAACTTGAATTTCTTGACCATTCTGGAGGTATTGCGGCGAACCTGCTCGAACACGATATCCGGAATCGTGCCTTTGGCGATCAAATCCTCGTATCTCGTGCCGTCGTTCCAGTGGACATGCTTGAGCGTAATATCCGGGAACTTCTTCTTGATATACTGGCCGATCAGCCTGTCGAAATTCGCTTCGTCTTCATAAACCGGATTTTGTGCGGTATAGAAGAAAAGAGTGTTGTCGTCCGCCTCACCGCCCGTATCATCGGGGGTCGTCGGTGTATTCTCTGTTCCGGGGTTCTCTGCGGTATTGGATTGCTCCGGCGTTCCGCCGCCATTATTGCTGCCTGTGCAGCCGGCTATGCTTGTGAGCGTCAAAATAACCAGCAGAGCCGAGATGAACAATTTGTTCATGAACATGGATTCCTCCCTTATAGGATCAATCTGATTTAGAAGCGCTTTCATTACAAAGTGCGTGCCGCGCTCAACTTGGCCGCATCCCCCCCTTAATCATAGATAGAAAAGGCCAAACTCCATTCATAGCGAGCTCCTTACTAAAATTACCATGGAACAAGAGCAGAATTATGGGCTTATATTTTCACCTTTATAGGCGGTTTGCTTCATCTGGGGGCGGCTTATTCAGCGTCCGCCGCCCAATGGATGGCCGCATCGAAAAGCTTCCAGCCCTCGTCGGTATGATAGATAATGTCCTCCGGTGACAGATAGAAAAACACGCGGCGTGCGGGTGCTGCATTCCCGATCATATTTTTCGCTCCCGTATCGTAGGCGCAGATGAGCGCTTTCTTGTCGTCATCCGGAGCCGTTGCAATCACCGACACCTCTCCGCCCGGCACCACGAACTGGAAGCTGCCGTCGGATTTGTAGACATCCACGCTGCCGCTAAGTCCGGCGGCCATCGGATGCTTGCTGTCCTTAATCGTAATGGTCTTGCCGATAAATTTGCCGTAGTCGGTATTCTCCTGTGTGCCGGATACATCGTTATAGCTCATCACCTTCGGGGAAGAATAGATGACGGGAACGGGGGTATTATACAGCTTCGTGCCGATATTGCCGGCGCTGCTGATGGAGGAGTTGATATAAACAAGCGAGTAGTTCTTCGCTTTCTCATCCGTAATCTCCCGGTCGGTCATCTCTGTCACTTCATAGCCAAGCTCCGTCAGATGGCCTTTCGTCAGCGTATCTCCAATGGTGTCGTTGCCGACATAGATAACCGTTTTCTTCTCCGGCTCATCCGAAGCGGAGTTTGAGCATGCTCCCAATGCCACCGTCATCAACACGGCAGCCAGCATCAGAATCATACGTTTCATTGATTCGATTCCCCCATCCCAATTCGATATTGACTAGCTTATTCCAGTGTATTTCTGCCCTTGACGCCAGTTATTGCGGCGGCGACAGCACGATCCTTCCTTCCTCCAAAGTCACCCGGATTTTGTTCTTGTTCTTCATGCCGATCGCATCGAGATAGGCAGACGGAATTTGCAGACGGCACGCCCTGTCCAATACCGCATATTCGATATGCGACTGCTCCGGCTGCTCCGCTCCGGCGCCGCTGCCCAGCTCCTCCAGCTCCTGCGCATAGGATTTGCGCCGGATCATTTCCGAAGACGTCTTGCCGTCGCGGATCGCGATGACGCGGTCCACCTTCCCGGCCAGCAGCGGGTCGTGGGTGACGATCACGATCGTCAGTCCGAGGCTGCGGCACAGATTCCGGAACAGATCGAGGATCTGATTGGCCATATTGGAATCGACCGACCCCGTCGGTTCGTCAGCAAGCAGCAGCTTCGGATGATTGGCCAGCGCAATGGCGATGGCCACCCGCTGCTGTTCGCCGCCGGAAAGCTGGTTCAGCCGGTTTTTCCGTCGGTGGCTCAGACCGACTGCATCGAGCATCTCAAGAGCGCGGATCTGCTTTCGCCGTCCCTTAAGCAGAATGGGCAGCTCGACATTCTCCTGCGCGGTCAGGTACGGAATCAAATTCCGGGCGTTGTTCTGCCAGACAAAACCGACGCTTTCCCGCTTATACAGGACCAGCTCATTCTCCGATATTTGCAGCAAATCCTTCCCGTCCACAGTCACCTGTCCGGCGGTGGGGCGGTCAAGCCCCCCAAGCACATTCAGCAGGGTCGATTTGCCGCTTCCGCTGTTGCCGATAATCGCTGTCAGCTCGCCGGCCTCCACATGCAGATCAAGACCCTGCAGGGCCACCACTTCCAAATCGGCCCGTTTATAAATTTTCACCAGATTTTCACACCGGATCATCTTCAATCCTCCCCCAGTTTGACTGCCTGGTGAATCCGGATGCGGGACACGGTATACCCAAGGATGAAAATACCGATGATCACCATTCCTGTAACAATGGCATACAGCCGCAGCTGATCGCGCGCATCGAAGGTCACTTCAAACGGCAGCACCTGCGTCTTGGGATCGAAGGACATTTCGAACAGCCGCACAAACAAGCGGCTCGTCACATTGCCGCTCAGCATCCCCATTCCGATAGCCGCACCCGAAATCAGCAGCTGTTCGACGATCAGCATGCCGATCAGCTGGAAATATGAGATTCCCATCGCCCGCAAAATGCCGAATTGCAGCGTCCGCGAGAGAAGCGAAAGCACCCAATAGAGCAGAAATCCGAGAAACGTAATGACGATCGAAATCATAAAATCAAGCGTCATCACGCCGTTGATGGCAAGCTGGAAAGGGTCATTAAGCTCCTGGATCCGCTCCTGATTGGCATCCCGCAGGGAGAGGATATCATAGCCTTTATCCACAACGTCGTTGTACACGGTTTCGCTTGAAGTCCCCGGCTTCAGCCTCAGCCATACCTCATAGGGCTCAAGCCCAAGACTGTTCTGGATATAGGACAGATTCCCAATGACGAGATTCGGCCTGCCGGATTGGTTGGAATCGCCGTCCTCTGCAGCCGTCTGCGTCTGGGCGCCCGCGCCGGGATTCCAGGACGGCCAGTAATCGACGATGCCGTATACGATGAAATCAACGGCTTCCACGCCATACCAGCCAAGTTGAATGAGATCTCCCGGCTGCACGCCGTGCTGCTCCGCCATGGAGCGGGAAATAAGCACGGCAGACGGATCAGAGGCAATCAGATTCAGATATGAGCTGAAGGAATAGTCGAGCAGACCGTCTCTCATCCACCCGGTTTGACCGAATTCATAGGTGTCGATCCCCATCATTTCGACCTTATCCTGTTCCCTACGCTGCGGATTGGCGTCGCCTCGTCCCTTCTCCTGCGTATAATAAGAGACTTCCTTCTTGATAAACACCTTCGCCGCATGCTCCACGCCCGGTATTTGGGTGAAGGGGAGAAAAGAAGGCTCGCTGTACTGCGTCTTTTGCGGCGCCGCAGCCGATGCGGCGCTTTCGGGCGATCCCCCCTCTTCCCCCTCCTCGTTATCCGTCATCCCGGATAACAGAATGGGAGGCGCGTCGTTCTCCCAACGGATCTGCAGAGCCATATCGGCCCCGGTCCCGTAATTGATTTTATCCGCCACATTTTTGTTGATGGTGCGGTTTGCGCTCGCGCTGAAAATGCCGGTCGCGATTGTAATGATCAGAAATACCATAATAAACTTGAAGGAAGCGGACGTGCGGCCGATCTGGATCAGCGTGTAATACAGCGACGCCGGCCACCACCGCCGGCCGATCAGATAAATCAGCTTGATCAGCCATGGATAAAGCCGCAGCAGCGCAAGGCCCAGCCCCAGCACGAAAAACGCCGGAATGAGAAACAGCAGCGGATCGACGCTCAAATCGGAGGTGTTGATCCCGGAGGCAAGCAGACGGCTCAGCCGCGTTTCGTAGCTCTGCAGACCATATAGCGAAATGCCGATCAGTATGATATCAATGAAGTATTTGTGCCAGAACGACGGCTTGTTGGCCTGCGACTGCTGCTGTTTATGCGCCACGATCGAGAAGCGGGTCGCGAGCAGCACCGGGAGCAGTGTCATCAGCAGGGAGGCGATTACGGCGAGCGAGGCGTATCCGAACGCCTCCCGGTTGACCGAGGCGTCCAGCCTGGCGCGCTGCACGAATTCCAGAAACCCGCTGGATGCGCCCAATACCCGGGTGATCAGGACGCCCAGATACGGTCCAATGAGAAAGGCAATCACCCCGAGCACCAGCCCTTCGGCCGTGTAGCTTAATATGATTTGCGTGCGGCTGGCTCCCCGGCTGCGCAGTACGGCGATCTCCGTCTTCTGCCGGTCCGTTATCAGGTTCGCCACCATGTACAGATAGAAGCCGAGCATCAGAAAAACGGGCACATTCAGCGACCAAAGCAGTATCCTCAGCTTCGCCTGCTTCTCCTTGTACTGATTCAAGGTCGTCAACGCGGGAACATTCTTGGAATAGCTCTCATAATTCCCCGCCATATGGGCGCTTATCGACCGGTTGCCGGCAATGAAATCGTTCATGGACCGCAGCGTCATCTTCGTGTAGTCGAGAGCGAAATACCAGTAGCTCGCCTTGATCGCCAGCTTGCCCCCGGCCGTAAATTCCCGGTCGAACAGATCAAGACCGATCAGAAAGCTGCTCTTGTAGCTGCTCGATGTGTTGTACCAGAACAAATCCCCGGCATCCTTCGGTTCGATGACGCCGACCGGCTTCACGCGGATGCTCTGCTTGACCTTGTCATCCCTGATCGTAAAGACATTGCCGAGAACAAGGTTCATCTCGGACAGCGCATCCGGTACGACAAGCGCCTCATATACGCCATCGACGGGCTCATCCTTCGGCATCCGTCCGTCCACAAGCCGGCTGTGGCTCCCGGCATCGCTTATCGCGGTGAAATTTGCCCAGCGCAGCTTGTTGACATCCATTTTCGCGGTATCGGAGGGCAGGAAGCTGTACACCTCGGTCGACCGTTCGCGGACAAATTGCTGCACCGGTATGCCAAAGCTTGCACCAGCCTTGTCTTTCATATAATCGTCGGTAGCCCGATAGCCGGAGCCCTGCTGTGCATCCGGGCCGCTCGCGGTCAGCCAGTAAGTGCCTGGATACTGCCCGCTGTCCGTCTGCAGATTCCGCAGCTGCTGGCTCAGCATCCGCTGCAGAATGGCGCTCGTATAGATCGGCATGCTGCTGGTCAAGGCGACGGATAAGACAAGGCCGAGCAGCAGGCTGAGCTCCAGCCATTTATTGCTGACCATTTTGCGCAGGATCATGATCAATAACGCCATTGCTTCAGCCCCCCAGAATCACCTTCTGCCCTTTCGTCAGGCCTTTTCTGATTTCCACCTGCGTATCGGTAACAATACCCTTCTCCACATCGATCTCTTTGCGGCTTTCCCCTTCCAGCACCTGCACATAATCGCGCTCCATGTAGGTACGGAGGCCCGATCTTGGAATAATCAATACCGCATCCCTGTTTTCCGTGACGATGGTGATGTCCGCCTGGTCGCCGATGTTCACGTCCGATGGCAGCCCGGCCACATCGATGAGAACCGATTTGGCATTGCGGGCTTCGATCGCTTCATTATCGTTTTTTGGCGCCGTCGCCGGGATTTGCACCACTTTTCCCTGATAGGTTTTGTCCTTGATCTTGACGCTGACGTTCATATTGATCTGTACCCCCGCCAAATTGCCGCGGTCAGACGCCTCATACACGAGCTTCATCTTGCCCGGATCGGAAATCGTCACCAATTTCTTGTAGGCGGTAACCTGTTCCCCAAGCTCCATCGGTTCGATATACGTGACAAGACCGCTGACGGTAGATACGAGTCTTGTATTCTGAAGCTGCTTGCGAAGCAGATCCATCTGGATTTGGGCGCTCTTCAGATCAAGCGTAATGGTCCGGACCGACGGATCCTTCGCCCCGTTTGCTGCGGTCGCCTGCTCCAGTTCAATCTTGATTTTCTCAATGGCGATTTCCTGCAGCTGCACCTTCGCTTCCAGTTCGTCTGTTTCCGTGGACAGCAGAATATCGCCCGCCTTTACCGTTTTGCCCGAACTGACATTTATTTGCGATAATCTGCCGCCGGACTCCCTGAAGAACAGATAGTCCATTTTGTCCGAAACGAAGGTCGCCACTCCCGTAATTTGTTTGACGATATCGCCTTGCGCCACATCCGCCGTTTCGAGATTCTGCTTGACGGGCTTGGCAAGCGGCGGCTTGAGCACCTGTTCTTCGGCCGGAATCAGCGAACAGCCCGACAGGCACAAGCTGACGACGAACACGCCGAGTACGGCTCGAAGCCGGTTTCCTCTAATCGACAATGCGACCATCCTCCAATGCATAGACATGATCGACGATTTCCATAATGGCAGCGTCATGCGTCGTCATTATAATCGTCATTCCCTCGTGCTTGACCAGATCCGTAAAAACCCTCATGACCTGAAGACCCATTCGGCTGTCGAGCTCCGCCGTCGGTTCATCCGACAGAATAAGCGAAGGCTTATGGGCGATGGCCCTTGCAATGGCGACCCGCTGCTGCTCGCCTCCCGACATTTCGAACGGCCGGTGCCTCATCCGGTCCTTGAGCCCCACCAGTTCAAGCGCCTCGACCGCATAACTCCGGTGGCTGGCGGCGGGAATGCCCGCAATGCGCAGGGCGAACTCCACATTCTCATAAGCGGACATCATCGGCACAAGAGCGAACGATTGGAAAATCAGCCCGATTTTGCTGCGTCGCAGCTTGTTGCGTTTGTGCTCGGACAGCCCGCCGATTTCCGCATCCCCGTAATACACCGCTCCTTCCGTCGGCCGGTCAAGCGCTCCCAATATATTCAGGAGCGTCGTCTTGCCCGAGCCCGACCTTCCTTTGATCGCCACAAGACTCTGCGGCCGGATCGCAAGGCTTGCTCCCTGCAGAACGGTCACCGCACCGGTTCCGTGTCCGAACACCTTGGTGATTCCCTCCGCTCTTACCAGCGGGCCTTCATGACGCGGCCCCGCAGCTGTTTTCATTTATCCTCCCCCTGACTGGTAAATTTCGTGCCCGCTTGGAATTCCACTTCCTTCCACTGCCCTTCTAATTTATCGCGAAAGCGCTTCCTGCTTGTAGGCGGATTATTTCACCTTTATAGGCGATATTTCTCAACAATCGCTTATTCCACAAGCCCCGTTCTCTCAACCCCTTCAATGAACCAGCGCTGCGCGAACATATACAGCACGATCGGCGGCAGGATCATAAGGAACGTCGTCGCCATACTGATCGGTTCAGTGAAGATCGAAGGCCCGCTGAGCTCAGCCTGATCCCGGAGCATGGTGGCGATGCGCGATATCCCGAGGGACAGGGGCGGGGTTTCCACATTGGACAGATACATGCTGGGCAGGTAGAAATCATTCCATGTCCAGACGAAGGAGAACAGGAATACGACGAGAATGGCCGGCTTGGCCAAGGGCAGCATGACCCTGAGGAAGACCTTGTATACGTTTGCCCCGTCGATTCTCGCCGCTTCCTCCAGCTCCTTGGGCTGGGTGGAGAAGAACTGCCGGTAGATGATGACAAACAGCGCTCCCTTAAGCCCCAGCCCGAAAATCGCGGGAACGATAATCGGAATGATCGTATCCAGGACCCCCGTCACTCTGGCAAAAACCAGATTGGGCAGGACCGTCAGCTGGAGGGGAACGATGAACGTCAGCAGCAGAAAGAAGAACAAGACCGATTTGAAAGGCACTTTAAGCCTGGCGAAGGCATAACCCGCGACCGCGCAGGAGCATGTCTGCAGCAGCGCCACGGAGCAGGATAGCAGCATGCTCAAGCCCAGCGCCTGCGGATATTTCAGCCACGTCCACGCCTCCTGCAAATTGCCAAGGTAGATGGCATTGGGTATCCAGTTCACCGAGGGATCCAGCAGATCCGACCCGTTCTTGACCATCGTTGTCACCATGTGCAGGACGGGCTTCAAGTAGATATAGGCAGCGTCGATCAGAATGAGATAAATAAACGCTTTGTAAATCAGACCTTTATCCGCTTCTCTGCCGAAAATCAAATAACGGATCCTGGTCAGCCGGTTCAGGAAGGAGGATGCGTCCGGGCGTTTTGTTCGCAGAGCGATTTTGGCCAATATTTTCTCCATCTTGTCTCACCTCTTCAATTCGTTTTTTTGCAGGCATGTTTATACGGACCGCCGCTGCGACCTGGTTGCTCTGCTGAAGAACAGGAAAATAATAGCCAGAAAGAAGCTGATAATAATGAAGTAAATCCAGATCAGCGCACTGTACTGCCCGTATTCGCTGTCGCGGACCTGCATGATGATCGGGTTGGTGGGAAAAGTGAACAGATCGACGACCGTATAGATCATATTCAGGAAAATAAACGGCGTCATGGCCGGAAGCGTAATTTTCCAGAATGTCGCCCAGGGGCCGGCCCCGTCGATGCGTGCCGCTTCGTAGGCCGAATTGGAGATGGTCTGCCGGCCGCCCAGAAAAATCAGAATCTGGACCCCGGAATACCACAAAATCAGCACGAACGAGCTGAGTATCCACAAGAGCGGAGTCGACCAGGTGGAAGACAGGTTCCCGCTGATCAGACCCGAAACATTGTATTTGGACATAAAGCCGAGACCGCCCTCGCCCTGCGTCAGGAGCTCGCTGACGACCTGCCCCGTCGACAGAATGACAGGAAGAAAGAAAATGGCCCGGAACAGCGAGCGTCCGGCGAATTTCTGGTTCAGCATAATCGCGATCAGCAGCGCGAAAATAACGATGATGGGCACCATGAACAAGGTTTTCTGCAGGAAAGGGATCAAATCGTTATACAGGAGACTGCCGTCCTCCAGCAGTATCGTTTTGTAATTTTTCAGGCCCACGCTGGAACTTGTGATCCCTGTTGCCACCACCATCACCTTGCGGAAGCTCATATACAGGGAGAAGCCGAGGGGGAAGGCCATAAACAACAGGAACCCGATAAACCAGGGAGCTATAAAAATCGTGCCGTCCACATATTCCATCAAAGTCGCCTTAAGCTTGATTCTCCGGTTCATCGGCCTGCCGCGCCTCCTTCCATGACAATGAAGTTTTGCGCCGGGACGTCCACATTTCCGCTGCGGAACGGCTCCGTATTATAATTGACGATAATCCGCTTGCCGTTCTCGTAGGTCGTTTCCTTCACGTTCGGCGCAAGCGATCTGTGGCCTACGATGAAGAGGTTCTGCACATCTCCCAGCGCTTCGTTGAACCGCTTGTATTCCTCCGCCGCGACCGATGCCCAGTCGGAAAACTTCGTGCTGTAGAAACGGATGCCGTACGCATTCAGAAAATCGCTTGTTTCCGCATGGGTGAACACATAAGAGGGAACGGAGCCGTATTCGATTTCGCGCAGAAAGCCGTTGATATTCTCGTCGCGGTTATTCGAATAATCGAATGAATAGGTAATCAGGCCATGCGTCGCAATTTGCGCGAAAGGAACCGCCTCATCGGAGAACAGATCATAGGAATAATCCGAGACCATGTTCTGAATATGATGCACGTAAGGCAATGCGTAGAAATTCGAGCTGACTCCCTCAACACCGCCCAAATTGTCCTGAATGGACTTCAAAATATCGGTCTGCACGTCCCTCGCTTCGTCCCGGGATGAGCCATACTGGGTGTTGTAGTCGCTGTACAGCTCACTTCCGATCCTGTTGACGACAAGGCCGTCCACACCCAGCTTCCTGTAATCCGCCAGATCATCGTTCATGGATTTCATGGCGAATTTGTCGCTGACGGCAGATATGCTGTCGGTGTTGTAGAGCATGCGGACATCGATATTCTGGCCGGCAAGATTCGCCACGCCGGCGAATTTCTTCTCGAAGCCTCCCGCACCTGTATTGTTCAAGCCGTATTCGGTGTCCAGGTATACCGGAGCCCCAAGACTGTGGGCGTAGTCGACAAACTTCTTCATCCCGTCGCCGCCGCCGATGGCCGGATCGACCGGCAGCGTCCGTCCAAATTCGCTGTAGCCGCCCTGCTGCCATCCCGAATACGTGACGGACATATTTCCGATCCCCTTGTCATGCAGAGACTTAAGCATCTGCTCCGCTTCAAGCGTGGTGGTTCCTTTAATATAGCGGTTGGTCAAGGTTCCCTTCTCCTGGTCCCCGCCGATAACGGTAACATGGAGCGGTACGCCTGACTTCCCGGCCTCGGTCTTCGCAAGTCCCTTCTCTTCCATTAAATACTGGCGGTATCTTGCGGCCATGCCGACATAATCCGTGCTGCCCTTGCCGAGGATGTAATACCGGACTACGCGGTCGCTTCCAAACAGCTCGTCCTTGTTGAAATCGACAAAGCCCGTATCCTCGGCATTGTTCCTCCTGGTATATTGCAGGAAGCTGGACCGGTAATTCATCTGAGGGGCGATCCAGTTATAGCCGCTGAACACCCCGGCCGGCGACGCCACGATATTGGCATATTCTTCGCCCTCGTGAAGGACGGCGACGAACCCCTTGTCATCCGATTTCATTCCGAAGACAGGCATGGCGACCGGATTCCGGTTGTTGTCCAATCCGTTATAGACCATATCCGCCCCATACACGCTCTCGTCATAGACCTTATTGACGTTCAACGTATTGTCTTTGAATTTGATTAGCGCCCCCGTTCCGTCGGGAATGAGCATATAGCCTTCCCGGCCGTCCGTATGGACTGCGCCGAAGAAGGGGAACAGCCGGATCCAGATGAGACCCAGGTGGTCTTCTTTAATGCCCTCCCTTACAATCTTCGTCTGGACGTAATCGCCCTCAATCGTGACCTGCACCGGAATCGCAAAACCCGCCTCAGGCAGCACATACGTGAGCTGGAATCCTCCGGGAATCAATTCGAGATTATCAATCCGGTCGATTCCCGGCGAGAAGCTCATATCCTTCGGATTTACGATCGGCTCCGAGAAGTCCGCGTATTGAAGCATGAAAGGTGAAGACAAATGCTGCTTCCACGTGCTCGACACCTTCTCCTCCGACCAATATTCCGGATCGGGATACGAGTAGTACTCTTCATTGCTTCGCTTGTCCTCCACAATAAAATGTCCGGTAGCCCGGTTCATCTTAAGACGTAAAACATCCGTCTCCGCCGCCAGCTCGAACCCGTCCTGCTCCGGCAATACGGGCGGCTTGGCCTGAGCGGTTCCCGCCGCCGTATCCGTCGGCACCGCCACGGTTGGCGCAGCCAGCCCCCATTCAATCTTGACGCGGGCCGAAGCGTACAGGATGAAGGCCGCAATAAGGACGGCAATGAGGATGGCGAACAAGCTCCGCTTGCCCGACAGCGCTTTAAGCCCCATCATCTTAGCGACACCTCCTGATAAATTTCATAAAGGAATGATATAAAGTCACTTGTCAAGCCAAGCGTAATGAAGAGCAGAATGCCGATTACAATCATCGTAACGAGCGTCAGGAAAATATTGATCAGCGTTTCCCCCACGCTGTAATTGTGGATCCACTGCGTATTCCAGAACATGAGCAGACCGATCCAGATGACCAGACCCTGGGAGATGAAATGATAAATGGACGATTCGGATAAGGTCATCGCATTCGACAGGAAAGCGAGCGGAATGCCGATCAGAATGTAGGGGACGAGCGCATAAGCGCTGCCGATAAAAATATCTCTGAACCGGCCTTCGCCCCGGTAGATCGAGCTGACCAGATAATTGGCGATGACCCAGGTGATCCATACGATGAAGAATTGGGTGAACACCGTATAGACATTGACGAAAGCTGTGAGCTGAAAAGAGAAGCTGGTCACGTATTCGCGGATCAGCAGCGCCGAATAGGTGCCGGCAATGAGAATGGCGGCGCTCCAATAGGTGCCCTTGCCCTCATAGCGGATGGCGGTAAAGCCGTCGACCGGATGGCGCAGGATATAGAAGGCATGCTTGAAATGCGTAATGAGCGGGTTGCGCGAGCGTTCCCGGCTGCGCCACTTCGCCCGCAGCCTTCTCGTTACCGGCCATTTCTCCAGCCCAACCATCAGCAGGAAGCCTATCAGGATGATGCTGGCAATCCACGAGAAGTTTTTCTGGAACCACTGCAGGCGCGTTTGCCAGAACGACTCGGAATATCCTTCCTGGTTGCCGACTGCCTTGAATAATTTTCCCGCTTCAATATACTGCTCCTTCTTGAAGGCTGCCTGCGCCAGGCCTTCGATCGCCGGAGGAAATTCGGCATTCATCCGCAGCACTTCCCTCCACAGCTGCTCGCTCTCCGTATAGAAGCCGGACAAGGTCAGCTTGTTCGCTTGAATGACCTTGCCGCCAAATTCCGACATCCGGAATTTCTGAATAATATTTTCCTGGTCATCCAGCACATACAGCTCGTTCCTGGAGTTGAAGTCGAGCGCTGCCGGACTCTTCATGAGCCCGATCTGGGAGGTTCCCGCCGATGACGGCCCGCCCCAGAAATAAAGCAGGTTCCCGTTGCTGTCGTAGTGGCTGATATACTTGAATTGCTGATCGACCACGGCAATATTTCCGTCGCTGTCCACAGCCACGTCAATCAGCTGAGGCGTCTTCAGAGCGGTCGGCGCCAAATCCCGCGTATCGGCCGCACGGAATTCTCCGAACGAGCCCTGGGAGCTGCGAAGCATATTATCCCCGCGCGAATTCAGCTTCTTCAATTGATTGCCCGAAATTGCGCCTCCGGTGACGGTATAGATGAATCCGCTGCCGTCGGTGGCCAGACTGTTGATCGTTTCCGGCCTTTTCTGCACTTCTCTCGCATACATTTCCTCGGTATACAGCCATCGCTTCAAGGCATCCAGGGCGGACAGCACGGTCTGGTTCGTTCCGAAATATCCCTGCAGACTGCCGTCTGGATCCAGCACCAGCAGCCCTTCGTAGCTGCCCTGCGAAGCGACGTACAGAAAGCCGCGTTCATCGACGATCAGCTTCACGGGAGTGAATACGAAGGTGTCGGAGATAAAGGGCGAAGAAGGCTTGGCGATCTCCTGGACCATCTTCCCGTTATTGTCCAGCTTGACGATTCTGCGGTTGCCCGTATCGGCAATGAATATGTCGCCAGCCTCGGTCACAAACACCCCTTCGGGCTTGTTCAGCGGGCTCTCCGGAACCGTGATGTAGCGGATAAGCTTTCCGTCCCTGTCCAGATGAACGATCCGGTTGTTGCCCGTGTCGGCAATAAAGATTTGATCGTCTGAATCGATATAGATGTCCTTGGGATGCTGCATGGACGATACCGTTCTGACGGACGGGTCCTGCGGATCGGCAAGGTACAGATCTTCTCCGATCACATCGATCGGGATGTAGGCCGGCTGCAGCCAGACCAGGCTTCCTGCACTGTTCTTCGTAAACGTGGCGTATTTCACATTGGCGTAAGCCGTTGCCGGCAATAATGCGGCGCTCAGCATGATCAGTATAAGGGCCGACCACAGCCTGCCGCGTTTGTTATTCATGCTTTAGACCTCCGTATACTTCTTGTCACTTGATGCCCGAATGAGCCATGGTGGCAATAACCTTGCTCTGGAAGAGCAGGAAAATAATCAAATTCGGCAGGAACATGATCAGCGCCGCCGCTGTCGCCGCTCCCTGTCTGGCCACATTGTTGGCCATGTTGGAGGTCAGCGTCGAAATAAAGAAAGGAAAGGTCTTCATCGTCTCGTCCTGCATGAAGAGGCTTGATGTCTCCGTATTTCCCCAGGCGTCCTGGAAAGCGATAATGCTGATTGTCGCGACTGCCGGCATGCAGATCGGAATGACGATTTTCAGGAAGATGGTAAACTCCCTTGCCCCATCCATCTTGGCCGAATCGAGCAGCTCGTTCGGGAGCTGGTCGATGAACTGCTTCATGAGGAAGACGCCGACAGGCACCGCCACCATCGGCAGCAAATGGCCGAAATAAGTGTTCATGATACCCAGTTTGCTGACAACCAGATAGCGCGGAATGGCCACGGTTTCCGGTGCGAACAAGAGGGTGAGCAGAATGGCGCCGAAGACAATCTTATGTCCCGGAAATTTATGCTTGGAAATCGGATAAGCGCACATGGCGCTGACACCTGTCACAAGAATAACCGTGAGCACGGCTACAAATACGCTGTTGAAGATGTATCGCGACATCGGGATAGCCGAATTTTTCGTAATCGCCCACAGCTCGATGAAGTTTTGAAACGAAGGGTTGCGCACCCACAGCGTTGGCGGATAGATGAACAGCTCCTGATAGGGCTTTAGGGCATTATTGAAAATATAGACAAGCGGCATCAGCATGAAAATGCTGAGAAGGACAAGAAGGAACGCCGAAATTTTCTCCGTCGGACTCAGGCGAAAATGCTTCGGGCGTCTCTTCCACAGCCGCAAATTCCAGGCCGCAGCTTGTTTCATCATTCATCCTCCTTGGTGCCGAACAATCTCCAGCAAAATTTGTTGGCCAGATACATCATAAACAGAAGAAAGACGGATAACGCCGTGGCGTACCCAAGCTCCATGCGGATGAACCCGTAATCGTTAATGTGGTTGACGATCAAATGCCCCGAATACTCCGGCGTCGGATTCATGCCGGACAGCTGTGTGCCGATTCCGCCGGCCTTGAATGTGCCGACAATGGCCATGACCGCGCCGAACAGCATTTGCGGCTTCATGGAAGGAATCGTAATGTACCATATTTCCTCCAGACGGCTTTTAATTCCATCCAGCTTCCCTGCCTCGTACAGCTCGGCATTCACATTCAGGATCCCGGCCAGCATAGCGAGAAATCCGATCCCCATGCTGGACCACAGCGTCACGCCGATCATCGAGGTCATCAGATATTCCTTGCTCGTCACCCACAGCTGCGGCTCGCCGATCAGCCCGAGCTTGAGCAGGAAGCTGTTCAGGTATCCGATGCGGTCCCCGGTCAGCATCGGCTGCCAGACGATCGCCATGGCGACGCCCCCCGTCAGGGACGGGGAGTACATCGCCAGCGCGAACCATTTGCGGGATCTGCCCGGCAGGATCGAGATCAGCCAGGCAAGCATAAAGGCGGCTATATAGCCCCCCGGTCCGACGATCACAGAGAACTTGAACGTATTGGGCAGCGCAAATTTGATAAAGAGCAAATCCTGCGAAATCATATAGCGGAAATTGTCCCACCCGACAAACCGGGGAGGCTCCAGGGAGTTGAAATACGTAAAGCTGAGCCCGAAGGCCGCCGCGACCGGAATCATGATAAATACGGTGAAGCAGATCATGAACGGCGCAATGAACAAATAGGAGACGCGGTAGGACCATACGGTGGCGAAGAACGTCTTGTTCTTCCGCATCATCTCCTGAACGGCAGTCTGAGAGAGACCCGCCTTACTTGCTTCCGCCTTTAACATACGGCTCCACTCCTTTCCACGGCTCTGTTACGGCCGGCAGGTTCAAGGAATGGACGGCCTTGCCGCTGCCGTCGATGAACTTGAACTCCGCAAGCTTCCGCGTCATTTCCCGCTCGATCTCCTTGATCGCCGTCTCCAGCGAGCTGCGGGAGTTGATCCCGTCCAGCACCGTCCGGTTCCATGCGTTCTGAAGCTCGCGGGCCAAATAATAGGAACCGGGCACATTCGGCACCTCCTTGAACCATCTCCACTGCTCCAGAATGCTGTCGACATCCTCCGGCTTCCAGGGCAGCGACATAAAGGCTTCGATATTGGAAGTATTCCACCGGAAGGTCACGCCGTTGAGCGTTTCGATATCGTTCCCGAACCGCTCCTGAACGGCAGCAGAGGTCCACCATTTCAGGAATTCCCAGCCTTCCTCGGCCTTTTTCGAGTTTTTGAAAATAACGCCGCTCTGCACGCCCCCGCTCATCCAGCGGGTGATCGTGCCATCCTCCTGCTTGACGCCGGGAACCGGCGCTATTCCCCAGAGACCATTCAATTCCGGTGCTGCCACCATCAATTGAATATAGGTGGTAATATCGGAAATCCCCATAGGCACCGTTCCGCTGCGGAAGCCCTGGAAGAAGCTGGCCAGCGACTGGTCTGCGGCATGGACGTTGTACAAATCCGTCCATTCCTTGAAGCCCTGGAATCCCTTCTGCGACGATAAAGCCGTCTTCAATCCGTCCGGCGTGAAGAATTCGGCGCCGTTCTGGTAGAAGAACGGGGTATAAGGCACCGGAGGCATATTCATGTTGTTTTGCTGCAGCGTAGGCAGCATCTTGTAAACTTCCTCCCAAGTGCCGGGAACCTTCAGTCCCAGCCGGTCCAGAATATCCTTGCGGTAATAGAGCATTTCGAAGGTTTGCGTTTCCGGGACGCCGTAATAACCTCCGTTGTAATAGAACGGTATCCACGTACCGGGAGCAAAGCGCTCATAAAGCTGATTGAAGTCCGGAAATTGGGCAAGATTGTACAATCCGCCCCGCAGGGCGTATTCGAACGGCAGATCCTGCGACAATCCGAGCGCCACGTCGGGCGCGATTCCGGCGGCGTTCATCAGGACAAGCAGATCGGAATCGGGAAGCAGGTTAACCTTCACCTTGATTCCGGTCTCCGCCGTAAACATTTCATCGGTCAGCTGCTGTATCAGATTGACGTAGTCCCTTCCCCGCTGCACCCAGACGTTCAGCACTCCGTCGTCCACGCTGCTCAGCTCCGATTTGGGTTTGAACGTATACAGAAAATCGGAAATGGAACCTTTGAGCTCCTGGAAGAAGGTCGAGGTCATTCTCGGGATCTTCTTGCCTGACGGCACAACATAGATCCGGTCGAGCTGGAGCGGCTGAGCATTGAGCTGCTGCAGATAATCGGCCAGCTTGCCCTCCATATTCACCAGCTTATCCGCTTCATAAGGAACACGATTGATATTGGCAAGAAGCTCCTTCAAATCCTTCACGACCGTGACGATCCCCTGCGTTACCGCATCGGAACGGCCGTTCACAGCCACAAGGCTCTGCTGGACTCCGGCAAGACGGTCGTACAGCTCCCCGAATTGGCCGACAAACCCTGGCAGGTCGCGTTCAACATTCCAGGTCCGGTTCGCGTCCACAGTGCCGCCGGTCAGCGCCTGGATATCCAATCCCCGTTCCTTCATATCGGATATGATATTCTCCAGCTCGACCAGAAGCGGCTTGAGCGGAGCCTGTGTCACACGCATCGTCAGCGTATTCGTACCTTTGTTCAGCGCAAATTCAAACGGCGCTCCCTCCTCGTCCTCAAGCGTAATACCCTGCCAGCCGGTCGCATAAGGGAACCGGTAAGCCGCAAGCTCCGAGAACGGCACCTGTCCGTTAACGGAGATAGTCCTGAACGTGGAGCGGTTCGACGAATAGGACTGCTGGGCGCGCATGGCGATTTTGTACATGCCGCTTTCCGGAACATCGAAGGTCCACGTAATCTCCTGATTGCCTGTCGACCAGCGCTCTCCGTTGATGACGTTATAGACCATCTTGCCTCTCTCGTAAGGAGTGGACGAAATATTGTTGTCGTAGGCGAGCGGAATGGAGGAGTCGTTCTTCCAGGACGCCTGTTCCGCTTCTATGACAATGGAATCACCGGAGGGCGATGCCGCATTCTCCGGCTGTTTGCTTCTGACCGTCTTGTAATCGTCAATTTTGAGCGGCGCATGCAGCTCAATCTTCTCGATTGCCACCGGATCGCTGCCCGAGAGCCGCATAATATGCTTCCCCGCGGTCAAATGCCACAGCAGCGGGCTTTCGTAGGAGCCTCCCGAATCTCTTAACGGCTCCGTCTTCCACCCGCTGACATCGATCGACGGCGGTCGGATTTCATCGCCGTAGTCATCCTTTTTCGCTGGCATCTGGTCCTGCCATTGCCGGTAGAGCTGCACGGACCTTGACTCCAGATACGGGCTGACATGATCGAAGGTCAGACCAAGCGTAATCGGCTTGCGGTATTTTTCGCCGATGAACGGATGGTAGGATACATCGATCGCATACAGCCCATCCTGCGCAATGTCTACCTCATATTCAATCCATTCGTCGGACACGGCGCTCCAGATGAGAACATCGTCCTTGTTCTCGAAGGAGCCTGCTGCAACCTTCGCCTGCTCCGATTGTCCCGAATAATCGGTACCCGGTATGGCAATCGTTCCGCTCTGCCCGGCAACGATTCCCTTCTGCTTCCACTGCTCCAGCAGTTCGATATAATATGGCTCCGGGGCATCCGCCGCCGCAAGCGCTGAGCCGGCATCCCCTGAAGCAGGGTTAGCTCCGGCATCGGACCGGGCAATGTCCGGTTCCGGAGACTCCGCATCCGGATCGCCGGAAGCGGCGGTGTTCTCGCCGGACAGATCCGGCGATCCGGCGTAACCGTCAATGGCTGAGCCGAATAACAGAAGCAGGAACAGCATGATCACGATCCCTGCCCGAAAACGCAACAACGTTTTCAACTTGCATCCCTCCACATGCTAATCGTTACTGCATTAAATTTTCACCTGTATCGGTATCGAAATAAAGCGCTTTCCGCAGATCCAGAGTAAGCGTTACTTTCTCGTTATCATCATAGGACTGATCGAGATCAGCGCGTGCGATGAACAGATTGGATGCCCCGATATCCGCATACAAAAAGAGATCAGCTCCCATAAACTCGCTGATTTTATGGCTGCCTGGAATTTGCGAGCGCGGGTGCGCATCGCGGTAGGCCGGGTCCAGATGCACATGCTCGCTGCGGATGCCGATCGTGACGACCCGGTTGACTTTTCGCTTCTCGATCAGCCTGTTCGACTGGCTTGCCGGGATGGCGAGCGCATACTGCTTCGTATGAAATTCCAGCAGGCCTTCCGGACTCTCAAGCAGCTTCCCTTCGATGAAATTGATCGGAGGGCTGCCCATGAATCCGGCCACGAACATATTTGCCGGATTTAAGTAAATCTTTTGCGGCGTATCGACCTGCTGAACGATGCCGTCCTTCATCACGACGATGCGGCTGCCCATCGTCATCGCTTCGACCTGATCATGCGTCACATATACCGTCGTGACGCCGAGCTGCTTATGCAGCTTGATCAGCTCGGTCCGCATCTGCACCCTCAGCTTCGCATCGAGATTGGAGAGCGGCTCATCCATCAGAAAAACCTGCGGGCTGCGCACAATCGCCCGGCCAAGCGCGACGCGCTGGCGCTGGCCGCCGGACAGCTCCTTCGGCTTGCGCCCGAGAAAATTTTCGATTTCAAGCGTACGCGCCGCTTTCTTGACCGCCAGATCGATCTCATGCTTGGGCAGCTTGCGCATGCGCAGACTGAACGCGATATTCTCATAGACATTCATATTCGGATACAGCGCATAGTTCTGGAACACCATCGCAATATCGCGATCCTTCGACGGCAAATGATTGACCAGCCTGTCCCCGATAAAGATTTCGCCCGAGGATATGTCCTCAAGTCCCGCGATCATCCTTAATGTCGTCGATTTCCCGCATCCGGACGGACCGACCATAACGAGAAATTCCCCGTCCTCGATCTCCAGATTAAAATCCTTCACGGCATATAATTTGTCCTTGCCGTAGCGTTTCTCCACATGGTTCAGCACAATGCAGCCCACTGCTCGCACACCTCCGTTTTTTCTTGCTTCGTACCCATCCGCCCTATATGGGAATGCAGCCCGGTAATGAGAACGGTTTCAAAACTTCCATTATGTGTTCTCATTATATATGGGCCGCCTGCGCGAATTATAGGCGATGCTTGCCCATTCTATAGGTGAATCGCGCTTTGCAGGGGATGTTAATCGATTTTCGGTTCCTGGTAGTTCTGCCGGTACTGCCTCGGCGTAACCCCGGTTTTTTTACGGAACAACGCATGGAAAAACTTCATATCCAGATACCCGACCAGATTGGCCGTTTCGTGAATGGAGATATCGGTGGATTCCAGCAGATCGCAGCATTTCTGAATCCGGATATTCTGCAAATACTGGATGAACGTCAGCTCCGTCGACTTTTTGAACAGCCGCTGAAAATGGCTCACGCTCATATAGAAATGGTCCGCAACATGCTGGGCCGTAATATTCTTGGAGTAATTATTCTTGATATAATGCAGGACATCCTCAAGCTTGTTGTTCGGAGAAGGCGTGAAATCCCGCTCCATCTCCAGACGCTGCAGCAGCATCAGCATCTGGATGAGCGAGGTGGTCAATATGATTTCACAGCCCTGGTTCCGTTTCAAATACTCCCAGTGCATATTATGGAACATGGCCTGCAGCGTGTTGTGCTTGTCGTGGAACTGCAGCCATCTTCCCTTGCGCTCATGGGGGTAATAGATCATGCGGAGCATCTCTGAATCCTCGGCGAAATAATGCCTCCAGTTCTCAATCGCTCTATTGCGGAAAATACAGTTATACACGACGAGCACTTTGTCGCGCTCCGGAGAGGATGGGCGGAATACATGGGAGGTGCCGATCGGGATCAGAAACAAATCCCCCTGCTTGACGGGCAGCACTTGATCCTCAATATAATGGAAGCCGCATCCTTCTCCGACGATGCAGATCTCGACAAAATCATGCGTGTGCTGGCAGAGGGAGAACGACTCCTGTTGACGGTTCACGAATATATCGATGTCGAGGTCAAAGAACCGTTCGCCCCTGAGCTCCTTCACTCTTCCATTCACCTTGCTCGCCCCTTTTCACTTACGATCGGATTTCCCGTAAAGGCAGTTCGAACCGGCAAAGCCGGCCGCTTGAGAAAACAAGCTTGCCATTAACAAACAAACGGTATCCTTCTTCGATATCTGCCGCATCCGGCGCGCTTCCGGGCTTACGGTACGTAATCCGAATTTCCGCCCCTGCGGCCCGGACCCGCTCCAGACAGAAATAATCCAGCCCCGTATCGATTGGATCCAGAACGAGCCGGTCGCTCTCTACGGACAATCCGGCCACATGCGTGATCAGCAGATCAATATAAAAGGAATGATTGTATTCCTGCTCGTCGCTGAGCGGCTCGCCGGTGGCACTGTTGTAATGCTCGACAAGCCCGGGCTGGCTCAAGTCCCGGTTGAAGAAATGCAGGAATGAATATTCGCGCAAATAATGGGCGAACTGGCGGTCAAACAGGTGATCGCGCCGTTTGCTCTCCTTCGCCAGCGCATCAAGGACGATGGAATTGGTATACGGCCATGTCGGCCCGTCCCATACGCAGCCGTTGCGGCCTTTGACAAAATGGCCCATCCAGCCGCCATCCTTCGAATAGGCCGGGCAATCGGCGGATACGGACGGAAACGGGCAGCCCGTATCGAACTCGCCCCGCTCGAACAGATGACCGATCAGCGCGTCATGATCAGTGTCAATGATTTGCGCCCATGCCGGATAGAAGCCGACGATATTTTTGACCAGCGCCTTCTCGTCGGTTTCGTGATGAAGGTCGTAGAAGAAAGCGCTCTCTTCATCCCACATTTTTAACAGAATATCGCTTTTGATCGCCTCTGCCCGCCTATGGAACTCCTCCGCTTCGGGGTCCTCAAGCTCTTCGCACAGCCTGGCTACCGCAAGCGTATTCAAATAATGGTATACCGTCCGGTCCACTCTCTTCACATGCGTATAGGTTGCCGGATCCTTGGGGTTTCTCGGGAATTGGTGGAAGTACCAGTAGCTCGGCTGATATTCTTTTCCCGTCCTGGTGTGGCGGTATTCAATCATCAATTCGTCGCGGTCATTCCCGTGCGCCCGGCTCCAGGCCGGCAGCTGCGCCTTCAGGGACGGCAGCAGCGCCGCCATGGCCTCCCGGTTCCGGTGCACCAGATAGAGCTGATAGGCGGCCCAGCAGGAGAAATTGGCAAAGGCGTGCATGACGGTGTCGACGGTCATACAACAGAACATCCCGTCCTCGTTCGGATTTTCCTTCATATTATTGAAGGGGCCTTCACTGTAAGCGGAGTCATGGTACCAGCGGGCATCCATCACGTGCAGGGGGACGGATAAATTGATCAGCTTGCAGAATTCCCAGCCCCCTTTGCTGAATGGGGATTTGCTTTTCTTGTGGGATCTGCCTTCATAGAACAACGGGGATTGCAGATTCCCGTACTTGGGTTCGGCCAAATTATGGCGAAGCAGAAACCAGCGGTAAGCCCAGGTTCTGTTCAGCAGCTCATCGCTGCAGCGGAAGGCCGGCGCCCGGTCGAACCACTGGCTGTAAGCCTGTATATAATCGGAGAAGGCCTGCTCGACTGGCCTGTCGAGGGCATAGGCGCCAGCCCTCCGCCTGAGCAGCTCGGGCTCATCCTGCCCGTGGATGCCGAGGGCGGCCGCGATTGCGAAGGTTCTCGTCTCTCCCGGCTTCAGCCGGAGCCCGGTTAACAGCTTCGCATCGCTAAGTGTCAATGCCGCGTCGATATCGAAGCTTAGGTGCGGTACAGGAAATGTGCCGTAAAGCCCGCCCTCCGGCGTTGTATGGAAGAGGTCACCATACGTGGAGAGGCGCAGAACAAGCTCCTCGGTATCCTTGTTGGTCCAGGTCTGAAAGGATACGGCACAGTCGTCCCATGAAATAAATTTCCGTTCTTGCAGCGAGAAGCGGACACCTTCGTATTCCATCCGCATATGGCTCGGATACCAGCGGGCGCGGCAGGGCTCGTAATTGTCGGCAACGTCTGCCGATACGGTGTACAGCAAAGGAATATTGATCTTGTGAATAAAATCAAACCGGCCGCTAAAGCCGGGCCGGGGCTCCAAATAATCGGCCCATAAACGGGCTCCCGTCGAACCGAGCAATAAAGACCCGGGAAGCGTGCGGAGCGATTTGCTGACGCCGCCCAATTGCTCGTCCAAGCCGCTTGCGTTCATGAAGAATCCCCCATTTCACATTTTACAATGTCGTACATATCTTCAAAATCAGTATATATCACTTGCTTCCCTCTTCATTGGTGGATTCTGCTCGAACTATGGGGGAATCCTGCTTTTCATGGCGGATATTCGCCCCGATTCTGTCCCTATTCGCCCTATATCACATGTGAAATACCCCTGCCGGATGCCGGCAAGGGTATGATGGCCTTTCCTTAACTTACTGGACGGATATGAAGGTTGAATACGTTTTGCCGTCAGGCGTAATGGCTGTCAGCGTGAAGTCTTCCACATTATTGTCAATCGGGTTGCCGCTGCCTGGCTGGTAGACAATGCGGCCGCCGCCGTCGATGTAGAGAACATCCTTCATGGCCGGAGCGGTATTCGGCCTGAAGTGGATGTCGCCAATCAGATAGACAATGCCGAAAATATCGTTGTAGCGCGCCAGTTTGTCATTATCGAAGCTGTCTCCGAATTGGTCCTTGACCGTGATCTTCTTCATCAAATTCGCGTCCCAGGGCAGCAGACCGTTCAGCTGCGCGCTGTCGACGACATTCGCCGACTTGTCCACCTTCACTTCCTGGATCGCCGGGCGTTCATATTTGACTTCCACTTCCTTGCTCAGCGTCCTCGCCCCTGTCGGCGAATCGAAAATGACAGTGACTGTCGATTTGCCCGCATTCAGGCCGATAATCCGGTTCACATCGTCGTCTCCGATCATATCGGGATTGGCCGATCCGATGCTCCTGACAATATTGGACGGCAGAGTCACCTCACGGCCCAGCTCATCCTTGGCGCTGATTTCAATTTCTCTGGCAAATACGTCTTTATTTTCAAGCAGGTAGGTGGCATCGGTAACGCTCCTGATCACCCCATGCTCGTAATAATATCTGCCTGCCGCAAACAATGCGTCATCCAGATCCATTTCATACGTTAACGCCTGGCTGCCGCCGAATACCTCGGCAACCGACGAAGCTGCGGCCAAGGTGCCGATAACCGCTCCGCCGGCGTCAACCCGCACCAATGAGGCCTTAAGCCTGTAGGTTCCCATCTTGAGCGTATCTGCAACGAAGGTGACGCCTTTGCCCGAGCTATCATTGATTTCACGGCGGATTGCCGGAGCAGCATCGGTCAGAACGGCAGCGCCCTTGGTCGTAATCGCGCCGGACTCACCGCTGACCCGCTCCAGCTTGTAATCGACTTTGTAATCAGGGAGCGTCGTATTCAATTGGTCTCCGTACTGGTCGAGAATCTTGAATTTGATCTGGTGCTCGGTACCGGGAAAGAGCAGATTATTGCTGTCTCCGTCAAGCTCGACCGAAGCCGGCGTCCTCTCCCTCGCCTGCTCAATATTGAGGTTGAACGTCTCCATTTTGGAGGAATACGGCAATAGAATGGAAATAAAAGCTGGTCCATAGTTCATGACGCGGGCAATCCGGATTTTCCCCCTGTCGGAGCCGGTTGCCTGCACAGCCGTCTGGCGAACCGCATTGGGCGTCACGCTGTAATCGGTCCGCGTCGGCGGATCGGATTCCAGCACCAGCTGATTCGAACCGGTTACCTGGAGCCGGCCGGTAGTCTCGGCATTCACGATATCCTCGGGAGATAATTCCTTGCCTTCCGCATCCTTGACGATAATCGGGATATATTCGTCTTCGTCACCGATCGTCAGAGTGTCGGAATAATCGAATTCGACCGAAGCCGGTATTTTGGACAGCACGACTTTCAGGGTAACGGACGCGGGCTCGCCATATATCCGGGAGAGCAGCATCAGGTTTACTTGCTTGTCGACCTTCACGTCGGGAGAAACCTCAAGCGACAGATCGACATAACCGTCATCGTCATAATCGAAAAACTTGTCCAGCGACGGTTTGTCGTTGAAAATTCCCGGTTCCGAGAACACCGTATCGATGCCTCTCTCTCCGCCCAGAAGCTCGGGATCGGTTACGCGGAAGCCGTACTGATCATAAGCGGCAAATAACAGATAGGCTCGGCCGCCGGGCTTGAGCGCGGTATCCGCTCCAAAAAACTTAAGATCGCCTGCTTCCACCTTCGAAACGACAGGCAGGTCCCCGACGGTGAAGACTTTCGTGACAGGCTTCAGAGAGGTGTCCGTTAACGGCTTCCGGAACAGAATAATCGAGATCCCTGCACCTTTGGGCAAACGGCTTACATCCAGCTGAAAAGCCTGTTTGCCCGGCAGCTGAACCGCATTCACGTCCGCTCCGGTCGCCTTGATTTCAAAATCGCCGGCAGTCCAATCTGATGTCTCCCCGTACTGGTTCGCCGCTTTGAAATCGATGATCGCCTTCGACCGCGGCAATATATCGGAAGGAGCGGCAAAAGCCAGCGTTTCCAGCCGTTCGTCCTCCGCGTCGAATTCCGCTTCCGCCCGGTCAACGGTCCCTTCGTCCAGATCGGACAGCTTAACCTGATATTTCCCGTGAGCCAGTTTCTCGTCCAGCGTAATGGTCGCGGACATGTTGTCTTCCGCCCACTCGGTTTCCCCGGAAACCTCATCTCCGCCGGCAGATGCGGTCAGCTTCGCCTTTTCGGTATCGACCCCCTGGCTGAGCTTGACGGCTACCTTCCTGGCACCGGAAGCTTTCGCTTCCAGAATGGATACTTTGCCCGCCTCCTGAATGCCTGCGAGGAATATATTCCGCGCCTCGTAAGCGGCCAACGCCAGCTCATAACGGGTAACGGGCGATGTGCCCTCGAATGTGCCGCTTTCACTGGCGGGAAGCAAATTCTTCTCCAGCGCAAATGTGGCATACGTTCGCGCCCATGGACTGACTGTAGCGTCATCGGACGGATCGGCCTCCCTGGCCTCGGCTTCCATGCCAAGTCCCCGGATCAGAAACGCCGCAAGCTCCTGCCGGCTGACCTTGCCGGACGGGTTGTAGCGTGTGGTATCGGAGCCGTAGCCGTTGGTCAGCTCCGCTATTTTGAGGGCTTCAATATAGGGCAGAGCGTACCCATTGGCTTTATCGTCCGCTTTGACATCGGAGAAGCTGGAGATTGCCAGCTTATCGTCGACTGGCAAAGCGAATATAAGGGCCGCCACTTTGGCGAACTGCGCGCGGGTCATGTTGAGGTCCAATCCGAACAGGCCGTCGGATATCCCTTTGAATACACCCGCCTCGATCAGCGTGCCGAACTTCTCCTTAACTTCCGCGGGAAGATCCTTTAAATCCGTAAAACGGTCTGCCGCGTTCTCCGCCGTACCCGCTTCCGGGCTTGCGGCAGGCGCCTCCTCCTCCACCGCACTCGGTTCCGGGCTTACGGCAGGCGCTTCCTCCTCTGGCGTGTCCTCTTCCGCCGCTGCGGGCGAAGCAAATACGGATAACAAAAGCATGATAGCCAGAAGCCAGTTGATACTTTTCATCGATTTCTACATCCTTTCAGGCAAAATATCGTCAGATAAGCGCTTACAAAAACCTTTTTAAAAGAATCCCCCCTCAGGTACTGCAGGCCTCTTGAATTCCGCGCTGCTGCAGAATCTCGCATTGGAATGAATATAGGATAAATTGTATATGTCCCGTTCCGCGGCATTATAGGCTGACTCCATCGTTATTATAGGCTTTTTCACTCTCCCGCCGCTGCTGGCATTCTTTCATTTTGCCGGCTGGCGCGAGGAACGGATACATGATGGAATACGCCTATAATTTGCACAAATAACCCATTGCCGGCATTGGCCAATGTATATATGTTTAATAGACTTCCACTGCCGTCCCTCGCTTTTTCAGGATATCGCGCAGCTGGTTGAACATGAATTCATGTCAGGGGGTGACCGTGATGAAGCTTTATTTTTGTAAGCGCTGACATATCCCGTCTATCAATCTATGACTCCGCTGGCGGTTGCCCGATGAGGAATCTTCCCGATGCATACAAACATTTTGGAGGTCTGAACGGATCATGAAAAAAATTATCAGTATCGCGCTCTTGACGGTAATGACGATAATGGGGGCGGCGGCTTGTACCGAAGAAAACGGCGCGGAAGTAAACAAAGCCAACATCGTTAACGAGGTTTCTCAAGAAACGGCGGAAACATCCGCTAATGAGCTGACTATCTTTACGGCATGGCCTGCATTCTATGTCAACGAGGACATTTACGAGAAACAGGTCGGCCAATATATCAAAGCCAAATTCCCCGATGTTACGTTCAAGCATATTGCCTGGAACGATGGTACGCGGTATGAGGATTTGATCGCCAAGGGCACGATACCCGACATTGTATTCGATGAGGTCGGCCGCAATACGTACAGGCAAATCCGCAGATTCAAGATGGAATACGATATGACCGATTTGGTCAAAAAATACAACTTCGACACCGGCACATTGAACCCTGCGGACTTTCAGCATTCCGTCAATACATCGGACGGCAAATTGTACTCGCTTCCGTTCAATTCGAACGACTGGGTGCTCGTATATAACAAGGATATTTTCGACCAGTTTGGCCTGGACTACCCCAAGGACGGCATGACTTGGGATGAAGCCTATGAAATGACCAAAAAGCTTACCCGTCAGGTCGGTGATATCACCTATAAAGGCTTTCAGATGAACCCCGCACACTATATGAGATTCAATCAGCTCTCGGAGCCCGCGCTTAATCCCAATGAAGACAAATCTTCCATGGTCTCGGACAATTGGCTGAAGATTGTAAGCAATATCAGGGCGTTCTACGAAATTCCCGGCAATCAGCTGGTGAAAACGAATGAATTCGTCACGGGGAAAATTGCGATGATTGTGGATTCACTGGAGAACGTCAATAAATTGCTCGACGAGAACAAGGATTTGAACTTTGACATCTCATCGGTTCCCGTATTTCCCGATGCGCCGAAGTCCAAATTCCAGCCCGATACGAACGGCATGTTTATTACGAATCAGTCCGCCGACAAGGATCTGGCGTTCCAGGTCATCCAATACCTGCTGTCGCCGGAGTATCAAACCGAATTGTCCAGGCAGGGTGTCATCTCGCCGCTTGCCGATCCGGCTGTTCAGGAGGCATACGGGAAGGACGTGCCCGGTTGGGAAGGCAAGCATCTTCAATCGATTTTCTATTTGAACGGTGCTATGCCGCCTGCCCGCAAGCCGAACCTGACCTATATCTATGCCAATACGGATATGGTTTGGAAGCTCATTTCAACGGAATCCAAGGACAATCAGACTGCGCTGAGGATGGCTGACGAGGCCATGAACAAAGCTATCGAGGAGACGATAGTGATCCATAAGGAAGGCGGAATCAGCCCGCATGAGTAATGGGTAAACAGGTTGGCATTCCCCGATAGGGAGCGTGCGAATAACGAGGTTAGCCGGCATCATCCGGTTAACCTTGTTTTGTTTCTGCATAAATTTCATGCGGCGGCAAATAATACCAATGACGTCCAGACGATCACAATGATCGGGGGAACAATTAAACCATGATTTCACAAAAGCAGCTGGTGTCTCTGCTGGTACTAATCATTTGCTTCAACAACTTCGGTGTTTTCAAAATGATGACAATGATCCATGGACAGCGGGATGCCTGGATTGGCGTACTCCTGTCGTCCATACCCGCCTTGATTTGGGCTTTCGTACTGGCCTGGATAAGCCATCGCATGTCCTCAGTCACGGTTCAAGGCTGGCTGAAACAACGTGCGGGCACATTCATAGGCGTGTTGATTACGGCGGTTTTGGCTGTCATCCTGATGTTGAATCTGTATGTCAACATGACTGATCTTATACATTGGGTCAACATATGGTTTTTGCCCAATACGCCGAACTTCATTGTTGTATTCATTATTAGTGTTTCGGTCTTGCTGGGCAGTTTGCTTGGGCTGCGTACTTTGGCAATTGCTGCTGGCATCCTGCTCCCGATCGTTGTCGTCCTCTTTGTAATTCTGCTCTTCGGAATATTCAAATTCCTTCACTTTTATGAATTGGTTCCACTCCTGGAGCGGGGTTGGATACCGGTAAGAGGGTCCCTATTATCCTCACTGGCCGGCATGTCGGATTGGTTTATCCTTATCGTCCTTGCCCCCTTCGTCGACACCAAATCCAAAATCAATTTTAAAACCATTTATGCGCTCCTTCTTGTTCATGTCATCACGCTTGTTGTGCCAATCGTGATTTCCCTTGGCGCATTCGGGACTATTGAGTCGATTCAGCAGCGTACCCCTGTTTTCGAGCAATGGAGACTGGCAAAATTGGGAATGAATTTCTCGCATATCGACTCCCTATCCATCATTTATTTTTTTTCAGTCAGCCTCATCAGACAATCTCTGTTGTTGTTTGCCGTTTGCTCGCTGATGCCGAGAAAGACAATGAGCCCTTCTGTTGGCGTCATGATAGTCATATGGTTGGCCATCTCGTGCGTGTGCTTGATGTCCACCAATGATTTGAAATTTATTCAGCTTTCCGTTCGTTGGCATGATCTTGCGCTGGGTCTGGGATTGGGCGCTGCCGCAATGGCATTCTTTATTTTAAGTTTCCGGAGATTGAAGGTGAAACCAGGTGCCGGATAAACATCAAATCACGGAAGAAGCAGCCCGTTCTTTTTTTGCGCACTGCCAGGACGTTACTGTAAAAAAAGCTGCAATCACAGACCATCCCGCTGAGGATGGTCCGTTTATCATGTACTGTGACGGGTTGATCGACGCTAAACAGATCAATGAGGTGGTTCTGCCGCTGCTGCACACATTGTCTGAAAATCGGGAAGAAAAAATCCCGGTATGGATGAATGCGGAGATACTGGATGACACAATCTCCTTCACCCGGATAGCGGAAGATATCTTTGCAGGCCATCTTGTGATCGTATTCCCTGACTCCGATCCTTTTGCTCTATCCGTTAATATCGCTATGCGCCCGGAAAGATCAACCGAGGAATCGAATACGGAATCTTCGGTCAAGGGGCCCCGGGACGGCTTTACGGAACAGCTCGGCACAAATGTTGCTTTGATCCGCAAACGGCTGCGCTCCCCCAAGCTGGCCTATAAACGCTATGTCATCGGTACGAGAAGCAAAACCGAAGTAGGGCTTTTGTATTTTCAGGACTTGGTATCACCTGAGATTATTGAAGAGGCGCAGCGAAGGCTGCTTTCGATACATACCGAAGGCCTGATAGGCTGCAATCAACTGGAAGAAGCGCTGTCAAATTCCCCTTATTATTTACTGCCGCTGGTCGATTATATCGGCAGACCTGACTTTGCGGCTGAGAGTTTGCTAAACGGAAGGTTCGTCGTATTGATGGATGGATCGCCGATGGCGATTATAGCCCCAATCAATATAGCGTCATTGTTAAAGTCGCCGGAGGATGAAACCGTATCGTTCTATTTCGCCGCATTCCAGCGCATTATTCGCTACAGCGGACTGGTAGTTTCGTTGTTTTTGCCAAGCTTGTTTATTGCATTAACGGACTATAACATCGAACAAATCCCACTCTCCTTTCTGGCCACCATAGCCATTTCCCGGATCGGAATCCCGTTTTCCACGCCGTTCGAAGCTTTTCTGATGGTTGGCATGTTTCAACTGTTCAGAGAAGCAGGTGCTCGGCTGCCAAAGGCGGTAGGCGGTACTGTGACGGTGGTGGGCGGTCTTATCGTAGGGGATGCGGCGGTTCGCTCAGGATTAACTTCTCCGACTATGATCGTCGTGATTGCGACTACCACAATCGCTTCGTATACGTTGGTTAACCAAACATTGGCCGGTTTCGTTGCCATTCTCCGGATACTGTTGATGATTCTTTCATCGCTATTTGGAATGGTGGGATTTTATCTGGGGTTTTATTTAATTATCATTTATGCATCCTGGTGCAAATCATACGGTATGCCGATTCTTTCCCCTGTCTCTCCTTTCAAATCCCGGGATATCCTCGCAGGGCTCCTTAAAAAACCATGGAGCAGGAAGAGGAAACCGCAGGATGTGCAAACCTATGTACCTGAAGGAGGCGGCGAGACTTGAAGTGGAAATGTAAAATGGCTGTCTGCATCCTCGTACTGGTGTTATCGACAGGCTGCTGGGATTCGAAAATCATTCAAAATTACATGTATATCTCGGCGCTCGGAATTGATTACAAGGATAAGGAATATACCGTTTACTTTCAGTTCATGGATCTTGCCGGGATTTCAAAATCGGAAAGCGGCAGTTCAAGCCAACCCAAAAACACCACATGGACTGGAAAAGCAGCGGGTCCGACCCTCAACATGGCTTTTTATAATATGATTAAACTATCACAGCAGCCTATTCTCTGGAGCCACATCAAAATGATGGTTTTCACGCCCGCTGCCTTGGAAATTGGAATAATGCCTCTGTCTAAGGGAGTAACCGGCCAAAGAGATTTACGTTATACTTCCCAGCTTTACGGTACACAGAGCAATCTGGAGGAATTGTTTTCTATTCCCACAAATTCCAATACAACCCTGATCAATTCCTTGCTCATGAGACCTGGACTGGTTTTGAAGCAGTATTCCTATTTCAAGCCTGTGAACCTGCAGGACTTCTTGTTGAATGCGAATAAAAATTACGCCACCTTTGCCATACCGGTTGTTGCTATCAAGGAAGGAGCCTGGTCCAAATCGGAGTCCGGCAAGGATCAATCTACCCCCGTAATTGACGGCGTCATGATGCTGCGCGGAGAAAAATATAGAGGTTCTTTTGACGGTGCGACGGTATCCGGCATGCGTTGGTTGAACAAAGAAGCAATCATTGACCCCCTGCTTCTAAAGAAGGGCGACCGAAATGTTGCCATCCTGCAGATAGAAAGACCGAAAGTGAAAATACAATTTGCCAACCTGGATAAGAAGCCTGCCTTCAGTCTGCATCTAAGGTTTTCAGCGACAGTAGTCGAGATGTTAAGCAGTGAGAATGAAGCCGAATTAAAACGGCTCGCTGAGCAGCAAATCAAAGCAGATATTTTGGACACATTCAAGGCGACAATCGTAAAAGACGTGGATTTGTTTAACGTGGAAGAGATTTTTCATAGAAAACATCAGAAGCAATGGAAGGAATGGTTTCAGAACAACCATTTCAGATGGAACAAGGATTCCCTGACATCCATAAACGTGACAATCAAATTAAAGCATGCCGGCACGAATTATTTGGGAGAATAAGTACCTGCACCGCAATAAACAAAAACAGGACGTAGCGGCGCCAATGCCCTGCATCGTCCTGTTTTTTGTTTGTTCAAGCCGTTCAATATACTGAAACGATCCAGTTCTGCTGGTCACGCAGCGGATTCATGGTCCATAGGCTGTCTACTGCTTCCGGTCAGGCAGCTGGATGACGTAGCTGTCGGACATATTCAGCAGCTTGAGCGCCCGGTCAAATTGATCCCGGGTAGCTTTGGAGGCGGGATCTCCGAGCCCGGGAACCGGATAATTGGATCCATCCTCGAACCCTTCGCCTGGCAGGAAGATCGACTGGTCGTTGATCAGCGAGCCGGAGGGCAAGTAATAGCGCTGAGGCAGCAGATTGGAAGTCTGGTTCAGCAGATCCTGTCCAAAATGAATATGATCCGCAAGCGGCGCGCCGGTCAGATTGGCTACCGTCGGCAGAATATCCGACTGCGCCCCTGTCTGATTGAATACCTCCGGCTTTGTGACGCCAGGAGAGGCGATAATAAGCGGAATGTTCATCATATCGGCATAGCTGTACTCATGGCCGTAAATTTCCTGCATCAGATCCTTGTCGTCATGATGGAGCGAGTACATGGGAAGGCCCATATGATCGCCGTACACGACGAGAACGCTGTTGTCCCAGACGCCGCGTTTTTTCAGATCGTCAATGAACAGGCCCACCGCGTAGTCGGCATAATTCTGCGCGCGGATATAATCGCCGACGAGGGTGCCCTCATACCGTTCGGGCAGCGTCATTTTGTATTTCCGTTCCGGAATGGTAAAAGGATGATGCGCCGTCATCGAGATGACCTGCGAGTAAAATGGCTTGCCGCTGTCGTTCATCCGCTCCAGCTCCTCGGCCGTCTTCGAGTACAGCACCTCGTCCGATGAGCCGAAGAAAATGGTATCGTCAGTTCCGAAAAAGCTCTGGTCGTAATAATGCTCGAAGCCAAGCGCCTTGTACAGGTTGTTGCGGTTCCAGAATTCGATGACATCCGTATGGAAGGTCGCCGTCTGGTAGCCCTGCGAGGCCATAAGCTTCGGCAGGCTCGGCAGCTCCTTGTTCGCGTACATCATCGTAGCCGGCCCCTGCGGCGGGATGTAGAAGGAAGTGTTCACGACGAACTCGGCGTCTGACGTGTTGCCCTCCCCCACCTGCTGGAAGAAATGCGGAAAGTAAAAGTTGTCATGGGCCAGCTTGTTCAGATTCGGCGTTATTTCCTGCCCGTCGATCTTGAGGTCGATCAGGAAGTTCTGGAACGATTCCAGCTGCAGAATAATAAGATTTTTACCTTGTGCGGCGTTCCAGTACTGCGGGGCGGCAGGCTCCTGCACATTCTTGAGCCTGTC
>NZ_JBHRUP010000001.1:5670000-8123574 GCF_042647105.1 Paenibacillus sepulcri | reverse complement strand
CCAGAAATGCAACATCCGTAATGCTGGTATTGCAGTGATGATTGTTCAGGCACAAATAATTGCCGAACGCCTTGTAATAATCCGGAGATGATTTCGCCGGTCTTGTTTTGACTGAATAAAAGGCAAGTTCTTCATAATTGTTGCATAAGAAGCAGTAACTCTTCTTATTGGTGGGCGTGAATCTGCCTTCGACACCAATGAATTGTCCATCTGCATGATAAACAATGAACAATTTATCCGTCGAAATGTCCGTCCAGCTCAGATAGGTCAAATACCGGAAATCAATCAGCGACAAATCAGGAAGCTTTAATTTCTTGTTCTTGGGAAACAGCTTCTGAATCTGCTTGTTCGTAATTTGCGGAAATTCTACTATATACGGTTCCAATGAACCCAGAAAATTCTGAAAATCCTCCGCTGTTGCTAGTGTCGGGAATTTCTCCAGCAGCTGTCTCTGGGTGTCGGTCAGGTCGGGAAACAGCCCGAATATTTTGGCTTCTGTACTGTCCCGTACCGATTCCAGCACTTTCAGATCAGAAACGGTTCGCAGAGCCTGCTTCAGCAGTCCGGCTTGCTTCTTGATCACGTTATATTGATGGTTTCTAATAAATGGTACACGCATTGATGCTCAACTCCTTATTTTATAGGGATTGAAAATAAGGTAGCAAAGCCCATTATTAGAAACGATATATGCTGGTTTGGGCGATGTTGTTATTCGTTATCGCGCCTCAAGCAAAGTATCGCCCTGTAACAGGCTTTGCATGAGTGGAGCCAATCCGGCAATCTCTAATTGCCATCCATACCAACCCCCATCTCCTGAAGTTGATACCAGTATAAAGGAAAATCCGATTCAGCACAATTCATGGCGGTCGCGCTGATCCGTTGGCGATTCCCCTCTCCTATAAGGAGCGCAGAAGGTCCAATACCTCACGAGGCTCCATCCGCGACCGGTAATCCGGGTTTACGCTCGCCATGCGGATTATGCCCTGTTGGTCGATCAAGTAGGTTGCGGGAACGGGAAGCTCCCAGGAATCGTCTCCGTTAAAGGCATCCGGAGAAAACCCGAGTGACCGATAAATGCCGCGCAGCTCCTCCGCAAGCTTGAATTTAAGCTGGTACTTCTCTGCCACCTGATTGCGCAAATCACTCAATATGTGAAAGCTTAATTCGTTCTTTTCCTGCGTGCTTAACGAATGATCCGGAGTTTGCGGACTGACCGCCAGCAGCCGGGCGCCGGCTTCACGAATGCTGTCCATGATTCGCTGGTATGCCCTGAGCTCCAGATTGCAGAACGGGCACCATTCTCCACGGTAAAAGGTAAGAATAACAGGACCCTTCGCGATTTCATCAGATAAGGTGACGCCGATGCCTGTCTGATTGCCCAAGGTGAAGTCAGGGGCCACCGACCCCACCGCCAAGCCCTTGGCGATGCCCGATTCCCTGAGCTCCCGGACCGATTGCTCGAAAGCCTCCACGACCTCCTTCGGAAGAACCTCGATGCCATGTCTGGCCATGGCTTCCAGCTCATTTTGCAATTTCTGCTCCTGTTGGTTCGTCATTGTTCATCTCTCCAATCCACTTAGTATGCTTTCAAGCGTACCAGTCCTCCCAATCAAGCCTCTACCGCTGGACGGAGCCCGGTGCTGGTTAGCGGGATTATCCGCAGCCCATACGAAAAAAAACCACTCCGAAGAGTGGTTGGAGAAAAGCGGTTTATGAACGCCGAACGAATTCGCCGGGGTTGACGCCATATTTTTCCCGAAATGCTTCCGCAAAATAGCTGGGATTCGAATACCCCACCTCGCAAGACACCTCAATCACGCTGGTGCTGCCACTGCGGAGCAGCCGGTACGCTTTCTCCAGTCGTTGATCCCGCAGGTAACCGAACACCGTTCTGCCGTACATTTCTTTGAAACCGGTTTTTAATTTATAATCATTCAGGCCGATCAGCCGCGACAGCTCCATCAGCGAGGGAGGCTCCGCCATCCGCTCCAGAATGATCTCCCGGGCATGTTCAATCTTTGACCTGTCGGTCTTGGACAGTTTGGTTGAAGGCGGTTTGCCGTCCAGTAAGAAAGAGCTGAACGCCGAAGACATCAGCTCAAGCATTCTGCACTCCAGCTCAATATTGCGTACTGCCTGACCTCTGGCGGCTTGCAGCATATGCCTCAGTAGGATAATCGTCGCCGGATCTATGGTCTGCTGGAACATACGGTACGGCTTATCCCCGATGATCCGGTCAAATTCGAATGACCGCACACCGCCAGCCTCTTCCATAAAGTGATGAAAGGTTGAAACAGGGATCCCGATGCTTAACATTTGAAATGCTTGATCCCCGCCAAAATGCATGCTGGCCTTCGCAGGATTGACAAACTGCAGAGTGTAGCTGCCGGGGGCTACCTCAAACTCCGCGCCGGAGACCCGGATTTCTCTGGCCCCCTGCAGGCAGTAGCTCAACTCCACCATTGCTGTTTCCGTATGAAGATCCACGGTATGATTGCGGTTCAGCCTGAACTCCGCGATAGCCACCCCCAGGTCGTTGCGCGGCACCAAGCGATGAACGGAGCCCTCTCCCATCTGCGGATGGAGCTTCATCCGCTCCGTCCGGTTATCCGTCTGCCTGTACAATTCAAATCCGTCGAAGAAATGATTGAAATTATGATGAAAGTCGGTACTGCCCATAGCTCCCCCACCCTCATGAAAATAATAATCAATTATACGCGTTTGCTGTCCGGAAGACCACACAGGTTTAAGGATTGCAGTCCATCAGGATGTTCATGGAATTTCCCGGTTCCAGTCGTCAGATCTGTATCCGTCCTGAAGTTTTTTCGGCGCACAGCTCCTCCATGCCTGTTCGAGAAGCTCTTGCAGCTCCGCCGGCCCGACAACCGGAAGGTTAACAAGAACGTATGGATAGCTGCGGTAATGATCCGTAATGTGAAAAACATCTGGATTTACCTGCATCAGAATATCCCTGGCTTCAAAGTCCGTTCTCAGAACCAGCGTTTCCCCGTCTTCAAGCAGCCGGGCAAGCAATTTTCCACGCACCCGGAATGCCGGAGTCCCGTAGGCTGAACCCTCCTCCACTCCAGGCAGTGCAAGAGCGAACGTGCGGACTGTCTTGAGATAAGCCGATTGATGAATAATGATCCCCTTCCAAAATAGAATTCATCAAGCCCTCCGGAACTATTTCTTTCCAATCAGGATGGTCAAGTCAATCGTGATCTCAGTCATATTCATTTCAGGAATTTGCTTCAATCGTTCCGCGGCAGTTCCCCATGACAGCGGGGTCATATGGAGCAGCGGCTCAATAAGAGTATGATCCAGGGGGAACCGATACCGGACCCGCTCCATGTCCATACGCGCAAAATGCTCCCTGAAACGCTCAATCGTGCTGTTGTTTGAATACGACTGTTTCTCCGGCTTATGGGACAAGAAGTCTCTCAATTCTTGAAGATATTCCCGTTCCGGGATTACCTTGATGACAAATCCGTCGTCCGACAGCATTCTCTTAAATTCGGCGTAATTGGATGGCGACAAGAGGTTCAGGATAAAATTGAATTGTTCATTGGCAAATGGACATTTCGCGATATCCGCTACGCACCAGATCAGATCCGGATATTCTCTCGAAGCGCTGGAGATTCCCTCTTTGGAAAGATCCATGCCTACGCCCAATAGATCAACTGGGATATTTCGTGCCAGCTTCCCCTGAATGCTGTGCAGATGAGAGCCTTCTCCGCATCCGGCGTCCAATACACGAACCTCTTTGTTTGCCGTATTGAGCACGGCTCCGATCCTGCTGCTTATCCGTTCATTCAATGGCTCGAAAAAGCCGCTTCTGCAAATCGTCCTTCTGGATTCAAACAGGCGCTTATTGTATTTTGTTTTGTAGCCCTGGAGAGCCAAATTTATATATCCCTGCTTCGATAGATCAAAACAATGCTGTTTGGCGCATATCAAGCTCCTGGATTGAACCATTCTCATCGGATTGTAACAAATCGGGCATCTGAAAATGCCTTCACAGGCTGAAATAAGACCTGCATGTATACTGTTTTTGGACACAAAAAAGCACCCCGTTCATTCGTAGTCGGTGAATGAAAAAAGGTACAGTCAAACAAACCCAAACCATTTTCCTTAAAAATGGCTGAGATTCACTGATCTGCACCTCACATTACCGGTAACGAATGAATTGGATAATCATAAAGGTTACTCTCCTGTCAAGTTATGCGGGGACTTTCCCCGCCACTTATTATAACAGATTTATGCCGCCGCCCGGAATGCTTGTCCATCAAGCACTGCTTCTGCCGGAATCTCCCGGGGTACAAGCATTGACGGGAAAAATATTCAGTACTAGTATAAAAGAATTGAGAAAAAATTATGAAACGAAGGAGTCCGTATCTTGTCAGAGAACCTTGAATATCCAGGACCGCTGCAAGGCGGTAACCGTCTTCATCTGCAAGCGGACTGCGAGAACTGCTTTGGCTTATGCTGCGCGGCGCTGCCCTTCGCAGCTTCCGTAGATTTTGCGATAGACAAAGACGCCGGGCAGCCCTGCCCGAATCTGCAAAGCGACTTCCGCTGCGGCGTTCACAAGAACCTCAGGCAGCTGGGCTTTCGCGGCTGTACGGTTTATGACTGCTTCGGCGCGGGGCAAAAGGTTTCCCAAGTCACCTACCGCGGACGTGACTGGCGGCAAGCACCGGAATCCGCGCAGCAAATGTTCGAAGTGCTGCCGATTATGCGGCATCTCCATGAGCTGCTCTGGTATCTGACCGAAGCGCTGACGCTGCAGCCGGCCCGCTCGATCCGCGGCGAACTCAGCTCCGCGCTCGGCGAGACCGAACGCCTCACGCATCTTAGTCCCGACTCGCTTCTGGAGCTGAATGTGGCGGCACACCGGGCAGACGTGAATGCTCTGCTCCTGCAGACCAGCGAGCTGGTGCGCACAGAAGCCCGCCGCCAGCAGAAGAACCCGCCAAAACGCCAGAAGGCCTATGGACGGGGCGCCGACCTGATTGGGGCGAAGCTTAGAGGAGCCGATCTCAGAGCAGCCAACCTGCGCGGCGCCTACCTGATTGCCGCTGATCTACGAGAAGCTGACCTGAGGGCTGCCGACCTGATCGGCGCTGACTTCCGGGACGCTGACCTGAGGGGAGCCAACCTCACCGGGAGTATCTTTCTCACCCAGGCCCAGCTTAATGCGGCGAAGGGCGACCCTAATACCAAGCTGCCGCCGCTGCTCACACATCCCGCGCACTGGTAAGCTTACGATGCATCAAGCGGGCGAAGGCAGCAGCAGTCCCCCGGACAACAACAGATTGGACATGTCCGTCCCCGTCAATCCAATGGCCTAGAGATTCCCTTCCCCGTCAAACAGCAGCCTGCATTGATCGACCGCAAATTCTACGAATTCCCGTGTTTGCAGCAGTGCTGCCCCCTCTTCCGCCTCAGGGGATTCCCGCCATACAAGAGCTTGCTCGACAAACGGTTTCCACTGCGGCCATTCCTCCTGCGCCCATAACGCCGCCTGTTTCTTGGAAGCGTGCTCTCCTGTCTGCAGCGTATAGCAGGAGCGGCACATGGTCATGATTGCATAGACTTGTGCCCCGCGGCGGGACTCCAGATCCATGATCCTGCTCCGCCAAGCCATTGCGTTCATGTAGATGTTGGACAGAAATTCTTCCCTGGAAACCGGTCCGATGATGGCTTCTGCCGGAGGTCCGATGATGACACGCCCATATTCACGCACCAGGTACCAGTTTACAAGCCATGCCGCTCCAGCCTCTTTGAGGTGAAAAGGCTCACCCGGACTGATGATGCCAATCATGCTGGAGCGGGTGCGGAAGGTTTGCAGCGCGGCTAAACTAAGGTAAGCGACCTCAATCCGGTCATCCCAGCGGCCGTGGCTGCGGGCAAAGTCCTGATGCATCCGGCTTACTTTGTCCGCTTCAGCATTCTCGAGCCCTGTGGAAATAACGGCCAGCAAATCAATATCGCTAATCTCGGCATCAAAATCCCCGCTGACCAGAGAGCCGTACAAATACAAACCGACGAGCTTACTGCCTAAGACGCGCTGCATTTCAGACAGGAGTTGTCCGATCACTTGATTGACCTCTGAATACGTTGTTGGAGCATGCACAGCCAGCCCTCCTTCATTTCCTCTGCTTCCAAAATAACGAGATAAATTATCTTTACGATAAAGGGCAACTGTAAGCGCAGCAGCGGCAATACTGCTATTGTCCGTAGGCCGCCGGATCCATGCTGAATGCAAGACCCTGCCAATTGAAATCCCCGCGATCTCTTCCGAGGCGGTTTGCGTGAGCAATATCCCGATAACGCCGAAGCGCGGCGCGGTCGTCCAATTGCCCGGTATCCTGACCCAGATGCTCGGACAGAAGCTGGCAGCGAAGCTCGCGCACCACGTGCGGATCATGGAATGAAGCATTCATCTCCGTATGGCCGAATAGTGAATTCGAGTGAAGATTGCAGGATCCGATTGTCGCCCATTCATCGTCGACCAGCATGATTTTGGCATGTACGTAGATGCTGCTGCGGCCGCCACGCCCATTGGGTCCGGCAATCCCGGCAAGCGCGAAATTCTCGTATCGGCCCAGTGCAGCGATCTGCTCGAAGAAGCTTTCGCTGTCGGGACGCTGGCGGTATTTGCGCACATGTTCCTCCGGCTCGGCCGGAACAAGCAGAACGATATCTACGCCCCGCTTCAGAGCCTCTTCCAGCCTCGCGGCTATTTCCGGTACCGGGATAGCTTGATTCTCGATGTAAATCGTGCGGCGAGCGGCGTTAATGGCCTGAACGTACTGGTCGAAAATGGTCCGCTCGCCGCTGGCTATATCGTAGAGACTGCCTCCGGGGGTCGGGCAGCCATCGCTGTAGCGGCCTGCATGCACATTCCGCTGGATTTGCAGCAAACTGCCGCCCCGCGAATTGGATACGCTCGTCGGGAAGGGCATCTTCTCGTCGCCGCTGTGGCCCCATACACCATCTTCTTCCGCACGCTCGCTGGCTTCATTCCATCGCTGGACAAAATTGTGATGCACATCGGTCGCGGATGGTCCCGCCACTTCGACATAGACGTCATGACGCTGACCCTCCCCTGCATGGCCGGGTTCAACGGACCTGAAAGTGGGATTAATCCCGCCGACAAATGCCGTCTCGTCAGGTTGGCCGGCATCAATCAGCCAGCTTTTTTGATGCTGGCAGTAGTACCCGTGAGCACGATCCCAGCGGATGCGAAAACGCGAACCACGCGCACCAAGCCCTTCGCGTTCAGCTTGAGATCCCCAGAACGCTTGCCCGTACCCGCTGCTCTCCGGATTAGGGCGCCAGAAAATGACGCGAACATCCAGCCCCCGTGCCGCCGCACGATCCAGTACGTCGAACAGGCTGCCGCGGCCATCCGGCATCTGGAAGTCCGGTGCCATAAAGGTGACCGTAAGCCATACACTGTGCCGCGCGGCTTCAACCGCCTCGCAAATCCGCCGGAAGGCAGGTCCGCTGTCCACAAGCGGTCGGATCATATTGCCATTCCGTAAAGGATAAGAGCCTGTGGCGATGAAAGGGATTTGCATTTGGGAACCGGTAGCTGTGACATCGGATTGATTCATAACGGCCTCCTTCTAATGTGCCTGCTTGCCAATTAACCGGCAGCTTGGCCGAATCTGATATTTTGCGGTTTTTTACATAACCCGATTCTCTCCCTATCATCTTATCCTATGAAATTGCAATATTTCTACCCTTCTATATGAGGGATTCCGTGAGCATTCCGGAGCTATCCAAAGTCCTGAATATAGATATTATCTATAATTATATCTATAAAATTAGATTTCTTTTTACACAAACAACCAAAATATTTAACACCTCTCATATAATTCGGCGTTAATCTAGGAAATAGGAACTACATAAGCAGATGAAAGTGAGGCTGTTCGCTCTATGCAATCCCAATTGCAATATAACGTATTCAGATCGGTTGGCGCCAAGCTGTTCCTTTTTCTGTTCTCCGGCATAATTATAAGCGTTCTGTCTGTAGGACTCGTGGCTTATGATATTTCCAAAGGGATCATTGAATCCCAGGTATACTCCGCCGGACAACAGACCCTTGAACAAACCTCCGATAAACTGAATGTCGTCCTTGGCCAATTCGAGGCATTGGCCCAGCAGCTGGCCATCGATCAGGTCGTTCAGCAGCAGATGGATGTCCTTCTTAAGGACCGGCAAAGCTCCTATGCCGTGTTCCAGGTCTTCACCTCGCTTATTGAACGCCTGCAAACCTATGCCATGAACAATACAGCCATTACGGACAGCTACCTGATACCCGTCAACGATACGATTACCGGCAATCTGGCAGCAACCTCCTCTCCGATCATCGGTACCTCCTCTATCCTGCTGGATCACATCAAGGAGCAGCCCTGGTACCAATCTGTCATTGAGGCAAAAGGAAATCCGGTGTGGATTCCCGTTACCCCAAGCGTACCCGAAAATATATCAAATTCCTCGCAAGCAGGACATACGATTGGCGTCGCTATTCTGCTGCAAAGCTCGGCGAGCAAGAAGGACACCTTCATCCTGCTGATCGAGCTCAGGCTCAGCGACATCATAAAGTGGTTTGAATCGGTTTCGATTGGCAGCGGCGGCAAAATGATGATTGTGGATGCGGACAATCATTATGTGTACTCTCCCGCTGACCAGTTAATTGGACAACCATCCGATATCGGAACCGGCAATAATCAAACAGGAGTAACGTTTCATACAGAAGATGGCCGGAAGCTGGTCACCTATTCCGGATTGATCAAGCTGAACAACTGGCGTTTAATCGGAACCGTTCCCTATAAGGAATTGATGAAAGGAGCCGATCAGATTGCCTGGTTAACCTGGGGGATTGCGGGATTGGCCGCTCTTCTTGCAGTCGGAATGAGCTGGATGGCCGTCAGGCTTATCGCGGCGCCTCTCGCCAAGCTTCGCGATCTGATGATTGAAGGGAAGAAAGGCAACTTAAGCGTGCACTCCACGATTCGCTCCCGTGATGAAATCGGTCAGCTTGCCCAAAGCTTCAACGATATGATGTCCCAAATCGGCGGCCTCGTAGGAGAAATGAAAGTCTCCGCACAGGAAGTATTCGATTCCTCCGCTTCTCTTGTGGAGGTGGCGGACAGAACATCCCATTCCGCTAATGAAATTGCGGTACTGACGGGAGAGATAGCCGCCGGTTCAGTTAACCTTGCCTCCGAAGCGGAGTTCGGCAGCAATCTGGCCCAAAATCTTCAGAAGCAGATGACGCTTCTTCTGGAATCCAAAACACAGATGGAAGCAGCCGCTTCGGATGTGTCGGCAAAAAGCGAGCAAGGCTCCTCCTTCATGATCGCCTTGATGGCAAATACAGATATCTCGGAGAATAAAATCCGCATTATGGCTGACAAAGTGACTCAACTGGAAAAAAGCACCCTCACTATTCGCAGCATTCTCACATTTCTGAATCAGATCACGAGTCAAACCACGATATTGGCCCTTAATGCGTCAATCGAGGCATCCCGTGCCGGAGCTTCAGGAAACGCATTTCGGGTTGTAGCGGGCGAAGTGGGTAAGCTTGCGGAGAGCTCAAAGCGATTTATTGAGCAGGCGAACGAAACGACAGACGGGATCGAACAGGAAATACTTCAAACGGTCAGACTGTTCGCGGACATCTACCCCCTGTTCACCGAGCAGGTCGATTCAGTGAAAGAGGCCGCCCGCAGATTTCTGGAGGTTCGAACGCTGATCGGGGAGCTGTCCCAGCAGCTCCACAAGGTAACCTCTTACATTGAATCCCTGGATCTGACCCAGTCTCAATTAACAGAAACTGTGGGTAATGTAAGCGCGGTAGCCGAACAATCATCAGCAGCAACGGAGCAGGTCGCATCTGCCAGTACGGGTCAGAGCGTTGTGAGCGAAAGCTTGTCGTCACAGTCCGTCAAGCTGCAGCAGGTGTCGCAGCGGCTGGAGAAGGCGCTGTCCCAATTTTACTAGGATTCACGGGCTGCTTTATTCAGGACAACCGCTCCAACGCAAAAAAGGGGTCCTGCTGACCCCTTTTTTGATCCTATTGTTTTAGCTTGTCTTAGAAGGCATAAATGGCAAAGCGATCAGGAAATGCGGATGACGATTTTACCGAAAGCTCCGCTGCTCAAATGCTTGTAAGCCTCAATCGCTTGCTCAAATGGATAAACGGTGTCAATCACCGGCTTGATTTTGTACTCATCGAATGCCAGATTCATCTTCTCCAGCGCTTGACGATGTCCGACCAGAATGCCCTGCACCTTGGCCTGCTTGGACAGCAGCGAGAACAGGTTGACCTCGGCCATCATGCTTTTCAGAAATCCGATGATATAGATATATCCCTGCGGAGTAAGAGCGTCGATCGAACGATTGATGCTGTCGCCGCCCACGACCTCGAGGATATGCTGAGCGCCTTTGCCATCCGTTAGCTTCAGCACTTCCTTTTCCCAATCCGGCGTCGTCACATAGTTGATAATATCTGATGCGCCCAAAGCTTTTACCCGCTCCCCCTTCGCATCGCTGCTGGTGGTGGCAATAACCCGCGCACCCAAAGCCGCGGCGATTTGCACGCCAAAAATCGATACGCCGCCAGTGCCTTGTATCAGCACGGTTTCGTCCGCCTGCAAATTGCCGTACTCCACCAAAGAAAACCAGGCGGTGAGCGCGGCAATCGGCAGCGTCGACGCTTCTTCGTCTGTCAGGTTGGAAGGCGTAAATACGGCGGCGTCCTCTTCCAAAATCATATATTCCGCGAGACCGCCATCATTCGGTCCGCCAATCGCATAGGGGGCATCATTATCGTTCGGAGCCCCTTCGATCCATTTGGTGTACAGATGGGATATGACCCGGTCGCCTGCCTGAAACCGCGTCACCTCCGAGCCGATCTCCTCAATAACCCCGGCCGCGTCGGACACGGGCACAAATTTCTTGCTCATCATATCCGGCAAATAAATACCGTCGATAATGGCTTTATCTCTGAAGTTGAGCGATACGGCTTTCACCCGCACCAGCAGCTGTTTTGGGCCCGGCTTAGGGGTGCCGATATCCACCAGCTTAAGATTTTCCAAACCGATGCCTTGCTTTTGCCATGCTTTCATTTTATAATTCCTCATTTCTTTTATAGAGTTAATATACTTATTATCGTACCATATTGCCAAGACGCAGCACAAAACAAATAAGCCCGCCATTTAGGCGGACTTGAATTGGATCTGAATCCATAGCGGGAGCTTACATGCAATCAATCGGACTTTTCTTTCTTCTCTTCTTTCTTCTCTTCTATATCGTCCATTAATTCTTTTGTCCCTTTGCGGAACTCGGAGAAGGTGGAGCCGATCGCTCTGCCGAGCTGCGGCAGTTTTTTGGGTCCGAACAGCAGGATTCCGACTACGATAATCAGCAGAAATCCCGTAACGCCAATACCAAAAGGCATATCATGACCTCCATTTCATATCACCGATTAAAAATTCACCATCAGCGCCGTTGCATACATCAGCAGAATGCCGAGTGCCAGACCTCCGAAATTCAGCCAGCTGACAGACGGCATTTCGAAGCGCTTGGCATCCCGAACGATCATTTTGCCGATGACGTAGATGACCTGCGCAATGGCCCCTGCGCCTATGCCGAAGAACAGCGCAGCCAGCGTATCATTGAAGACGAACCCGCCGGTCCACGTCCCGAGAATGGCTGGCGCGCCGGCGATGCAGGCTAAACTCACAAACGTCTTCCAGGTTGGCCGGGCTTTCAGCAGGGGCGCTGCAATCCCTATTCCCTCGGTTATGTTGTGAAGCGTAAATCCGATGACAAGAAACGTTCCAAGCGCCGACTCTCCTGCTGCGAAGGAAGCGCCGATCGCCAGCCCTTCGCCAAAGTTATGAAGGCCGATCCCTCCGGCTATTTTATAGGCGACCTGTTTGCCCCCATCCTCCGCGCCGAGATTTGTTTTACGTTTGCCCGACTGATCGACTGCCACCAGGAACAAGAAGCTGAGCAGCGCTCCGAACCAGACAAGTCCGGTTCCTTGAAATACTCCCGGTGCCTCGACCCCAAGCTCCAGCCCCTCCTGAATCGTATCCACGATAAGGAAGAACAGCAACCCCACTGTAAAAGCCATAACTGCCTGGATTCCCTTTGTTGAGAACCGGCGCATAAAGGGGAACCACAACAGACCAAGGCCGACAGGCACGACCCGGCGTGAATTCAGCATTCCAGAATGCGTCGTCGACGACAACCTGGGCAATGGTCAACTCCTTGGGACCTGAGTTGAGAACAGTCACCTGGAAGCCGTCATCGTCAAGCACGATCCGCTCGATATTAAGAACCTCGATGGGCGCTGCCTGCTGCTCTTCCACTCCTGTTCCGACTTTTAAAATAATCGTGAGAATGATCGCCAGCAAGATCAGCGGGGCAGCTCCCCACAGCCACAACATCTTCTTATTCATCGTCTTTGGAAGCATCGGTTATCCTCCTTTCTATTCGGCTTCGAAGAAACCCATCCATCCAAGCTCTGTAAATTCGCTTTGATGAGCATGGAACATGTACCTTCCCGGGGCCGGGAATACGATTTCCACGAGTCCGCGTTCTCCCTGGCACTGCATAACCGTATCCGTAAAATAAGGACGCGCCTCCGGATCCGCTCCGGTCGCATAATAATGAAAGTAACTGGCATGCAGGTGAAAGGAGTTAATTAAATCAAATTCCGTCATGTTGCTGATGTAAATTCGAATAAGCTCCCCCGCTTTTACCTTAATGGGACGGGCCATATAAGCAAAAGCAAATCCGTTCACCGTATATACCTCGTTCTCTCCGTCGAGATCCAGATCAAACGCGTTCATCACCATGCTGAATTCCTTGGCCGGTTTCCTTGGCACCTTCGGATCAATAATGAAATTTCCGTATAACCCTTTGTGAATATGCCGCGTGAACGGCTGGACATGGCAATGATAGACCTGCATGCCGGCCGGTTTGGCTTCAAATTCATAAATGAACGTCTCTCCCAACGCAACAGGCTCAAGCCCATCCATATTCGTCGGGTGAATCCCATGGAAATGGATCGAGTGCGGATGTGCGGAGGCGTTGCGAAAGGTAACGCGGACGATATCCCCTTCCGTACAGCGCAGCGTCGGCCCCGGTATCGTGCCGTTGTAGGCCCATCCGGGAAACTTGATGCCTTTGGCGATCTCCAGATCCCAATCTGCCGCAATCATCTCGTAATCGCGTACCGTTCTGCCGTCCGTGCGCGTGCTTACTTTGCCATAATCGAACTGCGTCAGTGCTTTGACCGCATTTTCAAGACCGTCAGACGACCCGGTCCCGGGATCGTAGCCGTGAGACATGCTGTTATGCTTCTGATTCTGGAGCTTGTTATGGGCATCGTGCTTGGCGGCGGCGTCCACTGAATTCGAGAATACAGCAGCCTTGTTCAGAAGCGAGCTTCCCAGCACGCCCAATATGCCGGCAGCTCCAGCCTTCAATAAGCTGCGCCGGGAAATTTTAGTCTTCGGATTCAACATCGGAACCCTCCCATATTTTTTGTGTAGGGGAAAATATATTTCCCAAAGGAAAATTTATGGACAAAAAAATATATTTTTCGTTCGAGACAATAAGTTTCCTCCGGGAAACATTATTGATTTAACTATAGGGCATCTTTCGAGCGTTGTAAATCATTTTTTACATCTCCTTGTCCAGGAAGAACCGGCTTTGCCGGTCCTTTGGCGAAACAACAAAAAACTCCTTGCTGGTACAAGGAGTGAATGGTATCGCCGGCGGCCAAAATGATGATCGCTGCTTTTTATCCTTATTGCCCGTCCTCTATAAGCTTGACCAAAGTATCATAATCAAACGGATTCTGCAGCTTCACATTATTCACGATAATGGTCGGGGTCTGCTCGATCTGAAAGTCTTGCACGAGCTCCTGGTCCCTGCCCACCTGCGGCAATGTCGCCTGCATGTCCAAATCTTGCTGCAGCTTGGCGACATCGATCGGCGGCTCAATCTTATTTGCGATCTCCAATATTTTGTCCGGCGTTATCCAGGGCGCGTCATGATTGTCGGTCGGCTGCGCCTGAAACAGGGCTTTGTGAAACGGCCAGAAGCTTTCCGGATTTTCGGACCATACCGACTCGCCCGCCATGGCTCCCAATTGCGATTCCTCTCCATGGAACAGGACATTGATATAGGAGAATTTCACGATTCCCGTATCGATATAGTCTTTTTTCAGCTTCGGATAGATTTGATCCGACCATGCTTTGCAGGATGGACATTTATAATCTCCGAATTCCATGATGGCAACCTTGGCATCCACGCTGCCTTCAACGGGTTGATTGGCTATATCCGGAGCGGAAGCCAAAGATTCCGTCACTTCAGCCTTCTTGGAGGCTTGATTGAGCATAACCAGCAGAACACATAAAACTACAACGACTAGTGTAAACAGAACCAGATTTTTTGGTCCTTTCTTGGCTTGAGCCATATAAACATTCCTCTCCTTGAATATAAAGTGCAAAAACTTGATTGGTACCGGTTCCTTTCCTATTATTCTACGAACTGTAGTTTAATTCGAGACGGTTTACCTTTTTCCTTTTGCCTATGAATAAAATCCAATAATCTGTCATTATTTAAATCAATGCGGTGAACGGCCCGGCTTGGGTGCCTTCAGATACATGGTCCGGCCCCTAACATTGCCAGCATCAGCACCATGATCACGATGGAAATCGATACTGCCCTTTTGTGGACGACGGGGATAACAAGATCTCCCTCCGGGTTTAGAATTTGTTGAATACGGTAGTTGACAGCCCCATCTGCAAACTGGACGCCGATCCGGGGCATTGGCTCGCGTTTGAGCTTCAGCAAGGACATCAAAGCGCTTCCCAGAGGAGCGATCCCGTTCATCCGGCTGATCGCGTACCTGTCTGCCATAAGCTCCATCCAGACGGTATAATAACGGGTCAGACCCTTAATCAGGGGCACATACGCAAAACCCCGGCTGGCTATCGTTAAAACCAGCATTTGCAGAGGGTGGCGCTGCTTGCAATGGTAAATCTCATGAAACAGGATGGCTTCCATTTCCGCCGTTGTGAGTTTTTCGATGGCGCCCGAGGACAGCAGAATTGCCGGCCTCAACACTCCAAAGGACATTGCCGCAAAAGCAGGCGAATGAATAACATAGATCCGCATATTTTCCTGCCGGTAGTTCCGGTTCCATATAAGCGTCAAATCCCGATGGACATGCTTCCGGATATGTCTCCGCAGACGAACATAAACCACCATCTGGCTCATGCCAAGGTATAGGATAACGGCCATGGAGTAAATGATGAAGCCGTTGTACAGCCTCTCATAGAACACATGATTATGAAGAACATCTCTTACCGCGTTTGCAATCCATTGCGTAAATTCAGAGCTGTATGCGACATCCCGGAGCTGATGGATCAGACTGTAGCCCATCTGCAATATAAGCCAGCCTGCCGTGAGAAAAATCGCAGCTAACGCCATCTTGGGTTGCCTTGGCATCTTAATTCCCTTCATTTCGTTTCAATTCATCCAGTCTTTGTTGAAGTTTCTCAATCCATTCCGGGTCCGCTTTATCGAGCCGGTCAATAAAGTGATTGGCGACCAAGGAGCCGAAATCATCCAGCAGACCATCCGTAACATACTTCGTCTGCTCCATGATGAATAGTTCCCTGCTTTGCACCGGATAAAAAAAGGTAAGCCTGCTGCGGCCGCCGCCGCTCGTCTCCTTGCGCAGATGCCCTTTTTCGGATAAGCGGATCATAACGGTCATAACCGCATTGAACGAAATCGGCTGCTCAACGCGGATCAGCTCATGTGCCTGCTTGATCGTCAGTTTTTCTTTTTCCCACATGGTATTCATGATTTTAGCCTCGAGGGAACCAAAAAACCGCAGCAGCCCTTCCTCGTTCAAATTCAGCCTGTTTATTCTCAATGATATGGATGCCTCCCGAACCTGCTATAACAATCTATCGATGTCTGACGTTCCTGACATATTCCTCCGGCGGCTGGCCTATCATCGTTTTGAAGTCCTTGATGAAATGGGCCTGGTCGTAATACCCCAAATCCTGCGATAGCCTGGTCCAGTCTGTGACGCTGCCCTTCTCCATAAGCTCCGCCGCTTCCTGGAGCCGGTAGCGCTGAATCACCCACTTCGGGCTGACGCCGACATAACGGCTGAACAGACGCTGCAGCGTTCGCTTGTTAATCCCGAATAAAGACACGATATCCTCGACCCGCACCATCTCTCGATCCCCTATGATAGCGGCGACAATCCGGTTCACAAGCTCAACATTACCGTCCGGTTCCGGGAGCCGTTCGCGCAGAAACTCCCAAGCGATCCAGGCTTGCTCTTCCTCCTTCGCCTCGCTGAATAGCCGTTCCTCCAACATCCCGGGGCCGGACCCGAAAATTTCGCGGAAGGGTATGACCTGATTGGTAAGAGAAGATACAGGCTGGTTCCAGAACGGATAAAATCCTCCTATCCGGAATTTGACGCCGAGCACCTGCCCTTCTCCTTCCAGCACTCTGGTAAAGGTAGTGTCCGGAACACCATATAAGAATGTTTCGATTCGTTGACCGGTCCTCTCGAACGCCAGCTGGATACTGGGGAATGATAAAACCGTCTGGCTGTGCGGGGCTTGTCCCCGCAGATCCCAGCGGAGGATCCAGAGATGCTCAATGTAAGGAGCCAGGTCCTGCCCAGGCAGCAGCCGCGACAGCGAAAAGCTGCGCATGCCCGATTCGGCATTCAGAATGCCCTTGTTTGACGGCGCTGTATCCGGTTTCAACATTATCGCTCACCCCTCTGGCCATTGTCGCGTTTTTACAATACAGTCTGATGCAGTCATCCTATTATAAAGTAGCAGTTAACCGTTGTTTCCGCAATGCGACAATACTGAAATGGAGAGTGTTATACCTATGGAACCGCTCAAATACGAATTCTATGTCGGGGCTAAGCCCGAGGACGTCTGGCAGATTTTCGTTTCGCCGGAAGGCACCAAAGCCATATTTTTCGGCTGTATTCTGAACTCAACCTTCGAAATCGGGGCTCCCTATGAATATGTTGGACCTGGCAACGACGGGGAGAATACGGTGCATGTGTACGGCAAGGTGCTGGAGTTCGAGCAGAACCGGATAATGAGCTATACCGAGCATCCCGGCCCGTCTTACCGCGAGAACCACGCCGAGCTTGAGACGAGGGTTACGCTGACGCTCGAGACAGTGGGCAATTGCACAAAGATGACGCTGATTAACGACCTGTGGCCGGACAACCATCCTTCCTATGAAAGCACGAAGGGCAGCTGGGCGATGATTCTCAGCAATATCAAGACATACGCCGAAACGGGGAAGACCCTTGATTTTGGCTGGTAAATGGACAAATAACCCTCTCAAATGAGAGGGCAAGAAGAGCAGCATCTCCGCTGCTCTTCTTTATGTTTAATCATTCAACTTCCGTTTCCGGTTAACGTCCGCACCGCTGCGCATCGGAATAACCGGGATGGCGAGAAGGCATAAATGAGGCCGATCACGGCGAACAGAAAAGCGCTGACCACGAAAGGAAGAGTGAGATGACCGCCGCCTGCGAGCCAGCTTCCCAGCAGCGGTCCAAAGACGATCCCAAGTCCTTCCACGGACGAGAAAATCCCCCAACCCATTCCTTTGGAGTTCTCCGGCACGTAGCCCGCCAGCAATGAATTCCAGGCCGGAAGCAGCGCGGCATAGGCAATTCCAAGCCCGAGTGCAACCAATTCTGCGGCCAGGAATGTCTTCACTTGAGTCAAGCCATAGAGAGCAAGGGCGAAGGCTCCGAAGCTGCCCGACAGGAACCATTTGCCTCCGAGCTTGTCGTATACCCTGCCCAGCGGAATGAGCAAAACAATCACGCTTGCGCCGCCGGTCATTAACAGGATCGAAAATTGGGTATGGGAGAACGCCAGATGATCAACGGCAAAAGAAGATATAACGGGTACAAGCATGCCTCCGGCCAGCGTTTGCAGCAGCATTCCGGGCAGCAGGAACCCGCCCGTTCTCATTTTACGCCAAAGACCTGTCAATTGCTGACGGAGCGGAGCTTTGTCCTGAGCAGCTGCATTGATCTCTATCGCTGCTGTCCCGACCAGCGCCCAGCCCGCGATACAAATGCAGAATATAACTGCGAAGGCCGTGCCATAGCCGATATCCATCACATATCCGATCAGGACGGGTCCCAGCCCCAGCCCTGCCAGCCAATAGATATAGAGCTTTCCCATCTGCGCCGCGCGGTTCTCTTCCTCAATCTGGCCAAGGCAGATGAGCCATAGAGGCGAGAAGCCTGCGCCGATCAAACACGCCCCGGCCAGGAACGCCCAGACGCCCGGTGCCGTCATCAGGAGTCCAATGCCCAATAAGGACATTAAGAACCCGACATTCAGGACCATCCGCGGCGGCAGCTTATCGAGCAAATATCCGACGAAGCCTTTTAGCAGAGAATCGATTAAATACTGCAAGGATACGGCCATTCCGATGACGGAAAGAGAGAAACCGAGGCGGGACGAGCCGTAAGACGGAAGCAATACCACAAGTAAAGCTCCCCGGATGAGCTCCACGAGAAACAGCGCCAATACGAACCTGTGGAACAGGTTTTTCATGCCCGCGCCCAGTCTTGCCTGCCCGTTAACGATATCCATGGACCCGGACCGCCTTTCGGCTCGCCCGAACCGTAACTGCAGGAATAGGGAGATCAGTCTGCTGCGTTACCCGGATGACCTCGTCCGCAATCGTGCGGGTGGCCTCAGGGCGGTAGAGAGCTTGCATCGCTGCGCGGATCCGGTACCAATTCGGCAATTTCTGCATCAGCAGGAGTTCTTTTGTCAACTCGCCGGGGCTATTCGCAATCCGAACGGCTCCCCTTGCGTATAGCGTCTCCGCATTGCCCTGCTCCTGCCCGGGCAGCGGGCGGTAGACGATTACGGGCAGGGACAAACTCAGGGCTTCAGACAACGTGAGTCCTCCGGCCTTGGTCAGCAGGCAGGTGGAAACGGCCATCAATTCTTCCATATAACTAACGTATCCCAGAATGATCACCCGGGGATCCTCTCCGAAGATGGCCATCAAATGGTCATGCAGCTTCTGGTTGCGCCCGCAAACGATGATTAAATGAAAGTCCGTGCTCCTGAGCGCCTCTTTGGTTACCCGCTCGACATCCGCCAAAACGCCAAAAGCCCCCGCACTGACTAACGCAAACTTCGAACGCGGATTCAGACCATGCTTTCGGATCAAATTTTCTTTGGACAGAGGCTTCTCGAAAGCCTCCCGGACAGGGATGCCGGACACGATAATGCGGCTGCCTCCGATTCCAGCTGCGAGCAGCTCCTGCTTCAACGCTTCAGTCGCGACGAAATAACGGTCGGTATGCTCATGCAGCCATCTTGTATGGAGTACGAAATCGGTAATGACGGTAAACGTCGGAATGGTGAATTCTCCCTCATCCTTTAAGATCTCCGTCCCGAGGAATGGAAAAGTGTGGACAACCGCATCCGGCTTGATCCGCTTGATGATCTCCTTGAGCTTGCCCTTGCCGATCTGGTGAATCAGTTTGTTATGAGTCTCATCCGCCTTGACCCGGTTCGTCCTGCTGTACATATAGCCGTAAGCGCCGGGAAGCCAGGACATGCTTTTTATATAACAAAACCGGGAGAAAGCGTTCCATACAGGGTGGGCCTCCGCGAGCGGATCAACCAGATGAACCTTGTGGACTCCCATGGATGCCAGCCGGTTCTTGATCGCAAGGGACGCCTGAATATGCCCTTCGCCGAAAGAAGAATAAAGAATTAAGATGCACGGATCTTTTTTCATGGGATCAGCTTCCTCTCGGGATAATCAGACTTCATATCCCTACTTTAATCCCCGATCATAACCCCTATGTGAACAAATTTTTAAATGATTGTTAAGCTTTGCTTTCATTTGCAGAAACAGCTTGACCGGTTGGTCATATAAGAGACAATAATGCTCCAATGGCTCCACAATACTCGCCATTCTCAATAAACAAGGGTGTGGCCCCTCTCAGCTTCGTATACCGTTTTACAACATCCTGAAGAAGGTCATTCCCGATGAAGGTGGAGCCGATGAAAATAACAGATGAAACTCTGCATTGGCCGGCAGCAAGAACGCTGACTGTCGCTGCCGTTTCCCCCACCAGACCCATTACAGAAGCCAGCCGTTCTTCCTCCGTCAAATCATCTATGGATGCCAACTGCAGAACATGACCGAAATTACTTGCTGTCAAATCACCCGGAATTGGAGGCTCAGCCCCCTCGTAAATATGACTCACCTTCAGATCTATCCGATCTCGGGCGCCCTTGGCTGCCAGTTGTACAATTGCTTCATAGTCTGATAAACCGGTTAACAGCCTCGATAATCCCAATATGGATCCGCCCCCGACCCCCGTTCCGCCGATCCGCTGCTGCTTGTCGCCTTCCACATGGTGAATCGATGTGCCGGTACCCACGTTGGTCAGGATGTAGGATTCCTCGGATATCGCGTTCCTGGCGAGAAGAAAACGCACCCCGCTGCAAGTTGCCTCGAACTCGACCATCTCTGCTGCTTTTTGATTTATTTTGGATTGTAATAACGCTGCTTTGCCTCCGGTCATGCATATCCTGGCGTTCCCCAGCTCATTGATCCATGCGGCTGCCACTTCCATCCGGGCAACGGGGAATTTTTTGAATTCGGGCGAGCCATTTTTCATCCAGGCGACCTTGATCAGCGTGCCGCCGGCATCAATTCCAATATTCATCATGAAGTTCACTTCGCTTCCTTTTGCTCTGGCATGAATAGTATTCCCAATGCTGGATCCATAGCTTCATTGTAGCTCTTAGGGCGAGCTCTAAGTCAATAGGACCACGATAGCAAGAAAAAAAGCCGCTGATTCAGCGGCCTTTAATCGAATTATATTCGTTTATTCGGCGGTATGCCAGCCGATCCGGTCAACCAGCCTCTGTCATGGGATTATATCACTTCGCAGTCAACCATGACGTGAATGGTATCTCCTTTATGCTCATTCCTCAGTTGGAATGCCCGGGCGATCTCGGCAAGCGGAACGATGTGGGTAATCATTTCCCCCGTGTTGACGAGTCCGTTACGGACCAGCCGCAGTCCTTCATCGAAGTAGCGCCTGTTGTCTATGTCGCGCTTAGGTTCCGTAGACAGAATATCCAGCCGTTTTTTGTGGACCTTGAAGAAATCCACCGGTTTATGACAGGTGCCGATGCAGCCGTACATCACAATACGTCCGTTCTGCGCGGCTGCGTTAACCGCATCAACCATCCCTGCTCCTTCCAGCAGGCAAGGAATGACCACGTCAAAGCCGTCCGGAAAATCTGCCCCCACGATATCCATTGTATCCGCATGTTCATGAGGGATTTTATACGTATGAGTGGCGCCGTATTTGCGTGCAAGCGCCAATTTCTCCTCAAACAGATCCGTCACGACCAAATTCCTCGGGCTAAACATATGGATCACCTGCGTCATCACCAATCCGCTCACGCCCTGCCCTGTTATCAGCACATTCTTATTGGGGGAAATGTCCCCGAGTTCTGCCGCATGGATAATACCGGGAAGCACCTCGATCAGCGAGCCTTCGATCAAGGGCATGTCTGCGGGCAGAACCTTAAGGGAAAAAGGGCTGCAGCATACATATTCGGCAAAGGCCCCCCAGACATACCGCAAAGCAGCATGATCTCCTTCCTTGACACCAATGACATGGGGTCCGACCTTATCTACAATCCCTGCAACTTCATGTCCCAGCCTGGTAGGGTATGAAATAAATTCGGGCTCGCGCGCTCCGCGGAATACTTCAACATCGCTTCCGCAAATCCCGACCCACTTGACCTTGATGCGCACTTCGCCTTCCTTGGGTTCCGGGATCAAGGCCCGCTTGATGCTAATCTCTCCGATCGCGTCCATAACAGCGCACATCTGAGTTCCGGGACCCTCGTATTCTACCAGTTCCATGGGAGGAACGGCCATTTTCGTTACCATCTGTATATGTCTCCTTCCGATAGGACAGAATGCTGTCATTCAGGAACTTCAACCACTTCTCCGGCTTCTGCGGCCAATCAGGCCATCACTTCCCACATTTTTTCGGTTACTTCATAAGCCGTCTTTTCTCCGCGCTGGCTTCTGATGATATCCTCGACCACTTCCCCCATCAAAGCCAGATGTCCTTGAACCGAGGCTCCGGCAATATGGGGAGTCAGCAGTACATTCGGCAGCGACCGGATCGGATGCTCCGCAGCGAGAGGCTCCTTCTCAAACACATCCAGTGCGGCAAAGAAACGCCCGCTCTGCAGCTCTTCCATAAAAGCTTGCTCATCCACCACAGGACCTCTTGACGAGTTAATGAAGACCGCGCCATCCGGAATAAGCGCCAATAAGTCCCGGGTAAGCATTCTTTCCGTGGCGGGCAGCTTCGGTGCATGCACTGAAATAATCGGACAGCTCATGACCTCCTCCAACGCTGCCTTTCTGGCGTTCAACCGGGCAGCCCCTTCTTCCGTCAAATAGGGATCATAGATAAGAACATTGACCTGAAACGGTGCAAGCAGCTTGATGAAGGCGCGAGCCGTAGAACTGGCGGAAATAATCCCGACGGTACTGCCTGTAAGCTCGCTTCCCTTCATACCGGCGATCTTCCATTTCCCTTCCCGCATCGAAGAATCGAAGGCCGGCAAAAACCGCAGTGATGCAAGCAGCGCCGCCAGACAGTATTCCCCCACGCTTTGCGCGATCCTTGGAGCCGCCGAGAAGACTTTGATCCCCCGGGAGAAAATCTGCTTCGGGACAAGATTCTTCACCGTTCCGGCCGCATGGCCAATGACGCGGAGCTTGACGGCCTTCTCCAGCATTTCGTCTGTAAGACCGGGGGAGCCCCAACTGGTAATAATCGCTTCCGCATCGGCAACCAGCGCTGATAGCTCTTCCTGTATATAATCGCGTCCTGTCTCATTCCATACCGGTTCGAAATATTCATACAGTCTCGCACGGCAATCCTCCGAGCAGACTTCATCGAGACGTGATTGCGGTGAAAGCACCAATGTTTTCAACTTCATGGCAATAGTCCTCCTTCATTTTCCCCTCAAGGATTAAAGCTGCACGACCTGACCGGTCCGCATCGATTCAAAGCAGCCATCCATGATCTTCATGACCTGGATCATTTCCCGGCCTGAAGCCAGCGGCTCACGTTCCTCTCGTATGGCATCGGCAAATTCCTCCAGCTGCCATCTGAAATTAGAGAAGGTGCTCTCACAGGCTTCCAGCAGTTCTCCGTTCAAACGCAGCTCATATTCGTCCTTCAGGTGCAAGAGGCCGTTCGAGCCGATTAAATATCGGTCATAGATGCTGTTCTGCGTAGACCAGATACGCTGTCCTGTCAAACCGGCTTCATCGGTAGGCCGGCTGCCCGCATTGAATGACATCAGCACATTCGCCATCCGGCCTTCGCCAAAATTCAGGGAAATGGCAACCTCATCCTCCCCCGTCCAATTCGGGTTGTTGGAATGCCCCTGAGCATAGACGGATTGCGGAGCTCTGCCATAAGCCCATTGAATGTAATCAAGAATATGGCTTCCCCAAAGCGGGATGATAAAGCCGCCGATTTTCGATTCATCCTTCCACCAATCGGCTGCAGGCTTATCCATATGTGCCAGAAGCAGCGCATTGATATTGATCAGATCACCTATTGCTTTCTCTCTCACCTGGCGGATCGACTCCATTACCGGTTTATAAAAACGGCGGCTTTGCCCGATCATTAAGGTGACGTTATTGGCTTTTGCGGCCTCAACCATCTCCTTGGCTTCCTGCACATTCATCGCCATCGGCTTCTCGACCAGCACATGCTTGCCAGCCTGGAGCGCCTTAATTGAATACTCCGCGTGCATATCATGCGGCAGAAGCAGAAGGAACGCATCGATATCCGGATCGCTTATCGCATCGTCATAGGACGTGTACGTTTTTACTCCCTCCCACTGATTCGCTTCCTGCCGCAGTTTACCTTCATCACGGGTTACCAGCGCAGCCAAATCCATTATGTCAGCCAGCTCCCTGACCGCCGGAAGATGGGATTTTGATACACGCCCCAATCCGACAACGGCCAATCGCAGTTTTTGCAGCATATGTCTTTCGACTCCTTCAGATTTGTTTATTTGCCGTTTTTCCTATTCTGGAAAGCCCCGTTGAACTCATCGATCATCTTCATGTAATTCGCATCCGCTTTGAACGAATTAACCAGAGCATCCCATGATTCGATCGGCTCTTTGCCCATGATCACTTTAATTTTCATATCGTCCATCTTCTTCTTAAAATCCGGACCTAATGTCAAATCGATGTCGGACAACAGACCAATTGATACATCCGCTATTCCGTAGTTCGCGCGATCGTCAATGATTTTTTTGTTGCGCTCGAACATCTCCTTCGGCATGCCCACGCGGTAAGCCCACAGGTACGGATCGTATCTTGTGAAGATTTTACCGAACGAGCTTTGCGATGCGCTGTCTTTAACCGCTTGTTCGGTTGCCGTTTTGAAGCCGTCGACGATCGTGAAGTGAATATCCTTAAGACCGTAGCAGGCCAATTCAAAGCCTTCCTCGGATGCTCCATAATCCATTAAAGCCAGTATTTTTTTCATTTTAGATTCAGGGACCGTTTTCGGGATCACATAAAGACCGGCATATCCGCTGCCTGTAGAAACCATTTTACCTGCCGGGCTTTCAAGATAAGTCATCGCCACAAAATCAGCCTTCGGATCAAGCTCTCGCGCCCCTTCCGTAGCACGGTAAACGCCTTCTGTCGTGTCCATTTGGACGCCGGCCTTGCCCGCTTTGGCCATATTCTCAAAATCGGTCGTTTTCAGAACAGCGAAGTCTTCAGGAATTATTTTTTCCTTGTACATTTTGTTGAGATAAATAAGTCCGTCTCTCGTCCCCTGCTCCAGATCGGTGTCAATCAGCTTGCCCCCTGATTCTTTCCACTTCCCGTTGCTGTTGTTGAAAATATCGATGACTTCCTCCCAGCCCTTGCCGTTATATCCGTATGTGTCGGCTTTGCCGTTCTTGTCGGGGTCTTGCTCAACAAATGCCTTTAAGGCCGTATAGAACTCATCCATGGTATGGGGCATTTTCAACCCTACATTATCCAGCCAATCCTGGCGGATATTGAAGAAGCTGCTTCCCTGAAGCGGACGCACGGACGGCAGGATATACTGCTTGCCATCGACTTTTACGCGGTCCATTATTTCCTGCGGGTATTCCGACAGGTTTTTGTAATCCTTCAAATATGGCGTCAAATCCCAAAATGCGCCCTGCTTGATCATGGTGATCGCCTGCGTTTGCTTCATGTCCTTGAGCTTCATCAGATCGGGCATATCGCCCGAGGCCAGCATCACGTTCTGCTTCTCTTCCCATGCGTTTGGCGATGCCCAGGTAATATTGAGCTTGGTGTTCGTGCGTTTCTCGAATTCCCTCGTGACCGGGTTGTCTGCCGCCGGAGGCTCAGGCGTATTGAACTCGGTAAAAATACTGATCTCCGTCGGTTTTTCTTTGTCTGCGGGAGCATTTGCTCCGGAATCCGGGTTGGCGGTACCGCCACTGCAGCCTGACAGGAACGACGCAATCATGATGAATGCCAGCGCTGCAGGCACCGCTTTACGCTTAATGAATTTCCCTTTTCCATTCATACCAAACCCTCCTATTAAATATTCATAGATTATCCCTTCACCGAACCCAGCATTACACCTTTGGCAAAATGCTTTTGCAGGAACGGATAAACACACATGATCGGAATCGTCGCGATGACGACCGCAGCCATTTTCAATGTTTCCGTAGGGATATTTTGTTCAGCCATCATTTCCGCCGCAGAGGCTCCGCCGGCCTGGGTAGAGGAATCGATCAGCATATTGCGCAGGACGAGCTGAAGCGGCCACTTGGTGTAGTCGTTAATGTATAAGATCGCGTTGAAGAACGTGTTCCAGTAAGCCACCGCGTAAAATAATCCAAAAGCGGCAAGCGCGGGAAGCGACAGCGGAAGCACGATCCGAAAAAAAAACGCCGATATCGGTGGAACCGTCGATAACAGCGGATTCCTCCAGCTCCACCGGAATGCTGTCGAAAAAGCTTTTCATCAGGATGACATACCAGCCGCTGGTAAGCACCGGCAAAATTAATGACCAAATGCTGTTGATCAGTCCCAAATCGCGGACCAGCAGGTAAGGAGGGATTATGCCCGGACTGAACAAAAGCGTAATGAGAATCATCAGCAAAATGACTCTTCTGCCCTGCAGCCGCTTGCGCGACAAGCCGTAGGCCAGCGCAGCTGTCACTACCAGACTGAGCGCGGTACCGACAACAGCCAGAAACCCGCTGACTAAAGTCGCGTTCTGGAAAGAGGAGGTGGACAACAAGTATTGGTAAGAATCCAATGTCCATTTTTCCGGAAACAGGACATATCCTTGCTTCCGGATGTACTCCGCCGGATCCGTAAAAGATACGGCAAATACATAATAAAGCGGAAAAAGCATGATGATGGAGATGACAGCCAGCACCAAAATATTGGCTGAATCGAATAAACGATCTCCTATGCTTCGTTTCATAATCTCACCCCCGCTGTTTAGCGATTAATAAACGCCTTCTTCACCGAAGCGTTTGGCTATCTTATTGGCTCCTATAACCAGAAGCAGTCCAACCAGGGATTTGAATAAGCCGACAGCGGTACTGAAGCTGAACTGTCCTTGCTGGATGCCCGTACGATAAACATAGGTTTCAAACACATCCGCGACATCGGACACCGCGCCGTTCATCATCAGAAATACTTGCTCGAATCCGACATCCATGATGTGCCCAAGCTTCAATATGAACAAAATGATGATGACACTGCGAATAGCCGGCAGGGTTACGTGCCAAGCCTGACGCAGCCGGTTGGCCCCGTCCATTTTGGCCGCTTCATACTGCTGGGGATCCACGCCGGCGATGGCGGCAAGAAAAATGATCGTCCCCCATCCCGCTTCTTTCCAAATATTCTGAATGGTGAGCAGCAGCCAGAAATTGTTTTCATTGGTGAGAAAGTCATACTTGGCAAACCCTAAGCTGACAAACATCTTATTGATAATGCCCGACGATTGCGACAGGAGCAGGAATGTTATTCCCGCGATAATGACCCACGAAAGAAAGTGAGGCATATACACGACCGATTGAATCCACTTTTTGTAGACCTCACTGCGCAGTTCGTTGAGCAAAAGTGAAAGTAAGATCGGCAGCGGGAAAAAGAACACCAGGTTCAGCAAGCTGATCGCCATCGTGTTTCGGAACAGCAGATAAAAATCCTGGTTGGAAAAAAAGCGGACAAAATGATCAAACCCGACCCATGGGCTATCCATAACACCCATGAAAGGGGAATAATTCTGAAAGGCGATGACTACTCCCCACATGGGAATGTATTTGAATATCACAAAAAACAAGACTCCGGGAGCAATCAGCAAATAAAGAAATTTGTCTCGTTTAAATCCGTTTCTCCTATGCTTCCATCTGCTGACCGGCACGGATTTGGCAGTAGTGCCTAATTGCCATTCATTTTGGGCTGCCACGGTACTTAACCTCCTTTTTGAGAGACTCTGGAACTTTGGGAATATATTGATTTATGACTCAAAAAGCGACTTCGCGTAAGCAAGATCTTCCGCGATATAACGGTCCTTGTTCTCCAGATCCGTGTACTCCGCAGTCAGGCAGACAACACCCTTGTAGTTTCGCTGTTTCACATAGCTCGCAATTCGCGGCCAATGCGCCATACCATGCCGGCCGGTAGTGAAATGACGCTTCCACTCTGCTGTTTCGGCTTCAGGTCCGTTGCTGCGGTAATAATAACCGTTTTTCAGGTTCACCATCGCCAGATGCGGCCAAACAATCTCCAATCCATATTCAGGCTGCTGGCCTGCGAACGCGTCGTGAGCCGCATCCCAGACGACGCCGACATGGTCGGAGCTAAGCCCATCCATCAGCCGCATAATACCGTTGGAATCGATCACAAAGTTTCCGTAATGCTGCTGGACGCCAACCTTCACACCATACTTGCCGCATAGCGGGACAAGCTGCTCCAGCTTTCGCCGGGTTCGCTCCTCCGCTGCCTTATACCCGTCCTGTTCGATATTGACCATTATCCGGATGACCGGCACTCCAGCCTCCGCACATGCGGCAAAGACAGATTCATCGGTTGAAGCGGCAACGCTGAATATTTTGACGTCGTATCCACCGAGCAGCCTCGCAATCTCCGGCAGCGTTCTCTGGACGGTTTCAGGCTCAACCTGAAACCCGGCTCGCACGGGAAGCTCGATGCCGTCAAAGCCGGTACCGCTCACGAAACGGGCCAGCTCTTCAGGCGGTTTGTCTTTCCAATGCTTGACAAAGAGCGAGAATGAGAATGGATTTTCCGGATTTTCCACAGTAGTGCTGCACCTCCTTCTGCCGATTTTTTAAACGCCGACATTTGATTTGGCAATACTTAGCAAATGCTGCACATCATTGTAGCAAAGCTGCGCCAGCACAGCGTGTACGGGGAGATCGGAGCCAGGTTTGCTGACACTTTCAACCGTCAGATAACCGCTGTATCCGATCTGCTCCAGACCATGGAACACTTCGTACCAGTCGATGCCGCCCTGATTAATGAGCCGGTGACAAAAATATTGTTCTTCATGCTCGCCTTCTCTCGGTATAACTCTGTGATATCGGCCGATATGCGGAACATAATCGCTATATTCGAATGCCCAGGGATACTGCCTTCCTTTCAACAACACGATATCTTTGATATGAACATTAAAGAGGTATGGCTTCAGACGTTTGATCGTTCCTGTTCCGTAATCGGCCGGCACCTGATACAGGTTGACCGGGTCCAATATCAGCCCCACATTGCTGCGCCCCACCGCTTCAATAAAGGCGATCGATGAATCCGCATGATCACATAATGTTCCATGGTGCATTTCAATAACCGTCCGGATATTCCGCTGGCTTGCGGCATCGGCGCATCGTTGAAACCACTTCACCGCTTTTGCATAATCATCCCTGGAAACCTCACTGGAATGCTGAAATCCCGGATTCAATCTCATCATGCCGCAGCCAATCGTTGATGCAAAATTGAGGTAGCGTTCCCATTTCTGAACCTCCGCATGATTCTCCTCCTCTGTGTTACAGGCGAAATTACCTGCAAATAAAGACAGATTGACAGGTTTGAGATGATTGCCCTCAAGCAGCTCTTTAATCTGCTCTGCCCGCTCTTGCGGGATATGACCGTCTGCCAGCTCGCCTACACCGCGAATCTCGACGCCTTCATAGCCAATCGCAGCGGCATCCTTCAAAAAATGTTCGATAGTGGAATCATCATACATATTACCGCCCAATACGATCATCGCTTTCATCCTATCCCCTCCGTAATAGCGCTTACATTTCTGAAGGTATCATAATTTATGAAAGATACTTATGTCAAGATATAAATTAAGTTTTGGTTTTGAGTGAAATATTGAGACTGATATGGCGAGTAAAGGTATTTCCGCCTTGATCTTTGTTCTGTTTTTTATTAAACTAAATATTAGCTTCAATTTAACCACATAATGATATAGCGATGGTGACGTTCATGATAATTCCTAACAAAAGCGATCAAAAAGGCAGCAAGACCAGCATCATCCAGGCCTTGCGAATGCACGGATCCATGCCCCGGATTAAATTGACCAAAGTAACTGAACTGAGCAGAGCCACCATCTCTTCTACGATTTCCGAGCTTATGGATTGGAATCTTGTAAAAGAAACGGAAAAAGCCCCCTCCACAGGGGGACGCCCAGCCATTTCACTGGAGCTCGTCCCGGGGTCCCATGCTATTATGGGCGCCGATTTAAATGATCAGGTATGGACGCTTGGCGTATTCGATTTACTCGGAAATGTCCTGCATACGACGAAAATACCGGTCAGCTCGTCTCAACCGGAAGCAGCGATTGATGAATTGACGGATCAAACTTCAAAGTTTGTGAAGGAATTCGACAAAGAGGTCATTAAATTGTTCGGTCTGGGTGTGCCGGGCCTTGTTGATACAAGACGAGGTATTATCAGGAGCGCATCGGATTTGGGCTGGTCTAACGTGGACATTGAGGAAATGGTAAATAAAAAGCTTGGTTGGCCTACCGTGGCCATAAACAGGCATCATGCCCGCGGGCTTTCCGAATGCCGGTTCGGCTCTGGAAGCAGCTACAAGCATATGATTTATGTCGGGGTCGGCTCCGGCATAGCTGCCGGAATCTTTAATGACCGGCAGCTGGTATCGGGTTCCTTCGGCGGAGCCGGTGAGCTCGGACATATTACGGTTGAACCTGATGGACCCGTATGTCCGTGCGGGAATAACGGTTGTCTGCACCTCTATTCTACGGCTTCCGCAATCGAACAGGAAGCCCGCAAACAGCTTCGCTCCGGTCAGTATGAAAGCTTGCTGAACGGCGTCATTCCAGGTTACGACCTCCAGCTGCTTCAGGCAAAGGACGTTTGCCTGGCCGCCGACCAGGGCGATGAATTGGCGATGAGAGTCGTGAATCATGCCGCCACCTATCTGGGCATTGCACTGGCTAATCTGGTCAATTTGCTGAATCCTGAAGCTATCATTCTTGGGGGCTCCATACCCAGCATGTGCAGCACTTATGTCCAAACCGCCACAAAAGTTATGAAGCAGCGGTCCATGACGGCTCTCTCTGCCGGAATCGCGGTGGACACCGCCATATTGACAGAGGTCGGCGGCGCGCTCGGCGCAATCAATTATGCGCTTGATCGGCATTTCTCATTTACAATGATCCAGTAAAGACATCAAGTATTATGGCGGCTTCCACACTCTCCTATGTTACATGTCACGGGCAGCCTTGGACAATGATGGAGCTTGCCCGAAGCGTATCATATCGGCCAGGTCTTGCAGGTATACCAGCTGCAGGGCTCTTTGGTCATCAACAAGATCGTTTGAATAACCGGAGCCAGCATCTTCTTCCGCAATAGACATATATAATATAAGACCAGACTATTATCGTTGACCACTTGCGGGAGGTTATATTGATGCAATCCCATCTCAGTCCTATAGGACAATATCGAATGATCTTTCATTGGAGCCGATTGGATTGGAATTTTCCCGACCCTGCGATGAAGCTGGATTTTGAAGCCAATCAATATTGGAAAAAAGCGCCGGCTTGCGGAGTAAAGGTGGATCAGCAAGGGCGCTATTATGTCTCGGTGCCGCGCTGGGCCGCGGGTATTCCCGCCACGATGAACCGAATCGTGATTAAGGACGGAAAACCGCTCCTCGACGCTTTTCCAAGCTGGGAGTGGAATCAGGCGGGGAATGTCCATGCTCTTCAATCCGTACTGGGTTACGAGATTGATGAGTTTAACCGGATTTGGCTGCTGGATCAAGGAAAGATCGCCTACGAGCCGTCTCCCGATGGGTCGCAAAAGCTGGTCGTCTGGGATTTGAATACCAATCGGATGATCGATTCCATTAACATCCCGGATGAGATCGCATCTTACCGGACTTCGTTCCTGAATGATCTGGTCGTGGATAACAAGAACGGCTTTGTCTATATAACCGATTCCGGCAGCGGGTGGCCCGATCACCCGCTGGACGGGGGAATCATTGTGTACAACATGAGGACGAGAACGCTCAGACGGGTGCTTGACCGGCATTACAGCACACAGGATTTTCCCGGTTTTCAATTTCAAATTGACGACAAACCGATATACAAAAATCAGCCTGTGCGAATCGGTGCAGACGGCATCGCTTTATCCGCGGACCGCTCCACCTTGTATTACTGCCCGCTCACAGGTCGCAATCTGTATGCGATTGATACCTCGCGATTAAGAAATTACAATACGCCCTTGGCGGAAATCAGCCAGGCTGTGCGGGCCATCGGCAGCAAGCGAACAACCTCCGGAGGAATTCACGCGGATAATAGAGGTAATGTGTTCTACAGCATGCTGGAAGGCAAGGGAGCAGGCGCCTACAGCCCTTTCAGCAATACCTTCCAGGATTTTGTGTCCGATGACCGCATGCTGTGGGTGGACGGGGTTGCTTTTGACCAGAAAGGCTCTCTTCTCTTCAACAGCAACCGGATTTACGGGATGTTTGGGGGCTATGAAATGGATTGGACCTATCCCTATAACCTGGTCATCTGGAAAGCCTTTGTCGGAAATGGCGTAAAGTCGTACCTGTATGCCCATTGATAACATAATCTTCCGTAGAAGTTAATCAATCAAATCATGCTCCTTCAACGCCGCCTCCTCATCACCTGCGATGTAAGCAAAGATTCTGGGGGTATCCCCGATAAATTGAAGCAGGTAGGTCTCATCAAAATCGATGCTGATCTCCTTCCCATCCTTTTGACGGCAATAGACGGCTCTCCAGTGGATAGCAGCGGCCGCATGCAAATCATCCATCTTGAAGGTATGGATTGACGTGATGCTCATTGACTTTGTCCCGATACGCCGTTGATTCTCGAACGCGGGCTTCAGTGCTTCCGCATATTGTTCATCATTCTGGAAAACTTGAACCCCTTTGGGATTGGCCTCCAGGAAGCTTTCTGTATAAGCGGCAGTCATGGCCGGCACTTCTATGCTTTCGGGGTCTGCAAGGGCATCATTAATACGCTGCTCATACGCGCGGAAGAACTGTGTTACCGTTTGAGTTCGCATGTTTCGGGCCTCCTCTTGAATTAATTCCTTCCTGACTTATTACCCATATCCCAGGGATAAGGATCCTATCATTGAAAAATCATATCGAAGACCGCCCTTTGGAGAGAGCGGTCTGATTCGGGCTGCGTTAGTAAGGGCAAGACCATCCCCGATACCCCTGCGCCTTCATCCTGCCAAGTCCATCCTCCCCTTCGAATCTTCAATACTCGATTCACCAGCCGAAGAATGCCCTGCATTACCTCTAATTGATGAAATATAAATTAAATATATTTCACAACCCATTGACTTCTTTATCCTGCAGATCTATCATAATTTATGTAATAATAAAGTAAAATAATTTCATAATTTAGTTCGAGGTGAGCGATGAATGTTGATTGTGGAGGGACTGACCAAGGTTTTTGCCAATGGCAAAGGAATAGCGGATGTATCATTCACGGTGAACAGAGGCGAAGTATTCGGATTTCTCGGGCCTAACGGTGCGGGCAAATCGACAACTATCCGTCATATTATGGGATTCATGAAGCCGGAACGGGGAAAAGTGTCCATCAAGGGGCTCGACACCTGGACGAAGCAGGGAGTTGTACAGAAGCTGGTCGGATACCTGCCGGGAGAGATCGCTTTTATCGAAGGCATGACAGGAAAGGATTTTCTTGAATTCATGTCCAGGATGCAAAGAGTCAATAACTCGGCCAAGCGGAGCCGTCTGATCGAAAGACTGCAATTCGACGTCAATACGCCAATCCGCAAGATGTCCAAAGGAATGAAACAAAAGGTCGGTATCGTGGCGGCGTTCATGCATGATCCCGAATTGATCATTCTGGACGAACCGACTTCCGGCCTCGATCCGCTGATGCAGCAAATATTCATTGAGCTTGTGCTTGAAGAGAAAGCGCAAGGGACCACGTTCCTCATGTCCTCCCACAGCTTCCCCGAGGTTGAGCGAACCTGCGACCGCGCCGCCATAATCAAGGATGGCAGGATCATAGCGGTTAAAAACATTCATGAGCTTCAATCCATGCAGCGCAAGCTGGTCGAGATCGTGTTTGAGCATGAGGAGGATGCCGGGAAGTTTGCGTCAGCGGGCAATATGCCGGTCGAATCGCATGACGGCCGCCGAATCACCGTCGCCGTGCAAGGCAATTATAACGATCTGATCCAGGAAACAGCCAAATACCCGGTTCGCAGCCTTGATGTCAAAGCGCAAAATCTTGAGGATGTTTTTATGCATTATTATGACCGGAAGGAGTGCGTTCGATGAACCTCCCTCTTTTCAAGCAAATGATGAAAATCAATCTCAAAGGCATCAGCAATTACGCCTTCGGCTCGGCATTCTATATTCTGCTCATGTTCTGGCTTTATCCCGGAATCGCTGATAATACAGGTGCTCTCAATGACCTGATGGAAGCGATGCCCGATGGTCTGGTGAACGCGTTCGGCATTCAGGGCGGTTTCGGAAGCATGGAAGCTTTCATCTCCGGGGAGTATTACGGGCTCATCCTCCCCCTCCTGCTTGCGATATTCAGCGTTATGCTTTCGACACAGCTTATGGCAAGGCTGGTTGATCAAGGCTCCATGGCGTATCTGCTGTCAACCCCGACGACCCGGCAGCGCATTGCCGCGACCCAGGCAGGCGTGCTGGCTGCGGGACTTCTGCTGATTATGGTCGTTGCTACAGCGGCGGGCTTTCTTGGATATGCCTGGTTTATCGGCGATCAGTTCGAATTTGACGGCTCCCGTTTCATACTGATGAATGCGGTCGCTTGGACGCTGTTTATTGCGGTCAGCGGGATCTCCTTCCTCGTCTCCTCGCTTGCCAACGATGAGAAGAAAGCATTGGGAATTTCCGGTGTTCTCACCTTCGGCATGTTCGGCCTGGATATGCTCGGCAAAATAAGCGACAGCGTCGAATGGCTCAGGTTCGTTTCAGTCTTTTCTCTATACAAGCCAGGCGAAATTGTAAATGGCGGCGGCGACCCGCTGTTGGCCTCGATTATTCTGCTTGTGATCGGCATAGCCGGCTTCGCCGCCGGTATCGCTGCATTCAGCAAACGGGATCTGCCGCTCTAATTAAAATCCCCCCAGACTGACGATGCCGGGAGTCTTATTATAGACTCCTTGAAGCATTGTCCGCCTTGAGGGGATTTTTCCTGGTTTGAGAAGGCCCGGTCCTTCCGCTCTATTTTGTTAATCCGCGGCTTGTCAGCTGCTTGTGGATAGCAGCATCGGCTGCATGCCCGGCCAGTGCCGCCACATATCGATAAGCGGCGCCTTCCAGTCATTCTTGCGGTCGATATGATCGACCCGGAAGTACAGGGAATAGCGGATGCGCTCGGATACGTTCATGCCCCCCGCGTGGATAAGCTGATAATGCGTTAGGATCAAATCCCCGGGCTCCCCCGTAATCTGCACCGGCTTGGGTAGAGGCACATTGGTTGACCGGTGGATCGTCTGAAACCCTTCATCCTGGAATAAAATCTCGGGGCCATGCTCGCGAAAATAGGCCTCATAGGCCCGATGGGTTCCCGGATACACAGTAAAATTCCCTTGGTGCTGCCCGGTTTTATCGCTGAGGATAAGTCCGACAAGGGCAGTGAAGTTCTGCGCAACGCCGTCTTTGACGCGAAGAACGCCGTCCAGATGCGCACCATGATGATCATCCACAGGATGATCCGGATAATCAGGGAAGCGAAGCGCAATCTGTCCGAGCTGAACAGGATGATAGCTGTCTTCCCCGACAAGTGAATCGACAAGCGCTTTGGCTGGTGTTTTGTTAAACAAATCCGTAATGATCTGCTCCGTCTCCAGTTCTCTGCAGTAGTTGGCCCCGCGGTGATCAGCCGGAATGCCTTTGCCGATCGAATGATTAATCGCCTTCATGGCCTGCTCTACCATGATCCTGGGCACCACACCCGGTACCTTGACATAGCCCTGCTCCAGAAGCTGCTTCTTCTGCTCATACATTAACTGCATTTGATTGCCTCCTTGGAATTTAGGATCATCATTTCATGGTCATGAGCCGAACGAATAGCTCGGCAGCCCTTGTACCCCTGGCTTCAAGCGGAAAATTCCGCCTGACAGCGGCCGCTGTCGAAGCTCCTCTTCGGGCAGCCCCGTCCTTGCCGTCGTAATGTAGAGCTCATCAAGCAGGTCTCCGCCGAAAACGCAAGAGGTTACCCGCGCGGCAGGCACCTCCACTTTAAGCAGCCGCTCTCCGGTTTCCGGATTGAAGCGGGATACGCAGTAACCGTCCCACTGCGCGATCCAGAGCATGCCCTCCATGTCCGTTGTCATGCCGTCCGGCGATCCCTCGCCCTCCGGAATCGTGATGATGACGCGCCCTTCTCCAAGCCGCCCGGTATCGTGGTCAAACGGATAGGCCTTGACCTGCTTCGTCGGTGAATCGATATAATACATCGTCGTGTGATCAGGGCTCCACGTGATTCCGTTGGAGCATGTAATGCCAGACACCTTCTTCTCGATCTCACCATTCGGATATAGGCAGTATAAGGCGCCGCCGGGACTCCGCTCGGTCAGCTCCATCGTACCCGCCCAGAACCTTCCTTTTGCATCGCATTTTCCATCGTTAAACCGGTTGGCCGCTATCCCCGCCTCCGGGTCGCCAATCGGATGCAGCAGGCCGCTTGCGGGATCGAACCGGAAGAATCCGTCCCTGGCGGCAATAACAAATCCGTTATTCCGGTCGGGCACGACCGCCCCGACATACTGGCCAATCTCGTATTTCAGGTCCGTTCCCGACCCGGGATCGAAGATATGGATTTGCGATTCCATAATGTCCACCCAGTAGAGCAGCCCTTTGCCGGCATCCCAGCTGGGACCTTCGCCAAGCGTCGCCCTGGCATCCAACACCAATTCCAAATTGTCCATGTCGCATCCCCTTACAATCAAATTGATTACGGTCAGCCATTTACCCTTACTTTTCCTGATTCTAATGTCTTCGCGAATATTTTCTTATATCCTTCCTTTGAGACGCCTATTGACACCGGAAGCTTCACAAGTTATATTCTGATTAATCAATCAAATTTTTATTTTATCAATCAAATAATTTATCGAAGAATGGATGGTGCTCACCATGAATGAGAAAAACGGGGAACAGCGGGGAACCGGAGAGCCGGACTGGAATGCAAAGCTGCTGCCGCTCATTAGTGCGTTGGCCGGTATTGTCGTCTTGTGGGCGACCTGGTTTTTCTACAATAATGCGCTGGACGATCCCGGATTTCCCTGGTATCGTTGGATACAGCCGGTCCTGATGGTGCTTGGCGGCGTTATGTGCCTTATTGCGGCGCCATTATTGCTGATGCGCAGGGATTCCGGCCGGGATCTACTTCGTATGGCCGTTGTCATTATTCCGGCTATACTCGCTATAAGATTGCTGATTGTCGGCATTCTCTTCCTCGTGAAGCTTGTCAGCAAGCTTTCCGACGGGACGGTTAATGACTGGTTGAGCGGTATAAGTGATTTGAATCCCGTCAAAATTGGCATTAACATTGCTGTAGTGGCGGTCGTTATCCTGTTTGTCCTCTGGGGTAAGGCCGCCTCTAAAGCCAAACAGACAACCAAGGAGAAATAGCATGACCAAAAAAGCGGACGAAAAACAATCATTCATCACCGAGGCGAGACGCACACAAATTGTCGATGCAGCAATCACCACGCTGGATGAGATCGGCTACGTCCATGCAAGTCTCGCCCAAATCGCCAAAAGAGCCGGAATCAGCACCGCTTTGATCTCTTACCATTTTAAAGACAAAAACGATCTGATGGACCAGACGCTGATCATGCTGGTCACCGATGCCGCAGCTTATGTATTGGAAAGAACCCGGGCTGCAGCAACCGCCCGGGAAAAGCTGCACAGCTTTATCGCCGCAAGTCTCGCTTATCAGGCTACGCGTCCCAAGCACAACACCGCGTTGATCGAGATTGTTTTTCATGCCCGGACGCCTGATAATATTCCCTACTATAAGCTGAGCGACGATGAAGAGGAGCCGCTTCTTCATGAGCTTCATCAGATCTTGTATGATGGGCAATCGAGCGGGGAATTTCGTGAATTCAATGTTCATGTCATGGCGAGCGCTATTCAGGGGGCCATTGGAGAATATACGGCGCATTCGGGCATTGCCGGCAAAGTCGACCTGGAGTCGTATAACGCGGAGCTGGCAGTTCTATTCGATAAAGCGGTTCTTGGCAATATATAAGGACCGCCAACCAGGAAGGTCAGCGGTCCTGACTGTAAATCATACAGCGGTCAGGCTGTCGGGCGGGCTGCGGCCACTTCCGTGACCGGAACGTACCGGAGCTTCATCTCGCGGGCGACCGCTTCGTGGGTAATGGAGCCGCAGGCGGTATTGATGCCGCGGGCCAGCGATTCGTCAGACGCCGCGGCTGCAGCGATTCCCTGACCGGCTATCTTCAGCGCGTAAGGCAGCGTCGCATTCTCCAACGCGAGCGCCGAGGTGCGCGGAACGGCCCCCGGCATGTTCGCCACGGCATAATGAACGACTCCGTGCTTCACATAGGTAGGATCGGAGTGGGTCGTAATCCGGTCGACGGTCTCGATGGAGCCGCCTTGATCGATAGCCACATCGACGATAACTGAACCGGGCGCCATCCTCTTGACCATTTCCTCGCTGACCAGCCTCGGAGCCCTTGCGCCTGGAATGAGAACCGCTCCGATCAGCAGGTCAGCCTTGCGAACCGCCCGTTCCAGCTCGTATGGATTTGACATCAGCGTCGTGACCTGGCCTGTGAACAGATCGTCGATTATCCGCAGCCGTTCCGCGCTCACATCCAGCACCGTAACGCGGGCTCCCGCTCCCAATGCCCGTTTGGCGGCATTCATTCCGACCATACCTCCTCCCACGATCACGACTTCGCCCGGCTGAACTCCGGGTACGCTTCCCAGCAGGATCCCCTTGCCTCCATGCGTCTTCTCCAGAAATTGCGCGCCGATCTGCACCGCCATGCGTCCCGCCACTTCGCTCATTGGCGAAAGAAGAGGCAGCGAGCGGTTGTCCAGCTGAACCGTCTCGAATGCGACGCCCCATACTTCCCGATCCAGCAACGCACGGGTCAATTCCGGTTCCGGAGCCAGGTGCAGATAAGCGAAGAGAATCAAATTTTTCCGAAAATAACCGTATTCCTCCGGCAGCGGTTCCTTGACCTTCATGATCATATCCGCGTGGCCCCATACCTCTGCAGCCTTGTCCAGAATCCTCGCTCCCCGGGTTATGTATTCCGCATCGGCAAAGCCGCTGCCGGTACCGGCCGAACTTTCCAGCAGCACCTCATGTCCTTGCCGGGTCAATGCACTCACACCTGCGGGCGTTAAAGCTACCCTGTTCTCGTTATTCTTGATCTCTCTCGGCACGCCAATTATCATTTGAATCATCCTCCAACTGGTAAGTTATATTGATTTGAACCCAGTATATAGGAGAAGAAATTTTTCCACATCGTGGCGCGCATAGAAAATGCCGGACGGTTTTTGTGAAATTCCACAAACCTTCGTCCGGCATATCTGTCTGGTTGGGTGCTCTTCAGCCGCCGCTCTGCAAATACAGGAAAGCGGCGACCTTGTCCGACATGCTTTTCAGATTGATGCCGCTGATTTCATTCATCCGCACCATCCGGTAGCCCAGCGTATTCGGATGGATATGCAGCCTCTCGGCCGCTTCGCGGACGCCGCAGTCGCAGTCAAGCAGCACGGAGAGCGTATGGGTCAAATCCGCCTGATGCTCGCGGTCATATTCACGCAGAAGCCTGACGTGGGAATTCACGATAGCTTCCGCCTCAATCGTCTCCGCTACAGCGGGCAGGTAATGCCGGTAGCCCAGCTCTTCATAGACGAGCTCCTGGACTGAAGCCCGTGGAAACCTTCTGCGGATGCCGATCACCTTGAGCGCTTCCGCATAGCTGCGCGGGGCCAGGCTGTACTCCCTTGCCGTCAATCCGCCGGCTCCGACCGTTGCCTGCACATCCGGAAACGCCCTGGCAAGCCGGTCGGCCAAATGTTCCAGCGATGCCTTCCATTCTCCCGGGCTGCTGAGCATCTTCGCATCACCGGCAAGGAACAATACGCGCTCCCCGACTGCTGCATGGGCCAGACTGTAGAGGCCTGTCTCCTCCTCAATCACTCCGCCGGCCTGATTAAGGAGCGGCCATACGGCCGAAGCGTCGAGATTGAAGTCGACTGCAACAATGCGGTAATATTCGGGCAGCGGTCGCTTCAGGCAGCCGGATTGGTGCCGGATCTCGGCCTCCGTAGCAAAATACCCTTCAACGAGCCGGCTCAGGAACATATCCTGGCTCAGATCGGAGCGCCAGCGCGATTCCGTCTGACGCTGCAGCTCGCCCGCGATAGACCCGGCTGCCCGGCGCAGCTTCTCCATATCTGACTCTGACAGAGGCTGGTCTGTCTCAGCCGCCCAAATATAGCCGATGACGCGTTTGCCGCTTCTAACGGCGATGGCCACGCGGGAACCCAGGCCAATCTCTTCATTCGCCTCGATACGCTGCGGACCTTCTTCCTTCTGTAATCTCCGGATGACTCCGCCCTCATGGAAGCTGCGGATGACATGCTCGGGCACCCTCCGGCTCATAATCGTCGCGATCCGGATCGCATCCGTGCTTCCGCTGTGCATGCTGTATGCCAGCACGCGGTGCTCCGCATCCTCGATTGTAACCGGGCATTGCAGCATATGGCTGATCTCGTCGGCCCGGCGCTCCAGCCAGCCGATGTTGCCTGCCGGAGATTCTGCAAATGTCATCGCCCTCACCTTTCCTCTCGCTGATCGTTTCTTGCTGCTTATGACCTCAGGCTGATTCCATGCTCAGACAAATGCGTGCGCAAAAAGGAGAAGACGAATACCTGGGTAGGGCGTCCTCTCCCCGCTTTGCGCAATTCCGCCTGCTCTGCCAGACCGGCGTCCGCCCATTGCACCAGCAGACGGTTCGCGCTGCGTGTCGTCAAATCCAGCAGTCCCGCCAGCTCGCCGGCGGTATAGTCAAGCTTGCCATGCCGCGATGCGGAGGCGAACAGGCGGCTTAAGTACGCTGTCGTCAGTCCCGCCTCCTCCGCCGTCTTCAATAATGACGAGTCGCCAAAGCTGAGATCGTACTGAATCGGCTCGGACATTTCGAGCGGCCCGATGAAGGTTTGATCCTCACGGACGATGAAACAGGTGCCTCCACCCGCATCTTTCGTGCTGCGCAGAGCGGCCCGGGCGTTCGTTCCTGCCGCATTGGCGGATACGCCGAAGCCGATGCCGACGCTAAGCGACAGTCCGAACCGTTTCTGGGCTTTCGAAGCAAGCGAGATATATTTGTACCCGCCTGTTTCCCGTTCGAACAGTCCGCGGGTCGTGAAGAACAGGAATTCATTGGGACCAAGCGGCGTCAGGCAGCCGTCCAGCTGTTCGATAAAATCGAGCATGGTCCGCTCCACGTCGAGCCGCAGCTTCTGTACCTCGTGCTCGGAGCTGCAGCTGCGTATGACAGCGTCGAAGTTGTCGATGACAACCATGCCGACAACGATTTGCGATTCCTTGCTTCTCCTGGTTTCCGTGGACAACAGGGCACGCTCCAGGGCAACGACGATATCGTTGTCGGCCGGCTCCATATAGGCACAGGGAATACCGATCGTCTCCAGACGCTCGGCAACGCGGCGGTTCGCCGTCAATGCCGCCGAGCTTTTCCCATCCTGATAATGCCGGAGGTGGAACTGGTACATCTCATCTGCCGAGGACCCGTCTGTCTGGCGAATGCTTATCATTCGCATCGAACCAGGCTCGGTCCCATTGATCATGTGCCTGATCATGTCCTCCGGAAAGGTATCGACCGTCACGCCTTCAAGCGCGGCCGATCCTTGCGCAGCCTGCATCAGCAGCCGGCACAGCGCCTTGAAGAAGCCCGCGCCCGATAACGGCAAATAATGCATCGGTACGGCCGATGGCAGTCTCTCCTTCACAAGCCTGAAAGTATCCGGGTCGGTCATGAAAAGCACCTCCACTTCGCCAAGCAGCCCGGCTGCGCTGCGGATCATATCCTCGACATGCTCTGTCTGACGAACAATGGGCCGGAACGATGGAAAAGACCGCAGAACGCGGAGAATGGGTTCCATCAGCTCGGGAGCGCCTATGAGGCCGATTGGAATATCTTTGTTATTATGAAGCTCCAGCATGAAGAGGGCTCCTCCAGTCGAAAGCGGTAGTGCGCTTTTTTCTATATCATAAGTGGCACAGCCGCTCCAGTGCAACTGCCCGCCGCATAATATTTCCTGAATTGGATAATGATAAACAAAACCGCAAGCTGGCTGGTTAGGAGGGCATCATCCTGATTCTCAAAGACACGGGCAGACAGGTCGTCGATCAAATTAAGGAACGGCTCGGACAATCGCCTGATTTTGTCAGCCATGAATTCGAGCTGATTTCCGGTTTGAGCTTATCCTGCCTCTATATCTCAACAATCGTATCCTCGGAACAGATTGACGAATTCATCTTAAAGCCTGTAATGGTACGAAGTCAGGGGGCGGAACCACCGCATGACCCCATCGAGTGGTTGAAGTCGTTCATACCCAGGGTGCAATCGAGAGAATGCTCGGGAGCCTCTGAAGGCATCCGCAATCTTCTTGAAGGACACTGCCTGCTTATTCCTGCCTTCGACGAGTACTATCTTAGCTACGATGTAGCCCAGGCACAGGCGCGAAGCGTATCCGAACCTGCAACAGAGGCCTCCATTCGCGGTCCGCGGGAAGGCTTCGTCGAAGATATCGAGCGGAATGTCGCATTAATCCGTAAAAGATTGAAATCCGAGCATCTGGTGTTTGAGCAATTGGTGATCGGAACTGAAACCCATACCCAGGTCTATCTGACCTACATCGACAACATCGCTTCGGTGCAAACCGTGGATGAATTCCGCAGACGGCTCAAGTCCATTCATACGGACAGTATTCTGGAGAGTTCTTATATCGAAGAATGGATTCAAGACACGGCGTTGTCGCCGTTTCCCCAGCTCATCAGCACGGAGCGTCCGGATTCGCTCACAGCCAAGCTGCTGGAGGGCCAGATCGGAGTCGTTACGGATGGCACGCCGATTGTGCTTATCGGACCGATTACCTTTTTTCAGCTCTTTACTTCACCCGAAGACTATTATCAGCGGGCGGATATCGCTACGCTGTCGCGCTGGCTGCGGATGCTTGCCTTCCTGCTCTCCATATTCGTGCCTGCTCTCTACATCGCGGTGGTAAGCTATCATCAGGAGCTCCTTCCTACTTCGCTGCTAATCAGCTTGGCCGCGCAGCGCGAGGAAGTGCCCTTCCCAGCTTTTGCCGAAGCTACGATCATGATCATTACCTTCGAGATTTTACGCGAAGCGGGACTGCGCATGCCGCGGATTGCCGGACAATCCATATCGATCGTGGGAGCGCTTGTGCTGGGCCAGGCTGCGGTGGAAGCGGGACTTGTCTCTGCTGCAATGGTTATTGTCGTTTCTCTGACGGCCATCTCCAATTTCGTCTCACCCAACTACAGCTTCGGGATTTCCCAGAGACTTGTACAGTTCGCATTTATGATTCTGGCCGGATTAATGGGTTTATTCGGTTTAATGTGCGGCGTTTTTTTTCTCCTGGTGCATCTCGCTTCATTGCGGTCGTTTGGCGTGAGATATCTCACCCCGCTGGCCCCCGTCGTCTTCTCTGACTGGAAAGATACGCTGGTTCGGGTTCCACGGTTTATGATGAAGCGATTTCCCAAAAAACGGATGGTCGATAAATAAGAAGGTGCCTTGATATGAGAGTTATATTCATCGCTGTGCTCATGCTGGTGTTGTGTACCGGCTGCTGGGATTTGAAAGAAATCAATTCACTTGCGATTATAAGCCTGGCTGGAGTCGATAAGGATCCGGAGTCTGGTGACCTTCTCGCCTATTACCAGGTCATTAATCCGACCGGTCTGTCAACCAGACAAAGCGCTGCGACGAAAGCTGCTGTGTATACCTTTCACTTTAGGGATTTTAGCCACGGAAGATTCACGGAGCAGACAGGCACCTCTATGCCAAGGCGGTTTTTTACGGCCCATCTGCAGAGCTACCTGATATCCGAACGCTATGCCCGGGAAGGGATATTGGATCTGATCAATTTTATCGAGCTTAACCCCGAACGCCGGTCAAGTCTGATTGTTTTTATTACGGATAGTCCAATGCACACGGTCATGAACAGCTTCACGCCTTTGGACAGAGTACCGGGCCGGTTTATCCGCGCCTTGTCGAATCAATATAAACCCAACTTTAGTATGAGTGTTTATCCAATCCGGTTTAAAGACTTGGCCAAGGATATCAATCTTCATACGCCAACGATCCTGCCCATCATTCATTATCATGGAGAGAAGCCTTCCTCCAATAGCGACAGAGTGGAAGAAATCGATGCAAGCGAAGACGGAATCAGCTTCAAAGTAGGAGCCGTGCTCATCCATTCCCGTATGGTTGGCCGTATCGACGAGCAATCGAAGATCCTGTTCTTCATCATGAATAAAAAGTACAGAGAACTGACAGAAACTGTGGAAATCAAGGGCAAGCACGTAGATGTCACGGCGAAGAATTTAAATGTTAAACGCAAATGGATCAAGCCCGCATCGGAGCTTTCTTTCCAAATTACTGGCGACCTGAAAATATTGAACAACCAGCAAACGAGCAAGATGACCGTACAGAATCTGCATTTAATCGAGGAGGCATTTAACCGGAAGCTGGAAGAAAGGGTGCTCGCATTGGATCAGATGGGCAAAACAAAAGGCTGGGATATGCTCGGCATCCAGGATAATGGCGGTAACGAAAAGACATGGCGTCAGACCAAGGTCACGATTAAGGTCAGCTCCAGGATGACAACGACCGGGAACACCAGTACACCATATCTTGAAGAATAGAGGGAGCCAATAGATGGAGAACGCTCAATTGAGTGGGTGGCAGTTATTTAATCTGACCTTTGTATACATCATCGGCACCTCGTTTATCCTGCTGCCGGGGAGCCTTATTGCGAGTGGCAAACAGTACGGCTGGCTTATAATTGTCTGGGCTGCTCTGTACGGCCTGATATTGTCCTGCTTCTGGCTGTATTTGTCCAGCCGGTTTCCCGGGATGAGCATTGTACAAATCGCAGTGCAGGTGCTGGGCAAATGGGCCGGGGGATTGGTTTCCCTCCTGTACATCCTTTTCTTCATCCAAGTCGCATCCTGGGTAACGCGCAACCTCAGTGATTTCATGCATATCAATCTGATGCCCCGGACACCGCTGTCGATCTTCAATATCATGATCCTGCTCGTATGTGCGTATGCGGTTGTGAAAGGAATCGAAACCATCGCTATGGTGAGCGAGTTTTTGGCCCCAATTGTTAATCTGGCATTCTGGATTCCCTTCTCGGTGATGATCAGAGAATGGGATTGGCAGAATTTCAACGTTCCTGGCGTCTTTCATCCTTGGGACACGCTCATCCATACCCGCTATGCGCTTGCTTTTCCCTTTATGGAGACTGTCATTTTTATGATGATATTTCCATTTGCCCAGCGCCGGTTAAAAGCTATATTCCTGTCGGGAATCGGGGGTGCGGGACTCCTTCTCAGCATGTGTGTTTTTTTTACGATTGGCATTCTTGGAGTAGAGCGGAGTTCTCACCTTATCTATCCCGTATTTATCATCTTCCGCGAAATGCAGTTTACGAATTTCGTCGAGCATTTGGAATCGATTATTTCCGTGAACATCCTTCTTATCGTCTGCCTTAAATTAAGCCTACTGTTTTACTGCGCGGTACTTGCCATATGCCAGCTGTTCCAGATTAAAGAGCGAGCCGTTGTAGCCTATCCACTGGTATGGATCATTTCCGCCTATTCCCTGTTGTTCAAAAACATTGTCGAGAACGTCGATTGGATCCAGAAATACTTATTCAATTACTACACGCTATATGCGATCGCGTTCCCCGCCATTCTCATTGTATGCTCTTGGCTGAGGAAGACAAATCATTCGCAGGGAAGTGAAACGCCGACATGAGCCTGATGATTTTTTTATTCATCTTGTTTCTGGCAGTCGGTATGTGGAGGATGTGGTCCAATCAATCAGGCAAGAAGGATAAAGCGCTTTTTGTCAGCATTACGACGCTTGGCGCCGCTCTCTGGGGAAGCATCATCGTCCGTCATCCGTTCGATTTGAATAAATTGATCGCCTGGATGTTTTATTGGCAGTAAAACAAGAAAAAGAACATCCTCACGTTTGCTGCCGCAGAGGATGTTCTTTTTTGCCATATATCTGATCATTAATTCAAGTGCTGCATGACGCCTTGAGGATAAGTTTCTTCATTTACCGTCTTCTGATCGTAGAGATTGTACCAGGCTTCAGCTACGTAATCAGGGTCAAAATTGGTTCCTCGTCTTATTAACGGGCTGATGGAGAGATGGCCTACATAAATCCCCTTCGGCGACAGCTTGTCGTGAAGATTCAGAACATAATTCCGCAGGCCCGCCATCGCGATCCCCACATTGCCGAAGATAGGACTGGGATTCATCGCCGACAGGTCGGTTGTGAACAATAAAGCCCCGCTTCCTCTCTCAAGCATTCCGGGTATGACTTGTCTTGCACTGTTGACAGCCCCGAGAACCAGATTGTTGTAAGCTTGAATAACCGACTCGTCTGTCGTGTCCAGGATCGAGGTGACCGGCATATTACCGCTGTGAGGGCTGTATTCCAGGACATCAATGGAACCATATGTATGATGAATACGCTGAAAAGCTTGAAGGAGCTGATTCTTATTGGTTATATCGGCTGCGAATCCTGCTGCCTCAATTCCCATTTCCTTTAACTGCTCACAGTATTGATCCAGCTTCTCCTGTGTTCGCGACACCAGCGCAAGGGTCTGTCAAATCTTTTGTGTAAACTCTTTTTTGAAGGCTCCCCCCGAGGGGGATTTATCGTAAATGCTGCCCGATGCGATCCGGATAGAAGACCGAGAGCTGCAGGAGCATTTGACCCCAGTTTTGAACACGGCCTGTCCATTTACGGGTGACATCCATGGTGGCCAGATATAGCATTTTTAGTAACGACTCATCCGCCCTGAAAGATGCTTTTTCCCTTCGTCACTTTGCGAAGCTGACGATGGTAACTCTCAATGATATTCGTGGTATAGATGAGCTTGCGGATTTCGGGTGGGTACTTGAAGAAGGTGGCGAGCTCGTCCCAGTTCGTGCGCCATGAACGGATAATAAGCGGGTACTTACTCCCCCAGGTTTCTTCAAAGCGATCGAGTTCCAGCAGCGCCATTTCCTCCGTCGCGGCCTTGTAAATCGGCTTCAGGTCAGCTGTTACCTTCTTCAGATCCTTGTACGAGACGTAACGAGTGGAGTTGCGGATCTGGTGGATGATACATTTCTGGATGTCCGTCTTCGTGTAGCAGGCTTGGATCGCTTGGCTGAAACCCGTCAGATTGTCGACACAGATGATGAGAATATCCTGCACACCCCGGTTCTTGAGATCATTGAGAACACTGAGCCAGAACTTGGCCGACTCATTCTCGCCAATCCACATGCCCAGCACATCCTTGTTGCCGTCCAAATCGATGCCGATAACCATGTACGCTGCTTTGTTCACGATGGCCCCATCCTGCTTCACCTTGAAGTGAATGGCATCCAGAAAAACAACCGCGTACACGCCTTGCAGGGGCCGGTTCTGCCACTCTTTGATTAGGGGAATGATCTTGTTCGTAACGTTGGAAATGAAGGTGGGCGAGATCTCGATGCCATACAGATTCTGCAGGTGATCCTGAATGTCTCGCGTGCTGACACCTTTGGCGTAGAGGGCGATAATTTGATCCTCAATCCCCGTTACATTGGACTGGTGCTTCTTGACGACAAGCGGCTCGAATTCCGCTTGCCGGTCACGAGGAACAGCAATCTCCTGATCCCCATACTCGCTGACGATGTTCTTCTTACTCTTGCCATTACGACTGTTGGTCGTTTGTTTGTTCTGCATGTCGTGTTTCTCATAGCCCAGATGTTCATCCATCTCGGCTTCCAGCATCTCCTGCAGCGTTTCGGCAAACAGCTCTTTCAATGCATTCTGTGCATCTTGTGCCGAGACCAACTTATTTTCCTTGATGAACTGCCGGAGCTGCTGTTTCGTCCATAATCCCATGTGTTCTCCCCAACCTCTCTTATTCTTCCATTGTAATGGGTTTGAGAGTTTACACAAACTATTTTACAGACTCCAGCGCAACTTGAAAACCATGATTGCCGAATTTCTTGGCTAATGAAAGTCCAAGACCTGGACCTGCTCCGATGATTGCCAGAGTTTGCAAAATGAATCACTCCTCCCGATGACTTTTTTCTGGGTTAATTTACCATTATTCAAAACTATTATATCATTTATGTACCTTAAGATAAATAAATATTTTTTTCTTAGTAATCCAGAAGACGTCCATTATCATGCCATTGACCGTACATTTTGTTTTCTTTAGTGTTGGTTATGAATTTATCTAGTCTGCTCTCAAATAATACCGGCTGATTTTTATTGCTTTGTATCGTGTCAATCCGAACTCTTGTATAAAGCGCAGAGAATGCCATAAAATTCTCATACACTTGCTTATCCTCTTTTAGCCTTTGCTCTATAACCCTGTCTATTTTAAAAGAATCGCAGCCCATGTCAGGAAGCACCTTTCTTCCTTCGTCCTGCATTAACCCCAGCTTTTCGAGGCGGCGGACACGTTCTTTATTCAATTCGGTCCATGAACTCTTTTTACTTCTGGGGGACAGTCTCTGCGCCAGCCCCGTTTCAGATATTTTCTTTTTGACTCCATCGATCCATCCAAAGCACAAAGATTCTTCGACCGCGTCCAGATATAACAAAGTATCGGGGTGGGGCGTCATACTGACGACTACCCAACAAAATTTTTCAGTCTTACAATTCTCCTGTAACCAATACCTCAAATCTTCTCTCGATTTTACTGTAATCAGCTTTTCAATTTCCATCGATAACATAACATGCTCCTTTCCAGGTCGCTCTCCTATTGACAAGGCAATGTATGTGAATCATTTCTGAGAACATGATATAAGAAGAAGTATGACAACAGACTGTCATACTTCCTCTTAAAGCCAGAATGTGCGCCCATCCCAAATGCCACATCACTCACCTGATATGATTTAACGAATCCTGCAGGTATTGCGTCCAAGCAGCTGATTGATGGCGCATCTTTGCGTGAGTCCCGTGAACAGGAACGGCAGCGAAACCAACCCGGTCAGCTTCCAGTAACCGGGCATAAAATAAAACAGCGACAATAATGCGATACCCAGCACGATGCGAATAAAACGATCTGCTCCTCCAACATTTTTCATGACCAGCGGCTCCTCTCATTTCATATTTGTTTATCTCGCTTCCACAAGACGATAATAGCAAATTGAACAAGAGCCATCCGTAACAATGTCACATAACGAGCCAATTATTCTACATACACTTTAAGCCCTTCCCGTCTGATATCGGAAATTCTTCCCCGGGACACGTTAAGGAGACCTTCCTTCTGCAAGGATTTCAAGGTCCGGCTGATCACTTCCCTGGCCGTTCCCAGCTCTACGGACAAGGTATCATGGGTTATGGCAAGACTGTCGCTCCCATCCTCTGTCATCAGGACAAGGTATTCGGCAACCCGTCCGCGGATGGATTTGAAATTGATGCTGTCCAGAAGATTGGACATAATGAATAACCGCTTGGCGAACATTTTGAAAATAAACTGTCTGAAGCTTTTGTACCGGTCCATCCAATCCCTGAATATATGTACCGGAATGGCGAGCACAACGCTCGGGCTCTCCACGGAGGCCGAGGCTTCATATTCGCTCTCGCCCAGGATGCTGGCCATCATAAGGGGGCAGCACTCGCCGCCGTTGATTCTGTAGAGGGTGATCTCTCTTCCGCTGCTGCTGATTTTATACATTCTTACCGTGCCTTCGAGAATGAGTACCGCATACTCCAGAAACTGGCCTTCGTCAATGACATAATTGGGCTGAATCTCCATGATGGCGATCCCCTCTTCGCTCCAATCCTGAATGGATATATCGGCTAAGCTCGGGAAGAGCGCGGTTATATGAGAAACATGCTGCAGGATATCGGAAGACATGGATTCCATCCTTTCAAAAATCAGGTTTAATCGTTCCATCATTATCGAAATTAGCAATATAGCATCTCTCCTGAGAAATTGCAACCGCAAATGCTTCGATTTGCCCCGGGAATTCCGGGGAATGAATGTCAAAAGCCCGGGAATCCCTCCCGGGCTAATGGTTAATTTGCGTTTTTTTCTTTAACAGCTCAAGCAAATAGGCCTTTAAATCAACCATTCGCAAATATTGCGGCTGCTTCTTTGTTCCGCTGATGATCAGGGGGACTAGCGATTCCCTTTTGCGGATAGAGCCGTGCCCCCCGCCACCGATATGCGTCGGAGAGCTTCTGTCCGCCAGTTCGTAACCGGGCTTGGTCGTGACAACCAGAAACTCGCCTTGATGGGAATTCAGCGCGCCTGACAGCCGTTTCAGCACATCGGGGTATTCACCGTAAGCGAGGGAATGATCGGCAGCATTCACCTTCAGATCCAGTACCTCATTGTCCTGTTCGACCTTCCACGATTGATGATAGGGATCGGTTAGATCTCCGTCTGCTTTGAATCGGAGCTGTTTGGCGGTTGCCCCTTGCTGCGCGTATATCCAGCCCTCTTCCTTCCATGCAATCAGATCGATGCGCGGATCTTTTTGTAATCCCTTGGCCACGTCTCTTATCGGACGGTCTGCATGTACGGCATACACATAAGCCATTGTTTCATTGACGGCGAGGACAATGTCGATCCCCTTGTCCACGGTTTCTCCGGGATTTAACACACTCGCGTCTTCAAACATATTGTGGATATTGATTACCGGATTCTGCGCATCCGGCAGGATCTGGGTCATTCCGCTGTCGCCGGCAATGATAATGACCGCGTCCTTCAAGGCTTGTTCCGGCGAGCCGAATGCCTGAAGCAAGGATTGAAGCTGCTGATCCACCTTAATGACCCCATTCTGCTCGGAAGGACCGTTGCGGTGAAGCTTGCGGTCCAAGTCAGGCAGGTATACATACAAAAAATCCGGCAGTTTATTGGATGTAATCAAATATTTGACGGCTTCTACAGCAAAGTCATTATTGAACCCCATTTTATTGAACAGGCCATCGGGCAGATCGATGGAGCCTTCAAAGGGATTGGACAATGAACCCAGGGCCAATAAATCCGGTCCCTTCACCTTAATTTCCCTGGGCAAAGAGGTTGGGCCCTGCACCCATGCCGGAATTGATATTGTATGATTGGACATTCCCCGATAGATCAGCCCGTTGATTGACCCGGATGTCAGCCCCTGCCCGGCCAAATCCTCATAGATCGTGGGCAGCTTGCTGTTTAAGTGACTCCCGTTTAAATGGATCAACGCATCGGCCAGTACCGGATTGATTCCCTGTCTGGCCACTTCCATCGGCCCGGTCCCGTAATTGATCAGCTTCTTGAGGCCGGCTGAGTACCAGGTGAGACCCGGCACATGATGATCATCGGGGTATTTTCCGGTAATGAGCGAGCTGTCGATCGTGACGGACATCGTGGGAAACGAGCTTACAAGCTCTCTGTAATATTGACCATGTTCGATTAGAAATTCAATAGCCGGAAGCTTGTGCTGACGGATTCCCCGGTCGATCGCTTCAGGCATCAAGGAATCCACCAGCAGCAAAATGACCTTTTTCGGATTGTCTTTGTCTGCGGATTTGATCCGCATCAAATCCTGTTCTTCCTGCTTCGGGTTGCGGCATCCGATCATCAAGAGCAGCATCAGGATCGCCAGTACGATTCGGTTCTCTTTTTTCAGCATGACCATACACCCACTTTATGTAATATTTTGCCGCTGGGATCTGAATGTTATACAGGGCATTTAATGTCATAATCTGTTTGAATCGGATATATTGGCGACAATTTTGCACTGTGCAGAAGACCGTTTTCGCGGTACGCTCCATACCCAACTTTGATACCTTAATGGGTGAAGGGGGTGAAGGCGCTTATTGAATACAAATCCGCTCAATAAGGAGGAATTTTATTAATGCGCAAAAGTTACATGGTCTTGCTGATAGTCTTCATGCTTTTTACAATGACGCTATATCAAGGCGGTCCAGTCGCGGAGGCGGCTGCGATCACAACCATCACTCCTTCTGCCGATACGGATACACAAAGTGACGGTACTGAAGGCACAAATGCGAATTTGTACGCCAGTCAATGGAACAGCATTTTCACAAAATTCAGTTTGACTGGCTTATCCGGAACGGTAACGAATGCGAAGGTCCGAATTTATCATTCCTCACATGTCCTCAACCATACCCTGATCGTCAGCGGCGCGTCGACGGAAAGCTGGAACGAAGGCGGAGCGAAGCCAAGCCTCGGAACGCAAATCGCCAGTCAATCGGTTACAGGCACCGGCTACTATGAATTCGATGTCACCTCTGCCGTTCAAAACAAGCTCAGCGCATCGCAATCTTCCTTGACGCTGGGCTTCGGCACCAATATCGGAACGTGGGAACAATACCAGTCCCGGGAAAGCGGGAATACGCCGCAGCTTGTCATCACAACAGACAATAATGGCGGCGGCGGTAGTGGCACGATGAAGATCGGCACCAACTTCTGGTTTCTTGCTTCATGGAGTGGAGAAACACCCTTCAAAACCAGCGTGAACTGGTCGACCGCGTATGCAAGCGGGACGGATATTTGGAATCCTGTCTTTATCAGCGAGCTGGCTCCGTATTCGACCCTCCGGTTCATGGATTGGGGCGGAACGAATAACTCCAAAATCCAGACCTGGTCGCAGCGGAGGCTGCCGACAGATCCCGGAAACAGCGATATCGGTTATATCGGGTCGGGTGATCCGATGAAAGCGGGTCTCGCCTACGAATGGATGATTGATCTATGCAACAGGACGAATAAGGATATGTGGATCAATTTGCCCCATCTGTCAGACGATTCGTATGCACAGCAGCTCGCAACGCTCATCAAGCAGAAGCTCAACGCCAATTTGAAAGTGTATGTCGAATATTCCAATGAGACCTGGAACGGGGGATTCACGCAGTTCCAGTATACCCTCGACCAAGGCGTCATCAATGGTCTGCCGGGCTCCAATCAATGGTATCAAGGCGGCGCATTCAGTCTGTACCGCTCAGTTCATATCTGGCAGCAGTTCGCCAATGTCTTCGGCAGCCAATTGTCTTCAAGAGTCGTGAGAGTAGCCTCGTTCAGCGGCAACTATGATATTTTCGATCAGAGCTACAACAGCGTCATCAACAGCACCGCCTGGAACCCGACTAGTCAAAAAGCGGATTTATTTGCCATTGCGCCATATGTCGGCAGCGGTCTTGACGGGGCAAGCCCGAATATTCAAAGCGCGTTCCATCAGGATATTGATGCAACGTTCAACGACCGGGTACTGCCTGCCGTGACGATCGCTCAAAAATATAATGTCCCGCTTGGCACCTATGAGGGCGGACAGCATCTGCTGGTCAATGCCGACCAATGGAGCGGCAATCCGGACATTTATAACGAGTACACCTACATGCTGAATAAATTCGCACCTTATTTCACTCTCTTCAGCCACTACACGAATGCTGGAACCTGGTCGACGGGCGGAGCTTGGGGCGCCAAGCAATTTACGGGGCAACCGGCAGCGAATGCGCCAAAATACCGGGCAATTGCCGATTGGATCGCGGCCCATCCATGAGATGAAAGCAGCTGCTTTATGGAAAAAAAGCGGTTGAGGAGGATGTAACCCTGCTCAGCCGCTTTTCGCTTTTATGTCTGCAAGCCCCCCGCACGGAGATTGCGGTTCATCCAAACTGTATGGATTAATTACGGTGTCTGACCTGATATGTTTGCAGAGCTTCCTATTTGCTGCAGGTTTTTGTTCGGCAAATAATGGATCGCCTTGATAAAACGAATGGTTCTCGTTTTGGCGCGCATAACCATCGAATGAGTTTCCGCGTGTTGATCAGGGAGGTATCGTACACCCTTGAGAAACTCGCCATCCATCACGCCGGTGGCCGAGAAAATCACATCATCGTCCCCGACCAAATCCTCCATAGACAGGACTTTGAGCGGATCCATAATCCCCATCTCGATGCAGCGGTCGTATTGTGCTTGATTCTCGGGCATCAATCTGCCCTGGAATTCACCGCCTAAGCATTTCAATGCTGCTGCGGCCAGCACACCCTCGGGCGCGCCGCCAGAGCCCAGATAAATATCGATCCCAGTCTCCTCGAATGCAGGCGCAATAGCCCCTGCCACATCGCCATCCGACAGGAATTTGATCCGCACTCCGATATCCCGCAAGGTGTGAATCAGATCTTGATGCCGTTCGCGGTCCAATATCATAACGCTCAAATCGCAAACCTGTTTATTCAGTATGTCAGCCGCTTTTCTTAAAGTGGCCTCTGCGGGGTCGAGCAGACTGAGCTGCCCGGCCAATGCTGGTCCGACGGCAAGCTTCTCCATATACATATCCGGAGCGTGCAGCAAATTCCCTTTATTTGCGATCGCAATGACAGCCAGGGCATTGTTCAAGCCATTGGCCACAAGTGTCGTGCCTTCCAGGGGATCGACTGCGACATCTACCTCCGGCCCATGCCCGTTGCCCAGCTTCTCGCCGATGTACAGCATCGGCGCCTCATCCATTTCGCCTTCTCCGATTACAACGGTTCCTGCCATGGATACAGAATCAAACATAAGCCGCATCGCTGAAGTTGCCGCGTCATCTGCGTTCATCTTATCCCCCCGGCCCATCCAGGGTGCGGATGCCAGCGCTGCTAACTCCGTCACACGAACAACCTCCAACGCTAATTCACGTTCCACTTCATCGCCTCCTGTAAAGTTTCCTGGATTCTTATTAGTCCATCCATTGATATTCCGGTCCAGACGTAACCATCCTTGATATTTTGCAGGAATGCTGCCCGAATCATACATCCCCGCATAAAATCATTGCAATTCTGCCATAGTTCTAATTACAGTTGTGTTTGTCCGAGTGTCAGGCATACGCTTCTCTTGGTATCCTCTGAGCGAGGGGAACGGGCTTGCTGTCAAACCACCAATGATTGCCGTCCTCCGCGAGCAGAAGATCGGAAGCGTCCGGCCCGTAAGTGCCTGCCGGATAGTGATGAAGAGGAACAAGATCCTCTTCAAATGCTTCCAGGATGGGCTGAACCCATTTCCAGGCTAATTCGACCTCATCCCAGTGGGCAAAGAACGTCGGGTCTCCCTGCAGAGCGTCATAAATCAGATTCTCATAAGCTTCAGGCTCGCCGCTCTGATTGAAATGAAGATCCACTGGGATGGTGGAGGTCACACCTTTATTTGGCAGATCTTTATGGTTTATTTGCAAAGTAACGCCTTCGTTCGGGCTAATTTCAAAAATCAGCAGATTCGGTGCCGTCCGCTCCTGCGCTGAATAGCTGCGCTTGAATGGCTGTTTGAATTCAATCACAATACGCGTTGATTTTTCCTTCATTCTTTTTCCCGTACGAATATAAATGGGAATATCCCGCCAGAAAACATCGTCGATTCGTAAACGGACCGCTACGAAGGTATCATTCGTCGAACACGGATCAATACCGGGTTCATCCTTATAACCGGCTGCAGGCTTCCCTTGAATGCTGCCGGCAGTGTACTGGCCGCGAACCACATCATTAACAACGTTTTCCTTTAGTAAAGGTTCTACGGATTCCATCACTTGACGTTTGCTGATTCGCCCGTCATTCTTTCCTAGCGTCATTAATAGCTGCAGCATATGGTTCTGAAACATATCGCGGATCGCTCCGACATGATCGTAATAGCCTGCCCTCTCCTCAACGCCGACTGTTTCACTGGCTGTTATTTGAACATTGGCAATATATTGATTTGTCCATATGTCCTGTAGGGCAGGATTGGATTGCTCCAGAACATCAAGCTTCTGCACCATAGGCTTGCCGAGGTAATGATCAATACGGAAGATTTCTTCCTCTTTGAACGCTTTGCCCAATTCCTGATTCAGTTCCTGCGCCGACTTCAAATCATGTCCAAAAGGCTTTTCGATGATGAGCCGTTTCCAGCCCTTTGCCGAACCAAGCCCGCTTTCCTGGATGCTTGCTGCTATTTTCCCGAAGAATTCAGGACCAACCGACAAGTAGAACATCCGATTGCCCGGCAAATGCAATTCCTGCTCACGCTGCTCGACGACCTGCAGAAGCTTGTGGTAATCTTCAATGCGTTCCACATCCATTACGCTGTAGCGGAAAGCTTTTATGAAAGCCTTGATTGACGCGGAATCGTCAGCTGATCTTCTGGAGAACGTATGCAGCGACTGCTCGACTTGTGCCTGAAAAGCTTCATCAGACCATTCTCTTCTTCCGAGACCAATGATGGTGAATGACTTGCTTAACTTATGATCAAGGAACAAATTATATAATGCAGGATAAATTTTGCGCTTGGCCAAATCTCCTGTGGCTCCAAACAAGACAAATGTTGTTGCCTCCATTTTTATCACTCCTTATGAGAAACATTACGGGCACAACGTAATTAACTAACATTTATATAGTAGCACAATTTATTTCATTGTCTAGACTAAAGATATTTTTAGCATTTCTTATGGAGGAGGCTGGAAGAAGGAACACCAATTCCATACTCATGCTTCCCGGATATGAAGAACTAAATCGAATGTTCGTTCTACTCTGCTTTTGAAGGAATATATGAGCTTGAACAAAACGTCCTATCGATTCATCGCAACAAAAATCAGGTTGAAAACCCTGATTTTCGCTCTTTTTACTTGAGAACCGAATTCCAGCAGGATTGAATGATCCTGTGTATATCATCATCTGTCAGCTCGAGATAGTTTTGCAGATGCCCTTTAATCGTGTAAACTGCGGTGCCAATATGCATCTGAACCATCAGCCTGGGTTCAAGATCAATAAACAATTGCTGTTGAACAGCTTCCGCATAAATTTTCGTCATGGGCCCGCACCAGCCGCCCTTATAGGCTTCATCCTTTGAGGACTGATAAATATATGGCGAGAAAGAATACTGCTCAATAAACTGAAAGCCGAGCGGGTATTCCAGGCTGAGCCGAAAATAATTTATCCATGCCCGTTGAAATTTCTCCTGAACGCTATCAAGCTCATGGACACCCTTCATTACGGCTTCCCCGTTAAACATGACGATGCCTTTAAATAATTCATTAATGATATCTTCCTTGCTGCTGAAATAGTGATAAATACTTCCGGTCGATACCCCTGATTCTTTGGCAATCAGAGACATCGAGGTCGCCTGCAGTTCTTTTTCATTAATAATTCGCAGGGTTGTCTCCAGAACAGCTTTCTGCACCTTATTATATCTCTCAAACATATCGCGTTCCTCCATAAAAAATCATTTGCAAAATAAAAGACCGAACGTTCACTCTGAGTATAGTCAGGGCAATTCTTATTGTCAAGATCCCTTTATTCCGTCAAATTTGAGAGCCATGAATATCTGGAACGGCCCTCCTATTATCCCTTGTATATTCTCAGCTCGGTCAAAAACCGGGTAGGTGTCACACTCGTCACTTTTTTGAAAATACGATTGAAATACGCCTGATCGCAAAAACCGGTCAATTCGGCAACCTCTCTGATCAGGATGGACGGATCGGACAGCATCAAATCCTTTGACTTCGAGATCCTTATATAATGAAGGTATTCAATGGGAGCAGCTCCCGTCACCTCTTTGAACAAGTTGGTGATATAGCTCGGAGAGCGGTCGATCACATGCGAAAGCTCGGTTAACGTAATGGCCTTCCTATAGTTGTGCTGTATATATTTTTTGAGCTCCTCGACAAGCATGAGCTTTTTGACCGGAATCTGCCTGCGCTCGTGGTCCTGATTCATAATGATCAGCATTTCCAGCAGGATGGCGTGACATAGCAATTCCTGATAGGCTCCCTCCATCAGCGAATGATGGTTCAGAAGCGAGAACCGCTGCTTGAAATAGTCCTCTCCATGTACCCTGGTCTTTAGCCACTTCCCGCTTTTGAGCAAAGGCAGCAGTTCATTATTGTCGTCCCCGTTCAGGCTGAAATGGGTTGCAAACCGCTGATGGCCTGCACCGGATGCCGCTTCCCCGCCACGCACCGACCCGGCAGGAATAAACAACACATCGCCTTTCTTCAAATGGATCGTGTCCCCATTGACCCAATAGGTCAAGCTGCCTTCCGAAATATAAATCAGTACGTTCAGCGCGACCTGGGAAGGCTCCATATGCCAGTCTTGTTGATTATCCTGAAAAATGTAGCAAGTATGCAGCTTGAACACGAACAACGCCTCCTGAAAACTCTTTATCTAGTATAACGCAATCATTTATCGGCCGCTATAAAATGCCGGCCCCATAGCCAGCATTGAATTATACAAAAAATAGCTTGATCGTTAATAGATATTCCCCTATTTCCGATTTAAAATAAAGGGTGAAAGCGAATTCAAATCAATTCCTACAAATTCCAAATCATTGATTTGTACAAACGGACTCGAAAGGACGGATGACCATGACAATGGAAAACAATAAGCAGACAATGCCCGATGCAAAAAAGCCTTGGTATGAGCGCACTCTTAGATGGGGACAAACGAATCTGACGGAAATGGACCCTCTCAACTGGGACAAGGAGTGGTGGAAGGAATACTGGGAGCAAACGAGCGTACAGGGCGTTATTGTCAATGCAGGCGGCATCGTCGCTTATTATCCCAGCTCCTTCGCTCTTCAATATCGGGCTCAAGGTCTCGGAGACCGCGATTTATTGGGAGAATTCGTCGCGGAGGCCAGACAAGCCGGTCTGGCCGTGCTGGCCAGAATGGATATTAACCGGGCTACCCAGGATTTCTATGACGCCCATCCGGACTGGTTTGTCGTCAACGACAAGGGAGAGCCGGTGCAATCGAACGGGCGTTACATCTCCTGTGTGAACAGCGGTTATTACAAGGACTATATCCCCGAGGTATTGAAGGAGATTATAGCAAACTATCGTCCCGACGGTTTCACCGACAACAGCTGGACCGGAGCGTCCCGCAAAATCATTTGCCGCTGCGGCAGCTGCAAGACGAAATTTAAAGCGGAGACGGGACTTGACCTTCCTTCCGCATCCGACTACAACGATCCCGCATACCGGCAGTGGATCAGATGGAGTTATAATTGCCGCATCGAGAACTGGGATTTGTTTAACAGGATCACACATGAGTTTGGCGGAACCGATTGCTTGTGGCTGGGCATGTTCAATGCCGATCCGTTCAACCCTCATACTGCCTTCTGTGATCTGAAGGAGGTGGGAAAGCGCTCGAAAATCATCATGTGCGACCACCAGTCCCGGGATGGGAATACGGGATTCGAGCAGAACGGCCTCAATGGACATTTGCTGCATAACCTTGCAGGCTGGGATACCGTCATTCCCGAGAGCATGTCCAATTATGTTCGCGGGGTCCGTACGTTCCGTCAGGGCAGCAACCCGCCGGCGGAATCCCGCTTGTGGATGATCGATGGAATTGCAGGGGGCATTTCTCCCTGGTACCATCACGTCGGCGCACTTCAGGAGGACAGACGCCAGTTCGAGAACGCCCCTCCTGTCATGCAGTGGCATAAGGATAATGAGTCATACCTGTACAACCGGCGTCCTTGTGCAAATATCGGCCTTGTCTGGAGCCAGGAGAATACGGAATTCTACGGTCGCGATCAGGTCGAGGAACGGGTCGCCCTGCCCTGGCATGGCTTCGTCCAGGCGATGACCCGCGCCAGACTGCCGTTCGTGCCTGTACATGCCGACCATATTCCCAGAGACGCGGAGGGGCTGGATGTGTTGATACTTCCCGATCTGGCGGTAATCACCGATTCGCAGTATGAGGCGATCAGGGATTTTGCGGCAGCCGGGGGCAGTCTGGTCATTACAGGCGCAGCCGGCACGCTCGACGAATGGGGGGAACTGCGGGAATACTTCCCGCTGCAGGAGATTACCGGCGTTACGCTGCTGGATAAGGCCAAGGGCGGCGCGGGAAACCTGAGCGGCAGCTGGGAGTTTCATGAAGCGCATAATTATTTCCGGCTGCCCGAGGAACGCCATCAAGTGCTGAACGGCTTCGAGAAGACGGCCATTCTCCCTTTCGGAGGAACGATCCGGCGCGTAGAGTCGAAGGGGATGCTGCAGGCGCTTGCGACTTATATCCCCTCCTATCCCATCTATCCGCCGGAGTTCAGTTGGATGAGAGAGCCGCGCACAGACATTCCGGCCATGCTGGCGGGGGAGCATCCCGCAGGCGGACGCATTTTCTATTTTGCCGGAGACGTAGATCGCATTTATGGTCTATCGCGTCTCCCGGACCTTGGCGATCTGCTCGCCAATGCGGTGAAGTGGGCAGCCGGAGACAAAACTCCCTTCACAGTCGAAGGCCCGGGCTACCTGGACTGCAAGCTGTACAGCCAGGAAGGCAGGCGAATGCTCCATCTGGTTAATCTCAGCGGCAGCCGGAATCCAGGGTATCTGGAAGAAGTTCTGCCGGTTGGCCCCATAGAGGTTTCCATCAAATTGGATGGCTTTACCCCGGTTAGCGCTGCACTCAGGGTGAGCGGCATGATAATAAAGCCTGAAATCCGGAATGGCTGGGCGAAAATCCGAATCGATTCCCTGCATATGCATGAATTAATTGTATGGGAATAAGCCAAGAATCAGCAAAAGAGCTGTCCCCCAGCCGCTTCATGGCTGGGGGACAGCTCTTTGCAGTGAAATACGCGCCAAGGCTCAATCCAATATTATAAGTTCATGGTCGGTTATCGAATCGATTTGGAACGCAACCCAGGAATCCTTTATTTCGGGTTTTACATTTATATTCCGGACCTTCAAGCTTGCGCGGCCCGGAACGATATCATCAACTTTGATAGAAACCGAGATCGGACCTACAGGGAGGTTTTCCTCCAGATAGCCGAGCGTCTGATTAGTCCCGCTAAGATTGACCAGATGAAGGATCAATCTTTCATTCTGGCGATATAATTTGCAATCCAGATAACCGGGTCCCTCCACCTTGAGCGGAATGGTACCGGCTGCGGCCCATTTAACCGCATTGGACAAAAGATCGCCCAGATCCGGTATTTGCAATCGGCCGTAACAACGGTCCACATCTCCCGCGAAGTAAAACAGGCGTCCTCCCGCGGCATGCTCTCCGGCAAGCATGGCTGGAATATTGGATCCGGACTCTCTCATCCAGCTGAATTCCGGCGGGTAGATGGGGAAACCCGGGATATAGGCAGCGACGCTTTCCATTTGCGCGCCTGTTTGTACAATATGGACTTTTCCGCCAAACGGGAGAATTGCCGTATTTTCAAAGCTTTGGATCACCGGATGCCGGTCATCGGGCAATCTCAAATAATTATGACCGTCATAAACCTCCAGATTAAAAGGCTTGTTTGCTGAATTCCCCTCTATCTGATGGAGATGCTTCATCCCGGTTATGGATTCCAACGGAAATTCACTTCTTGTTTCACCCCACTGGTCCAGTGTCGCGGTGGCCCCGGTAAATACGAGGCTTCCGCCGGCTTCCACGAATTCCCGGACCGCCTGGCACTGCTCGTCGGTCATTGCCGCTAAATCCGGCAAAATCAGGACATCCAGGCCTTGCGCGTCCCTTGCGATATGGTCGGCGTTAACCGGCACATAAGGAATTCTTGCGCGGGTCAGAGACTTGACGAATCCGCTCCATGGGAGCGCGATCTTCTCCTTAACGTCTTCCCGGCCGTAGAAATCCGTATTGTCCTGACTCCACACGAGCCCAATATTTGCTGCCGGCAGGCGATTATATAAATATTCTTCATTCGCCTCATGCCATTGCATGACTGGAGGAGCATTGTCAAATTGGCGCTTGTCCTCATGGACAGCGCCGATGTGGTGATACCAGGGGGAAATGCCGCCGGAGATTCCCTCGATCATCCACATTCGGGTTTCTTTCGGCGGATTGCTTGCTTTTCGAAACATATGCGGTCCGCGCAGATAACTGGCCATGCTTTCCGTAACTACATTATCCCAGCCTGCAAGCGTGTGAAGAAGGTTGCCGCTTAGTCCGTTCATTTCAAACCCGTTCAGAGCATCCCGCGACTGATGGTCGCACATGACAATTCTGGATCGTTCCCCGATGACCTTCAAATCGCAGAAGGAATGAGAGTTGATCGGGCTGCCATGAACCATCCCCAGCCATAAACAATGAGGGCCTCCCGCTTCCTGAGCGGCTTTATTAAACAAATCCCAGTTTTCCGTCCGGCAGCTATAGCTCCACTTGACCCAGCTCCGGTAAACAGGATCATCCCAATCTTGCGACAGCGGAAGATCATGTCCATACTCCTTCTTGAATTTCTGTTTGCAATTATCGCAAAAACAAATAATCTGCCGGTTGACGCCGGTCCAGCTGTTATCGGCAAAGCCGTCAGGTTGATAAAGGCGGATAATCTCCCGCAGCACCTGAGGAATGTATTCCTTGTAATAAGCGCTGTTCACACAGGAAAAATAGCGGCCGTTGGAAGTATGAGGTTCCCCCTGGGCGTTCACCACAAACCAGTCGGGGTGCCTATCATAGAAGTCTTTAGTAGCCCTGTTTACATCCATTCTGGCCAGAACGGTCAATCCTTCTTTTCTGGCTGCAGCTGTAAACTCGCCGAAAAAATCCCGGTCGCCCAGACCTTGAGCCCGGTACTGCAAGTCAAAGGAGCTGGGATAATAAGCGACAATGCCTCCCGCGTTGACAATAAGCCCCTGAACCCGCGTTTCACGCCAATATTCTTTCCACATGTCCATGTCGATGAGGCCGGGGTCCATTTCCGTAAAATTGGTCTGCCCCCACCGCAAGGTCCGCCGATACCAAGGAGTTTCCGTGGCCGTTTCATCTGTCATATTGGTTGCATCTCCTTCATTTTCCAAAGCTGACCAGGTCATTCGACCCTGGCCCCAAGCTACGATACGATTACCACGATCCAACCCGACTCAACTTCGACCGGAAAGGTTTCCACGCCGGGACTTGCCTCGTCATCCTCCCCTACAACCTCCACTGCATAGGTTTTGACCAGGCAGCGAAACGGATCGAATACGGATTTGCCATTCTTAATATCGAATTCCCAGCCGTGCCAAGGACAGCGGACGATTTCGCCTTCCCTGCCATGCAGATACTCGCCGGGATCTGAGGGCAGCATCATGCCCTGGATTTTCCCTTGGCACAATTCCGCGCCCTGATGAGGGCAGCTGTTGCGAATCGCGTAAAATTCGCCTTTTATATTGTATAACCCTATCGAGCGGTTTTCGATTCTCTCGATTCTGCTCATTCCCGAAGGCAGCTCCTTGACCAAGCACACCTTATGTCTTCCCATTGATCTCCCCCCTTATGGAGCCTGGCTTGTTTCTTTTCCGCTTACAAGCGGTACAATTGTTTTGCATTTTGGGCAAATATTTTGGGCTTGAACGTCTCGGGCAGAAAATGCAAATCCCGGGGAGATGCGCAGTATTGATGCGGATAATTGCTTGCATAGAGGAGCAGGTCCTCGCAATTCATCATGGCCAGCACATCCGTCAAATCCCCGTCCTTCTCGGGACGCTCCAGAGGATGCGTCGTAAAACGGACATGCTCCTTCAAATACAGGCTCGGCATTTGCTTCGTCCAGGGAATTTCCGATCGAAGCCCCTTATACTCCTGATCGAGACGCCACATCAATGCCGGAAGCCATGCAATGCCGCCTTCTACAAATATCATCTTCAATTCAGGAAAACGCTCGAATACGCCTTCCGTCAGCAAACTGAGCAGATGCACCTGCATCGACAGCGAAAATCCTGCATACCACTCCAGAAAGTGGGATGGATATCCCTGTGATGCCAGAATGTTGACTCCCATGCCGTCTGTGCCTGGATGGACCGCAAGCGGCAGACGATATCGGGCGCATGCTTCATAAATGGGATAATAATGTCTTTGGCCGAACGGAGCGCGCGCTCCCGTATCCATGATGACCTGTACCATATGTGGATGGTCTGCCCATTTTTCAATCTCTTTCGCTGCAGCAGCGGGATCCTGATGCGCGATCGTGATCGAGCCCTTGAACACGCCATCCGGATTATGCGAAGTCAACCAGGTGTCGCTGAGCCAGTTATTATAAGCGCTTGCCTCCATGGCGGCCTGATCGGGATCGTGATGGATGGATACATTTGCCCGGGGGAGGAGAATGGCTTGTGCAACACCTTCCTCCTTGATTAGCTGCCGGATCAGAAAATCCGGATCTGTTCCCGGTCCTGCACCATTCGGGGGTACCGTTCGGTTTGTTTCCACCTTCTCCGCATAGTAGGCGTTGCTCCATATATGAAACCGGTGTTTCCACGGTTGTGGCAAATATCGCTTGATTTCCTCCGCATTCCGCGGATAGACATGAACATCGCAATCTATGATTTCCATTGGCACTGCCTCCATTCGGTCCTATAATTTGTAGAACTCCTTGGCGTTTTCGTAGAAGATCCGCCGGTGCAGCGCCTCGGGAAGCTTGGGAAAGGCCAGGCGGGGACTGTCGAAATCCCAATGCGGATAATCGCTGGAAAACATCAGAATATGCTCGGCATCCGCCAGCTCCAGCATTCGAAGAAGATGCCGGTCGTCATCGGGTCTCTCCAGCGGCTGGGAAGTGATGCGTACATGATCGCGGATATACTCGCTTGGTTTCCGCTTCAGCCATGGAACTTCATTGCGGTATTGCTTGTACAGCGTATCCAGTCTCCAAAGCAAGGTGGGGAGCCACGATACTCCCCCTTCAACCAGCACTACCCGCAGACGGGGGAACCGTTCGAACACGCCCTCAATCAGCATGCTGATCAGATGGGTTTGGTAACCGATCGAGTGAGCGGTGCTCCATTCGATATAATGCGACGGATAACCGACGGATGCCTGAAGATTGATGCCCATGCCATCCGTCCCTACATGCGTCGCAAACGGCAAATCATATTTTTGGCAGGCCTCATAGATGGGATCGTACATCCGATTCCCGTATGGAGCCCGCGCTCCTGAATCAGACAGCACTTGCACCATATGGGGATGTCCCGCCCATCTCTCAATTTCCCGTGCGGATGCGGCCGGATCTTGATGGGATATTTGAATCGAGCCCTTGAATACGCCGTCGGCGTTGTATCTTCCGAGCCATGTTTCCGCAACCCAATCGTTATAGGCGCTTGCCTTGGCGGTCGCAAACTCCACGAAGGGCATCGGGTTGCCGAAAGAACGATGCAGCAGAATCGCATGGGTAATCCCGTATTCATCAATTAACTGCTTGCGCAGAAACTCCGGATCGGAACCTGTCGGCAGCCCGTTTGGAGGCGCTGCGTCCGTCCGGTCCACGTAAGTAGGATGGCGGAACAAATCCCGGCCGCCTGTCAGGGGCCGCCAATGCCATTTCGGATCGAGATGCTTTCGTATTTCATCCACATGCTGAGGAGCCACATGTACGTCGCAATCTATCATTTTTTTGCTGCGGGTGGTCATTTTTGTTTATTCCTCCTCTGCGCCAAGAGATTTCGGAGCTTTATGCTTCCATTGTGGAAACATGAATACATTCCCATGTGTTCAGAAGATCCACCTTTATCCTTACCCTGTTCCCCTCTTGTCTCCATTCAGCATCGCCTGCAGACAGAAGCTTCTTAACTTGCTTGGCCTCCCGATCAAAGGGAACAGCAAAGGAAACGGCTACATCATGAAGCTGAACGCAAGAAGCCAACGGCCGCCGTCCGGTACCGTTCACCAGATGTATCAGGTAATCATTATGCTTTTGAAAGACGCTTGCCTGCACCCCTTCGGCATCCTGGATTTCAATGACCGGCTTATCCTTCAGCAGCATGATTAACGTGTTTGACAGCAAGGTATGGTGGTCAGGCAGCCCGTACTGCCTCAACAGCTGCCCCAGGGAAAATGGAAAGTACATGATGTTTCCTTGTCCGTATGGATTCAGCATCGCCAAGGGAATATCCGTTTTCTCCGCGGGCAGGGAAGCTCTCTCCGGCGGAGCGCCTACACTCTCCAAAGGAGAGAAAGGGGGGACCAGCGTCGCTAATACCTGCGTATTTCTGCCTGGCCGGCAGTACGTTACCCGGCCTCGAAGCGGGATTAGCGAGGTATCTTCCAGACCCCGTCTCAGGGGATTGGCAGGTCCGTCCAGGCGGATATAGGCTGCTGCAAGCTCTTCGCTCAATTGCGAGCCCTGAAGACGCAGTATTTCCTTCCATTCATCCGGATGATGACCTTCCAGGACAAGATTTCCGCCCCCGGCTGCATAGCCGGACAGGTCTGCAACTTGATGCTCGGAGAGGCTCGTGCCTTCCGGAATAATAACCGCTGCATATTTCGACAAGCGGGCTTTGGAGATATGGCCGGGAATCAGCAGATCGAACAAGAAATGCTTCTGCATCAAGGCATCGGACCATCCCTCTCCCGATGGATCATCATTCCAGACCAGAGCCAGCTCGTAAAGCGGTTTGGCATCCTCCATGTATGGCTCAATGACGGCGGCTGCATGATTGATCGCAGCTACGGATTGAAGAATACGCTTGTCGGCAATGGTATCGGGAATTCCCGTCAAGGAATGCCAGATATGGCCGCCATTCGCCGGAACCTGCGACATCCAGAACCTGTGCTCGGCTGGCGGCAGGCCGGTATGACGCCAATCCATTCCGGGAGAGGTATGAATAATCCCGAATGGACTCGGCAGCCCTTCCATCGTCCTGCCCAGCTTTACCGAAAGCGCAGGATTACACCATTCGGGAAGGCTGCTCCTGCCGCGGGACAATACATCATGCGGTTCGGTGCACATGATGTCTGCCAAGGGTGACCGGTCGAGAATCGATTCCTCCCGGGATAGTTGATAATATAAAATAAGCGGCATTTCCGCGTTCTTGCTCTTAATCGCCGCACGCAGCAAGGAAAGGTTATCGTGATAACAACGGGCAGCCCAATCCTGGGCAAACCGCGAAACATCATCAGGCAATTGTTCGCCGTATAGAGCAGCATATTTTTGCTTGCACTCATGGCAGTAACACGTCGTATAATTCGGTGCGTTCAGAAAAATCCCGTCTACCGCGTAATGATCCAGCACCTCCTGCAGGACCTGAACCGCAACCTCGTTACCTCTGTACCCGCCATTGATGCAGGTGTGCAGGAGCAGCGGCCATCCGCCCGGACGAAAAACACCGATATAATTTGGTTTTCCGTCCTGCTGCCTTGCAAACCATTCCGGTCTTTGCAAATAAACGCTGTCTTCCGCCTTGCCGAAGTCAAATCTGGCAACAAATCTCAACTCCTGCTCCCGGCAGGCATCGATTACCTCCTGAAGGAGGTCCCGGTCCTCACTCAAATATTCATTCCTTATATGATAACGAACCTGGCTGGGATACCAGGCATATATTCCCCCGACATTAAAAACAATGGTGTTTGCCCCCAGCACCTTTAATTGACGGACCAGTTTTCCCGGGTCAATCCTCGCCGTATCTCTCACCTGCAGGTTGGGTTGGATGACTCTTATAGGCTTGCGCCACCACAAGCTGTTATCGGTTCCCTTCGACATATAAGGCGCCTCCCCTATGCTATTTGCCAGTCCCTAAAAGAACGGATCGGCTTGTTCACTGCTCAGCAGCAGCAGTCCTGATCAGTATCGCCGCGAAGTCGGTCAATGTCGGTAAATGCACAGTGGCTCCGCCGCCTCCGTTGTCGAAACGAACGGAAGACTGGTCGGCCAGATTGGTCGTTTCAGTGATCGGGCCCATATTGGCAAGCTTCACATGCATGCCCGAAACAGGCAATGGATCGAAATAGGTGACGCCATTGAAGCCTGAAAGATTCAATACATGCAAAATGCAGGTTTGCGCATCCAAACGGTTGAAGAAAACCTCAACATTCTGCGGAGCGTTCGTTTCCAGTTCCCAAGGCGTTTCCGTCATATGGTCAAGAATATCCAGCACGATTTGCTTATGATCGGCGAACCCGTGATTATAGTAGAGCTGCCCCGGCTGCCAAGGGATATAAGCGGACTTGCGCAGCTCCTCTTTCTTCAGCCCTGCCCCGTAATATTGGTCTGTAATTTGGTGCCCGAATGCGCGTTCAGGCGGACCGAACGTGGAGGAATCCACATAAGGAAGCTGGCGGCCGACATCCGGTTCCAATTCGACCCGATAGAATTGCTCCCCCAGAAAAATCCAGTCGCGTTCCGTAAACCGCTTGAACACTTGTTTATCCTCCGTAAACAGATAGGCCGATTCTTTCCGGATCAGCTGAAGACTTTCGGGAATGACCCCAAATATCCGCCGTAAAAAAGCCCGGTTTTCATCGCCCTCTGTAAAGGAACCGCCGGTTGCAATCAAGCATACGCCCTGCAGATGCATATTCGTCAGCAGCTGCATTTCCAGTTCGGACATTTCGGAAATGCCAGGGATGACAACCGCTTTGTAACGCTTCAGCTCCTCTCCTCTTTCCGCTAATGCATGCTGATGGACCACATCGAACAGGATGTGGCGTTCCTTCAGCATTTTGAATAATCCCAAATACTCATTTCCGTTTTCCGGGGAATGCTTCCCCGGCTTAATCAAAGCAACATCGGCGACGGACAAGAACCGCCCGTAATACTGCTCGTTGTCCCGGTGATACTTGAAGATCTCCGCGACCGTATTCAGATTATGGCGGTCCGGGTAATCCTCGAACGCGCCGATAATGCAGAAGTCCAATCCTGATCCGCTGGCGAGACTCTCTTTCAGACGAATATTGACCTCATGCGCGGATACGCCCGTAAATCTGTGCACCAGCCCGACAGCATTGATACAGCAGTTGCTGACCAGCTTGTCATCCCAGGAATCCTCGAGAGATTTGACGTTCTCGGAAGCGGAATACGGCCACAGTGGATAAGGTCGGCCAATTTCGGTATTCGATTCCTTGCGGACAATATCGACCTTATGCTCATGATAGGTAGATATGGCAATATCCCTGTTCTTGCTTTGGACCAGATCGTAGATGCTGTCGAGCATCGACTTTGTCGTCATTTCCTGAAATTCCCGATATTTCAGATTTCCCGGATCATCCGGTGCTGACAGCTCCAATCCGTATAGATCCTTGAACCGCGATCGGCAATTGTCACAATAGCAGGCCCCATACTGCGTGCCGCTGTAATCCCATGTCTGATAGCCGAACATGTTGAAGAAGATGCCGTCCACCTCGTAATTGGAAAGAACCTCGTCAAGAATCTTGAGCGAATATTCCCTCTGGTAGCAGCCGTTCACACAGGTATGGACGATACCGTGATAATTCACGGCCTCGCCTGCCCGCGTTCGGTAAAACCAGTCCGGCTGTTTCTCGTAAATCGTTTCATGTGCTTTGCTGAAATCGAAACGCGCGATGAATTTCATGCCGTTGGCATGGGTCTTCTCGATGGCTTCCCGGAGCAAATCCTTGTTTTGGCAGGCCGCGCGATAATGATACTCGAGCTGAGTCGGATAGAAAGCCACGATACCGCCTGCATTCAGCATGAGCACATTTGCCGATAAGCGGTTCAGATCATCCATTAATCGGTCGACATTCAAGTTGGCATCGGATTCCCGCAGGTTGTTTTGAATCATCCGCAAGTTATTGTTCTTCCACCAGGTCAATGGGACGAGCCCTCCTTCCACTTCTATTCTTTGACGGAGCCAAGTGTAATCCCGTGAATGAAGTAGCGCTGCAAAAACGGATAGACGATCAGGACGGGAATCATGGCGATAAAGATTTTTGAAGCATTCAGGGTGCGATTGGAGATTTGACTAAGCCTTCTGTATTGATCCTCCGTCATCGTGGACGGATCCAGCATGACGACCATCTGTTGAATATAGGTTTGCAGCGGATAGAACTGCTCCCGCGTCATGAATACCAGGCCGTATAGAAACTCATTCCAGTGCATGACAATGCTGAAGAGCGTCACCGTTGCAAGAACCGGAACGGATAAGGGAATAAATACTTTAAACAGTAAGGTCCACGGACCCGCCCCATCCACCAGCCCCGCCTCTTCCAGCTCCTTCGGCAGGTTGCGAAAGAAGTTCACCACCAATATCACATTGAACACGAGCCCCTGCGCACCTGCCACCAGCACAAGCGCCCAAATGCTGTTGATCAAGCCCAATTGCTTGACGGTCAAATATAAGGGAATCAATCCGCCGTTGAACAGCATGGTGAAAACCAGCACCCACATAAGCACATTCCGCTGACCAAAATCCCGGCTGCTCTTCGACAAGGGATAAGCAAGCAGCGCAACCACAAAAAAATTCAATACCGCGCCCAATGCCACGCGTTGTATGGAGATCCAGAAAGAATGAAAAAATTGGTTATCTTTCAGAATCTCATTGTAGGAATTGAAATTGAATTCAACGGGCCATAGCCAAACCTGACCGGCGGCAGCCGCGGTCTTGGAACTCAGCGAAAGGGCCAATGTATACCAGATCGGCAGTATACATGTGATCGTAATTGCAAGTAAAATCAGAATCAGCAGCACATCAAACACTTTGGAGCTGACCGTCGTATCTTTGACCATATCCCTCCACCATCCAATCTGTTCAGAAAATGCGGTAATTCGTAAATCGGTAAGCCAAAATATAAGAGACGGAGATCAAAAGGAATCCGGCGACCGATTTCAGCAAGCCGACAGCTGTAGCCAGGCCATACTGAAGATTCAACAAACCTGTTCGGTACACCCAGGTGTCGATAATATCCCCGGATGTATAAACAAGAGGATTATACAGGTTGAAAATCTGGTCGAATCCGGCGTTCATGACGTTTCCGAGACTCAATACTGCCAGAAGCACAGTGGTTGTGCGTATGCCAGGCAAGGTCACATGCCAAAGCCGTCTCGCCCTGCTCGCCCCGTCTATGGCCGCTGCCTCATATTGGGACGGATTGATACCGGTCAAGGCTGCCAAATAAATAATGGTGTTAAAGCCGAAATCCTTCCACACGTCACTGCCGACAACCAGGTAAGGAAACAGATCCGCTCTGGCAAAAAACAGCACCGGATCCACGCCGAAAACAGCGAAGATCTGATTGACGGGTCCTTGAAACGAAAAAATGTCCAGAAAAATACCGCCAAGGATGACCCAGGATAAAAAGTGGGGTAAATAAACGACCGTCTGGATCCATCGCTTCATAACGGCGATACGCAGTTCATTCAGCATTAGTGCAAAAATGAGCGGCACCACCAAATTGCCGATGATTTTCAGGACAGCGATAAAGATGGTATTAAAAAAAATGGTCTTGGTATCATTAAGCGTAAACATATAACGGAACGTATCCAGTCCGATCCATTCGGACCCCAGCATGCCCTTGCCCGGAGTGAAATCCTGAAACGCAATGACGATTCCGAACATCGGAATGATGCTGAAGACGATAACCCACAGGTATCCGGGAAGCAGCATGAAATAATAGTGCTTGATAAATGATTTGGTGCTCATCTGTCCCTCTCCTTTCCCTGGACTTGTGCGGCAGAGGCGCTAGGTCAATCCCGCGCCGCTGCCTGGAGTCCGCTTGCTATTCCTTAATGAATTCTTCTACTTCTGCGGTAATTTGGTCGCCGCCTTGTTTTTTCCAATCCGCAACGAATTGATCGAAGGAATCAAGAGGTGTGAAACCCATAATGATATTCATGAACGTTTCGGATTCGAGCTTCTCCAGATTGGCCCATTTGCTTTCCATTGATTTGGTTTGAGAATAAATCAGGCTGCCTACTTTATTCATCGGCTTGTCGATCAGCGGGGCTACGCCGATCAATCGGCAGTAGGCGCGGGCGAAAGCGCCCCAATCAGCCTCGGGATTCCAATATTCGATGCTGGGGTTGTCATATGGTTCCAGCTTGACTTTCAGAATCGCATCATACTCGTTCGGCAGATTCGGATCATAGGGCTGATCCGCCAAAACCTCCTTCGGCTTCTCGCCGGCAAGCACTTCCTGCAGGAGCTTTACGCTTCCTTCGAATTTATCGTATCTGGACATAACCAGGCGCAGCGGGGAAAGTCCCGGATCCAGACCCGTATCGCTTTCCAATTTGTCGCTGTCCCGGAAAACCACATTATTAATTTTCGCGATCGCTTCAGGATGCCCGAACCCTTTGCGGACAACCAGGAATTCCGTTGTCGGCGCGTTGATATGCGGATTGTACTCCCCGTCTTTATCAAGCGGCAGGGTATAGGCCAGCATATTGGCATCCGGATTGGTTTTAACCATATCCACGATTGGACCGTAACCCATCCACCAAGGGGCGGAGAACATGCCTGCTTTGCCCGAAACAATGGGCTCGGCTGAATCTTTCCTTATGCCCATCTCCTTATCAATCCATCCTTTGGCGTACCAGTCGCGCAGCTTGGCCAGTGCTTCTTTGGTTTCAGGAAGCGTGGAGCCGTACACGGGCTTGCCGTCCGCACCCTCCAGCCAATAACCCGGATGCGAGTCGAAGGCGGAGAAGATCGGATCAAATCCATAGAGATTATTGCCGGATTCAAGGAATGTAGCATTCAATTTGCCGTCACCGCTTTGGGGACCGGATAACCCGAACGTATCGTTCTGACCGTTGCCATCCGGATCCTTCTCCGTCATCGCCTGAATGGCTTTTTCGAACTCATCTATCGTTTTCGGCGGTTCAAGACCCAGCTTGTCAAGCCAGTCTTTTCTCATATACATCAGGTGAACGCCATCTGCGCCCCCTTTGGAGCCCGGGATCGCCATCAGTTTTCCGTCAAACGTCGCCGCATTAATGCCAAAGCCTTCCGTTGCGTCAATGACGTCCTTCACGCCTGGTGCAGCATATTTCTCATATACCTCTGTCATGTCCTCAAGCTGTCCGGCTTCCACCATAGCGCGAAGCGCTAATTGATTGACAACCATCGCATCGGGTAAATCTCCGCTTGCAATGGATATGCCCAATTTTTGATCCCAGTTGGCTCCGCAAGCGACACTCCATGCATACTCGATGTCTACATTGAGCACTTCTTCCACGTTTCTGGTGAATACGTTATCCTCCGGCGTATCCCCTTCCGGCAGACTGTTGTTCGTCGGATCGGTACATTGGCCAATCGAAACCTTGACGGTTTCTTCATACTTGCCGAACGGATCGGTCGCCTCCCCCGTATCTGCCGTATTGCCTGGCGTGGCCGTGGCCGCAGTGTTGCTGCTGCTTGGCGTATCCGACGTGCAAGCGCTTAACAAACTGATCGCAAAAACCATAAGAATGATGAACCCTTTTTTCGCCATCGTTGCAATCTCCCTTCTTGTCTCTGGTAGGAATATTGATTATTCTATCACTGTTGAAAGCGCTCTATATCTGAAGCATGATCATAAAAATGGGTGAACATTGGACGAATATCTCCTGCAGCCGGTCATCTTTCTACCCAATCTCAGACATTCATCGCCTTGCTCTTGTTTTTTCGGTATTCACTGGGCGTCATGCCGGTAGATTCCCGGAATATGCGGCTGAAATATTTAACATCCACGTACCCCGTCCGCTCAGCGATCCATTGAACCGGTTTTCTTGACTGGAGCAAATATTCTTCGGCCCTTTTCATTCGCACCTGCCGCAAGTACTCGTTGAACGATTGACTGACAATGTCCTTGAAGCATTGATTGAAATAACTTCGGCTCATATTGACCCTTTTGGCAACATCAATGGCATACAGCTGCTGATCCAGCTCATCTTTCACAATCTTGACTGCCGTCATGATGCTGTTGACAACTTCCCAGGAATATTCCGTGCCCTGCAGCAAACATGCCGTCTCACGGACAAGCGCAAGCCAGCTTGCAGCCTCGCCCCAGCTTTTAAAAACGGCGGGAAGCTCGATGTTGGACTCCAATAGCTCGCCGTAGACCCGATTCCAATCCATGGCAATTTCATGAAGGAAGTGATTGAGCCGGGAAGAGGGCAGCCGCAGCCTGATAAGCTCTGACTTCAGACCTTCGAGACTTTCCTGTTGGGTCCAGTCAAAGGACAGCCAGCGAGCCTTTAGCGAGGTGAATTCCTCTTCCTCCAACGACTTTGGTTTGCTCGGCAGCTCATGAATGCTTTTGTGCAGCAGATCGTTCCGACTGTCATCAAAATCATAAAACAAATCCCCCATCCGGTAATTCCTAAGCAGGCTCAACACTTCCTTTTTGGACTTCCCGGCCAGCCCCTCCAGACGCATGACCAGCCATCCGCTGCGATCAAGAGCTTGATTTATGATGATCTCAAAAGATTTTCCGTTATCCGGCTCATCCCCGGGAAGCCACAGCCATATATAATGATCAATCCCGTTCAGTACCCAATCGGAGATGCCGATGAGTTGGTATAACCATTCCACATCGTCAGGTTCACCTACAGGTAAAAGCGCAAAACCCGTATCGGTTGCAAAAGGATCCATGCCGGCTGCACTTGAAGAAACAACCGTTTTCTTCATTTGCTCCTGGAGAATGCGGTTGTGAATCCGACCCAGCACTTCCTCGAAACGTTCTTCTTCAAGCTGCACCTTCACAATAAAATCAATCGCTCCGAGCCGCAGGGCTTCCTGGATGTAATCAAAATCCTGGTGCAAAGTAAGGACCGCAATATGGATATCTGGAAACCGATTCCGTACGACCCGCATCAGCTCGAGTCCGTTCATAACGGGCATAGCCAGGTCCGTCAGCAATAAATGAATCCTGTGGGTTTCCAGAAGCTCCAGCGCTTTTTCTCCATTATTGGCTTCTCCAACCACCTTCATGTCGAACTCGTCCCACGGCATGGACGAAATCAAACCCTTGCGGACCAATTTGTCATCATCTACTACAAGCACATTAATCATTTCGCGCCTCCTCTTTCTGCACCGGAAGACTCAAACAAACCGTTGTGCCTTCTCCTGGCATGCTGTTGATGTCTAATCGAGCTCTGCCTTCGTAATGCGAATCTACCATGCGCTTCACATAATTGATGCCAATTCCCATACCGAGCTGCTCCTCTGCCGGGCAGTCCCGATCCAGCAGCTTGTCGATGGTTTCTTGTGACAGGCCGATTCCGTTGTCGAATACCGAAATCAGGATTCCCTGATCGAATCTGACCTCCACCAGAATGCTGCCGTTATCCTTTATTCCATGATAGAGAGCGTTTTCAACCAAGGGCTGCAGAATAAATCTTGGTACAGGTTCACTCAATATTTTGTCATCCACATGGATTCTAACAACGAATTCAAAATCATAGCGGATTTGCTGCAGTATCAAATAATTTTTTAACGACTCGATTTCCTGAGAAATCGTGGAGACCACTCCCATTTTCCCAAGATTATAATGCAGCAATTTATTAAGCGACAGCACAAGCCGGTCAATTTCTTTCTGACCGTTCATAACAGCCAGCCAATGGGCCGTATCCAATGTGTTCATAAGAAAATGAGGGTTGATTTGATACCGGAGCTTTTCAATTTCCAGATCCATTCTTCGCTTTTCTTTTAGCTCTACTTCCACGAACAGCTCCCTGATCTGTTTTTTCATTTTTTGAAATTGAATGAGCAGAAAGTCGAATTCCGGAATCCTGGTTTCATCATACCTGGAATCAAAATCGCTGTGAGCCATGCTGCGGATTTCCAGACTGAACCGGTTGAGCGGCTTATATACCATCTTCCATAACATCCAGGCAATCAACAGACTGATGATGGCGAACATAAGAGATAAAACAACCATTTGCGTGATCCAGTGTTGTTTTTCCTTGTTGTATTCGGAAACCGGGATCAGGGTCACGAATTCCCATCCCTGGTTGCTTTTTTTGCCGAACCAATAATAATCGCCAATCATACCGGATTGCTTCCCGGACATGCTGCCCTGAAAACGGGAACTAACCGGAAATACCGATTCCAGCTCGCTGTATCCGATTTTTCCGTTGTTGTCCATAATCAGGTTAAAGGTATTCTTGACGCTCCGGTCGGCCTGCAATATGTTCTGGGTAAGCTTATAGCCGGATTCGATATAGATATAGAGGCTTTCTTTGCCGGGGATATCTACCTCCCGCGTAGCCGACAGCACGTATTCATTCGTGAACCGTTGATTGCTGATATGCGGTCCAAAATACGTAATTTTATAATACTTCGCCAGTGCAGGGAGATTCCCGATGTCAAAACTGTCTTTCAGGGGGAAATTTTCGAAAAGCACCTGGCCATTTTCCCGATAGTACATGGTTAAACCGATACTGGGATTGGTGAACGTAGCATGATTGATTTCCTGTTTAATTTGATCGACCAAATTGCGGCGTATATTGGGGTTGCCGGTATCCAGATAGGTTTCCAGTTTGACCGCTATGCTCCCTGGATAAGCAAGCTGCTGGGAGATATGATTGATATTGTCAATGGAATTTTCAAGCGACAGCACAATTTGATCAAGATTGCTCTCGATACCGGATTCGAGTCTGCTTGTCAGAATCGAATTGATTGCATTGTAGGAAATAACTGCCGTACAGAAAAACGGAATAAAGGTACTGGCGGCAAAAATGAAGACAATTCTTTTTTTCAAAGTGAGTTGGCTGTGGTGATTTAAGATGGATTGATAGAGGTTTACGAAATAGCCATAGATGTTCAATGAATCAGCTCCTGCTCATTGGCGTTGAAAAAACGATTGCCATCGACAATCGCATTGACCTGAGTTGTATGATGTTAACACGGTCTCAAATTCATCTTAAATGTCATCACTCCCTTCCCGGGCAGCCGTTCATTATAATGAACGGTGTTTGATGCTATAGTTCAATGTATCACGCACGCTTTAAATTGACTATCTCTATTTGGTAATTATCATTTGAAATTCAGATTATTAGGAGACTATGCCCTGCGTTGAAGAAAGCGTAATTGAATGTAGGAACTACTTCTAAATAACATATTTATATCTATAATAATATGTAATATTATGTTTTTATTTCTTTTATTAGTTATTTATCCACAAATGAAAGTGGGCACAAAAAAAGCCGGCGCTCACGATCGAGCCCGGCTGCCGTACTTTATTTAAACCGCTTGTACCCGTGGAACTCTGCTCAATTTCCCGAAGCGGTCCTTTCTTAGAGAGCAATTTTGAAAAGGCTGCACCAGGATTTACGTTGCTCGGCTTCTTACTCCCAGTGACGTTTCCCGCCAACACGGGATTTTGGCGGAATCGCCGCATCGATACGGTCGAGATCGTCTTGGTTCAATTCAACATTAAGCGCTCCCAGATTATCGTCCAATTGCTCCATGGTTCTTGGCCCGATAATCGGCGCAGTAACGCCAGGCTGTTGAATCAGCCAGGCCAGAGCCAGCTGGCTTAAGGTAATTCCCTTCTCTTGCGCAATTGGCATCAACGCCTCGATCGCGTTCAGACGATCCACGATGTAGCCTGAATTCAAATCTACATTTTTGCGGGAAACGCGCGTATCCTGCGGGAAAGGCTGATCCTTGCGGTATCTGCCTGTCAGCCAGCCTTCAGCCAATGGCCCCCATGGCATAATGCCAAGTCCGTATTTTTGGCAAACCGGGACCACTTCCTCCTCCACACTGCGGTCAAACAGGTTGTATGGCGGCTGTTCGGCCACAAACTGCTCCAGATTCATTTGCTTGCTGATCATAATAGATTCCATCGTCTGCCAGGCCGGAAACGTGGAAAGACCGATGTAGCGGACTTTTCCCTGACGCACCAGATCATCAAGCGTTTTCAACGTTTCATCAATAGGCGTGTTCAAGTCGGGACGATGAATCCAGTACAAATCGATATAATCGGTTTGCAATCTGCTCAGGCTTTCTTCCACCTGCTTCAAAATATGGACGCGGCTGTTCCCTTGGTCATTGGGCTTCTCGCCCATCCTGCCATGCACTTTGGTTGCCAGAAAAACCTCATCGCGGCGGCCCTTGATCGCTTTGCCGACGAAGCTTTCGGATACTCCCTTGGAGTAGACGTTAGCCGTATCGATGAAATTCAAGCCCTCATCCAGAAAGCGGTGAATGATCTCGACAGATTCCTTTTCTTCCGTTCGCGAACCAAAATTCATCGCACCCAGACAGAGATTCGAAACCCTGGCTCCGGTACGGCCTAATTGACGAAAATCTACCTTATACGTTCCTGCCATTTTGTCATTCCTCCCGAAATATAATGAAAATGCCTGCATAAAGCGCCCAATTCGAGTCTTCTTCCGCCGTAGTTAAGCAGGGAAAGCGTCGCTTAGAAGCTTCATATGTTCCTCGGAAAGCTTCCAGTCAACCGCACCGACATTCTCCTGCAGCTGTTCCAGGCGGCTCACGCCCATAATGGCCGAGGACACGGCAGGTCGATTGATGATCCAGTTCAAACTGACCTGCGCCGGTGTTTTGTCCAGCTGCTCCGCTATGTCCTTCAACTGGTTAACCCCATTCTGAAATCTCTGCGCCTTCTCGGCAACCGCAGGCTCGTCAGCGCCTCTGCTACCTTCCGGAACGCTGCCCTCATATTTCCCTGACAGAATGCCTCCACCCATCGGGCTGTATAAGATCATCCCGATCCCCTGGTCAACGCACAGCGGCTGCAGCTCCTTCTCCACCGCACGGTTGGTCAGGCTGTAATTGGGCTGCACCGAAACAAAGCTTGCCAGCTTGTTCACATCGCTGACCCAAAGCGACTTGGCCAGCACCCAAGCGGGAAAATTCGAGCAGCCGATATACCGCACTTTCCCTTGACGGATCAAATCATCATAGGCGCGCAGCGACTCCTCGAGCGGCGTATCCCAATCTACGTTATGAGCCTGATACAAATCGATATAATCGGTGCCGAGCCGTCGCAGGCTGTTTTCGACTTCCTTCATGATATGGGCCCGGGACTGGCCTTTATCGTTAGGGCCTGGACCGACCTCTCCGTGAACCTTCGTAGCTACAATAACCTCATCCCGTTTTCCTTTGATCGCTTTGCCGAGAATTTCCTCGGCTTCTCCGCCCGTGTACCGGTTGGCGTTATCGATCAGATTGATCCCCATGTCGATGGCGGCATGTATAATTTGTATCGAATCCTCGGGAGTGACCTTGCCCGCTTTCCCCCAGGGCGGGTTCGGGCTTCCGAAATTCCAGCAGCCAAGGCTGATTCTCGAAACTTTAAGTCCGGACTTTCCTAATCTGACATATTCCATGATCCGTATTCTCCTCTCTTGAATCCGCGTTAACAGTTTCTTGAAAATGCTTTCAATCTTCTATGCGTTTTTTGCAGCTCAGACTAAGCATCCAAGATTTGCCCCTGCCTGTCCTATTATAAATCACATGGAAGCAGGTGGAAATGACTGAATTGTTTGAAACTTAGTAACATTCAGTATAGTGAGTGAAGGCCGGTTTGTGCTTCTTCCTGGATAGCCGTGCAAATGGCCAGTCAAAAAGCCCTTGAAAAGCAAGGGCTTTAACGCAACCTTTTTTGTCATCCGACTGATGCCATCAGATCGAACTTGCGGGTATCTTGCTGCTTTTCGAGTATCGGTCTGCATAAGAAGAGGCTCCGAAAGAGTCAGGCTTGATGACGGGCAACCAGCCCAAGGATTCCACACGATCCACCATTTCGGCAACAAAGAACGCAGTTTTGCTGATGAATTTGTCACTGCCGGCATCGATATGGATCGACACCTCGAAAGAGGCTCCCTGATAGACATAGGGCAGGATTATATCCTCCAGTTGACTCCTTTTGCGATTATCAAAATAGCATGCAATTTCCTCGCTCAGGCTGGTCTCCGTGGAAAGTTTGTTGCGCACGGATCGGATCTCCCGCGGTATAATGACCTGCCGGTAGCACGCCCATGCTCCCCTGCTTTCACGGCGGATAATGATCCCCGTGATCAGTTTTGTAAATCCCCGATGCACTTGGCCGTCCGAACCGATGATAAGATTGTAATTGGCATGAGGCTCCTTCTTCATGAAGGACTCAATTCGCGAGAAGACCGTATTCAAGTCCATGCACCGTTCTGTGGTGTTCATAAATTCCATGCTGTGAATCCAGGGTATTTTCGGGTTACTTTTCATATCATCACCTATACCTCAACGGGTCTATCTTCCTTTCCGTGGTTTGATGAAGACGCCGCGTTACCGCCTTTGCTACACCCATATGGTATGACGAAGCCTCCGAACCTATGCGTTTTTTTACAGATACAAGGGTAAGCGGGTTTATGTAATTGGTGCAGAGGGATGGAATTTAACCATCTATGATGCAGGGTGACTGTCTGTCCACTTGCACTCTGCTTCGCTTCGCACGGGAGAACAGTATTCGAACCCGCGCTTGCCAACTGAAAGTTGGCTGCCCCTCTTGGAATCGAACCAAGGATCACGGTGTCAAAGACCGTTGCCTTGCCACTTGGCTAAGGAGCAATATGATTCGTGACGGATAAAGAATGGTCGGAGCAGAAGGACTTGAACCTGCGGCCGCGTACTCCCAACATACGCGCTCTACCAAACTGAGCTAGGCCCCGATGGAGGATAGGAGCGGACATGACCCGCAAATCTGTCAGCCGCCGTTTTGAAGCGTCAGCCTATCTGATCATTTCCCATCCGTATGAAAAATTGGGGAGACCAGCGGGAATCGAACCCGCGTTTAACGGTGCCACAAACCGTCGTGTTGCCATTTCACCATGGTCTCCATGGACGATGGATCCGAAAATGGAAGCTTTAATTCCGGGCTTTCACTCTCCGCGTAAACTTCTCATGACTTTATACCGATAGAAGAACATTTGTTCGTTCATAAGGGTATAATAAAAAGCTACCTTCAACGCTCCTTTCTTCATTTGGGCATGAAGAAAGGCCACTTTGGAGAGCAGCCTTTACGCTTAAAGATATCTTGTTGTCACGAGAGTATCATCCACGGCTGAAATGAAGCGGGACAACCTCATGAAACGAAAGATTTCTACGAATTGCAGCGTAAAAGGCAAATCTGTAAAATTGAGATATACTGAACCCATGCTCGAACTGATTGATATTTTCCTCAGAAAACTGCTGGTTCCGGTTATCCGGATGAATCTTGATCCCGTAAGCATTCATGCTTGTTCCCCTCCTTCATTCTTTTCTTGTGACCGATCTTATCACAGGATATTTTTTACTGTCAACCCTTATTTTTCAATATTATAATTATGTTCTCGAGTTCGTCTCCGAACATAAAAAGGGCCGCCGGGATCGTCTGTTGAACGATCCTGGCAGCCCTCTGGCGTGTTAAAGCGGAGGCAGCTACACCTCGTTAAACTTCCGCTTATATAGGGAGGTCGGGATCGCGATATGTTGGAAGAAGGACTGCTCAAATTGCCCGCATCCGTTCGGCTGAATGTTCTGATGCTGTTCTATGCCGTATGGGTTCCGCATACCGTTCTCACTCCCTCTATCCGTTTGGTTTGCTGAAGCCAATGATAATTGAAAGTATTTCTATATGTCAAGAAATTTTTAAAAAACCCAAATAACCCCTGGTGCCATGCGGTTTTTGTTCAACTATAGAAAGTATAAATTCCCATGCGTGCTTATATTTCTGAGACAAAAAATCTTGCCGTGTCACCAGAGGACGGCGACAGGCGCTTCTTCTTGCTTAACCAAAAAAAAATAATCCCGGCTGCCCGTGCTCACGGGCTAAGCATCTGCCGCTCGAACGGCAGGCTCCCTCTCATCCAACTCCAGCAGTGATTTTTTCTGCCACGCCCTGCTTCGCCAGCGCAGGTAGAGGATGATGCCCCGCATCCATTCGTCGATGATGAAGGCAGACCAGATCCCGATCAAACCGTACCCCATATGTATCCCGAGCAAATATATAACAGGCATGCTGAACAGCCACGATACCGAGATGGACGCCACCATAGCAAAGCGCGCATCGCCTGCTGCCTGCAGCGACCGCTCAATGATAATGTTGAAGTTGCGGCCCGGCTCCAGAATAAAGCCGAGCAGCAGCAGCGATGCGCCAATCTGAATAATGGATGCTTCATGTGTGAACAGCCCCATTAGCTCTTTGCGGAACGGACTGATCAGGGCAACGGCGGCGAGTGTGATCAGCATGCTTGACCACAAATTGCGGAATACCTGGCGGTAAGCCGTTTCGCTCTCGCCCGCACCAATCAGATGGCCGATAATGATCTGCCCGCCCCGTCCGATGGATATCGCCAGCACCATGATAAGGAACATGATGTTCTGGGTATACACACGGGTTGTGAGCGCCGTCGCGCCAAGCGACGAGATGAATGCTGTCGTCACAAACTGGCTTGCGGAATAGGAGCAATTGACGGCAGATGAAGGCAAACCGACCCGCAGCACTTTGTTCACATGCTCCCGCTTCCAATGCAGCAGATGCGACCACTGAATCTGGGCGCCAACGACCTTGCGAAGAATAAGCAGGTTGACGAGAAGCCCGACCAGCTGTGCAATCGTCGTCGACATCGCCACGCCTGCCACGCCCAGCTTGGGGAAGCCGAACGGCCCGTAGATGACGAGATAGTTGCCGCATACATTGAGTATGTTCATGCCAATTGTAACCATCATCGTCTGCCGCGTGAACCCATGCGCTTGAATGATGGCAATGACGGCCGTCAGCACCCCTTGCACGACCAGAGCGCCGCCGGCAATGTAGAGAAAATGCTGCGCCTGCCGGAACAAATCCGGCGTTAGACCGAAAATATCAAGCAATATGCCGCTAAAGCCGACAACCAGCACACTGACCACAAGACCGAACAGGAAGTTGATCGCGATCGAGGATGAGACAAGTCTGCCGATCTCTGAATATCGTTTGGCCCCCAGATATTGCGTGATGACGACGGCGGAGCCGACGGCAATCACATTGAACATCAGGACGGCGAACATGATGATCTGATTGGCGACTCCGACCGATGCCACAGCGTCATCTGACACCTTGCTGAGCATAAAGGTGTCCGAAATCCGCAGCAGCATCTGCAGAGCCGATTCCACGAAGATCGGCCACGTAATCGTGAACAGAGACAGCCTGGCAACGGTTTTGGTGACCATATATATCTCCTTCTTCCAGATGGTTGCTGGCCGTTACAAGCTATAGACGGATTTCACTTTGGCGAGTCCCTGCTTCGCGACTTCCAGCGCAGACAGGCTGCCGAAGTCTTCGATGAAAAGCTCCAGCGACAGAAATCCGCTGTATCCCGCTGCATGCAGCAGCTTCGCAAGATTGGCGGAGGGGGCAATCCCCTCCCCCGGGAATACGCGATGGCTGTCGGCAATCAGGTCACGCGACGGCTCGACTGGATAATCGTTGACATGAACGATGCCGATACTGTCCCCGCTCAGGGAACCGATCCACCCTGTTGCACTGCCGCCCGTGTACATGTGGAAGGGATCAAGAAGGATTTTGGCGTTCTGCACACCGCTCTCCATTGCGACGTATACCGCTTCACTTAGCCGCGACAGCTTTTGCGCCCGGCCCCAGAACTCCAGATAAGGCTCTACCCCTATACTGCGGGCGATTGCCGCAAGCTTGCCGAACTGTTCCGCGATACCACCCAGCGTCATGGACGCGACATTGCCGAAAGGCGGCGCTGCTGCGGCGACGCAGCCGAGCTCGGCGAGCAGCTCAAGCTCCCGCTTCGCATGCTCGAAGCCCTTCTCACGCTCCGAAGCGTCAGAGTCCACCCACTTCCAGAACGCGATGGCATTGGCGAAAGTGAGGCCGGATTGTTCGATGCGCTGACGCAAATTGTTCAGTGATCCGCCAGCCGCAAGGTAAGTGTCGATATCGCGGACCCACAGCTCGATGCCTTCATAGCCAGCTTCGGCGGCAACGTCAATCTGCCGGGTGACATCAAGTTTGAATGGGAATAACGTCGACATATTCAACGATGTTTTGAATGGAAATGACATGTGGAAGCCTCCTTATTTTCTGCTGAATTAGTGATCAAAACATCGGAAGCTCTGACACCCCGCGGGGTCAGAGCTTCCAACACATCGCATACCGCGCAGACAGCCTGGAACTGCCTTAATTCAATCGTTCATATTTCAATTTGCTCCCGCATTATACAGAATCCGGTTCGGCGGATACAGCGAATCGCCCTCGTTGACGGGAACAAGATCATGATAGATGGGGTTGTAATATTTCTTTCTGTACTTCGTCGCCGTAATGCCCTTCACCGTCTTGAATACGCGGGAGAAATAATTCTCATCGGCGAAGCCGACCGCGTACGCAACATGCTTGACGCTCTGCTCCTCATAGAGCAGCAGCTGACAGGCGCGTTCGATCCGCCGCTGGATAATCGCTTCGCGCGGCGTACGGCCCATAAAGCGGACGAACGAACGGGAAAAATGCTCATGCGTCCAGCCCACTTTATTGGCAATCTTCTCAACTGACAGCGGCTGTTCCATATGCTTCTCAATGAAATCAAGCGCCTTTACGATCTGCGGCGGAATGCGGCTTGATTGCGAAGCGTGCGGCTTATCGACGATATGGCCGTTGATCTCCTCAAGCAGCGCGAGCAGCAGAGAGCTTCCCCGCTGTTGAAGCTTTTCGGGAAACGAATAGGAAATATACAGAATCTGCTTCATCATGCCGACCAGCAGGTCGCTGTCGATCGGGATGCAGGAAGGACCGCCCGGCTGCATAATCTCCAGAGGCGGGATCAGACCGGGATTTCGTTCGAAGCCGAAATGAATGAACATATGCCGCGAATGCTGGTAAGGATCGTATTCATAACGATGATGCTCGCCCGGACGGGTGACGATGAAGCAGGGCTCCTTCAGCATATAGGCTTCTCCCCCGATATGATACATGCTTTTGGACCCGTCGGGAAAATACAGCAGCTCGTAATCGTCAATTTCACGCGGCCCGAGTCCTGTTCCGGCTTTCTTGACAACATCGCCGGCGACATGGATCGAAGGCAGACAAACATATGGCAGCCGGCTGTCAGTGACGTCCGGAAGGTTCATGAAGGATCCCCCGCCTTTCCCTTATTGCTCCATGAAGCCAAGCTTCTTCAGATTGGCATAGCTGATGCGAAGGCTGTCGAACGGATCGCGGCGGCTCAGGTCCTGCTCTACGACCATCCACTGAACACCGATCTCTTCGGCAACGCGGGCAATCGCCGGAAAATCGAGAATGCCCTCGCCGATCTCCGCGAAAAATTGCTCCTCTCCCGCTTCCACATCCTTAATATGCAGCATTGGCGCACGGCCCTTGAGCTTGCTGAGATAGGTGACGGGATCCTCTCCGCCCTTCTTGATCCAGAATGTATCCAGTTCCGTCTGCACAAGCTCCGGATCGGTCTCGCGCAGGAGAATATCCAGCGCGTATTCGCCGTCGAATTTCTCAAATTCCCAGTTATGATTGTGATACAGGAAGGTAATGCCTCTTTTTTTGAACAATTCGCCAATCCGGTTCATCTTCTTCGCTTTCTCCAGCAGGTCTTCCCTGGAATCGAACTTCATCGAAATCGCGACGAATTTGCCGCCATCCACTTCTTCCAGGTAGTCGGCGATCCGGTCGGTGTCGAATTCCAGCGTATCGAACCCGGCGTGGGTACCGACGACCTTCAGACCCAGGCGGTCCAGCAGCGCCTTCTGCTGAGCAATGGTCATGCCTTCCGGCGGACGGCCGAGCTCAATGCCCTTGAAGCCGATTTCGGCGACTTTCTCCAGCGCGCCGGCATAGTCCTGCGACAGCGCCTCGCGAATGGTGTACGGTTGAACGGCAACCGGAAATTTCTTCATAACGGGATTCACCTGTCCTCTCTAGTTTTGCAGCGGAATGCGAATGGTTGCTGAATGGTTACGGATTGCTTGCCCTGCTCTGCTCTGTGGAATCGGCCATCTGCAGTATTTCTCCGTAATCGGCCTCAGGCGTCGAGTGTGTTGTACTTCAAGCCAAGCGGCAGCGGCTTTGGACGGTCCACCGTCGATTGAAGATGAACATGCTTCTCTGACGAAGAAGCCTCGAAAATACCGAGCGAAATGTCCAGAACATGACGCGCCAGCTGTCCGCTGGCGCGGTTGGCGCGGCCGGACTGGATGGCATAAGCCATATCGGCGACGCCCATGCCGCGGCCTTCCTCCGCGTAGGCATGCGAATGCGGGATTTCCTTCGTCTCGCCGCTGGGGAACTTGATGAACACAGCGCCGCCGAAGAAGTTGGGATCGGGCACAATCAGATTGCCTTCGGTTCCGAATACTTCCAGCCGCGGCGAATAGCCGAAGCTTTCTTTGGCTGCCTGCAGGCTTGCCACAGCGCCGCTTGCGAAGTCGAGAACGGCATGTACATTCGTTGGCGCTTCAAGCGGAAAGGTCTGGCCGAACGCATGGGATTGCGGGTTGAGGATGGTTATTTCCCCGTTCAGCTGCTGCGCGGAGCCTGTGACGCGGCGCACTGGACCCAGAAGTGCAATGAGTGCGGTCAAATAATAAGGGCCCATATCCATGATGGGATCGCCGCCGAGCTTCAGGAAATTCTGGAAATTCGGATGCATCCCCCCTGAGGAATTCCCCATGATGATGGTGCCATTGGCCGAATATGGCGTGCCGATCCAACCGTCGTCGATCAGCTTGATGCAGGTCTGGATGCCTGCTCCAAGAAAGGTATCCGGCGCGCAGCCGACGAGCAGCCCTTTCTGCTGGGCCAGGGCCAGCACCTGATCGGCATCCTCCCGGTTCAGTGCAAAAGGCTTTTCCGTATAGACATGCTTTCCGGCTTCCAACGCTCTGAGATTAAGCGGCGCGTGCGCGACAGGAGCTGTCAAATTGAGAACGATTTCGATTTCGGAATCCGCCAACAGCTCGTCAACCGTGTAAACATGAGGAATGTTGTACTCGTCCGCGCGCTTGCGCGCAAGCTCCTGCACCAGATCGGCGACGGCTTTGACTTCCACGATATTGCTGAACATGCCGGTCAGGTTTTTGAGATAAATATTGCTGATGACACCTGCACCGATCACACCTGCTTTTATTTTACGCACATTAATCATCCCTTTCCGGTCTGGTCTCTTGCCTGCTCTAATTATGCCGTAATATGTAAGCGATCTCAATGGATCATTCCGACAATAAACTGGACAAACTTGATATTTTGCATATTTCCATCATCTTGAAATTCACATAAAAATCCTGCAAAGTGAATTTCTTGTCTTCGATTTGAGTCATTTCATTTACAGCCAAATAAAAAAGAGCTGCCGGAGATCCGACAGCCCTGCAGCTTTGGCTATTTATTGCACTTTGCTTTGCGCCATCGCTTTGTCATACGTTTCAACATAATAATCGAACACTTCCTTGGCTCCTTTGGCCTCGTAATCCTTCAGGAACTTGTCTTTCGCCTTGGCATAATCCGCATCGTTCTTCTGGAAAATAACTTTCGCGATGTTCGCAATCAAGTAGGCGTCGAGCTGCTGCTCCTTTGCCTGAAGCGCCGATCCGGCGGGTGTCGTTATTGAGCCCAGCACGGATGTGTCATATACATACGTCGGCACTTTGGTAAAGGCTTCCGTCACGGTCTTGTAGCCGTAGTGCTCCATGAAATCCTTCTGGGCCGCCGTCATGACCTTGGCCACTGTTTCCGGCACATCCCTGAACTCGGTTGGATATCCATTCGGATTATTTTGCGGAATATATCGTCTCAGATGGTCGTATTTATGAATGCCCGTTTGCACAAAATGGTTCGGGTCCGCCAGTGCGGCTTTGATTTCCTCATCCTTGACGATCGGCACGCCGTTCACCATATCGTAATGAACGCCTTCAATCCCGTTTGTTAACAGCTCGGTGCCTTCGTTCGTGTATAAATAATCGATGAGCTTCATTGCGGCTTCCGGATTTTTGCAGTTTTTGGAGATGAACATCTGGAACTGGTCACCGTTGTACGTCGCCTGGCCGACATAGATATTCTGCTTGTTGTAATCGATCATGAAAGGCAGGAAGCCTTTCTCTGGCGTGCCCTGGGTGATAAATTGCTCATCCGCTCCGCCCAGCGACCAATGTGTCGTGCTTGCAAAATAACGGCCTGTTTTATACTTCTCCGTAATGGTGTTGTACTTCAGGGTAGCCGATTCGGGATCCAGAATGCCGCGCCGGTAGGCTTGGTTATAGAATTCCATCGATTTCCAGAAAATATTGTCCGGGTCGGAAATCCGCGGTACCAGCTTGCCTGTGTTCATATCGATATAAGCATCGTTGGGCAATGCCTGTACGAACCCCTGCAGATTGGCAATCGCCTTGTCGATCATCAGCTGCCCCCACGTCTCTGACAGGTTCAAGCCCAAACCATAGTTCTTCTTGCCGTCTTTGTTCATCGGCTCAAGCTTCTGCATCTGCTCCAGCACATTCAGCAGATCGTCCAGCGTCTCGAGCTTCGGATAATTCAATTGCTTATACAGATCCCAGCGGATATTCCACGAGTTGTCATTGACAAGCGGGGAAAACTGCACATTGCCGATACCCCCTGGCAGATAATACAGCTTGCCGTCAGGCGATGCTTGTTTCATCAGCTCGATCGCTTGTCCCGCATTCTTCTTGATATTCGGACCGTACTTCTCTACCAGCTCATCGAGCGGCATGGCAGCGTTGGCACTCTGGATCTTGGAGCTGTCGGTCAGCGAGTTGTAGACCACGATATCCGGCAGATCGTTGCCGGCGAGCATGATGGCCAGCTTCTCCGCACGATCCGTCACGTTCAGCTCCGAGGTGAAGTCGAGCTTGACGCCTGTGCGTTTCTCCAATTCCGCCATGACCTGGTCGTCCTGAAATGGTTTATTGACCACGGTAGAGCCGACTACGCCAAAAATACTGAGGGTAACAGGCTCCGTCGATCCGCCTGCGGCATCTCCGCCGGTGCTGCTTTCAGAATTGCTGTTTTTGCTGCCTTCATCTGCCGTGCCGTTGTTCGAATTCGAGCTGCACCCGATCAATGACAGGATCAGCACCATGATGACGATGACCATCGAGCTTTTTTTCCATATACCGCCCATTCGTAAACCCTCCCCATTATTTATAAAGATTATATATCAAGGCATTTGCCCGGATATCGAAGCCGCTGGATTTATCCTTTAACAGCGCCGAGCATGAGGCCTTTGAGGAAATAACGCTGCAGGAACGGATAGACGACCAGGATGGGCAGCGTGGCGATCATCGTGATGGTCATCTGGATCGATGTCGGCGTCAGAATAACAGACGTTTGTGTGGAATTCGAATTGCTCAGCATGGACATGGCCGCCGTCTGCTGGTTGACATAGGTGTACAGCAGCATTTGCAGCGTTTGCAGCTTAAGATCCGAGGCCAGATACAGATTATCCACCCAGGAGTTCCATTGATTAACGGCATTAAATATGGCTACGGTTGCAAGCACCGGAATGGTCAGCGGCAGAACAATTTTAAACAAAATCTGATAGTACGTCGCTCCATCCACCTTCGCGGATTCCTCCAGCGCAGACGGCAGCTCTTCCATATACGTCTTGATCAATACGATGTAGAAAGCAACCATCAGCCCGGGCAGTATATAGAGCAGAAAATTATTCTGCAGTCCATAGGCTTTCATCGTGAGATACCACGGGATCAGGCCCGGCGAGATATACATCGTGATGATGACGGCGCTGTACATCAACTTGCGGAAGGGCACCTCCTTCTTGCTGATCCCGTAAGAGAAAATCGTGCAGCAGATCAAGGTAAGGGCCGTACCTGCGACTGTCCTTGAGACCGAGATGAAGAACGCCCACAGAATATTGTCCTGCTGGAATACCTGGATGTAATTTTGCAGCGTAAGTCCTTGGGGAAGCAGGTAGATGCCCTTCAGAGCCTGTTCCGGGACGCTTATGGAATAGATAAAAATATAATAAAACGGATAAAGCGCAAGTAGCGCGAACACGGCAAGCAGCAAAATATTGAGTCCATCCCACATACGTTGTTTCCAGCTGCTATAGACAGCAGTATCGTTCATGATGTTCTCCCTCTCTTACAAGATCGATTTACCCGTTATCCGCTTGGTTGTGAAGTTGGCGGTGAACAGGAGGATAACGCTGACCAGGGATTTGAAAATACCGGCTGCCGTCGAATACGAGAAGTCCATATTGAGCAGACCGACACGGTACGTGTATGTATCGATAACCTCGATCTTGTCGTGAATAAGAGCGTTATGAAACACGTAATACTGGTCAAACCCGACATTGAGCATGTTGCCGATATTGAGGAGCAGCAGAATGGTGAAGGTCGGCATGATGCCGGGGATCGTAATATGAATCGCCTGCTGCCACCGGTTCGCGCCATCCACTTCGGCTGCCTGGTACTGCTCCTGATCGATGCCTGCTATGGCCGAAATATAGATGATCGCCGTCCAGCCAGCCGTTTTCCAGATCGTAGCGAGGGTCATGAACCACCAGGTCCAGTCCGGGTCGGCCAAGATATTCGAGGGCTCGCCGATCCAATGAAGCGTGCTGTAGAGCAGCTTGTTTAGCATGCCGTCATCAATGGAGAAGAAGGAGAAGAAGACAGAATAAATGATAATCCAGGATATGAAGTTCGGGAATGAGGTCACGGTTTGCACGAACTTCCCGAACCATTTTGACCGCAGATTGGTAATCATGATCGCCAGCACGACAGGGATCGGCGAGCTCAATAGTCCGAGAAAGCTCAGAACAAGCGTATTCCTCAGAACAAGACTGAAATCCGACGTCGCGTCGAACAGGCGGTGAAAATACTTGAATCCGGCAAAGGCGGAATCAGCCAGCTTCCTGCCGGGAATGTAATCGACGAACGCGATGGACCATCCCCAGAGCGGAACATAGGAAAACAACAGCACAAGCAGAAAAAAAGGAACGGTCATCACCAGCAGGGGAAAGGTTCCTCTCCATTTCGCTTTCTTCCGCCTGACGGTCTGAACGGCGGGAACGACAGCCTGTTCCATTCATAGCACTTCCTTTCGAATCGGGACGATCTCTGTAGTCTATAGATTAAGTATAAAGCCCCGCCGGCGGCGGGGCTTTCCATAAACTTTAGAAGTGTATTCGATAAAGTAAAGAAGTTTGGATGCTATCCGCCCACAAGCCTTCTGCGGTATTCACCGGGGTTCATTCCGTGGATTTGTTTGAAATGCCTGTAGAAATGGTCGACATACTTGTAACCGACCTGCTCGGCGATATCGGCGGCAGCGGCATTGGTCTCCGCAAGCAGCACGCAGGCCTCCCTGATCCTTACTTTGTTAATATAATCATTGAAATATTCGCCTGTCTCTTTCCTGAACAGCTGCCCCAGATAGACCGCATTGATATAAAACATTTTGGATAATTCCTTTAAGTTCAACTCCGATTGGTAGCGGCTCTCGATCAGCTCCACAATTTCATGAATCCGGTTCTCCGTCTTCCGGGGCTGCCGGACGCTCTCCACACTGCTGCAAATTTCTTTCGTAAACCGGCTTAGAAACGCCTTCAACAGCTGGATATCGCCATGCCGGATGATCCGCTCCACCTCGTTGAATTTGCCGGTGTAAAAGACATCCCAATCCCCGTGATACTCTTCCATTAATTTTCCTAAACGGATGACCGTCAGCATAATCTGATGCTTCAGATAATCGAGTGATACGAACTGCTGCTCAAATGGCTCGAACAGGCGTTCCGTCGCTTCCCGCGTCCGCTCCGTATTCCCCTGCCTGATCGCCTGAAGCAGTCCTGTCAAATCCCAGCGGATGCCGCCCTGCACCTCCTCGAAATCTTCTTGCCTGAAGAGAAATACATGCTCGTCCTGAAAATAAAACCGCTTATCCAGCGCTTTGACGGCCTGCGCATAAGAATCTCTGATCTGAGCGGGATGATGGACGACTGAGCCGAAGGCGATAGTCAGACTTTCTTTCGCATACCGCAGCGTGGCGTCGACGATTCGCTCTGCCAGGCTGAGAAGATCCGGCTCCGCCAGCGAAGCGGGTCCAATCAGCATTATGCCGTACCATTGCTCGGAAATCTCGAAGAAATAGCCGTTCCCGCCGATTATTTCTTCGATCATGTTCTCCAGTGCAAATTTGATCAAACCGATTTCCTGCTCTGTCAATGATGTCACAAATTCACCGTAACGGTCTATGGAGACAACCGCGCTGCAGAAACGCTCTCCATCGAGGGATATTCCGTTATCGGCAGCGGTTTCAAAGTGATGTTCATAAATCTCGCCTCGTATCAGCCTGCCCAGGAAGAAATTCTTCAGCGACTTCGACTTCGCTTTCTCCTTCACCTTCTGCCGGGTGGCCGCCAGCAGCTGCTCGTATACCTTTTCCAGTACGCCGCTTAATTCCTCAGGATCGACGGGCTTGAGCAGATAGTCGGCCACCCCGAATTTCATCGCTTCCTTGGCGAAGGAAAAATCATTGTAGCCGCTGAGAACAAGAATCGGCATTTCCGGAAACCCCGCCGCCCTCAACTGCCTTGACAGCTCAATCCCGTCCATCATAGGCATCTTGACGTCCGTAATGACCAGATCCGGTTCCAGACGCCTGGCCATCTCCAGCGCCTCCACGCCGTCCGCCGCTTCGCCTGCGATCACGAAGCCGAAGCTTTCCCAAGGGATGATCGTGCATAATCCGGTGCGGATTTGCGGCTCATCGTCAACGATCAATACTTTAAACATGCTTTCCCTCCTGCCCGATCTTCGAATGCTCTTGCTTAAAGCGCAAGCTCCGCTCCGTAACCGTTCGCACCCGGAATTCCCGTTACAACCGGCATCGTCAAGCATACCCGGGTGCCCCCTTCCGGAGGGGACTCAATGGTAACGCCAAATTTATTGCCAAAATGAAGCTGAATCCGGTCGTGCACATTCTTCAATCCGATGCTGCCGCTTTTTTTTATTTCCTGGCTCTCAAGCTCCTTGCGGATCTGCCTCAGCGTTTCGGCTGGAATGCCCCTCCCGTTGTCTTCGATCACGATCCTCATCACAGGATCCGCCATCTTCTCGATCGAGAGCCGGATACGTCCATTGTCGCGGACGCTCTCCGCCCCGTGCTTGACGGCATTTTCCACGAGAGGTTGAATGGTTAGCTTGGGAATAAGTGCGCCGGTCAGACTCTGGTCGATATCCAGTTCATATTGAACGCGCTCCTGAAAACGGTATTTCTGGATAACCAAATATTTGCGCACCAAATCGATTTCTTCCCGCAGCTCGATGAACTCCCCCTGCCAGTTCAACAAATGGCGGAACAGCTTGGAGAAATTCATGACCACGAGCGCCGTTTCCTGATCCCCCTTGTTATGAAGCCCCATCCGGATGGATTCAAGCGTGTTGAACAGAAAATGGGGATTGATCTGGTTCTGAAGTGCATACATTTCCGCCTCCTGCTTCTTGATCGTACTGTCCTTCAGCTTCAGATTCACTTCATAGTTCTCATAGATGGAGCGCTCCAGATTGACGATCATCTCATTGAAATTGCTTGTCAGCTCTCCGATCTCGTCTTTTGCGCCCTTATCCTTCAGAACCGATAATTCGCCGTTCTTGACGACCTGCATTTTCTTGACGAGAGCCTTCACCCGGTCCGTGATCCGGTTCAGCGCCAGAATGAAAATACCGCAGGAGACGACCAGTCCAAGCGCGAGCACCCATAACCCCGTTCGCCGGATTGTCTGCTCGTCGTTGATCAGCCGATCGAGCGGGATAAGGGTGAACAGCCTCCAATCGGGGTACTGTTTGCCGTTTCCGAGCGGTTCAACAATGACTTTATAGGACTTCCCTGCCCGCTCCTCCTTCATATCGAACGGCTGGGAGGCATCCGGCTGGAAATAGTCCTTCTTATCGATAAAGCTGCCGATCAGCTCCCTGTCATTGGAGGAAATCGTATAGCCGGAGCGGTCGGCGATCAGCATGGTTTTCCCGCTCTGGTCTGTCTCCATCATGAGCGCGTACAGGCTGCTCTCCGGTATCTGCATCGATATGACCGCAGTCAGCTGCCGGTTATTGTTATAGATGCTTCGGGCGATATACACCTTGTCGTCCTTATTTCCCCAGACCAAAGCGCCTTCCCCATGGACTGCTGCCAGGTAATCGGCACGCTGCCGCACCTTGTCGTCAGCGTGAATGAAAATATTGTAATCCTGCAGCAGCGTCTGGTTCAGAAATAAAATATTCAGCTCGGCGGCAGGCTCCTTGTAATTGAAATCATAGTAGGTGACTGGCTTCAGGTACAAATCGTAAGCGTCGATACTGTCCAGCTCGCTCTCATAAACCCGCTCCGGATTCAAATAATTGTTCAGCGTCTGGTCGACGCTGAGCCGATTCACGATGTCCACATAGCTGCTTAGCAGCGTCTGAATGTTTCTCGCGGTCTGAACGGAGCTGCCCTGCGTAATATTCGTCGTTTGCTCGATGATTTTCTTGCCTGACATCGACAGAATCACTTGACCGGTCACCAGCAGCGGAATGAAGATCGTCAGGAAATAGAGAATGATGAGCTTGGCGCGCAAATTCAAACGGACATTCTGAAAAAAAACCATCATCGGCAGCCTCCGGTAGCCCGTCAATATCGGGATATGAAAAGCAAAAGCCGCCTGTCCGACGGCGGAAGGGGGCTTTGAACTTTAAGCTAATTGTATGTCAAAATCGTCGGTACGGAAAGGCGCAGCCGGTATTCCATTATTTCCCTTGACGCTGGCTGCCGGCATATTGCTCCAGGCGTATCTGACTGCGACTGGTGCGTCCACATCCGGGCTGCTGACTTCCACCCGGTTGCCCGAAAATCGGGCATCTGCCGGCACAAAACGGCGATCATCCCCGCAGATTGTAAAACCGGATAACGCTCCGGATGAAGCGCAAGGCTGCACACTGTCCGGATCGAAAGCAATTATAGCCTTCCGCCCTTCCACAGCCATGTCCAGGTATCGGGGACCGCTATAGCTGGCGTCTTCGCCATAGGCCTTCGCGCGAGCCGCCAGAGCAAGCCGCTCCGCTACTGTCCGCTTGTCGACAGGGTGGATATCGTCCCGCTGGCCGCAATCGATGGTTACAATCAATGCGGTATGCGGCACATCATTGGCCACGGCCTCTTGCGCTTCACGGATGACGGGCCAGATTTCTCCGTCCGGATTGCCAAGCCACGCGAAGGAGCTCAGCTGCACAATCAGAAAAGGCAGCTCCGGGCTATCCCAGGCCTCGCGCCAGTTTGCGATCAAGCCTGTCAACAGCTCGCGGTACAAAACGGCTTCAGCCCGGTTGGCATTGGCTTCTCCCTGGTACCAGAGAACGCCGCGGATCGCGTAAGGCGCAACCGTCTGCAGCATCGTTTCGTACAGGCCGCAAGGACGCTCGGGCGATTTGTGACTGTAAGGCTGATCCGGCCATACCAATGGATGCGCAGAAACCCATCTTCGGTATCCATCCAGGCCAAGCTCCCGGACCTTCCCCGCGATATCTCCGCGTTCCTCAATGAGACGGTACATATCCTCAACGTATCGGTCATATTCCCGATCGTATTCATTCTTATCGAGGGCAGCCGTATGTTCTGTAAATGCATCCCACAAGGGTTTCAATCGCGGACTGCGTTTAAGCCAGGATTCGCTCATCCAGGCCTGGGCAGGCGTCGCTCCCCAGCAGCAGCTGATGATTCCGACCGGAACTTCCCGGGCATGCTGCAGAAATTCGGCAAAATAGTAACCAATCCCTGTAACATGCAGAGCGGTTTCCGGCGTACACACCTGCCAGTCCGCATCTTCCGAGAGCGTCCCGATGAAGTCCCATCCCGGAACGACTGCTCCATGATAGGGCCGCCGCGGCGTGGTGAAGAAGCGTATGCACGGATAGTCTGCCTTCGCCGCTGCCTCAATACCTCCCTCCACGACCAGCAGCGGCTGCACCATATTGGATTGCCCTCCTGCCAGCCAGACCTCGCCGATCCAGATGTCGGATAAGCGTATATTTGAATAGGCGTTTTGATCCGTATCCGCAAACGTATCCGTATCCTTACCTACTGCTGCCGGATTATCTAAGCATATCGTCATCTCATAGGGTCCGCCGGCCTGCATGGACGCAAGCCGAACAATCCAGTCTCCGCCGCTCACTACGGCCGTTTCCATCTGTCCGGGCAGGGAAACCGTCACTCTCCCGCCTTCCGGACCGCGTCCCCATACCGGAATTGGCGTCTGCTGCTGCAGGACCATATGATCCGTAAACATCGATGCAATCGTGAACGATTCGCTCATGCCGCCACTCCTCATCCTGTTTCCTCAATCCGCATGAACGGACAGAGTTTGTTCATGATTCGACCGGCAGATTGACCTCCGCGTTCTCCAACAAGGCAGCTCGCGGTTCGCCGCCTTCGAAGCGGTTTCCGGTAATGACCGTATTCCGGGCCGCCCGGAGCTCAATCGTATACGGTCTGCCTCCATGCATCGGATAATTACCGCTTCGCCGGACGACATTGCCTGTAAAAGTGAATCCGTCAATGGAATGGCCATAAACAAGGGGAGATTCGAAGGTGTCAAACACATTTTCTTGAATTCGGATATTCCGGTGGTAGCACTCCTCATGCGATTCGGGATTCTCAATCTCCGGATCAATATCGATCACCGCGCGTCCCCAGTCGGGATAACAATAATTGCAATCCAGAAATGTGTTATACCGGATCGTTACATCCTGAACCGCCCCTGATTCATACCAGGAATTGGCATCTCCCGAGATTTTGATCCCGGCTCCGGGAGCACTGATCGTATTGTGCTCCAGCAGCACACGGCCAGGGGTCGTGATAAGAAACCCCCTCGCCCGGTTGGCTCTGACGGTGCACCGGCGCACCGTCAGATCGGGGTTCCATGTAACATTCTCGATCACATGATATTCTCCGACGGCAGAAGGCAACGGCTGATCGAAGGTAATCAGCATATATTCCTCATTAACAAGCTCTGCACTGCGGACGCTTGCCTCCGCATAGGGCAGCAGGGATTCGTTATTGATGAAACGGACGATATCGCCCATTCCGGTAAAATCGATGCCAACCGTCATTTCGTGCATGAACCGGACCAGCAGCGTATCCTCTGATATCCGCTCCGATACCCTTACATAGATGCCATGAACATTGCATGGATCGTCCAGTTGATTCTCGAACAAACAATCTTCGATCAGAATCGTACCGCGGCAGTTCGTGAAATGCGTTGCATCCGCAGTCGCGGTCACCATCCGGCCGGAATCCGGGTTCAGCCTGACGTCGAAGCCGCGCAGCGTAATATCGGATGATCGCTGAGCTACCAGCCCCATACCGGGTGCATGATGCAGCGTTACGTTCCCGATTTCCACCTTATCGCTGCCTTTAATGAAGATGCCCGGATTTTCACGTCTCCCGAAACGCATCGTAATCCTATTGCCGACACGGGGAATATGTCTGATGTCGCCGGTCACGCGGATCAGACCCGGCCCCGCCTCGCTCAGCTTCAGCTTCTTGAACGAGTTCCAGCTGATCCGGTCTCCGCTCTGATGAGCATGGGTGCGGTTGATCGGATCGATATCGTGAAACCCCCAGACAGGAAGACGACCACCGCCAAATTCGAAGTAAAGACCGTCTGATCTCATCTCATAATCGGCATTGGCCGCTAATTGAATATCAAATGACGTCTCGGAAGCCGCTGTTACGATGCCCTGCTCGAACATCGGCCTTGCCCAATCGATCGTGAAATTGCGCAGCGTAATATTCGCACTGTTATCAAGAATAAATGGGATCATGGGACCATGAAAGATAAATTCGGAGCCTTGTCCATCTATAATGAGACCGTTCCGGTTAAGAATGGGAAACGCTGTCCTGCGGGTTCCTCCCTGATCGTGATTGGTTATATAATAGCTTCCCTCAGCCGCTCTCTCGGGGAAAAAGTGATAGCTCCCCTTCGGAAATACGAGCTCCGGATTGTCCGCTGTCCTGCTCGCCGCAAGCGCCCGGAACACGGCCAGCGCCGCATCCGCTTCTTGTCCCTCTTGCAGTCCGAACTCGGAAATATCGATTCTCATTGTTGTTCCTTCCTCCTGCCCTGTCAAACAAAATAGCCCTCGTACCGTCCATTATACAGACGATGCGAGGGCAAAGAACTCCATAAACTTAAGAAAGAAATTGGATAAAATAAAGAACGTGAATCTGCATGTATCTGCTTAGCGCACACCGGTTCCCGCCCCGCCGCCGATCAGAGCGGCCAGCCGGTCCGGATAATCCGTAATGATGCCGGCAACGCCTATATCGATCAGCGTCTGCATCGTCGCTATATCGTTGACAGTGTATGGATGATAGACAGTTCCGTGCTTGCCTGCTTCTTTTACCCATTCTGCGGTTACCGCACGATATGGCGGATGAAGCGCATCAGAGCCGATTAAAGCCGCATAAGTCCAGGGTTCATGGAGAATTGCCGAATATAAAATAGCGGTTCTCATATCCGGAGCCAGCTTCTTGAAGTGGGCCAGCGAGTAATGATTGAAACTGGAAACAATAACCTGGCTCTCCAGTCCAAATTCCCTGATGCTGCGAACCAAGGCTTCCTCCATCCCGGGATAGGGATACAGGCTGTTCTTCAGCTCCACATTCAAGATGACATCCCTGTCCTTCGCAAGCTCGAACAGCTCTTCAATAACAGGCACAGACGCACCGTGAAACTCAGATCCGAACCATGAGCCGGCGTCCTTTGTTCTGATTTCGTCCCAGCTGAGGTCCATGACCCTGCCTGCTCCGTTCGTCGTCCGGACCAGCGTTTCGTCATGAATTAGCACCAGCCTGCCGTCAGCAGTCATTTGAACATCCGTCTCGATGCCGTTTGCTCCAAGCTCCAGCCCTTTCTCAAAGGCGGCCATCGTGTTCTCCGGACAATAACCGGAAGCCCCTCTGTGTGCAAAGTTCAAAAACGTCTTGCCTTTACTTTCTTGGTTCATTGGAATCTCCCTTCAACATAAATGAAAATATTGGGAAGCGTCTTCACTATATCATCCGCTTTCTCTCCCGGGCAATCCATAAATTCAAGTATCGGCAGCGGTATTTTCAATACTTCATCAAAAGCCGAAGAAAAAATGACTGCTGCACAATCCTGACTAAAAAAAAGAAACCCGGTCACTAAGCCCGGATTTCTGCTGAATAGGAAATATACAAATGCGCCAACTAGCTTCTACTATAATGCTTTAGCCGCCTTAATCACGGCTGACACAATATACTGATCTACCTGAGCGCCGGGAATCCATTTTCGAATGAACGCCTTTGATTCGTCTTTTGGCTCAATAACGATATCAACAAATCCGCTATCCTCAAGGATGATCTGTATTTCATCAATAGAAGAGGCTCCAGAGATGCACCCCGCCAACGAGTCCATATCCTGTTTGATCTCTTCCGGCAGTGCAGCAGTCGTCACGATATCCGAAATGGCCAGCCGTCCGCCTGGTTTCAATACACGAATGGCCTCATTGAACACCTGCTGCTTATCGGGAGAGAGATTAATGACGCAATTCGAGATGATTACATTCACGCTATCATCGGAAATGGGCAAATGCTCAATCTCGCCCAGCCGGAATTCTGTATTCGCATACCCGCCTCTCAGGGCATTGCCGCGGGCCCGGCTGATCATCTCTGGCGTCATATCCACTCCGATGACCTTTCCGCTATCGCCTACCTGCTTTGCGGCAAGGAAGCTGTCGAATCCGCCCCCGCTGCCCAAATCAACCACGACTTCTCCCGCTTGCAAGGATGCGATCGCTTGCGGATTGCCGCAGCCAAGCCCCAGGTTTGCCCCTTCGGGAACGCTGGTAAGCTCATCATTCGAATAACCCAGTTTCGACGAGATATCGTTGAAATCACGCGGTGTGTCACAGCAGCTGATTGCAGGTGCGCAGCAGCCTGCGTCTGATTCGTTTTCGTTGTACAAGGCAATTTGTTTGTAGCGGCTGCGGACATGCTGGCGGATTTCATCGTTTTGAACCTGATTCATGTTTTTTCGCTCCTTTTAGTTTCAATTAACAACACCCGCTTATAGCTGCATCAGCATTACGGAACATGCAGCACAACGCTGGAGACAGCAAGTTATTAACCTCCTCCTGGTTCAGCTCATAGTAGCTCCAGGTCCCTTTGGTCTCGCGGAGAATTAATCCGGCATCCAGCAGGATCTTCAGATGATAGGACAGCTTTGATTGCGGGATGTTTAAGATCTCAACCAGATCGCAGACGCATGTATTTCCTCTTTGGGTAAGCTCATACATGATTTGCAGTCTTTTCTGGTCGGCCAAAGCCTTGAATTTGTTCTCATACGGCGTAAAATCAGGGGTCTTTGCTTCTGAAACGATTATGGGAAGCTCTTTAATCATATCGATTCTCCTTAGCAGCAAACGGGTTGGCAGCATGCCGCATATATGTGATTCTGGAACATCAGATACCCGGCAGAAAGTATATCGGTCATATTCGCCACGCTCCATTAATCAAATTATTTTGATGTATTCATCCTACCACGAAACATTTTCCAATTCAACACTAAATCAAAATAATTTGATTTAATGCAATAACCATCATTCTGTGACTCATATTATTCCAGACTAATATAATCATTTACTTATATACTAGAGTATGTATAATTATGATGAGCTCATGTGTGAGGTACTTGAAAGGAGTTGAACGAGATGACCAATGTCGGAGAGATGCTGGAATCCCTCAAGCTGCTCTCGGATAAAAGCAGGTTGACCATCCTGACCCTTCTCAGGGAACAGGAACTGTGCGTCTGCGATATTGTGGAGATCCTCGAGACCACGCAGCCAAATGTAAGCCAGCATCTGAAGAAATTGAAAACAGGAGGTCTCATTAACGAAACCAAACGCCGGCAGTGGGTTTATTATTCATTGAATTTGGCTGACAAGCCTTATCTGAATGATCTTCTGGCCCATCTCCCATCTATGAAAGACAGAATAAATGCGTTAAATACGCAAAGCTGCGACTGAACCTGGAGGATTTATGCTGACGATTGCTTCGCTCATATTCTTGATTACCCTGATTTTTGTGATTTGGCAGCCAAAAGGCCTCAATATCGGCTGGTCCGCATGCGGAGGCGCCATTATTGCCCTGCTTTTCGGAGTCGTCAGCTTTTACGATGTATGGGAAGTCACCCAGATCGTCTGGAATGCTACGCTAACGTTTGTTGCCATCATATTGATCTCGCTCATCCTCGATGAAATAGGCTTTTTTGAATGGGCTGCTCTGCACATGGCCCGTATTGCCAGAGGAAACGGCAAACTAATGTTCGTTTATGTCATCCTGCTCGGAGCCGCGGTCGCCGCATTTTTCGCCAATGACGGAGCTGCGCTGATCCTGACCCCGATTGTCCTCGCCATGGTGAGAGCCTTAAAGTTTGACTCAAGGATGATTCTGCCCTTCATTATGGCGAGCGGATTTATCTCGGATACGGCTTCCCTGCCACTTGTGGTAAGCAATCTGGTGAATATTATATCCTCGGATTATTTCGGTATCGGATTTGCCGAATATGCCGGTCGAATGATTGTGCCTACCATCTTCGCTATCGCCTCGAGCCTGCTGGTCCTGTACCTCATGTTCGGGAGGAACATTCCAAAGAGCTATGATCTTGATCAATTAAAGAAACCAGGCGAAGCCATTAAAGACTACAAGATGTTTCGGATTTCCTGGGTAATCCTGGCTGTGCTGCTGATTGCCTATTTGACAAGTGAATTCATCCATGTGCCGGTATCGATTATTGCAGGTGCTGCAGCAATTGTGTTTCTCTTTCTCTCCAGACAAAGCAAGGAAATTCATACATGGAGCCTGGTAAAGGGAGCTCCTTGGGCTGTCGTAGCATTCTCGATCGGCATGTACGTTGTCGTTTACGGGCTGCGGAATGTCGGGCTTACCGATGAGCTGGGAGCAGTGTTCGATTGGGCCGGAGATCAAGGATTGTTCATTGCCACGGTTGGCGCCGGTTTTATAGCCGCTATTCTCTCTTCCATTATGAACAACCTGCCCACTGTCATGATTGATGCTCTGGCTATCCAGGGAACGGATACCACCGGTGTCGTAAGGGAAGCGTTCATCTATGCCAATGTCATCGGTTCCGATTTGGGTCCCAAAATCACTCCGATCGGATCCCTCGCAACTCTTCTATGGCTCCATGTATTGTCTGCCAAGGGAGTTAAAATAAGCTGGGGATATTACTTCAAAGTTGGCATTGTTCTGACGCTTCCCGTCTTGTTGATTACGCTGACCAGCCTATATCTCTGGTTATTAATTGTGGGCTGAATCCATTATAGCTAAAGGGGATTTTATTCATGGATAAGAAACTCGTCTATTTCCTTTGTACAGGCAATTCATGCCGAAGTCAGATGGCGGATGGATTTTTGAATGCTATCGGCGGTCATCTTTATGAAGTGAAAAGCGCAGGCTTGGAAGCACATGGCTTGAATCCCCGCGCCGTAACCGTCATGGCCGAGACCGGTGTCGACATCTCGGCTAACAAGTCGAAAACCATTGATCCCGAAACGTTAAACCGCGCTGCTTATGTCATTACCTTATGCGGACATGCTGATGAGCATTGTCCCGTGATCTCCAACCCTAATGTTATGAAATGGCACTGGGGTTTCGACGATCCTGCGAAAGCGACCGGTACAGAAGAAGAAATCATGAACCAATTCCGTGCGGTCCGTGATGCCATAAAGTCTCGAATCGAGAAATTTGTCCTGAATGGCGAATAATCAAACCAAGTCAGCGATCACGTTGTGATATGAAAATCCAATATTTTGAGGAGTGTTACCTATGTCCGGAAATTATCAAGCCCTTGTAGGAGACCAAATCTTCTTCGGCGGGGCGGCAGATGCGGAAGAGATGATTTCGGAAGCGCATTGCGAGGTCATTGTTGATTTGCGCGCCGAAGCCGCTGAAGGCGACTATCCATATAAGAATATTACAAGAATCCAGGTTCCGATCGGGGATCATTCCGACACCCCGCAGTCCGAGCTGATTGACCAAGCTATTAATCACGTCCTTGATGCTTACAACAGCGGGAAGAAGGTCGGCTTCCACTGCGGCGGAGGTAAAGGCCGGACGGGTGCAGTCGCGATCGGAACATTAATTAAGCTGGGATTAGCCGATTCTATTGATGATGCAGAGCAGCAGGCCAAGAGCATCCGTTCCGCTATAAGCATCCGTCCGCCTCAGCGGGAAGCATTGGAGAAGTTATTTGACAAGTAAGAAAGGAATCCCGAGGATGCTTGCAATCAAAACGCGCCGGCCGGAACTGCAGACTCCCATCGAACCGGCGTTATTATAAACATCAAAGACCCCCTTCCGCTTTTTTTGATGGAAAGGGGTTTTGCATTTCTTTTATAATTGGGATCCTTCTGCAGCTTCAACCATCTGACAAGGTATCCAACGGCCATCAAATGGATAGATCGCACGAGACCATTGGTCTTGACATTCATTTACCCTAATGTTAGGATATTTTTATCCTAACATTAGGGTAAATGATCGCGGTATAACGAGCGCCCCCGAGAGCGAGCCGATTTACTCAGGCAGTCTGGACTCGGCGCATATCTCTCTGCGAAAGGAATGATTCATGATGACAATTAAAATTTATCCGCCGGAACAGCAGGACGACTCCTGGTTCGACGGGACCAATATACGCGTGCAGAAGCCGATCGGCTTTCCCCAGGAAAATTCTGTCGTGCAGCGCGTCGGTCCTCTATTCTACTGGTCCTGGGCTCATACCAAAGAGAAAGGCGGGATCGGCCTGCACCCGCATCGAGGATTCGAAATTATGTCCTATGTCATCAACGGTCAGTTGACGCATGGAGATACGCTTGGAACGAAGAGCACGATCGGTCCTGGCGGAGTGCAGGTTATGCAAACCGGTTCTGGTGTATCCCACCAAGAGGAGGTTCAGGGACCCGATGCGGAAAGTTTCCAGATCTGGTTGGAGCCCTATCTGAGCGAAGCCATGAAACGGACACCCACCTATCGGGATTACCGGAATGAAGATTTCCCGGTGACGGCGCCGGCACAGGGCGTCAGCCGGAAGACGTTGATCGGTGAAGGAGCGCCGATTCAGCTGGTCACTGATGTTAAGATGTGGGACATTACAGTCGCACAGGGCCAGGCCTACCAGCATGTAATTCCCGCGGGATATTCCTGGGCGGCGCTGGCAGTCAGAGGCGGCGGAACATGGGAGAATATGAACCCGGAGAATGAACCCGTTTTGTTCCATCATAAGGATTTCAGCGTGATTGAAGCAACGGGTAATAACAAGAGCATCGGGCTCCGGGCCGATCGGGATAGCAATGTACGGATGTTCGCGATTGAACTGCCAACAACTGTTGACTATCCTTTGTATCAAAGGTAAGATTTATTCTTAACAACATCTTGTTAATGCCATTAATTAATTCATGAAGCTCGCTTTTACTCCGTAACTGTTGGCTTTCAAGACTCATCGCATATAGTTGTCATTTATTTAATCGAATTAATATTTAATTAGATTAATTATTAGTTGAAGCTGCAGATATGATAAACTTAACTCCGTACACGGCAATGCCAAAAGGTTAATAAAGCTACTTATGCCGAGAAAGCAGACTTTTCAGCCCTTCCGCCTCCCCGCAGGCAGGAAGGGCATTGTTTGTGTTCCGGGACATTCCCCAAGCTCCACGGCGTGAGTTGGCATCACAAAACCGGCCCGCTCCGGCCCTATTTACAACGTGTGTTGATTATTTGGCGCTTGTTGATTATTATATAGAGAAGTGATGGGAATTCATTCGCTAATAAGAATTCTTTTATTCCATATCCAACAACAAGGATGAATGCGTTTATTATCGGAGGGGGCTGGCAAAGCATGGAGAGCGCGACCAAAATAGACAGACGAATCGTAAAGACCAAGGAAGCCATCAACAAGGCATTTCTTGATCTTTTTTCTGAAAAAGAACTTGAACAAATCACCATCAACGAAATCGCGGAAATGGCCAATGTAAACCGGGGAACCGTCTATCTGCACTACGAAGACAAATACGATCTGCTGAATAAATGCATTGAAGACCATTTGAGCAAACTGATCGCTTTTTGCAGCCTTCACGATATAAAACGGGAAGAAACCGTGCTGCTCAGCGATCTGAAACCGGTGTTCGTTTATTTCGAGGAGAACTTTCAGTTCTTCTCCGCCTTGTTCGCGAATCGAAGAACCTTCGTATTCCGGGATCGTCTGCTGCATTTTATATCAGCCAGCGTTCAAAATAAACTTGAAACGCAAGACCATCAATCTAATATAGACAATGAACTGAATGCCCAATTTATGGCTTCGGCTTTTGTTGGTATCGTGGAGTGGTGGATACAGCATAAAATGCCGCATCCCCCTCAATTTATGGCCGAACAGCTATACAGATTGTTTGAGAAAAATGACATCGCAAATATAAGGAATGAATTTTTATAAATACTGGCGTTCGCCGGTATTAGCCGCTTTTTCGATCGTATCCAGAAGTTGGTGGACTTTAACAGCATCCGCAAAGGTCGGCATACGGAAGGTTCCTTCCTGAATATCTTTGGCAAACTTTCTGAGCGCTTGTGCCACATTTATGACGGGTCCCCCCTGGTTGTTAATTCCGTCAGGTACCCAGCGATAGGAATCAGGGACAGTCAATTCCTTCAGCGAAGCTTTTGGTTCTTCTTCGGTCTGATGCGCGCCGGACAGTTTGTAAGGTCCCATTTGAATACTGCCCTTGGCGTTTTGAAGAACAAGCATGCCTTTGTCACCATAAACTTCCAAATAAAGTCCCGGTTGTTTCACCCCGCCTTGAATATGGACGCTGGCCATGGCCCCGCTGTTTAATTTGCCATGAATCAATATTTGATCATCCGATGTTTTTTCCACGATTTCACCAGTGCCGATTACTTCGGCTTGATTGTACTGATTCTCCAGGGCGGCCGATAATTCTGTGAAATCACCCAGTATATAGGTGAGCGCATCAAGGGAGTGCCCGCCGTATATGGCTAATAGATTCCCGCCTGCCGTTTTGTCAAAGACATATCTGCTGGAGCTGAAACCGGTTCCCCCCATGACTTCTGTGTATGCTCGCAAATTAACCGACAGTACCTTTCCGACATATCCCTCCGCAATAAGATCTTTGAGATAGTTGATTTCGGGTGCTTGTCTTGCTTGCAGACCAACTGTGTTATGGATATGATTAGCCTCCGCTAACTTCTGCATGTCAATCGCTTCGGCGGTGCTGGAACCCAAAGGCCATTCACTATACACATGTTTCCCGGCTGACGCAGCTGCTTTTACGGCATCGTAATGTTCCACGACCTTCACACTGACCACCACCATATCGACATCGGAATGCTGCGACAAATCGTTTGCATTGGCAAAAGCATGAGCGGCATTGAATTCGCGGGCACTCTCCTCAGCACTTTCCATCCTGCTTGTGCTTACAGCAGCGAGTTCAAGCTCTGGAAGTTGTTGTATCGAAGGAATATGTGTCCCCTTAGCCCATCCATTATTTATGGATCCTCCAATAATACCAACGCGGACTTTATTGTTACTCATAATAAATCAGCTCCTTATACATATTATTATTAGCTTGTCTCCATAAATTATTAGCAGGCTAACTATTGGAATAAAAAAAAGCTCAGGAAAGATTCTTTTCCATTCGCTGCATCATATTTTTTAGCGTAATTCGTTCTTCCGGAGAAAATCCTTCCAGCAGCTTGTCTGTCTGCTGTCTCCAGATTTTCTCGACAGGCTCAAGTAACTCCCGCCCCTTTGGGGTAACGTACACTCTGCTCACTCTTCCGTCTGCATCATCGCGCTTCCTCAATAAAATTCCTTTCTTCTCAAGCTTATTGATCATATTGGTTACAGTAGGCGGTTCACAGTTAAGACTTTCACTTAGCTGGACCTGAGTTACTCCGTCTTCTTTCCAAAGCTGACATAATAACTGATCCTGTCCAACATAAAGATCTACACTGTTCAGCAGCTCGGAAAAATTACGGCGCATTTGAGCGGATATTTTAAAGAGACGCTCCCGAATTTCTTCATCAATCATTAGCATAGCTCCTCAAATTATTTTAATTAGCCGGCTAATAAAATAGTATCTATATTTTTATCATACTTATCCTTGTTTGTAAAGAACTCTTCCTCAGAAAATACATGAATCAATCCCGAGAGGCCATAAAATTAGTCTGTCAGATCTGACTGGCTGTTCATGTCACCCCGCTAAACAAGGATCGCTTTCCAGGATACTTCCAGGGTTTGCCGAATCTCCCTCTCAGTCAAAGGGTATTTATGGACATAATATCCTTTGGCGATTGAGGAAATAATACCGTGGATAAGCTGATGGCATAAGTGCGAGTTCAGCTCCTTGAAGATTCCCTGCTTCTGCCCTTCTACAATGAGAGCCTGCACAATCCGTGACGAGCCGGCTTCATCCATATCGCGTATTTCCCGCAAGATATAAGGCGAATACGAATAATGGTCAATAAACCTGAATTCCTTGGGAAAATCAACTGCGAACCGGAGTCTGTTCAGTTGAAGGCATTTGAATCTCTCATATAAGCTCAGTTCGGGGTCATAGCCGGATAAAAGGCATCGGCCCATAAGCATTCTCGCCTCTTTATAAACTTCGTTGACCAGCTCTTCCTTATTGCTGAAATAATTGAAAATGGTGCCGGAGCCAACCTTTGCTCTTTTTATGATTTTGGCGAAGGTGACGGATTGCAGCCCCTCTTCATCGATCAAATCCAGCGTAGCGTTCATAATATCCTGGCGTTTGCTCATTATTCACACCTCGATAACCACTATTTTAGTGCTGCCTCTGTGCCATGTCAAGTGTATTGGATCATATGATCCATATATTCAGTTTACATCCCTATTATTATTTATGTTTAAGTTTCTGTTTAATAATATTTAAGAATATTTAATCCAACATCAACGATTTAGATCAGTTGTAATTATGCGTATTTTTCTAGAAGTTATGCGATTTATAACTATATATAATTTTACCGGAATATTTAATCCAAAATTTCTTGACTATATCCAGTTAAGGATCTATACTAACGTTGGATTAAACATTCCATAACAACACAACGAAGGGAAGATGATTTGTAATGAAAAAAGTATGGCTTATCACCGGCAGCTCGCGCGGCTTTGGCCGCAGTCTTGCAGAAGCGGTCCTCGCTCAAGGGGATCAATTAATCGCCACCGCCCGCAAGCCGGAACAGCTTGCCGACCTGGTTGAACGTTATGGCGATCAGGTTCGCGCCGTAACGCTTGACGTAACAGACTTCGAACAGGCTAACCATGCCATTGAAGCTGCTGTTCAGACATTCGGTCGGCTTGACGTGCTGGTGAACAACGCGGGCTATGGCAATATTTCATCGATTGAAGAGACATCCTTCGAGGATTTCCGGGCTCAGATCGAGACCAATCTGTGGGGTGTCATCAACGTCACCAAGGCTGCCGTGCCCGTGATGAGAGAACAAGGCTTCGGACATATTCTGCAGTTTTCCTCCATAGGCGGACGCACCAGCGCACCGGGACTGGCTGCTTATCAGACAGCCAAATGGGGGGTTGAAGGGTTCTCGGAGGTCCTGTCCAAAGAAGTGACCCCACTTGGCTTGAAGGTGACAATCATCGAGCCGGGCGGCTTCCGCACCGACTGGGCGGGGTCATCCATGAACCATATCGAGCCCCGCGAGGAATACCAGGCTACAGTAGGCGGTCTCTTGAAACATGCCCGTGAAACGACAGGCAAAGAAAATGGCGATCCGGCCAAAGCGGCTCTTGCGATCATCGCCGTTGTGAACGAGGAGAATCCACCGCTGCGGCTTCTGCTCGGCAGCGATGCGGTAGCAATCGCCAAGGCTGTCGATCAGGCCAAGCTGGCCGAGACGGAACGTTGGGAGAAACTCAGCTCCTCCACAGATTTTGAAGCCAGAGCATTGGCTGCAGCTGTTACCGATATGTACGACGAGATGGAATAATCACAGTGTTTCTTGAATTTTCGGTCGATAAAATAACAAAAAACCAGTCCAATCACAGGCGCGCTGTGCTTAGGCTGGTTTTTTTCAGTGTTCAATATTCGAGTTCTATTCACGGAAGATTCAGGCGACGATCAAATTTCATCCGTTTCATCTTTCGTGTCCGGGGCTCTTAGCCTGGAAATCGGGACCCCATAGCGATGCCTTTCGGCGAAATGCGTTCGATCTCCGCAAGATCGTTTTCCGATAAGGAAACCTGCAGAGCGCCGAGATTCTCCTGCACTCGATCCAATCTCTTCGTCCCCGGAATCGGGACGATATGGTCGCCCTGCACCAGCAGCCACGCCAGTCCCAGCTGGGCGGCGGTGCAGCCCTTTTGCGCAGCCATTGTTTCAAGGAGAGTCACGACCTCCAGATTTTTGACGAAATTCTCACCTTGAAACCGGGGATAATAGCGGCGGTAATCATCCTCCGGCAGATCGTCGAACTTCTTGATCTGGCCGGTCAGGAAGCCGCGCCCTAGCGGACTATAAGGCACGAAGCCGATCCCCAGCTCCTTCAGGAGCGGCAGGATTTCGTCCTCCACTTCTCTGCTCCACAATGAGTATTCAGTTTCTACAGCGCTTATCGGATGCACCGAATGTGCACGGCGGATCAGATCGGGCGATGCTTCGGACAAGCCGATATATCGGATTTTCCCTTCCTTGACCAGATCGGCCAGTGTTCCCACCGTTTCCTCAATCGGGGTATTCGGATCAGGCCGGTGCTGATAATACAGGTCAATATAATCGATCCCGAGATGGAACAGGCTGGCGTCCACGGACTTTTTGATATATGCAGGATCTCCCTTCGGGCCTTGACTATGCGTAATCCCGAATTTTGTCGCGATCACAGCTTCCTCCCGCCGGCCCTTGAGCGCCCGTCCAACCAGCTTCTCGTTGATTCCGAAGCGCTGCTGCAGGAATTCTCCATAAATATCTGCAGTATCGAACATCGTTACGCCGAGATCCAGCGCTCCCTGGATCGTGCGCACAGACTCCTCATCGTTTGGCATCATCATGGTGCCAAGGCCCAGGGCCGACACTTCCAGCCCTTCGCGTCCCAGTTTTCTTGTTTGCATATATGATTCCCTCATTCCCCTGGATTGATGTTGATTGAATATAGATTCATTCTAATCGATCCGTATGGAGGCAGCCACAGTATGCTTATACTAGTAACAGGACTACCAGGCTAGGGGACGTATCAACTATTTCGGCAGCAGGAAAGAATTAGGATTCCAGGCCGTTTTCGATCTCCATATATTTTTGCTTAAGCTGTTCAAGCTGCTCATCCGTCGGCGACCAGTAACTGCGCTGATAGCTTTCCAGCATCGTCTCGATGATCTCATGAAAGGCGAAAGCGTTGTTTTCCTCCAACTGCCTGCTGCGTTCCGGATCCGCTACATAGGTGTCATGGAGGCTCGAGAACACCCAGTTATCCACTTTATTAGTGGTTGAAGCGAGTCCCAACAGGTTCTCGAACCGTTGTGCGATTTTTTGTGTGCCATGATACGGATGCTCCATTAAGCCATCAATCCATTTGGGATTCAGCAAGCGCGTGCGAACCCCCCGGTTGATGGACTCGCGCACATCCTCCGTCAGTACGCTTTCCCCCGTCGTGTCGGATATGTAGATTTCGGCCTTCTCCCCTTTGATCTTCTCGATGGTTTTGGAGAGCCCGCCGAAATACTCATAATAATGATCAATGTCAACCACTTCATGCTCATGGCTGCTGCGCAGCTGCGAAACTATATCGACAGCTTCGAGATTGGCGTTAAACAGCCGCCTTGCTTCTTGTCCGCGGATCTTGCTGCTGTAGACATGATGCATGCTCTGATTAAACCGGTCTCCGATCTGCTCCTCGTCCGTCCAATTCTTCGTCTCAATCATTCCTGTTACACCCGTGCCATATTCCCCTTCGGCCGGGCCGAATATTCTCGCGCAGGCCAGGTCGAAGGCATCGTCCGGCGCATAGCCGTCTTCCTCCAGCTGCTTCAGCAATTTACCGGTGTGCTGCTTGAAAATATTCATGTCTTCCGGTTCATCCAGACTGGCGATTTGTTTGAAGAGCAAATTCAAGTCCTCCATCACATTGGAAAACATATCGCGGAAAATGCCGGAAATAGTGATCACAATGTTCAAACGGGGACGGCCAAGCTCTGCTAAAGGTATGATCTCATAGGCGGGCTTCAGATTATGACCGCGTTTGCCCAGCCGCACGCCCAGGTAATGCATGATCTGTCCGATGGATTCTCCCTGCGTCCGGGCTGTTTCGATTCCCCACAGCACAATCGCCGTCGTATTCGGATAAGCACCCTTTTGTGCATAAAATAACAAAACGGTATTGGCTGCGATCTCGATGCCGCGTTTCACAGCCGAGGCGCTTGGAACCGCACGGGGATCCAGCTGGTACATATTCCGTCCGGTCGGCAATATTTCCGGATTTCGCAGAACATCACCTGCCAGGTTAACGGGGAGATATCGGCCGTTTAGACCGCGAAGAAGGCCTTCAATTTCTTCATTATGCAATGCAGCGTCATATGCGGCTTTGCCAAAAGCCAGCGTTCTCTGAAAATCCCCTGCCAGCTCGCTCCGCACATCCGGGATTTCTCCCGATTGAATATAGGCTTCAATGACTCGATGGGCTTCTTCATCCAGAACCGACAATTGATCGATGGCATTATCTGCGATCAATTGATCGTAGCCCTGTCCCTGCGCGGCTGCCAACAGCCTGCGCAAGGAAGGCGCCTCTGTCCGGTCATGACGAAGGACAAAGGCCATATGCCGCAACGCATCGTCATGCTCATACCCTTCGCCCAGAACATGCAGCCCGCGCGGAATCGCGGAGCGTTTCATGAGATACAATTCATCCTCTACCTGCTCAAAATTCTCACAATTCAACGCTAAATGCTCCGCTTGCTGCTTCATCTCCGCCCATATCGATTCACAGCGATCCGGATCCAGCTGCCTTGCGCCGCGATACTCGTGAACAAGCGACTCCAGCTCTGCAAACGCGTCGTATAATCCCGCTTCAACGAATGGGGGCGACTGGTAGCTGATTAAGGCCGCATGCGACCGCCGCTTGGCGATCATCCCCTCTGAGGGATTGCCCACATAGTAGTAATATAGATGCGGAACATCTCCTATAAAGCTGTCCGGGAAGCAATCTCCCGACATGCCGCTTTCCTTGCCCGGCAGAAATTCGAGCGTGCCGTGAGTTCCAACATGAACAATGACATCGGCAGCAAATTCCTCGCGCAGCCATTGATAATACGCCGCATACTGGTGAGTCGGAAGAAGCGCATCATCATGGTAGACCTTCTCGGGATTTTCATGAATGCCTCGCGTAGGCTGCAGTCCGATAAAAACATTGCCGTTTTTTATGCCGGGTATAAGAAATTGTTCATTTTCGGCCATAACGGTACCTGGCGAAGCCCCCCATTGAGCCGTCATGGCCTCTATGAAGCTTTGCGGCATGGCTTGAAGGCGCTGATCATAATTCGTCTTGTCGTAACGGATCAAACGATCCGCCCCTTGTTCATCCGCCCATCTCGGCGAGTTTACCAGCTGTCCCTGGAGGAACCGCCCGCGCAGCTCCTCTGCCGATAACGGCTCAACCTGATAACGCTCCGCTTGCAGCCGGGCCAGCAGCCGGGATACGGATTCAAAGGTATCCAGGAAGGATCCGCCGAAGAGATTGCCTTCGCCCGGCGGATAATTATAGCAAATCAGCGCAATCCTTTTCTCCGCGTTCGCCTTTGCTTGAAGCGCCAACAGCTTCTTCACCCGCGCGACCAAACGTTCTACGCGCTCCTCAATAATAGCTAGCTGTCTATGGCGGATCTGATGCGTTTCGTCATAACCGGTATCCTTCATAGCCGCCACTGGATAAATGTCGATATTGCCATCCAACTCCGGCAGCACCACATGAACAAGAAACTCGGAGGGACTAAGGCCCCGTGTTGACTGCTCCCATTCCTCCTGCGTTAATCTGGATAGAAAGAAGGGATGCACGATCGGAACCGCAAGCTCCTCCAGCATCTCAACTACGCCGGATATGCCTTCGCTGCGCGGGCCGCTCCCCAGGCGGAAGCCAAGAAAGTTCACGAGCAAGGCCGCTTCACTGTCAGGCTGCGCCAGCAGCTGCTTTAAGCGCTGCACATTCACTTTCATCGAGCTGACCAATCCGATCGGCAGCACATTGGCCACCGTTCTCATGCGCTCAGCGATTTCTGCAACTACACCCGAGGTATACAAACGCGAGTTATTCGCCAAATAAATAAAGGCGACAACCGGTTTTTCATTATCGAAAGGCCTATCCGCCGCATAAGCCGCCGCATTCTCATAGAACAATTTAGTATCAGGATCTATAATGCCAAGGTCCGGGTAGGCTGCCGGTTCGCCCGGTTCAGGGAAATCAAGCTTTCCGTATGTACGTCCCGCATAATAAAAGAATTGCAGCCAATTCGCAGCTCCCGCTGCCCGCCAATAGGCCTGGATTTTAATCAACTGCTGCAAAGCCTGCTGCTTGCTTCCTGCTTCATCCTCATGCAGATTGGTCTCCACGGCATCATCGGCAAGTATAGGCAGCTGTGTGACAGGATCAATCTCAATATCGCTGCCCAGCAATTCCCCCAATCTCAAAAACCGCAGCGAGCCGGCCTCCTGCAGCATCATCGATATTTGACTGATTCCGTGAGCTTCACCGGCTTTGTTCATCTCCATCATGGTTTCGGCGTCGGCTCCGTGGGGATCATAGAGAAAGAGATCTGCACGCTGCACATCTTCCGCAAAACGCGCCCGGCGGTCATCTGCTTGCTTATCCTCAATATTAAATAAAGCGAGGGTAAGCCGGGCTTGCTGCGCCCTGGACAGCTGCTGATAGGCAGCGGCGATATCCGCCAATGTCGAATAGGACGTTGTAGCTATTATAATATGCATAGGTTTCCAGCTCCCGCTTATAGATATGATCTATATCCTTAGACTGTCTCTTATCGCTGCTGTGATATGCGATCCCTCCAGTTGCTCCAGCTGAACATATTGTGCCTGCATCGCCGACGCCAGCTCCCGGGCCTGATGCAGCTTCACAAAGCCCTGCTCCGTGTCGAGCACAAGCGAATGGATACCCGCCGCCGGCACCCCGCCGCCAACCTGCCTGCTTTCTGCAAGAATGTCCTGGATCGATGCTCCCTGCTGCAGGCCGACATTGGCTTTGCCATCCGTAATCACAACCATCACCGGCACAATTTCCGGATCCCGCTTGAGGGCTTGACGAAGCAGCTCAATCCCTTTCATCAGGCCAAGCGCGAGCGGTGTCCTGCCTCCCGTAGGCAGCAAACGAAGCTGCTTCTCCGCCAACTCGACGCTGCGGGTGATAGATAACACTTCCTCCGCCGACTCCTGACGGAATGCGACCATACCCACACGGTCCCGCTTCTGATAGGCATCCTGCAGCAGCGAGAGTATGGCCCCCTTCACCGCCTGCATCCGTTTCTCCGCCGCCATGGAGCGGCTTGCATCGACAACGAACAGCATCGTTACGCCAACGCGTTTCTCCCGCACCTTGACCCGGATATCCTCGCGGCTAATGTTCCATGCCGTTTCTTCTTTTTGCGGACGCATCCTCTGAAAGGGCGCCGCCGCCCGCAGGGTAGCATCGAACGCAATGTCCAGCGTCTTGCCCTTCGGGTAGACGGCTTTCACATAACGTCCTTGCTTGGTTCCTGTTTTCGTTTTGCTTCTTTTGCCGGTACCTGAGCGGATCTTGTCATCCTGGGCGGAGAAGACCAGCTTCTTCGGCTCTATAATGGCTCCAATGGATTCCACTTTATCCTGATCCGCTCCGGACTTGGTCTTAGTTTGCCGCCCCGATTCATGATCCATAGAAGCTGCATCCGGTTGAGCGCCTTGGCCCGCATTCGGTGAACCCGATGAATCGGGCTGTGGACGCTGCGGCTGCGGGGGGATCTCATCGTTATCTGCTTCCTGCTCTTGCGCTGCTGAGCTGTTTTGCTCGTTACCCATCCGATGCAGCAGCACATACTCCGCCGCCAAGCGGATGTCGCCTGCTTCCACTTCGTCCCGGCCGGCCAATGCCGCGATGGTTTTGGCCGCTTCAACCAAATAATAATCGGCTCGGTGTCCGCGGCATTGCGCGATCAGTGTGGTCCATGCAGCCAATTCCAGCAGCTGCCCGCTTATATTCATCCTTGATAAATAACCTTTGGCTGTAATGATCAATTCCTGGAGCTGAAGGGTCTCCTGCTCCTTCGACCGGCTGAACCCCTCCGGGTCCCGCTCATACGCCAGTGCTGAGCGGATAATATCCCGGCGGTGTTCAACTGAATGCTCACATGTCATGGAGACAAATAAACCAAACCGGTCCAATACGCCTGCAGAAAGCCCGCCTTCCTCCGGATTCATCGCCGCAACAAGAATGCTGTCGCTTGGATACGAGATGGACAAACCTTCACGCTCCGCTTCAACTTGCCTGCTCGTGACGGCATTAACGATCGCATGAACCGCAGAATCAGCCATGAGATTCATGTCATCCGCAAAAACAATATTCTGATGTGCGGCTGCCAATAATCCGGCTTGAACCTTTTTCTCTCCATGCTTCAAGGCATATTCCAGATCGACACCGCCCAGCAGACGATCCTCTGTTGTATGAAGCGGGATGTCCACCCGCCGCTTCCGGGGCAGTAACGCCGCAAAGCCCCGGGCTAATAAGGATTTTCCCGACCCTTTCTCCCCGGATAACAGAATGCTGTCCAAATCCTCGTTAACAGCCAGCATAATCAATGCTTTCTTTGCCTTCTCCTGTCCTGTAATTGCGCAATAAGGAAAGCTGGTCATCCGCTTTACTTCACCACACTTATTTCATCGATCAATAGATCGATCCGGTCATAGGATACTTCCCTTGCCGCAAACGGAGCCTGACGCAGACGGTGGGGCAGGACGAGCTGTGCCGCCTGCTTCATATCTTCCAGACATGCTTCCGTTCTTCCATCGACGGCGGCAATCGTCATTGCGGTTTTGATCATCATAATATCGGCACGATGGCTGTCCATATCCAAACCAATCGATAAGCGGGCAGCAAGCGACAGCATGTCGTCACTTATTTGCACATGCTTCAAGGTTTCCCGGGCCTGACGGATCTGCGTTTCCAACAGAAGCTGATCTGTCCCGTAAGATTGGCAAAAAGCTTCCGGATCCTTCTCGTAGCTGAGCCTTCGTTTAATGACCTCGACCCGCTGCCGGGCATCCCTCTCCCCGCTGACCTCGACGGATAAGGCGAACCGGTCCAGCAGCTGCGGGCGCAAATCCCCTTCCTCGGGATTCATCGTTCCGATCAGAATAAACCGTGAAGAATGCGAATAAGAAATCCCTTCCCGCTCGATCGTATTGATCCCCATGGCTACCGCATCCAGCAGCACATCAACGATGTGGTCCTCCAGCAGATTGATTTCATCCACATAGAGAATATGACCGTCCGCTTTTGCCAGCAAGCCGGGTTCGAATTTCTTCTCGCCGTGTTTGATGGCATGCTCGATATCCAGCGTCCCGACAACCCGGTCCTCAGTCGCTCCTACAGGCAGATTTACCACTTTTAGCTCCGTCAACAAATCCGCCAGCGCGCGAACGGCCGTCGACTTCGCCGTCCCCTTCTCCCCGCGGATCAGGACCCCGCCGAGCTTCGGATTGACGACATTCAGGAGCAGCGCCTGCTTCATCTTCTCTTGCCCGACAATCGCCGTTATCGGATATCGATAGGTTTTAGTGGACATATTCTTTACCTGCCCTTTCTTTGTCAGCAAGACCTTTGAGTAAGTATGCCGGTTTCCCGTCCTCCGGATCGGTATAGATCCGCGCTTCAACCTGAAAAACCTCCCGAAGCATGGCGGGTGTCATCACCTCGTCAGGAGCGCCTTTGGAATAAAGCCTCCCATGATTCATGACGATAATTTCATCCGAATAGGCAGCCGCATGATTCATATCATGGAGCACCATAATAATCGTCGTCCCGTGATTGCGGTTAAGCCCCGCCACCACCTCCATCACCTCCAGCTGATGGGAAACGTCGAGGAAGGTCGTCGGTTCGTCAAGAAGCAGCACCGCGGATTGCTGGGCAATAGCCAGCGCAATCCATACGCGCTGGCGTTCTCCGCCGGATAATGTTGCCACATTGCGGTCTGCCAAATGCTGCAGATTCGTTTGCTCAATCGCCCAACGAATGATTTCATCGTCGTCCTTGTTCATTTTTTGGAGCATCGATTTATGTGGAGAGCGCCCATATGCGATGAGCTGCTGAACGGTCAAATCGACCGGTTCGGCGCTTTGAGCCAGCAGAGCCAGCTTAAGCGCTGCCCGTTTGGGCGGCATTTTGTACAAATTTTCTCCTTCAAGGAACACCTCGCCCTGCTTTGGCTTCAGCTGCCGCGCCAGTATCCTGAGCAGAGTGCTCTTCCCGCAGCCATTCGGCCCGATAATGCTGTAAATCCTGCCTTGATCGATGGAGAGATCCAGCTGGTTGACGGCTGTTTTGTCATTAAATTGCTGAGTGATTCCCACTGCCCGGATGAAGCTCATACGGTTTTCCTCCTTAGCAGATACAGGAAGAACGGCGCGCCCAATGCTCCCATGATGACGCCGACCGGCAGCTCGATAGGGGCAAAAGCAAGCCGCGCAACAGTATCGCAAGCCGTAATAACAGCAACGCCCAGCAGTGCGGAAGCAGGAAGCAGCACGCGATAATCATTGCCTACCAGCATTCTTGCGGTATGAGGAATGATCAGCCCGACAAAGCCGAGCAAACCGACAATACTGACCGCGCTGGCAGCCAGAAAAGTAGCCACCATTGTCACGATAATCCGCGTCAGCTCCACGCGCGTTCCCAGGCTCTTCGCCGTCGAGTCGCCCAGCATGAGAATGTTCATCTTTCTTGCGCATAAGAACGCGACCGCCAGGCCAACGACCGAATAGGGCAAAATCGTATCGAATTGCGGCCAGCTTTTGGCGGACAGCCCCCCGACCATGAACGAAATCGCACCCTGAACCCGGTCGCTGTAGAATGTTAACAATGCGGATATTCCCGCCCCCATAAAGGCAGATACGGCTACGCCGGCCAATATGATTCGTGTAGGCACAATCCCGTTCTTCCACGCCAATAAATAGATCAACAGAGCAGCGCCCGTCCCGCCGATAAAAGCGAACGGCGTTAACAGATAGGACATATTCGGCAGCGCAATGAGGACGATCATCCCCAGGAGACCGGCACCGCTCGATACCCCGATGATGTGGGGATCAGCCAGCGGATTGCGCATGACGCCTTGAAGCAATGCGCCCGAAACCGCCAAATTCGCACCTACCAGGGCCGCTACCAATGTCCGCGGATAACGGATATTCCAGATAATATCCCTCATCACGCCCTCTTGGGACGGGTGGAACAAGTATCTCCACGTATCTCCGAGCGGAATCGCGATGGCCCCTCCGTTCATGCTGAACGTAAAGGCCATCACCGCTGCCGCAAGAAAAAGGATGAGCATCCCCGCCTTCCAGCCGCCCCGGTGCCTTAATGCTTTATTGTTTGCTGTCACCCGAAAATCTCCGGATATACAATCTGAGCCATCAGCTTCATGGATTCCGCATAATTAAAGCCGGGATTCGTCAGAAATTTATCTGCTGGAATGACCATCGCGCGTTTTTCCTTCACGGCAGTCAGAGAAGCCCATGCCGGATTTTTCTCCAGGTCCTGCTGGATTTTGGCCATCCCTTTGTCCTGGGCTCCGTGTATGGTCATGAAGATGAAATCCGGTTGTGCGGCCACTAAAGCTTCCATGCTGTAAGGCGCGGAGGTTGCGCTGTTTGGAGACGCGCTCATGCCTTCGGCAATATTGGTCATGCCCAGAAGATGTCCGATCTCCAGTGCCGTCGTGTTCGAACGCTGCAGCGAAATACTTGATGGAGTTACGTTTAATACGGTAAAGGTCGGATGCTGGTCTGCCGGTATTTTGCTGCTGATCCCGGCCATGTCGGCTTCAATTTTGGCAATCAGCTCGCCTGCTTTCGTTTCATTGCCGGTTATAATACCGAACAGCTCCGCTTTTTCTTTAACACTTTCAAAGGAAGACATTTTCAGCAATGCCAAAGGAATTTTATTGCTTGCCATCAAATCGGTTAATTTTGCATCAAAGGTTGTGGAGCCAATGACCAGATCCGGTTTCAAGGCAACCAGCTGCTCAACATTGACCTGCCCCACCGTACCCAGCTGTTGAATATCTTCGGCTGCCTCCGGCACAGGCGAGGCGTTGACAGTGATACGTCCGACAGCTTTCCCGCCAAGCTCGTATAACACGGGCAGGAACTCCGGAGCCAGCACAATAATCCGCTCAGGCTTGGCCGTCAAAGTGACGGTTTTGTCCGCATCATCCTGGAACGTATAAAAAACTGTGGATTGGCCGTCTGCGGCGATCTCCTCCTTGGTCGGGGATAAATCCTGCACGGGAGCTGCCGCCGCGGTTGTGTTGGTTGTGTTCGCCAAATTAGATGCAGGGTCAGCTTCGTCCTCCTGCCCGCAAGCTGCTGCAGTCAGGGCAAGTATCAAAACCGCAATGATCGTGAATGAAAGCTTAATCGATTTCCTCATGGTAATCCTCCCAATTATGTATAGGTCTCATATTCCATTTTCAATTGCCGCCCGTGCCTCTCCGACCCTCCTTATGTTCTGAATCCATCTTCATGCTAATCATCGCGTGCTGATTAATATGAAATGAATAATCGAATAATCCAATTCGATTAGCCTTATTTAAACGTAATAATTACGTTTAATATAGTGATCATTATAGAGTGAGGATGATTCAAGTGTCAAGAAGGCAATTATCTGAAGGCGTTTTGCAAGAAAAGTGAAAAGGCCGCTCAATTCCTGGAAGCAGGAATCTGAGCAGCCCTCGAAGTGTATGCATAGGAGCATTAATGCTTGAAAATTATCAACCGATCGGATCAGCGCGCCTCATCCGTTCAAATCGTGAACTTCACGCCGGTCAGTTCCTCGCTGAGCAGCCACAGCCGTTCTGCAAATTCGGGATCGATCGCCCATTGCACGACACCCGGACCAATCGGAGCGTCATCGGGAACAACGACGGAGATGTCGACATCCTCGCAGTAAACGCCGCCCATGCCGTCCACCTGTGTGCTTGCTGCGCACCAAACGCTTGTTGCCGCACCCTGCTCAGGGGACTTGTACCGCGAAGGATCGGAAGCGACGCGGCGGCCCTGTTCGTCGAGCGCGCCCATGGCGCGCATCTCGTCATCCGACAGATGACGTGATAAATCGGTTATAATCACGCCGGGATGGAGCGAGAAGGCGCGCACGCCGGACGAATATCCACGCTTGTCCAGTTCGACGGCAAACAGCGCGTTGGCTGATTTGGACTGGCCGTATGCTATCCATTTGTCGTACTCTTTGCGCTCGAAGTTCGGATCCCCGAAATCTATGCCCGAATAGCGTATCGCCCCCGAGCTGACCGAGACAACCCGTGCGTTTCCCGACTTTTTCAAGGCGGGCCAGAGCCGGGCAGTCAGCTGGAAGTGGCCCAGATGATTGGTGGCAAATTGGGATTCGTATCCACGCGCATCACGCGTAAGAGGAACAGCCATGATCCCGGCGCTGTTGACGAGAATATCCAGCGGCCTGCCGGAATCGAGAAACCGCCTGGCGAAGGCATCAATCGAAGCCGGGTTTATAAGATCAAGCGATTCCAGCTCCACCCTTGGAATCCCGGCGACTGAAGCGCGGGCTTTTTCCGGCGTCCTTGCGGGTACAATAACAGTCGCTCCCGCTTCTGCCAGAGCGCGGGTTGTTTCAAGGCCAATGCCTGAATAGCCGCCGGTTACGATTGCAGTCTTGCCGCTCAGGTCGCGTCCGCCAAGCGCCTCACGCGCCGTTGTTTGATGCCCGAAGCCCGATGGAATCGGCGCTTGCGGGGTGATTTTATATAAGTTATCCGTATGCATAACCAGTCTCCTCTCATGTCTTGAGATATGATGTTCCTAACATTATCCAGCTATTCAGCCTTCCCAGCCTCTGCCGGACTAAGGTAAAATCCGTCGTCTGCCGAATGGGAGTGCATGCTCGTTTTTCCCTGCAATCGAAAATCCATACTCCACCGTCCTGCTCTCCTTCCAGTATGTTGGACGCTATGGTTAGGATTGATTCGCTGCAAGGGATATCTTATCGTTTGGAGTGCACTCCAAGTCAAGCGGTATTTCGTTTATTATTTCTTCCAATTCCATCCTTGATACGCTTGCATGATTATTTCGTTCAATGGGATACCAAAATAAAAAGCCGCAGCTTTGCGCGGCTATGTGCTTTAAACTATGGCCGATCCGAATAGAATCAAGCGTTGCTCCCAATGCTCCCCATATATCCCGGGGGCAGCTCTAGACCATCGATTTCTGTTCCACACCGGCGTGCGTTCCGGTGCGATCCCGTCTTGCGCCGACGCGCACGATCCATACAAAAACCAGCAGCGCTGCGAGCACAATCGCCGCCATCAACAAATACCCTTCCCGGAAGCTGCGCACAAGCTGACCGGCACTGCCTCCTGCTCCAGCGCTCTGACTGCCAGGCGCGGCAATCATAATCATGCCGCCGATGGCCGCGCCTGTCATCATGCCAAGATTGCGGTTCAGCGCGATCATGCTGCTCATCATGCCCAGGTTCTGTTTCGGCGTGCGGCTCATCACGATGCTGTTGTTCGGCGACGTGATCATACCCATCGCGCAGCCGAGCAGCACAACGAACGTGATGACGTAAACCAGGCTGGTGTCCACTGAAAGGAAGCTCAGCGCAGTCATGGCGGCGACCATACAGCCCAGCCCTATGAGCATGATCGGCGTAGAACCGTATTTGTCGGAGCTGCCGCCGCTCAGCGGCGCGGATATGATCAGCGAAGCCGGATATGCCATAACCACCAGACCTGCAGCGGCCGGCTCCATCCCCATCACGCTGCGCAGAAATACAGGAAGTACGATTTGGGTGGCAAATGCTGCGGCATATGTGACGATGGTCAGCAGGATCCCGAAGACGATTGCGGGATGATTGAACATGGCGAGCCGGATGAAGGGCGCACGGCCAATTCGCGCCCATCTGGCGGATAAGCTCCACTTGGCGAACAGATAGGCGAATATGGAGAAGGAAGCAAGCAGCAGCCAGACGACCCCCGAATTCCATCCCAGGGTCGTTCCGAGGTTCAGACCCGTAACAAGCCCAGTGAGGGAAACGGCGAATAAACCGGCCCCGGGCAAATCGGGCATAGCTTTGCCGACTGTCTTGTCCTTCGGTATTAGCCGCTGCGCGAGCAGCCACGCGCCGAGCGCAACGGCAGCGAGCAGCCAGAAGTTGAACCTCCAGGAGGACAACTGAATGATGACACCGCCCAGGCTTGGACCGATCAGAGCGCCGGCGGCCACGAAGGTACTGACTGTTCCAAGCGCTCTTCCCCTTTTCTCGGGAGGGAACAGCGAGACGACGAGTGCCATATTATTCGCCTGGTACATGGACGCCCCGATGCCCTGAAGGATGCGAAAGCCGATCAGCGCAGGCAAATTAGGCGACAATGCGCAGAATAAGCCTCCGATCATAAATATAAAATATCCCAGATTGTGAATATCCCGCTTGCCCCGCAGGTCTCCAATCGCGCCCATCAGCGGCAGACAAACGGATATGGTCAGCAGATAGATCGTCACCACCCATTGGGTCGATGGAATGGAGCGGTGAAAGTCTCCGGCGATATCGACCAGCGCAATATTGAACATCCCTGCCGACAGATTGGACAGGAACGCTCCAAGACATATGACATACTGGATGGCAGCGGTTGATTTGGTTTTCACAGCAGCATTCTCCCATTTCTGTAACGTATTAAACAGCGCAGCGTGCGGGTGCCGGGAAAAAGAAAGGAGGCCGCCCACAGGCGGCATAATTGCCGCTGGAGACGCCTCCTTCCGGTTATGATTGTGATCTTCAGCCTGCCGTCGTAACGGTCTTGGCAGCCATTGACTCCCATGTTTCGATCAATTGGCCGGAATTCACGACAGTACCAAAGAATCTGTCGATGTTCGAAAGCGTCGTGTCATGCTCCGCCTGCGAGAAAGCGGCGCAGCCATCGGCTACGAACGCAATATTGTAATCCAGCATGTAGCCATGGCGTGCGGTGGATTCCACGCATACATTTGTGCTGACGCCGGTCATGACCAGCGTCTCGATTTTCAGGGTGCGGAGCACGGAGTCCAGCCGGGTGTTGATAAAGGCGCTGTACCGGTGCTTGTTGACGATAATCTCGCCCGGCAGCGGAGCCACTTCGTAGAACTCTGCGCCCCAGGTGCCGGTCCGGCACACTTCGCCCGAGCGGCCGTCTGAGCGGCCAGTCCAGGCAGCGGAGTCGGTCGCCTTCTCATGGAACGTCTGGATGAATATAATCGGCACACCGTATGTTCTTGCTCCGCTAAGCAGGCCGTGCAGATGCGGCATCATTTCCTTCACGCCGCTGACATCGCTGCCGCGACGGGCACAGGCGCCGTCGGGATGACAGAAATCGTTTTGTACATCGACTACGATAATAGCCGTTTTTGAAGGCTCCAGGTTTTCTTTTACGAGTCTCATTGTCGTCACCTCATGGATTAATGTAGTTATTTCGCGTTATTCACGAATTGCATATCAATCAGGCCGTCATACGTATAGGGATCTGTAAATATCTTGGTTTTGGCCATGACATCCATGTCGTTTTTAAGCGCCTCTTCGGAAATCTGCCCGTCCGGACTCCACAGCTCGTCCGCATAAGCGCGTTCCATCGATGCTTTAAGCGCCTCATCCGTCATGGTCGGAAATTCCAGCTTTGCCTGAGCAGCTGCATATTCCTTATCGTCTTTGACCTTCTGCAACACCTCCAGAATCGAATTCACGAATTTTTGGACCGTCTCCGGGTCCTTCTCGATGGTCGATTTCTTGACGCTAAGGACGGAATAGGCGTAGTCGCCAAGCGAATGGAACTTGTAGAACGGCTCGTCCCATACCCCCTTGGACATTCCATCGCTCACCTGCGGCTCGGCGCCGTTCGCGATTTCCCCAGCTCCGGACTGCATCATGGCGACAACCGCGGAGCTGTCCGCCGGCTCCAGAAGCTGCGCGTCCTTGTCTGGATCAAGGCCGAGCTCAATGAGCAGGTACCGGCTCAGCAGATTGGGCGTGCCGCCATGACGGCCGACAATCAGCTTCTTGTCCTGGAGAAAAGCCTTCAAGTCCTCAGGCGAATCGCTCTTCGGCCCGGTTCCTTTCTTCGCCATCAGATATACATTGGCCCGGTTGACGACATTGACGACGGAGATGATCGGATCGTCGTTCTTCCTGTTGGCCATGGCGTTGGATTCCGGTCCGCCGATAACGCCCCAGGCGTCGCCGCTGACGACTGCCGTTACATGCGTGCCTCCGGCTGCCGTGATCACCTTTACGTCCAGACCGTTCTTCTTGAAATACCCGTCCCGCTGCGCAATATAGAGCGGCAGGTAGCCGATAGAATGGAGCGGCTCCGCGATAACGAGTTTCTTGAGCGGGCCTGCCGCGACGGTTTCGGTTCCGGATGCGGGCGCAGCAGCGCCGGTATCAACGGTGTTATTCGAGGTCTTGCTGCCGCAGGCGGCGGCCAGGCTGAACAGACAGACGCAGATCAAGGCAGCCAACAATTTACGGGTACGCAGCATGATTTCATCTCTCCCTTTTTTGGCTCATAGGCCATCTCTATTGAGCAAACAACCGTTTCGGCTGGAGCTACTGCTTGATGAAGCCCTTGGACAGCCACTTCTCCAGAGCAACGACGCCCCAGTACATGACCATGGACAGGATGGAGAGCACAACGACGCCGACCCAGACGAGATCAATATCGAGAATGGTCCCGGCATACATGATCATCCGCCCAACCCCTTGACTGGAAGCAATGAACTCGCCGACGATAGCGCCGGCCAGAGCAAGCGCGATATTGATGCGCAGGCTGCTGATAATCCATGGCATCGACCACGGGACGACAACCTTTGTGAATACCTGCCTTCGCTTGGCACCCAGCGAATACATCAGCTTCTCCATATCGGGATCGACGCTCTTGACGCCGCTGTGGGCGGAAAGCGCCGAGACGATGACAGTCAGGGCGAAGGCCAGCGCCACCTTGGAGAAGAAGCCGATGCCGAGCAGAATAACGATGATGGGAGCGAGCGCCAGCTTCGGCATGGCGTTCAGAATAATCAGGAACGGCTCGCTGATCAGCGCATATTGTTTGGACCACCAGAATGATAATCCGATTGCAGCGCCGATGGCTGTACCGGCGACGAAGCCGATAATGGTGGAGCCCGAAGTATACAGCATGTCGGACAGCAAATGATTTTGCGTTGCCTGGATCCAGGCAGTCTGGGCGATTGTTACAGGACTGCTCCAATAGTAGGAATCCAGCCAGCCAATCCGCGTAAAGCCTTCCCATACCACCAGCACCAGCAGCGTGATCAATAACCGGCCCATCATGACAAAACGCTGGCTTCTTCTTTCCTGCAGCTCCTCATCCTGAATGACCGGCGCCTCAGCCCGATGCGCCTCTTTCTTATGAAGCAGGTTTTCAATCACAGCCGACTTCAGAAACGTTGCCTCGCTCTCGATTTTCATAAGTGCTGTCCCTTCCCTCTATCATTTATTTAAGAGATCATTTCTGCCGCCTGCGCTGTCTGCTGCTCTTCTGCGAGCAAGCCCATCAGATGATTTTTCAGCTCCATGAACGCGGGCGAGGTGAGATCCTCCTGCTTGCGCGGCCGCTCCATATTGACCGTCACCTTTGTCTTGATCCTGCCCGGCCTTGCGGTGAACACGTAGATTTCATCCGAAAGATAGATCGCCTCGTCGATATCGTGAGTGACGAACAGCACCGTTTTGCCGAAATCGCCCCACAGCTGCAGCAGCCAGTTCTGCATCGTTATCCGGGTCTGGGCGTCCAGTGCCCCGAAAGGCTCGTCCAGCAAAATAATATCCCGGTCGTACAGCAGCGTCCGGAGCAGTGCGGCTCTCTGCTTCATGCCTCCGGAAAGCTCCTTCGGATAATGCCTGTCGAAGCCCTTCAGCCCGTACCGCTCCATCAGGGGAAGCGCCCGATCCACCGCCTGTTTCCGGGGGACGCCGCGAATTTCCATGCCGAGAATAATATTGTCCAGTATCGTGCGCCAAGGCAGCAGCATATCCTTCTGGAGCATATAACCGACATGCCCGGTTTTCCCGATAATGTTGGTGCCGCCAGCCAGTACTTGACCTGTCGACGGGGGAACGAGCCCGGCAATAATGTTGAACAGCGTCGATTTCCCGCAGCCGCTGGGTCCGATGATGCTGACAAAGCGCCCTTCCTCAATCGACAGGCTCGTTTCCTGCATGGCCATGATGTCTTTCCCGTTTTTTCGGAAAATTTTACTCACACCGTTGATCTCGATCATTTGTCCCGCCGCATTCTCCATACCAAATTCCCTCCCGCGATAGAATAAAAAAACCGCCAGCTCCGGGAAGACACAGATGTGCCTATGCTTTCCCAGGAACTGACGATTTTGTCGGCTCTCCTTGCGGAGCTACAACGCATCATTCAGATAACTTTCCACGTCTCGATCCAGGATGACGATCGTACCGGAGTATTCGGTCTCGATATCGTAATCCTTCAGAATCGCAACGATATTAAATTGAAATGCCTGTTCAAATTCCCTCTTGATTTCAGCCTTGAAATGCTCGGATAACAGCATGTCCAACCTTCTGGTGGACGCGATGTCCTTCCCGTCCAGGAGCTTTAATACCGGTACGCGATGATTGATAGACAGAATCAATATCTTGTTGCCGACAAAATCAACCTTCTGACGGCTGACGCCGGCGTTGAACATCCCCATGTTAATCTCATTGTACAGCTTGAGAATGCTTTGTTTCATACTGCCTGCTGTCCAACCCAATTCATCACACCCTATGATTGTTATATTTTCTAACACAGTATTGGGTGTTTTGCTTTGTTGAGTTTTATTATATCGGAAAATATCTGACTGTCAACGATTTTATGTAATATTAAATGACATTAAATAATAGATATATAGATTACGGTCTAAAATATGACGCATATCTAACAATAAAATAGGAAGAACCGGCTATCGCCTTCTTCTTGCGGCACAGCGAATATCCTCACCTCTGAAATATAAGCTATGTAGGGGAGATTCTATATTTTCAAAAAAAAAGCAAGGACGTTCCTGTCTCTCGACAAGGGACGTCCAACCTTTTTCAATCGACTAAATGACATATTCGTAAGGCTTGCAGGCTTTGCTTAAGTTTCCGTCATTACGCCGCCATTGACGTGAAGCACCTGTCCCGTAACAAAGGAAGAATCGTCGGATGCCAGATAAATGTAGGCGGGCGCAAGCTCGAATGGCTGCCCTGCGCGTTTCATCGGCGTTTCAAGTCCGAAGGTTTTAACATATTCAGCCGAATAGCTCGATACGATTAGCGGTGTCCAGATCGGTCCCGGAGCTATGGCATTGACCCGGATTCCCCTGCTGACCAGTTGGAGCGACAGCGAACGGGTAAAGGATACGATCGCGCCCTTGGTAGAAGAATAATCGACAAGCAAAGGGGCGCCTGCGTACGCGGTAACGGATGCCGTAGATACAATCGCGCTTCCCGGCTTCAGGTAAGGCAGCGCAGCCTTCGTCATGTAGAAATGCGGTAAAATATTGGTCCGGTATGTGTCCTCAAGCTGTTCATTGGAAATATTAGCTATGCTCTCCTGCGGGAACTGGACGCCCTGGTTCAAGATAAGGATATCAAGCTTGCCGTAGCATTCAATCGTCCGTTTCACCACATCCACGGAAAAACCGGGCTGGCGCAAATCTCCTTCAATCAGCAGGCAGCGGCCGCCATAATGCTCCACCATCCGCTTGGTCGCTTCGGCGTCCTCGCGCTCGTACAGATAGACGATCGCCGTGTCCGCTCCTTCTTTGGCGAAGCCGATGGCAACTGCACGGCCGATTCCGCTGTCGCCCCCGGTGATGATGGCTACTTTCCCCTCCAGCTTGCAGCTTCCCTTGTAATGGGGATTGTCGGATATAGGAATCGGGTTCATTAAATACTCTAAGCCAGGCTGCACGTCCTGATGCTGGGGCGGAAATGTGATCGGCACCTGCTGGCATTTTGTCTGATAACCGTAATAGGGGTACATGGGAATCACAGCGAAACCTCCATTTGCTTTTCTAGTCAAAACCAGAGTATTCGCCCAGTTCCTGATTGGTACCTGTCACGGTGCAATTATGGGGTGGATTAACCTATCACTGCATGTTATGATTTACTTAATAATTTAATATTACTATATTATTGAAAGTGAGATGACAGAACTGTGAGCACGACTGAGGAGGACAACCAATGCATTGCTTCCATATCCGAGGTTTTACAGCTTCTAGCAGGCAAGTGGCCTTTTTTAGTTATCACCGAGCTTCTGAGAGAGCCTCAACGGTTTAATCAATTACGCAGAAATTTGGGGAAAATCAGCACGAAGGGATTGACTGACACCTTACGCAATCTTGAGCAGCACCGAATGCTCACCCGCAGCGTTTTTCTGACTGTACCGCTGACTGTGGAGTACTCCTTGACGGATAAAGGAAAGGCCTTTACCGGTGTTTTTATGGAAATCAACCGCTGGAAAAATGAATGGGATCCTGTCGTTTAGAGGAGAAGCCGGCTTTGTTTGGGCAAAACCGGCCAGATGGCTGAATTTTAAAGAATAACCGGGATAAAACCTTCTTTAATATATTGGGCAAATGGAAGATGGCCTCCGCTTGCCTCACTGCCTGCCAGCGGTACACCCGCCTGCTGCATTTCTTCTGCAACTTCAAAAAATCCTGAGCAGGCGGTGCAGCCGCCTTTAATAATACCTGTTTTTAAAGCCTGTTTGTACAGAGGATTCAACTCGTGATCCGGTTTGGCAAATTCAGTTGGCCAATACGTTCCAGCTCCGTCAAAAAAGAGCTCCGCTTCAATGCCCGCTCCATGCAGTTCGATGCCGTACAACAAGCCATGCAGCGCTCTGGCCATATCCTGCTTACCTGCTTGAACAATGATTATGTATTTATTTGTATTCACGTAAAATTCCTCCTAAAATAGTAGTAGATTCAAAATAAAAACCTGCTTAAATCCGCGATTGCTTATACATACCACCACCTTAAATCTTTTATAAAGTTGGATTAAACGGAGAAGCTTCGCCGTTAATCCACCCCAGTCTTGAGCCATTATTCAGTTGAAGCACCTCATCGATACGAAAACGTACCAATCTGCTTGCTCCCGGGAATTCTGCTATTTCATTCTCATCCCATATCACTTCAGCTTGTCCGGCCAGATGCAGGGAATGGCCGTTGTCATAATTGATAAATAATAACCCTGTAGCTGAATTCGTAACGATATTGCCGAGCGTGTTGAACATAGAGTTCCCGAAATAGTCAGGTATCACCAATTCCGACTCGCTCGCCACCTGAACGAATCCCGGATTTCCGCCCCTATGTGAAGCATCAGCCTCGTAAGCCGAGTTTAAGCTCCCAATGTAGAAGGTATCGGCGGATTCAATCCACTCTTGGTGTTCTTTGCTCAATATGCGGCTGCGGTGCTCCGATACCAGGCTGCGATGCTTGTCTGCGTCTTCGCGTAAATTTCTTTTGCGAATATATTTTGGGCAGTTCCCGTAGACCTGTTTGGTGTTTAATTTCAACCCGTTTTCATCAAAGGAATCGACTTCTCCGTTAATCCGAAGACGTATTCGTCTGTTTGCGTCCATGATCAACAATCCCAATGGCCGATTCAGGCTGATGGATTGAAAATTGACATCTTTCAAATAGGAAGGTGCATGGATTTGGACGGTATTCTCGTTAGACGCTTCAATAAATCCCTCGTCTCCCGTCAAAAACGAAATCCATACTTTTCCGTTTGTATCTCCATAAGCAACCACAACAAACATTTGCTTATTTAAAAATGCAGCAGCACCTTTTGAAAGATGCGAACTGATCATTTTACTGTTTTGAGCAGCTAACACCGATTCCTCTGCCATTTCTTGAACCATTAACTCTCCCGCATGAAAATTTTCCGACATTCTGATCACCCCTTACGACGAATAACTGTATAACACGATTAGTTTCTCTTAACATATCCAATAAAGCTGATCATCTTATCTTAATTTGATATGGCGGGGCCTGGTTGCTTTCGATTGGTTATTTAACCGTTATAACTCAATTAGGAGCATTATATAATAATTTATTTAACCTGTAAATATTATTTTTGGTGGTTAATTATTTACTGTTTTCCCTTGAAAAAAAAGAGCCTTAGAAGATATCTTCTAAGACCCTGTTCACAAGCTTCCTTTATTCCGTTGCCGTTCAAGATAAGCTGTCACCTTCATCCTGTTCCCGCAGGTTTTCTGACTGCACCATCTGCGTGTACTGTTCTTGCTGTTGTCATAGAAGTAAAGGACACATTCCGGATTCTCACACTTTTTGACCAATGATAAATTGTAATGACATAAAAAATCTACAGCCGTTTCGGCGATAGGAGCAATAATATCAAGCGGCCTTTGCATAGTTATATGCTGTAAAGTGCCAAAACCTTTATCTGTCTTTATTATTTTCTTTGTAATTATCCGGTCTTTAAGAAAGCTGTTCACAATTTCAATACATTCACCGTGAGCCTCTTCTTGATTCAACCCGTTCTGGACAAGGGTGAGCAGACTGCTTCGCAATATTCGGGCTTCATGTACAACATGAAGTCTTTCATCCATATCACTCCATCCCGGTACGTTATGATCAACCTCTTCTTGACCCAGCATATTTGCTTGATTTAACCAATCGAGGATATCCGCAAACGATTCAAGCAGATCATATGGTTTTCCATTGTGGACTATCTTCGTATTTATAAAATCCAGAATCGGATGATTTCCAATAAAATTAAAGGATGGCGCGATTATTTTTGGCATCTTATGCATCGCTCCTTAATACGTTCTGCACGGAAGGAATTATGGTTTGAGATTGTCTTCCGTTATCCATATGGTACTCGTTATGTTATACCCAGGTCAATCACACGATACCCCTTGCAGAAAAAGCAAACTATTATGCCCTTCGCATAAGAAGAAACGGCTGAAGTTCTTTTGGCGGCACAGTTAGTTTCTTCCTCAATAAATATCATAGACCAGTTTTATCCTTTCTGATATTTGAACAAACAACACCCGCCCGGCTCATGCCGAACGGGTGCCATTTTACCTTAAGTCATTCAAGTTAAAAATCGTGCTGCCTCTGACAACGGAGCTCGGCTTGGCATAACCTTACCAGGCGTAAGCTTTGGGGGCTTCGCCGCCGGGACCGGGGAAAATTTCGTCCAGCCGCTTCAATGTTTCTTCGCTCAGAACGATATCGACGACGCGAAGCACGCCTTCGAGCTGCTCCATCGTGCGCGGTCCGATGATCGGCGCCGTCATGGCAGGATGAGCCAGCGTCCAGGCAAGTGAGATGTTGGCTTCGGACTCGCCAAGCTCTTTGGCAAGTCCCGCGAAGGCTTCAAGCTGCGCCCGGTGCTTGTTCACCCGGGTCTGATCGCTGGCGCGTCTTGAGCCTGCAACGGGATTTAATGCATTGCCGCTCAGGATGCCGCCATCCAGCGGACTCCAGGCAATGACGCCGATGCCGTATTCCTGTGCCGCAGGCAGCAGCTCCAATTCGGGCTGACGCGTAAGCAGGCTGTATTTATGCTGTTCGGACACGAGTCCGAGCAGGCCTTTCGATTTGGCTTCGTACTGAGCCTTGACCAGATCGCGTCCAGCGAAATTGCTGGAGCCCACATAACCGATCTTGCCTTGGTACTGGGCGATGCGGAAGCCTTCCCACAGCTCGTCCCAGGAAACATCACGGTCGACGTGATGCATCTGATAGAGTTCGATATGATCCGTCTGCAGCCGGAGAAGCGAGCCTTCCAGGTGACGGCGCAGCTTATACGCCGACAGGCCGGGTCCGCTGTTCGGACCATCATTCTTGTCGCTCATGTCCCCGTAGAATTTGGTCGCAAGCACGACCTTCTCCCGCCTGCCGCCGCCCTGTGCGAACCAGCGGCCGATAATCTCTTCCGTACGGCCGGCATTTTCTCCCCAACCGTAAATATTAGCTGTATCGAAGAAGTTAATCCCCGCATCAAGCGCTGCATCCATAATGCGGAACGCGTCCTTCTCTTCGGTGTCGACGCCGAAATTCATCGTACCCAGACAAAGCTTGCTGACGTTTAGTCCGGATTTTCCCAGTTTGGTGTATTTCATTGACTTCTCCTCCTCTATGATTGCCATTCTTGATTATTGTAAACGATTTAATGATAGATTTGCCAGCTTGATTGCCTATTCGTATTTAAACCAGTTCACTCAACATGAATTTAATCGCCGGATAGGAGACCACATGACGGTCCCGGTAAGTCGAGCTGACAGCCTCGTTGTTTGCGCTTATAATTCCCCGCTGCAATATGGCGGCCTGAAACCCGCGTTCCAATGCGCCATTCGTCGTGAATGTCACACAATATTCCGCAGAAAAACCGGCAACAACAATAAATCCAACTCCTTGATCACGAAGCACCTGCTCCAGATCCGTCTTCCAGAACCCGTTGGAGTACAGCTTTTCTACCCGTATGTCCTTTGGACCCACGACGATCTCCGGCACAATTTCTCTTGCCTCCGGATCCGTGTCCTCATCCGCACCATCCATATCCTGAATATGGATGACCGTCTGCTCTTTATCCCGCATCATGTTGGAGACATAATTGATATACTCGCTCGCTTCTCTTATTTTTGCTTTCTCCACATAGCCGTTCAGATAAACATTTTGCATATCCACGATCAATAATCCGATCTTCATTCCTGCAGCTCCCTTCTGATTCTTCCAGCAACTCATATTGTATTCGAGACAGGCATTTGTTTATCCTTTTTGCACATCCATCATAATTGGATATCATTAACACACAGCAGGACTGCCGGTTGGCCCGGCAGTCCTGCGCTTTCGTTCCGATTGCTTAGGGCTATTGATAGCTGCCATATTCTTCGAAACGTTTTATAATCGAATCTGTTACCGGTACTCCCAACTGATCCATGGCCAACAATACGGAGCCGAATACGGGCGCCATTTTCGGAATGATGAATTCAAAATGCTCGTTCTGCTGTGCGATCCTGTCCCTTAAAGCGGCCAGCAGATGCGGATTTCTTCCTTCCTGCACGACACTGCCAACCATGACGACCGGTATTGTTTCCCCGGGGAAGCCTCCCAACCGGCTGATCACGGAATTCGCGCCTCGGCCCAGCTCATCTCCCGCCCGGCGCAGCAGCCTGATGGCCAGCGCGTCTCCCTCATCCCCCGCTTCATGCAAAATCAGTGTCATGTCATGGGGGACTTCCGCAATGTCATGATCAAGGAAGTGGTCGAATACCTGCCCCATGTCGGTAAAACCAAAATACTTCGCTACTTTATCGGGCAGGATCGACGGTTCCTCCCGCATTTCCCAGGAACGGACAGCGTGACTGAAGGCCTCTCTGGCCAGATGCCCGCCTCCCGTCCGGTCGCCGAACAGATAACCGAAGCCGCCGGTCTGTACCATGCGGCCCTCGCGATTTCTGCCTGCCGCATTGGTGCCGCTTCCACAAACCAGAACGATGCCGATGTTGTCCTTGGTACCCGCGCGCAGCCCCTCGTATGTATCGCAAACCACATCCCATTTCAAGAAAGGCAGGCTCGCCAAGCAGGGACGAAGAATATCAAAATCCTTTTGCCGGTCGGCGCCTGCCAGCCCATACTGCACAAAAGCAATGTCCTCATAACGCAATCCGGCCTGTTCAAGCGCCATGTCGGCAGACTTTATGATATTGGCGAGCGCTGTGTCGATCCCCGGTACCTGATGATTCCCGCAGCCGGCCAGTCCGCGGGCGATCAGGCGGCCCTCAGCATCCGTTATAACCGTAAAAGTCTTGCTGTTTCCTCCGTCCACACCCATCATATATGCCATTGTTCGTCTCCCTTTCATCTAGGTATTGGAGCGGTCAGACAGCTGAAATTCAGCAGCCCCGGGTTGCCGCATGCCGATGAATAAAACGGATGCCGCAGCACTCAGGATGAACAAAACCAGATACAGCGCCGGCGCTCCCCAAATCTCCACGATAACGCCGCCAGCGGCGATCCCGATGACGCCCCCCATCCCCGAGCTGACAGCCGCAAAGATCGTCTGAAACGTTGCTTTCGTATTTTTGCTGGCGTAGCTTTCCACGACCTCAACAAAGGTGCCCGCAGCGAACGCGAAGGAAATCCCGTCAAGCAGCTGGACGCCAAGCGTAAGGTAAACATTGTGGAATAAGAACAGAATCAGGCACCGGAGCGCAAAGATAAACGCAGCAAGCGCGAGCAGCCGGAATCTCCCGATCCTCCGGCTCAGCTTGGCGGCAGCCCAGAACATGGGGACTTCAATCAAGGCCGCTGCTGCAAACGCGCTGCCAAGAAGCGCTTTGTCAAACCCCATTTCCTGAAAATACAGGGGCAGAAATGTGGAGCTGCTGGCCATGGACATGACCAGAATCAGACAGATGCCCAGATAGGCCATAAACGGCTTGTTCCCGATCACCTCTTTCGCCTGCTGGAGCAGCGTAATTTCAAGCGTAGAAGAGGTTCTGGACTTCGGGAATCCGAACAGCAGGGCGAAGACCAGGAGGCTGAACCCAAGATAATAGGCAAAAATGCTGCCGTAACCGTACTTGTCATACAGGAATCCCGTGCTGATTGTTCCAACCGAGTAGCTGAGCGCCCCCCACAGACGGATGCTGCCAAAGCTGAATCCGGCACGGCTGCCGATTTCTACTGCAATGGAGTCGCTGAGCGGTCCTGTTGAGGAATGGAACCATGTGAAAAGCACGGATAAAGCGATAACGGCGCCGAATTCATTCACGTAATGAAAACCAAGACCGATAACCGGCGCCGCGATGACCGAAATCATGATTATTTTTCTTGGACTTCCGATGCGGTCATTAATCAGTCCCATGACAGGCTGTGCAACGACGCTCACCAACGCCCATAAGGACAGAATAAATCCGACCTCCGAGGTGCTGAACCCTTTTTCACTGAAGTAAAGACTCGTATACGGCATGAATACGGACATGGAAAGGTACAGAAAAAAATAATAAGCCGCTAAAATACCCACAGTTGAAATCTCCCAGGTTGTATATAGGCCTTGCCCTGCATAACACGTTTACCAGGCTGCGACTTCTCCATCCGCCCGCGGTTCCGTTCCGCCTGCCAGCACGCCGCTATCCGGATCTCTCCAGATAATCTGACCGCGGCCGAACATGCCGGAATCCAGCGCCCGCTGCACAATATGCCCTTTGCGGGCCAGCGCCTGGGCCAGATAATCCGGAAATTGCGGCTCCACCTCGATAATCTTGTCCCGTAGCCATCTCCATCTCGGGGCGTCCAGGGCAGCCTGGGGATTCAGACCGAAATCGATCGTATTCAGCAGAATTTGCACATGCGCCTGCGGCTGAATGGAGCCGCACATGACGCCGAAAGGTCCGACAGGAACGCCGCCTTTGGTAAGAAAACCGGGAATAATCGTGTGAAAGGTTTTCTTGCCCGGCTCCAGAACATTTAGGTGCCCGGGGTCCAAGGAGAAGCCGGTGCCCCGGTTTTGCATGCAAATCCCGGTTCCGGGGATAACAACGCCTGCTCCAAAATCGCCTGCGTGGCTCTGAATGAATGAGACCATATTCCCCTCCCCGTCAGCGGCAGCAAGGTACACCGTGCCGCCCTTCGGAGGCTCCCCCGGTTGAGGGGTGACAGCCTGATCTCCGATCAGTGCTCTTCTGCTATCCGCATAGGAATCCGAAAGCAGCTCTTCGACGGAGACGTTCATTTTCCTGGGGTCGGTAATGTATTTGAGTCCGTCGACAAATGCCAGTTTGACCGCTTCGATCTGCTTGTGATAGGTATCGGCCAGGTCCTTGGCGGCAAAGTCGAAGCCCTTCAGAATATTGAGCGCAAGCAGCGCCACCAGCCCCTGACCGTTGGGCGGAATTTCCCATACTTCATAGCCTTTGTAAGCGACATGAATGGGGTCTACCCACTCGGAATAAAATGCCGCCAAATCCGCTTTCCGCAGGAATCCCCCTTGCTCGCGGAAGTGCAGGTCGATCTTGTCTGCCAGCTCCCCCCTGTAGAACGATTCCGCTTTTGTTTCCGCGATGGACTGGAGCGTCCTTGCATGATCCGGGGAACGCCATATTTCCCCGGCGGCAGGGGCTCTGCCCTCCGGCGCGAAAGTATCCAGCCATGGCTGATACAGCTCACTGTTCAGTCCGCTGATGTTTCGGAAACCGTCCGCCCAATATTTCGCGATTGTCGGCGATAAGGGGAAGCCATGCTCCGCATAGTCGATGGCCGGCTGCAGCACTTCCGTCAGGGGAAGGCGGCCAAAGCGCTCGGACAATGCGGCCCAGGCTCCGGGAGTGCCGGGCACCGTCACCGGGACCATCCCGTACGCGGGAATCCGCTCCAGCCCTTCCGCCTTCACTTTCTCCACACTTATCGAGGCAGGCGACGGCCCGCTTGAATTCAGCCCGTGCAGCTTTCCTTCCGTCCATACAATGGCAAATGTATCGCCTCCGATGCTGTTGGAATTCGGTTCCACTACCGTCAAGCAGGCAGCCGCTGCGATTGCCGCATCGATGGCATTCCCGCCCTTCTTGAGGATGTCGAGCCCCGCTTGGGCAGCGAGGGGCTGGGAAGTCGCAACCATGCCTTTGCTGCCATAGGTTGTCATGCGTTGGGATGGATAAGGATTAAACAAGGATTCGAATTTCATCATCTAGATCTCCTTCTCTGCAGTCAAATACGAGAGCTCTGCCACTTCATCTGCGGCGACTTCCCGGTCCAGACGGCTGGACAAATATATGCCCTCGCTGATGAGCATGGTCTTCAGCGCAATTTCGGCGGTTGGCAGCAGTCCTACTCTACCCTGCAGCGCCGCGACCCAATGCTTGGAGGAAGAATCGTATGCGTCCTCATCGGGATTCAGCCGGTGCCGGCGCTCGCTCATAGCATTGAGGTCCAGCGTGCTGTCGAAATCCATATCGCAGATCGTCGTGTGATAGCTGAAGGCTGACTTGGGGTGAATATCCGAATAAGCCGGCAGCCGGATGCCGCCTTGCGAACCGGATATGCTGCTGCCTTCGAACCCGTCCAGATGAAGAGACCAGGCTTCGATAATATCCATGGAGACCCCGCCTGCAAAACGGACGAATCCCATGCCTGACTCTTCTACGTCAAAGCCGCTTTCTTCCCTGCGTTTGGGGTCCATGTCCATCTCCTGATACAGCTTTCCGGAAATCCGCGCAACCTCCGGCATGCCCAGCAGATACAACAGCTGCGCGATATGGTATACGCCCATATCCAGGAGAGCGCCGCCGTTTGCAAATTCCTTGCGCGTAAACATCCTGGAGCCATAACCGTCAACAAAAGGACGCCCGCGCCGCCGGAAACCGGTAGACCGGGCATGGTAGAGCTTGCCGAGCTTGCCGGCGTCAATCAGCGTTTTGGCCGCCTTCGTCTCGTTCCGGTACAGCGTACCCAGCTGGATATGCAGCATTTTTCCGCATTCCTGCGCCATTTCCACCATCGTCAGGCCATCCCGGTAAGTTCCGGCGATGGGCTTCTCGCAGTACACATGCTTCCCTGCCTGCAGGGCGGCGATTGTCGCTTCCGCGTGCAGGTTATTGTGCAGGCACACATCCACAGCGGTCAGATCATCGCGTGCCAGCATCTGCCTGTAATCAGAATATACGCTGGAAATCTGGTATTGTTCTGCGGTTTTGCGGGCTTCCTGCTCATTGATATCGCACACGGCGGCAATTTCTACGCCTTCAATGGCGGAATATTGCTGAATATGATGCTTTCCTATCAAACCGACGCCGATAATTCCAATTCTGACCGGTTCCATAGCCGCTTCCTCTCAGGCCTCAGCCATTTGATAAAATTTCCGTCTTATCGATGACAGCAGCCACTCGATTTCCGCATACTGGTTTTCCTTGGCATTGTATTCAACGGCCCAGTGCCCATCGTAGCCCGCCTGCTCCAAGGCGCGAATCGAGACCTCGATATCACCCGAAGCTACGGTTTTCGCATCGATATGCGTATGCACCACCCATGGTGCCACTATGGCATCGCCGTCGGCAAATTCGGGCTTCCAGCGTTTCAAATGCAGCAGGATGCCAAAGTTCGGACGGTCCACCGCCTCGGCAATCCGTTTGAGCAGATGCGGGTTCAAGGCCGCGCCCATGTGATTCTCAGGGCCGACCGTATATCCATGCTCCGCCGCACGATCGCAATATTCGCGATAACGATTCACGATATAGTCGAATTCCTGCTCGGTTATTTCCTCTGTCCGATTATTGCAAATATCGATCCGGACGGTTTTGGCTCCCAGGATTTCGGAAGCGCGCAGGTGAAGCAGCGCGTTTTGATACAGCCGCTCGCGCAGGTCTGGGTCCTGATCGATGAGATGCACACCGTCAAGGGCGATATTCGCAACGGTTAACCCTTTCTCGTCGATCGCCTCGCGGATCTTGCGGATTTCCTCTTCTTCGGGCAGAATAACCAGACCGCTATCGTCCTGCCCCGCGAAAAATCCATTCCACAAATCTACGGCATCCAGACGGTACCGGTATTTAACCGATTCGAGGTAGCCGAAAATATCCATTTTCCCCGCCCGCATCGTATTAAAAAAAGAAAAAGCCCCAATGGAAAGCTTCAACAAAATGCCCACTCTCCTTATCCATGCTGATTTTATGACCGGGAGGACTGACAGTCGAGCCCTCCCGGCTTTTGTATCACAATAGCCTTAATTTAAAAATCCGGTGATTAACCTGCGCAGCCAGCCTTTCTTATTTTACCGTGCTTTTTACTTGCCGGCCTTCTGTTTGATTTCATCCAGCAGCTTTTGGAATTTAGGATTCATCTTCTCCAGCACACCTGCCGGATCCTCTTCCTTGTTGAAAATCGGCTGCTGCTCGTTCAGCATGAAGGAGGTAATATCTCCGTATCCGGCAATGAGATGGTTCGGCGACTCTTTGCCCTTCTCAATTGCTGCCGTATTGACTTCCTCCAGATATTGGATATCGGTCAAATCGCTGTACTGCTTGAACCACTCTTCATAAGCCACGCTGTCAGCCGGCGGATAGCCGGTTTCCTTGGTCATTTCCAGCTGCATTTCGGGACTGGTCATGAATTGAACCAGCTTCCATGCCGCATCCGGATTCTTCGATTTGGAGGAAATCATAAGCGGATCCGCATAGATGAATGGCGTCGATGTTCCGGCAGGTCCGGTTGGAAGCGGAAGCACGCCGAACTTCGTGTTTGTCTCTTTGAAGCCGCCCATCGCCCAGCTGCCGACCAGTGACATCGCTACCTTGCCTGTGAGGATCGGATCGCCGATTTTGCTGATGGAGTCCAGAACGGCTCCCGTCGGCATGATTTTGTCTTTAAAAATAAGATCCTGGAAAAACTTCGTGGAATCTACGATTTTGGGATCGGTCAAGTCGGCTTTGTCTACAAATCCGGTCGCATAGCCGCTGTCAAAAACATCAAGTCCCCAGTCCCAGCTGTAGGTCAACAAATGCTCGCCCATTCCATAGGTGAAGCCGTATATGGCGCTTGGCTTGCCGTAATCCTTGCTCACCGACTTCGCCAATTCGGTTAATTTCTCCCAGGTCCATGCAGCATCTCCAGGCTTGTAGTTCTCTACCGTAACGCCGGCTTTCTCGAATATAGCCTTGTTGTAGAAGATCATGCTGGAGTAAACATTAAGCGGGATGCCCATTTGTTTGTCGCCGACTTTGTAGATATCGAGCGTGGCTTGCGAAATGTTGGGATTATTGAACTGCGACATATAAGGAGTAAGATCGAGCACCATGTCGCGGACATTATAATCGACGAAACCGCTTTGCCCCCAATGGCTCCACACATCCGGCGGCGTTCCGCCCGCAACCATGGTGTTCATTTTGGAATCGAACTGCTCATAAGGTACGCTGATAATTTCCAGAGTGATGTTTGGATTGGCTTCTTCGAACTTCTTCTTTATGACATCCGGCAGAAACTTGTCGCGGATCCCGTTGTCCTGGGCATTAAGCAGGGTGATGGTGACCTTCTCGCCGCTGCCCGCATTATTGCCGCCGCTATTGCCTGCCGGTTCATTCGTTCCGGCGGTTTCGGGGCTGTTGCCCGCATTATTGTCCGTGCTCGAGCTGCAGCCGCTAAGAGCCAATACGACCAAAATACACGAAACGATTGTAACGCCTAACCACTTTCTCACCATGTGTAACCCTCCCATAATATTGTGGATGTGAACAGCTGTCATGAACCGCTTGCCTCGGCCGGCATCAACTCCCTTCAGGACGGTCCCCTATTTCAGTCCGGAGACGACAATCCCTTTCACGAAGTATTTCTGCGCCAGGAAGAAGATGATAATCGGAGGCAGAACAGCCATCAGCGCAGCGGCCATCAGCAAATGCCAGGGTACGATGTTGTACATGCTGGTAAAGGAAGATAATGCGATGGAAACGGTGTATTTGGAATCTGTATTGAGATAGATCAACGGGCCCAGGTAATCATTCCAGCGCCACATGAAGCCGAAGATTGCGGCGCTTGCCAATGCTGGACTGCATAGCGGCAGCGCGATATTCCAGAAGGTCCGCAGCTCGCTGCAGCCATCGAGTCTTGCCGCTTCGAACAAATCTACGGGAACCGAATTGAAGAATTGCCGCAGCAGGAAGATGATATAGGCCGAACCGAGAAAAGCAGGAACATTCAGGGGCAGATAGCTGTCGATCCAACCCAGGTTTTTAAACAGGACGAATTGCGGAATCATCGTTACGGGGTATGGGATCATCATGGTGGCCAATAAAATCAGGAACATGGCATTGCGACCGTATCCGCGGTATCGCGAGAATCCGTAAGCCACAATAGCGGAAGAAAAGACTTCTCCGAATGTTCCGACAATAGCGTACATACCGGTATTGTAAAAATATTGGCCGAACGGTCTGGCATTGAACGCATCAATGAAGTTATGCCATACCATCGGACTTGGAATCCACTTGGGCGGGAACAAGAAGACATCCTGCTGCGTTTTGAGCGCGGTGCTGAGCATGATATAAAGCGGCATGATCATCAAAGCTGATAGAATAATCAGAATACTGAAGGCAAAAATTTTAACGGCCCGCTCTCCTGAGGCAATGGAGCTGCTTCGGGCGGCTGTTTGCTGTTTAACCTGGGTAGGCACGGACAATTTATTCCCCTCCTTCGTAATGAACCCAACGTTTGGATACCTTCATCATCAGCCAGGTCAGAATCCCCACGACGATGAACAGCACCCATGCCATCGCCGAAGCGTAGCCGAGGTTGAACGATCTGAAGGTTTGTTGGTATAAATAGTACACATAGAAGTACGAGGCATAGTTCGGTCCGCCCTTGGTCATGACATCCGCCTGGACAAACACCTGGAAGGATCCGATAATCCCTGTAATCAGAAGGAACAGCGTGACAGGGGAAATCATCGGAATTGTAATATGCAGCATTTGTTTGAAGCGGGATGCCCCGTCGATCTGGGACGCTTCGTACAGATTTGCAGGAACGCTCTTGAGGCCGGCAAGATAGATCACCACATTATTGCCCAGTGTCCATAGCGACATCATGATCAGGGAAGGAATGACCCAATTCTCGTCCGCCAGCCATTGAGGACCGACCGAGCCGGTTATTTTGTAGTACAGCACGTTAACGACTCCAAAATCAGGATCCAGCAGCCAGACCCATAACAAGGAAAGCACTACGCCGGAGACAACTGACGGGAGATAAATGATGGTGCTGAATATGCGCTGACCCGGTATACGGACGTTCAAGAGCATGGCCAGCAGCAGAGAAACCGCAAGACCTACCGGAACGCCTACCAGGGTGTAATACAAGGTGACCCCTGATGATTTCCAGAACAGTTCATTGTGAAACAGATTGGTGTAGTTTTGCAAACCGATGAAGACGGGATCGTGGGCGATATCGTAGCGTGTAAAACTATAGTAGCCGGATAACAGAATCGGTCCGCCTGTGAAGAGTATGAGTCCGATGATCCAAGGAGAAATGAAGAGGTAGAAGTATTTCGTTTCACGAAAGTCCGCTTTTTGCCGTAGACGCTTGCCCGTCATATTGGGTCTCCTTCCCTTAATATCGTTAGTAACCTTGCGAAAGGTATAACTCTGCCAGCTCAGAAGAAACGGCTTCGCCGTCTTATGTCGGCAAAGTTAGTTTCTTCCTCAAAAATATCAGAAAAGGCGGGGGCCAAATTTTATACGTTCTGATATTAGTACGAAAGGGAATTGCCTCAAAACATTCGATGAAGCTGTAAAATTGACAGCGTTTACAATCCGCGTTTGCGATTTCCCCATACCCGGCACGGCATTTCTTGCGGGAAGCTCCCCACCTCCTGTTTTATCCGGTTAGCAAGCATATAAGAAAATGGCTGAAAACCTTTTTTTCATTATATATGTTACTACCTTTTATGTAAATATAAAAATCATAGTGATGATTCTATATGATTGAAAACTTGTTACTTCAAGAGCTTTTATTTGAATTGAGGAAGGTACTCTCTGTTCGACTCGATGATCTCATCCAGCAATTGCTTGGCCAGCTTCGCGCTGCCAACCAGCGGATGCAGCGTCAACGCCTGCAAGCCAGCCAAATAGTCCCCCTCTGCCGCCGCTTTCACGGTAAGCTCCTCATAAGCTTTCACCATTTGCAGCAGGCCCCTGATCTGCGGCGGGACCGGCGTGTCGATTTGAACCGGATGCGCTCCCTGGGAATCGATGACACAGTTGATCTCAACGGATACATCCTCCGGCAGAAAAGGCAGAATGCCGTTGTTGCGAACATTCACCGTCTGGATATCCTTCGTATCGTTGTAGATCGACTTGATCAGATTGACGGCAGCTTCTGAATAGTAGGCGCCTCCACGCTGCTGCAGCTGAGGGGGCTTGATTGTGAGCATTGGATCTTTATACAATTCGAACAGCTCGGCTTCAACCCGTTTCACATCGTCAGCGCGGGTTGTTCCTTTGTCCAGAAACGCCTTGTTCATATCTTCAAACACGAGGTCTTTCATATAATAATAACGATGATAGCTGCATGGCAGTGCTCCGACGGATTGCAGAAACTCCGCGTCCCACCCGAAATCAGGGATATTCTTCATCGTAAGCCCGCTCGCTCCGGCCGCTTTATTCAACACATCGGCGGTGATGTCGACCCCATCCACCACGATGCGCGTCGTCCAGTTCAAATGATTGATGCCGACCATTTCAATGCTGACTTTGGACACATCCACATTGCATAGCCGGGCAATTTGCATCTTGGTGCCGATCGGGAGATTGCATAGACCCATCGTGCGGATCCTGGAATATTTCAGTACAGCCTCCGTGACAATACCGGCCGGATTCGTGAAGTTGATCATATAGGCGTCCGGAGCCAGCTCCTCCATGTCCTTGGCGATATCCAGAATGACCGGAATCGTACGGAGCGCTTTGGCAAAGCCGCCTGCTCCTGTTGTTTCCTGGCCGATCAATCCGTACTTTAATGGAATCTTCTCATCCCTGGAGCGTGCGTCCAGCATGCCGATGCGCATCTGGGAGGTGACGAAGTCAGCGCCCTCAATCGCTTCCCGGCGGTCAAATGTGGTATGAAGCTTAATCGGCACTCCCGCTTTCTCAATCATTCTTCTGGCCAGATTGCCGACCGTCTCCAGCTTGTTCCGCCCAGCTTCGATATCGACCAGATATAAATCCCGGACCGGGAGAGCGTCCTGATTATTGATGAAGCCTTCGATCAGCTCCGGTGTATAAGACGACCCGCCACCCATAACCGCCACTTTTAACCGATCTTTTTCTTTTCTCACAATTGTGCAACCTCCATGTAGGGAATTGGTATAATGCCGACGGACATTTAAATAGAGTCAGTCATGGCTCACACTCCTTTACAGCAGCAAGTCATTGTTTTATTTGTTACTACATTTATAATCGAATTATAAATTCATAATAACAAATAGTCAACACAAAATATTCTGAACATTGAAAGCCAAGATGTCTGAAGCGCAGGGAAAAGCAGGCGAAAACACAGATCTAGAGATCCGATTTGTGCGAAATATCGTCTGCGAAGAAGCGAAGGCACAAATTGTTACCTTTCGAAGTTCGGGGAAATATGTTATTATGATTACGTTTTCAGCCTGATTTGTTTAAATTCATTGCCTAAAGGTCATTTGAGGAGCATCGATATGTCAACAAACAAGAACGTTGCGTTATATGTAGTCGTGAAACAAAAATTGCGGGAAGCCATTAAAGAAGGACAGTATCAACCGGGGGAACAGCTGCCGACAGAGGATGAATTGTGCAAAATGTACAATGTCAGCCGGACGACGATTCGCCAGGCGCTTCAGCAGCTGGAATTGGAAGGCCGCATCAATAAAATACAAGGCAAGGGGACTTTTATTTCCACAGCCAAATCGGGGATCGTTCATCATATGATCGCTCCGATCGTCAGCTTCTCCGATCATATGCAGGAGCTTGGCCGCCGTTCGGAAACAAGGGTTCTCGAAGCGTCGGTTGTCCCGGCCGGACCACCGTTCCAGCAGCATCTCGAAATTCCGGAGCTGTCCCCCGTCACAAAGCTCGTGCGGCTGCGCTTGGCGGATGATCAGCCGGTCGCTTACGAAACCTCTTATCTGCCCTGGTCCCTGGCTCCAGGACTCTCTAACGAGAAGCAGATCGGTTCGTTATTCAAGCTTCTGCAAGAAAAATACGGGCACCGGATAGACCGTTCCCTCGACACGCTGAAGCCGGTCATCGCGGACGATGATGTGGCGCGGCTGCTCGATATTGATCCCGGGTCCCCCTCCATTTACATTCAAACCGTTTCCTATCTGCAGGATAATACGCCTATCGAATACAGCGAAAGCATTTTCCGCACCAATGTGTCCCACTTTATTATTGAACGAAGGTACGACCAAATGTAAGAAGAACCAAGCTAAAATCGTCCTCTGCCAGAGAAGAAGGAGCCTCAAGGGCTCCCGATTGTCAAGATTATACAGGCCGTACAGGGCAATGCCCTGTCCCGGCGAACTATCGAATGCCAAGAAGCGGCGCCGCTTGATTATCCTGGACCAGCTCCGCTTTCCACCCCAGCTGTCTGCACATTTCACTCATCCTGCGGATATCCCTTCCCGCTTCGATTCGCGTACAGCCCAGCCGCATCGAGGCTTGCGCTGCCCAGCGAAGCAGATACACCAGCGTATCAGCCTGTGTTTCCTTGGCTGCGTAATCCATCAGGACAAGTGTATCCCCGTCAACCCCTGCCCGAACGTAACCCCAGCAGCTATCCGAGAAATGCCTTACGGACAGCAGCTCGCGGTTCTCCATGACAGCCCCGCGGCTCAGAGGCGTCCTCAGATGCTCATACCAGTCCCGCTCGCTGGCATACGAGGATGTAAATTGCGGCACTCGCCAGTCCGCTGATTCATAGGCCAGCCGTCGGAGATCTTCCTCCCTGGAAGCCGGCTCCCAATGATCTGCGGGAACATCTATTTCAGCCGGAACGTCAATGACAATTTTCCATGCCCGGAACGATTCCTTTATTCCCAGCGAACTCAGCAGCTCCGGGATACCGACGGGAGTGAGATTCTTTTCGTACGCCTTGCGAATTAATGCTTTAAGTGCGGCCGGAGTGCCGAGAGCGATGTCGTTGCTGTGCTGAACGACGATTGCCCCGTTTTGCAAACGCGGCTCGATCCGCTCCATGATTTGCTCGGCGGAGATGCCCGCCCAATCCCCCGAATCTTCCCCTTCCACATCCGTATAACCCCATTCGGCGAGCCATACCAGATTCTCCGGCGTGAATGAACAATAGGGAAAACGCATGAATGCCGGACACGGCTGTCCGGTAACATCCTGATAGGCAAGCTCGGTGAGCTTCAGTTCTTCGAAGAACACGTCCCTCGGAAGCTGGGCCATGCGCCGATGATGGTAGGAATGAGGCGCAAGAACATGGCCCCGGGCAATTATCGCCCGGGCTTCCCCGGGATGGCGGTCAATCCATTCTCCAGTGAAGAAAAATGTTCCAATCGCCCCTCCCTGCTCCAGAATGTCCAACCACAGTTCAACGGAATAGCGGTGCGGCCCATCGTCGAATGTAAATGCGCATAAGCTCTGGTCCAAATCTCCGTGCCAAATCACTTCGTTATTCATTTTCGACTCTCCTTGTCATGATGAATTTCATATCATACGTACAATTACTTAAAAAAACAGCAATGTTATAAACTATTTCTACAGTGCGAAGCTGTTCACCTGTATGCTTCAATTATTTTTTAGTTGAGCTGAAAAGGAAGCTTTTGGTGGAATGGAGAATCCGAGGTAAATAAAGTATGGTTTTCATGAATTGGGGGATAGTATCTAAAAACACTCATCACGAAAGCGGGTACAATCATGAAATGGTTCGGGAAAGTCAGCTTATGAATAATAAACACAAAACTCCTACCAACCGATCCTTCGAAGATTCCGACAACAATCTAGGTAACAATCTCTTAGAAAATGAGCAGATTTTAAAAAATATATTTCAGAATTGTTCGGATATTTGTTTCCGTGAAATAACGATTCAAGGCCAAACCAGACTTTTATTGATCTTCGTAGACGGCATGATCGATGAAAATATGATTAGCTCAAACCTTCTCAGACCGTTAATGTACAATGGGCTGCCTCAAGGTCTTGGGACAATCGATAGTATCGCCCAAATGTGTGAGCAAGAACACTTATCCTTTGTCAATACCGAGAAGCTTTCCAGCATTGGAGAAATCTCTGAACACATTTTAAAGGGATGCGTTGCTATATTGGCGGATGCGGAGAATACTGCACTTCTTGCCGATGTCTCCATGTTTCAGACCCGCAATATAGAAGAGCCTGCAGACGAAGCGACACTTCGGGGGTCCAGAGAAAGCTTTACGGAGCACCTGCGGACGAACCTTACGCTCCTGCGCAGGATATTTGCAACGCCGAAGCTGAAAATTGAATCCTTGAAAATCGGAAAACTTACACAAACCAATGTAGTTATTACCTATATTGAGGGGATTGTTTCAATATCCGTTCTGCAGGAAATACGTCAACGAATAAATCGGATAAAACTGGATGGAATCCTTGAATCGGGGTATATCGAAGAATCGATTGAAGATACTTCTTTATCCCCCTTTCCGCAAATGCTGACCACAGAGCGCCCCGACGTTGTTGCTGCCGGATTGCTTGAGGGCAAAGTGGCCGTATTAACTAATGGAACCCCGCATGCCCTCGTCATTCCAATGACGTTTTGGGATGGATTACAGGCGCCTGACGATTATTACGAACGATTTTTGTTTGTTTCCCTCAACAGATGGATCCGTTATATATTTGCCCTCATATCGGTCTTTTTGCCTTCCATTTTTATTGCGTTAACCAACTTTCACCCGGAGATGGTTCCGCCAAAGCTGATGATGAGTATTGCGGCTCTGCGTGAAAGGGCGCCATTCCCGACCGTGATTGAGGTCTTTATTATGGAGATCATGTTTGAAGGTTTGCGGGAAGCCGGAATTCGCTTGCCCAAACAAATAGGTCCTCTCGTAAGTATCGTTGGGGCGTTGGTTATTGGGGAGGCTGCGGTCCGTGCCGGAATCATTTCCGCGCCTATTGTTATTGTCGTATCGGCTGCCGGGATCTCATCATTTGTCATTCCGCGGTATAGATTCGGCTTCCCCCTGCGGATGCTGAGGTTCCCGTTATTAATCCTTTCCGGATTATTTGGCCTATTTGGTACTGCAATCGGGATCATTGCGGTATTAATTCACCTGATTCAACTAAATCCATTTGGGACTCCTTATCTCACCCCGGCAGCCCCGCTGATGACGCGCCGCCTTAAGGACGTGCTGATGCGTTGGCCTCGAAAGCATACTGCCAATCCTAATAGCGAGGCGGATCATCCATGAAGAGGATAGGTAAACTTTGTTTCGTATTGCTCCTGATCGTATCGAACATAACCGGCTGCTGGAACCTTAAGGAACCGGATCAACTGGCATTTATTGTGGGTGCCGGGATCGATTTCACAAAAGACGGTCAGTTTCAGTTAAGTTCACAAATTGCAATACCTGCCGGTATTGTCGGTGGACAGGATAGCGGCGGCGGCACCAAGAACAGCTTCAGTGTGGTCAGCGCAACTGGCAAGAATATTATGGACGCAGGTCAAAACATGCAGGCGCAGCTGTCGAGAAGTTTGTTTTATGGCCATCGCCAGACCATCCTTATCGGACAAGGAATGGCTGAGCATGGGGTAAGCAGTTTTATCGATATGTTTGTCCGTAATCCCGATTCGGAAATGCGCTCAATGGTCGTAGTTGTGAAAGGCGGGCAAGCAAAAGACATTCTTGCTATTGAGCCGATTTTTGACCCGTTTAATGGTACGACGTTCGAGCGCGAGCAAATCGCAATAAGCTTGAGACCCTATTACTATCGGCATTTCCTGGCAGATGCTGTAAGTCAGGGAACACAGCCCCTGCTGCCGGCAGTTAGCTTAACTGCCTCAAAAAAATATGCTTATAGTGGAGCTGCCATTCTAAACAAGGAAGAAGGCCTGAAATTGGTGGCATTCTTGAATGCTAAAGAAGCTGCCCTGGCCAATTGGATCACGAATAGACAATCCAGTTTTATCATCACTTCTTCCATGAATCAAGCAGATGAAAACCTTAGCTTAAGACTGCAGTCATTAAAGCGGCTTATCCGTGTGAAAATAACCGGTCAACGAATAGAGATTGACGTGCGCCTCAAGGGAAAGGGAACCGTTGTCGAAAACAATTCAAAATTGGATCCAGCCAAAAAAGAGGAGCTCCGTCTCATAGAAGATAAATTCAGTCAATTGGCTCAAAAATCGACACAACAGCTGATTGAGAAAGTCCAGAAGCAGTACAAGACGGACATTTTCGGATTTGGTGAAAGTGTGCATCGACAATACCCTCGTCAGTGGAAAACCATAAAACGGGAATGGAATGGGACCTTTCCCCAGGTTCAAGTTAAGGTTCAGGTAGACATTAAATGCAAGGATCCGGGACAAACCAGCTCTCCTATTAAGAGTTTGATCTAATCCTGGTTGGGGTGTTAATCATCGATGGGGAGTGGTAGGGATTTATGAAGCTTATGAAGCTGTCAGGATCGCAAATTTTTTGGATTGTTGCAACGGTTGAAGTCGTTATTGCGGTCATGCTGCGAATTTCGCCTTCAATTGAAATATCGAATCAAGATGCATGGCTTTCGATACTTGTAGCAGGTGTTCTAGGTGTAGCCTTAACCTTTCTTTTCGTACATCTGAGCCTTCTCCATCCGAACAAAACCCTGACCGAATTCAGCCAGGCTCTGCTTGGCAAATGGTTCGGGAGACTCATTGTTCTACCCTATTTCATTACCTGGTATCTGCTGTCTGCTGATGTACTGCGTTTATTCACAGACTTTATTCATCTCACGCTTCTCGACAAAACACCCGTCTGGTTGATCATGACATTCATGATCGTTTTAATGACATATTTGACTTATACCGGGGGGATTACGGGAATCGGCCGATTTTGTGAAATCGCAGGCCCGATCACTTTTTTAACGTTAGTTCTCAGCTTTTTGTTAAACGCAGAAAATGTGGAATGGAACCATTTACTGCCCATGTATTCCGATTCCGGAGCGGCAAACATTATAAATGGAGCGTTTGCCCCTGCTTCTTTTTTTGCAGAATCGCTCATGTTAATGGTTATCCTTGCTTTCACACATAACCCCAAAAAAGCGTTTTCGCGTTCCATTCTGGGCGTAAGCATTACCGCACTTATGGTTCTTATATCTACAATCATGGTGCTGCTGGTTTTTGGTCCGAATGTAGCAGCCAAATTAAGGTTCCCATTTTTCATGCTTGTAAGATCTATTAATATTTTGGACTTCATCCAAAACGTCGATATATTCGTCATTTTTATTTGGATTTTCGGAGTATTTGTTAAGTTATCCTTATATTTGTTTATCACCAGCTATGAAATCGCCAACTTGTTCAATGTGAAGGATTGGCGCAAATTCATTTGGTTCGGCGCACCGGCGATTTTTATTACAGCTATTGTTTTGTTCCCGAATGAAACGAAAGTTACATTCTTTCAAACGTATTGGGAATTCGGGGTAATCCCTGTTTGCGGTATTGCGATTCCCCTCTTGTTATGGATCATAACGGTCGTCAAAAGAAAATCTGTGAAAATATAACGCCTGCTGCGCCGGCTGTGTTTCTTTCGTTTCATCGCATAGAGTACCCGATTATCGGATACCCTCCCCCTCGGTCGCGGCAAAGGCGAATGGAAACAGCTCCAGTTCGAACCATCCGTTCTCTACTGCTGGGACAGGCAGCTCCTGAAGCTGCGGGAACCGTTCACCGCCCCTGTCCGCCAACTGCATGCCGCGTTCATCAAGCACCCTGAAACGGGCTGGTTGAAACATCGGCGCCTGAACCCGAATGCGCTTTATCTCGTCTGTATAGTTGACGAACAGCATCGTGATACCGCCGTCGCCGCGGCGAATGGCCAACGCATCACAGCTTAACCGGTCCTCCACCCGGCAGACAAGCAATTCTGCACCCTCGAGCGGGGCTAAAGCCGCCAGGACATGATATAGCGGATAGGGCGCCGTTCCTCCGCCTTCAGGCATTACTCCCAGCGGGCCTGCCGTTTCAAAGTAGCATGCTCGCTCGGCTCTGGCCTCCGCCAGGCTGCGCAAGCTGCCCAGCGTCCAGCACGCTCCGAACAAGGACTGCTGCCGCGGGTCCAAATGGCTCGAGCGATCCTGCGAGCGGCGCACCGCTTCCTCGCTTGCCGCATCCGGATTCAAGCGCGGCTTGAACGTGATTGGTCCGATGCTGAGCGGCAAAGCGCCGATGATTGCACGGGCGCTTCGCACAGTATCAGCCTGTGCGGACACCGTCTCCGCCATCGACGATAAGTCGAAAGCATGGACCTGCGGATTGATTGTGTACATCGCCGCTTCCATCCGGTCGATTGGCAGCTCCGCCCGGTTGAACTCGGCGAAATATCCCCGTGTGCCGCCCCCTATGCGGAAGGTGAGCTTAGCCTCGTCCCTGAGCGTAATCAACGTGGATATGATGTCCCGATTGCTTACATATTCAGAAGAGGAAAAGGCGAATAAGGCCTCAAGGGGAATCTGATTTTCGGCAAACGACCGAATTAGCGCTTTCAATTGTCCGTTATCCTCGCATCCAACCGTTTCCAGCTCCAGTCCGATGCCCAGTGTTCTGGCGGCTTCCGCGGCATAGCCAAGCTCCCGCTCCCAGCCCGGGACGTTTAGCCGAATCGTCGCCCGCAGGAAGGATAGCCGCAGTGCCCGCAGCGCTTCCGTCTCATCCGGCTTGATCATATGCCCGGGTGTTACCGCCAGGCCAATTTGCGGGATGCGGCCGGCAGAACGGTCTTCAAGCTCTACTTGAAGCGGTCTGTTCACTTCTGAAGAAACGGACTCCGGATGCCCAGCGGATATCCCCTCACCAATCAGCCGAAGCGTTACGGTCTGCCGGACCTGCTGTCCCTGCCGCATATTGACCGGATAAGGCAGCCGGAGCGGCGTACAGTATGTTTTGTAGGAAGCATCCGTCCAATTGCGCTGGTCTTCCATTTCGAACAGCTCGCCGCCAAATCGCAGCTCCGCCATCAAACCCGGTTGAATCTCGTAGCGGATGCCCGTCATTTCCTTGAACGGCTGATGAGGCGAAATACGGTCCGGGAACCTCCCAGCCATTGTACCGGCAGCCGTCTCAACTTCCGCCTGGGCGCCTGCCAGCTCCGCAGGATGCAGAACGCAGAACCCGATGCGGTTTTTCAGAAAGGACGAGCGGGCCGCACCGTCGAATGTGAATGAGATCGTACCGTCCCTTGACCCTTTAATCGAACCATCCCACACGAAATCAATGTCATCCTGCCGGTGTTCGGCGACAAATCGGACCTCGAACGAGTCTGATCCTTCCGACACCTCGAATCCTCGGAAGACCGGCTTGATCGTACCCCAGTTCCGGTCCCGCACGGCGGCATAAATGCCTCTCACGACTTCCTGACTGCCATAGCGGATGTATCTTAATCCTCCGTCTTCAAGAACAGCGGTCAGCGGTCCTGCCCGGAGCAGGCGCCGCTGCGGCAGCGGCTCGGTTGAACCGTAACGGATCGTCCGGACAATCTGTTCATTATCCGCTATTCTGACGCCACTTTGGTCAAATGCCCGGATAAGGTCCGGGACTTCCGATAAGTCGCTGATTATCCCGTCAACATCCTGCGGTGTCTCCCATTGGGAATCCTTCTTCCATATTCCCTTCATCCCTGCATTTCGCGCGGCTTGCACATCATTAACCGGATGATCGCCGATGTAGACGCTTTCCCCTGCTTCTACGCCAAGCTTCTTTAGCGCCCTCAAGAAAATCTCCGGATCCGGCTTTCTAATCCCTTCCCACCCTGAAATAAGAATAGCTTCAAAGTAAGGGTCAATTCCGATGGCTTGAATATTTCTGAACTGAAAATCTCCAACAGCATTGGTGATTAAGCCTAATTTATAATTTTCCCTTTTTAGACGGTCCAGCATTTCAATCAGATTGGGATAAGGAATACAGCTTTTATGAAACTCCGATATGTAATCTTCCAACAATTCTTCCCACGTCATACCTGCGATGCCGAATTCAACAATTAAACGTTGATAGACTTTGTCTTTCCAGACATATCCTCTTTCATCCAGTTCAATAAATCGTGATACATAAGTGTCCATGGGGATATGGGATAAACAATGAAGCCGCAAATGCTGCGCTGCTGCGAATTTCCTGACCGACGCGTCTCTGTCTAACAAAGTGAGATCCAAATCGAAAAGCACAGCTTTGATCAACATCCATCACCCTTTTATCGGATATTTCATTTCTCTGCAACATGCAGCATTTCCATACTGTCTTCACTGGAATCCATTTCTTCAATTCTGGCTCCCAATGAGCGGAATTCCTGAACTATATTTTCGTATCCCCGTTCAAAATGGTGGATACCGGTGATGCTGGTTTTTCCATCTGCGGCTAAACCGGCCAACAGAAGACAAATACCGGCTCTGATGTCGGTAGCATGCACCAAATTGCCCCGCAAAGGAGCGCCGCCTTTAATAAAGGCAGTTCCCGAACGCAGCTCGATATCCGCTCCCATTCTCCTTAATTGATAAACATGGTTGAACCGGTTCGGATATACCTTGTCGCTAACGATGCTTCTTCCCGGCGCCTGCGTAAGCAGCGCGGTCAGCGGCTGCTGAAGGTCTGTGGCGAAACCGGGGTACATGGAGGTCCGGACCCGTGTTGCTTTTAAAGCTCCCGCAGATGAGGCTGTGATCGCATTGCCATGGATTTCGATATCCACTCCGATTTCCTTTAATTTCGCCAAGCATGAGCCCAGATGCTCCGGTATTACATCTTCGACTGTAATTATCCCGCCTGTCACACCTGCAGAGATCAGAAAGGCTCCCGCGATTAACCGGTCCGGAATAGCCGTATAGGTACAGCCCCGAAGAGACCGGACCCCTTCAATACGAATCGTATCGGTCCCGGCACCGCTGATTTTAGCGCCCATATGGTTCAATAAATTTGCGGTATCGACAATCTCGGGATCCTTGGCTGCATTTCGCAGCACCGTTTGACCCTTTGCGCGTACGGCTGCCAGCATAGCATTGATGGTTGCCCCCGAAGTAATCACATCAAAATAAATATTCGAGCCTGTTAATTCCCTGGCTTCCACTTCATAATATTCCTTGTGAAATGTAAATTTGGCGCCTAATGCTTTTAAGGCTTTAATATGCTGATCGATGGGACGTTTTACAAAATCATCCCCGCCAGGGTACCCCACGATGACCTTTCCACATTTGGCAAGCAGGGCTCCGACAAAATAATAGGACGTTCGAAACCGGGATGCTTTGTCCGGATCAATTGAGGCAGACCGGACCCCGCTTGGATCGATATACACCTCGCCTGAAAACTCGCGTACGATTCGGATTCCGATATCTTCTGCAATTTCGCAAATCACTTTAAAATCTGCAATTTCCGGTATGCCTGCCAACCTCACAGGCTCGTCCGACATGCAGGAAGCAGCCAATAAGGCTAATGAGCTGTTTTTTGAGCCGGGAATTTTCACAGTTCCATTCAAGCCTGAAGTTCGTTCCACCTGAATCCATTTCATGATTGCAACCTTCTTTCTTTTGTCTGACTGATGGCGATAGCCCATTCGTATGCCAGTGCTGCAGCTAATTTGTTTTCTTCAAATAATTAAACAAAAAGATAGCTGTCGAGACTTTCTCGACAGCCTGAAAGACAACTCTACCGCATGAATATTTTATTATTTAGAAATAACTGGTAAACACCAATGACATCTGTTAAGACTTCGCGTCTTATATTTTTAATTGCAGATTGTATAAATTCGCATAGGTGCCATCCAATTTAATCAATTCTTCATGCGTTCCCTGCTCGTCAATCCCGCTATCCGTTAATACAATAATCCGCTGTGCATTTCGAACCGTGGACAAACGATGGGCAATGACAAGCGTGGTCCGGTTGTCCGTTAACTTTTCCAATGATTCCTGAACGGCCTTTTCGCTTTCATTGTCCAGAGCGCTTGTCGCTTCGTCAAAAATGATAACAGGCGGATTCTTCAAGAAAACGCGTGCAATGCTCAGGCGCTGCTTCTGCCCTCCGGATAACTTCACGCCGCGCTGACCAATATCGGAATCATACCCGTCCGGCAGATCCATGATAAAATCATGGGCGTTCGCCTTTTTGGCCGCTTCCATAATTTCTTCCTCGCTTGCATCCATTTTGCCATAGCGGATGTTGTCGGAGATGGTGCCGGCAAACAAATACACATCCTGCTGGACAATGCCTATGTTCCTTCTTAACGAGTGTAAGCTGATATCGCTGATATTCTTGCCGTCGAGAAGGATTGCCCCCCTGGTTATTTCGTAGAAACGGGGAATCAACGAACATAAGGTTGTTTTGCCGACGCCTGAAGCCCCTACGAATGCAACATATTCACCGGCTTTTATATCCAGTGAGATGTCCTTCAGCACATAGTCGTAGTTTTCGTTATACTTGAAGCTGACCTGTTTAAATTCCACATTTCCCTGAGCATGCGCAAGCTCAATGGCGTCCGCCGAGTCCTGGATATCCGGCTCGATCTCCAGCATTTCCATAAACCGGTCAAATGCCGTAATTCCCTCCTGATAGAGCCTGGCGAAATTAACCAATCTCTGAATGGGCTCGATGAGGATGCCGATACATAATATAAATGTCAGCAAATCGGCCAAATCCAGAGAAGAATGAAGCATACCTGCTCCGCCAAAGACGATGACGGCAATGGTAATCAGCTGCGTGAACGCAATCAAACCCGCAGAAAAGTACGCCTCACTTTTATAGCCTTCTTTTCTGCTTTGCACAAAACGGTTGTTCTCGTAGGCGAATTTCCGCTCTTCCACCGGCTCGTTCGTAAATGATTTGACGACTCTGATGCCTGAAAGAGTATCCTCGACCTGCGCGTTGATATCGCCGATTCTATCCTTGCTTTTTCTTAACGCAATGTTCATTCTCTTATTAAAATAAAAGGAGTAAACGGCCATGACCGGCAAGAAGAGAAAGACAATTAAAGTCAGCTTGACGTCAATATTGATCAGGATGATGAAGGCACCGACAAATTTCAACATGGAAATGACGATATCTTCAGGACCATGATGATACAATTCAGAAAGCGAAAAGGAATCATTGGTGATCCGTGTCATCAGCTGACCTGTTTTTTGTTCATCATAAAAGCGGTTCGATAGTTTCTGATAATGTTCAAATAATTCCCTGCGCATGTCGCGTTCCATCATAGCGCCCATCGTATGTCCCTGATAATCCACAAACATATTGCAGATGGTATGAATGGCAACCAATACGAGCATAACTGCACCCATTACATAAAGCTGCTGGTGCGCATTGGCCATATTTCCGTCCAATATATTTTTAGTGACATATCTTATGCATAATGGGAGCACCAGAGTAACGGCCGATATCATAAACGCACATGCCATATCTGCATAAAATAATCCTAAATAAGGTTTGTAATAAGATAAAAATTTCTTGATTCTGGAATTCAAATATGTTCTCCTCCATTATTTTGGAGGGCTAAACATGAGTCACCCTCCGGATTATATTCATGTTTATAGTTGCGTTGAATGTGTTTTTCATTTTTAACACCCTTCCTGTCATCATTTATTATATCGCAGTAAAACTGCGGCATAAGCGCAAGCCTATACTCCATATCCTACCACAGATTCTGAATATTAGCGTATGATTTGAATCATTCTTTTATGATGTCACCTGACGTTTAAGAATATATGTATTTTGGCTTTCTTTAACCGCAAGCTCCCATCCCTGATCTCCAAGAATATTTAAAACTCGTATAAAGGATATATCGTTGAATTTTGGAAGGTGATCCCTCTCGTCCAGAAAGTATTTGACACCATAAATATCAACCTTCTTTTTTAAGACCGTATATTCAAACTGCATGCTGATCACCTTTTTATTCCGTATACTTGATGAATAAATGCTTTTGTTCACACTTATCATAGTGCAGCATGCTTCCTTCGTTCAATAGAAAAAGAATCATAGCAGCATGATAATTATCTAAGCGCTTTCAGCAGCAGCCTGCAAAACCAAAAATCCCGTACCTGAACCTCTCCGGAGGCAGATACGGGATGCATATTTTCTTTTATAACTCCTGCGCGGTCTCCCGTACACCCTGCTTCTTGAACTTCCTCACCTGCTCCGTAATGGCAATTTCCGTTGGCAGCCGCTCCACGCTGGATGCTCCGAAGAAGCCTGCGATGCCATGCGTGCGCGCCAGCACATAGTCGACATCCTCCGGCTCGGAGATCGGCCCACCGTGACAAATGACGAGAAGCCCGGGATTCACGCTTTTGCCCGCATCATGAATGCGTTGGATAAGCTCCGCCGATTCATCGAGCGTGAGCGCGGTCTTGGCCCCGATGCTCCCCTTGGTTGTCAGACCGACATGCGCTACCAGGACATCCGCACCCGCTTGTGCCATGGCCACGGCATCCTCTTCGTTGAACACATATGGAGTCGTCAATAAATCCAGCTCATGCGCTTGACGGATCATCTCGACCTCCAAAGCATACCCCATCCCGGTTTCCTCCAGATTTTGTCTGAACACACCATCAATCAGTCCCACGGTGGGGAAATTCTGCACCCCGGAGAAGCCCTGCTCCTTCAGCTGCTTCAGATAGACATCCATCAGCCGGAACGGGTCCGTACCGCACACTCCCGCCAGCACCGGCGTATCCTTGACAATGGGAAGCACCTCCCCGCCCATCTCAACCACAATCTGATTGGCGTCTCCGTACGGCATTAATCCGGCCAGAGAACCCCGGCCTGCCATCCTGTACCGGCCCGAATTATAGATGATGATCATATCGGCGCCGCCGGCTTCCGCACACTTGGCAGACAGGCCGGTTCCGGCTCCGGCGCCTACGATGAAGCGGCCCTGCTCCAGTTGGGAACGCAGCCGTCCTACTATTTCCTGTCTCGCTATAGCCATTATTGGATCTATCCTTTCCTGGTCAATTCCAGCAGACTGAGCAGCTGGCCGGCGATGATGTCAGCGACCGCTGTGTGATTGATATCCTCTTCCATTTCAATCATGGCAATATCTGCCCGAAGATGCTGTTTCATTCCCTCATATAAAGCCTGCCGCTCCTGCGTGCCCTCGAACGCACCATCCTTCATATCCAATAAGGAAACTCCCCCTCGGGGAAACACAACAACGGTTGGGGCAGCGCTATGATTCAGCTTTTCCGCCAAAATCCGCCCCAGCTCGCGGTTCTCCGCGGCTGTTGTGCGCATAAGCGTAGTTGTAGGATTATGCTGGTAGAACAGCCGTTCCTTGAACTTGCCCGGGACCGTCTCCGGCGGACCGAAATTGACCATATCCAGCGCCCCCACTGAGACCACCTGCGGGATGCCGGCTGTGCCTGCCGCTTCCAGCCTGCCAGCTCCCGCGCTGAAGATCCCCCCGACAAGCTCGTCGGCAAGCTCCGTTGTCGTAATATCGGCGACGCCCTTGATATAGCCCGCCCGGATCAGTTCTTCCATCGCCTGGCCGCCTGCTCCGGTAGCATGGAATACGAGCAGATCATATCCCCGATCCTCCAATAATTCGCGGACCCGGGTCGCGCAGGGTGTCGTGACCCCGAACATGGTAATGCCAAGCGTTACTTTGTCGTCAACGTCCGCTCCTTGCTGCTGCTCAAGCTGCTGACGGAGAATCATTCCCGCGAGCGCGTAGGCCGCATTGCTCAGAATTCGTCGGGACAGCCGGTTGATCCCGGCAATATCGACCACGGAATACATCATCATGATATCCTTCACGCCTACATAAGGCCTCGTATTTCCCGATGCGACGGTAGATACCAGCAGCTTCGGAATCCCGATCGGCAGCGCCTGCAATGCGGAAGCGGCAACAGTCGTACCCGCCGTACCGCCCATCCCCAGCACGCCTCCGATCAACCCCTGCCGCTCGAGCTCCGCTGCAATATTGGCCGCTCCCCGCGTCATGACGGCGACGGCCCTGCCGCGGTCGTTCCCGCTTCGCAGCTCCTCCATGCTCGACCCGCCTGCCCTCGCCACTTCACCGGCAGACACATCCGGCGGGAACGCTGGCTCCCCGAGCACTCCCGTATCAATGACATAGGTCTCCAATCCGCAAGCTTCGAGAGTATCCCGTACAAACCGGTACTCCTGCCCCTTCGTATCCAGGGCACCGATCAATACTGCTTTTTTCCCATAAGTACCAGCTCCTTTAAGAGGTTGTTACTTGTTGATCTTGCATTTGACGAATCAACCCTATGATTTCAGCCCGTTGCGCAAATACGAATAGCAGGTTTTCATTCCTTCCATTACTCCTCCCCCGCTCTCCTCATCGGCCGAGATCCAGCCGCTATAGCCGATTTCCCGAATAGCGCCGAAGACCGGCCCGAAGTCGATAGCGCCCTGACCCAACACCCTCCATTCGCCCTGCTCGAAATCCTTCATATGAAAGTTGTCGATTACGTGGCCGAAGCTGCGGATAACTTCTGCGATGTCGGTGATGCCGGACTTGACGAGATGCGCCGTGTCCACCGTCAATCCTACGGAGCCTTCCCTGGCGCGGTCAAAAAAGATATCAAAATCCTCACGGTACATGACCGGATTATTATGATGATGATGGAGCGACAGCTTGACGCCGTACTGCTGCTGCGCTTCATTGCCCAGCTCCGACAATACATCGGCATAGCGCCGGATATCCGCTTCCGTAACCTCCGCGCGTCCGATTCCATGGCAGTAGACGATAAGCTCCGTACCCGCATGAGCGGCAAAGCTGAATACTTTGCGAAGCTGCTCTATATCCGCCTCTTCCAGTCGTCCTCCTGCGATCAGCGCCGAGGCGATGCCCGGCAGTTCTCCCCATTCTGCTGTGAACCTGGCCGGCTCTTCCAGAAAAGCCGCGTACTGTCCGCTTTTCAATTGCAGACCGTCATAGCCTTCCTTATGAAACTCCCGGAAGAGCAGCTTCTGCTCCTCTGCGTCGGCTGTAGGTCTTGAAAACGCAAGCTTGATGCCCATAACAACTCTCCTTTGACATCTATTGATGAAGATACGCAATCAGGCTCTCCCCCAGAAGATTCAAGCCCCCGATGGCTCCCAGCCACAGGATAATCCGTTGAAAGTGGGCCTGCGGTATTAATGGAAGCAGCTTGATCCCCGCGTAAGCGCCCAGAGCAATAAGCGGAATCATCCAGACATTAAAGAGCAGGGATTCGGAGGTAATCATCCCCAGATGGATACAAAAAGGCACCTTGACCAGATTGACCAGCAGGAAAAACCATGCCCCGGTACCGACAAACTCCTGCTTGGGGACCCTCTTGGCAAACAGATAAATCGCCATAATCGAACCGGACACGTTGCCGACCATCGTCGCGAAGCCGGCCAGGAACCCCATTGTGCCAATAAACCACAGTGAGGAAGGAAACCTGGAATCCAGCTTCGTTCCCAGCCGCTCTCTAATGAATTGAAGGAGGATCAGACCGACGATGAGCGCTCCCAGGAGCAGCTTTAATTGGTTATCGTCCACGAGCAGCAGCACATAATAGCCGCCAAGAATGCCCAGCAGCACCCATGGAATCAGGCTGATCAAATGCTTCCAGATGACGTTTTTCCGATAATAGGCAACGGCTATTATATCTCCCGCGATTAACATGGGCAGCATAATGCCTACGGATAATTTGGCCGGAAAAACAAGCGTCATGAGCATGGCGTTAAAAATGCCCATGGTGGACACGCCCGTTTTGGCAAAGCCGATCAGGACGCTTACTCCGACGATAATGGTGATTTGCAAAGCATTCAGCTCAAGCATAGGTTATACCTCATGGAGCGGGATGTGATGATAAACCGGATTCCCGCTTACTCTCCAATCGTCTGCCGGTCGCCCGAGGAGTAAGCAATTATCATCCGGCATGGCTCCCAGCTGGTGGTTGTCGCATTATGCGGGACATTGCGCGGAATACGCAGCATCATGCCCGGCTCCAGATGAAACGTTTCTGCCCCCAGCGTATGGTCGCACTCTCCCGACAGAATGAAAATAATCTCCTCGCAGTTGGGATGCACATGCCTGGGATTGGCGTCTCCCGCGTTGATATACACCATGCCGAAGGTCATTTCGCTTTCCTCGTCAATCTCCTTCCCGCATAGCCATTGAATTTTACCCCAGCTTTCGTTCAGTATGCGGGATGGATCCTGATTCCTTAAGTCAGTTATGGTAGCCATTCTCTCATTCTCCTTTGTTTATATTTACTTGGATGCCAGACGCTCTTTATAGGCGGAATTCATTTCCTGAATGATCTTCTGATAGTTGGCGTCCTGCTTCAGATCGGCCACAAGTTTGTCCCAGGCGTCAATGCCCGCTTTACCCATGATGACCTGTACTTTCAAGTCGTCGATCTTCTTCGTATATTCGGCGCCGAGCTTCACGTTGGTTTCGGAAGCCAGGCCAATGGCAGGATTCGGTGTGCTGACCTTGGATTTGGCGTCGATGATCTTCTTGTTTCTCTCGAATACATCCTTGGGCATTCCGGGAGCAAATGCATACATATAGGGATCATGCTTCATGAACAGCTTGCCGAACGATCCCGTACCCAGACTGTCCTTGACCGATTGCTCGTTCGTCACAAAATAACCATCCTCTTTGGTGTAATGCACGCCCTCGATGCCGTATTGGGACAGCGTGCTTCCCTCCAGCGACGCTCCATAATCGAGCAGGGACAAAATCTTCTTTACCTTCGCCTCGGGAACGCTTTTGGGAATGGCCGCCACGCCGATAAATCCCGAGTTTTGGGCGGTAAATTGACCCTGCGAAGCCGCTATCGAAACCAGCGGCTCCCAGACGACAGAAGGATCGCGTTTCCACTGGTCGTAGGTCCATCTCCACAAGGCTTCAATGGTCTCCCCCGTCACTCCGGCGCTTCCGCCCGTTGCCAGGTCCCAGAACTGGTCGTCTTTCATAATGGCGAAATCAGGCGGGATAAGCCCCTCGTCAAATAATTTCTTCTTGTACAGGATGGCGTCCCTCATCGTGGGCTCCAGGGTAACATCAATAAGCTTGCCATCCACTTCTTTCCACTTTCCGTTCGATCCGTTGAACGTATTATCAATAATTTCGTTCGTACGCATCGTATACCCGTAAGTATTTTGTTTGCCGTCAGGCGCGTTCTCTTTGAACGCTTTCATGACCGTGTACAATTCATCCATCGTTGTCGGCATCTGCAGATGCAGTTTGTCCAGCCAATCCCGGCGGATGGCGAGGGTGGCTCCCCCCTCCAGCGGCCGTACAATGGGAACGACGAAATTTTTCCCGTCCATTTTGGTATTTTCCCAGATTTGCGCAGGCGAATCCATCAAATTTTTGTAATCCTTGAGCAGTGGCGTCAAATCCCAGAAGGCACCTTGCCTGACCATCGTGCTGAACTGTGGAATCGTCGTCGTATCCGGCAGCTTAATCAGATCCGGCAGATCGCCCGAAGCGAGCAAGACGTTTAATTTGTCATTATATACACCGTCTGACACCCAGGTAATGTTAAGCTTCGTATTCGTCCGTTTTTCAAATTCCTTGGTAACCGGATTGTCCGGTCCGGGCGGCTGGGCAATAGAAAAATTGCTTAAAATATTCAGAGTGACGGTCTCCTCCGACTGGCCGTCAACCGGCTTGTTTGCTGCTGCTCCGCCCTGCGGTTCACTGGAGCATGCTGCTAACGTCACCAGGCTCAAAGCCAGAAGCGCAGCCAGGGACAACCGAACAGACGCTTTTTTCACACCTTAACCTCCTTAGCGATTTGTATCCCTTGTTAACCTTTGACCGAACCAAGCATGACTCCTTTGGCAAAATGCTTTTGCAGGAACGGATAAACCAGCAAAATAGGAAAGGTCGCAATGACGACAGCCGCCATTTTTATCGTTTGGGTCGGGATTTGGTTATCCGACATCATTTCGACCGCTGCCGCGCCCCCGGTGGTGGTGTCCGAATCGATCAGCATATTCCTCAGCACAATCTGAAGGGGGACTTTGGCGAAATCATTAATGTACAGGACGGCATTAAAGAATGTGTTCCAGTAAGCGACCGCGTAGAACAATCCGAATGCGGCGAGCGCCGGAGCCGATAATGGCAGCACAATCCGGAAAAACGTCCCCAGATCGTTGCAGCCATCAATCATGGCCGCTTCTTCAAGCTCAACAGGGATGCTGTCAAAAAAGCTTTTCATCAATATGACGTTCCAGCCGCTGATAAGCACGGGAATGATGAGCGACCATACACTGTTGATCAGGCCAAAGTCACGGACGACGATATAATTGGGAATAATGCCCGGGTTGAACAGGATCGTCAGCAGGATCATCAGCATCATGATTCTTCTTCCCCGCAATCGTTTGCGGGACATCCCGAAGGCCATGGCCGAGGTGAAAATCAGGCTCAAAGCAGTTCCCACCGTTGCCAGAAATGTGCTGACCAGGGTGGCGTCCATAAAAGCCGAGGTACCCAGCAAATACTTGTAAGACGCCAGCGTCCAGTTTTGGGGGAACAGCACGAAGCCGTTCTTTTGCAAATATTCATGCGAATCGGTGAACGAAACAATAAACACATAATACAGCGGGAACAGCGTGACGAGGCCGACTATAATCAGTACGAAGGCGTTCACTCCGTTAAACAGCCGGCCTCCAAAGCTCTCTTTCATATTCCGCCTCCTTGTCGTCTTGTGCTTAATAAACTCCATCCTCGCCAAACCGTTTGGCCAGCTTGTTGGCAAGCACGACCAGCACAAGGCCGACTACGGATTTGAATAATCCGACAGCCGTGCTGTAGCTGAACTGTCCCTGCTGAATCCCGTTGCGGTAGACATAGGTTTCAAATACATCCGCAAATTTGGCTACGGCTCCGTTGTCCATCAGGAACAGCTGCTCGAAGCCGACATCCATAATATGGCCCAGCCGGAGGATCAGCAGGACAAGAATGACGCTGCGGATCGAGGGCAGCGTGACATGCCAGGCCTGCAGCAGCCGGTTGGCTCCGTCTATTTTAGCCGCCTCGTACAGCTGCGGATCAACGGACGTAATGGCTGCCAGTATAATGATCGTCCCCCAGCCGGTTTCCTTCCAAATATTTTGCAGCACCAGGAGGCCCCAGAACGTGTCCGTGTTGGTCAGGAAATCGTATTTGGGCAGCCCCAGAGCGGCCATCATCATATTGATGATGCCTGTCGACTCCGACAGCAATAGGAACGATATCCCGGCTATAATGACCCAGGAGAAAAAGTGCGGAAGATACACAACCGATTGTATGACTCTTTTGAAGCCCTGACTCTTGACTTCATTGAGCAGCAGGGACAATACAATCGGCAGAGGAAAGAAGAACACCAGATTCAAGAAACTGATCATCATCGTATTGCGGAACAGCAGCGTGAAGTCAGGATTGGAGAAGAATCGGATAAAATGCTCCAAACCGACCCACTCGCTGTTCAGAATACCCAGATAGGGTGAATACTCCTGAAAGGCAATGATAACCCCCCACATGGGGACATATTTGAAAAGGATAAAAAAGAGAACGCCAGGCAGCACGAGAAAATAAAGATATTTATCGCGTTTGAGATCAGATTTGAGAGAATGCCATTTGCTCTTTTCACCTACGGAAACGGACGACTGCAAAACAGCAGATTGTTCGCGCATGTTCGTTACCTTCCACTTCAATCGATTTTTTGATGCTCAAACGTAAGTGAACCTCTTTACACGAAAGCGCCTTGCTGCAATTGAACGATGCGGTTCTCCTTGGCGGAGACATAAGCCGCGTCCAGCATGGATACGATTTTCAAATTATCGCTTGAGCTGTTGGACGGTTCCTCTCCGGTTTCCAGACTGGTCAGAAGCTGATTCAGCCCCTCGTACGTCTGTACCTCCCTTGATATGTAGTTGTCCCATGATTCGGACGGCGTCTTGTCGCCTTTGCGATACAGTTCCGCCTTGTTGTGGCTGGTTACGATCGTCCCCGTCTCGCCAATGACAATCATTTCCGTTTTGTTGAATGTGGAGGAGAAGCTCTGCACATAAGTAGCTACCGCATTGTTCTCGAAGACAATCTGCACCGTGGCATCGGTCTCGCCCGCGCAGTTAATGGCGGAGGAGGAACGCGTCTGACAGACAACCGATACGGCCTCGCTGCCCAGAATCTGCCGGAATCCGTCAAACCAGTGAATCCCCATCACCGAAAGCGCATGGCGCTCGCAATCCAGCCGCCAGCCTGCGTCCTGCCGGAAGAACAGATTGGAAAACAATATGGAGGTAACACCGCCGATCAAACCCGCCGCAACCTTCTCCTTAACCAGCTTGAAAGGAAAATGGCCGCGGAAGTTCTGATTAACCGAAATCGGCACGTCAAACTGCTTTGCTTTGTTCGTGATTTCTGCCGCTTCGGCAAGCGTGTCGGAGAACGGCTTCTCCACAAATACCGGAATGCCGGCTTCAATGAGCGGAAATACGATTTGCTTGCGGATGGAGGTGGGCGTACAGACGACAGCAACATCGATGCCGCTGTTTTGGATAAAATCCTGCAAATCCGTAAACCGCTGCGGCACGCCGTATTTGTCGGCCTTGGCATGGAGCGCTTCCTCATCCTTGTCGCATAAGGCCACAACCTCGATACGTTCCGGATGATCCTTGTATCCCACAAAATGCAATTCGGTTACGCCGCCAGCACCAACAATACCCACTTTGTACTTTTTCATTCTTCATTGTCACTCCTCTAAGTTTAGAATTGAATATAATTACTGCCATAATCCTCGAAAACTTTGAAAGCGGTTTCTTAAATTCATCCAAGCTGCAGCCTTGTCAGCCTTCCTGCTGATTTCATCTCCTTTCCATTGAGAGGAGCTTGATGACCTGAACAATATCCTTCAATGTTATGGAATTATAATTAACTAAGTTGTATTTAATTCAACCTAGTTGAATTGAGATTATTGTATAACACTCTTTCCTGGTTTGCAATCGCTTTCTCAGCATAATTTCAAAAAAATAATCGCCTGGATTTTAGACACAGCCGAAAAAGGGCTCCCTCTTGAGAACCCTGCCCCGAATAGCGATTAACTTTAGTAAAGCAGAACTGTAAAGCGGTACTGTAAGGCGGGAAAGCAGAGGAAATAACATGAGGATAAAATCATCATGTTATCTGACTAACTATGGAGAAGACGGGGGTACTTGAGGACTGAAGTCGACTGTTCACTGCGGATTCTATCCTTCGTTCAGCTTTGATTGGGTGAATACAGCAATGTATTTTACTTCATTTGTGATCGAGGTTAATTTATGCTTTTCAATGGAATCGAAGTACAAACTGTCCCCCGGCTTCAGGGTGTATTCCACATTTCCTACTTTGTAGCGCATTTCGCCTTCCAGAATATAGATAAACTCTTCCCCGTTATGGCTGTATATATTTCTGTTGTCGCTTTCTTCTTTTCTGGATACAAAAAGAAACGGCTGCATCAGCTTCTCGCTGCGCTCAACGGCAAAGGTGAAAAAGGAGTAGCCTTTATCTGTCTTGACTAATCTGGATTCACTCGTTTCTTTGGTTGTATAAATCGTTCCCGACTGCTGATGATCATCGAGCAGGATGGATACCTTCGTACCCAGCGCATCAGCAATCTTGATCAATGTGGAGATCGGGGGAACGGTCTTGCCGTTTTCTATTTTAGACAGCAGGCTTTTTGAGAATCCGCAAACAGCGGCTATATCGCTTAGACTCCGGTTTTGCTCGATCCGCAATTTCTTGATTTTATTTCCTAAATCCATCATATTATTTATCTCCTGTGTAACTGCATTCAACTCTGTTTATCATACCGATACGAAGCAGTACAAGTCAAGACATAGTATCGGGAACTTGAATAGGAATCGGGAAGAAATCTGTATATAGTATAAAACGCAAAAAAAGCAGGGCTGCGCCAGCCCTACTCTTCCTCATTTAAGTCACACAGCTCCGGTCGGGCTGCGCCTTCTTCAGCTTCCGCAGCTGATCATCCAATAGACGCCGTATTTATCTTCCAGCTGCCCGTACATGCCGCCCCAGAATACCGGCTCGAGCGGATCAATTACTTTGCCGCCTGCCGCCAGGTTATCGAACGCTTCCCGGCCTTCTGCCGCGGATTCGAACTCCAGGTTCAGGCTGATGCCGTTCCCGTGCGTAAGAGGACCGAGGGAATCGGCCATGAAGATCGTTACCCCTGCGGCCTCCAGGCATAAATGCATGACTTTGTCTTTAATCGCATCATTAGGCTCCGGAGCCTGTGCATGCGTCATGACAGAATTGATTGTCCCTCCAAGCGCTCCAACATAGAAATCCGCTTGAGCTCTGGAGTCCTCCGAAATCAGGAAAGGTTTAAGCGTTGCCATTCTCCATCATCCTTCCATCCAATTATTGTTATGTTCGTTCTTATTATAGCAAACCGCATCAGGCGGGATTTCTTATGGATTGCTGTGTTTGGAGGTGCAGCTGCGCCTGGACTATAGCCGGCCTTTCTTATAAAGAAAAAAGCCGCAGCTATGCGGCTTTGGAGAATACTTTTTTTCGAACCGCGCACTTGGGTGATGATTGCGGTCCAGCGTTGCGTGACGGCTGTTCGGGTATATACTTGTCCTTTGTTTCATGTCGGTCAGCGCTAAATTACAGTTGTTCTTGAGGCAGCCGGAGTCCCGCCTGTTCCAATAGTGGAATGACGCTCTCGCCAAAATAGGCCAGCTCCGGTTCATAGTCATAGAACGTGATCTGAATACCGTCGACGCCGGTCGCGTGCAGCTGCTTCAGCTGCTCCACGACCTCGGCAGGTGAGCCTACAATATGGAGATGACCGCCGACCGCGCGGCCTTTGTCCGAGTGCTCCAGCCATGATTGGCTGTCGCCGGCGGCATGGCGGGCAGAGAAATTGCGGATTGAGCCAAAATCGGCATGATCCATGATCGCATGGTAGTATGCGAAGGCCTCTTCGCTTGTCGGACGCACAATGATGGTCGGATTGATGATGACGCGCACCTGACGGTTTTCGGCGGCGGCGGCGTTCTTGACAGCTGAGACATGAGCGGGAAGCTTCGGCAGCGCATCCGCGAGCTTTTCCCCTGCTGGACTCGAGATGAACGCGATATCGGAATACTTGGCCGCGTAGCCGAAGCCTGCAGGCGAACCCGATGCTGAAGCCAGAACAGGCCGGCCATAACGCGGCCGGGGCGAAACGTAAGCCTCTTCGAGAGAATAAAATTCCCCCTGGTAGGTCAGGTTGTCGGTACCGGCCCAAAGGGCGTTGCAGATTCGGATGAACTCGGCCGACTGTACATAGCGTTTATCGTGATCGGCCTTGGTCGACCCAAACATGCGCGGCTCATTCTCTGCGTAGCCTGTCACGATGTTTGCGCCAAAACGACCCTGCGAGATATGATCCGCTGTTGCCAAAAAACGGGCCAGGTGCATCGGATGCCATGGACCGTAGAGAATATGAATCGTACCCAGAAGAAGAATCCGCTTCGTTACGGCTGCAAGCGCGACCGTTGACACGAAAGGATCAAGAAAATTCTCCCGGTATCCGGTTTCACCGCCGAAGCCGCCCTTCGGAAGCCACTGAGAAAGACCGAAAACCACGTCAAACCCCAGCTCCTCTGCCTGCTGCGTCAATCTGGCATTATAGTCAAATGACCAATCGGTTCCCCGTGGCAGCGTCGACTGCGACCAACCTCCGGTTTGGAGCGGCAGAAAAAGCCCCAGCATCAGCGGTTGGGCGAAAGCCTTTGACAGCGGGCTCTCCGGATAATTTTGCGGTTCCCCGGGTGTCCAGAGAAGCGTTTCGTCTTGTTTTGATGCGCTCATAGTTTTCCCCTCCCTGGTTATTTCCTTCTATCAAATACTCTAAAATTATAAACCTTACTAAGGTCGTTTATCCTGCATTCTAAGATCTATTATTGTCAATTAAGTGACTTTCATGACATCACGACATCATCATTTCACAGAAACTGATTATCAGAGCACATACCAATCATGCTGGAAAAGTCGTAAACTGGAAGCAGCAAGGAGGTCGTTGCCGTGTTGACGGAGCAGGTATTCATTGGAAGCGTGTTTATTGCAGGTCTGCTTTCCTTTTTCTCACCGTGCATTTTGCCGTTATTGCCTGTTTATATCGCCCAGCTCGGAGGCGCTGTCCCGGGAAACGATATGAATGAGGTCAAATGGGGAAAGCTGCGGATTCATCCCCTCCTGATCGGAAACACGCTGTTTTTTATTCTCGGAATATCGTTTGTTTTTGTGCTGCTTGGTTTCGGCGCAGGGGCGCTCGGAAGCATCATTAATACTTCCTGGTTTATCGTCATCTGCGGAATCATTGTCATTGTCTTCGGGATCTTTCAAACGGGTGTTATCAAGCTGCTTTTCATGCAGCGCGAGAAGAAACTGACGCTCGGGCGAAGTGGGAAAAAGGGCTTTGCCGCCTCCTTTCTGCTTGGGTTCACATTCAGCTTCGGCTGGACGCCGTGCATCGGTCCGATACTCGCGGCTGTGCTCAGCCTTTCTGCCAGCGAAGGCTCGTCCGCCCTGGGCGGAGGTTATATGCTCATTTATGCGCTTGGTTTGGCGATTCCATTCCTGGTCCTATCAGTCTTCTCAGATCTGCTGATAGGAAGGCTGAGATCGCTCAATAAGCATATGCCGATGTTAAAAGTGGTTTCCGGCATCCTGCTTATTGTGATGGGGGTTCTGCTTATGACGAATAAATTGAACATGATTACAACGATGTTTTAATGGCTGTACGCACAAACAGAAGGAGGTTTTACCCATGAGTAAAGGAAAATGGCCGGCGGCCGTCATTGGCCTGCTCTCCATGCTGCTGATCCTTGCCGCTTGCGGGAATAAGGACAGCGCGCCGAATGCGCAGACGGCACAAGCAGCGCAGACGGTAGTGAACAAAGGACCTGCAGCCCCGTTGTTCGATCTCAAGGATCTGGACGGGAACGAGGTTACATTGGCCAGCCTTGCCGGGCAAAAGGTGTATGTGAAGTATTGGGCTTCCTGGTGTCCGATTTGTCTGGCCGGGATGGACGAATTGAACACCTTGGCCGGTCAGAGCAATGATTTCAAGGTGATCACGATCGTCAGCCCTAATTTTAAAGGCGAACAGTCCACGGAGGATTTTTCGCAGTGGTTCAAGGGGCTTCAGGCTGAGGAAACGGGCAGGAACATTACCGTGCTGCTGGATGAAGGCGGAAAATGGGCCCAGAAGTTCGGGATACGAGGATATCCCACTTCACTCTATATCGGCTCAGACGGCGTTCTCGTCAAAACAGCACCGGGTCAAAATTCCAATGACATCATCACCAGTACATTTAAAGCGATTTCCTAGCGTGTCGCTTAAAGACTTATCCAAATTCAAAGGGAGGGAATAACTTGAAACGACTTTTATGTGCAGTCTCACTGCTGATGTTTCTGTTTGTTACAGCCTGCGGCAGTCCGAAGGAATTGATCAGCCTATCCGCCTCGCAAGCGGCGGGGGCTGCGGATTCTTCCATTACAACCGCGTCTGCTGCGGAGACAGGACCAACAACGACCAGATCCGCAAACCCGAATGACAAGATCGATTACTCCCAAAGCGACCTGCAAACCATCTATTTGGCGGGAGGCTGCTTCTGGGGTATCGAAGCTTACATTTCCCGCATTATTGGCGTACAGGACGCAACCTCGGGATATGCTAACGGAACAGGCGAGAACCCGACCTATGAAGATGTGGTTCGCGGTGACCGCGGGTTTGCCGAAACGGTAGAAGTAAAATATGATCCCAAACGCATTCAGTTGCCCGACCTGTTGACCGATTTCTTCAAAGTCATCAACCCGACAAGCGTGAACAAACAGGGGAACGACGCAGGCATCAATTACCGCTCGGGAATCTACTATGTCAATGACGCCGACGCATCCGTCATCAACGCAGTCGTAGCCAAGGAACAGAAAAAATACGATAAAAAAATCGTCACCGAAGTGCTGCCGTTAACGAATTACTATTTGGCTGAAGACTACCATCAGGATTATCTGGAGAAAAACCCGGACGGCTACTGCCATGTCGACCTCAGCATTCTGGATGAACCGGTAAAAGTCGATCCTTCTCTATATTCCCGTCCAAGCGACGAAGTACTGAAAACAAAACTGACGGATATCCAGTACAAGGTCGCGGTTCTCGAGGATACGGAGACTGCCTACTCCAACGAATACTGGGATACATTCGATCCCGGAATCTACGTCGATGTCGCAACGGGCGAGCCGCTGTTCTCCAGCCGCGACAAGTATGATGCGGGCTGCGGATGGCCCAGCTTCACGAAGCCAATCGATCCGGATGTGGTAACATATGATGAAGATACGAGCTTCAATATGGTCCGCACGGAAGCCAGGAGCCGCGTAGGCGATATTCATCTGGGCCATGTGTTCGATGATGGGCCAAAGGAGACGGGCGGGAAAAGATTTTGCATCAACAGCGCCTCCATCCGGTTTGTGCCGCTCGACGATATGCAAAAAGAAGGCTACGGATATTTGCAATCGGAAGTCGAATAAAATTCAAGGAGTCTAAAGCCGATGTATAAGCTGCTGATCGTGGAGGACGAGGAACTGGTCAGGAATGGAATCAAACGGCTCGTGCCGTTCGAGACGTTCAGCATAACGGAAATCATGGAAGCGGATAATGGCGAGAAAGGGCTTATGCTCTTTCTCGCCCACCGTCCCGACATCGTACTGCTGGATATTAACATTCCCAAGATGAACGGATTGGATTTTGCCAGAAAAGCCAAGGAACTGAAGCCCAATGTCAAAATCGCCGTCATTACGGGTTATGATTATTACGATTACGCGGTTGCCGCCTTGAAAATCGGCATTGATGACTATGTGCTGAAACCGGTATCCAAAAGCGACGTATACGAGGTGCTGCGCAAATTGGTGGCAAAGCTCCAGAACGAGCAGCAGCAATCCGAGCTGCAGCATCTGGTCACCGAGTATAAAACGACGCTGCAAATGACGGACGAATCCGACAGCAAAGCATCCATCGCCCAAATCGTCGAGGATAATGTAGCCAATCCGGATTTCTCGCTGGCCATGCTGGCCGGTCAGAAAGGATTTAGCTCCGGGTACATGAGCGTCCTGTTCAAAAGGCTGTTTAATGTGTCTTTTCAGGATTACCTGCTGGCTGCCCGTCTGGAGCGCTCCAAGCTGCAGCTGCTTATATCCGACTTGAAAGTGTATGAAATCTCATCGGCCGTAGGCTTCGACAACCCGAATTATTTCAGCGCCGCCTTCAAGAAGAAATTCGGGCTCTCTCCCCTGCAATACCGGGAAAGGACCAAACACTCGTGAAGCGATTTCCCCGCTCCCTCCAGTTTAGAATATCCTGGATCTATATGCTGATCAGTTTCGTGACGATCGGAATCATCGGGGCCGTTCTGTACTTTGGCATCTCCCGGGTGGTGCTGAATGATTCCATTCAATCATCCAATATGGCAATTTCAAAAAGCGGCACTTTGGTTGAAATGTATATCGACCGGCTGAAGGTGCTCTCCACCCTGCTTGCCCGCAGTCCCCAAACGATCCAGACCCTCTCTTCGCAAACGAAAGCCGGAGAGAAGGACGAGCTGCAGTTTATCAATAATGTGCTGCTGTCCGATTCCTATATCAAGTCCGTCGTGGTCATCGGCAAGGATGGGTATGTGCTGTCCAATGAGAAAAAGCTGAATATGCGGCGTTCTTCCGATATGATGAACGAGCCTTGGTACGTCGCGGCGATCAACAGCACGAACCCCGCGCTCACCTCTGCCCGGATGCAGAAATTTTCGATGGACAAGAATAATTGGGTCATCTCGATGAGCCAGGAAATTAAAGATGCGGACAACCGCAATCTCGGCGTTGTCCTTCTGGACATCGAATATAAAGGCATCGAGGATTATTTGAACGATTTGAAGCTTGGAAGCAAAGGTTTTGCTTTTATTATCAATAGTAAAGGCGAGATTGTTTATCACAAGGATCCCGCTTATTTCACCGATCAGAACAAGCAGGAGCAGCTAAGGAAGATCAGCATGTCGGAGCAGGGCTTTGACCAGACGCAAAATTTGCTCGTATACAAAACGAAGCTGCAAAATTCCGACTGGACGCTGGTCGGCGTCAGTTCCCTGGACGGCCTGCAGCAGGTCCGCAACCAGCTGCTGCGTTCGTTCGCCATTGTCGGGCTGGGACTGCTGCTGCTTATAATCGTGGTATCCCCCTTCATCGCGAAGAGCATTACCCGTCCGATCCACCGTCTGGAGCAGGCCATGCAGAAGGTGGAGACGGGCACGCTGGAGGTGAGCGTACCGGAGACCGGAGTGACGGAGGTCCAGGGGCTTGCGCAGCATTTCAACACGATGGTGTCGGAGATCCGGCGATTGATGCAGGAGATCGAAACGAAGGAAAAGGCGCTGCATGCATACGAGCTCAGCGTGCTGCACAGCCAGATCAATCCGCATTTTTTGTATAACACATTGGACACGATTGTCTGGATGGCGGAATTCAACGAGAGCGAGCGCGTGATTTCGACGACCAAAGCGCTGGCCAAATTTTTTCAATTGTCGTTGAGCGGCGGAAGTGAAATGACTACGATTGAAAATGAAATGAACCATGTCGCCCAATATTTATTTATCCAGAAGGAACGGTATGGCGAAAAGCTTCATTACGATATTCATTTTGACCCGGCATTATCCGCAAAGGTAATTCCGAAAATCATTTTGCAGCCTCTCGTCGAAAATGCGATTTATCATGGCATCCGGGAAAAAGATGGCCCCGGCTTCCTGCAAATTACATGCGGCAGCACTGCTGACGGGAATGTAATATTCGTTGTGAAGGATGACGGAGTCGGCTTCGATCCGGACTCGCGCAAAGAGGCTGCGGGCATCGGAACGTCGTCTTCCCTGCCCAAATTGGGCGGCGTCGGCATCAACAATGTGGACGACCGCTTGAAGCTGTATTACGGCAGGGAATATGGCGTCACCCTGCAATCCAGCCTGGGGGAAGGAACGACTGTCACGATCCTGATTCCGTGATAGCGATCACAACTGCCGCTTCTTCAAGCAGCTCGGGCCTGTCGCCGCGGCGGCCATTGCTTTCATTCGCCGCGCTCATTTTACCTGAACATCCCCATACTTTGTTTCCGATCTGCCGAAAAAAGGCCGCTTGCACGATGAATACCATCGTGCAAGCGGCCTGCCATTTATTATCTTCGACTATCCCCCGCGAATTAGTCAAACAGCTACCCTTCCGACTTATGCAGCAGATTCAAGATAATCGTCACGGCTTCAGCACGTGTAGCGCTGCAGGAGGAATCAAACAGATTGTTATTCTTGCCTTGAATCAAGCCGCTAGCCTTGGCAGTAGACACTTCCCGGTAAGCCCATGCAGGAATTTCACTGTCATCGGCAAAGCCCGCCGGTGTGTCTTCTGATAACTCGAGATGCGCGGTTCGAGCGATCATAACCGTCATCTCTGCCCGGGTAATGCTGCTGTTCCAACGGAACGTGCGATCCGAATAACCGATAAGGATGCCTGAAGCCGTTGCAGCCGCAATATGCGGTGCTGCCCATTCAGGAATTTGATCGGCATCGGCATAACTCAACATCGTCTCCCCTTCGGCAGACAACGGAACAGCACGCGCCAGCATGGCGGCAAATTCCGCTCTGTTGATCCTGGCGTCAGGACGGAAGGTATTGTCCGGATAGCCATTGATAAAGCCGATACCGGCTGCCTCCTCTACGGCTGACTTTGCCCAATGGCCGTCAAGGTCGCTGAAGGACCTGGTCTGTGCAGATGTGATATGCAGCACGGCTCTGGCCTGCGGTGTCTCTACGACAGATTGGACCTGCGAATCGACGAGCTTGATTCTTGTCAGGGTGATAGCTGCGTCACCCGCGCCTTTGGCTTCGAATGAGAATGAGGCAATATCGGCGGCGCCTTTCTCACCTTGTGATTTGCCGAGCTTCGTGTGCGCGAAAATGACCTCGCCATCATCATCCGAATCCGGGACAGAAAAGCCTGGCCAAAGGGCAGAAGCGCTCTTGAACCGGATGCGACCGGGATCATAGGTCAGACGAATTTCATAACCGAACAAATCCTCGAGCTGTTCGCCTTTCACCGTAACCAGCACTTCCTCACCGGTTTCCATCGTAGATTGGTTCAATGACAATGCAAAAGAAGGCTTGCCCGCGCCTGCAGCTGTGAATGGAAACATAGGAAGACCCAGTAGAAGTATCAAACTGAAATGAATCCATCTTCGATTTATCATGCAGCAGTCCTTTCAGGAAGCAGCCGGGAGGAGAGAAGCGGCTTCCTCTCCCGGCCAGGCCTATTCCCCGGCTTATTTCCAGTTAAAGATAAGCACAGCGAGTGCGACCAGGTCGGCGATATCGATCACGCCGTCATGATTCATATCAAGGTGCTTCACTTGATTCCAATTGGCGTCAGCCGATGTCGCACCATAAGCCTTGGCCATAATAGCCAGGTCGCCGATGCTCACTTGAGCGTCATTGTTGTAATCGCCAGGGGCTGCGACGATAACGCTTGCCTTGAAGGCTTGCAGAGCTTCGCTAAGCTTACTCACAGCCTGCTCAATCTGCGTTTGCGTCGATGCGGCGTCAGCAGCAACTTGCGCTGCCTTGTCAATCGCGGCCTGCAAGGTTGCTTTGGAGCCTGCAGGATATTGACCGGCCATGCTGCCTTCTACCGCATTGTCCTTCACATTTTGCGCTTCCGCAATGAGAGTGGTCAGCGCCGACTTGTCAATCACAGTAATTTGAACCTCGTGAGAGGATCCGCTGCGTATGGACTCTTCGCCCGAGCTGTTCGAGTTGATCAGCTTGCTGACAGCAATGCTGGTCATTCCCGCACCCGCTGTTTGCCTGGCTTTGAAGCTCAGCTTGATCAAATCACCGTTCGGATTCGTTTGTTTATCGCCAAGATGAACAGCTAATATCCGGAGTGATCCAGGCTTATCATCATAACCGGCTATGACAACCTTCTGCTCGTCCAGCGAAACCGGCGGCGCAGTAACCTCCAGCTTATCTGAATCATAGGCAATGGTGATATCCTGCGCGACAACCTCATCCTGGACGTTATTTAAACTGAACGTAATATCGAATGGCTGGCCCGCCACGGCAGCGTCAACACCGTTCAGCACACCGCCGCTGGACACTTCATTCACCACCGGGGTCCAGAAATCGAGTACCTTGACTTTGGAGAAATCCGTATCGCCTGCAAAATAGTAGCTGGTGTAATCCGCCTGGTTATAGACGGTTTGCTGCCCGGCAACCTGCAGTCTGTATTGAGCGTCATGCATCAGCGTATGAAGCTTGTGATCGGTTACGCTTGTGCTCATATAGATCCTCAGAGCAGAGCTGTCCGCCGTTCTGACAAGCAGCTCCTCTCTCCAATCGCCGAAAATATCGGCAACGAGGTTTGGATTGCCTTTGGTCGAGTTGTTCGTTCTCGTGCCTGCTGCTGTCAATACGGTGGAGACGGATGGATAACGCTGCTGGATGGTCGGTGTCGAGTTCCCTGAGCCGTCAATGAGCTGCGTTGTCATATCCGCATTCCATTTAATGCTCATGTTCGTTCCTGGCATCCCCCCGCTCACGGGTGCGCCAGTCGCGCTCAATAATGATACCGCCCACGTTTCCAAGCCTCTGACATCGGGATTAACGTCGCCGATCATGCCGCGGCCCGTGTCTCTGCCCGTATAAGCGCCATAAATAACTTCACCGGTCCGGGCATCGCGCATGGTATAGCCATAAGGCACGCTCGTTGCCCCCTCATGCACCATGAAAATCTCGAGTCCCGCACGATCCGGATCGATATCCGCGACATGCAGCATATCGCCATGTCCAATTCTGCGAATCTCGCCCGGCGCCTCGCTTGCTGGAGGCATAGCGCCTGATGAATTGTACATGACCGTACCGTCGTCATCAATGGTCGAAGCGGCGTAGATGATTTCCTGCTTGCCATCGAAATCTACATCCGCAACGCTCATGGAGTGACCGCCCTGCGTCGTCAAGCCTTCATAGCCGGGATTCGTGCCCGGTCTGCCATGCGGAGTATCGAAGAATGGATTCGTCATTGGCACCCAGCCGCTGTCGACATTCCAATACTCCTCCAGATGCTGGCCATTCCAGCTGTAAGCAACCATGGTCACTCTGGTGTATACGCCTCTTACCATAATAGAATAAGGTTTTTTGCCATCCAGGAACGCAATGCCGCTCATGAAACGGTCCACGCGATTGCCTGGTTCAACTCTGCCAAGCGCATAGTCTCCCCACATGAGACCGTCGTCCGTGCGTCCCGTCTTGAACCGGATGGTCTCCATTTCATCGCCGGTTGCGCCATTGAAGACGGACAAATATTCCGGTCCTGTCAGGATGAAGCCATCGAATGTCCGCAATTGATTGTTCGCACTCCGTTTAGGGGCAAGAACATCGATATAATAATCCGCCAGGGTCCGCGCATCTTCAACTGACAACGGATATGGATGGATTGGCATAGGAGGCAGCGCCTGGCTGCCGGTGAAGAGCGCTTCCAACGGGCGGAATGCCTCTTCAATGGTTGCCGGCCAGTGGCCTGCGACAACCTCCGGATGGTTCTGGTAATCCTGGAACATCCGGACAAGATGGTCGTAGTAGTCAGCTGCGCTGTAGCGGTAGTCGTCCGTATTGCTGTAGCCGGCAGCGATATCTTCCGGCAGCATGGTAATGTATTTCTCCGAAGCGACATTGCCCGCATCGTCATATTTGATGACTTTTGTGCCGGGAGCTGTCTTGAACATAATTTCCGCTTTGCCGTCGCCATCAAAGTCATAGACGTTGAATTGGGTGTAATGGGCACCTGCCCGAATATTGACGCCAAGGTCAATTCTGTAGAGCAGCTTGCCTTCCAGCGTATAACAATCGATGTATGTCTTTCCCGTGTAGCCTTTTTGGGAGACGTCCTTCGAGTTCGAGGGGTCCCATTTGACGAAAAGCTCGTATTGGCCGTCGCCGTCAACGTCGCCAACGCTTGTATCATTTGCCGAATACGTATAGTTTTCGCCTTTCGGCGTCGTGCCGGGTGCCGGAACTTTAAGCGGAACATCCAGATAATTGCTTGCCCACGGCTTTACGATACCGCTCGCATCCGTCTCTTCGCCATCAACGACGGCAACGACAGAATACTCGCTTGCCGCCGTTCCGGCAGCATCCAGATAGTTCGTGCTGTCTGTGACAGTGGCGATCTTCTCACCGCTCCGGTAGACGTTGAAGTTCGTCCCTGTCAGACCCTTGTCCGAATATCCCGTTACCTCGTGGCCCAGCAGCCTCCAGCTCAAAAACACGCCATTGGATACTTTGGCAGCTGTCAGTCCGCGATCCAGATACTCCAGCTGATACCCGTTTTTGACTGATGATTGGCTGACTTGTGTACTGGCTGCCGCAATGCCGGAGATGCTGCACAAAATCAATGATGCCCCCAAAGCTGTCGTCAGCGTTTTCTTGATGAAGGAGAATTTCCTTGAAACCATAGCGATCACCTGCCCATCTTTTTAATTGAATACCTGCAATAAAGCGGTTGCAAAATACTCCCTTCAATTTCGAAGCATAGATGAGAAGACGATTATAACAGGTTACAAACTTCAAGAAACCGCTTTCACCCCTTATCAAAAAATTTAACCGCCACAATCGAGGAGATTTGTTTCCATTATAGATTTTCAACGGGAGCCTCAAAATAGAAAAAACAGTGATAAACTTAAAAAAAACAGTGATAGTTCGGCGATGGCGAATCCTTCGTGCGCCTTAAGCTTTATTCTCAGTGGACATCAATGATGTTATGATGACGATAGACAAAATGAATGCGCGATTTCAATACCATTACATGGGATACTGAGGTGACAAATTGTTTCGTTCTCTGATGGATACTCTATCTCCCTTACGCAGCCGAAATTTCCGGATCTATTTGGGCGGTCAGGGCGTATCGATGCTCGGAAACTGGATGCAGGGCACTGCCCAGGCCTGGGTGGTGTGGCGGTTGACCGGCTCAACGGCCGCACTTGGAATCGTTGCCATGCTGAATACGCTTCCCGTCCTTCTGCTCGGCCCGTTCTCCGGTGTATGGGCAGACCGGCTCGACCGCCGAAAACTGCTGATTTACACCAATATACTGGCTATGATCCTCGCTGTTATCATGGGCGGGCTGGTATATACGGGTGAGGTGCGTATCTGGCATGTCTATATTCTCGCGGGTATTCTCGGATGCGTGAACGCCCTGGATATCCCTTCCCAGCAAGCCTTCATCGGCGATCTGTCCGGTGTTGAGCATGTCCGCAAGGGATTTACCCTCAACGCGATTATGGAACAGGTCATGCGGATGATCGGGCCATCGGTGGCAGGCTTGATGATAGGCGGTTTCGGAGAAGCCCCGGCCTTCTGGCTGAATGGGCTTAGCTATGTGGCGGTGATTGCGAGCTTGTTCTCGGTAAAAGCCACTCAAGAGCGGCAGATCAGCGCAAGCAATCCGCTGATGGATTTTCGGGAAGGTCTCAGCTTCGTCCGAAGGAAGCCGCGGATTCAGGATTTAATTCTGTTCACGGCGATGACAACCCTGTTTGGCTTCGTCAATACGCAGCTTTTTCCGGAAATCGCTGATCATCTGCTGCGCGGCGGACCGGAAACGCTGGGTACGATGATGGGGGCTTTCGGAGCAGGCTCATTCTTCAGCGCGCTGCTGCTGACGCCAATCCTGCAGCGGGTGCGGCGGACCGGACTGGCGCTTGCAGCCATCATTGCCTGGTCCGGCTTTTGGTTCGGCGCGTTTTCGCTTTCCAGCTGGCTGCCTTTCTCCTTGCTGGCCATCTTCTGCGCGGCTTTCGCCCAGCCTGTCGTATTGACTACGGTTAAGGGGCTGATTCAGGTATTGGCCCCTTCGAACATGCGGGCCCGGGTATTGAGCCTTCAGGTCATGATTGCCGTAGGCACACAGCCCATATCCTCATTAACGGTTGGATTTGTCGCTCAACTCGTTGGCTCTTCGTATGTCATAAGGACCAACGGGATGCTTATGATCGTTGCAGCCGCTTTGCTGCTGGCGTTCCGCCCGGCGCTGCGGATTTGGGACCCGCTGGATGAAAGCGCAGAGCCCTCAACCGTGCCGATCGAACCCAAGCAGCCGTTAGATCCGTTAAAGCCCGGCGATCATGTGATGACGAAGCCGGGAACCAAGACGTTGTGAATGATTCTTGCCCGAACTGTAACAATTTCAGTTAGATGACGGGCTGCCAGCCAATTGCTAAAAGCCATGTTTCTACCAATGAGTAGAGAAACATGGCTTTTTGATTCATTCGAACGATGCGAGTCTGCCGCGATGTAACCACCTGCATGTTTATTTGAGTGAAATCACGCGGCTTCTACAACAATACTGTCAAAATAAGTATCACCCATGTATACCTCAAGCCGCCACTTTCCCTTTTTGGTGCCGTCCTGGTCAAGATTGAACTTGACGCCGCCCTGCGCGTCTGCTCCAACCTTGTTTTCTGTCCTTGTGACCTCCCAGTCGGAGTACAATGTCTCTATCGCCCCCGTCTTCTGGTGCACACCCATCAACTTGAACGTATCTGCTATTTCTTCCGGCTTTCCCCAAAAATAAATAGTGAAGTGTCCGCCTTTTGATATAACGCTATTGCCTCGAGGAACAAATCCCAACCGGTTTTCTTTTCCGTACATGGTCAATCCACCGGCTTCGAAGGTTCCGCTTGGTTCCCATTCCCGATCATAGTTTGAAGCAGAACATGCGGTAATCAAAATCATTAAGCCGACGAGGATAGTCATTCGGATAAACATAGCGATCCTACTCCTTTCCCCTTCATACCCCCTGCTCTTGCCGCGAACTAATTTCGTTCAAGCTCACCATCCTGTCCAAGCCTATAATAATGAATGGCGGGGTGGTCGTCGAACACCTCATTCTTTTCATATAAAGCTAATTGCGCATCGCCTGTGTCTGTAGGGGTAATATCCCAATTGGCCAGGAGCAAATCATATTCTTTGGCGAGATTGCTGTCGACAAATCGATCATCCCGGTACTGCAGAATATGAGGCCATCTTTCGGTATGCTCCATCTGGGGATAGTCAATGGAATAACCGATTTCAATCCTGCTGTCGGCATCCAGATCACCAGTCCGGACCTTTAAATTATCTTTGGTCAAATCGATGGGGGGAACATCCAAAGCGATCCGGTGAAACGGCTCGTGAGCATTCGTTCGATATTCGAAATAGACAGGAGCTGTGAAATAATCCGGATTGTTCTCATCATAATTCGTGACCATCCTTGCTTCATCCTTCACTCCATCCAGGTTCAGATCGGTTTCAAATTCGCGGAGCACGGTAAAATGCTCAAACTGAACCTCACCGGTTTCGGGAGGTACATCATATTTAATATTCGGGGTGATCGTCAGGGTCATGCTCCGATTATCCCATTTCAGGCTGTGCCCATAATATTGGGCCACCTCTTTGATAGGAATATAGATTTTCCCGTTCATTGAAATGATTGCAGAAGCAAGCATGATCTTTTCTCCATGATCCGTAAAATAATTCTTTCCCAACTGGAATTTCAGATGCTCCTCTCCATCCCCGATATCACTGTCATAAGATACTGTCTTCAAATCCGGGTTCCACGAAACTCCCCTGGAATTGACGAGAAAAGGCAAACAGTTCTGCAAACCCAATGAATCCGCATACATATGACCGGCTATGAGCTTGCCCCCAATCGACTTATCCCCTCTAATTAAAGTATGTATGATTCCATCTTCTGCTGCGGCTTGGCCGGCATGTACGGGAAAACTAAGCGTCAGACACCAAAATGACAAGAACACTATCGATAAAGTTAATCTTTTCATTGGAACAACCACGCTCCCGGGAATCAGAAATTTCGGCGGTCTCTCTGCCGATCGAATTGAATAGAGCAGCTGCCGAAGCACGATGCTCCCCTTCCATTTTTGTTATGCACTGAACCACAACAGAAGCCTGCTTATCATTCCGATCATGGTACATGCACTTCATCATACCGGGCCGGCACGATACCATTGAGCTGACAGAATGAGAGAACCCGCGGATCGGTGAATATTCGCCTTTCCCATTCCCGCTCACGCGCTACAGTCTCTCCATCGTATCCAAAATGTCCGAGAGTCCGCATCTCCTCATTGTCATACGCCGGATGACCGACCAGCACATAGCTCCCCGGCTCCGCCGCTGCGAGCTTGGCAATCAGCTGATCAACGGGATCGCCAGGCACGGAATCGACCTTGGGCAGCCTGCGGTGCAGCTCCAAATCGTTAATCAGCCCTTCCGCACCGCACCACATCGCGAAGGCTTCCCGGAAACCGTCATTCACCCAATCAAAACCCATATGCAGATCCGCATACCGGACGTTGAATCCTGCCCGCCTCACTTTGTTGAGCTGAGCCTGAATCTCGGCCATCATTTCCTCAAGCCGCGGCCCGTGATCGCACAGCTCCCTTGTCGTCTGGAAGAAGGTGCCGTCTGCAGCAACAAGGGTCGGCACCTCTTCGGGTGTCAGCACCGGACCCCACCGGACCCGGTCCCATTCCGCATTCAGCACGGCATGCAGGCCGAAGCATAATTCCCGTTCGCCAGCCAAAAGCTCCGCCGCATCCTCAAGCGCGGGGCAGACCGCCATCACTGATGTATTTTTCAGAATACCTTCCTTATATGCTTCCAATATTCCGCGATTTGCAGATTTGCTGCTTCCGCAATCGTCGCCTCTTGTAATCAGCCGTATCCGTTCATTCCCCATGAAATCACACCTGCCTCACTGGAATTTTTCAGAACCTTCTTTACATTTTTAGACGCCAACAGGAATGAAAAAGTTTCCCATATTATGTTTTTTAACTCCTATTATATTTTTAACTTCGAGCCGCGCTGATCATTTGTTTATTTCCTGCTTTTGACGACTTTGGCCGGAACCCCTACCGCAATACTGTAGGGAGGAATATCTCTTGTGACGACCGATCCTCCGCCAATGACGGAGCCTCTGCCAATGGTTACTCCTGCGGTTATGCTGACCCTCCCCGCGATCCATACATCATTTTCAATCGTAATGGGCAGCAGCTCATGTCCTTGCTCCCGGATCGGACGGTTGGGATCATCGAAGCGATGGTTGCCGGCAATGATGATGGCATGTGAAGCAATGCGGACGTCATCGCCAATGACTACCCTCCCCTGCTGCTCATCAGGCAGACCGTATCCGACGATGTTGGAATATGCCTGAATGGAGCTGTGTTTGCCGACGGTTACATTTCCTTGAAGCAGCACGCCAAGGGCGATGGTGGACTCTTCACCGATTTCGAGCCTGCCTTCACGCGGGTTTATTTTGGCTTCGGGGCTAATCAGGCAGGTACGGTGGATGACCGCATTGCGATGCCGGTTTGCGAGCCAGTATCCCACCTTGCAGCTGATTCTGCGTCCCAGCGTTTGTTTATCGGGCATGCTGTACGCCCCGTCCAGGAATGTCCATAAGCTCATAGCCGCCACCCTCCTGTTTTGAATGATGACTCCATTATAAGACCGGGAAACCCTTTCAACCATTCATACCGCAATCATTATTTGCACGAAATGCCTGTCACAACTTCAATTTGGAAGGAATGCGATACATAAATGAATGAAAAAAATGGAAGCCTACCTATATCATCGCTTATTCAGAGAGGAGAAGATCAAATGCGTCCAATCACCGCGGTTCAGGTAGCAGCAATTGTGACTAGTTCCACGATTGGAGTCGGCGTTCTCGCAGTTCCCCTTCTGGCTGTTCGCACAGCAGATACGGGAGCTCCGCTTGTCACATTGCTCGGAACACTGGTCGCATTATTCGGGCTGTTCCTTGTTACGGTACTCGGCATCCGTTTTCCCGACCAATCGATCATCCAGTACAGCGAAGATATTATTGGAAGAGGCATCGCATTTGTGGCTAGTTTGGGCATTGTCTCCTTCTTTAGCATATTAATGGCACTCATCTCCCGCGAATTCGGGGAAGTGGTCATCACCTCCATATTAAAAAGGACTCCATTGGAAGTGACCGTCCTTGCGATGCTGCTGCTTGCGGCCGTATTCGCCAGAACGGATATCGTGACGTTCGCCAGCATCCATCTTTTTTACCTGCCTTTTATTATGGTGCCAGGCTGGATCATTGTATTGTTGTCTCTGAAAAACTCCCGCGTCCTGAACCTGCTGCCTGTATGGGGAAATGAGCATCATGAGCTGTTCTTCGGAATATTAACGATTGCTGCCTTGTTTCAAGGCTCCTTCATCATCACGATGGTCATCCCGTTCATGAAAAAACCAAAGAAAGCCTATTTATCAATGATTTGGGGCTGGTTTATGCCGAGCTTTTTCTTTGTACTCACTGTCATTTCAGCTGTGGCCGTATTCGGACCTGAGGAAATCAAATTATTGATGTGGCCGACATTGGAATTGGCGAAAACAACCGCACTCCCAGCTAACATTTTGGAACGGCTGGATGCAGCGATTCTGGCGGTATGGGTGACCAATGTGTTCACGACACTGCTGTCGATTTTTTACCTTACGATTAAATCGATAACCCAAATGTTTCATTTGCAGAATCATAAAATGTTCGCTTTTTGCTTGCTGCCTTTTATCTTTCTGATTGCCATGCTGCCGCAAAGCGTGCTTCAAATGTATGAGTTCGTCGAATTCTTCGGGAAGATAGGGTTGTTTATTACGATCTGCTACCCTATCTTGCTGCTGCTCATTGCGGTAATTCGCAAAAAACGCGGAAAACCGGTCGCCGTCAATGAAAACGGCAGCAGCTAGGACAGACGAAAGCTTCGGGTTTCTTGCTCTGCACCAAAAAAAGTCTAAACCTTGGATAACACAGGTTTAGACTGATTAAGATTTCTGAACTCTTACGGAGCTTCAGCTCTTTTTCTTATTGAATGCCCTTTTCGTCGAAATAAGCGGTTGCCTGCTCTTTCACATACTCCAGAATTTTATCTACCCCTGCCGCTTTCAGCTTGCTGCGGTATGTCTCAAGCGCCTTCACCGGGTCGGCCACAAGACCCATCATGAGCGGCTGGCCGTATTGCTTGATCACCTGGTTCACGGCTGCCTGCTGCGCCTTCACCGGTTCATAGTCCATCGTGATCGGCTCGAAGATGTTAGGCTTGCTTTCCGCCTCGAACTCCTCATTCAGCGCCTGCATGCCGTCCCAGCCGCCTTTTTGTGCCAGCATGTTCGCTTTGTTGCGCCAGCCCCAGCTTGTAATGTCATAATTCTTCCAATCCTTGGTCACCGCTACTCCCGCAGGAGGCGAGACGAATGTTTTGCCGTCAGCCTCGATTGAATAATGCGTGCCCTCGATGCCGTATGTCATCAGCCGGAAATAAGTGGGATCATTGCGCAGCTTGTCGAGCACCATAAGCGAACGCTCTGCGTTCTGGGCGCTCTTCGGAATCGCCATGGCGTTGGCCATCGGAAGCGTCGGAATGGAATAATTGTGGAATCTGGTGAACGGGAAGTAGCCAAGCTTGTAATCGGGGTTCGTTTTGGATACGTCCGTAATAAAACCGCCGGCTCCCGGAGCATTCCGCCAATAGACGGCTCCCGTGCCTGCCTTGATCAAGTCCCCTGCTTCCGTCTGGGAAGACAGCGTGTTGGAAGCCCAGAAGCCTTTATCCGCCCAGGTTTTCATGCGTTTGACATATTCCTCGAACTGCGTCGTGAATGGATAGGCAACGATATCCCGCGGATTGTCATAGGAAGAGGAAGCAATGACGCTGCTCTCGCCGCCGTAAATCTTGAAGTCATAGTAGTCCTGGAACAGGGTGTATACTTCATTCCAGGCTTTGCCGCCAATCGGCGTGACGCCTTTCTTGTTCGCCTTCACGCCGTCCAGATAAGCTTCAATCGAATCCAGATCCGTAATCTCCGGCAGGTTCAGCTCTTCCCGCCAGTCTTCACGGTAGACGAGGCCGTTCGGCGTATACTCCGGATTCGTGTTCGGCACGGCGTAGATTTTGCCCCCTACGGTTGCCGTGTCCCAATCCTCCTTGGGCACTTGCTCCCAGGTTTGCGGCATATAGGTTGGCAGCAGGTCGGTCAGATCCATAAATGCGCCTTGTTTGGAATATTTGTAGAAATCCGCCCAGCTTGAAGCAAACAGCATATCCACCTTCTCGCCTGAGGCGAGCAGCAGATTATATTTGCTCTGCCATTCGTTCCAGGAGGTAAAGTTCAATTTGACCGTCGTATTCAGATCCTTCTCCAGCATTTTGTTCCATTCATCCAGAACCTTCGGCGTGTCCGCATGAGCGTCTCCAAGCAGATACCATATGAGTTCGACCTTCTTCGATGTATCCGGCTTGGCCGGGTCCTGGCTTTGGGCGTTGGTCGTGGAAGCATTGCCGTCAGGCGGCTCGCTTGCGGCGGCGTTCGAACCGCCATTGTTTGAGCCGCCGTTGCTGCACGCGGCGAGAAGAGCCGCTGTCAATGTCAGCGAAATGGCAGCCGTCGCCCATTTCATGCGTTTGAAGAACATGTAATATCCCCCTTTTGATTGGCTTGAATGTATGTTAGCCGGCAATCCGGTTCTAACCTTTAACCGCGCCGATCGTCAGACCTTTGACGAAGTAGCGCTGCAGGAACGGATAAAGCAGAATGATGGGTCCTGTGACGACAACCGCAGCCGCCATCTTGAGCGTCTCAGTCGGCGGCTTGAAATTCGGAGACAGATTCCCCGCGATGCTGGTCTTGAGAACCGAGGCGCTTGCCAGAATCTTGTACAGCAGAAACTGCAGCGGGAACTTGCTCTCCGTAGTGATGAACAGATTAGCGGTGAACCAATCGTTCCAGTATGCCAGCGCCATGAACAGCCCGATCGTTGCCAGACCCGGTGTGGAGAGCGGCAGGATCAGCTTCAGGTAAATCTTGAAGTCGCCGGCGCCGTCGATCTTGGCTGATTCGACAATCGAATCTGGAATCGATTTCATGAAATTTTTCATTAAAATGATATTCCACGCACTGAGCAGGCTCGGGATGACGAGCGCCATATAGTTGTCCTTCAGGCTCAAATAGTTGACGATCAGGATATACCACGGAATCAGCCCGCCGCTGAACAAGGTGGTGAAGTAGATAAAGAACGACAGGCCGTTGCGGTACTTGAACTCCTTGCGGGATAGAACATAACCGGCCATAGAGGTCATGAACAGGCCCAGCGCCGTTCCGATCAGCGTGATCAGAATCGTTACTTCGTACGCCTTGTAGATCTGGATCGGGTTCGTGAACATGGCCCGGTAGGCGTCCAGCGAGAATTGGTCCGGAATGAGCTTGAAGCCCTCCGAGATGATCTCCGTCTCCGAGCTGAGCGAGCCTGTAATAATGACCAGGAAGGGCAGCAGGCACATCACCGACAGGAGCGTCAGAAACGAATAGCCGGCCACGTTGAATACCAGTGTGGATCTTTCCATTTTCATCGGATGTAGGCTCCTCCTAGAATAAAGCGTAATCCTCGCGCGTCCTGCGAATGACGTAGTTGACGCCAAGGACGAGCAAGAGTCCGAACAAGGATTGGTACAACCCTGCCGCGGTCCCCATGCCGATATCGAAATTGACGGCGAGAGAGCGGTACACATACGTATCGATGATGTCCGTCGATTCGAAGAGCATGCCGTTCTGGCCGACAATCTGGTAGAACAGATCGAACTGGCCCTTCAGGATGCCGCCCAGACTGAGCAGAATCAGCAGAATGAATGTCGGCACCAGCATCGGGATCGTAATTCTCCGGATCCGCTGGAAAATGTTCGCACCATCGATCTTAGCAGCCTCGTAATATTCGTCGCTGATGCTCATAATCGCGGCCAGGTAGATGACCGTGCCGTATCCGAGGCCTTTCCACACATGAAAAAACACGATAATGTATTTCCACGGCGCGGTATGCATGTAAAAGTCGTATCTTGGGAAGCCCATCTGCGCAAGCAGCGTCGGGATAACTCCGGTCTGCGAGCTGAACAGGTTCAGAACGAAAGCGCCTATAAGAACGAAGGAAATGAAAAACGGGAGAAACATGACGGACTGAGCTGATTTCTTGAACCATTTGCCGGGCAGCTCCGCCAGGAAGATTGCACAAAACAGCTGAAGCGTATTGCCAAGCAGAATGAAGACGATATTGTACAAAATTGTGTTTCTTGTAAGCGTGGCCAATTGTCCGGAGCTGAACAAGAACTGAAAGTTGTCGAAGCCGACGAACTGGCTTCCGAACAAGCCGCCGTCAAAACTGTAATTGGTAAAAGCGTAATAGACGCCTACCATGGGGACGTAGCTGAACAGGGCAAAGAACAACAGCGCGGGCGCGATCATGAGGAACATGACCCGATTCTTCCCCAGTTCTCTGAAAAATCCGACCATCGTGCACCTCCGTACCGGAATGAATGAGTAATGGACAAAGCGGACTGACTAACTGTAAAAATGCATCACTCCCACATCAATTTATGAAATCGATTTCCTAAATGAAATGACGTCGTTCCGTTTTGGGTTTCCTTAACCTATCTGAGCACAAAACGCTGATATGGGGCCGATCTCCCGCCTCGCATTCATAGAATCCGCTTTCAATAAAAACTTTCGTTGCAAGCGGATTGATTTGTCCGGTCTCAGTATTGAAATCGATTTCATTTTGAATTATAGTGTTGATATCGAGCTTCTGTCAAACAAATTTTTAGAGCAAAGTTGAGGATGACTATGGATATCAAGATCATCGATGTTGCGAACAAGGCCGGCGTCTCCCCTGCAACGGTATCCCGTGTATTGAACGGCAATTCCTACGTCAAGGCGAAGACCAAAGACAAAGTAAATAAGGTGATCGCCGACCTCGGCTATCACCGGAACGCGGTGGCCAAGAATTTGCGGTCACAGAAAACGATGACAATCGGGGTCATCGTCCCGGATATTAACGCTTCTTATTTTGCTGAGATCATCAAGGGTATCGAGAATATGGCCTATTCCCGCAGCTATAAGGTCATTATCTGCGATGTGGAGAATCAGCCTGACAAGGAACTGGATTATCTGGGTCTGCTTATGAGCCGCACCGTGGATGGCATGATCCTGGCGACTCCCGCCACTGCGGATGAGGAGATCGTCCGCTTCTCGGACAAGGGGTATGCAATCGCCGTGATTGGCAGACATATCGAGCATCCAAAGGTGCCGTGCATCTATACGGACAACGTAAAGTTCTCGAAGGAGGTCGTCGATCACCTGGTTGGCCTCGGTCACCGCAATATCGTGTTCCTGAGCGGCTACGCCGAAGCGGTGGACAGCTTCGAGAGGCTTGAAGGGTACTTGAAGGGGTTGAAGGAATATCAGATCCCGTTCCGTCCGGAGCTGGTCGAGAACGGCAACTTCAATGAGAACGGCGGATATGAAGCCATGATGAGGCTTTTTGCCAAAAATATCCCCTTCACTGCCGTATACGCGGCGAATGACGAGATGGCGCTCGGCGTATACAAGGCCTGCCGGGAAACCGGCATCCGCATCCCGGAGCAGCTGGCCGTTGTGGGTGTCGACAACAACCGGATCAGCAAGTATTTGACGCCGACTTTGACTACGGTCAACCAGCCCAAATATGCGATGGGCGCGATCATTGCCGAGAAGCTGATCGATCAGATGAACGCCGATGAGTTCGCGGCCAAATGCGTGTTCAAGGTCGATTCCGAATTGATCCTGCGGGGATCGACCGAGCATCGCTTGAAATAAAAAAAGGGGCGGTCCGCCGCCCTTTATGCTTGATCGTCCCAAATTCGAAAAACGGGCTAGTACTTGTTTAGGAACCTTTTATCCAAAAGTAATAGATAGCTGCGATTGCAAACGATACCAGCGAAATCAGAAAAAACCATGTAGATAATTTCGCTTTTAATCTCCGTTCTTTGGGATCCGGATTCTGGGAATAATAGTTTCCTCTCTGCCTGTTTCCATCCGTCCATGCTCCAACTAAAATACCCGCCAGAAATAATGAAATAATACCTATGTATATGAATATCGACAAATACCCCATCTCCTTAGTCGTCGACAGCCGGTTTTCGTTATTTATTGGCTATTTTAAATTTTTGGATCATATAGACGAATAGCCTTGCAATCATGCTGGAAGCAAAAGACAACAATGTGTAAATTATCAACCAAATGAGGAATGTCGTATTATATACGGTAAAAGTCAACACAACAGAAACCGCAAACGTCAGTGTTGGAGCAATGAATATATTTTTTAGAACGATGTACCCAACAAAGCCAAGCAGAATGAAAATAATGGGGAAAATGATCATGATCAAAGAAAACTCATTTATCATTTTTCACCTCCTGATTCCCCTCTGGTTACTCAATATATTCTCAGACACAACCATGTAACCGCCCCTGCCGCCATGAGCGCGGCCGCAGCAACAAATCCAGCATAACCCAGTCTGGTACGTACCGCAGCGGTCTGTTTATCATAAAATTCCGGCTTTCTCATCGTCCCCAACCATAAGTCGCCGATCAAATTCACGACCACAAGGACAAAGCTTTTCGTTATTTTCACTTCAATCCCTCCCTTTGTGATTACTTCTAATCGTAACATATTATACCTGTTTTGTTGATTTATTCATTTATAAGCAGTTAGAGTCAGATGGTTATTCCAGATTGAAGTAAGCCGTAGGCCGAATTCCCGTCTCCACTTGGTACCTGATGGATGCTGTCCATCAATAAAAATCCGGTTCAGCCGCCATTTAGCAGCCGCCTTAGGATAGCGAATTGTCACCATTGATATCGTAAAATAAAGCCGAACTAAAAACTACGCAAAAAAATAGAAGGGGACTTCTGCCCCCCTCTTCGTATGTTTGTTACTAAAACGCACTTTAGAAATGAACAAGTGGCAAGGCAGGCAAAATGCTTGTGCAAAAGGGTTTGTGTTCGTCTTGGTTCCCTGATTTCGACCATAAACCTTATATTCAGGGAATCCGGGAACAACAGCGATTGGTAGAGCATTCCGCCTGCACAGCGGCTTCTGTTCACATCCTTAGCTCGTTTTAATCGAATGCACCGGACGAAATTGCGCCATCAGCATCTCCGCCCACTGCTCGTTCGCGTGTATCGTACGTCCTGCATTATGGGGAGTGTGAACGACGTTGTGCCTGCCGAGCAAAGGATCGTCCAGCGGCAGCGGTTCAATATCGAATACGTCGGCGGCAAGACTGATCTCATCGGCCAAAACCCTTTCCCTGACCGCTGCCATGTCGCAAATTAATGCTCTAGTCGCCAGAACTACCAGGCACCCCTTGGGAAGCGCACGGATATGATCGGCGTTGATAATTCCCTGTGTATTGGCGGTCAAAGGCACCATCGGCACGAAGATATCCGCATCCTTGACGAGCTCATCCAGATGCCATACTTTGCGGGCGCCCGCACGGTGGAACGACGGTTCGGACGCGAATGGATCCCATGCCGCTGCTTCCGCCCCAAGCATGCTCACAAAACTGGCATAACGGCTGGCGATATTGCCTGCTCCTACAATCCGTACCTTCTTCCCGAACACGGTGCCGTTCGTGAAGTTCGGATCGTCGCCAAATTGGTGGCCCCTCGTTTCCGGCATCCCCATATTTCCCGGAGGATTATAATCCCACGGCGCCAGGCTGGAAATGATGGCATGATGGGACTGCGGAATACGCCGAAGGCCGCAAAGCGTCAGAGCAAGGCCGAATTCCGACACGGATTGGCCCCAGAAGCCCTCCGAGGGATGCTTGTAGATCTGAACCCCGGCCCGCTCCCAAGCATCTCGAATTTCCGGCTCCAACTCTTCATTGTATCCATCGGTACATATTGCCGCTTCCTTAAGCGATGTGAATGCTCCCAGACAATCTCTTGTAATGTCTACACCAAGCACTGCCAGTCGGGCGATCTCGGCTGGGCTCGGGACAACCTCTCCGAGCTTTTCCTCACCTCCAGTCAGGAGCCGAATGAGCTGCGTGTCCCCTTGACTGCTCCACATCCTGTGCAAATGATTTGCAGCAAACGGCCATACGGTATCAAAATTCGGATGCACGACAACAGCGCTTTTCATCGTCAATTGTTCCTCCCATTACGAAATTCATTCCAATTCGCTTCTATTTGCGCCGAGTCGATTTCACCCGTATAGACGAAGACCCGATGTCTGAACAATTGCGTACTGCCCGCTTCGAGCTGCCAATCTCCGGCTATGCACAGGCTTGGGGCAGCCCCGAATTGGCCATCCACGCGCCATGGAACCGGATAGCCAGGATTAGCAGGATGGTCCATTATCGCTATGCCGGCTGCCGATTCACGGCCTTCTATCGGCATGGAGATAGCCATCCAGCGGGCCGGCTTGCCGTCAGCCTCTTCCCTTGCGAGCCCCTCGCTGCTTATGCTGCTCCCGCCGAATGCCTCGCGGTATGGCATTCTGATAAATAATCCGCCGTAATCGTAACGTCCGAACGTTAAGGCAGTATGAGCCTTGAGCGTCCATTCCAGGTCCAGCTCATAGGTGTTCCCGCGGTCACAGAAGTTCCACCGCTGCTCCTCGGCAAGGAGGGGAGTACCGTCAGGCGAACGCCAGTCGGTCTCCACTGCCCATTCCGCTTTACTCCCGTTTACTACAGGAGGCAGGAGAGGCTTCGGGTGAAAGGTTCCATCCATCGGATCATTCCGCAAGCCCTTCTCCCAGAAACCGACGCCATTAACCTTATTGAGCCCCGTATACAATCCATGCTGCCACGGATGATGGGCGGGAGCATTTTCGGTAAGCTCGCCAATCCCGTCGGGCGACAGGATCGGATGAATATAGGGGCGGCTGTTGGCTGCAGCGTTTTGCACGAGAACCGGCCGCGTTCCGCCCGCCCGGAAGATTTCAATAGAATGCGGGGTACTAACGGCATGAAGCGCAGCTTCGCAAGATTTCATGATGGGCATGCCTCCGTCCTTCAGTTTTTGGTTTAGCGGAAATCAGGCAATTTGAGGGGGATTCCGCCCTGCATGGCGGATTCATGCGCAACAAGTCCCGTACACGTCCAGTTCGCGGATGCGAACACATCCGGAAACGGCGGACGGTCCTCTACGAGGCTCATAATAAACTCATGCGCCAAATGCGGATGGGATCCGCCATGGCCATTCCCCTGCTTGAACGAAAGATGCTGATTCTCGTCTGCATTGTAGACTCCCTCGGCCGTATATTTACGTATGCCCTCCGGAAGCAGGCGGGCATAATCCGGGATCTTCACGCGCTCGCCGTCCTCTCCGCGGAATATCAACGGTTCTTCCCTTTCCAGCTGCTGCCACTCGAAGCTCATCTTGTCCGCATAAACATTAAAGCTCTCGATATACTCACGGGAAATTTCAAATAAGGACCGGGTCACTTCCATCGCCAGGCTGGAATCGCGAAGACGCACAAGAGCGGACTCGGCAGCAAAAGGCGAGCCGTACTTGGCCGCAAGGTTCCCGGCAATTTGCCCCGAACCGAAGCATACCACCGTGTCCGCTTCTTTCCCGGCCAAAGCAAGAAGCGGACTTACCGCATGGGTTGCGTAATGCATGGGTGGCAGCCCTTCCCAATAACCCGGCCATCCGGACATCTCCTGCTGATGAGCGCCCCGCAGAAACTGCAGCCTGCCCAGCTTCCCGCTGTCGCGCAGCTCCTTCACATACAGAAACTCGCGCGTATACACGGCTGTTTCCATCATCATGTAGTGCTTGCCAGAGGCTTTCTGCGCCTCGACAATCCGTCTGCAATCCTCCACTGAGGTGGCCATCGGCACCGTGCAGGCCACATGCTTGCCGGCAAGCAGTGCTGCGACAGATTGCCGGGCATGAAAGGGAATCGGGGTATTGATATGGACGGCGTCTACATCCGGATCCTCAAGCAGTTCCTCAAAGCTGCTGTATCTTACATGGATCCCAAAATGATCGCCAATCCGATGCAGGCTATCCTCCGACCGCTGGCAGATCGCATACATCTCTGCGTGCGGGTGATTTTGATAAATGGGAATAAACTCGGCTCCAAATCCCAAACCGACAATGGCTACACGAATTTTTTGGGTCATCAATTATCCTCCTGCTTTGAATTTATAGTCCGGATATCCACTATAACCCATGCTGACATGCCTTCTCTCCAAAGATATCCGCCCCAATCAGATTTATGAACAATTATGCATTCTCATCCTCTGGCCCCGGCTGCGCCCCTGATTTTCCGTCAGCGGCTTGACACGCGATAGCGCTTATAATGGGTATGGCTGCCGGCCGTATTGGACAATCCCACCTGCCCCGTCCAATAAGGAAGGCCGTTATCTCCCGCATCCTCCACTTCAAGTACATGCTGTCCGTTCACGCTTACCGTAAACCGGTTCCCCATCGCTTCGACGGCAATCGTATAGTCCCGGCCATGCTCCCATTCGAAGTCGGCAGAAGCGAGCTCCGTGCAGCCGTTAGCATTCTTGTAAAAGCTCACTTTATTGCCGGGGGCAAGACCCGCGGCGTAAGAACGGATACCGCCCTGCACCCTGACCAGCACCCTGTGATGGCTTCCGGATACGGGCCGAACGACCGCTTCAAACTCATAGTCCCGCCACTTCAGATCGCCGGTATAGCATTCTGCGGATTCGCCGCTGTAGCTGCCGGACAATTCGCCCTGCTCCAGTGTCCATAATCCGCGCAAATAAGTAAATTGGCTGACCTCCTGATGCAGTCCGTGCCAGCGCTCTATCCGCTCGAAGCCAAAATCTATGGCGTAGTCAGGCGCGCCAGAGAAATGGAAGTCATCCACATAGGCTACGAGATTCGCGGACCAGCCTTCGGCAGGGACGAACTCGATGCCCGCTTCGCCGATGCACACATTTTCCATCGAAGGCAGCTTATAGCGCAGAGTGATCCATTCGCCTTTCACGAGCTCGATGCTGTCGGCATAGTGGCGCACATCGGCATTGACATCCTTGACGTACAGCCTTGCAATCACTCCGATGTTCACAAATTCAGGGACCATGACTTGGGCTTCGATGGTCTGGCCGGGGTAGAGCAGCGGCGAGAAGCTCGGGTCGTACCGGCTGTCGTTGAAATCATGAGGGCGGTAGTAGGTCTGGTGATAGACACGATAGCCATACCCGCCGCTCACCCGGTCGAACAGCACCTTCAGGGAGCGTCCGCCGCTTGCCGCCGCTTCCGGCGTGTTCGAGACAACGCCGGTAACATGCGCTCCGCTTGCATCTGCGTCCGTGCGGAACGCATGCGTCGACCCCGGATATTCGAAATGAAAACGCGGCGGTTCGCCGGTGAGGATCGGACGCCATTTGGCCGGAATGTCCGCATTCGCGATTTTATAACCGAAGCTTGCGATATAGGAAGCGCACCAGGGAATATCCAGTATGTTCAGCGTTCCGATGACGCTGGAGCAGCACAGGAAATCGTTGATCGGCTTCCGCCACGAATCATCAATGCCGTCAAGGCCATTCCGTACGCCCATGATGGTACCGACATTTGCGACATTGCAATCCGTATCCCAGCCGCACATGTTGCAGATATTGATCGAGCGGGAGAAGTCTCCTCCGCCGTACAGCAGCGACAGCACAATGACCGCCGCGTTCGGGATGATATGGCATTCGCCCGGATACAGATGGTAGCCGAACTTATCCCGTACGAACAGGAAAGCCTCCCTCCAATCCTCCGGTTGACCCCCATGATATTCGATAACCGTTCGGGTCATTCGTGCGAATTCGCAATCCTCCGGGATCACGGACAGCCCCGCTTCCAGAATCTCATGCATATCCTGGCGGTCGAATGCGGCTGCGATGCAGGCCGCGATAAACATGCCGCCATACTTCCCGTTCCCGTCATGCGACACACTGGCGATTTTCTCCGCATACTCTGCGGCAAGCCTCGGGTTGCCCGGTGCGATCAATCCCCATACATCAATGAAAATCTGCCCGCCGATCTGCTCCGCCACCGCAGCCCCATTCTGCTCGATCGATCCCGAGCGCGGCGCCATGATCCCGTTCTTGAGGTTCTGATAAGCGGTATGCTCGGTCGATTTGCCATAGCCGCCCCACCAATAGAAGCCGTGGCCATCGGGCGCATAGTTAAGCCAGGTCAGCCCCATCTGCTCGGCTGTAATTTCGCTTGTATGCGTGTAATCCTCCAGCGCGCGGAGAAAGAACATGGGTCCGTTCGTGTCGTCATCCGCCGCGAAATTTTTAAACGTATGAAGATAGCCCGTGATTTCGCCGAATGTTCTTGCGATCCGTTCGTACGTCCACTGCTCGATATTGCCTCCATGGCGGACGCCAATTACTTTCCCCAGCCATCCCGCATAGACGCGTTCCGGATAATCTTCAGGCAGGATCTGTTTATTCATCATGTATCCATTCTCCTCTCGGTTATGTTGCTTGTGTTTGTTTTATCCCTTAATCCCCATGCTGGCAATTCCGCCGATCAGATTGCGCTGCGCAAAATAGTAGATGAGCAGCAGCGGCACGACGACGACAGTCGAAGCCGCCATGAGCAGGTTCCACTCGGAGCCTCTGCTGGAAACGAAGTTGGCAAGGCCGACGGCCAAGGTGAATTTCTCCGGCGAATTCAAATAAATAAGCGGCCCCATGAAATCGTTGTACACATTCGTGAATGTAAACACGACAATGATGGTCATGGAGGGACGCAGGACCGGGACAAGCACCTTCCACAGGATTTGCAATTCATTCGCTCCGTCGATCTTGGCCGCCTCGTCGAGGTCCTTCGGGATCGTGAGCAGGTACTGCCGCATCAGGAAGACGAAGAACGGATTCGCGAAGTAAGCCGGGACCGTCAGCGGCAGGTACGTATCCACCCAATTCAGCTTGCTGAACATGAGGAAGGTCGGGATCATCGTCACCTGCTCCGGTATGAGCATGGTGGCGAGCATGATCATGAACAGCACCTCGCGTCCGCGGAAGCGGAACCGGGAGAAGCCGTATGCGACCAGCGTGCAGGACACGACCTGGCCAATAATGACGAAGAGCTCAATCGTAAGCGTATTCGTGATGTAGGTAGCGAACGGAGCAAACGAAAATGCGTTCACATAGTTCGCCCACTGCGGGTCTGCCGGAATCCACTGCGGCGGAAATTGAAACGTGGTCGCTTTGGTCTTCAGCGACGTCGATATCATCCAGAAGAAGGGAACCATGCAGGCGAACGACAGGATGATAAGGAAGCAGTAAGCGGCAATTTTGCCAAAAGGCTTTCTCGCCGACACATTCACATTCGTCATTTCACCACCGCCTTCCTTCCCTGCGTCTCATCCGCCTCATAATAGACCCACCTGTTTTGCGTGGCATATACAATCAGCGCAAGCACCAGCGACAGGAGGCCGCCAATCCATGCCATGGCCGAAGCATAGCCCATATCGAAAGATTTGAAGGCCTTCTGGTACAGATAAAGCATATAGAACAAGCCTGCATTGTCAGGACCGCCTCCGCCCCGGCCGTTGATGATATACGCCTGCGTGAAGACCTGGAAGGAACCGATGATGCCCATGAGCAGGAGGAAAAAGAGCGTCGGCGTCAACAGCGGGATCGTGATCCGCCAGAACCGCCGGTACATACCGGCGCCGTCAATTTTGGCGGCTTCGTACAGCTGCTCCGGAATGTTCTGGAGGCCGCCCAGAAACAGGATGGCGTTCCCTCCAACCCCCCACAGGCTCATGATGACGTAACTCGTGAGTATCCAGCTTGGATCCTTGAGCCACTGGGGTCCTTCGATGCCGACCCAGGACAGCATATAATTCAGCAGCCCGTAATCGGCATTGAAGATCCACAGCCACAGCATGGAGACGGCCACGCCGGTAAGCACCGAAGGCAGGTAGAACAACGTCCGGAAGAAATTGATGCCCTTTACTTTAAGATTCAGCATCAGCGACAGCAGCAGGCCGATCACAAGACCGAGCGGAATCGCCATCGCGCTGTAGGTGAGCGTAACCTTCATCGATTTGTAAAACAGCGGATCGCGGAACAGGCGGTTGAAGTTGTCCAGCCCTATCCAGGAAGGGCTGGCGTAGATATCCCAGTGCATGAAGCTCAGCGCCAGGGACGCGAGGATCGGGAAGGCGGCGAATGCCAGAAACCCGAGGATCCAGGGAGATATAAACAAGTAGCCGAGCCTTTCTTCCCGCCGGGCGCTTTTGGATAGCTTCACCATGATATGTCCACCTCCGATTCGTTACTTGACTGTTTGGGCTTCATCCAGCTTTTTCTGCATCTCTTCGGCTGCTTGCGGAAGCACGTCGCCTGGCGATTTCATCTCGACGCCCTTCAGCGGATTCACGATATCCGTATAGGTCTGGGTCATGTCTGAAGTAATATCATCGTAGGCGTTATTGCGGACATAGACCGGTTTCTTCGTCGGCTTCGCTCCCTGATCATAGAACACCTTCAGCGCCTCGTTGTCGAGCAGCTTCTGATCCTCCCAGATCTTCGGAATCGGCGGCCCCCATGTCAGCTCCTCCGCCACATCCTGGCCGATCTCCGTGCTCGACATGAACTTCATGAATTCCCATGTCGCTTCCTTATGCTTCGATTTGGCATTCATAAACCAGCTGACGATGTCGGCCCAGGCGTAATCCTCACCGCCCGGCACTTTCGGAAACGATACGGCTCCCCATTTGAACGTGACATCCTTCAGCGAGTTATAGCCCCACAGCGTCCCCATTGTCATGCCCACCGTACCCGAGCCGAACGCGCCGTTGTCGCCGGTCATCGTCTCCGAGATGGACGACGGAAGCACGCTCCCATCCTTCATCAGCTGCTGGCCGAGCTCATAAGCCTTCATCGTTTCCGGCGAATCCAGCACGCCTTTCACCGTAAGCCCGTCTTCGCTGATCATATCGCCGCCATAATTCCACACGAGCGGCGTACCCGTTAGCAGCGAGTCGCCTGTTGCGATATCGGTGCCGAACACTTTCTTCTCCTCGTTCGTCAAGGACTTCGCGATGCTGCGGAAATCATCAACCGTCCAATCCTCCGTCGGATAAGGCACCTGCGCCGCATCGAACAGATCCTTGTTGTACAGGACAACAGAACTGGAATAGTCGCGGGGCAGTCCGTAATAATGGCCGTCCGCGCCCTTCAGTCTAAGATCCGTTATCGGCTGAAAATATTGGTTCATATCCCACCCGCTCGCTTCGATGAATTCGTCGATAGGCTGAATGTAGCCCCGGTCGAATTCATTGCCGGGGTACCAGCCTACCCACATATCGGGACCCTTGCCTGCGGCGAACGCCGTGTTCAGCTTCTCAAAATAGCCTTCCTCCGGAATATTGGCCATCTTGATCCGGATATCCGGATGGCTCTCCTCAAATTTCTTGACCAGCTTCTCGTACAGCGGCTGCCAGTTCGCCAGGTCCGGCTGCCAGAATACGATTTCCGTCTTCCCTCCCGAGCCGCTTCCATTGGAGTCCTTCATACAGCCTGCCAGCAGTCCCAGCACCAGTAAACATACGATCAATAGATGAATGTTTGTTTTCCTCACCATGAACCTCAACCCCTTTTTAAAGAGTGTGCTGCTTCCTTCTTTTACTCCGCTTGTCACCTGCATATCTTTAATTAAAGCGCTTTCATTTTACATTTCCATCATACCACCGCTGCTGATCGGCCGTCTTGCTAATAAGCACACTTCCCTTGTCAAAAACGGCTGGATTTCATATCCGCTGTATGTTTGACCTGCCGTTTTGGATCCCTCAAAAAAATAACCCTCCCTGCAGGAACTTTAGAAGGGTTCATCATTTATCGGATTCAGCGGAAAGCGCCATTGCTCTCTCTCTGGTCAGGGCAAGCACAGACGCCTCAGCCCGGTACTCCTGCGGGGTCATGCCGACTATCTGTCTGAAAGCCCGGTAGAACGGAGTCAGGCTCTGAAACCCGCAATGCAGACAAATCGTCATCACCTGCATGTCCGAGGTGATCAACAGCCGCTTGGCTTCATTGATGCGCAGCTGGGTCAGGTATTCCTTAAAGCCCTCGCCCAGCATTTCCTTGAATAGGTGGCGCGTCCGCGACGGACTGAGCATAAGCACGCGCGCGACATCCTCCAGCTCTATGGGATCACGGAAGTTCTCCTTCATAAAGGATAGTGCGGGATTCAGTTTATGATACAGATTAACGACCCGGTTAATCTCGCTCTTGGGCGTGTCGCTGCCATAGTGCCTCAGCAGCAGCGTACAGATTTGGAGCAAGCCGCCGCGGAGCATATTTTTGTAGCCTGTCCTCCGCTCGCGGTACTCCCTCTCCATCGACAGGAGCAAGCCGCCGATTTCTTTGGCTGCAGGTGAATGGGCCGGAATGTGGTTATGGAACTGGGTCGGGTTGTATACGAAAGGAAGGAGCAGCTCCTTCTCGCCCTGTTCAATGAATTCGGGATCGAAATACATAAAGGAAAAATGGCTGGGGTCGTCCCCATCGGACTGGGCGATATGCCGCTCCATATTATTGACGACGAACACATCGCCGGGCATGACGCGGAATTTTTTCTCGCCGAAATAAAACCAGCCTTTACCCGTATGACAGTATCCGATCTCAAGCGGCGTGTGCCAATGAAAAGTCTCGACCATCGTGCTTGGAGTCCACTCCTGGAACATAATGGGAAGGTCTTTTTCAAACTCGTATTTGAATTCCATGCCGATCCCCAACTTTTCGTCGAAATTGACTTCCTTTGTCTGTATGATGCCATCATAGTATGGCTGCCAAGCTCAAAGCAATACTGCACCGGAGTACACTGAAAATATAAAAAAACAGCCGCTCCACCGTTAATCGCTTCCGCTTGTTCGCAATTGCTCGTATTGAAACGTCACCACGCCCGCATAATCGATAATTCGCTCAATAATAATGCCGATTGACCGTACCCTGTGATCTTCATTAGTCATTCACCTTTCTGGAAGAAATTATTTGTGCAATAATTTGCACATTTTCAGTAAAAAAAATTTATTCCACCAAATCCGCGATCGTATAGTTCCCAAGCACCTGCGTGACCTGAACATTGATATCGGTCATGATCCGCGTGAAGGATTCCCGGACTTTCGCGCCAAACAAGCCTTCTCCGGTCGTGTCGGCCATCCGTCCCCATTGCGGGTCTTCATTATGAAGGGACTGGTATACTTCGAACAGGGTGATCTCCTCCGGCCGTTTGACCAGGCGGTAGCCTCCGGACCGGCCCTGCTTCACATCAATCAGGCCCGCTTCCGCCAGCTGCGATAAAATCTTGCGGAGCGCCGTCGGCTCGCAGCTGATAAGGCCGGCGATCTCGGCGCTGGACCATTGGTCCCGACGCGACGCGAGCGCGATAAGAGCCTGCACCCCGAATCCGAAGCGGGTCAACTGAGCCATCGGGCGACTGCTCCTTTCTTTGATTTAATATGCAAATTGCAGCACACTTAATTTAGATGTTCAAGGACGGGCTGCTGCAAGCATCAAAGCCTCTTATCTTTCCAATATTGCAAGGGTTGTGTCGATAATCCCTTTCAATTTCTCTTTATCATCCGTTGTCTTAACCAGAACGCGCATGCCTATCCACGCATTGTTCAAGTAATAAGCCAGTGATTCGGCATTGTGATGATCAGCAATTTCGCCTGTATTCTGGCCGAGTGTGACTAGCTCGAGCAGCAGCTTCTCGCCACTGGCAAAGCTCTCATTCACTTTGATTGCCACTTCAGAATCATGCTGGGCAAGTTCAACGGCAGAATTGACCGTCAAGCAGCCTTTGGGCCCTGCTTCTGCCATCGCGCTAAATTCAAACAACTGCCGGATAGCCTGTTTGGCGGAAGCGGTATTTTTGATCAATGACCTTGTTTCTGCTCCTATAGCTTGATCATAGCGTTCTATTGCTTTCATATACAAAGAATGCTTGTCGCCAAAGGTATTATAAATGCTCTTCCTGTGGACGCCCATGGTCTCCACCAGATTGCTCATCGATGTTTTTTCATATCCTTGAAACCAAAAAAGATCCATTGCCTTATTAAGCACATCGTTAACTTCAAACTCTCTGTTTCTGGACATACCAACAGCTCCTTTACTGCCATTATACCCAATATAGAACGATCGATAAAGAATAAGAAATATCCAATACTTCCAAGCTGCGACCGTTCAGATCCATCCGAAAAAGCGGCTGCCCGCCGGCGTTCAGGGCAATTCCCCGGAACCGGCATCAGCCGCTTGTTCAGCGGATGAGAGGAATGAATTCCCGCTAGCCGAGAACGTTCACGGGCGATCCATTCAAATAAGCATCAATGTCCTCGACGATTCCGCGGAAGAAGCCGCGGTAAGCCGCTTCAGTGACATACCCGATATGCGGCGTCGCCAGCACATTGGGCAGTGTGCGGAGCGGATCATCCGCAGGCAGAGGCTCCTGCTCGAATACGTCCAGTCCGGCCCCGGCAATTGTGCCGCTGCGCAGCGCTTCAATCAGCGCATCCCGGTCAACGATCGGCGCGCGCGAGGTGTTGATGAGGTAGGCTGACGGCCGCATGAGCCCGAGCTCCCGTGCTCCGAGCAGTCCTCTTGTGCGATCGCCAAGCACGAGATGAATCGAGACAAAGTCGCTGCTCTCGAGCAGCTCCTCCTTCGAGGAAGCCAGCTTCACACCCGCGGCGGCAGCTTTTTCCGCGGTCAGATTTTGGCTCCATGCCGCAACCTCCATGCCGAACGCTTGTCCGATCCGCGCGACATTGCTCCCGATATGACCGAGCCCCAGCAGGCCAAGACGCTTGCCGAGAAGATCGATGCCGACCGTACTCTGCCAATGCCCTCCGGAACGAAGCGCCTCATTCTCCTGCACAAGCTTCCTCGCCAGTCCCAGAATAAGCGTCCATGTCAGCTCCGTCGTGCCTTCGCCTCCCCCGCGCGTCCCGCATACGACTACGCCATTGTCCGCCGCGGCGGCCAGATCGACAGAAGCGTTGCGCATTCCAGTCGTCACCAGCAGCTTCAGACGGGGCAGACGCTTGAAGAGTCCGCTCCGAAAAGGAGTGCGCTCCCGCATAATGACCACAATCTCGCAATCTTCGATCGCAGCTGCCAGCTCGTCCTCGTTCTCGAAATGGGTATGGAATACTTTAACATCCACTCGATCGGCGAGCCCCGTCCAATCCGTCATGGACATGGCAACCTGCTGATAATCGTCAAGCACAGCGCATTTCATCTCATATTACCCCTTCCCAACCGGATCTGCTCTCATAATCGCATACTGCCGGGCGTTTGCCAAGCGTCCTTCGACCTGCGGCATGGGCAGATAACAGCAAAGGGCACATCCTTTAAGGATGCGCCCTTACCGCACAGCAGCCATAACTATTCTTCTGCAGGCTCAGGTTTATAGTCGGCTAATCTGGTAATCAGCCTTATCCAGCCACTGCTGATTGATCTCAACCCCCCAGCCAGGACCCTTGGGAATCTCAACGGAGCCGTCAACGACCTTGAGCGGAGGGCTGAAAAGCCCGTCTGTCCAGGCGTTGTTCCACTCTATCGTATATTCCATAAACCGACCGGCATTGGGAATCGCTCCCAGCATATGCAAAGTAAATACCGTGACCATCGAGAGATTCGATGAATGCGGCGTACACGGGATTCCCGCTTCCTCCGCCATCTTCGCCACCTGCAGAGCGCGGCTCAATCCGCCCACATAACAAACATCGGGCTGTACAATATCGACGGCCCGCATGGCAATCATGCGCCGGAACTGGGCCAGATCCGTATCCTGCTCTCCTCCGGTCACTGCCAGGCTCAAAGCCTGATTCACCTGCTGTGTCCATTCCAGCTCGGGATAGGGACATGGCTCCTCATAGTGGCAAACGCCGTACTGCTCCAGCATATGCCCTACCTCGATAGCCCGCTCAGGCGAGAAACCGCTGTTCGCGTCCACATACAGCAGGGTATCCGGACCGATCGCTTCGCGTACTGCCGGAACAATGGCTTCCGTTCTGCCAGGCCAGGCGTCAACATCATGCCCGAAGGGATTGCCGATGCGGATTTTGAACGCTTTGAAGCCATGGGATTGCTTTAACCACTTCAGCCTCTCGGCTTCCTGCTCGGGGGTGATGGACCGGCTCATGCTGGAGCCATACACCTCGACAGCTGTTTTTTGGCCGCCCAGCAGCTCCCGCACGCTTTTATTCTGGATTTTCCCATGAAGATCCCACAGGGCCGTATCGACCCCGCCTACCGCACGGCATATATAAGATCCCGGAAACTTATGCTCGCCCTCAATGCACTTCTCGGCCAGCGGAGCGATATCCTCCACCCGGCTCACATCCGCTCCCAATACATAGGGACTGACTTGCTGGTGAAGCACCAGGGCGGCGATATTGGCATGAATATAGGGGGCCGTCTGCCCGTAGCCTTCTCTTCCGTCGTCCGTCCGGACTCTGACAATGCTGATTTCCTTTGTCGTGAAGGTCTCAATACTGGCAATTTTCATTTTGGAAAACCTGCTTCCTGGCTAAATTTTTGATCCCTTACCTGAACAACGTCCGGTATTGTCCCGGGGTCATGCCAACGATTTTGCGGAAAGACCGGATAAAATTCTGAGGGTTCGTATAATGCAGCTTTAAAGCGATTTCAACAATCTTCAAGTCGGTTGATTGCAGCCACTCCTTGGCCTTGAGCAGCCGGTATTGGGACAAGTAATCGGCGAAGCTCGTGCCCATTTCCCGGGAGAACACCCTGCTCACATAATGGGGATGGTAATTCACCCTGGCCGCGCATGCATCCAAGGTCAGCATTTTATCATAGTCGGCGTGGATGATCTTGATAATCTCATCCGATATCCTGCGGTATTGCGTTTCCTCCCGCTGCGTCAAGAACCGGATAACCGGGAAAATGATGTTGTCGCAAAACCAGTTCTCCACCTCGAGTCCGGTCTTCAGATGCAGCAGCTCGCCGAATAATGAGCGGTTCTTGTCATCGATCAGATTCCACGGCAAGCCGGAATCCTTCGCAAGCCGGACCATTTCGCCGAGCAGCAGAGACAAGGAAATTTCGTATTGGTTGCAGCCGATTTTGTTATCTGTTACCTCAGAGATAAACCGGTGCAGGATCTCCTGCGCTCTGCCGGCATCCATGCTCTTGACCGCTTCAACGAGCTCCTTCTCCGTCTCCTGCGGATATTGGATGGAGCCGCTGGAGCGGAGCTGCACATCCTCGATGAACAGGATCACCTCCTGCCCGAGCTGAAGCCTGTATTTCAAAGCCTCCTGGCTTTCCTTGAAGGCTGCCGGAGCTGCCCCCGGCGAGCGGATCTCGCGGCTTACGCCTATACTGATTTTAATATGCAAATAGGAGCGGACCGCTTGTTGAATTTTCACCGCCAGCCCGAATATCCAGTCCTTGAAAGCCCCGTCGCCCGGCTTGGCGCTGTCTATGAGCACCCCAACCGTATCCTGAATGATGACGGAGCCGATTCGTTGCCGCTCCGCTACAATTTCCCGCAAAATATTATCGATCGCAAACAACAGCAGGCTGCGGTCCTGCTCCTTATAGCGGGTGCCTTCCAGCGTATCGATCTCAACCGCCAGTACGATCGAACGCTCAAGCTCCGCCGGGAGTCCATGAAACACCAGGCCCTCTTCCATTTCTTTACGCCTCAAGTCCCCTTGGAACAGCTTGAAAAAGAAATATTCCTTCAGCAGCTTGATTTGTCCTTCAATTTGATTCCCCATTCTGAATTTGGACTGCGTGAGCCGCTGGACGCTTAGTTCAATCGATTCAAACTCATTTTTGTGAAGCAGCGAATCTTCGCCCGACTCCGCAAGGACAGAGGTATACAGCTTTCTCACCGGACGGTAGATCCGACGCGAGCCCAGCCAGGCAATAATTAAAGTCAGGGCGCAGATCGTCAGACACGCGACCAGGGTAAACCACCCGATGGCCTTGGAATCCCGGGTTGACTGCGCAATGGAGACCGAGGATACATATACCCATCCGTTATAAGAGGACTGGCGGTACGAGAGCATCACGTTCCCTTGTCCCAGCTCTGTTTCGAAAGAGCCGATTTCCTCCGTATGGCTTTGCAGCAGCTCCGTAATTTGTCCGGGCTGCATATCCGCATCCTCCACATCCTCCCCGTCAAGCGCAATGACCCGTTTATCCGCATCCAGGATCATCATTGCCCCGGGCATTACATTCTTGGACAGAAGCTTGCGGATCTCGTGGATGGGGATTTTGCTGACCAGGAAGCCATCCGGATTCGATGAGATGATCGGCATCCGCTTTATCAAATTTACGGTCTTCACGCTGACCAGATCATCACCGTCTCCGGAAACGGGCTCTCTGTTAATCGTCCACTGCGAAATCGCCGGCATTTGTGCATAATCCTGCAGCAGATCCAGGCTTTCTTTATCGATCTTGTTGAAGAAGCCGCTGTTATTGATCAACCAATTCTTCTCGATATTGTATAGAAAGACATCAAAGATTCCGAGCCCTTGTGCCTGCAGCTTGTATAATCCGTCTCTGATTTGCTGAAAATCCTGATACCGCTCCTTCTCCATTTCCAGTTCCATGACGGAAATCGTCAGCGGAGAATGGATAAACTGGTTGGTCACCGTATCGACGGTTTTCAACACCTGCTCCACCCGGAACTGCGTTTGCTCGAGTATCCGGCTATTCCCTTCGTTCACCTTCCTTTGAATTTCCACGGAGGCCTTGGAATAAGAGAAGAAGCCGAGCATAATTACCGGAGTCATGCCTATAAACAGACTGAATAAAAAAATGTTCACGAGATATTTGGATCTTGTTTTCATAATTGTCTCCGATTATGAGAATTTCTCATTGGACATTGATCTTCCTGTTTATATTGCTCATGACAAGTTCCAAGCTGTTTCAGACATTATTATTCAGTAAAAGATCCGGCTGCGCATGCGGAAGCGTCTTCCGATACTCGCATGTGTTACAAGCGTGTTATACCGCTTGTCACTTGTCGGAGAAGCTGTTGTACCGGGAATTTTTTGATTTTGGATACCTTTGGTGCAATGCTGCCCACAATAAACACCGCGGGTAGCATTGTCACCTCGGTGCAAAACCATCCACGGTATGGATGTGGTTGGTTTTGCACCTTTAGCTGTTAAATTCGGGGTACAAAGGTCGTAAGTGCAGGCTTCCGAAGCAGCTTTCTTACGAAAGCTTTCAGCCTACGCTTCTCCAGACGATTTCCGCCTGCTCCGCAGGTTTATCACCGGACTTTAATCTAAATAGGCAGTTACTAGATATACACGACCACTTTCGCCTCTTCGACCTTCACCTCGTATGTCTCTACTGAAGGGGATTCCTCTTCCACATCCGCATCCGCATCCGCGTCTGCTTCGACGGCAACCTGATAGGTCTTGACCAGACATTTATGCGGGTCAAAAATGGACTTGCCGTTCTGAATATCAAACTCCCAGCCATGCCAGGGGCAGCGCAGGATCTCGCCTTCCCGGCCGTACAGATATTGTCCCGGCTCAGACGGCAATGTCATTCCCGTTACCTTGCCCGCGCACAGCGGAGCGCCTTGATGCGGACAGCTGTTTTTGAGCGCGTAATACGTACCGCTCACATTAAACACGCCAACCGAGCGTCCCTCGACCGTCAGAATCCTGTTCGTGCCAGGCGGCAAATCCGCTGCTGCTCCAATCACATGTCTTCCCATCTCTGAACGTCCTCCCTGCAGTTTGATTATAAATTGTACAGCTCTCTGGCATTTTCGAAAAAGATCCGTCTGTGCATCGCTTCAGGCAGCCTCGGAAAAGCGTGCGTCGGCGAATCGAAGTCCCAATGCGGATAATCGCTGGCAAACATCAGAATATGCTCGGCATCCATCATCTGCAGCATTTGAAGAAGCTCCTTGTCGTCGTCAGGACGCTCCAGCGGCTGGGAGGAGAGCCGTACATGATCCCGCAAATAATCGCTGGGGCGGCGCTTCATCCATGGCACTTCGAACCGCAGTGCCTTGTATTCGGCATTCAGACGCCAGATTAAGCCGGGCAGCCATGAGACGCCGCCCTCTGTCAGGACGATCTTGAAGTTCGGAAACCTCTCGAATACGCCCTCCGTCAGGAAGCTTACGAGATGGGCTTGAAAGCCCAAGGACAGGCAGGTATGCCATTCGATATAATGAGTCGGGTATCCGGGGGTAGGCTGAATATTAATGCCCATTCCGTCCGTACCCGGATGGATAGCGAATGGCAGGCCGTGGCGTGCACACGCTTCATAAATCGGATAATACTGCCGCTGGCCGAACGGCGCCCGCGCACCGGAATCAGTCATGACCTGGACAAAATGCGGATGACCTGCCCAGCGCTCGATTTCCCGTGCCGCCGCCTGCGGATCCTGGTGATTGACTGTAATCGAGCCTTTGAATACGCCGTCATGATTGTATTTACTAAGCCAGGTATCGGCCAGCCAGTCATTATAAGCAGCCGCGATAGCGGTTCCAAAATCAGGGTCAGGCTGCAGGTTGCAAAAAGCCCGCGGCAGCAGAATGGCATGTGCGTGGCCATATTTATCGATTAACTGCTCCCGCAGGAAATCGGGATCCGATCCCGTTGGGCCCCCCTGCGGCGGGGTAGCGTCCAGGCGCGCGCCATGTACCGGATTGCCGAAGAATCCGCGCGTGCTTCCATGATAGCGGTCCCTCCATGGCTGGGCCATGTAAGAACGAATTTCTTCTGTATTTCTGGGAGAAGGATGTACGTCACAATCAATCACGCCATACTTCTTGTTCTCTGTTCTCTTCGTCACACCGGTCTCTACCTGCTGCTCCATTGAATTCCCAACCTCCTGATCAATATAGGGTTCAACCATATTCCTGCAAGCGCGTACACAACGAATAGAATTACAACGAATACCATTGCCTTGCATTCTCGAACAGCATCTTCGAATCCCACTCGGCCGGCAAACGCGGCAGCGAGGCTTCAGGCGATACGAAGTCGCTTTCCGGATAATCGGATGAAAACATCAGCAGATTATGCGCATCCATCATGTCCAGCACCGCGATCAAATCCTCGTCCTTTTCGGGCCGCTCCAATGGCTGTGTCGTGAACCGGACATGATCCCGCACATATTCCGAAGGCGCCTTCATCACCCAGGGCACCTCCGAACGAAGCCCCTTCCACTCCTGATCCAGCCTCCACAGCAAAGCCGGCAGCCAGGTGACTCCTCCCTCGGCAATGACGATCTTTAGCTTCGGGAAGCGTTCGAAGATACCTTCCGTCAGCAGGCTGACCAGATGGGACTGTACCGCAAAGCTGAAACCCGTGTAATATTCCGTGTAATGCGCGGGATACCCGATCCATACGGGCTTGTTGACACCAATGGACTCTCCTCCGGGATGGATCGCCACCGGCAGTCCATTCCGCTCTGCCGCTTCAAAGATCGGGTGATACTGTCTTTGTCCGAACGGTGCCATCGCGCCGGTGTCCATCTGGATCTGAACGAAATGCGGATGATCCGCCCAACGGTCGATTTCCCTGGCCGCCGCCGCGGGGTCCCGGTGGTTGATGACAATGGAACCTTTAAATACGCCGTCTGCATTGTACTCACCCAGCCAGGTATCGGCCAGCCAGCTGTTGTATGCGGTTGCAACCGCGCTTGAGTAGTCCGGATCATGATCCGCCGTCAGATGCGCCTGTGTCATGATAATAGCCCTGTAGATGCCCATCCGGTCAATCAGCTGGCTCCTCAGAAAATCGGGATCGCTGCCCGCAGCGCCTCCCCCTGGGGGCATTTTATCGACAGGCGGGTTTGGGTTCTTGTAGTAAGTGTTTTTACGGATGCTGAATCGGTGCTTCCATGGCTGCTCCAGATACGCTTTGATCTCGTCCGCGCTGCGCGGACAGACATGGACATCGCAATCGATCAATTTCAACGGGCTGCTGCTCATAGCTGGTTCTCCCTCCTTCGCTTGCCTACAAGCGATAAAGCTCACGGGCATTTTCATAATAAATGCGACTCCGCAAAGGTTCAGGCAGCTTCGGGAACGCAAGCCGCGGGCTGTCGAAATCCCAATGCGGGTAATCGCTGGAGAACATCAGTATATGCTCGGCGTCCATGAGCTCCAGCATCTTCAGCAAGTGGCGGTCCTGTTCCGGCCGTTCAATCGGCTGCGAGGTGAAGCGCACATGATCGCGTATATACTCGCTTGGTTTCCTGCTCAGCCAGGGAAGCTCCTTCTTGAAGCGCCCATACTGCGTATCGAGGCGCCAGAGCAAAGCCGGAAGCCAGGACACGCCGCCTTCCACCAATACGACCTTCAGTTCCGGGAAGCGTTCGAACACGCCCTCTACCAGCATACTGACAAGATGCGTCTGATAGGACAGAACATGCAAAGTGCTCCATTCGATATAATGCGTCGGATACCCCGATGAGGGGATGGAGGTGATTCCGGTTCCGTCTGCGCCCGCATGCATGGCAAACGGCAGACCCAGCCGCTGGCACGCTTCATAGATAGGATCGAACTGCCGCTGACCGTATGCGGCTGCCGATGCCGAATCGGTAACGACCTGCACGAAATGCGGGTGGCCCGCCCATCGTTCGATTTCCCTCGCGGCTCCGGCCGGATCTTGAGTCGAGACACAGATCGATCCCTTAAACACATGATCATGATTGTAGGCATCAAGCCAGGTTTCGGCAATCCAGCCATTCCATGCCGCCGCAAGCGCAGTGGCGAATTCGGGATTCGGCTGCGGATTGGTAAACGGTCGCTGGATCAGAATCAAATGATCCATCCCATATTCGTCAACCAGCTGCTTCCGCAGAAAATCCGGGTCCGAGCCGACTGGCAGTCCGCTTGGCGGATTGGCATCTGTCCGGTTGACATAGGTGGGATGTCCGTACAGATCCCGTCCGCTCATGGCAAAGCGGTCCTGCCATCCGGGTGCAATATGCCTGCGGATTTGTTCGGGATGCTGCGGTGAAACATGTACATCACAATCGATTATTCCCTGCTTCTTCGGAGTGACGGTCTCTGGCGCGGAAGGCTCATGAGCGGTCTGCTGATTCATACCGGTACATCCCTTCTTCCTTCGTTAATCAACCCTTATTTGTTCTCTTTGGCATATTCAGCGGCATATTCGTCAAGTATATTTTGTCCGCCGCTCTTTAACCATTTATCCACTTCCTGCTTAAATCCTGCTTCATCCAGCTCGCCGAGAATAAATTTAATCTTCGCATCATCGATAATTTTGGTTAACTGCGCTCCTTTTTCCGTCATGGTTTGCGAGATTAACGCAATTGCCGGGTCCTGCACGGATATGCTCGCCATATCGGCATAAGTCTCGTTCACCTTCGTATCCAGCGGGGAATTGCCCGTCAAATCGGCATTCTCGCTGTCGAGCCTGAGAAACTTGAGCGGTTCGACCTCTTTATTATACAGCACTTCATCAATGCTGACGTTCTTGCCGTTCTCAACCTTGTAATGGACGCCCTCGATGCCCCACTTCAGCAGCGTTACCACTTCCGGAGTCTGCATCTTTTCGAAGAAGGCAAGAATATCCCGCAGCTGCGCCTCCGTCTTCACGCTTGTTTTGGAAAACATATATCTGGCGTTGTAGCCGAGCGCGGCGAGCAGCCGTTCTCCCTTGGGGCCCTGGATGCGGTAAGCGATGTCGATCTCCGCCTCCGGCGTATGGGTTCTGATATCGAGCTGGCGCTCGGCGGAGTTGAAGTTGGCCTCAAAATACATCCCTGCTATGCCCTTCCTGATCAGGTCGACCTTCTGCGCCGTTTGAGTCAGCACAAAATCCGTATTCATCACTTTATCGTCATACATGCGTTTGAAGAATTTCAAGGCTTCCACATATTCCGGGGTCATAAAATCAGTCGTGAATTTGCCGCTCTCGTCCCTGTTGAACTTGTTGGGCGCTCCGTACCAGGCAAGCACAATATTCAAACCGGCAAGCGAAGTATCTGTGGCAAACCCGATCGTGTCGTCCTTGCCATTCCCATCAGGATCACCCGTTTGAAACGCTTTGGCCATCTGATAGACATCCTCGATCGTCTTCGGCTCCGAAAGCCCCAGATTCTTCATCCAGTCCTTGCGGTAAATGACCGTATCAACTCCAATGGGCTGCGGGCGCGGAAGGCCGTAATCCTTTCCGTCGATCTTCAAATTATGATAAGCCAGCGGATCGATTTTGCTCAGCAGGGGATAATCCTTCAACAGGGGTCCGATCTCCCAAAACATCCCGCTTCGCGCGCTGCTGACGATGGTTGCATTCATCGGCTGGCTGACGAACATCGCCATCGGCATATCCCCTGATGTGACGGACACATTCAGCTTCTCGGAATAAGCGGAGCTTGGAATCCATGTAATATCCAGCTCAGTGTTGGTCAGCTCCTGCAGCTTCTTGAATACGGCTGCGTCGGGCTTGGGCGGTTCTGCCGCGTAATAGATGACCATCATGCTGATCTTCGTCGGACCCTTCTTCCCGGCGGGCTGATTCCCCTCCGCAGGCGCATTGCCGTTCCCGCTTGAACAGCCCGCAATCATCATCGTGACAGCCAGCATAAACAAACAAATACTTCTCATGAATCGGTTTCGTGGCATACGAACAACCTCCCTAATTGGTATGCGTAAAGATGATGCCGTCCGCAAGCAACGTCATCCTTTTACCGAGCCTAACATGACGCCTTTGGCAAAATGCTTCTGCAAAAACGGATACACGCACAAAATAGGAACTGTGGCTACGACAATGACAGCCGTCTTGACGGTATCCGGAAGCGTATACATGACATTGGTCGTCGCGACCGAATCCCCGATCCCTCCCTGAGAGAGAAGGACGATCTGCCTGAGCAGCACCTGTATCGGCCATTTGGACGAATCGTTGACATACAAAATCGCCTGAAAAAAGGAATTCCAATGCGCTACGGCATAGAAGAGAGAAAAGGTGGTCAGCGCCGGCATCGACAGCGGAATGACAATCCGGAATAAAATGCCGTAATCATGGCAGCCGTCTATTTTGGCCGATTCCTCCAGGCTTTCGGGCAGCTGCTGAAAGAAGTTCTTGAGCACGATCAGATTAAAGGCGCTGATGGCGGTAGGAATGATCAGTGACCAGTACGAATTCAGCAGCCCCAGCCATTTGACGATCAGGAAGGTCGGAACTATCCCGCCCCCGAACAGCATGGTGAAGGTCACAAGAAACAGGATGGTGCTGCGCAAGGGAAGGTCCTTGCGGGCAAGCGGGTAAGCCATAAGCGATGTCAATAGAATATTGACAAACGTGCCGACCACGGTAATCAGAATGGTATTGATCAGGCTGGTGAACACCGTATCGGTGGAAAATATATACCGGAAGGCGTCCAGTGAGAAATCAACCGGGAATAAGACGAATTTGCGGTCAATGATAGCGTTCTCGTCCGAGAACGAAACCGCCAATACATGAATAAACGGGATGATCGTAATCAGGGAAATGAGAATCAACAGCGTCTGGTTCGCGGCATTAAACAGCCGGCTGCTCCAGTTCTTGTTTTCGATCAACTGCGGCGACCTCCTTTCGACAGACAGCGGGAAAGATTAATAAATGCCTTCTTCGCCAAACTTCTTGGCGGCATAATTGGCGCCAATGACGAGAATCAAAGCAATCAACGATTTGAACAAGCCGACAGCCGTGCTGTAGCTGAACTGCCCTTGAACGATGCCGTACGTATACACATAAGTATCGAAGACTTCTGCCACCTCCCGATTCATCGCATTCATCATCAGGAAGATTTGCTCGAAGCCGGAGTCCATGAAATTCCCAAGCCTCAGAATAAGCAATATCACTATGGTGCTGCGTATGCAGGGCAAGGTGATATGCCATAGCTGGCGCATCCTGCCCGCCCCGTCGATCCTTGACGCCTCATAGAGCTGAGGGTCAACTCCGGCAAGAGCGGCCAGAAAGATAATCGTTCCCCATCCTGTTTCGCGCCAAATCACCTCCAATATAATTAGAGAACGAAACCAGTCGGAGCTGGCGAGAAAATTGATTTTGTTCCAGCCCATGGAGGCAATCAGCTCATTCACTATTCCCGCCTCGGGTGTCAATAAAATGTATACGATTCCAGAAATAACGACCCAGGACATGAAATGGGGAATGTAAATCAAACTTTGCACCCAGCGCTTGAGAATCTGATTCCTCAGCTCATTCAGCATCAAAGCAATCAGAATCGGCAGCGGGAAGAAGAAAAACAGATTATACAGGGCAAGCAAAATCGTATTTCGGAACAGCAGCATGAAATCGGGATCATTGAAGAAGTTGACAAAATGCTTGAATCCGACCCACTTGCTGCCCGTCACGCCGAGGAATGCGATATAGTCCTGGAAGGCGATGACCATCCCCCACATCGGCAAATACTTGAAGATCAGAAAATAGATCAACCCCGGCAGAATCATGGTGTAAAGCCAAAAATACTTCTTAAAGGCAGCGAGCTTTCTTCCGGTAGTACGCTGCGGTCCCCCGCCGTAAACAGCTGCAGCTTGCGAGGATAAATTGGCGGCTTCGTTCTTCAATACGGGTCCCCCTTTCTAATGAACAGCTGGGCTTTGCTTGAAGGAAGAATTTGGTCCATCATAGTCAAAATGCCAAATTATCGTCAATAATCATCTGGTAACCTGTTGGCGAAGGCTGTCCCAAAAAAGGGCCGGAGCGGCAGCTATTTGCGGATCTTGGGCTGTTGGAACGGATTATGAGCCTTTCGTTCCAACAGAAAAAAACACGGAAGCCACTATGGTCCGTGTTTTGTTTATGGGGCAATTTTCAGTTCAGGGTGAATGAAATAATCTGGCGCAGATGACTGCTGAGACGGATGAAGCTCACAGCAATCTTCCGTCCCGGCCGCCGCCTGTTCCTGAATAAGGGATTCCCGCTTCCCAATCGCGGGCGCCAGCCGGAACTTCAAAGTTATCGACGGGAAACGTGACCCGGCATCCGGTCCGGGCGGACAGATATGCCCCTTCGACGATTTCCAGCGCTGCCAGCGAGCTGTCCGCCAAGGTGTAATCGGACTTGCCTGCAGCGATCAAATCCGCCATATTCTCCAGATGAAGCTGATGTCCCGTTACCGGAAACTCATGGGGCTCAATCAGCTCCCCGGCAGGATGCTCATGGTTGAGGAGCCAATAGCCGTTTTCCCAGCCCCAGAATTCGATCAGTCCATGCGTACCGACAAGCCGGAACAATGTCTCTTTGCCTTCACGGGCCACGAGCACATCGTCGCCTGTGTTCATCACAACGCGGATGCCGCTGCGCGTCTGCGCATAAGTAATTGCAGCTGTCTCCACCTGCATGCCGTCCCGGTAAGTGCGGGTGGAGGTGTCGCATTGGCCCATCACCCAGTCCAGCGGCTCGTTGCCAGTCAGCTTGACGAAGAAATTGAGCCAATGAATTCCGGCGTTGATTATATCCCATTTGGCATTCTGGATTTCCACCAGCTTAAGGGCTCCGATCTCCCCTTTCTGCACCCGCTCGATAATCGCAACTGGCGTCGCCTTAGCCAGCAGTCCATGCGGCACCGCGACAGGAAGTCTCCGGGACTTGATCGCCTCGAGAATCCGGCGGCCCGAAGCTGCCGTGTGGCCGAGCGGTTTTTCAACCAGAATCCCTCTTAACGGCAGCATGGCCAGCGCATCCATCGCAACCTCTTCATGGGAGGGCGGGAATGTGCTGACACAGACGATATCCGTTTTGCATGCTTCGAACATCTCCTTATGATTCGTGAACGTAAGAATTCCCGGATACTTCTCCTTCAAGCGCTCGCAGACATCCGGCCTCAGATCGGCCGCCGCCTTGAGCTCGAATCTGTCCGACGATTCCAGCGCCTTCATACTCAGCTGTCCGCCCTGCCCCCCTCCGACAACAGACGCAGTTAATTTATTCATGTTTGTCCTGCTCCCTTCCCAATTACCAGATTGGCATCATCCATTTCTAAAAAATCAGAACCTCCGCTATTGCTCCTTCTGTTTACGGTAATCACCCGGCGACACCGATGTCACTTTTTTGAAAGCCCGCGTAAAGGAAATGACGCTCTGATAGCCGGCTTTTCCCGCGATGGACTGGATCGGGTCGGGCGTAGTCCGAAGCAGCTGCTTGGCATATTCAATCCGCAGGCGGATCAAGAAATCCATGAAGCCTTCACCGAACTTTTCTTTAAACAATTGGCTGAGGTATTTCGGATTCAAGCCGAACTCTTCTTTCAGACGCTCAAGAGAAAGATCCGGATTGGTGAAATTCATTTCTATATATACCCGCATCTCCAGCAGAAGATGATGATGATTGTTCGCGCTGTGGGCGCTGCCAATCTTCTCTCCGATCTCATATAAAATACGGAAGAACGGAAGCTGGATATCCTGCAGCGTCTCTGCCGTATCGAGTACATCCGTAAGGAGCGACATCCCCTTGTCTCTCCGTGGCTTCTGATATTCCGGAGCAAGCTCGCTGATTGTTCTGTCCAGCTGGAAAATCAGATAGTTCAGCAGACTGATCACATCATCCGCCGACAAGTGATCGGAATGGAAATCATCAAAAAGCTGCTTGAAGGTCTGGCCCCATCCGGCCGCGCCAATTCGAAAGTCCTGGGCCAGCGAGCGGATCGGCTGCAAATAGGTGAACAGCTCGGCACCCTGCCTGACATTCGTTTCCGCAAGCAGAATGACCGTGCCCAGCCCCCTGAAAAATTTGGTTTTGAGCGCCTGAAGCGCTTCCTGGTACGATTCCGCGATTTGATCATGATGACTCACCATAGCGCCCATGCCCACCGTAACGGTTAAGGGCAGATGATGGGTCACCCACTCGAGGAATTCCCCGCAGGCCTGCCGGGTTCTCTCCGTGCCCGCATGCTCGGACTGGAGCACAATGCAGATCAGCCTTTTGCCGGATACCCATTCACTCCAGCAGGACAAGGAATAATTATGGAAGATCTCGGTGGCGCTGTTATGAATGGCGTATTTAAACAGAAATTGATCCCGTTTGGTAAAGCTGCGGTTGAATACGGCATAGTTGTCGATCTCAATGGCGAGCACCTGGGCTCCCTGTAGCGCCTCCGGCAGATTGTACTTGGCCATCTCGTCAGCCCATTCGTCTTCACGGATGTGGCGGATCCCTTCAATCACTTCATATAGAAAATGCTTCTTGCGGAGTGTAATCTCTTCCTCCTGCTGCTTCTCCATTATTGTGGAACGTTTCTTTAAATCTTCAATGGCGGATTCGATAAGCATAAACTCATTGGTTCCTGTTTTGATCGGCTTGCCGGTGCCAAGAGATTGGATTTGGGATACGACATTCTCCAGCGGCCGGTAATTGCGCCGGGTTACATAGACAATCGCAACGAGGCCCAGAATGACCGTAATCGCACCCAGGATAATCCAGAATTTCGATACCTCGAAAGCAAGTTTGCTAAACGCGCCATTCACCAATCCGCTGCGGAATGTCCAATTCAGATAATCTGACCTGGTTTCCGACAGCATCTGATGATCTTTCAGATTGCCTCTGTTCCCAAGGATGTCCGTATCGTCGGCGCCGGTAACGGACACGAAGCTGACCTCGGGGTTATAGGTTTGCTCCACCAGCAATCGGAGCGTATCCACCTTCACATTGGCGACGACGAGACAACGCTCTCCAAGAGGTGTAAAATAGCTTCTTGCCAGTGTAACCATATTTTTCGGCGCGGACTGGGCAAACTCCTGGTAGCTATGGGGAGATGTCCATTTCATGGAACCTGTGGACTGCTCCATCTCACGAATGTACGCGTTTTCCGGGAAGTCGTCCTCACTGAACATATATCGTTCCGTCAGAACGATCTCATCCTGGGACCGCACCAGATAAATCGAATCAACAAGGGGATTCTGCCTTTTGAACGTCTCGATTTCCTTCAGCATTTCCTTATTCAATACCACATTCTGCTTGCTCTTCGACTGAAAGAACTGATTCAATACCTTATTGTTGAGCGTAAAGTCAACAAGCGCATAATCGATTCCATTGAGCGAATTCTCGACTTTATTCATCGCCAGCAGATTCAACACATGGTTCGCCTTTACTGCATCCCTCTTCGATTGCGCGCTCAGTTCCTGAAAAAAGATAAAAAACAGGAAGGATGAGATGAAGAGAAGGATCGGCAAATACGATAAGAGCATGCGGTAATACCAGGGTCGTTTCATCGGCGCACCTCATAAGGGAATGAATGCGGATAACGAGTCTGCCGCGCGGCAGACCCGTTATCTCTATTTTTTGCTGTTATGATTTATACTGCTCATCATAAGCTTTTTGATTGGCCTCGATATATTTCTCCAGTCCGAGACCATCGAAGCCTTTCACGTAGTCATCCCAGCTTTTATCCAGATCCTTATTGCCCGTAATAAATTGAAGCGCATTCGTGCTGATATAGCTCATGATATCGGTCTTCATCTGTGCAATATTCTGCGCTTCCTCAGGATTGTACCAAATCGCTTGCGGGAAGGTCTCCTTCGGCTTGAACGGCACGAGCTTGTCGGTCTGAAGGGCGAGATATTTCTCGAAACCGTCCGGTTTGGTGATATCCTGCCCCTGAACGTTGGCATTGAAGAGATCGGCAGGCGTATACTTCAAGTTGTTATCCCAGGTTACGCTGCGTTTATCCTTGCGCGTGTAAGCCTCAATTCCTTGATAAATGGCGGGGTTGCCGTCAATTCCCTTCTCATCCGGCTTGGCGTCGAACCAGCCGATATCCTTGGGACCGTACATGGAATCAAGCGCGCCTTCCTGTGAGTAGAAGTAATCCACGATTTTGATGGCGGCAATCTGCTGCTCTTCACTGGCAATATTCGTGACCGCAAACTGCGCGTCGCCGACACTTCCGCCAAAATAACCGGTGAGCTGAACGCCGCCCGGCCCCTTGATCGGAGGAACGACTTCGTACTGCGTCCATCTGGCGTCATCCGTTATGGTAGGAACGCAGCACCCGCCGGTGAACGCGCCTAAAATTATCGTGTCGGGATTGTCTGCCACCTTCTGCAGGCCTTCCAAATTCTGCGTATACGCCTGCGGGTCGATCAAGCCTTCCTGGTAAAGCTTCTTGACACAGGCCAAGCCTTCTTTCCACTCCGGCTTGTTGGCGGAGATATCCACGACCCCATCATTGAGGGTCAGGAAGTTCTCATCCGTCGCATAGATGAATGCATTCATCAGGTAATAGGTAGGCTCGCCATGCCACCACTTCGTGGCGCCGGTAAGCGGGATTTCGTCTTTGAGCCCATTGCCGTTCGGGTCCTGCTCTTGAAACGCTTTCAATACCTTGTACAGCTCATCGGTCGTCGTCGGCATTTGCAGATTCAGTTTCTGAAGCCACTCTTTATTGATATACATTTTCTGCGAGTAATCGCAGTGGTAGCATTCCTCGAGTCCCGGCAAAGCATAGATATTTCCGTCCGGAGCGGTCACGCCCTTAAGCAGATAAGGCGATTTCTCGAATGCGGCCTGGATGTTAGGTCCATACTGCTCAATCAGCTTGTTTAACGGAAGCAGGATACCGCTTTGGCCATACTTGATTTGATCGTTCTGGTTAAATTGGCCTCCGAAGAAAATCGGCGGGTAGTTGCCGCTGGCCAGCAGCACATTTTGCTTCTCGAGCACCGCATCGGCCGGCGCAAGGGTCCATTTGATATCCACATTGAATTTTTCCGCAATCAGCTTCGTCAAGTCATTATCATCATAATCCTGAATGGCGGAGGACTGCAATGTAAATGCGGGAAGCGAAATCCTGCCCTCTGCAGAAGCCGGAGTATTGCCTCCTGTGTCCCCGCCGGTGCCGGCTCCTGAATTTGAACAAGCGCTTAAGACCAGAATGGCAGCCAGTAATAATCCTAATATTTTGGTCATGAACTGTAACCCTCCCTCTCGAATTAACCTTTCAAAGAGCCGATCATCATGCCTTTGACGAAATATTTCTGGATAAACGGATAGAAGATCAGGACAGGCAGGCTTGCCACTACAATAAGCGCATATTTAAGCAGTGCCGCGATCTCCTGCAGAGCCATCATGCGTTCGGGATCAGCCATTATCTTCCCTGGCTGCGTGTTCAGAATCAGAATATTCCGCAGAATCAGCTGGAGCGGAAACAAATGATCCGAATTCAGATAGATCATCGCATCGAAATAGGCGTTCCAGTTATTTACCCCGTAAATCAGGACGAGCACAGCAAGAATGGGCTTCGCAAGAGGCAGCACAATGCGCCAGAATATCCCGATTTCACTGCATCCATCCAGTTCAGCGGCTTCATATAGTTCATCCGGAACACTCGTCTGGAAGAAGGTCCGGGCGACGATAACCTGGAACACCGCAAGCGCTCCCGGAAGAATAAGCGCCCATCTCGTATCGAGTATGCCAAGTGACTTGACAACCAAGTACGTCGGGATCAAACCGCCGCCGAAAAACATGGTGAATACCAGCAAGCCCGTGATCAGCCCCCTTCCATAAAGCTGCTTGCGGGCGAGCGGATAAGCGACCATGACGGTCAGGGAAACCTGAAACAGAAAACCGGCTATGGTGTAAAAAATAGAATTCAGATAACCCGTCAGCAGCTGTGAGCTTGCAAAGATCGCTTTGTACGCGGCAAGTGTGGGCTCAACCGGGAAAATGGAGACCCTTCCGGCAACAACCGCATTGGAATCGCTGAATGATGAGCTGAGAACATTGAGCAGCGGATAAGCAACAATAATCAGAATCAGAATCAACACGGCATAGATCAATCCCAGAAAGATCCGGTCAGACGGGCTTTCCTTGATTTTAATGCCAGACATCGATGCGCCTCCCTTCACCATCTACCATAAACTGTGCTCCGAGAACCGCCGGGCGATCCAGTTAACCAGAATAAGAAGAATGAATGTAATGACCGAGTTGAATACGCCGATTGCCGTGGAATAGCTGTAATTGGCATTCACTAATCCTACTTTGTAGACGTAGGTTGCGATCACTTCCGAGCCTGGAAGATTAAGCGAGTTTTGCAGCAGATAAGTCTTCTCGAAACCGACATTCAGCACATCCCCCGTACTGAGGATCAGGAGGACGATGATCGCCGGCATGATCCCCGGAATATCCACATGAAGCATTTTTTTGAAACGCGACGCCCCATCCACTCTTGCCGCCTCATACAGATCGGGATTGATGCCCGATAGTGCCGCCAGGTAGATAATGGAGGCATAGCCCATATGCTGCCACATATCCGTGAGGGCATAGACATATTTGAAATCCTGGGCCAGCCCCAAATAATTGACCGCCTGCATGCCAAGCAGCTTGAACAGCTTGCCGATCTCTCCCGTTGGCGCAAGGAAGAGCAGAATCATGCCGGACATGACGACCGTTGAGATAAAATGAGGGGCGTATGTGACCATTTGAACGGTTTTCTTGAAAAAACCGGTCCGGATTTCATTCAGAAATAAAGCCAGGATAATCGGTGCCGGAAAATTGAACAGCAAGGTGACCAGGCTGATCTGCAGGGTGTTCCTGAGAATCGGCCAGAAATTGGGGGAACCAAAGAACTGTTGAAAGTGCTGCAGCCCTACCCAATCGCTCCCCCACATCCCCTTGGCGATATTGTAATTTTTGAAAGCGATCTGTACACCCAGCATGGGAATATATTTGAAGATGATAATGTAAGCCAGCGGCAAAAGCACAAGCAGATATAGCTGCCAGTACCTCGCAAGCCTTTTCTGGATCAGATATGTCTTCCCGGTGCCGGGATTAACGGCGGTGATGCCGGCATGGTCCGCATTTGCTGCCACCATTGCTCCTCCTCTCGAAGAATTTCTTGTGCGGCCGGCCTAGCGAAGCGCCTCTTGCATATATCTTCCATTCTGGACAGCAGCCCTGTCCGGATCTGCTTCCGCCTGTTCGGATTCTTCTTCAACCATAATCCAGCCGTCATACCCGCTCTCTCTCAGGAAAGCCGTGATTCCGGGATGGTCAATAACGCCCTCTCCCATGGCCCGCCACTGCCTGCCCAGCGAAATATCCTTGAAATGCACATGGCGGATCAGAGAAGCATGTGCGCGGAATATGTCCAATACCTCCATTCCGCCATTGGCAATATGACCGGAATCCGGACAATATCCCACATAGCGGGTATCCAGGCCGGCAAACATGACCGCATAATCCGCTTCCGTGAGAAAGACCGAGCCGGGCGGAGAATTGGGATGGAACGCGCAGATAATTCCTCTGCCGCTGGCCCGTTTGGCCACAGCGTTGATGCACTGGAGCGCATTATGGCGCCGTTCGTCGAGGTTGGATCGGTCAGAGCCGGGAAGCTGAACGAGAATGAGCTTGGCCTGCGGAAAATGGTCCAAATAATCAAGCAGCCGCTCCGCCTCCGCTGCTTCCTCCTCCGTCTCTTCGGGGTGAAGCCAGGGAAGCGCCAGCGTGAGAGCCGCGAGCTTAAGCCCTCTGTTCCCCAATGCCTCTTGAAGCAGCCCCGGATCCTCATAGAAGGAACCGAGCATACAGACCTCCGCTTCGACTCCGCTGAAGCCGGATTTCTGGATGGTATCCAAAATCTCGGCGAATGAATTCTTGTATCTGTCATACGACATCTGCCAGGTATAGGTCTGGCATCCGAATTGAACCGGCATCTTATCCCGCCTCCCTGATACGTTCCCGGATGAAGGCTATTGCCTGCCTTCCCCACTCTTCCACTTCCGCACTAAAGCAAAAGTCCACGCACCACCATTCCATAGTCTCAATGGCAGGCTTCAGCTCAGCGAGGATTTCGGGGAAGTCGATCAGGCCTGCGCCGAAGGCGGCATGCGTACTGGTCTCATCGTCATGCAGAGTTCCGTCCGAGTCGATCAGGTGAAAATGTCCGATATGGCCTTTCAATAACCGGGCATATTCGGCTATCCCGCCGGGAAGAAGCTCCTTCGCTCCAGCGTGCCTGGCTCCAACTGTGCCGCTCATATAAGCATGACTCGTGTCAAACAGGACCTTGAAGGCCGGGTGATCCACCATCTCCACCAGCCGCCTGACTTCGCTTGGCTTGTTCAACCAGAAGCCGGGCTCGAATTCCCAGACGATCCGCATGCCCGCTTCCTCTGCCAGTGCCCCCGAATCACGCCATGTCCCGGCAAGCCGCTGAAACCGCTCCTCATATTCCCGCTCGTCAAGACGACCGGGAGGGCTGACCGTATCGACCCGGATGGTCGAAATCCCCAAATCGCCGGAGAAATCAATATAGCTCTTCAAACGCTCAAGGTATGACTCTTTCGAGACAAGCGCCGGGGAAACCTTGGTAAAATCGGGCGCATAGCCGGAGATACCCAATCCGCAAGCTTCGATTTCATCGAGCAGTTCAAGCCGGCTCCCGCGGGTGGGGTGACTCTCAGGTGTCGGATGGGGAGCGAAGCCGTTGATTTCCACGCCGTCGAAGCCGGCTTCTCGGGCATACTGCAGAATTCTGCTGAACGGCCAGGGCGACGACGCGAACGGTCCGAACGCGAATGCCCACGAGCCGATTGATAGTTTAGGATGCAAGAGCTTAACCTCCTTTGCCGTTATACTTTGTGCTTGAGAAGAAATGTCAGCGTGGTCCGGTTGAATTCGTCCAGCCTCTCCCAGTGGTGGGTGTGGCCGGCGCCTGCGAATACGGCGAGCTCGGCGCCGGGAATGCCCGATGCAATCGCTGCGGAATAATGAAGCGGTGTGAACAGGTCGATATCGCCCGAAGTGACCAGCACGGGAGCCTCAATCGCATGCAGGAGGTCCCGGGTGTCGTGGGCGATACAAGCGTCGCATTGGGCCTGAAACGAGTGAAGCGGTATGGGATTGGGATCGGACAAGCCTGCTTTCTCTCTTTGCAGCAGATCGTCAAGCCTGTTATTATGCCACTCAGGCGTAAAGATCCAAAGCTGCAGCAGACGATTGAAAGCGACCGGATCGCAAGCGGCCCGAAGCGAGCGGAATGCTTCGAAGATCCGTTGGGTGTAGATGTCGCAACGGTCCCAGGATGCGATAAGCGTAAGCGAGCGAATTCTGCCAGGCTCGAGCAGAGCCAGCTCCTGGGCAATTCCGCTGCCCATCGAAATGCCGGATACATGCGCTTTCCCGATCTGCAGCGCCTTCATCAGACCGGCGGTGTCCTCCGCCATCATCCGGGTACTGTATGGACCTTCCGGATTGCCGGACCGGCCTGCCCCGCGGTTATCCACGAGGATGCAGCGGAAATGTCGTTCGTAAGCCTTCACATGATCCTCCCAGGCTGTTCCGTCCGCACCCAAGCCCATAAGCAGAATCAGCGGCTCGCCGCTTCCCCGCTCCTCGTAATGCATATCGATGCCATTCGTTCTCACTCTGGGCATAACCGTTCACCTCGCTTTCAATTGATTGCGGATAAAGTCAATTCCGAGTCTTGCCGCGTCATCGTTATGCTCGGAGAAGGAGCGCCACAGATGCAGTCTGGAGATCAATCCGGGCACGGTCATCCCGAATGCTTCAATCGTCAGCCAGCCATCGTATCCAATCTGTTCAAGCGCCTCGAAGACCTCCGGTCTGATGGCATGACCGCTCCCGGGTACACCGCGGTTGTTCTCCGATATATGGACATGTTTGATCGACGGCCCCGTGTTTCGCCAGGCTTCGGCTACGTCATTCTCTTCGATATTGCCGTGATGGGTATCCGCCAGCAAGCCTACATTCGGAAGACCCACCTCACGGACGAACCGGGCTCCCTCCGCCATTGTATTGACCAGATACATTTCAAAACGGTTAAGCGGCTCCAGGGCGAGCGTAACCCCAAGAGAATCGGCATACTTGCCGGCTTCCCGCAGCGTCTCCACTGCGAAGTCCCATTCGTCCTTCTCCGGAGCGCGTCCGGTAAAGCGTCCGAGCCCTTGAAACAGAGGGCCGCACATCAAATCCGCACCGGCGGCTTTCGTATGATCGATGCTTCGCTTCAAGGCATCCACAGCGGCCTGCCTGAGCGGCGCAGCCCGGCTTGCCGGATCGGCCTCTGCCGCATCCAGAGCGGAGATCGTGGTCCGCTTCAAGTCCAGCTCATCCAGCGCTGCACCCAATGCGATGGCGGTCTCATCAGTCAATCCGTCGACCGGGATTTCGACGCCGTCGAAGCCCCAATCCTTGATTTGCCGAAATAATGGGGCATGCCGGACCGCATCGGGCGAATCTGTCCACAGCAGCAAATTGACGCCGATTTTCATCGAATCACTCCCAGGGCTTCAGGATGATTTTGCCGTTAAGCTGGGAAGCCGACACTTCGAAGGCTTCCTGGATATTGCTCATCGGAATGACATGGGTAATGAACGTATCCAGCAGCGGCGAGTTTTGAATCACCTGCATGATTTTCGGGAAATGATTGATGTTGTAGTGCCAGGAGCCCGTTAGGGAAATGCCTTTGCGAATCAGGTCGGGGCTGATCCGGATCGGGGTCTCCGCCCCGCACTCCCCGACGAAGCAGACCTGGCCCATTCTCTTGACGGCGTCGATCTGCAGACGGTGCGCCGCGACAACGCCGGAGCATTCAATTCCACAGTCAGGCCCTCTGCCGCCGGTTAACGCTTTAATCTTCTGCACAGCTTCAGGATCGCGCGGATCGATAATGTGATCGACGCCCAGTTCTCTGGCCAGATTGATCCGGTATTCCTGCATTTCAACGGCAATGGCGGTCGCCCCGCGGTACTTGGCGTTCAGGACAGAACCCAAGCCTACCGGACCAAGCCCCGTTATCAATACCGTTGTGAAGGCATCGACCCCCATGCGCTCGAACGCGCCGTGAGACGGCCCCAGCCCGCAGCAGGCGAGACTTGCCTTTTCATAAGAAACGCCGTCCGGGATTTTGGGCAGCAGCGCGGAAGGCTTGGCGATAAACTGGCTCATGGTTGCCGCATGGACATCCAGATTATGCTCACAATGAATGTAATCCCCCTGCACGCAAAGCCCGCATTCTCCGCATGGATACTGCGGCATGACGACGACACGGTCGCCCGGCTTCACCGTACTCCCCGGAGCGGCCTGAACGACCTCGCCCGCTGCTTCGTGGCCAAGACAATCGCTCTCATGCCCGTGAACGAAGCCCTTATATTCGGCGCACATCGGCGCGGCGTGAATTTTGACCAGCGCCCACCCCTCACGGAGCTCTGGCATTTCCTTATCCACCAGTACCGCTTGCCTTTCACTTATGATTGCCGCTTGTTTCATCTTTTCTCACTCCCCCTAATGTCGGACAGGTTCATACCGTGTTATGCGTTTGGCCGAAGAGCTCCCGCTTCTCCCTATGCTTGAATGTGAGTCCGAGCTGCTCTGCTTTGCCGAAAATATAATCCAGTGCAGCAGGGAGCTCATCTTCGCTTAAATGCTCGATCATGAGCGGCGGCTCCTGCGGCAGCCTGCTCAGCTGCGTTAAATACTCATCATAATCCAATGTCCCATTTCCCAAATACGTTTCTGTGATCTGAGTTGTGGCATGATGGACCAGATTGGTGTCTTTGGCATGGCAGCTCACAATGTAAGGGCCGAGCTTTTCAAAGCATTCGCGGATAAAATCTCCATTGTAATAAACTCTTCTCGGGTCGGAGGTCATATTAACCGGATCGAGATGAACGGCAAATGCGTCGCGGTTAATTTCTTTCATCATCCGCAAATACAGATCCGGATTATCCGGCAGAACGTAGGACTCCGTCTCCAGAACCAGCTTGGTCCGGCGCGGCTCCACTTCATCGATGATGCGCTGGATCACCCGAATGTTATGCTCAATGTTCGCCTCCGCAAAATTGTCCTTGTGGCTCATTACGCATCCCATATTGTTGTAGCTGCCCCCGTGCATGACACAGCAGACCGTTTCCATTTCCTCCGCCTGACGGAGGCGGGTCATGATTTCGGCAATGTTCTTCTCCTGCCTGGCAATATCGGGATCGGAAATATTGATGCAATACGCACCTAACTCCGCCAGCACGATATCCGCCTCTCTGAACGCCTGTTTGTACTCTTCCCGTTCGTTACCGTCTGCAATGTAGCTGCAGTATGCGGCGGAATAGCCCAGCCGCTGGTGAATCTTCACAAGCCTGGCCGGATCTCTTTCTTCATGCTTGAAGATTGGACCGCCTAATCGCATTCGCTCATCCCCAGTCCTATATATCGTTGTAACCGCTTGCAAATTGAGTATAGTGGGAAGCTCCGCATAAAAACAATTATCAATTTTCTGTTTCGAATCTATTAGTCAAAACCTTGCCGCGCAAGGCTTTCCCAGGCAAACAAACCGATTTCTGCCGCTTAACAATTTGGCAAAAATATCCGTGGAGCTCGAGCAGGGTCCGGCAGCAGCAGATCATTTCCGGAAATGGAGGCAGCCCGGTTTCTTTGTAACGGTCAGCGTATTATGTCTGTCGAGGTCTGAAACCAAGTGCAAGTGGAAATGTTGTATGTATGGTAGAGGTATCTGCGTCTACATTTTCGGTATCCGCAGCCTCTAAGAAGATTGTCAAGGAGTGAGCGGGAATTGCCGGCAAGCATTGAAGTTATTTTAAGAACCATCCTCACCGTTGTTATCGTCATCGTGATAGCCCGGGTCGTGGGAAAACAGGCCATATCCCAAATGGGCTCTTATGATTTTGCCTTTGTCATCATATTGGGATCGATTGCGGGCAACCTGGCCTTCAACCTCAAAATAGGCACATGGTATTTCGTTGTTTCCTTGGTCACATTTGGCGCAGCGTCCTTTCTGCTGTCATTATGGATCATTAAATCCCGCTCTGTAAGAAAATGGATTTCCGGACAACCGACCGTTGTCATTGAGCGAGGTAAGATTCTCGAACAAAATCTGAAAAAAATCTATTATTCATTGGACACGCTGAACCAGGAATTAAGACTGAAGGATATCTTCAATATCGAGGAGGTGGAGTACGCGGTCCTTGAATTGAACGGGGAGCTGTCCGTCCTGAAGAAGCCGGAATTCCGCCAGGTTGTCCAAAAGGATTTATCCCTTGCTCCCCAGCCGACTGCAAACTTCCCCATTGAATTGATTATGGACGGGGAACTGATCGGGCAGAATCTGAAGGAGAATGACTTAAAGGCATGGCTGGATCAGGAGCTGAAGAAGCGTAAGCTGAAAATCCCCGATATTTTCTATGCCGTGAAGAGCTCAAGCGGAAATTTCTATTGGGATGTCTATCGGGACGGGATTAAGAATCCTGTTGATACAGAGTAGCCTAAGCATCCGGCTGCGGTTCCTGCAAGACTTGGCCCGAACAAGCCCATTTTTGAAAATATTGTCACGAATCGCTTCCAGGATAATATCTTATATAGTCAAATGACTATTTTTTGGAGGTTATCTTAATGGATCGTGGATTTTTTCCTGGTGGTGGTTTTGGTGGAGGTTTTGGCCGTCGTCCTTTCTTTCGTCCGTTTCCTCATCCCTTTTTCCCTGGACGTTCCCTGTTTCCGTTCTTCTTCCTGTCTCCGTTCATCTTTCCTTTCTTCAGGGACGGAAACCCGGATGACATGTTGTTCGCGCAGCATCAGGCTCAGCCTGGAGACACATTAGCCGCTGTCGGCCACAAATACAACATGCCTCACTCCATTATGGAGGAAGCCAACCCGCATATTACCAATCCTAACCAATTGAGGGCCGGCGAAATGGTGAATATCCCCCGTATCTCCCATATGGTTTGTCAGAAGACCTACAATGAGATGCCGACTCCCATGAATCAAGGATAGTATTCGGACCCGCTGAAAATGTCAAACAAGACCTTGCCGCCAAGTCTTGTTTGACATGATTCAGGGATCAGATGCTCCAAGGCTCCGTTTCTAGCAATGCTCGCGGGGAACGAAACCGGTATAGACGGATTTGCCGCCCTTGGCTATAAGCGGACCGTTATTAAACACATGGCCTGTTTTCGGATTCTTCGCGCCGTCAACCGAGTATTGAATGACATAGGCTTTGCGGGTTGCGCTGCTGAGATTGGGCCTGCTGCGGTGGAACAACAGGGAATGGAACACCACCATGCTGCCCTTCTTCAACTCGACCGGTTCGCCCTCAATATCGCCATAGTAGCAAATCCAGCCGAGATCTGTTTTGATATGGGGCACAAACCCTTTCTTATGCGTACCCGGCTGTATCCAGATGCAGCCGTTCTCAATCGTCGCGTCATCGAGCGCAAGCCAGCAGGTTACATAATGAACGGGATCGGTCGGGACGTACCCGTTGTCCTGATGCCAGGGAAAATCTTTGTCGGCTTCCGGCCTTTTGTATACGGATTGATCCCAGTACAGCTTCGTGTCAGGCCCGAGAATCGTTGTTGTAATATCGACGAACCGTTGATCAGCTGTGAAGCGCTGCAGCTCAGGGCGGAGAAAATTGATATTCCCATTAAAGTTGATCTTGCCTGCCACATTGATAAAGTCCTGCCCCTTCTCGAGCAGCGCCTTCTCCGATTCCGCATCGAGCTCATCGATAATGCCGCGGATCTCATCCATTTCATAACCTGAGAATAATTGGTCAAAAATGATAAAGCCTTTCTCCTCGTACTGCTTCATCTGCTCATCCGTAATGCTGACGGTCCTGCCTGGATCGACTGATGCCATTGCGCGCTCGCTCCCTTGTCATGGATAGAATTTGTTTCATGTCCTCATTATCTCCCCCTGCCTCTTTGTTCTCAATGAAGCGGTTCCGCCTCTTATTGTATTTTTTCCTCCTTTTACATGCCTCCCCCGCCCGTATTCCCGTATGGATTCTCCGCCTGCAAACTGCGGACGGATTCACGGTACTCGCCGGGCTGTACCCCATATGCGCGCTTGAACTGCCTGGACAAATATGATGCGTCTGTCATTCCGCATTGCGAAGCGATGGATTCAAGCGTGGCTTCGGTCCGTTCCAGCAGCTGCCTGGACCGTTTCAACCTCATGTCGCGGAGCATCTGCATCGGCGTCAAGCCGTACCGCTGCCCGAAAGCCTTATCCAGATAATTGGGACTGAGACGCACCGCCGCGGCCAGCTCCTCGCGCCCGAGCTTCTCATGCAGCCGGTGCGTCATCAGCCCGATGAGCCGGCCGAACCTGTCCTTCACGGAATCGTAAGCCTCGGGACGCTCCGGACAGCCGGCCCGCTCCCAGCCGGCCAGTATCATCTCTGTCAGCTGCAGCATACAGGAAGACAGCTTCAGCTCCCAGAACGCCTCATCTTTCTTCTCCCAGATCTGCTGCAGCCGGTGGAACAGCGCTTCGAACCGGCCGGGATCGGACAGGGTGATGACCGGCGCAATTCGGCATAACTGCAGCAGATCCAAATGATGCGAGCAGAAAACAGCAGCCTGCATCCACAAATGAGTCCCTTTTGTCTCCGCTTTCTCCGTAAACGGCAGATCGGGTGGATGGAGCATCACATCTCCCGCGCGCGCCGGATACGATACGCCTCCTGTTCCCGTAATGACGCCGCCTTCCTTGATATAACTGATGATCCAATTGGGAAATTGGCGGTCAATCAAATCCAGACTCGAATAAGAGGCGGTATTGACGGAATAAAGCTTCACAGACCAGGGTCCCTGCAGCCATTCCATCCGCTTCATGGACATTGCAAATCAGCTCCATTCTAAACCGACTGCTGAAAGAGGCGGGTAATCCCGTCCATAAATGGTTTTTATCCGTTCAATGAATGATAAATATGTTCAGTATACCTGGTAATGGCTTCATCATAATCCGGATACTTATATCCGAGACTTTCCCCAACGGCTTTCGAGTATTTTCTGAACAACCCGTAACAAGTGAATAAAGACTGCCACATGTTTTGGCAGCCGTTCCCGGAATAAGTGGACAGCAAAGCTTCCCAATCTTCTTTGGGAAGATAACGGTCAATAAATTTATAGTTTTTCCCCACGCTGAAGGAGTAACCTTGCTCCGAACCGATCTGCCAGGACATCATTCTTAACAGATTTGGCCGGGCAATCCCGTTTAAGTGGTCAATGGCAAAAAGGATTTCTTTTCGCGCCAAACCTTTTACAACGTAAGTCGAAACCATCCAGAATTCATTACAGCAATCATCAAATTCTCTTGCGGTGGGCTTCTTGATCCAATATTGACGGTCACTTACGGGCGGCGCTCCCATTTGGACGACACCATCCTTATCAAGCAGAACCTCTGCTAAACCGTCGCCATTGGTAAAATAACCCTCGGCTTCGTTTATTGGAATCAGGGTCAGATCTAATTTGTTGCCGTCTTCAAAAAGAATGATATACGAAAACCAATTGCCTAATTCTGCGGGAAAGAGCTCCATATCCTCGGGTTTTTGCATCATTGCGCGATTTCCGAATATATTCAGCCATTGATCATCTTCTTTGAAAGCATCCATATCCGTCACAAAATATGAAATATCATAATCCTGGAAGGTGTCGCTTGGAATGTTTTTGTTCGTACGCGATCCTTCCAGCGTCACCAGTCGGATTCTGTTATCATTCGCAGCATAATCAACAAGCATATACATCATTTCTTGTTCACTTCTCATTGCATTCACCTTCCATCGATGACCGGGACTTCAATAAAGGACGTCCTTGTGCTTCCCGGTAAATTCATCCTTCGTCAGTCCGAACAAAATGACATCCAGGTATTGGCCGTTTGAATAGATGGCCTGCCTCCGTATGCCTTCCTGCGAGCAGCCCAGCTTCGTCATCATTTTGATTGAAGCTTCGTTTCCCTGGAGCACATAATCGTTGAATTTATTCAGCCTTCGTTCGAGAAAAGCATACCGCAGAAGAATGATCAACGCCCTCGTGCCGTAGCCTTTGCCGCGGTGATCCCGGTCAATCTGGATGCCGATACTGAATGTCCCGTTTCTCTCATCGATGCTGTTCAGGTTGATGCCCCCAACATTTTCATTGTTCAAGGTTTCGATCGTAAACATGATACGTTGATTGTCCGGGGAGAAATCGGCGTTGGAATCCGCGAATTTCCTCGCCTCGGCAATCGTCGGCGGCAGCTCGACGGCACACTCAAGCAGACGCCTGGCCGGAGTGTCAAACCGGTTGATGTAATGCCCCTCCCAGTCTTCAGGCTCTATGCCGCGCAATCTGATTTCCTCATCCTGCCAGAAGTAACTTTCATATTGTATTTCCCGCATGGCTTCCTCCGATCATGGATCGTAAATGTAATTTTGTGATTTATACAAAATTCAATATCGAAGCTGCAAACCCTCTTCCCTTTTATGGATAGGTGGATGGATTAAGGGCAATAAAAGAATATAGGAAAGTAAAATATCGACAATAAAGGAGCTTGTTTACGCCATGTCTAAGGATCCTGCGCCGTCAACCCGATCAAAGGATAAAGCATATGCGCCACGTTCTGCCCGCAACTTATGGTCAGGTGTTTTATTCGGTTTTGGCATTGTCGCTTTTATGGATGAGACTGTATTTCATCAACTCCTCCATTGGCATCATTTTTACGATAAATCGACGACGGGGGCCGGTCTGGTTTCAGATGGTCTCTTTCATGCATTCAGCTGGTTCGCTACGATAGCCTCTTTGTTCATGCTGGCCGATCTCAGGCGGCATCAAGCCTTGCGGATCAAACGCTGGTGGGGCGGCGTGTTCCTTGGTGCGGGGATTTTTCAACTCTATGATGGACTGATTCAGCACAAGCTTATGAGACTGCATCAAATTCGGTATAACGTTGATATTATTCCTTACGATCTGACATGGAACATCATTGCCGCGCTGTTGATAGTAACCGGCATTCTGCTTATTGTCCGAACAAGAAACGCCTCCCTTGCTCCGGAGGGATGATGCTAATATGTACACTATGATCGAACATCATGAGCAAAGCGGAGATTTTCCGTATAAACCGATGCTCGTGGCCTTGATTTTTTTCGCCATTACGATGTTGTATATCGGAGCTGTTGTTGTTTCCAATCGCCATTATCGCAAATGGCCGAGGTACCGCATTTATTGCTGGTGTGCGGGTGTATGGTGTGCAGCCTTGGCTATTATCGGACCTTTGGCTGATCGCGGGCATACGGATTTTACGGCACATATGACGGGTCATCTGCTGCTGGGCATGCTGGCTCCCCTGCTTACGGTACTGGCCGCTCCCGCTGCATTGGTATTGCGTTCATTAAAAATATCGTCAGCCCGGCGGTTCTCCCGTATATTGAAAAGCCGGTTTATGCATTTTTTTATGCATCCCTTTACTGCTTCCCTCCTCGACATTGGAGGACTATGGGTACTTTATACAACCGGCTTGTACGAGGCCATGCATAAAAATATGCTTATTAATATAGCCGTACATATCCATGTTTTTCTGGCCGGTTATTTGTTTACCGCTTCGATTATTTATATGAATCCCGTTTCTCATCGTTTCAGCTTTAAATACCGGGCAGCCATGCTGATTATGGCGTTTGCCGGACATAGTATACTATCGAAAATCATATATGCTTCCCCTCAGGAGGGAGTGCCGATTGAGCAGGTCAAAAATGGTGCGCAATTCATGTATTTCGGCGGCGACGCCATCGAATTGCTGATGATCACGATTTTTTGCTATCAGTGGTATAAAGGTGCCGTTCTCCGAAATCAATGAAATGGCTGCCCTGTCCCCCCGCAGCAATGGCTGCCGGCAAGAAATCTCCGGCAGCCATCAGAATGCTCTATTAAGCTTGTAAGCTTGTGTTCTCACTTGGAATCATAGCTTGGAATGGACAATACGGCTGAAGCTTCCCTTTACTCGTCCATTTTCACAACCGATTTGATAAAGCCTTCCGGCTTCGTTCTTATCGCTTCGAAGGCTTGATCGACCTCGTCCAACCCGTAAACATGGGTAACCAGATCTCTCATGTTCAGCTTGCCGCCAGCAATAAGCTTGAGTCCCGCTTCCATCTGCCTGATCAGGACGTGGTCCCTGCGTTCATGCGCATTAATAACGGTAATTGCCTTCCAATTCCATAATTCCATATTCACATTGCGCTAGGCTGGTCAATGGCTCCAATAAGCTCCAGCGCCCCGGGAATCGTATGAATAAATTCATGCTTCATGGTCCGGAGCGTCTTCGGTCCCACCCATTCTATGCCAAACCGTATGCCATACTCATTCAATATCTTGGCGCACTCGCGGAGCCTTCTGATGAATCTGCTTGTGTATTCGGCAACAGGCTCGTCCGTCGCCGGATACAGCCATGTGCAGCAGCGTGTAACCCCCATGCGCCGCGCCAAATCCGCCATGGCCGGGAGCTCACGCAATTGCTCCTGAAATATGCCTTCGTCCTTGCGGAATTCAACGGGCAATCCAAAGGAGCCCAGCGTTAATTTTCTCTCCTCCAGCAGCTGGATGGCCGCATCGACCGACTTCTCTTTTGCCATCCGGGCAAAAGGCGCGATGTAATAATCGAGCGCGGGAAAGCCTGCTGCGGAAGCCGCGTCCAGGAATTCCAGGAAAGGCACGTTTCTGCCGGTTGTCACCGGATTCAATGCCGGGATCATGCTTACGACCTCCTTTATCGGTTATTTTATCAAGCAGCCCGCCTCCGCAGTTTGATGCTGCTGCAATCCCCCGACTTTCAGGGAAACGTTTACAATAAATGCGTGGCCGCTTCCATAAATATATCCCGGGCAGCCCTGCCGTGGATGGTGTATTGATGAAACATGGCGCGATTCAAAATGAGAGCCGGCAATCGTTGCGATCCATGTTGAAGACGCTTTCAATAACGGCAGGCCAGTCATTCTCTATGGGCATCCTCCCTTTCGAACTCTCATTTGATAAATGGCGGATTGCTTTCATTCTATAATCTTTCTAATTAAAATTCTTCTATAACTTTGATGCAACTTATGGTATTTTGATATCTCTCTTCAGGTACGCAAGGCCAATAAAAGAATAAAGAAAGTTAGGATCTGTTAGGTGGATGTACATCCCTTTATTCCGCAAATGACATAGTATAAGAAAATGTGGGAATTCTAACCAGTTTTCGGCTCTAAAGCAAGATCAGGAAAGGAATTTTAATCCGAGGAGTCATCAAGATCTTTTAGGGAGGTGCCCTGAAATGAGCTCCAAAATCTTCATTCCGAAAAGAACAGGAAAAAATAAGGTTTTTATCATGACGCCAATCACAGGCAGGACACCTTCACGGCAAAAGGTTGTGGATCGTCTACACTTAGTTGGACAGAAAAAATAAGGGCTTGTAGAATGAACCTATCATTATGAAGGAGCGGATCTCTACAATGCCAAAACAAGAACGACGTACCTTTACTCCAGCATTCAAAAAACAACTGGTGGAGCTCTATAAAAATGGGAAGTCCAGAGCGGCGATTGTGGAGGAATATGACCTCACAGCCTCTGCTTTAGACCGCTGGATCAAACAAGATGAGACAAGCGGTTCCTTCAAGGAGAAGGACAATCGCTCGTCAGACGAGAACGAATTGATCGCTTTACGAAAAGAGAACCAGCGTCTGAAAATGGAAGTGGATATTTTAAAGCAAGCAGCGCTGATCATGGGACGAAAGTAGCTATCATCCGGAATAACCGTGATAAATACTCGGTATCAGCAATGTGCGACGTCCTGCAAATTGCAAGAAGTACGTATTACTACGACGCGAAAGAACAATTGAACGAAGACGATATAACCGAAGCGATTGTAGAGATATTCCACAATAACCGAAAAGCTTACGGTACACGAAAGATTAAGGTTAAGCTCCAGGAACGCGGAATCGTCGTTTCCAGACGTAGAATTGGAAGGATTATGAAAGAGCAAGGGCTAGTCTCGACCTACACAGTGGCTCAATATAAGCCCCATAAAACCACTCCTAATGAAGCAACAACAGAGAATGTTTTGGGCCGCGAATTCGAGCAGGAGGAAGCAAAGCGCTTCGTTGTCAGTGATCTGACTTATGTGAAGGTTCAGAACAGGTGGCATTACATCTGTGTGCTGCTCGACTTGTTCAATCGAGAGATCATTGGCCACAGTGCAGGTCCGAATAAAGACGCTGCTCTGATTTCCCGCGCCTTTGCGAGCGTCCAGGGCGATTTGCGTTATATTCAATGGTTTCATACGGACCGTGGCAGCGAGTTTAAAAATCAAAAGATAGACGAGCTTCTAGGTACCTTTGAAATCGGCCGATCTCTAAGTGCGAAAGGCTGTCCATACGACAATGCTGTAGCCGAAGCCACCTACAAAATCATGAAAACAGAGTTCGTAAACCAGATGAACTTCCAGAGCCTTCGTCACTTGGAACTGGAATTAAACGATTATGTTAATTGGTTCAACAAGCATCGCATTCATGGAACATTAGGCTATATGACGCCTATTCAGTATCGCCAAGAAGCCCTTAAAAAGGTTGTCTGATTTACTGTTGACAATCCATTGTTCCCATTTCTCACAAATGGATGGATGCTCATAGCTCCGTTACCACTCATCCTAGAAAGAAAAAAAGAACGCAAAAAAGCTATTGCGAAAAGGAAGAAAAGAAATTCTGCAGGTACATCATGCCCAAGGCTTTCAGGAAAATCACGATCATCCAAAGCCTCCGGAACCTCAAAAGTCGGCTCGACTTCCGGCCCAGCCAAACATCAGGGGCTTCCTGGACTTCAAGGATCCCCCGGACTTCAGGGACTTCAAGGGCCTTCGGGGCTTCAGGGGTCGCCTGGACTTGAAGGGCCGCCTGGACCTCAAGGGGCAACCGGCCCCCAAGGACCTCCCGGGTCGGGAACTGTTCCAGGTATCACGATAACTCCGCTCGTTGAGCGATATTTTTATATTGTGCAGACGGATACTGGTCTTCCAGCCATTTTGCCAGCTGCTCTGTTCACAAACGACAATCAGGATTCCGTGACAGCATTCGTTGAAGCGGGTCAAAATGGCTACGCTAACCTCTACATCAACGGAATCATGCAGGAAAGCAGTATGTATCATGCAAGCCATATAGATTTGCGTATAGAAGCGGATAACCAAACGATTTTTGCCGGTACGCCCATCATTCTTGAAATCATTCAGTTCTTTGCCCGGATAATCTCTTAAAATCAAGCAGTTGCCCCTTATCATCAGAACTTCCTTTAATTCTAACTCTGGATTTATTGATAGAGGTGATGAAGGAGGTGAGATTGATGCCAATTACAAAACCCTTTATGGCGGCAAGAAGATTCAGTGCCACAATAGGAGACGGAAACGGGGCAGGCGCAGCCTACAATATTCCGGCAACAGCCACTATTAATGACCAAGGAGTTGCCGCAACAGCTTTCCCTGCCGCATCGGCCTATTACAATCTTTACATCAATGCGCAGATTCAAACAGCTGATACTTCAAGCGTTACTGTTACTGCGATCACCATTCCCGGCGGTGATGCGCTTAATCCCGGAACACCTGTAGTAATCGAATTTATTGTAAATTAGTCTTTTGTGATGACCTGATGCCGACAGTTCCTGCTTCCTTGGATTGTCGGCATTGTCATTTCTAATATAGGAAGTGAATCAAATTGCCGACAGCTGCCCAGGCGCGAGCCCTATCTAACGTTGATAGAATTTGACTTGCGCTTAACTGAATTCCCCATTGTTTCGTGCTATTTCTGCTCCCGGCAGAAAGAAGGCTTCCAGAAGACTTGAAGCCTTGGGATATCTAGTATTTTTCACTACTGTTTTCAGTCCTTGTTTTCAGCCGCTATCTGGCAAACAACAATGCGACGCCCATGATAAACGCTGTACAACCAAACAGCAGCAGGACCCCGCCCCTTTGGTAAAGCAAACTTCCCAGCATCGGCGCCGCAGCCATCCCTAAATAGCGTACGAAATTATAAACTCCGATGGCCGTCGCCCGCTCCTCTACAAATTCCTCAGCGAGGAGTGTGGGAGGAACGGACATCGTCAGACCGACAGTAAAGCCGACAAAAGAAAGAGAAACAAGCAGCCAGATCAAGGAGAGCCCGGCTGCGGGGATGAATAGCACAAGACTGAGCAAAGCGATTGCGCAAGTAAATATTAAACTGTTGACGGACCCCATCCTTCCCTGCACGTTTCCGCTGATCTTGCTTCCAATGAAACTAAAAGACATAAGCAGCAGAAAAATCAACCCGATTTGTTTAGCATCAAGCCGATAATGAATGGTCAAAACATCGGGCAAAAAAACAATGAAGCCGTAGAACATATAATACAAAATAAATCCTACCAGCAAAACGGCAGCTCCGGTCCTGTTTTTAAAAATCTGCGGAAATGATCGGAAACCGGGTCCTTTGCCCTGCATTATGGCTGGTTTGGTCTCTGGAAGGACGAGCGCTGCCACCACCAGCATCACAATCCCCATAACCGACAAAAAGGAAAACACGCCGGCATATCCGGCGAAGCTGCCGATAATCCCCCCGATTAGCGGACCAAGAGCAGGTGCGATTCCCAGGATCATTTGGTAGGTCGCCATTCTTTCCGCCCGCACCTTGCCCTCAAATAAGTCGCCGATCATGGTCGCAGCTACCAGGGGTACGGCAGCTGCGCCTATTCCCTGCAGAACACGGAAAAATAAGAGCATATATACGGAGCTGGCAAGACTGCAGCCTAATGACGCCAAAGCATAGATAATCATGCCTGGCAGCATAACGGCTCTGCGCCCTTTATAATCGATCATCGGACCCAGGACAATTTGCATCACGGCAAGTGAAATGGTAAATAATGATACGGTCATGTTCACCAGATAAAAAGAAGTGTGAAGGTCGTGCTGCAATTGAGGAAGAAGCGGAACATACAGGTTCTGGGCCAAAGATACGATAGCCGCGCAAAAGCCAAGCACATACAAAATGAATCGGGAACTCATCGGGATAACACTTCCTTTTCGTTCAAATAATAATTATTTGACTGACTGTCAGTCAAATTATAAAAACAGTTTAATCCATTGACTGACTATCAGTCAGTAATTATATTTAGCATAGAGAGCTGCTAAACAAGGAGGGTTATCATTGGCGCGAATAGCAAAAGACCCGCAGGAGAGACGAAATGAGATTCTGGATGCTGCCATGGAGTTGTTCCAGACCAAAGGCTACGAGCACACCTCGGTCAGCGATATCGTCAAAAAAATTGGCGTCGCGCAGGGAACTTTCTATTACTATTTCAAATCCAAAGAAGAGATTGCCTCCGCAGCCCATGAGCGCTCCCTGTCTGCGCGGCTGCATTTTGTAAAAAATACAGTCGACGACCCGGACCTGAACGCCGTGGATAAGCTGCGGAAGGTTCTGCTGCAAGGATTTCCCGCTCCGGAGACAGACAAAGTTATCCTGGAATACGTACATGATGAAGGCAACAGTATCCTTCATCAAAAGTGGCTGACAGCCAAAATTACCGCTTTTGCGCCTTATCTGACGGAAATTGTGCAGCAGGGAATCGGAGAAGGTGTTTTTCAGCTTGACCATCCGGGTGAGGTTACGGAGTTTCTGTTGGTTGGCATATCCTTTTTATTCGATCGCGGGGTCTTCAAATGGTCCGATGAGGAAATAGCAAAGAAGTATAAAGCTCTGGAAAAGATTGTAGACTCTCTGCTGGGAGGAAAGAATATTATCTCGGTATCTGCATTCCTGGGGAACACAAATCACGGATAGAATATTGCTTGCAGCCGATGGCAAAAATCAGCAAACAGGAGGGCTTGATTGCCGCCCTCCTGTTTGCTGATGCCTTATGCGCTATTCTAGCGAACCTTATTCAGCTGCACTTGTCCGCGCAGCGCCGCCATACATTCCGGACCCGCGTCGATGCTGCCAAGCGGCCATCCCGAATCGCCGTAGCCGCCATGAAAATCCGCTCCGCCGGTGACAATCAAGCCATGCTCGGCAGCAGCATGAAGCGCCCTGCCCCGATCCTCCACGTTGTGCGATGGATGATAGACCTCGATGCCCTGCAGGCCGCAGTCAACCCAGCCGGGGATTGCCTCGAAATTGCCCAGCTGGCCCGGATGAGCGAGCACCGGCACCCCGCCCGCCTCCAGCACGGCGCGGATCGCGTCCCGCGCATCGACGTAGCGCATCGGCATATAGGCAATGCCGGGCTCGCCCCGCTCGCCGCGGGAGAACAGCTTGCGGTACAGGTCGCCGAACAGCTCGTCCGCATAGCCCAGATCCACCAGCGCATTCATAATATGCTGCTTGTAGACGGACGAGCCGTCCGCCGCATAACGGCGGACGCCCTCCCACGTGATGCGGTAGCCCGCAGCGGCCAGCCTTTGCGTCATCTCCTGGGACAACCGGCTGCGCAGCTCCACGGTCGGAGCGCACAGCTGAGCGAGCGAAGAATGCTCCGGCCGGACGAAGAGGCCGAGAATATGAGCCCGCCGCTTGCGGTCGAAGTCGTAGGCGGATATTTCAATGCCCGGCACGATCTCCACGCCAAGCTCCGCGCCAAGACGAAGCGCGGCCGGAACGGCGGCCGTCGTATCATGGTCGGTGATCGCAAGTGTCGCAACCCCCGCTTCCGAAGCCTGCCGGACCACTTCCTCCACGGAAAAAGTATTATCCGAGGCATTGGTGTGGCAGTGCAGGTCCGTTATACCCGTCGTTGCCTTCATCATAAGCGATCACAGTCTCCTTTCAGCCGATTGCCGAATTGCGGTCCGGCATTTGCTCCGCCTGGGGCAGCATCCGCTCCATCCGTCCGATCAGCTGCGGCCATTCCTGTTCATATACTTCACGCACCTCATGCATCAGGAAGCCCTTGAAGTACGGAGCCAGATGCGACGCAATTTCACGGAAAGGCACCTCGCCGCTGCCGATCGGCATATGCATATCGCCGCGGCCATGCGGAATCAGATCATACTGGTTCTTCTCCAGCGAGAAATTCGGCTCACCGAAGTTGTCGTGGACATGCAGATGGAATACGTAAGGCGCCATCGCCTCAAGCTCCTTCTGCCAGTCAAGCCCATACATCCGTTCTGCCAGCAGCAGATGTCCCGTGTCCAATGTAAGACCGACGCTGGCATGATCGATAAGCTTCATCTGCTCGGCCAGCAGTGCAGGCCGCACCGCATAGCAATAATGCGGGCAATCCAGATACGGCCGCATATTCTCCATCCCGATTCTCACGCCGTTCGAGCGGGCCAGATCGCCGGCAATCCGCAGCTCCTCCCGCTCCCGCTCCAGCAGCAGCTCCTGCTCCCCCGCTGTATACGCCGGCCATTCATGCCGGTATACCAGCTCTTCCTCGCCGACGAAGCGGGCGGGATGATAGGCCATCGCCGAAGCTCCCAGAGCGCCGCTGATCTCAATCGCGGCATGCAGCACCTGCCGCTCCTTGAGCAGCTCGCCCCTGCGGAACAAATTAATTTCGAACGGGGCATGGGTTGTAACCTGCAGGGAGAATTGCCTGAACAGCCGGACATAACGGTCCAATCTGTCTGTATTGAGCCGGCCGTTGACGATAATGTTCATTCCATGAATGGGCACCTCAACGGCCCCGAAGCCGAGCTCCTGAATTTTCGCCAGCTTTGCCTCCAAGCGGTCCGGAGCGTTCACCGTATCATTGGACAGCAGGCTGACGCCCATCGCTTCTATATGCATCTTCATGCACTTCCTTCCCTACAGTGAAGAGACTGCCAGTCCCTGGCGATAAGACATCTGACACACAATATTGCCCTCGACAAACACCTTCTCAATCATCGGACGGTCGCGATGCAGACCGACAAGCAGAATATCCGCCGACTTGCCCGGCTCAAGCGATCCGGTCCGGTTGTCGATGCCAAGCGCGACGGCCGGATTGCGCGATACCAGATTGACGGCGTAAGGCAGCTCATAGCCCAGGCTGTGAAGCAAAAAGACCGACTGCAGCAGCGATGGCGGATAATAGTCCGAGCACAGCATATCGACCACGCCTTCACGGATCGCATCAAGCGCCGACAGATTGTTGCTGTGGGAGCGGCCAAGCAGTACATTAGGCGCTCCCATGACAACATGCAGGCCGCGGCGCTTCGCTTCCACCGCTACTTCCAGCGTGATCGGGAACTCGCTGATCGTCGCGCCCCAGCCTGCAACGCGGTCCAGCTTCTCCAGCGTGTCGTCATCGTGGGAAGCGAGCGGAATACCCTGGCTGCGGGCCAAATCAGCCAGCCGCTGCAAATCCGCAGGATCGGCTTTGGGGAATTTTTTTCTCTCCTCCAGCTGGCGGAGCACTTCCTCCTCGGTCTTGTTCTGCTTGCCCATGATATATTTGACCTGAATGTCAGGCTGGCGGTATTGCCCCTGACCAGGCGTATGATCCATGAAGGACAGCTGCTCGATCTCCCCGTTGTTCAGAAACTCCTCTACGAAGGGAACACCGGCCAGATTCGTCATTTCGTAGCGCACGTGGATGCAGTGCCGGAGCATATGCTTCTCCTCGCGCAGCTCGCGTATATTACGGATATATTGCTGGACGCTGGCATTCTTCCGCGCTTCGTTATTGCGCTCGTCGCCCCATAGGCTGAACGAATGGTAAATCGTCGTCACGCCTTGTCCGGCCAGCTTGCGTTCCAGCTCATAAAATGAGATGTCTACGGGCAGACAGCTCGTCGGACGGGGAAAGATTTCATGCTCGATGGCATCGCTGTGCGAATCGATCATGCCCGGAAGCACCCACAGCCCCGTGGCGTCGACATCGCCCGGCAGCGGCAGACCTCCCGTGCCCGCACGCACCTCGGTGATCGTATCGTCCTCGATTGTGATGGTGCCTCCATGAATGACACCCTGCGGCGTCACGATGTTTCCGCCGTAAATCCGTTGCGTTCGCTTCATTGCCAGATCTCCTCTCCAGAGTCAGTCGGTTTCACGTACGGCTAGCCGTAACGGCAAGGGTATAAACTCCGCACTCTCCGCCAAGGCAGCGGGGCTTCTACTCCGCCCCGGCAGCCGCGGTTACCGCATCCGGCACGGCGTCATCGCCAGCGGAGCGGCTAATATCCAGAATGTCATCGGCCACCTGCTCCATAACATCCCAATCGTGAAAAATACCGACCATCGTCGTGCCTTCCTGCTTCATTGCCTGCAGCATCTCTATAACCGCCGAAGTGGTCTCGCGGTCAAGTGAAGCGGTTGGCTCGTCAAGAATCATCAGCCGCGGCCGGACGATAAATGCCCGCGCCAGATTGACCCGCTGCTGCTCACCGCCGCTGAAGGTGGCGGGAAAAGCCTGCCACAGCTTCTGCGGGATGCGAAGCCGCTCCAGCATCTGCTCCGCTTCCTTGCGGGCGTCGGTCTGCGACCAGCCAAGAGGGAGCAGCTTCTCCGCGACCACGTCAAGCGCGGGAACGCGGGGAATGACCTTGAGAAATTGCGAGACATAGCCAAGCTCCCGCTCGCGCAGCCGGATCATTGTCCGGTCGTCGGCCTGCGCCAGATCGATGCGGCCTTCCTGCAGCGAGTCGTACCAGATTTGGCCGGAGCTTGGAACATATGTGCGGTATATGCATTTCAGAATCGTTGATTTGCCGATGCCGCTCGGACCGGCAATGCCAAGAAAACGGCTCTGGCGGACATTGAACGACAATTCCCGAATCGGATAGACCTTGCCGACTTGCGAGACGTGAAGCTCGAAGGACTTGGTCAGGTTGATAACCTCCAGCATCTGTGATGCCCTCCCTTACAGCAAGGAATGAACCAGCAGCTGCGTGTACGGATGCTGCGGGTCCTCCAAAATTTGATCAGTCAAGCCCATCTCGATCATTCTTCCCTGACGCAGCACCATCGTCCGGTCCGCCAGCATGCGGATAACGCCCAGATCATGCGAGACGACAATCATCGCGACCTTCAGCTCGCGGCGCAGGCTGCGGATCAGATCGAGCACGCGCGCCTGAACGGACAGGTCGAGTCCCGTTGTTACTTCATCAAGCAGCAGCAATGGCGGGTTATTCGCCAGCGCCTTGGAAATCTGCACGCGCTGCTGCATCCCGCCGCTGAAATGCTTCGGCGGCTCGTCCATCCGGCCAAGCGGAATTTCCACCCGTCCAAGCAGCTCGGCAGCCCGCTCGCGAATTTTGCCAACGTGGAAATAGTCGGCGGCAAACAGCTTCTCGGCGATATTGCCGGAGCTGGAGTAGTTCATGCGCAGCCCGAGATAAGGGTTCTGATAGACCATGCCCATAACGTGGTTGCGGATATAACGCTTCTGCTGAGCCGATTCAGTCAGCAGATTGGCTTCCCCGCGCTTATAGGAATCCACGAACATCTCCCCGGATGTCGCATCCTCATCGAAGTAGAGGCTGCGCACCATCGTGCTCTTGCCCGAGCCGCTCTCTCCGACAACCCCGAGAATTTCACCCGGATACAGGTCGAAATTAAGATCGATGCAGGCCATGACCGAGCCGCAATGCTCGCAGCGGTTGCTCTTGTCTTCAGGGCCTGCGTCCCTGCAGCGGTCACAGCCGCTCCCGAACCGTTTATTCATATTCCGCACCCGCAGCATCGGCCGCTCACTGGCGGCGGCGATTGCATCAGTGTCCTGATTCATTTCAAGCGTGGATGGAAGCGGCATGGGATCCCCTTCTTTCTATCGTTTTCCGGCAAAATGCCGTATCCGAGCATTGGTACAGAATCTGGCCTGTCGCGCCGTCCGTCACCTCATCGAGGAAGGAATGGACGCTGCCGCAGCGGCAGCATGCTTTGCCCTCGAAGCTCTCGACCTCGAACGGATAGTCCTCGAACTGCAGCGGTACGACATTCGTATAAGGCGGCACGGCATAAATCTTCTTCTCCCGGCCCGCTCCGAGCAAAGTCAGGTGCTCGGCCTGGTGCAGCTTCGGATTGTCCCAGCGCGGAATCGGGCTGGGGGCCATAATATAGCGGTCATGCACGAGTACGGGATAATCGGCGCCGAGCGTAATGCTGCCCCACTTGACGACGCTCTCGTACAGCGTCAGCCAGATCGCGCTGTAATCCATCTCCGCATGCAGCCTGCGGGTGAGCTGCTCCTTCCGCTCCACCTTGCGCAGCGGCTCCGGCTGCGGCACCTGCAGCACCAGCACCTGACCGTTCTTCAGCTTCTCCTCCGGTACGCGGTGGCGCGATTGAATGAGCGTCGCCTCCTCCGTATCCTCGGTTGTTGCGATATCGCTCGTATCCTCGATCAATTTGCGTATGCTGACAGCGTTGACGCTGTCGTCGTTGCCTTGGTCAATAACCTTGACGGTATCGCCGCGGCCGATCAACGACAGCGTCAGCTGCAGCCCCCCGGTGCCCCAGCCCCGGCCGATCGGCAGCTCGCGGGATGCGAACGGCACCTGGTAGCCGGGAATGGCGACTGCCTTCAGCGTCTTGCGGCGGATTTCGCGCTTCGAGCCTTCGTCCAGAAAAGCAAAATTATACTTCGACGGCTGCTTTATGCTCTGTTTTTCCATCTTCGACCTCCGTACTTTTCGTTGACGTTGGATTCTCATTCTGAGCCTTGCGGATCCGGTCCAGCGACGACTGGAAGGTGATGTAATGCGGCAGCTTCAGATGCGATACGAAGCCAGTTGATTCCAGGCTGTCGATATGCGTAAGGACGAATTCCTCATCCTGCGTCGGCGAGGTGCCTTCCGTCTCCAGACTGCGCTCCAGAATCGACATGGAGATCGCCTTCAGCTCGTTTTGTCCCAGAACCAGTCCGTAGCCCATCACAAAATGAATCTCGCCCGTCTCTGCGTTTTGCTTGAAAGAATTGATCGACTCGACCTCGGTTACCATCATTTCGCCCAGATACAGGCTGTCATCCGGGTCGCCTGCCCCATATGGATGGGCAATCGTTACCTCCGCGTAACCGACGCGCAGCTCGCCGATTGTCGGATGCACCGCGCCATAGCCGCGCATCGAGCTGTAAGCGAGCGCCGTCATCGCCCCCGTCTCGCCGCGGGCCAGCATCTGCAGCCTCGCCGAGCGCGTCGCGGGAAGGATCACCTTCCGCCTCGTAATATCGAATGGCTCACTGTCGCGACGTTCCTTCATCTCCGGCATCAGCCCCTGCTCGCGTAGCAGATCGGCGACCTTGCGGAAGGTCGGCACCTCGGTCAGACGTTCTCTGGTCTCCGATTGCACGAAATCCTCGAGAAACGCTTGAATATCCTCGCTGCTCTCCTGCCGCAGCGTGAAATTAAGCAGCCGGTGGGTATAATCGTAGGTCGGTCCAAGCACCTGCCCGCCAGGCAAATCACGGAACGAAGAGGAAATACGGCGGATAACCCGCATCTCCGACGTGTCCGTCACACGCGACACATGATTGCGCGCAAGAGTGGACCGGTACGCCCTGAGCAGAAATACCGCCTCGGCGGGATCGCCTTCCGCCTGCTTGAGCGCAAGCGCCGCGTATTCCGGCGCATACAGACCGGCTTCGCCCATGATCCGGTCGATCAAGAGGCGCATCTGCTTCTCAATCATGCCGAGAGTCAGCGCGGTCTCCGATTCCTTCAGCCGGTAATAATGATTCAACTCGTTTGCTTTCTCGATTGCTTCTCTTCCGCCCGTTACTGCAACATAAGCCATGCGGTCTCAACCTCCCATATCGGAACTTTCCTTATATGACTTTCGTCGTCCGCGGCAGCGCGGCAAGCTTGCCCGTTTCCGTGTACAGCACCACGTCGGCTCCAAGCGGGTACTCGGCATTCCACAGCCGGCGCTGCTCCAGCCACTCTGCTGCAAGCCCGGCGGCAAGCATCTTCCGTTCTCCCGGCACACCAGGTCCGGACAGCGTAAGCATCCGCATATTGGCGGCATGCCCGGTTCCCTCATCCTCTGTCAGTTCATCTACCTGCAGAAACAGTGTAGCTCCTTGCTCCGGCTCCAGAAGAGTGCCGAGCATGACATGGGCTGTCCAGTCAGGCAGCGCACCGCGTCCGTCAGCGAATAGGTAATCCGCTTCGGCAGGCAGCACCGCCCTTGCAAAAGTATGCATGCGGATAAAAGCGACAGTCTGCTGCGCGTCGTCATTGTCCACCGCGAAGCGCACCTCACTGTCCAGCAATGTCAGCGCGAGCGCAGCGATCATGCGGCTGCCTGGCTTCAGCTCCGCCTCGCCGGCCGTCAGCCGCGCGGCCTTCTTCACCTTGCCGGGTTCGGCAAATGCGTCCAGCAGCTCCCGATACAGCTGCTGCGTATCATGAACGGGATCGAACAGCGTCTCATTTTGCGCGATCATACGATTCCTCCATCGTCTCAAATTGCACCTTCGTGGCCATGGCCAGCTCCTGCTCGCGCAGCCGGCGGTCCAATAGCGCCCGCTCCTCTTCCAGCAGCAGCGCCTCCCAGCCTTCCGTTTCCGGCAGCTGCCTGTTGAACGCCGCGTCCACGATCGCCAGATAATAAGCCAGCTCAGGGCGGTCACCCATCAGAATACCGTAGCCGAACGTACCCTCGATCGACACCGTGCATTCCGTCACCAGCACCTCTGTCAGGTAAAACGGCTCCTGCGAGACCGAATCGCGCGCTTTGGCCAGCACCAGGCTGTTCTCCGGCGTCTTCACGACGGCAACCGCGTAGCGCTCCTCCACGGACTTAGCCAGCTTCTCCGGCAGCTGCGCCGAGCCCTCGATCAAAATGCGGGTGATCTGTGATTTTTTCATGCCTGCTCCCCACTCTCCTACTTGACGTTCAGTTTCATCCGATTACTCAGCCATTCCACGCTGAATACCATCACGAAGATGACCAGCGCCGCAAAAAAGGTTTTGTCGAATTCGTACATCCGCATCGCATTGGCGATTTCAAAGCCGATTCCACCGGCTCCCACCGCTCCAAGAATCGTCGACTCCCCGATATCGATTTCCAGCCGGAACACGCTCCACGCCACGAACGAAGTCGCAACACTCGGCAGAATGCCCTGGGCGATGATTTGCAGCTTCCCCGCTCCGGTCGCCTCAAGCGCCTCGATGACGCCGGGATTGACCTCTTCGATCGACTGTGCGAACATTTTCACCAGCATCCCGACCGCATGGGTCCCGATTGCCAGAATGCCCGGGAGCGGTCCCATGCCAACGGCAACGATGTACAGGAGCGCCCAGACCAGCGTCGGAATCGCCCGGATGAGCGAGGCCGCGCCCTTGACCGCCCACGCTGTGCGCGGCGACACATTGGCCGCTGCGGCAAAAGACAGGAAGAACGCCAGAACGACTGCGAGCGCCGTACCTACCAGCGCAATCTCCAGCGACTCCAACGCCGCTGCGAGTACATAATTCCAGTCTGCCGCGTTGGGCGGGAACATCTGGCCAAGAAGCGAGAACAGCTTGCCCGTCCCATGCATCAGCAGCGAGTAGTCGAAATTCATCTGCACCAGACAGAAGACGAAGAACACTGCGCCGAACACTGCCGCCGCCGCCAGCACGGGATCGCGTTTCTTGCGCGTTGGCTTGCTTTCCTGCTGCGAAGCCAGCCGTCCTTCCCGCTCCAGCAGCTTCGGTCCTGTCACATATTCCGTATTCATATGATCCTCTCCCTGATTTTACTGGTCACAAATTCCGTACCGGCCACAAGAAGCAGCACCAGGATGATAGCCAGACTCACTTCCTTGAACTGAAACAGCTTCAGTCCCTTCTGAATGACAAAGCCCAGTCCGCCGCCCCCAACCATGCCGATGATCGTCGAGGACCGCACATTAAGCTCCAGCTTGTACAGCGACCAAGCGATGAAACCGGGAAAAAACTGCGGAAACACCGCCTGCGAAAGCACTTGAAAATACGAGGCGCCCGTCGCGCGCACCGCCTCCACCTGGCCCATATCGATCTCTTCCAGGATTTCCGCGTAGGCCCGCGTCAGCGTGCCGATAGCCGTAATAATAAGCGCCATTGTGCCGACGAGCGTACCCAGCCCGTAGGCGGCGACAAGCACGATGGCCCAGATCAAAGTCGGAATATTGCGCATGACCGAGGCGAAAGCCCGCGTCGCCACCTGAATGCCGCGATGCGGCGAAGTCGTCTGCGCAGCCAGAAAAGCGAGCACAAGCGAGATGACCGCACCGATAACCATGCCGATATAGCTCATATATATCGTATCGAGCGCAGGACCGAGCAGCTCATGCAGTGTCGAAAGATCGGGCGGCAAAAAGTCGTTGAAAACGAACTTGAACATTTCGCCGATCCCTTCGAACAGCGTAAACGCCGTAAAATGGGTGCGCACGGCCGAGCCGATCACAAGCACCAGACCAATAGCGAGGGCTATCAGCGTCTGCAGCTTCTTTTGGCGTCTAAGCTCGAGCAAGCGCTTCTCCATCCTGCTCCCTCCGATCCGGCGCAGCGCCGTAAATGCGGTGAATCACATCCTCCGTCAGTGCGGAAGGAGCACCGTCGAACACGACCTCGCCCTTGTGGATGCCGATAATTCTTGTCGCGTAATCGCGGGCTATCTCTACCTGATGAAGGTTTACGATACAGGTGATGCCGTCCTCCCGGCAAATCGCGCTCAGATGCTCCATGATCGTCTTGGACGTCACCGGATCAAGGCTTGCAATCGGCTCGTCGGCCAATATAAGCTGCGGCTTCTGCGACAGCGCCCGGGCGATGCCGACCCGCTGCTGCTGTCCGCCGCTAAGCTCGTCGGCCCGCTTGTAGATCTGCTGCGACAGGCCGAGCCGGTGCAGAATCGCTTTGGCATCCTCCACGTCCTTCCTGGAGAAGAGGCCGAGCGATCCGCTGACCGCGTTCATATAGCCGAGCCGTCCGTGCAGCACATTGCGCAGCACCGTAACCCGCTCGATCAGATTGTAGCCTTGAAAGATCATTCCCGTCTGGCGCCGCAAATTGCGCACCTGCCGGCGGGTTGCCCCGGCGGCGTCGATATTCTGGAACCGGATCGCGCCCCCGCTTGGCTTGACCAGCCGGTTGATGCAGCGCAGCAGCGTGCTTTTGCCGGCGCCGCTTGGACCGATAATGGCCACGAACTCTCCGCTGCTTACGGAGAAGCTGACGCTCTTCAGCGCGGCCGTTCCGTCCGCATATACCTTGCTCAGCTCTTTGATTTCCAGTAAAGAAGACATTCTTTCGCACACCGCCCTTTTTTAAAAGCCCAGATCGATCAAGCCAAGCCGTCAAATCTGAACCTTTTTAAAGTGAGACTAACTTCGCCGCCAGGCCAAATCCTCATCTTATTTCAGCAGCTCTTCGGGGCTCATATTCAGCGCTTTTGCCGTATCCTTGACAACCTGGTAATCCGAGTCATCCACCGGGAAATAGGCAGTGGTGTTGCTGTCCTTGAAGAAATCCGGATTCTGTTTGTCATAGCCGAACACAAAGTCTTTGATCTTCTGCACCAGATCAGCCGGCAGATCGCCGCGATACGCAAGCGGAGAGCCTGGAATCGGATCGGATGTCCCGATGACGCGGTAATCCGTCGCCTTGACCAAGCCTGCGTCGACAACGCGTTGAATACAGGTATCGCATACGCCGGCGCCATCGGCTTGTCCTTTGGCAATGGCAATAATCGATTTGTCGTGACCACCGGAGAACGATACATTGGAGAAATAGGATTCAACCTGATCATTGGTAATGCCAAGCTCTTTAATCATCATCATCCGCGGGAACAGATGGCCCGAGGTCGATGCCGCGTCGGCAAACAGGAACGTCTTGCCTTTCAGATCCGCGATTGACTTTGCCGGGGAATTAGCGGGAACCACGATCTGGCTGTGATAGAACGCTGATTCCTTGCTGAGAGCCTTCACGGCGAATGGAATCGCGCCGCTGCGCTCGGCGGCAATGATGTACGAGAACGGGCCGAATCCGGCGATATCGATTTTTTTCGTGCGCATCGCTTCAATAACCGCCGTGTAATCCTCGCCCACATACAGCTCCGTCTTGATGCCTAGCGCTTTGCCCATATCCTCGGCAAACTGCTTGTTGCCCCGCGACAATTTGCCTTCTTCCTCGCCGGGGAGCACGCCCAGACGAAGCACCTCCGGCCAGTCCTTCTTGCTGTCTTCTGCAGCAGGCGCCGCGTTCTGACCGCCGCTGTTTGCAGCATCTGCCGTGGAATCGGCCTTGCCGCAGCCGGCAATCATCAATAAAATGGACGTAATTGTCAGAATAGTCAGAAAAATATTCGTATAACGCTTTTTCACTTTATAAGCACCTCCGAATTTTTGGACCAATCCTTACTCTTCAAACTGTATCGATACCTTGCATAAATCGCCGCGATATTTGGCGGAGGTCAATTCGACCCGGCGGCCGTGCTGATCTCTCATGACGCTTTCGATATGAAGGATGCTTGTGTTGGGCGAAATTTGCAGCATGCCGGCTTCAGCCAAGGTCGGGTTCCCCGAACGGAATGAGGAGCAAATGCGGAAAAGCTGCATGCCATACTGCTGCTCCAGCAAGTAATACAAAGAAGTCATATTGGCGAGCGTCTCCAGCAGCTTCGGGAAATAAGCGGCCGGCAGCCATGTTTCATTCCATGAGAGCGGCACATCGTCCGCAAGCCGCAATATTTGCAAGCGGTATACCGGATCTCCCTCCTGCAGATCAAGTCCCTCGGCAACAACCGCCGGTGCTGCCATCCATTCGCGGTTCAGCAGCTGCGCTTCCGGACGGCGGCCAAGCTGGCGGATAACGTCGGAGAAGCGCATCGCCGGAGTAATCGTATATTGAATGTCCAGCGGTTTCTCGCACAGGAAGTAGCCTTTTCCCTGATGCGGACGCAGGACTCCGGTATGAACGAGCAGATCAAGCGACTGGCGGATCGTATAACGGTTGGCGCGGAATCTCTTGCAGAGCACCTGCTCGGAAGGCATCCTGCCCTCTTCGCGGTATTGGCCGGCCTGAATTTCCGCGAACAGCTTGTCGGCAATGATCTGGTATTCGGGAACCTGCTGCTTAACGAATCGTTGCATGATTGGCGTTTCACCTCCTTTTGATACGACTTGTTTCATTGAACCTAACTTGTAAACATCATGTGAATGTTAAATGTTTATATCGTTTTTATGAAGATGCATATTTTCCGAGAAATTGCTCGAGGTCATAAAAGTCGGCAAAGCGCTCCTCCAGCTGCTCTCTAGTCCAGTCCCACCAGGCGATTCGCTCCAATTTTTCAACAATTTCCTTCGGAAAACGCTCGCGGATAGGCTTGGCGGGAACGCCCGCAACAATTGTGAACGCCGGCACATCTTTCGTCACAACCGCCCCCGATCCGACCACTGCGCCATTGCCGATAGTGACGCCGGGCATGATCGTCGCTCCGTGGCCGATCCACACATCATGGCCAATATGGACAGGATGCGAGCGGCGCCAGTCGAAGAACTGCTCGTCGTCCGTCTCGGCGAAGCCGTAGGAAACGCGGCGGTAGGTCGCATGGTGCAGCGTAACGCGCCACATCGGATGGTTGCCCGGATTGATGCAGACATGGGAGGCGATATTGCAGAATTTGCCGATCTTCGCGTAATGGATAATCGCCTCATCTACGCAGTAGCTGTAGTCATCCATCGTGCTCTCCATCATGCGGCTTCTTGCGCCGACAGCTGTCCACTCTCCCAGACGGCTGCGCTGGACGACCGCTGTCTCATCGATAACCGGCTCCGGGGACAATGGCTTGCGCTTGCGCGCTTCTTGATTAATGTAAGTAAGCGTCATAGCTGTTTCTCTCCTCTCATTCCGTCCTGTAATCAAGCTTATCTTGTCGATATGTAGCGCGTGTTAAGGTTTGCTTAAGTTCATGTAAGGGTCTATGAAAACGGATAAACCTGGTAAATGTCATTCCACCGGGGCGGCTTGGCTGCTTTTTTATCCTGAAATTCGTTGTTTGGGAACAAAAAAACACGGAAACCGAAGGGTCCGTGTTTGGGTCAATTGATATTTTGGTGTCCTCACATATTTTTGGTCTGATTCGCCGGGACAGATACGGCATGCCGTCCCGCTCTCCGCCGGTGCCCTGGAACATGCACGCGGGAAAGCAGCTTTACGATCCTGCTGTCCACCCCTACGTACAGAAGATGAGCCAATACGAATATAAACGGAAGGGACAATACCGTTGTTAGTACGAAGCTCCAGCCATAGCTGAAACTGCCGGAGAATAACTTGAACAAATAGCCCGACAAACTGCATAATACGGCAAAATGAACAAGATACAGCGAAAACGACAACCGGCCCAGATAAACGGCTGGCCGGCTCTCCAGCCATCGCTGGCTGCTGCAGCTGTTAAGAAGGGACACAATAACCAGCAGCGCGCCCAGTGTCCGGTAGGCAATAGCATTCGGAAAGCCTCCGCCAAGGGGAAGCCATTGGTAGAAAAAGCCCGTCGGACTGACATAAGGATAAGAGCCCAAATACAAACCGCTGAGCGTGAGCAGACCAACTGCCGCCCTGGACGGGATACGGACCTTGCTTGCGGTGGAGCTGTTGGTCAAATCGCTTAGCAGCATGCCGAACCAGAAACCCAGATAATAGGAATCCCGGAAAAACCAGATCCCCGCCGCATAAACGACAAAACGGATCGGTGAGGTGCCCAGCAGAAGCAGGACCGCAAAAACCATGAATGAACCGAGTAGCTCATAGGTCATGGTCCAGAGAACGGGATTATAAGCCATCCCGTACGTAAAGAAGGTATGAAATAGCGTCTGCCAAACCATCTCTCCGAAGCCGGGCATTACCGCATAGGGGTCTGGCATCGGCGAAAGCGTAAGCGCCTGAATCTCCCCATACGTATTCAACCCCAGAGCCATAACCGTATAAGCGAGCAGCACCGACACAAAAGCAGGCACGGCTAGCCGGAAGTAGCGCCTGATCAGGGAGCCTGCTATTAATCCCCGGTCATGATCACGAAAAAAACGGCAGCTCAGCACATAACCGCTCAGCACAAAAAACAGGCAGACGGCAAAATTGCCATTATAGAGCACATTCAACGGCGTCTTGGGCACAACGCGGTCAAAGGCAAAATGGGAAATGTCCATTCTGTTCTCGAACATGGCTGGCACAAATACCTGAAAATAATGAGCCAGAACAACTGCTAATGCAGCCAGGCCCCGCAATCCGTCCAGATACGCGATTTTCCGTCCGTTCATGTCCCTTCCCCCTTCCCCAGGATGAAGCCCCGTCTCAGGAATACGCCCATACCTGGATGGCTGCCCCTACCATATTGCTGGCTTCGCCCAGCTCGGCGGGGACAACTTTCACTGAGGACAGCATCGACGGCATCGATCTGTTTTCAATCAGCCTTCGCAGAGGAGCAAGCAGAGGCTCTCCAAGTCCCGCAATACCCCCGCCAATGATAATCAGCTCCGGGTTGAAAATATGAATAAGGCTTGTAACAGCCGTACCAAGCGCGGCGATCGCCTCGTTCATCACCTCAACCGCCAGAGGCTCGCCTTCCCGCCAGCGGGCAATAACATCGCCTGCTGCGGTATCTTTTCCCGCAAAATCAAGACCTGCAAGCTCTCTTTTCATCACATACCGGTTTACAATACCGGTGCCTGACGCATAAAGCTCCAGGCATCCGATATTGCCGCACATGCAGCGCGGACCCTGCCAATCGACACTCAGATGGCCGATTTCCCCGGCCCCGCCGTTTATGCCATGAACGAGTGAGCCCCCTGTGATGACTGCCCCTCCCACTCCGGTGCCGAGCGCCAGGCAGACCATGTTGGACGCGTTCTTCCCCGCCCCGAAGAAGGATTCCGCAAGCGCCAATACATTCACGTCGTTATCGACAAAGACAGGCAGACCACAACGCCGCATCACCAGCGCTTTTACCGGCGTGCCGGTATAACCGGGAATCAAATCATTCGCATAATGGACGATGCCTTCGGAAAAGTCGATTTGTCCTGCGCTTCCGATGCCGATCCCCGACAGCTGCCTGCCCTCGCAACGCTGCTCCCAGGCTGCGAGCATAATTTCGATACCGCGAAAAACCTGCTCCATGACCCGCCGTTCGGCAGCCATCGTCGGCAGTGTGTATTGATATAAAATGTCGCAGCTGCTTTGAACGAGACCGAACCGGATTTTCGTGCCTCCGATATCGATCCCAAGCGCGACCTCCCCTTCAGGAAAAGCAGGAATCATGCCAATCGCTCCTTCCTCTCTTCCGGAGTGCCGGAAGTCCGCTGCTGCCTATTCTCATAAAGCGGACAGCATGCGGCGGAGATTGAGTATGGAGCGCTCCGAGCCCTGTTTCTGTTCTTCGTCTCCTTCATATTCCACCGTGAGCCTGCCGTTATATCCGTTATCCTTCAGATGCCCCAGTATAAAAGGCAGATCCACCGAGCCTTCACCGGGCGCAAAACCCGCATACCGCTGACCGGACAGCGAGGTATAGATCTTGCCTTCATAATCCTGCTCCACGAGGGCAAAATCCTTGAGATGGACATGCGAGATATGATCCGCCAGCTTCACGGCTGCTTCGCTCGGGCTCTCGTCAACAAGCAGGAAATTGCCGGTATCGAAGGTGCTGCGCAGATGCTCCGAGCCCACTTCACGAATCACATTCAGCACCTGCTCCGCTTTGCCGGCGAACAAACCATGATTTTCAAGACAAAGGGTAACCCCTTGGCTTGCGGCATACGCCGATGCTTCCTTAAGACCGTCGATAATCCAGTCGCTTGCTTGCTCATAAGACACATCTCCGGCCTTGTCTCCCGAGAAAACACGCACGACCCTGGCCCTGAACGTTACGGCCCGGTCAACCGAAGACGTAATGTCCGCCAGCTGCCTGGTGCGCTCATCGGCATCGGACGCACAAAGATTGTTGCATGCGCCGAAACAGGCCATGGCAAGGTTCGTCCGGGCAAGAGCATCCCGGATCCGCCCGATTTCCCCGCCGTCATCATTCCAGAAGACGCTGAGCAGCTCCACGCCTTCGACTCCCGCCGCAGCGGCAAATTCGACGAAGGCTGCGTTGTCCATCTCTTTGGCAAACATGGCCTGGTGCAGACTCCATACACTAAGACTTGTTTTCATTCGGGCGCTCCTTCTTTCTCCGCAATCATTTGATGTTCAGTCAACCATCCATCCATCATCGATGAGTACATTTCCGTAATCAGCTGCGGACGTGTAATCGCGCTCCCGATCACAACATATTGCGCCCCCGCTTCCAGGGCCAGCCGCACATCTTCCTGGCGCCATACTCTTCCCTCCAGCAGCAGAGGCACGCGCAAGGATCCGCTAAGGCGGCGCACAAGAGCAATATCCGGCCCCGAAAGCTGCGGACTGTAAGGCGTATAGCCGGACATGGTGGTCGACACATAGTCGAAGCCCATCTTCTCCGCTTCAAGTCCTTCTGCATAATTGGAAATATCAGCCATCGCCAAGCGGCCCTTGCTATGCACATAATCCAGAAGCTCGCGCACCCGGATGTATCTGTTCTCCCGGTTCGTCATATCCATGGCTACAATATCCGCCCCGGCATTGACGACGGCCGCCGCTTCTGTCAGCGTCGGCGTGATATAAATGTCGGAGCCCGGTATCGTCTGTTTGATCAAACCGATCAAAGGAAGCGCAGTCGCGTGTTTGATGGCGTCAATATCCGTCGCGCCATTGGCGCGGATGCCGACAGCTCCGCCGAGCTCTGCCGCAAGCGCCATCTTGACCATCGTATCTCCGCCGTACAAAGGTTCGCCGGGCAATGCCTGACAGGATACGATAATTCCTCTCTTCAATAAACCTGTCATTGCACTTCTCCCTTATCTATGAAATTTGGTGAAACTCTTCTCGTTGGGGACATTGTGCAGCAGTCGGTTAACGATTACGGGCATCAGCCTTTAATGCCGGTCAGAGCGATCCCTTCCATAAACTGTTTCTGGGCAAAAAAGAAAACAATAATAATCGGAAGCGTAAACATCGCGCTGGCTGCCATAAGCTGCTCCCATTCGATGTAGTGGGTCTGCATGAATGCATATAATCCAAGCGATAACGTATAGTTTTTCTCATTGTTCAAATAAAGCAGCGGCCCCAGAAAATCGGACCAGGTGGCCAGGAAGGCAAGCACCCCAACCGTTGCAATCACCGGCCTGCAAAGCGGCAGTATGATTTGAATATAAATTCGGAGTTCCGACGCCCCGTCAATTCTGGCCGCCTGGATCAGAGAATGTGGCAGCGTGAGAAAAAACTGCCGCATCAGAAAGATATAATAGCCGGCTCCCGCACCAAGAAATGCCGGCAGTATAAGCGGAATATAAGTCCCTACCAAGCCCATACGGCTGAAGGTAACATACAGTGGAACCATAGTGACTTGATAGGGCAGCAGCATCGTAGCCATAATGACGGCGAACAGCATTTTTTTGCCAAACCATTCAATATGGGAGCAGGCATAAGCCGCCAGTGGCGCCGAGATCAGCACGCCCGCCATCACCAGTACGGAAATAAACAGCGTATTGCCGCTCAGGCGAAAGAAATCGATCGTATCAAACACATCGGCATAGTTTTTCCACTGCGGCACTTTCGGAATGTAGATGGGCGGATTAGCAAACAGCTCTCCCTGCTGTTTCAGGGACGTTGACAGCAGCCACAGCAGCGGCGCCGCAAAAACAGCGCTGCATATTACCAGAAGGGTATAAGGAAAGACTTTGAATTTCAGCGCGTGCATGATTACTCTCCTCCATAAGTCACCCATTTTTTTGAGCCCCTGAATACAAGCCATGTCACCAGAGCCGTAATGACGAATAACACCCATGCCATTGCGCTGGCATGACCCATGCGGAAGTCGACAAACGCTTCACGGTAAAGCAGGATTGCATAGAACAGCAGCGATTTTTCCGGCCCCTGCATCGTCTGGTCCGGCCCCGATGCCGAAAGCGAGGAAAGCATGAAAGCCTGGGAGAAGAATTGGAAATAGGTGATCAGACTCATAATCAGCTGGAACAGAATAATGGAAGAGATGCTGGGCAGGGTCACATTGAAAAACTTCCGGATGGAGCCGGCGCCGTCGATATCCGCTGCTTCATAGAGACTGCGCGACACATCCTGCAGCGCAGCCAGGAAAATGATCATCGTTCCCCCGCAGCCCCAGGCAAGCATCAGGATAAGCGACGGCTTCGTCCAGGCTGCATCCAGCAGCCAGTTCGGACCCAGTACGCCGAACATGCCCAGAAAGGAGTTGATGAGCCCGCTTCCGGGGTTTAGCACCCACATCCACACCAGTGAAGAAGCAATGACCGGAACAATGGAAGGAATATAGAATAGGGTCCGGAAGATGGGCAGTCCCTTTACCTTCAAATTTAATAATTGGGCAGTCAACAGTCCTGCGATAAGCGTGACCGGCGTTGCAAAAACGACCATATAGAGTGTATTGCGGACGCTGATCCAAACATCTTTATCTTCAAATATCCATTTGTAGTTGTCGAGTCCCACCCATTTCAATGATTTAAACAAATTGAAATCTGTGAAGCTGTACACGAGTGAAGCCCCGGTCGGATATAACGTAAACAGTAAAAAGCCGATGATGAAAGGGGTTGAAAACAGAAGCCCCGCCCAGTTCTCTTTGATTCTCATCTTTAGCCCTTCTTCCCTCCCGATATCGTAACGTCCACCCTGCCATCCTGATGGAAGCATGGAACCGGCCCGATGATACGGGCCGGGGACGAATTATTTAATCAGTGCCTCAGTCCGGCTTTGCATGCTTGCCAGACCTTCTTCAGGCGTTTTCTTCAGATTGGCTACGGCTTCCGCCTCTTCTTTTACGACTTTGTTGAGAATATCGTTCAATGCCGGAATATTGGGGAGCGATTTGACATTCCCGCTTTTGGATAATGCGATAAATGCATCCGCATCCTGGATTTCCTTGAACCTATGATCCTCCATCGCTTTCACATTAGCCGGTATGTTGCCAAGGCCGGCCGTGAATTCGGCCAATTCCGGAGCGCTGAACAAGAACTTCATGAATTCCCATGCACCGTCGGTGTTTTTGCTGTTTTTGGCAATATAGAAGATCGAGCTTTGATTCTCCCCGCTGCCTGCAAGCTCCGGATGGCCGTCCAGGTAAGGAAGCGGCGCAAGTCCGTAATCAAGGGTAATATTGTTGTTTTTCATAAAGGTCGACAGCCAAGGGCCATCGATGCGGAAGGCCTGCTTGCCGGTCATAAAAGGATCTGTCGGATCGAGCCATTTGCCCGAGGCCTGAATACGTTTGATGCTGTCAACGCCGAACTCCTTGTTGTAGTCGTAAATGGATTGCAATGCCGCCAGATTGGCATCGCTGTTGAACAGCACCTGTTCTCCATCCTTGGATACGTATTCGCCGCCGAAGCCGTAAGCCAAAGCCTGGAAGGAAAAGTTCGGATAGCTCGGAAAGCCCAATACATCCAGTGTTCCGTTAGCGTTCTTTTTAGTCATTTTGACCGCCATATCGTAAAGCTCTTTGCTTGTTTTGGGAGGCTCGGTGTACCCGGCTTCGGCAAGCAGCTTTTTATTATAGAAGAGGCCCTGTACGGTGGTGTTCATCGGAAGAGCGTAAAATTTGCCGTTATATTTGCCCTGCTCCAGAGAGGCTGGAATGAAGTCAGTCAATTCGTATTTATCTCTTTCAATCAGGCTGTCAAGCTCCAGCGCAATCCCTTCCTCCGCGTATTGCGCCACATTGGATGCGAAGGAATCCGTCAAATCGGGACCGTTTCCGCCCGCTATGGCAATTTTCACCTTCTGCTCATCCGGAACGGACAAGCCTTCAACCACATATTTGTCTTGACTCTCGTTAAACTTCTTGATCAGTCCTTCCAACACTTCTCCTTCCGCACCGCCCCATAAGTACCACAGGGTAACCTTGGATTTCTCTGCGGCGGCCGCCGGTGTATTGCCTCCGTCTCCGCCTGATGCCGCTTCACTGTTATTCGGGGTATTGCTGCCGCCGCAGCCTGATAATACCAACGTGAGCACAAGGATTGCCGCAACCACAAACGCCATTGATTTCGTGCTGTAACGCTTAACCAAAATATCCCCCACCTTTTCGAAATACTGGATTAGAAAGCATGTCATACTTTCTGACTCGATTATAACAACGCGTCATTCAGCTGTAAAGATATTTATTCTTTTATTCGTTATAAAAATAAATATCTCCTCCAATTTCATTTCATATGGATTTTATATCCACAATGAAAGCGCTGTCTAAATAAGATGCCGCCAAAAATCCTGAATACTCCATTCTAAACATAAGAAAAGGGCACATTTTGTCCTTCAACAAATGTACCCTATTGCCTCACTGTCGCTCCTTTCACAGACTAACCCTATTCTGTATGTTAGTATCAAGTTATATATAATGACATAAATATAACCTTAATAACCTCTCCACAGCTTGACGACATCGTTTGTTTCCGAGGAAATCCTTATCGCTTCCAGCATCTTTACCACTTCAGCACCCTGCCTTGCATCCGAAATCGGCTCTGTCCGGTGTTGTACGCAGTGGATAAAATGATCAATTTCTTGCTTATACAAGTCATTTGAAGGAACCTGGAGGTGATGCTCCACGGGTATGCCCTCCATATCCCTGAACAGGGAAAAGGGCTCCAGGCTGGCACCGCCTTTCGTGCCGAACAACTCCACCTTCACCGCATCGTCCTGGCTTCCGTTGACCGCCCAGCCCGCTTCCACAGTCAGGACAGCGCCGTTCTTGAATGTAATATATGCCGTGCCCAGATCCTCGACATCGTAAACGGCCGCTTCTTTGTTCTCTCTCGAATGGGCAACATAAGCCTGCGATTGATCAGCTTTATACGGTGCAATTTTATGAAACAGCTTACCCATTACCTTATCCGGTTCAGGCATTCCCATCATCCACCAGGCCAAATCCAGCACGTGTACGCCAATGTCCATCATAGGCCCGCCCCCGGAGTAGGTTTTGGACGTGAACCAGCCAATCGGAACGCCTCTGCGCCGAAGAATTTTCGTTTTGGCAAAATAAATATCGCCAAGCTCTCCGCTTTGCACCGTTTGCTGAATAACCTGCGAGTCCGACCGGTACCGGTGACTCATGCCGACCATTACCACATTGTTCGAAGCTTCTGCAGCCGATCGCAGCAATTGGGCTTCCTCGGCATGAAGCGCCATCGGCTTCTCCACCAGAACATCTACGCCTTGGCTTAGTGCGGTGAGCGCAAGCTGAACATGGGATTCATTAAACGTACATATGCTGACCGCATCCAGTCTCTCCGTCGCAAACATTTCTTCGGCTGAAGCATAAGCGTTCGCGCCTCCGAAATCAGCAGCTGCCTGCTGCGCCCTTTTGAAATCAATATCTGCAACCGCCGTCAATTCAACGTCGGGATGATCCCGGTAATTCCCCAGGTGGAACATATGCGCGATGGACCCGATTCCAATGACACCAACCTTGATTTTTTTCATTTTTTGTTTCCTCCCATGTCGAATAAATTAAATTAATTCTTTATATTTATATGTAAAGGAGGATTATTCCTCCAAAATAAAACAAAAAAACCGATTGTGGTTCCGGCCATCAAGGGCACGGATTCATCAACTGTTAATACAGTTTATCCGCCACAGCATCGGCCGTTTTCTTGACCGCGTCATACGCGGTTTCTTTTCTTTGAAAGGTTAACAGAGTCGATATGATATCCACAAGATGAATTTGGGCAATCTTTGTTGACAAGGCGCCTCCCTGAAATGGCATCTCTTTGGAAGGCACAAGCAGGACAATATCCGCATAGTTGGTAATAGGCGATTTGGCATGGCTGGTCAGGCAAATAATCGTTGCCCCGTTCTGTTTGGCGGTCTTCATGGAATCGACCAGATCCTTCGTGCTACCCGAGGTCGAGATGCCGAAGACCGTGTCGCCGGGCTGCACCAGAGCGGCGGACATCGCCATAATATGGGAGTCGCGCTGCACATCCACGTTCAGACCGATTCTAAGAAACTGGTAATGGGCATCCATGGCCGTGATGCCTGAAGATCCGACGCCATATATGAATATGCGTTTCGCCGCAGCCAGTGCATCCACCGCTTCCTCAACCGCCGCAAAGCTGATCAGCTCCATTGTTTTCTCGAGCAGCTTGGTATGGTTCAGCGTAATCTTCCTCGCGATGACCTCTTTGTTATCCTCCTCCTCAATTTCCTCGTCTATATGGGAAGGGACGTTCACGAGATCCTGCGCAATGGAGAGCTTGAACTCATGATAACCGCGATACCCCAGCTTCCGGCAGAAACGGATGACGGATGTTTCCCCCACCTTTGCCTTCTCCGCAAGGTCTGTCACCGTAGCCATTACAGCGTATTCCGGATCATTCTGAACCGCATCGGCGACTTTCTTCTCTGCTTTTGTTAATGAATTATAGATGCTCGAAATCATAAGAAGCGCGTTCGACGAATTGATCAGCTTACGAAACTTTTTCATCCTAAAATCCCCGTCTCTTCTAAAAATTGTTCATGAATTGATATCGCTGGCTCTATTAAATCAAAGAAAGGAAAACTGCGCCAAACCATTGTTGATGAATCTGAAGCTCCTCATGGCCCTCAATCTTCCCCATCATATCATCAAAACAGCCTACTTTAAAGAGCTAATATTTATATTTTTAATGAAAAGAGAATTTTTTCTCCATTTCTATTTTTTGTGATACAATTAGTTTTATTCATCGGACAAGGAGGTTTTCATATATGGCCAAAATCATCTACCTGCCTCTGGACGAACGTCCCTGCAATATCAAATATCCGCAGCAGCTTGCCAGTATAAGCGATTTGGCGCTGACGGTTCCGCCCTTGGCTATGCTTGGAGACAAGAAGGAGCCGGCCCAGGCGGCCCCGCTAATGGACTGGGTGCTTGAGCAATCGCAGGATGCGGATTATTTGATTATATCGGTCGACATGCTGGTATTCGGAGGGATTGTGCCTTCCAGGCTGCATACGCTCAGTCAAGACCAATGCATCGGTCGTCTGGAACTGCTAAAGCGATGCAAAGCAGCCAACCCGCGGCTCCGCATCTATGCCTTTAATCTGATCATGAGATCGCCTGCTTACAACAGCTGCGATGAGGAGCCTGACTATTATGCACTTCACGGAGCCGACATTCATCGATATGGATGGTTGACAGACAAAGAAGAGCGCGGTGCTCTGTCCACTGATGAAGCGTCGCAATTCAGCGAAATTAAAGCAAATATTCCTGGAGAACTCCTCCTTGATTTTACCGGCAGACGGCAGGCCAACGCACAGGTAAATTCGATGTCTATCCGTTTCGTACAAGAGAACATCATCGATCATCTCGTTATTCCTCTCGACGATAATTCCCTTTATGGCTTCACATCGATGGAACAGCGCAGGCTGCTCTTTCAGGTCGAAGAATGGAATCTGATGGATCGCGTCCTCATTTATCCGGGCGCCGATGAAATCGGCTGCACGCTGCTTGCGCGTGTTTTCTGCGCGGAGAAAAATTATGTCCCGGAAGCGTTCGTACGTTATTCCTCAAGTCAAGGTCCTCTTATTTTCCCGCGTTATGAGGACCGCACGCTGAATGAAAGCATCAAATCGCATCTTACGGCGGCTGGCGCTTTCATCGCCGATTCCTCTGTAGAAGCGGATTTCATTCTGATGGTAAATGCTCCCCCTGTCAGCCAGGCCGAGGCCGCTGAATCCAATGCTTTGTACCACGAGAGGCATCGCGCCTATTTCTCAGAAGTCAACCTCATGGAGTTTTCCAAGGCTATTCATACATACGCCGGCAAAGGCAAGCTTGTCGCACTCGCGGATGTCTCCGTTTCCAACGGCGCTGACCGGACTTTGATGCAACTGCTTAACAAGCTGGGGCAGCTCAGCGAAATTTCAGTCTATGCGGGTTGGAATACCTCCGGTAATACAATAGGCACCGTTGTCGCTCATGCCGTGATACTATCCTATTACAACCGCAGCCATGATATGGACTGGGCCATGCGGTCACAGCGAAGCCAGCGTTTTCTCTTGTACCGTTTCCTTGAAGACTGGGCTTACCAGACGGTCGTGCGTGCAGAGATCAACACGGCTAAGCTGCTTGAGAGCAATCCCATCCTTGCAAAACCTGCAGAAGATGATGAACAACGGGTTTGCGAATTAATAACGGCTAGGCTCAATGCGTTTCATGATCGTTATTTGGCAACACTTGTGGCTGAGACTTATAGTATAGAAAATGTACGCCTCCCGTGGCATCGCCCATTTGAAGTGGATTTCGAGCTGCGCAAGCTGCAATCATAACTTCAAGAATTATTGTTCCTTGTCGACCACAAGCCCGCTCTTCAGGTTAAGATAGCCTGAAAGCGCGGGCTTATTTAATAAACAGGCCTCTGCCGGGCAATACCTGGCCCTTTCCAACCACTGAAAATCGAAACAGCTAAGCATGATAAAATGCCACAGCCGTTAGGACTTATTTGTCCGCCACCTTTATCTCCGCATTAATTGGGACAACTGACTATCCGGGAAACAACCCCTTTTCGTTAGTATCATAATTTGATCACCATCAAATCCTCATCCCAATATTGCCCCTTCCATTTTGAGGCGTTCCTTTCCGTTCCGTATGTAGCAAATCCTATTGATTCATACATCCTTTTTGCCTGCGTATTGGATGAATTCACGGTTAAATTAACTTGCTCCAGACCGTCGCCATTTTTCGCCTTTCTAAGTAGTTCGTTCACCAAGGCCTTGCCGATTCCTTGCCCGCGATATTCAGGCGAGACATACATCGCGTAAACATTTCCCTTATGGGCTGTTTTTATATGGCTTTCCCGCACAAAGGTGACAACCCCGATCAGATCGTGATTCTTAAATGCGCCCAACGTAAATATGCTATCCGCTGCCTGAAGCCTTTGCCGGGTTTGTTCAATGGGTCTTTCTCCCTCGATTTCATACGTGGTTAAAAATGATTCCGGACTTTCCACTAAGGAATTGAGCCGCAGCTCACGGTAGATCTCTGCATCTGCTGGTTCCAGCACCCGAATTTCCATTATCCATAACTCCCTCACCATGTTGTTTGCAACCATTATACAGCATGAATTGGCGTTTTAATCGAAATTCGGAGCCGTTTAATCTGAATGTAAGGATTCCGGGTAAAAATATACGGAAATGGAAATGCTAAATTTTAGGAAAGGTGGGAACAGCATGATTATTCTGAAAAATATTCACAAGGTATACGACGATGATTTTCAAGCCCTCAAAAATATTAATCTGGAGTTTCAAAAAGGAGAAATTTCGGTCCTGATCGGTCCGAGCGGCTGCGGCAAATCGACGACGATGAAGCTGATCAACCGCCTCATCGCCCCTTCCAGCGGCTCGGTGCTGATCAACGGGCAGGATGTAAAGGGAATTGATCCCGTGCAGCTGCGCCGCAGTATCGGATATGTCATCCAGAGCATCGGGCTGTTCCCGCATATGACGATAGGCAGGAATGTTGCCGTCGTTCCCCGGCTGAATAAATGGGACACCGCCAGAATCAACCGGCGTGTGGATGAGCTTCTTGGGCTTGTCGGGCTGCCGCCGGAAGTGTACCGGGAACGCTACCCGTCGGAGCTGAGCGGCGGGCAGCAGCAGCGGATCGGCGTTATCCGCGCGCTCGCTGCCGATCCCGACGTCATTCTGATGGATGAGCCGTTCAGCGCACTCGACCCGATCAGCCGCGAGCAGCTGCAGGACGAGCTCGTCCGGCTCCAGCAGGAGCTGCACAAGACGATTATTTTTGTCACGCATGATATGGATGAAGCGATTAAAATAGCCGATACCATCGTTCTGATGAAGGATGGCGAAGTGGTTCAGACCGGCAAGCCGGAAGCCATTCTCCGCCATCCGGCAAACGACTTCGTCCGTTCCTTTATCGGCCAAAAGCGGCTCCAAGCCGAGAGTATGAATGAAATCCCGCTCGTCGACGAGGTGATGGTTACAAGACCGGTGACGGCGCTGCCCAAACGCGGGCTGGCCGAAGCCATCACCGTGATGGAACGGCGCAGGGTTGACTCCCTCTTTATCGTGGACAGGGATAACCGGCTGCAGGGCATTGTCTCCATTTACCGCGTGCTCGATCAATACGGCGAGGAGAACAAGACGGTGTCCGATGTCATGCAGCCTGTGCTGTACTCTGTCCGTACGGGAACTCCGCTGCCCGCTGCCGTCGAGCTGCTCAGCCGCCATCAACTGTCCAACCTTGCGGTTGTCGACGAAAACAACCGTTTGGCGGGCCTGATCACAAGGGGCAGCGTCGTGCGCCATCTGGCTGACGGTTATCTTCAGGAAGCCGCCGAATCGCCGGTAGAGGAGGTATAACAGGTGAACGACTTGATCGCTTTTTTCGATGAGAGATGGGCTCAAATTGCCACTGCCTTACAGGAGCATCTGACTATTTCGGCGCTTGCCGTCGCCCTTGGGAGTGTAGTCGCCATACCGCTCGGCATCGTGCTTGTTTATAACAGGATTTCGTGGATCAACAGCATCGTTTTCTTTATCGCCAACATTCTGCAGACTGTGCCAAGCCTGGCCCTGCTGGCCATCCTGATCCCGCTGATGGGTATCGGTACGAAGCCTGCGGTCTTTGCCCTGCTGCTTTATGCGATCATGCCGATTCTCCGCAACACCTATGACGGTTTTCATTCCGTCGATCCAAACGTCCTCGAATCGGCCCGGGGGATGGGCTATGGCACGCTTCAGCGCGTTTTGAGCATTCAACTGCCGTTGTCGCTGCCTTACATCATGTCGGGAATCCGGGTAACGACGGTATATATCATCAGCTGGGCAACGCTCGCCACCCTTATCGGCGCCGGCGGGCTTGGCCAGCTGATCGTATCGGGCCTCGGCGTCAACAAACCGGAGCTGATCGTGACCGGTGCGCTTGGGGCAATCCTGCTTGCGCTCGTCGCCGATGTGCTGCTGGGGCTATTGGAGAAATGGCTGACGAAGCGCTACCGGTCAACGGGGCGGATAACGGTGTGAAGGGAGTATGGCAAATGAGAATAGCAAGAGCGTCCGCAGCCTTGGCCTGCCTGCTTCTTCTGGGTACGCTGGCAAGCGCGTGCACAAGCCGCAATACGGTCGTTATCGGCGCGCAGACCTACTCGGAAGCCAAGATCCTGGCGGAGATGTATAAGGCGCTAATTGAAGACCGCACTGATCTCAGTGCCGAGGTCATACCCGATTTGGCAGCGAGCCCTGTCGTCATACAGGCGATGAAACGAAACGAGCTGCAGATGGCTACTTTGTACACGGGGGAAATTTTCAATAATCATTTTCCGATCGAGCAGACGAAGGACCGTGCGAAGGTCCTGGAGCAGGCCAAGCAGGGTTTTGACAAATATTTTCATTTCAAGTGGCTCGATCCGCTCGGATTCGAAAATACTTATGCGTTCACGGTCTCCAAAAAGCTGGCCGATGAGAAAGGTTATGAGAAAATATCCGACGTCGGCCCGGATGCCTCCAAACTCCGTCTCGGCGTCGACACCACATGGCTGGAGCGCGACGAGGACGGTTACGGAAGCTTTACCAGAACCTACGGCTTCAAGTTCGGGAGTACTTTTCCAATGGAGCAAAGTCTCGTTTATCAGGCGGCAGCGAATAATCAGGTAGACATCGTTCTGGCGTATTCCACCGATCCGCATCTGAAATATTACAACCTGCAGACGCTTGCGGACGACAAGCAGTTTTTCCCGCCGTACGACGCCTCAACCATTATGCGCAATGATTTGGCCGAAAAGCATCCTGATGTGGTAGAAGCCGTGTCTGTTCTCATCGGCACTCTCAGCGTGCAGAAGATGATCGATTTGAACTACCAGATGGACATCGAGAAAAAAAGCGAACGCGAAGTCGCGCTGGCATACCTGAAACAGACCGGTCTGCTGAAATAGGGGGAACTGACATGGAAGACAACCACTTGACCATCGTCGATCTGCTTGATTATATGGGGCGCAACATCGGCTTGCTGTGGGAATATCTGCTTCAGCATATCAGCATGGTGCTGACAGGGGTAGGGCTCGCTTTCGTCGTCGGCGTTCCGCTCGGCGTGTTATGCGCCAGAAACGAGATTCTGGCGAGAATTGTACTTACGATAACCAAAGTTCTTCAGGTTCTGCCCAGCCTGGCGATGCTTGTGCTCCTGATGCTTTGGCTTGGCCTGGGATCGGATACCGTCATTGTGGGCTTGTTCCTCTATTCGCTCAACCCGATCGTGCGCAATACTTATGTCGGCATGAAGCAGGTCAATCCGAGCTATGTGGAAGCCGGACAGGGCGTCGGCATGAGCGCCTTGCAAATCCTGCTCAAAGTACGGCTGCCGCTCTCGCTCGCTTATATCATGAGCGGACTCAGAATTGCCGCAGTCATCGCCATCGGGGTCGTGACCATCGCGCCGCTGATCGGCGGCGAAGGCTTGGGGCGCGAAATATATGCCGGCCTTAACGGCCAAAATCCGCTGCGGATATTCGCCGGAGCGATACCTGCCGCTCTGCTTGCCATTGTGGCGGACATCATTCTCGGCATACTGCAGAGGAAGCTTCGCCTGGAAAACCGGCTGTCGGGAAAATAACGGAATTGGATTGGCGGGAATTCCCGGAACAAACAAAACGAGCCTGGGACAAACTCCGAAAGGCTCGTTTTGTTTGGCATGTTCAGCCGGTCCCCCTCACGATATTCATTATGGGCTGCGGCTTTGCATTTACATTGCCTGCCGTACATGGGTACTATGGATTTCTTACGGAACTGAGAATCAGCTCCCGTAATTTCCCGGACTTATTTCAGAAATTTGGAGAACAGCTGACTGATTCGCTGCGCGAAATCGTCAAGGCTAAGGTTCGCCTGATCCAGTCTGGCGTATCCGTTCTTGATCGCATCAAGCAGCCAGGCCGGAATTTTCTTGCCTTCAAAGCCTGAATAACAGACGCGGTATGCCCACACCAGGTGCTCCCAGCGCTTGTCGTCGCCCTCCAGTACATATTCGGATACATCCAGCACTTTGCCGCGCTCGTTCTGCAGGATGACATTTTTCAGGTGAATGTCGCGCGGGTTCAATCCGCGGCGGCGCACCTCTGCGCGCGCCTCCTCCACATCCTGAATAACTTGCTCTGGCACCGGAATGCCCTGCAGCAGACAATCCTGCAGCGTGACGCCCGGTTCATGGCTGATCACCAGGTAGTTCCGGCCCTCCCCGTAATACTGGGGAAAATAGGGTATCCCCTCAAGCCGTTCGTATACATGCCTCTCGGCCGCTTTCTTCTCCAGCGCCAGATCCGAGTACACTTTATATGCAAATCCCGGCGCAGGCTCATATGTGAATACTGCCGCATCCGTCCCTACCCCAATGCAGTGAAGACCTTCCGAATAGCCGGAAATAACAACCATATCATTCCGCTCGCTTCCGGTCACCGTTATGCATTGGAGCGGATCATCCGCCTTCATCCAATCCTGACTCATCTTAAGGATTACCCCCTTGAATACATGCAGCGGTTGAAGTTATCGTCCATTTTGGGCGTATACTTTCGAAACCACTCGTCTTTTATTTCGTAAAGTGTAAGAAGAAACGGCTTTCGCCGTCCTTTGACGGCCGAAGCAAGTTTCCTCACTTCAAAAAAATATAGCCAAAGTAGACAGAAGCTTATACTTTGTTATATTTTACAAAAACCAAAGGAGGAATGAGAAATGCTCAGGCGTTTGCTTAGTAAAATCTTTGGTTCCGTTCACCATTCCAGACACAACCAACACTATAACAGCAGCAGTGGAACGAACCGCCATGGCGGCCGCTCCTACTCATCCGGCCACCAATCTGGTTACGGACACAAAAATCAGGGTCAAGGCTATTACAAAAACAGATACAAAAGATCCAGCTCCTGATGCAAAGCCGCGCTAAGCGGCTTTTTTTCTATCCTTATAGAATGTATAAGTTTCACGACGGCGCAGCCGTTTCATCTTGTATCATCAACGAATCATCCAATTCCCGCATAAACGCTGGGGCATCCGCATAGGGCTGATCGATTTGGAGCAGCTTACGGATCATCTGCTTGGTCTTTGCCGATATGCTCAGCTCCTCCTCCCATCCGGCTGCAGAATCCGTGTCCGGTTCGTCCGGTTCATAGGCGGAATACAGCATAAAAAGCAAAAAATGGCCTATGGCGTACAGATCGCTCGTCACATCAGCGGTTCTTCTCAGCCTTGTTTCCTCGTCCGCTCCGGGCTCCACACGGGACGGCTCCGACAAGCGCGAGGCCAGACCAAAATCAATGAGGCGGATCTGTTCCCCCTGCAGCATGACGTTGGGAATCCGGATGTCCAGATGGACAATTCCTTTTCCGTGAATAAAGCTCACAATCTCCATCAGTCTGCGAATGAAGCCAAGCGCCTCGCTTTCCTGGAAGACCGCTCCCTTCTCAAAAATCAAATCTTCCACAGTCCGTCCCTTCACATATTCGGTCACCATATACAGCCGCCTGTTATGGACGAATGATGACAGGCAGCCCGGAATGGCCGGATGCTCCAGCTGTCCCATAATCTCAATCTCGCGGCGCAGGAGCTCCCGGCCCAATTGCCCCTTGCTTGGTCTGGCTTGCTTGACTGCAATCTCCTCACCCGACTCCACATCATGACACAAGTAGGTCAACCCGTAGCTTCCCATCCCGAGAAAACGGCAAATCCGATATTTGCCTCCGTGAAGCAGCTTCCCTTCCCGTTCGGGATGGTCGATCCAAGCTCCATATAAGCCCTTAAAGGTTCCCAACACGTTTGCCGTGCCTCCTTCACACAAAGCAATACGTAGCGGCGGCACGCAGGTTGCGGATGGAAGCACAACAAGCCGAATTTCCCTTGGCACAGGAAAATGCGGCTTGCTGGTTTCATTTATCTCCGTAAAAGCTGGTTCATTCCCCGGATCTTAAATTTGTTACCGGAACAGGGGAATATTCGAAGTAATCAAAGGCTGTTCTGCAGCCATTGCCAGCAGGCGACTGCGCTGCTACTCCAACCTTGATTTCGGCCGGAGCATCCATATAGAAATATCTGACCAGAGTCCAGTAGTTTCCATCTGTTGAATAGGAGAAGGCAAAACAATTCCCGAACCGGGTAGCTCTGAGATATGGCTTCTTCACGCTTACTGTCTCCGAATTGCAGTCGTCCGAAGTACCTTTCGTCACTACACTTACCATGGTCGGAATTTTATTGGGATATTCAAAACACAGCTTTGCCCAGTTTTGGTCATCGACCATGAACATGATGCATGCGGAATCGAAATCTTCAATCATGTCCACCTCGACCCGGGTCGATACTGTAAAATCGCCCTTTAGAACGGTGTAAAGGTAAGGAGCCGATTCCCTCGCATTTCCTCCCTTCGGGTCGCGGAAGAAATCTGCCAGAGGCGGTGCGATTATTGTCAGCTTGCCGTCACCGTCAAATCCCCAGGATTCAGGTTTATTAATCCAGTGAAAGCTTGCTGCTGATTGCTCACCCTGTTGATTTTCAAAAAGATTCATTATTATACCTCCTCATTTTTGCAAAGCTTCCGAAATAGCCTCAACCGAACGCTTGAACGTGAGCGCTTTCTCCGGATCATGAAACAGCGGGGCGCCTGCAAACAGCTGAATACCCCATGATGGCACCTCCGAAGCCGCAGCATCCGTCAGGCTCTCTGGATAATCCAAGGCATCCAGAATCAGCTGAACCTTGCGTTGTGCCGGGACGAATCCGGCCGACTGCTCGAGCCACCAGCGCCCCCAGCCCGGGCTGCGGCCGCTTTTTGAACAATAAATAAGCGGGGTATACACATCAATAGCTTCTGCCAGCCATTCATAATGCTGGGCGAATATTCTGGTCAAGGCGCCATTGAATTCATCAGGAGTCCATGGACACATATACGCACCCACTACGCAATCCGGATTAACGGCCTTGATCAGTTTTGAATAATGAAGCGCCAGGCCGGCAATCTTACGGCATTTATAATTCGTCCATTCCTCCGGATAGCCGGTCAATATTTCTTTCGGTGTACGGGCGTCAACATCTGCAAAATCACAGAAATCGGCAATACAGTCCCGGCAAAAGCAGCTTTCCTGCAGATCGGGCTGGGATGTTTCGAACCAGCCTGCATAGGTCAGGTAATCGAGCCATATACCTCCAGGTTTGAATTGCTTCATGCCGGCCAGCAGCTGCTCTTCGATTTCAGCCAAATAGTCCTTTTGCGATAAACAGATCCCCTGGACCAACCGGCCGTATCGGATGGGTTTTCCGTCTGCCCCGATAGGTATGAGCTTGGGATGCTCTTCAAAATCGGCGCGAAACGTTTTGAATTCTACGCAGGCTTCCAATTTCTGCTCCGCACAGGCTGCGAAGGATTCTTCGTTAAACCCGTGAAACCATCTGGCGTTGACACCATAATCTTTAATGTTGGCAGGCAGCTGCCCGCTTCCATATGGACCAAACAATAAGGGTACCGACATCTCGCATTCTCCTCCGCCGCACATATTCTCCTATCCCTACTTGTTATACCATGATCAGGCAGGCTGGTACCATAATTTCATAGATCGCTTCATGGATTACCAGTATGCTTCGCCCACTGCCCCCTTGCTCTCAACCTGGCATCCACAGCATGAACCCTGCTTTCAATGCGATCCCATCGGTCCATACAATGATGCACAATCATTTCCAAATCATTTTCATTCTGGGCTTCTTCCGTATTTCGATAGAGGATATTCATTAACCAGTTGGCCAAATTCCGGAGATGATGGCGGTAGGAGTAGAAACGTAATAAGTCAAGGTTTACTGTCACCGGTTGACCGAGATGCTGTTCATAAGCGGCCAGGAAAACATCGAACTCCTCACCAATGTAGCCAATCAGATCCAATTCTGGCGGGGCCAGAATGGCGGATTCCCAATCCAGAAAATAAAGCCCGTTATCATGACGGATCAAATTGCCTCCCCAAATGTCACCGTGGCATAACACCATAGCTTTGGTCTCCGATACTGCTCTGCCGCGAAGTTCACGAACGAGCGTCAACAGGGCAAGAATTCGCTCTTTCCTGGGCAATACCTGCGCTCTTGTTTCCCGTTTCATAGAGCTGTCTGCGATTTGGATGCTTTCAAGCGCTGCAAGACACTTCTCAAGTTCTGGCGCGAAGGAAATATCAAATGTTTCGGTCAACAGCATGGAATGGTCGATGTAAGGCGTAATCCGGTGAATGGCGGCCAATGACTCCGCAATCGCTTCCAGGATCTCTTTCGAGAACGGATATGACTCTGCCAATGTCTCCCCCTCGATGAAATTAAACAATACCACCGTAAAATTGTACAGCGTTGTTTTAAAATCACCGTTTAATGTTTGGATCGGATAAGTAAGATTGGTAAAAAGCTTCTCTTCATACATGCTCCAAGTCAGCGGCAGATAGTAATCCAGCCGATCCATACCTGCCTTTTGCCGGTCATGATGATGATCAAACAGTTTCATATAATACCGTTGTCCGTCCGCACAGCTGATCCCATACGAGTATGCCGAATCCCCTGCGGGAATAAAATCGATACTTTTAATTTCAATGCCGTACTCTTTATTCAGGTGAATCATAAGAACGCTGTCTTCGATCTGATATTTAACCTCCAAATTTTTCACTCCCTCAAGTGATATATTGGATTCCGGTACAACAAAGGCCGCCGGAAACAATCATCGGCAGCCATCTGGTTGTCTATTAATCTCTTGCAGCTTCGGCGGATGCTGTCACCTATGGGGCAATCACACCATCTCTTATGTATTCCTGCATGAAAGTGCCAAAATTATATTTCGGCGAGTAGCCCAGCTCCTGTTTTTCCTTGGACAAATCGGGAATCCGGATTTCGGATGGCAGCTGTAAATGGTAAGCTTCAATGATCTTTTTGGCGCCGGGGTAAAGCCTGTCCCACACCTCCAACGGAGATTCCGGATAGGCTTCCACATCATCCTTGGTAAAACGATCCTCACGGACAATGCGGTATGCGCCGAAAGCTGCCGTACCCTCCACGGCCAAGGCAACAGCCCCGATCACATCCCGGCGATCAACGCCGCCATGCAGCAATCGTTCGCCATAATGCCGGATATCCGGATAAGGCGTGAAGTCTGCAGGACGCAGCATGATAACTTCAATGCCATGGGATTCATGATAGAACCGGCATAGCTGCTCGCCGATTTTTTTGGTGTAGGCATAGAAATCGTCCCCGTAGAAGGACATGCTCGAAAGCCATACGACGCGCCGGACTTTATTGCGGACAGCCGATTGGAACATTTGGAACGTGCCCGTAATATTCAGATCATAGAACTCCTGCTCGGAGTGCTTGCCCATATGGATGCCATGAAAGGCAGGGGTATGAATGATGACGTCCATCCCTTCAGAGGCTTGATCCAATGCGCCGATCTGACGGACATCAGCCCGGTGGAAAGGGAGCGGCGTGTCAACGGCAACAACATCGGACAAGGTGATTTCATGCTTCCGGTCCAATTGCCCGGTTACGCCGGAGGCTACACTGCCGGAAGCTCCGGTAATCAAGATTTTCATGCTTTCATCCTCCTGTTTCCTAATCGTTCAACTGACAAGACACGTAATTTCAGTTTACCACAATGCTGATAATACGGCTCGCCAGCCTCCGTATAGCTTCGAAATCTAATTTATAAGGCCGTTCCAGACTACAATTCGCACATGAAGCATCGCGATCGGGAATAAACTTATTCTGAATCAAAAAAGAGCTTTGACTTCTATCCGTTAAAGGAGAGTGCATGCTCAATGGGAAGATTACCAGGTCCCCCGGGTCCTCCTGGCCCTCAAGGTCCACAGGGCCCTCCGGGTCCACAAGGCGTATGTCCCCCTTGTCCGACCGGGCCGCCGGGCCCACAAGGCGCTGCCGGACCGGCAGGCGCAACGGGCGCAACGGGAGCTGCCGGAGGCGTATTGGGGTTTGCAGATTTTTTCGCGTTAATGCCTCCCGATAATGCAGCAACGGTTGCTCCAGGCACAGATGTAAGTTTTCCGCAAAATGGGCCTACAAGCGGGGCTGCAATTGTCCGTACGGGTCCAAGTACATTTAGCCTATCTGCGATTGGTACTTATCAGGTGCTGTTTCAAGTGAGTGTCAGCGAAGCAGGCCAACTTATTCTGACACTCAATGGCGCGGATCTGGCCTACACGGTGGTCGGGCGGGCAACAGGCACTTCTCAAATCGTGGGGATGGCTCTCGTGCAAACAACTGCCATCAACTCGATCCTTACTGTACGAAATCCTGCCGGCAATGCCGCGGCATTGACCATCACGCCTCTGGCTGGAGGAACAAGGCCAGTCTCTGCACATCTTGTTATCACACGGCTTGCATAGAGGAAAGAAAATGATGTCATACTCAGATCGTCATCATCCTGAGACTCCTTCAATTCCCCCAACCGCACATCACTTATTACGAAAAGCACCCTCAACTCCACCATAATAGTGGTTTTGAAGGTGCTTTTCTCTTGCGGAGCATGGTCCCTGGGGCCAATTAAGGCCTAGAAATTACTGCTTCGCCTCTTCCCCGGCGGCTTCCCATCTTGCTATCTCTTCGCGAACCAGAGGCGCGACCTTGGTTCCCAACAGCTCTATGGCTCTCATGACTTGCTCATGCGGCATGGTGCCAACCGGCACATGCAGCAGGAAGCGGGTTACGCCCACCTGCTTGCGAAGATGAATGATTTTACGGGCTACCGTCTCCGGATCGCCTACGTACAGCGCCCCTTCGAAGCTGCGTGCGGAATCGAAGCTTGAGCGGTCGTATGGTCCCCATCCGCGCTCCTTCCCCAGTACGTTCATCGTCTGCCGGGTGGAAGGAAAAAATTGGTCTGCCGCAAGCTCGGTGCTCTCCGCAATGAATCCATGCGAGTGTGACGCGACCGGCAGCAGCGATGCGTCGTGGCCTGCGTGCGCAGCCGCCTTCTTATAAAGCTCCACAAGCGGCGCAAATTGTACGGGGCTGCCTCCAATGATAGCCAGAACGAGGGGAAGCCCAAGCAGCCCTGCGCGTATCACCGATTCCGAATTGCCCCCGCTGCCAATCCATACTGGCAATGGATTCTGAACGGGCCGCGGATAGACGCCCAGATTCTGAATGGCCGGCCGATGCCCGCCTTTCCAGGTAACTTTCTCAGATTCCCGTATCTTTAATAGTAACTCCAGCTTCTCATCAAACAGCTCATCGTAATGATCCAAATCATATCCGAACAGCGGGAAGGATTCGATAAAAGAACCTCTGCCAGCCATAATCTCTGCCCGTCCATTCGAGATTCCGTCAAGTGTGGCAAAATCCTGAAACACGCGCACCGGATCTGCCGAAGAAAGCACGGTGACCGCACTGGTCAGCAGTATCCGTCTGGTTTGCGGCGCAGCCGCAGCCAGTACGATGGCAGGAGAAGACGCGGCATAATCCTTGCGGTGATGCTCGCCCACGCCAAATACATCCAGCCCGACCTGATCGGCGAGCACAATTTCCTCCACGACTTCACGCAATCGCTGCGCGTGGCTGATCACTTCTCCGGTCTCCACGTCCGGCGTTGTTTCTACAAAAGTACTGATCCCAATCTCCACTTACAATACCTCCTAATCAATGTTCCATTCATACCGGCAGCTTTGTAAGCAGACTAATGTCCAACAACCGCTATCTATATTTTGATCGGTCACGATGTTTTTTTCAAGTTCCCAGCTGTTGACCGCCGCAGCGGGTGAACCACGATAATGTGTGTATTTATTTTCCTCCCTCCTTCATGCACTCATCCGGTAAAGTATGGCTAAAACCATTTCTGTCCATAAACTTACTTAACTATAGTATTGTATAATTAGTAAGTAAATTACTTAATATAACTAAGTAATGATAAGTACATTTGAATTCAGTTGTCAAAAAAAACTACGTCTGCCCAATTAACGAACAAGTACGTTGTTCAAGACGCTGTAGGTACTGTTGGGATTCCGGCGGAAGAGAAGTCGGTTTGTTCCCTCCGTAATTCGAGTTTCCCAATGTACGTTCCTCAAGATAGGCGGCGTACTCCACTTGCCGGAGTCGCTTCAGGGGATCATCTTGTTCCAGTGCATCATCGACCAGGACTACAGGCAAGTACGACGTGTCGTAGCATGCAAATTAACCCTGCCCAAAATCCTGTGGAGTAGCTCGAAATTTTCAACCATCAGGGCATCTTCTTTACGCGTGTAGGATTTCTTTAGTTCCCGTCCCAGCCACTGCATCTGGACACGAACAGAGTCAGCCGTTTGCTCCGGCGAAGCAGCGCTCAAAATATGGGCGGCATTTGCAAGAGGTCGAAGCCAGCGTTTGGCGCACTCGTAGCGGGAGCGGAAGTGACGTCATGCGAACGCTAAAAACCAGTCATTCGCTCCGATAATGGTCCCCCGCTCTGCTTCTTTTTTTGTCTTTTTTGCGTTTGCCCCTCATAATGCGATACCTGATCAACAACAGCGCAACCGCAAGGGCAGCCAATCCGATAAAGATGACCTTTAAATAGTGTTCAACGATACGAAATATATATCCCCACTGATCCCCAAAGAAGTAGCCGATTGAAAAAAACACAATGACCCAAAGAGCGTCTCCGGTATATCCATATATCCATACTTTGCGATATGGCACCCGTATAATGCCGATAAAATATCCAACAAACTGCCGGACTCCGGGAATGAAGAAACTGACCAGCAGCAATCGGTCCCCATATTTGTCATAGTAGCGTCGCGTCCTCTCGACAAGCTCCGGCTTGAGAAAAAGCCATCTTCCGTAACGCTCGATTAGAGGCATACCTGCCTTGTACCCAATCATGTACGTGATGGTGACCCCTATAATAGATCCAGCCAAAGCCATCGCAATAGCCGATCCCCCCTGCAGCACTCCTTTATAAGATAAGAAACCGGTATAGGTTAATGTGCTGTTTCCCGGCGGGATGGGAAGCGCGATAAAATCCAACGGCAGGCCAAGGAGCAGGACCAGATATCCATACTGCGCAAACAACTGTTCAACTACCCCGATCAGGCTCATGAGAATACTCCTTCTTGTGCTGTGAAGTCCCGCAAGCCGAGACAAGCTTGTTTTGCGGTAAAATCAAATAAAAGAGTGCAAGAATAGCGAGCAAAGCAGCGCTAATGCTGATGGCGGCGGCATTCGTATACTGACTGGCCACCCATCCCCCGATGACCGGGCCGATCATAATGCCGAGCCCTTCAATCCCGGAAAGAACTCCCCACCCTGTACCTTTCTGATCATCCGGGACAAGGTACGACAGCACCGCATTCCAAGCCGGAAGCACCGCTGAATAAGACAAGCCCAACATAAATGCAAGCAGCATCGTTAACGCAGGCGGCGGCATGGATACGGCAAGCAAAACCAATATGGCCGTAAGCGATACAAAGCCGGCGACCAGCATTTGCTTATGTCCCCATCGATCGGCCAGTTTCCCCATGGGAACGAGAAACAGCATCGCGCCGGCTCCGCCAAGCATCAGCATGAGAGAATATTGCGGCTGGCTTAAACCGAGATGGTCAGCGGCAAAGCCGGGCATTATCGGAAGCAGCAGTCCCGCAGCGGTCATCTGCAGGATCATGCCAGGCAGCAGCCATTTCAACTGAACGAGCTTCTTCCGCAGGCCTGCTGCCTGATCGGCAAAGCTGACGTTCAGGAGGTGTAACGGGGTTGCTCGGTTAATCGCAAACGATGCGATACAGCCGACGGCGAGAAGCGCAAGCATCAGCCGGAACGCCGGTTCGAAGCCATAATCGAATGTGAGATTGATCGTGACCGGACCCAGGCCCATACAGGCAAGCCAAACCGTGTAGATCGCCCCCATCTGGGCCGCGCGCTCCGTCATTCGGATTTTTTCCATGCAAATAAGCCAGATTGGCGACGCCCCCATTCCAAGCATAACGGACCCGGCAACCAGCCACCAGACATGCGGACTGAAGAACACGGCAGCCAGCCCCGTCAGCATCAGGACAAAAGTAGCGGGCAGCAGCCAACGCAGCGAAAACCTGTCTAGCAAATATCCTGCAATCGCCTTAATCAACGTATCTGCTGCATAATGAAGCGAGACGGCGAGACCGACCAAAGCAACGGTATGCCCCGACTGATTGACTGCAAAATTGGGCAGGAACGAGAACAAGAAAGCGCTTCGAACAAACTCTGTGCAGAAAAGAACCGTGAACAGCGTCAGAGTAGAAAGCTTGAACGCGCTCCTCCCGCTCATCATATTCCACTCCTTCTTCATGAGCTTGCCTCGGGAAACAAATGCCTGACAATGTGGTCCGCAGCCGCATCCTGTCTTGCCGAGAGCAGCCCATTCCTCATGGACTGTTTCATGGACTCAGAGGAAATCATCGTTTGGATCTGCAAGATCAAATCATGAATCGTAAAGGATACGACTGCCGCTCCTCTGCGCTGCAAATAAAGGGCATTTTCCTTCTCCTGCCCCAGAAACGGCTTTAATATAAAGATCGGGACCCCGGCCTGAATCGTCTCGGATAGTGTAACGCCACCAGCTTTCGTGACGATGCAGCATGCGCTCTTCATCAGCACATGCAATTGATCGGTAAAACCGAATACATATACTCTTGCATCATCCGCCCAAACTTCCGCAAGCTTCCGTCGCCAACCCTCCTGTCGGCCGCAAATAACTTGAATGCGGACGTTTGACAAGATTAGCAGCTTGCCGATCAGCTTCATGAGCGAACGCAATGTGCCGCAAACATTAGCCATGAGCAGAATGACATTCTCGTCTGTTGCTTTGCCGGAACCGATAACTGCCGCATCGTGAAACGATTCCCGGACCGGAATTCCAGTAACGGCAATATAGCTCTCAGGGACGCCCTGCCTGACCAGCCTCTCTTTCACGTCGCTGGCAGCGACAAAATAATGGTCCGGCCTGGAGAACAGCCATCTGAGGTGAACGTCAAAGTCCGTGATGACAACAGCTGTCCGGGGACGGATTGCGGATACATCGTCCCTGATTGGCAAACTGCCGAATGGGAATGTATAGATGATCACATCCGGTTTGTACTGGAGAATGATCTTCATGAGCCTAACGCCGCCAAGACTGTTCATCCAGGCTGCGATCCTTCCTTTGAGGGGAAGCCGGTTGGTCAAATAGTAGGACCATCCGTAATATGGAATTCCAAGGCTGGCTGCATACTGGCTTTGCCGGTACAGACAACGGATGAGCTTGTTCAGCACAGGATAAGCTTCCCGGAACAAGTCGACAATCTCCACCTGGTTATAACCATGGTGAACAAAGCTTTGCTTCAGTACCTTGGACACTTGATGGTGGCCTTCGCCGTAATCGGCCGTTAAAATTAAAATATGGTGTTCCTGTCTCATTGCGGTCACCTCTTTCATTCGTCAAGCTCTATCGTCCAGACGAACGAATTGCAAGTTGTATAAGCTTTAGCACATTGCTGCAAGAAGGAAAGCGTCTTTCTTCCAGAATATTGCGCTGCATATTCAAAAATGATGTAGTGAGTTTGCCCGGCTTGGTGATCAATACATCTGCGCCGCCATCGCGGTATTCGTCAAAAATCTACTGCTTCATGAAATTTCAACTATTCATGAACCAGGCAACCAGCAGCGCGGTTATAAACCCGACCAGCCCTCCTGCCACACAATCAATCGGGTAGTGATAGCCCCAATAAACCCGGGATATTGCAACTAACAAAGCCAGACCAATCAAGACAAGCATAACCGCAGGCGATGAAGCCAGTATAAAAGGTGTAACAAGAGCGAAAATGGCGGTTGTATGGCCGGATGGAAAGGAATAGTCCTTGAGCGGGAATTTGCCTACCTTCACATGTTCCAGCTTGCGAAAAGGCCGGGCTCTGCGCACCTTTTTCTTAATAAGGACGGCAACTATATGGCTAACGGCCAAGGCAATCAAACTTTGCAGCCCGGCTCCGTTGAACTCACCCGCAGCGAACCATGCCAGGGAAACTGCGCAAATAATTGTAAACAAAGCTCCGCCCAAATGGGTAATCCATCCGAACAACCGATCCAGGGCCCGACTGCTTAGCCGCTGGTTGCACCAGAAGAACATCGTTTGATCAAACCGCCTTATCCACTGCATGCTGTTTCCCGCCTCCGTCCCCTGCTTTATCGATCAGTTGGTTCTCGTCATTCATCTTCCTCCGCTCACGCAGCTTCCGTATCAAGAACCATCCTGCCGCTATGAGTATTCCAACTGCCACCAGCGTGATCGTGAGAACGCGATCAACCATGTGCTCTGCCGCGCGGCCATACATATAGAAAAGAAACCCGACTGCATAAAACTTCACTGACCGTCCAATCGCTGCATAACTGAGCAGCTTCCATAACGGATAATTCATGCATCCCGATAAAATCGTAAATATTTTAAACGGGATCGGAGTAAAAGATCCGATCAAGATTGCAGCCTCGCCACGGCGGGAAAATAATTCGGTTGCCGAGTCCAGCCATTTTTTCTTCATCACCCTGCCCAGAACATGCTTTCCCGACACTTTGCCGATCCCATAACCGATTGGCGTTCCAAGCAGGCTTCCGGCAAAACCAAGGGTAGCGAGCCATAAAGCCGATTCCGGCTGCATGGCGCTTAGAGAAAGTTGAAGGAAGAACGCCGGTATTGGAAAAATAATCGCATCCAGCATGGCATGAATGAAAAGTCCCGTCGCTCCGAAATTCTGTAAAAAGTCCATGATTTTATCCATGATGCTTATCCCCGCCCTCGTATCAGAAGCGTGATGAAAATAGGTTGCCTACGGCAATATATTCACCATACTTTTAGTGTCTATCGTTGTAATCAAATTAACAGGAGCTCGCTTCGGGTAAACCTGTCTCATCTTGAATGGGCAACCTCTTCACCGCCGCAAATCGGTTCTTGAGCGATGCGCGGGAATGAATCAGCATCATCGGTATCAGTTGTTCGGTCTTTCGGCCAATCCGCTTCTTGCCCTCAGGGTGCATAACGGATAACAATAATCGAAGATAGACGGTTGTGATTCTTTGGAACAAATCGGATTTCATGGGTTGTTGTTCAAAACCAAGACCATGTGTCAAACCACGGTGAAGAAGCGTAATTCCGATTAACGCTTTAACTTCATTGAACTCCGGCTGACTTGCAAACGCATCACTAATTTGCTGCATGGATTTCCGTGCAAGCCGGGCCGTCATGAGCGCCGCGCGGTCCGAGCCTTCGGATTTGATCAGAGTCAGGATCGCTTTATTATTGAGATGGAGTTCCCCAACCCAATTTCCTTTATGGATGATGGTGGAGTCCGCACATACGATACTCTCTCCGTGATGCTTCTTAATCATTACTTTGCAAATTCCAAAGTGCGATGTATGCGAGCTGCGGAAATTTGAAATCCATTCGAACCCTCTTTCCCACATCATCCAGGCAGTCTGCAGTGAGGATTTGCGTAAACGTAGCAACATGAATACCAACCTTCCCTCATTCTTATTTTAAAATATTAAGAAAGTATATATTCCGGCCTATACTTTGCTTATATTTCACCGGAATGAAACGCGCTCCGCCGCCAAAAGACGGCGACAGCCGTTTCACCTTGATTGACTTATTTATTTGAAATCGTCTAGAAGAGCATACTCTTTCTATTCGAAATCCTTTTTTTTGTTAATTTCATGATAGATGATATATTAGGAAGCGCAAACAGACTGAGGTACTGAATGGTGCCCCGTCTAAAGACGGAGTCTGGTACGCCGAATGACCGGATTGCGCAGTTGGAACCGCCGCTATATCTGGCGCAATGGAAAATTTGTAGTCTTGGTCGACGATGCACTGGAACAAGATCATCCCCTGAAGCGACTCCGACAAGTGGAGTACGCCGCCTATCTTGAGGAGCGTACGCATTGGGAGACTCGAATTACGGAGGAACAAACCGACTTCGCTTCCGCCGGAATCCCAACATGTACCTGCAGTGTCTCGAACAACGTACTTGATCGTTAATTGGGCAAACGTAGAAAAAAAAGCAGCTGCCCCGCGGCACGCTGCTCCCTATCGCGTATTAAATTATGTACGTCTGTCCGTCCTTCGGCCACTGCACTTCTCCAGAAAAAATTTGCTTTGCGGCCTGGACGCATGGCTCCGCGATTTGGGCGGATCCATGAAGCAGCAGCAGCTTGCCGACCTTGGCCTCTTCCGCGATCGCAGCCGCATCGATAGCACCGGAATGCATGTAGTCATTTTTATCCGGGTTTGCGGCAATGGGTCCAAGCGCCGATTCGTGAATAAGCAGGGCGCTTCCTCTTACATGTTCGATAATCGGCGGATGGAACGCCGTATCTCCGGTAAAAGAGAACATCCGTCCACTCTTCTTATCCAGGAAGCGATAGCATAAACCCTGAACAGGATGAGCAGTCGAGCATGTATCGAGCCGGAAGTTCTCCTCTTCATAGGCTTCTCCCGGCGTGAGCGGGATCAAGACCGGAGAGAGATTGGCCCAGCCATAGCGTTCGGCATGCAGAAAATCGATCGCCCGTCTCACGATAAGATGCAAATCTTCCGCCGGTCCGATGATTTTGAGCTCTTCCAGCGGTCTGCCGCGCATCAGATAATAAAACAGCAGGGACGGCAGCGACATGTAGTGATCATGATGAAAATGAGTGAAAATCAGATACTCCAGCTGCAGCGGGTCATGGCCTCTGCTTCGCAGGTTGTCGATAACCGACCAGCCGGTATCGACCAGATACTTGTCGTTGATCAGAAAGGTCGGCGAGTCCCCGCCAACCTCGGGAACAGCGCCGGAAGTGCCAAAAAAAGTAATCTTTGTCTGCTCATCGTGCATCATCATTAATTCCCCTCCGTCACAGGATGATTCTCATAAGATCATGAGCCACTTGAACTTCGCCTGGGTGCCCCGCCCCGACGATTCGCTGCAGCTCTTCCGTCTTCAAATCCCACTCATGATGGATATGGGTAATGAGCAGGTTGGAAATTTGCTGTTCTTTCAGGAAATGATTCAGCTTCTCAGGATGAATATGCCCAAACTCATGAATGACCAGATCGGCATCATGCAGGACGTGAACCAGGTCCTGGGAGGACAATACATCCCCGCTGACGACTATTTTTTTGTTGTCTATATGAATCACCAGGCCGTATGCGACTGGAGCAATTTCATTGCCATGCTTATCATCTATTTTTCTCCAGGCATCTTGAGCGAGATGCTTCGTTTTGAAAAAATTGATTTTCAGCCCGTCGCGCTCGAATAACGTATCCTCATTATATTCAACCGCCTCAAGCTGATAAGGATAAATATCCTGAGGAATGATGAATATGTTCTGCAGCAATTTCACTTTGCGGATCGTGCCTTCAGGGCCGTAAACCGGCAGATGCTCCGACCGGTGCGTCAGCTGCAGATCTTGAAGCAGCATCGGCAGGCCGCTTGCATGATCGGGGTGCCAGTGCGTCAGAAACACCGCTTCGATATTTTTCGGATCTTCTCCCATTTTCTTCAGCAGCATGCTCACCGGGCAGCCGCAATCGATCACATACAGCCGGCCGTCCTTCTTGATCGCCATGCTGAAATGATGGCGGTTGGCCGTCGACACCCCCGCGCTTGTACCCAATATCAATAATTCCGGCATGGCCTCCACCACTTTCGTCGGTATTTTGCTGGACGTTACGAGTCTGAGCTAAAGATTTTCACCCCGCATGATCCTTAGATTAGTTAACATCCGATCAAAAGTCAATGCATTTTATGATGTATAAGAGTCAAATATTTTTATTTATTGATCATTAATAATCATTTTTTCAAAAAATTCATTTTTCCCTCGATGATTCGGCATAAATCAGTTGAATTTCATCATGGCAATGGTATATTTAATTAATCTGTTGTAAATTCGGTAACGATCAATCGTTTTGAAATCCATTTATTGAATTAGGAGCAGCCACGAAATGAAAACAAGAACCAGACATACAGAAATCATCGGGATTTTGAAGCATGAACCGTTCAAAACCATTGAAGAGCTGTGCAGCGAGCTGAGCGTTTCACCTGCAACCGTGCGCCGCGACTTGACGATACTGGAACAATCCGGTGATATCGTTCGAATCAATGGAGGGGCGATCTATAAGAAAAAGGCGGAAGACGGCCGTCTGGACGAAAAAAAGCCTCCCCTGCCCTTCCTGAACGAAAAAATCCGGATTGCCAAGGCTGCAGCAGAGCTGGTTAAGGATGGCGACACCATCTTTATGGACGCAGGCTCGACCAATCGGCAAATCGCCGAGCATCTTGTAGGCAAGACCAATATAACCGTTATAACGAACAGCCTGGAGATCGCCTACAAGCTGCATTCCGTTAAAGATAAGAAGGACGTTTCCGTCGTGATTTGCGGAGGGACGCTTGGCGAGACGAATATGGACAGTATTGTGGGTCCGGTCGCCGAAAAAATGATCTCGATGTTTCGCGCCAATATTTGTTTCATTGGCACTTCCGGTATCGACATCAAACAAGGCGTTACCGATGCCTATCTCTCGACGGCACGGATCAAGGAAAACATGATTGAACACTCCAACAAAGTGCATCTCGTTGCCGATCACAGCAAATTCGGGGTTATTACTGCCGCATTTGTCTGCAGCATCGATAAAATCGGCCATATTATTACCGACAATTCGGCGCCCGAGGAAGACGTCCGGACTCTCAGGAGCAGGGGCATTTTGGTGACGCTTGTCTGATTGCATGATACGGTTTTCCTGCGCTTTGCGAGCCCGGTCGGGCTCTTTTTTTTGCGGTTTTTCTCGCGCACCGCTTAATATAGAGCTTTGACCCGAGCCTGCTTTCGAAAATCGCAGCCCGGGTCAAAGTCTTAATTACGCAATCATTTGGATATCAAAATGAGATGATGATCAAGGCGTATTCGGCCAGGATGCTGTATCCTTAATGTTGCTGAATACAGCCGACACCGATTTACCGGCTTCCGCGGCTGAGACGAACACACCCGCATTCAGCTCCGTACCGGCTTCATGCCATGCCCAGAAGTTAGCCGTGGTATCCTGTGTTTCGCCGGACTTGGTCGTGACGTTCAACGTCCAGTTGATTCCGTCAGAAGAAGTATACGTCCGTATCAGATTTAATGCCGATTGACGTTCGACTTTGAGCCAAATCGGCCCCGTGACCGCCTTGTTCAGTACCTCCTCCGACCAAGGCCCGCCTTTGCGGTACTGGGCGATGAGCTGCCCATTGCGAACGAATAGTGCCGCATATACATCATCGACCCCGGTACCCTGCCGTATCATGACACCTGCCATGCCTTTCGCCGGATTGTCAGCATTGACCGATTCAAGCTTGGCCGAGATGGAGAAGGCGCCTGTCAAATCACTCCGATAGACGTAGCGCAAGCCATCCGGTATTGTTGCGAAGCTTTCCCCGCCTCCGGTTACTGTGTATTCGCCGCTGTTCACGAAAGTCGTTCCGGGCACGGCGGCGGCTGTCCCGATATCTTTGCTGGACACCGTGCTGCCAATATCCGCTTCCGGTGCAGCCTGTACTGCCGCAGAATGCGCCGATTCGTTGCCGCTTTGATCCACGGCGGTTATGGTCAAGGCATACGTCGTACCATTAGCAAGCCCAGCAGCTGTATAACCGGTTGCTGTTAACGGGCTGGTATTCTTTTTGACACCATTAACATACACATTATATCCTTCCAGATCGCTCTCGCTACTCGCATTCCAGCTCAGCGTGATTTGAGAATCTCCAGCATCTGCCGTAAGTCCGGTCGGTACCGCCGGAGGCGTCGTATCTCCGGGGTCTCCCCCATCAACAGCGATAAGCGGAATAATGGAAGCCGCGTTATGGGCAACATTGGCGATAACAAATTCATTTTGTACATTCCAGGAGTCGGAATAACGGTACAGAGCAGGATAACTTCCAAGTGCCGGAAACCATTTTTCACGGCGCGCATTGTTCCATGGGTCATTTGCGAAATATGCCGGGAAATTGCCCTGCTGCAGGTCGCTGTTGGGAATACCCGGAATCATCTCGCTCCATCCGCCGTTGCCCAAGGAATATTGCGCATAATTGTATTGGGATATTTCATGCACCAGCCAGCGCGGCCTGTGCTCAGGGTCGCCCATTCCGCTTATGAAAGACTCGCTGAGCGGATTGGAGCCGAGCAGGTAATTCCACGTCGTCGCGATTTGGTTTTTATATTTCTGCAGCCGGCTGACACCATAAGCCACACTCATGGGAAAAGCAATTTGACTGCCTGAAAAATACCATCCTACGCTCGTATACGTGGAATCCACCATCGGCACCCCGTATGGAGCCTGATTGTTCGCACTCATGATCGTATCAGCCCATTCCAGAATGGCATTGTAAGCGTTCTGGCGGACAGCACCGCTCAAATTGGAATCGTTGTACAACCCAAGAAAAGCAACTAACCACGGTCCTTGATTATCCCAGGACCAACGTTTTTGTTCAGCGCCGAGATTAGCGGGAAGCTCGCTGTTGATCCATGCCAAATATTTGCTCTCTCCGGTTATTTTGTGCAGATTGGAAGCAGCAAACAGCATTTCATCGGACCAGGTGTGAATACCGGCGGTATAAACGTCATAACCCAGATTGCTGTTCCAGAATGCGTTGTCGTTTGCATGATTTTCAAAAGCCCCAAAGGCCTTCAAGGCCGCTTGTTTATAACCTTCCAGCTTGGCAGCGGGATAATATTCATGCAGCAGCGGAGTGTTGTAGGCCATAGCCAGAGCACCTGCAGCGTACAACGTTTCGGCTTTCAAAGGACCTTCGGTTGCGGAGAAGAACACCCGGCCTGTCGCGCCTTCAGGAGCAAAGCCCTGTTCATATCCCCCGCCTGCCGGACGCAGAAAACGCGGGAGTGCGCCTTCTTTGGAGGTGTTCATGACGGCTTTTCTCAAATAATCCAATTCGTACACAAGCTCATCCAGGAAGTCCGGAGCGCCATTGTCCGATTCCGGAATTTCCAGAGACTCGCCAAGCGTTTCGATCTGATCAGGAAATAATTGGGCCGCCGCAAGCAGCGTGCTGGAAGTTGTCGCTACATTGATGGGATATTTGCCGCGGTCTCCTGCGTCCATATGACCGCCTACCAGATCGACACGCTGCCCCGTTGCCTGGTCGACAGCATCGTCCAGATGCGCAGCGGGACGGGTCCAATGGGTGACAGCCGGATCGTCCAAGCCATGGTCGCCGTCACGCTGCATGGTCAAACCGCGGATTAGGGTGTAACCGATATTGTCCGAATAGATGGTGCTGCTGATCTCAAAAGGAAAAGACACGCCCACACCCGGAATATACAGATGGAAGGTTCCCTCCTGCTGAAAATCAGAGAAATCCATTTCATACACATCGCTTTTGGACCATTTTTCCTGGGCGGCTGTCTTCTTCAATGCAATGTCGCCGCTGTATACAGAACTGCCGTTTTGTTCATTGATGATCTGAAACGGGATCGCGTCATTGAAGGAAATGGAGCCTTGACCGGTCCACCAGGACATATAGGCTACCTTCGGGCTTCCGTCTCCATAACCGACCTGGTTGACATGAATAACCGGATTCGGCTCAGACAAGTCAAAATCAGCCGACATTCCCGGGACATTAACCACAGCAGGACTTACCGTTACATTGTAGGAGTGGCCTTCCTTTAAATTCGTTCCGCTCGGCATCTGCAAATAGATCCGATAGATCATGTTCAGACGCGGCGTGTCTGTAGTGGACAGATATGGGGCATCCTCGGGGTAGTAACGATTCTGGACGGCAGCCGGATGTATCGCGGATGAAAAATCAGGGTCGGTGCTGCTGCTGATCGAATAATAAGCGGTATTGGATACATTGGAGCTGTTATACTCATTCTCACGCAGGTAAACTTCAATCCACTGCGAATTCATGATAGTTGCCTGGGAGCTTACCAAATCCGGCTGCGTCATTGCCTGCTCTTGCAAAGCCATGGCATTAAGAGGCACGGTTGTTGCCCCTACTGCAAGCACAACCAGGAAAATAACAGGTCTTCTTAATGAGTTCAGTAACCGGTTAATCAACATTCACGATTCCTCCCGCTATAAATGAATTTTCTCACCAATCGAGTTCTTCCCCATACCTTCTTTCTTTTCCTCAAGGGTGTCACATCCAAATAAATTGATCGATATCAATCACAACCTTCCATTTTTTATAATAAATGCTGAATTCCGAGTAGAATATATCAAACAAAACAATAAGTTTCAATAATAATGATTGAATTTACAATATCTAATAATCTTTTTATAATATTTTTTGATCCATTTTGATCATTCAGTGCAAAAAAAGCCCGCATTTATGCGGACTTTCATTAATCTCTGTATATAATCAGCTGTTATTGGGGGTCCGAGTGCCCTCCAAAAATAGGATCAATATAAATCTGGAACAGCTTGCTCCTGATTTCCTCCGCCGAATAGTTGCGATGCTGCCGGTGAAACAGATAAACATCCGGACGAAGCGTCGCCATGATGGAGTCCGCCATATAAACAGGATCAAGCTGTTTTTCACCGCCCGTCTCGATATACTCCTGAAACAAGCCATGGATGACCGAATGCACCAATTCATAATGCAGGGTATGAAAGGTCACGTTCTGCCGTTCCTCGGAAGTCGGCGCTTGTATGGCGGCCAGCACATGGGAATTTTCCTGAAGGGATATAAGGTGATATTCCAGAATAACCTCCAGACGCACCCGGAGAGATTCATTGTTGTTCTCCTTGAGATAACCTGCCATCTTCTCATGATTGCGAATGCATTGCTCCTCGATCAAATCCAGGCACAACTCGCCTTTATGGGCATAGCTCCGGTACAAGGTGCCTTGTCCTACTCCTGCCTCCCTTGCGATTTGCCGCATGCTGACATTTTCGACTCCATGTTCGGCAAACAGCTCAGACGCCTTCTGCAAGATCAGCTGCCTGCGTTCCCGGGCATCCCTTCGTTCTACACGCTCCTTACGTTCCAGCAATCGCGAGCACCTCATTCCCGCATAATAGTATTGGTCCATAACCGGTCTTTCGTCCATTTACAAGATTCATCAGTTTTCCCCCTGCACATGCTTATATCGTTCAGCTGAAATTCTACTGCATCAAACCCATTACCTTCTCTTGGGTATCCGACTTAATATCAGGTGTACAAACAGTCAGCATCAGATCAGGATCCTCCGCTACAAGGAAGCTGTTATACTCCAGTCTCAGCAAGCCCGCCGCAGCTCCTTCTTATTATACAAAATATCTCCCAGTATAAAACATGACCCCACCTCATGAAGGACAAGGCGGCTGATAAGGCCGATCCAAAAACGGAATGAACATGGTGAGCTGGACTCTTCTTGTCAGCTTGCCAGCAAAAAAGCAGCCGATTTGGCTGCTTTTTATCGTATCTGTTTATTTCAAGTCTTCAAATCAAATAAAACGATGCTCCCGGAAAGCAGCAGCCTGCCCATGGATTATACCCTTGTCGTCAATAAGATTCCACACAGTCGCCTGCATGATGTAGAATCTCCGGCCATTGCTGGAAATCCGGATTCCCGTGTAATTGTCGACATAGCCATTTTCGCTGACGGCTTTAAGAAAGCTTGCCCGCTCCTCGCGCTCCATCGGCTCTGCAGTCAGTCTCGACGGGGTGCTTGTAAACATGTCCCAGTCCATTTCCCACAGCTCCTGTGCCGCCCGGTTGCCGAAATTCAAGATTGGATCGGCCTCCAGTCCATGGGACAATATCACGAACGGCCGATTATACAGCTGATCGAATTCCTTGCCGGATTCGGGTGCTTCGTCCAGGAGAGAAGTGCCCGTTAATCTCTCATAGCTGTCTATGATTAACCGAGCATGCTCGTTCGTTGCTCCAACACCGGTATATTGCGTCATTATTATTGTCCTCCCTATCCTTGCCGGCATTTGCTCATTATTCAAGACAAGCCTAACTCATGAACCAATGACCAGATTACAGGATTTAACGTCATCGAATCTATTTCATCCCGCAGAATCAAATGTTTTATCATTTCCGGTGGTGAATAGCCCAGCGGCCTGCTCTTTAACGTGTCAATCCGATTGACATTAGGATAATTACTATTAAAGCCCTTCACGTGACTTGTTAATCCAGTTAATGAGCCACGCATTACCCCTGGATTTTTCCTCTGCAATGTCCAGGTATCGTCGGGCCTTTACTTTGTCGAACGGCTTCATCTCACGGCCAAGCTGCATCCAGAGTCTTGCGTTATCCTTATCAGCCTTGAGTGCTCTTTGCATAAGAATCAGGTTTCGTTTAGTTTTTTGCATGGTATCCGTAACATCAGGATCGTAGCCATCATGCAGCAGATGTATGTCCGATTTCATCTTTCGGATCTGCCCGGTATCAACATACTCATGAATCGGATCCATGTACCGCAACCCAGCCGGAAAAATCCGGAGATATGCATCCTCGTAAGTCGATGTAATCCGCCCTCCAACTGTGTTGTCATAGACGATGTATAAAGCTGCCCGATCTCCAGTCCGATCCATTCGTTCGGTGTAGGCTCTTGGTTTATCTCGGTGCTCCGGTGGCAAATAATCGTCTGCATCCACTACGAATACCCAGTCATGTGATACCAGAGAGAGAGAGAAGTTTCTTGCGGCGGAAAAATCCTCGATCCATTTGTAATGAAAAAGCTTGACATTTTCATGCTGTTCGGCGAAGGATCGTGCAATGTCAGTTGTCCGGTCGGTCGATCCGGTGTCCACAATAATAATTTCATCGACAGCGTCTATAATACTTTCAAGCGCCCTTAATAGGCAGCGCTCAGAATCCTTGACGATCATTGCTGCAGATATGCCCATTCTAAGCCCTCCCTTTTAGCCAAACATCTAGCATGGCCTAGTTTATGTAAATGACTTGAGTCCTATTTTTTATAAACCTCGCCAGCCACGAGGCGAGCAGGTTTTCGTTTGAATCAGAATGGTTTTCATGAATTGTACTGAATCGAATTCTATAACAATCTTACCATATGCTGGACGCAATGCACAGGTTGGCGCTGTTCTGCCGCCCCCATGATTTACGAATTCGCTTGGTGCGTTTACAACTAGTCATACTAGGAACTTCAATAAATAGTGGCGTCTCTTTTTCACTGGCATTAAAAATGCACCCCTTAGATTTCATCGGATAAACCATGGGATTAATCCAATGTCTATTCTAAGCGGTGCACTTGTCAGTATGTGAGGAGCAGAGCCTTCCAGATGCGCCATTTTGTCCGGGTAAAGTTATATCTCATTCTATCCAATCAATGGAGCCGCTTGTCCTAAACTTCCTTCTACCTCATTGCCTTCCCTCCGCCAATATTCGATCCCGCCGAGCATCTCTTTGACTTTGAAACCAAGTCCGGAGAGGCGGGCAGCGGCTTTTGTCCCGCCATTGCAAGCAGGACTCCAGCAATAGACAACAATCACCAGATCTCTGGAAAAAGATGCGGTTGTCTCTTCATTGATTTGGCTGGATGGAAGATTGATGGCACCCGGAATATGGCATTCTTCATAAGCCTTGGTGCTGCGGACATCGATCAGCCGGAAGCCGTTAATGCCAAGCTGTAAATCATGGCGGACATCTGCTGCGTCCGTTTCGAGCGATAGCTTGTTCATAAAATGCCGATGGGCATCCTCCGGCAAAGCAGCGGGCTTTTCAAGTACAAGAGATAGATGGGGGGTATTATTCATATTCGTTGCCTCCGTCAGGGATTTGCATTCAAGCCGGCGAATGACTTGAATTAACTATAGCACAGCCCCTGCAAATGGAGTTATCGATAGAAATCGAAGCCATAGTTCAATGATTTTGATAATTGGTTCCGAAAATAATTTCCAGAAACCCGAGAAAAGCTTTGGATTTCCACTTTTTTTTGGAGTAAACAAGCTGTGAATAGAATTTAAAATCGGGATGGACAAATGGGATGGCCGCAACCTGACCCTTCTGAATCTCTTCAACAACCACGACGCGAGGCAGCAAAGCAATCCCAAGTCCATAAATGACGCACTGCTTGATCGCCTCCAGATTACCAAACTCGTAGGATAATGTATAATTTACCTGGTTGCTTTTTAACGTTTTGAGCAGCAATGCCCGATACGTACAGCCATCTTCGGTCAAAATCAAAGATTCGCTTTCGAAATCTTGAACCTGAATTTCGCTATGACCGGCAAGCCTGTGGGTTGGGGCAACAATTACGACCAGTTCCTCTTCTCTCAGGATGCTGCTGTGAAGTTCGGGGTCGGCAAAAGGCGGATCCATAATAATTCCGATGTCCAGAGCACCTTCTTTTACGGCTTCAATAATAAAGGGCTCGTTTGCCGGTTGAATCGTCACACTGATTCCGGGATATTGCTGGCGGTACGATTGAAGATGGGGAGGAAGAACATAAGCAGCCAACGTTTCGATCGTTCCAATGGAGAGTGTCCCTCTGGATTGTTGTGAAACAACTTCCTTTGATTCCTCGTGAAGTCTTAATATATCGTTCACATACAGCAGAAGAGCCTCGCCGGCAATCGTCAGCTTCATATTTCGACCGAATCGCTCTACCAGAACCGTCCCATAGGTTTCCTCAAGCTTCTGGACCTGCATCGTAATGCTCGATTGGGCGTATCCCAATACTTCGGCGGCGCGTGTATAACTTCCCCATTTTGCTACCTCGCGAAAGGTTTTCAGATACGTAAATTCCAACAGCAATCACCCTTCCATGCAGCTTTTAACGTAATTAGATAATACCATTGATATATATCCATGGTGCAATACCTGTTTTTGTAAGAGTCTCTCCCGCATCGCAATTGCCGCTTTGAGAGAAGCAAAAAGCTGCCTCGCGGCAGCCCTCAATTGACTCACACTATATCCGTTGAAGCAACAACAAGGGCAGCTGCTGAGCGTTTCGTTAAATCATACTACAATCCCGCCATTTGAAAATGATGCTGCAGAATCAAGTTTAAGAGATTATTTTCTTTTTGCCCGGCACTTCTTCTTATTTGTTGGAACTCCACTGGTGCAGCAGCAGGTATCCTGATCATAACTTGTATCCGTATCTGTATCTGTATCCGAATTCTCTTCCTCGGAGCCGGAATTCGAAGATGTAGAAAGGTTTTTGACATTTCCAAAAACGACCGTTCCTTCGTTCTTACCGATTATCACCAACCCAATATGACAACTCATGGCAGCATCAACGTCCTTTTCATAATATCATCAGATAATATATATATGAAAAGCATGTTTCATGCGCCATGGCTGTTTCAGGAGTTACAAGAGCCCTTTTTTAATAGATAGATATATGGAAGCAGGCTTGGTGCCTATCACTAAATTATCGTTATACGAAGCCTAGTCTATAAGTGTTATTTCTGAGTCTGGATATTTTTTCAGCGTATGATTTTATTGTATAGCCCATTGCCGTGCGCGTTTTTGTGTCAACTTTTGAACCCGATAATCCAACTATTTTCATGGTTAATTCCATTCTACTTTGCTGTATGCTTTCGTACGTCCGGTAAAATTTTCGTTGCAATCAGCTCAATTATTTTTGCTAAATTTTCAAATGGAACACCGCCAAAATCAATTTGTGCGATAAAACGCTGATGACCAAACAACTCATGTTGATAGAGCATTTTTTCAATAATTTGCTGTGGACTTCCAATCATCATGGCATCACGTATATCGGTTCCCTGAGCAAAATGCTGTTTTGGAAAGCTTCTTCCGGTAAGCAGCTCAACTCCAACGTTAGTATGTGTATAGGCTTCGCTCAGCGCTTGCTGTGTTGTTTCGGCAGCATAGAAATGGCCTGCTGTTGCAACCGGAAGAAGCTCTGGATCAAAGCCATTCTGCTTCGCAGCCTCCCGATAGGCATCAATGGATAACTTAAAGCTGGAAGCAGGACCGCCTAATGTAGCAAGCATCATAGGAACGCCGGCATAACCGGCCTTAATTGCACTTGCAGGAGGCCCTCCTACAGCACGCCAAATCGGCAGTGAGCCGTTTTTAGGACGGGGGGAAACCTTGGCATTTTTTAAGGGAGCACGAAACTGACCGTCCCATGTAATAATCTCTTCCTCGTTTAGCTTCACTAACAGTTCAAATTTTTCTTCGAACAGCTCTTCATAATCACGAACATTGTAGCCTAATAAATCAAAAAGGCCTACTCGGGATCCACGACCGGCAATAATTTCTGCGCGTCCTTTGGAAATAAGATCGATGGTCGCGAAATCCTCATACACGCGAACGGGGTCGGACGTGCTGATAATGGTCGAGGAGCTTCCTATTTTAATTTTTTCTGTCGCCTGAGCAATGGCTGCTATAACAACAGAGTGAGCCTGAGTTGTAAAATACTCCTGATGGCTTTCGCCCACGCTAAAAAAATCAATGCCTGCTTGATCGGCTAACTTAGCTAATTCAATGATTTCATGGATGCGTTGCTCAGAAGATATTCGTTTTCCAGTGTGATAGTTAGGAAGGTGATCGCCTAACGTATAAATACCAAATTCCAATCCCTTGCTTTTATCGATACGGTATTTTTTCACTTTTTACCAGCCTCTCTATTCATCCTGTGTTGTTTCTGCGTTTTTGTCGATAGGAATGCTAGCATATGCGTCTGTCTTTCAATCTTTCCTTCACAATGTTACTATGTAGTATACGGTTCAATAATGTAAGAGCGTACTTTAAAGTGGTATAGTATACAAAAAGATACTAAAGGTGAGATGCTGTTATGGATAAACAGTTTGAATTATGTCGTGTAGAGGATGGTTTAAGCATAATAGTCGGTAAATGGAAATCGCTTATTTTATTGCATTTATTGGTGGAAGGTACTCAGCGTTTTAGCGAGTTAAAACGTAGTTTGCCCGGGATTACGCAAAAAATGTTAACCAATCAACTCCGGGAATTAGAGGAAGAAGATATTGTCAAGCGTAAAGTTTACCCTCAAATTCCCCCAAAAGTTGAATATTCAATTACCGAATACGGCAAAACTTTAGAACCTATTTTAACAGCTATGCATGATTGGGCAACAAATCATGAACTTCACAAAAAAAATAAAATGAATTCTAATTGATGTTTAAAGGTTTTTAATTATGTATAAATTTTAACGACATTCTCCATTATGCCAAATAAGGTGATACATTGAGATATTGCTTGATCCCTCGAAAGAAAACTTCTATGCCCCAACGTGCATTCTAAATCGCTGAGATTTGTTCAGACGGCACGCGGAGCAAATTATGGCGCATGTTGGTGGCGTCGTGACTTGGCTTAGCCGTCAGACCTTAGTCATTTCTTCTTGCTTCATACTGCCCTTCCCAGCAGTCTTCTTCCCATTTGCCAAATGACCACACTGGTTCCCCAGAGGATCAAGGCAGAGCCCAGTCCAACCACAGACATAAATGCACTGATCTGATGATCTCCCAGCATCACGTTCACCGGCACAAACAGCCAAGTTCCAATAGCGAGCAAGCATAGAAGTGCGCCTGTAATATGATAGAGTCTGACCTTGAAAAGAGAAGCCAACGGGAAGAAATGAACACCGACAATAATGGCTGTTACAAGAGGTATAAGATCCGTGTGATGGGTATGACTGCAGATGGCTGCCGAAATCCCGATTGCCGCACCCTCGGCTGCGAAAATGATATTAAACCAGATCCCTACGCGCTTGCCTCCCCTGGAATCACCCTTCTTGACTTGAATCGTTAGTTTCCGCGAGGCGCGAATCAGCGAACCGCCGCCAATGCAGAGCACGATACCTACGGTTACGGCAGCAGCTAACAGCACCAAAGGCATTCCCCATCCTTGCAGCCCCATGATTCCCGTGTACGCCCAGAGTGTGCCAAAAACCGCCATAAATAGAACGCCCGATGCAGTTCCGCGTACTGCGGCTCCGGGGATGGTACTTGATGCTTGTTGTGACATAATTGAAAATCTCCCTTCGATTTTAAGTGTTCCCCGCGTTATATCAACAGGTTTGCGGTGACGCTTTACTGACTTCATCTTACCGAAACAAGCATCAGGCTGGTATTCATGAATGTAATGTCTTGCGGATGACAAATGTCATATAACGAAAGGCAGACAAAAAAGGATCCGCATCTGCGAATCCTTCGGGCGCCAATATATGGAGGCCTTTGGTGAAGAGTCGAATTGAAGCAGACGGAACCGCTGGGCGTTTGCAGCATATGATGGAATATCAAACGGTTGAAGAAGGAGTGAAGAATAATGCCCGTTGTAATTGGAATTTCCAATATTAATAGCGTAAGCTCCAGTTCTGTTGTTCAATACGGCGATGCTGTTCAATTGTCCCCCTCCAGTACATCAAAGTCATATGCTGGTTCCGGCGCATTTTTAACCGGCTGTGTGGCCATTTCCAATAACGCCTTAAGCGCCACGAACACGAATGACCCTGATGTTATAGATAACTCACAGAGCGAAATAGCAAGCGGTGTAAATTAGTTTGAACTGCATCTAGATCCCTAAGAAGAAATGGCTGAAGCCGTCCTTTGGCGGCAAAGTTAGTTTCTTCCCATAAAATATCAGAAAAGATGTGGACAAATTTATCCTTTCTGATATTTCAAGAAAGTCTGATATCATTCGGGCTTTTTTTTGTTGCCAATCAAATACCTCCATCAGCGGGATGGTCAAGAACCCATTCAGCGGACAATGAAAAACCGCCTGGACAGCAAAATGACGCCGGTACGGAACCGGCGTCATCACTTCAATCGGTGGATTCTATATCTCGCAGGGAGCAGGCGCTCCTTCATACGTTGTAACGCCATCTTTGACGACCTTGCAATATCCCGGCCTCATATGAACATCAATGAGCTGTCCCCGGTAACGGTAGCCTGTAATCGAAATGCTTCCTTCTTGAGAAGGCTGCGGGAACACGGTGAGCGCTCCGTCAGGCTTGGGCGTCAAGCCGGCCATACCGAACAAAATGGCTTCAGCTCCGCCCAGCCCTGCGATGACGTTTGCCCGCTTGTGACCCGGCACGGCAGGACGGTCGCAATAATGCTCCTGAGGGTAATAGGGCAGATGCCGCCCCATCCAGAACAATCTTTTCAGCACATCCCAAGCCAGCTCAGGCTTGCCGATTTCCCATAAAGTAAGGGCAAGAACAGTGCTTTCCCCGGTATAGCTGCCTCCGCCGGACCAGTCCGGATCATTCAGCTCGTAATGAACCGTATCCTCCGCCGATATGCTGCTTACGCCGTACGGAGCCAGAAACGCTCCGTCGCGCAAATGAGTCAGCAGAGCATCTGCCATATTTTCGGTGCATACTCCCATTCTTAGCGTATCGTAAGCCTGGATCGAATATACTTCTTCCATATGTCCATCCGGATACCGGCAGAGGAACCAGCCGATTTTCTCATCCCACAGATGTTCCTTGATCGAGCTGCGGATCCGTTCCGCTTTTTCACGCCACTGGGCGGCTTCCCCATCGCCCAGCCGTTCCGCCAGATCCGCCAGCCGGTCATAGCACCATGCCCGTTCGGCATTGGGACTGGAGACAACATGCTCGTGTGCGGCGCTTCTCATTTCCAGCAAATTATGCTGCTTCCCGTAATCCAGCAGTTCATTCCAGACAGGGAGCCTTTCTTCGTCATCCAGCAGCAGCTTCCGCAGCATATCATACAGCTCATGTCCCTCTCCATGCTGCTGCAAATTGCTCCATACCAAATTGAAGAACGACCAGAGACTGTATGCATACGGGACATCCCTGCCCTGGCCGTCAGGTGAAAATCTTGAATGCCGGGCAATCCCGCTATTAGCCATAAGCCTCGCAAACTTCAGCAATTTATCGCTTCCCAGCATCATCGCCAGCGTCCTGCCGGCATATCCTCCGGCATCCCATGGATAGCAGCAGATCCCGGCTCCCTCTATGCCCGACACGACCGGAAACGGCTGCATGGCAAAATCCGGATGCTCCCACATGCAGACCAGACCGCTCACCAGCGAACGGCGGTAATAATCCTCAAGCCCGGGAATATCGCTGGTAAGCCGGGGGATGGATTCACACATTCGGTCGACGCGTTCCTGCCATACCGCTTCCGTTCTCCGCTCCCACCGGGAGAGATCGTCGGGAGTAGCGCATGCTTCGCCGCTGGCCGACAATACGACCGCCAGCCGGAAGACGGCCTCTTGTCCGGGAAGCAGGGATGACGGTTGTATTTCTTCATTAAATAATGTCATTCGCACCCGCTCATTTTCCCATATCCCCGTATCGATTGCCTGGACAGGCTCACCTGGGGAAGGATGACCATAATCCCAATCTCCAAGCGGCTGATAACCGAGTCGGCCGGGCACAAGCTTCAGCTTGACGCTCACTTCTATCGTTCGATCGGTACGATTGCCGATCCGCACCGTTATCATAAATCCCGGCCGGTCCGCCAGCGGGACCAGAGAACTGTGGGCAGACAGCGATATTAACCGGCCGTCGACAAAATAGTGGTAGGTTCCGGTACGCTCAATCCGATCGGGACGCCACTGCGCGCCCGAATACAGAAAGCCGCAGTCCCCTTTCCCCCGGTTTCCCGTATCGCTGACGAGATGGCCGTCAGCTTCAAAATCCAGCAGCAGCTCCACATCGCCAGCCGCAAACGGAGGCGAATATAAGCCTTTAATTCCCGTTACGGTATTCGCCATGGGAGCGACGGTGCTGTAACCGCTGCAGACCCATATATGATTCTCCGGAGCCAGGCTGGCCCGCAGGTCAAAAGCAAAGTCGTTTAATTGATAATTCATCGTGTCACCTTTCCATTTCGTATGAATGTTCGCAATCGTTGTGTACCTATTCACCGTACTAGCCTTTCACCGCTCCTACCGTCAATCCTTTTACAAAATATTTTTGCAGGAACGGATAAACGAATATGATCGGACCGATACCGATGATGGCCATCGCCATCCGCACCGTTTCTGTAGGCACCTTCGCCAGCTCTCCTCCGGCTACCGAGGCATCCACCATGCCGGAATTCAAATACTGGATCTGTGTGATTACTTTGTACATCAGGTACTGCAGGCTGACCAATTTGTCGTCGTTAATGAACACCATGCTCGTATACCAGTCGTTCCAATAGGCCAAGGTCTGGAAAAGACCAATCGTCGCCATAACCGGCAGGGACAAGGGAAGAATAATTCTTGCATAGATTCTGAATTCCCCCGCGCCGTCGATTTTGGCCGATTCGATAAGCGAATCCGGAATCGTATTCATGAAGAAAATACGCATAATGATGATATTAAAAGGCGCGACGAGCAGCGGAATAATCAGCGCCGCCAACGTGTCCTTCAATCCGGCAGCAGAGTACGTCAGGTACCAGGGAACAAGTCCGCCGTGGAAGAGCATGGTGAAAAAAACGAAAAACGCCAAAAAGTTCCGGTAAGGCATATCTTTTCGGGAAATCGGATAAGCGAACAAGGAAGTAACAATCAGGCTGATCACCGTACCGATGACGGTCACGAGGATCGAAATTCCGTATCCGCGAACGATCTTCTCCGCATCCTTGAACAAGTACTCATATGCATACAGGGTGAAATCTTTTGGAATGATATTATAGCCGAATTCCACAATGGACCGTTCGTCCGTGAAGGATACGGACACCACCAGCAGCAGTGGAAACAAACATGCGAGGCTGATTAACCAGAACATAACGTTCAGCGCCACATTCGAGCCTGTCGAGATTTTGTTGCTGTAATTGTACGATTGCGATTCATTGACGCGCCCTGCGGCTTCATGACTGTTGGTAGACATTCTCTTGTTCCTCCTAAAAGCTTGTGATCTAATAGCAGATAGCGAAGCGGGCGGAAGATGTTTCCGCATGCGCTGCGTTCATTAGCATTTGTTTGTAAATCCGGTGATTAACCGGCGGAGCAGGCGGAAATAGTCTGGAGAAGCGTAAGCGTTCGCCTTTGTCCACGGGATTTCCACCTCTAAAGAATTTATAAATTCAGGGAAATCTGGGGACAACAGCGATCGGAAGACGGCTGCGCATGCGCAGCCTGTCGATTTCAGCGGAATTTAAAACATTGCGTTTTCTTTGCTGATTCGACGTACCGCCATGTTGGTCGCAAAGACGATGATCAAGCCCACGATCGACTGGTAGAATCCGGCTGCTGCCGACATCCCTACATTTCCGGTCAGCAGGAAGGACCGGTAGACGAAGGTATCGATGACGTTGGTCGTTGGATAAAGCGGTCCGGAGTTGAGCGGAACCTGGAAGAATAATCCGAAATCCGCATTGAAGATTCGGCCGACCTGCAAAATGACCATGACGATAATAACCGGAAGCATGAGCGGAATTGTGATTTTCTTGATCTGCTGCCATTTTGAAGCGCCATCAATGACGGCTGCCTCATAATATTCATGATCGATCGCGACAATTGCCGCAAGATAGACGACCATGGTGTAGCCGACGTTTTTCCACAGATTCACAAGCGGTAAAATGTAGACCCAATATTTGGGCTCGCTGTACCAGGAGATGGAATCAAACCCGAGCGGTTCGAGGATCGCTTTGTTGAGAAAGCCGAAGCCTCCGCCAATAAAGGCATATACCAGATAACTGACGACGACAAACGAAAGGAAGTAGGGAAACAGCAGGCTGCTTTGAAAAAATTTGGCCATTTTGCGGTTCCTTAATTCATTCAGCGCGATCGCCAGGAAAATGGCGACTGCCGTGTTCAGGAAGATGAATACCGCATTGTACAGGACCGTATTGCGGGTCGCGTTCCAGGCGTCTTCCGTCTGAAACAGGTATTTGAAGTTCTCCAATCCGACCCATGGACTCCCCAATATGCCCCCGTCGAAATTATAGTTCTTGAAGGCGACAATGACCCCGAACATCGGTATATAATTGTTGAAAATCAATATTGCCGCTGCAGGAAGCAGCATCAGAAATAAAGCGCGGTATCGGAAGATTCTAAACAGAAAATTGCGTCTCATGCAGTCAAGCCTCTCCTCTTTTTGTATGTTGTACTTTCATTTTATAATTCACGGTCAGGTTCTTGAATAAAACAATCTATGAAAGCTTTAAAATATCTATTGGCTTTCCGGGCATGCAAAAACAAGCATCCCAAACCGGCTGTAGGCTGCCGGCCTGAGATGCTTGAATGCTCAATGAAGGATTATTTTATTTGGCTGCCATAAATGCGTCAACCTGTTTTTGCTTCTCGGCCAGCACTTTATCCGAACCGGCTTTTTTCATTTTATCGAGGAAAACCGGCAGATCTTTGGCCGGATCCATGACACCTGTCGTCAAGCCGTCAATATAAGCTTCGAAAATATTAACGATAGCCGACTCTTCATTTTTTACAGGCTCCGCATCGTAGCTGAAGCCAAGCAGCGCGGACTGCGTTGCAGAGTCATTGAAGGCCTGGAATTTCTCCCATTTTTGCGGGTCTTCATTATCCCACAGATAATTAAGGAACTGGTTGCCGAACATATAGTTGATACCCGGTGAATAACCGCTTCCTCCTGCCTGTACGCCATCAGGCAGTTTGATGATATTGTCGCTGGACTTCACATAATGCTTGCCTTCAACGCCGTTAACCAGTGTATTTACCAGCTTCGCATCCGTATGCAGCAGGTTGATGAGCATCATGGCGCGTTCGGGATTTTTGGATGTCCGGGAAATCGCGGTCATCGATCCGTTAAGGTCGCCATTGGTCGTATAAGGCGGGGTGAGCTCTACCTGTACGAGCTCTTGTCCGAAGCTCGTGCTAAGCTCTGCAGCTTTGCCCGGCTTGAGCTGCTGCCACTGCGCGAACACTTTGCCTGCTTTATTCGCTGCTGCGGCGTCCTTCTTCGTAGCAGGGTCCTCCTGGAAGAATCCTTTTTGGTTCCAGCTGCGCATAAGGTTCAGTAAATCCTTCATTTCAGGCGTTTCAAACTGGTTGATGATCTTCGCATTCGTGTCGCCGATCATGATTGCGCCAGGGACCTGGTTATTGCCGACAGCTTCAATCGGAAGATCGCCGACAACGTTGCGGTTGGCCCAGAATGGCGTTACATCCGGTTCATTTTCATTGATCGTTTGGAGCATTGGCTCAAGGTCGGCAAATGTTTTGATTGTAGTCAAATCAAATTTGTATTTGTCGACCATCGATTTATTCAGAACGATGCCGAACTGGCTGGCAAGCTCTTTTTCAACCGGAATTGCATAATTTTTTCCTTTTACCGCTGTGCCCGTCAAATAAAACGGATTGATTTGCTTTTTCGTTTCGGGTGCGTATTGATCGATCAGGTCGTTCAGTTCAAGGAACGCTCCTTTGGCCACATTACCGCTGAAATTATCCCATCCTGCTGTAAACATCAGATCGAACGGTTCGCCGGAGGATACCATCAGGTTGATTTTCTGAGCCCAGCTTCCCCAGTCGATCGCATGGATTTTGATCGTTGCATTGATTTTGTCTTTCAGTTGATTGTTTAATTCCTCTTCGACTGCTACTGTGTCTTTTTGCTCGGTACCCGGATAGTAAATCGACAGCTCAACCGGCTCCAGAACCGGCTTCTCCGGTTCAGCCGCTGGCGCATTAGCATTATTCTGCGTGTTGTCGCTTGGCGTATTGCTTGTTCCGCTCTCTTTTGCATTGCTGCCTGAATTGCCATTCTGCGAGCATCCTGCAAGCACCATCGTCAACACGATTACGAGAGCAAGCATACTAGAAAAAAGCCTTCTTCTTTGTTTCATTGGAACCCCTCCAGCTATGATGTAAATGATTACGGTTTCAGTATAGGTTGTTTTCCTCGGAAACTGAATTAAATAATCTATGACTACTTTTAATAATCTATTGTGTTTCGCCTAATGGCTGCCGTGGATCGAACTTGGGGTTCACATATTCGTTAAAGCTGATCAGATTTTTAGAGACGGCGTCGTCCAGCGAATGATTATATTGCCGCGACAGCTCCTCCAGAATTTCCTCCGGCGGACCTATCCCCTGCAAAATATCCCTGTACGCCTTCATGCGCAGCCCGTCGCCCAGATTTTTCGGGGAGAACGGGGTCGTTTCATTCTGCAAAATAAACTTGGGTTCCTTCGGATAAGGCGATTCTTCACGGCCGGGCAAAAATAGATCAAAGTTGTCCAATGTCGGCTGGTACCCGGGATCATCGATAATATCTTTCAGGACCGGTATGGTATAGCCTTGTTTATACTGTGCACCCATGAACTTGCTTGAATGGAGAAGCTTCCACAGATCAGCCGCCTCCTTCTCATGCTCCGTGTACGCATTGATGACGAACGGCGACTCCGGCGAGACCATCAGGGCTCCCTTTCCTTTATCCGACGCTGACAATAACGGCGGCATCGCGATGCCGAGCGGAAAATCCATCGTTCTCATGCCGCTTAGAAGCGCGAAGTCGCGGTCGGTCACGAACATCATCCCGATGTTCCCTTCCGAGAATTGGGTTAATGCGGTGTCGCTCTGCAGCGATGTTTCCCCGGGAAACAAACCGCCTTCTTCTTTCATCGCCAGCATGGTTTGAAACCAGGACTCATAAACGGTGAAGTCGTAGCTTCCCTTGCTGAAATCATAATGATAGACGCCGCTGTACGTGCCCGCCATTTCCAGCGCCTTGCGGAATGCCCCGTCATCGCCTGCCGGAAGGGCGAAGCCGTACCTGCGGTACCCCGTTCCCACCTTGGAAATTTGATTGGCATCGCTTCTCAATTGTTGTAAAGTAGTCGGGGGACTGTCCGGATTCAACCCGGCGCTCTTCAACAGCTCCTTATTGTAAATAAGCCGGAGCGTCATGATTTCCGATGGAATCGCATAGAAGTGGCTGTTCTCCCTTGTGTAATCCACTACCCATTTGGGGAATGCGTTCAGAAATTGGCTGTCCACGACAGTCGACAAATCGACCAGCCAGTTTTTGAAAATGTACGTTGCAAGCCACCCTGTATCGAGCTGAAACACATCCGGTCCTTCGCCTGAGGTCATCCGCATGTTCAGGATTTCGTCATACCGGTCGAGCGGAAGCTTTAATAACTGGACGGTATAGCCGGGGTGAGCCGCATTGAATTGATTGATCAGGCTTTCCATCGGCTTCGTCTCCACATTCGATTGAATGGCAAGGGTAATTGTTTTGCTTTGCTCGTCCGCTCCTGCCGGATCTGCCGGCTGAACGGCGTTCTCCTTCTGTGAGCATCCGCTCAATAGGACAGCAGCCGTAATGACGGCAAGGAACCATTTCGTTAATCGCATACGAAAGCTTTTGTTCATTTATTCGGTCCCTTCTCTTATAATATGGAGACAAGCTGACGGTAAAACGCTTTCAATCAGCATAAAATTGCTTATCTACTGACGAAGGAGGCATTACATATGTTCCGGAAATTGGCCGCCTATTATCCATTCTACCCGATCAGCTTGAAATACCGGCTGCTGCTGTACTTCCTGCTGCTGGTCATTCTTCCGACATCCATAATCTCCGTGACGATCTACAACGAATCCTACCAGACGATAACGGAAAACATCAAGGTATCCGTGCAAAAAAACTTGAATATGGTCGAAACGATGCTGCTCAAAAAATTCGAAGAGATGAACGGCATCGCCGATTCCATTTATCTGAATCCGGATATGACCGACATCCTTTCCGCCGAACGACCCATCGATCAAGTCGGGATCCTGAATGAGCTGACCAATTTGAACAAAATCATCAACAGCTACGATTTGCCCAGAGATGACCAGCATCAATATATATCAAAGCTGTATATGATGGACAGGCCGGAATATTTGCAGTACAATTTCTCCCGGAATGTGTCCATCATCAGTCAAATCGAGACGGAGCAGTGGTACGTCAAGCTGCCTCAAAAATCGCGTTATTCCATTATCGGACTTCATGCCAATTCACCCGCACAGCCCAATGTGTACACGATCATGCTGGCCAAGCGGCTGTTCGGCCTGAACAATGCGATCATTCCCTACGTCGGCCTGCTTACCATTGAAGACGACGTGGATGATTTCAACCATATACTCGACCAGCTGAAGCCATCCGTCAATAGCTCGGTGCTTATCATCGACAGCAAGGGCAGCGTCGTCGTAAGTCCCGATATGTCGTTGTTGAACCGCAACCTGTCCTCCGAGCCATATATCCGCAAGCTGATGAACGATAAGCTTGGCCAACAGTCCGAATCCTTCGAAGAGCAGATGGACGGCAAGACAATGCTCGTCTCTTACCGGCATATCGGAGAGTTCGACTGGACGGTCGTATCCATATCCCCCATCAACGACTTGAACGGCAAGCTTGTCTCCTTCCGCAAGGTGATGTATGTCGTATTGGCGCTGTGCATGATTCTGGCCTTTCTGATCGCTCTGCTGCTGTCCAATAACATCACGAGTCCGATCCGCAAATTTATCAAATCGATGTCCTATGCGCAGGAAGGCAATTTCGATCTGCAAATCCAATATTCGCGAAAGGATGAATTCACCTACTTATTCAGTCAATATAACAAGATGATAAAGCAAATCAAGGAACTGATCAATAAATTGTACGTAAGCGAGGTCAAGAAGAAGGAAGCGGAGCTGCAGGCGCTGCAGGCGCAGATCAATCCGCATTTCCTGTACAATACGCTGGACTCGATCAATTGGATCGCGCTGCGTCACAAGGTGCCGGAAATCAGCCAGATGGTCACCTCCCTCTCCGATTTCTTCCGTTACAGCTTGAGCAAAGGGCGCAATGTAATCCGTGTCGAGGATGAATTCCGCCAGGTGGAGAGCTACTTGTCGATCCAGCAGGTGCGCTTCAAGGAACGCCTGGAATATTCGATCGAGGTGGAGCCGGAGGTGTACGGCCATTATGCCGTCAAGCTGATTTTGCAGCCTCTTGTTGAGAACTCTCTCCTTCACGGCATTGAGAGAAGGCGCGGGAAAGGCATGATCGCCATTAAAGCCCGCAAGTCGGAGAATTGGATCATCATCGAAATCAGCGACAACGGCATTGGAGCGGATGTCGATGCGCTGAATGCCATGCTTGAAGACGACGGCAAAAGAAGCGGCAGCTCATTCGGCATGATTAATGTGAACCGCCGGATTAAACAGCTGTTCGGCGCGGAATCGGGGATTCATTACAGCCGTCATGAGGGTCCGGGAGTGACCGTCACGGTCAGGTTTCCGTGTCTGACGACATTGGAGGGAATAGTGGAAGATGCTGAAGATGATTATAGCGGATGACGAATACAATGTAAGAGAAGGCTTGAAGGAAGTCGTTCCGTGGGATGAGATGGGCATCGAAATCGCGGCAGTCGCCGCAGACGGCCAGGAAGCGTTCGATCTATGCCTGGAGCTGAAGCCGGACATTCTGCTCACCGATATCCGCATGCCGATGATCGACGGTCTCGAGGCTGCGCTGAAGCTGAAGGACCTGGGCGATCCGGTCCGGATTATTATTATCAGCGGGGCGCAGGATTTTAATTATGCGCAGACCGCGCTCAACCTGAAGGCGGACGGATATATCCTGAAGCCAATCAAAATTCCCGAGTTGCAGGAAACGGTCAGCAAGGTCGTCGCCTCCATAGCGGCCGAGCGCAGCCGGGAGGAGCTTGCCATTCGCCTCAAGCGTCAGCTGCAGGAAAATATGCCTGCGCTGCGGGAGAAATTCTTCGCCAATCTGATGCTTGGCATGTACAAGAGCGAGCAGGAGGTGCTTGACAAGCTGAATTTTTTCGAGCTTCCTCTCGATCTGTCCAGCATGCGCTGCGTGGCGGCGTTCCAAATCGACGAATACGAGAAGGCGATCGAGCGGTACAACGAGGAAAACAGGCAGCTGCTGAGCTTCTCCATCAACAACATCATGGAGGAAATCGTCAACCGGCATGATGCGGGGATTGCTTTTTGCATGAACGAGAATGAGTTTGTCGTCCTGTTCGATCCGGTCGCCTCCGGCACCAGCCGGCATCTCGATATCTGCCAGGAGATGATCGGTTCCATCAATGAATATTTGAAAATTCCCATATCCGCAGGGATTGGCGAGCCTGTGCACAGCATGCTTCAACTGCACTATTCGTACCGTGAAGCCCGCTCGGCCATCGAATACAAATTTTTTACCGGCAAAAATTCAATTCTGCAAATCAGCGATTTCAAGTCGAACCGCTTTGTCGTAGAATATCCCAAGCTGTACGACGACCAGAACAAGCTCATCAATGCCATGAAGCTGGGCAACCGGGAAGAGGCGACGCTTAAGGTGAACGATATTTTTGATTCCGTATGCGCAGACCGCAATTGCCCTGTCGGATATGTGCAAAGCGTTTGTATCGAGCTGATTAATATGGCTTCCAAATCGTTCTACGAAATGGGCGAAAGCATCGAGCAGGCCGGGGCCGATTTCTCCGCCAGATTCGGCGAGGTTTATGCGAAACGCGATGTTTCGGAGCTGCGTGCGATGCTGCTGTCGCTGTTCGGGGAATTGACCGGTTATTTTGCCGCCAAGCATAACCAGAAGAACAGCCACATGATCAATAAAATTAAAGCGATCATCTCCCAAAATTATATGGAAAACATCACGATTGCGCGGTTATCGGAGGAGGTCTTCCTGTCTCCGAACTATATCAGCCTGATCTTCAAGCAGGAGACCGGTGAAAACATTACGGAATATGTGATGAAGGTGCGGATGGAAGCGGCCAAGGAGCTGATGAAGTCGCCCGATCTGAAAATCCTGGAAATCGCCGAAATGGTCGGCTATGAGAATGCGACTTATTTCAGCACCGTGTTCAAGAAGTATACCGGTATGCATCCGCAGAAATACAGGACGCTTATTCAGTCGCCTTAGAAGAGAAAATTCAAGGGCGGGCTAAGCGTTCGGAAGCTGCTTCCAATGGCTGTTGTCACCAGATTTTCTGGCTCAAAGCGAAAAAGGCCAGGTGTCGAATTGTGAACTGTGACCCGATTTATGGACCATGTTGAAAAAAGACCTATAACCCTAAGCCGTCAAGAGGTGACTTCTGAATTCGTCAGGAGTCATTTTTTTTAATGTCCACTGATAGCGTTCGGAGTTGTAGTACAAGATGTATTCATTCACACGTACTCGTAGTTCCTTTAACGTCTGACAGTCGCTGTACAGGAGCTCGTCTTTCATATGGCCAAAGAAGGACTCCATAGAAGCATTATCCCAGCAATTGCCCTTACGGGACATCGACTGTTGGAAGCCCGCCTGCTGGATGAGGTGGCGGATTTTAGGGTGCGTGTAGTGCATGCCCTGGTCCGAGTGAAGCATGGCTTCGGGGTGGAGGGTTCCATCCAATCGCGTTTGCAATCTTTCCAGCGTTCGTTCCACAATAGAAAGCTCCAAGGTCGAAGATAAGCAATGCGCCAGGATCTGTTTTGTTGCTCCGTCCTTCACACAGGACAAATACGCCCATTGGCCTCCACCATAACGCATATAGGTAATGTCTGTGAGCAGCACCTTTTCGGGTTCGCCCGGATTAAACTGCCGTTTCAAAAGGTTTTCGCACGTCCGGTGTTCTTGCGTCGCTCTGGCCATTTTGCGATAAGGATTGGCTTGACGTACCGTGGCCCTTAGCTTGAATTTTCGCATCAAACGACGAATTTTCTTGTGGTTCATGACAACACCGTTAAGTCGTTCAAGCCGCATTTTAATCCCCAATGCACCGGCTTTGCCATTGAGCTGGTTAAAGTGGGTTTGAATAAGCTGCACATCGTATTCATCTACAACCTCTCGAAGTTGACGCTCTTCTTCGGCTCTGCACCAGCGGTAATAGCCACTTGTACTGACCTCAGCTGCCTGACACAGAAAGCGGGTTAAACGCCGCAAGCTATGCCTACGAATGGTTTGGTTAATGATCTGAAAGCGCCCGGAAGACGTTAAGGCCTTATTGGTTTGCCTTTCGAGCGCTTCGAGCTTTTTTAGAAGATCGTTTTCGGCCTCAAGAAGCTTAATTCGGGCTTCCGCGCGTCTGAGTTTCTCTTCAACCGATAATTCCCCGGCAGTTGTTCTCCCCGTACTTTCTTTTCCACGCTTTTCCTCCAATAAGCCAGCTTCACCCTGAGAGGCGTAGACCTGTCGCCAACGTAACAGACACTTTTTGGGTTTCTCATGCCCGATGACGTCCATATTAAAACCGGCTGCGTAGAAGATTTCCATGGGCGTCTGCCCCTCCAGATAGGCCTGAACAGCAGCGGTTTTAAATGTTGGAGCGTACGTGATGGTGGTGTCCGATACACGGCGTACATTCGGATTTAACTCCAGCTGCCTCATCTCTTGTTCCGTAAAGGTTCTTGATGCTCCCCTAGCTTTTCCCATGATCCCATACCTCGCTCGTCGTTATATAGTTCGATTAAAACACAAAATGACCCGTAAGAGGGGCACTTTTTTCAAAGTGTCCATCTTACGGGTCACAGTTCATTGATCGACACCCGGCCTTTTTTTGTTAATTGTTTACAATACGGATATCATCGACGTATGGATCATAATAGCCGCCTGTAACAGTTGAAGCATAGAATCCTATGCCCTTGACCCGATTCCACAGGAAAGGCATCGTTGTCGGCAGGCCTGTCGCGCTGTCATAGTAAACGCCCGTATCCGGGAATGCGGAGAACGGAATCGTCACTTCCACCCACTTGTTGCCGTAATCGGCTGCTGTCAAATAATTGGAAAGCGGCACCCTGCTCTCCACCAGCTTCCCGTTATTGTCGCTTGTAAGCTCAACCGATAAGCTGTCGACTTTTCGCTTCGTGTACACCCAGAAATGAATGCCCGCTGTATTTTCAAGCGATGTATAATCCATGAGAACCGATTTGGAAGCCGAATTTGTAAAATTAATGCCGACAAGCGAAGGATCGAAGCCTGCCGTAAATTTCAATCTCAGCGACTTGGTTCCTTCCGCCGGGGTAAATACGGTACTGCTGTCGATCGCGTATCCCGAATTCATCGAATATCCGCCTTGGGCGGTCCCCAGAACGCCGGAGATGAGAAAGCTGTCGTCAAACACCGGACGGATCAGATCGCCGGGTTGAGCGGTGGATTGACGGGTTGGCAGGCTTCCGATCGGCGCGTATTCCAGCTCGATTTCATGCCAGGCGTCGGCCGGAAGGTTCAGCTCTCCCGGTGTCGTCATGGCCAGCTGCTCATAGCCCGTCTCGCCCCGCGGACGCGTCCGTTTGATATACCAGGCCTTGGTGCCGGTAGACGCTTTAAGCTGCTTCAGCTTGATTTGCGGGCCGGTAATTTCAATATTCGCCGCATCCAGAGCTGTTCTGCTGACGATCAGCTTCTGAGCATCCGGGAAATCGTTCCCGTCGTTCGAAACCATGATCACCGTGGCGGACCCGCTGCTGCCTGTAATTTGCAGCCGGTTTAACAGCGCGGGGGGCTGGCTGTCCAGCAATCCGCTGAACGCTTCCGCCTGCGGCGCAGCGATAGTCAGCTGTTTGCGCTGCGTATTCTTGACGATTTGCCCCGTATCGGAAACAAGCGGGTTCGCAGGAGCAGTTGTCATATAAGGAGCCGTGGGCTGAGAAGCCGGAACAGGGCCAAATGTCCGCCGGAAGCTGTTTATATTTTGCCATCCCGGCTTGATGGAATATTTGGGCGTCATCAGCGAATTATAGTCTGTCGCCCCCGTCGGATCATCCACATAAATCGTCTTCGGATTTGTGCTTTTTGCAGTCAAACCCTGCTTGAACAGGATGCCCGATGTGCGAAGATGATCCAGATTCATGCCGTCCGATTGCATTTCGCCGACCATATCGCCAAGGACATTGGGCTGGCGCTCCTCCCACATCGACCATCCGTCCTTGCCGAGCATGCGGTCGCCGTGCTCCCATGCGAACCAATCGACGCCGCTCCAATCGTTAAACGATCCGTATGCACTGGCAGCCAGTAAAAGCATGCTCCGGTACGGCGCATTCACAGGCAGGCTGGCTGCCGCTTCCTGCTGGTTGATTTCACCGATAAAAAACGGCTTGCCTGCTATTGTGGATTTGGTAAATGAATTGAATACATCGTCGAAATCCTTCACAATCAGCGGGTTGACATAATTGTGGTCCTCAATCAAATCCGATACGCCGGCCTGCATCTTCTGAAAGCTTTCTCCCCGCCACAGATTGGAGAAAATCATTGGCTTCTGGACATTCAAGCCTGTCACATAACTTTTGATCCGGTTAAAATAATTCTGATCGAGCTCCCGCAGGAAATCGCCGCGTGCAAGCTTCTGCGCTGTCGTCGTCGGGGTATAAAAGTCGCATGGCGCAACTCCGTGAGCCGCGGTATAAGCCGCCCACTTCGTATTCAGAATCGTTTTCCAGTATGAAACGGCCGGAAACGCCGTACTCTCAAACTTGTTGCCGGCAGTGACGCCGTATTCCGATGAGGTCTCATTCATCGTCTCCAGATAAAGCACCTGCGGATCGCTGCCATAGGCAATGCCCGTATAGGGATTGACATGTGTCAGCAGATTCCCCGCAAACTCCTCCATGAGCCGTGCCGCACGCTCGTCGATCATCGGAAGAAGGCGCACCAGATCAACGTTGCTCGGCATCTTGTTCAGAGCATCCATGGCCGCCATCCAATCCGTACGGTCCTGGGAGGTAGTTTGCATAATGTCCACATCGCCTGGCAGATATTTTCTGGATGAATCCAGGCTCAGCTGAATATAGATGCCGCGGGCGCGCAGCTGCGCATTCAGATAATCGAACCGCTCCCAGGCTTCCAGGTTCGGGTCACGCGTATTCGTGGTATACGTCGTCAGGGCGCCGATTTTGGAAATCGGGTTCCAGTCCAGACTGTTTCTCATCAGATGATGAAGCCGGACGACGTTAATTCCGAGGGAATCCAGATTGGCCGCCAGATGGTCCGCCTGCTCGTGGGTCGGGTAGGTCGATACCAGATTCATCCCCCAGAAGCGTACCGGATCTCCGGCATCTGTCACCATATGCTCCCCTTGAACAGTGACCGGCTTGATAGTCGAGGTAATAAAACGGATATTATCGACGCTGGGATCATAGTACCCGCTCGCAGTCGTATCCGCGAAGAAATTCAATCCCCGTACTCGGCTCCAGTCAAACGCCGCGGGGGTGGACAGATGGGTAACGGGATCATAATAAAAGCCGGTATCGGAAAAGTCCTGGAACGGGATGACGATCCGCGTCCATTTGTCCGCATAGTCGCCGCTCTTCAAATATTTTGAAACCGGAAGCCGCGTTTCGATCAGATTCCCGCCGCTGTCGCTGACGAGTCCGACCGAGAAGCTCGGCACCCTGGGGGATGCTTTCGGGTTCACCCAGAACTCCAGCCCCCCGGTGATTTTCATTTGCGGCGTTACAGCGAATGTATCCGCCGTCGAATCAGGCTTGATAAATCGTAAACCGACAATATCGCGGTCAAAGCCCGCAGTAAATTTCAAGCGCAGGGCATACGGCGCACTGTGAAACGTCGTTGTGCTGTTCGATACCGACTGGGCATTCTCGAAGCCGGCAGCAGACGTCAGATAAAATAAATCGTTGCCCGCCTGCGTGCTGTAAATGTCCCGCAGCGTGTCAGCCGGACCATCGGCATGCGACGGCTGTACATCCAGTAAACCGAGTGCGCTTGAGAACAAAATGACTGCCGCGCCGATCCACGCTAACCTGATATGTTTTCGCTTTTTCATTAAACTTCCTCCCGTTCTTTTAAAAATCGAATACCTCTCTGCCCTACCGCTTGCCAATCCGTTAATCCGCTTCATCGCCTCCTTTCAGAAAAAAACGGGCAAGATGCTGCCTGTCTTAACCCCGGTTTTTGCGGGCAAGAGACCACTCTCAACTTTGTTTATCAAGTGACCTGGCCTCTCCATTACAAGCTTTATTGTATCCGCTTACAACAAAGGGTAAATAAAATAATCTACGGCGACATTTCATTTTCTATCGGCTATCGGGCAAAAGCAGCCAAGATGGGTGCATTTAAACCACAAGCTCCTGGAATATCCGGATTTCTCCTGCACAATCCGACGAAAAATTAAACAATCCCGCTTTTTCTACCATGCAGGCGGTATTATTTATTATGATAGAAGCAAGAGAATGTCCAAGGAGAGAATACATGCCCCTACTGAACTTGAAATGGCTCAAGAAGCTGCAGATTACGCCCAAGGTGTTTCTTATCACATTCGTTTGCTTCGAGTCTCTCATTTTGCTGCTGGGCTATTCCTATCACAAATATTCCTCAGCCATCCTTGTCGATTCACAAATGAACTATGCCGTGCAGATGGTGCAAAAAGCGGACAGCTACCTGGAAATGAATATGCAGCATATCCGCACCAACCTGCTTACAATTGCCCACGATACGAGGTTTGCCGAAGCGCAGTACGAGCAAATCAATCAATGGCTGAACGGCAATCTGATCCATTTCATTCCAAACGTAAGCAATATTCACGTCATGTCCGGCCGGGAGGTTCGGGCCAGCACATCGCTAAACAGCTGGGAGCTGCCTAAAAATGCGTATTTAATGAAACAGCTTGAACAGATGACGGAATTCAACCGCATCTACTGGATCGGGCCGTACTTCTCGAACGTCTCCCGGCATACGCTTACTGCTGCGCTGGCCATTCCTTCCGCCGCAGGAAATCACGATATCCTCATGTTCGACGTCGATCTGGACAGCCTGTACCAGGCGCTGCTTCCAACCGACACCCCTTCCGCAAGCGGCGAGCTGGTCCTGCTGGACAGTCAGCGCAGCCCGGTCTTTGGCAGGGAGCCGTACATGCAGTATGACTACCGGGCGCACAGCTTCTCGCTGAGCGGCATCTATCCGGCTTTATTCCAGCAGGATTGGATTCAGACCGAGACGGAGGATGCGGCAGAACGGGAGATTATTATAACGCGCGGACTGAACGACATTACCGGCTGGCAAATCGTCTGGATCATGAACAAAAGCGATCTGCTGAAGCCCCTCGATTATTCCGTCCGGCTATCCTGGTGGCTGGCGCTTGCTTCCCTGCTGCTCTCGACTGCTCTATCGTTTTTCATCTCCAGCTACATCAGCCGTCCAATCCGCAGGATCGCAGCCTCGATCAACGAGGTAAGCTCAGGCAACCTGAACGCCGAGGTCCGCTTGAACCGCCAGGACGAGATCGGGTTTCTGGCCATGCATTTCAACAAAATGACCCATAAAATCGGCGATCTTATCGATGAATTGAAGGAAACGGAGGAACAGAAGAAACAATCCGACTTCAAAGCGCTGCATATGCAAATTAAACCGCATTTCCTGTACAATACGCTGAACACGATCAGCATGATGGGCAGGCAGGGGAAGTCCGAGCAAATGGACCGGATGATTTCTGCTTTGACGAATCAATTGCATTATACGCTTGATGCGTCCCCGGCTCCCGTCTCCTTGCGGGAAGAATTGAATGCGGCCCGAAACTACGTTCAGCTTATGAAGAGCCGGTATCCCGGCAAATTCGAATTCGACATGGACATCGATCCGCTGTCGCTTGACCGGCAGTTGCCCAAATTCATTCTGCAGCCCCTCGTTGAAAATGCCATCTTCCACGGTCTTGTTCCAAGCAAAAATGAAGGCCTGCTGTTTATCAGCACTGCCCTTGAGGACCATTATTGGGAGCTGCTCATCGAGGATGACGGCGTTGGCATGAACGAACAATCGCTGAATGAGCTGAAGGCCCGCATACATTACCGTGGACGTGAGGATCAGACGGGCGAACATATCGGTCTGACGAATGTACATGAGCGGCTTCGGTTAATGTTCGGGGTCGAATACCGCATCGAAATAAGCAGCGAAGCACACCGGGGGAGCCGTATTACAATCAGATTGCCGATCGGCCCTTCGCAGCATACCTAATTGGCACGAAAAAGGAGAGGCTCTTGCATGAAACGAATCATACTGGTCGACGACGAGCCAATCGCAAGACAGCACGTGAGGGAAAGCTTTCCGTGGACGGATTGGGGCTACGAAATCGTTGGAGAAGCCGGGAACGGGGCCGAGGCGCTTGAATTATGCGGCGGCCTGAAGCCCGATATGGCACTGATCGATATTACGATGCCTGTCATGGACGGCCTCACGCTGCTTGACCATATGGCTGCTTCGTTCCCGGATACAAAATGCATCATCCTCACTGCGCACCGGGATTTCTCCTATGCGCAGAGAGCTGTACAGAAGGGCGCCTTCGGGTATATATTGAAATCGCCGATCGATCTGGCTGAGACGAAGGCTGCTTTGGAGCGCGCCTCCATGGAGCTGGAGAAGGAGCGCAGATGGGTTGTGGCATTGGACCGCGAAAGGCGGCTGGTCGAATCAAGCCGGTACCCGCTGCGCAGACACTTTTTCCAGCAGCTGCTTACCTCCGTGCTGACCCAGGACCAGGAAATCATGCAGCGCAGCAGCGGAATCGGAATTACGCTTACGGCCGATCATTTCCTGATGCTTGTGTGCCAGGCCGATCCGCTGCCCCTGTTCGTCGCCAAATATCCTGAAAACGACCAGTCGCTTGTGGAATACAGCATGCTGGAGATTGTGCGCGAATCGCTGCTGCCGCTGCTGCCCGGCCAGTTCGAGATCCTTCCCGCCTTTTTCGGCCGATTCGTTATTCTGATCACCTTTAACGGTCCTGTAACTACCCGGGACCATTACAGGCAGGTGTGCCGTCAGATCGAGAAGCGGCTGGAGGAGCCGCTGTCGAATTATTTGAAGCTGCAGCTTGCAATTGCGGCCAGTCCTCCTTTCAGTGAGCTGCACAAGCTGAAAGCCGTCTATCAGAAGACCGCCAGGCAAATGATCTACCGGTTCTATTACGAACGTCCGCGCATCATTCATGCGGAGGATTGTTTCCCGCTTCAGCCTTTGTCACGCGAAGACGCCGTATGGCTGAACGGGCTGGCCGCACAAACCGCGTCCGATCCGAATCCGAAAACGCTCCAGCGGTTTCTGAATAAAGCGAAAACCTTTTTTCTGCAGATGAAGCAGCAGCCGGGCGATGTTACCGATTGGCTTACAGAGCTGAAGACGATTTTTGTGAATGACAGCCATCTTCCGCCATGGCCGGACTTCCGGGAAGCGGGCAGCTTATTCGACGCCATCCTGAGGCTTGACGGCTGGTTCCAGCGGATGCTGCGCATCCAGAGCAGCAAGCTCTCCATTCGTCCCGAGATTGCCCGCGCCATGCAGTACATTCATCTGCATCTGCAGGATGAATTGTCGCTGGACACAATTGCGCAGGAGGTGGAGCTCAGTCCATCCCACCTCGGCCATCTGTTCAAGAAGGAGGTCGGCACTTCGGTAATCGATTATGTGCTGGAGCAGCGGATCGAATTAGCCAAGAGATATCTGGAAGAGGCGCGGTTCCGCAATTACGAATTGGCAGAGAAGGTCGGCTTCCGCCATTATTCCTATTTTTCCACCATGTTCAAGAAAATGACAGGAATGGGGCCGAATGAATACCGGCGCTCGGTGAAAACCTCCATCCTCCCCCTCGCATACGAGAAAGAGAAAGGGTGACTCCCGTCACCCTTTCTCTTTCTCCCTTTTCAAGCGATTTATTGGCCGCTATCCGTGCTTTTGATGAATTCATTCATCTCCTTCACATATTCCTCGCCGCCGTTGTCATACCATCCGGCAAGCAGCTTATCGAATTCATCGACCGGCGTTTGGCCGAGGACAATCTTCATAATCGTCTGATCCCAAACCTTTTTGTAATCCATATAATCCGGTTTCTTCGCTGCCTCCGGCGTAAAATCCAGATTTTTGGACAATACGACAGATTCGACCGATTTGTTCAGCCAAGGTGTGCTCATGTCGATAATGTCCTGTGGCGTCGTGAGCGAGAAGTAAATTTCCGTGTCGCCCGCGCGACGCATCGTATTGAGCCGGACCGGCGCTAACTCCTTATCCTCGACAGCCGTCATCTTGCCGTCTTGTTTCGTGTAGTCGAGCCCTTCGTAACCGATCAGCATCGTCGGATACACATCATCCTTTAAGTAGTAATTCAGCACATCGACTACCTTTTGCGGATTCTTCGCGTTTTTGGTCAATCCCCAGAATCCCCACAGGCCGACTCCGTAACCAACGCCTTCCACTTTGTCGTCCTTTTCGTTTTTTACGAACAGGTAGGTGATGTCCGCATCCGGATTAATTTTCTTCAGCTCGTCCGCATGCCACCCATAATGACCAGCGAAGCCGGACATCACACCTGTAATACCGCGGATAAACCGCTCGCGCGAGGTTGTTGAATTGTTGACGGCGGAATCGGGATCGAGCAGGCCGTCCTTGCTCAGCTGCGCTGTATAAGCAAGCGAGTTCTTGTAGGCGCCGCTGCTGCGGTCAAACATCGCATCCATATATTCGAAGTCGCCTCCCTCCGACTTCTGCCAGCCAAGCTCGCCGAACTGGCTCGTCAGAATAGGCTGCAGCACCTTGTTCGGATCGGCGAACGCCGCATATCCGTACGTATCGTCCTTGCCGTTGCCATCGGGATCATTCTTCGTGAATTTCGTCAAAATTTCCGTAAACTGATCAATTGTAATTTCCGAATTGTCCGGAATGGCAAAGCCGATATTTTTCAGCCAATCCTTGCGCACCCAGAATGCGTCATTACGGATCACCGTCGTTCTCGGAATGCCGTAGATCTTCTCGTCCTGCTGCACTTTGAGCGCATTCCAGGACACATCATACGTATATTTCATCAGGCTTTCCTCATTTTTAATGTAATCGTTCACAGGCACAATCAGGCCGTCCCGGACAGCATTGAGGAAGCTTTGATCATTGGTGGCCGGGAAATACACCAGATCCGGGTAATCTCCGGACGCCAGCATAAGCTGTACCCTTTCCTGGTATCCGGTAACCGGCGGGATATCAAATTCCAGCTCCACGTTCAGATCCTTTTGAACCTGCTCCACCCATTTCTTGTCTGTAGCCGACAGGTTCGCCTGCTCGTGGTTCGCCATGATTTTGATCTTGACCGGCTCCTCCTTGCCGCTTCCCGTTTCCGTCTGGCCGCTGCTTCCCGCACTGCCGTCCTCATTCGTTCCGGTACCGCCATTTCCGTTGCCGCTTCCGCTGCAGGCCGCTGTAAACAGAAGCACCGCCGCGATGAGCGCAAGCAGCGTTCCCCTCATGGTCTTGTTCATTTGTACTACCCCTCTCCTGATTGAAAAAATATATAAGAACACTCCTGTCGGAGTCATTCTAACCTTTTACAGATCCAAGCATAATGCCTTTGACGAAATATTTTTGCACAAAGGGATAAACGCACAGAATCGGGATCATGACCACCATCAGCGTCGCGTATTTGAGCGTTTCCGGCACGACCGCGTTCCTCCCCGCCTCCGCCATATTGCCGCCCCCGGAAATCTCCTGCATCCGCGTTCCTTCGATAATTTCACGCAGGAAAAGCATCAAGGGCCAATTCTCCACGCTCCGTATATAGATAATGCCGTTAAAAAAGTTGTTCCAGTAGCCGACCGCGGCAAACAGGCATAATGTGGCAATAATCGGCTTGGACAGCGGTACGACAATCCGGAACAGAATGTACGGATCGGACGCTCCATCGATTCTGGCCGCCTCCTCCAGCTCCTCGGGCAGGCTTTCCATGAAGTTTTTCATCAGAATAAGACTGAAACCCGATAGCAGCAGCGGCAGAATGAGCGCCATCAGCGTATCGATCAAGCCAAGCTCCCGGAACAGGTAGAAGTTCGGGATAAGCCCGCCGTTGAACAGCATGGTGAAGATAACGATCAGCAGAAAAGCATTGCGGCCCTTCAGATGCTTTTTCGATAAGGGGTATGCCGTAATGATATACAGAAACATGCCGAGCACGACCCCGCTGATCGTAACAATAATGGTGTTCGTATAGCTGCTCAGCAGGATCGGATGCGACAATATTTGTTCATATGCGGAGAAATTAAGCTGACGCGGCCAGACCATCATCGGATTCTCGACAAAGGCGCTGTAAGAGCTGAGCGAAACAGCTGCCACATTAACAAACGGGTACAGCATGATAATGCAAACAATGACCAGCAGCGTATAATTTGCACCATCGAACCATTCAAGACGTCTGCGTCTGTGCATTGAATTCCCACCTACCATATCTGATTTCCGAATATACGCGCGATCCGGTTCGCAATGATGATCAGCACAAATCCGACCAGCGATTTGAACAAGCCGACCGCAGCCGCAAACGACAATCTGCCGTCGATCAGGCCGATCCGGTACGTATAGGTTTCGAAGACGTCGGCCACATCGTACGTCAGCGGATTATACAGTAGAAATACCTGCTCGAACCCATTGTCGAGAATATTGCCGATCCGCAAAATAAGCAGCACGATAATCGTTGTCACAATGCCCGGCAGCGTGATGAACCGGATCTGCTGCAGCCGGCCTGCGCCATCCATCTTGGCCGATTCGTACAGCGTCGGATCGATTCCGGTCATGGCCGCCAAGTAAATGATTGTGCCCCAGCCGACCCCTTTCCACACCTCCGCCGAAATGATGATCGAACGAAAATAAGCAGGGTCCAGCAGAAAATTGACCGGTTCCATATCCAAAGACTTGATCACATAATTGACCATGCCGGTCGAAGGGGACAGGAAGTTGACGATCATGCCCGCGAGTACGACCCAGGAGATGAAATGCGGCAAGTACATGATCGTCTGTGATACGCGCTTGAACACCATACCCCTGACTTCATTCAGCATAACTGCCAGAATGATCGGTGCCGGAAATTCCCAGAGCAGCTGGTACAGGCTGAGCAGCAGCGAGTTCCGCAGCACTTTATAGAAGTCCTTGGCCTGGAATAAATATTCGAAATGCTCGAATCCGACCCAGGGACTGTCCCAAATCCCTCTGACGAGGCTTAATTCCTTGAAAGCAATGACAATGCCCAGCATGGGCACATATTTGAATATCAGCAAATATAAAAAACCGGGGATCAGAAAAATGTACAGCCATTTATTGCGGATCATATACTTCTTCAGTGAATCCCGCCTGAGCGAGCGCGGCTTCTCCTTCATAATGCTTTCGACGCTTGCCTGCATGGGCCGCACCAGCCTTTCCATCTTTCTTAATCGTCTTCGAAGACAAGATCCGACGTCGTGTTGTCATCAAGCCTGTACCTTGTACGGACGTCTTCATAACGATTGCGCCGCAGCGTTACCCGTTTGGCGTCGCTGATATCGGTGCCGGTATCGAGATGGCGGAACAGACAATCTTCAATGACAATTCCATCCATATACGGCCCATCGAAACCGTCCGCATTGATGCCGATCGCGCCAACGGCTCCCATTCGCGGCGTATAACCGCAGTTGTCAAAGCTGCAGCCTCGGATATGTACATTCTTCGGATGTCCCGCTTCATGAAATCCCGGGTATTCGCAGCCGATGAAGATCGCCTGATTCATCAGGTTCGCATAAGTTACGCTGCTTATCCTCACATTGTCGTACCGGACCACATGTCCGCAGCCCGCCACATTCCTGAATTGGCCTCCATCAAGAGAATAAGAGCTTAAGCTCCAGCACTGCGGCACCGCATTCGTGCCCACGGATACGTTGTCCGGCAAATCGTCCGTGAACGAAACTGTATAGACATTCACGCCATTCCGGTATCCGTCATGCCGCCACGTGTCGACCGTCCGCCTGGCTGTATCCGTGCCGATCCAGAACTCGAATCCGGTATGCCGCTTGAGCGGAGCATAGTTCCACTTGGCATGAAAAACCGCAGTCCTCCGGCCGATAACCCGTTTCAGCACAAGAAATGTGCTGTGCATATTTTGACCGTCCATGCGTACGCCTTCCACATGCATATCGGTTATGGTAAAATCGCCGCTGCATTTATAAATCTTCCAGGCATCCCTGGGGGCGGTGAACAGCAGGCTGCCCTCCGGCTTGAACACGACGCGCGCTGCCTTCACGTCGGAGCAGCATTCCGTCTGCATGGCGAACCCGTTTGCGCTGGACGTATGAATATTGTCAATCGTCAGCCGGCTGCAGTGTTCGAATTGCAGCTGAAAATCGGTCAGGGAGCCGAAGTGCCATGACAGCCCTTCCCCGACGGCGACCTGCCGCGCGACTTCACTGCTGTCAAGCCGCATGGCTCTGCCTGAGCTGCTGCCGGTCCGGTACCAGTTCGTGCCTGCACCGGTTCCGTAAGTGACGCTTTCACCGACAAGCGTTCCCGAGGTCAGATCGAAGCGGTTGGCGCAATAGCAGGCCATGCCGTCTACAACCGGATTGCCTTCAAACACCTCGACAACGACGTAATGCCCGCCCTTGTCCGTGATGACGCCGGCGCTGGAATACGGCAGGCTTCTGGTCAGCTTCACATTTCTTAAAGCAAAGTCATCGCAATGACTGACCCATAGAATCGAAGGCAGATACACCTGATTCTCTCCTCCGTTATATCCCTCCAGTATGGTAGCGGGATTGCCCTCTGCATCACATTGCCCTTCCAGCGTCAATCCGCTGCAGCCGCCAATGAAGAGATGATTGCTGCTCCAATCGCGGTTCGCTGTCCCCTCATTGGTAACTGCGCTGGTGAGTGTGTATGTGCCTGCATCGAAAATAACTTTGGAGCGCCTGTGCGTTATCGCATAGTCTATAGCTTCCCGAATCGCCCCCGCCTGGTCCCCGGGGTCATCGGCGGATGCGCCGAAATCACGTACATGCACACTGTCCTCTGCTTGGCTTGCCTCCTCAACCATCCAAATTCTCCTTTGCCGATGCTGTTTCTTGTGGCTACGTACCCAGTATAAACGGTGCGGCAGACATGGAGCCATTCATAATACGACGAAAAGTTTCGTTATACGGCGTAGCGGCAGGTTCATGTATCCATCCACCCTTCATGACCATCATCATGATCGTGGATCGACCGCCGTCATAAAAGCAGCAGCAAGAGCTATGGCGCTCTCACCGCACGCTGCGGCAAATCCGATTTTGGGATGATTGATCCGCATAGTGCTGAGGCAGCCCACTTGATTTTCTACTTTACGGCACGGGTATGAACATGACCGTATCCGCTCTGTGCGCCATAGCCTCCGTTACGGCCAGTCGTACGTTCCCGGCTGTCCCTTCTTCGAAATTATAGATTCCCAGCTGGATCCACTGCTGGCCTCCATATGCCTGATTGATCTCTATCTCGGCAGAGCCTGCGGCCGACGTCACGGTATACCGCGCCTGATTCGTATTATTGTAAAATGCCGGGTTCCAGACATAAACTTCATATTCCCCGGCTTCCGCTAGATCCGGCGTCCACTGCGCCCAGTCACCCGGCGTTACAGAACGCCGCGTATCCTTGTCGCTGCTGCCGAATGCATCCGTTAGGGTCGTCCACGCCCCGGAATCCGTATAGCCCGTACCCCCATTGTTAACAATGATCGATTCCGCGGGCGCCTCGGTCTGATAATCCTTCTTGTAATACCGGAAATAATCGAAGGTCGATTCGCCCGGCAAATTCGTCTCTGTCACGGGAAGCGTATAGGCAATCGACGTCAACCATACATTTTGCCCATCGGCATGCGGCCCCGGGTAAGTCATAATGCGCGTCAGCTCACCGTCTACATAAAACTTCACATGCGTTGGTGTCCATTCATATCCGTACACATGATAACCGTCAGCCGAGTTGATGCCGCGATACTCATCATAGGTTCCGAACACGACATGGGCATCGTCCGGATACCAATGATGACCGGCCGTACGTACCACTCCGGGATCATGGGAATCAATCTCGAAGCCGTCGATTTCATTCACCTGATTGTCCACCGTCCCATATACGACCGTATTGCCGTCCAGCACTGCCACACGTTCATTTAATCCCGCCTGCCAGAAGGATGTGTGAAATCCCGGTTCCCCCCACAGCTTTGCCCGCGTTTCATAATAACCATAGCCAAGCTCTCTCTTGCTGATGACTCCGCCAGCTGTATACTCGGCGCCACCGGACGGCTGTTTCTTCAAGTTGATATGCAGCTTGCCGTCGCTGACTGTCAAGTTCTCCTTGCGGTTGTCGCTGTGACCGGACACGCCGTAACGGTAGTACCATTCCTGCTCATTGACGGCGCTGCCCTCAAATTCGTCCGCGAACGCAAGCGTAAAACCCGAGCCTGCTGCCAAAGGCGGCAGCTCCAAGGAAATCTCATATTCAATCGTCCTTGTTCCGTCCTGTGACGTTACGCCGATCGCAGCGGTTTCCGGCATGGACGTTCTGTTCACCGTCAGCGTATTTGCGCCTGTGCCGTTCATCGTTACCGTTTGGCCGGGATCGGCTTTCACTGCCGTAATGGTTACGTCAGTGTCGGCTACGACGACATAACGCCGTTCATAAGGATCGAATGTCAGCGTACCTGACGAGACGTTCAGATCAGCAAGCCGTTCATAATTGCCGGCAAAGGAACCGGAGGGCTGGTCAGCGCCATAGATTTCCATCGAATATAATCCCGTATAGGCCGATGCTCTCGCTTTTTCTGCATAATATCTGACGTATCTGGCTGTCACAGGAGCAAAATCGACGATTTCAAGCGTTTCCGGCGTGCTGCTTTTTACATAAATGTCATTCCACTGCTGCCCGTCATCGGATGTCTGCAGCTTAAACCGGCTCGCATCCGCCGAATTGTATATATTCAACACGGCCTGATTGAATGTCTGCCGATCACCGAGATCCGCCTCCAGCCACACATAAGGGTGCGCGTCGAAGGAGAGATTCCGCCATGCCGTACTTCCGCTGCCGTCTACTGCCTGTACAGCCGGAGCAAACAGATAGGACTGGGAGGCGGTCACCGGCTTGTCCGCCGCATAATCGCCCGCGCCCGCATATACGGTATATGCCGCCGTATAGGAGCGATCCTCCGCCTTCACCAGAATCGGAATTGCCTGGACGCCGCTTGACAATGGAATGGGAGAAGAAGCGGAACCGCTGCCGACAAGCTCGCCATTCACATAAATTTCCGCATTGGGGTCGCTTGCTGTCGGCTGGAACGTAACGCTTGAGGCTCCGGCGGGCGCCTCGTAGGAGTATACATGAACGGCAGGATCGAATACAGGAGGAGCAGACGGATCGGCCGTTGGCGTGACCAGACTAACCATTCCCGCATGCAAACCAGCGAGCGTCGCGTCTGTCCGCTCCCTGTAGAGGTTTACCGTATAGACTCTAACCGTCGCGGCATCGGGAGCGATAATTTTCACTTCAATGGTATTGCTTCCCTCATTCACATGAATGGGCTCCGATGCGGTCCCGTTCGGTACATAAGTGCCGCCTATCGTAACGAATGCTTCAGGCTCCTCCGGAGCTAAAGTCAACTGCACCGAATCAGTATCTCCGTCTACCTGGTGCCCGATCTGTCCCGACGGCGTCAGGAGAACTGGCGCTCCATTGATCTCTAGCTCCTCGAGCGCTGTATTACTGCTGGAGGAAGCAGGGCGGATGATTGTAAGCGTATACGTCTTTTCGAAAGAGGCATTCTGTGCCGTTACGACAATCTCTACGGTGTTGCTCCCTTGCGCCAATGCAATAGAGACCGGGCTGGAGCCAGCGCTTAATAGGCCGTTGACCGATACGGCTGCCTCCGGATCGAGAGCGGTCGGCGTCACCGTTACCGATTGCGTCGCACCGGGGACGATATTCGCATAGGCTGTCCGGTCAGCTTCCCATATCGGGGTGCTGCCGAGCAGCAGCGACGACAGGTCGGTAATTCGTGAGGACAACCGTTCAAATTTGACGGCATCCGCATGAACGAACGTACTGGCGGGCGAGGAAGCATCCCTTGTCAATCGCACATATTCCACATGAGCGCCGCCCATAAAATCATAGACGCCAAGCTCTACCCATTCACCCGACGGGTTAGCGATACCTGCCAGGTTGATTTGCCGCACGTCGGATGAACCGTCGCGGTAAACTTCCACCGAGGCAATTCCGTAGGCTGCCGGGCGTTTCGGGATGAATATGGATACCCGGTATGTACCGATTCCGAATGGCTGTCCGCTATCCGCTGGCGTCCATTTGGCCTCCGGTGCGCCAGCCGATGTAAAATGCGATTTGCCCGCATAACCGTTAACCGTGCTTGTCGCGGCGTAGCTGAACCCGGTTTGTCCGAAGCCTGCCGTAGATACCGGAAAGCCGTCCTTCGTTCCATTCGTGTCATTATCAATTATAAACGTTTGCAGCGCCGCTTCCTCCGCAGCCGCCTTCCCCGCCGTACCGCCCAGGACAGATACCAGACAGATGCATCCGGCCAGACCAAAGGTTAATGATTTCCTGAACCATTGTTTAAATCTCATCGCCATTCCCCTTTCCGTATTTGCTTGCTGATTGCATGCCTTATACGTGTAGCGGGCCGAAGACCGGGAGCGGAATTCCCGTTTCATCTGCCGTATTCACATGAGGATGATAACCTGAACCATGGAATAATAAAGCGCCCGCCGGGACGGAACGGTCAAATTCGAGAACGATTCCGGTCTTTTCCGCAGACAGCGAAGCTTGCGGAACCAGCACCATTTCTTCAGCTTCCACATGAAATCCGTAGATCCGCTCCACTGGCCGCAACTGACCGTTCAAAGCCGTCTTGTCCAGATGCAAATAAAGGATCGTTCGGCCATCGTTCCATTCATAGCCCGACAACCGCGGCCCCCGGCCGGATGGAATGCCGTGAACCATAGCTAATGCCCGCGCTGCAAACCTGCGTCCGATTCTTCTTAAGGAAAGAGCGTCCAGATGAATCGGGTCGGATAATGCGGCGTCAATCGCAGGCACCATCCCGATGTACGGATCTTTGCCCTCGAACCGAAGCTGCTCATCCTGAATCCGGTTCCACCAGACCGCCCCCTTCTCCCAAGTATGGAATCGCGATAACTGCGCATAGAGAAAGGGCAGCCTGGCATCGTTCAGATCGTGACGCAGCTGGCGCAGCAGTTCGTCAAGCCGCTCCGCATAACCCGGAGCCGACCGCTCGTTGGCATCGCTCTCTCCCTGATACCATAAGCAGCCTGCGACTTTTCCGCCAACCGCCCGCACTCTTCTCAGCAAAGCGCCATACAGGGAGTTTCCTCCCTCCGTCTTTCGCGCCGGGTCCCATTGTTCCATGCTCGTTCCGCCATGGGCGCACATGACAAGTCCGACCGGCACCCCCGTTTGCCGCAGCAGCTCCTTCCCGAAGGCTATACCGAGGCCGGCTCCCTTCACCCGCATCCGTCTCTCCTCAAGAGCAGCCGCCTCTCTTGCTTCGGGCATCACATCGCCCCAATTCACGGGATCGACGGATTCCTTCAGCCATGTAAGCGGATCTGCCGCAATGTCCCAGCGGTCTCCCAAATAAAAGCAGCTGACTCCATTGAGCGGCTCTTCCAAATCCGCGAGGTACCCGCATCCTTCCATATTCGACTGCCCGGCAAGCAGCCATAAATCGCCAACAAAAATAGGTCCGACCGTCGTCTCCGAAGCAAAGCCAGTATCGGCTTCGCCAACGATCCGAAAGTGGATTGTCCATTCTCCCGTCGGCACATCACCGATGATGCCCCGCAGTACATTTGAACCTGTTATCGTGCCTGCGGACAACCATGGAGTTTGCTCTGTCGAACGCTCCAGCCTCTGCATGATCTCCCCACTTGTCGCTCCCTGCAGCAGCAGTGTATATGAAATATCTGCAGTACCCTCTCCATTACGCTGGTACACACGGTGGGACGCCGGCCCTTCCACCTGCAAGCATTGCTCCATTAGCTCTCTCTCTCCTTGTTAGGGAATAAGAATCATGTTTAAGACTTGACTATGAGTATAGCGACAGCACTTAAAGTTCACTATCAACAATGCCACGAAATGTTTAACTATTGAGCGGCAGTGGTTGTTTTGACGCATAAGCATGAAGAAAACAGCATTCAGTATGAGATGCAGCCGCTGCTCCAGGAAGTGGTCACTCCTTGCTTTACGCTCACAGCAAATAAACCTTGGCGCGCATGGCGTCAAGGTTTACAATTGGCAATGCCCTCCATCGGCCTGCCAGGGCTCTTCATCATCTATTTATATATGAATACTCCTGCGGATGACTTCCGAAGGTTCATTAACTTGAGCCAAATAACGCAGCTGTTTCTATATCGAACATCTCATCACCACAAAAGGAATCTGATGCTCATCAGCGCCGCTTTCAAATAATTCTTCCTGCTGAAACCCGGCCTTCTCGTAGGCGTTGATGGCTCGTTCGTTAAAAGCCACGACAACCAGCTGAAATTTCGAGATTTCAAATTGTCTGCTCATAAATTGAACGCTTTGCGCAAGAAAATCGCTTCCGAGTCCCTTTCCGGTTCGATCGGGGCGTAAACCCAGTCCGATATCAAGCCTGTCCGGATCGTTATAAATCCCTGCAGCATACCCGCCCGGAACACGTGCGGAATGGCCGCAGCATGCAAAACCAACCAATGGATTGAACGAATCCTTATCCTTTGCGTAAAAATAATCACCGTTCATTAATTCCCCTATGCATTCCTCACTTCCATCCATACTATAGATGGAGTACGGATGCGGATAGGTCCAGCCCGATATGATTTCAGCCGTCTGCCGGGTCATGGGAACAAAATTATACATGGATAATCACCGGGATAACAGAGATTTATAAAGTTTGATGACGCTCAGATGCATCCCCTCATGATACAGATTGAAGCTGAGAAATTGCTGCGGCGTTTCCAGAGTCATGCCGGAAGACGTCGTGTAAGGCGGAACAATCTTTTCGGACAGGCGGTCTCCCAGCACCTCGCGAATCCGTTCCTGCTGCTCTTTCAGCAAAGCTTCCAGCTCGGGAAGTGTCGGGACGTTTGCGTCAGCAGGAGTGTTTAACGGTGAAGTGCCGTATTCGAACTGCTCTTTGAACCCTTCGGGCAAATGCTGCGGAAGCCCCATGTGTTGAAGGGCGAACCGCTCCAGGACCACATAGATATGGCCCAAATTCCAGCGGATCGTATTCCGGAATCCTTCAGGAACCCGGTCTGCGGTCTCCTCCGTGACTCCCTCCATTAATTTCAAGGTTTGACCCCGTACGAATGCCAACTGATTGAATACGAAATTCCCCATTTTCATCACTCCTGATTATTTTTTTACATTACTTACCATATTATTTCGAATACTTCAGCTGCTCCGACTTATGCCAATTACATTTCAGCAAAATGGCTCTGAATCATTCCTGCGGTTTGCTGCTCTGCCCGCCTGACGTAAACGCACATAGTTAATGAAATCACCCACGAAATTAGCCTTCTCCTGACATATGATGCATAAACGAATGCCTTTAAAGCTGTTATGGATGGTTGAAGGAGGAGAACCGTGTCCCTGAGGAAAAAAAGGAAACCTTCAAGAAAACCAAAACCCGGCCGTGCAAGGAATAAGAAGATAAAGCGAAACGGATCAAGAAAGAAGAAATCGGCGGTACGCAACCGGCTTCTCAAGAGAAGAAAGTCACCTCGGATGAGAAGGAATCGGACTGGTAAGCCTGCGAGGAAAAAACTGCTGAACATCCTGTACATCGTCCATTCCTTTTATCCCGAATCCTATACAGGAACCGAAAAATTCGTCTTCAATATGGCCAGATCGATGCAAAGCAAGGGGCATCGTGTTAAAGTTGTCACCTACAGTAAGGGTGCTCTGGAGAGTTACCCGCATGCTGTCGGTGAAGTGGTTTATCGGGAGTATGACCATGAAGGGATACCTGTTCTTGCTTACCGCCATCAGCATATGGACCCTGCTGATACTTTCGAGACCGGCAATCCGGATTTAACTTTATTCGCGAAAAAAGTGATTGAGATGGAAAAACCCGACCTTATTCATTTCGGACATCCGATGCGGGCAATGGAATTCATGCAAACCAGCGCACTTCTCGGGATCAAATATGTTATCACCTTAACCGACTTTTGGTTCATATGTCCCAAGAGCACTTTGCTGCAAACGAGCAACGCGCTTTGCCCAGGACCTGAAATGGGTGAAAACTGCCGCATCCACTGCCTGCTTCCTGATGCTCAGCAGCGGCTTGGCACCCACATCCCGCTGCTGCGATCAGCCAGCAAAGTCATCTCCCCCTCCGCATCCTTGGCCAGCCTGTTTCAAAACAGCTTGCCGGATCTTGACGTGGAGGTGCTGAATCATGGGATGAAATATGAAACCATTCGTGCTAATGAACGGGTATACCAGGCGGGCGACCCGCTTACTTTATTTTACGGCGGATCTCTCAGCCCCCATAAAGGCGTTCACCTGATTCTCGAAGCTATGTCTATGATTCCGACTGATCGGCTCAAATTGAAGATCTATGGATCCGGACCTTCAGATTATACGGAGCTGCTTGAGCAGGCCGCTGCTGCGGACAACCGCGCCGCCTTATGCGGACTTTATTCAGAAGAGGATATCCAGCAGCTCTATCAGGAAGTGGATATCGCCGTTGTTCCATCGATCTGGTATGAGAATTATCCGCTGGTCCTTCATGAAGCCCTTGCAAGCCGGGTACCGGCTCTGGTATCCGATATAGGAGGCATGGCTGAGAAGGTGAAGGACGGTTTCAACGGCTTCACCTTCCGTGTCGGGGACGCCGGCCACCTTGCTGAACGCATACTCGAAATACTGGATAACCCTATGTTATTGAATGAATTTAAAGCCAACATGAAACAGGTTCAAATTCCTGCGATTGAAGAGGAAGCTGAAGCTTATGAACGCATCTATCATTCGCTTGTCCGCAGCAAGGTTAAATCCAAACGGCGTAAAAGATAACAGCAATCAAAGCCTGCCGATTCCGGCAGGCTTTGATTGATGGCTTGACCTGCTAGATGGCCCAATTCCCGTTCCGGAAGATTGGCTCTCGAGCGCCATCCTGCGTCACACCGTCAATATTCATTGCCGGTGATCCGATCATGAAATCTTCATGAGTCAGGCTTCTGTTTGCTCCATGAGCGAGAAGCTCCTCCGGCGACATGGCGGTGCCGCCATTGATGTTAACGGGATATGCCTGACCCAGCGCCAGATGGCAGGAGGCGTTCTCGTCAAACAACGTATTAAAGAAGATCACATTGGAATTGGAGATAGGTGAGTCATGAGGGACCAGAGCGATTTCACCCAAATGCCTTGCCCCTTCATCCGTGTTCAACAGATTGGACAGCGCCTCGTAGCCCTGCTCAGCGGAATAATCGATGACTTTGCCGTCTTTGAAGGTTAAGGAAAAACCGCTTATAACCTGACCGTTGTAATTTAACGGCTTTGTGCTGCGAACAGTCCCGTTCACTCCATCCCTATGGGGCATCGTGAATACCTCTTCGGTCGGCATATTCGGGTTGAAGAAGACATCCTTCGCGTTCGCTTTGGAACCCCCGAGCCAAATATGGCCTTCCGGCAGATCAACGGTCAGGCTCGTTCCCGGCGCTTCGTACTGCAGCTGTCTGTAGCGCTTGCCGTTCAGCAAATCAACCATTTGGAGCAGCTTCGCGTTATGCTCCTTCCACGCTTGAATCGGATCCTCCAGGTCGATACGGGTAGCATCGATAATCAGTTTCCACAGCTTCTGAACGGCTTCTTCCGGCGTAACATCCGGGAATACCTTGGCCGCCCATTCCGGTGTCGCATAGGAAATGAGCGACCAGGCATTGGTATGATTCATCAGAAAACCGCGGTAGCCGTTGAGAGCAGCAGATGCTGCCTTGGACGCAGCCGCGACCCTGGCCGGATCTACATCGTTCAGCAGGTTAGGATTCGGAGAGTAGATCTGGATAAACGCTGCGCCGTTCTCCGCGAATTCTTCCCAAGCCTTGGCGCGCCACATCGGATATTCCGTGAGAGCCTCCTCCGGCGCTTGCTTGTACTTAATGAGGGATAGCTCCTCATCGTTATATTCCACATGCACGTTTTTTGCTCCCGCATCATAAGCCTTAGATGCGATAAGACGCACAAGCGGTGCGGCGGTAATCGGCGCCATGACGACAACCGTCTGCCCCTGCTGAACATTGACGCCGACGCTGACTGCAAGCGCCGCGTAATTCTCTAATTGCTGTTGTGTAGGATACATATAAACCGATCCGCCTCCATTTTGATATATGAGTTTTTTTGATTTACCAGGATGAGCTGCAAGGGAGTCCTAACGTTTTACGTGGGCGTAAGGAGCTTTATCCGATACAAGATTTAATGCGATGCCATGCTCCAGAAACGCCTTCAGACCGCACAGAACGATCGTAAACCCTTCCGTTGAATCCAAGGCTTGCTTTACGATGTCATCGCCATCTCCCTCAAACCCTGTGTTTGTAATCGTGACGAAAGTTTCGTTCTCCGACTGAGGAGTAAAAATCCACTCGGCCGCGGTGCCTCCGAAGTCGATGAGAATCCGCTTGTTTTCCTCGATTTCTTTGACATCCACCTCTGTCAAAGCACCATACATCTCCCAGACCCACTGCACGCGCTTTCCCGTTTCCAATCTCCCGCTGCCTTTGGTGAACCAAAACCTAGAAGTAATTGCCGGGTCGATAAATGCTTCAAACACCTCTTCAACCGGTTTTCTAATTAGCATTTCGGCCTTTACAGCCGGTATGTGATTCAAGGTTGTCATTATCATTTCCCCTTTCGAATTATAGGTTTTTTCTATCATAGCATAGCATACCAACTCCAAAAAGACCTCCGCTTGAATCCTCATTCAGCGAAGGCCTCTCTCCGTTCAACTATTACACAAGCTCTCTTCTGATCACCTCTGCGATATCGTTCGCGTATGCCTCCACCTGCTTCTTGTCCGGTCCTTCGACCATTACCCGAACCAGAGATTCCGTCCCCGAAGGACGAACCAGCACACGGCCATTGTCGCCCAGCTCCGTCTCTACCTTGCGGATCGCTTCCCTCACCGCAAGGCTGCCTTTCAGCCTGCTTTTGTCCGCTGCTTGAACATTCACAAGTACTTGCGGATATTTGCGCATGATTCCTTTCAAATCGCTGAGCTTGCGCCCGGTCTGAACGATCGTCTCCATCAAATGCAGGGCGGTTAGCATCCCATCACCGGTTGTACTATGGTCCAGGAAAATGACATGTCCGGATTGCTCTCCGCCCAGATTGTAGCCGCCCCTTCGCATCTCTTCCATGACGTAGCGGTCGCCCACGGCTGTCTGCTTGCCTTTCAGTCCAGCTTTATCCAGGCCTTTGAGGAATCCCAAATTACTCATTACGGTCGTTACAATGGTGCTGTGATTCAGCTTGCCGGCTTCGTTCAAAGCACTCCCAAGAATACTGAGAATAAAATCCCCATCCAGCACTTCGCCCTTATCATCTATAGTGACCAGGCGGTCGGCGTCTCCGTCAAAGGACAGTCCAAGATCAGCATTGCAGCTCAACACAACCGCCTGCAGCACCTCCGGATGAGTGGAGCCGCAATTCTCATTGATGTTATATCCATCCGGGCTTGCACCGATTGTGACAATCTCCGCCCCCAGTTCTCTGAACAGCTGCGGAGCGATCTCAAATGCAGCTCCGTTCGCGCAATCCAGCACCACTCGCAAACCCTCAAACCGGCTTCCAATCGTCGTCCTCAAGTAGTCGCCATACTGCCACTTCGCCTCAGGAAGCTCTGTTGCTCTGCCGATTGCCCTGCCTGTCGGACGCGGCAGCTCATCTGCCGCTGCGTCCATCAGACGCTCGATCTCAAGCTCCGTCTCGTCGGACAGCTTATAGCCATCGCCCGTAAAGTACTTGATCCCGTTATCCTGAAAAGGATTATGTGAAGCGGATACCATAATGCCTGCATCGGCTTTCAGCTGCCGCGTTAAATACGCCACACCCGGTGATGTAATGACGCCTAATTTGACCACTTCCACCCCAATGGACAGCAGTCCCGCAGTTAATGCAGCCTCCAGCATATGCCCGGAAATCCGGGTATCAAGCCCAATGACGACCTTCGGCGCGCTGGATTGCTTCGTCAGCACATAACCGCCGCAGCGGCCTATTTTAAAAGCCAACTCCGGGGTTAACACCCCGTTCGCCACAAATCGCACTCCGTCTGTTCCAAAATATTTTCCCATATTTGAATTCTCCTCTTTCATATCCTGAAGGATTGGAATAATGTTGTTCACTGTTTGCCCGCCAGGTTCTAAGGTTAGAAAGGTATTCCCGGAATGAAGCCCCGGGCATTTTGTTCAACCTATCATAGTGCAGCCAGTCTCTTCGTTCAATGGAAAAAGAATCATAACATAATGATAATATGAGGATATTATTGGGAATAGACGGAAGCCCGACGCCGGAATTAGTAAAAATACAAAAGAGATGACTCCTGAAACGCCCAGAAAGTCATCTCTATAAGTCTTCTCTTTGTCCTGATTGATCCGTTTTGTTTATGATCCGGTCATTGTCAGCAGCTTATAGATGACATTGGCTGCTTCAGCCCGGGTGGTGAACATGCCGGGAGCGAATTTTCCACCACCGATTCCGTTCATGAGACCGGAGCTGACTGCTGTACGGACATCCTTGACCGCCCAGAGAGAGACGGAACCGGAATCGTCAAAAGATGACATCGTGTCACTTGTGACTTTGCCTGATCCGTATTCAAAAGCGCGAACGATCATGACGGCCATTTCTTCGCGGGTGATGCGCTCATTCGGGGCGAAGACCTCAGCAGATCTGCCTTGAATCAGCTTTGCATCGTAGGCGGCCGCAATTTCTTGCGCATACCACGCCTTATCGTCAACATCAACAAATGATACGGGGTTTGCAGGCTTCAATCCAAGCGCGCGCGACAAAAGCGCCGCAAATTCCGCCCGGGACACCTCTGTGCCCGGACCAAACTGCGTTGCTGAAACACCATTCACCACATGCCTGGCAGACAGCGTCCGGACCGCATTGAAGGCCCAATGAGCTGCAGGCAGGTCTTGGAATGCTTTATCGTATTCAAGCACGGCATAAGTGCTGAAATGGCTCAGCTTCACCTTGATCACTTTGCCGTCCCCGTCGACAGTTCCTCCTGCATATTCCCAGACCTTGTCGTTCTCGTTCAAGAAATAAACGCCCAGCGTGCTTTCGTCCGCTTCGTTATCATAAGGCAAGGCCAGTTCAACCGGTTGTTCAAACACGGCAAGCTTTCTCGCTGCCCCGTCCTTCGTGACAATCGACAGGCCAAAATGATAGATTGTCCCGGCTGCTTTCAACGTCCCCATACCTTCTTCCATTCCGGCAAGCAAAGAAACGGCTTCCTCCTGCGAAGCCTGCTCAATCGTTATCGATATAGCGGCATCGCTTAACTCGCCGCCGCCGACCAGCTTCGTCAGCTCTTTCAGCACAATCGAGTCAATCGCGAGGGAGAACGTCCCGCTTCTCAGCTCAAGCTTCTTAATTCCCGCGATGTCTGCAGTATTGGCCGGAAGCAATATTTCCTTGATTCCGTCTGCAATCTGGACAACGGTGCTGCCCTCTTCATCCGGCTTCATGCTTTCCTCTGTTACAGCTTGCTGATGTGCTTCATCTGATTGACCGCTTTTTCCGTCGGCGGTAATTTCACTGCTATCCGGCGTCCTTGGAGGCGGGTTTTGTTCGCCATTGCTGCCGTCGCTGTTGCCATTGCCAAGGTTATTTCCGCTGCCATTCGGGCTGCCTTGGCTATTGTCTTTGACTGCGCCATCGTCATTGCCGTTACTGCCGCTGGATCCATCGTTCCCGCTGTTGCTGCCGCTTGTCTCATCGTTCCCGTTGCTGCTTCCGTTATTGCCGCCGGTTCCCTCGTTCCCGTTGCTGCTGCCGTTATCACCGCTGCTGCCATCGTTCCCGTTCCCATTGCCAATCGCATCAACAGCTGACGCCAGTACCGTGTCAGGCGTATAATTCGAGGCTGCAAAACGGGAATCCACCAGGCGGACGCCTGCCAATTGAATCCGGTCGTTTCCGGGCGCCTTCGCTTTCAAAGTCACGTGGCCCAGATGGACGCTGCCGTTCTCTCCAGCCGACTTTCCAATTTTCGCAAAAGCAAATGTAACGATGCCATCTGCCTGCAATTCCTTGAGCGGCGTTGCCTTGTAGCCGGCAAGATCCGTGGTGGCCGCGACAAATTCCCAAAGCATGGGGTCATATTCAAGCGTAAACTCGTACGCGATCAAGTCTCTTGCCCCGTCTACGTCGATATCGATTCTCTTATTTCCGCCCACTGGTGTCAAATTCGTATCATCGCTTGTCAATGAAAACATAGGTGTAACCGCCGCTTGTGCGGATTGCGGATGCCCTAGCGGAATCATCAGCAGCAGTATTAGGACCCCTATCATTTTACCTGTCATCTTTCACAACCTCCATAAAATGAAAGGGAGGGCCGGCCCATGTCGCATCGAACCGCCCTCCCTGCCGCCAATATGACTAATCCAATATTTTACTTGCCACCGCGGCCAAATCAATGACGTCAATCACGCCATCCTGATTGATATCCGCACCTTTATATGCATCCCAATCAGGATCTGTCGATTCTTTGCCGTAATAGCCGATAAGTCTGCCCAGATCACCGACGCTGAAGCTTCCGTCTCCATTCAGATCTCCCAACTGAATCACCGATTGGGCGAAAACGTCAACAGCTGCTTGAAGCGTCTCTACAGCCTGATCTACCTGCTGCTGATCGACAGCAGCGCTTTCCTTGACAGACTGCGCTGCTTGGATTGCCGTCTGCAGCGCAGCCTTGGCGCTTGCCGGATATTGGCCTGGCTGCGTTCCTTCAATGGCAGCTGCGAATGCGCTTTGTGCCGCCGTAATCAGCTCTGTCAGTACGGATTTGTCGGTTGTAGCAACATGAACAGAGAGCGCTGCCGCCTGAACCTGTGCTTCGGTTCCTTCGATATCGGAGATCACATTGTCCGTAATCGACAGGGTTGAATCGGCCGGCTCGGCAAGCGATTTGGCTTTTAGGCTGAACGACAGCAGATCGCCATCGCCGCTTACCGCATCGGCAGCTTCGGGTCCGGCCAATATGAGATGGACGACCCCCGGAGCTTGAGTTTGGCCGATAACGCTGAATCCATCCTTCAATTCATTCACCGAAACGAACTCAAATACGTCAGGATTGTAGAGAAGCTTCAAATCTTCTGCAACAATCCGGCCTGCAACATCAGCAAGTCCGAACGTCAGCTCATAGGGCTGCCCTGCGGCAGCAGTCGGCTGTCCGGTCAATGTGGCTGATGCCGACAACGGCCCTTCCTCCGGATCTGTATCCGTAACGCCATAGGTGAACGTTACCTTATTGATCGTGCTGGTCCAATTGTCGCAGGCCGGGTCCCCGTAAGGGAATTCAATCTTCAAATATTTGATGCCGCCTGCCAGGCTATCCGCCTTGATGCTGAGCGTATCATACCCCGACGAGGTGCTCAGGAAAGCCGGACTTACCGGAACCTTGGTGAAATTCGTCCCATCGGCTGAACCGTATACGGCAAAATCCACGGTTGCAGGCAATCCGGTCCAGGCGGTTACGTTAACATCGAACGAGCGGATGTCGCCATCCGGAGACTTGTAAACGATGTATTCCGGCTCCAGACTGTCGTCATTGGTGTGAATAATACGGGTGCCGTCGCCGGCGTATTTGTCCAACTGGCCGCCAAGCGAATTCCCGATATGTCCCGATTTGGCGTGAAGCTTGGACAAGTCTCCCGCTTCATCCGTAAATACCGCTGTCTCACCTTCTTCAGGCGGTACTGTCGTATCCCCGAAATACTTAAAGGAAGTATGGAGCAGTTGTTCCTTCCAGTTTTCCAGACCAGGGAATTCGATTTTCAGGTATCTGGTTCCCGCTGTCAGACCGCTCGCCGTATTGCTGAAGACGGAATATCCGTTTGCCCCGCCCGTGAGCGTGGTTTTCGTTGTTATTTTCGCAAAATTCACGCCATCGGCCGAGCCGTAAATGGTGAATTGCGGCGTGCCCGAGAATAATCCCGTTGTAATATCGAAGGAATAGATGTCTCCGACCGGCGATTGATAGACAACATATTCCGGACTTGTTACGACGTCGTTGCTATGCGTCATTCTTCCGGAATCGTCGGCGAAATTCTCCGGGTGCCCGCTTGAATTAACGATATGCTCCGATTTTGCGAACAGCTTGGACAAGTCTTGCGCCGTATCCGTAAACGCCGTCAGCCCATCCGGTTCCGGATCCGTCTCATCCGGCAGAGAAAGACTCAGGTTGTGGTTCAACAAGTTTCCGAAGCCGGACGTATCTCTCCAGTTATCTCCTGTTCCATTCCACATCATCTGGCTTTCGCGGTTTCCGGCGTTATGACCGTCATCGTCGTTGACGCCCACATCCAGCCCCAGCGTAATATCGCGGGCCGGCGCAACCGCCAGACTGGACCAGGGAATAGCCATCTCCACCGTATAGCCTCCGGCGATATCTTTTTGTGCAAATTGAATATTCGCCAGATCGCCGATTATGGAAAGCTGGGTATCATGCCAGCCCAACGTGATCTGGTGATCCTTCGCATCATAAGCCGTGCCTTGATTATGGTCGGCATCCAGGTAGACCTCCACCGAATCGTCCTGGTAGCTAAGCGCCGAATCATTATGGAGGTCTGCATCCAGCACCTCAACGCCGACATACAGATTCTGAGTATCGCTGAGCGTACCGAATCTGACGCTGTTGTTGGACGGGCCGGTAATCGCTTTGGTTACCTGGCTTCTAAGCGCCCAATACGGTTCGTCAAGCGCGCCGTCCACCGTCAATGCGCCGGAGGGCTCCAGAGCAACAGCCGTATTCTTGCCGTCGTTCAAATAAAGGCTTCCGAATGCGGCGGTGCTGCGCCAGTTGTCCCCGTTGCCGCGCCACATTAATTGACTTTCGCGGGAACCGTTATTGTGGCCGTCATCGTCGTTATATGCGGCGTCGAAACCAATTACTGTATTGGCTGCAGGCGGTTCAATGCCCATGCCGCTCCAGGGGATGGCCATCTCCACCGTAAATCCGCCTTCGATATCATGCTGGGCGTACTGGATTCCGGCGATACCGCCGCCCACAGAGAGCTGCTGGTCATGCCAGCCCAAGGTGATTTGATGATCATCCGTACCGTACACCGCACTCCTGCTGTTATCGCCATCGACATATATTTCCACGGAATCGTCCTGATGGGTTTGTGCCGGGTCCGAATCGTTGACCAGATTGGCGTCCAGCACCTTCACTGCCACGTACAGCTTATCGGCATCCCACATTGTTCCGAACGTAATATTGTTGTCGGAGGTGCCGGTAATCCTTCTTTCCACCCGGTTATCGATGCTCCAGCCCGATTCCGTCAGCTCCCCGTCAATCGCGGGGGCAGCCGCCGTTTGGTCGGCAGTCGTCACTCCCGGAGACAGCGAGCCGTCCTCGACAGGATTGGAAGTCACGTTTACGACGGATTGCGATACGTTTCCGGCAGGATCCTTTGCCGCAACGGTAATCGCGTTCACTCCTTTAACGACCGGTACAACGGCAGTAAATGTACGGTCAGGCTTCAGTGTGACAGCAACTCCGTTAACGGTGACCGCGGCATCTTCATTTACGCTGCCGTTCAATACATAGCTGGTGCCTGTTGTCTCTCCGTCGGAAGGTACGCTCAACACCGGAGCATCGGGATCATACATCACCACGATTGTCGCAGGTACAGCCTGTTGGCCATAATCGTTGTAAGCCGACGCCGTAACGGTATTCTCGCCGACGCTCAAATTCAATTGTCTGCTGAACAGAGGCTGTGCCGAAGGATCGCCGGACTCCTCTGAAGTATTGGTATATACAATTTGCATGCTGTCTATATGGGGATCATAGTAAGCGGCTGCCGAGCTGGAAAGCCCGAATCCCTTGATCCGGCTCCACGCGACCGGCAGATCGGTGGCCTCGTTCGTTGCGGCATTGATATGCGGGGCCGCATCAAAATCGGAGAGCGGAACCGTCACTTTCACCCACTTCGCCCCGTAATCGGCCGCCGCGATATAATTCGACAGCGGAACTCTGGATTCCACAACCGTCCCGTTATTATCCGACTGCACAACCGCGGACAAGCTGTCCTCCCGGTTTTTGGTGTAAATCCAGAATTGAAGTCCGGCATCGGACGAACTGGCGGAGAAGTTCTCCAATGCGGCGCGGTTCGCAGCATCGACAAAATTGAATCCGACGCGGGCAAATCCCGGCGATAGCTTCAATCGCAATGATCTGGCTCCTTCGGCAGGCGCAAAGGTGGCGCTGTTGTCCCAAACGACCTGCGCGTTGGTGGTGAAGCCGCCTTGAGCGCTTGTGAGTCCGGTTGTCGTGGAGACATAATTGTCATCAATGATGGCCCGGATAATATCTCCTGCCTGATGGCCGCTCTCATGCCCGCCTGTGACAGGGTAGGTTGCTTCTGTCACCGTCTCGCCGTTATGCTGCTGCTTGATCGTTACCGCGGCGGAGCCGTTCGTCCTGCCCGAAACGGTAAAGGGGGTCTCCCTGACGTAAGTCAGGCTATCCTGATCCAGCGTCAGGCCCAAATAAGCCGGGTCATGCCGGATGATCAGCTGCACTGGGTCGCCTTCATTTCCGAGTTCATCCGTGGCGACTGCCGTAATCGTATTGCTGCCAGGCTGCAGGGCAACCGTCGCGCTGAAGCTCAGATCGGCCGCAATAGCTGCCGGCTGCCCGTTGATCAGCAGTGTGCCTGCTTCATCCAGGCGACCGGAAACCGTAAACTGCGAACTGCGCACCGCGTAATCGGCATCAGGCGTGGATGAACTTCCCGATTGATCGAACGTAATATGCGGTGGTGAAGTATCCGAATTGGTGGTCACGATAACGGATACGCTTTTCGCCGGCAGATTGATTGCCGAAGCCGTTCCGTTCTGGATATTTCTCAGACCGGCAAGCCTCATATCCTGTCCGAGCGGGATATCCGAGGTGAGCTGATGAACGCTTGCGGTTGTTCCGGTCAGACCCTTCACATTCACCGTCTTGGATTCACCAGTCGGGTTAACGAGCATGGCAACAGTGGAATCGCCGTCCACAAAAGCGACCGCATCCATCCATACCGCATCCGACGTATTGAGGCCGGAAGCAGGATCTGCGCTGACCCGTCTTACTTTGGAGCCGACGGGAACATTATTGAAAACATTGCTCAGCGCATAGAATGCCTTCGATTTCGTTACGGTATATCCGTCTCCGTCAAGCAGCACCTCGCCGACATCGGTCGGATGCCGTCCGTTGGCCCAGCCCAGCCACCAGAACCAGTAATTGTTCCCGATCAGCGCCATATCGCCGGCAAGACGCTGGGCAGCGTTGATCGCCATATCCATTTCGGATATTCCGCTTATCAGCGTGCTGTACTCCGTTTGCCATTTATCCTTCTCCGGGAAAAGATCAACAACCTGCTTATAGGCCTGGTACACGCCGTCGTTATCGTACCCTTTGGCAAAATAACTGTGCGATGCCAGCCCGTCAATGGCCTCATTCAATTCCGGATCCTGATTGAGCGCAGAAAAATTCTGACCGATCAGCAGCTCATTCTCGTGATAGGCTGCACCCTCCGGACCGAGAATTTGAACGTCGGTGAGTCCGGCTGCATCCAGCTTGGAGCGCAGCAGCTTGGCTACGCGCTGGTACTGGGTTCCGTTGTCGCCTCCCCAGTAGCACCACTCGCTGATGATTTGCGACAACGGCTCATTCTGGAAGCTTATCGCTTTGGGCACACTTGCTCCCTTATCCGTCAGCCAATGAATCGCATCGACTAGATAAGTGGTGTATGCGCTTTCTTTGTCAGTACGAAGTCTCACATGCTCGCTGCCTGTCCACCCGTTTACAGTCGGAAGCGTTTTCATTCCAATCGGAGGAGACCAGACGGAGATGATATAATCATGCATTCCTTTTGTTTCGCCGACATGGACGAGATCATAAATTTCCTGCATTTTCGCATCGATCAAATTCCCGTTTCCGTCGCCGGTAACGGCGGGGATCATTACCCTGAACATCGTGGCGCCCAAATCATTGAACAGCGCCTGCTGCGCTCCGGTCTTATCAATAAAACTCCGGTTCCAGTCCGCTCGGTTCCAGGACGGGAATATCCCCCACCCCTTAACTGTCTGCTGATCGACATCCGAAATGTTGACGTCGTATACTGGCTGTGCCGCGTCTGCGCTGGCATGCCGGAAAGGTACGAGCGACAACAATATCGCGATTGAGATCGCCATACTGACCGTCTTCATTAACGTCTTCTTCATGAACATTCTTCCCCCGTTTCCTGCAAATGGTCTGACAACTATCATTGTAGATGCTTCGTTGTCCGCAAAACATAAAATAATCTATGCCGACGTTCAAATTTCTCTCTATTTTCATAGAATGCTATTCTTGGTGAAGGCAATCGAATATAAAAAAAGGCCATTCCAGTATAAGATTGAAAAAATTGGAGGTCATCCGTCTTCCCTGCATATGGCCAGACTTAAATCTATGTTTTTTTAAGAGGACATGAAAAAGGCCTCAGAGCGGCGATCCGCTCTAAGGCCGACTCAAAAGTCGACTCACTTTTACGCCTTTAATATAGCCTCTATCGAACCGAGAACATCGGCCGACAAGACAACATCGGAAGCGGCGCAGTTCTCAATGACCTGCTCGGGGCGGCTCGCACCCACAAGCGCGCTGGCCACATTGTCCTGCTGCAAGATCCAGGCAAGCGCCAATTGGGAAATCTTGATGCCAAGCTCGCCTGCGATTTTTTCCAGCTCCTCGACCTGGATCAGCTGGCTTTCCTTGAGGCGTTCCTCGCCCCAGCTTTTGCTGGCCGCGCGGCTATCGGATGGAATGGATTGCCCTCTCCGGTATTTGCCCGTAAGTACGCCTTGAGCCAGTGGTGAGAAAACGACCTGGCTGATCCCTTTTTCAATACCGGTCGGGATGACTTCCTTTTCAATGTAACGGTTGAACATATTGTATATCGGCTGGTTGACGACGATCCGGTCCAGCAGGTATTTGTCGGCAATAGCCAGAGCTTCGACCATCTGCGCTGCCGTCCATTCGCTTACGCCAACATACAATACTTTACCTTGTGTAACCAGATCGTCCAGTGCGCGAAGCGTTTCTTCCAGTGGAGTTTCGGTATCAAATCTATGGCAATAATAGAGATCCACATAATCGGTTTGAAGGCGTTTCAAGCTGGCATGGCATTGTTCAAAGATATGCTTGCGGGATAAACCGCGGTCATTCGGACCGTCGCCCATCTGCCCAAATACTTTCGTAGCCAGCACATAGGATTCGCGCGGATAGGCTTGAAGCACTTCGCCCATGACTTTTTCCGCTTCGCCGCGTTCATACACATTGGCGGTATCGAAGAAATTTACGCCGAGATCATAGGCTTGCTCGATCGATCGAATTGATTTTTCATTTTCCACATATCCGCCGTAAGTCATCCAACTGCCGAGGCTTATCTCGCTTACCTTTAACCCGCTTTTCCCCAATTTCCGGTATTTCAAGAAAAACACCTCCTATAATTTTCGAATCTTTTGCATAGTATCCATCCCTCGATAGTATAGAATAGAATCCTGCTTCTGGTAAGTACTGAAATGCTTTAGCGTAAGTTACCTAAAGGTTAGTGTGAACGCATTCAGACTAGTTTTCAGGCGCAAGGGCTTTCCAGTAATCCCATGCTTTCAGGTACTCCTTCAGGTCATGCGGATGGTGTTTCAAACAGACTCCGATGCGGCAATAAAGCTGGATAATCACCTCTTCAATAAGGCCCGATCTTTCTATTTGTCTATGATTTAGCAGCTCGAATGCAGGCAGCAGAGTCTCCAGGTTCAAATCGTCCGGCGAGGAGCAAAAAGCATAAATAAAATCATAGATAACAGGTCCGGCAATCGGGGATGGATCGATAACTCCAGCCAATGCATTCCTATGAAACACGAAATTATGCACGCCACAATCACCGTGAAGCAGGAACCGGTGTCCATCCTCACCTTCCGCAATATTACCAACCAAAGCCTTCACTTGATCATAATCCTCAACCGGCAACAGGTTTCCAACAGCAGTCCGGGCATATTCCACGCCTTTATCTATAAAATCCCGCCAGGTCTGACAAGGATCCTCCAGCCAGAAGCCCCATTCTTTCGTTTGCAGATTGTTCTCATAATGATTAAGTAGACCGTTGATTAATATTGTCAGCCAGTTTAATTTTGCTCCTCTTTCATAATGCGTCGTACCCTCGATATAGGTATAGACAATATAGTCTTTTGCAGGATCGGTGTAGAGAAGTTTGGGCAGAAGCGGGCTGCTCCGGTATGTTTGGAATAATTGTTCAACCGGGATGATTTGCTGTGGAAGATCAAGCTTCAACACATATTTAGTTATCTTATTTGCTGTGAGCATATAAACAAGCCCATCCGTTGTTCCAGCCACACTGTTGGCTGCATAGAGAGAGTTATCTATCACACCCTTTTTAATGAGATCACTGATGATGCCGGAGATATCTTTCATTGGGTCTCCTTATTCCGCATTTATTGGAGCCTGCAGCTAATCATCTGTTTATTCCAGAATGCGATAATTATTTTTGATATAGTTATAGCCCGAATACAGGGTAAGGATTAACGCGGCGTACATAAGGATCTGGTCTATGGGAATGTCTGTGAAAAAGCTGAATGGGCGGTTATTCAACAATACAGCTGCAATGGCTGCGACTTGAAATACCATCTTTATTTTCCCGTATTGATCCGCCTGCAGAGCGATCTTCCGGGAGGAGGCCACAATCCGGATTCCGTTAATTATAATCTCCCGGGCTATAATCGCAAACGCAATCCAGGAATAAACCAGATGCTGGCTTACCATCAGAATCAAAGCAGCCGAGATGAGCAGCTTGTCCGCCAAAGGATCCAATAGCTTACCGAGGTTGGTGATCTGATTATATTTTCTGGCAATATGCCCATCCAGCTTATCCGTTGCCGAGGCGAGTATAAATACGGCTGAAGCATAATATAACCCATAGGAATCAATATGCTGTATGAAATCCGCTTTTTGGGCAAGCCAATCCGGATACAGGGGAAAAAACAAGATAAAAACAGGAATTAATAATATTCTGGCAATCGTAATTTTATTGGCTGTATTCATAGGATTCCTCCTTGGAGCGCTAATTTGCAAATGAGGTGTCAAATCAGTGTTCAATCATGCGTTCTTCCGTTGAAATCATGAATGGCGGATCTAATTTCCTGTATTTTATCACATGCAGGTTTTAAAATGTATTCCATACCTGTCATCGGATTCCTGTGCCATCCCTTCAAAATAAAACAATTGACTTCTGCCTTTTACACTAATATTATTATAAATAAACATATTTAAAATAAAATTACCGAAATGAAGGAGAGTTATTAATTATGGATATTTTCTCAATCGTACTGCAGATCGTTCTGGCATTGGGTTTTCTCATGTTTGGTTTTATGAAATTTGGTTCGAAGCAAATGGTGGATGAATTCGCACGCTATCAGCTGTCGTCCGGATTCCGCGTATTTACGGGGCTGGTTGAGGTTGCAGGCGCGGCGCTCATGATTATCGGCATCTGGTACGATCAGATCGCTGCGATAGGCGGATTGGTACTGACCGTCACGATGATCGGAGCAATTATTACCCATCTGCGTGTTAAGGATCCTGCGTCCAAAACAGGAATGCCTATTATTTTGCTCATTCTCGCACTTGTGGTATTATTTTTAAATTGGGGTGCTTTATTCGGCTAATCGAAGCTTAATTTGCCCCTTTAGCTCCTGGCAGAGGCGGTGTACGAAATGAATCAAAGCGGTAAGCAAACTGAGCTTGACCTGCGGTTGCTTCGGGTATTGATGAATTCATCAAAATCCTTGTTCGAATTAATAAAGTCTGACGTCAACAACTATGGTCTTGATCTCGATACGTTTCAAATACTGGAATTTCTTTATAATAAAGGCCCTCATCCCATTCAAAAAATAGGCGAGAAGTTCGCAATTCCAAGCGGCAGTGTAACTTACGTTGTCGATAAGCTTGAGAAAAAAGGCCTCATCCGCAGAGAGCCAAGTCCGTGTGACCGAAGAGTCATCATCGCCAAGCTGACGGATGCCGGGCAGTCTCTATTCGATGATATTTTTCCCAGACATACAGATTCAATTGCCAACGTGTTCTCGGTCTTGACAGATGAGGAAAAACATCAGTTGACCGAATTGCTGAAAAAAATGGGCCTTAACGCCGCGGATAAGCTATCCGGCTAGCAGGCAGCTGCTATCAGGATTTCTGTCACGATCGATGAACCCGATATTGTCCTTTTTACCGGTACTATAGCCGAAAATGCCGGGCAGGACGGAAGCTCGCGGATGCGCGCTCTTCGTCCTGCCCGGCATTTTATATCTCATCGTACAATTCCGATATGCTGCTTGCCTTCGCTTATTTCACTCCAATCCGCGCCAGCCGGCGCCAACCGCTGTCTCCTCCCACTTGCTGCGAATAGACTGGAACTGATTCTCCGGCAAATCCCCCCGACTGGCAAGAGCTGCATTCACAGCCCACCGTGCAGGATTGACGGTACCGACAATAGCGGTATGAACGCCGGGTACAGACAGCGTGAACCGAAGCGCGGCTCCAATGGATTCCTGCTCATCCGCTTCGAGAAAGTCATAGTTCAACTGCCGCATCCGCTCCCAGTAGGCGTGAAGATACGGATTATCCGGCTGATTGGCGAATTTCCATACGGCATTGGCAATCGGCCTTTTGGCGGTAACGCCGAGACCTCGTTTCAACGCTTCCGGAATGGTCAGCTGGACCGCTTCCTGATCTGCGACATTGACCGAGGTCATGAGCGAGTCAAATGCGCCGCACTTTACGGCGTACAGCGCGGCATCCTGGTCTCCGCTGTAGCCCATATACCTGATTTTCCCTTTCGCTTTTGCCCGCTGCAGCACTTCGATTACTTCACCGCTGCGCAGCAGCTCCTCCGAACAGGTATGCAGATGGAGCAAATCGATGTAGTCTGTCCGCAGACGCCGCAGGCTCCGGTCAATGCTCAGCTCCAGCAGCTTCGGGTCCCAATGCGGGAGGTCGAAGCCGCTGCTGTGGCCGCATTTTGTAAACAAGTAATATTCCTGGCGCCTGTGCGACACCGCGCTGCCAATAAGCTCTTCGCTGTTATTGTAGCATTCCGCCGTATCGATCACGTTCAAGCCCGAATCGAGCGCGATGCCCAACAGCTTCCCCACCTGTTCGACGGTTGCTCCAGGCGATCCCCGCTCAGGACCGCCCAGCCCGCCGATCTCGCCGCCGCCGAATCCGAGCACGCTTACGTCCATGTCCGTATTGCCGTATCTTCTCTTCTCCATGACGGATTCCCCCCTCTTCCATGCCGATATATGCGATCAACAAGAAGAAACGGCTTCGCCGTCCTATGGCGGCAAAGTTAGTTTCTTCCCTCAGAAACAGAAGCAAAGTATAGAGGAATTTTAACTTTCTTATATTTTGAAAAAGACCTTACTTGTCGTTTTCCAGCAGCTCCAGCACGACTTTCAAATCCTCATTGGCATCGATATATGCATATCTGCCCCCGGTATACTCGCCTTTTTGCAGAAGCGGCATATTATTTCTCTCCAGCACAAGTATCTTTTCCTTCATTCCTTCCACCACAAAAGCAATATGATGAACGCCTTCCCCGTTCTGATCCAGGTCGTTCCTCCACGTGCTCGGCTCAAGATCCGGCTGAATCAGCTCAAGCTCAAGCGATGGACCCACCTTGAAAAAACAAAGCCTCGATCGGGCCTGTGACGGTTTGCCCAAGTACTCCGTCTGCGCTTCCTCATACGTCCCTGTTGTAACGAAACGGGGTTCGATTCCCAGAAATTTGGAATAGGCCGCTGCCGTCTTCTCGATATCATGCACCAGAATGCCGATTTGTGTCACCGTGTTTGTTCCGATAAGTGGATTTCCCATAATAAGCTCAGTCTCCTTTATTGGTTATATTCAAGATTAGATGATTAATAAGCTCCAGAATCCGGTGAATCCAAAAACTTTCAGACGCTTGCCCGTCAATGGTCTTATGATTGCGCGCCGGGCTTGATATTGAGAATGACGCCAAGCTCCTTCACGCTGTCCATAAACGTATAGTTGCCTCCCGGGTATTCGCCGTAGTGTCTGATCGGGACGCCCTTGCTGGCAAAATATTCGATGACCTTCACCCGGTCGCTGACCGTAAACCCGATATGGTGCACCCCTTCGCCGTTCGTCTCCAGGAATTCCTTCCAGGAGCTTGGTTCATCGTCAGGCTCGGTCAGCTCCAGCACGATTTGACCCAAATCAATGACGGCCAATTTAGCGCGGGTCTTGGTCGGGTTGCCTCTATACTGCGTGTGCGATTCTTCCTCCGGCAGCGTGCTGAAAATTTGCGGCACCTCTATGCCGAACAGCTCGGCATAGTTGGCGGCTGTCCGCTCGATATCCTTCACGACCAGCGCAATTTGGCATACGGCATCTTTATTGATGATTCCCAAGTCAATTCCTCCTCGTCTTGCAGTGCTCCATACTTGATAGTCAATAACATGCGCTGTGCCGTTACTATAAAATGGTTTGTCTCCCTTGACTAGCACCAATCCGGCACTTCCGGGTTGGCGTACTCCCGGTAGCGATCCTTCACTTTGCCTGCCTCCACATCTCCCAGATGCAGATAGATACGCTGCCGGAATCCGAGCGAATCACCCGATGGAAGGGTGTGGCCGCCCCAGAAATGAAAGTTCGAAGATGTGAACGCACCCGCATCCCGCACAAACCATTTGGTAGAGAATGCCCGGTAATCCGGGTGGACCATTATGGCGATTCCACCGTTGAAAAATCCTTTGTCCGGTATGCCGTTATTCCAGGAGACATTGAGAATGCTGCCGCTGTAATCCACCCAATCCGCCTCGGTGCCGAAAATCTCCCCTTCGCCTTTCTTGCCGGTCGAGGAAGTTATCGTACCCGACAGGAAGGCGCACATTTGCTCATTGACACGGATGAAAGGAAATCCGCCCTCCTTGGTCGGCCCGAATACGACCGTACCGTCGGTTGCAAGGAGCTCGCTGTGCACATCGACATACCGCTGCTCCGGCGGAAGATTGAAGATGCGCATCGTCCTGACCTCCTGCAGCAGCCGCTCGCCTTTATTGGACAGCCAGTCAATGCAGACTGACAGCTGACCGAATACCGGCCCTCCCGTCAGATGCAGGAAACGGCTGTGGGATTGCCTGCCTTCCTTGGCAAATTCATGGTAGGCCTGGTGGCCGTTCACCTGGTCATGGCCCCACCACAAGCCATGATGATGCAGATGATCGTCGGGAGCGTCCTGAATCAGCGTCTTCGCATGTGGTCCGATCATCGGGTAGAAATAAGGCTTCATCATATCCCGGGAATACAGATACCGCGTAAATAATTTGCCTTCGATCCGCACCACGACCCTGGCATTCTCCGGCTGATGGTCCAGATAGACGCCTTGTTTCCTGGATAGGGGCTCATCCGCGTCATCCGGCTCCTCATGCCGTTCAAGCTGGAAGAGATGCCCGTCTGTTCCCGCATCCGGGACATTCTGCACCAATACAAAAAGAGAGCGGCGCGGCGTGAGCGTCTCCGTATTTCCGTCGAGGCCGAAGCCTGACAGCTGACAGGGGAGCGAGAAGCCGCCTGCGCTTGCAACGGCTGAGAACGCTCCTCCTTCACCCTGCCATTGCAGCAGCTTCTCATAATCGTTCTCTTCCAGAGGAATTTCCAATACAGTCGGCTGAATCGCAAGCTCCGCGCCACTCAGTACAAACCGGTATTCAAGTCCGGATTCGGTCGTGCCATTCACTGAATTCATTTGTAAAGTCCCTCCTTGTCTCATCGATTGGTTCCGTTATGCGCGGCCATCGCCTGATTTGGTATAATCGCTGCCGAGTGTGATCGCATTCTGCGCGAACCCGGTTACTGAATTTTTCTTCTCATAATAATGCGGCGCACTGGCCAGAATGCCTTCTCTTGTATAGAACAGGCTGTCCGGACCAAGCGGCAGGGAAACCGTCTGGCCTGTCGATGCCGCCTGATAAATCGCCGTAATCAGCTCCAGCGTTTTCCGGCCTTCATGCCCGTCAACCAGCACTTCATGCGTCCCGTTCCCGATTGCCGTAAAGATGTTGTCGATCTGTCCTGCGTGACCTCTGTAAGCAAGCTCCGGTATCGCCTGGTAGAACTGTTCGATCTGCTGCTCGAGCTCTTCGTTTCTCACCGGGAATCCGTTCTCCTTCGACAACGAGGCATACAGCTTCCACGGCGCCGACACCCGGGCCTTCTCCGTCTGGAAAATCAGCTGCTGCTCCTGTCCGTGATGCACGACGGAGCTGGTGATTTGTCCCAGTGCCCCGTTGGGATAGGTGAGGATGGCGATCGACAGATCCTCCACCTCTGCATTGTCATGGGAGGTATTGCTCATGACGGCCTGTACCTTCTCCGGCATCCCCATCATCCACTGGAACATGTCGATGTGATGGACCGCATGGTTGAGTGTGCAGCCGCCGCCTTCCTTCTCCCACGTCCCTCTCCACCATAGATCGTAATAGACGTAACCTCTCCACCAATACGATTCGATCTGCGCATGCACGACCTTGCCCAGCATTCCCGAATCCAGCACCTGCTTCAGCTTCTGTATGGAATCATTGAAGCGGTTCTGGCCGACGACAGACAGAATCTTCCCGGATTTCCGGGCCGCCTCAAGCATCCGGTCGCATTCCTCCAGCGACGAAGCCATTGGCTTCTCCACCAGAACATGCTTGCCGGCTTCCAGCGCATCTATCGTAATGTCGGCATGGGTATACGGCGGCGTGCAGATTGAAACCATGTCGATATCCGGGCTTTTCAGCAGCTCCTTGTAATCGCTCTCAACTCTGCAAACAAGGCCGTACTTTTCTCCAAGCGCCTGCGCTTTTTGAGGATAGATGTCGCTTAAAGCAACAATTTCACAGCGGTCGCCAAGCGATATATAGGCCTTCAAATGTGTCTCGGCAATTCCGCCCACTCCGATTACAGCTATGCGAATCATCAGCTCAACCCCTTGTCTTATCCATAATTGCTTTGATTAAGAAACGTATTCTCCCTTATGTGTTAATTATAAAGAAGTCAGGCATGATTACTCGCCAGACCTTGTTTGATTATGGACATAATTTGCTGTATCAGGAACGTAAAAAGCACAAAAACTCCATATCCGGCATGGCAGAGGAAGCTGTTCAAGCTTTCGGATATGGAGGTCGGCGCCCGGTTAATGATATAAGGTTTTGCGCAGATGGGAAGGTGTGTATCCCTTGGCCAGCCGAAAAAAACGGTTGAAGGTTCTGACGCTGTTGAAGCCGCACTCATACGCAATTTCGGCAATCGGCATTTCGTCGCTGATAATCATGTCCTTCGCTTTATTGATCCTGAGTATGTTCTGATAGGTTTTGAGATTCATTCCCATAACCTTATTGAATATCCGCGAATAATAATACGGACTGACGTTCATTTTACCGGCGATTTCATCCAGCGATATATGGTTCATGTAGTTTTCTTCGATAAACAGGAGTGAATCCTTGATCAGCTGAATGCTGGGAGAGCTATTCTCCAATTTCCGATCGCCTTCCTGCCTGGGAAGATGCCTGAGAAAAAGGCCGCACAGCTCCAGAAACTTCCCCTGGATATAAAGCTTGTAGTAATCCTCCTGCCGCGTCACTTCATTATAGAGACAATGAAAGAGCGCCGCGATCTCATCGTACAGCTTCTGACCCTGGTCTCCCGTTTGCAAAATGGACTTTTTCTCGATAAACGGGCATAACATATTTTTTTGCCAGGTCCCCTGTTTATCGATGCTGTCGGGTAAGAATTTGATCAGAATGACGGAGTTAGCGCTTTCAGAAGTATAATAATGCATGCTGTTGCTGCCGCAAATGGCGATATCCCCTGCGTGCAGAGTCCGTCTCTCCGTATCGATTCCCACTTGAAGCGTGCCTTCCAGAACCAGCATAAATTCGACATCGACATGCCAGTGCGCCAGAAAATTTAAATTTTGCATTTTGATGGCATTCAAAGGAATTAATTCGTAGCTGCTTTGATTTTCATAGATTGCTTTCATACACCCTCATCCTCAGTAAACAATTTGGATTTGCTTTACCAAAAAATGATCATGCGTGCATTCCGCTGTTGAAAATCTCTGACGGCGGGGGAAAAAAGCCTGGCAGACGGTTATAGCGCCGGTTCTTCAGCGGCCAACGCCCGCTTGCCGGCCTCCAGTGTACGCAGTATGAGCTCCGTATCGTATACGCAGCCTCGCCAGGTTCCTCCGCTGACAGACTGAAGCGCCGCCCACAGCCGGGTATCGTCCGGCAGATCCGGGTCCTCCGCAAGCCCGGGATGCGGGGTTCTGGAGGCAAGCTCGGCTGCCCCCTGTTCGGGCGTTCCGGGATTTTCGGCGCTGCCAACCATATGAATGGACGCCTCAAGATTTTGCAAATCAACCCGGATATCGATCCAGTCGCCATCTCTCAATTTGCCGACCGGACCGCCCGCCAGCGCCTCGGGACCGATGTGGCCGATGCATGCGCCGGTGGATACGCCGGAGAAACGGGCATCCGTCAGCAGCGACACCTGATTCCCGTAGGAAAGATGCTTCAGCGCCGAGGTCAGCTGGTAGGTCTCTTCCATACCCGTTCCCAGCGGGCCCCGTCCGATCAGCGCCATCACGTCTCCGGCTTCAATGCCGCCCGTCTTGATCGCCCGGATGGCCGCCCGTTCCGTCGTGAATACCTTGGCTCTTCCGATATGCCGGAAGACGCCGCTGCCGTCCACCACAGACGGATCGATCGCCGCAGACTTGATTACGGAGCCTTCCGGAGCGATGTTGCCGGTCGGGAATGTCACCGTCGACATCATGCCGGCAGCGCGCGCCCGCTCTGGGGTATAAATGACGGTGTCGGGGTCGATTCCCTCCGACTCGAGCAGGTAGCGCCTCATCCCGGCGCGCCTCTCCGATGCTTCCCACCAGTCGAGCACCGCGCCGAGCGTCTGTCCCGTAACCGTGAGCACCTGCTCATCCAGCAGTCCGAGCTTGCGCAGATGCAGCATAACCTCGGGCACTCCGCCTGCCAGAAACACCATGACGGTCGGATGGTATTCCGGCCCGTTGGGCAGTACGCTCACGAGGCGCGGCACGGCACGGTTCACCTCCGCCCAGTCTTCTGCGGTCGGCACCCGGAGCCCTGCGGCATGGGCGATTGCCGGAATGTGCAGCAGCAGGTTCGTCGAGCCGCCGAACGCAGCGTGCACGACCATCGCGTTGCGGATGGCGGCATCCGTCAATATCGCTGCGGAGGTCAGCCCCGCCTCCGCGAGATGAAGCGCGGCCCGCGCCGACTGGCGGGCCATCTCCAGCCAGACCGGCTGCCCGGATGGGGCAAGCGCCGCATGCGGTACGGTCAAGCCGAGCGCCTCGGCAACGACCTGGGCCGTTCCGGCCGTGCCGAGAAACTGGCAGCCGCCGCCTGGTGTGGCGCATGCCCTGCAGCCAAGATCGGCCGCTTCCGCCAGCGACAGCTCCCCGTTCGAATAACGGGCGCCGATCGTCTGGATTTTGCCGGCATCCTCGCCATTCTCCGGCGGCAGCGTCACGCCGCCGGGCACCACGACAACCGGGAGCCCGCGCATCCCGGCCAAGGCAATCATCGACGCCGGCAGTCCCTTGTCGCAGGTGGCGACGCCGACCACCGCTGATCTTGTCGGCAGCGAGCGAATCAGCCGCCGCATGACGATTGCCGCATCGTTGCGGTACGGCAGCGAGTCGAACATGCCGCTCGTTCCCTGGGAGCGCCCGTCGCAGGGATCGCTGACATAGCCCGCGAACGGAATGCCGCCAGCGGCGGTAATTTCATCCGCGGCCTCCTTCATCAAGAGGCCGACCTCCCAATGTCCGGTATGATAGCCAAGCGCCGCCGGCGTCCCGTCTTCATTGCGGATACCGCCCTGCGTGCCGAGTATCAGCACCTGCTTGCCGAGAAGCCGGGACGGGCTCCAGCCCATCCCGACATTTTGCGTCCAGCCGAACAGATCGCCGCTCGGCGATTCCCGGAGCAGCTCAGGGGTCAGCGGAAGCGAGCCTGCCGGTCCCGGAGCGTGAGTCTGCACGCGAAAATGCTGCTTCTGATCGCCCATGATATGTTCAAAGTTTGAATCCACAGCCATCCTTCATTCCCCCTATGGCCTTATTACGGCTTGATGAACACCGTCTTGATCGAGGTGAAAAATTCAATTGCCGCCTGCCCCTGCTCTCTGGAATGCGAGCTCGACTGCTTCATGCCGCCGAACGGTGCCTGCAGCTCCACGCCAGCCGTCTCGGCATTGACCCGGACAAGCCCCGCGTCCATCTCCTGGACGAAGTTCAGGATGTTGCCGATATCCCGTGTATAAATGGAAGCGCTGAGCCCAAAGTCCGTATCATTCGCAAGGTCAACCGCAGACTCGAAATCAGCCGCTTCGATAAGAGTCAGCACAGGACCGAAGATTTCTTCCTGGGCGATCGCCATCCGGCTGGTCACCCGGTCAAATACGGCCGGAGTGACATAGAAGCCGTCCGCCAGTCCGGCTTCATCCGGGCGGTCTCCGCCGTACAGCAGCACAGCTCCCTCTTCCTTGCCCTTCTTGATATAGGAAAGAACAGTTTCGAGCTGCTTCTCGTTCGCGCATGGTCCAAGCCATGTGGAAGCATCCATGCCGTCCCCGACCTTGAGCGATTTGACCTTCTCCAGCAGCTTCTCCTTGAAGGTTTCGTACACGTCACGAACCACAATCACACGGCTTGTCGCCGTACATTTCTGCCCGGTGGAGCGAAGCCCGCCGCTGATCGTCGCTTCCACAGCCAGATCGAGATCGGCATCCGCGGCAATGATGATCGGATTCTTACCGCCCATCTCCAGCTGATATTTGGCGCCTCTCTTCAATGCGGATTGGCCGACCTGCTTGCCGACTTCGTTGGACCCGGTGAACGTTAGGCCGTGGATGCCGGGATGGCTGGCAATGCCCTGCCCGATCGTGCTTCCGCTGCCGACGACCATATTCAGCACACCCGCAGGAAATCCCGCGTCATGGAAGCATTCCGCGATCTTCGAAGCAGTCACCGCCGTCTCGGTTGCAGGCTTCCATACGACCGAATTGCCGTAGATCAGAGCCGGAGCGATCTTCCAGACGGGAATAGCCACCGGGAAGTTCCACGGCGAGATAACGCCCACGACTCCGAGCGGCATGCGTGTCGTGAACATGAATGCATCCGCGTCGGTCGAAGGAATGACGTCGCCGATCTTCCGCATTCCCTCTCCGGCGTAATAGCGGAGAATCGCCACGCCGCGCGCCGTCTCGCCTTTCGCCTCGGGGAACGTCTTGCCCATCTCCCGCGACATCGTCTCCCCGATCTCGTCAAGGCGGCTCTCCATAATATCCGCGGCTTTGAACAGCAGAGCTCCGCGCTGTGATCCTGCGAGCTTCCTCCATGGCCGCTTGGCTGCTTGGGCCGCTTCCACAGCTTCATTCAGATCCGCGTTCTGCGAATCCGGCACATATCCGACGACTTCGCTCTTCCGTGCAGGATTAATGCTGGCTTGACTTCCGCCGCCGACAGACGGTTTCCATTGTCCGTTAATATAATTGCCAATATTCTTTGCGTCTTGATTGGAGCTCATCGTATCCATCTCCTCGAATTATTGTTTTAGGATAAATGTATGAAGATCATTTAGGATAACGTATTAAGATGCGGCGATTGCCGTATTCACAAGCGTGCCGATGCCTGTAATCTCAATTTCGATCCTGTCGCCGGCAGCCAGCGTAAACTGGTTGGGCGGGACGATGCAAGTGCCCGTCAGCAGAACGGTCCCGTCGAACAGCACATTGTCCTTGGCCAAATATCCAACAAGCTCATCAAGCCTGCGCTTCAGTTGGCCCGTGCTTGCCGATTCCTCGACGACTTTGGCCCCATCCCGGTAAATCCGGCATGTAAGGGTCAGATTATAGGGATCCGGCAGCGTTTCAACAAGACGTATCGCCGGGCCGATGGAACAGGATTGGCGCCATATTTTCGCCTGCGGCAAATAAAGCGGGTTCTCGCCTTCGATGTCGCGGCAGCTCATATCGTTGCCGGCCGTATACCCGACAATCCGTCCGCCGCTGTCCAGCACAAGAGCAAGCTCAGGCTCAGGCACCTGCCAGGAAGAGTCGCTCCGCAGGCATACATTGTCCCCCGGCCCTACTGTCCGCGCGGCCGTCGACTTCATAAACAGCTCCGGCCGCTCCGCGTCATACACTTTATCGTAGAACGTTGACGCATCCATCCGCCCGCCCGTCGCTTCATAATTGCGCGCTTCCTTGCTCCGCTCGTAAGTGACGCCGGCTGCCCATACCTCAGGAGCCTCGATCGGCACAATCAGCTGCAGAGAGGCGAATTCCACATTCAGCGGCGAAGCTCCCGCAATATTCCGGTTTACCGCTTCGGATACCCCTTCCCCCTCCCGGTCCGCCCGGCGCACCAATGCCATAAAATCAGGGTCCGGCAAAGGGTACACTTTATTCTCGTCTGTCACAGCGGCAAGTGCCGGAACTCCATCTTTCATAAAACGGATCACTCTCATACATCCAGCTCCTTTGTTTGATATTATAAAACTCGATTCTATAGTATAGGGAAAACAGTTCCGCCGGATGACTTCGCCAATGAATTCCCATGAATCGAATCGCAAGCCAAACAACCGTCAAAAGTCTCAAGAATCATATGAAGCGTTTTCAGAAAAGATACCGGCTATCATAAATCTCTTCCAACCCCGCAAGATGCTCCTACACATGGGATGCCCAGGAGCGGTAACCCAGCTGAACCGAGATCTGCCTGGCTTCTTCCAGCAAAAGGGTGACGAATTCCGACAGCTTCGCCTCATCAACATGAGATACAAGCGTGGAGATGCTTACAGATGCAACAGCGTGGCCGCTGTGGTCGAATACCGGAACTGCGGCGCAGCGTACGCCCGGCTCGTTCTCTTCGCGGTCGTACCCGATCCCTTCCTCCTTCACCTTGGCGATTTCCGCCATGAAAGCTTCCTCATCCACGATCGTGAGAGGCGTATGCCGGTTGAAGGAATATCCCTTCATCAGTTTGGCCAGCATGCCCGGCGGCTGGAAGGCCGCAAGAACTTTGCCGACTGCGCTGCTGTGAAGCGGAACTCTGCGTCCGATCCGGGAATAACGAATCACCGCTTTCTCGCCTTCCACCTTGTCGATATAAACCCCTTCCGCTCTGTCCAGCACGACCAGATGGGCGGTTTGCCCCGTCAGCTCCGACAGTCTGCTCAGATGCGGCCTTGCCGTTCCGCGAATATCCAGACCCTGCAGCACCAGCTGCCCCTTCTCTACAAGCCTCATACCCAGCCGGTATTTGCCCGATTCCTCATCCTGGTCGATATAATCATGCAGCTTCAAGGTCTTGAGCAGAGAATGAACGGTACTTTTGTGCAGGTTGATCAGTTCGCTGATTTCGGTGATTTTCAATTCCTTGTTCTGATCGTCAAACAAATCGATAATTTTCAATGCACGGTCCAGAGCCTGAATGATGGGCACAATGATCAGCCTTTGCTTGTGTACTATATTATAAAACTCGATTCTATAATATAATTCAATCTTAGCAGAGGATACCGGCTGGCGTCCAGCCTGAACATGCAAATTTTGTATTTAGCTTGCCGGATCGATATGGAATAATGAAAATTTGACAAAAATGATCCTTCATGCAACAGCAGCCCATTCATCCAAGGGATAAATAAAACCAGGGACAATTGGCCTGAACGGGCCTCTTACAGCAGTACTTTACATACTTAATAGTCAACTTGGAACAAGAATGACTATTGCTTGCTCATCGCCCTCCGGTTACGCGTATTGCTTCTCCGGTTGCGTAGCTATTGGCTTTTGAGCCGAGGTAAACAATGAGATTAGCAGCATCCTCCGGCTTGCCCAAGCGTTTGGCAGGAATGGTCTGCGCATGTTTGTTCAAAACCTCCTCAGGAAAAACCGAAGAATTCGTTTCCGTTAAAGTAAAGCCCGGCATCACCACATTCGAAAAAATCCCCTCCTCAGCAAGCTCAAGCGATAATGATTTGCTGAAGCCAAGCAGTGCGGATTTACTGGCTGTATACGCGGTTCCGCCCGCCATGCCATCCTCGGCTAGATTTGACGAGACATGGACAAGTCTGCCCCATCCCCTGTTTCTCATATAAGGGAGAACCGCTTTAGTCACGAGGTAGGTCCCTTTCAGATTCTGCTCGATTACCGAGAACCAGCTATCTGTTACCGTATGCTCAAACGGTTGAAATTTCGGTGCCGCTCCTCCCCAGAAAACCGCGTTATTGACCAATACATCGATTCCGCCAAACTCTTCTCCCACACCTTCTATCGCCTTCTCGATGCTTTCGCTGTTATCCAGCTTTAAAATTACAGCCTGGCAGGAAAGTCCCTGCGCCCGCAATTCTTCAACTGTCTGCGACGCTGCTTTATGATCATGAGCGTATGTGATGATAACATGGGCCTGTTCCGCTGCAAACTGCTTCGCTGCTGCCTTGCCGATTCCTTTGGAACCTCCTGTCACCACCACTGTTTTGTCCTTTAATCCCATATTCATTGCGTTCATCTCCTATCGATTGCAGTTTCTTTTTTAAATAGACCGATCTACATAATTATTGCAAAAATGAATGCATCTGCAATCATCTTTTCCCAAGCTTTATGTTTACTCCACGTCCCGTGTATGTTCGAGAAGGATTCTTATTTCCCGCGCAATCTGCATAAGCGGCTCCGAGCTCCGGTTAATGCGGCATAATATGATCGCTCCGTCGATCGAGGCTGTAATAAACGTAGAGATTTGCGCAGCACGGGATGCGGAAAATCCATGTTCCAGCAGCATATCCTCATATGCAGATTTCCATGAATCATAAGTCCTTTTGCACGTTTCCCGTAATTTTTCGCTGATATGGGAGGTTTCCAACGCTACGGATGCAATGGACCCGGCAATCACACAATCGGAATCATCAAACTTTTTGGCCAGAAAAAGAAAGATGGCATAAACACCCTCAGTGAGTGAGTCGGCGTTATTGAGGATTCTTCGCGTTTGTTCGGCAACTCCCTGCCCAAGCTTATCGATGGCTTCGGATACAAGCTCTTCTTTGCCATTAGGAAAATGATGATACAGGGATCCCCTTGGAGCGCCGCCTTCCTTAATAATTTGATTCAGCCCTGTGCCGTGATAGCCGTGCATTTCAATCAAACGCGTTGTCGCTTCGATAAAACGTTCGCGTGCGGATTTATCCATGGATTCATTCTTCCTCCAATTATGAAGATCGGTCTACATTGAAAATATACGATCGGCTGCTGAATGTCAACACCGCGATAATTTTCTTTGGACTTGGGCATCATGTTCTTGCGAATATTTTATATTGATGACAAGCCCTGTCACTATTAACGGCTACAATGAAAATAGGTTCAGCCGAGCCAGCGAGCAGCGCAGGATTGAATAAATGAACCAATAATTTTAAGGAGCTGTTTAATCATGACAATGGCACTAATGCCTTATTTGATGATGGACGGAAATGCTGAGGAAGCCATTCAATATTATGCACAAACGTTGAATGCCAAAGTCCTGTTCAAGCAAACAGTTGGCGAAGGACCGGATAACCCTGATTCCCCGTATTCGGAGGACGAAAAGAAACGCATCGCCCATTCAGTCCTGAAGGTCGGAGAAACGGACTTTTATGTCGCTGACCTTCTGCCGGGCCTGTTGCCTGGGGGCGGGAATCAGATTACCATTTGTTTGACGACGGAAGACAAGGATCAGGCAAAACAGGTTTACGGTTCCCTGCAGCAGGAAGGTCATGTGATCATGCCGCTGCAGGAGATCTATTTTAGCCCTGCATATGGGATGGTAACGGACAAATTCGGCATCACCTTTCAGATTTTTACGAAGCGGCAGCAGTAATTTCTTACTTACGATTCACCGCTGTGTTTAATGTGCGGCGTATCGGGCGGATATACAAAGAGGCTCCCTCACGGACATTTCTTGTCCGGGGAGCCTCTTTGCTGTACCCGTGCAGGATCCAGACCGTAATAGCCTGCTTGCGTTCTCACTATAACAGTGTTATACTCCTCTCCAGCACTATAACGACGTTATACTGCATGTTCAATGATCGCTTAATTAGAGGAGGCGCTATGGATACAAGGCAAAAATTAATCCGGGTAAGCGCAGCATTACTGAAGGAGTCCGGACCGGAGCTGTCGATGAGAGCGGTTTGCGAGGCTGCCGGGGTTACAGCGCCTACCCTGTACCATCATTTCGGCGATAAGCAGGGCCTTATCGATGCGACAGTTGCTGACGCGTTCGACCGTTATTTGGCTGAGAAACTGAACAAAAACTCTACCGGCAATCTGGTCGAGGACCTGCGCAGAGGCTGGGATTTGCATGTCGACTTCGGCCGCAGCAACCCCGTCCTGTATAAGCTGATGTTCCCTTCAGCGAATAGAGAAAGTCTTCCCTCAGCGGCGGAGAAATCATTTGCGCTGCTGCACAGAGCAATGGAACGTCTCGAGCAAATGGGCCAGCTGCAGCCCTCGCTTCATGCAGATATTGCCGTTCGCGCGCTCTGGGCCAGCTTGTACGGGACGACAATACTGATTTGCAGCGACAAGCAGCAGCAGGACGCCGAGCTCCTGTCGGCACTTGTTCGCGATGCGGTGATTGACGCTCTTACATGTTTGCCGTTCTTGCGTGAGGGCAGCAGCCCGGATCACGAGAAATCATAAACATGTGGCCCGGCGCAAAAATACGAAACAAAAGGAGAATACACATGTCAACAGTTCATTCAAACGATATTCGTACCGCGAAACCTTTGCTGGCAGGCAAGAATGCGCTGGTAACCGGCGCAGGCCGGGGAATCGGAGCAGCCGCAGCCAGGTTGTTTGCTCAAGAAGGCGCGACTGTGACGCTTGTGGCAAGGACAGAGTCCCAGCTGCGGGAAGTCGTGGATGAGATTACGGCAGCAGGCGGGAACGCCGACTATGTCGTGGCCGATTTGGCGGATGCACAGAGCATTGAGCGGGCGATACAGACGACTGTAGAACGCCATGACCGCCTTGATATCGCCTTCAACAATGCCGGAATCTCAATCGGCCGGTCACTTATGGCCGATGTGAAGGAAGAGGATTTCGATCTTGTTACCGATACAAACTATAAGGGCATCTGGTTGTCCATGGTGGCCGAGATCAAAGCCATTCGCGCCACCTCCGGCAAAGGGGCTATCGTCAATAACAGCAGTGTCGGAAGCTTTGGAGGAAATCCCAGAATGGCAGCCTATGGAGCCGCTAAACGGGCGGTAAACAGTCTGACCGAGTCGGCTGCTATCGAGTATGGTCCGGAGGGAATCCGGATAAACGCTATTGCGCCAGGCACCACAATGACGGAAATGATCCGCCGATGGGCCTCCCAGGAGCCCGATGTCATCAATCGTCTTAACGACCTTACTCCGCTTCGCCGCGCAGCCGAACCGGATGAGATCGCGCAAGCTGCGGCTTGGCTGCTGAGCGATAACGCTTCCTATGTGACCGGCGTTGTGCTGCGGGTCGACGGCGGTATGAGAGCCTGATTTGAATATGCTTCCCCGGAATGAATGAAAATGCTTTTATTTCCGGATTAAAATGGGGCTGTCCAAAAAGCCATGTAAATGACTTTTTGAACAGCCCCTTGTTTAGAAATGCGACCGAAGCGTGCTTCCTTTACATCTTCAATCCAAATTGAATCGATTCATTATCCATCGACGCTGCCAGTCTCTCTCTCAACTGGATCAGCCATTCCGGCTCGTTCTCCCACTTCTCCGCAACGGATCTTAGAATGCGCGCATATCCATATAAGTTGGCAAAACGTCTGCAAGCCGGCATCAAGGACTCCATGTCCGGGGAGATATCGAATTTGGTGCGGTATCCGTCCATGAAGCATTTTTTCGCATGCTCAAAACCTTCAACCGGAGTATAGTCCCGCAGACTATCAAGCGCCTGCTCAATATCCATCGCATACCAATGGTACATCGCATCATCAAAATCGATGACATTGCAGGACTTCGTCGCTTCATCATAAAATACATTATCGTATTCAAAATCATAATGAATAAGCCCATAATTCCGATCTGTTACGGGAATAATAGCAAAATAATTCCGCAGCAGCCTTGTTTCCGCAAGAGCTGCTGTCTCGTGCGGGAAATCCGATAGAATTTCCTCAATCCAATCTAGCACATCAAGGTAGGACCATCTCTTATGCCCGTCAGGCACATATTGACTGGAGAGCTGGTGCAATTGTCCCAATGCCTGGCCATGGCTGATAATAATATCGTCTCTGAAATCGGTCCTGTTCAGCTGCACGCCAGCTACACGCTTGAATACGGAAGCATAAAACACACCCCATGGAGTGCTTGCCTCTACCAGCTCCTCTCCATTTCTGGAGGCAACCGCCTCCAGAACGCCATAGCTGTTGGCCTTCAGGTAAGCAATGAACGCAAGCTCAGCCCGAATATTGCCTTTATCCTTCTCCGTTTCTGGAGCAAATCTTAAGAGCCGGGTCTTGCCTTCCCATGAGAAAGGATAAATGGCATTTGAAGATATCCGGTAATACTTGAACATATCCGTAGATTCGCGGTCGAATTCCCAATTTTTCAACAGCATTTCCGCTGCATTCACATTATCGAAAAGATATTTCAACTTCAGCAATATACACAGCTCCTCATCATTTTACCAACAAAATCGTCTTTCCCGGGTTTTGCAATTTTTGCGCGCAAAAAAACCGCAAGGGCAAAGCCTGCGGTCTGTATCATCAGCAGCGCTATCCTTATACGAGAGCAGACTCAATCAGTTCTGCCCGCATTATTCAGTTAAGGTTCACCTTTATAATATCAGTCATCCTGTTAGCCCGGCGTTTCATGCCGCTCACTCCCTTCCATAAAAAACGAGTCTTTTCATCCTACCTCAGACTTCCGGTGGAAGCAATTACTAAATTTTCAAACGGAGCTCATCCTTCCCGCCGACGCGTTCGTCGATAGGCGTGCATCAATAGAACCTTTCTGGTATTTTTAAAAAAACCAGTCCTAACACGAATAACGTGTCAGACTGGTTTCGCATTTCAAGTTTTATTGCGCAGTCTCCAGGAGAAATTCCTTAATCACAGATGTAATCATCCCGTGGTCCTCGTCACCGGGCAGCCCCGATACCGAGATGGTGCCGACAATGCCTTCATCCTTCAGAATAAGCGGGAAAGCGCCGCCTTCAGCCTTATAAACATCCGGGTCGAGGCCCGAGGCTTCCACCGTTGATCCGGTCGATTTCAGAAACACATGCATATAATACGAGCTGTGGCCGAAATGGCGGACGACGTTGTTTTTCCATGACACCCAACTGTCATTATTCGAGGAGGTGCCGTCCAGCCTGCTGTAGAATAACAGCTCGCCGTCTTTTCGAATATCGACAATGAGGGATTTGTTTTCCCTTATCGCCTTTTCGATAATCCTGCTCCCAACCTTGTAGGCGGTATCATTCGTGAACGCGGAGAACACAAGCTCAGCTTCCTGCTGCAGTAAGGTTTGTAATAAAGTATCGTATTGTTCCAAAGGGGCACCTTCCGTTTCTGGTATATTGGTGTTTCCTGTTTGTCATTATACACGCAAAAGACCGTTTTAACGAGTGAAATCGGGAGCATTTCAGCCTTCCTTCCACTGCCTGCTAACGGGCTCCCGGTTCATTCCTTATCCTTCTGAAGAACGTGCTCAGCTCGCGTCTGTGCGTATAGACGAGCAGCAGGAAATTACCCAGCCAGCACCACATGACCGGAGCGGGAAAGTCCCTTATATATAAATAGGGGAAAGCCAGCAGCATGCCGGATACGACCTGGAAGCTGTCGGCCTCCGAGGATGTCGGCCTTCCTTTTCTAACTGTTTTGGCTATGATCAGCAGTACAGCCAGGATGATGGCATAGACCAGAGCGAATTCGAATTCGGTCAAGCCGCTCCAAACGCCAAAGGTGACCGCAATCGCCTTGCCTCCCCTGCCCTTAAGAAAGGGAGAGAACGCATGTCCCAGAATGGGAGCCGCGGCAATGGGAACAATTCGGAAGCCCTGCACAGCTGCACTCCCCATCAGGAGGGCAATGGGCAGATACCCTTTCAGGAAATCAAGCGCTACGCCCGCGGCTCCTAGCCGATAGCCCGAAGACTGCCACAGGTTCAGCGCTCCCGGATTTCCGTCGCCTATTTCTTTCAGGTTCTTGCGGGCTGCAAGCCCCAGCCAGTAGGAGAACATCAGAGATCCCGATATAAAAGCGACGGCCGTCCACCATAGGGTCATTCATCCATTCTCCTTCCCACCTTGATGTGTCTGCCTTTCCAGGCGACCTTGCCGTGGAAGACAACCCTGTAAACCGAATAAAGCATGACGAATAGAAAGAAAAAACCGGATACGGCATGAAGCACCGGCATTACTTTGCCGAAGCGGCCGACATGTCTGACGAAGTAAAAGATTTGCAGCATGTACAGCAAGTAACCGATCAGCATCGGAAGCCCCCATGATGTGTGCCACATGAACAAGGCTGCCTCCGAAACGATCAGCCCCGCAACCCAAACGGCGGTCAACGTGATCGTTCCAGCCTTCAGGGCGGATGTGCTTAGAGCGGCTCCCTTCGCAAAGCCCTCGATTTCATGCCGAATGCCCCCCGGATACATCCGGAATGAAACCAGGCCGGACCCGATAAAATTGACGACGGGAATTCCTGCCTGTGCATACCGGGCTCCCAGATTCAAATCGTCCAGCAGCTCGGACTTCACGCTCTGATGGCCTCCAATCTTCTCATAATCCTCCCTTGCGGTCAGGATGCAGGAGCCGTACAGACCTTTCCTCGGGTTTGTATTCTCAAATGGCGACATAAAAGCAAAGACGCCCAAAATATTTGTAATCATCGCCAGCTTCTCATAAAATTTAACGGTATAGTGGTAAGGGACTACGGAAATAACGCCGCCTGCCCGCTCCCTTGCATGTAATAAGAATTCCAGCGCTTTCGGCTCCAGCCGGATATCCGCGTCGAGGAACGCGATCAGATCGCCTGATGCTTGCTGATAACCGTTCCAGACAGCCCAGTTCTTGCCTGTCCATCCCTCCGGCAGCTCGGAGTTCCGTATGACCTTTACCCCATAGCTTTCGGCTATTGCTCTCGTGCGGTCATGCGAGAAATCATCCACGACGATAATCTCGTACGGCAGGCAGGTCTGACTTCGAAGTGAATCAAGAAGATGCGGCAAATTCGCTGCTTCATTCCGCGCCGGAATGATGACGGAAAGCCTTCCGCGCGCAGATAACTCCCCCCGTCCGCCTGGAATCGTGTTACTCCGGAACAGCCAGAAGCCCGACAAGAGTCCGATTACAACTAAGATTATTATCCCCATTTACGCGGCTTCCTCCATTTGAACAACATATAGTTTAGTATATGTCTATAGGCCCAAAACCAAAACCAAAAAAGAAAGCCCCGCTGCAAACAAGGTGAATTCAACCAATCGATATAGAGGCGATGTGTGGGTGTTGCCGATTCTGTACAAAAGATTGTACCACTCTCGATTGTCAATCACTATTAAATTGTTTATATTAAGAAGGCATAAAACGGGAGTGAGCAGAGAATGTGGAAACGGTTTCTCAGGAGAAGAAGAAGCGTGATTCTTACGTGGATGTTCTCCTATTTGGCCATATTAACAGTGCCTATTTTGATTAGTATATTCGTTTATTACGAATCCCAGGAAACATTGAAGAGTGAAATCCATCGGGCGAATAATGTTTTATTGAAGGAAGTAAGGGAAGTTATCGATAACCAGGTCCAAAACGCAGAGCGCCTGACAACAGAGCTTACCTGGAATGTCCGCATCCGGGGATTTATGTATTCAAATTTATACAAAACACCGGAAGGTCTGGATTCGGACCTCTATGACCTGCACCAAACCGCCAAAGAAATATCGATTTACCAGTCGCTCTATCCTTCAATCAGAGATTATTATGTCTACTGGAAGGAGAACGATCTCGTATTCCAGCCCGGCGTTTACCGCACCAGCCAGCTGGCTTATGAGACCATTCACGGGAATGAGAAGATATCCTACGAGATATGGCTGAATCTGCTGCAGGAGAAGAATACAGGACGTTTCGTCAAAATGGAGAATAAAGATCCTTCCGCCAGCACGCTTGCTTACATTCATTCCTTCCCCAGCGACAGATTGGGAAGCTCGCCGGGGGCGGCGGTTGTACTGCTTGACACCTCGCAGCTGATGCAGACAATCCGGAATGTCCAGGATTTCAGCAGCGGACAAGTATTGGTTCTGAATCAGAATAAGCAGGTTCTTGTTTCTACGGAGCAAAACAGCAATCCCTTATACTTATCGGATCTGGCTCTCACAGGCGATTCCGGTTCTTACTTCAGTGATTACGAAGGAAACCGATCCGAATTCATGTATATCAAATCCCGAAATTCAGAGCTGGTCTATGTTACGGTGGTGCCAGGCTTCCTGTTCTGGAAGAAGGCCGATTATTTGCGGAATATTACCTATATCGGCATGCTTGTCAGTGTGATCGGCGGGCTGCTTCTCACGATTGTTTTCCTGTTCAGGAATTACAGTCCCATCCAGCGGCTGCTGAGGATGCTGAAAATCCAGGAGAAAATGTCTCCGCTGCTTGCCGGGAATGAGTTCCTGCATATACAGCATGCCATATCGAACACCTTGAACGAAAAAGGCAGGATTGAAATCAGGATGACCCAGCAATCCTATATGCTGCGCGCGAATGTTTTGGCCCGCATGTTCAAGAACAAGCTGGATAATCAGCTTCCCCTCGATGAATCACTTGCCGCGTTCGATATTCACTTTCAATCGGACCATTTTGCCGTGATCCTCTTCTATATGGATTATGAGAAATTTATTGAGCATCTGGATGGAATTCCAAGCTTGAACAAGCCGAAGCTGATGCAATTTATCGTGACCAACATCGTGGAAGAGCTGGCGGGAGAGAAGCATCAGGGATTTGTTTGCGAAATTGATGACAGTATGGCTTGTCTGATTAATTTCACTCCGGGCGACTCCGAGCGTCTGCAGGAGGACATTCGCATGCTGGCTGAACAAGCGCGGCAGTTCCTGAGAGATAATTTCAACATCCATACCATCGCTTCGATAAGCGGGATCGCCCATTCCATTGAAGGAATCTCTCAGGCTTACAGGGAGGCCGTCGACACCATGGAATATATGATTGTAGTCGGCAATCGGGAGCTCGTCATTTATGACGAGCTCCACCGGGAAGAGCAGGAGCAGATCCAACTGAGCTATTATTATCCGATACAGGTGGAACAGCAGCTCATTAATCACCTCAAGGCAGGAGACGCAGAGAAAGCCCTGTACATCATTCAGGATATCATTTCCAAAAACATGGAGCAGTCCAAGATATCGGTTTATTTGATTAAATGCCTGATGTTTAACTTGATCAGCACACTGATCAAGACGATCGGAGAAATCGGCGATGTGGAAGAAAACGGCTTCCTGAATAGCACAAGCCGAATCACGGCGTTGATGAACTGCGAATCGATTAAGGACATGGAGGTCCAATTGTCGATCGTCGTCCATGATGTTTGTGCATATATGCTGTCCAAGCGGGAGCAGCAGCAGAAATCCTCCCGCAATCAGGCTCTTGAGCAGCGCAGCTCCGATATCGTGGCTTTTATCGCGGACAATTACAAGAATGCCAATTTGAATATCTCCATGATTGGCGAACACTTCGGGATGACCCCGACCTATCTGTCAAAGCTGTTCAAGGATCAGACAGGAAAAGGCCTGCTGGACACGATCAATCATGTGAGAATGGACCATGCCAAGTCTCTGCTTCGGGATCAACAACATACCATCAAGCATGTGTCCTCGCAGGCGGGATTCCATGATATCAACACCTTCATTCGTACTTTCAAGAAGTTCGAGGGCGTCACTCCTGGACAGTATCAAAAGAATTTATAGCATGGCTCAGAGGCTTTTTAGCCTCTTTTTTGTTCCTTTTTACCGGTATTTGATATTTTGCAGATGGAATTCGGGATATTAGGGATGTCAAATGCTATATTGACGATCCCATTCTATCTGTTGACGATTCCCGGCAGCGGGTTAGAGCGGGATAATAAGTCGTGAGGCGCCTCGAACACATCAGAAAATAAATCGGGAGGTTACAAGCAATTATGAGTTCAATACGTTCACACAGAATCAAACTCGTTTCAATGGCTTCTATCGCCATCATGCTCTTCATTATAATGACGGGCTGCTCCGTCAATAAGGAAAACGCAAATTCTTCGAACGGCAGCAGTCCGGACACGGCCTCTCCTGACCAGACAGAAACGGCGGACCAGGGGGGAATCGCGGCCTATCCTCTAAAAACAGACAAAACGCTGACTTACTGGGCCGAATACGGCTCCACAAAGGCGACCATCGACGAGGTTCCATTCTTCCAGGAGTGGCAGAAGCGCACAGGTGTGCCGCTCAAATTCATCAGCCCCCCTGCAGGCCAATCCAAGGATGCGCTTAATATTCTGCTCGCATCCGGCGATCTGCCGGACATGATTGAATACGACTGGTTTAATTTCCCCGGCGGACCGGAAAAGGCGATTGCGGAGGGCTATATCCTCAAATTGAATGATATTATCGATCAATATGCGCCGAATCTGAAGAAATATCTCCAGGATCATCCCGATATTGACAAAATGGTAAAAACCGATAGCGGGAGCTACTATACCTTCCCGTTCCTGCGCGGCGACCCATTGCTGCAGGTCTATCAAGGACCCATTATCCGTGAGGATTGGCTCAACGAGCTTGGTCTGCAGGTACCGGTAACGATGGACGACTGGTATAACGTGCTAAAAGCCTTCAAGGAGAAGAAAGGCGCAGCCGCCCCGCTCTCATTTGATTACAATTTCCTTGATAATGGCGCATTCGTAGGCGCATTCGGCACAACCCAGGGCTGGTTCCAGGAGAACGGCGTCGTGAAGTTCGGCCCGATGCAGCCCGGATACAAGGAATTTCTGAGCACCTTCCACAAATGGTATGCTGAGGGACTGCTTGACAAGAATATTGCCAATGTGGATGGAAAGGCATTGGACGCCAACATCACGACGGGAGCTTCCGGCGCCACCATTCACAACTCGGGAAGCGGCATCGGCAAATGGACGCCGCTATTGGAAGAGAAGGACCCCAAAGCCAAGCTGATAGCCGCTCCCTATCCGGTTATCCATAAAGGCGATGTACCGATGTTCGGGCAAAAAGACCCCCAATATACAACCGGGACGAATGTCGCGATTACCTCCAAAACAGAAAACGCAGAGCTCGCAGCCCGTTTGCTGGACTGGGGCTACGGTGATGAAGGACATATGTATTTCAACTTCGGCCAGGAAGGCGTCAGCTATGAAATGAAGGACGGCAACCCCATTTACACGGACCTGCTGTTGAAAAATCCGGACAAACTGTCTCCCTCGCAGGCCATGTCCCTGTATATACGCGCCAATTACGGCGGTCCTTTCGTGCAGGATTTACGGTATAACCTGCAGTATCTGAGTCTTCCCCAGCAGCAATCCGCTCTTGAAACCTGGGCTAAAACAGATGTGGACAAATACAAGCTTCCGCTCGTTACGCCAACGCCGGAGGAAGCCTCCGAGCTTGCGCAAATTATGAATGACGTTGATACGCTTGTGGATGAGATGGCATTGAAAATAATTTTGGGCAATGAACCGGTTGATGCTTACGACGGCTATATGGATAAACTGAAAACGCTCAAAATTGATCGGGCCATGGAAATCCAGCAGGCCGCTCTTGATCGCTACAATAAGCGCTAAACTGCAAATGATTACGGAGGGGCGGGTGGATTTGATGCCTCCCCCTCCTCCATTATGGAAGGAGATTTATGAATAAATCTACATTCAGCGGAAGATTTGTCAGGGATTTTCTCGTCAACCGATACCTGTATGTGATGATGCTGCCGGTTATTGCCTATTATGCCGTGTTTCATTATGCTCCCATGTACGGCGTACTGATCGCCTTCAAGGATTATTCGCCAATGAAAGGCATTATGGGCAGCGAATGGGTAGGCTTGGCACATTTCAAAGCCTTTTTCGACAGCTATTATTTCCTGCGCGTATTGAAGAATACTATTGTTATCAGCCTATATTCGCTTATCTTTGAATTTCCCGCTCCAATACTATTGGCCTTGATGATTAACGAGATTCGCAGCAAGGCCTATAAGAAAATAGTTCAATCGGTTACTTATATGCCTTATTTTATTTCCATGATCGTGATCGCCGGATTGATCCGCGATTTTACAGACAGCAGAGGAGTTATCAACACCATCTATATGTTTTTTGGCGGAGACGGAACTGCGATGCTGCAGCATCCCGATTTGTTCCGCCCGATTTATATCCTGTCGGAGATCTGGCAGAAGGTTGGATGGGAGTCGATTATTTATCTTGCCGCTCTGATGGGCATTGACCAGGAGCAGTACGAAGCTGCGCGGATTGACGGGGCTGGACGATTGAAGCAAATCTGGTATGTAACCCTTCCGGGCATTTTACCGACGATTGTGATTCTGTTCATCCTGCGGATGGGGAATTTGCTTAATGTGGGATTCGAGAAAATCATTTTGCTCTATAATCCGGTTATTTATGAAAATGCCGATGTGATCTCCTCTTTCGTTTACCGCAAAGGGCTGCTCGAATTTAGCTGGAGCTACAGCACCGCAGTCGGCGTTTTCAATTCCATCATCAATCTGATGCTCCTCGTGATGGCCAACTGGATCAGCCGGAGAGTCAGCAATAACAGCCTGTGGTAGCGTATTCAATTATAAGCTTTGGCTGCATGTTAAGGAGGGAACCACCGCTTTGAAAACTACCCCGTCGGAAAGAATGCTTCTCGGCGTCATCTATTGCCTGCTGTTCATCTTGATGATCATCACCCTGTATCCGCTCCTGCATGTTATATTCGCATCCTTCAGCAATCCGAATGAAATTATTGCGCATAGAGGCGCGATGTGGAAGCCGCTTGGCTTCAGCCTGGAGGCGTACAAGCTCGTATTCGCCAACCCTAGCATCTATATTGGCTACAGGAATACATTATTTATCGTCGTAATAGGCGTTTCCTTGAACCTGTTCGTAACAGCGCTCGGCGCTTATGTCCTGTCCCGGAAGAATGTCATGTGGAACGCATGGTTCATGATGATGATTACCTTTACCATGTTCTTCAGCGGAGGACTTGTCCCCTTATATCTGGTCGTAAAAGGTGTAGGTCTGACGAATACCCTATGGTCGACCATACTGCCGTTCGCCATCTCGACCTTTAATCTGATCATCATGCGGACCTCATTCAAATCCATACCGGACAGTCTGGAGGAATCCGCGAAGATCGACGGAGCCAATCATTTTATTATATTGTTCCGGATTATTATCCCGCTTTCCCTGCCTGTCATTGCGGTTATGGGACTTTATTATGCGGTGGAAAAATGGAATGGCTGGTTCTACGCTTCAATCTTCATTCAGGATCATAACCTGTATCCGCTGCAGATATTCCTCAGAGAGATTCTAATTCTAAGCTCAACGGACAACATGTCGTCGGGCTCTGCGGTTGGCGAGCAGTTTCAGGTCGGGGCAACGATTAAATACGCAACGATCATGGTAGCCACTTTCCCGATCCTGTGCATTTACCCCTTCATTCAACGTTTTTTTGTGAAGGGCGTCATGATTGGAGCCTTGAAAGGCTAACAGGATGGAGATTGATTAGCAAAACAAGGGATCAATGTATAAGCTGATCAGCTTATGCTTGATCTCTTCTTTTGTATAACCGCGTTCGTTTCGCATAAAAAGAAATAATTCAGGATTCAGGGATGCCAGAATCATATCCGCAATAAAAACTGCATCTTTAGCGGTTTCTTTGGCTGGTTCGGTTTCAAGGATCAAATCATGAAAGGCTTTATGCATATTGATGTATAAATCCGATTGATAATAAAGCGTTTGTCGTTCTTCACAGGTCGGGGCTTGTATGGAAACCAGCCAATCGGAATGGCTTTCGATGAAATTCAAAGCAATCTCCAGCGCCATGGTGATACGTTCCCTCAATGGAAGATCCTTATTATCCAGATAATTCTGAATGTCCTCGCATACATCCTCGCTGCTTTCCTTCATCAGATCCTGGCAAATCTCACCCTTATGGGCGTAACGGCGGTAAAGAGTCCCCTGGCCGATTCCGGCCGATTTTGCGATTTGGTGCATGGTAACGCCATCAACGCCAAATTCAGCGAACAACAGCTGCGCTTTCTGTAAAATAATGCGCCGATGCTCGATCGCATCTTTGCGCTCTTTTCGGACTTTCATTTATTCAACACCTCTTTTTCCAAAAGTGCATGACAAAATCAATTGACAAGTGGACATTTGTCCGGTATATTGAAATCAATTAAACGGACAAATGTCCGAATATTGATAAACAGGTTTGTACCGCTGTATAGCCGTATTGTACTCTCGAGGACCACCGGGGTCAAGAGAGTCGTACACACTGCTGCGGATACACGCCATTTATAATCTATTGTTAAATTACAGGAGGTTGGATATGTCAGCTGGACCGGCAAAAGATTTGACGAATGACAAGCCGCAAACGATCAAAGAAATCATAGTGCCTCTCATTACCATTATTCTGGGGTTGTTCATGGTCGTGCTCGATGGATCAGCCGTGAACGTAGCGCTCCCCAAGCTTTCAACGGCCTTTGACTCCTCGCTTAATACGCTGCAGTGGACGGTAACGGGTTATGTTCTTGCCAATGCAGCCGTGATTCCGCTCGCCGGATGGCTGTCGGACCGGTTTGGAGCAAAGCAGATTTTTCTTTTCTCGGTTGGCTTCTTCACCCTTGGTTCCCTGCTCTGCGCGATTGCGACAGACCCTACCCAATTAATCATTTACCGCATTATTCAAGGGGTAGGCGGCGGAATGGTTATGCCTATCGCATTCGCGTTCATCTATAAGCTCTCCCCTCCCGCCAAAGTCGGCGCCGTAATGGGGATCATGGGCATTCCTGTCCTGCTGGCCCCTGCTCTTGGTCCGTTATTGGCCGGTTGGCTGGTCGACTACGCGACATGGCAGTGGATATTCATCATTAATATCCCGATTGGAATCCTGGCTACGATTATAGGTATCCGTTCTCTGCCGAACATTGAACGTCAAGCGGTGAAAGGACTGGATATTTGGGGGATGCTGCTCGCTCCGATCGCTTTTGCCGGATTGTCTTACGGGGTCAGCGAAGGCGTTCACGGCTGGTCCTCCACAAAAACGGTGACGGGACTTACAATCGGCATTATCGCCCTGGTGTTGTTTGTCATTGTCGAGCTTCGCCATAAGCAGCCGATCCTCGAGCTGAGGGTTTTCAAAAGCATGGATTTCAGCAAAGCGATCGTCATTCAATGGATATCGCAAATCGCCCTGTTCGGCTCCATGTTCATCGTTCCCCTGTTCCTGCAGCAGGCCCAGAACTACAGCGCGTTTGACACTGGCCTGATCATGCTGCCGCAGGCGTTGGCGGCTGCAATATTCATGCCGATCAGCGGCGCTCTGTTCGATAAAATCGGAGCCCGGCCGTTAGTTATGGCAGGCATGGCTTTTGTCACTGTCGCCACCTTTATGCTGACCCGGCTCTCTGCAGCTGACGGGGTATCGACCTTAATTCTTCCGCTCGCCCTGCTGGGAGCCGGAATGGGACTTTCCCTGATGCCGCTGAACACGCATTTGATCCAGGCGTCGCCGCCAAATCTGGTTGGCCGCGTCACGTCGCTCACCAATGCCGCTCAACAAGTGATGAACTCGTTCGCGGTCGCCGGTTTGATGACCATTCTTACCAGCAACTTGAAAACATTTATGCCTGCGGACGGCAAGCCGACCATTGAGACATGGACCGATTCGTTCTCCGGCACCTTTAAAGTGCTGGTGTACATCGCAATTGTCGGCGTAATCCTGGGAATCATGCTTAAGAAGCCCAAGAAGGCAGCCGGGGAAGAAGCCAGTGCCGAACAGCTGGAAGCAAGCAAAATGTTTATCTGATTGCTGTTCATATAAAAGGGATGCCGCTGGATTTATTCAGCCGGTGTCCCTTTACCTATTTATGCCGGTACTTGTGATAAAATAGAAACGTACGGCAAACAATAGATGGGGAGGCTTTGGGCGGATGATACGGTTCTTTGTTTTGGTTGGTTTTGTATTGATGTTCTCTCACATACATACGCAAGGGGATCTGAATAAGTATATTAATACGAAGTATGCCTACTTGTCCGTCAGTGCAATCGTTCTGCTCTCGGTGCTCAGTTTATTCGAATTCATCCGTTTCTACCGCCATGAAAAAGCGATCGAAAAAAGAAAAGCCGATGCTCAGACACTTGAGCTCAGCCATAAGGATGAACAGGTTAGAGGTCCTGGCCATGAGCACGGAATCGGGCATGATCATACGCATGAACACGGCGGTGAACAGAGGCATGGACACGATCATGGCCATTCCCATGGCGGCACTTCCAGACTAATAAGAACCGTGACGTATTTGATCCTGCTATTCCCTGTTATTACGGGCTTTTTTCTGCCGGTCCAGATCCTGGATTCAAGCTTTGTCAAAGCCAAGGGCTTCTCTTTCCCCCAGATTGAAGCATCCGTCAACAGCCCTGGAGAGCATCAGTTTCTAAGGCCGAATACCAGCGTTTTCTATGGGGCCGAAGGATATAAAGAGGTGAAGAATGCGGAGCTGTCCGAGTTTATTGACCGTGACGAGGTCATTCTGGGAGACGAGGAATACCTCAAAGGAATAGAAGCCATTTATAATTACCCGGGCGCTTTTTTGGGAAAAACCGTCGCCTTCGACGGTTTTGCCTATCAGGGGGAACAAATAAATGAGAATCAGTTCTTCGTCTTTCGTTTCGGATTCATACATTGTGCAGCCGATTCCGGCGTGTTCGGGATGCTGGTCGATTTCCCCGACGGCACGGAATTAAAAAACGATGACTGGGTTCATGTCAGAGGCAAGCTTACCTGGCAGTTTTATCAGCCGTTCAAACAAACGATTCCTGTGCTGACGGTAAGCCGGTGGGAGCGGATTTCAGCTCCGGACGATCCATATGTATATCGAACCTTCTGATTGTTCCGCCGAGTCGCGCTCGTACGAGCGTGCCGCCCTCGCAAGTGAACGGGTCCAGTTCCTGCCATTTCTCATGGTTTGGAACTGGACCCGTTATTCATAATCTGCCATTAGCGTCAGGCAGCTTCGCGTTGGGAATCGGCACTTTCATATATACTGCCGTTCCAAGCCCTTTCTTGCTGTTGATCCGAATCCCGTATTCATCGCCGTAAACCAGGCCGATACGCTTGTTGGTATTGGTAAGCCCAATCCGGGAAACCGCGTCTTCGTCCATAGCCAGCCGCCGGCGAAGCATCGCCAGCTTCTCTTCATCCATCCCCACGCCATTATCGATCACGGCCATCTCCAGATGGTTCACTTCCCTCCTGACCTTGATTTTGATCCTGCAGAAAGCTTCCTTCTCCTTGATCCCATGGTAGATGCTGTTCTCCACCAACGGCTGAAACAGCAGCTTCATCACACGGAAATCCCCCACGTCGGGATCTATTTCCCACATAATGTCAAATTTATCTTCATATCGGAATTTCTGTATTTCTATATAATGGCTCAAATTCTCAAGCTCCGTATCAATCGTCACCGTTTCCTGCGGGTCCGTCAGCGAATAACGCAGGATTTGGGATAAATGATCAATGATCGAATTGGCCTGGTTCGGCCTTCCAGTCAGCGCAATCGTCTCCCAATTCAAGGTTTCCAGCGTGTTAAACAGAAAATGGGGATTAATCTGCGACTGCAGCGCAATCATCTGCGCAGCCTGAAGCTTGTACCTTCTCTCCGAGAGCTGCACCTTCAGATAGCTTTGCTCCAGGAAGGTTTTTACGATTTTATGGACGATGAGCCCGTATTCATCCGTATAACGCGGGACGGTTGAAGGCAGCGGCCTCTCGTTCTCGGCAAGCTGTATAATGCGGATGATGCCCGATATCTGGCGATAGTTGCGCCTCGTCATGGTTAAGGCGAAGGTGAACCCGATAACGACCGAGAGCACGAGCAGCGCCACCGTCAATTTAATGATCAGGACAGGGACCTGGTACAAGGCGCTTTGCGGTACAATGGAGATATAGTTCCAGCCGTAACGGTCGGAATGCAGCTTGGAGACCACATAGGAATCCTGATCGGTAGCAACCGTCAGGGATGGCTGTGCCGAATCGACAATGGTCCTTCGCAGCGCTGCGTCTCCCAAATAATCGCCTGTTCCATCGCTGAACACGACGCGGTTGTCGCTGTCCATGACCAATACGCTTTGTTCCTTCATGGTGGACAAGGCCTTCATCTGCTGCTCGATATAGTCCGGTTTGATATTCAGGACGAGCACCCCGTTCGGAGCGTCGATGCGCCGAAAGATGGAGATGATCCGTTTCGGGCTGTCCTCAAACGAATACGGGGTTACTTCACGTGTCTCGATCCATTGCGAGACGTCGGAAGCTTTATGAAGATAGCTGTTGTACCACCCGGTATCATAGAAATTCGTGAATGTGGATAGGCCGTCCTTGGAAGACAGGAACCGGCCATTCCCATTGGACAAATACAGATAGAAGGAATCAATGTACGGCCTTGCATCGGCCGGAGCGCTCATGAAGCTGTCGATAATGTCGAAGGCGATCAGCTCCTCCGGATTAAGCGAACGATTGCGGAGTATGGAGCCCACTGCCTGGAGCACCTTGCTGCTGTTCCCGTACACCAGACTCATGGGATCCGATTCGCCAAGAATCAGCTCCACATTCTCCTTGGTCTGGCGGAGCAGGTTCTGCGAGCTGTTGTTCAGATTCGATTTGATATACGTCTGGGTTACCCCTACTGTAAGCGCGCCCATCAGAATCAAGGCGAACAGCAGCGGCAGCATGAAGGTGATCAGATGCTTGTAGAAGAATTTCGTCTTCATAACGGATGATCGCGGTATTCACGGGGGCTCTTGCCGTAATACTGCTTGAACGCCCTGGAGAAATTCTTCGCATTATCGTATCCCACAATCAGCGCAACCTCGTAGGAGCGGTTGTTGTAATCCCGCAGCAGCTCGGCCGCCTTGCGCATTTTGATGGAAAGCACATAATCGGAAAAATTGACGGAGGTCCACTTCTTGAAGTATTTGCTCAAATAGTGCTTGTTCATGTGAAACGCCTCTGACATGCTCTCCAGAGAAGCGTCGGCATAATGGTCGGCGACATATTGCTCGATCGCTGCGATTTTCTTCTCGTGGTAGCCTTTATCCTCCGGATCGGCTTTATCTGCGGATGAATCGGACGGGATAATTCCTGCACCTGCACCGGAAACCTCCGCCGTCTCTGCGTCAAGATCGGTACGGATGAGCTCGAAAAGTCCGGCAATCTCCTTGTATTGCGTCGGTTTGACCAGATACTGCCTGACGCCGTACTCAAGCGCCTTTCGCGCATATTCAAATTCCTTATGCCCTGTGAGAAAGACGACTTTGGCCCCGTGCCTGCGTTCGTAAAGCGCTTTCGCCAGCTCTATGCCTGTCATGCGGGGCATGACGATATCCGTGAGAATGACGTCCACATGATGTTTGTCCACATATTCAAGAGCCTGAAGCCCGTTCGCGGCTTCCGACACCACGTCAAAACCGATTTCATGCCAGGGAAAGAAGGTTCTGAGCCCATTGCGGATTTTGGTTTCGTCGTCGACGATCAACAGCTTGTACATATGCCTGACCCCTCCAGTCTTGATCGAACGAATACTTTCTATTATAGGGGATATGACAGCGCTGACAACCCAATCCCATCAATTGGGGCTAAAAGACAAAAGAAGCGTCTTTTTTTGGAGGAAAAGGCGCATGATAACGGTTAAATGATGAAACCTTTTGACAAACCTGAGGGATTTAAACGCTTTCAGATCCTTGTTACTATATTACTTGCAAAGGCTTACAACTATGAACAGGGGGAAACAAAAATGAAAAAACGGGCAGGCTGGACGCGCATGGCAATCCTGCTGAGCGCTGCTGCGGTCCTATTCGCCGGCTGCAGCTCAGCAAACACAGGGAACAATGCTTCATCCGGGACAGAAAATGCAGGTTCAGGCGACAGCGGCAAGAAGGTGGCGCTCCGCTTCTCCTGGTGGGGAGACGAAACGAGACATCAGGCGACATTGGCTGCAATCAAGCTGTACCAGGAAGCCAATCCCAACGTGACGATCGAAGCCGAATATGGCGGGTTTGACGGCTACGAGCAGAAAATCAAAACGCAGCTGGCAGGCGGCACGGCTCCGGATATCATGCAGCTCGATACCCCATGGCTCGCCGAGCTGAACAAAAGCGGCAAGCTTCTCGTCGATTTCAGTCAGGAGAAATCCATTGACCTCAGCAAATTCGACGCTGCTTTTCTGAAGGACTTCGTGACCGTTAACGATCAGACGATTGGACTGCCGATGGGCATCAACGGACGCGCGCTTCTAATGAACAAGACGCTTGCCGACAAGTTTGGCATTTCGCTGGACCAGCCCTTTACCTGGGATTCCCTGCTTGAGGCGGCCCGTAAAGTCAGGGAGCAGGATAAAAAGTATTATTTGCTGAACGCAGACTCCGGTATCGTGCAAATGATGTTTCAATCGATTCTGAGACAGCGCACCAACGCTCCGATGGTCAAGGATGACAACACGCTCTCCTTCAACAGAGAGCAGGCGATTGAAGGCTTCCAATGGCTTCTTGACGCATACGATGCCGGCGTGTTCCAGCCTTACGGCGAAAGCCAGCTGTTCTATGCGAAGCTGGAGCAAAATCCGAAATGGATCAACCAGGAATTCCTCGGAATTGAAGCCTGGAGCAGTGAAATCACCAAGTATGCGGGAGTGCTGCCTGAGGACGTTGAATCGCAATCGGTCAGCCCTCCTGTTTTTGACGACGCCTTGACCGGCGCCTCCCTAGTCCGTCCTTCGCAAGTCGTGAGTGTGAACAAGGAATCCAAAAATACGGAAGAAGCCGTCAAATTCGTCAACTGGCTGCTGACCGATAAAGAGGCTGCGGTGGTGCTTGGCGATACACGCGCCGTACCTGCCGTAGAATCGTCCAGACTGGCCATCGTCGAGGCGAAAAAACTCGATCCGGACGTTTCCACAGCTGTCGAGGTGGCTTCATCCCATCCGGCGACACCGGATAACGTCATTTCGCAAAATTCGCAGCTCAGTGAAGTGCTGAAGGATGTCCTGCAGAAGGTCGCTTTCAAAACGCTGACTCCGGACAAGGCTGCGGATGAGCTGATCGAACGCCTGAACGAGAAAATCGCCGAAGTCTCATAATCTATGGTTATCGCCGCAATGCCGCTCCGGGACAGTGGCTTTGCGCTTTCATAACGAACACCCGAGGTGGAGAGAAATGCAAACTGTAAACAGACAAAAACGTATATCAGGGAAATATAAAGGCTTGCTGTATATCAGCCCCTGGATAATCGGCTTCCTTATTTTTCAGCTCTACCCTTTCTTTGCTTCCATGTATTATTCCTTCACATCGTTTGATTTGATGAGCGCGCCCAAATGGATCGGGTTCGATAATTACATCACTATGTTCACAAAAGATGATATGTTCAGGCAGTCGCTGAAGGTGACGCTCATATACAGTCTGATCGCCGTTCCCTTGAAGGTATCCTTCGCCCTGCTCGTCGCCGTTATCCTGAACGTGAAGATGAGAGGCGTTCATTTCTTCCGGACGGTCTATTACCTGCCTTCCATCCTCGGCGGCAGCGTTGCCGTCGCCGTGCTTTGGCGTTTTCTGTTCATGAAGGAAGGCATCGTGAACCAGATGATATCCTATGTCGGAATACCGGCAATCGACTGGCTGGGCAATCCGCATATCGCGTTATTCACCATTTCGACGCTGGCCGTCTGGCAGTTCGGGTCTTCAATGGTCTTGTTCCTCGCAGGATTAAAGCAGGTGCCGGGCGAGCTTTACGAAGTGGGACGGGTGGATGGCGCTTCAAGGATCAGGATGTTCTTCTCTGTCACGCTGCCCTTGCTGACGCCGATCCTGCTGTTCAACCTGATTATGCAGACCGTGAACGCTTTCCAGGAATTCACTGGCGCATTCGTTATTCTGCCGGACGGCGGACCGCTGAAGTCCACCTATCTCTATGGCATGAAGCTGTACGATGAAGGCTTCAAGTTTCTGAAAATGGGCTATGCTTCCGCCCTATCCTGGATTTTGTTTCTTATCATTTTCGCCATCACCGCCCTTGTCATCAAATCATCCAGCTATTGGACGCATTATGAAGACGGAGGTGACCGCAAATGAAAACAGGTGTCCTGCCACGGCAAACGGTTTTGTTTCTTTTCATGTGCCTGTTCGGTTTAGTGATGGTCTATCCGCTCATATGGCTGGTCGGAGCTTCGCTCAAATCCAATCAGGAAATCTTCGGCTCGCTGAGCTTGTGGACAAGCCACGCGCAGTGGGATTCCTACCGGAAGGGTTGGATGGGCGCCGGCCAGTATACCTTTACGCTTTATTTTATCAACACCTTGAAGCTCGTGATTCCCACGGTTCTGCTGACCGTAGTCTCAAGCACAATTGTCGGGTACGGCTTTGCGAGATTCAATTTTCCGCTGAAGAAGCTTTTCTTCACGCTGATGATCTCGACGCTGATGCTTCCCCAGGCCGTGCTCGTCATTCCGCGATATATTCTGTTCAAGAATCTGGACTGGCTGAACAGCTATTATCCGTTTATCGTTCCGGCGGCACTCGCGACGAATGCCTTCTTCGTCTTCATGATACTGCAGTTTCTTCGCGGGCTCCCGCGCGAGCTTGACGAATCGGCCAAAATGGACGGTGCCGGCACTTTTGTCATCCTGGTCCGGATTCTGGTTCCGCTTGCCAAACCCGCTTTGGTCTCGGCTGCTATCTTCGAATTCATCTGGACCTGGAATGACTTCTTCAACTCCTTGATCTACATTACCAGTGTCAAAAAATATACCGTTGCGCTTGCGCTCAGAATGGCGCTCGACAATTCCAGCAGCGCCCCCTGGAATCAGGTGCTCGCCATGTCGGTCGTTGCGATTCTGCCCTGTATTCTCGTCTTCTTCCTGGCCCAGAAATACTTTGTGGAAGGCATTGCCACGACGGGCATCAAGGGTTAGAGGGCATAGATTAAGCTACAAGCAAAGAGCATCGCTCCCCATTCGAGGCGGCGATGCTCTTTGCTTTGCGCCAAAACCGGTTATTCCCTGATCGCTTTCTCCTGATGAAGCCTTCTGATTTTCTTCCTGATCCTGATTCCCAGTCCCAGCAGCAGAATTCCCATTATGGCCAGCATACAGCTGAGCACGAGATTCAGAATGAATAAACGGCCGGACTGGTTAAGTCCAATTACGATTTCCACCAAACACACTGCAAACTCTGCCAACGCCAATGTTGTCCAAAATGTATTTATTTTCTCGTAGTGCTTTATTTTTGATCCGATATCGGTGTACAGCTCAAATTCGCCCTCGGCCGCTTTTTTGCGGAGATAAATCCAGCGGGTATAGGAAGCCACATGCTCGATCCCGTTCTCCTCCAGAAAAGCAATATACTCACCACTCTCAGGATGAGCGGGGAGATTATCCAAAAACTCAATCCGGTACACATATTCGTTCTTCGGAGTTTCCTCAAAGACATATTTGCACCAGGAATACCCCGTAAGCGCCCATCCCTTTGCGGCCATTTCATTCAGCCACTGCTCTTCCTTCTCGTGATCCCAAAAGGCTTTGCGTACAATATGTTCCATTATTGCTCCTCCCCTGCTATCTGTTCTCCGTTCATGAGCAGTTCTCTAAGTCTGGCTATTTCATCCCGAACCATTAATTTTCCCAGGTCAGTAATGACATACTGTTTCTTGCGGGAATCTTTCTCGTTGTCGAGGAGTGTGATCCATTTCTTCTCGGACAAGGTATTAATCGCACCATACAGCGTACCGGCACCAAGATTGACCCGTGCATGACTTAAATCCTTCACGTTCTGCATAATCCCGTACCCATGCATGGGTGTGAACAAAGACAGCAGAATATAGAACACAGCTTCAGTTAAAGCGCCTCTTTCAGTGCTTTCCGGCAATGCGGCCACCTCCATCTATTACGGTTACCAATATATCGGCTTACGTAGTAATTGTATCGTATGCCGATATAGTCGTCAAGCGCAAAAAAACACGGTTGTATGCTACAACCGCGTCCCGGGAAAACTTAGTTCCGCTTTTTCTAATGTCACTCATGGAGTAAAAATGGCTAAAGCTTGGTCTTGACTGCAAGCAAAGCATCCACCGGCGCATGGCTGCTGCCGAATGCCCGCATGAAGGCCAGGTTCTCCGGGCCATGGAACTGCTTCATGATGATCACATCGTAACCGAGGCTATCCAGTTCCTCCGCCTCCCAGCCGCTGTGGTGCGCCTGAAATATTTCCCCGTTCATTCCGTAATGGTCCACATCATCCTGTGGGAAGTAGCCTCTGGGCGTAAACACAATCACATGATGCCTGGCAATTTCATCTGCGCTCTGCAGCAGCGCCAGGCCTTCCTGTTTCGTGAAATGCTCAATCGAGTCGATGAACGAAACCGCCGATACAGAATCGGGTACGAACAGCCGGGACATCTGATTCGCGTCGGCGTTTAGCGGAATTACATGACTTCCGTTATATTGGCGGTTCATTAAATACGGCCGGTGGATATCCATCGCCACAATATGATTGAAATTCATATATTCGAGCAATGTGCAAAGGCCGCTGCCCACATCAAGCAAACTGTCCCGGTAAATTATTCTTCTGTTCAAAAGCGTCATAAAGTCCCGCTCGTACGTCTCCAGAATCATGGTTATCCCCTCCAAGTTATCTAACGGTATTCCTGTAAACATATTTTATGAAGCAAAAAAGAATTAGAGACGGCGCTTGTACGCTGAAACGCCGTTTTGCCAACAAAAAAGAGCCTTTCTCTGCAGAAGGGCTCCTCTTCCATACGGTTTAACAAAAGCATCCTGATGATTACAAGCGGGACCCTCCGCTGGCGTCTATCAGCTGCCCGGTTATCCAGCGGCTGTCCGGGGAAGCCAGAAAAGCAGCAATATCCGCGACATCCCCAGGCTGTCCCCATCTACCAAAGACCGAATAATCCGCACCGAATTTCTCTCCCGCAGGATCCTGCAGCACCGCGGCATTCATATCCGTGGCAACGAAGCCGGGCCGGATGGCATTGATCGTTATTCCGCGCGGTCCAAGCTGGTTGGACAATGCGAGCGTCAGCGCATTAATCGCTCCCTTGGTCATACTGTATACAGCAAGAGCCGGCAGGGAAATTCTTGTCACAGCGGATGACAGATTGATAACGCGACCCTCATCCCGTAATCGCGGGAGCGCCTGCTGGGTCAGGAAGAACGGCGCTTTTACATTGACTCTCATTATTTCGTCGTAGGCGGCTTCCGTTGTCTCCTCAATCGCTGCAGACAGACCGATACCCGCATTGTTGACCAGAATGTCAAGCTGAGTAGCGCCCCTTCGTTCCTTCAACGCTTCATCCAGCTTCTCGAACAGAATCTTATATCCATTGGAAAATGAAAGATTCGCCCCAAGCGCGAACGCTGAGCCTCCGCTTTGCTCGATCCCGCGGACAACCTCTTCCGCAGCATCCTGGTTCTTGCCATAATGAACGGCCACCAATGCGCCTTCCTCCGCCAGCCTTGCCGCAACGGCACGCCCAATCCCCCGGCTTGCGCCTGTAACCAATGCAACCTTGCCGCTCAATTTACTCATAGTTTCCCAGCTCCTCTTATGTGTAACAAGTGCGCACCTGTCTGACTACAGTTATAACACGAGGCTGGTATTGCCATGTTGCTCTCTCATTCAGGCTGGTGCTGATCAAATGGCTGCTTGCCCGGCAAGGCATTATTTCATCCGGTACCCTCGCCGGATAATAGCCCGATCAGAGAGAATTGCCGGAGTCTTTCACCGGGTTCAACATCCATTTCTCCCCCCACTGCCGCATCTGAAAAAGAATCTCCCCGTACTCCCTGCCGCTGTCCGTGAGGGAATATTCGACGCTCACCGGGACTGTCGGGAAGACTGTACGATTGACAATTCCGCATTGCTCCAGATGGCGGAGGGTATCAGTCAATGACTTGATGCTGACATCGCCCAGATTTCTGCGAAGCTGATTAAATCGCTGAGTTCCCTGGCACAGATTAGCGATAACGGAATAGGACCACTTTCCCCCGATAACCTGAATGGCTGCACTGATCGGCTCGAAACAGGGAGACAAAGCATGCTGCATCATGAAGCGCTACCTCCTTACTTTTAGTAAGCTGTTCTACAAAACTGCTTTAGATAAAAATAAAGTGCATTCTTATGCAAGTATAGCATTTGCCTTATCATCGTAATAGGGTGATGGCGAAGCCCATCCGTTCTTACGCCATCTGCCGGAACATCAACTCAAGGAGGTATGAGTGGATATGAATTCACAAAACCAGACCATTCTGGTACTGGGCGCGACGGGCCAGCAAGGAGGTTCAGTTGTCAACCACCTGCTCAGGGACGGCTTTCGGGTGCGCGCTTTCACCCGTGACGCAGCGAGCAAGTCGGCGCAGGAGCTATTATCGGCAGGAGCCGAGCTTTTTCAAGGAGATATGGGAGACCGCGTTACGCTGGCTGAAGCTATGCATGGCGTTTATGGAGTTTTTAGCGTACAGCCGCCCGAATGGGATCTGATTGCAGTCGACGAAGAGATCCGGTTAGGAACGAATGTCGCCGACATGGCCAAGCAGGAGAATGTTCAGCATTTTGTCTATTCTTCGGCAAGCGGAGCAGAGGCGCAATCGCATTTCCGGACTGTTGCCAAATGGGAAATCGAAAAGCATATTCATGCAATCGGTCTGCCTTCTACCGTTCTGCGACTCACCTTCTTTATGGAGAATTACATCAGCCCATTCTCTGCAATCCGCAATGGAATCTATGCAGAAGCAATCGCATCTGATATCCCTGTCAATCTTATAGCGGTTGATGATATCGGAGCATTCGTCCAGCGTACGCTGCGGAATCCCGGGCAGTTCATTGGCAGGACGATCGAGCTCGCCAGTGACTCGCTGACGCCGCCGGCAATCGCCTCTGCGATCACATATGCGACAGGAAAACCGGTTGAATATGCCCCCATTCCAATCGAAGTTCTTCGCGGGCAGAGCGAAACGCTGGCCCAGATCTACGAGTGGCTGAACGGGGGCGGTCATGTAGTCGATTTGCCGGCCTTGCGGCAGATATATTCCGGACTTACCAGCTTCGACGCTTGGCTCGAGAAGAAAGGCAAGGAGAAATTCATGGAACTGGCCGTTGAATAAAAGGATAGGGCTGCTGGCGGCAGCCCTGTCATTCGAGGATGTCCCCGTTTACCTCTGCTCGACCCGTATTCTAAATTCCTCGCAGCATCCAATACTTTCGGAAAAAAAACCGAAATAGTTCATCTATTCTGCCTTTCATCTGCGGAAACCGGCTGGATTGTGCCATCCACAATGACAGAGAGGATGGCGTCAGCCATCTGCTCCTTGGCGATCCTGACCGGTTCCTGCCCCCACTGGATTGCTGCCCCAAAAATCGCCCAATTGATGACCTGCACCCTTGCTTCCAATCGCGCAAGCTCCTGCGGATCGCCATCACGATCCTGCTTGATCAGCTGGATGAGGTAATTCTCCAGTTCTTCCTTAATAGTCCGTTCGAGGAGAAGTGCCGGGAAACGCGATGAAGGCTGCTGATGCCGGTATTTGCCCTCAAAACAGCTCAAAACGGTCAAAATAATAATCTGCAACGTTCTCTTGTCCCAATTCGGATCGGGCGGAAGCGCATCTGTCAGCATTTTTCCAAAATTGTCACGTACGATCTCATCCAACAGCATGTATTTATCTGTATAGTGAATGTAGAATGTGCCCCGATTGACGTTGGCGCGGTCGGCAATATCCTGTATGGTCACCGCAGCAAAACCCTTTTCGCGCATAATTTCAACAAAACCAGTCCTTATCAGCTGACAAGTCCGCTGTATGCGGCGATCCTCACCTTTTCTTGTGACTGCCATCCCGCACGCCCCTTTCTTCCAAATCCTTCCTCTATGTTCTGGACATATCCCGCTTTCTCAACAAAATAGACCGGATGTTAATTATACAACAGATATAAGGATTTGATTATTGTCCCCGCTGTTATAGAGCTCTACTATCATAGTATCTCGACTTACCATAATTCGAAAGGGGAACACAATATGAAAGCCTCTCTGGCCTATTACAGCGAAATCAGTCAAAAATATTCAGCTGCCTTTGAAGCGCTTGGTGAGATAGCCGAGTCATACCATGCATTTGGGCGATCATCAGATGCGAGACATCTCCTGCAAACTTCACTTCAATTGGCAGCAGCAGATGAAGCGCGCCCGCAGCGGCTAAAGCTGCTGCTGAAGCAAGGTAAAATTCTCGCGATCGAGTATGTGTATACGAACTCAGATTCCGAGATGATGTTTTCAACGCTGCTTGAATCAAGGCAACTCGCTGAGGAGGCGAATGATCGTCAGGGATTAGCGGATGCCTTAAGCTTGCTCGGGATGGCTCATTATTTTGTTGATTTAAACTCCAGTCCCTCCATAAACAGTTCCTCAGGACAATACAATGAAGCCCTTGCCAACCAACAGCAGGCTTTGGAGCTGCGGGAAGCATTGGGCGATACGCGGGGAATAAGCGAGTCCACTTTTCTCATCGGTACCGTCTATGAACGCCGGCAGCAGCTGCAAGCAGCATTGGAACATTATGAGAAGGCTTACCGGATTGCCGAGCAGTTCAACCATACCTATGAAAAAACAGAGCCTTCCCGCCATTTGGCGTATCATGCTTTGAGCCAAGGTACTCTGGAGGAGGCGCTCCAATATGCTTTGCAAGCTTTGACCTTGCGTGAGGAAGCCGGTTTTAGGCCCTACCAGCCTCTCGATCATCTGCTGGTAAGTGACATATATCTGAAACAAGGAGATATCGAGCGCGCTTTAAAGCACGCGACCCAGGCATCTGTCCTCGCCCAAGAAATGGGATATAAAAGAGCAATCGCTTCTTCTTTGTTGACAATTGGAGATATCCTGGCCCTCCAGCATGAACAGGATCAAGCGATTGCCCATTATAAACAAGCGCTTCTGCTTGCGAAGGAGCTTCAGCTTCCACTCGGTATCTCAAGAGCGAAAGAACGTCTTGAACGTATCGTTAAATTGTAGAGAAAGCATAAGAATACAAAAAAACAGGCGATCCCTCAACCGGCTTACGCCACGGGAACGCCTGTTATCGCCTTAACTGGCGATCCTTATCCTATTTGTTCAGCAAACGGTAAATCATTTGCGCGGCTTCGGCGCGTGTCGAGCTGCCCTGTGGAACAAATTCTCCAGCCGCACGTCCTTGAACCAGACCGAGCGAAGCTGCTTCTTTCACATAGCCCAGAGCCCACGTGGAAATCGAAGCCTCATCCTTGAACGATTCGACCGCTGCTCCCGCAGGCTTGCCGTTCAGCGTTTCATAGCTACGCATTGCAAGTGTCACCATCTCCTCGCGGGTGATGTTGGCGCCTGGAGCGAACTTCGCTTCGCTGACGCCTTGAACGATGCCCGCTTTGAAGGCGGCGGCGACATCAGCGGCGTACCATGCATCCGCCGGAACGTCTTCAAATGCCGGTGAGCCTTCCTCCGTCAGTCCGAGCGCCCGCACAAGCAGTGCCGTAAATTCGGCGCGGGTCACATTGCGGGCCGGTTCGAATTTGGTGTCGCTGATGCCGGTAACGATTTGCTTGGCGAACAGCTCCTTGATGACTTCGGAAGCCCAGTGGCTGTCTGGAACGTCAGAGAATATTTTGTTGATCTCCAGCACCGCATAGGAGCTGAAATGAGTGATTTGGGCAGCGAATTCGCCATTTTCGTATGTGCCTCCGATGAACTCAGGCAATCCGCTGTCCGGCAGATAGAAGATGGAAGCCAGCTTCGGATTAACCGAAGCGTCAACGGCCAACCGGATGGTCAACGGCTCATTGAATTCATGGATATCGTAGCTGCTGCCGTCCGCTGCAATCCACTGAAGCGTAAGCTCGTAAGTGGAGCCGGCAATTGTGGTATCCGCTCCGAATTTGGCCGGATCGGCTGCTGCCGCAGGATTGATCGTCAGGAGGAATGAGCCGTCTTTTAATTGCGCCTCAGTCAACTGGCCCTTCAGCTGCGTGAAGGCAGCAGCCGGAATTTCCAGCTTCGCCTTGCCAGCGACCACGTTTAGCAGCGTCCTCCCAAGCAAATCCGCTGTGTCGGCGGGCAGCTTGAGCGCTGTTGCGGGACCTGTCAGCTCAACAGTTGCTTTGCCTTCTCCGTCATCCTTTAATTGATCCGCAGTTACGGTTACGGGATCAACTGCCGGTGTCGTTGGTCCTGTAGGACCGGAAGGACCTGTCGGACCGGTTACGCCTCCGCTGTCCGGATTGGGATTGGAAATGCTCCCCGATCCCACCTCGACAGAAGTCGTAAAATTATTTGCAACCGATGAGGTCGAAAGATTCGAATCAATGAGCTGGATCTCTTTGAGATTGAGTTCGGCATCGCCTTCATTCACCGCTGTGAATGTGAACGTTGCCAGATCGACCGAACCGCTGTTGCCTGCCCCACTTCCAGTCTTGGTATGGGCAAACACGACATGGGTTCCGCCTGTTTCCGATACGGTGGCCGGAGCGCTGAAGCCGACCACGGTCGACGTCTCGCTGCCCTGCTTGAATGCCAGCAGACTGGAGTTGAAATAAAGATGAAGTTCATAAGCATATACATCCTGGAGGCCCGTTCCCCTTACGGTAACCGTGACTTCTTCACCTTTTTTCAAGGCGCTCTTGGAGGCTTCCACGGAAAAGGACGGGGAGCTGGCCGCAGCCATCGCGAATTGCGGCAGCATGAGGGCTATCGCCAGGCATATTGTTGTAATCAGGATCAGTCTTTTACGCGCCATATACAGGTTCTTCCTTTCTCTTATAGGTGAAACAGGCGACAAGCTCTGGCGAGGAGGACGATAAAGGGCTGCTGATCAACCGCTTCCGTCCTCCGTCGTCCCTTCCTAATTGAATCGGATTACCGCCGCGATGCCGGGATTAATTGACAGGCAGCGAAGGTACGCTTGCCGGCACTACACGATTGTGCGTCGCCTGCTCATAAGAGTAACCAAGCTTGATCAGTTCGCCTTCCGCGTAAGGACGGCCAAGAAGTTCAATGCCAATCGGAGTGCCGCTTGGAACGAAGCCAGCCGGTATGCTGATCGCCGGGAAGCCGGAGAATGGACTCAGACGGTTCGCACTGCCTGCGTTTGAGCCTGTAGGGCCAGAAGTCGACGGATACAGCAGTGCGTCCAGATCATTGTCAGCCATCACTTTAAGCAGGTTTTGCTGGGTGGTTTGCGGCCTGAACAACACAATATCCTTATACTCCGGCGTGAACAGCTCCTGAATATTATTTCTCGTATTCAAAGTAGCTGCCAGAGACGGCAAGAAATCCGTACGGGATGCAATAATGTCCGAAAGAGTATGATAGCGGACGGCGGGGTCAGCCTTGTTGGCCAGATAGTCGTTCAACTGAAACTTGAATTCGAATGCGCTGAGACTTGAATAACCCATAATCTTGTCGATTTCCGGTATGGTTACATCAACAACCGTCGCACCCTGCGCTCTCATATCTTCAGCCGCTTGATCCAGCAGGTTTAGCACTGCCTCGTTGCTGCCCGTTATCGCTTTGTCTCTGATAAGTCCGATGTGGGCGCCTTTTAGTCCGTCCTTCACCAGATATTGGGTATAGCTGGCCGGTTTTTTGCCAATGCTGGCCGCTGTTGCGACATCTGCCGGATCATAGCCGCTTACAGCATCAAGCATAATAGCGGCATCGGATACCGTTCTGGCCATTGGTCCGCCAACATCCTGCGTCAAGGCGAGTGGAATAATCCCGTCGCGGCTGGTCAGCCCGATCGTAGGTCTGATGCCGACAATACTGTTATAGGAGGAAGGAATCCGAATCGAGCCGCCCGTGTCCGTACCGAGACCGGCAACCCCGAAGTTGGAAGCAAGGGACGCTCCCGTACCTCCGCTGGATCCGCCCGGATTTTTGGTCAAATCGTATGGATTTTTTGTTTGACCGCCCAGGGAGCTATTCGTATCGGTGCTAATGGCAAATTCGCTCAGGTTGGCTTTGGCCAGAATAATCGCTCCGGCTGCCTTCAGCTTCTGAATCATGAAAGCTTCGGTTTGCGTTTGATTGTCCTTCAAGCAGGTACAGCCGGCGCTCGTAGGCATGCCCGTCGTATCGTAATTATCCTTCACGATAATCGGAATACCGTGCAGCAGGCCTCTTGGGCCGCTTGTCTTGCGCTCCTCATCCAGAGCCGCCGCCGTTGTCAGCGCATCCGCATTAATGGTGATCAGCGAATTGATAGTCGGGCCCTGCTTGTCGTAAGCAGCGATCCGGTCCAGATACATCTGCACCAGCTGCACCGAGGTCAGCTTGCCTGCAGCCATCGCATTCTGAATGCTCATAATATCGGCTTCCATCAGCTCAAACGGCAGGCCGTTGTCATAAAGAACAATTTTGCCGAGGGCAGCCAGGTCAGGCAGATCGATCGTGCCGGTATGGTTGTAATCCGCCGACGAGACCAGCGCCCAGTTCTGGTCCTGAGAAGCGATGCCGAAATATTTGATCAGAATAGAAAGATCTCCTACGTCGATAAAGCTGTTGCCGTTCAGGTCGCCTGGAGCGGTGCCGGAAATCCGCAAGGCAAGGGCTTGCTCAGGAGTCTGTACTGTACCCCTGTCCGAGAGTCCAAGCTCTACAAAACCGGTGATTCCGCTGATGTCGATTGCCGCTTTCGCTTTGAAAGTCAGCGAGAGCACAGCGCCGGTTTGAGTCAGGCTTCCAGCCGTATCCGTCGCTACGATCGTAACCTTGCCGGCTTCCTTGTTCTCGCCGGCAATGCTTACTGCAGGGTTTGCAGATGCCGCCTGTATGTAATCAAATAAAGTTTGGTCATATTCAAAAATAAATTTCCCTGCTGTCGCATCGCCTGCAGCGCCGGTCAAGGATACATTCACATTAAAGTTCTCATTGACAACGGTTGCAGTCGGACCGGACAGTTGAACGGCCGCCGAAACCTCAGGGGAAACGACTGGAACGATGTCCTCGGCGTAAACGCTGCGGGCTCCGAACGGAGCACTGAAAATCGCAGCTGCCAACGAGACGCTGAGCAGCAGCGGGCTTGCATATTTAGAAAAGGGTTTAATCATGGCTTCCTCCTTGGTTGTACGTCAACCTCATTTAATGTAATAAAAAATAACGTTTTTCAAGTTCGACAAATCAATCCGGAACAACTCTTATAAACCGCCCCTATTATGTCATGTTTTCTACCATCTCCTTTTATATTGTCATAATATATCACATAAATAATATGATGTATATGAGATTTTTTAATAGAGAAAAATTTTAAAATCCGTTTAAATTCGCTGCATACAACCGTTTTCATCAATTTCCATTCCATTCGATTCCTCTAAATATAGTCTATATGATTTTAGATTATGTTATTTTATATTACATAAAGATTAAAGCCTCAATATTATCTCGTTACCCTAGTTTAAATATAATAAAAGAGCGTTTTCATATAGTTTCGTGATCAGCTTGTCTGACTGGTAATTTGGAAGCGAACAGCCATATGCCGTTTTTATCCCGGCAATGGCAAATTACCCCAAACAAATAAGCCCCCGGCAGTCCGGAGGCTTATTTATTTGGGGTATGGCTCGCCAAGCTTGTCTCAGCGTCACAACCAGGTTTATTTCTCGTGTATCGATATACGGCGCTGCACAGAAGGCCTCGTTTCCGCCGGGATAATAACGGGAGCGTATCCTTCGACTTGTAAAATCTTTTCTGTGAGCCGTCCGCGAAGCTCCCGGGTAATACGGTCATAAGCGTCGAGCCCGATCAAATTGGTCAATTCGTAAGGATCCGCTTCAAGATCATACAGAAACTGCTCCACATAGGTATCCGAGGCACTATCCTCCCACCCGTCCTTATCAGGAGCGGATACGCTGTATTTCCAGCGCGGGGTGCGCAGCGCACGCCCCACCTGCGACTCGCTGATCTGCACAAAAACATCATCCGGTCGTTCTTCCTCGACCTTCCTGATTGCCGGAAGTATGGACGAGCCCTGCATAGAAGCCGGTATCGGGATGTCTGCTGCATCCAGCAGCGTCGGCGGAAGATCAATGAGACTGACCAGCCGCTGCACCTGTCCGCCTCCTTTAAATCCGGGACCGGTGATAGCCGTCGGCACCCGGATTGAGCTGTCATGGCAGGAGCGCTTATATTCGCTGTTTCTCGTTTTGAAATGGCAGCCATGATCGGAGGTGAACAGAACAACGGTATTGTCGGACAGCCCCAGACTCCGAAGGGTATCCGTCAATCGGCCAAAAGCTTCATCCAGACGCTTGACCATGCCGTAGTAGCCGCCCAGATGCTGGGGAGCGCTTCCTCCCAATGCGGTCAAGTCCGGCGGAGTCCATTTGCCTGTATATTGGCTCTCATAGCCGATCGGCGCCGGATAATTGTCCAGATGATTCTGGTGGTGCGGCTCTATATAAGACAAGAATAAAAAGAACGGATCCTCCTGATGCTTGTCGATATAACGTATGGCGGCATCCGTTATCGCATCCACCCGGTATCCCGGAAGCTTGACCGGTTCGTTGTCATTGTTGTACATGACGGTGTCATACGAATCTGAAGTAAATTCCAGCAGGTTGGAAGCCAGCCAGTAATCATAGCCTCCCCGCTTCCCCGCAGGAACGGGCTCTTCATCAGCCAGATGCCATTTGCCAATATACCCTGTGCGGTAACCGGAGCCGGAGAAATAATGAGCCAGTGTCTGACTGTCCTCCGGAAGCGGAATTGAATTCCGGTAGCACCCGGTCGATGTGGCGTATTTACCGGTCTGCAGAGATGACCGGGCCGGAGCGCACACAGGCTGGCATGTAAAGGAATTGGTGATATGCGTTCCTTCCTGCGCCATACGGTCAAAGTTGGGCGTAAGACCCAGCGGATTGCCATGCACGCCTGTTGTATCCCAGCGCTGTTGGTCTGTGAAGAAAACAATAACATTTGGACGGGTTTGTTTGCTCATAGTCAGCTGCTCCTTTGGCCCGGTGGCCTGTTATGACAATCCCGAAGCTTCTTTTGTCGTATCCCTGACAATTAATCTTGTCGGCAGTGTCGTCTGGATTTTCTTATAGGTTTTCTGCCGGAGCAATTGATCGAAAGCCGTTACTGCGGTTTGGCCGATGCTGTAAATCGGCTGATGCACCGTAGTCATCGGAGGATTCATGAGGGGCGATACCGCATAATCCCCGAAGCCCGCCAGAGAGATCTCGTCCGGCACCCGGATCCCCAGCTTTTGCAGCTGACTGCTGACAGCCAATGTTCCCCTGTATGTCGTGCAGAATATAGCCGTCGGCCCGGCTTTATGCAGCATATGTTTGACGGTTTGCAGCTGGTCCTCACGGGGATCAAGCTCCTGTATCCAATTCGGATCAACCTGCAGGCCTTCTGCCAGCATTGCTTCCTGGTAGCCATTGACCCGATCCCTGTCACAGGGATGAAGGATCGGGGCATGGAACAAAGCAATACGCTTATGCCCAAGCCGGATGAGATGCCGCACCGCTTCCCGGCAGCCGCCGACATTGTCGATATCCACCCAGGTAATATCGGAGTCCGGATAGGATGCGGCAAGCACGACATGCGGAATGCCGAATTGGACGAGGGAGTCAGGCAATCCGGACTTGAGCGGCGGGTTAATAACCAATAGCCCCTGCAGGCCGGCCGAACGGCAAAAGTGCGCGATATCCTTGGATTCATGCAGAGCTTTGCCTGCGTAAGGGATTAAGGTCAAATGCATATCCAGCGAATATGCGGTCTCCATAATTCCGTTCATCAATTCTCCCATATATTCAGGAAAGGAAATAGCGGGAGTTATAATACCGATAGTATCCTGGCGGTTCGTGACCACAGTAGGCCGAAATCCGTGCTCATTCATGAATTGGATGACTTTATCGCGGGTTACTGTATTCACATCCGGCTTGTTGTTCAGAATCCGGGAAACGGTGGAGACGGATACCCCGCAATTTTCTGCGATTTTTTTGATATTCAATACGGCTTAACCCCCCGGCAAATGACCTTCTGCTTGCAGAATCCGCTGCTGTGCCCGCTGAAATTCATGAGCCCTGTCGTCTTCGAGCTCCGGCGTGCAGATGCACCGCAGCTCGCTCTCAAGCTCAGCCGCTTTGCCGGGATGCTCGCCATACATATTATAGAGCTCATCCGGATCGTCGCGAAGCTGGAAAAGCTGATTGGGCGCATCGATGTTGAAGATCAGCTTCCAATCCCCTTTACGGAGCATATATCCCCCTCCGCGGGTTCCATGTCCATGATATTCCGAGAAGACGACTCTCTCGCGGTCCTCCGCAGGAATCGTCTGCAGAGGCTGACCGGACCAATTGTCCGGTCTGTCCGCCTTGGCGGCGTAGAATAAGGAAGCCTGGATATCGTGGGAATCTACCGGCGTGGTCACCCGTTCTCCTTTGACGAAGTCGGGGCCAGCCGCAATGCACGGAATTCGCACGGAATCCTCATACAGCGAGCATTTCCACCACATGCCGAATTTACCGAGCATCTCCCCGTGATCCGAGGTGTAGATGACATTCGTATTGTCATTCCAGCCGCCCTCCTGCATGGCATCCATAAGCCGGCCAAGCTGCCGGTCTATAAAGCTGACATTGCCAAGATACCCTCTTCGCAGTCCGCGCACCTGCTCTTCTGTGAACAGATCAGTCTGGAAGTGATCCCGCAGATCCTGGGCATATGGATGCCTAGCGCTGTCCTCATCCTTGCTGTAGCGCGGCAAATCCCCGCCTTCGGGATACAGATCCCAGAACTCCTGCGTGTTCCATTGGGGAAAATGAGGGTTCAACAGATTGATCGTCAAGCTCCAGGGCTGCTTCAAGGCAGGCGCGGCATGCTTCAGCCAGTCCAGCGCAGCATTCATCACTTTCAGATCATCGTCGAAGGCTGTCTCCTTGATGCCGAAGCCCTGTGCCCGTTCTGCGGCATCCCCGCGGATGGCGAGCGGGCGGCGGACAAAGTTGGTATCGCCGGGCTGCTTCACGTCCTTGCTGTAATGTATTTCCGAGAAACCGAGATTTTCTGCCCGGTCATACACATGCGTTTTGCCGAAATGAACCGTGTAGACGCCCTGTTCCTTCAACACTTCTCCATATGTCGGAAAATCGGACCGAAGCCCGACGTTGCAGTTGCTGTAAGCCTGCAGCTCATGCACGCGCCTGCCGGACATGAACGCGGATCTGCTCGGAGAGCATAACGGTGAAGGGCAGTAGGCATTCTCATACAACGTGCCCTCCCTGGCCAAGCGCTCCAGATTCGGCGTACGGAGAAAGCTGTGGCCGTAAACCGACGAATAAAAAGGGTTATGCTCATCCGAGATCAATAGGATGCTGTTGCTCATTTTCCGATCCCCTCCAGCTTGTCATCATTTCAAAGCTTTATAGTCATCTGCCGTGTAATCTTTGGCAAGATCCCAATTCGGGAATGCAAAATCATTCAATCCCACATTGACGCCGGATGCCTTAACTTTATCGACCGCATCGCCAAGTCCTTTGTTCAATTTATCGGTATAAGCCTTTAATTGAGCCTGTGGGTCTGTCTGGGCACCCGACAGCAAGGACTGGAGAATATCATTAAATCCCGGTTTGATCTTCGGCTGATCGATGGATCCAAGCTCCACGATGACCTGGGCCGTCAGCGGATTTCTCACTGCATAATCAGGCCTTACCTTGAGCAGGTCCTTATGAAGCTGAATGAAGGTATCGAACTCCGGATATGGATACAATGACGCATTATTATTGATGCTCTCGATCGGGGTGAGCGCCACGCCGCTGTTCAAATATTTCTCGTAGAACATCGGACCCGTGAATCCATTCTCCAGAAAGGTTCCGACTTCCTTGGCATTCTTGGTTGAAGCCGAAATCATATAGCCCGTAGGATTGGCCGGCACATAATAGTAAGTCGGTTTGCTGCCGCCTGGAGTCGGCACCGCGGCCAGACCGAACTTCGCATCCGGTGTATCCCGTTTGACCAGCCACATGCGGGCCCGGCTGTCAATCAGGAAAGCCGCTTTATTTTGCCCGAACAGGGTCGCTGCTTCCGCTCCCTTCATCGTGTAAGAGGAAGGCAGAATGCTGCCGTCCTGCTTCAGCTTTTGAAGAAGATTGAAGGAATCCAGCGTCGCTTTGCCATCATAAGCATATTTTCCGGACTTATAGTTAAACCCGCCCGACTCCTCCGGGGCTACACCCGCAGCAAAAGCATTGACAAAATTCGTGACGCCGGACTCTCCGCCGCCAAAGACGAATCCGAACACGTCGCCTTTGCCTTTGTCCGTAACCGTCTTGGCCATTGCCGTCAGCTCGTCCCAGGTTGCGGGCGGTTTCTCCGGGTCCAGTCCGGCCTGACTCAGCACGTCTTTGTTGTAGTACAGAATATAGTTCAGCTGCGGGCCGGTAAGCGGCCAGCTGTAGGTTTTGCCGTCAATGACATTCACGCCCTCAGCGAAGCTTCCCGGAACAAAATTGTCCTTCCACGTATCCGACACCAGCCCGTCAAAAGGCATCGCTTGCCCATTGGCTACGAAGGTACGGATATCGGAGCCGGACGGCGTCTGAAAAATATCAGGCATATCGTTGGACGTAATCGCGGCTTGTATCGCTGTATTATATTCGGCGGCCGGCATGTAACGTCCTTCCACCCTGATCTTTCCTTTGTATTTTTCATTGAACTCCGCAATCATGCGTTGGCCCGGGCTTTCATCGCCCTTCAGAAAATCGCTTAAGCCCCATACCGAGATCACTTTTTCTCCGCCGTCTCCGGCCGCCGCAGCATTATTCGGCGCATTCTCCGGCGCATTCTTCGAGCAGCCTGCCAATAGGAGCATGACCGTTCCCAATGCAAGGGCCAATATCGATTTCCACTTATATTTTCTCATGTTCGTTGTTCCTCCATTTAAAATTTATTAACGGCGCCGTAAGAGAGCAGACTTTCGCGTGTGCAAACGTTGAGCCACCGCTCCATCAAGCCTTTACGGCTCCTGAGACACCTTCGATAAAATAACGCTGCAGCAGCAGGAACACAATGAGGATGGGGACAAGGGAAATGCTCGCCGCCGCCGCCATTCCTGTCCAGTCCATCGAATTTTCACCGACGAACTGGAACATCCCGACCCCAAGCGTACGCAGCTCAGGCTTCCCGAGTGTGAATACAAGCGGAATCAGAAAAGCATTCCATGTGAACATAAACTGCATAATAGCCGTTGTTGCGATGATTGGCTTGGACAGCGGCAGCAGGATCTGGGCAAAGGTCCGGAAGAAACCGCTGCCGTCGACCTCAGCCGACTCATGCAGCTCCTTGGGCAGTCCGCGAAAGTATGCGACGAACAGCAGGATGAACAGCACATGGGCTCCGCCAACCTCGCCCAGAATGACACCCCATAGGGTATTATTCAATCCAAGCTGGTTAATGAGGGTATAGATCGGAATGATCGTGTAACCCTGCGGCATAAACATCGTTGCGGTAATCGCGGACATGAATATCAACCGCCCCCTGAAGCGGTAGCGTCCGACCGCGTAGCCGGTCATGGAGCAAACAGCGACCACAATCACGACGACCGCGACCGTAATCAGCACGGTGTTCCAGAAATAAACGGAGAATTGGGCCGTGTCCCAGGCGCGCTTATAGTTCCCGAATTGGAAGTGTTCCGGCCATAATGAAATTCCGGAGCTGATATACTCGGTGTTGGTTTTGAATGAAGCCAGGATCATCCACAGGAAGGGGTAAATCCACACGATGCCGAGGCCAATCAGCAGTAAATGAGCCAACAGGATCAGCGGCGACCGCTTTTTCATTTTTTTTGTCATATTGGTCTCCTCCATCTATACGCTGCCGTTTCTGCGGCCTCCGGTCAGTTTGACGAACAGCCCCAAAGCGAGCGATATGATCATAACCACGATTCCATAGAGAACGCCGGCAGCCGATGCGAAGCCGACCCTGGCTTCTCCTGAACCCGAGAAGGCATACCGGTAAATATAAACATCCACCATATCCGTCTTGAACGCGGGACCGCCGTCCGTCATCGCTTTGACCAGATCGAATACGTGAAGGGCATTGACGGCCGACATAAGCAAAATGACGCTTCCGACCGGCAGCAGCAGCGGAACTGTAATGTAACGCAGCATTTGAAGAGGGCCTGCCCCGTCGATTTTGGCCGCTTCGAACACATCCTTCGGCAGCGATTGGATGGCGGCGAGCCAGTAGATCAGCTTCATTCCGAAGCTTTTCCAGATGCCGACCAGTACGACTATAAAAAAGGCGGTATCGATGGAGCCGAGAAAGTCTACCGGAGCGCTCAACAGCCCAAGCCGCATCAGAACCTCGTTGACAAGTCCCTTGTACGCTCCGAATATAAAACGCATGACCAAACCGACCACAGCCGTTGTCGTTACTACCGGCAGGAAATAAATCACCCGGTAAACAGTCTTCCCTTTGAACCACTGCGCATTAAGCAGCAAAGCCATCAATAACGCCAGAGGCACCTGAATGACGACAACATACAGCATAAAGCTCAGGCTGTTGCCGAACGCATTCCAGAAAATAGGGTCATACAGGGTTTCCTTGAAGTTGTCCAGACCCACATAATCATCCAGCCTGCCGAAGCCGCTCCAGTCGAAGAAGGCATACACATAACTCATAATGATTGGATATAAGGTGAACAACAAAAACAGAACAAGCTGCGGCGCTATAAACAGCAAACACCATAACTGCTTGCGAGTCTGGTAATGAATCCTCATTCTCTTACCCCTGCCGTTCCCCCCGCTCGCTGCATTGTCCATACCACGACTCCTTTCCATCGATGCATTACTTAAGGATATAGGGCCACTTTTGAAACTATTCCGGTACAGTACCGAAAAAAAACAAAAGAGACTACGCTTATAACAATCACGTGTCTCCGGTGGTCCGGTAAACAGAATATTAAATTATACCAAGTTGAATACTATGAATTGATTATAGCAACATGGTCCAAGGGAGTCAACCATGACTTATTACCCTATTTCTCCGCACCAATGTCGTATTTGTGCAGGAGTCCGTCTACGATCGGACGGTTGGTTTCCAGATACAGATTCACCCATGCGAGCATTTGCATATCGTTTGGCGGTACGGCTATGGCGATGGGATCAGTCTGGTCTTTAATCAGCATGAGTTGAAGCTCAATGGAGTATTTGGGGTTGCTCTCGATTAATCGCTTCAACTGCAATTCATCATAGAAGATTGCATCTATTTCACCCTGAAGCGCTCCATCCATGGATTTGGGAGGTGTTTCATACTGGTGAATCTCTGCCTTAGGAAGCCATTCCTTGGCAAACCCGACATAGGAGGTTCCAGAGATAACGCCTATTTTCAGCGGAGCGGTTTGAAGCAAAGTCAGCAAATTCTGGTTTGAGCCGCCCAGCTGCGCCGCCTTCAGCCGGTTGATAAGCAGTCCCTGGCGCAGGGTAACATACGGTTGTGAGAAGAGTACCTTCTTCGCACGGGATAACGTGGCGCTCAGCTTCGAAACGGCAATGTCCGCTTCCCCCGACGCCACCTGATTCACAACTTCATCGAAGGATTGGGCGGTTCGCAGAAATTCAACCTCTACCCCGAACTTGGCGGCAATGTCCGTTGCCATATCCACATCGCTGCCCGTAAGCTTGCCGTCGGCATCGACGTAGAAGAAGGGCTCCCGATCCGTGGAGACCATCGCTACACGCAGCTTTCCACGCTCATAGATTTTCTTCATTCCCGGGGCATAGTTCGCCAGTTCCTCTTGCGAAACCTCAACCTTCACGGCAGCAGCCGGCCGGGGACCGGCGGATTCCATTCCGCTCTTTGGCCCTGCGCCTGCTTGGGGATTCTGCTGGCTGCCGCAAGCTGTCAATAAACAGATAACCAACATCCCCAACAGCGGAATCAACATTTTGTTCATCGCTCATCCAGTCCTCCCGTTCTATGACAATCATCGCTCCCGCAGTGGTTGCCATGCCTATGCCGGCAATCAAGAATAGTTCCTCCATCAGATGAATGTATCGGTACCGTGACCTACATGCAGGTTCTGGCCGCTCACCAAGTGTGATTTTGTCTGAAACAGCATATCGATTGAAGCCGATACCAGCTCTTTCAGCCCGGGGAGCAATGGCTTTAAGGCGTGAATTTCCAGGCGCTGCTTTAATTCCTTGCTGTTCAAGCTTTCTTCCGGGGCGTAATAACCCAATGTAACGGCGTTGACGGCAATGCGGAAAGGCGAAAACTCTTTGGCAAGAGATTTCATTAAAGCAAGCTTGCCAAGGTTGATAATCGGAGAGGACGGGTAACCGTCATAATATAACGCATCCGCCATAAGGGGAAACACGATATGTCCCTGTTTGTTCTTGGCCATATGCGATGCGATGCTGCGGCTGAACAGGAAAATATCGCGAAATAAATCGGCCGTATAGGTACCCAGGGCAAGCGGATCGGCCTCAAACAATTCCTCTTCATTGAGCGTGTCCACCCCGTGAATCAAGTAATCCAGACTGCCCATACGGGAAACAGCCTGATCGATCATAATAGATGCTTCATTCGCATGGCCGTAAAAGATATAAAGCTGTTTTCTGCAATCCGCAGAAATATCGGCAAGACACTCATCGGCCTCCTGCCTTTTGGTAAATTGCAGGCATACCTGATACTCTCTCTCAAGCAGACACTCGAGAATCAGGCGATTGATTCTATGGCTTCCCTGAGTTATAAAAATGGTTCTGGTCATCGCAGGAATCCCCCGTCCGCCTTCAATACTTGCCCGGATATGTATTCCGATTGACCTGAAGCCAAAAACAAGATCGCATCCGCAATCTCTTGGACCGTGCCCATGCGCCCCATGTTGGTATGATTGATGAAATTTTCCATTTTCCCTGAAGGCACCAACGCCGTCATTTCCGTTTCAATCATGCCTGGAGCGATCGCATTGATTCGGATGCCTTCCCGGCCGTAGCGCCTGGCCAGCATTTTGGTCAAGCCGATAACGGCCCCCTTGGAAGCCGCATAATTCGCCTGCGCCTCCCGCCCGTAGATGCCTGACACCGATACAACATTGACGATCCTACCGCTTTGCTGCTGCAGCATGACGGGAATCGTTTCCGAAGCGCACAGCAGGGTTCCATTGAAATTCGTGCGAAACACATCGTCCCAATCAGAGATTGGCATCATCACCGCCAAGCTGTCGCGCACGATTCCCGCATTGTTGACCAAAATATCAATACGGCCAAACTCCCGCACCACTTCGAGAATGAGTTCACGTACAAAGCCCGGATCGTCAACGGAGCCTTGAACCATCCTCAGCGGCACTCCATTTCCGTTCCACTTGCCGAGCAATTGCTGCGCCAGGTCCACATTCGCGGCATATACGCCAATCACCGCCGCTCCCTCCGCCGCGAAGCGTTCGAATGCCGCTCTGCCGATTCCCCGCGTGGCACCTGTCACAATTGCTACCTGATTACGCAGCTTCATGCTTTCTCACGAAGGCGGTTGTCGATAAAACCGGCAATGGAATTGACGCATCTCAAGTGAACTTTCAGGTCGTCGATGGGAATGCCTTCAACCTTCACGCCGTAAACGACTTCCATACCAACCATCACCTCAAACGCCTCGATCGAATCCAGTCCGAGCCCGTCGCCAAAAAGCTCCATCTCGTCATCGATATCCTCTGCCGTGATGTCTTCCATTTCCAGACGCTCGATAATCAGCTTCCGTTTGACCACGTCTTTGATCTGTTCCAAAGTAAAAGCCTGCTCGTTCATTTGTTCTCCTCCTCTTTAATCCGGCCGATCACCGCTGCAGCCGTATTTCCATTGATCGCTATACTGACGGTCAGGAAGTAATCACGCTTCTGTCCCTGGATCCCAAGCTGAGAGCCGGCATGGATCCACTGCGCTGCTGTACTGACCGGAGTGAGCGAACTGATGGATTCGCCGTAACCGGACTGCTCGTTCAAGCAGGTTACCGGAGTCCCGCACCCGGCGAACAGCTCTTCAATAATGCGCATTTGATCTTCCAATTCGCCCGGCCTCCCGGCGGAATCGATCAGAACACCATCGATCTGCTCCAGCCGCAAACCGGAATTCCGGATGGCATCGGTAATGGATTGGGCCAAATCGCCAAATGCCATCCCGCCGCCCAGCATTTCCGCATAGACGCGTTTCCCCTCTTGCTGAGCCGTATCCAGGTCGCATAAAGCCAGGCACACGCTGCCCTCTGTCATATGAAAACGGCTTTCCGCAAGCCCCTTGGCCCTATCGATTTTATCCGACAGCTCGGAAAACTCATCGCCTGCGGCGACCAACAGCCGGTCATGAACACCGTCGCGAAGAATGCCGCAGCCATAAATCAATGCCATAAGCCCCTCCGTGCCGCCGGTGCTGAGCGAGCTGCTGAAGCCTTTCAGCTTCATCTTCTCGGCCGTCTTGCCGGATATTGAATTGATAACGGTATGGGGAAAATAGATGCTGCTGGCAAGCTCCGGTCCGCTGCCGAACACGCTGCCCAGAAATTTGCCGATGCTCTCCGTGCTGCCCCGTGAAGTTCCGTATATGAAGCCCGTATCTTGTCCGGCGGCAGCTTCACGGCTCCACCCCGCATCATCCAGCGCCAGGCTGACTGCGCCAATGCTGAACTGGGAGAGGCGGTTCATTCTTCTCTCATACAAGCCTTTATCAAAATCCTTCAGCTGGAATGACGAGGCTCCTGCCCTGCCGTCTGCGCCGTCCCCGATAACCGCGCCGATTCCCACGACCGCTATTCTTCGTAAATGACGGTCCGTTTCGATCCGCTTCGGCTCGTTCTCCGAATAGCGGGTCTTGGCGACGATCGCAGCATTATGTCCGCCAAAGGCGGAATTATTGTTTAACAGATAATCCGGTCTCCCCGCCATCATATCATTGGCTACGATGCGGATGTCTTCACAGCCCGGCCGCGGCTTGTCATAATGCAAAGCAGCGGGAAGCAAATGATGATGAATGGCATACAAGGAAGTGGTGAACTCGATAGCTGCAGCCGCTCCCAGATTATGGCCAAAGTACGCTTTGCTGGAGCTGAGCGGAATTTCACCGAGCTTGTCGCCGAATGCGGCCCGCAAACCGGAAATCTCAGCGTGATCGTTGGCCTGCGTACCGGTGCCGTGAGCATTGATATAGCCGATTGCAGACGGATCAATTCCGCTGTTAGCCAGGGCCATGTTCACCGCAATTTGAATTCCCTTTCCCTCCGGGTCAGGCGTTGTCTCGTGATACGCGTCGTTGCTTAGGCCGTACCCGCAAATCTCTGCATAAATCGTTGCTCCCCGCAAAATAGCCATATCCAGCGGTTCAAGCACAACAAAAGCCGCTCCTTCACCCAGACTAAGACCAAACCGGCTTGCGAAAGGGGAGGCCGGCTGCGGATTCAAGGCGCGCAGCACATTAAATCCGGCATAAACGGAATGGGACATCGGATCGGAGCCGCCCGCCAGCATCACATCGGCGTGTCCCCATCGAATCATATCGTAGGCGTAGCCGATCGCGTTGCCGCTTGCCGCGCATGCGGTATTCATCGTAACGACCGGCCCCGTCGCCTGAAAATATCGCGCAACATCGTCACCCTGCTGATAGAAAGGGTAGCGGGCCGTTCTTGCCACGTCCAGCTCCGCAACCGTCCACTGCTCTTCGAGCGAAACAATACCGCCATTGCAGGTGCCCAGCGCGACACCGGTCCGCTCCGCCCCCTTGCCGCCTGTGACGATTCCGCTGCCCCGCATTGCATTCCGGGCGGCGACAATGGCGTACTGCGCGCAAAGATCATACTGCTGCTGCTCGGATGCCGAGAAGTAATCATCCGGGTTATAGTCGCGGATTTCCGCTCCGATCCGGCTATGAAATTTATCGGTAGGAAAACGCTGCATCTCTCCGATGCCTGTTCTTCCTTCCTTCATGGAAGCAAAAACCTGCTCAAAGCTGCTGCCCAGAGCGCAGAGAATCCCCATCCCCGTTACCGCAACGCGCTGTCTCCCCTTGGTCACTTAATCGTTCCTCCCTGATGTGCAAGTGTTATGCAAACTGCTCTTTTTTCAACGATCCGGCACGCATACGGAGCCAGCCGGCGATCCAGCATTTTCAGCATGGAAGGGGTTTCGACATTGACGGCAAATTTCGCAAACGGAATCTGCCGCTCCAGTTGAAGCAGGACGGATTGCGCCATCAGAATAAAGGCGCAGCCATATAACCGGTAGGGCTCCTGAACATAGACACTGTCATACAGAATCGTATCTTCGGCAATTCGGTACGTCATGCACCATCCCGAGATTTCTTCTCCTGCCATCATGGCGAGACTATTGCTTTCTTCCAATTGCAGATTTGGTTTGAAAGGAGATAGAAACCGCGGAAAGCCACCGCCTTCTCTTAATCTGTTTTTGGCTTCGCTGTCCAGATCGCGCCATAATAAAGACTGCAGTCCTTGCGGCAGTTCAATCTTCTTCAGCCACGGAGCGTCGGCGATGCGGGTATCGGCCGTGTACACCTTTCCTTCCAATACGGGAGGAGACCCGTTATTACGCTGTAAAAAAGCTTCCACAGCAGGCTTAATCCGGTTGCCCGCATAATACACAAAACGGATCCGCGTTGCTCCTGCACGAAGCAGAAGCTCTTCCGTTTGGCGCAGAAGAGCGGTGCCGATTCCCATTCTGCGGTAATTCGGCTTTACAAACAGAGAGACGACTTCGGCTGTGCCGCTTCCCGGCTGGCGGTATATAACGATTAATCCGGCAGCTTCCGCCCCCTCCGCCATCTCTGCTCCGATTGCGGTATAGCTTGGATGTCCTCGCGAATCACGCAGCAGCGGGAGCACATATTGGTACGTTAATGGCCCATATGCAGCGGCATCGCCGGCTTCCAGCTGTTTCACTTTGTAGCGGTTCTCCATCCAGCCGCTCATGATGCAGTACCGCTGCTGCCCAGTGGCAGCGGATCATAGTCGGCTGCTTCCCTCTGGCTGTCTTCCGCTTTATCCACAATCAGAACCGCCGCCATACTATTGAGATGAATGTTGGCCGTTGTCAGAATGGGATCGATAATGGGATTGACAGCCATCAGCAGAATAATACCCGTGCTGGAGGGGAGGTTCAGAGGATCGGCAATCAGTGAAATCATCGCAATCGCCACGATCCCGGGAGTCCCAGCTCCGGCAACTGCCGCCAGTACCGCTCCGGCCATGATGATGAACAAATCCTGCAAACCCAGCGTAACCCCATACAATTGGGCGATAAAGATAATGCCCAGGGAGTACACCACCACCATGCTGTACCTGCACAGGACGACCCCAAGCGGAACGACCAAATTGACCGAGTCGGAGTCAAGCTTGAACTGCTTGCGCAGCGAATCGAGTGCGGAGGGCATGGTAGCGATACTGTTTTGCGTGCCGAAAGCAATAATCAGCGTTTCCTTCAAGCCTTTCAACGCCTGGATAAAAGAGATTTTCAGCTTCGCCGCCATGATCCAGCCGCTTGCAATCATGAGAACAAGCGCTACCGTATAGGCGAGTGCGATGAACTTCACCATAGCCAGCAAGAGATCTGCACCCGTGCTTGCGATCTGCCCAGCCATAATGCATAGCAGCCCAAACGGCAGCACATACATCGACCAGGAGATAATCCGTTGAAAGACTTTAAACATCAAATCCACGAGAGAGAGAAAATGTTCGCCTGTATGGACGGACAGCAAACCGAGCGCGATGCCCACCACCACGGAAAAAAACAGGATTTGCAGGCTGTTGCCCTGAGTCAGCGCAATAAATATATTATCCGGGATCAGTTTGAATATAAAGTCCATCAAACCGTTGGCAGAGGCCGTGTCTGCTTGATCTGCGGAGGAAGATTCATTATCCAGAACAATCGTGCCAAGCACCGTTTTACTGCCGGCAGAGATGCCTTCGCCCGGCTTGCCGAGCAGTCCTGCCGTAATTCCCAGCACACTGACTGCAAGCATCCCAACGATAAAAACAAGCAGCATTTTATTCAATACCTTATTCGAGCCTGTCGACATAAACAATCTGCCTACACTGGAGACAATGGCCGTGACCATGATCGGAATGACACACATTTTAAGAAAGGACAAATACAATCCACCGTACGGGATAAGCTGTTCTGCCAGCTGAGGCTGATAAATCCCGATCATGACCCCTGCCGCGATGCTTCCTAATATCGTCCAAATCGATTTTAACCACCGCATACGGATAACACACCCACTATATTTATATTGTGCATCGATGAATAGCTTGCAGGAGAAAATCACAAGAAGAACCTCAAAAAACTGAGGTTCTCTCCGCACATCAAGTGACGCTTCACAACAATATTAAGACAAAATCATGGGAATTGTTGCAATTAACCCTATCGCATTCCCGGCTTCGCCTTCAGCAGAATTCTGAGGGCCCGAATTGCCGCTCAGCCCTGTAGCCAATCCGTCAAAGAAATCAGTGGCTCCCTGTTTGCTTCCGCCGGCAACGCTGTCGAGCTCTCCTTCCGTTAATTCACTGTCAGCCAGTTGAACTTTGGGCAGAATAATGCTCAAGGAATAGCTGGATTGATCGAGTACGCCGATTTTGAAGCTGGCCGGCACCTCAAGACCTGTTTCCTGCTGAATCGCTTCGTGAATGTTCGTCACGCATAAATTTCTGAATTCCAGGTCGGCAGCGGCTCTTGCGCCTACTTTGCTTACTGCTTCTTCTACTGCTTCTTTACTCCATGCCATGTATGATTCCTCCGATTGGAAAGTTTGGATTAGCTGCCGATGATGAGATAAGGAGATGCCACGATTTGACCAATGATATTGCCGGCAACGCCTTCGGAATTGTTCGCATAAGTATTATCGGCGCCCATAATCGAAGCGGCTCCGCCTGCAAGTCCTTCGAAGAAATCGGTAGCTCCGTCTTTGCTTCCGCCTGCAACGCTGTCCAATTCGCCTTCCGTTAATTCATTGTCGGCCAGTTGAACTTTAGGCAGGACAATGCTCAAGGAATAGCTGGATTGGTCAAGCACGCCGATTTTGAAGCTAGACGGCACTTCAAGGCCTGTTTCCTGTTGAATGGCTTCGTGAATGTTGGTCACGCACAAATTTCTGTACTCCAGATCCGTAGCCGCTCTTGCGCCCACCTTGTTTACCGCTTCTGCTACTGCTTCTTTACTCCATGCCATGATTGTTTCCTCCTGTAAAATATGATATTTATCATAACTCGTTATGAAAACGAGAGATGAACTACGCAAGCTGCCGTTTGGCCAATTCGACGAACAATCCGTCCTGTTTCATTAAATCGCTGTAAGACCCCGCTTGAACGATCCGCCCTTTTTCCAGAACGAAGATGCGATCGGCGTTCATAATGGTGCTGAGCCTATGGGCAATGACCACCCGTGTAGCGTGCAGCTTCTCCAGGCTTTGGCTGACAATCGTCTGCGTGCGGTTGTCCAGGGCGCTGGTCGCCTCGTCGAACAGGATGATTTTAGGTCTTCTGGCAATCGCCCGGGCAATAAGCAAGCGCTGGCGCTGCCCACCGGATAACGTGCTGCCGCCTTCGGATATTACCGTATGCATGCCCATGGGCATTTGGCGGATATCCTCATCGAAGCCGGCCATTCGCGCCGACTCCCAGGCTTCTTCCATCGTCAGGTTCGCAGAACCGATAATGTTGGCATAAATATCGCCGGCGGTCACCTTGCCATTCTGCAGGACAACGCCGAACTGACTGCGCACGGAGCGGACATCCAGTGTTTTGAGATCCTGCCCGTCAAAGTAAAGCGATCCGGACTCGGGCTTTTCAAAACCGAGCAGCAGCCTCAGAAGCGTTGACTTCCCGCAGCCTGATGCGCCAACCAGCGCGATGAATTCGCCCGGGCGGATTTGGAGCGACAGATCATTGAGAATCCAGGGCTGATCCATTCTATAGCGAAAGCGAATATGTCTGACTTCAATAGCTCCTGTCAGTTCGCCTGGATCTTCCAATGCCTCGTGTACTTCGGGAACCGTCTGGAGAATCGGTTTGGCTCTTTCATATTGCGGAACAATACTCAGAATCGAGACAACCGCCGTCGACATCGCAATCATCGCCCCCAGAAAAGCCGAGAAAGCGGAGAAAAAAGCGATGAACTTGCCGGGGCTCATTGCACCCCCGCCGGAAGCCATAATATAGAATAATGTCATCGAAGTAATAACCGGAAAAAAAGCGTTGAATACCGCATGCAGATTCGTCAATGTCTTGGCTTGGAACGCGGTTTCTTTTAACTCCCCGAACTGTTTGGCCCACAGGAAAAATGCCCGTTTCTCTGCCGCCGCCATGCGGAATTTGCTGATGCCGTTAATGATTTGCAGAACCGTCGTTGAAATTTTCCCCTGAACCGCCAGCAACACCCGCTGCCGCTTGACCTGCAGAATTCCGACTCCAAGCGTAACGGCCATCGATATCAGGACCAGAACCGTGGCCACAAGAGCCAATTTCACATTGTAATAAAATAATAAAAGCAGATTAAAGGAGGAGAATATGCCGGAAAATATTGCCGTCAGCGCCACACCCGATACCGCCTGACGTATCGTATTGATGCTGTTGGCCCGCAAAGCCAAATCACCGGAGGAATAATCCCTGAAGAAGGAAACAGGCAGATTGAGCAGGCGATCCCATACCGCCGCCTGTATGGATCCCCCCATCTTCCCTTCGATTCTGAGCATCGCCATAGAGCGCGTCAATTCGAACAAGGACATGGAGAGGATGACCGACAGCAAGATCAACCCCATCTGCAGAAGCAGGCCTTTCTCCGAAGCCGGAATAATCGAATCGAACAGGATGCCGTTGGCTATGGGAACCAGCATTCCGAGCAATCCCCCGGCGATCCCCATGAACACCATAATGTATAAGTCCCGTTTGATCGTTTTGTGTGAGCCGAATTTGATAATATCCATAACAGAGAGCGGTTTTGTCGGCAGCGGACGATAGAACATAAACGCGACCGGTGCGATATTGCGGGCAAGATCTTCCGTTATGGTCTGTTCCGTGCCGTCCGCCGAATCGACAAGAATATAGGTCGACGCATTCTTCTGAATCAGAGCAACCGGCTGTTTGTTTGCCTCCAAATAGGCAAGCAGGGGTCCGTTATCGCTGCGCCACCAATCATCCTTCAGCATTACCTGGCGGGAACGAAATCCGGAGCTTTTTGCAACATGGCCCACAGGGTCGCGCAGCTTATGCAGACTCTTTCCAGCAACCGGCTTTACTGCCATCCCGAGCGATTCGCCGACAATCTTGCAGGCGATATACAGCAGGTCGGTGGAGCCCGTTTCAGCGGCTGCTTTTTTTCGGGATGCTCCTGTAACAGCTGCCAAACGGTTCAAAGCCAAATCCATGACGGCATGATCATTTTCCGTTTTCCGTTTCAGACGGTCGTATTCGACTTTTCCCTCTGACCTGCGGTTATCAAGCAGACAGCGGTAGAGCAATCGATGAAATTCGGATAATCCGCGCAATTCGGCATCCTTCTTCAGCCATTCAGCCGTGCCGTATGCGGAAATTACGGATGGTTCGGCGGCCGAGATCCAGCTGACGGAGGACAAAGGCATAGTCATCCCCGGCTGCACGACGGCAAATCTTTCATCATCCATCCAATGGAGTTTTCCGGCATGCATTTCAATCCACAGCACGTTGGACGAACGAAAGACAGCTCCCTCGGCAGCTGCCAGCTGACTGACCGCTTCAAGCTCGATAAAATCTGTTGCGTTGTTGAGCCTTCTCAGGGCGGAGGACCAGTCCTGGACCCACTCATCAATCGAATCCGCCATTGCCATGTGAACAGAATGATCGGAATTCGCTTGAAGAAATAAGGACATGTCCATGCGGATCAGCTGCGTACCGGACAACCCGGCAATGAGCATGCCTGCGGATGCTTCCGCAACGTCTTCATGGAAACCAAAGATGAATCGCCCTGCATGCAGACTGAACAAAAATTGCGGCTGCCGGGTTACTGCACCGCCTTGCAGGGCAACGGCAAAAATATCCGCAGATCCGCTCATAATGAGCCAAAGCGACGTTTCATCCGTAACAATGAGCGGTTTGTTGCCTTCAAGCTCGATCCATTCCCCATTCTTTATAAACCATTGTTCCAAGATATCGTCATCCGTCCGATCCATATGCATTCACCCCCTCCGGCTTTAGTGGTCCTGTATCAGTCTGGCATATGCGCCGTTTTTCAGCAGTAAGTCATGGTGGGTGCCGCGCTCGGCCACTTTTCCCCGCTGCATCAAAATAATTTCATCCGCATCGCGGATGGTGCTCAGCCGGTGCGCGACAATAATACAGGTACAGCCTCTTCTTCTGAAGCTGGTATCCACGATTTGTTCCGTCTTCGGATCCAACGCGCTTGTCGCTTCGTCCAGTACAAGAACCGAAGGATTGCCGGAGAGCGCTCTGGCAATTTCCAGGCGCTGCCGCTGTCCGCCGCTGAAATTACCGCCGCCCTCGGCAAGCACATGATCGTAACCGCCGCTCCGCGAGCTGATATCATCATCAATACAGGCATCCTTGGCGGCACGGACAATATCCGTCTCCGGTATCGTCAAATCCCACAGCGATAAATTATCCTTGATGGTGCCTTCAAACATATGAATATCCTGATCGACTACCGCAAGCGAGTTGCTGATTAATGTGCGCGGCAATTCATCGCGATTGATTCCATCAAACAGAATTTCTCCCGACCATGGCGCATAAACGCCGGCAATCAATTTGGCGATTGTCGATTTCCCGCTGCCCGATCCCCCTACCAGGGCAACACGCGAGCCGGGCTTCAGCTGCAGGCTGAAGTTCTCAATCAACGCTCCCTCCAGCTTGTTGTAACCGAAGGTTACATTGCGCAATTCAACAAACCCTGCCAGCTTGGCATTCTTCGGCTGCGCTTCTTCTTCATCCGAGGGATAAAGCTCGGCCGCTGCTGCGATCTGACTGTCCACATCATGGTTTAATACATCATCAAGCCGCTTGAGTCCGCCTTCCGCCTCCTGAAGGGAGCTGCCGAGCTGAACCATCTTATTGACCGGTTCGATGAAGCTGGCCGTCAGGCTTTGGAAGGCTACCAGCATACCAATCGTCATGACGCCATCCATGACCTGAAATCCGCCGACCGCCAGAATGACCGCGGAGCTTATGCCGGATAACAAAGTGGGCAGGGCGCTCAGCATACCGGAGGAGACGCCGAGCTGCTGCTGGGAATTCAGGAGCTTCGTCTGGTAACCGGACCATTTTGCGAAAAAATCGGATTCGGAACCGCTTGATTTCAACGTTTCGATCATTTGCAGACCATTCATCGTAACGCCCTGCATTTTGCCGCCTTCCTGAAGCAGACGCATATTCTGATCGACTCTTTGCCTGGCAACGAACCGCAGAAAAACCACGTTTATCAGAGCCGTTGCAACAGCCAGCAGGGTCAGGATAATGCTGTACTGGAACATCAGGATCAAATAAAAGACAATCATTACGGAATTCAATGCGGCGACCGCCAGATCGCCGGACAGCAGCTGTGCCACCCGGTCGTTGATCATCACCCGCGAACCAATCTCTCCGCTGAAGCGCTGCGAGAAGAATCCCATCGGAAGCCTCAGCACATGCCAGAAAAAAGCGCTGGACGTGCTTAGCGAAAATTTCGTTTCGAGCCGCAGCAGGTAATATCTCTGCAGCCAGGTCAGCAACGCCCGGACGAATGCCGTAATGGCCATTCCGACCAGCAGCGGGATCAGCCAGCTTTGATTATTTCCGAGCAGTATATTATCGATGAACATTTTGGTGAAAGTGGGAATGACAAGTCCCGGAATGATTAGGAAAAGTCCCGCCAGAATGACATAAAGCAGCGCCGTTTCCGAGCCTTTCAGCCGTTTCTTGAGAGACCCGGCAATACCCGTTTTCTCGCCATGGCGCTTGTATTCGGGTGACGGCTCAAAGCTTAGAACAATGCCGGTATAGGATTTATCGAATTCCTCATAAGTGACAACCCGCGGTCCCGAAACCGGATCATTCAGAAAAACCCGGTTCTCCTTGAAGCCCTCGAGCACAAGGAAGTGATTGAAGTTCCAATGAATAATCATCGGCCCCTTCATGCTTCGGAGCGCCTCCGGCTCCTTCTTCAGCCCTCTTGCCGTCAGCCCGTATTTCCTTGCTGCTTTCAGCACATTGCTGGCTTTGCTCCCGTCCCTTGAAACACCGCATTCCACACGCAGCTCCTCCAGAGGAACATAGCTTCGGTAATAGCCAAGAATAATCGCTAAAGCTGCCGCACCGCATTCCACCGCTTCCATCTGCAGAACGGTCGGCGTCTTGACGCGTTTGGGTGCACTCACCTTAAGGTTCAACTCCATCTCTTACTTAATCTGAGGTATTACGGATGTAATCGGTTTTTGCCGTTTTATCGTTATGGATCCCGAGGTAAAGGTACCGCTGTCTATCAGCTGCGGCGGACCTTTGGGCGTAGACCATTTGTAGCCGCTTATTGTTGACGGGTCCGGTACGAGATCGACCAGAACCTCAAGCAGCGCGGAGCCTCTTCCCGCAAGCTCCTGCACCAGCGCTTCGTTCCCAAGAGTGAGCAGCATGGTCTGCGCCGTTACCGGGAATTCCGAAACCGACGTTACGCGTCCAATCAAAAAGCCGTATTCCTCCTTATTTACGGAGCTGGGAGAAATATCCACCGTCATCCCGGGAATAATGGTCTTCCCTTCCTGGATCGGAACATACATCACTGTCTTCAAATCCTTGGCCTGCTCCTCGCCTGATTCGACCGTAATGATCGGCAATCCAACGCCGATTGAAGCGCCCTTCTTGACTTTTACTTCCAGGACCCGTCCTGTATACGCACTTACGACTCTCGATTCGTTGAAGTAGGCCGTCTTGAGCGCCGCTAACCCGTTCCGGATCTTGTTTATTTGCTCCTCTAATTCCGCAGACGGCGTACGCTGATTGGCCAGCTCGGCAGCCTTGAGGCTCTCTGCCAGCTGCTCAAGCTGCTGTACCATGGCCGGTTGTTCAATTCTTGCTATGACGTCACCCTTATGTACGTAATCATTCTCCACCACGCGAATATCGGTAATGGGGCCGCTCGACGAGGAATAGATATTTTGCAGCCCTCCTGGCCGGATTAAGACGCCTTGTGCCTGCATCTTGGTATTCAACGTTCCGTAAAATCCCCAAACTATCGCGGAGACCAGCAGCAGTCCGAGGGCGCTCAAAGCGAGCCAGCCCTTTGGCGAAGTCACCTTCATTAAAGTGTCGAGCTGCTCGGGCGAAGATAATCTTTCTATGGATACCTTGCGAAAAACGTCATTGTTCATTCCCGGGTTGCTCCTTTATTTCAGGTATTCGAACTGTCCTTGTTTAACCTGTTTCATCACAATGTGCATATCATTCACATCTCCGCTCGCGTCAAACGATCTGTCACCGGACACGCCCGGCCATGTTTCCTGTTTTCGTAACGCAGCCGCAATATCGGCAGGCTTGCGTGAATCAGCCTCCGTTATGGCAGCGGCCAGAAGATGCAGAGAGTCGTAGGCTTGCGCCGCATATTTATTCGGCTCTGCCCCGAACCTGCTTTTATAGCTTTCAACAAAATCACGAACCTTGGGATCCGTATCATTGGGGTTAAAGATAGATGCTACAACGACCCCTTCTACTGCTTTTTCACCTATTTCAATCAAGCTGTCCGAATCCAGGGCGTCCCCACCCATCACCGGCAGGTTCAATCCTGCTTTGCGAAGCTCCAGAATGATATTTGCTCCATCCGGCATCGCTTCCGCCACAAAGACAGCATCGCATCCCAAGGCGTTCCATTTATTGACCAGCCTGCGGAGATCATCGATGTCCTTATAGTCAGAGACACGATCTATGATTTGAATATCGCTTATTTTGGCACTGTCTTCAAAAGAATTGGCCAAGCCGCGGCCGTACTCGTCATTCGCGTAAAAGACAGCAATGTTCTTATACATTTTGGAGTTGGCGTAATCCGCCATCTCTGCGCCGATTTGTGTATCATTCGGAATCAAGCGGAAAATATGGCTGACCCCGCCCTCCGTCAGCTTCGGTGAAGTCGACGTTGGCGCAAGAAACAATACGCCTGCTTGTTCATAGACCTTGGAAGCCGGCACCGTCACGGCCGAGCTGCGGTCGCCGATAACAGCTGTCACATTCAAATCATTGGAGAAGTTTTGGGCAATGGTCAGACCGTCCGTAACGGAAGATAGATCATCCTTTTGCTCCAGCTTTATTTTTGAGCCTATTACCCCGGTTTGATTGATTTCCTCCAGAGCCAATTCAAGCCCCTCTTTAAATCCATCGTTCCGGTCGGCAAAAGGCCACGCCGCGCCGACTACAATTTCATCCGATGATTTGCCCAGCTTCATTGCTCTTTCTGCGCTCATACTCATGGAACTTCCGCACCCTGTTAACAGCAATAACAGGCATGAAGCCAAGATGATCATTCTCAATCTCATTTGTGTATAGCTCCCGTATCATAGTTTAGTCGTGATATTATGTCAGTTATTGTATAAATATAGACGCTGGTTTCAAAGTAACACGGCATTAAGTCAGGAATGTGTCGAATTTCGAAAATGATGTCGATCAACGGGCAGAAAACCGGGGCCAAGTCCTCTTTCAGCTCATGCAGAGGCAACCGTAGCGGTATTAAGGAACCCGGCTAAATGTCGAATTGCGCTGCACTGGTTAGTTTTTACTATCCCGACAGAGACCAGGATGACAACCAACTTAAGTCTACCAGCGGCCAATAAAAGAATAATGAAAGATTTTAGCAAAAAAAAGCCCAAAACCGCGCAGCATCAAGCCTTTGCGGTTTTGAGAAAGATAAAAATTATTTTTCGCAGAAAATTTTCATGGTAGAAAATAGGAAATAAGGACCAGTTCCTTGGACGGATAATATCCTGTTATAATCCGAGCTTTACCTCGTCTGAACGTGCCCGGCTCTTCTTTTTCCGCCGCCGGACAACGGATTGACAATTCAAATGGCCCAATCTATCCTTTTAAACAGGCAGGTCACGGATTGCTTGCCGGTCATTAGGAGGAATCCTTATGCTGGATAGTCAAATGCTCAAGAATCAAAGTAAATATAGGGCAAGCTTTAACCGGTTAGCGGAGCTTGTATTTGGGATTCATTTTGAGGAATGGTACCAGAGGGGATATTGGGGGGATCGATATATTGCAGCTGGACGGCCCGCCGGCAAAGGATGGATCACTTCTTAAACTGGATTGTTCACGGAAGGAAGATATCGCATTATTAAAACGCTTGCTCTATCATCGACTTTGACCAGCTGCTTTCCCGGATTTCCAATCCGGATACTAGAGAGATCCGCTTTTATTTCGTTCCTGAACAGTTAACCGCGGAAGCGGAATTGATACCGATGGATGAATCGGAAGATGTATTGTTCGTAAAGCCTGTCTCTGCTTTCGGTAATATGAAGGATTTTTGCACGCCCAAAATATCTCATGCCTAAAGATGCTCCGGCAATGCGGCTGCCTGGGTGAAAGGCAGCCTTTGTCTGATCGTCCATAATCAAGCTTCCAGCCTGATTACCGTTGATGCTGTTTCAACCCCATTCAAGGTCAGCGTAATCCGGTGCTCGCCCGGATAATGACGGCGGGTCGTCAGATCCGCCCAGCGGTGCTTCCTGGTACCTGCGAGCCTCGTACCTCCCGGCACCACTTTGTCGGATAGCAGGAATAGCTTGCGGGATGTATGTCCTCCTGCCTTCACGAAGTCGATTCCGTATTCCATACGAATACGCACCGGTTCGCCCGGCCGGATATGAAGCTCGTAGCTCAGCTCGCAGCTTCCGCCGATCGGCAGCACATCCGGCTCCGCCGACAAAGAGGCATAGGTTGTCAGCGCCGACTCTTCTCCCGCTTCCGCATAGCCGAACAGCGCCATGATCTCGGGATCGGCTTTGCGGATCAAATTACGGCAGGCATGCCTGATAATCCAGTCCGTATCCGGATGGACTCCCTGCCAGCGGCGGGCTGTATCCAGCACGATTGATGGGTGATCCTTGGCGATGTCATTCAGATTGTTGGCGACGCTCTTGCGTACATACAGCGAAGGGTCTGCCTTCAGCTGCTCCAGCACGGGGAGCAATGGAGCAGGGTCCTGCTTGAAAAGCGGCAGCGCCTGTCCCCACGGAAGCCTGGGCCGGCAGCCCTCGCTGGCAAGCCGCCGGACATGAGCGTTCGGATGCCTGGACCATTCCTCCATCTGACGCATCATCCGCTCCGGCTCACGCAAAATAAACGACCGAACGGCGAACTCCGCCGAGGACTTCGAAGTAAAGCGCTCCAACGCCTCCATGGACAGACCCCAATGCTCCTCTGACTGGCCGTACACTTCCACGAAATCAGGAAAAAATAAATAGGGGAAACCGACGCAGGCCGCGTCAATCGCATACAAAACGTCGAGCGCGTCCTCGTACCGTGGCGGCAGATATGTTCCGAGCACCGTGGAGATCCGCCTGATCCGCTCCTTCAGCTTTAAATCATACCAGCCGTCCTCCATGACCGCCGCGACGAATGCCTCCGTATTGAAAGCCTTATAAACAGCATGCACTTTCTCGCCGAATTGACGCAGAAATTGTTCATGATACATATCTTTTAATGGTTCTGCCATTCTCTCTCTCCTCCTGGTTATAACCCTTCCACGATGATTCCGCGATAATCGCCGCCTTTAAACCGGTGCTTGCGCGCCTCGCTGTAGGCTGGACTATTGTACCATGCCTTCGCCTCCTCGAAGGATGGGAATTGCAAAATCGCCATCCCTTCCGCAGCCTCTCCCTCAATCACCTCATGTCGTCCATACACAGCCAGCGGCGTGACAGGATGACCGGCCAATCCGGCCGGGGCTTTCCGGGAATAGATTTGCAGCTCCTCAGGATTGCGGGTTTTCTCTCGTATAAAAACGATATATGCAGCCATATTTATTGGTCCCTTCTCTATTTGTTTGCCTGTCTCCTGAATGCGATACTCTGACAGCGTATCATATTAAATATGCCAACTGTCTGTCATATTTATTTAGCGGATCAAACTTTTGAATATCGCAATTCCCTGCATACGCTCATCACAGGACATTCGCGGATTGACATAAGCAAAGAAACAGGACCATAATGTAAGCATAGAATAGGCAGCGGATATCCTTCTGCTGTTATAGCCAAAGTGAATTTATAAGGAGGTTCATTGTAATGGATGAACAAACCGGCACGAACAACAACTGCAAGGAGAGTGCCGGCTCCAGTATTTGCGAAGTCCTGCAGATTTTGGGTGCCAAATGGGCTTTCCTTGTTCTTGAAGAACTGCTGAAAGGACCGCAGCGATTCAACCAGCTTCAGCGTAATGTATCCATCGTCAAGACCCAATCCCTTACGGATACGCTCCGCCACCTGGTGAATAATGGTCTTGTCCTCCGCAAGGTCTTTCCTACTGTGCCTGTCACAGTGGAATATTCTCTGACGGAGAAGGGCAAGGATTTTCAAACCGCATTGCTGGAAATGGACAAATGGGTCCAAAAATGGGGCAATCCGGCATTAGCAGGCCAGACTTCCGTCCAATCCTCATAATCGCATAGCACTAGATCATAACAAGTTTAACCGCCAGGGCTCTTAGCCCTTGGCGGTTATTTGTCTTGGACGCGCAATTTGCAACTTACTATACAATAGGTTAGTTGGTCCAAATAAATGGATTACATCCAAATGATTTGCGTTCTTACTTTATGAAATCAGCTTGATTATAATTCGTTTAAGCCGCTTATCCGGACGCGGCCAAGCGCATATACAATCGCAATGGGCTCCGAACAAGACAGAAGCCCAGGAAAACGGAAAGGAATGGTTGTTTATGAACCGAATTGTCATTTACATTTTAATGATAGCCGTCTTCTTCACGGCTACTTCAGAATTGGTCGTGGCGGGCATTCTGAATGTGCTGGCTGAAGAGATGCATATCTCTGTCGCACTTGCCGGACAGCTCATAACCGCCTATTCGCTCGCATTTGCGATAGGAACTCCGGTTATTGTGTCTCTGACTGCGCGAATGGGCCGAAAAAAATTGCTGCTCATTGCCTTATCCGTCTTTATTATCGGCAATCTCGTCTCGTTCGCAAGCTCCGGCTTCATCCTGCTGATGGCTGCCCGCATGATATTGGGCATGAGCTCCGGCGTATTGATGGTAGCCGCCTTCAGCGCTGCAGCCAAGATGGTGCCTCCCGAGAAAATCGGCAGCGCGATCGGTACCATTATTCTCGGCTTCAGCAGCGCCATGATTCTTGGCGTGCCCGTCGGGATTGCGCTGACCGCTATGTTCAGCTGGCAGACAATCTTTCTCTTCCTCGCCGCCGGCAGCCTCTTCATTCTGATTGGCATGGCCCTCCTGCTGCCGGAGATCGAAGGGGATGCTCCCGTAGCCTTCAAGCAACAGTTCGCGGTGCTTGCGAATCCGGTCATTTTGTCGGCGCTGCTGCTCGTTCTGTTCAGGGAAATCGGCAACTCCGTCATGTTTACGTATGTAACCTCATATCTCGGAACAATCCTGCAGCGCAGCGCATCGGATATCGGATTCATCATGCTCACCTTCGGAATTGCCGGTGCTTTGGGTTCACGGCTGGGCGGCTCCGCTATCGATAAATGGGGAAGCGTAAGGATCATCGTCATCAGCTTGACCGGTCATGTCCTGACGCTGGCTTTACTGCCGCTGGCCGTTCATTCATTTCCTCTTGCCATGATGCTCCTGTCCCTGTGGGTGATGTCCATGTTTATTATGGGCCCTGCTACGCAGACCTACTTCATCGAGAAGGCCCCGCAATCGGCCAATCTCATCATCAGCCTGAACACCTCCGTGACGCAGGTCGGTTTGGCAGCTGGAGCGGGAGTCGGCGGTATGGCCGTCACCTTGAATTCGACCGTCTTGTACAATCCGTGGGTCGCCAGCATTGCGCTGCTTTTGTCCTTCGCCGCAGCCGCCGTTTCTATCCGGAAGAGCAGGAAGCCCCAGGCTGTCGCAGCCTGAGGAGAAAAATGCGATATGCAATATAATATTCCTTGTGTTGATTCATCCCATTCTTATATCATTCAGCGGACAGCATATATTGTGTCGATCCGACATATTCACGGAATGATCGAATCCTTTCATTCTCGAATTCAAAAACAATCGTCAGCTCATTGCTGTAGGGTGCGCCGTTCAACGTTCCTTCCGCGCTGAATACCACGATCCCATGATTGGCATCCTCGAGCTCCAGCAAAGACGTTAACCGGACAGCCAAGGCTTCACGCTCCATGAGTACCAATTCTTCAAATCGTTTCTTGCCGTACTGCATGCCCTTCCATTCGACGAAGGGCATTGGAACGGCGAAGCGCAAATCATCGGAAGCCATCAAAAGGAATTCTGTCAGCGATCCCTCCTCGATTGCATGGCGAAAAGCTTGAAAAGCCCTGCTGCTTCGGGTAACTCCAAATTCTTCCTGTCGGTCAGTCATCGTAAATTCCCGCTTTCTGGTTACCGTTTTTTGTTTCATCAGTGACTGTACCATATGAACTGGACAGCTCATGTCCTGTTTAGAGAAAACAAGAAAAAAACCGGACTCCCTTCATTAAAAGGGAATCCGGTCTTCTGGTTTCAGCTTCTCGGCGGATTCAGCATCAATTCGTTCATGGGACTTGAATCGGGAATTTGGCGGGTGTTGTATATCGACAATTTTTGATTAACCGCTTCAAATGCCCTGTCCAGCTCCAACTGTCTTCGTTGAAGCTCCAGCTTATGATTTTCCAATATCTCTTTTCTTTCCGGTATCGTCTCATCGCCCATAATAGCAAGATCGACAATCCGTTTCAAGGCTGCTACCGTCATCCCCGTCGCACGGAAACATGTCATCAGGTTGATCCAGTCCAGGTCCTTTTGTTCAAACAGCCGGTTCCCGTACTGATCCCTTTGTATAAAAGGAAGCAGCCCTTCTTTCTCATAATAACGGATCGTATGAGGAGGAAGCTCAAGCCGTTCGGAGGCTTCTTTGATTGAAAATGACAACTCTCCACACCTCCCTGATCATCAGATATGATTTCTCGAGCTTTAACTATACACCTTAAAGTGGACTTTAAAGCAAGCATTATTTATCATGCTGCTTTTACGCTTCAGATATACAGGTTCTGGCTTTAATGCTAGAAACCAGGGCGATGCTCCTATTTTCAGTTCAATAGTTCTTTTTCCTTCAGGGTCGGAGTCGGCGTCAGCACATCACCCGTGAAGGGTTCGATTGGCTGCCCGTTTTGCACTTTTTTCGGCCAGTCATGGTTGGACAGCGCCGCTTTGGCAAGCGCAATCAGATCGGAGCCCTTCTCCAGCATCTTCGCTGCATCAGCAGGCTGATCGAGTCCGCCGTTGGCAATGACAGCAGTATTGCCGTATTTCTTCGCCAGCTCGGCAAGCGTAGGACCAGACTCCTCGAAAGCAGGGTCCAATGCGCGGTATTCATACGTATGGATGTAGTCGGCTTTGGCTGCTCCGATGCTTTCAAAAATAACCCTTGCATCCTCTTCCCCATGCTCCCACTTGTAGGTAAAATTATTCACTTTCGCTTGCGAAATGCGGACACCGACAACAAAATCTTCGCCTGTTGCTGCTTTGACAGCTTCTATAGTTTCAATAAGAAACCGGAGGCGATTCTCCAGGGATCCGCCGTATTCGTCCGTCCGCTGATTCGTGTATCCGGTCAAAAACTGGTCCGGCAGAAAGCCGCTCGCAGAGTGAATTTCAACACCGTCGAAGCCGGCTTTCTCCGCATTCGAAGCAGCTTTCGCAAAGTTCCCGATCAGCTCCTTGATTTCTTCAATATCTAAAGCCCTGGCAGTCGGAAATTCGCCTCCCTTGCCATAAAGCGGACTTCTCTCACCCTCCGGCTTCAAAGCGGAAGGAGCAACCGTTTGTCCACTATTAGGATTCACTTGGGACAGCGCACCGGCATGGGCAAGCTGTAAAATGATTTTTCCTCCTTGTGCATGAACCGCTTCCGTAACGCCTTTCCATGCCTGGATATGTGAATCCTTCGTAATACCCGGCTGGTTCAGCAATCCTTGACTGAAGGTATCATCCATGTAGCCGGATTCCGTAATAACAAGTCCAAAATCGCCAGAGGCGAAGCGGGCATAATAACGGGCCATATTTTCCGTCGCCCTGCCGTCGGACTCTGCGGATCCCCTTGTCATGGGCGCAAGAACCACCCTGTTTTTAAGCGTGAGGCGGCCTAGTTGATACGTGGACAAGATTTGGGGGAAAGTAGACATGATGAACAGCTCCTCTTGTATTGTTTTGGTGTTTTTATTGACTGCGAAGTCAATAATTGAATAAAAAATTTTTGACTACGAAGTCAAAAATCAGACAAAAAAAATTAGTTTTTAATCAAATCGAATGCCGTGTTCAGCACCATTTCGATCTGATCTGCAGGCGCGCCTGTTTTCTCTAGTATTCGGATGCCGCGCAAGGTATTGGCCAGGTAGGCCGCTAATTCCTGACTTGTGAACCGGTTTGTGATTTCTCCTCCAGCTTGTCCGTTTCGAATGACCTCCTCAAGAACAAGCCGTACTTCACTAAACATAAGTTCGAACTCATTCGCAACTTCCCGATCATCCATGCCAAACTCCATCGCAGAGTTAACCATGAGACAGCCTCTATGAGCCTCCTCGCTTGAGGAACAAAGCGATGCTGATTGCAGAGCGTCCAGAATACGGGTTGGCGAACCGCCTTGGTCGATCATTTCTCTAAGCTGTGAGAGGCTTTGGGTCCGATAAAGAGCGAGTGCCTTTAAAAAAAGCGAGCGTTTGTCCTCAAATACGCCATAAAGACTCTGTTTCTTCACATTGGTTTTGTTCGTCAGATCCTCGAAAGAGGTCGCTTTATAGCCTTTGGTCCAAAAAACCTCCATCGACTGACTCAAAACCTTATCCACGTCAAATTCTCTTGGTCTGCTCATGATGTAATCCTATCATATTCTTGACTATGTAGTCAATATCTAAAGTTCAGCATATAAAAAGCCGACCCAAAGGCCGGCTTACAATTATTTCAGTTCAATTAACGAATATCGCATTTGTTATGGATAAAATGTATTTGGTTTTGAAGCCGGTTTAACGTTTCCTTTTCCTCGGTTGAGTGTTCGCTGCTGCTCTTGGACATCAATTGCTCCAATTCCTGCTTTAATTGATGCAGATCCTCGCCTGCATTCGAGCAATCATAATTGCTTTCCAGCTGATTAAGCAAATGGAATCCCTCTTTTCCCGGTCTATTTGTCTCCGCCTTTTTTGTCTTTGTTGCCCTTTTTATCAGATGTGCGGGTGGTTGTATTTTGTGCAGCATGCCCTTGTTGTTTAGCCATTACAGATCCCTCCCTTCATATCTGCCCCGGTTATTTTCCGAAGATTAAGTTCTTTTTATTCACCTGAGCTTTAGACCTCAATAATAACCGGGAGGATCATGGGTCTTCTCCTAGTTTGGGCAAATATAAACCTTCCCATGGAATCACGCAAAGTTTGTTTCATAATGCTCCACCTGCTTATATTTTCTTCCTTGAGCTTATCAATGGTCGTTAGTACGAGCTGGTTAATGTCCTGCATCAGCTTCTCGGAATCCCGAACGTAAACAAATCCCCTGCTTATGATATCCGGACCAGAGAGAATATGCCCTTCTGTTTTACTGAGCGTTATCACGATGACAAGAATGCCATCGGCGGAGAGCTGCTTTCTGTCCCGCAGTACAATATTTCCGATGTCGCCAATTCCTAATCCGTCAACAAGAAGATTCCCGGCTGGTATTTTTCCGGTTTTATGTGCCGCATTCCCCCGAAATTCAACAAGATCCCCATTGTTAATAATAAAGATGTTCTCGCGGTCAACACCTACAGATTCGGCAAGAAGCCGGTGCTGATACAACATCCGGAATTCACCGTGAACCGGGATAAAATATTTGGGCTTCATTAATGTCAGCATTAGCTTCAACTCTTCCTGGCTGCCGTGCCCGGATACATGCATGCCTGTCGCACTCCCTGAGCCATAGATGACATTCGCCCCAAGCAAGTATAGATTATCAATAATACGTGCGACATTACGTTCATTGCCTGGAATTGCCGTTGCCGCAATAATGACCGTATCTCCGGGCATGACCTCGATTTCCCGATGGGTCGAACTGGCTAAGCGTGAAAGAACAGCCATCGGTTCGCCTTGGCTGCCCGTACACAGAACGGCAATATTCCCGGGCGGGAAGCGGTCTGTATCCGCTGCCTCTATCAATAAACCTTCCGGAATATTCAAGTACCCCAGTTCATTCGCCACCGTCGTCACATTCGCCATACTGCGGCCCAGCAGGACAAGCTTCCGGCCTGTATTAATGCAAGCTTCAATAATTTGCTGGACGCGATGGACATTGGAGGCAAAGGTGGATATAAATACCTTTTGCTCGGCTTTACTGAAGGCTTCTGTAATATGTTCCCCAACCAGACGCTCAGATGGAGTGAATCCGGGGCGCTCGGCATTCGTGCTTTCCGACAATAACACCAACACGCCATTATTGCCGATTTCCGCCATCCGATGAAGATCAGGATATTGTTTATTCACAGGAGACATATCGAATTTGAAATCGCCGGTGTGCACCATCGTTCCTTCAGGTGTATGAAAAGCAATACCCAGGCAATCGGGTATGCTGTGATTGGTGCTGAAGAAGGAAGCCTGGATGCTTCCCAAATCCAGTCTGGATTGCGCGTCAATGATGTTGAGACGGGCTTCATTCAGAATCCCATGTTCCTTTAGTTTCACTTCGATAAGGCCAATGGTCAGCTTCGTAGCGTAAACCGGAATATTAAGCTGCTTCAGCAAATAAGGAATTCCGCCAATATGATCCTCATGCCCGTGTGTTACGACTAATGCCCGTACCTTATCCTTGTTTGCGAGCAAATACGTTACATCCGGTACGATCAGGTCAATGCCCAAGAAGCTCTCATCCGGAAATTTGGAGCCGCAATCGATGGCAATAATATCATCATCATATTGCAGCATGTACATATTTTTACCGATTTCGTTGACACCGCCTAATGCGGCTATAGTTAATTTATTAATGCTACTATTCATGGTTGAACCTCCCTCACATTGCTGTCATTTATTATGGTTCGGGGCAGATGCAACTATCCGCTGCCCGGTTATAATTCCTCCAAATGGATTTTACTAAATAAAAAAACGCCCGGTATGCATTTGCATATCCGAGCGCTCTTGGAAGCTTTTTTTGAATCAGGGTTAGTGCAATGCCGCTTTGTTAGGTTCCGGCATTTGCGGCGTTCCGGCTGCCGGTGCGTACATATTCAGCATCTTTTGCATATCGGCAGTATCAAACTGCGGCACTTGGTAGTAGCCATGTTTGTTTTGATACATGAAAATCTCGTAAGACATTTCGATGAACTGCTGTATTTGAGATGCCAGCACGCGGCGAACGACAGGATTTGTAACTTCTGCCGCTGACATGGTCAATAATGAAGCATGGGATTTAACCAACCCCTGCATATAATCGCATATGCCTGCATCCTTTACGTCAGCGAGGGATTGATTCGGTTTTGTCGGCTGGGTCTGTTTGATGCCGTATACCGGCTGTGTTACTTGTTTAATCATATAAGTAGCTGTTTTCTGGTTTGGCTCCTGCCCGGTCTTAAAGCATTCAGCCGTCAGATTGTATTGGGAGAGCATGAAATTATACTGCCGGTCCAGAATGTCCAAAAGCTCCTGATCCTGAACGAATTGCCTGAAAATCATGAATTGATCCAACGTATTGACGGCACAGGACAACACCTGATGCACATCAAGCAGTTCATGACCTCCATGATTCATGTTCAATCCGTTCTGCGAACGATTATTTGATGGTATTTGCTGCTGCATCGTCATATTCTCCTTTGTTGTAAAAACATTTTGGGCAACCTACTTTAATATGCAGGGTTGAGGGAGAATTTATGCAATCTGATGCAGCTTGCAAAGCAAAGCGCCGGCTTATGACTCAGGTTATAACTCCTCGATTTCAACGGTGATGACGTTATCCGTCAGCTTCACCAGATTGTATACATCGGTAACATAATGTTTATGGGTTGCGGATAGAATCAAACCGATTTGCCGGTTGCCGGATTCCAGATCCTTGAGTTTAATCTCACGGATATCCACGCCTTTTTTCCCTGTCAGCTCACGTTCGCTTTCGAGATTTTTAATGATTTGCGTCAAATCGCAGGTCGGATTCACGATAAGCTTGACGGAAATATCCTTTTGACTTAATTTTTCAGGTCCGATGCGCCGGATCAGGAAGGGCAACACGTTAACCGCAAGGATAATAATCAGAACAGAATAGGAAGCCTCCCAATAAAATCCTGCCCCAACCGCTATCCCGATTCCGGATGCCGCCCAAATCATCGCCGCGGAGGTCAATCCCGAGATTACATCATTGTTTCTTCTCAGAATAACGCCTGCGCCGAGGAAACCGACCCCGCTGACAATTTGAGCCGCTAACCGCATGGGATCACGATTTGTCGTGAGGAGATCACCGAACTTTTCGATCGACTCAATGGAGATCACCGTAACCAGGCAGCTGGCCACTGATATGACCATACAGGTTTTCAAGCCAAGGGGCTTATGCTTTAACTGACGGTCAATGCCAATCAGCAATCCCAGAAATAAGGCAAAGGTTACTTTCAGAAAGAAATCTAAAGGAATAGTAACAGCAATCCCTCCTTTACAAATATTTCGGATAAAAGAAAATGACAGAGGGACTTTCCTGGCAACATAATGTGCGATTGCGGCATCAACGTCCGACCTAACCGCAATACTTCACTGGATGAGTCGTTCATTCCATGCAGGGCGTCCACTATATTTCCATTTTTTGTATATTATTTTCCTTGAACTGCGGCTATAGTAGATTGTATGCGGAGGCAGTCCTTTAATTTCCACTAGCCTGATGTTTCCCATCAATCTCCTCACCGGCACGAATCCATAGACAGCTGACTGTATGCAAATAGAAACAGCAGAATGACCGCCCTTTCAAGCGGTCGTTCTGCTGCCTTGATACCTATTTTACGGCGCAGGCACCTTTACGAGTGAAAATCCTGTCCGTCCAGAACCTCTTTCACAAAGCCGGCGCGAATGACAAAATCACCGAAGTGCTCGCCTCTTTGCCTTTCCTTTGCATACTGCGTCACAATCGGCTGGAGAGTACCGAGAATCTCATCTTCCCCGATGTTTTCCTTGTACAGCTTGTTCAGACGATTGCCTGTAAAGCCGCCCCCCAAATACATATTGTATTTGCCCGGTGCTTTGCCGATGAACGCGATTTCCGCAAGCATTGGTCTTGCGCATCCATTCGGGCAGCCGGTCATACGGATGACGATTTCTTCGTCGCGCAGTCCAGCTTCCTCAAGCATCGGCTCCATTTTATCAATCAGCGAAGGGAGATATCGCTCCGATTCGGCCATTGCCAGTCCGCAGGTTGGCAGCGCCACGCAGGCCATGGAGCTTCTGCGCAGAGCCGAATGATGGGCTCCATCGGTAAGTCCGTACTCCTTGATCAAACCTTCGATTTTTTTCTTCTTATGGCTGGTTACATTGCCGATGATCAGATTCTGGTTCGGCGTAAGCCGGTAGTCGCCTGTATGAACCTTGGCGATTTCCCTTAAACCTGTCATCAGAGGATAGCCAGCTTCGTCTTTGACGCGGCCGTTCTGGACAAACAGGGTAAAATGCCATTTTCCGTTATTTCCCTTTACCCAGCCATAGCGGTCGCCATTGCTGTCAAAATGGTAAGGACGCGCTTCCTCAAGCTTCCAGCCCATACGGTCGCTTAATTCATTAATAAACCATTCGATCCCGCGGTCATCGATCGTATATTTGAAACGGGCATGCTTCCGGACCGCACGATCTCCGTAATCCCGTTGAATCATTACCGTTTTCTCGGCTACATCGATGATTTGCTCCGGTGTACAGAACCCGATCACTTTGGAAACCTGCGGATACGTTTTGGAATCGCCATGCGTCATTCCCATTCCGCCGCCTACCGACACATTGAAGCCCTTCAGCTTTCCATCTTCAATAATAGCGATAAAGCCCAAATCCTGGGAAAACACATCAACGTCATTGGATGGAGGAACAGCCATACCAATTTTAAACTTGCGCGGCAGGTAAACCGGTCCGTAGATCGGTTCTACTTCTTCCCCGTCATTTTGGCTGTCCAGTATTTTCTCGCCATCAAGCCAAATTTCATGATAGGCTCTTGTCTTCGGATCAAGGTGATTGCTGACTCTGCTGGCCCACTCGTACACCTCGGAATGAATCTCCGATTGGTACGGGTTCGGATTGCACATCACGTTGCGGTTGACGTCGCCGCACGCGGCAAGCGTCGTTAGCAGCGCATCATTCACTTCCCGGATGGTCTGCTTCATATTCCACTTGATTACCCCGTGGAGCTGAAAGGACTGGCGCGTCGTCAGCCGGATCGTTCCATTGGCATTCTTCGTTGCGATGCGGTCCATCATCAGCCATTGCTCCGGCGTGACGACACCTCCAGCCGCGCGTACGCGCAGCATGAACTGATAGGCAGGCTCCAGCTTTTGTTTCTGCCGCTCATTGCGCAGATCCCGGTCATCCTGCATGTAGCTGCCATGGAATTTCATCAATCGGTTATCGTCTTCGGGAATGGAACCCGTAATGACATTTTCCAAAGTCTCTTCAAGGCTTCCCCGCAAATAATTGCTCCGGCGTTTGATGTCCTCAACATCGCTGTGCGGCGCATTCTGCGGGTGAAGAAGTTGATTTTGTGCCATACTTGCTATCTCCTCTCGCAATCTTCGGGGCGCATCCTAGTAAACATCCCGCTGATAACGTTTCTGCTGCTGCAATTGAATTAAATAATCGGAAGCTTCCTCAGGGCTCATGCCGCCCTCCTGCTCAAGAATAGTCGCCAGAGCTGCATGAACGTCATGGGCCATTTTCTTCTCGTCGCCGCAGACGTATACGCAAGCTCCCTTCTGGAGCCACTCATAGAATTCGCGGCTCTTCTCAAGCATCCGGTGCTGGACATATACTTTCTTGTCCGTATCCCGCGAGAACGCGACATCCAGCCGTGTCAGCACGCCGTCCTTGAGCCAGCGCTGCCATTCAATCTGATACAGGAAATCTGTGGAGAAATGCTGATCGCCATAGAACAACCAGGATTCCCCTTCAGCGCCCGTCTCTTCCCGTTCGCCCAGGAAGGCTCTGAACGGAGCGACGCCCGTACCCGGTCCAATCATAATGATTGGAGCAGCCGGATTCTCGGGAAGCTTGAAGTTCGAATTATGCTGAATGTAGACCGGAAGCGTATCGCCGGGCTGTACACGCTCCGCAAGCTGAACGGAGCAGACGCCGTAGCGGTCGCGGCCCTGTGCCTCGTAACGGACCGTCCGGACGGTAACATGCACTTCATCCGGGAAAGCTTTCGGACTGCTGGCAATCGAGTACAAGCGGCCGGGAATCTTCCGCAAATGGGATACGAACTCGCCCGCAGGCACACCCGCAAGGGAATAATCCTGCACCAGATCCAATAGATCCTTGTCGTTCAGATAAGCCCGAAGCTCCTGCTCGCGTCCCGCAGCCAGAAGCTCTCTCATCACGCTGCCTGAAGGCAGATTAGCCAGCTGCTCGAACAGCGGCTTCGTCAGAACGGTTATTTCAAAATGCCGGAGCAGTGCTTCACGCAATGACCGTGTCTCGCCGCTCTTGTTGATTGCCACGGATTCATCCGCATTCCAGCCCATGAATCCGATCAACTCGTCCACAAGGCGGGGATGGTTCTCCGGATAGATGCCCAGGCTGTCGCCCGGTTCATACTGCAGATTTGATCCCTCAAGGGAGATCTCGAGATGGCGTGTTTCACGATCCGATCCGCGCCCGTTCAAATTCAGATTCTCAAGAACCTCGGCCTGGAATGGATTCGTCCTGGAGTATTCGGATTCCGATTCGGTAACGCTCACAACCGCCGCAGCTCCATTAGCTGCAGATGCAGGTGCTGCAGAAGCCGTGCTCAGGGATCCCAGAACATTACTGATCCATTCCGCAGCAGGCTCGTCAAAATCCACATCGCAGTCGACACGGGGGATAATTCGCTTGCCGCCCAGCTCTTCCAGACGCGCATCGAGATCCTTTCCTGTTTGACAGAAAAACTCATAGGAGGTATCTCCCAAAGCAAGCACGGAGAAACGCAGATCCTCCAGCTGCGGCGCTCTCTTGCTGTGAAGGAATTCATAGAAAGAAATTGCGTTATCCGGCGGATCTCCTTCCCCATGGGTACTCACCAACAGAAGCAGGTCCTGGACCTTCTTCAGGTTATTCGGCTTGAAATCCGCCATGGAGGAGAGTGAGACCGTGAGGCCCTGCTCTTCCAGCTTCTTGGACAATTTCTTGGCAAGTCCATTGCAGTTCCCGGTTTGAGACCCGAAAAGCACGGTTACCTCCCTGGCGGCGACCGGCTCTGCAATCGCTGCCAAAGCTGCTGTCGGCACTGCTGCCGGCGCCGCAACTGCTGCTGCTGCTGTCTGAGAAGAAGCCGCCAGATAACCGCTCAGCCAGATCCGTTGTGATTCTGTCAGCGAAGGCAGCAATCGATTGAGCAGCTCTGCCTGTTCCTCATTAAAAGGACTGTTAAATACTTGAAATTCCACCCATTTCCACCCCGTTAGCATGCAATGATATTCTTATTATCGTATCTGAAGCAATTTTCGCTCTCTTGAACTTATCAGAGCGGGAAGACGGGGTCAACAAGAATGATCTTATAACTTCTATCAGCTATCCTGATAAAGCATGAATTTATGACAATTTCACCCTGAAATGTACACCGTTATCGCCTCTGCTTGCCCCGCCAGTCTGAACGACCGACGCGTACACGCCGAATTTCAGGTTCATCTCTTCTTTCACTGTCTTTAGAATCCGGACTTCCCGTTCGTAAGTGTCGGGATCAATGGTGATCACGGAACAACGCTCGCATTCTTGAGCGACCTCCAGAACGGCGCTCCCCACTGACAAACGTTTGCCTATCAAGGATGCATCATCCCGGCAGTCATCATCATTCAAGGAGATCATCAGATTGGCTCTGAACCGCCGCGGATCCAGCTCCTTGCCCAGCAGCTTCCCCAGCTTACGCAGAGTGCGGTCCGTGATGATTAAAATTCCGCCCGTGTCCACTGCCAGCAGTTCCCGGCTGTCCGGTTCATGACGAATCATGGATAATCCGGGTCTGGAGGCGCTTTGGATCTCTTGCAGCAATTGCCCATCCCAGCTGAATTCACGGCCGTCAGGCGAGGTTATCCGCAATGGAGGAAATTCGTCCTGCGCGGTGCTTGCTGTAAAGCTTGCTTTGTATCCCAACAAAACGGGGAGCTGCCGTGCAGTGAAATACCTGTCCCAGCCTTCCTTGGAATCATCAATAAAAGCATGGCTCCGGTCGCCATATAATCCGTAAGCTGCAATATGCGTGTGATTCAGATGCTCACCGGCCATCGATTTTACCGGATATCTTGTGATCTGTGCGACATGCCCGATAGTCTGCCGGTTCATTTTCTCGCCTCTCTCTGCTCGCGCGATCGTATATGCAAATCTCAGGAAACAATTATTTTCTCAACAATGCCGGCGATCCGCCGTTCACGGGTTTCCTGCGTTTTGGCATCCTCCACCTGCCTGACAAATTCTTTGCGTTTCGAGTACGACAAAGCATTGAAGACCTCCACCGCACCGGTCTGGGCTGACAGCGCCGCTGTGAGATCATGCGGAACCTCGACGGTCCGAGGCTCCAAATCAAGCTCAAGCGTCACTTCTACCCTGTCGCCGGCAGCTACTCCCGCCGCTTCCCTGTGAACCACGTTCAAGGGGAGAAAGAACTCACTGCCGTAAACCGCGACAGTACTGCGATAGGTATAGCCATTCAAACTGACTGTAACACTCGGTTTCATCTTCTTGCCAAGCGCAGCTACTGCTTCCGCAGGCACCTGAATTCCGGTAGCGTTCTTCCCTTCCGCTTTCATTATAATGGTGTTAAACGTTACAGCCATTCTGGATTGCCCCCTCATTCTGGTCATCGTTTGAAAGGTTGAACACGGAACAAAGCTAAAATCCAAAACCCTATTTTGTCATTATTCGTGAATAATGGCGATTATCCTGTCCAGCGATATCGTATTGTAAAATTATTTGCCGCGAGGGCAGAGTTCGATTCTTCCCTCAATCCATAAGTTAAAAGGGAATATCCCAAAAGCCATATCTACAGCTTTCGGGATATCCCCTTGTTTGGCGAAGCATTTGAAAAGGCATGCCGTTTGAAACCGTCTCAATCGTCAATGGCCTGGTATGCCGAGGTCCAGAAATCGAGGAGTGCATTGGGGGGACCCGGATTATCCATCAAACGCTGGGTCAACAAGAGCCCTATCAGGTCTTCCTTGGGATCCGAATATGCGGATGTGCCCGTGCTGCCATCCCAGCCGAATCTCCCGGGGACCCCGGCCAGATCATTGCGCCGGACAGAGACGCCGACACCAAAACCCCAACCGCTGCTGCCGCCCAAAAAAACATGGGCCTCCGCCTTCTGCTCCGGCGTCAGATGATCCATGGTCATCAGTTCGACCGATGGGCGTGACAGGATGCGCATACGTCCGCTGCTCCCCTTGTTCAGCATCATCCGGCAGAAGGCCAGATAATCGTCAGCGGTTGAGACAAGCCCGCCACCGCCGGATGGAAAGACGGACGGCGACCTCCATAGACTGCTTTGCGGTTCGTCATGGACCATCAGCCCTCCCGTTTCACGATTGGTCATGTAGCTTGGGGGCAGCCTGTCCAGCTCGCTATCCGGCACATGAAATCCGGTATCCTTCATTCCAAGCGGCTCGAAGATGCGTTCGCGGGTGAAATCTTCCAGCGTCCGGCCAGCTGCCCGTGATATCAGGACGCCCAGGACATCGGATCCGGTGTGATACATCCAGGCTTCTCCCGGCTGGTGGATCAGCGGCAGGCTGCCAAGACGCTTCATCCACTCATCCGGAGCGATGGATATCGGATTGGGCCCCGGAGCAAGTCCCGCTTCCGCAATCGCCTTCTGGATCGGGTACCTGCCGGGGGGAGCCATAACAGCTCCTATTCCCAATCTGAGGGTCAGCAGATCACGCAGGGTGATGGGCCTGCTCGCGGGAACAGTATCGTCAACCGGCCCGTCCAGCAGCCTGAGAACCCTGCGGTCAGCCAGTTCAGGCAGAAATTCATTAACCGCGTCGTCCAGCCTGAGCTTGCATTCCTCGACCAGAATCATGGCTGCTGCAGCTGTGAGCGGTTTCGTCAACGAGGCGATGCGAAAGATCGTGTCGCGGCGCATCGGATCGCTGCCCCCGATCCCCTTCATTCCGATTGCTTCGACACGAAGCTCTCCCCGCCGGCTGACAAGCGTAACCATACCGGGAAGTTCGCCCCGTTCCACATAGCCGGTCATGACGCCGCGCATGCGGCCGAGCCGCTCTTTCGATAATCCGCCATTGCTCATCGTTTGCTGCCCCCAATCTTTTACTGATATTTCCTGCTGTTCATTTTATCATAATGGCGAAGCACCCATTTCTCTTCAATTGCTGCCTTGGTCAACTGCAAGCTACATCACCGGTTCTGTTGCATAGGCATTATTCAATTGCTTACAATATAAAAGGCAAATGAAGAACCGGCTTCGCTGCACTCCGGCGGCTGAAGCAGGCTGCTTCCCGTCAATCTAATAGAAATTTATAGACGCGAATCTTAAAAATGCTATAAGGTTATAAGATAGCCCAACAATAAATGCGAGGTGGAATTGATATGGATAAGGACACATTGGAATTATTCCGTACCCTGACCGAAATGCCGTCCGCTCCCGGTTTTGAGCGCGAGCTCAGGGAGTTTGTGCGGGGGGAGCTGGGGAAATATACGGATGAGATCGTACAGGACCGGCTTGGGAGCATTTTCGGTGTGGTCCGCGGCAATTCGGAAGGTCCGGTCATTATGGTAGCCGGTCATATGGACGAGGTTGGTTTCATTATCAATGGCATCACGGACACCGGGATGCTCAAATTCCAGACGCTCGGCGGATGGTTCAGCCAGGTGCTGCCTGCCCAGCGTGTGCAGGTCATCACTGATCGCGGTCCGATTGACGGCGTAATCGGCACAACTCCTGTCCATCTGCTTAATGAAGCTGCGCGCGGGAAGCCGCTGGATGTCAAACAGATGTATATTGATATCGGTGCGGACGACCGGCAGGGCGCCGAGGACATCGGCATTCGGCTCGGACAGCCGGCGCTGCCTGTCTGCCCCTTTACCCCGCTTGCCAATCCGAAGAAGATCATGGCTAAAGCCTGGGACAACCGTTACGGCGTAGGGCTTGCCATAGAACTGCTCAAAGAACTTCAAGGCGCGAAGCTGCCGAATGTGCTGTACGCAGGAGCCACTGTGCAGGAGGAAGTGGGCATACGCGGTGGGCGAACTTCTGCTCGGATGATCAAGCCTGATTTGTTCTTCGCTCTGGACGCCAGCGCAGCGAATGACATGACAGGCGACCGCCAGGCGTTCGGGCGGCTGGGTGCGGGAGCGCTGCTGCGCATCTTCGATCCTACGATGATTACGCATCGCGGGATGCTCGAATTCGTCCGCGATACGGCCTCCACCCACAGGATCCCCGTCCAGCCCTTCTTCTCTGCAGGCGGGACAGATGCCGGTCAAGTCCATGTGGAGGGAATCGGCATTCCTTCCGCTGTCATCGGCGTCTGCGCGCGGTATATCCATACCGCAGCTTCGATCCTCCATGTCGATGACTATGCCGCTTCGAAGGAATTGCTCGTCAAGCTGGTGCAGACCTGCGATGCGACTACTTTCCAAACCATATTGGAGCGTTCTTAATCAAGACTTGTCCCCTCACGCATAACAAACAAGACCCCTGGTTGAAGAACCGGGGGTCTCTTGTTTGTTATGCAGTCATTCTTTCATTTCAAGTTCGTATCTGGACCACACGAATATTAATTTATCCATTTTTTTTCATAAATGGTTCAGCCGCCGACGCGATACTGATTGCAGCAACGAGAGATTCATCAGGCTTACAAAAACTTGTTGCGGTACTCAGTTGGCGTCAAGCCGTACTGCTTCTTGAAGGTTTCCCGGAAATGATCCTGGTCCGCATAGCCGATCCAGTCGCAGATTTCGTAGATTTTATTCGCGGGGTCCTTCAGCAGCCGCGCCGCTTCTTCCATCCGAAGCCGGATAATCGCATGATTGATTGTCGTGCCGGTCACTTCCTTGACCAGCAGATTCAAATATTTATCGCTTAAGCCAACCGCAGCCGCTACTTCCGAAAGCGCCAGCTCCTTGCGCGTATACCCTTCCTTCACGTAGCGGATTGCCTGTTCCACCAGCTTCTTCTTCTTGAGGCTGCCGGACCAATCATCGGGAGACAGCGCCTCCGAGAGATTGGGCAGCGTTTCTTTCACCGCCTGCTCCGCCAGCGCCATTCCCCGGCGTTCTTCCCGCTCTTTGCGAAGCTCCTGCACCGCAATTGACATCACCCGTTCGATCTCGGCAGGATCGATCGGCTTCAGAATATATTCCAGCACCTGCAGCTTGATCGCCTGCCTCGCATGCTCAAATTCATTTAATCCGGACAAGATGATGCAGCGGATATCAGGCTTTCTCGCTTTTACAGCTTCAATCAGCTCCAGACCGTTCATCCTCGGCATCCCGATATCGGTCAGGAGCAGGTCCGGCTCCTCCCGTTCCAGCCAGATGAGAGCCTCCTCCCCGTTCTCCACGGCGCCGAGCAGCCTGATTCCGATTTCCTCCCAGCGGATGGAACGGATCAGAGCTTCGCGGACCGTTCTTACATCCTCCGCAATAAGCAGCTTGAACATGCCAATGCCTCCTATCATTGTAAAACCAGATCCGGGCGAAAGGGCATAACAGCTTCGACGCAGGTTCCTTCATTGACCTCCACGTAACGCAAACCAAACGGTTTCCCGCAGTGCAGCTGGATTCTCCGATGAACATTCATGGTGCCGTATCCGGTTCCGCTTTCGCTTAATTTACCGCCGGCATCACCGGCTGGCTGTTCCAGCAGAGCGTGGTTCATCCGCTGTGCATCGCAGCCCTTTCCGTTGTCTTCGACACGAAGTACGAGCGCTTTTCCTTCCAGTCGGGCTGAAATCGCAATCCGGCAATCGGCCGGCTGGTCGGCAAATCCATGGATGATGGCGTTCTCCGCCAGCGGCTGCAGGCATAGATGCACGATTGTCGCGGATAAAAGCTCGTCCGGCACATTTACGGCAACCTGCAGATTATCCATCATCATCTGCTGGATATGAAGATAAGCTTCCACCTGCCTGATTTCATGCTCCACGGTGATCCAGGCCTGCCCTCGATTCAAGCCGTAACGAAATACATTGGCGAGGGATCGGACAATCTGGCTTGCTTCCACATCTCCCGCCATTATCGCCCGGCAGTTGATCAGATCCAGCGTATTGTACAGAAAATGAGGGTTGATCTGGGCATGCAGCAGCTCCAGCTGGAGCTGGCGGCGCTCCATCTCTTCCACGAACGATTTTTCGATCAAACCGTGAATGGTCACTAGCATGGAAGCAAATTTCTGGTGGAGCTCATCTACTTCGTAGATCCCCGAATTTTGATTGGGAAGCGGTTCTTTGAATTCCACTACCTCCGGACGCTGAACAGCGCTGACCAGTCTGGTGATCGGAACCGTGACCCGCACGACAATTCTGCGGAGCCAGAAGCCTGCAACAAGCAGCGCAGCAGCAGCGGTAGCGGCGCCGATGGCCGAAATCGCAATGGTATACCGGCTGAAATGGCTCTCCGGGACGACAGTCAGCAGCTTCCAGCCATTCTCCAGCGTTTCGAACATGACCCGGTCCTTTTCCCCGTCCACCTTCGCGACAAGCGACCCGCTTGCGCCTGTCAATGCCTGCATGTATGGAAGACCGCTTACATTTTCAAGAAAATCGTAACGCTCGCTGAAGATAACCCGGTCGCTTTCGTCCAGCAGCAAATGATACCCTTTCTCCAGCGGAGCATTATCGAACACGCTCTTGATGCTCCCGGTATCCGCGCCGATGATTATCGTCCCAATGCTGCGCCCGTCCTTGATGCTGCTCTTCTTTCTCGCTGAATAAATCATGGCGGCGTTGGCCTGGCCTGACTTCTGACCCCACCAGACGGTCCGCTGCTCTCCTTCACCCAGGCTGCGGTACCATGGCTCGCTTTGCAGATCCCCGGATTTGAATATCCCGGTCACCGGGTAGAAGTGATCCGTCGCCATCTCATAAAGTCCGACGCCCGGATCGAGCGCCAGGGAGACCACATAGGACTGCTGCGCGTCTCTGCGGGAACCGAAATCATTGAGAAGCGACAGCAGGGACAGATTTTGAAGATTGGACTGCAGCGCGAAGAAATCGCCTACGGCCTCGAAGGATTCCTCATAATTGTTTTCCAGCAGGCTTTCAATCGATTGGTTCGTGGACACGAAAGCTGCCACATTATTCATCGTATCGAATTGATACCATACATTCCGGTAAACAAATTTCATCGACTGCTCCGCCATCTTGTGGGTATGGTCGTTCTGTACCCGTATAAGAATGTAGCTCGCCGCTGTTGCAAATAGCGCAATGAAGGTGACGATGAGTACAAAGATCGGAAGACTGAGCTTTGACAGCAAGCTCGAACTGCCGCTCCGCATTCGTTTCCTGATGAGCATTGTCCCCTCCTTCTGCCGGACATCAGGCCATTGCCGGGAGAAGCCCCTTCAGACGGCATGCAAGTCCGAGGGGCTCTCCCTGATAGCTATGGCTTCTGTAAAACTTCGATAAATCCTGCTGAGGCTTAATGATAGGCTTATGCGCGAGCAGGATATCAGACTGATAGAACCCTTTCCGGCAATTCAGCCTAAGGGCTGATTAAATTGTACAAGACCTGTGCGGCTTCCGCACGCGTTGAAATTCCTTTTGGCTCAAATATGCCCTCGGCACGGCCGCGGATCAAATGGAGTTCTGCCGCTTCCTGCACATATTGTGCGGCCCAGGCCGAAATCTCGGAACTATCCGCGAACAGCGCTGGTACGGACGGAGTCACTTCCGCATCTGGAAGCAATTTGTGCGCCTTCATCAGCATAGTGACCATTTCTTCCCGTGTGATAAGGGCTTCCGGATCGAAAGTTCCGGCGCTCCTGCCTGTGACAATTCCGGCCTCATAAGCGATGGAAACCGCCTCTCTATACCAATCGCCCTCCGTTACGTCGGCAAACTTCACCTCGCCCTGCTTCGACAGCTTCAATGCGTGGACCAGCATGGCCGTGAATTCGGAGCGCGTTATGGGACGGCCAGGCTCGAACAACATGCCGCTTGTTCCCTGAACGATTTGTTTTGCGGCAAGCTCTTCAATCACATTGTAAGCCCAATGACCCGCTGAGAGGTCGGAGAAATCTCTCTTTACTTCCAGAACCGCATATTTACTAAGATGATGGATTTGCGCGGTTAATCGGCCGTCGGCATATTCCCCGCCGATGTACTCGAGCCTGCCTTCATCAGGAATGAAATAAATACCCGCAAGCCTTGGATTTATGGAATCATCGACCTTAAGGCTGATCGTAACCGGCTCATCCAACTGCGTGAGCTTCCCGGTCGTGCCGTCGGCAGCTGTGATGGTAAGGCTTATTTCATAGGTTTCGCCGCCCGGCTTGACCGCCATATTAGGGTCCTGCTGCCCTTTTGCCAAAATATCGTTCACCGCAGACGGCGTGAGCAGCTCCAGCTTCAGCGATATTACACTGCCCTCCAGCTTCTCCGCCGGGAGCTGACCGGACAGCTTCCTGATCAGCTCGGACGGAATCTCAAGAACCAGATTATCCGTCTTCACTTCAAGCTTATTCTGCGCCAGCAGCTCGGCGGCATTGGCCGGCAGCTGGACTGCTGTTGTATCCGCCGGAACTTCCACTGTAACGGTGCCTTCAGATAAGTTTGTGAACGTTTCCGGCGGTACAATTACAGTCCCGGCAGCTGGAGCAGCAGGCTCGACCGGTGTAACTGCCGCTGGCGGCGGAAAGTAGATATAAGCATTCGTCACGGTTACCGTGCTTGCTGCGGTATAACCGCCATCTGCTGTCACGGCAGTAATAACGGCTGTACCCGCGCCTACCGCTGTCACATTGCCGCTGCTGTCTACAGCTGCGACATTCGTGTTGTCCGACGACCAGGTCAACGCCTTGTTCGCCGCGTCCGCTGGACTGACCGCTGCAAGCAATACGCCGGTTCCGCCAACAGTGAGCGGCAGCGAGCTTCGATCAAGCGCAACGCCTGTAACGCTGACTGCTGCTGCTGTCACCGTTACTTCGCTGGCTGCAGTGAAGCCGCCATCCTGCGTTGTTGCCGTAATTACGGCAGTACCTGCTCCCACCGCTGTTACATTTCCGCTGCTGTCCACTGCGGCAACAGCAGCGTTGTCCGATGACCAGGTTAGCGCCTTGATCGTCGCGTCCGCCGGACTCACCGCTGCAAGCAGCACTGCGGTACCGCCAACTGTAAGTGACAGTGTGTCCGGATCAAGCGTAACGCCTGTGACGCTGACCATTGCCGCCTCCGATACCGTTACTTCGCTGGCTGCAGTGAAGCCGCCATCTTGCGTTGCTGCCGTAATTATGGCGGTACCTGCTCCCACCGCTGTTACATTTCCGCTGCTGTCCACTATGGCAACAGCTGCGTTGTCCGATGACCAGGTCAGCGCCTTGTTCGTCGCGTCCGCCGGACTCACCGCTGCAAGCAGCGCTGCGGTTCCGCCCGCCGTAAGTGACAGTGTGCCCGGATCAAGGGTAATGCCAGTTACGCTGATTGGCTCCGCTGTTACAGTAACGGTGCTGACTGCCGTCATGGAACCATCTGCCGTCGTTGCCGTAATGACTGCCGTTCCCGGCTCTACTGCCGTCACTTTGCCCGCAGGGTCAGCGGTTGCGGCCGCCGTGTTATCCGAGCTCCACGTCACCGTTTGATTCGTTGCATCTGCCGGTTCGATGGCTGCTGTCAAATCAGCGGTCATACCGGGCACCAACGAAAGTGTCGATGGACTCAGCGTAATGCCGGTGACTCCAATCGCTAGAGGAGTTACGGTCACCACGCAGGCTGCGGAGAAGCCTCCATCAGCCGTTGTGACTGTAATAACCGCAGTCCCCGGTCCTGCCGCCGTCACTTTGCCAGCCGCATCGACGGCTGCGACAGCGGCATTATCCGAATTCCATGTCACCGCTTGATTCGCCGCATCCATGGGCTCCAAAATAACCGATAACGGGAATTCCTCTCCAGGCTTCAGCGCCAGCTCTGTGGAATCCAGAGAAACGCCGGCAACCGGTATCTGCGAGTCGTCATCTATGAAAGCAAACGAGTCATAGAAGGAGGTGTTCTTGGCATCAGCCGTCCCGTTGGTCCATTGGATAAAGTTATCTCTTCCGTTCTGGAAGTCCGCATCGTTAATGGCGATGTTAAAGCCTATGCTTCCGCCCAGCTTCGGATTCAAGTCCTTGACATGAGCCGCTGGAATCTTGAACTCATACAGCGTTCTGCCTGCCGCTTCATCACGAACCGCTTTGAAGGGAGTCTGGCCGCTCACCTCACCGCTAGGATTCGGCGGCGTCGAGTTAAAGATATTCGTAAGCAGCCTGCCGTCATCCGCCAGGGCAAAGCCCCATTCAACATCGTCGACTCCGTAAGGAGCCTCACGGTTGCCCAGAGGATCCAAGGTCACCTGGACCGAATCGTTCTTCCACATATTCACCGCATTCTCGGATTGCTTGTGCACGTTATCGCGAACCGCTACCGCAAAATAGAGGCCATCCTCCGCCCACTTGGCGTAAGCGGTCGCTTCCAGATTGGCGGGATCGTGGAATCCGCTCGCATTCTGGGCTTTCGTGCGCAGGTGGAACGGAAATGCGTCCTGCCATTCGCCCAGACTGCCGTCGACCGTCACAGCCGACGCCTGCTGTACCAGGTTGAATTCAACCGGCATGAGCGAATCGTGAAAAATCATCTTGCTGCTTGCCGCTTCATCAACCTGCAGATCCACTGAATATTCATTGAACGCGGCTTGCGTATGGTACGTCCAATGGAAATCCATCCCGATGACATCGCCCTTCTTCAATCCGCTGAAAGCATCGGTCGTAACCGGCGCAAGCAGTGCCCCGTCCGGACCTTTAACGGTCACCTTGCCGGATTTGACAGCTGATGAGGTGCCGGTCAGCTGTACCGTCAGCACATCCAGCTCTTGAATCGTCTTTTTGACGGGGACGAGCCGGACTTGAAGGCCATCTTCGACCGTGAGCTGAACATCCTTCGTGTCGAATACGGCTCCCTCGTGCATGATATCGAACCCGATATCGTATCTTCCCTTGATCGTGCCTTCCGGTACGAGCACAGGATAAGGGACATCCAGCGAGCCATGCGCAGGAAGCGTCCATTCACCCGGCGTTGGACCGGTCTGTGCAGCGTCCCAGCCTTCCGGCAGCCTCGCCTCTATTGATACCTGCATGGGAGCATCCGTATCGTTAACGAGCGAAAGATTGAATGTGTTGACATAACCCGCTTCTCCAGTTGCCTGCGTCGGAACGACATTCACCATCACACCGATGAATTTGGGCGTCTCTGAAGCGGAAATCGCCTCAGCCGCACCGGCAAATTCCCGGGCCAGCAAATTATAGGCATAGCTGTTTGCGTAATCTCCCCGTGCGAATGCGTCTTCCGCCAATCTGCCGTACCGGTTCATCCGCAGCACTGCAGACGCGGTTACGGGCATAACATTGTAGCCGCCTTTCTTGACATTGAATGAATCTGTCGCGGCTTGCGCTGCTGCAGCATAATCCAGAATATTGGCACCGGATCCTTCATAGGCGTAGGACAACGCGACGGATGCATTTTCCGCCATATTATACAGCGTTTCCAATGCGACGTAGCCGGGAGCCGGTTCCAATGATCCGGCACCGATCTGGCCGGCGATCTGTTCCATCAGCGCATAAATATCCTTGATCCCTTGCTCCAATCCCGCAGCCGGGCGCTCCCCAGCAGCTGCCGCAAGAGATGAACGGATACGGCCAAGTTCTGTCAGATCAGCGTCGATAAGCTGGGCGTTCTCCGGCGTCCGCAGCTGCGTAAGCCTGGCTGCGGCTTCCTGTTCTTTTCCTTGAAGAAGCGTTAGCGCTGAGTCGAATACAAAACCGGCAGGCGCTCCCGTAATATAAACGGGTGAGCCGGATACCGTAAGCTGAACGCTGCCGCCCGCTCCCGTTACCGGAATCTCCATACCGTTAATATCTTTGACCTGCAGTCCCGCTGCTCCGAAAGGAAGCGTAATCTCGCTTGTCAGCGGCTTGACGGCTGGATTATCCTTGTGGTCGACCTTCTTCCAGGCCACAATAACCGGCTCGCCGTCATTAAGAAATACATGTACGGCCACATCCGGATTCCCGGTATCCATGGTTCCAATATAACGCGATTTATCCAGGGTGGTCATCAGATTATTGACGGCGGCGTAGGCCAGCTTCGGTCTGCCGTCGTTGTCCGTGATCCCCCAGAAGATATCATAGTACCTGTCATCCGTGCCATCGTTTTTGTAGTTGTAATATTCATAAGCCTTTACTTGATCTGTGATCAGGTAATTCAGGAAGGCGCGGACGACATAATCCCGCTGGGTTTCCTCCGTAACGGAGGGATATCCAGCATTGGCCGTCGGCCAGCCTCCCTCTGTCAAATAATAGTCCTTCCAGCCCCCATAGGCGTTGACAAGATCCTTCACTCCGTCCATCATGCTCTGCAGATTGCCATCCGGCATGGAGTTGTAAACATACGGGTGATAGGAATACGCATCGGCATAGTCGTAGGAGCCAAGCTCCAATTCCTTCGGCAGCACGCTGCGCACGCTGGAGGTATGGTCACCGGCGAGCAGCATGGCGTCCGGGTCCGCCTTTTTCATATTCAGGTACGCGATCTTCTGCATCTGCACGAACTCCGCCGGAATATACGGCTTGGTGAAAATCTCGGGTTCGTTCGGCATCTCCCATTGACGGATCTTTCCTTTATAACGGCTGACGGTATTGTAAACGAAATCGCCCATCGCTTTCAGACCAGCGGTCGTATTGACGGTACCTTCCTGATAGTACGGGTTTCTGTCAATGCCCAGCACTGTAATTTGATTAAATCCGTAGGAGAACAGCTTATCCAGCCTGGCATCGACATTCGTGTAATCGTACACCTTGTTTCCCGACGTATCCGTCACATTGCGGTCTGCCTCCTCCCAGGTAATGCCTGAGCGGTGATGACGGGCACCAAGCTTGCGCGCACCGTCGATAATATCATCTTTCCAATTGAGCGCATAATGCGTATTGAGACCGAATTTACTCTCGTTGTCGAGATCAAGGCCCTGAACCTCTGCGGCTTTTTTCACAACGACGAGGCGCATTTTTTTCGCTTTGTCAGGCTGCGCCACCCCGTCCACGGTAAATTCGGCTGACACCTCATAGGTGCCAATATCATGCAATGCAGGGTCAAAAGGAAACTCATCCGCACTCTTCGCATACTTGGCCACGTTATAGGTTTTCGTTCCCGAAGCAACAGCAGCCTTGTCTCCTTCTGCCCTGCGTACGGTATAATCCATCCGGAACTCGCGCGCTTTGGCGCCTGCATCCAATGCCAGCGATAGTCCCGGTGATTCTTCTTGCGTGTAGATGCCGGCGTAATTGCCCGAAGGCTGAAGATCCAATACATAAGGCGCAGGTATCGGATCAATCGAAAAATTGTCAATCATCAGATTGATTCCGCCTACCACATTCCATTGAAAATAACCTTTCTGCAAAGCCAGCGGATCGGAATCGTCTCCGCTTGCCACTTCTACGCCGTCAATAAACAGCTCATGCGTGATGCCGCTGATGCGCAGCTCATAATCATGCCAGTCGTCGAGCAGCGACTTTACATGGTTGGCGATATAGTAGTTGCCTCCAAGCGTCGTCTTTCTCATCAGAAAGTACTTGGAGTTATGCGTAGCCCATTCCATCGCATTGTTGTTCATATCGTCTACAGCGCGGAATCGAAACCGCCATGTGTTCTGTACCGCCGTACTCGTCCGTTCATATTTCGCCTTGAATTTGACGACGAAATTATCTGCGTTCAGGTACATGGGAAGGTTCAGCTTGGCGCTGCCCGATCCATTCAGATTAAAGACTTTGCCGCCGCCGTCCGGCAGCTGGATCACTCTTGTATTGCCTCCGGTCGTCCAGCCTGCGGGAGCGGAACCGGTCGTCTCCCCTTCAAAATTATTCACATAAGGCTGGATCTCATCAACGACGACGGCAGCCTCCCCGGACAGCGGATAGCGGGCTGTGCTGCCGTCCTCATCATGCGCGGAAATATAATAGCGGATAAGTCCCGCCCGGTTCGTTCCCGGAATAACTGCCGTAAAAGAAGCGCTTCCATTTTCTTCCGCTTCAATAACTTGAGCAGGCGCATCCTCCCCGTAACCATAGTAGACCGATGCCGTCACGGAGGAAGTGCTCTCCCCCAGTGTGAAGGAAACAGGCAGGTTCGTATTGTATGGCACACTGGCAACCGGTGTATGATTGATAGTGAACGTGTTCGGAGTGGCAATCGTTCTGACCTCCACATCGCCGACACTCAAATTGACAGCGCCACTGACGCTTTTCAGGGAGAAGCCGACTCCGCCGGCCGTGAGATCGGAATCATTGAAAACGGTTACGGGTGTCCCGTCGATAACAAGCTTGAATTCGGCACCGTTAACCTCCAATTCGTATTGATGCGAATCCGCCATGTCGAAGCTCGGCAGCACGGTCCTGATATCAAATTGGCTTCCTACCTGCACATTGGTTGAGGAATTGGAAAACTTCCAGAATTCAACCGATCTAGCATTTTTGAATTCCAGAAAATAATAATTCGTACTGGAGCTGTACCGGAACAGCGTACGGAAGCGGTCGGACCGGGCTTCAAACGACAAGGTATAATCCTGTGTGCTGTATGGCAGCGCAGATGCCTTCACGACCGCACGCTGCGGAGCCCCGGTCGATGTCGTTGTGCCGATCATGCGGGCTTCGGCGCCGCTGCCCTGCGTCTGCCAGGCCGTACTGCCGAACATATCCCATTTGCCGAGCCCGCCGGTAAAACTGTCCTCAAACAGCACTGTCGAATTCTGCGCTCCCGCCGGTGCGGGAAACAACTGCAGCAGCATAACTGCAATCAACAATAAGCTTATATTTCTGACCCTCATGACCATTCATGAATCCCTCCGAAAATGGCAATATAGCCCCCGCCAATACAGTTCAACTGTATTGGCGGGGGTTTTTAAAAGTTCGGTGATGAACCGGCGGAGCAGGCGGAAATAGTCTGGAGAAGCGTAAGCTGAAAGCTTTCGTAAGAAAGCTGCTTCGGAAGCCTACACTTACAACCTTTGTACCCCGAATTTACCATTTAAAGATATCCAAATTCAAAAATTCAGGGGTACAACAGCGATTGGAAGACGTTTGCGCATGCGCAGCCACTCTTCCTCACCGGGGCTTAAAAGACTAGCCGACTTACTTGCCCGATTTCTTCTTGAAGGATTCCTCGAGCTCTGCAAGAATTTGCGTACCGCCCTGGGATTTCCATTTTTCCACGAATTCATCGAATTTCTTGATGTCGCCGCCCATGATGATTTGCGTAAATACAGCGTCGCGCATCGTGTTCAGTTCAACCAGCTTGGCGATTTTCGTAGGTGAATCCAGATAGTTGGATGCGTCCGTGATCTGGTAAGGATTGTTGATTGCTACACCCAGCGCCTCGGAGAAGCGAAGCGGGAGAGACTCCAGATAACGCGGCCAGCCGTTTAATCCAGGTGCGAAGGTGTAGGCTTGTGCGCCCCGGAAATTGCCATTCTTATCCTGCTGTGTCTTGGGATCTACCAGTTCGGTTACCGTTACGTTTTTCATCTTGCCATCTATAATCGTGTAATCCTCGCCTTCGATTCCCCAGACGGTCAGCATCTGATTTTCCGGGGACAAGGATTCTTCAATAATGGACAGCACTTTCTTCGGATCCTTGGTCTTCGCGCTGATCGCGCTCATTTGAGAGAAAGGAGCGCCAGATGGTGCAACCGCCTTGCCATCTGCCCCGACAAGCGATCCAGTCAGCGTTAGATACTTGAATGGCTGCTCGGCCTGGTTTTCCAGCTTGCCGTCTGCAGCCAGCTTGCCGCTTTTAATCAGCTCGTTCGTCTCGATCTGCATATCGTAATCATTTGGCGTTGACCACCAGCCCATGTAGGAGAACAGCTTGCCGCTGTACAGCTTCGCACGCAGCTGCTCTTCCTTGATGGTTGCGAACTCCTTGTCAATCAGGCCTTCCGCATACATTTTTTGCAGGAATAACAGCGCTTCCCTCATTCTTGGATCAATATCATAATTGCTGAACTTGCCATCCTGCTCGGTGAAATATCCAGGTGTTACGCTGAATGCGCCAAAAATATTGTCAAAGGAGTTGTTGGCATATTTCTGCTGCCCGATCTGAGCCGTATAGCCTCCAAGCGGAGTTACATCCGGTTTTGCCTCTTTAATTTTCTTAAGCAGATTGTAATACTCATCAAGCGTTTTCGGCACAGTGGCGCCTGCTTCTTTCAGATAATCGGTACGCATGGCCAGATCCCAACGGTAGCCCGCGCCCGGTCCTCCTTGATAAGGAATCCCGTAGATCTTGCCGTTTACTTTCGCCTGCTCGAAAATTTCCATCGGCACTTCCTTCAAAATATTCGGCGTATCCGTAGGGTTGATCATATCGGTAAGGTCGACAAAAGCGCCCTGCTGCGCATATTTTTGGAAGTCATCGGCAAAATCGATACGGGTGACATCCGGAATGTCGCCGCTGGACATTTTCAGATTCAGCTTGGTTTTATACTGCTGAACATCCACCATTTCAGGAATAATTTTGATATTAAGCTTCTTCTCGATCGCTTGCTTGATAACATCCTTCGATGGGTCGTACGGCAGGGAAATATCCTGGCCTTTCAGCCATTTGAGCTCGTAAGGCTGTGAATCCGCTGTGGCTTCCGGTGTATCTGTGGTTTCCGCTGCTGCCGCCGATGTTGTTGTATTGGCCGGCTGATCATTCGTTCCTCCATTTGCCCCGTTATTGTTGCTGCCGCACCCTGAAATTGCCAGAGTTCCGATCATTACGGCTGCAAGTACTCCGAATGACCATTTTTTCTTCTGCTTTGACATGAGCGATAATCCCCCTTCAAAATATCTGATCTATATTTACCCTGGAGAAGCCGTTCGAAAAGTCCAACCCTGTCATAGGTGAATTCACTTTTTGAGCATGCGTCTTTTAGGTGTAAACCGATGGTTATGGACGATCTTTCGTCTACCCTTTGACCGAGCCGATCAGCATACCCTGTTCAAAATATTTCTGGATGAACGGGTAGATGATCACCATTGGCAGAGCGACGATAATGATGGCGGCCATCTGGATGCCGATTGTTGGCGGCGGTTTGGAGCCTGCCGCTTCGAGCAGCTCCGGCGGAAGACTGGAGCTTGCGATTATGGTCCGCAGCACGAGCTGTACCGGCGCTTTGTGCCAATCCGTGACATACAGCAGAGCATTGAAGAAATCGTTCCAGTAGGTCACCAGGTAAAGCAGTCCGACGGAAGCGATAACCGGCATCGAAAGCGGGAGCACAATCTGCCACAGGATTCTGAATTCAGAAGCCCCGTCAATGGAGGCGGACTCCTTCAAGCTCTCGGGAATGCCCTCGAAAAATGATTTCATAATGATCATATTGAAGGCGCTGTAGGCCATGACGAGAATGAGAACGTAATCGGAGTTGAGCAGCCCCAGATTTTTGATGGTCAGATAGGTGGGAATCATCCCGCCCTTGAACAGCATGGTGAATACAAAGAACAAAATAATGATCCGCCGTCCGGGCAGCTTCTTGTCCGCCAGCGCATAGGCCGCGGTAGCGGTGAGAAGCAAAGCCAGCAGGACGCCGCCCAGCGTGTTGCGGAGAGTGATTCCGTAAGCGCCGTAAATCAGGGATCCTTTGCTTAGCAGGTACTCGTAATATTCGAAGCTGATCGAAGTCGGAAACAGGATCAGTCCGTCCTTTTCACTGAAGATATGATAAGGCGTAATCGATACGGTCAGGACGTACCAGAATGGAATAATAATGATCAAGGTCAAGATGGTGAGAACGATATAGTTGGTTGTGACGAAGGCGGTCTCGCCTCTCGTGAGCTTCATAGTCCGCTTCCCCTTCTTTAGAAAATGCCGGAATCATTGATCCGCTTGGCAAGATGATTGGCAATGAGCACCATTGCAAGGCCGATAACGCCTTTGATGACATCTGCCGCTGCCGCCAGACTGAGGTTGAACTGTTCAATACCAACCCGGTAAATATAGGTATCGAGGATATCCCCCACTTCGAATACCATCGGGTTGTACAGATTGATAACCTGATCCAGCCCTGCGCTCATGATGTATCCGACTCTCAGGATGAAGATGACTACGATGGTCCCCGTAATTCCCGGCAGGGTGACATGGATGATTCGTTGAAACCTCGTCGCACCGTCCACAATAGCCGCTTCATAAACCTCCGGGTTAAGCCCGGCAATCGCAGCCATGTAGATGATAGCGGCCCAGCCCATCTCTTTCATCGCATCCGTGACGACGAGAATGGTCCGGAAGTAACCGGGTTCAACAAGCAGATAGGCCGGCTCCCCGCCGAACCATTCAATGATCTTGTTGATGACTCCCGTTTCAGGCGAGAGAAGTACGGTGATGATGCCTCCATACACAACCCATGACACGAATCTTGGCAAATAAACGGCGGTCTGCAAAGTCTTCTTGAACCATCTGGCCCGGATTTCGTTCAGTGAAAGCGCCAGCAAAATCGGACAAATGAATCCGCTTATCATCTTGTACAGACTGATGAGCAGGGTGTTCACGAAGGCATTGCGGAACATCTCGGATTCGAAGAGCATCCGGAAATATTTCAGCCCCGCCCACTCGCTTCCGGAGAAGCCTTGAATCACGTTGTAATCCATAAAGGCGATGCTAATCCCGTAAAGGGGAAGGTAATCAAATATGAAAACCCATACAAAAGCGGGCAGCAGCAGGATATAAAGCAATTTGAACTTCCATATCCTTCTCAGCTGCCTCTTGAGAGGCGCCTCTCCTTTCTTCTTGGCAGTTACAGCAGTTGCCAGTTCCATCTTTCCCTCCTCCGATCCTTCTCTCTCTATCCACTTTCCTTCAAGAAAGTGCTTACATCAGTAAGCTTACTTGATATCTAAGGAGTGGAAAACCGGAGCAAAGTACAATTATACCCGGGAAAAGTCGCATTGGACTGCTAAATGGCTGAAGGCCATGGAAAAGCAAAGCCCGACCGCCGCACTGCGCGATCGGGCTTTGCTTTATTAGTCCGGTGAAACATGTTGGCTGCGCATGCGAAAACGTCTTTCGATCGCTGTTGCACCCTGAATTTTTTTAATTTGGATACCGCTGGTGCAAAGCGATCAACAATAGATACCGTTGATCACTTTGCACCGCTATCTGTTAAATTCGGGGTACAAAGGCGAGCGCTTCGCTTCTCCAGACTTTCCGCCTGCTCCGCCAGTCAATCACCGGACTATTAAAGCTGTGCTAGCTGATTGGATTCACTTTCACGTCATCGATATTCACCGTAACGGCTGGCCCTACGCTTTTGATGGAGAAGCCGACTCCGCCGAGCGTTACATCGGAGTCCGTGAAGGCAGCCGCCAGGGCGCCGTCGATCAAGAGATTGAATACATTTCCGTCGACTTCGAGGGTATAATCATGCCAGACGTTCAGATCGAAGCCCGGTATGGCCGCACTGATGTCCACCAAAGCTCCAACCTGCGCAGGAGTCGATGAATTTGGATATTTCCACATCTCTACTTCCTTCGTATTTTTGAATTCCAGGAAGTAATAGCTAGTGCCTGACGTATAACGGAACATCGTCCGGTAGCGGTCTCCCTTGGCTTTATAATTCAGGCTGTAGTTCTGGGAGGAATAAGGAAGCACGGATGACTTCACTACTGCACGCTGAGGGGAGCCCGCCGTCGTCGTTCCGCTCAATTCCCCATTTTGCACCTGCCAGGCGGTCGTGCCGAACAAGTCCCAATTGCCCAGTCCGCCGGCAAAGACGTCCTCATACAGAGGCTGCAGCGTGACTGTTACGATGCTGGCTGCCGTGAAGCCGCCATCTGCCGTCACAGCCGTAATTACAGCCGTTCCCGGCGCGATTGCCGATACTTTGCCGGTCGGGTCAACGGTGGCGACCGCCGGATTGTCCGAGCTCCAGCTCACTGTTTGATTCGATGCGTCCGCAGGCGCAAATAGAGCCGTCAGATTCGTGCTTGTGCCTGATCCCATGGAGAGCGTCTCCTTGTTGAGAGTTATGCCGGTTACTGGAATATTGGCTTGTGTTATCAGCTCCGCATCATCAAACCAGACCGTTCCCGTTCCTTTCAGGCTCAAGCCAAGACTGATCCTGGCCGCGTCGGCAGGCGCCGCAGCGGTTACCACGATTTGTGTCCAGCTGCTTGTTCCTCTCAAGCTGCTTGATGAATACGTGCTGCCGGTGACAGTCGTCCCGTCGCTCTTATAGTAGGTGATGTCCGCAGTCGCCCCGTCGGTCTGGTTGACGCTATCGGTCTTGGCCCATGCCCGGAGCGTATAGGCCGCTCCCGGATCAACATTAATCATATTGCTGCCTGACAGACTCCAGCTGCCATTGTCTGCAGCATTTGCGCTGCTGATTTTCACAGAGCTTCCATAAGTTCGGGAGGTTACCGTGTCCTTGGTCAGGACGGGTGTTCCGCTTAATGTGCCTGCCGTCCAGTTATCGGGACTTGCTGCGCCATTCTCAAAGCTGTTGTTTGGAACAGCCACGGGAACCCCAGTCTTGGTGGTCGTCCAGTTGGCGAAGTTATAGGTCCATACCTCGCCGCCCTGAGAGGCGGTAAAGATATCCGAGTTCTGGTCCTGCTGCAGCCAAGGCGTATCGAATAGCTTGAATGAAGCGTAATCGATCGGTGTATTGTTGATTTTGTGTGTGCCGGTATATGCAGCCGCCCCCTGATCAAAGGTAATATCCATGGCATCCCCGCTCAGGCTGGTATAGATAAGACGCGGGTTTGCGTCATTGATATGGGTGGCGTCCACTGTCGTATTGCTCAGAACGGCGTTCTTGAAGCTGTTCAAGTCGGCATACTCGGAAACGTCCGCGGTTTGGATAATCCAGCCGTTCGTGTCAGCCTGACTGCGAAGAATATTGTAGCTGTAGCTCAATTGATTGGTCGGATGCAGCCTCGCTGTTGTTTTGACTTTATTCGCCGGGTCGGTAGGCGTCTGGTAATACCAGGAGTACGGCTTCACCATTTTGAAGGCAAAATACATGGGACCCGTATCGCTGAATATCCATCCTGATTGCTCCTGCCTGCTTTTAATCGAACCGGTATCCGGGAACATCGCATTCACATAATTCATGGTTGGGCTGTTCAATAATTTATACACGCCCACGGCAGCTTTGCCATCCTGCATGACGCGGTGATTGGCTGGCTGATCATAATTTCCTATCGGGAGGTCGCCCTGATCGGCATTCACTCTGAAAACAGAGGCAGGCGAATCCGATTTCCAGCGCAGAACCATAGGAAGATCCTCAATCCAGTTATCGACCCGGTTGTATGTCACCTCGGTGGAAAGGCCCCAGTCGGGTTTCACCAAAGCCTGACGGTAGGTCTTCAAATTATTGCCGCTTGAATTCTGCAGATTGGTCTTGCGGGAAGAGTAGTCCTTGTGCGTGGACTGCCCGATCCGCAGAGCCATTTCCGGCGGCGTGTAATCCATTCCGCGATAAACCACCATGCCCAGATACTCCAGATATGGACGATAGGCCGCCGGAACCATGGCATCGGAATCGCCTATTCCCTGCTGTGCGCGGTGCTGGCCAAAATACGCCCAGGATAAAGCGGTGTGGTCCGCCCCTCTCCATGACGGGCCGTTCGCCGTAACGCTGTCCCCTTTTGCCCGGCTTGTAGTGGAGATGATATTGCCGTCCGTCCAGTCATTTGCCCACTCGAACCACATGACATCCATGGCCATTTTGACCTTCTGCTTCAAGTCCGGCTCATCCGTATACTGATAGATGGCATTCAGACAGAAATAGGTCATGAAGGTGTATTCGGCGCTTTCATATTCAGCCCAGCCTTCATGTACGGCAGCTTCGATCATTTCCTCAATATTCGCCCTGTTCATGCTTTTCAGAGCAGCTCCGGAGTTGCCGTTCAAGTCGACCAGATCCGGAAAATACTGGCCTACCAGATAGCCCGCCGTATAATTGCTCATCCGCAGGTTCTCGGTCTGCGACAGCTTGGTATAGGCATATTGGGAGAAATACCATTTTACATGCTCCAGCATCGTGCTGCTGAACAGATCGCCCACCATCAGATAGGCATACATTTTGGAGACGGTTTTATACTGCTCCCAGTCATAGGTCTGGTACATATTGTCCAGCTTCTGGAGGTTGCCCGCTACATTCTGCCCATCCAGAATCTGCGCAACATACTGGGCAATATTCAGAGGCAGGCCCCCCATTTCGGAAACCGCTTTCGTCTTATCCCACAGCCATTGCTTCCTGCTGTCAATTGTGCCGGGGTAAGGCGAATAGTTGCTTTCCTCAGGCGGAACCTCGCCGATTGTAACCCCGTCAAAACCAGCCGTGCTTAGCCGGGAATTCTCGTGGCTTGTAAGAGCAAGCCCGAAGTAGACGGTATTCGGCAGGTTAATCGTCTCTTTCTTAACCAGCGTCCAGATTGCTCCGTCAGTCGACTCGTAAGCGCTGATCACATTGCCCACACGCGCCAGCTTCACCCAGGCCGGCGCCGGCGCTCTCATTCCTGCCGTCAGGGTCGAAGCTCCCCCGGCTTGCAGGCGATCCTGGAAATTAACCCCGTTCAATGGCGTTACAGCCATCATGGCATAGGGCGATTGTGCCGATATGTTCCCGCGGATCATAATGCCGGCCTTCGTCCAAGCCACCGAATTGCCGATGCTTGCAACGCGCGCAACGATCTGGCCGTCGCCCGTCCAAGGCCGGTACACATAATGGAATGCATCCGCCGTTCCGTAGATGTCGCTGCCGGAGCCCTGAACGGTGAACGTGCCGGTCTCCTCGTCGTAGCTTGCGCCGCCTGGAACCGCAACCGTGCCGATATCCCGGTCGCCGAACGGCTCAGGCAGTCCGTTTGCCGATGGATCCGTCGTCACTGTGACCCCGTTGCTTGCATCTGACAAATTTCCCAGTCCGTCTCTTGCCTTTACGGTAAAATCATAGGCCGTATTCGGCGTCAATCCGACTACGGTATCAGCAGTCGTGGCACCGCCTACAGAGGATGCCAGAATACCATCCTGATAAATGTCGTAGCGGGTAACCGCCACATTGTCTGTCGAAGCCGTCCAGGACAGGCTGACGTCAGTATCCGTCTTCCCGGTTGACGCCAAACCTGCAGGCGCTGTCGGCGCTTCGGTATCCTGCGCCGGTCCCGTATTGACTTCATACACCGCCAGATCGTCGACGATATAGGCTTCATCCGTCCCGTTGTTATTGACGCGGGCGGTGAACCCCAACCTGATATTCGTAATGCTGCGCTGCCCGCCATTCGGTATGACTTGAAACCGGTATCCGGGAAGATCGGCATCATTAACCGTCTGCAGTGTATCCGGCACCGTGTTGAGATAAGCTGCCGTCCCCGTGATGCTCGGTGTGCCTGCCGGGAAACGGGGAATCAGGTTATTGTCGAAGTTGCCGAACTGAAGATAGGCATAAACATCCTTGTCTACCACCTTGTCGCTGGCTGCGCTCCGCCTGACCTTGTATTCAAAAACAAACTCGACCGGGGAACTGCCTGCCGGCATATTATAGATGGCATTAATGCGGTCCTTGAGGCTGCCGCTGTTCAACTGGTAATAGAAGCTGCTTGCCGCATTCGTGCCGAGCGAAGCGTCCCTGATCTCGAGGGCGTTGTTGCCGTTAACCTGGACAATTTGCTGCGCCCCCCCGCTTGTGCTTGCATCCTGTGTAAAGGGACTGACACCGCTGTCAAAATGAGTATCCATGTCCGCTGCCAATAAATTGACCAGCTGCACTTCATCGTCCTCGTCTGCATGCAGGACGGGCAAATTGCCCAGTGAAATCAGCAGAACCAGAAACAAACTTATGAGCTTCTTGCTCCTTACTGCCATCTTCTAATCAACCTCCATTCAGGTAAGCGTTTGCATTTCTTCCGAAAAAGTAAATCATGATTCATTTCAGACTCCTCCTTCGATAATGAAAAGCGATTTGTGATTCCAACCAATCCTCATAAAAAATTGCACCGGGCAAGCGCGATCAATCATCACCTCCTCTCCGGCTTGCCTGGTGCAACAGGATGAATCCTTATTTACTTCTTGGCCAGGAACGCATCAATTTGTTTTTGCAGCTCAACCTGGATTTTCTTGGCGTAGCCTTCGCCTTCGCTTTTCAGCTTGTTCCACTGCTCGGTCGGATCAAGAACGCCGTCGAACAAGGCATTATAATATTTGTCCTCAACGGCATTGTACAAGGAAATTTCATTCATAACCGGTCCCGGATCAAACGAGAAGCCGGTCAAAATGCTGGAGGTCAAGTTATCGGCATTTTTGTTGAATTCATAGTGCTTGAGCGTATCCTCATCAAACCCGGCATTCAGACGGTCCATCGTCGGATTCCAGATCCAGGCGTACGGGAAATAGGAATAGTTCGATCCGATCTGCTTGTATTGATCTTCGCCAACCGTTTCATAGTGCGTACCTTCGATTCCGTAAGCCAGGAGATCATAATTTTCCTTCTGTGCGGTCCAGTTCAGGAACATCATCGCGCGTTCCTTGTTTTTGCTGACTTTCGGGATCGCCTGGAAGTTCGCTTGCTTGAAGTTGGTGATGTTTTGGCCCTTTTCCATTTTAATGAACGTTACCGCTTCCAATTCTGCGCCCGGAACGTTCTGGGCTACAGCGCTGCCCAGACTGGACGGCACGCCGAATTCATTATAGACAGCCACCGCCACTTTACCGGAATTAATGACGGAGTCAATATCCTTCAGTGCGAGAATATCCGGGTGAATCAGCCCATCCTGATACAGCTTTCTGGCTTCTTCAATCCAGGACCAGATTCGCGGCTCCATTTGGTCAAACAGGTTGTAGACTTTGCCGTCGTTGTTTTTGTAATACAGGACAAGGCTTTGGCCCAAAGCGTCCGATCTCAGGAATTGGGGATCGTATTCCGTGAAGGCTCTGAACGCGCCCCAGGAAACATCCTTCTGTCCAGGCTGGCCATATGCGAGAAGCGGAATAACATCCTTCTCGTTCTCTTTTACCTTGTAAGCAAATTTAATCAGATCATCATAGGTTTTAATGGGCGGCAAGCCATACTTTTCTCGCAGATCCTTGCGGACCACATACGTTCTTCCTGCCAGATGCGTGTTGCCAAGGGGCAGGGCATAAATTTGGCCTTGAAACTTGTTCGCATCAAACATCTGCTGGGATCTGACCTTTACAGCGTCCTGACCGTATTTGGCCAGCAGATCTTCCAGCGGTTCATAATAACCGGCACTGACCATCTGCTCCATATGAAGCCACGGCGCATCAAAGATCAGGTCGACATTCTCCCCGGACGCCAGCATAACCTGTGTTTTCTGGGCAAGATCGGAGAACGGCACGAATACGATATCCAGCTTGACGTTAAGCGTATCCGCCATTCTTTTCTCGGCTTCTTTGATAATGAGGTCCATATCCGCCGGACGGTCCCCTGGCATCACAATCTTCAGCGTCACCGGATCAAGCTTGGTGCCCTCAGCCGGTTCCCCTCCCGTGTTCGCCGGTGCCGGATCGGCTGCGCTGCCGGATTCTTTCGCATTGGATGCGCACCCGACCGCCACCGCCATCATCAGCGATATAACCATAATCATTGCCAGCATCTTTCTAATTCCCATTGACTTGACCCTCCTATAATGATTGTCTGACTCCCGTATGAAGTTTATCGGAAGTTGTATTCTTAACCGGAAGATTCCGGATCAAGACTATCCTTTCAACGCGCCGATCGTAATCCCCTTCACGAAAAACCGCTGAATAAACGGGTACAGGAAGATAATCGGCCCGATGGTCAGGCACACGGTCGCCAGCTGCACCCCATAAGTCGGCAAAGGCTGCGTATAAGTCGTTTGACTGCCGCCTACGTAAGCGCTGATGTTGATGCTGGAAATGAGCTGCCGGATCATCATTTGCAGCGGATGAAGCTTATAATTGTCGATGAACAGCAGCGCCAGGAAGAAATCATTCCAGTACTGAAGCGCGTAGAACAGCCCTACGGTGGCAATAACCGGTTTGGAAATCGGGATAATGATTTTAAAGAATATCGTCAAGTCATTCGCGCCATCAACCGTTGCCGCCTCATTGATTTCATAAGGCAGAGTCCGGAAGAAAGATACCATGATGAAAGCGAAAAACGGGTTCAGCATATAGGGCAGAATTAACGCCCACAGGGAGTCCTTCAGACCAAGCCAATTGGCGATGAGGATATAGAAGCCGACCAGACCAGCCCCGAAAATCATCGTAAAATAAGTGAGAAAGCTCAGAATGTTGCGGTACTTTACCTTCGGATGAGCCAGCACGTAGGCATACATGGAGGTGAGCAGAAGGGCGAGAACCGTTCCGCCGACCGTCACCGTTGTGGACACGACGTAGCTGCTGAACACCTGCCTGCCCTCAAGCAGAAATTGATAAGCCGAGAGAGAGAAGTCCTTCGGAATCAATTGATAGCCATGCTGCTTCATCGTTATCTCCGTGGCGAATGAATTGATCAGCACCAGCCAGAACGGAAGCAGACAGATTAGAGCAAATACGCCGGTGAAGGCATAAACGAAAATAATAAACACTTTTTCGGAGAGGGATCTGTCCGTCTTGACCCTCATCGCTTTCATCGTTTTAACCTGACGGATTGAATTTTCCATTCGCTTACCTGCTTTCTTTTAGAACAAGCTGGAGTCCTTGTCGATTTTTTTGGCGATGGCATTGAAGACCACGATCGTAATGAGTCCCATAACGGACTGGTACAGGATAACAGCCGATGATTTGCTGAAATCTCCCAATTGGCGAAGCGCTCTGAACGAGTAGGTGTCGATAACATCGGTTGTTGGATACAGCGGAGCGTTGTCGCCCACTATTCCGTAAATCATGCCGAAATCGCCATAGAAAATCCGTCCGACGCCAAGCAGTGCAAGAACAATGACGACGTTGCGGATCAGCGGAATCGTAATATGAATAATCTGCTGAAACCGGCTTGCCCCGTCAATCCGCGCGCTCTCATAATAATCGCCCGAAATGCCCGTGATCGCGGCCAGAAAGATGATCGAGAAATACCCCGCAAACTTCCAGATATAGATAATGGTCAGAATGGCCGGCCAGAGTCCGGGCTTCAAATACCAGTTCTCCCCTTCTACTCCGTAAGACATTAAGGTCCGGTTCAATATGCCGTCCGACGTATTCAGAAAAGCGAACACCATCATGCTGACAACGAGCCAGGAAATAAAATACGGCATGAAAATGAAGGACTGGGCGATCTTCTTGAATACCAGATTGCGGATCTCATTCAGAAAGATCGCAAGAATCAGGGCGATTCCAAGTCCGCATACGATGAACAAGCCGTTCAGAAAAATCGTATTGAACGTAACCTTGTACCAGTCGCTGCTCATAAAGAAAAACTTGAAATTATCAAACCCGACCCACTCGCTCCCCCATAATCCATCGGCCAGGCGATATTTTTTGAAAGCAATCAAATGCCCTGCCATAGGAATATAGGCAAACACGATCAAAAACAGCAATCCCGGCAGTGCGAGAACATACAAATACTTGTTCTTCACGATTTCTCTAAGTATGGCCACCTTTGCTTTCGTCTCCTCTCCTGGTGTGAGATGATTTGTTTTTCTACGACCAAGCTTATGATGCCGGCCTCTCCCCTGTATAGTTCTGATAATGGAATACGGGTACTGAAACCGCATGGAATCAAGGTTCTCAATACGGAAGTAAGGTGCGTAAACCGGAAATGACAGGCTGTCGGGGGCAGAACTGCACATAGGACCAGGCTCCTGCGTGATCGGATCTTATAGGCTTAAGGATACTTGTTTGCTGGTAACGACAAAGAAACCTCCGGCTGGTTCAGCCGGAAGTCCCTTGTCAGAATCGCATCATCACTGCTTCTCCCGGTATTGACTCGGCGTCATCCCGGTTGCTTTCTTGAATACCGTAAAGAAATGGCTTTTCGTCTGAAAACCGGACCGTTCCCCGATATCCGTCACCGTCCAGTCCGTCGATACCAGCAGCTCTTTCACCTTGACAATCCGTTCCTGAAGGATGTAATCCGAAAGCGTCTTGTCGAATACCTCCTTGAACAGCTGCCGCACATGCCGTGTCGACAAGGAAAGATGCCCGGATATTTCTTCGATCGTCAGCATCGGATCATGGAGATGGTTCTTTACGTATTCCACGATTTCCGTAACGACCTCATCGCGGCGGCTCGCGCCCTTCTTGCTGCTCATATCGTCGATGATGCCGAGCAGCTCCTGCTCCAGCCAGCCCCTTACTCCGCTGAGCTTGTCGAACGACTCCAGAATATTCTCAATACCCTCAACCGATTCCACGGAAGGCAGCTTATTGAACGTTTTGAACAGCGTGTAGAGCATTAAGGAAAGCTGAAATTTGCTTTGTGTATAATGCATCGTCTGCATATGGGCGAATATCAGGTCCAGGCTTGCCGCAATTTCCTCGGGCCTTCCCATTCGCACCTTCTTGATCAGCTCATCGAGCAAATTATCGTCGGCCAGCGGTTGAACGCGCTGCATATAGTCTTCAAAATCCCGTTCGATAAAGATTTTCTCCGCGCCCGAAATAAAATTGAGCATGGTCAGCTCATGAATATGCTGATAAATACTGCGCACATCGTCGCTCAACGACTTCTGACCGCTCACGGCAGCAGTGATATGTATTTGCGTCCACTGTCTGATCTGTTCTCTGGCTTCCTCCAATACCCCGGTCAATTCGTTCATGGGAACATGATTTCCCGATATCAAGAGAGCCAGGTGGTCGCCGCCAAGGTCGACCGATTCCGCATACCAGCTGCGGTTGATAACCTCTTCGGCAATATTGCCGATCGCATATTTCATCAGCTTTCTCGAGGCAAAATTATACTGCTCCTTGAACCGGCTGAATTCATTGATCCGGATGACGCTGACATAGAGCTCCTCGTGCTCGAACAGACTGGATTGTTCTCGGAGATAATGCTCCACGGGCGTAATCAGCTTTCCTTGCAGAATCCACTGCCTCAGATATTCGGTCTTAATGACATTCCGGTGCTCGCGCATGGAGGAGTCAAGCTGCCCCATCCGGTCTTCCAGCATTTCGATCCCGTAGCGGATGACTTTATACTCAGCCATGGAGCTGTCGTCTTTTTGATTATTTTTCAAATGAAGGCCGAATTTCATCTCCAATTGATCGGCAAGCTGCGAGAATGGCTTATAGGTGCGGCGGGAATTCCAGAACAGGATGGCGATCAGCACGACAACGAGGCAGGAGACAAATATGATCATTTTCAAACGGAAGGAAATAAAATCGGCCCGGATGCCTTCCAGCTTGGCCATATGATAGATATACCAGCCCTGCGGCTCGATCAGCGCATATTGAACAGACCAGGACTCGCCCTTATGATCCTTCGTGTAGCTGCCTGAACCCTTCACCGCAGTCGCAGCCAGCTCCATATTCAATTGCGTGGAGTCGGAAGCTCCCAGCATGAGATTACCTTCATTGTCCAGAATAAACGACTGGATCTCCGAATTGGCGTCCCCCTTGAGCAAATACTGCTTCATCAAGGCATCATTCAGGAGCAGGACCAGATACCCGAACGATTGCTGCCCGGATGGGACGGTTGGAATGATCATCGCGAGCTTCGTTGTGCCATTGACCTGATGAACGAAGAACCGCTGATAAGAGCTCCTTTTTTGTTTCGCCATCTCCAGCATGGGCTGGTCCCGGAATTGCTGAAACGAGGATAAGCCATATTTGAGGTCGATAGTATGCTCAGTCCGCATGTTAATTAAATAGACATTGTCCAGAAAGGGCTCCGTTGTCATATATTTATTGGCCGCCACAATGGCGTCGACCTGGGTCCCCTGGGATTCTTCGCTTGCCATCAGCCAGGTGCTGATGCTTTTGTCCGCATACATATTAAATCCGTACGCAATCATCTTGTTGAAAATAAATTCGGCATTATCCCGTGAATGTGCTATCTCTGTCTCATTCACCTGATCAATCTGTTTCATCGCGTAGATGGAGAACTGATGGGTCATCATGTACACAAAAGGTACGGAGACGACCGTGAACAGAATGCATAAACTCAAGAAAATCCGGATGTACGCCTGCTTAGGAATAAAACGATTCATATGGCTCCCCCTTCGTCCACTCGATCAAATTTTATATTCAATAAGCTGTAAACGCAATCATTTTCGGCATGTCCGAAGAGATGAGAGGTTTTTCATTCTCTTCTCATAATCGGGTTTATTCCGTTGAAGATACAGCGGTTTCCTTCTTTTTGGGAAATCCTGGTGAAAAATAAGTGTGCTATAGTAAGAAACAGTTTACAGTTTATTAACACCTACGCTTGGAGGGAAAGCATACGATCATGACCAAGAAAAATCTCAAGAAGAAACCATTCCTGAAAAACATTATGGTCACAGCCATTTGCGCTGCGATCGGATTCTCAGCTACCGCAGCCGTCCAAACACCATCGGCGCATGCCGCTACGCCCGCGGCTCTAAGTCTCATCAGCTCGGGTACCCAATTTCTTGGTGTTCCTTACCGTTTCGGCGCGCCGGCAGGCGTTACATACGCATTTGACTGTTCGTCTTTTATTCAATATGTGTTTAAAGCCAGCGGCATCAAGCTTCCCCGCACATCGGTCGCGCAAGCGACGGCAGGGAAGAAAGTGGCAAAGGGCTATCTCAGTACAGGCGATCTTGTATTCTTCAATACGGGAGGCGCCGGAATCAGCCATGTTGCGATCTATGCGGGCAACGGCAAAATCCTGCACAGCTCGAGCACCAAAGGGGTCACCATTGCGAGCATGAACACAACCTATTGGCAGAGCAAATACGTTACCGCACGACGTGTGCTGTAACTTCAGTCTTACGTAGAACCCGATCCGTGCAGCGTTTGCACGGACCGGGTTCTTTTTTTGTTGCCGGCTCTCCGGCCTCCTCCCAGCTCCGGCTGACTGGCGTAATTTTGTAGAGGAATCCTGAAACATTCATCGAACTACTCTAAGAGCCCGTCTTATAGCACCAGGATGAAGTCAATACGAGTAAAGGATGGAGAGCATGCCTGTTAATCTTGCGTATTTTCTGTTTTTCTACGTTTTTATCTATATGAGCAATGCGGTATACGGTACGTTCATTCCGCTGTACTTTCAACATGTCGGATTCTCACAGTCGCAGATCGGAACGCTGCTCAGTCTCGGTCCGCTGATTGCCATTCTCGCCCAGCCGGTCTGGGGTACGCTGAGCGACCGCGCCAGAACCAAGAACAGCATCCTGCTGCTGCTGATCGCCGGAAGCGGAATATCCATGCTGCTGTATCCTTTGTCCAATCACTTCGTTTATCTTCTGATCATGATCTGTCTGTTTACCTTTTTTCAGACCTCGATTTTTGCTGTCAGCGACGCCGTGACGCTGGAGGTTCTGGACAAGCGCAAGCGGGGCAATTACAGCCATATCCGGTTGGGCGGAACAGTCGGTTATGCGATCATGTCTATCCTGTTCGGTCTCATCGCGCAGAAGCGCATTGACCTGATGTTCGGCATTTACGCTGCCATTCTTGCAGTCTGCTTTTTGCTGGTTCTGCGTTTTCCCGCAATAGAGGGACATCAATCCAAAGGGAGGAAAATGAGGGTTTGGGTGCTGTTAAAAAACCGGAAGCTTGTGGTTTATATGGCTGCCAATTTTGTTCTTCAGATCACTCTCGGCTATTATTATGGATTCTTCCCCCTTTATTTCAAGGAATTGGGAGGAAGCAGCGCATGGCTGGGATGGTCGATGGTGATCTCTTCGCTTAGCGAGATTCCGTTCCTGCTTCTGTCGAACCGAATCTTCAAGCATGTCAAGATTCCTTATATATTGATGGGGGCTGGAGCTGCTGCCGCACTGCGCTGGTATCTGTTCTCCGTCATTCAGAATCCCTACTGGACCCTGCCGGTTCAGGTTCTGCATGGACTGATCTTTATCGTATTGTCCGTGACCATGGTAACCGTTATTAACAAGGAAGTACCGAATGAGCTGAAAGCAAGCGGTCAAACATTTAACGGCCTGCTCAGCCTGGGAATTGCCCGGATCATAGGAAGCATTGCGGGAGGCGTTGCCAGCGAAGCCTTCGGCATGCGCAGCGTGTTCTTCTATAATTTCATTGTCGCGCTGGTCTGCATCGTCGTTTTCTCCGCTGTCTTCTGGCTGCAGGGCAATCGGGAGAAAGCCAGTATCGGCGCTGGCTCCTGAACGTAAGGATCAGCAAGCCAGCCGAATAAGGCGCAGCTGATCCTTATGTCTTCCGGCATACAAAGAACGGTCTTCTTCGCATCCATGCGAACGAAGGCCGTTCTTTGTTTCGTTCGATGAATGCTGCGCGGATGCGATGAGGATTATCAGGCGGGCTGCTGCGCTGAGCATGCAGGAAGACAGTCTTGTTTTATTTGATATGGATTAAACCGGATTTATTGGTATTGTTTTCTTGTTGATCATTGTTCTGATGAACCCGATTGAGGAACACATTCATCAACAAGGGAAGGGAAATAAGAATGGGCGGATCGTCCAGACGGGGAACGTGGAGCATGACTTGCTGATGGGGGACGATCGTATTGGGGCCGACGAATATAGGCTTCTTCGAGCGGGTTCGCAGAGTAGCTTGAGGAAGCAGAAGATCCACCCCCTGCGTTCCCCAGGAAATCGTAGTTGCCATCAAATAATAGGTTCCCGGCTTGACTCCGGTAAAGCAGAAGCCCCCTAGTGACGGCAGCACGGTTCCGTACAGCGGGAATCCTTCCGGAATAGGCTTGGCAAACAAGCCGATCAAAATGATGCCCTCAAATGGAATCTCCGCTTGAATGGACCCTTCTACCCGGTCATGCCGATCGGAAACAAGCTGCGCCGTCTGCCAATCTTTAAGCTTTTCCAGGGAATTAAAATGGCTGTTCGCCTGCTGCGTCGAGTTGCGGAAATCGGACGGTGTCATGCCTACCTTCTCGGTAAAACGGGTGGTAAAGGTTCCCAGGCTTTGCTGTCCAATCTCCAGACCGATGTCGCGTATGCTCAAATTTGTGCGCAGCAGCAGATCCTTGGCCTTCTGAAGCCGGAGCGAGGAGACATAATATAAGGGCGGCAGACCGATTCTTTCCTTGAAAATGCGTGTGAAATGATAAGGACTGTAAGCTATGTGGCCGGCCAATAAGGAAAGCGGAAGCGGATCATAGATGTTCTGATGTATGAATGCGATCACCTCGTCTATTTCTGCGTACCGATCCATTGCCATACCTGCATCTTCCTTCCGTTATTTGTCCATCTCCTTGATCAGAACATTTGTTCTCATTAAATGATAACACATATTTTATTCCCTGGGAACTGTCTATTTTTAGTTTAATTGTAAAAAATGGAGGAGGCAATGGCACACCGCCTTAACCTTTCTCTAACTGTTGAATATGTATCCGGCTCCCGCTTACATGTATCCAAAATGTAAAATCAGCCGGTAAACTCTGTCAAAGAAACTATGGCCTCTGTTCATTTGCTACAATAATAAAAGACAGACAACCCGATCATTTACTTCAGCAACTCGAAGGGTCCCCTCGCGAGGCGCCGAAATTAAGGAGTGCAGCATAAATGCTTAAGCAAAAGATTCTTGTCGTAGAGGATGAGGAGGCCATCGCGGAGCTGCTTGTCTATGCCCTGGAGAGAGAAGGATTCTCCGTCATGCGCGCAAGCACCGGGAATGAAGCGGAATCGATGGGCCGTTCCGGCCGGCCGGATCTGATCCTGCTTGATTTGATGCTCCCCGACGGGAGCGGATTCGAATTATGCAAAATCGCGGCGAAGGAGGATTGGAATATCCCCATCATCATGCTGACAGCGAAATCAGATATGGTGGACAAGATCCTGGGAATGGAGCTCGGAGCCGACGATTATATTACGAAGCCCTTTGACGTGCGCGAAGTCATTGTGCGGATCAAAGCGATCTTCCGCAGAATCGGCCTTGTTATCAAGCAATCCCAGGGCAATGCAGCGGAACGCCTCGCGATCGGCGGACAAATTGAAATCGCCAGAAGGCAGCGGAAAGCGTGGAAGAACGACGAGGAAACGGATCTGAAGAACAAAGAATTTGATCTGCTGCTGTTTCTCGCCGATAACCGGGGCATCGTATTCACGCGTCCACAGCTGCTGGATCAGGTTTGGGGATTCGATTTTGCCGGCGATACCCGCACCGTCGACATCCATGTCCAGCGGCTGCGCAAAAAGCTTGACGACGGCGACGGGAATTCCGTTATCGAAACCGTGTTCGGCGTAGGGTACCGGATGCCATGAGCAGTACCGGCGGAATCCGGTTTCCCATCCGGCATAAGCTCCTGTTGTCTTTTACCGTCGTTATATTCGCCGGCTTGTCCGCCCTGCTCCTTGTATCTGTGAGAATCACGGAGCAGAATGTCTCGGGCATCATCAATCAGGACATGATTCAGGCCAACAAGACGATCGAGCTTTATGTCAAACAGTATTTTCTGACCCGAAATATATCAATGGATCAGGACTCTATCGGCTTCGAAGCGGATGGTCTTGTCAAGGAGCTGAGCGCTGCCGTCGGCAGCCCGATATCGGTGTACGATCCCGCAGGCAAGGGTTTATCCGATCTGAACGCGGATTTGATGCCTGCAACCAACGACTTCGCCGAGTCCCTGCATGGCAAAATCGCCTATTCCCTGCGGCAATCCGGCACGGAAACCACTGTCCGTCTGTCAAGTCCCGTAGAGTCCGGCGGTAAATTGATCGGCGTTATCCATATGGTAAAGGATTACTCGGGCTTGTATGATTTTACAAGCCGCTTCCTGTCGACCGTAAGATGGTTTGCCGTCGGAATTTTCCTGCTTGTCTTCCTGACCGCCGCCCTGCTCGCAGTCCGGATCACGAAGCCCTTGGGCAAGCTTGCGCGCAGTCTTGAGCGTGTTTCCGAAGGGATCTATGAGACTGCACCCCCGGCCCTCAGCCGCGATGAGATTGGCGATTTATCCCGTTCATTTATGATCATGGTCAAGCAGATTAAAGCGCAGATCGCCATTATTGAGCGGGAACGGGATACGCTGCAGGAAACCCAGGCTATGAGCAAAACCTTTTTCGATAATGTAACCCATGAACTGAAGACGCCTCTTACGACGATCCGCGGCTATGCGCAAATCATGATGGAGAACGGATTTACGGATCCCGTTTTCTTCAACAAGGGCATGAAATATATTCTGGACGAAAGTCAGAGGCTGAACGACAAGGTCGTGCAGATCATTGAATTTTCGACTGCCGCTGCGGAAGGTTTTGATTACCGGCTGGAGGAGGTCGACTTGTCCAATCTGGTTAGGGACGTCTGCGAAGACATGAGGGTCAAAGCCAGAAAATACGGGATCCGTATTGATTGCGCCGACGAGCCGGGTCTTCAGCTTATCGGCGATGAGGTCAAATTACGGGAAATGCTCATTAATGTGGTGGATAACGCGGTCAAATACGGAGGCGTGAACACGACCATTCATGTTACCGCCGAACAAGCGGCGGATAACCGGATCCGCATACGGGTGGAGGATCAGGGGCCGGGCATTGCCGAAGAGCATCTTCATCGTCTGTTCGATCCGTTCTATCGTGTTGCGGGCACCAAAAAAGAAGAACGCGGAAGCGCCGGACTTGGCCTTGCGATCGTGAAGACGATCGCGGAACGTCATAACGGGCATGTAACCATTGACAGTCAGCTTCATCAGGGTTCGACAGTCACGATTGAATTGGGAGGTCATGATCATGAGTGAGCGCAGCCGAGCACCTTTCTTCCGAATGATGGCGCTGGCCGTTCTGATGGCCGTCATCATTGCAGCTTTTCTGGGGGTCGGGGAGCTTGCCTTACGAACGATTGACGGCGACAAGACGGTTGTGCTGGACCCTTCGCTGTTTCAGGAAGCCGCCGGCGAAGGCCTGCGTATCGATACCATCATCAAACGCCATGTAGACAGCCCCATGAAGGAGGCCAAGCTGCTGGACGGGGATCAGATATTGTTCCACGCTACCGGAAGCGGAGAAACGAATGACCCGACCGCACTCGCCGTCTATAGCATCGACAACAACCAGATCCGCGATATCGTCCATAATCAGCCGATTCTATCCAGCAGCTTGTCCCCTGACGGGACCAGGCTTATTTACAGCTCTGTCCAGGGCGGCAAAGACATCATTACCGTCTGGTATGATCTTGTGAACGACAAGACCATCGACATCTGGGATGGATACTCGTATTGGGCGACTTTGCTGAACGATAACCGGTATATTGATTTATCTGGATACGGATATAAATCAGAAATCAGAATGTATGATTTAAAAACAGGACCAAAAAAGTATAAAACAATTGCCATGATAAACGACTCTATTTATGCAAAATACGCCCAATCGATTGACAAATCGATTGAATACCAAAAGAAGATGGCAGCCAAAACACTAAAGCCAATGCTGTCCCCCGGTGGCCATTATCTCTCCATTCAGCTGATGATGACATCGGGTCTCTCGGCCATTCATACCATTAAGCTGGACGATGATACGGCATCTGATACGGTTGAGATGGAAATTTATGAATTTACAACGCTCCGGGACGGCAGACTGCTCATATCCGGCCGTATTGACGGTGTCGAGGGACTCTATCTCGCTTCCGGCGGTGACGCTCCCGTTCTGCTGAAGGAAGGCATGTTCAGCAATCTGGCGGCAAGTTCTCAGATGGATGCCGTTTCCTATCTCACCCGCACAGGGGATGAGCGTCCGAAGCTATTGGCCGGAAAACTGGACGGCAATCGGCTGACCTCCGAAATTACCGTGTATGGCGATCCCGGCTATGTCGGGCTGCTGCAGTGGAGCAGCGATGGCAAAGCGTTGATCTGTACCGCAGAAGGCCTTGAAGGGACGGAGGTTTACAAGTTTCAATTCGCCTCCTGATCCCTCGCCTGCCGGCTTCCTACAATCTCACCCTGCTGCCTTCCTGAATCGGCTCGCTGCTCTCAATAATGATTTGCTCCTGGTCGAACAACCCGCTCACAGCGGTTTGAAACTCATTGGAATCGGTGACCTTAACGGACCTGCGCGCTGCGTAAAAAGCGTTCCCGAGCGGCCCCTGCCGTTCTTCAACCACATAGACATACGCTCCCGAGCTGTCCTCCCGGATGGCCTGGCTTGGAACGAGCTGCGAATCATCATCCTGGCTGGATTGTGAAATATCCACCTGAATCCGCTCGCCTCCATGAAGAGACTTGTCCTGAACCTTGATCACGAGCTGGTTTGCCGCAGCGGGCGTCTGCGTTTCTCCGGAAGCGTTCTGGCCGCCATTATCCGGCACGACGGTGTCTTTAATTTCCGCGATGCTGCCCTGGATGGCCCGGTTGCCATCTTCAGAGAGCTTCGCCTCAAGCTTATCTCCAAGCTTGAGCCCGGATGCAATAGCGGCGGGCACCTGCAGTTCGAATTGGAAGCCAAGACCGGTGTTGGAGAGCTGGATATCCGGACCTGCAGGAGACCCTGACAGGCCTTCCATGGCATTGACATGAGTTACGATCCCGTCGAATGGCGCGAGCAGCTGCTGATTTTCCCCTATGGTCTTCTGCAGCGCTTCCAGATGCTGCTCCTGTGTTGCGATATCGATTTGGGCGCTCTCCAGGGCGTTTTGAGCGTTCAGCTTGGCCGCCTGATCTTCACTTTGAGCAGCCTGAATATAGTTAAACTGCAGCATGCTGACGGATAGCTTCAACTTCTTCATGGCGGCCTGCGCATCCTCAAGCTGGCTCTGGGCATCGCTGCTGTCATAGTTGACGAGCGCCTGGCCTTTATGAACCGCATCGCCTTCCTTCACCAGCACCTTGCTTACCTTCCAGCCCGCCGGGTTCTGCAGGTCCGCCTCCTGTACAGGCCGGACGGTTGCATTGCCCTGATACGTATGGGCCAGATTTCCCGCCGCCGGCTGTCCGGTTATCACCTTGGGCAGCGTCAGGTTCAGCAGCGTGTTGCTGTACAGGGTAACGACGATAAGCATGCCGAAAAACAGTATGGCGATCAACCGGATCCTGCGTTTGCGTGCCGCAAGCTTTTGTTCATCAGTCTGATTGTCCACTTTCATCACTCCTAAGGCTCTCCACGGAAATCTTGATCCAACCTTCTATCCTTTAACTCCCGACAGCTGCACGCCTTGAATAAAATAGGATTCAGCATACAGGAACAACAGAACCATCGGCGTCATATACAGCACGGATGCTGCGAATCCGACACCCCGCGCATTCTGGTTAATCTGCGCCAGATACAGCGATAACGGCTGCTTATCCAAATCCTGCAGAAATATGATCGGTTGCTCGACCATATTCCAGTAATCGACAAACAGGAGAACCGTCAATGCGGCAAGTCCCGGTTGAACAAGCGGAAGAATAATCCGGATGAAGATGGTCAGATGCCCGGCTCCGTCCATTTTGGCCGCTTCCATGTAGGAATACGGAATATGCGTCATAAATTGGCGCAGCATGAATACACCGAATGCGCTGAATATTCCCGGCAGTATTATCGCAGCTGTCGTATTCAATAATCCCAGCTTCTCCACCACCATATAATTCGGAACCAGCGTGACCTGAAACGGCATGAGCATCGTCATCAGATAGACCAGAAACAGCTTGTCCCTTCCCTTGAAGCGCAGCTTGGCGAAGGCATAGGCCGCCAGTGATGCGATTACCGTTTGGCCGGCGATAATCGGCACGACCATTCCTGCCGAATTCCAGAACATTTTCATAAACTTCGGATTCTGGATCAGCACCTGCGAGTACTGCTCGAACGAAAGCCAATCCGGAAGGATCTTCAGATTCACGAAGAGGTCCTTCCCTCCTGCCGCCGCGTCCAACATCTTGCCGATTAAATCATAATTCCGGCCGATCTCCTGCTCCGTCATGAGTGAATTTGTAAAGGTAAGAAGGATCGGCGCCACCGTTGCCACGGCTATGATCCCAAGCAGGAGAGTCAGCGCCAAACGGGGCAGCCATCGTGGTTTTATCATAGGCCCTCCCTCATTTACTCCATAAATTCCCGGAATCGGCGCTCTACCGAGAGCAGCACCGTCACCAGCAGGACGATGCATCCCACCATGAGCGCGGCGGCTGCGGTCAGGCGCTGGATATCCAGTGTAAAAAACATATTGTTCATATAATGCTGCAGCATATAGATGCGGTCGTAGGGATAATCGCCTGCGAGCAGGTAGGTCTCCCGGAACACCTTGAAGGAATTGATAATCGAGATTAATAATACAAAGAACAGGGTCGGCGTCAAATAAACGAGCGTAATATGAAACAGCTGCCGCAGCTTGCCTGCCCCTTCAATGCGGGCGGTCTCGTAGTAATCCTGCGGGATCGACTGCAGCCCGGCCAGAAACAGGATCATATCGTAGCCGATATTTTTCCAGATATACATAATCACCAGCACCACCATGGACCCGTCCGATTTCAGCCAATCGATCCGTCCCCAGTGGAGACCGTTCATCCAGGCATTCAGGCTTCCGTTCCAGTCGAACAGGATCTGCCAGATCATAACGACGGAAGCAACCGGCACAACCAGCGGCAGAATAAAGGCGGTCTGGAGCCAGTTGCGCAGCCAGACGCGCTGATTGAGCAGCACAGCCAGAATCAGGGACAGCGCGAGGAGAAGCGGAACGCTCACGCCGGTGAATAGAAGCGTATTGTTCGCTGCTTTACGGAACGAGCCGCTGGCGAGCAGCTCTTTGTAGTTGTCGAAGCCGACAAATGAACCGCCGATCGTCTGGTCTGTGAACGAATAATAGATGCCAATGGCGAACGGGATCACGAAGAATACGGCAAACCCGGCCAGGCTGGGAGCCAGAAACAGAAGCGCGGCCATCCCGTCCCTGCGCAGCAAACGGGGAAGCCGGAGCCTATTCATCGGGCTCCCCATCCGACATCGCAGCCGCGCTGGCAGCCGTGATCAACTTCTTTATGCTCGCTTTCTTCATAGTGCCGCTTCCTCCTTATCGTTGATTTGGCCGCCTGCAGCTTATTCATTCAGATACAGCACAACCTTGTTCTGAATCAGCTTGGCGACATCCTCCGCCGACTTCTGACCGCTGAAGAAGGCTTGGCATTCTTCTGTGACAATCTCGTCAATTCTGGATGGTTTCCCGAGAGCGTGCACCGCCCCCGTCACATTGGCTTCCAGCTGATCAAGCCGTTTCAGCATTGTACTGTCGGGCTTGATCGCAGAACTGTTCGCCGGGCCATTCTTGTAGGCCTGAACCCCCTCGTCCCGAAGCTGCTTGATTTGTTTGTCGTATGCGCTTTTGTCGATGGGAAAACCACTGCTAACCGAGGTATTGCCGGGAATGGAATTGGCCTCCTCGGACAAGAGGAAATGGATGAAATCCCAGGCTTCCTTCTTGACGGGCGAGCTTGCGCTGATACCGAGAGTCTGGCGGGCCCTAAAATAGCCTCCATCTCCCATTTCCTGCGCATGCGGCTTGGTATAAAACTTCGCCTGTGAGGCATAGGCCTCCAATACGTACAGATAATCCGCCGGTGACTGAATCTGAGCTTCTTCGAAGTATGTTTTTTTAATATTTTTACGGCCGCCGGCAAGCGCATCATAGACCACGCCTTCGTCGAACATGGCCTTGACCTGCTTCATCAATCCGGTAAACGATGCCGAATCGAAGCTCGCCCGGCCATTCGCTTCATCCACGAACAGACCGTAGTTCTCGGAAACCATCTCGGTCAGCATATAATCCGGGGAACTGCCGAATGCATGCTCATACCCGCCTTTTTGGGATAATTGCTTCGCCATTTCGGCAAATTCGCTCCATGACCAGTTCTGGTCGTTCACCTGCTCGCCGGCCTTCACCAGCGCGCCCTCATCCCCGATCAATCCGCTGAGATAGAAAGATAACGGCATGGCGTAAAGCCCTCCATTAATCTGCGAGTTATCGAGGATATTGGTGAAATAGTCTTCCTTCTTGAACGTTGGATCCTGCTGCATCAAGTCGCTCAGATTCACCAGCAGGTTCCGGTTCACATATTTCTCCGTGGGCAGCAAATCCATTTCAATCAGGTCAGGTCCTTTGCCGGCAAGCATGGCCGTGTTCGCAGCGGCAACGAATTTCTCTTGATCTGCCAGCTGCTTATCGGGATCATTGACATCGGTTTGGGCGACCTGCAGATCAATCTCGATATTGGGATGGAGCGCTTCATATTTCTTCACGGCTGTTTGGATCTGCTCATTCCGGCTGTAGGTTGAGATCACAAGCTTCGCCTTTCCACTGTGCTCCGCCATTGACGGATCGTCCGCTTCCCGCTTCGTCTGTTCGCTCACAACCGTCAGTGTCCCCCGTTCCCTGAGGCGGAGTTGGCCCCTCTATATCGGAATTTCCGCTGCTGCAGGCAGCTGGAATGAATAGAACAAGGCAGCTTACGATCCATAGTCCTTTTATGTTCATAACGCCCCTCTCCTCCTTGTCCCGATCAAGGCTTTCTCTTGCGACCTGCTAAATGTAAAACATAGATGTTAAAATAACTTCTCCGATTTATGTACAAATTGTATCCAAACTCAAATGCTCAGGAATAAGGGAAGCCCGAGGTGGATTCTCCCCGGGCAGCAAAAAATCCGAAAGACGCCGCTTCACGAGCAAAGCGGCATTCTTCCGGATTCATGACGGATTTCGTTTGTAAATGAGTTTAGGAACAGCCAGGCATCAGGATATCCGAACGAGCACCCTTCCCCTGGTTTGCGATTTCAGAATATCCGTCAGCGCTTGAGGCAGCTCGTTCAGCGTTATTTCCCGGTCCACGAGCTGCTCGAGCACGGCGGGCTTCAAATCCGTCCCCATCCGCTTCCAGAGCTTCTCACGAATGTCCGCGGGGCACAATACCGAATCTATTCCGAGCAAATTCACGCCCCGCAGAATAAAAGGGAGCACAGTGGTCGGAACAGCCGTCCCTCCCGTCAGTCCGCTAGCGGCGACCGAACCGCCGTAAGCAATATGGCTCAAAACAGCGGCCAGCGAGCTTCCCCCCACCGGGTCTACGGCAGCCTGCCACAGCTGCTTGTCCATCGGCTTGATGCTGCCTCCGCTATATATCGCATCCCTGTGAATAACCTCGCTTGCGCCAATGGATTTCAAATAATCCGTCTCGGCAGCCTTGCCGGAGCTTGCGGCAACCTGATAGCCCAAAGCGCTCAGCATGGCAATAGCCGAGCCGCCGACTCCGCCGGTCGCGCCGGTTACCAGAACCCTGCCCTTCTCCGGGGACATGCCATTCTCCTCCAGCCGCTGAATGGATAGCGCCGCTGTGAAGCCGGCGGTCCCATAGATCATGGCCTCCCGCAAAGAAAGGCCCTCCGGCAGCGGAACGGCCCATTCTGCCGGGATACGCGCGTATTCGCTGAATCCGCCATAATGGGAAACGCCGATCCCGTAACCGGTTGCCAGCACAGGCTGTCCCTCATGAAACCTCTCATCCGCAGAGGACACAACATGCCCGGCCAAATCAATGCCGGGAATAAAAGGATACGATTTTACGACTTTTCCATCCGGGGTACCGGCAAGGCCGTCTTTATAATTCACACTGGAATAAGATACCCTGATCAGAACATCCCCTGGAGGCAAATCCTCCATTGATACTTGCTTTACCGCGACTGTGAAGGCTGCCTCATGCTCCACAAGCAGTGCCTGAAACCGTTCCGACATCCTAAAGCCCTCCTAGCTTGATCATGCGACCGTGCAATCGCAATCATCCGTTATGGACCACAGGATCAGTATAGTCGATAAATGGCATCTTTCACATGCTGTATGGCGCTTTCTTTTACCTTCTGCTCGAATACCCGTTCCACCTCATGAAGTTTTGCCTGACCTAATTGAACAGGCTGCCGATCTTGCCGGCAGCCTGGTTCGTTCTGCGTTAGTTGGTTGGGAAGTCCGTACTGCGAGATATACTTTCCCATGCGCTGTACTCGGCCTTCATTGCATCGAGCTTCTGCACGAGCTGTTCATAGGCAGCATTGCCCAGGATAAGCCGATGAGGCTTGTCCTCCTGCTCGACCAGCTTGATTATCACCTGCGCTATTCGCTCTGGATCGCCAGTCAAAAATGATTCCCCTTGTTTTTCCAACAAATCCTTCACGGCGCCGGATGTTTTGTCATACGCCGGATTTCGGACGCTTTGACGATTTTTTTGCATGATTCCGGTTTTCATTCCACCCGGTTCTAAGAGTAAAACCTTAATACCAAGCGGCTCTACTTCTTGCCAGAGCGCTTCCGTCAATCCTACAAGAGCGTGCTTGCTTGCACTGTAATAGCCAAGCGACGGCATAGCGACTACTCCGTTGAGAGAAGAGACGTTCACGATCGTTCCTTGTTTTCTTTCGCGCATCCCCGGGAGGACGGCGCGTATGATCGAAGCAACTCCGAAAAAGTTCGTTTCGAATACGGATCGAATAGCATCGTCTTCTCCCTCTTCGATAGCGGAGCTGTATCCGATCCCTGCATTGTTTACAAGAACATCGATCTTCCCGTATTTTTTCTCTGCTTCCTCAACGACTTCCAGGACCTGTTTAGAGTTGGTAACATCAAGTGCAGCGACATGGGCTGTATTCGGAAAACGATCCGTAAGCTCCTTAAGAAATTCGGGATTCCGGGCCGTCATCACGACGCGATGGCCATGATTCAGAACGGCCTCCGCCAAAACCCTTCCAACGCCGCTCGAAGTACCCGTAATAAGCCAAACGGGATTGTTAGACTGTACCTGCATATTTGAACAACCTCTTTTCAATACGTTTTATTGAGGTTCGAATGGCCTCGGTGTCCACTATAGCAGGTATGATTCCCTTCCAGAAGAAGGATATTTTTTTAAATATGCTGTAGAAAAGTAAAGTCACGCATATTAAGCCGACTCCGTATGATTATTATTCCCTACCAATGGAGGATCTACATGATCATGGGCACCTAATCATCAGTAAGAAAAGAAAAACGCCATTCCTTTCGTGGAGTAGGCGTTTTTTTGACGGCCGTTCTTCTGTTTCGGTTCAAGAACTTTATACGGTTTGAGGCCAGGAGCATGACTTTACTTTTATAAAGCATATATAAAAAAATCGCGTCCTTATGAAAAAGTTTGATCCCTGATATAGTGGACTCCAAGGCAATCGAAGCTTCGGTCGCCATCATAAACGAGAAGAGGTCATTCAGATATGTAGGCACAGATTGCAAGCCGCTTCCCTATTATTGAACAGGAGAATCCCATTCCTTTTTCCAGCGATTTATTTCTAGAAAAACTTCCGAAAAAGCTTTTCCCTTTTCGGTAATCGAATATTCGACTGTTACTGGAACGGTAGGAAATACTTGACGATTAATAATTTGATGTTCTTCCAGATTTCGTAAAGTATCGGTTAAACCTTTTGTATTCAAGTTGCCTAAATTTCTTCGTAATTGATTAAAACGCTGGGGCTCCTTTAAAAGCTCTGTTATGACTAAAAAAGTCCATTTTCCCGAAAAAAATTGTAAAACTTCGGAAATCGATTCAACGCAATTAATATCGAACTTCGACATTTCCGATTTTATCGGCTCGCATTCGTTTTTTTCCAATTTTATCAACTCGCATTCATTTTTATAATAATTAGACTGAAAAATAAAGTCAGTGATTGGAATTGCAGTATAGTAAATAACATTCGAAATGTCACTGGAAACACCAGGTAAATTTGGTCATTTCCGTTCCGTAATCGAAGAACGAGGGAACTTGTCATGTACTCATTTATATTACAGATAGAGACAGGAGAGGAGATAAAGTGAGCGATCGCATCTCCAAAGCGAATATGTTCTTGCTTATTATTGTCTGCTTTGCCCAATTTATCGAGGTCATGAACAGTACGACGGTCGTAGTCGCGCTGCCATCCATTCAAACGGCGTTTCACATGCAGACTAACGATTTGCAATGGATTGTGACTTCTTATGTCCTCACGTTCGCCTGCTTCCTGATGATCGGGGGACGAGCGAGCGATTTGCTCGGAAGAAAACGCGTATTAATGCTTGGTTTAACCGTCTTCGCGCTCGCTTCGTTGGCTGGCGCCTTGGCGATGAATCCGGTCTGGCTGATATCCAGCAGAGCCGTGCAAGGGATCGGGGCGGCTCTCTCCATCCCGGCGGCGATGTCGCTCATCAGCAATAATTTCGCGGCCGGACCGCAGCGCAGCAAAGCATTGGGAATATTCGGCGCCTTAGGATCCGGCGGGGCGGCTGCCGGATCGATCGTCGGCGGTCTGCTGACGGATTCCGCGGGCTGGAGATCGTTGTTCTATCTGAACGTTCCGCTGGGATTATTGCTCATCATCGGATTGTTATTCATTAAAGTTAGCCCGTCGGCCAAAGCGGAGAAACAATCCGTCGATTGGCTCGGATTGATTTTAGTATTGACGGGTAATTTTGTTTTGGTCTACGGCATTTCCATGCCGGATGTCGACGGTAGCTGGTCGGCGGCGAAAATCACCATGTTGATAATCGGGATATTGGTATTAGCCGTGTTTATTTTAATTGAAAGCTATACTAAAAATCCGTTGCTGCCGCTTCGTCTGTTCAAGTTTCGTTCGCTCGTTACTTCCAATATTATCGGGTTCTTGATGTTTTCCTATACGACCGGATTCATGTATTTCTCGACCTTATACTTCCACGAGCTTGGCTATTCGTCTTTAGCTGTCGGTTTGGCATTCCTGCCGCTGGGACTGACATCGATCGTCGTAACGCAAATCACGCCATTCTTCATGCGCAAATTCGGGGCAAAAAAGGTTCTGATCATGACGCAGGCCATCAACGCGCTTGGAATGTTCTGGTTAAGCAATATGGATATGGATAAAAGTTACGCATCGTTTATTCTCCCGGCTTTTATCGTTCTCGGTTTGTCGATCGGCACATCGTTTACGGCTGTTATCGTCGGTTCCGTTCAGGATGTTAAACCCGAGGAACACGGAATCGCCGGCGGTATCGTGAATACGTTCCTGCAATTAGGAGGGAGCTTGGGCTTATCCATTCTGGCGACGATCGCGACTACGGTTACCGTCTCGGCGCACAATGAACAGGCAAGCACGGCTTTATTATCGGGTTTCCACACGGCGCTGATCGTTAGCGGCTGTTTCGCGATCATTGCCTTGATCCTTGCTTTCATGAGCGGGAGCAAGAGTCAGAATGCCGGTTCCGTTCCTCTAGAGGTGCATGTATAAAGTCGGAGAAGCGGACTTCATCCCGATAAATGGCCTCCTGCTCGTTGTATCATCTATTCAAGAAGCCTAACAACCAAAATCGACTCACGGGAGATGAACTTTAACAGATGGATATCGAGGCAAAAAAAACGGAGTTATTGTCCACATTTTATTTCAGGCATGCAACCAAAGAATTCGATCCGACGAAGAAAATATCCGATGAGGATTTCCGCTTCATTCTCGAGGCAGGACGTCTTTCTCCGAGCTCAGGAGGCAATGAACCTTGGAAATTCGTCGTCGTGCAAAGTCCGGAATTCAGACGGGAACTCGCACCGCTCGTATCCGGAGCAATGCGGTCGCTGCCTACGTCGAGCCACTTCGTTATTATTTTGGCCAGAAAAGGGCTTACTCATGACTCATCTTACGTCTTGGAACAGCAAACCCAAGTAAAGGGTATGCCTATAGAAGTTTATAAAAGCATGCAGCAAGCCTACGCGCAATTCTACGAAGACCTTCATCTGGATTCCGAGCGGGCACTGCTGGACTGGTCTTCGAAGCAAACATACTTGGCGATGGGCAATATGATGACGGCGGCGGCGCATATCGGCGTCGATTCATGTCCGATCGAGGGCTTCGATATGGATGCCGTCAACGAGCTGCTCGACAAAAAAAAGCTGCTCGGAAACGACGAATTCGGCTTGAGCGTGATGACGGCGTTCGGCTATCGGTCCAGAGAGCCGGGGCGCGCCAAATCGAGACGGCCGATGGAAGACCTCGTTCAGTTCGTGTAATACCGCGTACCCCTAGCGGGTTAAATAATAAATCAGATAACCAAGAAACACCAAGACAGCGACGATCAGATTGGACCATCCCATCACGCGGGATATCAGCTGTTCTCTCGCCATGCCGTCTGATTGATAAATCTTCCGATCCACACCAAGCATGAATATTCCCGAAATCAAAAACAAACTGACGAAATAGGCAGCATGATGGATGTTCAGCATGGCGCAGCCCCTATTCTGATTTATTTTGTGCAACTAATCCAAATCTCCGCAGATCGACGTGGACATGGACATCAGCCGTAAGCTTGGCATACAGGTTCTCCCAGTCCTTCTCGCTTTTGATATTCCGGTTCCAGAAGGAGCGTTCATGGGCGCGGATCTTCTCGCCGAAACCGAACACATCCGATTTTTTCAACTGGGTCTCCTTAATCAGCTGTATGGCGTTTTTTTTAACCTCCTGCTCAAAAACCCGTTCCACCTCATGAAGTTTTGCCTGGCTGTCGAAGGAACCCGCTTCTCCGATTTTCTCCTTCATGGTTGCTTCAAGCTGTATATCGATTTCCGCATGAGGTATGCCGTCGTTAATTTTCACTTTAACCCGGGAAGAGCGTTTCAATGTGTTCACCATAACGACGCCGACACCAGGCACATCAAACAGCGCAGAGTAGCCTCCCGGATTTAAGCCCATGATGCCCATATAGACACCAATCTGGATCGGTGTTGTGTAACCGACCATCTTGTCCTCATTAAAATAAGCCATGCCTTTGAGCAAAATATTTTCCTTTTGCCGTATGGACACATAGGGAAGATAGCCGTCCTGCCCCAGCTTCGATTCGGCGCTCCAGAATTTTCCAATATAATCAGTCGGGAACTTGCCCATTTGATGCGATTTCTCGATCATGGCCAGCAAATATAAGGCCGGGACCCGCTCCAGAGGCGGCGCTACATCCATTAGACGGGCTGCCTCCACGTCAGATACGAGCAGCCAGGTCGTGCGGCGCACCTGTGTTTCCCGCCGGAAATAATCGTTTAGATCCCGGAGGCCTCTCCTGGCAATGGCCTCGCTTATCACGACGATGCGAAGATGAATCAAGGTTCGGGGATCGGCAATCTGCTGCTGCAGGTTGTCCAGCGCATCATCTATGGTATAGCCGACCACTTTGACGACCCAAACAGGAAGACTGAATGAACCTTCTCCTCCGCCGGAGTCTCCGCCAGGGCCGAGCGGCACTCTGCCGGGCACGGCAATCTGCGCCGTTATGCGGATCATTTTGTCTTTGAGCGACGGGGGAACTTTGGAGTGGGTTACCATCTCATCCTTCATGTCCTCCGGGGAAGCCTCGTCGATGGCCATGGCGAGAATCAAGGCCCGGTTCTCGATCTCGATCCTGTCCCAGCATCCGGATAAAAGCACGGACAGGGCAGGCAGCACAAGGCACAGGACCAGCCAGCCTTTAACCGCTTTACTCATTGGCTGCTCTCCTTTACCCCGCGGATTAATGAAAGCAGCAGAAGCAGCAAGGGATATCCTGTGGTTAATATCATGCCGTATATAAATATCAGATTTCCATAAACAAAAAATTGTCTCGTATCATGCGGAATCATAGCGATCACAAACACAATAGGAATTAGATAAGAAACAAACAGCCGGTGATCGCGGATTCGGAACAGATCTTTGGCTGCAATGACAGAGAAATAGTAATTGGAATATATCGTGGTGTACACGGAAACAACCCAACCGATAATGAATATATCATCCAATCTCTCGAATGCCCCGCCGGGAATAACGGCAGATCTTGCCGCATCCAATGTCGGATATGCCAGAAGCTTGGTTTCCTCAGAACCGAATAGAGCAATAGTGGAAATGATGATCATCAGGTACACGATTCCGGATATGATCACTCCCCATACCGCAGATGCAAGGATTTTCCGGGGTCTGATCATATAGGGAACAAGCAGGGTCAATACGAATGCGGACTGAAACAAGGAAGCGATCGACAAGGCAGCGTACACCACGCGGGAAGGATGATTGCCAATCACCGGCAGCAGATTGACCATATCGTAATCTCTCAGTGATGCCAGGAATATCACCAAAGCAACAATGATGATGAATGGCAAATAAAAGGAATGAATAAACGAGAATTTCACGACGCTCCGCCTTGAAGAAGCGACCACCACAATCAACATGATGATGATGGATACTTCGATCGGCGTTTTGGGCAGCAGAACGGCAATGACCACTTCTCCAAAGTCCCTCGTAGACAGACCGGAACAGATAACAAAAAAAATAATAAGCAGCAAATTGAAGAACCGCGCCGGCCATTTGCCAATCAGGCGTTCGCTGAACTGAATAATATTTTCCCGGGGAAACTTCCGGACAAGCAGAGCAAGGATAACCAGACTGAACATTGACACTCCCATTGCTTCCAGCGTTAACAGGGGAGCACCGCTATCCACGGCTTTGGCCGCAAAATTCGGAAATGATAATACGCCTATTCCGAGAATGGTGCTTATAATGACGGTGCAGGCCCGGATCACCGTGACCGGGTAGGCATTATTCATGCTCAGACTCCTCCTTGTCGATATAATGAAGGGCATGGCTGCCAGCTACCTTGGCATGATCATTTGGCAGCCGGTCCCGATCACCTGGTTGAAGGTAGCTCGGACGTTTGTTCATCCACCACAAAGGACCCCTGATGAGCGTATCCTTCATTGCCTGCCAATTCCCGGGAACGATCGGATACATATAAGGCACGCCGAACGATTCCAGGAACAGAAGATGGTTCATGATTAAGATCAGCCCTGCCATGACGCCGTACAATCCGAACGTTCCTGCCAGAATGAGTATAGGAAATCTCAGCATGCGCAGGGCAATCGCGGCATTGTAGGCAGGCGTGGCAAATGACCCTATCGTCGTCAGCGCAACGATAACAATCGTGATCGGACTTGAAAATCCAGCAGATACGGCTGCTTGTCCCACGACCAGCACGCCCACGATGGACAAGGCGCCGCCGATCAACTGGGGAAGACGTATGGTGGCTTCCCGCAGCACTTCCATGGAAAGCTCGATCAGCAGCACTTCAATGACCGCTGGAAAAGGCACTCCCGCCCGGCCGCCGGCGACAGCGACGGCAAAGTCGGTAGGCAGCAGCTCCGGATTATAAGAAATAACGGCGACATAAAGAGACGGAAAAACGAGCGAAAATATAAGGGCTAAAAGCCGGATCATCCTGACCAGGGTGCCCATTAGAAAACGCTCTGTATAATCATCCAAAGTCTGATAAAATTGGCTGAATATGGCTGGAACGATAAGCGCAAAAGGAGATCCGTCCACGAGTATGGCTACACGCCCTTCCAGCAGAGCCGCGGCCGTTTTATCGGGCCGTTCCGTATTTTGAATTTGCGGAAACGGCGACAGCGGATAATCCTCGATAAACTGCTCGATATATCCGGCATCCAGAATAGCGTCCGTGCTGATCTTCGACAACCGGCTCATGGCTTCTTCGACCAATTTGGGATCTGCTACGCCTTCCAGATAACAGACAGCGACCTGGGATTTCGCCCTGTTGCCCGTAGCGGCAAGCTTGACCCGCATATCGACGGTCAGCAGCCGTCCTCTGAGCAGATTCAGGTTCGTATCCAGCACTTCAATATAGCCTTCCCGCGCCCCTCTGATCATCATCTCCGTTTGCGGCTGCTCGATGGCTCTCTTCTCAACCATCCTGCTCTCCAGCAGAAGCGCGTCGCTGCACCCGTCGATGCAAAGCAGCGTATTTCCCAGATTGACCCCTTCCAGCATGATGCCTATCGTGTCTTCCATGGAACACTCTGCGACATACACATAATTTTTCCATACGAACTTGATCAGATCACGGCCCTGCAAATCGATGTTTTGCTGGTCTGTTGCCGGATTCATCAACGGCTTCATAATGTCATCGTTGATGAGAGCGGTATCTACCATCGTTGAGAAAAAAACGATAGCTGCATCGAACTGACCGGAAATTCTGAATTCACGGATGACCAAATCGTCGCTCTCGCCGAAAACTTCCCGAAACATTTCCAGCTTTTTTTCCAGCTGCTTTGCGGGTTCCTGATCCTTATATTTTTCCTTGATGCGGTCAGGAGCCGCGGAAGATGAATCATTGTTTAACTTTTTCTTATAAGATCGGTAGTGCTGCTTCCAATTTCGCAAGCTCCTGCCTCCTTCCAGTTATCAGACATTAACCTATATTTCTTCCTGCTTTGTTATTTTGTCCAACATTATGACGGTTATGTGCAAAATCTGTATGGCCGGACACTGCCTATGCCCAAATGGTCCGGTCCTGCAAAAAAACACCCCTCATTCCTTATGGAATGAAAGGTGCAGGCTGATGAGCGGTTTGAGGATTCCTTAATTCTCCTTTATAGCTAATGAAGCGATTTTATCATCCATCAGGGTAAAATAAAATGTAAACTGAAACGGTCCGCCCGGGAAATTCCCGTCGACCTTGCAATTTAAGACGACTTCATGGCCGGTTTGCCTGACGTCAAGGATATCAAGTCGAACCCGCGCACCGATATAATGGGTATCGCTCCATCCTTTGATTTGTTCAGGCCCGCGGAATTCTCGCCCCTCGTCGGCAATAACCGCTCTTTCCGTGAAGCAGTCAAGCAAAGCGTTGATATTTTCAGTATGGGTTGCCTGGATAAATGCGTCAATAGGCTTCGGCTGCATAATACCTCGTCTCCTTTTCATTATAGAGTCAGAGCATTCTGAACGGTTAGACCGTGGGAATCGTTCCGCCGTCTATGACATGCTCGCTGCCGACAATGGATGCGGCCCGGTCGGAAACGAGAAAAGCGACCAGTTCAGCCACTTCCTCGGGTCTGCCCGGGCGCCCCAGCGGAATGCCTCCAAGCGAGTCCATCAGCGTTTGCCTGGCGCCGGCAATGTCAGTACCTGCTTCCTCGGCAATCCGTTCGATCAGCCTCTCAGCGGAAGTCGTCTCAATAAATCCGGGTGCGACGGTATTGACTCGTATTCCATGGGGCGCTACCTGGTTGGACAAGCCTTTGCTGTATGTGGTCAAGGCTGCCTTGGCCGCAGCATAAGCCAGAGTCGCATTATAGAGCGGCAGGCGGCGCTGGATGGACGTAATATGAACAATAGCGCCATACCCCTGCTCCAGCATGGAGGGGAGCAGCCCTCTGTCCAGACGGACAGCTGCGAAGAGATTATTGTTGATAGCCCGCTGCCATTCCTCATCGCTCAGGGCAAGCGCACCTCCTGCAGGCGCCGACGAACCTCCGATATTGTTGACCAGGATATCCACGCCGCCAAGACGGTTCATGACTTCCGCAACCACTTTCTCCACGCCTTCCGCAGTACTGAGATCGGCCTGAATGAACCTGTCCTTCAATCGCGGATCGCCCGGGATGGACCGGGCAGTGGTGAGAACCGTCCCTCCAGCCCGTGAAAGGCGGTTCACAATCGCTTCGCCCATTCCTTTGGTACCGCCTGTGACCAATATGCGTTTGCCCTTGAATTCGTTATTTTCCACAGTATATTCTGTTGATGCTGTCATTTGATAGAGTCTCCTTTTCGATTTATTGCGCGTTTGCCCCACTTATATCCTCCATTAAAGTATGGGGTATTATGCGGTTATTTATATCTTAGCTTTGAATATCAAACGCGTCTAATTTATAATAATAATAAAACACATGAATAATAATAATGAATGAGGTGACAAGATGGAACTTACCCAGCTGGACTATTTTCTGACCGTGGCCAGACTTCAGCATATGACCAAGGCATCAGAAGCATTATCCATTACTCAGCCTGCGCTCAGCCATGCCATATCCAAGCTCGAAACGGAATTGGGCGTTCCCTTGTTTGACCGGAAAGGCCGGAATGTTCAGGTCAACCGGTACGGGAGCATGTTCGCCAAACGGGTGGAGCGGGCGATACAGGAAATAACAAAGGGGAAGCAGGAAATCGACGAGTGGTCCAATCCGGAGACAGGCGTGATCGGGATTGCTTACTTGAATATTCTCGGAGCAGATCTGCTGCCCAAGCTTGTCCGGGACTACCAGCTTAAGCACCCGCAGGTTCGGTTTGAGTTGACGCAGGGCAACTACGAATTAATATACAATCAGCTGGACAACGGTTATTCCGATTTGATGATCACATCCGAGCGTCCAGCCACTGATAATTATGAATGGCGGCTCATTAAGAGTCTCCCGCTCTATGCGGTTGTTTCCAACACCCACCGGCTCGCTGACCGCGCTTCACTCAGTCTGACTGAACTGACTGGTGAACCTTTCGTCGGGCTCGATAAAAACTGCGGACTTAAAAGCTCCTTATTAACCCGTTTTCAGCATATGGGATTCACTCTGACTGCGACCTATGACGCGGAAGATTTGACCACCGTCGCCGGGTTTGTCGCCGCAGGTCTTGGAGTATCCGTTCTGCCGCGGTCTGAAGGGCTTGCGGTTAAGGGCATGGCATGGCTGCCTATCGAGGAGGAGGGGTGGATTTGGGAGGTTGGCTTATACTGGAGGAAAGACCGTTATCAATCCCCCGCGTCCAAACGTTTTATCGACTATATAGAAAGTTCTTCTTTTCAAGCTTGATCCGCGCTTGTGTGCAGCAGGATAAAACCAACAGCCCGCGACTACAGGGCAGTCGCAGGCTGTTTTTTCGTTTTCCAGGCATAGATGGCAAAAGAGAGAAATCCCATCCAGCCAAATACAGAGGCGCCATAGAGCAGGTCGGCCACAGGCAGAGAATCGGACAGATAGGTGCTCAGAAGAGGACCGATGGTGCCCCGTATGCCAAACAGCATCAGGTGAAGGCCGAACACAACGGCTTCCCTGCCCGGTGCCAGCCGGAAGACATAGGCCAGAAAGCCGATATCCCAGATTGCATCCCCCACACCTTGAATTCCGCTGCCGACAAGAACGGCCGGATAATTCCCGAACAGGCCATATAACAGCGGCACCATTGAAAAAGCGGCAAACCCGAACGCCACCGTATGCTTCGCCGATAACCGGTCAATAACGACGCCGACCACGAAGTAAGTAATGAGCAGGCAGCTGAAATAAGTTACGCGGGTAAGTCCGATTTCCGTATTGGTCAGTTCAAGCTGCTTGACTTGAATGATCTGATAGAGCGGCATGGCCAGTATATTGCCAAACCCTGTGAAGGTGCAGGCCAGAAAGAACATGGCAAGCTCGCGGTTATGCTTGATCAGCTGCAGCTGATCCCTGAGCGAGGAGCGTTTGACGGACAACGCCTTGACAGGCGCCGTTTTCTTGGCCCGGACGCGGGTGAATACCAGAATGGAGACTACTCCGGCTGCGGCTGCAAATAACAAAGGCCCGCGCGGCCCGGATGCATCTGTCCAGCTCCCGACCACGAAAGCAAGCGGAATCATGAGAACCCCCATCGCTACCCGGACATTGCCCATCAGCTTCCCGCGATGCTGGGGAGGATACATCCGGACAATCAGCGAAGCGTAAGCCGGGGACTGTATGCCCATCATCAGCTGAAACAGCAGCGCTACCGCCACGTACACGACCGGAACCCCAAAAAAAGCAGGCAGTACGATCAGTGCTCTTCCGATTAAATTGGGAATGACCATAAAAGGCTTGGGATTGGACCGTTCAATCCATCCTGCCCATATCGGCGAGAACAGCAGACCGATCGCAGGCGAGGCTGACAGAAGCCCGACCTGAATATTGCTTGCGCCTTCCTGAATCGCCATAGGCACATAAAATTGATTAAATACCACATTAAAGAAGCTGAACAGAACGGAAGCGCCGGCATCGTAACAGAAATTATGCCATGCACGGGGTCCTAATTGAAGTCTGAGGTTGTTGAAGTATGATTTGAAACCCATGCCCATTGGTGGTCAACTTACCTTTCGTCTATCATAATCAATAATCAGCATAGCGGCGGCCATAAAGCAGCCAATACGGCTATTATACCACCTTGCAGGTGCGGGGATAGCGAACATTTTATACTCTTGCAGCCCGGCAAAAAAATAAATCCTACCCTTGCAAGGGATAGGATTTATGTTCCTCCGATAGATTGCGGACATCAGACTGCGTCTGCCGCTTGGCTGCTCCGGCTTAGCTGCGTCTCAACCGGGATTTCGCGCGTCATGGCGGTCGTGCCGGTACGCGATATTTCCATAATTCCATAGGGCTCAAGGAGCTTCAGGATTGCATTGATTTTGTCGGTTTCGCCTACAGCCTGAATGATCATGCTGTGATGTCCAATATCCACGACAGATGCCCGGAAAGCCGAGACAACACCCATAATCTCCGGACGCAGCGGCGGTTCCGCCTTGATCTGGATCAAGGCAAGCTCCCTGGCAACCATAGGACTTGCACTTAGAGGAACGACGCGAATCACGTCAATCAGCTTGTTCAGCTGTTTTTCCACCTGCTCGACCGTCCTTTCGTCGCCTGTTGTCCTGATAATCATCCGCGATAAGCCGCTCTCTTCGCTGCTCCCGACAGTGATGCTGTCGATGTTGAAGCCGCGTCGGCCGAACAATCCGCAAACGCGCTGCAGTACACCCGGCTGGTCATGAACCAGTATGGAAATTGTGTGCTGTTCATTCATTGGAATTCCCCCATTACCATTTGATCTAACGCCGTTCCGCTGAAAACCATGGGATAAACCTTCTCTTCCTTCGGAACCACAAATTCGACAAGTACCGGACCGGGCGTATCCAGCGCCTCCTGCCAGACGCGGGCGGCATCAGCCTTGGTCTCTGCCCTCAGCCCCTTGATTCCATAGGCTTCTGCCAGCTTGACAAAGTCCGGACTTCCCGCAAGCTCGATGTGGCTGAAGCGCTGTTCGTGAATCAGTTCCTGCCACTGCTTGACCATCCCGAGTACCTGATTGTTGATAACCACGATTTTCACAGGGATCTGGTGGATTGCGCAAACGGCCATCTCCTGCGCGCACATCTGCATTCCGCCGTCGCCGTTAATGGAAATGACCAGTCTGTCCGGATTGCCGATCTGCGCGCCCATTGCAGACGGAAAACCGAATCCCATGGTGCCGAGTCCCCCTGAAGTGAGCAGTGAACGCGGCTGCTTGAATTTGTAGAACTGTGCGGTCCACATCTGGTGCTGCCCGACATCCGTCGTAATGATGGCTTCGCCGCCTGTTGTGCCGCTGATCATTTCAATGACATATTGCGGCTTCAATTCCGATCCGGAATCGTCGTAGCGCAGCGGATAAGCCGCTTTGTTTTGCAGGATTTCCCTGATCCAGCTGTCTGACCGGGCGGGCTTGGCTTCCGGTATGGCATAAGCCAATACAGCTTTAATATCGCCTACACATGAAAGCTCCGTGTGTACGTTCTTGCCGATTTCGGCGGGATCGATATCGATATGGGCAATTTTTTTGGCCTGCGGAGCGAAGCCGTCTATCTTCATCGTGATCCTGTCGTCGAACCGTGAACCGATAGAGATAATCAGGTCGGCCTGCTGGATCGCCATATTCGCCGTGTAGGTGCCATGCATGCCCGGCATGCCCATACACAGCTCGTGGGAGCTTGGAAATCCGCCCAATCCAAGCAGAGTGGCGGCTACCGGAATCCGCGTTTTCTCCACGAATTCCAGCAGTTCCTTGGATGCATCGGAATAAATAACCCCGCCGCCCGCGATAATGACCGGCTTCTCGGATTCGGCAATAGCCTGGATAATCGAATGGATTTCCGCCGGATTAAGGGCTGGTTCCGGATGGTAACCGCGCAGATTGATGCGCTCAACCGGCTGTGCGGTTATTTGCTGATTGGATACGTCCTTCGGAATATCGATCAGCACCGGTCCCTTTCTTCCGGTGCCCGCCAGATAAAAGGCTTCATGGATGATGCGCGGCAGGTCGTTGGCGTCCCGGACCAGGTAACTGTGCTTGGTAATCGGCATTGTGATGCTTACGATATCCGCTTCCTGAAAAGCATCCGTACCCATCACGGTTGTGGGAACATTACCTGTAAGGATAACGAGAGGAACCGAATCCATAAAGGCGGTGGCGATTCCCGTCACCAGATTTGTCGCTCCCGGACCCGATGTAGCGATACACACCCCTATCTTCCCGGTTGACCGGGCATAACCGTCCGCAGCATGGATCGCCCCCTGCTCATGGCGGGTCAGCAGATGCTTAAAGTCCGGATTGCCGACCATCGCGTCATAGATATAAAGGACATTGCCACCCGGATAGCCGAATACGCATTCGACACCTTCGCTCAGCAGGCCGCGCAAGAGAGCCTCCGATCCGGTTATCGGGTTCTCTGTTTGCTTCTCCGTGTGACTCGCGGACATTGTCGTCGCTAACGATTTTCCCATAGTGATCTCCTCCTCCGAATATAAAAACCCCTCTCATCCCCAGCCAGGCAGATCTGCTGCCGGTTTGAAGGGACGAAAGGGGTTGATTTTCGCGGTACCACCCTGATTTGCCGAAGATCTTGCGATTCTTCAGCCTCATGAGGCAAGGAGTGCTTGCCTGCAGCACGGTAACGTGTGCCATTCCGTTCGAGCCTACACACCGGTCCTATAGTGCGGGACCTTCCGTTTTCGGTCAAAAAGCTCCAAGAGGACATCATACCAAGGATTATGGCGAAGGTCTCAGCTTTCCCTCTGCTCTCTGGACATAAGCGCCTTCGTACTTTTTTCTCTTCATCGCCTGCCTGAATATATAAAAACCCCTCTCATCCCACCCTGGCAGACCTGCTGCCGGATTAAAGGGACGAAAGGGGTTGATTTTCGCGGTACCACCCTGATTTGCCGAAGATCTTGCGATTCTTCAGCCTCATGAGGCAAGGAAACCTTGCCTTCAGCACGATATCGTGTGCCATTCCGTTCGAGTCTACACGCCTGAACCAACAGGGCTCCGGTTTTCGGTCAAAAGCTCTGAGAGGACATCATACCAAGGATTATGGCAAAGGTTTCAGCTTTCCCTCTGCTCTCTGGACATAAGCGCCTTCGTACTTTTTTCTCTTCAACGCCTGAAATATTTGATGTTTTTTATAATAACACAGAGACAAGAAGAATTTCAAACCAAATTTTTTCATGTTATAGTGATCCTATATGAGCATAATCGGAGGAATGCGACGGTGAGAATCACCATGGGAAGACTAACGCTTACTGCTGCCGTCTTTTTGTTTTCCTTTACCCTGTTTACGGTCAAGGATATGTTCTGGTTCACCGGGGGCCATGCCTTTGCATCCGGTCCGCTGGCTGATGAATTTACCATTCCGGTCCTGACTTATCATTCCATTGCGGATCATCCCCATAATGCCTATGTCACCACGCCTGCGAAATTTCAGGAGGAAATGAAATATCTGCATGATCACCATTACCAAACCATCAATCTGGCTCAGTTCTCCGTGTTGATGGAACAGAAGAAAGCCGTGAAGGCGAACCTTGTGCTGATCACATTTGACGACGGATATGCCAATGCGTACCAGACAGCCTTTCCGATTTTGCAGAAATACGGCTTCACGGCTGTGGCATTCGTCATAACCGATTGGCTCGGCGGCCATGATTTCATGAGCTGGCAGCAGGCTGGGGATCTTCAGCTGGCGGGTTGGGGCATCATGCCCCATTCCCGTACTCACCCGCAGCTGCCTCTGCTGTCACCGCAGCGGCAGTTCGATGAGATCTCGGGCTCCCGGGCGACCATCGAAGAAAAGCTCGGGAGCACGGCGAACGCTTTCGCATACCCTTACGGGCACCGCAGCAAAACAACGATGGAGCTGCTGCAAAAAGCGGGATATTCCTATGCCTTTTCGTTCGATAACGGCCTGACGACATCGAATCAGAACCCGTTGTCCCTGAAACGGCTGGTCATCTCCAGAAGCGAAAGCATGCGGCAGTTCATCGATCAGCTTCATACCCGCCATGCTGAATGATCTGTTTAAACGTCTGGTGAAAAACGGGCCGCACATGCGAAACCGTCTTCACAAAAATAAGGGAAGCTGCCACCATGCTGGCAGCTTCCCTTATTTTAGCTAACTATGCCACGGTGAATCACTGATGGGTCAGGTTCCCGATGGCAGCAGCATATTTCTCATACCATGTCTTCCAATAGTCCTGTCTGTTCTCAATCGTCTGGCCTTCCAGAAGCGCTTCAATCACATCCAGACAGACATGCCAGCCGGCAAGATCCCTTGGCGTATGATCGGTCAGCTTGTTGATCTTCTCAATCATGACGAGCCGGCAGCCATCCGCTTCGGGATACAGCTCGAAGCGGACTCGGTCCTCTCCCCAAGTATACTCCAGCACGGAATGCATTTTCAGCTCAAGAATGCTCATTTCCTCGAACGTGCCGTCCTGCATGTCGAATTTAATGATCCCGCCCGCCCGCAAATCTTCAACACTCAGCTCGGAAAACCATTTGGCCAGCTTCTCATTCTCCGTTAAATAGGACCATACCTTCTGTGCGGAATGCTTGAGCCGGCGCTCATATCGGGCTGTGTAGCCATATTCGGTTTGCTGTATGACAGCTAACATTTACAACTCCTCCTCCTCGTCCAATTGCCTTACCAGGTCGTCCAGTTTATTGGACCAAAACTGCCGGTACGGCTCCAGCCAATGGTCGATTTCCGCAAGGGGCTGCGCGCTCAGGATGTACAGATGCTTCCGCGCGTCTTTGCGTACGGACACGAGACCGGCGTCCCGCAAAATCCGCAAATGCTTGGATACGCCAGGTTGACTAAGGGATGACAAAGCGACCAGCTCTCCGACCGAGCGCTCCTTGACCCGCAAGTAGTCGAGAATCGTTCTCCGGTTCGGTTCGGCCAATATTTCAAACAGATTATCCGGTTTCATGTCTATATATTACTATACAGTTATATTTCCGTAAAGTTATATTTCTTATGAGTTATATCTCAACGCAGATATTCCGGGTTTATTTCTCGCAGATAACAGGACTCGTTCGTAGTAAATAACTTTACATAACGGCCATACCCCTCCTGCTCCAACATCTCTTTGGGAACGAAACGCAGAGAAGCGGAATTCAGGCGGTAATGCAATCTCGTGGGCCCCGGACCGTCGTTGAACAGGTGGCCCAAATGGGAATTGGACAAGCGGCTTCGTACTGCCGTTCGGACCTGCCCGCTGCTTAAATCCCCCTCCCCGCGGATAAAGCCTTCTTCAATTGGCTTGGAGAAGCTGGGATATCCGGTCGCGGAATCGAATTTATCCAGTGAGCTGAACAGCGGGTCGCCGTTAATAATATCCACATACAGCCCTTCCCGGTCATTGTCCCAGTATTCATTTCGGTAGGCGGGCTCGGCTGCCCCGTTCTGGGTGACTTCGTATTGCAGCGCAGTCAACTGCTTGCGCAGCTGCTTCTTATCCTTCGCGGTATTCCAGTTATGCTGGGCAAAATCATCCCGACCCGAATATTTCCGGTACATATTATAATCCACATGATGGTATTTATAATAATCCTGATGGTACTCCTCAGCCGGATAAAACGGTCCTGCGGTCACAATCTCCGTCACGATGGGACCTTTGAACCGGCCGCTTGCCTTCAGCGCCCGCTTGGAGGCTTCCGCCTTCTCCCGCTGCTCCTCATTATGGACAAATATCGCCGTCCGGTATGAATAACCGCGGTCATGAAATTGTCCGCCCTTGTCAGTAGGATCGATTTGCTGCCAGAACAGCTCCAACAGCCGTTCGTAGGGGAATATATCCGGCTGAAACGTAATTTGCACCGCTTCGGCATGTCCTGTCGTTTCGGTGCATACTTCTTCGTAGGTCGGATTCACGGTATGACCGCCCGTATAGCCGGAAATAATCGAGACAATGCCCGGCAGCTCGTCAAACGGCTTCACCATGCACCAGAAGCAGCCGCCTGCGAATGTGGCGAGCTGCTCCTTCTTGTCTGTTACCTTCAATGGATTCACACCTTCAATCTTACTGGGTTGTTTTGCGGCAATAGCCCGCAGTTCACTTTTAGTATACCTTAAGAATAGATAGCGAATCATCACAAGCACAGAGAAGAACGCGGTGACGTGCACTGCCGCCGCCGCGGTTTTTCGCACTCCTGTGGGGCAGTCCATTGCGCGGCACGATGCATCCCTGATATCGAACACAATGAAAAGGCCTCCGATAAACGGAAGCCTCTTTGTTGTTTGTTGCTGTTTGCATCTTTAGTCCTTCAGCCGGTAGCTTACAAATGCAAGCTGCTGGCTGTCAGGCGACCAGGAGTTGACATTGAGCGTGCCTTGTCCACCGAACAGACTGACCAGCGTGCTGAATTCGCCGCCATCGCTTGACATCAGCCGGATCTCGACATCCTTGTTCGCGGGGTGATCGCCTGGAGCGACGTCGCCCTTGCGGTAGGCTATAAAAGCAACCGATTTGCCATCGGGCGATACATGCGGGAACCAGTTGTTGCTTTCATCGAAGGTCATTTGCGTCTGCTCGCTGCCATCGGCCTTCATGCGCCATACCTGCATAAGTCCGGAACGCACCGAGTTGAACCAGATATGCTGGCCGTCCGGCGAATATTCCGGTCCGTCATCAAGTCCGGGAAGATCGGTCAGCTGCGTCTCAACGCCGCCAATCCGCGGAATGGTGAAGATGTCGTATTGACCGTTGCGCTCCGCGCAATAGGCCAATGTTTCGCCATCCGGCGACCAGCCGTGCAGGTAACTCGGTGCCATTGGAGTAATCAGCTCCGGAGCGCCGCCCGCAAGCGGGAACACATAAATGCGGGATTGACCATCCTCGCGCGTATGGTGGCTGACCGCGATTTGGGAATCATCGGGAGAAAGCACATGATCATTATTGCAGTGCGAGGCGTAGCCCGATTCGATCTCCGTGCTTTCGCCAGAGGCGATGTCGTAAGAATGGATGCGTCCAAAACTGTTGTAAATGAGCCGCTTGTTGTCGCGTGTCCAGTTGGGGGCTTCGATGAGATAATCAAATTGAGCCAGGACCGTACGCTCGCCTGTCTGCACATTTATTGTCTCCAGGAGGCTGATGACATCACGGGAATGAAATTCGTTGGGCTTCTTTAATGTGTTAATGATAGTTCTCCCCTTCCGGTATTAGAAACAATACCAGTATAATACGAAATGCTCCGGAATTGAAATAGCAGCCAGGGGAGGGAAACACTTATCGCCTGCTGACGCTCTGTAAAGAAGGCCATTCAGTTTACAGCGGGCTTTCTTGAAGTTTTGGTAAAAAGCAAGCCTGCAGCCGCTTCTTCAGCTTCCCGAAGCAGACATTATAGTATCGGAGCAGGGCAGACCAGCTCCCTCATTCATGAGTGCGCCTGCCGCCGCCAAGATCATCCTGCTTTGACTTCTGTCGTATAATCCGCTTTTTTTCGTTTCCGGTAATGAACTCCCAGGACGCCGCCAACGATCAGTACGGCGCCCGATCCCGAGCTGTTCCCCTATCTGGATTTTCAGCATTGCCTCAACAAAGCAATCGACAGATACCGGACCGATTTGTTCACCTACGGAACCGCTCAAGGCCTCCCTTCGCTGCTTCATGTGCTGATCCGGCATCTGGCGGACTATCAGGTCTTTACCCGGCCGGAGCATCTCATGGTCACATCGGGCGTTCAGCAGGCGCTGGCCATTCTGACCACGATGCCCTTCCCGAGCGGCCGGGATACCGTGCTGCTGGAGCAGCCCAGCTACCATCTGTTCGTCCGGCTGCTGAATTGCTACGGCATCCCCGCCCGGGGGATTACCAGAACGGAGAAGGGCATAGATCTGAATGAACTGGAGCAATTGTTCCAAACCGGCAGCATCAAGCTGTTTTATACGATTCCCCGGTTTCATAACCCGCTGGGCACCTCGTATACGGAGGATACCAAAAAAGCGATTGCCGGGCTGGCCAAACGCTATGATGTCTATATTATCGAAGACGATTATTTGGCGGATCTGGAGACGAACAGCAAATCCGACCCTATCTTTGCTTATGGCCCGTCCCATGTTATCTATTTGAAAAGCTATTCGAAAATACTGTTTCCCGGGCTCAGGGTTGGCGTGGCTGTCCTTCCTCACTCGCTTCAGCCCATATTCAGCTCGTATAAGCAGCTGTCCGATATCGACAGCGCGATGCTCTCGCAGGCCGCCCTGGAAATCTATATCCAAAGCGGCATGTTCGAGCGGCGCAAGCAGCGGATCGTCGCTACCTACCACAACCGGATGCTGCAGCTGAACCGCGCGCTTGCCCTTTACAATGATTTGGACGATATCCGCCCTGTCCCGGTTCAATCTGGCGTTCATACCCATATCCTCCTGCCGGATGAGCTGCAGATTCCAACTCTGCTGAACCGGCTTGGCAAGCAGCAAATTGTACTGAAGGCATTGGATGACTCTTACTTGGACGGCTTTGCGGTACGACCGATGCTGAAGCTGAGTATAACGCAGGTCCGGGAGGAGCAGATCGAGGAAGGCGTGAGCCGGATTTTCGATGAAATCAAAAGAATGAGAGGCATGAGGACGAGGCGCTGATCCGCTCTCTGCCTGCTTGCCTCTCCAGTTATGAAAGCTGGTCCGTCTTGAATCAGGACAAAATCGCCAGAGCCTGGCGGACCGTCTCAGCCACAATGTCCGCCGCTTTCTGCCCCGAGGTCAGCATTCTGGTACCCTGACCGGCCCACAGGGACATATACTGCGCATTGCTCCCCCGCTGAGCGGCATTTCTGATATCCCGCGTCGCCGTATTTTGCGTTGGGAATGGAAGAGGCTCCAACCCGCCCGCATCCCATTGTGCGATAAAGTCATTGCGAATGCCCCTTGCCGGACGCCCTGAGAACACCTTCGTGATGACGGTGCTCTCCTCCGTGCTTGCCAGCAAAGCCTGCTGGTAGGAGGCATGTGCTCCCGATTCAACCGCCGTCAGAAACCGCGTACCCATCTGCACGCCCTGCGCGCCAAGCGCAAGGGCGGCGGCCACTCCCCGGCCGTCCATGATGCCGCCGGCGGCAATGACCGGAACCCCTACGCGGTCCACAATCTGCGGAACCAGAGCGAATGTTCCAATATTCGCTCCTGAAGGATGCTGCGAGACGTCAAATGTCCCCCGATGCCCGCCCGCTTCGCTCCCTTGGGCAACAACGGCATCGCAGCCTGACTGTTCAGCCAGGACAGCTTCTTCTACAGTCGTTACCATTGTGATTACCCGGAGACCAGCCGATTTGGCCTGCCCCATGTATTCCGGAGGAAGAACGCCAAACGCCGTGCTGATGACAGGCACTTTCTCCTCCAGCAGTACGGCCAGCTGTTCCCGGAACAAATTCGGTGTGAGCACCGGCCCATCCTCTGCATGGGGAATGCCAAGCTTGTCCCGCAGCAAATTGAGCTGCTGCTGGGCTTCTCCGATTCTCGTATTATCATCACGGACCTCAATGGCAAACAAATTGACAGCAAACGGCAAATCCGTCAGCTCACGAATTTCCTGAATCGCCTTGCGGATTGCTGCAGGCTCCATATAAGCGGCTCCAAGCGTACCCAGCCCCCCTGCGGCAGAAACGGCGGCCGTTAATTTCACAGTTGACGGTCCCCCTGCCATGCCCGCCAGAAAAATCGGGTAACGGATTTGAAACAGCCCGCAAACAGATGTCTCCAGTTGAATGCCCATCCTCTTTCACCTCATGCTCTCTTGGCTCGTTGCAGAACCGGATATTGACAGAATTATTATAGCATCGGACATGTCCTGCGATCCAAAAGCCGGCCGGCGAAGTCAGCCTGCCGCTTGAGAATTCCGGTGATTAGCAGGCGGAGCATGGGAACCGGTTATTCACAGGCCTGCCGGGAAAAAGAAAACAGCCTCCCTCGCAGGCGGCTGTTCCCCCGTTTCCATTATTCCGGCACCCCGCTGCCGCCAGTTTCCTTCAGAGCCTCATCGCCGCCCTTTGAACGGCGATATACGATTTTTCCGTCAATAATGGTCCACAGGACCTTGAATTGTTCGTTCAGCAGGACGAGGTCCGCATCCATGCCTGGCGCAATCCTCCCTTTCCGGGACAAGCCAAGCACGTTCGCCGGCGTCTCTGTCGCCATGAGAACAGCGTCGTTCAAAGGAATCCCGGCACGCACGGTTTTGGCCAAAGCCATATTCATCGTCACTGTACTGGATGCTAGCGTCCCGTCCTCCAGCTTGGCGACGCCTTGCGTGACTGTCACCTTATGGCCGCCGAATAAGTAAGTTCCGTCTCCCATTCCCATCGCCTGCAGGGCATCGGTAATCAGAACCATCTTATCCGCCCCCTTCTCACGGTAAAGCATGCGTACAATGGCCGGATGAAGATGCACATCATCGACTATGGCCTGGACGCTGACATGATTTTCTTCAAAAGCCGCGACGATCATCCCGGGATCCCGGTGATGAATCGGGCGCATGCCGTTGAAGCAATGCGTCACATGGCTGGCTCCGCTTTGAAATGCCTGTTTAGCCTCCTCATAGGTTGCGTCCGAATGCGCCACAGATACGATAATGCCGCGAGCTTTGAGAAAAGCGACCATTTCAAGTCCGCCTGGAAGCTCTGGAGCCAGGGTGACCATACGTATCAAGGATCCCGCGTTCTGCAGAATCGCCTTCATTTCATCCAGATCCGGATGGCGCAAAAACTGTTCATTTTGCATCCCTTTGCGCTTCACGTTCAGAAAGGGCCCTTCTATATGCATGCCTGCGATTCTCGCTCCGCTCTCGCGTCCCTTGACCCTGGAAACACTGGAGATCATGCCAAAGAGGCTCTCCAGCGACGAGGATACGGAGGTAGCAAGGAAGGAGGTGCAGCCCGTTCTGGCGCAAGCCTCAGACACCGCCTCGACGCTTCGGATTGTACCATCCATCATATCGAAGCCATCGGCTCCGTGGATATGCACATCAATCATTCCCGGGATAAGCAGCTGGCCATTACCGTCGATTTCCACATCCGCTTTGTAACCGCCAGGTCCCGTATCTCTATCAACGGCTGTTATTTGCCCATCGCGAATAAGAACATTTCCGGGCGTCGGCTCATCACTGCCTGTCAAACGCACGTTCCGAATCAAAGTAACCGTCATCTCTTGGCTCCTTAGAACATTATTTTATAATTGCATCACGGCGCATCTAATCCCGGGATACTTTCCATCTTATCAAATAATGCCAATGGGCACACTTCATCTTCCATGCATAATTTCTACCGCGACTTTCCCCGTAGCCTCTCCGGCAATGACTTCATACAAGAAATCGCCGACCTTCGCGAATGGCCGCGGGCTGCCTTGAACGTAGACCTCCAGCGGAGGCTTCCCGGCGGCAAAAACAAAGACACCGCCCTCCCGCAGCGCAATTCCCGTTGACTTCCCGTCCAAGAATACATCCGTAACGGCATGAGATGATATATACTTCCCGGCTAACCCGATCGGGATGATTCCGCCGCTGGCTTCTGCATCTTCATCACCATGCCGGACTGGAATAATCGTATAGAGGGCATACTCTTCTGCCTTCAGCTTGAATGAATGCCGCTCATCGCGCGCCAGGAACAAGCACTCGCGGGAGAAATGCTCGTACAGGGCAAAACGGTCACCTTCAAGCCCCGGAACATCCTGCGGTCCGACTGTTCCTTCGACCGGGGTGTCGTATTTGCCGATATGAAAGGCTGCGATCACCCCTGCCTCGCCCGCTGTGTTCCACAGCTTGAGCGGCACATGCTGAACGGTCGGATCAAGAAACAAACAATCCCCGGTTGGGCTGGGCGTCCGATCGCAGCGAATGATTTTACCATCCTGGTAGATCAGCGGCCACAGTCTGGAAGGATCGGTATTGCCCGGGGCATCGCTAAAATACACGGGTCCCCCGCTAATGGAACGAAGAACCGCATTCTGGATATCATCATGATTTTTCGTCCAGTACATATCCCAGTCGCCCCAATAGAACGCCCCGTGATAATACGAATTATAAGCGTTTTGCAGCGCATGCTCGGCGAAGCCGTATCGCTCCTGGGGAACAAAATCATCGCTGTTCCGCGATACGGCGGATTTGGGCCTGTGCCAAACATTCTCGGCCGCCATGCCCATGCAGTTAATCATCGTATGGTCAAAATGCAGCGCAACGGATGCCTCTAGCGCCGTATGGGCGGCTGATGCCGCTTCTCCGATAGAACGCTGGCCTCTCCAAAAATTCGTAACTGCGCTCTGGCTGTCCACTTTCACCAAATCAACGCCTTGACGCTCCAGAAAAGAATGCCAGCCATGCCAGAAACCAAAGCCTTGTCCGCCGTCCGGCGACGGCAGAAGATCACCCCGGACATTCGCCCGCAAATATTCGGCATATTGTCCGGCCAGTTCGCTTGCAGGATCGATTCCTCCCCAATAGCCGGCAACCGTGTGCCAGACGCCTACCCAGCGGACGCCGGAACGATTCTTTAAGTCATCTACCGCGGCGCCCAGACCCCGGGGGAATTTCACGGGATCAGCTTCAAAAGCCGATAATTTACCATCGTGAACGGAGGACCAGCCATCATCAATCATCACCCAATTGACCGGCAGGCCGGACCTGCGGAACTCCTCCGCCTTGGTCAACAATCCTTCTTCATTCACTTGATGGTAAAAGGCGTCCCAGCTGCACCACCCGAGATAATCGAGAATTTCGGGGTATTTTTTTTGCTCCCTCGGTAGAAACTGGCCGTCCAATTGCTTGGCTGCGGCCTCGACATGGTCCTCGATGATCCGGTAAGGGTCAGTTCCGCTCCCCATGACAAAACACAGCGTATCATTTCTCGTCCTGCCGGATTGATGGGAGGACAGACGAAACAGCAGGCTGTCGCTCTCACCGCCGCACAGCTCTGTTCGTATGACCGGTCCGCAAACCGGGAGAATATGAATATAATCCGGGAGTGACGAACGCCAGAGCAGAGATTGCGTACGGGCGGGAAGCGTGGACATGCGGGTATCGAAGTGGGGCCTTGTCCACCAATCCTTATGCTGATAATTGGCCATCAACCCGTCAACCTGCCGAATCGGCCCTGTCTGAATGACGATCCCGCAATCAGCGGCAAAACAGGTCTGCTTGCCGAAGGCATTCGCATTTCTGATCTCCCCGTTTACCCAGCAAAGCGCATAACGCCCGTAACTGCGGAATTTAAGCTCGACTCCAATTGTTTGCTCCTCATCCTGAAACAGATGGAGGAATTCCTGGTAAGCACCATGCTGGTCTTTCCCTTCGCTTCTTGTCACTCCGGCTTTCGCAAGCTCCTGCGGCTGTGGGTCTGAATCCAGTCTAACCTGTATACGAAAATCTCCAATAACCACTCTCTCTTCGCTGACTTCAACCAGACCTGCTTCATTGAAATGGAACATGCCGAGCCCTCCTTCAAAAATGGCTTAATCTTTTTTGGGAACGTTCCCAAATTGCATGAAATAAAAAATCGCCACCCCTTCCTAAGCCCCCACCCATATTGCTTTTCGGATTTCAGATCATTTCGTAATCGCCGAGCCGACAACCCGCGCTGTCCCTGCCTTCCGCCAATCGTATTCGTGGAGCATTGGGCTTAAGCGTTCGCTCCATAGTGGTCTTATTCCAGCAGGCAACCCTGGTATGCGGCCAGGATCAGGACTTTCTTCAGTGGTCTTGTCCAACCGGAACGGCGATAACCTTGACGCCATGGGATTCAATCGCTTTAAGTATGGCCGGTTCCACGAGGTCGCTGGTTATGAGAATATCGACTTGGCTGAAGCTGCTGAAGGAAAGAAGGGCCTGACGGTTGAATTTGCTGTGATCGGCAACAATTACGACTTTCTGGGCGGTTTCAATCATGGCCCGCTTGATTTCCGCTTCATACAGGTCAGAGCTTGTAAATCCCTTCTTGAGTGAAATGCCGGATGTGCCGAGGAAGACATAATGGGCATTATATTTTTGCATTTCCGCTTCCGCCTGGGGACCGACAAGGCTCATCGATTTCTTAATAAGTTTGCCGCCAAGCAGGAAAATATCCGCTTCTTCCGAATTAGCGCATTCCTCCGCAATATTCACCCCATTGGTCACAATCGTCAATTGTTTCAGATGCTTCATGTGGCGGGCAACGCACCATGTAGTGGAGCCGGAATCGAGAATAACGATCTGCTCATCCTCAACAAGCGACGCAGCGGCGGCGCCAATCGCGTCCTTCTCCTCGAACAGCTCGAATTTCCGCTGCTGCACCGGAGGAATTTGATTGAAGGCCACCTGCAAATCGTCCGAGAGTATCGCGCCGCCGTAATTTTTGACGATGAGGCCTTCCTGCTCCAGTTGATTCAAATCACGCCGGATCGTTTCCTCGGATACATTGAATTCACGCACAAGATCGGCCACCTTGACGCTTCTTTCTTTTATGAGCAGCTCTTTGATTCGGTTGCGCCTCTCGACGACGATCATTGTCATTCCCCCTTGCGATTGAATCGGACCTACCGGTTTAGTGAAAGACAGTATCCCTGTCCGGCTGGTAATTTACCCCATTATAACCGATCCTGTCGGCTCTTCATATGTTCAATTGCCTTTTCAAAAAAATCAGGTCCGCCGAAGCTGCCGGATTTGAGCACGAGCATGAGCGGGCGTTTCCGTGACAATGACAGGCTCGATGGGAGACCCGGCTCGATTTCCCGGTATATCCGCATTCCGCTTATACCCAGGCGCGAGCATATGGCCGCCGATGTATCACCTCCGGCAGCAAGGATGCGGTTCTGCCCCGTGCCTCGCAGCACCCGGTCGGCGATTTCGGCTATCGTCCCGGATACAAGCCTGGATACCTGCGTATTGGACATTCCGAAGTCAGCGGCAAGCCGCTTGGCGTGTGCTACCTTGCCCGGCCGGTTCTCCGAATACAGCAGCACATCTTCTCCGGAAAGAATCGTCCGCTCAATTGCATCCGACAAGCGTCCGGTTTCTTCCGGGCGTCCGCCTTCCTCAAGCAGCTGCTCCGGGTCCAGGCGGAATGCCGGCCTTCCTGAGCTCAAGTAGGCTTCAACCTGTGCCGCTGTCTGTGGGGTCAGGCTGCCTGCAGCGATTAGTATGCCAAGATCCGGCCGGTAAGGAACCGGCAGCAAATCCGCTCCGCCGCTCTCGCGTTCTTTCATCAACAAGGCAAGTTCCTCCGCTATCGCGGAAGCGCCGCAAATAATCCGTTCATCCCTGATGGCTTCCGCAATTACGGCAAGCATGCGTTGTTCGGCAACGTCGAGAATAACATAGCCTCCTGCAGCCCGGCGCCTGCCGATTTCTTCCCGAAGCGCTTCTGCTCCTTGTCCGATTATCTCAAAATCAATCAGGCTCACCCTTCGCTTCGTCTGACTCTGCAGGATACTGACCAGATCCGATTCCAGCATGGGATGAACGGGATCATGCCGAAAATGGGATTCTTCCAGCTTCATACCGTTGACATAATGGATGCCCCCCAATGTGGTGCGTCCATTCTTGGGGAAGCCAAGCACGACCACCGCAAAATCCGCTTCCAGCGCATCGAGCATCGCATCGAATTCCCCGCCGATATTGCCGCGGAATACGGAGCAGGTTTTATTGAAAAAAGCGGTGCAGCCAAGCGCCTGAAGCTGTGCTGTGGCTAGTTTCACTTTAGCATAAGCGGCATCACGTTCATCGAAACGGGAATCCGTATCAATAATGTACACATCCGCCTCGGCTTCGGGCTGCAGCCCGGCTGCGTCATAGGCGTAGACATCTGCCCGGAGACCTGACTTGGCGAACATGATGCCGATATCGCCGGCACCTGTTATATCGTCTGCCACAACACCGATCATCACGGCCACTCCCTTACCGGCTTGTAACCGGAGCTTGCCATAAAATCCTGTACCGTTTCTGCCGTAAGCGGTTGTAACGGAATTCCCGCACTGCGGGCCGTAATAACCATACGGCAAGCCATCTCCAGGGTGTGAAGCGACATCCTCGCTTCCCTGACACTTGTATCGTATACGAGAATGCCGTGGTTTTCCAGCAGCAGAACATTCGCTTTGGAGGCCTGCTCCCGCACCGCCTCTCCCAGCTCTCTGGAACCGGGATGGCAATAGGGCACACGTGCGGTCCGCTCCAAATAATACATCGTCTCGACGAACAGATCGCCGGGAGGATCAACATCCGCACATGCTATCAATGTGCTGTGGAAGGGCGATGCATGCAGGACGGCATTGATCTCCGGCCTCGTCTGGTAGACAGCCTCATGCATCGGCATTTCTTTGGACGGTTTTTTGCCCATGGGATCGACGGGCTTGCCTCCCAGGTCGACCTCTACCAGATCGTCATCCGCAAGCTCGCCCAGGTACGTTCCGCTGGCGGAGATCAGGTAACGGTCGGGAGCGGTTCTGATACTGATATTGCCGGCATTGCCCCAGGCCAGCTCATAATTCATCAGATAGCGGCCGACTTCCTGCAGCTCCTTTACTCCGTCTGCTTTCGCAATCATATTCATTCCTCCCCTTCAATCACACCAAAGTCCGGACATCTGCCCTGCTATGTCTTCGACGCTTACCATTCGATCAGGTTGGTCTCCGTGACCGGCTGGCCAGCATCCTTCGGAATACGGAATGTCTTGATTTCGCATGGACCGAAATCCGCTTCAATGGTCCGATTCCATTTCGGCAGCGAAATGACCGCCCTTGTACCCGTTCTGGTCGTTTCATACGCACGGACAATGAGATCGTCGTTATCCTCGGACTTCTTCACAACGCTGACCAGCACATTATCCTTGTCGACCGACAGGAACGAATCCTTTTGCGGCAGATCGCCTTGATGATAGGTTTCGATCACCGTGACCGGACGCTGATTCAGCTCCGCGGCGCGCTTGACGGTTCCTGCCGTTTCCCAATTGCCTTCATGCGGGAGAATCGAATAATGCACGGTTTGAATGCCCTGGTCGATAAACGAATAATGTCCCGTCTCCGATGGAACAAGCGGATCGTGATGGGCATATATCGGGCTGCGCAGCATCGTAATCGCCATCTCTTTGTTATGAATGCTGTAGCTGTATTTGGAATCATTCATCAGGCTGACGCCGTACAGCTTGTTGTTCTCTCTCGCAATGCCCGAGTAGTCAATCCACGATTGACCCGGCTCCTCCTCGCCATTGTGCTCCCGCTCGATAAAGCTGTACGGCTGCTCATACGTCTGGCGGGTAAAGATGAGGTTGACCGGGAATACAAGCTTGAGCATCTTGAACTGCTCGCGCCAATCAATCGTCGCCTTCACGTCAATCTGGTCAAGCTCCCTGTACATCGTGAAGTCCTGCACCAGATGGGAGCTGCCGTACCTGCTCGTGATGCGGATCACGGATTTGACCGGACCATGCTCTACGAGCTGAACGCGTGCGGCGCCAAACGCACCAATTGTATTGTTGAAATGGAACACGTTATGACTCCATGTATCCGTCTTGTCCTCGATGACGACGGGCCTGGCCGCTGCTCCCCGGAATACTTCAACCCCGCTGCGCTTGTCGCGGAGCGAGACGATGTACCCGGTTGCCGGGTCGAATTCGATCCGGAAACGGTCATTCTCCATCGAATAATCATTCGCCTTGATCGGCGCTGCCGCTGCCCTCGGTGCTGACGGATTTGTTGTGAATTTATAGACCCGGTAACCAAGCGCCGGAAGCTGCGCGATAAAGCTCAGGCGGAAGCGCCCGTTGCTGGTGGCTGCCGGTTGAACCTTCTGAAACGCAACCGGACGTCCCTCGTCATCCACGAGCACATGCTCGTCCTTGAAGCTGCCGACTTCAACTTCAACATGAACGCGGCTCTCCCAGGCATGTGGATTAAAGACGACGACCGGCTTCATGTTCTCCTCTTCCTCGATATTGATATTCCAGGACAGCGATTGAACGGCATAATTCAAGCCTCGTGCAGCAATAGCAAGAGATTCGCCATATTCGTTGCGCGCATCGTCGTAAGCCGATTCGATGCTCGTCCCTGCCAGAATGTCGTGGAACTGGTTGAACAGGATGTTTTTCCAGGCGCGGTCAAAATTTTTCGGATAAGGCTGGCCAGTCGTCCAGGCGGCGATCGAGGACAGCTTCTCCGCTGTCACCATCAGATTCTCCGCTCTCCGGTTCCATTGCTTCACCCCGGAATGGGCCGCATAACAGCCGCTTGCATGATGCTGCAGGTCGTCGTGGACGACAGGAAAGGGCAGATTCAGCTTCTCCATATCTTCGAAGAAATCATTAGGCGAGCTGAATACAAGCTCCAGACCGTCGTCCTCCTTCTGCAGCCGCTTGATGCTGTCGATGTTTTCCCTTGTCGGGCCGCCGCCGTGGTTGCCAACCCCGTAGAAGCTCATCAGCTGGTCGAACGGGGCCTTGAGCTCGCTCTCGCAGCGCCGGATGTGGTTCTCCAGATCCTTCCCCCAGGAGCAGTATTCGAACAGGATGCGGAAGGCCAGCACAGACGAACCGTCATCCGCTTCCCATTTGAACAACCGGCCGGGCAGCCCCTTCTCATTGGGCATCGGGCGCATCATCACATAATAATCCATGCCGCTCTTCTTGAGGATTTGCGGCATCATGCCGAAATGGCCGAAGCTGTCCACATTGTATCCGACTTTGGCGGTCACGCCGAACTTCTCCTTGAAATACCGCTGGCCGTACAAGCCCTGCCGGACGAATGATTCGCCGCCGGGGATATTGCAATCCGGCTGAACCCACCAGCCGCCGACAATAACCCAGCGCCCTTCGGCGACACGGCCTTGAATCTCCCGGAACATGGCCGGATCGTTCTCTTCCACCCATTCGTAATTTTGTGCGGAGCTGGATGTGAAGATGAAATCGTCATACTCCTTCATCCGGTCAAGCGCCGAACGGAACGTCGCTTTCGTTTCCTGGAACCCCTCCTGCCATGGCCAGAGCCAGACAGGGTCCAAGTGGGCGTTGCCGATCATATACAGCTTCTTCTCATTCTGCTTCATGCGTTCATTCACACTCCTGGAAGAATATATAGGGATAAAGCCTGTTTATATCTGCCGGATCATCTATTACTGGTTTGTCTGATAGTCGAACGATTCCGCTTTTCCGGCGCAGCCAAGGAAATTCAACATTTTATCCGTAACGGCTGCTTCGACCGCTGCGCGGCCTTTTTCCAGATCTTCAGGCGAGAGGCTCCTGCACGCCTCATTCGTCATGCGCTCTTCGCGCCCCAGCGCGCCCAGGAACGCAAGCTCCAGGTCCGTCGCAATGTTCACCTTGCTGACGCCGCCGCCGGGAAGAGTAATCGCCTTATTCATCATCTCTGCCGGCACTCCCGATCCGCCGTGCAGCACAAGATGAACCGGGGTCAGCTTGCGGATCGCCTGCAGCCGGTTGTAGTCGATACTCGGCTGCTTCACCATATAGACGCCATGCGCAGTGCCGCATGAGACAGCAAGAGCATCAACCTTGGTCTCATTGACGAACCGCAGCGCTTCCTGGGGATCCGTGTACAGTTCCTCGTCATGATCCGTCTCGACAAAATCGGTCGTTCCGATCATCCCAAGCTCCGCCTCGACGGAAACTCCGTTTCGGTGAGCGTACTCTGCCGCTTCCCTGGAGTCGGCGATATTGCCCTCCAGCGGTTTCTCCGATGCATCGATCATGACCGATGTGAAGCCTGCGGCAATCGCGTCATGTATGACTGCCATATCCTTCGTATGATCAAGATGAAGCACAACAGGAACGGTAATCTGCTCGGATTCGATGCAGGCGTAAAATTCATCTGCAAACTCTTTGGGCGTGATGCTGTAGCGCACCAGCTCCTTGCTCGAAATTTGAACAATAAGCGGCGACTGTGTTTTTTGGCCTGCCCGCAGGACGGCAGCAATCATCGGGGTATACCGGGGCGAGAATGAACCCAGTGCGTAGCCCCCCTTCTCTGCCTGTTCCATCCCTTGTTTCAGCACAATAACATTAATTGGTTTCTCTCTCTTCATCTTTCTCCAGCTCCTTCGTCAATTGTCTATATATATCCCTCAGCGGCTGCTGAATGGCTAGATATCCATGTTCAAAAATCCGGCAGTACGCCTCGCGGCGCCTATTGTCCGGCTTATATACCCGTGCCGGCCTGCCGTTCACTGCGCAGCGGACTGCATCCGCTGCATCCCGGTAGATGCCTGTGCCGATGGCGGCTGTCAAAGCCGCGCCCAGCAGCGTCGCTTCATCCAGATCGGGCACGTCGATGCGGCACCCGGATATATCCGCTTTAATGCGCATCCATGCCTCGTTTCGGGTGCCCCCGCCAACAGCGACAATACGTCCGCCGGCTGTGCCCGAAGCACGCGCCGCCGCTCTGCGGATCGCTTCCATCTGGAATGCCGCGCCTTCCAGCACAGCCTTCAGCAGATGAGGCTGACCGTGGTCTGCGGTTAATCCGATGAAGGCGCCGCGGGCATTCGCGTCCGGCATCGGCGCACCGCAGCCGGACAAGTATGGGAAATACATAATATTCGTCGGTCCATCCGGCGCCTTATCCACCAGACGGATAACGTCCTCATAAGAAAGGGGAACTTGTTCTCCCAGAATGCCTCTCATCCATTCAATGGACCCGCCCGAAGCGGAAATGCCGCCCATCCAAAAGGACAAGCCGGGCACGATGTGAAGTCCATAGGAAAGACCCGAAGCAAAATCCTCCTTCGTCAGAGGCCGGTCCGTCTCCATGCCGACAAGCGTCTCCGCTGTCCCGATGGAATCGTAGGTATCGCCCTCGTTCACAGCGCCGACAGCGATCGACGCCGCAGCATGATCATGGCCGGCGACCGCCACCGGTATGCCGCCTGGAAGGCCCGCTTGTGAAGCGCCCGGTCCGTTTGTATGCCCTATCGCGGTTCCAGCCGGAAGCGGCTGCGGAAAAAGCGACGGGCTCATGCCAAAGTGTCTGATCCAGTCCTCATCCCAGCATTTGCTCCGAATATCGAAGGCAAATGTGCGTCCGGCAAGCGAATAATCCGTCGCCATTACGCCTGTCAGCCGGTACGCGATATAATCCGCGGCTGACAGCCATACCGAATGTTGAAGAACTGCCGATTGGTTCCGGCGCAGCCACAGCAGCTTGGCCAGACCATACTTGAAGCTGGACGTCAGACCGGTTGACTGGAACCGGGCGAAGGCGTCATCCTCTGAGGCGATATCCTCCGCTTCCTTCGCAGAGCGGCGGTCGAACCAGGGGATGAACATGGTTTTCGGCTCACCCGTGCCGGCATCCACCAGTACGCCGCTTTCCGCCATGCTGGCGATGCCGATCGCTGAAATCGGAAGCTCGTTATTGAGCCCTCGCCCCCCGTTGCCGCTTCGTCCTCCATCAAAAGCTCCGGCGACCTCGCGTATGCAAGCGGCAATCGTCTGCCACAGCTCCTGCGGATCAAAGAACGGCATGCCATTCCGGTCGTGGCCGGTAATCGTTGGCCTGCCTGCGATCCGAATAACGGATCCGTCCTCGCGGAACAGGCCCGCCTTGCAGTTGGTGGTGCCTATATCGATGCCGAGCAGGCTCATTTCCCGTCTCCGGCCAGCAGCTTCTTCACGCTTTCCATGCCGGACCGGGGGCTTGACAGAAACTTGCTCCGCGCAGCATCCGGCAGCTTCGCCACAACCCGCGCCATTGAAGCCTGGGCCAGCACAACGACATCGGTGCGGCCAGCGAGATCCATGAGCGTCTTCGCCAGCTCTTCGTCATGCCCCTCGCGGTCTCCCTGCATGAGCTTCCCGTATGCCCGATCGGCGAGACCTGGAACCAGCTCCACCTCTTTGCCCGCCTGCGCCGCTTTCTCTCTGATCAGCTGCATCGTCGGACCGAGCGTGGTCTGCAGCGTGGCCGCCACTCCGATCCGGTCTGCGCGCCGTACAGCCTCGCTGGCCATCGCCTCATCAATCCGGAGGACCGGCACACTCATTCGGGAGTCAGCCCGATCGGCCAGCTGACCTACAGACGAGCAGGCACTCAGAATGACGTCGGCCCCGGCCTGCTCAGCAAACTGCGCGTAATGCATCCAGCGGTATTCAACCGCCGAGAGATCCCCGTCATTGCCGGCAAGCTGCGGCAGAATCGAATCATCCACGAAATTGAAGATTTCAATTTCACCGATCACCTGACGGGCCAGCTCCTTGAGCGGCTCCACTGTCACGGGCGTCGTATGAATAATGGCAAGCTTTTTCACATCAACAGCTCCTATCCTGTATCCCGCCAGATTGCTATGCGATGTCCGGCAGAAATTTCTTTTTTGCAAAAGGCTTTGCTAGCCCTTGGTCCCGGACGATATATTCATCCCTTCAATGAAATAACGCTGGAAGAAAAAGAATAACGCGATCACCGGCAGCATGACCATGAGCGAGCCCGCCATCAAATAATGCCACTGCGTCGTTTCCTGCCCTTTGAACGATTGCAGGCCGATTTGCAGATTGAACATCGATTCCTGGTTAATGTAAATGAGCGGTCCGAGGAAATCGTTCCATGCGCCCTGGAAAGTCATAATTGCAATAACGACAACCGCCGGTTTGGCGAGCGGTATCATAATTTTCCACCAGATATAATAATGGTTTGCACCGTCGATCTTGGCAGCCTCGATCAATTCATTCGGTATCGACATAAAGAATTGGCGGATCAGGAATATCTGATAAGCCGCCCCGAAAAAACCGGGAACCGTCAGCGGCAGATAGGTCCCCACCCAATGAAACTTGGAGAACATGATATATTGCGGAATCAGGGTTACGAAGCTTGGAATCATCATGGTTCCCAGCATGACCGAGAACAACCAGCCCCGCCCGGGGAACTTGATCTTCGCAAAGCCATAGGCGATGAACGTGTTGGACAATACATGCGATATAACGCCGACAGCGGCCAAAAACAGGGTATTGAGCGTATAACGGGCAAAATTGCCTTTGCTCCAGGCGAGCTCGTAATTCTCCCAATGAATCACCTTCGGAAGCCAGGTCGGCGGGAACGACATAATCTCGGTCAGCGATTTAAGCGAGGTCGAGATCATCCACCATAGAGGCAGGAGAATGATGATGGAGAAACCGATCAGTACGAGCAGCAGAATGGTCCTCCCTATTCTTTGCTTAGTCCTGCGGCTTTGAAAGTAACGGGTATCGGGAGCAGCGGTTCTGACGCTCATCGGTTATCCCCCCCTTCGTAATGAACCCAATATTTCGACAGCAGCATATTGACAATCGTCATTACGATAACCACCACAAACAGGAACCAGGCCATTGCCATCGCATAGCCCATGTCATACACCTTGAATGCCTTAAGGAACATATGCAGGTTGAAGAATAACAGCGAGTTCACGGGAGAACCCGGAGCGTTCATATCATTGGACATCACATAACCTTCCTGGAAAATCTGAAAGGCTCCGATCAGGTGGGTGATGAGCTCAAATAAAAGCACGGGCGTGATCATGGGAACTGTAATATGCCAGAAGCGCCGGATCGTACCCGCACCGTCGATCTCGGATGCTTCGTACAGCTGCTCGGGCACATTTTGGAGACTTGCCAGATAGAGCAGCATCCCGCCGCCGACGCTCCACAGCTTCATGAGAATAATCGCCGGCTTCGTCCAGACCGGATCCACCAGCCAGGCAGGGCCGTCCACGCCGAACCATCCGATCATGACGTTAATCAGACCCGTCCCCGGGGTCAGAAGCATTTGCCACAGGATATATAAAGCGACGCCAGAGAGGATGGAAGGCAAATAAAAGACCGTCCGGAATACCTTCATGCCGGGAATCTTCTGATTCAGCATAACGGCCAGCAAAAGCGAGCCGAGCGTGGTAAGCGGCACACTGATGACGACATAATATAACGTGTTGTACAGCGACTTCCAGAACAAGGGATCATGGAAGAACATATTGGTGTAGTTTTGCGTTCCGATCCATTCCTGCCGCGAGGTGATATCGTAATTGGTAAAGCTCGCATAAAGCGAGAAAATCAGCGGACCGGCCGTGAACACCAGAAAACCGATGATCCACGGAGATACAAATATGAAGCCCTGTCTTGCTTCCTTGCGCTGCTGCAAGCCCATTCTATTCTTATTGGCGGCTGAGGCCATGGTCATTCCCCTTTCTGCCTGAGTCGGGAGGCAATGAATGAGGAGAGCGATTGTTTGGCAACCACTCCCCTCAAGAGTATGGCTATTGATTTTGTTCCAACAGATTCTCAACGTCCTTCTGAGCTTTATCCAGCGCTTCCTGCGGAGGCACCTGGCCCAGAATGGCCGCATCCCGATTCGGATTGATAAGGTTCAGGAAGTCTGGCGCATTGACCGGCGTCGGAAATATTTTGGTGACTTCCATATTGTCGACAGCCGCTTTATATACCGGATTCTTCATCAGCTCCGGATCGTTAGCCGCTTCCTTGTTCGCTACACTGTCAAAGTTCTTTTCCGCCCAGTAGGTTTGAGCCGATTTATCGGTGAGATACTTCATGAACTCCCATGCTTCGTCCGGGTGCTTCGCGCCCTTGGGAATTTCCACGACGAAGCCGCCGCCGACGCTGTAATGCCCGGAGCCGTCCTCCACCTCAGGGATCGGAGCAACCCCGTAGTTCAGGTTCTGGCCGTAATCGCGGATCTGCGTATAGAACGTTGTGGCCTCTGGCCAAATCGATACCTGACCGGCGATAAAAGGATTCGCCTGCTTGCTGCCGAATGACGCTTTGAAATTATCCAGGTTCTTCTGCCCGATCCGCTTGGCGTTATCCAGTACATAATTCATCGCATCCAGATGCGCCTTGTCATTGATGACCGGCTTGCCGTCCTGATCAAACCAGTTGACGCCCTTGTCAAAATTCATCGCGATACTGCCCCAATCGAAGCCTCCATACTGCGGCGAGTATCCGATTCTGGTGTATTTGTCGCCATCCTTCTTGTCGAGCTTCATCGCTGCTTCTTCAAGCTCGGCCCATGTATTCGGGAACTTCTCCGGATCAAGGCCCGCTTCCTTGAACTGGTCCTTGTTGTAGAACATCATTCTCGTGTCTGTCGTAAAAGGAAGTGCGTAAGCTTCGTCTTTATAAATAACGGTATCCCATAATTGCGGGAAGAAGCGGTCTTTAATATCGTCTTTCTTCAAATATTCGCTCAAATTCGTATTCTGGTTCTTATCCGCGCGCTGGCTTGTGGCGTTGATGTCATTCACGATCACATCCGGCGGATTCCCCGCGGCCACGGCTGCCAGCTCTTTGGTCCAAATGTCGCCAAACGGATAATAAGTATGTTTGACTGTGATGCGGTCCTGCGATTTGTTGAAATCGTCAATAATTTTCTCGATGATTGGCTTGCGCGTCTCTGATCCCCAAAACGTCCAGAAGTCGATTGTGACTTTGTCCTTCGCAGATCCGGTTGAATCCGCAGAGGTGTTGGTATTGCCTGTGCCGGTATTGCTTGTGTTGCTGCCGCACGCCGACAAGAATATACTGGCGCCGAGCATGGTCGCGAGAAGAACAAACATTGATTTTTTTAGCTTCATTTACAGCTTCCTCCCCTTTTTCCAAGCCATCCGGCAACAATATTGACGGATTATGACGCTTTTCTTCGCTAATATTGTTGTTTTACGTGGCTTTAGAATTAAGATAACCAATTAATAGCTTATTGTCAACGCTTTCTTTTCTATAAAACCATATAAACCACCACTTTGGCGAAGGATTATGACGCCTTGAGCTGCCCTGCCTGTTTTTCAACTGCAAAAGAACCATCCGCAGTGAATGACATTTGCGGATGGTTCTTTTGCAGTTATTTCCTGTATTTCCAGCATCGGCAAGCCTTGAACGGTAAGCCCAACATTAAAAAGCGGAGCAAAAAAATCCCGCCAGTTACGAGATCGGCAGGATTTTTCATATGCAGCGAATATAAACCTTCGTTACAAGGCCACATCAACCTTTAGCCTGGCTGTGGTCGCTCTCCAAGTCATTACGTTCTCTGCCGATGACATCAATCCGCCGATTACACCACAGTTGACGTATACGGCCTTTGTTGCTTCCAACTTGCTGAGCACGATCAGAGTTGGACCTGAGAACTTTGATGGTATTTTGCCAGCGGGGTATAGTTGTATCAGAATGCTTTGCATTCATTTTTGACACGGATGGGGTTGTCGTTATCATGATCAGAAATTTTTTCCTTATTCCGTTCTTATTAACGTACTCTTTTTGGCTTTTTCACGTTGGGTTTGATTGATATGCGGTTTTGACGGAGGTTTGGGATACATCAGATTTTTTTTATCCGAGTCATGTGACGTTTCGTTGGGGTCCATTGTTCGGCTAGGATTAATAGATCTGCCTGTAACGGGATTTACAAACAAAGCATGACCTAATTCATGCGCCAGCATCTGCGCCCGTTCTCTGGAATTCGTAGCAAGCAGGATTGTTGCAACTCTTGGACCTGTTTTTTTGCCAAAAAAATAAATTGCTCCGGTTGTTGTTCTCTTCGCCTCAACATCCTTAAATGATTTGGAATTCATATAAATGACTACCACATCATTTCGAGTGCTGCCTTTTGGGCTATACCTTATTAATTTTTGCACTTTTTTGGGCTGCTTATTCAAGAGAATGCCACCTGAAAATTCGCCGTTTTTAAATTTATAGGATTCATCTGTATGTCTGGTTATGGATTTTAAACGGAAGGTGATTCCGCTTGATTCCCATATCTTACTCGCCCGGTTTAAATCCTTTTTGATTATTGAATCCTTGATTGGATTTCCGGTACTTGTCACGACGTGTACATTTACTATTAAAGGGCTGTTTTTGGTAGATGAAGCTTTATTATTCACCATTTTCAGCTTCCCCATCTCACTTTTTGATAAGTTTAATATTCTTCTTATATGCATAAATTTATTTTTCCAGAATCCGTTAAGGTAGCCTCTCTCTCTGCAGCCTCCTCTTGATTGAAGGCCGATAAAATAACCGGGTTTTGTAACAATTCCGACATGGGATACAGCTTTTCTGTACGTATTTTTAAAAAAAATGATATCGCCAGTACGTGCCTCGTTTTTCGGAATTTTTTTACCTTGCTTTATCTGGAGCGAAGTTTTGTCACCAATATCGATTCCAGTGGTCTTACTAAATACATAATTGCAAAAGCCTGAGCAATCGCCATAACCGATATTAATTTCCTTTTCTCCAAAGATATACATCAGTTTACCTTTATAAGATCGCGCAAAACTGATTACTTTCCTTCGAACTTTTTTGTTATTCTTATCTCCATTCTTATATTCAGGCATAAGAGGACCTCCGAGGCTTGTTCACAGAACAAAAATATAATAGCCGTTTAATCATTTCACAGTTTATTATGGGGGGAGCCGAACTGCTGAAAATCACTTATAATCCTGCTCCACAGGTTCTTTTATTAAGCTATATGCCCTACTCCCAAGTATATGGAAATACTAATTTAAATGTCTGGACCAATGTACCCTGTCAATTCGTACAACTTTGGGGGACAGCCTATAATTTATTGGCTATGATAAACGTCTGCCAGCTAAGCTCCGACACTACTGATCGTAAGAGCATATGAAAATTGGACCTCATGGGTATTGACCCCAAAGCCCGATGGTCCCCGCGCGTTGGCTATGATACGCTGAAAATCTATTTGCACATCACTGAGACGATGCAAAAGAACGCATCAGGAAAGATGAATGTTCATTTCCCAGGTCTTCTAAAAGGCGCTTTTTTGCAAGGAATGTGACCTTTTCGTGACCTTTAGAACAAAAACGGGACCCAAAAGGGTCCCGTTTCCTTGATTAATCAGGTTTCTTTCCTTTTCAGAACATCATGGATCTCATATAGCCTATCGTAAATTTCACGCCCTTGTCGCCAAGCTCGCCGTGCCACACCTTGGAATGCGGCTCGATGCTAAGGCCGCCCTCATAGCCGCTTGCATACAGAACAGCCATGAACGTGCCCCAGTCCGTCTGATCCAGCCCGGCAGGAGGATCGTCAAAGCGCATGCCGTCAATGATGACGGAGCCTTTGATATGAACATGGCGGAACCGGCTGCCCCATTTGCCCGCCTCCACCAGATAATCGCGGCCCGCGTAGCGGGAATGCGACGGATCGAATTTGATGCCGAGCTCAGGCAGATGGCCGTGGATGATCGTCCATGCCATATCATTATCGACAAAATTATTCCATTTGCAGTTGTATGAGGATATGACGACCCCTTTTGGCGTCCCGTATTCAATCAGTTTCCGGAAATAGTCGATGGCAAGCGTCACGTTCTCGTAATAGGACAATTCTTCCACATAGTTGACGCCGCATACAAAATTCCGGCAGCCAAGCTCTGACGCCGCATCGATCAGCGCATAGGATGCCTGAAGCTCCTCTTCCACAATGCCTTCTTTGGCAATCCTGTCGGTACCCCATCGCCCGACAGAGCCCACCTGCACCCCCGTCTGCCCGCTTGCTTCTTTTAATACAGGTACGCTGGCGATGAATGCGTCCAGGTCAGACCCGATATTGATGCAGAATTCCAGAAATTCAAGGCCGATTTCCTTCGCCTGATGAAAGCTGGCTGCCTCAGGAGAGGCAATGATGCCCAATTTCATGGTTAATCCTCCCGTATTTGGATGATCGGCGGAGCATGTCCGCCGTTATCATCCACTTTACCTCTGACGGACCTGCAAAGATATGCTGGATATAGCCATATTTTTATCCCTTGTTAGCTTTTTCCCACCAGCTGCGAAGAATTTCACCCTCATCCGCAGCAACGTAATGCCGCTGGATTACTTCTCGTTTGTATCAATCGGTCGCTCAATGTATTCAGCATACTCCAAGGCGAACTGTTCCAGCTGGCTATCGCTGATGCCCCTTATGCCGCTGACAATGTGAGGAGTCCTGTAGAGCATACCCACCAGATTGGCCGTTGCCTGAAAAGGCCGCAGCAGCTCACTATAGGAATAATGGTGGAACCCTCCTGCCTGATAAGAGGCGCTCCCCCCTCCCGAGGAAATGGCAATAACAAGCTCCTTCCCATGCAGCTTATCCCCGCCTGTTCCGTAAGCCCATCCTCGCTGCAGCACAGCATCCATCCATTTCTTCAGCAAGGAAGGCGAGCTGTACCAGTAGAAGGGAAACTGGAGCACGATTCGCTCATGAGTCTCCAGAAGTTCCTGTTCCTGTTCAACATCAATAATTTCATCCGGGTATGCCTCATACAACCGGTGCACAGTGACATTTCCCCTTGCCTCCAGTTCTTCCGCCAGTCGTTTGTTGATTCTGGACTGGCCCAGATTGGGATGAGCGATGATTGCGAGAACTTTTCCTATGGTCGTCATTTTTAAAAAAACTCCTTTAATTAAGTTTATTTTGATATTTACAAAAAACTGGAATCATACTCTGGTTTCTTCATATGATGTATGTACATACATCATTATAAATAAAAAAATTAATGTTCTTCCAGCTGCACACTCATGGCTTCAATTTCTTTAGTCATTTGCCTGGAGGTTTCCAAACCAATTAAAGCCTCATATCGCATATGCATGTTTTTCGATGCCTGGCGGATTGTACCCTCGAGCTCTTTGGCTTTGACCGTTGGATACAGAAATACATTCTTCCCCTGCACATTCCGTTCCACCAGCTGCTTGCTCTCTAATTTATCTATAAAGCGGGTAAGCGTGGAAGATGTGATGGACAGCTTCTCTGACAATTCCTTATGAGAGATGCCGGGTGTGCCAATTACAAGGCGGATGAGATACCCGTACATCGGCGTCAGGCCCGTCATCGCGAATTCGTCCTCCGCCAGTTTGGTTATGGCGCGGCTAAGGCGGTTAGCCGTGAAAAACAAGCAATCGTGAAGGAAACTATCGTCTGTCATGTTTCGGTGCCCTCCTGTCGCTCCAAATATCATTGTATGTACAACGAATATAAATGAATCCCTTCATCTTGTCAATAGGATCTGCCGACCCTCCGGTTTGGCATGAAAAAGGAAGAAACCTGCCTCGCCGACATTGACGGCTGAGCAGATTTCTTCCTGAATTTCAGCAAAATCCACCTGTTAGGATGCATCTAACATGATATGTTTTCTTATCCGACGCGAGGTATACCCTTTCTGGACCGGCAACCGTCTTGCTCTCCTGGGCCGCAAGCGGGTCATGATTTCTTGTCAGGACTTCCCGCCTGCCTGCAATTCCTCGCTCCGGTCAGTCGCCGGAGGCGGGGCAATGGACAAAGCGGAGATCTCCGCCCGGCGTTCGGGAGTCATGACGATATCGGCGGAGCCAAGCAGCGGATTCAACTGCTCCATATTGCGGGCGCCGATGATCGGAGCGGTAATGCCGGGATGCGCCATGACCCATGCAATAGCCAAAGCTGCGGCATGCTCTCCGTGCTCTGCAGCGTACTTGTTGAAGTCGGCAGCCGTATCAAAATAAGCCTGCCCTTCATACCTTTTTTGTGTGCCGACCTGCTCGATGAACCTTCCCTGCTCGGGCTTTTGGCCGCTGTTATATTTTCCTGTCAGCAGTCCGGCGGCCAGCGGGCTGTAGCTGATAACGCCCAGCTGCTCGGACTGCGCCAGAGGCAGAATTTCCACCTCGGCCTGGCGCTTCACCAGATTGTACATCGGCTGGATGCATTCAAAACGGGCCAGCTCCTTCTGTGCCGAGATGCCAAGCGCCTTGGCTATTTGCCAGGCGGCCCAGTTGCTCACAGCCGGATAGAGGATTTTGCCCTGCCTCTGCAAATCGTCCAATGCGCGCAGCGTCTCTTCCATAGCTGTACGCGAATCAAAATGATGCACGAAGTATATATCGAGCCAGTCGGTCCCCAGCCGCTTGAGGCTTCCTTCAATCGACAGCATCATATGACGCCGCGACATCCCCCCGGCATTCACATCCTTTCCCGTCGGGAAATAGAATTTGGAGGTAAGGACAAGATCGTTCCGGCTCCCAGCTATGCATTTGCCCAGTATCTCCTCCGAGCGGCCACCGGCGTAAGCATCCGCGCAGTCGAAGAAATTGATTCCCGCCTCCCGGCAGCTCCTGAACATATCCATCGACGTTGCTTCATCCGCAATGCTGCCGAAGGACATCGTTCCAAAACAAAGGCTCGACACCTGAATGCCTGTTCTGCCTAATGTGCGGTAATCCATGAGTTCACCTTCCAGAAATTATATTTGTTTGTTCCGCGAGGTTTGCACAGACCATTCGAACAGTACCGCCGTTCCCTATTTCTCAAAATTCGGATCATTCTCGCTCAGCCAGACGCGAAGCGGGGCATCCTCATCCGTAGGCGTAAAATAGCCGTTGCAGTTCACTCCATCCCCGAGCATCTGACGGCGGATAGGATCGCTTTGGGCAAGGAGACTTGCGACCGTCATATTGTCTTTCGTGCGAATCCATCTGTAAGCGTAGCCATAGAAAAGCACCTTGCGGGTAATCTCCGACCAGTTCGGACTTGCCGAATGCCACAGACGCCGGTCAAAAAACACCGCCGTTCCCGGCTTCACCCGCACCGGTATTGCACCTTCGGGCTGTCCGTCGCCATTCTGCGGGAGAGGCATCTCGTCCTTCAGATGACTGTTCGGGATGATCCAGAAGTTCCCCCGGTCCGGCTCCGACATATCCGACAGGAAGTAAGCGACCTTGAGCGAGAGCCGCGGACGCGGGTGAGTCTCGATATCCTTGTTCACCCTGCCGCTGTCCTGGTGCCAGCCGAAGGTTTTATTGTTTTTCGGTTGGCCGGTTGGCGGGGTGACGATCAGGTGGCAGTGGTACAAATAAATATTCCAGCCCAGCAATCCCCACACCTTGGGCAAAATTTTCTCATAATCAACGAGATCCAGAAATAATGGATGATCCGGAATAAAATCAGGATGGAACATGGCCTTGTTCGGTTCCAGCCCCTTCTCCAGACTATCTGCGTGAATGCGGTCAACTTGTTCGGTCAAAGCTGCGATTTGATCTTCCGAGAGAACGTTTTCAATTATCAGGTAACCGGTTTCATTAAATGTCTGGCGTTCTTCCTCCGTCAGCGAATACTGGAGTGAGCTTGAATCCATTGGCATTTTAAACAACCTCCTAATAAATTTGTAATCCATCCATACTCTGCCTATTATTTCACAGAACGATATGTATTGCCATGAATAATATTCTTTTCCTTCGGATTCGCAAGAGGCAAACCATCATAAATTCATGCTTAAAACCACCGTACTCATGCAATGAGCGGTGGCTGCTGTTCGTGTATAAACATCCAGTATTGATCAATATTTATAGATTCTTGCTATCATCAGGAGCAGAACCGCCGGCATCAGGCTTCTTCCTCGGGACGACCCGGGCAGGCCGTTCCACCCAGTTCTCGCGGTTCATCCGCATGACGCGGTTTCCCCGTGTATCCGGAACTTCGCTGGCCCCTTCGGCTGCGCCCGTCTGGATGCCCGAAACGGCATTTGCCTCCGTGGAGGCTGCCGGGGCTATGCTGCCGCTCCTGTCTGACTTCCCGCCTCCGCCATTATGTTTGCCTTTATTCCATACTCGTCCTTTACTCATAGAGACACTCCATTCAACACGGATTAATTCCTTCATCCTAACATATCGGTCATGCCGGAGGAAAGACATTGGACAGGGAAAGATTCCAATACAGCAAAGTAATCCTGGAAACCTATCAGTATTCCTTTGCTGTTTACAGCAAAGGAATCCTGGAAATCTATCAGTATTCCTTTGCTGTTTACAGCAAAGGAGTCCTGGAAATCTATCAGAATCTCTTTACTGTTTACAGCAAAGTATTCCTGGAATCCTATCAGGTCTCCTTTGCTGTTTACCGCAAAGTATTCCTGGAATCCTATCAGGTCTCCTTTGCTGTTTACCGCAAAGGTACTGGAAACAAATAGGATCCCTCTGCCGTCTATAGGCTTAAGGGGTGATGATTTTGTTCAAGAAATGCGTAGTTATTGTCCTTGGCTTGGTTATCATGCTAAGCGCTGCTATTACTGCAAGACCGGAAGCCGTCTTTGCCTGCTCCTGCGCCTTTTCACCCGCTGATCAGCAGGTAGAGGATGAGCTGGAACGCAAATCAGCAATTTTTGCAGGCAAAGTGACGAAGGTTACTCCGCCAAAGCAAAAACGAATGATGTCTTCGGCAGATCTGGTCGAGATCGTGTTCGAGGTAACCAAAGCGTGGAAGGGCAAGGTTGGCAGCCGCACAGCCGTCTACACGGCAATGAGCTCGGCGAGCTGCGGATATGAGGGTTTTCAGGTCGGCAGCGAGTACCTCATTTCCGGTTACGAGAAATCGGGGCATCTGGAAACCACAATATGCGACATGACTCTCCCCTTATCATCGGCAACCAAGCAACTGGCGGTTCTGGGAACCGGATATCCACCGTCTCCTGTAAGCGCGCCAGAATCCGCAATACTTGGACAAGAGGGCGATCAAACGGAGATACCTGGTAACCTCTCCTCCACATTGATAATCCTGACAGCGGCTGTGATATTGATTGGCGGCACATTGCTAATATTATTGAGAAAGAGACGCCGCTAGATCACTTTCAGATGTTCATGCGAAGATGCAAAAAGGCACCAATCCCTTCGGATCGGTGCTTTTTTGTCTTCGTCAATGCCATTTTAAATAAACGATAATTTATCCAGCATTCTGTACAGCATCAAAGCTGTCTCCGCTCTGGTGGATAAGGCATCCGGCTTGAAGGCCCCGTCCTCATCCCCTTGAATAATGCCAAGGCCTGTGGCTTCATTGACAGCCTCCTGTGCCCAGGCGGAGATTTTGCCGGAATCGTTGTAGGTTCCCGGCTGTGCCGGATTGACCGCAGCGCGGAAACCTCCGCACGGGTGATGGCTCCCTTGGGGTCGAAGCCCTCTGCATCCCGGCCTTGGACGACCATCTTGGATGCCAGGAGATTTACAGCCTGCTCTGCCCAATGCTGATCCATATCCGGGAAGCTGACCGGATGCTGGATCAGAGCAAACGTCCCCGTTCCCTTGCTCTTGATCGTGACGGTTGTTTGTCCGTTAGCGGCCTCAAAGGTCGCTGGCGCAAAGCGGTATTCTCCCTGTTCATCGAACCAAACCGCCGATGCCGAATCGGGGATATCCGTTTTGTCCACAGTGATTGTTCTTTCCACATAGCTATCAAAGGCAGTCACAGGAACGGACTTGCCTTCTCCATCAGCAATAAATAATTGGAAACGAACGGGCTGCGACAGTTTATCCGTCTGGAATCCGCTGTTCAATCCGGCTTCGTCCGAAGAGTCCATCTGCTGGGCAACGACCTCCAAATGCCACTGCGATCCTTCCAGACCGGCTGCGGCAAGCCGCTCCTGCAAATCAAGCTCGCCAAGCGGAAGCTTGAATGCGGCGGCTGGGAGCTGGAATTCCACGATGCTGTCCGGATTTGCCGTTCGGATTGCGTTCAGAAGCTCTGCGGTCAGCTGGAATCTTCCCCCGCCCTCTCCTGCCGCCAGGGTCACGATGCCTTCCTTGACCCGCTCCATGTTGACTTTGACGGTTTGTTTATTGCCCTGCGGATCAATCAGATCCAGCGTGTAATCGGATGCAGAATCATCCGTGCCCGGGTCCGGCAAGACAGAACCGTTCCCTCCGGAGTCCGGATTACCGGACTGGATTACGACAATACTGGCCTCGGCAGCAAGTCCGCCATAGGTGGCGGTCACAACGGTTTTGCCGCCGGCCGTTCCTGTCAGCTTGCCGCCCGTCTCTGCGCGCGCAACCGACGGATCCGCTATTTGATACTGCGCATATTCAGAAACATCGGACTCGGTCCCGTCATCGTAGACAGCCGCCACCTGCGCATTCAGCGATTCACCGTTCATGATGGTATACTCCGGCTTCGAGAAGCTTAAGCCTGACAGCTGCGGGGCTTCCGGAGTGTCTCCAGCCTTTACATGAATCGCCGCCTGAGCAGCGAATCCATTGTACACGGCGGAAATGACCGTTTCCCCTTGCGAAACGCCGCTTATGCTGCCGTCTGCGCTCACCTGTGCAACCGTTGGATCAGCCATCGTATACACGATGCCGTCCGCAATCACAACCTGACTTGCGCCCTCATAGGTCGCCGTTACAACAGTCGGCTTCGTTTGTCCGACCTGCAGCGAATAATCATTCTCGGTGAACGCGATCCCCAGCTGTGCGGAATCGGAGCGGGGAACGGTCAGCTCAAAGGTCCTGCTTGCTGCCGCTGCTCCTTTCTTGATCAACGCCTCCAGAGTGACAACAGCATCCTCTTCCGTTCTGGACGGCCGGGTAATGTTCCCCGTCTGCGGATTGATTATATCCGGCCGGGATGAAGTCCAGGTGATCTCGGAGCCGGCGGCTCCCAGAGCAGGAAGCGTTACCGGCCGGGTGACGCGATCGGCCTGATCACCTTCTGCCAGCCCAACCGCAAGCTCCGTCTTATCCTGCTCCACTGCCGCCAAATCCTCATCTTCGACCGAGGTTACGCTGAACCTCAAGCCGTCCACCAGCATGTAGGCTCCTGATTTCTTCACGCCCTTGACCGTATGCGGACCATTGGTCAATCCGGAAATACTGAACAATGCTTGCTGGGTCTGACGGCTGTCGCTCTGCGCGCTCACCGTCTGCTTGAATTCATTGTCCACATAAATATCGATGTCCCCGAGTGAAGAGTCTTTGGCCGAGATAAAATCAATTCCCGTACCGGTAAAGGGATATTCAAAATAGTCGCCATTCGCTTCGGTGGCATGCACATCATTCTGGTAATCTCCGCGCAGGGAGAAGCTCAGGTAAGTGGTGCCCACCGGCTGTGAAGCCAGGTATTCTTTCTTGATCGTGACCTGATTGCCGGATGCCGTGTAGTCCTCTCCCGGTACCAGCGCCTCATTGCCATTGGATATGCCAAGCAGGCCGCTTCCGTCGATGGCAAGCGCCACCGTCACATCGGCTTGTGCCGGTCCCGACTTGTCGAAGCTGGCCGTATCCGGACTGATCAGGTCTGAGACCCGTACCCGCAGCTGATCCAGCAGCATATAGTAGCCGTTTTTCTTCACGGCCTTGATGGTGTGAGGACCATCGGCAAGGCCCGCAATGCTGAACACGGGCTGCTGAACCTGCCTGCTCGGGCTGTAGGCGCTGACGGTTTGCTGCAGCTCGCCATCCACATAAATATCCATATCGCCCTGTGAAGAATCCTTCTCGGTAATGATTTCAATACCGGTTCCCTTGAAGGCATATTCGAAGGAATCGCCGGTAACCTCGGTGTACTGCACATCATCCTTGTAATCGCCGAGACCTCTGTTGCGGCCAAGCTGCCACGCGCCGTCGTAGAATATGTCCGGATCATCATTGTTAACCGGAATATAACGGCCGCGCGCCGTATCCCTAACCGTTACCGCCAAGGTATGAGGCTGGCCCGCACTGAAGGAGAAGGTCAAATTCGCCATTCCGATCGGCTGGGCGGCCAGATATTCCTTCTTGATCGTAACCACGCTGCCGGAGACCGTGTAATCAGTGCCATCTATCAACGGCGTTCCCGCATTGTCTATTCCGCTAAAGCTGTTCGCTCCCAGTGTCAGCGTCGTCGTGATATCGGACTGTGCCGGCTGCTTCTGATCGAAGCTCGCGGCTGCCGGACTGATCGTGCTGTTCTGGGCAGTCGTATCGCTGATGGAGATGGACAGCGTTTGCGACGCGCCTCTGCTGAAGGAGAAGATCAGCCTGGCTGCTCCCAGCGGTCTCGCTGCAAGATATTCCTTCTTGATCGTGACCAGATTGCCGTCTGTCGTGTAGTCGGTTCCCGCTACCAGCGGAGTACCGCCGCTCGTAATGCCAGCCAGCGTATTGCCAGCCAGTGTCAGCATTGTCGTGACATCAGCCTGTTCCGCCGTGTTCTTGTCGAAGCTCGCTTCAGCCGGGCTGATCGTGCTGTTCTGAGCATCAGAATCCGCTACTTCGATGGCAAGAACCTGCTCGGCTCCGCCACTGAAGGAGAAGATGAGATTGGCGGTTCCGACCGGCCTGGCAGCCAGATACCCTTTCTTGATCGTGACCTGATCGTCCGTCACAGCGTAGTCATTGCCAGCTGCTAATGGAGTCCCGTTACCGGAGATGCCGCTTAACGTTCTGCCGGCCGCGATGGCAGCTGTAACATCAGCCTGCTCCGAAGCGGCCTTGTCAAAATTAGCGGATTGCGGGGTAATCAGATCAGGCAATGTGACCTTCAGCTGATCCACAAGCATAAAGACACCCGATTTCTTCACCGCCTTGAGCGTATGCGGCCCGTCGGTGAGCCCCGCAATATGATAGACGCTTTGATTGGCCAACCGGCCCGCGTTTGAAGTGCTGAGCGTTTGCTTGAAGTCCCCGTCCACGTAGATATCGATATCGCCCTGGGATGGATCCAATTCCGAATATAATTCGATTCCGGTTCCCGTAAACGGATATTCCATATATTCACCGTTGTTTTCCAGGAAATGCACATCGTCCTTGTAATCCCCGAGTCCCCTGTTGTAGCTGCGGTTCCAGGCTCCTTCATAACGGATTCCCGCATCGTCATCGTTGACGGATATGGAGCCGCCTGCGGAAGAATCTTTTATAACAAGGGTTACGTTCTTGTCAGCTCCCTTGTCGAAGCTGAAGGCCAGGCTGGTCGTTCCTTCCGGCAAGCTTGCCAGGAATGCTTTCTGGAAGGTGACCACGCTGCCGGCAACCGTGTAGTCGGTGCCCTCCTCCAGCGCAGATTCGTTCATGGCGATACTGTCCAGTTGATTTCCCCTGAGCTCCATCGTCGTTGACACATCAGCCTGAACCGATTGTTTCTTGTCAAAGCTGATTGTCGGCGGGTTGACGGCGCTGTTCCGGGTCGTCGTATCCTTGATTGTGACAGCGAGCGTCCTTGCTGCTCCGCCGCTGAAGGAGAAGGTCAGATTGGTTGTTCCAAGCGGCTGCGCTGCCAGATACTCCTTCTTGATCGCAACCTCATTATCCGCAATCGTATAGTCGGTGCCGGCCGTTAATGCCGCAGCGCCATTCGTAATACGGATCAATTCATTTCCGTTCAAGGCGACCGTTGTCGTCACATCGGACTGCTCCGATTCCTTCTTGTCGAAGTCGGCCGCAGACGGATTAATGGTGCTGTTCGGAGCATTGGGGTCACCAACCTCAACCGCCAGATTCTGGGAGGCTGCCGCCAGCTCGCTGCCGCCATTGCGCTGCCAGGAGCCAGTATACGAAATTCCGGTATCATCGTCATTGACCAGCGATGTACCGCCTCCGGCAGTCACTTTAAACAAACGTGAGCCGTGCGATGGCAAATCGACGGAGCTGTAGCCGGTATCAAACGATCCCAGCTCGGTATGGCTCCATAAATCGCGTACGGAGGCCGGACCTGTAAGGCCGATATCGTTCCAGTTCACAGTTACCGTTGCGCTGGAGCTTCCAAGATTGAACAGCCCCACCGTGTAGGTTCCATCACCGTTATTGGCATACCATACCTGCTGGTCGGTTGCCGTCGAAACAGGATGCGCCGGTTTGCCGGCCTGATCAACCGCGATGACTTCCTCATTGGTCAATAGCTCAATGCCGTAGCTGTCCAGATTCGTCATGTCATTGCCGATATAAAGCGGCGCTGAAGACATCGCCCATAACGACATGGCTGTCCTCCGCTCATCCGGGGTGATGCCGTCCATCGCTCCATTCCCGATATTCAGGGAGTCAAAGTCATTCCAGCCTCCCGCTCCTGCATGCCGCCACCACTGCTCCGCCTTCGGGAACAGACGGGCAATGCTAGGCCATGCGGTCAATCCGCCGGTTCCGCAGTAGCATTCAATATCCCAGTCCACCCGCCATCCGTTCGCGTATTTTTTCCAGGTATCCGCATATTTGATATCGAGCGCCCATGACAGCTCAAGCCAAATGTGATGCGGAGCCAGCGCCTCTGACCACGCCTTGACGTCATCGCGGGCATCAAGGGAAAGATCGGAGATGCCCGATCCCGGCGTAACGCTGTCGAATTTCAGGAAATCAACGCCCCACGAGCCGAGCAAATCGGCTATGGAAGTAATATAGCTCTGCGCACAGGACTGAGAGAAATCGATTTTATAGCCCAGGCCCCAATAATCCGCCTTTTCGAGCGGCATTTTCACAATGTCCTGCATGTGGCAGGCGGTGCCGTAAATCGGCAGATTATCGTCCAGCGCTTGGGGAGACAAGCCCGGAATCATATAAAGACCGAATTTTTGACCGTTATTATGAACATGATCAATTACATCCTGAAGCCCGTCCGGATATAAGGTCGTACTGGGAACAGGCCGGCCATACCCGTCCATGCCCCCATTCCAGCCTGCATCAACATTTATGTAGTTGTAGCCATAGGGTTGAAGCTTCTCGTGCATGGCATCGGATTGCGCTTTGATATTGGCAGCGGTAATCCATGAGCCCGTCGTATAGACCTGCATGCTGTAGCTGCTCCAGCCCATATAAGGCTTCGCGCCAAGTCCGTTGTCAGCGGCCTCGACGGGGCGGGGCTGCGGCGTCAAGACGCCAATCTGGACAATAACAATGATCAGGGCGAGTAAGGCCAAACGGGTTCTTTTCTTCCAACTTTGCATTATTCTACTCCTTCTGCTTGTGGAATGGGTGGCGCTCTTCATTTATTGGATGCTCTGATGCTCTGCGTTTCAAAGCGGCTTCTTTTTCGCCGCACCTCGGGTCCCCCTCTCCTGTCACGCGGCATCAAGCCATCCATTTGACAGCGCTTTCTTCAGGTCCAATCATAATGGGTTTCTCTTCCATGAGGTAGGTACAATTACGTCATTTAGGTACAACTTTCCCCATTTCACAGGGTTCAATCTCTCGCGCAGCGACCAATTCTCCTGATTGTGCCAGATTGGACGAGAAAGAAACACGCTCCCGCCGCTCATCGCGGCAAAGTTAGCTGCTGCACCCTCTAAAAAGTCCGTCCCGTGAAAAAGACAGGCTGCGCTTGCGAAACACTTCTTTCGATTGTTTCAGACTGTGAAAAAGGTTCAACCGCCGCTGCGGCCTTGTTGATCAGGTTGAATGCCCTGACAAAAAAACTCCACAGGCTTAAAGTCAGCCCGTGGAGTTTTGAATGCGGCAGCCCGCATCGCCTTTTTAGTTGGATTTTCTCTCGATGACGCGGAAGGATGCCGTCGCCATGGAACAAAGCACATCCGCCGCGCTTCGGATGGTACCCTGCGCTGTGATCATTTTACCCGACATATGCACGATTTCCGCCTCAGCCGTCACAATTCCCGGCCCGGCCGGCGAGGTGAAATGAATATTCAGATTTGAAGTGACCATATCCTCCTCCGGTCTTGCGGCCATAGCCACAAGTCCCATCGCCGAATCGAGCAGCGCGGTATGCACACCGCCATGAAGGATGCCGATCAAATTCAAATGGTGCTCCTTGACATCCAGGGTGACAATAACCTTGTTCTCGTCCATAGAAGCCAGCTCGCAGCCCAGATAGCCCCAGAAGGTATGCCGGGCCTGCTCCGACAACTTTTCCAACCGATCATTCATCATGCTCATCGAATTCCTCCCCGGCCGCGGCTTACTCCATATGCAGCGCTCTATCACCCAGATTGTCAGTCTCTCTTATCCTGCCGCTCCTCATCTTCCTCGATCAATTTGCGGCGCAGCACCTTGCCTGCCAATGTTTTGGGCAGACTTGCGGGGAATTCAACCAGATGAGGAACCTTATAGGCCGCAAGCCGCTGCCTGCACCATTCCTTCAAGTCCTTTTCATCCAGCTTGGCCCCCGGCTTCAATACAACGAAAGCCTTGACCGTTTCTCCCCGGTAGTTGTCCGGGATGCCCAGTACCGCCGCCTCTTCAATATCAGGATGCTCGAACAGGACCTCTTCGATCTCCCGGGGGTAAATATTATAGCCGCTGGCAATAATGATGTCTTTGATGCGGTCCATCATATAGAAGAACCCATCTTCATCCATACGCGCCATATCCCCGGTGTGAAGCCAACCGCCCTTGAGTACTTTCGCAGTCTCGTCCGGCGCATTCCAATAGCCCTTCATCACCTGCGGACCGCTGACTGCAAGCTCGCCGATTTCACCGGCAGGGAGCTCATCCCCAGTTTTGGGATCAATGATTTTGGACAGCGTGTCGGGAAACGGAATACCGACCGAGCCTGTCTTGCGCTTCTCCCACACATTGTTGGCATGCGTCACCGGGGAAGCTTCCGTCAGCCCGTAGCCTTCAATGAGACGCCCGCCGGACATCTCCTCAAAGCGCTGCTGGACCTCATGCGGCAGGGAAGCCGCGCCGCTGATGCACATATTGATCGAGGACAGATCGTAATTATGAATCCGGCTGTGATTAATAAGCGCAATATACATGGTAGGCGCTCCCGGAAATACGGTTGGTTTCATCCTGGAAATCAGCGGCAGAAGCTGGTTCACATCGAAACGCGGTACGAGAATCAGACTGCCCCCAAGCAGGACGGACTGGTTGAGCAGAACCGTCAGGCCAAATACATGAAAGAATGGAAGCGCTGCCAGGTAACGTTCTTTGCCGGGCTTGCTCCGGTAAGCCCACAGACTGGTTTGAATCGTGTTGGCGATTACATTGTAATGCGTAAGCATGACGCCCTTCGCGAGCCCTGTCGTCCCGCCCGTATACTGGAGCAGGGCCAAATCATTCTCGGCATCCACATCCGTATGCAAGGGCGATCGGGAGGAATCATGCATCAGCTTGACGAAGGAATGGACCCCGTCTTCATAGGCGACATCCAGATTCATTCCGTCCTTCTTCGCCTTGAGCGGGTACAGCAGATTCTTCGGGAACGGCAGATAATCCTTGATCGATGTGATAATAACATGCCGAAGCCCCGTTTGCGGTAAAATATCCTTCACCTTCCGGTGCAGCAGATCCAGCGTCAGAATGACGGAAGCGCCGGAATCCCGCAGCTGATGCTGAAGCTCCCGCGGCATATAGAGGGGATTGGTCATCACCACGACGGCTCCGGCCAGCAGAACGCCATAATAGGCAATAACCAGCTGGGGACAATTGGGCAGCATAATGGCCACCCTGTCCCCCCGTGCGATACCCAGCTTGCGGACGACATGAGCGAACCGGTACGCCCCCTCGAGCAAGTCGGCATATTTCATGTCCTTCCCCATAAAATGCAGCGCCGTATGATTCGGATAATTGGCCGTTGACTGAATGAGAAAGTCGGCGAGATTTTTTTTGGGATACGGATAGGTTGACGGTACTTCCTTCGGATAATGAGACAACCACGGTCTATGTGCCATGCCCCTTCACCTCATTGGTATGGAATTCGGGTTAATGCACGTAGCTTTCTGACTGAATGACCAGGGCTGCGATCTGACGTTTCTCCTGAATGGTGTTCAGGGATGTGCGGCGCGTCAGCTTCTTGAGAACCGAGAGCTGGGTGCGGAGCATATCTCCCGCCTCAATGGCGGATAAGGTTTCCTTGGCATAACCTTCAATTGCCTGGAAGGCCTCGTGAATAAAGATCCGGGTCATCCGGATTGCCGCGGCCGACTTCTCTTCGCCTCTCCTGGCGATTCTCTGCTGCGTCCGAAGAAGCGCGCTTTCCATGGCATAAAGCTGAATCATCATATCCGCCAGATGGCTGAGCACCTCCTGCTCCTCCTCGAGCTTCGTCTGGAACTTCTGAACGGCCGCTCCGCCTGTCATCAGAAAAATTTTCTTGGCCATGGAGACCAGATGGACTTCCTCCCCCAGGAGACTATCGAACGTTTGTCCCGGCACCAGCTGCAGCAGCTCCGCTTGAAGCGCCTGCGCCTTCTGGAGCAGTGGAAGCTCGCCCTTCATCGCCCGCTTGATCAGCGTCCCCGGAATCAGCAGACGGTTGATTTCATTCGTGCCCTCAAAAATGCGGTTAATGCGAGAATCGCGGTAGATGCGCTCTATGGCATATTCCTGAATGAAGCCGTAGCCGCCATGAATTTGTACGCCTTCATCCGCGATTTGATCCAATGTTTCGGAACCGAACACCTTATTGATCGAATACTCCAGCGCATACTCGGCAATGGCTTTGGCGGACTGGACACCGGCCTCCGGGCTGTCGTGATCGATTTGACTGAGTCCGGCATCCATCAAGCCTGCAGTCCGGTAAACCATGCTTTCCAGCACATAGGTTCGGATATTCATCTCGGCCAGCTTCTTGCCGATCAGCGGGAAGGAGGAAATCGGTTTGCCGAACTGCGTGCGCTGATTGGCATATTGGGCGCTGATCTCAATCGCCTGCTTGCATGCGCCGAGGCATCCGGCAGCCAGCTTGAAGCGCCCGATATTCAGAATATTGAAGGCGATCAAATGGCCTTTGCCAACCTCCCACAGCAGGTTTTGGACCGGCACATGCACATCCTCCAGAATAAGCGGACGCGTTGACGAGCCCTTGATGCCCATCTTCTTCTCTTCGGGACCGAAGCTGACACCCTCCATGGTGCGCTCCACGATAAAGGTGCTGAAATCCTTGCCGTTTACCTTCGCATAGACGATGAAAATATCCGCAAAGCCGGCGTTTGTAATGAACTGCTTCGTGCCGTTCAGCACGTAATGAGTGCCGTCCCCGGACAAACGCGCCGTTGTTTTGGCGCCAAGCGCATCCGATCCCGAGGAGGGCTCTGTCAGGCAGTAAGCGGCGATTCGCGTGCCCGCCGCCAGATCCGGCAAATATTTCTTCTTCTGCTCTGCCGTACCGAAGTAGACGATCGGCAATGTTCCGATTCCCACATGGGCGCCGATCGTGAGCGCGAATGATGACGCTTTGGACAAGCGCTCGCTGATCAGCGTGGAGCTGACCTTATCCAGGCCCAGCCCCTCATAGGCTTCCGGCACATCCGCGCCCAGCAGGCCGAGCTCGCCGGCTTTTCGCATCAGCTTTACGGTCAGCTCGTAATCCAGCTTTTCGATTTGACCGTCGACCGGAATGATCTCCCCCTCCACAAAATCGGACGTCGTCTGCGCGATCATGCGCTGTTCCTCCGTCAGTTCATCCGGGGTAACGATCAGGTTGTAATCCAGATCGTCAATGACGAAGCTTCCGCCTATTACTTTCTTGCCTGTTTGTTCCATCCTTTTCACGTCTCCCTTCTATGGTTATTCGGGATACACTTCAAATACGCCCGCCGCGCCCATTCCCCCGCCAATGCACATGGAGACCACGCCAAATCCGCCTCCGCGGCGGCGCAGCTCATAAATAAGGCTTGCAGCAAGCTTCGTGCCTGTGCATCCCAGCGGATGGCCTAGCGCGATGGCTCCCCCGTTCACGTTGACCAGCTTCTCGTCAAGCTCAAGCTCTCTGATTATATGCAGGCACTGCGATGCGAACGCTTCATTGATTTCAAATAAACCGATGTCCGCTGTGCGCAGTCCTGCCCGCCGGAGCGCTTTCGGAATGGCCTCCACCGGTCCAACTCCCATGATTTCAGGGTCTACGCCCGCCAGAGCAAAGGACTTGAAGGCAGCCAGCGGCTTCAGACCAAGCTCCTCGGCCTTCTCCCTGCTCATCACCAATACGGCTGCCGCTCCGTCGCTCATCTGGGAGGCGTTGCCTGCCGTAACCGTGCCGCTCTCCTTGAAGGCAGGCTTCAGCCTTGCCAATCCTTCAGGCGTTGTATCTGCACGGACGCCTTCATCCTTCTCCAGAACAAGCGGTCTCACCCACGGTTTCCCGTCCTCGCCGAAGCCCTTCAGAGATGTGGACACCGGAATAATCTCATCCCGGAAAATGTCCAACCTCAGAGCCGCCGCCGCTTTCCGATGGCTTTCCGCCGCAAAACGATCCTGATCCGCTCTGGAAATACCGAACCGCTCGGCAACATTTTCCGCCGTGTGGCCCATTGCGATGTATACCTCCGGCATCTCATCCACGATAGCCGGATGGGGAGATGGCTTGAAGCCCGTCATGGGCACATGGCTCATGCTTTCCACACCTCCGGCGATGACAATATCGGCGCCTCCCGTCATGATCCGTTCTGCTGCGAATGCGATGGACTGAAGGCCGGAGGAGCAGAACCGGTTAATGGTCAGAGCCGGTACGGTTGAAGGAAATCCGGCATACAGCGACATGATGCGGGCAAAATTCAGGCCCTGCTCCCCTTCGGGCATCGCACAGCCGATCATAATATCCTCCACGTCCTCCTTATTCACGCCCGGAGCGCGGTCGATGACGGCCTGAAGCACAATTTTCCCCAGGTCTTCCGCTCTCGTATGAATGAAGCTTCCTTTCTTCGCCTTCCCTACCGGGGTTCGTACAGCGGATACGATAACAGCCTCTCTCATTTATGAACTCACCTTCCTTCTTAAGTGGATTAATTGCGGAGAGCCTTGCCCTTCGCAAGCATATGCTGCATCCGGTGCTGCGTCTTCGGTTCCCCGCACAGGCTGAGGAAGGCTTCACGCTCCAGGTCCAGCAGGTACTGCTCGGTTACCATTGTTCCGGCGGGAACGCTGCCGCCGCTGATGACATGGGCCAGCTTCCCCGCAATGAGCAGATCGTGGTCGCTGATAGTTCCGCTCTGCTTCATGGCAATCGCACCCAGCTTCAGCACGGCTTTCCCGTCTTCGCCGATGACTCTGATCTTCTCCGGCCGGGCTGCCCGATAGCCGGACTGCGCCAGCCGCACCGCAGACTGCTTCGCTTCATGAATCAGATAATCCTGATTGGCGACAATCCGGTCGCTTGGGCGCAAATACCCCAGCCTCTTCGCGTCATGGGCACTGGTAGAGACCTTCGCCATACCGATGTTCATATACATCTCATTGACGTAAGGCTGCAGATCGATCTCCGGCTGCGGATGAGCCTGGCTGATGCGCAGAGCCATTTCCTTGCAGCCGCCTCCGGCGGGTATGAGTCCGACTCCGACCTCGACCAGCCCGTAATACGTTTCCGCATTCGCGCATACTTCGTCCGCCGGCAGACAGACCTCGACGCCTCCCCCGAGTGTCATGCGATGCGGCGCGGCAACAACCGGTTTTTCAAAATGCTTGAGCTTCATCATCGTGTCCTGGAACAACCGGATGATATGATCGACCTCATCCCATTCCTCATCCTGCGCTTCCATCAGAAGCAGCATAATATTGGCTCCGACGCAGAAGTTGCGCCCTTCATTGGCAATAATCAGCGCATCATAATTGCGGCGGACCTCTTCCACGCTTTGCTGGATCATCATCAGAATGTCAGCTCCAATCGCATTGTTCGGCGAATGGAATTCCAGACAAGCCACGCCGCTGCCCACATCGATCAGACTGGCTCCGCTGTTCCCCAGGATCACCCTGTTCTGCTGCTTGAGGCGGGCAAGTGAAATGATTTCCGGAGGCTGCTCTTCCTGGCGGTACCGTCCTTCATGAACATAGAAAGATACTCCCGCTTCCTGCCGATAGAAGGAGCTGTTGCCCGCCGCAATCCAATCCTTCACCCAGGCGGGTACAGCCGTCCCTTCGGCCTCCATACGGGCAGCGGATGGAATGAGGCCGATCTCATCCCACAATTCGAATGGCCCCCGCTCCCAGCTGAAGCCCCATTTCATTGCCTTGTCGACATCGGCAATCGAGCCCGCAATTTCATTGGCCCTTTCGGCGGCATAAACAAGCGTCTGCTTCAGAATCTCCCATGCCAAGCCGGAGTAGCGGTCCTTCCCGCCAAGCAGCGCCTTCGTCTTGCTGCCGGCTCCTTTGGCAGCCCTTGCCGCTTCCAGAGAAGCGGAGGTTATCCTCCTGCTCTTGGCATACGTCATCGTGCCCAGGTCGAGCGACAGGATCTCACTGCCCTGTTCCCCCTTGATTTTCTTGTAAAAGCCCCCTCCCGCCTTCTCGCCGATCCAGCCGCGCTCCACCATATCCTTCAAAACCTGCGGCAGCGCAAAAGCTGTCTTCTCCGCTTGGCTGCCCGTTCTCTCCGCCACATTATTGGCCACATGCACGAAGGTATCCAGCCCAACCAGGTCAAGCGTCCGGAAAGTGGCGCTCTTGGGCCGTCCCATCGCCGGGCCGGTCACGGCATCCACTTCATCGACGGTAAAGCCTTTCTCCTCCATAATCTGCATCGCCGCAAGCAGACCATAGGTTCCAATCCGGTTGGCGATAAAATTAGGCGTATCCTTCGCGATGACGACCCCTTTGCCAAGCGTTCTTTCCCCGCACTCCACAATCCGGCTCACAATATCGGAATCGGTGCTTTCACCCGGAATAACCTCCAGCAGCTTCATGTACCGGGGAGGATTAAAGAAATGAGTGCCGAGAAAATGGCTCTTGAATGCCTCGGAACGGCCTTCCGCCATCGCATGGATGGAGATGCCCGATGTGTTGGAGCTGACGATGATTCCCGGCTTCCACCGGCTTTCAATCTTCCGCAGCAGCTCCTGCTTGATGGCCAGATTCTCCATAACGACTTCAATGACCCAGTCCACTTCCCCGATCCGGTCCAGATGATCGTCGATGTTCCCGGGTGTTATCAGGCTCGCCAATGAATCATCATACAGCGGGGACGGTTTGATCCCCGGGAGCTTCGCCAGCGCGCCTGCCGCCAGCCGGCTGCGGACCTCCGGATGCGCAAGCGTCAAGCCGCGGGCCTCCTCCTCCGGCGTCAATAGGGTCGGAACGATATCAAGCAGCAGGACGGATAGGCCGGCATTGGCCAGATGTGCCGCTATGCTTGCGCCCATAACGCCGGAGCCGATAACGGCGGCTTTGGTGATGTTGGCTGTCATATGTTCTCTGCCTCCTTATAGAGTTTTGGTCACTGATGCAACAAAGTCTGGTTAGTCGCAGGCCCGAAAACGGCCAGCTCCAGAATTTCCGCGATATCCCGCGCCTTTACATGCTCATCCGCCTCCTTCTGCTTGGTGCCGTCCTCCAGCATCGTGAGGCAGAATGGACAGGCGCTGCTGATAAGCGTCGGCCTGGTTACTAGCGCCTGCTCGACCCTGGCCAAATTCACCCGCTTGCCCGCGGTCTCTTCCATCCACATCATGCCCCCGCCCGCTCCGCAGCACATCCCGTTCTCCCGCGAACGCTCCATCTCAATCAGCTCCACGCCGGGAATCGCCCGCAGAATGTTCCGCGGCTGGTCGTAAACATTGTTGTAGCGGCCCAGATAACAGGAATCATGGTAAGTAATCCGTTCATGCACAGCATGCTCCGGCTTCAGGATACCGGCACGAATCAGCTCGTCAAGAAGCTGCGTATGGTGAAGCACCTCTACCCCCTCCATCCCGAATTCGGGATATTCATTCTTGAGCGTATTGAAGGTATGCGGACAGGCGGTGACAATCCGTTTGACGCCGTATTTGCGGAAGGTCTCTATATTCTCGGCGCATAGCTGCTGGAACAGCAGCTCATTGCCCATCCTGCGCGGCGTATCGCCTGAATTCTTCTCCTCATTGCCGAGAATGGCAAAACGGATGCCTGCCTTGTGCATGAGCCGGACCAGCGCGCGCGTGATCTTGCGGGAGCGGTTATCGTAGGAGCCCATGGAACCGACAAAGAAAAGCAGCTCGAAATCCGGAGCATCCTTAACCGTCGGGACGGCTATCCCTGCAAGCTCCTCCACCCATCTGCTCCGCTCGCTGCGGCTGATTCCCCATGGATTCCCCTGCCGCTCGATGTTTTGCATCGCGCGCTGACCTTCCTGGGGGATGCTCCCTTGCATGAGCACAAGATGACGGCGCAGATCGATGATTTTATCCACATGCTCGTTGCCCACCGGGCATTGATCCTCGCAGTTGCGGCAGGTTGTGCAGGCCCATATCTCCTCCTCCGTCATTACGTCGCCAATCAATGCCAGCTCCTCCGGCTTCTTCTCCGAGTGCTGCCAGCTTTCTTTATGCCAGTCCATAGTCGGGGAGATATCCGTTATTTCGGCCGTATCCATCATGAAGCGCGGATGCTCTCCTTCCTGTCCGCCTGCGGCAACGGCATGGGCTCCTCCTCCTGCCGGGAAGGCGAAAGCAGGAACCCAAGGCGATTTGGAGGTGATTGCTGCGCCCTTCTCCGTCAGATGGTCGCGGAGCTTCACGATCAGATGCATCGGGGACAGCGCTTTGCCGGTATTTGAGGCCGGACAGACATTCGTGCAGCGCCCGCATTCCACACAGGCATAGAAATCCAGCATCTGCTTGCGGGTAAAATCTTCGATTTTGCCAACGCCGAACGCTTCTGCCTCCTCATCCTCCAGATCAAGCTTGCGCAGTCTTCCCGGAGGCCGGCTGCGGCCAAGAAACAGATTGAGCGGCGCGGTAATGAGATGAAAGTGCTTGGACTGCGGAATATAGACGAGGAATGTAAGCAGAATGATCAGATGCGCCCACCAGAACAGGAAGAATACAGCCTTGGCCGCCCCCGGCGAAATTCCGGTAACAAGCTGAGCAATCAAGGAGGATGCCGGTGCATATGCGGAAGCCTCATAACCAAGCCAAACGCGGTGAAAGCCAAGACTGAGCAGGACCGACAGCATCAGAAAAAAAATCAGAAACAAAACGATGCTCGGCTTCCAGTCCTTCTTCAGCCGCTTCAGCTTCTCGCCGTATCTTCGATAAGCGGCGTAACCGGTCGCAAGCAGAATAAGCAAAACGGTGATTTCCTGCGAAAGCCCAAAGACGGCGTGACCGGGAATCGGAAGCGGATGCCCCCCGGACAGCCCCGTGTAGATCAGATCAAGCGCCCCGAACTGCAAAATAATAAAGCCGTAAAAAATAATCAGGTGCATGATCCCGCTCCTCCGGTCCTTCAGGAGTACGCGGTGACCCAGAGCCTGGGAAACAAGATCCCCCACCCTGCTTTTCCAGTCAAAAGGACGGTTCTCCGGCTGCCCCAGCCTCACATACAAATAACGGTGATAAACCGCTCTGTAAAAGAAAGAAAGGGCAGCCCCGACAACAATCAAAAATAAAAGATAATGCAGCCACGACCAGAACATGAGCACACGTCCTTTCGCATAATAATGGATGTAAGCGCTTAGAATCGGGCTTCAAAAAAATCTTATGTTCTCAGGCGTTGACAATACGCGAAGGATTTCATAAGATGGAACCAGAAAATGAATGACGATTCATTCAGTTTTGCTTAGATTCTAGCATCGGGGTGAAGGCATGACAAGTAAAAAAATGGATAAATTCGAAAGGATTATCGGCGCCGCCGTCAAGGTGTTCGCCGAGACCGGCTTTCACGGCTCCCAGGTATCGAAGATCGCCCGTGAAGCCGGCGTTGCGGATGGAACCATATATTTATATTTCAAAAGTAAAGAAGATATACTTGTGTCGCTTTTCCGCGAGCGTCTTGGCGAGCTTATCGGCAAGCTCAAGGAAAGCGTTGCGGACTCCGCAACCGCAGCCGATGCGATCCGTAAAATTTGCGAGCTTCATTATACCGAGCTTGAGAAAAATCCGGATCTGGCTTATGTCACCCAGATTGAGCTTCGCCAAAGCTCCCTTGAGCTTCGCAAATCGATCGGCCAGGCGGTCAAACCGTATATTCAATTGATTGAAACCGTTCTGATTCAAGGCATGGAGGAAGGAACCTTCCGCAAGGGGCTGGACGTTAAATTAACCCGTCTGCTCATATTCGGCGCCATGGACGAAGCCGTTACCTCCTGGCTAATTTCCGGCCGGAAGTATTCCCTCAGCGCCCAGGTGGATAAGTCCGTAGAGTTCTTTCTGATGGCGCTGCGCCCTTAAACGATCTGCCCATTTTCGCAAATTGGAGAGGAGCATCCCTAATGAATGTGTATGTGATTCTGAAGCAAACCTTCGATACCGAGGAGACAATCACCATTCAGGACGGCAGGATATCCGAGGATGGGGTGAAATTTGTCATAAACCCCTATGATGAGTATGCAGTTGAGGAAGCCATCCGGATCAAGGAGCAGGAAGGCGGGCTTGTTGTTGCCGTTTCCGTAGGCCCGCAGCGAAGCGCCGAGGCGCTGCGAACCGCTCTGGCCATGGGGGCGGATGAAGCCGTCCTGGTCTGCGATGAGCGCATTCCAGCTGACGAGTATTCAATCTCATCCGTGCTTTCGGCCTATTTTGCCGGTCAATCGTATGACCTTATCCTGGGCGGCAACTTCTCCGTGGACAATGGCGCAGGGCAGGTTGCTATCCGTCTGGCCGGACTGCTTGGCATTCCCCATGCCTCTTCCATCACCAGCCTTGCTCTATCGGACCGGAACGCGAAAGCAGAGCGCGATGCCGAAGGCGATCTTGAGCTTCTCGAGATCTCCCTTCCCGCGCTGTTCACGGCGCAGCAGGGTCTGAATGAACCCCGTTATCCCTCCCTCCCCGGCATTATGAAAGCAAAGAAGAAGCCTTTTCGGCAGCTCACGCTGGATGATCTTGGAATCACCCCTGAGCAGCTGGCGCCGAAAACAATGCGGATCGATCTGAGCCTTCCTCCGGCGCGGGCAGCGGGCCGGATTCTGCAGGGCGAGCTGCCGGAGCAGGCGGCCGAGCTCGTCCGGATGCTTCACAGTGAAGGAGGAATTCATTTATGAGCAGAATATATTTGATTGTTGCGGAGCAACGGGAAGGAAAAATTCGTCAAGTGACGCTGGAGGCGCTTCAAGCCGCTGCAAGCTCAGCCGCAGACGGGGACCGGATGACCGCCGTCCTCATCGGAAGCGGACTTGATTCCATGGCAAATGAGCTGTCCGCCTACCCTTTATCCGAAATTCATCTGATTGAGCATGCAGGTCTGCAGTATTACAACCCTGAGTCTTATACGGCAGCGCTCCTTCCCGTCATAGAAAATATCCGCCCCGACGCGGTGTTCTTGGGTCATACCGCTCTGGGACGCGACCTTGCGCCTGCCTTGGGAGCGAAGCTTCAAGCGGGCCAGCTTTCCGATGTCATTACGCTTACTGGTACCGGCGAGGATACAGTTTTCACCAGAGCGATCTTTGCCGGCAAAGCATTCGAGAAGAAACGGTTTAACGGTTACCCCTGGGTCGTCACGGTCCGCCCGAACAATTTCCCTGCACTGCCTCCCTCCTCATCCCCGCAACCGGCCCAGATAGTCAAGGCCGATTATGCACCCTCCTCATCACTGCGAACGATCGTACAGGATGTTGTCAGACAAACCGGCGGCAAAATCGATCTGACCGAGGCGAAAATCGTCGTGTCCGGCGGACGCGGCGTCAAAAGCCGCGATGGCTTCAAGCCGCTTGAAGAGCTGGCGAGCGTCCTGAACGGCGCGGTCGGCGCATCGCGCGGAGCCTGCGATGCCGGTTACTGCGATTACGCGCTGCAAATCGGCCAGACCGGCAAGGTGGTCACGCCCGAAATCTATATTGCATGCGGCATCAGCGGGGCGATCCAGCATCTGGCCGGGATGAGCCAATCGCGGGTCATTGTTGCGATCAACAAGGACCCGGAAGCCCCAATCTTTAAAGTGGCGGATTACGGGATTGTGGGTGATTTGTTCGAGGTTGTACCGCTATTGACCGAGGAATTCCGGAAAGTTTTGGGCTGACGGAATGGGACCATTCGATAAAGACCTTCTGGACGGCAGGGTCGTACTGATCACCGGCGGCGCTACCGGCCTGGGCCGCGCGATGGGCGAGAAGTTCCTGTCACTCGGGGCCAAGCTTGCGATAGCCGGCCGCCGCGAAGAGGTTTTGCAGACGGCTGCGGCAGACATGACCGCAATGGGCGGCGAGGTTTTTCATAAAAGCTGCGATGTGCGGGACCCGGCTCAAATCCATGAGCTCGTCGATGCGGTGGAGCAGCGGTTCGGCCGTATCGACGTGCTTGTCAATAATGCGGCGGGAAATTTCATTAGCCCGACAGAGCGTCTGTCCCCGCGCGCAGTGGACGCTGTCTTGAATATTGTGCTGCACGGCACCTTCTATATGACGCTGGAAGTCGGAAAACGCTGGATTGAACAGGGGATCGGCGGCACGATGCTGAATATTGTGACCACATATGCTTCCACAGGCTCGGGGTATGTCGTTCCGTCTGCAGCAGCCAAAGCCGGCGTACTGGCCCTCACCCGCTCCCTTGCAGTGGAATGGGCCCGCTACGGCATCCGCCAGGTTGCTATTGCTCCGGGACCCTTTCCCACGGAAGGCGCCTGGTCGAGGCTTTCCCCCACGCCAGAGCTCGCGGAAAAGCTGATTGACCGCGTTCCCTTGAAGCGGGCCGGAGAGCCGGATGAGCTCGCGAATCTTGCGGCGTACCTGATCTCTGAATATGCCGGATACATTAATGGCGAGGTAATCACGATTGACGGCGGTGAATGGCTGCAGGGAGCCGGTGAATTCAATGGGCTAAGCGGTGTTACGAAGGAGCAGTGGGACAGCTTGGCTGAGCTCACCAAACGCGGGAGATAACCTTTTTCCGTTACGGCAGCGGAACTCTGAACATTTTCCCGTGTTTAATGACAAAAAAAGTTATAATCATTATCCAGAATACAGCAAACTTTTCAGGCATAGTTATATAGAATGAACAGCGGATCAAAAAATATACGCAGCCGAAGGAGTTTGTTGTCCACACGATGATGAAAAATGAAATGATGGAGCACGCAGCGCTGAATGTGACCGTTTCTTATCTGGTTAAGGCGAAAAGCAAAGTACATGCCCTCGACATGGCCCGTTTTCAACTCAATGAAGAGACGATCAGTCTGGATCGGATCCAGCTGGTAAACGATCAGGGAATGAAAAGATTGCTCAAGGTCGAGCATGTGGAATTCATTCATTGGATGGCTGCCGAGTCCTCCGAATTCTGCGATCAATTCAAGGTCATCGGACATTTCCGCCTTGCACTGCGCCTCAGTCATGCTGAGGAGCCGTATGAAGAAAACATCCACAAGCATCACTATCGTCTCCCCAGATCCGCTATTCAGGATAAGACCGTATGGGTGATTCCGACGCTGCATCAGCCCGCATTCACGCAAGTAATCAGCCAGACGCTGGAATGGAAAACGAAAGCCAGGGAAACAACAGCCTTAATAACAGCTGTGTAAAATAGTTCCGTGTCCGCAAAAAATCCCCGCCGGCAGAAACAGAAACCGGCGGGGATTTTTGTTTTTCAGACCTGACAATCGTCCAGGGCGGGTTGATCCTTCACGCTGCAGCTGCTTTTCTTTGCCGCCTGCCTCCGCGCTGTCTCAGGTACAGGAACGAAGACAGAACACCGAGAACCGACACGAGCGACATTCCCCAAAAGATATCGGTATAGGCCTGCGAGAGCGGCAGCGAGCCCATCCACACGAGGGCGGTCCCGATTATGGCTGTTGTCAACGCCCCGCTGAAGAACTGGGCCAACTGGAATAATCCCATGCCTGCTCCGACTTCCCCTCCCGTCAGCAGCACGGACATCTCGTTGGAAACTCCTGCGGTCAGGGCTGACACGGCGAGACTGAGCGGAATATAGATGATCAGAATAGCTATATAAGCATGAACGGCCAGTGTAGCCAGCAAAATGGCGGAGGCCGTCAGCAGCCACGGTCCGAACCGCAGCATGACACCATTGCCCTGGCGGTCGATTATCCGGCCGATGCTTCTGGCAGCCAGCATCGAGAGGATGGCCCCGGGAAATATAATCAGTCCGGATTGCAGGGAAGACAGGCCAAACAGATGCACCAGAATTTGCGGCATCAGAAACAGCACCGCGAAATTGTTCATATAGGAAGCCATGCCAAGCGCCGCGAGGCTCAGATATGGACGGTTGCCGAATAAGGATGGAGCGACGAACGGGTTGCTGGCGCTCCGGATGCGCAGAATGAACAATCCTACTGCAACAAGGCCGATAACAAGCATTTCCCATCTTTGCGTCGTCAAAAACAACAGCAGGCCCGTTGTTCCAATACCCGTCAGCAGAGCGCCCCACGCATCGAATGTGCCGCTCCCCGCCTTTTCCCGCGGCAGCAGAATCAGGTACAGCGGAATTAGGGGCAGCACGAGCGCTGTGACTGCAAACAAGTCATTCCAGCCCCAGAATTGCATAATTGCGCCGCCCAGCACCGGACCAAGACCAAAGCCGAGCGAGCTTGAGGAGATGACGAACGAAATCGCTTTTCCCCTTCGCTGCTCCGGAACGTTGCGGGTTATCAGAATAATGGACATACTGAGAATGGAGCCCGCGCCGGAGGCTTGCAGCAATCTGGCAAGCAGCAGCACGGGAAAGCTGCTGCTGAACAAACCAATCAGCGACGCCAGGCCCAATAACAATAAACCGATGGTAAAGAGCGTCCGTAATGGAACAAAATCCGAAAGCCGGCTGTAGGTGATGGACGATATGGCAAATACAATTGAGTACCCCGTTACAATCCATGAGGCCACGGTTGCCGTAAGCTCGAATTGCATTGTAATGGAAGGCAGCGCCAGATTGAACATCATCGTATTCATAATAACAATCATGACCGTCAATGCCAGCAGCGGCACCGTCCATTTTTCATTAAAAATCCGCTTGCCCATCTGTGCCTGGGCCTCTTCAGCCGGCATTGTGCGAGACGCGATCGTCTCCGCTTCTGCCGATGCATTTGTCTGTGACATGTCAAACCCACCTCCAGATTGGTTCTCTTCTCCAATTCGCTCAGCCGCCCTCTAGGCGGGCAGTCTGATTTCATAAAGGTCATGATCCTTTATGTAAAGTTCGATAATTAACGAACAATAGAAATATAGCATGGAATATGGTATCATTCAAGTATTGATTTATCCAAACGCTTGATCATGATTAATCCTCTTCTATACGAAAGGTGGCCGCAGCCATGAAATATTTATTCCATCCTGTGCCCGAAGATATACAGCTGTCGTCGGTCCTTAATGCCTTAAGCGATCCGATCCGGCTGAACCTTGCGAAGGAATTGAGCATTTACGGGGAAATGGCCTGTGGCGGCCTGTCTGCTCCGGTTGTCAAATCGACGTTGTCGCATCATGTGCGTACCCTTCGGGAAGCGGGAGTGGTCCGGGTCCGCAGCCAGGGGACGCAGCGCCTGGTGACGCTTCGGGACGTTGAACTCGAGCAGCGGTTTCCCGGCGTCCTCTCCGCAATTCTCCGCTCTACCGAATTCTCCCGGAATTTGAGTGCCGATCCCGAACCGGTAGATGTCGACGCGCATCCCCGGCAGCATTAATCAAGGACTGCCCCTGCACCAAGATGGATTCCATTATGGATGCGCTTCGGCCGGAAAGCTTTTTTTTGCCTTTGCTAACCATTCCCACTGACATGAATTCGCAGTAAGCAGGAACGGCTAAAGCCGTCCCCAGGCTGCTCAAGAAGATGTCTTCCCCTTCAGAAAGATCTGCAAGGTCATTTACAAAAAAGACGCTCCCATCCCCACCGACAAGGTGGTTTTGGAAGCGTCTTTGCATGTTTATCAGGACAGAAGCGCTCACTGTTACTCTTTTGAAGCTGCCCCCTTATAATGGTCTAGAATGTTTCCACTTCCTTGACTTTCCGCTTCTTCCAGGCTAATTCATAAATAACCGGAAGAACGATCAGCGTAAGCAATGTCGAGGTGAACAATCCGCCTATGACTGTAACGGCCAGACCGCCTGAAATCAGGCTGGTCGTCGATCCGGACAGCGCGAGCGGAACCAGGGCAAGCATCGTCGCCAGCGCCGTCATCAGAATCGGGCGAAGGCGCGTTTTGGATGCCTCCACTATCGATTCGGTTATCGGCATGCCGGATTTGCGGTTTTTCTCCACCCGGTCAAGCAAAACGACCGCATTGGTGACGACAATTCCGACGAGCATGAGCATTCCGATCATGGCGCTCATCGTCAATGCCTGACCGGTTACGAGCAGCGCGGTCAGCGATCCGACCGGGATGAATACGAGAGAGGATAATATAATCAGCGGCGTAACCAGCCCGCCGAATGTCATGCTCATGACGAGGAAAACAAGCCCAATAGCCACGGCCATCGCAATTCCGATGCTCACGAAGCCTTCCTGGATCATCTGCTGCCCGCCGCCGATACTCACCTCCACGCCTGCCGGAAACGACATGCTGTGGATCGCCGTTTCGACTTGATTCGTAACGCTTGAAACATTATCCGGGTTCTTGACCGTGCCGCTGATCTGCGCGGCCATCTTGCCGTCATCATGATTGACCTTAACCCAGGCATTCTGCTCGGTGATGTCGGCAACGTCTTTGAGGTTCTTCATTCCGCTTGACGTCATGATCGGGATGTTCTCCAATTCCTCCCTGGATGTGATCTGCTGCCGATAAGACAGCATAATCTCCCGGGCTTCATTATCAATGGTATACATGCCTGCATCAAGCGGGCGCAGCTGTTCGCTTGCAAGCTGCATGACCATGAGCGGATTTACATTCGCGTCAATCCCCTGCCGGTTGAGCGTGAGCACCCATTTTGGCGTCACTTCGTTCATATTATTCGTAACGTCCTTCAGGTCGCTGTTCTGCTTCATGAGATCGCCAATCTGCAGGGCTGATTTCGCGAGCAGATCCGGATCGTCGGCATACACACTCACATCAATCGTATTGCCAGTAGGAGGTCCTTGCTGCTCTCCTGCCTTCACATTGATCGTTGAACCCGCTTCCTCTGCCGCCACAATAGCCGGCAGCTCGGCATTAATACGATCGACGATCATATCCATATCCGTTTCTTTCACGAACTGTGCGGTTATGGTTGCCTTGTTTCTGGCTCCTGAAGACTGGAGCGGATTGCCCGATGAGCTGCCGATGGACGTATCATAGCGCTCCACCCCGTCCATGTTTTTCACATAATCCTCCACTTTGCCGCTGACTTGATCGGTACGGGCAAGACTGCTCTTCGTCGGCAAAGTAAGCTCGATGGAAGCCGTCGGGGTTGAGCCCGCCGGCAGAAAAGCCACGCCGAGAAGCGGAATAAGACTAAGCGACCCGACCAGCAGCAGTACGGACAAGCTGATGACGATGCCTTTGCGTTTAAGCGAGCTGCGAATGATTTTCTCGAAGCTGTCCGCAAGCTTTCCGCCCTGCTTGTGAGGCTTGATGTTCTTGAAAAACGCCGCTCCCAATATGGGAATAAGCATCATGGCAACGAGCAGCGAAGTGAGAATGGAGATAACGACCGCCAGGGAGAACGGCCGGAAGAACTCCCCGATAATTCCGCTGACAAAAGCGAGCGGCGCAAATACGACAACCATCGCGACCGTGGACGAAGAGACGGCGCTGATGACTTCCCGTGTAGCCTGGTAAGCAAGCTCCTTGCCTTTGAGCTGCTCCCCTTTTTCCTGCCGCCAGCGGAAGATATTTTCGATCACGACTATGCTGTCATCCACAATTCGACCGACCGAAATTGCGATACCGCCAAGCGTCATGATATTGAGCGTATATCCCATTTGATTCATGATGGCAATCGTTGCAAAAATTGATATCGGCAGTGAAAGAATCGAGATAATCGTAGCTCTCACGTTCCGCAGGAAAAGGAAGATAATAATGACGCAGAACAAGGTGCCGAACAAGCCTTCGTTGATCAGCCCGGATACCGACTCTTTGATATCTTCGCCTTGATCCTGGATAACGTGAACATTCAGCTCTCCCTTATCCTGATATGTGCCCAGAACCTCCTTAACCTCATCCGAGACATCCGCCGTGTTCGCGTCCTGGTTCTTGACGACCTCCAGGACAAAACTCGGTTCGCCGTTAAAACGGGTAATCTCAGCATGGGTCGATACGGTTTTAATTTCGGCTATGTCCGACAGCAGGGTAACGCCTGGCGCCGCGCCGCCGGCACCCGTGACCAGCCTCAACGACTTGATCTGGTCGAGGGAGCTGACTTTGCCGTTGAGACGAATCGGAATCGCCGTCTCCTCCTGCTGGATCGTTCCGAGCGGAAGCGCATAGTCGAGCGATTGCAGGGCGCTCTGGATGGCGCTTAAGGTGATGCCCCGCTGGGCAGCTTTTGATTTATCGACGGTGATATTTAGTTGTTCGGAGCCTGTTCCCTTCAGATTGACGGAGCTGACTCCGTCGAGCTTTTGCAGCTGGGGTACAATCTCGCTCTGCAGCTTCTCGGACAGGGCCTGCGATTGTGCGCCTTCGGTGAACACGGCCGCCTGATAGATCGGCTGCGCCCCGGCCGACAGGCGCTGGACCGTTAATGCCGCCTTATCCGGCAGCTTCACCTTGCTAAGCGCTGATTCAATTTCCCCGGACAGCTTGTCCATATCCGAGCCAAACGGGAATTGAATCACGATGCTGGCGGCATTTTCCGATGAAGTGCTGGTGATGGAATCGTAGCCCTTGATGTTTTTCAAGCTGTCTTCCACCGGATTCGTAACACCGGACTCTATTTCTTCTGTGGATACGCCGGGCTGAACAACCTGCACAAACACGGCCGGAAACTCCAGATCCGGAAACGTCTGCTGTTTGATCTGTGTGGCAGAATACAAACCATAGCCTAATACAAGTATGCAAAGAATGACGACGGCAACGCTATTTTTCAAACTGATCCTCGTTAATCCACTCACTTTTTTCTCTCTCCCTCCGTAACTGAATTCAGTATATAACCTGAATTTGTACTCCCTGTGTACGGAGAGAACATTTATTGACCAGTCTTATTGTTAACCACCTCATTAATATGCCTATCGTGATCTACTGCGGATAAGCGGCGGCGCAACCGGTTATCCGGCCTGACCAAAGAAGTAAAAGAAGCCGATCAGCGCGGCAGAAAGGGCGATCCCACACGACAAGGCAGTGGCCGAAGGTTTGGGACCGTCTCGCAGTACCTTGACGCCGAAAGGCAACAACGCGGCGCACAACCCGATTGTTGCGACGACGGACAATGCGGTACTGCCCTTCAGCACGCCCAGCGGAAGAGAAGACATAAGGGCTAAGCCAATGCATTGGTAAATTGTTAATGCGCGGGATAAATAGGAGCCAATCGCAAGGACAATCCATCCTAACATAACGGCCAAATTAAACGTCTTAAAAATATGGAACGCGCTGTAGGAATCCGCGATGACTTGGGTCGCGGCATCCGCACTTTGCTGGCGAACAAGTTGGAAAGCCAGATGGTCGACGCCGGCGTGAAAGGTGCGAGTGAATAAACCGAAGACCGAGAACGTCGCTCCCCAGAACGCCCAATGCGGTCTGCGGCCGGCGATTCTTTTGGCCAGCAGAATGACCGCCGGCAACATCAACACATTGCCGGCGGCAAACGCGTTGTATGAAGCTGTCAATAAAGCCGGATAATCCTGAAACGCCGCCAGTTGATCCGGGAAGAAAAAGTGGAAACGATAGCGGAGAGCGACTCCGGTCAGCATAAGCAGCGGACCAAAAATTAGCGCCGCTCCACCAAGCCATCGACCCGGAAAATCATAGTTTTTTTTTAAGTTTTGCTCTTGGGTTGTGTCGGACATTCTGATCTTCTCCTCTTTCTTTTTGGGATATGCCATAATTATAGGAATCCGGCGGGACTGATGATACCCGTCACGGCTTACATTATGCCGCCGAAAGCTTACGATTTTGTCACTTAAGCACCTACTCATTAAGTCAGAACAAAAAAAGCTTCCTGCTGGATGAAATCCAAACGGAAGCGGAAGTAATTATTTGATTGAGAACCTAGCTGGATTTCGGGCTCACGCGCACCCGCATTTCTTCAAAGTCCCAGAGGCACACTGATTAATGATTAGTCCTGCTGATTCAAGTTTATTCAGCTTGCCTTCATCCCGACCCTCCGAATATGTACTTCACACTGGATATCAACGGACAATGTTCTGAATACCTCCGTCCATTTCTCATCCGTCCGTATATTGCGATTCCAGTAGCCCGGCATCTTCGCCCGAAACTGTTCGCCAAAGCCGAATATATCCGATCCTGCGAGCTGCAAATTTTTAATTAATTCATTGTAGCCCTTCACTCCCATATCAGCGGATGTTTTGGCAAGCTCCTCCAGGTTTTCCTCTTTGTCGATTCTGAATTTTTCATTAGGATTTTCCTCTATGTTTTCTTCCAGGCTCACATGCACCCGCACCTGCGGCTTTCCATTCTTCATTGACACCTGCGTCGTTGTTTTCCGCCGCATAATTCTGATCATAACCATTTCGTTACTTCCCGGATGTCTTGGAATAAAGGCAGTGTATCCCCCTTGTTTCTTGCCTGTTACCGCCATATAAAACCCGATTTCAAGCTGTTTGGTCTTTCCAACCATTTTATCCTTTATAAAATAGGCAAGGCCCGCGATTTCAATGCTTCCTTCCTTATTCATATTGAGTAACGGAAGGATCGGTTCTACCCCTTTGCTTGTACTCTTACTCCAGAACATCCCGATAAATTCTTCGGGGTATTTCCCCATCTCGACAGCATGATCAAACATAGCGAGCAGATAAAGTCCAGGAACCCTTTCCAGTTGGGGCGAGGCCCTCACAAGCTTTTCCGCCCTGCCTTTAGAGACACTAAGCCAGGCAAGTCTTCGGACTTCTGTATTTCGTCTTAAATAATCATTTAAATCCTCAAGTCCTTTACGAGCGACCTTCTCGGAGACGATAATGACACGAAGATGCCCAAGGAACAACTTATCCGCCAACTGCTGCTGCATCACACTGATGGCATCATCCAAGGTATGCCCGCATGCCGATAGAACCCAGACCGGCGATGAACCGCCTCCCCCTCCTTCATTGCTGGGACCCAGAGGAATACGCCCTGGCACGGCAATCTGCGCGGTAATCTGATAGCCTATTCCCGCTGGTTCGGGAAAGGAATTCTTCACACTCGTTACCTCCGACTCCTCCTCCAAGCCACTTGGGGTCGCAGCATCAACAGCAATTGCAAGAACAACAGCCCGTTCTTCAATTTCCAGACGGTCCCAACAGCCTGTTAGCAACGGACATAAAATGCATGCAAGCAGAATGCATAAAATCAAGCGAATTGATATGGTCTTGAACATTGCCACACTCCAGATAAACGTTTTATTTTTAAAGGGGCTTATCTATAATCCATATTCTTCCCGTGATATTTACTGTTATGTATTAATGTCGGGCAGCGAGCTGAAAAATAAGAAGACCAGCTGCAATTAAATGAAGACACTAAACCCTATATAAAAAAAATAACCCCGCCAGCCACAGGGCCAGCGGGGTCTTCATTTTTTTATTCCCGTACAGGCCGTCCCGCCGCAGCTCGAATACTTACGAACGTTATTCCCTCGATCAGGCTGAACGTCTCTCACGAGGGAAATCCGCCCCGTAGCTTTTGACATCCCGGTAAAAATTAGCAGCCACATCTTCTGGGCTGTTATTTTCCGGTCTGGCGTAATGGTAATATCCCACTTTCAGGCTTGCACTGACCGCTGCCGCCGGTTTGTGGCCGCAAATGTAAAATCAATGCCAGCTTGCCTTCTGTCGCCTTAATAAATCCCCCTGAACACCTGCCGCTTTGACTTTCTGCCAGTTGATCGATCCTTGATTACGGAGAGAAAGAGAAATTATTTTCTTCCTTTATGGAAGAGAGGCAGGGTAACAGTAATGGTCGTTCCCTGACCAATCCGGCTCTTCACGTCAATTTCTCCCTGATGGAGATCGACGATCCGCTTGACGATGGACAAGCCGATGCCGCTGCCCGGAATGGTGCGGTCTCTGGATTTGTCCGCTTTATAGAACGGCTTGAATATATGGTGGATCTCATCTTCCGGAATTCCATGGCCATCGTCCGTCAAGGATACCTCTATGGCATTGTTGTCCCTCTTGGCTTTAATCCAGATGCCGCCTCGTTCCTCTGTAAATTTGATGCTGTTGCCAATAAGATTGCTCCACAGCTGATTAAGCTTGTCCTGATCCCCTTCGATAAGAATTTCATCCAATTCGAGCTCAAAGTTTAATCTTTTGGACGACCACTGCGGTTCGTAAGCAATAACGACATTGCGAATTTGTTCATCCAGGCGGTACTCGCTCCGGTTTAATTGGAGATGCTCGAATTCCAGCGCGTTTAATTGAAGCAGGTTCTCACTTAATCGGGACAAGCGGTTGCTTTCCTCTTCTATGATGCGTAGCAGCCGCATACGGCTGGATTCATCCATCTGTTTATGCTGGAGCGCCTGGGTAAATCCGATTATGGATGTTAAGGGCGATTGAATTTCGTGTGAGACATCCGATATGAACTGCCGCCTGATGTTGTCCAGCATCCCCAGTTCAAGCGCCATCTGGTTAAAGCTTGCGGTTAATTGGCCAATTTCATCCTTACGTCTGGTGGTCAGCCGGATACTGAAATCGCCTTTTGCCATTCTTCGTGTTGCTTTGGTCAAATGCTGGATCGGCTGGACGATATAACGGGCGGAGATCACAATGAAAACAATACCGAACAGCAGGACAATGAACAGCTGTTTTTTCAGAAATCCGCTAATTAAATCGATGGCGCTCCCGAATTCCGACGCCGCGAATAACGCATAGGGCTTATCATTAATGCTGAAAGGCAGACCCACCATCATATCCTGGAAACCGTGTCCTTCAAGATCGCGATAAACACCGCCGTTTAATACGATATTAATCTGGTCCGCGCTGACTTCCATCGGCCTGTCCGTTGATTCGCCTTCATTTCTGTCTTCAAGCGGTCTGCCGTCGGGATCAAAAACGCGAATGGAATAGTTGGGCAGCGACATCATGCCTTTCATCAAGGCATCCACATTGTCGGGATTGGATTGCTGGTACGACTGAACGATTGCTTTGACATTAATGACCACATTATCCTGTATATAATTCCTGAGCTGATCGCCGTAGAGCCTCCCGTTGATGATAAATCCGAATATCATGCTGATGATCATAGTCGCGAGGAACGTAATGATCAGCCGGATATAGAGGTATTTAATCACGGTATACCTCCAGACGGTACCCCAACCCGCGGAGCGTCACAATGCGGAAGTCTTTCTCGAATGCGGAGAACCGGTCCCGAAGACGTTTGATATGCGTATCGACGGTCCGCTCGTCGCCTTCATAGCCGTATCCCCAAATATTCCGGATCAGCGCGTCCCGCGTATACAGCTTGCCGGGATGGCTTGCCAGCATGATGAGCAGCTCAAATTCCTTGCGCGGAATCGATTCGCCTTCACCGGTATCTTTATAACGGATCTCGTAATTGGTTTTGTCCAGTGTCACATTACCGAGCTTGATGGTTTGCGAAATGGAGATCCGGTATCGTTTCAGCAAAGCTTTTACCCGCATGACGAGCTCCATCGGCTCAAAAGGCTTGACCAGATAATCGTCTGTGCCAAGCTGGAAGCCTTTGATCCGGTCCAGAGGCTCACCCTTGGCTGTAATCATCAGAATGGGCTTGTCCCCCGCCTCCCTCAGCCTCCGGCATAATTCCCATCCGTTCATCCGCGGCATCATGACATCAAGCACGATCAAATCTACGGTATGTTTGGTGTAATAGTGCCATGCCTCTTCCCCGTTGGCCTGCTCAATGATATCTATTCCTTCATCCTCCAGATATAAGCGGACCAATTCGCGTATATGCTTCTCATCATCCACCACCATAACCGTCGTCATGACAAATCCCCCTTGAACCTTCAGTATCTCCATTATACGTCTTGAATTTGTACATAGTTTGAACAGACGATGCAAGCAAGGCGGTACGAACAAGGAGAAACAGCTTCGCGAGTCCTCCGGCGGCCAAGCATGGCAATAAAAAAGCAGTCCAAATCCGAAAAAAAGATTTAGATTGCTTATAAGCTTGAAGCATGAGTGATTTTATGCCCTTGGATGTGATTTCAGCCAATTCAGGATCTCATCCAGGCTGTGAACAGGCACAATATTCAGGTCCGGCGCGCCTTTGCGCGCATCCTGCTCCTGACCGGCAGGCACGAAGAAGACGTCGGCGTCCGTCTGGTCGACAGCGTATGCCTTCTGTTCAATTCCACCAATAGGCCCGACCGCACCTGCCGCGTCGAGCGTGCCCGTACCCGCTACCCGATTGCCGTAGGTCACACCGCCGGGCGTGAGCTGATTGATCAGCGTAAGGGCCAGAATCGCGCCATGCGAAGGACCTCCCTGGTAAACCAGGTAAGAGCGAAAATCAACTTTCTTCGGCAGATCGGCCTGAACCCGGTCCTCTACCTGAATGCCGAATACCGCCCGCTTCGGATCGTCTGCACTGGCCATCGTCTTCACGGCTGCATCCGTGGTATTCCCGTCCCGCTTGAGCTTCACGGCCACCTCTGCGCCCGGGTTCACTTCCCCCATACGGGCAGTCAGCTCCGCCGCGGACCGAACCGGATGTCCATCGATCGCCAGCAGCTGATCGCCAGGCTTGAGCTGCCCTTCGGCCGGACTCTCCGGCATCACTTGTGCAATCTGGACACCGGTCGGAATGATGCCCCGTCCAATTCCAAGCTTCCGGAACGCCACCGCGCTGCTAATCTGGTTTGCATCGGCCCGCTGGTCATTTGCCGCCCGCTGCATTTCGCCAAGCGAGATGCTCGTATCCCTTTTCCCGATCTGAATATGGGGAAGCAGGGCTGCGTACAGCCAATCGATTGGAAAAGCCGGGCGGTCAATGACCAGAACACCCTCGATGGAGCCTTGGGGCACACCGCCCTCCACATGGGCGTAACGGTTCATATTCAATGTAAAACCGGGCGAAGTAATCCCGTAAGGCGTTGGCCAGAACAACCCTGCCGCGATTATTACAAAGGTAACCAGCAAAGCTGTGATCCGCCGCAGCCATCGAACACCGCGGCGCTTCTCCGTGACGATAATATCGAGCATAGTCAGCAGCAGGGTAATCAGAATGATCAGCAGCGCGGCTGCCAAATGGTTCGGAATCTGAAAGATGGCAATTCCCGAGGCTATACTGCCGGCTGCGATCAGGAATCTGAGCGCCAGCTGCCACAGATGCCCGCGGCGTTCAGCGGCAATGCCGGCCGCAGCGCCAAGCAGCCAAAGCAGGGGAATCAGCGCCAGCAGGTTGACCAGCCATTCGATCCGGTCAATCCAATAGATATCTCCCGAGCGGATCGGGTCCCCCAGCCAAATCAATTCACCGATAACGGATATGATGGCGGCAAGGCCGTATCCGGCGATGTACAAGCGCTTTCCCATCTTCACCATACTCCCCCTTCTATCCATTAAATGTATCATGATCGGAGCTGACATACTAATACCCCGGATGATTTCAGCCAAAACGCGGCGGGTTGAGGAATCGATGCTGTGCCTGTCCGCTTCAGGAGTCATTCAATAGTTTGGTTATTTTCGTCCATATGTACTAGTATAGAAAGAAAAACGCCCGGCGCAATCAAGCGCTGAGCGTTCTGTTATGAGGAAGGTGAGCACTGGCATGCTGCTTCACAAAGGGGAAACCCTTTTTCGCCAAGGAGAGACCGGGCCGCTTTATCATGTAAGGAAAGGCCTGCTCAAAATTATCCGCATTCACGAGGACGGCAGCCCGATCCTCATGAATATTATTGTAGCCGATGAAATGATCCCGCATCATTCCTTAATTACACACAAGCAGTATCATGGAACAGCAATCGCGCTGGTCACCTGTGAAATCGACGTCATTCCGTCCCGGGACTGGTATGATACCCTGGAGCAAAATCCTCAAAAATGCCTGGATATCGCGCTGCTCCTGCAGAACAAGCTCCGGATGATGCAGCAGCGGATCGACCAATTGACCCAAACCTCCTCTGCCGAAAAACTGCGCAGCCTTCAGCAATGGTTTGAACTTTATATTGGCCCGGCGGCTTTGGAGGATGTCCTCACCCAGGACGAAATCGGCCAATTGATTGGACTCCGCCGGGAAACGGTCAACCGCCTGCTGCGGGCGCAAGCTGCTGGCGGCCGTTAAGAACTGACTGCGGATTGAGGCTCTTGCTCATCTGTTTCCTCCAGGCTTCCGGAAGGTCCAAAAAACTCATAATGCCTGTCATCGGCCCCCACCCCGCAGGCGGTCAACGCCTGGTTCACCACCTTCATGAACGGCTGCGGACCGCAGAAGTAAAAGCCCGCATCCATCGTAGGAATAACGGATTTCAGCCAGGGCAGGTCGATAGCGCCTTCACGGTGATAGTCCTGCGATTCCCTGTCCCGCTCCGTCGGCTGGCGATAGCAATAGTGAACCGTCAGCTGAGGATGACGGCGGGCGAGCTCCGAGACATGCTCCTTCATGGCATGAACGTCCCCGTTCAATGCGGCATGGATGAACGTGACCTGACGCTGCGGATCATGGTGCACCAAGGTATTGAGCATGCTGATCAACGGCGTCAGCCCAACGCCCCCGCTGATGAGCACCACAGGGCGCCGGTCCTCGCGGTCCAGTGTAAAATCCCCGGCTGGGGCCGACAGCCACAGCACATCCCCTTCCTGGAACGACTGATGCAGCATCACGGAAACCTTACCTGCTGGCCTATCCTTATTGGCATCCTCACGCTTTACGGAGATCCGGTAATAGGGTTTCCCCGGCGCATCGGACAGGCTGAATTGGCGAATATGCGTAAACCCGTCTTCCTGGACATCCGTCTTGATGCTGACATACTGCCCGGGCTCAAAAGCTGCAATGGCACCCCCGTCCCGGGGTACCAGATATAATGAGGTGATGACTTCGCTCTCTTTCACCTTGCTTTCCACTACGAAGGGTCTGAACCCCTCCCAGCCTCCAACCTGCGCCTTCGTCTCTTCAACCATCGCTTGTTCCACTCCGATGAAGGCGTCCGCAATCATGCCGTAGGCTTCCGACCAGGCTTGCAAAATTTCATCCGTCGCAGCAGCTCCAAGCACCTCCTTGATCGCCGCCAGCAAATATTTCCCCACGACCGGGTAATGCTCCGGCTGTACGCCAAGGCTGCGGTGCTTGTGCGAAATTTGTCTGACCGCCGGGAGAATGTTCTCCAGATGGTCAATATGAAGCGCTGCGGCATACACCGCATTGGCAAGCGCCGCCTGCTGTTTCCCCTTTTTCTGGTTCGCGTGGTTGAAGATATTCAGCAGCTCCGGATGGTTCAGAAATAATAATTGATAAAACCGGGTCGTAATTGCCGTTCCATGGACTTCCAATACCGGTACCGTCGACTTGATTATGGCTATGCTCTCATTGCTCAGCATCTTGCATTCTCCTCACTTGATTGGGCTGATCTTTCTAAACCCATTATAGGCAGCAAGCGAGGGATGCCCTGTGATCGAGATCACATCAAAAGTCAACGATCTGTGACATTACAGGATGCTGTTATCTTCAATGGCCCGTGTCAGCTTCACCGGAGAGAAGCCAAACTCTTGCTTCATCCGGCGCATATCATACAAGGGCAAATATTTGCCATCCGGCTCCCTGTACGCGGAAAGATCAAAATCCGCCGCATGATCCCCAAGCAGCGCCTCCAGCATCTCAATCGATGAGACGGTTGATCCGCTGTCGGGACCAACAAAATTGCAATTCAGCACCCTGTCTGCAGGCGGCGCCTCCACGATGCGGACAAGCCCCTCCACAATATCGCTGGCAAAGACCCGTCCAAGCAGCACATACGGAGCATTCAGCCTGGTATCCGTTCCGATCACGGGAGGAGTCCAGCTCTCGTCAGGCACGACTGAGCCAAAACGCAGGTTGATGAACTCGCTCACCGGCGTGATCCGGTGGAAATACCGGGTCACCTCTTCCACCATAGCTTTGCTCAGTCCGTAGGCATCCTTGGCCAGGCACGGGTGATCATCAGGTATCGGAAGCTGTTGGGGAATAAAACCGGCGTCCAGACATCCCACCGCTGCAATCGAGCTTGCTGTTATAAATCTCCGGCAGCCTTGACCGATCAGATACCGGTACAATCTTCTTGTGCCCTGCACATTGACGGCCAGGCCATCCTCTTCGGAGCAGCCCCCGGTCACGGCGGCCAGATGAATAACGGCATCGATCTGCTCGCCGTCCAGCTTTTGCAAATCCTCCGGATTATCGAAGGAGCCCTGCACGAATTCCATGGAAGCCGGCTCCTCAATCGGACTTCGGGCCATTCCCAGAACCGTGTGCGTTCCGGCCAGCCTTCGGGCCAGTCTCTCGCCGATAAATCCGCTTACGCCTGTAATCAAAATTTTCATCTTCATGCTCCCCTTGAATCAGATTGGCTGTGTTTCACGATGCGGATGGTCTCGCCTGCCGTTGTCGGAAGCTCGCCGATTTCACCGCTCATGCGCTTCTCGCCGAAGGAACCGGTGCAGAATGCCCCTTCCGGCCAAGGAATGTGAAAGGTCAATGTGGAGCCGGCTTCGCTGATGATCTCCACAGCCTGCACTTCGCCTGCCTCAACAGACGCGCTCACCAGGAAACCGCCAACGGCCCGGAGCGTATGAAACTCCGCCCTCTTGTCCTTGGGCCAGTTCGGGAACAAACGCAGCTCGCCGTTATAGCTTTGCAGCAGGCATTCATTAATGACCGCCGGTAGGGCAAAATTCTCAAACCAGATTCCCATTCCCGACATAAAATCAAAGTTGGTTGTAGCGGCGTAGCGCCCCCCGGTCATCAGCACCCGGTCGGTGCAGGTGCCGTTCGGCAGCAGGCAGTAATGAATTTGCCGCTTGAACCGTTCCAGATCGAGGATACCAAGCCTGGCTCCGGCAAAATTATAGAATACAAGCTCATTCCCGCCTTCGTTGCGGTGATTCAGGAAGGAGTTGACGGCAATTTGATACGCTTCAGGATCGGAATGCAGCCCATGCTCTTCCCCGGGAAATACCGTCGTGATCGGATTCGGAACATTATAGACCACCTCGGCATCCTCGCCTGTTACGGAGACGAATACGGTCCCCCTGGAGGATTCGGCTGTCGGATAGTCCGGGAAGTTCGCCAGAATGTCCTTCACATCGTGCAGCAAGGCAGTCTCGGCTTCCTCTTCGCCAAGAACGCCGCAGGCCCGGACAAAGGCATGGAACAGAAACTTCGTCAAAGTCAGGTCCACGAGACAGTCGCTGTTCTTGGCAAATCCGGGCGACAGCTCATACAGCTCCGGTACCACAGTAGGGAAAATGTGATAGTTGTCATCCCCCCAGCGCCCGCCCCGGGCTTCGGGCCGTTTCATATAATCAACCATGAACAAGGCCGCTTCCTTAATCGGAACAAAAGCCCGCTCGCGCAGGAAGGTCTCGTCCATGGAATACAGGTAATGCCACCAGAGGCTTTGCACCGTCCATGGCGTTTCACAGATCTCCCATCCCCAGTGGGGCACGGGATAAGGCATCATCGTCATGTCAACCGGATAGGCGGAGTGCGGATAATAAGCGCCGCGCAAGCCGTAATATTCCTGCGCCCATTTGCGGCTGACCGGCAGCACATGATCAACCATATCGACATAAGGCAGATGCTTGTCCAGATGGTTGCTGGAGAAAGCCAGCCAGAACGGCTGCTGCGTATTATAGTTCATATGATAATCGCCATGCCAGGCGGAGCCGATCGAGCTGAAGCTCCAGTTGGCGAACAACCCCGGACAGGTCACGCCCTCTTTTACCGAACAATTGAAGAAATACAGATTCCAATACCAGGTGCGCTCCAGCAGTTCATCCTCCAGCGCAACCGCGGAACGGCTCCAATAATCTCTCCAGCTTTCCTCCGTGCCGGATTCGGCGTCGTTCCAGGCATCCTGACCGGGGGGCAGCTTGTCTGAAACAGCAGCGATTTCGGAATTCAACCCTTCCCACAGCTCGACACATGCGGAGAAGCCGTTTTTCGTGTCCAGCTTCAGCGATAGCGGCTGATCCTTGGAGGAAGCAGCGAAACCGCCGGATGTCCTGACTGCCAGCCGGAACGCTTTGTCTTTAACATGTCCTCCGTAATCAGCGCCAGGCTTCTCCACATAAGGCAGATGCTGCGTAAAGGCAACAGTGCAAGCATCTCCGTCCACGAAGGAAGCCGCTTTGGGGAATTCCTTCGGCGTCTCGGGATCCGGAATGAGCGTCAACGCGTGGAACAACGGAATCTCTCTTCCCGTTGCCGTATCTGCCGTTCGCAGCCAGAGGCGGTCATGCTCCTGCTCCACGAATAACTCCAGCTGCGCGGGATTTCCGCCGACCAGAAAATCAATCCTGCACCGCCCATTGGAAATATCAAGGGTATGTCCGAGCACCTCGGTTTCGCGCCGGTCGAACTGGAGCAGCAGCGAGCCGCAGGGCATGGGTCTCGGATAGGATTTCCGGTAATTTTCTCCGGTCATTTCACAGTATTCCCGGTACCAGGAATCCTCTGTCAGCGAGGACAAATGGTCCGGAATGTCCTTAAGCCTGTTGTATACGTCCTGGAAGGTGCCGATCTCATCGGCGTGATCCTCCGCTATACGGATATCCCATACATTATTATGCCCGAAGTGGATCATGACGGCATCGGGCCGGGTGGTAACCACTACGCCAAGTCCGCCGTTCCCGAGCAGCGCTCCTTCGAAGAAATCCGGTGCGGGACCGGTGAACGTAATGGGATGCTTCCTGGCTTGTTCAAATGGCTTCATCTAAGCATCTGCCTTTCTTAACTGGATATAAATTTGTCTTAAAGCGCTGTCATGGATTTGTTCCCCAGTCCACGATTACCGGTAAGCTTGCAATCTGTACTCCATCTACGATAGTCTTGCAGTACAGTATTTAATCTATCTGAACTGCAGAACAATGTATTTAGCAGCCGGTCATTTAATTGCACAATAGTCAGATCAATTCAGATTTTCAACCATCTGGGGGCAGCCGCATGAATTTTTCCGCATTCCATCCGTATGTCTATTATGCATCCCGCTATCCGTTCTCCAGGGGCCAGTCCAGCGCTCCCCGGATCTGCTATTCCAGCTCCATTTATTTGGTCAGCGAGGGCTCTGGCGTTCTGCTGACAGGAGGAGAAGCCTACCAGGCCGGACCGGGATCGCTGATGTATGTGCCTGCCGGGCAGCCGCATGAGTGGGTAGCGGATTCCATCGATCCGATGGTGCATGTCTGCTGTTATTTTGACTGGAGTTATGTGGAGAGAAGAGCTCTTTCCGATTGGTCCACACCCATCTGCTACAACCCGGAAGAGCTGCAGACGGCTTTCATTGGCCCGGACTTCCCTTTTCCAATTCCCGTTGCCGCTGCCGTGGACTCCCTCCGCCCGTGGATCGATCTGTTCCAGAGCTTCTACAAGTCCGGTGATTACACCAGCGATCGGACCTTCATGAGGAGCTTGACGACACAGCGGAATTTCCAAAGCTTCATTGATTATTTCCTGCAGCATATGCTGAAGGACAGCCATATCCCGGACCCCAGAATCAGCCATATGCTGGATCGAATGGAAAGAGATCTGCTCAGCGTTCCGCCGAAGCCGCTGGAGCAGTATTACAGCAGCTTGAATATGAGCCGGGGGCATTTCTTCGAGCTATTCAAGCAGGCGACCGGATATTCCCCCGTCCAGTATATGAACGGGTTCCGGATCGGCCGGGCCATGGAGGATTTGCTCCGTACCTCGTTAACCATTACGGAAATCGCCGACAAGTATCATTTCAGCTCCGTACATTACTTCTCACGGTTGTTTCACAAGCAAACCGGACAATCTCCGCGGGAATTCCGTGCAGCGGGCAAGCTGAATAAATGAGAATCAGCCTCTCCCGCTGCGCCATAACAAAGACCGCATGCGGATACCAGGCATGCGGTCAGATACAGGGATAGAGCATATATGTGCAGTTTATTTTGTTCACCTGCAAATCTTTGCTTTCAATGAATATGCACTAGATACCATATATATGGCTCAAGGAATGCCTCTTCCATATGAGCTACAGCGTTTGTGAATGATTTTGAGCGGTACGTTTTTTTTGAATGAGGGGAGCTAACAGAAGGGCACCCATTACAAGCAGGCAGCCGCTTGCGGCAAACACCGCAAGGAGAGAAAATGCATCCTTCAAATAGCCCGAAGCAGCCATGCCCACTACCATCATCCCCATAAATATCGGTGTAATCGCTCCCCCGACACGGCCGATCAGCGCACCCTCTGTATTGGTCATAATAAGCGTCTGGATGCCGACTTGAATACACGGATAAAATAATCCATTCATGATCTGCAGCACCAATGTCAATGCAATGAATGTCGATACACCAACTCCGATTGTACAAAAGGCAGTCACAAGCAGACCGGCCGCAAGCAAAACCTGCGGTTTGACCTTTTTTGCGATACCCATGATGACAATCCCGCCCGCCAGCATCGCCGCACCGTTCGCCACAAGCAGATACTGCAGGAACTCCTTGCCTTGTCCCAGTTTCTCAATCGATATAAACAGCATCAACGGCTGGATCATGCCTGCTGCAAGTCCCGTAGCTGCGAATGTTGCGCTCAGCGTTCGTAGCGGGCGATTGGTCCATAAATATCGAAGGCCTGTCATCATTTCCTGCATCAAACCCCCGGATCCGTTTGACTGCGGTTCATCCGTATCCCGCGGCAGCCGCGACAATATTAAAGCCGATCCCAGGAACATGATAGCCGTCAGGATGAGAGAAACCTGAATGCCGTACTGCAAAAAAACAAAAGTGCCGATAACCGGTCCCAGAACCGTAAACACAGCCACCAGGGACTGGGACATCGCCATAACGCCCTGCAGCTGTTCAGCAGGCACATGCCTAATATACAGCTTCATCGCGGAAGGCTGCGAGAATTGGGAGAGGCTTGCGGAAACAAACGTGCCCGCCAGCAGCGCATACCATGCGCCGCTCTCAAGTACAAGCAGCACGATGAATACAGACAGAGCAGAGATGAGATCGCTTCCTGCCATCGTTCGTTTGGGCTTCCATCGGTCAGCGAATGTTCCTCCAATGATGGCAAATATAAAGATCGGCGCAAATTCAACAACGGAAATGAGAGCTACATAGTGCGGGTTATTATTTGTCAAATCCGTTACATACAGCAAGATTGCAAAATTTCTGATCCAGATTCCAAGCTGCAAGAGTACTCTGGACAGGATGATGGTTCGTACATAGCTGTTTTGAAGCATTCTTTTCATTCCCTTTTTCTTCGATTTAACAGACATCGGCGGCCGACATCTATTCTTTTTAAGTTTATGCTGCTCCGGATCAGCACTTCGTTTCATTGCTGTGTCCCTGTATTCGCTGTGCCCTCCTGACTTATGATCAAATAAAGGACACGCCCGGAAAATTGAAGTTCACAAAAACCAAACAATCGATTCGATATAACGTAAATTATATAGACGTTTTGTTATATTGTCTATATATTTACCTGTTTTCCCGATCAATAAACAAGAAAACGATTCACATTTTTCAGTAAAACAACAAACAACTCCATCTATTGTTTGGTTTTTTGCTCAACGTAAGTAGGGTAAGACGGGGGATTACTCCCCCGGACTCCCCGTCAAACCGTGCATGCGGATTTCCCGCACACGGCTTTCCTTCGTCAGTTCCCCATCTTCAGGAGTGAGTTCTCATCATCCGTCACCGAATTGCATATTTCACTCCTGAATTAGGAACGCGTGGTGAGCAGGCTTGTCAGAAATACCATTCCCGCCATTTCCAAAACTTTATTGGGAATCAGCGCGTTTGAAACCGTGGACTTCTTCTTGCGCATAAAGGCTCTAACCTTCATTCGCGTCCATTCGTCCAGCCGTTGAAACTTTTTCCTTACATTCCCTATGCCAAAATAGTTACCAAATCCTCGGGCACTTTCATTGAGTTTCTTGAGCATTTCTTCAAGGTTGTTTCCTTGTTGTCTTCGGGTGGCTTGCCGGATTTTATCCTTGTACTTCTTCACTTTCGTATCGGGCACGATCAGATAATCCTTCCAGAAGTCGAATCCCAGAAAACGAAATCCGTCATCGAAATGCACGACCTTCGTTTTCTCCGGGTGCATCCGCAATTGCAATTCGTCCTCCAGGATGGTCTTTGCCGCTGCATATGCTTCTTCTGCCTGTTCCTTTGTTCTGCAAAGAATAACGGCATCGTCTGCATACCTTACCACGGCGAAGCCCTTCTCCTTCATCCCCCAGTCGAAATGGTTCAAGTACACATTCGCAAGCAATGGCGATAAATTGCCGCCCTGTGCAGACCCGATTTCCGTTTCATGGAACTGATCATCTTCCATGAATCCCGCCGTCAAAAAGCCGCGAATGAGCGTCAGTACTTTGCCGTCGGTTATTCTCTCCTGTACTTTCTCCATCAGTAATTCATGCGGAATTTCATCGAAGAAAGACATGATATCCAGGTCTACCACGTATTCATATCCGCCGCGTTTTGCACGTCGGATTGTATGGATTGCTTGGTGCGCCGAGTATCCTGCTCGAAAGCCGAAGCTGTAGTAGTAGAAGTCTTGCTCAAAGATTGGCTCGATGATTTGGCGTACCGCTTGCTGACATACGCGATCTCGGATTGTGGGAATGCCGAGCGGCCTTAATTTCCCGTTTTCCTTCTCGATGAAGTGTCGTCGCACCGGGTCGGGTTTGTACCGCCCTTGTTGCAGTAGCCGTTGGAGTTCCCTCAGGTTCAGGCTCACGTTCTTCCCGAACATCGCCATGCTTACGCCATCGATTCCGCCGCTTCCTTGATTCTTCTTCACCGACAGCCATGCTTTGTACAGGTTGTCCATTTGGTATACTTTGTCGATCAGGGTGTAGTATCGTCGTTTCGGTTTCATGGTGTTTCACCACCTTTGCCGCTACTCACCAAGCTGGTATTGTTTCCGCTACAGATGATCGATTCCTTGCTTGTTCCACGGCCGAGCAAATGCGTCTTAGGCGCTTTGCCAATCGCTCCTGTTTGTCCGCCGTGTACTCAGGTCGCCAGCAGCCCTCTATCCGTTGGCGTTCTTGCGCCATTGGCGGGACGCACCCACTTGCAGCTGCCCTCGTTGGTTTAAGGCGCTTACGATCTCCACTCACGCAAACGCACAGTCTTTGACGAAGCACGTCCCCTTTGCCGCTGTCTTCCCTCTTTTGAAGTGGAAGCAGGTTATGCGACTGCGATTTTTTTCCATCGCTTGCGCATACTCATCCGAGTTTTCCCCTCCAGACTGTTACCAGCTTTCATCGGCTCGGATTTACTCGCTACTACGGGACGATCCGCCATCTCGCAGCCCATCGATTCGGCTTTCCCCTTTAGGGTTATACCTCCCCTACCTTGTCGCGTTTGCGTCAAGGAATCTACGAGACTTCCCTCAGTTATCTGCACCTTCTATTCCATCCATCCCGACCCTAATCACGTCGATGAGTCTTACAGGTCATTTCCCTTTGTTTGTTTCCCTGCAAGATATGCACATTTGCATAGGCTTCCCCGTTTTGTTGGCGGGTCACCCTGCATCGCCGCCACCTCTGGTTCACCGCATTCCGGGCTGGACTTTGCCTGCAGGCCCTTCGGATTCCCCCTCGCGAGAGACACCCTGCCAATCCTACTCCACTGGAGTAGGACTTCTTCTTCGGCTACGGCACTTTAAAGGGTAAAGTTACCGAGTGGATTTGAACCACTTAGATTGTGCGACTGTGAGGCGCACAACAAAAAGCCACCATGAGCGGCGGCTTCGGGATTTATGATCTTCTGAAGGGCTTGCGGTAATCATGCGGCGTTACGCCGTGCACCTTGCGGAAAAGTCGGGCATAAATTCCTTCTCGACCAGGATGGAAGCCGCAATCTCCGCCTTGACCTTCCCGGGATTGAAGACGAACCCGAGCGCTTTGGATTTGTCGGCCTGCTCGTTGAAGCGGCGGTATTCTTCCCATAAGCCCGGATTCTCGTTATCCCATAAGTAGGAGTTCAACTGATTGCCGAACATCCATGGCTGGTTCAAATTGTAGCCGACCGTCTTGGCGTCCACGCCGGGAGGATATTCGATGACGTTGTTATCTTTCTTGATATAATGGACGCCCTCCACTCCCCAGTCGAGCAGGTTCAACAGATAGGGATCGGTATACAGCAAATTCAGCAGCATCATCGCTTTCTCCGGAAACCTGGCGCTTCGGGTAATAGCGAACATGGCGCTGGTCGTATCGGCTGTTGTCGTGTACGGCTTGGTCAGCTCCACGCTCACCATCGGGTAGCCCGTATCCCGCGAAGCTTGGATCTCAAAGCCGGGCTTGATCGACTCCGCGTAAGAGAATGCATTGCCTGCCTTGACGGCATCGTACTCGTTGTCCTTGGACGTGGTTGCATCCGCGTTCAGGTAGCCGGCACGGTTCCATTCATACATCAGCTTCACGTATTCCCTGAATTCGGCCGTCTCGGCCATATTCACAACCTCCGTCGTATTGCCGCTGCGGTGCAGCACGCCGGGGCCTTCGCCCAGCATATCGAATATGCCGTACTGCATCATGAAGGTGAGCGGGCTTCTGTCCGCCCGCACCTGCAGGGGAGCCATGACCGGCTCCTTCCTCCTGACCTCTTCGAAGACCGGGCCCAGATCAGCCAGCTTCCTGACCTGCGACAGGTCAAGATCCAGCCTATCCACGATATCCTGCCGCAGGACCAGCCCTTTGCTGGAGGCGAACTCCTTGTTCGTCACGATCCCGTAGAGGCTGCCATTGATTCTGCTCGCCTCCAGAATGGAAGGATCGAGAATTTCGCGAATCCCTTCCCCATACCGGTCAAGCAGGTCATCAAGCGGCAGATACCTGCCCTTCGCCACCTCATCTCCGAAGCGCATCCATCCCGCCGTGAAGAGGATATCGATCTGTTCGCCGGAAGCGAACATAAGGCCCGTCTTGTCCCACCAGGCACCCATGTCAATCGTGCGGATATCCAGTGCTGCATTGATTTTTTTCAACAAATACCGGTTAATCGTCTGCTCGACGAGTGCAAGATCCTTCGGCTCATTGCCGGCGGGAAATACCATGACCAGATTGTCCGGAGGACCTGCGGAATGGATTGCCGTCCCATTCGCGACCGATGCGGCGGCTGATTGAGCGCCTGACGTCATCGCCGGTTGTCTGCCGCTGCCGGAGCCGGGCCACTGCCCGCCCAGCATGAAATAAACGGTTAGGATTGAAGCGATAAGCACCATCGCAATCGCATATGTAAACGTTTTCCTTTTAGTCCTGTTGAACATCACGATCCCGCCCTTATATCACTTCGCTCCATCCACCCATCATACAATGCCCCTTCATGATACGGCTACTATAATTGTAACTCCATATGCTAAGATTGTGACTTTCGCCAAGTGCTGCCGGCTATTGTTCTACAACGTTAGTGACATGCCGTATAATTCCGGATACACAAGCTTAAAATCATGCTTTTGATAAAAGCCAAGGTTCGCCGCATCAGCCATTACGATAATATCGGCATCTTTCGGAGCGTTATGATTCAAGTATCCCTTGATCTCATGGATGATGAGCTCGTTCAGCGCCACATCCCGGAATGCGGGATTGACGATAATATCCACAATTTGAAAGGTACAGCCTCCATCGCCGATGACCCGGCCCATCCCCATAAGCTCCGATTCGTTGCTTCTTATGACTATTGAAAAAAGCGAATGGCTTAAAGCCCTCGCCGCCGCGGAGTCGTCCTTTGTGCTGAGGCCAGCAGCCGTTCTTAACGCATGATATTCCTTGACGTCCGGAGCTTCATAATAAAGTTTCATTTGGCATTCTCCTTTTTACCCAAAGTTTTTTTCTGCTCTTTTTTGCCCTGCTGCCTCTATTCTACAACACTCATGCAAGTGATAAGATTCCGCTCCGCGCTGCCTGAAGCTGCATGTAAATAGATGAAATAAGTTTATCGAGGCACTTTAAGCTTTTTCTGCAGAGATTATCCGGCTTGAATGAAAAAGAAACGAAAATCAGCCTGACGGCGAGATTCGTTTCTCTCTCAAGACCTATTCGGATTGCTACCTCCCCCGTATAGATGATTTCTATGCGTAGGGGCCGGTATAAATTGCTTGCTGGACGCCCATCGTATTCTGGAAGCATCCGGGGGGAGGCCCCAGAATGACAGATTCCCTGATTGGCGCTACCGCTTTGGCGTAATCCTCCTCATTGATGCAATAAGCCCGCTGCATCACTTCCTTGGGTATACTGCGCAGGAAATCCGATCCATAGACAATATCAGGAGTTGGCTGATCAAAAACAGTAAGAATATGAGCGTGGTCGGATTCGCAAATAATCCAGTGGAACCAGCCTTTGGGGAACAAGGACACCTGTCCCGGCTTCAGGCAATAGGTCATCAGCTTTTGTGTAAAGGGGTTGAAAACCGATGTAACCACTTCTCCGCTAATGACAATAACCATCTCCGTCACATTGGTATGCCAATGAGGCTGGACTATAATCCCCTTGCTCACATGGACGTTGAAAAAACCGTTTTTTATCGCGGGAAACTGCGGGCCGAACAGCTGGGTTATATAATTTTGCGGATCGCGTTTATAATTGAGCACCCGGTTGGAATCGGCCGCCAGGCTTAAGTCGGGGGATTGCAGAATTGCATCTGTCATCATGGTGTTCCTCCTTAATGGGTATCCGTCTATCCAATGTATGCCCGGAAGGGTTAAAACGAAACAACATTAACCTTTCGTGGCCCCGTCGGCCAGACCCGAGATGAGGAACCGCTGCAGCAGAAGGAATACCGTTGCAATCGGAATGGCAATCAGGATCGTTCCCGCCGCGAAAATAGTAAAGTTGTTGGCGAACTTATCATTGATGAAGTTATACAATCCCAGCGCCAAAGTGAATTTCTCCGGACTGCGGATAATAATCCGGGGCGTGAGAAAGTCGAAGAACGGCGCCATGAAGGTGAACAGGGCGACGACCGCGATGATCGGCCTTGCGAGCGGGACCAGTATGCGGAAGAATATCGTCAGATAGCCCGCTCCGTCCATTTTGGCGGATTCGTCCAGGTCGCGGGGAATCGTGTCCAGGTACCCTTTTACAAGGAATACGTTCATCGGCAGCCCGCCGAATACGTAGATCAGAATCAGGCCGGTAAACGTATCCAGCAGATTCACCGTATTGAAGAGCAGATAAATCGCCACCATTCCCATCAGCACTGGGAACATCTGCAGAAGCAGAAATGTATATATGCTGTTCTTCCGGCCGACGAACCGGAATCGCGAGAATACATAAGCGATAATGGACACGAGACAGACCGAAGCCAGGCCGTTCGCGAAGGCTACGATCAGCGTGTTTTTATACCAGAGGGTGTAGTTGCTCTGCGGATCTGCAAACAGCCAAATGTAATGCTCCAGCGACCAGTTGTCGGGAATAAGCTTCAAGGCGAACAGGCTCGTGCCGGGATTCAGCGACATGCTGAACGCCCACACCAGGGGATAGAGAATAACGGCGAACATAATCAGGACCACCAGGTAAATCCCCGATAATTCCACAGCGGATTTCAAGGAGCGCTTCATATCAGTACATATCCTCCTCTTTGAAAGAGCGGGTTTTGCGGAACTGGTAGAAGGCGAACGCCGCGACGACGAGGCCCATTATAATGGAAATGGCCGCTGCCATTTTGTAGTTGTTCTCATTGAAGGTCAGACTGTACACCCACGAAATCAGAATATCCGTGGCGCCCGAGTTCTGGCCCGGGACAGGCGGACCGCCTTTGTTGAACAGGTAAATAAGATTGAAATTGTTGAAATTGAACGAGTACTGCGTGATGAGCAGCGGCGCAGTCGCATATAGAACATGCGGCATCGTGATATAGCGGAATTTTTTGATGCGGGAGCCCCCGTCCACATCCGCTGCTTCGTACCAATCCTTGGAGATGCTTTGCAGCACGCCGGTAATAAGGGTGAATACATAAGGGAAGCCCAGCCATACCTGAATGCCGATTATCGCAAATCTCGCCCATAACGGGTCCGACAGCCACGGAATGACCAACCCGAAGCGGGAGAAAATATCCCGGTTGACGGCGCCGAAGGTATCGTTGAACATCGCCGTGAACACGAGGACGGTCATAAAGGAAGGCACCGCCCAAGGCAGAATGAGAACGGTGCGGATCGCCCGCTTGAATTTCACGCGGCTGTCGTTGACCAGCACGGCCAGGAAGAAGGCAAGCGTGATTTGCAGCGTTGTCGCGACCAGGGTCCAGACGACCGTCCAGGATAATACGGAGAGCAGGCTTTTACTCCAGACCGCTTCCGTGAACAAGGCCTTGAAGTTGGCGAATCCGACCCAATCCAGCAGATGCGCAGGCGGAGAGTTATACAGGTTATAGTTGGTGAAAGCGAGCGAGATCATAAACAGCAGAGGGAAAATAACGATCAGCGCCATCATAATAAAATTGGGGATAACGACGAAATACGGGAAGCCGTGCTCCCAGCTGTCCAGGAACGCCTGCCGTACGGACGGGGTGCGGATACCCTCCTGCCGCTTCCTGGCGTCCTTGTGCGCATCCAATAAATTGAGCGCATACAGCCCCAGGACAATGACAAGCAGTATTACGGATAAAATGCCCTGAACAAGCAGACTGCGGGAATCGTCCGTTTCCTGATTATCGCCAAGACTTATTAAGCCTGCGATGCCGTTGAATACCGGTACAGAGAGAGAATAGATCAGGCTCAAGCCCAGTATGAGGAGCAGAATCCCCTTGATCCAGCGGCGGTTGTACAGCTGCCCAAGACCCGGAATCAGGGATAGCATCGCGGCCATTGCCGGACTATGCTGGTTATAAGTGAGCGTATTCTGACCGGTTGCGCGCTTGATGTTCATGATGGTTGCACCTTTCATAGCTTTCGCAGTTAGAGGAAAAGAGACTGCGAAAGAGCCCCTTTTCCCCGCCTGCGGTTCGCAGTAACGTTATTTCACGCCGGCCATCTTCATCTTGTCGTTAATTAATTTAACCGCATCATCGAGCGAAGTTTGTGTATCCTTGCCGTCCGTGATGAATTTCAGGGCGTTCGCCATGGGATCCCATACATGATCGAGCTCAGGGACGGTCGGGAACGGCTGGCCGTATTGGATTTGGCTGGAGAATCCGGAAACCAGGGGATCTCCCGTCAATACAGGGTTGTTCAGCACAGTCTTCACGGGAGGTACCTCGCCCGTCTTCTTGAAGTATTCGAGCGCGTTCTCTTCGTTCGTCAGGAATGCGGCGAAGTCGCTTGCCCATTCCGGATTCTTGGAGAATTTGGACAGCATCCAGCCCTTGACGCCGATGAAGGAGGTCGGGTGAGCGCCGTCTTCAAGCGTCGGAAGCGGTGCTACCGCCAGGTCGTCGCCCAATGCTTTCTTGTAATCCGTAATGGCCCACGGTCCGTTGACAACGGCAGCCACTTTGCCTTGCGTGAACAGGCCGCCGACCGTATCGCCGTTGATGCCTTTAGGCAGATAGCCTTTCGTGAACCAGCTCTGGATCAGGTTGGCGCCCTTGACGGCTCCTTCCTTGTTCAAGCCGATATCGCTGATATCAAATATGCCTGCATTGTCCTTGAAAATATAGCCGCCGCTGCCGCCCAGAAGGCCCCAGGCAAAGTAGAAGTCAGTCGCGGCGAACAGGAAGCCGTACTCTTGCTTCTTGGCGTCCGTTTTCTCCTTCATGATCGTTTCAAGCTCGGCTATCATAGCCGGAGCCTGCGGGATCAGCTTCTTGTTATAGAATAACGCGTAGGTTTCAGTCACCAGCGGAAGACCATGCAGCACGCCCTCCTGGCTTAGCGCCTGCAGAGCTTCCGGCGTATACAACTCCTTGGCGGCATCATCCGTTTTGACCTCCTGCACGAGGCCTTTCACCACAAGACTGCCAATTCCGGGCTGATAGAACAGATCCGGACCTTTGCCGGCCGGCCCGTCAAGCGCCAGCACATCCGGCTGGTCGTTCATCGCCACCGGCTTGATATTGATCTTGATGCCGGTCTGCTCCGTGTATTTCCTGGCCGCCACTTCGATAACGGCAACCTTGTCGGCATTGTCATCCGGCCAGATCGTCAGCTCAGCAGGCTTAGCCGGCCCGGTGCTCTCAGCCTCGGTCCCGGCCCCGGCGGCATTCGCATCCGTGGACTCGGCTGGAGCCTCTGCCGTATTCGCAGGCTCCTGGGGACTGCTGCCGGATTCGGCATTGTTGTTCGTTCCGCCGCAAGCCGCCAGCGTTAACGCGACGAGCATCAGGCACAGTGTTACAATCATCTTTTTCTTCATGAACATGTTGGGGCTCCCTTCTCTTTGCATACCCGTTGATGTTGTCGCTCCCCGGTCATTGCCGGAGTTCTTGTATATCATTGTAAGACCCTGGCGAACCCCCAAACCACCAATCTCGTGACCTGAAAGGCTAAGATTGTGACTTGTCGATGGATATCGAACTCCGCTGCCATGAAACAGAAAAAAGCCGGGGAAACCCAGGCTTTTGGCGCCTTGGTTTCTCGCGGCTTAAAAAAAGAGCAGAATGATATATGGCATGATGCAGTTGGATAATTGGATGACACCGATACTGCTGTTTCAAAAAAAACCTTTCCCTAAAATTCCCTAGATGTTTACCGGACCGATCAGCTCTTGGCAATTCCCTTAATGAAACCAAATACGTCCGCTAAAGCATCCCTTTCGGGATAGTCATTCATTCTGTCGATGAACAGACGGCGTTCATTAAACAATTCCTTGACCCCGGCTGTTAAGGTCTCTGCGGATAATTGTTCTTCGTACAGCACTTTACTGAAGCCGGATTGGTGAAACGATTGCGCATTCAGCAGCTGGTCTCCGCGGCTCTGATTCCGTGTAAGGGGGATAAGCAGCATCGGCTTGCGAATAGCCAGAAACTCAAAGATCGAATTCGCGCCTGCCCGGGAAACCACCACATCCGACATAGCCAGAACATCTGCCAGCTCCTGATTGATGTATTCATATTGTCTGTACTCGCGAATCTGCAGGGATGGATCAAGCTGTCCTTTGCCGCAGAGATGCACGATATTAAAGGTTTGGGCCAGCTCTGTCAACGATTCGCGCACGGCTTGATTGATGGCTCTGGACCCCAGGCTGCCTCCCATGACAAGCATAACGGGCTTATTCGTACGGAAGCCGCAGAAATCCCTTCCCCTGCGGGCATTCCCCCGCTTGATCTCCTCACGGATAACAGCGCCGACATACCGGGCCTTGCCGCTCTTCAGGTGGCCGGCCGTCTCTTGGAAGGTCGTACAAATCCTGTCGGCAAAAGGCATGCACAGCCTGTTCGCCAATCCCGGCGTAATATCCGATTCATGAATAATAACCGGAACCTTGTTCAGCCAGGCGGCGAACACCACGGGCACCGATACGAAGCCGCCTTTGGAGAATAGGACATCTGGCTTGCTTTTTCGGATCAACCGATACGCCTGATACGCGCCATTTACCACCTTGAAAGGATCCTTCAGGTTCTGCAAATCAAAATAACGCCTCAGCTTGCCGGTCTTGATCGCATAATACGTGACATGCTGAATCGGAGTAACAAGCTGTTTCTCGATTCCCGTCTCCGAGCCCATGTATTCGACAGACCAGCCTGATTCAAGAAAACGCGGAATAAGCGCCAAATTTACCGAAACATGACCCGATGAACCCCCGCCGGTAAACAATATCTTTTTCAACCGCGTTCACCTGTGAAGAAGTTAATTCCCTCGTAACATGAACTTGAATCCTCCGGCACAACTCCACCCGGCTCAGAATTACCGGCCATTAAATCCACCTCTCTCTTTGTCTTGAGTCTGCAACCCGCCACTGCTCCACATACTGCGTGCAAGCAGTTCGAACGACCGGAGCCGCTTACGGTAATCGGGAATCATCGTGACCAGCATAAATTCATCCACCCCGTACTGGAGCGACATCTCCTCCAGCCGCATTGTCAGAGCTTCGGGCGTGCCTGCCAATAATTTGCGGGCTGCAAGCGCAGCAAGCTCTTCCGTGCTGATATTACTCTGGAACAAGCTCATACCGGCAGCTGCCAGCTCCCTGGCTTCTTCTTCCGTATCCGCACAAACAAAACCGACCGTTACGATCGTTCTGGGTCCGGGGCATCTGGGGGAAGGCTTGAACGCATTCCGGTAGGACTGCAGAACCTCTGCTCCATCCCGGTCGCTCATGAATTGGCCGAACACATAACCCATTCCAAACTCGGCCGCATAAGCCGCGCTCTTGCTGTTCGTTCCCAGCATCCACAATTCCGGCGGCTCCGGAGGGATCGGTCTTGCGGTTACCGGATAGCCGTCATATTCATAATTCTGCTCCAGCAGCTCGGTTATCGCTCTCAGCTTATCCGGTATCTGCGCTATATTCTCAATGAAATTGCCGCTTAACGCCATGCTTGCATGCGCCTGGCCGCCAGGTGCCCGGCCCATACCGAGATCGACACGCCCGGGGTACAAGCTGGCCAGCATATGGAAGGATTCCGCCACCTTGAGCGGCTTATAATGCGGCAGCAGCAGCGCTCCCGAGCCGATGCGGATGCGCCCGGTTCTCGCTCCGATATGGGAGAGGAGCACCTCCGGCGAGGTGCAGGCCAGACCCGGCATATCATGATGCTCGGCTGTCCAGTAGCGGGTGAAGCCAAGCCGTTCGGCTGTTTGGGCAAGCTCGGCCGCCTGGCCGAGCGCATAAGCGGCGTCCTTATTTTCGAATAAAGGTACAAGGTCCAGCACACTAAGCTTGATGGATGGCATGGTATTCACCCCTCCTGTTCTTCCATCTTCGTATTCCGTCTTCGTTAAGAAGAAACGGTTTTCTTATACTTTCAGTCCAGGGGAGCTCCCGCTTCCTTTCCATCATATAAATTGAAGAATGTCACGGATGTGCCCGATCCATCCTTCCGGGAAGACGCCTGCTTTATTCATATGTTCCAGCTCCGTCTGATAGGCAATAAAGGTCATTCCCGCCTGCTCCGAAGCCTTCCCGTCTATCCATGCATCTCCAACGGACAGCCATTCCTGCGGCTCCGTATCCGGATAAGCGTTCAGAAGATAGAGAAAACCGTCCGGCGACGGCTTCAGGCTGTTTACCATTTCCCTGCCTACAATATGATCAAAAAAATGCAAAATTTGATGATCCGAGAGCGCCTTATGCGCAGCCTGGCAGGCATTGTTGGTGACGACGGCCAAATGGAACCGGCCATGCAGCTCCTCCAGCAGCTTCGCGGCTCCCGGCTCAAGCTCGGCGCCCTCCATCCCAATCCATTCATGTCTGCTGACCGTGCTCCACATCTCCTCCATAAGCGCTGCGCTCATTGCCGATGTCCGGACAGCTGCCTGGATCAGGGTTGCGGTCGTATGGAGTGCCAGCGGAAAATCTTCCGGAAGAATTCCTTGGCTAGCGAGGAACCGGAAGGTCTCCGCCTTCATTAATGGAAAGTCGATATGTGACCGCAGCAGGGTATTATCCATATCAAACGCAATGCCTTTATATTTTGACTTCATGAGCAGCCTCACTTTATCGTCTTTCGTGAACCATGGACCTTATTCGGGCAGCAGGCTCTTCAATTCATCCCAATTCGTAATCCGTGGAATATCTACATGCCTGTTGTAGGAATTGTCTTTGACATAGACATTCATTGCTAAATCTGTGAGTGTCTCCAACACGGCAGGCTTATCGTCAAAATAATAATCCAATCCCAGCCTGCGGATAATATGCACCTTCTCGGTGTCGCTCATGCCGCAATAAAAGCGGCCCTCCTGTACCGGGAACCCCGCCTGAATGAGCCATTTCTTCGTTCTTTCGCAATGCTCGGCCGTCCGTGCGGTAATATAATAGACCTCGTGGCCTTGGCGTACGAGCTCATGCAGAGCCTCTACCGCATCCGGGAAAGGCGGACAAGAGGAATAATAAATTTCTTCCCTGCTGCTGTTCCACATTTGTTTTCCCTCTTCAGCCGTCATGCCGAACAGCTCATGGATGGGAATCATATTCAAAGTCTGAAACTTGTTCAGCGCTACCTGCCTGTTCAGCTTCTTATTGTAGAGATGAAAGGCATGTTCCCTTAAATTGATGAGTGTGTCGTCAACGTCAAAGCCAAATTTCATGCAGGGCTCTCCTTCTTCTGCTTCTTTTCCATTTAAGGTCATACTGTTATCTTATCAGAACTCTTTTCCATTTAGTATCGTAAGTGGAACCATAGTCAAATACCTCCAGTCTTCATCAGCAATAAAAGAGCATGCAGCCATCTCGCAGGAAAATGGCATGCATGCTCTAAAAGTGCGCCAATCGTTATTTTTCGATTCGACAAATGATCCTGATCATAAATGACGACCTCCGCCGCCTGTGTGCCAAGGGCGACACCGCTGATTTCAAGGAACAAGGCCCAGCCGTTTGAACGGCTGGACCTTGTTCAAGGTTTCTTGTCCGGTGGATGAAAATCAGGCGCCCAGCTCCTGCAGGCTTTTCTCCTCCACAGTCTTCTGGAGGGAAGCTGACCGGCTGCGGGAAAGTCTGAGCGATATGGTGGCAATACCCGCAGAGACGGCGACTCCCGCTGCTCCTATCCAGCTGATGGAGGCAAGTGAGCTCTGCTCGACGATGACTCCCCCAATTCCTGCACCTGCGGCCATGGCCAGCTGCAGCACGGAGCTGTTCAGACTAAGCATAATGCCGGAAGCCTCCGGAGCAAGCGAAATTAAGTGATACTGCTGGGTCGGCCCTGAAGACCATGCCGAGAATGACCAGAGCATAAGCAGCATGAACACGATAACGGGAGAATGGGCTGCGAGCGTCAGCAGCACCAGAGCCGCCGCATGAAACAGCATTCCGCCGATCAGGGTACGGGGAGCTCCCCATCTGTCCGTACTGAAGCCTCCGAGCTTGGATCCGATCAAGCTGAAGATACCAAAAGCGAACAGGCCGATGCTGACCCACTTTTCACTCATGCCTGTTATTTCAAGCAAAAATGGTGAAATATAAGTGTAAACGATGGAATATCCGCCAATCCAGAAGAAGGTCACGGTTAGAGCGATAGCAATTTTCGGCTGCTTCAAGAGCGCCAGCTGCTGCCGGATAGGGACAGGCTGCTCGCTCTCCGTTTGCGGAATGGTGAAATAAATCATGAGCATGGCAAGCAGCCCAAGAATGCCGATGCCTCCGAAGATCAACCTCCAGTCATAAGCGGAGGCGACTACCCTACCCAGCGGAACGCCGATAATGAGTGCGGTGCTGAAGCCCATAACGAGAGTGGCAATCGCGCTTGCCTGCTTTCCTGCGGGAGCTATCTTGGCGGCCACAGTCAGCGCCGTTACGACGAATACCCCGGTTCCAAGAGCCAATATGATGCGTGAGCCCATCAGAAAGCCAAACCCGGAGAAGGCGATGGCTACTCCGTTTCCGATCACGAATACAAGCAGCGAGTACAGGAGCAGCTTGCGCCTCTCCATTCGGGCCGTAACGCCCATCAGGAGCGGCGTGCCGAAAGCATAAGCAAGGGAAAAAACGGTGATGAGCTGTCCGGCTGCGGACAATGAAACGCCGATATCCGATGCCACTTTATCCAGTATGCCCGCAATGATAAACTCGGATGTGCCAACCAGAAAGCTTACAATCGCCAGCATGTATATTTTCCATGTATTCGACATGTTTTAAGTACCTCTCTCCACTTTGTTGATTTTTATATTTCTAAAAATATAGAAATTAGGAATAAAAAAAATTATGCCAGCAGATACGGCGCATATTTATGGGCCATCTCGTGGTTTACACTGTAATAAATATAGGTTCCATCCTTACGGAGATTCAACAAGCCGCAATCGGTCAACTGCTTCAGATGATGCGAGAGCGTCGAGCCGGCGACCGTCTCCAGCTTGCTTCCAATATCGGAGCAGCATAAATTTCTCTCTTCTGTAAGCAGCATGGCGATTTTGAGACGGGTCGGTTCGCCAAGAGCCTTGTATACCCGTACAGCCTGTCGTACTTCCTCCGTATCTTCAAGCATAAATATCTCCTCCTTTGTCTAAGCCTATATTTCTAAAAGCATAGAAATAAGATAGCACATCCGGACGGTGCAAGTAAATAGCTTTTGTTTATTAATTTTCCCGGAAAAACCGCTCTACCGATACGGTTGATGCCCCGTGTGCATGAGCAAACGCTTCGAGCTCCCTGTGCAGGTGTTGGCTAAGACGTTCCGTAAAGTCAATTTCCGGATCGATTTGCAATAATTGAACCGATAAATGTCTTTGCTTTTTATCCAGGCGCGGGTCCATGCGTCCGATCAAGCGGTCGCCGGCTAATATCGGCATCGCGTAATAACCGTATTTACGCTTGATGGCTGGCGTATAGATTTCCCACCGGTATTCAAAATCGAATAAATCCTCCAGCCTCTTGCGGCTCCACAATAAGTTGTCCAGGGGCGGAAGAAAGTGAATGGGCACATCATCATCTTCCCCGCTTGTCCGCACGCCATCTTCTTTCTGATGCACGGAGAAGCTTTCTACATCCGAAGCCAACAGGTAATAGTGCCGTTTAAGCCCTTCGACCTCGACAGGTACAACTTCTCCCGATTCAATGTACCGGTCGATGGCTTCCCGCCGTTCTTTTGCGCTTAACCGCTGCCAGCCAAGACGCGGGTCGCTTGGTTCAAATACTCTATAGGCTTGAAAATATTTGCGCAGCATTCTGTCATGCGCATGCGCTTCCGCGGGGTTGATTTGGTCGGCCAGTTGCTGCAGCGGGGCAGGGATACTGCGGCTGGTCACATCGAAAAGGCGCTGGTTTCCTTCTCTGCCGACAATTCTGATCTGCGCGGCGTCCATTAATAAATTAAGCGCATGGGACGTAGCCTTGGTCTTGGCGTTCACATTATCCCAATACCCGTATACCCGCTGTTCGGATTCGAACGACTTTGCCGGAAGCGGGCCTTCGCTCTCCAGCTTATGCAGCACTTGTTCAATGACCGGCTGAATCATGTCGATTGAAGCACTTGTCCGCTCCCGCAGACGCTGCCGGACCGGCTCAAAAATAGGATAATGTTCCATCGGAATAATACAGGCCGCGTTTGCAAAATATTCAAAAACCTCGTTTTCCCGCAGCAGCTCGTTTAGTATTCCCTGCTCATAACCGGCAATTCTTGCTGCCAGCGTCAAGTGCTGATTGGGACTGACGGCAGACACCGGATCGATTTGAACGCATTCCAGCTGTCTGATCACATCCATAACACGCTTGCGCAACTCTTCCGCAGAGCTTGCGCGTTCTTCCCGGGGATAAAGCAAAAGCTGCTTCTCAAGCAAAAATCGCCTGAGCGCCCGTTTTGTCGTCTGTATCGGTTTCATCCCTTCACCTCCGAATCGCATATTTTTTACAATACGGTATGTTATCGATTTCTGCAAATAAAAAAAGACCACACAGCAGGCATTTGCCGCATGTGTGATCTTCCTCTGATCCATAATAACTATAGTGCTGACATTCTAAAATTAACGTCTTGGAAAATATCCGATAAATTCCTTCGTATTAAAGTTGAAGGCGAGTGTAACGGGACCCAGCAGGGCATCCTGATCCGTGTTGTACGTTACCGTTACCAGCTTGCCGCCCGCGGCTTGAAGAGCTTCCAGACTTTTCTTCTGTGCATCTGTAGCGGCAAGAACTCCCGAGCCTTGAGCATCCACCAGTTCTACTTTGGCTTCATTTTGCTTCGTGGTCAGATGGGATTTGTCTTTAACCAGATGCCATGCCATTCCCCGGTACGCTTTGATCGCGTCCGCGGTCAAAACATTCGTGTTGTCCATCACATGATTGTCCAGTACAACCATATAGTAGAGCGGGCCTTCCGGCATTTTGCTGTCGGTGTAGTTCGGACCATAGTAGACACGTACTTTGTTTCCGACCTTCACATCTTCCCATTTAACCGCTTGCCCGTCTGGAGACAATACACTTGTTTCCTTGCCGGAATTTACGGTCAATGTTGGAATCAATGTGCCGCCTTTGGCTTCGCCAAACTGTACGACCCATCCATCAGCGGTATGCTTGACCGCTTGAATAACATCTTCACGGATCAGAGATTGGCTGCCGACATTAATTTGTGCGGCGTGGGATTCGACCGGAAAGGTCATCGCTACATTCGGACCGTATTGTACATCGATTTTCAGACCATTCTTGAGGTCTTTGGCGCTGATGGCTTTACCGGCACTATTCTTAATGACCGTATCCTTGTCCGCATAAAGGATTGCCCAGCTGTTGTCGCCTTTGCCAAGCATCTCGATCCGGTATTGTCCGTCAGCTGTTTGCTTGACGTCAACGATTACGCCCGTATTGCGCAAATATTTCACTGGAGCGACCACATCCGTTTTATTGATTGTTATAGAACGGTGACGCGAATCATAGTTCAACGTATATCCGAGCGCTGAAGCCTCGCTTTTGGCAGGCAGATAAACTTGGCCGTTGATAATGACCGGTTTCATGGAAGTAGCTTGTCCATTAACCGAGACTTTAATATCACTGCGCAGCAATCCGCTTACTTTATAGAAAAAACCTGAGGCGCTCGCAGCCGTCGTAACCCCGAGCAACCCAATCATCGTAATGAGTGCAACTTTCTTCTTGGTGTTCATTGTTATTGCTCCTCCTACCCCTTAAGGGTTATTTTTTTATGGTAACAAACACTCAGACGGCAGTGCCCGGAAAAAGGTTTCACTCGATAATAAAGTTATTATTTGGAAGAACACCTCCGGCTTCGACGTTAGTGCAAACGATCCCCGGATGGATTCTTGAGGTTAACCAGGTATGATATGATACAAATAATCCTGCAATGGTGCCGCCGTTTATGATTGGAAGGAAAGGAGATTATTTATAGATACCTTATCTGACCAGCAGTTTTCGAGGATCTCCCGCGCTCTGGCGAACCGCGGCGTTATCAAATGCTCAAAGAAATAGGAGCCTCCAAAGAGCCGCTTCACTGCAGTAGCTGCAGCAATCCCACCAGGTGAGTGCCCCCACCATCTCTCACCATATTAAAGAACTGGAGACCGCGGGCCTGATACAATGCATTCGCGAAGGCAAGTTCAAGAGCCTCATCCTCCAGCACGACGTGCTTCGTGCCTACCGTGATCAACTCTCGGAAATTTAATACGTATACTTCGTAATACCTCAAGGAGCCGCCGGCTCCTTTTTTTTGTGCCGCATTCAGGCATACCGATTTTTTGGTGAGCTGCATTAAAAATGCACTTGACGAATCTTTTTTTCAATGAGATAGTTATACATGCATCTAACAATTATACGGTTATCTAACTGACAAAAAAGGAGGATGTCTCGACGTGATCAAGCTGTTTGTACAGCGTTAGCGACTTCAAGAGCTGGCGCCATAACCAAAGGAATCATTCTGCACGCGATCAAATTGATCATACCGGGATTTCCCTGACTTGTTTTACCATTCCAGATCTCCAGGAGATGAAATAAAAACGTGATTAAATCTAAAGCTTTAATTGTATACATTCTCGCTTTCGGTATTTTCGGCATTATCAATACTGAGATGGGCATAATCGGCATTCTGCCTCTGATTGCCGAGAACTTTGAGATAAGCGTATCCCAGGCAGGTCTGCTTGTCAGTCTTTTCGCACTGGCTGTAGCTATAGCCGGGCCGTTCCTGCCATTGCTTTTCTCGGGAATGAACCGCAAGTCGGCCATGTTATTGGTACTCGGATTGTTCGTCGCCACCAATGTCATTTCTATTTTTGCCCCTAACTTTACCATTGCCTTGATCGCCCGAGTTATTCCTGCATTCCTGCATCCCGTATATTTCTCGGTAGCCTTTACGGCAGCCGCCAGTTCCGTCAGCAAGGATCAGGCTCCCAAGGCCATATCCAGAGTATTTATGGGCGTTACTGCCGGAATGGTAATCGGGATACCGATCACGTCTTTAATCGCAGAAGTATCATCGCTGGAAATAGCCATGTTATTCTTTGCGATCGTTAATGCGGCCGCGTTTGTGGCCATCCTTATTTTCGTTCCGTCTATGCCGGTAACAGAAAGACTATCCTACGGGACACAGCTCGGCGTCTTGAAAAAACCTCTTACCTGGATTGCCATTGCAACCGTCATTTTTATTAATTCCGGCATGTATGCTGTTTACAGTTTTTTTGCCGAGTACATGGATGCCGTCACCCGCATGACCGGAGGTCAAGTCAGCCTTATGCTGGTTTTATTCGGCGCAACTGGCATTGCGGGCAATATTCTTGCCGGTAAATTGCTGACTAACAATGCCATGAAAACAGCAATTGTATTTCCTTTCGTGTTTGGAGCCATCTATCTGCTCGTCTATTTTTTGGGGAATTTCACGGTTCCGATGGCGGTTCTTATTGCGTTTTGGGGCGTTCTATTCACCTTTGGACTCAATATTTCGCAATACTGGATTACTTCTGCAGCTCCGGAAGCACCGGATTTCTCGAACGGCTTGTTCGTCGCTTTCGCTAATTTAGGCGTTACGGTCGGTACGTCGGTCGGCGGTTTATTTATTTCAGGAATGGGAACACGGCATGTCATATGGGCCGGAATGATTTTCCTTGTGCTTGGTTTATTGACCATTATGCTGAGAACCTCGATTTATCATCCCAAAAAAGTGAAAACCGTTTAAAGCATCATCTTGGCAAATCAGTATTTCCCTTCACTATCCGGTTGAATTTCATAAGGAAATCGCCTTATTGTCTTCCTGACATCCCACAAAATAAAGGCCGTTCCTCAATTGGAACGGCCTTATCTTCATGATATGAAACTTATGATTGAACAGCTTTCTTCTGACTCAATACCGACTTGGCCCTGCTTTGCCGGATAAAATAACTGAGCGGCAGAGCGGCAAGCACGATCACGGTAGCGATGAGATAGACGTCGTCGATACTCATCGTATAAGCCATACCGGGGATTTGCAGCTTGTCGGTCGTGCCGCCGGCTGCAAGCTCCGAAGCATGTTTGCCGGATTGGGAGGAAAGCAGCGAAGTAAACAGCGCAATTGCGAACGAACCGAATACATTGCGCAGCCAGTTGGAGATGGAAGATGCGTGACCGCTGAGTTCCGGCGGAATCTCCTCCATGCCGGCATTGCTTGCGGGCATGATCATCAGCGAAACTCCCACATTGCGTACGATCATCCAGAACAGAATATAGCCATGCGAGATGTCGACGCTGAGCCAGCTGAGCGGCAAACTGCCGCCTGCGAGCAGCACGGTGCCGACAATTAACAGCACCCGCGGGCCAATTTTGGCGTACAGCTTGCCGGTAAACATCGTAATGACCGCCATCATAAGCGAGGCCGGAAGCAGAACAAGACCTGTGTCAAGCGGTGTGACCTTCTGTACATTTTGCAGAAAAACGGGTGTCAGCAGCGTGCCGGAATAAAAGCTGATCGTCGTAATGCACAGAATGGCCGACGTTAAGGTGAACCGTGCATTCTTCAGTACACGCAGTTGAAGCAGCGGCGATTGCGCAGTAAGCTCACGCCAGATGAACAGGACCAGAAATACAAGGCCCCCTCCAAGCAGCAGCAAGGTCTTCGCCGAGCCCCAACCCCATGAATTTCCTTGCGACAACGCAACAAGAATAGTGGAGCTGCTGATAATGACCGTAATCAGTCCGATGAGATCAAGCTTCTTGGGAACATTAAGCCGGTAATAAGGTATAAACACAAGAACCATGGTGATGGCAATCAGTCCGAACGGCACGTTCACCCAGAACAGCCACTGCCAGGTGAAATGCTGGAGCATCCACCCCGCGAAAGTCGGCCCGATTGCCGGAGCAAGACTCGTTGCAGCTGCCCAAAGGCTTATGGCGACCGGCTGTTTTTCCCGCGGGATAATCTGATAAATGATCGCCATGGCGGTTGGAATAACCACGCCGCAGAAAGCACCCTGCAGAATTCGGAAAGCAATCAGCACCGGAGCATTCCACGATATCGCACAAAGTATGGAAGCAACCGTCATCCCGATGAGCGCGGTTAGAAATAAACGTTTATAGCTGAACCTCTCGCCAAAATATCCCGTCACCGGAGCGAAAGTGCCCATTGCAAGCATAAATCCGGTCAGCGTCCATTGGACAACGCTGAGCTCAGAGGCAAATTCCTGCTGCAGCACCGGAATAACGATATTGATCGTACTAACGTTCAGGACAGAGACAAAACTGCCAAAAAATATAGCCAAAATAATGGGAGTAGTCTTGATCTGCCTGCCTTCTTCCTGATGCATCGGATACTCTCCTCGCCCTTGTTAGTATGTTGATTTTCACATATAATCAACTGTAGGCAACATCATAACTCCATATCTACTGTTATGTCAATATTAACATATCCTTTACAAGCTAAAATTTTTATTAGGGGATGAATGTATGAGTATAAACACACTTTCATATGGCCTGCTCAGCGCGATTTCTACCGATTCATGCTCCGGGTATGACCTTATAGCGCGAATGAAGCTTTTCTGGAAAGCTGACCATAGTCAGATCTACCCCCTTCTCGCCAAATTGGTGGATAAGGGTTATGTCCGTTTTGAAACCATGCAGCAAACCGGTAAACCGGACAAAAAAATATACTTTATAACCGACAGCGGCTCGGAAGTCTTGAGAAATTGGATGGCTGAACCAACAGCCGAGCCCGTGATCCGCGATGAGTTTGCTTTGAAAATGTACAGCATCCGGATGTTTGACGACGAACAGGCTGTGCGGCTGCTGGAGGAAAGGCGCACGCTGTATGAGCAGCGGTTGGCGGAGCTGGAAGAAACAGCGGAGAAGATCAGGATCAAGCGCGCAAGGCTCGCCGAGGAAGGAAACGAGCCGGGATCGCATGTATTAGGCGCTTATTTTCTGTTCGACCGGGAAATACGAAATGCGCAAACGGAGCTGCAATGGTGTGATTGGGCATTGGAGACCATACGTCAGGGGATATAAGGGCTGCCTGTCGGCCCTCTTTTTGCTATGGAAGCAATGATGAATAAATTTCCGACGAAGTCTCCGCTTCGATGCCCATTGAGTCTGGAACAGGATGATTGAAAGTGAATACATCCCCATCCCTCGAAAAGACCTCCAAGATTTATACTGTATCGGGATCCGTCCCCTTCGTTTCCTTCCCCAGGAACAAGATCGCAAGAGCTCCGATGACAATGGCGATGAAAAATATCATAAACACCGTCGTAATGGCAGTCCCGCCGGCCACGAGAATTCCGACCAGATAAGGGCCGATCACTCCGCCAATACGCCCGAAGGAGGCGGCAAAGCCTACTCCGGTCGCCCGGACGGAGGTCGGATACAGCTCCGGCGTGTAGGCATACATCGCACCCCATGCCCCGAGATTGAAGAAGGACAGGCTGATGCCGGCCCCCAGAATCATACCGGTTGTATCCGCATTACTGAACCATACAGCGCTCACAGCCGTCAGCAGCAGGTATGTAACGAGTACGAATTTCCGTCCGAATTTCTCGATGAAGTAAGCGGCTGTAAAGTAACCGGGCAGCTGGGCGAGGGTAATAATCAGGACATATTGAAAGCTTTTGACCAGATCAAAGCCCTTCAGCACCATAACGGTCGGCAGCCATAGAAATATCCCGTAATAGGAAAAGACGACAGTGAACCATAAAATCCAGAGCGCAATCGTCGATTTTCTGTATTTTTGCGACCATAAGGAGCTCATCCTTTCCTTTAGCGAAAGCTTCCTGTTCCGCTGCTCCAAAAAACGCGGCGAGTCCTGAATAGCTCTTCTGAGGTAGAGAGCATACAACGCGGGCAATGCGCCGATGACCAATGCGATTCTCCAGCCGTATACCGGAATGATGAAATAGGATATCAGCGCAGCCAGAATCCAGCCGCCCGCCCAGAAGCTCTCCAGCAGGACTATAGCTCTTCCTCTTTCCTTTGCGGGAACCGATTCGGATACCAAAGTCGAGGCTACCGGAAGCTCCCCGCCAAGCCCGAAGCCTGTAACGAAGCGCAGAATACAAAGCATCACAAAACCCGTCGCGAGCGCGGATAGCCCGCTGGCGGCAGAGAAAATAAGCAGGGTCCACAGCAGAATCGTCCTGCGCCCGAAACGGTCCGCCAGTGAACCGGCCACGGCTGCGCCTGCAGCCATCCCGATGGAATTGATGGCCGTCAATAAACCGACCTGTTGGGCTCCAAGCTGCCACTCTACGCTTAGCGCGGCTACGATAAACGAAAGCAAGCCCACATCCATCGCATCAAACAGCCAGCTCAAGCCTGCACTGAACAGCAGATTGCGTTGTTTTTTATCCTGAAGCAGAGTTGGTTGGTTCAAGCCGCATCATTCCCCCTTAAACGCGATTTACGGTTATCGTCCATTTGCCGGTCGCTGCAATGGTGGACAGCCTTTAATTCAAAATTCATCACCGAAAAATTTAGCGCCATTCTATTCGGACGATGCTTGAAACAAATTTCATATTTCCTGACTCACTGCTTGGAATACCACTTTGGCAAGGAAATCCCTGCTTTCGCTCCTGCCATAGGCCGGACAACTTTGAGAAGAACCCAACAAACACATCATGTGTTTACAACCGCAAACGAACCCGCTGCTCCCGTTTTTTTTCGTGCACACTCACTTACTTAACGTATATCCAAATTCCGGTCTTGGCGACACAGGCTCTTGGTCCAGGCGACTCCAACAAGGAAAAACCTTACTCCAGCACAGTTATTGCGTCCGCAATGCCCAGATGACTGCTCCAGCCAGGAAAATCCTTTTTGCACTCTCTCCACCCCCGGTCCGGGCGACTCCAACAAGGAAAAACCTTACTCCAGCTCAGTTATTGCTTCCGCAATGCCCAGATGACTGCTCCAGCCAGCAAAATCCTTCTTGCACTCTCTCCACCCCCGGTCCGGGCGACTCCAACAAGGAAAAACCTTACTCCAGCGCCGCTACATTCGCTGTTTCCTTGTTTGCACGTAAAATCGCACATAACGCGCACACCGATCTTGTCCCGCATAATGCCCATCAGACGTCGCCTTTTACTATTCCTATTTTTAGTATTCCTTAAAAAGGGAATTTCAACAAAGCTTAACCAAACTTCGTTCAATCAAGAGCGGCAAGGCGGACCAGTTGAACAGCAGGACTGGTTTTCCCATATGCTCGTAATTCACGCCTCTCAGGGCAGGAGCTGACGGTACCCGAATTACAAGACTTCGACCGGCCCCGCATTTCGTCGTACTCTCACAATAAAATAAAGCCCCCGCTCCGTCGGATGCCGGAAACGTGGGCTTTACAAGGATTGTTATTGAAGCAAGGCTTCACGCAGAAAGCGTCCGGTATGAGAGGCGCTGACGGCTCCAACCGCTTCAGGCGTGCCTGAGGCAACGACTTCACCGCCCCCGTCTCCGCCTTCGGGGCCGATGTCCACGACCCAGTCGCATTCGCGGATAATATCGAGGTTATGCTCCACGACGATCACGGTATTGCCAGCGTCGACCAGCTTGTTCAGCAGCACCAGCAGCTGCCGGGTATCGCGCGGATGGAGTCCGGTCGACGGCTCGTCCAGCAAATACAGCGAGTGGCGTTTGGTTTTGCCGCCCAGCTCCTTGGCGAGCCGGATCCGCTGGCCTTCCCCTCCCGACAGCGTCCGGACCGACTGGCCCCAATGCAAATATCCGAGCCCAACCTCGTTCAATAAAGCGATCTGCCCGTCCATCTTGATCAGGCCCTGAAGCAGCGGCAGGCTCTCCTGGACGGTCATGTCCAGCAGATCGGAGATCGAAAGCCCGCTGCTGGTGATGCGCAGCACCTCTTCCTTGAAACGTTTGCCCCGGCAAACCGGGCAGCGGACCTCCAGCCCAGGCATGAAGAACATATCCATCGGCACGACGCCAAGCCCGAGGCAATGCTCGCATCGTCCGCCCGGCGTGTTGAACGAGAAATGCTTGGGAGTAAGCCCAGCCCGCTTCGCTTCGGGCAAGCCTGCGTACAGGCTGCGCATGGAGGTGAACACGTCCGTGTAAGTCGCAACATTGGAGCGGCTCATCCGCCCAATCGGCGACTGGTCAACCGTCACAATATTGCCGATGCCGCCAAAGCCGGTGATGCTCCCGCACCCGCTGCGCAACTGATCGTCGCGACCGCCCGCAGCCACAAGATCGAAGAGCAGCGTCGATTTGCCAGAGCCGGATACGCCCGTGACAGCGACAAGACAGCCAAGCGGAAACTTGACGTCGATATGCTTCAGATTCCGTTCATAAGCATCGCGGACATTCAGGAATGTGCCGTTTCCCGGCCGTCTTTCACGCGGTCCTGTCCGGCTTCCCGCTTCCCGCAGGAAAGCGCCCGTGACCGATTTCGGATTGTCCATCAGCTCGCGCAGCGTCCCTTCCCCGACGACGCTCCCGCCAAAGCTGCCCGCGCCCGGCCCCATGTCGATCACATGATCGGCAGCCTGCATCATTTCGATATCATGCTCGATCACAAGCACGGTATTGCCCAAATCCCGCAGCTGCTTCAGCACATGAATCAGGCCCGCCGTATCGCGGGGATGCAGCCCGGCGGTCGGCTCATCGAGAATATACAGCACCCCGGTAAGACCCGATCCGAGAATGGAAGCGAGCCGAAGCCGCTGCGCCTCACCGCCGGACAAGGACACCGACTGGCGGCTGAGCGAAAGATAGCCGAGTCCCACATCGACGATCCGCTTCGTTCGGACGGTCAGATCATGCAGCAGCGTTTCCACCTGCTCCCTTTCATCAGACTGCAGCCTCCCCATCAGTCCGTCCAGCCAGACGAGCGCGTCCTGCAGCGCCCAACCGGAAATATCGGAGATGGAAGCGCCGCCCACCGTTACCCGGCGGATTTCCTCCTTCAGCCGCGCGCCCTGGCATGCCCCGCATATTTGCTCGCGGAACAATGCCGCTTCGCCTGATTCGCCGCCTTTCTCCTTGTACCTCCTCCAGATTCCGGTAATAACACCTTCAAATTTGCCCCCTGTAACCGACTTGGGCGGTTTTACGCCGGGATAATGAGCGGAGAATGCCTCGCTCTCGACGCCGTAATACAGCAGATCGCGCTGCACAACGTCAAAATTTTTGAGCGGAAGGTCGGCATCGAATACAAAACCGTAATAATCGGCAGCCGCCTTCAGGATGGAGCTGTTGTATTTGGTGATCATGTCGTACCAGATCGTGACGCAGCCTTCGCTGAGACTCCTCTCTTCATCGAAGATGGCCTCCAGGTTCAGTGTGACGGTGTGACCGAGTCCGTCGCATGTTTCGCATGCGCCTTCCGGCGTGTTGTAGGAGAAATGCCTGCGCGTCAAACGCTCCGTCTCTCCCCCGCAGTAGGGGCAGCGAATGGAGGACTGCCTCTCATCCTCTTCCCCATCCCCGATTGCCGCGCCGGCCGCACCGCTCTCCGGACCGGGAACAAACCGGCTGCCGCAGTGGGGACAAAGCCGTTCGCCCAGCTTCTCGTAGATGACGCGCAGATACGTATGGATATCCGTTATCGTGCCGACCGTCGACCGCGGATTCCGGTTGGTAACATGCTGCCCAACGCTGATTGAAGGGGACAAGCCCACAATCGCGTCGACCTTCGGCTTGGCCACGGCTTCCGAAGTCATTCCCATCGATTCCATGTACTGCCGCTGGCATTCCCGCTGAAGCGTATCCATGGCGAGCGTCGATTTGCCTGAACCGGATGGGCCGGTCAGGACAACCAGCTTGTGTTTCGGGATGCGGAGCGTAATATCCTTCAAATTGTTTTCCCGGGCTCCCCGGATCTCGATGGCGCTGTTCATCAGTAAATCCTCCATTCCAGTTGTATTGTTTCGATCTTCACCTACAGAGTCCATTTTATAACACTAATGCAAGTGAGAAGGTAAGGATTGATTTCCCTAAATACAATCCAGTTATGATCTGGGAACCCTGTCATAGGACTTTATGGTTTTTCTATACTGTTTCTCTATGCTTGAGCCGAAAAAAACAAAGACCAAGGAAGGCCGAAGCCATCCCTGGTCTTGTAATGCTGTTCTGAAGCGATCCTATTTTTTCACAATGGGGGTCCAAATCTCGCAGCGGTAGTCATCTGCAGCCACATCACCCGGCAGATATACCTCCATTTCCGGCGCCCCGGAATGTTCATATCCCGTGGCCGGAAACCACTCTTGATAGATTCGGCCGAACATATCCTGAATCGCTCCGGGCACCGGCCCGACACAAACGAATATCGCCCAAGTGGAAGCGGGGATTTCCCCCAATGTGAACCCTTCTGCAGGTGATGCGCTGTCTGCTGCTTTGGTGGCAATCATGTAATGATAATCCTCTTTACCCGCTTCCATACCCGTCATAATTCCAAACAGGATTCCGTCCTCACTCATGGAAGCAAGTCTGTGAACGGTGCCGTCCCGTTGACATCCTCCCAGAAGCTCGAGATTTGCCGCATATGCTCATTATCCTGGCATGTGACAGCAGCAGACTTTCCCACAACAGCAAAAGCCTCTTTCTCCTCAATGCGATAATCCACGTTCGTATCTCCCTTCAGTGATAATTGGAAGGAAATGCGGGGAAATGCTTTAAGAACAACACCCGGATTACGTGCCTCCGATGGAGCGATGCCGTGAATTTTCCGGAAAGCCTTGGCGAAGGACTCGGGCGAGTCATAGCCGTATTTGAGCGCTACATCCACTACCTTCGAGGATGAGACCGCGAGCTCCTGCGCGGCTAAGGTCAATTTGCGTTTACGCATATACTCGGCCACCGTCATTCCCGTCAACATATGAAACATGCGCTGAAAATGAAACGGGGATGAAAAAGCCGCTTTCGCAATTTCTTCGATTCCCAGAGGCTCCTCTATTCTATTCTCCATCAGGTCCAGAGCATTTTTCATCCGTGTCAGCCAATCCAACCGCATAACCTCCCTTTGTTATTCATTCTATCACCGACTTATCGGGCATGCCTGTCATTGCTTGCTTTCCGCGAACCGGTTCGGCTTCCACAAGCATGAAGCTTCTTTACGATAAACAAAAAAATCCTGTCTCCCTATTTTCACTCACAAAGGGTGCCAAGATTTCTTGTGGATTGCGGTATTGCGTCACGGGAACACAATTTTTGCCCATTTAGTCAAAATATCAGAGCTACTAATTTTCGGCTCCGCGCCGACGAAGCTGCCCAGAGTGTACGAGTCGATTCTGGTTCAGCCTCAAAACCGGCTCAATCCTGATGGTTACCGCCAAACGCAGATTCCGGTTTTATACTGCGTTTCCCGAGCAAATCCTTCAGCACCGGACTCACAAAGTCCGCTGCCTGGCAGCTCATCGTAAGTTGATAGGACGCTTGTCCATCGATATCCCCAGCTGGTGCTCGTTTACCTTCCTCTTTGAAGCCTGCTTTCTTGTATGCTTGAATAGCCCCGGGATTGGATTCATCCACGACTAATGAAACCTGCCGCAATCCCAATACCGTGAAAGCATAATCCAGTACTAATTGAGCGGCTTCCGTACCAATTCCTCTGCCTTGATGCTGTTCTTCGCCAATAATAATAGCAAACTCCGCGAGAGCATCTTCCCTTTCCAGATACGCAATTCCGACCGGGAGCGCGGGTTCTTTGTCATAGATTGTGAAGAATATGTAACGCGGATTGGACGAGAAATCACGGAAGGCTTCCTCCTGCTCCTCCGGCGTTAACGGGTCCGGTTTGTCGATGTTCCGGTCATGGACAAAATGCCTGTTCCATCTGTAATACAGCTCTATATACTCCGCACGCAGCGGTCCCAGTCCGACCTTCGAGCCGCCAAATTGGATAACAGGATGCTTTCCCTTCATATGGAACCCCCTTGTATTACCTTTTTTTTAATAAAAGTCGAGTGAGATGAAGACTCCGGTTTATCATCGGCCTTCCCAGATCCTGGAGGGTTTGTGCTGCAATTAGAAGAAGAAACCGCTGAAGCCGTCCTTGACGGCCGAGTTAGTTGCTCCCCTCAAACCGTATAGAACATTATAAGCGTGAACCCTATACATTTTATATAGTCAAAAAGAACCGGCTCCGCCGTCCTAAGGTGGAGCCGCTAGTTTCTTCCCTCAGAAATATAAGCAAAGGTTAATGGAATTTTATCGTTCAGGCTGCTCCTGGCTCGAGTCTACTCCGTATGAGGAAAGCCGTGCTTTTTGGCATAGTTCCCCCAATGGGGTTTTCTGCCGTCCACATCAACAAAGCCATACTCGTCGGATAGCTGCCAGCTGCCAAAGACCTTCCCGGACTTTTCCGATACGTCAGGATCCGCAGCGAGCGCGGCGACTCCTTGTCCGAGAAGATACGGCGTTTCCGATTCCGCGTAATGGGGCTCCTGCTTAACCGCATCCATCCAGTTCGCTTCTTGTACCCCAAAATGCTCCAGCATCTGCTCCGAGCGAAGAAATCCGGGGGTGACTGCAAGCGCAGTGACCTGGTAGGGACGAAGCTCTTCAGCCATTGCAGCCGCCAGGTGAATAGCCGAGATTTTGGCCAGGCTGTAATATAAATTCACACGGTACCCATAGCCAATCCCATCGGTCACTTCGATGATTAATCCCTGTTTTCTCGCAGCCATTAACGGTGCGGCATAATAACTGGTAATCATATGCGTGCGTACTCCGCGGTCCTGCATTAACAAACCGTTGGACAAGGAATGCTCCCAGAAGGGCGTATTCCATTCAAACAGCTTTTCCCCGCCCCAGATATCATTAACGAGGATATCCAGAACACCGTTTTGTTCTGCTTTCACCCGTTCGAACAATAACTTCACTTCTTCCTCCACGGTATGGTCCACCCGAACGGGAATTCCCGTACCGCCGGCAGCCGTCACCATCTCCGCCGTTTCTTGAATCGTTTCCGGCCGGTTAATGTCCGACGGATTTCCTCTGACGCTGCGGCCCGTGCAATACACCGTCGCACCCGCCGCTCCAAGCATCACCGCGATCGCCCTCCCCGCCCCGCGGGTCGAACCGGCCACTACGGCTATTTTACCATGCAAAGGTTTCATCGGCATGTCCTCCTTCATATTCATCCTTCATCGCTCCCTTCAGAAATTTATGTTACAGTATATCTACGACAAATTATGACGTAATTAGGTGATGGAAATGAACAAAAGAAGAATAGCCATGATGCAGATCATCGATTCCCGGAAAAAATTCACCGCCAGAGAGCTGGCTGAGCGCTTTGACGTATCGGTCCGCACCATTCAGCGGGATCTCGACCATTTGCAGCAAATGGGTTTCCCACTTTACACGGAGGTTGGACCCCACGGTGGCTACCGCGCCCTGCCGAACCGGATTCTGCCTCCTCTGCAGCTTACGCAAAATGAAGCCTTCGGCTTGTTCCTGATGCTCCAGGCACTGGAAAAAATACCGGATTTCCCGTTCGAGTCCACCCGCTCCCATTTGGCGGAGCAGTATTATGCCAGCCTCCCGGTCGATACCCAGGACGGCATTGATCGGATGAGAAAGCATATTGTCTTCAATCAGCAGCGGCCGCCTGCCGCATCCCCGTTTACGACAGTGCTCCTGCAGGCAGCCATGGACAAGAGATCCATCGAGTTTCTCTATCATTCCCGGGCAGGCAGGAAGATAACGCAAGTGTATCCGCTGGGCATCTACTATGAAAACGGACTGTGGTACATGCCTGCCCGGAATAAGGAGCGGGTGCTCCTCTACCGCGTTGATCGAATTGAACAAGCCGCCGTGCTTGCCGGTACGGATGACAGCCTTCCCACGCTTACGGAATGGATGGCTTCCAGCGATAATCGTCCAGGTGTTGAGGTTCTGCTGCATTTTACTGCCGAAGGAGCAAGGCTCGCCCAATTCGAACAGCTTTTTCATACAGTGGGCGATAGCGGCAAGTGGCGGGAGGATGTGCCTCTCGAGGAGCTGCCGTTCCTGGCACGTCAGCTGCTCAAGTTCGGACCTGAAGTGAAAGTTGTTCTGCCAACACAGCTTCAAGAGCTTGTTGTGGATATGCTCCAGCGTAATTTGAGTCAATATCTGCGTTAAGAGAATATGAATAACCGACTGGGCGATCGCCGCATATATTGAAGCATCTATCCGCGAAGGGATTAAAAGCTTATGAATCGAAATGTACCATCAGGGTACGGCGGCTATCACCGGAATTCTTTGATGCCGCTGCCTGTTTCTCCATATTTCTGGCCGTATCCATACTACCCGCTATATCCCGGCGATTTGCGCCTCAATTCCCGCTTTCCCTTTGCTCCTATGCCGACGTGGTCTGCGCCGGTTCCCGAATCGCTGCCCTCTGCGGCATACCAGGAGAAATGGTCCGCGCAGCGCCTTACTTTTGTACTGATTCATGGAGCCTGGGCCGATGCGGGCTTCTGGAACGGGATTGCCGCGCATCTTCGCAAAATGGGCCACACGGTTTATACACCTGACAATCCGGGTCGTGGCCCGGACACCAATAAAGATGTCACACATGCGATGATTACCCGATCCGTTGCCGATTTCATCACGTCAAGAGATCTGCAGAATATCGTCCTTGTGGGACACAGCTTCGGCGGTTCGGTCGTCCAAACCGTTGCCCAGCTTATGCCGGAACGCATCAAGCGGCTGGTCTTCTACAACGCCTTCATTATCAAAGACGGAGAAGCGGTAGCCGATGAGTTTCCGCCCGCTGCGCTCGAGGTCTTCCGGAAGCTGAGAGAAAGCTCAATGGACGATACGATTATGCTTCCCTTTCCCTTCTTTCGCGAAACCTTCGTCAATCTGGCCAGCCTGGAAACAGCCCGCCGTATTTACAGCGGCATTGCGCCCGAACCGGCCAAGCCTTCTTACGACAAGCTGGACCTCAAGAAATTTTACTCGCAGAATTTCCCGGCAAGCTATGTATACTTTACGGAGGATAATGTGCTGCCTCAAGGGAACAGCGAGTACGGCTGGCATCCCCATATGTCCAGCAGGCTGGGGCTGTTCCGTCTCCTCAAGGGCCAAGGCGACCATTTGACCACAGCCAAAACAGACCCGGGCCTCGTAGCTGCCCGGATCTATGAAGCCGGAAGGGATTAAGCTTCCGGGGAATTATTGAATGACGCCCGCTTTTTTCAAATCGTCCAGCATCGCTTCGCGCACTTGATTGCCTTTATACTTCTCGTCATGCGTTTTGACATATTCGTTCCAGCCCGCATCGTCAGGAGAGACCGTGCCATAAATGAATTTGGCCATCATTTCCTCGCGGTATTTCTTGATATCATTCATCAGCTCGGCCCGTTCCTTCGCCCCAAGCGCATAGACGGATGTGACATTGCCCACGCTTGCGATCATTTGCTGGATCATGTCCATCTCCGCGGGGTCCTTGAATTTCAGCTTGAGGACTTGGCTGCTTCGTATCATTAGTGAAACTTATAGCCCCTTTATGGTCAAAAAAAGCACCCTCGTCTCCACGTTATACGTGGTTCCGATGGTGCTTTCATTTGTTTTATCGGTTGTCTCCGGCGGACTCTGGCTGACTCCATAAGATCCTGCCTTTTGAAACAGCCCATCATTTATATGCCGCTTTCGCTGACGTTTACTTGGCAAACAGCTTCTCGGCGTCATCCAGAGCCATGCTTTGACCCATGGAGGAATAATCCAGCCATCTTTGTCCGTCAAGAATATAAACATGTTTGTTTTTGACGGCTTTCAGGTTTTGCCACACCGCGTTTTTCTCCATCTCTTCGAAATTGCTCTTCGCTTCGCTTCCGACACTGATAATCACGAAGATCGCATCCGTGTCAAAATCCGGAAGGACCTCTTTGGAAATAACCTCGAAAGGCTTATCCGCGGCAATTTTCTCCACGCCGCTCGCCGGCTTCAGCTTCAGATCATCGAACATAATCGGCCCTACAGGATTTCCGGTGCTCATGACGCGCAGCTCCTTGGCTGTCATGCGAATGGCCATTACCTTGGCGTCCGCGCCGAGCTCACTATGAACCAGCGTCTGAACCCGCTCCGCTTTGGCAGCATAATCCTCGATAAAGGCTTCCGCTTCCTTCTCTTTCCCCACATGCTGGGCAAGGAGCTTCAGATGGTCGCGCCATGTGCCTTTATTCATATCCACAACGATCGTCGGGGCAATTTTCTCGAATTTGGAGACGTCCTTGCCTGAATATTCTTCATCGAGATAGATGTAATCGGGCTTCGAGGCGAGCAGAGCTTCCATATCCGGATCGGAGACGGTTCCATATTTCGTCGCACCCTTCAGAAGATCCGCGACATGGGGCAGAAAATCCTTCACATCGCCGCCCACCACCGAACCGATTGGCGTGATGCCAAGAGCAAGCAGGTTGCTGGTAATATGGATGGACAAAGAAGCAATTTTTGCGTTCGCATCGTGCACGATAAAGTCCGGTGCCGGAGCCTCCGTATCCGTCGAGGTGTTCTCAGGAGCTGCTCCTTCATTCGTCGCGCCTTCAGTAGTGTTTCCTGCTGTATTTTGCGGTGCCGGTTGGTTGGAGTCCGCCGATTGCCCGCAAGCGGCCAATAGACCAATTATCATAATCATGGATACGAGTACCAAAACCTTCTTCATTGTCGATTTTCCTCCATTGATGTGTAATTTATTTGTCTGTTTTGAAGAGCAGGTAGAGAAAATAGGGTCCTCCAATGGCTGCGACCACAACCCCCGCCGGAATCGCATTGGGATGAAAAATCGATCGTCCTATGGTGTCGGCTGCGACGAGAATGACCAGACCCACCAGCGCCGCGACCGGCAGAAAATGCCGATGCTGCGGACCGGCGAGCCGTTTGGCGATATGGGGCGCCGCCAGTCCGATAAAGCCGATCCCGCCTGCCATCGAGACGCTGACGCAGGAGAGCGCCACCGCAAGCGACAGCATGAGCAGCCGGTTTTTCGTCACATGACTGCCTACGCCTGACGCAACATCGTCGCCCAAGGCGAAGATATCCAGTGTCCGGGAGCGCATATAGATGAAGGGAACGATCAGTACAATCCACGGCAGCAGAGCCCATACATGAATCCAGTCTCTTCCCCAGACGCTGCCGGCCAGCCAGCTGGCCGCGAAGGAATAGGTATCCTCATCAAGCCGCAAGGACAACAGCAGCGTAACGGAGCTGATTCCGGCCGCAACGGCGATTCCAACCAGTATCAGGCGGATCGGCAGCAAGCCTCTGTACCGGTCATAGGCGAATATGAAAATGATAACAGCCGTCACTGCTCCCCCTGCAAAGGTAAACATCGGAATCATCAGCGCGGACGGGCCCTCCATCGTGCGGAAGAAGGACACGAAGATCATAAGTCCGAATGCCGCTCCTGCATGAATACCGAGTATGCCGGGATCGGCAAGCGAATTTCGGGAAACCCCCTGAAGCACAGCGCCGGAGATGCCAAGTCCAATGCCTGCAAGCATCGTGATCAGGATACGGGGAAGCCGGAAATCGAACATGATCATCGTTTCATCCGTTGAGCCGTTCCCGAGCAGCGTCCGTCCCACGGCTAACGGGGATAAGCGGATCGTGCCGGTATTCAGGCTGATGAGCACAACCGCCAGTGCAACCAGGAACAGGATAAGACTGGCATAAAATGCGCGTCTTGTTCTTTTTTTGGCCTGCGCCTCGATGTCCATCTACAAATCTCTCCTTTCTTTACGTGCCAGGTAAAGAAAGAAAGGCACACCTACAAGTGAAACCATTGCCCCGATCGCAAACTCTCTGGGAGGGCTGACCATCCGGGACGCGAAATCCGCCCAAATGAGCAGCACCGCTCCCAGCATAGCGGATAAGGGTATCAATATCCGGTAATCCACTCCGATCAGCCGCCGTGCGATATGCGGAACAACGAGGCCGACAAACCCGATGGAGCCTGCCGCCGATACGGATGTTCCGGCCAGAATGACGGCAGCCGTCATACCGAGCAGACGGATTCTCCCGGTCCGCACACCCAGACTCACAGCCGACTCCTCCCCTAGCGACAGGAAGGTAATGGAGCGTCCCATCGTAACGGACCAGATCAAAGTAAGCATAATCACAGGAACCAGCACCCTCAGATGCTCCCAGGTGACACCCGCTACCCCTCCGGCATACCAGAAAGCCAGATCCTGACTCAAGTCGAAGTAGATCGCAATTCCGGTACTGAGTGAATGAAGCATGGCTGCGACAACCGCTCCGGCTATCGTGAGCCGCAGGGAAGTAAGTCCGCCTTTCGCAGCCGAGCCGAGCCCCATTATAAACAAGGTAGTCAGCGCCGCCCCGATGAATGAGAAGATCATCAGCATGGAGTAGGATAAGCCGGGCAGGAAAGCAAAGCAGAGCGCAACAACGAACGCTGCCCCCGCATTGACGCCAAGGATGCCGCTGTCCGCCATCGGATTTCTCGTGACACCCTGCATAAGCGCACCCGACACCGCAAAAGCCATGCCTGTAATCATGGCCCCCAATACGCGGGGAAGCCTGAATTCATGAATGATCTGATGGGTTGTCACGGTGGAATCATAATGAAAAACGGCCGCCCATACAGTGGCAAGCGTCATATCCTTGGCGCCGTAGGATATAGCAAAAAACATACTGAGAAGCAATACTGCCGCTGCAGCGGCAAACCATATTCCTGTGATGAATCCTTTACTCCATTTCATAGCGGACGAGTCGGAAGGCCTCCCTCTAGCAATAATACTGATAATCATTATCAATGACTTTTTCTATCTTACCACAGAAAAAGTTGGCCCGCATTAATCAAGCTTTGTAATCCGCAATTTTTTTTACGGGCGGCAGCCGATATGGGACAAATCAGCCAAATGAGCCGCTTTTTTGTGGCAAATTGATGACAGAGACATCGAAAAGGCCGCCGGATTGCTCCGGCAGCCTTGTTCCATTGTTCAAGAAGAAACGGAGGCCGCCGTCCTTTTGGCGGCACAGCAGGCTTCTTCCCTGGGACCTTATCGAAATAGATATATGTGAAATTTATATTCTATAAGGTTAAGAAGTACCGGCTTCGTCGTCCTTTTGGCGGGAAAGCCAGTTTCTTCCGTCAGCCTTATAGAAATTTATAGGTGTGAAACGTATACATTCGATAAGGTAAACTAATAGCAAAATCCAGGACCGCGCATTGCTGAACCGTCTTCCGCCTGCACAGTCGCCGGACCTCTACGCCAATTCCGTTAACCGTCCGCGGATTTCAGCCTGAGCGGCGGATAAAATGTTTGAATTCTGCTTCAACAGGATATTGTCCCCGTCAAACAGGATCTGGCTGTTAATAGAAAATGGCGTTTCGACAAGCCTCAGCGTCAATTGAAGCGTGTCCGGCTGCTGCCACGTAAAGCTCGCAGCGAGGCGTTTATCCTGATCCTGAAGCAGCCGCGTGGAGCCTTCCACCCACTCGCCCCGGCCCAGGTTAATGCTGTATTCATTGTCCTGTTTACGGAGAACGATGGTTGCACCCTTGTCTTCGAAGGAAACGGATAGGCTCTTCCACTTCTGTTCATTATCTTCAAGCTCATATTCCCTGCCGGAGAAAGCTTCTTCCAGAGGGGAATCCGGCTGCAGCCGCGGCAGTTGGATGGCCAGCGCCTCCAGTCGGGATTCAAGCTGCGCCTGCGATTGCGGTTCCGGAGAAAGCGGCGACGGCTGCATCGCAGGGAGCAAGTGATCCCAGACGGCGTTCATGACACCCTGCATATCGTTGGTGCCGCTTGTGATTGCGATAACGGCGTCCTGCTCCGGCATCACGATACAGAATTGCCCGAATGCGCCGTCACCGCGATATACCCCATGCCTGCAACGCCAGAACTGATAGCCGTAGCCCTGCGCCCAATCATTAACTCCGCCGTCTCCGTTGGATATTTGGCTGGACGTCGCTTCCGCGATCCACTCCTCCGTCAGGAGACGCTGTCCATTCCACATCCCTTTCTGAAGATATAACTGGCCGAACCTGGCGATATCCTCTGTGGTAACGTTTAATCCCCAGCCTCCGACATTGATTCCCCGGGGACAGACATCCCAGGCCGCTCCCTTTATGCCAAGCGGTTCGATCAGGCGCGGCTGCAAATATTCCAGCAGGGTCTGGCCTGTAACCTTCTGCAGGATGGCGGAGAGCATATAGGTAGCTCCGCTATTGTAAACAAAATGAGTACCGGGCTCGTGCTCGACGGGAGCCGCAAGAAAGGCTTTGGCCCAATTGCCGTCTTCGCTCTGCTGCATCCCGCTTGTGGTGTCCTTGTCATTGCCCGTTCCCATCATGAGCAAATGGCGGATGCGCATAGCCGCCAAATTCGGTTCGATTGCCGCGGGGGCATCGTCCGGGAAGAACGATAGAACAGCATCATCCACTGACAGCAACCCTTCCGCAGCGGCGAAGCCGATGGCGGTGGAGGTAAAGCTTTTGCTGAGCGAGAACAGCATATGGGGAAGATGGGATGCATAGGGAGCCCACCAGCCCTCCGCTATTACCTGGCCGTGCCTGAGTATCATCAGACTGTGCAGCTCCAGATCTCGTTCTTGCACGGCATTCAAAAAATCAATTACAGCTGCGGAGGGAATTCCTTGTGCTTCCGGCTGACTTCTGGGTAGATGCAGATTTGTCCGTTCCATCATTTCATTCCTCCTTTATACTACTAACGTACTGCAGCGCCAGAGGAATGGCAAGCATTTTTGTGTGCGCTTTCATTATCATGCTGTACGCATTATCCGCATTCCGGCCTTCCATTCAAATTAGTCTCAAGCCAGTCGAATGCAAGGCGGCCGGAAACCTCGTGTTTTCCCGAATGAATATCCTGAACCAGCTCTTCTTCCGCATTCGCTGCACGATAAATGGAACGCAAATGTTCTATCGCCTTCACCGCTCCCTGAATCGGAAATCCGCTGTCTTCCTGGCCCGCCTCTATCAGCAGCGGCCTGGGCGCGATCAAGCCCCAAATATCCGGCATTTCGGCATATTGCAGAAGCCCGGGAATGTAATTGTCGGCACAATGAGGCTTTGCCAGAATGCTGTCTCTGAAGGTGTTGGTATACCCGCTGATAACGACCGGGCCGATTCTGTCATCGATGGCAGCCGTTAATGCCGTGACCAGCCCTCCTCCAGAGAATCCCATGCTTCCGATTCTGCCTGGGACCGTGTCGCTGCGGGATTCTAAATAGTCGGCACAGCAGATCATTTCATGCACACGGTACCCGGCAAGTGTTTTTCCGGCCATCAGCAGGTTCGTCGCCAGCCGGAAGCATGAATTTTCTTTGGGATCCTTGGCCTGGTCCTGCTCCAGCCTCCTGTCCCCGAGTCCCAATAATTCGGGAACGATTACCAGCATTCCCCGTTTGACCAGCTCGACGGGATAATCCTTGTAGCTTCCCGGTTCTCCGGCCCGGTCGCTTCCGTCGGGGAGCAGGCCGATCAGCTGTTTATAACCGTATCCGTGACCGGGACAGGCGATCACTGCCGGATAAGGCGGCACCGCATTTTTAGGTATCAGCAAATAACACGGCATTGTTAAATGGGGAGCCGTACGGAGCAGTAAATGCTCCCGGACGTATGCTCCATAATCCTCCCGCCCGAGAACAACCGGGTCCGGATTGACAGCTTCTGCAGCAGGCAGAACGATGGCCCTTTTCAAAGCATTAACAAGTGCCGGCCTCCAATCCGCCCATTCTGCATACGTCCCCGATTTGAAAGAATAATCGGGAGTACGCTCATAGATTTGTTCGAGGAAAGCGTCAGGGGTCCACATGACAGATGCTCCTTCTCCCTTCAAGTCCCGGTGAAAACCTGCGGACTTCGTTCATCTTTTTAACAGTTGTTCCGGTTAAACCAGGAAAGCCTTACGCAGCACGCGGTTAACCTCGGTGTGGTCCATACCCAGCCCCGGGCCTGTCGGCGCTTTCATCACACCGTCCTTGACTTCCATTTGCGGAGTGAACAGGCTGCCGGTTTCCTTAACCCCGGTTTTGTTTTCCTGAAATTTCCCGATATTCGGGATATAGGAAGCAAAATGAAGCACATATACGTAGCCGTACCCGCTGGATATGTGCGGAGTGACGGCGATCCCCTTCAGAGCGGCCATTCTGGCGACCCTGGTATTTCTGATAAAGCCTCCGTTATACTGCAGATCCGGCTGCACGACCTGAGCGGCGTCATTGTCGATGATCCACCTGAACCGCCGCATGCTTGTCTCCTGCTCTCCGAATGCCAGGGGGACAGCAAGGGCGTCCGCAACCTCCCTGGTATCCTCCAGATGCTCGAAGGGACAGGGCTCTTCATAGAAGAATGCGTTGATTTCCTCCAGCATTTTGCCGTATTCGATTGCCTTGGGCGGGTCGTAAGAGCCGTTCCCATCCGCATGAATGGTCATGTCCTCGCCAAATACTTTTCGCGTCAGGTAGATCAGGCTTTCCGAGCGCCCTTGAATCGAATCGGCGTTTTTGCTCATTCGGCCGCCTACCTTGAACTTAATCGCTTTTGCGCCCGTTTCTGCCACTTTGCCCTGCAGCACCTCGATTTCTTCTTCGGGCGTCGTTCCCCTGTTGCCGCTGGCTACATAAATGGGCACCTCGCTGCGGATAACGCCTCCCAGAAGGTCTCCGACCGGCTTGCCGCTTATGCGGCCCAGCATATCGAGCAGACTCGCTTCGACCCATGAGATGCAGCACCATAATGCAAGACCGGACAGCTTATAATTGCTCTCATGAACGTAAACGCCATCCAGCAGCTTTTCAAGATCACGCACGTCTTTGCCTATAAAATACGGAATGATCAGCTGCTTGAGCAGAGGATGCAGATATTCGGCGCGTTCGCTTGCCACTGCCACGCCTTCCGAGCCGTCCTTGGACCGGGCCCTGAGGAAATACAGCCCATTATTGAAGAGAAGCTCCATGGATTCTATAATGACCGGCGATTGAATATCATCCACCTGCAGCACCCGTGAATTGGCCGCCGCTTCCAGCTCGTCAGTGCCCACGCTGATCTTGCCCTGGTTAAGAGAGCCGTCCAAATGCAAATAGGATAAGTCCGAATAACTGTTCTTCATCGTTGTTTCCTCCCTGAATCATTTCATTCGTTGTCATTGCAGCACATTTCCCGATATTGGCCCGGCGTCATGCCTGTAACCTTCTTGAAATAACGGATGAAATTTTGCGGATTATTGTATTGAAGCTTTTTGGACATGTCGGCAATCCTCATTTCCGTGTCGGTCAGCCACTTCTTGGCGACCTCCATCCGGTATGCCAGCAAATAATCGGTAAAATTGGTATTCATGCTTTTCTTCAAAGCGCGCCGGATATAACTGGGATGATAATTAAGCCTTGATGCGCATTCCTCCTGGGTCAGCTCACGGTCGTATTCGCTCTGTATAATGCGGACAACTTCATTGGCTATTTTGTGAAACGGACCCTCGTTGCTCATTTCCCCCATGCGAATGGCGGGTTCGACAATCTGCCGGAGGAACCAAAGCTCGATTTCCTGCACCGTATTAAGCCTCTTAAGCTGTTCAGACAGTTGAATCGCATTCGCATTGAGCTGGGAGGAGGCAGCATCGGACTGCTCCGTAATATACAGCAAATCGAGCAGCAGCTTGATCAGCCAGTTCTGCATCTGATTGTGCGTAAGCTCCCTGTTGGACAAAATCTGCAGAAACTCACCCAATAAGACTGCGGCCCGTCTCTCATCCGAAAATCGCACAGCCTCGACAAGCTGCTTCTCCAAATGCTCAGGAAAAAACACCATCTGCAGCTCAGGCTCCTCATCCTCAATAAAGAGGATCGTTTCGGTATCCTTCGTAATCCGGTATTTCAGCGCATCGAGCCCTTCCGCGTACGCCTTTGGCGTGGCACCGTATGTTTTGTAAGGGCGGCTGATTCCCGCACTGACGGATAGCCCCAGATACGCCTGTATATTTTGTTGAACCTGCCTGATTATGTCCAGCAGGAATGCCTTGAATCCATCCGTGGATTCCTGATCGCCTCTGATGACCGTAACCTGCGATTGCTCGATGACGACAGGGCTCAATCGATGCTCGAAAGGCACCGTTTCCTCGACGATGTTGCTGATTGCAAACAGCAGCAAATCGCGATCGCCTTCCAGGTACCGGGTACCTTCCAGCGCATTGATCTGTATGGTCACTACCGCAAGCCAGTTGAAGCCTTGCGAATAGCCGAACAGCTGCAGCTGCTCCTCGATTTCCTTGGCCGGCAATCCGCCCTGCACCAGCTTGAAAATCATGAACGGCTTTAACTGCTGCTGCAGCTTCTGAACGCTGCTGGTCATATCCATATTGCTTCGGAACATCCTCTCCATCCGCCGTTCGATGACCCTGAACTCGTCGTTCCGCTCCTGGGGATCCAATACCTCGGCCGGATCGGCCATCTTCTGATAGAGCGTGCGAAGAGGCGAATAGAGCTTACTGGTCCCCCGCAGAGACAGGATAATGATCATGGCGATAATGATAACGCAAGCCCATACTGTCGCCCAGCCGATAGCCTGCGATTCGCGGCCAATGCTGTCCAGCGAAACAATCAGCAGGTAAGTCCAGCCGTTATAGGATGACTTCCGGAATGTAAATCCGTATTTTTCCTGGCCGATTTGACCCGTCCGGTAGCCGCTCATTTCAGCTGCCAGCTTGATGTCTGCGAGCGGAGGCGAATCTTGCAGAGACCTGTTCATTCCTGACTTCGGACTGCTGGCGATCAGATTTCCTTTATCATCCAAGATGACCATGAATCCCAGATTGCTGCTTGTCGGCAGCAGCTTGAAAAGCTCCTGGCTCGACATTTCCGCCACAAGCAGCGCATGCGGGCTTCCCGAATAGCTCGGAAACCGCTTGACCAGGTATATATCCGAGCTTCCCGGTTTCCCGCCGCTGCCATCCGATAATTCCGTTGTCCACGCCAAGGGCTTATCGATCGCCGAGAACGATGAGATCCGGTCCGCATCTGCGGATTCGTCCAGCCTGGCATATCCCTTGTTGCTGATCATCCATTGATGATCGATATTGATCAGATGGATGTCACGGATCCCCAGCTCGTAGATCTGGATGCGCTGCAGCATATCCAGCAATTTATCGACAAGCGGAAAATCCCTGGCTTGAATCGGCTTTTGAAGGACATCGCCAACCTCCTGCGAATTCGCAAATTGAAAGATGGAGAAGTCGACGACCTTCAACGTATTCTCAAGCTGGGTCTGGATCTGGAGCAGCAGCTGGTCATTTCCCTGCAGCACCTTATCTTCAATCAAACCCGATGATTTGGCATATGAAAAAATGCCCAGCACCACGACGGGAATGGCGCCGAGCAGCAAGCATAATGTAAACAGTTTCACTTGATAACGGGACAAATTCAGCAGCTTCATGTCGGTCTCTCTTTCTTTAAGCCGAGTATTACAACCGCTTACATTATCGCATAAAGATGCGATGAAATTCTATAAATCTTCAAAGCCGCAATCTGCAGAGAGCAAGACGAACAAGCAATGGTATTCCCCGCCGTTTACTTATTCATTGTTTTGGCATAATCGCTTTCATATTCGGAAATCACCTGGTCGCCGCCATTTTTCCGCCAGTTCGCTATCGCCTGCTCAAAGCCTTTCTCATCCAATTCGCCAATGATGAACTTGGTCCGGGCATCCATAATAATCTGCTCAAGCTGGCTCCCTTTCTCCATATACGTTTGCGACAGGAGCGGCAGCGCCGGATTTGGAACGGCGTATTGCTCGTTATCCTGAATCAGTTTGTTGTATTTCGCAACATTCGGATCCAGATCGCCGGCAAGAGCCTTCTTGCCGTCAAACACCATCAGTTGGAACAACTCGTTATAGACCTCATTGGTGTAAATTTGCTCGTCGACACGCACCGCTTTGCTGCTTTCCACCTTGTAATGCTTATCTTCGATTCCCCATGACATCAGGTTCTGCACCTTCTCGTCGCCGAGTTTATCGAGAAAGGACAATACCTCCTTCAGATCGTCCTCGGTTTTGACGCTCGTCTTCGGAATCATGAAGACGCTGTTATAGCCTGTTCCCCCCTGTACTCTGATGCCGTCAGGTCCGCTGACATTCGGAATGGGATCCAGCTTGGCATCCGGATTCAATTTGAATAAATCGGTAAACCGTGCGTTCAAATCATCGTAGGCTCCGATATAGACACCCGCCTTACCTTGATTAATCAGTACCGTACGGTCCTTAACAACAGGAAAATCACTGTTGAACACTTTATCGGTATACATCTGTTTGAGCATCTTGAGCGTATCCATATACGGCTTCGTCATGAAATCCGGAGTCATCTTCCCGTCCTCATAGGCCCAGAGATTCGGACCTCCCATGATGGACAGGAAATGGTTAAACTGTGCGCTGTTCGAGTCGAACGAGATGCCGAATGTATCATTCTTGCCGTTTTTGTCCGGATCGTCGTAAGTAAACGCTTTAATAACGTTCAGCAGCTCGTCGATCGTTTTGGGTTCCTGCAGGCCCAGGTTATCCAGCCAGTCCTTGCGGATAATGATTCCGTTGCGGGCAATGGCTCTCCAGCGGTAGACACCGTATACTTTACCGTCTATGGAAATGTTGGATAACCGTGCGGGATCCAAGGATTGCAGATTCGGATAGTCCTTCAGATAAGGTCCCAATTCCCAGAACAAGCCTGCCCGGGCCGCATCGATGATAGCCGGGTTGCGGTCATCCTTCACGAGCAGCAGCTTCGGCAAATCTCCGGCAACCGCAATCGAAGCCGTGACTTTCTCGCTGTAGCTTGAACTGGGAACCCAGGTCACATTCAAGCTGGCATTCGTATATTCCTGGAGCAGCTTCATCGGCTCGCTGTCCATATTTGGCGGCTCTGCCGTTAAATATTGATTCATCATCGTAATTTCTGACGGGCTTGACGATTCTGCAGGCGCAGAGGCAGCGCCCTCGTTCGTTTCCCCATTGCTGCTGGCGCATGCCGAGGTGATGACCAGGGACAGAACTCCTGCAGCGAGCAGGCCTTGTTTGAGATAACGCGGAATAGCCATGAATAATTCCCCTTCCCATTTTCCTGAATATAGTTTGATGAGCAGCTTGTTGCTCCAGCCTTCCATCCTATCCTTTGACGGAGCCGAGCAGTACCCCTTTGGCAAAATGCTTTTGCAGAAACGGATAAACCAGCAAAATCGGTACGGTGGAGACTACAATTACCGCCATCTTGATCACTTCGCCGGGAGGAGCCACATAGTCGCTCCCCATATTCTGCGAGTCTCCGACACCTCCTTGCGACAAGATCACAATTTGCCGCAGCCATACCTGAATCGGCCATTTCGCATTATCGTTAATATACAGGATAGCATTAAAGAACGTATTCCAATGGCCTACCGCGTAAAATAACGCGAAGGTAGCCATGGCCGGAAGGGAAAGCGGCAGCACAATGCGGAACAAAATCTGAAAATCGTTGCAGCCGTCAATTTTGGCCGATTCCTCCAGCCCGTCAGGCAGCTGCTGAAAGAAGTTTCTCAGAATAATCAGATTAAACGCGCTGATCGCGCTCGGGATTAACAGCGACCAGAAGCTGTCGAGCATGCCGAAGGATTTGACTACGAGAAATGTCGGAATCATCCCCCCGCTGAACAGCATCGTAAACAAGATGAGCAGCATGATGGGTCCCCGGCCCATAAATTCATTCCTGGCCAGCGGATAGGCGGTCAGCGTCGTGAAGAAGAGGTTGATGAACGTCCCTGCAACGGTAATGAAGACCGTCACACCCAGACTTCTCAGAATCGTCTCCGCCGAGAAAATATAGCGGTAGCCTTCGAGCGATAATTTGGTCGGAAAGAGGACAACCCCCCGGTTCAACAGCTCTTCGGAAGCAGTGAAGGAACCCGACAATACGAACAAGAACGGAATGATGGCAATCAAAGCGAAAACGATCAGAACCCCGGCATTCACCAGATCGAAAAAACGCGAACCAAGCGATGAGCGGATCATGGCAGCAGCCTCCTTTCTTCGTTAGTAAACACCTTGTTCTCCTGCCTTCTTGGCTAATTTATTGGCTGCCAGCACCAGCATCAGACCCACAAGCGACTTGAACAGGCCGACAGCGGTGCTGAAGCTGAACTGCCCTTGCTGAACGCCGGTCGCGTACACGTAAGTATCAAACACTTCGCCAACCTCACGGTTGGTGGAATTGAGCATAAGGAAGATCTGCTCGAACCCCGTATCCAGAAAAGTGCCCAGCCGCAAAATGAACAAAATGATAATAGTGCTGCGGATCGCCGGCAGCGTAATATGCCACAGCTGTCTGATCCGTCCCGCGCCGTCCATCTTGGCTGCCTCATACAGCGTGGGATCGACCCCCGACAGGGCGGCGAGAAAAATAATGGTTCCCCAGCCTGATTCCTTCCAGATGGATTCAAGAATAATCATCGGCCTGAACCAGCTGTTGGACATCAGAAAGTTAACCTTGTTCATCCCTGCATCAACGAGCATATCCGTGAAGATGCCGCCTTCGGACGAGAAGAAGGTATAGGCCATGCCGACAACGACTACCCACGACACAAAGTGCGGAATATAGATGAAGGTCTGTATGCTTCTCTTGAACCATTCCCGGCGCAGCTCATTAAGCATAAGCGCAATCAGAATCGGGAACGGGAAGAAAAAGATGATATTGTAAATGGCCAGAATCAGTGTGTTTTCGAACAGAGTCCAGAATACCGGATCGTGGAAAAAACGGTCAAAATGCTTGAAGCCGACCCACGGGCTGTTCCAGAAGCCGCGAAAGGGCAGATAGTCCTTAAAGGCAATGAGGATCCCCCACATCGGCAAATATTTGAACAGGGCAAAATAAAGCAGTCCTGGCATCACCATCATATACAAATAACGGCTCTTGACGAATCGGCCCCAGAGCACTCCGGCTTTGCGGTTACGGACGGATTGCGCCGCGTGCGTCACTTGCGTTTTCAAGCGCAACGCCTCCTTCAAGCACATCATCGATCCGGATCGGCCGATTCTCCCTGACCGATCTCCAGACCGCTTCACCGGTACCGACCGCATAAGCGCCGTCCCATGAGCCGGACAGAATGTCAAAGGTCCGATTCGGATCGGGACCCAGAAATATATTCTCCAGCAGCGCCGGGTCGCCGCCGCCATGCCCGCCTTCCCTGTGAACGACATGCACGGTTTCTTTGGCTCCAAACAGAGGAAAATAATCGATGGTCTGCGCCGGAACAGGAAACGGGACTCTGCCGGAAGAGTGGTATTCCATCGTTTCGATGCGCCCGCGGGTTCCGTTTATGGCAAGCCGATAGCCTTCATAGGGAAGGGAGAAATTGACGGAATACGTGAGCAGCGCCCCTCCGTTATACTTCACGTTCGCCGAATAGGTGTCCTCGATGTTGATTTCGGAATCGAAGATGCAGGCATCTGTCCGATAGTGGCTGTACGGTGCCTCTGCTCCGCCGGAATCCGGCGAACCAATATGGTCGTCCTTCACATGAACCTCCTTGCTGCGCGAGGACCAGCGCATATAATAACGGCAATCCTGCTTGACCTCGCAGGTCCCGCAATGCCGGCCGTCCTCTTTCTTCGGATTCATCTCTCCCCCGGGACCGTAATAGTTGAGTGCCCCGAAAGCGAATACCTCTGTCGGCTGCTGGCCGATCCACCAGTTGACCAGATCGAAATGATGGGAGCTTTTATGGATGGAAAGCCCTCCGGATTGCTCGCGTAAGCGGTTCCAACGTTTGAAATAGCTGGCTCCGTGATACGTGTCGATATACCAGTTCAGATCGACCGAGGTCACTCTGCCCACCTTTCCTTCCAGCACCATCTCTTTGATCCGGCTGTGTATGGGCGTAAAGCGGTAATTAAAGGCAACCGTCACTTTCCCTCTGCTCCTGTTCTCAGCTTCAATAATCCGGCGGCAATCGGCGCCGGTTGTCGCCATCGGCTTCTCTGTCAGCACATCCAGATCGCACGCCAGCGCCTGAACAATATAAGAAGCATGGGTATCGTCGCGCCCCGTTACGATAATCACATCGGGACTGGTCTGTTCCACCATCGTACCGAAATCATCCGGACCGAATTCCGGGACAGGCCCAAGCCCGGGAAATTTTTGCTTGCAGACCTCGAACCTCCTTGGATCGATATCAAGCAATCCGACAATCTCGGCCTGATTGGAGAAGGTATTTATCATGGGACCGATGAACATCTTCATGCTTCGATTGCTGACCCCGCAAATCGCATATCTTCTTTTCATATTTCACCCCGCTGTTGATAGTTGTGAGCCATACCCGTGACCGGCCTTTTCATTATTCCGTACAGCCCGGTAAATGACTACAATCCTGAAAGCGACAATTGCCCTCCCCGCTCATTCGGACCTCTATATTCAGACTTTATAATCCCGATAATCCTTAAAGCTACTCAGCATAATCCTTAGAGATACCCGCAGAGTACGCGATATCTCTCATTCACAGTTTTCCTGTACGCCATCATCGCAGCTTCAGGTTGAAAAACATAAAGGAGCTGCATCTGCTGCAGCTCCTTCACGAATCGGATATGATATGGGCACATGCTCCATATCTTACACATACGGCGCTATTTCACGACAGTAAGCATGCTGTTCATTTTCTCTTCATCCAGCTCAATGCCAAGACCCGGTCCATCGGGCACATGAATGCGTCCTTCGCTTACTTTGAATTCCGTCTTCAGCATTTGGCCGCGCAGATTGCTTTTCTCGATTGAATACTCATAGTAGCTGGTGCACTCCGGCGTGCTGGCCGCCAGATGCAGAGCTGCCGCAAAGCCGATGCCGCGGGTCGTATTATGCGGCACATAATGGATGCCGAACGCTCTGCACAAAGTGGCGGCTCTCTTCGCGCTCAGCAGCCCCCCGCATTTGATCGGGTCGGCCGCATACAGATGACAGCCGCCGCGGGCGATAAAATCGCGGAAGGTGAAGATATTCCAGTCCTGTTCGCCTACATGGATCGGTACAGGTATCGTTTGCGCCAGCTTCACATAGGCTTCGATATCGAAATAGGGGCAGGGCTCCTCGAAATGATGAATATCGCAATCCTTCACTTTTTCGTACAGCTGAACCGCCTGAATATAAGTATAAGAGCTGTTGCCGTCGATCATGAGCCGGACATGCGGCCCGATGGCCTCCCGCACTCTCCGCACCTTCTCCGCATCCTCGTCCAGATCGACAGGCAGTCCGCTGCCGAATCTCGGACCAACCTTGATCTTGACGGCGCCGAAATGATAGTCGGCAATCCCCTCCTTCAGCTTCTCGACCTCCTGGTCGTGGGTGAGATCCCGGCTCATGCTGGATCCGTAGAGCGGAATCGTCTCCCGGTATTTGCCGCCGAGCAAATTATACAACGGCTGCTTCAAAAATTTCGCTTTCGCATCCCAGAGCGCGATCTCCACTCCGCTGTAGGCGGCTGCCAGCATCTGGCCGGACATTTTATAATGCTTGCGCATCACGTTCTCTTCGATCTTCTCGATGTTGAAAGGATCGCTGCCGATGATTTGCGGTTTGATGATCTGCTGGATAATCTCCACCAGAATTTCCGGGCGCATCGGGCTGCATTCCCCGAATCCGGAGACCCCTTCATCCGTATCCGCTTTTACATACAGCAGTCCGCTTGCCACATAACAGGTCAAATCCTTAACCTTCATTGTGTTTTCCTCCCATTGGACTTCTATTCCGCCAGCTTGCCGTCGGGACGGCAGCGTGCAGGTCTTGCCCCGACTACTTGTCTGTATCCTTGGCGTATTGTTCGTTTAATTCCTCCGTCACTTGGCCGCCGCCGGCCTTATCCCAGCTTGACACCGCGTCCTTCCAGCCTGCTTCGTCGAGCTGGCCCATAATGTATTTAATGCGCGCATCGTTGATGATTTTGTTCAAATCGGCGCTCTTCTGGTTAAACGTATCGGAAATATAGGCAGCTGCCGGATTGACCACCAGATTGCCCGCAACCGCGTTCTTCGCGTCTTTGTATTTCTGAACGTAAGGATCGATGCTGCCCTGCATGGCTCTTGACCCGTCCGCTACCTCCAGCGTTTGCTCAAGCTGGACGACTTCCGCATTGTACTTGTCCGTCTGCTCCTGCGTCCGCACCGGTTTGCCGTCTTTCATCGTGTAGTGAATGCCTTCAATTCCCCATTCAAAAATATTTTGAGCGGTTTCATCGGAAATTTTGTCAAAGTAAGCAAGAATTTGCCTAAGCTGCGCTTCCGTCTTCACGCTGGATTTGGGAAATACGAATTCCCCGGTATAGCCTGTGCTCATCAGCATGCGAACGCCCTTGCTCCCGTTAATTGAAGCGGAAACGTCAAGCTCCGCCTTCGGGTTGATCTTGAGCAGCTGCGAATGGCGCGTGATTTGGTCCGGATCGCCCAGCCGCATGCCGTATGTGCCCTTATCCATGTTGTCTATATTTTGCGGCCGGGTGGCGATCGCAAAGTCCTGATTGATCAGCTTCTCCTGATACAGCTTGCGGTAGAAATTCAAGGCGTCCATGTACTCCTGGCTGTATAGGGTCGACACCAGCTTGCCGTCCTTCACGTCCCACAAATTCCCGCCCCCGAAGGCCGCCAGGATGAAATTAAAGCCGCGCAGCAGGGACTCTTCGGCGACGCCGACCGTGTTGTTCTTCCCGTCCTTATCCGGATCGTCTAGCGTAAATGCCTTTATCGTATTGTACAGCTCATCCGTCGTGGTCGGCGCTTTCAACCCCAGATTGTCCAGCCAATCCTTCCTGAAAATCATCCCGTCCCCGACGAGCGAACGGCTGCGGAAAATAGAGTAAATTTTGCCGTCCAGCGAGACATTCTTCAATACCTGCTTGTTCAAGGACCGCTCCAGATTCGGATAATCCTTCAGGAATGGACCAATTTCCCAGAAATAGCCCGACCGCATCGCATTGACCACGGACTCCTGCCTGTCCTGAAGCAGAACCACCATCGGAAGCGAACCGGAGGCGATCGTAGCGTTCAGCTTGTCGGGATAGGTCGTGCCGGGCACCCATTGAATATCCAGCTTCGTATTCGTATAGTCCTCGATCGCCTTGATGATGGGATCATCCGGACTTGGCGGCTCCGCCACGATGCTTTGATTCATCATCGTAATCTCGAACGGCTCCGCGGACTTGGCAGCGCCCTGATTCGGGGCTTGCCCGCTGTCCGTGCCGCCGCTGCAGGCCGCCGCCCCCACCATTATGCTGGCCATTGCTGCTGCCAGGAACGGTTTTCTCAATCTTTTTCCTAATTTGGACATGGTTTACCCCCTGCATCAATTTTATTAACCTTTAACGGAACCCAGCATGGCGCCTTTGGCAAAATGCTTTTGCAGAAACGGATACACGCATAGGATCGGTACGGTTGAAACAACAATGACAGCCATCTTCACGATTTGCGACGGCGGTGTTATATAGGTGCTGTCGAAAGCGGCGGAATCGCCCATGCCGCCCTGCGATAAGATGACGATTTGTCTTAACCAGACCTGAACGGGCCATTTCAAATTATCATTGATGTACAGCACCGCATGGAAAAAGGAGTTCCAATGCCCCACCGCATAAAAGAGCGTGAATGTCGCCATGGCGGGGAGCGACAGCGGAATGATAATTTGCCACAGGATTCTCAAATCGTTGCATCCGTCGATTTTGGCCGCCTCCTCCAGTCCTTCCGGCAGCTGCTGGAAGAAATTCCGCAGGACGATCAGATTGAAGGCGTTGATCGCGTTAGGCAGCAGCAAGGACCAGTAGCTGTTCAGCAGGCCAAGCGATTTTACAATAAGAAATGTCGGAATCATCCCGCCGCTGAACAGCATCGAGAATGTCACCATCAGCATAATCGTCCTGCGGCCGTCCAGCTCCTTCCTCGCCAGCGGATACGCCATCAGAGAGGTAAAAAGCAGATTGATCAGCGTTCCCGCAACCGTAATGAAGACTGTGACGCCCAGGCTTCTGAAAATAATACTCGATGAAAAAATATACTGATAGCCTGCCAATGAGAAATGCGTCGGAAACAGAATGATAGGCTTGGAGATAAACTCCTCCGGCGCAGTAAACGAACCGGCGATAATATAAATAAAGGGCAGCAGCGTGCATAGGCCAAAAAATAATAACAGCGCATAATTCACAGCATCAAATGACCGGCTTCCCAGCGTTCGATCCTTCATTCGTGGTCACCTCTTTCCGAGTAAACTAACTTATCGCAGATGAACCGCAACCGCATCAGTAGATGCCTTCTTCGCCTGCCTTCTTGGCCAGATAATTCGCCCCCAGGACGAGTGCGACGCCCACCGCCGACTTGAACAGATTCGCCGCCGTCGCATAGCTGAAATGCCCCTGCTGCAGGCCGCTCGTATAAACGAACGTATCGAACACTTCTCCTACCTCGCGGTTCATCGGATTAAGCATCAGAAACACTTGTTCGAACCCGGAATCCATGAAGCTGCCAAGCCTCAGAATCAGGAGAATAATGACCGTGCTCTTGATCGCCGGCAGCGTAATATGCCACAGCTGTCTCCATCGGTTGGCGCCGTCCATGCGGGCCGCTTCATACAGCTGCGTATCAACGCCTGAAAGCGCTGCCAAAAATAAAATCGTTCCCCAGCCCGTTTCCTTCCAGAGAACCTGGCCGATAATCATCGGTCTGAACCATTCGTTGCTGAGCAGGAAGTTGATCTTCTCGCCGCCCATCCCGATCAGGAGGTTGTTGATTAGTCCATTTTCCGGCGTAAACAAAATGTAGGCGATGCCTACGACCACAACCCAGGAAATAAAATGCGGGATGTAGATCAAGGTCTGTATGAAGCGTTTGAAAACCTCGATACGCAGCTCGTTGAGCATCAACGCGATAATAATCGGCAGCGGAAAGAAAAAAACCAGATTATAAACCGCCAGGATGATCGTGTTGCGGAAAATGAGGGCGAAGGAGTCATCCTTGAAAAACTGCAGGAAGTTGTCAAAGCCTACCCATGGACTCCCTGCAAAACCCGAGAACGGCGAATAATCCTGGAAGGCGATAAGCACGCCCCACATCGGTAAATATTTGAAGATAATAAAGTACAGCACTCCCGGAAGCAGCATGAGATAAAGCCAGCGGTTCTTGAGCAATCTTTTTGCCAATGCGGAGTTGGGACGGTAGGCTTTCAATTCTCTGGATGCTTCACTGATCAAGCTAATCCCCCTTTGCTATGCAGGTTATCGTTCACCCGTCTACCCTACCATTGGGCCGGATAACTTCATAGGCTCACAGGATAACCAACGCAAATACCCCGGTATTACCGCATACCGGGCAAGGGAATAATCACTAGATGAACTGCCGGTAATCAGGAGCCAACCTGCGGATTATCCGCTGAGCCCCTTCAGATGCTGCTCGCGGTAGGCTCCCGGGGTCATGCCGACCATTTTGCGGAAATACCGGATGAAATTCTGCGAGTTATGATAGCGCAGCTTCTCAGCGATTTGGGAAATTTTCAAATCGGTTTCCTCCAGCATTTTTTTGGCGACGTCCAGCCGGTGACGGGCGAGGCATTCGCTGAAGTTCAGGCCGACTTCATTTTTCAGCACCCGGCTTATATAAGTGGGATGATAATGGAGACGGGAAGCGCATATTTCCAGCGTGAGGTCCGTATCGTATTCGTTCTGAATCATGTGAACGATTTCATAGGAAAGGCTCTGAAATTTGGTTTTCTTGCGTTCTTCGAACAGCGGAATCACCGGTTTAATGATTTTGTTCCGGAACCAGTCCCGGATTTCATCGACCGTATGAAGCTCGAACAACTCCTGAAGCGGCAGCTTGTTCTCACCGTATATGGCGTGCAGCGACAGGTCGGATTCCTGCAGCAGCTTGGCGAGATCGGCAAAGAAGCGGATAAAAGAAACCTGATAATCGATATAATTGCCGCTCTGCTTCGTAATATCCTGAATCAGCTGCTCGATGAGCGGATCCAGCGTTTCGGCTTCGGCGTATTTGATCGCCTGGATCAGCTGCTTTTCCGTTTCCTCGGGAAATGAAATGCTCTTGTTATCCTCCAGATTGATGTCTTCATAATAGAGGATCATCTTGTCAAAGGAGAGAAGCCGGTATTTGAGCGCTTCTTTGGCTTCGGCATAAGCTTGAACCGCATCCTTCAGCTGCGGATAAGCCCGGCTGACGCCGATGCTGACAGGAAGGCTCAAGTAACGCTGAACCTCCAGCTTTATTTTTTCCGCCATCGCGGCGATAAACGTCTGAAACAGCTCCAGGGATTCGTGATGCGTATGCACAACGTTCACCTGATTCTCCTTGACGATAATGGGCAGCAGGCTTTGCTTGCCCGGAATAATGTCGCCGACCATATTATTGATGGCAAAAAGCAGCAGCTCGCGGTCCTTCTCTTCGAACCGGGTTCCTTCGAGCGTGTCGATCTGCAGGACGATTACGCCCATCCATTTGAGATCGGCGGGCGGATTGTGGACCATGACGGAGAGCTTGCCGTCGATTTCCGAGGGATGGAATTCTCCCTGCACAAGCTTAAGTACGAACAATTCCTGAAGCTGCCTGACCTGGCCCTGGATCTGCTGCGTCATCTGGATTTGCACATCCTGCAGGCGCACGATATTTTCGTTAATAATATCGAATTCGTTGACTTTATGACCATGCGTTCTGCCGATATTGTTGAAGCACAGCTCATACAGGCGTTGAATCGGCGAGTACAAGCGCCGCGTGAACAGGAATGCGGTTACATTGGCCAGGACGAGCAGTCCCAGACAAACCAGCAGAATCATCCAGCTTGTTCTCCATGACTCTTTCTTGATGTCCTCGAGCGGAATAAGCGATAGATAGAGCCACTGGTTGTAGGAGGACTTTTGAAATTCGATCCCTACCTTGTGATGATTGAGCTCCGCTGTCGCATGGCCCGACGACTGCTTCTCCAGATCTATGCTGTGCATGAACGTCTCAATCTCCGAGGCGGGATATGGCGTTTTTTTGTTCTGCTTGACCAGCAATTGGTCCGCCGCGTCAAAAATAAAGATCTCGCCTAATGAATTGTTTTGCGATATGAACCGGTACAATTCATGAGTTGAAATTTCGGCGATGAGCAAGCCGTCCGGGTTATCCGAAATCAGGGGGATTTTTTTGACAAGACTGACGGTACTCTCGCCGGGGCTCATTGTGTTCCTGGCCAGACTGCCCTTATCGGTGGTCCAGAAAGAGTTGCCCGATAGATTGACATACTGCTTGATGCGTTCCTTATTCGTGATTGCGCTTACACGCTGAAGTCCGTAATTGCTCAATATCCAGCCGTTTTGCAGTCCGATCAAGTCGACATCCTGAAGACCGAAATCAAACCGCTGTACCTGATTCAACCTCGAGGACAAGGCCAGCGTGAATTGAAAATTCGCTGGAGATAAATCCCGGCTCATGGACTGAACCACGTTATCATCATCAACAAGCCTCTGTAGGGATAAGTCCACCCCCTGCAGCACCTGCTCCACCCGGAGCCGGGTTTGCTCCAATATATGCCGGTTGCCTTCGTTTACCTTATCCTGGATCGACTGCGAGAACTCATAATAAAACAAAATCCCGAGTACGATAATTGGAATCGTACAAACACATGTGCTGAAGATCAGCAGCTTGGTTTGATATCTGTTTAACCGGTACATTCCAGCGCCACCTGCTTTAACTGTCGGATTTTATCATTCTATCGCATTCTAAAAATCTAGTCACGATAAATAGGAGATTACATCACTTTAAGTTTGTGGGCGGCTGGTCTTAAATTTTTCCTTTACATATAAAAAAAGCCCGCTATGATAGCGGACTTCATTCGGACCTTATTCTTGAACGCAGCAGCCATTACCTTCCCGGGCATCAATCCCCTGTTTACTCAAGAATTTAGTTTGCGCTGCTCGAAAACCTTTTTGGTTTGATCAGCCTGCCAGCTGATGAGCTCGTCATAGCCCAGACCTTTTGCTTTATTGATCATTTCGGTTTTCAGCTTGTCGTAATCCTGGTCGTTTTTGGCAAAGACCATTCTCCATGAGTATTGCTTGATGACGGTTGCCACCTGGTTCAGCTTTTGATTCAATGTTTGATCCATAATGGCAGCCGGCTCGGGCAGCTGCTGATTCACAGCAATTTGACCGTTTTTCTCCAGCAGCTCATGCGGGGTCAAAGCTCCTACTGCTTCCCGCCACGATTTGTCAACCGGATTCGGGTTGTCTTCCAGCACCGAGGACCAGCTGTTCCAGTCATACGGCTCGTTCGTGTTTGGATTGATATTGCTGACCTTGAGCGAAGTGTTGTTCATTTGGTTCGTGCCGTCCTTGTACTGGCCGCCGCCGAATTCGTCCGGCACCTGCGTCGTTGTATCCTTCAACGCCTTTTTGCCAAAGTCCGTCAGCACCGCTTTACCGTCCTTCATTTCCCACGTCAGGCCTTCCGGGCCATTCGTTTGTGTCATCACGCCCTCGGGAGAGTACATCCAGTTCAGGAATTCCATGATCCGTTCCGGCTGCTTCGCCTTCGAGCCGATCGCCCACAACCGGTTGCCGCCATATGGATTTTGTCCGTACGAATAAATCTTCTGATTATCAAAGCCTACCATTGCGAAGCCTTTTCCTGCATCGGTATGATTCGGCGTATTGTATGCGCTGTCGAGCCACGGGAACCAGGAATACAGCACTTGTCCGTCGCGGAACTTGTTGCTGACGTCATCGAACTTCTGCGTCAGGGAGTCCGGGTCCACCAGACCCATTTGGTTCGCGTCATAATACAGCTTCAGCGTCCGCAAATAGTAGCCGTCTTCAGACAGAAGGTCCTGGTATTTCTCTTCATCCGCCGATACGAGGAGCAGACCGCTCTCGTCATAGCCCTGCATGGCCGCAAATTGCTTCGCCAACGTCATCATGTTGCCGTCCCAATCGGCCCAGAGGGAGAAGGCGTATGTCGGACGGCCGCTGTCGCTCTTGGGCTCAAGCTCCTGCATCTTCTTGAGTACGGGAAGAATGGCTTCCATGTTCTCTATTTTCGGACTTCCCAGCTTCTGATACAGATCCCAGCGCATGTCGGACTGATACGTCATTGTGTTTCCGTCAGCAGAGCCTGTTGCACCATCCGCCGCTGCATCGAAGCCGACGCCATACACGGCTTTGCCGTCTCCGAAGTACGTTTTGTTCTTTTCGATCGCTTTGGGCACATTCGCCATAAGATCTTTGCCATACTGGTCAAGCAGACCGTTCTGTGTCCAATCGAGCACCATGCCCGCTTTGATCGCATCGCGGTAGTCCTGGCCGTCCGAGCCGAAAACAACGAGATCGCCGAGGTTGCCGGATGCCATCGTCGTAGCAAATTTGTTCGCGCCGCCTTCCAGGTTTTGCGAGATGATGTTCACTTCAAGGCCGAACTTGTCCTTCAGAACTTTGGCGAACCAGCCGCCCTGCTTCCCCGAGAAGTTTGCCAGTTGAGAGTAAACATTGATTTTATAAAGCTCCTTCGTGTCCGCCGGCTTCGTGCCATTCGCGGCGTCCGTGCCGCTGCCTGCATTGTTTGCCGCATTGTTATTGCCTTCGGAACAAGCAGCCAAACCCACGAGAAGGATGGATGCCATCAGCACGGTTGATGCTTTTTTTATAATGCTTTTCATGTCTTTACTCGACCTCCCAATAAATTCAATAATGGTTTAACAGGTAACTTCCGTTTCCGCTCTCATGCGGCAAGGCGCATTAGACATCACTCCTTTTCTCATGCCGGCCCTTCAACGAAATGGTCAGCCTTTGACGGCTCCGATCATGATCCCCTTGACGAAATAGCGCTGGAAATAGGGATACACAAGCAGAATCGGGAACACGACTATCATGGTTACCGTAGTGCGGATCGACGTCGGCGTTTGCATGCTGGACAGATCGATCGCCTGGCCGCCTCCCTGCGAATTCCGGATGATCGCTGCCAGCGAGTTAGCCTCATTAATATATTTGTAGAGCACAAACTGCAGCGTATACAGCTTCGGATTTGCCATCAGGAACAATGTATCGGTAAAGGAATTCCACTGGCCGACTGCCGAGAAGATGGCGATCGTTGCCAGGATGGGAGTAATAAGCGGGAAAACGATCCGGGTAAAAATAATCCAGTAGCCCGCACCGTCGATCATCGCCGATTCCTGCAGAGCTATCGGGAGCGACTCGACAAAGGTTTTGACCAGAATAACGAAAAACGGCGATACGACGCCCGGTATGATGTAAGCAAGGAAATTATTGGTCATGTGGAGGTTCATCATCGTGATATACCACGGGATAATACCGGCATTGAAATACATGGTGACGACAACAAATCTGTACCAGAACGTCCGTCCCCACATCTCCCTCTTTGTAAATATGAATCCGAGCAGAGCGGAGCCCCCCACTGTGAGCACGGTACCCAGGACCGTCCTTGACAGCGACATAAACGCAGCCTGTCCGAAGCCGGGAATTTGCAGCACCTCTATGTAGTTCGTGAAATGCAGCTCTCTGGGATAGAAAGATATCAACCCGCGACTGCTGAGGTCGTTGTTGCTGATTGTATTGATGAACAAATAATAAAAAGGAAAGATGCAAAGCAGTGCAAGGATTGCAAATACGAGATAGTTGAGCGTATGAAACGTCAGATCTCCCGCTGAGCGTTTATTCCGCATGGTTACGACCTCCTGGCTGTTCGGGATTAGACGATACTCTCGCCGCGGACGACTTTTGATAGTGTGTTGGCAAAAAAGAGCAGGATGATGCTGATGATCGACTTCAGCATGCTGACCGCCGTAGCGAATGAAAAGTTGGAGCCAAGCAGGCCGATATTATATACGTAAAGGTCCAGAACCTCGATATGATCCTTGTTAATGGCATTCTGGAATACAAAATACTGGTCCAGCCCGTTGTTGATGAAGTTGGCGATTGTCAGCATCAGCAGAACAAAATAGGTGGGCATGATACCTGGAATTGTAATATGCCAGATCGAGCGGAACCGCCCTGCGCCGTCCACCCTTGCCGCTTCATATTGCTCCTGGTCGATGCCGGAAATAGCGGCGATGTACAGAATCGCTCCCCAGCCCAGCCCTTTCCACAGGCCCCATAGTGTCATCGAAAGCCAGGTATGGCTGTCGGACGCGAGAAAATTGATCCCTCTGTCGGTCAGGCCAAGGTTGATCAGGATATGATTGATAAGACCGTTATCAACGGAAAAAAGCATAAAAGCGAAGGAGTAAACAAGCACCCAGCTGATAAAATTGGGGAGCGTAGTGAGAATCTGCACCCATTTCTTGAAGCGGGCCGATCGCATTTCGGAAAGAAAGACTGCGAAAATGACCGGAAGGAAAGAGGTCAGGATGCCAAGCGAGCTCATGGCCATCGTATTTTTCAAGACGCGCATGACCTCGGCCGTTTGTGTAGGATTGCTGAACATGGACTTGAACCACTGCATGCCTACATATTCGGTTTCAGATAGCGGAATCCCCGGACGAAAGTTATAGAAGGAATAGACCCATCCATACAATGGCAAATAGGAAAATAAAAAAACAAGAATCATGAACGGAAATGCCATCAAAAACAATTTGTATTTGCCGGGAATATCATGCCAGATCCTCGGCTTTTGGCCCGGGTTCGTAACCGTTTTCATTTCACTGCTGATACTTGTCGATTTCAATGCCCCTCATCTCCACTATTTGTAATCAAATAACACTTCTATACTATATACAAAACCGGTTTCGCGGTAATAGTAGACAATATTATGAAACTGATGGATTTATTTAACTATTTTCGCGTCATCCAATTATTTCCTTATCATTTCGGCTTGCAGGGCCGTATACATACAAAAAAATCCTTATACCGCAGCCAGCCGCGATACAAGGATTCTATTAAGATTCCATTCTATTAGAAAGACATGAGATTCAGTATCCAATTCGCTTTCCTCTCCTAGCCCTGCCTCTCTTCCCCGGATATATCATAATCAAAACAAATCCGGTACAGCTCCACGAGCTCATGATGCTCAGGTATGCGCGGGTTATTAGCCGGGCTGCCGCTTGCCAGCGCATCGCCGGCCATTTTGGACAAGTTCTGCTCAAAGAGCTCCCGGTCGATCCCCCAGCCGCTCATATTCGGAATGCGCAATTTGCGGCAAAGCCGCTTCAACTCCTCGACAGCCGCATCCGCTTTGGCCCCGGCAGGCAGAGCGGCAAGCGCAGGATTAAGCAATTCTCCTATGCCGCCCAGACGGTCCACTGCGCTTGGCTTTGTAAATTCCATAACGGCAGGAAGCAGCATGGCATTGCTTAGTCCGTGGGGCACATGAAACAGGGCTCCGACCGGACGGGACATCCCGTGCACGAGGGTAACCGAGGCGTTGGAGAAGGCCATTCCCGCCATCATCGAGCCAACGGCCATTTGTTCTCTGGCTTGGGCATCCGTACCATCCTCGAAAGCTTTAACCAAACCCTCTTTAATGAATGTTATAGCCCCAACGGCAAGCGAATCCGTTAATGGATGCGCTTGGCGGGACAGATACGCCTCAATCGCATGACATAATGCGTCGATGCCGGTTGCGGCCGTAACAGCGGGCGGACAGGAAACCGTCAGCAGCGGATCGACGAAAGCGGCGCGCGGAAGCAGCTCCGGCTGCTTGATCATCATCTTCACCTCATTGTCCGGATCGATGATGACGGTGATCTGGGTTACTTCAGAGCCAGTCCCGGCCGTGGTCGGTACCGCCACCAATGGCAGCGGCGGCGACTTGAACCGGTCTCCGTTCCAATAATCCCTAAGGCTGCCCGGGTTCCCGGCCATCACCGCGATGGCTTTGGCCGTGTCCAGGCAGCTTCCCCCTCCAACGGCAAGAATTACGTTGCAGCCTTCCCGCCGGAGGATATCAAGGCCTTGCTCTACATGGATGAGCGTAGGTTCCGTGTGAATGTCGGCGTACAACGCCGCGGACAAGCCTGCTGACCGCAGCATCCCCATGCAACGGTCGGCAATCCCCAGACCAACCATGGCCGGATCAGTGACAAGCAGAGCATGATTCCCATATGATCCCACAGTCTCCGCAACGCTATCAAATACGCCGGGACCGTATTTTACCTGCTGAGGCACCAATAACGAACCTATCATCTTGAACCTCCCTTCAAAGTCATGAACAGATCATTATCCTCATTCCACCGAAATCAGGAAAGCCGCAAAATCATGTAACACCGGAAGCGCAAGGAGCGCATCCTCCTTGTTCATGGTCACGCTGAGCCTGGTTTGATCAACCAGATTCAGAGCTTCATGGCATGAGCCAATTCCGTGAAGCTCAATCCGGATGTCATGGACGGGAAGCGGCTCGAAATACGAGACGCCATTAAATCCGGAGAGATTCAATAGATGAAGAATGAACTTGCGGTCATCCAGACGATGAAAGAAAATCTCTGCATGGGGCGGCGCATTCGTCGTTAATCTGACGCTGCCGTCAAGGCTGTGCTTCAACAGATCGGACACGATGCTCTTATGATCCGCGAAGCCGTGGCGATAATAGAGTTCTCCCGGCTGCCAGGGCAAATGAACGGCCAGACGACCTGATTCGGCACGAATCCCCGCTCCGAACTGCGTCCCGGAGATCCGGTGTCCGGACGCCCGCTCCGGCGGACCGTAGGTGGACGGACTGACGAGCGGAAGCTGCTTCTGAATATGAGGTCCGTATTCCACATCATAGAAGGCTCCATCCAGAAACACCCAGTCGCGGCTCTCAAAGCTCGGGAACAGCTGCTTGTCCCCTGTCTGCAAATAAGCTGCTTCCCTGTTCAGGACTCGAAGGCCTCCTTCGGGCTTTGCACCGAATACCCGCTCCAGAAATCCCTTGTTGGCGTCGTCTTCCGTAAACGACAGCCCCGTGCTGATCAGGTTCACGCCTTGGGCATGAACCTCCTCCAGAATATGAAGCTCGTCTTCCGTAAAGCTGGCGATATCGGGGATGATCAGCAGCTTATATTGAAGGAGAGCCTCTTTTTTGGCGGCCAGATTGTTTTGGTGGATCACATCGAAAACAATATGATCCTCCTTCAGCATTTTATACAGGCCCAAATACTCTGTTCTGTTTTTTTGCCGGACGTTACCCGGCTTGATCAATGCGGCATCGGCCATGGACAGGAAATGGCCGTAATACTGCTCATTCTCCCGGTGATACTGGAATATGTCGGCTACAGTCTCAAGATTGTCCCTTTCCGGGTAATCGTCAAATACGCCAATGATACAGAAATCCAGCCCCGAACCGCTGGCCAGGCTCTCCTTCAGCCGGATATTCACCTCATGCCGGGATACTCCCGCGAATCGGTGAACCAGATCGACGGCATTGATACAGCAGTTGCTGACCAGCTTGTCGTCCCATGCATCCTCCAGCGACTGGACATTTTCCGATGCGGAGTACAGCCATACGGGGTGCGCCCGGCCTTTATCGGTGTTGGATTCCTTGCGGACGATGTCCACCTTATGCTCATGATAAGTGGAGATGGCGATCTCCTTGTTCTTCCCTTTCACAAAAGCGTGAATCCGGTCCAGCATCTCTCTGGTCGTCTGCTCCTGGAACTCCCTGTATGCCCGGTATGCGGGATCGCCTTGCTCCTCCGTCTCCGGCAGCTCCATCCCGAATGCTTCGTTGAAGCGTGACCGGCAGCTGCCGCAGTAACAAATCCCGTAGTTCCGGCCGCTGTAGTCGCGGGTCTGATAGCCGAACATATTGAAGAATATGCCGTCCACATCGTAATGGCTGATGACTTCATCAATGAGCTTCAGCGAATACTCGCGCTGGTAATAGCCGTTGATGCAGGTATGGACGATGCCGAAGTAATTGACTTCCCGCCCCTCCTTCGTCCGGTAAAACCATTCCGGCTGTTTCCTGAAGATCGATTCATGCGCTTTGCTGAAATCAAATCTGGCGATGAATTTCATCCCGTTGGCATGGGCTTGATCTATGGCTTCCTTCAGCAAATCCTTCTGCTGCCCCATCGCCCTGTAATGATAGTCCAGCTTGGTGGGATAAAAGGCGACGATCCCTCCCGCATTCATCATCAGGACGTTGGCCGATAGCTTCTTCAAGTCCCCGATTAACCGGTCCACGTCCAGGTTAGCGTCTGTTTCTCTAAGATTATTTTGAATCAGTCTCAGATTGTTAGCTGTCCACCACGAAGCTTCCATCGATGCACCCGGCCTCTCGCTAGTAGAGTTTATCAAAGGTCCTTCTGCTTATCCTGCTTACATACGGGACTCTCCTTGACTTATTCGCCACTGCCGACGATGAGACCTGTAAGCGGTCGCAATTTCCCGGCTGTGTGCATATATGTCTACCTGTACCGTCATTCAAGTTCAACCATTATACATTCCCATACATCCAGACGCGGGAGGGTAATAGTCAGCCGCTCTTGATCGGAGATACAGCGAAGCGTCTGACCCGAGATCAGCGACTTCACTTCCTTCGCCGGCGAATCGCTTACGCCCAGCTTCACTTCGAGATCAAGGAGCGGTACCGAATGGGCAAGCGGCCTTCGGCCGACTCCGTTAACCAGATGAATCAGCAGCTTGTTGTTATTCTCGAACAAAGTCACCTGGAGACCCTGAATAGGGGTCACTTCAATAAACCGGCCCTGACCAAGCGTCATATCAATGGCATTCTTCAGTAATTGGTAATGCTCGCCAAGCTTGTATTCATTAATGAGTGCGCTAAGTGAGAAAGGAAAATACAGGGAACCTCCCTGACCTGTTTTATTGCTGATAGCCAAGGGGATATCCGTATGGCTCACGGGCAGGCTGGCTCTCTCCGGCGGCGCGCCAACGCTTTCGAGCGGCGAGAAGGGAGGAACCAGCGTAGCGAGCACCTGTGCGCTGGAGCTGGATACCCTCGTATAGTTCACCCTTCCGCGGTGGGCGATCAGTCCGGTGGTCTCCATTCCTTTCTGCAGCGGATTCGAATCCCCTTCGAAGCGCAGATAAGAGGCCGTGAGAGGCTCGCTGACGGAAGCTTCGCCGGAGATGCCGAGCAGCGCAAGCAGTTCCTCCTGCTCCGGAACGATTCCTTCGATGACAATATTCCCGCCTTGCTTCACATAAGTGGTCAAGACGGCCACCCAATCCTCCGTAAGATTCATGCCACCGGGAATAATAAGCGCCCCGTATTGGGAGAGTCTTTCCAATGTCGCCTGCTCCTGAAGCAGGACATCAAACGGTATCTGATTGTTGATCAGCCCATCCGCCCAGCCCTCTGCCGAGGCTTCGGCCGTCCACATCAAGGCCGTCTGCGATCTTGGCAGCGCACCGTCCATGAAGGCTTCGACCTTCTGAACATTCCGGTTGAAGTCGGACACGGTCTCCAGAATCCGTTTATCTTCGATCGTATCTGGGATTCCCGTCAAAGAGTGCCAGATGCTGCCGCCATGAGCGGGGATTTGCGAGAGCCAGAACCTGTATTCCGCAGGCGGCAATCCGGTATGGCGCCAATCCATTCCGGGACTGGAATGGACGATGCCGAAGGGCGCCGGACGTTCGGGAAGCGATCTCCCCAGTTTGATGCTCAGCGCCGGCTTCCAGAATTCAGGGATATGCTGATGGCCTAACGACAATACATCCTGCGGCTCCGTACAGAGCATATCCGTTGTCCGCTCACGGTCGAACAGATTATCCCGATACAGATTGTAATAAAGTATCATGGGGATATCGGCTTTCTTCTGCTTAATGAAGGAATAGATCTTATCCATGTTGTCGCGCATACAAGAGGATGCCCATTCCGGCATATACTCGCTGCGGTCCGCCGGGAGCTCCCTGCCGTAGGCTTCGCGGTATTTCCGGCGGCAGCCCTCACAGCTGCAGGGAATAAATCCCGGCGCATTGAAGAAAATACCGTCGATTCCGTATCGGTTGATGACTTCCTCAAGAACCGGAATGGCCACCGACTCGTTGCGGTATGCCCCGTTAATGCAAGTCGACATCAGGAGCGACCAGCTCCCCGGCCGCTTCGAGCCGAGAATTTCCGGCTCTCCCGAGGGCTTCCTGACGAACCACTCCGGTCTTTGCAGAAATATCCGGTCCTCCGCTTTGCTGAAGTCAAAACGGGCAATAAAGCGGATATCCTGTTTATGGCAGGCCTGTATAACCTCTTCAAGCAAATCGAAGGACGTCGGCAGAAACTCGTTCACGGTATGATGGGCCACCTTGGTCGGATACCAGGCGTAAATGCCCCCGACGTTGAACACGATCGTATTTGCCCCCATTTCCTTCATTTGGGAAGCAAGACGTTCGGGATCGATCGCCCCCGTGTCCCTGATCTGAAGATTCGGTTGAATGACTCTGAGCGGCTCCCGCCACCATGCTTTTCTGTTCATATGTTTCAGTTCCCCTCCCGGGACGAAATGGATGACGCTGTTTTGCAGCAGCAAGTTGTTCGCTTTGGAAATATAAGCAAAGTATAGCTCAGACTTTTTTACCTTCTTATATCTGAAAAAAAAGGTGGCGCAGAGGCCACCGAATGGTTGGTATGCTTTGCGGTTTGCGGGGCTATTCCCCGTTGAAGGCTTTGTAGGATTCGGCAAACTCCTGATACGCCTGCTTTATCTCCGGCAGGTTGTTCAACTTATCCACATAGGCCCGATAATCATCCATTGTGATCTGCCCTACTATGGCCTTGGTCACCATCGTCTTCCATTCATTCTCATATTTGGGCCATGTATCATTCCAGGTATTGGAGAACGAGTATTTGAAGGGACTTACTTTGCCGACCTGGTCGAAAATTTCCACGGCTTTCTTCTTCGCGTCGTTATACTCCTTGCTGCCGGAAGCGCTTTCCACTTTGCCCCACATGGAATAGGCAAGTACGCCTGCGCCCTTGCTGGTCGTATTGACCTCCTTCACACCCTGCTCCGTGAGCACTTTCTGTCCATCCACCACCGTGTGGTGAATGCCTTCGAGCCCATAGTAAGCGAAGCCCATCATTTCATCGGAAGCGGTGTAGTCAAAATACTTGAGCAGCTGCCTGACCTTCTCCTCCGGCACCTTTTTGGAAATATAATAACCGCCGGACACTCCGGTTTCGAGGGAAATCGCATCGTCGCCGCTTGGTCCCTGCAGGTGCAGGTTGAGTATTTCAGGATCGGGCTGCGTTCTGGCGATGGAATCCTCGAACTCCTTATCCCACCAGATGCTCCTTGCATACGAAGCTGCTCTGCCGGTTTTGAAGGCTTCCTCCGCCTGGGTTTTCTTCATGACGGAAAACTCCTTGGATAGTACCCCGTTATCGAACAAACCTTTGAACCACGCAACCATATCCGTATACTGCGGGGTCAAACGCGAATGGATAAGTCCGCCATCCTCATTATAGGTGGGGTCGAGCGCACCGAAGCCTGCGGCAAAGGCGTCGTCGCCGTCATTCACAATGACGCCGTGTCCGATCAAGCCGAGCGTGTCCTTCTTCCCGTTGCCGTCCGGATCGCCCTCCACGATTTTTTTCAAAGCCGCCGCGTATTCATCCAATGTCTTTGGTACAGGGATGTCAAGCTTCTCCAGCCAATCCGCACGTATTTTGACACCGAGGTCGATGCGGGAGCGGGAACGGGGAACCGCATAAATTTTGCCGTCGATCGACAAATACTTCTCCCAGTCCTTCGCCAGATTCTCCTTCAGATTCGGATATTCGCTGAAATCGCCCAGCAGCGGCGTCAGATCCCAGAAAGCGCCGTTCCTGGCCGCGCTGCGCAAGGTGGGCCAGCTGAAATCCGGCGATGAGATAACCTCGGGCAGATCGCCGGAAGCAAACAGCAGGTCGGCCTTCGTTTTGAGATCGCCGTCGGGCACCCACTCGATATCCAGCTTCGTGTTCGTTCTTTTTTGCCATTCGGTCCAATAGGCATTGTTCATGTCCGGAACTTCATTATAGAGGCCGGCGAACATCTGGATCGTTAAGGGCTCGCTGTCCCCGCTGGCTTCTCCGCTTGGGTTATTGCCGGAAGCGGGGTCGTCCGTATTGGCCGTCCCCGCATTGTCGCTGGCGCAGCCGGCAAGCAGCGAGAGAATGAGCAGGAAGAACACCCCCGCGGATACCGCCCTGGCTTTTGTTCTTTTCATCTTTTTCCATCCTCCCTGATCAATGAAATGGTCAACATACTAACTCATCCTTTAACCGAGCCCAGCATCACTCCCTTGGCAAAATGCTTTTGCAAAAAAGGATAAACGATCAGAATGGGAACCATCGCCAGCACAATCGACGCCATGCGGATCGTTTCCTGGGGTATGACCCGGTCGTCCCCGCCTGCTCCTGCCTGGCCCACCCCATTCGAATCGGAGTCGATGACGAGCGTCTTGATCAATACCTGCAGCGTCCATTTTTTGGAATCGGAGATATAGATCAGCGCGTTGAAATAGGTGTTCCAGTGCGAGACCGCAAAAAACAAAGTAAACGCGGCAATCGCCGGCATGGAGAGCGGAATTACGATGCGCAGAAACACGCCCAGGTCCGAGCAGCCGTCGATCCGCGCCGAATCCTCAAGCTCTGCAGGCAGTGATTCCAGGAAGCTTTTGATGACGATAAGGCTCCAGGCATTGGTTAAAGCCGGCCAGATTAAGGACCAGTAGGAATTCAGCAGCCCCAATTCCTTGATCAGCAAATAGCTGGGAATAATGCCCGCATTAAACACGAGGGCGAAGATGACAGCGCTGATCATAATCCCCCGGCCTGGCATTGCCTTTTTCGTCAACGCATAGGCCAGCGAGAATGATACGATGACATTCAGCGCGGTACCCACCACGGTAATGAACACGGTGCTTTTCAGTGCATTGATGAAGCTGTTGGTCGATAAAATGTACCTGTAGGAAGAAAGCGACCACTGCTCCGGGAACACATAGAACTTCAGGGGAACATACACTTTGGGATCGGTAAAGGAAACGCTGAATACGTAAATGAAAGGGAAAATGCAAATGAGCGAGATCAGGGAAAGCAGCGAATAGTTAACCCAATCGAACAGCGTCAGTTTCTTGCGCGAGACAAAACTCATAACCGTACCTCCCACCGTTAATAAATGCCCTCATGCCCCATTCGTTTGACTATATAATTGCTCGATAAGACCAGCACGAGCCCGACAACGCCTTTAAACATGCCCACGGTAATCCCGGCGCTGATCTGCCCCCTCAGAATACCCTGCGTATACGCATACGTGTCGAATACTTCTGCCACCGACATGACCAGGGGATTCTGCATCAGCAGCACCTGCTCGAAGCCGACGTCCACCATTTGGCCCAGCCGTAAAATCAGCAGGATAATAATGGTGGGCCGAATAGCCGGCAGCGTAATATTCCAGATTTGCCTCCAGCGGCTCGCACCGTCCATAACGGCCGCCTCGTACCGCTGCGGGTCGACCCCGGCCATCGCCGCGAGAAAGATTATAGTGCCCCAGCCTGCTTCCTTCCACATATTCTGAGCCGTCATCAGCCCCCAAAAGTAATTCGGGTTCGATAGAAACGAGACGCTTTCGCGGCCCGACTCCGTTATCAGCTTATTGACAATGCCGACATCCGTGGATAGCACAAAAAACGTCATGCTGGCTACGACCACCCAGGATAAAAAGTGCGGCATATAGACAATGGACTGGTTAAACCGCTTGAAGGCCTCATGTCTGACCTCGTTCAACATCACGGCAAGAATGATCGGCACAGGGAACATAAAGACTAATCCGAAAATATTAATCGTTAAGGTATTGCGGAGCATCAAATAGAAATTATGGTCTGCAAACAGGTCGTTGAACTGCTTCATCCCGGTCCATTCGCTGCCCCAGAAGCCGCTGTACGGATTGTAATCCTTAAAGGCGATCAGCAGTCCCCACATCGGCAGAAATTTGAAAATCAGGAAATAAAGGATTCCGGGCAAAGCAAGCAAATATAAATATTTGTACTGCAATATTCGCACCCATAGACGGGAGTTTCCACTCTTCATGACGCGGTTCGGCAAACCGGCTTGCGCCGCAGCCGCTGGGTCCTTCATAGCCTTACACCTCTCTCTCATCACGGATATGTTGGTTAACCTTCCATCTAAACCTCCTGTGCCCTGATCATAAGGCAGCGGTTATGGGCATAAAAGAGACAAATCTTGAAGTGAGGGGCTGCGGGGCCGATCCGAAATTTCTGTCCAGTCCGATAATACCGGAAACTCTTCTATACTGCGGTTCAAGCGGACGTGAAGCGGACAGCTGCAGGCAGAGCAGAGCAAGAAATGTCCGGCCGCCCTTGCATTGTCGTTTGTATATGACCTGCTATCGAACGAAAAATCCCATCGATACTTACAAGATAAAATGAACGAAAAAAAACCGGCTCCGCCGTCCATTGACGGCGAAACCGGGTCCTGAGTTGCCTTGGCCATATCTTGTGCAGCTGGGTACTTCTGTGCCAATTTGAGGATGCTTATCCCACCTGTTTTTAAGCTCGTTAACATTCAGGGTTAGCTGCAGAAATCAATGGTTGAACCAGGTTCTTACCCCTTTGGTGAATTTCATGGTAGTTAAGTACATAAAGCCAGCAGTGTTCGATATCAGCTTAATCTTCGCTGTGCCGTGAATCATTCGTTTTCCTGCCAGCCTTGACATGTTTGAGCTGGGCGACAATGATGACGCTGATAATGACCAGAAGGAACCATGAGCTGATTTTACTGAAGCCCACCATCTGCCAGCCTTGTTGCTGGTCAGGATATTTCCAGGCATTAAAAAATGTGGCTATATTTTCGGCTAACCAGATAAAAAAACCGACAATGAAAAAAGCAAGTGTCAGGGGCATTCGATAAGTAGTGGTCCGGACCCGATAGATGATCCATGTTTTCCAAAAAACAAGAAGTACAAGCACCGTCAGCCACCAACGAAAATCAGGAATAAAATGATGGGTGAAAAAGTTCAGATAAATAGCTCCTCCCAGTAATCCCGCAGAAGCAAGCCCCGGCCAGCCGGTCATATCCATCTTAAGCCTGCGCCATACCTGACACATAAAGCTTGCTACACTTGCATACATAAATCCGCTATAGAGCGGTACACCGAGGAGCTTCGTAAACCCGGGCTCAGGGTATGACCATGATCCCATCCTTACCTTGTAGATTTCCAGCAGCAGGCCGATAACATGAAAGACACAGATCACTTTAATCTCATCGCGTGTCTCCAATCCGCTGCGGTACATCACGTACTGCACTGCAAGCAGGATGAGAAGAATGGCATCATAACGGTAAATGACGGGCAGCTCTACTACGCTGGAGAGTGCTAAAGTTCCGAAGACCGCAACAGGAAATATGCAGCTCATCGCCTGATGATAGCCAAAATGCAGCAGTTGTACAACTGGTTTCATTGACGTTATCTCCCCGGATGGCTTGCCATTTTTAAAAGGAAAGCGGAGCGGCTGTTTCGAAAGTCTAGATTAATCGCCAAGTTGTTCACCTCAGACCGTTTAAAAAAGTGTTGTTCCTCGTTCCATAAAGTACACCTCAATTAGTTAGTGATAATTTGAATTTAACACATGATTTATCGTTTTACAATATATTTTAGTTGTTATACAATGTATTACCACGTCTATCTTACGGGCAATGGCCCATGATGACGCCCAATCGCTGGCCGATCGCAAGCGTCGACCAGCCGAGTTGACAGAGGGCCGCCAATTGACCGCGTTCGACTATTATAAATGCCGCAAGCTCAATAAAAAGCCTGCGGCCGCTTGGTAAACTGCGGTCGCAGGCTTCGTTCATCTGACAATCAACTCAACTCAACTCATTCTCGCGGCTGTACATATGATTACCTATTCTTCGGCCGCATCCTGCGGACCGGCGAACCCTCTTGCCAGCTCAATATCCTGGCGCACATCCTCCAGATAGTACGGATAGCCGAATGTTTGTTTGACTCTAGCCATATAATAGGGCTTGTTGTGCAGACTCCAATAATGGCCCAAGCGCTCCCAATGCCCGGCGGCCTGCTCCAGCAGCGCAACCGCTTGCTCCCTGCGCTGCCCGTTGCCGTCTCGTCTGTACCGGTTCAGCTCCAGCGCGGCGGCAAATTTGCACTCGTAGTAACGGCCCATCTGCGCATATGCCATCAGATCATATAACGTGCATTCCGCATGTCCGCCGCGCAGCCCTCCAAGCTCCGATTCCAGCCTGCTTGCGGCTTGTTCGGCCTGCGCGGATGACTCTCTTAACATTCCGATAATGTTAATCGGCGTTTCCTCATAGCTTCCCGCCGCTTGCTCCAATATGCCTTCATGCTCCGCTTTTGCATACTCGGAAATTCCCATCACGCCGACTCCCGGCATCGGAACACCGTCTGCGAAATCAAGAATGGTCTTAAATCCGGTAACCTGCGACAAGCAGCTTTCCGCATGCCATTGAAAGTCATAATCGATCCAGAACAAGCGGTTGACCGCCGGGATGATCCGCGAGGCATGACGGAGTCCCTGCAGGAAAAGAGGAGCGTGCCGGGGGCCATATTGCTTTTCGAGCAAATAGGTCCATACCCGGTCATCCGTGTCCGGGTTATAGGAAAGCCGTCCCCATAATTGAAATTGGTACAAATGCCGCTCGTAATCGTAGGTCCACGTCTTATGCCCATGATCGACATGCTGGAAATCCCGGCCCCATACATAACCATCGGATCCCCAATAGAAACCTTTGACGTATGGCTTCTGCATGCCCTTTACATAGGAACGGACATAGTCCGGGTCTCCCCAGCGGTGTGTAAATACATCGTCATTGCGCACCGTAAACAGCACTTGGGTCGATTCCAGATCGATCCCCTCCCAGGCTCCCCACAGCTCCTCGAATCGGGGCACCGGGTGGGAGTAGCAGTGGGCGTTCGAATATTTCCAGCTGATATAAAAGAGTTTGGGATCAAACTGGCTTTGCACCATGTCTTTGATTTCCTTGCCCGCATTTTGCATATTCGTGCGGTGAATGAACGGAATGGCTCTGCCGGACTGCTTGATCGCTTCCACATAGGTTTCCACAATCCAGTTCTCCCGCTCATAGCCGCTGCCGTCCATCCATTCGCTGGCGGAGGTGCCCAGTCCCTTCAGCTCGGGGTACGTAATCAACAGCTGCAGCACCATCTCGCGGATGTAGTCCCTGATTAACTCCGACTGCCCGCGGAACCGGTTGAGCGGCAGACCGACCCGATGGATGAGGTCATCATACATATTGCCGAAATCCCCTACGTTCTCCGGCAAGCCGAGACCGCGCGCCGCTTCGGGAGTCAGACGGATATTCCAGGTGAACAGATAGATGTCAATGCCCCTGTCCGCCGCATGCCGGAACAGCTCGCGGAAAAACCGGATATTCCGGTCGATCTCCACATCGCTGAACGGATTCGCCGCTCTGTATTTGGACGAGACGACCATAAGATGGTAGGGGTGCTCGCTCCACAGGCTCAGGCAGTTATAACGGTTAAGTGCCAGCATATCCAGATAGGATCTCCAAAAGGCGATATCCATGCAGGTCTGTTCATTAAGCACGAACGGATCTCCGGAATCGAACGGGACATACGGCAGATTATATTTGATCCCGCGTATGCCAAGCGCAGGCTTCTGGCTGATTTCCTCGCCATCCGCAAGCTCCGTGCCTGTCGCAAGCCGTTCGGCCCATTCCAGACAACCATACATCACACCGCGCGAATCGGAGCCTTCTATATAAACAAGCCCGCCCTCCCGGTATATCCGGAACGACTGGTCTTCATAACGGGGGGCCTTCCCCCGCTGTGCCGGCACTCTTCTGGCAAGAATGCCCTCTTCAGGCAGCCGTACCGTCCCATGACCGGAAAACTGCTCGATGAAAAACAAACCGCTCCGCTCGAGACTTTGCTTAAGCTGCTCTGCGCCGAATGAAATGATCGGGTCTTTATGATCGTATATGAGCTTCAATGTGGGTTCCCTCCAATTAATAGTACTAACGCTGATGGTCCACTCTGTTTTGCGTGGCAAGCCACAGGAAAGACCGCAGCGCACATGTCTGTGCTGCGGTCTGGTCCATTTATGATTCCTGCCTTAGAAGATAGTACGGCTGGTTGGACAGTGTTTCGTTGAAGCCGGGGGAGAGCCATGCATGCCCTGAACCATCCCTGAGCTCGAAGAAATAGATGATCGGATAAGGCGTGTCCGTATACCCTTCCGGTATACTCGCGACATACTGTTCTCCCTCCCTCTTCATATCGGTCACTTGATAGCTCTCTACTTGATTCGCATGCCGGTAATGAAGCTGAATTTGCCACTCCGCCGAAGCCTCCGGTACGGATAAGAACAGTTTAACTGCCTCCCCCTTGCGGAACACCGCCGGCGGGGTATGTTCCACCGCCGGTTTTTCGGCAGCGGATGGCGTAAATACGCCCGCGCTTGCTGTCTCCTTCTCCTGCGGGACGGCAGGGCCGGCATCCTCCAGCTCCTGTTCCAGCGCCGCGATATCCTCCTCGATTAGAGGCAGGCGGTCAGCCCAATGCCCTCTCATATAAGGCACATATCCGAAGGTGATGTCTTCACGGTATATCCCTTGTGTGCTTTCGATGACACTCACCCAGGCTTCTTTGGCAGACTGGTAGAATTGCAGCGCCTCCCGCAGCTGGGCCGGGTCTCCGGTTCGTTCGAACAAGGCATAGGCAACGCCTGCGCGAAGCTTGCCGGCAAAGAAATGACCCAGGCCCGCCTGCGCCGATACGTCTATCTTCCAACGCCTGAATGAATGGGACTCATGCTCGTTAATCATGGATACCGCCTCGGCAAGCTCAGTCATGGCCCTATCCGCAAAGCCGGTTAGTTGGGCGGCAACATCAAGCGGGGAGTATTTGCCGCTGCGGTTCCCCTGCAGCAGGTCATCAGCAAAATCGTCAATCCGGTAAAACATGGCCGGATCAAGCGGGCTGACCGCTCCGAACGTTTTGGGCTCCGGCGTGTCTCCGTATTGGACCAGCTTGCCGGCAGACCTGGCAATGGGCATATTGGCATACATCTCCGGCCAATAATGGTTGTTGGCCGCAGAAGGCAGATGCGCTGCCGTCACAAGCGGCAGAATCCGGCTGGCATGCGCCAGCGCCTCTTCGGCGGCAGGAGCCGCTTCACCGAATTCAAACCGCAAATACCGCCGCCAGGAGTCGGGCCGGGCATCCGGATTATACAGCAGCCGGCCCCACAGCCTGTAGGTGTACAGGTATTTCTTCCATTCTGCGCCTGCAAGTCCGAGCGAAGCATCGGCGTAAGGCTCGCGTCCTCCCGGCGATCCGGTTCCTTTTCTGGCTTTGAAGGCTAATGGCTCGCATAATTCCACGCCCAATCCGCCGCCGAAGCTGCCGAGCCGCCCATATCCGGCAGCCATGGCGGGATCGCCCCACAGCAGCACCCGCTGCGTGCCCGGCCAAATCCGGTACAGCACGCCGTATTTGCGGTCTTCCTTCAAGAAATCCGCGTAACCGTAACGGGTGAATTTTCTGTACGTGGCGGTAATCGCCATCAAGTCCGGCCGGTCCGTATCCTCGGCTGGAAGCTCGGTCTGACGGATTGCCGCCTGATGGTATGGAGGGCCCATATGCTCCGCCCAATATTTCGGCGACACGACGACGGGAAGACCCGTTTCGATCGCCACCTGCAGCATCTGGTCATCTACGCCCTTGGCATGCAGATCAAGCTCCACCGGGCGGCCGGCTTTCAGAATACCGGAGAACACAATCTTCCAGAACTCATGGGCCGGCTCGGGGATGCCGCCCTCATAATGGGTGCGTATCGTAATGCCTTCCACGTCCGGACAAGCCTGAATCAAGGCCCCAAGCGCATCCCGGCAATAAGCGGCATGGTTGTCAGGGTTAACCCCTTCGATCAGGTAATTGGCGTCGGGACTATCGCTGGGATCGTAGGCATGTGTCCAGATGCCTAACTGAAAATGAACGCCTCTGAGCCTGGCTTCCTTGCTGATAAAGCGCAGCATATCCAAATTCCGCTCCGCTTCTCCCTGCGGCAGCCCTTTCACTTTGACATCATAGCCTGGCAAATCCAGCAAATAGGGGTAGGCAAAGCAGAAATAATTGTCCTTGACCCCGGGATCATGCCCGTAATCGTACCCCATGCCCAAAGCAAGGTGGAGCCGGTTGAACCGGTGTGTGGCCAATTCGGTCAAATACTCAAGCCAGAACGCTTTATCGTAAAACCATGGTTTATCCTCGACCTCGCTCACGAATAAACGGTTGATGCTGCGGACAGGTGCAGCGGGCTTTTCCGCATAAGGCTTGATTTGCGAAAGCCCGGCCAGAGGATCTGCGGAATACTTCACGATATCCGCCAGCTCCAGGATGGCATATACAATCCCTTGAGGGTCGCTGCCGGCAGCGTTAAGAACCGGTCTGCCTTCTGCATTCTGCCAGGACAGACCAAATGACTCCGCTTCCTGCGGGACGTTCACGCTGCTTCCCTTGTCAGCCCCATGCTCCGGATCAGGGCCGGAAACAAGGATGCAAAGGCCCGCTCCGTGCCCGGACAATGCATCGATTCCCTTCATTTCAGTTACAGTAATGCCCTGCTGACGGCAGGTCTCCGCCAAGTATCCGATTGCCCAATCCACCGAGCGGTCATGGGCGGCAGAATCCGCTGAATGCCTCACCAGTGACAGCGTCATTTCCGCATGATTATCCATAAGAACATCTCCTCATATAATCAGATTTGACTGATTCTATATTCAGCTTTGGCCAGCCATTCGGGATGAATGGTGACGCCCCATCCGGGACCGTCCGGCACATGCACCTTGCCCTCCTCCACCTTAAGCCCGGAGGTGAACAGCCCTTCCGTCCAGTGATCGGGCTCGATGGAAAATTCCACGAACCGGCCAGCATTAGGTACAGCAGCAGCCATATGCAGGGTAAAAATAGTCACCATCGACAAGTTGGCCGCGTGGGGGGTACAGGTCATTCCGGCCGCCTCCGCCATCTGTGCTACCTTCAAGGCCCGGCTCAAGCCCCCGATGTAACAAATATCGGGCTGAACGATATCCACCGCATGCATGGAGATCATCCTCTGAAATTGCGCCAGATCCGTATCCTGTTCCCCGCCGGTAACGGGAAGCTCCAGCGCATCGGCCACCTGCTTCGTCCATTCCAGCTGCGGGTAGGGACAAGGCTCCTCGTAATGGCAGACGCCGTATTGCTCCAGCATATGTCCGACCTCGATGGCCCTGGCCGGTGTAAATCCGCTGTTCGCGTCTACATAAAGATCAGTTCTGTCTCCAATGGCTCTGCGGACAGCCGGTACGATCTCCTCCGTCCTGCCCGGGTAAACGTCCGTATCGCTGCCGAAATTTTTGCCGATACGGATTTTGAACGCCTGGTAGCCATGCGCATCCTGAAGCCTCTGCAGCCGGTCCGCTTCCTCTGCGGGGGAAATATCCCGCCGCATGCTGGAGCCATAGACCGGAACAGCCCGCGGCTGGCCTCCAAGCAGCTCGCATACGCTTTTCCCGAGCCTCTTCCCTTTCAAATCCCATAAAGCCGTATCCAGCCCGCCGACGGCTCTGCATATGTAGGAGCCCGGGAACTTATGCTCCGCTTCCACGCATCGCTCCGCCAACGCGGCAATGTCTTCCGCATCCGCGCCAAGCGCGTGCGGAGCAATTTGCTGATGCAGCACCAATGCCGAGATATTGGCATGATAGGGCGCGATTTGCCCGAAGCCCTCCTGCCCGTCCTCGGTTCTCACCCGCACGAAGCTGATCTGCTTATTGGTAAAGGTTTCAATGCTTTTGATTTTCATGGCTCTATCCTCCCGTTCGCTTCCGCCGCATCAGCAGAGGTGGATTCCCTGGGAGTTGATCCCGATCCCGGTCCCGATCCCAGTTTCAGCACCAGCGCATCCCTGCCATGCAGCGTCATCTGCAGCCTTTGTTCTTTCCGCGCATAAACCGCTTCTCCCCAATACCTGCAAATGACAGCAAGACCATCCAAGCCTTGGGACAGCTCCACTTCCGCTGTCCGTTCTTCCCTATCCGGATTAAGAATCCACAGATACAATCCGCCGTCCCTGCCTGCGGAGAGCCGGGCTTGAAGCCGGTGATCGGAGACCCGTACATGCTGTTCGACGCCTGCCCAGGCTAATACCTCCAGGAAATACTTGCGGTTTACCGGATCTTGCGTCCGGTAATAAGCCTCTGAAGGGAATGTTCCGATGAGCAGCGTTCTTCCGCTGCCATAAGCATGCTCGATGACCGCCGCGCTGCCATCCCCATAGCGCCCCCGCACCTGCCCGCCGGAGAGGGCGGCATAGGACTGGGAATAGATCCCTCCGCGCACCCGTCTTCCATCCCAATCCAGCTCCAGCGTGCCCGAGATATCCGGCATAAACTCGACATGTGTTTCAGCGGCTCCGAACAGTTCATTCAGCCCGTAATTAGGCTGCTGCGCTCCCGCTCTGCCCCTTTCTCCGAAGTAAGCCGGACAGCCTTCACTGATCAATATCCCCCCGCTTCGCACCCACTCCTGTATCCTTTGCGAGTGCTGCCGGGTCGCCATAATCGGATAAGGCCAATAAAGCACCTTGTAATCTTCAATATGATCGATATGCACCCAGTCTGCCTGGATGTTGTTGTCGAAGAAGCCCTGATAGGCTCCCCACATCGACTGGCTGTACCATTCGCCCCGCATTTCACGATTCAGCAAATAATCGAATGTTTGCGTTTCCGGCATGACCAGAATCCCTATATCACCTCGGATAGGCTCCGCTTCGAGCAAATCCTTCTGGGCTTCATCGTTTGTCCAACGGGCCAGCCTGCTTGCCATAGACGAGCGGTCCGTCCGTGAGCCGTCCATGGCATAAGCGCCGAAGGCACCGAACAGGGGGCCGTCGAGCAGCGGACGCCACCTTGGAAACAAAAGCCCGCGGGCGCCTCCGGCAAACGAGATCATCTGCCAGATCCGGATATCCTCCGGCTCTGTCATTCTTCCATCCTCTCTCGGACGGCCGATAACCTGGGGCTGCAGCCAAAGCGGACCGCCCTGAGCCTCCGCATGCCAGAACGGTTTGCCGCGCGAGGCGGAGCGCACCAGATCGACGGCATGCCACTGCTTCCAGGGCTCGCCGCCCTTGCGGGAGGCTACCCAGGTAAACCCGTAAACGTCCACTTTAGAGGCTGCGAGCCAGTCATCCGCCCCCATGGACGCCATAATGTGAAGACTGCCGGCAATCCCGTGCGCCGTGATCAGATTTTGGTTATCAAGGCTGCGGATCAGATCGATCCTCCACTGCATATGCTCGTAGAAATTGTCTTTCTTGAACGCCAACCAGTCCATACATTCCGGGTAAGGGGCGGTTTGCGCCGGAGGCTCCACCTGCTCCCAGGCGGTATAGCTGTACCTGTGCCAGACCTGATTCAATTCCTGCAGGCTTGAATATTTGTCCTTGAGCCATTGACGGAACTTATCCTTCGTAAAACGGCAGTAACAAATATGCGGAGAATAATTGCACTCATTCCATACGTCATAACCGGCCAGCGCTTCATGATCCTTGTAGCGGAGCACCAGATTCGTCAGGAAGCGCCCGGCAAGCTCCTTTGCTTCCGGACAATCCAGACACAAGACGCCCGAGGAGCCGTCACCGAAGCCTCCAGTGGCGCTGCTGCCGCTCAATTGTGTCTTGAGACGGCTTCCGTCCGATCGCATATGCACCGCTTCCGGCATTGCATGTACCGCCCATTCCGGAACGGATGTGATCATCTCGGCGGCGATGGTCTGAATGCCGTGCTGCGCCGCCAAATCCATCTGCCGGTCGTAATCGGTCCAATCATACACGCCGGGGGCCGTTTCGATCGCTCCCCACATGAACCAGTGCCGGAACATATTCATTCCGTCTTCACCGGCGACCGCATAATCGCGCTGCCATTCTTCGCCGGGCGGATTCGATTTGCGGAAATATACCGCACCGTAAGGCAGCTGCGGTTTTCGTTTTTGAACCATAGCCATTCGGCCTCCTTCCATCCACAAACGAGGAACAGCGCTTCATTCCACGTTTAACGATTATGCTGCTCGCTGCTAACCTGATATTATCGATACCTCCGTCTGCATGTAAGGGACAATTCTTGACCAACTTCCCGTTTCCGGCCGGTTCACAATTTCCGTCCGGCAAGAGCAAAAACTGTCCAACCCTCCCTTTTTACCGGTTTCTTGACCTGAATGCGCTGGGGGTCATGCGCGAATATCGCTGGAAGATACGGTTTAAATTCCGCTCCGAATATCCGATCGCCGTCGCGATATCGCTGACGGTCCGATCCGATTCGAGCAGCAGCCTTTTCGCCTCCACAACCTTGCAGTCGACGACAAAATCGAGAAAATTCATGCCCATTTCTTTTTTGAACAGCCGGCTCAAATAAGAAGGGCTCATCCCCACCATATCCGCACAGCTCACCAGCGAGAGGTCGTTGTTGCAGTTCTCCTTGATATGCCGGCAAACCTGCTTGACGGCCGATTGGCCTGTCTCGCTCCTGTAGTTTTCCGCCAGCCACTTGTAGAGAGGAAAGATGCTCTCGACGAACCACTCGTAGATTTCCCGGGATGTTTGCTTGTTCTTGAGATGTCCGAATAAATTATGCTCCAGGATGTCAACGAGGCTGCCCCCCTGCCTTTCCAGAGAATGAATCACGGCGGACAGCAGCACATAATAGCTCTGATAGACTAATATATAGGAATGGGAGCTGCGGAGCGTTTCGGAGAATTGGGATAAATGGCGGCCCGCTTCTCCAGGATCTCCGGTTTCCAATGCCTCGACAATGGCTGTTTCCAATTCCTGCGGATAACGGAACAACGCCTGTTTCTTGCTGCGTTCCATATCGTCAATGAACAAGACATGCTCGGATAAACGAAAAATCCGGTTCTGCAGCGCGATCTCCGCCTCTTTGTAAGAAACCGGGACATCCGCTGTATGGGAGTAAAACCGCCCGACGCCTACGGACACGTCAAAGGACAGGACATTCTTGAGCGAGGCGCATACAGAGTTCGCATACTCAAGAGTCTGACTGCGCATAACCGACAGCTCGGTATCCTGACCGAACTGCAGAAGGGCGACGCCCCTTCCCTGAAAGGGGATGACATAGCCTTGAATACGGGCATCCGATTGAAGCAGCTCCTGCATGACATTGGCGATGGCAAACGCGATAATGCTTCTCTCATCAGGCAGGAAACGTTTGTCCTTCGAGATATTCTCCACTTCTGCAATCAGCACCACATTGGTGGAATCAACGGATATCCCGTACGTGATGGAATCGCGAATGAGAGAATCATTTCTGACATAATCGCCGCTCAGCAGCTGCTGCAAGCATTTTTCCCTAAGCGAAGGCTCGATTTGCTCCATGAAGGTGCCCAGCTTTTCGGCCTCGTTATTCAAGAAGTCCAGACATTCCTTGATATAGTCGAACTCATTGTCTTTATTCTGGATTCTTCCGAAGCTTAAGGTTCTGCTGTGCTTGATCAGCTCCCCGATCGGGTTGTACGCTTTCTTCGTATTGAAGTAAGTCAGCAGAACGCCCACGGCAATGAAAAACAACAGCACAAGCAGCGTAACTCCCCGGATCCAGTTGATTTGTCCGGCGATGATTTTCTCGGGAATCACCGTCACGTAGGTGCGTCCGAAAACATTTTTCTGGTACAGATACTGCGCCCGGTCCCCGTCAATCCCTTCCGCGAAGAAGCTGTCGGTCGTTTTGCCGGAGGTGCGGATTTTCTCGAGGCTTTCCATCTGATTAAGCTTTGAATAGATGTCTTCCGAACCTGTACTGCCGTTTTGGAAAAGCTTCTGATAATTCAGTACGAATAAGTCCTTTTCCTTCGGAACTATAATTGTATCCGTTTGCAAAAATTTGCTGATTGCGGAGGTTTCAATTTCAAACGCCAATACTCCCTGCGCCTTCCCGCTCCCCAAAATTGGCAGCAGCCGGGCGAATGTGATGTAGCCGTCCTTCTTCCCGGCAGGCATAATCGTCCACTGGGACAGATTGCCGTCCAGGATGAGCCGGTCGATGTCTTCCCCGTATGGATATTTTTCCTTATCGACCGTGCCGTAGCGGTTGGACAACACAGTTTCTTCCGCCCTGTTATAAAAAAAAATCTCATCGATAAAGCTGTTGGTATTTTTGAACATGGCGATTTTATCCAAAATATTCTGATGCCAGATGATGCCGGATTCCTGATCAGGCTTGGTAAAAAAGTTCGTAAGGGCAGGATCGAGCGCCAGCTGAAGCGATTCCTGCTCTATCCCCTGCAGAATGCGTTCGGACCTGTCTTTCATCATCGTGAGGGATGACCGGCTTTCGCTGAGCATCTGCTGATTCATCCGGTTCATGGAAAATTGATAGTAAACCAAGCTGGCCAATAGGACGGGAACACAGACGGATATGCATCCAAGCCAAATTAACTTGTATAAATATTTTCCGCGGTTGGCAGCAAGCATGGAACCCGGCTGGCGTACCAGGGCTTCAATCCAGTTAACCATTATGACCCCCCAAACGATAATATTTTCGTCCGCTATCCTACTACAATTCGATGCCCGCATTGTCGAATCCTTGGGAGAATTTGCACTATTTTTGACGATGCAGGCAGAGACTTGCGGAATAACCGATAAAAAACGGTCCTGTTCGCAAGTTTGCGAGAGAACCGTTTTTGTTGTTAACCCCGAATTTCATCGAACCGCCCAAGCTGATTTTTGCCCTTACTGCCGCGTCGCAGCTCTGGATTCCGGTGTTTCCCACTGCGCCGCATACTCGCTTTTTTCCCACTCCTCCAAATTCATCAGTCCCAGACCCATTCCAAATCCCGGCTCGCTCGTGTAGGTGTTGACCATGAATGCCAGCCATTTGCCGTCCGGACTTACATTGGAATTGCTGGCTCTCCAGGGAGAGCGGTCAAAGAAGCGCGTCATCCGAACCCGCCTGCCGGTACCGTCCAGCTTCAGCTTCCATAAATCAAAGGGAGGGAACTGATTCACCAGATCGCAGGAGGATTCCAGGCAAATATGCTCGTGATCCGGGAAGATTCCTTCGCATTCATTATGCGTCTGCTCCTCTGTGATATAAGTGCGGACGTCGAGGGTCTTCAGATTAATGCCCCTTGTTACAGCCTTCCAATTATCCGGAGTCCTGTAGGGACTGCCGATATATTCGGCCATGATCACTTCCGTATCGTTATGGCGAAAATCCTGAGGCTCCGGATGGAAGCCGCGCACATTGCGGTAGATGACCCGGTCATCCCCAAGCTCCGGACCCTCCGGTCCATAAACGATGTCCGTCACATGACATTCGTAGTCCTCGGTTGTGCCGATACGCGGATCATGTCCTCCATGCATGGAGTATGTGATCCGGTTCGCTACTGCCGATACCCCCGCTCCTTCGGAAATTCTCCGGCCCAGCGGCTTGGGCGGAGAGCTGGCATCCTTATCCATGATCCAAAGCTCTGACTCCAGATATCTGCTGGTGCGGCGGTCTTTGAATTCTTTGGGACCGATGAGCAGATAATCTCCGTTTGCGAGGAACAGAACCCGCAGGAAGGAATGATGGTTTCCCAGATTTTTGGTCAAATTGCGGACCTCTCTGGTGGCCATATCCATTTCGCAAACATCCCCGTAATTCCGCTCGATAAAGGCAAGCCGTTTGCCGTCCGGAGACCAGTACGGGCGCTCGCCGTAATCAAGCAGCTTCTCATGAAACGGGGGAGGGTTATCCAGCACATGCTCTCCTTCATAGGCTTTATTGTCCGTGTTATAGATGGGCACAACAAATTCCTCCTTGGTTCATGCGGTTTTATTCTCCGAAATACTCTTTGTACATCGCGGCATATTCCTGGTACGCCTGCTTGAATTCCGGCATGGCGTTCAGCTTATCGACATAGGCTTTGTACTCGTCCATGGAGATTTGACCCACAATAGCTTTGGTGGCCATCGACTGCCACTCCTTCTCATATTTGGGCCAGACCTCCGTCCACTTGACCGAGGCGATAATATTGAACACATTGGTTTTGCCAACCTCGCCGTACACCTCGGCATCTTTCAGCTTGGCGTCGTTATAGGCTTTGGGGGCCGAGGCATTAAACACCTTCATTTTATTGTTGAAGGCCAATGCGAATACCTGGTTGGCGTTTGTAGTCACCTCTTTGATTCCAAGCTCGGTCAGCTGCGGCTGTCCGTCGACCAATGTGTGATGAACGCCTTCGATGCCAAAATAGTTGAAATCCGTGTATTCCATTGTGGTCGTTTCCTCAAAATAATCGAGAATTTGTTTAACCTTCTCCTCCGGCACCTTCTTGGAAATGTAATTCGCCCCGAAGAATGGCGGCACGAGCTGCACGCTGACCCCCTTGGGACCCTGCATGGGAGGAAGCGTAATGATTTCGGCATCAGGCTGCGTTTTCTTGTTCTCCTGCTCCCATGTGTAATCGCGCCAAATATTCCGGGTATAGGAGGCTGCGCGGCCGGTGGCGAACATTTCTTCCGCCTGCGTTTTCTTGATCGTCGTGAATTCCTTCGCCAGGATGCCGTCCGCATACAGCTTACGGAACCATTCCACCATATCCGTGTAATTAGGGGTTAATAAATCGCGAACCAATCCGCCCTCCTGATTGTAAAAAGGGTCCAGTGCGCCAAAAGCAGCCTCATAAGAGCCGTCCCCATCAGCCAGCAGGTAACCGTGACCGATGATGCCGATCGTATCCTTTTTCCCGTTGCCGTCGGGGTCCCCGTCTACAATTTTCTTGAGGGCTGCGGCATACTCATCGAGTGTCTTGGGTATGGGCAGATTTAATTTATCCAGCCAATCCTTTCTTATCTTGATGCCGGGATCAATGACAGGACGGTTGCGGGGAATCCCATAGATTTTCCCGTCGGATTTCATATACGTCCAGACATTCTGCTCGCTGTTGTTCTTGAGGTTAGGGTACTTGCTGAAGTCGCCAAGGAACGGCGTAAGATCCCAGAACGCACCCTGCTTGATGGCCATCTGCAGCGTCGGCCGTGTCACATTCTGGGCGACAATGATTTCCGGGAGATTGCCGGACGCCAGCACCAGGTCAAACTTCGTATCGTAATCTCCGGACGGGATCCACTCGACGTCAAGCGATGTGTTCGTCCGCTTCTGCCATTCCGTCCAATACTGGTCGTTCATGTCGGGAACCTCTGCAAACGAGGGCACCATAAACTGGAGCTTCAACGCTTCTGCAGCTGCGGCTGGTTCCGCGGCATTCGGAGTCCCCTCTTCGCTACTGTCAACAGCGGGCTCGTTCCCGTTTCCACCTGAACATCCTGCAAGCAGACCTATGAACAGGACCATGGACAGGGCATAACCATACAGCTTTCCTGCAATCATGCAAAACCTCCTCAAATATGAATTCTTTTCGGGCGCCACAGCATTTGGCGGCGCTTTCCATTCATATAGTAGCCCATTCACCAGCCGCAGGTTAGCGACAGTTCTTGCTCCTTTGCAGAATCGCAAGTTTTGTCCCTTCCGTTAATAAATTGTCTGTTCTATGATTGAAACAGAAGACCGCCTGGTTGTGGCGTGCCTTGTAACGTTTGCGTTCCATTATTCTTCTTTCGCCAAAGCAAGAAGAGCCGGCTGCGCCGTCTTTTGGCGGCAAAGTTAGTTTCTTCCCTCAGAGATATAAGCAAAGTATGATGAAATTTTATACGTTCTTATATTTTCAAAAAAAGGGACCCGGCTGCTGAACTGTGACCCGTAAGATGGACACTTTGAAAAAAGTGCCCCTCTTACGGGTCATTTTGTGTTTTAATCGAACTATATAACGACGAGCGAGGTATGGGATCATGGGAAAAGCTAGGGGAGCATCAAGAACCTTTACGGAACAAGAGATGAGGCAGCTGGAGTTAAATCCGAATGTACGCCGTGTATCGGACACCACCATCACGTACGCTCCAACATTTAAAACCGCTGCTGTTCAGGCCTATCTGGAGGGGCAGACGCCCATGGAAATCTTCTACGCAGCCGGTTTTAATATGGACGTCATCGGGCATGAGAAACCCAAAAAGTGTCTGTTACGTTGGCGACAGGTCTACGCCTCTCAGGGTGAAGCTGGCTTATTGGAGGAAAAGCGTGGAAAAGAAAGTACGGGGAGAACAACTGCCGGGGAATTATCGGTTGAAGAGAAACTCAGACGCGCGGAAGCCCGAATTAAGCTTCTTGAGGCCGAAAACGATCTTCTAAAAAAGCTCGAAGCGCTCGAAAGGCAAACCAATAAGGCCTTAACGTCTTCCGGGCGCTTTCAGATCATTAACCAAACCATTCGTAGGCATAGCTTGCGGCGTTTAACCCGCTTTCTGTGTCAGGCAGCTGAGGTCAGTACAAGTGGCTATTACCGCTGGTGCAGAGCCGAAGAAGAGCGTCAACTTCGAGAGGTTGTAGATGAATACGATGTGCAGCTTATTCAAACCCACTTTAACCAGCTCAATGGCAAAGCCGGTGCATTGGTGATTAAAATGCGGCTTGAACGACTTAACGGTGTTGTCATGAACCACAAGAAAATTCGTCGTTTGATGCGAAAATTCAAGCTAAGGGCCACGGTACGTCAAGCCAATCCTTATCGCAAAATGGCCAGAGCGACGCAAGAACACCGGACGTGCGAAAACCTTTTGAAACGGCAGTTTAATCCGGGCGAACCCGAAAAGGTGCTGCTCACAGACATTACCTATATGCGTTATGGTGGAGGCCAATGGGCGTATTTGTCCTGTGTGAAGGACGGAGCAACAAAACAGATCCTGGCGCATTGCTTATCTTCGACCTTGGAGCTTTCTATTGTGGAACGAACGCTGGAAAGATTGCAAACGCGATTGGATGGAACCCTCCACCCCGAAGCCATCCTTCACTCGGACCAGGGCATGCACTACACGCACCCTAAAATCCGCCACCTCATCCAGCAGGCGGGCTTCCAACAGTCGATGTCCCGTAAGGGCAATTGCTGGGATAATGCTTCTATGGAGTCCTTCTTTGGCCATATGAAAGACGAGCTCCTGTACAGCGACTGTCAGACGTTAAAGGAACTACGAGTACGTGTGAATGAATACATCTTGTACTACAACTCCGAACGCTATCAGTGGACATTAAAAAAAATGACTCCTGACGAATTCAGAAGTCACCTCTTGACGGCTTAGGGTTATAGGTCTTTTTTCAACATGGTCCATAAATCGGGTCACAGTTCATGCATGCAGCCGGGTCCTTTTTTGGGCAATATGCCTTTGATGCTCAAGCAACTTCAGGGTAAGGATTATAAAACACTGATCAGGTATTTGGCCCGCTCGGTCTCCAGAACCAATGCATCGTTCTCCTGCTTCGCATAGTTTAATCCCTGCAGCGGAATCTCGAAGGTGCGGGAAGGAAGCTCCTCTTCGCTGTCTTCCGTTATTACAGTACCCCGCCCGTGAAGCAGCAGCGCGCTGTCCGATGTATACTCATCGATGGAATCGCTTCGGCTGCTTCGATAATCGATATCGCTCAGCTCCAGGCGAACCTCGTCCAGATCCTCCTGCTCCTGTTTTCGGATCAGGAGCTCCTGGCCGGTATGGCTCTGCAGCCAGTCGACTAGCGATTGCCGTGATAATGTCATCATTCGTATCTCCTCCAGGACTGAAGCGGATTGTTTATGTGGTCAGAACCGCCGCTCCACGGTTGTTGTATTATTTTACCCACTTTAGGCAATTTCCCACCAGTAGATGCAAAATAAACACCGTTACTCCGTTATCAAGAAGAAACGGCTTCACCGTCCTATTGGCGGTGCAGCCGTTTCTTCCTTCAGAAATAGAAGCAAAGTATAGGGGAATCTTATACTTATGTTAAACAAAATTTCTCGTATCGTTGTTTCGTCCGAACTTGTAGGTTGCAATCAGGAAGAATACTACGGCGAACGCAAGCAGCACCGCAAGGTTGAACCAGATGCCACTGAGCGCGCCTCCCGACTGCAGCTTGCTGATCGACTGCAGCACCCAGTTCTGAGGCAGGAAATCCGCTATGCGGCGGATGGCCTCCGGCATGATGCTGATCGGGAAGAAGCAGCCGGATAACAGGCAGGTGGGTGTTACAATCAGGTTCTGCATTGCTCCTGCCATAGCCGTATTCTTGGAGAAAGCGACGACAACGAGCGAGAGACTAACCGATACCAGGGCGAACAGGGACATGATGCCGAGCATCTCAACTGCAGGAATACCGGGCTCGAGTCCGAAGATAACGAACATGAAGAACAGTGCAACCACAATCTGAGCCATCATGATGCACAAATTCACAAATACATTAGACATGACGTAGGTTCTGGCATCTACCGGTGAAGACAAAATGCGGAAATAAGTGCGGTTCTCGCGATTTTTGAGAATCAACTCCGAGAGGTTGACCGCAGACATCATCATAAACATGATCAGATAACCAATCGACTGGTAGGACATATCCTTGGTGGAGGATGTATCATTCACGGACTGTGCCGACAGCTTGAAGTCCGTTCCCCGATACGAATCGTACAGCTGCTCGAACTTTGCTGTATCTCCTGCTGATATTTTGCCGATGGCGGAGATATTGTCAATGTAGCCGGCCAGCATAGACTTCATATAAGCGGTCACCTGGGCGCCCTTGAGCGACTGGATTCCGATATGACCGGGTTTGCCTTCAAGCACGCTTTTCGAGAAGCCTGCGCCGATGACAATTCCGCTGTCCAGCTCCCCCGCTGCAAGCTGACTCTTCAGCTCGCTCTCTGTTAAGCTTACGATTTTCACATTATCCAGCCCCTGAACGAAGCCTGCCGTATCCGCCGCTATTGCTTCTGATCCATCCCCGTTCGCGACCCCAACCCGGAGCACCGTCTGTCCCGGGGACCCGTAGAGAAGGGTGGACAGCAGAATTCCGGCAACCGGGAGACCGAAATACAAGATCAGGTTGGAGGGCTTACGAAATGTGGTCCACAGCGTAATCCGGACCAGAAACCAAAAATCCTTCCACATTTACAGGCCCTCCCTGCGTTTCATAATTGTTGCCGATATGACGAGAAACAATACTGCAAGACCAAGGTTCAACCCCATAACCGGCCAAGCCGCCGATAAGTTGTTGGAATAGATAATTTCTGTCAATCCCCGATTCGCCCAGCGAATGGGGGACAGTTCCGTCACGAAGCTCATTATGCCACCGCCGACATCATCAACAGGGAAATAAGCGCCGCCGAAAAAGGAAAACAGCTGTACGAGCAGATTAACAAGTCCGCGTGATGAGGTCCCTTTCAGCAAATAGCTTGCCGCGAGCCCGAAGCTGGCCGCCATTACCACCTCCGTGAGCAGTACGAGCAGCACCAGGCCCAGATGATCGCCCCAATACGCTTTAAACGCAAATTTGCTGAAGAATACAATAATCACGACACATAGCATGTTAATGACAATATTGCCCATAATCTTGCCGATAAAAATTTCGCTTCTGCTCACCGGAGCCGCAACAAGCCGGGCCACCGTACCGCGTTTGATTTCACTGCGGATGAGCTCTCCCGCTGACATGGCGCTCCATAAGGCGATCATGACCGTCATGGCCAAAGCATAGTAATCCATCGATCCCGCCTTGCGGTCGGCAATGATCGAGGTTTCCTGAATATAACCTCCGCCGCTCCCCGCGAATACGAGACCGATTTTATCGGGATCGCTCTTTTCTACGGCTGCGGCCGCATTATATTTATCCGTAAAAGCGCTCAGCATCCCCTGCACGATATTGCCTTCGAGGGCACTGCGGTCGCTGCCGTACAGCGATATGCCGCTATCCGTTAGCTCCACATAACCCTGGTAACGGTTCTCCGCCACCTCTTCCCGTCCGTCAATGTCTGCCTTGGCCGTCTCGAACTGGACGCCTGTTGAGCCAATTTCCTTGGCGAATGCCTGGAAGGACTGGGACAGCATGCCGCTGCTTGTATCCTTGACGAGCACCTTCATACTGCCAATGCTTGCATTGCTGGTGAAAGCATTGGTCAGAGCCATGCCGAGAATCAGCATAAGCACGATGGGAAAAGCCAGCATGAAGAACAGCGTGCGCCGGTCGCGAAAATCCCTTTTGATTTCCTTCAGGGCAATCGATAACGTATTCATAGCCATAACCTCCTCTCTATGGATGTTTAATCCCTTAATTTGCGCCCGGTCAAGGTGAGGAATACCATCTCGAGGTTCGGCTCCTGTTCCTCGACAGCGCGGATTTCCATATTGTCCTCCATCAGCCGCTTCAGAATCAGATTCAGATTGTCAACGGCGGCATCGCTGTGAATGCGGAGAATATTTTCCTCCTGAAGAACCTTGCGCACCCCCGGAATCCCCTGCAGCCGCTCGCCTTCCGAGCCTTGGGCCGACTTCAATTCGATCCGGATGTCCTTCACATCGGTTATGGTGGCTTTGAGCTGCTCCTTGGTCCCTTCCGCGATGATTTTGCCGTGATCGACGATCGCGATGCGGGAGCAGATCTCCTCCACTTCCTCCATGTAGTGGCTTGTGTAGATAATCGTGCAGCCCGATTCATTGAGCTTGCGCACGGAGGTCAGAATATAATTGCGCGACTGGGGATCGATGCCGACCGTCGGTTCGTCCATAATAATCAGCTTGGGCTTATGCGCGATGGCGCAGGCGATGTTGAGCCGGCGCTTCATGCCGCCTGAGAAATTTTTCGGGAAGGTCTTCGCCTTATCGCTCAAACCGACGAATTCCAGCGCCTCCTCTGCCCGTTCCCTCAGCCGGGAACCCCGAAGACCATATAGCCCGGCAAAAAAGCTTACATTCTCATAGGCCGTCATATCCTCATAAATCGCCAGGTCCTGCGGCACTATTCCAAGGTTGACCTTCGCGAACCGGCTTTGCTTCATAATGTCCCGGTCCAGGATGCGGATTTCTCCGCTGGTCGGTCGAAGGAGTGACGACACCATGTTGATGGTCGTGCTTTTGCCGGCGCCGTTGGCTCCAAGAAAACCGAATATTTCGCCTTCGCGGATTGAAAGCGAGATATTATCGACTGCGATGAAATCGCCGAACTTCTTCGTAAGATTGCGGATATCCAATACATTCATGAGGTTCACTCCGTTTCGTCATCTTTCATGACCTTATTGTAAGAAAAAAGGATGCCCTCATGCCAGTGCATAAGTTCATCCTTTCGGAATGAGAATTCTCATGTTTTTATGATGAATGCTCCCCCGGCCGGGGGTGAGATTCTTCACTGCGCGCCGCTCGGAAGCAGGGTCGTGACAATAAATCCTCTTGTTCCGTCGGCGATTACCGTACCGTTCATGGCGGCCGCACGCTCCTCCATACCGATCAGCCCCAGTCCCTTTACAACCTTCGGCGCCCCCTGTCCATTATCCGATACCACCGCTTTGATGAACCGGTTGAGCACCCTGATTTCCACATGAATCGCCGTTGCGCTGGCATATTTGGCGGCATTGGTCAACGATTCCGTCACATTCTCGTGAATGATTTTCCACTGCAGAGGCGTAATGACCTCCATATCCCCTTCATGCACAACGCTTGTCAACAGCCCTGTCCGGCCTCCGAAGGCTTCCACGATGGACTTCAGACGGCTGAGCCCAAGCTGCTCCTTGAGGGGTTTGGTGTTTTTGAGCGTCAGCCGGATCTGCTCTATTCCTTCCTTGGAGATGCCGATAGCGTTCTGCAGCAGCGTCGCTGCCGCGGCAGGATCGTCAGCCATCAGCCGCTTGGCCGCCTCCATCTGAATCAGAGCCCCCGTCATGGCATGACCGATGCCGTCGTGAATTTCCTGCGACAGCCGGCTGCGTTCCTCGAGCTTGGCCGTATATTCCGTAGTCCGCAGAAAATCCCGGTTCTCATTCTGCTTCTTCGACAGCCGGTGAAGATCGCCGCGCATCCGCTCCAGGCTGTCCTCCTGCTTGTTCACTCTGGCCATATACTTGCGGATCATGACGTAATTGAAGAAACTCAGCACCGCTGTAAACCCATACAGCGCCAGCATGGAGTTGCGCATGAAGAGCATAGGCAGCAGAACAAGCATCAGCACATACACCTGGTTCTGGATCCGGAACGAGGACAGCTCATAGGCGCTGAGCGGAAGGAGCAGAATAAAGTACGGATGCACATACGCTGCACAGCCGATGAGATAGAGGATAATGCCCCCAATGATGCCTTGCTTGACGCGAGGGTCCTTTACAATATGAACAACCAGATTCATCGCCAAATAGATCAGGTAGTACAGCACCAGCCAGGAGATCGGCTCTGAGACGGCAAAATATGAAGCCGCGATGACATAGAGAAGCAAAATGGTTTTATTGCCGACAGTCCATAATTCCATGTGTTTCTTCGAATCCTTTCGTTCAGCGGATTTTACCCGTCAAATAATAAATGGCGATCTGTGTGCGGTGCTCCAGTGTGGTCTTGCTCAGGATGGAGGTAATGTAATTGGCGATGGTACCTTCGGAAATAAACAGCTCCTTGGAGATTTCCTTGTTGGAGTACCCCTTCGCAATGAGCGCCATCACATCAAGCTCGCGCTCCGTGAACGGACTGCGGTCGAAGGGCGTGCCGGAATCGGCCGGCGCCGGCGCGCCCATACTGGATTTAAGCTTGTCCAGTGCGACATCCTGCAGAACATTATGGCCGTTGTGCACGCTCTTGATGGCGTCGCGGATCCGCTCCGGATCATTGTTCTTGAGCAGGTAGCCTCTGGCTCCGAAACGGATCGCATCCAAAATATATTCATCATCGTCGAAGGTGGTCAGGATGAGCGGTCTCGTCTTCGTTTCCTCCGTCAGCCGTCTGGTTGCCTCTACTCCGTTCATATGGGGCATACGGACGTCAAGCAGAGCCACATCCACCTCGTTGGCTTTGCAAAATTCAACCGCTTCCGCTCCGTCTCCGACGGTTGCCACAACCTCGAACTCCTCAAAGGAATGCAAAATAATCCGCATCCCTTCGCGGATGAACGAATTGTCGTCTGCGATTAACACTCTGATCTTCATCTGCACACTCCCTATAATCATATCCATCTGCGGTCAGGTTATCTATTTAGTTCAACAAGAGTATAGCGAAGACCTTCATGCAGGGAAAAGTAGGATCCGTCGAAGAGGAGGTTCAAGCCGCATCTATCAGCAGCTGGAGGAGCAGATGCCGGCAAGCGGCCAAATCAGCGAGTGGAGAAAAGCATCCGGGAGCAGCAGCTTAACCGGGACAACCAGCCAGACCAGCGTCCATAACCGGCCGAGCCACGGAATCCCGGATATAGGATGCCCTTGCCTGTCCAGAGCATGCTCAATCATCATCATCATCACCATGCCATGAATGAGAAAATACAATAGCGGCCCTCCATATCCCCCGGTGGATCGGTGAAAGAAGATCCATCGGATCAGCGGGAGTCTTCGATTCTCGCGAATGCAATATTCAACATAAACGACCGTTTTCATCGCATACAGCAGGGCCGCGATAATAGAAACCATTCTGAACCAGGCCGATTCACCCGGGAGCAGCCGGTCAACTGCAGCGATGGCGGCAGCCAATCCCCAACCAAATAAACACCGCCGCGCGGCTGCATACAACTCTCCAGCACAATCATAACCGTTAACGTCAAAGCCTTCTCCCCCTTGGCCTTCCTTCTATATTCCATTCTAGGTGCCTCAGGGGTATCTGCTTAGTTCCAACTTTCATAGGACATAGCCAAAAGAGGTACTACATGGTGTAGTACCCCTTTTGATGGATGCTGCTTTATTCCTACTCGATCGTCGCTGGCGGCTCTATAACAAAAAACCATATTTTGCTGAAAGGATGACCCAATTATCAAAGAATGTAGTAGCGTATGAAGTAGGTTGGTTGCTTTAACTTTGGAATTGGGCTTTGGATTGTTTCGAACAACATTTCAGCCCACTTCAAATACTTTTTTGTTTAAAGAAAACACTTGAACATTATTACAATTAGATTGAAATATTGGAACACATCGTTCAGATATTTTATGATGGGAACAGAATTCTCTCCAGATGCCTAACTTGTTATTCATTAGCTTCCCTTTGCTTTCTCGACTCGTATACTTTATCTATGAAAGACTTTATTTGATCAAGATCATCAACCCATTCCAGCTTAATAAATGCTTGATGAGTGTATCTAGTGTCATCAGACTTCGTTCTTGGAAAGGATTTTCCTAATACCTTATCAATTTCTCTTTGTAACTCTGTACCTTTCTTCTCGTTTTTCTTTCCAATATGCAAAATCAAACTGTGCTTATCTTGGGTTGTCAAGCTTGCGAATTTTTTAGTATCAAGAATTTTATAACCAATACAATCAGTTACAGGCGATTTTATTTTAATTCCATTAAACTGTGATTCTATGTATCTATCTATTTCTCTTGCAATTTTCTCTTCCTGAGAATTGTATTGCTTGAAGATATTTTCCTTTTCATTTTCATTAACGCCAATTAGAAATAACTTCTCCTTAAAACCACCACGCTTGTCCTTCTTCGTCAATCTCAATTTCTCAAATTCCTCAATACTTACACATTTACTCTCCAGAATCCCATAGACCAACTCAACTAGATCAACTAATTCCTCAACTTGATCTTCATCATTAATCGCGGCTCTATATTCATCAAGTTCTTCCTGAAGCTTTACATCAAGCATCTGTTTATACTCAACATCATCAAGAACTCTTACTTCGGCTTTTTTGCCTTTAGTTTCAATGATTTCAGGAATTTTGTCTCTTATTAACTTATTATAAGTAAACATGAACTATTAACTCCTTTCATTCTATCCCTTACAGGGAATCCAATACTTTCTTCAAGATTGTTTTCAATCGCCGTCTCCAACTCATTTACCCATTGCTTTCTTCACATACTGCTCCGCTTTATAATCCTTTTTAATTTCATGAAGTACGGGGCTATTAGCTTCTCTCCATGATTCCAAGATCATCCTTGGCTCGGCTTCAATTCTGTCTTTGACCGCTTGAATATCATCCTTCTTGAAAGCTTCAATTATGCTTATTAAATCATCACGATCCAGCAGCTTCACATGATTTATTCCTGCAAGTGTTTCAGAAGGCTCTGTAAACTTGGCGGATGCTATCACAATAGCTTTCTTTGCTTTGTAATACCTCATACAAGAGAAAACTTCCTGCACTGCGCTTATGCCAACTGAATCAGTGTAACGCTTCGCCTGTACCACATTCCTTACACCCTCTCGGTCAGTAAAAACAACATCTGCGCCAAAATCTCTGGCCCCTACTGTCTTATACACGCCTTGATAACCTAGTTCAAGAAATAATCTGTACAGATACATCTCAAATTCAGAACCATCTTCCATTCTATCAATTCTTGCAATATCAATCTCTTTAAGGTCATAATCCTCTTGTACTGACAAACTTCGAGTCTGATTTTTCCCTTTATGCCTCGCTACAAACCAAATAAATGTTATTGCAAATATAATTACGAATGTGGGGATTATGTATGCAAACAAACTGAGGACCTCCATCTTTACTCTTTCTTTGGATTAAGCCTATAGAACTAAAACAGCTGAGAGAATAGTTAAATTCTACCACGCATCGGAAAAACTCAACAACAAAAAAGTTGAATCCATTATCAACATCATAAAAAACCACTCCTTTATAGAGAGTGGCTGATTCATATCATAAATGAAATGCAGGTTAACAAACTATAGCTCTAACCTGCAAGAATTGAATTTTAATTTAACTATACTATTTCAGGATTAATTCAAGGATGAAGCAATCCGTTTCACAAAATAATCCGCGAAGGATATGCCCGCGGTCAGCTCCTCCGACTGCAAATATCCGTTGATCAGCTTGCCGTATACGTCAAGGGGCAGCTCGTAGCCGTCCTGATTGTAAATTCTCACCGTCTGCTCATGGTTGAATTGCCCGGCTACCCAGTCCGGGATGATGACAGGTCTGCTGTCCGGTGCCGGGTCTGAGAAGAAGACACGCTCCGCGTTGTCGTGCATGACCTTCCTCAGCTGCTGCTCCGACAGCCCTGCGCCGATTTCCGCGAGCCATGAGATGCAGGCAGGCATCGTCTCATTGCGCGAATAGATGACCGGATATTCGCTCCCCCACATGGTCCGTTCATAGCCGGCCCACTCCAGGACGAATGACATCCAGGGCAGAAAATCCCGATGCGGATATGGAAGCGCGCTCCCATGCCCTCCATGTCTGGAGAAGATGGCGTGAAATCTTGGATGGCCCAGCAGCTCCTTGACGGACGGCCTGTCCCGGAAACCGGCGGATGCGGCCTCGGTGTACAGCAGATGGGGCGAGGCGATCCTCCCGGCCGGATACTGCTCCAGCCAATCCAGATAAATCCGGGTAAGCTCCTCCGACTGGAAGGGAGTGAGGGCGAACGCCCATTTTCCCTGCTCCCCGAGCAGCTTGAGAATGTCGGGATTGCCAAGCGCTTCGCCGGCTTCCATTCTGATGCCGATGACGCCCGCCTGAAGCTGCAGCAGAACAAGCTCCATACGCTGCTCCGGCGTTTGACCGAACGGGATTCCGACTCCCCGGATCGACTCCGGATAGTCGCGGATGCCTGCGAACAGGCTGGCGAACTCGGGAACGGCGTTGAACAGCACCATGACCGACTTCCGCAGTCCGAACCGCTTCATGTTGTTCACAAAGTCCTCAATCCCGCCGTAACGGGGCAGACCGATATGCGAGTAGGCATCTGCTGCGTAATTCATGCGATCAATCCTCTCTCCTTGTGTTTGGCTCATGCTCATAGCAGTCCGTTTCTCCTGTCATCCGACTCATAGATTTTGCCCGTAAAACGCGGCAGATCGGCAATATCGAACTCCGGTACAAATTCGTCCAGAAGCCGGACGTTGCGCTCGACTTCTTCCGGCCATCTCGCACCGACGTTCAGCATGTGGACTCTGGAATCCGAAAGCAGAAACTTCAGGCAGAGCGCATAAATATCCTCGCTTGCAAGCAGCCCGGGAGCCAGATGCTCCAGCGTCCGCTGTAAAATCCCCGAGGTCATCGGTCTCATAACGGCAACGCCGAGCTGCTTCTCCGCAGCCCTGTCAAGCAGATGAAGCGCGGCATTCTGATAGATCAGGTTGTAATTGATTTGGATGACGTCGAACAAATCCGTATCGATCAATTCCAGAATGGAGCAGGCATCCTCTGTCGTGATCCCCAGCCATCTGACCTTGCCCTGCTCTCTTAGTGTTTGCAGGGCTTCCATCGGCCCGCTGTTCAGGATAGCCTGCGAGTCTTCATGCGAAAAGACGCCGCCATGAAACTGGATCACGTCGACATACTCCATTTTCAGCCGCGCAAGGCTGTCCTCCACACCGCGAATAACGCCTTCCTTGCCGATGCCCGCCCAGGAATCGGGCCATGTCACCTTGGTAGCCACCAGGCATTGACTGCGTCTGCCCTGCAGGGCATCTCCGATGATGCTTTCGCTGTGTCCGCTGCCATAGGCGGGAGCCGTGTCGACATAATTAATGCCGGAATCCAGCGCTGCATGAACGACGCCGATCGCATCCGCTCTTCCCTGCTTGCTGTACGGGTCCCAGCCCTGCGCTTTGTTGACGCCCGAGAACGGATAGCCGCCCACGGCCAGACGGCTTACATTCTGCCCTGTTTTGCCTAATGTCGTATACTTCACGGTTTACTCCTCCTTGTATGTATCAATGGTAGATCGTGCCCACAAGCCCGGGACTCCGCTACAGCTGGCCGGCTTTCGCATAGGCCTGCTGCATCCTCAGCTTGCGGTAATCGGTGGGTACGACCCCTTTCTGCTCCCTGAACAGACGCGAGAAGGTTTTGTACGATCCGTATCCGACCTCGTAGGCAATCTCCGTAATATTCATCATCGTCGAGACCAGAAGGCTGCAGGCATGGCGTATCCTCAGATCGTTCAAAAATTGAACGAATGTCAAATCCGTCATTTCCTTGATCCGTTCGCTGATCCGCGACATGCTCATGGAGAATTTCACCGCCAGGTCGGACAGGGTAAGGCTTTCCTGGTAATGACTCTGAATATAATGAATGATGCGCCATGTGGGATTGAGCTTGCCGGAGCCGTTTGCGGTCTCGGCAGACGCCAGTTGGCCTGCCCTTCGCTTCCGGTCGAAGAGTACCAAGAGCTCCGTCAGCTTCGCTCTGAGCATCGAGGCCCGCAGGCGCTCGCTTCCTTCATATTCATCAAGCATATCATGAAGATGATTGCAGAAGCGTTCATGATCGCGTCCGCCAAGCTGCACGAATGAAGTAAGATCCTCATCTTCCGTCAGCAGACGGTCCAGCTCCGTCTGCCCTCCCGCTTCCATGAGCAGACTCATGCTGAACATGCAGTTGACCAGGACAAGCGTCTGGCCCGGATCGGTATGAATCTCATGAATCTGGTAGGGCAGAATGAACGTGAAGGTACCCGGAATCATGGGATGCGGGATACCGTTAATGGTCTCGTGCCCCCTCCCCTCGATGACATATGAGAATTCGAGAAAATCATGCCGGTGGCTCGGATAGCCGTTTTTTAGACGGTTGATCTTGATATGCAGCGGAAGGGATGAATCCATGTTCGGGTACGATTTTAAATTTTTAGGGAAATAGGTCATGTAAGGACTCCCCTATCGAAATATTGGGATATTCTTCGAAACAATTGGCATACATTTCTTCCGAATCTATTTTAACATGAAATGAAGCGTTTACGTACAAGCCAAAGGAGCGAAAATACGAATGAGTAAAATCAGAATCGGGATTATTGGCGCAGGCAATATCGGAGGGGTTCATATGGGGGAATTCTCCAAGCTCCCGCAGGAATGCGAGATCGCCGGCGTAACGGATCTTAATCTGGCACGCGCGGAGCAGCGCGCGGCGCAGTTCGACATCCCCAGAGTATTCCAAACGAACGATGAACTGATCAACAGCCCGGACATCGACGCTGTCATTATTGGAGTGCCCAATCAATTCCACGCTCCGCTTGCTGTTCAGGTGCTGGCTGCAGGAAAGCATGTGCTGCTGGAGAAGCCGATGGGACTGAATGTGGACGCAGCCCGTCAAATCGTAAGAGCCAGCCGCGAATCGGACAGAACGCTGATGGTCGCCCATCAGATGAGATGGGAATCGGTTCCCATGCAGATCAAGCAGCAGGTTGAAGCCGGAGAACTCGGCGACATCTATACCGCCAAAGCCGGTTGGTTCCGCCGCAAAGGCATTCCCGGCTGGGGAACCTGGTTTACCCAGAAGGAACAGTCCGGCGGCGGCCCTCTTATCGATATCGGCGTACATTTGCTCGATCTGGCTCTCCATCTGATGGGCAGTCCGAAGCCGATTGCCGTCTCGGGTGCAACGTATGCCAAATTTGGTCCGGAGCGCAAAGGCATCGGCACATGGGGAACCCCGGATTGGGATGGCCGCTATGATGTAGAGGATCTGGGAACGGCGATGATCCGGATGGAGGATGGCAGCACACTGACGCTGGAGGTCAGCTGGGCCGTTCATATGGATACCGACAACTCACCGTTCATTCATTTGATGGGAACGGAAGGCGGAGCCAGCTACCGGGGCGATGCAGGCAAGCTGCTGACAGAGAAATTCATGCGTCCGATTGATACCGAGCTGGGTACGCCGCAAAACGATGAAGGCGCACGCCTTCGCCTGAGCCGCCACTTTCTGGAGTGCATTCGGGAAGGCAAACAGCCGCTGACAACCGCCATGACCGGATTTACAAGCAATCTGGTTCTCGATGCGATCTATGAATCCTCCCGCACCGGACAAGAAGTGAAGCTGGACTGGACCATTTAATCCGTTTCCTATTGGGACTTGAACGATAACAAGAATAAGCACCGCCGGTCTCCAAGCGGCGGTGCATTCTTGATATATAAGGAGGTACAGCCCATGAGTTTGCTCACATCAGAGCAGAAGCAATCCTTGGTCAATCAGGGTTTCCTTAAAGTTCCCGGTGTCATCCCGCCTATTATGGTGGATCATGCCATGCGTCATATCAACCATTCCATCGGGAACGGGATGAATGTCGAAGACATCACAAGGTACCGCGCACAGTCCTACTGCCCGGAGCTGCAGGGTGAAGCGCCGATCGTCGATTTGTTTAACCAAACGCCTGTCAAAAGTATGGTCGATTCGCTGCTCGGTGCGAATAACGCCCGTCCGGTCAACTATGGCCAGATCGCCATCCGTTTTCCTTCGCTGCAGGATCCGCCGGGAGCTTCCTCCCCCCATCTGGATGGCATGTATTCGCCGCACAACGGCGTTCCCGAAGGCACAATCGGCAACTTCACCATGCTCGTCGGGGTGCTGCTCTCGCCTGTCCGGCAGCAGCAAGCAGGCAATTTCACCGTTTGGCCGGGAACACACCGGATGTACGAGCAGTATTTTCGCGAGCATGGTGCGGACTCGCTGCTTAAGGGGATGCCGCCGGTTGAGCTTCCGCAGCCTGTTCAGACGACGGGGGAACCTGGAGATGTGTTTCTTGTACACTACCAGCTGGCGCATAGCGTTGCGCCTAATGTCTCGCCGTTTCCCAGATACGCTATCTTTTTTCGTGTGACGCATGTGGATCATCACAAGGATTGGCGGGCTCCTATGACCGATATTTGGCTTCATTGGCCAGGGGTCAAGTGAATTGTCGCACAGCAAGGCCGGGAACCTGCAGGTTCCCGGCCTCTATGCGGGCGGAAGGTTCCGTTTCGCCTCCTTTTCTTGCTGCACACGAATACCCATGCTTTTCGATTCATACTTACATAGAATGTGTTGTGCTTTACTCTCTTCTTGTGACCTTCTCTTTGGAGGTCTTTTTTTTGGGGTGATTCTGATTGAGTAATCCAAAGTTAGCTTCCAGCCTGTTCAATTTCATTCCCTCCCGGATTAAAATAGCCAAGCGACCCAATAGGTCAGCACAACCAGTGTAAAAATAAGAGTGATCGGAATAACGATTGAAGTCACCTTAAAGTATTGACCCCAGCTTATTTTCACGCCGCCCTTCTTGACAATATGCATCCACATCAAGGTAGCAAGTGTACCGATTGGCAGGAGCAGCGAACCGACATCGCTGCCGATCACACTCGCCAGATAGGAAATCTTCAGCATAAGCGGATCGAGTCCGATATTCGTCAGGGTAATCGTCCCGATCATCAATGCCGGATGGTTATTGAATAAATTGGATAGAACCGTCAGCAGAATGCCCATCGATACGCTTGCATTGAGCAGACTTCCCGTAACAATGGGATGGAGAAGCTGGATCAGCCACTGGGTCAAACCAATATTATTCAAGCCGTAGATGATTACATACATACCGAACGCGAAAATGAGGATATACCAGGGTGTTTTCTTTAACATATCTGCAGGTGAAATTTTCAAATACCTCCATCTCCACAGCAGCAAGAGCGTTGATCCGATTACCGCCATGACAGAGACGGGGAAATGAATGTAGGAAGCGACGAACAGACTTAGCCGAACGAGAAATACAAAAATCAGAATTTTGATCATAAATCTGTTCCGGTTCTCTTTTGGTGCGTCCCCCTTTAACGGATGGCTGCCCGGCATAAAATTCCATGTCGTCATTGTAGGTATTTTGGAGGGAATTACCCGGTAGAACACCGCGAACAGAAGAACGGCCAGCAGAACAAGTCCGAGCGATGCGGGGATAAACATCATCGCGGAATGCATGTAAAGATCCATATGGACGATCTTGAGCGCAATCAGATTCACGATGTTGCTTACTCCTATCGGGGCGCTTGAGGCCGTAGCAATCAATGCGCCGGATATCAAATAAGGGATTTTTTGTGCATTCTTTAATCCCAAATTACGCAGCAGCATCAGGAGGATCGGGGTCGTGATCAGAATACTGCCATCATTGTTCACGAACAGCGTCATGAGGAAACAAAACAAATTGGTGTACCAGAAAAGACGGATGCCTGATCCTTTCGCTTTTCTAGTCAGAATTTCGGCGGACCAGTAGAAGAAGCCGAAGCTCTCGAGCACAATTGCCATCACAATGGTGGCTATAATAGTAACGGCAGCACCGCTTATGGTACCCGTGATGGCTCCAAGGTCAGCCAATGAAACACTTCCGCTTGCTATTACAAAAAAAGCTCCCACCGTTGCAGGTATAGCCTCATTCACATTCGGACGCCAGAATATAAAGCCGATCGTCAGCAGAAAGGAGCAGACGGTAATAATGACCATTAAGTCATTCATGATTAAACCTCTTTTCAGATTACGAGTTTACTATTTATCCAGTCTCCTTTGCCTTTAATGTTATTTCACAGATTCATTACGTTCTCCCAAGGCCTCTCATAGATGGTCTCCCCCCCTTAACATGCTTTAGATATTCAAGGATGTACTGTATGTATACGTGCAAGATAGATGGCTCGTACTGGTCAATAACCTCTATTCTATGAAAATCTGCTAGTATCAATCCTTGATGTTTATCTCTCAGTGATAGATGCAGAGCATAGATGATTACCTATATTTGCTGGACCCAGAATGCCAAAAAAAGCCCTTTTTCAAGAGCTCTGCCAAGGCGTATGTCTCATGACGGCTGTATCGGCCTGTCACAATCGGCTTCCGTTTTACCTTTTCGGGAGAATGTCCTGATCTTCATCCTCGTCTTCGGCAAACCTGCTTCCAAGCTCTGCCGAAGGCAGCAAGCAGGCATCCCTTCGGCCAAATAAGCGGTAGCGGCTGCCCGCGACAATGTCATACACCTTGTCTCTGATAAAAGCCGGGAATACAATCCCTCCATAAAGAAGCGGCCATCCGCCGCCAAGCCTCCGCAGTACACGCAGAGCGGCGTTTCATTTCTTTGTCCAGCCGCATCCTAGCGTTCAGCGCAAATTTGAAAAAACGGTCGGTGCCGTCTATTGGCGACGAAAACGAAGAAGCCCCGAAGCACAAGCTCCGGGGCTGTTCATTCCTATGATGTTCATGCTGATCGTTATGCTTTCAATCTGCGTTTGGGCGGATGCGCTTTGGGCGGATCAGGTATCACCGCTGGAAGAATGTCCGGCGGATACAGCCGTTTGGCCAGCATCGTCTGCAGGACGACGATCAGACCGCCAACGCACCAGTAAAGCGGGATGGCGGCAGGAACCGAGAACGAGAAAAATCCCATCATCACCGGGGAAAGATAGATGATCCAGCTCATCCCCATCTGTCCATTCATCGGAGGGTTGGCGGATTGCGTTATTTTGGCCTGAAGCAGATATACGGCTGCCGCCAGGAACGGCAGGATCTTATCCGGACTTCCCAGCTGGAACCACAAAAACGTATGCTGGGCCAGGTCCGGGGTCATCCGTATGGCATAATACAGTCCGGACAGAATCGGAATCTGCAGCAGCATCGGCAGACAGCCCAGGGCAAGCGGATTATACCCGTGCTTGCTGTAAACCGCCATCGTTTCCTGCTGCTGCTTGCGCTGCGACTCGGCATCCTTGTGTTTGGCGTACTTTTCCTTGATCGCATTGATCTCCGGCTGCATCGTACTCATCTTGCGTTTCATGATTTGCTGGCGCTTGTACTGGGATATCATGAACGGCAGCAGCGCCAGACGAACCAGCACCGTGATCGCGATCAGCGCTAGGCCGAAGCTGCCGCCGAACCAGTCGGCAAAATGTTCAATCATCCAGGAGAACGGAAATACGACGTAATGATTGAAAAATCCCGGCGTGTTGGCATCCACTGTGCCTGTTCCGCAGCCGGCAAGCAGCAGAATCATGGCGAAGCCACCGCCAAGCAGCAGGATTCGCTGCCATTTACGGCGGCCTTTCTTTATGCCGCCTGCAGCCTCATTGCGCCGCTCTTCGCGGCGATTATTGTGAATGGCAGTTGTTTTCTTATCCAATTCCATGGTTTCCATAACCATCCTCCCTGTTGATCGTGTATGCACGTATTCAACAGGGTCGTACACGGGGATGAATCATCGTCGGGCGCTTCCTTGCGCTTGGTCTGCCGCGTGAGCCGCTGTCTCCGGGCCTGAACGATTCCGGAAGGCTGCGCAAGGCGCGGCAGCGGGTATGCCGCTTCGCCGACCTTTGTCCAATTCATCCCGGCTGCCGCCGGGACCCAGAATAAATAGAGATAAGCAAAAGAGCACAGAATACAAATGGACATAATATCCGCAAGCGCATCATGAAGCTCGAACAATGACAATCACCCCCATTCAAGTATTATCCGTTCATTCTAAACCAATTTGAAGCTGAAAGAATCGGTCGGAAGGCCGATTGCAGATCCTTGTCGGAATACCTGCTTCTGCAGCTGCAAAGCCTCATTCACCGGGAAGCGGCTTGCGTCCGGCAAATCCATTATGCCAGCCATGATAATGCGAGGCACGCGGCTCCCCTTCCTTCCAGCATATCAGCACTTCCTCCCCATCCAGAACGGCGGGAAAATCGATCAACCCCGGGTTGATCATTTTCAGCAGCACGCCTTTTCTCGTGAAGTTCTCAATCAGCATTTCCGCTTCCATCTTGAGAAATTCGAGCCGACCCTCCCGCTCAAAAAAAGGATCCTGTGCGCCTCCTGCCGGGGCAGCTGCCTGCTTATGTAACGCCTTCCTCTTCTGCAGGTCGGAATACTGCTCTTCAAACCGTTTCGTCAATTCCTGCAGCTGGAGCAAGTCCTCCTTCAACTGCGGCAGAAGCGCATTTGCTTCATCAGGCGTAAACCCTCTCTTCTCCAGTTTAATCCTCTCCTTCGTGCAAGTATACGTTCATGCTGATTTCAACGAATATGTGCCTGGTCAGGCCAGGCTTATGGCATGATCAACGGACAGGAATCAGGCTTTGTCTTCCATCAGCCTAAGAAAAGCCGGAGGAAGCTGGAACTGCTGATTGTTGATCACCAGCCGTTCTAACTCATCCATTTCATCCAGACGATGCTCTTCCTTTATGAGTCCGATTTCCTTATGCAGCCGTTCCATCTTCTGATCCAGCGCATTGGCCGATTCCGCGGCTTCCTTCAATTCCCGCAGAAGCTCCAAGGGTACGGACTGATTGTATTTATAAAATATTTTATGCTCCAGGCTGGCCCAGAAATCCATGGCAATGGTGCGGATCTGGACCTCCACGCATACATGCTCCTGGCGGTCGGACATGAAGATGGGCACGTTGACCAGCAAATGAAGGCTTTGATAGCCGTTTGACTTGGGCTTTTGAATATAATCCTTCACATCCAGAATTTCCAGATCATGCTGTTTCCTCAGCATATCGCTGACCCTGTAAATATCCGAAATAAACGAGCAGGTAATCCGCAGCCCCGCAATATCCTTGATATGGTGCCTGATGCTGGCAAACGAAATATCGCAATTCTTCCTCATGATTTTGTTCATGATGCTTTCCGGGGATTTCAGCCGTGATTTGGTATGCTCAATGGGGTTGTAGTCATGCAGCATCTGAAATTCTTCCTGCAAAATTTCAATTCGGGTCTCGATCTCGCTCAAAGCAAATTTATACATCATCAGGAATCTCGTAATCTCTTGTTTAAAATTTTTGATCTGCGTAATCTGTTGAAAATCCATTCCTCTGTCATTCCTTTCGAATATGCGCCTTAAAAAGCAAACTCTATCATTCCTTCATCATAACGTGCCGGTAGGAACAAAGCAAAACAGACAATTAACCGGATACGCTCCTGCATAAATATCATGCTTCGGCAAATAATACCATGGATCGAATATCAGCTCTTCCTTGGATGAGGGGGATTCTTAATGGAAATGAACTTTGAGGAGCATACAAAACAACAGAATAATGCCGATAGGATTTCCGTTGATCTTAAGACCAGTGAGCAGCATATCAAAGAAATATTTGCAAACTGCCAAGACATTATTTATGAACGCTTCCATTTCGGACCGTCCTACGAGGGCTCTGCAGCCATGATTTATTGTGCGCCTCTTACGCAGGAGATGGATGGCGGCCAGTTGAACTCCGCTCTGCAGGATCTGGTTCCGGAATCTGGGGACATGGAAAGCATACAGATTGAAAATATACGCGAGTTCTTCGAGCGCAGAAGCTCGGCTTTCCAGTCTTACGAGCTGTTGACTGCTTATAACGAGATTACCGAGGCTGTGCTGGACGGTTACGCTATCCTGATTTTCGACGGCTGGGACAAAGTCGTCAGCCTGGACGCCGGCAGCGTCGAGAGAAGACAGGTAGAGGAGCCTACAAGCGAAGCCGTTGTCAACGGTCCGCGTGAAGGAATGGTCGAGCAATTGGACAAGAATATTGCACTGATTCGTCTGCGCCTGCGAACACCGGATTTGAAGATTGAAATGTATCAGGCTGGCACTCTGACCAAAACAAGATTTTTGGTGGGGTATGTGGACGGGAAGGTTGATCCTTCGGTTCTGGCAGAGCTGAAAAAACGCCTTGAGGGCGCAGACAAAGTCGATGCTCTGGATACCAATTACATCCGTGAATTTGTGGAGGACTCCGTCTATTCTCCCTTTTCCCAATACCGTGTTACAGAACGTCCGGATGTAGCGGTCGGCTCGCTTCTGGAAGGCAAGATCATCCTGATGGCCGACGGGACCACATCTGCCATGATTTGTCCGACCTTCTTTACCGAGCTGTTCCAGTCTGCCGAGGATTATTATCAGCGCCCCGTGATCTCGACGTTGATACGTTTTCTGCGGATTGCCGCATTCTTTATTGCGCTCACGCTGCCCAGCCTTTATATCGCCCTCTCCAATTTTCATCCGGAGCTGATACCGACTACCCTGCTGCTCAAGATTCTTGATACGAGAGAAGGCATTCCCTTCCCGGCCTTTATCGAAGCTGTAATCATGCAGTTCTTCTTCGAGCTGCTGCGCGAAGCAGGCATACGCCTGCCTCGTCCCATCGGCTCTGCGGTCAGCATCGTAGGCTGCTTGATCATCGGCGAGGCGTCGATCCGGGCAGGAATTGCCTCCCCCATCATGATTATCATTATTTCGCTGACAGGGATGGCGTCCTTCTCCATGCCGCAGTATGAGCTTGCAATCGCGCTGCGGATATTGTTATTTCCGCTTATGGTGCTTGCATTTATGTGGGGAGGCTTCGGTCTGATGATCGGCTACATCCTCATTTTTCTTCATTTGGCGACGCTCCGGACCTTAGGAAAACCCTTCTTCTCCCCTATTGCTCCCATGCGGATGATGCAGATGCTCGACGTTTTCGTGCGCGTCCCGACCAAACTGAGAATGAGAGCGGCTGCTAAGGCAAAGCGGGCTGCGGATCTTAATACAGCAAAGGAATGATGAGGGTGAGATGGATAGCCTTGCTTCTATGCGCCTGTCTGCTTGGCGGCTGCAGCGGGAAAGAGTTGATTGAGCGGGGATTCATTCTGGGGGTTGCTCTGGATCTGGATGAGAACGACAACCTCATTCTGACTTCACAATTCTATAAGCCGTCGAGAGGTGAAACCGATCCATCCGGCTCCTATGTCAATATCCGCACGGGGGGCAGCACCATGTTTGACGCAGCGCGCAACATTACGATGCGTCTGGGCCGTAAAGCGCAATGGAGCCATATGCAGACCATATTGGTCGGTGAGAAAATGGTTAAGTCCGAAAGATGGAAAGAAGTTCTCGATTTTTTCTACCGCGACGATGAACCGAGGCTTACAACGCGGATTGCAGTCACAAAAGGAGATGCAAGCTCATACCTGTACGCCAAACCCTATATGGAAACGACCATCAGCCGGCAAACCCATGAGGTTGAAGGATCGTCCTATTACTATTCGGGCAAGACGATCCAGATGTCGCTGCTTGATCTCAGACTGGAGCTGGACAGCGCTGTAGAGACGGCGGTTCTGCCTTATATGACCTTTGATGATGTCCCGCGGAAGAATCCGTATTTCAAAGGAGCAGCCGTGGTCAATAAAAACAAAATGATTGAGCTTCTCAAGGCGAATGAGGTTGAAGCCTATCACATGCTCAAAAATACCTATCGTGAAGGAATTATTGTTCTTCCCTGCGGCGAATCGGATAAAGGGGATTCCATTGAAGTCGTTTCCTTCCATACCAAGCTCTCCACCAGACTGAAGCAGGGAATACCACAGGTTCATGCAGCTATCAAGGTCAATGTCACCGTGCGCGAGCTTATCTGCCATTCACTGGCAACAACCGCCGAAGCCTACGCTTACCAGGGTGAAATCGTCAAACAAATTGAAAAACAGCTGACATCCTTCACGCAAGCCATGAAGAAAAGCAAGATTGATCTTCTTGGCATTGGAAACGGGATCCATCAGCATCATCCCCGGGAGTGGGAAACCATGAAAAAAGATTGGGGCGATCATTTAAAGCAGGCAGAATTCAAATTTGATATCAAGGTCTCTTTATCCAACACGGGACTGGAAGATGGCAAATCGGCGCTGGATGAAGGAGGATAAGCAGTTGATAATCAGAATCATGATCTCGCTGTTGTTTTATCTCGTCACTGTGGTGGGGATTTATGCACGATCACATGCGAACACCCGCAAAGAGAACATGGTTATTATCGTATTGCTGTGCTGTTCGCTATATTTTTCACTCAGCTTTATTCTGGGTCAGACCTGGCCGGGTATTGATGATCTGGCAGTCGCTCTTCTGCTTAAGCCCATGAAAACGATTATGCAGTTGATTAATGTGCATTCGTATTAACCTGTTTATCCGTTGGAGGAGGCCAGTAAATGAATGAAAAAGAATGGGTAAGCCCATCCCAAATTGCCATGCTGCTGCTGGCCTTTACGCTCGGCTCCTCGATTGTTTTTATTCCTGGTCCAGTCATCGCAGCTGCCGGCAACGGGGCCTGGCTGTCGGTAATCATCTCGGGAGCCGCAGGGATTCCCGGGCTTCTGAGCATCTTGTATCTGCATCATATTTACCCGAGCAAATCTTCCTTCCAATATCTTGGAGACGTTTTCGGCAAATGGATGGGTACGCTGTTCTCCTTGCTGATCCTGTTTGTACTCATTCTGATGATCTCTAATATTACCGTCGGTGTAGGGTCCTTCTTCTCCAGCACCATGATGCTGGAGACCCCTACCTATGTATTTAATTTCCTCATTCTGATGGTCTGCGCACTGACAGCTCTTGCCGGAATCGAAGTAACCGCCCGTTTATTTGTCCTGTTCCTTATGATGATGCTGGCTACGATTTTCGTTATTTTGTTCCTCGACCTTGGGAAATACCATCCGGATAATTTACTGCCGCAGCTCGCTGAGGGCATCTCTCCGATTATGCATGGAGCCATAATTAACCACGGCTTTCCTTATTCCGAGATGTTTGTCTTCTCCGCGCTGCTTTTTTTTATACGGCCCGCCAAAAACGAATCGACCGGCAAGTTTATGTTTTTCGCCTATTTCGCTAATATGATTATTTTTCTTGGAGTCGTATTATGCGCCAGTATGATCTTTGGAAAAGCGGCGGGAACACGCAACTTCACCTTGTATGAGATGGCGCGGGTTATTGAAATCACCGGCGTCTTCGAGAGGATTGAAATGATTGCCGGTATTACGTTGATCGCCGGATCCTATATCAAATCGACGATAGCGCTGCTCGCGCTCAGCTCGGGCTTCGCCCATATTTTCAAGCTGAAGGACAGCAGGACGGTCATCCTTCCCGTCTCGCTGCTGATGTTTTTCATTTCTATGAGCATGTTCTCGACGGAAATGGAATCCAACACCTTCTGGACGCTGATTTGGCCCGCCATCACGACCTGCGCCACGATCCCTATTGTGCTGGCAGCGGTTGTCACCTTGATCAAGAACGCGTTTAAAGGGAGCTGATTATCGGTTTAAAAAAATAATTTCATCAGCAAAATCTTCGATAATAGACTGGCTTCGAACCGGGACTATCGAAATACATTTGTTTTGCTTTAAGAATTCACAACAATACTGCACTCTATAACCAATAAGAGCCTTAATAGAATCCTCTAGCCAAGGAAAACAAAATATACGCTTCCCATGCGCATGTCCGATTGCTGTTGAAGCATTCCAGCGTTCATTGCTTATATATCTCATTACCCGTTCCATACGGGTGGGAGCCAGCTCAAACAGATCAACCAGCTCGCTCACAGTGTATTGGCTTGATACTGCGCTTTCCAGCTGTTCACGGATTGTCAATTCCTTACGGTATCTGATCCCCAGTAAAGTTTTCTTGGGCAATTCTTCACCGATGTACCACCCGTATGATTGCAATGATCGGCGGTTTATTATATCACCGTCAATTAATATTTCACCCTTGTAAGCCTGGGTTTTCCCTGAGAGCAGATAAGATAATGCCCAACCTCCTTCTCCGGGCTTGCATACTACGGCATAAATCTTACCTGCGGTAAATGTGTATGAAAAATGACTCAATTGATCCTGCCAGGAATCAAAATTCATGATGGCAGGCTTGCATTTTAATGAGATATTCTTTAATTCTACTTGATTCAAATTGCGCATAGTTTCTGAAAATCACATCCGTTCAAATAGAGTAGACATTGGTAGACATGACAATAAGATCGCCTGCTTCGGAAATGGCTTTTTTGCACTGCTTGCCATTCATCCGTCAGACGACCTTTTTTTGTCAGAGATTGCAACTAGCCGACAAGCTGATTATTTTAATTCTTCTACGATATTCGGCGGGGTTTGACCGCTTAATGCCGCGACCAGGTTTTGCGCCGCTAGCATCGCCATATCGAATCTGGTCCTGGCGGTAGCCGAACCGATATGCGGCAGTGTCAGCACCTGCGGCATTTGAAGCAGTGGATTGGAGACCTCGACCGGTTCCTTCGCGTAAACATCGAGACCCGCTCCCTTGATTCGTCCTTCCTGAAGCGCCTCAATGAGCGCTTTCTCGTCAACGGTTCCCCCTCTGGACGCATTGATGAAGATCGCTGAGCGCTTCATAAGCTGAAATTCGTCCCGCCCAATCAAGCCTTCTGTCTGCGGCGTCAATGGTGCCATCAGCACAATAAAATCCGATTCAGCGAGCAGCTGCTCCAGAGACGCATAGCTGACCCCAAGCTGTTCTTCCGCTTCCGGCTTCCGGCTGCGGTTATAATAGAGCACATTCATATCAAAGCCGTATCTTGCCCTCCGGGCAATGGTTTCTCCAATTCTCCCCATCCCGATAATCCCCAATGTGGCATGATGCACATCTGTACCGAACCATTTCTCGCCAACCTCCGGCTTCCACTGCCCCTGTTTTACATAAAGGTCCAGCTCCGCCACTCTTCTGGCCGTTCCCAGTATGAGTGCGAACACCAGGTCAGCAACAGTATCGTTTAGGACATCGGGCGTATTGGTGCCGATAATGCCCCGTTCCTTCATCGCTCCGACATCAAAATGATTGTAACCGACACTGATGCTGCTCACTACTTTCAGATGAGGCGCATGTTCAAGCAGTTCGGCATCAATTTTCGTGCCTGCCGTAAGCAGCCCCTTCACATGTCCAACCTTGGACAGCAGCGTTTCACGCGGTATCGGTTCCGAACCGTCCCATTTCTCAATCTCGCAATGCTCGGCTATGTAAGCTTCTACCTCGTCCGGGATGCGCCGGTCGATAAATATGCCAGGTTTCATACTGATTCTCCTCTCAGGATCCTGCCCGCATAACTTGCGGTATGATCCAATTATAGAACCAAACGGCTGATTACAAAAGCCATGAGGGGCAAAATTATACGATCATTGCTTGATTTTGCCGCATTATGTATTTGCTGTAACAGGAATCGGTAAGAAGAAATGGCTGTGTCGTCCTTTGGCGGCAAAGTTAGTTTCTTCCCTCAAACCTTACAGAAATTTATAGGTGTGAAACCAATACATTCTATAAGGTCAAAAAAATAGAGCCCTGATTCCGGCAGGCTCTATCTTTATACATTCCTGGTTTCATTGCTGTAACTGCCCTGCCGCTTCCTTGATGCTAAGCTCAAGCGGCGAATATTCGCTGCTTCCGTCCCTCTTCAGCTGCAGGCGTTCCTGCAGCGGCGTCGTCCGGTTGCACATGAACCGCGGGACTCCCGAATGGTTCTGCGATGAAGCATGATACAGAAAAGGGTGGCACAAAAAGACATCCCCCGGTGAGCCGGTTGTCTCCAGCACTCTCAGCTGCACACCGTCTTCATCGGTATACCAGCGCTTCATAAAAGTTTCAATCCGGCTGCCGGCGGTATCGCTCTCCCTCTCGTCCCCGGCTTTAAGCCCATTATGAAGCGGAAGCGAATCCGGGGCGGATGTACCCGTCAATTCGGCCAGCCACGGATGGCTCCGGTTCGCCAACGCGATCGCATCCTTATGCTCCAGACCGCCGGGATGCCGGGAGAGAAGCCTGGCGACGACTTTATGGGAGCCTTCTGCAATCCATGTGCCTCCCCCGCGGTGGCCAACCTCCGAAAACAAGCATAAACAGAGCAGCCCCTGATCCGGGCTGTCGACCGCGTGACGGAAGTGGATGCCGTCCCAATGCCAGCCTTTGACCGGAACATCCCATGGTTTATCGGCATCAAGAGCAAAATTGACCGGCCACCAGCCGTAAGCAGCCTGAAATTCCGTTTCCCTGTATACGCTTCGGTTCACCAGACGCCCTGCTCCTACCAAATCCTCAATCCCGTCAGCCAGCCGAGGCGTATTGCAGCGTTGAAATTCCTCTGTAGAATAGTTCTCGTTGATCCGGATCAGCGGCTGCGTCCAGGTTGCGCGATCCTGCTTCCTTACTCCCCGATCCTCCAGCTTGTTCCACAAATAATCCTGCGCGGCAAGCGCTGTTTCGCGCGGGAATGCTTCATCGAGCTTCACCCAGCCGAGTTCAATAAACTGTTCGATCTGGCTTTTATTCAACACCTTGCCTGTCATAGCGATCCCTCACTTTTCGCGATTGATAATGCCCTGCAAGCAGCCTCCGGCCTTCTTATTGGTGAACGAGCCGGTTTCCTTTTTTCTCAAATAGCCAAAGAATCGCCGTGACGCCGCGCGGGTAATATTTGCTGCCGATGATTTCCCCGGACAAAATTTGATCGCTCCAGCACCAGTAGGAGAGCTGCGGATGCAGCAGCCAGTTGACATGGGCCGCATCGGCCGCCGCGCCCTGCTGCTCCCATGGCAGATTCATAATTTCTCTGGCGATGTACTGGGCCAAATAGATTTTGCTCAGCCATGAATTGTTGCTCGTCGACGAGAGCTTCCACGCCCCGTCCCCGAACAGGCATACGCCCGGCTCAAGAACCGTCTTCAGATGTGTCGCCAGAGCCTCCAGATAACCGCCGAAGCGTCCACCCGGACTCAGCGCATCCTCGCAGCCGGTAAAGTACGGGAAGATCAGACCTTCGATTGCCGGAATAATCCGGGAATCGTTATTCTCGCCGATGACCGCAGGAATGTATCCCTTCTCTGTCAGCTGTGCCGTTACGGACGCCGCGCAGCGGTCGGCCTGCCGGCCCGCTTCTTCGGAAAGCTCCGCCAGCTTCTCGTCTGCAAACAGCTTCTCCATCGCTACATAGGCAGCCCAGCATTTCCCGGCCAAATAAATATTGTTCCGCGACTGGCCCAAAGAAACGTCCAGGCTGTCGTAGGTGGAAATCTCCGCCCCTCCCTGCGTGCGAGAGCTGTCAAGTCCCATCAGACCATTGCGCTTCTCCGCTTCAGGATGATCCCTGTTCAGCATGCTGTCGAAGCATTGGCGGATTACGGGCAGCATTTCCTCCCTGAACCCCGCATCTCCGGTCTGCTCGATGTACACAAGGGCGCAGAGCAGCCAGTTGACGAGTTCCTCATGGCTCATATATGAGAAGCAGTCGTCAATACCAGCCAGCTCGTAGGCGGAATATTGGGGACGCGAGAAGACGTTCGCCACACCGACATCGTGGGTAAATGCTATTCCCCCGGGATATTCCCGTTCGTCGCCGGGGAAACGCACCTTGTCCTCGTAGCTGTAGCGCTTCACGAACAGCTCCAGCTCATTGCGGACCGTCCACGGATTCATCTTCAGTTCATAGAACAGCTGATCCGCCGTCAGATCCAGCGTATTCATCATCCTGTACTCGCCTTCATTGACGATCCAGATCGGCTCATCCGCCGCCTCCAGCAGCTGGGTGCTGCCGTAATAGCTGTGAATCGCATGATTCAGCATGAACCGCTGATCCTCGCTCAGAGCTTCCGCCTCGATCCAGCGGTCGGCCGCCTCACAGGACGCGGTCAGTCCGGCAAAGCGGTCCAGAGCAAAGTCCGCCACATCCTCGATGCTCGCAAAATAACGCGAGTAGTAATAAGACGCGTCGATGCCGGAAGTGACCAGCCCTCCGCGGTAGAAGCATATCGCGAACCGGTAGGTCCGCTTCTCGCCGGCCGGCACCTCCATCAGCAGCGCCCCTGTGCCGCCGAGGCCAAAGGCCAGATTATGGGGAAGCCTCTCTCCCAGAATTTTTTCCAGCGAGAAGCCGAGCGCCGGCGTCACGCCGTCATCATCGGAAACGATGGCGGTGGAGCGTCCTTGGCCAATCCCGGTGAAGCGGTCCCCGCCCGTATCGCTCAGGCGGCGCATGGCGCTGTACCTGTCGCTTCCTTCATAGCCGAAGAAGCCTCTGCGCGCGGACGTTCCATGCGTATTGTCGAGCGTCAGCTCAGCAAACACGGCGGGCACGATCGCCTCCTTCATTGCGGCTTCATCCGCTTTACCCGGCTCGGGCACGGGACGGACAGGCGAGTAGATGCGGAATGTCAAATCCCCCGCCTGCCAGGTGTCGGTACCGGTCCTGAATTCACGTGTAATCGCTTTCTCGGAAAAGTGAACGATTCCGGTTGTTTTATCCTTTTCTCCCTGCTTCTCAACATCATAGCGGGCGCTCTCGTCCTCTACCGAGCCGAAGAATGGAAGCGCTTCATAATAATCGCCGCCGCTGGCCTGAAAACCGATATACACATTCTCGTCGGCCGGTCTGCCCAGCTCGAGTCCAAGCCCTCCGCTTTTGCCGCGGAACCCCAATGTAAAGCTGGCAAAAGCGCCGATCGGCGAATGATGCGCGTTAAAAAATTTATTAGACTGTGCCATAAGTCGTATCCCCCTCATCTCCATGGTCGCCATGCTGACGTGGCGAGTCACGTTCATCCTAGCACAATCGATTAGGGGTGACCATTGCCAAATCGATCAATAATTTACCCAAATCGGGCTATTCATGCTATACTGGGACCAACCAAATCAGCAAGCCAAAGGGGATAACTATGATGGCCGGCTCCTTTCCTCCGCCGACTCTGGGCCATATTATCGAAGAAACGATACTGCCCGACGTGAATACCACCGTGAACCTGTTCGCTATCCACCTGCGCCGCGTCAGCGGGGAGTGGGAATATCCGCTTCACGAGCATACGCAATTCGAGATCAATTATGTATTGGAAGGCCAGCAGCTTATGAATGCGGACGGGAGCAGACTGCTGCAGGAGGCGGGCGATCTGATCCTGTTCCGGCCCGGATATGCCCATTCCAGCAGAAGCGGCAATGACGAGCCGTTCACCTATTTCTGTCTCCATTTCAATATTGACGACCAGCTGTTCCTGTCCATGCTCAGCAGGATCAGGCAGACGCTCTTCCGCCGCGACAGCATGCTGACGCGTCAAGTGGAGCCTGTCCTGTCCAGGCTGATCGACATCGTCCGTGTGGCCGGAAGCGCAACCATGACCCAGAGGATGCGGCTGCATTCGGCGATCTTCGAATTATTCGGGACACTGTGGGAAGCCGTATCGAATGAGGCCGATCTGCTCTCTTCGTCTGCGTATGAGAAAGCAGAACTGGCCCATCAGATCCGCAATCGATTGCAGGGCCTGATGGGCCAGCATTTCAAACAGGGCGCCGATGCCCAGAGGCATTACGGCATTGACGATATCGCAGCGGAGCTTGGCATCAGCGTCTCCCATTGCAACCGTGTATTCCGGAACGTATACGGCATCTCCCCGCGCGCGTATCTGTCCGGACTCGTTCTGCACGAGGCCAAGCTGCTGCTGTCCAATCCGCTGCTGACCGTACAGCAGATCTCCTCCGTCCTCGGCTACCGGGACATCGCCCACTTCAGCCGCCAATTCAAGCGGTGGTCGGGGGTTTCGCCGAGCGATTACCGGCAGTCGGCTCAAGGCGAATTAATCCATTAGCTGCCCGCCGTTGACCTCGATAATTTCGCCCGTGATGTAATTCGCAAAATCCGAAGCGAGAAATAAAGCCGCGCCAACCGATTCCCGGGGCGTTCCCTCGCGGCCCATAGGAATGGTTGCCAGCGTCTTGCTCCTGATCTCCGGAGGCGTGAAGCGGTCATGGAAGGGCGTTGCAATGACACCCGGAGAAATCGCATTCACGGTAATGCCGTATTCGATCAGATCCTTGGCCAGCCCGCGCGTCAGTGTGCTGACTCCTCCCTTGGAGGCGGCATAGGCAGCCGAGCCGAAGCCGCCCCCGTTACGGGCGGCTATCGATGTGACGTTGATTACTTTGCCCGCGGAGGAGTTTCTGAGCAGCGGAAGCGCCGCCTTGGTCACCAGATATACCGACTTCAGATTTACATTCATCACTTCATCCCATAACTCTTCATCCAGATCGCCGAGACGGGCCCGTTTAATCAATGCTCCCGCATTGTTCATCAATATATCGATGCGGTCCCAGCTTCCCCTGATCTCCGCCACCATCCGCTCCACCTCCGGACGGCTTCCCACATCGCCGGCGACCAGCATGGCCTTGCGTCCCAACGCGGTAATTTCCGCAGCGACCTCCTCCGCCTGCTGCATATTGCTGTTGCCATGAACGATAACATCGGCTCCATGCCTCGCAAATTCGACAGCCGCGGCTCTGCCGATGCCCGTGCTGCTTCCCGTCACCCAAACGACTTTTCCGGCAAACGTATACATCCACGCACTCTCCTTTTTTACCTTATAGAAGGTATATAATGATTCACATCTATATCCTTCTATAAGTTCCTGGCGAAGAAGCCTGCTTGCCGCCATGGGACGAAAACAGGATTCTTCATGCTGAAAGCGATTGCTAATCTTAGAATTACTTCTACTTCGCCTCCTGCTTTCCTGCCTGAGGCCGGCTATTATACAGCGGTTTGCCATATCCGGCGCAGCAAGAATAAAACAAAGAAGAGTGCATGATGCAGTTCGTCCGTACGTTCCTTCTTTAAGGAATCACCTTGCGCCTGCGCAAATCGTCGAAAATATCCATAAACATCGTTTCCGTCTCCACATACTCGTGGAAGCCGAAGCGGCGCGCCTTCGATCCGTCTGCGAACAGATCATAATCCCAGGAGAAGACAAAGTCAGCGAAGCCCCAGGAGGATACATCCTTATAGGCATGCCGTTCAAGGCCATGCCTCCCGGTCATCGAATCCCACAAGCCCGCTTTGTCGGCCATGACGACATCAAGCTGCATGGGCAGGGGCGGCGCCGTCTCCAGATCAAAATAGCGGGCGATTTTCGGCCACATTTCACTCCATCGGAACAAATCGCCGTTGTTGATGTTGAAGGCCTGATTCGCACAGCGTATGTCTGTGGCAGCCCAGACGGTTGCCTTGGCAAGTAGGCCGGCATCGGTCATTTCGAGCAGCTTGTCATAGGCCCCCGGCTTGCCGGGAAAACGCAGCGGCAGTCCCAGTTCCTTGCAGATTGAGGCATAGACGGCGATCGCTACAGCCAGATTCATCGGGTTGCCAAGCGCGAAGCCTCCGACAACCGAAGGGCGGATAGCCGACCAGGTCCAGTTTTTGCCCTTCTGCCGGTTCTCCAGATAGTTCTGCTGATCGACATTGAATTCAGGCGGCATGTGGCCGGCATCCGTCTCACGGGCCGGTGTCTTGAACGGGCCCAGATGCGCGCCGTACACCTTGTAGCCCTGCATCAGACTTATATGCGTCAAGTGGGGAGAAGCCTCTTCAATCGCTTCAACCGCATGGACCAGCATCCTGAGATTCGGTTCCACGAGCTCAGCCCAGCCCGGACGGTCCTGATAAGCCGCGTAGAAAATATGCGTAACCTGACTGAGGCTTCCCAGCTTCTCACGGGTATCCTGCTGATCGAGCAAATCCACCGCCACATGCCTGACACGGCCTGCCGCCGCCCCGCCCCGCCTGGACAACCCGATAATATCCCAATCTCCCGTTCCCTCAAGATGATTAATAAGATTGCGGCCTATAACACCTTGTGCCCCCACTACAAGAGCTGTATTATTCTTTGCTGCCTGGCTGCCCGGCTCCGATGCCGCATATTGAGAACGGTTATCCATTGTGATTATCCTCTTTTCTATTTATATAGATTTATAGATATAAGCAGTAGAAAAGAAAGCCTGCATCTCCGCTCATTATGACTGAAGCAATGATGCAAGCTTTCAGATGACCATTAAATAACGCTTCGGACCAATCCGCCATCCACTCTCAAGGCGGCTCCATTAACGGCAGAGGCTAACGGACTGCAAACAAACACGGTAAAATCAGCGATCTCCTCAGGGCGGATCAGCCTTTGAATGATGGAAGTCGGGCGGTTTTCCTTCATAAACTTTCTTTCCGCCTCGGCAACGGATAAATTCCCTTCCGGATACAGCGTCTCCAGCATCTGCTCCACCCCTTCAGTCAGCGTAGAACCCGGCAGGACGGCATTGACAGTCACATTGGTTCCTTTGGCAAGCTCCGCCAAGCTGCGCGACACGGCGAGCTGCATCGTTTTGGTCGCACTGTAGTGGGCCATCTCCGGCGCCGGCACAATAGCCGATTCGCTTGCCACGAAGATGATCCTTCCTTCTCCGCGCCCGATCATACCATTCAGATAATGACGGCTCAGCCTGACTCCGCTCATTATGTTGACCTCAAAAAATCTGAACCAGTCCTCATCCCGGATCTCAAAGAAATCAGCAGGCTCGAATATCCCCAAATTATTGACCAGGATCTCAATCTCGGGAAACTGTCCGATAATGTCCTGGCAGCCCTGCTCCGTCCCCAGATCAGCCGCCGCGGGCTTCAGCATGGAACCGGGATATTGCGCTCCGATCTCCTGAATGACAGCATTCACTTTATCCGGATGGCGTCCGTTAATTAACACGGTGGCTCCTTCACGGGCCAATGCGGCCGCAATCGCCTTGCCAATTCCGGCGGTTGATCCGGTTACCAGCGCAGTCTTGCCTTTTAATTGCAAATCCATGATTGTTTCCTCCTAATTGTTTAAGTAATTAAAATAGCTCCCAAACCAAAGGCGTGCTCTTCCTATATTCTCCTTTAACCCTCTAATCATACTTACGAAAATCCAGATATCTAATATTCTAGATATATAAGCTCAAAAAAAATGGGACGGAAGGCTGGCTGCTAAAGCTCCTTCTCTATGTACTCGGCAAATTCGCGAATCGTCTGTTCGTTGCGGCGGTAATACGTCCACTGCCCGACCCGCTCTGATTCCAGCAGACCTGCCTTCTGCATCGTATGCAAATAACTCGAGATGACGGATTGGGCAAGCCCCGCCTTCTCCTGAATATCTTTTACGCACACGCCTGGTTTGGTTTGGGTGTCCGTCTCATAATGCCTGCCGAAATGTTCAGCGGGATTCCTGAGCCATAACAAAATCTGACGTCGGGTTTCATTGGACAGCGCTTTGAAAACAAGTAGATGTTCCATATTCATATTATATCTATATTTATAGATTTGTAAATATCTATTTGCAAAAAAAGAATGATCCTGGAATGGACCATTCAAGCCTGCAGCGTTTTTTTTGACTCTTGAAGGAAGAGGTGAAACGGCTATCGCCGCGTTAGCTTCCGGGATGGCGTTCAAAGCGCCCCGGGATGAATGGCTTTACGGAGCAGATGCATCGTTCCGTCCCCATTATCGGTTTCGAAGGCATGAAAACGTTCATACCCTCTGCGTTCATACATGGACAAAAGCCAGGGATGTTTCTCCGCCGTCGCCAAAGTTACCGCAGATGCGCCCAGGCGCTCGCCTATGACCGTTTCCTCCACCCATGTGAGCAGCCTGCCTCCGAAGCCCCGGCCCTGATAAGCCGGATCCACGGCAAACCACTTGATGAAAGGAAGATCGGTTATGGACTTGATTTCGCCGTTTTTGGACAGCGTCACCGTGGCTGTGATCAGACCGTCAATTTCCAGCACATAACATTCATTATGCCTTATATTATCCTCAATCAGGGCAAGATCCGCATTCGCCGCGGGCCAATGAAGCTCAAGCTCCCGAATCGTTGCATAGGCTTCGTAGATAATGTGAAGCAGTCTCGGAGCATCCTTAAGGACGGCCAGACGATATATTTCGCTCATGGTTTCACCTCTGCTGTGTAATGTTGACATATCCGCATTGTTTTAATCGGAATAGTAAAACAACTTTATCATCATCTCTTCCCCGCGGCTAATCAATTTATTCTATAAGCCTATACAAGCTTGTGCAAATATCAGCGTCTGCAAAGTTCGATTAAACAGTTGGATTATGATAATATTGCTTAATGGGTATTCGGATAATTGCAGCAGCTAAAAATCGTAACTTTATGCCCTGCTCAATCGTCTATTTTATATCGCTGTATTTCCGGGAGGTCAAGGATGGTTTTTTTGCTTAAAAAAATACTAGGCAAGCTGGACGGGATGATTTTGCTCCTTTTGCTTGTCTTTATGACAATCAGTATATTCTGCATATACAGCGCAACATGGAAGGATCCCGCCTTTGCCGGCTCCTATATAAAAATGATTTATTTTTATGTACTGGGCTTCGCCGTCGTTTTTGGCATGCTGTTTTTCAATTATAAAATTTTGTTGAAGCTGTCCCCTATTTTATATTTAATTGGGCTTGGTCTCCTGGTCTTATTGTTTTTTCGGGGACAAACCATTAACAATGCCCAGGGCTGGTTCACCGTCGGCCAGTTCAGCTTTCAGCCCGCCGAGCTTTGCAAGCTGCTTCTGATTCTGTTCCTGGCCTATTTTCTCTCCAAGCGCGAGGTGGAATCACTCAGTCTGCTTAAGGAAGTTATCCCGATGGGCGTCATCACCTTCGTTCCGTTCCTGCTGGTGCTGATGCAGCCTGATCTGGGCAACTCTATCGGATATGTCATCATCTTCATCGTGGTTTGCTGGATGGGGAATATCCGTTACCGGCATGCCCTGATCGGTCTTGTCGTTGTCGCCGTGGTAAGCGGCGCTTCATTGTACAGCTACATCACATACCATGAACAAGTGAAGACCTTCATGGCTTCCTACGACAAAGAATATTGGCTCGATCGGATCGATGCCGTGCTGCTTCCGGAGCAGGCATCCGAGAAAGCGACCTACCATATGGAACGCGCGGTCATCGCCATCGGCTCGGGGTCGCTAGAAGGGGACGGCTATCTCAAGGGAAGCTCGATTCAAAGCGGACGCGTCCCGTATACCTATTCCGACTCTATCTTTGTCGTCATCGGGGAAGAATTCGGATTCCTCGGCTGCTCCATACTGCTCATGCTCTATTTCTTCCTGATTTACCGGATGACCATCATCTCTCTAAGCCTTTCAAGCAAAAGGGGCATCTACATTATAGCCGGAATCTCCGCCATGTTCCTGTTTCAAATCTTTGAGAACATCGGAATGCTGATCGGCATTATGCCCATCACCGGGATCACGCTGCCTTTCATCAGCTATGGAGGCACATCCTTATTGATTAACATGATTTCGATCGGACTTGTGCTGAACATCCGGATCTATGACGATGTGGAGACGGAAGCGATGACCGTCGGCCAGCCCTCAGTATCCTGACTGACCCCAAGGCCCATTCTCAACCCGCACGAGTATATAAAACGCGCAGCCCACGTGGTTTGCGCGTTTTTTTTCTGGCCCTTAACCCTGTCCGTTTGTGAATATTGTGTGAAACGAAAAAATCCGAATCATGGCTGAATTCCGCTCCCTGCGGGGGCGGAGACTTCGGGCTGCCGCAGCACATAGCCCAAACGGGTCATAGCACGGAAACGGAGGGTTTGCTAGAATGAAACACATCTTGCAAGCGTCTGGGGGCCTTGATTTTGAAAATTAAACAATCGGATCGGAAATTTGTTGTCGCTGTAGTCATTCTGCTTATCGTCATGGCCGGTTATTTCGCTTACAGTATGCTCGGCAATCATACCGGCAAGCTGCCCGTTGTCATGGATTCACCGGACTTCACTCTTCAGGGTCTGGACGGAAATCCATTCACCTACAGCGCGAACAACACGGGGAATGTTCATATCATTGAATTTATGTTTACCCAATGCCCGGATATTTGTCCCGCAACGACCTACAATCTCGTGCAAATACAGGAGGAGCTCAAGAAAGAGGCCCTGTTCGGCAGTAAAGTGAATTTCCTGGCGATCTCCTTCGACCCTGCCAACGATACGCCGCAGGTTCTGCGCAAATATGCCGACAGGCTTGGCATGGACATGTCCGGCTGGTCCATTCTCACCGGGAAGGAAGAAGACACAAAGAAGCTCGCGGAGAAGTTTGGCATTTCCATCACGAAGATGCCCGACGGCACATTCGTACATACAGCCACCTCTCTGCTGCTGATTGACGACAAGCAGCGCGTTCGCAAGGTCTACCGGATGGGTAATGATATGGACAATGAGCTGATTCTCAACGATATCCGTACGCTCATCAACGAGAAAGGAGCCTGACTTTCGAATACACCATAAGGAGAGATGGCCATGCAAAAATGGACGATGTTTGTTTTAGTATGTATCGCAGGCGCATTATGTGTCGGTTTGCTGCTGTTCAACCTTCCTGCCAAGGAAGAGGAGACAGCGGGGAATGAACCGCCTGCTGTTTCCATACCTGATACCCCGGTGGATGCCCAGGCGGCGGAAGAAGTGTTCAAGAGCAACTGCGTCGCCTGTCATGGCGATCAGCTCCAGGGCGGAATGGGTCCCAATCTGACAGCCGTCGGAAGCAGCATGGACAAAGAGAGCATTTATACCCAAATCGTGCAGGGCGGCAATGGGATGCCGGGCTTTGAGGGAAAGCTGACCGATGAGGAAATTGCCAATTTGGCAAAATGGCTGGCTGCGAAAAAATGATCCACCGCAAAATGGTTTAAATTGTGCAGGCGTTCTGAATAAACCAAAGAACCATCGCAAGCGTTTGCGATGGTTTTTTGGCAGCCAGCCGTTGCCTGCCAGCTATGAGGATACCCGTTTTCAAACCTTAGCCTTGTTCCGGGTTGACTGCATTTTCATCCATATGCACGAACTCCCAGAGATGACCGTCAAGATCCTGGAAGCTCCATTGGTACATAAATCCAAGATCCACCGGGTCATTGGAAGGCGTTCCGCCTGCTGCCAGAGCGCGGTTTACGATTTCATCGACCTTATCCTTGCTGGCCGCCGACAATGCCACAATGACTTCCGTGCTTTTTGCTGTATCGGCAATTTCCTTGGTGGTGAAGGTTTTATAGAAGCTTTCAACCAGCAGCATAACAAATATATTTTCGCTGACAATCATGCATGTTGCATTCTCATCGGTAAACTGCGGGTTGAATTCAAAACCGATGGTACTGAAAAAATCGACGCTTTTGTTCAAATCCTTAACCGGTAAATTCACAAAAATTTTATCTGCCGTCACTGCCATAACCGATCACCTCTATGGTTTAGTAGCTTGCCATTCTTTCCCTTGATCTTACGCTCCCGGACATTGAACACCGTTGCTGATTTGGCGCCCTCCCTTACAAGCATCTTAATCAGTGCCTGAACTGTTTAGCTCTATATTCGATCTGAGTATAGCATAGAGAATATGAGATGATTTCTTATGGATTGCTATTTTCCCAGGTTCTGAACAGACAGCTCGGACATTGAAATAATCCGCTAATTGCGGGGACTTCAGGCGTTATCGGGTTCCTGCGGGGCTTCTGCCTCTTCCAGCGCCCGGATCATCCTGGACAGCCTCTTCTGCAGCTGGCCGATATCGGAATACGCGGCTGCGGTCAGCCTCATTAGCTCCGCGGCGGTTTTCTGACTGGCCGCCCTTTCTGCCGGACTCCGGTCATAGTCATCATCGGCAAGAAGCGAATGCGTGTCGAACTGGGCGAGTCTGCCGATCGGCCTTCCCTGGGCCAGCAGCTCGTATACGGCTGATACGTCGGCAGCGTCCATCACGCCGCGCGCTCCCTTCAACGGGCTGCTGTCCATCAGCTGATCCAGCAATTCTGCAAGTCCGCTGTAATCTTCCATTGATATGCCGGGATGTGCCATATACTCCGTTTCACGGCCAGCGGAAACAGCCAGTCCTCCGTACAGCTCTTTCAGAGAATACAAGGTTTCCCCGACATCCAGACCTGGATGCATGTCAATCTCGACAAGGGTATCCGTCACCGTTTTCACATCGAGCCTTGGTTTCACGACCGTTTGTCTCTCAATAAGCCCCTCCGCCCTGACAGGCAGCGCGGGGACATTGACCTCTTTGAAACTGTACTGCAGCCTGAGCGCGTCTGACAGCTTGCCTTTATATAAGCGGCCATCTTCGGATTCCATCCGGAATATTCGTCTGGCGGGATTCAACAAGATCAAGCTCCCCTTCACGCGAAACCTATCCGCCGATTCGGTTGTTTCATTGATCAACCCGCAGCCTGCTTGAAGCTGGCACATGCTCAGATCCACAGAATTCCGCTCACCGCCCGGCGCAGCCCATTCGATGCTTACGGAAGCAGACTGGTCCAGCAAAACGCGCAAAAAATGCTCATATGCAGCGGCAGTTATGAGGGACAGCTTTCCAAGCCGCTCCTGAAGCGCCTTCAGGTCCCCGGTATCGCCAAGCAGCCTGACCATACTCCCTGCCGCACGCGTTGCTGAAGTCACTCCGAACAGATCCGCAGTACCCTGGGAGGCAAGTCGGACGGCATGATCGCCGCGCTCCCTTATTTTGAAGGTATTATCTGCGACAATGGAAGCCGGCGGCTTTCTTGAACCCCTCTTCCAGCGCTCGTCGAGGGAGTAGATAACGGCTTGCAGAGCTGCCACCAGCTCGTCCGTATCGCGTCCGTCCTCTTCATGGGGGCCGTCAGCGGCTGTCAGGTACAAGCTGATCACATCCCGCCCGCTATTCCCGGCTTCCACTTCCGTTGTATTTTCAAAATAACCAGACAGTTTGCCCACCTCAACGATCAAGTGAAAGTTATAGCATAACTATAGTATAAATCACCCAATCAGACAAAATAGTCCAAAAAAAAAGAAAACCCGAATATATGGGCTTTCCCGATATGCTGCTGCCGCAGCGGCCTTTTTCAAGTTCAAAGAATTCGTTCTGCAATGACTGGAATGGCGCGCTTACGCTGTTCTACGGTTCAATTTGAACCGCTTGATGGCTTTCAATGCTGCGGTACGTATCGAATACCAGCCGGAGCGTTCGGAGGTTGTCGTCTCCCGAGGTCTGAAACGGACTGCCCGATGTAAGACAGTCGATAAAATGCGTCTGCAGCCGGAAGTGGCTTTCCTCATGATCAAGCTCCGTCTGTTCCGCCACTACCGTTTCATAGCCGTTATTATCGATGATAACGATTTTCCCTTGATCTCCATACATCTTAAGCGTCGCTTTGCTTCCATCGACAACGAAATGCTCGACGAAACGGGCATCGACCTGATCTTCAATGATGGGTCCCGTCAATTCCCGGCGCGATACCCAGCATAGGTCCATCATTCCGTAAAAGTCGTCGTATCCCAGCGTGACGACGCCGGAGTCCTCCCCTTTTACATGGCTGCTGAACGACCCGGCTTCCGCATAAAGCCTCTTTGGTTCCCCAAAGAGAAAACGCCACGTATCGAACCAGTGCGGGCCCATTTCATAAAACATCAGCCTGGGCATTTCCGCCAGGAACGGCTGCGGGAGGCTCGCCCCCGGCACCATTCGTTCAGTGAAGAAATCCGAATGAATGAACCGGGCGACACGAATATCGCCAAGAGCGCCGGAATCCAGCACCCGCTTGATAGTCTGGATGGGCTGCAGCCAGCGCCAGTTCTCGGTCACCATCAAGCGTACGCCAGCATCCCGGGCGGCCGCAACTATCGCCTCCGCCTCCTCATAGCTCGGTGCGAAGGGCTTCTGGCACATGACAGCCTTGCCCGCCGCGGCTGCCGTTCTAACCATGGCAAGATGCGTTTCGGGAGGGGTGACGAGATCGATAATATCAATATCCGCACTCGCCAGCATCTCTTCAAGCGAGCTGTAGAGACGTTCATGGGGAACCCCGTATTCGTCGGCCTTTTTCACCAGCTTCTCCGTGCTTCTGTTGCACAGGGCATGAATCTGAACGCCGGGAATCCGGCTCCATGCCTTCAGATGCTTCCCGGACCAGAAGCCGGTGCCGACCAGTCCAACCTTATACATGCCATGCGCCTCCTGTTCCGCTGCCATTATTTCAGCCCTTCCGCTTTGTCCGGATGAAGCATCATGTCGACCTGCTCATAGATCTTCTCGGGCTTGTAGAGGTCCTGCCAGCCTTCCTTGATCATGGCTTTGCGCCCGTAATCGATTGCGATCAGACAAGCGTCGGAGAACGGATTTACTTTCTCGAATACGATGCCAAGCTGGATGTTGATATGCCCCAGCATGAAATCCTTCGCCGCCTCGTAGGGGACCCCGTTCTTCACCGCTTCCTCCATGGCCTCGCCCAGAATCGTCACCACCATTGAACCGATCGTTTCCGCCATTGCCGGCTCAAGCATGGCCATCTGCTCCAGGGTTATCCGGTGCGACCGCATGACAGGGGCGTACATCTCCCTGGCCAACTCTTCGCCAATTTGATAATGCTCCTCGGGTCCCTGCATCAGAGCGCATACGATAGCCTGCTTCGCAGCGACGCCGCCGAAGAAATCCCGTTTTGCCTCGGGCGTTACTTCATCGTTGAATACAGGCGGGTGGCAGGGGTGCGTGACAAAATAGGTGATATCCCCCCGCTCTGGAAGCTTGCCTAGATAAGCTGCCGCCGGATCGAGCATCATTAAGATAGCGCCCTTCTTCATAGCCGGCACGACGGAGGCCGACACGTCGCCGATAGCGGCATCCGGCACGGCCAGAATAATGATATCCGCATCAATCAGCGCTTCCTGCCGGGGAGTTGTCGCAAGTCCCCGTTCGGAGAGCCGTTCGACACCCTGCTCGCTGATTTCCACATAATGAACATTTAATGTTCCTTTTTTCAAATTATCGGCAATTCTGCATCCCATCTTGCCGCCGGCGCCGATTAGCGCGATCGTTTGTGTACGCATAAATCCTCCTGATTATAGATGAATTTGAGTATGCCGGATGTGCAAACCGGGAATCGCGCCGGTGGTATCCTGAATATGGCTAAGTCGAATGTCCCTGTCCTTCAACTCCTGAGCTTAAGGTGCCGCATAGCCCTTGGAATCATCGTCCAGGATCAGAACCCAGTCATCGTTTCTTCCGCTTGATGGCGGGAAAAATTTGACCTCCGCTTCGTTCTTGTACAGGCCTGCCGGCTGCGTCTCGCCGGTCCGTGGATCATACCAGCTCGCACGGATACTCTCTCCGGCAATGATTCCCATCCTGACCTGGAAAGGGAGTCCGTTCGGGCTGTAGAAGAAGGCATAGTCGGCGCCGCGGCTTGCCTGGATATGATTGGCGCCGCTATCATTGCCGATAACCAGGCTTTGATCCGGAATACGGTCAAAGAACGGTCTGGATTCGATCAGCCTGCGGGCATGACGCATCTGCATGGCACCTGGACGGACGATGGCCTGCCTCCAGTGCATAATAAAATAATCGCTTTGCTCCGTAGTCATCGACCAGATGCTGTGATGTCCGTACGTATGTCCGAATGCGCCGGCGAATAAAGCCCAGTATGCCGCTTGTCTGACATCCGCCGCATCGAAGTAGCCGTTCACCGCCTTGAAATTGATCGGGTGATCCTCATAGCATGGCTCGGCATCCAGGGTCGGTTTGACAGGAGCCAATCCATAATCGTGGCTAACATGCTCGTTATTGGCGGTGTTAAGCGCACCGTGACCGGATTGAATCATATTGAAATCAAGCCAGCTCTCGTCATGAAGCTGCTGCGATGAGGATTTTCCGCCCATAGGATGAAACGTGATCAGGTGCTCTCCGCCATCCGCCTGTTTAATCCCTTCCGCCATGGCCTGGATAACATCGAAATGCTTGCTGGTCACTAGCGGCCTGTCCCCGCCAAGAATCCAGATAATATTGCTGTTTGCCTTGTATCTGCTGGCGATCCACTCCCCGTATGCCTTGGCATTGCTCTTCGTAAAGATTTCCGGACCTTTGCCCCACATGCGGTTGTACTTGTCCCCCCAGGTGGGCAGAAGCCCGATATAGAGTCCCAGCTCCGCTGCCGCATTAATGATGAAATCCATATGCTCCCAATAGCCGTATGCTCCGTCTTGCGGCAGATCGGGCAGAAGCGGATCGTATTTCCCTTGGCCGTTCTGAAGGAGGGGCAATCTGCCGTATGCGTTCTCAACGGTGAGACCCTCGAACTCTGACAGGGCTACAGCCTGAATAACGGTAAAGCCTGCCTCCGCCCGGTTTTGCAAATATTCCAGCGCCTCTTCTTTATTCAATCTGTGAAATAGCTCCCATGCTGTATCACCCAGCCAGAAGAACGGAGTGCCGTCCTCCTGCGCCAGATAACGCCGGTTGTCGCTGACTTTCAACTTCTTAAATTTGCTGCTTGTCGTCATGTTTACTATCAACCTCTCTTATTGGGATTTATGTTTGCAATTAACCTTTCACGCTGCCGAGCCGGATCCCGCTGACGAAATACTTTTGCAGGAACGGGTAGGCCAGCAGGATCGGAATAGCGGCAACAATCATCTGCGCGCCCTTAACGGAGCGGTCGTTCAGTTTGGCTAATCGCTCAGCTTCGGTGGCCGACATGGTGGCAAAGTTGAATTTTACAACAATCGTCTGCAAATAGCTCTGCAGCGGATAGTTCTTGGCATTTTGCATATAAATCAATCCGTCGAACCAGGAGTTCCAGTGTGCGACCAGACAGAACAGCGTTATCGTGGCGATTGCCGGCGTGGAGACGGGTACGTAAATCTGCCAGAGCGTTCTCCAGTGGCTGGCGCCGTCAATATTGGCCGCATCCTCCATCTCCTCCGGAACCTGGCGGAAGAAGTTCAACATGAGAATAACATTGAATACCGTCACGGCGCCAGGCAGCACAAGCGCCCAGATCGTATTCATAATGCCAAGCTCCTTGACCAGAATATAGGTCGGAATCAGACCGCCGTTGAAAAGCATGGTGAAGAAGAACACCCACACATACACCGCTCTCATGCGGAATTTTTCCTTGCTTTTGGACAGCGGATAGGCCAGCAGAATAACAAGCGCGACGTTCAAGGTGGTACCGATTGCCGCCCGCTCCAGCGTGATGCCGAAGGCCCGCCAGAATGCCTCCCGGTTGAGAACGTATGAATAGGGCTCCCACGTGAAGCGAACGGGCCAGAAGCGTACCAGATTTCCCGTTACGGCAGAGTTGTCGCTTAAGGAAATCGCGAGAATATGGATGAACGGAATGAAGCAAAGAACACAGACCAGAGACAGGAAGATAATGTTGAATAGGTTGAATATTTTTTGCCCTGTCGTTTGTCTTGCGGGCATAGTCTTCCCTCCTTAGAAAAGTCGGTAGTTGAACAGGCGGTATGCGGTCAGGTAGGATATCGAAATCAGGATAAAGGACACGAAGGATTTCAATAATCCGACGGCAGTCGATGGGCCGAATTGAGCTTGCAGAAGTCCCATGCGGTACACCATCGTGTCGACGATATCGCCTGATTCATAGACCTGCGGACTGTACAGATTGAAGATCTGATCGAAACCGGCATCCAGTACACTTCCGAGACTGAGCACCATCAAAAGTACGATGATCATATGCATGCCCGGCAGCGTGACATGCCAGGTCTGTTTCCATCTGCCCGCGCCGTCCACGGCAGCCGCTTCGTAGAGGGAAGGATCAATGCTCGTAATCGCCGCCAGATAAATAACGGTGTTGAAGCCAAATGTCTTCCACACGTCGGAAGCGACCATCGTATATGGAAACCAACTGTTCTCGCCGAGGAAATAAATCGGCTTGATTCCGAAAATGCCCAGGAAGCTGTTCACGATACCTCCGGATGGGGATAAGATATCGACCAGAATGCCGCCCAAAATAATCCACGAAAGAAAATAAGGAAAATAAATAACGGTTTGCATGACACGCTTGAACAGCACATTGCGGATTTCATTCAATAACAAGGCGAATGTGATCGGTACGATCAGTCCCATAACGATCTTCATAATGGCAATGAACAATGTGTTCCAAATCACCTGCCAAATGTTCGGCATCGAAAAAACATACTTGAAGTTGCCAAATCCAACCCAGTCCTGGTTACCGAAAAGACCCTTGAGCGGTATAAAGTTCTGAAACGCAATCGTAACGCCGATCATCGGGATGTATGAGAAAATAATAACAAGAACCAGTCCCGGAAGCAGCATCAGATGGAGCGGCAGCTCTCTTTTCTTCCTGTATTTACCCCCGACTGCGCCGGTTTTCAGCTTCTTCGGGGCCGTTATTTCAGTTTGCATGCAGCTCCCTCATTCCAGCTTATAGTATAGATAACAGCTGCAGGTGCCCTTGCAATGCCATCCAGGCACCTGCGTAGGATCCAACGCAAATTTGCTGTCTTTACTTACCCAGTGCGGCGTTTACCTCCTGTACGACCTGCTCGCCGCCGAGATTGTTCCATTCCTTGACCATATTGTCAAATCCGCTGTCCGCATCGGTCTTGCCCAGAATGATGCCGGTGAGCGTCGTGACGATCAGCTCATCCATCGAGCTTCCTCTTGTAACCTCGGTCGGCGTCGGAGCACCCAAGTACGCATCCCACATGACCTGATCCGGATACGTATCGTCAATGAACGCAAACGGCGTATCTGTGGGGCCGAACATCATCGAGATGGACCAGTTGCCGTCCTCCATGGATTTGTAGAAGCCTTGCCCTGACCCCTTCAGGCTGTCCGTAGTGCCATCCTTGAGCGCCTGCTTGATATCCTGATGTCCCTTAAGGTCAATCATCGGATCCAGCGTGTATACCGGGGACATCCACCAAATCCCGTCCACGCCATTCTCGCCGAAGTATTTATTGAATTCGGCATTTTCGCCAAACAAGGCCTCAACGTAGACATTCAGCATTTTGATCAGGTTCTCCGGATGCTGCGTTCCTTTCTTCACAACCAACCAGCCGTCGGCTGCAATTTTCAATGGAATAGTCGGTTTATCGCCAGTCTTGGTCGGGAGCGGAACAACGATCCACTTGGCCGCCGGATCATTCGCAAGTGTCTTCTCCGCTGTGAACGCCATCCAATGCGGCCCGTAAAACATGCCTGTCTTGCCTGCTGCTACGGATTCCATTGCTTTGGGATTATCCTTCGACCCGAATTCCTTGTCGAGCAGACCTTCCTTGAACATCGTCTGGAGAAGGGCAAGCGGCTCCTTCATTTCCGGCTGTACGACACCGCGGTCCACCTTGCCGTCCTTCTCGATCCAATTGAGCGGGTAAGCATTATAAGCCCAGAATAGCCCCTGCATGTTGTACCGGAAATCATTGTCGATTTCCAGACCGAAGGTGTCGTCCTGGCCGTTGCCGTCAGGGTCGTTCTTCGCGAATGCCCTTGCAATTGCAAGGACGTCATCCATTGTTTTGGGACGGGAAAGGCCAAGCTTGGTCAGCCAGTCCTCGCGGATCCAGAGATGATTATAGCCATTGGTTGAAGGCATCTTCAGCGGAATGCCGTATCTTTTGCTGTCGCTTGTGACGGGCTCGAAGATCCGGTCCGTTTCACTTTCGATGATGCTTTTGAGCAGCGGCGAGGCGTACTGGTCGTAGAGGGGTCCCATTTCCTCAACGGCTCCCGCATCCATCAGCTGCTTCATATCGGCTGGCTGGTCGACCTGGAATATATCCGGCAGATCCCCCGAAGCCATGGACAGCTTGAGCTTCTGATCGTACGACGTAGTATCAGGGGCCAACATTTTGTATTCAACCGTTACCCCCACCTTCTCCTTGAACATGCGGGTCCAGCGGTTGTCGGTAAGTGTTTCTCCGGTCTGCTCTTTCAATTTGGCGATATTCTCATCATTCTCATTCAAATTTCTGCCGAACGTATAGGTGATTGGTTCATTGCCTGAAGGGTCGGCTGCATTGCTGCCCTCTGCTGCTCCTTCGTTACCACCTGCGTTGTTACCATTCGAATTGGTACAACCAACGATTGCGGCGATCATAAGCATGGATAGACACCATAGAGACCATTTTTTTATCACTTGCGCAAACCTCCCAGATCTAATTTTGTATCGATTACGCCAGCCTTGCGCATGATTCGGGAATCTTCTCAGGCAGATTTTTATGAAGCGCTTACAACTCGAATCGAATACATCTCGTTGTGATTAACCCCATACATATTGATTCGGGCATCCCGTCCATTTGGAAGCAGTGGCCTACCCGGATATGCGTTTGGCAATCCCCCTTTTCCTGTACCTGTAATGATCATCTTTGACCGGCAGCCTATCCCCGACCGGCGGCAATGCCGCCTGCAGTGCTCACCTCTGGCTGGCTAGAGCCGGATGCAGCCGTCCACCAGTGATTGACTCGCCCCATGGATATGCCTCAACCAAAAATCGTTTACGAATACACAATACAACATTGTATTCAAATTGTATACAATAAATATTTATTTAATTGACATCCGCTCTTTCCGGCTGTTAATCTAGAATTGTATTCAATAATGGAGGAGCCATTTATGAAATTTGGTCTCAGTACGTATACGCTTACTTGGTCCATCGGCGTACCCGGATATTCCGCACCGGTCCGTCCTCTTGACGCAATTGGCCTGATCGAGCTTGCCGCCTCGCACGGTCTGGAGCTGGTGCAGATTGCGGATAATCTGCCGCTTCAACATTGCGGCGCCGCGGAGCTTGCAACGATCCGGAAAGCGGCTGAAAGCTGCGGCGTGCGGATTGAAATTGGAACGCGCGGCACAGAGCCTGCCCATCTTCTCCGGTACTTGTCCATAGCGCAGCAGCTGGATGCTGTCCTTGTGCGCACGCTGATTACAAGACCGGGCATCGACGAGGCCGGGCAGGAAATTCGAAGCATTCTTCCTGCTTTCGAAGCGGCCGGGGTGACTCTTGCCATCGAGAATCACGGGCTTCATCCAACAGCACAGCTTGCCGGTCTGCTGCAGGGACTCGGCAGCGCCTATGCCGGCTGCTGTCTCGATACCGTCAATTCCTTCGGCGCGCTTGAAGGCCCGGAAATGGTTATTCAAGGGCTGGCCCCCTTCATCGTGAACCTGCATATCAAGGACTTCGAAATCACACGCGTCGATCACCAAATGGGCTTCGTCATCCTCGGTACGCCGGCAGGGGCAGGACGCCTGGATATTCCCGGACTGTGGAAGGAAATCATGCGCCGCGGCAGGATTCCGACGGCCATATTGGAGCTTTGGACGCCTTATCAAGGTTCCGTTGAGGATACAATTGCCCTGGAGAACCGCTGGCTGGCCGAAAGCATCGCATATTTGAATTCACTGGAGCTGGAAGGAAGGGAGGACTGACATGGCCGTTACACTGAAGGAAAAAGCTTATGCCCAGCTTCGTGAGCTGATCATGAGCGGAGATATTCACACGAGCGGACATCTGACGGAGAAGTATCTGGTCGAGCTGCTCCAGATGAGCCGCACCCCGATCAGGGCGGCGCTGGAACGTCTGGCTGCCGAAGGCGTTGTGCTCTACTCGCCGAACAAGGGACTCAGCCTGCCTGAGCACTCCTTCCGGAGAGTCGTTGATTTTTTTGATTTCCGGATCGCCATTGAAGGTCATATTGTTTATAAATTGGCTTCGCGCATCTGGGAGGAATCGGAGATCGCCTGGTTCAGGAACAATCTGGCGGAGCAAAACGAGCATAAGCAGAATCTCGATTACGCAGCCTTCACCAAGGCGGACACACTGTTCCACAGCCAGCTAGCGATTCTTTACGACAATCAGGAAATTGTCCAGACGATGGAGCAGCTCCAGGACAAGCTCTTCCTCGTCGCTTTGGGCGTGCTGAAGAAGGATAACGCCAGGATTCAACGCTCCTATGAAGACCACTGCGACATCTTCGAGTTCATATTGGCGAATAAGCCGGAAGAAGCACGGGCTAAAATGATCGAGCATCTGGAGTTTGGCGCGAGAATTCTCGTTTTCTAAAACTGTCTGCCCCGTACCGCAGCTGCTTCCCCGATCGCCGCTGGGTCAGATTTGAGCCGGCCGCCATTCTGCCGCTCTTAATAAAAATCAGCTCTGGCCTAAGCTCTCAATCACAGAAAAGGGATAAGGTTCTCGTCATCCGCAGATGACAGCACCTTATCCCTTATCTTGTGTCACGCCTGCTCTGCTTCTTTCAAATGTTTATCGAGACAAGTGCTGCAAATACAGGATTTTCTCACCTGGCTTGCCGGTACGCGTTCCAATAATTCTTCTGGAAATACAGCCCCGTAGCACCAGCACGAGCCCTGCGGATCACCCGCCGGATTTCTGCATTTGTTGTCCCCGCCGCAGATGGGGCAGCGTTTAACATCCTCTTGTATCATGGCTTATTCGGCCCCTGTCGAGTCCCTGAACGGACATCTGCGGGCTTCCCCGTCCTTTCTCCAATAACTGGATCTGTCAATATGAGCTGGTGGTTGTAAGCGCGAATGAGACCGCCGCGAAATGAAGCTGCAAACCATTCTCCGCATCATGCGCTCCATCACAAGGGGCAAACGCCTCACTCAATCAAGCAAGCCGCGGATCAAAGCTTTGCTCCTTGGCCAGCTCGCTGTACAGCTCCTTCACCTTCTCCGAACCTGCGCTGGGCACGGTTACCTCCACCGTAATGTAGAGGTCCCCGGCAGTTCCATCAGGCTTGCGCATCCCTTTGCCTGATAACCGCAGCTTCTGCCCTGCGCCGATACCTGGCGGCACCTTCACACTCAGCATGCTCCCGCCGGGCAGGCGAATCTTCGCCTCCGTGCCAAGCGCCGCGTGCCAGGGAGCTACCAGCAGCTTCGCGGCAAGATCGTAACCATCGACCGCATACTGCGGATCCGGTTTGATCTGCAAGGTTACATACAAGTCTCCTTTAATGCCTTTTGCGGTGACGCCGCCCATTCCCTTCAAGCGGATACGCTGGCCGCTGGCTACAGATTCCGGGAGCGTGATGTTCAATTCCTTCTCCCCCACTTGAACGCGGACCTTGCCTCCCCGGACGATTTCATCCAGCGTTACGGATAAAGTGGCATCCTGATCCGCCGGATCATCGCGGGTATCCCAGCCGTCTTCATTGAAAAAACCGCGCCCGGCCTGCGATCCGCCAAAAAACTGCCGGTACAGATCATCAAAGTCCGCTTGTCCCGCCTGGGAGTTGGCCGTGCGGAAGCTTCCTCCCGCCCCCTGCCCGTTGAAGCCGCCGCTTTGCCCATAACCTCCGCTTGCTGACTGTCCGGCATGAGTCCGTTCGCGCCAATGCTGCCCGTAGCGGTCGTAGCTTTCCCTCGTTTCATCATCGGATAGCACTTCATACGCTTCCTGTCCTTCTTTGAAGCGCTGCTCCGCTTCAGGCTTTTTGTTCACATCCGGGTGATTGGCTTTAGCCATTTTTTTATAGGCTTTTTTGATATCTTCCTTGCTTGCCTTGCGGTCAACGCCAAGAATAGCATAATAATCCTTTGCCTGTGCCATCGGCTCCACCCCCTACACTTGGTCAGTTAAGGTCAAACCATCTTTAATAAAAAGCACACGGCATAACGGTCATCCCACCCGCTGCCTGTGCGTTATCCATGTACTTCGTGATTGTCTTTATTATACATCTTTTGGCTAAATCAATCAAAACAGCGCCTCTGAATAAGGGCACGGCAATACCATTATTTCAGCCAACGGGGCGCCCACCAGTTCCATTTGCCAAGCCAGTTCATAAGGGAGGGCACCAGTATCAGGCGAATTACCGTCGCGTCGACAAGAACAGCCGCTGCAATGCCAACACCCAGCTGCCGCACCCCGGCAACCTCTCCGAAAGCAAATGGAGCAGTGACTGCAACCATGATTGCGGCAGCCGAAGTAATAATTCTGCCTGTTGCGACAAGCCCCCATCTTACCGAGTACTCATTATCGCCTGTTTGCCGATGGATCTCATAAATCCGCGAGACCAGAAATACGCCATAATCCATGCTGATGCCAAAAGCCAGTCCGAATATAAAAACAGGAATCATGATCGCAATGCTGCCCGGCCCCATGCCGGAGAATCCCCCCTGGAAGACCCAGACGAGAATGCCGAATGAAGCGCCAATGCTCATAAAATTCATCAGAATTGTCTTGAGGGGAATCAGAACGGAGCGGAATGCGAGGAACAGCACGGCAAAATTGGAAACAAAGATAAATGCCAGAACCTGATGGATATGGTCAAAGACTGCATCGTATACCTCCTGCTGATACTTGGCTTCTCCTCCCAACAGGAACGGGCTTGCTGATGCAGCCCCCCGCCGCTCCCATTCCCTGAGCCAAGACATCACTTCACGTGAAGAAGGCTCTCCGGCGAGCATCACTTGAAGCGACGGATATTCCCCCTGGAGCTCATCCACCCGCAGCACACGAGGATCGGTTTTCAGTGCGAGGGTGAGCGGGCCGGCATCGATCGGATTCCGGTTGTCCTGCTCCTGCCGCTCCTCCCCGTCCACGATATAGACAGTTGAAACGGAAGGGGAAACAAACTCGGCTTGATAAACATCGAAGGCCAGGCGGGACTTATAGTCAGGCGGCAGGGAACCGGCATCCGGGACCGCGAGCTTCATACCTGCAGCAGGCAGAATACAGATGCCCAGAAGGAAGAACGCCAGCAGAGCAGACCGGCGTGGTCTGTTCATGATAAAGGATGACCATGCATGCCAGATAGGGGTCCTGCGGATTGTCCGTGCAGAGCTCCGCTTCACCTGAATCGCAGGCCACAGCATGGCCAGCAGTGCCGGAACCAGCGTTAGTGCGGCCAGCGCCGACACAACAAGCACCGTCATGGCCCCGATAGCGACAGTCGTAAAAATAGGCAGCGGGATAAACAAGATCCCGAGCAGTCCAAAAAACACGCTTAGAGCGGAATACAAGATTGCTCTCCCTGCGCTTTTCATCGTTGTGATCATCGCTTGTTCCACTACCGCGCCGCTCGTCAGCTCTTCCCGGAAACGGCTGACCAGCATCAAGGCAAAATCGATACTGAGGGCAAGTCCCACCATCGGGATTACGTTCAGGACAAAGTTCGACAGTCCGATCTGGGTTCCGGCCATGTACATGATCCCCATAGAGCCTGCAACCACCGTTAATCCAACCATCACAGGGATGACGGCCGCTGCGATGCCACCGAAAGCGAGCAATAAAATGATAAAGGCGGCAGGGATTCCGATTGCCTCCGCCTGTCTCATATCATGCTCGCTTGCCTGGTTGACATCGGCCTGCACCGCCGCTTTCCCGGTTATGCCAACGGCCATATCCCGGTCAACCGGCAGCCTGCTGCGCAAATCCTCCAGAACGGAGGCCCGATCGCCGATCCCGATATCGGAAGATAGCAGCGCGTAGGCATAATTCCCCCTCATTCTTCCGGCCCCGTCAAGCGGGGACCATGCTTGACTCACTCCTTCTGCAGCTTGAAGCTGCTGCATCGTCCGCTCAATGAACCGTCTGAATACTTCCGGAGATACCGACGCTCTCTTCTCGAATACGAGAATAACAGGCTCCTCGGGGATATGAAAGTCAGCTGCGAGAATCCGCTTGACCTGTTCACTGGCTCCTGTCGGAGAAAGACCGTGATCCTGCAGAACACCAGGCAGCCGGGAAGCAAAGGACCCAAAAAAGGCCAGGAAGACAGCCCAGAGGAGAAGGATTATTTTCGGATGGCGAAGCGACATCACCGCAAGCAGATGGAAGCCCATAACCATGCTCCTAACGGATGTATTTCTACGAATGATCGCTCAATCTCGTTGCCTGAACCATGCCGAATGCCAGCCGGGGCGTAAATTGCGCTGCGCCCAATACCAACCGGGGCAGCACAGGGACGCCGAACATCCATTGAAGCCTTCTTCCCCATCGCAGAGGACGCTGGAACTCGCGAAGAACCGATTGTGTGTAGAGATGCTCCCACTCCTGGAGAGAAATTTTCCCGCGCAGATAGCCGCCAGCAAGAGGTGCGCACAGCTCTGCCGACCGCAAAGCCATTGACATGCCGTCGCCGCATAATGGCGGAATCATGACCGTTGCGTCGCCCACCTGGGGAACAACATTCCAGGCCAGCAGCTCCCGCTTCAGATTGACCGGCGCGACAGCCGCTTGCGTGCCCGCAGCCGGAACAGCATCGGCCAGACGCCCGGACAGCCGTGAATTTCTGCCGGCTGCGGCATGGATCATTCCGAGAACGGATTTGTCTTCTGTATGCCCGAATGTTCCCTGCCGCAGAAGAGCGGCTGCATTGACATAGCCGTTCTCGACCGGCGAAATTCCCAGATACCCGCCAGGGAAAAAATACAGCTCGACAACCGGCTCCTTCCCGATTCCCGAAAAATGGGACTTCACCCCCATATACCTGTCCTTTAAGGAACGCTCGGGCTGACTGCTGCCGGGAAGACCCGCGCGCGGATTAGCGCCCCATGCGGCAATGACAATCCGCGCCTGATAGGCGACCCTTCGCTTGCTCTGCATAGCCTCAACGAGGTATCCCGATCCGCTTGTATAGACGGAGGTTACGGTTGTGTCCGTCTGCACCTGGACACCAGCCCGCAGCGCCCCGCGGTGAAGCTCGGAGTCCAGCCGATAGCGGCTTATTCCAAGCGCCGTCCCGGGCAGCGGGATTTCCAGCTGCTTCCCGCGATTGAAGATCAGACGCGTCCGGGTGATCAGGACGGGACCGATCTGATCCAGCGCTTCCTGCAGGCCCAGCGCCTTCAGCATGCTCTGGGATTCCGGAGAGAGAAATTCTCCGCACACTTTATGGCGGGGAAACGAATGCCGGTCAACCAGCAGCGTGTTCCAGCCCTGCCTGGCCAGCGACAGGGCCATGCTGCTTCCGGCAATTCCCGCCCCCAGCACAATGGCGTCATACATCATACTTTCCAACTCCTATGGAAGGATCGTAGGGCTTGTCTTTTGAATGACAACGGCATATCGGAACAAAGGCCGCCAGGAATAGGTCATATGGGGATTTTCAAGAGCGAGTTGAAGCTTCCTCCAATCAGAAGAGCGAAAGCCTTTTGCCACCGATAATGGTCCATCATGCCTGATATACGGGTTTTTGGAAATCAGCCGCGCCGTAAGCCATACCGCCGACCAAGGTATAAAATGGCGGTGAATGTCATTGATCACAACTCCGAGCCGCGACACGTCAAGCAGCCTTTCGACCACCCCGGGGAGCTCGTCCTCCGGAAAGTGGTGAACAAACTGCGTTCCCGTTACCACGTCCGCAATGCCTTCCTGCAGGGCAAACAAATCCTTCCGGATCACCTTGACCCGCGGTTCGTTCCGGAAGAGTATTCTGGCTTCCACACAGGCTTCCTCCGTAAGATCAACCAAAGTGATGGTCATGGCAATCTTGTTCCTGTCCGCCCAATTCAGAAGATGTGCGTTCACATCTCCCGAGCCGGAGCCCGCATCCAAAATAGACAAGGAGGCAGGCCTTCCCGCTTCCATCCATAATCGTCTGACTCCGAGGAGTGTAGGCGCCGCAGCCGCGAAGATCCGGTTCAAGCGGCGCAAATGCCGCAGCGCCTCGCGCAGCTCCGGCCCGCCTTTTGCGAAGTCATCCATCAGTTCCGGCTCGGCGGCGCGCTGCCTCAACCTTTTAAACACTTGAACTCACAACAGGCTGCTTTTCAATAATGGTGGCCGGCAGGTAGGTGAATTTGATTATTTCCACCGTAAGCCCTGGTCCGAATGCCAGCGCAAGCCCGCTTACCCGGCTTGAACCGGCTGCTTCCAGCGTCCGCCTCATCTCGTTCAACACGAACAACAGGGTTGCTGAGGATACGTTCCCGTAATCGCGAAGCACGGTCCGGCTCGGCGCTGTCTGCTCATCTGTAAGCTCGAACGCCTCCTGCAGGGCATCGACAATTCCCCGGCCTCCGGGATGGATCGCCCATAATTCAGGCATAACGTCATCCGGCAGCAGGCGTTTCACTTCCGCTGGAATGACTTGTCCGATCAGTCTGGGGATAGCCGTGGACAAATACAGATCGAAGCCGTGAACGCCAACCTCCCAGACCATTTCTTCGGACGAGTCCGGCAGCAAGGCGGAAAGTTCCTCTCCCAGCTGGAACAACCCCTTGTGGGCGGCACGAGCCGGACCGACAATACATGCGGACGCTCCATCGCCAAAGAATGAAGCCGCGTAAAGCGCTTCCCTCTTGCTGGAGGGCTGGATATGCAGCGTACACAGCTCGACACTGACGATTAATATATGTGCCGCTGGATCTCCAGCAGCAAGCTGCCTCGCGAGGCAAATAGCTTTCAATCCGGCTGCGCAGCCCAGAAAATTGAGCGGAATCCGGTTAACAGTAGAGCTGAGTCCCAGCTGCTTGGTTATCGCCGCATCCATACCCGGAAGAAACTGTCCCGTGCAGCTGACTGTAATCAAGTGGGTCACCTCAGACGGCGCTATACCACTGTCCTGAAGGGCAGCCCTTGCGGCTTTCATACCAAGAGGAACCGACTCCCGCTTGTATATTTGCATCCGCTGGGCGGTAGATGGCGCTTCAACAGTGGAATTATGCGGAAAATAACGGCAGCTATCTGCATCCTGCAGCAAATTCGGCTCGCAGGTATAGCGTGTTTCCACAGCGCACTGCTTAAAAATCCGTTTGGCCCAGCGTCTGGAATCGGAATGATCCCGGAGCGCATCGGACAGCCGCTGCGAAACGTCATTTTGATCCATTTTATAGTCCGGGACGGCCGTACCGATCCCCAATATCGCAATAACCGGAGTTGCCTGCTCCATCACCAGCATCAGTCCCTCCTGCTTGTTTGCATGCCTTCCCCGTGTTTTAAGAGAGGCTGGACATGCCGCTAACTCTATCTATTCCTATTCATTTTTCCCGCATATATGACAGTCATCACAGGCAGGACGGCTTGCTCCAGGTATGGATAAAGGTATAAAAACAGGAAGAAGTACGATACTGGTAAGTAAAACAAGATTATGGAGATATGTTTATGAGCGCAAATTCTTATTGGTACCTGGGTTTGGCGATTCTAAGCGCGGCTCTTCTCCTCTATATCTTTATTAAAAAAAGAGAAGTGCGAAGCGTGCTGCTGTTCATAGCCATGATCGGCTTTGGATATATAATTGAGACCATTATCTATACATTTCTGGGAAGCTATCAGTATTATCCGAAATTCATTGAAGATAATGCTTATTTCGACAGCAATTTGGGCGCTATCGCCTCCAACGCCCTGGCTTTGCCTACCATTGCCGTATTCCTGTCGACTTTTCGGCTGGGCTGGATCTGGATACTGGTGTTTACCGGAATTTTTGTCGGGATCGAGTGGCTATTCCGGGAGCTTCATATCTATGCCGATAACTGGTGGCGGCTGGGCTATACGGCTATTGGCCTTCTGGTTTATTTCCCTTTTGCCAAATGGTTGTATCACAGCATGTTCCGCCCTCTGAGCGGATTTGTTCTCGGACTTTTGCTTTTTCTGATTGCGTTGGCGATTTCCGATACATTGAATATTGTTCCTATTATGGCCTTCTCGAACCGGGTTTATGAGCCTGGCTGGTTCCAGAATCCGTCCCGTGATACAACCGCCTTCGGAACGGTTTATTGTATAGCCGTCAGTCTATTTATAACGTTTGTTGTAACCCGCTACTGGAAACATGCGGTGTCGAAATACCTGTTCGCCCTGCTGTGCATCATGTGTGTGGAAATGGCTCTGAAGGCAGCGGGAATCCAGCGGAGCCTCGTCTGGTGGGATGAGTGGTACTTCCTGCTGATCAATTTCGGCTTGCTCGCCATCACTCAGGCAATCTGCAACTACTTGATGAAGGGACCCCCGATTTGGAAAATGTAAGCGGTATGACTTTCCAATTATATGGCTGCAGCTGCCGCATCAATCTCCAAAAGAATAGCAAATAAGCATGGCGGACTGCTCGCAGGCAGCCCGCCATGCTTATTTTGCGACAAGATTTGGCATATTCAGTGGGTTTACGTTATTGAGCACCCTGTGACAGGGAGTGCAAACATCGCTGCTGCCTAGCTTCATATCCTGCACGGGAAACCCGGCTTACAAAGCATCAATAATATCGCCCGCAATGAGCGAAGCATTGGACCATCTGGATGCAGCAGCCCGATCTCCCGCCATACCGTGCCAGTAAACCCCGAGGGCAGCGGCCTGAATCGCATCCAGACCTTGGGCGAGCAGGCTGCCGATTATACCTGCAAGCACATCCCCCGAACCCCCGGTAGACATCCCCGGATTCCCCGTCGTATTGACATAGACATCCCCATCAGGAGCCGCCACCACTGTGCGAGCCCCTTTAAGCACAACGATCACATCCTGCTCCCTGGCAAATCTGCGCGCAATCCCGATCCGGTCACGCTGCACCTCCGGCGTGCTTAACCCGCACAGCCGCGCCATTTCGCCGGGATGCGGCGTAATAATCGTCGCTGCTTCCCGCCGCTGCCAGGCAGCCGGAGCCTGCACACTGTCATTTGCTTCAACAGACAGATCCTGTGACCTTTCGTTTGCGAGCTTCCTGTAATCGGCCCACATATTGAGCGCATCGGCATCGATAACCATCGGCGCTTCGATGCCTTCCCACAGCTCCTGAAGCCATTTCGCGTCGCCCTCCCATCTGCCGAGACCCGGCCCGATCACGACCGCCTGCTTTCCCTTGGCCGCTGCGAGCAGTTCCGGTATATGCCCTGTTCCCCATTGGCCGCTCCCGCCATCGTCAAGACCGAGGAGCATCGCCTCCGGCAGCACTCCTATCATTTCCGGTGCCAGACGCCCCGGCAGCGCCCAGCTGACCAGCCCGCTGCCGCCTCTTAATGCAGCTTTCGTGCACAATACGCCCGCGCCGCTCATTGCAGCGGAGCCGGCCAGAACCAGCACATGACCATAAGTGCCTTTATGGGAATCCTGCGGCCTGTTTTGGGGAAATTGCAGATTTAACTTGCGGGTCAACCCGGAGGTATCCAGCACATATGTATTTACGCCAATAAACTTGGCCAGACCCTCCGTAATGCCGATAGAACGAACCACAACCCTGCCGGCTGCTTCGGCTCCCGGGTGCAGCAGCAGACCGCGCTTGCTATATGCAAGCGCCACTGTCAGATCCGCCTTCACGCAAGCATCGGATACCGCTCCGGTATCCGCATCCAGCCCGCTTGGGATATCTGCCGATATAATGGGCAGTCCGCTGGAATTTGCCGCCCGAATGAGCGAAGCGTACGGTTCGCGGGGCTCGCCTGTCGTCCCTGTTCCCAGCAAGGCATCAATAATGCCGTCCCAGCTGCGCCAGGAAATTTCCCAGGAACCGTCTTCATTCACGGCTTCCGGAAGTTCAGTCAAACCGAGCTTCCGTACAATATCCCGCTGCAGCGCCGCTTCAGCCCTCAACTCATCAGGATGCACCGCGTAAACAATACCAACTTCATACCCCATCTCAGCCAGATGTCTTGCACAGACAAGCCCGTCCCCGCCGTTGTTCCCTTTGCCGGCAAGAATCAGCCAGCGGAACCCGCTGTCTTGTCCATTCCGGCCGCATTCCTGGCCCTGCTTGCGTGCAAATTCCACCGCTTCCTCCGCAATCGCCCGCCCGGCATTCTCCATTAGGACCATTGCCGGCAGGCCGATCGCTTCAATGGCATGCCGGTCTATTTCCCTCATCTCTGCTGCAGTCACCAGATACATTTCATTTACTGTCATCGGATAATCCCTCCTTACATCATTGAACTATACATCCCCGTTTCCGGCTGAAATGAACCGTACAGCCCGATTCCTTCCATTATATCCATAAGCGGCAAAGGTCAAAAAAGCCCAAACCTTCTGGCAGGAAGGTTCGGGCTCAGTACGATTGCCAAGCTGTAACCGAGAGTTTTAGTTCTTGACAGCCTTCACCCAGTCGGCAGCGAATTTCTCGATGCCTTGGTCTGTCAAAGGATGTTTCGTCAGCTGCTCGATGACGCTGTATGGGATAGTCGCAATATGCGCGCCAGCCATCGCTACGCGGGTCACGTGATCCGGGTGGCGGACGGAAGCGGCGATGATTTGCGCATCCAGATTATGCACGCGGAACAGCTCGGCGATTTTTGCGACCAGCAGGACGCCGTCTTCCGAAATATCGTCCAGGCGGCCCAGGAACGGAGAAACATAAGCTGCGCCTGCACGGGCGGCGAGCAGCGCCTGGTTCACGGTGAAGATCAGCGTTACATTGACTTTGACGCCTTTTTTGGCGAGGTAGCGGCAAGTTTCCAGGCCTGCGAGGGTCATAGGGACTTTGATGGTGACGTTCTTGTCTCCGCCATTTATTTTGATCAGCTCATCGGCTTGGGCTTTCATATCTTCAGCAGTGATCGCGTCTGGCGTTACTTCTGCGGAAACAGATTCAACCTCAGGCACAAGCTGCAAAATTTCAGCAATACGGTCTTCGAATTTGATGCCTTCCTTGGCAACCAGGGACGGATTGGTCGTAACTCCGGACAAAACTCCAATTTTGTATGCTTTCTTGATATCCTCGATATTTGCACTGTCAATAAAGAATTTCATTTCCCTAACCTCCAGTATTTTTGTCTGCTCACGGCTTGTCCAACGGATTCAAGCACAAGAATACCTTGCATGAACAATGTCGCATCATCAATTATTATAGAACATATGCCAAAATAATGTAAGGGCGCTAGGATGGCAGGCGGAAGAGAGCAAAGGGCTCGCCGTAACGGAATGAACGGCTGAGCTCGTCCAGTTCTGCCGCAAGCTCCGCACCGATGGCAAGCGGAACACTTGCCAGATTCTCGGTAACCTGCCCGGCTTTAGTTGCCCCGACAATAACGGTTGAGACTGCAGGCCTGCGGATCAGCCAGGCGATCGACAGCACTCCGGGGCTGTACCCGTGGGCCTCCGCCAATCGTGCGATCTCCTGCCCCAAACGGATCTTGTCGCCGCCGAGATATCTTTTGAAATTGGGATCCTTATCCGCTCGCGAGCCTTCCGGCGCGGCTTCCGGTGAATTATATTTGCCTGTCAGAATGCCCCCCGCCAGAGGGAAATAAGGAATGATGCCCACGCCCTGATCAAGGCACATCGGGACAAGCTCATTCTCAGGAATGCGATCCGCCAGGGAATAACTGACCTGATTGGATACAAAACGGTTGAGTCCCGACTTCTCCGAGATGCCAATCGCCTTCATCAGCTCCCAGGCGGCATAATTGGAAGCCCCGATATATCGGACCTTCCCTGCACGCACCATATCGTCCAAAGCCCGCAGCGTTTCTTCAAGCGGCGTATTGGGATCGAATGTGTGGATTTGGTAAAGGTCAATATAATCGGTTTTCAGCCGCTTCAGGCTTGCTTCCAGCTCCATCATCAAATGATGCCGGGATGAGCCTCTTTCATTGGGGCCGTCACCCTTTACAAGCCCGGCTTTGGTTGCCAGTACGACCTGGTGCCGATGCCCCTCCAGCGCCTCACCGATTATTTTCTCGGATTCGGATTTGGTGTAGATATTCGCGGTATCGATAAAATTAATTCCATTTTCCAGGGCATGATGAATAATTCCCATGGATGCCTCTCTGTCCGCTCTTGTACCAAATGAATTCGTGCCCAGCCCCAGAACGGAGACCTTCACTCCGCTTGCCCCAAGATAACGATATTCCATACCAGCCACACTCCTGTCCAGATATGTAAAAAGCTCCAGAGCTTTATCATACCCTATTTGGGCAGATCGAGTGAAGACATCTGCTTGAGAATCGAAACCGTCAATCCGATCGGCTCTATTATTATACGCGGCTGATCAAATGATACCCAAAAGGCTAGCGGCTGCTTTTAAAAAGGCTTGCTGATCATAAAAAACAAAATCACAACGGGCGCAAGCGTCGCCAATGTGCCAAATACCGCCCAATACGCGGACATTCTCCGGTATGCTTGCGAAACACCGCCGCCGCTGACCGCTTCCGCGCTGAGCCTGATCATTCCTCTCTGAAGCGGCAGCAGCACCGCTGCCCACAGAATGCCCGTGATAACGAACAAAATCAACGAGGCTGTCAGCCAGCTCATCCCCCACATTGCGTAATCTGACTTCACAGCCATCATGATGCCGGATACTACGATCAGCACAAGTCCTGGCAGCGTAAAAGCGTAATCGGCCAGCATCACATTCTTCGCCGTCTGGTGAATCATGGCCGCATCACCCTTCACATCGGCCCGGACCTTCCAAAATGCCGCTGTTATAATATTGCCCAGAAACAGCACGCAGCCGATAAGATGCATGAATAATAGAAGCTTCATGGCTTGTCAGTCCTCCTTTTTGTGTCCGGGCTGCAGAATCCCGGATATAAACCCGGCATATTCTTTCGCGCCAAAAGCGGAATCCGCAGCCCCAAAGAAGCTCCGCATCCGCAGTCCAAAAGTAATCAGCTCAAACAGCTCGGCCGTTTGATCCGGATCAAGGCCAGCAGGAATAACTCCGGCGTTCTGGCCTGTTACTATCCAGCTTTTGGAGGTTGCCACCGCCTGGGTATAAAATTTGCCGACGATTTGGGCAACCTCCGGCCGGTCGCTTTTGCCGATTAAATACATCAGAATGAGGTTGGCCGCGTTATTGCGGTTCTCCAGTTGCGCAAATCCGCTTGAAATGGTATTCATCGGTCCATCGAATTCCTTCGTACCTGCAGCTTTCATGAAATTCTCGTTCTTCTGTTCGAGCTTTGTTTCGAGTACTTGGGCAAACAATTCGTCTTTTCCCGATACATAATGAAATATGGCTCCTTTGGAAAGCCCGGAGCGCTGCATAATATCGTTTAGGGTCGTTTTGCTGCAGCCTTGTTCCAGAATCAGCTCCTCCGTTGTATCCAGCAGCAGCCGCTTGGTCTGTTCACGCCGGTCTTCCTGTTTCATCCTTGAATCCGTCCTTTCTATTGTCAGGTTGTCACAGCCTGCAGCGGAAGCCATCCGGCCAGTATGACGGCAGCCAGGAAAATAATTTGCAGTACCGTACGCGGCACCAGCGAAAATACCGGCTTCCCGCCAAGCGTGAGCTTGTGATTGGCTGCGTATACGTTAGCCGGAAACATAGCCAGCAGCATGAGCGCAAGAGCGGCCGCAGCAATGGCTGCCGTCGCGGGTATGACCATCCCTATGGCTCCGGCAATTTCCATCCATCCGGTCAGCGTAACCACGAATGCAGGGCGGGGCAGCCTTGGAGGAACCATGGCAATCAGCTCCCTGCGAAGCTTCCCCCAGTGCCCCGGGGCAGTCAGCAGAAACATCACTGCCACCCCAAACTGGAGGGCAATCCCCCAATCATTCACATATTCCCATCCTAACCACCCGATTATCCGAAAAACAAGAAAAGAACCCATAAGACCAATAAGCGGCGCCATGCTTCCATTCACCATCCTTAATCGAAACCTATTATACCGTTATTATATATACCGATCATCGGTTTGTAAATAGGAAATCACATCTTTTTCTTTCGTTTATCGTTTACGGTTTCCAAATACAGCTTCTTCAAAAGCTGGAAGGAAAAAGCCCTCAGGATCCAAAGATCCTGAGGGCTTTCTCTCTTGTAAACCGGCAGCGCCTCTCGGGGCCGCTTAATTCTGTGCGTGGAGTTCGATCCGCTCGCCCGGTGCGAGCACCTGGCCTCTCAAGCCTTGTTCCTCCAGAGCCTTGACGAACGCGCTCCCGTCCTGGCGGATAGGCGGGAAAGTATCGTAATGAACAGGTATGGTCAGCTTGGCGCCGTACCACTTTGCTGCCTGCAGAGCATCTTCCGGGTCCATTGTGAAATGGCCGCCGATTGGAACAAAAGCGACATCGATCTTATAACGCTCGCCGATCATCTTCATATCGCCAAATAATGATGTATCGCCAGCATGAAGAATCGTCAGTCCTTCGGCACGGATGATATAACCCGCCGGCATCCCTGCGTACATGATCCGCTGCTCGTCCTCCAGCACGATACCCGAGCTGTGGAAGGCATGTATCATTTTGGCCTGCGCGAAGCCCAGATCGAACGTTCCGCCCATGTTCATGCCAACGGTTTTGACGCCCTTCCAGGACATGTAGGTCGCAAGCTCTACAATGGCAACGACCGGAGCGTCGTTATTGCGGGCAATCGGCTCCGCATCCAGAATATGATCCCCATGCGCATGCGTGAGCAGAATCGCGTCGGTCTTGATCTCCTCCGGCTTGATAGCTGTGAGCGGGTTGCCGCTCAGGAAAGGATCAATCAGCAGCGACTTGCCTTCCGTTACAAGCTGTACACAAGAGTGTCCATGAAATATAATTTCCATTGTTTTATATTCCTCCATCCTGCTTATGGTTCAACGTAATCATACCTATAAAAAGCCCCCGAGATCAAGTTGATCCCGGGGGCTTCACGATTTCTACATGAATGATGAATCAGGCCTGCTCCGGCAGCGAGATTTGACCCAGTGCTTCTCCGGCCTCGTGGGCCAGGATTTTACGCGAGGCAATATCCCCCAGCGCTACGATGCCGAGCAGCCGTCCATTGTCCACTACGGGAAGTCGGCGGACCTGCTCTTTTGCCATAATCCTGGCCGCTTCCTCTATCGTCGCGCTTGGCAATATTGTTGTGATGTCCTTGCTGACGATCTCGCCGACCGTCACCGACTCGTCCTGATGATCCGCATAGCCGCGGATAACCAGATCGCGGTCCGTAATGACGCCTGCCAGTTCCTTGCCCTCGCCAATGACCGGAAGAAAGCCAATATTGCGTTCTTTCATAAGCAGGGCGGCATCATGCAGACTGGCATGGACCGGCACCGTGACGCAGTCTCTGGTCATAATTTCCTTCACGCCTTCAGAGTGGCTCAGCAGACTTTGCAGCTCCGACAATTTGCGCCGGGACACCCTCAGGACGGGCTCCGGAATCGGCGATTCATAATCCAGGCCATGCGGGAAAGTGGCTCTGCCAATATAGGCGTCTCCCAGCTGCAGCACCGCATAAGGAGATTCCAGCTTGCCCTCAATGGCTCTGGCATTGAAGCGGAGAAAATAATCCTCGCCATCGGATTTTTCTTCTATTTTCAAATCATACGTAGCCCGTGTATATTCCCACTGCCAACGAACGAAACCAAGCTTCGTCGTTACTTCGTCCAGATAAGCAAGATCATTGACAATTCCTTTAATGCCCGCATTTTCAATAATCATACGAAAGACCTCCTAAAGCATTTTTTGCTGCTAACGCGCCAATACTTCCTTCTACTCCTACATTACTTTAGAATCATCCCTGTGTATGCGGCCAATTAGGGCTAAACTGTGCCCTTTTCATGGCTATTGTTTGAATTTTTCGATAAGAGGAGAAGGAAACGCAAATAAGCTGCCTCACATGCTGAAGATAAGGCTGTCCAGCTTCAGAATTTTATCGCCTTCCAGCAGGCATCAACGGTTTGCTGAAGCTGAAGCTCGTTGAGCGGATACTTCTGAATATGGAACCCGCGGACGATGGAAGAAATAATGCCATGCACAATCTGAATCGACATATACGGCTCCATATCCTGGAGAATGCCAAGCCTTTGCCCTTCATGGATGACGGATAGCAGCTCCCTGATTCCCCCGTCCTCATTCAGATTTCGCACTTCAGGAGGTATCGATGAAGAGAAAGAATAGCTGTCGACGAAAATGAATTCACGTGAAAAATCCCGCGCATACTTCAGGTAATTCTGCACCAGACATTTGAATCTCGCATACAAGCCTGAGTCGGGATCGTAATCAATCAGCAGTCTGCTGCTCATATTCAATCTTGATTTCTTATACAGCTCGTTGATTAATTGCTCTTTATTCTCAAAATAGTTATATACTGTCCCGGCGCCGACCGAAGCCCTCTTGAATATTTTGGCGAACGTTACAGAGTCCAGCCCTTCCTCGACAATCAAATCAAGCGTAGCCTCCATAATATCTTCCAGCTTGCTCATCAACTTCCCCTTCCAGGCAAATGGCTTTGGAAAAAAGATTCCAACGATATCCTGTAATGACCCGAGATATATCAATTGCTGTATTGGAATTTAAATTCCGGTTTAGTTCTAAATCTATTATACCCATGCTGATTCCGAAAGTCAAAAAGAGATAAACCAATCGAATTTATCACTTATTTACAAAAATTCTTGACATTCATGCTTAGAAGTTATACATTTTTTATGGAATTTAAATTCCAAAATGAATGGAGTGATCCTCATGCAAAAACAAGTTGTGCTGATTACAGGGGCTTCTTCAGGAATCGGCGAAGCGGCCGCTATCCGGCTTCATAAAAAAGGGTTCACGGTCTATGCGGGTGCAAGAAGGGTTGAGAAGATGCGTCATCTGGAGCAGGCGGGAATTCATCTGCTGGCGCTTGACGTATCGGATGACGGGTCCATGCAGGATGCGGTAGCGCATATTATTGCGCAGGAGGGCCGCATCGATGTTTTGATCAATAATGCCGGATACGGCTCATATGGCGCTTTGGAGGATGTGCCCCTCTCGGAGGGAAAATACCAGTTTGAGGTGAATGTATTCGGCTTGGCCAGATTGACGCAGCTGGCGCTGCCCTATATGCGGAATAATCAATCGGGGAAAATTGTGAATATTTCCTCTATCGGCGGCAGAACGCATGAACCGCTGGGCAGCTGGTACCATGCTACCAAATATGCGGTTGAAGGGATGAGCGATTGCCTTCGTCTCGAGCTTAAGGATATGGGAATCGATGTCATTATTATTGAGCCCGGAGGCGTCAAATCGGAATGGAGCGGGATCGCGAGCGACTCACTGCTGAAGGTATCCGGACATACCGCGTACCGGAAGCTTGCGGTCATGAACGCCAAGCTGATGGCTTCTTCAGGCGGCAGCACCTCCGACCCGGATGTCGTGGCCCGGACCATCGAGAAATCGCTCCTGGCGAAAAAGCCCAAAACACGTTATTTGACAGGTTCCTTCGCGAGATTTTTTATTTTTATGAGATTCGTATTGACGGACCGCGGCTATGACCGTTTTCATATGTTCATTACGACCAGAATGGCAAAATAGAGCTGCGGCACGCAGCGGTAATTATCTTTTATATAGCGGTTCTCAATCTGTGTCGAAGCTGGATTATCCACGCAAATGCATGCCAAGACGGGAAGGGTCTCTCCATGGAGTGACCCTTCCCGTTCATCGTTCAATCTCTGCTGTGCCGGTCGGCAAACACTAAAGCAATTCGAATTTGAGCTCAATCAAAGGGGTGAATGATGCTTCCTGCATTTGATCGAAATATCCCAGATCGAGGACAGCCGCAATGCACTCCTTCTCCCGGACGCCAAATAGACGGGACCGTTTCTGGTCATAGATCCATTCATGCATCGTCCGTCTCACGCCCAGCTTCTTCTCCCGGGCAAGCAGCCGGAAATTCTGAATCAGACAAAAGACGGCCGCAAAGTCCTCATCCCGCTTGTGAGGGTTCGGATCCTCCTTCATCACAACAATGAGATAGGCCGGAGCCGGTTCTTGCAAATTCTGCATGGCATCTCCGCTCCCGTTATCCACATAAACAAATCTCCATGGCTCCCTGAGTCCGTGATTCGGCGCCCAAACGGCGTCATCAAGCATTTCCAGCACAAGCTGCTGCGGCACTGGACGATTTTGAAAATGCGATGCATCCCTCATTCCCGTCCGGATATCAGCTAATTGCATCTTGCCCGCCTCCCATCAACATTTATTCGATTCATTTGTCTTCTGGATTGCCGTTATTGGACAATTCCGTCCCCACCGGATACAGTCCATTTCTTCTCCGCAGCTGTTCGTCCCCGTCCCTTCGGCGCTTTGTCGAAATACCCCATATGAAGAATGCCAACGAGACGTTCGCCTTCATGGATTCCAATCCGGCTGAAGAAAAGCTCATTTTGGATCAAACGTTCCGTATCCCAGAGCATGCCCAATCCCCTTTCCCAGCCGAGCAATTGAAAAATTTGCATGATACTGCTGGCCCCGGCATAAATCTCATCGTTTTTACGGCGATCCGGATCGGTTTCTGCAACCACGATTAGACTGGCGGGCACCTCGGCCAACCGCTTCGCAATACTGTCCATCATTTTATTGGGAACTAGCTTGACCAGCTTGTTTTCTTTCATTTTGGATATCATATAATCCGCCAGCCTCTGCCGCGATTCCGGTGTTCCCGCATAAATGAAGCGCCAGCTTGAAGCTTCCCCCGGTTCATACAGCTCCGTTGCTTTTTCCAATAATTCCACGATCAATTCCTGTGATACAGGCAATTTGTTAAACTTCCGGATGCTTCTTCGTTCTCTGACCAGTTGCGACAGACTCATCTGCTCTTCCTCCTGTCTGTTTCATTGTGCTTCTTGCCAATCGTTCAGGAGTCATCACGGCCTCCGCACCACCGGATCATTCCTTTCCTTATCTCTGCGGCAGGATCCGGCTCGGAGCGGGAAACCGCCCATGCGATATATCCGTCAGGACGAATCAACGCCGTATGAACGTCGTCCCAATCTGAAGCCATCCCGACAAGCGCTGCACGAACCACCTGAACATGCTTGTAATTCCACAATCCAACGACGTCATCCATGCGGTCATCTGAGGTCAGTTGAAGGAAGAGAAAGCTGCCGGAGCGAAGCAGCTCATAAGCATTCCGGATTGCACCGTCATCCAGCTGCAGCTTCAATTCTGTGAAACGCCTGCCGTTCAGCGGGTGAAGCGGCATCCCGCCATCCGGCTCGTACCGGACATCAAATGCAGAAATTTGGGAGGAAAATAAATAATTGGCTTCGGGAACTTGAAGGAGTTTGGACAACATGTCTCGCAGCTCTATGATCCTCGGCGAGAATTCAAACAGCATAAGGGCTTGAACCTCGGTATTTCTAAGCAAAGCCGTATTCACCGGGAAACGTTCCCCATGGTAGCTGTCCAGCAGCCAATTCGGGGCCCAGCCCTTCAACTCCCCAGCCAGCTTCCATCCCAGGTTCATCGCTTCCTGCAAACCTACATTCATCCCCTGTCCACCTGCCGGAAAATGGATATGCGCCGCATCCCCTGCCAGGAAAATCCGACCTTTCCGGTAAACCTCAGCCTGCAGCGCCGAACTCCCGAAACGGGACATCCAGAAGGGATCGGTAATCCCGAGATCGCTGCCGAGAATACGCACCAGGCACGAACGAAGCTCCTCCAACGTAACCGGTTCTTCCTTAGGCACATGCATCCTCTGCGGGTCTACCAGCACCACCCGATGCAATTGTGCCGTTACAGGTGCGATCAGAACCATACCCTGAGCGGTGAAACGGGTCAACGGCTCTCTAGGCGGCTCCGGCAACACAACATCGCCCAGCATGGCGGTGAATGCCGAATCGGTACCCGACAGCGGTATGCCTGCCTGCTTTCTGACCAAGCTTCCTGCACCGTCTGCACCCACAATATAAGCCGCGGTCAGCTCCGATACGCCGCTCGGACCGTTGGAAACAACCCGAGTCCCATATTCATCCTGACGAACCGACACAACCTCTTCCTCCCGCCGTATTTCCACACCAAGGCTTCTGGCATGCTCCTCCAGTTGTTTTTCTGTTTCAATTTCCGGCAAAAATAACGTGTAATTGGAGGAAGAGTCCAGTACCGAGAAATCCAACGGAGTGTCCAGGCCGGCAAAATGTCCCCTTGATATAGGCGTTCCTTTTTGCAGCAGCTTTGTTTTCAGCCCCCGCATATCTAAAATTTCCAGCGTGCGTGGGTGCACCGTAAGCGCACGTGAATAAGGCAGGTTTTCCCTCAAGCGTTCAAGAACACAAACCTTTACATCCGCCAATGCCAGCTCAGCTGCCAGCAGCATGCCAACAGGTCCTCCGCCTGCAATAATGACTTCAAAATCCATATAGATCCCTCCTATTTTTTTATAAAATCAGGGTAATTCTACAATCATATCTACTTCAATGAGCCAATCAGGCAGCGCAAGCGATTGAACACCCAGATAGGTGCTTGCCGTCAATGGCCAGGCTGTACCGAATAGTTGGAATCCCGCATTGAAAATAACTTCCACCAATTCCGGCTGATGGTCAACGACATGAATTTTCATCTGAACAATATGTTCAGGACCGGCATTCAGCGCTTCAAGTGCATAGCTCAGATTAGTAAAGACCTGGAGCACCTGTAATTCATAATTGCCCTTGCCGATCAATTCCCCCTTCTCATTCAACGCCACCTGTCCGGAGACGAAAGCCAGTCTGGACGAAGACGCCACCGTAATGTGAGAGATGAGATGGGTCACGCTGTTCGTCAGCGTCCCCGGGTTGATTCTTTTCATAATAAAAACCTCCTGATTGTGGTCATTGTACGCATGTTGAACAAAACAGACTGTGCTTGGGGAAAGGCGCGAACCCCCAGTCTATCTCCACTGCTCCATCCGTTCATCATGGTCTATTTGGCAGCATGGCATCATAAATATTGTTTCATTCGAAACAATCGCATTAAGCCTGGCTTGCCGGATTGACAGACAAGACTACACCTGTCTAATCCGGTTGTTTACCATTTGTCGGCATCATAAAATTGAATAATGTCTCCCAAAAATCTCTTGGCAAATTCCAGCTCAGTCTCATTGTAAAGGCCTAAAAAACTCATAAATTGTTCCTGCGCTTTCACATGAAGCTCTTCATGCAGGTCAAACAGCTTCTTGCCCCTTGAAGTCAGGCGAAAGAAAATTTCCTTTTTATTATCACTCAATTGAGTTTTCCGCGCCCAATCCTGCTTCACCAGCTTGGCGCAGATTTTGGAAATGTTGCCTTTGCTTATATCCATCCTGTCGGCAATAGCCGTCAGATTGATCGGTTCATGCTCGCCGATACAAGCAATCACATGAATTTCCGTCATATTCAATGGGGCTTCGAACGAAATAACCTTTTGGACTTCTCCTAAAAAAGCTCCGCTTTCTCTCTCCTCGTACTGCTCCTTCAGATGAAGAAAATGGATGAAGAGACCATGAATATATTGTTTGGTCTTCAGATTATCATTCATTTCACTATCTTTCCTTCGCTCCGCAGTTCCTTTCAAAACTGCTTTTTTGTTTCATTTGAAACAATTTAAATATACTGCGGATTCCATCTGCCGTCAATCCAATTGTTTTCATATGAGGAAAAGTCAATCTTGCGATCATCCCGCAAATCACTGGTCTTGATTTCTTTCCCAATTTGGAATCAAGGGAACAAGGGCGAAGACGCCCGTTTCCCTAACTCTTGTCCCCATCGTCCAGACCTTCACCATACAGATAAACGTCACCGGAAAATCGGCCGAATCATGTCCGGTGTCACGTATGTTGGTTGGTTTACCCGCCCCGTTCAGCCCCGAATCGCATTAAAATGCAACCGTTGGATTACGTGATTCGGGGCGCATATGCGCGGAGAAACGCACGTACCCCTTCATCGATCGTCCGTTTGACCGCCGTAGCTTCCGTCTTGCGGGATGGCCCCATATTGTTGAACACCAGGAGAAAAGTCAGAGCGGCAAAATGTCTGGCTGCAAGCAGAGGGTCAGGAATTTCCAGCTGTCCCCTGCGTCCGAATTCTGCAAGGCGCTCCGCGATGGCTATCTCCGGAGCGCTGTCCAACCAGTCGTAGGTCGACTCCGGCAAATGTGCAGCCTCCATCGTTACCAGCCGAATGAGCGCTGCGTAGTCCGAGGACCCGAATGTGGAAGCGACAATTTGTTCACAAAACGCAATGAGCGCCTGTTCAAGGTCCTTAACATCGGTGAGACTGTGGTCGATCGCATGCTGTATCGAGTTAATGAGAGACTGGCCCACCTCGTCGATGACGGCGAGCAGCAAGGTGCGCTTATCGCCGAAATAGTCATAGACCGTCCTTTTGGACACTTTTGCTTGCGCCGACACTGCATCAACGCTTGAGCGGTCGAACCCCTCCGTAAGAAAGAGATTTCGTGCCGCTGCAAGTATGTCCGCACGTTTCCGGGCAGAGCCCTCGCGCAGTATCTTCGTTTCCATGTTGTTTGTCATCGCGGTTCCTCCATTGTTAGATTGATCTGTTTCACGAGAAGTTATGGGCGTATGAATAATTTTTTAGTTTACTTTCTACACTACACGGTATAGTATACTACCTGTGCGATCCCAAATCAATCTTACAGGAGGAATATCTATGAATCCAATTTCATCAACTTCAACCGTTCCAGGAGACCTGCAGGTGGAGGTGCTGATCGTCGGAGCCGGCCCTACGGGACTCACCCTGGCTTGTGATCTTGCACGCCGCGGCATCTCACATCGTCTTATCGAGCGTTCCGAGTCTTACAGTACTGCATCCCGCGCAAAGACCATCCAGCCCCGCGCGCTCGAAGTCGCCGACGATCTGGGTATCGCGAAAAGCATCCTCATAAAAGGTTTAGTGGACCTCCCTGCCCGTTATTACAATGTCGATGGAAATTTTGTCGACAAGCAGGGCCTAGCTGTCGCTGCAGACGGGAAGCTCTCCACTCCCTATACGAATCCGATCTGGATCGCCGAATTCGACGTGGAAGCTGCATTGCGTGATCGGTACGCTCAGTTCGGAGGCCAGGTTGAGCTCAACACCACTGCAACGGGCCTCAGCCAGGACCCGGGCGGCGCTGCTGTCACCGTCGATACCCCCAATGGAATCCGAACTATTCGGGCACGTTACGTGGTTGGCGCCGACGGCGGGAAGAGCAGCATCCGCAAGTTCATCGGCGCACAGCTCGTCGGAGATACTTACGAAAATCAACGGTGGTACCTCGGCGATGTCCGCATTGAGGGCCTGGACCGCAGCCGGATGCATGTTTGGGCGTCAGCGGAGGGGATGCTTGGGCTTACACCGCTGCCGAGCACAGACATCTGGCAGCTTCAGAGCACGATTCCGCCGGATATCGAGAATCCGGAGCAGCCGTCGCTCGAACTTTACCAGGCCATGCTCAGTCGCCGTGCCGGCGCGGCGAATGTCGTGATCACTCACGCATCCTGGCTCTCCATCTACCGGGTCAACGTCCGTATGGTCGACCACTACCAACGCGGCAATGTCTTTCTCGCAGGCGACGCGGCACACGTACACTCCCCGGCAGGCGGCCAGGGCATGAACACAGGGATGCAGGACGCCTACAATCTGGGATGGAAGCTTGCTGCTGTACTGCGGGGAGCTGATGCCGCTTTGCTTGAGACTTATGACGAAGAGCGCCGGCCCATCGCCCGAACCGTGCTCGAGGATAGTACGAAGAAGCTCGGTGCCATGATGAAAACCGTCACAGAAAGCGGCAAACTGTCAAAATCGCTCGGCACGATCAGCGACGATCTCACGAGCGGTCTCCTCGTCGCCTACCCAGCCAGTTCCCTCACTCGGCCAATGGCTGAAGCAAGTAAACAAGGTCCCCGGCCCGGAGAACGTGCGCCTGATGCCTCAGGCCTGCACGGCGAGGATTTTGCAGGAAGCATCTTCGACCTTCTCCGGGGTCCGCACTGGACGCTGCTCGCATTCACGGATAGCAGCGAATCCCCTCTGCCGGGCATCGAAAGTGAAGAACTGCACGTCCACCGGATTGCCGGAACGGATATGAAAGCCGCAAATGTATTCGTCGACCGCAGGGGAGATGCTTACCGAGCCTATGCTCCGGAAGGCAACGAGCTTGTGCTGATCCGTCCCGATGGTTATATTGCTGTGAGATGCAAGAGTGAAGATGCAGCGTTGATCACCAACTACCTGGCCCTGGTCATTCCCGGGGCTTAGAAATCCTGCCGACACTGTTATGAATAACAGTACTGGCATACAAAAACAGAGTTGTAAAATCGCCGGAAGGCATTTTATAGCTCTGTTGATGTTGGTATGGTGCGGTCGGGAAGACTCGAAACCTCAGCACCCCGGTGCAAAAGCTCTATAAACTCGCGTGCCGCAAACCCGGTATACCTGTCCCGGTGATGAATGACGCCAATTTTTCTGTGTAAGGCGGGGGCATTCAATTTCAAAATTTTGATTTTATCATTATGGGCCAGATTCAGAAGCGTCCTGGAAAGAATCGAGATTCCCGCCTGCTCCTCTACCAGATTGATAATGGACATGGCTGAATCCGTCTCGATAACCGGCGTTATATGGATCCCCTCGGCGCGGCAAGCCAGATCCATCTGCTCCCGGCAGCGGTAATTTTGCGGAAACAAGATAAAGGGCAAATCCCTGATTTCGTCCATATCAGCCTCATCCCGTGCAGCCAGCGGATGGCCGCTGGAAACAACCAGACATAACTCTTCGTCGTACAAAGGAATCTCGGTGATCCGCTCATCTTCGACAGGAAGGATCGTAATCGCCAAATCAAGCTCGCTTCGAAGAATACGCTCCGCCACATCATCCGAGCTGACAACCTTGACCAGAATATGGGGATGGCTCCGATGATAATCCAGCAGCAGCGATGAGACAAGCTGGCTCAGCTCGCCCGGCAGCGCGCCTACAGCAAGGCTGCCCCGCTTGATCTTTTGCAGCTCGCTGATCTCTTCGCGTGCGCTGCTTAGACTGTTGAAGACTTGTCCGCAGTGCTTCAGCAGCAGCTGTCCCGCTTCCGTAATGGCAATCTTCTTGCCGATCCGGTCGAACAAAGGAACTCCCAGTTCATCCTCCAGCGCTTTGATTTGATGGCTGAGCGTAGGCTGGGTCACATTTAATTTCTCCGCGGCCCGCGTAAAATGCTTTTCCTGGCATATCGCTGCAAAATACTCCAGCTGTCTGATTTCCATATATTCCCTCCCTCAATCCAGTTTGCCGTACAAAAAAATAACTATCCCCACTATACAGGAAAACAACCCCCGATACCGGGGATTGTCTGATTTTTGTCCTGCTGATTCTTTTCTGGGGCTATTCCTTCCAGGGCGAATGAAGCACGCAATCGCAGAAGCTTGTCCGCTTATAACCGGGAAGCAGGAGCTCGCATACATCGGCTTTGATATTGCCGAATGTGGTTTCCGGCTTATGTCTGAAGCCCTCCAGGAATGCATGCAGGATCTTGTTCTTGAAATCGCCGCGCGGGAATGCGGCTACCACCTGCTCACGCACCTCTTCAGAGATACCCTCATAGTTTTCTCCCATGACATCGTAGCCTACACCGGAATAAATCAGGGCAACCTCAGGCTCCTTGTACTGGGCAACCCCGATTGTCGTGTGCAGGGCGATGGCATCCCATACCAAACGAACGGCATCATCCGGAACGCCATGCTGCTGCAAAAAGCTGCGTGCGGCATTGGCGCCATCCACTTCAAATCGTTTATCCGGGCTGCTGTAGGTTTTTGTGAGACCCAAATCATGAAACAGCGCGCTGATGTAAAGCAGTTCGGCATCGTACTTCCATTGCGCTTGCTCGCCCTGGAGAGCACCGAACAGATAGACGCGATGCGAGTGATTCCACAGCAGAGAATCACCATGTTCTCTCAGAAGCTCAGCCGCCTCCAAAGCCAGCTTGCTGTCGGGAATGATTATATCCGCTATCCTTGTCGTCATTTGGTTGTCCCCCTCATTATCATGTTGCTGCTTCTAAAGCATACTGGAAGCGATAATGATTCATCAATATTATTATTTCTATGATTATGATAGATAATCCACATGATAGCATACAAAAAAAGAAGCTCGCCTTTAGCCGGCAGCTCCATCTCCCTGCAATATAATACATCTAAAAACTGGATCAGACCTGAATTTCCGTAAGCTCATGCGTCTGGTTCTTGATTCGGGCATTCTCGGCAGCGAGGCCCAAAGTATCCATCACCTTGATGCTGTCTTTAATATTCCGCAACGTATACGTAGGAGAGCTTGTGTCCGTGGAAAGAATGGTAATGTCGCCTAATTTCATCATTCGCTCAAACAAATTCCGCTTCAAGGAAACATCGCGAATCCGGTACAGCTGAATTTCCTCGCGTTTCTTGGTGAGCATTCCTCTCTCCACGATAATTCTGCGGTCTGTGATCGTATACTTCGTAAAGCTCGGAATCCCGAAATTAAATGGCTTCCCTTCCCAAAGGACGTTCTCGCTAGGCATCTCAACAACTCCCTGAATAGGATGATTATGCTTCTTATTGTACAATGGATGCCGGTATAGCTCAACGAGTATCTCTTCCAGTATCCTTCCAGAAGCCGGGAGTTGTTGTAAACGCAGGGCGGGAATTTCTAATTAATCAAACGCACCATCTGCATCACCGGCCGGTTATCGCCGGGCAGCACCGCTTCGGCGGCCTGCAGCTGGGAGGATCCATCCCCGTCGACGAAAATTCCGTCCACCAGCTGCCCGTCGCCGACGGTTTCCAGAATAGCGTCCCGGAAATCCGATAATGTTCCTTCCATCCCGCTGACCACGAGATAGATCATCCCTTTGCTGTCATACACCATAGCCGACCTCAGCCGCTTATCATCGGGGAAGGGCGCATTCTCTTGATCGGCCTGCTGCCGCCAGATGTCATCGTGACCAATGCTCATGCTGATCCCGCCTTGCGCCCAGAAGCGGTTGGGGTCGGTTACCTTCAGCTCCGACGCTTTGGCCACGATCTGCACGCTCAGCTCGTCCTTCGCCCCATCCCAGGCAAGCGTGCCGCGGGGGTATTTGACATTTTCATAACCTGATCCATACTCTTCCTCTGCGCCTGCTACCGGGAATCCATCGACCATCGCAATACTCAGCAGATCGCCTTCGAAGAAAAATCCGCCGTTAATACCATAATAGTCGGACAGGGTAACATTCTGGTCAATACGTTCCAGGGTTACGTTCGAGGGACGGCTTTTCAGGATATCAAGCTCGATGCCGTTGGACGCTTTTGTTGTCATATACTCATAATTTGCGGCCGGATGGGATACGGTCGAGCGTGAACCGTCGGATTGCAGCCGATGCAGGAGCAGCATGAAAATAACCGCAAACAGCAGGATCAACCCGCCGATTACGGCTGCCGCGATCCAAATGCGCTGCCTTGAAGATCGTGGATGTGTTGAATTCATCTTGAGCCAATGCCTCGTTTCCCTCTACATTGACTCTAGTATAACGTATTTTCCACTCCTTAAGAATCCTGCTTTTTGACAGGTTGATGCCATATTGTGCGTTTTATGGTCTTTCGTATCATTTCGCAGGATTGCTTACTGGATGCTCGTAATTTTGTTCATATACGCTCTTCTCGTGAGCAGAAAATAAATGAGCTGCATGAGGAAGACGATCCCGATGACGACCATTCCGTACTGCCAGACGCTGACTGCCATTACATTCCCCAATATCACATAGGCAAAGGAAGCATGAATGACACCAACGGCGAACGGTACGAAGAAAATGATGCCGATTTGCAAGGAGGTAATTTTCCGCAATTCCTTGATGGTCATCCCGATCCGCCTTAGCGATTTGTACTGCGCCTGATCCTCCTGCAGCTCCGTGAACAGCTTGAAATAAATCATGCTTCCGGAAGCGATAAAAAACAGGAAGCTGATAAAAATACCGATAAACAGCGTCAGAGCGCTCAGCTGTTTGCCGTCCAGATATTGCGATACTCTTTCATGAAAGCCCCCGCGCAGCTTCTGCGGAATTTGGTCATGGATTTTTTTCACTGTGGCATTGAGAGATTCCCAATCGTTTAATTCATACCCATAGTATACGGACTTGTCATGGTCCGGCAGCTTGGCGGCAACCTGATCAAATTGAGCATCATTAAGGACAAACAGCTCCATACCGATCAGATTCACGATTGTTTTGTTTCGTTGTCCTTCCAGCTTCAGGGAAAGCGGCAGATCACCGGCAGAGGCTGAAATCACATCGCCCTCCTGGATGGATTCATTGAAGTCACCGCTAAAGGGATAGATATACATAGCGTGACCTTCGTTAACGTTGATCGGTTCAATGCCTTTCATCCTTGCAGCCTGGCTGTTGTAATCGCGCTGTGCTATAAGAACGGCTTCGGAATCCTCGTTCAACTGCCCGTTGTGATACGTTATGGGGATGTTCACCATTTCCAACTGGTAGTTTACGGATACCCCGTCATTGTTCAAAATTTCTTTGACCTTGTTAGGCTGGATGAGATCATGCTTGTTCAGGCCCTCCTCTTCAATAGAAAAGGTTTGGGGGAAATAGTCCAGTAATTGCTGCTGCCCGCTCTGATAATAAATGTAAAAAGTACCGGATGCCGTAAGGATGACCGCGCTCAGTATTGAAACCATGAACAGCACCCTGGCATTGTCCTTCAATTTGAACACCATCTGCGATACCGTCAGCATATTCGTGCGTTTGTAATACAAGGCATGCGTCTTTTGAAGCTTGCGAAAAAGCGCTATGCTGCTCTGTGTAAACAGGAAATACGTTCCGACAACAACCAGAAATAAAATCGGGAGAGTCAGCAGAATAAAGGTTAGCCTTGTTGTAATGAGGGCCAAACCGTAACCGGCAAGGAGACAAACGATCGATAGCGCGATCAGCCATGGGGAGAAAACAGGTACTTTCTTCGGCTTCCTGGCTGCCTTCAGCAGATCGATAATCTGGCTTCTGCCCACCCTTGACAACGTGAAAAGCGTAATGACCTGGAAGAGCACGAAGAAGCCGGCTGCCGTAATGATAATCGCTTTCGTTACAATCGCGAATGGAATCGGATTGGTCACATCCAGCAGCTCCGACAATGCCATGAAGAATAGTTTGGAGAACAGCGTGCCAAATGCGATGCCCGCAATAATCGCAGCCAGTGCGATTACCGTATTCTCATAGAAAACAAGACGGCGAATCTGCCTGTGCGTCATGCCGAATAAGGACAGCAAGCCAAACTCCTTCTTGCGCGACTTCAGGAAAGCCGAATTGGAGTACAGGACAAAGAAGAAGGAAAAAATAATGATGAGATATTCACAATCGACCAATCCGCTGCGGATTTTGCTCGCTGCATCGATATGCCCGTTCACCACGCCGGGATGATAAATAAACGCCGCAAATACAAAGAAAATCATGACGGAAAACGTACTGCTCAGGAAGTAGGCGATATATTGATGCCAGTTCCCCTGCACATTCTTAAGAGCGAGCCGGCGAAAGGTCATCAAAATTCCCTCCCAACAGGCTGACGGCATCCAGTATTTGCTGAAAGAACACCTGGCGGTTCGACCCTCTTCTGATTTCCGAGAAGAATGCGCCGTCCTTGATAAATACGATCCTGCTGCAATAGCTCGCTGCAAACGGATCATGCGTCACCATCATCAGGGTCGCTTTTTGCTGCTCGTTCAAATCTTTGACCGCATCCATCAAGTCTGTGGCCGATTTCGAATCCAGATTTCCCGTAGGCTCGTCCGCCAGCAGAATAGCGGGTTTATGAATCATGGCGCGAGCCGCTGAAGCCCTCTGCTGCTGTCCGCCCGACACCTCGTAGGTACGCTTGTCCAGAATGTGGTTGATATGGAGCAGCGAAGCTATTTCGTTAACCCTTCTGTCGATTTCCGGATTGCTGATATTCTCCAGAACGAGCGGAAGAATGATATTCTCTTTGATTGAAAGCGTATCGAGCAGATTGAAATCCTGGAATATAAATCCCAACTGACGGCGGCGGAACAGCGCAAGCTTGTCGTTCTTCATCCGGCTTGGATCGGTTCCGTTGATTTCAATGCTGCCGGAGGTAGGAGCGTCGATGGTCGCCAGCAAATTGAGCAGCGTCGTTTTCCCGCTTCCGGAAGGTCCCATCACCCCGACAAATTCACCCGCCTCGATGCGAAGATCAAAATTCTCCAATGCCTTGTACGTAACATTCCCATTCCTGGCGCCATATATTTTCGTCAATGCACGCGCTTCTAACACAGCCATTCTTTATTCCTCCCAGCCCTAAAAGTACGGTGAATACATGCGAAGCAGGCGGAAATAGTCTGGAGAAGCGTTAGCTGAAAGCTTTCGCTAGAAAGCTGCTTCTTAAGCATCCACTTACGACTTTTGTAGCCCGAATTTTACAGAAAGGGTGCAAAACCATCCACATCCACACTGTGGATGATTTTGCACCAAAGGTATCCAAAATAAAAAATTCAGGGGTACAACAGCGATCGGAAGACGTTTCCGCATGCGCAGCAAGTTTTTTTTACCGGACTTTTTAAACTTCTTGACTGAAGTATAAGGCGAAAGGAATACAGGCTTCCATCGATTCACCTTTCAGTTTTCCTTACAACGCTGTCACATTTCCCGATGCATGCTGTCATGTATCAGCGAATGGTTATCAAACCGGATGGTGACGGCCGTGCCTTCCCCTTGCCGGGACTCGACAGTAATCCGGTGCCCCAGACGGGCGCATACCTGCTGAATCAAATAAAGGCCCATGCCTGTCGCTTCGGCGACAAGCCGGCCATTCTCACCTGTGAAGAACGGATCGAATACTCGCGGCAAATCCTGCTCCGGAATACCTATTCCCTCATCCGCGATACAGAGCCTGCATCCATGACCTTCCTTCTCAAGGGTTATCAAGAGCTTGCGGGCCCCTCTTCCCTGATTCGCCCTTGTGTATTTAATCGCATTGGAGAGCAGCTGATTGAGCACAAAACGGAGCCACTTTTCGTCGGTTTTCACAACCATGCTCGAACCGTCCGTTATAATTTTTGGAAATATGGAGCTGCGTATCCATACTTTCTTGTGTTCATTGACAACTTCACGCGCCAGCTGCATTAGATCCACCCTCTGACTGGTAAGATCCAGCTCAAACTTCTCCAGCCGCGCAGTATGAAGCATCATCTCCAACGCATTCTCGATGCGCTGCGTTTCTTCATGGAGGCTGTCCAGCAGTTCTCTCATTTCCTGCGTATGCAGGGTGGCCGCCTGTTCCCGCTTGCTGCTCCGCTCATCGCGCTCCGAGCTTTGCCGCATATTCAACCGCTGCATCTCCTCCGCCTGCTGAATGAGCAGATGAATGACGGACACCGGCGTTTTCATCTGATGAACCCACTGGTTCGTAAAATGGTGATGCTGCTCCTGCTGCTCGCGGTAGGCGGCCAGCCGGCTGGCGTACTGCCCATAGTTATCCAGAACCAGCTGCTCCATCGCCCGCTGCTCCCGGGTTGCCCCATCCTGAAGATTCAAAATCTGCTCAATGGATTCATGCTCCTGCGAAATTGCCAGCATCCGGCGGTAATAGGGCCGCTGCCGCAGGTAATCGATCGTCAGGAAGAGAGCAAGCAGGGCAAACGACAGGACGAAGATGTAGATGATATTGCCCGTCCGCAGCGAGACGCCTAATTCCAGGAAGTCCAGGTCCACAACGAGCACCATCAGACCGGTATTCAATACATACAAAAACATATAGCCCCATCGGTCCGCCAAAAAGGCGCTCAGCTTCACTTACGCATCCCTCCAGCTGTTCTGCAGACGGTATCCCTGTCCTCTTATCGTGTCGATCGCCCTGGTTATGCCCAGCATCTCCAGCTTCTTCCTCACTCTCGTGACATTCACCGTCAATGTATTGTCATCGACAAAGTCAATATTGTCCCATAAAGCTTCCAGAAGCTCCTCCCGCGGAACGATGCTCTCCGCCTGCCGCGCCAGACATTCCAGCAAACGGAATTCGATCGGGCTCAATTCCACCTTGCTGTCCTTCCATTCCGCCGTCTGTTTTCCCCGGTCCAGATAAAGCCCCTCGAAATGAAACAAATTCCTGTTCGTCTGGGGCTCTGCGGCGTATTCGCCATAAGTCCTCCGCAGGACGCCTTTGACTTTAGCCAGCACCACTTCCAGATGGAACGGCTTGGTAATGTAATCATCGCCGCCGTTCTCAATAGCCATCACCTGGTCCATCTGACCCACGCGCGCGGAAATGAATATGATCGGCACATTGGAGATGGAACGAATTTGCCGGCACCAGTAATAACCGTCGTAATAGGGCAAATTGATATCCAGCAGAACAAGATCCGGCCCGCTTGTCATAAATTCGTTCTTCACATCGCGAAACGATGCCGCCTTTACGACTTGATAACCGTATTTTTCAAGATGACCACCCAAAATATTCGCGATCTTGCGGTCATCCTCCACCATAAAAATTCGATACATGGCCTGTTCACCTTTTTGACTTTTCATTTATTATATATGACGGAGAAATTCTGTAAAAAGATTCAAGGAATGGCATAGCAAAAAGGAACCCGCCATAGCAGCGGATTCCTTCTTGATGATGATGGTTGACCTTCTATAACGATAAATTAAATTGCAGCATCTTGCCCGTTCACAATTTCTTTCAGCCGTTCTTGTATACGGTTTGTAACAATTCCGCCATGATACGTAATCACGGTATCGATATCCAGAGCCTGAAACTTGGAAATCGATTCCATCGCTGTATCCCACTCAGGCGTATGTGTCGGCGACGGCGGCATAAGGACTCCATTATGCGAGGTCAGGGCATCCCCGGTGATGAGCGTTTTGCTGGGTTCATGGTACAAGCTGATATGATCAGGCGAGTGGCCGGGGGTATAAATAACCCGGATCCCCCCTGCATAAGGGAGTACTTCTCCATCATGAAGAATGCGGTCGACCTTCGTAGGCGTGAATAAGGCTCCGCCTTTAATCAAAGGTGTTTCACCTGATAAATAAGGAATAATAGCTTCATGAGCCAATACCTGCACTCGGCCCTCGCATGCCTCCAGCAGCTCCCTCAGACTTCCGATGTGGTCGAGGTCCTGGTGCGTGATGATGATCTTGGTCAATCTCCCGAGCGGCACGGATTCGCTCTCAAGCGCCTGGCGGAACACGTCCAGCTTGCCCGGTGTTCCTGTGTCGACAAGGATCGCTTCCTCGTCGCCAAGCAAGAGGGCCGCATGAACAACGAATCCGGCATTCAGCTCCAGCCTTAAGGGTTTAATTCCCGAGCTTGTCTCCATTCTTATCCCTCCAATTTCAATAGTTATCGAATCTCGCAATTTCTATTATAGTGCAAAGTCATTATGCGGGCGAAACTGCAGAGTGACAGACGGCATGTTAAGTTTTTATTAATTTACCGCTGTTATTCGCTCTGCAGCCGCTTCATGAATTCTTCCGCAGCGCTGTAGCCCTGCTGCTTCAGGTACCAGTTGTTGGCCGCCGCCTCAATCAGACTGGCCACATCCCGGCCGGGCTGCAGCTGAATTTCAATATATGGAATGCGCACATCGAGATATTCGGAGAATTTGGGCGTAAGCTCGAGCTCATTATTCAGAGCCTGATCCTTCCATTGGGTCAGCTCAATATCAAGCACGATCCGGGACTGTTCCTGGAATGCCTTGCGCCCATACAGGCGGACAACGTTAACCAGGCCGATGCTGCGCAGCGCGAGGAATTCCTTGGTGGATTCATTATGGGTGCCCAGCAGTGTATGGGGACTTAATTTTTTGAGCATTACTACATCATCGGCAACCAGCCGATGGCCGCGGTGGATCAGCGTATGCGCTGTCTCGCTTTTGCCAATGCCCGATTTGCCCCGCAGCAGAATGCCGATACCCGATACGTTGACGCACACGCCATGTATGGCAATTTCCGGCGCCAGGGACTGAATCAGATACGCATCCAGCTTGGTAATGAATTCGGTCGTTGGCTCAGCGGTACGCAGCAGCGGAATGCCTTCCTGCTGGCAGTATTTCATCAAATATTTCAGGCCCTCCTGGCCTGAGGTCACAATAAAACAAGGCGGATGGTATTTCACGATATTGCCGACATGCAGGTTCCGTTCCTCTTCTGTCAGCTTATGCAAATAATTGATTTCCTTCCTGCCCAGCACCTGAACATGCTCCATCGGGAAGAAGTCAAAATAACCGACGAATTCCAGGCCTGGGCGATGCGCTCTTGAGCGTGTAATGAGCCGCCCCAGCTGCTCCTCCCCAGTGAGCACCTCCAGCTTGAATAAATCTATTAAACACTTCACAGCAACAGACTTCATCAGCTTTCCCCCCAGCATTGAATTCTATTATTTCTATTATAAGGATGAAAAATATTAAAATCCAATTTGTATTGATAATTTATCCTAACTTTAGACTAGACAACGCACAATTATGTGTTACTATATAAATGTGAGTTGATTACATTACACCACTGGAGGCGTTTAAATGTCACATGTATTATTTATTAAAGCTAACAACCGTCCGTCTGATCAAGCCGTTTCAGTTAAACTTTATGAGAGTTTTCTGAAAACATACAAACAAAACAATCCGGACGATCTGGTTACCGAATTGAATCTGTTCGAAGCCGATCTGCCATACTACGATAACGATATGCTTACCGGTCTTTTCAAGCTTTCCAAAGGCTTCGAAACGACACCTGAGGAGCAAAAAGCAGCTGATCTGGCCAACACTTATCTGGATCAATTTATTGGCGCGGACAAAGTCGTATTTGCATTCCCGCTTTGGAACTTTACCATTCCGGCTCAGCTGCTGACTTACCTCTTCTACTTGAATCAAGCCGGCAAAGCGTTCAAATATACCGAACAAGGACCTGTCGGTCTGCTCGGCGGCAAAAAAATCGCGCTGCTTCAAGCTCGCGGCGGCGTTTATACGGACAGCCCGATGGCCAGCTTTGAAATGTCCTTGAACTATGTGAAAAACACGCTGTCCTTCTGGGGCATCACAGATCCTGAAGTGGTTGTGGTTGAAGGCCATAATCAATTCCCTGACCGCGCTGAAACGATCGTTTCGGAAGGCGTCGCCAAAGCAGCCGAGCTTGCTGCAGCATTTTAATTAAAATCTCTTCATGCAGAAACCGTATCATCCATTCAGGGATGATGCGGTTTTTTCTTTGGAACTATTAGAAAAGTATAAAGTTCCACCATACTTTGCTTATATTTTTGAGGAAGAAGCTGATTACATGCAAAATCCCCGCCGGATTCCCGCAGAGGATTTTAGCAAGTCATTTATTTAAGCTTGAGGAATCCCGCCAATCAGAGGGCGCGGTTAAACTTTTGAACGATATGATCGATAATGGGATCGATCCTGGAATCGTCAAGGAGCGGCAGTTTATCCGCTTTGAATAATTGAATCTTTTTAAACTGGTAGTAATCATAAAGCACCTGCTGGATTGATGCCTGATTGAGCATCAAATATTTCACATGGATGATTTCCCGCAGCAGCACATCGTCCTGCAGTATAATGAATTTTTCATTCAGTTGATTAAAGATGCCTCGCGCCATGCCGTCCCGATAAAATTCGGCGATCTGCTGCTCACGCGTCTGCATGGCGTCTTTCAAACGGCTGTATGAATCCGGATAGATAGCCTGAAGCTCCTTCAGAAATCCACTCCCGATATGCCTGATGAGCAGAACGGATTGCTCGAACAGGAATTGAAAGCGTGTGCCGTATGAAATCTCCGTACCCTCCTCATCTGTTTGAATGACCAGCGAATTTATATAATCCACATAGACGTCCACAACACCTTCAAGCACTTCCTCTTTGGATGAAAAGTGCTTGTACATCGTTGCACGGCTGACGTCCATCCGTTTGGAAATATCATCCATCCTTAATTGTTGGAAACCATCCTTCAAGGCGGCAGATATCAGTTTTTTCAATAATTTTTCTCTTATTTTATTATGTTGATGATCGATGTTTTCCGTCACTTTCATTCAACCTCCTTGATGCTATTCTTCATTATACACAAATTCGCGGGCCGGTTTGCTTTTGTTCCGGGCAATCAGCCAAAGCGTCTTTGGTACAGGCACTAGCCCTTGCAGCCCTATCCCATTGCTTGGAGCGTGTTATATAATACCTATGTCCCTGCTTATGCTTTATCAGCGGGCGGCTGAATTCAAGGATAGGAGAACTCTCATGGACATTATCGAAATTCCCACACATTTGATAGACGAAGATACCGATCAGCCCCGGTACCAGTTTGATGAAGAAGCGCTGCAGGAGCTGATGAGGAGCATTGAGGAGCTTGGGCTGCTCTCCCCGATTAAAGTCAGAACAACGAATGACGGACGATATAAAATCATTTACGGAAACCGCAGGTACAAGGCCTGCCAGACGCTGAATCTGGCTGCTATTCCCTGTATTGTTTCCACCGTTACGGACGAGATGGAGATTTACCTGGAACAGATTGCGGAAAATTTGACAAGGAAAGGCTTCTCGCCGATTGAGGAAGCCGAAGCCTTCAACAAGCTGCTCCACGATCCCAAGTTCAGCAGCTCGGCCAAATTTCTCTCCAGCAAGCTGGGGAAGCCGGAATCCTATATCAAAAATAAAGTGGAGCTTCTTAAATTCGGCAAAGCCGTCAAGAAACTGGTTGTGGGCGGTACCCAGATCCGGAAGGACAAGCTGACGGAGGATCAACTCCTTCCGCTCAAAGACCTGCCGATCGAGCACCGCGATCCGCTCGCCTTAATTGCCGCAAGAGACGAGCTTCCTGTCAGCGATGTGAAGAAGATCGCCCGCCTGTTCAAGGATAAGGATATTTCCGCGCCAACGAAGGACAAGCTGCTGTATAAAACCGGTCATGAGCTGCTGGAAACCTGGTCGGTGCGGGAGCTGAACAAAGCCGAGCGGACCAAGCCCGCAGAGCCCAAACCGGCTGCGGAGAAGAAAGTGAAACCGGAGAAGCAGGCTGTGCAGCAGCAGGAAGCCCATCCAGATGTGCAAGCTCATGCCGCAAGCCTGGTCTCGCCATTGGAAGTCCGGCTGCAGCAGCTTCTTGCCACGCTACCCGCTGCGGATACTCTTGCGGTTGAGTCTCTGCCCTCCCTTGAAGAAATAGCAGCTGCCGGCCAAGACAAATTGCTGGGCGACGTGAACCTGCTTATTGCTCATATCGAGCAGCATCTGCAGGAATGGACGAGGATCAAAACGCTTTTGGAACAGGCAAAACCTTGAACTTTCCCCCACGAGCAAGCCATTGCGGCGAGCCGAACAAGATTTCAAAGAAAACAAACAAAATCATAACTTTACGGCATCGCCACCCGTTGGTCCGTTCACTAAGATTAAATGGCAAAGGTTAATTGTCATCTCATGGGGTGGCGATCGGAGGGGATCTATGAAACTGTACAACAAAGTAATTTTCATTACGGATGCGGACAGTCCATCAGGCAAGGCGGTTGTTAACCGGTTGTCAGGGGAAGGCACTCATTTTATTCTGAACAGCATGTCGGAAGGCGCACTCATCAAGGCGGAGCTTGCGAAGATACAAGCAGCCGGCTCCAAAGCCTATGTCACCAATACCGATCTGTGCCGAGCTGCCGACGTGACTGCCATGCTCAATCAGGCCGAGCAGATACTCGGGCCGGTAGATGTTCTTATTCATAATAACGATCTGCTGATACCGGCGCTTGCGGAATCTTGCAAAGAAGACGTATTTCTGGAAATCATGGACACCAACGCAAAATCCGCATTCATCTGCTCCCAGGCTGTCGGAAAACAAATGGCCGCCAGGCAATCCGGAAGAATTATTTATGTCTCCTCTATTCATGCCGAGAAGCCGACCGGCTCTTCCTTTGCCTACAGCGCTTCCAAGGGAGCCGTCAAGATGCTCTCCAAGGAAGCTGCGCTGGTGCTGGGCCGTCAAGGCATTCAGGTCAACACCATTGAGCTTGGTCCTGTGAAGGGTGACAATGAACGGTTTTCAAGCGAATTCTCGGCTCTCTATGATGATTATGAGCGCAAAGTCCCGAATGAGCTGCCAAGCAGCTATGAGGATCTGGGCCACCTTGTTTTATTCCTCTGTTCCGATGAAACCCGCTATATGAACGGATCTGATATTCGACTTGACGGCGGTTTTCTGCTGCATTATATGGATCACAAGAAAAAGCCGGCACCGTCCATTGGCGGCTGAGTAAACGGATAGAGGAAACAACGACTGGCGGGGTGATGTAGGATGTCCATATCGGATAAAGTTGCGCTGGTCACCGGCGCAGGAACAGGAATTGGCAAAGGCGTCGCCATAGAGCTGGCACGGCGCGGAGTCAAAGTCGCCGTCCACTACAATCAAAGCAGCGCCGGAGCCGTCCATACCAGGCAGCAAATCGAAGAATTCGGCGGTCAGGCATTCATCGTTCAGGGCAATGTCGCCCACAAGCGGGAGATTGAGTCTATGGTCCAGCAAGTCGCTGACCAATATGGCGGAATCGATATTCTCGTCAACAACGCCGCCCTTCAGCTGAATCACGGGTTCTTCGATCATACGGAAGAGACCTACGATACGATGATGCATATTAATCTCAAAGGATATTGGCAGTGCATCCAGGCTGTCGTGCCCTATATGAAAATCAAAAACTCAGGTCGCATTATCAATATTTCCTCCGTGCATGCCAAACGTCCGACCGACTTCGATGCCGTGTATGCCATGACTAAGGGCGGCATCCGGATGCTTGGGCGGGAAAGTGCCATAGAATTGGGTAAATATGGTATTACTGTAAATACGATTGAGCCCGGCGCTGTCGATGTCGGGAAGTATAGCACCTCCAGAGCACCGGAAATACGCAGGCGATTTCCGCTGGGCCGTGTAGGAACACCTCACGATGTGGCGCAGCTGGTCTGCTTTATCGCCTCGGATGAAAGCGAATTCATGTCCGGTGCGGCCATCCGTCTGGACGGCGCCAGCATGCTGTTGTGAGAAACCAAATCCACTATTCAAGGAGCGAATGACATGGTTAATAAACAAGCCTTTGAAGAAACGCTTGCCCACGTGCGGACGGGCTCAAGCCCATCTGAGCTTCGCATCACCGATGTCCGTTTCACCGACATTGTCGGCGGCCCTTTCCACAGCAGTCTGATCAAAGTCTACACCAATCAGGGCCTCGTCGGATTTGGCGAGGTGCGCGACGGCGCTGAAAAGGTCTATGCGCAAATGCTCAAAAGCCGCATCCTGGGCGAAAATCCCTGCAACATCGACAAGCTGTTCCGCCGGATCAAGCAGTTTGGCAGCCATTCCCGCCAAGGCGGCGGCGTAAGCGGGCTGGAAATCGCCCTGTGGGATCTGGCAGGCAAAGCCTACGGCGTGCCGATCTATCAAATGCTTGGCGGCAAATTCCGCGACAGCATACGGATGTACTGCGATACGGAGATCGTAGGCAAGGATACGGGTACGGCGATGGGAAATGCGCTTAAGAAACGGATGGAAGCCGGCTTCACCTTCCTCAAGATGGATCTTGGCATTGGGCAAATCATCAATGAACCCGGCGCACTCAGCGCCCCGCTTGGCTTCCTGGAAGAGATGAGAGCAAAGTCCAGAAACCGCTATAATCAAAACTTTAACGAAATGTCGGATGAGCAGATTCGAGACATCGCAAACCGACACTACGACATTTACAACATCCCGCACCCCTTCACAGGCATTCACGTAACCGAGAAAGGCCTCGACCTGCTGGAGCAGTATGTTGCCGACGTCCGTGCGGTTATCGGTTATCAGGTTCCGCTTGCCGTTGACCACTTTGGCCATATCGGTCTTGAGGACTGCATCAAGCTGGGCCGCCGTGTCGAAAAATTCAATCTGGCCTGGATGGAGGATATGATCCCCTGGCAGTATACCGAGCAGTATGCAAAATTGTCGCGTGCGGTAACCACTCCGATTTGTACCGGGGAGGATATCTATCTGAAGGAAAATTTCCGTCCGCTTCTCCAGGCTGGCGGCGTGTCCGTTATCCACCCCGATGTCCTGACGACGGGCGGTATTCTGGAAACGAAGAAAATCGGCGATATGGCGCAGGATTATGGCGTTGCCATGGCGATTCATATGGCTGAGAGCCCGATTGCTTGTCTGGCGGCCGCTCACGTCGCCGCAGCGACAGAGAACTTCCTCGCTCTCGAGTATCATTCCTGCGAGGTGGAGTGGTGGGATGATATTATCATCAGCAGCAGGCTGCCGAAGAAGCTGGTGCAGAACGGTTTCATCACGATGACGGATGCGCCGGGACTCGGTATTGACGATCTTAATGATGACGTGCTCGCAGAGCATCTCCATCCCGATATCAAAGGCCTATGGGAGCCGACGGACAACTGGAACAAATTTTATTCCAATGACCGTCTTTGGAGCTAAGGGCCGGTCAGTTCCTGACTAATGAACGATTGCGGGAAGAGACCATATGCTGTCATTTTGGCGGCGCAGTCTGCTTCTTCCCTCAAACCGTATAGTCATTTACAGGCGCGAACCTTATAAATTCCATAAGGGCAAAAAGAACCTGCAGCCTCTCCAGTTGGAGAGAATCCGCAGGTTCTTTGCTGATCATTCCCGGACAAGCCGGCTAATTTAGTCCAGCAAGACAAAACGGCTTCGCCGTCTGAATTCTATAAGAACAAAGGAAAAAGAGGAGGAATATTCATCCCTCCCCTCCTTCATCGTCCCGGTAAATCAGCCTGCCGAAGCAGCCTCCATCAAGCCTCTGATATAACCGACCCCATAGAGCCTGCCCAGCAGCTCATAGCCGGGATTATCGTTATTCTCGCCTTCCATGGTCGGCACATGATCCGGTCTTGCCGGTCCGCTGTAGCCAACCTCGTAATAGGTCCGCATCGCTTTCAGCATATCTGTTTTGCCATCGTCGTGAAAGGTTTCCTCGAATTTCTCCGGGGTTCCCTTCACATCGCGGAAATGCACGAAAAATAATTTGTCCTGCCCGGCAAAATCCCGAATGACCTGGGGGATATCGTCCCCCGCCGTTGCCAAGGTTCCCTGGCATAACGTAATGCCGTTATACGGACTGGGCACCAAATCGATCGCCCTCTGCAGGGCGGATGCGCTGCGCAGAATACGCGAGACTCCGCGGATCGGCGTGATCGGCGGGTCATCCGGATGAAGCGCCAGCTTCACCTTGGCTTCCTCCGCGACCGGAACGATCCGCTCCATGAAATAGTGCAGATTCTCCCACAGCTGTTCCTCCGTCACAATCCCCGCCTCTGTAAGAGGAGCATCCTGCATCAAGCTGTGATCATAGCTGGATACCAGCGCTCCGCCCCGTGTACGGGTCGTTGTGGAAGTGCGGAACCAGTTGAACTGGGCCATGAAATTATAGCACAGCACCGGAATTCCGGCCGCACCCATGTTGATCAGGAACTTCTGGAAGACTTCGATCTCAGCGTCCCGCTCGGGTGTGCCAAGCTTGATATTGTTGCTCGGGGGCATCGATTCGATGACAGACAGTGTAAGGCCATGATCCGCATACCGCTGCTTCATCCGGATAAGGGGCATCAAATCCCACGGCTTATCTGTCTTCTCCTCCCACGGAAGGCCGCCAACCGCGTAATTCACATTCATCTGCTTCGCAAGCTGCCACAAGCGGGTAGGCTGGGAAGAGAAAAATTCTGCCAACTGCATAGTTTAAGCTCCTCTCTGTATTTCAAAATTGTTCATTGCTGCGCAGCGCGGGCAGTTTCCCGCACACGCTGCGCATTGCATTAAGTCGGCAGAGATTATTAAGCCCCCGCTGCTTTTTCGGCCAGTTCCTTGCCCATTTTATCGATTTTGTTATAAGCTTCCTCGATTGATTGCTGCCCGAACGTTACAGCATCCATCTCTTTCTTGTAGGTGTCCACCCACTCCGAGAAGCCCGCAGCCGGCGAATAGAACGGCAGCGCCTTTTCGACCGAAAGATCATAGATTTCTTTGCCCAGCTTATCCTTCTCCCCGAGCGTCGGTTCAAGGGTTTTGTAGATTTCCGGATTAATCGGAATACCGCGGGTCAATCCCAGCGCTTTTCCTGCTTCAGGATCCGTGATGAACCACTTGACGAAATTTTTGGCCTCATCCTTATTCTTGGAGTTGGCGCTGACGCTCAGGAAGATGGTCGATTGCGCCCAGCCCCCTCCTGCCGGCCCTGTCGGCATATTAACAACCCCGACTTTGCCAGGCATCAGCTGCTCCAATGCGCTGACCGAGCCTGTTGTTGCCCCGCGCGTCATAACAACGCCTGACGCCATCGGATCGGCCTGCGGGTCATTCTCCAGGAACGAGGCGGCTTTCTCCGCCGGAGGTACGATTTTATTTTTGCGGAAATCCTCATAGGTCTGATAGAAGGTCATGAATAAATCCTTGTCGAGCGTAAATTTCTTGCCGCCATCGGACATGATCGGATCTTTGCCCATGGAGGTCTGGTAATAGTTGAAGCCGTCCCAGGCTGTCGTGTCGCCAATCGGATATTTACCTTCCGGCAGCTTGGCGCGGGCGTCCTTCGCCCATTGGAAATATTCGTCATAGGTCCAGTTCTGCTGGGGAAGCGGGATGCCGTACTGTTCCAGCTCCGTCTTGTTGAACGCCATACCCTGCGCGTTTTGGGTGAGAGGAATGCCATACAGTTTGCCGTCGATCTTCAGGTTCTCCACGACATTGGGATCCACAATCCCGCTTAAGTCAATATCCGACAGGTCTTCAAGCTGCCCCCTGGACACATATTCCTGAATGTAAGCGGCATCCATTTGCAGCACATCCGTAATCGACTTGGATGCCGCAAGGGTCGGCAGCTTCTGCCAGAACGCATCCCAGGCCATGAATTCGGGCTTGAAGGTCACGCCCGCATGCTGCTGGGAATAGAGATCCAGCGCTTTTTGGGTCGCTTCGTGACGTTCGTCGGTACCCCACCACATAATGCTCAGCGTCTTGGCGCCTCCGGTCTCTTTGACCGTTTCGCTGCCTGAAGCGTTCCCGTTTTCACTCTCGGCTGCGCCATTCCCGCCGCCGTTTCCTCCGCTGCAAGCCGTTACCAGCAGCAGCAGCGCCAGACTTATAAATGCCAGGACTGCAGATCTTTGTCTTCTCATTCCCTTTGAACCCCTCTCAATTTTTATTATGATGCGCTTATCCCTTCAACCCGGTTGTGGCTATGCCCTCCACGAAATGCTTCTGGGCAAAAAGAAAGATAATCGCGGAAGGCAAAATGGACAGCAGGGACATGGCAAGCAGCTGGCCCCATTGAATATCGAATTGATCGATAAACATGCGCAGCGCGAGACCGACAGTAAACTTCTCGACAGAGCTTAGATAAAGCACCTGTGCGAAGAAATCATCCCAGCTCCAGATAAAGGTAAAGATCGCAACCGTAACAAGCGCCGGCTTGATCAGAGGAAATATAATCCGCAGGAATATACCGTAAACAGAGGCGCCGTCTATCTTGGCCGCTTCGTCCAGATCACGCGGAATACCGCGGATAAATTGCACCAGCAGGAAGATAAAGAACGCCCCGCCGCCGAAGAAATGCGGCAGCACCAGCGGTACATAGCTATCCACCCAGCCCAGCTTGTTGAAGAGAATATACTGCGGGACGACTGTGACCTGGCCTGGCAGCATCATAGTCAGCAGCAGAATCGAGAACCAGAAGCCGCGAAACTTGAAATTAAGCCGGCCGAAGCCGTAAGCCACAATGGCAGCAGTCAGCACGCCGCCGGTTACATTGCCAAGCTCCATCAGGAGCGTATTGCCGAAGAAATGAGCGAAGGTGTAGTCGTTTGAGAAATTCCATCCATTGCTGTAATTTTCCCACATCGGCGTTGACGGCCACAGCGTGGGCAGGCTCAGCTCGGCCGTCTTCTTCAGGGAAGCTCCGATCCACCAGATGACCGGATACAGCATCAGGAGAGAGAAGGCCGTAAGAAACAAGTGATTGGAGAGCTTCCCCCGAACGGTCGTATTCATTTGGCCTTCCCTCCATCCGACTCGTAGAATACCCAATAACGCGACGCCAGGAAATTAAGGACGGTCAGAACAGCGACAATCGCAAGCAATATCCAGGCCAATGCGGAAGCGTAACCCATCTGATAATGCTTAAAAGCCTTCTCATATAGAAACAACGCGTACATATAAGTGGAATTAACCGGTCCGCCCTTGGTGATGATGAAGGCCGAAGTGAAGGTCTGGAAGGAACCGATGATTCCGAGTACCAGATTGAAGAACATAACCGGCGAGAGCATGGGAAGCGTAATGCTGATAAACTTGCGGAAGCGTCCGGCGCCATCTACGGATGCGGATTCATACAGCTCTTGAGGAACCTGCTTGAGGCCTGCCAGAAAAATAACCATCGTTGAGCCGAACTGCCAGGTGTTCAGAAGGATCAGCGTACCAAGCGAGGTGTCGGGATTTGATATCCAGCCAACGCCTTCAATGCCGAACCAGGCCAGCACCTGATTGATATAGCCGTCCAGACCGAACATATTCCGCCACAGGGCAGCCACGGCGATGCTTCCGCCGATCAGCGAAGGAAAATAAATCGCCGTGCGGTAAATATTCATTCCACGGATGCTTTTGCTCAGCGCCATCGCAACCATCAGCGAGAAGAAGAGCTTCAGAGGAACCGAGATCAGTACGAACAGGAATGTCACGCTGAGTGATTTGGTGAAGGTCGAATCGTCGGTGAATATGTTGACGTAATTGTCCGTCCCTATCCAGACGGGATCTTCAAGCAGCGAATACTCCGTAAAGGATAAATAAAACGATTGGCCGATTGGCCATAAGGTCAGCAGCAAAAATCCGATCAGCCATGGGGAAATGAATATATAACCGGCTAAATTGGTTTCTCCCTTGTTTTTGCGCTTTCTTCCGGGAACTTTTACCGTCTCTTCGTACGGTGTCTGAGATAACGGTTCAGCAGTCACCCACGGATCTCCTCCTCTTATCTAAATCTGTTTGTCGTGCCGGATAATACTTCTATACTGTATACGAAAGCGGTTTCATTGCGAAAGGTGACGAAATTATGAATTTGTTTGATTTATTTCACGATCTCATTTCATCCCTTTTTCATCTGCTTATGTCCCCGAAAAAGGGTGGAAAAATTATATACTCATCGAAAATGCCTTAAAAAACTCGCATCGACAAAATCGGGAATGTCCCTAACAATAGATGCTAGAGCCATCAGATTCAAGGTTTTGCACGGCATACACACTATACTTGTTGGAAGAGGTGCTCCACATGAAATTTGACAATCCGGAAGATATTATCCAGCTTACACCGCTTTGGGAAGGAGAACGATTCTCTAACGGGCGTCCGAAGGTTTCCGAGGATGTGCTGAAGCGCATGCGTAAAATAACTCTGGAGGAAGCCTGGGGCCCGCTCTGGAACAGAGGTTATACGTTTCAGTTCGAGGGAGATTTCAAAATCATCCACCCCGATAAAATTATGGTGGGCCGGGCGGTTACCGCCGTTATGGTACCCAAGCGTCCCGATCTGCACGAAACCCTGCTGAATTACGGGCATGAGCAGGAAGGCCGGAAAGGCTTTTTCAATCAATGGGTCATCGATTCGCTGGTTGAGGATGATGTCGTTGTCGTGGATATGTTCGATAAAGTCCATCTGGGCACTTATGTAGGAGGCAATCTGTCCACCGCTATCTCCACCCGCACCAAACGCGGAGGCGCGGTTGTCTGGGGAGGCATTCGCGACAATCAGCAGGTCGTTGAAATTGAAGATATCAATATCTACTACCGGGGAAGCGATCCTACTGCGATTACGGATGTGACGATGGTCGGCATGAACGTGCCTACACGCATCGGCAAGGCCATCTGTCTTCCCGGCGATATTGTGCTTGGCACGCCTTCAGGCGTTATCTTTATCCCACCCCATCTTGCGGAGCTGACTGTCGTACAGGCGGAGAAATCCCAGGTGCGCGACATCTTCGGCTTCATTCGCCTCAAGGAAGGCGTTTATTCTACAGCCCAGATCGATACCGCATGGACATTGGATATGTGGCAGGACTTCATGAATTGGTTCGATAACGATCCGACTGCTGCGGAGTATCGTCATTTGTCCTGGGAGAAGGAGCTTGCGGAAGCGCAGAAATCGGACAGCAGCGGCTCCAATCATGATGTACGGCTCTAATCGGCAAGCAGCCTGACGCAAGAAGGACTCTGGAAAGAGCGGATTAGCCGCTTCCAGAGTCCTTCTTTTTTTGTTTTATTTGCCGACCGATTCCCGGTATTCCGTCGGGGACAGACCGACTTTTTTCTTGAAAATCTGACTGAAATAACGGGGATCCTGATACCCCACCTGCTCCGCCACCTCGTAATTTTTGTAATGTGTGGTTTTGAGCAGCTCCTTGGCCTTGCCGATCCGGATGTCCGTCAGATGCTCGATGAACGTTCTGCCCGTGTTCAGCTTGAAGAGCAGGCTCAGATAGGTCGGTGTCATGTAAACCTTCTGTGCCACGCTCTGCAGGGATACCGCCTGGCATTCCTGCTCCATGTGATGGATCGTCTTCTTGATGATGCTGCGGTGGCTCTCCTTCTGATCGGGCGACATCACTTCTCTGACGCCCGAAAAGAAATGGCTGACGTACGTTTTAATTTCCTGGAGCGTCTGCATCTTCACGATGGACATGATTTCAAACTTGTTGTAAGCGTTAACATAATTGGTATTGGCAAGCAATCTTTTCTCGGTTTCAATAAGCAGGCGGACTGTCAACTCATACATATTCTTAATATCGATCGGACCGTTCTCAAGCAGCCTGTCGTAAAACTCGTTGACGGCCTCTTCGATTTCCGCGGTGGAATCGGCCGCTTTCAAGGAATCCAGCAGATCTTTCTCCCTGTCAGCCGGATAATCGCTCATGGACACATACCGGCGAAGCTCGCTATAGTAGATAATCTGCCCCGTTCCACGATAAAATTTGTTTTTCAGCGCGCGGGAAGCCTGCCTGTATGATTGATTGATGTCGTAAAGATGGCTGCATGGCTTGCCTACGCCGATATTCACGGGAAGGTTGAACTGCTGGCTCAGCATATTTTGAATCGCTTCCAGGAACTCCTTGGATACCCAAGAGAACAGCAGTCCGATCCGGTTTTGTTCATCCATAAATACGACGCTTCCGCCGGAGACCTGCTGCTGCAAATAATCCCTCATCCTTTCGACCAGGAGCACCATTTCGTGCTCGTCACCATCCGGAGATACCGGCTCCAGCAGTGCCAGCGCCGGATAGGTATAATACGGATTCAAATTCAAACGGGACAGGCTCTCCTTCAAATTTGCGCCAGCGCTTTTCCGCCCCAGCACAAGATCCTGAAGAAAACGGTCTCTCATCCAGGTCAAGATTACATCGTCCTTGAACAATAGCCCTTCGCTTAGCATGCTCCATTTCCCCTTTTATGAAAGGATGGTAATGCAAGATGCATGAGATTCATGAAGCTAATCCAGATCAATCAGCTTGTAGGCGTGCATATGCTCGATAAAAGCGGCCTCCGCCGCATCCGCATCTCCCGACCTCAGAGCGTCCATGAGAAGCTGATGCCACTCGGCCAGCACATTGGTTGTATAATGCCTGTTCGAAATTGCCATAAACCGCATGACTTTGGTCCGCATATTATTCCACAGCTCCAGAACCGCGTGATTGTCGCATCGCTTATAGAAGAATCCGTGAAAATCCATGTCAAGCTCCAATATGGCCAGCAGTTCATTTTGTTTGGTAGCTTTATCCATCTCGCAGATGATCGTATTCAAGTGACTGTAATCCCCTTCCGTCATGAGCGGCATCGATTGTCTGACCGCGAAGCCCTCGATGATCTCGCGAAGGACAAAGATATCCTTGATTTCCTTGGCCGTTATCGTGGATACGACCGAGCCTTTGTTTGGAATGCCCGTAATGAGGCCCTCCTGCTTCAATCTTTCCAGCGCCTCCCGCACCGGAGCCTGGCTGATCTGGAATTTGCCGGCAATCTCCGTAACGATCAGCCGGGTGCCCGGCTGAAGGTCGCCTGCGAGAATTTCCCTCTTCAAATCCGCATAAACATGTTCACTAATCGAGTTGATTGGATAATCTACCTGACTGCCCCGTATGGCTTTCACTGCTCCTCTCAAGATTATCGATTATCGATAATCTTTCGCTTAGGTTTATTATAGAGGTTGTTGCTGGTGGAAACAACAGTTGTTTTTTGGTGTATTTTGTCGTTTTACGTCTAATAGTGGCGATTGTTATTGTACAGCCGTTTAAAATGCGATAGATGATTATTAGGTTCTTACCCGGAAACCGACGAATAAAGCTGCTGCGCAAAGCGAAAACATCTCCCGATATTCATGCGAGAGTATGAAGAAACTAACTTCGCCGTCCTTTTGCGGCAAAGTTAGTTTCTTCCCTCTAACCTTATAGACATTAACAGGCGTGAAACTTGAAATTGCTATGAGGTCAAGAAAAAAACGGCTGCACCGTCAATGAACGGATACAGCCGCTTCTTCCTTGGTTTCTGACCTTGTCAGCCCGTTGACGGACTGTTTGGCACATGGCCCTTCTGGTTGCGATTCTCCGAGGTGGAGGCAGCCAGATGATCTTCCGCTTGCTTGGATCTGGTCTCCAGGGCCAAGTTTTTGGCGTCAATAGACTGCTTTTTACGAGCCATGCTGCTTACCTCCCGATACTGCGGCTTGCCTTGATCTCGCAAGGCAGTAATAGGTTAACCAAGATTAGAGAAGATTAACAATTCTGCGCGGGCAAACAGGCTGACACAGCCCGGAAAGCGGCGCCGGTGTTCAGAATTCAAGAGCCAAGGCCTGAATGCTGGCCCGCCGCCGGCCGCTTCCCCTTATTAGTCCGTGGAGAAATGCAAGAGGACGGTTTGGAGCTGGAGAGGCGTCAGCGTTCGCCTTTGCCGCCGGATTGTTACATCTGAAAGATGTGATACAATCGGGACAATCCGGCTGGAACAGCGATCGCAAGCCCAAATTGTTCCGCCGCATTTCCTTCAAACGGACTCCCCCATTCTACCATTCGAGCAAATTAGTCTCGACAATCGCCGCTTCCGGATCAAGGGGAATGCGGAAAGTCTTGATCTCGGATGGACGGAACGACGCGCGAATGGTTCTTCCCCACTTGGGAAGGCTGACCTCGGCCGTTACGGCCCGTTTATCCGTCTCATAGCAGCGAACGATGAGATCGTCGTTATCCTCCGCTTTCTTGATGGCGCTGACGATAATATTGCTGCTGTCGACCGTGACAAAAGAATCCGTTTGCGGCAGCTTGCCCTCATGATAGGTTTCAATCACCGCAACCGGCTTGCAGTTAAGCTCGGCTGCGCGTTGGACGACACCCGATTGCTCCCAGGACCCTTCATGCGGCAGCAGCGAATACGAGAACCGTTGAACGCCCTGGTCGATGAACGTATATTCGCCGTCCGGATCGGGAACAAAGGGAACATGATGCGCATAGATGGGACTGCGCAGTACGGTTAAAGCCAGCTCCTTATTATGAATGCTGTAGCTGTACTTGGCATCATTGATGAGGCTCACACCATAAACCTGGTTAGTGCCCTGAACAAGTCCGGTATAATCCACCCAGCTCTGCCCCGGCTCTTCTTCCCCGTTATGCTCGCGCTCGATCGTACCGTAAGGAATCTCATACGTATGCTTGCTGAACACGACATTCATCGGGAATACCAGCTTCAGCATCTTGAACTGCTCACGCCAATCAACGGTGATATGGACATCGATCCCGTCACGTCCCGCATACATGGAGAAATCCTGAATCAGCCTGGAGCTGCCGTATTCACTGACAACCCGGATGACCGACTTGACCGGTCCATGCTCTACCCGGAACACTCTCGTCGCCTTGAAGGCGCCAATGACCTGATTGAAATGCAGGACATCATGGCTCCATGTGTCCGACTTATCCTCAATAACTACGGGTTTGGCCGCCTCGCCCCCAAATACCTCATGACCTGCCTTCTTGTCCCTCAGGCTGGCGATATATCCGGTATCCCGGTCGAATTCCAGCCGGTACCGGTCATTTTCCAGCACCAGATCGCTTGCTTGAATGGGTACTCCCACAGGCTTCAGCGACTCGGATTGCAGAACAAGCCGGTACGTCCTGTAGCCGAGCGAAGGCAGATCGGCCAGGAAGCTGAGCCGGTAACGTCCCCTCGCGGATGCCTGTGACTGCACGGTCTGGAAAGGGATAACCTGACCGCTTTCATCCAGCAGCACTGTCTTGTCTGTAACCCCGCCTGTTTCCAACTCAACATTTACGAGGCTTGACCATGCATGCGGATTAAACACGACAATCGGCTTCATGCTTTCATCCTGTTCAATGCCGATGTTCCAGGATAAGGACTGCACGGCATAATTGAGCGAACGGTCGGCTATCGCCATGGCTTCCCCATACAAATACATGGCATCCTGGTAGGCAGGCTCCAGACTGGTTCCCGCCATAATATCGTGGAACTGGTTGAACAAGACGTTTTTCCAGGCACGGTCGAACTCCTTGGGGTACGGCTGGCCGGTAATCCATGAGGCAAGAGCGGAATATTTCTCGGCGGCAATAAGCCGGTTCTCGGCCTGCCGGTTCCACTGCTTGATGCCTGAATGGGCCGCATAGCAGCCGCTGGCATGATGCTGGAGATCGTCATGGACGACAGGAAATTCCAGTCCCTTCTCCTCCATGTCGCGGAAATAACGGTCCGGCGTGGAGAATTCCAGCTTCGGCAGGTCCGCTTCCCCGTTCAGCTTGCGGATGCTGGCGATGTTTTCCTTCGTTGGACCGCCGCCATGATTGCCGACACCGTAGAACAGCATGAGGTCGCTAACGGGCTCCTTGAATTCAGCCAATGTACGGCGGACGTGCTTGTCCAGCTCCTTGCCCCAGGACAAGTATTCAAACATGATGCGGAAGGTCAGCACCTTGGAGCCGTCGTCGGACTGCCACCAGAATAAACGGCCGGGAAGCCCTTTCTCATTGGGCATGGGACGCATCATCACATAATAGTCCATGCCGCTCTTCTTCAAAATCTGCGGCAGCATGGCGTTATGGCCGAAGCTGTCCACATTGTAGCCTACCTTGGCGGTTACGCCGAACTTCTCGTGGAAATACCGCTGCCCATACAGTCCTTGGCGGACAAAGGACTCGCCGCCTGGAATATTGCAGTCAGGCTGAATCCACCACCCGCCAACGATATTCCAGCGCTTTTCCTGCACACGCTCTTTAATTTCCTGAAACATCGCCGGATCGTTATTTTCGACCCATTCATACATGGCCGCAGAGCTTGAGGTGAAGATGAAATCCTCTGATTCCTTCATCCGGTCGAGCGCGGAACGGAAGGTCGCCTTGGCTTCCTGAAACCCTTCCTGCCACTGCCACAGCCATACGGGATCCAGGTGCGCATTGCCGATCATATACAGTTTCTTGTCTTTCATTCTCTCATCAGCTCCCAATCATTATGAGTCCGCATCGTCTGCCTTCAATCTCATCAATCCATTAGCCGCATGAACAGCGGCTCCGCAGGCGGCTTCCTCCTCCACCCCGGACAACAGCAGAGGACGGCCCAGCTTCACCTGAAGCAGCCGCTGCAGAGCCGGATTCCTGCGGATGCCGTTGCCTGAACCAACCAGGCAGCTTACCGCTTCCAGCCGGGAAGCAGGCAGCAGCCGTGCAAAAGCAAGCAGTTCCTCCGTCATGCCCTGCAGAAACCCGGCAATAATCGCTCCCGGCCGCATATTCAGGGCATTCAGGCCTGTAATTGTTCCCGCCGCATCCGGCTTATGCCTTGTACCATAAAATTGCGTTCCAACCAGAGGCAAAGCCTCGTCTGCCTCCAATGAAGCGGCCGCAAGCCGGTTCATGGCTTCGAACAATGCGGAATCACTCATCTCCAGGCCCGTGAAGGCATGGCAGATCTCCCTGAAGAAGCGCTCCAGCAGCTCATAGGATTTGCCGCCGCTGAGCGATGCTCCCACGAGCAGATAACCCCCGCCCGGGAAAGGGCGTGTGTCCAAGCCTGCTATATTCTCATAAGTATTGCTGTACACCGAAATCTGCGAGCCCGTACCGACGTTAACCAACAGGGAATCCTCTGCCTTGGCAACAGCTCCGATAAAGCTGGCCTGATTGTCTCCAATTGCGCAAAATACCGGCTTGCCGTCCCCCGTTCGTCCAACAAGGGGATTATCGTTGCCCGCAAGCATCGGCAATATGGATGGATCAATGCCGGTCTTGTTGACCGCATCCCTGTCAAATTCCCTGTTCCTGAGGTCAAAGAGACCCAGAGATGCGGCATTCGACGCATCCATAACCGGGGCAGAGCTGCCGCACAGCCGCATCGCCAGATAATCTCCGATCGTGCATAGGCGCCTGGCCTGCGCGGGAACCATTTTGCTGCGCACATTGTAGAAATGCGTCACCAATCCATAACCGGTAGAGACCGGATAGCCTGTTCGTTCCCTCAGCCTGCCCGCATAAGAAAGGCCGGTCTCAAGCTGCTGGTCCCCCCGGCCATCCTGCCATGTATATAAGGGGCTTGCATGCTTCCCCCTCTCATCCACATACAGAATCCCATGCATCTGGCAGGAGATGCCGATACCCTCCACCTGCGGCCAATAGGCTGCGCAGGCCGCAATCAATTCCTCCACGGACGCGATAATACGCTCCGGGTCCTGCAGCTGCTCCCAGCTGTGAGCTGCCTGTATGGCGGCATCATTCGGGCAGGAGACCACCTTGACCGCATCACCGCTGATTTTCTCCCGGATCAGGATGCATATGGATGTTGTACCCACATCAATGCCCGCCGTATACATAACGGATCCCCCTTGTTTAAGCTTTCATATCACCCAGCTTGTACAGATCGATCAGGTTATTGCGGAATATCCGGTCGGCGAAGGCCATGGCCTGCTTTTCTCCCATTGCGCCTTCCTCCATTTTCTCCGTCAGCACCTCCGCAACAAGATTTCTGGCAAGCTTCTGATGCGCATAGGTACCCTCGATATAATTATAATCGCCGCCAAAGCCCTGAATTTTGTTTTGCGGCACCATTTCAATCATCTGATGCATGATCTGTTTGGCCGCCGTCGGTGAAATGATATACATCCAGGTAAAATCAGCATAAACATTGGGGAAATTTTTGGCAATGCTCAAATAGCTCATCGCATACGGATAGCCGCAGTGGAGCAGCACAAATTTGGCTTCGCTGTATTCAAGCAGCAGGGGGATCAATCCCTCCACATTGGAATTCGAAATAAGATTGCCATTGCCCGAAACACTGGTTTCATGATGCCCGGTATGGATTTGAATGGGCAGCCCGTAAGCGATGGAACGCTGGATAATAAAATGAATCAAATAATCCTGAAGCGGCTGTGTTTCCTCCTGGGACAAGCTTTGCGCAAGCGAAGAGGCACGCAGCCGGTTGAAGACCTGCTCCGCCTCGAACATCGTCGGCTTCGAGCTTGCCAATGTCCGCCAATACGCGTGACCCAGCTTGGTTGCCACCATTCCCTCCTGCACATATCTATGCAGCAAGGCATCCACGGCCTCAAGGTACTGCCGCAAATCATGCGCATTTATTCCGGCGTTCTTCTCCACATCGTGAAGGTCCTGCAAGGATCGCAGCTTGAAGGTGGAATCCATAAACATGATGGGGCGGAAGCGATCGTAATCCAGCTCTGTCGTCTGGATCAGCGTGAAGGCCAGATCGATTCCCGAGCGTTCCACCATAACTTTATGATACCAATCGGGATCGTGGGTCGCCTGCTTCACCTTGTCATTGGCCTGCATAATCCCGTCCACGGACCAGTCACGCAGGTCATACAAATCCTCCATTGCCGTGCGGAACATGCGCGCATAGGTCGTGTTGCTTGTTTGCTGCCAGTATGATAAGAAAATACCCGCTTTCTCTTCATCGCCGAGCTGGCTCCGCCTGCTCAGGATGCCGCGCTCCATGCCGGCCGTGACCAAATCGGAGTCCAGATAATGCATCAATGAGAAAAAATCATGGTTTTCTTTTTTTCTGATTTGGGGTGTTGCCAGATGCTCATGACCGTCTATCATACGGATTTGTTGTATATATTCATGAATGCTGCTCATGGTTGTCTCTCCTTCCAAGCCTTTAGACCTGTGGTTAACCGGCGGAGCATGCGGAAACTGTCCGGAGAAGCGTTAGGGACAATTTCCGCATGCGCAGTCCGCTTAACCACCGGCCTTGTAAAACGGATTATTTGAGTGCGTGAGGCATATTAGTCGACGCTAAGCTCAGGAAACGTATTTTTGACTTCTTTCTTGAATGCCGCGACAACATCGTCATAGCTGGATTTATTCGTGACCCCTTCGCCTGCGACCTTTCTCCATCTGCTCAAAATATCTTCGCCGTATTTGTCCGCCTGCACGGCAGGCATCTGCTTGATTGTTTCATAATAAGGCTTCAGAATGTTTTGATCCCCGAAAAAGCCCGATTTGAAGGAATCCAGATTTTTCTCATAAACGGTTGCGTTCCCCGGCATGTTTCCGGTTTTGCCGAGATTGTACTCCTGCCATTCCGGACTTGCGATATACTTGATGAATTCGTAAGCAAGATCTTTATTCTCTGATTTCTCATAGATACCGCGGTACGTACCGCCCATATAGAAGCCTTCCGGCGTTTTGGCAACGCCGAATTTGCCAACTGCCTTGTCATCTTTGTTATCTATCATGAAACTGGCCCATGCAGGCATGGAAGTCAGAATGACGCTGCCGTCATTCAAGGCATTGCCCCAGCCGGCCGACATGAACGGAAGCTTCGCATCCACATTGCCCGCATCGACCTGCTTTTGTATTTCATAGGTGTCCTTCCACCGGGTGTCGATATTGAGCTTGCCGTCCTTGACCCAAGGCTCGGTGTTGTAAGCTGCAAGGTCGAACAGGTCGCCGGAGCTCTCGATCAGATGGACTTTGCCGCCGCTGTCCTGGGCAACCTTCTTGCCCAGCTCAATGATCTTGTCCCAGCTGCTGACCATTTCGCTGATTTTATCGGGATCATCCGTTCCAAGATATTTCTTGGCGTTGTCGCGCAGATACCAGAAGCCGCCTGGCGAGGAATGATCGGAAATCGCACGCACCTTGCCGTCAGCGGAACGTCCCAGAGCCTGAACATAAGGAATATAGTCCTTGAGCAGATCCTCCGCACCCATTGCAGAGAGGTCGGTGAGAAATTTGGAATCAATAAACTTGCCGATATAGCCCCGCTCCAGATCGAAGATATCCGGAACGCCCTTGCCGGACTGAAGAACAGAGAGCAGCTTGGTCTGATACTGGTCGCCGGGGAATAATTGAACGTCTATCGTGACGCCCGGATTCTTCTCCTCAAACTTGGCCGCCATATCCTTTACCTGATCGAAGAACGTCCATATGACCAGCTTGCCTTCAAGCTTGGCCGGCGCGTTCCCGTTATCGCCCGTCGTTCCCGCATTCGTTCCTTCACCGGCTGCTGCGCCGGGATCATTGGCCGCGGGCGCGTTCCCGTTGCTCGCATTATTGCTCTTGCCGCAGCCCGCCAGCAATCCCGTCACCAATACAACTGCAAACAGCAATGACAACCATTTTTTCGTGTTCAAAACGATCTCCCCTTTAAGAGTTATTGAACTTGCTGTCCAGACCCATGTACATGTACGAAGCGCTTACACTCTTGCCAATCCGAGCTCTTGCCAACCCTTGGCACCACCTCTTTCAATGGAATCGGCTGCCCGCTTATGGTCAGCCCTTCACCGCTCCTGCAGCAACGCCGCTTATAATCTTCTTGGACATGATGGAGAAGAATATCAGCAGCGGTACGACAGAAATGACAATGCCGACATATTGGGCGCCGAAATCGGATGAAAACTGCGATTTCACACTGGCAATCATGACCGGCAGCGTCTGAAGATCACCGTCGAAGAGAACAATCATCGGCGTAAGAAAATCATTCCATTTGCCGATAAAAGAGAATATCGCCAGCGTTGCCAGCGCCGGACCCATCAAACTCAGAATAATCCGGTGAAAAATCTGCAGTTCTCCGTATCCGTCCACCCTGGCGGATTCAATAATTTCAGTCGGCACCGAATTGTCCGCAAATTGGCGCATCAGGAAGATTCCGAAGGCATTGTAGAGGGACTGCAGCAGCAGCGGCCAGTACGTATTGAGCATATGAAGCGTATCCATCAGCTTGTAGAAGCCGATAATGCCAAGCTGGCCCGGTATCATCATCGTGCCCAGAACGAACAGAAACAGCGCATTTTTGAAGCGGAAATTATATTTGGAGAAGCCGTAGCCGGCCAGTGCCGCGAAATACACATTAATAATTGTTGAAGTGACGGTAATAAATACAGTATTGGCGAATCCCCGCCAAATATTGACGGAAGCTACGAGCCGGTTGTAGTTATCCGCAAGCTGATCGCCCGGCAGAAGCAGCAGCTCCCTTGCTATTTCCGAATTGGAATGCGTGGACGTAATGATCATGCTGTAGAACGGGACCAGGCAGACCAGCGCCACAACGACCAGCAGAATGTAGAGAAACCAGCTGGAAATTTTTGTTTTTGCAACCATGTTGATTCCTCCTTATTCCCTTAGCCTTGCAGCGAATGTAGTGATTGCGGTAAAGAACATGACGACGGCAAAGATCCCGAAGGCAATTGCCGAACCATAGCTGTAATCGAAGGTTTTGAAAGCCGTTTCATACAAATACATAATCATCGTTCTCGTCGCATTGCCGGGACCGTCTCCCAGCATCAACGGCGCATCGAACAGCTGCAGTCCGCCGATGACCGAGGTAATCATCGTGAAGAGAAACACGGGCCGCAGCATCGGCAGCGTGATTTTCATCGCTGTCTGGCGTTTGGTCGCGCCGTCCATCGCAGCCGCCTCGTACACTTCGTCGGGGATAGCCTGCAGTCCGGCGATGAAGACGATCATATTAAAACCAAAATACTGCCAGCAAATGACGCCCGCCACGATAATCCGCGACCACCAGGGGCTGTTAAACCAGTTGACGGGATCGTCGATCAATCCAATCTGAAGCAGCAGCTTATTGATGCTCCCGGTCTGCCAGTCGAACATCAGGCTGAACATGACACCCAATGTAACCGGTGTCACAATATGCGGAAAATAGTACACAGCCCGGAAGAAATGCTTCCCTCTGATGAATTTCTCATTCAGGACCAGGGCCAGAATCAAGGCCAGAATCAGCTGCGGAACAATGGATAATATCCATATAATCAGCGTGTTGCCTATCGTCTGGTAGAAAAAGCTGTCATGCAGCAGCCTCGTGTAATTCGCCACCCCGACGTAAATGGGATCGGAGAATCCGTCCCATTTGGTAAAGCTCAGGTACAAGGTGTACAGAATCGGCACAAGGCCGATAACCGCAAAACCGATAAAGAATGGCGAAATAAACAAGTAGCCGTACATGGATTTATTGATTTTATTGTTCATAGGCCTCCACCCCCTATTGTGAATGATGGTTCAAGTTGTCGCAGGAATCACGGATGACCAGCTGCGGCTTTAATAAATGACTGCTCTGGTTCATCTCTTCATACCCATCGATTTTGCCGAATAATCCTTCAGCCGCATGAATGCCGATGGCTTCGAAGGGCTGCCGCACCGTTGTCAGGGACGGGTATACCCATTCTGATATCGTAATATCGTCGAAGCCGACAATCGACATCTGGCCCGGTACGTTCAAGCCGTGCTCCTGAATGGCCCTGAGCGCTCCGATTGCAGTTTCGTCATTGGAGGCAATAACAGCGGTGAAGCCCTGCTGCTGAAGCAGCTTTTTCATAGCCTGGTATCCGCCTTGATTGCTCCAGTTCGACTCCACCACCCATTCCGGATGATAGTCCAGCTTCAAGGCTTCCATTGCCTGCTTATAGCCCTTCAACCGGTATTTGTTGGCGCCGGCGTTCTCCGGACCGGCAATGTAGGCGATGCTTCTATGCCCCTTCCGATGCAGATAAGCCACAATATCCGAGGTGCCGGCCGCATTATCCACATCCACCGAGAACAGTCCCTCCAGCTCGCCATGATCGCCGATCAGAGCAATGGGGTATTCCGTATCCCTGATCTTGATCAAGTCCTTCGCTTCCCGTTTCAGGAAGCTGACCAGTATAATGCCGTCCACCTGACCTTCGTACAGCAAATTAAGGAAAGATATCTCATTCTCATAATTTGACGTCCAGCTGTAAAATATACAGTTGTAGCCTTTTTTCTTGGCGACCCGCTCAATGCCGCTAATGATTCCGGAGTAGAAAATATTCGAGATATTGTCTACAACGACACCGATCGTATTGGTCTTGTTCATTACTAATTTGCGGGCATTGGCATTGCGGTGGAAGTTCAGCTCCTCTATCGCTTTCTCCAATGCATCCTGTGTCGCTTTTTTTACCTTTTGCCCATTCAGATAGCGGGATACCGTGCTTTTCGAAGTATTGGCCAGCCTGGCGACATCATGAATTGTAGATCCCATTGGTCTTACCTGCTTTCCGGCGAGATGTTTCCCAACTTGAATGCGCTTTTTTGGGAACGTTCCCATTTTATCATGAAAATGGTCCAATGCCACGCATTAATTCCCTTCATGGATAGATGCGGATGGCGCAGCCTGTGGCGGCCAGGTTCGTTCCTTTCTTTAAAAAACGATTGAAATCTAAAGGCGCGGTATTATACTTTTGCGCTGCCGGCAACCTTCCTGCTCTCGAAAATATACAAGCAAGAGATGAATATTTTCTTCTATTTTCGAGATTTTGGGAACGTTCCCAAATTCGATGAAATAAAAAGTCCCAGCTTCATCAAACGCCCGGTCTGTGAAATGAATGCTGCGGCTTTTTTTTGGGAACGTTCCCAAATTACAATGAAAAAAAATTTATAAGTTGATAATAATAGCTAGTCGATGAGATGTCAATGCTTTTTATAAAAATAAAAGCGGTTCCTCCCTGACCGTCATGGAAGCGGTCAATCCTCGCCACAGCCATTTGGACGCCGATTAAAGACAATGAGCAGTGGCCTCTTCAAAATTGCATCAGATACCGCAGTTGGAGCTGCGGCACTCAGCTTCTGCAAAGCTGCATGGATGCGAGTTTGGTAAGCTGTACTCCAAGCTGTTTCTCTCACTGTTCTGCCAATTGCTCGCCCTCACTGCGGGAACGGATATACTGCACGGGCGAGAGTCCAAACAGCCTCTTGTACTCACGGCTAAACTGAGTCGAGCTATGGTAGCCCGTGCTAAGCGCCGTTTCTGTTACATTTGCGCCGCCAAGCAAAAGCCTGCGAGCCTCCTGAAGACGAAGTTGTTTCTGGTATTGCAAAGGAGTCATACCCGTCACTTCTTTGAATTTGTAATGTAGGCTGGACACACTCATATTCCCCAGTTCAGCCAGTTTTTCAAGGTTAAAGCCGTGATCAAAATTACGGGTTATCCAGTCAATCACTCTGCTGATACCAGAAGCCTCTTGATGCCATAACATGTTGTGGTAAAAGCGTGTGCCATCTTCGTGATCCAGCAGCCAGTAGATGATTTCCCGTTTTACAGCTGGAGCGAGGTATCTGGCGGCCGTGGGGTTTTGCGCGAGCCGGAGCAGTTTCTCGAAGCCCTCCAATACCTCATGTCTTGGTCTTCCAACAAAAATGCCCGGGTAATGTTCATCCTTCGGCTTGAGTTTCAGGGCGGCCTCGGTTGCGACAGCGGCCACCTCACCTGATTGTAATTCAATCTGCAGTGCTAAAAATGGCGCATCTGCGGTAGCCTCCAGTACCTGCCCCATAACCGGCATACTAACGCTTGTGGCGAGATAATTCCCTGGCTTGTATTCAATTATGTCTTCTCCAAACTGTAAGTGCGTCTTCCCCTGCAAAATAATGCATAGAGAAGCCTTCAACGGGCCCTTTGCCAGGACCGTTGCACTGTTTTTCTTCAATAAACGGAGAAAAGGGATGGCAGTCTGAAGCTTATTTGTACGTATTTGTAAACTCAGGTTCAAAAGCCGTTCCATGACCTGGATGTTCGCCTGATTCATGTCCATGCAATTATTCCTTTGTCTTGAGAATGTATTCTTAGCTAATATTAGAACACTTTACAGCTGAAAAAACAATTTGCTTTGGATGATTAGGCATACATTCTGTATGATTTAACTATCAAGCAAAGAGAAAAAAGAACATAATTGCGAATGTACCGGTACAAAACGCATGTACGGCTTTTACTAAGTGATCATTATCGTCAAGGTATAGAATGTTAAATATTTAAGGAGGTTATACCTAATGAAGTATAAACAACTTGGGAATACAGGGCTTTTGGTTTCGCAGCTTGCGTTAGGGACAATGACGTTCACCGGCGGAAAGGATAACTTTAAGGTTGTCGGTTCTATAAGTCAAGAAGAAGCTGACAAGATGATTCAGAAAAGTGTGGATATAGGAATCAATTTCTTTGATACGGCTGATATTTATGCTGATGGTGAAAGTGAAATTATGCTTGGGCAATCTATCCGCAATCTTGGTATTGCGCGAAAAAATGTTGTGATCGCTACTAAAGTAGCTGGACGAGTTGGCATGGGACGTAACGATATTGGAGCTTCAAGAGGACACATTACGAATGCAGTTGAAGCGAGTCTGAAGAGGCTACAAACCGATTACATCGATTTGTATCAGATCCATACCGATGATTTCTTGACACCGATTGAAGAAACCTTAGGTGCTCTAAATGATTTGGTATCACAAGGAAAAGTGCGATATATTGGAGTATCAAACTGGCAAGCTTGGAAGATTGCCGATGCGCTTGGCATTTCGGAGCGTAAAAATCTAGCCCGCTTTGAAACGATGCAGGGATATTATTCGCTTGCCAGCCGAGACTTGGAGCGGGAATTGGAACCTATGATGAAAGCGAAGAAGATGGGACTCTTGGTGTGGGGTCCACTCGCCGGTGGCCTGCTGTCAGGAAGATATGATCGGCACAATCAGATCGCAGAGGATTCGCGCCGCTCGGTAGCTGATTTCCCGATTGTGGACAAGGAACGTGCCTGGAATATTATTGATACGTTAAAGCCGATTGCGGAAGCGCATGGAACAAGTATTGCCAGTGTCGCCCTCGCTTGGTTGCTAACTAGACCAGTCGTAACCTCTGTTCTTATTGGGGCGAAGCGACTTAATCAGTTGGAAGAAAATCTGGCAGCAGCAAAATTGGAGTTGACGGATGAAGAAGTTCATTGTCTTGACGAAGTGAGCGCACTGCCGCCGGAATATCCAGGCTGGATGATTGAACATCAAAAGAAAGACCGCCTGGAGCCTTAAGAGCATTCAATAAATTCACGATTGTAATGCCCGTGCCAAGCTTTTATATATAGCTATTCCTTCAAGAAAGCCGGTTGCCTGATTATTCAGCGTAACCGGCTTTTTTGCATTAAAGGTTTAAAACATATCTAAGATGATCGCCCTCGTAAATCAGAAAGGAGGCGTGGGCAAAACGACAACAGCGGTCAACCTTGGAATTGGATCAGTCGGGAAACATGCAGGAACCGCCAAATAAAGTGAAGAAGTAGCTCAACTCTTAACCCGCTGTATCCGTGCCGCCAAATATGACGTGATAGGTCCCGGTTCCTTCTTTCGTCTTGAGGCCGTTCCAACCTGCCGCATCCGTGATGCCGCTGACAAAGCCCATCCGGTACGTTTTACTGCCCTCAAGGGCCTTGCCCAGATTCAAGGTAACCTGCGTCACGACCTTCGACTTATCCTGCAATTGATCGGAGGCAATCGCAATCGGGTTTCCGTCAGAGTCGCTGATGCGGATAAAGGATGCACTTACATTTTTCACCGGCTCGCTGAAATATACCGTTACCGTCCTGTTGTTGACTGCGACCGCGGTTGCCGCGTACGGCTGGGGATTGAGCACTTCGGTCCCGGCAAATAATTTCTTGTTGGCGTTATTGGATGTATTCAGCCCCGTAATGCCGCTGACAGCTGCTGTATAGACATGACCGGGCCGGAACAATGAAGGATTGCCGTCATCCGAAGTGCGAATCTGAAACGTAATGACATGATCGGCTCCCGGTTTGCGCTGCAGATAATATCTCCAGCCGGAAGTGGAGATGTTCGCTCCATCCCGGGTGAGTACAGTCAGCTTGAGTCCGGACAGGTTAACGCCTGTCAGGGGCTGACTGAAATAGACATCGACCGTATTTTCGTTGACTGGCAGAATATTATTCACGAGCAGCGTCGCTGCCGGGTTGCTGCCGTTGCCGTAGAAGGAACGCTGTGTCTCGGCAATGACATTGCCGGATAAATCCCTGATCGCGTTCACGGTCAGTTTATAGCTCCGGCCCGAAATTTGGCCGCCTGTGGTCAGGGTTACCGTCAAATCCGCTGCCTTGTATACAGCCTGTATCGGCAGGCCAAGGCCGCCGTCAAAGTTATAAAAGACGGGATTGCCGGCATATAAAGGATCCAGCTTCTCGTTAAATGTCAGCACGACCTTATTCGTGCCTGCGGCAATTTTGGTGATGACCGGCGGTGAATTGTCCACAACAGCGCCAAAATGCAGCCCGCTGGCAGCGTCCATCACATTGCCGGCCAGATCTTTGACATTGTTGACCGAAAGCGTGTATAGCGTTCCCGATGCCTGCTTCACGGTCAGAATTGTCACCTTCTTCTTGTCGGAAGAAAGGCTGATGCTTCGGATAACCAAGCCATTGTTGAATTGGTAATTCGCGGTGTTCGTAGCTGTAACGGCATCAACCGGCTCGCTGAAAACCACGTCGATCGAGGCATCGGCATTGATTTTGGATGAAGATATCTTCGGTTTGGTGAGATCGCCGCTCAGTGCTGTGAACGACCATGTCCTTCCTTCAACCGACAGCCGGTACACGGTGCCCGCGATATGTTTATTCGTTGTAAGCGTGATGACATTGCCGGTGCTGTTCAATGCGGCGCTTTGAATGATCAATGTATTTCCACTGGCGTTCACGATGCTGAACTGCCCTTTCGACACGCTGCTGACCGGAACCTTCAGCTTGACCTGAACCGTGGTGCTGGATGCCGGAACCACCGATTCCACCTGAAGAACCTCGCGCTCCGGATTTTGACCCGGATTCATCTCCAGATAAACGGCATAAGACGCGTTAACGAGCATTGAGCGCCGCGCTACCACTGTATAATCCGATTGCTCGGGAATCCAGTTTTTGTACAAAGCAGTGCCGACATCAGCCTTTGCCCAGGCAGATACCTTACCGTAAACGGCGGTGGAGCCTGCGCTGGAATTCCCATAAGCCCGCACAAGCACAGCTGCCAGCTGCTCCACAGTCACATTGGTCAAGGGCGCGAATTTGCCGTTTCCCATCCCTTTCATCAAGCCTGATTTGGTGACGGCCTGAATTTCGCCAAAGGACCATCTGGTTTTCAACACATCGCTGTAGACCGGTGATGCCGGTTCCTCTCTGAGCTCCCATAAACGGAATAAAACCGCAGCGAACTGTTCGCGGGACATCGGGTCGCCCAGACGGGACGTCCCGTCGGCAAAGCCTGTGAAAATCCCCTTATCGCGCAGAAACTGGAATTTCTGCTCCGTATTGAGCTCTGCCGCTCCCGCTTGCAATGGAGGCAGGTATGCCAGAAGAATCAGTGCTGCCAGGACAATCATTCGTAATCTTCTCACTTTCAAACCCTCCCAAAGAATAAAATATTATACGCTTCCACCCCGAAGCATGCAGTGAAATTTCGATCATCCTTTTTACGCAAAAATGATACATAATGTTTCATGATATCAGCGGAGAAAATAAAATAATTATTAGTATCTTCAGCCGGCAAAAAAAGCCGGCCCCCCGGTACGACCATCCGGTTTGGCCAGCTTTATTGTGGACTACTTATATCAAATTCTGATGTGTGGAGTAGCTGGGGGTACAACAGCTATTCCACACAAGTGACAGGCGGATATCTTGCTTATAACACTTGCGAGTTTCGAAAAGACGTTTTTCGCATGCGCAGCCGGCATGATTACCGGATTATTAAACCTGCCTCTATAATTGTATTTCTTTGTTCTGCTTCGCCGACTCATAGATTGCAGACAGAATCTTGATCATATCCACGCCATGCTCCGGCAGAATAATTGGCTCCGCGCGGCCTTTCAGGACATCGACAAAGTGGAACAGATGGCTGGCGTGATCATTCATCCCTTTGCCGGGCAGACTGGGGCTTACGTCGGATACGGTACCTGCAATTTCCGTAAACAGCTTCAGCTTGCCGTTCTTGAAGGCTGCTCCTGCCTTGGTTCCCCTCAGCTCATAGAAATTGCATTCCTCCTCCACATTGGAGGCCCAGCTGAACTCGATCTGCAGGGTGGCGCCGTTATCGAAGCGGATAAATCCGGTTGCCAAATCCTCCACATCGAATGTCCCATCATCCCGCTTCTCGCCGAATTGGCTGTGAACCGAGTCGCTGAGGGTATTGTCGGCGAATTTCGTATAGACGGCTCCCGATACCGCGGTCGGCTTGGGATTGCCCATCAACCAGACCGCGACATCGATAAAATGCACGCCAAGATCGATCAGCGATCCGCCGCCCGACAGCTCCTTGGTTGTGAACCATCCGCCTTTGCCGGGAATACCACGCCGGCGCAGCCAGCCGCAGCGGCCTGTATAGATTTCGCCCATATTCCCTTCTTCTATGTACTTCTTCATAAATTGGGTCGCGGCGCTGAAACGGTTATTGCGCATGGTCATCAGTGTGCGCCCGCTTCGCGCTGCCGCATCCGCCATTTTCTGAGCTTCTTGCGGGCTGATCGCATCCGGCTTCTCGCAGAAGACATGCTTGCCGGCATTAAGCGCTGCAACCGCAATCTCGGAATGATACAGATTGGGCGTGCAAATATCAACGACGTCGATGTCCGCCTTCTCCAGCAGTTCCCTGTAATCGGTATAAATCTCCGCTATCCCGTATTTCTCCGCGAACCGCTCCGCCTTCTCGCGGTTGATATCGCATACGGCCGTGATGACCGCTTCCCGGTTCGCCGTCCATGCCGGCGCATGCGCGACAGTCGCGATGCCACCCGCTCCGATAATGGCTGCTTTGATTTGATTGTCCATGTTGTTTACCTCTCCCTATGACTCCAAATTATCCGGAAGCCGCCCCCCGAATCAAAGCAAGAGGCAGCTCCCGGATCCAATAGATGAACCAGATGAATTCACTCATCCATATATATGCTGTTCCTGTGCGAATTATTTAAGGTGTAACCGCACCCAGCGTGAGTGGTGAGCTCGGGCTAGACGCATAAAGGTGGAAGTAGCCTTCGTCCAGAATCGGATTGCTGGAATCCGTCAGATTGAATACTTCGGTTCCGTCCACATTTAAGGTCAGTTCGACCGGATTTCGTTGTTGGGGACGAACATCGCCCGTTGCAGCTTGGCGAATGTTCGTCCAATGAACCCCGAAGATATTATTACTTGCCGTTCTTGGCAACCCAATCAGCCAGCTGCTGATTAATGGCAGCCTGGATTTTGTCGTAGCCGGCTTTCTTCAACGCTTCGAGATATTTGGGCAGCATTTCTGCCGGATCGACCGTTCCCGTCTCAAGCGGAACCTTATACTCCGCATTGACCGCGCTTACTGCTGCTGATTCCGTTTTCAGGTCGGAATCGTTAAAATGAAATCCGCTGAGCGGTGGAACAGCGGCTTCCTCATTCAGCTTCTTCGTCTGCTCGAACACATCGGCCGGCTGATTCTCGCGCACCAGACCGTTAAATTGATTGCCGAATACCCAGTCGATATTGGGAGCATAACCCGAGTTTTCAAGCGGTTTATATACACCGTCGACCTCTTCGTAATGCTTGCCTTTAATGCCGTAGGAGAGCAGCTTATACAATTCCTTGTCGTTGTTGACCAGCTCCAGGAGCATCAAGGCTCTTTCCGGATTTTTCGATGTGTTGCTGATTGCGTTCATCGTGGCCGTTACCCCTGTGAACTGCGGCTCGGCAATGCGCTGCATCACCACTTCATTGCCTCCGTTCTTGGACGGATAGGACACATCTCCGCCCGGCTTGAAGGTAACATCTGTAATGACAGCCACATTGCCTTTGGCGAGCAGCTGGTTCCAGTCCTTCACCGTAGCCAGATCCTGATAGATATACCCTTTCTCATACCAGCTGTGCATCAGTTCCAAATAGGATTTGTACTGCGGCGTGGCCAACTTGTCGATATTTTTGTACGGATCATCGGGATTGTAGGTGATGCCTCCGCTGTAATCCTTCAGAGCGGGATCCTGCGGACCGTTATTCCCGGCCTGGAACGCAAACGGGATGACATCCGGCTCATTTTTCTTCAGCGTCTCGAGGAAAGGCTCCAGATCCTCCAGCGACTTCACCTGCGTTGTATCAAAATTGTATTTGTCTGTAAACCGCTTCTGGAAGACGAAGCCGAACGCCGTGGCTGCGACCTGATAGCTCGGAACTGCATAGATTTTGCCGTCCGTATCCGCTTTCACATCTTCCCAGAACCGGGCAGGCATCATATCGTTGAATGTTTTTGGCGCGTATTTGGGGAGCAGATCGTCAAGGGCCAGAAAAGCGCCTTTCTTGACATTTTCGTTGTACTTCAGCAGCCAGGAGGCTGTTGTCCAGACGATATCGATCGGCTCGCCGGATGAAATCGAAACATTAAGCTTCTGGTCATAGCTGCCGAAGTCAACCGGCTTCAGCTTCACGGTCGCATTCAAGTCCGTATTATCCTTCAAATACTGGTTAACCGCATCCTCGACTGCCTGCTGATCCGGCTGCTGCTGGCTTGTTCCGTAATACCAGCTCAGCTCTACTTGAGGAAGCTCCTCGGGTGCGTCGGGTGCGTCGCTCCCGGCAGGTGCAGCGGCGTCTTGTCCATTGGCTGGATTATTTGCGGCAGCGGGTTCATTCCGGTTATTGCCGTTCTTCGTGCTGCTGCAGCCAGCCAGGATCATCATCAAAGCCAATACCAGCAGCCCAAGCTTATACGTGTTGTTTTGTCTCATGTGTAAACCTCCCATTAATCGCTCATAATCGCTAAATCATCTATAAATATAATAATATGGAGATCATGCCCTGTCTTCCTTATTCTCCCTCCCTCTGGCGCGATCTCTTCATGTATTATCCTGAAACGGCGTATTCAGTAAGGCAGGCAGCTAGCCCTTCAGTGAGCCTACCGTAAGTCCCTGGACAAAATAACGCTGAAAGAACGGAAAGACCAGCATCATCGGACCGGCAGCCATTACCACCATTGCCATCCGCGCCGACATTGTAGGAAACTGGTTCATATCCAGGCCGATGCCGAATTTGTCCAGATTTTGCGTAATGACCTCCATACTGTTGAGCATCCGCACCAGCAGCAGCTGCAGAGGAACCAGATCGGGATTATCAATGAATAACAGCGCCTGAAACCATTCATTCCAGTAGTTGAACGCAATCAGGAGGCCCATGGTCGCCAGCGCCGGAGTGGACAGCGGCATGATGATGGTGAAGAAAATACGCCATTCCCGCGCCCCGTCCATCTTCGCCGACTCAATGATTTCCATCGGGATTTTGGACAGGAACCCTTTCAGCACCATTACATTCCAGGCATTCAGCAGCCCCGGCAGCACCAGCGCCCACAGCGTATCCTTCGTATGCAGATACTGCGTCATCAGAATATAGAACGGTACAAGTCCCCCGCTGAACAGCATCGTAAAAAACACATAAAAGCTCGTGGCGTTCTTGTATTTGTAATCCGGCCGGGAAATCGAATAAGCAATCATCGATGTGATCAGCAGCCCCGCAGCCGTGCCAATCAAGGTGACCAGCGCCGTAATGCCGTAGGCTCTGATGATGATATCCGGCACTTTGAAAATATAGCGGTAAGCCGATAAGGTGAAGGAATCCGGAATGAAGTGGTAACCGGATTTGGTCAGAAATGCTTCGCTCGACAAGGAGACTGAGATAACCAGAATGAACGGGATAATCATCAATAGGCTTAAAATGATAAAAAACAGATTGATGAAGGGTGCGGATTTATTGGCCTGCTGCATGTCTCTTCCCCTTCCTAAAACAACGCGTTGTCGTCATTTATTTTTTTCACGATATAGTTGGCTGTAATCACCAGGAAGAATCCTACGACCGATTGGTAAAGCCCGGTAGCCGATGACATTCCGATATCCCCCAGCTCCCTCAAGGCGCGGAACACATAGGTGTCGATAATATCCGTCGAAGCGAACGTAAACGGCGAATTGTTCGGCACAAAATAATGCAGGCCAAAGTCTCCCCGGAATATGCCGCCAATGGACAGGATCAGCATGATGGATATAAGCGGAGTCAGCAGCGGCAGGGTGATTTTCATGGCCATCTGCAGCCTGGTGGCGCCGTCTATCCGGGCCGCTTCATAATACTCCCCGCTGATCCCCATTATCCCGGCAAAATAAATGAGGGTTCCAAAGCCGATCGCCTTCCACTCATGCACCAGAATGAGAATATACGGCCAGGGGCCGGATTCGAAGTACCATTTGTGCGCCGTCATCCCCAGGGATAACAGGGTTTGATTGAGGAATCCCGATGCATGGTCCAGAAAAGCCAGCGTAATGTAGCCGACGACAACCCAGGATACAAAATAAGGGAGGAACAATACCGTCTGATGGACCTTAACCCACCGTTTGTTTACCTGGCTGAGCAGAATGGCCAGGATCAGTGCGGCTATCGTCCCGATAATAATATAGGATAAAGAGTACATCACCGTGTTTCTCGTGATTCTCCATGCGTTCTCCGAAGCGAACAGAAATTCAAAATTTTTGAGCCCTACCCACTCGCTCCCCAAAATCCCCTTGTCATACCGGTAATTTTTAAACGCGACGATGACGCCGAACATCGGCAGGTAAGAAAAGATGAATAAATAGACGATGCCCGGCAGCGACAAACCGAACAATTCTATGTTCTGTTTGAACCCTGATCCCTTCTTCTCTCTCTTGGCAAGCTTTCCCGCCGCAGCTGTCTGAACCAAAGCTGTTTCTTTGTCCGCCATTCTTTTGCTCACTCCTCTTTTACTTGTGCTGCGCTTTGCTCTACCTGTATCTTCGCTGATTGCGGTCGTCATAAGAAGTCCAAAATCCCGATATTATTCCCAAATTCCAATCCAAAATGCCGCAAAAAGTCCAAAACAGCCCTGATCAGCCCCTTAGACAAAAAGAAGACAGCTTCTCCGACTTGCGAGGAGCTGTCTTCAGCTAAAATGTTAAACCTGGCGGTTCGTTACTTGTCCACGCTCAGGCTGTTCTTGATCCGGTAATCCTTGGGCGTGGTGCCGTACTTGTTCTTGAACAGACGAAAGAAATTGCTGCGCGTGCCGAAGCCGATCTTATCGATCAGCTCGTTGATGGTGTAGTTGTCCTCTTCCAGATAGAGGACGGCCTGCCGGAGCCTGACCTCATTGATATACTCGGAGACCGCGATACCGAGCTGCTTCTTGAACAGCTTGCCGATATAATCGGGCGAGAGCTTCATCACGTCCCCGATTTTCTGCAGGCTAAGACTGATGTCGGAATAATTTTGCTCAATGACAGCCTTCACCGTTTCTACCAATATCTCATTGCGCTCCTGCTCCGGATTCTTCTTGTTCACATTGATTTCCCGGTAAACATCCAGAAGAATATTCTTCATGCCCTCAAGCGAATCACTGTCCATGATTTTGCGGTCAATATCGGACATCTGGATAGTCACAGGGACAATCCGGTTATCATTCATCTCCTTGATCCCATTCTTCATCAGAATGAAGACATGCAGGGCCATATAAACCATATAATCATAGTTCAATGTGGAGATATACTCGAAAATCCTGTCCAGCGTCTTTCGGAACGCTTCCGGCTGCAGCGACTTCATGCTCTCCATCAGCTTCTTCTCAAGCTCCGGGGGAAGGCTCGCCTCCGTCTGCGACGCATTCTCCTTGATCATGGAAGGAACAAGGATGGACTGGCCTCCATAAACCAGCTTGTAGCGGAGCAGCTGCAGGCAGCCGAGATATTGATCATGCAAGGGAGCATAGTCGGCAATCACTTCCCCGAGAGCTGCGGAGAATTTCACCCGGTACATCCGGGCGATCGCGTCCTGGATTTGACTCATCACCCCGCGCACCCCCGTCTCAGTCAGCTCCGCTTCGTCTCTTGTGCTGATAACCGCGACAAGATGCTCGCTTTTCATCTCGACAGCCTCGCAAAGATAGGTCCGGGACAACATTTCCTGAGCAATATTCGCAATGGCAAAATGCAGCAGGCTCCGTTCCTTCTCATCCCCGGAGTTGGCCGAATCAGTCGATCCATCCAATTTCATGACGCTTAGCATGTAGGGACCCGCAGGATTCATCGCAAGCTTATGCTGTTGAATCCATTCCAGAAGCTGCTCCCTCGATAAAGCCTGGCTGTCGGTCACAATCTTCCGGATATAATAGGAGCGCACAATGCTGCGCGTGGTATGCTGCTCACTGCGGGCGGCCTTCAGACGCTGGATCGTTTGTTCGTACACACTGGACATATAAGTCAGCTCGTCTCCGCCGGGCGGTTCCGTCTCGGCTTCTCCCCCTGCGTCTCCCCGGATAAAGCTGACCAGCTTGCCGAGCGGCCGGTACAGCCGATGGGATACGCCAAGAATGGTCAACAGCGACAGCAGGACGAAAATCAAGGTCAGGACAATGGATGTATTTTTGAGCGATTCTGCTTTCTTTACCAAAGTCTCATAGGGCTGGATGCTGACGAGAGTCCAGCCGTTGATGCCGGTATTCAAGTAGTTGACGATTTTCTTCTTATCCGAAATCGAATAATTGAAGGCTCCGCTGCCATCGTCTGCCCTTGTCGCTGCATCAATCCGGTCCATAATCGCTTGCCTGAAATCACCGGTTAATTCGGGCGTGTCGGTGTCGGGCGTTATGACGCTGCCATCATCGCTCATAATAAATACATTTTCATTTTCCTCCCAGGCAAGCTGGTTGATCAGTTTGATATTATCGAACAGCCACTGCGGCTTGATATTCAGAATAAAAGCGCTTTGACCCGGCTGATAGACAATGGAATCATAATTGAAGATAGAGAAGAAATCGGCCTTTCCCCCCTCTTGGCCGTCAAGACTCATGGGGAGCATTTTCAGCTTGGGGATGGGCTTGCCGGCTTTGAACATCTCCCTTAACGCTGCATAAATCGGCGCATCGCGGTCCTGCAGCACAGGGTCGCCGCCCCATACGAACTGGTCCGTATTGGCGTTGTAAATAATAATGGAGTGAATAAAAGGCGTGTAGTCGGCAAATTTATCAATTCTCGACCGTTTTCGGAGCATCTCGAAGACATCGGAGTTATCCGTTGCGGTCATCAGCGGAATCACATCATTATCGTAATAAAGCGAGGTCACCAGCTTCTGGATCACGTCATTCAAATATGTGACATTGAATTTGATCTGGGAGAGCACCTTCTTGTTGGCTTCCCGCTGCATGTCCAGCACGATCTTCTCGGAGTTGTAATACAGCGCGCTTGAGAACAGGGCAAGCAGCAGCAGAATCAGAATGGAGAAGCTCACAATGATCCGCCCAAGATATTTCTTGGACTTGTACAAATGAAAAATATTCATTAATCGGTCCTCTCCCAGCTATCCAGGTTCTCAGTTCTCAATAATAAAAACGCTTACATTGGATAATATATGGCTTGTTAATGTAGCTATTATAAAGAAATCCCGGATTGATATCAATTGATTTTCTAGGACGGCATTGAAAAAGCAAGCGGGCGAAGTCCCGGTTCAGTATGGCTTCTGTCGTATTCAGAAGAATGGTATACGGCAGGCGTAATAAGATCGGGAACCGGACCGCCTTCTTACTTGTCAGATCCGCTCATAATCCCCGACATCCCGGTCATTTTCCTCGCTGAAGTCGTTTCCTGGTGCTGATGAGCTCCGGATCCATACTCTAGCAAGGTTTTTCCTGCTTATAGCGCCGTGATCCGCGCTATCACGTGTGCAAGAAGGATTTTCCTCGCTGCAGCGGACTAATTGCTGTCCGGGACGGCCCGCTGCTTTTCTTTCTTGCTGCTATAAAAAAATAGCCTCCATTCCCTTGTCGGGCGGAGGCTTCCTTGTAATCCTGGCAGCATGCTCATGCTTGCTGCTTTAATATCTCCATGGCAGGCACCGGATCGTTACAGGTCATTAAAGTGGCGCCGCATGCCAGTCCATGGCGGACCTGGGCTTCATTGTCCGGACAGTAACACCAGACCAGCAGCCCTTTATGCTTGTATTCTTCCACGATTTCGGGCGTGAGCTGTCCCATTTCAATGCCGATCGCCCACAGCTTCGAATAGGTTCCCGCATCGCCCGGGACAAAATTGGACATTTTCGTCCCCGGGAAGCCCTGCGTCCTCAGCTTGTAAACATCGTGCAGGTACGCGATAACCGCAGCATCAAAGCACGCAAACACGCAGCGCTCCAGATAACCGTACTCCTTCAGAATGGCAACGGTCAGATCAACGGCTTCCATCGCATCATGATTTGATTTGATCTCCACATTCAGCAGCACATCCGGATAAGAACGAAGCAGCTCGCACAGCTCTGCGAGAGTCGGGATGTCAAGCCCGGCAAATTCGGGATCAAACCAGCTGCCCGCATCCAGCTGCTTGAGCTCGGCAAGACTGAACCCGCCGACTTTTCCCGAACCATTCGTCGTGCGGTCTACAGTTGCATCATGCAGCACCATGACTGCTTTGTCGCTGGACAGCCGCAGATCAAACTCCAGCATATCCACGCCCAGTTCCAGGGACTTGCGGAATGCGAGCAGCGTATTTTCGGGATAATCCGATTTATAGCCTCTATGAGCCGCTACAATAATGCCGGGTTGATTCGCAATACGTTCGATCATACGGTTCATTCCCTCCTACTCAGCGAGAATACGCTCTGCTTCTTTCTTGAATGTATCAAGCGTAGACGGAATATCCTTGCTGTCATACATAATCGCCTCGATCGCCGAGAAGAATTCATGCATAACCTCCGGCCAAGCTACATCTTTATTCGTATCTGTCGCATATTGCAGCTGATCGTAAGCCACTTTGCGGTTCGGCTCCTTTGCCCACAGATCCTGGATTTCCTTCGATTCTACCATTTTCTTGGTGAAAGGCAGATAACCGGATGACATAATGAACGGCAGGGCGCCTTGCGGATCCGTCTCCATCCAATTGATGAACTCCCATGCCGCTTCCTTGTTTTTGGAACCCGACAGCATAGCGACATTGGCGCCTCCGGTGGGGTTGGCGAATACTTTATCCTGCGGCAGGAAGGCCGTCACATAATCAAAGTCCACCGCATCCGCGAGCGAGCCGATGCTTCCGGTCGATCCGAACATCATCGCGACCTTGCCGTCTACAAACATTTGCGTCACGATATTGCCCGAATCCTGGGCCGGCGGATAATACAAGGCGCCAGAGCTTTGAAGATCCTTCAGGTAACTGAATACTTTGACGCCTACTCCATTATCCCCAAACCCGATCGAGGTATTGTCGGCATTGAAGAAGGTTCCTTCGGCTTGTGAAATCATCGCAATCGGATACCAGGTATCATAAGGCATCGTAAAGCCATAACGCGTTACCTGGTCTTTATCTTTGACAACCAGTGCATTGGCAACCTTCTTCAGCTCATCCCAGGTTGTTGGTATGGCAAGTCCCTTCTCGTCCAGCAGCGTTTTATTCACATGCAGGATTGGCGTGGATCGGTTAAGCGGCAGCGAAACCAGCTTGTCGTTGAAGATGGAATGGCCCATGAGACCTTCCGTAAAGTCATCCTTGCTTACACCCGAGGTTTCCATGTAAGGGTTCAGGTCTTCCAGAACATCCGAATCCGCGAACATTTGAACATAGGCGCGCTCGAGCATGCTCACATCCGGTGCGGTACCTGACGCAATCGCCTGCTGAAGCTTGGTCACTTCGTCATCATAGCTGCCCTGGAATGTTCCGACAACTTCAATGTCCTCATGGGAATCGTTAAAACGTTTGATGAGCGCATCCATATATTCGGCATTTTTGCCGGTCAGGGAGTGCCAGAATTGAACAGTTGCTTTCTCGCCCGATGCCGGAGTCTCTGCTGCCGGTGCCGGATCTGCTGCGTTGGTTGTGGATGAATCATTCGTCGTATTGGCGGCCGCCCCGTTGTTTGTGTTGTTCGCCGAGCTGCCGCAGCCTGCCAGAATGCTGATAAGCATCGTTACCATCAAAATAAGAGTAAATTTGTTCTTCATGCTGGATTTCCCTCCATTAATTGTTTATTATCTTTTTTATTTAAAAGGGATCAAATGCGCTATTTAATCCCTGAATAAACGAAAGCTCTCACAATCTGTCTGGAACAAATGATATACATAATCAGAATCGGTACAACCAATACCACATTGCCGGCCATAATAATATGCCAGTGGCTGATCCCTTCGGTTTCCCGCAGCATCGCAATACCGATTGTCAGCGGCCGTATTGCCGTCGTATCCGTCATGATCAAGGGCCAGAAATATTCGTTCCAATGACTGACAAAGCTGAACAGCGCAATCGTCGCCAACGCTGATTTGGACATCGGAATCATGATTTTCCAAATCAATTTGAATTCGCTGGCATTATCCAGCCTGGCCGCCTCGATAATTTCCTCCGGAACCTGCATGAAATACTGACGCAGCAGGAAGATGCCGAAGGCATTGGACATGAAAGGAATGATTTGCGGCAGCAGCGTCTTGATCAGCCCCCAGTCGCCCATCATCATATAAACCGGAATGAAGGTGACCTGACCGGGAATCATAAAGGCCAGCAGAACCATACCGAAGAACAGCTTGTTTCCGGCAAATTTATATTTGGCAAAGGCATAAGCTGCCGGAACCATAATAATCAGCTGGAGCAGGATGATCGAGACCGTGATAATGACCGAGTTCCTGGCGTACATCAGAAACGGGCCCGCCTGCATCGCTTCGGCGAAATTCACCCACTGCGGCCAGGCCGGAATCAATGTGGGCGGAAAGGTCAGCGTCTCTTTGTACGTCTGCAGAGAGGTGGAAACCATCCACAGGAACGGAAAAACAAATATCATCAGAAGAACGGCTTTCAAGATAAATCCCAGTGAGTATCTCACGGCTTTGAAATCAAATGTCTTCAAGTGGGAATCCCCTTTGCGTTTCAGGTTTATGAGCCGCCGGTTTATTGAAAATGAACCCTTTTGGACAATAAACGGAAGTAAATGAAGGTGAGCAGGGCAATAATCGCCATCAGAACCACGCCGGTTGCCGAGGAATAACCGATATTCGTTGTCCGGAAGCTGTAAATATAATAGACGATCGTATTGGTTGCGTCATTGGGACCGCCTCCGGTCATCACCTGCACCGTATCAAATACTTTAAAGGAGCCAATCGTCATGATTACCAGAATAAAAAACAGCTGCGGTGAAATAAGCGGCAGGGTGATTTTGTAGAACACCTTGAATTTGCTGGCATTATCGAGCGCAGCCGCCTCATAGATGCTGGGCGTGATGCTTTGCAGGGCAGCTACGATAATCAAGGTGTAATAACCGATTCCCTGCCACACCGATACGATAATGACCGAGATGAGCGCCGTCTTCGAGCTTTGCAGCCACTGCGACGTCGGCAGTCCAACCGCCTTCAGCAAATAATTGAGCATGCCCAGGTTAGGCTCCATAATCCACAGCCAGATCAGCGATACCGACACGATAGAGACGATATGCGGGGTGAAGATGCCGGCCTGGACAATTGCGTTAAACTTGCTTTTCTTGCTCAGCCACACGGCGATGAGCAGGGCAATGAGCAATGTCAGCACTACAACGCCAAGGGTATATAGAGCGGTATTGCCCAAGGCTTTGTAGAAGTCCCCCCGGCTGAAAATCTCGCTGTAATTGTCAAGACCGATAAATTTGCTCTTGGCCTTGTTCATCAGATTGTATTTGAAGAAGCTCAGATAAATCAGATAGAGCATCGGATAAATAACGAACAAGGCAATACCGAGCATCGCAGGCGCAATCATGGCATAGGGACGCAGCCGCTGCCCTATCGTTTTATGCTCCATGCGGAATACCTCGCAGCGCCTCCAGATGATCCTTGAACAAGGCGTGCTCCGTGCTGATGCGGCTTCCGTCCGCTTCGAAGAATACCAATTTATCTGCTGCTACGCCCAGATGCACGTCTTGATCAACAGTGAAGCGGTCTTCCACGCATTTGATCATAAAAGCATGCTGGCCGCATCTCACCTGATAAATCGTCTCCGAGCCCAGCATCTCTCTGGTGATGATTCTGCCTCTTGCGGCGTAATGAAGCCCGGAGTGCTCATGGGTCAACTCCGCGCTCTCCGGACGGAAGCCGAATTTCACTCCGCCTCTGCCAAGCTCTCCCACATTCATCGGCGGAACGCCGATAAATTGAGCGGTAAACAGATTGTTCGGCTGGCGGTACATCACATCCGGCGGAGCCTCCTGCTGAATGGTCCCTTTGTTCATGAGCACAATCGTATCGGCCATCGACATCGCCTCGACCTGGTCATGCGTCACATAAACAAAGGTGGTGCCGAGCTTCTTGTGCAGCTCGATCAGCTCAATGCGCATCTGCACCCTGAGCTTCGCATCCAGGTTGGAAAGGGGCTCGTCCATCAGGAAAACCGACGGCTTCTTCACCATCGCCCGGGCCAGGGCAACCCGCTGGCGCTGCCCGCCTGACAAGGTGGACGGCTTGCGGTCCAGATATTCGGCAAGGCCTACCGTTGCGCTGATGGTCTCCACCAGCTCCGTTCTTTCCGCTTTGGGCACCTTGTTGTTCTTCAGCCCGAATTCGATATTCTCTCTCACCGACATGGTGGGATAAATGGCATAATTCTGGAAAACCATCGCCACTCCCCGCTGGCCGGGGGCAATTCGCGTTACATCCTTGCCGTTAATCAGCACCGAGCCGGAGGACTGGGGATCAATGCCCGCAATCATGCGCAGCAGGGTTGTCTTCCCGCAGCCGGAAGGACCGACCAGCACGGTGAATTTGCCATCCTCTATTTTCAAGTCCAGATCTTTAATGACGACATTCTTCTCGAACTGCTTGGTCACGCGGACAAATTCTATGGACGCCAAGGGCTGATGCCTCCTTGCAAAATATATTTCAGGTAATGGCTGGACCGGATCAGACGGTATACACGGTTATGCCCGCATCGCGGAAGAGCTTAAGATCCTGTTCCAGAGCTTCCTTACCGGTAATCAGCGTATGAATGGCGCTGTTGGGCGCTACGGTATGAAGCGCGGGCTTGCCTATTTTGCTGTCGTCCGTAACGACGAAGATTTCCCGCGCTGCCCGGATCATCGCCTGCTTGGCGGGAACCAGCTGCGCCTCCGGATGCATCAGACCGTGCTGCGGATGCAGAGCCGGCGTACCGATAAATGCTTTGAGGGCATGCAGCGAACGCAGCACATGCTCCGTGAACATGCCGTTCAGCATATAGCTGGAGGGATACAGCTCTCCGCCTGTCAGAATCACTTTGATCCGGGGCGCATCCCGCAGCTCTGCGGCCACATTCATATCGTTGGTCACCACCGTAATATCCGAGCGGTGCACCAGATTTCTGGCAATATACTGCGTCGTGGTTCCGGAATCAATAATAATGTGATCCCCGTCCTCCACGAGACTTGCTGCCATTTTGCCGATTCTCATTTTCTGCTCCAGATTCTGGGTTGACCGTTCGTTAAAGGAAGGCTCGTCATGCGTCCACTGCTCCACGATAACCCCGCCATGGGTTCTCTTGAGCTTGCCCTCCTGTTCAATCTCGGCCAGATCGCGTCTTATTGTTGCTTCGTGGACACCAAATTCTCCGGCTAGCGTACTGATCGTTGAGCTGTTATGAAGCCGGACATATTCCACAATTCTCATTTTTCTCTCTGCTGCTAACAAACGAAGTCCCTCCCCATGCAAGTTCATTCACTATAATGTTTGTTTATATCCACCGTTGCGTAAATTCGTTCATTTTGATTATAGGGATGGACTATCAAACGAAGGTTAAATCCATATGAAGATCATGTAAGGATAAGGGAGCAAATCCTGGGAATCCGATAGAAGGCCTAACTGCGCATGCAGAAGCAATTCCGCCTTGCTCAACCGTTTAGTCAACGGTTTTCCAGTTCATTGTAGGCCTTAAGCAGCGTACGGCGTTCAGGCCTGACATGATGGGCTTCGCGCAGGCTGCGTTCAAGCAGCTCCCTGCTTACGGAGAGCTCCTCCACGGACAGCGGACCGCCAACTTGCCGCAATAACTCTTTGAGCGCCCCCGCAGGCGGGATCTGTGCGATCTCCTGCGTAATTTCGCTCCAACCGGCAATAATTCGCCTGCTTTGGTTCGCATGCTCCCCTACCGTGTTCCTGTGCCACAGCTCCGGCCCAGATTCCGCAAGCTTGTGGTACAGCTGGCTGATTTCCATGCAGGCGACGCCTACTTTGGCGCCGTGCAGCAGCTGCCTGCGGCCAAGGCGGATATATTCCATCTCCCAATAATGCGAGAGATGATGCTCTGCCCCTGATGCCGGGTGGGATTGACCGAACTGCAGCATGGCAAGCCCGGAATCGATCAGGGAGCGGATCAGAATCTGAATGCCTTCCTGCTGCCTGTCTGCAATAAGCTGTGCATGATTGACGCATTCCATAAGGGCGGATCGCGTCATATCCGCAGCGGCTTGCAGATAGGGCTCGTCGGCGGTGATCGTTCCGAACCGCCAATCGAACAATGAAGTGTATTTGCCCAGCATATCGCCGAAGCCTGCAGCCACCATGGCAGGCGGCGCCTGGACCAGGATGTCGAGATCGGCAAAGATTGCATCCGGGCCAATGGCCGGAATCGTTTTTTTCTCGCCCCTGATGATAATCGGGGCTCCCTTGGAATTGAACCCGTCGACGGACGGAGCCGTCGGCACGGAGATAAAAGGAATCCCTGTCGTATAAGCCGAATAACGGACAATATCATGCAGGGTCCCTCCTCCAACAGCAATGACTGCCTCGGCATGATGGCGTTGAATATCCAGTATCAGCTGAATGAGCGACGCCTCATCGGCGATCACATCATCCTGGGCATCCGGCTTGATGAAGGTAATGTGGACCTTAATGCCTGACCGTGTGAGCGATGAAGCCAATGCCTCGCCCGCAGCCTTATAGGTTGCCAAGTCGGCAGCGAGAACCACCTGATGGTGCGATTTCTGTTCCAGGTAGGCAGCAACTTCCCCGGCAGCGCCGGGATGAATTCGAATGAGATCCAGTTCTGTCATCGTTGTAATCCCTTCTCTGCCGGGGCCAGAATGGATGTCACATCGGCCAGCGAGGGCCAGATCCAGTCCGGCTGAATATGGCTCGCCTCCGCTTCCTCCATGCTCACCGAGCCTGTCAGAACCAGCGCGGTTTGCATGCCTGCTTTCTTGCCAAGCCGGATATCCGACTCCAGACTGTCTCCGATTACGAGACAACGCTCGGGCGGAAGCTGCAGAACGTTCAATGCGGCTTCGGCCATCAGCTGCGAGGGTTTGCCGATCACGATATCGACCTCTCTTCCTGTTGCCGATACAATCGCCCCGATCATCCCCGCCACATCGATGGAGTCGCCGTCATCCCGCGGAAACGTCTTGTCCGCGTTCGTCGCGATAATTCTGGCGCCATGTCTCACAGCGCGAAAGGCATCATTCAACTCCTCATAGGTTAATGTCTCGTGGAGGGTAATAACCAGCCACTCCGCAAGCTCCGGCCTTTCCGCCATCAGAATATCCCCAGCCTCCAATTCATCCTTGAGACCTTGATCGCCCAATACCCACACGGGGGAGCTTTCGTAATAGTCCTTGAGAAACCGGGCTGTTACCGTCGAGGTCAGAAGGATTTCCTCCTCGTCGATATCAAGACCAAGCCTGCCAAGCTTGTCATGGCACATTTTCCGGGAGATATTCCCGCGATTGCTCAGAAAGACGATGCGCTTGCCGAGTTGTTTCAGCATGGCGACGGCTTCTGCTGCTCCATTGATCAAATTCGAGCCCTTATAGACCGTCCCGTCCAAATCAATAACAAATCCCTCTATGCTTGTTTTCATCATCCGTTTCCAGCCTTTCACGAGCATGGCTTGCCCATCTGCATACTTCTTCCATTTGCGCAGATTCAAGCGTTATATTTGCTTACTTATGCTCTCTTTTGCTCAATTTCACTATAAAGTTATACTGTTATGCGAATGTCATCAGCATGTTTAGAATATGTAAATTTGCACCGGCCACCATCCCTCATGGTCTTCAGCGTGCAGTATGCCTGACTTTCCGGCCGCAATAAAAAAACCGAAGCCCCAAGCGGCTTCGGTTCATCACTGCGTGTTTATGCAATTATAGTGTGCTCGTCTTTGCAGCTTTGTATTGCGCAATTAATCAGCTGTTTTACATTTGCGATCATTGCAGATTGCCGACGGCGGGCAGAGGCCTGCCTTCCGCTATATATTGTACGCCTTCCTGACAGACGCCATAGGATTGCCAAGGACAGCTGGTGCACAAATGTCCGATGTCCGCTGGCACCACCTCCTGCGATATCCGGTCGCATACCTCCCGCCAGCTGAGGCTCTCTCCCGTCTTAAACCCAAGCTTGGCCAGAACGGCATCATCCAGCTGATGAACAGTTCCGCTGCAATGATTCAATTCGTCCGGCGGGTACGCCCGGCATATGTCGTCCGGACCGGTTACAAGCTCCACCACTGAGTCCGGCTCGGTCCGCAAAGTCTCATATATAGCTGTCATATTCGTGCAGAAATCCGCAGAATAGCCCATGCCACGATACCCGAGAAGGCATAGCAAGTGATGTCCGCGCAATCGGATCGCCATCGTCCCCAACTCCCCCTGCCCATGATTGTTCATATGTTAACCATTATAACAGAAGAGAGGTTAACCTATCATATGGAATTTTTCTGGGAGCAGAAGCAAGCGCGGACTTTCTGAGAACTTTTCAACAGTATTCAGTGCGGAGCTCCTTCAAATTCATTCCCGCAGGCTCCCGGACTTTCTGTTTTCGCCCTGTTAACGACCTCACCCTGCCCATTATATAAATCATCATGTATATGATAGCCGATGCGAAGCGTGGACGACCCGACATAATGACAAATAAAAGAACGCCGGAAACGCTCAGCCGACCGGTTGGGATACGATCCGTGAATGGTGCTGCCATTGAAAAACAGCACATCGCCCGCTTCCATGTCAACAGGCACAATCCTGCCGCCCTCCGGCAGATTGACCTCATCGCGAAAATAGGAAAGCGCGGGATCCGCCTCATGCGGGCATTCGATATCCAGATTCTGCGTCCGGGGTACGATAACCAGGCCGCCGTTCTCCTGATCAGCCGGATCGATTGCGGTCCAGGCTGCAATGCAAGTCCCCGGCTCCACGCGCAAATAGTAATTGTCCTGATGCAGCGCCTGCCCTCTGCCGCCGGGCGGTTTGAAGTAGAACATGCTCTGCGCCGCCAGCGCCTCTTCCTGGAACAGCTCCTTCAGCAAAGCCATGACCGGAGGATGCAGCATATAGCTCTTGGCTCTGCCGATTACCCTGTGCGGATACAAAATCCGTGGAAACAGCTTCAGCGGATCGCCCTTGGCCTCCTCCGGCGAAGCGGGCTCGAAATATCCGGGAAGCACGCCTTCTGCCTGTATGCGCATGAACGTCTCTTTAATCTCGGCAACCTCGTCTGGCTGAAACAAACCTTTGGCGATCAGATAACCTTCTTCATGAAACTGTTTTTTCTCCGCTTCGCTCAAGTAATACCTGTCGTTTCCCGCTGACATTCAATCACCCTCCATTCACCCTTTTGCCTGCTGCCCTTTACTGCGTCAGCCGAAGCTCCCGTCCCAGGCTCTCCATTTATGATCGGCCGTGCGAAAGGATGAGCTGTGGAACTGATAGGAAGACATCTGCGGCGTTCTGAACAAGGAAGCTCCATCATATAAAATGCCGCAGCCGTTGACGAAGCCATACCTGCCCGGTCCTGCCGGCCCCTGGCGGACAAAGGAAAAATCGGCATCGGTATGGATCGGACCGTAATCCAGCCTGCTCCGGTCCCATTCATATTTGGGAAAATCCCTGCTGCCGCTGATCAGCCCCTTATCCAGATCCAGCTTGTATGCCAGATGACAAGTCCTGCCATCCGCCTCATACTGAAGCGATAAGCAATCCTTCTCCTGCGTGAGCCGGATAATCTTCACCCTGCGCTTCAGCCGGGCCGATTGCTCATCCAGTGCGAAAGGGGTAAGCACCGTGACAAAGCAGTTCATCGTTCCGGCCCGGACCTGGCTGCTGTCCAGTTCATAGACCATCTCACTGTCCGCATAACATCTGCGGATCGTTTCGTGCCCCGTCTGCCTGCCGCTTCCCGGGAACTCGATCAGCAGTGCCAGCTCCTTCCGGTTGATGATGGGATTTGTGTCGCCAGGATGCTGGCGGATATGCTGCACCTGACCGGTATACCAGCCATCGCCGGCCTCCAGCACCGCGCCCGGATGCCACAGATTGGCCGTACTAAGCTGCCGGCTGCCCAGCGACTTCGTCCAATCCACCACAATGATTACGCCTTCCTCCTTCAAATAAGTCACCGCCCGGTCCCATATCACACCGTGACAGGGATCCGTCACCCGGGTCCGGCTGTAAACCAGCTCCTCGAAGGTCTGAAAATGCAGCTTCTCCGCTGCCACACGCCTGTACGTACCGTCATCGTGGATAAAATCATAGAGGGAGCCGTCCGCATCCCGCTCGCCTTCCCGGAACACCAGCCGGTTATGATAAAGATCGGCGCGGTATTTGCCATTGGGGGCCGAATCGCGGTAACCTCCATCATGTAATAAAATATGCGGCCCGCGGGCAAAAAACACGATGGAATTCTCATCCGCATGTCCATGGTGAGCCTTTTCTGCTGGCGCCTGAATCGTCCGCCGCAAATATTCCCTGGCAACATAGGCATAATCGCCTTCATCGCGATAGTTAAGCAGGAGATACGTGGAATCCTCCTCCCAGCCGTCGCGGAAGGCGACTTTCTTCCCAATCACATCCTCCAGCACCAGCTCGCTCTGCCAATCCGGCTTGACCGGCTCAAGCCCATCATCCGCCCAGAGACAGGCATTTGAGAAATAAGCGGCTAGATAGACCGAGGGCGGCCCCTCCTGATGGGACAGCGCATAGTCCCAGATTTTGCGGGCGGCATATTTCATATGACCGCATCTGTATACGGCAGCCCCTTTCTCCAGACAGGCCAGCCACAAATACCAGAACGAATTGTAATGGGCGTCTCCGAAATCCGGCAGCTGACCATAGGGCGTCAAGATATGCGTGATGTAATCAAAATAATACCTTGTCTGCGGCTTTGCATAATAATCTTCTTCCTTGTCTGTATGCTGCACAACCATGATGCAGGATCCAAGCCACAGAGGCAAATACAGCTCGGCATCCTCGATGGACCAGCCGCCCATGGACTCCTGGGCCAGGTAATCGCGAAGCTTCGCCCATTCCCGCGTTTCTTCCGTATCGCCCAGCGCCGCAACCGCCAGAGAAACCGTGAAGGCCCGTAGCATGGAGCGGTTATGCGCCCCCCACTCCGGATAATGCATGACGGCTTGCACGGAGCTGCGGATGGAATCCTCTATCTGGCGCTTGTCCTCCCGGGAGAGCAGCGCCGAATCCTTCATAAACAAATACCCCTGGATGTAATGGGTCCCCTGGAACATTGGATCAAACGATGTGATGCCCTTCTCATATTCCGGATGGCGGTCCCGGAGAGCGTCCGGCACAATCTCCTTGAACGACTCGATGGCGAGCAGCATTTGTCTTGCCTGCACCCCGTACTCTTTCTCGCCGGTAATATGATACAGAAAACCTTCAGTCTGCGCCTGGATAGCCAGGTTTCCCGGAGGGATGTACATGCCGAGAAACTGGTCGGGACGATACGATTCCCGCCAATGCGAAATAGCGGCCTCGTACTGCTTCCTCCCCTCCAGAACCGCCTTCTTGATGTAGTCCAGATACGTTTGCTTGTTCATAACGGGCTCCTCTCTTCAAGTTAAGAAACAACAAACTGATATTGTCCCGATCCCGCTTGCAGAAGAAGATGATCCGGCTGTTCTCCGGCAACGGCAATGCCCTCGGCCTGCTCCAGTTCCGCTCCGTTCTCAAGCACCTGCTGCCCCGGAAGCCGCGGAATCCGTATAGTCGCGGTCGTGTTGGCAGGAATGCGGACATGCATATGCAGCTCCGATCCGTTGACCCGCCAATTGCAGACAATCGGTCCCCGGACGGATTCGTAGAGGCAGTTCACATAATCAAGCCCGCCTCCAATCCGGGGATGAATGCGGATATGCTTGTAGCCCGGCTGCTCCTCATCCAGATCAATCCCGCCGACGAACCGGTAGATCCATTCGCCTACAGAACCCAGTGCATAATGGTTGAAGGAATTCATTCCCGGCCTTTGAAAACCCTTCGCTTCCGTCCAGCCATCCCAGCGTTCCCAGATCGTCGTCGCACCCTGCAAAATGGAATAATACCAGGACGGATAGCTTTGCTGGTTCAGCAGCCGGTAAGCAATCTCCTCGTGACCGGCCTCCACCAGCACCGTCAGCAGATATTTGGTGCCATGAATGCCTGTCGACATATGCCAATCGCTCTCTTCCAGCAGGTACAGAATGCGGTTGACCGCGTACGCCCTTTTCTCCTCCGGCAGCAGATTCATGGATAAAGCCAGCGCGTAAACCGACTGCGTATCTCCTTTGATCTTCCCTTCTCCATTCACATAAGCGTCATTAAAAGCCGCTCTTACTTCGGTATGCAGCTTTTCAAACCGCAAGGCGTCTTCGGCTTTTCCAATCAGGGTGGCCATTCGCGCCATCAGCTGCACCGAGTAGGCATAATAGGCCGTCGCGAAGACGTCATAAGGGGTCGTGGAATGGATGGAGGTATTGGGATAATCATCCGCTCCCCGCGCTTCCGCCATGGAGAGCCAATCGCCGAACTGCGGCAGATCCTCACGCAGATGACCGGGATGCAGGTCGCTCAGGAACCCGATCCAGCTGGTCATGGCATCATATTGCCGCTTGATGATGGCCGCATCTCCATAAACCTGATACATCATCCAGGGAACGAGAATGCCTGCGTCTCCCCATCCGGCAGAGGCTGTGTGATCATAGGTCATATCCCCGCCATGCTCCGTTTTGCCTCCCGCGATAAACGGGGCAAAATCCGTAAAAGCTCCCGTCGGCCGCTGCGCATCCGTCAAGTCCGTCAGCCATTTGCTGAAGAAAGGGGCGGTGTCCATCAGATAGCTAGCCGTCCGGAAGAATACCTGGGCATCCCCGCTCCAGCCAAGTCGTTCATCCCGCTGCGGGCAGTCGGTCGGCACACTGACGAAGTTGCCCCGCTGTGTCCATTCAATATTTTGCAGCAGCTGATTAAGCAGCGGAATGGACGTATCCATGAACCCGGTTTGAGCAAGGTCTGAATGGACCACAATACCGGTAATATCCGTAAGCTCCAGATCCCCGTCATCATCGCTGCTTATTTCCGCATAACGAAATCCATGCAGCGTAAAATGAGCCTCATAAATCTCGCCATCCGGACTGCCCTTCAGCACATAAGTATCAATTTGCCTGGATAAACGCAGATTCTCCGTATAGAGTCTGCCTTGCGCATCCAGAGCTTCCCCATGACGCAGTATAATGGTGGTTCCGGTTTTCCCGCGCATTTGAATCCGCAAATAACCTACCATGTTCTGTCCCATATCCACGATCCGGCTGCCGCTTTCCATCACCGTCATCGACACAGGAGCAAGCTTCTTCACACTGCGGATTGGCGGACACAGACCCGATACGATCCGGCCTTTATAATCGTAGAAAATATCCGCTTTGCTCCAGGCCGAATCATCATAGCCCCGGTCCTCCCATCCGGGCATTTCAAGCCGGGCGTCATAAGTCTCCCCCATATGAAAATCGGTTGCCAGCAGCGGACCGAACGAAGCCTTCCATGAGGGCCCGGAAACGACCGATTGCGAAGAACCGTCTTCATAGTCCACATTCAGCTGCAGCAGAATGCGCGGATCCTTGCCGTAGCGCTGGTAGCCATACATGCCGATATAGCCGGAATACCAGCCATGTCCGAGCAGAACACCCAGCGCATTCTCGCCACCGGCAAGCGCTGCGGTCACATCGTAAGCCTGGTACTGGAGGCGGATATTATAATCCGTCCATTCCGGCGCGAGGATGTCTTCCCCGATGCGGCTTCCATTGACATAGAGCTCGTAAGCGCCAAGAGCCGCCGCATACAGCACGGCTTTCCTGATCTGCCGGCGGGCCTCGAAGGTTCCGCGCAAATAAACGGCCGGCTTGGGCCGTTCATGAGTCGGCTGATGGCCTGATTTCAGACCGATCCATTCGCCCTGCCATTCCTTGCGGGAGAGCAGTCCCATGGACCAATGGGCCGTCCCGCTCCATGGCGATTCCTGCCCTGTCTGATCCCAGACCTTCACCTTCCATACATATTCACAGCCGGAAGCCAGCTCCCGGCCTTCATATGGAATGGGATTCGACAGATCCGACTGGACCCTGCCGCTGTCCCACATATCTCCGGTATCCTGGTCCAGCTGCTGCCGGCTTGATGCCGCCAGAATGCGGTAAGCGGTTTGGCCCGAGCCGCGTCCGGCTGAATCCAGCATCCAGCCGAGCCTCGGCTCCGGGACATCGATTCCGGCCGGGTTCAGCAGGTATTCGGCGCGGAGATTATATGCATGCAAAACCATTCGCTTCTCCTCCTTCGGCCTGATTCTCTTCTTCACCGTGCTTCGATGCGAAGAGACCGCTTAAGAAGTCAGCGGTCTCACGGCACTTTCCTGCATGACGGCGATTACGGCTGGTAGTTGACTTTTTTGTAGGCTTCCGTTAATTCGTTGTCGTATTCTTCACCGCCAAGCTTTTTCCAGCCTTCGATCATGGCATCGTATTCTTTGTCCGGATCGGAGGAAACGATGATCTTGGTTATCGATTCATTGATGAATTTCTTGATTGTTTCCTGATTTTTCTGCGCAAACGGCCTTGGATCCGTAATCTCAACCGTCTTCGGCGTGTATTTGGCAAAAATATCATTATATTTGGTGTTCACGGCCGCATAATATTCAGGATCGAACAGCTTGCCTTTCTCGCCCAGTATTTTCAAAGTGTCATAAGAGCTTAACGGCTGTCCCTGCTGGATAATCGCGAGATCCCCGCTTCCGGCATACCATGTCACTTCCCTTGCGTTTTTCTCGGGATCGATCGGTATTTGAATGCCATCGGCATCAAGGGTGTAGTGCGTTCCTTCAATGCCGGATTGCAGGGTCTTGATGACTTCGGGATCCGCCATCCAGTTCAAATATTTCATCGCGGCAATCGCTTGTTCCTCTTTGCTGGCTTTGGGCACCATTATGAACATCCCGTAGTCCGCAGCGCCCCCGGCATATTGTTTGCCATCCGAGCTGATGAGCGGGTCGATCGGCATCCATCTGGCGTCCGGCACCGCTTTCATCGTAGAGTCGGTCAATGCCCAGCCGGAGTCATTGTTCTCCATGAAGCCGGCCACGCCTTGAGCAATATATTGATTAAGCTGCTGATTGTTCACATCCGTACCGAACTCTTTGGGGATCAAACCTTCCACGTAAAGCTTGTTCAGGAATTTGAACATATCACGGGCGCCCGGCGCAGCAATATTGGAGATGAACTTGTCATTCTCCCATACCCCTCCTGCCAGGTCCGTACCGTTGCTCATCAGCTTCGGATTAATCCCGAATGCCGAGGACAGCGCATACATGAATGCTTTGCCGATAGCCGGAAAGGCGTAAGGCACGACTTTGTCCTTGCCTACGTTGCCGGGATCCTTTTCCTTGAACGCTTTGAGCACCTGATAGAGCTCATCGACAGTCGTCGGCGCCTTCATATTCAGTTTATCCAGCCAGTCCTGGCGGATTTTGAAAACCGCTCCGACATTCGGGTTCGCTCTGAGCGCCGTAATGGCAAAGCGTTTACCTTCGTAGGTGCCGGCTTGATCCAGCGCTTTTTGATTATTCGCGGTAATCTGCGGACCGTACTCCTTCAGCAGATCGTCCAACTCCCAGATCCCGCCCTGCTGGGCATACTTGAAGAGCGTATTGGTGTCATAGGTGAATATAATATCCGGCGCCTCACCGGAGGCAAGCCAGACATTCAGTTTATTCTCGGCTTCCGCCCGTGCAACAGGCACCATCTCCAGGTCGATGCCAAGCGGCTTCACCTGCTCCTGGGCCCATTTGACAAGCGGAGCATCTGTCAGCTTCATGCCCTCCGGTGCGTTCCCGCGATCATATATCATAACGCGCAGCTTGACCTGCTTGACGGGCTCATCCGAAGGCTCCGGCTCATCCGTGCCCCCTGTGTTTGTGTTGGTCTGCTCCGGCGTATTGGCAGCTCCGGAGCTGGTATTCCCTTCGTTCTTGCCCGAATTCGAGCATGCGGCCAGCAGCAGAAGCGTGAACACCAGGAAGCATGTCAGGCTGACCCTGACCCCTTTACGTACATTGACCATTGTCTTTCCTCCTCATGAATTTGGTAAAAACATCATTTCATCTGTCTACTGCCACAGGAGTAATGAAATATAAGAAAGTATTAGACTCCATCATACTTTGCTTATATTTCTGAGGAAGAATCCTGACTCTGCCTCCAAGGACGGCGAGAGCCGTTTCTTCTTGAAATATAAGAAAGTATTAGACTCCATCATACTTTGCTTATATTTCTGAGGAAGAATCCTGACTCTGCCCCCAAGGACGGCGAGAGCCGTTTCTTCTTGAAATATAAGAAAGCATCAGACTCCATCATACTTTGCTTATATTTCTGAGGAAGAATCCTAACTCTGCCCCCAAGGACGGCGAGAGCCGTTTCTTCATGTATGAGACGGATGGCTCTTGGGGGAGCTGTCCGGTCCTGCCGGGCGTATCGGGAGGTTACCCTTTTACAGAGCCAAGAAAGGAGCCTTTGACAAAATATTTTTGCAGGAACGGATATACGATCAGAATCGGCACCGTCGCGAAGATGGCTGTGGCGGCTTTTAAGGACTCCTCAATGACCTGAAGCTTGCCCTGCTGCTGCATGACTTCAAGCGAGGTATCCATTTGCGAGAGGAGCAAAATGTTGCGCAATCGTACCTGCAGCGTAAACAGATCGGAGTTGTCGATCAGAATAATCGCGTTCATGTAGCTGTTCCAGTGTCCAACCGCATAGAACAGGCCGATTGTCGCCATTACGGCCCCGGAGAGCGGCAGCACGATGCGCAGCATGTAGCGGATATTTCCGCAGCCGTCCATAACGGCGGCCTCGCGCAGCTCCTCCGGCATATTTTGAAAGAAGGATTTCATTATGATGACATTAAACGCGCTGATTGCGCCGGGAATCATAAGGGCCCAGAGGGTATTGAGCATGCCCAAATATTTGATGAGCAGGTAGCCGGGAATAAGCCCCCCGCTGAACATCATCGTGAATATCATATAGTTCATGAAATATTTGCGCCCAACCAGATCCTTGCGGGAAAGCGGATACGCCGTAAGAATCGTGAACACCATATTGATCGTTGTCCCGACCGCCGTAACGTAAATGGTGACCAGCAGCGAACGGATGACATTATTGTCCCAGAACACCGATTTCATGGCATCCAGCTGAAAATCAACCGGCCACAGGATAACCTTGCCTGACTGAATGGCATGGCTGCTGCTGAAGGCATTGGCAAAGGTATTGATGAAAGGAAAGATACAGACAAAAGCGATGATCGTAATCAAAGAATAGTTGATGACATGGAACGAAACGTCCCAGAACGAGTATTTTCGCGTCCGGCGATATTTGTTTTTACCTGTAGACTCCGCTTGCTCTGCCATAGGCTCACTCCTTTATACGACTTGATTCCAGTTCCATAAATGTTCCAGCTGCCGCCCGCTCCGTTACCAGATTCCTTCGCGGCCCATCTTATTGGCGGCATAGTTTGCAGCAATGATCAGCATCAGGTTAACGACCGATTGCACCATCCCGATTGCGGTCGTCAGACCGAATCCGCCCTGCCTGATTCCAAGATCGTATATATAGGTGCTGAGAACATCAGCGACATCCATGACCAGCGGGTTCATTAAGGCATAAGGCTGCTCGAAGCCGATGGATACCATGTGGCCGACATTCAGAATGAGCAGAATAATGACGGTTGGCATGATGCCGGGAATGGTGATATTGATCATTTTCTTCCATCTGCCTGCTCCGTCAATCGAGGCCGCTTCGTACAAGTGAGGATCAAGCGTCGTCATGGCTGCCAGATAAATAATCGTTCCCCAGCCAACTCCGCTCCAGATGCCGGAACCGACAAAGACGCTGACCCACCAGTTGTTGCTGGCCATAAAATAAATCGGCTCCATGCCCATCCACTGCAGCACCTGGTTAACGATGCCGTACTTGGGCGAAAGCAGCGCATAGATCATCCCGCCCATCAGCACCCAGGACATAAAATGCGGCAGGTACAGCAGCGATTGCGAAATCCGCTTGAAATATTTGTTCCGGACTTCGTTGAGCATGATGGCCAAAATAATCGGAGCCGGGAATCCGAACACCAGCCCCAGCACATTGAGCATCAGTGTGTTCCGTACGATTTTATAGAAATCCGGCAGATTGACCATATCCCTGAACGATTGAAAATGGTTCCACGGACTTTCCAGTACGCCCTTGAACATGTTGTAGTCCTTGAAGGCAATCAGAAGACCGAACATCGGTATATAGGCAAATATAAAGAAGAAGATTAAACCGGGGCTCAAGCAGATATAGAGGTCGAGATTTTTTCGGATTCTTTTCCACAGAGAACTCTGTTTACTCGCAGCTATGCCCAGTGGCAGCTCAGTATTTGCTTTTGTTTGCGCTTCCATAGAATTCCTGCCTTCCTGATAGGATAGTCTTATTGTAAAGCCTGCCGTAGGCGTTTTAAATGAGTCTATCTTTACATTTTATTAGTTTTCTTGCTGTGAGCTGCGCATGCGGAAAATGTCTTCCGATATGCGCAGGGTGTTATAAGCGGGTTTACCGCTTGTCACTTGCCGAAAAGCTGTTGTACCCCTGAACTTTTGGTTTATGGATGGCCCGGTGCAAAGCTATAAACGGTATGGGTTGTGGACAGCTTTGTCACCTTGGTTCAAAACCAACCACGGTGTCAATATGACTGGTTTTGAACCCTATCTGTTAGATTCGGGGTAGAAAGGTACGAAAGTGGATGCTTCCGAGGCAGCTTTCTTGCAGAAAGCTTTGGGCATACGCTTCTTAAACTGTCTCCATCTGCTGCGACTGTTAATCGCCGGTCTTCTCTATACACCGGTGATTTTGTTTAATGAGGCATCCAAATCCTCCATCAGCGAGTCCGCATTTTCCAGCCCGATCGAGATTCGCACCAGGCCCTGAGGGATGCCGCTCTCCCTGGATGCTGCTTCGCTCAGCCACAGGCCGGGCGAATTAATCAGACTTTCGAAGCCGCCCCAGCTTGGTCCCTCCTCGAACAGCCGCAGCCGCTTCATGAAGCCCGTAATCTGCTCCCGGTCTCCCCTCGGCACGAAGCTGAACAGCCCCGAGGTTCCGGACATCTGACTCTTCGCCAGCTCATACTGCGGATGGCTCGCAAGTCCCGGATAAAGCACGCGCTCCACCATGGGATGCCCCTCCAGAAATGCGGCCACCTTCCCGGCATTCTCCTGATGCTGGCGCATCCGGACAGGCAGGGTCCGAAGGCCACGGATCAGCAGCCAGGCCTGATGGGGATCCATCACAGCGCCGAACATCCCCCGCTCCCGGTGGGTGATTTCTTCCATAAGCGTTTTGCGGCCGATCATCACGCCCGCAAGAATATCGCTGTGCCCGCCCATATATTTGGTGGCGGAGTGTACAACAATATCGATCCCGAAGGCAATCGGATTCTGATAGAGCGGAGTTGCCCATGTATTGTCGACGATGGTCACAATCCCTCTGGCTTTGGCAATGCCCGCAATGGCCTTCAGATCCTGCAGCGTAAACACATTCGATAAAGGCGTTTCCAGATAGATCGCTTTGGTGTGGGGACGAAGCGCCGCTTCAATCTCATCCGTGCTCTCGCCGGATACGAATGTTGTTTCGATGCCGAACTTTGTCATATAGGATTCCAGGAACCCCTTCGTCGGCGGATAGACATTCCGTGGACAGATGATATGGCTGTCTTTCTCCAATACGCTCATCAGCGCTGCCGTAATGGCAGCCATACCGGACGAGAAGCATCTGGCTTCCTCCCCTTCCTCCAGTGCAGCGATCTTCTTCTCCGCGATCTCAGTGGTTGGATTGGACACGCGGGTGTAAGTATAACCATGGTTGATCGTTTTGCGTGTAAAGAGCGAGTTCTGAAAAATAGGCGGGACAATGGCTCCCAGATACCGGTCGTAATCATCGCCATAATGCGTACATATCTCTTCCTTGGTTAAAGCAGGTCTGTTATCGTCCATTGTTCCACTTCCCTCCGCGAGAAAGGCGCCCGAGTTGATTCGGGACGCCTTCTTCCTGTCATTTCATATGCAATTGTGAGGAATCGTTCATCCTGCTCGAAAAGCTGTATTCCGCTTTATAAGCCGCAGCGGTGCCGCGCCGTCTGACCATGACGCCCCAGCGCATTACATCAAGCCGGTGCTCATATCCCCTGAACAGATATACGGTTGTTCCCGGACTGCCCTCCATCTTCAGGGTCAGCTGTTTATCGGGCATTGTCCAGCTTACTTCCCAGTCGCTGTCCGTATCGCAGACCATGGTTTCCAGCATGAGCTGATAGCCATCCGCATCGCCGGGCGGGTCGGTTTCGCTAAAGTTCAGGTCCGATTGCGGCTCGCCTGAGCAGTGGAAAAGCCAGTCGAAGACATGCTCCTCTTCATGTCCCGGCGCAGGGATCGCCTGAAACTCGTCCTCCAGCCGGTCTTCATGAAGCTGGAGACGGCGGGCGTAATGGATGCCGTCATAGACATCATCGGCCGCCACCCTACAGCTGCTGTTCTCCCTGTCGAATTCCTCGATACGGCCCACCGGCCGGTTCGGCTGATTCAGCTTGTCGACCATGACTGAATTATGGGCGATTGTTTTGCGCTGCCATTCACGGAACAAGTCTGAGCCGTAACCGCTGTTGGAAATATCCCGGGAGATGACTTCGTCCTTATAGAACAGCTCAAAGTTCATAATGTCGGCATGGGAATGGCCCCGCAGAACAAATCCATATTTGAGGAAGACGGACGCATCTCCATTTTGCAACAGGGCAAAATGTATATCCGGATCCACCCGCGACTCTGCGTCCGGCAGTCCTTTTCCCCGAAGCTCCCCGTCGAACCGTTCCTCCTCCCAATTCCTGCCGAACAGCAGTCTGGATACGCCGCCGATATTGGCATCCGCCCTGCCGGTATCCTCCTTGTCGTAGCATTGGGCAAGGGCATAACGATAGGCGGCTTCATCATGAATATTGCGAATCCATTCATACTGATGGGCATAGTTGCCGAACTTCAGCAGCGGCCAGCCATCATTCGGGTTCGGAAATTCGCCGTTCGGGAAGGCATACATGACCGGATACCGGTACATTCTCAGCAGGGCGTCTTCCATCTCGGGAAATTCATAGCCATAAAGTTTGCAGAAAGCCAGATAGTAGGTCATCCCTTCCGCGCAGTAGAAATGATAATGGAAGGAGGCTTCATACCAGAAGCCCTGGGGAAGCAGGCCGTCGGACAGCTTTTTCTTGATCCCGTATTCGCCCTCCGCAGCCAGCTCGCACCATTTGCGCTCATTGAAGAACAGGCCGATCATACCCGCCGCCGCTTTCATCCAGCAAATAATATTCGGTGTGACGCCGACCTTCTCGATCAGAAACTCGGCCTCGGGAAGGAAGAAGCGGCGCTTGTACGTCTCCAGCTCATCCATCGTAAATTCATCCCGCACCAGCTCCATGCCGTTGAGCAGCCATATCACGCATACCCCGTCCGTCAGATCCGTACCGGAGAAACGCCCTTCCTGTCTTGGCGGTGTCCGGACGCTGAAGCTGCCATAATTGTCACTGAGGAAGCCGAGCACCTTGCGGATAAACGCCATGTAGGCAGAACCGCCGTACAGGTTGTGCAGCACGGCTGCCGAAAACACCTGCGAGCATACGTTTGCGCGGTACATATAGCACCAGGCATCATCCACCTCCTGGGCTGCGCGCAGGCGGCCGCAGCCGCTGCATTTATGCTCATGCGGCTTCTCCGGATCAAAGATAAGCGCAGCAAAACATTGGTCGCAGAAATAATGATGGCCCCAGCCGGCAACCCGGGAGGCATCGTCCTCGTAGCGGGCGACCCATTGGTCGGTGACCGGCTTCATCCTGTCTACGATCTGGCGGGCCCATGAATGCGTTTTGATTTTATCCCGCACGACCTGCCAGTCCTCTACCAGATTCATCGTATCCTTCATTCGGCTGTTCTCCTCTCGGGCTCAAGCTGCCGATCCCGGTGCTTCAGGCTCTCCACCAGCATCAATAACGTCATTGCCTGTCCATAAGGCATCGGGCAGACCGAAATATCCTTGTAATCCTGCATTGTATCGCCGACACAGGTGCCGTAGGAAACCTCCTGCACCATGCCCTCAATGTCGATGCGGCTCATTACCGCCTGCATCGCCTTCAGCCCGACTTCGCGGTATTTGGCCGGTAGATAGCCCTTGCGCACCGCTTTCAGAATCCCGTAAGCGAAACCCGCTGTCGCCGAGCTCTCTACATAGGAGCTTGAATCGTCAAGCAGCGTATGCCACATGCCCTCTTCCGTCTGCAGGCTGGCGAGCGTCCCGACCTGCCGCTCCAGCGAAGTAACCAGGAACTTTCTCACCCCTCCCGGGACCGGCACGATATCCAGATAATCCACCAGACCAGCGGTATACCAGGCATTCCCGCGTCCCCAGAGGGCTCCGGCAAAATGATTGTTCTCCATAAAAGTCCAGCCATGATAGAACAGGCCGCTGCGGACATCGGTCAAATATTTGAGGTGGACGAGAAACTGGTGCATGCTCTCCTGCACATAATCGTCCCGGCCCAGCAGCACGCCCATCCGCCCCAGAAACAGCACGGTCATATACAGCGTATCGTCCCATAGCTGGCCTTCATTCGCGCTCGTTACAGTCAGATGGGAGATTCCATCCTCCGGCGTGCGCGGCATGTCCTCCTGGACATATTCGGCCCATTCCCGGCATATTTCCAGATAATCCGGCCGCCTGAGCTCTTCATAAAGATAACTCATCGTCAGCAGCGGGCACATCGTATTGACATTTTTGCCCGGCAGCCCCTTCGCAATATGGCGGTCAAACCACGCTGTCAGTTCGTCCAGGATTTCTTTCCTGCCGGTTTCCTTGTAATACAGATAAAGAGCGAACAGGCCGACGCCCTGAGACCAGTCCCACACATCCATCGAGATGATGCTGTCCTTGACGTTCTCCTTGATGGTCGGCTTCAGGTTCCTCATGCCATGCAGTACGTGATCGATCGTGCCCTCAATTTCAGCCCTTGTTAAAGCCCCGATCATTCATCCCACTCCCTTCAACGCTTGATCAACTCCCATTTTACAAGAAATGCAAGCGTTTACTATTGGAGATTCTTGCGTTTATATTAGCTATTTTGACACGGGTCAAGATGATTTCTCCTCACTTTCGTGCAGTACAGGCAGCCGGATCCGGATCTTCGTTCCCTCACCGACGGCGCTGTTTATAGTCAGGCCGTATTGATCGCCGTACAAAATCCGGATCCGTTTATGGACGCTGATGATGCCCACATTGGTATGCCTGTTTTTCTCCAGATAGTGACCGTACAGCTCGGGGGCCAGCAGCCGCTCGACCATTTCGGATTCCATCCCTACGCCGTTGTCACTCACTTCAATCAGCAGATCACCCTGCTCGGACCAGCAGTCTATCTCGATAATGCCTTTGCCCGGCTTCTCCTCGATACCGTGAATAATAGAATTCTCGATTAGCGGCTGCAAGATGAATTTGGGCACGCGGGAATCCATCAGCCTCTCGTCAAACCGGTAAATTACCTCGATTTTGTCCCCATAGATGATTTTGTGGATGGACAGATAGCTCTGGATAAAAGCAATCTCCTCCTGCAGCGCCAGCACATCCCCCTTCTTGCCGATGCTTTCGCGCAGCAGCTTGCCCAGCAGATAAACCATCTCGCCGATCTCGTCCTCGCCTTTGATTTTGGCCATACTGTATATCGATTCCAGCGTGTTGTAGAGAAAATGCGGGTTCATCTGCGCCTGCAGCGCCTTGTACTCAAACTGAAGCGTCCGGTACTCCGCTTTCTGCTTCAGCAGCTTCTCGCGGTAGACCGAATTGAACAGATCGTTGATCTTCTCGGCCATGGAGTTGAATTTGGCGGCAAGCAGCCCCACCTCGTCGCGGCTTTTTGGCACAATGACATGATGATTGAAATCCAGCGAGAAGCTGGACATGCTCTGCAGCAGCAGCCTGATATTCGCCGTAATGTTCTTGGAGATGAACGCCGCCATCAGAAAAGCGATAAACAGCGACACCAGAATGGTGCTGATGGTCCAATATTTGATGCTGTCGGTGCCCCGGGTCAGCTGGCCGACATCGATGATCTGAACGATTTTCCATTTGTCGTATACCGTTGAGATCAGCGTGGAAATATAATGCCGGCCGCCGAACGTAAATCCATTTTTGGCTGAATCAAACAGGTACAGCTTGTTCTCCAGATAATATCGGGCGAGCTCCGTAGTGTCCTTCTCCCCCGGTACAAACAGCTCATTATTTTCATTCAAAATCAGAATATCACCGTCCATCAGCGTATGGACATTGGTGATGATGCTGTTGACATAGCTGCTCTCAAGGCCGATCGCGATCAGTCCGATATATTTGTAGGTGCTGATATCATAAAGCGCCCGGGCCATGAATATGGTGCCGTTATCGCCCTGAAACCAGGCCGCTTTCCCCCGTTTATCGCGGATGCTGTCCATATCAAGCCGCTCCATGAGCTTCTCGTTGTAGTTCTGGAACATATTGCGTTCAATCGAATACCGCTTGTCGTTGACATCGAGGATCAGTACGGATAAGAACGTATCCTTTGTAAACAGCAGCTCGCTAAGAAAATCCGTCACATATTTGTCTCTCACATAGATTTCCTCTGCCGTGACCGCCTTCTGGCCCAGCTTTTCATTCAGACTGGAATTACGGAACTGCTGAAACGCGACTTCTTCAATATCCGTCGTGCGCTTCTCCAGATTGATGCAGATCTGGCCGATCAGATACTCCGAGAACTCCCCCGAATTCCGCTTGATTGCCCCGACGGAGACAAAATAATTGATTCCGCTGATCATGAGCACCGTAACCAGGATGATCGCCGTGAACGAGATCAGAAATTTGGTTCTCAGCTTGGCATTGATAAAATAATTGATGATGGTGCGCAACAGCGCCACCCCCGGCTGAAGAATATGAATCCAGACAGCGGCTGCTGCCGCTTTCCTGTACGAAATTGTTCGGCTGGCTTGGTACGAACAATTACCACGCATTTCATGTAAACGTTATCATTTAGCTGGATTGTTTGTCATTGAGATTCGATAGTTATAAACCTGTGGCGGGTATGGACGGAACAGTGCAGTCCTGAGAGGTATTTCCGGTGCCTCGCACTAGGTGCGACTAATAGATCAAATATTCATAATGATACATTGACGAGGTACTTTCGGTACTCTGCCCTAGGTGTGACGGTGCGTGTTGGCTGTCAACCTCATGCGGCAAAGCAGCCGCTGGTCTACATCTCACAGCCCCTGTGCTGCAAGCAGCCGCCCATCTACATCTCGCTGCCCCTGTTCTTGTATTCCTTGGGAGAGATGCCCTCGATTTTTTTGAATACCTGATAGAAATAGGCGTATTCCTTGTAGCCGACCATTTCACCGACCTCGTTGACTTTGTTCTTCGGATCCTTGAGCAGCCGTTTGGCCGCTTCAATTCTCGCTTTATAGACCAGATCGACAAAATTAATGCCCGTTTCCATGCGCAGCAGGCGGCTCAAATAGCTGGAGCTGATGCCGAGATGGTCGGCTACGAGTGTCAGACTCAGGTTCTCTGCGAAATGGTTGTTAATATAATCAACGGACTTCTTGACGACCAGACTGTATTCCTTGTCGCCATTCTCCAGCTTGGTCTTGATCCCCTTAACGAATAAGGCCAAATAATCGGAAGCTGCCTGCATATTCGGCAGACGGTAAACATCATCCAAGATTTCATCAATCCGTTTGTTCATCCCGAATTCATCTCCGGTCAGACGGAAGTAATAACGGGCCGCTACGAGGCAGACATCGGACAGCAGTCCCTTGGCAACCAGGATATTGCCCTCGCTGTAGCCCCTGATTTGTTCAAGCACCTTCTCCAGATGCTTGATCATTTCCCCGCTGGTCGCATGCTCAAGCATCTGGTTGAACTGCTCCAAATCACGGATAATGGATTGCTTGCCCATTTCCCCGGCCGCATGACCGTTTTCCGGGAACAGAACAGGCTCCTCCGCCCGAAAAAAGCTGCTGTCCATCAGTGTTGATGCTTCGGCAAACGCTTCGGGCAGCTCCCTCAGCTGCTTATACTGCGAGCTGACGGCAATACAGCACAGCAGTCCGTACTGTTCTCTGGCTTGCTCGATCAGCTCCTGGCATACGGCCTGAAGCTTCATTTTGATCTCTCGCGGAGGCAGTGCTCGGGGGAATAGACCAGCTAATACAAGGTCATCCTGATGGAGCGACTCGATGATCTCAAAGTCCCGTTTGGCTGCCGACTGCCTTGCCATATCTGTGAGCTTGGCCTGCATGCCCAGCCTGATTCTGGCACTGTCCGCACCCTGCAGCGTAGCGAATGTCTGCTTGGAGCGCACGATCAGAACAGCGATGCGGCTGCATGAGATGCCCAACTGCTCGCTGATGATATACGCTTCCGTCTCCGATGCCCGTGCGCCGCCGATCTGCTCGGAAATAAATTTGCTCCGCAGGAAGGGCAGCGAGCTTTGATGACGCTCTTCCAGTCTGTTGATCGCTTCGGTCATATTCTCATTCAGGCTCAATTCCAAATGCCGGTTCTCCAGCTCCATCACGGCGAGCGCGATTACCCGCTCCAGTTCGTCATTACGCACAGGCTTGACGATAAAATCATAGGCGCCAAGCCGGACAGCCCGCTGTGCATAGTCGAAATCCTGGTAGCCGGTTATCAAAATCGTTTTGGACAGCGGGAAGGACGATTGCATCAGCTCGGCGAGGTCCAGCCCGCTGAGTCCGGGCATCTTGATATCCGTGATCAATATATCCGGCTTGTTGACCAGAATGACCTGCTTCCCCTCGATCCCGTCCTCCGCCTGCCCGACAACCGTGCAGTTCAGCTTGTTCCAATCGATCGTCTGCACGATTGCCTGCCGAATGAGCGGCTTGTCGTCTATCACTACCACACGTTTTTTCACAGGATTTCCTCCTCACGTTTACCAGTTAGCACGATTATAACCGAAGTCAACCGCTTTTTCCCATACTTCGGGAAGAAATGGCCCTGTCGCCCTCAGAAGCGGAATAGTCCCCCCCTTTGAAAATAATAAAATAGTGAAAGACTTACATGTGAAATCAACCTTGTCTGATATGAAGAGTAGAATTTTTTGCCGTCACATGAGCTTCTTCCACAACTTTGATTGACAAGTTTGGAGACGCACCGGGACGATCGGAAGAGCTGCAGCGAGGTTTTTCCGGCTTACGTGGCCGATGCCGGGGCTCATTGGCGTGTAAGCCGGTTTTTCCTTCCTGGAGCTGCCAGTTGGGCCGGGAGAGCGCCGAATCGGTGCTGTAGTGAGGGTTTTTCCGGCTTACATGGCCGATGCCGGGGCTCATTAGCGTGTAAGCCGGTTTTTCCTTCCTGGAGCTGCCGGTTGGGCAGGGAGAGCGCCAACTCGGCGCTGCAGTAAGGCCGGCGCTATCGCCGTCGCTTCCACGCATCAAAGGGGAACTCTCAAAAAGACTCCCCAAACAACAGCAAGCAATTCTAGCCCCGCACAACAACGCAAAGACGCCTCCAAAACCACGGGTAGAGTGGCGGTGGAAGCGTCTATTGGAATATCAGAGCCGGTATTCATAAAAAGCAAAAATGTCTATTGGGACAGTCCCCGACTGGACAAAAGAGATCTAGCCTTAACGCTCGCAGCAAGCGGCTCAGGACGCGAAGGCCTGGACATTAACGTTTCGTGTCCAGCGGCTTCAGTTTGGCTTCAATGGATTGGCGCTGATTCTCCAGAAATGGCGGCAGCGCCAGCGATTCGCCCAGGGTCTCGAACGGTTCATCCGTCGCGAAGCCGGGACCATCGGTAGCCAGCTCGAACAGGATGCCGTTCGGTTCGCGGAAATATAGGGAGCGGAAATAATATCTCTCCACGAAACCGGAGTTATGCAGACCCGCCTGATTCAGGATGCCGATCCATTCCATGAGCTCTTCCTTGTCTTCAATCCGGAATGCAACGTGGTGAACGCCGCCTCTGCCCAGACTGGCTGCAGACAAATCGCTGCGCGGCTCGACCTGCACCTCGGCGCCGGAGCCGCCGTCCCCTACCTGCATAATGATAATATCCTCCTGCCCTTCAACCAGCGCCGGCACCCGGCTCTTCTCCGTGAAGCCAAGAAGCCGAAGCGCCCCTAGCGTAGCATCCGGCTTACGGACCGTGAGCTTCACGGGACCAAGTCCCGTAATGCCGTAGGCAATGGGAACAGGGCTCTTGTCCCAGGGTATCCCGCCCTCCACGCCAACATTATGCTCATCCGAAATCAGCGCCAGCTTCTGGCCTTCCGGATCCTCGAAGAAAATCACGTTCCTGCCCGCATGTCCGGTAATCGGTGAATGCCTGACGCCTTTCTCAGTGAAGCGTTCGGTCCAGTACCGCAGCGCGTCGTCATTCTTCACCCGCAGCGAGGTTCCCGAGATACTGCTCACCCCTTCTTTGTTCGGCCCGATTCCGGGAAAATCAAAGAAGGTAAGCTCCGTGCCCGGCTTGCCCCGTTCATCCCCATAGAACAAATGATAAGCCGAGGTATCGTCCTGATTGACTGTTTTCTTAATCAGCCGCATGCCGAGGACATCCGTATAAAATTGATAGTTGCCTGCTACGCTTCCTGTCATAGCTGACAGATGATGAATTCCTTTTACATTCATGAGATTGCCCCGCCTTTCACGCTCTTAGTTTTCTTAACAGCTCAAGCAGCAGCTTCTGCTCGCCTTGGTCCAATGATTGAAATTGGGATGCCTGAAACTGCTCCTGGGGCGGAACAATTTCATTGTAAAGAAGCTGCCCGGCTTCTGTAAGCGAAATATATTTGGTCTTCCATTCCTGCTCACGTCCGATCAGTCCAAGCTCCTCCGCCTTGTGAATGAGCTGGGTGATATTTCCTTTGGTGACGACCAGTTTCTCTGCCAGCTCCTGCTGACTGATTCTGCCAGCTGCGCCTACCTGAGCCAGGACATCGAACTGTGCGGCAGTCAGCTTCCACTTCTTCAAGTGGTGATTGGTTTCGCGGATGCTCCGGTTGTAAAAACGGGACAGCCGAAACCACAGCAGGATGCCCAATCGTTCTTCCTTCCTGGTTAATGCACTCATGTCCGCATCCTCACGCACCCGCTTCACCTCTTTCCTGCAGCATTACCGACAAAAATAATTTCTAAACTTGTTGTCAGTATATAACTAAACTGATAACAAGACAATCCATCTCATCCTCCGCCGGCGGCTTCGGAATCCCTTTATCCGTCATTACCTCAAGGCGATATCATTGAACCGGTTATCCACCGTTTCACGCATCAGCCCCTTCAGCGACCGGATTGCCGTCTCTTCCACCATCAAGGCATCGTCAAACAAATCAATCATATCCTTGGCTTCGCTCGCATTCAATCTCCGGACCGGCATCATGCCGGCATTAATCATCGCCAGCTGTTGGAATATTGAATCCAGCCTCGCATAGGCATTCGCAGCTTCACGGATCTGCGGCATCCAGCGCTCCAAAGCGGCGATGTAAGCATGGCTGTCTCTTTTGGCAGCTCCGTAACAGCGGATAATCTCCCTCAGTCCGGCTGGATCGTAATGACCGCCGCGAAGAGCGTGTATGATCGCCCCATAAGCCGAACGGCCGCAGGCGTACTCCTTCTCAGGCAGCATCAAGTCATGGGATTCCCATTTATAGATAGCCTGCAGGAGAGACTCCAAGTAAATCTCCATCTCATCCGATTCGATTCGGGTTTCAAAGGTCTGAACATACCAATAAGGCGATCGGTTACAGCCAAAATCGCCATACGGCAGCGCCTCATAATCTTCTGCGGTGCCATCGGAGATATAGAGCACTTCCCGCTCATCATCATAGCCCGCGGCTATCACAAATTTATCTTTCCAGATAACAGCGCCTGTCCCGCGGTCAAGGGAGTCTTTGATAGCGGCCACCGCCTGCCTCTGATAGAGCGGGAACGTGGGCTGAAAATAAAATCCGGCATTCTGCGAAGCGGTTACGCCCAGAAAATCCGCAGCCAGAAAATGTTCCGCCATCCAGTTGTATGCTGTCACGGATTCCGGGGTCAGCCTCCGGTTGACCGTGAAACGGAAGGCCGCCGCGCTCATCCCCGCAAGCATGGATTTGGAACAGGCAATCCATCCCATTGGGAACAAAATCCCGTGCATGGCATCGATATAGGATTCGGATTCTAATATCATCCTCTGGCCGGTTAATAATACGGCTCCCACTTGAATCACTCCTTCCTTAAAAACTTGCCGCTTACGCTTCCCGTGACTATATCCGCCTGCTCCGCCGGTTATCTCCGGCCTTCTTATCCAAATTGCATTATCGCGGGGAATGCGCTCCCCACCTGGGGATTGTAGTTCGTTTCAGATCCGGATATCGGGCGGATAATGTCTGGAATAGCTCCATTGCCTGCTGCTCCAGCATTTCGGCAGTCTTTAGCGCTGCAATCAGATCCACGCTTCTCTTCTCCACGATACAGTTCTCTATAGCGGCCGTCTCACCCACAAGACGATCATAGAGACTGAAGGCCACGTCCGCTTCATGCCAAATCCCCAGAATATCATGCAAATAATCTCTGATTTCCTTCCTGGAATAGAGGTAGGAATCCAGAATATAGACAGCTCCCCGCTCATCATATCCGCCTGTCGCAAGTGCCTCCGTAAGAAAGGTATAAGCCAGCTTCCCGGAAGCAATTTCCCGTCCAGGCAGCGTTTTATAAGGCGTTTCCCAGTCATATACTGCCAGCCGGAAGGATTCCAGAATCATATCCTCCTGCGGAATCTCCACTTTCTCACCGAAGCTCTGGCAGTACCAGAAGGGTGTGAAATTAAGGCCGAAATTATCATACAGCACAATCCGGTCCTCATCCGTCCTCCCATCCTGTACATAAAAGATCCCGTCCTCATCGTCATACCCGTGGATGACACCAAATTCAGGAATCCAATAAATAACGCCTAGGCCCCTGTTCAGGCTCTCTCTTACCCATTTCACGGCCTCCTGCCGGTAATGGGAAAAGGTAGCATGCCTCGTTCTTCCTCCATCAATCGCTGTCCATATGCCCAGATTATCGATGGCAGGCTTATGCTCCGTCACCCACTGCCCGTAAGCAGATACGGACATCGGCAGGAGCTGCTCGTGAACAGAGAATTTGAACGCCATTCCGGTATAGCCGGAGAGCATATATTTGGGGCCGGTAAACAGGTTGGTCGCGGTCAATACGGCATGGAGGCTGTCTGTGAACGATTTCGATTCCCGCTTCATGATGAGATGGTCCAAATAAACACCGGACAAAATTCCCCGCCCCCTCTTTTCGCACCGCGCACCGTGCATCGCTCACAGCTACCAGGCAATGATCTGTGGCTCCGCATCGCGGCGGTCTAACATATTCTCCGCTTGATCGGATCTCTGAGCCGGATTGTCACCGGCCGCCTTCACTCGCGCTTCACAACTCCCAGCCGCTGAAGCGTTTGTTGACACAAATGAGCCAATTTCTTCTTCAGCCACTGCGGAGACTCAAGCTCCTTCCATTCTGCTACAAGCAAATACTGCAGGAAGGCATCCGTATCATAGAAGGATATCCGGTAAAGGAGTCCATCCCGGGACAGGATCGGGTAGCCCTTCCATGTATCGCCATGGACTGGACGAAGCATCTGTATCCGCGCTGTATAAGGTTTAAGTACAGGGGGCGGATTGTCCGTGCCGTCCGTCTCCATATCCTCGGAATACTCGTAATGCGACTCTGTCAATATGAGCTGCTGAATCTGATCCAGACGCACTGTTATTTTCAACCGCTGCCGGGCACAATAAGCGGCAATATAATCAGCGTTCACTTGGGAAATCAGCTTTAACGGATAGAGTTGAGCTTGCCGGGCGGCTCCCTGATTATCGGTATAAGTCATCTGAACGACAAGCTTCTGCCGGACGGCATGGCTGAGCAGCTCCAGATTATGCATCATGCGCGGATTAGCTTCAAAAACGGGCAAGCGAAAGCTGCTGCCGCTCCCCTGTTCATCCGTAAAACGCTCAAGCAGCTGCGCCACCCGGCGGATGGCGTCCGCATTATCGTAATGGTAATTCCGGTACCGGTGGGCCAGGTATTTCAGCACCTTCTTCTCGTCCCCCGTCATATAGAGATGAGGCAGGACGTAGGCTTTGTCTTCGTAACAATAGCCCCTGTGTTTGGCAACATATAATAAAGGCGCCCGCAGTGACATTTCCAAATATTCAATATCGCGCTGCGCCTGCCGTTTGGAAATTTCGAACTGCTGCGCAAGCTTCGTGCTGTTCGGGTAACTGCCCAGAATAATCTGCTGGTCAAACCATTGAATCCGATGCATATTGCTCACTTTCAGCAGTCCTCCTTAACGGCAGATGCCCGTTTCCTTCCATTACAGCACTGAACAGTCTTTGCTTGCAAGCAGAATTTATGGAAAAAGGCCCGCCCCATCCAGGGAACGGGCCGTCCTTCCGGATAGCCTAGCTGATGGCTTCCACTTTCTCCTGCGGTGCGTTGATGCATCTTTTGCAAACCTTGACCGGCGTTCCATCGGATTTTGTCCGTGGATAAAGCAGTTTTATTCTGGTTCGGCTGCAGACCGGGCAAGTTCCCCGGCCGCGCGAGGGCAGACCCCACAGCACACGGCCTCTTTTTGTTTTTGCCACATGTAAACCCCATTTCATGCCTCAGCTCTTTTTTTTAACTATCACAAGTGGTCTGTATCCGGCAGGCATCCGGCAATCCGGCTGGCTTGACTGGATCATCACGCCTTTCACTGCACTTGCACTCATTATAAAACAGCTGGTGCGACATAAAATGTCATCTCAATTGCACTCAGGAAAGAAACATCCGGGCCAAGCCGAAGCCGCCCGGCGCAAGCTTGTATTTAAGCCTGCCTGATTATCTGCTATATTGAAATAGCAAAGGAGCGGAATAACACATTATGGCAATGACATCCACTACCCCCGAAATCGCTGCAGGCGGCCAGCCCCTGACCAAAGGATTAATTTTGCTCATGAGCGCGGCCTCCGGCATGGCTGTGGCAAACTTATACTACAACCAGCCGCTGCTTGCGGATATCGGGCGCACTTTTCACGTTTCATCCGACGCTGCCGGGCTTATTTCGATGTTTACGCAAATCGGATACGCGCTCGGCTTGTTTCTGTTCGTCCCTCTCGGCGACATCAGAGAGCGCCGCGGTTTGATCACCGCCTTATTGGCTGCCGTCACCGTATCGCTGCTTGGCGTCTGCACCGCTCAGAGCTTAACCTGGATCTACATCGCCAGTCTGGCAGTGGGCATTACGACCGTAGTGCCGCAAATTCTGATCCCCCTGTCCGCTCAAATGGCTTCGCCCCAGGAACGCGGCAAAGTAATCGGCACGGTAATGAGCGGGCTGCTGCTCGGCATCCTGCTTGCCAGAACCGTTGCCGGTCTGATCGGCGGAGCGTGGGGCTGGCGGACTATGTATGCAATCGCCGCCGCGCTCATGCTTGGGCTGCTGATTGTTCTTCGTGCGAAGCTTCCGCGAAGCCAGCCGGGTATGACGGCCTCCTATACGGAGTTGATCAAATCGATCGGCGGTTTGATCCGCCAGTTCTCCACGCTGCGGGAAGCCGCTCTGATTGGAGCTGCAATGTTCGGGGGCTTCAGCGTGTTCTGGACATCGCTGGCTTTCTTCCTGGAGGGCGGCACTTATGGCTACAGCAGCCAGGTTGCCGGATTATTCGGCCTTGTCGGGGTCGTCGGGGCCTCCGGGGCTCCGGTTGTCGGACGATTGTCGGACCGATTTCAGCCGAAGGTTCTGGCAGGTCTGCTGATTGCGGTTACGTTCGTTTCGTACCTTTTCTTCGGCTTTGCCGGCACTTCGTTATGGGGGCTGATTGTCGGGATCATTCTGCTCGATCTTGGCGTGCAGGGAACCCAGATTTCCAATCAGGCCCGCGTGTATGCCCTTGATCCCGCTGCCCGCAGCCGGTTGAACACCGTATTGATGGTCAGCACATTTATTGGCGGCGCCATCGGATCAACCCTTGGAAGTTATGCCTGGCATAATTGGGGGTGGACTGGGGTCAGCTGGGCAGGAGGCAGCCTGATTGCCGCTGCATGCCTGGTATGGGGCAGTCACAGACTGCGCGGCAGATGACAGATCGGTTTCTATGCATCCCGAAACGAAAAAAAAGCTGTTCACCGGATCATGGGACTGACCCCCAATGTCCAGTGAACAGCTTTTTTCCTTATATTGCCCAGCCGCCTTTGCGGAATATGGGTACAGTGGAACCATCATGCAGGATGCCGTCGATATCCATCTGATCCGAGCCAATCATGAAGTCAACATGCGCTATACTGTGGTTGACGCCATGCTGCTCCAGCTCCTCAGGCGGCATTGATGCGCCCCCTTCGATATTGAACGCATACCCGCTGCCGATAGCCAGATGATTGGAGGCGTTCTCGTCGAACAAGGTATTCAGGAACAGCACGCCGGACAGGGAGATTGGCGATTCATGCGGCACCAAAGCCACTTCCCCCAAATAATGGGAGCCCTCATCCGTATCCACCAGCTGCTGCAGAATATCCTGTCCTTCCTCTGCCTCCACCTTGACAATCCGGCCGCTCTCGAAGGTCAGCTTGAACTTGTCGATGATATTGCCGCCGTAGCTGAGCGGTTTGGTGCTTGATACAATGCCGTTCACACCGTTCCTCTGCGGTACGGTGAATACTTCCTCCGTCGGCATATTGGCCATGAACAGGACACCATTCTGGCTCGTACTGCCTGCGCCCACCCAAGTATGTTTCTCGTTGAGCTCGATAGTCAAATCCGTTCCAGGCGCTTTGTAGTGAAGCTTATATATCTTCTTGTCGTTAAGCAGCGACACTTTCTTATGTAAGGCTGCATTATGCTCCTCCCAGGCTCTGACAGGATCTTCTGCATGAAGACGAACTGACTCGAAAATAGCCGCCCACAGCTTATCGATCGCTTCCTGCCCGGATAATGCCGGGAATACCTTCTGCGCCCAATCCCTGGTGGAAGCCGCAGCAACGGTCCAACTGACCTTATTGGATTGGATTGCTCTGCGGAATTCCTTCAACCCCTGACCGGAGGCCTTCTGGAAATTGCCGATCCGCTGTGGATCGATTCCTTTCAGCAGATCCGGGTTGGGAGAGACAATGGAAATAAAGGCTGCGCCGTTATCCACAAAAGCTTGCCGTTTGGCTGTTTCCCATTCCGGAAACCGTGTGAACACCCCGTCAGCCGCCTTCTCATATTTCAAGCGGGCTAATGCCTCGTCCGTCCAATCCACATGGACATTGCTTGCTCCAACCTCATAGGCCTTGCCTGCCACAAGGCGGATAAATGAGGCGATTTCGATTGTCGCTCCATTAATAAACACCTCTTGCCCCGGTTGGACATTGACGCCAACCTTCACAATCAGCTCTGCATAAATTTCCAACAGCTGTTCGAAATTTTTCAAGGACATCTACCTCCTGCACAATAATCTGGAACTAATTCATTATACCCGCAGCGGATATGCTAAACAATTGCCGCCCTTACAAACTTCTTTCCCATGCTTTCATAAGGCTTAGCCGGGCGGGTAGTGAAGCTAACGAAATGGTCATGATATCTCCTTTAATTCGTCAGCTGTTCCAGCCTTTGTCCGATCCGTGGAAAAACCCGAAAGGCGTTATGATAGAACACTTCTTCATGAAACTTCTCGGGAATCAGCTGTCTGACGAAATTGATATACACCCCGATGGGAGCGAGCGGCCAGTCGGTTCCAAACAGCATCTTCTCATAATTGTCCGCATAGACGAGCGCTCTTCTGAAGTGATCCATGAACAGCGGCTCATTCTCGAACCGGTCGAACTTGAGCTGGTCTCCTACAATCAGCCCGGACAAATCGGCGTAAACATTCGGATTTTTGGAAACGACCTCCGCAGCATCCATAACCCAGGGATCGCCCAGATGGCAGATCATGAAGCGCACCCCTCTTTGCTGATAAGCCAGCTCGTCGACGGTGAGCGGGTGGGAATATTTCAGCAAGCCGTTCATGGAATACGTATCGCCGGTATGAATCACCACGGGAACATCGTAGTGCTTGGCCAGCTCATAGATCGGACCATAGGTTTTGTCCGTTACATAATAATGATAGTAACCGGCGTAAAGCTTGATTCCCGCCACATCGGAGGATGCAAGCCGCTTCTCGATCCTGTCGAGCTCCTTCTTCTTCTCCGGAGAATCAAGCCTGACCGGATTGATCCCGACGCATTCCATCAGAAAAGGAGGGACGGATTCGGCCAGATCCAGCCCCATTGGATTGGAGGCAAGAGAATCCGGGAAAGCCCCGGCCGTTTTCTCCTGCACGCCCATCCCGATGCCCAGGACAACATCGCTGCGGTCAAACTCCGCTTTAAGCCCGGCTGCGGAATAATCGACACCCGACAGCTCGCGCGCCGTACGGTGAAAGCTGTCGATGTCCGACAAATGAATGTGAATATCGATGATTGGCATAGCTACCCTCCATTACGTTTAAATAGCCGGTGATAACCTGGCTGCGCATGCTCCGCCAGTTCATTACCCGCCAAAGGTGATTTCGGCTAATGCCCGCATATCCGTGTACGATAGCGGGGTGCCGGAGAACGTGTAAAATACGGGAGCCGCCCATACCGTGCTCCCGGCCGGCATCAGGCTGCTCTGAGAAACTCCGTGATGGATAACGAGATTATTGGTATACATCCACGCTTTTGACCCCGGATACCGGTTCAGTGCATGCAAAGCGGCGGAGCGGTTATCGCTGCCAAGACGGATAACGCCATCCGATTCGATTTCCGCTCCTGCTTTGCCGCATCTGTAACGGGTCCCGTTGTCCTTCTCCATCCATCCCTGCTCCAACGATTCGCCGGGGAGGAGAAAGCTGTTGATCGTGCTTTGGAAGCTATTGTAGGCCATTTCCGTTCTATTGGTCAATCGGGTAACGCAGCAGAGCACAGGAGCTCCCGGCAGCAGCAGCGCAAATAATGTAAGCTCCAACCCGCGGTACCGCTCATGCTTCTCGATATGTGTGTGAAGCTCTATTCCGCTCCACTCATTCCCCCGGTTGTCGGTCAATGAAGCAAATGCGGCGCTTCGCCGTTCATCCTGCTGGCTTAGCGGTGATATACCCTGAACGGAAGCGGAAATGCCGCCATGCCATGGATTCCACCAGGAACGCGGTCCTGCTTCGGGATATGAACTATCCAGCCATTCTTCTCCGTTATGCCTGAGCGAGTGAAGACCTGCGCCAAATGCCGGAGATGCTTCGATGGTCAATGTGCCGTTCGAACAGCGGTAGGTCTGGCCGTCTTCGCCTTGGCGAATTTCCTGTTGAACGGGCGCAAGGCCGACGGGAATCAGTACGGTTCCGCGTTCGATGCTCAGCTCCTCGGTCTCGAAGCGCATCCGGACCGGCTCGATTGAGCCAGGGACGAAAGACTTGAGCGCGAATACTGCCGAATGAAGAGCGTCATCACGGTTGAACGTTTTATGAAAAACCTCCGGCGCGGTCTCAGGCAGGGACAACGTCATCTCGCCGGCAAGCGGCTGGTTCCGGTGCTGCTTGATATTCACGTCCGCATCCTGCACGATGAAAGGATTTCCCCCTTTTACGCTCAATTCAAAATGATCCTGCAGCAGAGGCTGAACCGGATCTCTCCGTTTGCGCGCGAAGGAACGGAAATCCCACCAATCCGGGAATGTGCCTATCGCCAGAAAAGTCGAGGCCGTGCGGACGGTTTCACCTGCTGCCAGCCCGCCGAGCTCATACTCGACACCAAAATACCATTCCATTTTCACCAATCTTGCCGAGGGCTCCCAGCAGAATCCGTGGGATAATTTCTCATTCCGGCTGAACAGCCAGTTTTCGCTTATCCGGTTAATATCCCAGTCGTCGTACTGCGCGGCAAAACGGTCCTTCAGATCGTAATAACGCCCGTCATAGGGAAGCACCAGACCATCCGAATGATGATAGAACCCGTCGATCAGGCATAAGCTCTCTCCGCCTGAATCCACGGAAACCGAAGCATTGCGCACTTCAAAGTAACGTTCCACAATTCCGCTGGCATTCAGACGGCTGAAGGCCGTAAAAGCCATACCCGGAAAATCCTCTGACCGGTAATCCGCTTCCAGCACCATCGCATCTCCCTGCGGATAAATCCTGACCTCTTCCGCTTTCTTCTTGCTGAATTCCGGGGAGTAGGGCTTCCCGATTCTGGGGAAGGTCCAGCTGGTATGATGGCTTCTCTGAAAATGGGAGGTCCAAAGCTCATTGTTGTTCTTGTTCAGTCCCATTGTATACGGTCCGTTCACGGCGACCCAATGGTCCACGATATCTCCCCCGTAACGGCCGGTGTTTCCTTTGAAAATACCCCAGATACGGGCGGTGAATGAAACGGGCTCCGAGCCTTCGGCGATCGCTTTGATCACCAGATTCTCGGAGAAAATACCGAAATCCTTTAACAGGTAAGGAACCGTTACCGCGGTCTTGCCTTTGGCCGGAATACGGATCGAGATACGGGGATTCTCAAACTGTATAAATTCGGATGGCGGAAATTCAAGCTCAAATACCGCCTGTTCCTTGAAATTGTTCTCAAAGGTAAGGAAGGCTTCCTCCCCGGCACCAATGTACTGCTCCTGGTTTTTCACGTCCAGCTTCACTCTTGCCGGAAACTTGGGTGCGATCCCCGTCCGAAGCTCCGCATGCCTCCCATTAATCGTCCAATCCGATACAACCGCAGGATGCGTTCGCCAGTCGCTTTGGTCTTCCTGGATCGGAAGGAGTTCGAACTCGCCCTCTATGACAACAGTATCCGCAACCTTGACGGTTTGCTCCAACGCGAATTGAACCGTCTTGTCATTGCGTCCGCGAATCGTACACTCCAGAGGCTCACCCGTCTTGTTCCGAATCCGGTAACGAACGGGATAACGGCTGCCAAACACCAGATCGTGATCGTCAATTTCCGTATGTATCGCATATTCGCCGGTTTCAATCAGGCTTATTCCCCTGCCTGTTTTCTCGAACTCCACACGCAGTGATGTCCCGTCCTTCTCCCAGGCGTATTCAAAGAAATCAAAGCCGTTCTCTGAACGCCCGTCAGGGCGAATCTCCAGCTTGCGTTTGCTGTCGGCATACCAGTCGAGCCGCTCCAGAGAGGGCCGGAGAGCATCCGTCATCAAGACAGCCGGAATAAAATTCATCAGATGGACCGAATCTTCCTTCTTCTCCCAGAAGAACCCGGTTTTCTTGTACATGGGGACCGCTTTCGTATTTCCTGCCCAAGTAAACAAATCCAGCCTGGGCCAGCCCATCTCCACGGTGGTTTCAACGGCTTTGAGAATGAGATCCCTGCCAACCTTTCTTCCGTGATAATCTGGCCTTACATTCAGCAGCGGCACATACAGAGCGCCTTCGTCATGCTGGTATTGGGAAAAGCTGCAGAAGCCCACCACTTCTTCTCCGTCTACAGCCAGAAACACCTTCAGGTTGCCGGCATTCTGAAGCTCCCGCTTGACTCCGTCCGAGCTGCGGATACGGCTGCCCCCTCCCCAGCTTACCTGGCTGCGGTTCCACATGTCGGCAACAGCCTGCGCATATTGCGGGGTATATTCTATAATCTGGATATGTTCTTGTGAATGACTCAAGCTTATTCTCACCTCTTGTCCGTGTAATGGCTGACAACTGACTGAATTATTCCTAAATTGTAAGGGATATTCAGAGTTCGGTAAAGTGCCACCCCGCCTATATATTCCATCATTCCCCGTTCCACGATTATTAGGCTGTCCATCGACAACTGCATCATTGAAAAATGGCAGCCGCTCCAATTCCAAGCCTGCTGCCATTTTTGATTGATGCCCGATTGCGATTATTCCTTATCCCAACTTGTCCAGAATATTCAGCAGCTTCGATACTCCTGCCTGCTCATACGTCTTAATGGTCTGCAGCAGTTCGATGGATTGCCGGGCATTCTCAGGACTATTCGGATCTCCGCCTTCCGGGAACGGGAACATTTGATGCAGTGCCCCGTAATGACCGGAAATCACTTCATACAATTCCGCCGTTTCCCCAAGCAGTCCCCGTATCTGCTGATCCGCTTCATCCTGCTGAGGCCATCCCGACAAGACTTCCTTCACAAATTCCAGCGCGTTTCTGCGGCCGTCGTTGATGACAGCGATGTTATAGGCATTCCCGTTCGGTTCCACATTACCTTCCCGGAATGCTTCGCACCATACATCGTAGGCCTTCAATCCTTTGACGGAATCAGAAGGCGTATTCGTTTCTCTTCCCTCATAATGGTCCACGATCATGCGCAGGGCGTTCCTGACCTGATCGCGCCAGCCCGTTTCAATTGGCGTGTCAAGCGCCAATACGAATATTTCTTCGAGCACGCTCCTGCCCAGATTCTCGTATGGGAGCGTATCCCGTCTGCCGCATTCTTCCGCCAGCAGCAGCCGCTGTTCATCATCATAGCCGTAGAGAATCCCGAACTCGGGGAAGAAAATATCCCAGGCCAGGACAGGGTAGCCCCGGTCCAGCGAATGATGAATCAGATCGAGCGCCTCCGGCAGCGCATGATGAATCTCTCTTTTGCCCATCGCTTCTTTCGCAAGCAGAGAAGGATCGATCAAATTGGTGTTGAGGCCGATTGAAGCTGACAGACCATCGACAAACCTGGCGTGAAATCCCGCGTTTCGCAGCCCCTTTGTCATGCTGTCGCCAAAGTTGTATGCCGTCGGGCCGGCGATATGAACGGTCTTCGGTATAATGTTGATGCGAAAAGCCTGGCCAGTCAGCCCTGCGACCATCGGGTAGGATAAACGTTTATCCGTGTATTTCAGCATCGTGTAAAGGGCATCCACTGCCGTATTCCAGGTTCTAACCTCGGAGATCGTCTCCGAATCCGGTAAAATGACTTTCTTCATGCTTCCCATATCCTTCCTCGTCTTGATATAGGAGTCAACGGTCACACGGATTTTCTCCTGAATAACCTTTCTGCGGGAGCGCGAAATAATCTGGTAGACATTGGCCGTTGAAAGCTCAAATAATTTCGCAATCTCCCGGGGAGACAGCTGATCGAAAAAATGGGACTCGAAAACGAGCCTTTCCCGCGGCTTAAGGCATTCGATGATCCCTGTCAGCACATGAAGCGTTTCCTGCCGCAGCAGTTGTTCTTCCGGGACATCTTCACGGGCAGAACGCTCTTCTGCCGACCGGCTCAGGCGATGAAGAATCGCATCCAGATTGTTCCATTCACCGTGTACGGCCTTCTCCGCCCCAGCGGGCTGCAGCGCAGAGAACGTTCTCTCTCTGGCAGCTGGACTGCTTTTCATCCGGGTAAAGGCCTGGTTCCGAACGATCCGGTGCACCCACGGCAGGAAGCGTTCCATATCAACCAGCTTCCCAAGATGCATAAACGCTCTTACAAGAGCGTCCTGCACAATATCCTCCGCCAGAAAGGATTCCTGCGTAATGGCTCTGGCGTAGCCATACATCTTGGACCGGTGCCGCTTGACCAGCTCTCCGAAGGCTTCCCGCTCGCCCGCTTGGGCGTGCCGCACCAGCTCCACATCTTCCAGCAGTTCCCAGTTCATGATCTCGCCGCTCCAGTTATCCAAGGGCAGCTCCCCTCGCAGTGATGATTGTTGACTCCCTCTATTGACTTACAAGGAACAGGATTTCTGACAGTTTCATAAAAATCCCATAAAAAAATTCCGGCTGCGCATGCAGAAGCGGTTTGTCATCGGACTTTTAAGTTGATTATAGCAAAAGAAACCGTTATCGATAGAGCCGCTGCCAATATCCTTACGGCTTGGTATGGATATCACGTCGCCGGTGTTTCGGCCTCCACCGCCGCGGTGCCGGATCCTTGTTCAGGCTGTTCCTTCACCTTGGCCTGCTCCTCGGCCATCGCCTGCTGACCTTTGACCTGAGCCGATGCAAGCGCTTCAGCAAGTGGTTTCTTGCCGTCGAACGCGGCCTTGAGCTCTTCCTGGGCGATGCCGGTAAACTTCGCGAAGAAGTTTTGCGGCAGCTTGTCGAAGTCTTTATAGATGGATGATTTTACCGGCTTCAGACTGTAGAAGGCTTTAAAATTATGGTTTTCCTCATCTTTCAAGTAATTGGTGCGGACGGAGAAGGTGCCGTCTTGAAGCTTCGATGTGACTCTCGCATAATCATCGCTTGTAATATAGCGAATGAATTCTTTGGCCGCTTCCTGGTTCACAGACTTGGCATTGATTGCAAAAATTTGGCCAAGCGACATATTTGAACTGGTGTCCGGACTTTGCGGATCGACAGGAGCCGTGACAATATCCCAATTCTGGATAGCCTTGTCCTTCGCATTCTTCTGCGCTTCCTTGATCTGGGTCATGATATAGGCACTTTCGAACTTCATCGCCAGCTTCCCGGAGATGAACGGATCGCGCAGAAGATAATCCTCATAGGAAGTTTGAGTTGAGCCCGACGACATCCCGTTTGGATCTTCGGTATATAATGCGCCGGACTTCAGCCCCTTCATCGCGACTTCAAATACATTCTTCCAAGCCGGTGTATCAATGGTAACCTGTTTGCTCGTCGCGTTGAACATGCTCAGATTCTGTGAGCTGCCAATCAGACTGCCTAACTGATAAAGCTCGCTATTGTAGCCCAGGCTTAATCCATAGACCCGTTTGTCCTTCGCGCCATCTGTCGGAAACCGCTGCGCCAGCTCAAACAGCTGGTCCCAGCTCATCTTGTCTTCCGGCAGCGGTATACCGTATTTGGTGAATAAATCCTTGTTGTAGAAAATAGCCTGGCTGTAGAAGTTCGGGGAGAGGCCATATATTTTTCCTCCGCCAAGCTCTCTCATATAATCGAGCAGGCCGGGGATCAGCGTCTCTTTGTCGTAATCCTTTTCTTCCGTCATCGTATCCAGCTCCAGCAGGCTGCCGTCCTCCGCGTAACGGGTCAGCTGATCCGCTGACAGCATGATGATATCCGGCTGCTCTTCTTTAATAAAGGTATCGAATTGGGCTTCCATATCCATCTCAGGATCATAGGGACCTGTTTGTTGATTGGTAACGACCGTGATGTCCACATCCGGATGAAGAGCTGAATAAACCATCCCCAACTGGCTGTAAAAAGATCTTTCATCATAATACATAATTTTCAGCGTCGACTTTTCATTGCTTGGCTTCGAACCCCCATCAAACATGCTGCAGCCTGACAGTATGATCGATATACCTAAGGCACCAATCACACCAATACGCTTTAACCCTTTCAATTCATCCTCTCCTTTTCCATTTTCTTATTAAATCTTCCAAATTCCTATTATTGTAACATATTACCGCCTATCAAATTCCAAATTTTCCTTAAACTCTTAAGCCACTATTTCCAGATTCCGAGAATAAACCACATTGACATATGTAATTAAATTGGTTACAGTTAAGTCGTAAGTAGCCCATTATGACGAAAGAAGGGATACTAATGAAAATCGGAATTATTGGTACAGGCAATATCGGAGGAAACCTTACCCGCCGCCTCACGAAGCTGGGACATGATGTGCACATCGCGAATTCCCGCGGTCCTGAGACGCTGTCCGACCTGGCTGCCGAAACCGGAGCCAAGCCCGGATATGCGGCAGATGTCGCACAAGGAGCAGACGTTGTGATCGTGACCATACCCCAAAAGAATATCCCCTTGCTGCCTGCCGGTGTCCTTGACGGAGCAAGCAGTCATGCAGCCATCATTGATACCGGAAACTATTACCCGCAGCAGCGCGATGGTCTGATTGGGCCCATTGAGGCCGGCTTGCCCGAAAGCCGCTGGGTGGAACAGCATCTGGGACGGCCAGTCATCAAGGTATTCAACGGCATTTATTCCCAGCACATTCTGGACCGCGGTCTGCCGGCAGGATCGCCGGGACGCATCGCCCTGCCGGTTGCAGGCGATGATCAAGCCGCAAAAGCTGTCGTGATGCAGCTTGTCGAAGAGCTTGGATTTGATGCCGTCGATGCGGGCGGTCTCGACGAGTCCTGGCGGCAGCAGCCCGGGACTCCTTCCTACGGCGCGGATGCCGGCCGTGACGATCTTCGCCGCAAACTGGAAGAAGCGAGCCCGGAGAGGCCCGCGAACTTCCGCGCTTAAGATATATGCTTAAACAGGCCAACCGCCGATTTCCTGGTTGGCCTGTTTTATTTCAAACTTATACCATGTATAACATAAAGCGTCACAGGGCGTCATGGCTGTGATCAGCAACATATTTTTTCACATATATAACTGGCATCAACACAATTATACAGCAGCAAGAGACCATTTTGGCCTCCTGCTGCTTGAACTCCTCTATTTATCCGCTTTAGGAGAGTAGACATTCATATGATCTATATGGGCTATGCTCCCTTTTGCGACACTTTTGGGGCCAACGAATTTCAACTGGAAGCTGCCGGCATTATACATATAAATTTTGTCTTCGCCGCTGAACCGCACCTCTTTGGGCATGCCCAGCGCAGAAATGATGGAGGTAAAGGTCAATGATTTGATTCCGGTAGTCGGGTCGATATTTTGTCCGAACGTGCGGAGATCAAACACGACACCGCCTTTTCCCACCCCGACCGCAAACGAGCCTGTGCCCATTCCGAAATTGTAAAACTCATATTTGTTGGAAGGCCCCAAAGTGGGATCGCCCCATTTTTTGTGAACATCCTTGATTAATGTTTTTCCGGATACAAAATCGGAGCCTGGTATTTTGCCCTGCTTGGCAAGAGCATACAAGCTTTTCACATAGGCGCTGGAGCTATTTTTGACCGTTGATGAAGAAATCGATTGCGTGCTGGCAGCCTTCGCATTTGCAATTTGTGCTGCAGCCGTAATCGAGCTTACGGAGATGATCGCAGCCAAGCTCAGCTTGGTCCATTTTTGCAGCGTTGTTTTTTTTATGTTGTACATGATGAACACCTCGATGAGTAGAATTTGTTTTTCTACTGCAATCATAATGGAGTTTTATTCTTAAAGAGTTACAGAAAAGTAACATTGTCATTGCCGGTATTAAGCAGTTATTCCCTTAATAAAAGTAATATTTTCCATAATATAATATTTTAGAAATAATCAGGATCTGCTGAATATTAATCAAATCTTCTACACAAGGAGTCTATCCAAACCAATCGCACTAATCAAAAGACGCTCCTTCTTCGCGCCCAATAGCTGTTGGGTCCAGTCCACAAAACCTCCGTCACCGATATTGAGCTCTCTCCCCTGAATCGTAGTCTTGATTGTAAACTGAAAACCTTTGTAATACTGATTATCCATCTTTGGTTCCGATACGGTTATATTTAATTTAACGTATTGCTCCTGGGCGAACTGCACAACTCTTGTCAATAGTCCCTCCGTGTCCGGGTAGCCGGCACGACCGCTGAGAATGATTTCGATTTCAGAACCAAACAAGGATTGAAACAGGTCTCTGTAAACCATGATTTGCTCCCAAAATGACTGCTTCTCAAAACCATAGGAGCCTTTATCCTCGCCTGCTGTGACCATACAAAACAGATGGAAATGCGGCAGCATCCCGGGGATATTTCCAAAATATTGCGCTCTCACATGCCTGTGCGTCGTACATAACCGGATATAATCATCGCGGTTATTCACGGATTGTGTTTTGATCATGTCACTAATATAGAGTGCCAGAAGATTGGTCGCATCCGACACCACTTCCGTTCCTCTTAGAGCGGAAATGATTTTATTCTGGTCGACGGCCGCGACCACCGAAGAGCTCCCAAGCGGCGCTACGGGCGATAATTGAACCGCTGAAACGGTATGCCTTGCCGCCATTTTCAATATATCCAGTTCAAGCTGCTTCAACAAAATCGCATCGGCATTTGCCGGTTGGACAAAACGGTTCTCGCCGTATCTTTTGAGCAGGTCGCCTGCAGAGGACATTTCCGCTTTTTCCTGGAACACTTTAAGAAGAAGCGTGTTCAACTCGCTTCCCGACAAGCGCCCGGACAGTGATTCTACGATATCCTGCGTACCCAGCTTGCGTAAGATCCTCGTGAGGTCAGGCTGTTTCGATGGTCCCATACGACGCAACTCCCTCCATTTGACAAAGAAGCCCTTAACCGTTAAACAGAAAAGGGCGCCTTAATCTTAGTTGCACAGCTGTTATTTAACCCAGACAGCTTCATAAACAGATTTCTTGTTCCCGGCTGTTTTTGAGCTTTCATATGGATTAAATAAACATTAACATACTGGCACAAATGGAGAAATAGAAATTTTAACGCATCGGCCCGTTAATGCGGTCCAGAATATAATGCTGGCCCCCCTTGCGTGTAGAGAGTCAGGAAGTAGCAAACAATCGGGATTTCTAGCTTGCCTTCATTCCAACCCGCCGAATGCTCACCTTGCAGTCCACATCAACGGTCAAGGTCTTGAAGACCTCAATCCATTTCTCATCCGTTTGAATGCTGCGGTTCCAGTAATCCGGCATTTTCGCCCGAAACTGTTCGCCAAATCCGAGTATGTCCGATCCTGCGAGCTGCAATTTTTTAATTAATCTCGTGGTTCCTTCATCTGTCATGGAGGCAGATATTTGGGACAGCTCCTTCAGATCCTTCTGTTTTCTGATTTTGGAGTTCTCGTTTGGATTCTCATCGATGTTTTCCTCCAGCAGCACCTGCACCTGCACCTGCGGCTTCCCATTTTTCAACGAGATTTTTGTTGTTGTTTTTCGATGGGTGGCGCTGATCATCACCATCTCGCGGCTCCCCGGGTATCTTGGAATAAAGGCTGTATATCCTCCCCGCTGCCTGCCGGTTAAAGCCATATAAAACCCGATTTCGAGGGAATTGGTGTTTCCAACCATTTTATCACCGCTAAAATAGGCAAGTCCCGTTACTTCAATGCTTCCTTCTTCTTTATTCAGTTTGAACAGCGGCAGAATCGGGTCTATCCCTTTGCTCGTTCTCTTGCTCCAGAAAACCCCGATAAATTCATTCGGATATTCCCCTCTCTCGACAGCTTGTTCAAACATGCCCAGCAAATAAAGCGCAGGAACCCTTTCCAGCTGTGGAGCCGCTCGAAGCACCTTCTCCGCCCTGCCTTTGGCCACGCCGAGCCATGCGAGCCTTCGCACCTCCGGGTTCCGTCTTAAATAATCGTTCAAATTCTGAAGTCCTGTACGGGCGACCTTCTCGGAGACCATGATGACACGAAGATGCCCAAGAAACAGCTTATCCGCCAGCTGCTGCTGCAGCACGCTCATGGCGTCATCCAAGGTATGTCCGCTTGCCGATACAACCCAGACCGGCGATGTACCGCCTCCCCCTCCCTCATTGGCGGGACCCAGAGGAATACGCCCCGGCACGGCAATTTGCGCGGTAATCTGAAAATCTGGCCCCTGCGGTTCCGGAAAGGACTTCTCCACATGCGTGACCTCCATTTGCTCTCCACCCCTGTTTGGGATTGCAACATCAACAGCAATAGCCAGAACAACAGCCCTTTCTTCGATTTCCAGGCGGTCCCAGCAACCTGTCAGCAACGGGCAGAAGATGCATGCAAGCAGAATAGAGCTGCAGGTTCTTTTAATAAGCTGCGCCGACACTTTCTACACCATTGCAGAGCATAATATCAAACTTGGTATTGAGGTCATAATCATATCAACACACTCCGTTTTTTTATCATGACAATATTAATAATGCATATTCTTCCCATTGATTCCTGTTGTTATGTGAGAGCTCATGGCGCCCGTCGTTTGTTCGCAAAAAAAAAGCACCGGCAAGGGTGCTTCAGAGTGCTTCTTGGCAATTTTTTTTATTTTTTTATGCTGAGACGAAAGGTTGTATTATTAACGGTTTCGTCTCGGCTTGCGATATACCTGTTGAGAAGCTTCTGGGCCTGAATCGTGGACGTAGGTGACTGAAATCCGGTCTCTCGCAGATTTCTCACAAATTCACCTTCAAAATCTTTCCTGGCAATGCTTGTGTTGTTGAGAAAGGTATAAGAAATGACATCGTTAGCGGGCTTAAAATGCGAATTCGTATTTTCCCGGGAATTGAAGCTATAAAATTCAATCTCATTGTCACTGTTCAGACCGCCAAGCGCAAACATAACCGTCAGGTGTTCAGGTATGAGCTTCTTTACAGCGGATATTAAGATGGTCTGAACAATGTCAAAGCTTATTCCTTCTTCAATGGCGTTTTTAAGATTTAACGCGATTGGTTCACACGATTCTCTATTGCCCACATAAGCAATAAAAGCCTTCGAATCGTTGGCTTTTATGAACTTTTGGAAATCTTCCTGAATGATTTCTCCTGACACGATGTCCTTTACTCTTCCATCACTCATTACGGTAACAAAGCCTGTGGTCGCAACAATTGAAACAAAACTCATATCATGTCCCCCTTTACATACATTGTTCAACAAAAGAAGATAAATTTCCTCTTTTCGTGACGAATTATGTCACAACTCAATATATTCCCCTACGCTCGATTGAAGCAAGCCGATCAGCTCATCGTTCATATACTCGTACTCATCCGGTATATGCAGGCAGATCAGCTTTTTACCGGCAAGGGCACCGCTGAATTTTTCCTGCAGTCTGCGGACATGCTTCTTCTCCATCGCGAACAGGATGTCCGCCCAGCCGACATGCCCTTCCGTTATCCTGATCCGGGCATTCTCTTCCGTACCTGCCGAGCGTACAACGTGGCCGCCTTTACCCTGGAAAACCGTCTCGGCCGTCAGGCTCCTCCATCTATTTCGGCTGCATACAAATAATAAATTGATGTGGTCTTCACTCCTGCCCGTTCATTTTAATTTGCCTTACCGAAAAAAGCCATATTCCCCTGCAATCCGACCGATAATCCGGGCCATGCTCGCAGTCATCCATTCATCCGTTTCATGGAAAAGCACATAACGGTAACCATCAACCTCGGGGAGCAGTTTTCGGCTTCTATAGTGTTCAAAATATGATGTGCACACCATATCCTTAACATCAGGCAGGTCGTCCGTTATCCACATATACAGATGCAGATTCTTGTTTCTCAAATATTCATAAACGCCCAGGTCCCTCAGTTTGCCAGGTTCGAGGATTATTCCGGTTTCCTCCAGCGTTTCCCTGCAGCATACGTCAATCGGCTGCTCATCTGCTTCCTGCAGCCCTTTGGGCAGATCGTAGAAGGCATTGCCTGTTGAATGGCATGCCAGAAATGAATGTCCATCCGTTATTAGAATACCGACCGAGGTTACTTTCACAGCCATTCTCCCCTTCGTGCCTGCAAAATTCTTTCCTCATTGATCATAACATTTTTCAACTGCAAGAAGAGGCTGCCGCATCCCCCTGGCGGTACGACAAAGTATGGAGGGATTAAACCTTTCTTAACGTTCAAGAAAAAAACCTTTGCCAACAACCGGTTTACCCGGCTGATGCAAAGGCTCCTCGTATTATCAAGCTAAGCTTCATTCCACAGCTGCATAGCAATTTCCTTGAGCAGCAGCGCCTGCTGCCAGCGGTCCGATAGTTCCCGGCTGTCACTATCTGTAATTGCGTATCCCGGAGGGCCAAGCTCGGTTACAAATGGCAGCACATCACCAGGCATCGCCTTGCTTTTCCAATAGGACATTCCGCTTGACCACCAGCGCTTGAAATGAGGCAGCATGGGATGCTCGCCCCGTTCTCCGATATCCGCCTGAATCTGCTGTCCGTTCGATACTCTCGCATGGATGGAGGAGGTTCGCTGCAGCAGCTGATCGAACAGCGGCTCAGCCTGCTGCTGCACATCAATCATCTCTCCGGCGGCCACATAATGGGACAGATCAATCGTCAGGCGAAGCTGCTCGACCTCGCGCACATAGCCGGCGGTCCGGATCAGATCCTGCGTCAGCTTGCCCCGATGCGTCTCCACGTAATAGGGAATCTGCACGGCAGCCGCTTCCTCGCACAACCCCTCAAGCAGCGATACAGCCTCGCTTCCGGTGACGAAGGCGTCCGCCACCTGGGAATTGACATAGCTGACGCCAAATGCCTCGGCCTCCTTGAGGAACAGACGAAGCTCCTCCCGGCTGCCAGGAAAAGATTGTACGCCAAAGCTGAACTGGTACTGATCCAGCAGGCTGCGCCAGCGCCGGGCTTCCGAGGGCTCCGGAAGACGTCCGAGGATGCCGGTAAATCCGGCCTTCGCGATATGCTCGAACTTCTGCTCGGCGCTCCATTCCTTACCGCCTTCCCCATAGCCGTGCATGGCCCACCAGGACTGCTGGATATCGAGCCTCGGAGCTTGCTCCTGATCAGTCCGACTGTCTTCGCTACGCGGCATATTCCATTCTGTCAATTTCACGCCCTCCTCCCTAATCTTGGCCTCATCAGCCCCCATTGCTGAAGCCTGTATCTCCTATTCAATAGAATAGATATGCGGATTCTGACGGCGGCACTGCTCCATAACTTCCATCTGCGCTCTGACCTGAAGCGGCGTTATCTCAAGCTCCGCCCCTTCCGTCAGCGTCCTGTACAGCATCAGGTATACCTGCTCCGTCATATGATCAAAGGCTGACTTGCCGTCCTCAATTTTCAGGTCCCATGAATCATGATGCCAAATCAGCTGCTCACTGCAGTACGCAGGCTTGCCGTTCGCATCAAGCAGCGGTCCTCTGATCAACTGCTGGGGCGGCGCCTCCGCGGTTTTGTAATATTTCCATTCCAGACGATGGTTATTGCCATGAAGGCCGCCATGCGTTCCCTGTATGACGAAGGGTTCGCCGGGAAATGCGCTGCAGGAGGAAATCTCGATATCTATGGAGGGATGCCCGGCACCATGCAGCAGCAGCTTGACATAATCCTCGGCATCTCCGAAGGTATTGGCGCGATCCATGATACAGGTGACATTCGGCATCGTGCCGCTGCCGAACAGCTGAAGAGCCTGATCGAGCGGATGGGGACCCGTATTCATCAAATTCCCGCCGTTATTGCTCTGCAGAGTCTGCCAATCCCATCTGCGGGCAAAGCCGCTGCTCGTCAAATCAATCTGTACGATTCTGCCCAGCACGCCGGAAGCGATGATCCTGCGGATCTGTACGAAGGCCGGCTGATAACGCGAGTTCTGGAAGACAGCCAGCACTTTGCCGGAGCTTTGCGAAGCGGCAATCAGGCGGTCTACCTCTTCCGGCGTTTTCGCCAAAGGCTTTTCACACAAAACGTGCACGCCGCGGTTCAGCAGATCGAGCGAAATGCTGTAATGCTGATCGCTAGGCGAGGCATTGACAACAAGATCAAGCTCCTCATTCGCGACCATCTCTTCCCAGCTCCCGTAAGCGCGGCAGCTATATTCCTTCTCTGCCAGCTGCCGGCGATCCGGGAGCGCATCCGCAACGGCAGCGATCCGATAGAAATCCGGAATCTGCTGCAGCAAATTCCCGTGTATGTCCCGGCCGCTCCGGCCCTGCCCGATAATACCAACCTTTAATGGTCCCCGATTCATCATGGATTTCCCCTTTTCAGTGGTAGGATGTTATGCCAGGCCGCCAGGATGAGCCAGCCAGCTTTTGACTTCCTTATAATCATGCTCGAAACGCTCCTCAACCGGCAGCGGAGCGAAGCATTCCAGCGTTGCCCAGCCCTCGTAACCGGTTTCGGCGAGAGCCGCGAATAAAGGCTTGTGATCGACGGCCCCGTCGCCAAGCCTGCATTGGATAAACGCTTCTTCCCCGTGACGGGTCAAATTATTAAAGCTGCCTGCCGCTCCGGCTTCTGCGATCCGAAGTTCATCCTTCACATGCACATGAAGCAGTCGGCTGCCGAGCTGAAGTACGGATTCACGGCCGTAATCGGTGTCCGTGATGTACATGTTCCCGGCATCATGAATAAATCCGACATTGTCCTGCCGGATATACTGCAGCAGCCGCTTGCAATCATCCGTCGTCTCCAGAATCGACTGATTATGAATTTCAAGGGCGACGCGGATTCCATAGGCTTCGGCTTCTTCGGCGCACCGGTCAATAAAATAAGCGGCCTTCCGGTAATGGTAATCCTGAGCCAGGAACCCGTTGGGCCCTCCCTGCTGAACGCGGAAGAGTGAAGCTCCAAGCTCGGCCGCCATTGGCAGCATACGCTTGAAATTCTCGAATTCCCCGGTGCTTTCCTTGTCTCCAAGCTCGGAAAAACGCCCCATATATCCCCCGATCGCGGGAATTTCCAGCCCCAGCTCCCCGGCAAGCCTCTTGATTTCCTTGACCCGAAGAACACTGGTGGTTGGCGACAAATGCGGCTCGCGGCCGGCAATTTCCACGCCATCCACGCCAATCCGATGCGCGATTTGCAGTGCCTCATGAATGCTGTAGTCGATTAAAGCGCCGCTGAATATAGCAATTTTCATAACTAATCCCTCCATCCGATGAAAGCGGTCAATCCAGCCATAGTTCCATTCCAAGCTTCGAGCTCTCATAAATTTTCCGCACCAGCAGCAAGCTGGTATAGCCATCTTTTCCCGTGACCAGAGGCTCCCGGTTCTTCTCCAGCGCATCCAGAATATCATCAATCTGCAGCCGGTGGCAGGTATGCTGGATACTTAACGGATCGGATACGCCACCGCTTGTACCTGTCTGCTGGAGAGTCGGCTCCTCCAGTCCTTCCACCGACCAGTATGTAATATCGGTGCCGAGGATTTTTATGGTTCCTTTATCGCCGTACAGATTGAGTCCTGCCGGAAAGCCCGGCTTGATACTGGTTGACGCCATAATCGTCCCGAAAGCGCCATTATCGAAATTGACGATTGCCACTCCCAGATCTTCCGCTTCCATCTGATGGGTTTGCGTGGCGATTTTTCCATAGACGGAAACCGGCCTGCCAATCAGCCACAAGAGAAGATCGATGGAGTGGATACCCTGGTTCATGAGTGAACCGCCGTCTTCACGGATGGTTCCGCGCCAGGCGGCGCTGTCATAATAATCCTGGGTGCGGTAATAGGGAACCGAAACCTCGGCGAACAGCAGCGACCCCAAGGCATCCTGCTCCACCAGCTGCTTGAGCAGCTGATGCTGCGGCTCGAACCGGCGCTGCGAGATGACCGATAACAGCAATCCCCCCGCTTCGGCGATTGCCGTCAGTTCTGCGGCTTCGGCATCATTCATCGCCATCGGCTTCTCGATTACCAGATGTTTGCCCGCCAGCAGCACATCCCTGCCAACAGCATAATGGCTCCCGCTGGATGTCGTCACCGACACAATATCGATATCTTCTCTTGCGAGCAGTTCCTTGTAATCCTCCGTCCAGGCGCAGCCTTCACGCTCTCCGACCGCTGCGGCCCTGCCGCTGCTGCGGCTGGATACCGCGATGAGCTTCGCATGTTCAATTTCGTGGATGGCCTTGATATGAAAATCCGCTATCCCCCCGCAGCCGATGATGCCGAACCGCCACCGCTTCATCAATCGCTCACCTCGCGAAGCAGCGCCCGCAGCGCATCCAGGGTCATGCGCGTGCCGGTCATTTGTGAACCTCCTGCCGGAATGAAATGCGTCTCGATCGTAAAAAGCCCCTCGTAGCCATCCTCGGCAAGAGCCTTCAACTGCGCGATAACGGGCACATCGCCGGAGCCGAGCGGCACGCATCTCGGGACTCCATTGATGCCTATATAGGCATCCTTCAAATGAACATGACCTACGGCATTCCTGATCCGCTCGTATCCAAGCGGGTAGGCTTCCCTGCCGCCGTAAGCCTCATTGCCGGGATCCCACAAACCGCGCAGGGCGGGAGAGCCGATCCTGCCGACAATTTCGGCTACCTCGCCAGCGAAGCCGGCATTGCAGGACGGCTCGTTCTCCAGCAGCAGGACCACACCGGCCTGCCGGGCAATTCCGGCAGCTCTCCCCAGATGCGCTGCGATTTCGTCCAGATACAGCTCAGGCTGCGCTTCACGCCAGAACGAGAAAACGCGGATCCGCCTGGTGCCCAGCAAGAGAGCGATTTCAATCATCCGGTCGAGCTTGCGGAAATGCGCGTCTACGCTTTCCTCCTGCTGTCCGAAGGTATCCCCCGTAGCAGCCGCACGGCTGGGGTCCAGCTTGCATTTGAACAGGGGCGATGCCAGCGCGGACACATACAGCCCGCGCGATTCTACCATCTCGCGTACATCATGCACCTCGTGATCTTCCAGATCCGCAATATTCCGTCCATTAATCACTCGCAGCTCGACATGCGCCAGCCCCTGCTCGGCAATCCAATTCAGCGCCTCCGTCAAATCCGTCGAGACCTCATCGGTCAGAACACCCAGTCGATTATTTAGCATCTTCTAACGCCTCCTTTGCCGCCCATTACAAGAACTGTACCTAGAACTATATCAACCTTGACTGAAAAATAATTGACTGATTTATTAACTTATTTGACAATTTAACGTTGGTTCCTTCATGTAAGCAGAAATGGTTTTATATATGCCATAAGGTCAGGCAGAACCGGCTGCGCCGTTCTTTGGCGGCTCAGCCGACTTCTCTCCACCTTGCAAATACAAGCGCCTTATAAGCCGAATTATAAGCAGCCACACTCTTTTTACGACTATTAGCGCTTGCGCAGCTCGGACGGTGCTACGCCTCTGTACTGCTTGAATTGCCGGCTGAAATAATAGACGCTGCCATAATCCAGGGCATCGGCAACCTCGCTAACATTCATGCCATAGTAGCGAAGCAGATGCTCGGCGCGCTCAATCTTCATATCGATCACATAAGCCTCCAGCGTTCGGCCCATAATCGCGCGGAACTTGCGGGAGAAATACCGCTCGGACAAACGCGCCCGCTCCGCCAGAGAGGATACCGTATGCTTCATCCCGGGAAATTGACGGATGTGGCTGGCAACCTCATGAATGATCGACAGCAGCTCCTGATTCTCACTCAGCCCGGCTTCCTCCTCGCATGTCTCCTCGCCAGCGTATTGCAGCAGCAGCAGATAGAGCAGATGTGCAGCCTCTGTCTCACTGCGCGCCTGGTTCTCCACCAGCGTGCGGGCGTAGCGGGTCATGTACGTTTCAAAGGTAAGACGATCCTTAATCTGATGGTAGAAAGGATAATGGCATGAAGCTTCCAATGGCATTTGAAAATGAATATAGGATATCGTGAGCGGAGATCGCTCATCATGGCGGCCGACCGTCTCGTCACCCGGCCGAAACAAAAAGCAGCTGCCCGCAGAAACGGGACGATGCACCCCATTCAAGATCACTTCGCCTTCACCGCTCCAAACATACCACAGATCATAATCGTCAAATGGACGGCCAACCGTATTCCACCTCCAGCTCGGTTCGCAGAACACTTTGCCGAATGATGGTGTAAGCCTCAAATCCTCAACTGTAAAAGACATTGCTGAAGCACCTTCCTTCCCAGATAGGCCAAATCGTATAAAAAGTTTGTCTTTACGTGAATGTATTTCCACACCCGGATTCGATAATCTGAAAATTAAGAATCACTAAATGAAAAAAAAACAGGAGGAATCGATATCATGCTGCATCCATTTATGGGTATCAAGGATTGGGATAAAATCGGGCTGTCTGTCGCCGACTCGGCCGAACGGCTGCGCCGCATCGCCTGCTTCGACAGGAAAATTACGCGGATAGCCGCTGGACGGATGATCGCTTGTCCGGAATACGAAATCAAGGGGCTTCTAGCCCGTATAGCATGGCTTGACGCCACGCATCATGATCAGCTGCGCAGCCGCTGCAAGCAGCTCCGCATGAGTACGTCCGCCTTCGACAAAAGCCCCGGACCATCGCTGGATAAGCTGATGGATGCCGTTCTTGATTCCGGCACCACGCTTGAGCTGCTCAGCGCCCTGTTCACCGTGATCAAGCCGGCGCAGATACGAGCGATCCGCGACTATATGGAGCTTGCCCAGCCTATCGTCGATCAGCCGACCCTTCACATCCTGCGCCACCAGCTGATCGATCGCGAGGATGAAATCGCCTGGGGGCAGGAAGCGATCGCTTATCTCTCTTCTGCTGCCGGCCGGGAGGAGCTCGATAAGGTGCAGCGATGGAACGCTTATCTGGAGCAGCTTCTAGGCGCAGCAGGCGGAGCCGACGGAACCGGTCCGCAGTCAGCACTGCCCGAAGCAGGAGAATTTCAGAACGAACCTTTTGCACTGCCAGACCATAGCCCGCGCGACAGCCGCTACACATCCTCGGTAACCAAATTCAGAGATATTCATTTTGAAGACAGCGATGAAGGACGTTTCAAGATGATGATGTATTCCCGTTACTTTGAAATGTCGCCTGCGGAAGGCGTAGCCTTTGTACTCTTCGAGACAACCGGCAGGCCATGGGCCTTCTACCTGGATACGGCGCGTCATCTCTGGGATGAGGTGCGCCACTCCTGGTTCGGCGAGGCCGCGCTGCGGAAGCTTGGCTATGACGTATATGAAGCTCCTAACTGGACCGGGTTCTATGAGGTATCCAAAAATCTGTTCGGCGCAGAGGAAGCTTATGTGCATCTGACGGTAGCCATTGAACAGGCAGCCATGAAATACCCGCCCGGCAAGCGCGAGGAATGGGAATTTGCCCGGGATACTGCCAAGGACCCGCTTATGACCACCTTTCAGGATTTCGACTGGGCCGATGAAGTCGTCCATGCAGGCTTTGGCAAGAAATGGGTGATCGATACCGTCTATGACGGCAATATGGAAGCAGCCCGCAGGGACGCCGATCTGACATGGGAGAAAAGGAACCGCTTTATGGAGCAGGTGTCCGACAGGGAAGACAAGCCGCAAAGTCCCTTCGCCGGAAATTATTGATTGCCGCGTTGCCGCACCACAGCCCTAAAGTATTAGGACAGGCCTGGCCGCTTCAGAACGCAGAATGCCGGCCAGGCGTTGTTTTTGCGCAAATATATAGAACATGAAACTGGACTGCAGGCTGCTGAAAATACTTGATGAGCTGCCAAAGGACGCAATAGACGATTCTTCTTTGCCCTCAATGGACGGCGAAGTCGTTTCTTCCTGTGCCCTATACTGGTCTAAAGAAGCTTGCTGTACATCGCATACGTACGCCACAGCCGGTAGCCCATATTCTCATAGAAGGCGGCAATCGGCGTCGCATCAATGACAATGTTGTCAATTCCGCGGCTGCGAAGCATGGCGATGCCCGCCTGTACGATCGCCGCCCCATAGCCGAGGCCGCGGTAAGCGTTGTCAATGCCCAAGGGTCCCACGCCTCCCAGCTCCTCTTTAAACAAGGGCGACCAGTATATATTTTGTGTCAAAAGAGGCGAAGCCGCGTCATTGATGCGGCAAAAACCGATTAGACGGTCCCCGCGCTCCATAATGACAAATTCCCGTCCGCTGCCGCCTTCCTCCCAATACTGGCGGGTGGAATACTCCCATCTTCCCGGAAAATGCTCTCTCATGAAGCTCTCCAAGCGGCCCCGCTCGTCTTCACGGAGAACGCGGATTACAGCGTCCTTGAGAACAGGCATATGAATGGGTTCATCCGAGCGATATTGGCGCAGCAAATCCTGCAGACTGCCTGTAGAGCGGTAGCCTTTGCTCTCGAACCATTGCGCCGCAGCGTCTCCCTGATCCGGAAGGCCGGGGAATATGCGTCTGTGAAGATCATTCCCGAGATCGGCTTTGGCCACGCCCGCTTCACGCAGCGCCCGCTCCGCTCTCTGCAGCAGCTGGCTGCCGATCCCCTGCCCCCGGAAGTCCGTATGAACCAGCAGCGCGCTGATCCACCCTTCATCAGCCGGGAATGAGATACCCTCCATGGGATCCATCCATTTCTTCGCGGCTGCAAATCCGGCAAGTCGGTTCGTGGATTCATCGATCGCCGCCCAGGAACCGGCAGCGAGCATATTGCCATCCTCCTGCCAGCATTGCCGGAGCAGCCGCAGACGCATCGGAAAGTCGCTGCCGAGCTCTTCGTTCCACAAGTCAGCCGCAGCCTCAAGCTTCAATTCTGCCAAAGGTATAAATCGAACCATATTAATCCATTTCCCTCCTGAAGGTCAAGCTCCCCTGTATTCGCCTGGCGTCGAGCCGGTATGCTTCTTGAACAGCTTGGTGAAATAGCTCTTATTATCGTAGCCCAGCTTCTCTGCAATCTTCTCTACGCTGATGCCGGTTTTATCCAGCAGCTCCTTGGCCCGCTCCATCTTGGCGAAGGTGACATAATTGATAAAATTGTGGCCGGTTTCTTTTTTGAACAGCCTGCTGAAATAACTGGAATTGATATGAAGAATATCCGCGACTTCCTCAAGCGTGATTTTCTTGTTGATATGCTTGGTCACATACTGCTGCGCCTCAAGAATCTCCGAGCGTCTGGACTGGCTGTAAATCAGCTGGACCAGCGGTATCCGCTCGCGGAAAAACTTCTGCACCCAGGCGGCGAGCTCATCCAGCGTACTGATATCCGCAATGGTCTGGTGCAGCACTTCAAGGGAGAAGGTCGTCTGGTAATGCTGCAGGGCCAGAAGCCTGGATTGAATATCGTAGAGTATCTTAAGCGTCCATTCCTTCACGATTTCAGGGGGATAACGTCTGCTGCGGATCAGCGCCATCCACCGGATAATGATGCCGCCGAGCCTGTCTTCCTCTTCCTCCAGAAACGCATCCCGGATTTCCCCGAGCGCATCGGGGTAATGCTCGTACAAATCTCCGCCTGCAAATTCAGTAAACGCCGATCTCGGGTATATGCCGCCCTCTGCCAGATAAAAACGATAGGCCGACCCGCCGAGCAGCCAGGAAATTTCCGCGCTCAGCTCAAGAGGATCACCTGCCGCATTCCCATAGATAAAGGTCGCCACCATTCCGAACTGCCTTTTCAACTGCAAGTGCAGCTCCTGGATCAACGGTCTGAACGCCTCGTAGGCATTTTCCTTTAGCGTCCGGCGATAGGGAATCAGAATAATATATTCCCTCACATTATTCGGAAGGAGCAGGACGCCAGGCTGGGCCTGCATGACTTCCGTCACAGCCGTCATCAACGCCAGCATCATCGGAGAATCCTGAATCAGACGTTCGCGGACCTGGGCATCCGGATTCAGATAGCACATAATCGGCAAGTAGCTCTTCCCTTCAAGCGCGATGCCAAGCAGCTCCGCTTCCCTGATCCAGGCCGGGACTGCTGTTTCGGTCCCATGAAGCATCTTGTGCAGCAGCGTTTGTTTCTGGGCCATCTCATTCTCTTCGGCAATGCTCTTGAAGCTGTCTATTTGGGCGGAAATCCGGCTCCTGTCGGCAAGCTCGCTGCGGATCCTCGTCAACAGCTCAATCATTTGCTGCTGATTCATCGTTTCCTTCAGCACGTAATCGTCAACCTGCAGGCGGACCGCCTTCTGCGCATAGCTGAAATCATCCATGCACGATAGAATGACAACCCGGATATCCGGTTTAAGCTGCTTGAGCTCGGCTATCAACTGAATGCCATCCATCTGCGGCATGCCAATATCGGTCACCACAATATCCGGCGGCTGAGCCCGGGCTTTCTCAAGCGCGGCGGCGCCGTTCTTGCAGGCGGAGTGGAGCTTGAGCTCAAGCTCCTGCCATGGAATCATGCCGGAGAGAAACTCCAATACCGGGAAGTCATCGTCAACCAACATAACGGAGTACATCAGCGGATCACCTCTCAAGGTTGTTTATTCCGTCGTCAGAATCGGAATCATCACTTGCAGTACAGTCCCTATGCCAGGCTTGGAGTCAATCGTCAGCCTGAATTGATTGCCGTAAATCAGATACAAACGCTCATATACATTGGAGATGCCAATACTCGACAGCTTCACTGACGGCGCAGCCGGTTTAATATCCCGGATACGGCTCATTTCATGCCGCAGCAGTTCCAGCTTCTCATAAGCGATTCCTTCCCCGTCATCCTCAATTATAATGGTAAGCAGCTTGTCCGACTTGTGGGCGCTGATGCGGATCAGTCCCGCATTCTGATTCAGCCCGTGAATATATGCATTCTCGATTATAGGCTGGAGCAGGAATCGCGGAATCGGGACAGCCAGACAATCGGATGCCGCATTAATCTCCAAATCGGCCTTCTCGGACTGTCTGAAATTCAGCAGTTCCACATACTTCTTTACAATATGCAGTTCCTCATGAAGCGGCGTAAATTCATTGTCCCGCTGAATCGTCATCCGCAGGAGACCGGATAATGAGGACAGGAGCTCGGCATTCTCCTTGTCGCCTTTCATGAGAATACGGAGCCGGATTGAATTCAGGATGTTAAACAGAAAATGAGGGTTGATCTGGGCCTGAAGCATGGCGAGCTCCGCTTTGCGCTTTTGCGTCTGTTCCATCGTGACCTCCGCCATCATCCATTCAATGCTTTCGAGCATCTGGTCGAACATTTTGCCCAGATGGCCGATTTCATCACGGCCCCGGATGTTGGAGCGGATGGTCAGATCGCCGGCTTCTACCCGCGCCGCAACCTGCCCAAGCTTGATCACCGGCTTGGTGAACTGTCTCACCATATAAATAAACAGAACGAGGAACAGCAGCACCGCCGCGATTTGAATGGCAAAGCTTAGTCTGTACACGGTATGAATCTGGCTGACCGCTTCCTTGTAGGGCTTGAGACTTGCCAGCTCGTACCCGCCGTAAGACAGGCTATGTCTGCTGAGAAGAAAGGATTCATTCTCATATTCAACCAGGCGGGAATCGGGATTCTGAACTTTGCTGCTGAATCGAAACGGCTTGCCGACTTTACTGCTGTCCTTGCTGGCGATAATCATCCCCTGTTTATCAAGCAGAACGGTTTCCTGGCGTCCTACATCGTGGCGAAAAATCTGACTCAGCTGATCTTCCCCGATACTGACGATAAGATAAGCGTAAGTCTCATTGGAGGACATACGCAAATTACGAGCGACGGCGATTGAGAAGGGAATGCCGGAACGGCTGGAATCGGGGGTTCTTTTGATCAGACCCACCCAGTCCACCTCGAATGCCGGCAGATCCCTCAGCCGTTCCATCCATGGTTCATTCTCGATGTCGGATGGCTTGAATGCGTCATCCAGCTTAAGCGTGCTGGTAAAGTATTGTCCTTCTGTCGTCATCAGCGTGATATATACATTATCCATAGCGTAAGCAATATTTTCGAGCTTGTCATCGATAAAATATTTGGCCGCCAGCGTATCCTTCGCATAGTCCTGCTGTTTGGAACGGCTGCGCTGCCAAATTTCTTTCAGGGATACATTGATATCATTCTCAAACATAATCGAATTGGAGATCCGGATCATGCTGTTGAACAAGCCCGATATATACACATCCGCAAGCTCAAGCGATTTTCTCTCATTGTCAACAACCTGGGCCCGGACAATATTTTTGGTCAAATAATCGCTGGCCCACAAGGTGAGCAGGGAAGGCAAAAGCAAACAAAGCACAGAAGTAACGACGAGCTTGTAGCGCAGACTTCTTCTCCAGCTTTTATTTTGAAAAAACCCGGCCATGATTACCCCCCTGAGCGCTCTCAAATGTAAGGAAACTGTGCGAGCATGGAGAACAACTAAATGGAGTGATTTCATAGGATTTCCTATAATTAGAAAAAACACCCTTTCCCGAAAAGCTGCGGATAAAATAAAGTTCGGGAAAGGATGTCGTGCTTATTCTATTTTAACATATTTTGAGCGATTATTTGTTAGCGTCGACTACTTTTTGCAAAGCCGCATTGGCGCTCTTGACCGTGGTTTCGAGATCCTGCTGTTTCAGTATGAATTTCTCCGCTTCCTTCACAAACGCATCATCCAGTTCGGTTTGATACGCCGGCGGGATATTAAGCGGTGAGGTCGGGCTGTTCTTGATGACATACGACAAGGAATCAGCATCGATTTTATCGGGGCTTTGGACTTTTCCCTTGACGCCCGCAATAAATTGATCAACATCCTGGTTCTTCCATGCCGAATAAACATTGTTCAGCTGCTCGCCTTTGGTCGTGTACCAGCGGATGAAATCATAAGCGGCCTGCTTCTGCTCCGATTTGTTCAACACCGCCATAAAGTTGCCGTTCGCGGGGCTCAGACCTGTCTGCCCGTCCGCCGAGCTGGATGGCATTGGCGCAAACGCCGAGACGAAGGTTGCAGGGAACTCATCCGAGCCTCCTGCTTCGGTTATCATCCAGTTGCCGGTAACAATCATGGCTGCTTTCTGGGCGAAATAAACGGAGCGGTAAGCCAGCTTTTGAGAAATCGTGTCGGTATACGGAATTGCGCTCTTATCCACATTCTCCGCCTGATCGCGGATTTCCAGCGATTTGCGGATTTCCGGGCTGTCAATTTTGAGCACGCCGTTATTGATCAGGTTGTTATCTTTCGGCTGGTTGATCAAGCCGAGCTCAAAGTACAACGGCCAGGAGTGAAAGTACGTACCGAATATTTTATTGGCACCTTCCCCGCTGGAAAGCTTTTTGGAATAGTCGAGATAGTCGTCCCACGTCCATTTGGTCGGGATAGGCAGACCGGCTTTGTCCAGCATATCCTTGTTCAGCAGTACAAAATAATTCTCGTACGTGTCTGGAAGGGCATACACTTTGCCGTTGATGGAAGGATCAACGATATATTCGTCGGTTACGCTGATTCCTTCGGCAGTAAGCATATCATTGAGCGGGGCCAGCAATTCAAGACTCGCGCGTTTCGAATATTCGCTTGAATTGGGGAACAGGGCGATATCGATATCTTCCCCGGAAGCCACCAGCAGATCGAGCTTCTGCATGCCCGCCACGGAATCGTTATTGTCAACAAGCGGAACATATTCCACTGTCACATCCGGTTTCTCCTGTTTATACGCTTCGATAGCCGGCGCCATCTGCTCCTCCGGAAACCACGCAGCCATTTTAATCGTAACCGGTTCAGAGGAAGCATTGCCCCCTGTATTCGCGTTCGTGGAGTTCGCGGGCTTGTTCGCATCGGCAGATGTTGAATTCGCATTATTGCCGGAATTACCGCCGCATCCCGCCAACAATCCGACAGCAAGCGCAATCGTAACCGACATACCCCATGTTTTCTTAAACATATGATTCCTCCTCATGTCTTTTGCGTAGCTCTTTTACGTTTAGCATCTGGATTATCCGCTTTAGCTAATCCTACCATTCAGCTTTTTATTAAGAAGCGAAAAAAATTGACTGGTTTAAAATTATTTTTACATTTTTCGGCAGTTTTCATTATTTTTCCACTCCTATCCTTTCACACCGCCAAAACTGATTCCTTCGATTACATGCTTCTGGCCGATAATGAAGACGATCAACAGCGGAATAATCGCAGATACCGAAGCTGCCATAATCAAGGAATAGAACTGTCCGTTGCGGTCGGCAAAGGCGCTCATCCCCAGCTGAATCGTGAAGAGCTGCTTGTCGCTCAGGAAAATAAAAGGCGTTTGAAAATCATTCCATGTCCAGATAAAGCGGAGGATGCCGTAAGTCGCCAGGGCCGGTCTTACAAGCGGCAGCATAATACGCGTGAAGATTGTAAAATGGCCTGCGCCGTCCATTTGCGCCGATTCAATAAATTCATTGGAAATCCCCTGGAAGAACTGGCGCAGCAGGAAAGTTCCAAGGACGCTGAAGCCGCCCAGCAGAATAAGTCCGGTATGCGTATTGTAAAGACCCACAGAGCGGAACATGACGAACAGAGGTACCAGCGTGGCTTCGGCAGGAACCATATAGGTCGCCAGGATGAAGAAAAACAGAATATTCCGCCCGCGAAAATGAATTTTTGTAAACCCGTAGGCGGCCAGGCTGGAAACAATAACGGACAGCAAGGTGGTGAGCAGCGTTACTTTTATAGAGTTCCAGTAAAACAAGGCAAAGTTCGCTTTGCCCGCCCAGACGGCGCGGTAATTATCAATGATCTGCCAGTGCTTCGGAATCCATTCCACGGGATAGTTGAAGATGTCCGTCTCCGGCTTGAAGGATGAGGACAGCATCCAGAAGAACGGCAGCAGAAACAGGAGTCCAATGATGGACATCATGACCGTCATAATGATTTTCCCGGTATTTCCTTTGCGTGAACCCGCGATTCTTTCCATTAATCATGCACCCACTTCCGCTGCGCAATCCATTGCAAAAACGTAATCAGCAATACGACGAAGAAGAGCACGACGGCCATGGAGGAGGAATAGCCGGTCTTCAAATTAACGAAGCCCTCCTGAAACATCCGGGTGACAATAACAGAGGTGGAATCTGCCGGTCCTCCGTCGGTCAGTACCTTAATGAGCGCAAATACTTTAAAGCTGCCGATGATTCCCGTAATCAGAAGAAAAAAGCTGGTTGGCGTAAGCAGCGGGAACGTAATGCTTTTAAACTTGTTCCAGGCCCTTGCCCCGTCAATATCCGCTGCTTCGTACAAATCATGCGGAATATTATTGATTCCGGCGATATAAATAATCAGCGATACGCCCATATCAATCCAGATCATCAGCATCATCACCGAAGGCAGCGCATAATGAGTATCTGCCAGCCATTTGGGCGGGTTGTCCATACCGAGCGACATCAACAGCCCGTTCACTGGCCCGTAGGACGGGTGAAACAGCACCTGCCATACGACTGCCACCGCAACGACACTGGAAATTTGCGGCATAAAAAAAATGATTTTGAAGAAGCTCTGCGCGTATACATGCTTCGTCAAAATAACAGCAAACAGCAGCGCTATGGCCATTCCGATCGGGACCGCCAGGATCAGAAACAGATTATGCAGCAGCGTTTGGATGAACGCCTCATCCTGAAACAGCTTGATGAAATTATCCATTCCGATGAAGCGGATTTTACTGTAACCGGTTACGAATGACCAATCCGTGAGACTTAACGTAAACAGCATAATAACCGGAATTAATGTGAATACAATGACGCCCAGAAGCATGGGACCTGTGAATAAATAACCGGCAAGCGTCTCGCGCCTTCTCCTGGCGCTGCTTGACCTTATCCTGACGCCGGGGACTGCCGCGCTCTTTTCCTGTAGCCCCATTTTATCGCCCTCCAACCCTATTCGAACTCATATCTTATTATAGGATTCATCAGAATGCGCACATAAGGCAGGATTATGACTCTTTTGTAATTTTTTTGACTGATGCAAGCGATTTCAGAGAGACACAGGGAAAAACCCGGAATCTAAGGATCCCGGGCAATTCTGAAATTGTGATAGAAATCGCTGTCGGTTATCAGGTCTTCATCCGCTTCTTTGATCGCGGTATTGACCGGGTGTCAGCCCCTCCGCCTTGCGAAAGACGCGGATGAAATACGAAGGCTGATAACCGACAGCCTCCGCAATCTCGTTCACCCGCAAATCCGTTGTGCGCAGAAGCTCCTTGCCCTTGGCAATACGCACGGCCGCGAGATATTCAATAAAATTGATTCCATGAATTTGCTTGAACGCCCGGCTCAGGGAGAAGGTGCTAAGCCCGCAGGATTCCGCGCAGCTCTCCAGGGATATGTCTCCTGCGAAGCTTCTCTCCAGCTCCTCCTTGACTCTGTCGACGATCTGCTTCAATTCCCTGTCCTGCTGCAGGAAGATCCATTTCATATAAGCGCCCAATACTTTATTCTGCAGCAGCTGGAGCATCGCTTCCGGCTCGCGGATCGACAGCAGCTGCTCGTAGAGGTTGCCTCCTTCCTGCTGGCCTGGAGGCTGGAAACCCGCCTCCATCATCGTGTGCAGCAGGCTGCCAAGCAGCTGCAGCGCGCCCTCCTGCACCGCCTTCTCCGTGACGCATCTGTGGGTCAGCTCCCGGAAGAAGGCTTCCATCCTGCCTGCAGACTCCTCTGCATGCCCCAACCGTACAGACTGGATCAGCTCCTTCTCCAGCGAGAACGGATAGCTTCCGGCTTCACCGCCCGCAGGAAGCATATCTGCAAGCTCCATCACCTGCCAATCCTCCTTGAGATCGCGGTGACGGATTGCTCCGCGCAGATAGGACAGCAGCACTGGAACCTCCTGGACCCTGTCGGGACCGCCATAGCAGATCACCGCCTGCAGCTTGAGCAGCGAGCGGAGCATCTGAGCCAACTCCCTTGCCAAAGTGAGCAGCTGCTCCTTCGTCTGCTGCGGCGTTTCCCACGCCGGGCACGGGATCAGAATCGCCACGGTCGTGTCTTGAAAATTAATCACTTCCGCCTGCTGAATTTTTCCCTGAACAAATTCCTGGGCGACATTGGCCGCGGCAAACGTCATCAATTGTTCTTCATTCTCACGGAACCTCCGCTCTGGTGAAGACAAGCGCCCGATCTGGAGCAGCAATACGGCAATCCGGTCCCCTGCGTTTAGCGGCCAACCGAAGCCTGCCATTCTCTCCATCAGCTCCTCCTCGCTCAGCATATGGTAATGGCCATTCACAAGCTGCATCAGAAAGCCCGCCCGCAGCGACGGATAAGCACGCTTGAGCTCTGCCTGAATAGCCTGCTTCTCATCGGACATATCACGCCACCGGCTCTCGATATAGCCCATCTCATCTCCGTCGTAGCCTGTACTCCTGTCCTGTTTCCTGGAACCCGGATGATTCGCAGAATCGCCATACCCGATGTCCTGCTCCATGGAAGCGGCATCCCGCCGAGGTTCTCTCACCAGCGCCACCAACCGGTGGATAGGCCGGTACAAGCGGCGGGATCCCAGCCATGACAGCAGTACAGCCAGCAGCAGGCCCGTCAGACTGACGGCAAACAGCGACCGGGATAATAAAATTATCGGACCTGTCATCGCCGACAGCGGCGAAGCGGTTACATAGGTCCACGAGGTTCCGGATCTGGCGAGTTTGCTGTAAGAAACGGAATAGCTTTCATGATCCCACTTGAACAGATAGGAGCCGCTCTTCGCTGCTTTGCTGTTCGCGCCCCTCTCCTTATTTTCCCCCTGCCGTTTTCTGACATCTGTCATTAATGCGGCCCTGAACGGTTCCGAGCCCTCGGCAGCACTTGTTTCCTGAACGATCAATTCCCCGGCATCGTCAATCAGGAGCGAGGGTCCTTCCTTCTCAAGCGCCGTCTCCTGCACCATCGCCGTCAGCTTGGCGCGATCCATGATAAATAATAATGCTCCGTATGATTTGCCGTACACCGGAAGCCTGTTGACCAGCACCACTTTCTCCTGCGGACCGGCTGCAGTCTGACTAAAGTGCGTAAGCCAATAGATGCCTCTCGTATTGTCCAGCAGCCGATTCAGCTGATCCTGTTCTTCCTTGCCGGCAATCTGTCTGATTCCGCCGCTATCGGAGAGGACAACGGGCAGATCCTGCTTGAGATACAGCTGCACCTCCCCGATAAACGGATAAGTCGCTTTAATCAGACCGAGGAAGCTGAATAACGCATAGGACGTATTGTACTCCCGCTTCAGATCCGTTTCCTTCAGGCTGGCATCCATTCTGGGATCCAATGCCCATTGGGAAGCAGCCAGCTCCAGCTGCGAGAGGGTCTCGTCCATCCTCGCCGTTGTTCGCCCGAGCAGCACCTGATGGGCGCTTGCCACCGCCCGTTCGATATTGGTTACACCAAGCACATAGGAGGCTATTCCAATCACAGCAGTCGGCAAACTCGTGATGCATAAGACGAGGATCAGGCTTTTCTGATAGAAACGTCCACGGCCTGTCCGCTGTTTCCACCACCGGTTTCCCATATTCCAGCCACGTTTGATCATCTGAACATGCGCTCCTTTAGAGGGATCAAGAAGTCCAAATAGGATCACGGGGAACTTTTTGAACCTGCATGATTAGCCAGTTTTTTTGATGCTTGCCTTCTGGCTTGACTACCAGTTTAACATGTTCAATTGTGAAACCGACGGTTACGCTTACCCCTCTTGGCGCTTCGCATAAGAGGCATTAATCTCTTCGGTAATCTTCAGCATGTCGGGATCGGACTTCAGTTTGTTCACATAGTCGTCCCAGTCGCTCATCGGCACCTTGCCGAGAATCACTTTGGTCTTCGTATCCTGAATTTTCTTGCGAAGCTCCGTACCTGCCGTCACATTCGTTTCGGAATACAGGCCGGTGGACGGATCGGGAACGCTGACCTTCTCGCGCTCGTCGATGATTTTCTTGTTGCGCTCCAGCATATCGTTTGGCATGCCGCTGCGGTAAGCTCTCAGATATTTGTCATATTTGATGAAAACCTGTCCGAGCGCCTGCTGGGCGACGATGTCCTTCTTCGCCTGCTCCGTCACCGTCTTGACGCCGTTTTCTTCCGTATAATGGGTTCCTTTGATGCCGAAGCTCGCCAAATCGCTGCCTTCATCGGAAGCTCCGTAGTCCATCAGCTCCAGCAGCCTCTTCATTTTTTCCTCGGGCACCGTCTTCGGGATGGCAAACATGCCGAAAAACCCGCTGTCCTTGTTCACATAACCGTTTAGCGACACCAAGGGAAGGAAATCCGCATTCGGGTCGCTTTTGCGAAGCTCCTCCGTCGGCTCCCAAGCCGCCTCTACCGTATCCTGGAATCCGCCAGCACGGCCGGCCTTCAGCATGTCCTTGGCCTGACTGTTCTTCAGCACCGCCAGATCCTCGGGGATGAGCTTCTCATTATAAGCCCGGTTCAGCCACTGGAGCGCTTCCTTCATCTCCGGCAGCAGATTCACATTGACCAGCTTGCCGTCCACTTCCTTCCAATCTCCGGTGGTATGGGTGAAAGCATTCACAAGGGTGCTGAAGTAGGCCATCCCGTTCTGATCCACAAAGCCTGCGTAGCCTATTGTATCCTTCTTGCCGTTCCCGTCGGGATCCTGCTCCACAAAAGCCTTCAGCACCGTGTACAGCTCATCTGTTGTAGTCGGAGCCGCCAGGCCCAGCTTGTCCAGCCAGTCCTTGCGGATATAGGGGAAGCCTCCGCCTTCCACAGGACGGACCCTTGGAATGCCGTAATTGTTGCCATCCGCCTGCTTCGTATTGGTCCAGGAATCCTCAGGGAATTTCATCAGATTGGGATAATCCTTCAGGAAGGGAGTCAAGTCCCAGAATGCGCCCTGCTGGACCATGGTTCTCACCTGTGCCGTGAACGGGTCATCCAGCAGCATCAGATCGGGGATATCGCCCGAAGCGAGCGTGACATTAACCTTGTCTCCATAGCTGTTGGGAGAGACCCAGGTAATATTAAGCTCCGTATTGGTCTTCCTGGCGAACTCCTGCACAACGACATTGTCCGGTCCAGGCGGCTCCGCTGTGTAATACATGGTCATAATATTGACCTTCAATGGAGCCTCGCTGCCTGTTCCTTCATCGTTCGAATTCCCCGCGCTGCAGGCGGAGATAATCATGGTCATTACCAGAACGACGGCAAGGGTCAACCGTTTTTTTGATAAACGTTTCATAGTTTCATAGCCTCCCAATAGTTTATATGGTCCAGTTGCTTACTCTTTAACAGCCCCGATCATCGAGCCCTTCGCAAAATGCTTCTGCAGGAAAGGATAGACCAGCAGAATGGGAACCGTCGCAATGACGACCGCCGCCATCTTCAGCGTCTCCGGCGGAATCTGCTGCTCCGAGACCATCTCCGCCGCCGCAGCGCCGCCCGCAGCCGTGGAAGAGTCAATGAGCATGTTCTGCAGGAGCACCTGCATGGGCTGCTTGTCAAAATCATTAATGTACAGCAGCGCGCTGAAGAAGGTGTTCCAGTAGGCGACGGCATAGAAGAGGCCGAAGGCAGCCATAGACGGCAGGGATAATGGCAAAATGATCCGCCACCAGACGCTGACATCGTTGCATCCGTCAATCCTTGCAGCTTCCTCGAGACTCGGCGGGATGCTGTCGAAGAAGCCCTTCATCAAGAGAACATACCAGCCGCTTGTCAGCACAGGCAGAATGAGCGACCAGGTGCTGTTAATCAGATGCAGATCGCGGACAAGCAGGTACGGCGGGATAATTCCCGGATTGAACAGGGTGGTAAGCAGGATCAGCAGCATCATGATGCGCCGGCCCTGCAGCCTTCGGCGGGAGAGGGAATAGGAAAGCCCCGATGTCACGAGCAGACTTAAGGCCGTGCCGACAACGGCGAGAAATCCGCTGTTGCCCATGGCCCGCAGGAACGCGTCCGTGGACATCAAATATTGATAGGACACCAGGCTCCAGTGCGCCGGCCACAGCGTTGCCCGGTTCTTGATGAATTCCGACGGATCGGTGAAAGATACCACGAATACATAATAAAGCGGAAACAAGGTGACCAGGCCGACAACGGCAAGCAGAGCCGCATTGGCAAAGGTGAACATACGGTCACCGTAGTCTCTTTTCATAATCGACTCCTCCTTTCATTCTTGCGTAATTACAAGCCCAGGCATCTACGCGGACAATCTTTCGAACGCTTATTCAATAAACGCCTTCCTCGCCGAATTTTTTGGCCAGGCGATTGGCGCCAATGACCAGCAGCAGGCCGATGACCGATTTGAATACACCCACTGCCGTACTGAAGCTGAATTGTCCCTGCTTGACCCCCAGGCGGTAAACGTAGGTGTCGAACACGTCCGCAACCTCGGACACCGCTCCGTTCATCATCAGAAATACCTGCTCGAAGCCGACATCCATCATATGGCCGATGCGGAGAATCAGCAGTATGATGATAACCGGCCGTATGCCGGGCAGCGTGACATGCCAGATTTGCCGAAGCCTCCCCGCTCCGTCAATCTTCGCCGCCTCGTATAGCTGCGGGTCAATCCCCGCCATAGCGGCAAGGAAAATAATCGTCCCCCAACCTGCGTCTTTCCATATGGATTGTGCCGTCAGCAGCCCCCAGAAGTAGTTCGGGGTCGTGAGGAATTCTATTTTGTTCAGACCCGCCGCCACAAGCAGCTGATTCACAACGCCTTCGCCTGTGGAAAGCAGCAGGAACGTGATGCCGACAATAATGACCCAGGATAAAAAATGCGGCAGATAGACGATGGTTTGAATGACCCGTTTGTAGGCGATGCTGCGAACCTCGGCAAGCATGACCGAAATAAGTATGGGAAGCGGAAAAAACAGCAGCAGCGACAACAGGTTAATCGCCATCGTATTGCGGAACAGCATCATGAAACCGGGATTGGAGAAGAACCGTACATAATGATCGAAGCCCACCCACGGGCTGCGCCACATCCCCTGATACGGCGAGTAATTCTGAAATGAAATGATGATTCCCCACATAGGCACATATTTGAACAAAATAAAGAAGACAATTCCCGGCAGCGCCAGCAGGTAAAGAAATTTGTCCCGCTTGATTCCGTTCCATATGCTCTGCTTGCGCATTTGTTTCACGGCAGAGATGTATGCGGTTTCATCACTTTGCTTCCGGTTTGCCTTATAATACGAAGACATTCTTCCTGCCACCTCCTTGACTGTATGAACCCAAGCCGCCGCCCAGGGTTCGGGTAAGGCCACTTTACGATATGCGGTCATTTCCGGCAATCGCAACTTTTTGCAAAGCGGGCCTGCAGGTGCCTGAATGCCCTCGGCTGCGGGGTTTCCAGCCTGACCCCTCCCGCAGCCCGGGAGGCTTCGCCATGGATTTCCACCAGTTGACTTTTCTTGCATAATGACTGTCCGGACGTGAAACTGCTCGTTGAAAATACAAATTGTTGAATGGGGATGCTGATTCCACGCGGTTATTAGAATGACAAAAACGGCAGCCCTGGACGAAAGAATGTCCTGGACTACCGCCGTTATATGGAGCCATTTAACCGGGAACGAGAATTTCCCATCCCGGCCGTATGCTCCCAGATCTAATCATTCAACTCTTATTCAGGGCCTGTTTGAATTCAAGATATAAGCCGCCAGGCTTGCAAAATTCACCGAACGGTCTGAATTGGAGCGGTATCGTCAGAATATGCCTGTTACAGCTTCAGATAATTAACGTTGCTGATATAAACCGTATCATCCGCATCCGCAGCTGCAGCCCCGGCTGGTTCGTCATGATCCTTTTCGGCTCGCCGAACATCGATCACGCCTTCATTCTTGATCAGCTTCGTTTGGACAATGCCATACTGTTCGCCCTCGACGCTGATGACGCCATAATTTACGATAGATCCGAGCGAATCGAACAGCAGCTGCGGATCGATCTCCGGCGCAACATCAAGCACCCCGTGTACAATGAAAGAGAGTGGTTCCGGCGTATAATTCAGCTCGCTCGTTGTTAAGCGGTATTCGCCTTCAACGACGCGCAGCTTGCCAGCGTAGCTCAGCACCTCCACGGCGGGATCGGTCGTTACGGCCAGCACGCCGTCTTTCAGTTCCAAGGGGCACAGGATCGTTCTGTCAGTGTGCAGACGGTCGACTGACGCGGCAAGCCGCTCCGGCGTTACGTCGCGCTCGAACCGGAGCATACTGGTCGCATGAATGCGTCTATGCGGCAGTCTCTGCAGCACGCCCGCATCCAGCGTCAGGTCGCGGTCGATATAGTACGTATCTGCAGGAATAGTGACGATCTTCGCCTTATGCGGATTGACCAGCCTGCCGGACAGCGCGGCCAGCAGCTCCTCGCGGATAACAAGCTCGCCCGTGAACTCCGCATTGTGCAGCTTTTCATCCAGCAGGGCAGTGTCGACAGCATCCAGCAGAACAGCTTTTCCGCTGAAGGAGACCCTGGAGCCGGAAGGCAGCTTGCGCAGGAACAGGTCGTCGATATGGACCGGATCGTTAATCAGAAGCGCGTTATCCATGTATGAAGCGAGACGGCCGTTGTGCTGTATGATCTTCCGTTGAACGACGCTGAGCACGCCCTCGGGGCAAAAAATCGTGCCATTCACGATGATGCCGGCAATGCCGCGCTCCAATGATTCGGCATCGGCTTCCGGCCGGATAACGATCGTCCCGTTGACCAGAAGATATTGCGGACAGTCTCCCTCCGCGGCGGCTCCGACCTCGTACCGGTCGTTCACCATATGCAGCTTGACGCCTTCCGGAATCTCGACCCGTACGTTGATGTTATTCTGAGCGACGTTAGCCAGCAAGCCGACAGTCGCTGTGCTGTACAACAGTAAATTCACATTCCTGATCATGCTTACGTCGTCCATCGTTTGTTCGGCTGCCGTTGTGATGTCCAGCACGTTAACATTTTGGATTACTTTATTCATGGCGGGAATCCTCCTGTTCTTGATTCAGCTTATTTCGCAATAAGCGTAAGGCGGTATGAATACGATAGCGGACGGTGGCGTGGGGGACGCCGGACCGATCGGCGATCTGCTTGCCGGTCATGCCCAGAATGTAACGCTGTCGGATGATTTCGCGAAGCTGGGAAGGAAGGCACTGCAGCAGCTCTTCCGTTTCCAGACCAGCCAGGAAATCGAAGTCGGTCCAGGGGTCGTACCCTTCGGGCAGCGCGGTCTCGAATTTCGTTCTCCGGCGCCGGTCGTAAAGCAGGTTCCTCATCACCTTATAGAGCCAAGCCCTGCGCTCGTATGCCGCCAGCCGTTCGAGGGTTACGGAATGGGCCAGCGCCCGGACGAACGTCTCCTGCAGCAGATCCTCCGCTTCCTTGTCGTTGCCGGCGATGGATCTGGCAAAGCGGTTCAATTCGGCATAATGCACGGTATACAGTTGTTCGATGATCGCGGCAGCCCCCTTTCAATTTCCGTCCATTTCAGCTCCATCCGTCCTTCGCATGTATAACGTTCGGGCGGGGAAAAGTGTTGGGCAATGCGCGAACTTTCTTTTCCGGAAGCACAATCCTTGAAATTTGAGACTGGCAGGGAGCAACAGTATCCAGTAGATTGTATATGGGTAATGACATATTTGAAAAGCACGCCAAAAAGCCAACCATCGAAACGGTTGACCCCTGGATCGTCTATTGAATGCTGAATCGCAGCTCTGGATTGTCTTCTCTGAGCTCATTGACTCGTGCTTCTATAACTGCTTTGTCAAAACCGCTCGCAAACAGATCCCGTTCGGGCTTAAAGGTAATGCTCGTGCCCGTTTCATTCGTCTCACCGACCATCATTAAGCCGGTTTGCGGTATCCCGTGCCGATACTCTTGCCGATAAATTCCGCCCTCTCTGCGAATTTCCACGTTCAACACGCGAGATAGCGCATTAATGAACGCCATCCCGATTTCTTTCTCCGCACCTGGAGCGAAAAACGATGTGCCTTCTTTGGAAGCGTTGATCTGTTCGATTTCGGTCAAGACAGTCTGCACCACAGGCTTGCCGGTTTGCGGCAGCAATCGAATCGGAATCCCCCGTCCGTTATCCGTTACCGTTATGCTTCCGTCGTCATGCAGATAGATACCCAGTTCGCTGCAATATCCGGCCCGATGCTCATCGATCGAATTGTCGAGAATAGGCCAAAGCAGATGATGTATATCATATCCTGACTGTGTTGGAGCGCCCAAATAGGCATGCGCTTCATTACGGGCTTCGGTCATATCGATAAAATCACTGGTATCGATCAAATCCGAAACCGCTGACAGCAGAAGAAGAATCGGAAAACGGCGGTGAGCCGGAATGGTATAGCGTCCTCCGCGTTCTTCCTGAGTCAATAAATCCGCGCCAGACAATGCCTTCAAATGATGATACAGCTGTCCGGTTGTCCCCATATTCAGCCGCTCTACAAGCTCCGTTCCAGTACGTGGCTCATCCCAAACCTCAAGAAGCAAATCCAGACGCTGTTTATGTCCGAGTGCGGAAATTACTTTCGCCGCCTTGCCTCTGTCAAGTCCGAGCAAATCGTCAGATTTTCGTTCCTGCGGCCCGCATCTTACGGTTTGCTGCCCGCTTCGATAATAACCGGAGAAGTAAATCGCGCCATGTTCCATGTTACCATCCTGCAGAAACGCTTCCGTTGAGAGCGGTTCGTTCCCTCCTTCAGCCGCCGTTTTCCGCTCTGTTCCTCCCATTTGCCGAACAAGCCGCTCGAGCTCTGACAACTGCGCTTTCAAGGCATCCAGTTCAACTCCGTAATCCCGATCCATTGTCTCCTCACTCCTTTTATTCAATAATGCTGCGATCATTTAAGTTATTCATTCGCGTTTAACGTAATTACGTAATTACGTTATTACGTTATTACATATATAATAACAAATATATCCTTCGTTGTAAATGCCAATAGGCATAAAAAACAAAAGGAGCTGCCGCAGCAGCCCCTTCGTCAAATGACTTTCGTTAAGTCAGGTATCGCTCGCTCTCATTCTGATGGAGGTTAATTCGAGCAGATACAAACGTTTATATTTTGTTTACAACTTCATTAAGTTTTGGTCACAAGCTTCCTTCACATTAAATGATGCAGAACTCTGAATCCACAAATAGGAAGACAGGTGTCCACAATGAAAAAAACAGCCCTAGCATTATTTCTAAGTATCCTTTTTAAATTTTTAGCCGCCTGCAGCAATAACAGTTCAGGCAGCGCAGCATCCCCCGCCACGCAGGAGACGGGAAGCTTGGAAGATCCGTCCAGCCCGCCAAACCAGACGGGAACAGGAACAGATCCGCAGTCTCCTCCGGCAGAGGGGAAAGCCACAATCGTCTTCTCGACGTTCTGGGAGGACGCCAATCTTCAGGGAGCCGTAAAGAAATATGAGGCGCTGCATCCCAATGTTGATATCGATCTGAAGTATGTGAAGACGGATAATGAGCATTTTACAGCCGATCTTGAAAAATTCGTGGAGACCTCGAACACGTCTATGCTGGCAGGCAAAGGTCCCGATCTGATCATGATGGATGATTTGCCGATTGATAAGTATGTGGATCATAAGCTGCTTGCCGATCTGAACCTTATGATGCAGCAGGATTCGGGCTTTCCGGAGGAAGACTATTTCACCAATATTCTCGATAAGCTGAAGCTGGATGGAGGTCTGTACGGAATGCCGCTTTCTTTCCAGCTGCATGCGCTGGTCAGCGATTCAGAAGCAATCAGCCAAAGCGGAATTAAGGTGGACGATAAGAACTGGACATGGAGCCAATTTGCCGAGTCCGCGAAGCAAATCAAGGAAAAGGGCAGTGACAAGAACAAAATCGGGTTTGGCGGCACTCCGAATTATATGCTGCTTCAGATGGTGAACGATAATTATTCCCGGTTTGTGGACCGGACGAAGCGACAGGCAAATTTCGACTCGGAGTCCTTTACCGGTCTGATGCAGCAGGTCAAAACACTCTTCGACGACGGAGTCATAGGCCCGGGCGTTTTGGGCGCGAATGGGTCCTTCTCTTATTTTAACCAGTCCCAATTCAATTCTCCCAGCGACTACCTCGTTTCCCTGAAGGAATTCGGAGAGGGCGCCAGGCTGTACGTCACACCACATACGCAAGACGCAGGAAATGGAGGTTATTTCACTCCCTACAGAAGTATAGGAATGAACGCCAGCTCCTCGGTGAAGCCGGAAGCCTGGGAATTCATCAAATTCCTGATCTCGGAAGAAGGACAGACCCGTACCAATCTGCAGTCTGCTGGATTCTCCTTCAACAAAAACGTCTTCAAGAAACAAATCCAGCAGCTGAAGGACGCAGGGACGGTGCAGCCCGATAAGGAAGGACCTCTTCAAGGAAAGCCGTTTGCGGTTGATGCCGCTGCGCTCGATCAATTGGACGCCATCGTAAACGGAGAGTTTCATTCCGCCGCGCCCAAATCCTCACAAATTGAAGATACGATTATTCAGGAATCCGAAGCATTCTTCACCGGCCAAAAAACGGCGCAGGATGTTGCCAAGCTGATTCAGAACAAAGTTACTCTCTTCCTTAATGAGTAGAATGAGAATGCCTTTTATTGGCGCTATTTAAAAAACGCTATCAGGAACGTAATAAATTTTTTGCGTATTTTTTTTATTCACGGGGTCTGTAACGATATTAAAATAAACGTTGCCGTCTTTTGTCTGTACTCCCTCGATTTCATGGGTTCCCACATTTGTGATATTCACAAGGGTTTTGTACGCTCCTGTGTTTGACATCATTGCAATCTGGGGAGTATCGCCTTCGGCTCCGCCTGATGTATAGATTTCCGTATTAACGAGCATATCAAGACCCTGGAAAGATCCGTTCGGTCTGACAATTGCACTGCCTGACTGGGTAAAGCTTGTAACGCAGGCGCTGACCGCCGCAGCACTGTCCATCCGCACCTGCTCATTGCTGTCAAGAAGCCGGTTCAATGCTGCCGTGTCATAAATGGACCAGGTAACAGTTCCTTCTGCAGTTTGTATGCGTAAAATCGTATAGGTGCTGTTGCCGCCGCCATCAACACGGTATGTCTCACCTAATCTTGAGCCGGTCTTATCGGCGTAGTTCATATAGGTAAACCGATGAAGATCCGTATAATCATAGGTCGCGCCAGCCGAGTATTGAAGTCTTGCTACCTGAAGCGACCAGTTATACGTTGTTGAGGGATCCGCTTTTGAGCTGAAATAAAAGTAATTTATACCATTATACGTGTACATATCCAGGGTTTGGCCATGACCGGAATTGGTAATGGTCATTTCATCCACGTAAGTAGCGTCACTTCCGTTCATGAGCAATCTGGAAAGATAGACTGTCCCCCCTGACCGCTGAGTAACGTACAGATACGTTGAAGCGATGTAAGCTTTCTGAACGGCCAGGTTGTGATTAAGTCCCTTGAGATTGTATGCGAGTGTTGCCGAAGCGTTTACTGTTTTCTCAGGAGATGCGGCAAATACGGGCAAAACAGACATTCCAAAAATAAGAATGACGAGAAAAAAAGATGTGAGTATTCTTAGTTGGCTTTTGATAAGACTGAGCGCTTGAACTTGAAACATAATGATACCTCCATTGTTTTGGACTAAAATCGTTGTACGGCTCCGGAAAACTGAATCTATAACTGGTTTATAAATACAACTAGATTATCCAGTATTAGGATTAATCTTAGAATGGTCATTTAGAACCAAAAAATGTTAACATTCTGTATATGAAGATGGTTATGCGCACTTTCCTATAATATTTACCTTATCATTACTAATTGTCACTTTCGAATTTCCCGCCAGATATTCCGTATAGCCACAAACCGTTTCCTTACTGGTAACTCCTCTTGAATCGATATATGTTATATATATTGCCCCTTCACCACTTAAGGTAAGTTTAGGCTTTATTTTCATGGTTTCCCCGCTCTTGATTTTCTTTGTATGAATATCTTTCGAGGTCCCTTTTATTATTCCAGTCTCCACTGAAACAATCTCATAGTCTGATTTATTATGTATGGTTACTGAAAAGCTCTGAAATTGGTAAAGTATATTGTCCTGAAGCCAATTGAAACCTAAAATAACTAATAGTATAAAAGAAAACGCTGAAATTAACAGAAGAATAGGCCGCTTTTTTCGGTTCACATTCGTACCTTCTTCCATTATTAGTATAATATTACTACTATAAGAGACGTATTCATACGCTTATAAGTTGCACCCTGCCAGGTTAACCTATTGACCAAAGTGTGAAAGGATTCCCATGCAATGTCAATTGTGAACAATGAAACGCAGAATGTTGAGCATTATCTGCACTCTTCGTGCCCGTTCTAATGCGCTTCTTTGAAAATCCTTCCAAGTTATTTCTTCCAGTTAATGGATGGATTTGGTATTATTTTTTGTAGTTTAATAGGAGATGGACAGATCAAAGGGATCGCTATCAATGACCCATTTCCATTTCCATGTATTTCACCGGGTTTACATTATTTCACGACACGGTTCACATAACGAGACCCCTGTGCGTAGTCCCCAGGGGCAGAATACTTTCTCATATTCACTGCAGTACGATCGATGGCAGACATTCGTCTGGTTTTAAAAAGCATTTTCAGATTCGTTGCCCCTGAGACGATGATCTACCCGATTAGCAGGATCGTTATCGACCGACATAGCTTTCCGCGAACAGATTCGCATAGGCGTTGGATCCGCACAACCTTTCAAGTCTCGCCCGTCGCAGGCGCTCGGAGAACGCCTGTTCGTTACTTCCATCGGTGCTGTGGATCAACCGCAACATCCAGTCGGAGAACTCTTGTACCCGCCACACATGCGGGAGGCGTGTCTTGGAGTACTCCCTTAGCAGCGTTCCATCCCTCTTTCGGTAGTGAGCGATAAGCGCGCGTGCGAGGACTTCGGCGTCGGCAATGGCGAGATTCATGCCCTTCGCTCCGACGGGAGTGATGATGTGGGCAGCGTCGCCGGCGAGGAAGAGGTTTCCATACTGCATCGGCTCAGTTACTACGCTACGCATGTCGAGTACCCTGCGCTCGATGATCGGGCCTGTGATCAAGTCGTTTTCACCGTCGATAGCCATACGCTTGCGCAGCTCTCTCCAGACGCGATCATCAGGCCACTCTGATTCCAGGTCCCCGGGCAGACACTCCAGGTAAAATCTTGTGACCTGTGGGGTTCGAGGCATCTGCCCGGCAAAGCCGGAATCGTGCAGTGCATACACGATCCTTTTCATCGATGATGGTACCTCAGCGAGGAGAGCGAGCCATCCGATACCGTACTGCTTAGTGAATGTCATAACATGGGTCGAGGGGATCGATGTGCGGGACAGGCCGTGGAACCCGTCGCACCCCGCGACGAAGTCACATTCCAGTTCCAATTGGAGCGGACTGTCAGAAGAGTCCTGCACGACACAGGTGACCACTGCCCGATTGTCCTCCATGCCTTCCATTTTGACAGCTGGGTGTGAGAACAGCACTTTCCCGCCTCGGGACGTAAACAGCTCGAGCAGGTCCCTCACCAAGAACTGCTGCGGGTAGACGACGTGGGCACCGCCGGAGAGATCACCGTATGGAACTATGTACTGGCTCCCTCCATGGCGGAACTCGCATGTCGTGTGGGGTACGCCTCGAAGGTCCAGTCCCTCCGAGAGGCCATGTTGGCGCAGGAATTCCACTACGCGGTGCTCGATAAATCCGGCTCGTGCACGGGTCTCCACGTATGCCTGGGTCTGACGCTCGACGACGACGCAATCAATGCCCTCATGCTGCAGCAGGAGGGCCAGGACGAGACCGGCTGGCCCCGCTCCGACGATAGCCACTTGCGTGCGTGAGCGTATCAGATCCTCGCCATCTACCGGGCCGGGCACAAATTCCTCACCCAACGCTTTGGTATAGCCTGCAGATTGTTCACTAGCAATCTCGTCGTAATGAAAGTACCGCTTCGCCATTAGAACAGCCTCCCTTATTGTCAAACAATTCTGATTTTTATAGGGCCATTACTGTTTTTTGTGCTCTATCATCAGTTCAAGCGATTATATAAAATCACTCACATTTGTTCGTGAACCGATGGCATTAAGGCGTTTACTGGTATTTTTGGCGACTTGCGGTTAATTTGTTTTATTCGTATCTCTATGTGTGGCAACACGCCACAATAATTCAAAGACAGCCTTCTCCAAATGCTGAATGCTCAGTGAAATTGAATCCCTCTCCAGTTTTTCATATAGATATAAAGCTTGCCACGATGAGGGTAATGGGGCTTCTAAACTCGATCGTTGAAGAAAACTGAGTAGCAAATAGCCCCTTATCTACTCATGCCGCAATTACTCGTTAGAGCTCTTTCTTCAAGTACGAGAGGACTAAATGTGCTCCTGCATTTCTCCGTCTTCTTCCCGAACCCTTCCCCCACCATTTTATCATTCCCAACATTTGGTTTAAAGGATTTCCTATAAAAAAGCCCTCAAGAATGAGGATTAAAGTATACCTTTGAGAAACTGTCATAAGCAGCGGGTAATTGGTACCAAATTCGTTCTGGAAGAGCGATAGCGCCACTGTGACAGTGCGGAACTCCTCCGAAAGGTAATCATTAGGAGTCTAATTTCATACGGTTTTATTTCGAATGCCTCTGCAGCTTTGGCTACTAGCGCTGAATCCGCTGCTCGTCGATATCGGGACCTAACACTCCTAGATCGGAAGGAAAAAAATTAAACGCATGTACCGGCAAAGAAGTATTTAAATAGCGGGGCAGCTTCTTTCGCATACCCTTGTTCTTTATGTCTTTGCAGTCTTTTTGCTTCTTCAGCAGAAGTGAGTGGCATGTGTTTCCGGCTATTTTACAATAAATGACCTGAGTCTGCGACAATCAATACGGGTTCTTATCAGGAACTGACAAGAACCTGTACCGATAAAAAAAGTCGCGCAGTTGCGCGACACCAAACCATAATATTTATCCTTACCTCTGCCCCGTAAATTTTTATTTGAATTAAATATAATCAGGATGAGTTGGCTTTACCTCGGCCAACGCTTGTTCACAGGCAGCAGCTGCGGGAATGAAGCATGCGGCTCGGCCTGGTACCAGTACGCGACGGAAGACACATCATCCGTTCGTTCGTACAGGGCGCGGCTGTTATGGCCCATCTGCTGAATCGTAACCCGCAGCTCGCTGTCGAAGCGGATCGGGTCCATCAGATGCCAGCGATACAGATATGGCTTGCTTCTTTTCCGCCTGCGCCTGCTTCGCCCTTCGGATTCTCGGCCGAGATGGAGCGGGATTTGCCGTTCGTCCTTAATGGGGCGGTGGATAAACCGAAGCCTAGACCGTGATTTTGCAGCATGTTCATTACCTCCGTTATCGTGCGGATTGTTTCTTTAGTCAATGTGCGCCAAGTACAGAAAAGCCTAATCTTCAGTTTTGGACTGAAGATTAGGCTCGTTTTGTTAATGGGAGATTTAGCTGATCTAAGGGGACATCATACTGCAATCCCCCCTTCAGGTCCAGGCGGGCTGCCATCCTCTGACGCTGCGCTTGTATGGCGTCTCCCAATATTTAATATGGGAGCGAAACCGCTGCTCGATGATCTGGTAATACATTTCAGTCCCGCTCATGATATGATAATCCTATTGCTTAATACTCTTTATGTCCCCATAAGCCAATCTGAGACCGTCCCAAGTGGCAATAAGTTCGTTAGTATCCAACTCATGAAGACGAATGACGGTATAGTCATACAGGTTATTATTCGCTGCACAGTGAATGATGCGGTCTATATAATACTGTCTTGTATTTTCCAAATTTAAACATCCCCCTTGAATTATTTGAATTCAATGATTTTCAATTGTTTCAATAATCATTGCTTGACGAAGCTTCGAGCAAATAAGTTGGTGTTGCTTTAAACCCAATATAAAACGGATCCAAATTTATATCAATAGTTAGATCATCAAAACAAAAAGAGTCGAGTACTCCAATACTCGACTCTTTTATCAAATTTATAACGTTAGCTTTGGCATACTCAATCCCCAACAACTTAATTTAGAATCAAACTACCAGGGATAATCAGAGGAAAAAGGTTGCTGAAAACACTCCCTCGGATTTAGTCCCATCAATCTATTTGCCAATATCATTTTATCCAATATTGAAACCTCACCTGAGGTCCCATTCACAACGAAACACCCAAAAATCCGCGTGTTAATTGAAAATCAATATTACCCTGTTGATAGAGACGCGGAGTATAGCTATGCTCAATGATTTGCTTAGATGCTTCCAGAATCTGATTGGTCCAAGCGGCCGGATTCCCGGTAAGCAACAGATCCAAATCATTGGGATAGGTTTGCTGCATAGCCGGCTCCGATGCCATTTGCAGCATCGGCACGAACGGATGTGTCTGCATTGGGCGATTGTGGACGAGCGCAATAATTAACTCTACACCCGTGGCTGCTAGGCCCGTTACGGTCTCCACCCAATGCTCGGTCGGGGTTTCCATGATGTGGCAACCTGTGAGGCGGGCATGTTCGCCATATGCCAATGACGGCGGGACATTGGAGGCATTAAATAAATTATTACGGAAGGCTGGCTTTGAAAGCAACCCGCTGTTCTCGGGGATAACCACCATACCGCCTTCGCCAGCAATCATCCTTGTCAACTTCGCCAATTGTTCACCATCTGCGTCTGTAACGGAACCATCACTTAAGATGCCAATGCGTAATGCTTCCAGGCCGACAGTCTCCTTCGTGGTTGGCCCAGTCGCGGACAATTGATCAGCAAACCACGTTTCCACCTTCCGAGTTACCTTATCAATTCCGCCGTCAAGTTGAATACTAGCAAAGCCAAGACGGCTGGGATCAACCCCCATCTCCTCCATCTCGTGACGCATATAGTCATTGTGGGTTTTCTCACAGCCATGCTCCAGCAACAGACAATGCTGAACCAGAGGATGGGTAATATAGCCAATCATAGTGCGGGCATACAACTGTTCGGGCTGCCCGGCCGAATTACCGCATCCTTCCGTATGAGCCAAGGCCACAAAGCGTGAGAGGTGCTCAGGTTGCCCAAGCCCCTGTTTGTTCAGCTTCAGAGCAATCATATTCGCTACCTGCCCGGCACAAAGACTTGTGGGCAGGATTAAGCCAATGTGGTCACTGGCTCGATGGCCGTTGTGACGTGTTAATGTGAATCGGAAGGGATTTGGATCCGCGGCTGCATCCGTTTGAATCGCAATAGGTTCCCCTGTCGGCAGAGGTGCATGGAGCAATATATCAAGTTGGCTGGAATCGGTTTGCCGCCAGTTGCGCCAGATCTGCACCTGTGAGTGGCCAGCCTTCTCGCCAACACTGCGCTGACCGGAGGCTATTTGTAACGAAAGTTCAAAGGCTTGCTTGCCCAACTCATCCATGGATACACCTTCTAGGTACTGACCGGCGTTGACATCCATATCATTGGCTAATAATTCGAAACGACGCGTTGTTGTTACCACCTTGACTGTCGGTACAAAAGGAAAGTTGGTGATCGAGCCATTGCCTGTCGTAAAGAAAATCAGGTTGCAGCCTGAAGCCACCTGACCGGCAATGCTCTCGAGGTCATTACCCGGGCTATCCATAAAATAATATCCGGATTCTTTCATGGGCGCACCATAGTCTATCGCATAGTCAAGGCGGGTGGACGGGTCTTTCTTGAGGGCAGCGCCAATGGACTTGAGGTAAATATTATAAAGGCCGCGATATTTATTACCACCGGATGGGTTTCCTTCAGCGTTAGCGCCATGCCAAGACGTGCGCTCCTTGAATTCTTCTAAGAACGTTAAGAATTTACGGGCGGTTTCCACGTCGCGTACCTTCTTCAAGACATAGGGCTCTGCGCCAATTAATTCATCGGTTTCAGCCAGACTGGCACTGCCGCCGTAATTTATCAATTCCTGCGCAATCCAGCCCAGCAGCGGATTAGCAGAAATGCCGGAAAAGGCGTCTGAGCCTCCGCATTGTAATCCGATTTTTAGATTGCTAATGGATTCAGGAGTCCGCTCCATGTCATTGACCGTTGGCAGCCAATCTTGCACAATAGCTTCCCCTATGTTCAGATTATCCTGAAAGCCGCCTTTGATTGACAGAAACCGATGCAGAACTTCATCCAATGGATAATTGTGTTCGCGTAAATACGTTTCTACCATCTGGTTGGTCACGGATTCAATGCCATAATCTACTATCAAGACCGCGCCTACGTTGGGATTGACGATAAATCCGGCCAGCGTGCGCAGCAATAGCGCCAGGTTATTAGGCTGTTCAGTGCCTCCCTCAGTATGCGCTGCGGGGACAATCCCATCCACTTGGGGAAAGTTCTTCAGTTGCCCTTGCAGACGAGCGGCAAGCTGCTTGACATAGCTGCCCGTGCGTGAGGTTGTGCCCAACAAAACAATCGTGTTGCGGGTACCGACACCGCGGGCTTGGCTGCGCCGGTAACCCATGAAGGTGCGTGTTTCTTGGTATGCGGGCAATGCTGCAGCCGGTTGGAAATTCATCTCGTCGAGAACATACGGAGGAACCTGATCAGAAAAATTGGGCGCCGCCGGCAGCGCAAATTTCAACGAACGTACACTAAGCGCCTCCAGCACGCTTTTGTTGATCACATAATTGCCGGGTTGTATGGATTGCAGAGCCACACCAAATGGTAATTCCCACGAGAATAAGGCTTCACCAGGAGCAATCGCCTTCACCGCAAAGCGATGGCCTTCCATGACCGTATAATCCAAGGTCAGGATTTGGCCTTGATAATGAATGATGGTGCCAGCGTCCAGTTGTCGGGTCGCTACCGCGACATTATCTCCGGGTAAGGGAAGTCTACCCACTTCGTCAAAGTTATAAGATGCGTTCATAGATTTCTAACTCCTTATTTAAGTTTTCGCTTGAATTAAATATAAATCCGTAGCCGCACTGATCTTTGAATAGCTCGCTGATCACCAGCGGGAAGAGATGAAACCGATTACAAAAAGTCGAAATCGAAACTTCGCAACGACGCATGTTCATGCAAATATTGTATCATAAATTGAAATAACTAGCTGATATTTTCATCATGCATCCCATTACTTATATCCGTCCTCAAATCCATTCCTCCCATGAAGTTTAAATCGCAGACAAACAAAATCAACTCATTAAGGCTCAGCATCTGATCGTCGGGATTGACACTCTGTGTAAATTTTTATATCTGCTTTAATATATTTGGATAATTATACCAAATAAACTCAATCCAAGGCGGTGCTATATTTGCAAAATGTCCCCAACTGCCAGGCAATGACTCAGTATCGTTGCTTTTAATCTCGGAGAAGTAAGCAAGAAGAAACCCCTCTTTAATTAATCCATTCATCACTCTGCTTAATGTTTGCCTGTATTCTCTCGGTTCTTGTATTTTAACAGGAGACTTGGATTGATCATACACCCACTCTTGATCTGGATAAGAAGTCACTGCTTCATCTTCGTATGGATGTTTTAATGTGTAACCATCTCCATTCCAATCCTTGTGGGTTACTCCTGAGAAAAAAGGATTAGCGCACATCAGATGATAGAGTCCGCCCGCTTTGAGAACACGGGATACTTCATGAAATACAACCCGTGAATCCGGAACAAACGTAAGAGAATACGGATGCCAGACTATATCAAATGAATCAGCGTCGAAACAGGATAAATCCCGCATATCGCCTTGATATAAATCAATTCTGACCCCATAATGTTCAGCTGCAGCTTTATCACGTTCCAATTGGGATGGGGAAATGTCAAAAACCGAGACCAAAGCGCCCAGCAAGGCAAATGCTGCTGACTGTTGTCCTCCACCACTTGCCAGACAAAGAACCGTCTTTCCGGATAAATCCCCATCAACTCCCAGCCTATCCAATCCCAAATAATCACGGGCTGTCTTTTTATCAAGATCTAGCTTTGGTCGCGTGAATAAGGCATTGGCTTCAGCCAAAGCTTCCCAGCGGGCGTGATTATATAAATAGACATCATCTTTCATTACGACACCTCCTAAAATCATTATCAAATAGATTTTATCATATATTCATATGCAGAAATTTATTTAACTCAAACCATGCTGCTCGTTACATCATTAGACTAAAAAAGAGGAGCTGCTCTGGGCAAGCTCCTCCATTATGTTGTCAGCTAGCGAAATTAAAGCCATTCCATATAGTTATTTTTTAGCCCAGATCTGTTTTATCGGGATGCCGGAATAGTTGACACGGATGTGCAAACCCCATGCTTACGCTTCTCACCGAAGGCTGGCTCCCCCGTCCACGGTCAGGATTTGGCCCGTTATCTGACCTGCCAAATCCCCAGCCATGAACACGACCGCGCCGGCAATATCCTTCCCGGTCTGCATCCTTCCAAGCGGCATACGGTCACCGCGCTTGTCGATTTCTTCTTGATCCATGCCCAAGGCTTTCAAGCGCTCAAGCTCCCCATCGGACATCACCCAGCCGGGGTTGACGCAATTGACGCGGATACGATGCTTGGCCAGTGCCCGGGCCAAATTGCGTGTCAGGGTGATGATGCCGCCTTTGGAGACGGCATAAGCCATCGTCGTTTCTTCGCCCATCCTGGCGTGGAGGGACCCGATATTGACCATGCAGCCGCCGCCGCGCTGTATCATTCCGGGCACCGCCGCCTGGCTCATCAGGTATGCTCCCTTCAGGTTGATGCCGAGCACCTTATCCCAGAATGCCTCATCGGTGCCAAGCAGGTCTGCCCTGGGGAAGATTCCCGCATTGTTTACCAGTACGTCCACACCGCCGAATTCCAGCTCAGCTTTACGGATAACGCTCTCCGCCTCCTCCGGAACGGAAACGTCGCATTGAATAAACCGGACTGCGCGGCCTGCTTGCACCCATTGCGCAGCATCCTCTTCCCCGTTTTCAGCCACATCGGCGATTACTATTCGTGCACCGTACCGGACGAACTGTTTCACGATCGCGCGTCCGATTCCCTTCGAGCCGCCTGTTACGACCACCGTTTTCCCCTCAAAATTCCAATCCATTTGGCGAATAGCGCATTCCCCCTTTTTCGATCCCGCTTGTCAGTCCAACCAATACCTATGTCTCACCATTAACCTTTTATGCCAGTTGTCGAAATGCCCTCCACAAAATGTTTCTGAGCGACGAAAAACACGAGGATGGACGGGATGACGGATACGAGCGAGACGGCGAGCAGCTGACCCCACTCAACTTTATACTCGGAATCGATGAAAACCCGCAGCGCCACGCTGACCGTATAATGCTCCGCTGAGCTCAAATACAGCAGCTGCCCGAAGAAATCATCCCAGCTCCACAGAAACGTGTACACGATAACGGTCACCAGCGCCGGTTTAACCAGCGGCAGTATAATTCTCAGAAAAATGCCCAAGGACGAGCAGCCGTCGATTTTTGCGGATTCATCCAGCTCGCGCGGTATTCCGCGGATGAACTGTACCATCAGGAAAACGAAAAACGCGCCTCCGCCGAAAAAGTGGGGCAAAATGAGCGGAAGGAACGAGTCTACCATTTCCAGTTTGTTATACATAATATACTGCGGTACGATGGTCACTTGTCCGGGCAGCATGAGGGTCATCATCAGCAGGCCGAACATCAAGCCCTTGAGCTTGAAATTGATCCGCGCGAACCCGTAGGCTACAAGCGGCGTTGTGATCGCGGCTCCCAGCACGCACCAGAATTCAAGCCAAAGCGTATTGCCAAAGAATCTCGTAAATGTGAAGGACGGAAATGATGTCCAGCCGTTATAGAAATTTTCCCACATCGGCTTGGAAGGCCAGATGGTGGGAAGCGGCATCTCGGCATTGGTTTTTAGCGACGCGCCAACCCACCAGAATACCGGATACATCATCAGGAAGGAAAACACGAGCAGTATGATATGGTACCGGAGCGAGCCGCGTCGGATAGCGAAGGTCATTTTTACTTCCTGCCTCCTTCCGATTCATAGAATACCCAGTATTTCGAGGCGTAGAAATTGACGGCAGTCAAGAGAGCGATCAGAAACAGCAAGAGCCAGGCCAATGCCGATGCGTAACCCATTTCAAAGTTTTTGAACGCTTTGTCATAGAGCATGAGCGCATACGTATAGGTCGAGTTTGCCGGTCCGCCGCCCGTAATGATGAACGCCGAGTTGAACATTTGGAACGAGCCGATAATGCCGAGCACGAGATTGAAGAACATAACCGGCGACAGCATTGGCAGTGTAATATGGAAAAACTGACGAATCTTCGATGCGCCGTCCACGCCCGAGGATTCATATAAATCCCGCGGTATTTGTTTTAGGCCGGCCAGGAAAATGATCATGGTGGAGCCAAACTGCCATGTCGCGAGCAGAATAAGCGTGCCCAGCGCGGTATTCGGATTGGAGACCCAGCCGATTCCTGTGATCCCGAACCATCCCAGCATATGATTGACGTAACCGTCCATGCCGAACATGTTCTTCCACAGCACCGCCACCGCGACACTCCCGCCGATTAACGAGGGGATATATACCATGGTCCGATAGAACGAGATGCCTCGAATTTCCCGGTTAAGCAAAATCGCCACCATGAGAGAGAAGAACAATTTCAGTGGAACGGAGAACAGAACGTATGCAAATGTGACGCCCAGCGACTTCATAAAGATCGGATCCTCGCCAAATATACGGCCGTAATTTTCCGTACCGACCCACTCCGGGTCGCGAAGCAGCGGATAGTCCGTGAAGGAAAGATAGAAGGATTGCATAATCGGCCATAAAGTCAGAAGCAGAAAGCCGACAAGCCAAGGCGAGATGTACAGGAAGCCGGCCAAATTGTTTTCGTCCGATATCCGCTTCCGTTTGAAAAAAGCATACCAGCGACCTGAAGCCAACTTTTTTGTCCTTGTCGAGTTCAATTTGCGTATCACCTGCTCTCGATAAGATTCGGGATGGGACCAAGACTTGCAAACTCCCGGTCCGGCCCGATTTGTTCCTTCTGTAGGCTTGTGTCTGCTTAATTCACTTCGGCCATCTTACCCTCGGCATCCTTCGCGGCGGCCATGATTCTATCGAAAGCCTTCTCAATCGTCTGCTTATTGAACATGACGGCTTCCATTTCCGATAGATATACTTTCTCAAAGTCCTGCGCGCCAGCCGGGAGCGGATAAAACTTCTGGCCCATCTCACGCCCGACGTCCAGCATCTCTTTGCCAAGCTTCTGTCCTGGCTCGAGTCCGGGCTCGATCGCTTTCCAAACTTCCTCGTTCAAGGGAATGCCCCTTGCCGTCTCCATGATTTTGCCCGCTTCCGGATCCTCCAGGAACCACTTGGCGAACTTAAGGGCCTCGTCTTTGTTTTTGGAATTCTCCGCTACGCTCCAGAACAGCGTCGGCTGCGACCAACCGCCGCCCTGCGCCGCTGTGGGATCATTTACGACAGCAATTTTCCCGGGCATCAAATTCTCCACGACGCCCGCCGAGGCAACGGTGGCTCCTGTTACAAGCACGGCTCCGGAAGCGACCGGATCCAGCTGCGGGTCGCCTTCTTTAAAGCTGATCGTCTTGTCGGGCGGCGGAACGACTCCTTCTTCGCGGTATTTCGCGTACAGCTGCTGCAGGCTCATCCACAGGTCTTTATCAATATGCACCGTGCCGTCTCCCGGGAAGACGGGGCCTTTGCCATTTGCCATCTGGTAGGTCTGGAAGGGGAACCATAGCCGGGAGAGATCCTGAATACCGTACCGGTCTTTCGGAAGCTTCTGCCGCGCCTCCTCCGCAAACTCGAAATATTCATCCCAAGTCCAATTCTTATGCGGCGGCGTCAGGCCGAACTTCTCGACATCGGCTTTATTATAAATGTATCCGCCGCCATTCAAGCTGGTCGGAATGCCGTACAGCTTTCCGTTGAATTTAATCGCATCCAGCAGCTTGCTGTCCACGAGACCGGACAGGTCGACACTCGAGACATCCATCAACTGCCCGCGTTTGACGTATTGCTCCATGATCGCCATGTCCATATGGACGATATCGGGCAGGTTCTTGGCGGCTGAAAGCGTTACCAATTTATCGAAATAACCTTGGACGGCAGCATATTCCGGTTGAAACTTCACATTCGGAAATTTCTGCGAATAGAGGTCAAGCACCTTTAACGTATTGTCATGCCGCTCCTGCGACCCGCCCCACATGATCCGCAGTGTGACGGGCTTTGCTTCCGATTGTTCGCCACTCTCCTCTTCATTCGCCTTCCCGCTGCCATTCTCTTCCGTGCCGGAGCCGGTATTTCCTCCGCCGCACGCCGCCAGGAAAACCAGACTGAACATGAGCGAAATCGTCAATGCGCGCTGTACGTATAGTCCGATCATCTTCATAAAACCTCCTCCAGGTAATGAAGTGCCCTATTCCTGCAACATGTACCGGCCCTCCTCAAAACTCGTAGCTGCCATCCTTGGCGGCGAACTCATAGGCCGCTCTCGGGATTTGGGTCGCTAGTTTGCCTCCGCTGATATCGATCATCGTTCCGGTAATGTAACCTGCATAGTCGGATGCGAGGAAGCAAATCAAATAAGCGACATCCTCCTTTTTCCCCCAGTACCGCAGAGTTAATGTATCCAGAAGACGTTCCTTGCGGTCCTGCGGCAAATCGGCAAAATGGTTCATATCGGTCGGAATCATCCCCGGGGAGTAACAGTTCGCCGTGATGTTCCAGGGACCCAGCTCCCCTGCCAGCACGCGCGTGAATTGGTGAACCGCCGATTTTGAAGCGGCGTAGGCGGCGCTTCCATAGGAAGGGATGATGGCCGCGAAGGAAGCCGCATTGATGATCCTCCCCGATCGCTGCCGCTTCATGACCGGAGCGACTGCTTTGCACATCAGGAAGGTGCCTTTCAGGTTGATATCCATATTGAGATCCCAGGTTTCGATTTTCAGTGCATCTATGGGTCCCCCGCTTGCAACTCCCGCATTGTTGACAAGAATGTCGATACGCCCACGCTGCTTTATCACATCCTCGATCACCTCTTCGATGCGGGCATAATCCCGCACATCGCACTCGTACGGATAGGCCTGGAATCCTTGATCGGCAAGCTCCTTTGCAGCGACCTCAACCAGGGACCTGTTCATATCCAGTAAAATGGTGATGACGCCCTCATTGGCGAGTGTACATGCTATTTCCTTCCCGATCCCTCTTCCCGCACCGGTTATGACGGCCACTTTGCCGCTCAAATTGATATTCATTAAGAAGCCCCCTTCTTCGAAATGTTCTGGTCCCGAATAAGCTGATACATATAATCCAGACTTGCCTGCAGCTCCTCATTCTCATAAGCGGCAATCGCTTCCGCCGGCTCGCCTTGCTCGTATGGTGTCCGCCATTCGGCGTGTGACGTCTCTGCATTTGATTGAACATACTGGATCGTCTTGGCCAGCTGATGTGCCGAGCGGGGCGGATATTCCGGCCAATAGTCGTCGGCGAGCACGCGTATATGCCGCGCTTCGAGAGCGCCGATCTCGATAGACATGGTAAGATCGTTCAACGGTGATTTCCGGAACACATTCAGGAGCGCCGGAAAATCCAACACGCCTTGCCCGATCGGGCACCGAACGAGCCTGTATCCTTCGCTGCTGAGGAAGCACCTATAGTCCTTCAAGTGCACATGCTTGATATAAGGCAGGATCTTCTCGGCAAAATCAACCGGCACTTCGGCCGTAGCCAGCGGATTGCCGGTGTCGAGCGTAATACCGAAATGGGGTGAGGCGATTCTTTCGCACAGCCAGATCAATTCTTCGGAGGCAAGGTCTTGATGGTTCTCGACAGCAAGCACGACCCCTTTCTCCTCGGCCATTCGCGTTGCCGCTTCAAGCCCACTCAATACGTTCTGGAGAAACGGCTTCCATTTGCCGGCCATTTCCCTTCTGTCGCCGCCAATTTTTGCTCCGCCGACTACGGTTCTAACCGTTGCCGCACCAAGCTTAACCGATAAATCGAATATTTCCGAAAGCTTGCTCGGATCATAGCCGCCGGATGCGATCGTGATATACATATCACTCCTGCGCGCCCTCTTTGCAATCGCGGATAGATCGGCTCCTTCCAGAAGGTACGGCGGCAGCTCCACGCCCCGCAATCCGCAGTTCTCCGCCTGATCCAATAATTGGCCCGGCGTAAGGGGCGATCTGCCGGAACGGGGATGCAGCCCCATCGCATAAGTGGTGCCGAACATAGACAAACCAACTCGCATGCTGTTCACCTCTTCTTCTTTATTGAAGAACTATTTTGCCGTCCAGCCTCCGTCCACAGTAAGCGCCGATCCGGTCATAAAGCTTGAGGCTTCGGAGGCCAGGAAAAGGATCGGGCCCGCGATTTCCGAAGGCTTGCCCCAACGGCCCATCGCAATATTGTCCAAAAACATGCGGTTCGCTTCCGGATTGTTTATGACTGCGGTATTGAGCTCCGTCGCAATCGGACCCGGGCATAACGCGTTAACCGTCACGTTATGGGCCGCGAGTTCGAGCGCCAGTACCTTGGTCAACTGAATAACACCGCCTTTGCTTGAACAATAAGCGCTTCGTTCCGCCAGTCCTACGACGCCCAGCATGGATGCAATATTGATGATTCTGCCGTATTTCTGTTCTTTCATTTGCCTGGCCACCGCCCGGGAGCACAAGAACGGCGCCTTCAGATTCGTGCTTTGCACCAAATCCCAGCTTGCCTCGTCATACTCCTCGATCGGCTTTCGAATATTAATTCCCGCATTGTTAATCAGAATGTCGATCCGCCCGAAAGCATCCGTTGCAGATCGCACCATCGCTTCAACATCTTCTGCATTCGTTACATCGGCCGCAAGTCCGAGTGTCTCTTTGCCTGTTGCCTGTGCCAGATTCGCCGCCGCTTCTACCGCTTTCTCCTCCGTGCGGCTCGTTATGACGACGGCCGCCCCTGCTTCAGAAAGCGCCTGCGCCATCACAAGGCCCAATCCACCAGTTCCTCCGGTGATCAGCGCAACCCTGCGGTCCAAATTGAATAGGTCTGAATAACCCAATTTATATTCCTCCATTCATAGCAGATTCCCGGTTTATGCAGGCGTGTACAGTTATTATGAACCTCGCTTCGTCCTTTCCTTCTCCAGCCGTTAACATCAGCCGGGTGCAAGCAAAATTTTTGCCGTTTTGCCCGGGCCGTAAATCAGCTTCTCGAAGCAAACGCCTCCCTCCTCAAGCGTCGCCAGACTGGTCCATGGGCTCAGCCGTACTTTTCCCTGGGCGATCCACTGCAGCGCATCTTTAAAATCGGCCTGATTATAGGCGAAAGCGCCGTAAGTCCTGATTTCGTCACGGATCATCTCATTGACCGGCAGCTGGCTTTTATCCTCGTGCAAGCCTGTAAAGACTACACTGCCGCCGGGTTTAACCGCGCTTATGCATCCGTTCCGGGTAATCTGCAGACCGACCGCATCTACCGCAGCATCAAAGTCGTTGATCCCCCTTCTGGCATCTATTCGGGTCGCCGTTAAGGCGCCAAGCTCCCTCGCGATCTCCAGGCGCTCTTCATTGAGGTCAATGACCGTAATATCCTGCAAACCGAAGATTCGGGCGGCTTGCAGCGCAAGAAGCCCGATCGGACCTGCGCCCATGATCAGCAGCCTGTCGCTGGGATACAGCTTAATCAGATTGCAAATGTGGACCGCGCATGCAAAGGGCTCGGTGTAGGCGCCTTCATCAAACGATACATGAGGCTCCAGCAAATGGACATTTCGCTCCGGCACGACGACGAACTCGGCAAACGCGCCAGGAAGGTGAGCGCCGAGCAGCTTCCGCTCCATGCATAACTGCGCCGCGCCCGCCGTGCATGCGAAGCACCTGCCGCATGTGACAAGCGGATTGGCGGTAATCCGGTCGCCCACATTGACAAGACTTACGCCGCTGCCAATTCGCTCAACTGTCCCGGAGAATTCATGACCCATAATAAGAGGGGGCTTGCGCAAGGAATTATGTCCCAAATAGCCGCTCAATTCGGATCCGCAGATACCTGCGCGCGCGACCCGGATAAGCACCTCGTCTTCACGCGGTTCGGGAACCGCCGCTTCGCGGACAGTCATCTGCTTCGGTCCCTCATATATCAGTGCTTTCATGCCGTACCTCCTAAAGCGTTTTCGAAGGAAACGCTGCTTCGTAAGCATTGCTTATTATCTTCATTGGCTTCTTTCATCCACCAGCGCTCTCTTCTCCCAGCCCTGCTTGAATAGCGGGAGATAATGACCGGGATGGTACGGATGCTTCGCGATCTCTTCCAGGTTTAAATCAACGCCGAGACCTGGCAGCTCCGGAGGTTTGATATAACCTCGTTCAACCCTGCAAGCCGGCTCAAGGACGAATTCCTCCCAGGGCTCGTTAAACTCGTCAAAAATTTCATGAAGATAGAAGTTCGGCGTCGCCATATTCAAATGCGCGCATACGACGGAACAGAGCGGCCCTTGCGCGCTGTGCGGCGCAATGACGCCGTTATGGGCGTGAACCATACCGCAAATTTGCTTGGATGCCGAGATCCCGAGAAACTGCGGTTCAAGCTGAATGATATGCACGGCGTCGTGTTTGAGCAGTTCTGCAAACTGTTCTCTGCAGTAGTAATCCTCTCCGCAGGCGATCGGCACGGGGCTTCTCCTGGCCACTTCCACCATGGAGGAGATGTTCTGCGGAGGCACGGGCGCTTCGAACCAGGTCGGATTGAAAGAGCGCATGGCTTCGGCGAACTGCAGTGCTGTATGGACGCTGAAGCGGTTATGGCCTTCGATCAGGATATCCGTGTCCGGGCCGACTGCGTCGCGGACAGCTTCGATGATGTCAAGAGCGAGGTTGAAATCCTTTTTCTCCACGGTTCTCCAGGCACTGCCGAACGGATCGAATTTCAGCGCCGTGTAACCCCTTTCAACAACGACCTTGGCTTTTTCGTAAAAGTTGTCCGGGGTCCTCGGGCCGCGGTACCAACCATTCGCATAACAGCGAAGCTTATCGTGGCATTGACCGCCAAGCAGCTTGTAGAGGGGCTGGCCGGAAGCCTTGCCGATGATATCCCAGCAAGCGGTTTCAACCGCAGCCAGAGCCGATCCTTGAATCTGTCCTCCGTTCGAATAAACATCCCGCAGCATTTTCAAGGAGATTGTCTCCACATCGAAGGCACTTCTGCCGATGAACAGATGCTTCAGTTCATGGATGGCCGCCTCGACCGTCTTCGCAAAGCCATTCAGCGTTCCTTCGCCGATGCCGTACACTCCCTCTTTCGTATGCAGCTTGACGAAAAGCCAGTTCTTCCAGGGATTGCCCACGATAAACGTTTCCACATCGGAAATAATCACTCATGATCACCTCACTTCATTTCTATATTAGAAACAATGTTTCTAATTTTATGGCTATAGTGTATGTGAAGAGTAAATAGTCTGTCAATTGTTTTTGTGCAGATTGACTGAATCTCGTGCTGAGCTATAAAATAACTATATACTCTATTGTTTTCGAAGCTGCCGCAGCATCTCCATTCTCACGTTGACTCTTCATGCTGTATTCTTGATAACACGACAACTAAATCGGAAATGAAATTTCGAATCAGGAAGGGGAAACATCATGACACGCCGAATTCAGACAAAACCTTCAAAGGACAAGGTCGCTTCCTCTACGGTGCTCAAAGCGCTCCACGTGCTGCAGGCGTTAGCTGATTTATGCGATAATAATCCCCAAGGCGCTTCCGTCAGTAAAATTTCACAGAAATCCGGGGAAAGCCCAAGCAGCGTTTGCAAGCATTTGGCCGCCTTTCAGCAGTACGGGCTCGTCGAGCAGGATCCGTACTCGGAGCTTTATCGGATCGGGATCTATGCGCTTCGTCTGTCCACCTCGGCCCTGAAATCGATGTCCATTCGCGACATTGTCTCCCCTTATCTTCGTAAAATCGCCGACCGGGTTGGCGAAACGATCCACCTAGTCGTTCGCGAGGGACTCCGGGTGGTGTACATCGATAAAGTCGAATCGTCCAAAACGATTCGCATGCACTCCGAAATCGGGCTGCGCAACCCGCTCTATTGCACGGGCGTTGGCAAAGCGATTCTCGCTTATTCGCCCATTTCGCTCGTCGATGCGGTCGTGACGGAAGGCCTCATTCCGTTTACCCCCCAGACCATCACCTCCCGGGGAGCTCTCCTTGAGGACTTGGAACAAATCCGGGCACGCGGCTATTCGATCGATAATTGCGAGCACGAAAGTGAGGTCCGCTGTGTTGCGGCTCCGATCTTAAACCACCTGAAGGAACCGATCGCTTCCTTCAGCGTCGCCTGTCCGAAGTGGCGCCTGCTTGATGAACGCGTTGACGAGATCGGAGACATGATAAGAGAGATTTCCGCGGAGATTTCCGCACGTTTTGGTTATAACGGCTGATAGCTGCCCTGTCCTCGCTGCTCCTTTTGACCTAAACATACCGCTCCTGTCTCCAGGAGCATTCATATCACTATTTGTATAGTTCTCAGGACCTCATTTTCGCGCCTGGAATTAACTTAAGAAATCCCCACCCTTCATCCTTGGGCGGGGATTTTTTGCATTAAAAAGTGTATGGAGGGATGAACCGAAGCGGTCACAGTCCGACATTTTTTGCTCCCTGCTGTACAAGCCCAGCAACCCATTCAGAGAGCCGCTGCTCGCATAGACAAAAATTCAATAAAGGTATAAAAAAGTAGGTAAGCCAATTGGTCAAATGGCTATTTGATGACAGAGGGGGGGGTTAAGTCTTGCAATATTCGCCGCCTGACTAAAGGGTCCGCTGCCCGGGATTCCAGGAAATCTATTAGAAGAGGAGGTATTTTTATGGATAAATCATGTCTATACTCCGCACTCAAGACTCATATATCCGGATGGGTGATGGGATTTCATGAACATCCGCATTTTGAAATATCTGTCGTTGTATTTGGCTCCGGTACCTTCTTCATGCACAATGATGACCAGGCGTATCCGATTCATGAAGGCGATATCATTCTTATTCCGCCAAACGTCCCCCATAACTTTACTTCCTCCACTTCCATCCGTTTCGCCGTGCTGCAGATTCAGAATTTGCCCGCTGAACTTCAAGCCATCTTTTTTCGCATGACCCGAAACTCTTTTTTGTATTCCCTGAGCTATATCAAGCTGGAACGTTATGAAGCGTTATTCAACAACTGGATCAATTCGGTCGTGGTCGTGCAATCCTTGAACTGCAGCGAGCGGGTGATCAAGCTATGGATCGAATTATTGCTGCTGTTCATTAACGATTCCATCGAGAACGTTCAAGACAAGGGCTCTTTGCAAAGCGCCGCGGATTATGTCCACAATAATTATGATAAGGACATCCGTATTTCGGAGCTTGCGAAGATGGCGAATATGTCCGAGAATGGTTTTCGATCCGGGTTTAAAAAGAAGTTTGGCCAGTCCCCGAAACAATATCTCCAAGCATACCGCATGTCCCAAGCCAAGCTCCTGCTGGAGTCCTCCTCCAAATCAATTCAACAAATAGGCCAGCAGGTTGGGTTCCCCAGCATCCACGCCTTCTCTGCATGGTTTCAGAATATTGAAGGCAAGTCTCCTTCCACTTATCGTAAAGAAAAATAAGGGAATTTTGGAATGTTGTGTTTTTTATAAAAGGTTTATTTTTTTTTGTAAATACTTCAATTGGCGATATATATATAATCATTCCTGAGGCCTGTAAGCGCTTAAAACTCAACGTATCCGCGGAAAAGCTGAGAATGATCACCAAGTTTCGACCCGTTTCACCATACGTTTTTATCAAGCATGGGGGGTGTTTATTTGTCGACTTCACCTGCACAGATTGGTCAGCCCGTTCCAAGTGAATCGTCAAGGAAAAAAATGACTAAAGTAACCAAGCGAAATGTCGTAAACGGAATGCTGTTCGTCTCGCCCTGGGTGATTGGATTCATTGCACTTACGATGGTTCCCTTTGTCTTGTCACTGTACTACAGCTTCACCACCTATGATGTGGTTGCGGCGCCAGACTGGACCGGAATTCAGAATTATGTTCAGCTGATGAAGGATCCGATATTCTGGACATCGATCTACAACACCTTATTTTATACGGTATTTTCGGTCCCGCTGAGCATTGTGATCGGTGTTGCACTCGCGCTCCTGCTGAACTTGAAGATTAGGGGAATGGCATTCTATCGTACCATCTTCTATCTTCCGAGCATCGTTCCGCTGGTAGCTTCCTCGATTCTATGGCTCTGGCTGTTCGATCCCCAGTTCGGATTGATCAACAGCATGCTTGAAGCCATAGGCATTCGAGGGCCGGGGTGGCTTGTTGATCCGGCTTGGTCCAAGCCAGCGCTTATCGTGATGGGCCTGTGGGGAATCGGCGGTGCCATGATCATTTATCTGGCTGGTCTTCAGGATATACCGCAGGAAATGTATGAATCGGCCGAGCTGGACGGAGCCGTATGGTGGCACAAAATTGTGTATATCACCTTGCCGATGCTGACTCCCGTCATTTTCTTCAATCTCATCATGGGCCTGATCGGATCTTTTCAATATTTTACGCAGGCCTATATTGTGACGTCGGGCGGTCCCAACGATTCAACCCTGTTCTATTCTCTCTACCTCTACAATAATGCATTCTCCTACTTTCATATGGGATATGCATCGGCCATGGCATGGATTCTGTTCCTGCTGATCATGGCCGCAACATTGATCGTCTTCAAAAGTTCAGCCCGCTGGGTGTTCTATGGCGGCGACAAATAAATTTGGAGGTGTGTATATGAAAGTCCGAATCAGATCCTGGGTATTGCCGCTGTTTGCCGTCTTGCTTGCTATCAGCGTTGTCGCATGCTCCTCTTCTTCTACTCCCGCCGGCACAAGTGAAACCGACGATGCTTCAGCCAATGAGGAGCCTGCTAATTCTTCGGCGGACGGTAAAGTAGTAGAAGTAACGTATTGGCATATGTGGACAAGTGATTGGAAAAAGCTGATCGACAGCCTCGTGGCGGAGTTTAACGAAACCCACCCCAATATCAAAGTCAATGCACTGTCGATTACCGGCGATGCGAATGCCAAATTCCTGACCGCGCAGGCGGGTGGGGATCCGCCGGATGTCATGACGCAATGGAATCAGATTATCCCTTCCTGGGCGGAGAAGGGCGCGATCCTGTCCCTCAAGGATTACATCGACGGCTCGGCTCCCGATCTGGGGGATTGGATGTATCCCATCGTCCGCGAGATCGGTACCTATAATGGCGAAATGTATGCCGTTCCTTTCTCCATGAACACCTTTGCCATGTTGTATAACAAGGATGTGCTGGAAGCAGAGGGCTTCGATCCGGAGAAGCCGCCGTTAACTGTCCAAGAGCTGGATGCGATGCAGGATAAGCTGTGGAAAACGGATGATCGCGGCTTTATTCAGCGGGTCGGATTCATGCCGAGCTGGCTGACGCAATGGACCGCGCCATTTGGCGGAAGCTGGGCGGATGCCGAAGGAAATCCAACTGCGACCGATCCGAACAACCTGGCTGCGCTGGAATGGTTTCAATCCTATGCGGAGAAATTCGATCCCACCAAGGTGGCCGCTTTTAATAAAAGCAATACCTCCAACGTGAATGCTGCATGGCCATTCCTCAGCGGCAAGCAGGTATTCGCCGTCGACGGAATGTGGAGGCTGGTCGATCTTCAGAAATATGCGCCTGACCTGAAATATGGGGTCACACCGCTCCCTTATCCAGTCGAGAACGGGAAGCCAAACGCAACCTGGGTCAACGGCAACTACAATATCATTCCTGCAAAAGCCAAACATCCCAAGGAAGCGTGGGAATTCATCCTGTGGCTGACCGGTTATCATAACGAAGAGTGGGCAGCCTCCATGCTGAGCAAAGGCGGATGGATTCCCGCGTCGCCGAAGATCACCGAGCAGCAGCCGTATCAGGATTATCTGAATGAGATTCCGGCAAGACGGTCGTTTGTCGATTTGCTCAGCAGTGAGAATGCGGTCATAACGCCGTTAATTCCGGACCAGCAGTACTATTGGGACCGCGCGGTCAAAGCTGAAGAGGATGTCATGACCGGGAAGAAGGACCCCAAGAAGGCGCTTGAAGATCTGCAAAAGGAAATTGAAAATGAAATTTCCAAAAATACAAAATAACTGATAACGGGTGGAAGGAAGGGCACGCGTCTCTTCCTTCCCTTCACCAGGAAAGGGGAGAACCGGATGGCTGCGATCGGTAATCGGACGTCAACCCGAAAAAAACAGGAAATGCTCAGACAAGGAATAGGTCACATCATTCTCATACTGCTTGGCTTATCCTTTCTGTTTCCTTTCATATGGATGCTCTCAACAGCCCTTAAACCCGAAGCACAGATATTCAAATGGCCCCCCGAGTGGATTCCCGAACCGTTCATATGGTCGAACTTCCCGGAAGCGCTGACCTTTGTTCCATTCGGCTCTTATGTCAAGAACACGCTGATCATATGCTTCTGGTGTGTGGTGGGTACGTGCCTGTCCTCCGCTCTGGTGGCATATGGCTTCTCCAGAATACAATGGCCGGGACGGAATCTTCTGTTCATCATCATGCTTAGCACAATGATGCTTCCGTACCAGGTCACCATGATTCCTTTATTCGTTCTGTTCAAGCAGATCGGATGGGTCGGAACCTTCAACCCGCTGATTATCCCCTCTTTCTTCGGGGGAGCGTTCTTTATCTTCCTGCTTCGCCAGTTCTTCCTCACCATACCGCATGAGCTGACGGAAGCGGCGAAGATCGACGGCTGCTCCGAGTTCCGCATCTTCTGGCAGGTGATACTCCCGCTCGCAAGACCTGCCCTTGCCACGGTTGCATTATTCACATTCATGAACACCTGGAATGATTTTCTCGGTCCGCTCATTTATTTGAATGACGATTCCATGTACACCGTCTCGCTTGGTCTGCAGCAGTTCATCGGTCAATATGGAACGCGGTGGGGCATGCTTATGGCTGCTTCCACGGTTGCTGCCCTGCCTATTATCATTCTGTTCTTCTTTGCACAGAAGACCTTCATCCAGGGCGTATCGACTACGGGAATCAAGGGATAAGCGATTGATGTGAATCATAGCTTGTATAGAGATATAAAAGACCTGCTCACATTCGCAAGCGAAAGGAAGGGTTAGTATGAAAATCGTTATTATCGGAGCCGGCAGCGGCTTTGGCAGCAGACTGAGCATTGACATCATGTCCAGAGAGTCTCTAAGGGAGGCTACTATTTGTTTGTGCGACCTGCACGAGGAGCGCCTGAAGAAAGTTACCGCTTATATTCAGAACACGATTGATAAGTATAACTTGCCCACTAAGCTTGAGAGCAGCACAGATCGGACCAAGCTGCTGCCCGGCGCTGATTTTGTCATCACCTCTGTTTCAGTTGGCGGCGGAGCTTATTATGGCTTCCCCTATAACATAGAGGTAGAGATACCCCGCAAATATGGCATTGAACAAACGGTTGCCGATACCTACTCAGTCGGTGCAGCATTCCGTCTGATGCGTACCGCCCCTGTTCAGCTGCAAATTTGCCGCGAGATGGAACAGTACTGCCCTGATGCCTACCTGCTTAACCATACCAACCCGATGGCAGGGCTTACGATGCTGCATTCCACGGCCAGCAGCATTAAGAATGTGGGCATCTGCCACGGCGTGCAGCATACGAGCAGCGTAATCACCAAATTCATCGGATTGAAGGATGAGGATGTCACTTACAAGGTCGCCGGGATTAACCATCTTGCCTGGTTCCTGGAGTATCAGCGAACTGACACCGGTGAGGATCTGTATCCTATGCTGCGCGACATGCTGGATAATCCTCAAACGGATGAGCAGAGGGATTTCCTGAAGAAGGAAGCCGTACGTGTCGAAATCATGCGCAAGTTCGGTTACTTCCCGACAGAGAGCAACCATCATGATTCCGAGTATTTGCCATATTTCCGCCGCAATGCGGATCTGATGAAGCAGTACTTCCTCAAGCCCAGAGATCCTGTCCGGGATTCACTTGGCGAAAAAGCCCGCGAGTGGCTCAAGGATAGCATGGATAGCGAGCACCAGCTGTCCGGCGATTTGCGTATGTCCAATGAGTACACCTCGGGCATTATGGAGGGTATCGTAACCGATCGCCCTTTCCGCTTCATTGGCAATGTGATGAACAAGGGCCTGATTACCAACCTGCCCGGCAAGCTGTGTGTTGAGGTTCCATGCTTTGCGGACAGACATGGCATCAACGCGTCCGTTGTTGGCGACCTGCCCACCCATCTGGCTGGTTTCAATCATGCTAACGGTACTTGCGTGCAGTTGACCGTTGAGTCCATTCTCGAGAAAGATAAGGAGAAGGCCTTCTATGCGTTCGCTCTGGATCCCAATGCCGCTTCCATTCTGTCCCTGGATAATATCCGCAAGATGTTCGAGGAGATGTGGGAGGCCGAAGGCGACCTGCTCGAGTGGTACTGGAAGGATAAAATCACCGAACGTTACGCCCTGAACTGATAAAAACAAAAGGGCTATCCAATATGAAGATTCACTTTCTCTGGTTACGCGGTGCCCCGAGATACGCCCGCTTGAATAAAAGGTAAAGCTGCCAGGATAAACCGGCAGCTTTACCTTTTTTACTGAACTAACGTTTTCCTTAACCTTATTTGGATTTAATCGATCACCCCTCCCTCCAGATTACCGGAGAATCGGAGGTTGGCCGAAGTGCCGATTGGGCCGTCTATGACCGCATATACGTCCTTCATCTCTACCAAGCCGTCTGCCGCAGGGACTTCTCCGCGTATGATCTGCACGACGAGCTTATCCGGCGTTGAATTGAAATCGCTCATCAGCATATATGGAATATTTTTCCATTAAAAGGATTTCGCGGATTCGCCTCCAGATCAGCTCGATCCCTTTTACTCTCGCCATCCGGCCTTTGTGATCCAGGTGCGTATTGAACAAGAGGAATTCGGTACCATCCGCCTTATGACGGACATGTGCCCACGTACAGATGCGGGAGCTCCCGCTTACCTTGCGTCATGCCGGACATTTGCGAAATCGCCATAATACGCCTCGCAATGATGATCCAGACCACGATCTCCTATTCTTTCCAATTCCCTATCCGCCAAGTTTGGCGGCTTGATTGTTGTTTGCTTGCCCTTTATGCGCTCATTCACTCTCTTTCGTGACGAATTATTTGACGCTCTGTAACCAATCGTTTGCTTCTTTGGTTAGTTGATCTCCTCCATCCTTATACCAACGATTCACGGCATCGTTGAATGTGCCGTCAATATCGATATCGCCGGCTATAGCCTTCACCACATACTCCTTAATCCGGGTATCGGTAATCTCCGAATATTTGGCCGCAGATGGCAACACAATTCCTAACTTATTTTCATAGGAAGGAAAAGTATTGATAACATCCATGGTTAGCTTATAGCGCTGGTCTGCGCGCGGTCCGCCAATGACGCTGAAAAATTCCGGATTCGTATTCTGTACAGGATTCAAGATCCAATCTCCTAATTTCTTGTAACCGGGATCATACAAAGCATGCTTGACCCAATCCGGATTCAGCAGCCTTCGTCCCTTCTCGTCGCTTTTCCACTCCAATCCGTCAATCCCGTAACTAAGGTATAGATAGGCTTCTTCATCGCTTGTAATATAATCGACGATTCTTAGTAATTTGGCCAGCTTCTCAGGATCCTTCTCCATTTGTTTTCCAAACACCATTGGACTGCCCTGAAAACCGGAACGATAAAAACCTTTGGCTCCGTTTGGTCCTGTTAATGAAGGCAAGTTGATATAAATCGGCTGGGGCACTTGATCATTAAAGTCGGTGAACAGCTTAGTCGCGTACATAGTGTCCGGATTGTTCTTATTATCCTCAAAGAACTTTTGCCACTCCGGACTATTTTTGACCCATCTGTAGTTAATATGGCCGTCATTATCCCATTGGCTGTCCTCAAAACCAAGGTTATCCATATATCCGATCTTGCCTTCAGAGAATTTGGTCGCCAGGTCTTCAACTTCTGTGCTTCTTGCGTTATCGGTAATAAATTCCGGCGAAATCAGTTCCATCTCATACCAGCTATGAAGCCTCTTCAAGGCTTCTTTGGTTTCATTAGTTGTGAAACCAAACTGCAGCTTGCCGTCACGCTCAACCCAGAGGAACGGATTGGTTCCGTAGGCGCCGAAGATGGATTGAAACCAGATTTCGCCGTCTTCAGTGCTTGCATTCGAAAGCGCATAGGTGTCCTTCTTGCCGTTCTTATCGGGATCATCGTTTCTGAATCGTTTGAAGGCTTCTTCAAGCTCATCCAACGTTTGCGGGACCTTATTAATTCCTACGTTCGTTAACCAGTCTGCCCGAATGTTTGCAGTGAGCGGTACTCCGCCTTTGGCTGCGTAGAAGGGCAGAGCCATGTTTTTACCATCGATCTGGACGCTTTGAAATAAATCAGCCTTCTCGATTTGAGGATAATAGTTCGGCATATTTTTCTCAATCATATCCATGGGAACTTCCGCCAGGAGACCTTGGTTGGCGTACTCGCTTACATTCAACAATGGGATATAGGATAAGAAGTCGGGAATCGTGCCGGTGGCAAACATCGTATTTAACTGCTCGTTCCGATTCGTACTGTCAAGCGGGACAAATTTGAGCTTGACGTTAAACTTCTTTTCAAAATATTGCTGGCCAAACGATCCCTCCTTCTCCGGAGATGTCGGAAATTGAACGGTATACTCGTACGTAGGCGTGTTCTTAAAGTATTCAGGCGTCTCCACCTTGGCAAGAGCATCTGCGATCATTTTGTTGTCGGCCGATAAGGAAAAGGGGTCCGTGCTATCCGTGGCTGTATCTGCTTTTGGGGTGTTGTTCTCCTCCTGATTTTGCTGATTGCCCGTACAGCCCGCAAGCATTGCGGCAACCAGGCACACTATCAAGGCTGCCGTCATGGGTCTGTTTTTCCATGTCATCCTTTAACCTCCCAATATTCGTTTACGATTCAAATTGCTCTTATAAATCGTCATGTGAATCAGCCTTTAACCGCTCCCATAACCACTCCTTTGACAAAGTATTTTTGGATAAACGGATAGACGCACACAATGGGAATCATCGTGATCAGGATCCCTGCCGCCTTGATGCTCTCTGCGGTGGGAACACTATCCATATTGGCGAATCCGATTGTGCTGGCCATCAACATCTGGCTTTGTTCAATAACGAGCTTTCTAATCAGAACCTGAATCACTTGTTTATCCAGTGACTGAACATAGATCAGTGAATCAAACCATGAATTCCAATGCGCAACGGCCACCCATAGGCTGATTGTCGCGATCGCCGGCCCCGACAGGGGGACAATAATATAAAAGAAGGTTTTCCAATCGCTTGCCCCGTCCATCTTGGCCGATTCATCCAGACTCTCGGGAATCGTCATAAAAAAGTTCCGCAGAATCAGAATGAAGAAGGAGTTGAATAAAAATGGAGGAGCCAGAATATAAACCAGCGGATTATCCAATAACCCCAAACTTTTAATCAAGATAAAGGTAGGGATCAAGCCGCCTGTAAAAAACATGGTAAAAATGAAATAAAAGGTGAACGTTTTTTTTAATGGTATTTTTTTTGAAAGCGCATAGGCTGTCAACGCCATTAAAAATACGCCTGCAATCGTGCCGATTACGGTTCGGCAAATCGTATAGAAATAACCGGTATAAATAAAGGTTGTCTTGAAAAATGCCGTGTACGCCTCCGGAGTAAATCCCTGCGGCCACAATAATACAGTGGCACTGGTCCCGCCTGCGGCCAACCCTTCACGGGTACTTAACGACAAGCAAATCAAGTATACGACCGGATAAATGATTGAAACGCATAATAAGATAAGCGCTGTGTAGTTGAAATAATCAAACACGGTGAAGCGCTTTCTTCTTTCGACGGGCATTTCCGTCACCTCCTACCATAATCCGGTTTGGCCGAATCTGTTCGCGACCCGATTCACCAGGAGAACCAGCGCTAAGCCGATCGCATTCTTGAATAAACCCACAGCCGTGGAAAAGCTGTAATTCATCTGTGTAAGGCCCACGCGGTATACATACGTGTCAATAATGTCGCCGACCTCATATACTCTCGGATTATACAGATTGAAAATCTGGTCAAAGCCGGCATTCATCAGGTTGCCAATATTAAATATCATCATAATAATAATGACATTCATAATCGAAGGCAGCGTAATACGCCAGATTTTCGTGAACCTGCCCGCTCCGTCTATGGTTGCCGATTCATAAATTTGCGGATCCACGCCAGTAATAGCTGCCAGATAAATAATGGAGCCCCATCCGACGCTTTGCCAAATATCCGAGACGATCAGTACGGGTATGAACCAATTAGGATCGGCCAAAAAGTAGATCGCCTTGCCGCCCAGCGCCTTAATGATATTGTTCACAAGTCCGCTGACGGGAGATAACAGCTCGATCATGATGCTTCCGATAATCACCCATGATAGAAAGTGAGGCAGATAACTGATCGTTTGGACGATTTTCTTAAACTTGTCATGAAATATCTCATTTAATACAAGAGCCAGAACGATGCCGGACGTGTAAACAAATAGGAGCTTCAAACCGCTAATAATCAGCGTATTTCTCAATACTCTTATAAATTCGTATGTGTGGAACATCTGATTGAAATTCTCAAAACCGATCCATGGGCTTCCCAATATACCATCCATAATTTGAAAGTCCTTGAATGCGATCGTCAGGCCATACATAGGGATGTAATAAAAAATGAAATACCAGACAAACGCCGGCAATAAAAACAAGAGCAGAAGCTTCGATTTCCGGCATTCTTTAATGAATACAGCAAGCCTTGAATTTGCGGCATTCTTATGTCTTAATTTCCCGTTTTCGCGAGTGATCGCCCAAGGTTTTGACACCTGAATTCCTCCTTAAGCTTGACGGCTACGCATATAGAACGACCAAACCTTCTTCTACGGCTACCGGGTAGGTTTCGAGATTCTCCTCTAATGGCTCGACCGCCACATCATAACTCTTTACCAGACACTTGTGGGGGTTGAAGAGCGATTTGCCCGTTGTTACATCAAATTCCCATCCATGCCAGGGGCAAGCGAGTATTTCTCCCTCCCGCCCATAACGGTAGGTGCCAGGTAAAGATGGCAAAGTCGTCCCGGTAAGTCTGCCCTTGCATAAAGGCGCTCCTTGATGCGGGCAGCTGTTGCGCAGGGCATAATAGCTGCCGTTTGCGTTGAACACGCCAACAGACCTCCCCCCAACCTGGACGATCTTCCGCTGACCGGGCTCCATTTCAGTTGTTTTACATACCACCAAACGTTCCATAAACAAGTGCTCCTTTACTCATAAGTTATAGAATGCCTTCGCGTTCTCGAAGAAGATACGCCGCTGCAGCTCATCCGGCAGTTTCGGAAAAGCACGTCTGGGCGAATCAAAGTCCCAGTGAGGATAGTCACTGGCAAACATCAGGATATGCTCTGCATCCATAGCTTCGAGCAGCGTCAGCAAATACTTATCATTATCAGGACGCTCGATCGGCTGGCTGGTCAACCGGACATGATCCCGTAAAAATTCGCTTGGACGTTTTTCGAGCCATGGCACCTCGTAACGCAGTCCTTTATATTCCGCATCCAGTCTCCACATCAATGGAGGCAGCCAGGAAACTCCGCCTTCCACGAGTACAATCTTGAAGTTGGGAAATTTAACAAACACTCCCTCGGTCAAGAAGCTGACCAAATGCGCCTGGAACGCAAGAGACAAACAGGTATGGAATTCAATATACCGGCTGGGATGACCCGGAGTCGGCTGATGATTGATGCCCATTCCGTCGGTACCGGGATGGATAGCGAGCGGGAACCCGTATTTCTCGCAAGCTTCGTAAATCGGATAATATTGTCGTTGACCGAACGGAGCGCGGGCGCCGGAATCAGTCATGACCTGCACGAAATGCGGATGTCCCGCCCAACGCTCAATCTCTTTGGCAGCTCCGATGGGGTCCTGAGTGGCAATATATAAGGAGCCTTTAAATTTACCGTCATGATTGTATTTGTCCAGCCACGTGTCGGCAAGCCAGTCGTTGTAGGCTGCTGCTACCGCCGAAGCCATATCGGGATCAGGCAGGTTGTTCAGCATAGCGCGAGGCAGCAAAATAGCGAAATCGACATCGTATTCATCTATAAGCTGCTCCCGCAAAAAATCGGGGTCGGAGCCCGCTCCCCCGCCTCCCGGCGGCGCCGCATCCTTCCGGTTTCCCTGAATATTGCCGTACGCGCGACTCAGAGGACGATACCAGTCCTGCCATGGCTGCGGCAAATACTTGTTCAATTCTTCTCTTGATTTGGGGTACACATGTACATCACAATCAATAATACCTTTCTTCACTGCAGTCTCTTTTGTCACTTGAATTTCCTCCTTAAATGACTTCATCTGCTTCATCGTTAACGTCTGAGCTCAGTGTCCCTTCCTGTATTTGTGAATTTTGTGTGAATGCATCTACAATGTAAACATACGAACATGCGAATGCAATAAACATGTTTCCGGCCATGCACCCTTATGCGGCCCGGCAGTACCATGTGCTGATCCACAATTATGCTGAATGCACAGTATTTTATAACCACCGCTCCCTGCTTGACCCGCCGGCAGCATCGTTCCTCATGAATAATCCTCAAAAGTGTCCAGCCACGCGATACACAATTCATGCGTAATACACCATTACAGCAGTCCATATGCCCGTTGGTGCATGATAAGCCGCAGCAGCGAACCCACCGGAGGCAAACCGCGCGTCAACGAAAAAAAAGCCCAATTCGTCCTTAATTTCCAGACGAAATTGAGCTTTGACCGGTATAATGTGAAGGCAGCGTCCATCATCATATGTCAATAGACAAAGGATACGGCTCGCCTTATTTGCGGAAATCGCCAGGAGTCATGCCAACCACTTTCTTAAATACCCGAATAAAGGAAAACGGATGCACATAACCAACCTTTACAGCGATATCCTGCACGGGCTCCATCGTACTTTGCAGAAGCTCCTTAGCCCGAGTCAAACGAATTCGAACCAGGTAGTCAACGAATTTTTCCCCATACTCTTTCTTAAACAATTCGCTTAAAGCGCGGGAATTGATATTAAATTCATCGCTCAAATAAGCAAGGGAAAGATCGGGATTCGCATAACACTCTTCAATATATTTTTTAACTTCGTGAATCAGTTGGTAGTTGGCCCTGCTTTCCCTCAGAGAACGCAGCTCCATCTCGAATGCTTTCATGATTTGATGGGTACGGGTTTGAAGCTCATCGAGCATCTCAACTTTCTGCAGCATTAAGGTCAAATCAGACAACGCGGTTTTTGTCCAAATGCTCTGAACCTCCAATGAAACCGCATTCATTTCTTTGTCCAAATAAAAAATGAAGTAATTCATTAAGCTTGTTATATCCTTACTCGAAAGTAAGGCCATCTTCATTTCTTCAAAAAAACGCAAGAATAAAGCGTCCCATTCCTCACCCATACGATAAACCTTGACGATCTGATGGACAAGCTGTAAATGAGTGAATATGTCCTGTTTGGGTTTGAGAATAATATCCGAGCTGTTAATAACCCGTTGATTCCCCAATATCGCTTTGTAATTGAGATTATCCGATGCCTTTTCAAGCAGCCCGGGCAAATCAGCAAGATTGTCAGTGTAGCCTGACATGCCAATCGTAACCGTAAAATCCAAATTATCATTGACCCAGGCAATCGCTGTGCCGCACATTTGCGGGATGGAGCTGCTCAATTGCTCTTCAAATTGTTCATGCTTATTGTTCAAGAAATATAAAATGCCCAACCTTGAATGGGTAATCCACTCGCACCATATAGAGATGAAATGATTCTGAGCCATTTCATTAACCATGCTCTGAATGACAAATTTAAGCAAATATTGGTCCCGATCCGAATACTGGACTGAAAATTCTGGATATTTATCAATCTCTAATATGCCGAAGGATACCTCATCAAAGTTTTTTTCCTGCCCAAGCCGTCTCATGTTCGTTTTCCATTCTTCAAGCGTAAAAGCGCGATGCCCGCTCATCAGCTCCATAAAGAGATGCCGGCGTATGTGAATAAGATCTTCGGCGTATTGGTTTTGAAAAATATTGGATTGTTCCAGAAGATTATCGATGGCCATAGAGATAAATCTCATTTCGTCCGGTTTGCCTTTTCCAAAAATATCATAGTTCTTATTGAGGAAGAACTCATTGATCCGATTCATAATCGATTCGATAGGCTTGTAGTTTTTTCGGGTCACATAAACAATCCAGAGTACGCCGACCAGCAACGTTAAAAAGCAGGTAGCGACCCAAAAATAAGCAAAGCCCGAAAAGAAACTAAAGCTTTCCGCGTTTTTAATTCCACTGCTTATTATCCAATTGGTAAAATCGGATTTTACTTTTACGATTTCTTTGCCTTTGGCGGTATCTTCCTTGCCTTGTTCAACCGCCGTGCTGAAAATCAGACTTCCTGCTCTATCGTACAGATTGACAAAATTGATATTGTGGCTGGACATATTCATAACCAAGCTTCGAATCGTACTCACGCTTATGTTCACGACAACGATCCCCTGATCTCCGGTCAGAAAGGGAACTTTTCTTACCAGTGACACGACTTCGCTGGATTTTCTTGCTTTCTGGTCGTAGTACATTCGTTTCTCCGACCAGGAAGCATTCAGATTCTGATTTAACTGCAATAAGATGAAATCCTTGTCAGCGAACTGATTAAAATCCGAATACATATTTTCACTCAATACCATATGGTCGGCTTGACGAAAAACATAAACGGAGTCAATATCCGGAAAATCCAATGAAAGACTTCTTAATTTTTGAACAATTTCATAATTTTCATATGTTCCATATTTGTGATCTTTGAAATATTGGATGAAGGTGGTATCAACCAATATGTCTTTAGTCACCATTCTTTCAATCGGCTGCAAAAAATTCTCCAAGACCTGGCTAACCTGTTCGCTGAATACATAAGTGGATTTAACTGTCGTTTTTTTAATATTTTCACTAATTGCCAGAAAGCTGATCAAGAACAATACACAAGACAGCAAGAAAAACGCAGGAAGGTAAGAAAATAGCATTTTGTAAAACCAAGATCTGGTATTTTTCATGTTCATCTCCTCCCCATAACTAAATTTATCACTGCAACTACGATTTCCAATATGTCCCACTCTCATGGTATTCTTCAGCTTGCCTACCGTCAAGTTCATTTTACCGCCGAAAATAAAGTTCTACGGCGGCTTAAAAACGTTCGTTTCCCTTATTAATCGTACCGGGGGATGGGGCGGCTAACATCAAGCTGACTCCAGCGGCCATACCCTGGAAAGGCTCAGCTCTCCCGCATTTGACCATGATCCCCCTTTATTGAGCGGGCAGCATTCTATTATGCACGACTACAAGGTTTGAGAAAAAAAAAGCCCCTTGGTATGATTTATGGTCCCAGGCGCTGACTAGCTGCCGGACCAAAAACAAACCAAGGAGACTGCAAAATGCGATCTGCTTAAAAAAAATGATTAACAATAAATACCATTTACGTAATTTGCAGACGCGCCGTTACCGGATAATGATCCGAAGGAAATATGCCGTCGATCCGGCGGCGGTCAATCTCGGCGGAGAGCACCTCCACCTCGGGAGTAACGAAAATATAATCGATCACGCCTCCCTCCAGATTACCGGAGAATTGATGGTTGGCCGAAGTGCCGATCGGGCCGTCTATGGCCGCATATACGTCCTTCATCTCTACCATGCCGTCCGCCGCAGGGACTTCTCCGCGCATGATCTGCACGACGAGCTCATCCGGCGTCGAATTGAAATCGCCCATCAGCATCGCTGGAAGCTGCTTCCGGGCGCGGACTTCGCGAATTCGGCTCCAGATCAGCTCGATCCCTTTCACTCTCGCCGTCCGGCCTTTGTGATCCAGGTGCGTATTGAACACGAGGAATTCGGTACCATCTGCCTTATGACGGATATGTGCCCACGTACAGATGCGAGGCAGTGAGCTGTCCCAGCCTTTGCTGGATTCCACTTCGGGATTCTCCGACAGCCAGAAGGTATGGTCCTCGATGAGCTCGAGCTCGTCCTTCTTATAGAAGATCGCGCAATGCTCGTCCTCATTGCCCCCGCGGCGTCCCGCTCCGACCCAGTCGTATTCATCAAGCCGCAGCTCCTCCAGCATATGAGCGCGGGTTTCCTGCGTCCCGAGGATGGCAGGAGCATGCTCGCGAATCATTCGGGCTGCCTTGTCGCAGCGGTAGACCCAGGCATGGTCGCCGTCGCTCGCCGTACTTGTCCGCAGGTTGAATGTCATCACTGTCATTTCCATCTGATATCACTTCTCCTTTTTTATACAAACCCAGCGAAAGATCAGTTACCTGCGGTCGACAGGGTATTCCACTCGCTGTTCCAACTCCCCTGCCGACTTTTCCGCAACTTCTTCACCAGCCTTTTGCGAGTCTTCAGTCTTCAATCATCCGCTGCTTCAGCGCCTGAATCTGTTCGGTCTTCAGACCGATCGACAGCAAGTAGCCCTCGGCATCCCCGTAGGCCGACTTTATATGGTTCAGCAGCACGATCATATTGTCCGGAGGAGAACCGAGATGAATTTCGTACTGTTCCGGGCTCACCGTCATTGGACGGCCTTTGCGCAGTTCCTCCATCAAGGGGGCGAGACATACGGCCGTGAGGGCGTAATCCTCCGCGATGATCTCGTGCGGCACGCCTGCCAGATCTAGCAGCAGAGCCGCGACTATGCCGGTGCGGTCCTTGCCCGCCTTGCAGTGAAACAAAGTCGCCCCGCTCCCGGTGGAGCTGGCCAGGAGCGAGAATACGCGAAGCATCGGTTCCCGGGAGCCTTCAATAATGTCAATATAGAGCTCTCCCAGGCTGCGCAGATAGTCGCCCTGATCGGCATGAATCAGACTGATGTTATGGTAGGCCGCATCTCCCGAATCGGCGAATACGTCCCGCTGCTCGGCCAGCTCGCTGCTGTACCTCAGGTCAATGACCGTGCAGACCCCTCTGTTCACGAGGTTTTGTCGGCTTTTCTCGCTAAGCCCATGCAGGCCGTCCGCTCTGTACAGCAAGCCCCAGCGGGTCGTCCTGCCTTCCTTCGTCTTATACCCGCCGAGATCCCTCACATTGTAGGCGCCTTCTATTTGAAGAATGCGCTGTTGATCTGCCGTTTGCATATCCATGAATGATAACCGCCTTTATTGAGATTCATATTGCACATCAAGCGCCCTCTTCGTCGATGGACAGCCCGTCATACGCAACGACGACACGGTGACCGGTGCGGTCGAATTCCTCCTGCATCTCGTCGTGCAGCAATTGATGGGCCGTATTAATATGCGACGCCCATACAGGCGTCCGCTCGTTCACTAGTCCGATCTCCTTCATGCGCTCAAGCATCAGCACATAATTGGGAATGTCCAGATGGGAGTCTGCATATTTCGGATATCCTTCGCGATTGCCGAACGTGCACTCCATAATGAGCAAATCCACCGACTTTCCCTCAAGAAACCGCCACGTCTCCTCGGTGTACCAGCCGGTATCCGATGCATACAGCAGCTTCCTGCCGTCCGGCAGAGCAATGAGATAATTGATGGCCATTTCGTTCCGGCCCATGGCGTAATGATTGCCGGGCACGGTCGTTACCCTCAGCCTGCCGGCCTCATAGCTTTCGAAATAACGAAGCGGGTGAATGATAAACCGGCCGCCCCAGTCCGACCTGCCGGGAGCCGCGTCCAGACCGTACACGTCGAGCAATTTCCCGCTCCACTCGGCCGCGGGCTCGCTCAAGTAGATATGCAGCGGCTTATGGTTATGCTCGATACGGTTCAGCTTGGACATGATCTCCCCGACGTCAAAATGATCCTTATGGGTATGCGTGACGAGCAGATGCTCCAAATCGAACATATCAAGTCCGAGCTTGGTCATCTGATAGAAAATATCCGGGCTAAAATCGATCTGATGCTGCGCATCGATGCGAAACGAGGAACGGCTGCGGATATTGGGGCCGCCCGTCTCCCTGATTCTGCTGCACAACTGGCAGCGGCAGAAGTATGACGGCGCGCCTTCGGCTGCGCCCGTCCCCAGAAATGTCATGTTCATTCGCTTGGTCCTCCACGAAGCGGCGTCCGCCGCAAGCCGCCTGCATCCTCAAGCGGCAGGCGGCGCGGCGGGCGCCTTTATTTGGCGAAGCGTTCGTTATAAGCCGCATTCATTTCCGTGATGATCTGCTGGTACCTGGTATCCGCCTTCAATTCATTCACATGCTTGTCCCATGCCTCGATCGGCTGCTTGCCCATGATGACCTGGATTTTCAAGTCCTGAATCTTCTTCATAAACTCCGGTCCCACTTGATTAAACGTTTCGCTCTGCAAGCCGACGGCAGGGCTGCCTATGCTGTACTGCTCGCGGTCATCGATAAGCTTCTGCATATCCGCATACTGCTTGCAGGTGACGAACGATCCCGCCGCAGGCACACGGCCGTACTTGTCGTATCCGTTGAAAATTTGACCGATGTCGCCGAAGTTGTCGGTCTTCTTCTGCGGCAAATCCTCGTATCCGCACTCGGCTTCCTTGATGTGAACGCCAAGCAGCCCCTTCTTCAGCATCAGCCCGTCCGGTGAAGAGCCGTAGTCCAGCATGGCCAGTATCTTCTTCAGCTTCTCCTCGGAAACGGTCTTCTTCGGAATGACCAGTCCGCCGGTCATCCCCGTGCCCCGAATCGACATTTTCGCTTCGTTCGGGCTGATCATATACAGCGGCGACATCAATTGCGCATCAGGCGCTATCTTGACCAGATCGACTCCGATGTTGTTGATATTGTTGAGCGTGTTGTTGAAGCTGCCCGCCTTGTTGGATTTCAATTGATCCTCGTGCTGCGACGTCTTCATAATGGCAAAATCCTTCGGAATCAATCCCTCGGCGAACGCCTTGTTCAGATACACCAGCATATCGCGGGTGCCCGGCAGCAGATCGGTATCGACGAGCTTGTCGCCGTCCAGCTTCCATTTGCCGTTGGAATTGTTGAACAGGTTCTGGAAAATGACAAAGTTGCCCATCGAATCCGAGTCTACGCTCCCCGTAAACCCGTACGTATCCTGCTGTCCGTCGCCGTCCGGGTCCTTCTCCGTGAAAGCCTTCATCACGTTATAAAAATCGTCCAGCGTCTGCGGCACCGGCAGCCCGAGCTTGTCCAGCCAATCCTGACGGATGATCGGGAAGCTGTCGCCGTCCAGCGCGCGCACCCGCGGGATCATGTAGTTCTTGCCCTTGACCTTCGTATTGTTCCATACGTCCGGCGGGTAAGCCGACAGATTAGGGTAGTCCTTGATGTAAGGCGTAAGATCCCAGAAGGCGCCCTGCTCCATCATGGTAAGCACGTTCGGCGTGAAGGGGTCCGTCAGCACCATCAGATCCGGAATGTCTCCGGATGCCAGCGTGACGTTGGCCTTCTCCTCGTAATTGTTGCTGGAGATGAGGGTTACGTCCATTTTCATGTTCGTACGCTTCTCGTATTCCTTCTTGATCACGTTATCGTCGGTAAACGGCTCAGGCTGATAGTACGGCGACATGACGGATATTTCGGTGATCTCTTGCGAAGCATCCGTAGCAGCAGCACCTGAAGCGGTGGAGCCAGAAGCTGCGTCATTCGCAGCTTCCTTGCCGCAGCCCGCCGCAGCCAGCACAAGCGCCAGAAGCGGAAGCAGCCATTTCTTTCCCATCAATTTCATGAATATCCTCCTTAGTATTGAATCTCATTTATAATAAAAGGCTTGCGGGCTATTCCTTTACCGAGCCCAGCATGACGCCTTTGGTAAAATGCTTCTGCAGGAACGGATAGACGAACAGGATCGGCACGGTCGCCACAATAACGGCAGCCATCTTCAGCATTTCCGGGGGCATCCGCTTCTGCAGGCTCAGCTCGGACGCGTCGCCTCCCATGGCCGTAGACGAGTCGATCAGCATGTTCTGGAGGAGCACCTGCAGCGGGTATTTGCCGGCGTCGTTGATATACAGGACCGCGTTAAAAAACGTGTTCCAGTAGCCCACCGCATAAAACAGGCCGACTGCGGCGATCGACGGAAGCGAGAGCGGCAGAATAATTTTCGCCCATACGCCGATGTCCGAGCTGCCGTCGATTTTCGCCGCCTCTTCGAGGCTGGCCGGCACGCTGTCGAAGAACCCTTTCATCAGGAAAATATACCAACCGCTGGTGAGCGAAGGAATGATGAGCGACCACAAGCTGTTCACCAATCCAAGATCGCGGACCAGCAAATATTGCGGAATGATGCCCGGATTGAGCAGCGTGGTCAGCAGTACGAGCAGCAGCAGCGCCTTTCTGCCCGGCATCCGCTTGCGGGACAGCGCATAGGCAAACGATGAGGTCACCACCAGGCTGCACGCCGTCCCCGCCGCCATGAGAAACGCGCTGACTCCCGCCGCTCTGACAAAAGCGCCGGTCGAAAGCAGATACCGGTAGGAATCGAGCGTCCACCTCTCCGGAAACAGGATAAGGCCGCCGCGGTAATATTGCTCCGGGGTGACGAAGGAAATGACGAACACGTAATAGATCGGGAATATCGTAACCACCGCAAGGACGGCAAGCACGATCAGATTGCCCGCGTTGAACGCCCTGCTTCCCCATAGCTCTCTCATCTTAGTACACACCCTCCTCCCCGAAACGCTTGGACAAGCTGTTGGCGACGATCACCAAGATGAATCCGATCACGGATTTGAACATGCCGACGGCCGATGTGAAGCTGAACTGGCTCTGCTGGATGCCCAGCCGGTATACATACGTATCGAATACATCCGCCACATCGGCGACGGCTCCGTTCGCCATCAGGTACACCTGCTCGAATCCGACGTCCATGATATGGCCTATCCGCAGGATGAACAGGATGACGATGACATTGCGGATGGCCGGCAGCGTAATATGCCACGCCTGCCGCAGCCGGCCTGCGCCGTCGATCTTCGCCGCCTCGTACAGTCCCGGATCGATCCCCGCGATCGCCGCGAGGAAGATAATCGTGCCCCATCCCGCTTCCTTCCATATCGATTGCGCCGTAAGCACGACCCAGAACAGCTTGGGATTGGTCAGAAAGTCGACCGGCTGCATGCCTGAAGCCATGATCAGCCTGTTGATCACGCCCTCCGAACCGAGCAGCAGGAAGCACAGCCCGGCAATAATCACCCATGACAGAAAATGCGGAAGGTACACAATTGACTGCACGATACGTTTGAACACGTTGTTCCGCACTTCATTCAACAGCAGCGACAGGACGATTGGCAGCGGGAAGAAGAAGATCAGACTGAGCAGGTTGATTCCCATCGTGTTCCGAAACAGAACGATAAAATCCGAGTCCGCGAAAAATCGCCGGAAATGCTCCAGTCCCACCCACTCGCTGTGCAGAATTCCCAAATAAGGCGAGTAATCCATAAAGGCGATAATCAAGCCCCACAGCGGCACGTATTTAAACAGAATCATAAATGCCAGCCCCGGAAGAGCGAGTACAATCAGCTGCCGTTCGCGAACGATCCGGCTGAGGACAATTTTCCGGCTCGTCTTACTTTGCTGAGCCTGCCCGGCTGCGTTAGATATTGAATTTGAATCGTTGATCGCGCCTCTCCTCCTTTCATCGGGTTTATTGTAAGCAGAGGCACTGTTTCCGGCAATGAGACATATTTTCCCCGCCGTTCTCGCCCGGGAAGCCCTCTGTTATGCGGGTTTTGACCCCCTCTTCGCCTTTACAATTCCAACAGAATATTTGTCCCATTGCCGGAAAAACAGGTATGGAGCGGCAAGCCGCTTCCGACAGCTCCCGGCGCGGCGGGAGAACGGTCAATAAAAACAAAAAACCGCAGGCTGCCCACAAGCCAGCCCGCAGTTTTTAGTTGTGATCCGTTTATTGTCCCAACGCGCCGCGGTACTGGCCAGGCGTCTTTCCTTCGTACTTTTTGAAGATGCGCGTAAAATACGACGGCTGGTAGCCAACCTGCTCGGCGATGTCGTGGATCTTGCTGTCGGTCTCCCGCAGCAGCTCCTTCGCCTTGTCCAGGCGAACCTTGGTCAAATAATCGATAAAATTCATGCCCGTAATCTGCTTGAAGCCGAGGCTCAGCTTTTTCATATAGGTGCCCTGCAAATCGGCGCATGACTCAAGCGTAATGTCCGTCATATAATCGCGGTGAATGACCGTGACCACCTTCTCCACCAGCTGCTTCAGCTTGATCCCCTGCGTCTCCTCGACCCACTGCATATACGGCTCGATCAGCCTGGAGCGGCACCATGTCAGAACCTCCCCCAAATTGCGCAGCCCGGCGAGCTCCTCGTACAGATTGACGCCGCCGTAAATCTCGTGAAGATTGCAGCCGGATTGGATCAGCGTATGGTGAATGCTGCCCAGCAGTTGATGCATCCCCTGCAATACGTAAAATTCCTTGGTGGAATTATGATGAAGCTCCGCAATGAACGCTTCGATCAGGCGCATCGTTTCCTCAATTCCGCCCATCCGCAAGGCCTGCAAAATCTCCTTCTCGGCCGTGACCGGATAAGTAAAACCGTCGTATTCGATATCCGACCAGCCGTCCAAATCGAGAATCTGATTGACCGCCTCCAGGTCGCGGTATCTGTGCGCCTTCCTCGCCTGCGCGTACAAATCCGGAATCGACTTCAGCTGGTCGGTCAGCTTCCCCGCGCCAATCGTCACATTCACCTTCAGCATCGTGTGCAGATAGTGGATGATGTCTTCGGAAAGCTGCATAAGCTTCGTCTTCGTCCGTTCCTTGTCCCCGTCGCACGCGAAGGATAAAAACACGCCCAGCAGCATGCCCTGGAAGCTGACGACACTCACCTCCACGTCCCGGCTGCGCACCAGCTCCTCCACGATGTTGGCCGCGGCGAAGGCCACCGACTGCTTGTCCCCCTCGGAAAATCCGCTCTCCCGGCCGGCCAGATCGAACAGCTCGATGGTGGAGAACGAAAAGCTCCTGCCATCGACATCCCAACCGTACGATTCCATCCGCTCCCGGATTTCCTGCTCCGACATGGAATAATAATGCCCATCCACGAACTGAATCAAGAATGCATTGCGGAGCGCCGGCAGGCTGTTCTCGAACCGCGTCTGGAACTCCCGGCTCTCGTACGTCAGATGCCGCCACTGCTTCTCGATAAATGCAAGCTCGTCCCGGCTGTCGTGCGGTCCCGCTCCGATCCGCCTGCCGCGAAACAGTCCGACGATCCTGCTGATCGGCCGGTACAGCTGATTCGTCGCGACCCAGGATAACAGGAATGCGATGATCAGTCCGAAGAAGCTGGCAGCAAGCATCAGCCGGGACGTAATGATGATTGGCCGGCTCAGCAGACTAAGCGGCGTCGCCGTCACGAATGTCAAGCCGACCTTGGACATCTCATACTGCCCTACCGCATACTTTTGACCGTCCCAGTCGAACTTGAACGCTTCGCCTATTTTCCCCTTCGCAATCTCCTCCCGCAATGCGGCGGCAAGGGGGCTGATCTCCGTCTCCTTCGACGCGCCGTTTGCGACCCAATTCATGCTGTCGTTCAAAATAAACGCCGCTCCCGAATTCTCGGGATTTAATACGCGCAGAAGGCTGTTCATTTCCTCGGGATCAAGATCGATAATGAACGCGCCGTACGGATTCGCACTGATCACCGGCAGCTTGTGAATGAGCGTCATCGAAGACAGCGGAGCCCCGCGGTCCGAAGTAACGCCGAATTTCCAGAAGAACCCGTCGCCGGACCGCAGCAGCGCGGCATACTTCTCCTGCTCCTGCCGGTCCGTAATGGCCATCGCGCCTTGATAGGGCGAGATCAGCGCGTTGTTCCGTTTGACGTACAGCTGAACCCGCTTGATCATCCGGTCGGCGGAGTTGAGGCGCGTAAGCAGCTCGAACATATTTTGCGCCAGACGAAAATTATCGTTATACGAATCCTCGTTCAGCTGATTCTGAAACAAATCCTGCTGCGCATACTGGTTCGCAATGATTTCCACTTGAGAGAATTGCTCATTGAGCTGCTCCGCCGTCTGGATCAGTCTCAGCTGGTGCGTATAATCGACTTCCCGCTCGATTTGTCTCGCGCTGATCAGGTACGTGCTGACGGCAATCAACGCCATCGGCAGGCTGGAGATGAACAGGACGATCGCAAGATTTTTGCGAAAAAGCCGTCCGCGTTCTGTCCGCTTCCTCCCTGCCCGGATAATTCGACTCAAAAACCAGGAGTTGATAGCGCCCTCCTCCTTTAACGATAATTGGCGCCTCAGTGCTTAGTCATATTTTGCTGTCGGTCTGACCGCAATTCAAGGCAGGCTAAATAAACGGACGAGCTTGACGCTTCCCGGACGTATAATACCAATCAATTGTTATCGTAGTGTCACCTGTTTAAGAAGGAATTGCAAATCCCCTTTCAATTATTTTGGTTTTTTACTCCCCACTCACATAACTCTTCCAAAACGGGTAATAATGTTTCCGCTGTATCCGTGAGACTGTCACGACTTTAGGTGGAACTTGAGGATACTCTTTGCGATTCACCAGACCATCCGCTTCCAATTCTTTTAGTTGTGAACTCAATGTTTTATAAGTAATAGCTCCTATAAACTGTATAGCCAAAAGGTGTATCTTGAATATTTTTAACTTTACCTTTATATTCAGCCATACTCATATTTGCGCTATCCTTTCTGGTAGTACCTGTCAATAAAGTGCGTACTACCCTAAAACGCCTTACGATCTTTCTCCTCCGGGAACAATGCAAATGCCTCAACTAATGAAGCTGATTAAAGTACGGTCTGAAGAAACAGATGTAGTTGGATTTGGTATAACGGAGCATATGCCGTGGGATTCAATCAACCTGAAGAAACTGCTTGGAGAAATTCCTATTTTAAATAAAGGGCGAGGAGATTGCGATAAAAGCGGTTGTCTTTGGTGCAGCAAGCCCGGGACCAATTCAGATTCCGGGCTTGCTGGCTGCCTGAGCATGGGGAATTTCTTTTCAGACTCCCCTATGCCTCCTCCCAAAAACGCCGCAGGTTGTCCATCGCGATCTTGGACGCTGCCTTGCATTCCTCCATGCCTTCGAACTCTATTGTAATGCTGCCGTCGTATCCGGAATCCTTGACGAGCTTGACAATTTTCCGGATCGGGATGTCGCCGTGCCCGACGATTGCTCCGCGCAGGAAATTGCCATGCGCCGTTCTGAACCATTCCCCTTCGCCCGGATGCTCGTCGTAGGGGCGGAAATAGAAATCTTTGAAATGAACCAGAGACGCATACGGCAGATTCTTCATCACTCCGATAACCGGGTTCTCATCCACGCACATGAAATTGCCGATATCGAGCGTTGTCTTGAAGTTGGGGCGATCCACCGCATGCAGAACCCGTTGGACACGGTCGCTCGCCTGTACACTGAAGCCGTGATTTTCGATCGTGGTCGTAATGCCGAACTGTGCGGCATAATCGGCAATGATCCGGCTCCCCTTGACGATCAGGGGCAGGCTGTCCTCGAACCAGGCTATCGTCATTTTCTCCTGCGGCAGCGTAAATGCCGTTACGTCATGGCGCATATGGGTCATGCCCATTCGGTGCACCACATCTACATGCCGTTTGACCCGGGCCATTTCCCCTTCGAAAGCGTCCTCTGTCTCTTGAACAAAATTCGCGGGCATAGAGTAGTTGGACAGTTCAATGCCTGCGGACTTTGCCCGCTCGCGAATGGCGTCAGCAAGTTCAGGATTATCCTCCACCGTGTACCCGTAGGGAACCATTTCCATATGCTCGCCGCCATTCCCGGCAATCCAGTCGATGACGTCCAGAACGGTCATTTCGCCGGATTTCAAATCATTTAACAAACTATACGTGCTAAGGCCTACTTTCATTTTCTCAGCTCCCAGATTATATTTTCGTATGAACTACTCACGGCCAGGCGACAACGACGCGGGTTGATCATGATTGGTTGCCACGCGTGAATTCCTTGCTTATAGCGTTCAGGAGTGTCAACGTCGTGTCGCATCCGTATTCCCAGAACATGATGCCGGCTAGCCCCTCATTGTTGACATAGCTGCATTTGTGATGAATGGATTCCTCATCCTCATACGTGATAAACGAAGTCCCGTCAAACAGGTACGACGCTTTCGCCTCATCATCCCAATAGCGCGTGTACCCGTTCTTATTCATATAGTCCGCTGCCAGATTCGTATAATCGGGACCATATCCTCCCGGCCCGCCAGTCATCTGATGCAGACCGCAGTTATGGTTCGGAACATCCTTCCACATCCGGGAATAGAACGCGGCTCCAATCACCAATTTATCGCGGGGGACGCCCGCCTTCTCGAACATGCGGACAGAGGCATCCGCGCTGATCCGGAATAAATCCCCTGTCGATGCATACAGATTCGTATGATGGCCCGTCAAGGTCTGGAAACCGCCGCGCATATCATAGGTCATGAGCTGCACGTAATCCAGATATTGCTGGACTTGATCCATCTGCGTGCCGTCGAGGTAATACTGATCCGCCCCCGCAGCAATCGTCAGCAAGTAATGCCGGCCATCCTCAGCCGCTTTGCGGTCGAGCGCCGCTCTGATTTCCTTCAATAGCAGCGTAAAGTTTACTTTGTCATTCGGGGACGCCGCGATCCCGGCCACGGCATAACACGGATACTCCCAGTCGAGGTCGATTCCGTCAAAAGAACCGCGCTCCAGCACCTCAACCGCCGACCGGGCCATCCGCTCCCTGCCTTCCTGCGTGGAGGCCGCTTCGGAGAAGCCGCCCGCGCTCCAGCCTCCGACAGATAATAGAATCTGCAGTTTTGGATGATCGCCCTTCAACCGGTCCAGACTGTCAAGTTGCTTCAGATGGCCAATGCGAATTTCATCCTGCTCCACATGCCCGAACGCGACATTCAGATGGGTCAGCTTCCCGGCTGCATCTGCCGTGATGTCAGGAAGCGCCCGGTCGCCCGCATACCCCACAATAAACTTCTGACTCATCATCCGTTCCTCCCTTTCTCAAATGGTTTCCTATGACGCCGCTTTCCTACTGCTAATCCCTTGCCTGAGCGGGAATCGAAGCGTTTTTGTAATCCTCTTGCAGACTCTCCCCATGGGTTTGACTTTTATATGGCCTTTCTGTAATCGCTCGGAGCGATGCCGACCACATTCTTAAACGCCCGATTGAAGGAGTTGTAATTCGTGTAGCCTACTTCCTCGCTGATCTCCTGAATCGGCTTATCCGTCTCCATCATCAACTGCTTGGCCTTCTCGATGCGGTGGGTGATCAGCAGGTCCACGAACTTCTCTCCGATCTCGTCCTTGAACAGCTTGCTCAAATATTTCGGATTGATATCAAACAGATTGCTCAAGTAGTTCAGTGAAAGCTCGGGATTATGATAGTTTTCCTCGACATATTTGCGGATTCGCAAAATATGCGTCCGATGTTTCTTGGCATAGCGCAGCGTCTGCATCTGCTGGGCCAGCTCCCGGAACGTTTCCCAGCAAAGCAGCCGGAGGTCATCCGCCGTTTCCCAATCGTCCAGCTGGTTAAGCAGGCGGCCGAGCAGCGCGGTCCATAACTCCAGATATTCGCGGGGCAGCTCCGCGAACTCGCGTTTATATTGCTGGAACAACAATTGAACCGTATTGATCATTTCCTGACGGGACAACACGGATGCCGTGATCTGTGCAAACAACCGGTCAAAATGCTTCTCCCAGATTTCGTCGGATACCCGCATAGCCTGTACCAGGAGAGAGATCGTCTTCAAGAGCTCGTAGACATCATTTTTGGAATCCGGCACATCCGCGAACCAGATGATTTGGCCCACCCCCAGAACCGCTTTGTAATCAAGGGCTCGAACCGCTCCCTTCAAGGAGGATCTGAGACCGCGCAGGTCAGTCGCAGCCTGACCCATTCCGATCGTGACGGTGAAATTGAGATACTGCTCTACCCTATCAAGATACCCGGAAAGCACCTGATGTTCAACCTCTTCCGGCTGCATCGTTTCAGGAAGCCACAGGATCGCATACAGCCGGCGGTCTGAAATCCATTCCGCCCATACCTCATTCCCCTCCTGCCGCGTGTTTTCCTGCAGAATGCTGATTAGTACGAACTTGAGCAGAGATTGGTCCTGCTCATGATAGTCTGCTGCAAATTGCGGGTAGCGGTCAATCTCCACCACTGCCACAGTCCACCTGTCCGCAAGCTCCGGGAGGTTGAACTTCCTCATTTCCGACTGCAAATCACTGTCGGCGAACTCCCGCGCGCCTTCCAGCAGCTCCTGGAAGAAATATTTTTTTTGCAAAAGCAGATTCTCTTCGTATTCCTCCTGATATTGCCTCGTTTGATCAATCATACGCTCCAGCGTGTTCTGGATAAAGCGAAACTCATTTTCCTTCACAGGACCCAGCTGTGTCTGGGAGGAGACGGTCTGGATCAGCGTCACAATCTGCTCTATCGGCTTATAGTTTCTTCGGGTCACATAGATTACCCATATCACCCCGATGAACACGACTGCCACCGCAAAAGCAAACCAAATATCATAAAACTTCAGCGCAAATTTAATGATCTTGCCATTATTAAGACCCGTTTCTACTTTCCAGCCGCTGTAGCCTGATGTGAATTCGGAGAACACTTCGCCTGAAGCAAGGCTTGCGTTATCACGGCCCGTCCTATTATTCTCCCATAAACTATCGCCGGACCGGTTGAATACATTTACGAATGTAAATTCCGGATCGTACATCTGCATAATAGATTTGCGCAGCGTCTGCAAATCGACATTAACCACTATAAGACCTTGGCCGCTCCCCACACTGCGGACCAGCGTAATGACATGCTTGGCCGGCTGCGCTGCCTCATCGAAGGCTTTGAAATCTCTGGACCCCACCCACTTCTGGCTGTTCGCGGCACGGCTCTCCCCGATGAACGCCGCATCCGGAAACTCCCCGATCGGGACCCCCTTGCCGTTGCTGAATACCGTGTCGTCCGTATAGCGCACCAAATAAATCGAATCAATTAATGGAAAATCTATTTTTAAATCATCAATCACCTGAACAGCCTGAATGCCGGCATACACGTCATGGCTGCCGGATACCGCAAAATAGTTCTTCAGGCTGGAATTCGTCAAGATTTCACGCAGCACTTTAAAATCAATGGAGCGCAATGAATTATCCAAATATTGCATGACCTGCGATGCCAGGAACTCATTCGCCTTCAGCGCTTCTTTCCGGTTCTGTTCATTGAATACCTGGAAAAAGATAATAAACAAAATCGTTGTCACAATAAAAAAGACAGGCAGATAAGATAGCAGCAAACGTCTAAACCAATTGTTGTTCATCTCCGAAGTGCCCCCCACCACTGTTTATTCGTAAGACGACAACCCTCTGACCAGGCCGCTAATTTTGATCCATTTTATTATATAGGATGAAGTGGGGTTGTCAAAAGAGAAGACTGCTCCGCGTCATGTCTGACAGGCAGAGCAGCCCTTGTGAACAAACGTTGTGTTGCTACTGGGTTTTCTCAATCGCACGCTGATAGATATCAAGATAATTGCCAAGGCCCAAGCCGTCGAAGCCTTTTACGTACGCATCCCAATCCTTCTCGATGCTCTTGCTGCCGATAATGAACTGAGCCATGTTGGTTTGCACGTAATCCTTCACTGCCGTGGTCAGCTGCGCTGCCGATTCGGTGTCCTCCGGGCGAATAAATACATTCGAAGGGTACGCCTCTTGCGGAGCAAACGGCTTGTAGACATTGGTTGCCTGCGCCAGACGCGTGCCGTAGCCTTCCGCCGATAAAGGATCCTGTCCTTCTGCAAACAGGTTGCGGAACGTGTTGGACAAGTCATGCGCTCCGATTTGCGACCAGCTCTCGTTGACTATGACGTTCGGATCGCGTTCCGGAAGATTATAGTACGTGTATTTGGCTGGTTCGCCGTTGATGTTCTTCTCATCCGCACTGGCTAATTTCCAGCCTTTTCCTTCCGTTGGCCCATATTCCGCATACAGGGCGCCTTCTTCGCTGAACATGTAATCGACAATTTTAATTGCGGCTATCTGCTGTTCTTCCGAAGCTTTGTTGGTGATCGCGAATTCGAATTCCCCTACGCTTTGCGTGACGCCGGTCGTTTGCACGCCGTCCGGCCCTTTCAATGGAGGCACAATGTCCCAGTGCTGATGGCGGGTAAGCTTCTTGTCATACGTATCAACCAAATAGCTGACGAGCGCCGTTGTAATGGAACCGACGATTTCATCGCCTTCCTTCCTGCCCAGCTGCGAAACCGCCTGATCGTTCTGCGTGAATGAAGCGGGATCAACCAGACCTGCCGCATACAGCTTGTTCATGTATTCCAGTCCCTTCTTCCAACCCTCCTGGTTGGCTGCAAACTCCACTTTCCCGTCCTTGACGATCAAATACTTATCGTTGTCATTATAGATGAAGCTATTCATCAAATAAGCATCAATACTCCCGTTCCATACATATTTGTTCGGTGCGCCGGTGAGCGGGATTTCATCCGCCTTGCCGTTGCCGTTCGGGTCCTTTTCCTTGAACGCCTTAAGCACCGTGTACAGCTCATCCGTCGTCGTCGGCATTGCAAGGCCCACCTTGTCGAGCCACTCTGTGTTGATCCAGTATTTCTGCGCATACGTACAGTGGTAGCATTCATTGAATATAGGCAGCGCATAGATGTTGCCGTCCGGTGCGGTGATTGCCTCTTTGAAATACGGCTTCTCTTCCATTATCTTCGTAAGGTTCGGTCCATACTTGGCAATCAAATCGTTCAGCGGGAGGAAAACTCCCTGTTTCCCGTAAGTCTGGAGATCCGAGGTTGTGAACTTGCCGTGAAGGAACACTTCGGGATAGTCACCGCTCGCGAGCAGCAATTGCCTGCGATCCTGCAGCGCGTCTGTTGGAGCCAGATCCCATTTCAGCTTAACGTCAAACTTCTCTTCGATAAATTTCGTGAAGTCGTTGTCTTCCATAGGGGCCTTGCCCTGCGGAGCAAAGAAGGTCATCGTTACGGGGCCGGCGCTTTCCCCGCTTCCGCTGCTGCTTTCTGTATTTTTCTCCTCTGATGTACTGCAAGCAGTGAGCACTGAAACCGCAGCCATGATTACCAGCAGCATCGAAATCCAAGATTTTCTCAAACCTGACTCCTCCTTTTGTAAAATAGAAGAAAGTATGAATTTCCGCCATACTTTGCCGAAATGAAACGCGCCTCGCCGCCAAAGGACGGCTGAAGCCGTTTCACCTTGTAACGCGGCATACACTCATGTTAATGTACGCTATTAATCCCTTCCCGAAATCCACGACGCTCCCCGCACCTCCCTTCAAGCCGTTTTTGTGGATCGTGGTGGATACCACGGATGTTCTATCCTTTCAGGGAGCCCACCATAACCCCTTTGACAAAATGCCTTTGAACGAACGGGTACATGATGAGAACAGGGATACTGGCTACAACGATCAATGCGTATTTAAGCACCTGCTCGAACCCCTGATCGCGGATTTGCTGGCTCGTATTGGCCAACATCGCCGGATCGGCGGCGTTCAGGATCAGCAGATTGCGCAGCACATATTGCAGCGGGAACAAATTCTCGGACCGCAGATAAATCAGCGCATCGAAGTAAGCATTCCAGTGGCCGACCGCATACATCAGGGTCATGACGGCCAGGATCGGCTTCGATAACGGAAGAACGACGCTGACCAAAAACCGGGTATCCCGGCAGCCATCCACTTCCGCCGCCTCCCCCAGCTCCTCCGGAATCGAAGACTGGAAGAACGTTTTCGCCACGATGACCTGGAATACAGCCAGTGCTCCAGGCAGCCACATCGCCCATCGCGTATCCAGCAAATGAATATCCTTCATGAGCAGGTAGGTCGGAATGAGACCTCCGTCGAAGAACATCGTGATCATCATAAGGATCATAATACCGCTCCGGCCATAAAACGTCTTGCGGGCCAAGGGATACGCCAGCATAACGGTCAGCGCCACATTGATCAAAGTCCCAACGACGGTGTAGATGATCGTATTGTAGAAACCCAGCATCAGCTGCGAGCTTTTAAAAATAGAAACATACGCCTTGAAGTTTAAATCGACCGGAAACAGCCAGACCTGCCCCGACGTGACCGCCCGGGAGGAACTGAAGGAGGAGCTGACAATATAGAGCAGCGGGTAAAAGACGACCAACAGCACAATAATCAGAAATACATAGTTGAAACCCATGAAGATGCGGTCGCCAAGCGGATCCTTGATCTGATTTCGTTTAAACATAAATATCCCCCTCCTTTACCACAGGCTGTTCTTAGAGACTCTTCGGGAAACGGCATTGACAAGGATAAGCAGAATCAGGTTAATGATGGAGTTAAACAACCCTACAGCCGAGGAAAAGCTGAAGTTCGCCCCGATCAGACCCACTTTGTACACATAAGTCGAAATAACCTCAGAAGCACTCGTATTCAACGGATTTTGCATCAAATAAATTTTCTCGAAGCCGACTCCCATAATGCTGCCAAGGCTCAAAATAAGCATAATGACGGTCACCGGGATAAGGCTCGGAATATCGATATGCCAGATCTTCTTGAGCCGGGAAGCCCCGTCTATCCGGGCGGCTTCATATAGGGCAGGGTCCACCCCTGCCAGTGCCGCGATATAAATAATGGAAGAATAGCCCATCCCCTGCCACACACCCGACCATACATAGATGGATTTGAAATATTCCGGAATGCCCATAAAGTTGGTCATCGAGAATCCAAAAAAGGAGAACAGCCTGTCTACTATCCCTACGTGAGGAGACAGCATCAGAATAATAATGGATACCATAACGACCGTTGAGATAAAATGCGGGGCGTACGTTACCATCTGCACCGTCTTTTTGAAATAACCCGTGCGAATTTCGTTCAAAGCTAGAGCGAGCAGGATCGGAACCGGAAAACCGGCCAGCAAGGAATAGAAGCTGATTCCAATTGTGTTTTTGATAAGCAGCCAGAAGTTAGGAGAGTTGAAGAAGGCTTCAAAGTGCTTGAAGCCGACCCACGGGCTCCCCCAAATGCCTTTAACCACACTAAAGTCTTTGAAGGCGATTTGCACGCCCACCATGGGAATGTACTTAAAGATTAATAGATACACTACCGGAGGCAGCACCAATAAATAGAGCTCCCAATGTTTTTTGATGCTTTTAATGAAAGGATGCTCTTTTTTGCGTTTGGGCGGATTCATTCCTTTCTGGAGCTTCATCTGTGCGGGTATGCTTTCTGTAACTTGACTCATTCATGTCACTCCTTATGCGTATTGTGTCATAATACTTTACATAAACCATCATTATTTATCTTTTTTTGTTTCCGGAACTCTCTTTTAAAGATTTATTATGTAAAGATACATGTCAGGAAACGCTTTCTTGAGTGGTATGAATTGATAGTACCTTGAGAGGCGTTCTTTAAGCAATTTGCAATTTTCTCATACCTCTCCATATTCCATAAACCCTTGTCCGACAAGGAAAAATCGCTGTTTTGAGCCTGATAGCCTGCCTGAATCGCTTGCGTTCCGCCCGCAACCCCTTGCACAATAAAAAAACCGGGGGTACTGCTAACCCCCGGAATTCCTGAACCTGCTTATTCGTTTGCAATCAATCGAAATACATGGGTAATCGGCGCTTGCTCCGTAACGGCCGCTTGCGGAAGTTCAACCAACAGCCCTTCGTCCGTGCGATTGAACTCCAGACGCCCGCCCGTTCCGACGAGCTCAATCCGTGCTGCACTTCCTGTGTAAGGAATGACCGTCTGCTGACGCACAGGCTCCTTCTCATTCTTGTACAGGCGGAAAGCGTAGGTTGTGTCTGCCTTGCAGGTGAATGCCCATGCTCCCGTGAAATAAGGGCCGCAAATCCTTGTTCCGTATATTCCTTCACCATATACGTTGAGCCATGCGCCAAGCTCCTTGATGCTCCGAACCGCGCCTCCCGGAAGGCGACCGTCCGGCTGCGGCCCGACGTTCAGCGCCAGGTTCCCGCCCTTGGCTACCACCTCCAGGAGGATGTGAGCCAGTTGTCTTGCCGTCTTATAACGGTCATCGAATCCGAAGGCAAAGGAATTCCCGACTGTAATACAGCTCTCCCACGGGATATTCATCGGCCGATCCGGGATCGTCTGCTCCGGGGTTACAATATTCTCGTAGGGACCTCCGACCGTACGGTCCGCGGCCAAGAGCCAGGGCTGCGTCTTCCGGGCCTTCTCAACGACCTCACCCAGCCGGATATCCTGGCCTCTTCGGCCCGCCCGCACCCAGCCCGCATCCAGCCACAAGCATTCAATCCGGCCGTATTTGGTCAACAGCTCCATAATCTGCTCATGCGTGAATTCCACGAACTTCTCCCACATCCAGGGATATTGTTCCGGATCATAGGAAGGGCCGCGCCACATATGCCGCCCGCGCTCCATACCGGGCGCCCAGTAATAGGGCGTATGCCAGTCCGCCTTCGAGAAATAAGCCGAGATTCCCAATCCCTTGGCGCGGAAAGCGTCAAATAGCTCCCGGCAAATATCCGCATATTGATGGGTATGAAACGGTGTGTCCGGTCCCGTAATGCGATAATCGGTCGTATGCGTATCCCACATGCAGAACCCGTCATGGTGCTTGGTGGTAAACAGAAAATATTTGAAGCCATTGTCGGCGGCAAGCTCTGCCCATTTCTCCGGTTCAAACCGGATCGGGTTGAAGGTTTTGTTCAGATCGAAGTATTGGCGCTTGAACTGCTCCATGTCGTCGATCCAGTCGACGTCATTGCGGGACCAATCCCCGTCATCATCACTTAACGCCCAGGATTCTACCAGTCCAAGCTGCGAATACGGCCCCCAATGCATCATGAGGCCGAGCTTCTGATCCTTGAACCATTCCAGGCGTTCATTCAGCAGCGGATCCTCCGGCTTGACCCATTCTTCCTCTTTGCTGAAATTGTGCACGCCGGATTCAACCACCTGTTCTTCCTGATCCGGCAGTGCATCCTTCGATTCGCTCATCGCATTCATTCCCTTCCCACTACGCTGATGTTCACAACCAACGTATACCCTTTTCCCCGGAACAGCACAATTCTCAATAATCGTTTGCTATGCTATTTTCCATTTGCTCCTCCTGAAACCGGTGAAAAGACAGGGGTGTTGTGGTGACTTTCACTTTACACGAATCCATATATGGGCCTCTCTGTTTTTCTTGCTGTCGCACTTCATATTACAATCCGTCAAATATAAATAAAGTTCCGCCTTCCTTTAAATCCAATTCATGATTATTAATCAAAATGATATGGTTATTTGCCCATTCAATATCAGCTTGATCCACTCTTCGTTCACTATAAATCTTTTTCTTAAACCAGAGAGGTCCGTTTAATTCGCCCAATATTCCGAACGTCCCCATGGCCCCTGCATCGGTATAGTAAAAATCGATCGTATAATGGTTGTCTGGGGAGTGTGCCGTTTTCAAAAGCACTTTTGCTCCTGAAAATATGGTTGTGAATGATAGGGCAATTAAAAGAACGAAGGATAATGCTACTGAAAGAAGCACATTTAACCAACTTCTCATTCTTGCAAACCAGCTGGATTTATCTTTAAAACCTTTAATAGCTAAGATCAAAGCGAGAATGGACAGTAATAAAATCATATAATTAGGCGGGGCAATCAACCAACTGTCGCGAACATTCGAATATACAGAATATGCTGTTGTCAGGGAACAAAATAAACTTAAACAGAAGGAAACGAGATTATACTTTGATTGCCGATTTTTCAATTTTATTTTCCTCCTTGTATTTGTTTATCTATATTCTTCAGACTGCATATCCCCCCCTACCACAACTGCCGATTAACGTCTCAAAGGGCTGCCATACGGCAGCCCTTCTGTTTGTTAGAATAATATTTCGCTGCTTTCTTTATTCTTTAAGATTACGACTGTCTGACGTCCTTGCCCAGTTTGTTTTAAATAAGTCCATCATGGCTTGCGACAATGCTTTTATCCTCGAATCGCGTGGAGAGAACAACGAGGGTCGACGAAAATCCGAATGTGTTGCACGTTTCCAGGAAGGTTTCCAAGGTTTCGCTTGTTTCGGTTACAACCTTTAATAAATAATTATACTCTCCGCTGGTTCTGTAGAAATCGACTATCTCGGGAGCAGTTTCGCCGAAAGCTTCAAACTCCTTGCATTTATTCGATTTAAACAGTACAAACGCGGTTGTATACTTGCCAAGCTTAGACGGGGAAAGCTCTGCCCGATAGCCCGTGATGATGCCCTGATCCTCCAGCTTCCGAAGCCGTTCCGTTACAGCAGGCTGCGACATGGCGATTATTCGACTCATCTCGGAGATCGTAATTCTGGCATTATCATGAAGTGTTGACAATATTTTATAATCAATGTGATCCATGATCAGAACACCTCATTTTTATAAGTCAGGATCGGAAAACAACGATAGAATTAAGTTTCCAGGCCATAAACTCCTTAATAATCTCATTTAAATTGTAGGGCAATTCCAATAAAATGTCACTAACAACCAGTGAGGGAGAATGAAAACGATGACAATGACATCAAACGAATCCAGAGCGGCTGAAGGGTTAAACTTTTTCACAACCGGTGACGGAGTTCGGATTTCTTATCAAATCAACGGATCAGCCGGTAAACCGATATTGATGCTTGCAAACTCCATCGCCACCTCAATGAGCATGTGGGATGGCCAGATAGCTGATTTTTCTCGGCATTTCCGCGTGCTTCGCTACGACTATCGGGGGCATGGCGAATCGGATACGCCCGCCGGTCCGTATTCATTCGACAGACTGGGACGGGATGTAATCGAATTGCTCGACGCGCTTCAAATCGACCGTGTGCATTTCCTCGGGCTGTCGCTGGGCGGTGTCATCGGACAATGGCTCGGTATCTACGCTCCCGAGCGGGTCGACCGGCTGATTCTGAGCAATACCTCCTCCTACCTGGGGCCGGCCGGGCAATGGGAGAGTCTGATCGCCTCTGTGCAGCAACCAGAGAAACGGACCGAATTCGCCGATATGTTCATGAAGAACTGGTTCCCTTCGCATATGCTGGAGCCGCAGAATCCGCTCGTCACGTCGTTTCGCAAGATGGTGCTCGCAACTCGTGCGCAGGGAATTGCAGGAAGCTGGGCTGCGATCCGTGACATGGATATGCGCCGGACGGTCGCCCTTATCAGCAGCCCGACACTAGTCATTGCTGGCCAGTATGATACAGTGACGCTTCCCAGCCACAGCGAATTGATCGCTGAGACGGTGCCAAACGCAAAACTCGTCATGCTGCCCGCAGTTCACCTGTCGAATGTGGAGTATCAAGCCGAATTCCTCAGCGCCGTGTTCGAATTCCTGCAATCGAAATAAGGAAAAGCTGTTATCAGCTATTACATATTATTGCACGATCCTACCCGTTCAGCTTGACGAAGGGCTGCCCAAGAGGCAGCCCGCTTTATCCGTTAAATACGGTCAAAATTCTTCGTTATGACGTATATCTCTGACTATCTCCAGCTCGTCCCAATAAATAGGCGTACCCCAGAAAGGAAAGAGCGTCTCGAAAAACACCTTCTTCTGTTCCAAATTACCCGAATAAGTGTCCACGCCTTCAAACAGGACCTTGGCACGATAGCCGCGATGATGCAATTCCTGAAGAGTGCTCAGAACACAGATTTCGAGCACCAGTCCGATCAAGACAATGTCTTGCCCGGAGTCCGGTGGTCCGATTGTTTCGGACAACCACTTGCTGAAACCATTCGGCGAGGGATACGGGATACCCGGAAGATCATTCGCTTTACCGGCACCTTCACGAATCCACATCGGCGACGGTTCGGACTTCACCCATGTAGACGGGTGTTTGATGTCGTCGGGGATGAGAGATTCATACCCCCACATACCCGGGACACATACAGAAGTATCCTTTCCAGGCTCGCTAGCACGATAATCCGAGATAATCTCAACAATCGTGCAACCTCGCTCGCGAACAAAAGGGAATACTGTGTCCCTGATGAATTCCACGCACGGGCGCCGGCTGTAATGGGCGCCACCTGCAGTGGCGAAGTCGTTCTGCAAATCAATAGACAGGAAAACGACTGACATATTGCACCTCCGTAGATCATACCTTTTGTGCTGAAAGATACCGTACTGCTAATTTCCCCAATATAATGCTCAAAACCAATATTAACATAGGATTCTACTTTCCGCCCGTTAGTGTGGAAAGGTAGTCGAATGACACCTATATCTATTCGTTACTTTAATGGATAAGAGGAGCTGCCGCGTAGCAAGCCCCTCCACTATTAAAGCATCAAGATACTCTTGTCGCACCGCAATAATTATGATGAATCATCAGCAGCTGTCGCGGTACTTGCCCGGCGTAATGCCCTCTACCTTCTTGAATACGCGGATCAGGACGAGATCGTTCGCATAGCCAACCTTTTGGGCAATTTGGGCGATCGTTAAGTCTTTTGTGGAAATCAGTCTTTTTGCCTGATGGATACGACATTGTGCAATGTAATCGGTGATGTTCTGCCCGCTCGTTTTCTTGAAAAAAGTCGAGACATACTGTGGTGTCCGGTTGAATTGTTCGGCAATCATATTAAGTCCCATATACGGATCGGCGTAATGATTATCGATAAAAGCAGTCATTTCCTGAAGCAGCTGATCGCTATGGCAGCCCCGGTCGGCTTTGAGCGAAAGGGTCAGCGACAGAAACATTTGCTTCATCTGTACATGCATCTCTTCGGCCGTTGCACAGGCCAATATGGTTGTGATGGCTTCGAATTGACCGTCAACCTGCTCTCCGAGCCGTGCCCTTGTTACGTTAATGAGCTTCAAATGCGTGCTTGCCAAATCAAAAAACAGGCACCGGGCGAGTCCGGGTGTAATCGGATTAGAAGTGAAATTGACCGCGTACAAATTATTCAACAGCTTGCCGACGCTTTCTGCATCACCGCTGCGGACATAGTTCATCAATTGTATTTCTGTCTCCATTGGATAATAGTAGTTCTGATCTTTGCAGTTTATTTCGTGAAAATATATAATCGCGCTCCCTTTGATCATCTTATACTCCATAGCCGCGAGCGCCTCAACATAAGCGCTCCCGATCCGCTGCCATCCTTCGTGAACGTTGCTGACGGCCAGGGTAATGGCGATTTTGAATTGGTGCTCCACCACCTCCTTGAGTGTACTGACGAGCTTCTCCGTATCCTGCATGGCTTCGTTCAGGCGATTTTCCTTGAAATTAAGCAGAATGACGAGACGATCGCGGTCGAGTTCAATACAATATCCGGCATGATGCTCGTGAATCAGATCGGTACAAATATTCGAAATGACAAAACGGGTCAACGCCCATTGCCGTTCGGAATGCTCTTTGGAAAATTTCCCGGCCTGATCGACCTGGATCAGAATAACTGCAAATGACCCGGACACAAACTGGATGTTCATAAAGTCGAGCGAATGGCTAAAATCTTCCGTGTGATCCACAAGCCCCCTTATGAGCCGGGACAAAAAGTTCGCCCGCATGACGGGCGTCTGCTGTTTCAGCATCCCTTGTAAATTTTTCTGTTCAATGAGTACGCTTTCAAAAGATTCCTGAATGTATTCGTATTCGTTGGATATATGCGAATGTGCTGCAGTGCGGCCTTTTACGAAAGCCTTGAGCATTTGCTTTACCGGTCTGTAGTTGTGGTAAGCCATCAAATACGAGGCCACCAGCCCCCCTGCCAAATAAACCGCGAACAGCCAAATCGCGGTTACCTTGACCGAATTGACCTTCTGCATGTACAGGTCCCGCGGCATGACGGAAATGTATTTCCAACCGATTTGTTTGGAGGATGTGTAGGAAACCATCAGATCCAGTCCATTTTTCTTATAGGGGAAAAACCCGGGTTTATCCTGCATTTGCCCAAAAACCTGCTTGCTGAGTGGAACCTGATCCGTTGTCCCGGTCAGCACCTTTTGATTGGCGTCGATAATGTAGATGTTGCTTCGGTTGGCTGACTCGATTTGCCGTATCATTTCTTTGACCTGCTTTTCATTAATCAGCACGACAAGACTTCCCTTGACGTCTGACGTGCCTTGTATGGGAATGAGAGACTGAACATACGTGATCACTTGAATGGGTTGCCGTTCCAGGCTTGCCGTGAGAGGAAGACCTCCGTCCTGGATAAGTGTTTGGGAAGGCAAGTAATCCCTATTGTGATTGCTCTCCAGCACCTCCTTGCGCCAGGACTCATAATTCATGTCCTTATAGCTGTAGTAACTATTGTAGAACGTTCGGGAATCCGTGCGGACTCCCGGTTTAAGAATGGTATCGCTTCCTTTGAAAAAAACGTAGTAATCCTCGATAAACTGCCCGCTGAAGCTTCTATAGCGGTTTAAATAATCCGAAATAAATTCAATGTACTTGTACGATGATTCGTCCGCCAGGTCGTTGTTCAGCAGCAGATCCATTTTGGGGTTCAACGCGATTTGCTGCGACAACTGATCGACTTCTTTCACGCTGCTGTCCATGGACAGCCTGAGCTGCTCCAGCATGGCAAGGTTGGAACGGTTGGCCTGATCGACCATCGCCTTTTCCACCCGTGAATACAAGACGCCTCCGATTACAACGGGAAACACAAGAAAGCAAATGTAAGAAATCAGCAAAGTCATGAACACGCTTCTCCGGCTGCGCCTCTTTAACCGGAGAAATTGAATGACAAAAGGAATCATAGGGGTCCCTTTCTTCACTTAGTATGCCTTTCCTCACTAATTCGTGGAAAACCGTCCCATTTCCTTCTGTTCATCCATGTTTTCACTCCTTAATCGCTCCAATCATGACGCCTTTGACAAAATATTTTTGCAAGAACGGATAGAGACACAAAATCGGCAGGGTCGATACAATGATGGTCGCATACTTGATCGTTTCCCCAATCGGCATTTTGTCCCCGACGGAGGCGCCCGTCATCATCGCGTCAGTGCTGTTTGTAATTAATATTTCCCGCAAAATAAGCTGCAGCGGATATAACTCGCGGTCACGCAAGTAGATCAATGCGGAGAAGTATGAATTCCAGTGTCCGACCGCGTACCATAATATCATCACGGCAATGACAGGCATGGACAGCGGGATAACGACCCGGAACAATATGGTCAAGTCGTTCGCTCCGTCGATTTTGGCGGATTCCTCCAGACTGACGGGTATTGCTTGAAAAGCCGTCCGCATGATGATCAGATTAAAAGTGCTGATCGCCCCTGGAATGAGCAGCGCCCAAGGCGTATTCAACATACCGAGATTGCCGATCAGCAGGTAAGAGGGAATTAGGCCTCCGCTGAATACCATCGTAATGACAATCATGAACATGATGTGATTTTTAAAATACAAATTGCGGCGAGAGAGCGCATACGCCCCCAGCGAGGTCATGAACAAGTTGATCGCGGTACCTGCCAGCACGTAAAATAGCGTGTTTTGATAACCTTTGGCAATCATGGGATTATCGAATACCGCTTTATATGCCGACAAATTAAATCCGCGCGGTGCGAACAAGAGTCCACGGTGCTGAGCGACCTCCGAGGGATCGCTGAAGGAGGCAAAGAGGACATAAAGAAACGGATAAAGCGTTATAAAGCAAAGCAGCAGCATGAGAATGACGTTGAACACGTCAAAGCTCTTCTCCCCTAAACTCCTTTTAATCATGAGTTCCCTCCTTTACCAGAGCTTATTTTCGCTCACTCGTTTACTGACGGTATTCGAGATGACAATCAGTGCAAAGCTTATGATTGAATTAAAGAGACCTACGGCAGCGGTATACCCGTAGTTGGCCTCCAGAATCCCTTTGCGGTAGACGAATGTCGAGATGACGTCCCCGGTTTCGTAGGTCTGGGGGTTGTACATAAGCAGGACCTTCTCGCTGCCGACGCTCATCATGGATCCCACATTCAAGATCAGTAAAATCACGATGGTCGGCATAATGCCGGGTATGGTAATATGCAGAACCTGCTTCAATCGGCCTGCCCCATCGATTTTGGCGGCTTCGTAAAGCGTTGGGTCAATATTGGCAATGGCGGCCAAATAAATGATGGATCCCCAGCCAACACCTTGCCAGACGCCGGATGAAACATATAAGAAACGAAACCATCCGGGCTCCCGGAAAAAAGCGATTGAGTCAAAGCCCAGAAACCCCATTATTTGGTTGATAAGTCCGTCACGGGCCAAAAAATCAACCATCATCCCGACCACGACAACGATCGATATGAAATGAGGCAAATACGAAATCGTTTGTACGGAACGTTTGAATAGGGTGCTGCGAATTTCATTGAGCAGAAGGGCCATGAGGATAGCCGCCGGAAAACCGAACAACAGCTCATAAATGTTAATCAGGATCGTATTACGGACAAGACGCCCAAAATAATAACTGCTGAAAAACTCTTGAAAGTGATTGAATCCGATCCAGGGACTGCCGGCAATCCCTTGTCCAGGACTGAAATCCTTGAAGGCGATTTGCAAGCCGTACATGGGTCCGTAATGAAAGATGACGTAATAAGCGACAACGGGCAGCACCATCAGATAGATCAGTTTATTAACCTTTAGATCCTTTCGTATGATGCGCCAGGCACTGTCCTTTTTCAATACTGTGGTTTTGTGTACCGCAGGCTCCGTTTGCATGACGGACATGAATATTCACTTCCTCTCGATCGCTTCCGATGATTCCCTAAAACTGCCGGGAGCTAAAAACGTGTGCCCCATCCTCCGGAGAATCGAACGGCTGATTATTTACGGTTGTTGTACCTTTCCAGGGCGGCCTGCTGGATTTTCAGAGCCTCATCGAGGCCCATACCCTGTATGGTTTGGACATAATTATCGAAGCTTTCGATCGGTTCGGCTCCCATAACGAACTTGTTGAACATTTCGTCCTTGTAGGTATTAATGTCCGCCATAATTGACGCGAACCGGCTGCTTTCATCTTTGGTCGGGGTTACGAGCGGCATCTTCTTCTCGTTGCTCGGCCCGGACCATACCGTAACCGCATCTTTCTGCTCTGGCAGCGCTAAATATTGTTCCAAATAACGCTTGTCCTGAATGAACGGACCATCCCAGGACGCCCTGTTATGGCGGGCCATAGCTTGCTGTACCGGCAGCCCGTCAGCGTTTTTCGAGATGTCATCCGTCCATTTGGGATAGCCGTCAACCAGATTGTAGCTTATGCCTTCCGTTCCGAAGTTGAACAGCATATGTCCTTCTTCGGAATAACCATAATCGAGCCATTTGACCGTTTCGATCGGGTTCTTGTTGCTTGTTGTAATCGCCGCTCCTCTTCCGTTGAACGCAAAATCGAGCTGCCCGAGCTCCGGCTTGTCGCCCGGATTCAACACGGGATACGGCACGGCCGCCAGCTTGAAGTTCGGATCTTTATCCTTCATCAGGTTGGAATATTTTCCGATTCCCCCACCAACAAGGAGTACGGCGGATCCGACTTGATTGCCCGTGATTTTGGCATCGTACAGCTTATCATCCGTCGCTGCATAATCACGGTCCAGCAGGCCTTCTTTATACCATTTGTTCATCATCATCAGGAATTCCTTGAATTCGGGCTGAACCGGACCGAACTTGACGGTTCCCTGGTCCTGGTAGAAGCCGTTGGTAATGCCGTATGCGCCAATGAATGCATGTGTTCCGAGCTCTGCAACCCGCAGCAGCAGAGGGATCTCATCCGGCTTGCCATTGCCGTTCGGATCCTTCTCTTTAAACGCTTTCAAAACGTTGTACCATTCGTCGATCGTCGTTGGCGTTTTTAGCCCGAGCTTATCCATCCAATCCTGCCGGACTGCTGGTCCCTGGAACACCTGCAGCTCTCTTCCATCCCGGATAAACGGGAATGATATGATGCTGCCGTCGTCTGTAGTAATTTGCTTACGCCAATCCGGATGCGAGTCGAGCAGTTGTTTAAGGTTAGGAGCGTATTTATCGATATAATCATTCAATTTAATAATAGTGCCGTCTTTGACCGCCTTCTCCGGACCGCCGGGAAAGCTCGTCGTCCAATGATATTCAATGACATCAGGAAGCTTGCCCGATGTAATCATTAAGTTAAACTGCTCTGCATCCTGTCCTTGAGGCGGATGCTGGAAGTCGACCTTGACTCCGGTCTTTTGTTCCAGTCCTTTATATAGTTCGATTTCGTTATAACTTTTCATAGTTGCGGACGCTTGACCGGCCATACCAGTCCAATACGTCAGACTGGTCAGCTTTGGAACCTCTGCCGGATCGGTATTTGCTTCTTGCACAGGACTGGATGAGTTACATCCAGCCAAAATGGCTGCTCCCAAGCATGTAATGAATAGAAAACTCGAAACCTGTTTCTTTTTCGTCATGAATCTATTACCTCCTTTTTCTTATCACCCGGAAATCAAACACTTTTCAAAGCTGTAAGGATTAGATACCTGGTGTCACATAAGCGTAATCGCAACGCTTGAATTAGGCTATAAACGATATTTAATGTCGACCTCTATTTTTATAATTTTGAACATGCTTTTTTTCATCCGGGCTGTTAAAACTAAAGGTTTAGAGCAAAAAATCGATTCAAAAAACAAGAAAAGCCCACCTCATGGTGAGCTGATTCCCGGTCTGCGAAAGTTGAGTAAATACAAGCAGCCTGATCGCAATATTGGCAGCATCCAATAAGCTAACTTATCTGATGTACCGAAAAAAACCAGCCCCCTTCAGGGGACTGGTTTAGCCTCATGAATCCTAATTTTCAGGATATCCAATTCTCGATAATCATAATAAATGCTTATTACTAGTGATTCCAGGTTAATAGCCCTTAGCATCTCACAATCATTTTGGGAGGTAGAAAAATTATGTTCAAGCGTATGGATGAAATATTGATCGAGGTACCCTCTGTCGAGAAACCCGATCCCAATGCTGCTGCAGCCATTCAAGAATTGTTAGGCGGGAAGTTCGGCGAAATGTCGACGTTAAACAATTACCTCTACCAATCCTTTAATTTTCGTTCAAAAGAAAAACTAAAACCTTTCTATGATTTAGTTATGAGCATAACGGCGGAAGAGCTTGGCCACGTCGAGCTGGTTTCTCATGCTATTAATAACTGTCTGAGAGGCTCAACCGATTATAAAGAGCCGGACAAGACTCCTCTCGGTCCGGTCAAAGACTCGCGCTTGTATTACCACTTTTTAGCCGGAGCGCAAGGTGCGATGCCATTTGACTCCATGGGGAATCCCTGGACAGGCGCCAATGTCTTTAACAGCGGAAATTTAGTGGAAGACCTGCTTCATAACTTTTTCCTTGAGTGTGGCGCCAGAACACACAAAATGAAGGTATATGAAATGACGGATCATCCTGCTGCCCGTGCAGTCGTTGGATTTCTCCTTGTAAGAGGGGGCGTTCATGTTGTGGCGTATGCCAAAGCACTGGAAATCGCAACAGGGGTCAATGTAACGAAATTGGTGCCAATACCGTCATTGAGCAATAAATCGTTTAATGAAGCCAGAAAGTACGAGGAAAAGGGTGTTCACACGAAACTGTACACGTGGAGCGATAATGATTTTAATGCGATTGATCAGATCTGGAAAGGAACGCACCCCGAAGATGGACTCCCGCTTGAGGTTATCCAAGGCGTACCAAAAGGGGTACCCATTCCAGAAGCCCCTTCCGCCGAAGAGGAATTTGCACCCGGAATCTCCGAAGATGATTTTAAAGCCATAGCCAAACGACTTAAATTAGCCGGTAATATTAAAGAATAGCCACAGCCATATGAATATGCTCTTATCATCTCAAATCTCATTATGAAAGCTGTTCAGATTTTCTGGACAGCTTTCGCTTCTCATGGAGGAAGATGTTTATTATGCTGCCAATCACCTAACTAAGATGGGTAGATAAAAGGACGAACAGGGTAACCGCCCTTTTATCCATGACACGATGCATTTAATGCCGTCCATTATAATAGAGGCTCTTACTTGACGTATTCAGCCATTACAATATTTCGATATACCCTTCTGTTCCATGCACGCGAATTCGTTGCCCATCCTTTATCAGTTTGGTAGCATTTTCCACTCCGACAACGGCCGGCAAGCCATATTCACGCGCGATAACTGCTCCATGGGTCATCAGTCCGCCAACTTCGGTGACCAGGCCTTTTATGGATACAAATAACGGTGTCCAGCCAGGGTCAGTAAAGGAGGTGACTAATATATCTCCATCTTCCAGATCGGCATTTTCCATATTTAAAATGACACGCGCTCTTCCTTCTATTACTCCGGAAGAAACAGGCAGACCTACAATCGCATTAGCCGGCAAATTTTCTCGTTTGTATTCACCTGCAATGATTTCACCATCAGACGTCATGACACGCGGGGGAGTTAGTTTTTTGAAAAATTTGTAATCCTCTTTTCGTTTGTTGATGATCTGATCATCAAGTTTGTTTGTGCGTACGACTTCGTGAAGTTCTTCAAAAGTGAGATCGTATATATCTTCTTTGTCATGGATAACGCCAGCTTGAACGAGTTGTTCGGCTTCTTTCAGCAAAGCCTGCTTATAAACGAAGTAGCGGCTTACTATGCCGTATTTTGGATATTCCCGGTAGCCGATGAAATTCCGGATGAGGTCGATCATTCGTTTTGTTTCTTTGGCTTTTTGTTCACCATCCGGTAATTGCTTCAATCGGTCTATTAACTCTTGTTCTTTTTCCAAAGCCTCCTGGCGCCCTTGCTCAAATTTTCGATTGCCGGCATTAGGCTCAAAGTTCTTGATGTTACCAAGAATCATGGGGACAAGTTTAATTGGTTTCTCACTCCAACGTGTTCTCGTAATATCGATTTCTCCGGTACATCGCATTCCGTATTTGCTGAGATACTCATAGATAGCGTCTTGGGTTTCCCTTCCTCCATCAAATTTAACCAGTTCATCCAGAAAGTTATCTTCTTTTGCATGCTGCAAATAATCAATCACCTCCGGATAAGGGCGAATCACATCCGCGACATCCAATAGCGCCAGACCCATTTCCGAAGTAATATTATTGGGTACAGATTGAGAAAGTGTATCTGCTGCGTTTTTTTCGCCTAACCACTCGTTCATGTTTTCATTGATCCATGATGTAGCATTTATAGCAGCCATAAACACAGCCGAGCTTTGTGGGTCAAATAAGATCTTCTTTAATTGCTGGAGATCTTCCAGAATAAAATCAAACAATTCCGATCCCGATTTCGCTTGAATGTTTTGTTTTAACTCTTCTATCGATATTTGACTGCGCTTAATCAAATCAGAAACGATTGTCGGATCGTTCTCGAATTGTGGCAGCATATCTGTATTACTTCTACCCAGAATCGGAGCTGTTTGATCATCTGGTAACAATTTTATAAAATCTCGCTCTATTATGGTCATGAGTGCGCCTATTATGAGTGGATCGGATCCCAGGGTATTTAATAAAGCTTCCCGGCCGGCAGGTGTAGCCAGCCTGGGTGCAACATCAACAAACAACCTCCCGCCGGCTTTACGCATAGGTGCAGGCGTAATTAACAGGTAAAAAGACAACCCCAATGGTTTTATGGGATCTAACATCATTTGTTGATGACCAACAGACAGATAGACGTGATTTTCTTGGGTCTTCGCTTCAGGGATCGGGTATAAAGTAGTGATCGGCCGACTCTGGACAATATAAAATGTATCATCAGCCAAACACCATTCGATATCTTGCGGGCTACCAAAATAAGCTTCGATCTGTCTTCCGATGTGTGCCAGCTGTAAAATTTGTTGCTCAGTAAGTGTTTGAGAATTCTGCTGATCAGGATCGATCTGCTTTGTCTCTGTTCCGCCTTCTTTCCTTCCATAGATAGCCAACATTTTGGTTGCTATTCGCTTATCGACGATTTCCTCTTCCCTCACTTTATAACAATCGGCAGAGACCAAGCCGGAGACCAGCGCTTCTCCAAGTCCAAAACTGGCATCGATGGATAGCAGCTTTCGGCTTCCAGTAATGGGATCAGCGGTAAATAAAATCCCTGAAGCCTGCGGGAAAACCATCCTTTGAACGATAACGGATAAATAAACTTGACCGTGATCGAATCCATTCTGCATACGGTAGATTACCGCGCGCTCCGTGAACAGGGAAGCCCAGCATTTGCTGATATGCTGCAGGATCGCATCTTTGCCGATGATATTTAAATAGGTGTCTTGTTGACCGGCAAAAGAAGCATGCGGCAAATCCTCAGCAGTAGCGCTAGAACGCACGGCATAAGCATGTTCATCGCCAAACCGGGATAGATAGAGAGCAGCGGCATTCACAACATCGGAAGGGATTTCTATCTCCGTAATGATTTGACGCAGCTTCCTGCCGATTTCACCAATTTGATCTCGATCCTCTACTTTTAGCATGGTTAGTCGATCCAACAAAGCATGATACCTTTCGTTTTGATCGATGGCTTTTTGGTACCCCGCTGTTGTAACACAAAATCCTTCCGGTACTTGTATCCCTTGAATTTTTGATAATTCCCCTAAATTCAACCCTTTTCCGCCAACAAGCCAAAGCTGCGTTTTTTCCATTTCCTGAAAATCGAGAACCAAAGAACTCATTCAACATCTCTCCTAACTGTTAAATTGAGAAAAAACATTTGACAAGAGTTTACCGGCATGGTACACTAAGGGTGTAGGATGAAACAATTATGTCCATATGATTTTATGGAGTCGTGATCTGATTATATCATCGTGACTGTTTATATGCAATATAAAAGAACCTGATTAAACTACCCAGGTTCTTTTTTGTATTCCCGCTACCATTAGTCACATCAAAAACCATGGTTCGAGCTGAACTCCGTCACTGCAGCCTAACGAAATCCTAATCATCTAATCCCTTTCCATTGAGGATATGCACAATATATTTTTCAACCCTTGATTCTCGAGTTTTGGATTGCTTGGGTGTAGAAAAATGCAAAATATATGCTCTTTGCCGTCCCGGCGTCAGTGCTTCAAAAGCCGTTTTTAAGTCGGGGATTTCAACGAATTTATTATCTAATTCTTCAGGTATGATATATTCCGTATTCTTTTTATAGTTCACTTGCAAGCCGGCTTTCTCAACTTCAATGGCTTCATCAATATATGCTTTCAACATAAGCTGCATTTCATCGATATCTTGAACCTTGGTGAACCGAATCTGGCGCGCTGCCTGAACATTCTCCGTTTGCTGGATTAGAATCCCATGGGGATCTATTAACAACGCGCCTTTATGAAACAGAAGCGCGCAGTAATCCTTAAAACCATGGATCAAAACGATGTTTTTATTGTCAACCGTGTAACAAGGATGCATCCACTTAAAATCCTCGGTCAGCCCGCAGTCAAGAACGATTTCTCTCAATAGCTCGAATTCTTCCTTCCACTTCTTAAGCTTGTTAAAATAAGGATCAATCTTAGGATTCCTTTCACCTTGTATCATAAAGGTACCTCCTTCAGTTTTTTGTTTTCACTTGCTTGATTGCGGTCCGATAAATCAAAAGCCGCGGTTCTCAAGGGCTTCATACGGCCCTTGTTGCCAATGCCTTTTCAAGCTTGCCGCACCATTTACTCCAGTGTCCGACGACGGGCTCAAAATCATTTTCCATCGCCTGACCATTATGGATGTTGACCGCCCACTTGCCAAGCTTGCTTGTTGCAGCTGGTTGTTCTCGCTCACAACACCCTCTTCATTCTGTAGTAGAAATCTATTGGCGATACCAATGGACACCCGTTAATTTCACCGCCTCCCTAAAATTTGCGGCCCTCCGGACGCAGCGCCCAAGAGGAGATATTTAGTGCAGCGTATGAAAGCGGTAGAATAATGTTAAACCCGTAATCACCATAATCGTCAGCAAACACATGAGATAAAGCCGCACCAGTCATTAGAAAGAAGATACCAGCGTGAGCCCATTCTTTAAGCTGAGGAAAACCCGGCACGACGAGAGCGATGACTCCAAGCACTTTCCAAATCCCGAGAATGGTCAAGATGTACAATGGGTAATTAATATTCGTCACTAACTCGACGTTTCCCCCATATTGCATCAGTTGCCCGATACCGCTTAACATAAGAGCTGCTGCAAGCAGTATTGTGACTGACCAATAAGCAAGCATTTTTCCTCGGGGCCGGATTTGTACTATCGCGGTTGTTTCCCTACCAATGATCGTACTCATTTTGGTTCCTCCTCATAATGGTTGATTCAAGCGAACTATCTTCTTGCTCCAAACTTTCCAATGACTGGTTCCCAATTGGACACCATATGGTGACGATTTGATTATAGGACACCATTAAGTGTCATGTCAACACATTTTTAAGTTCCGCTGAAAACGTCTGTAAGCAATGTGTGACAACATTTTATGCCATTTGGTTGTTTGACTGCATGTTAAAAAGCCTCGGCGCGATAATGCCAAAGCTTTTGATCACGACTCCATTCTTTTTGGATAGCTCTCAGTCCAGGCATTTGGCAAAGCGCTCTGTAATTTGGATGCCTCTGTGCCAATCCGTTCCTCCGTCTTCAATCGTCCAGCACGCCTCAAGCACACCTCGCGCCACACCCCACATCGCAATTCGGCGAGGATCCAGGCCGAGTCGATCGGCCATTATCGCAATCCGGCCCCGCAGAACCTGCTCGCAGTTACCGCCTCGATCCTCATAATTAAGCAGAAACTGGATCGTATCAAAATGGATGTCACCTATGATGCCTTTGGGATCAATGACACCCCATTGCTCTTCGCCTTGGCGAAGGATGTTTTCATGATGCAGATCGCCATGCAGCAGGAGATTCTCACTTGTGGTCGTTATGAGATACGCCAGACATTCTTCGGCATTTTCCACCCAGCTCACAGGCAGCGGCGCGGCAATGTTCACATCATCGAATCGCTCTCTATATCGCTCGATTGCCGCGAAATGCTGCCTCATAGACGGGTACATACTCCCGGTTGGTGTAGGAAGGTGAAGACGGCGAAATACTTCACAAAAGAGATCCGTCGCCTGCGCATCATCCTGAATTGATGACAACGGTGTGCCAGGGTTGGCACCCTCCAGAAGGGCCACGCCCCACTCCTCGTCTGCATCCAGGACATGAATCGCCCCCCGGCCCTCATAGGCACGAAGCACACTGACTTCCCTAGAAAGCTCATCTTTCATAAAAGATGATTTAAGGACGGCTGGCTTCCCGTTGCTGCGCTTTACTCGAAGCACGAAGTTATAGGATAAATCGGCAAATGGAGCTTCTGCGATAAAATTGAAACGGCTTTCACTGTCGGCAATCAACCCAGGCAGCGCCTCCGACCATGTTACGCCTTGCTTACCGTGGAGCTCGTGCATTCTTTCAATAAAATTATCAGGGATCACAATCATGCCCAATGTCTCCTTTCAGAGAGTAGTCTGCTTCTTCTCTTCTTCGACATGAGGTACTGTAAAATCCTGTTTCGCTACGGCAAGATTAACCGGATTTCAATGCGGGTTCCCTGGTGAGGCGCGCTGCTGACCTGAATTTTTCCTTTATGCGCCACAATGATGTCATTCGTGATGGCCATGCCCAAACCGGAGCCTTTATGAAGCTCGCCTGTGTTGGTGCCACGGTAATATCTGTCAAAGATGCGTTCAATTTCTTCCTCCTTGATTCCCTTTCCGTTGTCCTCGACACGGATGATGGCATCGCTGCCGCTTGTCTCCACGCTTACTTGAATCTGCACGGCTTCGTCGTTATGGACGATCGAATTATAAATGATATTGGCGACCGCCCGCCGGATCAGAATGTCGTCCACCTCCGCGACGATGACCTCGTCGCTGCAGTGAAAATCGATATTGCGGCTCGCGTACATGGCATCGTTCAGGATGTCAATGACGATATTCCGGACAAGACTGACGATATTTACATTTTTCAGTTTGAGTGCAAGCTCTTTATTCTTCAATCGGGTGGACAGGTTCAGGTCCTCGATGACCTCTTTCAAATACAGCGATTTCCGTTCAATGATTTCTGCATATTCCCTTATTTCCTCGATGGAAAATTGATAGTCGCTGTCCTTGATCATCTCCGCGTATCCTTGAATGGAAGACAAGGGCGTTTTGATGTCATGCGAAATATTGCCGATCCATTCTTCCTTCATCCGATCCAGCTTTTTTCTTTCGATTTCGTTGGCCTGAAGCTCACTGGAAAGCAAATTGACGTTCAGAAAAACGTCCTTGTATACACCCTCGGGCTTATACTGGACCTTGTAATTTTTATTCGCCATACGCTTGATGGCCTCGATCAGCACATACAGCGGCTGCGTCAGCCGTTTGCTGAACAGATAGCCGATGAACAGCGCGATCAACCCATCGAGGACAATCAGAACGAGGCTGCCGTTTTTCAAAATTTGACCGGTGTTGCGGATATCGAGCGCTACGACCACTCGCCGCAGATTTGGATCTTTAAACCCGATCAAGTAGCTGTAGCGAAGATTCTGAACCTTTTTTTCCCCCACAAAAACCGTTGAAAGGTAGTTAACCTCCAGGTATTTGTAAATATCTATAATATCCAGCGGCGTATATTTGGTCTTTGCCCCCTCCGGAGCGCGGTAGCTGTACAGCTGCCTGCCGTCTTCATCCAAAACCTGAATCCATGCCTGATGGCGGACGAGAAGCTCCTTTCCCCCGTCCGATACCGAGATTCCGGACGGCGAAACTTGAATATATTGCCCGAAGGAACGGGTCATCGACTCGGCGAAGTTCCCTTCGGTCTGAGCCAGAAAGCCGCTGTTCATCACCAGCAGCGCAATAACCGCCGTGATGTTCATGACGATCACAATGACGACAATGAGTACGATGGATACGAGGTATCTGCCGGTCAACTGCCATTTCATCGGTCAATCATCCTTTACGGCCAGTTTATATCCCAATCCCTTAACCGTAACCAGATACCGCGGATTGGAGGGATCGTCTTCGATCTTTTCCCGAAGCCTTCGGACGTGAACCATCACCGTATTGTCGAATCCGAATAACTCTTCGCCCCACACATGGTCATACAGGCTTTCCTTGCTTATAATCCGGTTTGGATGCTTGAGCAGATAGGTAAAGAGGCCCAGCTCCTTCGGCTTCAATTCAAGGAGCATTCCGTTCTTTTTTAATTCGACTTTTTGCTCATCCCATTCAAACGGTCCTGCCTTGATCAAATGCCCCGTTTTTTCCCCTTCCTGAGAGAAATCCTCTCTCCTGAAGCGGGCCTTGATCCGGTAGGCTACTTCTTTCGGACTGAACGGCTTGGTAATATAGTCATCGCCGCCGATCGCGAAGCCCAGAATTTTATCGATCTCTTCGGTTTTTGCCGATAAGAAGAAAATGGGTACATTGGAGACGCTGCGAATTTTTTTGCATACGTCGTACCCTTCTCCGTCCGGAAGCATGATGTCCAGAACGACAATATCCGGCTGCCTTCTCTGAAATTCCAGCCAAGCCTCTTCCGCCGTAGCCGCCGTGTATACGTGTCCGATCCGTTCCTTGATCAGTACCGTTTGCAGCAACCTTACAATGTCCGCCTCGTCGTCCACAATGAGCACCTTATGATTGAGCGTCAAACCGTTCACAGCCTCCTTGCCTGGGTCGGATTCGCTGCCGAGGCAGACGAACCCGGGACATACCCTCATATTACCCTCCCAACAGGTTACTATACAAATGTCCGGCCGCAAGGGGTATGCCTTTGCTACTCTGCGAAAAATTTCGAAATGGGGTTGACAAGCTTCTTTTCCGAGATGATTTTTCCCGTCTTTCCCATTTCATAATATTGATAAAAATCGGAGGTAAAATTGAAGACCTTCGACATCTGCGCCGCAATCGGCCCCTCGGCTTCCCCGTTTAATTTATCCCGGTTCCAATAAAAATGGAGCAGCAGGCGATCATGATTATAGGGGTGCTTGATAATATAGGCTCCCTCCGCTTCCGGCTTGCCCATCCTGTCTTTCCAGGCAAAGCCGATGTCCCCGGAATTTTGGATGATGCCTGGCTTCAGCGCTTGAATAAGCCCGTTCGACTCGGCATTGCCGATCGCGATAATATTGCTGACCGCCAGTTCTTTTCCCATTTCGCTTTTCAACTGCCGGCGGCCTGTGATGACCTCGGGCTGAATTCCGAAGATGGCCAGCATGCTTTTCAGATCGGTGACGAACTTTTCCTGCCCTTCATTATCGCCCGCATCGTCGCTTAAGACGATGGCCACCGGTTCCCCCTGCAGTGCCTTGCTTATGATCCGGCTCATTGTTTCAAAGGGAAGATCCGGCACTTCCAGGGAAGATTCGTATGCCTGCTGGAAAACATTATGGGTGTATGCGGCTTTCTCTGAGTCCGTGAGCCGGTATTCCTGCTTCAGAACAAAGTTCGGTTCATGCACAGACTTGTCCATCTCATCGGCTGCCGCGCTCCCCAATGTATCCTTAACCGTCTGCAAAAGCCCGTCAATCGATGCGTTTTTATATTCGTACCTATTGAAATATTCCTTCATGAACGCATCGAACTTCTCTTCGCCCACCGTGCGGTACAGCTGGTAAATCGCCTGCCGGCCTTTCACATAAAAGACCGGATTCGCCAAATCGCCAACTTCGCTGTTGGATGAGGTGACGGGCGCATCGAAGGACGATTCATCGAATCGAACAGCTTGAAAGCCGTTTAAGGCATCTCCCTGTTTCTCAAAAAAATAAGCGCTGGAAAAATCGGCAAAGCCTTCATCCAGAAACGATTCCTTCTCCGAGTTGTTGCCGATTAGCGAATGGAACCACTGATGCGCGATTTCATGGACGAATACCGTATCTTTCGTCGGGTCAGCCTTACTTTGCAGAATGCCCATCTGAATAGCCCGGGAAAATTCGACCGCGGCTCCTTCAACGTACGACTCGGCAATCCGGAATTCGGGATACGGGTATTTGCCGTACTTTTCGTTAAAAAACCCGATCGCTTGAAAGGCTTGATCGATATACCGGTCTACAAGCTTTTTCTTATCCGGCTGATTGTCGAAATAATAATATTCGATGGTCAACCCATCCCTCGTCACGCTCTCCACTTTATAGTCAGGACTTGCAAAAAAGACGAACTCCCGTGTGTTTGCAGCAGCGGCGGATACAGTTTTTCGCCCTGCTTCTTCCCGGTCCTCCTCGGTGGTAATCGTTCCCGGCATCAATACTTGATACGAGTCCGGCACATTGAGATGTACCTGGAAGTCGGAGGAAATGTAATAGTCGGATTCGAAAGTTGTGCTGTACGGCGCCCGATCCCATTGATGCGTGCCATCATTATAGATGGACATATCGGGAAACCAATGCGCTCCGTTGATGATGTCCTTATAATGCGATAAGCGCTCCTGGCCATACGGAATTGTGACATCGAAGCTGACCTGCACGCTCGCCGCCTCGCCCGGCTTAAGCTCCTGCTTCAACTGAACGGTGAACGCCTGATTGGCATTGTTGTATGTCAAAGGCTGACCATCGGCAGCCACCTCCTTTATATCGATGCCTCCGAGAAAGTCGTCGGACTTCAATGCCGGATTATTCTTCAGAATCTCTTTGTTGCTGTTTGCAAAAGTCGCAGACTGGGTGGATGCCGAGCGATTGGCGTCGGCATACGTGTGAAAGACCAATTCCCGCAGCGTATCCTTCGACGTATTCCGGTACGTGACTGTTTCGCTTCCCAGGATATGCATATTCGTTTCATCCAGCCGGGCATCGATCCGATATTGAACAGGCGCGGGCGCTTCGCCAATATTCGCGGCTTGCCGGGCAGCCGCTGCCGGCTCTGCCGAGGCGGTCCCTGCAATGGCGGCTGGGAAAGCCGCAAGTGTGAATACAATGGAATAAGTCACGGCTTTTCGGGTTGCGGACGCAAAAACTGTTTTTTTCATTTTCAGCTCTCCTTATGATCAAAATTCCGTATTAATGACCTTCCAGCTCCCGCTTGGCCGGCTCCGGCAGCTCTTGCTCCTGAACCTCCTGATAGGAGCTCGCCTTGCCGCCTTTCAGATATACGCGCAAGTAAGCATCCTTGCGCAATTCTTTGTTTGCGGTAAATATAACGTTCTTCTCTTTGCCGTCCTTGTCGAAGCCGTCCAGCGTATATTGGTAATACACATAGGTCATGCCGTTGTCCGCTTTATCTTCCATTTTCACGCCTTTGCCGACTTGGACATAATATTGGTGTGTGCCCAGCCTGTTCAGATTCACGTTTTGAAGCAGCAGGACGGATCCGAACAGCAAGACAAGTACGGTTATAATTGTGATTAGGAAAGCTTTCATCACCAATCGCTCCTTTAGTTGAAGTTCGTTACGATTCTGCAGTAGGCATTCACCGTGAACAAATAGTAGATAAGATAAATACACGTATAGACCCCCATGCAGATGGCAACCGGAATGGCCAAGCCCGACTGCATCAGATGGGACACTGCCGATAAGGCCGCCGCACAGTGAGCAATTCCGGCAACCAGCGGCAGGGCAAAAATAAACCTGACCTGTTTGGCGACCGCGCGGCGGATCTCTTTCTTATTAAAGCCGATCTGATATAAAATCCGGTACCGCGCTTTATCCGAATTCGCTTCGGTCAATTGCTTGAAGTAAATGATGCTGCCTGTCGCCGCCAAGAAGACAAGGCCCAGGAATCCGCCCATAAACATGATCAGGCCGGTCGATTGCATTCCCAGGGAGTAATCGCTGTAAAAGCTTGTAAAATTGGCTTTCTCCGGCAGAATGCCCTCCAGCTCCTGCGTCAGCGGCTTGGCATTGTCCTGGCGGGTGATGCCGTAAGCCTCGACGGTCGTTGCCGGGGACTTGGTCTTCAGCTTCGCATACATTTCATCGCTGACGACGATAGTGAAGTACACCGTTCGCTGGTTCAGAACATTGTATTTCTTCAGTTCCTTGAAGGTCAGCTTATCGCTCCCCCCACCAGATAAATATGGCGACGAATACGACCAGCACGACTGCCGCGCCGCTGAAAGCGGACCTGATCTGGATCGCTCCGTCCGATACCGACTGAATCGTGCTGTCGTATTTTAAGGACACGAAGGTAAAGTAAATGACAATGCTGAAAATCATGGAAGCAAAATAGAGGAAATAATGGGCGAAATTTTTCCGGATATTTTTTCCGGCGATTTTAAACAAACCTCATGATAGCCACCTCCGAGCGACGCCAGCACTTCCAGAATGTGCTGAAAAAAATCTTTGCGCGTCCCCTGACCCTTATGAAGCTCCCTAACGAGCCGGCCATCGTTTATAAAGAGGACCCGCTGGCAATAGCTGGCGGCATAAGCGTCATGAGTCACCATCATAATGGTTGAATGCTCGGACAGATTGAGCTCCTGCAAACTTTCCAGCAGGCCGGCTGCCGATTTCGAATCGAGCGCGCCGGTAGGCTCGTCCGCCAAAATAAGGCGAGGCTGACGCAACCATTGCCCTCGACGCCGCCGCCCGCTGCTTCTGCCTCCCGAAATTTGATACGGATACTGCCCGAGAATATGAGCGATACCGAACGTATCCGCGATTTTGCCCACCCGCGCCTTGATCTCCGCCGGCGGCACTTTGGACAAGGCGAGCGGAAGCAATATATTTTCCTGTACCGTCAATGTATCGAGCAGATTATAATCCTGGAAGATAAAGCCCAGCTTATTCCTCCTGAAATCGGACAGCTCCACCTCGCTCATGGACATGATATTTTGGCCGTCGATCGTGATTTTGCCGGAGGTCGGCGTATCGATGGTCGAAAGAATGTTCAGCAATGTCGATTTCCCTGTCCCGGAAGGGCCCATCACCCCGACGAATTCCCCTTCCTTTATATCGAGGTCGATGCCCTGCAAGGCCGGATATTCATTTTCTTTGGTTCCGAACGTCTTTTGCAAATCAACAGCTTGCAGAATGGTTTTCATTTGTCTATCTCCTTAAAGAAACGAATTATGTCGCTAAACACATCGTAACAGCCCCACCTTACAGGATTTTAATCCGAACCTTACATAAACCTTAAATATGTACCGCTTACTAATCACTTGCAGCGCATCGTCACGAGAAAGAGAATAGCCGCTTTGAAACAAAAAAAGCCGCGGATTCCGCGGCCTTTCTGGGGTTATTATGGATGTTCTGCGGTCATTAAAGCTGCCGCAGTCTGCCTGGTTGCTAAGCAAAAGGTCTGCCGCGCGGCACACCTTTTTATTAAATTATCATGCCCGGTTAGCTCAATCCCGGCTCGAACCCGATTGTTGCACAGATACGTTGAATCTCCTTGACTGGAAATGGCGTAGTTCTGCTCACCGAAACGAGATTCGTGTAGAAATCATTCATCACTAAGGCTATTGGAGCGTACCGCTCGATAATCCCGGCTGCTGAATCCATCACCGCTGGCGACTCGTTACCCTCAACATATTGGCGTATGAAGTTTATACGTTCTGTTTGATTCACAGTACCGCCTAAGGCCGTTACAAGCCAGTTCACAAGCTCTGTTACCACATAACATCCATCATGAGCCTTATTCAATTCGAGAAACTCCAATTCGCAATCGGACAACTCAAACCGAGAAGACGTTGCAAGACCGAAGTCCGAAATATAAACACGGTGTCCGTCGGTTAAAACGTTTCTAAAGTGAACATCGAAATGTAGTAACCCATTCACATTCATGAACGAGACAGCAGACCGCAGGTTAGAATCCACCAATCTAAATGCTGAGGCGGCTGCATCCTCGCCAATAGCGACTTGTTCTGTAAGCCAGTCGTGCAGGTTATAGGGTATGTACTCGCAGAACAGTACAACACTGTCCACTGATTGCTCAATTGCCTCGATACGATCCCGAACTGCCTGGGAACCCCAAAACTCAACCATACGGGAAACATCTCTCAGTTCCTCCGGGAGTGGCGCACGTCGTTTCGGACTGTGCAACACCCGCCAGTGATACATTAACGGAAAGCTCTCACACTGTTTCGCCAGCACCCAGTTGGTGGTCATGGTGTGGGCGGCGACCTCTCGCCAAACTCCACCACCTGGTGAACCTAAGCCATAATGGCAAAACGGAGGGAGTTCAAACGCGTTTCCAGTAGACATGACATTCCGGGTGCGTCTTTCTAATTCCGTAAGCGGTACTATTTTCACGAAGATGGACATGTTTTCAAGTTGCAACAACGCCGTTGTGCCACCGATATCTGTACTAAGAACCGCAGCATCCTCCACTCGCTCTCGAAGCCGTTCATCGCTGAGCAACGATAAGGCAGTGGACACATCGGCATAGCGGACAAGTCGAGTTTCGTGCGACACATAAAGCTCTGTCATGGATGATTTCATAGGGATATCTATCCTTCCGCTCGAATGTCGTGGTTTGGCGTTTGAGCTATTAATTCTAAAAAATGGAGCAGCTGCTTCACCCTATCGTACCCGTTTGTTAATAGCAGCAACAAGCAGTTAGGTTATACAATTTATAGAAATTTGACCCAGGCATGACCTTCTGGAAATTGCCGGTTTAAAGAAGATTTCAGCCATGCTTTTTCTTGTGGTAGAAGTGACGGAAGCATGGTTTGGAAATCATTATAATCCTTTTCGCGTACTTGCGAACCACCCGCTTTATGGAGAAGTTGGATTTCAGGTCTCAAATAAGGTATGCCTTCAACAGTTCTCAAAAAAATTTCATCAAGTGGTCTTCTAACTGATTTATCCCTCTTATAAATCCAAGAATTTTCTTCGGTATCAATTATCATTATTTGAAAAGCCCAAGGCGTCTCGCTGCTCCTACTAATCCATATGTCATTGTCGAGTTCAAATATTCTCCATCTTCCCAAAGATCAAGCTTACCATCCTCCGCCTTGTATAACTTCCAATCACGTTTTAAATACTGATAGGCGATTAATTGCTCATCTCGAATGATAATAACATCAATATCGCTATGTTCCCTTGTTTGCTTGCATAGATGCAAATCTAAAGCCCAACCTCCAGCGATACACCAGTAAAGAGGCATGTCCGAAAACATTTTATTTATTTCCGACACAGTTATTGGCATCCAATTACTTATATCCGTCCTCAAATCCATTCCTCCTTTTTACTTTTATAGCTTTTAGGTTTCTCCATCCTGCGCTATCCCGCCTGTTACTTCAACAAACGAAAAGGAGCTGCCGCGCGGCAAGCTCCTCACTAACGTGCCCAGTCAGCTCAATCACGACAAATTAATGTTTTGCCATTTTTGATTGCAACAAACCTTCCTCACCTTGTTAATTTAGATAATACCTCGCCAATATTACTCCACTCATATATAAGGAGATTCAATTCATTACCGGCAATTGTTATCATCTCTGATTTAAATAAATCGGCACCATAATATTCGTAGAAATAACGGGTTTTATTATCTTCTAATACCTCAACAAAGACTCTATTGTAACCGAGTTCTTCAAATTGAAGAAAAAGTTCTTTTAAAAGTTTCTTCCCTACACCTTTTCCTTGAAATTCTTCAAGCAAATATATAGATGTCAAATCACCAGAATTATCGATATTATTGCTTTCTCTTTTTCCGCAATCTGCAAATCCTACGATTTCTCCCTCATTATTTAATGAGACAAACACATAATTCCCCTTTTTAGAGATATTACGTTCCCACAGGTCCTTTCGTTGGTCATAAGACAGGTTCTTTAAAAACTCATCTGGAATAATGTTTTTATAAGTAGATATCCAACTATCGACGTGAACCTTTGCAATACCCTTTGCATCCTCTAAACAAGCTTTTCTTATGTACAATGATTCTCCCTCCTGCGCCTTTATTTGGAGTGTATGCAAAACAGGCACTTTTGCCATCAAAACTAAGATCATTTTGCGTTGCATCACCTTCATCCCCATAACCAGATATATGCTGCTCAATGAAATCACCAGGCTATGTTGTCCCAGCCCGCTTGCCGCTCCTTGCGAAAACGTTGTACCCAGATTTCAGCGATATCATCGGCGATTGGGTCATAGAAGGGAGAAGCGACCTGAATAGCTTCCGTCGATATGTTCAGAAAGCTCAAAACTTTCATAACCGTATCATTGTAGTTCCGGATAAAGTCTTCGTATACAATCGTCATGGGTACAATATGCTCTTCTGCGAAAAAAGCTTCCATGGCAGCTTCACGCAACGTGCACTCCACAAGCAAATGATTGATTGCATCAAAGGAATACTTTTCCACTATCTCCTCTTGATGCGGCTGCAAGCCATGTACCCGATGCCATTCACCGGTTATGATCGCTCTCCACCACGACACCGCGAGCCTCACTTTATTACGACGGGTCATGAAGATGTGTTTACAAGCCGGGAAAGCTTCTTCCCAAATCTTTGGCCCGGACAACCCGTCAGGCAGAAGTAACTCCTTTTGGAATGTACGCAACCATTCATCCAACTTGACTGACGAGATCTTGAGCCCGAATACGCCATTTGGAGTCATACCATTCTGCCACATTTGCCGTATGTCCTGGTAGCCGAATGTAGCGGGATCTGGTTCCGTCAGCCACTCCCCTGGAATTCCTGCTACCCCGGTCGATTCGAGTGCTTTATACAGCAAGGTACTTCCGGTCCGCTGTGAAAACCAGATTGTATAACTGAGTACAGGCTTCATTGAACATACTCCTTAAGGGTTATTTCGTTGGAATACCAAAGCAAGACAATTCCTTGTCTGTTAGTATTCATACAAAAGCAGCCATGATGATTTGGTTCAAAACGGAGTACACGAACGAGGACACAGCAAACTGTCTCTGCCTTATTAGGTAAAGTGCCTTGGTCACGCATATCCCATCATCTCGCTACCCTTGTTTCACCAGATTTTCTGCCGTGCGGAAAGCCAAGGCAAGAATCGTCAACACCGGGTTAACGCCGCCATTGGTCACGTGCACAGAGCCGTCGCTCACCCAGAGATTGTCGTATCCATGTATGCGGCCAATGGGATCAGTGACGGATGTCGAAGGGTCATTTCCCATGCGCAGTGTACCCGCCTGATGCTGACCGGCACTAAGCCCGCCACCTGGCCGAGTTCGCCATACCTCGCTTGCGCCGGCGGCCCAGAGCCACTTCTCCGCTTGCTCAGCCAGCATGGCTGAAGCTCGAAGAGACTCGGGATGGACACTTCCGGAGAGTTGGGCTGCAGGTATGCCAAAGCGGTCCTTGACCGTCTTCGATAGCCGCACTCTGGACTCGGCGCTCGGGATCTCTTGAATCGGTCCCTGAATTTGGCTGGTGCGCAGGTAACTCTCGCGCATCGTGTCCTTGCCTGCGCTCCCCCATCGTGCAGCATCCGGCGCAAGCGCCCGATACCAGTGAATAAGCGGCAGCCGAGTAAACTCGTTAGCAAGCAATCCGCCCCCGATTATTCCGCCTTCGTTGCGATGGTCAAAACGGAAGGTGGCAATACTCACCCCCGGACCAAGACCATCTTGAATCGGTTCATCAAAGAGGCCGTAAGCGCCAGAATAGACATGGCCTTGAAGGTTTCTTCCTACTTGTCCGTTCCGATTGCCGATTCCATGCGGTTCCGAAACGCTTGCCGAGTTGAGAAGAAGGCGTGCGCTTTCGATGGCTCCGGCGGCAACCACAACATGCCCAGCCCGCACTTGCCGCCGCTGGATAGCGCCGTCCAATTGCTGCACAAGACGAACCCCGGTGGCATGTCTTCCTCCCTCGGTATCGATGCGCTCTACTGTGCTATCGCAGATCAGATCGCAGTTGCCGGTAGCAACAGCCCTTACTAACATCGTATTGTGCCCGCCATTCTTACTGTTGGTCGGGCAGGCAAATCCGACACACTGGCCGCACCGGCCGCAAGCCGGCCGACCGTCCCGGTCGATGGAGTTGATGAGGAGAGGAACCGGCCCCGCTTCCCATCCCAGCTTCTCTGCCGCCCGGGCCAGGCGTTCTGCTTCCAGCGTACGCGGCAGCGCCGGCATTGGATAAGAGCGTTGCCGCTTCCCGCGTCCAGGGTGGGCATTCCCATCACCGGAGACACCGACTTCCCACTCGGCACGCATGTAATAAGGTTCGAGCTCCTCATAGCGAATCGGCCAATCGCTTAGCGAACTCCCGTCTGGTATCCCATAGCGACTTGCCATACGGAAGTCATCCGGATGAAATCGCCATGCCTGCGCCCCGTAGATCCGTGTTCCTCCACCCAGCGTCATTGCGTTATTATGATAGTCGCCTTCAAAAGGCGCGGTGATCCGCTCGTCTCCGCCCGCCAATAGAATCGTACGAGGGTTGCCTTCCAATCCTGGTCCCGTATTATGGCCATACTTGCTGAAACGATGGTTACGCAAGTGATCGCTGCCTACCTCACTGTAACGAAGCCAGCTTCCGCGCTCAACGACAAGAACGTGAAGTCCGGATTCAGCCAATACAGCCGCCGCTACCGATCCGCCAGCCCCAGCTCCAACGATGATCACATCATACTGATCACGAAGTTGATCGAAGGATTTTTGCGGCAGATCGGTTTCCGTGGCCGGCACATGGCTTTCGGATACCGGGCCCGGGCGAAATCCGATCATGTCCCAAGACTTGCCTTCAATATTCCCGCCCGCCTCAGGACTGCCATAGTAGCCTTCGATGACCAGACACAATAAAGTGTCAAAGAAGCGTTTAGACGAAACAGGCCAGTCCCGAAAGGAATCATGCTCGGCGTCGTGGAGCAGGCTATCTTTCTCATGAGACGGCAGTTCCGAAAATGGTCGGTTATGGAGAGCTGATGCTTCTGCCTCCAGTGAGCGAAGTCCAGGTTCTATCACATCCGTCCAGGCAGCAGCATCCTGTGCGGCACTGCGTTTCAGGTATGTCAGGACTCCTCCACCGGTCGCCGAAGGCCATGCATCTTCCGGAATCATCCGGTCGGCAACCGCTTTCAAAGTCAGAGTGACCTCGCTAGTAAAATACTTCTGATCGCCATTCTTCATCTAAATTCCACCACCCCATGATATTCAGCAGCATCATATTGACTCACCCTCATGAACACTCCCTCTTTTTCTTTGTCTATGAAATACAGCTTACTATCCATATTATACTTTTCATAGAGTTGTTCAAGTACTTTCCATTCCTTGTCCAAAAACATAAACGGGCGTCTTCGTCGTACTTGTGAAGAAACCCGCGGCAACAATATTCTATTCATTCCAATTCCAGAACTGATTCACCGCTAATGATCGTTCCGATGTTTTCCCCTTCACAAATTTCTTTCATTGAACCTGGCTTGTCAAAGTTGAACACATACATTGGCAGATTATAGTCTCTTGCCAATATGAATGCCGACTGATCCATCACCTTCAAGTTATGTTGTAAAACATCGTTGTAATGAAGGGATTTGAACTTTCTGGCATTTTTATCGTACTTTGGGTCTGCATTGAGAACGCCGTCTACACCTTGTTTTGCAACTAAAAGCGCTTCGCAATTAACTTCAATCGCTCTTTGTACCGAAGGATAGTCAGTTGTTACGTAAGGCTGCCCGTTTCCTCCCGCAAAAATGACAATGTACCCTTTTTCCAGATGGTGAACGGCCCTTAGCCTGATATACGGCTCGGCAACTGATGTAATCGGTATTGCTGTCATTACTCGAACTTCTTTATTTGTTTTGGCCTTCAGTACTCCACGGAGCATTAAGCTATTGACAACAGTTGCAAGGGTACCGATGTTGTCAGCTTCTGCTCTTTCGATTCCCCAACTTTCCGCCATATTTCCCCGAAATATATTTCCGCCGCCTATAACCAAGGATACCTCTACACCCAGGTTCACAACGGACATAATTTCATTAGCGATGTAATCCAATCTTTCCGGCGCAAAACCGAATTCAGTATTTCCTGCGACTGCTCCGCCACTTAGTTTAATAAGCACTCTTTTGTATTTCGTCATCATTACACCTCCATAAAAATAAAAAACACTAAAGCGGTGAACGCTTTAGTGTCCTGATGAAAGGAGAAGAATATGAAAATGTAAAATGGATTGGCTTCTGTTTTACTCTCATATCCCCACTCCTTCCGGAAATTTTTCGTCATTTAATTCTATACATAATGACTGTAAAAATCAATGGATTCTAGTTGTGTTGTTCGGCGGTATTAAAGAACGATTCAAGAAATCTTCGTTTTGTAGACATTGTTACTCTCCGTGTGAATCAGGCGAAGCAGTTCGACTAGGTCATGCATCCGTTTCAATTGCGAAGCATATTCTCTTGGATGCTCTCCACGCTTGATCGCGATGGCCTCGCGGATAAGTCCATGCCAGCGTTCGGGTAATCGTGTAAGGCCATACTCGCCGGCACCAATTTTGCTGGTCACGTCATGCTCTCGAATCGTATAAAATTGCCGCAGCATACCGAGGGTGCACCATTCAACTGCAAAGTCATTCCGTTCCATTGAGACTGCCTGCTCAGTCATACCCGGCGAATTAAGTTTTTGCTCCAATCGGTCAATCCATCCGGCCCAATATGAATTCATATTTTCAATAACGTATTGGGTGAGCTCATCGGATGACAGCTCATAATTGAAGGACATAGGCTGGCCATACACACAGATGCCATGTCTTTGAAGGATCCACCATGTGACCGGATTCAAATCCCCGTCCCCGTCAGATTGCATTTTTTTATCGAAATATGTGGGAACGGGAGAGATCGCTCCGACGGACTTACCCGCATCCTCCCGTTGGATATAGGAGCCCATAATATCCATTCCAGAGAGCGCTGGTTCAACATCCTCGTGCGCTTCCATAATCAATCGGATGTCAGACGGCGCTAACGTTCGGTTAACAAATACGAGAAAGTCTATATCGCTTGAGCCTTCAATAAAAGCATGGAGAGCGGTCGAGCCATATACATAAACGGACTCTACGGTATCCGGTATCCGAATTTCCAGCGATTCGCATAACTTCCGCATAGATCGGTTAACAGCTTCCGGTAATATTTCAGTCATTTCAATATCACTCCCTGTTAAAAAATATCTATTAAATATTAGCGAAAATGATGCCTTTATTGTAACAGGGAATATCTGAAAACGAACACATTAATTAAGTTCAATTACCTGTTATATCAATAAAAAGAATGACAACTTGTTCCTTCAACTGCTGCCGGGCGGCATCCATATAAATGTTATATTTAAAGGTGGTTTCGAGCTCCTTCAGAAACACGTCGTATTCTTCCAGAGGTCATTTGCCGTAGATAAATTTGTAAAGCAATTGCGAACACAAAGAAAGGCAGCCGATCCATCTGACCGGCTGCCTCATATAATGAGCTATTATGTCCCGTTAGATAAGCCTGGCTAAGCGCTTGTCGGCGTCCAACCATTCGCACCTCACGCCGGCTGTTCGGCCTCTTCTTCCTCGACGTCCACCCTCGACTCCTCGCCCTGCCACAGCAGTTGCATCTCCGCGCTGGTCGCCAACAGTTCGGACAACGAGCCCTCGGCTTCGATCCGTCCGTCCTTCATCACGAGGATGTGGTCGGCACGCGCCAGCGCTGCTCTGCGATGAGACACCGCGATACAGGTCACATCCCGTTCCTGGAACAGCCGCTCCCACAGAACCTTCTCCGTCTCTATGTCTAGCGCGCTAGACAGATCGTCAAAGAGGAATACGTCCGACTGCGTCATGAGCATCCGAGCCGTGGCGGCACGCTGAATCTGTCCGCCGGAGAGCATGACACCGCGGGGGCCGACGAACGTCTCGAGCCCGTTCTCCAACGTTCGAAGGTCTTGCTCCATTACAGCCAAACGGATGACGCGGTCCAGCGCGTCCGGCGGGACGGGACTGCCTTGCGTGATGTTCTCGACCAGAGTGTCGCTGAACAGCCGCGGCACTTGAGGCGTATACGACGTCCTCGGCGGCTTCAAGTAGGCAGCCGGGTCTTCTATCAACCGCCCGTTCCATAGGATGGTGCCGTCTGACTTCGGCAGGAGGCCGAGGAGCGTTCGGACGAGCGTTGATTTGCCCGAGCCGATCCGGCCGGTAACGACCAGGAACTTGCCGCGCTCCAGGCGGAAGCCGACGTCCCGGATTCCGTTCTTCGAATTCGGATACGTATAGGACAGACCCCGAACCTCCAGGCTTTGTAGTCGATCATCCTCGCTCGCGACCGTGGCTTCGATCTCCGGGGGATCGCCATACAGATGGATCTCGCTATGATCCGCGATGCGGTCCTCCTCTCCCGGACGGAACAGAATCCGCATCCGGTCGAGCGCAACGCGCAGCCGCTTGTGTTGGAAGACCATGTAGCCGAATAGTGAAACGCTGAACGCGAACGTGCTCAGATAGGAGGTGAAGAGAGCGATATCGCCTACGGTGAAGCGGCCCTCCTTCATCTCCGCGGCGCACATCAGAAGGATGACGCCAGTGCAGATGCTGAGCACATGCTGGTTCAGCGATCTCATCCACTGCTTGAACAGATTGTCCCGCAAGGCCGCCTTCCGCCGGCTCTCGTTCAGCTGGAGGAACCGGTTCAGCACGTAATCCTCTGCCCGTCCGAGCTTCACGGCCTGCACTGCGCCGAACGTCTCCGCGATGAAGCCGGTGATCCGGCCGGTCGCTTCCCGGTTCAGCTGGGAATACCGTCTCGCCCGGTTGCCAGACAAGTTGTTGAACAACGTGACGACGACGAGCGGGAGGATGGCCACCATCGTAATCTGCCAATTGATTCGGGCCATAATCACGATACAGGTGACTGCGTAGATCACGCGGCCCCAAAAGTCGACCCAGGACTCCACGTATTCAACGACTTCGTCCACGTCTTCCCGGAAGCGGGTCATCGCTTCCCCGGGAGAGGCCGGCAGATTGCGTCCGGGCCAGCGCATGATCCCGGCCAGCATATTGCGGCGCAGAACGGCTTGGAGGTGATAGATGTACGTCACCCATTTGAAAAAGGCGATAAAAAACATGCCGACTCTGGAGAATCGGATCAGCGCGACGACGATCAGCGGCAGCGCGAGCCACAGGTAATCGTGGGACTGGGTCGTCGCTCGGTCGAAGTACCATTTCATCCCAAGCCCGATGCCGACGGGCATCGCGTGGAAGAGCCCCCATAGCAGGCCATTTACAAGATATAGAACGGGGTTGTAACGAAACAATCTCCCCATGAATTGCGTGACGGTCATGCCAATTCCTCCTGTCGGTTGGCTCGCAGCAGCTGGGCATATTCCGATGACGGATCTTGCGCCAAGGCAGCTCTCGCGCCGAACTCGATGATGCGGCCCTGGCGCAGCACCATGATCTTGTCGACTTGGTCCAGCGTGGCCAGCCGATGGGCGATCACGATCCCCGTGCACCGCTCCAGCAGTTGATCCACAGCCGTCTGCAGGATCGCCTCCGTCGCGGCGTCAAGCCGCGAGGACGGTTCGTCGAGGATGACCAGACTCGGCTGGGTCAGGAACACCCGCGTCAGCGCGAACAGCTGCGCTTCCCCCGCTGAGAGCGATGCTCCTCCGGCGGAGAGGCGTGAATCCAGCCCTTGGGGCATCGCCTCAATCCAGGGCTGCAACCCGATCCGTTCGGTCGTCTTGAGGATCTCATCGTCCGAGAGGTGCGGATTGAACAGCGTCAGGTTGTCGCGAAGCGTGCCGTCAAACAGCTGCACATCCTGCGTGACCATGCCGACCCTGCGGTACAGCGACTCCAGGCGCAGGGATCGGATATCCACCCCGCCTACCCGAATGACGCCGCTGTCCAAATTATACAGACGGAGCAGCAGCCGGCTGATGCTCGACTTGCCGCTGCCGGTCCGTCCGATGAGGCCCAGCCGTTCCCCCGGCTTCAGCTTGAAGCTGATGTCGTGCAGGATACGCTGATCCTCGTTGTAGCTGAAGTTCACCTGCTCGAACGACACGGAGAGCGGGCCTTGCGGAAGCTCGTCGTCATCGCCATCCACGATCTCGTTTCGCAGCGAGAGCAGCTCCTGGGCGCGGCGCATGCCGGACTTCGCCTTCTGGAACTCCTGCAGCTGATCGCCGAGCTGTTCGATCGGGTCGTTCAGCATTTGGGTGTATTGAAAAAAGAGGAATAGCATGCCGAGCGTGATCTGCCCCTGCAGGAACAAGCGGACGCTAATCATCAGCACGATGGTGACGGTGACCGTGAACATCACAACCGTGACGTTCCAAGGCATGATTCGGAGCATCCAAGCCCTGCGGCCGGAGAGGAAGACCGACCGCATTGCCCGGTGATAGCGATTCATGAGATGCGGTACTCCACCGTTCGCTTGTACGTCTTCAATGCCTGCGATCCGCTCCTCGATAAGGCCGAAGAGGGCGGCATTCGCTTGGCGTTCCGATTGGGAGGCTTTCACGCCCATGTCACGGATTCCGATCATGACGCCGATGGATAGGCAGGTGAAGGCCGTCATCGTCGCGGCGATCGGCCAGTTATAGACGAACATATATCCGAGAATACCCGCGAGCAGGACGAAGCTGCCCACGATCTTGGCGATGAACATCGCGAAGAAGTTCGACATGTGGGTCACGTCTCCGTCGATTCGTTCAATCATCTCGCCCGGCGTCTTTACGTTGTGGAACCGCATATCAAGCCGTAAAGTGTGCTTGAGCAGGTTCGCCCGAATCTGGTTGGTCGCACGCCAGGAGACGTCATTCCCCAGGTAGTCGACCGATACTGTGAACAATTGATTGAGCACGGCAACGACAAGATACAGCCCTGCCAGAGACAGCAGGCTGGAGACGCTTCCCGAGCCGGTCGCCTGGTCGATGAACCGTTGGACGATCTGCGGGTTCAGGAGCTGGAGCGCCGTCGTCAATAACAGCAAGAGCATCAGCGCGAGCATCCGCCATTTGACGGGACGCAGGTATTGGAGGAGCCAGGACATGGATTGTTTTGGTTTGCGTGTTTGCGGCATGGTGGCGGAGAGCCCCTTTCTGACTTAAAGCAATCGCGGCGTGACCGTGACCGTGCAGACGGGAACCTGGAGATGAAATATAAAAACTCCAGGCGAAACCGCCTGGAGCGAGGTACATGGGGGAATTAATGCAGACGCACGGCAGGGCCAGCCGATGGATACAAGCCTATGAAGTTGAATTGGATTGGGATAATTGGACTTGCCATCTTGGTGACCTCCTTTATTAGATCATTAATTGGAACTTGAATAAGGAAACTATATCATGGGCTTACGAATAGCGTCAACCAGAATCTGGATGATACTTTTTTTGCCTTTGCATCATCAGTATGGCTTGCTCAAGAAATTTTGGAACTTGATCGGTCTCCTTCAAACCCCGGATGCTAGACCGACCGCTTTATAAGGCCGTAAGATGCCGCCACTGCATAATGAGCTCCGCCGCTTTCCGCGCCCCTCCCGCTTCGCGGAAGGATGCCCCGATTTTGGCGGCCTGCTGCTTATACGATGGATCGCTCAGCAGCTTCTTGGCCGTTTCGCGCAGCTGCGCGGGAGAGATCTCGCTCAGCTTGAGCGCGATTCCCGCTCCCAGTTCGGCAACCCGTCCGGCCACGATAGGCTGATCCGCCGAGACTGGCACGACGGCAAGCGGCGTATCAAAGAACAGGCCCTCGCTCGAACTGTTCATCCCGCCATGGGTAAAGAATACGTCGGAGTACTGCAGCACTTCGAGCTGCGGCACATAATTCCGGACGATAAAGTGATCCGGAATCGACGGGAGGTCGCTCAAATCCGTCTTTTTGCCGACGGACATCACGACGACCGCATCCAGATCCTTGAACGCCTCGAAACACATCTCGTAATAGGCATTTTGCTGGTTAAATACGGTGCCCATGGAAATAAAGACGACCTTGCGCCCTTTCAGCTTATGCAGCGGAAAATCAGGTGCATCCGCGCGGTCGGCGATGGACGGCCCGACGAAATGAAACGAACCGTCGAACCGATCCGCTTTCGGCTGAAAATACGTCGAAGTATACACGATCGTCATGTCGACCGGGTGGCACATGATTCCCATCTGCTGCTTAAGGAAGCTGAGGTCCAATTGATACTGGGTCTGCATCTGCTCCGACCAGTCATCGATTTTGCCTCTAAATTCCGCAAGCTTGGCCGGCGGAATCAAATCCTTCATCGGATTTTCCCATTCGGGATGAAAGGCGAACGTCGTGCACGAGGCGATTTTTGGCACCTGCAGTGTCTCGGCAAGCATCCAGCCGGCCAGAAAAATGTGATCGTAAATGACATAATCGTAGTTTTCGCGCTGCACCTGCGGCAGAATCGACTCGTACAGCCTCTCCGAGTTTCGCAGCAAAAACTCCATGAACATGAACGGGTCCCTGTCCGTTTGGCCGGCCTTGCTCAGCAGCTCTTCAACGAAATCCTCATATATTCGGACTTCAGCTCCGGCTCCTTCCATTCGCTCCCTGAATTTTTCCGTGCAATAATACGTTACCTTCTCTCCTTTGCTAGTAAGCTCCTTAACCAATCCTACCGTCGGGTTGACATGTCCTTCTCCGGGAAAACCAATGAACAAAACATTTCCCATGATCCATCACTCCCTTCCACCTAATGGTAGTCCAAGAAGGAAGGGAGAGTCAAAAAAAGGCCCGCGAATATTTCTAGATTATGGTTAATAGATAAAAAGTTCAATTTTCCGTCACATGAACGATTCCCGCGAACAGGTCTTTTAGCTTGGCAATATTCGCCCGTCCGGAATAACATTTTACTCATCTGGACAAAGTTGCGGTGGCTTGTCTTTATATCTTCGACAAAAACGCCTCGTAAGCCGCGATTAAATGATCCATTTTTGCGTTCAGCGCTACATCCACGGTTTGCCGTTCCGGATGCTCGCTGAAATAGGCAATGGATTGACGAATCCCGTGCTCGAACCTGGTTGTCGCCATGTAGCCGGGAACGAAAGCTTTGATTTTGCTGTTGTCCAGAACGTAGCTGTTGCACGTATCCCCGAATAATTGGCTTTTGAATTCCGGCATGGCAAGCGAGATGCATTCCGAGGTGATGTGAATGATGTTTGGTTCCGCACCGACCGCTTGGCCGATGATAGTCAAGTACTGATCCCATGTTTTAACTTCATCGGAGGTAATGTGAAAAGATTGGCCGATGGCCTGCGTATTTCCTAACAGCCCTACCAGACCTTTTGCAAAATCGGTATTGTGGGTTATTGTCCAGAGCGAAGTGCCGTCGCCCGGAACAATAATCTTGTTTCCCTTAAGGATGCGGTCCACAAGCGTCCAGGGATGAGCCCCGCTTGAGATCGCAAACGGAATGCTGGTCGGACCGTAAGTGTGGGAAGGCCTTACGATCGTGATGGGAAAACCCTGTTCCCGATATTCCTTGACGAGCCTTTCCTCGCAGGCTATTTTATTAACGGCGTAAGGCCATCCGGGATTGTGCTGAGGTGTGGATTCATCCAGGATGTAGTAGCTCGGGGGCCTTTGATAAGTAGCGGCCGTACTGATGAAAATATACTGATTGGTTTTTCCCGCGAACAGCTGAATATCTCGCTCAATGCCATCCGGCTCAAAAATGATCCAATTAACCACGACATCAAAATGCTGATTGTTCAAAAGCGTTTCCATTTCCGCACGGTTGTTGATATCTCCATGAAGTACAGTTGTACCTTCAGGCGCCAACTGATCGCGGGTTCCCCGGGTTAACAAATAAAGATCAAAGCCCTTCTCGATCGCCAGTTTGGAAGCCGCCGAGCTAATCAGGCCGGTTCCGCCAATAAATAACACTTTCATCCTACACACGCTCCCGTCTGTTCGTTATGAGTGACTCTGACGGCCCGCACCTGCCACCATGGACCGCCGGGATGAGGCTGCACCCACCCTTCTATTTCATTTTCGTTCTGTCGGGCAATCTCTATATCTGGAATAGTAAACTGTTCGTGATGGGCATATTTAATTCCTTTATTGGCTTGGATCATTTCGGCGGACCCGGCAGCAATCGAACCTGCAACAATATAAAGCAGACTATCTCCTTACTTTTCTGTGCCCCCTGCTGCCCGCATGGCTCGAACATCCCTTAAGGGCGAAAGTCCGAATAGACGTTTGTATTCCCGTATAAACTGTGTCGAGCTTTCATAACCAACCTGCGATGCCGTTCTGGTTACATCAACCGTACCTCCCATAAGCAGTCTTCGTGCCTCTTGAAGTCTGATCCGCTTTTGGTATTGAAGCGGCGTCATAGTCGTTACGGCTTTAAATTTGTGATGCAGGTTGGAAACGCTCATGTTTCCCAAATCAGCTAATTGACTGATCGTAAACGGACTGTCGAAATGAGCTGTAATCCAATTAATTACATGGTTTATCCCGGCAGCCTCTTGATGCAAAAGCATTTTACTATAAAAAACATCACCCTCCTCGCCAGTTAAAAGGCGATAAATAAGCTCACGCTTCGCGGCGGGAGCAAGAAAGGCGACCGCCTGGGAGTCAACGGAAAGCCGAAGAAGCCTTTCACATACCCCAAGCGCTTCAATATTTGTTTTCCCAATGAATGCGCCGGTGCTTAAGCTTTTATACGAATTGATGTTAACATTTGCCTCCAAAGCAACCGATGCTACCTCCTCAGAGGTAAAATTAATTTGCAGCGCAACATATGGTGTTTCTTTTGTCGCTTTCAGAACCTGCCCCTTGATTGGCATGTTGATACTTGAAGCAAGATAATTCCCCGCTCCGTATTCAATTGCTTCCCGCCCGACCTGCAATACTTTATTCCCTTGAATGACTACACAAACAGAAGGAGCAAGAACCCCTTGTGCGACGGGCATAGATTTGTTTTCCTTAAGTATGGATAAAAACGGAATATTTGTATGATAAACTCCATCGTAAAAAGAAAATTGTGAAGTCAGAGTCAAAATTCTACTCAGACAACGTTTAGTATCAGCAGAGATGTTCTCTATCATTTCATCTTCCTTCCCTACGAGTAATTTGCACAAAATAAATAGACCAGCGTTTTGATTTATGGGATTGATAGTTTGCGTTCTCGGATTGTATTATGTCCCTTTTTCGCAGTCTTAGGCAATATTTAAGCATAATCGGACTATTATTGCATCTGAAAATCATTGAAAATAAAGAAGTCAGCGAGCTGACAAACTAAAAAGCAAGCCCATTCCCAGTCTTAAGGAGGAAATCAACATGAAAGCTATGGTTGTCACACAATACGGAGGTCCTGACGTCTTCTCGGAATCCGAAACGCCAGACCTTCATCCAGGACCGGGGCAGGTCAGCATTGATGTAACCCACTCTGCAGTCGGATTGATTGATTCTTTCCTTCGCCGCGGTACGATTCCTATTTTTTCGCCGCCCTACGTGCCTGGGTTGGAGGTTGCGGGTACTATCCGTGAATTGGGAGAAGGTGTCACCGACTTTCGAATCGGCGAGCCTGTCGTTACACTTTCTTTGATGAGTTTGGGTGGGTACGCGACTGTTACAGTTGCCGATTCCGCTCTTACCATATCTCTCGATGGATTCAAGATTGACCCGGCGCTTGCCGTGTCGGCGCTCCCGAACGCTGTGACTGCGTATTTGTCCCTGACAAAGGTGGCCCACATTCAAAAAGGTGAGAATGTATTAATCCATGGCGCTATTGGAGGACTGGCATCTGCGTACCCTGCAGTTGCGCGTTCACTTGGAGCATCCCGCATCGTTGGAACGGTTCGAACTGCCTCCAAACTGGAAGCTGCGCGTGAATTAGACTATGACGATGTTGTACTGGCCGAAGATTTTCCATCAGCAATAGCAGATGAACAGTTTAATATCGTCGTCGATCCGGTAGGCGGAGATATGCTTGCTTCAAGCTTGGACTTAATGGCTCCACTCGGCCGTGCTCTGCTTGTAGGCAATGCAAGCGAGCATGCCGTGGATATTTCGAGCAACACATTGTGGTTAAAAAATATAGGGGTTCAGGGATTTAATGTTGGTGGTTATTTGAGTGGAAACCCATCTGCCGGCCGTCCGGCCGCGAAGGCTGTTCTCCAATTACTTGAGGAAGGAAAGATAGATTTTCCGGTGACCCTTCTTCCGCTGCAAAATGCGTCTGAGGCGCATCGAAGGATGGATGCAAAAGAAATAATAGGCAGAATCGTCCTTCGAAATGAATTTTAAAAGTTTCGGAACAGGATCAAGTATGGAAAAGGCAGCCGTTTCATTTCGGCTGCCTGTTTATGTTTCGTATCAAGCTCAAAGTGCCGGGCAGCTTAATAATACCCCTTTTCTTCAGATGCTCAAAAACACATGATCTGGTTATTACCTGGAGCCGGAGCCTTGAAGATCCTTCGGAAAAACGGTCATTCGGCTTGGAATTTAGCGATCATGCTTGCCCGGACATTCTTGAAGCAACAGGGATCGGGATGCCGGCTGTATCCGCGGGGCGTTTGCTGCAGTTAACTAAAGTTACGTTATGTCTCGATTGCTTAAAGGGTTTGGCGTATTCGTTTTGCGGTCACAAACAGCAGCATTACGGCGATTAACGCAAAAAGTACATTTCCGGTCCAAGCCAAAGAGTCATACGGCCACAACAATGATGTCAAAGCAAAGCCTCCCCATGCATACGTCAGCAAAGCTCCGGCAACCAAGGCGAATTGATGCCGCAAGCGCCACTCCTGCTGCTGTGACCAATGGGCAACGAGCGGCGACACGATGCATAAGATGAAGATGCCCATCGTCAGACCAGCCCAGCTTTCGGGCTTCATAAAAAACAGGCTGGCCGCTGCAAATGCACCCACACCAAGAGGCCATGGCTTTGGCACCGGGCGGGCCGAAGGAACATCAGGACTCCTTTTCTTTTTAATAACAAAGGCGACAGCAATCAGCGCGAGCGCCGCAGAGGCTGCACACATCAACTGCATTGGCGAAGCCAGGAATTTTTCATCGGCGTATATAAAGCTGAAAACAATGGCACAACCCATAAGATACAAACCGCCGGTTATGATCAGACCCGCCTTTCCTAACCAGGGTACCGTCATTCTGGCAGGCGTCATCATCTCTACAAGTGCAACAGGAACGGCGATACTCCATATGACATGCCCCATCACAAAAGCCAGGGTGTTGTAGGCGCTGATCCCCAGCACGGGAATAGGTGTGACTTTCTGGGATTCAAGGCCTAAGAAGGCCTGGTTAAAGAGCGATTGATCCACCAGACCCGCCTCAATAACGCCATATGCCGCAGCCAAGAGGAAGAGGGACGGCCAACCGCGGCCGGTACGACGGACCAGCTCTCGAATGAGCAGGGCACCTCCGCCGTACAGCGGCACAATAAGCGGAAATCCGGGAAGGTTCCGGAGCGGACTGACTCCCAGTAAAAATTCACCCACCCATGGTGCAAGAAGGAGCAGGCCCAGCGCTGGAGCAAGGCGGCGGAGCCGTACTGAAGACAGGATTGAATTGCCGGATGGATTCTTCGTTCCTCTCTCCCGAATCCTGCAAACAGCGATTGCGATCAAGCCAATAATAACCCCTCCCATGAAACGGACAGCAAGTATTCTGATAAAGATCACAAAGCGAATAACTATCTCTTCCCCTGCCGGGCTGAAGAAATCTTTCAAATTTCCCTTGAGCTCAGGCAAATTATTGTCCATGGTGATCTGATGAGTTACCGCAACAAACAGGCCCAGCAGCGTACCTAGAACGATAAAGTCATAAAACGGCCTTTTGTTCTTCCGTAACAAGGCAATACCAAGGTAGATCACAAACGGACCCGCAGAAAGCGCCTTATATAGAGGCGACTCCAGCGAAAGCAGCTGCAAGTCTTCAATGACCACGCGGGGAATCGCGATTGCAGCCAACACCATAAGCAGCACCAGCGGCATATCTGTACGCAAAGCTGCTATCCGCCATTTCTTTAACCTCTCTATTTGCTTTTTCAACGGAGTGAATCCCTCCTTCATCACGAAATTTGATTATACATATAATTTTTTGATTGATTAATCGAATAATATTCTCTACAGTTTAATGTGTCAATAGCGAACACTCACAAAATCCCGGTTATTCGAAATTTCCCGCTCGTGGTGAATGCCTTTCCTTGGTTAAGGGGAAGTATCGCCTGCTCCCTTCGGCCCTGGAGTGACTCGAGTGCCGGGTCTATAATAAGAAAGGAGCAGCTGTCTGCACAGCTGCTCCACTCTACCCTAAATCCAAATCCGGAATAAACCATGCAGCCACTCCCGGTACCAATGATCATTTCTTCCATTCCAGTGATTGTAAAATGTCATATTAAGAAACAGAAAGCACCGCCTTGCCAGCGATACGACGGTTTAAGAGGCTTTGGGCAACCTCAGCAATTTCAGTCCAGGATGACTCCTGGGCCACTTGCGGATGCAATCGTCCCTCAGCAACCATCTGAGCTAATCGGCCGAGATCCTTCGATACACCCTGCCGGTCTCCAATCCCATCAAGGACAAGTACACCATCGGGTACGGACTTTAGCCGGGCTTCTAATGTCATCTCAGGCTCTGTTGCAGCTCCAACGTTAACACAGCGGCCGCCGGATTCGAGAAAAGACGAAACAATGCTTAACGATTTTCCACCCAACGTATCCACGATGAAATCGTAAGGTCCTGATGAATGAGCTGCAGCAGCGTCTTCTCCAACGACTATATTGTGTCTTCCTGTCTTTCGGAGACTCGCGGCGCGTTCTTCGCGCCGTACAAGCGCAGTAACTGCAGCGCCTGCTTGATGAGCCAGCTGGCAGGCAAAATGGCCTACACCGCCCGATGCTCCGGTGACCAGGACATTGCGATTAAGTAGAAACCCGCCTCTCTCCAGAGCATATAAAGCTGTGAGGCCAGCGACGGGCAGCGCCGCAGCTTGAGCAAAAGTGACATTTTCGGAAATCTCCGCTAAAAAGGACGTTGGAACAGCCACAAATTCTGCCCATGATCCGGAAGGGACCATGCCAAAGACTCTTGTTCCGATTGGCGGTCCAGATCCATCTGCTGCCGGTTGTTCGATTACTCCTGACAGATCCCACCCTGGCCGCCATCCCGCAGCCGCTCTCATCGAGGTGCGGACCTCGCCAAGATTGAGCGAGACGGCAGAGACACGAACAAGTGCTTCAGATGAAGCAGGGCGGGGAGACTTCACATAGTCAATCTTAAGACGTCCTTCGATTGCTGGACAAACAACAATGGCTCGAATAGTACTCATTTATGCATCTCCTTCTCTTCTTCTTGCATTTTGACATGGTGCTGCTGGACGAGTAGAGTATAAACTATAAAGTATAAAGTATAGTTGAAGGTCAATCCTTTTTTGGGGTGATTCTCATGAGAATTAATACGTTGGCACAAAAAACAGGCTTAACGGCTCCCGCCATCCGATTTTATGAAAAGGAAGGTCTTCTGGATGCACGCCATGTACAGCGAGGAGAAAATAACTATCGTGAATACTGCCAGGAGGCAGTTGAGCATCTTCAGTTGATCAAAAAGGTTCAGACTGCAGGATTTACGATATCGGAGATAAAAGAAGTGATTCAAGCCGATGAGGCAAATGAGCTATCCCTATCAAGGAAGGTTGAGATTCTCCGTCAAAAAATGCAGGAGATTGAAAGAAAACAAAACGAATTGGAACAAGTTCAAACGCATATCTCACGAATGCTGGCGAATAAGCTGGCGTTGATGGAAGCTTAGGAATAAGCCGATTTGATATGCTCCACAGATAGATATTGAGTTGTACGAAGATAAGATAAACTCAACTCTTCAACCTATAAGGAGATTGCAATGAAATTATGGCAGACCTTACTGATCTATGCGGCCGCAATTATATGCCTGCTGATCTACAGGCAGGAAATAACCGATTGGATGATGTACAGCCGTCCATCTTACCTGACTATGTTTTTGCTCAGCCTGTGCTTTCTGCTGTTCCCTGTGCTGCCCTTCAAGATTATTATCGGCATGCTCGGCTTTATCTACGGACCGCTTATTGGCGCTGCAATCAGTTGGGCTGCGGCTTCCACCGCATCAGTCATTGTTTATCTGGTTGTGCGCATATATTTTCAGAAGAAGGGCAGAGCCTACCTGGCTAAATATAAAAGGCTTGAGAAATGGACGGTTTTGATGGAAAAGAATCCGTTTCTGGTCATCTTCCTGGCCAGAATAATTCCTGTATTTCCGCAAGCCATCGTCAATATCTATCCTGCTTTTCTGTCCATTAATCTCCTCACCTACACGGCCGCTTCCTCTTTAGGCAAAATACCGGCGATGCTGGTATTCTCATACCTTGGAAAAAATATATTCTCCGATCTCTCAAACGCATTCCTGGTCATTGGCATATACAGCGCTTTCCTGCTGCTGGTCTATCTCATATATCGTCTATGGCTGAAAAACCGACTGGTATAGCTTTCAATTGAGAGGATGTTAAGCGCGGAAAATAGCAAAAAAGGCGTTGGAAGTTCAACGCCTTTTTGGAACACCAAGAACGTATGAATTTACATCTTTGCACTCCTTGTGGTACTAAAACCGAAGAAACCCGCCTCCGATGGACGGTATTCAGCCGGTTTCTTCTTACTATTAAACCTGCGGTGACGGTTCGTTCTTGCTCCCCAGCGTTACCGCCTCTCCCCTGCGGTCGGCAGAGAGGATCTCGGCTTCAATGATTTCAAGCGAACCAAGCGTGCTCACAGGCTCCGCAGTCGTGATCGGAGTATCGTTCATGACCGATTCCACAAAATAACGAATTTCCCGGTAGTAGCCCATATCCGGAGACAGCTCGGCGATGAAGCCAGGAGCGTCATTGGGATTTACTTTCACCTGATTGTTCTCGAATACGATATTGCCCTTTTCAAAATTAACCCTGTACACCATCGAGAAACCATAATCCCCCTGCAAGGTCCAATCGCACTGGGCATTGATAACTTTACCGTCCGCATAGCTGTAGTTGGTCGATACGATATCGTAGCCGCTGCCCGGCACCACATTACGGCTCATGGACAATACCTTCTCAGGCTTGCCGAAAATCCAGTGAATGGCATCCGTGTCATGGATATGCATGTCCAGCATCGCGCCGCCGCTTTTCTCCCCAATCCGGAACCAGCCATCCGGCGTCGCGCCGCCGCGGAAGAAGTATCCCCCTGTAGCTGCGCCGAAACGTCCGGAATCCACCGTTTCCTTCAAATATTCATAAGCCGGCCAGAAGCGCAGGCATTGACCAATCATCAATTTCTTGCCGCTTTGCTCCGCTGCTGCAATCATCCGCCTGCCATCCGCGGAATTCAGCGCCATCGGCTTCTCGCAGAGCACATGATAACCGCGGCCCAGCAGATCGCAGGTCAAGTCGGCGTGCAAATAAGTAGGAAGCGTGATACTGACCATATCCAGCTGCTCGCTGCTGAGCATCTCTTCAATGTCCGCATACAGACGGTATTTCGACAAATCGGTGATTTGGGAATCCGTCGCGATATTGCCCTCCACCTTCTGATGTTTCAGTTCCTCGATCAGAAGATCGCAAATGGCGACAAGCTCCACCTCCACTCCCTCTGCCTGAAGCCTTACATAGTTCTCCATATGCATGTGGCCCATAAATCCGAAGCCGATCAGTCCAACCTTTAGCATCGTCTCTTCATCCTCCCTTAAGCTCTTGCCGAATCGTTCAAAATCGCATCTATGGAACGGGACGTATTATAGATAATCTGTGTGGAATGATGAGTATACGAAGGAATCATTTCCGCCGTCACATAGTTCGTATAGCCGATTTCCCGAAGGGCCTCGACCACAGCCGGGTAGTTGACGTCGCCAGCCAGCAAATCCACAAAACCGACCAGGCCTCCAGCCTCTCTGCGGTAATCCTTAAAATGCACCTTCTTGATCCGGCTGCCCAAAATCCGCACCCAATGCTCGGGATAACCGGAATAAACCACATTCCCTACATCAAAGTAGGAGCCGACAAAGTCCGAACCCACGGCATCAATAAAGCCCCTCATTTCCAGCGGCGACAGCAAAAACTTGTTCCAGACATTCTCGATACCGATGTGAACGCCTGCGGCTTCGGCATCCGCGGCCAGCAGCTTAATCGCCGCCAGTGCGCGGTCATAAGCGATATCATAAGGTACAACCGGGTAACCGGGGATAAAATCAACGCCAACGCCGCCCGGAATAACGAGAATAGCGTCAACGCCAAAAGCTGCCGCAAGCTCCAGCTGTTTTTTGCAAATGGAGACCGCTTTGTCACGAATCGCCCCGTCGTCGCTTGTCATGGCATAATCCCAATATAAGCCTGTCGCGAGCCCGCTAATTTCAATACCGGCATCCACAGCCAATTGGCGGATTTCGCTGATTTTGGCGTCCGTAATGTCAAGACCCAGCTCGCCGCCCTCGGTCAAAGCCAGTTCAATGCCGTCAAACCCGGCATCCTTGGCGATCCGGATGCATTCTGCAATGGGCATGCCGTCCGGAAACGACCAAATATTGATTCCTTTTTTCATGATTAAAACCTCCCATAACCTGTATTTGGACAATACCGTTTGCCAACGAAACGTCATTTATGTTAAATAAGTAATAGCTAAAGCTATTTTAACAATAGAACAGCCTGAAATATTTAGCGAAAGGAGATCAATTTTTGGACAATTCCGGTTTCCTATATCCTCTTCGCAAGCAGGTTCCCTTTCGCGACTGGTCACCCAGCGTGCATTATGCCAAATTTCAAAAAATGCCGGAGGGTCCGCTCGATGGCAGGCGGATCTATGACTTTGAGCTGCTTTATGTCCGCCAGGGACAAGCTGCCACCTGGATCGGCGGCGAGCGCCACGATATTGCGCCCGGACAATTAATCTTTATCCCGGCGGGTGTTTACCACCGCAACGAGGTGCTTTCTTCCTATGCGCAGTTTATGGGCATTCATTTTGATTTTCAGGATGAGCTGGATATTGTGAGCGAGGTGGATATGGTCGTGAACGAAGCGGCCGTCCAGGAGATCAAGTTCGGAGTGGAAGCGCTGGCCGAGGGCTTCGAGCCGCTTTCGGAGAAGCTCGTCTACACGCCTACCCCATTATGCGTCCAGCTGATGGAGCAGATCGTGCATGAATTTACGATGCGCCCGCCCGCTTATCACTTGCTCTGCAAAGCGCTGATGCTGCAGGTATTGGGGCTGCTGCTGCGCTCGCAGAGAACTTACAATCCCGTCAACCTGCCGCTTCAGGGCGACCGGATTCTGGAAGTGATGACGGCCATGGAGGCCGACCCGGCTGCTTCATGGTCCAATCCGGTTCTGGCCGAGCAGCTTGCTATGAATCAGGATCATATGATCAAGGTCTTCAAGAAGGTCGCAGGCATGCCGCCGGGGGAATATGTGCAGATGCTCAGGCACAGGGAGGCAAGAAGGCTGCTGCGGGAGACGAATTTGTCGGTAGGAGAGATTGGAGCGCAGGTTGGCTATCCGGATATTCATTATTTCAGCCGCTTATTCCGCAGCAGCGAAGGAATACCCCCGAAGGCTTACCGGAATCTGGCCCGTATTCTGTAGGACGGGGCGGCTTGATGGTAAGGGTACCTTGCAGGCGGTAAATTCCTCCCTCCGGCGCCTATGGGGATGGAATGCTTCGTGCAATCATGTCAAAAAAGGAACCCACATAACAACAGCGGATCCCTTTACCTTTCATTACAAACAGTGGTCATCTAATCCGTAACCAGGATACTGCCCTTCAATGCCAGCTCCCCTTTGCCCAATAAAGCTTCGATAATCTCATGGCAGCGTGCCTTCATTTCCTCGGTCGCCCGCGAGAAACCGAGCAGTTGATAAGCTTGGGGAATCGCCTTATCTTGTTCAATGCCGAAGCTGTCCCGAGCCACTTTCATCACGGCCTCCGTTATTTCCTCATCGCAGAGCCATTCCGGCTTCTTGCCTGTCTTCATTTCACTGCGGCTGCGGATAACGGGGGTATCCATATCCCGAAGCCATAGGAAATCTCCTCTGCGGTCAACATTGGCCGCTATAAAACACGACTTCTCAAAGATATCCTGCATGCGGCTGCCGACCCGCTTGATGCCTAATGCTTCACTGATGCGTTTCATGGTCTCCTGGATATGAACCGGACTTTCAACAGCAACCACCTGAGCGATCCAGGAAGCTACTGTCGCTACAGGAACCATATGAAACTCCTGTCCCGCAAGTTCAATAGAAAGCTCAGCCGCTTTATACTTTGCAAGCCCGCTCACTGACGCTTGCTCCTTTGCCTCATCACGACTGATTTCGTAATTCCCTTGTGTCTCCCTGGCTGTCTTCTCCGTATCCGGGGCGGCTGCGGCGAATTTCGCCTGTTCGATGGCTTGAATGACCCGCTTCAGTTCGCGATCCGGATGCCGGAACCAATCCGTGCTCCAGATCCGGTGGATGGTCCAGCCAAGTCCCTCCAGGATCTCCTGCCTGAGACGGTCCCGGTCCCGCGCGGAACGGGCGCTGTGATAGGCTGCGCCATCGCATTCGATACCAAGCAGGAATCGTCCCGGAACAAGCGGATCAACGATAGCCAAATCAATGAAGAAGCCTGCTGAGCCGATCTGCGTCTTCACCTCATGGCCGTGTTCTATCAAAGATCGGCAAACCGCCTCTTCGAACGGCGAATCCATCGCGGCCCCTGTCTCCATTGGCACGTCAAGGATGCCTAGCTCCGCATATTTCAGGAAGGTCTTGAGCGCCTTGACGCCGCGCGCACCCGTACGGTTCAGGTCGATATCGTCAGATTTGAGATTCGTGAATACTTCACATCGTAGTCTCGCACGGGTAATAAGAACATTCAGCCTTCTCTCCCCACCCTCGCGGTTAAGTGCACCGAAATCCATCGCAAGATAACCCTCGGAGGTTCTTCCGTAGCCTATGCTGATGAGGATCACATCCCGTTCATCTCCTTGCACATTCTCCAGATTCTTGACGAAGAAAGGCTCATGGGGATGTGCGCTGAAGAAAGATTCGCAGATCGGGTTTGAACGCCTCATGATTTCAATCTCGTCGAGAACCGCCTGCATCTGAGCCATGCTGAACGCAGCCACCCCCAGCGTCAGCTCTGGATGAAAGCGGGCATGCTGCAGCACGGCTGCGGCGATAGCTTTGGCCTCCATCCTATTGGTGCGCGTCCGCCCGCGATCATAATGCGTATCGCTCAAATAGTTATAAATCAGACCGGAATGGCTTTTACTGGCATCAGGACTCGGAAACACCACCAGCTTATTATCGTAAAATTCATGATTAGACACGGTAATAAGCGATTCATGCCGGCTTCTGTAATGCCATTTGAGCATGCGCTGCGGGGCGTTCTGGCCGACGAAAAGTCCCAAAATACTCTCGATATCGGCAATGAAAGAGTCCTCATCGCCTTCCTCCTCCTTGGCAAGCGAGTCAAAGAAGTTTGACGGTGGCATCTGCTTGCTGTCCCCGACCACAATGACCTGCTTCGCTCGGATAATGGCGCCGAAGGCATCAACCGGCTTGACTTGACTAGCCTCATCGAAAATAGCTAGGTCAAATTCCAGGCTGCCCGGCTGTATATAGGCGGCAATCGAGAGCGGTCCCATCATGAACACGGGCTTGATCGCCTGAATCGCATGGCCGGCTTTGACCATCAATTGACGAATCGGCAGATGCCTGGTTTTCTTCTCAAACTCCCTGCGCAAAACCCCCAGCTGTCCTCCCGCTTCGTGCCTGGGAAGCTTGCTCCAATGCTCATCCGCCAGCTTGAAACGGTTAAGCTCAACCAGCTTCCGGTCCAGTTCCCGGAACTTGACTATGGCATGCTCATGCCGGTTGCCTTCGAACTGCGGGAGCACATCGCGTTCAAGAAACGCGCGGGAGGCCAGCGCCTGATACCAGTTCCAACGGAAGCAATCTACTAAATGGGGAGGGTCTTCCCCCGTGTACTGCTCCATGAGCCGCAGGAAAGGGTCCAGTTCCTCCACCCTGCACAGTTGGGCCAGATTATTATAGGAAGCCAGCTGCTGAAGACTCGAGGTACGGTCTTTCCAGAGATTCAATAGCTCGGCGAGCATAAAGAAATCCAGCTGAATCAGCTTGGAACTGTCTTCCATCCTCTTGGACATATTGAATTCCAACGCTTCCTCCAGCGAATCAATCTGACGTCTCACCTCAGTCAGGCTGCGGCTCAAACCGGCAGACGCAACCCGCAGACGCTCAAGAGCCAAACCGTCGGGGCTCTGTGAACTCCGCAGAAGCTCCAGCATCCAATGGGGCAGGCTGCCTGCAATAATTTCCTGATGAAGAGCAGTCATCCATTTACTGGTGGCAGCTATCTTTTCCCAGTTGGAGAAGGCTCCCTTCCAGTCCTCTCGAAACAGATCCCTCACAAGTGTTTCGTGTGCCCCTATAAATACCTCGTGGTGCCGCGCATCGATAACGGCATCCAAAAGAGGCAGCAGCGAACCGGTATCCTTCAGATTCCTGCATAGTCCAAGAACTTTGTTTCTGGCTTTACGGTAGGTTCCAGAAAGAAATCTCCACCACTTGCCCTGATAAGTTACAAGAGCCTGCCTTTCTTCAATCCAATCGTGCTCCCAGGCTTCCGGCAGCAGATGGGCATCATACTGCTCATGGATTCGTGAATAGGCAAGCCCTGCCTCCCCAAGCTTATCCAGCGTCCCCGCTTCCCTGACCCACTTATCCGAATCTGCCAGCACTCCCTTCAGATCAGGTGCTTGGACAGTTCTGTCCAGCAGTTGAATATATACGGACAACTCCGCTGCGTCCTTCACAGGCGGATTGCCAAGCTTTAGCGTATATTCCCGACAGCTGTCAAGCAGAGCTTGAAGGTTTTCATCCGCGGCGAGCACCTGTTGCCGGAGAGTTTCAATCTCGAAAGGCAGCACAACTTTGATCCCGCTTCCCCAGAACGGATGAAGGGCAGGCAGGCCCATTGACTCCATGAGTTTTTGCAGCTCCTCTACCAAAGCTTGCCTTTTGGTAAACTGCTCTGCCGTCCAGGTTTCCATATTAGGCATAAGGACTTTGGGCAGCGTGATATCCTTGTTCGCCAATTGATACTCAGCTAATCTGCCCAGAGCCTGGTAAGGCGTGACTCTGGACTGTCCAACGGGAGTATTGATCGCATTGCTGTAGTCATTCAGCCGGGTACGCAAATCCTCCAGAAGTGTAAGGTTCCCATCTTCCTGATAGTTGGGCTTGCCCAGATCCAATGTGGCGGCCAGCTCACTCAGCAGCGTTTTCTTATTGGTCTTATGGCTATGGAGCTCTAGACACGCGACGCCAAGGCCGGCGGCATCCAGCCTCCGCTTGACGACCTCAAGTGCAGCCATTTTCTCGGATACGAACAGAACCTTCTTGCCTGCTCCAATCGCTTCGGCGATAAGATTGGTAATCGTCTGTGACTTACCGGTGCCGGGCGGTCCTTGAATAACCATATTACGCCCTTGATTGGCATCAAGAATAGCCATGATCTGGGAACTGTCGGCATCCATAATATGATGGGCTTCCATCAGCTTGAAATAACGATCGATAGGTTCATCATCGCCGATCAGGGATGGCTGCTCCCTGAATCCATCCTCAAGCAGTGCACTGATAATGGGATGCCCCTCAGGCGAAGAATTTTCAGGCCAGTTAGCCGCATCAAGGTCCCGGTACATCAGAAATTTACCGAAGGAGAAGAAACCGACGGATATCGCCTCAATGTCTACCTTCCAGCGCTGCTGACCGGAAACAGCCTGCTTTACTGCGGAAAAATAAGCCTGAACATCCAGCCCTTCTTCCTCTGGCAGCTCGGGCAATTCAATGGCGAAGTCGGTCTTCAGCTTGGCCGCAAGAGACAGATTATGCCCCAGCTCATCGTCTGTGTAGGCAATCGTAAACCGTTCGCGGGCGCTTACACGCGCAAGCTGAACCGGAATCAGAACAAGAGGCGCTTTGCGTTCTTCTGCGCTTATCTCCGTCTCATGCCAATGCAGCATGCCAAGCGCTAGATAAAGAACATTGACCCCCTGCTCCTCAATATGCGTTCTGGCCGCATGATAGGTACCAAGCAAACGGGTCTCAAGCTGCTTATCGGAATAATTGGTTTGAAGCCTGGTACCCGACGTATATCCTTCCCTCTGTTGCAAATCCAACGCTGCCGTATACTGCTGATCCTGCTGGCCTAAATGCTCCGTTTCCACGAACTCCATGGCTAATGCATCAGCTGTAATTTCGTCTGACTCCACATTAGCAGGCTTTACCTCGGAAGCAGCCAGAAAAGTCAACTTACGCTTCTCTTCAACCATAAGGCGGTATAAATCCTCCGGTTTCTCCTGCACAATATCGAGTCCTCTGGCTTTGAGTGTCCGGTAATTAAGGAGAGGATTGCGAAGTCCGAGATCGAGCAGTTCCTGCCTCGCAAGCTCTAGTTTCCTATGAATACTGGTTTTCGGGACCATGCGGCTTCCTCCAGTTGCTATGTATGTGACTTGCTGCATGAACGAACTTTATTTCTTTCATGACCCTATTATAAAAGAACTGCAGAGATTAGACCATGAAGACGTGAAGCAAAAGTGGGGGATCCAATGCGGCTGCAAAATATCAATCAAGGGGACATCTATTTCGGGGATCGGCATTACGCCCGTTATTGATTCATGCGGCAATATGCTGCCGCCCTGCATCTGAACCACCTTCCTTACAAGGAGAGTGGTTCATTGCATCGCATTGCATTACATTTAACAGAGCATTCGGCTTTATCAATCCACATCCTTATTTGATTTTCCAGTTACTTCCTTCATCTTCCTCCTCTTCTTTTCCTTATGATCCAAATAAAACAGAAGCGAAAAAAGCAGCACACCCAGTATAACGATTATCCATCGAACGGTTGGCGGCATCATCAAAAATGAATAAGTCATAATGAAACACCTCCCCTGAATCGTGTATTGATAAACTCAATTTTCGCGGCTGCGAAAGTTGAGTTATAAACGTATAGAATTTTTATATGTTCAGCGCTATAAATTTCTATAAGTTTTTTTGTCGGAATAACGCGCTTTGCCGCCAAAGGGCGTCGATAGCTGGTTCCTCTTGGATTAATATCCATTATAAAGGTTTTAATTGTAAAAAAAACCTTTATTAAGTTCATTTTTATAATTTGTCCTTTGAATACAGATTTCGTCCTCCATGGAAGGATTCCATTACAGCCCGGTTTACGTAAAGCAGGCCTTCCCTTTTGAGAGAAGGCCTGCTTTCATCCCAGCCGCTACGCAACCATCAGGAAACAACAGAGCTTTCGACGGCCGTAAGCGTGTACGTTTTACCTGGTTCGGTATCAAATGAAATCAAGCTGCCCGGCATAAGCTCCGCAGCGATTTCTCTGCCATTCTCCGACACAATAACGGACGAGTCTGCATGCACCAGACAACGCCCTCCTTGTCCGGAAGTTATGGCAGCCTCCTTCAAGCGGCCGCTATCCCAAGCGAGATCCACTTCGAAGTCTCCCCTTGCCTTGAGCCCTCTTACCCAGCCGCTTTCCCAAACATCCGGAAGAGCCGGCAGCAGGTGAATAAATCCCTTCTGGGATTGCAGCAGCAGCTCCGCAATGCCGGCGGTAACGCCGAAATTGCCGTCGATCTGAAATGGTGGATGGGCGTCGAACAAATTCGCATACACCCCGCCATGGTGATAATTCGTATGCTTTTTATCTTCGACCAGACGAAGCAAATTGGAAATCAGGGCAAACGCCCGATTGCCGTCCATGAACCGCGCCCACAAATTCACCTTCCACGCCAGACTCCAGCCGGTTCCGTCATCCCCCCGCCGCTCAAGCGAACGCTCCGCTGCGGCGAACCACTCCGGCGTATCTTCTCCAGTGAGCTGACGGCCAGGAAAAACACCGTAAAGATGGGACACATGGCGATGATTCACGTCTTCATCCTCAAAGTCCAGACTCCACTCCTGAAGCTGGCCGTATTGTCCGATCTGCAGAGGCAGCAGCCGCTCGCGCGCTTTGGTCAATTCCTCGCGGAAGGTTTCATCGGCATCCAGCCTCAGAGAAGCCTCGATACAATTGGTGAACAGCTCCCAAATGAGCGCCATATCCATGGTCGACGCCCGGCTGACCCCAGCAAGCGAACCGTCAGGCGCTACAAACTTATGCTCAGGCGAGGTTGACGGGGCTGTAACCAGATTGCCCTGTTCATCTTCAATCAACCAATCCAGGTAAAAATGGGCTGCTTCTTTCAGCACCGGAAACGCGCGGTCGCGCAAGAAAGAATCGTCCTGCGTAAAGCTGTAATGCTCCCATAGATGCTGGCACAGCCACGCGGCGCCCATCGGCCACAACGCCCACAATGGATCGCCATGGCCGTAATCCCCAGCCGGCGATGTCAGGCACCAAATATCCGTATTATGATGAGCCGTCCATCCCCTGACCCCATAATTGACCTTGGCGGTTGAGGCACCATTAACCGATAAATTCTCAATGATCTGCAATAATGGTTCATGGCATTCCGACAAATTGCAGCTCTCCACCGGCCAATAATTCATTTGCGTATTGATGTTGATCGTATAATTGCTGCTCCAGGGCGGCCTCACCTCCTGATTCCATATCCCCTGCAGGTTGGCAGGCTGGCTGTCCTGACGGGAGCTGGCAATCATCAAATAACGCCCGTAATGAAACAACAGCTCAACCAGCGCCGGATCAGCGGCTCCGAATTCTTCAATTCGCCGGTCGGTCGGCACACTTGCGGCAGCTGAAGAATTTCCCAAATGAATGTCTACACGATCAAAAAGTCTGCGGTAATCATCAACATGGGACTTAAGAAGCTCTTCATATGATTTGATCATAGCAGCGCTTAATTGCTCTTTCGTGATTACTGCCGGATTTCTCCCCTCGACCGAAGGGATCCTGTCAAAGCCCTGAAAGCTTGTTGCGGCGCCAAAGAATAGCGTAACGGAGTCCGCATCCGACACATGCAGCCCGTCGGCATCGGTATGGAGTGTGCCCCCTGTATTTACTGCGCCCAGACGTCCTGTGAAGCTCATCGCTCTGTTCGACGCGCTATCCCCATACACGATTGGCCGGTCGGTTGGATAATAGCTGGGATCCACATTCTCGGGAGCTGTCCCGTGCAGAACATGCTGCTGATCCTCCTGACTCGTACGGGAGCGCAGCTGGCTTGTCAGACGGGCGCTGAAGCTGATCATACCGGGACGGTCGGCCTGCAAACGCATAATGATCGCCTGATCCGGGTAGGAGGCGAAGGTCTCCCTGGTATAGGTCACCTCTCCAATCTGATAGGTCAAACAAGAAAGCGCTCTCTCTATATCGAGGCTGCGTTCATATGAACCTGCAATATCGCCATGATAGAATTGAAGATGCAAATCGCCAAGCGGAAGGTATGATTGCGTATACGGGCCCAGCATTTCTCTGGACAGTTTGTAAGCGTCCATGAAATTCTCTTCGGCGAGCAAACGTCTGACCTCCGGCAGCACTTCCAGCGCGTGAGGATTATTGAATTCTCTCGGGCTTCCGGACCATAACGTATCCTCATTCAGCTGAATCCGTTCTTGTTCCACCCCGCTGAAGATCATTCCCCCGAGCCGGCCATTTCCTATTGGAAGCGCCTCCACCCAGGAATGAGCCGGCTGCTTGTAATGAAGCTTCTTCATGGTTATTCTCCTTCCTCTCGCTCAATATCATCTAAATCATAGATCGTTCAGAGTCGGTTTGCAAGAGTAATAACGTCCGCTGATTAAGCTGACTTACGAGACATCATCCGGCTCCGCATCCATAGGATTGACGGTGCGCCCCTTGCGCCGGACGCACCTTCTGTCATTATTTCTCCGACCCTCTTATGAATTGCCGGCTTGAAGGTCATACTAAGGACAATCAATCCAATTCCTTCCCCGGAAAGGAGTCCTTCATGGCCCACTCTACAAACCATCCGCAGCAGTCGGAGTCCACTTCCGGTCCTGGTCCTGCAGGCCGCAAACTGCATCCGAATGCTCCGCTTTATTTTGACCGCAGCTGGTTCGATCAGCTTCAGGACAAAGTCGACCGCAATGGTCCATGGGACGACTGGACCATGTATCAGCTGGCTGTCGAAGCCGAGCAGACCAAGCTGATCAGCAGCTTCGACGATCTCCAGTGCCTACGCAGCCTGCCCGCGCTTGAGCCGATGCCGCATCAGATCAGCACCGCCCGCAAGGTGCTGCACGAGATGAGCGGCCGTGCCATTCTCGCTGATGAGGTGGGGCTTGGCAAGACGATCGAAGCCGGTCTCATCCTCAAGGAGTATCTTGTTCGGGGGCTCGTCCGCCGCGCGCTTATTCTGGTTCCCGCTTCACTCGTTCTCCAGTGGGTGCGCGAGCTGAATCAGAAATTCGGTATCGCCGCAATCGCCCAGAAGAAAGAGCATACCTGGCAGCATGACATTGTCGTGGCCTCCATCGATACGGCGAAAAGAGATCCGCACCGGGATATGCTGCTGAGCCAGGATTACGATCTGCTCATTATAGACGAAGCCCATAAGCTCAAGAACAAAAAGACAACCAACTACCAGTTCGTCAATCTGCTCCGCAAAAAGTATTGCCTGCTTCTGACCGCAACGCCCGTACAAAACAACCTGGACGAGCTGTATAACCTGATTACGCTGCTCAAGCCCGGACAGCTTGGCGGTCAAAGCGAATTCGCCAGCAATTTTGTCGTGGATAAGCGCATTCCCAAGAATGAGGGCCAATTGCAGGAAACGCTGTCCACGGTTATGATCCGCAATCGCCGCGGCGACGGCGGAATCAACTTTACGAGACGGATCGTCAAAAATATCCCGCTTTCGCTCTCTAATGAAGAGCAGGCGCTTTATGATGCCGTGACGAGATTCGTAAAAGAACGCTATGAGGAAAGCGATGGCGATCTGAGCAGCATGCTTTCGCTGGTCACGCTCCAGCGCGAGGTGTGCAGCAGCCGCGATGCCGTCTTCCTCACCTTGGTGAATATGTTCAAGAAGACGCCGGAGGATTCGCCTAAACGCGCCAAGATTTGGGAGCTGGTAGAAGTCATCCGCGGCATCCAGGCCAACACCAAGGCGGAGAAAACGTTGGAGCTCGTACGCGCCATGGATGACAAGGTCATTGTCTTCACGGAGTACCGCGCAACGCAGGAATACCTGCTGCAGTATTTCCGTTCGCAAAATATTACCGCCGTACCGTATCGCGGAGGCATGAATCGGGGTAAGAAAGATTGGATGATGGATTTATTCCGCGGCCGCGCCCAGGTGCTGATTGCAACCGAGGCCGGGGGCGAAGGGATCAATCTCCAATTCTGCCATAACATGATCAACTTTGATCTGCCCTGGAATCCGATGCGGGTTGAGCAGCGGATCGGCCGGGTCCACAGGCTGGGTCAAACCAGCGACGTGAACATTTTCAACTTGTGTACGCTGGGAACGATCGAGGAGCATATTGTGTCCCTGCTGCATGAGAAAATCAATCTCTTCGAGCTGGTAATCGGCGAGCTGGATCATATTCTGGAACGTTTCGACAAGAAAGAAACGCTCGAACAGAAGCTGGCGCGCGTCATGCTGGAGTCCGGGAACTCCGCGGAGCTGCGCAAACAGATCGACGATCTGGGCAATTCCCTGAACCGGATCCGCAGCGAAGTAGAATCCGAATCGTCCCAAGGGCTTGAAGCCATTGATGCCATGCTGGATGCAGTAGGCCAGGAGGTGAGACCTTGAACGAGCGTCAGGTCCATAAATTTGTCCAGCGTTATCTGGAGGCAACAAATTGTCATGTAATGGAGAAATCGCCTGCTCATTACCTGGTCAAGCTTTCGCCCAAAGCGGACCGGGAGCTCATGAACCGGACCTATTATTGGGGGTTCATCGACCGAACCGGCGCTGAGCCCGAAACAATGTCGCTGCTGCTTGTTACCGACAAGCAGAAATATGACGAGGCTGCCGCGCAGGAGAAAATCCGCACCGAGAAAGCTGCCGCTCCATCCGAAGCGGATCAGGCGGCGGAAGCGGCGCTCAGCCGCACGCGCGGCTTCCTTCACGGCACCTTGAATACGGCGGCGAGAGTGCCGCGCGAGGATTTGCATTACGGCTCTCACAAGCTGAAGCAGCTGTTCGATTCCGCCCGGCATAACGGCAGCTACGTCTGTCTGTTCCAGGAGCCCGAGAAGCGCAGCGCCCACCCTCTCCAATCTACGGCTTATACCGCGTGGCTTGGAGTGAATTTGAAAGTGGAATTCGCCTGCGATATGAAACGGGAGGAAATTCACTCCTTTGGCGTTTCACTGGCAACCGGACAATGCGTGGAACGCTTTTACGACCGGATTACGCAGCATCGGATGACACCCAAGCTGCCGCCCAATATACACACCGCCAAAAACGCATTAACGCTTAACAAAGCGGCGACCATCGCGGAACAAACGCTGGAGCGGAAGCTGAAGACCTACGATTACGCCTGGGCGGCTGCAGCCGCGGCAAGGCTCGATGAAGAGCTTGTCACTCTCCATCACTATTATGAGCCTCTGCTTGCTTCCATTGACGAGGAGCAGCGTACGCTCATTACCGAGCAGTTTCAGCGGAGGCAGGATGAAATCCGCTGGCAGTACGAGCCGCGGGTGAGTGTATCCGCCATAAACTGCGGAATCTTCTATCTGGAAGGAATCGGCTGACACCTGAAACGACAGGAAACCGGAGGATCCTTGGTTTCTTCGCAGCAATACGGCAAAAATAGAACGGAGCTTGTCCGCTTCGGCGCGACAGGTTCCAACACCCTTTTCAGACAGGCTTGTTTACAATGACGTTATGACCCAAACCTATGAAAGAAGCAGGTGATAGCTCATGCACAAACGAACTCCGTTATTCGCCGCCATTATTTTGCTTATGGTCAGCAGTCATGTATCAGCAGCGGCCGCAGCGGAAGCGAATGCTTCTTTATCTCTTGAGAATCCATCACAGCTGCAGACGCAGGTACGAGCATGGATGGATATTTTGTCTGAGCAGCAGCAATTTCATACCTGGAAAAACGCTGAATCCGCCATTGTTCCGCTTGGTCCGGGCACACATGGCTATCTTGTCACGATCATCCTGGACCGCCAGCCCATCGGCTACATGATCGTCAATGCCACTGAGCAGGGCGGATATGCCCTCGGTGAATACGGTGTCGGGCGCCACCCAATTTTTGATCCCAATACGCTGTACCTTTCATTGGTACGGCAAGGACTTATTGAATCTTATGCCGAAGCAACAAAAAAGCCGCTCCGGCTGGAACGTATATACGTCCATCCATTGCTGGCTGTTTGGAAATGGGATGCCCCTGATGGACAAGCCTATTATCTGGATGCCTGGACCGGCGGGGCGCTTCCGGTCAATGATGCCATGTGGCAGAAGCAGCTGTCAGTCAAGCCGCTGGGCCTTGCTGCGGACGTGGAGGCAAGCACACTTACAGGCCTGTCCGGGTCCCGTTTAAACAGCTCATTCGATCCCTATGAAACCATGCCGTGGCTGACAAAATCTCCGCTCATGATTGAACAGCCAGGCTCATTGCTCAAGCTTCTGGATGATCAGGCGAAATTACGATACACAGCCGAGCTGTTCGATCAGACTGTTCTCCATGTCTGGCCTGCCGTCGGGTACCACACATGGAATGACCAAAACGTATACGTAGCTTTCGATCAGCAGGGCACGCGTTATGTCCCGCTGGAAATGCTGGTTGGCAATGGTCTTTTCTATCAATAATGGCGATTTGAAGCTTGATTTTTATCTTCCGCTTCGGCTGCGCCACCAGAGCGCGACGCCGAGAGGCGCGATTCCAAACCATTTCGTCAGCCAAGGCTCGCGTGAAGCTTTGGCTGTTTGGCGTGACTGTTTGCGTTCATCCTTGGATGTTTCCACGTATTGAACAAACTGCTCGGTCACATATTTGACCCACTCATCGCTATCTGCCATCTTCTTCGCCTCCTTTCTTCTACGTATATATTCATTCCTGCGTTTACGCCTTCACCGCATGTTCATTCATTACCTTTAGTCTCCCCTTCAATTGTTTCGCTCAAACATGAATGAGTTTCCTTCATCTGTGCCAGTCTAAGGAGAGTGAACCTGATAGTGGAGGAATGACTAAGATGCTCCAACGACCGCGTTATCTGACAAAGAAGCATTATTTCAAAAAATGGCTGTTCCGGACAACTGCGATCTGCCTGGCCAGCTTCTGCTGCCTCGGTTTTCAACAAGAAGTTTCCGCGGGTGCTGAGCCAGTACCTGAAGAGCAAAAGACCGCCGCTGTTCCGGAATACCACAGAGCACTGCCGACTACTGACGTCATTATTGATGTAGGCCACGGAGGCATAGACGGCGGCGCCCATTATGAAGACTTGCTCGAGAAGGATATCAACCTTGCTGTAGCGAAGAAGCTCTATTCGCTGCTGCGGGGCTATGGTATCCGTACCGTCCTTAACCGGGATGGCGATTACGCCTTAAGCGATGACAACCGCTGGCATTCGAGCCGCTCCCGGCATAAGCGCGATTTGTCCCAGCGCAGCCAATTGTCCGGCGAGATTCACAGCCGGCTTATGGTGAGCCTGCATGTCAACTGGACCAAGAATCCAAAACGCTATGGTCCTCTCGTTCTCCATCAGGACCAAGGGGAAAGCGCACTGCTCGCCTTCTGCATCCAAGATGCCCTGAACCGCCAGCAGAACACCAACAGATTGCCCGTGATCGGCAAACCCTTCTATCTGCTCAATGTTGTCAAACAACCGGCCGTCATTGTCGAAATGGGCTTTATCAGCCACGCCGGAGACCGCCGGATGCTGACAGATCCCGGCCGGCAGCAGGAAATTGCCGACGCGATCGCATCAGGGGTGCGGAATTATGTCCTTCTCCGATGAGGGGGTGAGCATCTCGGAAAGCCGGACGAAGTTCATGCTTTGCTGCAGCCTCGGGATGGTAACCTTGAGTACTGCGGCTGTTTTCTTGCCCGGAACACCGACATGCCCGATAGCAACGCCTGTCGCATGAGAATCCATATGCTTGTGCAGGATGCCCAGCTGTTTGGCGATATGACTTTCCGTATATACATCATCGAGAAAAACATCATTCGAGAGCAGCGGCACACCCAGCTCCGCAGCGATCTTGGGAATTACGGTCTTGTAGGTGGTGCGGCTGTCCAGGAAGAACATCCCGTGTTCCTTCACTACTGTCAGGACGATGCGCATGATATGCTCGTCCGCTGTTACCTTCGATCCCATATGATTGTTCATGCCGATGGCATACGGAACATCCCTGATGGCCGCTTCCGTCCGATGGCGCACCTCCTTGTCGCTTAAGGCCGAGGTAATGGCTCCGGGACCAAGCCATTCCCGTTTGCCGCTGTTCGGTTCCATCGGCATATGCACCAGCACATCATGGCCGCGTTTATGCGCCATTTCCGCGTCATGTCTGGTCATGTGCATGAAAGGCATGACAGCGACGGTGAAATGAACAGGCAAATTCAACATTTCCTTCGTTCCATCCGATCCATTGCCAAAGTCGTCAATGACGATGGCAACCTGTCTGTCCTCAGGGCTTCCAGCGTCTTGGATTATTGCCCCTTCAAGCCCATCGGCAGCCGTATGGTAACTCATCTGTACGCTGATCAGCAGCAACAGGATCAGCGCCATCCGTTTTATCCGGTTGTTCATCATTTTAGAACCGCCTGCTTTCCCTTCGAGTTACACTCATTGTTTGTGTGCGAAGGGCAAAATATGTGCGGATGACGGACGTAAACACAAAAAAACAACCCTCCCATAACTGGGAAGGGTTGCTTTTCCAGACATTTTCCTTTAGTGCATCATGGGTGCCGCTTCTTTTCTTTCTTTGCGGGATTTCTTATCCGGCTGCGACAGCTTGATCTTGCCGATCATCAGACTCATCACAACGCCCAATACGATAAAAGCAAGACCGACCCAAAACACATGCTGCAGCGAACTGATCAGCGTGTGCTTTAATATAGGCGATACCTTCTCGACAAAAGACGCCGGCAGCGCTTTGAGAATATCCGGACTGAGCAGCATGGAATAGACGCTTTGCGGATCGCTGTGAATGCCGTCAATCATCTTGGCGGCAGTACCCGTCTGGTCATCCATGCCGGTGAGCACCGGCTGCAGATCCTTCGTCAGAAGCTTGCCGGACTGGCTGTTCATCACAGCGCCAAGCACCGTCATACCAAACGTACCCCCGATGGAGCGGAAAAATTGGCTGGAGGAGGTTACGACGCCCAGCTCCGATTTAGGGAAGCTTTCCTGCAATGCCAGCGTCAGAAGCGGCATTACGAATCCCATGCCGAAGCCCATCACCATCATAATGCCCGATGCGCTGAGCTTGGTTGTATCAATGTCCATGGTTGTAAGCAGCATGAATCCTACCGCCATAATAATCATACCAAGGATCATCTGTACTTTGATCCCGATCTTGTATACAATTTGCCCTGCGATAATGCTGGTAATAATCATCGTAATCATGAGCGGCGTCATGACCGTGCCGGATGCGGAAGCGCTGATTCCCACAATACCCTGCATAAACAATGGAACGAACATGATCGCGCCGAACATGCCCACGGACATCAGAAAACCAATCGCGTTGATTGTGCTGAATACCCGGTTTTTGAACAGCTTGAGCGGAAGAATCGGTTCCTGGGCTTTTGCTTCAATCATAAGGAATGCGGCGATAGCCACAGCAGCCAGTGCGAACAATCCAATGATCTGCCACGAACCCCAAGCGTAATCCACGCCGCCGAATGTCAAGGCCAGCAGCAGGCTGACAACCCCGACAATCATGGTAAGCATGCCCGGTATATCAAAAACAACCTTGCCTTCTGTTTTGTGCTTGGGAAGTGCCAGAGCGATCAGAACGACGGCAAGAAGTCCTACGGGAAGATTGATATAGAACACCCAGCGCCAGTTCAGCGAATCGACGATCCAGCCCCCGACCTGAGGTCCAATGACGGACGATAATCCGAATACGGCTCCGAAAGCTCCCATCCACTTGGCGCGTTCCTTACCGGTGAAGATGTCTCCGATAATGATCATGGCCATCGGCATAATAATACCGCCGCCGATTCCCTGCATCGCGCGGAAAATAATGAGCCAGGTCATATCCTGCGCGGTTCCGCACAAAGCAGATGCGCCGATAAAAATGACAAGGCCAGTCACATAGACGACCCGTCTTCCGATCAAATCCGCCAGTTTGCCTGCTATCGGAACGACGACAGTGGAGGTCAGCATATAAGCTGTCGTCAGCCATGCCATGAGACCAAGTCCACCAAGATCCCCAACAATCCGCGGCATCGCAGTACCGACAATGGTCTGATCCAATGCCGCAAACAGCATGGCAATCATCAAACCGAGAATCAATAATCCTTTCCCCTTTCGGACTGTATCCGTGGGAGTTTCGCTCTTTACAGCGCCAGTTGTTTCCATTCTTGCTCCTCCTTTTAACCTTGTCAAACTAGTCCTTGATGATCTTCTCAAGCGTAACAAGCATATTCTCTATCTCATCCACACTCAGCTTGCTGAAATATTGCCCGATCAGTTCATTATTCTGCTCTTCAAGCCGCTTGCTCGCAGCCCGGCCGGCATCTGTGATCTGCAGCAAAACAACGCGGCGGTCGTTATGGTCAGGAAGACGAACGACAAAATCCAGAAGCACCAGTCTGTCGATCATCACGGAGATCGCGCTCGGCTTGACGCCCATCTGTTCAGCCAATGCGGTTACTTTAAGCGGTCCGTTATCCCGGATTATAAATAAAATTATAGATTGGGGTATGGTCATTTCCGATTTGTAGTTGTTTGCAAATTCATGCGCCATTTTCCTTCTGAGTGTTTGAAGCACACCCCTGAATCGTTCAGCGTGCGCATTCATATTGGTTTCTATAAGTTTTGAACCCCCCGTCAATTTACTTAGGTCATGTAATATTTAAACAATGAAAACTTTAGATAACTTAAGTAATATTAAATCCGAAGCCCAATAAAGTCAACCGGGAATTAAAAAAAAATTTTCAGATGGCCTTTATTTGCTTTAGCTGACGCTTTGCCTGCTTTTACTCTCATTTCTTGCAATTCTTTTATCCCTATGTTTAAATTACTAACAGTTATTTTTACTATTATATTGAGATAAAGAGACGAGCTTTTGCAGACTCAACAAATATTGTAAGAAACGAAGCCTGGCGGGAGGTACTTGTGAAAACATTTCTGCAGCTGAACACCATATTCCTCAGCATGATTATGGAAGCCATACCGTTCGTGCTGGTGGGAGTCATCGTCTCCGGACTTATTCAGAGCTTTCTGACGGAAAAATGGATCGCCCGCATCATGCCGCGGAACCGTTTCTTCTCCACGCTGCTTGGCTGCGGCATCGGGATTTTTTTCCCGGCCTGCGAATGTGGAATCGTGCCGATTACAAGGCGCCTCCTGGGCAAGGGCGTGCCGCTTAATGCCGGCATCGCTTTTATGCTGACCGGGCCGATTATTAACCCCATTGTGCTGTTCGCCACCTATATCGCATTCGGCAACGACTGGCGGATGGCCGCGATTCGCGCAGGTGCAGCGATTGTGGTCGCTTTCACGGTTTCGATCGCCATTTCGTTCCTGTTTCGCGAGCTGCCGTTCCGCGGCGGCGTTCCGGCAAGCTCACTCGTGGCTGCCGCGATCGAGCAGCCTGCTGCAGCCCCCGCCCGGCCGCCGCTGCATCTGAAGCTGCTCGACGTGATGCAGCATGCGGTCGAGGAATTCTTCTCGGTCGGCAAGTTCCTCGTGCTGGGCGCTTTTATCGCGGCCTCCATGCAGACTTTTATTCCGACCTCGTCTCTTATTCATCTTGGCAGCAATCCGGTTACATCGATTCTTGTCATGATTGTGCTCGCGTTCGTCATGTCGTTGTGCTCCGAGGCGGATGCCTTCATCGCATCCTCGTTCCGCAGTACATTCTCGATCGGATCTATTTCGGCGTTCCTCGTCTTCGGACCTATGATCGATATTAAAAATACGATGATGCTGCTGGGCGTATTTAATGGGAGATTCGTCGCAGCGCTGATCGGTCTTGTGACGGTCAGCACGCTGCTGACCTCCCTCTTGGTCGGGAGGTTGTTCGGATGACGCGGCTGTATGTTTTGGCAGGCTTCGCCCTGATGTTTCTGCAGCTTCACCTGAATGGGAGCCTGAACAAATATATCAATATGAAATATGCCTACCTGTCGGTCAGCGCGATCGTTCTGCTCGCGGTCTTGTTTATCTTCGAGTTCTTGCGGTTAAACCGGCAGGAGCGGGCGGAAAAACGCGCGAAAGCCCATGAGAACAGCCATACCAGCCATGAAGGACATTCCCATTCACATCATGACGATCACGGCCATTCTCACGGCGAATCCTCCAGGCTGAAGCGTACGCTCGGCTATATCGTGCTGATCTTCCCGATTTTGACCGGTCTTTTGCTTCCGGTTCAGACACTTGATTCAAGCTTCGTAAAGGCCAAAGGCTTCTCATTCCCGAGTCTCAATGTTTCGGCGGAAAATCCGGGTTATCATCAGTTTCTAAAGCCGGATACGAGTGTGTTCTATGGTAAAGCGGGCTACGAGAAGGTTTCGCAGGCGGAGTTGTCCAATTTCGCCAATCAACGTAAAATTATCCTGACCGATCAAAATTTTTTGACCGGTTTGGAGGCAATCTATAATTATCCGATAAGCTTTTCGGGAAAATCGATCGGTTTTGACGGGTTCGTGTATAAAGACGAGCAGGTGGACGACAACCATTATTTCGTGTTCCGCTTCGGCTTCATCCATTGTGTTGCGGATTCCGGCGTCTTCGGCATGCTTGTCGAGTTTCCGAAGGGAACCGTTTTGAAGGACGATGAATGGGTTCATGTATCCGGCACGCTGACATCGGAGCTGTACCAGCCTTTCAAGCAGACCGTTCCGGTGCTCAGGACCTTGTCCTGGAACGATATAGCGGCGCCATCCGATCCTTATGTTTATCGTACTTTTTAACGCCTATAATAAGCTTTGCCAAAGAGGAGAGGATTGGTTTTGGTTAATCGTTTTCGATGGGGCGTCCTTCTGCAAAAGCCCTTTATTTTCTTTTCCATCCTGATGATTTTGAAAATGCTGCTTGTCTGGAGCGTCGTATTCAAAGAAACCGGCGGCAGCTTCGGCATGACGCTGCTGACCGGCATTCCGTCGATCTGGTTTATATTTTGCCTGATCGAGAGCTTCGCTTACCGGAAGAAGCTGGGTACCTATTTGGCTGTCGATCTCGTCCTGACCATCGTTTATTTTGCGGTGATCATGTATTACAAATATTTTGGCGTCATTGTCACCTACCACGAGCTTCGCCAGGTAAATCAGGTATCGGAGGTCAACAGCAGCGTCATCTCCCTGATGGACCCTTATTATCTGTTTATCTTCACGGATATTATAGTCCTGTTCATCCTGATGCTGACCAACCGGCGTTTTCGCGTCTGGGGACGGGGATTGTCCGTACGGGAGAGCCGCAGCTGGTTTGCAGCCGGCCAGGTGCTCGCGCTTGCCGCATGCGTATTGTCCGTCCTTCCTTACCATGGCGGCATGAATGAGTTCCAGCAGGCTCAGAGCATGGGGATCATCAACTATGAAGCCTATGCGGCCTTTGCCCCCTCCAAGGACCTGAAGATCGAACCACAGTCGGTGACCCCCGCTATGGTTGCGCAGGTGAAGGGCGCCGCGGAGCCGGAGCAGCCGGCATACTGGAATTCCGCCAAAGGGAAAAATGTGATTATCGTTCAGCTGGAGGCTTTCCAGAACTTTCTGGTCGATCTGAAGATAGACGGAAAGGAAATTACGCCCAACATGAACGCTCTCGTCCACGACCATTTTTATTTCCCGCATTTTTTCCAGCAGGTCGGTCAGGGCAATACGGCCGATGCCGAATTTGTGGTCAACACCTCTCTCTATGTTCCGCCGAACGGCGCAGCCTCTGAGATCTATGCGGACCGGGCGCTGCCAAGCATGCCCAAGCTGCTTGGAGCAAACGGCTATCAAACGGCTACGTTCCATACAAACAGCGTCATATTCTGGAACCGGGATCAGCTGTACAAGGCGCTTGGCTGGGGCAAGTATTATGACGACAAGTTTTTCGGCAAAAGCGATCTGGTCTCGTTCGGCGCCTCCGACGAAGTGCTTTATGCCAAAACTGCCGAAGAGCTGGCTCGCTTCCAGGAGAGCGGCAAGCCCTTTTACGCCCAAATCATCTCGATGTCCGGTCACCATCCATTCCGCATCCCGGCCGCCAAATTCAAGATGGAGCTGCCGAAGCGTTACAAGGGAACTCTCGTCGGCGATTATATCCAGTCGCAAAATTATGCAGACTACGCACTCGGTCAATTTATTGACGAGCTGAAGAAGAACGGCGTCTGGGACAACAGCGTTATCGTGCTCTACGGCGACCACCAGGGGCTGCCGATCTATTCCCTCAACAATAAGGAAAAAAAGCTGATGAAGGAAATCTACAGCCGCGACTACAGTCTTCCGGATATGATGAACATTCCGCTCGTCATCTCCGTGCCCAATGAACAGCCGCAGGTCTTCCAGCAGGTCGGAGGACAGTCGGATATCTATCCTACAGTGGCGAATCTGATCGGCGTCCCGCTTAAGGATCAGGTGATTTTTGGCCGGGATATACTGAACCAGACCGCAAATGTGCTTCCAGAGCGTTATTACCTACCCTCAGGCTCCTTCATTACAGCCAAAGGCGCATTTGTCCCGGGCTCCGGTTACGCGGACGGCATCACTTACCCGCTGGAAGGCGGCAAGGTCGCCAAGCCGCTGGATGCCAAGAGCGAATACGACAAGGCCCACAGGCTCATCAGCATGTCCGATGAGTTCGTCTCTTCTCTGCCTGCTGTCAGCGGGAGCGGGGACAAGACGGCTCCAGGTCAGGAAAGCAAATAAGCTGGAGATAACAAAAAGTTTCACGCCGCCAAACAGGAAGAAGCTCACTTTGCCTTCCTCGGCGGCAGAGTAAGTTTCTTCCCTCGCAGCGTGTGTTGGGGAATTCTAGTTCAAAAAAGCAGCCGGCTCCTGATTGAGGAGCCCGCTGCTTTTTTGATCCGCATGCATTTTACGCAAAGCTATCTGAGAAGCCTCAATCAACCTTGGCGCCAAACGAGCGCAAGAAACCAACGGCCTGCGCGGTGTCCATCCTGGCCCCCTTCACATCCAGCGACTTCCAGTTGACCCCATCCATGATGGCGCCGCGCAAATCGGTCCCGTTCAGCTTCGTTTGCGCCAAATTCGCCCGGGTCAGGTCGCTGTTCCGCAAATCCGCCTTCTCCAGATTGGCGCCGAAGAGATCAGCCTCAAGAAAGCGGATTTCCCGCAGATCCTGTTTATTCAGCTTCGTATATCTCAGATTCGTATAAGACCAATCGCCCCGGAGCAGCGTAATGCCATCCATTTGAGCCTTTGAAAAGTCCGAGCCCGTCATTTTGCAATTGTTGAATTTGGAAACAAACAAATTGGCATCGACAAAATTGCAATTCAAAAAAGCCGATTCCGTATGGATCGAAGCATTCAGCATCGCACCGTGAAAATTGCATTCAATAAACCGGCAGCCGGTGCTCGTCATTTCCTCCATGGAAGCATTCGTGAATGTGCAGCGTTCAAATATGCAGCGCAGCAGCTCGCCGTCCCGCAGATCGCGATCGCTGAAATCCACTGCTTCGTAGTGTTGATCCGTATATTGATACATTTTCTGCCCCCATCATCATTGGCTATTTAATGACCAGGCCCAGAAGGCCCGCGAATGTCGAAGCCTGCCCCGCCGAAATGATGCAGCCCCTCAAGTCATCGATTTCCACCATCAATTCATCGAAATCGCAGTCGCTCAGATCGATCCCCTTGAGCTTGACCCCCGACAGGATTGCCTGATCGATTTTGCAGCGGATGAAGCCGGTTTTGTTCAGAGAAGACTGATAATAGTCGGCGCTGACCAAAGAGCAATCCTCAAAATCAACCTGCTTGAAATTCGCGAACCGGAACAAGGCGTAATCACTCAGGCAGCTAAGAAAGGAAACATGCTGCAGCCTGCTCTTTGTAAAGTCCGTGCCCATCAATTTGCAGTTTCTGAACTCTGTCCTGTGCAGGAAAATCCCGGCGAAATCGACATTCGACAGATCGCACTTCTCAAAAATAACGTCCGTCAGTTCAGCATCAGGCAATGACGACTCTGCAATGGTCACATTCCTGAACACTATTTTTTCAAATGAAACCCGGGCCGCTTCCTGGCTATGTATGGTGATATCTTCAATGCATCCGTGACTGAATTCATCTTTGGTCATCAGCGCATGCATCCGGCCGGAGATATCTGGCAGGTCTGACGGGATTTTGGGCTGCTCCAGCTTGCTCTTCATACTGTGCATACACCTCCGCAGTTAAAATAGTTGATTCATCAGCCGCTTGTTCATAACCTGGATTAGTGCACATTCTCCCGAATCTTGGCAAGCAGTCTGCGCAGCTCTTGCATCTCATGATCTGCTATTCCTTTGACCGCAAGACCCGGAATATGGTCCACAATAGGGAATATGTCCTCAGCAAGCCGCAACCCTGTCTCCGTTAAAGAGACGATAAAATACCGGCGGTCATTCTCCCGGACCATCCTGCGGATAATCCGCTTTTGTTCCAGACTTATGATCATCCTCGTTATACTTGATTTATCCTTGTTTAACCTGCCGGCAATCTCATTCTGGGAAAGCTTGTCCCTTTCCTGCAGAAGGATCAGGATCAACGCCTGCTCGGGCGTAATCCCGTAAGGAGCCAGATCTTTCTTGATACGAAAGGCAATTTCCAAATTGACATCATGAATCAATTTCACAACATTATCAGGCAGAACCATCTTAGCTGATCTCCTCCTGACCATCAAGAAGCCCATTAGTTGATATGTTAACTATTATAAGGCAGCAATGCAGCACTTACAAGAAGAAACAGCTAGCTCCGCTCTCCCGCGGCAACCTGTACATACTGTAACTTATAAGAAAAAGACCCCCGGCTGCCATAAGCCGGAAGGTCGACTGCATCACGGAGCCTGTCCGCCAAAATAGTCCTCGAGTCCGTCTATAATCCCTTGGGCGATATGGGCTTGTCCGTCATGATCCAGCAGCAAAGCTTCATCGCTTGCGTTGGACAAGTAGCCGACTTCAGTCAGGATGGCCGGAACCTCGTTAAGCCGGAGAACCTTCAGATCATTATAGCGCACGCCCCGGTCCTTAAAGCCGTTGGCCGCGAGAATATGCTCATGGATGACATCAGCAAGCTGTATGCTGCTATCGGAATAATAATAGGTTTCCGTTCCGCTGACTTCCGGGTCATCATAGGTGTTCCCATGAATCGATATAAAGGCATCCGCCTCCAAGTCATTCGAAAATTTCGCCCTGTCATCCAATGAGACGAATGTATCGTCGCTGCGGGTCAGATAAGGATCAAACATCGGGTCCTGCTTCAGCTGATCATACACCTCCTGTGCAAGGGCAAGCGTATAGGCTTTCTCCTCTAATCCGCTGATTGTGGGAGCTCCAGGATCATGCCCGCCATGGCCTGGATCAATGACAATTTTATACTTCCCCGTTTGCTTGTCGTCAACTGAAGATGTGGCGGACGGTGATTCGGGACCTGCGAGCATCCCTACGACCTTGGATGAATTATGATTGATTTCATAGATTGCAAATGTGCAGAACAGCAGGAATAATATGAAGATAGTAACGATTCTGCGTCCTGTGCGAGCCGGCCTCATCGGTTTTTGCATGGCAGCCACCTCATTCATGCAAATAGAGCGAAGCTCTATGATGGATCAGATTTGCTATTGCTGCCACGCCGGGGTCGGACACTATCATGAATCCTGTCAGAAATAATCCTGTTTTTATCATGCTGTCTTCCTCTCCTTGTTCCTTGTCTCTTCGCTATCACCTGCTCTCTTAGTTATAAAAGATGGATATAGACAAATCTTCTGAAAATTGTAAACAAAGTGTATCGACTTGTATCCATTTAAAATCGTATAAGCAAACATATTTCTTGATCTGGAAGAAAAGCGGTCAGCCTGACATGCGCATCAGCTCGCCCGGAACCGTATAGAACGCTCTGAACCATCCGGGAAAAATAAAAAACCAGTCCTATCACGGATTGAACGTGATAGACTGGTTTTTGGATTTTGCTGTTCTATTACCATATAGTATCTATTGCGTGGAGTGTTAAAGTCACATACAAACAGCACTTGTCAAAGTGCCGCACTGTCGGCTATATTTCCTGCTACAGCGCTCCGTATATAACGGCCCGCAGCCTTGGATGAAAATAAGGCTCGCGGCTTGGCAGCATTTGCTGCATATAAACGACGGACAATTCCTCGTGCGGATCAATCAGCGTCCATGAGCCAGCCAGACCTGCCCAGCCGAACTCACCGATCGTGCCGTTGTTTCCGCCCGCCGCCGGATCCATCAACACGCGGACTCCAAGGCCGTAACCGTATCCGTTCATATGCGCCCAGCTGAAATCCTTGAGCTGCTGCTGACTCAAATGGTTGGTCCGCATCAGCTGAATCGTCTTCGGACTGAGAAGCCGCACGCCATCCAATTCGCCGCCCCTCGCCAGAGCCTGCGCAAACCGGCTGTAGTCGCCGGTTGTCGACAGAAGGCCGCCCCCGCCGCTTTCGTATCTGCATCCTGGCTGAAAAGGGGTATCCATCCTGTCGTTGACCGTCAGCTTGCCGTCTTCTGCACTGTCGTACATCACGCATAACCGGTCCCGCTTGTCATCTGAGATTCTGAACGAGGTATCGTTCATCCCGAGCGGTCCGAAAATTTCCTGCTTCAGAAACTCTTCGAAGGTTTGGCCGGACAGCACCTCGATCAAAGCGGCCAGGACGTCATGGCTTGTGCCGTATTTCCAATGCGTGCCGGGATCAAAAGCAAGAGGGATGGCCGCAAGCTGCTTGGACAGCTCCCGCATATTCATCGTGGCGGCGGCGTTCTCCATCATAACGCGGGTCTGCCGTTCGGTTTCCGTCCCGATCCCGCCATATGTAAGACCGGACGACATGGTGAACAGATCCTTGACGCGAATCGGGTTCGCCGCGGGAGATACCGTCATATCGCCAAATTCGTTGTAGCGGTACACCATCGGATTTTTGAACTCGGGCAGATACTCCTCAAGCGGATCGTTCAACAGATAGTGTCCTCTCTCGTAAAGCATGAGCGCCGCGGTGCAGGTAATCACTTTGGTCATCGAATAAATTCGGTAAATGGTATCCGTGCTGATTTCCTTCTTCTTCTCCAGATCCGCATAACCGAAGCTGTCCTGGTATAATACTTCCCCGCGGCGGACAACGGTTAAGGCGCAGCCGGCCGGTCCTTTTTCCACAAAGCTCTTAAGGATCGGAGTCAATCGTTGTATCCGGTTCATTAATGCATCCCCTTTCTGAAAACGTTTACCATCATAGTAGCACACGGTTTTGGCAGGTGTAAATTAAGACGGGGCCTCCTTCCCAAAAAAAATATTTGGGTCCTCGTGAATGAGTGGCCCCAAACGTGCTTCTTGTTGATCTTGCCGGACTTATTATTTGGTGCGATATACCCTAAACGTTGAAGAAGTCGACCTTGGACATGACATGATCAATGGTGAATTGATGTAGATACTCAATGGTGTTCTGTTCCGCATTGTGGAGAATTTTTTCCAGCTCCAGATCCAGAAACTCCCCGGCCTCCCCGCAATCCGCTTCTTGTGCGGGCTCTTTTCCTCCCGTGTTGACTGCATCATATATATCTCCGAGCGTAAGCGCGGCAGTATCTTTTTTGAGAATATATCCTCCCTCACGACCACCCTTGGATTCCACGATTCCGGCGCTGGCCAAGGCTTGAAGAACTCTTCGCAGGAAAGTGGCATGGGAATCCACCTGGCTGGCAATCATGGCACTTGATAAAATGCCCCTGCTTTGGGCTAGCCAGACAACGGCATGAATGGCGATTTTGAAATGCGGCGGCCCGAAATCGATTCGTTTATTCGCTGTGCTCATTACCGCTCACTCCCTTCTTCATTACAGCATGTCAGAGTTTCAATATGTGTGTAATATAGGCACATTATATGTTTTTTACCCGTCTGTGGCAAATTCTATTCAACCTGTTTCCTCTGGTGCATCTATTAGAAAAAGAGAGCCAGTCGTGATTGGCTCTCTTTGATTTGATTTCTATAGTATCGCCTGTACACATCTGCCTGTTGAAGCTGACGACTGATAATTTGGATACCAGAACAGCCGTCATTAACCCGGGAAATTCGCCAGCTCCGAGCTTTGCAGCAGAGTAAGCGCAACGGATAGAATCAGCAGCACAATTACGGGCAATAACGCGGTTACCGGATCCTTGACCCGAATATGGGCGGCGGCAGCGCCCAGCATGATAAATCCAAGCCAGATGCCTGCCCACGCCGACCAGCTCGGCTCCCAGAAGCCGATGACCAGCGCGATCACCGCTATATACTGGGTCAGACCGGTAAAGACCCGAAACCATTGCGGCAGCTTCAAATGCGCAAAACTATCCACCTGCATTTTGGTGCCAAAAACCTTCATTGAACCCGCCATCAGAAACATCAGACCTAATAGGATTTCAATAATCATGACTAAAACGTCCACATCGATCTCTCCCCGCATGTTCTTTTTTTAACACAATGTTCATGACCATGGCTGTAATCATAAAGCGCAATACATCAATACTCATCTCCCCTTGCCAGCCTTCAGCAATCCTCAGATTTAATTGCAACTGATGTAGGCACATTATAGAACGAAAGCGTAATGAATGCAATACTGAATTAAACTATGAGATAGTCTCCAAATGTATGCCTTTCATGGAGAGGAGCAAAACGCCAAGAGCAGTAACCGGACGAAGCCGCTTCTGAACAAACAAAAAAACCCTTCCTGAGAAGAGTTAGTTTAAAGGTATGGTGCGGTCGAGAGGACTCGAACCTCCACGGCATTGCTACCACTGGAACCTGAATCCAGCGCGTCTGCCAATTCCGCCACGACCGCATATTAGCGAGAAAATCATTTTCGCTCAATATTCAATACTATACCGTTTATCTATGAGAATGTCAACATTATTTTCCTTAATTATTGAATCAGCAACAATATGATGGAGAATAAACCGGTGCAAATATTGATTAAATACAGGAAGGATACCACCTGAACCGGTTTCATGCCTGTTTTTAACAATACATAATGCGCTTGGGAAGCGTCTGCCTTATAGAAGGGAACGCCTTTCATCATCCTCCAGATCACAACACGGACATTGTCCAGGATCGGAACGCTGAGCGCAAGAATCGGAATGAACAAGGACAGGACTGTCGCCTGCTTGAAGGCTCCGTCTAGCGCAATAACGGCAAGGATGAAGCCAAGAAAAGTAGCCCCTGCATCGCCCATGAACACTTTTGCCGGCGGCCGGTTGTATCTCAGATAACCCAGGGATGCGCCCACAAGAATCGTAGCCATCATCGCCGACTCGCCCTGTCCCATTACAAGCGCGACCACCAGAAGCGTTGTTCCCGATATAGCGGATAATCCGCTGGCCAAGCCGTCAATCCCATCTGTAAAGTTAATTACCGTTGTTACGCCAAAAATCCATAAGACGGTGAAGAGGAACTGGAACAACTCGGGAAGTACGTAATAGCTTCCCGTGAAGGGATTCTCAAAGCCGCTGAATACAATCCCCGAGCTGTAGACCAGAATGGCAGCACCCATCTGAACCACAAATTTTGGCAGCGAGGCAAATTCCTTGCCATGCGTCTTGTACCAGTCGTCGACAAGGCCGATGACCAGAATGATCAGGCCGCCTCCGAGAATAGCCCCGGTCTTGATCCAATTATCGTGAACAAATATCAGATATAAAATGACAAAGGCAGCATAAATCGCAATGCCTGCGGTCAGCGGAATCGGTTCCCGGTGAATTTTGCGTTCGTTGTTGGTTTGGGGCTTGTCCACAAATCCGATCCTGAGCGCCAGCTTGCGAAGCGGCGGTATAAGCGCGATAACAATAGCAATAGCAAACACAAAAGCGATAATATAATTCATATCATTCTCCTTATCGATCATGATAACCTATCTGAAATTATAATCATCCCCCCGCTTAAATGCAATCCTTACACAGGAGCTTGCGCTGTTCACGCTTTTTAGCCAGCGGTCCGTTCAGTTTTTGTTCAGACTGCCCTGATATGATCGGCTTAAGACAAGGAGGCGATGACCATGAATGGAATCAAAGTAATGGTAGTCGACGATACCGCATTTATGCGCATGATGATGCGCGGCCTTCTGGAGAGTCTGGGTCTTGAGGTTGTAGCGGAAGCCGGCAACGGCATTGAAGCTGTTAATCTCTATAAAAGAGTAAGACCCCAGCTTGTGACCATGGATATTACGATGCCCGAAATGGACGGAGTCAGCGCCCTCAAAAATATCAAGCAGGTCGATCCGGCAGCTAAAATTATTATGTGCTCTGCGATGGGACAGCGGGAAATGGTCCTTGAGGCCATTCGAAGCGGCGCATGCGATTTTGTCGTCAAACCGGTGCAAAAGGAACGATTGGCCGAGGCGATATCCAATCATTTCCAGACCTTCGCAAATTCAGCCGGGGGTGGCCATATTTAGTGAATCTCCAGTGAAAAAGCGGCTGAACAGATTATTTTCTGCTCAACCGCTTTTTATGTTCCTCTCCAGCCCATTTTGAATCTTATGGTGAAGATATGGCTTTCTTGCCTTTCTCCCCTGCCATTATTCTCGTTTACTCCGCGGTTTGCAAATGAATGATTGCCCCCTGATGATTGGGTTCAAGGCGGAGCACTTCCTCTAATTGAGCCTGCGATTCAGCCAGGCGGCCAAGCCCCAGATGACCGAGGCCGATCATATAGCGGCAGTGGATTTCATTGCGTCTGTTCAGATCATCATCGAACACCAGAAAATCGGGAAGCGAAACAGCAAAATAATCGAGCTTAACCTTGTCAAACAAATGGGTTTCCCCATAATCAATCAGTTTATTGAAGCGGGAAGCCGCTTCCTTATCCCCTTGCAGCCTGGACCAGGCAAGCCCCTGGTAGAAAATCGTATCCGGCGGCTGATCATTATAGAACATCGCTCCCGCAGGCTCATCAATACCCTGCGAGGCAAGGCGGAATGCCTTCTTTGCTTCTTCATTGCGTCCATCCGCTTCCAGCGCACATCCCAGGTAATAGTAAATATTGTTCTCCTGTGCGCCGGCCAGCTTCCCCTCGCCCAGATTATCCGGATACACGAGCGCGCGCAGCAGCACTTTCTCCGCTTCCTTGTATGCCTGTTCAGCAAGAAGCTTCTTGCCCAGCTCCACATGCGCCAGCACATACTGACCGGTAACCTTGCCTTCCCCTCCTTCCCATGGATGGAATTTGCGGGAATTCAACAGACCGATCGCTTCCTCATGCCTGAGTACCGTGTTATGCAGAGTGACATACTCTACAAATAAATCATCGCGCATTCTCACCTGATCCGGATGGCTGCTCAAATGTTCAAGACGCTGCTGCGCGCTGATGCCGAGCTTTTTGTACAGCTGGTCGAGCTCGTACAGCACCCGCGCGTCGCTCTGGTCTGCGGCATAAGCGAGCTCCAGACAGGTCCGGGCTTTCCCGGGATCGTTCTGTTTGTTGAAATAGGCCAGCGCCAGATTGCGGTGGGACGTTGGAAACGAAGAATCCAGCTCTGTTGAGGCTTCCCAATGCCGGATGGCCTCTTGATGCCTTTTCTTATCATATAATAAGTTGCCCAGATAATAATGAGCCCGTGCATCGCCAGGGTTTTGCCCCAAAGCATATTCCAGCACCTGCATATCGAGCAGGCTGTTAGGGAAACAGTATGCTGAAGTGGCTGCCTGCCCCGCCCGTAACTGTTTCGCGGAATCGTCCTGTCTTCCAAGCTTCCCATATAAATACCCCAATGTGTAATGCAGCATTGGATATACATCCCCGGCTTGATCCGGCAGGGCTCCATGCAATACGTCAGCGGCTTCCTCGTACAGCCCGCATCCCGCATAGTCAGCGGCCAGCTGCAAATAATTATGCGCATCGCCGCGCAGCAAATACCTGAAATTGTCCAGGGCGGCAGCCGCTTCTTCATGCAGGCCCCTTGCATCGAGGTTTAAATATTTTTCATAATTTGCGCCGAAGTCTGCAACATCGAGGTTCAATGTTTCCACTGCCGCGCTTACAGCCGCTTCATACCTGCCAAGCTTCCGCAGCAGCGCTGCTTTCAGATGGCGCGCCTTATAATTCCGCGTATTGCGGATAAGCGAGCGTTCTGTCAGCTCCAGCGCTTCCTCATAGGACTGTCTGGCGCTGGCGATTTGAGCGAGCGTAAAATATCCGCTGTCCTGCCACGCGGCGGACCATACCGATTTGTACAGCGCTTCGAAGGCTTCTTCGTGACGTTCCTGCAGCTTGAGCGAAACGCCCAGCTGGTAATAGGCCTCGCTGTCGTACGGATTGGTATTGCGCGCTGTCAAGGTCTTGATTGCTCGCCGGAAATGCGTCTCAGCCTCTGTAAACAGGCCTCTGCGCAGCAGAAGCGTGCCATAGGCAACATTGATGCGGATATCGCCGGCACTGCGCTTCAATCCTTCCAGATAATACTCCTCCGGCTCGAATGTCGCATGGCGGTACTGCTCCAGATGAAGACCGGCCAGCAGCAGCTCTTCTACCGTAAGCAGCTCCTGCGGTGCAGGCATCGGCTGTGCGGCCTCAGGCATTTTCTCGATTGCCGGTTTTTTGGGCTGATAGCCGACCAGCGTACGTCCTGCCGCATCGCGTACAGTAAGCATGAGGTCGTGGGCCTGATCGTCTTCATGAAGCTGCATCGTCTGCGTGAACGATTCAAGCGGCGACAGGCTCACGCTCTGCAGCAGATAACGGCTGCGGGCGCTGGACAGTTCTACCGTGGCATTTTCGAACCGGGACGTCGCATAGACCTGGATCCGGATGCTGCGGTCCGCGGAATCCACCTCCAGGTTGACTGCGGCATCCCTGGAAGCATTTTTCACGACGCCAATCTGCTTGTAAGGCATGAAATATTGGGTGAAGGATTTCTCCTCATAAGGCTGAAGCCAGGTGAAGTCGGGCTGGTTATCGGTGTAGACTCCCGTCATAAGCTCAATGTAAGGACCATCCTCGTCTGTCAGATTGCGGTCCCACGCCTGGCCGAATTCCCCATTGCCCCATGTCCACTGTTTTTTGCCCGGTGAAATATGATGGTTGGCGACATGCAGCAGACCCGCCTGAACCGCGTGATCGTAACCGCCGACAAAATTATAGTCGGAGTGATATGCCATGTACGAGGTGGGAACCGGAATGTTGGCATACCGGGAAATATCGACGCCTGCGGAATAATCCATTTTGTAATAGGTTCCAGTCGCTATAGGAAAACGGGATACATCGCGCTTGCCATGATCGAATACGGCATGGACGTCCGGTGGGAATACCGATTGGGTGTGGTCATTGACCGCTACCGCCGGATTGGCCCACCACAGGAATGTTTGCGGCTCCGGTGTGCGATTGTACAGCTGCGCATTGATCTCCAGATAGGCCGCTCCCGCATGGAGCGTGAATCCGGCAGTCATCTTGGTGCCGTACATCCGGTCGATCTCGCTGACCCATACCGTTGCGCTGCCGTCCTCATTTTCGCCAAACGTACATTCCACCGCTCCGTACGTATTGGGCCGGTGATGCTGCGGCCAGTTAAATTCAATCCCGCCCGAAATCCACGGCCCCGCCAAGCCGACCAAGGCAGGCTTGATGACCCGGTTATAATAAACAAAATCATAGTTATTCGTCTTATCTACTGCACGGTAGATTCGTCCGCCGATTTCCGGCATGATTTCAATCCGCAGAAACTCATTCTCCAGAATAACCATCCGGTAAGCCTGCAGCTCCTTGTCATCGTTTATTTTATCAATTACCGGATGGGGATAGACCTTCCCCGAACTGCCCTGATAAACCCGTTTCTCCAGAAACATCGGGTTTTTATCCGGCTTGCCGACCCCGTAAGTGGGGATTTCGACTATTTCCTCACGGACTGTTGCCTGTGGAATCTTCTTGTCCATTGCCTCGTGCCCCTTTCCTGATATGCTTTAACTTTACAAGGGAGCAAGGGAGAGAACAATTGACCATTGACGGTTTATGATGGACAATATTCGGCTCCATCCCGATTTTACTTGCAATCGATATATGTATGCGATATATTGCATATAACATTATGAACAAGGATGATGCAAATGCCCATACCTGCGAATTTTCCCTCTCCCATTCGAATGTCCGCCAAAGAAAGAGCCTTCTCGCAAATCCAGCGATGGATCATTGACGGGACCCTTGGACCGGGCGAGAAATTAATCGACGCCGAGCTGGCAGAATCTCTGGCTGTCAGCAGAACGCCGATCAGGGAAGCTTTTCAGCTGCTGGAAGTCCAGGGACTGGTTTCCATGCATCCCGGCAAAGAAACCAGGGTTACCCGTATCGAGAAGGACGATATTCTCAAAATGTATCCGACTCTTGCCGCGCTGCATGCGCTCGCTGCCGAATATTCGTCAAGACTCCTATTGCCGCAGCAGATTGAGCTGCTGAAGGATCTGAACGGACAGTTCGCCCATGCCATCGGGATCGGCCAGCCATACCAGGCGATGGAGCTTGACGAACAATTCCATAATCTGATCGTTGAGGCTTCGGACAACGCCTTTATCGCTTCCTTCAGCGCATCGCTCCAGATTCACATCAGAAGGTTCAAATATGTCTTTTTGAAGCAGCCGGTCGCCGCGACTTTAACCTCGGTGGAAGAGCATGCCTCCATCATTGCGGCCTTGGAGAAGCAGGACCCGGACAAGGCTTCCGCAATGATGAAACAAAACCTGATCAGACCGATGCATGAACTGTATGCGTTAATCTGACGATGAGAGGAATGAACAAGAATGGCTGAAAAAAAAGATTTGAGAATTCGCAGCAAAGTCATCAGCGAGGGCGTGAACCGCGTCCCTAACCGCGCCATGCTCCGGGCAGTCGGATTTCAGGATGCGGATTTCAAGAAGCCCATGATCGGCGTGGCAAGCACCTGGAGCGAGGTCACTCCGTGCAATATCCATATTAATGATTTGGCCGTCCGGGCCAAAAAGGGAATTCAGGAGCATGGCGGCGCCCCGCTGATATTCAATACCATTACCGTTTCGGACGGGATTTCAATGGGACATGAAGGCATGCTGTATTCGCTGCCCAGCCGTGAAGCGATAGCGGACTCCATTGAAATCGTAACGAACGCGGAACGGTTTGACGGCCTGGTTGCCGTGGGCGGGTGCGATAAGAACACCCCTGCTTGCCTCATGGCCATCGGGCGCATGAATTTGCCGGCTGTCTACGTGTATGGAGGAACGATCCAGCCTGGGAAGCTGGATGGCAAAGATATCGATATTGTCAGCGCCTTCGAAGCAGTCGGCCAATATCATGACGGCAGAATGACCGATGAAGAACTGCATAAGGTCGAGTGCAATGCCTGTCCCGGAGCCGGTGCCTGCGGCGGCATGTATACGGCCAACACCATGGCCTCAGCCGCCGAAGCGATGGGAATGAGTCTGCCCGGCTCTTCTTCCACCCCGGCTGTCTCCGCCAATAAAGCGGTGGAATGCGAGGAAGCGGGACGAAGCGTGCTCGAGCTCCTGGAGAAGGGGATTTATCCCAGGGATATCATGACCAAGAAGGCATTCGAGAATGCGATCACCGTTGTCATGGCTCTTGGCGGTTCAACCAACGCCTTCCTCCATCTGATCGCCATTGCCCATTCGGTGCAGGTTGATTTGACCTATGACGATTTCGAGCGCATACGAATCAAAGTTCCTCATCTTGCGGATTTAAAGCCGAGCGGCAAATATGTCATGCAGGACCTTAATGATATCGGCGGTGTTCCCGGCGTGATGAAGCTTCTTCTCGACCAAGGCTTTCTTCATGGGGACTGCATGACCGTTACAGGCAGGACGTTGGCTGAGAACCTGGCGGAGGCTGCGCCTTTGCAGGAGAATCAGGATATTATCCGTCCGTTCGATAACCCTTTGAAGCAAAGCGGCCCCTTGGTCGTGCTGCGTGGAAATTTGGCGCCTGAGGGAGCCATTGCCAAGATGTCCGGGATGAAAAAGCTGCGTTTTACCGGCCCTGCCCGGGTATACGACAGCGAGGACGCGGCAACAGCCGCGATTTTGAACAATGAAATCCATAAAGGGGATGTGCTGGTCATCCGGTACTGCGGTCCCAAGGGCGGACCGGGTATGCCCGAGATGCTGTCCGTCACGGCTCTGATTGTAGGAAAAGGTCTTGGCGGTGAGGTTGCCCTGATCACCGACGGAAGATTTTCAGGCGGATCGCATGGCTTCGTCGTGGGACATGTTGCGCCGGAAGCGCAGACAGGCGGCCCCATTGCCCTGCTGCAGGAGGGGGATACCGTGACTATCGACAGTGAAACACAGGACATTTCATTCCAGGTTACCCCGGAGGAACTGAAGAAACGGATCCGGGAATGGACTCCGCTGCCGCTGAAATTTACGACAGGCGTGCTTGCCAAATACGCGCGGCTGGTATCGTCGGCATCCAAAGGCGCGGTCACGGATTTATTCGAATAGCTCATCCAATATTGCCAAAAGATCCTCAACCGCATCGGTTTTGAGGATCTTTTTTTGCATCGTGCAGTTATTATGGCTCACACGGTCATCACAACGATTAAGCCTTTTGGCGTTCCATTAAATTAATTCCCACTCCGAGGCATACCACGCCTATCAACAACAGCTTGGCGGCAGGCATCAGCACATCGGACCATCCATCCTCATAAATTGCCACTCCCGTTAATGCCTGCAGTGCATGGGTCAGCGGGAAAATCTGCGCCAAGCCAAGAATGATTGGATTCGTCAGCGTGCCGGGCGGGACATACACTCCGCCGAGCATGGGCATAATCGGGACGATAGCCGGCAGCACCGAGTTGAATTGCTCCGGTGTTCTCAGCACGCCTGCAAGCAGCATGGCAAACGCCACCATTGCAAAGGTATACAAGGCCCCGAGAATGAGCAGCATGCCGAATTGCTCGCCAAGCTGATAGCCGAATCCATAACGGAAGACGAGAAAGACAATTGCAATTTGCGCGAATCCGACCAGAGAGCTGTATAGCAGATGTCCCAGATACATTTCCGTTTTGCGTACTGGCGACAGAATGACCCGGTTCCATATGCCGGAGGCTTTTTCAGATGTCAGCGCACTGACCTTGAATCCGATGGTAAAAATGACCAGGAACAGGGTGAACCCGAATAAATAATGTACGCTCATATCATACTTGGCGATAGCTTGCCCGTTCAATGATTGTGTCCGCAGGGTAAGAGCCGGCTGCTGGAGATCATGATCCGCTGCCTGCCTGAATCCGCTTGCGTCCTTTGCTTGTTCTGCGGCGGCACGCAGCTTCAGCTCCTTCTCGAAGACCGCGTGTACTTGTCTTTCCACGATTTCAACATTAGGACCGTCAACCGCCGCAATCATCCGGTAATCCTCCGCCATGAGCTTGACCGCGACATCCACCCTGCCTTCGCGGACGTCCAGCCGGGCCTGTTTTTCGTCCCGTAGCTTGAACTGATAAGCCTCGCTTTGATTTAACCGGTCTATCCATGACTCGGCTTCCGCTTTAGTGAGCCCTTGATCGCCGAAGACATCGATCTTCATTTTATTGGAGCCCATCAAGCTGCTGGATAGAAGAGTAGCCCCAATGCTGATCGCAAGAAAAACGAGAACCAGAACCGGGGACCGCCTGTCTTTCATCCATTGCGCCAAAAATACCGGAAACATCAGATCCGCCCCCTTCTCGGAAACAGCAAGCATCCCAATACGATCAACATGATCGAGAAAACCGCCATTTTCAGAAATGGCGTCGTCAGAACAGTAAACGAATCCTGCCCGATCCACTGGATGAAGACGGATAAGGAAACGCCGTTAGGCGTCCATTCTCCAACCTGTTTAAGCCAATCAGGCAGAATGTATTTGGGAATAAAGCTCCCTCCGATCGTCCCCAGTATTCCGATGATGAGGGAAAACAATCCGCTCGCCGCCGAGTCTTTCATCCGAAAGGTCATGGAGGTGAACAATGCGGAGAAAGCTGCCACGCTCAGGGAGGTCGCTATCGTAATCATTGCCATACCCAACCAAAATTGAAGCGAGCGTCCCGGGAACAAATTGAAAATAAAGTGGGACAGAAGAATAAGGATCGATAATTGCAGCAGTGACATACAGAAGGTCGATCCAACTTTCCCGGCCAGATATTGGAACGGGTGACTGCCTGCTAGCAGGATTCGCTGAAACACATGCTCCCTCTTCTCGGTTATCGCTTTCACAGCGGTTGTGATGGAGATAAACAGGGCAAACACGATACTGATTGCGATGGCATAATATTGAAATGAAGTGAGCGGCTTTACACCGGCTATCGTCTCCAGTCCGCCAGCCGGAGATACCGCTTCAGTCAGGTCTGGCGCTGCTGTACGCGTATCCAGCGTATGATCGATCGCCGATTGCAGATTCAATGATTGCATAAATTCGTTGATCAGATCCTGCAGCACGTCAATCCGCATCGATGAACGGTGATCTGCCGTTAGCGTGATAGCGGCGCCGCCCCCTTCATTCAGCAGCATCTTGTTCAGTGCCGCCAGAGTGAAGCCTTCGGGAATGGTAATTATCGCTTCTATATCTTTATGCTGCAGCTGGTTACGGGCGGTCTCGCTATCCATCACATTGGTTGTGATGAAGGATTGTTCCTTCATTCTTTGCATCAGCAGTGAGGCCGGCAGTATTTGTTCCGGCTGATTCTCAAGCGACGATGTGAATTTCCCAGACAAAGATAGTGATGCGGATGAACTCCGGAATTGTGCCAGAGCAGCCGCTTCGTTGTCTTTATTAACGATGGCCACGGTCATTTGCAGCGGAACATCCGATTTTTCCACCCAGGATGAGGTGGTGAATCCCAGAATGACAATAATAACGAGAGATGTCAGGATTGAGATGATCATTTCCGTGCGGTCTCTCCACAAAACCAGGAAATCCTTTCTAATAAATGGTCCCAACCAGGTCCCCTCCCTCACGTTTTGCAGCAGCAAAACTTTCTTTCGCACGTTTATTCTTTTGAGAAGCTAATCCCTTAATTTGCGGCCGGTCAGATGCAGGAATACATCTTCCAGACTTGGCGTGTGTACGTGGATGTTTACAATCTGCACATGCTGCCGCTCAGCCTCTTTGACCACCTCGGAGAGAATGCCGCTTTGTTTCATGACAATCAGCTTCAGCCCTTTTTCCGTTTCTTCGGCCATTCTGACCGGCTTCAATGCTTGAAGCTCCCGGGCAAGCTCCGGGCTCGGCTCGTTAAGCTCGATAAGCAGAGTATCTTCCCCGGATAAAATGCGCCGCAATTCCTCCTGGGTGCCCGAAGCAATAATCCGGCCGTGATCCATGATGTATACGCGGCTGCATAATTGTTCGACCTCTTCCATGTAATGGCTCGTATACAGAACGGTCGTGCCCTTCTCCCTGTTCAGCAGCCGGACGGTGTCCAGAATATGATTGCGGGACTGCGGATCAATTCCGACAGTCGGCTCATCCATGATCACAATCTGCGGATCATGCAGCAGGGCAGCGGCAATGTTGATACGACGTTTCATACCGCCCGAGAACGTTCTGATCAATTCCTTCTGCCGCTCACGAAGACCGACCATCTCCAGCACTTCTTGAATTTTCAGTTCCAGTCCGCTGCCTCTCAGCTTATAAATGCGGCCGAAAAATTTCAGATTCTCATAGGCCGACAGCTCTTCGTACAAGGCGATTTCCTGCGGCACCACACCCAGCACCCTGCGGATATCCTGCGGATGCTTCACGACACTTTTCCCGTTCAGCCTCACGTCTCCGCCCGTTGGTCTAAGAAGTGATGAAATCATCGAGATGGTCGTCGATTTCCCCGCTCCGTTTGGTCCGAGCAGACCGACCGATTCGCCTTGATCCAAATACAAGCTGACTTCGTCAACAGCGGTTTTCCCTTTGAAAACCTTGCGCAGCTCCACCGTTTCCAGCATGTTGCTTGCCCCCTTTCGAGTTATGGCGATCCTTCATCCCGTTTAAGCACTCATTATTATCCCGATGGCATACTTAAAGTTTATATACAAAAAGACAGTGCTCCCACTGCCTTCGGTCATTTCAAGTTTGGCAAACCATGACTTGCGTCACTTTTATTCAAACGATACCGTGCCGGATCGCATAGATGGCCAGCTGCGTCCGATCGCGCAGGTCCAGCTTATCCATGACCTGACTGAGGTGATTCTTGACCGTACCGACGGATAGCCCCAGCTCGCTTGCGATTTCCAGGTTGCTCCTTCCGACCCCTACCTGGCGGATGATCGCCAGCTCACGCGGTGTAATGGATGCATCGACCTGCTGCTTTTCTCCGGTTCCCCTGAGCAGCTGCGGAATGATCTTGGCCGCCACGTCGTCCTGCAGGGCAAGCCCGCCGGCCAGACAGCTTCTGATGGAGCGGATGAGCGCTTCCGGCTCGGCATCCTTGAGCATATATCCGTTTGCCCCAAGCTTCAGCGCCTCCAGCGCATACTGTTCATCGTTGAATGTGGTGAGCATGAGCACCTTGCACTGAGGCCAGCGTGTCCGGATTATTCGCGCCGCCTCCAGACCGTTCATCTCCGGCATACGAATATCCAGCACGATAATGTCGAAGGCATGGGACTCGCAAAGCTTCACGGCATCCTTCCCGCTGCCGGCCTCACCGGTGACCCGCATTTCGCTGTCGGTTTCGATCATCATTTTGAGTCCTTGGCGTACCATTGCCTGATCCTCGGCGAGCAGAATTCTGATCATGCCTCCACCTCACCCTTTTTCACCATCGATAATGTCCCCCGCACGATAAACCGGTCTTCGTAGGCAAGGATATCCAGCTGTCCTCCGGCAGACTCGATTCTCTCCCGCATGGAGCGGAGTCCGAAGCCTTCCCGGAATGGCTTATTTTCTTTGCGTGTATTGATAATTTCAAATCTGAATACGCCTCCGCCGGGCGCTTCAAACAATATATCGGCATCGCGGGCATTGCTGTGCCTCATCATGTTCGTCAGAGCCTCCTGCACAGCGCGGTAGACGGCAATGGACTGGGTATTGCTCAAGGGCGCCGAAAGAGCGCCATGCTTCACAGAAAAATTAACCCGGATGAAGCTCTCCGCTTCCAGCTTGCGGATCAAGCTCAGAATGGCGGCCAACCCGCCTGCCTCATGCTGCTTCAAGGCTTTGACCGCATTTCGCGTCTCATCGAGACTTTCCTTGGCCAGAACCTTAAGCGCCTGCATGCGGCCCGCCGCTGCAGGGTCTGCCTCCATGCGGAATACCTCCAGCTGCATTAACAGCGCCGTCAATTTATGCCCGACAGAATCATGAATATCCCGTCCAACCTGTACCCGCTCCTCCTGACGCGCCGCTTGCTCGTCTGAGACGATACGCCGCTTCATTTTACGATATTCGCTCAGCAGCGCTTCATTCCGGGCAGTCATTTCCTCTTCATTCTTCCAGATTCCACGAAAGACCATAAAGGCTGCACCATGCAATAAGCCATACAAGCAAATAAACAGCGGTGAAAGGGTGGAATATCCCCAGTATCCTGGCGAAATCGCCCCAATCAACAGAATAACACTAATTACCGATGCGTGAGGGGCAGGAAGCCGGTAAACCGCCTCCCCTGCGATCAGCGAGAAAACAAGCAGCGGATAAGGATTGGGGAATCCTCCGCCTTCCGGCCAAAGAGCAGTGACAGCCATTATGGCAGCAGCGCTTAAAATTACCGTCAGCGCAATTGGTTTCTGCCGGAAGAGAGGAGTTATGAAATACAAGGCGAAGAACAGTGCGCTCATAAGGATACGCCAAGGCATTTCCACGGGGCTCATTGAAAAAGAAGCAAAATTGCAAATCCAGGCAATCGCCAGAAACGAAAACCAAACCCAATATGAGCGCATGCTACACCCCCTGCCCTAAACCATGTACCTTTATCATTTCCGCGGGCTCGTCACTTCCAGCTATTTCATTACAAGCTCCACCAGCTTTTCTTTCTTGGCCTCCACATCATTCATATCAGTAAACCTCACGAGCGCCCTGTCACTGACAGCCCAGTCCAATAATCCTGTGGCATCCTCAAACATAGGCTTCTGCGCAGTGCCATCTTTTAACTTGGCCCCGCAATGAAAAACAAGCCGGAAAAATCCCTTACCGTGAAGATTAAAGGTCATTCTATCCTCATTCCCATAACAGAAGCTCGGTGCATTCCACTTTATATGTTCGCTGATTTGCTTATCCGCACTTAAAATGATCGTTCGTACTGCTTCTATTTCCTTCTTCAGGGGATGCTCGAGATTGTTCATATATTCATTAACCTGCTGATGGCCAGACAATGCCATTGCCTTCTTCCCGTTGGTTCCCGATTGGTTCTTGTTGGTTGTCTCCATTTCTTCCCCCCGTTAAATGGTCGAGCCGCAGCTGTACATTCTATGCGAATGAGATTCTCTATAGCAATAGTAGCATATAATTTAACCCGCGGTTTCTTCCGAATTGCGATTCACAATCCCTATTGCGAACCCGTCATAGCCTTTGCTTCCCACTGTCTGAATGGCAGTAGCCGTAATTCCCGGTTCTTCAGCCAGCAAATCATAGAATTCCCTTACTCCTATGACGCGCGGATCGCTGCTATTTTCATTTATGATTTCTCCATCACGGACGACGTTATCACCAATAATGACCGTTCCCTTGCGTGAAAAATGAAGCGCCCACTTCAGATAGGCGGGGTTGCTCGGCTTATCGGCATCGATAAATATTAGATCGAATGGCGCTGCCTGCTCTTTCTCCAACAGGGCCAATTGCTCCAGCGCGTCCCCTGCCCGAAGCTCCACAATATCATCCAACCCGGCAAGCGAGATGTTGGCCCGAGCTGTTTCGGCGTGATGAGGGTCTAATTCTATCGTGACCAGTTGTCCGCCTGCCGGCAGCGCTCTTGCGAGCCAGATGGTACTATAGCCACCCAATGTGCCGATTTCCAGAATCCGTTTTGCGCCTTGCATTTGAGCCCAAATGTTCAATAACTTTCCCTGGTTCGGCGTTACGTCAATCGCCGGCAGCCCAGCCTCCTGATTGGCGGCCAACACCTTTTCCAGAACGGGATCATGCGGAATAAGACGCTCTGTAATATACCGGTCTACTTGGGTCCACGTGTTCATTTGATTCATCGTTATCACTCCTTTTTATTTTTCAACTCCATTGTAATTGAAGTATAATCATAGATATAATATATCTTTTTAGACACTTTATAATTTAAATATATGAATCGAGATAAGGAGTGCCGCTATGAATCTTCACGCCCTGCGTTTATTTCATCTGGTAGCTGCGACCGGAAGTGTGACTCGTGCCTCGGAATTACTGAACATAAGCCAGCCGGCCATTACCGCCCAGGTTAAAAAATTCGAAAAAGAATTGGATCTCACCCTGCTTAAGCCGCATGGCCGGGGAATTGCTTTAACCGATGCGGGAGAAAAGCTTGCTCTGCTCGCCAAGAGACTTTTTGCGGTTGAACAGCAGATCGAACAGTTCTCCCAGGATTACCGTACAGGCGCCAAAGGTCACATCCGGTTGGCTGCGACGTATTTGCCTGCCCATTTTCTGATCCCGGCCTGGATTGCCAAGTTCAAACAGCAGTATGAAGAAGTGGAAATGACGATTACGACAACCAACTCCAGCGATGCCCTGAAGCAGCTTTTGAATGTGGAGGCGGATTTGGCGATTTATGGAGGTTTGCCGGAAGAATATCCGGATACGGTTCAGACCGAGGAATTGTTTCAGGACGAATTATGGTTCGTCGTGGCGCCGAATCACCGTTTTGCGAATCAGCATGTTTCTTTACTGGAGATGATGAAGGAGCCGTTTGTTATGCGCGAGGAGGGAAGCTCCACACGCGAGAGATTATTTGCCTTATGCCGGACATACATCTCATCGGCTCCACGGATAGCATTACAGTTCAATGGATTGCATGAGTCAATCACAGCGGTTATTGCCGGATACGGCGCGAATTTCGTTTCTTCATTGGTCGTCCGCGATTATGTGGCGCGCGGGGAGTTATGCCGCGTGTATGTAGAAGGAATCCACCTAGTAAACAGCATTGCCATCTGTACCCGCAAAAACGAACCCTTATCCGCTGCCGCATCCAATCTCATTCAAATGATCCGCCGGAATCCTTTTACCAAAGCTTATTCTGATTTTATTTAAATCCCATTACAGCACCCGATGGGAAACCTCGCTCATCTGACGAAACCACCTCAGAAGCTCTTGTCCGATCGCATGCGGGTTCTCCTCCAGCAGATGATGGAAGCCCGTGCCGATATGGAACAACGACAAGTTCCGCAGATTAGAGAGGCACCAGTTCAATTGAGGCTCGCGTACGGTGCAGCCGGGCGTTGCATAGAACAAAATTTTCGGAATGTCACTGCCTGTAAACCACACGTTGCGCTCCTCCACGGCTTGTACAACATCGCTTGGCTCGCCTTCAACGGGAATCTGATTCGGGAACACCCACATCGGCTTCCGCTGATCCGGATTTCGGAACGGTTCCCGATACTGCTCATGTTCTTCCGGCGTTAGCGTCCGGTTGATGATAATATGAGGCATGCCTTCGATAAATACACTGTTATCCCGCATGAACGCCCACCCCTCCTCAGGATCGCGCAGCTTCTGAAACAGCTCTCTGGATTCCGGCGGGGAGAAATCCGACCAGGACGCATTCGGATACAAGGCTTGCGGCTCTATCATCGCTACGGCTTTCACATTATCCGGATGGTTGGCCGCCACCTGCAAACCAATTGCCATTCCCCAATCATGACCCACCAGGACGATATCCTTCAATCCGAGCTTTTCGATGAAGCGGCTTATATAATCGACATGCTCCAGAAAGGTGTAGCCGATATCCGGCTTGTCGGATCTGCCCATTCCGATCAGATCGACCGCAATGCATCTGGCGGATTGCTGCATATATAGGATCACATTCCGGAACGTGTAACCCCAAGTGGGATTGCCGTGGAGAAAAACAACAGGGATCCCGGTCCCCTGATCGATATAATGCAGCTGATGACCATTCACATCAAGATAACGGGATTCGAACGGAAAATCTTCTCCAACAGGCAGCGTTTCAAGATTGGACATTTGTGATGCAGCTCCTTTATGCTTGAGTTCTGCTGTTATCTTAACATCCTTGCCCGAAGGCTCATTGTAAAAATGCGACACGATCGAATCGAAAAAAGAAGTATTCCCCCGCTCCGCTGTCAGGGAATACTTCTTTAAATGGTTCTTCGGTTTCTATTACATATAAAAAAACTCTTCATCAAGAAGAGTTTGGCTTGAGGGTTTGGTGCGGTCGAGAGGACTCGAACCTCCACGGCATTGCTACCACTGGAACCTGAATCCAGCGCGTCTGCCAATTCCGCCACGACCGCATAAGTTGGTATTTCTTGTGGCATATCTCTTAACCACGAGATTTATCTTATCATCCGTACAATCCGAAGTCAATCATCCGGGATAAAGTTCCACAATTCGAAATACTCAATAATTAATAGCTTTTACGCTGTTCATTCCTCCCCTCTAAAAAGCAAAAAACTCCAGCCAACTTGCCGGAGTCTTATTATCGTAATGTTACTTAAACAGTAAATATAGTTATGATTCACAAAGGATCATGCAGCGGGTTCATCTCCAGGCTTTTAAAAAAGCAGGCCCCCGCAAAGCCGGGAAGCCTGCTATTGAATTCCTATTTGACTCATTCAAACAAGTCGCCGAACACGTCCATCATGTTTTTCTTCTTTTTATAAGGTTTGCCATTCTTGTCGTAGCCTCTTGAACCGTAAGCATCGTTCGAGTGATCATCCTGCCTATAGCCGCGGCTGTCTTGATTATCATAGGAGACCTGACGCTCCAAACGGTCATATTCGCTGCGGACCTCGCGAATTCCGTTCGTCAGCTTGTCCAGTTCACCACGGTCAAGCCAAACGCCTTTGCATTCGGGACAGACATCGATGACCACGCCGTTCTTCTCCACCTCACGCATACGCGCATCATCACATACGGGACATTTCATTATGAATATCCTCCATTCAATTCATGTCGTTGCTCGGTCTTTTCTACGTTTGAATGGGGCTGAGGTTTCATGTTTTGTCCTACGCAGCGTAAAGAAGATGAATCCAGCGAGCGTTCTATTTCATAATGAACATCACCGTTGCCCCGTCCGGATAGTCCTCCAGCTGATTGCTGACCCAAGCGCCCGCTCCCCGGTTATCCGATGGGGTTATGTAAGCAATATCGGCATTCTCGCCGCCTTCCGCACACATGGCCATCGGCCACTCGTCGCGGTCAAAACCTTTTTTCGTATCAATGCCCTTCAGAGAGGCTTTTCTATTCTCATCCGCTCCATCCCTGTCAATGGTGCAGACCGGCGACTTCCCCGCTTCAATAGCCTCTTTGATGTGCCTGGCTGTCTTCGGAAAACGGTCGGTAGGAAAATGAATGGAATAATCCGCTTCTCCGTATACCGGCGCTTCCGTCTGTTCCTTCAGAAAATCCAGACGGGGAATAATAAATAGGACGATAACTGCTAATAATAGGGCGAATATGCTGCTCTTCCGTTTCAAAGTCTGAACTTCCTCCTGGTTGTGGTCAATGATGCTTACTGCCAAGGAAAAACAGCAATCCTGCCGGGTTCCATTTTGGCTTTAGACTTCCCAATTGCTGCTCCGGGGCTCAGATGCCGGCTCGATGATATAATTCCGCTTCACCTTCACGATCCGTCTGTTCGGCCGGCGGATTGCTACAACTTCATCGTCCCAGGCCACTACAATTCCGATCACGTCATTGTCTTCTATGCCGTCACGGACCACACGAATCCGTGTGCCTTCCACCCGATATGCATCCAGTTGTTCCTCTGATATCACGGTTTTCGTTTGCCCCCTAACCCTCTCATCATGTATCCCTATATGTAAAAGACCCCAATGCCCAAGTTTGCTCATTGAGGTCTCTTACCCAATCTATGCTGTTGTCAGCTCACCGTTTCGTTCGAATCAATGGTTTCATACCACTCATCAAGTACGCGCGACGACATGACACGACTTGAAATATAATCAGCCTGCTTGGCTGTGAATTGTGTTTTCCAATCCATCTCAAGCTCTTCGGACAATTTGACAATGGTTAATAACTCGGACCAGGCAACATAGCGTTTGTACCAAAAAAATTGTGGATGCTCGATCATATAAGGATACAAGTCATCGAATTCCGTATGCTTGCAATCGAGTGCACGCTCAAAGTGATTCTTGGCGTCGGACAATTTGGTTTCTAAAAAATCTGCAGAAAGATTCCCCATGCTCTTGTGCCTCCCCTCGGTCAATAAGAACATTATAAGGCAAAACGGCTGAATCGAAAAGGTACTGATTGTGGAATATTTCGTTCATGAAGCTACAGGAACTGAATATGCCCGCCTTCCAAGGAGGCAATCTGGACAAGCGATTCCACACGAATCCCTTGCTCCCGTATGGTTCGCGCCCCGGCCTGAAAGGATTTCTCAACTACGATTCCAAGACCGGCCAGCTTCGCGCCGGAGCGTTCAATTATTTTTATGAGTCCGCGGGCTGCATCGCCATTGGCTATGATATCGTCTATGAACAGGACCGTATCGCTCCCGGTCAGAAATTGGCGGGATACCATAATATCCGTTACAATTCCTTTCGTAAATGAGGGCACCCGCTCCGTCAGCGCATCCGGATCGGCGATCAGCGTCTTCTTGCGCCTTGCAAAAAGCAGTGGAACACCCAATGCCAGGGCGGTTGTAAATCCAACCGGTATGCCGGAAGATTCAACCGTAATCACTTTCGTAATCGAATGCTCTGAATAACGTCTGGCAAATTCATTGCCCATCGCCATCGTCAGCTGAGGGTCAACCTGATGATTCAGCAGTGCATCGAGCTTTAACACATCATTGTTGATGACGGAAGCCTCGCGTAAAATCCGTTCTTTTAACAGTTCCATCGCTTTCCCTCCACCAAACACCTTTTTACGTCTAAAGTACCATATGCAAGGCCAACTCCGCAAGCTGGACAAGCAGGAAGGATTCAAATTCCACAAGCTTTAATGCAACTTTTTGCCAGGTTTTTACGTCTAATAGTTGTCGGATGCTTTAGGGCCACTAGAGCATCAAAATGCAGGAGGTGTACGTACAATTGAATAACCCGAGATCCCGCAAGGCTGCGCGCGGGGCGGCTGTCGCTTTGCTCTCCATTGTCATTGCCGGATGCCAGATGCAGTCAGGCAATCCGTCCTCCACCGGCGACAGCGCCGCCCAGCCTCAGGGACAAGCTGACGGAAACTCTTCAGAACGCACGAACGGTCCGCAGCAAACCTTCAATAAGGACAAGAACAACGGAGATAGCCCTGTTGTTCCTGCTTCCGGTGATGACGCGAAATCCGAAGCGGATGCCACAACCGAATCAACCGCTTTAAAGAATACGGCCAAAGAAGGAAAGGCCGAGTTGAAATGGGATCCGAAGGCACCCAAGCTGCGCCAGATCTCCATCGCCGATTCCCAGGCTTCCCTGGACAAATTGCTCGGCCAGCCTTCCGAGAGCTACAGTCTGGATGATGGCGGCGATGAACTGACAGTCCACGAATATAAAGGCTACTCCATCGGCTTCGACGCGAGCAAAAAAGTAAAATTCATCGAAGTGTTCGAGAGCGATGCCGTCACCGATCTCAACGGATTGCGCGTCGGAGACAGTGAAAAAACAGCCCTGACGCTGCTTGGCAAGCCGGAAACACACACCTCAAGCGTTATCGCCTACAAAGCATCTGGCGCCCTCTTGAAGCTTGATCTGGACCCCGAAAACAACCAAATCATTTCCATTAAGCTCTTTGCCGATTCCGAGTAAAACCCGAACAAGACGATTTTCATGCCGGGACTTGTCATGCCTGTCCTTCTTCTCACATATCTTGTAGATAAGTGCGAACGAGAGGCAGGTCGGAACCGTCATGAAACAATTTGGAAAAGTCTTGCAGATTGCGTTCACGTATATGGGCACCATAGTTGGTGCCGGCTTCGCGACCGGACAGGAAATATTGCAGTTCTTCACGCGTTTCGGCTACTGGGGCGCAGCCACTATTCTCCTGGCAACCGCCATGTTCATCTGGCTTGGAGCTAAAATGATGCTGATTGCAAGCGACATATCCGCCAAGTCGTACGAGGATGTCAACAAAAAGCTGTTTGGCCCGCGTTTCGGGCGTTGGGTCAGCCATTTTATGCTCATTGTACTTCTTGGAGTCAATGCTGTTATGCTAGCCGGCGCGGGGACAATCTTCACAGAAAACTGGAATGTTTCCTATCAGACCGGACTGCTTGTGACGCTGATCGGCTGTTTTTTTCTTGTCCGCAAAGGAATGAGCGCCATACTGACAATCAATTCGATTGTCGTGCCGTTGATGCTTGTTTTTACGCTGATTATCGTTGTAGACACGCTGAATACGCCTGGCTCAAGCCGCTGGATGCTGCTGACCAGCGATTATTCTCCCTTTGCCGTGTGGGCCTCGCCCCTGCTGTACGCCGCATTCAATTTGTCCATGTCCCAGGCTGTGCTTGTCCCTCTCGGAGCGCAGGTGCGGGACCGCAAGACCATCATCGCCGGTGCATGGATAGGCGGAATCGGGATTGGCTTCATGCTGATTGCCGGACATATGGCCTTATCCCTCTATATGCCCGGTATTCAGCAGTATGCCATTCCGATGGGCGGTATCGCCCGCGAGCTTGGACATGGCATGCAGTGGATCTATATCGGCCTGATTTTTGCCGAGATCTTCACCACATTGGTCGCAGATATCTATGGACTGACGCTTCAGCTTAAAGAACGGATGAAGATGTCGCATACCCGGATCACCTTAATCGTACTCGTTATCTGTTATGCTGCCAGTCAAATCGGGTTCGGACCGCTGCTGTCCACGCTTTACCCGATATTCGGCCTTGTCAGTCTCGGATGGCTCGCACTTCTGATCAAGCAGTCTGCTCCCCTGGGCAAATAAACCCTGTTCATCGTTTAGGATAAGTGGACAAGCCTGGCACTGGAAAGCTGCTCCATCAGCTTGTCCCGAATGTGATCATGACAGGTAAGCAGCACAAGCTGTCTGCGGCTGGACAGCTCTCCAATGATATCTATGGCAGCCTCCAGCCGGGAGCCGTCAAAATTGACGAATAAATCATCCAGGATCATCGGCAATTCCGTCGTCATCGCCGCTTCATCCGCAAGAGCAAACCGCATGGACAGATACAACTGCTCAGCCGTCCCCCGGCTGAGAAAGATGCTGTCGACGAACTGACCGTCCGGCGTCTCAAGCCGAATTGTCTGTTCCCCCTCCGGCACGGAAATCCGGGTGTATTTCCCCTTCGACATCTTTGCCATATAGCGCGAGGCTTCCTTCAGAACGGCGGGCTGCCGCTGCTCCTCCATCAGCCGTTTTGTTCTTCGAATCATGGTCATGCTCAATGCGGCTACCGCATACCTGTCCATCAACTGCTTCAGCGCCGCTGAAGTCTCTTCCCGCTGCGCCAGAAGACGCGTACGGCTGCCGGCCTGCATCAACTGCTCCATCGACTGGCGCTGGCGTCCGCTTGTTTCCAGCAGCTCGCTTCTCAGCCGCTCTCCGCTTGCCAAGGCCGATTCCGCTTCCAGCTTCATCGCTGCCAGCCGGGCGGCATCGACAAATTGAAACCACTGCTCCAGACGCTCTCTCTGGGCAGAGGTGACTCCCGCATCCAGCTCTGCCGCAAGCTTATACAGCTCCGGCTCAATTTCCTGCAGGCGCTCGGATTTCTTGACCGCTTCCAGAAAACCGCGTTCATTGTCCGCGGAAACTGCCGCAAACCACGTCTCCCGCTCATCATCCAGCTTGTGAAGTGCTTCCACAAGCGAGGTCTCTGCGTTGCGGAGCCTCGCAATTTCCGTTGTTAATTCGTTCAGTCGCGCCTGCGCTGCCGTTTGCTTCCCCGCTTCGCTGTGCATCAGCTTCAAGGCAAGTCCAGGTTCCGCAGACGCGGTCCCTCTGACATCCGGAAATTTTGAGCCAAGTGTCCTGACCGCCGCCTCGAAGTCCGCAAGCTGCGTATCCATATCGGCAGCTTTCGCTATCAGGCGGTCGCGTGCCTGAAGCCGAAGCGCCGCCTGCTCAGCCAGGTCGGCGGTTTCTATCGCCGCCTCCGGGGATAATGTAAGCGGCAGCGCCTGCGCGGCAAGCCAGCTATGCCAATTGGCGGCCGCGGCTTGCTCCTGTTCGGCGGCCTGCGCTTGCTGGAGCCGCTGCTCTGTTTCCTGAGCCGCGAGCGAAGCGAGGCGGCGCTGCAGCTCTCTTCTGCGCTGGGCGCTGTGCTGGCCCGCGCGCAGCTGATCCAGGCGGGCATCTATCGCCGCCCTGAGCTGCTCCAGCAGCGCTGAAGGACTGACAGGCTGGCGGTGCATCCCGCCGCCGCTTACCGCCCGGCTGACCGCTGCGCCGGCAGCCGCGGCTTCCTGGATGTAAGCCCGCGATGCGGCGTGCTGCTTGTCAGCGCCTGTGGGAGCCGCAGCGGCGGGGCTGTATGCTTCGCTGTCCGGAGCGAAGCTTCGCCCGGTGGCAGCTTCACGGTTTGCCAGCAGCGCGGCGAGCAGTGCCTCCGGCTCGCTGACGAGCCCGCGCAGCGCGGCCGCAACGCGGCGCTCCGCCGCGGCAAGCGGGGCCATCGCCGCCGCGGCCGCGGAAGGCGCCGGGCCTGCCGCGGCGCGATGCGGCCCGCCGCGGCGAGCGCGGGCCGGCGCTGCGCCGGCGCGCGGCGCGGCCTGCCGCGCTTCGCGCAGGCGCAGCAGCGCCAGCGCCGCGATAGCCAGCGCGGCGCTGGCGGCGGCTGCCGCGGCCGTGGGCCAGCCGGCCGCGAGCAGCGCAGCCGCGGCCGCAGCCAGCGCGCCGGCCGCGGCCCAGAGCGCCGCGCCGCCGCGGTGCCCGGCGGCGCTGGCGCTAGCAGCCCCCTGCTGCGCTTGCTCAGCGCGCAGCTGCTCAAGCTCAAGCTCCCGCCACGCGTCCTCGAACGTCCGCGCAGCATGGCGCAGCCCCTCCGGCGTTGCCGGCAGCAGCTCAGCGCCGCCAAAGTCCGCCATGCGGACAGCAGCCGTTGCCTCTTGGTCGCTCCCATGCAGCTGCCCGCGCTGCTGACTGCCTGTTCCGGCTGGAGACCCGCCCCGCCGGAACAGTTCCCTTCCCCCAGCCGTCTCTTCAATCTCGGCCAGCTGCGCCTCCACCTCCTGCGTCTGCTCGCGGGTTGAACGCAGCTCCGCCTCCGCCAGATGGCTGGCTCTCGCCGCGTCCGTCATCGCGGCTCTTGCCGCCCTCACCGTTTCACGGTCGGCGACAGTGAAACGGAAGAGGCGCAGCTGATGCTCTGTCCAATCCGGAGCAATCCGTGACAACAATCGGGACAGCGCTTCGGAATGCTCGCGCAGTTCTGCCTCCAATGCCTTGCGTTCGAGACGAACCGCATTCATCCGTTCCACTGACATCAATAGAGCTTCGATCTCTTCAACAGCCTCGATCAGCTTCTCATCATAGATCAGGGACCTTGATCCCCGTTCATGTCCGTCGGCCTTCAGTTTAATGTCGCGAAGCGCAGCAGCCGTGCGGTCATGTTCAACCGTCCACAGCTCCCATCTTCTTCTCATATCCGAAGGCAGCCTTCCGGCCGCATTCAGATCCTCAAGCTCGCGCACAAACGCCATGCGCCCGATCCACAGCGGTCTTGTTTCATGGGCTCGTGCCAGCAGCGCCGCCTGCTCCCGCATTGCAGGCAGGCGGCTTTCCAATTCCTGAAGCTGCTTCTGCGTCTGTACAAGTTCATCCGCCAGATCATTATAGGAGCTGATCTCGTCTTCCAGACGTCGCAGCTGCGTTTCCGTATCGTCCAATTCCTTGATCAGCCGGTTCATCTGCTGATTGCTCCCGCGCGGACGGAATAGTCCATCCAATTGGGCGTTCAACTGCTTCTCCGTCCTGGCAATCGCCTGCCCTCCGCCCCAGCCTGCGTGATACAGCTGCTTGCCCAGCTCATCGCCTTCCAGCATGCCTACGGCCTGCAGCTCAGTCAGCGTAATAGCGAATAATTGACGATATACTCTCTCATTGACTCCACCGAGAAACACCTGCTCCCAAGCGCCTTGGAGGAGCAGCTCCGGCAGCTCCGGCAGGTCTGGCGCCGCGGGCACGTCCGTGTCATTCTGCTGCCCCTCTGCCAGCTGGCCTTCATAGGGACGGACAGATAACTTCCCCCCTGCCGTCTTGGCAAGCCGTTCCAATACATACGCTCGCCCGAGCGAATCCCGGAATAGCAGCCTGCCGCCATGACGGCCTCCAGCGGATGGCTCCTGCCGTTCGGAGGGATTGGCCCTCGTTGCAAACCCGTACAGCATCGAGCGGATAAACCCCAGCATCGTGCTTTTCCCCGCTTCATTCGGCCCGTAAATGACCGTTACCGGCGCATCGAAGCTGCAGCGAAAATCGCTCAGCTTGCCGAAGCCTTCCACATGCAGACCTATCCATTTCACTTCACAGCTCCTCCTTCACTTGTCTCCATCGCAGAGGATGAAGGAACAGCTTCATTCTCCTCCGTCAGTAAACCGGCTGCCAGCTCTTTCGCCTGCTGCAGCCAGGAAAGCGAATGCCCTTCCATGCGTTCCATTACCAGCTTGCGCATCCGGGCATTGGCAAGCAGCGGCGCAAGCGCTTCCTCCAACAGCTCCAGGCGGCCCGCTTCGTCAGCTTCAATCCCTAACACGCCGCGCAGAAGTTCACCGGTAAAGCTGTCCTCACCTGCAGCAGCCTCCAGATCCAGAACGATCCCTGTCGCCAGATCAAAGCCGGCGACCCAGCACCACGGCTGTTCGCCGGTTTGCCAGCCAGCCGATCCGCTCTCCATCCGCTGGCGCAATCCGTCCAGCAGCTCTGCTGCAAAAACAGGATCCATCAGCTTACTGTGCAGGAGCCCCCTGCCTGTAAGCCGCAGTCTGACGACAAGCGGCCGGCCGCCGCTTCCCGTCATACCGGCGAGAAGCGCCCGCTCCAGCAGATCCAGCATAGCCTGCTCATTTTCAACCCCCTCGATGGACGCCTCTATGCGTTCCCATCGGACGGTATCCAGAGCCACGAAGGTGAGCTCCGCTTCCCTGGAGGGCTTTACATCGACGATATAACATCCTTTGGCGCCTGTTTCTCTGAAATGACGCCCTTGTGTATTTCCCGGATAAACAACATGGGGATATGTATGGAGAACGGCACGGGTATGTATATGCCCGAGAGCCCAGTAATCAAAACCGGATGAAGCAAGCTCAGTGAGCGAACAGGGCGCATATGGATCATAAGCCGGGTTGCCGTCCACATTCCCATGGAGGAGCGCGATATGGTAGGGGCCCTCCGGATCCGGACGATAGCCGCGGGCAATGTTGTCTGTCACGGCTCGCGCTCCATACGACATGCCGTACACATATGCGGCAAGCTCGCCGTCCTTTCGGTAGGCCGGCGAGTGTTCCACTTGCTTCGAACCGAAAATGGTCATGGATTCCGGCCATTGCAAGTTAGCCCTGCCGCCGCCCAGATGATCGTGATTGCCGTGAATGACAAACAGCTGCACACCATGGGTGTGCAGCCGCTGCCATTGTTTTTGCAGCGCCAGCTGCGCGCGCAAGGAACGGTCTGCCGAGTCAAACAAATCACCGGCGATCACCACAAAATCCACATCTGCCGTTATTGCCGTTTCCACCAGCTTCTCCACTGCCCTGAAGGTTGAGTCCGCAAGTGTTTCACGCACATGATGAGGCGCGTCCGGGAGACCCTGAAAGGGACTGTCCACATGCAAATCGGCAGCATGAATAAAACGGAACGGGACGCTCATTCGCAAACTCCTCCTGCCGGTATTAAGATTTCACTTCCGGTTCCGGATTAATCTCCAGGTAAACTTCCTTCAATTGCGCGATGACGCGCTGCAGCGAATATACCTTCTTCGCTTTATTCCAGGCTGCCCGGGCCAGGTTGTAGCGGAAGCTGGGATCACTGATGACTTTCTCAAGCGCCTCGCAGAGGGCCTCCGGGTCCTCCGAAGGAACGAGCAGGCCATTGACGCCATCATCGATTTGCTCTGCGATGCCGCCTACATTCGTGCCGATCAAAGCCAGCCAGCAGAGCGCGGCTTCCGCGAACACCGATCCGAACGCCTCGGCGCGCGACGGAAGCACGAACACGTCGAAGAACGGCATGAATTCCTCCGGATGAAGCATGTAGCCATAAAAAATAATATCGTCATACAAATCCAGCTGCAGGGCAAGCTGCTCCAGCTCCGTCCGTATAGGGCCATCGCCAATGATATGCAGGACAAACGCATGCCCCTTTGCCTTTAGTCCTGCACAGGCATGAAGCAGAATATCCAGACCTTTGGCAGGCACAAGCCGGCAGACAGTAATCAGCTGTACAACCTCGTTCTCATGGGAGATCGGCCGGAAGCGCTTCTCATCGAAGCCATTCGGTATGACCTTGATCGCATCGGGATTTTTGATATAGGGGCTTATATAGCTTCTGAAGGATTCGGAGACTGTCAGAATCCGGTCAACCTTGGCTTCCAGCTCACCGTAGATGGATGTCAGGAATTGATGCTCCTGTCCGCCCTCCCGGATCCTGCCGTTCAATATGAGCTCCCGCTCATAGCTGGAATGAATCGTCATCATAAGCGGCATTTCCGGATACAGCTTCTTCATCGCAAGCGCCGCTATGGGGTGATGCGCGTGAATCAGGTCGTATGATTTATTAATCCGCATTCGCGTCCACCACAAGTAGTCGCGATAGGTCTGAATATATTTATCAACAATCGGGTTGCCTTCGTACTGTCGTATATCGAACGTATCGAAGCTGACAGCGTCCTGCCCCTTGCTTCTGACCCTCTTGGGAATAGAGAACAGCTCCATCTGCCAACCCATCTTATTGAACCGCTCTTGGATATACGGAACCATTGAGGACACACCACCGGGCTGATCCGGCGGAAAAAACAAAGCTTGTAATATGTTCATTCTTGTCCTCCTCAAATGTATTCTGTTAAGAAAACATATCATCGCAAGCATAAAAATGATGGTTTCCGTCAAGAAAACATTTCTTCATACGGTCGTCCTCGACACTTTTCGACTGAACAAAATCATGATATACTAGAACATATGTTTCTGTAAAGTTTATTCCCCCGGCAAGTTTCAACCATACATAAGAAGTTTAATCGGGTATAACTTCAACCTCGCTAGGTGGGTATCATATGACGATTTTGCAGTGGATTGCCGGTCCGACCGGTCAAACCTTCGCTTCCGCTTGTGTTTTGACCATACTGGTCCTGACGCTCTTTATGTCGATTCGCCTGTACAAAAGCTACCGCCGGAACAAAACCCACCGGTTGCTGATTGTTGTTCTTTCTATTGTTATTCTACAGCAAGCAGCGCTTGTCAGTCTCGCTTTTCCCGGGTTATCCCAGTCGCCTTATTTGAACTTGTCCTATTCCGTTACAAGTCTGCTCTCCTTTATTATTATAAACTTTGTTTTCATGAAATTGTATACACAGCCCTCAACACGTCTGAAAGGAATGCCGTTTCTTCTTATGGTTATCGGCCTGGTCGGGATTACGGCGCTTCAGATCGCATTGGACCCGGATATTCTCACTCATCCGGTAGGCGCTGAAGGCTTGTCCGCACTCGCTATGGATTTCTATGGCCTCGTCATCAACTTTATCATACTGCTGAATTTGCGCGGCATCGATCAACGCTTCAGCTACTCTGCCAGTCTGATTGTTTATTTCATTTATCAGCTCTCGGATCTCGCAGACAGCTATGTTTTTCACGGAAGCGAGCCGATGCTTGTGATTCTTTCCCACCTGCTTCCTATTGTCTATTATGCCCTGTTGTTTCTGCTTTTGTTTGACTGGGTGCTGGAGAGGCTGCTGATGACCTTTCAATCCTCCATTACAGACGGCCTGACCAGCTTGTATAATCGCAGGCATTTCAATAAGAAAGCAGAGCAGATGCTGCGCGAGGCAAGACGGATCGCCATTATTTTCTGTGACATAGACAACTTCAAGAAGCTGAATGACACGGAAGGCCATCATCGTGCCGACGGCGTACTCAAACAAGTTGCTGATATTATAAAAGAAGAAACCGCCGGTATCGGAGCGGCCGGGCGATACGGAGGCGAGGAGCTGCTGGGACTGGTAGCCGCTGCTGGCGTCAAGCCTGAGAAAGTGGCGGAAACCATTCGAAGCCGCGTTGAGAAAGAAAGCATCGTGACGATCAGCATAGGCGTGAGCTGCTCCCGCGACGGCGTTTCTGCCGAGGAAGTCGTGAAGCAGGCGGATGAAGCCATGTACGTGTCGAAGACGTCCGGCAAGAATAAAGTGACTCTCCATGCCTCGATGAAACGCTCGCGGAGCCGCTCTGCCGGAGAAGATTCCCAGCAAAACATCCACGCTTGAATTATCTCTGCTTCAGCAATCCAACTCTCTCGAACAAACAGAAGCCTCTGCTTCGGTTTGTTTCGTCGATCCGGTAATCAACGGTCTGCATATGCTGCTGTGGAAGCGCTTGTACCGCGATCGATCGGATTTAACAATTCTTTAGGTGCTGTTTTGGGCCATCTTCTTTGTTCTGTGAAAACGACCTGCTATACTTAATAGATTAATAGATTTGGACAGGAGACGAATTATCAAGATGAGAAAATCCAAAAAGATAGCCCTTATATTCTGCTCTTCCTTCATGCTTATCTCCGGCTACGGATTGGCTCCAAAGGCACAGGCCGCTTCAGCCGCGCCCGCACCTCTTTCCATAATGCTGGACAGCTATCCGCTGCCGTTCCCTGCTGATCCTGTCGTCATCCAAGGCACAACGATGGTTCCTTTCCGGGCAATTGCCGAGGCCATGCAGATCTCGGTTCAATGGACGGCGAAAACCCAACAGATAGAGGCAACCAAGTCCATTGCGGGAGCAAGCAAAACCGTGATTCTCCGCGTAAGCAGCAAGAACGCGACAGTTAATGGGAACTCGCTTCCTCTGGCGGTTGCTCCGCTTGTCCGCAATGGATCGGTGCTTGTTCCGCTCAGCTTCTTCAGCAGCCAGTTCGGCGCTTCCGTAGGCTGGGATGCCAAGAGCAGGACCGTATCGATTGCTTCCCCCAAGGAAGACCTGTACACCATGGGCTTTTATGCTATTTCCTCGTTCGATGAGCGGAGATTTATCAGTAAATTCGATTCCGTCTCGTTTGGCTGGGCACGAATTGATGAACAAGGCCAATTAACGCTGCAGGGAAAAGATTATTACTGGCCCCAGGCTGCAGGCGACACAACGCCGGAATCCATTATTACAGGAGCATCCCAGGCAGGAACCTCCCCTGAACTCATGGTGGTGGCAACCGATGTCAAGGGAGAGCTGACCAGACTTCTTGGAGATCCTCAGCTGCGCAGCAAGGCAATCGATAATATCGTTGCGCTGGCTGCGGACAAGCAGTTCGATGGCATTACATTGGACTTTGAAGGTCTTGGATTGACAGGGGAGGCCAGTACGGTCCAGCAATCATTCACCGAATTTGTCCGTCTCCTGGATGAACAAGCCCAAAATCGGGATCTGAAGCTCACCCTTGCCCTGCATCCGCTTAATGGCTCTTACAAAGGCTATGATTACAAGAAATTGGCCGCATATGCCGATCAATTCGTCATAATGGCTTACGATTATTCCTATGAGAAAGGACCTGAGCCGCTGAAGCGTGTGGATGAAGCAATTCATCTGGCACTGAATCAGGTGCCCAAAGACAAGATCCTCCTGGGCATCTCCATGGGCAGTGAGAATGCCGGCACCATTAACGGCAAAATCGGTTTGGCCAAACGTTACGATCTGAAGGGGGTTGCCCTCTGGCGGATCGGGATCATAGGTGATGCCGTCATTCAGAAGGTGGAGCAAACAATCGCTTTAAAGTGAATAAATCTCAAGCCGTCTATTTGGGCTTGAACAAGGAAATGAGACTGCATGCGGCGGAAGCGCCCGCAAGCAGTCTCATTTTTTGGTTTCTGCCTACTGCCTGTACCAGACTTGTCGGCTGCTTATCATGTTCTTTCGCTTGTATACCGTGAGAATCAAACCGACAGCGCCAAAATGAAGCAGCAGCAGCGTATTGCCGTAACTCAGAAACGGCAGCAGAACCTCGACATTCGGAGCTAGTCCCATTGCCATCAGCATGGGCAGCACAAATTCAATTCCTATGACGATCAGCAGCAGCCCCACTAAACGCCGGCCATATTCATCCCGAATGGAAATGGCAAGCTCCGCTATCTTCACAATAAATAACACGGCAACCGCTGCAATGATGAGACCTCCTGCCCAGCCGAAGCTGTATATCAAATACGAGAACACCATATTGCTGTGTTGATAAGGCAGATGCGTGTTGGAGGCTGCAAAGCCGTGCCCCCACCAGCCAGCGGCGTGAATAGCCTGCAGGGACTGATAGGTCATATATCCCGCCCCAAATTTGTCATCGGACAGGAATGACGTCAACCTGGCGAGAAAATAACGGGAATACATCTGATTCAGCATACCAATAGATACAGCAGCAATAACATAAGCTCCAATAATAATCAAAAATTGGTATACTGAACGGCGATACAACCAGAAAAATCCGAAGGCTGCGCCCAGATACAAGATTCCTGCGGATAAGCTGTTTCCTTTCATATACATCACTGTAGGAATGCCGAGCAGGTAGATGCTTCGCAGGAAGGTCTCCCGTACGGTCCAATACTTTGGCAGTTTCATTCCCGCAAGCGAGATGACCAGCATAAAGGTGCAGATGGTCACCACATCAATGCTTTTTCCATAAAAGTTTAAATAGGGCATACCGTTAATCGGTCGGCCTGCAGCAATGCCTGCCGCCAACACCGTCAGCGTCACCGGAAATAAAACGAGCGAAAACCGGTTCAGCCTACGGTAATCGAAAAACCATAACGCGGCGAGTCCAATTGAGCCAAGCCCTGTAAATACCAGCTTTTTCTCAACATAACGGCCATCGTTCATATAAGAATTATCTACAGCTTGAACCGCACAGATCGCAATTATGCCCATTCCTGCTATAAGAGCCAGAAGGCAAATCAATCCCCAATCCAGCTTTGGCCTGTGAATATGGTGCAGCTTGTCCCCAATTGACGCCGCAGAACCCATTGCCTGAATAGCCTGCTCAACTGCCTGTCCTTCCTCTTGTCCTTGAAGAAACAATTCCTCTGCCCGATCAGCGATATGTACGATTAATTCTTCTTTAATCTCCTCATGCAGCTCAACCGCCTTCACCTGCTGACAAACCGCTTGCAGAAATTTCTGCACCTGTGGATAGGATTCAATAGACCTCATGCTCCCCCCTCCCCAATCATGCGGTCCAGAGCGGTTCGAAATACGACCCATTCCTGTTTCTTGTTCTGCAGCTGCCTGCCGCCCTTATCGGTTATACGATAATATTTCCTCTTGCGGCCATCATGCTCGCTCCAATAAGCCTCTACCCAGCTCTCCGCTTCGAGTGAATGCAGAATGGGATAAAGCGTACCCTCCTTCAGACTGAAGATGCCCCCCGACTGCTGCTCCATTTCCTTAATCATTTCATAGCCATACATGGCTCTGCGATTCAGCATCGTCAGTATCATGATGACCGTGCTACCCTTTAATAATTCCTTGTTGATCTTCATGGATTTTATCTCCTTCCATACCTAGTAAATCTATGTATAGATTTACTAGGTATTATACAGAAATATACAGGAAGAAACAACTGATCCCCGGCGCATAATTTCTCTATTTAACAAAAAGAGAGCCTTCACCTAAGAGTGAAAGCCCACTTTGTACGTCCGGTAATGTCCACTTGCGTCTATTTCCAGGGCGTTAAGCTGCTGCCCAAAAGCACATCCGCCGTCAATGCCGATCTTTCCTTCGCCAAACCATACGTCCGGGCTTCCATGAATATCTTCCGCTTGGGTATGACCGAAAATAACCGTCTTGCCGACAACGGTCGGCTTGCTCAGAAAGGGTTCCTTGATGTACATAAATTCACGCTGCGGCTGCTTCTTCCAATCCGGGTACTCCGGGTTCAGCCCTGCATGAACATAAATATGATGGCGGTCCTCCGCATAGTAGGGGAGACTGTTCAGAAAAGCGATATGATACTCATAATGCTTGCTTATTGCAGCAATCATTTCGTGCACGGTCTGAGTCGTCACTTCCTGGTCACTCAGATCCGTTTGAAGATAGCTTTTCACAGTCGCCCTGCCCCCATGGGACAGAAATTTCCTGATCACAGCCTCATCCTTGAATCTCATCAGATCGACAAGCCTCTGATCATGATTGCCTTTGAGCACAACCGCTCCGTGCACATCGTGCAAATAAATGAGATGCTCGACCACTTCCCTGCTGTTAGGTCCACGATCCACATAATCGCCGAGAATTAATAATTGATCCCTTTCTTTATCGTAATCCACCTTCTCCAACAAGCTTAACCATGCTTCATAGCAGCCGTGGATATCGCTAATAACCAGTTTTCGCTTCATGATGGGATTGCCGCCTTTCAGGAAAATGGATCAACTCTTAAAGATAATCACTCATTACCTAAGACAAGCTTCCTCTCAGCACAGTGACGGCCTGACCTGTTATAAACACGCGGTCTTCCGCATTCCGAAGATGCAGATATCCGCCACGATCCGAAGCCTGATAACCGCGAAGCTCCGTTTTGCGTAGCCTTTGCTGCCAGTAAGGAGCAAGCGCACAGTGGGCGGAGCCTGTAACGGGATCCTCATTCACACCCTGCGCCGGATAAAAGGCACGGGATACAAAATCATATTCCTCACGCGTATCCTTTGATGAGCGGCTTGTTACGATGACTCCGCGCGCGTCCACTCTGGCGATCAGGGCAAAATCAGGACGAAGCGTCCTGACGGTCTCCTCGCTGTCCACTTCAACCAAATAATCCATCCGGTTGCGGCCCACATAACGGGGAATCAGGCCCAAAGCCTGTATAAGCTCGTCGGGTGCTGCCGCTTGAACAGCGGGCTCCGCAGGGAAATTCATCATAATCCCTTGCCCGGAGCGCTCTGCAGTCAGCAGTCCGCTGCGGGTATGAAAGCGTGCTTGCTCAGCCTCGCCCAAATGACCGATTTCCCACAGATGGTGGGCGCTTGCCAGTGTTGCATGACCGCATAGATCCACCTCTGCCTGAGGGGTAAACCATCTGAGGGAATAGCTACCGTCTGCTAGAGGATGCAAAAAGGCGGTCTCCGCAAGATTCATTTCTGCCGCGATTTGCTGCATCAGCACCTCTTCCAGCTCCGCTTCCACCAAACATACCGCAGCCGGATTGCCTTTAAACATTATATTGGTGAAGGCATCAATAATATGAATGGGAATGGACATGGGTACCTCCTAAATAAAAATGGGCCAGTGCGATCCGGGAACATATTCATTCCCTAAAATCACAGCACCCACTTAAGTTTGATCTATACGAAACCTCTCACGTTTATTCAAAAACTCCCAGTCCACCCTGATCTTCTATAGGAACGAGCAGGTCGACCGCTTCTTCTTCCAGATGCTCATCAATATAAAATATTTCGATGGATACGGCATTATCCCGCTTCTTCAGCTGCTGCTCATTCATCCAGGCGGATAACTGTTCGTAGCCTTCGCCAATGCGCTTGTTCGTGCATGTCACCATGGCGTACGTATGCTCCGGAATAATAAACTGCACCATTCCATCCGGGACCGTTTCCATATGCGCGGTTTCGAAACTCGCCCAATAAGTGGCGAACACTTCGTTGCCGAAATAAGGACTGTACAGCGCGGTGGATCTAACCTCTCCGTTTAATTCGTGCTTTCTCGAGAGAAACTCGCTCTGCAAAAGAATGGCTTCATCCGGAAATGTCGAATACGGTCCGCAGTAACTGATTCCAACCAGATTTAACGCTGGTTTTGTAACCACTGTACAATTATCCATCGCGAATAACCTCCCGCATAAATTGGTGAAGAGACTACGCTCGCTGACAGGCGCCTTCAATGAAAATATATCTTTTTCAGTGTAACATGTTCATGCTCCAATGGGATATATATTATTTTACCACCATACTTATGGAAAGAAAAACCTCCTGATCCCTGTCGGATCGGAGGTTTAGTTTGTCTATTCGCTGTACAAACTTTTCAACAGATGAATATCTTCAGGCTCCAGCATGAACAATTCGTCATCGATATGTTCTGTTGGCGCGCTTCCGAGACTTTGGTAGAAGGACACGGCGGATTCCGTCTCGGTAGCGGAGATATACAGATAGCGGGCACCCTGCGCTCGCGCCTGCTCTTCCATCAGCCGCATGAATCGTGAGGCGATTCCCCTCCGTCGGTGGCTGCGGCTGACATACATCAGATCCACTTGCAGTTGATCCCGCCGCTCGCCCCTTCGTTTATGCCCAAGTACGGCGAAGCCGACAAGCGGCTCTCCGTCAAAGGCACCCCATGCCGTTCCACCATGCCGCATTTCGCTCAGCATCCTGTTCTGCAAGTCCTTCAGCTGCTCCTCATCCCACCCGGGACATTCATGAGCGGCTGGCTGATGAATCAAGACGCCTTGTTCCATCCTGTAAATCCGCTCAATCCATTCAGAACGGTCAACCTGATGAATCAACTTAATTTCATCGGGCTGGAGAATCAGAATAGCTATCGGCTCGCATAAGGCTGTTACCACATTACTGTGGGCGCAAAATACGAAGCGCCTGCATTCATCAGTTCCGTCTCAGTGCCATACCCGTAACCGACTCCGATTCCGGCAATGCCGTTATTAACGGCGCCGATTATATCATGCTCGCGGTCTCCGACCATGATCGTCCGGGACGGATCAATGCCATACTGCTGGATGATAGAAGCGATCAGCTCGGTTTTGTCAGAGCGTGTTCCATCCAGCTCACTGCCGCAGATTTGTTCGAAGTATCGGTCCAGACCAAAGTGCTCCAGAATCTGCCGGGCGAAAACAATTGGTTTCGAGGTAGCGACAAACAGTCTCTTCCCCTGATTGGATAAAGTTGACAAAAGCTCGGGGATGCCGGGCAACAGCTTATTCTCAAACATGCCCTGGCGGGTAAAATATTCCCGGTAATAGGCAATAGCCCGGTTCGTATCATCCGCGGAAAACCCGTATTCCTCCCGAAACGTGACCGCAAGCGGCGGACCGATGAAGGGAATCAGCACATCCAGATCATCAGCGGGAATACCGAATCTGGATAATGCATATTGGACGGACTTGGTAATCCCTTCCTTGGGATCCGTTAGGGTGCCGTCGAGATCAAACAGCCAGTTTTCGCAGGTCCGGAATTTCACAGCAAGCCGCAGCCCCTCTATAGAAGATCAAGTTTCTCGTAATGCTCGACCACTGGAAACGGCTCATAATAATGATGCAGCAGCTGCTTCCATTCCAGATATTGGGGAGAAGTGCGAAAGCCTGTCACATGATCCTCCAGCGTTTCCCACCAAACCAGCAGCAGATATTGATTCTCCCGGTTCCCGTCAACACACCGCTGCAGCTCATGGTTGATATAGCCGGACATGGAGGCAATTATCGCCGAAGCCTGCTTGAAGCTTGAGAGGAAAGTATGATTCAGTTCTGGTTTCACATGCAAAACGGCTGTTTCCAATATCATGCCGGCATCCCTCTCTTTCTGTGGCGCGGATCGCTCTTCGTGTTAAACGGCTCCGTAAAAAACCTCTGTCTTGTATTTAAAAGCAACCTTGCCATCCTTCTGATAATCATTAAATAACTGCTGAAGCTGCGCTTTGAAGGAAGCATGATCGGGATGACCCGGCAAAGGCGTATAGGATGAAGAAGCCGTCCGCCCCTCCAGTTCTTCCATATTGAAAAGCTGTTGATACGCAAAAAGCTCAAGATTATATTGGCCGTCCCGGAAAAAGGAGGCATATTGCTCAGGTCCCAACCGGGTATGCTTGACTTTGTCATAATCGCTGGCATAACGCATCAGCAGCTCATCGTAAGCGGCGGCAAAGTCATCGCTGTCCGTCCGGCGCCTGTTCCAGATCAGCGCCGCGATCCCGCCGGGCTTCATAATCCGCGCAAATTCCAACTTTGCCTGACCGATATCGAACCAATGGAAGGCTTGGGCGGACACGGCGGAATCGACGGATTGATCCGGCAGGGTGGTGTGCTCCGCCGAGCCTTCGACTGCAATAAATCGTTCACCAAGCGGACTGTCCGCCAAAAGCTCCAGGGATGCTTGTCTCATCTCGTCATTTGGTTCTATTCCATAAACAGTGCTGCCTCTCTCCAGCAGAAGACGCGAGAAAATCCCGGTTCCTGAACCAATATCCGCTATTTTCCCATCCTGCGGGAAGCCTGCTTTCGTATACAGAAAGTCCAGCGCCTCGCTTGGGTAACTGGGCCGATATTTCACATAAGCATCCACCCGATTGGAAAAACGTGTTTTACTGTCCATTCCTCATCAACCCTCTCTCACTCATTTACCTGGTTCTTCGCTCCAGGGCATACAATTCCTCTTCAATGGAAGAGCTTTTCTCCATAACGACTTTTAGTGCATCCTCTATAGCTCGATTATACACATAGGGAGCAATCTCGCGCAGCATAAAATCGATAATCTGCTCCGCTCCGATGCTTCCCAGCTCTTCTGACCTCTCTTCCGCATAGAAATTCACCAGTTGCTCGATGATCTGCTCTTTCTCTTCGCGCGGCAGCTTAATTGGAATCATCATCCCGATCTCCTTTCTTGCAGCTGTTACCTGCCTGTTATTCCACATCCATTCGTCTACAACCGGGTCATAGCGACCCTTGTATAAGCAAGCTTCATGCCCAGGCGCTCCATGTTCCGGTGGCTGGGAGAAAGATACGCCGCCTGACCAACCGCCAAACGGCAGCTGCTGCGCGCAGCTTCCCTGAGGCGCTGCTTCAACAAGGCCAGCTGCAGCCCGCGGGACCGGTATTCAGGCAAAGTAGCCGCGAAGGTGAACGAGGCAACGTCATCCTCCATATGCATAACACCGGCGGCAGCAGGCTGCTCGTCCACAAATCCAAGAAAGAAACGCCAGCCTGGCCGCTGATCCAGCACTAGATTGTTTGCCGCGATGGCCGGAATGCCGTTCTCTCCGAGACCAAACCCCAGACAATGAATGCGGGCATATATGTCAAATTCATCGCTCGTGAGGGCTCTTATCCTGATATTTGGTTCCGCTGTGAAATCCGGGAGCTGCGGCTTCATATAAAAGGAAGCATGAAATCCGCTCGCGGCAAAGCCGAGCTCGCCAAGCCGTCGCATCAGCGCAGTCGTGGTCTTGGCTGGAACAATCTCGATTTGCGGCGTGCGGCCCTGCTCTTCATAGAAATCCAGGATTCCAGGGAGCAGTGGAATTTCTTCCTCGCCCAATCCTTTGACGCAGTTGAATGCCGGCCATGGCATCGTCCGGCTGCAGAAAGCAGCTGCCCGGCCAAACCGGCGGATCCGGATCCCCTCCGGGTTGCCATCACGCTGCCGGATCGCGGTCATCCGGTCGATCATATAGCGGATTTCAGAGCCTTCGATTTGATCTGCAAGCTCTCTTGTCAAGATCGACAAATTAGTATCCTCCTTTGGAGGTCTGGAATATAGGGTGAAAAAGACGGGCTCCGCCTATTAATCACTACGCTTCTGGCTATTATGCACATAACAGTCAAGCTGATGATCTTCGATCAATTCGATGGATCGCCGTTGAGCCGCATAATGAATGATTTGCTCTTTAATATTCGGAAAAAGTATAATGGAAGCCAGCTCCGAGAGCGGAACCCAGCGCACAGCGGATTGATCGGGGTCCGGAATCTCCGGCAGACCCGGAACGGAGCCCGGCTTCAGCTTGCATTCAAAAATTAAATTCAGCGCATGCGGCGTATCAGCCGGGTATTCGCCGGATTGCTTGTGAGGCGCGCACTCATAAACAAATGCAAGCGGACCTACGTCCGCTTCCGCCTTCGTCTCTTCCATCAGCTCGCGGAGCACCCCGTCGATAACCGTCTCTCCCGGCTCCGCGCCGCCTCCGGGCAAATTATAATGAATGCCGTCCTCATCTTCATATTCCACCAGCAGGACGGCATCATTTTCAATAATAAGGGCAGTTGGACGAACGCGAATATGATAAGTCATGACTTCCCCCTGTTAATTGGTATTAGATCGAACCATTATCCAGCCGCTCGCAGTAGGCGATTACTTCGGAATACGGAAGATTGCCGCCAAAAATGTCGAGCGCGCTGCCGATGGTGATATCCAGACGCCCCGCCGTCAGGCGGTGAAAGAGCGCCAGATCCTCGAACGATCTCGCCCCGCCGGCATAGGTTGTGGGCAGGGTTACCCATTTCGCCAGCTGTTCCACCAGACTCTCCAGGATCCCTGTTCGTTTGCCTTCCACATCGACGGCATGAACGAGAAATTCACTGCAGCAGCCGGCAAGCTCGTTAAGATTGGTCTCATTGACTTCAAAATCACTGAACGTTCTCCATTGGTTGGTAACGACGAACCACCTATCTCCCTGCTGCTTGCAGCTAAGATCGATAACCAGCCTGTCCTTGCCGACCTCAGCGACAAGACTGTCCAGACGGTTCTTGTCCAGCTTGCCCTCTGGAAATATGTAGGAGGTGACGATAACCTGCGAGGCTCCGGCTTCCAGATACCGCAGCGCATTATCCGTTGTAATGCCGCCGCCGATCTGCAGTCCGCCGGGGTAAGCACGAAGCGCTTCAAGCGCGGCTTGTTCATTCCCGCCGCCCAGCATAATGACATGACCGCCCGTAAGTCCGTCACGTCTGAACATCTGGGCATAATAAGCCGAGTCATGATCCGAGACGAAATTTTCAACGACCTGCTGCTGGTCTGTTCCCAGAGTTTCGCCCACAATCTGCTTTACTTTACCGCTGTGCAAATCAATGCAAGGCCTGAATTTCATGAAAAATCCCTCTTCCTTCTGGCATTCTATCCTACCATTGTAGCAGATATCGGTACGCTGATCGAAGCTATGGGCGGATCATATGCTGGAGGGAATTCAAATAGACCGCCACTCCATGCTCCATATTGGATAAAATCATGCCCGTTGCGGCCGCTTTAACCAGCTCATGGGCGTTGGCGACTGCATATTTCTCATCCGCCGCTTCGAACATGGGAAGATCATTCAAATTATCGCCAAAGCACACAAGGCGCTCCGCCTTCAAGCGGCGTTTTACGAATTCTACGGCTTCACGCTTATTCGCGCGGCTGTTGGCGATTTCCAGCCAATGATAGCCTGGCGCGTAGATATCCGGCCCATAATGGCATATTAATTCGGGATGTTGATGAAAAGCCATATAGGCCGGGTCCAACTGCTCCTGCGCGCCAACTGTAATGACATTGACAATCGACTCCTTCAGCGCGTCCCGGTAATGATCCACAAGCCTGAATCTGGAATCTCCCGCGCTCAAACGGTCGGAAATATACCGGTCCTCGCTCGGATTAAATATACCCTTGTAATAAACATGCGAGCTGCCCGCGCTGTCCATTGTATAAACCAGCGGATGAAGCCCGTCGGACTCGCAAGAGGCGATGATCTGCGCAGCAGTCTCCGCTCCAAGCAGATTGGATTGTATCAGCCTGCCGCCTGCCGGATCGTAAATGAATACGCCATTGAAGAATATCATCGGTAAATGGAAATGAATGCCCTGCAGCAGCCTGGCGGCCGAATCCTGCGACCTGGCGGTGGCAAAGGTGATCCACATCCCTTGACTGATCAGCTGATTGAGAATATCTCTGGTCTCATCGCTTATTTGCTGGTGTTCGTTCAGCAGCGTTCCGTCGAGATCCGACACGTACAAGGTAGCGCTCATGTCAGCGGCACCCGCTTTATCCATTGATTCTGGACATCCATCTGAATGAGCTCGGACAAGCTGTGAATCATATAAGCCGGCATGAATGATTCATCAAGCCGCTTCGCCAGTGGATTGTAATAGCAGAAGTCAATCCCCGCTCCGGCAGCGCCGTGGTAATCATCCTGCAGGGAATCGCCGACGAACAGCACCTCTGTGTGATCCACGCCAAGCGTCCGTACCGCCGTATCAAAAATTTCCCTCTGCGGCTTGTAATAGCCGACTTCATCGGAAATGAACAGATGGTCAAAATAGTGATCCAGCGCGCCTGTCTTCAAGCGTCCCCGCTGTGCTTCACCGATTCCATTGGAGATAATCCCCATCCGGTAGCGGCCGTGAAGCTTGCCCAGCAGCTCATTCGCACCCTCCATAGGATGGCAAGAGGCGCAGAACAACTCCCAATACGTCTTGGCAAGAGTTGAGGATATGCGATAGTCATGTCCCAATTGCTCCAATGTGTCGCGGAACGAATGATACAGGACATCCCCAATAGTCAAATTGCGCTGCACCCGTTCGATCCAGTAGGTCCAGTTAATGGGTGCAAATACGCTCCGGAAGCTGTCCCATTCAAAATTCGCAATCTCCGGCAGACGATGATGCTCTACCGCTCTTTGCATCGCATCCCGTTCGCTGAAATCATAGTCCAGCAATGTATTGTCCAGATCAAAAAGAATCGCTTTGTACATTTCTTTTGCGCCTCCTCTGTCCATTCAAGCCGCCAAATCTGTAAATAAAAAAACCAACCATGACACCCAGCGTATTAAGCAGGACGTCGTCAACATCGAAGGTTCCGCGACGCAGGGTCAGCTGCAAAGATTCCAGGATTACAAGTCCCATTACAGTGATCATTAACATTGAGAGCAGCCGGCATCGGAAGATATAGGGCAGAGTTATGCCAAACGGTACAAAAACCGCCACATTGCCAACCACGTTGACAAGCCAGTTCCGGACATTGAACTTGTCAGCGTATTCCATATACATTTTGATCGTTTTCAACGGAACAAGATTATAATGATAACCGCCCGACAGATGCTGGGAACGGCCAAAACCGATAAACATCCAGTAAATCAGCAGAATCGTATAAAGCAGCGTGATTAATGCAACAAGCGGTTTCATCATGTATGAATCGACTCCTATCGGACAAACCAGCATAGCCTGCAGTTGTAAAATATGAAAGATATATGTAATTAACTATCAATAAAGTCGCTTAATGTCATGTTCTGGCTCGTAATTATCACGATTAATTCCTGCGGTTAGCAGCTGCGGCAGTATTTAGATCAATCCCCGCCGGAGTCTGCCGGTGCTCTTCGTTTGACTCTGTACCAGTACGTATAAATGTCCTCAAAGCCAAATTTATCATATAACCGGTTCGCCGGCGCATTGCTCTGGACAACCTGCAAATAACAGGCGGCGGCGCCCTGTGCTCCGCCCCATTGAAGCAGCCGGGCAACAAGCTCCTTCCCTATGCCCCGGTTTCTGTAATCCGGATGCACCGCGATATCATACAGCCCCATATATCCCCGCTCTACAACGGTAAATCCGCAAGCGGCAGGCCGGCCTTGAACGGACAAGGCGAGAAAGCCCTGCCGGAGCTTGCTGCCTTCAATCAGACTACGGGCGGTCTGCAGAGCAGCTGCGGATAGCGAACTTACGTGCGCCAGCGTTTGCAGCCAGCGATCCGTCACTGTTTCCTCAATCCGGATATCAGCCAGTGCCGGTAATGAGCCGGGCTTGGGGAGCTTTTCCAAATCAAGCAGCATGACACTGGAGGGTTCCACCTTCTCATAGCCATCCTGCTCCAACAGCGAATCAAGAATGTCCGGCTGCGCAAAAGGCGTGATTTTGAAGATCACATCCAGTCCGGCTGATGTATAGAAATGCTCCACATCCCGGATTCGCTTCCAGGCTGCCGCAAGCGAATCACCGTCACAGGAATAGATCGGACTGACGGAGTTGGAGCGTTTTGTATATCCATCCGCTGTGCGCAGGAGCCAACCGTCCATCACCAAGGTTTGCAGCGCCGGCCAGCCATTAAGGGTCAGCTCTTCTATTTTTCTGTACATATATTCGAACCTCCCATTCAGGTGTGTTTCGAATAAATATACAATCACATGCAATTTTATTCAATAGATAAGCTATTGAAACGAGATAATCTCCAGTATCAATCGGCTCCTTCAATTGCAATGCGGCGGCTTCCTGCATAAGGTGTCGCAGATTTCACCATATAGGGATAAAGCCAGATCAGGCCCAGGACATAAAGCAGCAGCGCCACAATAGCCGGCGAGAGATGCAGCAGATCCGTATAGCCAATTTGCAAATGCACGCTGAAGCCGGCAATAAAGGCGGGCAGACCCGCTGCAAGAAAGGTCCACCACAGCCATCGCTGCCCTTGGCCGATCCCCCACAATGACGCAGCCAGCAGCGCGATGGCATCGGACAGCAGCGCCCCTCCGAATCCGGCGCGGTCATGAGCGATCAAGGGAAGCAGGTTGCCGTTCGCGCTGCTAAGCGAAGCGGAGTTTGTCATCAGGAACTCCAGATCTTCGGGAACGAATACATGGGTTACACCGATTACCGATATCGTAATGCCGCCGATTGCCAGTGCAAACCCGAGCGCTACCATCATCAGCTGTCCCCGCTGGGCCATACGCCAGACCCAGTCATTGCGGACATTCGTTGGTTTGCGTGAAGGCCACTCGATCCGGTCGCGCATGGAGAACAGGAACATGGGCAGGAGAATTACAGCCGCAGCCGCGTGAAGCGGATCGAAGAAACCGTAGCCCAGGAACAGCAGGAAACTGCTGAAGCCGACAATTCCGGAGGTCAAGAGCGCTGTCCGCGCCCAGTGAAGCCTGCTACGGAGACCATGCCAGCCCAGCTGGCCATAAAGGATGCCGATCGATATCATCGTTCCGGCCAAGGTCACGCGGTCATGCGACATAAACGGCAGCAGCCGGTTGTTTATCGACTCCATTGTCGCCGGAGTGATGCATAGAAAAGCCGTATCATAAGGAAGAACAACGGTAGTCGCCGCGATGATCCAGGCGATGATTCCGCTGATGATCATTCCCAGACCGAGCAGACACATCCAGCCCCAGCCGGACCAGAAGGAAGGAGCTGCCTCTGCTTCTTCCGTTGTGACAATGCGGTGAAGCAGCGCTTCATTAATACGTTTGGGCAGGCCCGGCCCGGAATAGACAAGACCGCTGTGAAGCTGCACCAAATCCGCTCCGGCATCTACACAATCAAGCGCATCCTGCGGCTCGTGAATGCCGCCGGCAGCTATAAGCGTAAAACTGTCTGGGAGCTCACGCTTCAACAGATTCAGCTTGTCTATGGTGGGCGCCTTGGCGCTTGCTCCAATTTCATAGCCTTGGGCTGTACGCAGCCCGTCACCAAGGACGATACCCTCGCTCAACAGTCCATGCTCACCGAGCAGACGAACCAGCGCGGTCAGCTTCCCATCCGGAAGCGCGAGCGGAATATATATAAATAGAGGCTTGCCCGGCACAAGTGACCGGGCGGAACGCATGATCTCAAGCGTGCAGCTCCCGGCTTCCCCAATCTCCTGCTGCAGCCGGCTCTCATCAAGGAAATCAAGGTAAAACCCCGCAGCATAAGGTCCCAGTCTGTCCAGGAGCTGCCCGAATTCCGTCAGCACTTGGTCTCTTGAGGAGCCAGGCATCGCACAGATGCGAAAAAAAACAGGCAGCTTATGACCCTGTTTTCGCTTCATTCTGGCGGCTATTGCCTCCAGTCCGTCATTCTCCAGCCTATCGGGATAGACCAATGCTTCACGTGCGGAATCTCTGCTGATGGCTTCCTTATGCAGAATTGGCTGTACAGTAACAGGTCCAATCTCAAGGAAGCCCAGTCCAAACTGGGCCAAAGCGCCATGGGCGTTTCCATGGGGGTCAGTTCCCCCGCTGAGCCCAACGGGATATGTAAAATCAATAGCATTCAGCCGCCGCCTGAGAAGCGGTGAAACTTCCATATGTCCCAGCGTCCGGATAACAAGGGATCCGCCGGGTATTGCGCTCAGCCCTCCCATTGCACGAAGCGTGACGGCACGCGCGACGCGTGCCGGAAGCTTGAACAAGAGGGGACGAAAGAGGGATTGATAGGACCAGTCCGGCATAAGGTTAAGCTCCTTTTCCAGCAGCAGGGGGCTTCTTCGCAGTTCATGTACAGGCTGAGACCTGGCTTCCGCAGTCGAAGCGGGGGTATGAATATTCCCATGTTCAGCGCGTCCATCTTTCAATGCTGTAAACCTTGGCTTCGCCCTTGGCGGCATTTTCCTTCACTGTATATACCCATTCGTATTCGAACACTTCCGGAGCCCTGTCAGGATGATACAGCTCCGTATTCTCAACCACATAAAACTTGTATACTCCATTCGTTCCCTGAATGCTTCGAATTTCATAGCGGATCAGCTTTTCTTTGACCTGCTTGTCGTTCAGGTGCGCAACAAGCTTCTTCTGGTCCTGATACAGCGGCCCTTCCTCATCAAGCAGACCTTCTACAAGAGAAAATTTATTCTTGTTTATCGCTTCTATAATAGATTGCTCGTAGGCAATCATCACTTCATGCGCATAATAGCCCGCAGGCTTTCCCGGCCCCCCGCTATCGACATTCACAGAACCGGCACCGGTCTTCCCGTCGTCGCAGGCTGACATGAGAAGGAGGCATAAGGTTAATAAACAGAAGATTACAATTCTGTACATCCTTGGGATTCTCCAGTCTTCTTTTTAATTAGCTCATTACTATTATAAAGCTTAAATGATGGATTAAGCCATTAAAATAAGCTTAAAATATTAATTTTAGATTAGCGAAGGCAACGATTGCGAATTGTAAAATATCGCCTCCATTTTCCCTCATAAACCGCCAAAAACCTGACAAGTCCATCCTATGCCTATGCGGATTTTTCCAAAAAAAAGCCGCGGTACGAAAAAAAGTTTGAAACCCGGAAACATTAATCGGCCCCTGTACGTCTGAGACTCGAAGAGATAAAGACAAATAAATCTGGAGGGTGAGTATAGTTGAAAAAATTATTGGTTACATTGGCAGCAAGCTTGCTGTTGTTCTCATTGGTACTGCAGACGCAAGTACAGGCCGCGGCTCCAACAACAACCATTTATATTAATGGTGTGAAGCTGGTTACGGATCAGGCGCCGATAACAGTCGGAAGCCGCATTCTTCTGCCTTTAAGGGCTATTTTCGAAGTATTGGATTCAACGGTGGACTGGAATGCGAGAGCAAAGACAGTCACCGCAACCAAGGATGACACGACCATCGTTCTGAAACTGGGCTCCAAAACGGCGACCATTAATAATGAAGCCGTGACGCTGGATGTTGCCGCTCAATCGATTAATGGCAGAACCATGATTCCGGTCCGGTTTGTCAGTGAGGCCATGGGCGCGGAAGTGGATTGGAACGCCGGGTCCAAGAGCGTATTCATCAAAACTTCAGGTGAAGTAAATCCGGTTCCGAATGTGTATGCACAGGTTGTCGGACATAAAGGAAACGGCAGTGATCTGGTCGTCAGCTTTATCAAATCGCCAAATGAATCGACGATCGATCATTATCGCATTCTGATCGTAAAGGCAGCTAACGTGCCAAGCTTTCACCTGGCGGCGGCACAAGCCGTAACGTCCAAAAATTATACAACCGCATTGACCCAAAGCGGAGATCAAACCATCTCGTTGTCTGCGCAAGCCCGGGATGTAAATGGAGAAATGATCCGGGCTGATCAATCCTATGCAGCCTTTGTATTGGCGGTAGGCAAAGCAAATGGCCAAAACGCGCTGTCGCAGCCTTCCTCGAAGGTTACGATAACTGTAAACGCGGTTGCGCCGGCAGTAACGAATGTAAAAACAAGTGACATTAATGATTATGGTGACGGACGCGATCTGCAATTCAGCTTTACAAAAGCATCCGACGAATCGAAGATCAGCGCCTATCGCGTGTTTGTTGTCAAAACGGCAAATGCCGGCACTTTCAATCTGGCGAAAGCCAATGCCACAGCAAGCTCCAACTATACGTTGGTCAACAAGACAGGCAGCAGCATTACCCAGACTCTTGCTTCCGGTACACGCGATGTGGACGGAGCAGCCATAGTAAGCGGTATGAGCTATCAGGTATTTGTCCTGTCGGCAGCAAGCAACAACAATTCCGGCAATAATACGTTATCAGAGGGCTCTGCTCCAATCGTGTTGTCCACTAATACAGGCAATGCTGCAGCAAGCAATGTAGTCGCATTCGATGTCAGCGATTATAATGACGCACGCGACCTGAGGGTTAACTTTAATAAAGCAAGCGATGAAAGCAGGATCAGCCAATACCGTATTTTCGTGGTAAAAGCCGCTTATGCGGACAGCTTTACTCTTACGACAGCCAATGCTCTTCCAAGCTCTTTCTATACCGTTGCGAATAAAACCGGCAATAATATTTCGCAAGCCCTGGCATCCAGTGCCAAAGATACCAGCGGGGACAAAATCAAGAACGGCGTCAGCTACCGCGTATTCGTTCTTTCGGTGGGCGCCAACCGTTTATCGGTTCCGTCCCCTAACGTTGTTTTAACGAACAACTCAAGCTTGCTTGCAGCAACCGATGTTAAAGCAAGCGACAGCAGCGATTATAATGACGCACGCGACATGCTGGTTACTTTCAATAAAGCCTATGATGAAACCAACATCGCCCATTACCGCGTGCTGATCGTCAAAGCAGCCAATGCAGGCAGCTTTACACTGGGCAAAGCGAATGAAGTTGCAAGCTCCAACTATACCGCCATTAACAAAACCGGCGGCAATCTCAGCTTGAATCTCGCAGCAGGCTCCCGGGACGTGGATGGGACAAAAATTTCAGACGGCGTCAGCTACCGCGTATTTATTCTCTCTGTCGGCGGCGGTAGTTATAATGGAAACAATGCCTTGTCCGCTCCATCCGGAGAGGTTGTATTGACAGACTCCATCTCTGCCGCAACCAATGTATCGGCGAAGATAACAGACAGCGGCAGAATTGACATCAATTTTGACAAGCCGCATAACCAAACCGGGATTTCGTATTATGCCGTGATGATCGTGCCCGCTGGTGTTCCGTTTGATGTGAAGTCGGCAAACAATGCCGCGTATTTTATACAGGTTAACGGAGGCACCGGAACAACGACCAATGACAATGACAAGGATATTACAGGCGCGCCCCTGACCAGAGGCAGCTCGTATAAAGTCTATGTCCTCTCGGTTGCGGCCAGCGGAAATACGTCTTCCAACGCCCTGTCCGATCCTTCCGGCACAGTAACGCTATAAACGACTCCAAGGGCAGTCTGTAAAATGTTCTCCCAAACAATCCCTTATAAAGGATTGTTTAGGAATAGCCCAGCTTGACAAAAACAGCCCCGGAAACCACTATTGACGTGGATTCCGGGGCTTTTTCGAATGTCAGGGAATTCTATTGAAAGCGGGGCAGCGGATCCTTCAGCGTACGCCAATTCGCGGCCATTTCTTCATCGTCAAGCAGAGCTTTGTCCAGTGAACGGGCGATTTCCTCGCGGTTCATTTCGATTCCGATAAAGACAAGCTTGGTCACCCGGTCTCCCCATTCCTCGTCCCAATCGGGCGATTTGGGATATTCGCTGCCGAAGTAGGCCATACGTTCCTCCTCGGATAAGGCCGATACCCACAGTCCGGCAGGTGACAGCTGCCTGGAAACACCGGCCTGGCTGAAGGAAATTGCCATGTTGTTGCGGGTGGCCAGCCACATCAATCCTTTGGAGCGGACCACGGAAGCAGGCCATGCACTTAGCCACTGGGCCAGACGTTCGGGATGAAAAGGTCTTTTGCGGGTATACACGAAAGAAGCAATGCCATACTCCTCCGTTTCCGGTGTATGCGCTTCTTTCTGCAGCTCACGTATCCACCCTGCCGATTGGCTCGCTTCCTCAAAGTCAAACAGATGGGTGTTTAAAATTTCCTTCGGATCCACCTTGCCATGGCTGGTGCGGATGATTTTGGCGCGTGGCTGCAGTCCACGCAGGGCAGTTTCCAGCTTTTGCAGCTCTTCCCCGGAGACCATATCGCATTTATTCAACACCAGCACATCACAGAATTCAACTTGATCAATAAGCAGGTGCACGACGCCTCTCGTGTCCTCCTCTCCCGCTTCCTGTCCGCGGTCCAGCAAACTCTCAGACGTATTGTAATCCTTCCAGAAATGACAGGCGTCAACCACAGTCACCATGCAGTCAAGCCGCGTAAGCTTGGACAGGTCAACATGATTATCCTCATCGATGTAGGGGAAGGTTTGGGCTACCGGGAGAGGCTCCCCGACCCCTGTCGACTCAATCAGAATATAATCATACCGATTCTCCCGGGCCAGCCGCTCCACCTCCAGGAGCAAATCATCGCGGAGTGTGCAGCAGATACAGCCGTTCGACATTTCAATCAGCTTCTCATCCGTACGGCTAAGACCTCCGCCATCCCTTACCAAATCCGCGTCAATATTAACCTCGCTCAAATCGTTGACGATTACAGCCACCTTCATGCCTTCGCGATTATTCAGCACATGATTCAAAATCGTTGTTTTCCCCGCACCCAAATAACCGCTTAATACGGTTACCGGAATCTTTTTATCCAAAAGCTCAATACTCACCAGGCACAACCTCTTTCAAATTTTTTTAAATCGTAATTATTACTATTTAAAATCAGAATAACTCTTCCTCCATCGCAAAGTCAACTCGAAATCTGATCCGGGTACAAAAAAACTCCAAAGAGGAGAGGACCTCTTCAGAGCCGTGATAGTTATCTTATTATTGTATAATGGCTATGCCCTGTTAAAGACATCGATGAGCTCGCCCAAAACATCCTTGCTGACCATCTTGCCTCTAAAAAATACCAAATTATCCCCATTTCCGGTAAATATGCAGGTTGGCTCATATTTTCTCAGAATGATTCTTCCTTCATCCACAAAAATCTCCATCGCGTCTTTTTCCTCGATCCCAAGCGTACGGCGCAATTCAATTGGCAGCACAATTCGTCCCAGCTCATCCACTTTCCGGACAATTCCGGTTGCTTTCAACATGTTAACAACTCACCCTTCAACAAGTGTGATGCAATAATTATCGCATTCTTATCATCCAAATTTCGTAATTATTACATTTTGAGTTAATTGTAACCTTTACGATATTCGGTGTCAATTTTTTTCGACATTATACGATAAATTCATTTTGTTTTCGACAAATAAATAATCCTCGATTTGGAATACTAATATTAATTCATGCACAGTCAACCTCGCCTTAGTTTGACATACCGGATACATATCTTTATTATAGGAAGAAGAAATATCCGTAAAAATTACAAAAAATATCGAATAGATGGGATGATTCAAATGAAACCAGGCATACACCCTTCGTACCAGCGTGTTATTTTCTTTGATACGAGCAGCGGATTTAAATTTCTGAGCGGTTCAACCAAAAGCTCCAATGAACAAATGGAATGGGAAGACGGCAATTCTTATCCGGTTCTGCGGATCGATACCAGCTCTGCTTCACATCCTTTCTTTACCGGTAAGCTTCGCAACACGGAAGTTGGCGGACGGGTTGATCGCTTTAATCAACGTTTCAAAGCCAAACAATAAGCAGCAAGCAAAAAGCAGCGGCCGCCGAGAGATTCGGAAGACCGCTGCTTTTGTTATTCCCTCTGCATCGCGAAATCCAATGCACTGCGCGCTGCGCTTTCAATCGCATTAATTGGCCCGCAGCCCTCTGGACATCCGAACGATCTGTGACGCCAGCGCTTCAATCCGCTCCAGTATGCCGGCATCGACAATCTCGTTCCGTTCATTGAAATGCTCACGATGTGCATATACGTAATCTGGCGCTGTAAATGCTCTGAAATAGCCGGCAATGGGCTTCAGCTGATTTTCGATCACAAGAAAATGCTGATACGTTCCGCCTGTACCGATAAACCCGATAATCTTGTTGCGGAAAGCGGTTATGGGAAGAAGATCGAATAAGTTTTTGAGAGCGCCGGACATAGAAGCCTGAAATATCGGAGTTCCAATCACAAAACAATCGGCAGCGAGCACAATTTCAACCGCCCGGCGCGTATCATCGTTATAATCGGCGAAATTGCGCCCATCACAAAATTCAATCGAACAGGTTTTTAAGTCCAGCAATTCCGTCTTAAGCTCAGGATCCAATATTGACGCCTGATCAACCACGCTCTTAACAACGGATAATGTCTTGTCGCCTATTAACGTTCCGGAAATCCCGAGCAGCTTCATTTCTCATCTACCTCTCCATCGGACTTGCACCAAACGATCGTACAGATGTGTATTCAAACGTTTCATAAAGGGCCGGCTGCGCACAGCCTCCAGCATTTCCGGATGAAAGGTCTGGCCAAAGTGTTCCTCTCCAGTGTCTCCCTCCTGATGGACCTGGCGGTGCAGGAACAATAAGCTTTCCTTCGAACCCCAGGGAGCCGCTGCCGCAATGATCGCGTCGTTCTCGAACGCCCAAATGCGGCGCATCCAGGTTGCTCCAGCCTCGGATCCGTTACTGCTGACCGCAATGATGTCTGCGCCTTGCTTGGCGAGAACGCGATACGATTCCGGGTAGCGGGCATCTTCTCCTGCCAGAATGCCGACTCTGCCGAATGGCAGCTCGAAGGTACGGAATAGATGAGGATTAAGCCGGTTTCCATGAACAGAATCGGCTTGACCGACGATACCGTCCTGACCGATTAAATAAACGATCCGCTGGTCTCTTCGCGTATCCTTCTCAGCCAAAGCTGCGACGATAAACCCAGATACATCCGCCGCCAATTTCTGCAGCTGTTGTATAATTTCTTCCCCAAGCGCTATTCCCGTACCGATTTCCAGCTCCGGAAGCACATAAACACGGTTTGCTGCCGCTTCTTGCGGCGTTTCGAGCGTCTTAAACGCTGATGTCAACCGTTCCGGGAGCGGGCTGTTATCCGGCTTGCAAGGAACAAGGATGATCTCAAAGGATGCCGGGACCGGCAAATTTCGGGTTTCCCCTTCTTTCCACAGATAGGGGTGAAGAAGCAGCTCCTGATAGGCATGCGGCCGTCTCGAATTCAAGATATGACGGCGTTTCTCTGCATCTAACATAATTGTTCCGAAAACAATTCCTTCGCCGGCGATCTGCATGTCCTGAACATCTCCATCCGGTCCGATAATACCGCTGCCGCCGGTAAATTGCGCCCCTCTCTCCCGGTCGGACCGGTTAGCCGCCACCCAGTACAAGGCATTTTCTTTGGCTCTCAGGCACCAGGTCCTGCTAGGCGGGTTGTTCCCTCCGCCTACCCAGTTCGTCGGGAACGCAATGATATCCGCTTCTTTTAGCGCCGCGATCCGCGTTGGTTCGAAATACATCGCATCCATGCAAATCAGCAGCGCAATTTTCCCGATCGGAGTCTCGAACACCGGAATTTCTTCCTTGCCCTCACGCGCCCATCTCGGATCGGCAGCAAACAAATGCGTTTTACGGTATGAGCCGATGATGCCTTCCGGTCCAATCAACACGGCACTGTTATAATAAGCTCCGCTTGACGGGTCAATTTCCGCCAATCCGGCGGCAACATAGCAATTGTATTGGCTCGCCACGGCGTGCAGCCTGTCTGTCGTCGGTCCGGGTATCGTTTCCACGAACGGCCTGATTTCCTCCCTGCTGTCCCACACGTAGCCGCTTGACGCCATTTCGGGGAATACAACCAGCCGGGCGCCTTGCTCGGCAGCTGTTCCCAGGTAATCGGCCATACGCGACCGGTTAAGCATTACATTGCCATGTTCGGGATTAAATTGTACGGCAGCGACGATAATTTCCTGCTCATGATTGTTAATATTCACTCCCGACCGCTCCCAACCAATGCTTCCTTGCTCCAATCAATCAGCACCGCTTCTTCTTCATCCTTGCGGACGCGGATAAGGGAATCCGCTGTAAGCTCCCCGACGATACTCGCCGTAATACCCTGGGCAGCGAACATGGAGATGATCTCACCACACTGCTGCGGATCCGCGGCGAGGATGAAGCCATAGCCGGGAAACATGCGCAGCCACCATTCCCATTCCACCGATTCCGGCTTCGGAATGTGGTCAAGCCTGACGGTTGCTCCGCAGCCTGCATTCTCCGCGAGCATAGCGATGGTACCCAGCACGCCTGCATTGCTGATATCCCTCGCGGCTGAGGCCGCTCCCATCTCCGCGATCCTGGGCATTAGCTCCAGCCTGGCACGAAGGGCTTCCGGCTCGCGGAAGCTGGTGCAATCCCATTGGGCGTAATGCTTCACCGGCCGCCCATCCAGGTCGATCGCCGCGATCAGCGATTGCCCCGGCTTCCCTTGCGTCCCGCGCAGAAGATGCGTCGCCTTGCCCAATATGGCGGTTCCGACCCCTTCCGCCTCACCGGGGAGAAAATGGCCTCCAACCATCGGAACATCAAGCTTCCGGCAGCCTTCGGCCATCCCTTCGGCAATCAGGGTGGCTGCTTCATCTGTGGGAGCGCTGAGCAGATTAACCATGGCCGTAGGTCTTCCGCCCATCGCATAAATATCACTGACGCTGACCAGCACCGCGCAGTAGCCGGCCCAGTACGGTTCGGCCCGCACCAGCTCTGGCATAATGCCGTCGCAGGACATCAGCAGATAGCCGTCCGGTACAGACAGCACGGCCGCATCATCTCCAATGGGATCCAGCATGCTTGCCCGATCCCAGGGAAACGTCTGGAGGAGCGGCTTAATGTCTTTTTTTCGGCTGATGCCGGATGATTTCACCAGTCCTTCAATCAGCAGCGCCAGCTCGCCCATTCTGCACCATCCTCTCGTATAAAGCCAGATGTTGGTCTGCCGCAGACTCCCAGCTGTAGGCCTTTGCGGCTTCCTTCCCATTCCGGCTCAATTTATAGCTTAATCCGCGATCCTTCACGATGCGGGTCATGCTTGCGGCAATGGAGCCTTCATCTTCCGGATCGGCAAGAAGCGCATGATCTTCATGGATGAGAAACTCCCGGAACACCTCTATCGTGGAGGCGACCACCGGCGTTCCGGCAGCCATCGCTTCCATAATCGCAAGCCCCCATCCCTCCTTCACGGACGGCTGCACGAAGCAATCGGCCAATTGGTAGTAGTCCTGAATCGTGTCCGTATCCGGAGAACCGGCTATTCGAATATCATCCCGGACAGCTTTGTCCAGGCCGTTCAATTCCTGATGGAAGTCATCCAGATAATAGCGGTAATCGAACAGCGTTGTTCCACCAGCAATGACCAGGACCGCATCCGGTATGGAGCGTTTTACCTCGGCGAAGGCGCGCAGCGTCCGAATCGTGTTTTTGCGGGGTTCGATGCCGCCCAGCGTGAAATATACCGTTTTGTCAGCCAAGCCATATTTTTTCTTCAATTCCCTTTTATCGTCGCAAGGTTTGAAGAAACGATGGTCCACGCCGTTGTGGATGACGGTTGAGTTGCGACCGATATCGTCGCTCAGACGTTTCCGCCAGTAATCGCTGACCGTGATTAAGGCTTCAGGGCGGATAACTGATTTCTGTTGGCAATCCACCAGAGCGGGTGTCGTAAAATCGTCCAGGTGATGAACGGTCCGGATGAAGAAGGGGACTCTCCCCTTCTCCTTCAACCGGCTGAGACTGTTTGCGCTGATGCAATCCTGCACATGATGAATATCGAACTGCTCAAGCGGTTCTGCTTCCAGGCCTGCCGTATAGGTCTCGATGTACCGGATAACCCGGGACTCGAACGTCTCGCCGGCCCTTGCAGAGAACGGTATAACTCTCTCTTCCGCTTCTATCGGCCGATAAAATCCGCTTGTGCCGCCAAGACCCAGAGCGAAAACCTTGACCTGGCACCCGCGCCGGTTCATGGCTTCCGCCAGAGCCAGCGTGTGCACGACACCGCCGCGAGGTTTGGTATTATACGTATAGAGAGCAATTTTCATCGGAAGCCTCCTTCTCTTCAGGAAGCATAGCGTTATACGCCCGCATCCATCAGATGAGCTGCATTCAGCCCAGCCAGTCGAACGACTTTGTTCACGCTGTCTTCCGCCCCTCCGATGGGACGGATATGAATGCCCTTGATTCCTTCAATTTCCCGCAGCTTTCCGATCAGCTCAGCGGCGATCGCAAGCCCTTCCTCCTTGGACTCGGTCTCCGAAAGACGAGCCTTGAACGAGTCGGGAATAACGATGCCGGGAATACGCAGGGCCGTATCGATATGCGCCGCATCCCGCAGAGGCAGAATACTGGCCATAATGGTGATGCGTTTATGAAGATCGCGGCGCCTTGCCTCCTCCATCCATTCTCCGATCAGGTCCATATCGAACACCAGCTGGGTACGCACGAAGTTCGTACCCCCGTCCGCCTTGGCCTCCAGGCGGTCAATCAGCTCCTTGATTGGCTTACCCGCGATATTCTCCACCGTACCGATCGTGAATACCGGTTTCTCCTCCATGAGCGTGCCGTCGAAGAGTCTGCCTTCATCGACAAATTTACGCACATAGCTAACCAGCTCCATCGTCTGAAGATCATATACCTCCTTGGCATCAGGCTCTGTCCCGACCTTCGCGGGGTAGCCTCCGAGGATCGCAATATTCTTTACTCCGATGGCCGCAAGGCCCAGCAGATCGCTTTGTATAGCCATCCGGTTCCGGTCGCGCAGGTTAATCTGGACAATCGGTTCAACCCCGACCTGACGCACGAAGAATGCGCCGACTACGGGTGACAAACGGGCGATTGCCAGGAGATTGTCGCTGAGGTCGACCGCGTCGACGGCACCGCGGTACCGGATCGCCTGCTCGACGAGGGGCTGCGGATTCCAGCTGCGGGGCGGGATCAATTCAGCCGTAACGATAAAATGCTCCGGCGCGAGCTTTCCTTTTTCCAATAATAATGTCATATCGTACCTTCCCTTTCTTCATGCTGCGCGGCATGGAGCTGTTAAATTTGGAATGTGCTCAAGATGAAGGCGCCGGCGCGGGAATATTCGATCAGGCAATCCTGAAGGTCAAGCGGATGGCATGGGATAGAGCCTTCAATCAGGTCTTCCTCGCGATGGCCGTGCAGGCCAAGGCCAAAGCGGCATACATATACTTTTCCGCCCTCCTTGATGAAGGTGGCCAGACTGTCGTTATGGTTCATTTGCCCTGCAAAAGCGGAGCTGCCGACTGCCGGGAAGCCGCGCGTGGCTATCGCATTCATCGCCCCGGTGCCGTAGAAATAAATCGCCGTCTCGAAGCCTTTGCGCTGCGCCCGGATCGCCTGAAGAATGGCAACGTAGGACAATGAGGATTCATGCGCGATACCGTGGACGAGAGACAGAAACTTGTCGCCCTCATTCGCCTTGTAATCCGGGAACACCTTCGTTTCTCCGTAAAGCCTGGAGCCGGCAGGCAGAGTCGGGTGGGGAATCTCATTCATCGATTTCAGTTCAAGTTCTGTAAAATTAGCCATTATACATCATCCTCCAAAAGATATTTTTATATGGAAAAGAGCGTAAAGCTCTTATGCCAGCTTGCTGAAATACTGCTGCTCGGCGTTGCCCCAGAAGATTCGTTCCTTAATTTCGTCCGATACCCTGGCGCCCTGTATTTTCCAGAATTCACTTTCAAAATCGCTCCAAGGCTCATCACAGCCGAACATAACCCGGTCCAGACCGATTCCTGTCCGATCCAGCTCCTGCAGCAGCTTGCGGACCGCAAATCCGATGGCCCAGCTGGTATCAAGATAGACGCGGTAATGCCCTTCGATCAGATCCTTCCACTGCGACAAAAGCCGGATATGACCGCTTACTCCGCCGCCCATATGAACCAGATGAATTTTCAGTTCCTTGCCCCAGCGTTTGATGATTTTGAAAAATCCCGTAATATCGGAGCTTTCACCTGGGCTTGTGTGAAAATGAATCGGGATATCCCGGTCGATCGCTGCCTGGAAAATGGCTTCATGCTGCCGGAGCGTCGGCTCATCCCATTTATCCGGATCCGATGTGCCTCCGAGCAAATAACTCATCTTCATGGCGATGATTCCCGGCTGATCAAGCATTTGCAGGGCCGAATCGGTCAGCCCGCGATTTCTCGGGAGGCCGGATACCCACAATGCTCCAGCCACCCTGCCGCCTTCCTGCCCGGCCAGCTTCACGACCAGTTCATTATGGCTGAACGGCTGCTCCTGCACGGGTATGCCATAGTTCGGGATAATCAGCGTCTTCTCAATTCCCCGGCATTTCATAAAATGGTCCAATTCTTCCCTGGTTTCCGGGCCCGGATCAGCCGGCGAAACCGGCACCTCCGATTCATAGAAGGGCCATGGGTCCAAACAGCCGACGTGATTGTGCACGCTGTATACTCTTCTTCCAATCGCCATCGTAAGCGGCTTCGCCTCTTGAATCAGAGGCTCGCCCATTCCCTGGCCTTCAGCTGCCGGCAGTTTGCCGGCGCTTGCGTGATTGTGCATCATGCACATCTAAATCCACCTCCATTCGTTGATGTGGATGGTCCCGGATCGAATATAGAGCCCCGGCCTTGCGCCATCCCAGCTTCTCAAACAGCTTCACATTCTGCTCCTGCACCTGGGCCAAAAACCGCTGGACACCACGCCGTCTCATCTCTTCGACCGCAGCCTCGATAAGATAAACCCCGATGCCTCTCAGGCGATAGGCTTCATGGACAGCCAGTCTCCCTCCCCACCAGACTCCCTCCTCTTGTCTGTCGGGATAGCAGCGGACAGTCCCCATCAGGACAGACCCGCTGCCCCAGGCGTTCAGATAGATGGAGGAGGAGTCTTCGTCATCCTCATCGGTTTGCTCAAACATGCCCTGCTCGTCTACAAAAACCCGGCGCCGCAGCAGCAATGCCGCTTCCATTTCCTCGCCGCTGGCAGCCAGCCTCACATCGCAATTTCTCATGGACTCCTCCTCTTTAGACCACCAGACTATTTCCGCCTGCTCCGCCAGTTAATCACCTTGGTTTCTAGACCTGCAGCTTTTCAAAGGATGGCAGAGCGGAGCAGGCGCCGCACTTGGCGCAGCCTGCCATGCTGCTTGCGGAAGTCAGCTCGGCCTCGGCTAGCAGACCGGCAACATTGCGGTACATCTGCTCCATATACACCGATGACGGCGGTTCCGCATGCTCAAGCAGCGTGCCGCGCAGAGGGCGAAGCGGCACGACAAAGGGGTACACGCCCATAGCTGCAGCTCTCGCGCAGCCGGCAAGCGTAAGCTCTGGGTCCTCCCCCATCCCCAGGATGACATATGTGGTGACCTGGTTCTTGCCGAATACCGTTACCGCTTTTTCAAATGCGCTGAAGTAGGTCTCCAGCTTTATGGCGGATTTGGAGGGCATCATCTCACGCCGGACCCGCTCATCGAACGATTCGACATGAAGTCCGATCGTGTTTGCGCCGGCATCCTTCAGAACCTGATACAGCCCATCGTCATCAGGCGGCTCGCACTGCACCTGTATGGGAAGATTGCTGATCTTACGGATGGCTCTCACGCAAGCGGCCAGGTGAAGCGCCCCCCTGTCCGTTTCATTCGGGGTGCCGGTCGTCAAGGTAATCTGCGTGATTCCATCCAATCGTTCGGCTGCCTGGACGACCTCTGCGAGCTGCTCCGGACTTTTTTTGGCAATGGTAGCGCCTGCCTCCAGCGAATGACCGATGGCGCAGAATTTGCACCGGTCATTCGGACTCCACCGGATACAGCTCTGGATGACCGTACTGGCCAGCACATCCGAGCTGTGGCGCACCGCAATTTTGTTATACGCAATGCCGTCTTTCGTTGTCAGATCATAAAACTTTGGACGGCTGACGGGATCGAGATACATTAACGTCTTGCCTTCAAACTGAAGGGCGTATCCATCATCCCCTTCCACCAGCGTATAAGGCGAGCTTTCCGCCGGTCCATTAAAGGCGGGCAGCATGACCGTCGTGCTTCCCATGCGAAAGGCTGCATCATCCGATGGCCCCGCTCCTCCCCGGCGGCCGGCTTCCATCCTGCTTTCTGTTCGAATGCCCTTATTCTGAAGATCGACCAGCCGCCAGGCAATCTCGGAAGACGGAAATCCGCTGCCGTCCCCTGCCCGTTCCAAGGAATCCTTCATATTCATCCACCTTTCCTGCTGTTGGTCTTCTGTATGAATAATTGTTCATGTCACTTTATATAACAAATAATAGAGGAAAATTTGCGTGTGCACCTCATCCACTGGAGCGTTAATTTGCTCATCCAGCTTGTTATGTCAGGTCTGGGACGTATTTCTATGCTATCATGGTCCATATATGGTACTTTTGTTCACATAATCATCAGATGTTGACCAAATCGTCATGTTATAGTCGGAAGGGAGCAAAGGGGCATGGAATGGAAACCTGCAAAGTCGTCCGGCATAGCCGTTTATAAGCAAATCGCGAATGATATTGAGCACCGGATTATAAGCGGCGAGTTTCCATCTGGAAGCTGGCTGCCTTCCGAACGGCTGCTCGCCGCCCGGCTTAATGTCAACCGAAGCACCGTCATTTCCGCCTATGACGAGCTTCACGCGGCAGGGCTTGTCAAACGGGTGAAAGGCACCGGGACTCTTGTCAGTACGGAGTTATGGAATGATGCGGATAAGCGCCTTCCCGATTGGGAGAGTTACGTCAAGGGCGGATTCTTTCAGCTGAACAATCCGATCAACCGGCAAATCTATCAGCTCGTCCACTCCGGGGACGATATTGTGAATTTTGCTGTCGGGGAACTGAGCCCCGATCTGCTTCCGGTTTCCTTCATGCAGCATATACAACATACAATGGAGATCAGTCAGTATTTGGGGTATGAGCATATACAAGGAAATCTCAAGCTTCGCGATGCCATCTGCGCGCATCTGAAAGCTTACCGCAGCATTGATTCGGCATCCTCTTCGCTCCTGATTACATCGGGGGCCCAACAAGCCCTGCATCTGATTATCCAAAGTCTGCTGAATCCGGGGGATGCCGTTATCATTGAGGATCCTTCTTATGCCTTTTCTTTGCCAATCTTCCATTCTGCGGGACTGCGGACTTTCCCCCTGCCGACATTCGAGGATGGTATTGATCCGGACGAAATCCTTGCTCTTCACAAGAAACACAGGATCAAAATGATTTTTCTCAATCCGAACTTCCAAAATCCGACCGGCACCCTGATTAGCATGGAAAAAAGGCGGAAGGTGCTTGATATTTCAACCAAATACGGAATACCCATCGTGGAGGATGACCCATACAGCCTGACCGAATATGAAGGCCGCAGCGTGCAAACCTTGAAATCCATGGATAAAGACGGAACTGTCATCTATATCAGCTCCTTGTCCAAAATCATCGCCTCAGGCCTGCGGATCGGCTGGATTCTGGGGCCGCGGTCGATCGTCAACCGAATGGCCGACGCCAAACAGCAGATTGATTATGGACATCCCAACTACCCGCAGTGGATTGCCGCCCAGCTGCTCTCTTCCGAGCAATTTGATGCACATATCCGGAAGCTCCGGCATGGGCTTAGGAACAAACGCGATAGGATCATCCGCTCATTGGACAAATATTTTAAGGGCAGCGCCGATTATTTCGTGCCCGAAGGAGGAATCCATCTTTGGTGCAAGCTCGCCATCGAAGGAACTGAACATCAATTGTTCAAGGAGGCGGTCAAGCAGGGGGTTGTATTTGCGCCGGGCACCACGCTTGGCTCTTCTACATGTCATATCCGTCTGACCTTCAGCCGCGCGGACGATAATGAGATTGAGGAAGGAATACGGAGACTGGCAGAAGCAGCTTCAAGATTATAAAAAAAAAGCCCTGATTCCAGGACTTAAGGATAATCAATATTGGGCCAGCACGAGAACGAATGCCAGATTCGCATAAGAAGAGCTGTTCGGGCGAAGAAGACTCTAAGCCGGCCTATGCCCAGCCTGACTTGATATATCCCGCTTTTCTAAGCGTCATCTCGGCATACGGATTAATCCCGTCAATGCGCCGGTCAATCGAAAAATAGCGCAGCTCCAATCCCTCGTCGTCCTGAATGGACGGAGTCCCTGTGACATCCAAAGCTTCATAAACGGCCATAACGTTATAAATTTCATCGCCATGAGGGTATTTATAATACATATCTTTGCCGGACAACAAGGTTATAAAACGAAAAGAGCCCGCCCTTAATCCGGCTTCTTCATATAATTCGCGTGCCGCCGCTTCCTCCAGGGATTCGCCGAGCTCCAGCGCCCCGCCAAGGGTTCCCCAGTCCAGACTGTCGGTTCTTTTCTGCAGCAGCAGTTGGCCTTCCTCATTAAATACCAGCACGCAGGCACCTGCCATAATCAAAGGCTGTGTGCCGACATATTTTCTCAAATCCGATATATATCCCACGAGGCCGTACTCCTTCTTCTTTAATTAACTATGAATCCCAGAATTTAATCTATAATCCGAGTCCTTTGCCCGCGTATACGAGGTCAATCAAGTCAGCCAACGATCCCTTTCCGTTACTTTTTGACCCTTAGCAAATCAGGCGCTCTTCTCATAAATCTCTCGCTGTCCCTCACAAAATCATACTGCTCATATAATTCATGCGCATCCTTTGTTCCCAGCAATCCCATTAAATTTTTCAAACGGTCGGACGCCGTGATATGTTCAATCAATTTCTTGCCCAGTCCCAGTCCACGGAAGCTCTCATCAATATATACATCGCATAACCAGTACATCGTCGCATTATCTGTCACCACACGCGCAAAACCAACCTGGCGCTTCTCTTTATAGATCCCGTAGCACAGCGAATGATGGATAGATTGTTCAATAACTGATTCCGACCGCTTATTGGCCCAATAGCTTCTCGCCAGAAAGCCCTTGATTACTGCCAAATCAAGCAGTTCCTTATCCTCGCTGATCAGATATTCATTCTCCACAAGCATCCCTCACCTTCCCATTTACGCTCCCCTTTGGAGAGCAGCAATCCATTATTCCAGGAATGGAATACACTCCCTATTGTAATATATCATAAAAGAAGACCATGCCCCTTTGCGGAAAAATCCGCGAGAGGCATGGTCTTTCAATCTATCGGTTCTGTATGAATCCGGCTTTAGGAGGCAGCCGGAAGCTTGACGAGTATGGCCACTGCTTCCGATCTGGTTGCCGTATCGTTCGGAGCGAACATGCCGCCGCTGCGGCCTCCGATGATGGCGTTGTCCTTGGCCGCTTTTACCGCGCCTTTGGCCCATGCCGGGATTTTGGCGTCATCCGCGAATCCCGTCGCTGTGCCGGCACTCGTGTCCAGCTTCATCGCTTTCGCAATCATAACAGCCATCTCGGAGCGTGTAATTGTCGCGTCCGGCTTGAATGTACCGTCGGAATAGCCGCTGACGATCCCGGCTTTTACCGCTTGAGCAACAGCATCTGCTGCCCAACCCTTGATCTTGGCGTTATCTTTGAAAGCAAGCTCCGCTCCTGTTCCTTGAGGTTTCAGGGCGTTGATCAGCATAACCGCAAATTCAGCACGGGTCAGCTTCTGATTCGGCTTGAACGTGCCGTCGCTGTAGCCGCTGACGATGCCCTCAGCAACTGCCTCCTCAATGGAAGCCATTGCCCAATGCCCGGCAATATCCTTTAATGCAACAGGCACTGGCGGAGCAACCGGCGGTGTAGCTGGAGGCATATCCACTGGATCTGCTGTACCCTCGACATCCGCCGTGCTGATATCCTGCCTGCCATATGTGGCGAACCAGCCTTTAATCGTTTGGAAATCCTTGGAGAAAGCCAGTGACACGAGCAGCATCATCCGGGCATGCTGGGCATTCAGATTATCCCCGGCAATAATGCCTTCGCTATCCGAAGGATACATGGTTCCCGAACCCGTTCTCGTCGTTGTGACGAAAATAACACCCTGTTTGATGGCCTCGGTGCGTGCAGCGCTCATTTTCGGCGAGATTCCGCCTGCACCTGTACCGGCGGTAACAATCCCCTTCGCACCGTCAGCTACCATTCCCTTGATACCCCCGCCGTCGGCGTCCTGGTAAGCGAATGCGACCTCGACCATCGGCAGATCCGTCTTCTGGATCTTGCTCAGGTCGAAAGGCGTCTTCCAGTCTGGCTTGCCTGCTTTCAAAGCTCTATCATTCAGACGGTAGATGGAAATATTGTCTTGATCGATATAGCCCAGCGAGCCGAGTATCGGCGTCTTGAACGTATCGAGACGCTGCGCGTTTGTTTTCGTTACTTCCCGGGCAGCTTGAATCATATCGTTAAGCATAATCACTGTGCCGTACCATTTGGTCTTGCCGCTTCCCGCCAGTTTAATGGCGTTGTACAGATTGGCCGGAGCGTCGGTGCCAATAACGTCCCAAGGACGCATTGCACCCGTTACGACCACCGGCTTCTCGCTTTGAACGGTCAGATCGAGGAAATAAGCGATATCCTCCATCGTATCCGTACCGGATGTGACGACAACGCCGTCATAGGTTTTCAGCGCCTGATCAACAGTCAGCGACAGATCGTACAGATCGCCGATCGCATAGCTGCCTGAACCTTTATTGCCGAATTGATACGTGGATACATCGGCAATTTTATCTTTTCTGGGCAGTTGGGCCACCATATCTTCAATTTTGTAGGTGCCCGACTTGTAGTTTTGTAAATTGGTAGGATCTCCGTCGTTGGCCTGCCCGGAAATCGTACCGCCCGTCCCGATAACAAGGACGTTTGGCATTGCAGAAGTTTTGGACGCATCGCTGAGAGCAGGAAGCGGAGGCAATGCGGCCGGTTCGTCTGCGGCAGAGGCTGTAGAAACCAAGCCTCCAGCCGGAATCGACAAGCTGAGAAGGAGAAGTGCAAGAAACGGAAGAAGCAGTCTTTTTCCAAATAAGCCGCTAGACATTGATATCATGTAGCCTTACCTCCTGTGTGTTATGCTTTCGGCGCATCAACAACAACATTTTGCGTGCCGTATGTGGCAAACCATTTTTTAATCGTCGGCTGATCCTTGGAGAAGCCCATCGAAAGCAGCAGCAGCATACGGGCATGCGTCGCGTTCAGGCTATCGCCGGCGATAATGCCGTCGCTATCGGAAGGATACATCGTTCCCGAGCCTGTTCTTGTCGTCGTAACGAAAAGGATACCTTTTTTGATCGCTTCGCTGCGCGCTGCGCTCATTTTCGGCGAAATTCCGCCTGCTCCTGTACCGGCTGTAACGATGCCTTTCGCTCCGTCGGCAATAAACCCATTAATTGCGCCTGCGCCGGCATCCTGATAAGCGTAAGCAATTTCAACTTGCGGCAGATCCGTTTTGCTGATTTTGGTCAGGTCAAACGGTGTTTTCCACTCTGGTTTGCCCGCTTTGCTCACTCTGCCCGGTGCGCGATAGATGGAGATGTTGTCTTGATCGATATAGCCCAGCGCTCCAAGAACCGGTGATTGGAATGTGTCCAGGCGCTGCGCGTTGGTTTTCGTTACATCGCGGGCTGCTTGTACAATGTCATTAAGCATAAGCACTGTACCGAACCATTTGGTTTTGCCGCTAGCTGCAAGCTTAATGGCGTTGTACAGATTGGCAGGAGCATCTGTGCCGATAACATCCCACGGGCGCATTGCGCCGGTAATGACAACCGGCTTCTCGCTTTGGACAGTAAGATCGAGGAAGTAAGCGATATCCTCCATCGTATCCGTACCGGACGTAACAACGACGCCGTCGTAAGTCTTCAGCGCTTGGTCAACCGTCAGCGACAAATCATACAGATCACTGATCGCGTAGCTGCCTGATCCTTTGTTGCCGAATTGGTACGTGGACACATCGGCGATTTTTTCCTTTTTCGGCAGCTGGGCCACCATATCTTCGATTTTATATGTTCCGGATTTATAGGATTGCAAATTAGTAGGATCTCCATCGTTTGCTTGTCCCGAAATGGTACCGCCCGTTCCGATAACAAGAACGTTCGACTTCGTTGATGCATCTTTTACTTTTACATCAGGAATGGAGAAGGTAGTCCCGGCTGCTGGAGCATCCGCTGCAAAGGCACCTACTGCCGTTACGCTTAGCAAAGCCATTACTACGAAAGGGACGAGGAAGAATCTGGCCAATCTTTTTCTGCTGATTAAAGTCACTTAAACTACCTCCTAATGTAATATATGAATTTCCGCATGCTCATTATACGTCCATGTCATATTATATTACAAGATAAATTTATCACGCTAAAGCAACCACGCAAGAAATAGAGTTATCAGCAATATTTATGTTAGTTTTTATTACGTTTAAATGACGCAATTTCTAAGCATCCTGTAGATGCTTTGTTTCATTATTTGGTTGCTTTTGGCTTTTATTTGCCCAAAACTTGTCATGTACTCCTAGCACTTTGATATGAATTTTCCTTTTAGTCATTCAACAAGTGGAAAGTTATCTAAAATTATGGATATGAAAAAAAGATACGTAAGGACACACACGCAAACACTGTGTATGCTTAAGTACCTTTTATCTAATCTGTAATCACTGTTATCTGCTAACCGGCACTCTTTCAAGAAGGAACTCTCTCAGCTTATTATCTGACCACTCATACATCTCCAGCAGCTCCTGATAAGGATCACTTGACATCTTCAGATATGCCGCCATTTTGTCTCATTCCGGAGCATCCGATCGGATCAGATGCGCCAGCTTGTACAGCTCCGCGATATCATGACGATCAGAGGCCTCCAATCTTCGCACAGCTTCTTCAATTTCCACAACGTCTACGACGGCAATCTGCTCGGCATCCGGCGGATTAAGCGGCTTTCCGACGAGCTCAACCTCCCCATATCCAACCAGCCTGATGAAATGGGGATGGGGAATATGGGCTCTGAAAGGGTTCTCTGCGAATGACCGGCATTTGAAATGACCGAATATTTCATAATCCAGCAGATTGGCCCCCAGCTCCTCCTGAACTTCCCGCCGCAGAGCTTCCCGGTAGTGTTCATTCGGCTCCAGCGTCCCGCCAGGCAGCTCCCATCTACCGTTATCCGACTGGATCATGACATATCGATTCCCGACGGTAGGGATTATGCTGATATTGCTGATCAACGATTCATCGGTCGGTGATTCTACGGTAAACCGGGACTTCACGATGTCCCAATCTATCCATCCGGATAAGGTTGGCAGACCGCTTAGGTATGCTCGCCTCCGGTTCGTGCCGTGGTTGTTTTCCACTGGATGATTCCACTCATTTGCTTCTATGCGTATCGCCCCGCCCTCTCTTACAAAATAAGGGTGCCTTCTTTGGCCAATGAATTGTCTATTTCTGCATCGCTGATTCATCCCTTTTGCTTCACTTGGCTTTCGTTCTTGTTCCGTTTTATTTCCCGGTGATAGCCTGGTAGGTAGCAGTGTCAGCGATAATATAAAGCCGCGCCCCGGCGGGAATCGGCGTGTTCAGCTTGCGGTTAACACCCAGATCGCCGCGATCCGAAATCAACGTCGCTCCCCGGCTCAACAGATCCTGAAAAGCATCCCCGTATGTCCGCCAACCTGCTTCTACAGGAACCTCAAAGATATCATCGCCATGCTGACGGCTGAGCAGTTGGCTGAAGATTTCCGAATTCCCCTCCTGAAGCGCAGCCCGGACGGCGAGTCTGGATATGGCGTCATGGGACAGAACGAACTCGTTTACATTGATATAGCGGAAATTCAAAATGTTTTTCTCCTGGACGATCTCCACCGTCGTATGGACATGCGGAGCAGTCCTTTCAATGCTCGAGGTAATCAACAGCGACTTTCCGTCAGCCAGCGCCGCCTCGTCAATCCGCGAATCCGCAAACACAATTGCTGACCGCGCCTTCTGCAGCATAGCCCGTTCCAGCACTTCATCGGATGCGGGATCGCCGCTGATGAAATGGACATTGCTGCGGTTCAGCAGCGGATGCTTATCAGTCTCGTCGACGATAACAATTTCCGCACCCGGCAGGTAGGTCATAATTTCCTCTACAGCGTAGTGCGCCTTTTTGCTCCAGTTGATAATGATGATATGATCCTTGCCCTGAAAGTTCAATTGACCGGCCTCCCTCTGCCGTTGAATGCCTGCCACGGAATCGATGACTTTGCCGATCAACAAGCTCAACAGGCCGATTCCGAAAATATACAGAAAGATCGTAAACACTTTGCCCAGTACCGTCTTCGCAAAATAATCGCCGTAGCCAACCGTAGCCATCGTCGTCAGCACCCAATACAGGGAATTAAACCATGAGGTGAATGTTGCCGGTTCCAGCAAGTAGGCGATGGAGGCGCTGATCAGAATGAAAATGATAACAGTCAGGATAATCGACGTATTTTTGAAACGCATGGTTTTGTTAAGCACTCTAAGAAAGAAATACATGCTGATCCTCATCCTCTTCCGCTCAGATCGGCGAATGCCGCATAAAAAAAAGAGATTGCCCTGCCGGAATGGGAACGGACAGAGCATCATGCAAGCTATATAGGATCTTGCTATACGATCAGGCTGCTTACGGCGAAGCTCGTACCCAGGAATACGAAGCACAGCAGAATGCCGATGGCAGTGTTGCCCTTCTGCAGATGCTCGGATACTTTCAGCCCCGGTGTGACCAGCTCGAAAATCCAATAGGCGGCGATCAGGCAGACATAGCCCACCGCAAACCAGATCATCATAAACCAAATGGACGTATTGGTATAGGCGGCAACGCCCAGAATAATTGCCGTTGCCAGAAACTTTCCGCCCAGCGCGAGCCCTACCGCCATATTCCCCTTGCGCAGCTCATCCATGTCGCGGAATGGAGTCATCCAGCTGAAGATCAGCATGCCGAGCGTCTGCAGCAGGATAATGACAGCAACACTTACCACAATATTGATCACAATGGTCATCATGCCCACCCCCTGAATTTTGCATAGACCATATCATAGTCGCTGTAATCATGAACTTCTTCCACCATGATCATTACTTTTGTCACACTCTTGAGCGCCTTGTACCGGTCCTCGTCGATCGGCTGCTTGAGCTGGTTGCCCGATGGCAGCGTCAGGACCGCAAAGTTCCGCGTCTTGCCCTGGTACTCCGTCTTGTATACCCCGACCAGCGGAACATTCGTCTTCAGCGAAATCTTCAAATTGTCGAGATCCGCCTTCGCCTTGGTCTGATCCGGATAGGATTTGAGCGTATTCCAGGCAGACAGCTTGACTTCATTGCTGCCGGTTTCGTTGGTCACCATATCCGCGCTCATGAACTGCAGCGTCCAGATTTTGGCGCCTGTTGCGTAGTTCCCGTCATTGGGCAAAAGTGTATTGTCAGGCAGAACGGTCATGTCGCTGCCGATCAAATCGCCGACCGTACCTTCAACAATCCTGTAATCCCACGGAATCCGCTGCGCATCTTCGCCGGAAGCCGCAGCTGTATCGGAGGTGGTATGGAATACGGACGGTTGATCGGACGAGCACGAGCTGAGGAGCAGACTGGCGAAGACAGCCAGCATCAGGATGCCGATCAGCTTCACGCGGCCGCGGCGGCGCATCACTCCGCGCTCTGCTGCTGAATCGCTTGCTCTGTTTTCTATCATTCTCTTTCTTTCACTCCCAACGCGATAAAATGGCTCGTATTTCCGGTAATCGGCCCTCCGGCTCTGCCGAGCAGCCCGCAGGGGGCGCCATTAAGCATGAACATGCCTGTCAGCAGATGAAATTCGCCTGCCGCCGTCTCGATGCGGGCAAGCTCTGCTCTTTTCTGATACACCACAGGAAATAATTCGCTTGTATCAAAACCGTGTTCATCTGCAAGCTCCAGCTGGCCCTGCGTGTCGAACAGCCTGACCGAGCCGCCCTCGCGGCCGAACATTGATTTGGATACAAAGCTGCCTTCGAAGACCGGCTTGTTGTAGGTCGGGAGCATATACAGTCTGATCGCTTCCCGTTCCTCCTCATTAAACAACAGACCCAATTCGTACAGCCCCCATGCGGCGGCCTGCAGCCCCTTGGACTGGAGAATAATGCTGTGCGGGGAATTGAACAGCGTAAGGCTGCCGCTCTCAATCGCATAGGCAAGAGCGTCTCCGCCCTCATCGACTGCCATCCACTCTTTCGGGTACAGGGCGAACAACCGGTTGATCGGGGCTCCTTCCCCATCCTTCAATACCCCGTCGTCCACCCATAATTCCAGACAATCCGTACAGCGGACATCCAGTCCGCTGTGCCGCACAAGCGCTTCGATGGTCCCGGAATCCTCAACATGGGCGCCATAGCCCACACATGCGGCAGCCTCCGGCTGCTCCTCCGCCCAGGCTGCGGCAACCAGCTGCGCCATGCCTGCATTAGGGGATTCGAGCCCGGCCAGCTTGAACAGCCAGGGCGTCGCTATCGCAGCTTCCACATAACCTGTCGGCGTGTCTGCATTGAGCTCCAGCAGCTTGATCGTTCCATCGTGGGAGATGGCAAAGTCGAACCTGGCATACCGGCTGATCCTGCCTTCGGGAGGAAGCGGCAGCTGATCGATCGTATCCCATAGTATCTCGGGGATGCCAAGCAGTACATAAAGCTCGCGTTTGCCCGCCAGATAACGCGCTGTCTTGTCGAGAACGAGCCACAGTATTGCAGATGCGCGCGCAAGCTCGCTGTATAGAGCCTCCGGCATGACAATCAGCTGGTCGATCCAGTAGGCCTCATCCTCCAGATCCGCCCAGGCGAAGCCGATTTCCTTCAGCTGGGCAACCCGGGCGGCGCGGTCGGAATGCGGCTGACCCAGCACCTCGAATATCGAAGCGGTCAACCGCCGAACCCTCCGGACGAACCGGAGCTTTTGCTCGATGATGAACTGAAGCCGCTGCTCGACTTGCTGCTGGACGAGCTTGTGCTTCCGGAGCTGGATGAGCTCAGCACGCTTGACTTGCCGCCGATTCCGCCGGGCTTGGAGGATGTGCTGCGGCGGGTGACCGAACCGGTCGTATTGGTCGTCTTGGGGCGGATGGTGGAGCCGACCACCGGCTTGTTCTGAAAGGTATCGCTCGTATAAGTCTTGGACTTATACGGCTTGGTCGTTCCGGCGTAATAGGTCGTATGCGAGGAAGACCATCCGGAAGCCGAATAAGAAGAGCCTCTATTAAAGAGCAAATGATAGAGAATCAGATCATCCCAGCCAAAGCCGGATGTCGCCCCGTTATTAATGATGACCGTATCAGGCGAGTCTCCGCCCAGCGTTCCCATGCTGTCAGTTCCCGCAACAGCGCCGGCTCCCTCATCCAGCAGCGGGATGTTCCAATCGACCGCCGGGTCGAAATATTGCTTCACTTCATCTGTCGACCACTCTACCAGCTTGGGCTGCCCGCTGCCTGTATCATCGGCCGCAAAAGCAGCAGAGCCGAAAGCCGCATTAGCCAGCAGCGCGATCCCAAGCGAGGTCGACAATATCCGAAGCGGCTTGCCGTCTTTGGTAAAAAGCTTGAATTTGACCGGTTCATCCGGTTTCTCTTCCCACTTCAACTGCTGTTCCCCCTGTCGCTGACATTTCTTATATGTTCTGCATCGGAACGACCAATATCTCCAGTTTTCCGTTATCCAGATTCAATCTGCCCTCCAGCGTCTCGTACTCGCGGCCGCTCACCGTTATATAATTAATATGCTCAAGCGAGGCGATCATGCTCGTCGACCATGTCCGTTCGTCGATCTGGCGCAAGCTGCCTTCGGGTTCTTTCTCATATAAGATGACTGCTATTCCGTTGTCCACATCTGTACACCCTTTCACTATGGAGTGTCTGCCATATTTTACAGTAACTGAATCCGGAAAGACTTGTCAATCCAAGAATTGTCATAATTTGTTGAAAAACAGAGCATGCATCCTATATCCATTTTTCTTCGCTTTCATAAACAAAAAGAGCAGAATCCTTATTCTTGTTTATACCCGGTTTCCATAATAACACTCCTGATTCCTGTGGTATATACTGGATTTCCTTCCTTTGTTATCGGTATGCCGCTTTCTGAAATGCACAGCCGGACATCGATTGCAGAAATTTTACAAAAAAAAAGAACCTCAGAGGTTTAAAGACTCCCGAGGCTCTTGTATGGTTAATATTTAAAAGGAATTTCCCCCATTGCCGATGACAGGCCGCGGCTGCGGATAGTAGCTTGGAAGTCCTTGATGGACAAATCCCTGGCCCTGGTTATTATAGGACTGCTGCTGGACCGGTTGATAGGAATAATTCTGAGGATAGGCTGACTCGGCTTGTTCCCGGGATTGATTCTTATTGCAATTGGCAGGGGGGCCGATGACGACTGTTTCTGTGATAGGCGCCAGTGTAGCCTTTACTGCAGCTTCATTGAGACAATAAGTGTGCGCGAATACATTCGCAGGCGTCAACCGCAGGAGATCGGAGCCCGGAATGAATTCCGGAATCGGCGCATCGAATATTGCCAGCAGATGGGTGTCGTCGACGGTCGCAACCTCGTAATGCCACCATCCCTGCGGCACATTCGCCACCTGTCCGGGCTGTATCGGAAAATTGCGCAGCTCCTTGGTGAACGGGTTGATCAAGGATACAACGGCAGCACCAGAAATGCAGTATACCAGCTCTGAAGCGTTTTGATGAGTATGCGGCTCTATAACATTCCCCGTACTCAAATAGATATCAAGCAAAGAGGTATTTCCGAGTGTGTTCAACTGCTGGATGGATAATGCGTTGATTAAATTCCGCGAATCCTTTGTGAAGAAATTATTCTTGCTTACATCATAAGAAAACTGTGCGGTAGGTGAAGCATAGTCCATATACGAAATCGCCAATATAAGCCCTTCCCTTCATGATCGTTCTAGACATTTGCCTTATTGGATAGGGTATGTGAATGCCTAGAACCGGGTGCGCCCATTATTCGTTACTTCCCCTCCTTTTTCAATCCCATTACGTTGCGCTCATCCTCCAGTTATGCCGGCCAGCCTCACTGGCGCTGCGCCCATATTCGTCGTTTGTTAAATGTGATTCCCGCCTACTGGTATTGTTGATCGGCAGAACCGCTCCTTGCTGCCTCCTTGAAATTGACGAATTTAACATTTTTCTCATCCCAGAGCCGGTAACGGAATGTGTGCAGGCTTGCAGCAATATTGATCGTCGTGGCCTTTTGAAGCGCCGGTGTGTGATCATGCGCGGCCTCCAAATAATAGTTGGGCACTTTGGGACTGAGATGGTGGACATGGTGAAAGCCAATATTTCCTGTAAGCCATTGCAGCCACCCGGGAAGCTTGTAATAGGAGCTCCCCTCCACAGCCGCGCTCACGAAGCTCCATTCCTGCTCCTTGACGAAATAGGTATCCTCGAACTGGTGCTGTACATAGAAGAGCCAAACGCCCGCAGCCCCTGATATGAAAAATATCGGTCCATGTATCAGCAGAAACGGCTGCCATCCAATCGTGAAGCACAGCAGGAGCGGAATCCCGATGACGGCCGCATTGGTGAGATAGGTGTTGAGGCGCTCTTTCAGCTTGGCTTTCTTCTTATTAAACCGGTTGGCAATTATGAAAATATAGAAGGGACCGAGGCCGAACATGACTAACGGATTGCGGTATAGACGATAAGCGAGCTTTGTAAGAACCGGACTGGCCCTATATTCGTCAACCGTCAGAATCCACACATCACCCGTTCCCCGCTTGCTCAAATTGCCGCTGGTTGCGTGGTGTATGGCATGCTCGTGCTTCCACTTATGATAAGGGAAGAAGGTCAGAATTCCCGTCAGCGTTCCGAGGATCTCGTTGGCCAACCGGCTTTTAAAGAACGAATAATGGCAGCAGTCATGAAACAGGATAAACGTCCGGATCAGAAATCCCGAAGCTGCAATGCTCAACCCGAGCGTAAGCCAATAGGAAACGCCGAGGCTGGCATAGGCGAAATACCATAGCAGAAAAAAAGGAATAATCGTATTGCAAATCTGCCATATGCTGGACCTAAGATTTGATTTTTCAAATGGAGCCACGTCTTTCTTCAATTGCAGCTTAGCCTGTGCGCTCATAGCAATCCTCCTGATCATGCTTCAATTATTGATGATTGAACAATTCAGTCAAAATTTAAAATACAAAGGTCCCTTTTAATTGCCTTTACCTGAGTCGCTGTATCTGTGATTACAACCCCAATCGCTTACGTCTTCTATGGCTAGCTCTACTATAACGAAATCCATGAAAGCGACAAACTGTCTGCAGAACGAAAATCACTCATCCGCTGGGCGGATCATTTCCCACGACTTATGGTTGTTTACATATTCCTGAACGCGAAGAAAACCGGACAGCATTGGCCGGTTTTCAGTACACTTCTATTCATTACACAGCAGTCATGGCAATCAGCTCTCGGGCAGTTTCCTCCACGTTCGCAGCCTGGCTGACCGCAGAGATTACGGCAATTCCATCTGCACCCGCCTGGAGAACCGGCGCCGCATTCGCTATGCCGATACCGCCAATGCCAACAAGCGGAGCGGTTATTCCGGCATCCCTGATCTGGCGAATCATCTGCGGCCCCTGAACCTCCCTGGCGTCGAGCTTCGTGCTTGTAGGATACATCGGTCCCACGCCGAGATAATCGGCTCCCTGCTCCAATGCAAGCCGTGCTTCCTCCACATTATGCGCGGATACCCCAAGCAGCTTGCTTCCCAGCCTGCTGCGGATCCAGGGCACCTCTCCGTCTTCCTGACCGATATGGAGGCCGTCCGCATCCAGACTGAGGGCAAGCTCGACGTCATCATTAACGATGAAAGGAATGCCGCTCTCCCGGCAAATCAGCCGCAGCTGGCGGGCCAGCTCCAATTTGGCCTGACCCGTCAGACAGCCGGTTCCTTTCTCCCGGAGCTGGAACATTGTGACTCCGCCTCTGATCGCCGCCTGCAGCACTTCAACCGGATTTCCTCCCGTATTAACGCTCCCCATTACCAGATACAGCCGAAGCTGCGGGCGGATATCCGTCATCCCGTTATTCAAGAACAGCCCCTCTTTCCTGCCGGTAAGCCCAATGATTCGTCGGGCCGTTACCGCCGCCCAAGTCCAGTGAATGGGCAATAGCCGCCTGGATGAAGGCTTTGGCGGTACGCACCGCTTCGCGTACCGGATTACCCTTGGCCAGCTCCGCGGCTATGGCAGCCGAGAAGGTGCAGCCGGTACCATGAGTATGCCGGGTCGCAATCCGCTCTCCGGTAAATTCCTCGCAGTATTCCCCGTCCGAGAACAAATCCACCGTGTGCAGCGCATCCTCCTCATGCCCGCCTTTGATCACCGCATAGCTCGCGCCCATAAGACAGATCGCTCTTGCGGCTTTCTTCTTGTCTTCTTTGCTGCTGATCCGGATGCCGGTGAGCGCCTCAGCCTCCGGGATATTCGGCGTTACCACCATCGCCAGCGGAATCAGATGGCTGATCATGGTCTCGATTGCTTCCGCCTGCAGCAGCGGGGAGCCGCCCTTCGCCACCATTACGGGATCAACCACCAGCTGCAGCCATTCGTAATGCTTCACTTTATCGGCAACCGCCCTGATCAGCTCTGCGCTGAACAGCATGCCGGTCTTGAGCGCATCCGGTCTCAAGTCCGCTCCGATTGAATCCAGCTGCCGCGCAACAGCCAAGGCGTCCAGCGGAAAAACCCCTTGAACACCAAGCGTGTTCTGCGCGGTAACGGCCGTGATTGCCGACATGCCGTAAACGCCAAGCTCCTGAAAGGTTTTGATGTCGGCCTGTATGCCGGCCCCTCCACCGCTGTCCGAGCCGGCAATCGTTAATACTTTGCGAATCGTCATTGTCCACTCCTCCTCTTCGGCGCCGGTCTGGAAGTCCGGTGAAAAAGACCGGCTGCGCATGCGGAAACGTCTTCTGATACTCGCAAGTGCTGCAAGCGGGTTAGCCGCTTGTCACTTGTCGTGGAGCTGTTGTACACTTGAATTTTTTAATTTTGGATAGCTTTGGTGCAAAACCATCCACGGTATGGATGTGGATGGTTTTGCACCCTATTTGTTAAATTCGGGGTACAAAGGTCGTAATTGGATGCTTAAGAAGCAGCCTTCTTACGAAAGCTTTCAGCTTACGCTCTCCAGACTATTTCCGCCTGCTCCGCCTGTTATTCACCATACGTCTAGACCATAACCAATCCGCCATCGACTCTCAGACATTGTCCGGTTATGAATGAGCCCCAATCGGACGCCAGCATCAAGACGCCTCCGGCAATATCCTTCGGCACAGCCAGCCGCCCAAGCGGGGTCAGCCGAATAATCGCCTCGCGCGCATCCTCCGGTGTCTCGCGGCTGGAGTCGGCTCCTTGCGTCAGGCCGGCTGCCACGCAGTTGACGTTGATGCCGAATGCCCCAAGCTCCGCAGCCAGATTCCGGCTGTACCCGAGCAGGGCGGCCTTCGCCGTCGTATAATCGTGGTAAGGCACAACGGGGAAATCAATCAGGTTCGTCACGATATTAATGATCCGCCCTTCACCCTGCTGCTTCATTATCGGGATCACGGCCTTGCAAATATGAAAAGCACCGCCCAGACTGCCGTCCAGTTGACGCTGATAATCCGCCCAGTCAAGGCTCCATGCGGTTTGGCGCGTCTTCGGATTGAAGGAATACTGGCTGAGCGCATTGTTCACCACGATATCAATGCCTCCGAAGCCATCCGCAATGGCTGCTACCATCCGCTGCACTTCATCCCCATTCGTCACATCCGCCTGCATCGCCGCTCCATCGCCGCCGCTCTCCCTGATTCTGGACACGACCTCTTCCGCCAGCTTCCCGCTGTGCAAATAATTGACGACCACAACTGCGCCCAAAGCTCCGAAAGCCAGAGCGACCGCTGCGCCAATGCCGCGGCTGGCTCCGGTTACGAGGACGACTTTATTCCGGAAATCCATATCGCTCCCCTCCCCTGTTGCTTATTCCATATCGGGATCATACAGCTCCGCTCCCTGCTCTGCGCTCCACTCCATATCTGTCCAGCGCAGCAGATCCAGCAGATTGTACCGGCCGTCATGATGCCAGCCGGCAGGCGTGCGCGTCATTTGGCCCACGGCGCAAATCCGGTTGATCCCCGCTGCGCCAAGGCACCCCGCAAGACGCTGAAGCCGGGCCGGCCCCACTGCTATCCCCACAGATTGGGAGTATCGCCGGTGAAGCGGCATGGCCGGTATCGTTTCTTCGAGCGACAGACAGCCAATGACATGAACCGTCCGGTTCAAGGGAGAAGCCTGCATCTCTCCGGAGGGATGATAGATCACCGTCCATTCCGTGCCTTGCTTGCTGCCATAAACGGCGGTTCCCGCTCCATTCAAGGCTGCCAGCTCGTACTGGTTCCGAAGCGCATGGATAGCCTGCGCTTCTTCCCTGGTGACAGCCGCCCGCGGCTTCCTGAGCTGGAAGCGTTGAAGCTCGGCTGCGAGCAGCTGGGCAAACAGCTGCGGCGGCACCGAACCGCCCGACTCCACAAACACCGAGTGGGGAGACAGGCAGCTTTGCTGATCATAGGTGCTTACGTCCTGAGCGAGCCGGTGCACCGTATCCTGATAACGGTCGGGGGTCAGCGCCTCCCTTCCCACCATGGCAAAGCTGATTTTATGTCCGTAGCTGACCAGCCTTTTATACTCCGGCAGCCTGCTGCGGATTTGCCGGACCGCTTCATCCGAGCCATAGGCGACCACGACCTCCGCGGCCTCCATTGCCGGAGCCTCCAGGTCAAGGCTGCCGCCCTTCCAGGGAAGAACAGCAATGGAATCGGCCAGCTTCGGGTCGATTTGCCGCAGCGACTCGGTGAACAGAACAGCCATGACAGGTTCGGACGAGGCGGTCTTGGAGAGGATGGCAGATTTGACCAACAGCCCCATGACCAGACTCCAGACCGGCAGACCCGGAACATTGCCCGAGCCTACCTGATAGATGAGCTCCGGTCCATAGGCTCTGCCCATCCCGCCGGTTCTGCGGGGCCGGAATTCATCCAGCACGGCGCTTGAGTCCAATTCCTCCTCCAGAAAACGGAGCAGCTCTTTCCTGCGGAACAAGCGCATGAATCGTTTGAGCTCCAGCCTGATCATATCCCGGTCATAGCCGGTCAGAGCCGGAAGCCAGCTCTCCGCCTTCCTCCGCAGCTCATAATCCGGATTCGTCCACAGCTGCACGGCGGCATCGATAACATCCACAATCTCGCCGGTTCGCAGACCAGCCAGGTAAGCGATGCGATTCATTGTCACCTTCGCGGCAATTTCTTCTATTTTGGACCGGCTCAGAATTGGAAATGACAGAATGACGGTTCCCTCGGATGTCTCAAGCCGCCGCTCCGTGAAGCCGTCAAAGATAATTCCGCGGGGCACGGCATAAGCCGGATAGACAGGGGGCTCTGCTGCTGATTCCCGACTCGCCCACCCCACGGCTCCTTCTTCCCTATCCATTCCACGCCGCCTGCTTCAATTGATCGACAGCGATCGAGCAGCCGCGCGCCTCCGAGCCCTGAAGGCGGCCCTCCAGCATCAATCCCCTGTCAGTCATACAGCCAGTATCCTCGGTCAATATAGCCAGACTCGAATTCCAGTTTGCCAGATCGAAATGGGCCAGAACACCGGATTCACCCTGGCTGACCGGTTCCAGCGTATCGGGATCAAGCACCAGCGTTCTGATCCATGCCGGTCCCGATTTCACATACATGGACTGCGCATCCGAAACACTCGAGCTCACCGTCCGGTCATAGAGCTGGGAACTCAGCTCCGTCATCCCGTACATATTCACGAACCGGCTGCGGTCCAGACAGAACGCAGCTGTAAAAGCCTGATGCAGCTCCTCCACCGTCACTTCCCGCGCCTGCCCTTTCAGGCCGCCGGTATCGAACACGATACTGCCTGCGGGCAATGTGAACTGAAGCGAGCGCTCCTGGCAATAATCAAGAAAATGAACATAGGAGAAGGTGGTTCCCAGGATCAGAACCGGCTCCACGCGGCCCTGAACAGCCTGCATTGCCGAAGCCAACCCCTCCATATCCAGCCCTGATCCGGCATGATAGAAGTTACGGCTGTCCTCACTCCCATACAGCTCTACAGCCCGGCTGACATAACGGGACAGCGAGGAATTCGGATTCAGATCGCTGCCCGGCGAGATAACCCAAGTCGTCATCCGCTGGGTATCCGGCAGCACGAATTCGGCAAACGACAAAGCCATCGACTTGTCCCACACCTGAAGGGTCGGGTGGTAGTTGCGCCCCTTCTTGTCCGCATTCGTCGTTCCGCTGGTCATAAATACCGCTTCCGCCTCTTCCGGCGGCTCGCAGGACAAGGTCAATTCCTTGAAGCCCTGAATCGGCAGCGGCGGAATTTCTCTCCATTCCCGGACGTTGAGCGGTGATTTCCGGCGCGCCTGGCAGTACTTCCGGTAAGGGATATTATATTGAAACTGGTACTGAAAAAGCTGCAGCGCCAGCTTATTGTAGGCTTCCTCCAGTGCAGGTTCGCCGCTCTCGGCAGCCGATCGGTCACCGAACCGCTCCATAAAAGCCAGAATTTCCTGTACGATGCCTGCGGATTCGTTTCTCATGAGCTCAGCTCCCTTGGCTTGGGCCTGAATATCCGGAACCAGCCGGGTATGTTGACAAGCAGCAGCTGCAGAACAATGGCGGACAATGCGCCAACCATGATCGTGTTGGACAGGAACTTGCCGGCAAAGCCTGCGGCGCCCTCAAAAATAGGAGGCAGTGAAATTGCCAGCAGGATGGAGAGGCCGGCAATCGTGAAATTCGCTTCCGTCTTGGCCATGCGGCCCAGGATGCCGACACCGGAATAGATCAGCGAAGCGGCGGCCGGCAGGAATAAGCCTCCCACGACGGCGCCAGGCGTCACGACCAGAATCGCCCCGGCTTTAGGCACAAAACCGAGAATCAGGAAGATCACGCCCGCAGCCGTAACCGCATGCCGTGAACCGATTCCCGTAAGGCGCAGCAGCCCGACATTTTGCGCATAAGCGGTTGTGGGGAACCCGCCAATCAGCGTGGATACCACCGAGCCTGCCGCTTCTCCGGAGAATCCGTACCGGATCCGCTTGGCGGTCAGCGGTATGCGCACCATATCCGAGGCGGCGTGATAGACGCCCATCGCTTCGATGACTGCAACCACATACGCGAAGAAGAAGGTTGCGAAGGTTGGCAGGTCCAGGGTGAGAGAGCCGTAAGGGAGAAAATGCGGCAGTCCGAACCAGCTTTTTTCCGCAACAGAGGAGAAGTCGATCTGGCCCCATCCGAACGCGATCAGATCGCCAACCAGCAGCGCGATCAGGAAAGCGAAGGAACGCAGGACCCCTTTTGCAAATACAGACAGCAAAATAACGACAAGCGCCGTTGCGATCGACATGGTCAGCACCGGAGCGGTCGCGAAGGTATCCGTGCCGGGCGACCCGCCCAGAAATTCGGAGAGCGTAAAACCTGAGAGCGCAATCCCGACAACCAGAATCACGGAGCCGGAAACCACTGGAGAGAAGATCGATTTCAACCGGCCCAGCACGCCTGTAACGGCCAATGCAAAGACGATAAGTCCGCTCAAAATAATGCCGCCGCCCGCCGCCGCCAGACCGTTATCCTTGCCTGCGGAAATCATCAGGGAATCGAAGGCGGCCGATGGCCCCTGTACAACCGGAAGCTTGACCAGGCGTGTCGCCTGGACCAGCGTGACCAGCCCTGCCGCGATAAATATCGCGTTGACCATATTGGCGGCAAGGGCCATCGGCAGACCGATCAATGCGGCCACAAATACGGGATCCAGCCATACATTGGATACAAATACATGCTGCAAGCCATAAAGAATATTTTTATGCGCCGGAAGCTTCTCTTCCACTCCGACACTCAGATAGACCGGCTCCTGATCGGGCAAGTCCTGCGCGCGTTCTCGTTCCTGCATGCTCATAATTCTCCCTTTCCTGCATTAACCTTGGAATGACACTTGAAGCTTGCTTCCCAAACCAGACAGGATTCGTCTGAAGCGCTGACGATAACTTGTTCATCGCCTTCTCAGGCTATCCAAGATAGCGGTGGTAAAGGCTTTTGGCTTCGGCCTCATCGCTGGTGCCGTGCACCAGCGCCCTTCCATCCTGGAAGAGCACAAGCCGGTGAGGGGCAATATGAAGCGTGACCAAATATCCGTTGAACTCTACGCGCCCCTGCTGCGCCAGCTTGGCCGCTTCCGCTTCCAGGTCGCGTTTCACGGGAGCGGGCGGACGAATCTGAACGGTATCTCTTCCGCATAACACCGCTGTTCTCGTATGGTTCGATGCCGACAGGAACGGGTAGGTCGGCCTGCTCCCGCAGGAGAGGCAGTGCTCCTTCTTCAGCTTCTCCACCGCGATGGAGGAGTGCTGGTTGTTCCACAGATCGAAGGAAGTCAGCTTGCCGCGAAGCGCCTCGCGCCCGCCTGTGAGCAGCTTGAGCGCCTCCGCCGTCTGATAGGCGACTACCATTTGCACCGCAGGGCTGATAATGCCTGCCGTGTCGCAGGTCGCTCCCCCAAGCGGGACGGTTTCGAGCAGACAGTTCAAGCACGGCGTTTCGCCCGGAAGGATCGTGTAGGTGATGCCGTAGCTGCCCACACAAGCCCCGTAAATCCAGGGGATACGGTGCTTCTGGGAAATATCATTGATAAGCAGCCGCGTGTCGAAATTGTCCGTGGCATCGATAATGACATCCACTCCCCGGACCAGCAGCTCAATGTCGCGGGTCGTCACATCCATGATCAACGCCTCGATCTCAACCTCCGAATTAAGCGACTGGAGCCGCTCCTTCGCAGCAATCGCTTTGGGCATCCGCCGCTTCGCGTCGTCTTCGCTGAATAATTGCTGACGCTGGAGATTGCTCCACTCCACATAATCGCGGTCCACAACCGTCAGCTTCCCGACACCCGCGCGCACGAGCGCTTCGGCGTTGCCCGTGCCCAGCGCTCCTGCTCCAATGAGCAGAACATGCTTGCTTCCAAGCTTCTCCTGCCCGGCCGTGCCAATGGGAGGAAACAGCTCCTGCCTGGAATAACGCCCGTTCAATTGGAGCTCCAGCCTTCCATCGGGCTGCTGGCCGACGCATACCGTTTCTTCGGAATTCTTCCCGCCTCGAAGCCCAGCCTTCCCGCCTCAATGGCAAGCTTCATTGCCAAAGCCATCTTGACAGGGTCCTTGGCGCCGGAGACCGCCGTGTTCAACAGCACGCCATCAGCGCCCATCTCCATCGCAATCGCAGCATCCGACGGTGTACCGATTCCCGCATCCACGATGACAGGAACGGTCGCCTGTTCAATAATGAAGCCGAGATTCAGCGGATTGATAATCCCAAGCCCTGTGCCGATCGGCGATGCGCCCGGCATGATGGCATGCACGCCCAAATCCTGCAGGCGTCTGGCCAGCAGAACATCATCTGACGTATAAGGCAGAACGGTGAACCCTTCGGCAAGCAGCATCTCGGACGCCTTCAGCGTCTCGATGGGATCGGGCAGCAGCGTCTTGAAGTCGCCAATCACCTCAACCTTGATCATATCGCAAAGCCCGGAAGCTTTCGCCAATCTGGCAATACGCACCGCTTCCTCCGCGGTCTTGGCCCCTGCCGTGTTCGGCAGCAACGTGTAGCGGCTCACATCCAGCATCTCCAGAAAATTAGGCTGGCCCGCCTCAAAAATATTCATCCTTCTCACGGCGAACGTCAGAATCTGCGATTCCGAAGCCTCGACGGCCTGCTTCTGGATTTCAAAATCCGGGAACTTCCCTGTGCCGAGCAGCAGCCGGGAATGAAATTCATGCGCTCCAATCTTCAACATATCAGCCACCTCCTACAAAATGGACAATCTCAATACGGTCTCCGTCCGACAGACGGGTATCCTGGTGAGCGGACTTTTCCAGAATGCTCTGGTTCCACTCTACAATTACTACCTTCTCCTCCAAACCGAAATGACGGAGCAGGTCGTGCACGGATGCTAAAGTACCGGGCACTTCAACGTTCTCGCCATTAATGTGCAAATTCATCCTGGTTCATCGCTCCTTTCATGTCCATCTGCCGGTCCAATCGAAAAGCGTCGAGATAATCGGCCTCTGCCGCTTTACCCTCCGCCCAATCAGCGGCCAATTGCCCGGTAATGGGACTAAGCAGTATGCCATTGCGATAGTGGCCGGCCGCCACGTACAAGCCCCGCAGCTCCTTATGCTCCCCCAGGAAAGGCAATCCGTCCGCAGTCTGCGGCCGCAGTCCCGACCAGGCTTTTTCCCATTCCGCATGCACAATATCCGGAACCAGCAGCTTGGCGGCTTCGAGGAGTTTGCCAATCCCCCCCAGCGTGACTTTGCGGTCATAGGAATGCTCTCTCATCGTGGCTCCGACAATAAGCCGTCCGCCCTTCTTGGGAACGAGATAACAATCATCGCCGAAGATCGTCGCCTGCACCAGCGGAGCATGGGTAAGCACCGAGAAGCATTCTCCCTGAACAGGGAAAACAGGACTTGAAAGTCCAGCCTGCTCCATAAGCGGCCCGCTCCAGGTGCCGGAGGCAATGACGACGCGGCTGCCGTACAAGGTTGTGTCCCGAATGCGGACTCCGCATACAGAGCCCTGCTCCAGAACAAGCGATTGAACCTCCGCATATTCCCGTATATCCGCTCCCAGCGCCGCGGCCGCCTTGGCAAAAGCAAGGGAAAGCTCCGGGGCCAGCACATGCCCGTCCTCTTCAACAAGCATGGCGCCCAGAATATCCGGGGCAAGCGCCCGCTCGAGCTTGCGAACCTCACGACCGGTCAGCCAGCTTGCCTGTTGCCCCGCTTTGCGCTGAAATTCGATCGCATGCTGAAGCTCGTTCATCTGCGCGACGGTTGTGGCGATGCGCAGCAGCCCCTTGCGCTCCAGTCCGATATCAATTCCGCTGAGCTCTCGAAGCTGGGCGGCAAGTGAGGGGAAGAGCGCGCGGCTGCGGAGGGCCAGCTCGAATAAAGGCCCCGCTTCGTTGATTTCCGCCTGTGCGGCAAGCATGCCGGCAGCGGCATTGGAGGCCTGCCCGGCAAGCCGGTCACGCTCCAGCAGCACAACCTTCATGCCTCTTGCCGCCATATGGTAAGCGATCGAGCTTCCAATCACCCCTCCGCCCACAATGATCGCATCAAACATTTTCGTCATCTGATTCGTCTCCTCGTCTGTTCAAAGCTTCGGCATACTGCAAGGCGGCTCCCATAGGATCCGCCGCCTGCATAATGCCCGACAGCACCGCTACACCCGCTGCTCCTGCTGCCCGGACCTGCTGCACGCGCTCCGGATTAATTCCGCCAATGGCGATTACGGGTATATCTGCGCTCCGGACCATATGCGCCAGAGCACCGATCCCTCTCGGCTCCTGCCCCAGCTTGGAAGCCGTTGCGAATATATGACCATAAATCAGGAAATCCGCTCCCTGCTGCCCGGCCACGACAGACTCCTCTATTCCATGCACGGAGCAGCCCAGCCGAAGTCCGGGAAAAGCCATTCTGGCTTCCCGTACGCCCAGACTGCGGAAGGATAGCTGAGCGCCCTGCAGCCGGGCGGCCCATGCTACATCGATCCGGTCATTAATCATTATTTTCCCGGCCGGAACGCCTTCGGCCAGCAGAGCTTGCACCCCCTGCCACAGCTCGGAAGCATTCCTCGCCGGTTCCCGCAGATGAAAGGAAGTCACATACGGATGAATCTTCCCGGCAGTCTTCGCATAGGCTTCCAGATCCTGCCGGCCATCCGAAATTATATGTAATTCCAATGCCGTCAAACGTTCACCGCCCTCCCAGACTACGGTATGGATAAAAACACAAAAAAGACCGCCCTCCAGATAAGAAGGCGGCCCTGTTCAACTAGGCAATAGCATACTTATTCATATGCCGATAGACCAATCGTGAGACCACTTCCCTACGCTGGTATTACCCAGATCAGGTGCAAAGGGTTTGAATTCATCTTCAATCTCAGCCATTCGGCTCCCCTAGTGATACATCCTATGCAATTGGCTTTATACTATCACGAATGCTAGAAAAAGCAAATAAAAATCTGTTGGAAGGCTGCAAATATGCGGGTCCAACCTTATGCGGCCAGGAAGAAGCCGCATCTGAAAGGGCAAGCGTTAAGACATTATTTCCCTCTCAATACCCGCCGGCATACGGGCTTTTCGGCTCTGCTCCCTGATGGTCGAACTTCGCCATATAGGCCCCTCTCTTCTCGACTGTTTCTGCCGAGGAAGTCATCGCCTGCTTCAGATCCCCTTTATGCACGTCATTCACGATCCAGCGCTGTCCGAAACCGGCATGCACCACTTCGTCGGCCCAGTCGAAGTCCTGGAAGGTCGTCATGAGCGGATCCCGGGCAATGTCGCGGCAAAATTCCCATTCCTCGCGCTTGCCAGGCGGATATTTCATCGCCGCTTTCTCAATGGCAATCGTCAGATGCGTATAGGCCTCGTCCGGCTCGAACAGCTGCAGCGTCATGTCCAGCCAGCCCGTCCAGTTCGGCTTGTCGTAAATATCATAGCCCTTGACGCGCAGCGCCGCTTCGCCGAACCAGGAATGTCTGACCTCGTCCCAGGCATGCCTGGCGGTATCGAGGTAGAACTCCCATGGCTTGCCTTCGGATTGAAAGTGGACGCAGGCAACCGCTTCCGCCGGAGACATCTCGAAGAAGCGCGTAAACATCATCATTTCGAATCGGCCCGCCTCGGAGTCCTCGAACTGAAATTCCTTGAATTTGCTCACTGCGCTGCGGAACCGCTCGTCGCGCGTGCTGGAAGCAGGCAGCTCGAATAGCTGGGCGGCAACCGCAAGCTCGGGATCGGGCTCCTCCTTGGCGAGATCCCCGTCAATCCCTCCGGCTGCAGCCAGCAAATTACGAAGGTATTCGACCCAGCGGTCGGCATCGGCCACCATTTTCTCAGTGGCATCGGCCGTGAAATGCCGTACGGCCTCATTCCCCCACTCCAGCTGCTCCTCCCGGTCCATCAATTGATGCTTCAATAAATGAATCGTCGGCTCATCGACAATGGGCTGGGCGCTTGCCATATATGCCCGCGCAGAGCGGATTTGATCCGGTTTCACCACCTCGAACAACGCTCTCATCAGCTGCAGCGTATCCGCGGATTTCAGCACCTCGTCCATCAGCAGCTCCAGATTCGGGTCCGGCGACTTGTCGAAGGCCGACGAGCTCATTCGGAGCTGCTTGCAGCGGCTGCGCAGCTGATCGCAATGCGAGGCATCCTGCCACATGAGGCGGGAGAGCGCCCCCTTCACCTCATATTCGGGGCGCGCCACCATATGCCCGGCCTCAAGCTTCATCAATCTGCGGTCCACATAGCCGATTCGATGCAATTTGTGGGATGATTCCGCTACCGACATGCCTACTTTGCCATAATCCTTGATTCCCATAAATGGATGCAGCATATAAATATTCCTCCCCGCAAATAAAAGTACTCTATTAACCCTTCAATCCGGTTGTAGAAATTCCTTCTACAAAATGCTTTTGCGCCAGGAAAAAGATAATCATGCAGGGCAGCATCGTCAGTAATGACATCGCCATGATCTGATTCCATTGAATATCATAGGTGGCGTCGATAGACATCCTCAGCGCCAGTTGAAGCGTAAATTTGCTGACGCTGTTCACATAGATCAGCGTGTTGAAAAATTCATTCCACAGCCAGATGAATTGAATAATACTGACGGAGAACAGCGCAGGCTTGCACAGCGGCATCAGGATCCGGGTCAGAATCGTAAAGGAATTGCAGCCGTCTATTTTCGCCGATTCATCCAGCTCGCTCGGCAGACCGCGTATAAATTGAACCATCATAAAGATGAAGAACGGATATCCCCCGAGGAAAGCCGGAACGACAAATGGCAAATAGCTGTCCAGCCATCCGAAATTCCGGAACAGCAGGTAACGCGGAATGATCAGCACCGCATGGGGCAGCATCAATGTTGCTATCATGACTGCCAGCAGCACCTTCTTCAGCGGAAATTGAAACCTTGTGAATCCGTAAGCGACAAGAACGCTTGAGACGACCGTACCGATGACAGTGGGAACGACCAGCAGAAAGGAATTGGCGTAGAACGTTCCGAACGTGAATTGACCGGAGCCCTTCCAGCCTTCCACAAAACCGTCCCAGATCACCCGCTTCGGAATTAATCCGATTGAAGTATAAATCTCTGCATTGGACCGGAAGGAAGCCGCCGCCATCCAGAGCAGCGGGTAGATCATAATAAAGCCGAATACGATCAATACCAGGTAAGCGCCGATTTTGGACAGATTCTTCATCATTTGCCACCATCTTCGTAGTACACCCATTTGGATGAGGATTTAAAAATAACCAGTGTAAAAATCATTATAATGACGAACAGCACCCAGGATTGTGCCGACGCGTAGCCCATTTTAAAATACTTGAACCCGTTCTCATAAATAAGCAGCCCGTACAGGTAGGTGGAATTCAGCGGTCCGCCGCTTGTAATCACCATCGCCGCGGTAAACTCCTGGAAAGCGTTCACCATCTGCATGATGAGGTTAAAGAAAATAATTGGCGTAATGAGCGGAAACGTGATGCTGACGAACATCCGGGACCGGGATGCCCCGTCGATCCGCCCCGCTTCATATAGCTCACCGGGCACCTGCTTGAGCGCCGCGAGGAACAGGACCATGGACGATCCGAACTGCCACACTGTCAGCGCGCTGATCGTATACAGGGCAATATCCGGACTTCCCAGCCAATCGATCGGAGCGATGCTCAGCTTCCCCGTCATCTGATTGACCAGCCCTTCCCTGGAGAAGAGATATCTCCAGAGCAGAGCTACCGCGGCGCTGCCTCCCATAATGGACGGCAGATAATAAATGGTGCGGAAGAAATTGATCCCCTTCAGCTTTCTGTTCAGAAGAATGGCAATCAAGAGAGCGAAAGCAAGCTTCAAGGGGACCGCGATGACGGCATAGATAAAGGTAACCTTCAACGATTGCAGAAACAGCTTGTCACGGGTAAACATCTCGATGTAATTTTGAAGACCGACGAAATTGGGACTCTTGAACATATTCAGATCTGTAAACGAATACAGCAGGGATGAGATAAACGGATATAATTCGAAAATAGCAAACCCGAGCAGCCATGGACCGATATAGAGAAAGCCCATATACTTCCATCTGCGGTTCCTGCTTTTTTTGGGTGACTTGAGCTTCGCATTCGCTGCAGCGGCATTGGATACTGATTCACTCACAAGCTCTGTTCCCTCCTTTGCCCGTTCATGGATGAGTCCAGTGAATTATTGATGACTTTTGATTTCCTCCAGCTTGGCAGTCAGTTCCTTGATAATCTCATCGGCCGCTTCTTCCGGTGTGCTCTTGTGATAACCAAGCTTCTGCATGATGTCGGTGGCAATTTTGATCAGCTCGGCATTGTTGGTAATTCCGTTCTCCGGCTCGCCGCTTGTTTTCAGTGCCAGCTCCGTCGCATCCACGATAACAGAATCAAGCTTGTCCGCGCCTTCCAGCGCATCCAGAGCGGCTGAGCTTGCCGGCACGCCGCGTACATCTCCGAGAATAACGGCCGCATCTTTATCATTGAGCAGCCAATTCATCAATTTGGCCGCTTCCTCTTGATGCTTGGAGCTCTTCGCAATGGAGAGCAGCTGTGATGGACGATTGACCACCGCCGTCGTCAGCGCGCCTTTCATCATAATTTCAGGCAGTGCCCCCACTTCGAAATCGACTCCATCCTGCAGTGAGGGAATGGTTGAAGGCCAGTTCTTCGTCATGCCGAACTCTCCCTTGAACCATTTCGGATGCTTGTCCAGATTATCCTGATAAGGGGCGGATTCCGCAAAAGGCTGAACAACACCGGCGTCAAGATATTTCTCCAGATATCCCAGCGCTTCAACGGCAAGCGGTTTATCGAAGCCCAGCGTATAATCGTCCTGAATGAACTGCTTGCCTGTTTTCTGCCTGACATAGGATTTGAACATGGCCAGGAATGTGTTCGGCCCGGCATTCAGCAGCACATCCGCACCGCCGCTCTCATCGTGGACTCTCTTGCCGATTTCGAGCAGATTGTCCCAATCGAATTGGGTGTCTTCCGGGATGTTGTATTTTTGAAAAAAGCTTTTGTTGTAGGAAATGATCATTCCGGTCGACCCCGTCGGAAGGCCCTGCAGCTGATTGTTCAGAACTGAATAATCCTGCAGAAATTTCTCGTCGAAGGTGGACAGGTCGATTATATCCTTGAACGTATTCAAATCTGCGAACATATCGTCCTGAGTGGAAAAATCGTAAATCCAGGGCTGATCCACCTGAATGAGATCAGGGGCGGTCCCGCCGGCCAGCTGTGTTTTCAGCTTCTGCTCATAGCCCTCGTATCCGCTGTACTCAGCCTCGACTTTGACATTCGGATTCAGCTCCATATACTTGTCCAGTGCGGCCAGTGTCTGCTCATGCCTGGCATCGCTGCCCCACCACAGGAAGCGAAGCGTCACCTTCTCCTGCTCGCCTCCCCCATTACCGGTTGACGAACCGGAATTGCCGCATCCGGCAAGCGCAAACGAACCAAGCAGAAAGACGCAGAGCAGTAAAGCCATCCCTTTTTTCATCATATTGCTTACAACCCCTTTTCTTTTTTTGATTGATCAGCAGCATATACGTTTTCTTAGTGACACTTTATCAATTCATGGCGCGATTTGGTATGCACCGGACTCGCGTTTATACCCCTTTGTTTTAGAAGCTTTGGGAATCGTTCCCCATAAAGGGGCGTTATTTTAAGAAAAGGGATGCCAGCTATAGATAATCCGCAAAGCATTCTCCCTCCCATGATATAATCAGATTAAAACGCTTGCATAATACGATAAGGAGACCCGAATATGTATCAATTGCTTATCGTGGACGATGAATATGAAATCCGGCATGGCATCAGCAGCTATTTTCCATGGGACGAGCTGGGATTCCACGTCGCGGGTGAAGCGGAGAATGGACTGGAAGCGCTCAACTTTATCCGCGGCCATGCGGTGGATGTTATATTATGCGACATTAAGATGCCGGTCAAATCCGGACTTGAGCTGGCGAAGGATCTGAAAGCGATAGGCGATCCGACCCGGATCGTATTTTTGACCGGACACAAGGAATTCGAGCTCATCAAGGAGGCGCTGGTTTACGGTGCCAGAGATTATATCGTAAAGCCGACCAAATACCAGGAGCTGGCCCAGGTGTTCCAGAAATTAAAAATCGAGCTTGATCAGGAGCGGCAATCCAAACCTGTTCATGAGGATGACCAGGACAGCGATATCATGATCCGAAAAATGAAAGACTATGTGAAGGAGCATTTTCAGACCGTTCAATTAAAAGACGTCTCCCGGATTGTCCATATGAATCTGTATTATATCAGCACCTATTTCAAAAAGAAGACCGGACAGTCCTTCAGCGATTATGTTCTTTCCGTGAAGATGGAGAAGGCTGCACAGTATTTGTCGGACCCGCAGTACAAGACGTATGAGGTGAGCGAGTTGGTGGGATACGGCAATCCCAAGAACTTCTCCAAAGCGTTCAAGGCCTTCTACGGAAGAAATCCGAGACAATTTCGAAGCGGCCAGTAAGAGAGGAAACCTACGATGTGGAAGCAGAAATATATGTTCAAAAATCTTCTTTTCTTTCTGGTGCCTTTAATGGTGCCTATTCTTATTTTTGGTGCTTTTTCGATACTGATCACCCAGCATTTCATCAAAAATGACGTAAACCAGAAAAACTGGAATCTGCTGGCGCAAACGAGAGACTCTTTGGAGCTGATCCTCAATGAGATGGATACGCTGTCATTAAGCTATCAGGCCAATCACAACATCTCCGTGCGCCTTAAATCGATCCTGAACGCAACCCGTCTGGAGTACGAACAGGTTCTGCAGCTGGAATTATTCATCAATTTCCTGAGCTCTCCGGCTAATGCGCGCCCTTATATCGATTCGATTTATGTCTATTACGACAATCCCGCCGGACGGGTACTCACCTCGACCGAGGGGCTTGCCACGATCGGCAATTTCTACGATACCGACTGGTTCCGTTCCTATCAGGCAGGAAATAGCGACGATACTTGGATCGAAGAACGCAATATCGACCGCTTCGGCCTCGGGAAGAACAGGATCGTCACCATTTACCGCAAGCTGTATACACCAGGCTCGAAGCAGGCGACCGGTATTCTGGTATTGAATATATCACCGGCCTATATCGACAGCCTGCTGCAGGATCTGGCTCCTTCCAAGGAGCAAACGCTGCTCATTGCCGATCAGCAGGACCGGATTCTTTTTCACAGCAACCGGACACCGGATTTATCTGCGACCGATCTGCAGCAGATTAGCGCTTCCCCTGCGGACCAGCTGCCGCTTCGGACAAGCACTCAAAGCTTTGCGGTATCCCATATTCAGTCCGAGCAGCATGAGCTTCATTATATCCTGCTTATTCCGCAGGATGTCTTGTACCGCGTGCCTACGCTGCTGCGGCAGGTTACTTTCATTCTGCTGATCGGCTCATTTCTGATCGGGATTGCCATCACCTATATTTTGACCAAACGCAACTACAATAACTTAAAGAACATTGTGTCGATTATTTCAGCAGCCAAGCATGACCGGCCTCTTCCGATGCAGTTGAATAAGGTTTCGGATGAATACGGCTTTATTTTGCAAAATTTTATCAAAACGTTTATCGAGCAGGATTTTCTGAAAACACAGCTGTCCAATCGAAGCTATGAACTGAAATACATGGAGCTGCTGGCGCTGCAATCGCAGATCAATCCCCATTTTCTGTACAATACCCTGGAAATTATCAACTGGAAGACGCTTGGACTGTCCGGCGGACCTAATGACGCCAGCAAGATGATCGAGCATCTCAGCGATATTTTGAAATACGCCTTGAGCAGCCCGAAGCAAACGGTTATTGTAAACGAGGAAATCCGCTACACGGAAATTTATCTGGAAATCCAGAAAATCAGAAACAAAGACAAGCTTTCGGTTATTTGGGATGTGGATGACGATACCAGATATCTGCCGATCCTGAAGCTGATTTTGCAGCCTTTGATCGAGAACAGTATTTATCACGGAATTAAGGAGAAGACGGGAAGATGCGCAATCAAGATTAAAATCCATCATAAATCCCCCAACATATGGATTCGGGTAATCGATAATGGCAGGGGGATGACCAAGCGGCGCCTTAAAGAAGTACGGGATAGGCTTGAAGGCACAGAAGTGCTGTCCGTGCACAGCGGGGACGCTTCCTCCCGGAGCGGCTCCGGTCATATCGGATTGTCTAACAGCAGCAAACGGTTGATTCTCTCATATGGAAGAGAGCATGGCCTGCGCATCCTCAGCAAGGACGGATGGGGAACAAGTGTGGAAATCACCATCCCGATCGAAGCCCGGCAGTCTTAATGAGGCCGCAAAGGTAAAAACCTGCAAGTCACCAACTCGCCACAGACAGTCGGCAGTCCTGACAAAAAAGCCTGCACCGTAAGGAAAGGGTGCAGGCTTTTTTGCATGCTGGCTGACGCTGTGAACTGTGACCCGATTTATGGACCATGTTGAAAAAAGACCTATAACCCTAAGCCGTCAAGAGGTGACTTCTGAATTCGTCAGGAGTCATTTTTTTTAATGTCCACTGATAGCGTTCGGAGTTGTAGTACAAGATGTATTCATTCACACGTACTCGTAGTTCCTTTAACGTCTGACAGTCGCTGTACAGGAGCTCGTCTTTCATATGGCCAAAGAAGGACTCCATAGAAGCATTATCCCAGCAATTGCCCTTACGGGACATCGACTGTTGGAAGCCCGCCTGCTGGATGAGGTGGCGGATTTTAGGGTGCGTGTAGTGCATGCCCTGGTCCGAGTGAAGGATGGCTTCGGGGTGGAGGGTTCCATCCAATCGCGTTTGCAATCTTTCCAGCGTTCGTTCCACAATAGAAAGCTCCAAGGTCGAAGATAAGCAATGCGCCAGGATCTGTTTTGTTGCTCCGTCCTTCACACAGGACAAATACGCCCATTGGCCTCCACCATAACGCATATAGGTAATGTCTGTGAGCAGCACCTTTTCGGGTTCGCCCGGATTAAACTGCCGTTTCAAAAGGTTTTCGCACGTCCGGTGTTCTTGCGTCGCTCTGGCCATTTTGCGATAAGGATTGGCTTGACGTACCGTGGCCCTTAGCTTGAATTTTCGCATCAAACGACGAATTTTCTTGTGGTTCATGACAACACCGTTAAGTCGTTCAAGCCGCATTTTAATCACCAATGCACCGGCTTTGCCATTGAGCTGGTTAAAGTGGGTTTGAATAAGCTGCACATCGTATTCATCTACAACCTCTCGAAGTTGACGCTCTTCTTCGGCTCTGCACCAGCGGTAATAGCCACTTGTACTGACCTCAGCTGCCTGACACAGAAAGCGGGTTAAACGCCGCAAGCTATGCCTACGAATGGTTTGGTTAATGATCTGAAAGCGCCCGGAAGACGTTAAGGCCTTATTGGTTTGCCTTTCGAGCGCTTCGAGCTTTTTTAGAAGATCGTTTTCGGCCTCAAGAAGCTTAATTCGGGCTTCCGCGCGTCTGAGTTTCTCTTCAACCGATAATTCCCCGGCAGTTGTTCTCCCCGTACTTTCTTTTCCACGCTTTTCCTCCAATAAGCCAGCTTCACCCTGAGAGGCGTAGACCTGTCGCCAACGTAACAGACACTTTTTGGGTTTCTCATGCCCGATGACGTCCATATTAAAACCGGCTGCGTAGAAGATTTCCATGGGCGTCTGCCCCTCCAGATAGGCCTGAACAGCAGCGGTTTTAAATGTTGGAGCGTACGTGATGGTGGTGTCCGATACACGGCGTACATTCGGATTTAACTCCAGCTGCCTCATCTCTTGTTCCGTAAAGGTTCTTGATGCTCCCCTAGCTTTTCCCATGATCCCATACCTCGCTCGTCGTTATATAGTTCGATTAAAACACAAAATGACCCGTAAGAGGGGCACTTTTTTCAAAGTGTCCATCTTACGGGTCACAGTTCACTGATACTCAAGCAAGCCTTGTCTTGGGCACTCTAACGAGTCCAAAGTAAGCAAGGAGGGCCAGGAAGCTAGTCGACAGCAGAATAACGCCCATAGGAACAGCCGTGTACTCGCCGGCAACCCCGACAAGCGGGGAAACGATGGCGCCAATTACGAACGGGAACAATCCAAGCAGGGCCGATGCGCTCCCCGCGATATGACTCTGCGTCTCCATCGCCAGTGAGAAGGAAGCCGTCGATGTGATGCCGATTGACGCGACAAATATGAACAGCAGCGCAACCAGCGCAAACAACGGGCCCTTCAAAAGAATGACGAGCAGAACCCCGATACTGGTCGTCCCCGCGAGCAGCAGACCGATCGTCAGGAAGCGGCTCTCCGATACCCGATGGGCCAAACGGCCAACCACCTGGGAGCCTAGAATCAGGCTGATCCCATTAGTTCCGAATAACAGGGCAAACAGCTGTGGAGACGCTCCGTAAATGTTCTGATAAATAAACGGCGTGCCGGATACGTAGGCGAAAATCCCGCCGATCATAATGCCCTGCGCAAGCGCATATCCCATGAACTGCCTGTCCCTCAGCAGGACCTGGAAATTTTTGAACAGCTCGCCAAGTCCGCCGGGTACACGTTTGTCTACCGGCAGGCTTTCCTCCAGCTTCCAGGCAGCCGTGACAACCAGAAGAATCCCCACGATGCCAAGTGTAATAAACACGCCATTCCACGATGTAAAGGAGATGACGCCGCTGCCTGCTACAGGAGCAATCAGCGGGAACACATTGTTCACCAGCATCAGTATGGAGAAAAACTGGGTCAATTCACGGCCGCTGTAATGATCCCGCACGACGGCACGGGAAATGACAATGCCAGCCGAGGCTGCAAAGCCCTGTATAAACCGGGCCGCAATGAAGAAAATAATATTCGGGGCGACCGCACAAACAAACGAAGCGATTAAATAGAAAACAAGTGAAATCAATAAAGGCTTGCGTCTTCCATGAACATCGCTCAGAGGTCCCATAATGAGCTGTCCCAAACCTAATCCGACCAGACATGCGGTCAGGCTCAACTGAACCAGCGATGCTTTTGTTCCAAAATCAGCTGCAATCTCAGGGAATGAGGGCAAATACATATCGATCGTAAGCGGACCAAGCGCTGAAAATGCGCCTAAAATCAAGGCAAACCGTATTGAATTTTGCTTCTTTTTTACTGTTGTCATTGCTGCTGCTTCTCCTAACTGCTACTGGAAGTTGGTAAAAAGGTTAGTATCTTCCTTTCTTATATTGGCTATCATTTATTGTAAAAAACGGCTGAATTCTATAATAACACATCCTTCTGCTTCGTAGAGTAATGAAATAATATTAAATTTTCAAAACTTCCGCCGTACTGAACCTGCAGCCGGTATAACACGGCAAAAAAGCCGCCATGAAGGCAGCTCTGTTCGAAAAAATATAAAGTTGTATTAGTCCTCGTGGCGGTCTCCGTGCCGGTTGCCGGATTTCCATCCTTCGTTATGTTCCCAATGAGATGACTGATTGCCCGTTTGCTGATCCGTCGGAGCCTTAACCGCTGGCTGTGAGCTATCATCTGCAGGCTGTGAGCTATCGTCTGCGGGCTGAGTTGTCTGATCATCCGATTGCTGATCTGCCGGAGCATTCACAGCGGGCTGCGAACCATCATCAACAGGCTGGGATGCCTGATCTTCCGAAATGACACGACGTGCCGTAACAAAATCATGATCCCACGTGCTTCCCGCAAAATCGGAAATTGTAACGCCTATGCCGACCCGGTAAGTGTGGAGTAATTGTCCGTCACCCATATAAATCGAGACATGATTAATCGTTCCGTCTCCGTTCGTATCGGAGAATACCAAATCGCCGGCCTGCAGATCGCTTTTGGCTACTTTGGTTCCAGCCTTCGCCTGCTCGCGTGAGGAACGGGGAAGATCAATCCCATTTTGCTTGAATACATATTGGACAAAAGAGGAACAATCAAATGAACTGGTTATTCCCGATTTTGCCCCAAACTTATAAGGAACGCCCAGAAACTGCTTTCCTGTTGCAATCACGTTGTCCGCAGTTGAGGCGCTGGAGGAAACAGCCGCTTGAGCTGACTGGGGTGTGATTAGTATGCTGCCGGAAAAGGCAACCGTGAGACTGAAGCCGATTCCTGCGATCATTTTGACCATGTGGTTTTTTTTCATGTTGTCCATGTCTCCCTCCCAATAGGAAAGTTGGATTTGGCGATCACCTGATACCACCATAACACAACTTTAAACGCCCACCATTTCCCATTGGTTAAGAAAACCCTTTCACCACCTGCATTTCCCTGCGATTATGAGAGATTGATGAGAATTTGCTCAGCAGATTAGCCTTGACAAACTAGACAACATAAATCTCAGTCCCTGAAACCTTCCTCTGCAGAGCTGCCGTTATCGAACTGCGTTTGTTCCCGCTTCAATATAAGTGTCACCACTGTACCGAGACCCTGTTCTGTTGCGAGCTGAACCTGGCCCCCTGCGATACGTGCCCGCTCTTCCATGCTGAACAATCCCACGCCCTTGGTGTGAGATTTCGCATCGAAGCCATGACCTTTATCCCTGATTTGCACGGTGATTCCGGCATCGTTCTCAAGCATCGACACTTCGGCTTCAGCCGCGTCGGCATGCTTGGCGATATTGGTCAGCGCTTCCTGAACGATGCGGTAGATCGCTGTTTCTGCCTGTATATCAAGCCTTTTGCGGAGATTGCAGGTAAACTTTACATCGATGCCGTAATGCGAGGAATAATTTTCGATATAGGTTCGAATCGCCGGCACCACGCCGAGATCATCCAGCACCGAAGGACGAAGCTTCCAGGCCAGACCGCGGACATCCGCCATAAGACCGGAAACCATTTCGCGGATGCCCTGAAGTTCCTCTTGTCCCTTTTCTAGACCGGAAATATAACGGTCAAGCTGGATTTGCAGGGAGAACAGGCTTTGGCCGATTCCATCATGAAGCTCCCGGGAAAACCGGCGCCGCTCATCCTCCTGAATTCGGATCACATTCGCAATCATTTCCTGAAGCTCCTGCTCCACCTTCTTGAGCCTTGTTACTTCATTGCGGATGGCCAGAAATTGATAAGGCCGGCCCTCTTCATCCACGAACGGAACGATGGTCGTGTTTACCCAATAATAGCTGCCGTCCTTCGCACGGTTGCGGATTTCTCCAAACCATACCCGGCCGGAGCTGATCGTCTGCCACAATTCCTGCATAAACGCTTTATCATGATACCCCGAATTAATGATCCGATGATCACGTCCGATCAGCTCTTCCCGCTCATATTGCGAGATTTCACAAAATTTCTTGTTCACGTACTGGATGCGTCCACGATGGTCGGTCAAAGCAACGATAGAGGACTCATCAAGAGCAAATTTGACATCGGCCAGCTGCTTGAGCGATTGCTTGATGACGCCGCGGCTTTGCTCGTCCCGGATCACATGATCGAGGCTGGACAGCAATGCCTCCACATGCTGACCAATCATTTCGGACTCATGGCTTTTTGGCTGATCACTCAAAGCTCAACAGTCCTTTCTTCAACGCATATTTGACCAGCTCGGGCCGGGATTTGAACCCCAGCTTTTCCATCACATTGCTTTTATGTGTTTCTACTGTTTTTACGCTGATGAACAGCTGCTCGGCGATATCTTTATTGGCATAGCCCTTCGCGGTCAGCGCCAGCACTTCCCGCTCCCGTTCCGTCAGCGTATCGAATTGGTCCATGCTCTCTCCGCGTTTCATCCGATCCATATACTCTTTCATCAGCCGCTTGGTCGCAGTCGGGTACAGGTAAGCGTCTCCCTTGGAAACGGCGCGGATTGCGCCAAGCAGCTCTTCATGTGGCGCGCTCTTAAGCACATAACCCGATGCTCCGGCATGAATGGCGCGGAACAAATATTCGTCGTCGTCATGCATGGTGAGAATAAGAATCGCGGTATCAGGCAGCCTGGACTTCAACTCTGCGGCCGAGGTCAGACCGTCCTTGCCGCTTGGCATGCTCAAATCCATCAGCACAACATCAGGGCGCAGCTCCACCGCCTTGCAGATTCCTTCATCTCCCTCTGAGGCCTCTCCGATCACTTCTATGTCGTCTTTACCGCTGAGCAGCATGCGCAGCCCCGAACGAACCATCACATGATCGTCGACAATGATGATTTTGATCATAGGCACCTCCAGCCGCTTCGGCAATGTATTCTCTTAATAGGAGTCGGGATAAACCTCACTGGTCTGTTCTTCACTCCGGCTGCTCTGCAGCAGCTGATGAATATTCGGCAGCAGTGCCGCTGCCTCCCCGATCTCCTGGACTCCAAACGGTCGGCCTGTTCTTCTTCCAACCAACAGAACACCCCCGGGAATCCTTTGCCGCACAGGCGGGAGTGCAAAAGCAATGGCTGCGGTCAGCTTCTCCGCGAGCATGACAGGGCATTCAGCGGCCTTCATTCCCCCTGAAGAACCGTCAATCCGGCAGGTGGTTCCGTGGCGGAGTACCATACCTGCCAGACCGACGCCGGGAGCCACCGTCAACCGACAAGTCCGCACGCTCCGGCTCCCCCATAGATACTGCCACTTCATCTGCCGGACACCGGGCAGCAGCACCGCCAGCGCGGCAAAATCGCCAGACATGCGGGTGCACAGCCTGTTCAATTCGCGCCTGATCTCAATATCTGCCGGATGAGTCATCATGCAGTCCCTCCTCCTACAACGGCGTTCATAGTCCGTTTGTCAGCTACTCTACATTGTAAACAAGGAGTCCTTGTTTGTAAGTAGGGGAACTCCCTGAATTCCAGGACGAAGAAGGTTCGGGGAATTCCCCTCCCATAAATAGGGTCATCCCCCGATTACGGGAGCTGGCCGTTTCCTCTATGATGAAGACACGACCTGACATGAAGGCGCCAAGAGAAGCTTGGGAGTATTTCATGTGAAAATGGCTGCATGGATTAGATCCGAACCGCTTGGAAGCCGACTGTTCTGCCGGGCTGTACAGAATGTGAAACATAGACAGGGAGAGGGATGATTGAAGATGATCCATACATTTTTAAGAGAAAACGTTTATGCCGCCGGGCTTCTGCTGCTGCTTCGCCTTTATGTCGGCTGGGAATGGCTGACAGCCGGATACCATAAGCTGATGGACGGCTTCGACGCCAAGGGATTCTTGACGGGCGCAATCAGCAAGCCGGTAACAGATCAGGGCGGAGAACTCATCTACCCGAATTTTACTGCCTTTCTGGAGCATTTCGCCCTGCCCAATGTCAAGCTGATCAATATCCTTATTCCTCTTGGCGAGGTGTTGATCGGTCTCGGATTTATCGTTGGCGCGTTGACAGCAGCGGCTGCGTTCTTCGGCCTTCTGATGAATTTCATGTTCATGTTTGCCGGAACGGTCAGCACAAATCCATGGTTGATACTGCTTGGCGGACTTATTATGATTGCGGGTGCCAATGGAGGCCGGCTTGGTGTTGATTATTATGCGGCCCCCTTTGTCCGGAAGCTGTTCCATAAAAATTCATTTCATGGCGCCAAACAACAAAGCTAAAACCGGATAACGCCGCAGCGAATCCCGATCAGCTTTGCAGATGTATGGAGCCAAGCAAAGCCGGGCCCATTCCTCAAGCCGGATCTCAATTAATTTCCGCATCAAGCGGACCGGCGAGTTCCCTCAGGAAAAACAATTTGCCCGGAAGTGTCGGCATATAGGTGGAAGGCAGCCACATGTCGGGGCCGTAGCGCAGCGTTGTCCAGAGCGAAAGCCCCTGCCACTGCATGCCGCGCCCCAGAGCGCCGTCACAGCCGCCGATGACCCTGTCGGATTGGAGAAACAATCCTGGTCCAATGGTATTCGCGCGGCAGGGCACCAGCGTTGTGCGGCTTTTGAAGCTGGTGATGGCATTTTGTTCAATCGTCAGAGGATGGAGCTTCGCGCCAAGCCGGTGCGTCTCTTCCCGCCACTGCTGTTCAGTGCTGAATTCCGCAGCGAAATGCGGCTCCCAGAAAGCAATATGCAGCATGCGGCCGATCCCGAAGACGGTGATAAGCTCGGCTCCCTCCTTCCTCAGCCTCTCTATCCTGGATGCATAAGCCGGCAAGCTGTCCGCAGTAGCAAAATTTCGCTGCTTTACCGGAACCGTCAGCTCGCCAAGCGGGCCGTAGAATGCCTGCTCCATCGCGTATTGAAAAGATCCTTTATTCTCCGGCGGCAGCGTGCGCCCATCCCCGTCGCTCCATTCATCCATGTTAAAGCCGTGGACATGCGAGCAATCCACCTGCCACTCTTTCAGAAAATAGACCGCCCATTTATACATCCCCATCGGTCCAGCCGGCAGTATGATCGCCAGCTTGCGGCCCGCTTCTTTGCTTATCCGGATTTCCCGGGCGATTTCATGGCCCATCTTCACATCCAGCTCCTGCACTTCTTCACAGGAAACCGGCTGAAAGTCCGCATGCCAAAAGGCTTGAGGCTCCTGAATGCTTTCCGGGCTGTTCGCGCAGCATTGGTCGATTCTGTCCATATCCCAGCCCGCAGGATAGAAGCCTTCCAGCATGGAATCCTTCAGCGTTCGCATAAAATTCATCGCCGTCACGCTCCTGTTCTTCTATTAACCGTTAAGGGAGAAGCCGCTCCGTTGTCAGACGCGGCCATGCCTGGCACTGCTGAAAGCCTTCCGCGTACGCCTTGCCGCACTGCAATCCGCGAAATTTGGAAACGGTCCGGACAAAATCCAGAAAATCGATGCCGTCATGCTCATACAGCCATTTGATCTGGCTCTGATGACAGTCGTTCATTTGAATTTTAACATCAATGAAATCCGATATATCCACATATTCGGTCGGCAGAAAGCCTACGCCCGCAAGCGTATCCATATAGAAAATCGGGGCAACTTTTTCATGTGCGGGCAATCCGTTTTCAACTGTATAATGGGGCACGGTTGCTGCGAAGCTGGCATCAAACACCGCCCTGGATACCTCCATATGATCCTTCATATAATCCTCGGGCGGGTGCGTGATGATATAATCGGGCTTCACCTTGCGGATCACCCCGGCCAGCCGCCCGATCAGATCGGCCTCATCCGACTTGACCGTCAAATCGGGCCTATCCAGGCTGATGACCTGAGCGCCGATCAAGCCCCCCGCATTCCAGGCTTCCTGCTCGCGAAGCTTGATCAGATCCGCAGGCGCAATGACTTTATGCCCTTTATCCCCATTCGCCACATGCACCATCGTAATTCCATGCCCCTGTGAAGCAAGCTTTGCCAATGTTCCGCCGCAGCCGATTTCCAGATCATCCGGGTGACACCCGACAGCGAGCACATTCACGTGGATTCCTCCTCCTGCCTTAGCCAGATCGTTTGTTATCCATTCATCTCTTCTGTCTGCCCCGGTACACAGCCGTTCTGAGCTCCAGCGAATAAGACTCCAATTCAGGCATCTCCGCCTCAACCGCCTGCCGGATCGCAAGTTCAATATCATACGGCACTCTCACCAGTTGGATGCCAAAAGGGGACAGCTCCGCACTATGCAGCTCCCCCTCCAATATCGCATAAGAAGCCTGGTTAATCTCCAGGGGATTGCCCACGCTTCCCGCATTAAACAATGTTTTTCCTTCGAAATTCTGCACATAAGCATTATGAACATCGCCATATCCAATAACATCCGCATCGCCCGCATACTCGCAATATTCGGAATGCCGGAATAAGGACAGTCTCGACTCATGGGTATCCCATGGCTGAATCCGTTCATGCACACTGCGGGGTGAGGCATGGAACAGTCTGATATGTCTGCCGCTCATTTCAAACTCAAGGATCATCGGCAGACTCCGGAGGTAATCCAGCCGCCCCGGGCCCAGATTGTTCTGATGCCAGATGATTGTGGGGTATTCGCTGTCTTTAGCCATATTCTCATCCCAATTTCCTCTGACCACGATCGTACAGACCTCTCTGACGCGGTCAACTGCCTTATCCCCGCTTGGACCTTTGCCAACCAGATCGCCCAGACAATAAATGGTTGAGATCCCCCGTTTATGAATATCCGCTACCACCGCGTCCAATGCTGGGATATTCCCGTGAATATCCGAAATAACGGCTATTCGATCCATGAAATCACCTCAGTGTTTTCGTTTAATTGACCTTGTGGCGCGCACTCAGAAATGCGATGACTTCTTCCAGACTCTTATCTGTCATGGAGTCGATCAGAAGATCATAATCCGCAAACGCAAACTGTCTGGTCATTTCGTTCGGCACGACCACGCAGTGAAGTCCGGCCGTCCTGGCGGCATTGAAGCCATTCAGGGAATCTTCGAAAGAAATCGCCTCATCCGCCGCAACCTGAAGCTTGCCCAGACTTTTCAGGTAGAGCTCGGGATCCGGTTTAACCTTCGATACCTCATCCGCTGTCGTGACATAATCAAAGTACTCCGTCAGTTGAAATTGATGAAAGAAAGGCTCAATCCATGAGATGGTGGAGCTTGTCGCCAATGCCGTCTTTAAATTCAGCTTCCGTGCCGCCTTTAAATAATCCATCACACCGGGACGCAGAGCCGATTCGAACAGCAGCTTCGAATAAATAGCCTGAAACTTCGTACGGACGATTTCCGGGTCAATGGTTTCTCCAAGACAATCGGATATGTACGTGTAGGGATTGAAAAGATCATGGCTCGTGCCTACGCATTTGGCGTATTCCGCCAGGGGCAGCTCCGCTCCATATTCGCGGTATACCTCGCAAAATGCATGATAGGATGGCGTTTCCGTATCAATAATCAATCCGTCAAAATCAAATACAACTGCTCGAATCATGCAGGATCACTCTTTTCTGTCAGGATGTCTGTCTTTTAACGGAGATCCATTTCACCGGGCTCCTACTCAAAATCATACAACAGATTGATGGGCAAGTGTAACTTATCAATAGAATCATTTTATGCGCGTTTACGGCTGATCCATGCAAACAGGGATGCTCCATTTTGGAACATCCCTGTTTTACGCCTGGCTTTTTATTTTTTGCTTGCCAGATAGGTATCGATTTGCTTTTGCGTCTCCTGCAGAATCTTGTCAAGACCATTGTTTTTCTGCTTCTCAATATAATCCGCGACAGCTTCATCCACATTTTTGACCATCCCGAATTCAATCGGTCTGCTGATTTCCTCCGTCGCCTGATCGCGCTTGGCTATTTCATTCTTCATGGCATCTTCGGCGATAAACAAACCGTCAATCGGGGAGTTCACATTGTTTGGCTGGCTGGCGAATTCCGCTTCCTTCAACCAGAAATCCTGGCCGTATGTCATCGTCGGACGCATGAACTGCGGCTTCCAGAAAGCCCACTGTCCGCCCCACTCCATATAGTTGCTGGTTGTTGTCGTCATGCCTTCCGGATACTCGGTCGCTTCGCCACTAAGCACATAGGTTTTGCCTTCAATGCCGTACTGCACCAGGTCGTACAGCGTCTTGTCGGTTTCTATCATATCCAGGAAACGCAGAACACGATCGGGATGCTTCGAATTCCGGTTGATGGCGACTACATTCGCCAGTGCAGTCCGGTTAACAAACTTTTTATCGGGATAGAGCAGCGACGTTTGCTGCTTGTAGTTCGGATCGGCGAAGCCCGGATCAGCATTCGCCCATTCATGGGAGGTGACGGTGAAGAGCGTTTTGCCGTTTCTCCACTGCGCGGCTCCGTCCTCCTTGTCGATCATCGCATCGCGGTTGATCAGCTTATCGTCATACCATTGCTTGGCCAGCGCCGCTGCTTCCTTGAAGAAGGGCTGCTGCTCAATCGGTTGAATCTTGATAGCCGGATCATTCAGGTAGAAGCCGAGCCCGTGAAAATTAAGATCCACCCACTCATCACGAATCATATAAATGGACAGCGGCGTCGTCCGCGACAGCTTCTCGTTCGGATACGCTTTCTTCAAATCCCGCAGCAGTTTATCGATATCTTCTATCGTTTTGATGGAATCGGGAGCTATCGTGATTCCGGCCTTCTCGGCCAGATCGGCCCGCCACCCGGCGAACTTGCGTTCATTCATCTTCATCGTCCACGGAAGCCCGACAATTTGACCATTTACGGTAGCCGCGGACAGCGTTCCCTGCTCTTCATATTTTTTGTTCAGATTGGGAGCATATTTCGGAAGCAGGTCATTAAGAGCCATATATGAGCCTTTAGCCGCCATTTGCTTATAAGACAGCCAATCGCCGTCGAAGTTCATATCCCAGTCGTCCCCGGATGCGGCCATGACCAGCATCTTATCCTTGAAATCGCCGAAAGGAATGAAGTTGACGTTGAAGCGGATATTAAGCCCCTTGGATTTCACATAATCGCTGATTGCAGACCAGACCTCATCGGTCGCCGCCTTCTTGTCCCCGCCAAAATAAAACTTGAGCAGCACCTCGTCTTCCTGCTCCGGCGCCGGTTCGGCCGCTCCGTCGGTTGTTTCGGACGTATTGGCAGGCTGATTCGACTGATTCGGCTGATTGCCCTCATTGCTGCTGCTGCACGCAGCAAGCAGCATTACAATTAGCAGCGCGGCCATGAACAGCGGTATTCTTGATTTTCTTCCTGACATCTGGACTTCTCCCCTTACTTGATCGAATGATGTTGCAAATCTTGATAGTATTATCATAAGTTTGGGGGCAAAAGGTTACTATGAGCTAATCTTATCCTTTGCGGTGCGATATTAGCCTGTTGACCAGGCTTCTGCTTGAGGGAAGGCGCACACTATTCTTAAGCTTCCTTAGTCGTGGTGCCGTACGCAAATAACGGCAAAAGCCGCCCCTATCGGACGGCTTCCGCCACCTCCCCCCGCAGCGTCTCCTCTTCAAGAATCGGATGCCGCAGGGTGATCTTCGTCCCGATTTCCGGGCCTGTTTCGATTTTCAGCTTGTAGTTGTCACCAAAATACAGCTTAAGGCGGTCATTCACATTCCGCAGCCCGACGCCTCTATGCACCGGCTTGCCGCCATGATCCATGTCCCTGTTCAGCTGTAAAAGCGTCTCTTCCGGAATGCCTTTCCCATTGTCCACAATATCGATGACCATATCCTTTCCTTCCCTGCGGGCGGAAATCAGAATTTTGCCTTTCTCGAAATTGTCCCGTATGCTGTGCTGGATGGCATTCTCTACCAGTGGCTGAAGCAGCAGGCGCAGAAACGGACTCGACATCGCTTCGCTGTCGCAGGCATACAGGATTCGCACCGTTTGGCCCATCCGGGCCTGCTCGATCAGGACATAGGCCTTGACCTGCTCGATTTCACGCGCCAACGTCGTAATTTCATTCCCCTGATTCAAGCTCAGCCGCAGCAAATTGCCAAGTGCCGAGACCATTTCACTGATATCGCTCCGCCCGTGGCTCTCGGCCTTCCAACGAATGGACTCCAGCGTGTTGTACAGAAAATGCGGATTGATTTGATGACTGAGCACCTGGAACTCCAGCTCCTTCTTCTTCCTCTCGGACCGGGAGGCCTCCTCTACCAATCCTTCTATCCGCTGCGTAAGACTGTTTACCCCCCGGTACAGCCAGCCCACCTCATCCCCGCGGGACGAATAGGGAAGCTGCCTGAAATCCCCGGTTTCCATTCTTCTCATCAGCCGGACCAGCTTGGCAATAGGCTGCGTATAATTAATCGTAATATAGACGACTACGCCCAGGCAGCAGATTAAATAGATAATGAGAAAAATAATGAGCAGCCGGTTAATCTCATCAATCGTTCCCGTTAATTCCTGAAGAGGGGTAAGGCTGACAATCGACCAGGGAACGGAATCCATTTTGACAAAAGTGGCCAGATAGGTTGTGCCCTCCATGGTAATGGACTGCGAGCCCTCCCTTCCTGAATGAATAAGCTCATTAAACCGCGGCGAAGGGAGCAGGCTGCCTGTCCATTCATTACGGCCGGAATCGAAGAAAATCATGCCCTCATCATTGAGAAGCAGCAGCTTCTGCTCAATCAATTGATCCGATGGCGAGAAGAAACGCTTCAACTGGTCCTCGGACAAATCGGTCGCAATGATTCCGCGGGGAATCTGATCGTAGAGTCCCGAGAATCTTTTTACGTAAGAAAGCAGCGGCTTGGAATATTTGCCCCGCTGGGGCATGGACAAATGCCATGTCGGACTGATCGAGGCTTTGGATTCCAGAAACCATTCCTCTTCTCCAACCTCTACGGATTCACCGATTGTGCTCATATAAGAGGGATAGTGGGAGGGATTGATGGGGTACACATGCACCCGGAATGCATCGATCAGGGGCGTACTCGGATACAGGATCGTCAACAGGTTAACCGTGAACGCTTCCTCCTCGGCCTGATTGCCGGGCTCCTTCTCCAGCAGCTCCTGGAGCTGTTTGTTGCCGATGAGATCATTCACCTGGTCGTTGACAGAATTCAGATAGATTTCGAAATTTTTTCTGGCCTGCTGCAGATAGCTCATGGACATGGTCGTATTGGCATGGGAAATCCCTTCGATCGACTTGATATGCGCGTAATAAGCGAACAGCAAAAAAGGGACGATAATGATCATAAAAAAGATCAAAATCATCCTGTTGCGAAAAGACGATGTGAAGCGCAAAGAGACTTTATTCATCCGTCAATTTTCAAAAGAAGCATGATGCGCCTCCCCCTCTCTTCGATGATGATAGCCATTAGGACATCAATGTCCTACAATCTTATACTTGTTGCAAATCAAGATGCAATATGGCATTCTTAACTCTTTGTGGGACATTCATGCCGGATTGCTGCCCTTGATACAAGGAGTGCCGGCGATTTTACAAATCCATTGGATATGGCAGGTCCGCTGCATATTTATAGAATACATTATTTGGTAACCGTCTGTTAATAGACAATCCTCGCAGCAGATCTGCCATAGAAAAATAACGGGATACAGAGACGTGCAAGTCTCATATCCCGTTATTTATTCTTGCTTATGATTCGGCTGCATTCATCATATTCATATCCGCGTTTCTAACTTCATGTCATTTCACGCTTCTTGCAAGTGTCCCGATGTCCCGATCCAAGCTACGCATTCTCCCAGCTCTGCTTGAAGAACAGCTGATAGACCTTCGTTACAATGATCTTGAGAATCATGTAAATCGGTATAATAAGCAGAATCCCAATAATTCCGGCCATATCTCCTCCCACCAAAGCAAGGATGATCGTCGTCAGAGGATGGATATCCAGCTGTTTGCCAAAAACATACGGAGCAATCAGATTATCCTGGATTTGCTGTGCCACCAGAATAATAATAAGCGCCCAGATTGCCGTCGTAGGCGATTCTATAAACCCGATAATGACAATCGGAACCGCCGAGAGAATCGCACCGACAAATGGAATGAAATTCAAAATAACAGCCACTACGGTCAGCAGCAAAGCATAAGGCAGCCCGATAATGAGAAAACCGCAATACATCAGAACACCCAAAGACAGATTCACGATCACTCTGCCCACGATAAAACCACTTAGCGCATTGTCGATTTCGTCCATAACCTCGTTTCCTTCATCTCGAAACCGTTTTGGCATAAAGCTGACAATTTTGCGCCCGAAATTCCCGCCTTCCTTCAGCATATAGAACAAAATGATCGGGAAGATAAACAGGATGATGGCGAAATTGGAAATGATCGAGAACAGGCTCGTGAAATAATCCGTCAGCACGCCAAAACCTTTGTTCAGAAAATCGGTTAACCGGTTGAGCGGGCTAAGGTCCCCAGGGAACAGATTTCCGATAAATCCGTTCTTCTCCAGCTTCTCCACCTGCTCGCTGAGCGTATTGAACAGGGTTGGCGCATTATCAACCAGATTCACAAGCTGCGTCCGCAGGGAAGGCCATACCCCGATGCTGAAACCTACCAGAACGATGGCAACAACCAGGTAGATCAGCAGGATCGACAGCGCCCGGTTTATTTTATAGCGTTCCATCATGTTTACAAGCGGCCGGAGCAAATAATAGAAAAACACCGATAGCATCAACGGAACAATGATAATGCTGAATAGAGACAGGACGGGCTTGAAAATAAAATCCACCCGCGATCCCAAATAAATGATCCCTATCACCAGAAGGATCGCGATACACAATCGGATAAAGCTGTTCAATTTGATCATTGCTTGTCCTCCCCTGTCATTTCCGGTTTCCTTTATTTACCCGCTTCCAGCACAAATCCGACCGTTTCTCTCACGCTCTCATTATCTCCTATGAATCCCTGTGCATCAACCGGCTGGTCCTGTTATCAAAAAAAATGACCACCCGTATGCTCTATACGGACATGGTCATCAAAAATTTCATATTTCGTTAATTTCTCTATTTCCCCTTCACAGCCTGAAATAAAGCCGACTCCCCTGTAAAGCTGACCAGTTCTCCAGCTTCATCCCTGGTGATCGAGAAATAATCAATCACCTGCGGCTCGGCCTGAAGCATGGACGCTGCCAGCGCAGCCCGTTCGTCTTCCGGCAACCCGGATCTCTCGCACCAGGAACGATAATCAAACGTTTTCGGAAAACACGTCAGCCCTTCAATCCGGAATCCCGTCGTTTCGATCATACGGATCCATTCGGATTTTTTATAGGCGCGCACATGGCTTGCGTCTCTGTGCTTCTCGATCCGGTTATAGAATTGATCGAACGCGTCGTTCTCCGGCGTAATATTGTCAATCAGCAGCAGCCTTCCACCTGGCCTTACGACCCTAAGCGCTTCCGCCAAAAAAGCTCCCACATCGGCAAAGTGATGAGCGGCGATCCGGCAGGTGACCAAATCAAAGGAATGCTCGTCAAAAGGCAGCGCCTCCGCATCCCCCGCAACGAAATCAACATTGGCATGTCCATCGCTGCGGATAAACGCAGCTGCGGTATTGAGCATATCCTCCGTCAAATCATAGGCAATCACATGATGCACCAATGGAGCGAGCGCTTTGGCCACATGTCCCCCGCCTGTTGCAATATCCAGTACGTTCATCTGCTTATTGGCATTGGATGCGGCAACCAGCTGCGCCAAATCCTCGCCTTTGGCATGAAGCGGACTTGTGATATACTTTTCGGCGTTTTTGCCGAACTGCTGCTGTACCTGTTTTTTGATGGAATCTGACGACATGAATGTTCCTCCTTTATGTTCCAGCTTTTATTGAAAAATCCCCGTTAAATAAGCGGCAATATCGTTTTTGATCGGCATGAAGTAGATATTGCTGCCACTGCCATAAGCATAATCCAGCGCCTTGCGGCCAAACGCAATATTCCATTCCAGCGTAGGCTCGAAATCCGCAGGGAAGAGAGCTTTATTTTTAACCTCCCAGTAATTTCTGGACTTCACAGACGTTACGGGCGATACTCCCCAGAAGGTATCAACAGGCTCCAGCAGCTTCAGGTACTTGTCCATCATGCGAAGATCAAAAAAAGGCTGTGTGAAAAATCCGTCAGCTCCCGCGTCGAGTTTTCGCTGCGCATACTCATATTCGGCCTGCACATCGCTTCGATAGGGATCCAATGCGGCATAAATCCGGGTCTCGGGGCTTGCGGCCTTGATCTTCCTGATCAACTCGATGCTGGTGGTCGGATAAACGGCACGGCTCATATCCTGCGGCGCGTCGCCGGTAATGACGAGAATCTCTGAAATGCGATTGCGGTGCAGCTCTTCTAATAGCTTCATAGGAACATCAGGATCAAAATCAATAGCCCTTATATGCGGGATACTGTTCTCAAAATAGGGTTTGGATATGGCTGTGCCTTCCCAGCTGCGGATGCTCAGCCTGAGTAAATCCGGTATATTGACCGTATTGACGGATGGAAAATGGGTTTTGATAAATTGAAGCTCCTGCTGCAAATGCTCCGCTTGTCTTGGAACCAGTTCAATCGATATTCTCATAGGCACTCCTTTTTGTTGATAGCTTTATATCAAATTATAGCATGAATAGATTGCCGTATCAGGCTGTCCATTCGCCTCTTTATGGTATAATAATCTGCATTGTATTGCCCAGCCTGCCATCTCTGCTGAAAAGGAGCTAAAATACCGTGCCCGTCACACTCCCGGATGCTTTCATCCATCAAATGCGCCAGCTTCTGCCCCATGATATGGAAGCCTTTCTCCAGAGCTACAACGCCTCCCGGACCTTCGGCCTGCGGATCAATCCGCTCAAGCCCGCTGCCGGGCAGCCGCTGCTTGCGGAAGCTGTCCGGCAGTTCAGGCTGGAGCCTGTCCCATGGTGCGGAACCGGCTATTATTATGAAGAAGCGTCAAGGCCCGGCAAGCATCCTTACCACATGGCCGGACTTTATTATATCCAGGAGCCCTCGGCGATGACGGCCGCGGAGCTGCTTGACCCTCAACCAGGCGAGCTTATTCTTGATCTGGCTGCTGCTCCAGGCGGCAAAACGACCCAGATCGCCGGAAAAATGGCCGGTCAGGGCGTTCTGATCGCGAATGAGATCCATCCCGCCAGAGCCAAAATATTAAGTGAAAATGTGGAGCGCTGCGGCATTGCCAACGCTATCGTGACAAGCGCCGCCCCCGATGAGTTATCCCGCCGGTTTCCGGGGCTGTTCGACCGGATTATGCTGGACGCCCCATGCTCGGGCGAAGGCATGTTCCGCAAGGATGAAACGGCCATCAGCGAATGGTCGGTGGCGCATGTTGCCATGTGCGCGGCCAGGCAGGCGGATATTCTGGATCATGCCGCCATTCTGCTGAAGCCCGGAGGAAGGCTGGTTTATTCAACCTGCACCTTTAACCGTCTGGAGAATGAAGAGACGATTGCCGCCTTCTGTTCCAAATATCCGGCGTTCAGCGTTATGCGACTGGAACGCATATGGCCGCATATAGAACGGGGAGAAGGCCATTTTGTCGCTGTGCTCCAAAAAGCCGGGACTTCTTCCCCCGCGTTTGCTGGAGATGCTGGCGACAGCCCGTCTGCCGCGGAGCAGCACCCGGGCAAGTCAAAGCGTGAGCGCCGCCGGAATCACACCGCAGCGGGAACCAGCGGCCTCGAAGCGGATATGGCGCTCATGCGCGCCTTCGCCGAAACAGCGCTGCCCGGCGGATGGACGCTGGGGCCAGGCGAGCCGCTTCGCTTCGGCGACGCCCTCTATTGGCTGCCGCATCCGGCAAGCGGCAGCACAAGCCCCATCGGGGCTGGGGACCTTAACGGTCTCAAGGTCCCCCGCCCCGGCCTGCACCTGGGCGACGTGCGCAAGAACCGCCTGGAGCCGGCGCATGCTCTGGCTATGGCAGTCCCGGCTGGCGCCGCCGCATGGATGCAGAGCTACCGGCCCGAGGCGCCGGAGATCGCCGCCTTCCTGCGCGGAGAGACCCTTCCCGCACAGGAGGGCAGCACCGGCTGGGGCCTCATAGCCGTAGACGGCCTCTCGCTTGGCTGGGGCAAAGCCAGCGGCGGCCAGATCAAGAACCACCTGCCCAAAGGACTGCGGCGCTTCACCTAGGGGACACCAGCACGCCAGCTCCCGACACTCCCCGGCAGCTGCCTTCCATAATTGAGCGGCAGTCTCTGCGTGTCACAGCAGGGCATATGCCCAAATATGGCCGCAGCCTGGGCAGCTGTCCAGTCGCATGCCGGTTTTCTTCATACTATACTGTATACCGAGTACCGAAGATCATCATGAATGACCAGAAGAAACGGTGCCGGAATTATCTTTTCAGGGAGAAATTTGCTTGTCCGGAGCTGTCGGAGGATACGGAGGTTTCACTTCGGCCGGCGCAATATTGGTCTTGTTCATTCTGCTGGTCATCTTAACCTGCCGAATCCTGTACGGATCAATCCCGTTTGCGCACAAGAAGAGCTGGCGCCGTCCTTGGGCGGCGCATCAAGCTTCTTCATTCCAGAAATACATATGACGGAAAGGCAGACTTCCTTACAGTTAAGAATAAAACCGCCTGAGGGAGTTCCCTCAGGCGGTTTTGCATTCCCTACAAAGCCTCATCACCAGGCATAAGTACGCAGGGCATATGCGACACCATCTTCTTCATTGGAGAACGTCACCGCGTTCGCAGCTGCCTTAACCGCCTCGGGCGAATTGGCCATCGCAACGCCAAGTCCCGCGAAGGTCAGCATGTCGATATCGTTATAATAATTACCGATAGCCATCACCCGGCTGCTGTCGATGCCGCGCACATGCGCAAGCTGGGTAAGCGCCGTGCCTTTGCCGGCTTCCGGATGCTGTACATCAATAAAATATTCTCCGCTGCGTATCGGCTTTAGTCCGTCCTTCCACAAACTCCAGTCCGCCTCGATCCTGTCCATCTCCACCGCGCTGCCAAATACCGTAAACTTTACTAGACCCTCCGGCAGAGCTGCGGCGCTATCCCGCCAAACCGGCTTCACCTCATAGCGTCCGTACATGGCCTCCGCTTCCGTGGTGATGCCTTCAATCATCAGATCAAACGCCGTGTTTATATCAAAATGATAGCCGCCCTGCAGGCAGTACTCCCGGAAACGGGCAAGCTCAGTGCCGGATATCGCATATTGATGAATCACCTCTCTGCGGTCCGCATCGACCGTCGCAGCTCCATTATGCGTAATCATCGTACCCGAGAGACCAAGCTCAGCGAGTACCGGCAGCGCATTGGTCGGCCCCCGTCCCGTGCACAGCACGATCTCCGCTCCGCGGGAGGCTGCCTCCCGCACCGCGTCACGCACGGCCGGAGTCAGTACATGACCGTCTGTGAGAAGCGTTCCGTCCACATCAAGCGCAATCAAATCATACTGAATCGACATCCTGTCCTTACCTGCCCTTCACTAAATCACGGTTGTTTGCCTCAACAAACAGGCTTAATTTATGCACAGCAAATACGTCTAGCTGTTCTTGACCTTCGCCTCTTTAATCAACATGAGCTGCTCCAGCTCCGTTTCCGTAAGCGGACGGTACTCACCAAGGGACAAAGCCGGATCGAGCGCGAGCGGCCCCATGGCTACCCGTTTCAGGTAGATGACTTTTTTGCCCACGGATTCAAACATCCGCTTAACCTGATGAAATTTGCCTTCATGGATCGTCAGTGAAATTCGGCTGTGCACTGCTCCCTCTCCCGCGGCTTCTTTGCCGGTTATATGAAGCTCTGCAGGCATCGTCTGATACCCGTCGTCCAAAGCAACTCCCGCGGCAAAAGCATCCACATCCTCCCGGGTGACATCCCCCAGCACGACAGCCTCGTACGTTTTGGGCACATGCTTGCGCGGCGACAGCAGCTCATGAGCCAGACGGCCGTCATTGGTCAGCAGCAGCAGTCCCTCCGTATCCTTGTCAAGCCGACCGACAGGAAATGGCTGAAGCACCCGATCCACCGGATCAAGCAGCTCGATTACGGTTTGATCCCATTTGTCCTCCGTTGCCGAAATGACCCCCTGCGGCTTGTTCAGCATCACGTAGATCACTTCCTGGTACACAACCTTCTCGTCATCGAACAGGACAACCGCCGTTTCCGGATCAAGCGTGAGACCGTGATCTTTGGCACGGACGCCATCCACGCTCACGCGCCCCTGTTTAATCGCTATTTTCACTTCGCTTCGCGAGCCGCAGCCCATATTGGCCAGCAGCTTGTCGAGCCTCATCTTCTTTGCCACTTATATCAACCTCCAACCGGCAGGCAGCTCATTCTTGAGCCAGCCTTCTCCGCCAACCTTGCCCCATCCAATGGGAAAATCATCCGCGCAAACCAGCACATAACCCTTTGCCGCGGCTCCAGCCGGCGTACTATGCTCCAGTTCGTGCGGATCTCCGTCCCGCGCATCGGACCGGCCATCCGGCTCCCCGGCCCGAACCAGACGCTCTGCATCGATATGCAGCGTCTCGCCCTTCAAATACCGGAGCGTCGCTTCATCATCCGCGCCCAGCCGCAGACTCAGCGCCGCTTCCCCGCGCCGCAGTCCCAGGGCCAGCGCCTGCGACGGCTCAAACCGGTGCGGGCCGGCTTCGCCGATGTACCAGCCGGCCCGCACGACCCGCAATCCGCCGAGCGAAGGCATGCCCGGCGGCTGCAAATAGACACGCGAGCCGTAAGCAACCAGCTCGCCGGTCCACTGCTCCGCGCCGATCAGCTGCTCGGCCGCGAATTTCCCCCAGGACGCCGCGGCATCCGGAGCCGTTCCGGGGCTGCTGCTCCCCTTGTGGGCGGAAGCGCGCTTGTCGTCCCGCGCGACTTTTCCCCCATAGCTTATGCCGCCTGTTTTGTCCGCCCTTCCGCCGCGGAGGCCCTTCTCCCCGGCATGAATTCTGACGCTGTCCTGAGGATGGCTGCCCTGACGGCTATGGGCTTTTTTACGGCTGCGCTCATCAGCATGACCTTGTCCTCTGCTGTCTTGCGCTCCGTTAGCCTGACGCTTCGCCCCGGAATACCGTTCCTCGTGGACAGGCCTTTGCGGATAACCTGACTTCTCTTGTTCATTAATCCCAGCTTTGCTGGCTGCAGTCCGCTTCAGCTGCCCGCCGTGGCTTGACTTCCCTCCATGACGTTCAGGCTCCGCACCTACGGCACCGCTTCGCCCGCCGTCACTTGTCTGCTCATCAGCATCAACCGGTTTGCGTTTGTACAGGACCGCTGCATAATGCCCTTCGCCTCCGGTCAAATGCGGCCACAGCCGGACCGTACCCGAAATGCTTGCCAACCGCGCACGGCCCGCTTCGGCGTTCTCTCCGAGCTGGCCGATAAGCAGGTTTCTTCCGGCTATCCGTTCCATGTCAGGATCTGTATCATTAACGGCACCAACAGCCTCGGCAGCGCTCAATCCGATCCAATCCGGTCTGCCTGCCGCCCAACCATGGGCAAGCTCAATGGGGACAATCTCCAGCAGCGGCTCCGCAATCAATAAAGCGGCGATTTGGGCTTCGTTTTCTTCAGGCGAGAACGTGCATGTCGAATAGACCAGAGTGCCTCCCGGCGCCAGCATCCGGCTCGCATGAACGAGAATATCCCGCTGCATGACGCTGCAGCGTTCCACTGAATGACGTTCCCACTCGGCAATCATCGATTCGTCCTTACGGAACATTCCCTCTCCCGAGCAGGGGGCATCCACCAGAATGCGGTCGAACCATCCCTCGAATACCTCCGCAAGCCTCCCTGGTTCCTCGTTCAGAATAACCGCATTCCGTACTCCGGCCAGCTCGATATTTTTGGCGAGCGCCTTCGTCCGTTCCCTGGCATTGTCGTTGGCTACCAGCACGCCGCTGCCCTGCAGCTTGGCCGCCAGCTGGGTCGACTTGCCCCCGGGAGCCGCGCATAAATCCAGCACGCATTCGCCAGGCAGAACGCCGAGCAGCTCCGCGGGCACCATTGCGCTGGGTTCCTGAATATAGTAAAGCCCCGCATGATAATGCGGGTGCTTGCCCGGGCGGTCGGCTTCTTCATAATAGAACGCCCCCTGTTCCCAGGGAACACGTGTCAATCTATCCGAAAGCAGCGATAGCTCGGCAAAAGCCGCCGCCGTCAGCTTTAATCCGTTTACCCGCAGTCCGAATTTGCGCGGCCGTTCATAAGAAGCAATAAAATCGTCATATTCGCCCTGCAGCATGATTTTCATTTTATCCGTAAACGATTGCGGCAGCATGATGCCCACTTGCCAAAACCCCTCCTGCCGTTTCTCTCGTTCATCTAAAAGCAAAGCATATTTTTACCTTTGTAGTCATTAACATATTGTATTATACAGCGCCCGGCTTCACCAACTGCTTTTTCCAGGAAAATCCGTCCAAGTAGGAACAAATGGCTGCTGCGAGGCAGATTTCTTCCCTCAGATCCCCATATTTAAAATAAACCGCCTGAGCCGCTTCGCCCCCCCTATCCGGAGCAGGCCAGCGGCAGACGGTTATTATCCCGGGTGGATATGATTGTGCCGGCAAGCCGGCAATTCGGGTTCATGACGCTCATAGCTCATCCTCCGCATGCAGGCGCTGCTCCAGCGGAATCTGAGACATCGCCCCGACAAGCCGGCGAAGCTCATCATCCTGTACAAGCAGCCGAAAAGCTGCGAACGGAGGGGGCCCCGCAAGCTCGGGTCCAGGCTTCGTCAGAACTGTTTCACCGGCGGCTTCAGAGGCTCGATTGCCCTCGTCAACCATCCGGTTCACCCAGGAATGGAGCGGCGCAAGAACGCGGGCCATGTCTTGACGGAGCATTCCCAAATCCAGTCCCATCAGAACATCCGGGTATGAAGCAAGCTTATTCTCCGCTTGCGTGAACAGCTTCACAGCGCCCGAGTAATTATCATTGCGCCAATGATGCAGACCGACTGCAGCCTGAAGAAGGCCTTGATACAACGTATTCCGCCCTTCTTCAAGCCACATCTCCTCCATCACCTCATGGCATTCAAAGTAATCCTCGTCCATATTGAAAAGCACGATAAAATGAACGAAACGCTCATCATACCGTTCCTGCTCCCTGCCGACCAATCTACGAGCCTCCGCTCTTCTTGACCTTGATCAGCGCTGTACGGATTTCATCAGCGAGCATGCGGATGGCATAACCGTCTTCTTTCTCCCACAGCTCGTTGAACCGCAGCTGGAATTGGACGGCTTCTCTGACCCTGTGGAAGAAATACAGGTCCTGGATATCGCTCAGCACACTCGAGACCATATTTGATTTTTCTTCGAAATCGCGCTGGGCATCCAGAATCTCCTTGCGGATGCTCGACATCTCCGAATCCAGCACCGCTGCGGCTTCGGCCGCTGTCTTGAGCCGGGTCCGCACATCGTCAGGCAAGCTTTCTTTATATTTATAGTTAAGGGAATGCTCGATTGTTGCCCAGAAATTCATCGCGAGTGTCCGGATTTGCACCTCTGCCAGCACGATTTTAAGGCCGATTGCCGTCTGGACAGGATATTCTACAATCATATGAAAGCTGCGATAGCCGCTGTCTTTGAAATTCGTGACATAATCCTTCTCAAACACCAAGGTTAGATCCTTGCGGTTGCGGATCAACTGCGCCACACGATGAATATCATCGACGAATTGGCACATGATGCGGATTCCCGCGATATCCTCAATGCCCGTTTCGATGCTTTCCATGGGAACATTCAGACGCTTCGCCTTCTCCAGAATGCTTGAGATCCGTTTCACCCGTCCGGTTACAAACTCGATCGGCGCGTAGGTCTCTCTTGTTTTCAGCTCTGTACGAAGCGTCTTGAATTTCACCTTCAATTCCTCAACAGCCTGCTCATAGGGCTGTAAAAACAGCCCCCAATCTCTACCGTCCATCCAGCCGCCTCCTGTCTGTTATCTATGATCCGCACCGACTGCATCGGCGATCGTATGATATCCGTCTCTGTGCAAGAGTGCTTTCATTCCATAAGTCAGCTCCCGCAGCAGCACCGGCCCACGGTAAATATACGCCGTATAGATTTCGACCAAACTGGCTCCGGCGCGAATTTTATCGTATGCATCGTCCGCGGTAAAGATGCCGCCAGAACCAATAATGGGCAGTTTGCCGCCAGTCAGCCTATACACTTTGCGTATGACCTCCGTGGAACGTTCCTTCAGCGGCCTGCCGCTGAGGCCGCCGGTTTCGCTCGCGTGCGGATGCCGGAGCCCCTCCCGGCTGAGCGTCGTATTCGATGCTATAATCCCGTTCACACCGCTCGCCGCAATGGTCTCCACGGTATATGCGAGCTGCTCGTTCGTCATGTCCGGCGCAATCTTGACCAGCACCGGCTTCACGGCCCCGCCGTTTGCCTTGGCCTGAGAACGCATCTCCTCCATAACGGTGGAAAGCAGCAGCCTCAGCTCATCGCCATGCTGCAGGGCGCGAAGGTCAGGTGTATTCGGCGAGCTTATATTGACAACGAAGAAATCGCCGTACGTATATAACGCTTTAATGCAGGCGCGGTAATCCTCATGCGCCAGCTCATTAGGCGTTGATTTATTTTTACCGATATTGACGGCAATCGGAATGCTCCTCTTCTTCCCGTCAGCGAGCCGCTGCGCCATTGCCGCCGTTCCCTCGTTATTGAATCCCATCCGGTTCACGAGCGCCTCGTCGGGCGGCAGGCGGAACAATCTGGGGAGTTCATTGCCTGCTTGTCCTTTGGGGGTCACCGTACCCACCTCAGCAAAGCCGAAGCCCATATTGGCAAACATATCCACCGCTTTCGCGTTCTTATCCAGGCCGGCTGCCAGCCCTACCGGATGGGGGAAATGTAGACCGAATACATCCACGGCAAGCTCCGGGCATTCCTTGACTCCGTACAGCGACCGCATCATAGCCGGGATTCCGGGAACCCGGCCCGCGGAATGCAGACCGTCTATAACGAGATGATGGGCTTTTTCCGGATCCATCCGAAACAGAATTGGTTTGGCTACTTTATACAACAACTTCTTCACTCCGTTCATCATGTTAGCTCTACGCAACATTTTAACGTGTTCAACTAAAAAAAGAAAGAGCCCGGCTCAGGCCATCAGCAGCACGAGCGGGCATTTATACTGTCTTTGTCGTTATTGCGGGCTATCAGGAAAACGGATACAATGAGATCACATCCTATTACCTATAAGAGAAAGGTTGATCCACGTGAGCCAAACCAAGAAGAAACCGCCCATTCTAAAAACCAAACCAAAAGAAGAGGTTAACAAGAAGGCGCTGCTGTGGATCGGTGCCGTTATCGTTGTGATCGTCGCTGCAGTCGCGCTTCTGCTCGTATTCGAGAATTAATTAGTTCAGCCAGCGGTACACGACTTCCGGATTCGTTTCATCCTGCATCGGCTGCAAGCTGAAGCGCTCTGCAGCCGGCTTGGGAGCATCTGCAGGCAGAACCCCGCTCTTGATCTCCACCTTGGTCCCAAGTGGCACAAGATCGAACAGCTCCTCCACATCCTCCTTGTTCATCCGTACACAGCCATGCGATTCATCCTTGCCGATGCTTTGAGGCTCATCCGTTCCATGAATGGCATAACGCGTTCCGGACAGCGTCATTCCCCTGCTTCCAAACTCGCCGTCATCGCGCCCGTTCGGATTCTTGACCTTCTCACTTATATAAAAGCTTCCTGAAGGCGTCTTCTCGCCGCCAAGGCCCACGTTATAGCTGCGGATGATAACATCCCCGCTCACGACGGCCAGCGTGCGATTCTCTTGATCGACGATAATGGACAGCGGTTTATCCGGAAGCTCCATTTGCGCCGCTGCACTTGACCTTTCATTACCATTCGACTCTGCGCCGCCTGATCCGTTCCCGGCGGAATCGCCCCGGGCAGCTGCTGCCGCCTTTTGCCTCTGTAGAATATCCGGGAACAGCTTCCTCATTAATGAAGTTTCGCCGGACAGGACATTGTTCGGATAGGGGCGCACCATATCCTCAAGTTTGTTTGGCCAATGTTTAAACAGCTCCCGGTACTGTTCAATCGCGCTGGTCAGCGTCCAACGCTGCTCCTGCTGCTTGCTCCAGCTTCCATAAGCCTGTTTGGCTCCGGCAGCATCGCTTGGCTGGCAATTACAAGCTATCGCATCGTGAAGACTGACATTGAAGGCTTGTCCTTCTCCCTGCCGCTTGGTTGACAGCAGCATGCGGGTATTGCCCGTCCATTTCCGCCAGCTGTCGTCCTGCTCCAGCATCACGGCAAGTCCGAGATCGGCCGACTTCTCCCCTCCTTCCATCAGTACGCCCATCGCCTTCCCCAGACCGCTGCTGTCGGCAGGCTTTACGAATGCCACCCGGACATCCGGACCGGAATTCTCTTCAGAGCCGGCCGGCCAATCATCAACCCCCGCATTCTGATCAGCAGCTTGTTCATCCCGGCTGCTTGGCCCATCGGCAAAAGGATCAGTCAGAACAGCGCCCAATAGGAGCAGCAGCGCAATCAATGAACGGATAACCAGCTGCTTCATGCGCCGGCGGCGGTTCCACTGGGCAATCAGCTGCTGCGGCTCATTGGCAAGCGGATGCTGTTTGCGCTCAAATGCTTCATATATGCTGCCTGCCTTGAGAAAGCAATAATTCGCTTTCGCTTCTTTTTCTTCAATCACATACTGTTTGCCTAACAGGTACCATGCCATGCGATTATCGGGATGGTTTTGTACATAACGCTTCAAATACGCCATATCGTCCTGCTGCTCCATAGCCATCCCTCCCTGGAATCCGAGCTAAGTACTATATCGGCAAAAGGCCGCCCGATTTGGAATCGGACGGCCCTAAATTTAATATTTTTTTATAAATTAGCGCAAAAAAGCAATAAAAAATAAGCCGAAACGCAAGAAGAACCGGCTTCGCCATCTTTTTGGCAACAAAGTTAGTTACATCCCCAAAAATATAAGCAAAGGTTTATGGAATTCTATGCTTTCTTATATTTCAAAAAAGAATCCCGCCCTTGTCAGCACAAGAAGCGGGACTCTTCCATATTACACGCGCTATGCTCAGGCTATACGCTTTTGGTATTACATATTGAAAGGTACGTCTGCGACTTTGATAGAATCGGTAGGGCAGCCGTCTGCCGCATCCTGCAAATCATCATATAAATCCTCAGGAATCTCCGTATTTCCTTTATTTGCGTCACCATCGAAAATCACTTCAGCCAGACCTTCATCGTCGTAATCATAAATATCCGGTGCCGTTGCTCCACATGCTCCGCAAGCAATGCACGTATCTTTTTCAACCCAAGTGAATTTAGACATCGTATACCCTCCCAAAAGTGTTATGCATGCACGCAGGAACGAATTCTGCAAAAAAGTTCGCATGCATCAGCTTAGTTTTGTAAGCGCGTAACCATTGTTGCATATAAACGTAATGAACAGTCCTTACTCATCACTATATAACATATGCTCGTCTGTTTGCAAGGATGTCCCACGAATTCGCTTGTTCCGGATTAGTGCGGACGGGTCATCGCCAAGCATGCCTGCCGTAAGCACCGCATCCTCTCCGAACTTGTCGCGAAGCAGGTCCATTGCCCGCGTCAGGGCTTCCTTGCGGGGCTGCTCTTCGTAGCTGAAAAGATCAAGCTGCATAGCGGTCTCACTCCGTGATGTCAAATTCTGCAGCGTCACACCAAGCAGCCGTACGGGGTCGCCTTCGCGCCAATGCTTGTCGAACAGCTTGCAGGCTTCGAGATGGATCTCACCCGTTGTATCCGTCGGAACATGGAGTGTTACGGAGCGGTTAACTGTCGTCATGTCCGGTTTGCGGATAACGACTTGGATCGTGGCCGCCACCAGCTTCTGGCGGCGCATTCTTCTGGCTGTCTGATCGGCCAGATTCAGCAGGATGCGATGCGCCTCCTGCCGCTTGGTTACATCTTGCGGAAGTGTCGTTGTATGCCCGATAGATTTATTCTGTTCTCTGACAGCATTCACCGGAGAATAATCATATCCGTGCGCGGCCGACTTCATCCAAGAGCCTGCCACACCGAAATGCTTTACCAGCATGGCCTCTTCCGCCGCCGCGAGCTGACCGATTGTATGGATATTCAATTTTTTCAGCTTCTCGCCTGTTTTGCGCCCTATTCCAAACAGCGAGTCACAAGGCTTATGCCAAAGCAGACGCGGCACATCACGTATCCGCAAAACTGTCATCCCATTGGGTTTGTGCATATCCGAAGCCATTTTGGCGAGCAATTTGTTAGGCGCAACGCCGATTGAGCAGGGCAGATTCCATTCGGTTTGGATCCGGTGCTGAATATCCCGGGCAATATCGAGCGGTTCCCCGAAAGCCGACGACCCTGTAATGTCCAGATAGCATTCATCAATCGAGGTTGCTTCCAAGAGCGGCGTGTATTGACTGGCAACCGACATAAATCCGCGTGAGTACTTGCGGTACAGTTCAAAATCGGGTTTGATCAGAATCATCTCCGGGCACAGCTGCAGGCCCTGCCTTACGGTCATTCCGGTTTTGACGCCCTTCTGCCTCGCTGTATAGGAGGACGTCACGATAATCCCTCTGCGCTGCTCTACACTGCCGGCAACTGCCGTCGGCTTTCCTTTATAAATGCCTGGTTCCTCCGCCTCATGAACCGAACAATAAAATGCGTTCATATCCAGGTGAATGATGATACGGTTTTTTCTGACTTCCTGATCTTCACCGGCTTGTTTCATATTCGGTTTTAACCGCACATAGACTTAAAACAAGCCCTGGTGCCGTCTGCTCCAAGCTAATAGACGCCAACCAAGTCTTCATAGCTTCCGCACCTCCTATATGAATATGTAAAAGCTTCGATTGTTTCTAGCATACCACAAAAACCGCTATTAAAATGACAATCCCGACAGGACCTCGTTTAGCGACAGCCATCAGGTCTTATGCTATAATATGAAATTATGACTTTTCAAAGTATGGATAGAGGAGGGCGTCCAAGCAATGACCAACATTATCTCGGTTTTCGATACGACGCTGCGTGACGGTACGCAAGGCGAAGGTATCAGCCTGTCAGCGGACGACAAATTAAAAATCGCCCAGAAGCTCGATACGCTTGGCGTTCATTATATTGAAGGCGGCAATCCTGGAAGCAACAGCAAGGATATTGAGTTTTTCCAGCGTGTCAAGGCTTTGAAGCTGAATGCCAAGCTAACCGCTTTCGGGAGCACGCGGCGCAAGAACAGTGTGGCGGAGCAGGACAGCAATCTGCTGCGAATCGTGGAATCCGGCGTACCGGCGGCAACGCTGGTCGGCAAATCGTGGGATTTCCATGTCCATACCGCACTCCAAACAACACTTGAAGAAAATTTGTCCATGATTTATGACTCCTTCGCCTTTCTCAAGAGAAATCAAGTAGAAGCGATTTTTGATGCCGAGCATTTCTTTGATGGATACAAAAATAATCCGGAGTATGCCCTCTCCGTGCTGCGCAAGGCTCAGGATGCCGGCGCAGATTGGATTGTGCTGTGCGACACCAATGGCGGTACACTGCCTACGGAAATTCACGATATCGTCAGCCGCGTCCGCGCCGAGCTTACTGCCCCGCTTGGCATCCACACCCATAACGATTGCGAGCTAGCCGTCGCCAATACGCTTGCGGCCGTGCAGGCGGGCGCACGTCAAATTCAAGGTACAATTAACGGATATGGTGAGCGCTGCGGCAATGCCAATCTGTGCTCCATCATCCCGAATCTGCAAATCAAAATGGACTATCGCTGTATCGCAGACGAGCAGCTTGAGTCATTAACGACCACAGCCCGCTACATAAGCGAAATTGCCAATGTGCATATGCCGGTGGGCCAGCCTTATGTAGGAAATGCGGCATTCGCCCATAAAGGCGGCATTCATGTATCGGCGATTATGAAGGATTCCAAAACCTACGAGCATATTCAGCCGGGTCTTGTCGGCAACAAGCAGCGCATTCTCGTATCGGAGCTTGCCGGACAAAGCAATATCATTTCCAAGGCGCAGGAGCTTGGTCTTGATGTGAACGCCAATAACGAGAAAACAAAACAGATTATGGAACGGATCAAGGAACTGGAGCATCAGGGCTATCAATTTGAGGGAGCCGATGCCTCCCTGGAGCTGCTCCTTCGTGACGCCTTCGGCGAGATGAAAGAGCTGTTCAAGCTGGAATCGCTGAAGATGCTTGTGGAAAAAAACAATGGCAGCATGAATGCGGAAGCCATCGTCAAGGTTAACGTGGAAGGCCAAACCGTATACACCGCCGCCGAAGGCAATGGACCTGTGAACGCTCTGGATAATGCGCTCCGTAAAGCGCTGGTCCAATTTTACCCAAGCATCAACAACATTCATCTGGCTGACTACAAGGTGCGCGTCATTGATGAGAAGGATGCCACCGCCGCCAAGGTTCGGGTGCTTATCGAATCCACCGATTTCAAAAACACCTGGAACACGGTGGGCGTGTCGAGCAATGTTATTGAAGCCAGCTGGGAAGCTCTCGTGGACAGCATACGCTATGCCATGATGAATATGGCCAAGGTAGATGGCAATCAGGACCAGCCGCGCGCAAGCCTTGGTCTTGTGAACCATTAAACGACCGTTTTATAGCCCTCAAACAATTAATGGACATGCCCTACGGGTCTCAAACCCATCCGGCATGTCCATTTTTTATCAGGCCGCAGCCTTCTGATCGTCTTCCACCTTCAGCCATTTGTCAATCCGTTCCTGCCATTCCTGCCTGGAAATGACGCCTGTAATCCGCTCCCGTACAATCCCTTGACTATCGATCAACAAGCTTGTCGGAAAAGACGATACCTTGTAGAGATCCGTCGCATTCCCGTCACGGTCCATGAGAATCGGGAAGGTGAGCTTCTGCTCGTCCACAAATTCGCGCGCCTGCCGTTCCTTGTCATAGCTTGTCGCATTAATGCCATACAAATCGACGCGGCCGCCGTATGCCTGTGACAGCTCTTCCATGTCAGGCGCCTCCAATTCGCAAGGATAACACCACGACGCCCAGAAATTGATTAAAACCAATTTGTCCTGTTTTCCGCCGATCGCAACTTTATTGTCGTTCAAATCGGGCAGTTCAAGCGTTGGCGCAGTGAATCCGGGCTTGGGCAGCATGTCTGCCGACGCAGCCAAAGCTTCACTTTGCTTGCTTTTATTTTGATACACTGCGATTCCTGCCAGCACAAGTACAACCGTGAGCAATATCCATGTCCGTCTCATCATAAGCCTTCTTTCCTTCTGTAAAAAGTTGTCCCGCAGTCTGTCCAGGTGAGCTTTTCTATTGTGTTTCCCTCGCCCTGCGGACTCTTAAGCTCCCTATATGTTACCATGCTGGAGAATGGAAGCTCAAGTCGGGGGGCACATTACCACTACATCAGATACCATGGGAGTGTAGACAATCGTGAATAAAACCAAATCCGGAGCCGCCACTAAATTCATTACCCCAATGCGCACTACCGAACTTGCATCTTCCGAAGGCGGCGCTGCATCTGACAATAAGTCAAAAGGCAGTGGAAAATGGCGGGAATATGCTGCATTATCCTCAGTTCCGCTCGTTCTGGTTCTGGGCAATTCCATGCTTGTGCCGATTCTTCCTGACATGGAGACCAAACTTAATATATCCAGCTTTCAGGCCAGTCTGGTTATAACCCTATTCTCGGTATCCGCCGGAATCATTATTCCTGCTGCCGGTTTTTTATCGGACCGCTACTCCCGCAAGGCCGTTATGCTCCCTTCCCTCGCCTTATACGGCCTTGCCGGGATTGGAGCGGGCATTGCCGCCCTGATGCATTCATATGGTTTCCTGATAGCCGCAAGGGCTTTGCAGGGCATAGGAGCCGCCGGAACAGCCCCGATTGCCATGGCATTGGTCGGAGACAAATATAAGGATGGCGATGAGAGCGAGGCGCTGGGTTTAATTGAAGCCTCCAACGGAGCAGGCAAAGTGATCAGCCCGATACTTGGTTCCTTGCTTGCTCTCATTATATGGTATGCGCCGTTGTTTGCCTTTCCTGTCTTCTGTGCGGCTTCCTTCCTGGCTGTCAAGGTAATGATCAAGGAACCAGCCAGCGATAAGGAAAGCTCGACGCTTAAGCAGTATATTTCCGATACGGTCAAGGTGTTTCGTGAAAAGGGACGATGGCTGACATCCGCCTTCGTCGCCGGTTCCCTTGGCCTGTTCATCTTATTCGGAGTATTGTTCCGGTTGTCCGATCTGCTGGAAAAGCCGCCTTACTCCATAGACGGTGTCGCCAAGGGCGGCGTCCTTGCCATCCCGCTGCTTGGCCTGGTGGCGACAGCCTACTTGACCGGCCGTGCAATCAAAAACAACGGGACGCTCATGCGGTGGCTGATGCTGATCGGGCTTGCTCTGATGTGCGCGGCGCTTGGCGCCTGTGCTTTTCTGCACAATAATATTTACGCCCTGATCGGCTTCGCCACCCTGAGCAGCATTGGAACCGGTCTCCTGCTTCCCTGCCTGAATACGCTGATAACCGGCTCGGTGGACAAATCTCATCGCGGCATGGTTACTTCATTATATAGCAGTCTGAGGTTTCTGGGCGTTGCCTTTGGCCCCCCGATATTCAGCTGGATGGCGGACCGGTCGGATACGCTGCTCTTTGGAGTCGTCTCCGGGCTCTCTCTTGCCGGCTTATTTCTTATTCTGGCATTTGTAAAACCGCCCCAAAAGGTTGGAGGATAAGATTTTAAATTGCTTATTCGCGGTGCTACAGCCAGGCTTCCATCTACGGTATAATGGTCCAAACAGGACCAGGAGGCGGATTGGCGTGGACAATCGGGATAAACAGCAATCAGGGAATACACTCTCTATCCGCTTCAGTTTGGCCCAGATAACTCGAGAGGCTCGAATTCAACTGATCGAATCCTCTTTGTCAGCTTACCCCCACGAGGCATGCGGTGTTCTCACAGGCTCCATAAGAGAGCCCTTGCAAGGAACAAGCGACGGCATTGTCCGCGTGAATGCTGTCCATCCCATTCGCAATGCTGCGGGGGAACCATTAAGCACTTTTTCCTTTGATCCCCATGAATGGGTCCGGACGATGTACCGCATACAAAAAAACCGACAATCGCTTGTCGGTTTCTATCATTCGCACCCTGCCTCGCCCCCCCTTCCGTCAGATGCGGATCTACGGGGTTTGCAGCACGGGAAAGCCGCATCCTATTGGATAGTTTCGCTGGCGGAACAGACATGTCCTGTCATAAGCGCTTTTGGTGTTAACGGAATTTCACTTTATCCATTAATGCTTGCTTAGATAGGCATAAAGGTCGCCGAGTGTCACCACATTACGTGAGAATATCCGCTTCAAATAAACAAGCCACAGCTGCGCGGTCATGATGGAATCCTCAAGAGCATGATGCCGCTGCGTGATGCGAATGCCGCTATCCTCAAGCAGCTCATCAAGGCCATAGCCTTCTCGTCGCGGCTCCAGCCATTTGGCCACCATCATCGTATCCAGCACCCGATGGGTCAGATTTACCTTGGAGGTCCGCCACAGTGCCGCGTTCAGAAATTGCCTGTCATGGCCGCTGGCATGGGCAATCAGCATTCTTTTACCCACAAATTCCATAAAATCATGGAGAACCTGCATCAAATCCGGCGCACTCTCCGCCATTTCATTCGTAATGCCTGTCAGCTCGGTTATGTGTCTGGGAACTTTGCGTCCCGGGTTTACAAGTGTATAGAAGGACCGCTCCTCCAGAATGGTTTCCCCTCTTAAGGTTACAGCACCCACCGACAGAATCTCATCGCCATTGGCAGGGTAGAAGCCCGTAGTCTCCAAATCAAATACGACCACTTCCATCTCTTTCAGTGATTGATCCAGGATGGATTCTTTCCGCTGCTCCTTGGACATGGAACGTATAAAGGCCATCTGCTGGGCGTTTTGAGCACCCATCATTGAAGCGATCGCCGGCGTAATGCCGCCCATTTTATACAAATGCCACATCCGTCCGACGCCTTTTTGCTCCTTCATGGTATCCCCTTTCGCCTCCCCTATAGCCCGCTCATCGTCTCTTTATAAACTCGCCGCTGCAATTTCTTCCCCAGGCGCAAAGCAATTTTGAGCTCATCGGTTAGCTCCTTGGTCATTTTGCTGCCTGCAAGCTTGCCATTATTGGCATACAATCCATCTTCCTGACGCTCTGTCGTCATTAACCGAATACGCAGAACCAACCGGAAAGCCCCGGAATATAAATCGGCATCCTGCTGCGTGAAATCTCCGCTCAGCAGCAGTGCCTGAATCCGCTCAAGCGTTGAGGTTGTCCTGATATTGCTGCGGATGCTCATGAGCCGGATGGCATTGACCATTGGGATGTAGGCACCGTATTTGATATCCAGACTGCCCGCATCCTCGCCATACTGCTCTTTAAGCAGCTGACCGAATACACCTACCAGCATTTTGTGGCGCATCGTGTTATTCAGCATGCTTCTCACGATAGCCGGGTTATCCAGCAAATCGGCATAAAATTGATTTTGGAATACGGTCATTAACTCCGAATCTCCATAAATCAGCCGGCTGTCGGCAATGATGAGCAAATATCTTACACGTCCCCAGTTTGGTTCCGTGAACCATTCCTTCAATCTGGACCTCCATTCGGTCAGTGATTGACGCCACTCGGAGTTCGAGCTGATAACTTTGCCTTCACATGGCGGATAACCAAGCTGCTGCAGCAAATCGACTATGGTTTCGGAGAATATTTTAAAATAGAGCGATACTTTCTCCTGAAGGCGTTCATCCTCCGGATCTTCGTAAACAATACCGCTATCCTGATCACTGGATAACGTCTGTTCCTCTCTGCCCCCGCTGCCGAACAATAAATAAGCGTAAAGCACGGGTGGGGTTCCATGCCCCAGCCGTGCCATTTGCGCTTCCGAGAGGATAATTGCACGCTTGATAAAAGCGTCATGCACCTCATTTAAATCGGTATAAAATTGTTCGACCGTTTGTTCCGAGAGCAGAGCTTCCATTTGCTCGTGGATTTGATCCCGCAAGCCGCGCAGCGTCTTCACATCATCAGCGGTACCGATGAGCGCCAGCAGCTGAGCATAAATCGAATCGCTCATGCATCCCTCTCCCCTGGCCAGTATGAAAGCTTATGATTTGGATTACAGGCTTTGTTGAGCTTTTTTCATTTGCTCAGGGTAACCGTAAGTACCATGCTCGGAAAGATCAAGTCCGATAATCTCTTGTTCTTCCGTAACACGGAAGCCCATAACAAGCTTCATAATACCGAGCAGCAGGAACGATGCGCCAAGCGCATAAGCACCGCAGACAACAACGGATTCGAATTGAACCCACAGTTGATGCCAGCTGCCTGTATCGATCAAACCGCCTTCACCAACGCCAACTTGCTCAGCCAGTGCTTTTGTAGCGAAGATACCGTTAGCCAGCGTACCCCAAACACCTGCGGCGCCGTGAACAGACATGGCATAAATCGGATCGTCCACTTTGATTTTCTCAAAGAATTTTGCACTGTAGAATACAAGCACACCTGCAACCAGACCAATAACAACTGCTGCCCATGGATCAACGAACGCACAAGATGCTGTGATGGCAACGAGTCCGGCAAGCGCACCGTTCAACATCGTGGAGATGTCAGCTTTGCCGTTAACCAGCCATGAGATCAGAAGCGCTGCTACTGCACCAGCTGCCGCGCCGAGTTGTGTATTGAATGCCACATAACCAAAGAATCCTTCGCCGACTGTAAGAGCCGAACCTGCATTGAAACCAAACCAGCCGACCCATAGAAGCAGTACAGCAAGTGAACTGAATACTTGGTTATGACCGAGGATTTCGTTAGCGGAACCGTCTTTGTTGAACTTTCCGATACGCGGTTTAAGCAGCACTGTTGCTGCGAAAGCTGCAAGCGCACCTGTTAAATGGACGACCGTCGAACCGGCATAATCTTGTGCGCCGTCCTTGGCCAACCAGCCGCCGCCCCAGATCCAGTGAGCGACAACAGGATAAATTAATGCGGTAAACAAAATCGTGAATACGAGATATGCCGATAATTTCGCGCGTTCCGCGAATCCGCCCCATGCGATGGTCAGCGAAATAGCTGCAAACGCCAATTGGAATAGGAAGAATACGCTCGAAGGATAAGCTTCGCTGGTCGAATCTCCCACAACAGATGGGTTAAAGAAGAAATTGCCTGAGCCGATAAAATTATTGATTGCATGATCGACGTTGTCTCCTCCGAAGATCAAACCATAACCTACTGCCCAGAATACCAGGGAACAAAGACCTACTGTGAAAATTGTTTTACCTGCTACGTGCCCGGCATTTTTCATCCGGGTCGATCCTGCTTCCAGCAGAATGAAGCCGCCTTGCATAAGAATAACGAGAACTGCTGCAACCAGAATCCAGACCGTGTTAATTCCCAGACTCAGCGTTGCCGGAGTAGGATCTTCCGCAAATGCCATTGCGGGGAAGACCAAAGATAACGCAGCAATCGATAAGACCAACTTCTTAACCATGACGACCACTCCCTAAATGTGTAATGTTTCTTGACATGCTTGGAAAGACTTAATGTCATTATAGTCAGAAGTGCTCATTTTGACAATACGGTTTTTCGAATTTCTACAAAAAAATCAAACATTCGTTACTTCCAAAGACCCGAATGTTAAGTTTTTTCACAATTTCAACTCCAAAATCATCTATTAAAGGGTTTATCCTTCGCCTTTTCCATTAGAAACTCTTATTTGTCAACTCTGAATTTGTTTGTAAAATCTTAAAAATCAGTGAGGATTATGAGGCATATTCTAAACAATTAACAATTTTGAAAGCATTACGTTTGACTGTATGGTTATAGATTCTGTATCATATACTAATAAGGTAAGCTTGGATAGGAAGGCAATTTGTCCATTTATACAGATCCCTTGTGTTCGTGCAATTAATGAAAGAAGGTGAGAATGTTGGCGGAAAAATCTTTGTACCGTATTGGCATGCTTTCAAAACTGGCCGACGTCAGCCCTCGCACAATCGATTTCTATACTTCGATTGGATTGATTCAGCCAGAGACGCGTTCAGCCAAAAATTACCGCTTATACAGTGATGAAACCTTAATTCGCCTCAAACGTATTGTACAAATGAAGAAAGATAAATATTCGCTTGATGAAATCAAAGAAAATATTAACGTGTGGCGCAAGGTTTCATCCGAAGAGCAGGTTTCGAGCAAGCTTACAGACCTGCAGCTCCATCTGGAACAGCTGCAGCGCGAAGTAAAGGAGCTTGAGCCGGTTTTGAGCCAGATGAAGCCCCAGCAGGCCAAGCAGGTCTTCAAACGGCTTGTGCCGCAAACAGCGGCTTGTGTAGAGGCATTGGTGCTGCTCCTGAACAAGGGCGGACTAATGTAAAATTAAATAATGGAGGGACTTCAGATGCTTTTTTTTCATCCCATGGACTTTCTGATCATCATTGCCTTCGGTTTGTCGCTTTGGGCTCAGTTCCGGGTTAAAGGAACGTTTAACCGCTGGGCTGAGGTGAGAACGATGAGCGGGATGACCGGCTATGACGCCGCCAGAAGAATGCTCGATGCGAACGGCCTGCATGATGTGCCTGTTGAGCCTGTACCAGGAAGGCTCTCCGATCACTACGATCCGATCCACCGGGTTGTACGGTTGTCGGAGCCCGTCTATTACGAGAACTCCATCTCGGCCGTTTCTGTGGCTTGTCACGAGGTCGGTCATGCCATACAGCATCAGCAGCATTATCCGATGCTCGTCGTTCGCCACCGTATCTTCCCGGTCGTCAGATTCGCTTCCGGAGTCGCACCTTTTATGCTGATTGCCGGATTCCTGTTCCAGGCAAGCGGACTTATCGGCCTGGGGATTATATTCTTCACCTGCGCCGTCGCTTTCCAGCTCATTACACTGCCGGTTGAGTATAATGCCAGCAACAGAGCACGGGACTTGATGATTGCGGAAGGCTTTATTACGAACGATGAAGAGCGGGGCGTTGCCAAGGTGCTGAACGCCGCTGCATTGACCTATGTTGCAGCCGCCCTCATCTCTCTGCTTGAGTTATTGAAATATATTATGATCTTCACACAAAGCAGAGATTAATATCGCAAAAGGAAGCTAAGAGGCGGGGAATCATCCCCGCCTCTTTTATTTTATACGAATCAGTGAATGCGTTCTTAGCCTTTGCCGCGTCACTCCCTCATAAGCCTGGCAAGGAATACTTTTGCCACACTAATAATGCGGCTAAGAGGAGAAGTGCAATCCCCATGCAAAAAAACCGGGCATTCTCATGCCCGGCAATGTTCATCAAGTTTCGTTCTATCGTTCTTCTGTACGGAAACGGGATAATGTCTCCTTTAAGCCAGTCGAAACAGTCTGAAGCTTATCTGAAAGTCCGACAAGCCCTTCGCTGATATTCGTCTGTTCATTGCTGAGGGAGGCCACTTCCTCGGAAGTTGCAGATGATTCTTCGGCAACCGCGCTGACATTTCCCATTGCTTCCGACAAAACAAGCTGTGATCGATCCAATACCATAATCGACTCCGTGACGGAGCTGAGGCGGTCAACGAACTGACCCATCTGGCTCTGAACCGTTAAGAAAATCTGATTCGCTTCTTTAACGGAACCAATCTGTTCCTGGAAGATCGGGTAGGCATCGGAAAGCACATTAACCGTCTCATCAATTTCTTTCTGGATAGTATCGGTAAATTGTCCGACCACATCAATGGATTGGCGGGATTGATCTGCAAGCTTGCGGATTTCGTCAGCCACCACCATAAAGCCTCTTCCTGCCGCCCCTGCACGAGCTGCCTCAATGGTTGCATTGAGGGACAGGATATTCGTCTGTTTGGATATATTGTTCAAGACGTCCAGAATCTTACGAATCGATGACGTGCTTTCTTTGAGACGATCAACCTTCTCAACCATTGATCGGGTCATTTCTTCTGTTTGGCCCGTTTTCTCAATGAGACTGTTCATATAAACCGTCCCTTGACGACTGGCATTCTCAACCTCAGCGGCAGAAGTGCCCATCTGTTGATTGGCATCCATGACTTCCTTCATCTGGTTGCTGATCTCGGTTGTCAGGTCGCTGCCTTTCTCCGCCTCCATCGCAAGGCTTGTGGCTCCATTGGCAATTTCCTCAGTCGCTACCGCAATTTCCTTGGCAGATACAGCCGTTTTCTTCGACGCATCGGTCAATTCGCTGGCAGTGCTGAGTACATCCTGCGCTGACTGCGTGGTTTGATTAACAAGCGTCGTGATCTGCGCCATCATTTGATTGAAGCTTTGTGATAATTGGCCGATTTCATCCTGTGACTTTACATTCGACCGTACAAATAAATTCCCGTTCTCCCCTTCATTCATCAAATTGCGGAGTCTGCCGAGCGGAATAGCTACCATACGGATGACCAGGAATCCAATACCAGCGGCAATAACAGCAGATATTGCGGCAATTATCCAGGTCCAGTTGCGGATTGCGGCTGCGTCTTTTACCAGTTCCTTCACAGGCACCGTACCAAGCAGCTTCCAATTCATCGTATCGAATTGATGATACATAGCCAAAACTTCATTCCCGTTCTTATCATCCACCTGCATCGATCCATCCGCTGCATTCTTCCCTTCCGTAGGAAGAACGACCAGAGAGTCCTTCTCCAGCAGTTCCGGATCATCACTATAGATAATTTTGTTTGTACTGCTCACGATGGTAATTTCACTGTTGTCGCCGAGCTGCAAATCTTCCATCTGTTTAGTGATTTGTTTCAGGAATATCTCGACCACGACAATATAATTGCCTTGGTTGGTTACGGTATTTTTCAGCACTCGGCTAAGCGCAAACGACGGTTCTGTCAAAGAGCCGCTGTAGCCTTTCACTTTGGTGGGCAGCCATATAAGCTTGCCATCCCCGTCAACAATTTGCTGCATCCAATCCGACTTTTGAGCTTCTTCTGCATTTATTGAGCTTCCGCCAACCGTGATACTTGTTTCTCCTGCCTTGATTGGAATGATTGATGCTCCTACAATCGTACTGTTGCCGATAACATAGGTTTGAATTGTATCGGTCAGTTTTTTCATGGCATCAAATTTCTCGTATGCTTCTTTTGAAGCGTCAAGCATCTGCAGGTTTTCCTGTACTGTTTTGTCCAGCATAATTTGCATTGTCAAATCTTCATAGTTGCCGAACATAAGATCCAGTTTGCCCTTGGATTGAGAGAGTGCAACTGAGCTCGACTCGGATACCTTCTTCTTGATTATCGACTTCGACGTGGAATAAGAAAATAATCCGACAAACAGCACACATACCAGAATCGCACTGAAAATAATTAGAAACAGCTTGGTTCCCACTGACTTAAGCGGACTTGTAAATTGAAAGTTCTTCAAACTTTTTACAGACGAACTGTAAAGCGCCTTCGCATCCTTTTTCTTTTCTTCCGTGTTTGCTTTCTTGTCCTTGTTCGTCCATTTCATCGACCAGACACCACCTGATATAATGTTTGTTTGCAATTGTGCTCGTACGTCTGTGTTAATGAGTCGTTCGCTGCCATGGTTATATGTAAGAAAATACGAAAAAAATTAATTTATGTGCTGAATCCTCCTAACGTCCCAAGCCTTTCCTCACAATTTGGCGGAAATCAATATCCTATATATCGGTAATGAAGGCCATCATTGTTAGCCGATTTCATCAAAAATTCATAAAAAAACCTTTCCTGGTGAAAGTTCACCGGAAAGGCGCATGACTTTAGTCTTATGAAGGAACCTAATTTACGCGTACCCGTTTGCGCATCATATCCATCGGCTTGACCGGATGCTCGGTCTTCATTACGATAGATTGCAGCGGATGGCGCGCCGCATCTAGCGTTGTTCCCGCTTCATCGGCAATTGGACCGACGATCTGCTTGAAAAAGGTGCCCTGCGGGCCAAAGAACTCCACTTCTTGTCCAGGCTTGAAATGATTGCGCTGCTGGACAATGGCAAGCCTTGTAGAAGAATCGTAGGACAGAACAACGCCGGCAAAATCATACGGAGCCGCCTTTTCCTCCGGCTCATAAATATGATCCTCCGCACCAGGCGTGTCAAAGAAAAAACCGGTGTTGAGCGGACGGTTGGCCGCCTTGTTTAAATCATCCAGCCACTCTTGCTTCATTATATAATGCTCCGGGTCAGCCATATAGGAATCGATAGCCTGCCTGTAAGCATTAACGACCGTAGCGACATAGTGAACACTTTTCATCCGGCCTTCTATTTTGAAGCTGTCGATGCCCGCTTCAATTAAATCTGGAATGTCTGACAGCATGCACAGGTCCTTGGAGCCCATGGTGAATTTGTCTTCATCGGCACCGAACATCGGCCTGTCTTCCTCAAAAATATCATATTTCCAGCGGCAGGACTGGGAGCAGCCGCCCCTGTTGGAATCTCTGTCTGTGAAATGATTGGATAGCACGCAGCGGCCCGAGAATGAAGAGCACATGGCCCCATGGATGAAAGCCTCTATCTCAATATCCACATGAGCCTTGATCTGAGCGATTTCCTCCAGGCTTGTTTCGCGGGCAAGCACCACGCGCGGCAGTCCCTCATCTTTCCAAAATTGGACAGCCTGCCAATTCAGCGTAGATTGCTGGGTGCTCAGATGCACCTCCAGCTTGGGAGCTACTCGCTGTGCCGTTTCAATAATGACGGGATCAGCAGCAATGATGGCCGCAATTCCGGCTTTCTGGAGATTTTGAAGATAATCCTCCAAGCCTGCAATATCCTCATTGTGGGCATAAATATTTGTAGCTACGAATACCTTCGCTCCATAGCGTGCGGCAAATTCGACGCCTTCCTTCATTTCTTCAAAGCTGAAATTGCCGGCTCCCGACCGCAGACCATACTTCTGGCCGCCAATATATACGGCGTCTGCTCCATAGTGAACGGCAAATTTAAGCTTTTCCAAATTCCCTGCCGGCGCCAGCAGCTCGGGTTTGGCGAGCCGATGACGTTTACCGGTTAAACTCGGCGATGTTAGGGTCGTCACGGTTTCACCTCCTGAATAATCGTTATCGATTTATACTTTAATACACCTGTTCTTTATAGAAAAAGCCGTAAGACAGCTCGCGCTCGGGATCTTGCACAGCCTTGATTGCATCAAGCCATTCCTCCTGAAAGGAATAGTCTGCCGGACTCTCAAAATAAGCATCGATAGCGGCACGGTAGCTGCGTACGACGGTCTCGTTGTACTTGGCTGATTTAAGCAGTCCCTCAATCTTAAAACTGTCAATCCCGGCTTCCATGAGTTCATGCAGATTTTCAATCATGCAGATATCATCCGAGCTCATGATATGCGTCCCGTTCGCATCCTCATAAATGGGAAAGCGTTCGTCCGGCCGTTCGACTTCAATCAAATACAAACCGTCCTCATACGTGCCATGCGCAGTTCCTCCTGGCATATCCCCATCCACTTCGCCGGCATTCACCGATTGTCCCTGATGATCCAAATAATTCTGCACAAGCGGCCTCTTGGAATGATAAATATTCGTTAAACCATGAACCTGCACCTGAACCTGCAGCTTCGTGTGCGCCTTGGCTTCCAGCACCTGCTCCATATTCAGCTCGCGTGCAAGCACTACCCTTACAGCGCCGCGGCGTCCCCAATAATTAGCCGTCTCATAATTGGTTGAAGTCATTTCCGCATTCCAATGAAGCTTCAAGTGAGGAGCAGCCATGCGCGCAGCCATCAGAACAGCAGGATCTCCGAATACAATGCCATCCACGCCAGCAGCTGATAAAGCCTGGATATAGTCAGGCAGCGTTTCTACTGTCGCATTATCCATAACATTGTTAAGAGCCGCATAGACAGCAACACCCTTGGGGTGCGCTATCCTGACCGCGTCGGCCATAGCCGCAGCATTGAATTCGCCCGGCAACCGCAGGCCATATCGGGATTCACCAAGCACAAATGCATCTGATCCCGCTTCAATCAGCCGCTCCACCTCTTCCAATGAAGCGGCGACTGTGAGCAGCTCGGGTTTCGTTGTCATTGTCTACCCTCCCTGTTTCGCCGTCTCATTGCTTTTGGCTATATTTTGATTATGCTCTTTCAGGGTGCGGCCGAACAAATGCTCATGGCTGCCGTCTTTTTTGGTCACATAATAAAGATAATCCGTTTTCTCCGGCAGCAGGGCAGCCTCAATCGATTTGAGGCTTGGCGAAGCAATCGGACCTGGCGGCAGGCCTTTAATCCGGTACGTATTATAGGGACTATCCACTTGGGTATCCTCTTCCAGCAGCCGCTCTTTGGGTGCAGGAAGGGAATATTGTACGGTAGCATCAATTTGCAGAGGCATGCCTTCGGCAATCCGGTTATAGATAATTCCAGCCACGATTGGCCGTTCTTTCTCCACCACAACCTCACGCTCAACCAGAGAAGCAATGGTCATCAGAGAATGAAAATCGATTTTACGCTCGGCAAGCGTCTCTTCCCAGTTCTCCGGAAGCGAATCCAGCTTGTGATCCAGCTCTCCCAGCATACGGGTAATGATCGCCTCTGCGTCGCTGCCTTTCTCCATCTCGTAAGTTTCCGGGAACAAGTACCCTTCCAGGCGATGCTTCATCTGCTTGCTGTCCTTAGGGATATCCCTCACAGCCTCGGCATCCCCCCAGGTCCGATCAGTATCAGCCAGCTTGAGGAACGCCTCCCGGTCCACATAGCCGTCTTTGCTTAAGGTATCGGCGATTTGCTCAATCGTAAAGCCCTCCGGGATGGTAAATCGGATCGTTTCCTTCTCCAATATCGCTCCCGCATTCAAGGCAGCAATAATCGCATCCTTGTCCATGCCGGGATTCAAGGCGTACACGCCAGCTTGAAACCGCGGGCCCTCATCCTTGAAACGCAGATAATATTTGAAAAGAAAGGCATTCCGAATAATTCCCTCTTCTTCGAGAGTATCGGCAAAATTAAACGGAGACATTCCTTTTTTGAGCTCGATCTGTTTGGCTTCACCTTTTGAGGCAGGGCGCAGGCCATTCCATATGTAGAATGCAATACTGGCTGTTATAACAATAATTAAGCCTAACAGTGTAAGTATGACCCATAGGGTTATTCGTCCACGTCTTGGTCCTGCTGGGCGATTATTATTGTTTACCGGCTTCTCACTCACCGGCTGCTGGTCTGATCGATCCAAGGATATATCCTCCATTATAATGAAATCGCGGAAAAGGACGGCCTTGCGCCGCCCCCATCCTTGAAGCATCAGAGACAGCTTCAGCTTCGGCTGATCATCCCTGATCTAATCTATATGAAGAAATTTTACCATCTTCTTCTTATTATTTCAGTTATCATACTCTGATAACCAATTGAGTTGGGCTAAGCTACGGCTGCTGATCCCCGTCAAACAACAAGTCGTCATAAGCTTCTGCAGCAGCTTCCCATTCCTCATCATCCTCGATGGACTCCAGTGACGGCTCTGAACCGCCAGTAAGAATTCGGAAGAATGCTACTTCATCCGACTTTCGCATGAGAGCGGATTGCAGACCCGCATAATCTGAACCGCCAACACGGAACTCAGCTACAATTCTCAGCGATTCTGTCTGTCCGTCCTCGCCGACCAACTCGACTTCCTGTCCGTAAACAGCCTTCAGGACGGAAATTCTCTCGACAGTGGACACCGATTATGCACACCTTTCTTCAGGAGAAAATAATTCTTAGCCTTCGCTCTCTTCGATTTCGGCAAGAAGTGTATTAAAGGTTTCTTCAACCATATTCCACTCTTCTTCGTCCTCGATCGTATACAGCTTCAGATCATCGCCTTCTTCTTCATAACGGAAAGCGTAAACCTCTTCAGCTTCTTCCGAATCCTCGTCGGAATCTGCATTCAATGGAACAACCATCATATATTTCTGATCGGAACCGTCTACCTCAAACTTCATGACAACCTCGAATTCTTCCTCGTTGCCTTCTTCATCTGGAATGTAGATGATTTCCGGCTCTTCGTACTGCATGTCGTCCTTTGTCATCGTTACCCTCACCTTTTCGTTTTAGAATCGAGATAATTTTGCAAAATGAGCGCTGCCGCCATTTTGTCCACCACTAACTTTCGCTTCTTCCGGCTGACATCCGCTTCGAGCAAGGTTCTTTCTGCCACGACGGTTGTCAGACGTTCGTCCCATAGGTGAACGGGTACATTTAGCTTTTGCTGCAATGTTTGTGCGAATGCGATGCAAATTTCGCCACGCGGACCGATGGTTCCATTCATGTTTTTCGGTAAACCGACCACAATTTCGCTTACTTCATGCTCACGGACCAGACTTTCAATCGCATTGATTTCACTATTGTCGCGACGCTTCTCGACAATACCGAGTCCTTGAGCAGTCCAGCCGAATGCGTCACTGACGGCAACTCCGATTCTGCGGTCGCCGTAATCCAATCCCATAAGACGCATACGCCAGATGACCTCTTTCATTGAAAATTACGTACGATGCTTGCTTAAATACGAGCGTACGAGTTCTTCAATAAGCTCGTCTCTTTCTTTTCGGCGAATTAGACTTCTGGCGTTGTTATGCCGCGGAATGTACGCGGGATCTCCGGACAACAGATAGCCGACAATCTGGTTGATCGGATTGTAATCCTTCTCCTGCAGAGCATCGTAAACAGACAGCAGTATCTCTTCTGAAGAAGTCTCGGGTCCCTCCGCCTTCACGTCGAATTTCATTGTCTTGTCCATGGAACTCATCGCCAGCACCTCACTTTCCAAGTCGCTTAAAAACGGTAATATAGCTAATCATATCACATTTCCCTGGGATAGAACCAGTTCTTGCGCAATTTGCAGCGCTTCTCCTAATTTAGACGGATCTTTGCCGCCAGCCTGGGCCATATCAGGGCGTCCGCCCCCGCCTCCGCCGCAAGCTGCCGCTGCCGCTTTAATGATTTTTCCGGCATTGTAGCCCTGTTTGACAAGCTCAGGAGATACCGCTGCCACCAGATTGACCTTGTCCTCTGAAAGGGCTCCAAGAACGATCACGGCTTCGCCGAGCTTTGCTCTGAGCTCATCCACAATGCCGCGCAGCGCATCCATGGACGGCGCATTGACCTGACTCGTCAGAACCGTAACCCCGTTCACAGTCTTCGCCTGCGATTCCAGAGAGCCTGCTTCAATGCGGCCAAGCTTGCTTTGAAGCGATTCATTTTCCCGGCCAAGCTCCTTCACTTGCGCGTTCAATGCTTCAATCCGTCTTGGCACTTCATTCATATTCGATTTCAGCAATCCGGCAGATTGCTTGAGCAGATCCAGCTGGCTCTCTACATATAAATAGGCATGGCGGCCGGTAACCGCTTCGATCCGGCGTACACCTGAGCCGATTCCGCTTTCGCCCACCAGCTTGAACAGCCCAATCTGCGCCGTATTGGCAACATGACAGCCGCCGCATAGTTCAAGGCTGTATTCTCCGACGCGCACAACACGCACGACATCGCCATACTTCTCGCCAAAGAGTGCCATAGCTCCCATTGCCCTGGCTTCGGCCAGCGATTTATAATCGATCTGCAGCGGCGTTCCGATCCAGATTTGTTCATTAACACGGCGTTCAATATCGCTCAGCTCCTCGGCGCTGATGCTGCCGAAATGGGAGAAGTCAAAGCGCAGGCGCTCAGGCTCGACGAGAGATCCCGCCTGATTGACATGCTCGCCAAGAACATCTTTAAGAGCGCGGTGCAGCAAATGAGTTGCGGTGTGATTCTTAACGGTCGCTTCACGCGTTTGTCTGCTGACAGCGGCTTGAACACGATCGCCGACACGCAGCGTTCCGCTTGTAACAAGGGCGTGATGAACCGGTTGTCCATGCGGCGCTTTGGTTACATCCTCGACAATCAGCGTAAAGTCGCTTCCTGTAATCATCCCATGGTCGCCGACCTGTCCTCCGCTTTCTGCATAGAAAGGCGTTTGGTCAAGCAGCACAAGAACACGACTGCCTTCACCGGCCTCGCTTACCGACTCCTGGCCGCTGACGATGGCAATCACCGTTGCCCCTTCGGCTGTCAGCTCATCATAGCCGATGAATTCCGATTTCTCGGTGAAATTCGCAAGCGGACCGCCCTGCACATTCATGCTGCCCGTATCCTGTCGCGCTGACCTCGCCCTGTCGCGCTGCGCTTCCATTGCTGTGTCGAAGCCTTCGCGATCTACCGTCATGCCCTGTTCTGACGCATAATCCTCGGTCAAATCAAACGGAAATCCGTAGGTATCATACAGCTTGAATGCATCCGGACCATTGATTTCCTTCTGGCCGGCCGTCATGGCCGTTCGTACGAGTTCATCCAGCAGCGCAAGACCATCCGACAGCGTTTCGTGGAAACGCTCCTCTTCCGTGCGGATGACCTTCTCGATGAATTCACGTTTCTCAACAACTTCGGGGTAGTAGACACCCATGATATCGCCTACTACTGCGACCAGTTCATGCAGGAAAGGCCGGTCTACGCCCAGCGATTTGCCATAGCGGACCGCACGGCGCAGCAAGCGGCGGATAATATAACCGCGTCCTTCATTTGACGGAAGAACGCCATCTCCTACGGCAAAAGCAACTGTACGGATGTGATCGGCAATAACCTTTAATGCGATATCATGCTCCACATTGGCCCCATAACGAACGGAATCGCCGGCAATCTGGCAGGTCTGATTGATAATCGGACGGAACAGATCCGTGTCAAAATTGGAATCCACATCCTGAAGGATCGATGCGAAGCGTTCCAGCCCTGCACCGGTATCGATGTTTTTGTTCGGGAGCGGCGTATAACTGCCGTCCTTGTTATGGTTGAATTGTGAGAAAACAAGGTTCCACACTTCCAGGAAACGCTCATTCTCCCCGCCAGGCCAGCATTCGGGATCACTCAGATCGCCGTATTTGTCCCCGCGGTCATAGAAGATTTCTGTACAAGGGCCGCATGGTCCCTCGCCGATATCCCAGAAGTTCTCATCCAGCTTGTAGATCCGCTCTGCAGGCAGACCAATCTTCTCATTCCAGTAACGGAAGGCTTCCTCGTCTTCGGGATATACCGTTACCGACAAGCGATCCGGCTCAAAGCCAATCCACTCGGGGCTCGTCAGAAATTCCCAGGCCCAGGTTATAACCTCTTCCTTGAAATAATCGCCGATCGAGAAATTGCCCAGCATTTCAAAAAACGTATGATGCCGGCGCGTTTTGCCCACATTCTCGATATCATTGGTGCGGATGCATTTCTGGGAATTGGCGATTCTCGGATTATCCGGAATGACACGGCCGTCGAAATACGATTTAAGCGGGGCCATTCCGGCATTAATCCACAATAGGGAAGGATCATTATGCGGTACGAGCGATGCGCTTGGTTCGATTTTATGGCCTTTGCTTTCGAAGAAAGCGAGCCATTTGGAACGGATCTCACTGGCTTTCATAAAGAATCAACCTCCATCATAAATTGAAAATAAAAAAAACGCCCCCTAAAAACAGGGACGAATCATTCGCGGTACCACCCTGGTTATTGCCACGAACACCAGCAGGGAAGAAATCTCTTCCGACCGGTAATCCCAATATGGGCAATCTCCTTAAGCGGGCGTTAACGGGCCCAACCGGTGAAGTTCTTTCACACTCCGAAACCAGCATTCAGCGGTTCTTCGCCAATAGAATTCTCTCAGCCGACGCAGTATTGCTCTTCATGCAAGCAATCTGCGAAGAAATTCTTTCTCTGATTGGCGGGCTACAGCCTACTATAGTTTCATCCACGCTTTGGCAGTCATGCAATTGACTTATTTGCATTTAGTATAGCGACACAGCAGGCCTGCTGTCAAATGGTCTTTCGGCGCACATAATAGGCGAATATATGCTGAACGACGACCTTCAGGGCCGCAAAAATCGGCACCGCCAGAATCATCCCCACCATGCCCGCCAGTTCACCCCCAACCAGGAGGGCAAAAATAATCGACAATGGATGCATATGCAGCGTTCTGCCTACGACCTGGGGGGATACGACGTTGCTCTCAAGGATTTGGCAGGCGGTATTGACAATAACGACCATCAGCACCATTTTCATCGATATGGTGGATGCCATGACTAGCGCCGGCGCCGCGCCGAAGAACGGTCCGAGATAAGGAATAATATTCGTAATCGCCACCACGCTTGCAAGAAGCAGCGGATAGGGCATCCCGATGATCCAGTAACCGATATAGGCCAGAATGCCGACAATCAGACAAACGAGAAATTGCCCACGGATATAGCTGCCAAGTGCATTGTCAATATCCTTGATAAGTCTTACAGCATGGTTGCGGTGGGTTCTGGGCACATAAGTCAGCACCGTGCGCTCGAAGACATTGAAATCCTTCATAATATAAAAGGCCAGAAATGGGATAATGAATGCGATAAAGATGACATTGAGCATCGCCCCGATATTATTGACAAAATCAAAAATCGCATCGGATGATTGTTTCTCCAGCTTATACAACGAGTTATTGATCCCGCTGCGGATGCTTTCCGGCAGAAATGATGTATTGTTCAAATCATTTACCAGGCTCTGCGCACGCATCGTCAAATCCGGCATATGCTGATTAAGCTCCTGCAGCTGCTCCAGAAACATCGGGATCGCATTGATAAGCACTACCGTAAGCGAAGCGCAGAACACAGCGTAAATCAGCAGCACCGCCATCGTTCTCGGCACTTTCCGTTCATTAAGTAAATTCACGATCGGATTCAACACGTACGAAACAATCATGGCAATGAGAAAAGGAGCCAGAACGGCTTTGAGAAATCCGTAGATGTGCACGATGATCGGCTTCACCAACAGGAGTAAATATAAAGAAATCAGCCCCAAAATCAGATATATGAGCCAAGCAAAAAAGCGGTTGTTAGTAAAGCGCTCCATACTCGTCCCCCCGCACGACCCTTAGGAACCTGTCCAGAATCGTTCTTCCGTACAGTATATGTACAAGGCAGGGAATTCATCCTTTGTAATTGCGGAGTGCCATTTAATTCCAATCACCGCTTGGCGGGTTTAGCCAAAAAAGTCCACAAAAAAAAGACGGGCTTTCGGCCGCCTTTTTTTAAAAACCTATAGAATTTATAATCGTTTCAACTCGCTGAGCCGCCATAGGACGTCCATCAGGCGTTTCTTCTTGCAGAACCTTATTAATTTGCATGAATCTGAGGAATTTCCTCTTCAAAAAACAAATCGTCGAGCGAGCTTAACGTGCCATCCTCTTCCACTTGAAAGACAGACATTTTATCGCCATTGACTGTCAATTCAATGAAGCAACCCCAGCAGTAATACTGGTGGGATCCGATTTTCCCGATATCTTTCGAGTTGCAGTTTGGGCATCTCATGTTTCATTTCTCCCTATATCCGAATCAGAAGCGGCGACCGGCTCCATAAATGCCTCAATGCCGGCCGGAACGATAATCGCATTTTCCCCGAGCAGGACAAGATCAGCATCGCGCGGAGCGGGCAGCCACTTGCGGCCTTCCATCAAATCCGCTATAAACCCATCTGTCAACTCATAGCCTACTATTTGTGTACCCAGTAAATCCTCAAAATAAACATCCGATACCCGGCCAAGCTGCTCGCCGAGGTCCGTAACGATCGGCAAATCCTTCAAATGGACAAGCCCGGTGTGAAAAGTCCGCTGAACCTCAACGGTTTCCTTCTTGCGGACCGATGCCTCATTCATGACGAGAACGGCGTCACCGCCGCAGATCAGAACCTCACTCCAGCGCACGGTCTTCATGGCGGATAAGAACCGCCTCCCGGCATCGAGCACTATTCCATCAAGCTGCCAATGTTCGTTAAACCAGACGTCTTTTACATAGCCTACATGCTTGCCTTTGCTGACTTCAATAACAGGAAGTCCAATCATATGCTGTAATCGGATCAAAGGGTTTGGAGGCCTCCTAGGCATTAGTACGGATGCGGTTGTAAAAAGTTTCAACTTTTTTTGCCGCAATCTCAAGTTCCTCCAAAGTATTCCCCAAACCAAAGCTGAAACGCACGGCAGACGATAATCTCTCCGGCGGCAAAGCCATAGCTTCCAGCACATGAGACGGCTCGAGTGCTCCCGCAGTACAGGCTGAGCCGCTTGACGCTGCGATCCCTTCCAAATCCAGGTTCATCAGCATCGTCTCCGTATTCAAACCGATAAAGCTGACATTAATAATATGCGGTACTCTCAGCGTATCGTGGCCATTAATGATCAATCGCTCAGAGCCGACTATCCTGCGCATACTATCTATCCATTTATAACGAAGCTCGTCCATAAAAAGTTTCTTTTCCTGCCATGAATTCACAGAATGTTCAATCGATTTGGCGAAACCTACGATTCCGGCCACATTTTCGGTACCTGCACGCCGTTTTCTTTCCTGCAAACCGCCATATAGCAAAGGCATGATGGATGTCCGTTTGGAAACATACAAAGCACCGACTCCCTGCGGTCCGTTAATCTTATGGGCTGAGAAGCTCATCAAGTCGACCGGCATACCCTTCAGATCGATCGGAAGCAAAGAAAGCGCCTGAATGGCGTCCACATGAAAGAGAACCCCTCGCGAACGGGCAATTTCGCCAATTTCCTCGATGGGCTGTACGGTTCCGGTTTCATTGTTGGCATACATCACACTAATAAGCGCTGTCTCTGCAGTGATCGCCTTCTCCACATCCAGGGGAGATACGCGGCCATCCGAATCGACCGGAAGGACGGTTAACTGAAATCCTTCCTTCACTAATGCCTCGCAGGTATGCAGCACCGCATGATGCTCCACTGCCGATGTAATGATATGTGTTTTTCCTTTAAGCTTGCCTGCTCTTGCCGCACCCGTGATAGCGGTATTGTCGCTCTCCGTGCCGCCGGAAGTAAAAACGAGCTCCGAAGGCTGGCAGCCCACCGCTGATGCAATAATATCCCGTGCATGATTGAGCCGCTGACGCGCCGCACGGCCAAAATGATGAATACTCGACGCGTTGCCGGGTTCACCCGTATAAACCTCCATCATGGCCTTGGCCACCTCAGGATGGAGAGGTGTTGTTGCTGCGTGATCCAAATAAATTAAAGCCATCGTTCCTTCACCCTTACCGGCCTTTCGGGCCTTGACATTATCCCGCCAAACCATGCTTTCATTCTTAGATATAAAACATGTAAGAATCGATTTCACCATTCTCTTTATAGGAGATCAGATCCGCAAGAGTGGTAGAATCCAGCACCTCAGCAATGCTGTCCCGGATGCGAAGCCACAGATCCCGCTTGGCAGGGTCGTCTTCTTCTGTAAAATCAACCGGAGAAATCGGCCCTTCCAGTATCCGGATCACATCGCCGGAAGTAATGGATTCCGGTTCCTTGGAGAGAATATAGCCGCCATATGCGCCGCGGATGCTTTTGACAAGCCCCGCATTCCGCAGCGGCGCAATCAACTGCTCCAGGTAATGCTCCGATAAATTATTTCGCTCCGCAATGCTTTTCAGTGATGTGGGGCCTTCCCCGAATTTATTGGAAAGCTCCATCATAATGGTCAATCCGTAACGTCCTTTAGTTGAAATCTTCAACTTCGACACCTCTTCTTCATTTGAAATATATCTGTATTTAAGGTAGGTTGTTCTATACACTTCTAAATCATGGTATTCCCATATCATATATATGTTAACATACGAAATGCGCTTTAGGGGAAAAAAGCTTGACTACTTCATGAAAAAGTTTATCAAATTATGCTACAATAAAGAAACTTATGAGCAAACCTTCTTTTCAATATAACAGAATGTACCCGCTCATTGTAATAATCAAGGTGGTGAATCAAGGATGAGTAACAGTCAAATTCGCGTAGTTGTCGGCATGTCCGGCGGTGTGGATTCATCCGTCACTGCCCTACTGCTCAAGCAGCAAGGCTATGATGTGATCGGCATATTCATGAAGAACTGGGATGATACAGACGAATTCGGCCACTGCACAGCAGAGGATGATGCCGAAGATGTAAGGCGCGTCTGCGATCAGATCGGTATTCCTTATTATACCGTCAATTTTGAACAAGCCTATCAGGATAAGGTATTTGCTTATTTTCTGGACGAATACAGGCGCGGACGCACGCCGAATCCGGATGTCATGTGCAACCGTGAAATCAAATTCGGTGAATTTCTTCAAAAAGCACTGGATCTGGGCGCCAATTATCTGGCCACGGGTCATTATGCACGGCTTGAACAGCTGGACAATGGAGAATCGCGCCTGCTGCGCGGTATCGATGGCAATAAAGATCAAACCTATTTCCTGCACGCATTGAGCCAGCAGCAGCTGGCTAAAGCGATGTTCCCTATCGGGCATCTGCCCAAACCGGAAGTGAGAAGAATTGCGGAGGAATTCGGGCTTGCAACGGCCAAGAAGAAGGACAGCACCGGTGTTTGTTTTATCGGGGAGCGCAACTTCAAGGAGTTTCTGAGCGGCTACCTGCCGGCCAAGCCTGGAGTAATGGTAGATATCGAAAGCGGTGAAACGAAGGGACGTCATGATGGCTTGATGTACTACACATTGGGCCAGCGTCAGGGACTTGGCATCGGCGGCTCCGGAAACGGAGAACCCTGGTTTGTCGCAGCCAAGGATCTGAGCGAAAATATATTGTATGTCGTGCAAGGAGACAAGCATGCCAGCTTGTACTCAAAATCGCTTACCGCCACAGGCATCAACTGGATCGCCAATGTGAAGCCGGAGGGCGCTGTCCGCTGTACCGCCAAATTCCGTTACCGTCAGCCGGATCAAGGCGTCACCCTGACGCTGAGCAGCGACGGCTTGACCGGTGAAGTTGTATTTGACAGCCCGCAAAAAGCGATCACCCCTGGGCAGGCCGTCGTATTCTACGATGGCGATATCTGTCTGGGCGGCGGCACAATAGACCAGGTTCATCAGGATTAAATCTTGAAGATGAACTTAAAGCAGGCTCCTGCCATCCTCTGGTTCGCAGAGTTAATGCTATAAAGCCAAAAAAGGGATTGCCTCCATCATGATTCATGACGGGGACAATCCCTTATTTTTTTATATTAACCGGTATCGACTTGAAGCTCCTGTACAGGATTAAACGCTTCTTCCGATCGTTTGCGAATTAAAATTCGCGATACACGTAAATGGTCTGTTTCTTCAATGATGAACTCATAGCCGTCGGGGTGATACACCATTTGATCACGAGTCGGCGGTATCTCAATCTGTGCATACATCCATCCGCCTATCGTATCGTAATCATCGCTTTCAATATCGATGCCGAAGTAGCTGTTGACTTCTTCAATCAGCATCATCCCGCTTACGGAATGGGAATATTCATCCTTGCGTTCAACATCCGGACGTTCCTCATCGAATTCATCCTGAATTTCCCCGACGATTTCCTCCATGATATCTTCCAGCGTCACAAGTCCCGATGTACCGCCATATTCGTCAATCAGGATGGCGATCTGCGTCTTTTTCTTCTGCATCAGCTTTAAGAGTGTACTGATCTGCATGGATTCGGGCACTGTTGTCATTGGGCGGGTAATCTGGCGAAGATCCGAAATGCCCGGAGCCGTCGTCACTTTCAGCATGTCTTTAATATGCACGAAACCGATAATATTATCTTTGTCACCATCACATACGGGATAGCGGGTATGCATCTCCTTGAGTGCGATTGCCTGATTGTCATCAAAGGAGAAATTGGCATACAAGCATACCATCTCGGTCCTTGGAATCATGATTTCTCTGGCATTCGTCTCGGCAAAATCAAATATGTTATCAACGAGTGCGAGCTCTGTATTATCAATAAGCCCGGATTTGTGGCTTTCTTTCATCAAGATACGGATTTCTTCCTCCGTATGCGCCAAGGTATGCTCGGAAGCAGGTTCAATACCGATCCGTGTCAGCATCCAGTTGGCAGTGCCATTTAAGAACCATATGAACGGGAACATAATTTTGCGGAAAACGATGAGCGGCATGGCAGTCCACATTGTCACATCTTCCGACTTGCGGATGGCGATTGTTTTTGGAGCAAGCTCACCAAGCACGATATGCAAAAACGTGATGATGGAGAATGCAATTGCAAATGAAACCGTAGAGATTACCGTCTCATTGGAGCCCAGTTTAAGCATAATCGGCTCAATAAAGTGCTTGAGCGCCGGTTCTCCAATCCACCCGAGACCGAGCGAAGCGAGCGTAATGCCAAGCTGACAAGCGGACAAATACGCATCCAGATTGTTTGTCAACATCGAGGCAAAACGCGCACGGCGATTGCCGTCTTGTACGAGTGTGTCGATTCGGCTGCTTCTCACCTTCACCATTGCAAATTCGGCAGCTACGAAAAAACCATTCAAAAAGACAAGCAACAAAATCAAAACACCACTCCACAATATGGGTAACGGGTCACTATTCAACGATTCCCTGTCTGCCGCTTGTCGCTTGTAAGGAACGACGGTAGCAACGACAGGTGCACCTCCTTCTGGCCATGAAAATTATAATAAAAGTTTATAATCTAAGATTAGTCGAATGCTAACTTTACGTCAAACGTGGTGAATGCTGCATGTGGTCATTTTCGAGTCTATAGTAATGAATATTCGGTAAAGGTTGACCTTTATGCACATTTTACTTGCTCTTGCTTACTTTTATAAAGAAACTCGTCGTTTAGCGCCCATTTCGACGCTCTTGATTCTGTCTGATTTTATCTTCCATTCCCTGCTGGGTAGCCTCGTAAAACGTTTTATTGCGGATTTTATCAGGCAGATACTGCTGTTTGACATAATGCCCGGGAAAATTATGCGGATATTGATAACCAACATGGCCAAGCTGCTGTGCGCCGCTGTAATGGGCATCCCTCAGATGAAGCGGAACTTCTGCCGAGCCTGCCGCCTCAATGGCATTCATGACATTGCCGATGGCCACCGCCGCAGCATTCGATTTGGGACTCTCGACCGCGAAAAGAATGGCCTGCGCAATATTGTATTTGGCCTCCGGCCAGCCGATCTTGTGATAGGCATCCATAGCTGTAACCGCCTGAACCATAGCCTGCGGATTGGCAAGTCCGATATCTTCGCTGCAGGCGACAATAAGCCGCCTGATGAAAGTCATAGGGTCCATTCCAAGCTTCTCGACCGCATACAGGAACCAGAAGAGCGCCGCATCGCTGGAGCCCCTGACGCTTTTGTGGAAAGCCGAGAGCACATCGTACTGCGTGGATTCATCCGCTCTGATGGTCGGCATCCGGATTGATTCTTCCGCCACTTCAAGCGTAATCCGTACGGAACCATCCTGCTCCGAAGGCGTTGTTACGGCTGCGAGCTCGATGGCATTTAGCGCTCTTCGGATATCGCCCCCTGCCTTGTTCGCAATATGCTGCAGCGCCTCTTCCTCTACATGCAGATCCATAAAGCCCAGGCCCTTCTCCTTGTCAGCCAGCGCCCGCCGCATTGCTTCAAGCGCATCCTCACGGGTCAGTGCCTCCAGCTGGAACAAGGTGGATCGCGACAAAAGCGCTCCGTTCACATAATGAAACGGATTTTCCGTCGTTGCTCCTATGAATACAATGACACCCTGCTCGACAGCCGGCAGCAAGGCATCCTGCCTGGAGGAATTGAAGCGGTGCACCTCGTCCAAAAACAAAATGGTTTTACGCCCATACATGGACTTGTTCAACCTGGCTTCCTCTATAACCGCACGAACATCCTTGACCGTAGCATCCACTGCATTCAGCTTGACAAACTCCCCTTGTGTTCTCCGGGAGATAATATGGGCTAGCGTGGTCTTGCCGCAGCCCGGCGGTCCATACAGCAGAATCGAGGATACCTGATCCGCCTCGATTGCCCGCCGAAGCAGCTTGCCCCGGCCGACTATCTGTTCCTGTCCGATATATTCGTCGATGGTTTGCGGTCGCATCCTGTCTGCCAACAGCTTGGCTTTGGAGGAATCCGTCGTTTCCTGATAATTGAATAAATCCATTCATAACACTACCTTTGCAAGATTCGCCCCTGGAATCATCTATGTCTGTATAATACTGTCATCATAACATACAAGCACAAATGTTCGCTACCCGGCAGGCATCTCTCTAAGTCAAACTGACTAAGCTGCGCATGAGTCAGATTCTTTCCTTGGATAAAACAAAACAGCTCTCCGTGAAGGAGCCCTGCCCTGTAAAGGGGGGCCAACATCAACGGAGAACTGCCGTTTGCTTTAACATTTACGATATCCGGCTCTTATCCACGAAAAGTCTGGACGAGCAGGTAAATATTCAATACCGCGATCACGACCGCCACAACCCATGCCAGAATTTTGAGCCACAGCGGATTGGCGAACTCCCCCATCTTCAGCTTGTCGCTTGTGAACTTAACAAGCGGAATGACGGCGAATGATAATTGAAGCGACAGGATAACCTGACTGAGGATCAGAAGATCCATCGTTCCTTCTTCACCGTACAGCATGGTGACGATAACGGCCGGAATGATGGCGATCAGCCTCGTGATCAGGCGCCTCAGCCAAGCTTTGAGGCGAATATTCAGGAAGCCTTCCATTACGATCTGACCGGCCAGCGTTCCCGTCAGCGTCGAGTTCTGGCCTGCCGCCAGAAGCGCTACTCCGAACAAGACGCTTGCGGCGGTCGTACCCAGAAGCGGAGCCAGCATATGGTAGGCATCATCAATCTCTGCGATGCCGGTATTACCCGAAGTGTGAAAGGTCGCCGAGGCAACGATCAGGATAGCCGCATTGATGAACAGTGCGAAAAACAAGGCTATCGTCGAATCCCAGGTCGAATATTTAATGGCTTGACGTTTACCCAGCGTCGTTTGTTCAAACTGGCGCGTCTGGACGATGGAAGAATGCAGATACAGGTTATGCGGCATGACTGTCGCGCCTAGTATCCCAATGGCGATGTACAGCATTTTCGGATCGGTAATAATTTCACTGCTTGGGATGAAGCCTTTCAGTACGCCGCTGATTTCGGGTTTTGACAGAAATAATTCAACCAGGAAACAGCCCCCTATAGTAACGATCAGCGTAATAACTAGAGCTTCTATATATCGGAAACCTTTATTTTGCAGCAAAAGAATAAGCAGAACATCAACGACCGTAATCATAATACCGACGATCAATGGAATACCGAACAGCAGGTTGAGCGCGATCGCAGAACCGATAACTTCAGCCAAGTCGCATGCGGCAATAGCGAGCTCACACAGAACCCACAGCATCATCGCAACCGGTTTGCTGTAATGATCCTTACAAGCCTGAGCCAAATCCCTGCCCGTAACAATTCCAAGCTTCCCGGCAAGCGCCTGCAGCAAAATCGCCATGAGATTGGATAGTAAAATAACCGATAACAGCGTGTATCCAAACATGGAGCCGCCTGCTATATCCGTTGCCCAGTTGCCGGGGTCCATATATCCGACAGCCACCAGGTAGCCGGGACCTGCAAAGGCAAGAAATTTACGAAACCATGATCCATTCTTCGGTATTTTCATGGAACGGTATACTTCCGGAAGCGATGACGAAACCCGTTCATTCCGCCAGCCTGTTTCTTTTACAACGGGTGCTGATTCATTCATCTTGCCCTCACCTCTCGATGTCATCCAATATCTACTCCCTACATGTATGCCAATGCTTTTGGATTGTTTCCTCATTTCATTGTACACCCACAAAAAAGTTTGTCAAAGGCAACTTTTGTTGATATGCACAAAAAAAACCGCATCAATGTCATCATATCTCATGATTTCACTGAAACGGTTCTTTATTCGCGGTATTTGATTATTCCTGCTTGTCCACTGCCGGAGCATCCTGTGAAGGGGCAGCGCTGATCTTTCTCTTTTCCGGACGCTTGCCGGAACTCTTGGGCTTGGGCTTTACCGGTGAACGGAAGCGCATAGCGGTCCAGGTATCATCAAGCGAAACTAACGATACCCCTTCCCAGCCTGCCGATTTCAGCACATTCCAGCCGCGGTCGCGGTTAAGATCCGTTTTGATCTTGGACGTGCCTTTTGGATAGCAGATCCAGACCATGCCGTCATCTTTGGCCGCCTCCATGACAATAGGTGCATGCTCATTCAAATCGGCAATACTGGGGGCAAACAACAGTACAAAATCGTAAGAGCCGGCCAGCTTGGGATCATAGGCGACCGATTCCCCGCTGACGCTCAGCTCCTCCAAATAATCAGGAGAAGGCGGCTCCAGAATCAAAGCCCGCATATCCAGAGAAAGACGTAATTTATTCACTAAGGCTGCGTTCACGGTGTTTGTCCTCCTGATTGTAACAAATCTTTAACAACGACACTAACCATGATAAGACCCGCCACCGGAGGAACAAATGCATTGCTGGCCGGCGGCTGCTGAGCCTTGCGAATTTCCGGCGCATTATCGGGCACGATCCGCTGCGTAACATCCTCACGCGGCTTCTGCGGCGCCTCTGTCGAGAACACGACCTTTACGCCTTTTTTGATCCCGTCCTTGCGCAGCTTCGTGCGAACGACGCGGGCTATGGGATCCATGGACGTTTTGGAAATGTCCGCCACCTGGAACTTCGTCGGATCCATTTTGTTGGCGGCGCCCATGCTTGAAATAATCGGAATTTTACGTTCCAGACATTGCTTGATGAGATGGATTTTATACGAAATGGTGTCGGACGCGTCGACCACATAATCGAGCTCATATTCGAACAGCTTCTCATAGGTCTCTTCGGTATAAAACATCCTGAGCGAAATCGCATCGCAATCCGGATTGATCAGCTTGATCCGCTCCCGCATGAGATCGGCCTTGGGCTGGCCCACTGTAGTTGTGAGCGCATGAATTTGCCGGTTGATGTTCGTGATATCCACAACATCCTTGTCAATCAGGATAATACGGCCCACACCGGTTCTGGCCAGCGCCTCTGCGGCAATGGAGCCTACTCCCCCAATGCCAAGCACGGCGACAGTGCTCCGCTTCATGATCTCAAGGCCCTCAGGGCCGATAGCAAGCTCCGTACGCGAAAATTGATGTAGCATATGGTACAGCACCTCCTAAAAGTCCTGCATAAGCAAGGACAGCCTCTCAGTACGATACTTCTGTCTTATAGGCGTGCATCCCCGCCGGGTAACCCGGGGGGAACGCTCCAGCCGTACCGGGATCGATCCGTCCTTGTTTACACGAGGTCTATGTTAAATGGACAGCCTTCTCGCAAGTCTACTCAGCTGGCGTTCCGGCAGCGGCTGCTGCGGCTTCCGTCTGTTTTACCGGCTTGGGAAGCGTGCGAATATGAAGCTGCTGCAGCTGTGACAAATCGACCTCGGATGGGGCATCGACCATCAGATCGGTTGCACTTGCCGTTTTTGGAAAAGCTATCGTCTCGCGCAAATTAGTACGGCCGGAAAGCAGCATCACCAGACGGTCGAAGCCAAAAGCGATTCCTCCGTGCGGCGGCGTTCCATAATCAAATGCATCCAGCAGGAAGCCGAACTTCTCATGCGCTTCTTCGGAAGAGAAGCCAAGCGCCTTGAACATTAGCTCCTGTACCTCGCGTTTGTAAATACGCATGGAGCCCCCGCCCACTTCATATCCATTGAGCACCAGATCGTACGCTTGCGCGCGGATTTGACCCGGATCCGTGTCGAACAATGCCAGATCCTCCTCGTTCGGACGGGTGAACGGATGATGTTCGGCCACGAAACGTTTGGAATCTTCATCCCAGCCAAGCAGCGGGAAATCCACAACCCAAGCGAATTTGAAGGCCGACTCATCAATCAGGCCCAGATCCTTGCCGATCTTCAGGCGCAAATTGCCAAGCACATCGGCGACCACTTTCTTCTTATCGGCCGAGAACAGCAGCAAGTCGCCTTCTTCCACGCCAAGACGCTCGGTAAGCGAAGCGATTTCCTCCGGCTTGAAAAATTTCACGATTGGTCCACGCCATTCGCCTTCCTTGACCGTTACCCAAGCCAGGCCTTTGCCGCCGTAACGCGATGCAAACGGCTGGAGGTCATCCAGCTCCTTGCGGCTCCAGCTGGCACAGCCCTTGGCATTGAGTGCCTTTACAACGCCGCCGCTTGCCGCTACGCTTGCGAATACTTTAACATCGCTGGTGCTCACGATATCCGTGATATCTTCCATCTCCAGGCCGAAACGCAGGTCAGGCTTATCCGAGCCGTATTTGTTCATGGCATCGGCATAGGTAATTTGCTGGAAAGGGGCTTGAATGTCGACCTGTACGGTTTCCTTAAGCAGCCGGATAACCAGCTTCTCCATCAGCTCAAGCAGCTGCTCCTGCGACAGGAAGGAGGTCTCGATGTCCACCTGCGTAAATTCAGGCTGACGGTCGGCGCGCAGATCCTCATCGCGGAAGCAGCGGGCGATCTGATAATAACGCTCAAGTCCGCTGACCATCAGAAGCTGCTTGAAGATTTGCGGCGACTGCGGGAGCGCGAAGAATTCGCCGGCATGTACGCGGCTTGGCACCAGATAATCACGCGCGCCTTCCGGCGTGCTTTTGGTCAAGATCGGCGTTTCCACATCGATAAAGCCTTCTCCATCCAGGAAGTCGCGGAATATTTTGGCCGCTTTGGAGCGAAGCTGAAGCGTTCTTTGCATTTCCGGACGGCGAAGATCCAGATAGCGGTATTTCAAACGTACCGACTCATCCACTTCCACGCCATCCTCAATAGGGAATGGAGGCGTTTTGGCCGCGTTCATGATTTCGATTTCCGTGACGCGGATTTCAATTTCACCTGTTGCAATATTCGCATTGACCGTTTCCGCATCGCGTTCGACTACCTGACCTTTGACAGCCAGTACATATTCATTGCGCGCGCGGTCTGCAACAGCCAGCGCATCTCCGGAGAAATCCGGGTTGAAGACGATTTGCACAATGCCTGTACGGTCGCGAAGATCAATGAACAACACGCCGCCGAGGTCGCGCCGGCGCTGTACCCAGCCGTTCAATGTAACGGTCTGGCCTACTTCCGTTTTCGTTAACAAGCCGCAAGAATGAGTTTTCAACATCATGATTAGATTCGACTCCTTTTAAGGTGTGTTCGTATTTTTGGCCATACACAAATCCGGATCGTACATTAAGAAAAAAACTGTCGTTACCCCAGAATTTCATCGGCCAGCCGGTCAAGCGGAACGAAGCGCTGCTCGCCGCTTGTCATATCCTTCAGAGCAATCTCGCCCTTGGCCAGCTCGTCATCGCCCAGTATCGCGGTGTAGCGTACCTGCAGGCGGTCCGCTGATTTCATCTGGGCCTTCATTTTCCTCCCCTGATAGTCGCGTTCTGCCGCAATGCCGCGCAGGCGCAGCTGCTGCAGCACCTTCGTCAGCTCGCGTTCTGCCGCTTCGCCGAGCGCAACCAGGTAGACATCGACCCCGTTCAAATTCTCAAGCTCCACACCCTGCGCTTCAAGCAGAAGCACTGCACGTTCCAAACCAAGCCCTAGTCCGACGCCCGGCTGATCAGGACCGCCGATATCGGCAACCAGTCCGTTATATCGGCCGCCGCCGCCTACGGTATCGATAGCGCCGATGCCTGCAGCCTTGTATTCGAATGCGGTGTGCGTATAATAATCAAGTCCGCGCACAAGCCGGGAATTGATCGTGAACGGGATATCCATATCAGTCAGGCTGCGCTGCAAACCCTCAAAATGCGTCCTGCTCTCCTCATCCAGGCTGTCCAGAATGGACGGGGCGCCTTCAAAAAGATGCTGGTCCTCTTTGCAGTCCAGCACACGCAGCGGATTGCGGTCGATCCGGGCCTGGCAATCCTTGCACAGCAGCCCGCGAATCGGATTCAGGAAGCCGAGCAGCTCACCGCGAAATGCGGCACGAACAGCAGGCGTTCCAACGGAGTTGATTTCCACGGTCACTCCGCTAAGGCCAATTTCCTTATAGAACATATAGCCCAGCCCAATGACTTCCGCATCGAGAGCAGGATCAACCGCACCCAGCGCTTCTACGCCGAACTGGTGAAACTGGCGGTAGCGGCCTGCCTGCTGGCGTTCATAGCGGAACATCGGGCCGATGTAATACAGCTTCGTCAAATCCGGTTCCCCATACAGCTTGTTCTCGACAAAAGCCCGTACTGCGCCTGCGGTACCTTCCGGGCGGAGCGTGATGCTGCGGTTGCCGCGGTCCGTGAATGTGTACATCTCTTTCTCTACAATATCCGTCGCTTCTCCCACACCCCGTTGAAACAATTCTGTCGCTTCAATAATCGGTGTACGGATTTCCCGGAAATTAAACCGTCGGCAAATATCGCGTGCTTTGCTCTCTACAAATTGCCATCTCTCTACAGAACCAGGCAAAAAATCCTGCGTTCCAGGCGGCTTCTGAAACCCCATCGTTAACCCCTCCTTCTTATAATGGCCCTTCCTTCGCAAATACCAATTCAATTGCATCTGATGGGGAAAACCCGGCTGCAACGGCTTCCGGGCAGATAGCCCTCTTCCCCTTGTACCTTATTGGACTAGATACGTGTGTGATGATTCTACGCTCTATAAGGCCAAAAAAGCTCCCGCCCCTGCCTTATCAAATAAGGCAAAAGGGACGAGAGCTGCGATAAACGAAGCTTCCGTGGTACCACCCACATTTCGAATCCAGACCGCCAGCAAGCACGGCATTGATTCGCTTTACCCGGTTAACGCCCGATTACGCAGATCGGCTAATGTGCAACGGAACTGATGCAGTCCGTTTGCGGTTCACCGATTGTCCTCCGGGAAGTCTGTTCGTTCATGCACGCCGAGGATTCTTGCAGCCAAGGAATCCCTCTCTGAATTGGTGCGGGTTGAACGACGCGGTCCCATCACTGGATCGACACAATATAACAATCATTGTAGCGATGGGAATGGGGGCTGTCAAGGGGGATGCCCCCTAAATCCCCCGGAGGGGGACCCCAAAGGGTTCCGGCCCTCTGGACTCCCGGCAGAATAACGTTGGCGATGCTGCCAAGCGGGTTAGCTGCTGCGAGGTTTCCTCGTTTTTCGTCCCTGACGGGACCCACTTTTACTTTTTCTGCGCTGGTGGCACCTGGTGTCCCTTTTGGACTGGAATAACGTTGGCGATGCTGCCAAGCAGGTTAGCTGCTGCGAGTTCGCCTCATTTTTCGTCCCTAACGGGACCCACTTTTACTTTTTCTGCGCTCGGGCACCTGGTGTCCCTTTGGGACTGGAATAACGTTTGGGGAACAGAGGGCGCATCATAAGACTATTATGGTTTCTAGCTTTCGTCCCTGACGGGACCCACTTTTACTTTTTCTGCGCTCGAGGCGCCTGGTGTCCCTTTGGGACTGGGATAACGTTTGGGGTTCAGAGGTGCATGCATGCAACTATTAAACTTTCACGTTTACGTTACTGAAGATTGAAAAGTAAACTTATCAAATTTAAACATCACTTAAAAACCGGCTCTGTCACACCAACGTTATTATGGGACGCAGTCCACCAGGCGCCTTGGGAGCAAAGAAAGGAAGTGTGTCCCGCGAGGGACGAAAACGATCCATGGTGAGAAGTAACTTCCATGCGTTTCTCTGTGCCGCCAACGTTATTCATTCCGGGAGTCCAGAGGGCCGGCGGCCCTTGGGGTCCCTCCTCTGGAGGGATATAGGGAGGGTTCGAAAGATATAGGGAGGGATATACAAAGAAAAAAACCTACAAACAATGTTGTAGGTCCATCAATAATATATTCAAAAAAGGGGGTCGACCTTTATTATAGGTTCAACATGTTATAGGAACATTGAAAATAAGTTACATTTTCATTACAAAATTAAAAGCGTTTCCTTTCACACTTCACAACCATGCTCGACAGCCCAAAAAAATTACCTACATGGAGATGCAAGCAATGTTTGATTAGAGAAAAAATCACAACATTCCCCGCACAAGACGAGAAAGAGGCCTCACTTCAGCTACGGCCTCTCCTCTCTTTGCACATCCTCAACTGCCGTGCTCGCCCTGAGTTTCTCGGCGTGGAGCCACTGCCCCGCCCATCCATTCGGCAGCGATCTCCTCCTCAAGCTCCGAGAAGATCAATGCTTCCCGGCGGTCCGCCTGAAGCAGTCTCCTGGAGGATCGTTCCATACCTTGCTCCTTACGCGACTGGTGCATGGCGGCAAACCCCTTTTCACCCATTTACTTAAAAAGTCGTCCAGAGTCCGTAAGGCGGCAGATAAAAAGATCTGTCGCCAAGTCTCAAGGAAAAAACCGCAGCCGGGTTATGAATTCTCCATTCCCGCTGCATCGCCTTTTTAAGCTTATATGGTTACTAGTGTTGCCCATGCGCCCGGAATTAAGCCGTGTCCGGCCGGTTTGGAATAAATTCTCTTCCTGACTCCCTTATTGCCTGCTGTCCAATAAAAGAGTGACCGGACCCCAATTGACCAGAGAGACATCCATCATTGCCCCAAAACGCCCCGTCTCCACATGAAGCCCACTGGACCGCAGCACCTCGTTAAAGTTTAAATACAGCACTTCGGCCAGCTCCGGCTTGGCCGCAGCCATGAAATTGGGACGCCTGCCCTTTCGGCAATCGCCGTACAAAGTGAACTGGGAAACCGATAAAATGGACCCTCCGGCATCAAGAATGGATAAATTCATTTTATCGCTGTTATCTTCAAAAATCCGCAAGCCCGCAATTTTATCAGCCATCCAGCGGACATCGTTTTCGGTATCTTCATGCGTAAGACCTACCAACAGGACAAAACCTTGCTCGATGGAGCCGACCGTCTCGCCATCGATGGTTACGGCCGCATGCTTGCTGCGCTGCACAACGACTCTCATATGTCTATAACCCTCTCCATTACCTATTGCATGATCCGATGGACCGAATACACATCCTTCACACGCTTGATCTTCTCCACAACAGACTGCAAATGTTCCAGATTACGGATCAGGATGGTCATGTGGATCATGGCCAGCTTGTTCTTGTCAGAACGTCCGGACACCGCGGAAATATTGGTTTTGCTCTCCGACACGGCCTGCAGCACTTCATTCAGCAAGCCGCGGCGGTCATGACCGGTAATTTCAATATCCACACTATAGTTGGCCTCAATGGACTGCTCCCACTCCACTTCAATAACGCGTCCCGCTTCCTCGCCGCCTTCACCGAGTGGAATGTTCTGGCAATCTGCCCGGTGTACGGATACGCCGCGGCCCCGGGTGATATATCCGATAATATCGTCTCCGGGGATCGGATTGCAGCAGCGCGCAAATCGAACGAGCAAATTATCCAGGCCTTTGACCGTAACACCATGGGTGGGCCGAGTCTTGCGCTGCGCCGGTGCGGTCTTGACATCCTTCTTCTCATTCGTCAATTCAATTTGATTGGCTTCTTCTGCTTCTTTGCGCATCTTTTCCGTCAGCTTGGTTACAATCTGGGCAGCAGTGATGCCGCCGAAACCGATCGCGGACAGCATATCGTCGATATCGTTAAAGGTGAATTTGGCGGCAGCTTCCTGCAGCTGCGAATCGCTGAGCCATGCCGGAGGCTCCAGCCCCAGACGTTTCAGCTCGCGCTCGAGCATGTCACGGCCTTTCTCCACATTCTCTTCGCGGCGCTCTTTCTTGAACCACTGCTTGATTTTACTGCGGGCATGAGAGGATTGGGCGATTTTGATCCAGTCCTGACTGGGGCCGTAGGAATGCTTCGAGGTGAGAATCTCAACGATGTCACCGGTCTTCAGCTTGTAGTCAAGCGGGACGATTCGTCCGTTGACCTTGGCTCCGATCGTACGGTTGCCGACCTCCGTATGAACCCGATAAGCGAAATCCAGCGGTACCGCACCTGCCGGCAGCTCAAAGACTTCCCCTTTTGGGGTAAATACAAAAACAAGATCGGAAAAGAAATCCATCTTCAGGGATTCGACAAATTCCGATGCGTCGCTGGCCTCATGCTGTAGCTCGATAATTTCACGGAACAGCGTCATTTTATCCTCGAAATAGCCGCCTGGCACTACGGTCCCTTCCTTGTAGGCCCAGTGGGCGGCAATCCCGAATTCGGATGTGCGGTGCATGTCCCACGTTCTGATCTGCACCTCCGTAGGCTCCCCTGTCGGTCCGATCACTGTCGTATGGAGCGACTGATACATATTGGCTTTGGGCATCGCGATATAATCCTTGAAGCGGCCAGGCATCGGCTTCCAAAGCGTATGAATAATACCGAGTGTGGCATAACAATCCTTGATATTATCCACAATAATACGGATGGCGAGCAGATCGTAGATTTCGTTGAACTGCTTGCTTCTCGTCGTCATTTTTTTATAAATGCTGTAAATATGCTTGGGCCTGCCGGATATATCGCCTTCGATATTCATTTCCTCGAGCTTCTCGGTGATCCGTCCGATGACGTCGGCGATATACTGCTCCCGCTCCGTGCGTTTCTTCTTCATCAGATTGGCAATCCGGTAATACTGCTGGGGATTCAAATAACGCAGCGCGATATCTTCCATTTCCCACTTGATGGCAGAAATACCAAGACGGTTCGCGATCGGACAGAAAATCTCAAGCGTCTCATAGGCGATGCGCCGCTGCGCTTCCTCTGACTGATATTTGAGTGTGCGCATATTATGAAGCCGGTCAGCAAGTTTAATAAGAATGACACGGATATCCTGCGCCATCGCGACAAACATTTTCCGGTAATTCTCGTTCTGCTGCTCTTCCTTGGAGCGGAACTGGATCTTCTCCAGCTTGGTCAGACCGTCCACAACCGCCGCGCATGGCTCGCCAAACCGGGACCTGACCTCTTCCAACGGGACGGTCGTATCCTCGACCACATCATGAAGGAGAGCCGCTATTATCGACAATACATCCATCTGCATATTGACGAGAATTTCCGCAACTGCAACAGGATGCAGGATATAGGGCTCACCTGATTTACGAACCTGCCCGTGATGGGCTTGATCTGCAAAATCATAAGCTTCCTGAATTTTTTGCAAATCCTGTTCCTTCATATAGGTGGAAGCTATTTTGAGTAACTGCTCGATGCCCATGAAACGTCCCTTCCCGACTTCTATTTCCCCTTATTATGCCCCCTGTCAGGGCTCAGCGTCAACTATGGCAGCCATTGGCGGCACTCTTGCCCCTCTTGTGAAGCGAGCCACCGGACCTGACATAGGCCCTTCATACACTAGCAGGATGCGGCATACCTCATGCAGCCGGTCAAAGCGCGACCTTCTCCCCATTCACAAAACAAAAAGCAAGGTCAACTCTCACTGTTGATAGATGAGAAGAAAGTCTTATAAAATGATACGGAATGAACTTAATAAATTGAGAAAAAACACCGGAACATGATCATTCCGGTGTTTTTTCTTACCATCTGTTCGAAGGAATCAATAGGTCATCAATGAGAAAATATCCAGGTCGCCAAGCTTGCTGCGGCCGTCCAGATAACCAAGCTCGATCAGGAAGGCCGCTCCGATTACTTGTCCGCCAAGCTGATCGATCAGATTGAGTGTCGTTGCAATCGTTCCTCCCGTAGCGAGCAGATCATCTGCGATAAGCACTCTCTGGCCAGGCTGGATGGCGTCCTTGTGAATCGCCAGCTTGTCTTTGCCATACTCAAGATCATAATCGGCTTCTACCACCTCACCCGGAAGCTTGCCGCTTTTACGAATCGGTACGAATCCAACGCCAAGCGCAACCGCTAGCGGCGCACCTACAATAAAGCCGCGGGCTTCCGGTCCGGCAATCAGATCAATCTGCTTGTCTGCCACCGCCTGCTTCAGGGCATCGATAACCGCGCAGTAAACAGGACCATTGTTTATCAGTGTTGTAATATCCTTAAATCGAATGCCCGGCTGTGGAAAATCGGGAATAATCCGAATATAATCCTTAAAATTCATGAAACGCCCACTCCTTTTATTATGGATAACGGTAAAGCTTCCTCCGCCTGCTCAATAATCCAGCCGGCAAGCTCTTTGGTTTCTGCGAACAAAATCTGCTCCGTCTTCTCCCGCCGCAGCGCATCACGATATGTTCGAGAATGAGCAAGCTCTCTTTTGACGGGATCGGCGACAAGCCGGAGCTCATTGTTCTCTGTATGGATCAGCTCCAGCTCCAGAAACACCTTCAACATGAAAGCGGCAGACGCTTTCTTCCAGCCCATCATGACAGACAGCCGATCCGCTGCGCCATCCTCGTTGATTGGACATACGCGACGAAGGGTCTGGTACAGGTGGCCGAAATTCTTGCGGTCCGTATGGGAGAATGGCTGTACGGCTGCAGTTTCAGGTTTTTTTTGCTTGTCCTGACGCGATGCGGCAGATTTCGCTTTGCTGCCTGGCTTGTCTTCATAACCGTTAAAGGATTCGCTGTACATGGCGTAGACCCTTTCAATCCCTTGGCAAGCCTTAATGGAGGAAGCGAGCTTATCTGCAGAAGGCGGCCTCCCCAGAATAATCAATTTGGAGCAATACCAGCTAGCTTCTGCAGCATCTTCATAAGTGACCATCCGAAGGCCATCCGGGAGAGCCGCGGATTCCGATTCCCTGACGGCCTCAAGCCATACCGGCGACGGAATCAGGACCAGGACAGATTCCAGATCGTCATCCTTGATCAGCTTGAGCAAAGCTGAGAACGAATCGCTGCCGGCTTGTCCACGGCGATCAAAAAGCTGAATATGCGGCACCCGCATATCGCCAACCATGAACTGCACCCGGCGTTCGCCATTCCATTCATTGATGGAAAGCTCGCCAACCAGTTCTAGCTCAGCGTCATCGGAGAGCTTATCCAAGTGCTTGCCGAAGCCAAAACCGACCGCATCCAGCAGCTTCCCGTCGCCGCTCAGCGACAGCTTCAAATGCTTGCTCTCCCTGCCAATGGCCCGCCGGTCCGCAAGCTTCGCCCCTTGCAGAAGCAGCTTAGGGGCCATATTGCCATTTCCGAACGGCTCAAGCTGTCCAAGCTGCTCCAGTACATCCATGGAAGCATCTTTGATTGTGCACGGCATATCAATCAAGGTTCCCGGGATCCAGTCTTCCTCCGTGAGCCATTCATCCGCCAGTTGGCACAGACGCGACTCCAGCAGCTCCAGATTGTCTGCATGCAGGCTCATGCCAGCTGCCGCCTGATGGCCGCCATAATGGTCCAGCAGCTCATCGCATCGTGTCAGCGCGGCATGCAAATCATATCCGGCAATCGACCTGGCAGAGCCCTTACACATCCTGCTTTCCTTGTCGATGCTCAGAATAAGTGTTGGCTTGTAGAATCGATCAATCAGCTTGGACGCTACAATTCCTACAACACCGACATTCCAGCCTTCGGAAGCCAGCACGATGACAGACGGCTCCTTCTGCCCCGCTTCAGCGGCTAAGCTGCGCTTGTCCTCCCACTGCTGCTCGGCTTCCTTCACAATGGTTTCCACGATAAGCTGCCTCTCACGGTTCAAGGTATCCAGTGTAAAAGCAGCCTCTGCCGCTGTCTCGTCATCCGAAGCGGTAAGCAGGTTCAATGCCCGATGCGCATGGTCCAGACGGCCCGCCGCGTTGATCCGCGGCGCCATTCCAAAACCAATGTCTGTAGAATTGACAGCAGCAAGCTTGATGCCCGCCGCGTCCGCAAGAGCACGGAAGCCCGGCTTATCCCCTTTGCGCAGCTCCTGCAGACCAAGACGCACCAATACCCGGTTTTCATCCGTGAGCGGCATTAAATCCGCGACGGTACCAAGCGCGACAACATCGCACCATTCCACCGGCGGTTCGCCCAGCAGCGCCTGTGCCAGCTTGAACGCCACGCCTACACCTGCCAAGCCCTTAAACGGGTAGGAGCAGTCCTCCTGCTTGGGATTGATTAATGACCATGCATCCGGCAGCACATGCGGCGGCTCGTGGTGATCCGTCACAATAACATCGATCCCCAGCGAATTGGCGTGATTGATTTGTTCAACGGCGCTGATTCCAGTATCCACTGTCACAATCAGCTTAACCCCCGCTTCAGCGGCAAGATCAATCGCTTTTGCATTCAGCCCATACCCCTCCAGGGTACGGTGCGGTATGTAAGAGTCGAACTTCAGTCCCATTCTGCGGAACAAAAAGGTCATCAGCGCAGTGGAGGAAACTCCATCCGCGTCATAGTCGCCAAATATTCGGATATACTCATTTCGTTCCTCCGCCTGCCTGATGCGCTTAACGGCTTGTTCCATCCCCTTCAGCAGAAATGGATCATGCAGGTCCTCTAAACCGCCATAAAGAAACTGACGCGCGGCATCAACACCAGCTAAACCCCTTTGAACAAGCAGTCTTGCGACCAATGGTGACAAGGATAATTCACGGGCCAATATGGCGGCGCGTTCCTCTCCTTCATCGTCAATCTTTGCGACAGTCCAACGTGTTTTGGATCTGATCAGAATGCACACCTCCTTTCACCAGGACTGAAATAATCGCTATAAGCTCAAAAAAAACGCTGCTGCTACTGCAACAGCGTCGGAATATGGTCCTGGTTCGGATCGTGATTGGATTTGTATGGATAACCCGGGTCATAGGGCTCAACATGTACCGATACATCCGTAACATGACTGAACCGCTTCATCAAGAAGTATTTGACCCGCTTGGCAATCTCGTTGCCTTCTAGAACCGAGATGCGCGGATTAACGCTAATTACGATGTCCCCGACAACATAATGCCCATGCTCCCGGACACGAAGCTCCTCAACTGCAATTACGCCTTCAATCCGCTGAATCGCGGCTTTGAATTCATTCAGATCCGCAGGCTCGATCTCACTTGAATGGCTTTTCAATACGGAAGCTGAAGCTACACGGTAACCGCTGGAGAACACAATCACCACAATAATAAGCGATGACGCGGGATCAAAATAATAGAGCACCGGCAGATCGAGCGGCTTGCCGAGGGCTGCCGCCCCTGTTCCCACGAGAGCAGCCAATGAAGCATAAAAATCAGTACGGCGTTCTTTAATCGGGAAGAACAGCTCCTTTATGACAAAAGCAAGCACGACTGTTGTAACGGCAGGCCAGCCCGGCCCCTTGTCCACCCCGTCGGCGATTGATTTGATGGCGGATATACCGATTTCCAATCCGACAATCATCAGTAATATCGAAGCCATCACACCGGATGCTGCCTCGGTTTTTCCTTGCAGGGCCGGTACCGGAGCATCGGGTGCGCCAAGCCTCCTGCTGCGCCTGATACCGGTAAGAGAGACAAATGATGAAGCAGCGTCGGAGGCGGAGCGGCATGCATCGGCAAGCAATGCTTTACTGCCTGTTTGCGCACCGATTCCACCTTTCACCGCCGCGATGCAGACATTACCGAGAAGTCCGGTCCATGCCGCTGATTCCGCCTTAGCGTAACGTTGATTCGCTGTCATGGAGGCCTCCTAAGCCATCATAATAATTGAATCCTTATAATCTTATGAAGCGGCTGGCGTTTTTACCGCTGTTTTTGGTTTTTGTTTCTTCTTCAGCACCAGCCAGAGCGGGCTTGCGATAAAGATCGAAGAATATGCTCCGCTGACAAGTCCAATGAGAATGGCCAGTGAGAACAGTTTGATGGCTTCACTGCCGAATATCAACAAACAAATTGCAGCGACCGCAACAGTCAATACCGTATTAATGGACCGCGTGAACGTCTGCCCTACGCTGGCATTAACCAGCTCGTCCAGATCGGACGGCTTCTTGATCTTGGCAAAACGTAAATTCTCGCGCACACGGTCAAATATGACGATCGTATCGTTAATGGAGTAACCGATAATGGTCAATACCGCAACGATGAACGGCAAATTCACTTCCAGCTGCAGAATCGAGAACACACTGATTACGATGAAGGCGTCATGCATCAGGGCGACAATCGCCGCGAGCGCAAAGCGCCATTCAAAACGGATGCTTACATAGATCACGATACCCAAACTTGCAACGAGCATCGCAATTAATGCATTGCGTTCCAGTTCTTTGGCAATTTCAACATCAACCGTATTCACCTCGGCGGATGCATCCTTGTCAAAATTCGCAGCAAAGCCATCTTTAAGCGTTCTTTCCTTGGCGTCGTCAAGAACGGTGTCAAAGCGCATGGTTACACGGCTGGCTCCAACGGTTATGGCCGGTTGACCCAGGCCGTTATCCGCAAGGAACTTCTCGATGGCTTCCTTTTGTCCACTCATATCCTTCTTGACGGCGATATCGACACTGGAGCCTGCACGAAAATCAACCCCGTAATTCATTCCAAAAATGCCGAGCATAGCGATTCCCAATATCGTGATGGCAATCGAAAAGATAAAGAAGTAACGCGATCTTTTTACAAAATCGAACTTGATGTTCGAATCATGACCAAATTTATTAAAGCGCACGGATATCCTCCTCCTTGACTCCGAAATATCCCGGTTTTTTCACCAAGTTACTGCGAATAAGCAGGGAAAGGAGAAAGCGGGAGATGAACACGTTGGACAGTATACTCACAATAATGGTCAGGATGAGAATGATCGCAAAGCCTTTGACAGCGCCTGTCCCAAGGAAATAAAGCACGATCCCTGCAATCCCTGTCGTTACGTGCGCATCAATAATGGTCCGGAAAGAGTTTTTGGAACCGGCCTTATGCGAGGACATGATGCTCTTGCCGCTGCGCATTTCCTCCTTGATCCGTTCCGCCATAATTATGTTGGCGTCGACCGCCATCCCGATTCCCAATATAAAGGCGGCAATACCAGGCAGAGTAAGTGTCGCATTAATCAAGTTGAAGCACAGGAGCAAAAGCCAGATGAACACCACGATCGACACACTGGCAATAATTCCAGGCAGACGGTAAAAAATCATCATAAACAGCAGGATAAGTACCGTTCCGAGCGCACCGGCAAACAATGTTTCCTGCAAGGAAAGTTTGCCCAAGGTCGCCCCTACGCTCTGGGTATATTTCTCCGTCAATTTAAGCGGAAGTGCGCCAAGGTTGATTGTATTCTTCAGATCGGTTGCTTCCTCACGGGTGTAATCACCGGTTATAACAGCTTCATCGCTGTTGATTTCCTGTGCGACGTTAGGCGCTGATAGCTCTGTATCATCCAAATAAATGGCCAATTGATTTTTTGGAGAAAGCTTCGAAATTTCTCTGGTTATCTCGGCAAATTTGCTTTTATCCTTCATCTTTATGGATATCTCATACTGGTTCAAATTGGTTTGGCGGATATCCGCCCCATTTTGTTTGAACTCGTTCCCTTGAAGCTCCACCTTGCAATAGCCTGCGTCGTCAGCACAGCCGCGGGCACTGCGGAAGGTAAGCTCAGCCGGTTTCTTGAGAATATCACGCACTTTATTCTCATCGGTGACTCCTGCAATCTTGACGCGAATCCGGTTTGAACCTTCAGTTGTTACGTCAGGCTCAGCAACCCCCGTTGCGTTTGCACGCTGTTCGAGACTTTTGGCTGTCTCGGTCAAGGACTCTTTGGTAACCTTTCCACCTGCTTCAATCGGTTGTGCCTCGTACAGAATTTCGAATCCACCCTTCAGATCAAGACCCAGCCTGACCTTGTCAATGATCATAGGGCTAGTTGCTGCTACGACGCCGACGGATACGACGACGATGAGCACAAATGCTAGCAGACGACGGTTCATAATACCCTTAGTTCCCCCTTAAATTCTCATGTCAATATTCCTATTATAACGATGGTGCAAAAACGAGTCAAAAAAAAAGAGCCCCTCTTTTAAAAATGGGTTCCTTTATAGGCGCTGATGGTCATAAAGTTCATGAATTTCGTTACCTTGAGCGACAAAATGTCATTTACCACCTGGTGCATCATCGGTTCTCCGGTCTTGGCGTATTTCTCACTGACACATTCCCATATATCCTTGCCAGAAACATATTCGTAGCCCACAAGCCTGAACTCTTCCGCTTTGCTCTGACACAGCGATTCAATCGAGCTCACCCATTCTTCACTTGTCATCGGCTTATCGTCATCGGTCAATAAAAGATTATTCTCCGTTGTCAAGGGAACAACTCCTTTCGCACTTCCTGCTTTCTTTCTCTGCTGCTCCTTATATTCGCCGCCTGCCCCTGGATTCCTGCTGCAGGTTCAAAATTGGCTGCATGGAAACGGACATGCCTCGCATAAACATGAAGACAGGACAGGTTAGCGTCTGCATGCTGTCATTCACTTGAGCACGTCCATTAATCGTGGAGGAAAGAGGGAACGACCGTGACCAAGCAAACGTTTATCAAAGGGGCTCTTATCCTGCTGGCTGCCGGAGTCGTGAATCGCATACTTGCGTTCATTCCCCGTATTGCGCTGCCGCGAATCATCGGAGCGGAGGGCGTGGGCCTATACCAGCTCGGTTACCCTTTCCTGATCGTGCTTCTTACCCTTATAACAGGCGGGATTCCCCTGGCAATCGCCAAATGGATTGCCGAGGCGGAGTCACAAGGCGATCATAGACGCGTAAAACAAATTTTCCGGACGGCAATGGGACTGGTGGTTTCTCTGTCCTGCGTGCTGACAGTCTCCTTTATTCTGCTTACCCCATGGATGGTCAAGCATTTGATGACGGACCAGCGCGTTTATCAGACCTTTCTCATGATGACCCCCCTCCTTCTCATAATCGGGATTTCTTCCGTATACAGGGGCTATTTTCAAGGCAAACAAAATATGATTCCAACCGCGATTTCCACGACCGTCGAAACGATTTTCCGTATTGTTTTTGTACTCCTGTTTGCAAGCTGGCTGCTTCCTTACGGTCTGGCATGGGCGGCGGCAGGCGCCATGATCGGCGTCGTTGCTGGTGAAATTATGGGATTGGCGGTACTAGTCTGGCAATATGTCCGGGACAAGCGCCGGCAATCCTCCGCCCCGCAGCATGAAGCGGCAGACAGTCTGGAAGCCGCCTATCAGCCCGGCCAGCCAATAATGGGCAGCGATAGTCAAAAACCAATTCTGCGGCGCCTCATCAATCTGTCCGTCCCCGTGACGGCAAGCAGAATGATCGGCTCCTTTTCCTACCTGCTCGAATCCATTTTCACCGCTCGTGCGCTCGCAGCCGCGGGTATCGCAACCGGCATTGCAACTGCCCAGTATGGCGCCCTGCAGGGAATGATCATCCCTATCCTGCTTCTGCCGACGGCGCTTACTTACTCGCTGGCTGTTTCTCTGATTCCCTCGCTTTCTGAAGCAGCAGCCAAAGGAGATTGGACGACAATCCATAAGCGGCTTCACCAATCGATGCGGCTGGCCCTGGTCACTGGCGCCCCCTTCGTCGTGGTGATGGCTCTGTTCGCCGAACCGATCTGCCGGCTGCTGTACAATCATGCGGAAATTGCCCCCATGCTCAAGTGGATGGCGCCAATCGGTCTCTTTATTTACATGCAGGCTCCGCTCCAGGCTGCGCTCCAGGCGCTGGAGAAGCCAGGTACAGCTCTTATGAATACATTCATTGGCGCAGTGGTCAAGCTTCTCCTTATTATCAAATTAGCTTCTGACCCTGAGCTTGGCATCTATGGCGCTCTGATCGCCATCAATATCAATATCGTGCTGGTCACTTTGCTTCATGCATTCAGTGTTATGCGTTTTGTCAAATTCCGGATGAACATTATGGACTTCCTGAAGGTCGGAGCGGCAATGGTTATCATGGGGGCTGTCTCCCTCTGGATGATGAATCAACAAACCCTGCCAGCATTATGGCAAAACATGACCGCAGCCTGCCTCCTGGGCGTTTTGGTATATTTGATTCTAATGGTTAAGCTTCGCATTATTGACCGTTACGATGCCGCCCGGCTCCCCCTGATCGGAAGGTGGTTCCGCTAAATAATATCTAAATCCTAAAGAGGAATGGGCAGAAAAAAGGATCGCTCCTTCTCATCCGGGGAGAGAAAGAACGGTCCTTATTTGCGGCCGTCATCGATATACAGCTTGCCATTGTGGTCAATGGTGCAGAGAAATATTTTCTTCATATCATACACGCCATTCTGGCGCAGTTGATTATTAAGCCAGAAACGGTCTTTGCCCATACGCTCCAAATTATCGGTTTGCAGCTTGCCGTCCATGATCAAGGCAACAGGCAGGGATTCGAATCTGAAATTTTTGGGAAAAGGCTTCGGCGGCGTTGATTTTTTGGCCCATTCGGAATCTTGCCGGTTGTTGGCATCCGGTTCATCCGGCTGCGGATTCTCTTTTTCGATGACGGATAATTTGCCGCTTGGTTCAAGAAGCGCGAATTCAACATCGGCAACGGAAGATATCTGATTTTCCCGAAGCTGCAGCATGAGATCATCCAGATTGTATCGCTGCTTTTTCATGGCCTCGCGATCCAGCTTGCCTCCCTGAATAACGACCGAGGGCTTACCATCAAACCATGTGCGAAGCGTGTGGCTTTTCAGGGTGATTAACGCAATTCCAATCTGGATTATGACCAGTACGGCCATCGGAAGCAAGCCTTCCATCATCGGTCTTGACGTGTCTTCAATGACAATGACCGCAATTTCCGCGATCATGACAGAGATCACAAGATCAAAGACTGACAACCGGCCGATCTCTCTTTTCCCCATGAAACGCAAGGTCAGAAAGACCACAAAATAAATCAAAACGGTACGGAGCGCAAGAATCCAGAGGTCCATCAGATCACGTCCTCCCAAAGTTCTAAGGAGTATTGTCACCTTCCATGTGCGGGGTCATACGTCCAAAAGGGTTGGTTATATTCATCTCCTGCCCCAAATTCTGCCCCATGGAATCTTCTTTGCCACAATTGGAATATTACCGCTCGACTTGTACTATTCTTGTCAGCTTGACCATATGTTTAGTAACGAAAAGTTTTAACCTGTCCTTCCCGGGTATAAAATGATTCTCTGGCAGCATGTCATCCGTGGAAGGAAAGCATCGCTATAATTCTTAAGGAGGCTGCACGGAATGAATCCAATGAAAAATGTTCCTAATGTGCATATGAAATCGCCCATGCTCTCGGGACTTCTGTATGCGGGGATCTGGCTGGCTGCCGGAGCCCTGCTGCTGTCGGCATTGTTAAGATGGGGCAGCATGCAGGAAAGCGAGCTGCCTTCCTACAGTATGATCGTCCATGGCTGCGCAGCCCTAGCCGGCGGCTTCGTATCAGGCCGGAGATCCGGACGCCGCGGCTGGTATTCAGGCGGGATGCTGGGTCTTTTCTATGCGGTGCTGGTGCTGTTTATCAGCTTCATGGCTTCCAATACGGGAGTCAGCGGACGAACCTTGATCATGCTTCTGGAAACGCTTCTGTGCGGCATGGTCGGCGGAATGGTAGGCGTAAATGCCAAACGCTCCTGAGCGAATACATCCAATTCGTGAACAGTTTTTGAACATGCGGTCTCCCCCTTAAAATATGCTATACTGAATCGCAGCCATAGAAACCGGTTTTTTGGGGGGAAGTAAATACGATGATTCTGTTCAACAATATGACAACCGTTGCCATCTACACCACGATTGTGGTTGTCATTTTATTGGGGTATGGTTCTTTGAGCAACCCGCTCCGCATCGGCGGATTATTTCTGAAAGAGCTGGCGACGAACCGCAAATACCTGCTTCATTTTGCAGCAATGATGCTCATTTTATTTTTCAATAAATATGAGCTTTCTATCGAACAAAATATGATAAACACTCATGATTTCGCTACTTTTTTTCAATCAATCGAAGGTCATTTTGTGGGCAACCTGCAGCATTTTTTTAAAAATGATATTTTGACGACTGTACTGGCGATGATGTATGTCGTTGTATTTCAAGCGCTGCTCATCACTTCAATCGGTCTTTATACGTATCAGGAAAAAACCCGGCGCATGTTCTACGCGTTATGCTACGCGATCATGCTGAACTATCTTGTAGCTATCCCGTTTTATTTATATTTCCCTGTCAATGAGGTTTGGGCGCATGATCCGACTGTGCAGTTTTTGATGCTTGACGCTTTTCCACACTTCGAGACGGAATACCGGGCTTTATCCGGAATAAATAATTGCTTCCCAAGCCTGCACACCTCCATATCCGTAACGCTTGCCATTCTGGCTATACGCTCAGGCAACAAACGCTGGGCCTGGTTCTGCAGCATCAGTGCGGTTGTCGTGATCTTTGCGATTTTCTACCTGGGTATACACTGGCTCATCGATATGTGCGGGGGTTTGCTACTTGGCCTTGCGGCCTCGACGCTCGGCATGAAGTTCAGTCCGTTCAAAGATCCATCCAAAAATCGCAAAAGAAGACCCGAGGCTTCGCCAGCACAAGGATCCGCAAATGTCAGTTTCGTTCGTGAGGAATGAAACTTAACTGATTTCCCAACACATTCTTCACCGCACGCCCGGCTCTTGCAGCCGGAGCGTGTTTTTTGTTTTGACTTCCAGGAATTCCTGAAGAAACTGTACTTCCCCTACTTCAGTCCCCGTTTCAACTCGGCTAAATGGCGGTATTTATTTCTATGATGCTCTCCTGCATCGAACAAAAGAACGCACAATGGGAGGTGCTCTCATGATAGAGCACATAATTGAATGGAACCGCCATTTTCAGGCCAAAAAATGGGCAAAACAAAATACCTCCTTTATCTCGAGCTGGCATGCTTATGTTGGCTATACCGCCCAGCTGTTTGACCGGTTCTCTCAGGGTGGCACCATTGCCCATATTGCCGAACGCTATGGGCTGGATCCTCTGCTGCTTCAGCAGTGGGCTGATGTGGGGGTTGAAGTCGGGCATTTGCATAAAACCGGGGATATCTATATGACAAGCTCCATCATGCGGCAGTATGCTTCAAGCGAAAGCAACGAATCGATAGGACACTGGCTGGAGGAAATGATGGAGATCCACATTCCGACGCTGCTGCGCTTCCCGGACCTGTTGACAGCCTCTTCTAACAGCACACATACATATTCCCAATCATTATCGACTTCTTTTTCCTCTCTGCTGGAGACCCTCGCCTACCCAAAAATCTTGCAATGGGTGCGCAGGCAGGGAGCCAAAACCATTCTGGACATCGGCTGCGGCCGTGCCACCTATCTGAAAAAACTGGCTAAAAGGGACAGAAGACTTAAATTAATAGGGATCGAGCAAAATCGTTCTTTAATTGGCAAGTCCCTAAAAGGAACAAGACGTCAGTACCATGGCAGAATTGAACTGGTGCAGGGAGATTTTCGCAGCTGGAAGGGTCCCAAAGAGCCGGTAGATCTGGTCATGCTGAATAACGTTCTGCATCAGGTCAAACCCCGGGACCGCAAATGGATGCTTGAGAAGGTAAGCGGATTTCTGGCTGGAGACGGCTCGGTATCCATCATCACTCCGCTTCATGCAGCCTCCGGCGGTAAAATATTTTCAGATGCCTTCAACAGTCTCACGCCTGCCCAGCAGAAACCGTTTCCGATACCGACCCGGGAAGAGCTCACGGATTTGGCTCATGTCAGCGGACTTAACATCGTCTCGCAAATTCCCATTCATCCGGAAAGCCATTGGTATTTTATCACTCTGGAATCCTAAGATCTTCCCACGCCCACTGGAATATATTCATTTGAATCTCTTAATTCCAATTGAAAAGGCCGGCAGCTGATAGAGGCAAGAAACCTCTTCAGATGCCGGCCTTTTATTGACAAGAAGGCTGTTTATTTATGTAGCTGACTCTTCTTTCTTATCAAGTGAGACTGGTGCGCTTGCGGTTACAATGTTATTCACCGCACTGCGGTCAAAGGTAATTTTTGTCGCGTCATTTACACGCAATACCACGATATCATCGCTAAGTTCCAAGACCGTTCCGTGCATGCCGCCAATCGTGACGATTTTATCGCCTTTCTTTAATTGGCTCAGCATGTTGCTGCGTTGTTTGGATTTGCGCTGCTGTGGACGGATAAGGAGAAAATAAAAAACCGCAAACATCAGTACAAATGGCAGAATAGATGTTAATCCTGTCATTTTCTTTCACCCCTTTCCTTAAAATCCTTTGGTGTTCTCAAACAGACCGTATTGAGCAAAGAAGGTCTCCCGGAAATCGAGCAGCCGGTCTTCCATAATTGCTTGGCGAACGTCCCTCATGAGCTGCAGTAGAAAATGCAAATTGTGGATCGTCGTAAGCCGGATACCGAACGTTTCCTCCGCCTTGATAAGATGGCGTATGTATGCGCGGGAATAATTCTTACAGGTGTAGCAGGAACATTCCGGATCCAGCGGCCCAAAATCCTCGGCATACTTGGCATTTCGTATAACAAGTCTTCCACTGCTTGTCATGGTTGTACCATTACGCGCAATACGGGTCGGCAGAACGCAATCGAACATATCAATTCCGCGGATCGCACCGTCAATGAGAGCATCCGGTGAGCCTACTCCCATCAAATAACGGGGTTTCCCGGCTGGAAGCAGCGGAACCGTACATTCAAGCACGTTATACATCATATCCTTCGGTTCTCCAACGCTAAGCCCACCAATAGCATACCCCGGGAAATCCATGGAAGTCAACTCGGTCGCGCTTTGGCGCCGCAAATCTTCAAACATGCCGCCCTGAACAATAGCGAAAAGACCCTGGTCCTGAGGTCTTGCATGGGACTCCAGGCAACGCTCCGCCCAGCGGGTGGTCCGTTCCAGCGATTTCTTCACATAATCATATTCGGCTGGATAAGGAGCACACTCGTCGAAAGCCATCATAATATCGGAGCCCAGAGCATTTTGGATTTCCATCGCTTTCTCCGGAGAGAGAAACAGCTTGTCCCCGTTCAGATGGGAGCGAAACTCCACACCCTCTTCCTTGATTTTACGCATGTTGCTCAAACTAAATACCTGAAATCCGCCGCTGTCTGTCAAAATAGGCCGGTCCCAGTTCATAAACTTATGCAATCCGCCGGCTTTCTTCACAATTTCATGTCCTGGGCGAATAAACAAGTGATAGGTATTGCTCAGTATAATATGGGCATCCATCTGCTTCAGTTCTTCAGGACTCATCGTCTTGACCGTTGCCTGAGTGCCAACCGGCATAAATGCCGGTGTCTCAATGACTCCATGGGGAGTGTGCACCCTTCCGAGTCTGGCTCCGGACTGCTTGCAGGTTTTAATCAATTCGTAAGTAATCGCCAATTTGCTCTCGTCCATTCCTAGTAGATAAACATCGCATCGCCAAAGCTGAAAAAGCGATATTCTCGATCAATTGCTTCCTGATAGGCTCTCATCACCGCCTCACGCCCTGCGAGCGCACTGACCAGCATGACAAGCGTTGACTTCGGCAGGTGAAAATTGGTCAGCAGCGCGTTGACAAGCTTGAACGTATAACCGGGATAAATGAAAATATCCGTCCATCCGCTGCTCTCGCGTATCGGTCCTCCCTCAAAGCGGCTGGCCACCGTTTCCAGCGTCCGGGCCGAGGTAGTCCCCACCGCTATTATCCGGCTGCCGCGATCACGCGCCGCCTGCAGCACAGCAGCTGTCTCCTCGCTCAATTCATAATATTCCGAATGCATCGTATGCTCTTCGATTCGTTCCACCGACATAGGCCGAAACGTGCCCAGTCCGACATGCAGAGTTATATAGGCAATATGAACGCCTTTTGCCGTTATCTGCTCCAGCAGCGATTGCGTAAAATGCAGCCCTGCCGTAGGAGCGGCGGCTGAGCCTTCATGCTTCGCGTACACGGTCTGATACCGCTCACGGTCATCCAGCCGTTCCTTGATGTACGGCGGCAGCGGCATCTCGCCAAGGCGGTCGAGCAGCTCGTTAAAGATGCCCGCGTAATGAAATTCAACTATCCTGGCTCCCATGTCGTCTTCGCCAATAATCGTAGCCTTCAAAAGAGGCTGGCCCTGGCTGTCTTCGCCAAAAATCAGCTCTGCGCCAACTTTTAACCGTTTGCCCGGCTTGGCCAAGGTCTCCCATCGGTCTCCGGCCAGTTGTTTCAACAGAAGCAGCTCGGCTTTGGCTCCTGTATCCGCCTTGATTCCCAGGAGTCTGGCCGGCATTACTCTCGTATCATTAAGTATAATGGTGTCTCCGGGGACCAGCATCGTCAGCAGGTCTACAAAACGGTGATGGCCGATAACGCCTGTCCCGGCAGAGAGGCTCAGCAGCCTGGAAGCGGTTCGATCCGCAAGCGGCGTCTGGGCAATCAGCGATTCCGGCAGTTCAAAATCAAAATCATCTACATTCATCTGTTATTTCTCATTCCTTCATGATCGTTACATCTTTAAAGTAGTATTGCAAAATATATTTGTAGTCATACCCTGATCCCGCAAGTCCCAAAGCGCCATATTGCGATAGACCCACGCCATGCCCGTTTCCGTGCCCGACAAACCGGAACGCCGGTTCCGTGGTTGCCGCTCTCACTGTACCATCACCGTTCAGAACGAATATATTGCCGCTCAACTCCTTCGTTTGGGAGCTGCCCGCGGCCATAAGCGTGCCGCCTTCCGCCGGCCTCTCGCTGACCCGGCCGCTGGCGCCTGCAATCGTTAAGCGCGCGGTTTGGTCAATGGTAAACAACGTGCTCGGCAGCCCTCCAAAAGCGGAACGGTAGGAGTCTGGTGTTTTCACATCCACCTTCTGACCATTGACCAGAATCTCGGTTGGACGTCCGGATGGACCTTTCTGGCTCACTTCGAACGTCTTGACCGCTCCGCTCACCGCGGTTGGAACCTTGCCCTTCATGAGCGCCAACAGCGCGTCGGAAGTATAGGGTCCCCTGATCCACGACATCTGGTTGGACTCAGTTACGGTCTCAATGACCGTAACCAAAGTACCTTTGGATACCTGAGCCACGGGAGCTGCCTTCTCATCCACTAATGGGGCGGGTCTGACCTGGACGGAGTCGGCATTCACCCGCATCAGCGGCTGGCCCGCTGCATTCTTCTCCCCCGTCTCTTCCAGCAGATCCTCGCGGATATAACCGACCACTCCTGTCGGAAGGACAGCGCGCTGCCAATGCTTGAGTCCCTTCTCGGAGGATTCATCCGGGCTCGGTACTGTCTTCAGGTAGCCGACATCATTGCCCCAGATTTCCATGGAGTCAGCTGTTTGTCCGCCTGCGCTGGAAGAGAACAAAGCTTCGATTACGCTCCCGTTATACGTAAGAACCTCACCTTTGGTTGCATCCACTGCGGCAATTGTTGTGGGCTTCTCCGAACCAATTCCACCGTAAGCCTGGCTTAGCGTCGTATCCACAACATGCGCAACCTGAAATTTAAAGCCTTGGAACAAGGCATAGGTGCGGGCAGCCACCGCTTGCGATTTGAGGGCTTCGGCAGGCCAGGAGGCCGGCATTTCCGCTCCTACAACAGCGTACAGATATTGTTCAAAGGGCAGTTCATTAATAACGGTCAGCTTATTGTTGACTCCGCTCAGCTCAATTTGCCCCCGGTAGCTGCGGTTGTATCGTTCTGTCAGTTTAATTCCGCTGGAGGCTGATGTGGACAACCACAACTTCGATTCGGCCATCGGGACAGAATACAGCATCTGAGGCGCGGCGGCCGCTTCCGAGATGGTATGATCATTGCGGATAATGACATAAGCGGCAGCGGGATCGGTTGCGGTCAGCGGCAAGCCGTTATCCGCTGCGGCAGCCTGCGCTTTGATATTGTCCAATGCGGCCGAATCAGCAGCAGCACCGACAATGACAGTGTAGGAACCCGCTGCGCCTCCAACAGATTTGATTGCTGCGAACGCGTCAATACCCGCTGCTCCGAACGATTTCGCCGCAGCCGCAGCTTCTTCCCGGGTGTTAAACGAGCCTGCCTCAGCATGCAGAGGACCGGTGATATCCGGCTTGGCTTGTCCTCCCAGAGCAGCGATTGTGCCGTCCTTCTGCCATTTCTCACTGGCGGTGCGCGCTGCTGCTGCTGTTGTGTATGTACCTTCAAGAACCTGGTATGCTGTTCCGTTGTTTTCGAATAGGGAAGTCAGCAGCGGTGTTCCGCCTATTGCTTTCAACCGTTTGGCGGCACTGAGCGCCGTCTGGAAGTCGCCGGTCTCAAGCACCTTCGGCTTATAGTCGTCCAATGTGAAACGGATCGACTCTCCAGCGGATGATTGAAACAATGGCGTAACGCCGGAAGGCTGCCTCAAGCCCACCTGGATCGGGGCTGCGGAGGAGACTGTGGCTGTCGCCGTATTCAGCGTATATTTGCCCGGAACATCCAGGAACAGCCCCACCCGGATGGTATCCAGTGACGTAACCGCTCCCTGAGCAGGCTGTGCAGCAGCAACCAGCAGAAATACAAGTGCTGAAAGCATTGCAGTAGCGGCCCAGTTGTAGCTTGCTTTGGGACCTTTTGATCCCGCAGCCTTCTTATCAGAGCCTGCACGCATGACATTCATATGCCGTTCATCCCCCTTATGCTTATTCACGCCTCGGCAGGGTGCACGACCCATTCGTACAGCCATCGTCTGCTTTGCCAAACCAGTCATAACGTCTTGCAGCAATATATCTGTACAAGTAATCAGCCATTCCCCGCATACCCGGTATACGGTAGAGAAGAGCCACCCACTTCAAATTACGGACAGTACGCAGAATACGAACTATACCATCTGCTCCTGCATAAACAGCCCCGCCCTGATCAATGACATGAAGCCTGGAGAGCAGTTGTTCGCGGGGGAATGATTGAATGCTTGCAATCTCCTCCTCACTCTCTTCGAGGGATTGGATGGAGATAAACCTCAAATCCGCCGATGAGCGCAGCTCCTTCATTCGCCGCACACTGGTCAAGCACAAATTGCAGACACCGTCATACAAAACGATAAGCCTCTCGCCTTCATTTTCCTTCACGCGCTTCCCCATTTGAGAAGACCGCCTCCTTTGTTCCTTCAGCCAAACTACCCGATATGCTCCATATCAAAGGGTCATTGCAGGCATACGAACGAACACACGCTTATGGCTGCCGCTAACTCTCCTCATCACCTGTAAAACGCTGCGGCACAGGCAGACCAAGGTGAAGATAAGCGAGCGGTGTGACGATGCGGCCGCGCGGAGAACGTTGGAGAAATCCGATTTGCATCAAATAAGGCTCGTATACATCCTCTATCGTCTGACTCTCCTCGCCGATTGTAGCGGCAATGGTGTCAAGACCCACCGGACCGCCGCGATAATTGGAAATCATGGCACGGAGCATTTTGTGATCGATTTGATCAAGCCCCAGCGCATCAACCTGGATCAGACCAAGTGCGGATTGCGCCAATTCATGGGTGACAATCCCGTCCCCGCGCACCTGGGCAAAATCGCGCACCCGCTTGAGCAGCCTGTTGGCAATACGCGGCGTCCCTCGCGAGCGCGTCGCAATCTCCCCGGCCGCCTCGCCAATCACACTCACTCCCAATATTTCCGCAGCGCGGTTGACGATGTAAGCAAGCTCATCAACATTATAGAATTCCAGTCGGCTGGTCACTCCGAACCGGTCCCGCAGAGGCGCAGAGAGCAACCCTGCCCTTGTGGTGGCGCCAATAAGAGTAAAGGGCGGCAGCTCCAGCCGGACAGAGCGGGCGCTTGGTCCCTTGCCGATCATAATATCCAGCGCAAAGTCCTCCATCGCCGGGTACAGCACCTCCTCAACACTCCGGTGGAGACGGTGGATCTCGTCGATAAACAGCACATCGCCTTCCTGCAAATTCGTAAGCAATGCGGCAAGATCGCCGGGACGCTCGATCGCAGGGCCGCTCGTCGTCCGCAAATTTACTCCAAGCTCATTGGCGATAATATTGGAGAGCGTGGTCTTGCCAAGCCCCGGGGGACCATACAAAAGCACATGATCGAGCGCTTCCTTGCGCAGTTTGGCGGCTTCGATAAACACTTTCAAATTTTCCTTGACCTGCGTTTGGCCAATATATTCAGCCAGGTAACGGGGACGCAAACTAAGCTCCACCGCCTGGTCTTCCATCATGAGGTTAGCGGAAATTATCCGATCATCCATTCGCGCCTGCCTCCTTCCCCTCAACCTTTAAACAACTGCTGCAGCGCTCTTTTCATAAGCGCGTCTACTGTCTCGTCCGGAACTGCCGTGCCTTGCAGCAAGGTCCAGGCCCTGTCAAGCTCAGCCGCCGTATAGCCCAACGCACCAAGAGCTTCACGTGCTTCCTGCCAAACCTTACCGCCTTCACCTGCACCTGCTGGAGCAAAGTCCTCTTCAAGCGACCAGCCTCCGTTAACGCCGAATCCCGGAGATACGGAAGCAAGCTTATCCTTCAAGTCCAGAATCATCCTCTGCGCCGTCTTCTTCCCGATTCCCGGCAGCTTCATCAGAAACGCTACATTCTCCTGCTGGATGGCGGCGATAATTGTCTCCGGTCTTCCTCCTGCGAGGATCCCCAATGCCACGCGCGGCCCGATTCCGGAAACCTCAAGGAGCCTGCGAAACATCGCCTGCTCCTCGCGGCTTTGAAACCCGAACAGCAGTATAGCATCCTCTCTGACATGATGATGGGTATAAACCGTTACACTCTCATCTCCTGCCGCAAACGCGTATGGATTGGGCGTATAGACACGGTATCCGATATCCCGGACATCAATAACCACATATTCAGCATCCAGATGAACAACGCGGCCTTTCACAAAATCGATCATCGGCGTGTCACCTCGTTAATTTTAGCGGTAAGCACGGATGAATGGGCATGGCAAATTCCGATGGCCAGCGCATCGGCAACATCATCCGGCTTCGGGATTGCGCTGAGCTTCAGCAGCATCTTGACCATCTCCTGCACCTGGCGCTTCTCCGCCTTCCCGTAACCCACAACCGCCTGCTTCACCTGCAGCGGTGTATATTCAGAAACCGGCAGTCCCCGCTGCGCGGCAGCCAGTATGATAACGCCGCGCGCCTGGCCAACCGCAAAGGCTGTTGTCACATTCCGGTTGAAGAAAAGCTTCTCGACCGCTACAGTATCCGGCTTATATTTGTCAAGGAGCGAGCAAGTCGACTCATACACCTGCAGTAACCGCTCTTCCTGGGGAGTATGCGCCTTGGTTTCAATGCAGCCATACTGGACGGGAACAAGTTTATGTCCTATTTTATCGATGAATCCGAATCCTACAATGGCGATTCCCGGATCGATTCCTAATACACGCAAGGCCTAATCTCTCCTCATGCCAGTCAATTGGCCTTTTTTGCCTACCTCCCATTATAACAAATGATAAGCGGAATGAGAACACGCGTTTTGTCTTTCACCGGAATCTTATATGCACACAAAAAAGGACATGCGGCAACCCACGCACGTCCTGCTTCACCTCTATTTCAATAAGTGGACTTCATGACCTTCTCGCTTTCGTCCAGCGCATAGTCGCTGAATGTGGACAACACGCTGTTGTATCCGTCCAGATCGCTTATCCGTATACCGTTCAATAATTCATCCATTCGCTCCTTGGGCAGACTGCTCTCCATGTAGTTAACATCAAGCTGAAAAAAGGTCCGCATGACTTTCTCTTTTTTCGGCGGCCCATCGAATAATGTGAGGTTGCCATCCTTGTCCATTCCAATATAGGCATGGCTTTTGCAATCTTCTGACAAGTCATCCATCCTCTGCTCCATTACAACCGAACTGTTTTCACCTATAACCGCCGTCCATTCAGGGTGTTGCTTAAGCATCCCAAGAACGGCTCGGGCATCCGCTGTTCCAAGTGAAGACGTCTCCTCACCGCATATATACGTCCGATGCAGCCAAACCTTCACCTGCCCCTGATGCTCAGCCAGAAGCTTGATGACACTGCTGCTGGCAGCAGGAGAGGATTCACTCTCTCCATGCATCTCCGGCAGCATTCGGGAGACATCGACCCAGGCTATGTTCATGGAGCTGCTGCTATCCTGAAGGCTAGCAGCATAAACGTCTTCAGATAGTGCCGATATACTAACTAGGACGAGCATAGAGCCAAGCGTCCACAAGGATCGGCGGCGGCGGCGGATTCTCTTCTTCAACTGCTTCCACAGGCTGAATTCCATCATGGAGGAACTCCCCTTTTAACTTTTCTGCTAGTATTCCTCCATTGTTCAGGAAATATGCGCCTTGGAACATTGTGAAACAAAAGCCCTGATAGAATGAAGAAGACGGACCGGACATGACATTTTTCACTTCGGAAGCAGTTAGTAAAAGACTCTCCCCTGTCCAACGAGGACCGGAGAGAGCCATATATTTAAATTCAATTATCGGTTAATCCATGGGTAGGAGCCGCGGTTTTTCTGTCTTTGCTGGGTCTGTGCCTTACGGGATACCCGGACTGCTGGCTTGGCAGCGGGCTTGCGGATTTTAGCCACCTTGGCCGGCTGGCTTTGCTCGACGCTCTCATTTATTTCGGCCTGCTCCTCCTCATCGCGGTCATGGCAGCCGCAGTTGCAGGGCTTTTTGCCGGAACCGGTGGTCTGCTGGGCTGCCACCTGGCCATTTCCGACATAATTATAGCTCGGATAAGGTGATTCCGCCTGGCTTAGCGTTGCAGACGGATAACCTCCATATGGCCCCATCATCGCCGGAGACACGGCCGTTTGATCATAATGACCGTAGCCCCCTCCTTGCGGCATCATCATTGCCGGAGATACGGCCGTTTGATCATACTGCCCATAGCCGCCTCCTTGCGGCATCATCATTGCCGGAGATACGGCCGTTTGATCATACTGCCCATAGCCGCCTCCTTGCGGCATCATCATTGCCGGAGACACGGCCGTTTGATCATACTGCCCATAGCCGCCTCCTTGCGGCATCATCATTGCCGGAGATACGGCCGTTTGATCATACTGCCCGTAGCCCCCTCCTTGCGGCATCATCATTGCCGGAGACACGGCCGTTTGATCATACTGCCCGTAGCCCCCTCCTTGCGGCATCATCATTGCCGGAGATACCATTTCGTTCTCCATCCCGTAACCGCTCATCGGTCCGTAGGGCATTGGCGCCGGAGCTCCCCAAGGCAGTGTTGATGAGCCCATCACCTGCCCAGGCGGACACCAATTAGCCGGCCCCATCTCAGCGGGACTCACAGCGGTTGGCATTGAATAGCCATAGCCTCCGGACATTGCCGGAGAAGTCATTGGATGGCCATAGCCTCCGGACATTGCCGGGGAAGTCATAGGATAGCCGTATCCATGAGTTTGCATTGCCGGCGAGACATTCTCCGGCATATTAGGCATATCATACAATGACATTACCTCGGTAGCCGGCACTCCGTATTGTTGAAACAAATCGATATGCTTCTCGTATTCGACATGGATCGGGTACGTTTTCGGCTTCTCCATCACTGGCACAACAGGCATTGGAGCAGGAGCAGGCTCTGGAAGGGGCATGGGAACCGGTGTCGGGACAGGAGTTGGAACAGGCATCGTGCTCGGCTTTTGCCCAGTCGGCTTTTTGCCGATGAAGGGTGCCGTGGACATCTTCCCCATCAAACCCTGTACGCCTTGCATCACCGAAGATGGATGAAGCGGATGATGGCCTGCATCCTCATGATGCTCATCGTGCATATGCGGCATTTGACCCGGAGTGCTGGTCTTGGGAATGTTGACAATCTCACCCGTCAGCAGAACGTTCGGGTTTTTGAGCTGAGGATTGGCTTTAATCATATCGCTCAGCGGAACGCCCCAGGCTTTGGACAGCTTCCAAAGTGTATCCCCTTGTTTAACCTCATGCTGATGCATGATTTCCATGTCTTCCGGCTTCGATGCCGGGATTTTAATCTTCATTCCCACATCAATCATATCTACGTTTGTTATGGATGGATTAAGCTCAACAATGTCTTCCAAAGACACGCCATACTTTTGAGCGATCATATATAATGAATCGCCTTTTTTCACAATATGAATTTTCACTTGCCACTTACCTCCTGTCACGGTCTGTAGTTTATGGGCAGCGGCGAACGCCCATCCACCAATCCCTACATCCTATGCGAGAGATAGGCGGCTGCCACACTCTTTAGCAAAAAAAAATTGGCCCGTCGCGGGACAAAATCCCGCAGCAGGCCCTAATAAAACCATGATTACTCGTATACTTTTACGCCATCCACTTCAACAATCTTACGGAATTCTTCAAGCAAATGTGTTGTGATTGGGCCCGCTTTGCCGGAGCCGATCGTTCTGCCGTCCACCTCGCGCACAGCGATAACTTCAGCAGCCGTCCCTGTGAAAAACACCTCGTCGGCCACAAATACGTCATGAAGCGTGAACGGCTCTTCCTTAAGCTTATAGCCCAGTTTATCGCACAGCTCGATAATGGCTGCGCGGGTGATGCCTTCAAGCGCTCCGACATAGCAGGGCGGCGTGTACACGACACCTTTCTTAATAATAAAAATATTGTCGCTTGAACCTTCCGCCACATAGCCTTGGGCATTCAGCATGATTGCCTCGCCTACGCCTGCAAGATTAGCCTGGATTTTAACCAGAATATTATTGAGGTAATTGAGCGATTTGATCTTCGGATTGAGCGCATCCGGGATGTTGCGGCGCTGCGATACCGATACAGAGACAAGGCCGTCGCGGTATGCTTCAGGCGGGTAAATGGCCAGCTGTTCGACGATGATGATTACCCATGCGGTCGGGCAGCGGTTCGGATCAAGCCCCAGATTGCCGGGTCCGCGGGACACAACCAGCCGGATATACCCGTCGCGGAACTCATTGCGCCGGATTGTCTCGACCAAGGCTTGTTCCATTTCCTCATAGGAAAGGGGAATATCCAGCATTATGGATTTTGCCGAGTCGTACAGCCTGTCAAGATGCTCCTTGCATTTGAAAATATTGCCGTTATATATGCGAATCCCTTCAAATATTCCATCGCCATAAAGAAAGCCATGATCGTAAACCGATACCTTTGCATTTTCCTTAGTAACGAATTCTCCATTCAAATAAATAACTTGCTCTGCCATATGCGTGTGTGCACCTCCAGGAATATTAGCCTTCATATGTGAAACTGGGATAGCTGCCCAGCGTGCGGACCTGACAGCCAATTGCCTCAATCTCGCTGATTGCGGATGGAAGCAACACGGTATCCAATGACATTTCGATATCGATCAGAAAATAATAATTGCCCAGCTTTTTTTTCGTCGGGCGCGACTCGATGCGGGAAAGATTGATTTTGCGCCACGCGAAAGCCGACAGCACCTGATGAAGCGCACCAGGATAATCCTCGGGCAGCGTAATTAATATACTTGTTTTATATGCCTGCGATTGTCTGCTGGTCAACGGCTCCGGGCCTATAAGAAGAAATCGTGTAAAATTGTTGTCATGATCGGTTACGCCCCGCTCAAGCACATCAAGCCCGTTGTTCCATGCTGCCGTCGTCTGACCGATAGCCGCCCATCCGCTTAGCGGATTTTCCCTTACGATGCTTACCGCTTCAGCCGTGCTTCCCACATGCTCCAGTTCCGCATGCGGAAGATGCTTGCGCAGGTACTGCAGGCACTGCGCCATGGCAACAGGATGGCTCATTACCTTGGTAATCCGGTTGTAATCCAGGACTCCGTCTGCGCCGGAGAGCTCTGCCAGCGGCCCGATCAGATTCTGGATGGAAGGATATACCCACTCAGCCTGAATCGGCAGATTCACCTCATCAATCAGCCAATCGGTATGTAGGCTTACGGAGCCGTCAATCGTATTTTCTATTGGAATAATGCTGTAGTCGGTTGTCCCGTCGGCTGTGGCAAGAAAAACATCTCCAATAATCCGAAAGTACTTGTAATCAACCTCGACGCCGGAGAACAGATATCTCGCCGCCTCATCCGATGTTGATCCTTGTGTCAAACACGCAACTCGTATCATGCTCTTACTTCTCCTTTAATCCGCTCCAGCAGCGAGCCGCCGCTCTCTTCACCCTGCAGAATGGTTATTTCAGGGCCAGTCGCACATGGCTTAAGCCACATCGTCTCCGCCTTGATTCCTGCCCTGCCGAGTGTCTGAATGAGAAACTGCTCCAGTTCCGCCTTGCGCAGACTGTTAGTATCAACAAGAGTCAGCAGTGTCGGCCCCGCCCCGCTAAGAGCAGCTCCAAGAGCACCGTACTCTGTTGCCTTAATCAGTATTTCCTGCATTCCCGGAATTAGTGCGGCCCGGTAAGGCTGATGCAGCCGGTCCCGCATCGCATGCTTGATCAGCTCCAGCTTCCCGCTTGCCAATGCGGCGACGAGCAGCGAGCTGCTGCCGACATTGAAGACTGCATCTGCATGCGGTATGTGCGCGGGCAGCGCATGACGGGCTTTTTCCGTTGCTAGATGAAACGCCGGGATGGCTACCAGGACCTCAAGATCTCCATGCGGATCAAGGCGAACCTTCTCCGCCCGCTCTCCGTCCCAGGCCGAGACAACAATGCCGCCAAAAAGCGAAGCCCCGACATTATCGGGATGCCCTTCCAGCTTCGTCGCGATCTGGAACAGCCGGTCGTCCGTCAGCGGGAAGCCAACCAGGGCGTTGGCCGCCGTCAAGGCTCCGACGATAGCCGAAGCGCTGCTCCCAAGTCCTCTGGTAAGCGGAATATCGCTGTACATGGCGATGTGCAGCTCCGGAATCTCAATGTCTGCCTCTGCGAATACCAGCTGTGCTACTTTGTAAATCAGATTGGACTTATCCAGCGGAATGCCATCCAAGCCCTCGCCATGCAGTTCAATGACCGTCTTGCCGCTTCGGGGCAATGACATCTCCAGCCAGGAATAGAGGGAAAGCGCCATGCCCAGCGTGTCGAAACCTGGACCCAAATTGGCCGTGCTGGCAGGAACCTTAACGATTATTTTGCGATCAGTCATCGTACACCACATCCCAATCCGAGACTACAGGCAAATATTCTTTGCCGTTCTGAAGCAAACGAAGGTATCTCATGCGTGTCAATACTCCTTCAAAAAGGGTTATACATAGAGAAACGGCTTTGATGCCCCCTGGGCGGCAAAGTTAGTTTCCTTGCTTAAATGCCTGACTCAGCCTTCTACACGGTAAACGCTCCTGATGGTCTTAACCACATCCATACTTTCAAAGGATTCCAGCACCTTCAGAACTGCCGCTTTGCTGGCATCATGCGTAATAATGATGATTTCCGCTTCGGGTATGCTTGCATTGGGCTGCTGAAGCACCGATTCCAGACTGACCTCGCATTCTGCAAAGGCTTGCGTGATCTTCGCCAGAACGCCTGCGCGGTCATCGACATGCAGCAGCATAAAATACTTCGATGCAATCTGCTCATCGGTCTTGAGCTTCTTCTGCTTATAGGAGAGCAGCGCCTGTTTGCCGTTGACACCGAGCTTCAAATTCTTGATGACAGCCACCAGATCAGCCACAATCGATGTAGCCGTCGGCAGTTCTCCTGCTCCGGCGCCATAAAACATGGTTTCGCCGACGGCTTCGCCAAATACATAAACCGCGTTAAAGACGCCATTGACCGAAGCAAGCGGATGGGTATGCTTCACCATTGTCGGCTGCACGCTGACGCTGATAAAGTCATCCTGGCTCTCTGCAATTCCAAGCAGCTTCACCACATATCCAAGCCGGCCCGCATATAAAATATCCTCGCGGCTGACCGATGAAATTCCCTTCACATCCACATCTTCCAGTGCAATATTCGCACGAAAGCCAAGTGTCGAAAGAATGGTCATTTTGCGGGCCGCATCCAGCCCTTCGACATCTGATGTCGGATCCGCTTCGGCATAGCCAAGCTGCTGGGCTTCAGCCAGCGCTTCGGTATACGCAGTGCCCTCCTGCGTCATTTTGGTCAGGATGAAGTTGGTCGTTCCGTTGACAATCCCCATAATTTTTGTGATCCGGTCAGAAGAAAAACCCTCGACGAGCGTGCGGATGATCGGTATGCCTCCGGCGACGCTGGCTTCATAGAGCACATCGCATCCATGCTCCTGCGCTTTGGCCAGAATCTCGGGGCCATGCAGAGCCATCAGATCCTTATTGGCCGTAATGACATGCTTGCCCCTCGCCAATGCTTCGAGAATATAACCTTTGGTCAGTTCAATCCCGCCCATGACCTCGACAATAACGGAAATATCCGGATCATGAATAATATCCCAGGGATCCTCTGTAAGCTTGCCCGGATCAATATTCACCGCGCGGCTCTTATTCACATTTTGCACCAATATTTTATCAATAACGATCGGCGAACCCACCTGGCTCTGCAAATCCTCCTGATGTCCCTCGACGATCCGAACAACACCCGTTCCAACCGTTCCAAGACCAAGCAGTCCCACTTTTACCGGTTTCATGATTTCTCCTCCATCAACTCGTTCTATCCTTGTCCGATGACCGACGCTTTGCGGACGCCATCCTGTTCATGAATGGCTGTCATAAGCTCCGTCAGCGTCCCGCCCATCTGCGAAGTATCGACAGAAATTACTACATTGGCTAATCCTTGAAGCGGAATGCTCTGGTGAATCGTCAGCACATTGCCCTCCGAGCTTGCAACAAGACCAAGCACTTTGGACAAGACACCGGATCGGTGATCCAAATCCATGGAGATCGTGACGATCCGTTCACGTTCGAGCTGATTCAGCATATGAACGCCATCCTTGTACTTATAGAAGGCGCTTCTGCTCAGCCCGGCACGCTCTGTCGCTTCATGGACAGTAGCGGCCTCGCCGCGCTGGAGCATCTCTTTGACCTGAATCGTTTTGACAATCGCCTCAGGCAAAATGTCCTCTCGGACGATAAAATATCGTTCCGCCACTAACCGTCCTCCTAAGAAAGACATCTGTTCTTCTATAGTGGACATTATATCGAATATCCACCGAAGCGGCAATAGGCAATTCCATGAACACAATATTTCTATTATACCTGATTTGACAGAAGAGGGAAGCCTGAGGCTTAATGCTCCCGTATGTGTCTTCTTAAACAAGAAGAAACAACTTTGCCGTCCTCAGGGACAACGCTTCTTCCCCTAGAAACGTTGGCATAGTATAGACCTGAATTTAAATTTTCTTGTATTTCCAACAAAAATAAGACGGACCCGGCATATTATCCGGGTCCGTCTTATTCCTGTCCCACTTCATTTCTATGCCAAATCAGCCAGTGCGGGAGAAGCGTTTATTCGTAGAAATAATCGCTGCCTTCGAAGAACTCGAATGAGAAATCCCCGATCCGAACGGTGTCGCCGTCCTTCGCTCCGATTTTACGCAGCTCGGCGTCGACTCCCATTTTCCGCAGTGTGCGGGCGAACCGCATGACGGCATCATGCGTGTTCAAATTGACGCGCCTCATAAATTTCTCGATTGCTGCGCTCTCGACATAGAAGCCTTCGTTTTCCTTGCCGACGGTAAAGGACTCGTCTTCCTGCTGCTCCAGCGTATATACTTTACGCTCTGCTACATCCTTGACCTCTTCGATAAGCGGCATTTCCGGTACAGTTTCAAGCAGATCCGCGGCTTTGTAGAGCAGTTCCTGCACGCCCTGCTTGGTCAGAGAAGACATCGGAACGATCTCGTACTCCATCTCGCCGTCCAGCCCGCTCAACTGTTCTCGGAACAGCTCCAGCTGCTCCTGTGAATCCGGCATGTCCATCTTGTTGGCGGCAATGATTTGAGGACGTTTGGCCAGCAGCGGATTATACAGAGCCAGCTCTTCATTGATCTTATTCCAGTCCTCGAATGGATCTCTTCCTTCGGATCCAGACATATCGACCACGTGCACAATAACACGCGTCCGCTCCACATGTCTCAGAAAATCATGGCCCAGTCCCACACCTTCATGAGCTCCCTCAATCAAACCCGGCAGATCCGCCATGACGAAGCTCCTGCCGTCGCCGACTTCGACCACACCAAGATTCGGTGAAAGCGTTGTAAAATGGTACGCGCCGATCTTCGGCTTCGCCCCCGAAACGACCGAGAGCAGCGTAGACTTGCCTACACTCGGAAATCCGACCAGTCCAACATCCGCCATTACCTTCAACTCGAGAACGATCCAGCGCTCCTGGCCTTCTTCTCCGTTCTCGGCAAAATCCGGAGCCGGATTGCTTACGGTGGCAAACCGGCAGTTTCCCCGTCCGCCACGTCCGCCGCGCGCTACAACGACCTGCTGGCCGTGCTGGGTCATATCGGCGATAATTTCCTGGGTATCGTCATTAATAATAATCGTGCCTGGCGGTATCCGGACAATCATGTGCTCGGCATTGGCTCCATGCATGCTTTTTACTTTGCCGCGTTCGCCCTTCTCCGCCTTGAAATGCTTCTGATACCGGAAGTCCATCAGCGTCCGAAGCCCTTCATCCACGCGAAAAATCACATCGGCTCCCCGGCCTCCGTCTCCGCCGGCCGGTCCGCCCTCGGGAACATATTTCTCCCGGCGGTAGGATACGATACCGTTACCGCCGTCCCCGCCTTTTACAAAAATCTTTGCTTTGTCGACAAACATGCCCCAGCCTCCGTTTATTTCACAAGCTCCACATGGAGCACCAAATTGTCCGGTTCTATATCCGCTCCGGCTGCCCTCAGCGGCGAATCTGTCATCGCCCGTTTACATTTATGCTTCCATTCGTTTGTATCCTTCATTCCGCCGTCATAATGAAACGATGCGGTCATTGTATTCTCGTTCAGCGATAGATCGACCAGCAGCTTAGCCGCATCTCCGGAATCCGGTTTAACCGCGAGCCGGTACGCATCAATAATGTCCTGCATAGTCTGTGCCGCGCGATGACCGTCAATACCCAATTCCATGAAATTAAGGTCACCCTCAATATCAATATCCAGCTCCACCGCATTCGTCAGCGTTCGAAAGGACTGCAGAAAAGTGACAAGCGATGGAACGCCGAGCTTGGCGATCTTGCTCTCAGTCATCATTCGTTCTCTTATTTGCTCCACACATTGAACGGCCTTCTCGGCCTTCTGCATCCTGATATAGCCGTATAAAACCTGCAAATCATTCATCCAGTCATGACGATGATGATTCAAAGTTGTTATTGATAATGTCTGCTGTACATGAATCATCCGGGCTTCCCGTAACGCAAATTCTTTTCGTACACACCATGCCCAGACCGCTCCGGCCGCCACGAACCAAACAACGAAACCCGCTAAAAACCAAGGCTCAAACCGCCATGCGAGAACGGCAGCGGTTGGGATAATCAATGACGCGGCTGCATAATACTTGTTCCTGTTAAAGCGATTCATGGACCGATCCTACTTTCCTGTTCTCTCCTAGCCATTACCAGTATAGCATATGCTTCCAGGCGCCGCCTAAGGAAAAAAAGGAAGCCCCGGCCTGCGTGCAGACCGGGGCGAGCTTGATTATTGCGCTTCGACTGCCGCAGCTACCGGAGCAGCCTCGACCGAGTATACGCTAACTTTCTTACGTACACGTCCCCAGCGTTCAAACTTCACAACGCCTTCGATTAATGCGAATAATGTGTCATCTTTTCCGATCCCGACATTATTGCCCGGATGGATTTTGGTTCCGCGTTGACGGAACAAGATGCTGCCCGCCGTTACCAATTGACCGTCTGCGCGTTTGGCGCCCAAACGTTTCGATTGGCTGTCACGACCATTTCTTGTGGAACCTACACCCTTCTTCGATGCGAATAACTGAAGATTCAGTTTCAACATGGTTGTACCCTCCTTTGTTACCGAGTTAGTTGACGAATCTGAACGTACTTTCCGTAAGAGGTTACGATTGTGCTGAGCATAACAATCATCGATTCCAGCAGCAGCTGTACCCTTTCGTTCATAACGGGATCGCTCTGCTCCGGAATATCAGACTGCAGCCACCCATTGTCCATGGAAGCTGGAAGCTCCAGGCCCGCAAGCTCCTCAATCGCGTTGACTGTACCGACCGAAATGGCCGATACCCCGGCGCAAATGATATCTTTGCCTGGATTCTTAAACTTCGCATGTCCTTCAATCGCAAATGATACGATACGTGAATTCTCGGCGGAATGCCGCAAAATAGTGATCGTAATCATCCCTGCGCCCTCACTTAAGCCTTGATCGAGCCAATCGTTACTTTCGTATACGGCTGACGATGACCTTGCTTACGACGGTAGTTTTTCTTCGCCTTGTATTTGTAAACGATAATTTTTTGACCTTTGCCGTGTCTCTCAACTGTAGCTGTAACAGAAGCTCCAGCAACAACGGGAGTTCCGGTTACGAGACCATCTTTATTGGAAACAGCCAGTACGCGGTCGAACGTTACGCTCTCGCCATCACCGGCGTTCAATTTCTCGATGTAAAGAACATCGCCTTCTTGAACCTTGTATTGTTTACCACCCGTTTCAATAATCGCGAACATGTAGTGCACCTCCTTATTTTCGAAGACTCGCCTGATGCAGGTGCCTTCCGATTCAATAACCGGCCGGGCTTGTCAACCTGTTCTGTGCGGTAAATGACTGCAGGGGAAAAATCCCACTCCTACAGGCACCATAATATATTATCACAGGATAAGTCACAATAGCAACAATATAATTCCATTCCAGCTATCAAACTGCCTGTTTATTTACTTGCCACCTGATGGCCTGGACATATTCACTCTGCCCCTGCCCTTGCAAACCGGACAGACCTCCAGCAATTGATTCATGACATGGTCACGAACCTTCTTGCGGGTCAGCTCCAGCAGTCCAAGACGGGTCCAGCCGACAACCTGGCATTTGGTGCGGTCAAGCTTGAGCAAACTCTCCAGCCGGTGTGCGATCTGTTCACGGTGCGATTCCTGCTCCATATCAATAAAATCAATGATAATAATGCCGCCTACATCACGCAGCCGCAGCAATCTGGCAATCTGCTCGGCCGCTTCCATATTCGTCTGGAACACCGTATCTTCCAAATCGCGCGAACCGACAAATTTACCGGTATTGACATCAATCACGGTAAAAGCCTCCGTTTCGTCCCAGACCAGATCTCCTCCGCTGCTCAGACGGATACGGCGCTCGAATGCCTCCTGCAGCTGATGATTCACCTGATAGCGGTTCATGAGCCCCACAGAAGAATGACTGGAGTGAGACTGATCATAGAACCGCAGCCGGGATTGCATGGTAGGCGCCATTTGCCTGATTAAAGCTTCCGTCTCGGTGTAAAATTCCTGATCGTCAATCCAAACCTCGTCCAATTCCACAGTAAGCAGATCTCTCACCAGCCGGTGGGCAAGACCTGCCTCGCGGTGAAGCTCCGCGGGTACCGGAGTATCCTCCGAACGGGCCTCGATCCCCTGCCACAGCTCCCGCAGGAACTGCACATCCGTCTGCAGCGCGTCACTGGCCTCGCCCTCGGCCGCGGTGCGCAGAATAATTCCTTCATCAGAATGGCGGAAACGTTCACCAAATGAACGCAGCCTTGTCCGCTCCTGCTCCATCTTCACTTTTTTGGATACTCCGACATAGGCGGCATGAGGCATATACACGAGAAATCTCCCCGGCAGCGAGAAATGTGTGGTTACGCGCGCCCCTTTACCGCCGAGAGGCTCCTTGACAACCTGCACCAGAATCTCCTGACCGACCCGCAGAAGCTGAGCGATCGTCGGCTTCTCCTTCGGCTGCTGGTCCAGATGGGGATGAAGCACATCGTCAATATATAGAAATGCGTTCTTGACAAGTCCTATATCCACAAACGCCGCCTGCATGCCTGGAAGGACGTTCACAATTCTTCCTTTAAATATACTCCCGACAAGTTGGCTGTCCATCTCTCTGGTTTCCATATAAAATTCCAATAAACGGCCTTTATCGACGATTGCGATTTGCAGTCTATCCTTTTCACTATGCACTAGCATCAGCTTCATCTTGATTTATCACCTGCCCAGTAGGTGTTCTGGGTTATATTTTACATGAAAAGCTCCAAAACTGCACGGTCTGCCTTTCCCTCTGCCAGGAAACCGTTCACCAGCCGCTGTTCCGGCAGCACCGCGACAATGCTTCCCTGCTCTTCCATGACGACAATCAAGTGGTAGCTGTCGCGTTTAAACAAACGCAAAGCGGAAGCGATTGTATGATGCCTTGAGATAATAATGGGAAGCGCCCAGCTCCCATGCTCAAGTGATCTTGAAGAGGCTGCCGCCCGATGTGTCAGAAAGCGGATAAACAAAAAAGGGATATGCCGATAGGCTGTCCAGTTCGTCAGCAGCAAAAAAAATCCCACCGCCAGCAAGTTCGCCTGAATCCCGCCGCCCGGATGACGAAATACGGGAACAACCGAAACTATTATCATGCAGCTGCTGAGGAGCAGACTAATTCTCGACCCCCAGACAAGCGTACGATGAAATGGCTGAATTCTGCTCAGGGCTGCCTGCAGCAGCTTGCCTCCGTCAAGGGGCAGAATGGGCAGTAAATTAAAAAGCCCGATCATCATATTCGCCTGCATCACATAAATGGCCCAATCATGGCTCCACCAGCCTAAGAAACCCATAAACCACGCCAAGACCCCCATCCAGACATTCTGCAGCGGACCGGCAATTGCGACAATCGCCTCTTCCCTTGCCGGAAGGTTGGCCCCTTCTTCGATTTCAGCAACGCCTCCAAAGGGAAGCAGCTTCACTTCACGGACTGTCCACCCAAAGCCTCTGGCCGTAACGACATGTCCGATTTCATGGACCAGCACGATAGCGAACAGAGTGATAAGCTCTACAAAATAACCTGTTGCAATGGAAGCCAGCATGACAAGTACAAAAAGCGGATGAACCGACCACGCAATCCCGTACAGCTTAATCAAACGGGATGACGTCAGCGGGATCGACGTACCGGCCTTTCTCCTTCACCGCAAAAAATAACAAGCTTTGCTCACCTTCTTGGGCAGCAGGCAGCTCCCCAAGCGACTCCCCGGCTTCCACCCAGTCATTAACAGCCACCTTCACCTGACCAAGCCGTCCGTAGACCGTCATCCGTCCGTTGGCATGCTGGACAACAATGGTCTTGCCCGTCTCCTTCTCTTCGGATACAAGCAGAACCCGGCCTGTTTCAGCCGTCAGTACCGGAGCCGCGGAGCTGCCGGCAAGCTCGACTCCGCTTAAGGTTTCCGCAAAGGAGCGGATAATTACTCCCTTTGGAAGCGGTGCGACGACAGGCAGCGCCACCTCCCCCTCGGCCAGCTGCGACTCTCCCTGATCCCCGCCGTTGAACAGCGGAATAAAGGAAGGCGCACCGGCAAACATCCGATTGTACCAGGTTGCAGCCTGGTTGAAATCGATTTGTTCCGTGAGGGCTGCCGTAACTATTTCCTGTCCCTTCTTCGCTGCAGGAGTCTCCAGATGGGACATGGCGAATACGATAACGAAAAGCGCAGCGGCGATAGCACTCTGAATGAAAAGTCCCTGGACGATGAACGGTTTGCCTGGAGGGCGCTCGCCTCCGGGGGCATCCGGAACCGGCCGGTTCCGGATGCCCTTTTGAGGCGTACGCTCCCATCCCGTTCTTTCCCATGGATTGGCCTGCGCCTTCCACATTTGCTCAGGATCAAGTCCCTGCTCCGGGATTTGCACAGTGAGCGGAAAGTTCTTCTCTTCGAAAGGCAGCGGCATAACGGGTGATGGCTGATCATCCTTGAAGCTGCGTACCGGTATCATGACAGCTTGTTCCTGCTTCTGCTTTTGCTTCATTATCCGACGGATCCGCTCCTGGCGGCGCTGACGGATACCATTGTTTGTATCCACGGCCAATCCCTCCATCTCATCAAGCTTGTTCGCTTATTTATATGAGAAGACGGGCTTGTTTATGTTGTTGGCAAAACTGGGCAGCGGACACAAATAAACCGTTCAGCTTTGCTGAACGGCTTCCAAGAGAGCCGGGGGGATGAACAATTCACTCCGGCTCAACGGTTAGAGATTGCTCAATCACTTGCAATCAACCTATTCCAAGAAACTTGCGGAAACGCTTTATGACTCCCGACTTTTCCTCAAGCGGCATTAGCGGCACCATGTCGCCTAACATCCGGCGGGCGATATTGCGATAGGCAATAGCAGCACGCGAGGAAGGATCCATGACGGTAGGTTCACCCGCATTGGCCGATCGTATTACGTTCTCGTCGTCCGGAACGATCCCCAGCAAGTCGATTGCGAGCACCTGGCAGATTTCATCGATATCCAGCATTTCACCCGACCGCACCATATTGGCGCGGATCCGGTTAATGATCAGTTTGGAGGGGACCTTGTTTTGTTCAAGAAGTCCAATCACCCTGTCCGCATCCCGGACAGCGGCATTCTCCGGCGTGGTGATGATAATCGCGCGGTCAGCGCCCGAAATGGCATTGCGGAATCCCTGCTCGATCCCTGCAGGACAATCAATCACGACATACTCGAACTCCTTCTTCAGCTCCAATACAATATCTTTTACCTGCTCGGGTGTAATATCGTTCTTGTCCTTGGTCTGAGCAGCCGGCAGCATATAGAGTTCATCGAAACGTTTGTCCTTAACGAGCGCCTGATTCAATCGGCAGCGGCCTTCGGAAACATCGATCAAATCATAAATGATCCGGTTCTCAAGCCCCATCACCACATCCAGATTACGCAGACCGATGTCGGTATCCACCATGCAAACTTTTTTGCCCAATAAAGCCAGCGCCGTCCCTAAATTGGCCGAGGTCGTTGTTTTTCCGACTCCGCCTTTCCCTGATGTAACCACTATCGCTTCTCCCAAGCTTAACACTCCCCCGCTGCAACCATCGAAGCCTCAAACCGCTAAGCCAGGCTCCAATTGGCAGTCTAAGTAACGTTGTACCAGAGCATATACTCCGCTAAGACCCAAAACCTGAATAGTATTGGGACTTTTAAAAGCCTGGCGGTATAACAAGATTGTTCTTCGCTTCATGAATGAATCCAATAAACCTATACCTTAAAAACAAAAGAATGACTGCGTAAACGATGCAGCTGCGACATCTTGTCAATCTTCATGGCGCCTTCATTCAAATAAGCGAATTCCATCGTTGCATCACCTGTCATCCACTCATCCGGCGGCCGGCTGATCACTTCATTAATACGAAGCTGAGTAGGTCTGAGCAGAGAAGCTGCAATAATAGCATCCGTTTTGCCGCCGGTTCCTGCATGGGCGAGTCCGCGAAGAGCGCCAAGCACATAAATATCCCCTGTGCACAGCAGCGAGCCTCCGGGATTCAGATCTCCCATCAGCAGCAAATCGCCATGATGCTCCACGGTTTGCCCGGAGCGGATAATCCCGGTCATGACGCGTATATTGTTGCCCTCATCAATTCTGGGTGCTTCCGGCATATCACTTTCAACCGACTGCACGATAAGATTGCCTTGCTGGCGGATAACGGACCTTATTTGATCCTTCTCCTCCTCGTTCGCCAGGCGGGCACCCAGCTTCACATGAACATGAACGATCGGACCGGTCAGCAGCTGTTGATGCGACTTTTCCAATTTGTACTGCAGTTCTTGAAGAAGCACGGAAAATTCGCAATGGTCGTCAAGAAGAAAAACCAATCCTTCTTTAACGCCTTTGATCGTAATATGCTGCTTATCGGTCACGCTCGTCCCTCCTTCTCTACTTATTACGATTCTTTTTCGGACCTCCCGATTCCTGCCTGGGCTTATTTTTCATCGTCATCTTCTTTATTCTTTTTCAGGCTGCCCTCGAACCACCGCCTTGCAGGCACATACATGAGCAGGGAAAATAACAGCTGAAGAAAAAGACTCGGCAGAATGTGATCAAAAATCGCCCATTCATAGGACAGGCTGGTTAGTCTGAAGACGCGGTAAATAAAATGGACAACCGTATCATTTATAAAAGTAAACAAACCGACCATGGATAAGGCCATCAGAAGGGTACTTCTTTTATTTTCCAGCAGCAGACCAGACAAGTATCCCACAAGCCCGAACGTAAAGGACTCAACTCCAATAATTCGTCCATAAAAAGCCAGATCCTGCAGCAATCCAAAGGACAAGCCAAGAATAACTGCGGAATGGCGGCCCCGGTACATCGCTGCAAAAAGCACAAAAGCCAGTGTGAAATGAGGAACTACCCGCCCCACTAGACCATCCGGCAGAATCCAGTAAAAAATCGTCCCCTCCGAAATAAAGAAAAGCAGCATCACAAGGATAATCCGTTGTATGCTCATTGCGTTTCTGCTCCGGTATCCGGAATTTTCACCACGAATACTTCCGTCAAATGATTAAAATCCGCTGCAGGCGTAATCGTTGCCGTCTGGGTCAGACCAAAATCCCCTACCTGAACGGAATCCACAGTTCCGATAATCAAACCTTTTGGAAACACATTGGCAAGCCCGGAAGTGATGATCGTGTCGCCTTTTGCAATGGGATCTTTTTCGGGAATTTTGCTCATCGTCAGCTTGCCCGTATCCTTACCGTAACTTTCGATCATGCCAAAGGAATCCTTCTTGTTCAGTGCCGTGGCGGGAATTTGCTTCGTACTGGCATCCAGCGAATTCGCATCCAAATCCGTTATCGGCATCACTGAGGAATAAAATGGATCAACGCGGTTCACCAGACCGACGAGGCCTTTGGTCGTGACGACAACCATATTTGTTTTAATCCCGTCCCGGGAACCCAAATCAATCCGGATCGTCTTGTCGTAAGGATCATTGCTCGCAGATACAACCTGCGCAATCAAATATTGATAGTTATTCAGGCCCTTCTGCCGCTCGGTAAAATTCAAATCCTCTTTCAATGATTCATTTTCTTGTTCAACCTGGTTAAAATGGATGCTGTCCCTGGCATAATTCGCCGCAATTCCGCGGAGAATTTCATTTTCCTTGTATACGTCATGCAGCTTGGATAAATCTTCAAACAAGCCCGCGATATAGCCTGCGGGCCTGTAAAACCATTCCTGTACAAATGCGCTGGAATCGAGGATAAAATTTTCCGGCCAAGTGAGCTTCTTGCGCTCACCGATCGAAAAGCCCATAACGGCTACAAAAATAATAAATATGATCATCAGAACAAACATGCGTCGATTGCGCATCCAATTAAACAATTCTTATCACCCGTCCATTCCACTCATCCGTTTTCCCCATCCGGACTTTATCGTTTGGAACGAGAAACCGGGCCGCCCCGCGTTTTGAATAAATCAATATTATCAAGCGCACGTCCAGTTCCTATTGCAACGCAATCAAGCGGATTCTCCGCAACAATAACAGGCATCCCCGTTTCACGGGCCAACAATTTATCGAGGTTGCGCAGCAGCGCGCCTCCTCCGGTCAGTACAATTCCACGATCCATAATATCGGAGGACAGCTCCGGCGGACACTTCTCCAAGGTAACTTTAACCGCTTCAACGATCGAATTCACGGTATCCATGAGCGCTTCCGTGATTTCACCGGAGGAAATCGGCAAGGTCTTAGGCAGTCCGGACACAAGGTCGCGGCCGCGAATTTCTATGGTTTCGGGCTTGTCCATCGGCAGCGCCGAACCGATCTCCATCTTGAGCTGCTCCGCTGTCCGTTCCCCGATCATGAGGTTATACATGCGCTTGATATATTGGATAACTGCTTCATCCATTTCATCGCCGGCAATCCGGATCGAACGGCTTGTTACAATACCTCCAAGGGAAATAACCGCCACTTCGGTCGTACCGCCGCCAATATCGACGACCATGCTGCCAGTAGGCTCCCATACCGGAAGATCGGCCCCGATAGCCGCTGCGAAAGGTTCTTCAATTGTGAAAGCTTCCTTGGCTCCCGCCTGCTCCGTTGCTTCCTTGACAGCCCGCTGTTCCACTGCTGTAATGCCAGATGGCACGCAAACCATGACATTCGGATGGCGCGGAAAAAAAGAACGCTGCTTCTGAGCCTGGCGAATAAAATATTTAATCATTGTAGCTGTTGTTTCAAAGTCAGCGATAACGCCGTCTTTCATCGGACGGATCGCCCGGATGTTGCCCGGTGTGCGGCCGATCATTTTTTTGGCTTGCTCGCCAACAGCTTCAATGGTTTTTGTATCCGTACGAAGAGCTACAACTGAGGGTTCTCTTACGACAATACCTTTTCCTTTTACATATACAAGCGTATTTGCCGTTCCCAGGTCAATCCCTAAATCCTTTGTACCACCAAACATGATAATCTTCCTTTCTCTTCTTAAGGCAATCCCTCATATTATATTACATACAACCTTGCTCCTTCAAACTGATAAACCGATTGTCACCTATTACCAAATGGTCAAGCACATCGATGCCGACCAGTTCGCCCGCCTCCACCAGCCTGCGTGTCAAAGTAATGTCCTCAGGGCTCGGCGTAGGGTCGCCGCTTGGATGGTTATGTAAACATATTATAGATGCGCTGCTGCACTTAATGGCCGCCCGAAAGACTTCACGCGGGTGCACAAGCGACGCATTCAAGGTTCCAACAGAGAGGGTCTCGCGATGGATGACATGGTTTTTGGTATTCAAAAATAAACAGACGAAGTGCTCCTTTTTCAAATACCGGAGTTCCTCCATCATGAAATTAGCCGCATCGGAGGGCTTGCGAATCGTCAGAGTCTCATTCTGCTGGCTGCGCGCAAGGCGCCTGCCCAGTTCAATGCCTGCACGCAGCTGAACGGCCTTGGCCGGTCCAATACCGCGAATGGCCGTGAGTTCATCAATGCTCATGTCAACCAGGCCATACAAGCTGCCGCATTCTTTCAGAATACGCGAAGCGAGCAGCACAGCAGATTCACTCTTGGTTCCCGTTCGTAACAAAATAGCCAGTAATTCGGCATGACTTAATGCTTCGGCCCCAACTGTCATCAGGCGTTCTCTTGGTCGGTCTTCGTTAGGGACATCCCTCAGCACATATTGCTGCGCCTCCATGTCCTGTTCCTGCCTTCTTGGATGAATTGACAAATCATGCTTGAATCAAATGACTTCTACGCCAAAAGCAGACAGCATTTCGGACAGCAGGGATAACGGCAAGCCCACGACATTGAAATAGCAGCCGTCCAACCTGTCTACCAGCGTCGCGCCCAGACCTTGTATGGCGTAGCTTCCCGCTTTATCCAGTGGTTCTCCGGTCGCCACATAACGCTTCATCCGGTCCTGATCAAGCGGTTTCATGGCAACCCTGGTCATCCGGTAACGGACAAGCTCCCTCCCTGAGGAAGTCTCCAGGCAGGCGACACCTGTGTAAACATGGTGTTCCCGTCCCTGAAGTCTGGTCAGCATCCTGAGCGCGTCCTGCTCATCGACAGGCTTCCCCAGAACGTCCCCGTCCACTACGACTATCGTATCCGCTCCAATAATAAGAGACCGGTCCGCGTCATGGCCGCCGAGCATGGGAACAGCCGCTCTTGCTTTGCGCAGTGCGAGCTGCTCGACAATACGGGATGGCGACCAATCCGGAGGTGTTTGTTCATCCGCATCGGTCGACAAAATGAGAACCGGCAAGGACAGGTCGAGCGATGCGACCAAATCCCGCCGGCGTGGAGATGATGAAGCCAGCACGAGCTGGCGAACTTGTTTTGTAGGAAGGGATGCATCCATTTGAGTAGCACTCCTATTAATTACTGATGCGTTGTCACATTTTGCGGTACAGCCAGACGGCTGCAACAAGCCCGATGATACTGAGCAGGCTTACCTTTAAGCGGATTGTGAAATCGTAGCTCAGCACAAGTAAATCTGCAGCTGGCGACCACTTAACTTCGGAGGTTTTGGTTAGAAACGATAGTCCAGAGACGGGAGTAAGCCAGCGCGCCACCAAAGTGCCCGCCAGTAAACCGATTAAGATGAATAACAGCAGAATCCATCCATTTTTCTTCATCTTCCATCGTCCCTCGCCATTTTTTGACACGTTTGCTCTATTATACGCTCCAGCGAAACGCTTTACAATCCATCGATAGCAGCAAACCAGGCTTTTTGGGCAAACACCGCTTCCATGAGCGCGTTTTGCATTGACCACAGATGCGCATCAGAAGGCTTCTTTGCATATTCGCCAGCTGCAGCGGACGCCGCGTTCACCTGCTGAATAACCTTGAGCAGCGCCGTTTTTTGCTGTGCATCTGTCACACCCTTCTCTACAAGCGAAGCTGATTTTACCCACTGCTGATGAAGCTCGCTCCATCTGCTCGCCTCACCCGTGGAGGCATCATTAAGCTTTTCTAATGTGCTCTCATCCATTTGACGAATAAGCTCGCCCGTTTGTTTGAAAAAACCTTCAATTTCTGCAGGCTTGCCGGTATAGGGTATGGAGGAGAGTGCGGGTACATCGATTTGTTTGATATAAACTTCCATTCCGGTTAACGTTTGGCCAAGCGCAAGCGCCTCGTTTCGATCCGCAGCCATGCCCACATATACCCGATAGTCTTCACCATCCGCATAAGATGCAGCCGCCAACCCTTTTGCCGTCAGTTCCTGAACTGCCGCATCCAATCCTTCTTGATTGCTGAAAACTCCATACTGCAGCATGTAATAGGAGCTTTCAGGTATATCGACTTTGATATTGGATGATCCAGCCGCTGCCCCGCTCTGATTTCCAGAAGTGCTGTTGCTCCCATTTGAATTAACCGCCGCGACTTGACTGTCCTTATTATCTGCGGCGTTCGCGCCCGCACCAACCTCAACAGTCGGCACAGTCGCTCCGGCCCCAGGATCCTCCGTCGACGGCGGACCTCCCGCAAAAAGGGCCAATATAAAATAACCAAACAATCCTCCGGTCACAACCGCTCCGGTCACGGATGCAAATACCTTGTACCAGGATGGATTCCGGCCATGGCGGTAATTTGCAGCCGTCTTGAACGAGCTGAGGTTGCCCTGTGAAACTGAAGGATTCCTTTCGTGCTCGTCCAGATCCGCAAGATCAATTTCAGGCTGATGCGCTTGAATTGTTTTCGGTCTCCCGTTGAACGGCTCCTCCGCTGCCGGCATATGATACAGACTATCGTGAGCGTCATAGACGGGAGTTGATGCCATATAGGCATCCTCCCAGGACGAAAGCTTCGCTTCTAAAGGTTTTACTGTTTGTGGCGGGTCAGCATGGGCGGGCTCGGCAGGTTTTACTGTATTCCTGGAGTCCTGAGGCGTGGCTGAAGGCTGAGATGCTCCCTTGACCGTTTGACGATCCGTCTCGCGAATCAACTGCTCCAACGCATGCGCATCATTTTGGAACGGGCTGTTCCATGTTCCCTTATCGGATGAAAATTGAAGTTCTTCCTGAAAAATCGGCACGACATTGGACTTGTTCGGGCGTTCCTGCAAATCCGGATCCGGCTCCCGCTGCTCACGAGCTCCGTTTTGCTTGTCAAAACGGTACGTAATGCGTGCTTTTGAATTCATATCACTCTCTCCTTGTCCGCATTCTCTAGTACGCTTCCTATGGTACTTAGGCAAATATCTTTGTGAATCCTGTCCCTATTTTCAACAATGTCTTTGTGTTCCTTGTCCCTGTTTTCAACAAAGTCTTTGTGTTCCTTGTCCCTATTTTCAGCAATGTCTTTGTGTTCCTTCTCCCTCTTCTCTAGTAATAGTGTATGAAGAGATTAAGAGACTTATGACAAGTACCCCTCCCTAAATCCCTCCTGAGGAGGGACCCCAAGGGTCTTCCGACCCTCTGGACACCCGGAATTGACTAACGTGGGCGTTATAGAGAATCGCTAGTATGCCGCTGACTGCTATGATCGTTTTCGTCCCTCTCGGGACACACTTCCATGTAGCGCTCCCGAGTCGCCTGTGGACTTTCGTCCCTGAATAACGAACGCAGCTGCAGAGACGCTCTTATGTTACAGCAAGCAGGGATCGTTTTCGCCCCTTCCCGGGGCACACTTCCATGATGCGCTCCCAAGCCGCCTGTGGACTTCGTCCCTGAATAACGAACGTAGCTGCAGAGACGCTCTTATGTTACAGCAATCAGTGATCGTTTTCGCCCCTTCCCGGAGCACACTTCCATGATGCGCTCCCAAGCCGCTGATGGACTTCGTCCCTGATAAGATTTGGTTCATATTGATGAGGAATTTACCTTGATATTTGAATTGTAATTATCTCGGATTCTTAAATCGGGGATTAAAATAAGATCGGAAGAATGTAATCGTAAATGGAGTAAATGAGTCTGTGATTCTCAAACGTTATTCCAGTCCCGAAGGGACATCTGGTGCCCCAAGCGCAGAAGAAGTAAGAGTGGGTCCCGTCAGGGACGAAAAACGACGCCACCTCGTAGCAGCTAGTCCGCTCGCCGCTCCGCCAACGTTATCCCACCCGGGTGTCCAGAGGGCCGGGACCCTTTGGGGTTCCCCTCCGGGGGATTTAGGGGGCCATCAGCACTAAAAGTAGGAGTGGGTCCCGTCAGGGACGAAAAACGAGGCCACCTCGCAGCAGCTAATCCGCTTCGCCGCTCCGCCAACGTTATCCTACCCGGGTGTCCAGAGGGCCGGAACCCTTTGGGGTCCCCCCTCCGGGGGATTTAGGGGGCCATCAGCACTAAAAGTAGGAGTGGGTCCCGTCAGGGACGAAAAACGTGGCTACCTCGTAGCAGCTTGCCCGCTTCGCCGCCCCGCCAACGTTATCCCACCCGGGTGTCCAGAGGGCCGGGACCCTTTGGGGTCCCCCTCCGGGGGATTTAGGGGGCATCTCCACTCCATGGAAATGGAATCCGGGGAACATTTGGGGAGAGGCATCCCCAAATAAAAATAGCCCTCTGGCAGCATCCGAAATTGAATCGGATGTCCAGAGGGCCAAGAGGTACTTGTCGTCCCACAGAGGACTTAGGGATGCCTTGATCGAAGCAGTCTTGCGAGTCCATCGGCAACCTTCCAAATGTCTCCGGCACCCATAGTAATGACAAGGTCACCTGGTGACACTCTTTCGGACAGCTCGGCAAGCACCTCTTCTTTAGTTGGCAGATAGGCGGTGTTCGCATTGCTGTTTTTGACGATGAGCTCGACCAATTTTTTAGAATGAACGCCTTCGATCTGCAATTCGCCGGCAGGAGAGTAGATGTCTGTAATAATGACCTCATCCGCCTCCATGAAAGCCCTGCTGAATTGCTCAAACAGAAAGAAGGTCCTCGTATAGCGCTGCGGCTGGAATACGGCGATAATTCGCTTTCCAGTTGATTTTGCCGCACTGATGGTCGCCTGGATCTCAGTGGGATGATGGGCGTAATCATCAATGACGAGAATATCATTAACCTCGCCGAGAACCTGAAAACGGCGTTTGGCTCCGCGAAAATCGACGATAGCCGCGGCTATTTCGTCGAAAGGCACACCTGCCTCCAGACAAGTAATGATAGTTGCCATCGCGTTGTAGACATTATGCCGCCCCGGAACGGACAGGTTGATACTGCCCAGCTTATTGCCATGCTTCGTCAACTCGAAGGAGGCTTTACGGTCGCCGAGTTCAATATTCGCTGCTGTGTATACGGCGTCGTCTCTTTCGATCGCATATGTGATGATCCCGGATCCGCCAAGCGGACCGGCTTCCAGATTCGGCAGCATATCCAGAAGGTTTTCATCGTCAATGCAAATAATCGCTTTCCCGTCTTCCTTAACCTGGCTTAGGAACTGCACATAAGCGGCCTTCAGCTTGGTGAAATCGCCGTCGTAGTTCTCCAAATGGTCAGGCTCAACGTTGGTCACAATAGCAATCGCAGGATGATATTGCAGGAAAGAGCCGTCGCTCTCATCGGCCTCCGCTACTACAAACTCTCCCTTTCCGGCCTTTGCATTGGTGCCTACATTAATGATCTCTCCCCCGATAATATAAGTGGGATCAAGTCCGCATGTTTCCATAACAAGTGCGATCATCGATGAAGTCGTCGTTTTGCCATGAGCGCCCGCAACTGCGACGCCTTTGCCGTTATTCATCAGTCTCGCCAGCATTTGTGCGCGATGCAGGATCGGAATGTTCAAATCCTCTGCTTCTTTGCGCTCCACATTGTCGCGGGACAAAGCGGTAGAGTAAACAACAAGGTCCGCGCCTCTCACATGCTCCCGCTCATGGCCAATATAGATATGCGCTCCATTAGCCGCAAGCTTCTCGGTGAGTTCCTGCCCTGCGACGTCGGAACCTGACACCTTGTACCCCATTTCCAGCATGACCCGAGCGATAGCGCTCATACCATAACCGCCGATACCGATGAAATGAACGTGTTCTGCCGTATTCAAAGACGGTTCACCAACCTTTTTCAGAATCCATATTGTAGAGCAATTGAGAGCGGACGTCTGCAATCAAATAGAGCGTTCCGGTTACAACCGCCAAATCGGCTTCACCGGTCAACTTCTGAAGCCGCGCGAGCGCCTGCTTCCAATTCGGTTCCACGATGAGCTCGAAAGGGCGGCCGATTTTCTCCCTCATCTCCCGAACGATATTTGCCAATGCTTCGGCCGACATCGCCTTGCGAAAATCAGGCTCAGTTACCACGAGCGTATCCACTAGAGGTAGTATATGCCGTATTGTGTCAGGATGATTCTTGTTCGCCAGCATCCCGATCATAAGATGAAGACGGTTATACGTATACGTATTGCGGAGTGCGTCCGCGAGCGTTTCTGCGCCCTCGGGATTGTGCGCGCCGTCAACCAGCAGTCGGGGAGATTGGAGCACCATCTCCAGCCGTCCGGGCCAGGCTGCCTTGCGCAATCCCTGCCGGAGATCTTCATCATCCATAACAAGCGCATAGTATTGACGCATAACCTCCAGCGCCATGACAGCTACCGCAGCATTGGCGCGCTGATGCGCACCATTCAGCGTAATCATCAAATCGTCAATGGAGCGGAACAACCCGTTGAAACGAAAATGCTGCTCGTCTTCCTTCACATTGAGTGTGGTTTCACTGAATTTCTCACCGAGCAGATACAAGGTGCTGTTTGCAGCCTTGGCCCTGGAAGCGATGATTTCGATGACCTCCGGCTGACTGACGGCGCTTATTACGGGAACTCCGGGCTTGATAATCCCTGCTTTCTCCCGGGCGACCTCTTCAATGGTATCACCCAGAATATCCATATGATCATGTCCCACATTTGTGATGATGGAGACGATGGGATTGACAATATTCGTTACATCAAGCCTTCCCCCAAGCCCCGTCTCCCAAACTACAAAATCCGGATAAGCCACTGTCGCATAATACAGTATAGCCAATGCCGTTGAAACCTCGAACATTGAGGGCGATCCAAGCTCCGATTCCGCAATCTCCTCGACATGCGGCTTAAGCCTGTTGGACAGCATCAGCAGCGTTTCCTCCGGGATATCGACACCATTATATTGAAACCGGTTGGTGAATTTGGTGATGAAAGGAGACGTGTAGGTCCCCACATCATAACCGGAGTGAATCAGCACGCTGGTAAGGTAAGCACAGACGGAGCCCTTGCCGTTCGTACCGGCAACATGAATAAACTTCAAGCGGCGCTCCGGGTGGCCGAAGCGTTCCATCAACAGCTCGATGCGTTCCATTCCCGGCCGAATGCCGAACGCAACTAATCCTTCTATCCAATCCCGTGCTTCCTGATAAGTTGCAAGTCCGCCGTCAGCGGACTTAAGAAGCTGATCTGTCATAAAAGTTCTTCCTTCTTCCTCATTAACCTAAGCAATTGCTCGCAGGCTGCTATAGCGGCGTTAACGATCGTTATCCGCGCAGCTCCGCGAGTCTTGCTTTCACTTTTTCCCGTTTATCCGCATAATCGGCCATTTTGGCCCGTTCTTCATCAATGACCTTGGCAGGCGCTTTGGCTACGAAGCCTTCATTGCCCAGTTTCTTCTCGACCCTTTCAACTTCGCCAGTCAAATTCTGAATTTCCTTCTCCAAACGTACAATCTCCTGGTCGATATCAATCAGCCCGGCCAGCGGCAAATACAGCTCCGCTCCAGTAATAACCGCCGTCATTGCTTTATCTGGCGCCTCCTGGGAAAGACTGATTTCAAGCAAGGATGTCCCGCAGAAACGACTGACGAATTCTTCGTTGCGGCTGAGAATGCCCGCTTCCGCTTCACCGGATGGCTTGATGAGCAGCTCGACTTTCTTGCTCATTGGCACATTGACCTCTGCGCGAATATTGCGGACCGATCGGATAATCTCCATCAGAAGCTCCATCTCGCGAACGGCTCCAGGCGCTTCCAGCGCCGAATCATATGTCGGCCAGGCAGCCAGCGTGATCGTCTCGCCTTCATGGGGCAGATGCTGCCATATCTCTTCACTGATGAAAGGCATGAACGGATGAATCAGCCGCTGCGTCCGGTCGAGCACGTATGCAAGAACAGACTGCGTGGCCCGCTTCGCTTCCGGATCGCTGCCGTACAGGTTCAGCTTCGCAAACTCAATGTACCAATCGCATAAGTCGTCCCAGATGAAATTCGTCAGCAATCTTCCGGTTTCACCGAACTCATAGCTATCTATAAGACGTGTAACATCGCGTGAGGTTTCATTTAACCGGTGCAGAATCCAGCGATCTGCTGTTCCGAGCTTCCCGCTGATATCGATATCTGAAGCCGTTACCCCTTCCAGATTCATCAGCGCAAAACGGGACGCGTTCCAGATCTTGTTCGCGAAATTACGCGCCTGTTCCACTCTCTCCCAGCGAAAACGCAAATCCTGACCAGGCGTACTGCTCGTCGAGATCATGAAGCGCATCGCGTCAGCGCCGTATTTTTCGATCACTTCGAGCGGATCGACGCCGTTGCCCTTGGATTTGGACATCTTGCTGCCATTCTCATCGCGAACAAGACCATGCATCAGAACATCCTTGAACGGTTTCTGGTCCGTGAATTCCAATGCGGTAAAGATCATGCGGGCGACCCAGAAATAAATAATATCATAACCGGTCACCAGCACGTCGGTTGGATAGAAACGCTTCAGATCCTCGGTCTGCTCCGGCCAGCCAAGCGTCGAGAACGGCCATAACGCCGAGCTGAACCAGGTGTCCAGGACATCCTCATCCTGCCGCAGCGAGGAGCCCCCGCATTTGTCGCAAACTTTAATATCTTCTCTTGCTACAAGCAGTTCTCCGCAATCCTCACAATACCACGCCGGTATGCGGTGCCCCCACCACAATTGGCGGGATATGCACCAGTCACGGACATTTTCGATCCACTGCAGATAAATTTTCTCAAACCGGTCAGGAACAAAACGGACACCGCTGCCCGCACGCTGAGCCTCAATCGCCGCCTTTGCAAGGGGTTTCATCGAAACGAACCATTGCGTGGACAAATAAGGCTCGATAACGGCGCCGCTGCGCTCGCTGTGTCCTACCTGATGGACATGATCCTCAATTTTTATGCAGACGCCCTGAGCCTGAAGATCAGCCACAATGCGCTTGCGGCATTCCGAACGGTCCATTCCCTTGTAGGGGCCTGCCTCGTCGTTCATCACGCCGCTCTCATCCATGACAACAATTTGCGGGAGCTGGTGGCGCAGGCCGACCTCAAAGTCATTCGGATCATGGGCAGGCGTTATTTTGACCGCGCCGGAACCAAAATCCTTCTCTACATAATCATCAGCGATAATCGGGATTTCCCTGCCGATAATCGGCAGAACGATCACCTGCCCAATCAAATGCTTGTAGCGGTCATCCTCGGGATGAACAGCAACAGCGGTATCGCCAAGCATCGTCTCCGGACGGGTTGTAGCAACGGTCAGGAAGCCGCCCTTATCCTTCAGCGGATATTGCAAATGGTAGAGATGCCCGTTCACTTCTTTATATTCAACCTCAATATCCGAAAGCGCTGTGCGCGCGACGGGATCCCAGTTGATGATCTTTTTGCCCCGGTAGATCAGCTTCTTCTCATACAGTCTTACGAATACCTCGCGCACAGCTCGTGAAAGTCCTTCATCAAGCGTAAAGCGTTCGCGCGAATAATCCAGCGAGAAGCCCATTTTGCCCCACTGCTCATGAATGGTCTGTGCGTATAATTCCTTCCACTCCCAGACCTTCTCCAGAAACTTCTCGCGCCCGAGATCGTATCGGGACACACCCTCCTCGCGCAGCTTCTGCTCCACTTTGGTTTGTGTCGCAATCCCGGCATGGTCGCTGCCCGGCAGCCAGAGCGCGTCAAAGCCCTGCATCCGTTTCGTGCGGATCATAATGTCCTGGAGTGTAAAATCCAGTGCATGCCCAATATGCAGCATCCCCGTTACATTGGGCGGCGGGATAACAATGGTATACGTCGGAGCATCAGGACGCTTGCCAGCTTCAAAATATTTTCCCTGCATCCAATATTCGTACCATTTGGCTTCTGAGGCCTTCGGATCATACGTCGTCGGCATCTCTGTCGTCATTTGTTTTTCAGACATGGCTACTTACCTCCATTATGTTTGCAAACCGGAACTTGAGTAACGGCTTGAAGGCCGCTGCTCCGGTTGTGAATATGAACATGGTTAAACATTGTAAATGGAAATGAAAGGAGCAATTATTTTCCAAATAAAAATAAACCTTCCGCCCCTTTATTGCAAAGGACGAAAGGTTATGCTTCCGCGGTACCACCTTTGTTTCGACCAGCGGTTTCCCCCTGATGCGACACCTCGAACAGATAACGGCTGCGACCGGCTGGAACTAACGGACGAATCCGCTCATCCAAGCAACTCAGGGGCGACCAGTTGCAGCAAACATCCTGCAGAACCTCACAGCCATCCGGTTCCGCTCTCTGAAGGCATTGATGCCACTCTTCCCCTTCAATGTTATTATTACTTAAAAGTATTGCCTTATTTTTTCTATCATACACGTTATGATTTGCACTCGTCAATCCTAAAGCGGGATACGGGCGGCCCATTATGGCCGTTCACAGCAAAAAATCCCTCTGGAGCGGATTGCCGCTGCAAAGGGATTCATGGTTTGAAGCTATGGAATATATAAAACCTGGCCTTCATTGATGCTGTGGTCGGACAAACGGTTATAGAGAGCGATTTCGCGGGGCTGCATTTGATAGCGGCTCGCTATCGTCTCCAGAGTTTCTTCGCGCTGTACGATACACATGCGCAATCTGCGGAACGATTGATCGTCCGCGCTTCTTCCGAAGAACAGATTCTTCCATTCGATCTCATCGCCGTTTGGCTGACTTGCCGCTTCCGCCGCCTTTTGCGCATCCTGCTTCGCAACCGCTCTTGCTTCCTGCTCCCTCAGGCTGGACTGCAAAAGAGAACGAAAACCGACATTGCCTGCTGGCTGTCCGGACGCTTCATCAGAAGGCTTGATCCCCAAAGCAACGCGCATTTCCTTGGGAGCAGGCTCAGGTTCTGCCGCGACGGGATCAATCTGGATTGGCTGAGCGCCCAATGGGCTGTCCGCTGCAAAAACAGACGGGTCAGGAGGCTGCTCTTCGGCTGCCGGGTGGAATGTTGAAAACTGCTGGTCGGTACGCTGTGATTCCCGATTAGAACCCTCAGGCTCTTCCGCTTCCAGCTCGGAGAGATTAAGTATTTCCTCTTCCTCTTCAAGCTGCTGCTGTCTGAGCGCCTCTAGCCTGTAGGCTTCCCATTCGGCAGCTTCGCGGCGGGCGTCTTCCCGCTCTTCTTCAAGAGCCCTCTCCCGTTCTTCCTCCTCCAGCTGGGCAGCGCGCAGTGCAGCCGCTTCCCGCTCGGCATCCGCTTGACGCAGCTTCTGGAAGGCTAATGCATCCCGCTGCTCGGCTTCCAGTCGGCGCTGTTCCCTGCCGGCTTCCTCTGTTTCACGCTGAAGCTGTTCCCGCAGAGCCGCTTCGCGGTTCGCGGCCTCCCGCTCGGCGATCTCGCGGTTTGCCGGTTCCCTGAATCCTTGCGTAACAGGAGCTGCCCAGCCGTCGAAGCCAGCTGGCGGCTCCTGCACCCGCGGTGGCGAAGGCTGTGATGCGGGAGCTGCCCAGCCGTCGAAACCAGCTGGCGGCTCCTGCACTCCCGGTGGCGAAGGCTGTGATACGGGAGCGCCCCAGCCGTCGAAACCAGCTGGCGGCTCCTGCACCCGCGGTGGCGAAGGCTGTGATACGGGAGCGCCCCATGAAGGCAGCTGTTCTTCATCTTCCCTTTTATGAACGACGGTAAAAGGTTCCTCACGCCATTCTTCCTGCTCCTGCTTCTGCTCGATTTCAATGCCAAGCAGGGACAATACGCCTGTTACATTGAGCGTTCTGGCGGATAGCAGATCGACATCGAAGTTATCAATTTCCACCGCGATGTCATCGAGTCTGTTAATGCGGTTCATAGGAAGCGTGATTTCCACTGGAATCATATGCTCCAGCGCTTGATCTCCCTCAAGCCCGTCAGGCGCCCGATATACTCCTGACAGCAGCAGATGCCCCTTTAGCAGCACTTGTTCACCCTGCTGAACAATCTGGATACGGGGAACAAGCTCGATCTCTTCGAGCTCGTCTATTGCAGCCACATCATCCGGCAAATGAACACGTTCGTAAACGTCAAAGCGTAAACCGCTCGATGGATTGGACACGCTAGTCGTCCTCCTTTCCCCTCTCATAGCTTGGTTATAGCTATCTTCCCTATTTATCTATATGGCGAGGGGTAGGCGGGCATGACTACATTTTCAATGGAGTACCCAATTGATTGACGACATTCCGGAACCAAGGGGGCTCCGGTGAGCGAACGGTGATTGTGCAATGGGAAAAAGGATGCTGAAATACCAGTTCCTCGCCCCGCAGCGCCTGATGGGGAAGAAGCCGGCTGCTGCCGCCATACAGAACATCGCCGATAAGCGGATGACCGATATGGCTTAGATGGACACGGATTTGATGCGTACGTCCTGTTTCCAGCGTCAGGCGTACCCAGGTGGCCTCCTTGAAGGTCTCCAGTACCTCATAATGCGTGACAGCCTCATCGCCTGCAGGCGAAACGCGCCTGCGGGCCTTATGATGGCGGTCCTTCCCGATTGGTGCAGCTATTGTACCGCGTTGATTTCCCATGCAGCCCTGGACAAGCGCAGCATACTGGCGTCCAATCTGTTTAATCCGCATGGACTCATCCAGACGCAGCTGGGCGAGGTCATTTTTGGCATACAGCACAGGTCCCGATGTATCATCATCCAGGCGATGGATATGCTTGACCGGCATGGGGTCGCCTGCTCTTAGACAATGACAGGCAGCGGCCTCGTCCAGCGTGCCTCGCTGACCGGGAGCCGAAGCATGGACCGGCATTCCGGCTGGTTTGTCCATTACAAGACACCAGTCATCCTCAAACAGGACAGCGGCTTCCCCATGAGTCTTCACGATGAGCTGTTTTTGGGCAAGGCGGTAAAGTGGATCGGCTTCAACATTTGCCGGTACAAAGGCATGCAATCGGACAACATCGCCTTCCAGCTGAATGCCGCCAACCGAAAACAGCCGGTTCACCCATTTGTCCGGAAAGAAAGCAAGAGCCAGCAGCCACTGCCGCACAGCATGCGGATGGCTCCCGGCCTTCAATACAGGAATATTCAATTGCTTTTCTTCAGACCATTCAGCCAGAACGGGAACCGGCAGCTCCAGCCACTCCCCGCTTCGTCTGATGCTCCTGCCTTGCGTCCATTCATCCATTAGCCCCATCGCTCCTATAAACGCCGCAGCGCTTCATCATGAGCATCAATCGTGGCATCAATGGCATTCTCATCATGGATGGCAGAAACAAACATGCCTTCGAACTGGGAAGGCGCAACGCTGACTCCCAAATCCAGCATCGCTCCAAAATAAGCCTTAAACCGTTCCGAATCAGCGGTTTTAGCCGTGTCATAGTCGATGATGTGCTTGTCGGTGAAAAATGGGCACAACATGGATCCAACACGATTAATCGTACAAGCGATTCCATGTTTGAGCGCATTGGATTCAAAACCATCCTGCAATCTGACCGACATCCGTTCCATATGCTCATATCTCTCCGGCGTGAGCAGGCTAAGTGTCGTATATCCCGCCGCCATCGCGAGCGGGTTGCCCGACAATGTGCCGGCTTGATAGATTGGGCCGCTCGGGGCCATCAGCTCCATCAACTCGCGTCTGCCGCCATAAGCGCCAACCGGAAGCCCGCCGCCGATCACTTTTCCCAGGCAGGTCAAATCCGGAGTGATGCCGTACAAGCCCTGCGCGCAATGATAGTGGACGCGGAATCCGGTCATGACCTCATCAAAAATAAGCAGGCTCCCATACTGCTCCGTCACCTCGCGCAGCCCTTCAAGGAAACCCGGCAGAGGAGGAACCACCCCCATATTGCCGGCGATCGGTTCAACAATGATGCAGGCAATTTGCTCGCCAAACTTCTCGAAAGCGAGCCTTACCGAATCCAGATCATTATAGGGTACTGTAATGGTTTGGGAAGCCACGCTTTCCGGCACGCCAGGACTGTCAGGCAGACCCAGCGTGGCGACACCGGAGCCTGCTTTGATCAGAAGGCTGTCGGCATGACCATGATAAGAGCCTTCGAATTTTAAAATTTTGCTCCGCTTCGTGTAGCCTCTTGCCAGACGCAGAGCGCTCATGGTCGCCTCTGTGCCGGAATTCACCATACGCACCACTTCAACTGATGGAACGCGCTCGCATACCAGCTCCGCCATTCTGGTTTCCAGCTCGGTTGGCGCACCGAAGCTGGTCCCCTTCTCAGCCGTCCGCTTGATGGCCTCTATGACTTCCGGATGGGCGTGACCCATGATCAGCGGCCCCCAGGAGCCTACATAGTCGATATAGCTGTTCCCGTCAATATCAAAGACGCGATAGCCTTCACCGCGTTCCATATAGACCGGCGTAAGCCCAACGGACCGAAAAGCCCTGACCGGCGAATTTACACCTCCGGGAATGACAACCTTCGCTTGTTCAAAAGCCGCCTTGGAACGCTCATCCCTGCGAAACCGATTATTTTCGCTCAAATTCGACACACCACCTGTTATTTGTTCGCAATCCTATCATTTTCACGATAGAGTATGATTGCGTCTATTCTTTGAGCCAGCGTGCAGCATCCAGGGCATGATAGGTAATGATCAGATCCGCTCCGGCCCGCTTCATACCGGTTAATGTCTCAAGCACAATCGCCTTCTCGTCGATCCAGCCGTTGAGAGCTGCGGCCTTAACCATGGAATATTCCGCACTTACATTGTAAGCCACAACCGGCAAATCAAAATGATCCTTCAGCTGGCGGAGAATATCCAGATAGGCAAGCGCAGGCTTCACCATCAGCATATCCGCACCTTCGATAACATCGGATTCCGCTTCTCGCAGCGCCTCGCGCCCATTTGCCGGATCCATCTGATAGGTTTTGCGGTCCCCGAACTGCGGAGTTGAATGAGCCGCTTCACGAAAAGGCCCGTAATAGGCCGAGGCATATTTCACAGAGTAGGACATGATGGGAATCATTTCGAAACCGGCTTCGTCCAGCCCGTCCCGAATGGCACTCACAAATCCGTCCATCATATTGGATGGAGCGATGATATCGGCTCCGGCTTGAGCCTGGGAAACAGCCGTTTTCACCAAAAGCTCGAGCGAAGCATCATTATCCACTTCAGCTGCGCCAGTCGACTGATTATGCAGGATGCAGCCGCAGTGACCGTGATCTGTAAATTGACACAGGCAGGTGTCTGCCACAACGACCAGATGAGGTGCTCGGGATTTGACGCTGCGTATGGCCTGCTGGACAATTCCATCCGGCTCATAGGCGGATGAGCCGACAGCGTCCTTATGTTCGGGAACGCCAAACAGGAGAATGGACTGTATGCCGGAAGCTACAACGGCATCGATTTCCAGTTGAAGCTGATCCAGTGATAAATGGTAAACACCAGGCATGGAAGGAATTTCCTCTTTAATATTTTGACCGTACGTAACAAAAATCGGATAAATAAAATCATTCACTGTCAGCTGCGTCTCGCGGACCATATTGCGCAGTCCCGCAGAACGGCGCAAACGGCGATGTCTCGTAATCGGAAAAGTCATAATAATACCTCCTTAGGCGTTTATGGCAAAGTTCTTCATTTCATGGTTTGGCGAGCCGCCAACAAGACTCGGTGTCCCCCGGCTTCAAGCTTACTCGCCAGGAACCCGTTTGGCTAAGCGCGATGCCGCGATAGCCTCGATGAGACCGTCAATTGTCGCATCCTCCGGCTGAATGGTCACGACCAGTCCCGATTCCGCGGCTGTCTTGGCCGTAAGCGGTCCGATGCAGGCAATATCCGCACTCTGAAGCAGATCTACCGGATTGTCCACTCCCATGCGCTGCATAACCGTTATTAAATTCGTTACCGTTGATGAGCTGGCAAAAGTAATGACATCCACCTTGCGTTTGATCAGCAGCTGCAAAACATCTTCATCCTGGTCATCTTCAATTACAGTTTCGTAGACATCAATTTCCACAGTTACGAGCCCGCGCAAGGCAAGCTCCCGCGGAAGCACTTCCCTGGCCAGATCGCCGCGCGGCAGAAGCACCCGCTGACCTGGCAGCAAGCCCTCATGCAAGCTGTCCAGCAAGCCCTCTGCCTGAAATTTTACAGGAAGCGACTCTACGATCAGACCGCGTTTCTCCAAAGCTTCTGCTGTTTTGGGCCCGACGGCGGCAATTCGGGCCTGATGGAATTGCCGGATATCTATACCCAATCTTTTCAGCCAGCTAAAAAAATACTCGACCCCGTTCACGCTTGTGAACATCAGCCAGTCGTATCGCTCTTCGGCAAGCAGCGCCGATTCTACCTCCCGCACCGCGGCAGCAGAACTCTGCTCACGCGTCTGAATGACCGGAAATTCGCAGGGCTCCCCGCCCAATTCCTCAATACGGTCCGCCAGGTCGCTGCTTTGCGCTCTCGCTCTTGTCACCAGCACCCTTGTTCCAAACAAGGGCTTGCGTTCATACCACTGAAGCTTGTCCCGCTGCCGGACAACATCACCTACGACAATAACCGCAGGAGGCTTGAAATCTGCTGCTCTCACAACAGCTTCTATCGTTTCCAAAGTTCCGGTGATGGTCTGCTGTTCGACCCGGGTGCCCCATCGGATCAGCGCCACAGGAGTCTCAGGAGGCTTGCCGTGCTTCATGAGTTGGTCGGCAATATAGCCGATCTTGGCAACTCCCATAAGAAAAATAAGTGTGCCTGTCGCATTCGTCACTTTATCCCAATAAATCGACTGGTCAAGCTTATCAGGGCTTTCATGCCCCGTTATAATAGATAAGGATGAAGCCAGATCCCGGTGTGTAACAGGGATTCCCGCATAGGCAGGTACGGCAATCGCCGATGTAATGCCGGGAATGATTTCGAACTCAACGCCATTTTGCTGCAGCAGCTCCGCTTCTTCCCCGACACGACCGAAGATCGTGGGGTCTCCGCCTTTGAGTCTGGTGACAATCTTCCCTTCAAGCGCCAGATCGACAAGAAGCTGATTGATATCCTCCTGCTTCATCGTATGACGGTCGGGAAGCTTTCCCACATATACTTTCTTTGTGCCTGCCTTAAGATATTTCAGCAAACGGGGGCTGGCTAACCGGTCGTACACCACGACATCACATGCCTGCAAACATTCCATGCCCCGGATTGTAATCAGCTTCGGATCTCCGGGACCTGCTCCTACGAGAAAAACCTTCCCTGTCGCCTTCTCCATGCCGTTCATCCCCCATATTCGGCCAAAATACGGTCTGCACCTCTCTCTATGAGCGCATCCGCGACTTCCTTGCCCAGCTTCTCGGGATCACTCCCATGAATGGTTTCTTTCAGCAGTATCGCGCCATCCGGTGAACCGACAATACCTGTAAGCGCAAGAACAGGAGTCTGCTGCGCTTCCTGCTGATCGATAATCGTCGCATAGGCTCCGATCGGAATTTGACAGCCCCCGTTCAGTGCGCCAAGAAAGCTGCGCTCTGCACGTACGGCTAATGACGTCATAGGGTCATTAAATAAATCGAGCAGATCACGAACTTCCTTGTCATCCTCGCGGCACTCAATGCCAAGCGCCCCCTGACCCACTGCGGGAACAGACAGCTCTGCAGGCACGTAAGAGGATACCCTGTCCTCCCAGCCCATTCTCTTGATCCCCGCAGCCGCCAGAACGATGGCATCGAAGCCTTCTGTCTCGAGCTTGCGGATTCGTGAATCAATATTGCCTCTGATTGATTCAATTTGCAGATCGGGACGGGCGTGCTTAAGCTGGCAGGATCGTCTTAAACTGCTGGTGCCGACCTTTGCTCCATGTGGAAGCTGCTCCAGCGAGAAATTGTTTTTGCTGATCAGACAATCCCTTGGATCGACCCGCTTGGGCGTGGCGCCATTGATAAGCCCCTCAGGCAGCTCGAAGGGCATATCCTTCATGCTGTGAACGGCAATATCAATCTCCCCGTCGAACAAGGCTTGTTCAATTTCTTTCACAAACAAACCTTTTCCACCCACCTTGGACAGCGTGACATCCAGAATGCGGTCGCCTTTCGTAATAATTTTGCGCACCTCAAAAGAATAATCCAATTGATGCAGAGCGCATAATGATTGCAGCTGATCGATTACCTGGCCCGTTTGGGTCAAAGCCAGCGCGCTTTGCCGTGTTCCGACCACAATAGTCCGCTTTCCGTCAATGATATATGTCATCCCTCATGCTCCTTCTCCGCTATATCCTGAAGCCGGTTCAACCAGCTTCCGATCTCTTCCTCCGTAGAACCAGAGCGTTCTGCCGCAGATGATTCTCCTCTCGAATAAGCAAGTATCTCCTGCGCCGCAAGCTTTAAAATGGCATGCCTTCGTTTCTCATCAGGCTCCTTCTCAAGAGTTTGTTTACGCAAAAGGCCCAGTTTCGGAAGTGCAGTTCCCAGCTCTTTCCCATAGTTCATTTCCAGCTCCCGCTTGATGCGGGCTATCAGGGAGGGGCTCGCCCCTCCGCTCGTCACAGCCAGCAGCAGATCGCCTCTGCGGACGACCGCAGGAGTAATAAATGCCCCTTCTTCGGCTTTGTCCGCCACATTGCACAATACCCCGCTGCCCGCTGCAGACAAGGAGATGGAATGATTGACAGCCCGATTGCCGGTAGCTGCGAATACAAGAAAAGCATCGGCTAAATCCTCTTCCTTGTATTCCCTCCGCTTATGCCGGATAGACCTCAACTCTGCCAATCGTTGAAGCTCCTCAGTAAGCAGGGGGCTCACGACCACAAGCCTGTCCGCTCCGGCTTCCAGCAGTCCCAGCACCTTGCGCTCCGCGACAGCTCCCCCTCCGATTACAACGCAGAGCTTCTCTTTGAGATTCACCATCATTGGATAAAAATCAGCCAAAATTGTTCAACCTACTTTCCTTAGCGTATACGGCTTAAGGAATCTATGACCAGCCGTGAAAAGAAGAGGCCTTATTCATTAACAGATTAAGCAGCAGAACGCCAAAGCTGATCAAATTAAAGCGGGCGCTGTTCCAGACTGTCCCGTTGAACCATCGATGCCTCAATATGTTGGCAATATAGAGTGCCAATGCAACGAAGGATGTAAGCACCTTGGGATCAAGCAGCAGAGTATATCTGCCCTCCGTCAAAATCGATGTAACCGCAACCGCCAAAGACAATGTAAGCAGCGGCGTACCGATTAACGACGCCCTGAACATGAAGCGGTCCATAACATCCAAACTGGGCAGCCGCTGAACGCTCTTGGTCCACCTCTTTCCTTTCAATCTGCCATGCAGGAACAAATACATACCTGAGAAAATAGCGCTTATCGTAAGCGCGGCGAAGGCACAGATCATCAGGCTGACATGAACCACCAGCAGTTCTCTAGCGAGCTCCCAAGGGGCCAGCGATGCTCCTGAGCCGATACCGAACAAATTAAGCGTCAGTACCGCGAAGCCGATTACATTCGCGAAGAAAACAATAAATTCAATCCGGAAAAATTGACTGATAACGAGCGATATCGTCACCAGCAGCCAGGAGAACAGCAATAAATATTCAAACAGGCTCATAAAGGTCATATCCAGATGCGAAGCAATCCGCTGAACCAGAAATACCGCCTGCAGCACCCAAACGAAAGTAAGTAGCCCTGTTCCCACTCGTTTCGCCCTCCGGTTCCGGTCAACGAAATCCGAGAAGTAAAACAGCAGGCTCAGGGCATAGATATAAAGCATTGCATCATATAACCAATTTTGTGTAACCATGGGCGCCTCCACAAGTACGGCTTGAGATCGCCGGATAAGGAAATGGCGGCTATTCGCCGCCTGTCAAGTTCACTTGAATCCCAATCGCTCGATATAAAAATTAAGTGGTCGCAGCAGCGATTGTACGTGAGGCTGTCTGCGCTCCAGGATTTTTTCCGAGTGACGAGATATGAGCGCCCTCTGATGAAGAGACAGCCTCACGGTGTTTGGTGGATCTGCGTTCCTCAAGCTTGGCCTCTGCGATTTCCTCTTCCAATGCGAATAATTTCACAAACAAATCCATCGCATCATCAGCATGCTTCTCGGAAGCCATCTCTTTAATACGGACAATCGGATCGTGCATCATTTGGTTCACTATGCTTTTCGTCAGCTTGCGGATAATTTTCTTCTCGCGTTCGCCCAGGTCAGGGAGCTTGTTGGTCAGGCTCTCCATGGTCTCTTCGTGAATAACCGCTGCTTTGTCCTGCAGAGCGCGAATGAGCGGCGCAACGCCTAGCGTCTTGTACCACTGGCGGTATACATCCAATTCCTCAGCTATGAAGGTCTCAATCTTGGCTGCTTCTGTACGGCGCTGCTCCAGATTGCTCTCTACAATGCCTTCCAGATCATCGATATCATACAAAAACACATTTTCAACTGCTGCGATTGCAGGATCCAGATCACGCGGCACAGCAATATCAATCATAAAAAGGGGACGCGCCTTGCGTGATTTGATGGCGGCCGCCACCTGTGCCCTCGACAGGACATAACCGTTGGATCCTGTTGAACTGATGACAATATCCGTCTCATGAAGACGATGAATCGCATCCGTCAAGGATAGGGGAATCCCGTTAAACTTGTCCGCAAGCTCTACAGCACGATCATACGTCCGGTTCACGACAAAAACTCTGCTGACTCCATTAGCATACAAATGCTTGGCAGTCAGTTCGCTCATCTTGCCAGCACCGATAATCATGACTGTCTTGCCGCTGAATTGTCCGAAAATTCGTTTGCCCAATTCAACAGCCGCATAACTGACCGAGACGGCCGCCTCTCCGATTGATGTCTCGGAATGCGCCTTTTTGGCCAGTGTCACCGCTTGTTTGAACAGCATGTTAAACATCGTGCCCGTCGTCTTCTGCTGCTGGGCAAGCAGAAAAGCACTCTTCACCTGACCCAGAATTTGAGTTTCCCCAATCACCATGGAATCAAGTCCGCATGTGACTCGGAACAAATGCTCAATCGCACGTTCATCTTCATACATATATAGATCGTTCGTAAATTGTTGTCTCGGCATGTCAAACCATTGTTCCATAAAATGACGGATGTAATGACCGCATAAATGCGGACGATCGACTACAGCATACAATTCAGTACGATTGCAGGTCGCAACAATGACACATTCCATGACGCTGTTCGTCTGCTGTAATTGTTTAAGGGCCTCCGGAAGGTCCTCGTCTGTAAAAGTAAATTTTTCTCTGACTTCGACTGGAGCCGTACGGTAATTAAGGCCAACAACCAATATGTGCATGCGCGTTCACCTGCCTTTCTTTACAGTTATTATCGTCTTAATCATCAATTATTATAGCATAGTTCGACAACCTGTACTCCTGCAATTATGAAAATTGTTTGAATGCATCATGATTAAAAACCGCATTAAAAATGACCACGAAAGCTCCGTGGTCATTGATCAAGTCATATGAAAATGTTACACAAGCTCGACTTGCTTCAAATCCGGTTCTACAACCTTCAATTCGCCCATTCCACGAATCAATTTCTTGGCATGAGTCGTTGTTGGTTTCAAAACAGACAGCATGTAGTCGATCGCAAGCTGCGGATCCACTGTTTCTCCGCACGTATAACAGTCGAGAGCAGCAAAACCTTTCTCAGGATACGTGTGAATGGAGAGATGACTTTCAGACAGCAGTACAAGAACGGTTGCGCCTTGTGGCTCAAATTGTTTTCCTTGCACAGAGAGTACGGTAGCGCCGCAGCTTTCAGCAGCCTCCACCATTTGGGCTTGTAAAAATTCCGCGTTGTTGAGCAGGTCAAAATCCACACCCCATGTGTCAACAGCAACGTGTCTTCCGAAAGTTGAGTATTCCATCTTTCGGTTCCCCCTTCCTAGGAATAAAATGTTTGAAAACTTTCATCCGCTAGGACCTACGTCATTCACTGCCCGAGGGAAAAATCTCTCGCAACATTACCATGTCCTGAGTGAATCCTGGTTCCTAATATTCTTTTCAACGAGAATAAAAATAACATCTATCGCTGATAAATGCAATAGTTTTTTTAAATTCTTTATATGAAGTTTTATCCTCAGTCCCATGACTGCAGCATTAGCGCCAGAGCCCCGAGCCGCATAGTGGCCGCAAAAAATAAAAGCCGCCAAGGCGGCGGCTTTCAATCATGCATATAATGTCAAGTGATTATGCTTCCAAAACGAACAAATGACGGGTATGGTGCTTTAATTGCTCGTCGATTCCGGCAATCTGATCCCGGTCTGTGCATTGGTTGCGTAAATCGAGCAGTTCATTGATGGTGTGGTGGATGATTTTGATCTCACGTTCGATTTCTGTGCTGCGGAACCGTTCCTCAAGTTGGCCAACGGTATTCTTATACTCAAAAACAACACGCAATTCTCCACCGGCATTCTCTACAATCTTGCGTACAGCGCCCATTTCATAATAATAAACCATCGTATAAGAAGGATAAATCCGATTGACAATGGCATTCCCGCGAAAAACGGAAACTGCTTTGCGCATAGCATTTGTTAATTTTGGTTTAACCAACCGGCAGGAAAGTTCACAAATGTAATGATCTTCTTGACGTTCAAAAATTAAGCGGACTTCTTCATGTCCTGCTTGGTCTTCGAGAATCATTTCGTGATTGCCGTTATCGAGCACCATGACCTGCTGCTGCACATGATGATCTTCAAAGAAACGAACAAATCCCGCCATCTCATCAGCCGTTAGTTGCAGAGAAGCTTTGACATATTCCGTGGCTATCCGCTGAGCCATAAAAATCTCCTCAATTCTATAAACATGCCCTTTGTAAACCTTTGCTTAAATATATTATACTTCATCATTGCCGTTTATTCCTGCCGGTTGTTCTTGAAATTCACTCAAATTCCAGAAGAATCACGAAGAATCACTCATGAACGTATCATATTATGCACTTTGCTCGTTATTCGGATGCTTCATCGCGGACTTCCTGCTCTTCCTGCTGTTCATCCTCTTCCCGCGCTTCCGCGATCCGCTCCACAATAATGCTCCAGACCTCGTCGCGTCCAAGCCCCGTCTCGCTAGAAAACAGCACCATTGCATCACTGGGGACGGTCCCCAATGTGTTCTTAATCATTTTAATATGTTTGTCCCACTTGCTGCGCGGAATTTTATCCGCTTTGGTGACTATGATACAGACCGGAATATCATAAAACTTCAACCAATCGTACATCATTTTATCGTCTTTGGACGGTTCATGACGAACATCGATGATGAGCATGACCATTTTGAGCGGTTCGCGGTTCTGCAGAAATCTCTCGATCATTTTGCCCCACTGCTCGCGCTGCGTCTTGGACACTTTGGCATACCCGTATCCGGGGAAATCGACGAAGTAAAGTCTGTCTTCGATACGGTAATAATTAAGCTGCTGGGTTTTGCCGGGCTGAGAGCTCGTGCGGGCCAGGTTCTTGCGTTGGATCAATTTATTGATCAATGATGATTTCCCGACATTCGAACGCCCTGCCAGAGCAAACTCCGGCAAGGCGTCCTCAGGATATTGGGAAGGCTCTACAGCGCTAATCACAAATTCGGCTTTGTTGACATTCATTCTTGAATAACCTGCTTTCTAATGCGTCTGAATAGGCAGCTGCGTAAGGGCGTGCTGCAGCACCTCATCCATATGGCTGACCGGAATAAAATCCAGATCGTTTCTTATGCTCTCCGGAATATCGCGCAGATCACGCTCGTTTTCTTTGGGGAGCAGCACCTTTTTGATCCCTGCGCGATGCGCTGCCAAGGATTTTTCTTTCAATCCTCCGATTGGCAGTACACGGCCTCTCAGCGTAATCTCTCCGGTCATGGCCACTTCCTTGGACACATGACGGCCGGTTAACGCGGAGATGAGCGCCGTTGCCATCGTAATGCCGGCAGAAGGGCCATCTTTGGGAATCGCTCCCTCCGGGATATGGATATGAATATCGTTCTTCTCATGGAAATCCGGATCAATGTTCAGCTCCTTGGCTTTGGAACGCGTAAAACTAAAAGCAGCCTGAGCCGATTCCTTCATGACATCGCCAAGCTGACCGGTCAAGGTCAGTTTTCCGCTTCCGGGCAATACCGTAACTTCAATGACCAGCGTGTCGCCGCCGACTTCCGTCCAGGCAAGTCCGGTAACTGCCCCAATCTGATCCTCGATCTCAGCCATACCGTAGCGGAATTTGGAGGGCCCGAGCCACTCCTTCACTTTGGCCGTATCCACTTGAATAGGGGTGCGCTCCGGATCGGACACGATCGCTTTGGCTGCCTTACGGCATATTGCCGCGACCTGCTGCTCCAGATTACGAACCCCGGATTCTCTTGTATACTCTCGGATGACCTGCATCATTGCGATATCGTCGAGCAGAAGCTGCTCCTCCTGAAGGCCATGCTCCCGCTTCTGCTTAGGCAGTAGATAACGCTCGGCAATCTGCAGCTTCTCCAGCTCCGTATAACCGGGAATAAAGAGCATTTCCATACGATCCAATAAGGGGCGCGGAATATTGTGCACAGCGTTTGCCGTTGTCACGAACATCACATTCGATAAGTCAAACGGCACCTCAATAAAATGGTCGCTGAATGTGTTGTTCTGCTCCGGATCAAGCACCTCCAACAGTGCCGATGCCGGGTCTCCGCGAAAATCCATCGCCATTTTGTCGATCTCATCGAGCAGGAATACCGGATTGCGCGTTCCCGCTGTCTTCATGCCCTGTACAATCCGCCCAGGCATGGCTCCGACGTACGTACGGCGATGGCCGCGGATCTCCGCTTCATCCCGCACGCCGCCAAGCGAGATACGTACAAATTGGCGTCCGAGCGACTTGGCGATGGAACGTGCCAGTGATGTTTTACCTACCCCTGGCGGCCCCACCAGACACAGAATCGGCCCTTTCAGCTTTTTCACAAGCTGCTGCACGGCCAAGTATTCCAGAACCCGTTCCTTCGGCTTCTCCAAGCCGTAATGATCCTCATTGAGAATTTGTTCGGCTTTGGATACATCAAGATCATCTTCTGTTTTCTTATTCCAGGGAAGCGAAAGTAGCCAATCGATATAATTGCGGATAACACCGCCCTCAGCAGAAGAAGCCGGCATTTTCTCCAAACGGTCGATTTCCTTCTCGACCTTCTCTTTAACTTTATCCGGAAGCTCGGCCTCTGTCATAAGCGTCCGAAGCTCTTCCACTTCTCCGGCGCGGCCTTCCTTCTCCCCTAGCTCCTTCTGGATAGCCTTCATTTGCTCACGCAAATAATATTCCTTTTGCGTCTTTTCCATCTGTTTTTTGACGCGCTGGCTTATTTTCCGTTCAAGCTCCAGCACTTCGCGCTCATTATTCAAAATATCGAGCAGCTTCTCAAGCCGGTCACGGACATCAATGGTTTCCAGAATGTCCTGTTTGTCTTTAATCTTGAGAGTCAAGTGGCTCGTTATGACATCGGCAAGCCGGCCTGGCTCATCAATATCAGAAACGGCCGCGAGCGTCTCAGGAGTGACCTTCTTCGATAAATTGATATAATGCTCGAACTGGTTCAATACCGTTCTCATGAGCGCATCGATTTCAGGATCGCTGGACTCCGCTTCCGGCATTTCCTTGACGGTAACTTCGTAAAAATCATCATTGGGCAAATAATCCACAATCTCCGCCCTGTTGACACCCTCCACCAATACACGTATCGTGCCGTTCGGCAGCTTGAGCATCTGTCTGACGCGCGCTATCGTGCCGACGCGGTAAATATCCTCTTGTGTAGGCTCTTCAATATTTACCTCTGACTGTGAACACAGCAGGATCATATGATCGTCAAGCATGGCACGGTCCAATGCGCGTACCGATTTCTCTCTGCCGACATCAAGATGAAGCACCATGCTGGGGTATACAAGCAGCCCTCTGAGTGGAAGCAGAGGCAGCCTTCGGCCTTTCCATTTTGCAGGTCCCATACCAGCACCTCCGTTCTTGAAGCAATTTCAACCCTTTTGTCTAACGGAAAAATAAGGCTCTTACTTGAGTGCCTATCCCTATTTTATCACTCAACGGAATCAGCCTGCAAATAGGGAAGGCTCGGTGCGATAAAAACATCACTTGCAGCAGTCGGCTGATGCGCCGGAATAAGCTTATCCATATCGCGGAATACATGCCTGAACACCTCGTCGATATGACCGACCGGGATGATCTGCAGCCCTTGCAGATCCGCAAAAATCGCCTGCCAGTTCTCACGCGGGATGATAACTGTATCCGCGCCTGCCTGGAACGCTGCCTCCACCTTGGCGAGCACACCGCCCACCGGCTTCACATCTCCATGGATGCCAACTTCCCCGGTCATGGCAAGTTTATTGTCAATGGGCTCGCTCTTGATTGCGGAAGCAATGGCGGTTGCCATAGCAATTCCGGCTGAAGGACCGTCGATCGGTGTTCCACCGGGGAAATTAATATGCAAATCAAAGTTTTCAGGCTTAAACCCGATTCTTCGCAGCACTGTCAGAACATTCTCGACCGAGCCTTTTGCCATGCTTTTCCTCCGTATTGTCCTGCTGCTTCCGCCGCCGAGCTCTTCCTCTTCCACAACGCCTGTAATAGTGTAGCTGCCTTTGCCGGCCCTGGCTGGAATCGCGCTGACTTCAATCTCCAGCATCGTTCCCATATTCGGTCCATAGACGGCAAGACCATTGACGAAACCGATCTGCGGGAGCGCAGGGACTTTGCGGTCGGGTCTCGGCGGAATCTGGCTGCTGTTGACCACCCATTCGACATCCGCAGCTGTGATCCCCTCACGCGATTCAGACAAGGCAAGGCCGGCGGCAAGCTGAATCACATTGACCGCTTCACGGCCGTTGGTGGCATAGCGGGTAACCACATCAATCGCATCTTGCGAAGGCGGCAGGCCGATTTTTTTCAGGGCATTAACCGAGATTTGGGCAATTTCGGCAGGCAGCAGCGGACGGAAATAGATCTCCATGCACCTGGAACGCAGTGCTGGCGGAAGCTCCTGCGGTGACCTCGTGGTAGCCCCCACCAGTCTGAAATCCGCCGGAAGCCCATTTTGAAAAATATCATGAATATACATGGGCACTGAAGTATCCTCGGAATTGTAATAAGCGCTCTCCAGATACACTTTACGGTCCTCCAGCACTTTAAGCAGCTTGTTCATCTGTATGGGATGCAGCTCACCGATTTCATCGATGAACAGCATGCCGCCGTGGGCTTTGGTTACTGCACCCGGCTTCGGCTGCGGAATCCCGGCCACACCCATGGCACCAGCCCCCTGATAAATCGGATCATGTACAGAGCCGATCAGCGGATCCGCGATCCCGCGTTCGTCGAAGCGGGCGGTGGTGGCGTCAATCTCCGTAAACTTGGCATCCGGCAGAAATGGAGAGGTTGGATTCTTCTTGGCTTCCTCCAGAACGACACGGGCTGCCGCAGTCTTTCCTACCCCAGGGGGTCCATAAATGATCACATGCTGGGGATTGGCGCTGCACAGAGCCGCTTTGAGGGCTCTCAAGCCGTCGCGCTGACCGACAATATCGTTAATGGTCTGGGGGCGCGTTTTTTCGGACAATGGCTTGGTAAGCGATACCGAGCGAAGCTTGCGGAGCTTATCCATTTCCTTGCGGGACTCCTTGTCAACAGCGGTGCGGTTGGTCTTCTGACTGCGTAATAAATTCCAAAAGTACAGTCCGATCACGATCGCAAAAAATACTTGAATCAGCATCAGAATCAAATTTAAACTCATAGCGATTAATACTCCTCTCAAACCGCTGGGCAAATGGTCCGTTCTGCATGCTTGCGGCAGCGAAAACTGCATGCAGGCAGGCTTGGGCCATTCCTGGCGGTGAAGTAAGTGTTATCCCTTTTGGATATAGCAGCAGCGTGCGGTCTGCTATTAAAAAAAATCCGGCATATCGGGACTCATACCTGTCAGTATTGCCCCCAGCCGGATGGAATAATCGCTATTTGATTCTAAAGTTTGAATCGTTTGCTGCTTTTACGCATGCGGTACAGAATGAGCCTTGCGTCCGGGAATCTCCCCCGTTGCTTCATAGACGCGGACGATTTCATCGATTTCTTTCTTCAGTTCAGCCAGAAGATCAGCTTCAGGCACCTTGCGGATCATCTCCCCGTACCGGAACAGCATGCCTTCTCCCCGTGCTCCGGCAATGCCGATATCTGCTTCTCTGGCTTCGCCCGGCCCGTTAACCGCACAGCCCAGAACGGAGACCTTAATGGGGACTTTGATTTTACTGATGTACTCTTCAACTTCGTTGGCGATGGTGAACAAATCAATATCCAGCCGCCCGCAGGTCGGACAGGAAACGAGCGTCGCCGCGTTGGTGATCAGACCGAAGGACTTCAAAAGCTCCCGCGCTACCTTGACCTCTTCCACCGGATCTGCGCTCAGGCTGATCCGTACGGTGTTCCCGATTCCCATCGCAAGCAGCGCGCCAATCCCCGCAGAGCTCTTAATGGTGCCCGTATGCAGCGTTCCTGCTTCGGTAATGCCCAGGTGAAGAGGATAGCGAATCTGCTCGGCCGCCATCCGGTAAGCGGCTATAGCCATCGGCACATCGGATGCTTTGAGAGAAACGATAATGTCATGAAAATCAAGTTCTTCCAAAATGCCGATATGAAAAAGGGCGCTTTCCACCATTGCTTCGGGAGTCGGATAGCCGTATTTCTCAAGCAGGTGGTTCTCAAGCGAACCCGCGTTGACGCCGATTCGTATCGGAATACCCCGCTCCTTGCACGCCTTCACAACAGCTTCAACCTTCTCGCGGCGGCCGATATTGCCCGGATTGATCCGCACCTTATCCACGCCGTTCTCAATGGCAGCCAGTGCCAGACGGTAATCAAAATGTATATCCGCAACGAGCGGTATATGAATGCGCTTTTTGATTTCTTTGATGGCTTCCGCCGCTTCTTTATTGTTAACCGTGACACGGACAGCCTGACAGCCGGCTTCCTCCAGACGAAGAATTTCGGCGACGGTCGCTTCCACATCCGCCGTCTTGGTCGTGCACATGCTCTGGATGATTACTTCGTCGCTTCCCCCAATGGTGAGCGGACCTAACTTAACCGGTATGGTATCTCTACGTGTATACATATCAGGCAACGTCTCCCTCCCGTTAACGTCAAAGTCCACCCCTGTCAAAACGACCTGCAAGGCCGCTTGGACAGAGGTGGATACTTTAGAGCGTTCTTTAATTGAATCAGGCGCTTTCTTCCTTCTTCTTGCTTTTCTTGGAGGATAATTCAGGCATAACCCGATCCTGAACCACTTTCTCGGTAATGATGCAGTTATTCACATCATCGCGGGAAGGAACCTCATACATCACATCCAGCATCAAGCCTTCGATGATCGCACGCAAGCCGCGGGCGCCCGTATTGCGTTTGATCGCTTCTTTGGCAATCGCATCCAATGCGGCAGGCTCAAAATCCAGCTTGACGTTATCCATTTCAAGCAGCTTCTGATACTGTTTCACAAGCGCATTCTTAGGCTCGGAAAGAATACGAACGAGCGCAGGCTCATCAAGCGGCTCCAAGGTGGAAATAACCGGCAGACGGCCTACAAACTCCGGAATCAAACCAAATTTGAGCAGATCCTCCGGAAGCACCATGGACAGGTACTCGCCTGCTTTCAAATCCTTCTGGCTGTCTCCGGCAGCGTTGAAGCCGATGACCTTCTTGCCGATCCGGCGCTTGATAAGCTGCTCCAGACCGTCGAACGCGCCGCCGCAGATGAACAGAATATTCGTGGTGTCGATTTGGATGAACTCCTGATGCGGATGCTTGCGCCCGCCCTGAGGCGGAACCGATGCAACCGTACCTTCGAGAATTTTGAGAAGCGCCTGTTGAACACCTTCGCCCGATACATCACGGGTAATGGAAGGATTCTCCGACTTGCGAGCTACTTTGTCAATTTCATCGATGTAGATGATGCCGCGTTCCGCTTTCTCCACATCATAATCAGCCGCTTGAATCAACTTCAGCAAAATATTCTCGACGTCTTCGCCTACATAACCGGCTTCCGTCAGCGAGGTAGCATCAGCGATGGCAAACGGAACATTCAAGATTTTGGCCATCGTCTGTGCGAGCAGCGTTTTACCGGAGCCTGTTGGGCCTACCAGCAAAATATTGCTTTTTTGCAGTTCAACGTCCTCAAGCTTATTTTGCGAGTTGACACGCTTGTAATGGTTGTATACGGCAACAGACAGCGACTTCTTCGCCTGCTCCTGGCCGATTACATATTGGTCAAGGATGTTGCGGATATCTTTTGGTTTCGGAATGTCTTTCAGATCAAGCTCTTCTTCATGACCGAGCTCTTCCTCCACGATCTCCGTACAAAGCTCGATGCATTCATCGCATATATACACGCCAGGACCGGCGACAAGTTTACGCACCTGATCTTGAGATTTGCCGCAGAAAGAACATTTCAGCTGGCCCTTCTCCTCATTGAATTTAAACATGGGATCACCCCTTCTTCGATTTGTTACAGGTTGCTTATATTGCTTGATGAGACGACCTTGTCGATCAAGCCGTAATTGAGCGCTTCTTCCGCACTCATGAAATAGTCACGGTCCGTATCGCGGTCAACTTTCTCATAAGGCTGTCCGGTGCGGTCAACATAAATCTGATTGAGCTTTTGCTTGGTTTTCAAAATCCAGTCCGCGTGAATCTTGATATCGGATGCCTGGCCGCGAACGCCGCCCAGCGGCTGATGGATCATGACTTCGCTGTTGGGAAGCGAGAAACGCTTGCCCTTGGCTCCAGCCGTCAGCAGCAGCGAACCCATGCTGGCTGCAAGTCCCACACAAATCGTCGAGACATCCGGCTTGATGAATTGCATCGTATCGTAAATCCCCATCCCTGCGGTTACCGAACCGCCTGGCGAGTTAATGTACAGATGGATATCCTTCTCAGGATCGTCAGCAGCCAGAAACAGCAGCTGTGCGATGATCGAGTTTGCCACATCATCGTCGATCGCACTTCCTAGAAAAATGATCCGATCCTTCAAAAGACGAGAGTAAATATCGTAAGATCTTTCTCCCCGATTCGTTTGTTCAACGACTATAGGTACCAGATTCATGCGACCAACCTTCTTTCTCTTATCGACTTTTAATACCGTATTTATTTTAACATGTTACGCAGGCAATGTCATTTTTTACGAATACTACATTATACGATACTGGCAAACCATTATGTACGGGACAGGTATCCCATTTGTAAACTTAAATCCTCTAAAGGGAGAAATAAGGCACGTGCACACGTGCCTTACTTCCTCATGGCGGCTACACATCGCCCGTCGGGAGCGATATTAAGCAACTTCAGTTGTAACTTTACTGTTGTCCAACAGGAACTTGATCGTCTTGCGAAGAACCAGATCTTCCTTGATATTGTCCAGGTTGCCGTTAGCTGCGAAAATCTCGCGAAGCTCGTCTGCCGTACGGCTGTACTGCTTGGACAACGTCTCCAGTTCCTCATTCAGGTCCTCGTCGCCAACTTCGATGCCTTCGTTTTTGGCAATTTGCTCAAGCACCAAATTGTTGCGGACGCGCTTCTGGGCATCGCTGCTCATTTGAGCGCGCAGGGCTGCTTCATCCTGGCCTGAGAACTGGTAATACATATCCAGATTCATCCCCTGCATGCGCAGGCGGTTCTCGAAATCACGAACCATAAAATCTGTTTCGGATTCAATCATAGCATCGGGAATATCAATAACGGCCGCATCGGCCACCTTTTCCACTACAGCCGTTTCACGGGCCTGCTCATTGCTTTTTTTCTTGTTCTCGACCAGTTTGGTCACGAGATCTTCCTTGAATTCATCCAACGTATCAAATTCGCTTACGTCTTTGGCAAATTCATCGTCAAGCGCAGGCAGGTTCTTGCGTTTGATTTCATGAAGCTTTACTTTGAATACCGCCTGCTTGCCTGCAAGATTCTCGGCGTGGTAGGTTTCAGGGAATGTCACTTCAATGTCCTTGAAATCGCCGATTTGCATGCCGACTACCTGATCTTCAAAGCCGGGGATGAAAGAATTGGAGCCCAGCTCCAGCGAGTGTCCTTCTCCCTTGCCGCCTTCAAACGCTTCCCCGTCAACGAAACCATCAAAATCAATCGAGGTCACATCGCCAGGTTCAGCCGCCCCTTCATCAAGAACAGTCAGCTCGGCATGACGCTGCTGCAGACGATCAAGCTCAGCCGCAATCTCCTCTTCCGTAACCGTTTCATCTACAGCCGGAACTTCAATGCCTTTGTATTCGCCCAATTGAACTTCAGGCTTGACGGTTACCTTGGCTTTGAATTTGAAAGGCTGTCCTTTGCTGAACTGCTCCACTTCGATATCAGGCCGGTCAACCGGAATGATCTCTGTTTCTTTCAGCGCTTCGGAATATACATCCGGAAGAAGAATGTCAATTGCATCCTGATAGAGGCTTTCGATACCGAAACGGGCTTCAAAAATACCGCGGGGCACTTTTCCTTTGCGGAATCCAGGTACGTTTACTTTTGCAACGACTTTCTTGAAGGCCTTGTCCAGCGCTTCACTCACTTGCTCGGTCTCGACTTCGACGTCGATGGAGACAAGGTTCTTGTCTATTTTTTCCCAAGTTGCTTTCATGTTATGCTTTCCCCTCCAAATTAACTAACGCTTTTCTCGCGTCCGATGATTCACGCTAATAAACCATTCTATTATAATCAACATCCGGGCGAATATCAAGACTCGCTTCCATCCTCCCGGTCCTGCAGCAATGCTACCTGCCTGAGCGAGCGGCAAGCCTGTTCATACTGAAATCGGAGCGCTTGCGTTATACCGTATGTATCGCGGATATCATCGTCGCTTGCCCTGTCATAAAGTGATAATTCTACGATGAGGTGAAGCGCGCCCGCAAAGCAATCAATGGTTTCATCGTCGCCGTTGACCAGCCGGTCGTAGATGGTGGTTCCATAAAAGCATTGGAGGCACTCCTTCCACATTTCACGCGCAAAATGTGGCATGGTTACGTCAATAACCTCCGTCACCGATTCCACTCTCTCGAGCACTCTGGAAACAGGCTCGGGAAAGCCATCCATCGAAAGCGGCGTCTGCTCAATTTCAAGCTCTACCTGCTCCCCCATCCGCAAAAGCGGTAATTTCCCCGTTACGCCCCGGCGATGCAGACATTGGAGCGCCTTGAACTGCAGGGCCGGGTGAAGCTCGCTGCCCGTAAGCCAGGCGACAATCGCTTCATCCACATCGGGATGCTGAATATGAGCGGCTCTCTCCAAGGCCAGCACCTGCTGATCGGGTATAGGATGATTCCGCATAATATACAGGACTTGTTGAACGTAAGCATCATCATATTCTTCCGGCGCCAGGGCGTCCCTTCTGAAGGAATCCTCGTCCTCATCGGCTTTTAGCTCAGCATTCTCCAGGGAACCATAGCCATGGTCAGACGCTTCAAAAGTGGGAAAAGCCATATCGAGCCAAGTGAGCAGGCTGCCCCATTCTTCATAGTGGCGTTTCTCCTCGCCCTGGCAGTTCATCAGAAACCGGAGCAATTGTTTGGCTTCGCCATACTGCTCGGCTTCAAGCATCCGTGTCAGCTGCAGCTGGTATTGATCAAGCATGCGCGGAAACAAATACACATTTTCCTTACTGTCGCCTTGAGGGGAATTTGAAGTTGTAATAGTATCACCACCTTATCAGTCCATCCGCACCGGCAGCGGAGCCTGCTTTTGATATGTGTTCGATTATAACACTGTCTGTTATTGATTTCCATTGCACCCTGTGCTATCATTTATTGGTCGCAGTAGACTGCCAACTTTCTAATGCGGGTGTAGTTCAATGGCAGAACGCCAGCTTCCCAAGCTTGAGGCGAGGGTTCGATTCCCTTCACCCGCTCCACTAAATAATTCCTGAAAGCCTTGATCTGCAAGGCTTTTTTTGTTTTCTTGCGGCTGAAAAACCCAGTCTCGAATATGGCTTGGGACGGATTGGGGACAGGCATTGAACCAGGCCCATTCCGATCTCCATGCGGCAAGTATTTTTAATGAAGCAAACAAAAACAACGTCCAATATGATAGCATGCTTTATCTATGCCCGCTCTGCCAGTTCCTATTCCATTACCTGGGCCAATGACGTTATGTGATAAATACCCAATCGCACTGGGGCAGGTGTGCATACCTTAAAGAGTACCCTAGACGCAAGGAGGTGCTTTTGAATGGGCTACGCTGGTGTTGGTGGTGTTGGCTATGGCGGATTTGGCACAGGAATCGGATTTATTCTCGTACTCTTTATCTTGCTGGTCATTATCTCCCGTGGATGCGGCTTTGGTGGATTCGGTTATTAATTAACATTTGGAACGTAACCCTCCATATGTTCCGGACCTTGAAAACTCCATTAATTGACCCGCTGCCAAGCGGGTCTTTTAGCCGTTTACGTCAAGCTGTATCTGCTCCTGAACGGCATCCGTCCTGCATTCGCCGATTTCCTTGCATTGAATAAGTGAAAAGAGCAAGGAGCCGTGAGCAACAGGGTATAACGGCCATAACGGCCCTTCTCGCGCTTCCTGGTATCCTGATGCTGTTTCTCCCCCAGCTACAATAAATGGAAGGCTGGAGCAGGTCTGAACATGCCCAGAGCGGTTCTGGTTCGACCGTCCGTACTTATTACCACTATAACGTGCCCGCTAACCGTCAAATATCGACCATTTTTGAATAGACATGCAAAAAACGGACTGTTATGCGCTTTATGCGCCTAAACAGTCCGCTTTTATACTGCCTTGCATGATGATTATTCATGCGTTCAGGTCAATTCACTTATGCCAGCCTCCAGCTTGGTCACAAGCTTCTTGAGCTCCACGATTTTGGTACTTTTCAGAAGGGCCAGCATTCCCTTGATGAGGACGGGCTGCGGGTCCGATTTGTCGAGTTCATTCTCCAGCAACTGGAGTGAGGAATTCATCTCTGCAGCGACATCGGAAGGTACGTCTGCTTCGGAGATAATCGTACGGATAGCCTCAATATCAGCGCTGACGTTATGATCCCCATCAGCGCTGCGAAGCTCGGAGGAAATGCATCTCCAATCCTCCAGCACTTCACGGTCCATAATCACTTCAGCGTTGCCCGCAACCATACCTGCCATCAACTGATCCATGCGCTCCAGAATATAGGCTGCCAGCCGCTCGATATCGAACTTCTTGCCTTCCAGAATGACAAAACCCATATAGCCCTCAATAAAAGCGTTAAAGAATATAGCCGCATCGTTGGCATAACGCTCAACATCCGGCCCGTAATGCTCGCGTATGGCGGTACGTGTGGCCAGAAGCCCGCTTGCTCTTAATTGAAGGATCAGATCATGCAGCTCCTCATTCAGATCAAAGCGTTCCTGCATAATGATGTTGATGAAGCTCTTATGCTGGTTATACAGCTCGTAGCTCATCGTAATCCGCTTCCGCAGCTTGTCGCGGGAGGAGAGTTCCGTGGATTCGGAAATCTCCTTCGCTCTTTTACCCATTTTCCCAATGTAGTACTTGAAGATGGAGAATAACAGATCTTCTTTTGATTTGAAATAGAAGTACAGAGAACCTTTGGAAATGCCGAGGGCGTCAGCAATATCCTGAATGGACGTCCCTCTGTAGCCCTTTTCCGAAAAACGCTTCATGGCGCCTTCGAGAATTTGCTGTTTTTTGCCTTCCACGTGTCAGACACCGCCTTCCTTACTCTTCAATTGCGGGCTTTCTGCGGAATTTAGCCAGGAATTCATAAACGATTGGCACGATGAGCAGTGTCAGTACCGTCGAGCTGGCCAGTCCGCCAATTACGGTCACACCCAGCCCCTTGGAAATTAGTCCGCCGCTGCCGCCTTCAAAGCCAAGCACGAGCGGCAGAAGCGCTCCAATGGTGGCAAGAGCTGTCATCAAAATCGGACGCAGCCGGGTTCCAGCCGCCTCAATGAGCGCTTCACGGGTGCTGAGGCCCGCCTTCTCCATATGCAGTACGCGGTCAAGCAGCACAATCGCGTTGGTAACCACGATCCCGATCAGCATGAGCGCTCCCATCATCGCCGCCGCACTGATTGTTTCCCCGGCCAAATACAGACCGACTAACGCTCCGATAATGGTAAACGGCAGGGAGAACAATATAGCAAACGGCGTCAGAGCTCCGCCAAAGGTGATAACCAGCAGCAGGTAAACGATCGCAATGGCCGCAGCCATGGCCAGACCAAGCTGGGTAAAGGTTTCGTTGATCTGCTCGGCGACGCCGCCAAAGTCGACTGTCACATTCGCAGGCAGTTCTATTTTGTCGATTTCAGCCTTCAGGTCTGTGCTGGCCTTATTCACATCTTTGGACACAATGTTCGCCGATACGCCCACATAAAGCTTGCCGTCTTTGCGGGATACCGTGTCTGCCGATGTACCTTCTTCCACTTTGATGACATCTTTGAGCGGTACGGTCACGCCAAGCGGCGAAGTGATCGTCTCGTTCTCAATGTCGGAAATGGAACCGTACTGCTTCGTATCCACCTGCACATACACATTGTAATCCTTGTCGTCTACAGTCACCTGCGTCAACACCGGACGTTCGCGCACCGGACTGAGCTTCATGACGATCTGGCCGGCTGTCAGGCCAAGCTTGCTCAGCTTTTGCTGATCGGCGACAAGCGTATACTGCTGATATTGCTGGGAGAGAGAGTTGTCAACTTTCTCAAAGGAGCTGTCCTTCTTCATCAGATCCTCGATTTGCGTAACGACCGGTTTAATAGCATCAAAACTGTCACCGTATACGGACAAGCTCAACTGACTGCCGCCAAGACCGCCGCCTCCGAGATTCATCTGTCCCCAATTGCCTGACGGTTCCACCGTTTTAAGGGCTTCGACCAGCTTATCTTTTTCAGCGTTGAAGTCCTTCACATCACTCTCATACTGGACATAGAACAATGCGCTTTTGCCTGATGATGCGCCGAACGGGCTCTGTCCGCCGACCGAATACTGCAGATTAGTTACACCTGCGCGTTCCATGATCAGCTTCTCCGCATCAAGCGAGGTCTGCTCGACGTCGGCCAGGGTTTTTCCCGGTCCTGGCGAATATGTCACCATGGCATATTTCTCCGGCTCTTCCGGAAGGAAGCTAACTCCGATCTTCGGAACCAGGAAGAAGCTTGCGGCCAGTATGACAATAGCGCCAATGAAGGTAATCAGCTTATGATTAAGCGCCCATCCCAGAATTTTACGATACCGGACGGCGATAACGCCGGGACGTTCCTCATGCTTCTGACTTTCCTTCAGACCTTTGCGGAACATCAAATGGGTCATCATCGGCACGACTGTGATGGCTACGAGCAGTGAAGCAAGCAGCGCAAACACCATTGTCAGCGCAAACGGCATAAAGATTTGACCAATGGGTCCTGTAACGGTTCCAAGCGGAAGGAATACGGCAATCGTGACCAAAGTCGACGAGAGAATCGGCATAAACATCTCTCTGGTCGCCTCGGTGATCAGCGCCTTGCCTCTGAGCTTCTCGGAACGCAGAGACATCCGCCTGTAATTGTTCTCAATGACGACAATCGAGTCATCGACGACCCTCCCGATCGCGACCGTCATCGCGCCAAGCGTCATAATGTTAAGGGTGATATCCATCTGCTGGAGAAGCAAGAGAGCGATAACCAGTGACAGCGGTATTGAAATAATGGATATAATCGTCGTTCTGAAATTGCGCAGGAACAAAAGAATGACAATAACTGCAAACAGTGCGCCGAACAGCGCCTTGTCGATCATCGTGCTGACTGATTCCTCAATCGGCTTGCCCTGATCCAGCATCACAAGCGATTTAATTTCCGCATGCTCTTTCTGGAATTGAGCCGTCTCGTCCTTCACCGCATTGACAACGTCAACGGTATTGGCATCTGAGGATTTTGTAATATTGATGCCGATAGAAGGCTCCCCGTTCGTCCGGGAGATGGACTCCGGCATGGAGACCAATTCGATATTGGCAATTTCCGACAATTTAACAGTCGGGATTTCTGTTGGCGCTTGTGCACCTTGGGGAGCCTGATTCACAGCGCCTTGCCCTGTTCCGGCATTGCCGGCTGCTGACCCTCCTCCGGGAGCACCTGCTGCCTGTCCTGAGCCTCCAGCAGCGCCCTGCTGCGATGTTCCGCCTGCACCGGATGGAATTGCGGGGATCTCAATATTTTTCAACTGATCAAGGGTAGTAACATTGCCATCAACGACGATGGCTTTCTCGGTCTTGTCCATTTCAAACAGGCCCAGAGGCGCTTTGACGGCCGAGGCTTGTACTATTCCTTTAACCGTATCTTCACTGAGGCCAAGCTCGGCCATCTTGTCTTTATTAAAGGTTAACTGAACTTCCTTCACCTGCTGGCCGGAGATCGCTACCGCGCCCATTCCGTCAATGCCTTCAAGTGATGGCTTCAAATCTTCCTCGACCAGCTTCGTGACCTCTTCAAGCGTCATTCCGCTGCCGCTGGAGATACTCAGAGACATAATCGGAAAATCATTAAGGCTGATTTTGGATATCTGCGTATCCTGTGCGCCGCTTGGCAGTTCAAAACCATCGGTGACAGCTTTCAGCTCACTCTCCGCTTCCTTCATATCCTTGCCGTAATCATACTCCACAACGATGGAAGAAACGTTCTCTGATGAAGTTGAGGTGAATGCGGTGACGCCATTCATGTTCTTCAGCCGCTGCTCGAGCGGGATGGTCAGCTTGTCCGCCACCTCTTCCGGAGCTGCGCCCGGGAACACGGTATTGACCACCAGTATGGGAACACTAATGTTCGGAATGGTCTCCTGCTTCATGTTCAGACCCGCATACAATCCGCCAACCGTGACAATAATCGTCATGATCCAGATGGCGAATTTGTTGTTTATTGAAAATCGGATAATTCCTTTCATCCTTCCACTCCTCATCTCTTTATATGACTTCATTGACCAATCGTTCAAATATAACTCCATACTATTTGAACAAAGTTCAAAAGTCAATTAAACGGTGTTCAAATGAAGCCTGGTTGAACGGTCAGTCACAATAAAAACATATTTAAAATTCCTCTTGCGCTTTTCAAAAAATGCATGCTATAATATCACTTACGTGTCCCAGTAGCTCAGCTGGATAGAGCAACGCCCTTCTAAGGCGTGGGTCGGGGGTTCGAATCCCTCCTGGGACGCCACTCGCGTTTACATACAATCATTTTAATAAATTGAAAAAAACCTCGAATCCCAGCCATATCAAGGGATTCGAGGTTTTTTTGTTTCACTATTTAGCTATTAAGATTACGTCTTTTAAAACGATGATTAACTCTTCGGTCCAAAACCTGAACTGCAACGTGTTAAACCGTATCGGATCTCGAAGCATCCTGTCTAAAACAAATTAAAGATCAAAGAGGCTGTTTCTCATGACCGGGAAAGAGCCTCTTTGATCTTTATGGAAATCATTCGGGAATCATCACTGGCTTTCGTTTCTACGAAAGGTTGATTGATCTGTTTGAGTTTCTTCTCGACAGCTTTGTATTTCTCCCAAGCCAACGTACAGCTCTTGGAGTCCCTGCCTAATTCATATTCGAAATATGCCCGTTTGTACTGATCATCCAGCCTCTTGATATTCCTGATGTGAATGGAAAAGTTCCGGTCCACCGGAAAGAAGTCGTACCCGCTGTCCTGCAAGGCCTTTGTCCATGTTTTTAAAGTGCCCCATATATAAAATTCTTCATTTGTTGTGTGAATTTTGATTTGCGGCGTACTGCCCCCGATGTACTCAAGGAACACCACAGCTTTAATCTCTACGCTGCACAGCCCGCCGCTGCCATCGTTATTTCTTATAACTGATAATAAATCCATTTCAAACATCTCCCAGGCTATTTCTGCTTTTTAAGAAGACTTGCCGGCGTTTTTGGCTGATGTACCCAAATGATGCTGGCAGTAGAAACAATCAGTACCGCAGCGGAGGCCAAAGCAGTACAAACAAAATAGAATACTTTGCTTTTAAGCGATTTCATTTTCATATTTAGTGTCACCTCCTCTCCATTTGATCAAGAGAATGCATTGAATGAGGAACGAAATGGCAACAATTGAGGATTGGAAATAAAAATTTGAACAAACAATAAGAACGGAAATCCACCTTAATAACGGAAAATACTTTGAAGGAATCCTGGTTTGCTGCTCGATTCTTGATGGCGCGTAGAGGATGGCGAGAAGTATGCATACGATAGTCAGACAGTACACGGTCAAGTTGGAAATTGAGGAGAAACCGACAATATTGGCCGCTATGGAAGTCGATACCAGGCATGTCCAGCTATGTTTAAGATGAATGCCTCCGGAAACCGCTCTTAATACAGCGAAGGCCAGCATGGCGTATATCGTTTCCTGCGTTTTTCCTGTCATTAAGCTCAAGATCAATGCAGCAATTAAGGTTCCGAAAGTATTGAAAAGCGCCTCTATGGAAAATTGCAATTCTTCGACAGAGCTTGGATGGTCAGGGGCCCTCCGCTTTAAGCCGGCAGCCAATCTAAAGGCCAATGTTTGCATCTTCTGTCTCCTTCTTCAGTGCAAAATAGAGCAGAAAAGCCAGTCCGATAAAGTAGATTATTGTGGCTATGTATAGATTCCCAATAAACAGCACAGCTCCGAATGCCAGTGCGATTAATATCATTATAATCATTACCAGCAAAGTTACCAACTTATAAATTGGTTTTTCGAATTCAAATGAGAACCCTATTCCTCTTTTATATAAAAAACCGCTAATCAGATACCCGATAAGACCCGTCAATGTCTGCAGCAGATACCCTTTCCAGGCATGAGAATTAATTTCCTGAACGGATAGGTATCCAAAGGATAACTGCATTATCAAGCCTGTCTGCAGCAATGCAAAAAAACATAAGCCTGTCAAAGATACAATTAAAGCCCAGAATGCAGGAATTTTAACTACAGCCATCATAAAAAGAACCAGCAGCACCAAAATGGCAACCGGAGCGTAATCCGCGAGCGCTACTTCTTTTCGCAAGTAAAAACTCACAAGGTTAATGACGATCATCATGATAAGCGAAGGCCAAAGATATTGAGTGAATTTAAGTCTGTAAAGGGTGAATGAAATAGAAAACAATGCGATGCTTTCAATAATGGAAAATAACATGAACAACAAAAAAACACTCATTTGATCAACCGTCCCTCAGTTTACTGAACCCCGCTGTGCGATAAACTCAATCGCTCTATCCTTTAGCCATATTGGCCTGCCACCATCTAACAGTGCATCCGGTTTAAGAAAATCACCCCTATACTCCGGATTGAGCGCCCGTTTGCCGGCAAGCGATATATTTTGTTGGGATGTCCCAAGATGCTTGGAGAGCCAAGCGGCTGTAACGTATTCCAGTAGTTCCATTCGCTCTCCTTTCCCGTATCCGCCTTATTACCTCATTATACCCAAGCGGTTGATATGTACAAGCGAACAAAACTATTTTCCAGACGTTTCTTGTTTGTATCGCACCTGGGCCCGGGCGTTATACAAGAACGGGAACCTGCTCCTAAAAAATAGGAAAAGGTTCCCTGCTTGGGGCGATACCCAATATGCAGCACATTCATAAAAAGCTTACTGCACTTTTACTTTGAAACGGCTTGCCGATTTCAGAAGCTCTGCCGCCAGATCCGAGCACCTGCCGATGGATTCGGTCAATTCCTGCATCGTAGCGCTTTGCTGCTCGGCAGCCGCTGCGACCTCCTCGGAGCTTGCTGCCTGCTCCTGTGTAATGCCGGAAATTTGCTGCATGGCCGAGGTGATCTGCCCGAACGACCGCTCCACATTGACAACAGCCTCCTGCAGCTGCTCGGTGCACGTGGAAAACTGGCCCACTCCCTTGAAAATACCTTCGAAATTGGCATGCGTCTCGCTAATCCAGGCATGTCCCTGCGTGACGGCTTCATTGCCTTCAACAATACGGTTGATAACCAGCCGGCTGTTTTCCTGTGTGACCGAAACCAGCTCGGATATAGACAAAGCGGACTGTGAAGATTGCTCGGAGAGCTTCCGTACTTCCCCTGCAACTACAGCAAAGCCTTTGCCCTGCTCACCGACACGGGCCGCTTCAATTGATGCGTTAAGCGCCAGCAAATTCGTTTGGCTGGCAATATTGGAAATAATAGTTACAATATCTCCGATAGCCCGCGAATTATGGCCCAGAAGCTCAGCGGCCTCGAGGGAGTGCCGCATCGCCTCCTGTATGACCTCCATCTGATGCAACGTCTTCTCTACCAATTCCCGCCCGCCTTCGGATTGCTCTCTGACCAGAACCGCAATTGACTGCATCTCCTCCACATCCTGAGTAACCTCCGAGAGCTCCCCGTCAATTTCAGATACAGCTTCCGAACTGTTCGTGAGCCCTTCGACGATCCCATTGATGCCCTCGCTCATTTTGTTCATGGATACCGCTACCTGCAGCGCGCTCTGGCTTGTCTCTCCCGATGCCTGATGCAAATTGCGTGTCGTTCCCGAGATCTCGTCCGATGATGATAGAATCTGGCGGATCAACTCCTGCAGGTTCTGGCTCATCTGTCCGAACGACTGGGACAGCTTGCCCATCTCATCCTCACGCTTCAGTATAATCTGCTCGCTCAAGTCTCCGGCCGCCACCTTCTCCGTGGCCGACATCAGCCTGCGTATCGGCTTGGTGAAGATCCGGCTGATCGCCAGCGATACGATGGAGCCGATCAATAAAACGATGATGGTTATGATGACGGTGGACCAAAATATGGTCGATGACATTTTGGGTATAACAGAAGCATCCAGATCGATACCGAGTAGGGTGCTCGTGTTTCCATCCGTGTAGGGAACGAAGATGGATTTATGAATACCGAATTCATCCTTGTAGATTTCGCTGACAATTGTCTTGTTGTCAGTCAGAGCCTTGTTCATATCAGCCGTAAAAGGATAGTCGGTCCCGTAATCGTCCGGCACATCGGCTAACACGACGATATGGTCCTTTCCGCCGCTTTTGGAGAGCACATACACATTCTCCAGACCATTCTTAACTTTAACCTGTTCCAGATTTTGTTTCAGGGCGGCATAAAGCGGATCGCTTGCATCCTTTACTTCGGCCTCGTAACCGGGAATGCCGGCTACCAGATCCGAGACAACTCCGATATCCGTATTCAGCCTCAGATCGAACTGCTGCAGCAGCTTATCGACCAGATTCGTATTGACGTAATAAGTTGTGCCTGCAAATGCGGCGCATGTAAATAATTGCAGTAGCAGGATGCTGATGATGACTTTGAGCGACAGTCGTTCCCGCACGGGACGCAATAAGGAATTAAACAACTTCGACGGACCTCCCTGATTGATACGGAGAATGGTACTGCTCATAAATTTCGTCTACTCTCTCCTTTAAGTAGCCGACAATTGCCGGGACATGCTCAAGCTGTGTATAAGGCGAGATCACAAACAGCTTGCTGGCGTATAAGGGGACTTCCACACCTTCCTGGGATAAAACCAGCAGATGCTTCTTGGTGTCCCCAAAAAACATTTCATCGCGCCGCTCCCCGAGCAGTTCGAATAATCGTTCATTAAGCCGGTTGTTCCGGAGGAGCTCATCAAGCGGGCACTCCCCGGCCAATTCCTCTTGAAATCGGGAAATCCGGTTCTCATAAATCCTCAGCAGTGTCGTAATACCGGGATTGTCGGGATTTGCGATCACCATCTCGGGAACTTCCTTCATGAGCTGCCTGCGGAAAGCCAAATTGACCGATACAAACTGCGCCAGCAGCTGTTGATACCCTTCAATGCCAAAAGCCAGCAGAGCGCTGTAGATACTGATCGAGCTGGCCATTCTGGAGCATTCCAGCGTGTAACCGGTATGATACTGGCCGTATCCGCGGTATCCCACATAAGGCGTTTCATCGGGATTCAAATCAAGCAGCCGCAGAGATTCAGCTTCTTTAACCAGGAGCAGGCTCGTCAGATACGGCGTTTGTCCCAGCTTTTGAAAATCAAAGCACATGGTATCGGCAAGATGGATATGCTTCATTTTACCAGCGATCGCATGGAGAGCTCCCAGCGTTTCCATATCCAATGCAAGCGGATTAAGGGCAAAATCATAATCATTGAAAAAAGCGAAAAATCCTCCCAGCGCCGAGTCCGCATGAATATGCGGCCTGTTTAATCCATTAGCCGCGGCAGCTTGTACGGCAATATTCATAATTTCGGAAATATCGTCAATTCCCATAGCATCGGTCGTCCCCGTAGTGGCGACGATATAGATCGGAACTCCGCCTGAACGAATAACCTGCTCCAGTTTCCATTTCAAATCCGCTGTGTCCATGGAGCTGTCGCTTCTTGTCCGGATTTTGACCAGACGGTCGCTTCCAAGTCCTGTTGCTTCCATGGATTTGTACAGACTGTAATGAGCCGAATCCGAACAGAAGGCATACAGGTTATTCGGCACTCCCGTGCGCGAAGCATCCGGAGCGAATTTGACTATTGCCAGCCGCAGACCGGTGAAGATTGCCCCTTGTCCGCCCCAGGTTGTGTAGCCGCCGCTTCTCGTATGGTCATAACCGACCAGCTTGGACATCATGCTGACGACCCGCACTTCAGCCTCAGCGCCAGCCGGGCCATATACATCCCACAAATTATTGCCATTGACAAGCATCGCGGCGAGCATTCCCATAATGCCTGGAATCGATGCCATAGGCAGAATATTGGTCATAAAATATTTGGTATGGTAGGGATGCGCATGCATCAGTTCGATCAGGCCCCGGGTTACATCTTCCATCGCTTTCCCCTGCGGGGGGATGACACTGCTCTCATTCAGCTGTCCATAAAAATCGCCTGACCGGTCCTTGCTGCCCTTCAGGTTTACCCTCTCTGGGTCCTTCAAAAGATCGAAGCCCGTCATCAGCTGCTCCATAAGCTTCATCAATTGCATCCGGTCCTGCTCATTCCCATCATCGCTCGGAAACCATTGACGTACATCTTGAACTGGTGACATCTTCATGTAATAGCCTCTTTTCTGTAACCAATTTATTTTGTGATGCGAAAAACCCATAAATGATCCGCATAGCAAAAAACAGCATAATGGGCATGGCAAGCCTAAACAGCTGTTAAATGGATGCAACTGGCTGGCATTTCCACTGTTGGATGATGCCCCTGTAGTTTTGCGTCACTACTTTTCAATAGCTTTGCCTAGTATTCAATTTGTCTTCGCCGTGGAAATAATAGACCGGAAAGCTTAGTCGTATATTACTATTTTGTTCCATTATCTTCAAGGATTTTTGGGCCTTTTAACAATAAAATTATAAAATAAGTTACAAATTTATTACATTTATCGCGGTTTCGACATTTAAACCAGTTCTTAAGACTTAACTTTTCAGTTTTTCTTCTCTTATCCAGGGGAGCTATATTTTTTTCATTTCTGCATGCCCGGGGTAATAGTTCAATGGAACGCGTAAGAACATCGTATTCGTGGAATGATAGCTTATCGAAAGGAGTTGTTTCTCAAATGACGAAGCAGCCTATGACATCTCCAGGCGAAACACCAGCAAGGCCAACCACATTACCGCCGCAGCATCAAAGCCGGCAGCCAGGACTGGAATCCAAAATGACGCCAAGTCCGCAATTTGAATCTTCCGGATTGAAGGCAGCGGGCAAGCTGCAAGGCAAGGTAGCCATTATATCCGGAGCAGACAGCGGGATCGGCCGTGCCGTTGCGGTTGCCTATGCCAAGGAAGGCGCCGAAATAGCCGTTCTATATTTGAATGAACAAAGCGATGCGGAGGTAACCAAGCAGTTCGTGGAAGCGGCCGGCCGCCGCTGCATTCTGCTGGAGGGAGATATCGGCGATCCGAACTTCTGCCGCGAGGCCGTGGAGGAAACCGTTAAAAGCTTGGGAAAACTCGATATCGTCGTGAATAACGCGGCGGAGCAGCATCCCCAGGATAAGATTGAGCTCATTATTCCCCAACAGCTTGAACGGACCTTCAAAACCAATATTTTCGGAATGTTTTATTTAACGCAGGCGGCTATGCCTCATTTGGCAAGCGGTGCAGCAATCGTTAACACGACATCCGTAACCGCCTACCGGGGAAGCCCGACATTGCTCGATTATTCGGCGACCAAAGGAGCCATCGTTTCCTTTACCCGCTCCTTGTCGCTCAATCTTGCCGATCAGGGCATTCGCGTCAACGCCATAGCGCCCGGCCCTATCTGGACACCTCTTATTCCTTCAACCTTTGATGAGCAGAAGGTGGCCAAATTCGGCGCCGATGTCCCGCTCAAGCGTGCCGGACAGCCGGAGGAACTGGCTCCCGCTTATGTGTATCTCGCAAGCGAGGATTCTTCTTACATGAGTGGTCAAGTCCTTCACATCAATGGCGGGGAAATTGTGAACGGGTAGCATTCCCGAAGGAAATGATTTGCAGCATGGAACAACATAAAGAGGCCCGGACAAGCGAAGGAATTCGCTCGTCCGGGCCTGCCCATGCTTAACTATTCTCTTATTCAATAAGGTCCTCTGATATAGTTGTGAACCTCTTGCTCGTAGAATTGATGGATTTTGTCGAGCTCGCTTCGCGTATAACCCGGAACGTTGGCCGCCCGCAAATTATCTTCCACCTGCGAGACGTTTCGGAATCCCGGTATGATACAGGTAATATGGGGATTATCCAGAAGGTAGCGCAGCGCGGCGCTGGCCATATTCGTTCTGCCCTCGGCAATCCATGACAGCTCCTTGCTCAGTGATACGCCCATCTCGAAGGCAATTCCGGCGAAGGTCTCACCTACATTAAAACTTTCGCCATTACGGTTGAAGTTCCGGTGATCGTCAGGAGCAAATGTTGATTTCTCCGTGAACTTGCCCGTCAGCAGCCCGCTGGCAAGCGGCAGACGCACCAGAATGCCCACTCCCTGCCCGAAAGCCTTGGGAATCAGCTCAAGCTCCGGCTTCTGCCGAAACAGGTTGTATATCACCTGCAGCGCCTTCACATTGGGATGCTGCAAGCAAATAAAGCCCTCTTCGACGGTTTCCACGCTTACTCCGTACTCACGGATTTTACCTTCCTCGCGCAGACGGTCAAGCGCGCCGAATACCTCGCCGCTTCGCAGAATATCCGTAGGCGGACAATGCACCTGGTACAGATCGATTCTTTCACGGCCCAACCGCTTCAAGCTTGCCTCGCAATAGGCCCGCACCGACTCGTAGGAATAGGAAGCCGGATCCAGAAGATCACCGGCACGGCAAAACTTGGTTGCGATGTAAATCTCGTCCTCCCGCCCTTTTGTCGCTTTGGCGAGCAGTTCCTCACTATGTCCTTCGCCATAAACATCTGCGGTATCGAAGAAGTTGACGCCCTCTTCCATTGCACGTGACAGCGCTTTGAGCGCCGAACCATCGTCCGTCCCGCCCCAGGATCCGCCGATAGCCCATGTTCCGAAGCTGATTTCACTAATGTGCAATTCAGTGCTGCCCAGTTGTCTGTACTTCATGATATCAACCGCCTTTATGTTTTGATGGCGCTTTCTTGCCTTGTTCCATTATGACTGCCATTCCCGCATACTGCAAGAGGACGAGTCGCTAAAATACAGAAATGGCGGGCCTGCTCTTCTGCAGACTCGCCAAAAGTATCGTCAGGTCAAATCCTTGCGAGCAGTCTGGCGATGGATTTATCCGTTTCCCGGAGCACAAGCTTCTTGTCCATCGTCCGTACTCGCCCCCGCTGAACGACGTTTTTGCCGTCTACCCATACAGAATCGACGTTACCGCGGGAGGCGGCATACACAACACGGGAGTACGGGTCGGCATCAAAAGAGGGAAAGGTGTGAAAATCATTCAGGTTCAGCAGAACCAGATCGGCCTTCTTGCCCTTCTCGATGGAACCGGTCAGATGATCCATACCGAGTGTCTGCGCTCCGCCGATCGTAGCCATCCTCAGCACTCTCCTGGCATCCATGCTTTCCGGTCCGCATCTGGGTTTGTGAAGCAGAGCGGTCAGCCGCATCTCCTGGAACATATCCAGCGTATTGTTGCAGGGTGCTCCATCTGCGCCAATCCCCATACCAATGCCCTCATCCAGCATTTCGGGCACATTCGCTATGCCGGAGGCAAGCTTCAAATTGGAACCCGGACAATGGGTCATCTTCGTTCCGGTTCGCTTCATGATGGCCCGCTCTTCCTCGTCCAGCCAGATGCAGTGAGCGAGAACCAGCCGGGGGGAGGTCAGGCCTATATGATCAAGATAGACAATGTTGCGCATACCGCGCTGAGTCATTACAAGTGCGATTTCCTCCTGATTCTCCGCCGCGTGCGTATGAACCAGCACTCCGTAACTGGCAGATAAATCACGCACCTCAGTAAGAAGACGCTCCGAGCACGAGACGACAAATCTCGGACAATACGCATAGCTGAGACGGCCGCCATCATGGCCATGCCACTTCTCCAGCAGCCTTGTGCTCTCCTGCAGGGAGGCTTCGGTTTGCTCTTGAAGACCCCTCGGTACATCGCCGCCCGCGTCCATCATAACCTTGCCGGATACAGCCCGGATGCCGCTCTGCGCCATGGCTTCAAAGGCGGACTCGGTGTGGCTGACGGTCTCCATGTCCAGAATTGTCGTGGTCCCGCTGAGCAGCAGCTCGCCAATGCCGAGCATGGCCGAATAATAAATAGATTCCGCATCATGGGCAGCCTCAAGAGGCCATATCCTTGTCCGCAGCCAGTCCATCAACGCCATATCGTCCGCGCGGCCGCGAAAAAGCGTTTGACATAAATGGATATGGGTCTGCACGAATCCGGGAAGCAGCAGCTTTCCGCGGGCTTCAATGACTGTCGTATCCGGCTCAAGGTCCGTAATCCTGCCGCCAACCTCAGCGATGATATCATCCTTGATTAAAATATCTCCGGTCAGAATATCATCCTTGTCATTCATCGTCACCATCTTGACATTACGCAGCAAGGTTGAACCCATAGGGGAAGCCTCCTCCATCATCAGATGCTCCCATTGTAGCATGAACATAGGGAAGAGACTTTACATCTCAAGTTGAATATAGTCCTGACAAGTTAAAGACTTTCTTCGGAGAACAAGCCCATCGTCGAGATATGCCGCCTGGTTTCCTCCGTGCCTCTTTCGTACAGCAGCTTATAGATATCCATGAGCAACCCGTCAACACCGGCGTTGATCTGTTTGTCCGAGGATGTCTCGAAAAAAGTTCCTCCAAAATGAAATGCCTGCGCTTCATCCATACTGGACAATTCCCCCATCAGCTCCTGCAGTAGGCCCAGCTCCTCTTCACTTGCGGTTATTGCCAGTTCATAGGCTGTTGCTCCCTGATCCTCCAGAATCGAACCCGCCTGGACGGAAACATAATAGGTTTTACGGCTGGTTGAATCTTGTGTATGCTCTTCCATATTCGTGATTGCCCCTTCCCGTTCTCATTCCACTTCCGCGCCTTCCATTCGATAATGGATCCGTACGCTTCGCTTCTCTAGCATCCCCATCCGGACAGACATTTTATGCTGGCTGACGGCATAACCATCATAGTACCGCTGTTTAAGCCCTGCTTAGAGAGGAATGAGAGAACATGTGTGGAATCACGGGCTGGATCGATTGGACCGACGACCTGACCAAGCAGTACGCCACCCTGGAACAAATGACTGAAACGCTGGAAAATCGCGGGCCGGATGCCTCAGGTACATGGCTCTCCCGCAGTTGTGCACTGGGTCACCGCCGGCTTTCTGTTATTGACCCCGTCAACGGCGCCCAGCCGATGATACGGACAACTGAGGATGATACGTATGTCATTGTTTATAACGGCGAGCTGTATAACGCCCCCGAACTGAAGCGGGAGCTGGAGGGGCGCGGCAGAAGATTTACTACCACCTGCGACACGGAAGTGCTGCTGGTTGCCTATATGGAATGGGGTCAGGCATGCATTGAGAAATTCAACGGCATATTCGCCTTTGCCATTTGGGATTCGCGTGAGGAGCATCTGTTCCTTGCCAGAGACCGGCTGGGTGTAAAGCCCTTGTTCATTGCCAAGCAGGATGGGCGGTTCGTATTCGGTTCGGAGCTCAAAGCGCTGCTCGCCCATCCTTCCGTTAAACCCGTTGTTGGCGCGGAGGGTCTGGCAGAAATTTTCATTATGGGACCTGCGCGAACACCGGGCCAGGGGGTCTACCGCGACATCAGCGAGCTGCTGCCCGGCCAGTGCGCCACCGTCACCCGTTCCGGGGTCTCCATTGTAACCTACTGGAAGCTGGAAAGCCGGCCGCATACCCAGAACGTCCAGGAGACGGCCCGCACCGTAGGCGACCTGCTCAAAGACACCGTCGAGCGCCAGCTCGTATCCGATGTCCCGCTTTGCACGCTGCTGTCCGGAGGACTGGATTCCAGTGCCCTTACGACCTATGCCGTTCGTTATTATGAGCAAAACGGGCAGGATAAGGTCCATACCTTTTCCGTTGATTATGTGGATAACGATAAACATTTCAAGGCTCACGCTTTTCAACCCAATTCCGATGCGCCCTGGATCGAGCGGATGACCAAACATCTGGATACTGTCCATCATCCTGTTCAATTTGACACGCCCGAGCTTGTCGATGCGCTGCGCGATGCCATGCTGGCAAGAGATTTGCCCGGAATGGCGGATGTGGATGCTTCGCTGCTGCTGTTTTGCCGGGAAATCAAAAAGGGAGCCACGGTTGCGATTTCCGGCGAGGCGGCAGACGAAATATTCGGCGGGTACCCCTGGTTCCACCGTGAGGAGGCGTTGAATGCCGGCACCTTCCCATGGGCGCTGGCTGCGGAGATGAGGGCGGGTCTGCTTTCACAGGACGTTGCCGCCTGGATCAAACCGCTGGAATACATCGGCGACCGTTATTCGGATGCGATTGCGCAGGTGCCCAGGTTGGACGGCGAAGATGCGGCTGCCAGAAGAATGCGGGAGATGTCTTATCTGAACATTACGCGGTTTATGCCAACACTTCTGGACCGCAAAGACCGGATGAGCATGGCGGTCGGCCTTGAGGTCCGGGTCCCTTTTTGCGACCACAGGCTTGTTGATTATGTCTTTAATATCCCTTGGGAAATCAAGACGGCCGGCGACCGGGAGAAGGGCATTCTGCGCCTCGCTCTGGAGGGGGTACTGCCGCCTGATGTGCTCTACCGCAAAAAAAGTCCCTACCCGAAAACGCATAATCCCAATTATCTGGAGGCTGTACGCTCAAGATTGCTTGATGTGCTGAATGAAGGCCAATCTCCCCTGCTTCCGTTAATTAACGTCAAAAAAATCCGCGAGCTTGCCGAATCGGATAACGCCAGCTCCAATATTCCCTGGTTTGGCCAGCTCATGTCCGGACCTCAGCTGTTCGCCTATCTGCTCCAGACCGATATGTGGCTCCGGGAATATAAAATCGTCATTCGTTAACGGAAATTTGCAAAAAAGAAGCCCCGCAGCAGACCATGCAAGTGCGGTCTGCTGTGGGGCTTGGCTATGTTCAAATTCTTAAGAAAGTATAAAACTCTCGCATACTTTGCTTATATTACTGAGGGTAGAAACTTGCTTCTTCCGCCTATGGTCGGATAGAGCCGCTTCTTCCTGCCGCTTTCTAAACTTGCTGTTCCAGCTGGATCAACAAGGAAGCAAGAGCTTGTCCCCGATGGCTGATCGCCTGCTTCTCCTCCGTTGAAAGCTCAGCCATGGTCCTGCCATGGGACGCAAGCCAGAACAAAGGATCATAACCGAAGCCGCCGGCTCCTGATGGCGTATCGGTTATGAATCCGTCGACATAACCCTCCGCTTCCACGAAGCTGCCGCTCGACGGATTATACAAGGCGAGCGCGCAGACAAATCTCGCTTTGCTCAGCAGCTTTGTTTTGCCTTGGGGAGCAGTGCCTTGCTCTGCCTTAATGGAAACCGCAGCACCCAGCTGCGACAGCTCATCGAGCAGCTTGGCATTATTCAGCGCGTCGCTGGCTCCTTCTCCTGCGTACCGTGCCGAGTAGATTCCCGGACGTCCATCGAGCGCATCCACTACAAGTCCGGAGTCATCAGCCAGCACCATCAAATCGAGCGCCTTGGCAACGGTCTTCGCTTTCTTGCGGGCATTCTCGCCGAAGGTAGCTCCATCCTCCACAATCTCAGGGAGATCGGGATAATCAAACATGCTGACGACCTGCAGTCCCAGTTTGCCGAACGCATGGGCAAACTCACGCACCTTGCCGGGATTTTTGGTAGCTACGACTACTGTACTGCCTGCCGTCATACGCGCGACGCTCCGATTCGGCTGCCCAGCGGCCCGAGCACATCGCGCTGGCTGGCGATCAGCGCCTGAATGCCTTCTTCCGCCACTCCAAGCAATCCATCCAGCTCCTCGCGCGAGAAGGGGGCGTCTTCTCCGGTTCCCTGAACCTCGACGAATTTGCCGGAACCGGTCATCACAACGTTCATATCGACCTTGGCTTTGGAATCTTCCTCATAATTCAGATCCAGCAGCGTCTTCTCCTGGATCACACCGACGCTGACCGAGGCCAGAAAATCCGTGATCGGATATTTGGCATAATCCACATTCTTCGACAGCTTGTTTACCGCCAGGGCCATAGCGATGAAAGCGCCTGTAATGGAAGTCGTTCTTGTCCCTCCATCCGCCTGTATAACATCGCAGTCCAGCGTAATCGTCCGCTCTCCAAGCGCCTGCAGGTCCACAACCGAGCGCAGCGCACGGCCGATCAGCCGCTGGATCTCCATTGTACGTCCGGTGAGCTTCCCTCTTGCCGATTCACGCTGATTGCGGGATTGCGTGGCTCTGGGCAGCATGGAATATTCCGCGTTAATCCAGCCTTTTCCCTGCCCCTTCATAAAAGGAGGTACCCGCTCCTCAACCGTAGCCGTGCAGAGCACCTTCGTGTCGCCGAATTCGATCAATACGGAGCCTTCCGCATATTTATTTGGGTTCATTGTTATTGTGACCGGCCTAAGCTGGTTCCATTGCCGTCCATCTGTTCTCATACTTATGTAGTCCTCCTCATAAATCATCTCAATCATTCTACCAAAGACAACGGGGAAAAGCATCCTTTGCGGCGGCGGCGGGCAAACGGACTGAGATTGACAGCCATCGCGCACCGTCACACCCCCGTGCGGGAAGCCCCTCATAAGGTGCCGGAATAAGGCCGGAACTACGGCAAAAAAACCCGCTCCGGAGCAGGTTCGCCCCGGGCAGGCTTGTCGCTTGTATAAGGTCAGGATCAGGACTTAAAGGCGTTGACATGCTCGGGTGCGGATACAGGGCTGCTGTAGGATTGGTTATTGGTATCGGTGAAATCCGTTTCGCCGTTGAGCTTGATTTGAACCTTGGCCGCACCAGTATTCGCCGTTAATGCCAGGACTACAGCCTGAAGCATTTCTGCCGGCTCCTGCTGCCCTGCCACATACGCATCATCCTGCAGCTCGACAGTAACAATATCATTCTGCTTCGTAACGCTCTTGACCGTTACATCCGGCGTCATGACAGCCGTAAGCGCACGTCCTTCGGAAGGACCGCTGATCAGCTGCTCTATGGCCGATTTGGCCCGGTTATCGGAACGGTTGACCAGCCTTGTGACCGGAACATAATATAATTCATTATTGGGTGTCAGAGCCGAGAAATACAATGTTACCGGCGTGGTCTGGCTGTAATTGTTCACGCCATCGGCTGCTTCGAGATTGATGCCGACGGATCTTGTCAGAGGCTGATCAATCGGCATGCCGTCAACAGGCATTTCACCGAGTTTCGCCCCTTCCATCCATATATCCACCTTCTGAATATCCGGCATGCTGGTTAGCGTCCAGGTTATCGCTTCGACAATATGCCGCTCCTCCGTCACATTGTAATCCGCGAATGCCTTGGAGAAATCAACAACTGCCAGCTTTTGGTCGGGAACGATGTTAAAATCCTTGATTTCGGTGCCTTTGGGAAGCACGGCCTGGAATCCCTCCGGGAGCTGAGATGCGTAGGCCCCCCCGTCCACCATCATCTCAAGCGCCTTCTGGCCTGGCTTCTCTCCCTCGCCCAGGGCAGCCTGTACAGCCACGGGCGCCAGCATTCCATTCTGATCCTTCAAGTAAACGGTCATCTGGGTCTGACCGGCATGATTGGCTGCCTGTCCGACGTCGGTAATGGCCCCGCTGACATTCTGCGAGCTGTTCTGCGGCGGATCGATGGACGGGCTTTCTTCCTGTGAGAATAATCCGCAGCCGGTCGTAAGAATGGGCAACGCCAACGCTCCGGCGAGCGCCGCCCGGCGAACAAGGCGATAATGTTTCATGTTCATAATTCCTCCCCGTAGACTTAGTAATCAAGCGCGAGCCCTTCCATTCATTTGGTACAAGTTGCTCTTTTGTAGTACTATGTATACGAGCCCTCTCCATCAATTAGACCAGTTTTGTCCATTAAACAAGAAACAAGAGGTGAGCCCTGTGGCCAAGTCTAAAATGTACAGCCTCAACAGTGAAATCGTAGCTTCGACGACCAAAGAATGGCTGGCCAAACGAGGCGTTACCATTAGTCAAATTGCTGAACTTGTTATTTTTTTGCAGAAGTCCTACTTTCCCGAGCTGACCCTGGAAGAGTGCGAGCAACATATTGAAGCTGTGCTTTCCAAGCGTGAGGTACAAAACGCGGTGCTGACGGGAATTCAGCTCGATATGCTGGCGGAGGAAGGCAAGCTGCTTGCGCCGCTGCAGGATATGATTGAGAACGACGAGGGCCTTTACGGCTGCGATGAAATTCTGGCCCTCTCCATCGTCAATGTATATGGAAGCATCGGTTTTACGAATTTCGGCTACGTCGATAAACTGAAGCCGGGCATCCTGAAGGTGCTCAACGACAAGGAAGGCGAGCAGTGTCATACCTTCCTCGATGATATTGTCGGGGCCATTGCCGCATCGGCCAGCAGCCGTATTGCGCACCGGAAACAGGCAGAGCGCGAGGGCAGCATGGGGCCGCCGATTGACTAACCGGATGGATGCCGGATGGATGCCGGATGGATGCCGGATGGATGCCGGATGGATGCCGGATGGATGCCGGATGGATGCCGGATGGATGCCGGATGGATGCCGGATGGATGCCGGATGGATGCCGGATGGATGCCGGATGGATGCCGGATGGATGCCGGATGGATGCCGGATGGATGCCGGATGGATGCCGGATGGATGCCAAAAAGGATGACAAAAGCGCCTTGCGCTTTCGTCATCCTTTTTTGAATTGTATATTTCAGCTAAAAGTCAAAAGCAGTGCTTATGCGAGACAGGCCAAGGCCGGAATCACCAGGCGGGATGTAAGCATGTCTGATCTGCCAATCTATAAGCCTGATGGACAACTGTTGAAAAGAAAGCTGCAGAAGGACCATCCTCGCATACTTGCATATTTGAACAGCAATCGAAACAATCCGCGCTGCAGCAAGGTTTTTTCGGCTTGTACTGTATCCAACCAGAGTGTGGTCGGGCACAAGAAGGTTTTTCCTTGCTGGAACAGTTGTTTCCGCTTTATACGCCATGATCGACGGCTGCAGCAAGGTATTTCCTGCTTATACGGTCTGTAGCCAGAGCTATAGCGAGTGTAATAAGGTTTTTCCCTGCTGGAGTTAATTATTTGATCATGTCCGAGGATATTTATTAATTACTTGCGCTTGGTAATCGCATCATACACGCGGGACGCTGCTTCCCTGCCCTGACGGATGCAGTCAGGCAGTCCTACGCCATCGAAAGCTGCTCCCGTGACCCACACACCCGGCAGCTTTGCGCTCATCCTTGCCCGCAGCGCGGCAATTTGCTGCACATGCCCGACCGGATACTGCGGCATAGACTTATGCAGCCTGGTGATTTCCGTAAACAACGGCACGGCCGTGATACCCATAATATCGCGTATGTCACGCCGTACCGCATCCTCAAGCTGGGAATCAGGCAGATCGACAACCTCTTCATCGCCAGAACGGCCGATATAACAGCGCAGCAGCACCTTATCGTCCGGGCTGGAATGAAGCCACTTCGTCGAAGTCCAGGTACAGGCTGTTATGGTTGTTCCTTCGGAGCGCGGAATGACAAAACCGGACCCCTTAAAATCCTCAGCAATATCCCGTTTGTTGAAGGCCATAACCACATTGGCGACAGAGACATAATTGATCGCCCGCAGCGCCTGCGTATCCATATGGGGTTCCAGCAGCTCTGCCGCATCATATGCTGGCGCTGTGATGACAATGCCATCGGCTTGAATAATTTCACCATCGCTTAGCAGGATGTCATATGGAGCCCAGGGTTGGGCTTGCCCGTCTGTCTGCCCCGCTTCCGGCTCCGTCTCTGCATTCCTGCCGGATTCCTCACGCTCATCGGGATCATTCGGCCGAAAGGCCGCAGCCTTGACGCCAATCCTGCGCTCTGCTCCTGACAGCGCATGATCAAGGGCTTCAATCATTGTCGTTAATCCGCCCTTGAAGGTCAGGAACATGCTGCCGCGTACAGAAGCCGGAAGGCGGCTTGCGCTGGCCGCTACGGCTGGGGCCAGGCGCCTGTTCGCACTCATGCCGCGAATCAGACTGCGATGCTTGCGCTCGGCATCGCGAAATTGCGGGAATGTCGCCTGAAGGCTCAGCTTGCGCAAATCACCCGCATAAATACCGGCCAGAAGCGGCTCCGCCACGCGTTCCATCATTTGATCGCCCAGCCGGCGCGACAGGAAATCACCAAGCGCTTCGTCCGACTCCTCCTTGCGGGCAGGCAGCACAAAATCGAGCAGCGCCCGCAGCTTGCCTCCCCATGAGATCAGCCCTGATTTGAGAAATGGGGAAATTTCTGTCGGTATGCCCAGCACAAGCCCGGGGGGCATGGGATGCAGCTTGCCCTTATGAAGAATATAGCTTTTTTTGGCCGCCGGATTGGTACCGACCAGCTCCTGCTCGATTCCCAGATCCCAAGCCAGATCGATAATCGCGTTCTTGCGGGCCAGGAATGAATCCGGTCCCCGCTCGATTACGAAGTCATCCCGCTTCAAAGTGTTGATCTTCCCGCCCAGCCTTCCGGCCGGATCAACAATCGTAATTTGTATGTCGCGTCCGCGCTTCTCCGCTTCCCTAAGCAAATAAAAAGCGGAGCTCAGTCCGCTGATCCCGCCGCCAATGACGACTAACCGATCAGGTTGTCCGCTTCCCCGCATGTCGTTCATCTCCTCTGCCCTGTGTTATGGCGTTATGCCTGCTGCCACTGATCCTGTGAAATGACGGTTTCCGCCAAGGTTTCCATATATAACGGATCGGTATTCAGCATTTCAATGCGGGCAAAATCAATGCCCAGCTGCCTGGCAGCCTCAATCGCTTCAATGTCCAGATCATATAGAACCTCCAGATGATCGGAAACAAAACCTATCGGAGCCGACAATACCTGTGTATAGCCGCTTCCGGCCACTTCCTTGAGCGTCTCCAGAATATCGGGACCCAGCCACGGCTCGCGCGTGCGGCCTGCGCTCTGCCACGTAAAGCTCCAGTCCGAAGCGCCTGCCCCTTCAGCGACCGCAGCAGAGGTCTCCAGCAGTTGAGCCTCATAGGGGTCATTTATCTCCCGTATCCTGACCGGCAGGCTGTGGGCGCTGAACAGAACCTTAACCGGCCTGGAAGCATCAAAAGGGCCCAAGCCCGTTTTCACACGACTGATCAATGCCTCAAGCAGCTTGGGATGCATATGATAGCTCTCCACAAAATTCATCTCTATGCCGAGCTCTTCCGCCTTTTTTCTGGCGCGTTCCACATAGCCGCCCACGCTCATGATGGAATAATGCGGCGCCAGAACAATGCCAACCGCCTCACGGACGCCGTCTGCAGCCATATTGGCTACTCCATCCTCAATATAGGGACGGGCATGCTTCAGGCCTTGGTAGCACATATAACGACCCGGCGCGAAGGTATCCAGCTTGTCCTGAATGCCGGCGACCTGGCGGTTCGTATTCTCCCGCAGCGGGAAGAACCCGCCTACGATCGCTTCATAGCGGCCGCTCAGATCAGCCAGCTGCTCCGGCGTAGGGGGATTCCCCCTGCGGATATGCGTATAGTACTCCTCGATACCGTCCAGACTTTCGGGCGTTCCATAGGACATGACAAGCACGCCGATTTTACGCTCAGACATGGCGCGCCTCCTTCTGCTCCCCTGCCGCAGCAATCGCCTCGGCCGAATAATCATGAATATAGGAAGTCAGCTCGCGCAGCTTATCAAGCGATGCCTCGGGAAACAAGCCATGCCCCAGGTTGAAAATAAATCCGGGCTGCCTTATTCCCTCGTCAATAATCTGCTTGGCATAGGATTGAATGACATCCATCGGCGCAGTCAGCACATACGGATCCAGATTTCCCTGAACCGCATAAGAACTGCCGACGCGGCGGCGTCCTTCGGTTATCGACACGCGCCAGTCCAGTCCGATGACATCGGTTTTCAGCTTTCCAAGGGTTGGAAGCAGTTCGCCGGAGGCCACGCCTGGATAATAAATTTTGGGCTGCTTCAAGTCAGACAGCTCTGTAAAGATCCGCTCAATGGTCGGCAGCACAAACTGCCGGAAATCATGGGGAGCAAGCGCTCCGACCCAGCTGTCGAACAATTGGAACGCCTTGCCTCCCGCTGCCATGTGGGCGCGGGCATAAGCGATAACCATATCGCCCAGCTTGTACATCAGCTGATGCCATATCTCAGGCTGGCTGTACATCAGCGTCTTGGTGCGGATATACGACTTGGACGGACGTCCTTCTATTAAATAGCTGGCTATGGTGAAAGGCGCGCCTGCGAAAGTGATCAGAGGCACATTAAGCTCACGGTCCAGAATGCGGATCGTCTCCAGGATATGGGACAGGTCGCCCTCGACATCGATGGGTCTGAGCTTCGCCACGTCAGCTGCAGATTGAATGGGATTGGCAATAACAGGTCCCACATTCGGAACAATATCAAAGTCGATGCCGATCGACGCCACCGGATTCATAATATCGGAATACAGAATGGCCGCATCCACGCCAAGCTTTCTTACCGGCATCATCGTCACTTCAGCAGCAAGCTCCGGCTGACTGCAAATTTCAAGCAGCGAGTATTTTTCTTTTATTTTACGGTATTCGGGATCATAGCGTCCCGCTTGTCGCATATACCAGACGGGTACGCGATCGACTTGTTCTCTCCTGCTTGCCCGGATGAACCGATCGTTGTAGCTCATTGACGTTCCCCATTTCTATCGGATTCTCTACGTTACCATTATGCCCTTTTTGATGAAGCGTAACAACCGCCCTCTCTCTTCTTTCAATGACAACTATATGACAAATGACGGATTTCATCTTATAGGAAGAAACGGCTTTGCCGTCCTTCGGCGGCAAAATTATTGCTGCAAAGTCAGGATTTGCGGCTGGCTTGTTATGCTATACTTAACCTATTGTGTTCAGAATAAGCAAAGGTTAGGAGAAAACAGTCATTATGGAGCAGTGGAAGAAGAATCTGGCTGTCCTGTGGGTGGGGCAGTTCCTTGTCATGGCCGGAATGACTATGATCATTCCTTTTATGTCCCTTTACTTGCAGTCGGATGGCATCGGACTTACGGATCCGCATGAAATCGCCACTTGGGCGGGCATCATTTTCGCCGGCAATTTCGTCACCGCCTTTCTGTTTCAGCCCCTCTGGGGCAAACTGTCCGACCGCTACGGACGCAAGGTTATGCTGCTTCGCTCCGGATTCGGAATGGCGGTTGTCATCGTGCTGATGGGCTTCGCAACCGCCCCCTGGCATCTGCTGGTACTGCGGATGATCAACGGAACCATATCCGGCTTCAACCCCGCGGCCATCTCCCTGATATCGGCTACAACGCCCAAGGACCGGACAGGCTTTGCCATGGGCACGCTGCAGTCCGGGGGTATTGCCGGCACGATGCTCGGTCCCCTGCTGGGCGGCCTTCTTGCCGATCAAATCGGCTTCCGCCCGATCTTTTATTTGACCGGCACGCTGCTGTTTATGGCTTCAACGCTTGCCATGCTCGTCGTAAAGGAAAGCTTCGATCACAAGCAGGCGGCTGCAAGGCCCAATGTATCGGTACTTGAAGGATTCCGTCAATTGGGCCGGATTCCCCAGCTGACCTCGCTGTTTGCCGTAACCTTTCTGATCCAGTTCGCCATGGTCGGACCTATGCCGCTGCTTCCTCTGTACGTCCAGCAGCTGCATGGAAGCGACGTCAACGTTGCGTTCTGGGCTGGACTTGTCAGCGCAGCGGCCGGTATGTCCAATATGGTCGCTTCCCCGCTGCTGGGCAGGCTGAGCGACCGGATCGGGCAGGAGCGGATTCTTGCCGTCTCGCTGATTGGCGCGGCGGTCATGTTCATCCCCCAAGCGATGGCCACACATGTATGGCAGCTGCTTATTTTCCGCTTTCTGCAGGGGGCATTCCTCGGAGGGCTGATCCCGTCCGTGAACTCCCTGATCCGCAAATTTACCCCCGACGGAATGGAGGGACGCGCCTACAGCTTCAACACCAGCACTCTCAGCCTGGGCAATATGTTCGGCCCGCTTGTCGGAGGCGTGATATCGGGCTGGATCGGCATTGGCGGCGTCTTTATCACTTCATCCGTTCTGTTTCTCATCAATGCAGTCTGGGTGCGCAGCACCCTGGCCCGCAAACGCACAGTAAACAGTAAATCATGAGGGTTGCCGGCAGGCTGTCAGGAAAGCGGATATGCAATCATAGTATAAAAAACGGACATCCCGATAGAGGGAAGTCCGTTTTTGTTATAATCTCGTTCATCATCCGGCATAAACATCAGCTCGGTCAAGAGCTTCTATTTCACAACCGCCACTGCCAATCCGTCATAAGCGGGCAGCAAGGTACCGATCAATCTCTCATCGCTCAGCATCCGCTCGTTAAATTGCCGCATCGCCACCACAGCCGGCCCCGTCCGCTCCGGATCGATCGTCTTGCCATGCATGAGTGCGTTATCGCCGGTAATAACAGCTCCCGGATTGGCCAGCTTGATGGCATAATCGAGATAGACCGGATAGCTTTCCTTGTCCGCATCGATAAAGAAGAAATCGAAGGTGCGTCCCTCCTGGACAAGCAGCGCAAGGCTCTCCTTGGCATCCCCGATCCGGTAATCGACACGGTCACCGAGGCCTGCCGCTTCAAGGCTGCTTCTTGCCACATCCGCGTAGCTTTGCTTCAGCTCAAGCGAGGTCAGCTTGCCTCCATCCTTGAGCCCTCTTGCCAGGCATATGCCGCTGTATCCGCCAAGCGCGCCAATTTCCAGAACCTGCTGCGCGCCTTTCATACGGACCAGCATCGTCAGCAGCTTGCCGTAGCCCGGCGCAATGGAAATCTCAGGCATATCATGCTCGCGGATTTGCTTATGTACCCTCTCCAGATCGGCATCCTCGCCAAGCAGTTGTTCCACATATTGTTCCGTCGACATCCATGCATTCTCCTCTACCATGAGTTTTAGTTTGTCAGGCCGCCTTCATATGTCTATACTTGATTGTATGATTTTTAATGACCGGAAACAACCGGAGTAGGCGAATCGGAGTGATTGCATTGGAAAAATTACAGCTTATCGCGACATCCCCCATGGGGCTTGAGGCGATTGTTGCACGCGAATTGAAGGATCTGGGCTATGAAGATGTGCAGGTGGAGAACGGGCGCGTGAATTTCACCGGTGGTCTGGCTGACATTTGCCGCACCAACCTGTGGCTGAGAACCTCTGACCGCGTCCTTGTAAAGATGGCGGAATATCCCGCGCGCACCTTCGAGGAATTATTCGAAGGAACGAAGGCGGTCAATTGGGCGGACTGGATACCGGAGGACGGCGAATTTCCGGTGAACGGCCGCTCCCAGAAGTCGCAGCTGACAAGCGTGCCAGCCTGCCAGAGTATCGTCAAGAAGGCGGTTGTGGAGAAAATGAAGGCAACCTACGGCACGGAATGGTTCCACGAGGACGGAGCCAAATATGTGATCGAGGTTTCATTGATGAATGATATGGCGCTCATTACGCTGGATACGACAGGTCCGAGTCTCCATAAGCGCGGTTACCGCAAGCTGGTGACGGAAGCTCCGCTCAAGGAAACGATGGCGGCGGCAATGGTGCTGCTCAGCCGCTGGCGTCCGGACCGTCCGCTGTACGATCCTTTCTGCGGGTCAGGCACAATTCCAATAGAAGCGGCCATGATTGCCTGGAACATCGCTCCGGGACTGCGCCGGTCGTTCAGCAGCGACCAATGGCCGCTCATCCCCGAGGAGCTGTGGGAAGCAGCGCGCGAGGAAGCCTTCGATTCGGTGAAGGACGACATCCCCTTGTCGATTGCCGGCTCCGATATCGACCCGGACGCGATTGATGTTGCGGAAGCGGCTGTGAAGAAGGCCGGTTTTGCCCGTGATATCAAGCTGAGCGTTCTGCCAGTGTCCAAGGCGAAGCCGGAGGGCGAATACGGCTGCATTATTACGAACCCGCCATACGGTTCGAGGCTTGGCGATGATACGGAAGCCGAAAAAGCGCTGAGGGAGCTCGGCCACACGGCGCTGTATCTGCCGACCTGGTCATTCTTCGCTCTTAGCCCTTCCAAGTCGGTGGAGCATTATTTTGGACGCAATGCCGACAAAAGGCGCAAGCTGTACAATGGCCGGATTGAATGCGCCCTTTATCAGTATTTTGGCCCGCGGCCTCCTTTCCGAACATAAGGCCAAGCCCTCCTATTCCTTGATCTGGATACGAAATGTACTATAATGGGAAAGACATTATTAACATTTTGTAAACAGGAAAGGACACCCTTGTTATGGCTCAACCGCTGCAGCCAACCGGGCGGAGAAGTGTCGTCATGGCGCTTGCTGCCCGGCTTAAAGGCCTGGATCTTGTGCTTTTCTTCGCATTGATGATGATTAAGCTGGTTTTGTTCGACCGCTACGTGCATGTTCCGAATATGGCCATGGACGGGGAGGATGTGCTGGTGGCGCTGGGTACATTGGCGCTGGTCTGCTTCTGGACGCTGTGGCTTCCGCCGCGCGGCCGGATCATCGCTCTCGTGCTGCTGAATATGCTGCTCACGGTCATCATTTATGCCGATTTGATTTATTTCCGCTATTTTCAGGATATGATCTCGATACCGGTGCTTACCCAGGCCGGACAAGTAAGCTCGCTTGGCGACAGCATCGCCTCTCTGCTGGGCTGGGCGGATATCTGGATTTTTATCGACTGGCTGCTGATTGTGCCTGTAGCCGTCTATTCAATATTCCGCAAGCGTCACAAGCGCGATATTGCATTATCCTTCGCCAGACCCAGCAAGCTGCGCAAAATGATGCTCCGTCTTTCGCTCAGCCTGATCATTTTTGCAAGCGGCCTTACGCTCGTCTTCGTGCCCGTCACCTATGCGCAGCGCACCTGGGCCGTCGGACTGTTCACCGGCAACTGGTGGAATATGTCCCTGTACAATGTGACAGGCGTCATCGGCTTCCACGGATATGACCTGTACCGGTATGCGGAGGATCATTGGCTGCATGACAACAAGCTTCCGGAGGATCAAATCCAGGAAGCGAAGCAGTGGTTCGAGGATCGCGGCAATGTCCGCAAGCAGCTTGAGGATGACAGCATGTTCGGACGCTATAAGGGCGCCAACGTCATCATGATCCAGCTGGAAGCCTTTCAGAACTTCCTGATCGGCCAGAAGATAAACGGCCAGGAAGTTACGCCGAATATGAACAAACTGCTTGAAGAGTCCATGTACTTCAAAAACTTCTATCACCAAACCGCCCAGGGCCGCACATCCGATGCCGATCTGGCTGCCAATATTTCGCTTCAGCCCTTGCCGAGCGGCTCGGTATTTATCCGCTTCGCGCAGAACACCTTCGACAGCATGTCTGCCATGCTGAAGGATAACGGCTACGAGACACGCGTATTTCACGCATACGACGGCGGCTTCTGGAACCGCAATGCGATGTACAGCACGATGAGCTATGACAAGTTTTACAGCAAGAAAAGCTACACGATCGACGAGCCCCTGGGCTGGTCGCTGGGGGACCGTTCGTTCTTCCAGCAGTCCGTTGATCTGATGCTGAGCGAGCAGCAGCCGTTTTACTCCTTTCTGATCTCCTTGTCAAGCCATCACCCTTACAAGCTTGCCGCAAGCACGCAAACGCTGGATGTCGGGGATTTCAAAGGAACGATATTCGGCGACTACCTGGAGGCTGCCCACTATGTCGACGATTCGCTTGGCGATCTGATCAACAGGCTTAAAGCCGAGCATTTATGGGACAAATCGATTTTTCTGTTCTATGGCGACCACGACAATTCCATCAAGGAATGGGAACCCTTCGAGAAGTTTCTGGGCAAACCGCTGAGTGAGCTTGACCGGATGAATGTGCTGAAGCAGGTACCCTTGATTGTTCATCTGCCGGATGGAGCCAAAGCCGGAACCTACAGCCAGGTTGGCGGACAGATGGATTTGACGCCTACCGTCCTCCATTTGCTCGGGATTTCCTCTGCTGATAAAACCATGGTGGGAACGCCGCTTGTTACGGACAACCCGCTTGAGGGCAAGAAAGTCGTTTTCCGAAACGGCGGTTACACCGACGGCAAAGTGTTTTATATGCCGGCAGATGATTTTATAGCCGAACATGCCAAGTGTCAGGATGCCTCTACAGGGCAAGCGCTTGCCCTCACCGCCTGCAAGGGCGGAGCCGAAGAAGCCCGTCAGGAGCTAATCGCGTCCGATCGCGTCATCGAGCATGATTTGATCAAAAATTTCCGTTCGCAGCCTGATATTGAAAAATAAGAAGAAACGTCTTCGCTGTCATCTGGCAGCTGAAGCTGGTTTCTTCCTTGAGACCCTAAACCCATGATGTCAAATGTATACATGCTGCAAGCTTGAAAAAGCACCCGCCGTCCAAAGGCTGATTTTCATCAGCTTCGTGACCATGCGGGTGCTTCTTTTTAAACCTTAAGTAAACAACTGGATGGAAGACAAGATGATCCCGACGAAAAAACCGCACAGCGCTCCATTCACACGGATCCACTGGAGATCCTGACCGACCTTCTCCTCCAGCATGCTGACCAATGCGGCATCGTCCATCTGATCCAGATTTTCCTTCACCAGCTGCCCGATGCGGAAATGGTTGGACTCCACCAATTGAATCAGGTACGCAAGCAGACGGTTTTCCCATTCATTAATTTTCTCGGGCTCCCGGGACAGATGACGAATGATGGCGCTGTAGACACGGAATAACGATCGTCCGCCATTTGCACGTCCTTCCTCCAGCCTGGCCAGCGCCAGGTTCCGCAAATCTTCCAGTCTCGCCTGCAGAAACGCTTCCCCGCTCTCACCTTCAATGCGGCCAAGCGCCCAATCCTTCGCTGCATTCAGCTTCTCGTCGTTATCGGCCAGCTGGAACAGCTGGATCCGGATTTCCCTGACGATCAGCTCCCGGTATGTACTTTCCTTAAGCATCAGATCCTTGATCCCGTTCGATATCATATTCTGCAAAATCGAGCCGAGCTTCTCTTCATTCATCAGTCCGCCGAAAGCCTGCAGCGCAAAGCCCATGAATCCGCCCGCCTTGACCTCAGACAGCTTCTCCAGCGCCAGCTTGCCCAGCATAACGCCGGTCTCGGGCCGCTCCGCCCAGTTGGCCGCTTCGCCCAGTACAAAATCCAGCGCCTTCTCATCGTAGCCGTCGTTCATGACCTTGGTGATCACGGATTCCGCCACAGCCTTCATATCCGTCTTCAGCAGATAAGCCGCCAACCAGGATTGAATAACCGGGACCGCTTTCTCCAGCGGAAGGCGGACAATAAGCTGGACCAGAAAATCGAGAATCTGAATTCTGGCTTTTTTCCTGCTCATCAGCTTGGTCAGCTGTGTGGAAGCCATGCGCAGCACATGAAGCTTGCTGAGCTTGTTCTCGATGCTTTCTTTATTCAACAGTTCATTCTCCATCGCCGAGATCAGGGACTGGATGATTCTGCTCTTATTCTTAAGCAGCAGCGCAGTATGCGGAATGGGAATGCTGAAGGGGTGGCGGAACAGCGCGGTGACGGCAAACCAGTCGGCGATTCCCCCTACCAATCCGGCTTCAAAGCCACCCTTTAATAGGAAAACGAACGTATTCTCGGGTAAAAATAACGTAACCAGAAATCCGGCGGCCATAATGGCTAATGATAATCCCGCCAAGTACTTTGAGTTCATATACGGCCTCCTGCAGCGTTTTTGCAAAGCAAAATCATTTAAGCATCTCTTGACAACATTCTACAACGCGGAAGCAATCAAGCACAAATAAGACCGATGATTACAAGGATCAATTACCCTCATAACGAAAAAGCAAACGTCAACAGCCTAAGATGACGTTTGCCTTTCATGCACACCGGCTGGATGGCCGGCATGATCTTATTTTACATATTTGCGCGCTTTTTCAATCACTTCATCCTCGGTCGGCGCGGTGATATAGCGGCCATTAATGAAAATAAAAGCAAAGCGCGAGCATGGTCCGCAGTAGGATTTGCAGGCTACCCGCACTTCTGTCTCAGGCGCTATCTGCGCCAGCTTCGGCAGCATCGTCTTTGTGCGGATATGCTTGCATTTATCGCAAATGCGAATGTCATTAGCCATTCGTCTGTCTCCCCAATCTCCCATTGCCTCTCAGCCTTGCTGATTAGTGGTCGCCGTGATTGCCTCTAACCGGGTTCGTGATGACAAAACCTTCCTGAGGCAAATACAGATAATCAATTTTAACGCCGTCGAGCATCTCCACGTTCTTCTCCAGCACGACCGTTATGTCCTTGTCGGTTTCTACAATTTCGTCATTCTCTCCGGCATCGTCCATGCGCATGCCATAGTGAGCATGGTCGCCATGCGAGTGAGTAATGTAGACACGGAGCAGCTTTCCTGCATTCTCAGGGTTGTCCAGCTCCTGGCGTAAAATTTTCGCGGCATTGCGGGTTATTTTGCATTTCATTGGGATAAGCATCTCCTTTATGATCAAGCATGTCTTTTCCTATTTTAAAGAAACCGGACTGATTGTTCAACTATGTACGACAGCTATTTTTTACAATCGTTCACTTATTTACGGCTTTAGCCGGTCGCCATATTTGCGTTCCATATACCGCGTGTAGCCTTCCGCCGCAATCATCGTCACGGCAATGTCATCGATCGGTATGAACGGCATGACATCGGGCAGCACCCAATACAGCAGCACCGGAACGACGTATAGCAGCTTATGGATCAGCTTCACATCCCGTGAGACAAGCAGGCGGTAAATGCGGACAAACACATGACGCCAATGGCGGAGCGATAAAAGTTTCATCATGAACCTCCCTTAAGGGCTGTAAACCGGGAAGAATGAACGGCCGCCGCAAAACGTGGAGTCCGCCATCAGTCGCCGAAGCCAAGCTTCTTGCTGCTGTTTATAAGTTTACCATATGGCAAGCATCTATGCTTGAGCAGCAAATCAACGATTTAAGGCGCATATAAGCAATGGCTTCACTGTCCTTTTGGCGGCATGTTAGTTCTTCTTCAAAAATATCAGAAAAGGATAACAAAAAAAAAGAAGCCTCCCACCGGAAAGGCTTCTTGTCAGGATACGGCTTTACGTTCTTTTTTGCAGGACTTGTTCGCGCATTTTTTATAAATCCCGGTGAATTCCAGGCGGTGATCGGAAACCGTGAAGCCAAATTCCTTCTCCAGCCGCTCTTCCAGCTCCTGCAGCCAGTCGTCCTTGATCTCTTTCACTCCGCCGCATTCGCTGCACAGCAGATGATGATGCATATGCTCGTGATCCTTGCTGCGCAAATCAAAACGCGCCACACCGTCGCCAAAATTTATTTTCTCGACAATATCCAGCTCATTCAGCAGCTCCAGCGTCCGGTAAACCGTAGCGAGGCCGATATCCGGATTGCTTTTCTTGACCAGCATAAAAACTTCCTCGGCACTGAGATGATCGGTCTCATTCTCAAATAATATTCTCAAGGTAGCTTCGCGCTGACGCGTTACTTTGTATCCCATGGCGATTAACTGTCGATTGGCCGCACCAACTTCATCCAGTATGCTCAACATAACCACCAGCTTTCTGTAATTTTCAGTAATAATTACTATTTACTATTCATTATAACAAATAAGCCTTCCCCCTTCAACTATGCCTCGCAAGCAAGCTCCTAAAGGACCTTGAATCCGGGAGAAGCCGGGGTCCATTGGAGCATCGGAGTAAAGAAGCAGCCCTGTCCTCCTGCCGACCCGGAATCAAGAGCCGCCGCCAGTTCAGATTTCCTCCTGCGCCACAGCTTCCACAGCAGCCAGCAGCAGCGGCCGGAGTTCATCGTACAGATCCGGAAAGGAGTCGATCGGCAGCGGATTGCTGCCCAGGCCAACCTCTACCGTAAAGCCGGGCTTGCGGAAATCATGTATGAACCAATCCTTGAAGCCGGCATCGCTCCCGCCAAGCTTGACCGGCTTATAGCCTGCAGCCTTTGCCAGCCTGCGGGCAATCCGTTCCGATTGCGCCGGCTCATAACCGCGATAATTCCAATAAATTTCCTGTCCCTGCGTATGAAGCGCCACTACCATGTCAAATTCCCGTTCCTGCGTGAAGCTGTACAAGGCCTGCGCTTCCGGCTCAGACAGCGGGGCCGGACCGGGATAGTCGCGGGGACCTGGTCCTGACGCTTCCCGCCGTCTCACCTCTTCTTCCCAGAAGGCCGGAAATTGGTCATTCAAATCCACTCCGCGTATATTTGCCTTCCACTTGGCGAAGCGCTGCGACTGCCGGTTCCACTGCAGAAGCTCAGAGAAAAAGGGGTGATCCTGACGCATCCCTTCCTGCACCAGTTCAACGCCATCAGGATTCACGAGCGGGACAAACCAGACCTCAGCTCCCTGAATCAATTTGCGTATATCCACTCCGCCAACATTCCTGCCATGAGCGCATGCATCGGCCGCGTCCTCCACAAAGCTCATCAGCAGCGGAGCCGTAATCCATTCGTTGGCATGCATGGCCGCATTGATTTGAATTTTACGGGGGCCTTCACCAAGACGAACAGCATAAATAGGCTTATGGAGCACACTGTATCCGATAACAGTCCTCTCCAGAAAAGGATACTCGCTCTCCATCGCATCCAGATCCCTTTGCAGCTCGGCATGGCCATATTCGGCTCTGGCATCGATAATCCGGCCATAAGACCCGGCCGGAACGGTTATCAGCTGACCTGGGATCAGCTTCTTCAGATCCAGATGAGGATTAGCGGCGGCGAGTCCGGGGACAGCAGCGGAGAAAAGCTCGGCAATTCCCAGCAGCGAATCGCCGGGCTGAACACAATAAACGGTCTCATGCTGGGCAGGCACAGACAGCAGCAAGCCCGGAATCAGCTGCTGGGCAGCGGCTATCCGGGGATTTGCGGCGAGCAGCGACTCCTTGTTTACCCCGAACCTGCGTGCAATTCGAAGCAGAGTATCCCCTTGTTGAACGATGTAAGGGAGCATATTTAAACCTCCTCGCGAGTATATGGACGGCATAAGCTGACATGGCTCCTTCTAGACCCATGCTATGCACACCCCACTTCCCGCATGACTATGAGAATATCAACCAAAAAAAAAGAAGACCCGCACCAGATCAATTCTTCTGGCAGGGATCTTCCTGGAATTTTCAACCTACAGTCCGGTTCGCAATCTGGGGGACCTGCCATACAATGGGAGTGAGCTCGATTTGCTCGCCCAGCCACTGCTGCGCAATCCTCTTGAACATTACCGGGTCGCCGCTGCAGAAAAATTGATGCACCGGCATATCCTCGGCACGCTCCAGCCGGTTGCGGTCATGGAGGATGGTGCTGATCTCCCGGGCCGTCTCGCCGTCGGAGCTGATCAGCCTCACATCCTTGCCCATTACCTCGCCTATCGTTTCAGCCAGAAACGGATAATGGGTGCAGCCCAGGATGAGCGTATCCAAATTCCCTGCTTGCAAAGACCCCAGGGAAGTTTTTACCGTGTTGAACGTCTCTTCGGAGCGAAAATTCCCCTGCTCAACCAACGTTACAAAACGGGGACATGCCAGACTGACGACCTCAATGGTTGGCGAAAGCTGCTTAAGGGCGTTCTCGTATGCTCCGCTGCTTATCGTGCCTTCCGTACCAATTACGCCGACAACCCCCGTTTGCGTGGAGCTGTTGGCTGCCCGCGCTCCGGGATGGATAACCCCCACGACTGGAACGGCTACCCGCGAGCGGATATCCTCAAGGGCTACCGCTGTTGCCGTATTGCAGGCGATGACAATCATTTTAGGCCGATATTGAATCAAATAATCCACAATTTCTCTCGTAAAACGCGTTATTTCGTCGGCTGGCCGGGGACCATAAGGCGTACGGGCCGTATCTCCGAAATATATGATTTTCTCACGTGGAAGCTGACGCATGACTTCCTTGGCTACAGTAAGGCCGCCTACGCCGGAATCCAGTATTGCTATCGGTTGCTGCACAGACACACCGCTTTCTTGTTCGTTTTAAGAGACATCAATAGAATATGTACGCGGGTTTGAAAAGGTACCTTCATCTTAGCCTAAAATAGGACAAGGTTCAAGAACGGGCAGGTCCCTATTCGACTGTTCCGATGTGCAGCAGACGCAATGGATAGTTGAAATAACGGAGTACCCGGAGCCGTTGACCGGCGGCTGCATGCAAAAAAAAAGAACCGCCAATCCCCTGACAGGATGGCGGTTCTTGTGCATGGATTCGGATTAATTATATTTCGGCAGCCAGTCGCCATGCGCTTCAATCAGATCGTCGCACATCGAGCGGATATCGTCCATCGACAGCTCGGCCCCGGTATGCGGATCCAGCATCGCGGCATGATAGATATGCTCGCGCTTGCCCGTGATCGCTGCTTCGATGGTCAGCAGCTGGGTATTGATATTCGTACGGTTGAGCGCGGCCAGCTGCGGCGGCAAATCGCCGACATAGGTAGGAGTCACACCGCTGCGGTCAACCAGACACGGTACCTCGACGCAGGCTTCGCGCGGCAGATTGGAGATCAGACCGCCCGTATTCATTACATTGCCGCCAATTTTGAAGGGAACATTCGTCTCGATCGCTTCAAAGATATAAGAAGCGTATTCATGCGTGCGCTCATGATGCAGCTCCGGATTATGAACCAGCTCATCCTTGAGCTTCTGCCATTTGCTGATTTGGCCAACACAGCGGCGCGGGTACTCATCAAGCGGGATATTGAAGCGGTCAATCAGCTCGGGATAGCTTTTCTTGATGAAATATGGATGGTATTCCGCGTTATGCTCAGAGGATTCGGTAATATAATAGCCGAAATTCAGCATCATTTCGTAACGGACCATGTCCCAATGCTTCTCGTTCTGCTTCTCGCGCGCACGGCGCTTGATTTCCGGATACAGGTCGACTCCATCCTTGGATACCTCAAGCAGCCATGCCATATGATTAATGCCGGCGATTTTCGATTTTACGCCAGTCTTGTCAAGGCCAAGGCTGTCGAACAAGCCGCTGACGCAAGCCTGCACGCTATGGCAGAGGCCAACCGTTTCCACCCCTCCGTATGTGTTCATGACATTGGTCAGAACGGCCATCGGATTGGTATAGTTGAGGAACAGCGCGTCAGGACAGACTTCCTTGATATCGCGTGCAAAATCCAGCATAACCGGAATGGTGCGCAGATTGCGGAAGATCCCGCCGATGCCCACGGTGTCGGCAATCGTTTGGCGCAAACCGTATTTTTTGGGAATTTCAAAATCGGTAATCGTACAAGGATCATAGCCGCCTACTTGAATGGCATTGACCACATATTTGGCTCCGCGCAGCGCCTCCTTGCGATCCGTATAGGCTTTGATGATGCTTGTGCTGCCGCTCGTGTTTTTAATATGGTTCAGCATGGTTTCGGAATCGGACAGCCGCTCCGGATTAATGTCAAACAGCGCGATTTCGAATCCTTGCAGCGCCGGCGTTTTCAAGCAATCGCCGAGCACATTTTTGGCAAAAACGGTACTGCCTGCTCCAAGAAACGTAATTTTAGACATGAGTATCCTCCCTTGAATAGGTGACTGAAGCTAGAACCTTAGAAAGCGGTTTAATGTATTGCCTTATCCCTACTATAAATGAAAAAACATAGGGTTGAGTAGGAATTATTGCGTGATCAATATGGACATATGTAGTTTTATATTATACGCTTAGGGAAGTTGTTTCTGATTGAAATGAAACTGTTCCCTGAAAGGAAATGAGCTGCAATGGCGGATCATTACAAAATATCGACAAAGTCCAATTCCCTTCCCGCTCATGGAGAATTATCCGTCCTGTTCGCAGGCGAGGGAAAGCCTTTTCCCAATCATCAGATCGGTCCTTCGGTTCATAATTATTACCTTGTTCATACCGTTCTTTCCGGACGGGGCGTATTTGAAATCGACGGCCTACGGTATGAATGCTCAAGAGGCGATACCTTCTTCATCTTCCCGGACGTACTCTTCTCCTACACCGCCGATGCCCAGGAACCATGGTCGTACCGCTGGGTAGCCTTCAAAGGCCATATGGCGGAATCGCTTCTGCTGACGATGGGCATAACGCCGCTGAATCCTGTTATTCACAGCGATAACCTGCGGCCTCTCCGGGAGCTCTACCGCCGGATGAAGGATACGCTGGAGACGGCGCCGTATCCGGAGCTGGCCGATCTGGAAGCAAGCGGCCTGCTGCGTATCCTGCTTAAGGAATATGGAGTCTGCAATGCAGGCAAGCTGGCCTTTAATTCCTTGACCATTGTTCCCGATATAGAGCGGCAGATCAAGCAGGCCGTCCGCTGGCTTTCGTTTCAATACGCGCAGCAGATTTCCATTGAGGATTTGTCGCGGAAACTCGGCTACCACCGTACCCACCTGTCCAAAATGTTCAAACAGGTAACCGGCGTTTCGCCTATGCAATTTTTGCTGAAGGTCCGCATGGAACGGGCGCGCGAGCTGCTGCTCGGGCAGCATCACTTGTCCATTGATCAGATCGCTTCTTCCGTGGGCTATCTGGATGCCCTCTACTTCTCCAAACAGTTTCGCAAAACCTATGGCCTGGCACCCTCGGAATACCGCTTGCGCCATCGCCAGTCACTGCAGGCCCAACAACAGGAAAAAGGACAGAGCCATCTTTGACGGCCCTGCCCTCCTAACTGTGCCGCCTTATGCGGGATCTGCTATATGGAAACACTTTAGCGGATCGTTTGTATTTCCTCTTTGGCTTCCTCCAATGTTTCCTTCAACGCTTCCTTGGTATTATCGAACTCCGGAAGATCAATACCCTCCAGCAGTTCATCCTTCCGGGATCCGCGCCAGCTGCTGATGCTGCCGATGACACTGCCGGCTGTATCCTTGGCCTTGTCACTCAGAATCGCGGCTTTGCTGCCCACCTGCTTGACAATGCGGGCTGTGGAATCTCCGGCATGCGTGACTACTCTTACAGTCCGGTCCGTTACCTGCCGTGTGCCGTCAGAAATATCCCGGCGCAGCTCCTTTCCGGCCTTTGGCGCAAGCAGAAGCGCTGTAACCGATCCGAGGATGCTTCCGGCAACCGCGCCAAACATAAAACTGCTTCTCCGATTCAATTTACCCATTTCAATCGCTCCTTTTAGGATTGTTTTTAGTAGCGTGCCCTTCTCCATACTCCGTGCATGCAGAGGAATCTTTGTTATCTTTGCGCTTTGTCTGCCAGAACTGCCAGGCACTATAACCGACTTCAGCCAAATCCAGCGCGCCGGCAATATGCCGCTGGTATTTGCCGCCAGCATTTTCCACATACCGCTCTGTCGTTTGCGACAAAGCGCCGGACAAGCTGCTGATTGCTTTTGTCGTCTGGTCCGCCGTTTCACCGATCCGCCGTACGGATTCGAACAGTTTGGATGCTCCATCAAGCTGGTTCTGCAGCGTCCTGACTGTGTCCGAGGCTGCTCCCATGAGCTGACAGGTCTGTGCGGCAGCTTCTTGAGCATGGCGTTCCATAGCCTTCGCCGCATAAACCAGCTGATCCAGCTTGCGGTCCACAGACCTCAGCCATAGGAGCACGCCCAGCACCAGCATCACAAACGCGGCAACAAAGGCCGCAGTCAGCCAAAGGTTCAACATCCTGATCCGTCCTCCTTTGCTGCGCAATAGACTAATGCCCATTTCTAATCACAGTATAAGCAGCATGGGCTTGACTTGACACAAAGAAAGATGAGAATTCAAAAATCATAAAAAACCCATTGACCTAGAGTTCACTCTAGACGATATGATGTGTTTGCAGTCAAAATAATCAACATGCCAAGGAGGCACACTTTATTGAAAACCATATTGATAACAGGAACATCGTCGGGAATCGGAAAAGCCGCGGCCCTGCTCCGCAAAACATCCGGGTCAAATTGATCGAGCCTGGTATGGTGAAAACCGACTTTGGCGGAAGATCCATGGATTTCTTTAACGATGAGTCGCTGACGGAATATCAGGAATTTCTGAATAAGGCGGGGGCCGGTTTCGGAAAAATGGGCAATGGTATCCAATCTCCTCCGGAGTACGCTGCGGAAATCATCTATGAGGCGGCAACCGACGGTACAAATCAATTGAGATACATTGTTGGCGAGGATGCAAAAGAGGTTTTAAAGCTAAGAAAAGAATTGGACGATACGGCATTCAACGGGCACATCGCCGGAATCTTTTCCTAAACGCCCGATTAGCGCTATAATAGGCGTAAAATACAAGGTGGATTTATAAATGAGTTATACAATCGGGCAAGTTGCCGAGGAGACCGGATTATCGATCCATACCCTGCGGTATTATGAAAAGGAAGGCATTCTTCCTGCTGTCAAGCGCAGTGAGAACGGGATACGGATTTTTGAAGAAGAAGACATTGAATGGCTAAAATTTGCCTGCTGTCTTCGTGACACGGGCATGACGATTCTCGAAATGAAGGAATTTGCCAAGCTCACTCTCCAAGGAAGCGAAACCATCGAAGAACGGATGAACAGGCTTCATAAACAGAAGGCGCGGGTTAAAGCTCAAGCGGATAAGCTCATGTCCTTCATGTCGATGATCGATCATAAACTGGATTTCTATTCCAACGAACAGGAAGCCTCTGATCATTAAACAAACACGGCAGTCGCTGCCGTGTTTGTTTTGAACCGCAGTTTTTCTTGGTTCACCTGATCAAAGCAGACTTGTCGTGTCAGCCTCCGGAAATCCGGTAGCTGCATTTGCTCCCGCCTTTGGCCAGGCATTCCGTTCTTTCCACATCCGTGTCCAGCAGCTGCCTGAACAGCGCCAGCTCGCATTGGCAGGCCTGCTGGTAACGGCTTGCCACCTGGGCAATCGGACAATTATATTCATGCAGCACGAAGCCTTCCTGATCCTGCTCCAGCTGTACCATATAACCGCCGTCATTCTGAATCGCCGCAAGCTCCGTCACCTTCTCAGGAAGGCTCTTGCCTTCCATACGCAGCGCATAACGCTCGATCAGCTTGCGCTTGCGCCCTTCGAACAAACGGTCTACCAAAGCGGCAGTATCCGGATCGTCCTCCAGCTCCTGGAGCAGATCCATCGCCAGCACATGATAATTCTTGGGAAACAGATGCTCCGCCTGCTCGGTCAATCGATAGATGTGGGAAGGTCTTCCCATTGCCTGTCTTACAATAGAAAGCTTAATAAGTCCGTCCCGTTCCAGTGTGCTCAAGTGGCGCCTGACGGCCATCTCTGTAATTTGAAGGTGCTTCGCCAGATCACCGGCCTTCATCTGCCCCTTCGTCTTCAGCAGCAGGAGGACGGTTTGGCGCGTCGATCCCTCATGCCGGGCAGGCAGCTCCTGCTGTGCAAAATATTCGCCATCCTGTTCCACCTTAACCACCACCTTGCGCGCCGCACGGTTCTTGCTGCAATTTCCGTACGTTAGATAGCGTCATTGTATCGTACTTTTAACCTTTCGTAAATCGCGGGACCTATATCGGTCAATAAAAAAGGCACCGGCAAGGTCCATGCTCCCTGCCGATGCCGTGAATTCCTGTATTTATGCGCCCAATTCCTTCGCCAGATAGGTTTGTACAGCGGATTGAAATTGCTGCAGGATACCCGGAAGGATAAGCGACAGCGGATGCAGCCGAGCTCTGTCCCACTCGTAATAATCCTGCACCAACGGCTTGCGCAGCCGAACCAGCTCCAGCAGAGTCCCATGGATATCCTCCGGGAATACGCCCTCGCCCGCAATAATATCGATGATATCCTCATAGCTGCTGGCATCGCGCATAATGAATCCATCAATCAGACAGCTCCCAATATCGGTAACTGTCTCAATGGCCAAATGCAGCGCCCGCTCCTGCGCAAGCCCGCCGAGCAGTCCGCCATCCCAGCCCTCGGCAATCATGCCGAGCGCATCCACAAGCTGCGGAATGACGTCCAGTCTGGCCGATATCTGTTCCTGATTCACATAGTACATGCTATCATGCCCCTGCCCTGTTTTGCATTTGTTGTTGCCGAATAGTTATTTCCATCCCGGGCTGCAAGCTCCATACGGATGACTTAGCTCTCGTAGTCGACGCTCACCGATGATTCCCTGACTTCGCTTATATGCTCGATGACTTTTTTATGTACGGGATGCACCTGATACGCCGCGAGCGCTTCCATGGAATCCACTTTTGTAACCAGGGCAATGTCATAGGAGCGCTCGGAATGCAGCACATCGGTGCCGACTTCAATGGACCGAAGCTCATCGATTTTGCCCTCCATATCTTTGAGCACCTTTACCGTGCGGGCAATGCTTTCCGGCGAACGGTCCTTCAATTTGAAAAATACAATATGCGTAATCATGACAAAACCTCTCCTTTTTTATTACGGGTTATGTACCGCATGATGAAACCCCTTTTGTCACATAATAACCTAAGCTGCCGTCCATCGGCAATTCTTTTGCAAAAAGGGGCTGATTATCTGTGCGTTATCCGGTTACGACCGTAGCAACCTTGATTGGCATTGGTTTATGCCTTTATAACTATACGGGATATGATCCCCATAACATGGTGTTCTTCATGTTTAGCGTCCCGGGCTGGTTCGCTGACATGTTCATGGACATTCATCAGCTGAATGTGATTCTCATGTATATCCTGACCATTATCAGCTGGGCCTTGATCGGTCTGTTCTGCGATTGGATGATCGCACGGGACAGACGCCGGAGCCAAACCTGAACAAACGTGAATTTCAAGAAGACTGGCATTATTGTCGGCGGCAAGGCAAGTTATTCCCCTCGAAAGATAAGCAAGGTATGGGAATCACAATTGCTTATCTTTTCAAAAAAAAGGAGCCCTCTAGGCTCCTTTTTTCCGTTTATCCCACGATAATAACGGATTTCATATCTGCATGTCCTACGCCGCACATGACGGAGCAGTGCAATTCATAAGTGCCGGGTTTGTCAAACGTAACTTCTTGCTCCAATTTATCACCCTGCAGGTCAATATTCAGCTCGGGAATCGCCAATCCGTGCACCCCGCTTTTGTTGACAAGCTTCAGGATCACTTTATCGCCTGTTTTCACATGGTATTCTTTCTGGTCATAAACGAAATCACTGGATGCTTCCACCTTCAAGAGCGATGTGCCAGGCGGCAGAGAAGCCGCTTCATCTACAGGTTTGTCCGGAAGCTGGGTTGTCAGCAAAAAAACGCCTAAAAGTGAGGCTGCTGCGAAAATGATAAACATAATCCACTTCATTGCTCCTTGCTCCCCTTCGTCATCAGAATGTCTACTCCCTATATTACCTAAGATCGTCCGTTATTCTCAACCTTAAACTGCACAAAGGGATAAAATTTTTTTGTTTTTTGACAAAACGATGAACGTTATTTGACCATGTACGTCTTTAAAAGCCGCTCCGTCTCGGCACGGATAAAAGTCCAGCGGAGCGAAAATTCATGATGATAACCCTGGCAGATATATTTGGTCGTAATTCCGCCGTCTCCCCGCTTCTCCTCATAGATGTGAATCCCGCTTTCGCGAAATTGCCGGCGCAGAGCCGCCAGCTCCAGCATGACACGATCCTGCAGCCCGCGCAGCATCGACTCGTACACTCTGGGCAGCTTCGTCGCCGCGGAGCCGACGACGCGAATATCATGATCGAGAATAAGCATCAGAATGCCAAGCAGAATATAACGTTTGACTAATTCAAGCTCCTTGCCGATTTGAACGGGCGGCTGCGAGCTCATATCGATGGCCATCATGGACCCCTCCATATCTCAATCCCATTAAACAAGAACATTTGTTCCCATTATAGCTCAGGAGCCCCGCTTATGCAAGGAGGAGATAACAACGTAAGAAGAACCGGCTATCGCCTTCCTCTTGCAGCGACATATAGAGGCGTGAAACTTATCCATTCTATTAGGTCAAAAAAAGCCAGCCCTATAAGGCTGGCCATGAGAAGGATTAGTTATACGGTTTTAATCTTTTTTGTTCTTCAGCACCTGGATGAGATCGCGCAAACGCTCCGGCATCGGCACACCGATTCTGCCCAGGTTCTCGGTGATGGATATCAGCTCATTGGCCAGGTAGAAGTAAATGGCGCCGCCCATTGCGATATTATCAAGCTCAAGCAGAATATCAATGCGGTGAGCAAGCAGAATGACCAGCAGCATGATGCCTTTCCTGGCGAGACCCCAGGACCCCACCAGACTGCTCAGTCCCTTCTTCTCCATCAACGCCGCGGTAACACCCGTCAAATAATCAACACCCATGGCCACGAGCAGCAAGGAAAGCGACTCCGGCCATATGCCATAAGCAAACATCAGGGTAGAACCCATAACCGCACATGCTGAACATATAAAGAGCTGCTGCAAAGATTACCACTCCCCCACAATGATGTCATGTCACTAACACCATATGCGGGAGCGGTTAAGGTTGTCCGTTGCAATGACCCTGGACAAACACATATTTACTAGAATCCAAAACGTATGACCGACTTTGCCGCGTTATACCGCTCTGAAGCGGTAGACGACGCTGGCATAATCATGCTTTGCCTGCGGTTTGACAATACCGGCATGCATCAGCTCATCGCCGCCGATAAACTCACCCTTCCCGATCCATTCATAAGTGCGGTCCGGATCAAGCCCCTTCAGCCGCAGCCGGTCCAGGCGGGCATTGGGTTCATTGAGCTCTGTGACATGGACAGCCAGTGCTTCGGATTGATCTTCGGACACAAACATCCATGCCGTCTCATTGCCCTCGAAAGGACTGAGCAGCCTGTAAAACAAACCGAATTGAGTCAGCTCGCGGATCTCCTTGACCAGGGCAATCTGCCCTTTCACTTCGGTCTTCTCGGCATCGTCAAACAGCGTCAAATCAAGCTCGTAGCCGAAATTCCCGGACATCGCCACATCTCCCCGGGTTTTCAGCGGCGTATTGCGTCCCACTTGATGGTTGGGCACAGCCGACACATGGGCTCCCATCGAGCTGACAGGATAGACGATGCTGGTGCCGTACTGAATCTTCAAACGGCTGATGGCATCCGAATTATCGCTTGTCCATGTTTGCGGCATGTAATAAAGCATTCCCGGATCGAAGCGTCCTCCCCCGCCGGAGCAGCTCTCAAACAGAATATCGGGGAAAGCCGTAGTGATTCTTTCGAGAACGCTGTAGAGACCCAGCATATATCGGTGTGCGGTCTCGCGCTGGCGGTCCGCCGGAAGCAGTGCCGATCCGATTTCTGTCATATTGCGGTTCATGTCCCATTTTACATAGGTGATCGGAGCGCTTTGCAAAATATCGCTCACGGACTGAACGATGTAATCCTGCACATCCTGTCTGGAGAGGTCCAGAATAAGCTGGCTTCTTGCTTCCGAGCGGCGTCTGCCCGCGACATGAAGACACCAGTCCGGATGGGCGCGGTACAGATCGGAATCCGGCGAGACCATCTCCGGCTCGAACCAGAGGCCGAACTGCAGGCCCTGGCTGCGCACCCGCTCTGCCAGATCGGCAAGTCCGGCAGGCAGCTTCTTCTTATCGACCACCCAGTCGCCGAGCGAGCTATTGTCGCTGTCGCGGCGTCCGAACCAGCCATCGTCCAGCACCAGGAGCTCGATGCCAAGCTCGCTTCCCGCTTTGGCGATGGCTTCAATCTTATCGGCATTGAAGTTAAAGTAAGTGGCTTCCCAGTTGTTGACCAGAATCGGCCGGGCCGCGTCGCGGTATGCCCCGCGGCACAGCTTCGTGCGGTAGAGCTCATGATAGGTACGGGACATGGCTCCCAGACCTTCCGCAGAGAAGACCATAACCGCTTCCGGCGTCTGAAACGCTTCTCCAGGCTCAAGCAGCCAGGAGAAATCAAAAGGATTAATTCCCAAATAGGCACGGGCGGTATGGAACTGGTCCACCTCCACCCCGCCGACAAAGCTTCCGCTATAGACCAGACTGAAGCCGTACACCTCGCCCTGATCCTCGACGGCATCCTTGGAGAGGAGCGCAAAGAACGGATTGTGCATATGGCTGCTGGAGCCGCGGCGGCTCTCGACTGATTGCGTGCCCGGCACTAAAGCGCGGCGGTGAATATAGCGCTCACGCGTCCAGGCGCCTGACAGCTGCAGCATATCATAGCGGTCATGCGGCAGGTCAACGCTGGCACTGAGCGCACGCTGCAGGCTGATCGCTTCAGAGCTGATATTCATAATCCTTGAAGAACGGATGATGGCGTCGAATTTCTCAAATACCGTATAGGACAGCTCCACCTTCAAGCCCGCCAGCTCATCGGCCAGCTCGACAATCAAGGTTTGCGCTTCCTGATCGTTCTCCGCATACACGGCAGGCAGATTCTCAAGCTTCGGTTTGCCCGCTTCTATCCGGTGGGTCACATAATGAAGCTCCGTCGCGCTTGCACCGCTGGACAGCAGCACCTCATAGGCCGGCGTACGCGTATCGCTCGTGCCGTAGCCCGGATATTCATGGGGAAGCGTGTCCAGTGAAATCGTACGGTCTTCCCGGATCGGATTGGAGCTGAAGGATGCCCGCTCCACGCGCTCCAGCAGCCGCCCGGGATGGGCTTGTTTTATTTTGCGTCCCCAGTAAAGCTGGGTCGGATAACCTTTTAATGCTTGAAAAATATAACTCATGGATGGAGTCTGCAAATGGAAAAGCTGGTGTTCTTCATCGAAACGAATCGTCATGGTTGCCCCGTCCTCCTATTTTTAACACCTGTTGCCTGGCCGCACGATATAAGTATAGGCGCGCGCTTTATGGCTGAGTATGGACGCATTTAGCCGCGATATGGATGAATGTAGGTTAATAGCATATCCACCTTGGGCGATTATCCTTACCGCGGCTGCAGGTTTGCCCCGGGAATGAATAAGGAATGGTCTTCCATGGGAATCGTAAGGAAAAGCGAATGCAGGGGAGGGTCTATTGTAATGCCGGTTTCCATTTCTGCCCGAATTGAAAATAACCTGGCTTATATACAAAATGTATTCAAGGATTGCAATGACTTGATGATAGCCCCCTGGAAGTATGGCCCTCACATGGAGTATCGTGCTGTATCCATTTATTTCAACACACTGACTTCCGAGAAAGTCATGAATTATTTCAAGCAGACGCTGCAGGATCTCGTCCCTCATACGGTAGGTCCCGGCACGGAAGTTACGCTGGAAATGATTGAACAATATTTCAGCGAGCATGTCGCTTCTTCTGAATCCGCGCTCATTATCAAGGACTTCGCGCAGGTGGAATCACTGCTGCTCAGCGGCTGTGCGATGGTGTTCATCGACGGCTGGAACAAGGTGATCAGCTACCGCACCCCCGATTTGGACAGACGGCAGGTGACAGAACCGGTTACGGAACCGGTGGTGCAGGGTCCAAGGGAGTCAACCGTTGAGAATCTCAGGAAAAACATCGGGATGATCCGCTTGCGCATCCGGAATCCCAAAGTTAAATTCAACTATCTTCCCACCGGAGGCCAGGCGCACACCGTCATTGCTTACGGTTATATGGAAGACGCCGTTGATCCGAATGTGCTCAAGGAATTCAAAAAAAGGCTTGCCCAGCTCCCGAATGGCGACGTATTGGAAACCTCATACGTTGAAGAGCTTCTGGAGGATCACACATGGACGCCCTTCCCTCAATTCCGTTATACAGAACGGACGGATGTAGCGGCAGCGGCGCTTTTGAGCGGGAAAATCATTGTCCTTACGGAAGGCACGGGCAGCATTCTGGTCTGTCCCGGATTGTTCTTTGAGCTGTTTCAATCCAGCGAGGACTATTACCAGCGGACGGCCATCGCGAATTCCATCAGGCTACTGCGTCTGTTTTCCTTTCTCATTGCCTTGGGACTTCCGAGCGTATACATCGCAATTTCGACTTTTCACACAGAGCTCATCCCTACCGTACTGCTGCTGGCTATTATCGATTCACGCGAAGGAATCCCGTTCCCGGCTTTCGCCGAAGCGATTATTATGATGTTTATATTCGAGCTGCTGCGCGAGGCGGGCATCCGTCTGCCAAGGCCGGTCGGCTCTGCTGTCAGTATTGTCGGAGCGCTCGTCGTCGGCGAAGCGGCTATCAACGCAGGTATCGCCTCCCCGATTATGGTCGTGGTTACGGCGCTTACCGGGATCGCTTCGTTCTCGCTGCCGCAGTACAATTTCGCCATTTCACTCCGCCTGCTGCAGCTCCCGCTGATGCTGCTTGCCGCCATACTCGGAGGGTTCGGACTTATGATTGGCTTCCTGCTGGTATGGAACCATCTGATCCGGTTGAAATCGCTTGGCATCCCATATATGACTCCGCTGGCGCCATGGATACCGGGACAGATGCGCGATGTTATTTACCGCCAACCGCTAAAAACCTTGATGAAGCATACGAAGCCGCCAACGTAAGGAAAGCTCTCCTTTCCTGCAATAACGGGCCGACCTCCTGCGGCTTCACGGACAAGAAAGGGGTGAGTGCGCTGCTGTCGCAAAAAACGGTCTCTTATACGCTGAAGCTGATTGGAATGATGGCAGCGGCCATCCTGTTCGTTACAGCCCTGTCCGGCTGCGGAGACCGCTCGGAGCTTCCCGAACGGGCATTCGTGATGGGAGTCGGCATTGACGAATCTGAAGCCGGGAAGCTGCTGCTGACTTTTCAAATTTATAAGCCCTCGCAAAGCATCGCGACCAAAGGCAATGTCGGGCTGCCGTATATTAATGTGAGAACAACCGATGACTCCGTTATGGAAGCCATCCGGGATGTAACCAATCACCTGGGGAGAAAAGCGCAGTTCAGCCATATGCGGGTCATTCTGATCAGCGATACGCTGGTCCGCAAAATCCCCGTAGCCAAGCTGCTGGAAATGTTCTACAGGGATCATGAATCCCGTCTGACATGCTCCGTCATAGTCACCCGCGGACCGACCTTTAATTATTTCTCCAAGCGTCCCTTGATCGAGAATACGGTCAGCCAGCAGTATTACTTGAGCGAAGAGCAGGCCAGCCAAAACAGCGGCAAATCCGTGGAATCCAATCTGCTTAAATTAGCTCTCCAGGTCAGAAGCGCAACGGGCAATGCCACACTTCCCTTTCTGGAGACAAGTACGGATGAAACCGGCAAGGACCCCCGCATTACGGGCATTGCTGTTCTCAGAAAAGGACTGATGGTCGGCCAGTTGAAGGGCTACTATAGCGAAGGGCTTCTCATGCTTACCAATAAATACAAAAGCGGCAGTATCGAGCTGCCTTGTCCGGACAAGTCCGCCGGTAAATCTTCAGGGATTGACGAATCGGTGGAGGTAGTCAGCTATAAAGTACAGAAGACCGTCAAGCTCAAAGGCGATCAAATCCATGTAAACCTTCATGCGGATGCGAAAGTAGCGGCGATCGAGCTCTCATGCTCCACCATATCCAATGATGCTGAAGAAACCGCCTTCGAGAAGCGGATTGCGGATCAGATCAAACAGCAGATGGAGAACACTTTGAATCATATCGTAGCGATGAAGGTGGATTTGCTTGGAATCGGCAATCAAATCAACCGGCATCATCCGGCTTTATGGAAGAAGTGGAAGCCTGATTGGCCAAACAGATTTGCCGGTGTAACGTTCACAATTGATACGCATACCCTCATGGTTACACATGGAACAACAACAGGCAAACCGCTGCTAGAAGACGAGCCGCAGCAAGAATAACAGGCAGGTGAGCCATTATGGTAACGGTTATTGTAGTGATTTGGATCGCCATCATGGCAGGGTACGACTTGCGTGCAGGACGGCGGGAGGGCCCGAGGCCGGTCCGGATAAAGTTCATTTACGGCCTGCTCCTGCTGGTTATTGCTTACCACACGATTGTCATTCAAGGAAATCTCCACTGGCTCACCTATTATGATTCGGCGAATGCGCTTTTCGGCGGGGCAGGCAATACGATAATGAAGTGGGTTAAAACGAAAGGATGAGCAGCATGCAGGTGAAAATAACGCCGTTTCAGGCGGTGATCTTTCTATTTATCTATCTCACCAGTTCAGCGATCATCAATATTCCCGCGCCGCTCATAAGCTTTGCCGGCAATTCGTCATGGATTAGCCTCTGTATCTCGGCAGCCATGGGCATGATCCTGATACTGCCTGTCTTGTGGCTGGCCCGGACGTTTCCGGAGAAAAATTTCATCGAATACAGCAAAGAGACCGTTGGAGCCCCTGTCGCCTTCCTGCTTGGCCTCGCATTTCTTTATTATCAAATTCATATGGGAGCCGCCATCGTTCTGGATATTGCGATGTTTCTAAAAAGCTCGATGATGCGGTCGACACCGTCCTACTGGTTTATATTTCTCATTTTCCTGGTTGTTGCCGTGACGGTTGACGCCGGAATCGATAAAATAACCGGGTTGTTCCCGATCCTCATCGTCAACGTCATGTTCTTCGTTTCCCTCATTGTGCTGATGTCGATTACAAATTTCGACTTTAACCACCTGCTGCCGATTTTACCTGACGGCGTCAAGCCGCTGCTGCACGGGATCTACTATTCCTTCGGTTTTCCTTTTGTCGAGGTTGTAGTCTTCTCCATGATCCTCCCTTTCGTCGCCGGCCCCAGACCGGGGTATGTACTCAAAATGCTTGCCGCTATAGGGCTTACTGCGCTATCGCTCATCGTAACAACGCTTACCACGATCCTCGTGTTCGGCCCCATTGCAGGGGAACGCAAATATTCGCTGTTCGAGGTCGCGCGCTCGGTGAGCATTCTGGATGTTTTTCAGCGGATTGAAGCCCTGATCGGTTATTCGCTCATTGTCGCTTCCTTTATGAAAACAACAATCCTGCTCTTCACAGCACATCAAACCTGCATCCATCTGCTGGGACTCAAAAAGGACAAGATGCTGGTGTTTCCCCTGGCGCTGCTGATGGCTCTCATCTCCATGACAGCCATCGAGGGCGGAGAGGCCAAATGGAACTACGAGGTGACCGTTATTCATCCGATGTGGGGCATGTTATGCGGAGCTGTGCCGCTCCTGCTCGTATTCTTCATTGCGCTGATCCGGCGCAAGAAAAAACCGGCCTCCACACTCCCGTAAGGGGGCGGTGACCGGTTATCAATTGGATGCCTATATAACTTGGCAGAGTCCCTGGATAAGAGCTAGGAAGCGAACACCGGCTTATCCACGCCGATGTCGTCCAGCATGATTTTACCTTGACTGCCCGACAGAAAGAATGTGATCTCCGACAAGCTCCCAGGATCGAACTGCGGATTCTCCGCCTGAAATTGACTGAGCTGCAATCTGTAGGTCTGGAAGACAGGCTGCATGGCATCCTTGTATTTGCCATCCTTGGCCCCATCCTCCAGCCACGAGGCGATCGTGAATATCGTCTTCGGCTGCCAGGTTACCGGAAGGAAGCGGTCAAGCGGCAAGCGGACCTGTACGCCGTTCCGGCTCTTGAGCCGGATATCGATGGAAGGTACAGAGTCGCCCGCCGACTCCTCATCAGAGAGCAGGTCCTGCTCCAGATTGGACATGGAGAATACAAGACTCGCCTCCCCATCAGCTGCAAGCTTTTTGCCGATTGACGGGTCCAGCTTCAGCGTATAAGAGCCTCCCTGCTGCTTCTTCCATTCCAGCACCGATCCTTTGGTGCCCTTGTTGTAGCCGTCGCGGTCCTTCGCCGCCGCCTCTGACCATTGCAGACCATCCACCTGGACGGTTACCCCGTTCTTATAGGTCGATTTGTCGGCATCGTCGTCGAAACGGGCCAGCTCCTTGAAGCTTCCGTCTTCGAAACGGCTCGTATATCGGCCCTCCGGCAGCCAGCTGCTGCCTGTGCGATAATCGGCAAACAGCTCCTTGTAATGCGTATTGCCGTGGAGGGCAACCTCCAGCAAAGCAGACACATACACCATGGCGATCTGCTGCTGGTCGGCGGCCGCCATCATGCCGTCCTGAGTTAACAATAAGCCGCCGGGCAGACTGTCGTCCATCGTGCCCCACTCCGTATTAAAGCGGCTGTGGTTGGCCTGGGCAATGTAAAGGGCTGCCTTGAAGCGATCCGATCCCGGGGAGAAGGCGGAGCGGATATACTGCCGTTCCCCGGTATACGTATCAACATCGCCGTCATTGGCTCCCTGAAGCGTCAAATAATAGGTATCCTTAAGTGCAGCCAGCTGCTTGTCGACGGTTTTGTCCGTTGGCGCAATGCCGATAACCGCTTGAATCCTGATGTCACCCAGCCGTTTCAGGCTTGCATCGGAAGCAAACCACCTGGAGCGGTCCGCTGCCATCGCTACGGCCTGTCCTCCCCTGGAGTGGCCGATCAGCGCAACATTCTGCAGATCAACCTTATTGTAAAAAGGGCTGCCTGCCTGATCGTTGAAAGCGGAGATCTGCTGCAGATGCTGAAGCAGAACCCAGGCCCTTACCTTCATATCCTGATTCGGGATATTGGCCCACACGGAGTAATTAAGGAAGTTCTCATCCACAGAGACGGCAATAAATCCCCGGCTGGCCAGCAATTCGCCCAAATAGGCATAACCTTCGTCGGAAAACTGCTCCATCAGATGATTGCCGTGAACTATAAGCACCAGTGGGAAAGGCCCGCTGCCCTCCGGCATCCAGACTCTTCCATTAAGAGGCAGCGCATGCTCGTCAAAGCCCCAGAAGAAGGAACGCAGCCAAGGCCAGTATTTAATATAAGACGAGGCATCGACGGATTGCGAAGTCAGGTCCACCGACCCGCCAAACTCATCGCGGTGGCGATCCTCGCCGCTGCCGTACGTAAAGCTGGTGAAGCTGAAGGGCCCGGGACTGGCGGGGTCATCCGCCTGCAGAACATCCACGGGATAAGCGTCAACAGGGACATCCCGGGCAAAAGCCGGCACGGCCGCCTGTTCCTGCCACGGCCAATAAGCGACCGCCACGCAGAGAATCCCCGCCGCCAAGAGAGATGCCAGCTTCGGCAGCGGCCTGATCCGGTAGCTGGCAAGCAGCCCGACCAGAATTCCCGCTATCACCCCGGCCGCTGTCAAGATTGCGGAGAGGATAACCGATAACAGAATGCCTTCGTCGGCAAAATACCAGATCAGATAAATCGCAATTCCTGCGACCAGCAGCGCTCCCGTATAAAAACGCGGCACAGGCAAATAACATAGCGTAAGCACAAATGCGATCAAAACCGCGCCAAGCGCCATGCCGATCGTACCAAGCAGGAAAATTGCCGACGTATCAAAAGCGGTTCCCAGCCCTGTCGGCATTCCCAGCGCCGCGATAATCAGCATGACGGAGCAGGCGATCCACGGGCCGATCAGTGAATACCGCCAAAAGCGGGTATCATAGTCAAACATGCTGTATATGCGATTAAGCAGCCATTCGATAAACATAGAGCTTCGGCGAACGGGCCGTAATTCCATCTCCATTTTTGAAATGCACTCCCTGAAAGCTTGCGCGTTATGGTGGAGCTGTCGGTTCTCTTATTCATTATAGAAGGCATCCATCCATGCAGCCAACACAATGTTGCTGCATAAGCAGAGAACTCTTGACAATTCCGGTTATTAACTAGCGGTGCAGGGTCAAGAGCTCCCCGGCAAGTGACAAGCTGCCAGCTCGCTTGTAACACTTGCCAGTACCGGAAGATGTTTGACGCAAGCGCAGCCGGATTTTTCACCGGACCTTTAGGCAAGCGGCTCGAAGGAAATGGTGATGTCCAATATTTCCGAACGGCTTCCGATCCGGATGGGGGGCCCCCAGGTTCCATAACCGGAGCTTACAATGGCATGAAGCCTGCCTTTATGCAGATAACCCCAGTCCAGCTCAAATATCCTCCGGGTAAGCAAATGATTCGGAGCCATTTGTCCCCGGTGCGTATGGCCGTGCAGCGACACGTCAATGCCGCTATCCGCGGCCTCGCCTATTGAGGAGGGCTGATGATCCAGCAGGATCAAGGGAAGAGAGTGATCCAGCTCCGCGATCAGCTCCTTGATGGGAAGGCGGCCGCTCCGGCCGGTTCTGACGCTTTGCGCCGCTTTATCCTTGCGCCCGACCAGATAGAAGCTGTCAGCGATTTTGAGCGTTTGATCGGTCAGTACGGGAATGCCCGCTTTATCCATAAGAGCAATAAACTCTTCTTTTTTGCCCCCGATATATTCATGATTGCCCAGCACGGCGTAGGTGCCGTAGCAGGATTTGAAACCCTTCATGACACTTCCCAGATCAAGCCGCCGGAAGGGCTCAACGTCATCGTCGATGACATCGCCCGGAAGCAGCACAATATCCGGCTTCAGCTGATTGATGCGCTCCACCAGCACCTTCAGATAACGTGTTCCCACAATCGTTCCGAGGTGCAGGTCGGAAGCGGCGGCAATGCGAAGCTGTTTGAGGTCGCCAGCCTGTTTGTTCACGACGACTGAATATTGCCGGACAACAGGATTCCAAGCGTTCCAGGAGCCTCGCGCAAGAATAGCAATCAGAATCACAAAATAGACCGCGCCCGCAGACAGTACCGCCGTATCCCGGGAAACGGAAGCGCTGCGCTGCGCCCAGACGGCCAGATCAGCCAGCGGCAGCAATATGACACTATATTCGAACACCGCAAACCAATAGGAGCCGATCCATTTCAAGCCCCGCGGGAGGGGACCGGGAATGACTCTCTCCAGCAGTCTGGAAATAATATAGGATAACGCGATAATCCAAAAGCATGTCCAATAGAGAGCGCCCGAATAGCTATCCGTCAGGGCAGACAGAAATACCGATCCATTCCAGCCAATATACCATTGCAATCCTACAAAAATACCAAGCACCGCAGCTATTGTGCCTATCATCCGAAAAACTCTCATACCTTCACTCCGCTTCTGCTTATCTGCGATTCAACCACATCTCTCTATTATAACCGGATTAAGAGGAAACAGCTAACTCCCCGCACGAACCGGTGCCGCGAGTAAATCAGCGCCCGGTTCTGTGCAGCGAACCGGTGGGGCAAGCAAATCAGCGCCCGGTTCTGTGCACCACGAACCGGTAGCGCGAACGAGCTTGCGCCCGGCGTCGTGCTATCCAGGCAGCAAAAAAAAAGCAGGAGAGCCGCTGTCACGCGGCCATCCTGCTTCATCTTTTCGACTGATCGCTTTTACGCCTTCAATACATCATGATCGACATAACGCTCGCCGTTCAGCTCGCTGATCACATTGATCGCAACCTTGGCGCCGTCGCCTGCCGTAATGATCGTATGCAGGCTCACACCTGCACAGGCGCCTGCCGCCCAGATGCCTTCCACATTCGTCCTGCCCGAAGCGTCAACATCGAACACAGCCTTCACTCTCGGCTCCGTTCCCGGTTTGGTCTGCAGGCCTATCGTTTCTGCCAGATCGAGCAGCAGCCCGGATGCCACAATGACCACTTTCGCCTGATAGGTTTCATTCTCGGTTGTAATTTGAAAGCCATCCTCTGATTGCTGTACATGGGTTACTTTGGCCCGAATAAGCTCGGCACCGAATTTTTGCGCCTGTTTGATGCCGACTTCAACAAGATCGACGCCTTTGATTTCCGGAACGCCGTAATGATTCTCGATCCAGGCTCTCTTCGTAATGCTTTGATCGCTGTCGATCAAAAGCGTCTTTTTCCCCGCTTTTGCTGCAAACAGCGCAGCGCTGCCGCCTGCCGGGCCAGCCCCGATAATCGCAATATCCACCATAAGTCCAAAACCTCCTCAAATTAGTAGGCTTACAAACCCCATCATACCGCTTGCATTTGCTAGTTTACAACTGCGCCTTCCAATTCCTTCAAATATTCGATGACTTGAATATGCTTGCGCATCGATTTCTCATGAACCATATTCAGCTTGCCGTTGTCCAGCTTCCCGAATCGCTCGGACAATTCCGGATTATCATGCGTCCAATCCACCTGGCTGAGCACATCCAGGCAGTCTGACCATCCCGGATTATATTTGCCGTCTTCCTTGTACAGGAAGTCATGGGCATACAGCGCCAGCGACTCCTGTACGATCCGGCTGGAGGATATATAATGAGCCATGCCAGGCTGCTCCGGCATATGAGGCAGAACTCCGTTAAAGAATTGATGAAGAATTTCCACATGAGTGGCAGGGTCCTTGCGGATTCGGCGCGCCAATTCATAGGTTGGATTCATTTTGCCCGTGTACAGCAGGGTCGCCACCGAATACAACCAGCTGAAGCAGGTGAAATTCTTGTTGTAGGCGGTCAGGTTGTTGCGGCGCTCGATACCAACCGTCTTCAGCAGCTCGTTGTTGTCGGCCACCTGCTGCAGCACCAGATTAAGCGGATCGCTGCCGTCATATGAATGCCCGAGCTCCTTGCTCACCAGCTGTACCTTGGAGTTGATATCCCCGAACAGCTGCTTCTCTTCCTCTTCCCCCAGACCTACATACAGCTGTACGGAAAGCTCGCTCTCCAGCAGATCCAGCCTTCTGGCCTCCATCTGCTCAAGCAGCCCCTCGGCCTGCTCCAGCTCTTCCTTCGCCTGCGGATCCTCCGGAGAGCGGCGGAATTTCAGCTTGAGCTTCGCGACTTCCTTCTCCCATCTGCGGTTTTCCTTGATCAGCTGCTCATTCGTGTAGCCGAGCGCCAGAATCCGGTGCTGGCCGTCCAGAATGCTGAGCTTGGAGCCATGCAGCAGTACAAGATGGTCCTCCGCTTTGGCAAGGGCGCCCACATCACGCAGGGAAAGCGTAACAGGACCAAAGAACACATGATCCAGCTCGCGCTCCTGCAGATAGTTGGCGATTTTGCGGCGCTGCATGCCGCTCAGCTTCCGCTGCACCATGGGATCGATAGCCGTATAGTTCAGCAAATCATGGATCCGCAGCGAGACTGTTGCCAGGCCGAAGCGGTCGCAATAAGGATGAATCGTCATATTTAAGCGTAAACCGTCCATTAACCGATCTCCTCCTTATCCGAAATGAGAAACAGATTTTCTTTATCGTAGAAATCCCGGATATATTGATAGGCCTTCATAATCCGGCTCCGCCTAGGCAGGCGGTCCTTCTCCTCATCCTTGTAGATCAGGCTCCAATCGATATGGGGCAGGATCTTCATGGCATGCGCGAGCGAATATTTGTTGAACTGCAGCGTCTTGAACGCTTCCTCGTTGAGGAACAGCGCAAGCGCGATCTGCACATTCTCCGACCAGCACAGCTCCTTACGGTCGGGAGCGGGCAAATAACGGAGCATGGTCTCAAAATAATAATTGGCCTGCTCCAGATGCTCGTTCAGCGACACCTCGGTGTAGTGATAGCCGTTGTTTCTGGCGGCCGATTTGAGCCGTCCCTCGAAGAGGGCAATCAATAATTCAATAACGAGCGAATAAGCGAACAAATACTCCGGTCCCTTGCCCCGTTCAGAGTATGTATCGGTCGGAAGCTGATTCATCACCGGATATTCCTGCACAAGACGAGTAGCCATGATGTGATAGAATCGCCGCTGATCGCGCAGCGATGCCAGATTCCCGCCGATCTTGCGCGGCAGCTTGTTGATATCGGAGAACAGCTGGCGTTCCTGCCTGGAATTAATATCGAGATAAATCATGACGGACATGGGGAAATCGTACAGCTTCCGCAGCTTTTCCGTAAGTTCAGCAACCCGGTCATATTCACGTCTGTCCTTGGCTCTTGCCATATTGCCCTGAAGCGTTTCCATAACACGACGGAATGCGGCCAGGCGATGCTGCCCGTCGACGACGTAGCATTTCTCTACGGATTGCAGGTCATAGGAGCTTCGGTTCGGATCGTATTTGCCAGCGCCTCTGGCGGATAGTATGATGCCTGGAAAATAAACATTTTGCCCATGATCCAGATAAAGCAGAATATAATCCACAAGCCTGGATACATTTTTGGGGATCAGCTGGCGCTGCACTTCAAGGTCGATTTCATAAATTGTAAACAGCTTGCTCATTGGCAGCGTGGTTGACAAAGTTGTTTGACCGAATGTGCGCGCCATATTTCCGGGCACTTCAACATAAGTACCAGGAATTCCAGTTGAAAACAGCTCGGATAGGGATTGTACCGGTTCCATAATTAACCTCCATATTTCGTATTACATACAGAATATAGTAGTATTGTAAACTTCGCAATGTCGTCTTTCGGATTCTTTCGTATTATAGTATATTCACGATACGCCTGTAAAAAGAAGCGTCCGAGCCCTTTTTTGCCGGATAAAACAAAGAACCGTGCTTCGTTGGAAGCAGGGTTCTTTGTCCCGGGAAGAAACAGAAAACTTTATCCCGGATTATTCTTTTGATCAACCGTGCATTTTGCAAACGATGAAGCAGCGCAGCGGCTTCCGCCGGCAATGCCGATCTCAGGCATTAATTTGCCTTTGTTTCTGAAGATCCGGCCATCTCCCGTCACCCTTTCTATTTAGATAACAACGCCGCCGTCCACATTGATTGTTGCGCCGGTTACAAAGCTGGCTTCCGGCGACGCAAGGTAGGCCACCATACTGGCAATTTCGAAGTCATGTCCGTATCGGCCCAGAGAAATCATGCCGTTTACGATCGGCGCATAAGGTCCGTCAGCCGGATTCATGTCCGTATCCGTCGGCCCTGGCTGAACAATATTTACTGTGATGCCGGCTGGGGCGAGATCGCGGGCAAGACCGCGGGTCAATCCGGCTGCGGCCGCTTTCGTCGCAGTATAAAGACTGTTGCCGGGGAAAGGGTTGCTGTCGGCGTTGATGCTCCCAATATTGATTATGCGTCCTCCTGCGCCCATTAGGGGGCCGGCGGCTTGGACAGCAACGAATATAGCCCGGAAGTTAACAGCGACCATTTTATCGAACTCTTCAATAGAGAATTGATCATAGGGCTTCAGGTTGGCCATTCCCGCATTGTTAACGAGAATATCTATTCCGCCAAAAGCTTTGACGGTTTCTGCAACTGCTCCTTGAACGGCCTCCACATCCGCGCTATCTGCCCGAACCGCCAAAGCGCGGCCGCCGGAAGCCTCAATTTCCTTTACCAGCTCATCCGCTTTATTCTGCGCGTTTACATAAGTGAAAGCCACTGCTGCTCCATCGCCTGCGAGTCGTTTCACGATTGCCGCTCCTATACTTCTGGACCCTCCTGTTATCAAAGCCGTTTTTCCTGATAAAGGTTTAGCTGATTGAGTCATATTGCCATCTCCTTTTCGTTTTGGAACGTTCGGTTCATTACTTCACCGCTAATGTATCGTAAAGGATCAACTGCTGTCAAGAGCTCATTTCCAAATTTCAAATGTTATATATTGACAAGCCGAAAATCTTGAATTTAAAGCCCGGCAGGACATTTCCCATGAATAATAGGGATCTGCCGCGCAGATACTTGACAATTCATATGCCTATTCGTTATATTTATGTCATATTTATAAACCGAACAGTTCAATATTATGACAATATATGTTTTCGGGAAAACAACAGCGGTTGAAAGGGGTAATCAGTATGGCAGGAGGACGCCCGCGTGCTTTCGACATTGATATTGCTCTGGAAAGCGCCCTAAGACTGTTCTGGCAGAAAGGCTATGAGGGCACGTCGCTGTCGGATCTTACGGAGGCTATGAATATTAACCGTTCAAGCCTTTATACAACTTTTGGCAGCAAGGAAGAGCTGTTCCGCAAAGTACTTGATCTTTATTACGAAGGTCCGCCAAGCGTCACTGGCGCTGCTCTTCACGAATCAACCGCCCGTGCCGTTGCCGAACGGCTATTGAGCGCGACAGCCGACACGGTCACTGATCCTGCCACTCCACCGGGATGCCTCACTATACAAGGCGCTCTTTCATGCGGAGAGGAAGCTGAACCTATACGACAGGAGCTCATTACACGCCGGAAGGCATCCGGGATCGCGCTGCGGCAACGTTTCGAGCAGGCCAAGGCAAGCGGGGATTTGCCCGCCCATTCCAATCCGGCCGCTCTTGCCCGGTTCATTTCTACGATCGCCGAAGGAATGTCCATTCAAGCTGCTGACGGCGCAAGCCGTGAGGAATTGCAAGAGGTGATTGATACGGCGCTGCAGGCTTGGCCATCCTGAAACCGGATTCAGCCACCGTCATTTGAAGAAAAGGAAATCAAATAAAAGCGGGACGTGAGGCTAATTAAGCCACGTCCCGCTTTTATGTTGGATATGATGTATGTTTCGCTTCCGCACGAGCCGCTTCCTTCTCGTTCGGAAGAGCCCGTTACTTGTGATTCGCCAGCCAATCCGTAAGCGCGGTAATTTCATCATCCGTCAGCGTTCCTTTGAAAGGTGGCATACCGCCGCCGCCATTTTGAATCTGGGTGGAAATCTGGTCCGCGCTCATAGTGGCGCCAATCTTCTGCAAATTCGGGCCTACGCCTCCGGACAGATCCGCCGCATGGCAGGAAATGCACTGCTGCTTGTATACGGCTTCCGCTGTCGCATCAACCGTTCCCGCATTCCCGGCCGGCGGGGCTGCCGGTGCGTTATTTGAGTTATTCGCCGGCGGCGGCGCGTTATTCGTATTGTTGTTGCCTCCGCATCCTGTTGCTGCCATAAGGATGGCAGCCATCACCAGCACCAGCGGTAATGTGGTTTTTTTCATGTGGGTGTCCTCCTGAATGTTGTCCGTAGCTTCTTTGAATGGGATAGCTTGTCTTTAAGATTGCCCGTCTTATACTTCCTCATACACGCGGATGCCTCCCTTTGGTGAAGCACGCATAATGCGGGCGTGAATGGGTAAAGTAAAAGTATCCCTGAAAATCCATTTCAGAGGGAAATCCGCTTGATACTAAAGGGAGCTGAAGAAGGAAGATGAGAAGCGACGAGGATTTGATTCGTCATTTAACCGAGCTCCGTAAACGGCTTATTCTCGTCGCGGTCTGGTTTGCGGCAGCATTCAGCGGGGGCTTGTATCTGTCGCCCGCCATATTACGGTATATCAAATCCAGGCCCGGCACCGCGGAGATCCAGTGGAATGTCTTCTCGTTCACGGACGGGCTGTTCATCTATTTGCGGTGCGCGTTGTTGTTTGCCATCTTGTTCACGCTTCCTCTATTGCTATACCAGATATGGGCCTTCGCCCGGCCGGGGCTCACTGAGAAGGAAGCCAAAGGAACCCTTTCCTATGTCCCTGTCTCCTTCCTGCTGTTTATCTGCGGAATCTCGTTCAGTTATTTTCTTGTTTTTCCCATGATGCTCCGGTTTATGGAGCAGATGAATCAAAGCATCGGAGCAGTGGAAACCTACGGTATCGACCGTTATTTTTCCTTTCTGTTCAATCTGATCCTGCCCCTTGGCATTGCTTTTGAAATGCCGCTCGTCATTTTATTCCTGACGAAGCTTGGGCTGCTGACGCCGGACAGGCTGCGGAGCACCCGGAAGTACGCCTATGTCAGCCTGGCTGTCGCCGGGTCCTGCATTTCGCCGCCGGATTTTGCCTCCCATCTGTCCGTTACGATTCCGTTATTGGTGCTGTTCGAGATCAGCGTCCTCATTTCCGTGAATTATTATCGCCGGAGAGGAACATCCGCCATACCGTCAAGCCAATAATGAAAGGAGGTTTAAGCCATGTTCAATAACATCGGCATTTCCGGGCTTGTGATTATTTTGCTGATCGCGCTCATCGTATTCGGACCGGCCAAGCTCCCGCAGCTTGGAAGAGCATTCGGAGACACACTCCGCGAATTCCGCAACTCTACGAAAGGCATTGCAGACGATGATGAGCCCGTATCCGGCGCAACGGAATCCAAGTCCAAGGACGAGCAGCTCAAGCTCCTGTAGCATAAAAAGCAAGCAGGAACCGGCTGTCGCCTAAATTCTACAAGGTCAAAAAGAACCTCCAATCCCGCTTTCGCGGACTGGAGGTTCTTTTGCTGCCGATGCCCAAGCTTACACCAGTAATCCGCCCTTGCTCCGGTAGGTGATGATTCCCTCCGCTGCGCGGTAAGCAAGCGCCCCCACCGTTCCTGTCGGGTTATAGCCGGAATTCTGGGGAAACGAGCTGGCTCCCACCACAAACAGATTGTCCATATCCCACATCTGCGAGTAGTTATTGACTGCCGATGTGTCAGGCGCGTTGCCCATAATAACGCCTCCTGTGTTGTGGGTGGACTGGTACGTGGAAATATCGTAGGGGCCAAGCTCCTTCAAGGAGTCCACGTGGTCGGCGCCCATTTCCGTTACGATCTCTTTGCATTTGGAAGCCAGATACTTGGCAAGCTCACGGTCCTGATCCTCAAAGTCAAAGGTTATCCGCAGCAGCGGGTCCCCATATGCATCCTTATACGTCGTATCCAGATCAAGAAAATGCTGCCGGAATGACATGGAGGATCCTTGTCCGCCGACTGACAGGATACGGTTCGCGTATTTGATGGTATTCGCCTTGAATTCAGGCCCCCATGTCGGAGTTCCTGATGGTGCGGGATTGTTCTGAATCGGCCTCTGCCCGGACTGGCTCAGGGAAAGCGAGCCGCCGTGAATAAATTTCAAATCCGAATGGTCGAAATTATCTCCGTTATAGTCATCGATATTGACGCCAAGAGCCCCCGCGCCGGCAAAATTATTGAACTGGTCTTTCTCGAAGAAGCCCTGCGCCGAACCCTTCGTCACTTGATAGGCATAGTTTTTGCCGATGACCCCTTTTCCCGTCTTGGGATCATAAGGCGTGCCGATATCGGACATCCGCAGAAGCCGGACATTATTGAACACATAGCTGGTCAATACGACGATGTCTGCAGGCTGCTCGATCTCCTCGCCTGTCGTAACATCCGTATACATCACCCCGGTTGCCTTATTGCCCGTATATAACACTCGTCTGACATGCGAATGGGTGCGGATTTCGAACTTCCCTGTCTTGTTGGCTACGGGGATGACCGTCACAACGGGGTCAGCCTTCGCTCCGTATTCGCAGCCGAACCGTTCGCAATAGCCGCAGTATTGGCAGGCAGCCCGGGAAATTCCGTCCGGATTGGTGTAGTTCTCGGACAGATTGGCCGAGGGCATCATGTACGGATGCAAATTCAGTTTCTTGCTGGTATCGATGAAACGCTGCATGGCAGGCGATTTCTTCATCGGCGGCGTCGGGTACGGATTGGAGCGCTTGCCGCCCAGCGGATTCGGTTCTCCGGAGATTCCAGCCGTCTTCTCGAACTTGTCATAATAAGGCTCAAGCTCGTCGTAGGTGATGCCCCAGTCCTGAATCGTCATATCGGCAGGGATTTTATTCTTGCCGTAGCGTTCGATCGTTTTGCTGCGGATTTGGAAATCGTAAGGGAGAAAGCGGTAGGTCTGACCGTTCCAGTGCACCCCTGACCCGCCAAGACCGTCGCCGATCAGGAAGGAGCCGTACTGCCGCATCGGCAGCGCGCGGAACTTCTCGCTGCTGCGGAAGGTGATGGTCTCCTTCGATAAATCCTGCATCAGGTCGTAGCGAATCCCGTAACGCAGCTCGTCATGGACCATAAAATAATCCTCCGTTTTGCGTTCGCGGCCCTTCTCCAAACCAACAACATTCAAGCCTTTCCTGGTCAGCTCGGAAGCGATTATACCGCCGGCCCAACCGACCCCGACAATGACAACATCCGTTTTCGGCAGCTTCTTAGCCATAGAATTCCTTCCTCGTTTCCGCTAATGCCCCGCCATATGCTCTTGCAGACTGCTTGGGGCGATAGCCGTAAATTCTTTTTCGATCAAATCGGTATAGCTCATTTGATTGCCCGGATAATTCCGCATCCGCCAGCCGTTCTTATCCGTATTGCCGCCGTACAGCGGATCGCTGTATGCGCCTTCCAGCGTATTGCCGCGCATCATTTTGAAAAAACCGCTCGCCGATATGGTCGTCAGCTTCACTTCATCGGACTCGAACGCTTTGAGTACCTGATCCTGCTCTTCCCCGGTCAGCCCGGCGAAGCTTTTGCTTAACTTGGTCTGGCTGTAGTTTTCCATTTCTCTGAGCCCGATTTCATACATCTCTCTTCGTTTCAGACGCCCTTGGTAACCCTGGACCATCTCCCCGGTATAAAAAGGAGGGGACATGTACTCTCTTCCGTTAAAGCCGTATTCACCGGCCAGCTGGTGGTCGATAAAGAAGGCTACGCCAAGCTCGCGCGCTCCCGGACCGTTACTGTCCGACGGAAAAATCCGTTCGGTTGCCGCATCCACAATCGCAAACTGCTCCTGGTTGAAAAACATGAGCGCGCGGTTGTAATTGACCGCCGGCGGAGCGGGCTCATTCGCGGGCGCTGCCGGTTTGGCTTTGCGCGGAATCAGACTCCCGAGCGCTCCTCCGACAACGACGCCCCCCAGGGCAAATCCGGTATTTACGAGAAAACGGCGTCTGGAAGGCTCACGAACGTCCGGATCGGACGGTTTCTTGCGATTATCTTCATCTGCTGCCAATCGCTTCACCCCTTGCATGGATTAGGGTTATTATTTTCCAATAATATGTGATTATACATTTTAGTTCCGCAGTAAATATTAACCTTAAAGAACGCAGCTCATTATAGAGAGGAACTTTCACATGAATATCAAGCCTATCCTGCTTTCCGTTCTGCTCATCGGGGCAATTGCCGTATCCGGCTGCCAAAACGGACGCAATCTCAAGACAGAGAGCGTCCAGGACGCCCAACACATCCGGGAGCAGCAAATGAGAACGCTGCGCAACCCCAATATCATTCCAAGCGCAGGCCACATGAAAGTGCAGACAACGAATGAACTGGGCAAGACAAGCTACGGAATGGGCAGCAATGTGTACAGTGTCATTGGAAGCTCGGGGCTGCACAGCGAGGGCTTGTCGCAGCATCTGGAGTCGCGTCTTAGCGGCATGGGGATCAACAACGTATCGGTCTTCGTCTTTGACGACTCTGTCGTCCTGGCAGCAGCCAAGCGGGAGCTCACCGCTTCGCAGTACGATCCGATGCAGGAGAAAGTACTGAGCGGTACAGGCGGGTTCTCGGGCAGGGGAACGGAACCGAACAGCCGGATCGGAACCTTTGGCGCCGGTGAGAAGGTATCTGCCGACAATATCGATATGGCCGAAAAGCAGATCGAAACGCTCATTGGCGGCAGCGTGCATGTGATCAAAATTGTAAATCCCGAAGCGGTCAAAACCATCAAACAGATCAGGAGCTATTCGGAAAATCCGGAAGCACACCCGAGTCAGATCGCGGACGGAATTAACAAGCTGCTGAGACTGGCCCCCCAAATGCCCCAGAAATAAGCGGAGAGCGACGAAGAATCGTCCCTTCGCTATTTTCACCGGCATGTTTAAGCGAATTGATGAATGGAAGAAAAAGAGTTCCTCTTGCTGCTGCTGACAAGAGGAACTTTTTTTGTGTCGGCGCTCCCATTCAACCAGCTGGCAGCCTGCATTCTCTATCGCTTGTCCAATTCGTCCGGTGCAACTAATTGCCTTATATCCGCGTCTATTTGTCGGTACCCAATAAATAAAGGATGGTGCAACGCTATGTTGAGAAAAAACATGATACGCACAGGCCTGCTTACTGCTATAGCGGTTGCTCCCTTGATGCAGCTTTCACCCTCCCATGCCGCTGCTGCAGCGGACGAGGCGCAATTTCAGATTGGAAAGCCGTCCTATTCCATCAATTCCGCGGTTCACCCTCTGGCGGCCCCTCCCTATATGAAGAATGCCACCACGATGGTGCCGCTTCGGGCGGCGGCTGAAGCCATGAAGGCAGGAGTCAGCTGGAGCGTCAAATCGCAAAGTGCCGTCTTGACCGGCCAATCCTTCGGCAGGCTGACCGTGAAGCTGAACGAGAACATCGCCGTCAATGACAAAGGCGGGAAAATCAAGCTTCCGGAGCGCGTTACGAATGTGAAAGGCATTCTCTTTATCCCGGTCAGAAGCCTGTCACAGCTTATGGGCTTTACCGTTCAATGGAACGGAGCGGACCGCAGCATCGTCATCAGCCAGGGAAGCGCGCAAGCGGACAAGCTGACCTTCCAGTATGGATTCAACAAAGATGATGAGGGCTGGGACGGCGGCTTCGCCGATCTGCCGGTCGGTTACGATCAGGCTATTTATAACCTTGACTATAAACGCGAGCTTATCCCTCTCGAGGGCAATACAACAAACTTCGGATTAAAGCTGAGCGGAATGAACCGAAGCGACGATCTGTTTATGTTCGCCACCAAAAAGGTTGAAGGTCTGGAGCCAAACACAACATATCAGGCAAAGCTTAAGATCGGAATGTATACGAATCAGGGCGGAGGAATGATGGGCGTTGGAGGTGCTCCCGGCGAAGCGGTCAGCATCAAGGCCGGTGTGCTGGGCATAGAGCCGAAGGCCGTTCAGAAGGATGATGGCGGCGGGAAGTTCTACCAGATGAATGTGGATAAAGGAAACCAGTCCGTCGAAGGCGCAGACGCCAAAATTGTCGGCAATATCACGAAGCCCGATTCCGAAAAGGAAGGCTATCAGCTCGTGACCTTCAATTACGGAACCAGCGTTACGACCAATGCCAACGGCGAATGCTTTATTCTGATAGGCAGCGATTCCGGCTATGAAGGCTTGACGACCTTGTATTTTGACGATATCCAGCTTTCCCTGAAGAAATAATCGAAGAGGAACAGGAAAAAGCAGTCCAGGCTTATTTTGATAAGCCCGGGCTGTTTTTTTGTAACACGGGTGCAGACTGCTTCCTCTTCCATGCCGCAGCTCATGTGCAGCATCACGCATACAGAAAGACCCGATCAAGCCGGTTTTCTTTCATTACGGAGCCGCAGGTCGGCCCTATTTCTGGTTCCCTTCAAACGGTCTATATGGAAAGCTTGTTTCATATACATAGGCATAGACAAGCTCAATCCGTATTTTTGAAAGGATGCGAATGCCGCCGTATGGAGCACCTATTGCCGCTAAAGGTTGTATATCTGCTGATGTTCGGAACAGCCCTGCTTTGGACGGTCGTTTATACTCTCGTCATATATAGGGGGTTTAAGGATAAATTCTGCGGAATGCCCCCCGCCTCCATATGCGCCAATATTACCTGGGAGTTTCTGTTTACTTTTCTTATGCCGTTTCATCCCCTTCAGCAAATCGTCACCCTGGTGTGGTTTTTGCTGGACTGCATCATTTTGCTCCAATATCTCTATTATTCCAAAGGCTTGTATCCAAAACGCACGCTTCACGCTGCCGTCTTCTCCCTGCTTGTCATCGCTTTGCTGCTTCATTACGGGATGGCGGTTGAATTTCACGATAAATGGGGCATTTATTCGGCCTTCGGCATCAATCTGCTGATGTCCATCCTCTTCATCCAGATGCTGCTGGTCAAAGGGCCCCAGGGCCAATCCCTGCCCATCGCTTACTGCAAAATGATCGGCACCTTATGCGCCTCCTTCTTCAGCTACTCGCTTTTCCCCCAATCCGTTTTATTGACGATTATGTATGTTCTGATCTTTATCCTGGACGCTGCGTACATCCTCCTGCTCGCTAGCCGGTCAGTCAGCAGTACTCACAAGCCGGCTATTACTAATAAGACGATCTGATGAGTGGAGTACTATGAACGCATTTCTCCAGGATTACCAACCAACTGACAACTTTCGCTTTTTTGCATCGAGGTTCCCTCATTTCCCGCACCAAATTTCCCCAATATTTAAGAAACGCTAGCTCTCCTTCCGGTAAACGGCAGGACTCTTCGATGAATATCGCTTGAACCAATGGCAGAAATACTGCTTGGAGCCCAGGTTCAGCGCCTCGCTAAGCTCGTCAATCGTACTGTCCGTCTGCTGAAGCTCCCTGCACGCCCACAGAAAACGTTCCTGCTGAATGAACGCGTTAACCGTCATGTGCATCGTTTCGGCGAAGATCCGGGAGAGATGCCGCGGGCTGATATGACAGTGCCTGGCGATCTCCGCAAGTGCCGGGTTCGCCAGCTTATGGTCCTGGATATAGAGCAGCGCCTGCTCCACAATCTGCCGGGAACCGATGAAGCCGACATCGGTGATCTTCTCCACTTCTTGATCCTTGAGCTCGACGAGCGGCGAAATAATCGTCCAGATCAGTTCAATAATCCGCAGCTGCACGCGGAATATCTGATGGCCGCCGACATTCTGCTGCAGCTGCAGGATCGTCTGCAGTTCCTTTTGGATCAACGGGTAAATGCCGTGAATATGCGGCAGCTCCTGCCCAAGGCCGGTGATAGAGAACGGCAGGAAAAGGATTTCCATGGGGTCCTGGAGATCCGACCGCTGCTCATGCATCTCGCCCGGCGGAGCCATATACACCATTTGGGGCATCAGCTCAAACTGATCCTTGTCGAGCCAGTTGATCCCTCTGCCCTTTGTTATAAAATGCAGCTCATACTGCTGATGGCAATGCGGGGCTATGTACCAGCCCGGCTTGGGCGCGACATACCCCATAAAATTAGCTTCGATTCCGATTTGGTCGAAAGTTACCTGCACAGCCGTTCACACTCCCCAGCCTATATTGGAAGATACATCAACAGCATAACAGATAACAGACCTTAAACAACCCCCACATGTCCGTATAACGTAATATATTGTCCTTCTTGGCTCTTATTGCGTTAGAGGATCTTGCTATAAAATGAACCTATCTGATTATGGAGGTGACGCGCTTGTCTGTGAAATGGAAGAAGCGTCTGATTGATTCGGCGCCATTCGAGGCTTGCTCTGTATTTGATGTCAACAATGATGGGCAGCTCGATATTGTCAGCGGCGAATATTGGTATGAAGGACCTGAATTTACGAAAAAGCATAAAATCTGCGATATTCTGACCATCAACGAGTATCACGATGATTTTTCCGATTATCCCATGGACGTGGACGGCGACGGCAATCTGGATATTATTACAGGCGGCTGGTGGGGCGAAACGCTGCGCTGGCGGCAAAATCCCGGTGCCGCGGGAGGAGAGTGGCAAACCTTCGACATCGGACATGTCGGCAGCATTGAAACGATACGGTTCTATGATATTGACGGCTGCGGCATACCTGAGATCTTCCCGAATACGCCGGGCGGCCCGCAGCTTTTCTTCAAGCTTATTGTGGACGCGAACGGCCGCGGAACGGGGAAATTCGAGAAATACATCATTGGCGGGCAGCCCAGCGGGCATGGGCTGGGCTTTGGGGATATCAGCGGCAATGGACGCACAGATATCCTCCTCTGCGGCGGATGGCTGGAACAGCCGGAGAATCCCTTCCAGACCCCTTGGGAGTTTCATCCCGAATTTTCGCTTGGCTCGGCAAGCGTCCCCATTCTTGCCCACGATGTTACCGGCAACGGACTGACCGATCTTATTGTGGGCCAGGCGCATGATTACGGTCTTGACTGGTACGAGCAGATTGTCGATTCGGCGGGCAACCGCAGCTGGCTGAAGCATCAAATCGATCCAACCTGCTCGCAGTACCACGACCTGTACCTCGTCGATATCGATCTCGACGGCGAGCTTGAGCTGGTCACCGGCAAGCGCTACCGCGCCCATAACGACGGCGATCCGGGAGCATTCGATCCTGTGGGCATTTATTACTTCAAGATGCGCGCCGGGCAGTTCCAGAAGCATGTCATCGATTATGGACCAGCAGGCGAGGCAGCCGGCTGCGGAATCTATTTCTGGATGGCGGATTTGACCGGCAATGGCCGACCCGATCTCGTCGCCCCCGGCAAGGACGGCTTATATTTGTTTGAAAATCTCGTTACTGAAAAGGAGTAGGATCAGATGAGCCGCCAAAAAATCAGGCTTGGTTTTATCGGAAGCGGTTATATGGGACAGCTTGCCCATATGACCAACTATCTCAACCTGCCAGAGGAGTGCGACATTGTCGCCCTGGCCGAGCCGCGTCCGGGACTTGCACAATCTGTCTCCACCCGCTATGCGATCCCCCATGTATTCGGCAGCCATGAGGAATTGCTGGCAAGCGGCCTCGTCGATGCGGTCGTCGCTTCGCAACCATACACGCGCCACAGCATTCTAATCCCGGATATATTGCGCGCGGGCATCCCGGTATTAACGGAGAAGCCGGTAACCCTGTCCGTTGCGGCTGGTGAAAAGCTGGTGAAGCTGGGGCAGGAGCTGGGTTCCCTGCATATGGTCGGTTATCACAAGCGCTCCGATCCGGCGATGGAATATGCGAAGCGCATCGTCGATGAATGGAAGCAAAGCGGAGAATTCGGCAAGCTGCGCTATATCCGCATTACGATGCCCCCGGGTGATTGGACGGCAGCAACCGACGCACCGATCGGCACCAGTGAACCGGGCATAGCAGGCCTTCTGGAGCCGCTTCCGGCGGAATTCAGCGAAGCAAACGGCAGAAAATATGACGCCTTCGTCAATTATTATATTCACCAGGTCAATGCCATCCGTTTCCTGCTTGGCGAATCCTATAAGGTGACTTACGCCGACCGGTCTGAGGCGCTGTTCGTTGGAGAAAGCGAGAGCGGCATATGCGTGACGCTGGAAATGGCCCCCTACACTACGTCGATTGAATGGCATGAGGGGATTCTCGTCGCTTTTGAGCAGGGCTTCATTAAAGTGGATTTGCCCGCGCCGCTGGTCCGCCAGCAATCGGGACAGGTGACGGTGATGCGGGATAACGGCAAGGATATGCCTTCCTATACGACTCCGGTTATGCCGAATGTATCAGCCATGCGCAATCAGGCCAGGAATTTCCTTGCGGCTGTCCGCGGCGAGAGACCTGCCCCATGCTCCGCTCCCGAGGCACTGGAGGATTTGAAGCTTGCCCGGGATTATATCCGGCTGCTGGAAGCTTACCAATAAATTTCCAAAATATGCCAAAGGAAAAAAGCCGTATCCGGCGTCGCTTGCGACTCCTTGGATACGGCTTTTTCATAGGTTAAAATTCTATTCCTTACTGCTTAAATTTCTTGTGGCACAATCTGACTTTTTCGCCCAAGGACGGCGTAAGCCGTTTCCTTTTAACCTCGCATACCGCGTATGCTGTCCGTTATACACATATTAAAAATACAAGAAGATAGTGCCATGAAGGTATCTATCTCCTCGTTAGCGAGGCCCATGTTTGCTCAAGCCAGGCATCGAAATCCTCGCCCTTATCGCCTTCGTACGAATTATACACATCAAGTCTGGTCTTCCGCAGCTTTTCCTTGAACTCTTCATAGGAGTGCCCCTCCGGCAGACTCTTCTTGATTCTGACCAGGATTTTGCCGACTCCTTTGATGAGCTCGCCCTTCGCCTTGGAAGGCGGCTGAACCTCTTCGCCAAATGCCAGCAGCTTGCGGTAAGCAGCCTCCTGCACGCTGTATACGGTATCGTGATTCATCCGGTGCGTAAGCACGTCAATGGTTTTCGGGTGGTTCCACTGACCCAGCTCCTCCACCGCTTCCAGACGCTCTTGCCAGCTGGAGCGGTTAGCCGCTTTCTTCAATTCTTCGTAATTCGGGGGCAGCTCATGATTGACTTCTATTTCACTCAAACGATCCATTCTCCTTCTAGTTCGATTCCTGCCTGATACCTGAACAAGCCTTCATCTGGTATTGTACCATCATCCAGAGAAGAACATAACCTTAAGTTGCAAAATCCCAGGCAGGAATCAGCCCATCCCTTCCCCTCAGCGACATCAGCGCCCTAACCCTTTACACCGCCAACCGTCATCCCTTTGACAAAATATTTCTGCAGGAACGGATAAACCATAATGATCGGCAGGGAAGCGACAATCGTCATCGTTGCGCGGATCGAGAACGGCGTCACCGTGTTCCCTCCCGAATTGCCGGCGTTTGCAAACGCGTCGCCCGCCGTCTTCGCCGTCAGGGAGGCGTTGGAGTTCTGAAGAATCTTCTGCAGCTCGTACTGCAGCGTGCTGAGCTCGATATTCGACGAATTGTACAGGAAAACATCGAACCATTGGTTCCACTGATAGACGGCCGTGAATAATGCAACAGTCGCAAGCACGGGCATGCAGAGCGGCAGCACGATGCTGAAGAAGGTTTTGAAATCGCCTGCCCCGTCTATCTTCGCGGACTCCAGAAGACTCTCCGGCAGGCCCTCAATGAATGAGCGGATGATGATCAGATTAAATACGCCGATAAGGCCAGGCCAGATGTATACCCAGAAGCTGTTGATCAGACCCAGATCGCGGATGAGCAGGAAATTGGGAATAAGTCCACCGTTAAAATACATCGTCAGAATAAATGCGATGGTGACGAATTTGCGGAGAACATAATCCTGTCTGCTTATGGTGTAGGCGACCATCGCTGAACAGAAAACGGTAAGCACGGTGCCGATGACGGTACGAAGTATCGAAATCAGCGTCGCATGAAAGATGGTGGCTTCTTTGAATACATAGACATAGTTGTCGAGCGTCCATATCCTCGGCCACAAATAAATGCCGCCCCTGATCGAATCATCCGCCGTATTCAAGGAGACGGCGAGCGTATTCAGGAAAGGATACAGGGTGACGATCATCAGAATCGTCAGAAAAGCATAATTGACAATATCAAAAATCAGGTCGCCGCGCGACGCGCGGATGCGGCTGGACTTGTTGGACACCGCTTCTGCTGCCGGATTAGCCATGAGGTTCCCTCCTTCTAGAACAGTCTGGACTCGCCCATTCGTTTTGCAATATTGTTCGCTGCGAACAATAAGATGAAGCTGATGATTGTCTTGAACATGCCCGCCGCAATGGAAAGCGAGAAGTTACCTTGGGCAATTCCGTATTTCAGCACAAATATGTCAAGGTTCTCGGAATAATCGATGTTCATACCGTTGCCCAGCAAGTACTGCGGTTCGAAACCCGATTCCAGCAGATACCCGATATTCATAATCAACAATACGACGATGACAGGCTTGATGCCCGGCAGCGTAATATACCACATTCGTTTAATACGGCCTGCTCCATCCATTTCCGCCGCTTCATATTGGGCAGGGTCAATCATTGTCATGGCAGCCAGATAGACGATAGTATTCCATCCAACGTCCTTCCACACGGAGCTTGCTCCGAATATTCCCCAGAAATATTCCGGTATGCCGAGGAACAGGATCTCATTGCCTTTCTCCACAAAACCGAACCGGATTAACAATTCATTGATGATGCCGTCCGGCGACAATGTCGTCTGGACGATGCTTGCCGCAACCACCCATGAGATAAAATGAGGCAGATAGCTGACGGTCTGAACGACCCGCTTGAACGCGATCCGGCGCACCTCATTCAAGAGCAGGGCGAGTATAATGGCCGTAACAAAGCCAAGAACCAGGTTAATTCCGCTCATCGCAAGCGTATTTCTTAAGACACGGATGAATCGTTCGTCCTGAAACAAAAATTCAAAATGTCTGAATCCCACCCATTCCTGATCCTTGAAATCCTTGGCCGGCTTATAATCCTGAAAGGCGATTGTCCATCCCCATAAGGGCATGTATTTGAAAATAAACAGCCATACCAGAAAAGGAACCGACATGAGGACCAGCATCCGTTGGTGAACCAGCTTCAAGGCAAACCGCTTCAGTCCCGTCGGCTTCTTTGGCAACGCCAGATCCGGCATTGACATTGTTGGTTTCTTCTCCATCTTCCATCTCTCCTTCCGGACTGAATCGGATTCGTTCAATGGAAAAGGCCGGACTTATGCGCGGGGCACGAAGCCGGCCTTTCGCCTACACCTGATTATTTGCTGCTTGCGGTATCAATCAGCTTCTTCACTTCGTCGGTCGTCCATTTCTCGTAACCGGCCGTATCCAGCTTGCCGAATTCGGTCGTGTACTCGGTCCAGACCTTCTCGAAATCAGCCGGCTTCGCAAGGACCAGTTTCGGGAAGTATTTCTTGGTGATTTCGTCTTTCTTCGTTTCCCAGATTTGCTGCTCCGAGCCCTGCTCCTTCGGAATGCCCCATGCCGGGAACCATGGACGGTCATCCGGAGCGGCAAACAGCTCGGCATAGGTTTTGACGCCGTATTTCTCAAGGATCACTTTATCCGCTTCCGTTAGGCTCATCTGGAATACTTCAGGCTGCAGGCCCGGAGCAACCGAGTTGCCGTCCGCATAGGAAGAACCGTTGCCGTACAGCGGCCAGTTCCAGGAATAATATTTAAACCCGAACGATTCATTGAACGGCTCGTCGATTTTGGCGATTTGTTCGGCTGTACGGAACATCCGGCCATTCTCGTCAACCTCGTAGGTTTCACCTTTTATGCCCCATCGTTGAAGAATCTGGTTCTCGTCCGTCAGCAGGTTATCCAGGTACTTAATGATGCGGACAGGGTCCTTGGCGCTGACCGTGATTCCCATGCCGCGGTTCTTAACGAAGCCCGGAGGATCCAGGTATTGGTCCTTCTGTCCGTCGAAGGTGACCGGCAGCGGGAAATATACGAAATCATCCTTGGCCGGGTCCAGCTTCGCCGCGTCCGTCAATGCGCTTTGCGCATTCTGGAACTGCCAGCCGTAATCGAAGAAGCCTACAACCTTGCCCGAAGTCAGTTTAGCCAGATACTGATCGTAATTGTCGACGAAAGAGGCTTTGTCGAACAAACCTTGCGCATTCAGGTCATTCAGCTTCTGCAGCCAGCGCTTGGTGGCATCCGTAGCCGCATACACCTTCGCCTCATGAGTCGTCATGTCGATGGTAATGTTGCCGTCGTTCGGGTAGCCCAGCAAATGCATGGGCGGGTTGGAGGTGGAGAAGAATCTCCAGTCATGCGTGAGGGAAATAAAGCCAGTCAAATCCTCGTCTTTATGTTTCTCCACGAAATTTTTGACCAGATCCATATAACCGTCAAGCGTGTTGACCTTCGGATATCCCGCTTCCTTCAGCACCCGGCGCTGCACCCAGAATGCGCCCTGTCCAATGTTCGGATCGGGGATAAATTCGCCGACTACGTTCGAGAAGGGCAGGAAATAAATTTTGCCGTCCGCCGCTTTCATTTGGTTGAAATAAGGACCGTATACCCGCTTGATGTTTGGACCGTACTGCTCAATCAGATCATCCAGCGCAATAAATGCTCCGGCATCGAGGATCTTGTCGATGGCCGCGTCCGGAATCATGACGTCCGGATATTCGTTGGAGGCGATCATCGTCCCGATTTTCGTGTTGAGATCGCCTACCAGATGCTCGATCTTGAAGTTGACGCCCGTTTGATCCTCGAGCATCTTGCCGATCGTCGTCTCGTTCGTGTTAATATCTTTTGCCGCTGCAACCCCGTTGAAATAAGAAAATGTCACTTTCTCCTGCTGCTCCGGCGCATCGCCCTCTGCTGTCTCATTCGTACCGGCCGTGTTCGCCGGCGGATTGCTGCTGCCCGTGTTATTGTTGTTTGAACATGCTGTGATCAACACCATGATGGCGGCCATACAAACCAATAGAAGTTTCTTTGACACTGAATTCGAGCCCCTTTCACATCCATTATTTTTTTGTAAGCCCTTTCATTATATGGGGAATTCCAGACTTTGTTTACCTGATAAACTATAGTTCATTCAGTAAAAAATATAGGAGTATGACCGGGACATGCTCTTCTTGTTCAATCAATCGACAGGAACGCTCAGACAGATATATGTCCCTTGACCGGGCGCGCTCTCAATCAGAAAACGGAAGCGGCTGCCATAAATCAGCTTCATGCGATAGATGACATTCTGCACACCGATCCTCTCCCCGATCACTTCCTCGCTTTCAAGATAGCTGTAGAACTGGTTGACTTTGTCCTCGTCCATGCCGACTCCGTTGTCCCTGATCGAGAACACCAGAGCTGCCGCCTGCCTCTCAATCCGCACCTCAATCCTTCCCCCGTTCCGGAGCGGCTCGATGCCGTGAATGCTGGCATTCTCCACGAACGGCAGGAACATCATCTTGGGCACCACGCATTCCTTGGCGGACGGATCAATATGGATATGATAGTCGAGCCGGTCCTCGAACCGGTACTTCTGAATTTCCAGAAAACACAGGACAAATTCAATTTCCTCCATGACCTTTACCCGATCCTTGCCCCAGGTGAGGGACATACGGAAGATCTTCGCCATATTGTGAATGATCTTGGCTGTTTCCATCTCGTCCTTGATCAGGCTGCGCATCCGGATCGTTTCCAGCGCATTGAACAGAAAATGCGGATTGATCTGGCTTTGCAGGGCATTCAGCTGCGCCTTCCTGCGCTCCAGCTCCAGCGATTTGGTCTGGATATCGGCAACGTACACATCGTCAATGAGGCTTTTCACCTGGATCGTCATCCGGTTGAACTCGCTTGTTAATTGGCCGATCTCATCGGTATGCTCCCGTTGGTTGATGATATCAAAATGCTGGTTTTTCACTTTCTTCATATGCTTGAGAATGCGGACCAGACGGACATTCATGGACCTTGTGATCCAGAGGATGATCAGCGTTGGCAGAATAATGTTGATGCAAGCCAGAAGGAAAATGAATTCCCGCGAATTGCGGACCTCCTTGAGCACTTCCTCCTCGGGGATTGTCCCGACGATCCGCCAGCCCTCCATATAATTGACATACTGGTAAGTCGTCTCGAATTCCAGCATGCCGGGCGGAAACTTAAGCGAGCTGAAGGAGGCCGAGTCTTTTCTCCAATCCACCTTGGGATCGGTCGTATACTCTATCTGATCCTCCGCATTGATCAAATAAATATGTCCCTGCAGGTTCAGGTTTTGGAAAATCTGCTGGATCGACGTGGTTTTCATCTCGATTTTCAAAATTTTGTTCCAGTGATTCTGGGAAGAGTAATAGTCCATTCTGCGGATGATGCTGAACGAATCCCTGACAGGCTCCGCGTCCTTCACCGAGAACAAGTCCTCCCGTTCGGTCCGGACAAAAATCGGCTGGGACGATTTGCTGTTTTCCAGCTGCTGATACCACACCGACTGCTTTACTTTATCCGTCAGATCCCCGATGCCCCCCGAGTGCAGAAGCGTGGGATTATCGACATAAATCTTGATGTTCTGGACGGCGTTGTACATGGGTGTGTAGTTGTTGATGATTTTGCGGAAATAAGAGTCGTAGGCGCCGACATAATCGGCAGGCTCCACATATTCGGCCTCCAGCATGTCATTTAAATTAAGATCCGTGTAAAATGCGGTCGAGACGGTTACGGCATCTTCAATTTTGGCCCGGAATTCATTCTTGATCTGTTCGATTGCCCTTGTAATATCCTTCGTCCGCTGGTTCTTGACATTATTCGTTGTCACATAATAGAAAATGACATTCGTAAAGATGATCGGAACAAATACGCAGCAAATATAAAGAATCAGCATTTTGTTCCGCAACCGGACATTATTCAAGTTCAGGCTCGGTTTCACGCGGATTGGTCCCCTTTACCGGAAGATAGCTGCTTACAGCAGCTTATTGCGGTATTCCGACGGCTTCATATGTTCAATCTTCTCGAACTGGTTGACGAAATAATCCGCACTGCTGAAGCCGACCTTCTCCGCTACCTCGTAAATCCGGATATCCGGCGATTGACGCAGCAGCTTCTTCGCTTCATTGACCCGTATTTGCAGCAGGAAGTCATTAAAATAAACGCCGTACGTTTTCTTGAACAGCTGTCCCAGATACACCGGGTTGATAAAAAAATGGGCTGCAATGCTCTTCAAGCTGATGTTGCCCGCGTAATTCGCTTCAATATAGCTGCGGACCTTCTGAATGCCGCCTTTCACCTGCACCTTTCTCAGCTCCGCGATATAGTCCTTGCTCTCTTCGACAAAACCGGCGAACAATCCCTTAAGCTCGCCAAGCGACAGGCTTAAATCATGCCAGCCGACAATCGGAGCCATGCTCGCGAGGGACCGTTCATCCCCCTCCATGCTGCGGATGGCCTTGGTTATGCCGAGCACGCACTGGTGAATGGTCATTTTTACCGCTTCAGGCGCATACCGCTTCACGCGGAAATCCTGGAACAGCGCGTCGACCGCAAGCTTTACCTTCTCCGACTGCTGTTCCTCAATCTGCTCAATAAAACGGCCTAATTCGGCCGGGTCCATTCCTATGTAGTTCAGCGGCTCCGATTGCACCTGAGCATAGATGACGATACGGCTGTCATCGTGGATATATTTGTGCAGCATGGCTTCCTTGGCTGTTATGTAGGATTGCCGGATATTCGCCAGCCGGTCAACGGGTGCGCCGGCATAAAGAAAAACACGTCCCCCCGCCTCGACTGACATCGTCTGCCGGAATCTTACGGCGAACTGCCTGATGTCCCCCTTGAACGGCACCAGTACGTGATCGGGCAGCAGGATGCCGATCCGGTTCCGGTGCTCATGCAGGTAGAGCGGCTGATCCCCTGCGGTCATATCCTGAAGCGCCTGCTGTACAAGCTCCTTGAAGCGTGCGGATGAGAGCTGTTCGCCGGGCGGCTTCCAGATATGGTTGTCGTTCAGCTCGGCGAACAGGTAGTACAAGCGATCGGCCTTGCCAAGCATGAGGCGCTGCTCCCACTCGGCAATAAAGCTGTCATCCGCCTCTCCGAGAATGAGAGATTCGATCATGGCTCCGGACAACAGACGGTCATGGCGTACGCGCTCTTCCCGCAGCCTCCCGAGCCTGTCGTTCAATTTGCGCAGCGCATCGGAAAATTCATGCTCATCGATCGGCTTGACGATAAAGTCATGAACGCCGTAACGCACGGCCTGCTGGGCATATTTGAAATCATCGTAGCCGCTAATGATGATGAAAACGGGGCTTGCCTCATTCTCCTCCACGATGCGCCGGATCAGCTCCATCCCATCCAGCACCGGCATGCGGATATCGGTAATAACGAGATCGGGCCGAAGCCGCCGGATAAGCTCAAGAGCATCCTCCCCGTTGTCCGCTTCGTCCACGACCTGGAAGCCGCAAGCCTCCCAGTCGATCAGCTTCATCAAGCCTTTGCGGGTGAAAACCTCGTCATCCACCAGAATAACGCTGTACATGGATCAATCATTCCTTTCCGCTATTCTCTCTCATATAGTAACATCTACTCCGGTGCAGCGGACAATGAGGTCTCCATTTTATGAAAGGATTGTAATCGAATATCCCTGCCGATTCCGGGCACGTCAAAAAGGAGCCCCGCTGGTCGAATGCGGGCTCCTGAATTTGACGAAAGCTCCTCAAGCGCGTATTCCTGCCGGTCTGCGGCCTAGCTCTGCGCCTCGAGAAGTTTCCGTATCTTGTCCGTCGTCACTCCATCATGAAGGGGCACGTGAATCGAAATCTGAAGATCCCCGGCACCCATCGGCTGGAAGGAAATATGATCAAAGGCCAGCTTGCCGACGACCGGATGATTGATGATTTTATCGGCATCCGTGGTTTCCAGCACATCATGAAGCTGCCAAAATTCCCTGAACTCCGGACTGACGGCAGATAAAGCTGCGACCTGCTCGGACCACCAGGTATCATCGATAAAACGGGCATATTCCCTGCGGAACTGAGCCACCATACACCTCGCATGCTCTTCCCATTGTACCCCTTTGCGCTGCCGGAAATCCCCGGAAGTAAATGTAATCCACAGTAAATTCCGCTCCTGCCCCGACAAGCCTTCCATATCGCCGTTTACTGCGCTAAAAGCCTTGTTCCAGGCCATAATATTCATTTTGGAATCCATCGCGCAGCCGGGGGAAGTATGGAGATCCTCCAGAAAACGCTGAAGCACCGGAGTAACCTCCGTCTGCTGCCTCGGCTGCTCGGGCGGTGGCTGGCGGTGAGCCAGAAAAAACATATGCTTGCGCTCAGCCGCATCCAGCTGGAGCACTTCCGCCAGACTTTCAAGCACCTCCGCCGAGACATTGATATGGCGTCCCTGCTCCAGGTAGGTGTACCATTCCAGGCTGACTCCAGCCAGCATGGCCACTTCTCCGCGCCGCAGTCCCGGCGTGCGCCTGCGCCCGTCATCCGGCAAGCCTGCGCGCCCCGGCGTAATGCGTTCCCGCCGGTTGCGCAGAAAATCAGCCAGCTCGCTGTAGCGGTCAAATTCCTTTGTAGCCATAATCTTGGTTCCTCCAATCCGTGATTCCATTCCCAAGGAGGGTGGTAGTACGGGTTCCAGTATAACCGGTCCTCTCCCTATACAATATTGCTCATTATACAATAGCCTATGACAAGCCGCATCATAAATCAAACCTTGGGAGGAAACATCTTATGAACATGAGCTCTAATACCATTCTTATTACAGGCGGCGCATCCGGCATCGGTTATGCGCTTGCGGAACGATTCATCCAGGCAGGCAATAAAGTCATCATCTGCGGAAGAAGAGCGGATAAACTGGCCGAAGCCAAAGTCGCTCTTCCGGGGCTTGTAACGTATACATTCGACGTATCCAGGGAAGAGGAACGCATCGCCCTGTTCAAGCAGGTGACACAGGAGCATCCGGAGACGAATATTCTCCTGAACAATGCCGGCATCATGCGCTACCAGGATTTCACCAAGCCGGAAGACTGGAAGGAAACAGTCTCCGAAATCGAAATTAATCTGGCGGCACCCGTTCATTTATCGCGATTGTTCACGGAGCATTTGATGAGGCAAAAAAATGCGGCGATCATGAACGTCACTTCCGGACTTGCTCATGTAGCATTGGCTCTGACTCCTGTATACAGCGCAACCAAAGCCGCTCTTCACTCCTTTACCCTGTCATTGAGACATCTATTGGCCGGCCACTCCATCCGCGTCATTGAAATTTCGCCGCCCCATACCAATACCGATCTGGGAATTCCCGGCGGAAATGCCGTAGGCATACCGGTGGAGCTGTTCGCTGACGAAACGATGAAGGCTCTTGCTCTGGGTGAAGATGAAATTACGTACGGCTGGTCACAGTTGACGGCTCAGGCTTCGCGTGCGGAACGCGACGAAATGTTCAAGCAGGTGAACGCCAAAGCTTCGGTTTAAGTCTCTCCCCATGGGATTTTTACATCCGTTCAGGAAAGCTTTATTATAAGAGATAAAGCTGCACAGCTGTTGCTTTCACGAAACAACGGCATGTGATACACGGGAGGAAAATGAAATGGATTTGGGACTAGGCGGAAAAGTAGCAATTGTTACTGGAGCAAGCGCAGGGATCGGTTTTGCTTGCTCCAGGGCATTATTCCAAGAGGGCGCTGCCGTTGTCATGGTTGCGAGGGATCCTGACCGCGCTAGACAGGCGGTAGATGCGATTCTTTCTGGCCGCTCCAGGGAGGAAGCAGCCCGTATTATCACTGTAGCAGGCGATATGAATGAGCCGCAGACGGCTAAGCAGGCGGTTACCGCAGCGCTGGGGGTTAATGGCCGTATTGATATTTTGATCAATAATGCCGGTTCAGCCAAAGCGGGGTCTTTCTTCGAAATGCCTGAGGAAGCTTTTTTGGAGGCATGGAATTTAAAGCTGCTTGGTTACATCCGAATGGTGAAGGAAGCAGCGCCCCACATGATCAAACAGAGAGACGGGCGTATTGTTAACATTGTCGGCGGCGCAGGACGGACGCCAACCCCTGCATTCCTCGCGGGCAGTACCGCCAATGCGGCGCTGCTCAATTTTACAAGAGGCATTTCCAAGGAACTGGCGAAATCGAACGTCAGGATTAACGTCATTTCACCGGGCGCAACCAACACGGAGCGTGCGGAAAAGCTCGCCCGACAAAACGCGGAGGCCAAAGGCATCACCGTCGAGGCCCAGAAAGCGGAAATGAACGCTGCGATTCCGCTCGGGCACATGGTCGCTCCGTCCGAAATTGCAGCGATGGCGCTGCTGCTTGTTTCCGATCATGTTCCTTCCATTACGGGCACGGAAATTGTCATCGACGGCGGACAGCAGCCGGGCGTTTGAACGGCCCTTCTGCCGACCGCATAATTGATGCACAATACCAGATAATAAAGGCATATGGCAGAGAAATCACGCCATGTGCCTTTTTGCGCGCAATACTCACCGCCGTCTTGGTGCCGCCGCCATCCAATCCGGCAACATATCTCATTCCATGATCACGTCCTTGTTATCTTCACCTGTAATACTCACTCGACCGGAAGGGGCAATGGAGCCCTTTCCTCATCAATAAAGATGATAGTTCCGTTTGAGATTTGCAAAGTCACGGCTTTCCGCCTGGAACTTCTCCAGCATAGACGACAAGTCTACTGAATCGCCACGGTACAAATTATCCCCGCACAGCAAATCAATAAAAGGTCTGGCGTTCTCCCTTATTGGCGGCAAAAATGAAAAAGGTTCATAGAACCTCCTGATTGTATACATAAGAGTAACTCCCGTTTTTACAGCCTGGATGGTACGGGCATCTGTTACATGAAGCTGTATACCGCCACAGAGCTCGTCTTTATATTTGGAAGCCGTTGGTTTGAAGTAAACAGGGCGGAAAAGCACGCCGGGCAGCTTCATCCGGTTCATTTCATCCGCCAGCTGCAGGGCATTGATGAACGGTGCTCCTATGATTTCAAAGGGAAACGTGGTTCCTCTTCCTTCAGAAATATTGGTGCCCTCAAACAAGCAGGTGCCGGAATACAGCAATGCCGTCTCAAAGCGCGGAATTCCCATGGAGGGCTGCACCCAGATACGGCCCGTGTCAGGGAATTGCATCCTCCGGTCCCAGCCGTCGCATCGCACGATAGTCAGCTTGCCGTTCCAGTTCATCTGATCATTGGCCATTGAAGCTACCTCGCCAGGGGTCAAGCCATAGCGCACACAGAGAGGGTAATTGCCCACGAACGATTGATAGCCTGGCTTCAGAATATTCCCTTCCACCGTCACGCCATCGAGCGGATTGATCCGGTCGAGAACGACAAATTCCTTGCCGTTTTTTGCACAATCCTCCAAAGCGTAAAGCATGGTGTAGATAAAGGTATAATACCGTACTCCCACATCCTGAATATCATAAACGACCATATCTACTCTCTCCAGCATCTCCTGAGTCAGCCGCTTGGAATCCTTCCGGTACAAGCTGTATACGGGCACGCCAGTAATCGGATCCTGATAGGTATCTACCATCGCCCCGGCTTCTTGGTCGCCGCGCACACCATGCTCTGGCGAGAACAAAGCGGCCAGGTTGAAATTCTCATGCAGAATCTGAATGGTAGCTGCAAAATCATTGTTCAAGCCTGTAGGACCCGTAATCAGTCCCAACCGTTTGCCTTTGAATACATGGGCATATTGCGTTATACAGTCAATGCCGTTTCGGATCATAGCTGCCCCTTAAGGACACGCATACTTTCCTCCGGAATCATGAAGGTCTCCGCATACTCGTTTCGGGATTCGATGCCGCGGACTCTGGACAAATGCTTATAATATTCCAAATAAGGGAAGGATTTGCTTCCGGTCACAAACCAGTGCCGTGACACCGCCTTAATCCACAAATCATAAGCTTCTTGAGAGAAATCCACATATACATAAGGTACAAAGCCGACTGCGTCCTCCCAGTTCTCCGCATAATACAGCCTGGAGGCAAAGAAAGCGGGATTCTCCCGTTCCAGAGGGGCCAGAGCGGCATAGAATCGCGCGTCGTTGACAATAAGATGAGTCGTCATATGATCCTTGTGCATGCTGTTCTTGAAGTGAGTGATGATAACAGTGGGCCGCACTTCACGAATCACATCACATACCCGCAGGCGCATCTCCTCGTTATCCTGCAGCTCTCCATCGGGTATCTCGAATACGATGGATTCACCGCCCAGCATCTCTGCGAAAGCTGCGGCTTCCCTAACCTTCTGCTCGCGGTATTCCCCCACATCTCTGCCTGCCGGAACTCCGCGTTCACCCGCTGTCAGCGCTAAAGTTACAATCCTGTCGCCGCTCAGCGCATGGCTTGCCAGGACGCCGCCAGCAGTCAGCTCCATATCGCCCACATGACCGCCGACCGCCAATATCGTTAATTGTTGTTCACTCATAATCAGAGCTCCCTTCTCATCACAGCAAATGGTTTGACCGTCCGAAAACCAGCCTTCTCGTAAATCCGGATGGCCGGATTGGTGCTGCCCGTATACAACGACATATACGTAGCCTGGATACGCTGAAATGCTTCGCATAATTTAAAGAAAAGGATACTCCCCAGTCCGTGTCCCTCATGCTCAGGATGTACTCCGATTCCGGTAAAATAGCCCCTGCCGTTGTTCTGGCGTATGACTGGACCGGCGAAGCCGACTGCTTTCCCTTCATATTCGGCGAATACAACGGGCACGCTGTCAGCGGCACATTGTGCTATTTCCCTCTTCCACAAAGGATTATTGAATCCGTCCAGCATTTCCTCCACACCGCTGATCTCCTCTGATTCAAACAGTTCCACCCTGTAACCGTCCATGCCCGCTGCTGCTTCTTTGGCTTTCATATCTTCAGGAACAGTGAAACCGGCAAGATTCAGATACATGGCACATTCTCTGGCACGTTCTGCATAACCCTGACTGAGCAGAAAGGGATAAAGCGCACTGTCTACCGGTACGCCGGGTGCGTTGTTATGCTCATGATGCGGGGTGTCCGGTATATACCAAGGCAGTCGCATGGGATTAAAAAACATGAGCTCTGACTGCTGTTTACCCAAATACTTAAAACGGTTCTCCAAGACCTCTAACATCATCGCGTACGTTTCATTGGTTCTACAATCGCTGGATAATACTATACAGGTTATATAGCCTGCAGCATGTCCCAAGGGCAAGTCATCGCCCGTACATCCACAGGCAAAGCCTTTAACCTGATCAGATTCCAGTAAAATAAATGTCGTTTCTTCATCAAAGTAGGGGTTGGACAAAAAAATGTCTGTGAAGCTGATTTCGGTAAGCTCCTTATATCCGTCTTTCACAGCTTCCTTGTTCCACAAAGATATAACCCCTTGAGTATAATGGCTGTCCCAAGACACAATCATGAAGCTATGCCTCCATTCAGGCAGGAATTTAATAAGAGATTTTCCCCAGAATCACTGCTCGCTGGGCTCCCGTGACGACAGGAAGATTGTTTGGCTTCGCAGCCATTGTATAATCGGCAAGCAAGGCGAAAGCAATCGCCTCCTTGGCATCGCTGCGATATCCAGCCTCTTCTTGAGTAACCACCTGCACATTCATAGACTCGAGCTCATGCTTTAGAAATTTCATCAGCACCGGATTATAGCTTCCTCCTCCGCCCACGATCATCATATCTGCTGGGTGGCGGTGGCGGATAAAACGGGAGTAAGCCTCTCCAATCGACCACGCAGTGAGCATGGTGACGGTAGCGACGATATCATCTGAAGATAGACTGTTCTCTTGTTGATAGCGAATCAGCCCATCGATATAAGATGTGCCAAACCGTTCTCTGCCCGTTGATTTGGGCAAAGGAAGGCTGTAATAGGCCTCTTGCTGCAGCATACGAAGAAGATCGCTATTTACGTCGCCCCTATGTGCTATGGCTCCTCCGGTATCCATCGTTTTTTCTCCGGGATACAAACGCGCCACCACGCCATCGATCAGCATGTTCCCCGGACCCGTATCAAACGCAAAAACCTGATCTGGGGTGCCGCCTGCCGGAATCACGGTAATATTGCCGATGCCGCCAATATTCTGCAGCAGCAGGGTCCGATTGTCCTCCCGGTACAGCAGATATTCCGTAAACGGAACCAGCGGTGCCCCTTGCCCGCCGACAGCCATATCAGCCACGCGGAAATCCGATACGCAGGGAATTCCGGTTCGGGCAGATATAACCGCACCTTCTCCAATCTGCACCGTGTAATGAAGATTGTAACCATCCACATCATGCGCTTCAGGTGCATGATAAATCGTTTGCCCGTGGGAACCGATGACCGCAATATCTTTGGGCTCGATACCGGCTGCTGCTATGGCAGACAGGGCAGACTCCGCAAACAGCTCGCCTAACCATATATTCATGCGTCCGACTCTGTCTATTGCCGCCTCCTTCGGATCAAACAAGGCAAAAATCTCTTCCCTGACTTTAGCCGGATAGGGCTTATTCTCAAATGCGATCAGGCGGACATGAGGCTGCCCGCCGGGAACACCGTTAATCTCAATCACGGCGGCATCGATACCATCCACAGAAGTACCGGACATCAAACCCACGGCATAGCGACGGTCATGAGAAGGCAATGATATGCTGGCCATTTAGCCTTTCACCGCCCCTACGGTAACGCCCTCCAAAAAATACTTTTGCAGGCTGAAAAACAGAATAAACATGGGAAGGGCGGATATCGTGGCGCCTGCCATCATCGGAGCGAAATAAGTTGTATTGGCAAAGCGGAAATTTTTCAAACCAACCTGAATGGTTTGCATATCCATTGTATTGGTAACCAGAAACGGCCAGAAGAAGGAGTTCCAATTATCCATGAACGTGAGGATTGCCATGACGGCCATGACGGTTTTGGATAAAGGCAGAATAATTCTGAGATAGATTTGCAGCTGGCTGCAGCCTTCTATCTTGGCGCTTTCTATAATCTCTTTGGGAATGGTGGTCATAAATTGTTTGGCAAGAAAAATATTATATACCGTAACCAGACCTGGCAGTATCAAGGCGCTGTAGGTATTCTGAATGCTGAATACATTGACGATCAGGATATACAAGGGTACCTGTGTCACTTGATAAGGAATCATCATGGAGCATAGCAGCAAAGCAAAGAGCCACGCTCTGCCTTTAAATTTAATTTTCGAGAATGCATAACCTGCCATACTTGCAAAAAATACATTGGAAATGGTGACGCTCCCCGCCACAATCAAGGAGTTCAAAAGCCATCTGACGGAATATTCGCTGTAATCGAAGAAAAACTTGTAGGAATCAAGCGATATCTTGGTTGGAAAGAGGGAATAGCTCATCGCACCTGCTTCAACGGGATCCCCCAAGGATGAAATGATCATAAAATAAATGGGGAATAACGTTGCCAAGGCAAAGATTAGAAGCAAAATGATGATCGCCGTATTTCTGATATATCTGATCTTATTGTTCTCTGAATGGTTGCTAAAGAGCGCCATCTATGATCCTCCTTCCCCCTAATATTCCACTTCTTTGCCAAGGAATTTGAATTGGACCAATGCTATTCCCGCGATGAGAAGCGCCAGGATTAAGGATTGCGCAGCCGCTTCGCCGAACTCGAAGTACTTGAATGCATTATTGAATATGAGCAATCCGACCATCGTAGTTGCATTATCGGGACCTCCGCCTGTCATCAAATAAGCGTTCTGAAACACCTGGAACGAACCGATAACACCGGTGACCAAGAGAAATAAGGTCGTTGGCTTCAGGCAAGGAATGACGATATACCAAAGCTTTTGCAGGAAAGACGCCCCATCGAGCTCGGCCGCTTCATAGTAGCTCCCGTCTATGCCCAGCAAGGCTGCCAAATAGATGATAATACTCGCACCATGACTGGATAGCCATGCCATAAACACCAAAGAGAACATGGATGTCGAGCTCGATCCCAGCCAATTCTGGTTGCCGATCCCAACCGAGTTAATCAATTGATTAAAAATACCTGACGGCATCGGATCAAAAATCCACAGCCATACAACCGATAAGGCAACATCTGAAGCAACTGCCGGAAGATAATAGACGGCCTTAAAGGTCGTCTGCATCCATTTCTTCAATGGAAAAATCAGGATTGCCACGGCAAAGGACAGGAACAGGGCCACCGGCACGGTTAGAATCGTATACACAACGGTATTTTTGATGGATTTCCAGAACAAGGAATCCTGTATCGTATGAGCATAATTATCGAATCCAACAAAGGTGGATCCCAGCGGTTTATATTCCTGAAAGCTGATCACGAAGGCACTGGCAACCGGATAGGCCGTAAACATTGCAAATATGACTAAAGCTACGGCGATAAACGCATATCCCCAAGCTCCGTCTCCTTTTATTTTTCGCTTTTTTATGAATTTGCTTGAGTGAATCATACAGCAGCACCTCATTTCAGATATCCGGCTCGCTCAACCGGATAGCCGCATGCGGATGCACACGACTATCTGGTTGATTCCTTATTCCTGCACCACGCCGTCTTCGCCAAAGGCGTCGATTGCAGCGGCTTTTACCGCTTCATACATGGCTTCAGGCGTAATTTCACCAGCCAGCAGCGCCTGTAATTTAGGAATAATCACTTCATCTTCAATTTTGATGGCTTCGGCACCCAATTCAACAGGGATATCAGGACGGGCAGGCGTTGCATGCGAGAGCAGGGTTTCGACGGCTGCCACATTGTCGGGATTCCTGTTGATCGTCATGCTTTCAGCGGCTTTTCTCCCGCTTTCCGTAATATGCGCAACGAAAAGGTCATTATTGGTTGTTGCCGCAACATTGCCGCTTGCCAGGTAATAGGCTGCTTTTACGACATTGGCTTTGTGCTCGGCCGTCGGTTCCTTTTTGCCGCGGAAAGCGACATAACCATCTACCGCAACGCTGGACTGCGGTTCATTCCCCAGAAATGTAGGTACGGGCAGTACGATATAATCGACCGCTATACTTCCTTTTACGGCGCTGCCGTCGTTGGCTTCCAGCTTCTCGTTATTTTGGTTGGCGGAGTTCTCAAAGGTGGCCAGGCCCTTGCCCGTGATCATCGTCTGACCGGTCAGAAACATGTTCCAGCGTTTGCCCGCGTCGACGGAGCTGAGCTCCTTTGGCATCGAGCCGTCGTCAATAAGAGCCCGGACTGCTTTCAACACTTCCAGATAATTTTTATTGGTATAAGCGTATTTCAGATCTGTGGTGAATGCGGACGGCATGCCTGCATTTTTGATCAACACATTCAAATAGTCTTTGGATGTAACGCCAGCGGTTGCGAACACAAATCCGTAGCGGCTCGTTTGGTCTCCGTCCTTAACAACGCCTTTTTTAATCGCTTCGCGGAATTGCTCGTAGGTCCAACCGTTTTTTTGAATATCTTTCCAGTCGATTCCGGCCTCTTCCATGAACTTCTTGTTCCCTCCCAAGGCGTGAGCCTCCATATACGCCGGGAAGCCATACAGACCACTGCCGTTTTTCATGTATTCCAGCGGAGTTTTATCGTAATCTGCGACCATTTCCGGTGTTGCCGTATCAGTGATGTCCATAAGCATTCCCTGCTGCACATACTTGGAAATCCCGTCCGAGCCGATGAACGCCAGATCAGGAGGGCTGCCCGCATTGACCTGCGTATCGAGCTTCTGTGTCATGTCTTCCCAACTGGCAGGCTCTATTTTCAAGGTGAGATTAGGATATAATTCATTGAACCCCTTCTCCATTTGAGCAAAATGTTCTTGAAAATTTGCGGAAACCGGCGGCAGCAGCGCCGTAATGGTGTCTTTCGCCTCTGTGCTTCCTGCGCTTGAAGTGTTGCCCGGGCTGGAAGCATTGCCGTTATTGGAATTCGCGTTATTGGATGAACATGCTGCAAGTGTGGTCAAAGACAGACTCAAAGCTAATACGGATGTCAGAACGCGCATTTTACTTTTCACAGAATATTGCCCCCTAGGAATCGGATTTTATAATTGCGGATTAAACAACTCGACTGAAATTGCGTATGGCTGCTTTCAGGTTTCCGCCAGATAGATCCAGTGCCCGCTTGGCATCCTCTGCCTCCAGGCTCGTTTTTATCATCATGATGGCAAGCTTGCAGCTCATTGAAGCCTTTTCCAGATATTTGGCTGCTGTTCCGGCGTCCGTGCCTGTTGCTGTCTGAATAATGCGGATAGAGCGGTCATTCAGCTTGTTGTTGCTTGCCTTCAAGTCGACCATAAGATTGTTATACGTCTTGCCCAGCTTCACCATCGAACAGGTTGTGAGCATGTTGAGAACCAGCTTCTGAGCAGTTCCCGCCTTCAGCCTTGTAGAGCCCGCAATTGCTTCAGGCCCGACAACAGGCGCAATACATACATCGCAGACATCCTCTATTCTGGAGTTTTTGTTGTTCACTACCCCTATAGTTGCGGCACCAAGCTCTCTTGCCTTCTTCAAACCGGCAATGACGAAATTTGCGCTCCCGCTCGCAGAAATGCCTATAACCGCGTCTTTATTCGTAACGCCGCAGCGCTCAATTAAAGCGATCCCCTCCTCTGCATTGTCTTCAAATCCTTCAACAGCCAATCTCAAAGCAAGATCCCCTCCGGCAATATGTCCCTGCACCAGCAGAGGATCAACGCCAAAGGTGGGTGGGCATTCAGACGCGTCGAGCACACCTAATCTGCCCGAAGTTCCGGCCCCTATATAAAACATTCTGCCACCATTTCCAAGCAGATGATGCAGAATTTCAACCGCTTTCATGATTTGCGGGATTTCCGCAGCGACCGCTGCAGGAACCTTCGCATCCTCTTGATTCAGGAGCCGCAGTATTTGTTCTGTCGTGCTATCATCGATCATCAGCGTATCCTGGTTAATCTCCTCCGTTGTCAGTCCCGCGAGATATTCATTCATAGCCAATTCATTCTCCTGCCTCAGGTTATTGTAATGTCAATTTAGCTGACACACATTCCATTTCTTAAGCTTATATTAAGGGGACGCCGGGATTCCGTCAATAGATTCTGAAATTAAATTTTATTTTAGAATTAATTTTTGTTTTTTTAATTCTTACTTGCGACAAAAAAAGACACTAGCTCTAAATCACTAATGTCAGTAACGTCCATCTTATTTCTTCTGCTTGCTTGCCAGGATGTTATGGGTCTTGGTCAGGTATTTTTTCACATTCTGGTATTCCGCACTCGCTACTCCCCGCAAAAAGGATATCAATAATGGTAAGCATAGCGATTCTTGACCCCATAGCCCCGCTTCTTATGGTTAATTCCGGAGTTGAGATGCTGAGCACAATATCTGACTTTCCCGCTAATTCGCTTTTGTTATATTTGGTAATGGCAATAATATTGGCTCCATTCCTCTTGGCAATTTCCAGCGAGTCGAGTATCTCTATCGTAGCGCCGGAATTCGAGATAAAGATGGCTACATCGCCCTTTCCCAAGAGGGTTGCGGCAGTGAGCTGGCTATGGCCATCGGTATAGGCGTGACACATCTTGTTGATCCGGGAAAACTTCTGTTCCCCATCCTGACAGGCCAGACCGGAGGCTCCGACACCGAAGAAAACAATCCGATTGCTGGCACGGAGCGCTTTGACAGCACGGGCTACCTCATTCCGGTCGATGATGCTGAGCGTGTCTTCAATGGATCTGACATTGTTGTGAGAAATATTGGAGATGATGATGGACAGGTCGTCTCCTGGTTGGATATCGGTGTACTGATCCTTCTGTTCCTCGTCCATGGAGCCCAGTGATGCAGAGATGCTTACGATAAAACTGCGGTAACCGTTATAACCCATCGTTTTGCAGAAACGAAGAACGGAGGCATCGCTGGTTTTACTCAGTTTAGCAAGACCCTTGATGGAAAGATGGGGAATTTCCTCCAAATTGGTCAAAATGCTCTCAGCTACCATTCTCTCGACTGGCGTCAAGCTATCCTTCTTGTCCCTGATCTTAATCAGAATATTATCATTAATCGCCATTTAATTTTTTCCCACTCACCTTAAAATTCTACGAACCGGGCTTCACAAAATTCAACTTTATATTAAGTGTATTTACGCCAAAACACAAGATAAAGCAAATAAATATTCGGGAAATCCGTTTCACTTGTCTTGCATATTTATTTCATAAATATAAATCACAATGAAAATTATTTCTGTTTATAATCATTCAGATATATTCATAGCTCAGAGTGAAAACTGGAGAGCGATATCTAGTATTCTATAAAACCAACTGATGACCCGTTACGAGTACTAGTTTTCATTCATATGATACTAAATAACGTAAAGAGGAGGTAAATGTATATGCCATTAGGAAAGAAATCCAAAAAAAATGCTGCAGGCAGCCAAACTGGCGGCAGCAAGACGGCCGGCGATCAAACCGGGGGCAGCAAGACAGCGGGCAGCACGTCAGGCGGCAGCAAGACGGCCGGCAACAAGACAGCGGGCAACCGGACAGCGGGCAGCAAGTCGGGCGGCAGCAAGACGGCCGGCAGCCGGACGGCGGGCAGCAAGTCGGGCGGCAACAAGACAGCGGGCAACCGGACAGCGGGCGGCAAGTCGGGCGGCAACCGGACAACCGGCGATGATATCGAATAAGATCATACACATTTTGCGGTTATACGGTTCATAGATGACTTCTGGTTTCATCAGAGGTCATTTTTTTTAATCAACAAAAGCTCCTGGAAAGCGCAAATGACCCATCCAAAGGTCACTTCTGCAAAGTGTCCTTATTGCGGGTCACAGGTTGTAAACGGTTTTTTTTCGTCTATTCATTTTTCCCTTGCTTCATCAGGTATGCGCAGCGTTGGATGTTCAGATATTCCTGTTCAATGCTGATATCGTACCACTTCTCCGTGAACACGTAACCAAGCATCCTCCTGGATCGGCACATTGCGTTTAATGCTTCAGTCAGCTGGATTTCTCCCCCGTTAGCTTCGATTTGTTCGAGATAAGGAAATATTTCCGGCGTCAGTACATATCTCCCCATAACGGCAAGCTTGGATGGCGGATTGATTTTAGGCTTTTCGATTATGGATTGAAGATGGCAGACCTGAGATTCCAGACTCGTTCCGGAGACGACTCCATAGTTTTGAAGCAGCTCCTCCGGTACCGCTTGCAGTCCGATCACCGGACATTTGTATTGCTCGTACACATGAATCAATGCCTGTAACGGTGAGGTCTGAGCCAGGCTGACTTGATCCGGAAGCAGAATGGCAAACGGGTCATCTCCTGCGAACGATTTGCCGATCTGAATGGCATGTCCCAGTCCGAGCGCATCCGGCTGTCGGGCATATTGAATGTACACCTTGGCCGGGCCAACCTTTTCAATCATATGTTCTTTGTGATGCTTGGATAAATGCGACTCCAGCTCAATCGAGCGGTCAAAGTAGTCCATTATATCCGTTTTATTGCGGGAGAGAATGATTAGAATTTCCTGTATCCCCGCGTTTATGGCTTCCGATACGATATAATCGATCGCCGGCCGGCCGCTGATCGGGAACATTTCCTTTGGAACCGCTTTGGTTATCGGCAGATTTCGAGTCCCATAGCCGGCAGCGGGAATGATTGCTTTCAACACCATGAAAATCACCTCTTCCATTCAAATATTTTATTATTGTTAATTATCAGTATATAAAGAATTTTCTATTTGAAGCTTGTCCTCTATCAAAATCAGGCATCTGTATACACCCATTTTATAGAGTACTTATTCAGGGCCCAATTTCATCCTGTTTGGATCATTGGCCGTGACGATTGTTGGACAACCGCTAATATAATAGATTAGTAGATTTGAAAGAGGGAATTCCTATATGAATATTTGTGTTGTTGGAGCGGGATATGTCGGCCTCACGACGGCTGCTGTATTAGCCGATATCGGCCATATTGTCTATTGCACGGATCGCGACACCGCCAGGATAAGCAGCCTGAAAGAAGGAATCGTACCGATCTATGAACCCGGACTTACCGAAATGATCGCGAAGAATCAGGCGGAAGAAAGACTGTTTTTCGCTGCGAACGTAAAACGGCATATGATGAACTGCCCGGTCGTTGTCGTTGCAGTCGGAACGCCTTCCGCCAAAAACGGCAGTGCGGATATGAAGTATATCCTTAGTGTCGTTCAAGACCTCTCGCTTGTTATTCGTTCTCCTAAAACCATCATTATAAAAAGTACCGTTCCCCCTGGAACTGCGGACCGGATTGATGCTCTGCTTCAAGAATATGGGGTAAGCCAAGCGCTGTACGAGCTTGTGTCCAATCCCGAATTTCTGCGGGAAGGAAGCGCAATTGAGGATACGGTGCATCCCGACCGAATCGTCATCGGAGCAGCCAATGAAGAAGCGGCGCTTATAGTGAAGGATCTGTACCAGGCTATTGAAACCAGATTTCTATTGACTCAACGTATTGAAGCGGAATTGATTAAATATGCGTCCAACGCTTTTTTGGCTACCAAAATTTCTTTTATCAATGAAATATCGCGTATTTGCGAGGCTTATCACGCCGATATCACGGAGGTTGCCCAAGGGATCGGGATGGACAATCGGATCGGGCCCAAATTTCTGCAGGCGGGGTTAGGTTATGGAGGCTCCTGCTTCCCGAAGGACGTCAATGCATTGAATTATGCCGCTTCCACCAAACAGGTAAAAATGGAGCTGCTTCAGGCCGTTAAAAAAATTAACCGCTCACAACTGGGGGTTTATCTGAATAAACTGAACCACAAGCTGGGCGAAAAGAGAGAGAACATCCGGATCGCAGTCTGGGGAGCAACGTTCAAGGAGAATACCGATGATACCCGCTATTCTCAGGCAATAGCCTTTATGAAGCTGCTGACGAAACAAGGATACCAGGTTTATGCTTACGATCCGCTCGTATCTCCTCCTATCCCGTCCGTCGTTTGGTGTTCCGATAAATATGAGGCCGTAAAGGAGGCAGATGCGCTTGTCATTGCGACAGGCTGGCCGGAATTTATGGAAGCCGACTTTCACCGCGTCAAGCTGCTGATGAAACGAAATCTTCTGTTAGATGGACGAAACTGTCTGGACAAAAAAACAATGGAAGCGCATGGGTTTGAATGCTTCGGAGTTGGAAGACCATGAAAATCATGGTGACGGGTGCCGCGGGATTTATCGGTTCGCATCTTTGTGAATTTTTACTGAATAGCGGGAAGCACGAAGTCATTGGAATCGATGCCTTTGTTCGCGACGAGTTGAAAATAATAGGAACCAAGAACATCGAGATGTTTCATTCCCACTCAAAGTTCACCTTGGTTACGTCAGAATTGCTGCATACCGATTGGGATGGACTGCTGCAAGGCAATCAAGAAATTCATCTTTGCTTCCACTTCTTCCGTTTATGGAGAACGGACAGGAAGGGTGCCGGAGGACACAAGCACGCCCCCGCTCTCTCCTTATGGTGTGAGCAAGCTTACGGGTGAACAATTATGCCGTGTTTATTGGAATAACGATGGCGTTCCCATCGTTATTCTGCGTTTTTTCACCGTATATGGACCCCGTCAACGATCGGATATGGCCTTTCATCGGTTTATAAAGCAAATGATTAAAAACGAACCGATAACGCTGATTGGAGACGGCACGCAGTCAAGAGATTTTACGTATATCAGCGATTGCATTGAAGCGACGGCTGCAGTCGCGGACCAGCCCTCAGTGGTAGGTGAAACCATTAATATTGGAGGAAAAGAACGCTCCTCCATTCTGAATGTGATTCGCGTACTGGAGAATTTGACGGGAAAACACGCGAATATCGTGAACGCAGGCGCCCTGCGGGGAGAGCCGATGCATACATGGGCAGATATTACCAACGCGTCCCGGCTCTTGAACTACGAACCGAAAGTAAGCTTAACAGAAGGCTTGGCCGAAGAACCGGCCTACTTTACAAAATACTATTCATAACGGGAGGCTGTCTTTGGAATGAGACTGGCATTCGTATGTACGGAGAAACTTCCTGCTCCCGCTGTAAAAGGCGGCGCCATCCAGATGATGATGGACGGGGTTTCTCCCATTCTTGCCCGCGAGCATCAATTAACCATTTATTCAGTGACGGATGAGCTCCTGCCGGATCTGGAGACTCGCGGCAGCGTTAACTATATAAGATTTCCAAGGGAACAGTATGTAACGGAAGTGGCCCGTTCGCTAAAAGAAAACGCTTATGACGTCGTTCATGTTTTTAACCGGCCGGTCAACGTCATTCCGTTCAAGAAGGCCTCTCCCTCCAGCCGCTTTGTCCTGAGTCTTCATAATGAAATGTTTGCCGAGAACAAAATTTCGGATTCGGATGCAAAGCTTTGTGTACAGTATGTCCATAAAATAACGACCGTCAGCAACTACATTAAGAAGACCATAACGGACCGGGTTCCCGAAGCGAAAGATAAAGTCGAAGCGATCTATTCCGGGTTTGATCCCAATCGCTATTTTCCTATATGGACGGCACGGGGGAACAGCATGCGCGAGCAGCTTCGCACCCGTTACGGGGTCAATAATAAGAAAGTTATCCTATTTGTAGGGCGGCTGAGCGTAAAAAAAGGCCCGCATCTGCTCATTCAGGCAATGGAACGTGTCCTTGCGCAGCATCCGGATGCCGTTCTGGTCATAGTGGGAGGCAAGTGGTTCAGCGACAATACTGTGGATGACTACGGGAAATCGCTGTTGAAGCTGGCCGAACCGTATAAGAATCAGGTCATATTCACCCAGTTCGTTCCGGCTGACGAGATTCAAAATTACTTCTCGATGGCCGACGTATTCGTGTGCAGCTCGCAATGGCAGGAGCCTCTTGCGCGCGTACATTACGAAGCGATGGCTGCAGGCGTTCCCGTCATTACGACCAATCGCGGCGGTAATGCTGAAGTTATTACGCATAAGGACAACGGCTACATCGTCCGTGACTATACGAGCGCGAATTCATTTGCCAATGCCATCAACTATATGCTCACCAATAAAGAAGAGGCATCGGCAATGGCTGTACGGGGGAGGCAGCTGGTAGACAGCAAATTCACGTTCGGGCATGTGTCGGACCGGCTGAACAAGATTTACATGGGGGCCTATTCCAGCAGTCCCACTCCATTGTCCAGTGCATCCGTATCCAAGAGAAAATCGGCCCGCCCGCTTCGTTCACGCAAGAACAGGAATAGCGCTGCAGGTCTTAAAAGAATATCTTACAGAGGCAGGTAGGATTCATGCAGGCGAATATTAATGAAATTATGTTCCAGTATCCTCTACGTGTGAAAAGCGTCAAACTGATCTCGGACAAAGGCAAAAAAGCGACATGGAGCGTAGTCACCAACGCAGGCACAAAAATATTAAAGAAATCGCCCGCAACCCAAAAGAGACTGCTGTTTCTGGTTCAAGCGATCAGGCATATGCAAAAAAACGGGGCTCCCATCCCGGCAATGGTGGAGACCCGGTCAGGAAAAGATTATGCCGAGGACAGCAGCGGCAACTGCTATGTCTTATCGGACGCAGTGCAGGGCTCTTCCCCAACCTATGGAACAGAGGATCTGCTGGCCATCATGAAGGAGCTCGGCAGATTTCATATGGCTTCAAGAGGATTCACCTCGAATTACACGACCAACGAAAGAGTTCATCTGGGCGGCTGGGCGCAAAGCTATGAGCGGTATATCGAGCGGTTGGAGGGCTTTAAGGGAATGGCCAAAAGCAGCAGTGAATTTCAAAAGCTGTACCTGCTCCATGCCGACAATTTCATCAACCAGGGAAAAGAAGCCCTGAAGTGGATTAGAAGCAGCTATTACACCAATTGGGTCAACAAGGTCGCTGCGCAAAAAAATCTGTGCCATCAGGATTTTGCGGCAGCTAACTTGATCAAGACGGGTAAAGGCCTTGCTGTAATCGACATGGATTCGCTGACTTATGATTTGCCAGCCCGGGATCTTCGTAAAATCTTCAATAAAGTCATGAAAAAGCATGGATGGAGCGCAGCGAAAGCGACTGCGATGCTCAGAGCCTACCGCGAGGTCCATCCTCTGAGCGATGAGGAATGCCAGATTGTTTATGCCGACCTGTTGTTCCCCCATCTATTCTATGGAATTGCGAGCAAAGTCTTTAATAAACGTTCTGAGTGGAATCCTTCCGTTGAAGTGCAGAAGCTGAAATCGTTCATCGCGGCAGAAAGCGACCGTCAGAAGATGCTGTCCTCATGGCCGGCAATCGTCAGGCAATCCTGAAAACGTTATGTTTCATTAGTCCTGCCCGGCCGACAGCAGCATGGCCGGTACATAGCTCAAGGAGAAATATTTCATTTTCTTAGCGGCTTGAATAATGTTTTCAAAGCATTTCGTGCAAGATCTCCGTCCGGCCAACTGCCCAGTTTTCTGAAATCGGTGTTGTCCGTAATTTGGTCAATGCCGCCGATCAGACGAGCCTGGGCCAGCTGTTGAAGTTCCGAATCCGCAATTTGCCCCGCAATGAGGCCGGCAACTCTTTCCCCGTTCATAACCTTGAAGGGGCGGTCGTAGAACATTGAGGCGTCAGCGGGAATATTTTCGCTGATCCCCAGCCCGTTGTGCATTTGCGATAAACAGCTGTATGCCTCATTTAATGCAAGCTCGCGTTCTCTCCAGTCGGCTGTCGTCTGAGCCGTTAACAGGCAGGGCAGGAGCTGATCCGAGCATTTCAAACGTCTGAATGCCGTGCCGAACCATTTTGGATATGGCGCATATTGGCCTTCCATCAAGAAACACAGATTCATAATGTCCCGAACGACGCGAGAACCGATGACCGCTGAGCCCAGCTCGTCGCCAACAAAACCGGAACGGTGCATCAGATGCTCCTCCTGCCCGATCCGCTGCCAGCCGGATGCCATCAGGTATAACCAAATATCGCGCGGATAGAAAGCAAATGTATGGCGCAGCGCTGACAGCTGACCGTCATCATCCCGAAAAACCTCTCCGCGGGTTATCTCCAGAAGATTCTGGGAGGGGAAGGTCAGCCAATCAACCAGCTCCAACGATCGGGTGATGTCCGTGGCAAGATGGCCCCTGATGAAATTTGGCACCGTAGTGATTACAGTCATCTTGATATCGATGGGAAAACCGTAGAAGCTTGGCGGGACTCTCTGATCAAGCAAAGCCCGGATAGTCTCGCGAAGCGCAAGATCACGTTCATGCAGAAAAAGATAGACGCGCGGTCCCCAGTCATGGTCCCTCGACATTTCCGTGTCAAACCCCAGTACTTCGCTTCCCGGGCCGATCAGAGTAGCCGAATAGGATACAGGCGATAATGTATCCATTACGGGCTCCACAATTTCAGCATAAAATCGGCGGCATAATTCAATGCCTAACATAAACGAGTCCCCTTTCTCTGCAAAAAATGGCTGCCGAAGCAGCCGGTTTTTGTTATTTTTAGAAAAATTCATACGTGCCTGCTTCGAAATATTCGTACTTCCGCTCACTTCCGGGGCGTTTGCCGCAGCCTTCATTTTACCTGATCCCAGGCAATTGGAAAAGCCTGCATACTCTGCTGTCAATTTGATTTTCTCCGGCCGATAAACGCCAGCGAGAGCAAGCTGCCGCCAAGCATAACCGCGGCTGTAACCATAAGCGAGATATGCATACCGCCTGCAAAGGATTCGCTGCCGCTCAAAATTGAACCGAGAATGGCAACGCCCAGCGTCGCCCCAAGCTGCCGGCTTGAGTTCAGAGCGCCTGATGCGGCGCCGGTCATTTCTTTTGGCACGGAAGAGATGACAGCCGCCATCAATGCGGGAATCGTAAATGATACGCCAAATCCGATCAACAGCAGTCCCGCGAGCGTGAGCATGTAATTCGTATCGGTGTCCACCCATACGAGGAGTAACATACCCAGCGCACCCAGGCCAAAGCCGGACGTCATCGGTATTCTTGCTCCGATCCGGCCTACGAGACGACCGGTAAAAATTGGATTGAACGCCAGCGGAAGCATCATTGGCAGGAGCGCGAGTCCCGCTATATGGGCGGATAATCCGCGCGCTTGCTGGAAGAATAAAGGCAGAATAAACAAAATACCCGACAGGCCGATATTAACCGCCATCCCTGCAAGCATCCCGGCTGATACCGCCGCATTCCTGAAGATCAGCATCGGAAGCAGCGGATTCCTGCCTTTTGCTTCAACAATCAGGAACAGGATGGCGCTTAGAAGCGCCAGAATAAACGCAGAGAGAATGACCGTAGAATGCCATCCGTATTGATCTCCCTCCATAAGAGCGTAAGACAGTGAAGCAATGCCGGCAATGGCTGTGATTTGACCTGCCGGATCAAAGCCTGTCTGCGGTTTGCGCCTGGTTTCACTGACCAGAAGCGATGTCATGACCAGACTGATGAGGCCAAGCGGAACATTGAGCAGGAAGATGCTGCGCCAGCCCAGCGAGTCGACCAGCAATCCGCCCACGACAGGTCCTGCCGCCATCGCCGCTCCCGTCACCGCTGCCCATATTCCCAATGCCCGCGCACGTTCCGATGGCTCCGGATAAGCATAGGCAAGGAGCGTCAGCGAGGCTGGCAGCAGAGCGGCCCCGCCAATACCAAGTATGGCGCGCAGACCGATCAGCGCCCCAAGGGATGGAACAAATGCCGAAAAGGCGGATGCCGCCAGAAACAAGCCGAGGCCGCCAATATAGACGCGCTTGGCTCCCAGCTTGTCGGCAAATGCTCCCATCGACAGCAGCAGGCCGGCGAAAACGATCGTATAGGCGTTCACGACCCACTGCAGGCCGGCTATGCCTCCCCCAAGGTCGGCGCGAATGGCAGGCAAAGCTACACTCACCACCGTCGTATCCAGGAGCACCATAAAATAACCGAGTGAAAGTCCGATAAGCAGCAGCATTTTGGAGAGCTTGCCTGCCTGTTTGGCCTGTATTTGCAGCGTATGTTCCAAACTTATCTACCCCTTTCATCGCGATATGGAAAATCGTCATTTCCCTGATGAAAGTGTATAATGGATTTTATACTAGAATAAGATGATGGTTTATCATAGGAGAAAATCTCCTATGATAATATCCCATCAAGGAAGCCGGTGAAGTGGAATGAACCAGGCAAATAATGAGCGTTTTCTGGAGCTTGCGCAGTTCCTGCGGACGCGGCGCGCCCGTATTTCACCCGAGCAGGCCGGTCTGCCCGGCGGAGGACGGCGGCGGACGCCGGGTCTTCGGCGCGGGGAAGTGGCGCTGCTCTCGGGCGTCAGCGTCGATTGGTATACATGGCTGGAGCAGGCGCGCAGCATTCAGGTATCCGCACAAGTACTGGAAAGCATTGCCCGTGCTCTCCAGCTGGATCCGGATGAGCGAAAACATTTATTTCAGCTGGCCCTGCAGCAGCCGCCTGCGGATCTGAACCCGGCCGAAAGCAGCATCAGTCCGACGCTGCAGGGCTTCCTTGATCAGCAGGGGATAAGTCCTGCCTATGTTACCGATCAACGCCTGAACATTGTTGGCTGGAACAGTATGGCAAATCGGATTTACGGGAATTATGAGGCCATGTCCCCGCGTGAGCGCAGCACCGTCTGGCGTTCCTTCACATCGCCATATGTCCGGCAGATGCTTCAGGAAAACTGGGAAACGCATGCCCGGCACCGCTTGGCTCAATTCCGCGCCAGCTACGGCAAATTTGCCGGCGATCCATGGTGGATGGAGCTCATCGAGGATCTCAATCAGGCAAGCCCGGAATTCAGGGAATGGTGGCCGCAGCACGACGTCCTGAACGGTCCCGAAGGGAAGAAAATCAATCATCACCCGTCGGCCGGCATGCTCGTATTTGACCAAATTTCGTTTCTTGTGGCGGGCTCTCCCCACCTGACCGTCACCATCAATATACCGTCGAAGGATGACGATACAATATCCAGGCTTATAAAGCTTCAATCCAATTGAGAAACGTCTTTTTTGGAATAATCGCAGTGCACCTCTCCCCCCTCAACCTCTGAACATTTATGATATAATCCTGAAGTAATTCAATAAAGGGCATAACCCGCTTACCGCCGGGTTGAATTAGGAGGAAATCAAATGGCAGGCTTTTCTATCGGATCATGGTCATTTCACGCTTTATTCGCCGCAGGAAAAATCAATTTGTTTGGCTATCTGGAAAGCATCAAGTACCGCTACCGCCTTGATCAGGCAGATATTTGGAGCGGCATGCTGCTCTCCACAGAAGACAGCTATATCAACAGCGTCAAGGAGACGCTTGATGAAGAGGGCTTGACCGTCGCTTGCCTGAGCGTGGACGGTGCCGATATCTGGCATGATGATCCTGCCATACGCGAACAAAACTACCAAAAAGCGCTCCTGTACCTCGACATCGCACGCAGATGGGGGGCTAAAGCGCTTCGGATCGATATGGGTGTCAATTCACTTGCCATCACGGATGAACAGTTTAATCTCATTGTCATGCGGTACAGGGAGTACACGCAGTTTGGCCAGGAGCATGGTTTTCGGGTAGGGCCGCAGACGCATCAGGCCGGTTCCCAATCCCCCCAAAATCTGAAGCGGGTCAGCGACGAGGTTGCTTCGCCGTCCTTTGGAATCGTACTGAATGTCAACCGCTGGCTGGCGGATAAGGAAATCGGGGACGAGCTGGTTTCCCCTTTCACGATGCATGCCCAGTTTGACAGGGCGTTTGTGGATTTCGCCGGAACCGGGCTGCTCCAGAAAGTGCAGCTGCTGCGGCAGGGCGGTTACCAGGGGTGCTGGTCGCTGGAATTCCGGGGCGGAGCGGATGAGTATCTGGAAGTGGAACATGATCTGCTGACTGTCCGGCGCGCTGTAAGACAGGCGTTTGGCGAGAATTAATTTCAATACTAAGCAAGCTGTCTTCCGCTATTGGAGACAGCTTGCTTTTTTCTTTTCATCGATTCCCTGCATTTTCGAAGCGGTGCATGCCGAAATCCTTCAATGAGGAGTTTAGAATGGCTTCTCTCAATGGATTCAGGTTGGGGGTGAAACGCACATCGATATTCAAACCCATTAATCTCTCCAGCAGATTCGAAATGGGTTCCATTTCCAGCGGCTTTACCGTCTCGGGCGATATGTAGTATCCCGCAATTTCATCGAATAACCGAAAGCTCTCGACGGGCAGACGGTATCTGTATACGGTAGCGTTTTTGATGCGCTCATACCAATGGGTTTCGACGGTAATCACAATGTCCGCGCCGGTCAAGCCAAAAAACCGTCGGTGATCCTCCTCTAGAATCCCTTCACCCTTGGTATACACAATTCGTGGACAATCCCGCGGAAAATAAAAAGTAAACTCATGCGCATCGTCAATCGCCCAAACCACAGGGGGCATATTCTGTCGGTTTTCTTTTACTCTGGGAAAAAAGGTATGAATGGCAGCGTCCTTGCTAAAATGAAACAGCTTCATTTTATCCCCCTCTTCGCCTTTCGCTCACCCTCTAATCTACCATACTGTCCAGACCTGCGGCACGTTATGATTTGGCAAACCTCTAAGCAACCGTGCCCCATGCACAAGACTGAAATCGATAGCCTCCGCACAACCAGAAGAGACCCTGCACCGGAATCGGCACGGGGTCTCCATTGTTAAGCTGCCTATGGGTTTCTCCCTGTGAGAATCTCCGCCTTATTCGGATCCGGCCACACCGGGTCGTAGGTCGGGCGGTTGACATAACGCGCCAGCGACAGCTCCAGTCTGGTTCCCGAGCCCGGCGCAAGCTCCACGCTCAGCCACTTATCCCCTACTTCAATCCGCCGGATTTCCCCGCCCTGCCCGTTGAACATAACGGCTTCCTCGAACCGGTGCTCGCCGAACGCGCCTGCCTGCACGATCACTTCCTTGCGCTCAAACAAGCTCAGATTCACCAGCTGAAGCATCAGCGAGCCAGAGGAGATGGATTCCACAAGAGCTCCGACATCCTCAGGCAGTCCCGGCCGCTGCCTTACGCCATCGTAATACCGGACGCTGGCATGCTGCAGGCCGCCATGGGAAATATGCATGGGCGCGCCAAGCGTAGTCTGCAGCAGTCCTTCAAAATAAACCGGACACATCTCCTGCCATTTATGAATGCTGGACAGATCCTCCAGATTGAAACCGTCCGAGCGCCACTCTTCAGGGTCGCCTTCAGGTGAACGCATTTTATGCAGCTGATTGCCGATCAGCCGATAGTTGGCATCCAGTATCCGCTCGGGATAACCCGGATTGTTTCCCTGCATGTATTGAAACCATGGAACGGTATTCCCGTTGTAATGCTTGGTGCTCTTGTTCGTCTCCGCGCTTGTTCCCGATACGCCGGGAATCGTGATTTCAAGAGAGCTCTCATCCAGTCCAATCCGCCGGATACGCTCCAGATCCTCGTCCGCCATAGAGATGAACCAGAGATGGATCGGAATAAAAGGATCGGCGGGGCGGTAATCCGTCCATCCTGCGTCGGTATGTTTATACGGAACCGATGAACGGCCATTCACGGTCTTCCGAAGCTCCCAATTGCGGTCCAGCTGGTCCCGGGCCACATTCAGCCGTTCCATATCCCCTGTCAGCAGAACGGCATTGGATGCCGCATTCACCAGCGGTTCGATAATGGTTATGAAACCATGGGGCCAACGCCAGCCATAGTAGCCGCCCCACCACTTGCCGTCCATATATTCTCCGATTATGCCGCTCAAGCCGACATTGTCCGGCATAATGCCGCCGTTCGTCTCGGCTCTCTCCTTCCAGGCATCGACATATTCCAGTACCCAGTCGCGAAGCTGCTGCTGCCCGGAATACAAATAAGCGTTCGCGACCATTCCCGTCGCGTTCAGATTCAGCGGGACATCCCCTCTGGCCATCCGCTCATTCATCATCCGGATAATTTCCCGGTAGACCGCATCATCCGACCAGGCGCATTTGCCCGAAGCATAATCCACGCCGGCCAAATCCTCGAACGGGGCTGGATAGTGATCCAGTATGCCGCGGTGCGTGCTCCAATCCTCCTCCGTCAAATCGAAACGCGGCCCCCGGCTTCCGTTAATGGGAGAGCGGATCAGCCGCTTTTCCTTGTCGTAATTGGGCGCCTCCGGGTCATCGCCGGTGTACATGGCGGCAAACCGCATCGCTCTTTGCCTGTTCTTCAAATAGCCGGGGTCTGCAAGGCCGAGAAAATATAAATAAAGATAACCTTCGCCGTGATGCATCCAATCGTAATAGGCATCGAATTCGCGGGAGATTTGACCGTATTGCGTCCACTGCCACGTAATCCCCTCCCACAGCTTCTGCGCCAGCTCCAGCGTTTCGTCGCTTCCTCCCAATACATACAGGAGCGCCAGATACATGAAGCCTTCATAAGGATCATCCGAGCCATCCATGCCGGGCCAATCCGGCCGCCAAATCAGCGTGCCGTCGGCGCGGGTATAACGGTTTACGAATTCGGCCGCCGCCTGATTCAGCGAATCAAGCAGCAGTCTCTCCATCAGCGCCCAATGCGGAGGAGCCCAGCTCTCCTCAGCCGCAATTTTTATCATCGCCTGCATCTCCCCGTTGGAATGTATAAGGATCTCTTAAACCTGCATCTAGCGTTTTTTCAAAATATAATCATTGCCGACCAGATAGCGCCAGAAATCCAGTCTTTGATAGAATTCCTTCTGCCAGTCCGAACCGTACCAGGGATGCCGGGTTTTTAAAATTTCCACTACCTCAGGGTCGTCATAGCCATCGGTATTGAACAGATTGCGCTGCTGCTCCACGGAATTCAGGCGGATTTTGAACACATAACGGGTTTTGTCCGTTTGGTTGGGCTGCGCGCAGTGCCAGATATCCTGGTGCATGAAGGCGATCGTACCCGCCTTCGATGCCAGATGGCGCTGGCCCGCGATATTCTTGTAGCGCGAAATGCTCCAATAGCTGGCCCGGCGCAGCTGGGAACCGGGGAGCACCAGCGTCGGACCCATTTCGACCGGCGTGTCATGGGCGAAATAAAAGGCCTGGATGTCAAAGTTATGGGGATTCGGATTCATGACGCCGGAATCCACATGCCAGTTCTGCGATTTGCTGTTATTGGGCTTGACGGTATGCAGAAAAGAATGGTCATAAACATAATTTCGGCCCACCAGACTTTCAATAACGCCTCTGACCTGGGGCAGCTCAAAGACCTCGCGGATCGCCTCCGAGCTGTTCCAGAATTCGTAGCCCTGCGGTTCGACTGTCAATTCATCCCTATAAACCGCTTCATTCAGCTCCTGCGGAACCAGATCCTCCAATACAAGCAGCCCGTCACTGCAAAATCGGGCCATCTGCCGCGCATCAAGCAAATGCTCATTCGCCTTGCTGACCATTGATCCCGACCTCCCTCTCCAGCAAATATTCCCAGGGCAGATGGCCCGTTTCGTTCTCATGGCCATACATGAAATACGGCAGCTGGGGTGCCTGGATGACCTTCCATCCGTCCCTCATGGCATCCAGCACCGAGTCATAGGGAGGAATCGCGGAATCACCCGTTTCCATCCGGCTGTCCCCCTCAGCCGATGCGCCGTCGTAAAGCGCCCACGCCACCGTTTTGGAGCTCAGCTCCGGGTTGGTCAGGCACAGAAACAAAACCTGTTGTCGTTTGACTGTCATCGTTATCGCACCTCTTATTCATAAAATGTGAACGTCAGATTACAGATGATATCCGCCATCGATCGGAATGACCGCTCCGTTCACCCACGATGACCGGCTGCCTGCCAGATACAGCACGGCATCGGCAATTTGCCGGGGCGTCCCCACATGCGGCCCGTGCTTGGCGGCTTCCGCCAGCCGATCCGCATCTTCGGGATTGACCGTAAACTGCCGGAACCACTGATTGAGCAGCGGGGTCGCAACTCCCCCGGGCATAAGCGCATTGAAGCGGATGCCCGCTGTCCGCAGATCAAGCGCCAGCCCCTGCGTCATATGATTCAATCCCGCTTTTATCGTGTCATAGACCAGGTTATTGTTGTCATTTCGGATACCGTTGATGGAGCTGATATTGATGACGCTGCCCCGGCTTTCCCTCAACCACGGCAGCGCTGCCTGTATGAGGAAGAAAGGGGCCTTCAAATTGACGTTAAGCAATCTGTCCCAATCCTCATGCACGATCTCTTCAACCGGTTTGTTGCAGACGAGAGCGGCATTGTTGACGACAATATCAATGGTTCCCCATCGGCCTGCCGCCTCATGAACGAGCCTGGCCGGCGCATCGCGGTCTGCCAGATCGGCTTTTACAAAATGGGCTTCGCCACCGCTCTCCGTAATGCTTCTGGCGATCTCTTCCCCTCTCGCCTGATCCCGGCCGCTTACCAGCACCTTCGCGCCGTGACGCGCCAATGCTTCGGCCGCCGCCTGACCGATCCCGCTCGTTGAGCCTGTTATAATCGCGGCTTTACCTTGAACGCTCATTTCTTCATCTCCCGAAACCGGTAGTTTTACGTTATTGCCTGTCAGCAGCGGAGCGGGGGCCGACATCGGACAGATCAATCGGCTTGAATCCAAGTGCGAATGCCGGCGAATCCTCCTTGAGCGTAAAATCTCCCCCAGCCGCACCCACAAGGCGCGGATCGGCATAGATGGAATGAAGGTCATAACCCAGCTGCCTCATATCCCCAATGGACCGGGTGTCGTCCAGCGAGAAATTCGCCTGCTCATCGAATCTTTGATTGCCGGATAGCGGCTCGCCGCCGGAGACGTCCCAGAACAGATTCAGATCGCTGTAAAACCCCTTTTTGTCGAAATGGCCGGCATATCCCGCAACGAAGATTGGCTGCCCGTCGGCAATGACCAGATTCTTCTCGAATGTTAAGGAATTATGACCCTCCGCCCTGCTCAGAGACGCCTGGCCTTCACGGCCGAAGGCAAAAATATTGTTGCGCACGATATTTTCCCGCCCGTAATGCTGATGAAAAACCTGGCTGGTCGTCCGGAAGCATACGTTATTCTCAATGATGATATGCGAGCTGCCTTCATCCGGATAAATCGCCCAGCCGCCATAGTTGCATTTTTCGATATCATGAACAAGATTGCCGCGGATGACCGTGCCCGGCTGGACGCCAAGCGTGTAGATGCCGCCCATATCGCTGAGCAGACCGTGGCCGATATCATGAATATGGTTCTTCTCGATCCGGTTGTCCTTCGATACATTCTCCGCATATCCCCACACCCAGCCGCAGGAAATTCCCGTGTAATACAGATCGTGAATATGATTATGCGAGATGCTGCTGCCAAACGAATGCACCGAGAGAATGCCGCAGGCGCTGTGAAAGATACGACCGCCGCCGTGAATATGATTGTCCGTAATCCGGTTGTTTCCCGTACGACTCAGCACAGGGCCATCCGCATCCGCGCCGTCCAGCTTGATCCCGCCTGCTCCCATATCGGCGATTGTATTGCCGACAATACGGTTGGACAGGCAGCCCTCGGACAGTTCGACGCCGTACCAGCCGATTCGCTCAATCCGGCAATCCTCGATTGCGCAATAGCGGGCTCCGCGCATATAGATCACGCCGGGAATATGGAATGCCGCCTGAGGTGCCGCTGCAAAATCGATTCCCGGACGCTCGAACCGCTCTCCCCCGCCTTTGGGCTGTACCCAATCCGTATGGGCAAAGGAAAGTCCTTTGAAGGACAAGTATTCCACATATTTCTCCTCGTCCGGCCTGCCTTCCAGCTTCAGCAGCTGCTGCGCGGAACAGGCGACGAACTCCGTTTCCTCCAGCGTTTCACCCGGGTGCGGGATGTAATAGACTTTGCCGGCCGGGCGGTCAAGATACCACTGCCCGGGCTCGGTCAGAGCCTCGAATACATTCTCCACATAATATTTGGCGTACCGCTTCGCCACATCGTCTTTGAGCACGAACATGCTCCTCCGGCTGGACTTCACCTCACCCGTGAGTTTATCGAAGGATTCCACCGGCATTCTTTCTTCGATCCAGTAATGGACGGCGACGACATCCACATCGTTCATATTGCGCCAGGAGCCGTCGATATCGCCTGGTGAGCAAACGAACGTATCCGTACCGGCGAACAGATCGCTCGTCATACTTCCGCTGTGGAAGCCTGTGCCCGGCACATCCTTCATCCAATAAAAGCCCTGCCTGGGCAGACGGGTCCGCGGCCGGCGCTCTCCGCTCACGAACAGCTGGCGGAATTCCCCTTTTCCTCGGGCGACACCCGGAATATCAGCAACCCACATCGGTATATCGCCCACTGTCTCTTCCCGCCAGCCCGTAATCCGCCAGCCCCCATCCACCACAGGCTGCTCGCCCGGATAGGCGGCGTACGTGACTGATCCCGAGTCCTCGGGCGCAAATACGACCGGCTCCGTCTGCTCGTAAATGCCGCCCCTAAGCCACACTGTAACCGGTCCTGACAGCATCGCCGACTTCTTCAGCCGGCGGATGGCATCCCGCGCTCCGGCGATTGTGGCAAAAGGGCCGTCTTTCCCGTCAGGGCCGGGGTCCGGCTGTCTGCCTGACCAGGCGTCATTGCCGGAAGTGGAAATATACAGCTCGTTTATGCTCATGCTCTCTCTCCTTCTGTAATTCTTTAATAGCTAAGTCATTATAGAATAGCTGAGTGTTACAAGCGTGTTTACCTTGCCCTTGCCTAAACCCGGTTAAGCCTGCCGATTCGCTGCAGCCTGCTTATCTGCTTGCCCGTTCTAGGCTTTAATAGAGCCCGAAGTAAGTCCTTCGATAAAATAGCGCATGCCGAGCGTAAACATCAGGAGCAGCGGCACGGAGGCGAATACATAGCCCGAAGTAATAATGCCGAGATCCGGCCGGGATATTTTGCCTACCGAGTTCCCGGCATCCGGCGCGTAACTGGCCAGTGCCATGGAAATCGTCTGCAGGTTCGGCGTGCTGATCATCAGCATGGGCCAGATCAGATCGTTGTAAATCGATAGAAAATTCATGATGGCGATCGTGATCAGAATCGGACGCGCCAGGGGCAGCGCGATCGACCACACGCAGCGGAATTCGCTGGCGCCTTCCACCCGGGCCGCTTCGAACATTTCCTCGGGCTGGGAGGTGAAGAAGGTGCGCAGCAGAAAAATCGCAAACAGCTGGCCGCCGCCAATGTAGAACACAGCCAGCCCCTCCAGGCTGTTCTTCAGATGCAGCCAGTCGGCAAGCACGAAGTTCGGCGTCAGCAGCAGTACTCCGGGGACCGTCATCAGCATGACGATGACCCAGAACATCATATTCCGGCCAACGAAGCTGAGCCGGGCAAAGGCGTAGCCGCTAAGCGTCGCGAACAGCATGATGCCAAGGATGGAGATGACGCATAAATACATGGTCCGCAGGACAGGAGCCAGCAGATCAAACAGCGCGAACGAATAATTGCTGATTTTCGGCGGCCAGGGCAAGCCCCAGAAATCTCCGTATATGAGCAGGCTGTCGCGCAGCGACATAGAGACCATCATAATAATGGGAACAAAAGAAAGAATCAGGATAACAGCCAGCAAGGAATAGCTGATGATCGCTTTTGCGTTTATTTTCCTCGGCATCCTCTTTAGACTCCTTCCTGTTTGGAAAACCGCAGGTTCAGTATCGAGCCGGCCAAGACGAAGACAGCCAGAACAAAACCGATGGCCGAAGCATAACCGAAATTGGCGTTCGAGATCTGGTTGTACATCTGCAGGCCCGGCACATAGGTAGCCGTTCCCGGTCCTCCCCGGGTGAACAGGTAGATATTGGCGAAGCCCTGGATGCTGCCTATGAAGGTGAAGAACAGAATCAGCCTGATCTGCGGCCGGATCATTGGCAGATCAATTTTCCAGAAACGTCCCCATGAGCCTATTCCGTCAATGGAGGAGGAATCGTAGATATCTCTGCTGATCCCGATCAGACCGCCGAAATAAATCAGAAAAGCAAAGATGCTCACGAATGGAAATCCCGCCATAATAATACTCCAGAGAGCGAGGTTCTCCTCTCCAAGCCAGGCATGCTTCCAGCCGTCAAGCCCGATCACGCCCAGAAACTGATTGATCATGCCGACTTCGGGCTCATACATCATCTTCCACAGCAAAATGCCGACAACGCCGGGTACGATGCTTGGAACGACATAAGCGGTGCGGAACCAGTACTTCATCCGGCTGCTGCGGAGCCAGAAGATCAGCTCCGCAACGAGCAGCGGCATCGTAACCTCTTTGATAATCGAAGTAATCAGGATCAGGAACATGTTCCATATCCCGATCCAGAAAAATTCATCGGACCACATTGCAACGAAATTACTCAGACCGATCACCTTGAGCGGCTCCTTCAAGCTGAAGTTGGTAAAGGAATAGAACACTGCCATCAGCGTCGGCGCGATAGTAAAGATAAGAATGAGAATGATGGAAGGCAGCAGCAGCATATAGGCTGATCTGGAACGCCTGAGCTTCCTGCCGAAGCGGATGACGGCGGCACGCCAGCTTGCAACAGACCACACAAACAGGCAGAAGGCTGTTACAGCAAGCGCCGCATCGACGACGATCAGAGCGGTTTGAATATAAAACTGCCTTTTTGCATCCAGAGCGCTGCTGAGGGAAACCGTTACCGGCTTGCCCTGATCGGTCAGCAGCAGAATTTCATCGCCTGTTGTGCCAATCAGACTGTTGATTGAACCGGCTGAAACGCCTGCGTTATAAAGGGCATAGCCTTCCGCATTCAGCACAAACAGCTTCCCGTCCTTATCTCCTGCCAGAATATGTCCCGCTTCGTCCACCGCTGCGACCATTGTAATCGGGTATGCGGAGAGATGATTGATCCACAGAACCTTCCCTTTGGCCGAGACCAGCGCAACATTGCCTCTCTCGTCTCCAGCCAGCAGCTCCTGCTTTCCGTTCAGACTGAGCCGGGTAATCGGCTGGATCAGATTCGTTCTCCACAGTTCCTCGCCCTCAGGGGATAAATAGCCGACTTTGGAATCCGCGGTGCCGAAATATACGCCTTGCTCTCCGGCTGCGACAGCGTTAACGTCAAATCCGATCTTCGTCTTGTACCGGTCCGCTCCGGACTCGTCGAACAGACCGACCCAGAACCGGTCCGTATACTGTCCAATTCCGTAAGCAATGGCCATTTCACCGTTTACCGCCGAATCAAGTCCGATGACTCTGCCGTTCACGTCGAAGCCGTCAATCTCGTTCAGCGTCAAATCAAACACATATACCTTTCTGTCGCTGGTGCCGATATAGATCTTGCTCTTGTCGGCTGACAAGGCAAGCGCCGAGGCCGTTCCTTCAAGCTTCTTCTCCCTGAGCACCTGCTGCTGACCGTCAAGCAGGATTAACCGGCTGTCGCTGGTTATTGCCGCGGTCGTCCGGGCGTCAATCCCGACCGCTTTCATCACATTCCCGCCGCTGATCGGGCTGCCTGTCTTGTAAGGCTCGCCGGAAGAGGCAAAAACGAGAACACACAGCAAATTCACAAGGATGAGCAGGATAAGCGTTCCAATGGCAGCCCGCAGTCCTCTTCCGGCGAATATCGGCGCGCCTTTCTCCCGTGTTATGTTCGGCATGATACCCTCCTGCCCCGGGCGGCTACTGCCCCGGCGCCCGCTCCGGATGCTCGATGTCTTCGGCGGTCAGCCCTGCGTTCTTGATGATCGCGTCAAAGTTTTTGGTCCAGGACTCCTGAAGCTTCTTGCCGAATTCCTCAGGCGTGATTTTGCCCTCCAGCGCCTCTTTATACAAATTAAAGTGGGCCTTATCCAGGTCAGGCACGCGTGTGGATAACGGGTTGTTGAGGGGAATCTCCGCGTTTCCGAGCATTTTGACCCCTTTGAACATCTCCTCGATCTCCGCCGGGACCTTCACATTCTTGACCATAACCGGACCGCCGGGATTGAACTCATCGGCAGCCACCATGCCGTCGACCCATGCCTGATAGCCGGGCTGGGAGAGCCAGAACATGACGAAATCCAGCACCATATCCGTTTGAGCCTGATTCTTCTCGATAATGCTCACATATTCGCCTGTTGCGGATTCGACGCTCCGTACGGGACCCTGCACAAGATCGCCAGTCATCGGCGGATTCTCGAATGTCCCCCAATTGAAGGGCTTGAGCGAGCTGGTATCTGTAATTTTCAGCTCCTTCAGCCGGGCCGGGTCGTTGAGGTTGGCCATATCCTGCTTCACTGTTGGCAGGCTCCAGGTGCCGTCAATAATCATGGCCGCTTTCTGCTGCAGGAACAGCGGATAATCGTCGGTGCTGACGAAGAAATCCTTCTGCGCATATTTTGGAAACACCTTCGCCATGTTGGTTACCATCTGTGTCATTTCCGGTGTGTCGAAACGGATTTGACCGTCCTTGATCGCTTTATACATCCGGGCCTGATTGAAATTATATTTCAGATCAATGTAAGGATCGTTCGGATCTGCTTTGAAATTGCCGTCCAGCTCGTCGTCGTAATTGTAATCTCCCTCATGCGCCCGGACGATATCATGCCAATTGCGGGTGAATTGATCCAGATAAATCTCGATCACCCACTGCGGCACCTTCCATACGAAGTTGGAGGCAATCGGAATGATGCCTGCCGCGTTGATCTTCTCGGATACCGCCGCAAGCTCATCCCAGTTGGTCGGCGGCTGCAGGTCCAGCTTGTCGAAGATGTCCTTGTTGTAGAACCACATAATATGGACCGATTGCGTCGGAAGCATGATCCGGTCTCCCTTGGCATTCTTCGCCACGAAGAAGTTAAAGTCCAGATCATCGTCCCACTTGTTGCCGGTATACGGGTTAACCTGATAGCGGTACTTATCGAAATTCAAATACTTGTCATAGGTCGGCACATAATTGCCCGCCACCAGATCCGGACGCGGGTTGCCTACAGCCAGCATCGTTCCGAGGACGGTCGGATAATCGCCGGCTGAGCTGCCCTTGGGCTCCCATACCAGCTTCACATTAGGCTGCACCTTCTTGTAAGCCGCTGCGAGAGCCTCGAACGCTTTGGCATCCCCGACATCATCGGAATTCCCGTTCAGGGAAATGACGATTTCCCCGCTGTACTGTTTATGGTCAGGTTCAGCTGCCGCCGGTTCCTGCCCGGCTGCCGGTTCCGCCGGCGTATTTGCACCATTGTTCTCTTGGGTCGCCGGCTCATTATTGGCAGGTACAATCGGTGCGGACGAATTGCTGCACGCAGATAAAATGGCGGTTAAAGCAAGGAGCGTAACTACGAGCATGGAGCTGATCTTTTTCATGCATAACCCTCCGTAGAAATAGATTAGGAACGCAGAACGCATTCAAACCCCTTTTCGAAGCAGCAGCCTGTGGTCAGCTATCTATTATAGGTTTATCGAATAAAAACCACCTCCTTTATACAATAAATGGATAATCGATTGTGATGCTGCTATATAAAATGAGTATTGGGAGGGGCAGCAAGTGGAAATAGGCTGGGATAGTTTTGATAATTGAGGATTGATAACGCAGGAAAGGAATAGTAGAGGCTCTTGGGTGCGGATGATGTAACCGTTTACAATATTGAAGAAAGGTTTGGTTTATACCTCCCCTCCATTGCTTTCGATCCAGTCGGTCAGATTTTGCCTGGAATAATTCAGATGCTGCCGGATCGCATTGCGGGTTCCCTGCCAGTCCTGCTGCAGCAGCTGCTTTACGATTTCCCGGTGCTGCGTCATGGATAGATTGTACTGCTTGGGTGTGGGGTCGCTGACCGTCAATATCCGGAAATTCATCAGGTTCTGATAGGTTTCAAGAATCTGAATATTGCCGCAGGTGTTAATAAATTCCGTATGAAAAATCATATCGAAATTACCATACTGCTCGATAGGCGTTACCGCCGGGTCAACCTCCTCGACCGCGAATTGGGTGAGCTGATCGAGCTTGGCAGCAATCTCGTCGAAGCGTTCCCCGGAGAACGTGCGGTATTGCTCAAGCACCCAGAAATCGATCATCAGCCTGAACTCAATCACCTGCTCCACATAGCTCTTATCGATCCCCACGACAAAGGTCCCCACCTTGGGTACGGTTTTGACCAGTCCCTCGGCTTCCAATCGATTCAGCGCTTCGCGGATCGGAGTAATGCTGATGCCCAAATTTTTTGCAAGGACAGGGATGGATATTTTCTCATTGGTACGGAAGCTGCGGCGGATAATCATCTGCTTCATCGTACCGTATACCTGATCGAATAAATTGGAGGTTTGTATTTTGGGAAGTTCCACAGCAATCACGCCTTCTTCAAATAATGGAAAAAACCATCTGTTATATATAAGATATAAGATGCCCGGAGGGAAGTCAACCCAAAATAAAATACGACAAAACTCAGCAGAAAAAGAGGCGAAGCCTGTTGCGGCCCGCCCCTTCCGGTACTCCTATTGCCTGTTAAAGCGCCATGCTTAGACCATGATTTTGCAGATATCGTTCGTGAACTCCACGGGATCCTGAAGCGGCAAACCTTCGATCAGAAGGGCTTGATTGTAGAGCAGAGCCGTATACAGCTGCAGCTTTTCCTTGTCCTTGCCGTAAGCGTCCTTGAGGGATTGGAACACCGCATGATGCGTGTTGATTTCCAGCACCTTGTCCGCTTTTACATCCTGATTGTTTGGCATCGCCTTCAGGATCTTCTCCATCTCAATGGTGACCTCGCCGTCCGTCGAGAAGCATACGGGATGAGTGCGGAGTCTCTTCGATGCTTTGACGCTGCTCACTTTGTCCGCGAGAATTTCTTTCATCGACTCGAACAGCTCTTTATTGTCGTTCTCATCGGAATCCGACTGATCCTGATCCTTGTCCTCCTCAATGCCGAGGTCGCCGCTGGATACGGATTTGAATTCCTTCTCTTTATAGGACATGATCATTTTGATCGCGAACTCATCGATATCATCGGTGAAATACAGGATTTCATAGCCTTTGTCCGCTACCAGCTCGGTCTGTGGAAGCTTGTCGATCCGTTCATTTGTTTCGCCGGAGGCGTAATAAATGAATTTCTGGTCTTCCGGCATTCTGGCGATATATTCATCCAGCGTCACAAGCTTACGCTCTTTGGAGGAATAGAACATCAGCAGATCCTGCAGCACATCCTTATGGCGGCCGTATTCATTATAAACCCCAAACTTCAGCTGTCTGCCAAACGACTTGTAGAACTGCTCGTACTGCTCTCTCTCATCCTTCAGGAGGCTTTGCAGCTGGCTCTTGATTTTGCTTTGGATGTTCTTGGCGATCAGCTTCAGCTGGCGGTCATGCTGCAGCATTTCCCTGGAAATATTAAGCGATAAATCCTCCGAATCCACCATCCCTTTGACAAAGCTGAAGAAGTCAGGGAGCAGATCGGCGCATTTGTTCATGATAAGCACGCCGTTGGCGTACAGCTCCAAGCCTTTCTCAAATTCCTTGGAATAGTAATCAAATGGGATGTTCTCCGGGATGAACAAGATCGCCTGATATCTCACCGCGCCGTCGACGCTGATATGGATATGCTTGAGCGGCTTGTCGAAGCCGTAATGCTTCTCCATATAAAACTTCTCGTAATCCTCGGGAGTCAGCTCGCTTTTGTTTTTTCTCCAGATGGGAACCATGCTGTTGACCGTTTGCTCTTCCTGGTAAGCCTCGAATTCGTTCTCGGTGCCTTCCTTTACCCTTTGGCTGGAAATCTCCATCTTGATCGGATAACGGATGAAATCGGAGTACTTCTTGATAATCGCCTTTAAACGATATTCCTCCAGGTACTCGTCATAGCTCTCGTCTTCCGTGTTTTCCTTGATCTTCAGGATAACCTCTGTGCCTACCGTATCCTTCTCGAAAGGCTCAATCGTATATCCTTCCGCTCCGTGGGATTCCCACTTGAAGGCTCCTTCGCCTCCCAAAGGCTTGCTGATAACCGTCACGACGTCAGCAACCATAAACGCGGAATAAAATCCGACGCCGAACTGACCGATGATATCATGGCCGTCTTTGGACTCATTTTCTTTTTTGAACGCCAAAGAACCGCTTTTGGCAATGACGCCGAGGTTGTTTTCCAAATCCTCCTGGGTCATCCCAATACCGGTATCTGTAATGGTCAGTGTACGGTTTGCTTTATCGGCTGTAACTTTAACAAAGTAGCTGTCCTTGTCAAAAGCCAAATTGTCATCAGTTAGCGCTTTATAATAGATTTTGTCGATTGCATCGCTGGCATTGGAAATCAATTCTCTCAAGAAGATCTCTTTCTGCGTGTAAATGGAGTTGATCATCATATCCAGAAGCCGCTTGGATTCCGCTTTAAACTCTTTTACTGCCATCCTTATCTCTCCTCCAATTATAAAAAGATTTTCATCCTGCTCAGATAGTTACCGGATTGCGATTAGCACTCTAATCCATTGAGTGCCAATCCTTATTTTATAATCCCCATTTTTTTATGTCAATACGAACTGACCGGTTTGTACAAAAAAACCCAAGCCGGGGTTGAGCTTGGGCTGGCGCCGTTGAACCGTATGCTTATACTGACAGCTGTGCGGCATCGCCTGTACAACTTTAGAACGAATCGCTCCCGCAGGCGATCAGGTTCAAGCCGGATAACTCGGGAATGGAGCCCCGCTTGACTCCCGGAGGCGTAACAGCACAGAGCTGTTTCAGCTCATAGTCTGAGTCGAATGCAAGAATGGCTGTCGTATGCAGCGGATTTCCGTCGACCTCGAAGGTCGTCTGCACTTGACCTGTGCAAACACAACCGTCTTCGTAGTCAGCCTGGATACGGTTGTAGGACAGCAGCCGGAAATCCTGCTCCTCATGGAGCTTCCGCATTTTTTCAATATCCATCCAGCCCCCGTACTGCTCTGTCAACTCTTCGAAATGTTGGGACTGCAGTGCGTTCAAAAACGCAGCGGTATTCTTTTCTGCATCATGTCGATTCAATAGAATTCGGATGCCCTGGATTCCCTCCTCTCATGCCGGGGGAGGAGACGCGCATTATATCCAGGTAGAAATGGGATGAAAAAACTTGACTGAATTAGCTGCTGCTGTCTTTGACGGCGACCGGTTTTCCGCGTTTTTTACGAATTACCGCAATGAGCAGCAGCAATAAGGGATAGCCGATGGTAATATACAATCCCAATTTTCCGGCATATTCTGCAAACTCATATAATTCAAGCACGCTTTGCGGAAGCATGGCAATCAGAAAGATAAAAGGCAGCATGAAAAAAGCAAATATTTTATGCTCCTTCAAATGAAACATCTGGGTTATGGATTTGACCGTAAGGTAGAAAGTCGACAGCATCGTCGTGAACACGTTAGTCACCCAGACCGCAAGAAACGCCGCGTCCAGCCGTTCCAATATATTGGCGGGCAGTGCCGTTGTTTTAGCCAATTCCAATGTAGGCCACATCAATAATTTGATTTCTTCCGGACCGAATACGGCTACGGAGGAAATGACAATGAGTACATATAACAAACTGGGTATAGCCCAGCCCCAAATCATGGAGAGAAAGGCCTTTGTTGGCGATTTCATGAACGGGATGACCATCGTAATGATGAAGGAGCCTTGAAACAAGGCGGCAATCGTAAATATCCATAAAAACAGGTCGTGATGCTCATTACCCCATACAGGCAGCAAATTCAGGACGCGGGAGTTCTTAAGTGACAATGATACGATAGTAAGGCCGGGCACCATAATGAACGGCAGGTAAAAAAGATGGATACTGGCGAACGTTACAATATCCGTTCGGGCGAATACGGCTGCAAGCAGCAGCATCGCGAGAACGGTCACTTCCAATGGTGTCCTCTTTAATATGGAGGTGATAACCACTTCCCCGAATTCCCTGGAAATCGCAGCCGCCAATATACTGAAGAAAATGACAATACTCAGGCTGGCCACGAATGAGATGCCTCTTCCGATAATATCCTCGCTGTATTGAATAATCGACTGGTCAGGAAAACGGATGCCGAGCACCGTAACAATGATCAGGCCGAATAATCCGACCAGTGTTCCGAGCAGCGTGACAAGCGGAGCTCCGGTATCTGCTGCGCGAACAGCAAGAAGGGGAACTGCGAGAACGCCACCTCCGATTGTAGAACTAACTACAATTGCTGCTACCTGAAGCGTGGTGATGGGACGCAATTCATTTTCTCCTCTCAGAATAAGCGATTATAGGGATAGGTTTCCATTTTTTTCATTCAATTATGTATCGCAATTCTTCTAAACTAAAGTTGAGACAGTCGTTTCATGCAAATAATGATCGCGGTATGGCGGTATGAATGATTGAACGGGTTTACCAGTCTTATAATGGAGTCATCTTTCAAATCAGGAGGGTGAGGCTGTGATCATGGACATTCGTGTAGCTGGTCTTCTAGGCGAGGCAGGAGATTTGAGCGGATTTGTTCATGGCGAAGATCGTTGCCGGCTATCGCCGGCCGTCGTCACCAATGCAATAGCGATCCTAGTGAGCATTGAACCGCAAATAATTAGCGATTCTTATGGGTACATGTTTGTGTCATTAGAACCGTTTGAGGGGATGTTTATGTCACTGGATCGCGACACAAACATCCCCTCAAAACTAAATGCCTCTCCAAGCTTATACGAGGCAGTTTGAACGAAGCTTATGAGAGCCTTGATAAAGTTGGTCTATAACGCAGTCAGGTCAAATACGCCGGCGGCCAGTTGCAGTCTATCTTCTCGTTCGCTGGCGGCATTGCGTCGACGCAGACTCACACGTCAGCACCTGCCTCGGCGATCTTCCTTGACGCTCGATATATTAGGTGATCCATGGAGCCTCGTCATACTTTGCGATGTCCTAATCCATAATAAGCGGCATTACCGCGAGTTTCTTGCTTCAGATGAACGGATCGCAACCAATATTTTGAGCGCACGGCTCCAATCACTCACTGAAGCAGACCTGCTCATCAAGATAGAAGGCGAAACAAACCGCGCACAAACAATGTACCGACCAACGCAAAAGGCGCTTGATCTGTATCCGATCGTCTTTGCCCGATATGAGCATTCCGATCATGCAAGAACTTAAAACAAATGAAAAGGGCTGGAGCAGCGCCTTTTGCGGAATTTCGACGATATTACGTCTTGATTCAATTTGACATGACTATAAGCAAGTTATTTATTAATTACATGTAGAAAAGACATGCAAATACGAGCATGTTTTTTTTATTTTCTATGGTTTTTTCGTATTCCTTGCTATCTAAAAAGCGAAACCAAGCCATTGGACTTGAAATTGTATTGAACCAAACCTTTCTTATTCGCATATGAGCTGAATGCCCTCCACGAATCGGTACAAAGCACGTTTGCATCAGATACATGACCTCTAATACCTTCACCTAATTTCGTTGTCCGTATACGTACAAGAACCAGAGAAAATCATCTTCTGACGGCCATGGGCAACCAATACACAAACCTGGTTATTGCTGATTCCATGGTGTTTATAGAATTCATCGTTCAGCCAATTACGCTAATCACAGTCACGCCACGTAATATCCACGCTCTCGCCGTGGTACTGCTTGCAAAATATACTTGCATAAATATTGCCAATCCGCTTTTTACGTTTTGGGCAGCCATGATCGCTCCGCTGTGGAAGCTGAATATGCATGCGTATTTTGATTCGTATCGCATAATAGGAGTGGACGCACATGTCTGGATCAAAAAAGAGTGGCGCATACGTGGGCGCAAGCGGGGACATCGGCCGCGAGACGGCGCTGACGTTGACCGCCAAAGGTTACGCGGTGATTGTCTCGTCGCGGGGTGATTAGCCGGAATCCGGCAACCGATCCGGGATAACCTCTAGCGCATCCGCTCCGTATTCGGCAGGCTGGACGCGCTAGTCAATACCCGGAGCCAACCCGGTTTCCTGCCTGGGCGTCCATACCCGCCGGCAGAATTGGCGGCCCGGAGGAAGCCAGCAAATATCGGTGGACAAAAGGTCAGATGAAAACATATAGCCGTTAAGCGTGCAACTTCTCCTCCCCGCCCGCGGCAGTCCCGGATTGAGCCGCTTATTGTTCGGGACGTTCGTCGAAGTGACTGTCGATGATGAGCTTGGCGGCTTCGAAAAACACGTCAGGACGGAACCTTTCCTTGTGCATATAGGATGTCGACATGGCGCCATTGCACATGAGCCGCATCTTGAACGCGAGCTCGTCCGGCTTGCGCGCGCCGCCGCGCGTGGCGATTCGTTCGATGGTGTCCCACTGCTCCAGCCGGTTCTCGACCGCTTGGCGATGCGCGGGATGGTCCTCGTCCGGGAATTCCACAACCGCATTCATGTATGCGCATCCTCTGAAGCCCGTCTGCCGCATCCGCTCGACCAATTGGCGAAGCAGCATATAGAGCTGCTCCTTGACCGAATCGGGATGAAGGAGCTCCGCCTCCTTCACTCTCTCCCGGCCGAGCCTGCCCCGCTCTTGCAAATAAGCGACAATCAGGTCATCCTTCGTCGAGAAGCTGCGATAGAAGCTCGCCTTGGCGACGTCCGATTCCTCGATAATCCGGTCGATTCCAACGGCACGAATGCCTTCGCGGTAAAAAAGCTCGGATGCCGTGGCCAAAATCCGTTCCTTGGCCGTGCGTTTCTTCTCCAAATCGTTCCCTCCTGTCATTAGAAAATATATCTATGAGCGATTGACATGAGACAGATTTGTCTGTATCATTCAGTGTATGTGAGACAGACTTGTCTCCCTAATTCTACAGAAAATCCCCTGCTGCTGTCAATTGGGCCATAGCCAATCCGTCACGGGGAGATCTCGGGTAAAAGGAGAGAAAATATTAATGTCCGACGTGTTGGAGTCACACAAACTTGCCGGGAGCGCCGCAGCCAGCAGAAGCAGTGCCAAACCACGGCCGCTTTTGATTACCAAGAATATAACGGCATCATGGTTCCGACAAGACGCCGGGTCTATCCAAGACAAGATGAACATATGATTCCGGAACCGCTATTAATAACGATAGATATGAGCGAAATCTCTTTCAATTAACTCATTCAACAGAGAATGGGGGCAAATGGCCGGATCCAAACCTATCACTAACACTGGCAGCGAAGAGGTCAACGGTTCGATCCCGCCAGGCTCCACTGAAACAATCATTCAAACCACTTCGTCTGAAGTGGTTTTTTTATATTCAGTGGAGCCCAAGAAGGCGTAAGCAGTGTAAACATCATCGTCTGCTAATTCACGGCCTGGAGATCGGAAGTCCTACATTAGCCGGGATCTTTCATCTTACTTTGCACTTGTATTAATACCGATGCGCCATCAAAAAACAGAATATCTCCATGATTCCATTAATATATATTCATAAACGACGATAGCCGAATCATTATATAAATTGTTACTCAAAAGATAGATATATTTAAATGTGAATTGGAGGAGAACAATGTTTAAATCTCATCCTGCTAATACAGCAATTGTCATAACGGACCCACAAAATGACTTTCTTTCACCTGGAGGGAAAGGCTACTATTTAACTAAACATATTATTGAGCATTACAACACACTAGGAAACCTTGAGATTCTAATAAGCACCGCCATGAGTAAAGGGTATCAGCTTTTTGTATCCCCTCATTATATATATCCGCATGATTATGGTTGGCAATTTACTGGAGCTGAACAAGACATGTTATTAAAGCTTCGGGTCTATCAAAAAAATCATGACCACCTTTCTGTGGGAGCTGACTGGGTTCCATCACTTAAGCCATACATTTTGGCAAACCAAACAGTCGTTTCGACCGCCCATAAGGTTGCCAGTCCGCAGAACAATGATCTCGTTTACCAATTACGTCAGCATAGAAAAGAAAAGGTCATTTTGGCAGGTGTCCTATCAAACATTTGTGTAGAATCGCATATGAGAGACTTAATTGAAAATGGATTTCAAACCGCTGTTGTATATGATGCCACTGCAGCTTTAAGCGAGAAGGATTTTCAAGCAGCAATTACAAATTTTCAGGCATTCAGCAGTGCTACGTGGTCAACTCAACAGGCGATCTCTCAATTATAAATCTATCCAATAACTCTCCCAGAGGAAATTCTTTAAGTCTATCATGCCCCTTTCACAGCGATCTTCCTATAAAATCCGTCTCCTCGATGTTTTCATAGACGTTATTTCAAAAATCAGTTTTGGTCGCCAAGTATTTCCAGAATTGCATTTCTTGTTTTACATTGGCAACCTTCTGATCCGCCACTCCATACGCATCCGCTCCCAGAAAAAGATGAACCGGAGGATACTCGGACTCGGAAACTCGAATCAAAACATCCATTCCTTTATTCGGGTCGCCAGGTTGATTCTTATCATAACTCCGGATGCCGGATTCCTGGTTTTTTCTTATTGTCTCATAATCGGCGATAGGATTGCCTCCAGCACGAATCGATCCTTCAGAGAAAAAGTTGGTGCGGAAAAAGCCAGGCTTAACCGATGTGACAAAGATTCCTAAAGGCGCTACTTCCTGCGCCAAAGATTCACTCATTCCATCTACGGCAAACTTTGTAGCGCTATATACGCCGGTAGCAGCCATCCCTTGATATCCGGCTATCGAGGATATATTAAAAATATGACCTGACCTTTGTTTCCGCAGCTGGGGAAGCGCGTGTCTTATTACATTCAACGTTCCAAATACATTGACTTCAAAGTTTTGCCGAATAAGATGATCTGGAACTTCCTCTATTGGTCCAACCTGGCAGTAACCTGCATTATTAACAACTACATCCAATCGGCCAAACCGCTTAATTGTGGCATCAATTGCAGTTTTGACATCTGAATCATTTGTTAAATCCATTTGAAGTGGAAAAAAGTTGTCGTGCAGACCAACGGATAGCTCAAGATCTCTAACCACTCTTGAAGTGGCTGCTACCTTATAACCCCTATCCACCAGTGTCTTAACTAAAGCTAATCCGAATCCTTTGGAAGATCCCGTGACGAACCAGACCTTTTTCTGTGACATCCTTACCATTCCCTTCAGAATTTTTGATTCACTTTTTCTACTCAAATGTCTTCTTAGATTCATTTCATTGACAAAAATAATAACGGATAGCATCTTATATCAATCTAATTGTTAAAAATGAATCCTATACTCCACTCGGTGCTTCACTCCAACACTTCATATACCTGTGACTGAATGGAATCCATGTCCAGAGCATTTGACCATGTCAAGTTTGGCGAATTATTTTGAAAACAGTCCATCGTTTTCTGAATGTCCTCTGTTTCTATTTCATAGATAGCCATATAAGGCAGCTCGGCTTTTACACTGTAATATCTGTTCCCGCTAATAAAGCCCGGGAGTTTGAGAAGCTCGGGGATGTGGATGTGTTTATACCAGTTTCTAAACTCTTCATCTTTACCGTCTTTCGGCTTGGTCATTACCGTTACTATGTACTTACCCATATTAAATCCTCCCGGGATCTCGTATATAATGAGCACTTTGACTACCTTGATTTCTTAAACTAACAGGGAAACAAAAGGACGTTCCAATCTTCCTTGCGGCTTTTATTTTCATCAGTATTCTTTCCTCCACCTGGTATTTATGCCTTTCAGCAATAATCTTCAATTCCCTTCTTTTATAAAAACAATAATTATTGCATGTATTTAGATATCCTAGCCATCCTTTTGCATTATTCAGCCACGAATAGTGCGTACTATCGTTTTTGTACAAGATAAATAACGATAATCCCATGACAACTATTTACAATTAATTATAATTACCTGAATTATTGTAATTTTAATTATTTATGTGGGTATACTCAGGAGTTTTCTAATCGGAATCCGTCGGGAGTGAGAATAAGGGGACCAGGAGAACCGAATATGTCCAGGGGAGTTTTCGGGCATACTGGCTAGAAGATTCTGTAAGCTGATTCGAAGGGAGCGCTGGATGTCCATATGTAAGTAGCTAATCTTTCGTTGGAGGTCATGTTCAGGATATAGATCAACTGCTATCGGAGGGCGTATGGTGAGAGAAAAACTTACTTATCTCGAAATATTAAGGGGATTTGCGATTCTGGCCGTTTTGGCGATTCATACGACGTCGTCCGCGATCACTGAGCTGTCGACGGCTTCGTCACTTTTTCCCGTCTACAAGATTATTAATGCAGCCTCGCATTTTGCCGTGCCGGCCTTTCTCTTCCTGAGCTCGCTCCTGCTTTTTTATCATTATGATGAGAGCACGAAGCAAAACTGGCTCGTTTTTTACCGTAAGCGGCTGAAAACGATCGTTATTCCCTACTTGATCTGGTCCGTGTTCTATTCAGCTGCCGACTCATACGTCAAGCATATGTCCGCGGAAGACAGCCTGCTCGGCTTTGTTAAGGGGCTGCCGTTCGGCGGCAGTTACCCCCATCTGTATTTCATCATTGTGATCGCCCAATTTTACCTGGCATTCCCGCTCTTTCATTTGCTGTTTCGGATCCGATTCGTCAAGAACCATCCACTGCTGTGCGGCGCAGCAGCCCAAACCGCCTTTTACCTGTTGAATTATTACGCTCTTGATATGAAAGGGGTCGGCTCGTTCATCGGCTCGTACCTGCTCTATTTGTTTCTGGGCGCTTATGCGGCCGGAAAATTGAAAACCATTACGGCAGGCGGCAAGGATTGGCGGAGATGGTGCCTTTTTGCCGGATTTATCATCTCCGCCGTTATCTATGTCGGCCAAATGTGGCTGCAGAAAACAAATCCGCACTGGATTCCGCAGCCGTATTACTCTTATCTCAATTTCGTTTCCGACTACTCCTACGCCGCAATCAGCTGCATCATTCTGCTGCAGGCCGCATCGCTGCTGGAAGGAGGACGTCTTCTTCTTTCGCGCAATACGCTGCTTTCGATCGGCACGTACTCATTCGGCATATATTTCATCCATCCATTCTTCCTGCTCCTTTGGCGTCAGGAAGTGATGGTCCACGGCGCGATATCCTATCATCTGCTCATATGGGCAGGAGGAGCGGTCGCATTCATTCTTTCATGGCTGATTACAATCGCCGTTCAGAAATCGCGCCTCGGCGTGTACATCGTGGGGAAATCGGATAGTCGCAGACTTTCTCCTGCGTCTTCAACGACGTAACATCGTTGACTACCCTTTTACCGCTCCGCCTACGATGCCTTTCACAATCTGCTTCTGCATGAGGATGAAGAAGATAAAGATCGGAATAAGCGTTATAACGGTCATAGTCATGAACAAAGGCCAATTCACCGAGAACTCTCCCTTGGCCTTGTAGATTTCCAGAACGAGCGTAGAGTTGCTGCGGGAGCCCAGAAACAGCATCGGGGCCAGAAAGTCATTCCAGATCCACATCGTCTGGAAGATGATGCTCGTGACGGTGATCGGCTTGAGCAGGGGAAGAATAATCCGCCAGAATATTCCCCATATCGAGCTTCCATCAATAATGGCTGCCTCCGACAGCTCTTTCGGGATCGTTTTCATATAACCGAGCATCAGGAAGAAGACGAATACCGCACCCCCTGTATACAAGGCAATCAGCCCGTAAAGACGGTCGACGAGGTTCAAATCGGTCATCAGCTGAAATAATGGAATCAGCGTCGTCTGGAAAGGAATCATGAAGCCAAGCAGCAAATAAAGCATGACATAGTGATTCAGGCGTCCCGGGTTGAAGACGACCGGGTAAGCCGCCATTGCCCCGATCAGCACCATCAGCAGGACGGACACGACGGTCACGACCAGGCTGTTGCCGAAGCTTTGGACGATGGAAGTCTGCTCGAACACCTGGGCGTAATTCGAGAAATCCCAGGTCGTCGGCAGGCTCATCGGTCTGGCCGCCGTTTCCTGCTCGCTCTTGAACGTGTTGACAATAACCAGGTAGAACGGAAAGAACGTCAGCAATCCGACCGGCAGCATCAGAATGTCCAACCACCAATTTCTTCTCACTGCGCCCGTCATTGGATCCGATCCTCCCTCTTCTGCATCAGGGTAACCTGGAAATAGGCGATGACCAGTACAATCAGGAAGAAAACAATGGATATCGCGGAAGCCAGCCCATACTGGGTCTCCGTGATGCCGCGCAGCACGATGACCTGTGTAATCGTATGGGTTTCGAAGCCGGGTCCGCCCTTCGTCAAGGCAAAAGGCACTTCATAGACTTTGAGTCCCCCTGTAAGAAGCAGCATGACGCTTACCGTCATGGCTGGCGCAAGCAGCGGCAGCGTAATATAGCGGATCTGCTGCCGGCGGTTGGCCCCGTCGATCGAGGCGGCTTCATAATAATCCCTGGAAATCGATTGAAGGAAGGCCAGATACAGCACGGCATGCCAGCCCACTGCCGCCCAGGCAGCCACAACAATGGTAGACAGCTTGGCCAGAAGCGGATCCGACAGCCATGGCTGCGGGCCGGCATGGAAGACTTCACGCAGCACCGTGTTGAGAACGCCGGATGGAACGGGAGACAGGATAAATCCCCATATGAAAGCCAGCAAAAGGCCGCTCGGAATGGATGGGAAAAAGAAGATGGCCCGGTGCAAATTTCTTGTCATAAATTTCTGATCCAGTATGAGAGCCAGCGGGATGGCCAGTATCGTGATCAGCAGGGTGCTCAGCAATGCAAACAGCAGGGTGAACGAGATGCCCGATACGATGGCGTCGTCGGTAAATAATTTCATATAATTTTTTAGTCCGGTAAAAGCATAATTCTTGTCATACCCGTCAAAATCCGTGAAGCTCAGGATCAGAGAGCGAATTAACGGATAGATCGTGAATAGCGTGTAGACCAGCAGGATCGGAAGCAGAAAAATCTGGTACTGTAGCAGTCGAAGAACCTTAGTCACGATTGTCTCCTTTCAGCAGCCGAAAGAGCAGCAGGTTTCCCTATTGCCCTGGCGCGATGACTGTTATTTATTTTCCATTTCCTCGAACTTTTTATCGATCGCTTCCGCTGCTTGCTCCGGTGTTATTTTGCCGACTGCCATATCCTGTGTCGAGATGACGAATTGATTGCGGAGCGCTTCCTGATGACGCGGCCACGTTACCATCGGCAGGTAGACGTTTCCTTTCATCAGCCCTTCTTCAAAAGCGGTTTGCAGCGCCGGATGCACCTTAGCCTCGAAGTCCTTGACCGTTATCAACGCTCCCGTTCCGTCATAAAACAGCTGCAGCCCTTCCTGCGTGCTTAAATATTCGATGAACTGCAGCGCTTCCTCCTGATGCTTGCTGGCGGTATTGACCGCAAACCCGACGCCGGGCGCTCCTACATAATAATTCGCTCCCTGCTTCGGACCCGGTATAGGCATCATGCTGAAGTTCAGCCCCTCCGTTGCCTCCAGCTTGGCGATGCTCCATGGACCGCCGAAGAACATCGCGACGTTGCCAAGCGTGAATTCACTCTCAATCTGATCGCCTGTCAGACCGATCATATCCGGCGTAAGTATCTGGGTGTCGATCAGATCCTTTTTCCATAGCTTGAACACTTCCGTCCAGCCTTCGGCGAATGTTTTTTCTCCGGTAAAGATTTTGTCATCAAAATTTGCGTCTGCCGCGAGGGTCATGTTGCCGTACAGCGCGGAATGAATCTGGGTGAGGTCCTGCATATTGTCATAGATCGGAGTAATGCCGGCTTCCTTGAGCTTCAGACAGAGGGCAACGAATTCATCCCAGTTTTCCGGCAGCTTCTCAATTCCCGCCTTCGTGAACAGGTCTTTGTTATAACACCAGCCGCCAACCCAGCCGTTCTGCGTATATGCATATGTTTTGCCGTTTTTGCTGAGCATTGGCTTGTTGCTGTCCAGCATCGTTTCCATGAATGGAAAATCCGTCAGATCCAGCGCATGACCGCCGTCGATAATCTCATTCCGGTTTTCGGCCGCGATCATGAAAATGTCCGTAGCCGATTCCGACAACAGCATCGTCTGGAGCTTGGCAATATAATCCTTCACGGGTGGAGCGAATTGAAAATCAATGGAGATATGCGGATACTTCTTCTTGAATCCGTCGAGAACCGGCTTCATTTCGGTTTCATTGTTCCAGGAAAGCAGGCTCAGCTTAACCTTCTCCGCCGTCTGCCCATTGCTGCTTTCCGCCCCCTGCTCATTGCCGCCGGCGCTGCCGCATGCGCTGAGCAGCAAAGCAGTCAATAGAACAATCGGGAGCAGGCACCTTATTCTTCTCATCGTATTAGTTCCCCCTTCAATACTGGTTGTAAGCACTTACAAGCCATATGATAACTTCTTTGCCGCAACGGGGGAATTCATATTGTTGCATGTTTATTTGTATTTTGTTGCGTAAGCCAGGAGTCATTTGATCTTGCGCCCGCTGCTCCGGATTCAACTGCCGCCTTCCGCACCTGTCTTTGCTTGCCGGTACTGCTTGGGGGACAGGTCAAAATGCTTTTTGAAGCTGCGGCTGAAATGGCTCTCGTCGCCAAAGCCGGTTGCAGCGGCGATCGCACTGTTCTTCATCTCCGTATTGACCAGCATTTCAGCGGCCTTGGACATTCTTGCCTGCATCACATACGTCCAATAATTAATATGCAGCTCCTGCTTGAAGGCTCTGCTTAATTGAAATTTATCCATATTGAACAGCGTGGCGATCCTTTGCAGCGACAGATCCTCGCCGTAATGGAGATCGACGAAATGCTTCACCTGCAGCACCGTTTCACCGGCAAGCGGCGCGGTCTCGGATTTATCGGCAATACGGTGAAGCAGGGCTTGAAGGTAATGCTCAAGTCTATCCGCCGTCCGGTAAGCTTTGAGCATGTCGAGTGTTATTCCAGCCCACTCCGTCTTCCCTGCAACGGAGTCATTCAAGGCTTGTCCGGTTATGTACACATAGTGGAGAATCAGCATATATACGTTTTCCGGATGGAGACGCTTCTCGCGAAAATGATCGAACAGCCCGGATACAAGCTTGCTGACCGAAGCGGATTGAAAGCCATAGGATACCTGCTCCGGAAGCGCGCGTTCATATTTTTGAAGTTCCCTGGTTCTCCAGTCTGTCGTGAAATAGCCTTCCTTGTACAGATTGACCGCTTCCTGCGAATAGAAACGCTGCAGGCCCGCTTCCTCACTCTGCCTGTACAGCTCCAGCAATCTGTCGGGAGTATCAGCGACCGCGCTGATCCCGATTGAAGCCTGTGAATCCGCAAACCGCTCAATCCATTGATCGGATAATTGCCGGTACAACTCCTCCAGCCGCATGGCTGGAACCGGGGCTGTCATTCCCAGCAAGCAGGCATATCCGTCGGGGCTTTTCCGGTGCACGACCGGTATAATCGCATCTTCAAGCCCGGAAATCCACTCGATCAATGACTCGGCGGACGGCTGTCCGCCATCTACATCCAGCAGCATGTATTCCCTTATTTGCAGCGCCTGGAACGAGCGCCCGATCACCTCAAACGATTCTGCCGGACAGGATAAGGACTGAACGATCCGGCCCAGCTCATGAGCGAGCGCTGCTTGCTGCTCATCCTGAATGCTGGCGAGAAGCTCCCTGATGGCGCTCGTCAGTAGAGCGACGTCCACCGGTTTAAGCAAATACTGGGCTACGCTCAGGTGCAGCGCTTCCCGCGCAAATTCAAATTCGTCATAGGCGCTCAAAATAACCGTCTTCGGTTTTCGGAAGGGCTGCTTCAGCTGCTTCAGCATTTCCAGGCCGTTCATGAAGGGCATCTGCACATCAAGTATCAGCAGATCCGGCATGAATTGTTCAATAATCAGCAGCGTTTCCTTGCTGTCGTATGCATGTCTGATCTCGGTAATCCCCAACGAGAGCCAGTCTACCATTTTGTCCAGAAAGGTGTGGAGGGAGGCTTGATCATCGGCTATCAGCAATTTCATTAAAAGTCCCCTTTCCGCAAATCGGCTCCGCCAGGAATGACAGGCAGTAAAATATACAGGGTCGTATGGACATTCTCGTCGCTTCGGATATAAATACCGTAATCATTGCCGAACTTCAGCTTGATCCGGTGGTTGACATTATACAGTCCGATATTGCCTGGCTTTGGGCTGGCAGGATCAATATGCCGCCTCAGCGCCTTCAGACTGTGCCTGTCCATCCCTTTACCCGTATCCCGGATGACGATCAGCAGCCCGCGCTTAACGGAGAGGACGCTTAACTGAATCGCGCCTTCCCGGCGGTTCTCCCCGAAGCCGTGCCGGATCGAATTTTCGGCCATAGGCTGAAGAATGAGCTTCGGAATCTTGTAAGCCAGGACCGCAGGATCCGGAATATGAACCGTCACTGTAATCCGATCCTCGTATTTTTTGTTCATGATAAATAAGTAGTCCTTCATATGGGCGAGCTCCGTCGCCAGCTCCGCCATTTCGTCGGATTGCCGCATGGAGTAACGAAACAGGCTGCTTAAGGAAAGCACGATCGTATTGGAGGATTGGATATTTCCGCATACGATCTCCGTTTGCAGCAGCTGCAGCGTATTGAACAGAAAGTGAGGATTGATCTGGGATTGAAGAGCCTTGAATTCTTCATCCTTCAAGGCGATCCGGGTCAGGTAATTTTGTTGAATGAGCAGCTCAATGCGGTTCATCAGCTCCTTGAATTTGGTGCCGATATGATTGAGCTCCTGATACCGGTAGTCCCTGTTTTTAACAAAAAGCGTGTCATCTCCTCCCATTCTGTCCAGCGTCATCAGCAGCCTGCTGACCGGGCGCGAAATCCGGAAGGTAATAACCACGCTGATCAAGGTATTGAGCAGAATGCAAAGATACAGGATGCGGATAAGATTAGATTTGAGCGGGATGGATTGATCGGAGATTTCCTTCATGGTAACGGTTGCAATCATGGTCAAGCCTTTAATGACGGTGGGCTGATAGATAACGAGATGCTCTTCCCCGTCAATCTCCTCCGTGAAGTTGCCGCCAATATCGGAATCAAGCTTTTCGATCCCCTGGAATTTCAGAGCGTGGCCGATCTGCTCCCTGTCCTGGTGAACGATAATGGTGTGGTTCTCGTCGATCAGGAAGATATTGCCCCTGTTGTGATAGGCGCTCCTCTCGAACATCCCGTTCAGCTTGTCCAGGTCGAGATTGGCGATAACAGAGCCTACCGTGTCCCCCTGAAAGCCCTGCACCTTCATGCCAACGGACAAGGTCGGAAGCCCGTATCGGGACGTATCATCCTTTAAATAGTAGTTTTGTACGTGTACGCCCAGACTGAAGAAGGTGTTGTCCGGATGAGAGCGGAAGGATTCCTGTACCCAGGGCTGCTGCCTGAAGGCATAATCCCACTGGAGGGAATTGCGGCCATTCAAGTTGTTCACGTATCCATTCTGGCCGAGAATCAGCACATCGCTGATCAGGGACTGGTACGTATAAATGCCTTTCGTAATTTCGGCAATATTGCGTTCATGCTGAATCAGGTTGATCATCTCCATCTTGCCTGCCTCGCGCATAAGCGAAGCGACAGAGTAATTCCCTGCCAGGAGGATCAGCGAACGCTTGGTCTCTTCCAGATTGAAGCTCAGGCCCAAGGCGGCCTGCTCCATCACCTTGTTGCTCGAACGGATAATTTCATCCGTCATCATTCTCGTGGAGTCCCGGATAGAGAGCATGCCGAAGAACAGGAGAAGAAGCAGATTAACGATCAAATAGGAAAACAGGATCGTCCGGTAGATCGTTCGATTAAAAATAAAATGCCGAAAAAAACGGAACAATTTCTTCATCAGCCACCTCATTTTGTTTTCCATATTCCGCACGATTGCATTATACCAGAACCATTGGCATTATTATGCAGCTACATGCGGTTATATCGCTCCAGCGCCTTCTCCTGAATCTCTATCGCTCTATCAATATGCAGGGCTTTCAGCTGCGCGACATAGGCATCGCAGGCATCCACCGGTTCGATGCCGAGGATGATCTTCAGGGACATCTCATCGACAAGCGTCGTCACATCCATCATGATCGCCGACAGCTCCGCGCTTTCCCGCTCCGTCTTCGGAACCGGCGGCAGCAGATGGCTGTCGGCATCCGTATCCGACCAGATGCGCGTCGCCTCCTTCTGCTCGGGCAGTACATAATACTGCTCCAGGTACCGCACATCCTGCACGAAAGGCCCGAAGTAGCTGGCCCTGTTATACATGGCAAGCGCCTGCGAGGGCGCAAGCCTGTCCGGATTGCGGAGGATAAGATCCGTATATGTCGGGTACCCGTCCACCATCGTGTAGCTTATATTCTCTAATCCGAAGTTAAAGAACAGATGTCCCTCCGGGCTGTAGCCGTAGTCCAGCATCCGGACCGCTTCCTCGACATTGCCGCTCTTGCTGGAGATGGCAACGCCGCCGCTGCCCGTATACAAATTGGTCCGCTGTCCGAACTTCGGGCGGTCACCCTTGTTCAGCACGGGATAAGGAGCCGCAACGAACCTCGCGTTCGGGTCCCGCTCCTGCACAATCGGCTGCCAGGTGCCGATTCCCGCTCCCGCATTCCATATGCTCGCGCCGCTTCTCCCCGATATCATATTGGAATCGAGCGTCTTTGTATCGACCGTCGCAATGTTCCGGTCGAGCAGTCCCTCTTCATACCACTTGCGGAACAAGGCGAGGAATTGCTTATAACCCGGCTCAAGCGGTCCGAATTTCACCTCTCCCTGATCCAGGTAGAAGCCTTTCTTGATGCCGAAAGCACCTACGAAAGCGCCATTCTCGATACCGAATAACGGGCTTGGCACGCCCAGGAATGTCAGCGGCGCCTGGACGCCCTTCTTCTCCTTGAAGCCCTTCAGGGCGGTATGCCATTCATCAATGGTAGCCGGCACCGGAAGGCCCAGCTCATCCAGCCAGTCCTTGCGGATAACCGGTCCCTGGTAGGTGCGCAGCCGGTCGTCTCCCTGGATGAACGGAAAAACGTAATAGCTGCCGTCTGCCGTCTTGACCTGTTTATCGATCTCCGGGTGCCCGCCAAGATATTTTTTGAGATTGGGCGCATAACGGTCGATGGCTTCGTTCAGTCTGAGAATATAACCGTCCTTAATGGCTTTCTCCGGCCCGCCGGGAAAGCTTGCCCATTCGTATTCGATCATGTCCGGCAGCTCGCCCGAAGCGAGGAGCACATTCATCGCTTCCTTCGCCTGATTCGCCGGAGGCTGGATAAATTGCAGCTTCACGCCTGTCCGCTTCTGCCATTCCCTGAAGAATGGAATGTCCTCGAAGGAAGGCTTGATGCTGGCCGCATTGCCGTTGAGCTCCGCCCAATAGGTGAGCGTTTTGCCGGTGCGGATCGGATAGCTTCCGATCCCGCCTGTATCTGCAAGCAAGCCTGCCCCGGCCCCTTTACCCGAACCTGTCTGCTGCTCCGGCATGGCATCCCCTTGCGAATACCCGGCGAGCGGAACGGCATCCGACCGATCGCAGGCGGACAGCAGCAGCGCCGCTGACAGCAGAAGAGCTATCACTGCGGTAATACGCGATCCTCTCATTTTCCCAGACCTCCCCACTACTTGTCCCGATTTAATGAATTTCCTTATACTTGCCAGGAGTAATGCCTTCATACTTCTTGAACACGCGGATGAAGGTAGCCGCATCATTGTAGCCGACCAGCCGCGAAATATCCGAGATCGATTCCTGCCTGCTTTTCATCATCCACTTGGCCTGCTTTATCCGGTATTTGTGTATATAGTCCAGAAGCCCTTCGCCGGTCTGCGTCTTGAACAGCTTCGACAGGTAGCTGCCCTTCAGGTCGAAGCGTTCACCGATCATATTGACATTCAGATTGAAATCCTGATAATGGTCTTCGATATGGTGAGCGACCCTTGCCGTCAGCTCCCGCAGCGATTCCGCCCGCTCGTGCGTCACATTCGTCTCCAGCCTGGCCACTGCGAAAGCGCATACCTCACGGAGCAGGATCTGGAGCTCATCCTGCATCTCCTGAATCGTGTCGCATGCGATAATCTGATCCATCCACAAGGGATTGCCGCCCAATACGCTGCTGTCTCCGTCGCCCAGCTCGTTAATCGCTTTCACCATTGTCCCTACAAGGTCGAATATCAGGCATCTGGCAAGCGTAAGCGACATGATCGGCTTGTTGAAGTTCCGGTCCGTAATCTCCTTCATGAATGCGGATGCATGCTCAAAGTCGCCGGCCTTGATCAGATTGATCATCTGCTGCTCCGCCTGGAGCGGGTAATAGTAGCCGAACTGCGAGTGATCCGCCGGGTCGATACGGATGTCGTCGTACGTAATAATTCCCTTCTTGCCGAGAACCATCTTGTACTCCATGGCGTCCACCGCCTCCTGATACGCCGCGGCGATACCGGACAAGTTGGCGTGCTTGCCGCCGATCGAGACCGTCAGATCCATCTGGTACCGCATGAGGAAGCGCTGGGCCTCCCCGGCAATCATACGCAGCTCATCCTTATAGCGCCCGTCATCGGGCTCCGCCAGATTAACCAGGCAAACCATCATATCGTCCACTTCAGCCACGTAACCCGCATGACGATGCTGGCCTGCCAATTCCTCCACCACATTCGTAATAATAAAATGAATCAGCTTCCGCGTCTCGTTGATATCGATGCCCGGCATATTTTCCGCAAGGCTCCCGTCATTCTCCACAACGAACAGAATAACGGCAAACTCATCGGACAACAGCTTCATGTTGAACGATTTGAAGGCTTCCTCGTATGGGATTGGCGAATCCAGCTTGCCTTTCATCAGCCGGTTCAGCATGTTCGAGCGGAGCACATTCTGATGAATTTGCAGCTGCAGGGCGATATTCTCCTTCTCGCTTCTGGCAGTGGAGATCGCCCGCTGAATGAAGCTCAGTTCATTCCACTCCGTCCGCTCCTCATAGGCATTCTTATCGGACAACGACTGTACAAGCTGCTGAATCGGCGAGTAGTTGCGGCGCATGAAGAACCAGGTCAATACGCCGGCACCCATAATACTGATAAGAATACTGATATAGGTGAACTGCCTGACATACTCCGCCTTCTCCCAGTAAATGCTGCTGGGGATGACGAGCGCATACTTCAAATCCGATACGGCGGACTTCAGATAAAAGAGCTCCGAACTTCCGTCCTTCGCGGAAGCGGGCATCGTCTGACCGCCTCCCTTGATGCGCTCCAGAATATGCTTCTCATCCGCCTGCACCGGCAGATTGGACAACAGAACCTCATTATTCCGGTTCAGGATCAGCACCTGTCCGCCGCTGAACCCCGATATGCTCTCGATCGCCGCCTGGAACCGGACTGTATCAGCCATGACGACGACTGTTCCCGTTTCCTTGCCGTTCAGGTCCTTGGGCAGACGGGTAATATAGGCGATTGACGTGTTCGGCTGGGCCGAATCAAGATGGGGCAGCACCATGAACTGATTATGCTCCGATCCTCCGATGACCGCGAGCCACTGCTCATACGTCATCTTCCCGGTCTGATGCAGTGTATTGAAAGCGGTCTTCATATCCCTGACGTTGCCTGGGCGCAGCACCGAAGCCTCCCGCTCCCAGGTTACATAAAATTCATCGATGGAGGCGTACGAGGTTTGATACATGCGGAAATCCTTCACCAGCTCGTAGGCGCTGAATTGCGCGCTTCCGTCGGGCATGCTGGAATACATCAAGGTCTGCAGCTTGGCATTCCAGGTCAGCTCCATGTTCAAGCGCTTCATCAGATCGATCTGGTTGTCTATGGTATACCGCACCTGCTTGAGCATGGAATCGTTGGCGCGGTGAATCTCGCTCCTCAGCGCCCCGCTCGACTGTGAATAGACGATGAGGCTGATCAGGATAGGCACGAACAGGACAGTGCTATAAGAGATAAGCCATGTAAAAATAATACTCTTCCGTTTCTTCCATAACTGTCGGATGTTCAATAGAATCTCCTCACCTAAGCGTAGAGTAAATAACAAGGGGTTACCCGAGTCAGACCCTTATTATACCTATAAATGCAAAGGCCAAGGAATATGCAAAACGTTCAAAGCGATTGACGAAACGCACAAAAAACCGAATGGATCCCCTCCATTCGGGTTTTTGTGCCAAGCGGCCGTTACGATTCATATAAATACTGCCTTCAGCCCTTCAATGAACCGACCATTACCCCTTTGACGAAGAAACGCTGCACAAAGGGATATACGCACAGGATCGGCACAGTCGCGACCATGATCGTCGCATATTTGATCGTCTCTCCGATCTGATGGCGGTCGCCCGCCGAGGCGCCTGCCGACATGCTGTCCGTGGAGTTCGCGATCAGAATTTCCCTGAGCACAAGCTGCAGCGGGAACAGCTCGCGGCTCTTGATGAATACGGAAGCGTAGAACCAGCCATTCCACTTGTCTACCGCGTAATAAAGAATCATGACGGCAATTACCGGCATGGACAGCGGAATGATAATACGGAACAGGATCGTAAAATGATTCGCCCCGTCGATCTTTGCCGATTCCTCCAGACTGTCGGGGATGCCCATAAAAGCCGTGCGCATAATGATCAGATTGAACGTGCCGACCGCAAACGGCAGAATGGTCGACCATAACGAATCGAGCAGCCCTACTCCTTTTACGACGAGATAGAGCGGAATCAATCCGCCGTGGAAGAACATCGTGAACACGATGAATACCATGAAGCTGTTGTTCCACAGCACATTCTTCCGCGACAGCACATACGCGCCAAGCGCAGTCATGACCAGATTAACCGCAAGACCCGCAAATACGATGAACAGCGTGTTGCGGTAACCGATCAGAATGCCAGGGTTGTTCATTACGCTTTTATAAGCCTCGAAGCTGAAGCCGAGCGGCTTCCACAGAATCCCTTTGTGGATAATGAGCTGCCCCGCCTCGCTGAATGAAGCGAATAATACATACAGCAGCGGATATAAGGTCACAACGACGAGGAAGATCAATACCGCATAGATACCGGCGTCGAACAATCTCTCGAACAGGCCAATCTCTCTTTTCATTGATAGCTCACCTCACCATAAACTGCTTTTGTTGACCTTGCGGCTGATATAGTTCGCGGTTACCAGCAGCGCGAGATTGATGACCGAATTGAACAAGCCGACTGCCGAGCTGTAGCTCCACCCGAATTCCAGCAGGCCCTTGCGGTAAACGAACGAAGAGATCACGTCGGCTTTCTCGTAGGTAATGGGATTGTACAGCAGAATAATCTTCTCGAAGCCGACATTCAGCAGATTGCCCATCCGCAGGATGAGCATAATGGCAATCGTAGGCATGATGCCGGGAAGCGTGATGTAGAAAATCTGCTTGAACCGGCTCGCTCCATCCATTCTCGCCGCCTCGTACTGCTCCTGGTCGATGCTCATCAAGGCGGCGATATAAATAATCGACTCCCAGCCGATACGCTGCCAGATCTCGGACAGAATATAGATCGGCCGGAACAGATCCGGCTTCTGGAGCATCGCTTGCCCGTCGTAGCCCAGCAGCATGAACAAACGGTTAATCACGCCGTCGGCATTCGTAAAGTCGGTGATGATCCCGCAGATGACAACGAGCGAGATGAAATAAGGCATATAGGTGATCGTCTGGGCAACACGCTTGAATGCCCTGCTGCGAACCTCGTTAATCAGCAGCGCCAATATGATAGGCGCGGGGAACTCGAAGATGAGAGAATACAAGCTGATGATAATCGTATTCTTAAGGATTCGGACAAAATAATAGCTGTTGAAGAAATCATAGAAATGCTTCAGCCCGACCCAGTCGCTGCCCACAATGCCCTTCATCGGTGAATAATCCTTGAAGGCGATCAGGGCCCCATACATGGGGGCATAATGAAAAATCAGATAATAGGCGATAACGGGAAGCATCATCAGGTACAGATATTTATTCAGCATGAAGTCACGTGCGAACCGGTTCCGGCCTTTCTTGACGAACCGCTGCGTCTGGCCGCTGAGCGGCTTCCTGCTGTTCATCGCTTGCGCTTTTGCCACTTGCATCTTCACCTCCATCCGGATTGAAGGAGAGGGCCGTACCCCCTCCTTCGGATTTTCATTCTTTACCGGCTGTTATAGCGCTCCAGAGCCGCGGTCTGAATGGCAATCGCCCGATCCAGATTAAGCGACTTCATCTTCGCAACGTAGCTCTCGAACTGATCCAGCGGCTCGGAGCCCAAAATGATTTTCAGCGTCATCTCGTCCACAAGCGTATTTATATCATTCATAATGGTGGCGAATTCCGAGCTCTCCTCCGGCGTCGGCGTGATCGGCGGCAGATTGTATTTGTTGGCGTCCGTTTTCTGCCAGGTCGTAACCGCATCGCGCTGCGTCTGCAGGGCGAAGAACTGCTCGGCGTAACGCTTATCCTGTATGAAAGGGCCGTTGTAGCTGGCGCGGGCATACATGGAGATCGCCTGTGCCGGAGCCAGCTTGTCCGGATTCTTCATCAGCAGATCGGTATACTTCGGATACCCGTCCTCGAGATTATAGCTGACGCCTTCCGTGCCAAAGTTAAAGAACATCCTGCCTTCCTCGCTGTAGCCGTAGTCCAGCATCCGGACCGCAAGCTCCGGATTCTTCGCAGCCGTCGTTATGGCTACGGTTCCTTCGGAAGCATAAGCCATGCTCTTTTGCCCGAACTTGGGCATATCGCCATGCTTCAATACCGGATAGGGAGCAGCCACCAGCACCGCTTCCGGATTGTTCGCTTCCACAAGCGGCTGCCACTTGCCGATGCCGCCGCCCGCATTACCAATGGTTGCTCCTGTAGCGCCCGAAGCAATGCTGCTGTCGAGCGCCTTCGAATCTGCAGTGGCAACATTCTTATCAATCAGGCCCTTCTGGTACCAATCGCGGAACAGGCTCAGGTACTCCTTGAAGCCGCTCTCCGACGGTCCGAACTTGATCACGCCGTCCTCCTGATAGAAGCCGCGGTTCACGCCGAACGCTCCCAGGAACGCGCCGTTGCCGGATTCATTGAAGAAGCGCGGCTTGCTGACTACCGAGAATGGCGCCGCCGCCCCTTTCTTTTCCTTGAAGGCCGTCAAGGCTGCGGTCCACTCGTCGATCGTCTCCGGAACGGAAAGACCCAGCTCGTCCAGCCAGTCCTTGCGGATAATCGGCCCCTGGAACACGCGCAAATATTCATCTCCCCGGATGAACGGGAAGGCATAGTAGCTGCCGCTGTCGGTTTTGACCATTTTGTCGATGTCCGGATTCTCCTGCAGGAACTTCTTCAGGTTCGGCGCATACTTGTCAATCAGATCGTTCAGCTTGAGGATATAACCGTCATTGATTGCTTTCTCGGGCCCGCCTGGAAAGCCCAGAAAGTTGTATTCGATCATATCCGGCAGGTCGCCGGAAGCCAGCATCACGTTGAGCGCTTCCTGCGTCTGGCCGGTCGGCGGAGCCGTGAATTCGAGCGATACCCCCGTCTTCTTCTGCCAATCCTGGAAGAACGGAACTTCGCTATGCGATGCTTTGACACCGATCAGATTGCCGTTGATTTCTCCCCAATAGGAGAGCTTCTCGTCCGTCTTTATCGGATAGGTTGTCGCAGTCGTTTCGGCAGGCGTCTCTGTCTCATTCGCCGGTTTGTCCGTATTCGTATTGCCGCTGCCGGCGTTCCCCCCATTAGAAGAACACGCGATTAATAATGTGCCCAGCAGCACGATGCTCAGGGCAGTTGCGAACAGTCTTTTCATTCCCTAACCTCCGTTGGTCGTTTAGTGAGATGCATCTCCTCCATAGACTAACGGATAACCGGCTTCTCCCGATATGAGCAAAAAAGCAAATCCGATGCCGATTTCGTTCCAGGCAGATTGATCATAACGCCAATTGAATTGATCATAACGCAAGAATAACGGCTATCGCTGACAGCCAAAATCAGTTTCTTATGATCAGAACGACAAAAAAACCGCCCCTGCAGGCGGTTTCCTGTGATCCCGTATGAAATTTCATCACTCTGATGCAAAGGCCCCTAATCACCGGCATTCGGACCGGTGTGGGCTACTTCCGGCTTGCCTGCTTCCTCAAAAGGAGTCGAATGAATTTGATTTTCTCCATAAACGTCTTCTATAGAACTCATAAGCCGGCGCAAGTACAATAATCGAGACTCCAATTATTTTTAAAACAATCAAGGTTATTACCTCCCCCTGATTATCAATCGCGCTAATCAAATAATTCTACGTCAAGAAGCCGTTTCCTCTAACTGCTCTTGTCAGCCAGATTTCCTATTTTTTTCAGCTGGTCATATTCACTCCGGAGCAGGCCGTAGACAAGCTCATCATAATGCTGTCCCTTCGTGAACAGCATATTTCTGAGTCTTCCTTCCTGCTGGAACCCAAGATGCTCCTGCAGCGCTTTGGAGCTTTCGTTAAAAGCATAAACATGCGCCGTTGCTTTCTGGTAGCGCAGCTCCTCAAAATAATACCGCAGCAGCAGCCTGACAGCCTCTGCTGCGTAACCCTTCCGCCAGTGCTCCCGAAATATCGCAACACCGTACTTAAAGGTTCCATGCCTTGCATCACAGCTGTGGGTATTGATGCTTCCGATCAACTCGCCCTCATGTGTTTCAATGGCCAGCATAATATTATCGTTATCAGGGCCGAGAGAGGCTTGATTATCCGCCCATGATCGCGTGCCTTCTTCCGATCTCGGGAAGTGTGTGACATCGCATAACCTGGCGGTTTCAGTATCATAATCATTGTGATGAAACTTCTCCCAATCACCAGGTACTATTGAACGCAACCTTACTTTGCTGCCTGTCCAAATGTTCTCTACCATAATAGTCACTCCTTCATGCTGATCTTACGTACACATGTACCGTTATGAATCCGGATAAAGATCACTGGACAAATAGCGCTCGCCGCTGTCCGGAAGCACGACAACGATATTTTTGTTTTTATTTTCCGGTCTTTTGGCGATTTGGAGTGCGGCGAATACGGCGGCGCCCGATGATATTCCGGCAAGCAGACCTTCAACCCGGGCTAACTTACGCGCCGTATCGAACGCCTCTTCATTTTTCACCTGAATAATTTCGTCCACAATGGACCGGTTAAAGTTATCCGGAACAAATCCCGCGCCAATCCCCTGGATCTTGTGAACCCCTTTGCTGCCTCCGGAGAGGACGGGAGAATGAAAAGGTTCTACAGCGATGATTCGGACTGATGGCTTACGCTCCTTCAGCAATTCGCCTACCCCTGTAATCGTCCCTCCCGAGCCGACACCGCCAATAAAAATGTCTACCTCTCCATCTGTATCTCTCCAGATTTCCTCAGCGGTTGTTGTTCTGTGAATTTGCGGATTGGCCGGATTATTAAATTGTTGGGGGATATAGGAATGAGGGGTTATTGCCGCTAAATCTTCGGCTTTTCTTATGGCTCCGGCCATTCCTTCATTCGCGGGGGTAAGCACCAATTCCGCTCCGAGCGCGACCAGGAGCTTCCTGCGTTCCATACTGAAATTTTCCGGCAGCGTAATAATTAATCTGTATCCCATCGCCGCGGCCGCAAAGGCAAGACCAATACCCGTATTCCCGCTCGTCGGTTCAATAATGACGGAATCCTCATGAATAATTCCCCGTTCTTCAGCATCTTTGATCATGGCATAGCCAATTCTGTCTTTTACACTGCCTGCCGGATTAAAAGATTCCAGTTTTACGATGATGTTTAGCTTCGACATGATATTTTTTGGTGAAATTGGTGAGCGCAAGCAGCGGCGTATTCCCTATCAGATCAGTCAGATTCTTAGCAATTCCGGGCAATGTCATCACTCCGAGCCTTCAATTCCAACTTGAGAAGTTGGTATTATCATACTAGCATAGCCATTTTGGCGAGTAAATAAATACCATCCGGATGCGATTCTTATAGCAGCTATAAAATTCAAAAAAAAGAAGACGTAGACTACCGCCTTCCTTATCGTAAGTTACTTCCCTGCAGATCCCGGACATGGCTGCTCACAGCACATCAGATCTGTGACGATTCCGGACAAGGTATTGGAGATAACCCGTCTATCTCCCTGACCAGCATAATTTTCTGTCTCACACGCTCTACGGTCTGCTGCAGACGAATTGGATGCACAGGCTTCAAAATATAATCCAGCGCGCAAATATCAAATGCCTTGACCGCATACTGATCATAAGCCGTTACAAACACAATCTCTACATGCGGCACCGCCTGCTGCAGCTTCTCGCCCAGCTTCAATCCGTTCATACCGGGCATATGAATATCCAGAAATACAACATCGGGCTGAAGCTCCTCCGACCGTTCGAGAGCCTGCACCGGATTTGATGTCATTTCAATGATCTCTACACCGCCCACAACTTCTTCCAGCATTCTCTTGAGCTGTTTCAAAGCCAATCGTTCATCATCGATCAACATCGCTCTCAACTTGCGTTCACCTCGGCATTCCCGCCCGGCCGTTCACCAAATACAGCAGCGGTTGTTGGGCAGTCATTCTGTATTCAATGCAGTATACCAACCGCACCTGTACAAAATCTGTACATGACAAGCATGAGGGATTTTATACTTTCTTCTGTAATTCAAAAAAAAGAAATACCAGGGAGCTGCCCTGGTATTTCTTGATATCAAGCTCTAATTTGTTCATAGCGGCTGCCATATTTTGGAAACCGGCACTTTCTTGGCAGCCTTGCAGCGGGATCGATTGGCCTCCTGTGAAACAACCATCCCCTGCCCCGACTCCCGGCTATTAGAACGGAAGCTCCAGTCCGAATTCAGCCGCGGCTGCCGCCAGATCGGCTTTATGTTCCCGGCTGACAGGTATTCCAGAGATTGTCCAGTCCCGCTCGCGCTGTGCTTCCAAAACGCCGGGAAGCGTCGCCTGGTCATACCCTGGCATAGGCTGCATGGTGCGGGTCATCCTCATATAGGCATCCATTTCTCCCTTGAAGGCTGCCGGGGAAATAAACCGGCTTATATCAAGGGCAATAATCAAGGAGCCTTGATTCGCTCCGTTGAAGCTTTTGCCTCCCCCGGACGGAGCAGCCGGTACCCCTGCAAGGAAACCGCCAAGCGCCTGACACATGAAACCCAGACCCATACTGCGAAATACAAGGCCGGGCGCGAGCTTGAACAGCTCGTCCACATGAGGGGAATCGGCGTACAAATCATGCATGGCGCCAAAGTCGAGCACCATCGGAACCTCTTCGCCGGAAGGGACCGCGAACGACATCGGCGAGCCGCCCGCCGCTCTCATAATCGAATCCTCGGGCTTCAGCTCCAGCTGATGCCCGGAGGTGACATAGCCAATAAGGCCTTGCTCGGCCAGAAGTCGGGAATAAATGCCGGCTGCGCCGATGTGGCCGTGATTGCGTGTGACCGCAGCCGCTATCCCCTGCTCACGGGCACGATCCGCAAGCTTCTCCACTGCGCGGTAAGCGGCAAAATAACCAAGACCTCCATCGCCGTCGACCACGATTGTTGAAGGAGCCTCATTCGTAGTGCTGATCTGCGGATCAGGATTAATCAACCCCTCGCGCATAATACGCGCATAGGTGGCCATTTGTCTGGTTCCATGGCTGAGTACGCCGCGGAGATCATTTTGAACCAATATATCCGTCAAAAATAAAGCCTTTTCTTCAGGCATTCCGGCACTCTTCGCCAATGCGGAAATAATACCGCGCAGCTTCTCCGGTTCCACCCTCGTATGATTTGCTTGTTCAATATTCATATTTGTTTAAACACTCCCATCTATCGCCATTGTACCCCTCGCCCGGCGTAATTACCATTGTATCATTTCAGCCATTCCGCTTCATATTCTTGATTATAATTATGGGGACAACCGTTCAGCTGGAAAACAAATCATGCTATGATGAGGGCATGCAGAAACCATAAGGAGGTTCAACACAAAATGAGAAGAGTTGCGATTATAGGAGCTGGCAGCATTGTATTTTGCAAAACACTGATGCTGGATATTATGGCGACGGAAGCGCTGGAGGAGACAGAATTTGTACTCATGGCTCCATCCACCTCCAAGACAGCTCAAGTGGAGGCTTTTGCAAACAAGGTCATTGCGGAGAATGGCTTGAAGTCCAAAGTCTCCATTACAACGGATCGGCGGGAAGCGTTGACCGGCGCCGATTATGTCATCTGCACCTTCCAGGTGGGAGGCGTCTCCGCCTTCGAAATGGATTATAAGATTCCGCTTAAGTACGGCGTGGATCAATGTATCGGCGATACGCTTGGACCAGGCGGCATCTTCCGGGCGCTGCGCAGCATTCCCGTCATTCTTGATGTGGCCAGAGACATGGAAGAACTATGTCCGAATGCCCTTCTGCTCAACTATGTGAATCCAATGGCGATGATTGGCTGGGCGCTCGGGGAAACCAAAGTGAAATTCGTCGGGCTCTGCCACGGCGTGCAGACGACGCTGGATCTGATCGCAGGTTACGTCGGTCTGCCCAAGACGGAGATCGATTATGTAAGCGCTGGCATTAATCATATGGGCTGGTTTCTCCGGCTGGAGCATCAGGGACGGGATTTGTATCCCCTGCTGCGGGAGAAGTTCGAGCAGCCGGAATTCTATGTCAATGAGAAGGTGCGCGGGGAAGTGTTCCGCCACTTCGGCTATTTTATGACGGAGTCGACGGGCCATCTCTCCGAATATGTCCCCTGGTTCCGCAAAAATGCCAGAGAGCTTGCGCTTTACTGCGACGAACCGGCCTTCGGCGGAGAATCCGGCGCGGCTTACGAGTGGTCGGCTTATGTGGCCGGCAAGTACAATCAGCCGAATATCATGGATAACGAGCCGACGAAGCTGCCGAAGCGGAGCGTGGAATACTGCGCCTATATTATAGAAGCGCTGGAGACAGGCAAGCCCTTCAAGTTCAACGGCAATGTCCGAAATAGCGGAATGATCGCCAATCTGCCTGATGAATGCTGCGCGGAGGGACCGATCTATGCGGACCGGACAGGATTGAACCGTACGCTGCTGGGTGATCTGCCGCCGCAGTGCATGGCGCTCAATATGACGAATATTAATGTGCAGCGTCTAGCTGTTCTCGCCGCCAAGACAGGCGATCCGGAAGCGGTTGTCCATGCTTGCGCCCTCGACCCTCTCACCTCAGCGGTGCTTTCTCTGAAGGAAATCCGCGAGATGGTCACCGAGATGCTGGAGGCGGAAGCCCAGTGGCTGCCGCAGTTTGCCGGCAGGAAGCCAAGAGCGACTCCCACCATCGCTATCCCCCAGGACGTACAGCGCGCCGAGGTTCCTATCGATCCCGCGCTCGCGATATTTTCAAGATTTGGCGAGCTTGCCAGGTAGGGTGATTGGAACCCTGCCCTTCTGCTGGACACTGACTTATTATAGAAGCTCCTGCCCGGCTTATTGCCGGACAGGAGCTTTTATTTTTCACAGTCTTGTTTTTTCGCTCTATCTGTCCAGAGGATAAATATCGTTCCGTTCAAATAATCTCCACAGCTGCTCAGCCATAAATTGAGGCGGATGCGGCATTTTATTCAGAATCCACCACTCCACGGTACCCACGAAGGCTGAGGCCATAAATTGGGCAATCAATTCCTTATCCATTTCCTGATTGATGTCATTCATTTTTATCTTCTGGTCTACCGTTGACGCAATGATTTGCATCAGGCGTTCCCGAAATACGGTTGTTCTTTGATTGGCAAGCATGGAAGAGAAGAACAGGTAATTCTCCTCGAAATAAACGAATGCAGGCTTCAGCGCATCAATCAGACCGGTTTGCACCTGATTAAACTCGTTGAATTTGCAGGCATGGAACATTTTGTTCAAATGGTCATCTATACATTGATTAAGCAGATCATATTTATCCGTGTAATGAAGATAGACGGTTCCCCGGTTTACATTTGCCCGTTCCGAAATGTCATTAATGGTAATGTGATCGAGTTCTTTCTCTGAAAACAGTTCCAGAAACGCCTTGTTGATGGCTTCCTTCGTCCGCAGAATCCGGCGGTCTATTTTCGTTTCCGCTGCCATTTTGCCATTGCCTCCCCTGTTATTGAACATTCCCGGTGCTGCTGTTGGATATGAAACAAAAGCGAGTATATTAGCGATTGAATTAACTTCTCTTCTCTATATAATAATAATCAACAGCAGTAAGATAATCAACTGCCGTTAAATAACCAACACCAGTTTCATAGCAGGAAAGCAATAACAAAATTCCTTTAAGGGGCGATAACGAATGGAAAACTTGAAATCCAAGGTCATCATTATTACGGGAGCATCCAGCGGAATAGGTGAAGCAACAGCGAAGTTATTGGCCCAACAGGGCGCAAAGGTCGTATTGGCGGCAAGAAGAGAGGATCGTCTGCAAACCATCGTGAACGATATTAAACAAGACGGCGGAGAAGCTGTTTATATACCAACGAATGTAGCTTCATCAGAGGACATGCAGAAGCTGGCACAGTTTGCATTGCAGCAATATGGCCGGATCGATGTGCTTGTGAATAATGCCGGAATTATGCCGGTTTCCCATTTGAATGAACTCAAGATCCAGGAATGGGATCAAATGATCGATGTTAACATCAAAGGCGTTTTGTACGGCATCGCCGCTGTTTTGCCAACCATGAGAGAGCAGAAATCGGGACATATCCTTAACGTCTCCTCGGTTGTAGGTTATCAGGTAAGTCCGACCGCAGCCGTGTACAGCGCTACAAAATTTGCAGTCAGAGCGATTTCGGAAGGGCTGCGCCAGGAGGAATCTCCTTCCTCCAATATCCGGTCCACCATCATCTCCCCGGGACTTACGGATACGGAGCTGACCGATACGATCAGCAGTCCTGAAATAAAAGCGATGGCAAGTCAAATGAAAAGCATGGCCATCTCGCCTTTCAGTATCGCAAGAGCGATTGCCTATGCCATTAATGAACCCGAGGATACCGGAGTCAATGAGATTATTATCAGACCGACAATACAACCCTGATGCAATCATCCTGATGGAAAAATACGTCTTAAGGGATCCTCTCCAAAGCTATGGTCGTCCTTTTTATGCTCAATAAAAATAGAATTATTTTAGGGCAGCTTCGCTCAATGCGAAGCTGCCTTTTTTCATCCCGCTGCGACTTTTCGCGGATAGCGAATGCAGACATGATGTTTGCGTTGAACCGCCTGGGCGCAAGCGGACTTGTCATTGATGGAATACTCGCGTTCATCCACTTATTAGCGGCTCCATATAGCCTCCAAAAGATGTATCACCAAAAAATCCGCCTTTACAATCGACTCTGAGTCAATTATAATCGATTCATAGTCAATTATAATTGATTTTGAGTCAATAACTGTAGTTGACAAATTATACACTAAATAATTATTCAGGGCGGAGGAATGAATGATGAGTAAAAAGGTCATCTTGATCACGGGTGCATCATCCGGTATAGGCAAGGAAACCGCAAAGAAGCTTCTATCCGAAGGTCATATTGTTTATGCCGCCTCAAGGCGGGTTGAACAAATGCGCGATCTAACAGAATCAGGCGCGATAACAGTAAAAATGGATATTTCAATAGAGGAAGAAATCAGAGCTTGTATCGATAAAATCATCAAGGAACAAGGAAGAATTGATGTGCTTTTCAACAACGCCGGATTTGGTCTTTACGGGAGCGTAGAGGAAGTGAGCATGGATGATGCGAGATATCAGTTTGAAGTGAATATTTTCGGATTGGCCCGAATGACCCAGCTTGTCGTGCCTTACATGAGAGCACAAAGAAAAGGAATCATCATCAATACTTCATCTGTAGGCGGAAAAATCTACACGCCGCTTGGCGCATGGTATCATGCCACCAAACATGCGCTGGAAGGATGGTCCGATTGCTTGAGACTCGAATTGAAGCCGTTTGGAATAGATGTCATCGTTATTGAGCCGGGAATTATTGAGACCTCATTCGGAGATGTGATGAGCGAGCCTATGCTGAAAACCTCTGGAAACGGTCCGTATAAGGACCTGGCAGAGGCCGTTGCGAAGACAACCAAAAGCTCCTATCAGGCAGGAGGCGGTTCATCCCCTGGCGTTGTGGCAAATATCGTTTCAAAAGCAATCGCAGCGAAGAATCCCAAAATCAGATACGCTGTCGGAAAAATGGCCAAACCCTTGATTATATTGCGAAAATGGATTAGCGACAGGAACTTTGACAGACTCATTATGAGTCAAATGAAATAAAGACAAAGCTTTGCTAAGAATACCTTGATTCCAGTTTGAGGATGCTCAATCTGAAGTCAGGGTATTTGTCCTTTTCCTTGACAATCCTGCATGTATTACTTACGATTGACTGCAAGTCGACATAGAAGTTAATGATCGAGGTGCCGGTTTCAATGAAAAGAGCCATGACGGAAAGCGCTAAAGCAGAGAAAGCGAAGCTGATTTTAGATACCGCACGTGAAATGTATCAGAACAGCACATTTGATAAAATCAAAATGAGTGATATAGCGAAAGCGGCGAAAGTTTCAAACGGGACGTTGTTTTATTACTACAGCACGAAAGAAATTCTATTTATGGAAATGCTTTTCCTCGAATACGAGAAACGCTTTCAGAATTTCGTGAATGTCCTTCTTCCTTTTCAAACCATGACACTTGAAGCATTCAAAACCTTTTTTCTGAGCGAGATGGAAAGCATTCTGGACCAGGATTCCATGTTGATCCGATTGAGCGCCATAAAGAATACCATTCTGGAAAAGAATATCGATCAAGAAACAGCCGTTAAAGACAGCACGGGGTTGTACGCAATATTAGATCATATCGTACGCTTATTGACTGAAAGAGTGAGTTTATTAAATGCTGAAGCTTTTTACGATTTACTGTTGGCTCAGAACGCCATTATTGTAGGGTATGCCAATATGGCAAGCATGCCCGAGGTGCTGCTTAAAGCGATTGACGACCATGAGCTGGAGGGTTTCAGAATAGATTTCAAGAAAAATGCACTGACCGCAATGGATTATTATCTTGTTGGATTATTTGAAAAGCTGAAGATTAATTAAAAAGCCTGGCGCCGGTTATAATATTTTTCCGTTTGTTAATCAAGCACGTTATGTTAAAATATATAGAATGTATTTTACAATCAATGAAGCAGGTGAAGAAAGTGAACGGGCAATCCGAGTACAATGTATTATTGTTTTACAAATTTATCGCCGTACCCGATGCGGAACAATTTACGCAGGAGCATCTGGCCTACTGCAGAGAGCTTGGCATCAAGGGACGCATCCTGATAGCCGACGAAGGAATTAATGGAACCTTATCGGGGACGATCGGGCAGACGGAGCAATACATGCATGATCTGCGCCAGAATCCTCTTTTTGCTGATATTGTCTTCAAGATCGATGCCGTCGAAGGACATACCTTCCGTAAAATATTTGTCCGCTACAAGAAGGAACTGGTCACCTTCCGCTTCAACGAGGAAGATATCAACCCTACTCTCCAGAGCGGCAAGCGGCTCGCTCCGAAGCAATTTTATGAATATTTGCAGCGCGATGACGTGATTGTGCTCGATGGCCGCAATGGGTATGAGTATGACCTGGGTCATTTCCGCGGCGCCATCCGTCCGGACATCGAGACCTCCAAGGAGTTTCCCGAATGGATCAGGGAGAACCTGAGCGAGAATAAGCATAAGCCGATTCTGACCTACTGCACCGGCGGCATACGCTGCGAGAAGCTGAGCAGCTTTCTGCTGAAGGAAGGCTTCGAGGACGTTTATCAGCTGGATGGCGGCATCGTCACCTATGGACAGGATGAGGAAGTAAAGGGCAGATTATTCGACGGCAAATGTTATGTGTTTGATGAGCGGATCTCCATCCCCATCAATCATACGGAGGAAGCCAATGTGGTGGGACAATGCCATCATTGCGCCAAGCCCGCCGACCGTTACATCAACTGCGCCAATGATCTCTGCCATCACCAGCATATTATCTGCGACGAATGCGAAACCCTGCACAATCATTATTGTTCCGAGGAATGCAGCTCGTTCTCGCAGGCAATCTAACTTACGGTCAAAATGCAACCAACCACTTACCCTCCCGCTGCAGCCGGGAATGGATAAGTGGTTTTTTTATAAAAAACAGCGCCGATTTCAGGAAGCTGAAATCGGCGCTGCCGGTATGAATAGAAATGTGCCGCTGGTGAATCTTAATAAGCGAGTGAGAACAAGCCGTTGATATGAGCCAGGTAGCGGGCATTGCTCGCTTTTTTCATCAGGGAAGCCGGCGTGCCTTTCAGCTCGATGCCGCTGCCGCCAATGCTGCCGATTCCATCTTTGCGTCCGAGACTCGCCAGAGTACCGGAGAATACCGGATTGAACGTGTCCATGCTGCTGCCGTTGAAGAAAGCTGCGATGTTGGCGCCGGCAAGCTCGCCCATTTGCCAGGCCAGCTGTGCTGTCGGCGGGTAAGGACGGCCCTCGGGACCAAAGACAACCGCACAGTCGCCGGCAAGGAATACTTCCGGATGGGATACGGATTGCAGGAATTCATTGACCGTGGCACGGCCGCGGTTTACTTCTACGCCGCTTTCGGCAACCAGCGTGCTGCCTTGAACGCCGCCTGTCCATACCAGCGTGCTCGTATCGATCGTTTGGCCGTCTTTCAGGCTGACAACAGATCCGTTCACTTCTGTGATGGCAAGGCCTGTCAGGAACTTAACGCCGCGCTGCTCAAGGCTTGAAGTTGCACGCGCAATCAGATCGGCCGAGAAAATCGGCAGAATGCTTGGCATAGCCTCAACAAGATAAAGCGAAATATCGGCAAAATCTACGCCGTTCTTGCGGCAGATGCCTGGAAGCTCGTCCGCCAGCTCGCCCACAAGCTCCACGCCTGTAAGTCCGCCGCCGCCGATAACGAAAGTAGCGTCCGCTTTGTTTTTGGTTTTGCTGTATTCGCGGATGCGGTCTTCAACATGCGCGTAGACGCGGTTGGCGTCCTGTACGGATTTCAGGGTCAGGCTGTTTTCCTGCAGTCCCGGTATACCGAAGTAGTTCGTTTCGCTGCCCAGAGCAAGAACCAGGGAATCATAACGATAGGATTCTCCGCCCTCAAGCTTCACTGAACGGCCTGCGACGTCGATCTTTTGAACCGTGCCGACTTTAACGTTGATTTGCTTGCCTTTAAGCAGCTTCTCCAAAGGCAGGGCAACCGCCTTCTCTTCCACATTGCCCGCCGCAAGACGGTGCAGTTCCGTGATGATTTGATGTGAAGGAACACGGTTAATGACTGTGATTGTAGCCTCTTCTGCCGACAGATGCTCACGTGCCGAAAGAGCGCTCAACAAGCCGCCGTAACCGCCGCCCAATATAAGAATATGTTTACTCACGTTCATCCTCCGTTCTGAATGATTAATCTATTCGTCTTTTTTATTTCTTTCGCCCAGAATATCCAGGTAAGCTTGGCTGAAACGAAGCATTTTCTGAAGCTCCGGATCTTTCAGCAGCTTAAGCATGCCAAACAAACCGATGGTTGCTTCGCTTTGCTCAGCGCGGTCATTCGCTTCGATAACGGCAGATGCGTAGCCTTTGACTTTCTTCTCAAGCGGCTTTACCACCTCTTGAAGGCCTCCGACCATATCTTGAATAAGCACGCGGTCCGTTGCCACTTTTGAAGCAAGATCATACGTTTTGGTAAGCAGAGTCATCATTTCGGTAAGCTTCGGCAATTGTTCCACCAATACCGTTAAGGACTCTTGTACTTCCGGCTTTAGCAGTTGATCCAGCACATCCGGCTTGGCAGCTGCTTGTACTGCGGTAACTTCTGTTTGTTGTACAGTTGTTTCTGACATTTGCACGTTTCCTCCTTCATTCAAATAAATAGTGCCGGCTCGCTGCTGAAAACGGATACTCTTCTAATCAGTCGGAATGTAATAATTTTTCATCTATCAGCCTTCTTAGTGAAAATCTTCACATAGAATCATAGAGGTGGGCCGTATCCAGACTGATGCGAACGACATGGTCACATCTGTATCTATTGTATACCTAAACGACGAATTTTGCATCCCCAAAACAAATTGTCAGATCTTTTGTTTTTATGGCGGATCTGGATTTATTATGCGGGATAGTCAGGCTGCTTATTCTACCTGGGCCAATGAGAATTTTTCAACAAGAAAACCGGCTGCGCGCATATCGCGCTGCCGGTTATTTTTTAACAGCAATCATCGGTGATTCGCCGCTGCGGGCGTTATTTTATCCTTTGACTGCCCCTGCGGTCATTCCCTGAATAATATTTTTGTAGAAGATCAGGTATACCAGCATGACCGGCAGAATGGACAACACCATCGCCGCCATCAGGGTGGTGTAATCTGTCGTGTACTGGCCGTAGAAGTTGGTCAGCCCCACAGGGAGCGTCTTGAACGCCTCATTGGTGACGAGCACCAGCGAGAACGGGAACTCGTTCCACGTATCCAGAAACACCAGAATAATCACGGTGGAAATCACCGGGCTGCACAGCGGGAACAATATCCGGGTCATCGTGTAAAAGGTGGAGGCGCCGTCCATATAGGCAGCTTCGTCCAAATCCTTCGGAATGGTCCGGATATAGCTCTCCAGCAGAAAAATCGGCAGCGGCAGCCGGATTGCGATATAAGGCAGAATGAGCGTGTAAAATTTGTCGTACAAGCCAAGCTGCTTGAATTGCAGAAACAGCGGAACAATCAGCCCGTAGACCGGTATGAGCATGCCCGCAATAAAAAAGATGTAAATGAAGCTGCGTCCCCGAAACCTGAATCTGGACAGCGCATATGCCATGCAGAAGGACAGTACGACAACTGCAATGACAGTGACCGCGCTGTTGAGCGTGCTGCTTATAAAATACTGACTCATCTCGCCTTCCACAAACGCCTTGTAGTAGTTACCGAATTGCAGACGTCCCGGCAAAGAAACGGAATCCAGCATAAATTCGTCTTTGCTTTTCAGGGATGAATACATAATCCAGACGATCGGATATATGCAGCTCAGGGAAAAAACAAGCATGGCCGCATTTAACACATATCCCGCGGTTTTTCCTAAAAGCAGTCGAACGGACATCACCGCCTCACCTCCGTCAACCGTTTGAAGATTAGCACGATGCCAAAGCTGAGCACGAACATCCCCATCGTCACCGCGCTGCCATAGCCCAGCTGCATGCTTGTGAACGAGGTCTTGTAAGCATACTGCGCCAGCACCATGGAGCTCGTCCCCGGCCCTCCGCCCGTCATGACATAGATATGGCTAAAAACAAGCATGTTGGACGAGATGCTCAGCATCATGACAACTTTAATCGTGTCGTAAATAAGCGGAAATGTAATATATCTTGCTTTCTTGAAGCCCGTGCACCCGTCCAGCTCGCAAGTCTCGTAAATCTCCTTGGGAATCCCATGTACAGCGGACAAAAAAATAATAAGCGGGATCCCCAGATACTGCCAAATCAGCGGTACCGCAACGGAATAGATGACCAGTCCTGGATCGTCAAGCCAGGGCCGAATCCAGCTTTCCAGTCCGACGGAGGTCAAAACCGCATTCAAAATGCCGTAATCGCGGCTGTAGATCATTTGCCAGATGAAGCCCACAACAACCGCCGACAAGACAACCGGGAAAAAAATGACCGTTCGATGAAACTCCTTCATACGCATCAGCTTGGACATGAACAAAGTGGTCAGAAAAAAGGCCAGTCCCATCTGGATAATCAGCGTCAGAAGCATAATGGTCAAATTGTTCTTGAAGGAATCCCAGAACAGTCGATCCTTGACCAGCTGCAGGTAGTTGTCAAATCCTATAAATTGCTTGACCGGCCCCCCCGTCCAATCGGTCAGACTGTAATAGAATGAGAACACCAGCGGCACGATCATGACAAATGTATACACGGCCAATCCCGGAACCAGCAAAGCCAGCAGCATAACCGGTTTAATTTTCATTGCAGTCGAATCGTTCATCATTGCCTTGCTCCTTATCTGCAGCACGGGGGAATGCCACCATCCCCGTGCGAAATCGGAATATCCGCCAGCTGCTCTAGCTTGTTTTCTCATACTCGGCCTGAATCCGTTTGGCCAGCTCTTCCGGCGACACGGCGTCGATCAGCAGATCCTGCAAGCCGGCGTTCATCGTGCTGACGAGCGCTGGGCTCAGATAAGAATCATAGATCGGCGTAAACTGCAGCTTGGACGACAGCTCTGCGTATTTGACAGCGAGCGGGCTTACATTGCTTTTGTCGTAATCGGCGACTTTAAACGCGGCAGGCTCGCCTTTCTCGGCGAGACTTGCAGCAAATTCGGCGCCGCTGATCGCTTTCAGCACTTTGGCGATCGCTTCTTTCTTGGCGTCGTATCCTTTCACTCCCACTGCAAAGCCGGAGCCGGCGCCGCCCGATGTCGCAAGCGGATTGCCTTGGCCTCCGTCCACAGCCGGCAGAACGGCCACGTCCGTATTGCTCGCGATTTCCGGCGGCGCCGACGCGACAGCTCCGATTGCCCAGCTGCCTTCTATGAACATCGCGGCTTTTCCGTTGAAATAAATCGTTTTCTGCTGATCATTGTTAATACTGTTCAAGTCCGAATTGAATGCGCCCATCTGAGCCAGGCTCTGGAACGCGGTAAGACTCTGAACAAACGCCCCGTCGGTAAATTTGGCCCCGGTTTTTTCATTAATGCTTGCAAACCATTCCGGTCCTGTGAACCGGTCTCCCAATGCGCTCAATATGCAGGATTCGGCCACCCACTGCTCCTTGTTGCCCAAAGCAATCGGCACAATGCCCTTCGCTTTGATTTTTCCGATTGCGTCCACAAATTCGTTCCAGGTAGCGGGGAACGTATCGTATCCCGCATCCGCCAAAATCTGTTTGTTGTAATAAACAACCGAAGTTGCCAGCATCGAGAACGGAATACCGTAGGTTTGTCCCCCGCTGCTCAAGTCGTTGAAGGATGAAGGCAGAAATCCATCCTTCCAGCCGGCGTCCGCTTCAAGAATTTCATCGAGAGGAGCGGCAGCGCCGTTGGCGGCAAACATGGCAAGCTCCGAGCCTTTGCTGATGAAGATATCCGGGAGATCATTGGATGCTGCCAGCGTTTTCAATTTGGTGTAATACGCATTCTGATCTCCGATCGCTTCCTCTTTAATGACGATACCCGGATTCTCTTCCTGGAATTTGGCCAGGGCTTCTCTCACGGACGTAGCCACATTTTCCGTATTGTCCTTGGCCCACAGATTCATGAAAGAAATCTCCACCGTCTCTTCGGTCGGGGTCTTCGCGGTTGTCTCCGGCGAAGGCGCTCCGTTCTCCGCATTCGATGAGGACGACGGCTGATTAGCATTTCCGCAGCCCGCAAGCAATGTTGTTCCCAAAGCGACAACGAGCGGCAATTTGAGTAATTTCCACATTTTTGTATTCATGTTCTCCTCCTGTTTTTCCCCTTTATTTATGAATCCCACACTTATTGTAGACGGCTCCCGGGGAGAAACACAGGCGACTATTCTACAATAATGTCCGAAATATATTCTGAATTCCGCTGCTCTTCCTTTCTAGCGGAAGCTTTCTTTACAAAGCCCGAATGATAGCGCTATGATAGGCTGAAAGCGCATAATTTCAAGGGGTGTTCCGTATATTCAAGAGAAGATTTTTCAGTCTGCAGTACAAATTTATGATCTTTTCGCTGTTGATCGCGATCATCCCCCTGCTCCTGGTAGGCGGCTTTTCTTATGTCAAGTCGACTTCGGTCATCGAGGAAAAGGTCGGCCTGTCCAATTTCAAGACCGTTCAGCAGATTGCCGAAAATCTTAATTTCATCCTGAATGATATGAGCCAGTCCTCTATCTATCTGGCGCAGAACAGAGCGTTTATTCATTATCTCAAGCTGCCCTCGCAAGAGGTCCGGCAATCGCGAAACGATCTGCTGGCTACGCAAAACGCCGTCAACAGCTTTGTCGTCTTCAAGCCGGACATTCATTCCATCTATGTCCAGGGGATGAACGGCCTCGTATTTGACACCGCCAGCAACACCAATAAGCTTGACGGCGAGCTTCAAAGCCGCCTGTTCGGACTTCGCGGCGAGGGCATGTGGATTGCGGATGAAATTATCCAATACGACGGTTCGGAGCTGCCGGTCATCTCCTTTATCAAGGTGCTGAAGGATATCGACGATCTGTCCTCCAATCTGGCCATTATTAAAATCAATGTAGCGGAAGAACAGTTCTCCGCCGTCTATCGGGACAAGCTGCTCGGCGGCAGCGTCGATTTCTTTATTATCGATGAGAAGAATACCGTCATTTCTTCATTGGACAAAGCCAAGCTTGGCCTGACGCTGGAAGACAAGCTGAACGACCCGCGGCTGCATCAAGATGAAAACGGTTACTTCAAAACAACGCTGGACGGCAGACAATTCATTCAGACCTATTACAATTTGTCGCGCCCGGGCTGGAAGCTGGTCAATCTGATGCCGATGAACGAGCTGTCCAGGGATACGAAAATAATCCGGAATATTACGCTTTATGCCGTTTCGGGAAGCTTTGCCCTATGCCTGCTCATGATCGTCCTGTTTTCCTTCAGAGTGCTCAGTCCTTTGAATCGGATCAGCAAGGCGATGAAAGCACTGGAAAAAGAAAATTTCAATATCAACATTCATGTGCGGGGCAATGATGAAATCGCCTTGATCGGGACCAGCTTCAACCGGATGTCCAAGCGGCTGAATGAATTGATCAATGAGGTCTACGCGGTGCAAATCAAGCGGAAGGAAGCCGAGCTTGAGGCGCTGCAGGCGCAGATCAACCCGCATTTTCTCTACAATACATTGGACACGATCTATTGGATGTGCCGGATGGAGAAAGCTCATGAAAGCTCGCATCTGGTTCAGGCTCTATCCAAGCTGTTCCGGCTAAGCCTGAACAGCGGCAACGAATTTACGACGGTCGGCAAGGAGATTGAGCATTTGAAGTATTATATGGCCATCCAGGAAAAGCGGTTTGAGGATCTGATTCATTTCCAGCTTCGCGCTGCCGAGGATACGCTGAACTGCAAAGCGGTCAAAATTGTGCTCCAGCCGTTGGTGGAAAACGCCATTCACCATGGCATTGAAAGGAAAGGCTGCCGTGGAAGCATCGAGGTGGACATTTACAAGGAGGAGAACCGGTTGATCTACCGGATTACAGACGACGGGGCGGGCGCGGACGAAGCGGAATTGAACGCCCTGCTCGGTAAGGTTGAAGAGAACAATCGGGGCCTTGGCATCAAAAATGTCAATGACCGGATCCGTCTTTACTTTGGACCGTCCTATGGAATCAGCTTCCGCTCGGCGCCGGGCCAGGGAATGGCCGTTATTGTCAGCCAGCCCTATATAGAGGAGGAACGTTAGATGATTAAGCTGCTGCTTGTGGACGATGAACCGATTATTCGAAGAGGGATTCGCACTTCCATCGAATGGGAAAGCTGCGGCATCGAAATCGCGGGTGAAGCCGCCAACGGTGCGGAGGCGCTGGATAAGGCGCTGGCGCTGCAGCCTGATATTGTCCTTACGGATATCCGTATGCCCGTGATGGATGGGCTGGAGCTATCCGGCCATTTAAGAACGCGGCTCCCTCAAGCCCGTGTTGTTATTCTGAGCGGTTATGAGGATTTCGCCTATGCCAAGAAGGCGCTTAGCATGGGTGTCAATGAATATTTGCTCAAGCCTGCAGGCGCGGAGGAGCTGATTGCTCTGATGGGCCGGCTCAGCGGAGAAATCCGGCAGGAAGAGGACGGAAAACGCAAGCGGCTGCAGCGCGATCTGATTTTTAATGAGAATTACCCTGCGATCAAATCCGATTTCATCAACAAAATGCTGAAGGGCGAATATGCCGACTTCGATGCCGTTCACGAGAAAAGCCGCCTGCTGAAGCTGAATCTGTCGGAGCCGGAATATGCTGTCATCACAATTGATATTGACGATTTGGCCATCATGACCGAGAACCGGTCGGCTGCCGAGAAGCAGCTGCTGAAGTTCGCTGTCATGAACATTGCCGAAGAGCTGATTGCGTCCCGGGCATCCGGTCTGGTCTGCCACAGCGAATTTGAGCATCTTATCGGGCTGGTGGGCGCCAGGAAGCTGACAGAGGCGGGCGTATCCGGGTTGTGCGGGGAAATCCGGCATTGTGTCAACCATTATTTGAAGCTCTCGGTTTCCATCGGCATCGGCGCCGCCCGCCTTAGCATCCTGGACCTGCCAGCCTCCTACAGGGAAGCCGTATCCGCGTTGAGGGAAAAAACCTATGCGGGAAAAGGCAGCGTGATCCGATTCAAGGAAAATGCGTCGGCGGACCCGCCGAGACCCGTGCTTTATCCGTCAGAGGAAGAAAAAACCGTCATCCATTGCCTGCAAACGCTGAACAAAGAGGATTTAAGCCGTGCTGTCGACGGTTTTTTTGCCGGTTTTGTCACCGGCGGAGCAAGCATCGAGAGCATTCGGAATATATGCGGCCGATTGATTGTTATTGCGCTCAGCAGCGTCGAGGATATAGGGGTAGACGTCCAGAACGACTTCGGCTCCCGCTACAGTCCTTATAAGGAAGCGGAGAAATTTGATACGCTAGAGGATTTGCGCCAATGGATTGGCTCGCTGCTGGGGCGGATTACAGAGCTTGTCCGCGCCAATAAATCGCTGAGATTCAAAAGCCTGGTCAAGATTGCGCTGCACTATATGCAGGAAAATTATAACCGGGAAATGAGTCTCCGCGAAGTGGCCGGGGTTGTGCATGTGACACCCAATTATTTGAGCCGTGTGTTCAAGGAAGAAATGGGCGTCGCGTTTACCGAATGGCTCAACCGCTTCAGAGTGGAGAAGGCCAAAGCCCTGCTGGGGGCGGTTGACGCCAAAACCTACTCCGTGGCGGAGAAAGTGGGATTCAACGATTACAAATATTTCTCGAATATATTTAAAAAGCATACCGGCTATTCCCCCCGCGCATTTAAAGAGCTGAGGCAGAGGCAATGAAAACAGCCCCTAGTGAAACATATGTACGCTAAAAGGACAGAAAAGCGGCTGAGCAGGAAGATCTCCTGTTCAGCCGCTTTTCGTCTATTAGGAATTCAATAAATTGTAAATGATTTGCGCCGACTCCGCACGCGTGGCAATGCCCTGCGGATCGAATAGGCCGGCCGAACGGTCTTGAATCAATTGGAGCGCTGCAGCATTCCGAACGTATTCCGACGCCCAGGAGGATATTTCCCCTTCATCGCCAAACACTGCGCCGCTTGCGCCGTCATTGCCGACGCCGTTCGCCGCGATATACGCTCTCATCAGCATCGTCACCATTTCTTCACGCGTAATTTGCGCGTTCGGATCGAATACGCCTTCGCCTTTCCCCGTCGCGATTCCCGCTTTCGCCGCGATCAAGACCGCTTCCGCATACCAGTCTTCCGGCTTCACATCCGCAAAGGCCGCGTCTCCGGTTTCAGTCAGCTTCAGCGCACGCACCAGCAGCGCTGTGAATTCGGCGCGCGACACTGCGCGGCCCGGCTCGAACGACGCTTCGTCTGTTCCGTTCACGATTTGCTTCGCGGCCAGCTCTTGAATGACGTTCTCCGCCCAGTAACCGGACGGGACATCTCTAAATTGCCATACCGTCTCAATGACCGCATATTTGCCGAATTCGCTTACTTGAGACACCCATTCGCCGTTCTCATAGGCTCCGCCGATATATTCCGGCTCGCCGTTGTCACGCAGACGGTAAATACCCGCCAGCTTCGGATTGATGCCCGGATCCGCCTTCAAGCGGATCACAATCGGCTCGGCAAGCTGCGCAATCGCCGCTGTTTTCCCGTCATTTGCTGCGTAAGACAGACTGAAATCATACACCGCACTGGCAAGTGTCGCTTTCGTCTTACCGGGAAGACTGCCCAGCAGCGGCTGCGCATTAGCTTCCGGCAGCAGATCGATATCCACTGACAACTTGCCGTCCGCAAGATTCATCGCTTCCGCTCTCTCCATAAGCTGCCGTAAGGTTCCCGCCGGCAATTCAAGAGCGTATGCCTCCGAGCGGACTACGATTCGGCCGTCGGCAGGAAGCTCCGCCGCCTGCGGCGGCAGCACAACCTGCCTGATGTCCCCGGAGACCGGAACGATCAGGGTACCGTCCGCCGCCAGATCAGCCAGATCCCCGGTTGTCACTGTATGCGTCATGGACGGCTCCTGCCCAGTCCCGCCACCATCACTATCCAGCGTAGTGCCGCTGTTATTGCCGTTATTCCCACCGTTATTGCCGCCACTACTCCCGCCATTATTATCTGGAACAGGCTGGGTTTTGGCCGGCACGATTACCTTCAGCCCGGCCGTATCTGCCGTGCTTCCATCCGATGTTTTCGTCACGGTCAACACCAGCGTCACTTCCGTATCCGCTGATGGCGGCGCAATTTGCCCGCCCAGTCCGATCACGCCCGGGTTATCCACGCTCTTGATCGAGAGGCTGTATCCTTCCGGCACAACCGGAAGGGTCAGCAGCGTTGCATCTACTTCCGGTGCTGCAAGGATTGTGATTGCTCCCGCAATATTTGCTGCTGTCGGTTCAGCTGCCGTCATTGCCGGAACGGTTACCTTCAGCCCGGACATATCTGCCGTACTGCCATCCGACGTTCTCGTTACGGTCAGCACCAGCATCACTTCCGTATCTGCTGCCTGCGGTGTGATTTGTCCGCTTAATCCGATCACGTCCGGCTTATCCGAGTCCTTGATCGCGACACTGAATCCTTCCGGTACAGTCGGAAGCGTAAGCGTCGTTGCATCCTTGGCCGGTGCTGCAAGGGCGGTGAGCGTTCCCGCAATACTTGCTGCTGTCGGCTCCACCACACTCTTCGCCGGCACGGTTACTTTCAGCCCGGCTGTATCGGCCATGCTGCCGTCCGACAATCTCGTTACGGTCAGCACCAACGTCACTTCCGTATCCGCGGCCTGCGGTGTAATTTGTCCGCTTAGTCCGATCACGTCCAGCTTATCCGAGCTTTTGATCGAGAGGCTGAATCCTTCCGGCACAACCGGGAACAGAAGCTGCGCAGCATCTTTTACCGGTGCTGCAAGGGTAGTGATCGTTTCCGCAACGCCTGCCGCTGTCGGCTCCTCCACACTCTTCGCCGGCACCGTTACTTTCAGTCCGGTTGTATCGGCCGGGCTGCCGTCCGATGTTCTCGTCACGGTCAGCACCAGCGTCACTTCCGTATCCACGGCCTGCGGCGTAACTTGTCCGCTCAGTCCAATCACGTCCGGCTTATCCGAGTCCTTGATCGCGACACTGAATCCTGCCGGTACGGCCGGAAGCGTAAGCAGCGTCACGTCCTTCAACGGCGGCGTCAGTGCGGTAATCCCCGCTGCAACCTCAGACGCTGTCGGCTCGATTGTACTCTTCGCCGGCACCGTTACTTTCAGCTCGGCCGTATCGGCCATACTGCCGTCTGACGTTCTTGTTACGGTCAGCACCAGCGTTACTTCCGTGTCCGCTGCCTGAGGCGTAATTTGCCCGTTCACTCCAATCACGTCCGGCTTATCCGAGCTTTTGATCGCGATGCTGAATCCTTCCGGTACAGCCGGAAGCGTAAGCATCGTTGCATCCTTGACCGGCGCCGCTACGGCTGTGACCGCATCCGCGACGCTCGCCGCCGTCCCCCCTGCTTCAGTCAATTCACCAAGCCGCTGCTCGGCAGCAAGCAGCTTCGCCAGGCTTTCTTCAGCTACCAGTACTTTCTGTTCGTCACTAAGCGCATTATAAGCCGCTCTGGCTGACTCGATTTCCTGACGGTCGCCGAGACTTACCTCTGCCGCTGCCGGCAGTGCATTCAATTCCTCCATGACCTGGTTAACCGCAGCCTGGTTATCAATGAGCGTTCCATTGACCTTCATTTCGTAAATCGAATAGCCCCATTGACCGGATTTTTCCGTACCCTGCATCCGGATATACCGGGTGCTTGCATCCAGGTCAATCATATCTGTGCCGCCATTGCTGTTTGCTTCTGTGAATACATCCGTCCATATCCGGCCATCGGGAGAAATTTGCAGCTTATACCCTTTGGCATAAGAATCCTCCCATTCAATAACAACCCTGTTGACGTTGTAGATGGCCTCCAAATCCACCTGAAGCCAGTTGTCGGCTGGTTCACTTGCGCCCCAGCGGGTGGTCATTTCACCGTCAAAAGCGGCCGCCGCCGTCTGCTGCGCATTAGACTCGGATGAAGCTTCCGCTGGCTTTCCAAGGGCAATGTTCGGTGCTTCCTGCCCGTAAACCTCCATTTCATACAGAGAGTAGCCCCACTGCCCGGACTTTTCCATACCCTGCATCCGGACGTAGCGGCCAAGCGCATCCACTGGAATTTTCTCCATACCGCCTTGTGAACCCGTTTGCGTATATACATCTTTCCAATTCACGCCGTCCATGGATGCCTGCAGCTTGTAGGCCTTCGCGAAGGAAGCTTCCCACTGCAAGTCTACTTCGGTAAGGGCATAGATATCGCCCAAATCCACCTGAAGCCAGTTGTCCGCGCTTTCATCTGCGCCCCAGCGCGTGGCAGAATTGCCGTCAAAAGCCTGATCGGCGGTCTGCTGGTCATTCGACTGCGAGGAGGCGCTTGCGGTTTTACCCAAGGCAAGATTGACCTTGGCCGCATCCTTAAGCGTCAGTTTGACCGTAACCGTTTCGTTTGCCTTAAGCGGCAGAATGCGAGCGATGTTCCCGAGCGGGGAACTTTGGATTTCGACATCATCGCTGCTGATTTCTTCAATACCTGCACGCTGGATCAGCGTCAAGTCCTGGTCGATACCGGAGGTTAGCCGAGCCTCTACCGTTCGATGATCCATATCCCAACTCAGGTTGTCGATCGTAAACCGGCTTTTTCCGAGCATGCCGGAAATAGAGCCTGTTTTTAAGGATTTGGGCAGTGCGGGCAGCAGCTCCAGCGTTCCCGCATCGGAGGTTGCCAGCATTTCCATCATTATCGTAGGAACGGAATTGACTACGTCCGTTGCAAAGGTGCCGTGATTATTGTAATGCGAAGTGGCAAGGCTGGTGTAATAATAGTCATCCTTGGCAAACCGCATCAGCTTTGCATTGACGGAATCCGCGTTGTTCAGGTCTGCGGCGATAAGAGCGCTGTGCAGCAGCCCATGCCCGGCATTTTCATAATTGCCGCCGTCTTTCTTCTGCAGCGAGATCCGGGCCGCGTCGTAAAGCTCCTGATTCTTTTCCGGAGTGATCTCGCGATAAGGCCAGACAGGCATCATGCCGCTGGAATGGCGGTGCTGATAGTTGTTTTTATTCATCAGGTCAGGCCATGCCCACTCGGCAAGCGCTCCATCGTTGTTGACCAGATATGGAGGCAGATTATCGAGCAGCTCCTGCCAGACGGGAATCTTGTCCTGGTCTTTACCCAGTATAGCGCTTGTCTCAATCAATGTTTCCAGAGCGAACCGCGCGCCGGAAATATCATAGACGGAGTTGACTGACAGCGGCACCCCGCCCGCAGGTCTGTTCTCGGGAGAGATGGATCCTGCAAAAATATACTTTCCGCTGCTGTCCTTCTCGACAAGGAAATCTTCGTAGAAGTCCCCCATATCCCGGATGAGCGGATAATATTGATTGGCAAGAAAGTCCTTATCCCCTGTAACCTCGTAATGCTCCCAGAACGGGTAGAGCAGCCAGGATTCTCCGCCGGTCACATATTGATACGGATAGTCAAAGTTGATGTTGGAGATCAATCCCTCGCCGTTTGGCGTATTGCCGCCCGTGAGCATCCCTCTTGTGCCGAGCAGCTTCCGGGCGTTCGTGCGGAAATCATCCTGCCATTGCTTATTCAGATAGAAATATCCTGCCATCGCTTCCGGCATGTTGCCGATGTTGCCGCCGGAAATCTGCAGATTAAGGTTGGCGTCGAGATGGTAATAGCCATCCCAGCCGACATTGCTGTCGCCCGTCCAGTTGCCCAGCAGATCGGGTGCGGCCGTGTCATTGCTCGAACCGAGCAGGTGATAGCGGCCGGAATAGAACATTCTCTCATACAAGGCCGGAACAGGAGTTGCGGACGCTTTCTGCATGGCGAGAAGTTCTTCGCTGGACTTGGAGCGGTCTTCCGCGCTTGCCCCGAAGTCAATGGAGACGCGGTCGAAAATTTTACTGTGCTCGCTGACATGGCGGTTCAGCAGCGTTTGATAGTCGCCGGCAATGCCTGACAGTCTATCCTGCAGAAGCTCCCGATTCCACTCCTGCTCGGCAGGTACTCCGCCTTCATAAGTACCGTCGTATCGCTCGGTAAGGGAAAGCAGCAGCACATAGGTTGCGCCCGAGACGGATACGGCATCGCCGTCCATGACCTTGGTCCCGTCCGTAACGATTCGCGTTACGCCCTCGTAACCGGCGTTATAGCTGCCGTTCGGATATTTCGCTCTCAGATTGAGGAAATCCACGCTGGAATTGTCGTCCACCGTAACGCCCTTATTAAGCAGGTTCATGCCCGGATCAATGCTCAGCGCGAGCTTGACGTCCAGCTTCTGACCGGTCGGTGCGGGCAAATACTGAACTGTCACGCCATCTGTTCTGGACACGAAGGAGTCGCGCTCCCAGTCGCCCTTGTCATCCGACCAGTTGACGCCCACAACGCCTGTGGAATAGTCGGTGGAGCGGACATAGTTCGAAATCTCTCCGCTATCCGGCATGGTAATGGTCATCTTATAGCCCGGATGCTTGCTGCCCTCGCCGCCGCCTTGATAACCCTGCACATCGGCTGCCAGCTGATTCGCTTGCTGATAGCTGCCCGCGACCAGCAGATCCCGAATTTGCTGAATATTCTCTTCGCTGACAGTATTAAAGGTTCTGCTCGGACGGTTTTCCGTTCGGGCCATGAAGAAATCCCTATCGTCAAAGACGACCGTGTCTTCACGCGGACTGCCGAACACGATAATGCCCTGTTTGCCGTTGCCGGCGAGCAAGCCGTCTTCCCAATCGCCGTAATTGCGCGGATACGTAGTGGAGAGCGCCTTCGTCGCGGAATTGCCGGAGGTCGTAAACGTCTTTGCCAGCGCCCCGCTCTCATTGCCGCTCTCATCGATCGCCACAACCTTGACGGTATACGTTTTCCCTGCCGCAAGCCCTGTGATCTTGTAATCGCGGGTATTGGCGTCCAATGAAGTGACAAGCGTTTGGCCCAGGTATACCTTATAGCCTGTTACAGCCTGGTTATCAACTGCGGCAGGCCACTGAACATTTGCCGCTGCATCCGTGATTTCCATCGCTGCAAGCGAAGCTGTCGGCGGCCACTCGGGCGCGGTATCGGCGGGCTTCACCTTGCCGTAAACCTCGAATTCGTACAATGAAAGCCCCCATTGCGTCGCAGCCTTGACGCCCTGCATGCGGACATAGCGTCCCTCCGCAGGCTGATCCAGCGCAATTTCGTCCGTATGATCGCCTATGGGCGAAGCATCGTTGTGCGTATGAACATCCGTCCAGGAGCTGCCGTCGTCCGAGACCTGGATTTTATATTGGGATGCATAGGCGCCTTCCCACATGAGAACGATCTTGTCGATGATATCCGTTTGGCCCAGATCGACCTGAAGCCAGTTGTCATCCCCGCCGTTTGAGCCCCATCGCGTGCCGGCATTGCCGTCGAATGCGCGGAAGGCCGATCGGTCCTTATCCGGCTGGCTGTTGACTTCACCGCTTCCGTCATTCGACTGTGATGATGCCGTATAGGCGGACGGTGCTTTATTCAGCGCCACATTGACCGGCACATCCGGTTCAACGGGCGTTCCGTAAATCTCGAATTCATACAGAGAATATCCATACGCCGTTTTCGGCGCAATGCCCTGCATGCGGACGTAACGCGTATTTTTCCGTATGGCAACAGTCTCGTTGCCGCCCGCTCCGGTCGCGGTATAATACGCATCCGACCAGTGCTCTCCATCATCGGAGATCTGGACTTTATATTCGCGTGCGGAAGCCGCTTCCCACGACAGCACGACCTTTGAGACGTTATAAATGTCTCCGAGGTCCACAGCAATCCAGGCATTGTTGTCGTTGCTGTGGTCGGTGGACCAGCGCGTCGAACCGTTGCCGTCGATCGCCTTGGCGGCGGTCAACGTGCCATCCTCATAGGACGCGGTGACAGCAGCGTCCGGGTTAAGAGCCAGATTGACCGGCACATTGGCAGGCGGCGCCGGAGGCTTCGGAACCGTCTGGCCCTGAGGAGGCCATAACACATACGTGTTTGCGCCATTATGCGCATCTGCAAAAGGCCCGGCCATAACGCTGCCGGATTGTACGGCGCTGCCATAGAAATCGGTATCGACGTCGGCGGCGATGCTTTCGTTCGCCTTGGGGATCAAGCCGACTCTTTCCTGCGTCACCGGACTCAGGCCGCTGATGCCGGAGACATCGAGATCAAAGCTGAGACTCATGTCTTCATTGGTCGCTGTGTATGCAACGCTGGAGATGACATTGGTAAAGTTGCCCTCTTTAACATGCGTTTTATTGGCTGCATTCGACGGCAGCACAGAGCCCTGTACCAGATTGTTGTACCAGAAGAACTTCTGGGTGGAATTGACGGAGCTGGTCTCGTTCATCGTGCCCGGCTCGAAATAGTAGTTGTCCCTGCCGCCGCCATCCACATTGATGTTACCGTTGTCGATAAACAAATTGTTGGCGAACACAACACCGGTAGCATCCAGCATGCGAATGTCGCTGTTGCCGATAAATACGTTGTTGTCCACCAGAATGGGGCCTTGTACGGCCTCCGCATAGTATCCCCACGGGGAATTCATCACGATATTGCCGGTTATACGGACATTCTGGTTGCCCCAGTCCGTCCAGATACCGGCTGAATTGCCGCCCTTGGAGTTTTTGATATAATTGCCCTTGATCAGCCCTTCGTTCATGTAATGCACTTTAATCGGAGCTGTCTCCGCCCCGCTGAACTCCCCGCGATAGTTCGTATCCTCGATCATGTTGTACATAATATCAGAATTCCACGAGAATACGCCGGCGATGCCGGATTGGCCCGACTTCGCAATATAGTTGTTGCGGACGATATGGGAGCCGTACTTATCGGTATCGTGATAATCTGTCCGCGTATTTCCCTGCCTGTTGCCTGCCCACTCGTCGTTGCCAAGGCCGATATCGATGCCGATGGTTCGGGCATTGATGACGATATTGTTCTGAATAATCCACTTCAGGCCGCCATTGACGCTGATTGCACCCGCTTGTCCCCTGGACGGCACGCTGGGAAAATCGGAATAGGTATTGGCCGCGTGTTTAACAGTGAATCCGTCAACGGTAATATAGCCAAGTCCCCACGCGTCCGGAGCAAAGATTTGCTTGCGCACATTGATCTCCGCAAGCTTCTCGTTCGGGTCGGCTCCGTCGAAATTCGCGTAAATGATTGTGCTGCCGCCGGAGACTTCCGTATACCAGGTGTCCCCTGAGGATAATACGCTGCTTAACGCGCCTTTCTCATAATAAGCCTGCTCATCCAGATAGACATCTCCAGCGGTGTAGCCCGCGAAGAAACCGCCTTCGCCTCCTTGAGGCTGACGTGCCGCGTAAGGGTTGTAATTTCCGAAGTAGCTGTCCGGCAGCGTTACGCGCCATACGTCTCCGCTGTAGGGCGTCCAGCTGTTAATCTCTTCGGAACCCTTGATGGCAACTTCACCATCGCCTGCATTGGTATACGTAATGCGATGGGACTCGTCGGTGCCGCCCCGCGCCGGCTTAACCGTTTCGCGGTATAATCCGGCATGAACGACCACGGTGTCCCCGGGCTGCGCTTCTTGCGCCGCATGGTTAATCGTTAAGTACGGCTCGGCTTCCGTGCCGGAATTGGAATCGCTTCCATTTTTTGCAACGTGAATCAACCGGCCTTCCCCGGCAGACGGCTCTGCTGCTATCGAAGGCAGCGCCGCCGTGGTGAACATAAAGGCACATAAGACCGCGTAAAGCATTTTTCTGCCGATGCTTGCTGCTTTTCCCCATTGAAGCGACATCGTTTTGCTCCTTTCGAATATTAATCTGTAAAATATGAAAGCCCGGTATTCTCCTGCTTTGTTTGCTGCGCGGTATTGATGGAATCAGAATAATTCAGTATAAAATCACCGCCTTCCCGGAATTTTTCCCCGCCACCGTTGAAATCTTAAACGCTTCCAAAACTAATTGTAGTCATTATGACTATTTATCGTAAGGGGACTAATCTATAAATTTATCCGCTATTTTGTTCACTTCCAGCCTTTAGCGAATTCAGCTCCCCGTCCTTTGGCGGCAGAGATGGCTTCGTCCCCCGAACTTTACCAATGTCTTCATCTTAAGAAGCAGCTAACTGATCCTGGCCGCCGCATTCCCTCAGACCTTATAGAAATGGATAAATGTGAACCTTATACATTCTATATGGTTAAAAAAATCCCGCAAGATCGGTTATCGATCTTACAGGATTCAGAGGGAAGAAAAATTATAAACCAGTCGCTTTGGAGGTTAGATAATAATCGCTCATCTGAAGGTCGGCAGGCTTGGCTTTCCTTTCTGTCATATAAACAGGCCGGTTTTGATGAACAATATCTCGCCATTGGAAATCTCCGCGCTTCAGCGCATGGATCAGCAGCTCAGCCGTCGCCATGTTTGTAGCAACCGGAATCCCATAAACGTCACAAAGCCGCAAAAGGGCGTTGATGTCCGCTTCGTGCGGCTGGGACGCGAGCGGATCGCGGAAGAACACCAGCAAATCCATTTCGTTCTGGGCTACCATCGCGCCAAGCTGCTGGTCCCCGCCAAGTGGACCGGACTTAAATTTCATGATATCCAATTTCGTGCTCTCCATAATAAGCGTGCCTGTCGTTCCTGTAGCAAACAACGTATGCTCTTGAAAAAGCAGCTCATACGCGACGACAAAGTTTACCAGCTCTTCTTTCTTCCGGTCGTGAGCAACGAAAGCGACATTCATGTTTCTTCTCCCTCTCCATTTATACGTTATATTTAATGACATTAATGTAACATTAAATGAAGGGGAAATCAATTATTTTGTTTACATCAATCATTTTCGTTCAATATTATGTCATTTTATATGCCATTGTGAATTGGACACTGCAGGGCTAAGGGTATTCCCATCCAGGCCATCTCCGGATTCCGATGAGCTTGTCCCATCCTGTTGTGAGTCGTCATCCACTTTAAAGTGGCCAACCGTCTCCATCAATGAATCCGACACCCGCTTCAGCTGAAGGGATGTTTGCGCAAATTCCTGCAGCACCGACGTTTGCTCCAGCACCATGGCTGTCATCTGCTCCGTGAAAGCGGAGGTTTCTTCGGTCACTCTGCTGATTTCTTCCGCCGATTCTGCCACTTCCCTGCTGCCCGCGGCAATCTGGCCGATCGATGAAGCGGCTTCGATCACCTGCACGGAAAGCTCCTGGACATGATCGACAACGGATCTGACATTGTCTTCCGTTTCCCTGATCGCGGAAATCCCGTTATATACCGTCCTGGAGCTGCTGTCGATCAGCTCGACAATGGTCTTCACATCCTCATTCATCCGGTAAAGCGTGGATTCGATTCCGCTTGTCGATTGCGCCGCCTGCTGGGCCAGCTTGCGGATTTCGGCTGCAACAACGGCAAACCCTCTTCCGTGCTCCCCGGCCCGCGCCGCTTCAATGGTCGCATTGAGCGACAGCACATTGGTCTTCGTGGAGATTTCGCTCATATACACGACAATGTCCAGAATTTGCGCCGATTGTGCCGAGAGCTGGGAAACACTGTGCTGAATCACCGTAAAAGCGCGCTCGATCTTCGCCACTTCCTCCTGCGTCCTGTCCAGATTCCGGCTCCCGCTGTCCGCAGCCGCCTGTGTGGTTCTGGCCAGCTCCGCCGCCTCTTCCGTACCCCTGGCAGCCAGCCTCAGCCCCCCCATGTTCTCCTGCATAGTGGCTGAGATTTCTTCAGTCCGGGAAACCTGCTTCTCCGCTCCCGCAGCCACCTTCTGGACGGCATCTCTGACCTGATCATTCACGCTGATCGATCCGGCCGAACCCGTGCCGATACGCTCGGAAACCAGGGACAGCCGGGAAGCCTGGGTTTGAATGTGGCGCATCATCACCTGCATGGACGCAAGCAGCCTATTCGTGACATCGCCGAGCTCCCGGGTTTCATCCGTCGCTTTGACCCTGATCCTTCTGGTCAAATCTCCGCCGGACTTTGCGATCTCGCCGATCGCCGCAGTGACCCGCTTCAGATTGCCTGTAATGTTTCTGGATATAAGCCAGGAGAATACGATAGTCAGTACAGACAAAGCAATCGCCATCGCCTGGAGCAGCGACTGAAGACGGTCATTGTTTGCAATGATCTGGCCGATTCGTTTCTCCGTCACATATTTCTCGGACTGACGCAGCCGGGAAAGCTGCTCCTTCATGCCCGTCATGGCCTTGTCGCCGGCATTATCCTGGAAATACTGAATCGCGGCATCGGCAGACCGCTGAAACGAGATCGACGCGGCAGCTTTGTCCGAAATGGCAAACCACCGCTCCATGGCATCGGATACGCCGACCAACCGGCTTGTTTGATCGGAATTGCCCGCAAACAAGGTTTTGAGCGTACCATAGTCCTGCCTCCACTTCTCCCTGTCGCTTTCATATCGATCCATATCTTCCCGTTTTCCCGTAACGCTGTGACGATACACATCGGTTTCCAGACTGGAGGCGTATTTATCAAGCGTATGGGTCAATTCGTGAATCTTCAAGTCCCGGCTGACGATCGAGCTCAGCTCGCCCTGAAGGGATTGGATCGCTCCGGAGACAATAAACAGTGTCACACCCAGAAACAGGAGCAAAATAATATAACCGCTCGTAATCTTATAACTGACTCTCAGACGAAATTTCCCCATATCCCCCAGCCCCCTGCTTTAATTTTGCGAAACCGGTTGAATGGGAACGCGGCTTTGGACGTAGCGGCTGCGCAGCGAACCGATCCCCTGCACATAGGCTTCCGTAATATCTCCATCCTTCAGCCAGACCGGCGGGTTTTTGCCCATTCCGACTCCCGGCGGCGTGCCTGTGCTGATGATGTCCCCGGGTGCAAGCGTAATGGTTTGGGAAAGGAAAGAGATCAGATAAGGAATATTGAATATCAGATCCCGCGTATTGCCGGTTTGCATCGTCTGTCCGTTCAATGTCAAGGAGAGCTCGAGCGCACACGGATCGGCAACAGCGTCTTTGGTCACTATACAGGGTCCCATGGGTGCAAAGGTATCGATGGCTTTGCCTCTGGTCCACTGTCCTTCCGACAGCTGAATATCCCTGGCGCTGACATCGTTCACAATGGTGTACCCGAATACATACTCCAGTGCCTCCTCAGGAGAGACCCGTTTGGCAGGTTTGCCGATGATGACGGCAAGCTCCACCTCATAATCGCACTGCGCAACCTCCGGAGGGATGACAACTTCGTCTTCCGGACCGGCAATCGAGTTTGCATATTTAGGGAAAAGAACCGGCACCTTCGGAACCGCCATATTGGACTCGGCCGCATGGTCAAAATAATTCAAACCGATAAATATCATTTTTCCCGGGTTATGCAGCGGCGCTTCGAGCCTGATAGCAGCCGGATCGTAGGTTTTGTCGGAGGTTTCCCGCAAAGTCCGGCACAACTCCCGGCAGTCGACGCCGCCCGCGACCTGTTCGATAAACGCCTTCAGCGTCCCTGCGGACAGAAGACTGACGAGATTATTCTCCTCCCACACGCCCAGATAGAGCGGACCGTTTGTTTCCGAGCGTTCAGTAAATTGAACCAGTTTCAATGTTATTCTTCCTTTCCTGTCGCTCCCGCCAAGCTGCTCCAATTGGGCTCGGGATTACAAGGTGATTTCCTGCCCGGACTGTGCCGATTTGACAATGGCATCCGCGACCTCGACGCCGTGAATGGCATCTTCGAATGATATGAAGTCGGGATTTCGCTGCTGTAGAATACATTGACTCACATAGCCCAGCTGCTCAACCAGGGCACCGATTATCCTGCCGTTCTGCTTGTGATGGATCGACACGTCCGTCGTTGTTCTTCCCGTTCCCGTCCACACCTGAACACCTGCCAAAGAGGTGTCGAAATGAATGACCCCATTCTCCGTTATCACTTCCGTATAATCATTAATGGCAATGCCGGCCGCATCCGGCGTCATCCAGTTGCTGTGTAGAACCGCAATCGCCCCATTATCAAACTGAAGCTGGGCCCATAGAATTTCCGGGGTTTGCGTGCCGGATACCGAGCGGCCTGCCGCATAAACCTTCTTCACCCTTCCGGCTGCGTACCATATGGCCTGGTCGATATCGTGAATCATCAGCTCATACACGGTATGCGTACGCTGATAGGTGGCGAACAAACCGTTCTCCCGCGAGCGTTTCATGAAAATGCTGACCGGTTTGCCGATCTGCCCGGAGTCCAGGATCTGCTTGATCTCGGCATATTTCGGCTCAAACCGCAGCAGATGTCCCGGCACCGCATAACGCTGATAGGTCTGCGCTGCGGCAAGCATCTGCCTGGCCTCTTCCGGATCAGTCGTAATGGGCTTCTCCACAATGACATGCTTGCCAGCCTGAAGGGCCTGAATCGTCGGCTTCAAATGTCCGCGCTCAAAGGTCACGATACTGACCAGCTCGATGTCATCGCGACCCAGCAGCGACTCTGCTTCGTCGTATATATTTTCGACGCCATAATCCTGCAGCGCGACGCGCAGACGCTCGGGGTTGGCATCGCACACGGCGACAACTTCTACGAACGGCAGCTGACGGTAAGCCTCCAAATGGTTCAATCCCCAGCTGCCAAGGCCGATAATCCCGACTTTCAACGTTCTCATGCCCGTTCACCATCCAGCGTCAGACATATTTTCCCTGATTTGACCCGGCCGTTGATCAGGTCCTGGAAGGCTTCGTTTCCGGCGGAGAGCGGCCGTACTTCCGTCCAGCCTTCTTCGGTTACACGACCGCCCTCGAGCAGCCCCACCGCATCGAGGAAATCCTGCTGCGTATAGCAGAAAGAGCCCAACAGTTCAATTTCGCTGCGGATCTGAACATTGACCGGAATGACGGTATCGTCAATTCCAAGACCGATATTCATGACGGTTCCGCCGGGATTGACGATCGCTATGGCAGCCGTCCGCGTCGGCTGAAAGCCGGCCGCATCGATGACGACATCAACGCCTTTGTCTCCGGTTATCGCCGCAATCTCCGCCTTGATATCGCATTGAAGCGGATTAAAGGTATAATCCGCCGCGACCCCGGCGGCCATCTGCAGCCGTTCATCATGTGTATCCAGAACGATAATCCGCTCCGCTCCGAGCAGCCTGGCGGACTTTGCGCACAGAATCCCGATGCCGCCCGCTCCGAAAATCACCACATTGGCAAAAGCATGCCGCTGCATAGCTCTGCGGGTCGCGCGAAGGGAGCAGGCCAGCGGCTCCGCCAGCGAAGCGCGGACAGGATCGGTTTCCTCGGCGACCGGAACGACGCTGGATGCGGGCACAACGACCCATTCCCCGAAAGCTCCCTGCCGGTGGATGCCGATAATTTGACGGGCTATGCACAGCTGCGTATGGCCTTTACGGCATGAGCCGCATACGCCGCAGTGCAGCAGCGGATTGACCACAACCTTCTGTCCCTTCAACAGCCCGCTTACGTCCTGCCCTGCCGCTTCGATCCGACCGCAAAATTCATGTCCCATGACAAGCGGCGGCACCCTCAGACTGTTATGGCCCAGATAGCCTTCAATTTCCGATCCGCAGATGCCGACGGCCTCCACATGGATCAGCACCTCATGATGAAGCGGAACAGGCTTGTCAATCACGTTGTATTCCATGGTTTCGGCAGCTGTCCATACCAATGCTTGCATGAATGGTTCCCCCTTAATCGTTCGTTCAGTTGAAAATAACGGTTAAACCCAGGACGGCTTCTCTTTACTTGAGGGCAGCCGGCAGCCGGTCAATCAGCATCTTCACGTCATCCGCATCATTGTAGGCATGAAGGGATGAGCGCACGCGATTGTCCCCGCCCATTACATACACCTCATGCTCAAGTAGCCTGGCCGCCGCCCCGGCGGCATCCTGAAAAGCAAAACTGATATTGCCGGCCCGGCGGGAAGGTTCTGCCGGAGTCATGACCTGCAATCCCAGATCCTCAAGCTGCCTGATCAGCATTCCGCCAAGCTTCAGGACATGACTCTCGATCTTCCCGATGCCCGTCTCCAGCAGCAGCCTTGTCGTATATTCGAGAACGTAAACCGTCGGATAGCTGGGATAACCCAGCTCAAACCTTCTTGCGTCGGAATGAACGGCAAAAGATGCAAAACGTTCTTCCTCCAGACCTTCGACGACGCTTCTCCAGCCGATATATTTAGGCGTCAGCGCCTGAAACCGTCCCGGATTGAAGGCAAGCACCCCAAGCCCATGCGTGGAAAGCAGCCATTTGTAAGAGCTGCTCACGAGGATATCGGTTTTGCTTAAGTCGACCGGCACCACGCCAAGCGACTGCGTCACATCCAGCAGCAGCAGCGCGTTCGTATGCTGCAGCTCTTCATACAGCTTCGCATAATCGATGCGCGCGCCTGACAAGTAACTGACATGACTGGTCATGACAAGCCGGGTTCTGTCATCGACCAAACGAAGAATGTCCTGCGCATCCACGCCCCAGTCCGTGTGCTCGACAACCCGCACTTCCACCCCCTGCTGCTTCAAGGCCAGCCATGGGAGTATGCCGGAAGGGAATTCCAGTTTATTGATGATCACATTGTCGCCCGGCTGCAGCACGGCCGCCTGCGCCACCATCGAGATCGCCTCGGACGCATTGGACATCAGCGCGATATCCCGGGCATTTCCGCCAATCAGGGCGGCCAGATTGGTTTTGCATTTCCACTCCGTTTCCGCATTCCGTTCCCGTCCCCGGGGGCCGCCGGTGCGGGCATTCATATAGTCATGAACGGCTTCCAATGCTCCGCGGTGTACCGGAGACTCAGCCCCGCAGAACAACCAGGTGCATTGATCCAGTCCGATAAAATTCGATTTATCTATAAGAGCTTTCATAATAACCGTCCTTTCGCACGCTGCCGGGGAGTGCCCTCGCATTACTATACCCTTCGCCTACAGGGCGGGTCACACCGCCCCTTAAGACGCCTGCTCCGATTTTTCCGGTAGACTTATAAATTCGGAGGTACTTCCAATCTGCTGAAGCATCCATGCGCTTTTTCGATATGGGTAAACGCATTGCCCAGCAGAAACGGACCATGTCCGGGAAAAAGACGGTCAACCCGCAGCTGATGCAGCTTCTCAAGGGTCGCGGCATACTCATCGATCCGGCAGTCCCACACATATTGGATGACGACCTTGCCGCCGGCAAATACCGTATCCCCCGCAAACAGGCTGCGCCGGTCAAGGCCCGCTTCCCACAGGAAACTCACGTGACCTCTGGCGTGACCGGGACTGTCGATCACCTGCAGGGTGATATCCCCGATCCGGACAGGTTCTCCCTCTTTGAGCCTTCTTGCAACCGGACAGGCGGGAAATTGAAAATCCCGATCATAAACCCCGCCCCGCTTGGCATGATTCATGCTCGTCTTGTCCATATCGCCGGCTGCCAGCCAGACAGCCGCTTCCTCCGAAGCGCCAATTTGCACGCCGTAACGGTTGTGGAAGTAATAAGCGCCCGCGGCATGATCGCCGTGAACATGAGTCAGAAAACAATAACGCACCTGGTCCATGGAGAACCCGCAGCTCTGAATATTGGCAGCGATCCGCTCCGGATCGATCCCTCCGCCCGCATCTATCAGCGCGCATTCCGAACCCCCATCCAGCAGATAGACATTGCAATCCATGGGATCGCTCATTTCCATCCCGTACTTGCCGCTGCCAACCAGGTAAACGCGGTCACTTAGCTTCATGGGCATTTCACTCCTGACGGGCTTTCTATTCCTCTATATAGGCTATGCACTCGATTTCCACGCACATTCCCGGCGGAAATTTACCGATCTCGATCGTGCTGCGGACAGGCGGTTCCGATTGAAAAAAACGGGAATAGGCTTTGTCGTATTCACTGAAACGGTCGAGATCGTCGATGAACGAGGTCACCTTGAGCACCCGGTCAAGCGAAGATCCCGCGCTCTCCAGAATATGGCTCATATACTCCAGAACCAGCTCCGTTTGTCTGGCCATATCTCCCGGGTATTTCACCTGTTTGGAGCCCAATTCGAACGGACAGGTGCCGGCCACATACAGCATATTGCCGTATTTGACCGCCTGCGAGTAACTGCCTGCCGGATCCGGGGCTTTGTTCGTATAGATTATTTCCTTCTTCATCGTTCCATCCTCCTGCTCTCGTCTATCCTGTTTAGCGGACAAGTCCGGAACTGCTGCTCCAGCGGCATGCTAGGCACGGAAAGCCCGCGCCAGCTCCACATAGAATGTGGCCGCTTCCTCGACCGCCTGCACCGGCACCCATTCCTCCCTGGAATGCGCCTGGGCAATGGAGCCCGGACCGTATACAAGGGACGGGATGCCTTTGATTCCCTGCAGCTTGCTGGCATCGCTGCCGTAGGTTTCCCCGAAGATGCCGCTCTGCAGACCGATCCGCTCTGCAGTATCGCGGGCAGCCTTCACTATAGGGGAATCATGCGGCGTGTCCAGAGCATAATCCAGCAGCAGCGGCTCTACGGAATGACGCAGCCCTTTTGCCCTGCAAAACTGCTCCAGCCCTTCTTCAAGCTCCAACATCACCGCTATGGGATCCTCGCCGGGGATAATCCGGCGATCCACCTGGATCGTGCAGCGCTCCGGCACAATATTAATCTGATCGCCTCCGCTGATGGTCCCTACCGACAAGGTCGCGGGGCCGCATAAGCCGTCAGTGATGGAAGCAAGTTCCGGCGTCACGATATCTGCCAGATAGCGGATAATCTCCGCCATGGCTACGATGGCGTTCTCCCCCTCATGCGGCACGGAGCTGTGCGCCGCTTTGCCATGCGTATGTACGGCAAAGCGCACGCAGCCTTTGTGGGCGACCACGATCTTCAGCTCCGTAGGCTCTCCCACAACCGCTGCGGATACCGGCATATCCAGCTCCAGAAACTTCAGCAGTCCGCGGAAAGCATGCTCCTCATCAACCGAAGCGCATAAGACCAGATCGGAGGAGAGCAGCTCAGGCGCAGCCGCACAGGTCTCCATCGTCACCAGCATGGCGGCTAGAGCGCCTTTCGTATCGCATGCGCCCCTGCCGTAGAGGCGGCCCTTCCTGTATACCGCTTCAAGCGGATTTTCCATACTGCCCAGAGAGACGGTATCCATATGCGCCTCAAACAGCAGGACGGACCCGGGATGCCCGGTGCGGAGCTCAATGATCAGATTATCGCGGCCTTCCATGACCGGCTGCCGGCTGACCTTCAGTCCGGCCTTTAGACAATACGCTTCAATAAAACGGGATATTTCCATTTCCCCCTGCGCCCCTTCCCCATAATGGAGATTGACGCTTTGGATGGCGATAAGCTTTTCCAGCAGTTCAAGCGCAGCGTGCTTCATGGACGAGATGCTCCTTCCCGGTTCCTGATCGCGGCCATCGGCTTCGCGCTTGCGATTTTTGGCCCCCATTCCAGCAGCCATTCCCAGGGAAGACTTTCCCCGCCGACCATATGCGGCATGCTTTCATCCGGCTTATAGGCATCGCCAAGTACGGCAGCGAATACTTTCTTATATTCATTAATGACCTGCGGGATATAGTATTCGCCAATGGCAACCCCTGTCCAGTCATGCTCCTTCGAGTCGAAGTAATGCTCCTTGATCAGCCTGTAATCCTCTTCGGCATGCTTCAGTGCCCGGGATGCCAGCCCGTCCAGCAGCCGCAAGTTCCCGCTGCCTGTGTCCCGCTCCTGCAAAAACCGGTTGAAATAAATGCCGGCTGCGATAATTTCCTTCATCCTGCGGGCCATAACCGTCGTGGCTTCCGCGCATTCCCGCTGGATTTGCGTTAATCCGTCAGAGCCGAGAATAGCGCCCAAATAGGCCAGCGCTTCTTCGACGGCAGCCGAACAGGCGTCCAGATACTGCCAACCCTCTTCGCCGATATACTTGTCAGGCATGAACGGGAATGAAGGCAGTGTGGGGCAGATTTGCGTTTCATGGATGCAGGGAAGCTTGCGGATGAGCTTTTCATAACGCGCTCCGTTGGTTTTGCCAAACAGGTGGCGGGCCGCATGGGCAAGGAAACCGTCGTGGTCAAAAGCCCAGGCATTCCAGCCATATTGGGCTGCGGCCATAAAGAACAGCTCATGACCGTACCATTCAAAACCATAGCCGTTAATACCGGCGCAGCCTGTGTTGACAGAGCCCTGGAACTGTGAAATATCATTCCACAAATGCTGGAAGGCATAGTTTTTCAGCTGATCCGGGAACGTGTCGGGTATGATGTACGGAATTCTTCCCAGGCTTGCGGCAAATCCGCTCCCCTCGCAGTTGCGCGACCAGATGCGCTGCGGGCCGAAGACCTCAACCCATTTGAGAAACTCCCCGTCGTCATCCTCAAGTCCGGGCGCCCAGAACAGCTTGACTCTTTCCGGCAGTCTGCGCTTCCAGTCCAGGAGTGTCTCCCTGTCCTTGATTACCGGAGGTTCGCGCAGCCAGCGGAGGCCGATCAGCGTCTCGGGACGGAGCACTTCCATATACGCCTGCAGCAGCTCCAGAGAAACGGTATGCTTTGCGTCATTCGGCGCAAGATGCCCGTAACGGGCCTGGCATTCGGTGCATTGGCAGAACCACTGCACCTCTTCGCTTTCCTCAAACACGAGTCCGTTAAAGCCTATCGCCTCGATCTGCTTCACGCTTGCGGTCAAATATCGGCGGACATCCTCTCTTGAAGTGCAGAGGGAATCGTAATTGTTGACATGGCCTTTATCCATCAGCTCCTGAGACAGCTTGCCCCTGCTTTGCGGATATACGACGGGGTAGCCGCCGCTGTAGGAATTTAATCCGATATAGGCGTATACGTCGATGCCCCGGGCATTGGCGTATTGGATCAGCCCCTCCAGGAAAGGCCTGCGCAAATTGGGATGCGTGAAGGAAACGTCGATCCACCCGTTAATTTCCCTGGACCAGGTCTTCATGTTCAGATCCCTTAATACGGTTTCCGGATACTCCGGAAATTCGAACGGCCAGAAGCCGTACATGACGATATTCAGCGCATTGATTTTGTGCCGGTAGCACCAGTCAACGAAGCTTTCCCAGCGGTCGCCTTCCCACAGCTGCGTCCCGAAGCCTGCGCGCGCAAAGCCCGCATACCAGGCAAGGGTGGGCGAAATGATTCTTTTCTCCGAATCGGGTCCGTCGATGATGCGGACCCCGGGCAGCCATCCATCAGTGGAAGCCTGCAAAAGCTCCATCCATGTCGCCAGCCCGTATAATGCGCCTCGCCAATGGATGGCATGAATAACGGCGCCGCTTGCGTCAATCGTCAATGCATAGGATTGCTCGGGAAACGGCTGCTCCCGGATCAGCTGCCGCATATCCCCGGGAACCTCCCGGCCCAGCAGCAGGGTGAGATCCGCATCCGCATCCCTCCCGGTCAGGACGACATGGCGAAATCCCGCCTTATCAAGCTCGCTGAGCACAACGTCTTTGGTGTCCGCAGCAGCGTCATCATCCAGATAAAGCGTGATGCGGCTCTTGTCAAAGGCGAAACGGTCCTCCGACCCTGTCGCCTGTTTCGGAGCAGGCAGCATAGCGTATTCAAACGGCTCCAAAGCAGCGGGCATACATGAATACCTCCTTCATTAAACAAGCGTCAATCCAGGCAGAGGGCAGGAACCGCCGGCGCCGAAAGAGCAGCTCCAGCGGCCCATTGCCCGGTTGCAAAGAATATTATTGGCCCAGATACTCGTCGACGTTGTCTTTTTTGATCGGCACATAGTCGACCAGTTCTTTCTTCTCGAACTTCTCACCCTTGATCAGGCCGACCGCCACTTCAACGGACCGTTTGCCTTCCTCCGTCACGTTGTCGAGGACCGTTGCAGTCAGACGTTCTTCCTGTACCGCTTTGAGCGCATCGGCAATGCCGTCGATACCGACGACGATAATATCCTTGCGACCGCTTGCTTCCACCGCCTGCAGGGCTCCCATCGCCATCTCGTCATTCTGGGCGGCAATCGCGTTGATTTCCGGGAAACGCTGCAGCCAGTCCTCGGTAATGCTCATGGCTTCATCGCGATTCCAGTTAGCGGTTTGCTCAGACAGCAGCTTCACATCCGGGTATTTGTCAAACAGCGCTTCTTTCAATCCCGCACCGCGGGTGATTTCTGCGGAGTGTCCGATCTGTCCCTGGAGGAGCGCGACGTTTCCTTTGCCGCCTAGCTTGTCCGCCAATATTTCGCCCATCATGACGCCGGACTGCTTCGGGTCGGTTCCTACGAACACATCGTAGCTCTCGTTCTCGGTGAATGTAATCACCTCGACCAGTGGAATGCCGGCATCCTTGACTTTATCAACGGCCGGGCTCGACCCTACAAGATCGACAGCGTTCAGAATAACCGCATCTACCTTTTGCGATACCAGAGTATCGACCTGATTGAGCTGCTCTTCGATCTTGTCCTGGCTGTCCATGACCACCAGCTCGACCTTCAGCTCATCCGCTTTTTCCTGCATCGATTCAACAAGGGATTTGATAAATTCATGAGACAAGCCCTGTGCGGCGACACCGATTTTGTAGCTTGAATCCCCGCCCGCTCCAGCATTTCCTTTCTCTGCTTCCGTCTTGTCATTGCCCCCGCTGCTGCATCCTGTCAGTACAACTGCTGTAAGAACCCCGGTCACCAACCACTTCCATGCGCGCTTTCTCTTCATGTCTTGCTCTCCTCCATGCCTCTTGGTTTTTGAAAAGCAGCCTATCAAATCAGAATCGCGCTTTAGGGTGCGATTCGCTGATCCCCGGTATTACTGTCTCTTGGCGCGCTGATCCAGAATCACGGCGCCTGCGATAATCAGACCTTTAATAATCTGCTGCCAATAAGAAGATACATCCATGAGATTAAGACCGTTGTTGATCACGCCGATGATGAGAACCCCCACGATCGTGCCAAGCAGTGAACCGCGCCCGCCGAAGAGGCTGGTACCGCCGATGACAACAGCGGCAATCGCATCCAGTTCATAGCCCATCCCACTGTTGGGCTGCCCGGAGCTGATCCTTGAAGCAAGCAGAATGCCTGCCAGACCTGCCAGGAAACCATTGATGACATACACCCAGATTTTGATGCCGCCTACACGGATACCGGAGATTTTTGCCGCATTCTCATTGCCGCCAATCGCATAAACATAACGGCCGAACTTGGTTTTATACAAAATAATGGCCATAATGACCGTAATGAGCACGAAAATAAGGACAGGTACCGGAATCGGCCCGATATAACCCTGGCCCAAGTACTTGAAGGAAGAGGAACTGACGACGATAGGCCTTCCGTTCGTGTAAATCAGGGCAATCCCGCGTGCGATGGTCATCATCGCCAAGGTCGCGACGAACGGCGCCACATTGAGTTTTGCGCTCATCGCGCCGCTGACGCCGCTCAGCAGTCCGCTCGCCAGCATTCCGGCAAGCAGCGCCCAGCCGACGGATTCGGGATTGTGGGCGACAATGCTCGCCGCAATGACCCCGGCGACCGCCATAAGCGATCCGATAGACAAGTCGATGCCCGCCGTCAGAATAATAAATGTCATGCCTACCGCCAGAATGCCGTTAATGGATACCTGCCTGAGTACATTCATCAGATTCGTTACCGTCAGAAACGAATCCGAAACGATGCTCAAAACAATGACAGTCAGCAATAAAATCCCGATCAAGCCATATTTCCGCAGCATTTCGGACGAACCGCCGTTGTTTTTCACTATTAATTTCTGAATACCGGGCATGCCGTTAAGCAATGCGTCCACCCCCCATTGCGCATTCCAGGAGCTGCTCCTGGGTCATTTCTCCACGCGCGAATTCCCCGCGAATTTCACCTTCACCCATAACCAGGATGCGGTCGCTCATTCCCATCACCTCGGGAAGCTCCGAGGAAACCATGAGAATAGCCATCCCCTCCTGTGCCAGCCGGGAGATCATCTTGTAGATTTCCGCCTTGGCTCCGACATCGATCCCGCGTGTCGGCTCGTCAAGGATCAGCAGCTTCGGTGAGGTCATCAGCCACTTGGCCAATACGATCTTCTGTTGGTTCCCACCGCTTAAGGTCTGAACCTCCTGCTCCATCTTGTTCATCTTGATCCGGATATTCGCCTTCATATCGTCGCACAGCTTGTCCTCTGCCACCCTTGAAACGAATGGGCCATTGCTTGCCTGGGACAAGCTTGCGAGCGTCATATTCTCGCGGATGGACAGACCGAGCACCAGCCCCATATCCTTGCGGTCTTCCGTCACGAACGCCATGCCATGCCTGATGGCTTCGGCCGGATGGCCAATCTTCACCGGCATGCCGTCAATCAGCACTTCCCCGCTGTCCGGCCGGTCGATCCCGAACAGGGCGCACATCACCTCGCTCCTTCCTGCGCCCATCAACCCCGAGAAACCTACAATTTCGCCTTCCCGCACCTGAAAGGAGACGTTCTCAAAATACGGTCTCCGGGTGAGCTTCCGCACCTCCAGCACGGTCTTGCCAATAGCGGCCTCCTCTTTCGGATAGATGGCGTCGAGCGGTCTGCCGACCATCATCGTGATCAGGCCGTCGGAGTCAATCTCGCTTATATGCCTAGCCCCGATCAGTTGGCCGTCTCTCAGAACGGTCACCCGATTGGCAATCGCGAAGATTTCTTCCATCCGGTGCGAGATATAAATAATCGGCACACCCTGCGAGCGCAGCTGTTCAATCGTCTGGAACAGCGTCTTGACCTCGCTGTCGGACAGAGCCGAGGTGGGCTCGTCCATGATGATCAGCTTGGCTTTGTAAGAAATGGCTTTGATGATTTCGAGCATTTGCTTCTGGGCGATACTGAGCCGTCCAACCTTCGTATCGGGTTCGGCGTCAAACCGGAACTCGGCCAGCAACTCCCTCGTCTGCTCCTCCAGCTTTCGCTTGTTTACGAAGGGTGTTCCCGGATAATGCGGCTCCCTGCCCAAAAAAATATTTTCCGCAACCGTCATCTCCGGAATGGGATTCAGCTCCTGATGAATCATCGCGATGCCAAGGCGCAGCGCCGCTTGCGGATTATCCAGCTGCACCGTGCGCCCTTCAAAATAGATTTCTCCTTCATCCGGCTCCACCAGCCCGGACAAGATCTTCATCAGCGTCGATTTGCCTGCCCCGTTCTCGCCCATCAGGGCGTGAACCTCGCCGTGATGAATATCAAGCGATATGTCATGCAGAGCTTTAACGCCGTAATAGGATTTCATAATACCGGTCATTTTCAAAATCGGCTGTATGATGAACGCCCCCTCAAGCTAAAGTCAAGATGATCGTTAAATCCACAAGTTCTCCCCGTGTTCGAGATGCTCTTCGCCCTTCAGCTCCATACATTCGCGGTAAGAGCGGTAAATATGCTTGCGCATGGTCAGCTCGGCCTTATCGGGATCCCTTTCCTTCAAAGCCGTGATCAGCTCCAGATGCTCCTCAACCTCCTTCTGCTTGCTAGATTCGCTTCCCAGCATCCGGTTGACGAGCGCGATCTGGAAGGAGATCGACTCGTAAGTGCGTATAAGCCGGGAATGATTGGACAGCTGGATGATCGACTGGTGAATAAACCAGGAATCCAGCAGCAGAGAGTTGACGCTCTCGTTCTTCTCTTTCTCTTTTAGCTTCATGCCCTCGTAGAAATTCTCCAATTGTTCAACAGCCTCATCAGAAGCAATTTGAGTCGCAATTCTTATGGCAAGCCCCTCGATGGAAGCGCGCAGCGAGTAAATTTCGTAAATATCCCGCGTCTGCAGCTCATTGATGACCGGCCCTTTATTCGGCACGATAGTAACGATGCCTTCGCCTGACAGCTGCCGAACCGCTTCTCTTACGGGCGTCTGGCTGATACCAAGCTCCCGGGCGAATTTCGTCTCTACGATCCGGTCCCCTGGATTCAGCTGGCCGCTCAGTATCTGCTGCTTGAAAAAATCAATCACATCATGGCTCATATTCTGTTTATCTGCGAAGTGCTGTTTTGTAATCGTATCCTTCAAAATGAATCAACTCCCTTTGAATACTTAACTGGTCAAGTTATGTTTCTTGACATGTTCTATATTTAATATAATAGATTATATATAATCCATAATGCAAGATAAACTTTTTATCTCTTCCTTACAGAAAAATAAAAGAGATGGGGTTTCGAAGCTCATTCAAGCGAATCCACTGGCTTCAGGTGCTGTTGAATACAAAAACATACCCGCAAAAAGTACAAAAACAAATCCGGGATCCCCGGCTCATATGCCTGGCGGTCCTGGATTTGTTTCTCAAACCTCTGGTATTTATTTGCGTACAAAGGAACTTTAAAGGGAAAACATCGTGTATACACCAATGGCCAGAACAATGACAGAGACTGCGCTGCACATATAAGTATGCCGCGTCAATTTGGCGCGTTTCCGCCAGGCTAACGCCAGCTGCCGACAGGCAAAATACATGCTGGTTAGATTCACAAGGAACATCACGAATAGGAGCACATCCATAATGACCGAGCCTTTTCCTGCCATGTCCCGATGCTGCAAATTCATCCCTGCGGTGGCTCCCATCACGAGGGGAGCTAAGAACCAATGGATAAGATGCAGAATAATGACGCCTGTGACCGAAATAAATGACATCGTGGAATATTTCGACTCAAGACCCATAACCCTGATTTTCTGCAGCATTCAAGTCCTCCCCATGCGCGTAATCAGCATTGATTTCTTTTGCGGATGCCGCCAGCAGCTTCGATTCAGACAGTCCTTTGACCTTGCATAAGAGACGCTGCCTTGGAGCATTGCCTTCCAGCGCCTGTAATGTTGTATATTCGCACTCCTTGACTCGCAGAACTTCCATTTTGGATCAATCACCAAACACCGAATGAACGGATATACTCCTTTCCTTGCTTGGGGGATCATTATGGGTTGCCGAATACTTAAAGCCACTATTGGTAAAAATATGCACGTCTAACATCCGATAACAAATTGGAATACGAATATAGGATTATATTTGTGTGCAGGCAAGGGATGGAGAGAGGGGAAAAACCGGTGGAGGAACAATCAGGAATTCAGCACACGGCTAAAAAAATCGATCAAGACCTGACCATAGTGGTTGCCCGCTTAAACCGTTTATTCACGGATACACCCGATTTGATTGTACGCAAATTTCTTATCAAACAAACGGGAGAACAGGCTGTTCTCACCTATCTGGATGGGCTTACGGATAAAAACTCCATTAATCATGACGTGCTTCGTCCGCTTCAATTCGAGATGGGCAGCGGTGAAGCAGGCAGCGATTTAATCATGACGGTGGGCGATATCGTTCCTCAATCGAATTGGACTCAGATTGAACATTCCATTTTGCATGGAAGAAGCCTTCTATTTGTTTCCGGCCGAACAGAAGCCTATTCATTAGATACGAAAGGCTGGCCGCAGCGGGCGATTGAAGACCCTCAGCTGGAGACCTCAATTAAAGGCGCGCATCAAGGATTCGTTGAAACAGGCGGGCAGAATATTGCCTTGATCCGCCGGTATATTCCCAATCTGGAGTTGAAAATAAAACGCCTGATAGTCGGGCGGCGAGGACAAACAAGCGTATCGATCCTCTACTTGGCCGACGTAGCAAATCCTGAATTTCTCAAGCGTCTGGAGCAGCGGATCCAGCAGGTGGATGTCGATGTCATTATTAACACTGGAGAGCTCGCGGAATTTATCGAAGACAATCCATTTTCCCTTTTCCCCCAACTTATTTCTACTGAACGCCCGGATGCGGCCGCATCGCAAATTTTGCAGGGGAGATATGTGGTGGTGGTTGACCGGTCACCGAGCGTACTGGTCGCGCCGGTCACCTTTATGACTTATTTCCAAAGCGTCGATGACTACAGCACACGCTGGTCCATTGCAACCTTTCTGCGGTTGCTGCGGATTTTCGCTTTTTTCATTGCCGCTTTTCTGCCTGCGTTCTTTATTGCCGTCGTTTCCTATCACTTTGAAATCATACCGCTTAAGCTGCTGCTCACACTCGGTGAATCAAGAGGACAAGTACCGTTTCCACCCTTTGTGGAAGCGATTCTAATGGAGATCACCCTGGAAATGCTGCGTGAAGCGGGTGTACGCCTCCCTGCACCGGTTGGACAGACGGTCGGTATTGTAGGGGGCATAGTTATTGGTCAAGCCGTCGTGCAGGCCGGCCTTATCAGCAATGTGATGGTCATTATTGTCTCCTTCACCGCCATCTCTTCCTTTATCCTGCCCAATTACGATATGGTCGCAGCAGTCCGGCTTATTCGTTTCATGCTTATGATCCTCGCCACTTTGTTCGGATTTGTCGGCTTGATCATCGGCTTAATGACGATGATGGGCCATCTCATTGCCCTCAAATCGCTGGGGATACCCTATGGCAGTCCCATTGCGCCGATACGTCTGGCGGATTGGAAAGACACGCTGGTTCGCGTGCCATTGTGGTTAATGAATAAACGTCCGATAAGCACATCGCCGATACAGTCCAAGAGACAGGAAAAAAGCCGGACAAAGGAGGAGGGCGAATGAAATCTTATTCGGACAATCAAATCAGCTTGCTTCAGTTTATCTTGATCATTTCCGGCATTCAAGTGAGTGTCCCTATTCTGTCGTTGCCAAGAAGGCTGGCCGAAACAGCAGGAACGGATGGCTGGATTTCGCTGATTATCGGTTGGGCTTTAAGTGAAGTTGCAAGCATCGCCATTATTCTGGTGATGAAGAACCATCCAGACGATACCCTGCCCGATTTAATATTGCATTATATAGGAACTTGGGCCGGCAAAGCGATCGCCCTGGTATTGGCACTCTATTTCTGTCTTCTGACCCTGGATGGACTCGCCAGGACGGTTCTCATCACGAAATCATGGCTCTTGCCGAACACGCATGTGTATACCATTATGATTTTGCTTCTCGTTCCCGCTTACACCATAGCGCGGCATGGCCCCCGTATATTGGGCAGATATGCCCAGATCGTTGTTCTAATGTCATTATGGATTCCATTGATGTATTTGGTTACGCTGAAAAATGCGCATTGGCTCCACCTTCTTCCCATTCTCAAGGAAGGTTGGCGGCCTGTTTTTTCAGCCGTGCAAGCAACGATTTATCCCTTTCTGGGAATGGCGGCGGCGTTTATTCTGTACCCTTTCTTGAGGCGCAAGGAGAAAGCGGTCGCCGGTATCCTGATTTCAAACACCTTGACTCTGCTCACTTACTTGTTTGTTACCGTGATTTGTTTCATTCATTTCAGTCCGGATGAAATTACAGAGTATAACGAACCGGTAATCAGTGTATTACAAGCGATCGAGTTTACATTTATTGAACGGATTGAAGTTCCTTTTATCGCCTTCTATCTGTTTATTTTCTCCTTGGTATGGATCCCGGCTATGTATCTCACTACATTTTGTTCAAGCTGGTTGTTCGGACTGCAGGACAACCGCAGCCATTTGCGTTCTTTGTGCCTGATCATTGCCGTAGGCGCCTATTTCTTTAGCCCGACCTTTAAACAAAGCAACCGTCTGGAAGCTGTCCTGTTTAATGCCGGTTTAGGCATCGAATACCTATTCCCTGTCTGCCTGCTCGTTTACTTATGGATACACAATCGTTTTCAAAGGAGAAACAGCTTATGAACACAAGGCTGCTATGTATGCTGCTCAGTGCCGCTATAGTCGGGTTCACCGCTTCGGGCTGCAGCGATCAGTTGGATTTGGAAAATGCCTCGATTCCTCTTGCAATAGGCATGGATCTCGATAATGAAGACAAATTCCACTTCTATTCAACGGCTCCGGTATTCAGCAAAAACATCAAGAAGAAGAGTCAGGAAATAAGCGGCACCGCTCCGTCGCTCCGTCAATCAAGAGCGAAGCAGGATGCTCACACCGTGGGCGTTGCCCAGGGAAGGAACTTCCAGGTTATTCTTGTCGGCAAACGCATGCTGAAGCATGAAGGATGGGTCCGCATGCTGGATGTTATTTATCGCGATCCGAGAAACACACAAACCGACCGGGTAATTGCCGTTGACGGTTCTGTATCTGAAATTATCCACTTAAATCCGCCCGACCAGCCTTTGCTTCCCGTGTTGCTGCGCGGGATGATCGATACAAAAAGCGCGAGATCCGAAACGGTCAAAACAACGGCGCTGGAGCTGCACCGGCAAATCTATGAGAAAGGGATCACTCCCTACATATCCGAAGTCAAGATCAGCAATAAGAATGTTTTCTTATCCGGAACGGCTCTGCTCCATAATAATGGGAGATACGCCGCATCTCTGGGAGCCCAGGAAACGATCCTGCTCAGCATTCTGCAAAAAAACGCAAAACCGGGCGTCAGCTTGTCTTTTCATATTCCCGGCGAGCCCAAGACCGGTCCTTTCGACACGGATATGTTAAACTTCTCAACAAGGAGAACATCAACGAAGATTAAGACGTCCTGCCATCACAGCAAATTTCAGTTTGATATTAAAATCAAAATGGTCGTCAGCCTGTCGGAGCATTTGTTTCCGTATGATATTGCGAAGCATGGAGAGGCGTTGGAGCACAAGGTTTCCAAACTGGCGCAAGCGCAGTTCGAAAGCCTGATCCAAACCATTCAAAAGCATCGAATCGATCCGATTGGTCTTGGTCTCTATGCACGCGCGCATGAATTCCGGGAGTACAAGAAAGTCGAAGAACATTGGGGTGACGCGCTTGCCAATGCTGACATGAAGATTTCCGTAGCTATAACTTTTGGAGCAATGGGACCGGTAAAATAAAGAGGATTCACTCTCAAATAATCTGCTCCACATGCACCGATTTGTCTTTGCTTAAATCCAGATACTGGCCTTTCACCTCGACAAGGGGACTCAAGGGATCATTGGCATGAATCATAATAATATTGCCCCGCTGTCCATTGGAGAGGCAGACCTCGCTGCCAATCAGCATGTCCATGATACGCGCGAGAAAGCATAACGTTGTCTCCGGATCGAGCAGCCCATAGGCATTTTGCGACATTTCCAGCAGCACCTGATAGAAAGGAACCTGTTTCTTGTAGACCCGCTTCGAGATCATCGCGTGAAAGACGTCCGCGACGGCTACGATTTTGCTGAAAGGGTCCATCTGCTCTCCCTTGATGCCATGCGGATATCCGCTTCCGTCCTCGCGCTCATGATGCTCCAGAGCCACCAAGGCGTGCCGCTGCGCAAGCCCCGGTGTTTGCCTGATAAGTTCGTACCCGTAAAGCGTATGCTTCTTCATTTCATCAAATTCTTCAGGCGTCAGCTTGCCCGGTTTATTCATGATCGCTTCAGGGACTTTCGCTTTTCCGATATCATGCAGGAAGCCCGCGATCGTCAGATCCAGCAATTCCTCTTCGCCAAGACCTTTCACTTTGCCGATTAAACGGGCAATCAGCGCAACTGCGATAATATGACGGTAGGTATATTCATCATTTTCGCCGAAATAGGTGAAAACCTGCTTTAAATAAATATGGTTGCTCATATCCACAATGATCGGCACCATCGTATTGCGGACATGCGCAAACGGAATCTCATCGAAGTGCCGGACCTGATGAAAGACGTCCTTGATTTCAACAATAGCCGAATTCAGCAGGTGCAGGACCGGAAGATCTTCAATATCCTCTTCCTTCAGCGTAATTTGATGTTGAATGAGCCGCTTCAGATTTTTTCGTGTGAGCCGGGAAAAAGCAGGCACAATCAAGGCACCCATTTGGTTGTACATATTTTTATTTACTCTCATGCCTACATATTGATATTGCCGAACTGTCGGAGTCACCAAGATTCCACCACTTTCACGGGGTGCTTATTATAGAAGAAATCAGATTAAGCCTGCATCATGTTATCGATATCAAAGGTTGTATTTTCGACAGACTCCAGAATTTCCTTACTGTAATTCCCGATAGAGACTCTTCCCGAGTGCATTCTGACGACGCTGACCCGCCTTTTGGCCTTCAGCAGCGTGGCCGCTCCGGTCTGCCCTCCTACAATCTTCGCCGTGATATCCCCTTCGGCTTCCAGCCTTGAACCGCGGCAAACGGCCAGCCGATGCTTGAAGGATATATTGCCGGCCGAGTACAAATCACTGACAAGAACTCCGTCGCGCTGGATCAAAATATCGCCATTGGATTTGAGCTCGCTGTTATGGCATTGATTGATGGTAATATTGACCAGCGCCTCCTGCATGCGGGCCACCTCCTGATGGGCGTCCGTCAATAGGGACAAGAAGCTCTGGACGCCATTTCTGGTGGCCGACTCAATGAGCTGCGAGGGCTTCAGGAAAACCGCCGCCATTTCCATCAGCTTCTGGTACTCTTCTTTCTTCAGATGACGGATATTGGCGACCACGGATAGCAGATCCTTGATTAGCCCCGGTATATCCTTCATTTTCTTCTCCAATAGCAGCAGCACAATCTGTCCGTATTTAACCGTCTGGTCACGTGACTGGATCGCTTGCTCCAGCACCTGGGAGCCGATCAGCAGCTTCTCGATCTGCTTGCTCAGCAGCTTCGAGGTGTTGTATAAACGGTTGAACATGACACCGAAGTATCCCGAATACAGCTTGCTGCCCATTACATTCCCCCGGATATGGATGCATCCTGTTGCTGTGATGGTCGCATTGAAGGCACTGCCAATGACATATACATTCCCCAGAGATTCAATAATCATATTGTCGGTTACATTGCCATATACGATCACATCGCCGGAGAAGACAATATTGCCCGTTTCAATGTCCACATCGCCGGAGACGGTATACGCTGTCGAGATATCAAAGACTTTGATTTTGGTTCCCGTAATCCGCGGGCGTCCTTCTTTTCTGGCGATAATGGCCCCCTGCGGAGTCAGCTCTACGCCAGACTTGGCTACCAGCAGGATATCCGCCGGCGCTTTGGGCGTGATCAGATTGCCGTAAACATCGTATCCCGGGATGCCGTCGATGATCGGGGATTTCCTGGCAATAACGTCGCCGCTGGTGACGGAAGGAATTTGCAGATGATTGCGGAAGTCAACCGTCCCTTCCGTTTCATGGAAACGGCTTTCGATCTCCTCGGAGAAATAAATCTCCAGCTCCGCATCCTTCCCGGGTACGGGAGCTTTGCCCCTGGCGATGAGAATCGGGCTATAGGTGGGCTGCAATAATTCCTGATGAATAGCGGCCAGGTCGACGTTTGCTTTGATCGATTTCTTTTCAAGCACGGCGGCGACATCTGTCAAATGCACACTTTCAAGAACCATATTCCTGTCTTCCTCGGCAGATAATATGATTTTGGCAAGAGGCTCTGTATCGGTTAGCTGCCAGGCATACCGTTCTTTGGCGTGAAGGTGGAAATAAGCGTGAAGCTTGTCTTCCGAGACCGTAATCTCATACATCGGTTGATTCTCAATTTCCCAAAGGATGCTGTCGCTGGAAGTCACGTTGATTTCTGAATGTATGTCATGATGATTTACCTTTAGTTTGACCGGGGCAATAGCACTGATGACGGGGAGCTTGCCATTATTGACGGGATCATGGACAATAATGCGGTGTTCAATTACCTGAATCCAGCCGTCCTGCTTCAAGGGGCTTCTGATATCCCCTTCGTTAGTAGAAGATCTGGAAACCGCATCCACTTCACCCAGATGCAATTGCTTGATCAGCTGGGACAATTCATCTTCAGAGATTTTTTTCTTCACGTTAACACCTCTCAAACCTCAGACCAGAATGGTTTTTTTTAACAAAAAAACACCATCCGATTGGATCGTGTTTATACACCACCAATTCGGCAGCCTGGCGACCATAGAGATGCTCTCTTTAGGCCCATAGCTTTGCGTCCCTGGCTTTCGGCAGGTTTGCCTTTATCGTTTGAGTTTCTTAATTAATAGTCTCTAGTTCCTATTTAAAGTTTAATTATTAGGAAAATATACCTTGCAGGTCCAAATTGAGTGTACTAAAAGGACTGCCTTTTGTCTAATGCAGTCAAATAAAGAAGTTCGCCTGTTTACAGCCGTTCATACCTGAAATCTGCCATGTTCAGGCCGGAAAAACGACTATTCAAGTCATTCGATAACTATTTTCACTCCACTTCCGCTAGGCACGAAGGGTGATTGCATTTTGATATTGTTAGCGTTATGATTTCAAATCATATCATTCTGTGACTCTGCAAAAAAACGATGATTATCATAGATATTTCTAATAGATATTTAAAATATAAACGGTTTTCATATGGGATTTTTGAATATTTTTCCATTCCGCTTTTTTTCGTCGGGCAGCCCAAAACAAGTATTGGAGTGTAAACAAGAATGATAAATATCAGGGTCATTATTGCTGACGAAGACAATCAAACAAGAGAAACAGTCAAGAAGTTTATCACTGCGCTTCCTTATATTGCGCTCATTGGCGAAGCTCCCGACGAACATTCCGTTATGGAAATCATGGTCCGGGAGAGGCCGGATTTAATTTTGACCGATCCTTCGCAGCCGGGCCTGGGCGGACTTAAGGCGCTAAAGGACTATTTGCAGATCGTCCCCCGTCTGAAAATGATCTGGATGGCCTCAGGCCAGGAGTATGCAATCGAAGCGTTCAATATGGGTGCAGTCGACTATATCATAAAACCGGTCCTTCGCACCAGACTATACAAGGCGCTGGAGCGAACAAAACATAATCTTGAAATGGAACAGAAGGCCAATCATTTGTTCATCAATCCGGACCCCAAGCTGATTATAAAAATCAATAAAAATATTCATATCATTCCTTTTAATGAAATACTTTTCATAGAAAAGATGGGAAAAAAATCTATAATACATACGCTGAATAACGATCCCCTTGAAACCTATGACAAACTGGAACCGGCTCCTCATCTGGTACAGGCTCACCGCTCCTATCTGATCAATCTCAGCAAAGTGTCCCGTATAACCAGGATGGGTGAAACCTACCAATCCTTCTTCGGCAGCTATCCCAGACAGGCGTTGATCGCCAAATCGAAAATGAAAGATATTCAGGAGCAGCTTCTACTGAGAGACCCTAAACAGCCTTAAAAAAAGAAGCCGTCAATTTCCGGTTTCAAGCTTCATTCGCGATTTCACCGAACGCGCATATTCCGAAGGACTCATCCGCGTGGCATTCTTGAATGCCTTGGAAAAATAATGGACACTGCTGAATCCCAGCTGCCGGGAAATCTCTGTGAAATTATAGCTTTCTTCCCGGATGTACCGCTTGGCGCGCTCGATCTTAAGCTTCGAGAAGTATTCCTTTACGGAATAGCCGGTATTCTGCTTGAATAAGCTTTTGAGCTGGGTTTTGCTGATATGCAGCTCGCCGCAGATATCGTTCACATTCATCGGACCGCCGATTCTTCCTTCCATAAACAATAGCGCCTGTCTGGTCAGTTCATCCTTGCTTTTCTCCCGGGCTGGCGAGGACAAGGGCTTCTCCGATTGCAGGAGACTGCTTTTGCGCAGCAGACGGATCAGGAAAATTTCCAGATAACAGCGGAGCAGCTGCTCGCTGCCGATCACCGCTCCCTCGCGGCGCTCCAGCGGATGGCGGAACGGGAAAATGAAGGCATTCTCACCCTCCTTGATCATCTGCGCCAGCAGATTGCGCTCCTCATCCTCCAGACTGAACACTTTATCCGCAAAACGGTTCATTGCGCCTGACCGGCAGTCGAACGTCATGACGATCGCATTGGGCGCTTTGCCCTTGGCGGCATAAAATTCATGAAACTCATTCGGCTTATGAAAAATAATCATGCCCTGCTTCAGCAGCTGCCTCCTGCCGTCGGCAAACACCTCGATTTCTCCCTTGTCCACGTACAGAAACTCCCAAAAGTTATGTTTTTCACCGTTAAACCCGAAGTCCTTGTCCAGTTCAAAATAATACATCGTGATGAGCTTCTCAATGACAAGGGTCTGCTGCAGCGGTGTCCGCTGCAGATCGTCCAGCTCTGCTTGCGTGCTCACTTGCAATCATCACCTTCCGCTTTATGCGTTAATGCTATCATACCGCGTGCCGCCAGCGGCGGGAAGGGTCAGCCCGATAGCAAAACAACAAAAAACGGGGCTTTTTGAACAAAGCCCTCCCGCCTCTCAGCTCTTATACTGGTAGTAAATCCAGTCAAGCAGATCATAGGAGGATGGCAAGATGAATTTGGGTGTAATCGGTTATGGGCTTCGCATACGCACGATAATTGCGGAGATTATCAAGCAGGAGCCCTCATGCAGGGTGACGGCTATCGTCGATGTGCGCAAGGATGAGATCCGGGAGGAGCTTCAGGCGCAGGGGATGGACAGCATCCATTATTACGATACAGCCGAGGAAATGCTTGGCGCGGAGAGCCTTGACGGCATACTAATCGGCACGCGCTGCTCGCTGCATACGCCAATGGCGCTGAAGGTGCTGCAAAGCGGAATTCCGCTTTATCTGGAGAAGCCGGTATCCACGACGATGGAGGATTTAAGACGGCTGAAGGCGGGCTTTGAAGCTTCCATATCGAAGGTGGTGGTATCGTTTCCGCTGAAGCTGACGACGATCGTGCAGCTGGCCAAGGAAATTATCGATTCCGGCAAAATCGGTACGGTGGAGAATGTGCAGGCCGTGAATAATGTGCCGTATGGCGGGGTTTATTACCAAAGCTGGTACCGGGACGAGCAGGAAACCGGCGGACTGTTTCTGCAGAAGGCCACGCATGACTTCGATTATATCAACAGCCTGCTTGGGATCAAGCCCACCGAGATTGGCGCGATGACCTCCAAGCAAATTTTCAAGGGCACGCGGCCGGCCGGCCTGAAATGCGTTAACTGCGAGGATAACCGGGTCTGCCCGGACAGCACCGCCTTCAATAAAGATCGCTGGCGCAGCTGGGAGTACTGCTGTTATGCGGAGGATACCGGCAACGAGGATTCCGGAAGCTCCCTGATCCGTTACGAATCCGGCATGCATGTCTCCTATTCGCAGAACTTTTTTGCCCGCCGGGAGGCTGCCGCGCGCGGAGCGCGTTTGCTTGGCTATAAGGGGACGCTGGAGTTTGATTTCTACACCGGCAAAGTGAACGTATTCATGCATCATACGCCGCGTGTGGAAACCTATGATATCTCAGGGGGCGAAGGACATTTTGGCGGCGATTCCACCCTGGCGCAAAATTTCGTGGCTATCATGCAGAACGGCGCGGAATCGCTCTCCCCGCTGGAAGACGGTTTATTGAGCGCGTTGATGTGCCTGAAAGCCAAGGAATCAGCCGAGACCGGCATGTTCCGCTCCATTGATTGGGCGTAGCTCGCGGCGAAGCAGCGGCAGGGAAAAATAAAACGTGACTTTTCCTTCCTCTGCCAGAACACCGAAGGAAGCGTTATGGCTGTGCAAAATGGTCCCGGCAATGGATAGCCCAAGACCGGTGCCGCTGAATTTTTTGCTGCGGGAGCTCTCCATGACATAGAAGGGCTCCCATACCCGCTCCCACTCGGCCTCCTTCCCGGTGTTCGTGCTGTTGGTGATGCGGAAATGAACGGCGTCCTCCTTCGCCGCAAGCGTCAAGGACACCTGTTTGCCGGTCGAATATTTCATCGCATTCGTCATGAAATTGTGCAGGGCGGATTCAAGCTTCCTCCTGTCCGCCATCACCCATGATTGAGCGGGCAGGCGGTCGTCCACCTCCAGCTCCAGGTCCTGCTGCCGGAACGCAATCCGGTATGCGACCAGCATCTCCCCAAGCAGCTGCCGAAAATCGACCGGCGCGAATTGATACGTCTCGGCCTGCAGCCTGGAGAGCTCCAGCAGACGGTCGATCATCCCGGACATGGCTTCGCTCTGCTGCCGGATCACATCGGCATAGCTGCCATCGTCCAGACCGTCCTGAATGCCGGACGCATACAGCTGAATCAGGGACAACGGCGTTTTCAGCTCATGCGAGATATCCGCGATAAACGTCCGCAGATTGGCATTCTTCGCTTCCAGCGATTGGTGCGCGTCCTCCAATTTATCGCTCATCCGGTTGATGCTGCCGGCCAGGGACTCAATTTCATCGCCCGTCCGGATATCCGCCTTGGCAAACGACAAATTGGAAATCGCCTCTGCCGTTTCATTCAGCTTCGCAAGCGGTTTGACAATCCGGGTCGTATACAGAGCGGACAGCACGATAAGCAGCAGCAGCATGCCAACCCAAATGTACAGATTGAAGCGGTTGACGATCTGGATCGTATCCGAGGAATAGGAGATGGACTCACCTACCGCAAACACATATCCGCCTGCAGGCAGGAAATTGACCAGGAAGCTGGACTTCAGCTTGGCCTGATCATATATTTTATTGACTTTTCCCCCTTCGCGCAGCGCCGCCACGCTTTCCTCGGCCAGCCAAAATTTGCTGAGGGCGATGCCCTTCCGGTTAAACTGCACGATGAGCCGGCTGTTCAGGTCATTGACCGTATCCGCCAGGGAAGTATACGCGATCGTTACCTGATACTGCTCCTCCATAGGTCCGATCCGCTCCACCAGCTGACCGTACTCCATGGCCGCCAGCTCCGAAGTCAGACCGGCAAGCTTATGCTTCTTCTGGTACAGGAAGTATTTGGGAAGAAAAAATGTATTCACGGCAAAAGACAGCACAAAAACCGCGCACAGCGCCACCGTAATCCGCAGGATCAGCTTCCTGGTCAGTTTACTCATCGGCATCCACCAGACTGTAACCCATTCCCCGGAATGTTTTGATGCGATGCTCGCCGATCTTCTCCCGCAATCTGCGGATATGGGTATCCACCGTACGTTCTTCGCCGAAATAATCGAATCCCCACACTTGATCGAGCAGCATTTTGCGGGTCACAATCTGCCCCTTGTTGACAACCAGATATCTCATCAATTGAAATTCCCTGGAGGTAGCCAGCACATCGTGCCCGCCGCGATAAATCTTCTGTCCCTCCATATCAATGGTCAAATCGCCGAGCATAATCTTGTCAGTCAGCTGCAGCAGCTTGCGCGCGCGAATGAGCAGGATGCGCGGATCGAACGGTTTGCGCATATAATCGTCAGCCCCCGACTGCAGGGCGGCAAACTCATCTTCCTGATCGCCCTTGGCCGTCAGCAGCAGCACCTTCGTCCGGCCCGTCTTCTTGATTTCCCGGCAGACCTCAACACCGCTGCGCTTCGGCATCATCCAATCCAGAACCGCCAAATCCACCCTGTTGTTATAGAACAGATCCAATGCCTCCTCTCCATCCTGCGCAAGAAGCGTATGGAACCCTTCTTTATGAAAGTATGCCTTTAATATTTGCAGCATAAGCGGTTCATCGTCAGCAAGCAGCAGCTTCATGCCCGCACCTCCTTCCTCCTGGGCCGCTGTATGGCAAAGGCAGCAGCAAGCCTCCCCCACTATAAACTCCGTATGTTACACCAGTATGACAGAAGCGTCTGTCTCCGGACAAGCCGTCTTCCTACCGCTCCCGCTTCAGGTCAGGAGGATTTTTTTTGCCGGCATGCACTTTCCTGTAACAAAACTCTCTTACACTGAGTCTGGCTGCAACGACAAGAATTGGAGGAGATAACATGAAACAACGATTAGCTTTGATTTTGGCGGCAGGCATGCTGATGTCTGCCGCCACCGGATGCGTTAGCGGCGCTGACGCCCCCGCCTTTCCCCACCCATCAGTGAAGAAGGAGGTTCCGGTTCTGCAGACGAACGGGGTCGTGAATGTGAAACCGGCGGAAAGCCATTTTGATTTCGAAGTGGATCCGGCGACCTTTGCCCTTACGATTATCAAGGACGGCGTACGGCAGCAGGCATCGCAGCCGCTGCCCAAGGAAAAGGTAAGCGGTCTGGTCAAAAGCAAGGATTCGGTCCAGTGGACTTACCCGGGCAAAATCAAGGTCAGCATCGCCAAGAAAAGCGATTATTTGGACATCCGTCTGAACAGTATCGGCGCTGCCCAATTTCAATGGCCGGCCGTCAAGGCGGACAGCTATATGCTTCCCATTGGGGAAGGGAAAAAAATTCCGGCGAACGATGCGAATTGGAAAACCTTCCTGAACGGCCAGGCCTACACCTGGAGCGAATCGTTCTCGATGGACTTCTTCGCTCTGAATGCCGCGCCGTTCTCCATGGTCTATGTCGTGACGAACAAGTTCAATAACGAGGTCCATTTTGACACATCCCCGTCCGTGCAATTTCTATTTACGCATCAATTCCCTGCTATAAATCCAGACAAAAGCTACGGCTTCCGTCTGTACGTGACCGGCAGCGAACCGCAGGAGGTCGTGCGCCCTTACAAGGATTACGTCAAAGAGAAGGGAGACTTCGTCACGCTGGAGGAAAAGGCCGGAGACAATCCAAACATCCGCAAGCTGTACGGAGCCCCCCAGATTTATCTGTGGAGCGGGTCCATTCTCACCGACGCCGACGTGAATTGGCCGAAGCTCCGCGCCCTGCTGCCAGGGCCGCTCGGTTCGTGGCTGGTTCGGCTGCTCGCAGGAACAGCCGACGGCAGCGGCGAGTATGAGGAAGTGCTGAAGCAGGTTCCCAAGCAGGATTATTTGGACAAGTACCAGAAAAGAATCGTGCTGGACGCACTGAACCAGGGAATGAGGATGAAAGGGTTCTACTCCCCTTCCGTGTTCCCGAACCCCGGTGAGGAGGCTGAGAAGCTCCTCGCTCAGGGACCTGGCAAGTTAAGCGAGGAAAAGCTGTATGATTTGAACAAGCTGCTGCTCAAAAGCGTGCTCAAGAACACTGCAGCCGATTTGTCTGAATGGGGCCAGTCGGACTCGACGAATCTTCTCAAGGACATGCACAGCTCCGGCATCGAGAACGCCTGGATCGGCTTATCCAATTGGGCCGACGGATTGATGAATCCCCAACTGGTGAGCGAAGCGGATCAGCTGGGCTATCTCATCGCTCCATATGATTCCTATCATTCCATTCAACAGAACGCGGATCCCTCCTGGAACACCGCTTCCTTCGCGGATTCTTCACTTTATGAGAACGCGACGATCACTCGCAAGGACGGGACAAAGGTGGCCGGATTTCTGCAGCGGGGGCGCAAGCTGAACCCTACCCTCGCGATGCCCAGCATGAAGCAGCGCACGGAAGGCATTTTGCAGGACGGAATCGACTTTAATTCCTGGTTCGTGGATTGCGACGCGACAGGAGAAATTTATGATGATTACTCGCCTGCTCATGTAACGACACAGCAGCAGGATCTGAACGCCCGGCTTGAACGGCTCGGCTATTTTGCCAAGGACCGCAAAATGGTGGTCGGCTCGGAAGGCGGCAACGACTATGCCAGCAGCGTGATCGCTTTCGCCCAAGGAATCGAGAGCCCGGTCATCGCCTGGGGCGATCCCGATATGCGCGACAATGAGGACAGCGAATATTATGTCGGCGGCTATTATTCTGCGGACGGCATACCCGACCGCTACGGCAAACCCGTGCCCGTCAAACCGCTGTACGAGAAGGTCTATTCCGATCCGGCTTATACGCTTCCCTTATATAAGCTGGTATATAACGACTCCATCATTACGACCAATCATTGGGAGTGGGGCAGCTACAAGATCGAAGGCGAAGAGGCGGACCGGATGCTTTACGGGCTGCTGTACAACGCGCCTCCCCTGTATCATATGAATCGTCAGACATGGGAACAGGACAAGGCAAGCGTCGTCGATTACCTGAAGGTCTGGTCCCCGTTCAATCGCCAGGCCGTAACCAGGGAAATGAGCGGATTCTCCATTCTGACTGACGACCGGCTGGTGCAAAGCGCCCAGTACGGAGACGATCTGAAGGTTATTGTCAATTTCTCCACTCATGACGTTACATTGGACAAGGAAGTCGTCAAAGCGAAATCGGCCGTTATTTATGAGGGCAAGCAGCGTCTGGAATTCAACGCCGCTGCCAATATCAAGCTCATATCTTAATTCCCATGGTTTCGGACCGCGCGCAGCACCCGGCCCCCCTGTGGCGCTGGGTGACGGCCGCCGACCGCATGCCCGGCGTTGTCCGCGCCATGACTCAGCTGCCTGATAAGGCATCCCCTGCAGGCATAGAAGCGCCGATGTGGACGGGATGACTTTACCGGTAATCCAAAAAGGCTTCCGCATTCGTATCTGCGGAAGCCTTTTTCAGTATGCATCTGCTCATGGCACATCAATTCTCTGCCTTTTCCATTCTTTCATTCAGCCAATCCGCAAGATCCGCCGCCCGTTATTGGTTACTCGCCGCTGCGGGCGAAGAAAGCCTGTTCCATAGAAGCTCAAAAAAATTATGCCTGGGATGGCCCCGTAAAAGTCACATTCAATACCTGCTGGGCTGCTTTGCGGTGGGCCTCAATAATCCCTTCAGCCTGTATATCCAGTTTGCTGACTTCCTTGTAAGGAAGCGCCGCCGCAACATCCCGCCGAAACGGGAACAGGGACAGCTCAATTACATTTTTGTTTTGCCAATGGACCTGGATCTTTCGCTCGCTGCCCGGTTCAGCCGAATAATGAACACCGCTGCCAAACCATTCATATTCCTGCGCCGGTGTCCCAGGCTCCTCCATACACAAAAATAACGATAGCTCGTCACACACCAGCATGATGCCCAGGTGGTGCTGAATCCTTGCATCCAAGGCGGATTCAATGCCCAGCAGCTCAAGCAGCCGCTTTTGCCTGATATATTCTTCGTTCAGATACCCTTGCGTCTCCTCATCCCTGATTCTTTCGAACAAGGTCGTATACAGAAGGCTGCACAGCAGAGCCGAATACGGATTCTTGACCGCAACCTCAGCGATTCCTTTCTTGTAAAATGCGAACCGCGGCTTAAGCGGAAAGTCGCGGAAGGAATACGGGCAGCGCCTCGCGTCATTCCAGAAGGGCGAGAAATCCAGATCGATCCAGCCCCGGTCATGCTGATAAGCCGCATAGATAAGATCCTCTTTCCTTTTCGGATCATGCAGCCATTCATTGTTCCACTCCGAGGCAAGAACTCCGGATATTTGTGCATGATCATGCTGGTTAATCATCACGAATGCATTCGCTTTCTCATAGACGATCATATCGGCAGCCCCTTTACATCCGTCAGATTTGTTATTCTTATTATAGGCATGAGCGGGGCAAAAAAGCATCATGAGAGCGCTTTATTTTCTATTGACCATCTCCCGTCCAGCCTCCATCCCCGCCGCATTGTTAAAGCGGTGCGTCTATATTACAATGGTGGGACGTATACAGAAGAGGAGCTGCTTCATCATGGAATTTTCACTTGAACGCATTGAGAGCAAGATTGAATTTTTTGAGGCTTATGATTTGAAAACGCTGGAGATCAAAATCAATGATCAGATTGAGAACAATAAGGCTTTGCTGCTTGACGTGTTCTCTCTCAGCCACCAGGCGGTATTCAATCCTCTTGCCAATAAAATGCTTTACAGTGCCGTCGTCCACTTCAAAGCCAAGTAGAGCTTGCCCGCGAAGGCCATAAAAGACAGCGACCATGCTCCCTTTTGCCTGCAGAGGGAGCTTACTCGCCTGTCAGACTGCGTCTCAGCCAGTCAAAAGAAACGCGGCCGCTGACTTGGTGAGCCCCCGGAAACAAATCATAAGCCAACCGGTTCTCCGCCCCCTGCTGCCGGTAGATCTCCTGGAGCTCCCGGACCGCCCGCTTGAAGCCGTGCGCCGGAAAGATGGGATCGTCCTGGCCCGATTCAAGAAACAAGGGGCGCGGGGCCAGCAGGCCCATCAGCTCCGGAAGCTCCCCATGGGTGAGTATCCCGGGCGTAAAATTGCAGAAACAGTGATGTACGGCCATAATGCTTTCCTGGAACGTATTCGGGAAGCCGATCAGCACTGAGGCTCTCAGGCGCTCATCCAGAGCCGCCGCAGCGAAGGCGATCAGGGATCCCCCGGAGAAGCCGGCGATGCCGATACTGGCCTTGTCCACATCCTCACGCTCCGCAAAATAGTCCAACGCCCCCAGCGTTTCATGAACGCGCAGCCCTGTCAGGGTCTTGCCCAGCATAAGCAGCTGCGTGGACATCCTGTAGCAGGAGCTCGGTGCGCCGGGATCTGCCGCCAGATCAGCCTGCATACGGCGCTCGCCAAAGCCGATCACATCCGGGGCGATGACAATCATTCCTTTGCCGGCCAGCTGCACGGCAAAATGATGATAGCCGTCCGGCGGGCCGCTGTCTGCTGTCCCGTCCTCGTTTAGACCGCAAATCTGCCTGCTGCCATAACCGTGTCCATGCAGCGCGATAACGCCCGGTAGCTTCCCGGAGGAGCCTTTGGGTACAAGAACATAAGCGCCGAAGGAAAGCCCCGGCACAACTGTCAGCTCCACCCTCTGACGGATATATCCGCCGCAGTCAGCCTCTTCCAACAGAACCGGATTCAAGGACGCAGCGCGTTCGAATTCGCCCAGTGATTCCTGAAGTGAGCGAATAAGCCGCTCCTTATGCTGCCCGCCGGTCTCCCCAAGAGCTTCCTCCAGGCGCCGCTCAGTTGCCCGTTCATACTGCATGGATTTCGTTCAGTCACAAGATGCGAAGCTCTTTATTACCTTTCTCCACGGCCTGCTCCAATCCCTGTTTCGAGACGGTCCAGACTATCGCCTGTTCATTTTTAAGTGAATGCACACCGCTCACTGGAGCCGAAAAACAGGTAATTCATCCGTTTAATAATAGATGTATTTAGCAGAAGCATACGTTATAATATAAGAATTAGCATCTGATGCCCGCAGTTGACTTTGAAAGACAAGACTTGGGATTGGAGATGAAGGTATGACGATTGGTAAAATTGCACGCAGTCTCTCCGTCGGAATTCTCTTTGCTATCTTGGGTATTGCATTGCTGCCGTTTCTGCTTGTTTATAATTGGGCCGATATGTTCGGTCTGATCGATCTGGACTCATCCCCGCTCATGCTGTTTATGGCGAAATGGCTCGGTAATTCCCCGAAAAAAGCATCCGTCCCCCCGGATCAAACCGAACCATCGGATCATTTATAAAACCTCAAACAACGCACCCCGGGAACGGGCTGCGTTGTTTTTATGTATTCGGCTGCTATAGGAGAGCAAGAGCCGTTTCATCACGTCCATGTATAGTTTTCAGCATTTACTGTAAACATAAAAAAGACCGTCCGTAGACGGTCTCTTCACCCTGGCGCTTTTTTAAAAATTGATCCGCATCCCGCGCCTTCAACAGAAACGATTAATTGATGCTGCTGAATTGGGTAAGGGATACGTTCAACATGTGATTATGAATGTTGACGCACCTCCTTCCTTTGTGATTAGAGTTTAACACTGGTTCAAGCCAATTTCCAGCTTTTTTTTCTTCCAGTTCAGATAAATTTTAATCATTCATGAGGATTCGCGGAATTCGGTTGGCGTCCTGCCGGTTGTTTTCTTGAATACCTGGGTAAAATATTTTGGATCCTGGTAGCCGACCAGAGGCGCCACCTGATACACCAGCACATCAGTATGGAGCAAAATATATTTGGCTTTCTCCATCCGGCATTGGGTCAGATATTCGAGGAAGGTATACCCTGAAATCTGCTTGAACAGCGCGCAAAAATGACTCGTGCTCAAATCCGCATACTCCGAAACCTCTTCAATGCCCAAATCTTTATGATAATGGCTTTGAATATAGTTCATTGGTCCTGAATGCCTTTGACTGTAAAATCGTAAGCTTTCTTGTTTTGCGGATTCGTATCGGCAATCAACGATTTATCCGCTTTGCTGTAATAAATTTCGCCGTCGGATTGATCGCGGAGCGCGTTGTAGATCAGATCCGTTCCGTCCACGAACGCTTTGCCTGTTTTGGCCGTGAACTGCTTGGCTGTTTCAGCCAGTTTATCCCAGGTATCGTTTAACATGGCAAGATCATTCATGACATGATGAAAAGTAATAGATGTATTCCGGTCATTTGGCAAATAGGGATGGAGCCGTCTAGCTTTGTGCCCAGCACTGGGTTTCAGTCGTAACCGCTTCTCCTGATTTGACCGCCTTTTGTATCATAAGTCCCAGATAGTGATCCTGACAGGCTTCTGCCAGACTGTAGAAATCCGGTCCGCCATCCACATATTCCGCCATACGCGCCAGACAGGCCGCAACTGCAATTTCATCATCCGACAGGCGTCCGGGAATGAATTCATTCCGGTAGACGTAGGTGTCTCCGCATAGAACAGCCTTCAGATGATGGCCCTCCAGATCCCCGCCATGACCCGCGTGAACCCTTCTAAGCTCCGTATGTACGGGAGTACGGTAATCCTGGAGATAACGGACATCGGTATTGTTGATTTCCCCGTGATCTCCTCGAACAAGCACCTGCCGGGAGCGGATCCATGAGAAATAGAGGTCGCCGGTAAAATCATAGACGCCCAGTTTTCCGCCGAAATCCAATGTTGCGATCGTTTGCTCGGAATCCACCAGACGGTAGGATTCAGGTCCTCCCGCCCGGCCGCGTCCTTCCACAATCGGGGAAGTAAACGACTGTCCGCGGATGACGGCATTCTCGAAGCCGATATCCAGAAATCTCCGGATCAGCACGAGCCCATGGTAATCATGAGCGACCGCTACTTCCGCAAGCGATACCTTGCCCAGCTTGCCCGAACGGACAACCTCCAATCTTGCTGCGTGGTCAGGCTGGTAGGGATGCTGCTCCGCAATCTGGATTTTGGCTTTTCCTCCTACAGCCTGATACAAGGAGACAAGATCCTCCAGCCTGTCCGCCGGAGGCGTTTCGCATAGAGCCGGTACTCCCGCGGCTGCAAGCTCCAGCATGATTTCAGGGGCGATCGTGCGGGGAACGCTTACCACAACAAATGCCGGTGCCGTCCGTCTGAGCATATCCTGGATGGTGCGGAAGGTCGGGACATGCCACTGCTGCTCCAATTCCCGGCCTTTCTCTTCGCTGCGGACAACAATTCCTGCAACCTGGAAGCGCTCCGGCAGCTCTGCCGCAATCCGCAGAAAAAACTCCGCACGCCAGCCGCCGCCGATTATACCGAATGGGGTTATACTCATAGAAACCTCCCGTTTATATTCAAGATTATTACGATTTGCAAAAAAGGCAGGATTCAATTTCGTCTATGAATCGGATTGCCTTTCTTATCCTATCATAGCACAGGAAGATGTGATGTTACGCGCAACTTCGGCTCCTCGGCCAGAAAAAAGAACCCTTGATCGCTCAAGGGCTCTTGATGTCCAGCAGCTGCAGCAGTTATCAACCCGATTTCTCCGTTTTCCCCACATCCAGCACATCCAGCAGAAACATGAAGATCGGAATCCCGATAATCAATCCCCATATGCCCATGTAATGCTGGGAAAAAATAAGAATGATAAACGTATAGAACATAGGCAGCTTTGTCTTGTGGGCGTACAGTCTGGGATTCAGAAAATACGTTTCCAGCGAGTGGATAATCAAAATCAGCAGAATGGCCCACAGCACCAGCGAAAATCCGCCGATCTGATAGCCGATGATGCCGATGGGAATGAAAGAAATAATGACTCCTGCCACGGGAATCAGGCTCAGCAGGAACACCATAACCGTCAACGCGAACAAATACGGGAATCCCAAAATCCATAGACCGATCATGGTCAGAACCGTATTGAACAAAGCGATCAGCAGCTGCACTTCGATAACCTTGCCGAAAGAAGAAACGAATTTCGTACCGAAGTAATCAAATTCTCTGTAGATCCAGCCGATTTTGCTGTTCTCCAGTTTCATCGTAAACTGCACGACCTTGTTTTTTTGCAGCAGATAGAAAAAGCTGAGCAGGATGACGAACAAAATAATTTCCAGCCATTTTCCCAGCTTCATAATGTAATCGACCGCACTGCCCAGGTATTTCTGATAGTCCACCTTCTCAAGTGCACTGTTTAATTGCTGGACCACCTCATCATTTTGCGAACTGCTCAGGAACTTGGAGATGTTGTTGATCATGTCCACGACCTGACTTACGATTTTGGGCGCATAATTGAAGATCCCGTACACCAGAGAAGATACCAGCAGCACATAAAGCGCCACGTTCACAACTATAGGGGAAACAGGGAAAAGGCGGTTGAGCTTCCTTGTTACGATGCCCTCCAATCTCCCCATAACGAATGTTACCAGGAAGAGCAGAAGCAGCAGGTTAAGCATGTGGCGGAGACTGTACAGCAGCAGCAGGGCCAGCAGAAGAAACACAATTCTCCTGGCAGAAGGCTGGGCAAAAAATTTGCGCAATGATTCCATTAGCTTCCCTCGTTTAATTTGATCTAATTTCACCCAACATTATACGGATAATCAGCCGAAGCGTTTCATCAGTTTAGACAAAAAAAGCAACTTTTTATGCTACAAGAAACAGCGTATCCGACTTTGGAAGAAGATTCAAGTGGAACAAAGAGAAAGCGTTTCAAAACTGTTCTTTAGGGCCTGCGTCTCTCCTTTTATAAACATTTATGTTAACCCCCTGATTGAATCCGCTACAATCAAATGTTATATTCGGGAGGGGCACGGCGCCCACACTGAAATTTAATGGAGGAGTCCTCATATGTGCATCCATTACATGCGGATCAGGTAAGCTTGGCATTCTATCACAGGCTCAACCATTTTTTTAAAGACGAATGGCTTGAGTTTATTTGTGTATGGTTCGTAGTTGCCTAATACAAATGAATGAGGTGTATATGGATATGATAGACAATCCCAATATCAACGATTTACTTGATCAGGCAAGCCGCTGCGGACTTCAGCTGGACCCTGCGAGTGCCAAGATCAACGAATCAGGACTCGATTTCCAGGCTATGTTTGCCGATACGGCGGATGGAGTGCCCTGGGTCATACGCAGGCCAAGACGGCTTGATGTCATAGATTCCGCGGATTATGAGAGCAAGGTGCTGCATCTGATCCGCAATAAGCTTCCGGTACAGGTGCCGGATTGGAAAGTCCACACAGCGGATCTGATTGCATATCCCATGCTGGAGGGAGTTCCCGCTGCGAGCATCAATGCCCAGACCAAAAGCTACGATTGGGTTATCAACCCGCAATCCCTCTCTGCTGTTTTCGTCCAATCCTTGGCCGCGGCAATGGCAGCCCTTCACAGGATCAACCATGAAGAAGCCGCAAGCGCAGGCATCCGTGTCCTGCAGCCTGACGAAGCACGCCGGACCCTTTCAATCAGAATGGACAGAGTCAAAGCCAATTTTGGCGTTTCCCACGCCTTATGGCAGCGCTGGCAAGCCTGGACCAGCGACGACTCGTTCTGGCCGGAGCATTCGTCGCTGGTCCATGGCGACCTGCACCCCGGGCATATCCTCATAAACCCGGATGAAAAAGTAACCGGACTGCTGGATTGGACCGAGGCGGAGGTTGCGGACCCTGCCGCTGATTTCGCCATTTACTGCGCATGCTTCGGCGAGCCGGCCCTGGAGGATCTGATTGAGCATTACCGGACTGCCGGCGGCCGGGTATGGCCAAGAATGCAGGAGCACATTGTCGAGACGCTGGCGGCCTATCCTGTTCTGATCGCGCTTTTTGCCTTGAAGTCGGGACTGCCGGATTATATGGAGATGGCGCGCGGCGCTCTCGGCGTGGATGAGAACGGAGAAGATCTCCCCGCACAGTAAACAATGATAAAAAAGCATTCGCAGCCCGGGAGTGGATAGCCTTGTATGATTCCAATATTCAGCTCGTCAACGGATATACGATCGAGGAGCGTCTTGCGCAGTACACCGAGCATGAATGGCATATGCACGATGCGCTGGAAATCAGCATTCCACTGGATGATGCCATGAAATATCCGCTTGGCAATGATATGTACAACGCCGTTCCCGGAGATGTATTCCTGCTCCGGCCGTTCGAGCCGCACTGGAATCTGATCCAGGAGGAAGGCAAGCCTGGACGCTGGATTATGCTGCTTTTCTCACCAACGATTGTCGGCCCTATGCCCGGCGGCTACAGCCTGCTCACTCCTTTCTACACCAAGGATGTCTCGCCTCTTATCTCTGCTGCTTCTCCATATGCCCAGTCTGTCTGCCGGCTCGTCATGGAGGCCATGGAAGAGCGGCGCAAGGCGCTGCCGGGATGGGAGCTTCAGCATTACGGCCTGCTGGTGCAGATTCTTGTGCACGTCCACCGATATTTCCGGGAGCAGATGGCTGAAAACACCGTGGATGCGGCCGCATTCTCCGGTATTATCGATGCCGTTGAGTATATGATGGAGCATTGGTCCGAGGAGATCAATATGGATGAGCTTATCGGGCGCTCACAGCTGAAGAAAACCTGGTTTTATACCAAATTCAAGGAGGTTACCGGCCTTACGCCGCTGGCCTTTACCGTCAGGCTCCGTCTGCAGTATGCCAGCCGGCAGCTGCGGGGCACGAATGAATCCATTACCGATATTGCCCTGACCTGCGGCTTCGGCTCTTCCAGCTATTTCAATAAAGTTTTCCGGGATTTCCGGGGGATGACGCCAGGCGAATACAGGAAGCAGTAAGCTTGTATCTTTTTAAAATCGAGGGCCCATGCGCAATTGCGCATGGGCCTCTCATAGATCCGGACCTGTTACTGTTCCGGTTTGGCAAGGAGCAGGATTGTCTTCTTGGGACTTGCTTCAAAGAACCTTTGGCTGACAAGCGGTCCCTTTTCAGAATACGATTCATACTCGATTAAACCAACATTTAACATACGGAATTTCTTTCGCATCAGCTGGTAAAAGGTTGCATCATGTGTGGATATAATGAACTGTTTTTTTGTCTTTGATTGCGGATCGGCAAGCATCCGTATAAGGTCGATTAAGGCAGCGACATTCAGATCATCCATGCTCTGGACGGGATCATCCATCGCTATGAATTCCAGAGGCGACCATTGCTGCCTTAATGCCATTGCCAGGAAGAAGGAAATTGCTGTGGCATTAACCTGGGCTGCGCTAAAAATATAAGCTGGATTGGCCTGTTTGCGCAATTCCGGTATGTCATCTGTCATGACAGTAAGAAACAGACGATTATTGTTATATTTTTTATCCGTATCGTAATCCATTTCCGTGAATAAGGGATGTGAATTGACCCGGACAAAAATCGACCTCATCGTATCGAACATTTGATCCATGACTTTTTCATTCAAATCATTGACTGCTTCCGGCACTTTCTGCATGGCTTCATGTGCTATTTCAATATAGCTGTTCCATTTATTCATTTCTTCGACAATGTCTGCTATCTCTTGCCGCTTACCTGTCATCAGACCTTCCAGGGCTTGAAGCCTGCTGACAGAGGTATCGGTACGATAGGCCTCTTGTATTTGCAGAATCTTCGCTTCCCTCTCATTCAAACGGGAAATTCTTTGTTCCTGCTCCTGCGCCATGAACTCCATTTGCTCCTGCAGAGCTTCAAAATCCGGCTCCTGGCCTTCCTCCATATCCAGTCCGGCATCCTTCAGCCTATTCTTGAAAAGTACCTGCTCATCTTGAAACTTCGCCAATAAAGCTTCACATTCCGCCAACTTTCCAGGCAGTGTTTCCAATTCCATTCCAGGTAATTGGGAGAGCTTTTCTTCAATGGCCGCGTGCAGGGTCTGATATATTTTATCCAATTCCTCCTGAACGGTCGGGTCCCCCGTCTCCAAGCCAAATTCACGCAGACGATTTCTAAATTCTTCATAGGACTGATCCATGATGTCCATTTCTTTCTGGTACAAATCTATTTGCTTAAGCGTTCTCAAATTAAACTGTCTGCTCTGTAACAGTTGTTCATCTTTTTGTTCAAGAAAATGTTCGGCTGCGCCCAAGGATAGTTGGAAATCGTCCTTAGCGATCTTAAGAAAAGCTTCCTTGGCCTTAAGTTCATCATGAGCCTTTGACACTTCTTCTTCAGTCGCGGCCAATCCGGGATGAATGTCATTTCTCTTTTTTTCCACATAGGACAGCAAGTGTTCCGCATCGACACTTTGGGTTCCGCATGCAGGACACTCGTGTGTGTCTGGACGAATAGAAGCATATTCAAAAACATGTTGCAGTAATTGCCTGTATTGTTCCTCCCGCATTTCGAGCTGGTGAGCGGTGTTTTGACATCGTTGATAATGATCATGCGCAGCTTGAACCATTTGGGCTTGCTCGGTTCGAACATGATGTGAATCTTCAACTTGTCTCATGACGTCAAGAAAAGAAGTCCTGAGCTCTGAATCTAAATGATTGACTTCCCTTAGAAATGAAAGCTGCAAGGAAGAGTAGCGTTCGTCTTGTTCTCTGGCATCCTCAAGCGCCTTTCGAAAATGATCCCGTGCCAGCTCTAATTGTTCTGACTCTTTTTTCTCTTCTTCCACTTTCCTTGAAAGCTTCTGCATGAGCAAAATTATATTTTGTTTGGTTTCCTCTGAATTCTGGAATCTCTCGAGCTCATTGACAAGTCGAGCCAACCGTTTGAGTGTTCTGTCCATTCCTCGTAATATCTCCAAATTCGCCATAATCCGGGAGACATTCCTGTAATCAGGTTCATTTTTCTTCCAGGAAAGCAAAGCCGCTTCTGCCAGCTCCAGGTTTCTTTTTTCTTTTTGCCTTATACGCTCCCGTTCAACTTCCGATGAGCCTAGATGGCGGACCAGCTGCTTCATGATTTCCGGGAACCGGGTACCATCATCCAGCTTCCAATCACAGCCATATTCATGGGCATAATGACCCAACATGGCCGATATATTTTTTCTTGTGCCCGACCCTTCATCCAACCGGATTTCTTCCCTGAGACGATTGTATTCCTGCTCCATGATCCCAAGCTGTTGGTCTATGGCGGCTTTTCGGCCTTTGGCCTCTGTATGACGCTGTTCAAGCCGTTTTTTCGTCTCATGAAACAATTGCCTATAGCGCTGAAACTGATCGGTTCCAAAAAGAGCTGAAACGGAATCATAGCGCTCATTTTCTTTCATCCCCCGCAAAATGCCGTTCATTCTTTCCTGACACAGCAGATGAGTTAAAAATAAAGACTTGTTCAAATCCACATGTTTCTGCCAATCCTCGTTGATCAACAGGGAATGCAGCTGGTTTTCAGCCTGATTATCAGCAATCTGGATACCATTAATAAAGATTTGCAGTTTACTGGACATACTGTCCGTTTTTGAACCGGATTCGGCTGTTCCCGTTCGGGTAATTTGAATATGCCGGTTTTCCCGGTCCCTAAGTTCGATTGTGACGGATGGTTTGGTCTCGCCGGAGAAGTGGTTTCCGATAAATCGATATTGTTTACGTTCCGTATCATCCTCAAATCTGTAAATTCTTCCTGTCAGTCCCCATTCAATAGCATCAAAAAACGAGGTTTTTCCGAAGCCGTTAGGACCGTAGAGCACAATTACATCCGCGCTTGGAAAGATGAATGTCCGCTTTTCCTGAACTCCCCTGAATGCTTCCATGGCAAGGGCTTCAATTCTCATGATTCATCCCCTCCGCTTGACCTCGTGAAAATAAGGAAAGCATATCTTCCACACTCTTCGCTCCTTTTGTAAAAAATAATTCTCCCAGTTGGTTCCTCGCCCCTTCACTTAAGCGATCCTTCAGTTCCTTAAGGAACTGTCCGTCGTTAAACAGCAGCCCATTGCCCGTATTGTCCTTCCCCGAAGGCAGATCAAACCGCAGCGGAAGCTTCTCGCTCAACTTGCTCATATCCGAACGGGTGAGAACGATCTTGCGAAAATAAAACCGGTTATTCTCAATCAGCCTCTTCAGCTCGCTGCTGATCTTATCCTGATTAACGAAAATAATCAGATACATGTCCCAGCGCAAATCGTCCAGCTCAAGCGGCAGCCGGTTTTGAATATTATGCGCCAGCTGATGCGCCGCCCGCTCCCAATGCTGTTCCATCTCCACCTCGTTCGGGTAGGAGGCAACGGCCATTAATTGCAGGGATGAAAAAAACAAGGCCTTAATATGACGCACTTCCAGTTCTTGAAGCCTCGTGAATCCGGGATGCTCTTCCAGAAAACTGAAAAGTTGTTGTTCCATTCTCTTAGATCACCTTCCTTAGCCGCTCGCAGATCTCCGTAAAAGAGGTTTCATTTCTTGCCTGACGGATACATGACGCGCAGCTTATGCTCACTTCTTTGGCAAGGTAATTAGGCTCAAGTCCCTGGAATACGGAAAGATTCTCTGTTCGTCCGAATTGCACCAGGATCTTACTGAAATTGGCTTTCCTGCCTTTGCAATGCTCGCATATATTTTCCTCGTTTTGAGGAATCATCGATTCCGCATTGACATTCTCCAGAATGAAGCGATGCGGAAAAATATCGCTTTGGCCCGGATGCATGAGAAACTGGCGGAAAGCCCCGTTGTACAGCTTGGACAAGAACCCGATTATGATCTCCGGCATCGTTTCTTTGTGCACCGAGTAGAGGAGGCGAACCCAGTAATGATCGTCGATCCGCAAATTAGGGAGTTGAAACAGATCATCAGGAGCGATGAAGTTCCAATTGGGATAGACCACATTAATTAAAGTCAGCAGCTCCCATAATTCCTGCAGACCCGAACCTTCCGTCTTCCTGTTTTGCGTCGAATAGCGGTAATGCGTCATGAATTTCTCAAGCCCGGCCTCATTCATGCCCTTAAGCTTCTGCAGCACCTGATCCATCGAATGGAGAAGCTGATCCTGCGCATCCCTGGAGAATCGCTCAATAAATTGAACTCTCAAGGTTTGACCGCATTGCTCGAACTGCCTGATCAACTGACGGGATTTGTCCGGCGGGACCGGGGCAGCAGCTGCATGGGAATCCGGACTCACCGCTCTGACAGTTAAATCGCTTACATAAAACTGCCGCGGATCGACCGTGCTGCTCACATCGAGAATCAAATCTTTCAACAACTCATAATTGGTGGAGAGGATTCCTGCAGACAGATCCAGCACGGTTCCATGATCGCCCGGGAGAGTCCTCATTTCGTTATAGGTGTGCGCTCTTCCCGTATGCGGAACAGCGCTTTCCTTGACCACAAACGGATCCTTGTCTCCAAAGCAGTAGTTAAACATCATTTGCTGCCGCAATGGATCCTGATGCTCCGAATAGGCACGGATCATGTCATCCAGAAATCCGCAGTTCGGCTCCAGCTGGACGATTTGATTATGCTTGTGCACGGGTTTAATCAGCTTGTGAAAATCTGCCATGCTCGAACCGTTAAAGGGAGTCGCATAGCTTATGTACCCGCCGATTCGATTTACGTTTTTGTGATTTTCAAACTCGTTCAGGATATACCTCATGCCGACCAGCCCTCCCATGCTGTGACCGGCAATAACAATCTTCTGATAGGACTTGAATCTGCCCGTGCTTAATTTGGTCTTGAGGTGCTGTGCCAGGTCTCCAACAGCAATCACATTGTTTTTCCGGACCGTAATGTTTCTTCCCATTATGCTGTATGTTCCCGAGATTCCGAATAACCCGCTTATCAAATGCGCCGTTTCATACTTGACAATACCGACATCTGCTTCTTCCAAACCTGGATCAGCAAGAAGCTGATTTCTCCAGTCACACCCCGGCATGACCCAGGTATCCGGAGCACCTAATCCATGGATGAGAAGAACCAATACACGCCCTTGTTTATTTGCATTTCTGCAGAACAATTCTATATTTAAAGACATCCGGCATGCCTCCATTCTATACCTCTCTATTCTACTTTAACTATCAGATATTTCCAATAGAGGGAGCCAGCCCACATGCATTAAAAAGCCGCCATTTGATTAAATGGCGACTGTTATTGATTATTATCGGAGCCCATTGTCAATGCCAGGAGCAAAAAGAGGCTGACCCGCGTCCAATGACGCCAGATCAGCCTCTTTTTTCCACTGTCTTTATTTGCGGTATCCCGACAATAGCTCCCGATCCTCTAGCAGCTTGCCCGTTTGCGCGTAGCGGCAGATCGCCGACGCCACCTGAAAGGCATAAGCCCGTCGTGGCTTGTCGGTGTGGTTCTGTTTGCTGTGATGCAGGGTTTCCCTATGGAAAAAAACCGCATCTCCAGGCAGCATGGGCTTGCAGGGCATGCCGTTCTCCGGATCTGCCGCTCGCCTGTGCGCGCCTTCCGCATTCAGATTCGGCTGCCGTCCCTTCAGATGGGAGCCAGGCGCAAGCCACAAACCGGCATTTTCCTGCGTAATGGAATCAAGTGCGATGAACCCGTTAAACATATGGCCCAAAATATGCGTGTACTGGTTGTCCTGATGCCACTCCAGCCCGCTGCCATGCGGTGCGACCACCGCGTACATGCCCATCCATAACCTGACTTGATCCCCTACAATTCTTTCGAATATGCGGACTATATCAGGTTCGGTCAGAAATTCCGTTGTTCGCGGATATTCGCCCTGCTCCTTTGCAATATTCGTAATGCCTTTACTCTTCCATTGCCCGTCGCCTTTGGCATTGGCGAACTCCGCATTCTCCGCATTGATCGCATCCACAGTTTCCTGCGTGATAAAGCCGGGCGCATAGAAGTAGCCCTCGCGGTAGAACTGCTCGACCATTTCTTCTGTAAGCGTAAAATTCGTTACGTTGGACATCCGATATTCAACTCCCGCTGCTTGGAATATCTTTATTTTACAAAGACCCGACTTCCTTTTCTTTCGATCGCGGCATCGGATAATAGCAATTTTGTTCACTATGCCCCATTAATTCCGGCGAAATAGACTGGCTGCGCATACGTAAAACGTCTTCCGATACCCGCAAGTACGAAACTGACGGGAGGAACGGCTACAGCTTCACGGGGCGCCCTGTCTCCGCGCTCTCGTTGGACGCTTCGATAAACCGGATCAGCTCCAGCGATTCTTCAATCGGGATGGGCGCGACGCCCGTCTGAAACATCTCCATTACCCGCTCCAGCAGGCTGGCATAATATGGTTTGGGATGTGCGCTCACATCCGCATAGTGAATACAGTTCTCGCGGTGAATTGTCGCACCGAAGCGGTAATTCCCCTTCCGGTTGCCGCGCACCGTCCCGATTCTGCCATCCTGCCATATCCCCACGGCAAGATCATAGTCGGCGTTGGAGCGTGTGTTCACCTCCACACATCCCGGTCCCATCGCGGCATAGAGCATTTCGACGGAATGTATCCCGTACGTGAACAACCCCGGCATAACCTCTTCAAGCGGCGTCGGACCGAAGCAGTCCACCCCGATAATCGGGCCGTCCGCTTCTTTTGCCGCCTCAAGCGCTTCAGTCAGGCCTGCTGCATAACGCAGCGAGGAGCAGCTCATCAGCGGCACATTATGCTGCCTGGCCAACCGGACGATCTCTATGGCATCAGCAACCGTCGTGGCAAAAGGCTTGTCGACAAATACCGGCTTGCCATAAGGGGCGATACGCCGGAAAAGCTCCAGATGCGCGCGCCCGTCGACCGACTCCAGCAGAATCCCATCGGACCGCTCGGCAACCGCTTCCGGCGAATCGACGATAGCCACTCCGAATTGATCGCGCAGCTGATTCGTATACCCGTCCACGCGGGAGAAGCTGGAATGCATATCGGCGGAGCCGCCGGGATAACCGGCAATCACCTTGCCGCCCGGGACATGCCAGGGATGATCCTTATGATTGAGCAGCTCCGAAAATACAATGACGTGGGAGGTGTCCAGACTGATCATGCCAAGCTTGATTTCACTCATAGGAGGCTCCTTATCTTAGATCCAATTTGGATAACGGATTTTGTCTATGGCATTCTTCGATGACGGCGATCTGCTGCTTGACCTGCCGCGGCGTAATATCCAGCGGCTCTCCTTTCGTAAGGGCAGCATGCAGGTTTCCGTAAAAAGTCCGGCATACATAGCCTAAAATGTCCTTTTGTCCCTCCGGCAGCTCCCACTGCTCCTCTATCCACGGCAAGGTTTCCGACCCGTATGCCGGAGAGCCGTCCGCATGCTTCAGGGGTGTTCGGATGAGCTGCTGCGCGGGCGCCTGCCCTGGCCTGAAATACTTCCAGTTCAGCTTCGTGCCCGTGCCGCTGATCCCGCCATACTGCGCTTGAATGCGATAGGTTGCGGCGGGATAGGCATCACAGGAGGTGATTTCCAAATCCAGCAGCGGATGGTCCTTCTTGTGCATAATCAGCTTCACGTAATCCTCGGCATCCCCGAACGTATTAACCCGGTCCATAAAGCAGGTGATCTCCGGCATCGTCTCCGTCCCGAACAGCTGAAGCGCCTGATCGAGCGGGTGCGGACCCGTGTTCAGCAAATTGCCGCCATTATTGGCCTGCAGCGTCTGCCAATCCCACCTCCGCGCAAACCCGTTAAATGAAATACTCACCTGCACGATACGCCCGAGCACGCCGGAGCGGATGACCTCCATAATCTGCTGGAAGGCCGGCGAATAGCGGGATTGCTGGAAAATGGTCAAAAGCCTGCCAGCCTCTTCTGAGGCCGCGATTAAAGCATCCACTTCCTCCCCGGTTCGCGCGAGCGGCTTCTCGCACAACACGTGAAAGCCGTTCGCCAGACATTCCATCGTGATCGGGACATGCAGGTGGCTGGGCGAAGCATTGACGATCAGATCCAGATCCTTGCGCTCGAACAACTGCTTGTAATCCTCGTAAGCCTCACAGCCGAATTCCGTTTCTGCCCGCTTGCGGTAGGATGCCTCGTAATCCGAAACGGCGGCAACCCGGAACAGCTCCGGCAGAGCTTTTAATGTTTTGGCGTGTATGTCGTGACCGCTTCTTCCCTGCCCGATAATGCCTACTTTTAACGGTTCCATGGAACGCATCCCACCATCCTTTAGCATTCTGCATTCGTCATTTCATTGGTGAACATCATTTTGAATTCCTGCGGCGTCATTTTTCTGGACGACTCCGGGGAGTAGTGAAACTGGAGAGCCCGTCTGCGTTTGCTCGAGAAGTTGGGCGGCGTTCCATGATGGAGAAGTCCCGCAAAAAAGAGCGCCCCGCCCGGCTTCAGCGTCACGGCGACATCGCGTTCAACAGCAACGTTCGTATCGCACAGCTGCCAATCCCGAATCGCATAATGGGGAACGGGACCATCCATATGGGAGCGCGGAATGACGTGCATGCAGCCATTGTCAAGGCCCGCTTCATCCAGGGCAATCCAGACTCCGCATACCATTTTATTCTGGGACAGATTTCCGTAGGCCATATCCTGATGCCATGGCTTCTCGCCGCCCGCCTCCGAGGAAGGCGGCTTCAGAATCGCCTGATCCTCCAGAAATTGCGCCTGCTCCCCGAATATCCGCTCCAGAATGCTCTGAACATCCTTATGAAAGCAAGCTTCATGGAGAGCAGGCGCATGATCGATAAATTTATGCAGCTTGCGCATCGCCCGGTCCCGGTCATCGGGAGTGAGCAGTTCACTCTCCTTCTTCATAAATTGCAGACGGGGTCCGACAATCCGCCCCTGGATAATATCCGTGATTGCCTCATTGGCCGCCGCAACCTCGGCCCCGGTCAGCAGCTGATCCACAACCAGATATCCCAGCTCCCAAAACTGCTTGATCCGGTAATCGTTCACATCCTCTGCCGTTGCCGCACGGTCAGACGCGATGTGATCGTACCTGTACATCAAATGCGCCACATCGCCCGGGGCATCCACCTCTTTCTCGTCATAAGTGTATGTGGGATGGCCGCCGTCCTGAGGCCAAACGACAACCCGCTTGCTGATGTCCGGCCGTTCCTCGGGGATAGGGAATTTATACCACTGGTTGTTGTCAGCCAATACAACCATCTGCTCCTCTGTAAAGCTGTGAACCATGCCTTTGATCGTCGCCATTACGGTCACCCTTTCTTTTGTCTTTACTGTTCAAATCATATAGAAGCTTATGATTCTTCAGGATCAGGCCGCCACATCCCGATATCGTCCAGATAGACGAAGTACCGGCTTTTATTCTCGAACGAAACCACCACTTCGGTTTCATCCGGCTTCGTCGTGAACGGAAGCTTCACCATCTTCGCTTCCCAATTCAGGCGGAATACGCCGCGTTCGATGATAGGACTTTGGGAGCCCTGGACAGCCATTGTTGCACCGTTGCCGAAGAAATTGTTATGGCCCAGCTTGAAGCCGCTTAGCAGCAGACGTCCCGGACCTTTGATTTTGAAATAGACATCATGTATGCCTGCCCGGATCGGAATAGGTGTGGAAAAATAGCGCCATACATCGTCATAGTCCATTTCCTGGGAAATAGCGGCTATCCGCTCTCCCTCCAGACTGTCCAGATAAACTTCTACCGTCACCGAATCGAAGATTTTGGTCATCCCGAGTGCAATATGATCATATTTGCCCGGACTTCCGAAGTCCACTGCCGCATATTTCAGCCAATCTCCCTCAGTCAGTTGGCCGATATAACGCAAATCGCGATAGACGGCATAACCGCCATCAGGCGTTGTATCAAGCGCGCCGTTCTTATGAATGTCATCAAATTGTTCCGCGCTGCGGTATTCGCCGTCTATCTTGATTCCTGCCCATAATTCGTAGGCCGCGCCAGACGCGACTCCCGTAATTCTCTGCTCGATCCGGTCGCCCGGGCCCAGCATGGCCCCATATTTGTTGCTGCGTACAATCGAAGGATAACCATCCCGGCTGAAATCCCATGCGCATTCATAAACGATCTTCGGCGTCCCCGCCGCTGCCTCCCATGGCTCCCAGGCGCCAGACTCAAAGCCCCCATTGCCAATTGCGCTCTTGCTGTTAAGCTCCGAATAGACAAGCTCCGCTTCAATGACCCTGTCAAAATCATGTCCTGCCGTCCAATAAGGCTCGCTTGATTCGTAGGCGCCAATATCCGGCTCCTTGCCGCCGGGAGACGAAACGCCGGCAATTCTCATCCCGGCCGACAGGGCCGGCGAATCTGCCCGCAGACGGAAATCGCCATGGTCGGCATCCTCAAAACCGCCATCCACCCCGAGAAGATTGTGGGAAACCAGGCAATCCTCGCCCCATTTGACAAGCTTGCCGTCCGAGAAAATATTGTTGATCATCTGCGTGCCGTACATATCATCCAGCAGGAACACAGCCGAGTCCGCATCCCCGCTGCGCAGGAACGTATTGTTGTAAATAAGCGTGCGCTGCAATGGCCGGTTGAGATGAAGCCCATGATGCGGGATATTCCACACCACATTGCGGTAAAGATTCACTCCGCTGGTCCAGGCATCCATGTAGAAGCCAAAGCTCAGATGGGGCGACTTGTTATCGTGCAGCCAATTATGATGAATATCCGTATTGTCAAAATCATGGTTAAACAAATAGATAATGCCGGAATCCTTCGTCAGACAATTGGCATGCGATATATCGCAATATTCAATTACGGATCGCGAGAAAACCCCGGAAATACAAGTCCGGGCCGATCTTGTGACCGTACAGTGGCTGATCAGATGCTGAGAGCCTGCTGCCCATATCAGGCTGGCATAGGAAGCCTCCAGGTTGCCGTCATGGATGTGGCAGTTGACGACACGGTTCCGCTGTCCGGACAGATTGATGCCGATGCCTTCGAAGTAGCCGATATCGCTTCCCGAGATGATATTGTCGCAGCCTCCCAGCTCGATTCCTTTTGTCCGTCCGTAGATGGATTGGCGGCTGCTGAAGCAGCGGTCAATGGCATGAATCCGCACATTATCGATGCTGCAATAAGATGCATTCTCCGTTGTGATGGACGCGGCGCGAATCTCGAAGCCCTTGATTTGGACATAGGAACACCCGCGCAGGTCAAACGCGTATTCGCGCCGCTTGGCCTCAACCTCGCGGTCTGTCGGGTCCCCGCCATCCGGCAGCCGTACCGTCAGCCGCCCCTTGACCGGGTCGATATACCAGCCTTCGCTTACGGCAAGCGTCCGTGGTGAGCGGGTGAGGAAATAAATATCCCCCGGAGTCGTCCTGTAATGAGCAGCCGAGCTCATCCAGCCATCGAAATACAATGTGCCCTCGCGGAAATCCGTAACGGCCGCAGTGGAAATAAAATAACCGGCCCCGTTGACGCAGGCCACAACGGCCCCGGTCCAATGACCGTCGGCAAAGGCAAGCAAATCCTCGTCATATATCGTGTACGTGGGCACTTCATTGGTGCATGAGTCTACCACCGCGTATTGAGTCCGGTCCAGACGGTCGGTAATTCGCGGCCACATGGCCTCATGGCTGAGCTCGCCGTCAATGAATACAATATTGCCGCTGTCTCCCTGCAGACTCCAATCCATTGCCGCCTCATATACGCCCGCGTTTGCGGTTGTGTCTTCCTGCCGCGCGGTCCAGCCGACAACGGGATCACAGCCGCTGATTACGACCCGTTCTCCCGGCTGCGCCTCATAACGGATAGGTGCGTCTTCGCGCCCCGAAGCTGCAGGAACAACGGTCTCGCGGTAAGTTCCCCCGCGCACGATGCAGCGGTCTCCCGCCGTCATCTCCGCGGCGGCGTGACCGATCGTCCGCCATGGACGCTGCGGATCCAGCCCGTCACTGTCATTGCTGCCGTTCACCGCAACATAATAAACATTACTGCTGCTTGCCGTCATGTTCTTCCTCCTCATCTATAAGTCCGGTGATTAACTGGCGGAGCAGGCGGAAATAGTCTGGAGAAGCGTAAGCTGAAAGCTTTCGTAAAAAAGCTGCTTCGGAAGCATCTGCTTAGGACCTTTGTACCCCGAATTTAACCAGCTAGGGTCCAAAATCAAAAAATTCAGTGGTACAACAGCTCCACGACAAGTGACAAGCGGCTAACTCGCTTGTAGCACTTGCGAGTATCGGAAGACGTTTCCGTATGCGCAGCCAGTTTTTTTCACCGGACTTCTATACCTTCCTGATTTGCTCCGCTGCGCTCCAGCCTGAACCGGATGCTCAGCGTCCCCTGCATACCTTCCCGGCAGAAGGCAATCCTTGTCTGCACCGGACCGAGCCGCATATTGCCGCAGAGCATTTCCTTGCGCTGCTCAAGCAAAGCCTGATAGTCGCCGCCCAGCAGCGGCAGCGTATCGATTCTCGCCGTACAGCCTTCCGGTATCGTGATGCGCGTTATGCCGCGCTTGCCTCGCAGTATCACCATTCCGTCCCTAACCTCCGCCGGCAGCGGCGTGGACCAATAGAATTCAACCCCTGTCCCGCGAATCAGCTCATAGCTGTCGGTGATCGTCCACTCATCCGGAGCCGGCGAATCCCATATCCGGACCCAGGAGCGGTAATACTCCTCCCAGCCCGGAGAAACATTCATCTCCGCATGAAAAGAGGCTGCATCACCCTGGCCCTTTGGCTTGATATCGGCCATAATCGGGTTCTGCGGCCGCGAACGCTCCTCCATTCCTACCGGCACCAGCATATTATGGCGACCGCAATGCTTGAGCACTTCCGCCATTGGATGGCTGTAATCGCAGGTGCCCATCTCCATCGCCACCGTCTCCCCGGCATACTCCAGCACGAAATGCCCTTTGTCCTCATGGGTGTGGCTGGCCCCCGCCTGGTTGCCCACAATCAGCATTTTGACCGGCTCGCCCTCATGCCATCTGACCGAAGAGATCAGCCCCAGATCCGGCAGCGAAATGAAGGGCGCAAGCTCAGGCGCTTCCTGCGGAATGGAAGATTCCAGCAGATAGGACGGCAGCGTATCCGGAATCCCTCCCGCTATCTGCAGCGACTTGCGGAATATACGGACCCATTGGCTGTCTGGCATCATTGCAGCCAGATAAGCCACCGATTCCTGATTGATATACATCGCATCGCAGATCAGAATCATGAGCAGATCATCGCTCGTCGAGGCGAGCGCTTCCGCAAAAGCGGCCGTCCGCTGCAGGGATTCAGGCAGTACCTGCCTGTAATCGATTCCCCGGTGACGCCCGTAATAATACAGGGAAATTGCGCATTGGCGCGCTGTCCAGGTGAAGTACATCGGCCCTTCGAGGAAGCCGCCATCTGGAAGGATGGTATGCTCCATGCTTTCAATCAAGTCGTTCAGGGCAAGCTCCGTATACGGCCTGGTCCGCGGCATGGCCTGCTCCAATACGGCATAGCCGAGCATGCGTCCCGGGGAGAACCAGGCCATTTGATTGCAATGAAAAATATATTCATGCCTCCAGGTGATATAATTGGCATTCCCATGTCCGTCTTCTGCGATCCTGCGGAGGATCACTTCCCTGCCGTAGTCCGTAAACATCTCGCCAGCCATATCGAGTATCGCCGATGTCTCAAGCATGCATAACGACTGGACAAACGAGCGGTGCTCGAAGGAGCTGCCAGGGAAAAAGCAAATAAAGCCGCTGTCCCACCGCGTGCACATGGCCAGTGAAATCGCGTACCTTGCGGCCAGGCGAAGCAGCGCCTTGTCCTTCGTCAGCAGCGCAGCCGCGGCTGCATTGGGACCATGCGTCAGCAGATGCTTCCCGTAATCCCGGTCCCGGCAGTAACGGGTATCGTTCCAGAAATTGACGAACTCGCCGATCATCCGCTCCGGAACAAGCTGACGCGCATCCTCCGCCAGCTGCAGAAACGGGCTGGTTCCGTGTTCCGCCAGCCAATCTGCATGCTTGAGCCGCAGCTGCTCCAATTCCCCGCCGCTCACGGCCAGGCCATAGAGCGGGTTAAAGGCCGGCTCGAAGCTCTCCGGCTGCAAATAGTCCTCCCACTGATCGTCGAACCGCTTCCACTGCCGGTCATACCGTTCTACCAGCCCGGAATGCTGCAGCCCGATCCAGTTGAACCATCCGACACCCTGTCCCTCTCTCTGCGGCCAGAGTTCCAAGGTAATGGACCGCACCAGCGATGCGCCTTCAAGAGGAACATAACATTCCCGCTTCAGCATCCCGAAGGGTTCCGATTCATACGTCAGCATTCCTTTATCCGTGTCCGCCTTCATCCTCAGCAGCGCACCTTCCGGAGCAACCAGCGATATCATCAAATGATCGTAGTCTGCGCAGTCAACCTGGAAATCGCGGGTCATTCTCACGGCAGGACCCTGCTTGGGCTTGACGGTCCATTCCACCTGCGCCAGCGCCCACCGCTGATGGACCTTCAGCCCGTGCTCCTTGCCCGGATCGATCCGCCACTTCGCAAGACCGCTGAGCTTCGGATCGGTGAACAGCTCGAATATCGACTCTGCCATATTGATCGGCGTATTCCTCATCAACCGTACCTCCATTCAAGCCACATATGGACATGAAGCAAGACTGCCCTGCAGCCGACAGGACGTCGCTTGCAGGACAGCCGTGTCAGCTTGCCTATTTCTTCGTTGCGTAGACCTCGTTTGCTTCTGCTGTCGCTTGCTCCAAGCCGGCTTTGTTCATTTCCGATATGAACGTATCGAAGCCCTTATCCGTGTCCGCCTCGCCGAGAATAAATTTCAACTCATATTCCTTCGCCATCTTTTGAAGCGCATCCTTGTTGGCATCCCAGGAAGGCAGCGTCTTCATCTGCATGGCATCCGTGATCGGCGTAATGCCTTTATCGTTAACCTGCGTACGGAAGGCTACCTTCTCGGCCGGATAATCGATTTTCAGCATAAGCGGATTATTTCCCTTGATCGGGCTGAAGAAGTTGATGCCAAGCGCCGATGTCGCCTGAATAGGATCCGTAAATTCTGGCCTTGGCACTACGCCGCCGCCTTCGGCGATGTCATAATTGACGCCTTCTTCACCGTATGAGGTCATGAGATAGGCTTCTTCATCCGTTGCCAGCGTCTCCACCATTTTCAGAATGGCTTCCACCTTCTTGGGATCCTTGGCGGCATCGGCTCCAATTGCGAATGGAACCTGCTTGAAGCCCTGCGCGATCCCCATCATTTTGCCAGCCTCGCCTACGACCGGCTTGCCGACGATCATGTCCATACCGGCCTTTGCCGCATCCTGTCCGACTTGGCCGGAGCTGTGATAATGGTACCAGAGGGCCTGATCCATCATGCCTGCCTTGCCGCCGACGAATTTGGCGCGGTACGTATTCCAGTCATCGGTAACAAATTCCGGATCGATCAAGCCGGCTTTATACCATTTGTTCAGCAGCTTGAACGCCGCACGCGCCTGCTCGGTCACAAGACCGTACTGCACGCTGCCGTCAGCCTGGAGCACCCAGCCGGAGGGCGTGATGCCAAACGATGCGAATACGGTATTGAAGATCTGGTTGCTTCCCAAGGTATCCTTCCCCCGGGCTGTCAGGCCGTACGTATCCTTCTTGCCATTGCCGTCGGGATCGTCGTTGCGGAATTTGGTGAGCACGTCCTCCAGCTCTGCGATGGTTTTGGGCGGCTCGCTGTACCCGATCTTGGTCAGCCAGGCCTTGTTAAAGGCTGGAACGAACGGCGAATCGCCTTCGGCATAGATTTTGGGGATACCGTAATTCTTGCCGTCCACGACCGGAACGTCCCAGTCCGTCGGATCCGCGTCGTCAATCATTTGAGAATATTTAGGCGCGAATTCGCGAATCTTCTCGACCGGAATTTCGCCGACGATGCCTTGTTTCACCCAGCCTTTGAAATTATCCATTCTGGAATCCAGGTTGCCGAAGAAGTCCGGCTTCGTATTGGCGGCAAGCTTGATATTGAGCTGCTGCTCCCAGTTCGAGCGGTCAATCCCGATCGGATCGATTTTCATGTTGAACCGCTCCTCCACATACTTCTGGGCCATCGTATCCTTGCCCGGAATGTATGAGGCGATCCATGAGATCTCAATGGGCTTATCCGCCTCCTCCTCCGTCGCAGCGGGTGCGGGCGCGTCAGTTCCGGGCTCCGCAGCTGCAGCCGGACTGTTGTTGTTCTCTTTACTGCTGCAGCCCGCCAGCACGATCATAAGCAGCAATGCAAAAGCAATGGCCTTGAAAGCTTTACCCTTCATATTGATAATCCTCCCTTTTATTGAACTGCATATTATATCAAGGAGCGCTGGTCCGCCCGCTTAATAACGCCGCTGTCCATTCCAATTCTTCAGCCTTTGACCGATCCGATCAAAATGCCTTTGGTAAAATACTTTTGCAGGAAAGGGTATACCAGCAAAATAGGCAATGTCGTAAATACGAGCACGGCGGCCTTGAGCGATTCCGCCGGAGGCGCGCTTAAACTCATCAGCGCCGATGTCAGCATGCTCTCATCCTGGCTGATGATCAGCCGCCTCAGGTAGATCTGCAGCACAATCTGGCTCTGATCCTGCAAATAGAGCAAAGCGTCGAACCAGGCGTTCCAATGGTACACCGCGCAGAACAGGGTCATCGTGGCGATTATCGGAAGCGACACCGGCAGCACAATCCCGATAAATATACGGATATCATTGGCGCCGTCGATCCTGGCCGACTCCTCGATCTCTTCCGATAATTCCATAAAGAAATTGCGGATAATGATCAGCCAGAATGTATTGATCAGGCAGGGGAGGATAAGCGCCCAGCGGGATTCGATCAGACCCAGGTTCTGAACGAGCAGATAGGAAGGCAGCAGACCGCCGCTGAAGAACATCGTCACCACAATGAACATCGTATAAAATTTACGGTGCGGCAGTCCTCTTTTGGACAAGGCATAGGCGGCTGCAGACATAACGGACACCATCAGAATCGTGCCGACAACCGTCCGGAAGACGGAGTTGCCAAGCGCCGTCCAGATTTCTTCGGTTTTGAACAGCTCGCTGTAGGCCGAGACGGCAAAGTTTTTCGGAATGAGGCTGACTCCGAGCCTTGGCGCGTCGGCGCTCAGCGACAGGGTGAGCTGGTACAGGAACGGGTACAGCATCGTTATACAAAGGAGCGATAGTCCGAGCACCAGGAAGGTCTGGAATATTTTCTCGGGAACCGTCATTTTCATGCTTTCCGCGCCTCCTCTTTGCAGGTTGGATTCATACCAGCCCCTCCTGTCCGGAACGCTTCACGATATAATTCGTGGTCAATACAAGCGCGAATGCGATGACGTTCTTGAACAAGCCGACTGCGGTAGCGAAGCTGAACTGCATCTGCTCCAGACCGATCCGGTAAACATACGTATCCAGAATATCCGCTACGCTGTATGTGGCCGGGGTATACATGTTGAGCACCTGATCGAAGCCGGCGTCGAGGACCTGGCCGATGCGCAGAATGAACATAATCGAGATGACCGGCACAAGCGAAGGCAGCGTAATATAGAGCATCTGCTTGAATCTGCCGGCGCCATCCACGACGGCCGCTTCATACATTTGCGGGTTGATGCCGGCCAGCGCCGCCAGGTAGATAATGGCGCCCCAGCCAATTTCCTTCCAGATGGCCGACATAACCAGCGTGAACCGGAAGTATTCCGCTTTGCCGACAAAATAAATGGGCTCGACGCCGAACCAGCCGATAATCATGTTCACAATACCGCTGGAAGGAGACAGGACCGTGAACATAAACCCGGCCACGACAACCCATGAGAGGAAATGAGGCAGATATGAAAGCGTTTGCGAAACCCTTTTAAAAATTTCCCCGCGCACCTCGTTCAGCAGCAATGCCAGTACAATGGGAGCCGGAAATCCGAAGATCAGATGATAAAAGCTGAGTATGATCGTATTGCGGATAATCTGGTAGAAATCCTGGGAGCCCTCGACCATCTCCCGAAAATATTTGAGACCGACCCAGGGACTGCCCATAATGCCCTTGTTGATAATAAAATCCTTGAAGGCGAGCTGAATGCCGTAAAGCGGGCCGTAAGCAAAGATCACATACCAGATCAGGGCCGGGGCCAGAAGCAGGAACATATATTTATAGCGTTTATATGACTTCCAGGTTCTCCGCCAATACGTTAGCTGCATGGATGCACCATCCTTTCCCGTCTGATGTGTGTTTGTCGCTTGAGACTAATGCTGCTACAGAATGGCGCCAAAGTCTATTTCAATTCCCTCCAAATCATTACACTTTTATCTTATTGGCTCTCCAATTGGAAATTATTATAATCAAACAGCCGCATCCCGGGGCCACGAGGATGTGAGCCCGGGATGCGGCAGACACTGGATCATTCCGCCACGCTCTCCCGCAGCTTTCCGGAGCCGCGGTATTGAAGCGGGGTAATGCCGAACCTGGCCTTGAATCTGGTGCAGAAATATTGGGAATTGCGGAAGCCGACGGATGCGGCTATATCCGCAACGGTCAGATGCCGGTCCGCAACAAGGAGGGAGGCCGCCTGCTCCAGACGAATCCGGTTCAAATATTCGGTAAAGGATTCGCCCGAAATGGATCCGAACAGGGTCGACACATAATTGGCCGAGAGGCTCACCCTCCCTGCCACTTCATCAAGCGACAGATCCTCCGCCATATGCTGGACGATAAAGGATTTCAAGAAAACGATTTTCTCATGATGGGCGTCATTGCGGCTTTCATTGATATGCTGCGCGATGCTTGCCGCTTGCTGCTTGAGCACCGCCATCGTTTCGTCCAGCGTGCGCCGCTTGATCTTCTCGTTAATGCCGAACACCGGGAACAAGTCCTGCAGCTTTTGCTCAATGACGATCTGCGAGATGACCGTCGTGATCCGCAAATGGATCAGCTCCACCATCTCGACGCTCAGAGGCTCCGACTTCAGGGTGAATGTCATCTCGTCGATCCAGCGCTCCACTTCGCCGACCTTTCCCGCCTGCACCCTGTTTTGCAGCATATCGTATTCGACCTGAGGGAGCAGCAGCAGCTCCCGGCATGCCGAAATCTCCTCATACCGGATGATCGCGTCCCTGCCCCGGATGTAGGAATATTTGTAAGCTTCCACCGCTTCCAGATAAGAATGATGGATCGCTTCGACAGAATGGACGACGCTCCCGATGCCGGCGCCGAAAGGGATGGACCCGAGAGAGGTTCGCATCGCTTCAAGCGTATCCGCCACGGCGCGAGAAGTCGGGGAGTCATCGTACATGAATACAAGAAGGGCCATCTCCGTCGCGCTCAGGCTGACAAGCTCTGCGGACAATCCCGGTTGATCCGCGATAATCCTGACCAGAATCCCGCAGCCCTCCGGCTCGGTTGTCATATAAGCCACGGCATATCTGCACTCCAGGGGCATGGCCGGGAACTCTCCGAAGCCCGCTGCCGTTTGCTGCCCGGTAATAAGACCTGTAATCTGTTTCGTTCTTACCTGATCCTTCATCTGGAGCATGCTCAAATCGATGAACATCAGCATATGGTCGATAGCCGCGTATTCATGTCCGGCAGCTGCCGGCGGCGGTCCCGTGTAGAGATTGCGGATGGAATAGAGCAGCTTCTTGAGCGGCATATAGAAATGCCGCGACATGAGAAAGGAAATGATGAAGCCGCCGAGCAGCGCCATGAGGCAGGCTGTCCATACCTGGCGTTTCATCTTGCTTGCGGACAGCTGGAACGATTCATTCGGCCTCACAATGACATAGTTCCAGCGGTTCATGGCATCGTTCCGGTGAAGGACGGAGATCACACTGCTGCCGTGGCGGGTGAAGGTGCCGGCGGCTGATTGGCTGTTCGCGGAACCCGCCATCGCATGCTGTACCGCGGCAATCTCATCCGGAGGGGCATTTTCTCCTCCGATGATCATCTGCCCGTTCTCGTCGAACATATAGACATGGGACTCGGGATAATTCAGCGCATCGCGCACCATCGTGCTTAAGTGATCCAGGCTGATATCCAGATACAGAAATCCCGCGGCCTTGGCGGGCGGCGATTGATAGGGCAGCGGAAACACATAGGTCATCACCTGATGGCCCGGTGAATCCGGCTTCTCGCGTTTGAACCACTGATTGGGAACGATGTCGTCTAGCTGCCGGATAAAGGCCGCGTCCAGCGAGTTGTCGGGGGTCTGATAGTAGCGGTTGTTGTCCATAGCATATTCGCCCTCGCGCATATATACCGTAACCCCGTCAAGCCCCGGCGTCATATCCTGGATTAAGCCAAGATCCGTAATGAAGCGGACGATTCGCGAGACATTGCCCTCTGCACGGTGTTCGAGCAGATACTTGATCTCCTCGTTGCTGTCCTTATTGAAGGTCATCAGCACCTTGTTGAAGAAAGCGTCTTCATAAAACCGGAAGAAATTATTTTCCACCAGCTCCTTCACATTCAACAATTCATACCCGGCATCCTTGGATACCTCGCTCGTTACAATTTCGCCCGCATTGGTCAATAAATACCCGCCTGTAATGCCGATCAGCACAACGGCAAGAAGCGTGTAGGAAAGGACCAGCCGGAAGTAATAGCTGCTTCTCCATTTCATGATCACCGAAGAACTCACCTACCCTTCGTCAATAGAAACGGTTTTCGCCATCCTCTGGCGGCACAACAAGTTTATTCCCTCCGGACTTATAGCAAGCTTCCCATAGCCTTAGAACTTATACCATTTACACCATTGCTTCACCCTTGAATAAGGATAAAACCTGCTCCAGCAGCTCAGGCTTAAGCCCCTTGCCATCGCAATACGACGCGTTTCTCGCCAGTTCCAAGGCGCTTGTGGTTCCCGTCAATGTCACCGCGATATCGGGACAGCCGAGACTGAAGCGCATCGCCGGCTCGATCAGCCCGCCCGCTCCCGGCTGACGCAGGAAAGCGAGCTCCGCCTTGCGGCGCTCTCCTTCCTGAAGCTTGGCTTGATAATTAGCCATGAACGGCGCCGGGCTGTCCGCAAGAACCCCCATTGCCAAGGGACTGCCGTGAATAACGCCAACCCCATGTCCGCGTGTGTGGGGGAACAGGATATCGGAAGCCGTGTGATCGATAAGCGTATATTTGCCGAAGGTCTGCACCGTATCCACAAGCCCTTCCTGCACGAAGGGCAGCAGCATCGCAACCCGCCCGGCATTCACGCCAATCGCACGGACCTTGCCCTGTTCCTGAAGCTTGCGGAAGGCCGGAAGCGTTTCGCTCATGGCCGTTTCCTCCCCGCATGTCTCCAGCTCATGCAGCTGGATCAGGTCAATAAAGTCCGTCTGCAGCCGGTCAAGGCTCTCCTCCACGGAGCGGATCGTGTTCTCGTAGGAGTAGGAATCTCCGCGCATCACCGCCTTGGTCGCCAGAATGACGCGGTCGCGGCGGCCGCGAAGCGCAAGACCCAGCCTGCGCTCGCTCTCCCCGCGCCCGTACAAGGGGGCTGTATCGAAGAAATTAATGCCAAGATCGAGGGCGGCATGAACCACCTTCTCAACCTCCCGGTCATTCGTTTCACCGAAATCCCCGCCAAGCGGCGCGCCGCCAAGTCCCAGCTTGGAAACCTTCCATCCCGTTCTGCCGAGCTGTGTATACTCCATTCTTGTTTTTCCCCCTCTACCGCCATCGTCAGGCATTCATTGCTATTCCACAAATCGTGTTGTCCATGAGCATTCATCGCCGGCTTTAAGCGGTCCTGATACGACCAGCGACAGATTCGCGGATACGCCGGATACGGACAGCAAGGAGCGTGACAGTGACAGATTATTGGTGTTCGAATAGACCGCTTCAGGTGTACGGATGATATTGTCGCAGGCATCGCATGAAATTTCATACTTTGCATCCCCATAGGACAGCTTCCAGCCATGTCCGGTCCGGGCTTCGAGTCTCGTGCCGCTGCGGCCATCCGTAAGCAGCAGCGGCAGAATATGCTCACAGCTGACAAAATCCTTGTTCACTTTCAATTGATACGTCCATTCGATCCCCGACCCAATCAGCGAAATCGTCTTGCGGCAGACAAGATGTTCGTTCTGCGCTGTCATCGCTATACCGTTATCCAGCCACTGCACCTCCGGATTCGATGTCATATCGGGGAAGCAAAGATTACCCGCAGCGTCGCGCAGCAGAAACCCTTCCCAGGCTCCCAAGTCGTAACTCTGCTGATAAAGTCCGGCCGCCAAACCGTTCACATTCAGCTTTGGTTCGGCAAGAGGGGGCTTGCTCCCGTTTACGCGGTAGTGAAAACCGCAGAGAGCCGGGCTGTACTTGCCCAGATGCATGCGCAGGCTGACGGCGAAGAAATCATCGTGGCTGCGGATGAAGGCATATCCACTCCGCAAATCCATGTATTGATTGTTTGCGGGCAGGGGGCTGCGCTCATTGGCCCGCTCCATCTGCAGGTTCCGGCTGATGATCCGTTCTGCAACCGAGATGCCTGTCATGCCCAGGATGCCGTAACAATTCACCAGCGTGTACCACTCGTAGCCGGTACGCAGCTCATGAGGCAAATAGTTGGGAGTAATGCTGTATGTGCCGTCAGCTTTCTTATAGGGGAGCCAGGACTGAAAGGCCCGCGTAAACAACCCCTCGTCGCCCATCCCCGCGTAAGCCTGATAGGTTACGAACGAGCCCCAGGTAAACATTTGATGGCGGCTGCGCTCCATCATTGCATAAGTACCATCAAAAGAGGTAGCGTGATTGAGCCACTGCTGCCCTTTCTCAATCAGGATTTCCAGCCGCGTCCGAATCTCCTGATGCGCAGGCGGCCATTCCTCAATGGCCGCCAGAACACCGGTCAGAATAAACATAATAAAGGCGGAATAGGAAATCGGCATCCCGTCATGCTCGCGGAACGTCTCCTGATCGTGATAATCGAAGGAATCGTTCAGAAACCCTTCATGCTCCCGCTCTTCGATCAGCGCCATTAATTGCTCGATGAACGCTTCATTGGCAGGGCGATACCCCAGCTTCTCCAGGAACAGCTCGTTGCCCAGCTGCAGGGCAGCGCAGTTGAGATTAATCGTGCCGCAATCCTGCGGCTCGCCATGCAGAAAATCCTCCGCAAATTCCCCCTTGTGACGATTGCGGACCTCTTCAGGCAGCATAAGGAGCGCCATCATGCCAAAATGGTAGATAAACAGGCGGGTGAACGGGGCCGCGTTAAGATCCTTCAGGCGCACGGTCGAGCGCCGGATTAAATGAAGCGCCGTATCTGTAATTTCCTTATCACCGCTGAAGCTTGCTCCGCCCGCGAATATAACCGCCGCCGTGCCTGCCGTATAGTTCTCGCTGTATATCGTATCCCAGCGGTCCTCGATCGCACCCGTTTCCCCATCGATCCAGCCGGATATCGTCTTCATGTAGTCGAGCAGTACGGTTTGCATCTGGTGATGCGTGCTTTGCCGTTCCGTTGTGAACATGGACTATTGGCTCCTTCGTCAACCATTTTAAGCACATATTTCTTCTTACACGTCAGGTGCTATTCATCGGCAATAAATTCTTGCCCTCCACAGGATCAGATGGGAAAGGCAGCTTTGGCCCACTCGTAGGACGGATCTTCCTGCGTTCCGTCTTTATACGTCGAAATCAAGGCCACCCGGTCTTTGCCGGACTGATTCGGGTAGGAGGCGTGGAAGAGCAGATCATGGAACACAATAGCGGTTCCCCGCGAGGCAGGCAAATCCACAATTTGCGACTGGTCAATATCCTCTTCCTTCAATCGGCTGGAGAAGCCGTTGCCGTCATTGTCTCCTTCGCCATGATGAAGCGCCCCTTTCAGATGGGAGCCCGGCAAAATCTTCAGGCAGCCGTTCTCGCGTGCCGCATCATCTAGTGCGATCCAGACGGAATACTTGTGGCTGCCTTCCCAGTAAGGATAATCCTGATGCCAAGGTGATCCGAAATCGACCTTTGAATCCTTGAATACCACTTTATCGCTGAGGAAGATGACCTGCTCCCCGATAATTTTCTTAAGGACCGCGGCCAATTCAGGCTTTGCCGCCGCTTGCTTGAATAAGGCGCTGGCCGCTGACATGCCTACGTATACGCCATGCTTAACCGCCTCCGCTCCTTTCTCCTTCTTGACCTCCTCCAGCACTCGGGCCACTTCCAGCTTAAGCTTCCGCACTTCCTCTGTCGAAAACAGGTCCTCAATCACGACATAACCCTGCTCCGCGAATTGTTGCTCCATATTGGCGCTCATCGGTTCATTCCACCTTATTTATCATGTTAAATGAGATGTTAGCACAAATAAGCTGTGATATATTTGGTAGAGATCGATGATAAGTTATCCTTTTCCGATATTGGAGGCGAATGTCCTTATGTTCCGGCATCCCAAACCGCGATACCTCGAATTAACGGAAGTACGGCCTAATGTGCACTGGGCGCAGATTCAGCATGTCCCCCGCAGCAGCGGGCAGCTGCGGACTATTTACGATTTCGAGCTGATGTATGTCTTCCAGGGCGAGCTGCAGATCCATTTTGATGATGAGAGCAGCCGGATTCCCGCCGGGGCGGGCGATTTGCTTCTGCTGCCTTCGTCCATCCGGCATCGGATTGAGATCCTTACGGAGATGGACACGCGGCTGCTGGGGATTCATTTTGATTTTTTCAATGAGCACTCTGCCTTGGCTGAGCAGGATATTGTCGTTCAAGAGGATAAGGTGGTTGCGGAGCGGTTTTGTTCCTTGCCTGTGAACGGGGAGGATCTGCCGGCTTTCGGCCTGCATTACGAGGGAATTCCTTTTGAAATGGTGGAATGGATGGAGCGGATTGTGCAGGATCATGCGAGAGGAAGAGGGAATCCGGGCTATGAAATGGCGTGCAGGGGACTGATGCTGCTGATTTTCACCCAATTGTTAAGTCTTCCTGCGAAGTCCAGCCGCCCGAGCCTGCAATCCCAATACTATGAAGCGGTGCAGAACCTTGCTGCGGACATGGAGCACAGCCCTGGCGGGACCTGGCCAAACGGGGCGTTGGCAGAGCGCTTTAATGTGAGCGAGGATCATTTTATCCGTCTGTTCAAGGATATTATCGGGATGAGCCCCCATAAATACCTGCAGTTTGTCAGGCACCGGGAAGCGAAAAGAATGCTGCGTGAAACGGACATGAAGATCGAGCTGATCGGCCGTCAGCTCGGTTATGACGATCTTCATAATTTCAGCAAAATGTTTAAAAAATGGCAGGGCGTCTCCCCCAGAGCTTACCGCAAGCTCAGCATTATGCATTAAGGACAGGAGGCCGGAGACAAAACTTCTGCCGCTGTTTACTCAGCTGCGATGTCTGGATTCGCCGATATAATGGCCTCGGCGGTCTCCCAAACTCTGGGCAGAAACCGGTTAACGTCAGATGCGCGGCGGGTCAGGTCACCGGTGGAGTGAATGCCAAGGTCAGCGATCATGGCAAGAAAGGCCGGAGCATGCGCATGCTGAAGCTCCCATGGAGCGTCTGCGGCAAGAATCTTGTGGCAGCGAGCGAAGGTCGCAGCGATCCAGAAAACCGCTTCGCGGTGATTGCCCGCCCGTACAAGCTCGCGGCTTCCGTCGATCGCAATCGGCCTCGCCGCGGCCGTGATGTCGGTGCTGAAGAAGAAAGGAATCTTGGCTGCAGCCGCCGCGGCGTCGAAGGTCCGGGCCAGCTCCGTAATATGATGTTCAATGCGCCCGGGAGTCAAGCGGGCGCAGCCGAGCAGCTCCATCAGCTCGGCGTAAAGTCCGGAATGGCCGTATTCCTCCAGCACACCGCGGGCGGCGAGATAGCGGAGCCGGACGGTCGGATTGCGAAGCGCGGCTACGAGCAGAACATGCGTGGTTATGCCGGTCGGAAACAGCCACGATGTGACCTGATCATGCAGCGGCGCGGCGGTGTTGAATGAATTCAGCCCATTCTCGATTTTCTCCCGTGCGTTCACACACCGGCGGAGAACCCATTTCCGCTCGGCAAATTGGCGCGACACCTGAATTTGCAGACTGCGCAGGTACCCGGTAGGATCCGCAATGATGGTATCCGCTCGGAAGCTGCCTGCCAGATGATAGGACGACAGCACATCCTCGACCGAATTGAACAGGCTCAAGGACAGATACGTGGCCTCCACCAGCGTGCCGCGGTAGATGAATTTCCCGAGCTTGAGCGGAGGCTCGTCCCCGGCGACGACGATCACAACGTCAACATCGGAAGCGGGCGGCAGCTCGGCTTCATCAGGCAGTCCCACCGTCGATCCACTGTAATACGCCCCCCTGAATCCGGCCTCGCGGCTTGCCTCCTGCAAGATCCATTCCGCCGCTGCTGCCCGTGCATCTCCTACTCTCATCTATTCATCCTCCTCCACTTTGTCAAGTCCATTCCGAAACCGTGAAAACGCCGTCAACAATCCGTACGCTGTACAGCTGATCGAAGCCTTCATCGAAATCCGGTTTTTGCAATTTACGGAGTGTGCTCCTTAGGCCCGGCAATGGAACCTTTCCCTGGCTGCGTTTATCATTTCTCGCCATTGATTCCTCCAGGTTCGGTTCAAAATAATAGCCTGTAACCTTGAACTGTTGACTGCGGGCAGCATCCATGTATTTCTGCCGGTCTGTTTTCGTTGAATTCGTGTTATCAATAACAAACGGCTGCTTGGCATTAATTGACGCATCGACAAAAATATGTTCTCTGTGTCTGGTTTTAAGCATATCCAGATTGATTCTTACATGTGTATCATAAAATTTTTCTTTGTAGAAAGTGGACTTCCCTGATGCCTGGATCCCTATGAAAATGACACATTCCAAATCAATCGCCTCTCTCTATCATATTTTAGGCGCTCCGAATCAGAAGTCCCGCTTCTTGTCCCTTATGATATGTCCAGGCTCCAGTTCAATTTCGCGAAATCCTGCCATGGCCTGCGCCTGGAATTCAACAGCTCTGCCGCTTCCCATAATGATAATATTCCCGATATCGTCCGCTTCCTCCCCCGGCAGAAGGAAAGCTTTTGTGCAGGCGTATACTTCCCGGACCGTCGTATGAATGGCGTTGATTCCAATGTCATTCCTGGGCTTTCCCATAAGGTTCAACATAATGGAGCCTCTAGGGCCAAGCTTTTCAAGGGTCATACCGAAAAATTCCACGGTTGTCAGATGAGGCGGAGTTCCCCTGCGGGTAAAGGCATCCAAAATAATATAATCCAGCCTTCCAGGCGCTTCATCCGCCAGCAGCTCCCGACCGTCTCCAATGGTTACATTATCCATGCGGTAATCAAAAAACTCCCTGCTCAGCTCCACCACCCTTCCGTCAATCTCCGCTACCTTGAACCGCTTGTCCGGATAATGGCCGGCAATGGTGCCAACTCCGTGTCCGATGACAAACACATCCTCGAACGATGGATAATTGTACTCCATCAGATGGATCATGGCCCGCGGATATTCCAGCACGATCCGCTTCGGATCCTTCAGGTCGATTGCCCCCTGCACGGCATGGTCCGAAAACTGCAGGAAGCGGTATTTCCCTGTCTCCCCATACAGTTGGGCCGCCTCGTAAACGCCGATCTCCTGATGCCTGCTGATCTCCCTGGCTAGCTGACGCAAATGCCCGATCTCCTTCACTATCATCTATTAATCATTTCCCGGATATCCCCTATTGCTTTCATTACCCGCCTGCTGTGTCCTCTGCCGCGATTGCTTCTGCCGCTGCGGCAAGAAAATAGGCCAGGCCGGTCTGCTGATCCTCAAGCATGCGAAGATGAAAGTCGTCAGAGAGGAAGAAGCGTGTTTGCGCAGCAAAATCATGAGCGGATATTTGATGGCCGTGCTGATTCATAAAATGGATATGGCTGCGGATAACATCCCGTATTTTGATATCATTATGCTTCAAGCCCGCTCTCAATGCATCTGCCATATGCGTCATAAATGCTGCCGCCTCCGATGCCTGCTCATTCATCTTCTGTACATCGGCTTCGGCAACCTCCAGAGCGTCGACCGAATAGGTCTGCTTCAAATAATCATTTTGTCCGCGCAGCGCTTCATTCCACTCCTCCATGGTTTCAAAGCCCTTGAACAAATCCCGTTTATTCATGTTCTCCCCTTTCTCTGTGTGCTCCATGGATAATTTCAAGGTATCTATAATGTTTTCCAGCCTTTGCTTGCGGGCAAGCAGCAGCTCCTCCTGCTGCGACAAGATGGACAGCCGTTCCTGCTCCCCTTGAAGCAGCTCTTTGATTGTCTCCAGGGGGAAATCCAGCTCCCGGTAGAACAAAATATGCTGCAGGCGTTCAAGCTCCTTCGTTCCGTACAGCCGGTATCCCGCTTCCGTGATCTCGTGCGGAATAAGGAGACCTATCTTGTGATAGTGATGAAGCGTCTTGATCGTGACCATGGATAATGACGATACCTCTTTTACCGTATAGAGCATCTGGCTCACTTCCTTTCAATCTCCACTCTAAAGCCTTCCCTAAGAGGAGAGTCAACTCCGGGCAGCGACCATAAATAATTTGACTCTCCCCTTGCAGGAGGGACTAAGCTTACGTCCGAGATGATATCAAGGAGGAAGCATAGCCATGTCAAATTCCATTCACCTGCTTCGCAACAAATTTGTACGAGTCATTCTGATTTCCAATCTCTTCTCACAATTCGGAATCTGGATCAGAAATATGGCGGTCCTCTTGTACGTCATGGAAAGCTCGAATGGGGATGCGCTGGCCGTTTCGATGATTGCTGTCGCCGAGTACGCGCCGATCTTTATTTTCTCATTCATTGGCGGTGTATTCGCGGACCGGTGGCGTCCCAAAAGAACGGTCGTCTGGTGTGAAGGCTTAAGCGCATTATCGGTATTGATTGTTTTCTTTCTGATAGAATCCGGATCATGGACGGTCGTGTTTTTCGCTGCCCTGATTTCCTCGATTCTATCACAGTTTGCGCAGCCATCCGGCATGAAGCTGTTCAAGCTCCATGTAAAGGATGAAGAAGCGCCAATTTGCATGTCGCTGCTTCAGATGTTTTTTTCAGTTTTTATGATCATAGGTCCGATTCTTGGAACGCTTGTCTACCAGCAGACTGGAATTGGAGTCTCGATTCTGCTAACCAGTGTCTCTTTTCTCATATCCGCATTTGTCATGCTGTTTATTCCGGCAGATCCGCCGGTTCCATCGGACCAGTCCGCTGAACCGGCCTCCCTGCTTCGCGAGATGGCGGACGGCATTCGTTATGTCATCTTCAACAGGGAGCTTTTGCGCCTTAGCTTATGCTTCACGCTTGTCGGACTCGGCGTAGGGCTGGTAACGCCTTTAAGTATTTTTCTCGTCACCGATCGTCTGGGATTGCCGGCGCATGACCTGCCATGGATCACTATTCCTTACGGACTGGGGGAAATGCTCGGAGGGGCTGCAGCGTTTGCTGTGGCCCCCCGGATTGCTCCGCAGCGTCTTCTGCTGATGGGATTGCTTGTCAACGGATTGGGCATCCTGCTCATCGGATTATCTTCTGTACTTTGGGTTACGATGGCTGCGCAGTTCATTATAGCGCTTCTGCAGCCGGCTATTTTTATTGGCAACAATACGTTAGTCATGAATCATACCGAGCAAGCCTTTATCGGCCGGGTTACCGGAATCCGGACACCGCTTATGACCGGTTCCATGCTTCTTATGATGAGCGCTTCCGGTGTTCTGAAGGATGCATGGTCCCTTGCCATCGTGTATGAATTGGCCGGTCTATGTTTTCTTGCGGGTCTCTTATTCATCGTACCCATCCATCGCAGCCGCAGTCAATAACCGCTTCATATCCGGGCTTGCTGCGACAGTCAAATCTTCACGCCCATATTTGGATTGACAATAAAGTATCCTAATGTTAGGATTAAAAAGTCCTATAAATATTATATATATGATTATTTTATATAGGATTGGGAGGGAGTGAAGTCCAGAAAGCTTTCATCACAAGCATCATAATAAAACGTAGCTGATTAGTCCAAACTAGTCTAAGATTACGCATCTATACACGATGGTCTTCGATTTCAAAAAATATGAAATTCATGGAGGAGTTTACGATGTTAAAAATAGCGATTATACTTGGAAGTACACGTCCGGGCCGTAATGGTGAAGCTGTAGCACGCTGGGTCACCGATATTGCAAAGAAACGCAGCGACGCTTCATTCGAGCTTGTGGATATTGCGGATTTCAATTTGCCATTGCTCGATGAGCCGGTACCGCCGTCCATGGGACAATACAGCAAACCGCATACGATCGCCTGGTCTGAGAAAATTGCTTCCTTCGACGGCTTTGTATTCGTAACACCCGAGTACAACCATGCAACCTCCGGCGCGCTCAAGAATGCCATTGATTTTCTCTTTAAAGAGTGGAATCATAAAGCAGCAGGCTTCGTGGGCTATGGCGGCAGCGGCGGCGCGCGCGCAATCGAGAATTTGAGGCTGATTGTAGGCGAGCTTCATATCGCCGATGTACGCGCCCAGGTCGGACTTTCCCTGATTACCGATTTCGAGAATTATAGTGTTTTCAAACCAGCGCCTCACCAGGAGTCTGCGGTTAACACGATGCTTGACCAGGTTATCGCCTGGAGCGGCGCGTTGAAAACATTGCGTTAATACGAATTACAATGTTCCATGCTCGTATCAGCAGCAAGCCGGGTCAGTTCTCTTCTGATCCAGCTTGCTTTTGCTATGGATAGAGCAGCTGTTTCGACGCAGGGCAGGTAACGGACCTCCAATTTGGAGGTCCTGATTTATAAAAGGAGGCAAGGCAATGTCACAGCCAGATGAGCAAAACGAGCTTGACCTGAGACTGTTCCGGATATGGATGAAAGCTTCCAGAGCCGTCTTTGACAATGTACGAAACGATATTGAGGATCATGGCATTAGTCAGGAGCATTTCATGATTCTGGAGCTGCTCTACAGCAAAGGTCCCCATCCCATCCAAAAAATCAGCGAAATTTTCTCCATTCCCAGCGGAAGCATCACCTATGTCGTCGATAAACTGGAACAAAAAGGATATGTCAGACGCGAGCCAAGTCCAACCGACCGCAGAGGCTCTAATGTGACTCTTACACAACAAGGTCAAGCTCTGCTCGGCGGCATCTTTCCGAAGCATGCTGAAGTGATTTCCAATAATCTATCATTTATCAGCAAAGAAGATAAGCTGAAACTCATAGATTTGTTAAAAGCCATTGGACTGGGCGCGGAAGCCCTCGCAAACAATACCAAACCCTGAATTATTCTATATGGATCGAAATGTGGCCTCTTGGCTCGATGATGCCGCTCGCAATAAGATTATCCATCGTATCCCGGACCATCTGAAGCAAATGGGTGTGCTTGTATTTGTAAACATTCGGATATTTCGTTTTCATGACGGTATTTACCCTCAATTTTGAATAAATGGATGCGACATCGGCACTGAAAAACTTCATTATCCATAACAGAAAATGCGGCGCCACTCTTGATGTTACCTTGTAACCGAGCTGGGAATAGTTATCCCGTATGAGCTCGGCGAGATCGAAATACTTCCCCCTTGCCGCCATGCTCAAATGACGATGGCCATTCGTTTTGGGATCATTCATAATCGCAATATGCATGCGGGCGCAGTCGCGCACATCGACATAATAGACCGTCATATCCGGGATCATCGGCATTTTGCCTTCCGCAATGTTTTTCACCGTCTCACTGCTGAAGCGCGCCCACGGCACAAGCGATGGCCCCAGAATCATGCTCGGATTAATAGTGGACAGCGCCACCTGCTTCGGATTGCGTGTTTGATCCCGGGCGATGTCCCATGCAATTCTCTCTGCCCGCGTCTTACTGCGGAAATAATCGCCGGGCCCATTCGCGTCCGTCCAGTCATCCTCATTGAACGTTGTCTTGGAGGAAGGGTGTCCATAAGCCACTGCCGCTTCCGAACTCGTAATCACGACTTTTTTCACCGTATCGGAGCCAAGCGCGGCATTCATCAGGAATTCCGTGCCTTTGGTAGCCCCGCCGATTCGATCGGTCTCCGTCTTCACCGCCTGCGGGCTTGCGACGTGGAATACCCACTTCACCCCGTCCACCGCTTGATCCCAACCGTTTTCCTTCCTCAGATCGGCTTCGACAAATTCAATGCCGGGCAGCAGCTCGCTCATCTTCTCCAATTGCTCACGATTATTAAGGCTTCTAACGGTTCCTCTGACCCGGTAGCCCTCCTCAATCAGATAATGCCCTATCCAGGATGCCAGATATCCGCTGATTCCCGTTACCAAACAAAGATCGCCTTTTTGCATATTCATGATTCATTTCCTCCTAATAGATGACTGTGGATTTGTTGTTAAATTCATGACTGTCCAGCTGATCAAGCATAAAATCCGCCACATCCGCCCGGGAGACTCTGCCAAGCATGGGAGCACGCGCCGTATCCAGCCGGTAACGTCCCGTCCTTGGCCCATCGGTAAGCGTCGGCGGCTCCACGATCGTCCAGCTGAGCCCGCTTTGCCGGATACGGCTGTCCTGCTGCCGTTTATCCATGGACTCCCGGCGGAAAAGCAGGACAGACAGCCACACAACAAGTTTGGTCCCAAACCTCATCTGCAGTCGGCTATCGCGGCTGATGCCGAACCCCGTCACCGCAATGATCCGCGGAACGCCGGCCTTGCGCATCGCGAGGAGGATATGCCCGGTTCCTTCGGAACAGATATCGGAAGGACTGCCGCCGCTTGCTCCTATTGCGCACAACACCGCGTCCTGCCCGATGACCGCCTGCTCCACCTCATCCGCATTCAGCACATCGCCTTCCACAATGCGAAGGTTATTATGCGCATGCGGGATTCGGCCCGCCTTTCGCACAAATGCCGTAACCTCATGTCCCTGCTTCAGCGCTTGTTCGATGAGCTGCCGGCCTGTAAGTCCGCTTGCTTCAAAAATGATTACTTTCATTCCGCGCGTCCTCCGAAAATATATTTTATTCATAAATGAACGCCTATTTATAATTGCTTAAATAAAAAAGTGTTCATTTATTTATATGAAAAAAATTTTGTCTATATCTTTATTGCATCCCAGCTCATTTGAATGGCTGTTTGGAGGCTTCTCTCATCGAATAGAAATTCGCCCTTGATCTGAGCCTTGGCGAGCTGCGCGATGGGCATCACAGAATATATGATAAGCAAATTAACATCCTCTTGTTTGAATAGCTTTTGGCTCTTCCCTGTTTCAAACATTCTGAATACCGGCTCGTACAGCGAACTGGTTTCTTCCAGACACCAATTCTGCAGCAGCGGGGAGTTGGTTACCTGCTCCATAAACATAAAATTATCGCCATGGTTCAGAATGAACTTTACAAAGTTCCGTGCAAAAAAATCAAACTGTTCTCTTACAGGAGCCGCTTCATCCATCCCATGAAACAATTTTTCGCTCATCATCTTTTTGGCCTTCAAATAGGTTTTCCCCAGCATATCCTCCTTATTCTCAAAATAAATGTAAATGGTTGCGGCCGATACATTGGCCTTCTTGGCAATTTTGGAAATGGATGTTTCGGCAAAGCCGATTTCATTCACAAGCTGAATGGTGGCATCGTAAATCGCTTCTATTTTGTTGTCATCTCTTTGTCTCATGAAGCAATAATAAACGATCATTTATCTAAAGTCAACCATAAAATTATACCTTGTTCCCGGGTATAATTTTATGGCAAGCCGGCTGTTCAACATGCTTACCCGTTGTAGGCTTGTTTAAGAAGCGCAATATCGATCTTATCCATTTGAAGCATCGCCTTCATGGCTCTTCCCGATTTTTCAGCGTCCTCGCTGTGCAGCATTTCACCCAAGGCAGAAGGTATGATCTGCCAGGACAGCCCGTATTTGTCCCTCAGCCAGCCGCATCTTTCTTTGGATCCGCCTTCGGACAGCTTCTCCCACAATTCGTCGACTTCCTGCTGCGTCTCACAATTCACGAATAACGAAATGGCAGGCGTGAAGGTGAAATGTGGACCGCCGTTCAATGCCATAAATTCTTGTCCTTCCAGCTGGAAGGTTCCTGACATAACCGCTCCCTGGTTGCGGTGAAGACTCAAAATTTTTGAATTTTTAAAGATAGACGTATAGAAGTTGATTGCCTCTTCCGCCTGATCGTTGAACCACAGGAAAGTAGTGATTTTTTGCATAAACCTTCAGCTCCTTTTTCATCCTATTGGAATAGTCTGGATCATTCTCTCAAAACGAATAGTAGCATAAAATCGGAACTGTAGTTTCTTCTGGATTGCTTTTTTTGCAGGATTTCTTCATGTCCGCTGCATATCCGGAAATATTCATGTCCGCTCTGACATGCTCATTATGCGTTGCCCCTGCCGCCTGGGGTTGTTCGGGAACCTCACAAAAACAGGCCCGGGATTGCCCCAGGCCTGCTCCAACCTATCCTATAGCTCAATCTCTAACCGCTCAGATGCTGAATTTCACGCCTGCAAGCTCTTCGCTTAGCGACCAGAGCCGCTTCGCATCATCGGGATCGACTGCCCATGGCCGAACCCCTGTGCCCTTTACACTATCGGCCGGGACAGCTTCAGCGATATCGCTGTCCTCACAGTAGACACCGCCCATTCCATCCAGCTGACCGCTCGTTGCGCACCAGACGCTCGTCGCTGCTCCCTGCTGAACGTTCTTCATTTGATCGGCTTTCCCGCCGCCAACCGGCTTCCCATTCTCGTCCTTCACCATCTGGGGAGCATTTTCTTCCGCCGTCAGGCTGCGCCCTATATCAGTCGGAATTAGACCGGGATGAACAGAGAAGGCGCGGACTCCATGAGATCTTCCACGCTTGTCCAGCTCCAGCGCGAACAATATATTGGCTGATTTGGACTGGGCATAAGCCTTCCATTTGTCATATTCCCTGCGTTCAAAATTAGGATCGTCAAAGTCGATCCCGCCCAGCCGGTGCGCCCGCGAGGAAAGCGCAACGACCCTGGCCCCTTCGGACTTGCTCAAGGCAGGCCAAAGCCTTGCCGTCAGCAGGAAATGCCCAAGATGATTCGTCGCGAATTGGGATTCATATCCGCGGGCTTCCCTTGTAAGCGGGTTTGCCATGATGCCTGCGCTATTCACCAGGATGTCGAGCGCTCTTCCCGAAGCGAGGAACCGTTCCGCGAAGCTGTCGATCGAAGCCGGATCCATAAGATCAATCGTTTCCATTTCCAGCCTCGGGATGCCTGCAAGTGCTTGCTGCGCTTTCTCCGGCGTCCGCACGGGCACGATAACCGTCGCTCCGGCCTCCGCCAGAACTCGCGAGGTTTCAAGTCCGATACCGGAATAACCGCCTGTCACTATGGCAACTTTGCCTGTCAGATCGCGTCTGCCGATGACTTCCCTGGCTGTTGATTGAGGACCGAAGCCCGAGGGAATCGGCTGTTGTGCTGTATCTTTAATACCAGTAAATGACGTCATCCTGCTCCACCGGCCTTTGATTGTTTATTCATTCCGAAACCCATTTGAATTAGAATATCCATCATTGTCGGAATGTAAAACAAATCTTACACCTTAAAGTTGACTTTAAGGCAAGAGCCTTTTTAAAATAAGGATCAGACATGTGCCCGGCTGTTCACGACACGCTGGAATTTAGCGAAGACGGCGATTCTCCAAACCGCGATGTAGCTTAGTGTGGCTGTATTAAGAATAAATTCAAGCGTTGTTGAATCAATACCCGTTATCATTCCCATCAGTGCAAAGCGGAGCGCAAAGACCACTATCAGGATGACAAATACAGCACTGCTGCGCTGAAAATAAATTCCGTCTGACCGGACTTCAAAATTTGTCGCGATAACAAGCGGTACGGCAATAACGAGCCCGGCCACCAGCGCAAGAATAATTTGATCCTCCTGCGCATGCAGGTCCGGATCGAGCAATTGAAACAAACAGGTGGCGATATAAATAATCGGCAGCAGCAGCGTGATTCCCGATTGCCGGATCGGGTTCTTCATGCCCCGCGACAGACCGGAAACGATCAGAATAAAAATCAATACAGAAATCACCATAGACGCGGGCGCACTCATGCTTCCATACACTCCCTTTAATCGGCTTCTAAATCAAAGTATCCCCGATTCGAGAGTGATTCAATAGTGAAAATAATCATGAGCCCCGGATGACTTACGTTTTCTTATAACGCCTGCTGTCAATAATCCCGGCAATAACCCGCAGCTAATTGGAGCTTGCCGTCGGCCTCACAATGATCTCGTTCACATCCACTTCCTCCGGCTGCTCCATCGCAAATAGTATTGTCCGGGCGACAGCAGCCGCTGAAATTGAAATACGCCGATATTCCTTCATCTGCTGCCGTGCTTCCTCATCGGAGATATGATCCGCAAGCTCCGATTCCGTTACTCCCGGCGAAACAAGCGTCACCCGGATACCGTTTCCGACCTCCTGGCGCAGCCCGTCGGTAATCGCCCGGACCGCGTATTTCGTGGCACTATAAACAGCAGCTGTCGGTACTACCCCGTACGCCCCTATGGAAGCGACATTGATAAATTGGCCGAATCCCTGTTTCTGCATAATGGGAAGGCCTGCCGCTATGCCGTGAAGCACGCCGCGGATATTCACATCGATCATGCGGTCCCATTCGTCAACTTTCAGCGCTTCCAGCTTCGAGAGCGGCATAACCCCGGCATTGTTCACAATAACATCCACATGGCCGAATTTATCTTTGGCAAAGCCGATAAAAGCCTCCATTTGCTCCCTGCTTGTAACGTCCAATGCCTGGTACTCGGCTGAGCCGCCTTCAGCACGAATAGCTTTTACGGCAGCCTCCAACCGGTCGCGACGTCTTGCTCCCAATACGACATGTGCCCCATTCGCAGCCAGAAGCCGTGCGGCTGCTTCTCCAATTCCGCTGCTTGCTCCTGTAATTGCCACAACTTTTTTTGAAATATTGTTATACATTTTTTTCCTCCCGGTAAAAGTCATTCCTCCGTGATAGAGAACATCATCCCGAAACTCGCCATCCGCAGTAAATCCGGTATCGTCTACATAATCAATGCGGTTGCCTTTAACGCTGTAGCTTCCCGTATAGGCGCTTTTCCGTTTGCCGCGGGCTTCATCGTAACGGCCGTCAGGCAGAAGCTCCTGCCGGATATGGCCATCCTTGGTGACCCACATGCCGACGTACGGATGAGTAATTGAATGTTGATTCATTTCGTATTCTCCCTTCCTGACTTCAATTGCTTGGTCTCTTCCACATTATGAAACGATTCCGATTGAAGGAGATAGTCCATTCATCGCAAATGATTGCCTGATCCTCCAGGCCGTTGTCTGAAATAAAAACAAAATAACCCTCCGAATATCGGAGGGTCGGGAATAGCCTAAAGGGTGAGCGCCTGTCCTGTTATTGCTCAACCGTATGCCGCAGCAGAATTTCATTATCCAGCTTCAAATTGCCTGTCCAGATAAATTTGCCTTTACTGAATTCCTCCCTGAAATTGGTGTAGGGATTTTTATTGTCCACCCCTGCCTCTTTCTCGGAATAAGTCGACACCTGCGGCCAGCTTGTATCGTCGAAATCAACGGCATACCAATCAGCCGGAACGGCAAAATGAGCCGCATAACAGTTCTCATTGCAAGCTGGCGGTTCTTTATAATCCGGAGACGTCCTGCGCTGCTTTCCATCCGACTCCCCAACAACCATATCGTCCTTACTCATGAGCGGCGAGACGTAATAATTTTGCGCCGTCCAGCTTTCATCTGTCACCGTTCCATCGCTGAACACGGCAATAATCCCTGCGTCGCCGTAATAATAGGGATTGCCGCGGTTGTCTTCCGTGCCAAGACCCAGATTTTCCTCCCAATCAACGGCTTTGATCGCATAGGTCATGGGGTATTTGGCTTTAAAACGGACAATCGAAGAATTAAACGGTGTATAGACCACGGCATCCTTCGCCACCGCCTGGCCGTTCACGTACAGTTCGAAATAATTATCCGCGAAAATATAGCCCGTGATCTCCACGCCGTCCGGATCGATCACAACAAGCGGAGTATCGTCCGGATTTATATCCGATATGCTTCTATGTTCTACGTTCGTACACGGATTCACCAGATCACCCGCATCGTTTAAGGACAGATCCGGTTCGGAAGGAACCATCCACGCTTCACCGTCATCGGACTTGATTTCCCCGAGAGCAGTAACCCGCCCTCCCCGGCATTCGGGAAATAGGCGATTCCCCGCTGCTGCCGCAGAGCCCTGGGTAAAGCTGGCAGCCGGAACGGATCCATCAACAGACTTGTCCGGCTGCAAGGCGGCGGCCTGCTCCGTACCGGATGACTGATCCCCGGCGCTCCTGTTTTCGGCGGAACAACCCGACATGAATAACGCAATTGCGATCAATAGAAACCTGATATTCATTTCGCATTCCTCCTCTTCCCGTCACGGTTCAATATAAGCCTGAAATACGTCAAGATGAAGTCAAGGCTCTGACATTCACCTGACATGTTCAACGCTTATAATGAAACACATTACAATCATCGAAGTATGGATATTCCGTGCACCGGACTGTATAATTCATTCTGAAGCGGAATCATTTTGCGCATCAGACATCGGGGGATATAGAGTGGGAACCATTATGATCGTTGAAGACGAGGATCCGATTTCCCGGGTGCTCGCGGCATATATTCGCAAGGCCGGTTTTGACTGTGCAATCTTCAAGGACGGCCTCCAGGCGATGGAGTCCTTCGATACCGTTCAGCCTGAGCTCGTGCTTCTCGACGTTATGCTGCCAGGCATGGACGGCTGGGAAGTGCTGAACGGCATCCGCCGCAAAAGCCCCTGTCCCGTCATCATGCTGACCGCAAGAGGAGAGGTAACAGACCGCATCCACGGCTTGAACGAAGGAGCCGATGATTATATGACCAAGCCTTTCGAGCCGGAAGAGGTTGTCGCCAGAATTCATGCTGTGCTGAGGCGTCCTCCGCGGTCGCTGGTCAGCTCGGAACAGGTTGTGATCGGGAGCCTGAGGATCGATTTTAAATCCCGCAGCGTTTATTTGAACGGCGCGAGCCTGTCGATTACGCCCCGCGATCTGTCTCTTCTATTATTTCTGGCGGAGCATCCGAACCAGATCTTTTACCGGGAGCAGCTGATTGAGAAAGTCTGGGGAATCGACTATGATGGCAGCGACCGGGCAGTGGATTTGGCGATCAAACGGCTGCGGAAAGCGCTGCTGCACTGGCCGGCGGAAGAAGGAGAACTTAGAACAATGCGAGGAACGGGGTATCAGCTTTATGCGAACGGGCTCAAATAAACGGAGCACACTGCTCAGTCACTGGACTTTCCGCTACGTGCTTACTTTATTCGTAGGCCTGGTTACGATTGGATTCGCGTCCGTCCTGTGGATCCGGCATGATACCATGAAGGAGCGAATGAATTCTCTCAAAGCCTTCACTGAAGTAGCGGCTCAATATATTGCGGACGGGGAAGGAGAAATCGTCATTCCAGGCGATTTCTACGAATGGATCGATAAAACGCAGCGCCGTTATAAAATCCCGGGGCAATTTGGATTAACCGTATTCGATCGCAGCGGAGCCTCTTTATTTTACAAAGACGGACCTTCGCAGGATTCGGAATCCGGCAATCCCCCGCCTCCTGCCGATCCGCTTCCAGCCTCCGCAACTCCGTCAGAATCAGAGACCGGTCCATCGGCAGCCGACCCCGTATTTCCCTCCGCCCCCCCTCTTGCCGATGAGATCCGCGTTGAGAAAACAGGAAATATGTATGGCATTTCCGCTCCTGTCGCTTATGGGGATTCCATTATCGGAACCGTGGCCATTTCTTATTCCTACCGGGAACTCGCCAAGGTGAATCAAAACTACGGCCTGATTATTTCCCTGCTTTTATGTTCAGGCGTATTAGGCTGGATCATGATCTATTTGCTGTCGCGAAAATTAAGAAAACCGATCCTTCAGCTTGCCGCAGCGCTTAAAAAAATGGAAGCCGGAGACTACCAGCTGAGTGTTCCGGAACATATAAAAGAAAAGGAGATTCATGATTTCTTTGTCTCCTTCCAGGCGATGGCGGCACGTCTGGGAAAGCTGGAGGAGCTGCGGACGGAGCTGCTTGCCGGAGTGACTCATGAGCTGAAAACGCCAGTCGCCTCGATTCACGGTCTGATTCACGCTGTCCGGGACCATGTCGTAACCTCTGACGAAGCGGAAGAATTTCTGGATATTTCACTGGAGCAAACCCAGCGGCTGCAGCATATGGTATCCGACCTGCTCGACTTCAACTCCTTTGCTTCCGGTAAAATCAGCGTTCAAACCGATTCGATCGATTTGGGGAAATTACTGGGAGAGATCGTCTATCAATGGAGTCTTCTCTATCAGGACAGCCGTCTCGAAGTTGCAGCCGAAATACCTGAACGTACATTCATGGCAGTCGGAGATGCCAGCCGCATTCAACAAATTCTTGTGAATTTGATGAATAACAGCAGACAGGCAATGAAGGATGAAGGAAGGATTGCCGTGTCGCTTACCGAGCATTCGGATCAGGACTTTGAAATTCTCGTTCAGGATAATGGCCCCGGCATTCCAGAGGACGAACAGGCCAACATATTCGAAAGATACTTCAGGGGCGAACGCAAGAAGCATTCCGTCGGCGGCCTTGGTCTGGGGCTCACGTACAGCCGAATGCTCGCTGTCGCCATGAACGGCCGGCTTGCTTTGAAGCGCAGCACGCCGGAAGGCGCAACCTTCCAGCTCCTGCTGCCAAAACAGAACCCGGCTTAATCTGCAAATAATAGGGATTAGAAAAGCGGTCTTCCGGAAAACTGCCGGAGAACCGCTTTTTTTGCTATCTTTACAGCCACACTCCCTACATCCGGTGCTCCCTGGCATAATCCACATACCAGTCCATCTTGTTTTCCACCATGGTCTTATAGGTCGTTAACTGCTCGATTTGGGACTGGATTCGTTCTTTTTGCCTATCCAGCATCTTCATTCGCTCGTCAATGGTTTCATTGCCCTGCAGCACCAGCTGCACAAAACCTTTGAGCTCGGCAATGGTCATGCCGGTTTCCCGCAGACAGCATACAAATTTAAGCCAATCGATATCTTTTTGTTCATAAATTCGCGTACCGCCGTCATTGCGATTAATCATCGGAAGAATGCCTTCATTTTCATAGTATCTCAGCGTATGGATGGACAAGCCTGTCTGTTCGGCTGCATCGCCAATCGTAAAACCCATCAAATCACCTTCCTTCAATGCCTGTCCTTCCATTAAGCCGCTGCTTCAGGCAAACATCCGGGAAATTTGCTGGATGACTGCCTGATCGCCCGATTCTCTTTTCAGCTTGATCAGCGCCTTGGCGTCCTCGCCTGCAGCGTATCTCAATTGATTGGTTTGGTCGGTTGCCGCTTCATAAATGACCTCGGCCACTAAATCAGGAGAAGACTGCCGCGCAGGATTCTCCCCCATTTGTGCCCGTACTGCCCGGTAAGTATCCGCAAATTCCAGATAATCGGTCAGCGAATCATCAAAGAAGAAATCCATCGATCTGCCGCCAAAATCCGTTTTGATGGAGCCGGGTTCGATTAGTTTGACACGGATGTTCTGTGATGCCAATTCATAGTACAGCGATTCAGTAAAGCCTTCTACAGCAAATTTAGCAGCATGGTAAAGCGACATGGTGGGCATAGCCAAGATTCCGCCTATGGAAGAGACATTGATGATCAAGCCCTGCTTATTGGCTCTGAAGTGGGGAAGCACCGCTTTTGTCATATTCATGAGCCCAAATACATTTACATCGAATTGCCTTTGGATTTGCTCGTCCGAAGCGGCTTCAAAGATTCCTGATGAGCCATAGCCCGCATTATTTAATAATACATCGATTTTACCGAAACGTTCAATTCCTCTGGCTGCTGCTTCTGCCATCGTGCTCCGCAGCTCGACATCAATTCTTGTCACCATTATATGATCAGCGCGGGTTAATTCGGTTTCCTTCTCAGGTACTCTCATGGCCGCAATAACGTTCCATCCCTTGTCCGCAAAATGCCTGGCTGCTGCTTTACCTATCCCTGATGATGCTCCTGTGATTAATATAGTGTTCACTTTAAATTCCTCCTTGTATGCTTGTTTGTCTGTCATATTGAGATCTTACCGCTTAGAGCGCGCTCTAGATCAAGCATAAAAAAATGGTTGGGCAGATTATTGTCTCTGTCCCAACCATTTTGATCGAGCCCATCCGACCCGGCAGCTATTGTTAACCATATTCATCCTGATTCCAGCCCCATGCTTCAGGTAACGACCGAGCCGCCATTGACAAAATATATCTGTCCCGATATGTAGGAGGAATCATCCGAAGCCAGCAAAACATATACAGGGGCCAATTCAAACGGCTGCCCCGGTCTTCTCAGCGGAACATCCGTTCCAAAGGTTTTTACCTCATCTGCCGTGAATGCGGACGGGATCAGAGGTGTCCAGGTTGGTCCGGGCGCGATCGCGTTGACCCGAATCCCCTGACCCGCAAGCGAAAGAGCTAACGAACGTGTAAAGGATACGATGGCTCCTTTGGTAGCTGTGTAATCAATCATATGGCCCGAGCCTGAGAAGGCGGTATCCGAGGTCGTATTGATGATTGTGCTTCCTGCATGGAGATGAGGCAGCGCCGCTTTGGTCATTTCGAAAAAAGAAATAATATTGGTTTGGAACACATTCATCAGCTGCTCTCTCGATATATCCAAGATGCTTGCCTGATGAATCTGCACGCCATGATTGTTCACAAGAATGTCCAGCCGTCCGTAAGCCTGGATCGTGGCCTCCACCGCGTAGCGGCTGGATTCTTCCTTTCTTAGATCTGCGGCAATGAGCAGACATTGGCGGCCGAGCTTGTTGATCATTTGTTTCGTTTCAGCCGCATCCTGGTGCTCATCGAGGTAGACAATCGCCAGATCCGCCCCTTCCTTGGCGAAGGCTATGGCGGCGGCCCGTCCGATTCCGCTGTCCCCGCCAGTAATAATCGCAATCTTATTATTCAGCCTGCCGCTGCCTGTATAGGCGGGATTCTCGGAAATCGGCCGCGGAGTCATCAGGTACTCAAAACCCGGCCGCCTGTTTTGATGCTGCGGCGGAAAAACGACAGGGACATTGGTGCACTGCTGTTCCCAGCCTATATATGGATATACGGGATAAGTAATCGTAATTCTCCTCTCTTGTACTGCAATTTTATAACTCACTATATTCAGCTGGAATTATAAAATGCCTAAGCCGCAACTATGCTGCCATGTATATCTGCGGTCACTCGAACCGGAAGCAGGCTGTGCAACCGGTCCTCCAAGTTTGGTGTTTTATGATTTACCTTCAACCATTTTCCATCGTATGAGAATCAACCGGGGACAACCTCCTTCTCTGTGAGAAATAGATATACACGGCATTGCCAAAAGCGATTAGCCCCACGCCAATCATGAGCGCAATGACCGGCCATTGCCACAACCCGGGAAGATAGAGGGCGAGGAACCAGAGGGGATCGCCGCCGCCGGAAAGCTTGATGCCAAGCGGAACAAGACCTTGCGGGAACAAAGCGAGCAGACCGAAGAACACGCAGAAATAAAAGACGGTTTTGACGCCCGCGGACATGCTTCTTGTGACGGCGTCAAAATCAGGTTTGACGGAATCCGCCGCCGCCGCTTGGACAGGCTCATGTCCTCTGAGCATCAGATTAAGGAGCTCCGGTCCGCGGGCTTCCAGCCTTTTGCAGGCCAGACGGCCAAACCACCAGTAGTAGAAGCTTCCGGTCAGAAGCGCTGCCGGAACCCCCGACCATTGAACCCAATCCATATCCAGATAGGTTCCCCATACCGCCAGTCCAAAAGCGGGAGCGATCAGGACCAGGGTTACAAGCATCAGCGACATGAACTGCCACCAGCCTATAGGATGGTCGAACATATCGTCGCCGCGCTTGTGTGCGTCTGTCATCGGTTCGAGGCGGTGGACTGAATTCAGCACAACAAGTCCGGCTCCGGCACCCAAAGCTGCAATAATAAGCGGAAGCGCAAGCGGCACAGCCCAGTAATAGCCGCTGATAAAAATCATGGCGAAGGTGATAATCAGAGCCGGAGGCGCAATAATCAACAGCCACGCCAGCTGGCGTCCCCGAATATCATACCGCTCGGCCTGTGAGGTAACGAGCGTCATCCACAGAGCGCTCCCGTCCGACCCGTACAAATTGGCAGTGGAGCCTGCCGCCGTGATGACGAAGATCGCCCCGGTCCATGGCAGTAAAAATAAATTGCCGGCAGATACAGGATATAGACATAAGAAAATGCTATAGAATAAGGCGAAGTATACAAATCCGGATCGTGTATAATCCCTTCCCCACGCTATGAGTTCTTTGCGGGCTACCGTTCCCGTCCGGTTGGCGAAAAAGCCGTATGGGGAATCAGGCTTGCTGGATAAGCGATTCCGCTGCGGCTTGGTCGTTAACCGTTTCACCAACAAGATCGCCCATAAGGAACGAAGCAGCAGAATGACAAGAACCATTCCCGCCAGATAGGCTATGGAGAATGCCCATTGTCCGCTCCGCGCGGCCTCAATTGCTGCTGTTCCCCAGCTTGAAGGGAGGACATTCAGGAGAGTTGAAAGCCGCGCAGGGAGTTCAAGCGTCATGATATTATAATCCGCGTCCAGCACCATCCACCCCGAGATGAAGAAGGCCATGATAGCTCCTGTCACCATCGCTCCCAATGCAGAGCTGAGCTGGGACCTGGTGAGCTTTCGCATGACGCTAGTCACAACACGGGACAAGGCAACGGCGAGAATCAGCTGCAGTATGACCGCTGGCATGGCAACAACCGCCGGCATCATGCCAAGGCCGGCAGCATAAATAACCAGAGGAATGAAAGCAAGCAAACTGATGACCGCCGGAACCCCGATGAATGACGCGCCGAGAAGTCCCGTTGCAAGCTGATTCGGAGTAACGGGCAAAAACCTGAAGTTCTCCGGTATGAGCGTCTTGTCTTCCCCGCTGAATAACATCGGTCCGAGTGCCCAGCCCAGCGTCCATATACCGAAAATGATCATGAGCCTGTCACTGGCAAGGCGCGGCGAGACTTGATCAGCCAGTCCCAGAGCAAACGTAAGGATGACGCCGGTCAAGCCGAACAAGGCGCCCCAGCCCAGCCGAACCAGGCCCGGGCCGCTGAGGCTGCCCCGCAGAACAGCCAGCTTCATCCTCATCATGACAATAACCACGACAACCCCTCCTTGCCACCGGCTTGCCCTTCGACGAGCTCGACGAATCGATCCTCCAGATTTTGGCCGGCTTGCACGTCCTTCATCGGACCCGCAGCCTTCACATTGCCTTTGCTGATGACAGCCAAGGAGTCGCACATCTGTTCCACGGTAGCCATCACATGGCTGGAAAATACGACGGAACCGCCATGCTCCACAAAGCGGCGGAGAATGTTCTTGATCGTCGCCGCCGATACGGGATCCACAGCCTCGAACGGCTCATCGAGCACCAGCAGCTTGGGGCCGTGAAGCAGAGCGGTCGCGAGGGCAATCTTCTTGCGCATGCCGGTTGAATAGTCGCCTACGAATGTTTCCCGCGCATCCAGAAGGTCCAGTACGGTTAGAAGCTCCAGGGAGCGAAAGTCTACCGTCTTTTCATCCAGCTTGCGAAGCAGGCCCATATACTTCAGAAGCTCCAGGCCGGTCAGCCGCTCCGGCATCGACATGCCGTCAGGGAGTACGCCGATCAGCTCCTTGGCAAGTGCCGGTGCACGCCATATATCCACCCCGAATATTCGCGCCGTACCGGCATCTGGGCGAAGCAATCCGGTCGCCATCGATAACGTGGTCGTCTTGCCGGCCCCGTTTGGCCCAACCAGTCCGAAAAACGATCCTGCAGGTATCGTCAAGTCGATATGGTCGACTGCCACCTTCGAGCCAAAAGCTTTATAAATACCCTGCAGCTCAAGCGCCGGCGTTCCATCCATTGGAATATTGCGTTCCGTTGTCATTTGCCTCTCCCCTTTATGGGCTACTTTATCAACAGCTACATTGGTTAGTTACTTATGTAACTAACTATATATCCTAAAAAAATAGCTGTCAATACTTTCTATGACAAATCGGGCTGCCTTTTTATCTGTTTTATGAATTGCAGTATGTGCTCAGGACCGGATTATTTCCGAACCCTATTATGGTTACCGCGGGTATTGAATATGGGTTTGTAAATACACAAAAAAAACGGCATTTCTGCCGTTTGTGTTCAGGGGGGAAATCTATGGCTTCCGCCAAAATTGCAAAGCCGCCTGGCGCATTATGGAGTGATAACGAAGCCTGTTTAATTGCGTTGCCCGTTCATCCCAAGGCATAGCGGAAACCGTCCCGCCACGAAGCATACCGCGGCTTCCAGCCATGCTGAAGCGCCTTGCCGTTCAACGCTCCTCTTTCCCATGCGGCTGCGCTTGCCGGATCAACGGCTGGTGCCGGAGCGCCCAGAGCATCCGCATAGACCGGCAGCCATTCGGTACCGGCAGCCGGTTCATTATCGGTAATGTTGAAGGCGCCGGAAGGCCATTGCAACGCGAGAAGTGCAGCCTGCGCAGCGTCATCCGCATGGACGAAGGAGCTGACGCCTGCCGTCGCAGCCACTTCCTGTTGACGAACCTGCTGCGCAATAAAGCCGTCAGGGGCATACCAGGTTCCGGCTCCATATAACAGTCCATAACGAAGAATGACGCGCTCCGGCATTTCGGCAGCCGCGCTTTCCAATGCGTGGATGCCATCGATCGTCGATTTCCTCGGCAAAGGGGCTTCCAGATCCAGCGGCGTGTCTTCGCCAGCAGGTCCATTGCCAGGCGAATATGCCCAGGAGATACTCTGCACAATCATTTTGCGCGCTCCCGCTTCTAACGAAGCGTCCACAAGATTACGCGTGCCCTCAACGCGGATCCGGGCATTTTCAGCGAATTTTCTGCCGCTCAGCGCCGTAAGCTGATGAATCACCGTATCCGGCCTGGCTTCGCGGAGAGCGGCGAATACGCCATCCCGGTCATAGATGTCCAGAATTACGGGCTGCACCCCTTTATCCTTCAGCTCTTCCGCGTGTTCCGTATTGCGCGTTAACCCAACCACCTCATGTCCCGCTTTGAGGAGCAGCGGGATAAGCGCTCGTCCGATTACGCCGCTCGCGCCTGCAACAATAATTTTCATCCGGCACCGACCTCCATCCTGTTTATATTGTAAGCTATGAATTCAAGATTACGGTACAAACAATCATATTTCAATCTGAAATCAGTTAAACTGTACCGGTACAGTAAGTCATTTGAACCGTGCAATTAACAGATGCAGGAAAACCGCATTTTTTGTCGAACTATAGGCTTTACGATGATGAATACTAAAAAAGTTCTGCTCATAACCGGTTTGTTTCTGCTGATTCTTATAAGCATACGTCTGGTCTGGTCCGTCGTGTATACCCCGCCGCCGCATCCCGGGGCTGTCCAGGGCCGTCTGGATTTGCGGGGATGGGATATTGCAGCGAATCGCCCCCTGACACTGGACGGACAATGGGAATTTTACCCCAATGAATGGATTTACAACGAGGCCTCCGGCTTGAATACAAGTCTTCCGGACAGCTCCTATCTCTCCGTACCCGGCAGCTGGGGAACACTCGCATCACCGAATCACGAATCAACCTTCGGCTTTGGCTCCTACCGTCTGCGCATCCTGATTGATCCGGACGAGGATGAGATCTACAGCCTGAGAATAAATGATATTTCATCGGCATCCGAGCTGTTCGTGAATGGACGATCACTGGCCAAGTCCGGACAACCGGCAGATCAAGCCCAGCAGTACATCGCACAGAATGTCCCCTATAATGCGTCTTTTATGACAAGCTCGGATGAGATCGAAATCGTCATCCAGGCTGCCAATTTTCACAATCCGTACTCTGGGGGGATTAATACCTCTATTAAGTTCGGAACTCAAGCTGCGGTCAGCAAAGAAACGGATTTCTCCATCGGCACGCAATTGTCTGTTTGTCTGATTTTTCTGCTTCATGCCGTTTATACCTGCATTCTGTATTTTTTTGGTGTTCGCCAAAAAGCATTGTTTTATTTCAACTTGATGCTTCTGTGCGGCATTATAAGCATCTTGATCGTAGACGATAAAATCATTCTCACCTGGCTGCCGATCAACTTCGAATGGGCAACGAAGTTCAATAATTGGTCCTATCTCGGCGTTGCGGTGTTTTTGCTTCAATATGCCAGGGAGCTTGTCGCTCCGCAGGCGAAAATAAAGTTTTTCCAATGGTACGCCTGGTTTTCCGCGGCTTTCTCGGTTTTCATTCTGTTTGCTCCAGCGGCTCTATTGCTTCAATTGGATATGCTCAACGTCGGAACCGTGATCATTCCATTCCTGAGCGTTCCGTTCCTTGCCTGGCGTGCGGTCCAGAGAGGTGAACCTGACGCCATTTATTTATTTCTCGGGATGGTCGGCTATATGAACAATATTCTATGGAGCTTTGCCAAGGTTGTGGGATGGATGAATTTCGGCTATTATCCGGTGGACATGGTTGTCTCTATCATCGTCTTCTGTGCATATTGGTTCAGAAGCTATTTGCGAAGCTCTGCCCAGACTGCCCGGCTCGCCGTCGAGCTGCAGAAAGCCGACAAGCAGAAGGATGACTTTCTGGTCAATACCTCGCATGAACTGCGGAATCCGCTTCACGGCATCCTGACCATCGCCCAGACCATCGTAGACAATGAAGACCAGGACCGCACGGGCAGCAAAGAAAATATGAAGCTGCTGATCTCGGTCGGCAAACGCATGTCATTTCTGCTGAATGACCTGCTTGATTTTACACGTCTGAAAGAGAACAGTATCCGGCTGCAGCCGGCCGCTCTTCCCGTTCAGACCATCGCTTCCGGCGTTATGGACATGATCCGTTTTATGGTCGAGGGCAAGCGTCTTCGTTTGATCAATGGCATTCCCGATGCATTCCCTCTGGTCGCCGCCGATGAGAACCGTCTGATTCAAATTTTGTTTAATTTATTGCATAACGCGGTGAAGTTCACGGAAGAAGGAAGCATTACAATCTCTTCCCACGAGAAGGACGGGTTCGCCTATATCCATATCACCGATACCGGCAGTGGAATGGATCATGACACGCTCTTGAGAATATTCCAGCCCTACGAGCAAGGACCATTCGGAAGCGCCGGCCCGACAAGCGGAATCGGGCTTGGCCTCAGCATCTGCAGGCAGCTCGTGGAACTGCATGGGGGTGTTCTGAGCGTCGTTTCCGCGCCGGAGCAAGGCTCGACTTTCACCTTCTCCCTGCCCTTATATGAGATGGCTGCATACGGACCAAGCGAGACTGTGTTGCCCGCATATACAGAAACAGCCGCTGCGCTGCCTGCCGTTGGGGACGGCAAGCAAAAACCGGCATTCAGCGCTGATCGGCCTTCCATACTGGCCGTTGACGACGATCCGACCAATTTGAACATTCTCGTCGGCGCCCTTTCCCTGTATGAATACGATATCCTAACCGCTACAAGCGGCCAGGAAGCGTTGACGCTTCTGAATTCAAGAGAATGGGATTTAGTAATCGCGGATGTCCGGTTACGAGCTGTGCGCTGCGATCCGCACACGCTTCTCTTCAGCCGAGCTTCCCGTTCTGCTTCTAACGGCGCGTGCGCGCGTGGAGGATATCGAAGCAGGCTTTCAATCCGGCGCTAACGATTATGTGACGAAACCGGTAGATACCATGGAGTTAAGATCGCGCGTGAAGGCTTTAACCACACTCAGGAAATCCGTCAGCGACAAAATGCGGATGGAAGCTGCATGGCTGCAAGCGCAAATTCAGCCTCATTTTCTGTTCAATACGCTTAATTCGGTTGCCTCTCTCAGCGAATTCGATACGCCGCGGATGCGCAAGCTGCTTGAAGCATTCAGCCATTTTCTGCGGACCAGCTTCGCATACAGAAATGTGGAGAAGGTTGTTCCTCTGGAGTATGAGCTTGAGCTCGTCCGCTCCTATCTCTATATCGAGAAGGAGCGCTTCGGGGAGAGGCTCCGGGTTGCCTGGGAGCTGGATGAGGCTCAGGATTTGATGATTCCTCCTTTATCTCTCCAGCCGCTTGTCGAAAATGCCGTCCGGCACGGACTCATGCGCCGCAAATCGGGTGGTGAAATTCGAATTTGCGTCAAGCTGGACGGGCAGTTCGCAGAAATCTCGATCGTGGACAACGGAGTGGGGATGGATGAAGAAACCCGTCAGCGAATAATTGCGCAAACGAATGTTCCGAGCGGCGGAATCGGCCTGCCGAATACCCACCGCCGATTAAAGCAGATCTATGGAAAGGGCTTGCGTATCACAAGCGAACCCGATCGCGGTACGACCATCAGCTTTATTATACCGGTTAATCAATAGCTTGGCGGATTACCGGAAATCGCAAAGAGGAGCGGCAATGAGAGCCGCTCCTCCTTTCATTTTTTGTGCGCTTATTCATCCTGTACCCGTTACCAGCCAGGCGATTCAATCCGATGATTCCGGACGGGCCTCGTCATTTTGAAACTCAAGCAGCCCTGCTCTCTTCAACTCATCTCTATGGATTTCCGACAATTCCTCCAGGAGTCCCATTCCATGCTCCGTCAAACGGATAAATATGCTGCGTTTATCCTGCTGGTTCGGGAAACGCTGCACATATCCTAATTCCTCGCAGCGCTGGATGAGCTCCAGACAAGCGTGTGGAGTGATTTGCAGGCGCTCCGCCAGCTCCCTCGGAGTGGCATATTCTCTCTCGGGAAACCCCATTATGGACAGCATAAGCTGATGATATTGAGGGGTGAGTCCCTTGCTTCGCGCCGCTTCCTCGCTGAAACGAATGAATTTGCGGATTCGATACCGGAATAATGCCAGCTGCTCATATACATGTTTAGGCAATCGCTTCTTGTTCATGGCCGGCCCCTATCTGACAGAATACCTATAGTTTATAGCATTCCTTGATCCTGGACAATCAACCGGCTTCTGAATTTACGGACTCCGGATATTATGAATGTCATATAAGTTCACTTTAAATAAATATAACGGACACAATTCAAACAATACCAGCTTATTATGTCATGTATTATGACATTAAATCCTTGACTTAGATCGTAGTGCGATATATATTTAAGCTTATTCAGATATCATCCGTTTCGAACGATACCAATCCAATATGCGTGCCAAGCACGCCAACGCTGGTGAACCTTAATGACAACAAAACAAGTGAAAAGCGTCTGCCCCTACTGCGGTGTCGGCTGCGGCATTGTGCTCGAGGTAGCTGATAACCGTGTCGTCAAAGTCAAAGGCGACAAGGATCATCCGGCTAATTTCGGCCGGCTCTGCACGAAAGGCAGTACCTGCGCCCAAGCTATCACGGAATCGGGACGTATGGAATATGCCTATCGGCGTCCGGGTCGGCCGGCCGAACCCGGCCAAATCGGTATTGACGATGCCATTAGAGAGACGGCATCCAGGCTGCGGGCCATCCTCGATGAACACGGCCCCGATGCACTGTCCTTTTATGTTTCGGGCCAAATGTCCCTGGAATCGCAGTATCTCATCAATAAGCTGGCCAAGGGCTTCGTGCGCACGAATAACATCGAGTCGAATTCACGCTTATGTATGGCAAGTGCGGGCAGTGGCTATAAACTGTCACTCGGAGCGGATGGTCCGCCCGGCTCTTATCAGGATATGGATCATGCCGATCTGTTCTTCGTCATTGGCGCCAATATGGCCGACTGCCACCCCATTCTGTTCCTGCGGATGATGGACCGGGTCAAGGCCGGAGCCAGGCTCATCGTCGTCGATCCGCGCCGCAATGCGACTGCGGATAAAGCATCACTTTATATGCCGATCAAACCGGGAACCGATCTGGCCCTGCTTAATGGCTTGCTGCATTTAATCGCCAAGAATGGACATACGGACCCTGCCTTCATTTCCGAATTCACCTCCGGCTGGGACAGCATGCCCGGCTTTCTGGAGGATTACCCTCCTGAGAAGGTATCAGCGATAACAGGGATTCCCGAAGCCGATATCCGCCAAGCGGCCCGCTGGATCGGCGAATCGCCCGAATGGATAAGCTGCTGGACGATGGGTCTTAATCAAAGCACGCATGGCACGTGGCATACGAACGCCATATGCAATCTGCACCTGGCGACCGGAGCCATCTGCCGGACCGGCAGCGGGCCCTTCTCGCTCACCGGCCAGCCGAATGCGATGGGCGGCAGGGAAATGGGCTATATGGGGCCAGGCTTGCCCGGGCAGCGTTCCGTGCTTGTCGAGGCCGAGCGGCATTTTATGGAGGATATATGGGGCGTACCGCGCGGAACGATCCGAACGGAAGTTGGGACCGGAACCGTATCCATGTTCCAAAGCATGCAGGCAGGGGACATCAAAGCTTGCTGGATTATTTGTACGAACCCGGTTGCTACCGTTCCCAACCGGAAGAACGTCATCGCGGCTTTGCAGACTGCCGAGCTTGTCATTACGCAGGATGCTTTTCTGGATACAGAGACCAATCGATATGCGGATATTATGCTTCCCGGCGCTTTATGGTCGGAGGGCGAAGGCGTTATGATCAACTCCGAGCGCAATTTGACCTTGATGCAGAAGGCGGTGAATCCGCCTGGAGAAGCGCTGCCGGACTGGCAGATCATCGCCCGTGTCGCTTGTGAGATGGGTTACTCCTCCGCCTTCTCCTACGCTTCCGCGGAGGAGGTCTACGCGGAAATTCAGCAGATGTGGAATCCCAAGACCGGCTATGACATTCGCGGCGCTTCCGTCGAGCGGCTGCGCGAAGCTCCCCTGCAGTGGCCAATCGCTCCGGATGGCGCCGATAGCCGCAATCCCATCCGTTACTTGAATAATGGAATCAGCCAGACGTTGAAAGAGAATAAAGACAGCCGCCGCCCGCGGATCGTTTTCCCGACAGAGCACGGAAAAGGCATCTTCTTGGCAAGACCCTATTTGCCTCCGGCAGAGATGCCTGACAGTGACTATCCCTTTGTGCTCAATACGGGGCGGCTGCAGCATCAATGGCATACCATGACCAAGACCGGGAAGATCCCAACGCTCAATAAGCTGAACCCGGGTCCTTTTATCGACATTCATCCGGAAGATGCGGAGCTCATGGGCATAAACAGCGGGGACCGTGTTGAGATTCAATCACGACGAGGGTTGGCCATTCTGCCGGCAGTCGTTACCGACAGGGTGCGTCCGGGAAATTGTTTTGCCCCTTTTCATTGGAATGATCTTTTTGGCGGCCATCTTGCCATCAACGACGTCACTAATGATGCCATTGATCCGATATCCTTTCAGCCTGAATTTAAATATTGTGCAGTATCGCTTGTCCGCGCTGCCGTCCAACCAACAGGTGAAATCTCCGTTTCTCCCGACACTGAAGCCCGATTCAACGAAGCTGCAAACGAAGCGAATATTCAACCGGATATTCAGAAGGAGGAAGTTTATATGGCCAAAGTCGATACGCTCGCCAGTATCCTCGGCATTGATTCATCAGCTTCTGTCATACTCGACAACCATGAAAAAATGTATCTCGCCGGATTCATGACGAGTCTGCGGACTGACGAATCGAGAACGGCTTCGGGTATCCCTGTCCTGCCTCCGACAGCTCCGCTTGATCGAAGCAAACGCTTCTGGCTGGACGGCATGCTGGCAGGCATGTTCTCCCGCACTTATCTTCCGGAAACGGAAATCACTCCTTCCGCTTCGATGGTGGCAACTTTAGAACGGCCCGCAGCACCTGCTGCAGAGAAGGCAACGCCGCTTATCACCCTGGTCTGGGCATCGCAAACAGGCAATGCGGAGGAGGCGGCCAATGATGCAGCCAAGAAGCTGCAGGCCGCCGGTCATGATATTCGTCTTGTTAATATGAATGCTTACTCAATTGCAGACTTATCAGCAGAGCGCATTGTTCTGTTCGTTGCGAGCACATTCGGGGCAGGCGATCCGCCGGATAACGGCGAGAGCTTCTGGAAGGCGCTCCAGGCGGACAACGCGCCCCGGTTGTCCCAACTGCGCTATGCGGTACTTGCGCTCGGCGATTCCAATTATGATTCGTTTTGCGGATTCGGACGCAATCTAGATTCCCGTGTCGAGCAGCTCGGAGCCCAGCGGATGACGAGTCTCGTCGAATGCGACACCGATTATCAGGAACGGGCGGAATTATGGATCAATGCGGTAGCGGGCACGCTAAGCCAATATGCTTCCCGAGAAATCGAATCCGGTTTCTCAGCCAATCGGGAACTGTCTCCGGCCAGCTTCAATCTGCCGCAGCAGCAAGCCATTGAAACGGCGGCGGCGGTAGAGACCGTCATTCCAGGAAGCTATGACCGCAGCCATCCTCTTCATACGCGTTTGATTGCCAATCGTCTGCTGAATCAAGAGGCCTCTGAGAAAGAGACACGCCATTATATTTTCGATCTGGCCAATACCGGGCTTCATTATGAAGCCGGCGATGCTCTGGGCGTCTGGCCAACCAACTGTCCGGATACCGTCGAAGAGATTTTGCATGCGGTAGAGCTTCAGCCTACCGATATCGTCACGCTAAAGGACCATGGTGAAATTACCGTAGCTGAGGCGCTGCTCCGGCATTTCGAGATTGCCCGTATAACCCCAACCATTCTTCAATTCGTCCAGGAGCGGTCACATAGTGATCAGCTCGAAACTCTTCTGAAGCACGAGAGTAAATCCCGGCTGAAGGAATGGCTGCGGGGCCGTCATCTGGTCGATCTGTTGCAGGAATTTCCGGTGACTGCTGGCGCGGACGAACTCGTCCGAATACTCAAGCCGCTGCAGCCCCGGTTTTATTCCATTTCCTCCAGCCCGATGGCAAATCCTGACGAGGTTCATATCACCGTTTCAACCGTACGTTATCCATTCAACGGAAAAACCCGAAAGGGTGTCTGCTCTTCCTTCCTCGCGGACCGTGCGGAGCTTGCTGCCGAAGTTCCTATTTTCATTCAAAAAACCGCTCATTTCCGTCTGCCGGTCAATCCGGATACGCCAATCATTATGGTCGGCCCGGGCACTGGAGTCGGACCGTTTCGCGGATTCCTTCAGGAGCGTCAGGCCATCCGGGCCAAAGGAAAGAACTGGCTCCTGTTCGGCGAGCAGCGGGCAGACCAGGACTTTTATTTCCAAGAGGAATTGGAAGCTATGCAAAGGGATGGCATTCTGACCCGTCTGGATACCGCATTCTCCCGCGATCAGCCAGAGAAAATCTATGTCCAGCATCGCCTGATCGAGCATGGAAGTGAAGTATGGGCATGGCTCCGGGAAGGCGCCCACTTCTATATCTGCGGCGACGCCAGCAGCATGGCTAAAGAGGTCGATTCCGCGCTGAAGCAGATTATCCGGCAGCATGGAGGAATGAACGACGCCGAAGCGGAAGCCTATGTGAAGGAAATGCTGCGTTCCAAAAGATACGCCAGGGATGTTTACTAGAAGGATCGAAATCAGACAAGAGGGAATCCGGCATAAAACGCCTGATTCCCTTTTTCTTCGTTCATATAATCAGGATTCCAGACTGCCGTCGGAATCTGACAGCAAGGGAAATCCACAAACTATTCCGAACCACGTTCATAATGAAAATTCATGGTCCTTACCAGGATTATCGGATACCTTCTAGCAGCAAGCGCAGCGTCTGCAGACAGTCCTCCATCGCTTTGGCAGCATCCTCGGCATCCGGTATTTGCGCCAGCCAGAGCGCCGCTTCGTTCAGTGCGCCTGACAGCAAATGCGTGGCTGCATCCAGCCGGATATGCTTCAGATATCCTTGCTGCCGCATCAACTCGAGTTGTCCGTACAACAGCCGCATAGACTGCTGCTCATCCAGCAGCCGCCACTCCTCCCAGCCGAGCACCGCCGGACCATCTATGAGCATGATCCGCCTGTTTTCCGGTTCAGTCGCCACAGTCACAAATGCCCGGCAGCCCAGATACAGCTGCTCCCACAAATCATCGCTAAGCGAGGCCTCCTCCTCCAGCCGCTGCGCCACTTCTCGCTGAACAAGCTCCAGCACCACCCGGAACAAGCCTTTTTTACTGCCAAAATGATGATACACAGCGCCACGGGTAACCTCGGCGTCTTTGGCAATTTCCTCCAAAGAACTCTCAGCGTAGCCATGCCTGGTAAAGTGATGGCGTGCAACTTCCTGCAGCTTATGGATCGTCTCATCGGTGTCTTTTTTATTTCTCCTCATACGCTTTCTCCCGTCTCGTTGCACAGGCTCCTGCGCCCTGCGATCACCATGCTCAAGCAGTTGTACGCAGCCCTTTGCGAATAATCCATGTTGTGTGCTCGCCGACCTCCGATGCCCGCTGCTTCAACCACGACAAAACAGCCTCTTGCTTGGCCAAACACAGATCGGTATGAGCGGTTAAGTATGGACGGATGGCGTATTCAGAGGTATGACGCTTCTTTATTTCATATAGCGATCCAGTAAAAGCCCCGCATCCTGCAAGCCATACTTTCCACATAGAAGGCAACCGGCATCAGAAGGTAAGGAAACGATGCATATTGCAGGGCAATCAGATCCGCCAGTCTTCTTGCCAGCCTTTCGTCAAAATAATGCTTCAGAGCCGTCGGCTCATTCATTCTCGCCCCTTGCCTTCTCCTGCTTCCACACGGATTCCGAATAGTTGGCGCTCTCTTCCACTGAAGGTGGAATCACTGCAATCACATCGATCAAGATACCGCCGGGATCAGACAATATAAAATGCCGCTGCCCGAATTCCTCATCCCGGATATCCTGCTCCAATGTCAGCTTCGCGCCAATGACCAACCGCTCGTACTCTCCATCCACATCGTCAACTTCCATGTTCAGGATCACACCCTCAGCTCTCTTGCGGTATTGGGCGGGAATCGTCGGATGTCCGGCATCGAGCAGCGCCAGCTCATACGATCCCTGCTGGCCTCCCCCAGTCCGCAAGCTCACATACCAGTCGGACTCATAAACAACCTCATAACCAAAATATTGTCGATAAAATTCCGCGCAGTCCGCCACCTTCTTCGTCATGATGACCGGGTAGAAACTGTTGATTTTCAAATCGGCTCCCCCTTGTATTAAGGTTAGATTGGTATAGTAAGACGTTAACATACATACAGCATGTATGTAAATATCAAAGAGTTATGACTTCTCCGTTAAATGGAGATGGTCCCTGTCCTTAGGGGTTCAGCAAAGTTTATTCCCTTCTACCCCCAGGCAATCCGCAACATAAAAAAACGCAGCCCTTATCAGGCTGCCTTGAATGTCATATATGGGTGAAGTCCAGGGGGATCGAGCCCCTGACTCCATCGCTGCCGGCAATGCGCTCTCCAATCAAGTCTGGTCCTGCTATGTCCGGCGCATGTACGCACGAACTGTAATGGGTGCAAAGATCGCCACAATGACAGCGGCGCCGATGAGGGAGATGCCAAGATCCCAACCTATAGTTCCCGTGTTAGCAAGATCCCGAACGGCTGTGACCAGATGCGAGATCGGATTGATGTTAACAAACCACTGAAGCCAATCGGGCATGGTCTTGACGGGCACGAACGCGTTGGATAGGAAGGTGAGCGGAAACAGCACAATCATCGATATCCCCTGTACGCTCGAGGCAGTACGGGCAATCACGCCAAAGAAGGCGAAGATCCAGCTGATTGCCCAGGAGCAGATAATGACAAGAATCGCGGCGAGGGCGACGTGTTCCAAGCCTCCTTCGGGCCGATAACCCATAATATATCCCATGGTAAAGGTGAGTACAGTCGCAATGGTATATCGGACGGTGTCTGCGAGCAGAGCTCCCGCAAGCGGAGCAATACGCGCGATAGGAAGGGATTTGAATCGGTCAAATACGCCTTTATCCATATCCTCGCGCAGCTGGACGCCGGTAACGATAGATGTAGTGATTACGGTCTGCACCAGGATACCGGGAATGATGACTGGCAAATAGCTCTGTACATCACCGGAGATGGCCCCGCCAAAAATGTAGGTAAACATCAAGGTAAAAATGATTGGCTGAAGCGTAACGTCGAACAACTGCTCGGGGGTTCGGCGGATCTTCAGCAGACCTCTATAGGCCATTGTCAACGAGTTGCGTACCGTCTGGTTGAAGCTTGTGTGGTTTTTCAGTTGTGGATTAGCACCCGGCTTGATTGATGCGCTTCTCATGCTCATGCCTCCTTCGCTTCATTCAATTTATTGGACACTGACGACGTGTCCTCCTTCACCCCATGGCCGGTAATGGTCAGAAACACCTCATCGAGTGTCGGTTTCTGCACACTCATCTCGTCCAAGCGAATCCCAGCCGCGCGAAGAGCAATAAGCAGGTCGGTGACCCGGTCGGCGTCCGCCATCGGTGCAGTAATTCTTGCAGCTTCCGACGACACAATAGACTTGACCTTGAGCACCTGTTCTACGGTCTGGCGGGCTTTCTCGATGTCCTGTGGATTTTGGACTCTCAATTGCAGCGACGAGGTACCGATTGACGCTTTCAGCTCATCCACAGTGCCTTCGGCGACGACACGGCCGCGGTCGATAACCGCTATCCGGTCTGCCAATTGATCTGCCTCATCCAGGTATTGTGTTGTCAGCAGTACGGTTGATCCCGTCCTCACCAGCCGGCGGATCGTATCCCACATCTGTGCACGTGTGCGCGGGTCCAGCCCGGTAGTCGGTTCGTCCAGGAAAATGAGCGGCGGCTGTGCAATAAGGCTCGCCGCCAAATCCAGCCGGCGGCGCATGCCCCCGGAGAAATTTTTCAGCGGACGGCTCGCGGCCTCTGTCAAACCAAATTCCTCAAGCAGCTCCGCTGCTTTTTGCCGTGCCTCTGCGCGCCCTAGCCCAAGCAGTCGGGAGAAGATGATCAGGTTCTCGGTAGCGCTAAGCGACTCATCCACCGATGCGTATTGACCGGTCACTCCGATCAATTGACGGACAATCTGCGACTCCTTCACCACATCGTACCCGAAGATTCTGGCTGAACCGGCGTCCGGTCGAAGCAAGGTCGCCAGCATACTGATTGTGGTTGTCTTGCCTGCTCCATTCGGGCCGAGTACGCCGTAGATCGTACCGGCGCGCACGTTCAAATCCACGCCATCCACCGCTCGATTGCTCCCAAAAGTTTTAACGAGCCCACTCGCTGCGACAGCCCAATCACCATTGTTCGGCGCTAATTCCTTTCTGTATACATGCTTCAAAGCAATTCCTCCCATATAACTGATTATTATCATTGGAATCGTAACTCAGATTTATGAACTGAATATGTCGTGGTTGCCCAATGAAACCTAAATATAGACGAAAACCAGAAGCCACGCGGGTTAACAGGTTTTTCGTTAGACAAAGAAGGAATGCGAAACCAATCGTTCCATCATTATTGTGGGGAACCTATGGGGAAAAAAATTCCGAAAAAGAACCGAATCAGCGACATTCTGTCTGTTGGCTCTTTTTCAGATTCAATAAAGAACAATAATAGCGCTACTCCCGCAGCCAGGCCCCCGGCCACTTTTTGGGCAATAAATATCTACCCGACAATCACCGATTCACTTTAAGGGCGTATCTGATGAAAAAGAAAACCAGCTGCAAATTCTGCAAGCTGGTCTATTTAGTCGGATCCTGTAAATGGAATGACTTCTTGAACACCATTTACGGAAGATAGACTTTGTCATCCTTGAGTGACAGAAGTCCAACCGCGCTAATGGCCGTTATCATAACATAATGCATATCTATTTGGGAGGTGTGCCTGTTAGTGTTCTCTAACAAATGCAAAGTGAAACCTCTACACATTCGAAGGGATGTTAAAATCTTACGAAGAAAAGTACACAAACTCGAAGAATCAATAAAGCGTGACAGGCCCCGTGGCTTTCGGGGATTGAGAGGACCTCAGGGAGCTGCCGGGCCGCAAGGACTGCCCGGAGCTGCCGGGGCTGAAGGACCGCAAGGGCTACCCGGAGCAGATGGAGCTGCCGGGCCGCAAGGGCTGCCCGGAGCCGCAGGGGTTGCCGGGCCGCAAGGGCCGCCTGGAGCAGATGGGGCTGCCGGGCCGCAAGGTCTGCCTGGAGCAGATGGAGCTGCCGGGCCGCAAGGGCTGCCCGGAGCCGCAGGGGTTGCCGGGCCGCAAGGGCCGCCTGGAGCTGCGCTTCCTTCTTCAGTTAATCTTATTTACGCAGGGAATTTCAATGATAATGCTGTCTCTGTTATTGATGGTAATAACCACAGTGTTATTGCCACGGTTCCGGTAGGTATTGGTCCGTCAAGCCTAGGAGTAAATCCGGCAACTGATCGGATTTATGTATCAAATGGCGGAGATATTACAGTCTCGGTAATCGACGGAAATACGAACACTATGATTGCCACCGTTCCTGTAGCTGGTAATCCGGCTGGTCTTGGAGTGAACACAGCCACGAATCGGATTTATGTGACCAACGTTGCCGAAAACTCAGTCTCCGTCATCGATGGGGATACCAATACCGTTATAGCCACAGTTCCCGTAAGCGGTGTGGGACCGGTCAGTGTTGGGGTGAATCCGATCACGAATCGAATTTTCGTGGCAAATCAAGCCAGCGCCAACGTTACTGTCATAAGCGGAATTTCCAATACTGTCATAGCAACAATTCCAGTAGGTTTTGTACCCCTAGGTGTTGGAGTAAACCTCACTACAAACCGGATATACGTGACAAATCTTGGCGATAGTACTGTCTCGGTCATAAGCGGACTTTCCAATGCCGTCATAACCACCGTCACCGTAGGGAGCACACCGAGCGGCATAGACGTAAATTCCATCACCAACCGAATTTATGTAGTGAATGCTGACACCGTCTCGGTTATCGATGGAATCAGCGACACCGTCATAGCCACAATAGCAGGTTTTAGCCTTCCTAACGATATAAAAGCGAATCCATTAACAAACGGCATCTACGTCGCAAATGTCACTGGAAATACCGTCTCTGTCATTGATGGAAATTCCAATACCGTCATAGCCGCCGTTCCTGTAGGAAGTGGGCCAAATAGCATTGGTGTAAATTCTTAACGACAATTTGATCATGGCTGTGAATTTATTCTTCGCAGGAACCCGCAGCCAGTTTACATCATTTTTTTCATGGACTAACAGTTTATTTTATAATATCAGTAAACAGTCTGCACAAAAAGAAGACCAGCTGCAATTAGATAAAGACACAAAACCCTATATAACAAATAACCCCGCCAGCCACTGGGCCAGCGGGGTCATCATTTTATTCCCCTACAGAATTGTCATATTCATCTACGTTATAAGTCAGGATCTTGTTAAAGATCACATTCTCTGTTCGGATGGTAAACGGGCCCATATTCCAAGTTTTATTGAACGAATATCGAGACAAGCCGGTCCCCGCATCCCTCGCATCGTACCAGGCGACAAAAGAATTTACTTGCTCCTTGGGAAGACTATACTCTTTTTCAAGCCCGTTAGTCATTGTCACGGTGAGTAGGGCATAGTCGGTTTGTGAAATGGCAGCGAGTTGTTCATAAGAAGTATTCGTAGTCGAAGAGTCATATTGATCAATGTTGAAGGCCAGGATTTTATCAAAAATAACATTTTCTGTCCTCAGTTTAAACGGCCCCTGGTTCCATATTTTGTTAAATGAGTACTTTGCCGGTCCACTGCCTGCATCTCTGGCATCGTACCACGCGAGAAACATATTTAATTCAGATGTAGAAAGATCGTATTCCTTTTCATTTCCATTGGTCATGGTGATAGTCAACAAAGCTCTCGTTATAGGAGGCTCAGGCACGGTCGGTGCTTCATACATCATCTTAATTTGTCCAAGAGTTACGTATGCTCTTCCATTATTTTTACTGATATTTAATCTGTACGTTTTATAACTAGTCGCGTTATTAAAACTAAATTTCCTTTCTACTCTTTGTTCCCAATTTGTAATACCTGTTTGAGTGTCAAGCACTACCCACCCACTTCCATTAGAACCTTCAAATGTCCAATCCATTGGTGATTCAGTTTTAAAATTAGTATCGTCAATACGCGCTTGTAAAGCGTAACTATTTACAAGTGTTGGATTCGGAAATTCATAAGCTATCCAGCCATATGGTTCTCCAGCTTTCGATGCCCACCCAGTATCTCCATTGTCGTTAACATTAAAAGCTTGAAACGGTTGATGATTTGTGCTCCATACACTGCTTGAACTTGCAACTCCAGAAGGTGAAGTATTAGAGGTCATATCCGGAATTAAATTACCATCATTCGCATCTGCAAATGCAGTGCCCTTTACAAGAATTATAAATAGAAATACTAGTGCCAAACCTGAAATAATCTTTTTCAATTCCATCTTCTCCTTCAGTTATGTAATGGGATAATCGTATGGGAAAATTATTGAAAATAACAGACTTTTTTTCGACAAATTATTACAATATGATTGAGAGTTAAATGTTTAGGCATTTATGCCTATTATAAAATAATCTATTAAAGAGATTGAAGAGAAAAAGAACATTGCTCGTTTACAATGCTTGAAGAGCCGTTGAAATTAAAGGTTATAAGTTGGCGAACATCGTATCCAGGTTATTTTACTCAGGACTAATACGCATTAATAACGGAGACGAAAATTAATTAGATAGCTCTATGCATCGGGACATAACAGATTTATGAACTCAATATTAGTAGTAACCAATTTCGAACGGGTCAACGGCGAGTGGGGTCTTGTGCTGTCAAAGGGGACGGACATTTTATAAGTGTTTTCCTTTAGTTCCAAAACGACTGTATTGAAGCCATCTATGTCACAGCCAATCCGGATAAACTGACCTATATTCAGCGGCAAAAGGGATGCAGCTAGATTGACGATATACGTCTATGCCCGCAGATTTCGCCATTCGGCACCTTTCGTGACCGGATTAGTGCCAGCTTGAAGCTACGCGGGCACTAATCGTTTTACATTTTTCCCTATTGCTTCAATCTCCCCGGCCAGCTCCACACCCAGTATAGGTTTTCTTGGCTTTCTGAAGCCCAAAAATATCGCTTTGGAATCCAGAGCAAGATTGGACTGTTGAAGCCCCGCACTCTGCAGTCCCCCGACGTTACGGTTGTCGCATGAACTTTTACCAGTATTTCATTGTCCCTGGGAGCAGACTTTTCTACCTCTGTAAGCTTCAAAACATCCGGCGTTCCGTACTTTGTGCATACACTGCAAGGAAATTGCAGCCAATTGCAGGCCGGCAATCCAGCCCTCTGTGATAGATTCAAGCTTCGCGATATTTTCCGCTGAAAGGTTTAGAATGCTGAATTGCAATTAATTCAGAAATGAGTTAAAACAATTGATTAGATTGCTGGATGATGAGGTCCCAAATCCAGAACTCTTGAATCAGCTTGTCGGTAAGTATGTATCGAGAATCATTGTTCAGCGTGAAACTAAGACGGTGCATATTACGTTCCACATTAAATATCACGATATTGCGATTTATCAGAAAACCATATCAGCAGATTGGGATATGAACAAACAATAATCAAAACAAAGGAGGAGCCATCTAGTGCTCCTCCCAGCTTTTATTTCTTCTTCCAACGCAATAATATTCTTAAAAGATAGGGTGAACCTGGAAGTACAAATAGACTTAATCCCTCTCCAGTGTACAAGTTATTACGAATCAAAAGTTTCCTTCCACATAAGTATTCAATGCTTTTTGGTGAACCGTTATAAATGCTAATACCATCTTTATTGCTCCTCTGAACTATGAACCAAAGTAGCTTCTTCTCTATTAAAGGTAACTTCCTTAGGATTTCGAGTATCTCTCTTTCATGTACAGGAATCATATCTGTTATCTCGTCTTCTGGTTTTGATTTTGTTTGGTTATCTAGAATAGCCTCGTTTTTTTCAGCACTAATAAAAGTATGGCTTAGACTGGTATCAGAATTCCTCATGAAGCGTTTTATTGCTTTCTCTTCTTGTTTCTTTTTAAGTTCTAGTTCTTTATCAGTCCAAACTTTAACACGCAAATTTGAATAGAGGCTGTAAGACCTTGTCGCCTTTTTTAGACGTATCGCCTCTTTTTCTTTAGCCACTATTATCATTCTTTCTTTATCATTAGCAAGTACAGAATCGAGAGTTTTTATCTCTTGTATGATCTTATCAATGCACTTATCTACTGATAGATATATCTCAAACATTGAGAATCGGAGAACAGACTGTACACCATTTTGAATTGACCAAAAATCTCGTTTACTGTCTAAGAGCATTCGATAAGGATCTTCATGATGTGGCCCATCGCATTCTACTACGATCTTACATGCATCCCCATAAACTACATAATCAAATATGTAAAAACCTAGTTCGGTCTTTGTATAAACCTGCTCATCGAAAAAGATGTTATTCCTAAGTAAAGCATCACCCATAACACGTTCCAATGCTGTGAAATTATTCATCACTATTCACCCAATATATTTATTCAATAAATAGTGACTAATCCCTTCTCACATTAGTTGTGCTTGTCTATTTACATTGTGAGTGATTGTCATATTCAACAACAGCAACAGCCGCAAACCCAACATCCAAAGGCTTTACAACTAGTACGGTGCTCTCTCACACGGTTAGTGGAGGCGAGGGGATTTGAACCCCTGTCCGAAGATGTAATAGACTTGATTCTTAAAAATATAAACTATAGCACAGCAGCTGATTCGAGGGTAATGGGGGAAAATAGAGGACCAAAATAGTCCTCCCTTTTTGAAGTCCACCGCAGGCATCCGCTATCGGAGCTTCCGGAACGCCGGAGCTCCGGTCGACGGAGCGATACTTGGGCGCCGAGCGCCGCGCCGCGGGCGATCGGCACTTCCGGCACACAAGCTGCCATCTAAGGCTTTTTGTACATTTATGCAAAATAATGCCCTTCTTTGAGATCGGCGATCAGTCCGGGCTGCATCGGTTTCCAGCCCAGAAGCTCCCGTGTTGCCAGACTCGCTTGCGCAGTATTGTACAAGCTTGTGATGTCGAATGCTGCAATGGGGCCAAGAAAGCCAAAATGGTCGGCAGCTTCTTCAGGTGTTATGCTGACCGCCGGCACGTTCACTTGCCGCCCGATGACCGCGGCGATTTCGCGGAGCGGAATGCCTTCATCGCCGGCGCCAAGCAGCCGTGAGCCCGCCGGGGCGGATTCCAGCGCCAGACGGTACAGAACCGCCGCATCCAGGCGGTGAACCGCCGGCCAACGGTTCGTTCCGTCGCCGATGTAGGCGGCGAAGCCCTTCGCCCTGGCGATGTTGATCATCATGGGCACAAAGCCCTTATCGCCTTCGCCGTGCACGGACGGTGCAAGCGAGACGATGGATGCCCGAATACCCCGCTCTACCATGGCAAGCACCGCATGATCCACGGTATGTCCATTTGCGTGAGCCGTGGTAATGAACGGCTTCCCGGAGCCTTCGAGCGCCGCTCCCATGACTTCCACGGCCCGCAAATCCAGCGCCAGCGCACCTTCAAAGTCGGAAAAATCGTTGGTGAACGCCAGATGAATTACGCCGTCAGCAGCCGCGGCGGCGCTGCGCAGAGTATCAAGATCATCCAGCGTGCCGTACAGCGCTTCGGCTCCCGCCGCCTTTAATCCCACGGCTTTCTCTTCAGAACGGCAAAGACCCGCCACTGTATGTCCCGCGCCGATCAGTTCCCGGACGACCGCGGAACCGACATACCCTGTTGCTCCTGTAACAAAAACATTCATAATGATATCCTCCTCCATGAGTTGACTGCTTGAACATGTTAAGCATAAACTATGAAGTGAACTCTAGGGCAAGCGATCCAAAGGAGAAATGATTATGAAAATTCAGGAACTGGCGGACAAGATGGGATTAACGATCCATACGATCCGCTTTTATGAAAAGGAAGGCTTGCTGGATGAAAGGCATGTCCGGCGAGAAAGCAACAATTACCGCAACTATTCGGAAGAGGCTGTCGAGCGGTTGAAGCTCATCAAGAAGTTCCAGTCCATCGGCTGTTCGCTGGCTGAACTGAAGGAAGTTCTGCAGGACCACGACGCCAATGCCCGCACTAACCTGCAGATTATAGATTGGATTCGCGGCAAGAAAAAGGAGATCGAAAGCAGGAAGGAAGAATACGACCAAATGCTGGATACCCTTAACAAGATGCTGGAGTATCGGACTCTACTCATGGAAGATCCGCAAAAAGCTCAAGAGATGCTAAAGACTTGGCATGCCGGCTTATCCGATTGAGCTACAATGAAGCTTCCCCATTAGTCCATGCAGAACAACTGAATCCGCTTACTGGCTGGAGAAATACAAATAGGCGCTGATTTCATGATACTCGGTCCAGCGGACAAACATGTCCTGTATGAACTGCCCAAGGATGCAGATGGCTCATCCTACCAAAAAAGCGCGCTGGCTGTTCAAGATCGCAGGCCGCTTGGGCTCTAGTTGCGAGGCAAGCTCCTGGTAATCCCGCTGAACGGGTAGCCTTCAATTTCGTAACGTTGCCGTTATCTTCTCACAGATCCTGATCACCTTGAAGTGTGCTATGTTTGACGCTTACCTGAGTACTTTTGGTCATAACCTTTTTACTGAAAAACTTACGGATTTTTATGTTTTTCCAATAACGCTTTTGGCGATATCGACAACTTAGTTAAGTCCAGCAATTTGTTTTTTTGCATTTGTTGTTGTTTTTGTTTTGTTTGTTTAGTTCCGTCCCCATTATCGTCCCCAAAACAATTTCAACTTGACCAAAAGATTCATGAATCATTTCATGGGTAACTAAAAAACCCTTGCTACGCAAGGGTTTCATCATGATAAGTTATGGTGGAGCCTAGGGGGATCGAACCCCTGACCTCATCGCTGCCAGCGATGCGCTCTCCCAGCTGAGCTAAGGCCCCGTGAATCATGGCGACAAGTAAGATCATAGCACAGGAAAGTTGTACCTGTCAATCATTTTTCTTGCTGCCATTGGAGAGCAAACTGTTTAGCTCCTTCATGAACATGTCGATATCTTTGAACTGCCGGTATACCGAGGCGAAACGCACATAAGCTACCTCGTCCACGGGATACAGCTGCATCATCACCAGCTCACCGATTTCGCGGCTTTGCACTTCGGCCTGCGCTGTTGTACGCAGCTCTTTCTCGGCCTCGGATACAATCACTTCAAGCTTCTCAACCGGCACGGGACGCTTCTCGCAGGCCCGGATAAGACCACGCAAAATCTTGTCGCGGTTGAACTCTTCTCGGCTGCCGTCTTTTTTGACGACAATCAGCGGGGTTTCTTCAATCATCTCGAACGTTGTGAATCTTCGGGTGCATTTCTCGCATTCGCGGCGGCGGCGGATCGACTTATTGTCGTTCGCAGGTCTGGAATCCAATACTTTGGTTCCCGCGTAATCGCAATACGGACATTTCATCGGATTTGTTGACCCCCATCTTTGAAAAAGAATTTCCATACGTTTCCTGTAATGAAACTCGTGCAATCGCACATAATACTTGTACCAACCGCAAGGAGGTGAAAGACAATGAGTTCAAACCGCAGCAGCAACCAACTGGTTGTACCACAAGCCAATGCAGCGCTCGACCAAATGAAATATGAAGTCGCGCAAGAGCTGGGTATTACGATCCCACAAGACGGTTACTATGGTAACATGGCTACGCGTGACGCTGGCTCCCTTGGGGGTTACATCACTCGTAAACTGGTACAAATCGCCGAGCAATCCATCGCAGGTCAGTTTAAATAAGGTTCACAGGATTTATAATGGAAGCTTTGGCAGCCGCCCTCAGGGGCGGATCTGCCAAGGCTTCCTTATTATTTTGCCGCAAATTCAGGATAAAGCTTCTTGTATTTATTATAATAATAAATGACGCGCTGTACATAGTGGCGGGTTTCCCCATATGGAAGCTTGTCCACCGTCTCCAGCTTGCCATCCCATGTTCCCTCCGACATCCATCGGTTTACTGTCCCCGGTCCCGCATTGTAAGCCGCAACAACGGCATACGTGTTGCCCTTGAACTGCTGCAGAAGCGAGTTCAGATACCAGGATCCAATTTCAATGCTGATGTCAGCGCGGCTGGCAATGGCAGCTTGGGTAACATTGGAGAATTTCCCCTTTTGCACAATCCAGTCTGCCGTTTCCGGCATCAGCTGCATCATACCGATGGCACCTTTCTTCGATACCTTATTATTGCTGAAATTCGTCTCCACCCTTATAATAGCAGCCACCAGATGCGGGTCCAGCCCATAATTGACCGAACTGATCTTAATGTCGGATTGGTAATGGATCGGATACATCCAGCGGTTCATCCAGTCGGATTTCAGATACAGCAGTACCAGCACCGCAATAATCAGAAGCAGCAGTACACGTTTTTTAAATATCTTCCTCACCATCACGAAAGTCCTTGCTCACGCCAAAATTGTTCAATTTGCGCCTCTGTGTTTTCAAGAGAACCGCTATTGTCTATTACGAAATCCGCAAGCTTTCTCTTCTCTTCAATATCCATCTGCAGCCCAATGCGCTGCTCCGCTTGCTCAGCTGTCATGGAGTTGCGTGCCATCAGCCTCTCCATCTGCAGGTGGCGCGGTATATATACGACAATGATTCCCCTGTACAGGGAAGCTTGTCCCGTCTCATACAAAAGCGGAATATCCGCTACAATCAGTCCGCCTGGGTTCTCCAGCTCAAAGGCATTCATTCGCGACCACATGGTCGCCCGGATCGCCGGATGCAGAATACCCTCAAGCTCGTCCAGCTTCTCCCGATTGCCGAAGACGATCTTCCCAAGCTCTCCCCTGTTCATCGTTCCATCCTCATTCAATACGGCCTGCCCGAATACAGCCGTAATTTGCGCCAGCGCAGGCTCGCCGGGAAGCACAACTTCCCGGGCAACCTGGTCGGCATCGACAATTTTCGCTCCCCGTGCGGACAGCATGGCGGATACCGTGCTTTTGCCGCAAGCGATACCGCCTGTTAATCCAACTATCATACCTTCACCTCATAATGCCCCTTTTATAACAACCGCAAAATCCCCATCATAATCAGCATAATCCCCGGTAATACCGATAGTGCGCGCATTCCCCGCCAAGCTGCAAAACGAAACCCCAGCCGCATCCCGGCAAGCAGGAACAGTCCGCTGGTGGTTGAAATGATAAATGCCGTCAACAGCGGCGACAAGCCGACCATGGCTGCGCCAAGTCCCGCTCCGAAGCTGTCGATCGAGAGGGCGAAGCCAAGCAGCACAGCCTCTGACGCCGAAATAATACCGGAGCGGTCCACATCCGCAATTTGCGGCGTCCGCAAAATTTGAATCACGATCCCCAGGCGCTTCCATTCCAGCAGCAGCACAGGCACAGCCGGCGTAAGTCCATTCATTTCCGCTGCTGAACCGGATGGCTCAGGCTCTTCCGGAACGCTTTCCTTGGCTTCCCTGCGTCTTCGCCATAATTGAAACAGAGCCCAGCAGCCGATGACCATCAACAAACTTGCGCCGATCCACTTGGCAGTCAGCGGCGACAGATGGCCTGTCAGCATGGAGCCGATCTGCATGGACAGCCAGACAACAAAACCCGAACAGAGAGAAATGATGACAATGGATACGACCGGTATCCGAATCCGTCGTAATCCGTACGTTACACCAACGCCGAAGCCGTCCAGACTGACGGCAAAAGCAAGCAGCAATAATGAAACGACATGTGCCAGCAACCGATGTCCCTCCCATAACGGCGACTGCTTTAAGCTTGCCCCTGACCGCCAATCCATCGGCTTGGAAGCAGGTAAGCTGTGCATTCGCCCATTAACATGAACGGTACATCATATGCGGTTTCTCCCCAGTCGTGCCTTATTTGCGCGAGAGCTTGCCCGCTTTGGACAGCCTGGGTACAGGCTGGCAGCTCGTACAGATATGGGTGCCTCTGCCCCCTACCACAAGCTTTTCGATAAACTGTCCGCAGCGGCTGCAGGGTTCATTCTTCCGGCCGTAGACGAGCAGCTCATGCTGAAACATTCCCATCTCGCCTTGTCCGTTCACATAAGACTTGATGGAGGAGCCGCCCGCTTCAACCGCCCGCCCCAAGGTGGCGATGATTGCTTGATGCAAGCGCGCCCATTCAGCCGGTTTGATGGAATCCGCTGTCCGCTCGGGATGAATACCCGCCGTGAACAGCGCCTCATCTACATATATATTGCCAAGCCCCACGACATATTCCTGATTCAGCAGCAGCGGCTTGATTTTGGTCGTCCGTTTAGCCAGCTTCTTCTTGAAAGCCTGCAGCGTAAAAGCATCATCAAGCGGCTCCATGCCGAGTTTGTTAAGCGGCGGCAGCGTGAGCTCCTCGCCCCAATCAAACAGGTGCATCGTCCCGAACTGGCGGACATCCTTATAACGCAGCTCCGTATCGTCGCTAAAATGAAAGACCACATGCGTATGCAGCTCGGGTGGCTCCTTACGATCATAGACACCATAGCGTCCTTCCATACGCAGATGGGAAACGAGCACCAGGCCATCAAGCATAATCCGCAGAAATTTCCCTCTACGTTCGACCGACTGGATCGTCCGGCCAACAAGCAGGGCTGCAAATTCATCCGGCGCTTTGGGCCGCTGTATAATCCGCGGCAGCGAAACGGTCACCCGCTCTATCCGCTTTCCCGCCACAAGCTGGTTCAGTGTCCGCCGAACGGTTTCCACCTCCGGCAATTCCGGCATTTCCTTCACCTCCGACACAACCCTTAGGCCTAAGCAGCATAGAAATCTATGCCCGAAGCCCCCGGGTTGGTATTATAGTATAACCGGTTCTTGACCCAAACCGCCTTATTTTGCTTCGTACCAATTCACTCCGTAATTGACATCCGCTTTGAGAGGCACATCCAGCTCCAGTGCGCTTTCCATAACTTCCGGCACAAGCGTCTTCATCAGCTCGAGTTCATCCTCCGGCACCTCGAACACCAGCTCATCATGTACCTGCAGCAGCATGCGGCTGCGAAGCTTGCGCTCTTGCAGCTTCTCGTCCATCCGCACCATAGCAAGCTTGATAATATCAGCTGCCGTGCCTTGAATCGGCGTATTCATCGCCGTTCTCTCCGCGAAGGAGCGCAGGTTGAAGTTGGAGGCTTTGATATCCGGCAAGTATCGACGGCGCTCCAGAAGCGTTGTCACATACCCGTCCTGACGGGCTTGTACCACAATATTGTCCATATAGCCCCGCACACCGGGGAAGGCTTCAAAATACTGTTCAATAAACCGGGCCGCATCCTTGCGTGTAATATTCAGGTTATTGGACAGCCCAAAATCGCTGATCCCGTACACAATGCCAAAATTAACCGCTTTCGCCTGACGGCGCATGTTGCTGTCCACCTCTTCGGCGCGCACGCCGAACACATCCATCGCGGTCTTGGTATGGATGTCCATATCCTCGATAAAGGCTTCCTTGAGCTTCTCATCATTGGAGATATGCGCGAGCACGCGCAGCTCGATCTGCGAGTAATCCGCTGCCAGAATGGTCCAGCCCGGCTCCGACGGAACAAACGCTTTGCGGATGCGGCGTCCTTCCTCCAGCCGGATCGGTATGTTCTGCAGGTTCGGAAATTGGCTCGACAAGCGGCCCGTTGCGGCAATCGTCTGCCGGTAATACGTATGCACCATGCTGCTGTCGCGGCGGATTTCCTTCAGCAGTCCTTCAATATAGGTGGACTGCAGCTTCGCCAGCGTCCGGTACTGCAGGATGAGCGGTATAATCCCGTGGTACGGCTCCAGCTTCTCCAGGACATCGGCATCGGTGGAATAGCCGGTCTTCGTCTTTTTCATTGCCGGAAGGCCGAGCTTCTCGAACAAAACTTCGCCCAGCTGTTTCGGTGAACCGATATTGAATTCCATTCCCGCGTGCATATAGATATCGCTTTTACAGCGGGCGATTCCCTGCTCCAGTTCCTTGCCCAGTTCCTCCAGCGTGCCCGCATTGACCCGGATGCCCTGCTTCTCCATCCCTGCAAGCACAATGGCGAGCGGCTGCTCCAGCTCATAATACAGCTTGCTCATGGCGCCTTCCTCCAGCGCCTTCTGCTGCAACGGTACAAGCCTGCGGACCGCATCCGCCTTGGCCGCCAAATGACGGGCCAATATCTCCCGCTCGGGAATGCGGAACTTAGCACCCTTGCCATAGACCGACTCATCCGACTGGATGGCGGGAAGCTCATAGCGCTGCATCAAATAAACGAGCGTCTGGTTAGACTCCGTCGGATCCAGCAGATAAGCGGCAAGCAGCACGTCAAAATCGGTACCGCAAAGGTCAATGCCATTCCAATGCAGCGTCAGATCCGCTTTGTGCAGATCGTAGCCGAATTTCCTTGCTTCCGGATTGCCCAGCCATTGACGCACGGGCTCGCCCGCCTCAGCCAGCAGCTCTTCCGAGGTGAGCACCAGAACCCGCTCCTCAACCGGGATCGCCAGCCCAAGCAGCACTGCATGATGCGGATTATCGCCCGCTGCCTCGATATATACATTCTCCGCTCCGGCCAGCAGTCCGCTCAGCTCAGATGGGCTCAGTTCATTCAAGGCCACGATATCGTAATTCGCCTCCGCAGCCACAGCGCTATCCGCCCCAAGCTCCGGCAGATCGAGCCGCTCCATGAGGGACCTGAATTCAAGCTTGCGGAAGGCATCCGCCAGCTGCGCCTTGTCATAGCCGTTATAGGCCTCCACACCCTCCGCATTGTCCAGGGGAACCTCGCGGAATATGGTGGCCAGCTTCTTGCTCATTCGCGCATCCTCTTGATGGGCCGCGACCTTCTCCTTCATTTTACCCTTGAGCTCGCCGGCATGGGCCAGCACTTCCTCTACGGTGCCATACTCATGGAGCATCTTGAGCGCCGTCTTCTCGCCCACGCCAGGAATTCCGGGAATATTATCCGAGGCGTCGCCCATCAGCCCTTTAAGATCGATAATTTGCAGCGGCGTCAGGCCGTATTTATCCTTAATTTCCTGCGGATTATACCGCTCGACCTCGCTGACTCCCTTACGCGTCAGGGCAATTGTCACATAATCGGAAGCCAGCTGCAGCATGTCCTTGTCCCCGGAGACAATCAGGGTCTCGACCTTCTGCTCATCCGCCATCCGCGTCAAGGTCCCGATAATGTCATCGGCTTCATATCCAGGCAGCTCAAATTGGGCAATTCCGAAGGAACGCAGCAGATCCTTGAGCACCGGAAACTGCTCGGACAGCTCCGGCGGCGTCTTGGCCCGTCCGCCTTTATATTCCTCATATCCCTCATGGCGGAAAGTTACCTTCCCCGCATCGAAAGCAACAAGCATATGCGTTGGCTTCTCTTCCTCCAGCAGCCTCAGCAGCATGGTGGTGAAGCCGTACACCGCATTCGTATTAAGCCCTGCTGAATTCGTTAACGGAGGCATGGCATAAAACGCCCGAAAGACAATGCTATTTCCATCAATCAATATCCATTTATCCATACGAAAGGCACACCTCACCTTGGTTTTCCTATGATCTATCATAGCATAAAGCGGGCAAGCTTTCCCATCAAGTCTATGCTCAAACACGAACATTCCACATATTACAGTTTCACGTGCTTCCACAGGCAAATCCGCAGTCTGAAAATATGAAAAACAGCCGCGCAACCGGGCTGTTTCCAATTTTTTATATTACCCGCAACAATCAGGATAATTTAGGTATCCGCTTCCATAATTGTGGAGGCGGCGTACGTGTTAAACCGTTAATATTATCGCTAACCGATAGCCGGCTGCGGCCTGCCGAGCAGATAACCCTGCGCATAATCCACGCCCATATCACGCATATGCTGCAGTTCTTCCTGCTCCTCAATTCCCTCGGCAACAATGGAAATGCCCATTTTGGCGGCAAATTCAGTGAAGGTATGCACGATTTGCTCCTTCATGGCGTTCAGATGGATGCCGTGAATAAGCGAGCGGTCGATTTTGATGAAATCAGGCTGCAGCTCCACGATCGACTGCAGCGAGGAATATCCAGCCCCCGCATCGTCAATGGCGATTTGATAGCCCTGGTTGCGGTAATGATCGAACATTTTCTTGGCCGCCCCAAAATCCTCGAAGGAGCTGCGCTCGGTAATTTCAAATACTACATTATGGGGCGACAAGCCGAAGCGCTCAAGCAGATACAGGGTTTGTCCGGGAGTGAATGAAGGGTCGTTCATAATTTGCGCCGTCATGTTAATAAACAGCTTTTGACCGCTGGCCAGCCCTGCGCTGCCTTCGATAGCCCGCTCGCGGGCCAGCCTGTCCAATCCATAAATCATTCCCTCCTCTGCCGCATAAGCAAATAACTGCTGGGGTCCTTCAAACCAACGCTTGTCGGGAAAACGGGAGAGCGCTTCATAACCGTACACATCCCCGCTGCGCAGAGAATAGATGGGCTGATACACCGGGAAGATGTCACGGCTGTGGAGGAGCTGTTCGAATGCGCGGCGCTGGAGACTCCGCTCGGTAGCCGAAGCCCGCTGTCCGTGAACAATCGCCTGCTTGATCCCTTCATACCATTGATCCCCCTGCTCATCCCGCTTGCCCATAATGGAAACACCGGCGTGCAGCTTCAGCTCCTGAACATCGCCATCGAATGAGTGATCCATGAAGCGCCTGCCCCACTCCCGCTTGAACCTGCTCCCGAGCTCCAGCAGCTGCTCCTCCAGCAATTCCTCGCGGGCTTCCGGAAGGGGCAGCCATATGTATAAATCATCGCGCATCCAGACGTAGCTGATCGCAAGCAGATTGGTCCTGTTATGCTGAGCGATGGCATGCTCGGCAAAAGCTCTCCAGCTGCTGTCGATGACCTGCCGGATATCAGTACGATCCTTTGCCTTGCCATGCCATGCCAAGTATATTATTCCTGTCGCTGCACTTTCTTCGGGACGTAAACTGTCTGGTGCTTCAAAGCTGTTATGTTGTCTCACGTCTACAATCGTTCCTCTCCCGGTTGCTTTTCAATAACTTCCCCTGAGATATAAGCGCTGCCTTTAATCGCCTTCGCCTGTTTTTTGAGTCGTGCTGCGGCTTGTGAAACAATCCCCGGCGTAATGGGGCAGTCTGCATCCCAGAGGAGCAGTGATAACGACAGGCTGACGCCTTCTTGCTCCACCTTGTTGCCGCTCCGGTCGATCACCATCGATACGTCGGAGCCGCCGTAATGGAATTTGACGCCTCCGTCGAACCGCTCCAGAATCTGTATGCACAGCTTCTCCGGCTGCGGATGATCCGAGAGCACAATAAAATCATCGCCGCCGATATGACCGACGAAGTCGCCCTTTCCGCCGTTCTCCCGGCCCGGTATTTCCTGCAGCACTTCAGCAAGGAACCGGATGAGCTCATCGCCCTGACTGAAGCCGAAGCAGTCATTGAACCATTTGAAATAGTCCAGATCGGCGTAGATCATGCAGAAAGGCTTGCCCGCATCAATGCGTCTTTTGATCTCCCGCTGGATGGCTCCATTGCCGGGCAGCCCGGTGAGCGGGTTCGCGGTCCGCGCTTCCTCGGTGCGCAAATTCGTCATGCACTCCAAAATGGACCGGATGGATGCCGCGCCAAGCAGCTTGCCGTCCCGCGTGATGGTCACCACATCATACAGCCGGGAGATATCCCGGCCCATGGCCATCTGAGCGACCTGTTCCACAGGCAGCTCGGCATCCACCACAAGCGCATCGTCGTCCATCATCTTCTCGATGGAACGGTTCCAATACAGCGGAAGACCAAACTGTCCTGCCAGCATCTGATGCATTTTCTCTTTCATCACAAGTCCAACAGGCCGTTCCTGATTGACGACAATCGCACCCTGAAGATGCTGATTTTCCTCAAACATCCGGGCTACCTCCGATACCCGCGCGCTTGTGCGGAAGGTCGGGATCGTTTTGGCCAGGGCGCCAATGGAGTAGGACATATCGCCGTCATTATAGTCCAGACCATTCTCAACGCGCAGATACGGCCTGGCTTCCGCTTCCTGATAAGACACCTCGCGGGCAGCTGCGCTTTCGTCCCGCAGCCGGTACCGCATAACCGAGACAAGAGCTTCTTTAATGGCATGGTAGACCATCGCCTCTGCAGAGCGGCCGAGGCCCGATGGCAGTACCGAAGCGCTGCCGATGGCCATACGCTGCTGGACCCTGCCCTCCGGGGCTGCGGAAACCACTTTCATCATCTGCTGACGAAGGGTATTAACCGCATTCTCCAGAAGCAGATCGAGTCTCTCATCCGACTTGCTGCGCTGAAAAAAGAAGAAGAAATCGCTCTCCATCCGGTAACGCCAGATCAGGCGCTTCTGCTCCGTCACCCATGTCTGGAGCGCTTCAAGCACTGCTGCTCCGCTCACCGGGAGGTGCATGATAATAACTCCGATTCCTCCATGATGCCAGCGCTCCGTAATACGGTGAATCATCGTGCGGTCCAACAGACCATATCCGATATCGTCCACAAGTATCCCTCTTTGGTTGGAACATTTTGACTGCTCTAATAGTTCAATTGTACCAGTCGTTTGTGAAATAAATATAGCCGCTTTGTTAACGTTATGTAAAAAAAGCAAAATAACCGGCTCTCATCTTCTGAGCTCCGGTTATGCGTGTGAAATTCAAGCCTATGGTTGAATAGCACGGCTGCTATCGCGCTTATTCCCCAGCAACTTTTTAGCCAAAGCGCCCGGAGATATAATCGTCCGTCTGCTTCTCAGCAGGATTGGTGAATATTTTATGAGTCTCATCGAATTCAACCACTTTACCCATATAGAAAAAGGCGGTTTTGTCCGATACGCGCGCGGCCTGATGCATATTATGGGTCACGATCACAATACAGTAATCGCGTTTGAGCTCGGCGATCAGCTCCTCGACCTTGGATGTGGACACCGGATCAAGTGCCGAAGCAGGCTCATCCATCAGAATCACCTTCGGTTTGACCGCAATCGACCTGGCAATGCACAGCCGCTGCTGCTGTCCGCCGGACAGGGCGAGCGCGGATTGGTGAAGACGGTCCTTCGTTTCCTCCCACAGCGCCGCCTTGCGCAGGCAATCCTCCACAATTTCATCCAGCACTTTCTTGTTCTTGATGCCGTGGTACCGGGGACCAAACGCAATATTCTCATAAATGGATTTGTGGAACGGATTCGGACGCTGCCACACCATGCCGATACGCTGGCGCAGCAGCACCACATCGACACCAGTGTCATTGATATTGATTCCGTCCAGCCATATCTCTCCCGTGGTACGGACACCGCCAATGGTATCGTTCATCCGGTTGAGGCTCCGCAGGAAGGTGGACTTCCCGCATCCCGACGGACCGATCAGGGCCGTAACCTCGCGTGCCTCAAAATCCAGCGACACGCCCTTGATCGCTTCCTTCTCGCCGTAAAATACACTCAGCTGCTTGGCTGACAATTCTTTTTCCTTGACATTCATGAAAAATGCCTCCCCTCTCCTATGCTGATTTCTATTTGGTGGCCGTGAATTTACGATGCAGTCTTCTTCCGAACCATCTGGCCGCAAAGTTAAACAGCAGGACCATGATCAGCAGCACAGCTGATGCGCCGGCGGCAATTTCACCCGCATCCGGAGCAAGGCCTTCGCTGTTGATTTTCCAAATATGAACGGCCAAGGTTTCGGCCGGCCGGAACGGATTGAGCGGGGAGAACGGGCTGAGAGGATTCCAATTGGTGAAATCCAGCCTTGGCGAACTCATTCCTGCGGTAAACAGCAGCGCGGCTGCTTCACCGAATACACGGCCCGAAGCCAGAATTGTACCGGTTACGATCGTCGGCATGGCGATTGGCATCATTACCGAGGTAATCGTCTTCCAGCGGGAAAGGCCAAGAGCCAGACTCGCTTCCTTCTGCTCACGCGGCACACCGCGCAGCGATTGCTCCGTAATCCGCACCATGAGCGGCAGATTGAATACCGTCAGAGCAAGCGCACCGGAGAATAAGGAGAACCCAAAGCCGAACAGGTTGACAATGACCAGCAGGCCGAATAATCCGATGACAATGGACGGGAAGGAGGACAGAACCTCAACCACGAGACGGATGGAATCCGTCAGACGGCCCGGCTTGGAATATTCGCTCATGTAGATTCCGGCGCCGATGCCAAGCGGAATCGTAATAATTAAAGTCAGTACCAGCAGGAATATCGAGTTGAACAGCTGCGGCCCGATTCCTCCGCCTGCCTTGATCGTCTGCGGCTCTGATGTCAGAAAATGAAAGCTGATATGTCCAAGGCCGCGGATAATAATGTAGCCGAGAAGCCCTGCGAGAATAAGGACAATTAATGCGGATACGATATAGATAACGGCTGTAGCAATCTTGTCTGCGACTTTGGCGCTCATTGTTTATTTCTCCCTTCCAGGAAACGAACCACGAATACGAACACAAACGTCATGGCGAGCAGGATCAGAGCCAGCGACCACAGCGCGTTGTTATGCGCGGATCCGGTAACTGTATTGCCCATGCTCAAGGTGATGACGCTGGTTAAGGTAGACGCTGACTCGAATAAGGAATGGGGGATATGCGGCGCATTTCCGATAACCATCTGAACAGCCAGCGCTTCACCGAACGCACGGGACATGCCGAGCACAACGCCGGTCAGAAGCGAAGGCAATGTGGTTGGAATGACAATGCGGTAGATCGTCTGCCAGCGTGTAGCTCCCAGTGCATAGGAGCCTTCTTTCAGACCAAACGGCAGGCCAGCCAGCGCATCCGTTGCAATTGTTGTGATCGTTGGCAGAATCATAATCGACAGCACGATGGAGCCTGCGGCAATCCCGATCCCCTGTCCAGGGAAAACCGAGCGCAGGAAAGGCACAACAATGCTGAGTCCTACAAAACCGTAAACGACAGACGGGATGCCTGCAAGCAGCTCGATGACGGGCTGAAGCACGCGGCGGCCGGCGCCAGGCAGGATTTGGGTCATAAATATGGCTGCACAGCATCCGAGCGGAGCGGCAATGCAAGCTGCCAGAAGCGAGGTGCTGAATGAGCCGAATATGAACGGCAATGCGCCAAACGACGGGATATCACCCTCTGGAGACCATTTCAATCCCGTCAGCAGTTCACCTACGTTTACGCCGCTCACAAAAAACGTGCTCAATCCGCGGGAAGCTACAAAATAAACGATCGCTACTATTGTGACGATAAGTACAATGATGCAGAGGGTCGTATATACCTTGCCGACCCATTCTTCCATTATGTGCGGTTTGATTTGTTTATGATTCGATCGTTGTTGAACAGGTTGCCCGCCCGCGGCCTGCCGCTCCATAGTACCTCTCCTTAATGGCCAAGAAGAGGCGGATGTCTCCACCTCTTTGACTGTTTATTGATTATTTTTTTAAAATCAGTATTTCCTGCAAATGAAGAAGCTTGCTGCGCAAGCCAGAGGAAGGCGCAGCATATTTCATTACTTCGTTACAGTGCCGGCAACGTCGCGTTTAATCTGCATTTTGCTGATCGGCGTGTAGCCAAGCTCAACTACGTCATTGTCTTGAACTTCCGGGCTCAGCATGTAATCCAGGAATGCTTTGGCAGCTTCATTAGGCTCGCCTTTGGTGTACATGTGCTCATATGCCCATACTGGATAGTCGCCAGTTACTACATTTTCTTCTTTTGGCTCTACGCCTTCGTATTTCAGGGTTTTGATGGTGTCGTCGATGTACGAGAATGCCAGGTATCCGATTGCGCCCGAAGTATCTGTAACCAGTTTCTTAACTGTACCGGAAGCATCCTCTTGAATGGAGCCCGGAAGGTCTTCCGATTTCATGCCCAGTGCGTATTTCTCGAAAGTAGCGCGTGTACCGGAGCTGGATGGACGGTTAACGATTGTGATGGCTTCATCTTGGCCGCCAACATCTTTCCAGTTCTTCACTTTACCTGTGAAAATATCAACCAATTGTTGTTTGGTCAGATTGTCGACAGTTACGCTTTTGTTGACAACAGTCGCCATAGCAACAACCGCTACTTGGTGATCAACAAGCTCTTTGGCTTTGTCTGCGTCAGCATCGACAAATTTCTCTTCTGCGAAAATATCCGAGTTGCCGATATCCGCTTGTCCGGCTTGAACTTGCGTAAGACCTGTACCGCTGCCTCCGCCTTGTACTTGAACGGTAATGCCGCTGTATTTTTCATCATCCATAAATTTTTTCGATACTTGGTCGACAAGCGGTTGAAGCGCGGATGAACCAGTTGCCAGAATCGATCCGGTAATTGGCGTTTCTGCTGCTGCATTGCCACCTGCGTTTGTTGCAGTGTTTCCGGTGGTATTTCCACCTGCCTCTGTATTGGTTCCAGCATTTGCAGCATTGCCGGTGTTGGTTTCGTTGTTTTTAGCCCCACAAGCTGCCAGACTGATTGATAACAAGACCACCGTTACAAGTAACCCTAACTTTTTCATCTCTTTGGTTTTCTCCTTCCGTTTCACACGGTTATTTGATTTACAAACTCATTATAGGTCGCTGGTGTTAATCTGATATTTTCTAAGTGTTAACGCTATGCTAAAAATGAATAGAATTATTGTATAATGTTGAGGTGTATTATATATTTAATCTATAAATTTAAAATGAAGGGGCTTCATCGTCATGAGTATATTAAGGATGAAGATTATTGTGCTGCTGGATAGGCTTAAAAAAGTCACTGCGGTTGCCGATGAGCTGGATCTCAAACAGCCGACAGTAAGCTTTCATATGAAGAAGATGGAGGAAGAATGGGGAATTCCGCTGTTCGAGATGAAGACAGGCAAGGTGCTGCTGACCGAAGCCGGCAAGACGCTTCATCACTATGCACAGCAAATTGATCATATTTACGGGGAGGCTCAGACGCGGCTGCAAACACTCCGCCAGACGGGCAAAAACCAGTTTATTATCGGCTGCACGGATCTCGCCGCTTCCCTCATGCTCCTATCAGGCGGTTTCCGGCTCTCTCAGGTGCCCGGCGACCTGCTGCTGTCCATCAGAACCGGAGGAGAGAATGAGCTTCATGCCCAGCTGGAAGACGGAAGCGTGGACCTGGTATTAAGCGGTCAATGGGTCGAGAACGCAAGCTTGTCGTGCGAACCCGTAGCCGAAGACGAGCTGGCCCTGATGATCCCGCGCGATCATCCATTAACGCGCTATTCCGGGCCGGGCTCATACCGGCTGAGCGGTCATCCATTCACCCTGATGGAGGAGCCTTCATTAATGAAGATTGTAAGGCAGTGGGAGAAAGACGAACAGGTCACACTGCAAATTGAACAGCTGACCGATCGCGTCGATTTTGCTCTGGAAGCGGTCCGCTCCGGAGGCTGCCTGTGCATCCTTCCTTCGAGGGTCAACCGGCAGGCGCAGGGCGGCGTTCCATCCATCAGACTTCCGGGCAAGCTGCCTTCCTGGAAGCTGTATGCCGCGTGGCGCACTGATTTTCCCCGTCCGCAGCTCATACCTTATTTGATCGATAAACTGCGCATGAGCATGTCTCTGCCCGAAGCGGATGTGTAGAGCCTGCTTTTTCATATTAAAAAAAGACTATCCTGTCAGGTCAAATGACCTTTAGATAGCCTTTATATCTTCTGGGTGTCCACCGTTAAAACCGTCGAAGGAAGCGGAATTAAGAGTTCAGGTCTGGACGCGATCCGGTAACCAGATAAACCACGCATTCCCCGATGTTCGTCGCATGATCCGCAAAACGCTCGATGTAGCGTCCGACAAAGCTGAGCAGGTTCGCTTGCGAGATGGTTTTCGGATTTTCCATCATGATGGTGAACAGCTCGCGAATGATTTGGGAATATAAAGCATCCACCAGATCGTCGTCTTTGGCCATTTTATAAGCCAAATCTGTATTTTCCTGTATAAAAGCCTGAATCGATTCCCGCGTCATCATCTGCACGATTTCCGCCATGCGGGGCAAATCGATCAGAGGCTTAATCAGAACCTGACCTTCCAGACGCACAACCGCTTTCGCGATATCGACGGACAGATCGCCCATCCGCTCCAGGTCGCTGGCGATTTTGAAGGCAACGAGAATTCGTCTCAGATCCTTGGCCACGGGCTGCTGTGTAGCGATCAGCTTGGCGCCGAGCTCGGATATTTTATCCTCGATCTTATTCAATTCCTTATCCTCGGCAATCAGACGCTTGGCTTCCGTAACATCCACATTCTCCAGCGCCTGCATGGAATCGCCGATTGCCTTTTCCACACGTTTACCCATTTCAACGATATGCGATTTTAGTTCATCAAGTCCTAAATCAAATTCTTTTCTTTGGGTCATCATAATGGCATGCTCTCCTTTATCTTAGCCGAACCGTCCGCTTATATAATCTTCCGTTCTTTGATCGCGAGGATTGGAGAACAGCTTCTCCGTATCCGAGAATTCCACTACCTCGCCATTCAAAAAGAAAACGGTCTGATTCGAAACACGAGCCGCCTGATGCATGTTGTGCGTGACCATTACAATGGTGTATCTGTCTTTAAGCTCCTGGGCCAGCTCTTCAATTTTCAGGGTAGAGATGGGGTCAAGGGCAGATGTCGCCTCATCCATGAGCAGAATGTCGGGATTAACCGCAAGCGCTCTTGCAATGCACAGCCGCTGCTGCTGTCCGCCGGACAGACTCAGCGCCGAACGCTTCAGATAGTCCTTCACTTCTTCCCAAAGGACTGCCGAACGAAGGCTTGTCTCGACGATTTCGTCCAGCTTCTGTTTATTGCGGATGCCGTGCAGGCGCGGTCCGTAAGCCACATTGTCATAAATCGACTTGGGAAACGGATTGGGCTGCTGGAACACCATACCGACTTTTTTGCGAAGCGTCTCGACATCAACTTCATTGGAATAGATGTCGGCGCCGCCAACCGAGATGCGGCCTTCAATGCGTGTTCCTGCAATCATGTCGTTCATCCGGTTTAACGTGCGCAGAAGCGTAGACTTCCCGCAGCCGGAAGGCCCGATGAAAGCAGTGATGGCTTTCTCCGGGATGTCCATCGATACATCTTTGAGCGCATGGAAGGTTCCGTAATACAAATTCAATTTTTGAATATCGATTAATGCTTGCATGGCGGACTCCTCCGTGTCGTGGACACACGTCCACATCAATAGTAGTATTGTATAGGCAATTTGTAAAAGTTGTTTGATGGTTTTGTTAACGCCATATTAAATTTATTGTCCCAGCTGCATTTCGTTCTTGAGCTGCTGCATTTCCCGGATGACACTTTCGGACTGGTTGTAAGCCTGATTGGACAACGCTCCTATGTCCTTGGCGCTCCTGCTGTTGCTTGCTGCTGCTTGAAACAGCTGGTCAAATACTTCAAAAGCTGCCTCCACATTGGACTGGCTCGACAAGGCATTTGCCCGCCCCGCTCCAACCAGCTCCACCGATTGCTTCACAGATTCCAGAATCGACCGGATCAGCGAATTGATTTGATCCGCGGATTGCTTGGTCTGCGTCGCCAGTTGGCGGATTTCATTGGCAACCACGGCAAATCCTCTTCCATGCTCGCCCGCACGCGCCGCTTCGATCGTGGCGTTCACGGCAAGCAAATTGCATTGGTCGGCAAGATCCCGGATAAGCTTGGACACCGAACTGATCGAGCTTGCACGCTCCTGAAGCTCGCCAATCTGGCCTTCCTGCCTGGTCGTGTTGTCATTCAGGCTGAGGAAGGCAGCCGTTACTTTGTCCAGCTCTTTCTTGCCCTTCAAGGTCAGGTCCACCATGGTCTCGGACATTTTCTCCCCCTGCTCCGAGGCACTCAGCACACGAACAACCGATTGGTCAATCTCCTTGATCATGGATTCTGCCCCATGAACGGTACGAATTTGCGATTCGATGCTCAGCCGCTGCATCAAACGGGATAGATGGAGCAGATCGGCAACCGACAAAATGCCTGTCAGTTGCTCCTGATCCGTAACAATAACACAGTCGTATAAGGTTTTCTCGTCCCGTCCAAGCGCAAGGTCCAGCAGCTTCTGGGGCGAGGTATGTATGTCTATGATGAGTGGATGGGCATCCATGAGCTTCACAATGGAGCGGTTGTAATATAATTCTCTGCCGAAACGGTGGGTCTGTATGACGGTTAAATTCCGTTTCATCACAAGTCCCCTTGGCTTGCGGGCATCGTCGCATACAATCACGCAGTCGCAATCCGGCTGCGAACCAAACTGCTGAATGACCTCCTGGCAGGTATGAGAGGCATATACAACCGGAGCTGTTCTAATGAATTCCAGCCATTCCTGATTCTGCTGCATAGGCTGGCCGGTCACAACTGACGGTTCTTCCAAAGCTTCCATGTATGTCGTTGACATCACGTGCTCCTCCTCATGAATCATTCTATAGCTATACTATAGGAAGAAAGGATTATCGTTGATGCACTGAAATGTAAAGTCTATGTCAAATAACGACGGTTTTATCCCGATTTATGTCGAATAAAGTAAGAAATTGAAGCCATTTAGAGACTTTAGACCTATTCATTGGTGACAAGCACAGATGATCTTCTTCAGAACCAAACTGGTATTTTCCAAATACATACGGAAATAAGCCGCCCTGCAGGACAGCTTTTCCATTTTGCAGTATGCATTTCATACGATAAGCTTGCCTTCAAGATACGTTTTGTTTCTGAAAACAACCTGGAGCTATCGCATTTTGCGGGAATTTATCCATAGCGGAACACGGAAGAACAAATTGATCAGCAGTACGACAAATACAAGCACCGCAGCCGCCTTCTCCGCAATTTCCGTCGCATCCGGAACAATCGCCTCCGACTGGACATACCACAAATGCACGGCAAGTGTTTCACCGGGAGAAAATAAACTGAAATCCCACATTTCGCCTGAAGTCGAGACACCTGCTGTCAGAATGATTACCGCGCTTTCTCCAAATGCTCTGCCAGCCACCAGACAAATCCCGGTGATAATGCCGTTCAGCGCAACAGGCACGAGAACACGGCGGATTGTCTGCAGATGCGTGCCGCCAAGGGCGAAGGATGCCGTCTTCATTTCCTGCGGAACCGCTCTGATCGCTTCCTCGGTGACACGGGTCAGAACAGGCAAATTCAGAAAAGCCAGGCTGACCGCTCCGCCGATTATCGTCAGACCGATTTGAAAAGCTTCTACGAAAACCGCGATCCCGAACAAACCGAATATAATAGAAGGAACAGATGCCAGACCTTCTACGCAAATACGGACAAAGGCGATAAATTTATTATCCGGGGCGAATTCCGAAAGATAAATACCGGCTGCCATCCCCAGCGGAATGGAGATAATCAGCGAGATGATCAGAACATAGAAGGAATTGAACAAGGTCGGACCGATTCCCCCGCCTTCGTCGATCTCACTGGGAAGGCCTACGAGAAAACCCCAATCCAGTTTGGGCATGCCCTTCTGTAGAATGAGGAACAACAGACCCAGAATAAACAGGACGGTGACGATTCCTACGCACCATACGACCAGCGTAAAAATGCGGTTGTTGATGTGATTCATGCTTTTACGCGAAGCGAATGGATTGCCTGCTGGCTTGATTTCCGGTTTCATTATGACTTCGCTCCTTTACGCTGAATGACACGAACGAGAATGATCATAATCAGCGAAATGATAAGCAGCAGAAAACCCATCATATAAAGCGCATAGTTCCAGGTGGAATCGAACGGCACATTGGAAATCTGCATGACGATATTGCTGGTGAGGACGGCTGTCGGCTTGAACAAGGCGTTAGCCAGCTGAGGCGTGTTTCCGATAACCATCACCACTGCCATCGTCTCGCCGATCGCCCGCGCCATTCCCAGAATGACGGCGTACATAATCCCGCTTTTTGCTGCAGGCAGCACAACCTTGAAGATTGTTTGGAAACGGGTTGCTCCCAATGCGTAGGAAGCATCGCGGAATTTCTTGGGTACGGACACGATGGAATCATCGGTAATCCGGCTGATGGTCGGGAGCACCATAATCGTCAGCACGATGGCAGCGGCGAGCAATCCGTCTCCCAAGCTGGTGCCTGTCACGCTGCGAAGCATAGGGATAAGTATCGTTAAACCCAGAAAGCCGTATACGACGGAGGGAATGCCGACGAGCAGATCCATAATGGGGCGCAGACCGGTTTTCAGCCAGGCAGGCGTCAATTCCGCAAGGAAGATCGCAATAATAACCGAAATCGGAACGGAGATCAGCATTGTCAGAAAGGTTAAAGCAAGCGTCCCGAAGATGAAAATGAACGCTCCGTACTGCTCATTCTCCGGCACCCATTCCGAGGAGAAGAAGAAGGTGAGCGGCGACACGGTTTGAAAAGTCAGAATGCCGGTTCGTCCCATGAAGAACAGGATTGTAAAGAGGATCAGGCAAACGAAGATTGCGCATGCGATGCAGATGAGTTTGAAGGTTTTGTTATAAAACGATAGCCTGGTCTTGCGGTCGAATGCGCCGGCAGAACTGGATTTGAGACTTTTTCCCAAATCGGCGCCGGTGAAAGCCTGGCTGGAAGAAGGCGCTTCAAGCATATCAGGGTCATCCTTTCGTCATTTTTCATGAAGAGAAGCCAGCCTCGCCGCAAGTAGCGCCGGATGCTGGCTTCTTTTCGCCGTTCTATCCCGATTGTACGTTTATTTTACGTTTTTCATGGCTGCGAGCGGAATGAATTTAAGCTTCTTCAGCGAACCGTTTTGGAACGTTTTGCTTTGTACGTAATCGATGAATGCTTTAGTAGCGCCTGTCGGTTGGCCTTTAGTCATGTAGTAGCCATAGCCCCACACTTTGTAAGAACCATTAATGACGTTTGCTTCTGTTGGTGCAGTACCGTTGATTTTAACAGCCGTCATTTTGCTTGTTACATAAACAAGGTCGATGTAGCCGATTGCGCCCGGTGTTGTTTCGATGGCCGTTTTCATATCGCCGCTTGATTTTACTTCTTTGTAGTTGTCGCCTTTGGTCATGAAATCAGTACCGTTCAGCGCTTTAATCTGGAAGTTAACGCGAGTTCCCGATCCGAATGCACGGTTGACGACGACGATTTTGGAATCAGCACCGCCAACGTCTTTCCAGTTCGTTACTTTACCCGAGAAGATATCCTGCAGTTGTTTTGTTGTCAGGTCAGGTACTTTCACGCCGCTGTTCGTAACAGCCGCGAAAGGAATAACGGCAACCTTGTTCGGTACTTGGCCATCGAATTTCTTGAAGCCCGGTACGTCTGTAGAAGCATCCCAGTCAACAGCGCCGATATCGGCAATGCCTTTGCGGACCGATTGCGGGCCTGTTACGGAACCGGCAGCGGAAGCCGCGATTTTTACCTTTGGATTCAATTTCTTGAATTCATTGGCTGCTTGAAGCGTAAGGGGAAGAAGGGCGGATGAACCGTTGATAACAATTTTGCCGCTAAGTTTGCTGGCTGCGCTTGCTACGGATACCGAACCAAAGGCTACTGTCAGGGCAATCGCGGTAAACGCGATATTTTTGAACAATTTCGTTTTCATATTAAATGCAATCTCCTCTCGGGCACAGGGCCCGTATTCATTATTGGGTTACTTTCTTCCATTGACCGTTTTGATTAACCGACACTTGACCATCCGCAACTACAGCTACCGGAGTACCGGATGCAGCCAGCAGATCCGTTACGCTGCTTGGAATCGTGTAAAGCTCTGTTTTCGCACCCGTTGCAGTATCGATTTCATAAACAAGCTCACTGTCGTTGTTATCTACAACGGCATAGATTTTGCTGCCCGCCATGACGGCTTGGAGAACATCCTTGTCATCAACCAGCTTGGCCGCTGTTTTATCCTTGGCGATGGAAACCAATGAAGACGGTTTGCCTTCTTCAATGCTTACATAGAAAGCCTTGCTGCCGTCTGCTGCAGTACCGACAAAGATTTTATCATCTGCCGCTGTCGTCAGGCCCACTGGCTTGCTGTCTTTAACCGAAGAATCGTAGGTGAAGATTTGCGGCTCCGTACCCGTCATATCAATGGCTACGTCATCCTCTTCGACCGGCTTGTTGGCATCAGCTGTAACAGCGCCGGGCTTCGTAACGGTGTAATAGAATTGTTTGCCATCCGCGGATACATTCAGGTTGGCTTTGTAATCAACCTTGTCGTCCAGGAGATTCGTGATCGCGCCGTCTGCAAGATTCAATTTGGAGATGATGCTGCCCTTGTCCCCTTGCAGGAAATAGATAGCCGAGCTGTCGGCTGCCCAGACCAGTTCAGGCTTGATCGATTGGTCGGAAGAAACCACGCTTGCCTGTTTGGTGCTCAGATCAACCGTGTAAACTTCTCCGGTTTCAAGCGTATATGCCGCTTTTTGTCCGTTTGGAGCTACAACCAGATCAGAAGCGTCCGTCGATTTCAACAATTCCGTGTAGGCGCCAGTTGCCGCGTCAACGACATAATCTGTTCTGCCATCGTCAGTGATCTGTGAAGCCAACAAGCGGGAGGAGTCGATCCAGACCGTACGGTTGATATCCTTCACCAGTTGAACCGTGTTGATCGATACTTGTCCAGCGCTGTCAACTGTCGTTTCCGCGCCAAATGCGCTTGCGAAATCCTCAAGCGTGATGTAGTAGGAGTTGTTGACGTTCTCTATTGCGTTCTGCAGTTGGATTACGGATCCGTCCACTGAAACTTCTTTTGAAGAACCGCTCAGCGCAGCCATATGCTCACTGTAAATGGCGGTGATTCCTCTTCCGTTCTCTTCAAAATAAATGCCTGCTGCCGTACCAAGATCACGCAGCGATAATAACGTCTGGCCATTCAGCGTAACCGAACGTACGTTTACTGAATTATCATTGATGGAAATCAGGGATTGCTGAGTAGCCACGATTTGTTGAGCTTGGGCTGCCGAAACGACACCGACTGCGGAGGTGGAAACAGCTGCTGCAATTGCAGTAATAACAAGCGTTTTTTTCATTGACATTTGGGCTCGTATCACCTTTCTGGATCACGTTTTTTTGTATGTTGTCTAATTTTTAAAATTGCCGACCACCCCAGCCTCCATCGCTCGCCGGGTCTCTCATCCTCCCAGAACACTATTCTTATGTACAAACTGATTATAAAGTCCCATTGTAAAGTGATTATCAAGCTAACATGAAGATATTGTTAAAATGTGGCATGTTTTCTGAATATTTCATCTAATTGTGGCGCAGCTGCTTATGGCGTTTCGTGTCGCAAACGCTGCTTGGCGGCATACGCCTAGTACGCTTTTATGCGGCTGTCCGATATTCTTATTACGTCGGCTGTTCACCCGCCCTGGGCCTCTGGCCCCTCAACCAAAGTAGATGAGTCTGGAAGAACCTTGCTGCGTCACCATTCGGTCGCTCCTGTGCCACTTTCGCTCACTCTAGTGAGGAATATCCGGCTTCCAGCATCCTAAACCTCATTTTCCCCCGCTCTAAACCGGAAAAACCTTGCTGCGTCACCATTCGATCGCTCCTACGACACTTTCTGCAATAAAGAAGGAAAATAAATTGATTATCAGCCTGCATTTGTAGTAAAATTCCAATATATCTGGTTCATAGGTTGTGAAGCACACACCGCTAATTGGAACGACGTCCTGCGTCGTTGATTAGCGCTTTTTTTATTTCCGGGAGGGTGATGGGTGTGGCTTTTTTACCGGTTTATCGTTCATGGATGGAAAAACATTTGAATAGTAGAAGCGGGGAACGGGAGCGCAGATTAGCTGAAGGTCATGGCCATGCTGAAAAGCTGTTTCTGGAGAAGGTATGGTACCCTGCCTTTGGCGAGTTTGAGAACCTGCACCCCGAATATGAGGTTGCTGATTTTCGCGATGGTCGCGCTTTCTGGATTTTGCTTTTATCCGGTTTCCCCTGCGGCTGGCAATCGAAATCGATGGATGCGGCCCACATTCAAGCAAAACAAGCCGTTGGCAATTTTCCGATTCGTTAATGCGACAGTACTATCTGTTAATCGATGGGTGGCGCATCCTGCGCTTTTCATACGACGATGTAAACGAAAAACCTCGAATGTGTGAACAGCTGCTGCAGCAGTTTATGGGTACATGGTTTAACGGCAGTGACCGCCCAAATCAATCAAATATGGCCGATTTGCTGGAATCCGCTGTTCTATAATTGGCTCTGCGAACATCTTCTGCTTTGCAAACCAAGAATGTATGCCATTTTTTGAATATCCAACAGGATAAAGCCCGATCGATCCTGCGGAGCATGGTGACCAAGCAAACCCTAATCCCGGCGTATAAAGGTACAAAACGAATACATGGCTATATAGTAAATAAGGATCTGCTGAACGAAAAAATTTGGTCCCTGTGACCCACATGGCAGACAAGCATTCCGCTCTGGCAGCATACATATATAGAAGACCCGCTGACGCTACTTTTTAGTGACCCAGTTAGATTCTTCCCTGAGACCTTATAGAAATAGATAGACGTGAAACTTTATCAACCTCTTTAAGACAAGGAGAGGGGCTGTCTCCGTCCTTGCAGCTAAGCTAATTTATTCCTTCAAAATTAGTTGCAATAGTATGATGGAATTATATGCTTTCTTATATTTTCAAAAAAAACAGCCTCCTGTCAAAGCAGGAAGCTGCATGATTGATCGCCATCTCATGAAACGATATTTATTCGAAAATTTCGTGCTCTTCCGGATGTCCCGTTATAGCCGGTTGGATTGGATTTTTGTCTCAACTATTTCGGTGACATGTTAACGTCCCGCACGTATCAGAAAAAATCCATTAAATAGGTTTGGCGCGGTTGAATAATGGCTTCCAGCTGCCTGGCCGCTTCCTGTGAACCGGTGAGCCTCCCGTGCCGATGCAGCTCAGCGGGGCTGCGGTAGCCCATCATCAAGGCTGACCATGTGCTGATATCGCATGCCAGATCGGCAGCGGCGCCCTCATCGGAGGAGAGCAGCTCCATCGTCCCGCTGCCTTCCGCAGATACCGACAGGCTCCATAGCCCTTCGTTCCAGGGGGCGTGCTGATCCTTCAACTGCAGCGTCAGCGTTGTATCGCTGCCCGACGCGCCAAAAGCGTACTGCTTCACAAACGTAGCCGTATCGACAATGCGCGCCATAAAATACGGAACGATTTCCTGCCCAATCCTCGGATTGGACAGCAGGAAGGGCAGCGCATCATCCATCGGCGCGTTCAAAACCGCCTTTTCCACCATGGAATCGTGACTGGCGAGATAGGTCCAAAGTGCCTGACGGCCCTGTTCATTCTCATAAACCATTTCATGAATGGTCAGCACGCGCTGTCCGATCTCGTAAAGCAGATAGCCTGCCGCTTCACCATCCGCACGGTAATAGACCGCAGTATACCCTTTCTTGCGGCTGAGTACAGAGTCCTTCCACCACTGTTCGCTGCGCTGCAAGGTCCCGTTATAACGGGACGCATAAGCCTCGTACAAACGGGATAGCAGCGGGATATCCGCGTCCTCCAGACTCACTCTTCCCTCCACCTGAACACGCTGCGGAAAAAGCGCAGTCTCAATGGTGTATTTTTTATAATCGGTATACGTCTCCCAGCCATATTTCCTGTAGAAGCCAAACGAGAACGGAGCCAGACAGGAGATACTCCTCCCCTTCTCTCTCATCTGAAGAAGCGCATGCCGGATCAGTAAAGCGACATTCCCGCGCCGCCTGTGCTCCGGCCACGAGGAAACGCCAGCGATGCCGCCCATCTCGAACACCCTGCCCTGTATGTACAATTGCAAGGGTATTACTGTCAGCTGCGCCTCCAGCTTGTCATGGTCAAAAATCCCCCAAACCTGCTCAGGCTTGAACCGGCTGCGCCGCTCCTCCCGCTGTTCGGCAGTGACGGAATATTGAAAGGCATACTGGGATAAATCCACGCTGGCATCAAAATCGTCAAACGTCAAATTTCTGAGTTCCATTGGATTGTCTTCCACCTCGATTTTTTTTGAAAATCAGTTTACCCCTCATTATATAGGGGGCTTTAACCTTCTTCCACTTCGATAGCCGTTCCTCCTGCCTCACCAAAGGAAAAATTACACTTTCACGCCGCGGATAGCAGGGTCTGATATGACGATGGCCGGGCTGCTTGAACTTCAAAGCGGATATTCTCTGACGGGAAAAGGAGTCCAGCTTCTCGTCCTGCAAATGTAACATATAAAAATTCCTGCAGCCAGCCGCATATAGGCGGTAAACTGCAGGAATCTCCATTCGAATCAGTACCCGTATTTCATTAAAGCTCAACCAGGGCTTTGATTACTCTGCTTTCAGGCTTCAGCCAGGTCTGGAAATGCTCCAGCATCTGGTCGAAAGGCGCCCGGTGCGTGATATACCGTTCCACATCAACTGCACCGCTCCGAACCGCGGCCAGCACGGTATCAAAATCCTCAGGCGTCGCATTGCGGCTTCCCATCAACGTCATTTCACGTTTATGGAACTCGGGATCGTTAAACGCTATATCCGCCCGTACCAAACCGACAAAGATAAGCTTGCCGCCATGCGCCACATATCCGAAGGCATCGGTCATCGAACGGACATTGCCCGTAGCATCGAACACCACCGTTGGAAATTCGCCGCCCGTGATTTCAGCCAGCTTCTCGAGCGGCTGCTCCAGCGCATTGATCGTATACTCGGCCCCGGCCCAGCTGCGGCAGAAATCGAGCCGGTCGTTATGCACATCCATCGCGATCACTCTTGCTCCCCGGTCCCGGGCAAAAGCCATCACGCCAAGTCCGATCGGACCGGCGCCGATCACAAGGGCGAATTCACCTCTCTTCAGCTCGGACCGCCTCACGGCATGAGCGCCAATAGCAAGCGGCTCCACAACCGCCGATTGATCGAGGGTAAGTCCTTCCGTGCGGATCAGATGCGTCGTCGGTACTGAAATCAGCTCACGCATTCCCCCGTCCCGATGAACGCCAAGCACCTGCATGCTCATGCAGCAGTTCGTTTTTCCGCCCCGGCAGGCAATACAGCTTCCGCAGGCCAGATAAGGAATGATGGCAACCTGATCGCCTGCCTTCAGCCCATTGGCATTATCGCCCACCTGCTCCACAACACCGGACAGTTCATGTCCCAGAATACGCGGATATTCGAAAAAGGGCTGATTGCCCCTGTAAGCATGCATATCTGTGCCGCAAATGCCGATTCTCCGGATCCGGACCAGCGCTTCGCCCGGCACAAACGCTGGAGCTTCCGTTTCCGTCATGTACAGGCTGTCCGGCCGCTCGCAAATAATGGTTTTCATTGTAGTATGCACCTCTCTCTTATTGCCATCCATCAACTAGGGCAACGCCGCTATCTGACCATCAGACTTTAATGGAACGGTTATATTCCGGCCTGCCGCTTGGCCAGGTCTTGCCTTGAATCGGGGAGAGAATCTCCAGCACCGCCTGCAAAACCGCAGGATCGGGCTTCTCCTCCGCCCAGCGGACATTGTTCGTGATGTTGACAGGATTAGCCGAGCTGATCAGCGTCGTCGGAATACGCTCCTCGCTGACAGAGAATTGAACGGCAAGCTTGGCAATATCGACGCCCTGCTCCTGACAATAAAGCGCTGCCTGCCGGCAGACATCCTTCATTTCCCGGCTGGCCAGATGCCAATCCGGTACCCCTCTGCTGCTGAGCAGTCCCATTGAGAGCGGTGACGCATTGACCACACCGACCGAGTGCTGCTCCAGATAGGGGAGCTGGCCAAGCAGCGTCGTATCATTCAGCGAATAGTGGCAGTACGAGAGAATGACGTCCACCCCGGCCCGGTCGATCGTCATCGGGAAGATATCCAGCGGCAGACCGGAAATCCCCGCATAACGGATTTTGCCCTGCTCCTTCAACCGGTTAAGCTCGGGAATGCCTTCCTCCACAATAACATCAAGCGACTCGAACTCCATATCGTGCAGGAACAGCATATCCACATAATCCGTATTCAGCCGCTGCAGGCTCTCTTCCAGGCTTTCACGGATCCGCTTCGCTGAGAAATCGAAGGTATCGACGCCGTAGCGTCCCGCTTTGGTGGAGAGCAGAAAACGGTCGCGCGGCAGCTGCCTGATCGCTTTGCCAAGAACGGTTTCTGCCTTGGTCAGCCCATAATAAGGGGAAACATCAATGTAGTTGATGCCGGCATCGATGGCCGCATGCACCGTACGAATACCTTCCTCTTCATTAATATCGCGAAATACGGAGCCCAGCGAGGAGGCACCAAAGCTGAGAATCGAGACATCAAGACCCGTTGAGCCAAGTTTTCGGTACTGCATCCTGTTCAAGCCCCCCATGGATTCCTATAAAATAACGCCGTCCTTGAAAATCGCGATTTCGCGGTAGCCGTTGCGTTCATTCCTCGTTTGCTGGTCGCCGGATGCCACCTGCAGCAGGTAATCAAGCAGCTCACCCGATAAGGCCTCCATATTCTTGCCTTCCAGGAGCTGCCCCGCATTAAAATCAATCCAGTTGCGTTTATGCGCGGCGAGCTCGGAATTGGTGGAGATTTTGACCGTTGGCACAGGACCGCCGAACGGCGTTCCCCTTCCTGTCGTGAACAGGACGATATGCGCGCCTCCGGCCGACAAAGCCGTAACGGACACCAGATCATTACCCGGCGCCTCCAGCAGATTCAGACCATGCGATGTGATCCGTTTGCCATAAGGCACTACGTCCATAACTGTTGCATGTCCGCCCTTCTGCGTACAGCCCAGCGATTTCTCCTCCAGCGTCGAGATCCCGCCAGCCTTGTTGCCCGGCGACGGATTCTCATAAATATCCTGGCCGTGATTGATAAAATATTGCTTGAAATCGTTGACCAGATCCACGATTTTATGAAATACGCCTTCATCGCTGGCACGGTTCATAAGGATCGTCTCCGCGCCGAACATCTCCGGCACCTCCGTAAGAATGGCCGTTCCGCCCTGGGCGATCACGCGGTCGGAGAGCGCGCCTACAAGCGGATTGGCCGTAATGCCGGAGAGGCCGTCGGAGCCGCCGCATTTGAGCCCGATTTTCAGCCTGGATACCGGAACCGGCTGCCGCTCGAACTTGGACGCATACTCGACAAGCTCTCCGATCAGCTCCATCCCGGTCTCCAGCTCATCCGATACATCCTGCGAACGCATAAATTTGACCCGGTTCGGATCGTATTCGCCGAGCACTTCCTTGAACAGATCAATCTGATTGTTCTCACAGCCCAGACCAACTACGAGAACGCCGCCGGCGTTGCCGTGATTAGCCAGGGAAGCAAGCAGCTGCTGGGTATATTTGAGATCGTCACCCAGCTGCGAGCAGCCGTAAGGATGGGCGAAATGAAACACGCCATCGACGCGCTCGCCGTGCTCGGCCGAGGCCATTTTTGCAAGAACCTCGCAAGTCTTGTTGATGCAGCCGACCGTATTCAAAATCCAGATTTCATTGCGGATTCCGACCTCGCCGTTATCCCGCACATATCCCTGGAATGTCAGCTCCCCGGGAGCGGGCGGCTCATTCTCACTCGCTGCTGCCGTTGCTGCCGGTGAATAAACATACTCCAGCTTCCCCCGCAGCCCCGTCTCCAGATTATGCGTATGCACCCAGTGCCCCGCCTCGATGGCTTCTTTCGCTTTGCCGATGGAATAACCGAATTTGAGCACATCGTCTCCCTGGGAAACGGGTTTTACGAGCAGCTTATGCCCTTTGGGTACAGGATCCAGAACGGTGACAGCCGCTCCTCCGCTTTCAGCCGCCTGCACCGTTTCCCCCGGCTGCAGATCGCGCAGCGCAATCATGACATGATCGCTTGGGCTCAGTTTGATATAGTCACTCATGCGGATTCCTCCTTCATTTCATTCAATTGACCGACAATCGCATCCGTCAGTCCCGGTATTTCATTTAACGGTTTATTCCACAGCAGGGCGGATCCCAGCAGTTCCTCCACCAGCTGCTTGCGGTCGAGCGCTCCCGTCTCATAACGGCCCCACGCATCAGCCAGAAGGTCCAGAGCCGCGCGGTCATCGCGGACCGTATATGATGAACCGTCAAAGCGTCTGCCCACGAACTGCTCATCCACCAGCTGCACCTTATACAATCGAAGCAGATGAGCCAGCGCTTTCACAATGCGCTCAGGCAGCTTCCCGTCATGAGCGGAAATATAGCCCTCAAGCGAAGGCAGCAGCCTTGCCCGGAACTTGCTGATGCTGTTCATGGCAATATCATGCAGCCTGTGGCGGTTATATGGATTCTCGAACCGCTCGAACACATCTGCCGCGTAGGCCATCGTCACCGAAGGCTCCATCTCGGAAGCCAGTGAAGGAATAATTTCCAGCTTAACGGCATCCCGTACAAACGCACCCAGCTCCGCATCCTCAAGCGCAGGCCTGACCTCTGAAATACCGTGCAGCAGAGAGATCGGCGTCATCAGCGTATGCGCTCCGTTCAGAATGCGCACCTTGCGCAGCTGGTAGGGCCTCAAGTCATCGGTCCAGACCACACCAAGACCGGATGCCTGCAGGGGAAGCTTGCTCTCCAGCTCCGCCTCGCCTTCAATTGCCCACAAATAATAGGGCTCTGCAGAGCTGAGCAGCTTATCCTCATACCCAAGCCGCTCACGCCACTGCTCGGCTTCTTCGCCTGGATACCCGGTGACAATCCGATCGACCAGGGAATTGAGGAACCGGTTGTGCTCGCTAACCCAGGCGACGAACGGCTCCGGGAGCTCCCAGTCGGCGCTGTGCTGCAGGACGCAGCGTTTCAGTTCGTCCCCGTTGCCTTCAATAAGCTCGCAGGGCAGCAGCAAGAGGCCTTTATCGGGGTCTCCGTTAAAAGCAACGAAACGGCGGTAGAGCAAAGCGGCAACCTTCGCCGGATAAGATATGGCAGGCTTATCCAGCGAGCTTTCCGTAAATTGATAGGTTAATCCCGCTTCAGTTGTATTGGACACCAGCACCTCAAGCTCCGGCTGCTCAGCCAATGCGAGGAAAGCCTCCCACTGGGTATAGGGGTCGATAAATTCACCGAAAACGGCGATTCTCTCAACCCGTTCAACCGGAGCGCCTTGTTCGATCCCCCGGACAACAAGCGTGTAGAGCCCATCCTGCGCCGCAAGCTGATCAAGCTTCGGCTTCCCCGACGGACGCGGCTGCGAGACTGCGATGGCTCCGTCATAGTTGCCCTGCTTGCGCATTTCATGCACCATCCAATCGACGAAGCCGCGCAGAAAATTACCTTCACCAATCTGAACAATGCGCACTGGGCTTTGCTTCATGGCATCGAATCCTGCTCTCTCCCCGGCGCCAAGCGCGCTTCTGTCCAGCGCCTTGACCTCACTGCCCTGTCTGGTTCCTGTCATAAACGAAAGCCTCCTTCACTAAGTTCAGAAATGCAACGCATTGCTTTGAGCTTTGCTTTCTAAAATAAGCCCGAAAAACTGGCCGTGCAAAGCGGAAACGGTTATTCACTGTCAATTAATGATTCAGAGCTTATAAAATGCTGCGGCATTGCCCCCATACAGCGCTTCAAGCTCAGCTTCTGTCAGCGAATCCGGCAGCACCCTGCCCAGCAGCTGATGAACCTGCGAGTAGCTGCCGGCAAGCAGGCACACAGGCCAGTCGCTGCCGTACATAATCCGGTCTGTACCGAAAATATCCACGATATGCGCGACGTAAGCCGTGAAATCCTCCGGCTTCCAGGCCTCATGATCCGCTTCCGTCACAAGTCCGGAGAGCTTGCAATAGATCTTGGGATAGCTTGCGATCTCGCGCATTTGGGTGGCCCATGGCTCGAAGATGCCTGCTTTGATTTGAGGCTTGGCCAGATGATCGATCACGACGCGGAGCCCAGGCACATTTCTCAGCAGCTCTAGGACAACCGGAAGCTGGTGCCACATCGCCACCAGATCGACCGGCAGGTCCATCTTCGCTATTTCGCGCAGCGCTTCAATTACAATCGGACGCAGAATTTCGCTTGGCTCCGGCATATCCTGAATCATCAGCCTGAAGCCGAGAAACTTGGGATGATTGCGGAAAGACTCCAGAACAACTGCCCAGTCCGGATCGTTCAGGTCCAGCCAGCCGACAACACCGGCGATTGATTCATACTGCTCGCTCAGCTCCAGCATATAATACGTCTCTTCGTGATGGGTCGCCGCCTGAACCAGAATAGTCCGGTCCATTCCGGCAGCTTCCAGCTCCGGCTCGAGGTCTGACGGCGAGTAATTCCGATAGAGAATCGGTGAGCTTTTTTCCGTCAGCCAGCCGTAATCGATCCGCTCCGGATTCCAGTAATGCTGATGGGCATCAATTCTGGTCATCGGTGATAACACCTTTCTTGAGGATCAAATTAGCGTACAATGCGCTTTCGCCTGTGGCGATAATCGCATAAGCCTGCTTGGCCCGCTCATAGAAAGCGAAGCGCTCCACTTCCTCGAAAGGATTGTCTACATTTACATGAGGCGCGATTATTTCGTGATACCGCTTCCAAATTGGCGTCTCCACCGTATCGCCAGGCACGACCTGCATGAGCGCTGCCGGACGCTCGACATAAGCATCAAGCGGGAACAGCTTCATAATCGCTTCCAGCAGCTCGGGAATGGAATGTCCATCGCAGCGGACCAGGCGCCGGGCATGGCTTGCAGCGGGAAAATTTCCGTCCGCCAGTATAATTTCATCGGAGTGTCCCATCTCCATTAATATTTTCAATAATTCCGGTGAAATCAGCTTTGAAATCCCTTTTAGCATCACGATTCTCCTGCCTTTTCTATCAACTTTTTTGTTTGCTCATCTTATCATAACATCAATAATTTGAATTAAAATTGCCTAAACAGATACAAACATATCTTTTTTTGATATACTGGCGTTAATTCGACACTGAAGGAGAGGTTTTCCTTGAAACCGATTGTCAAACCTTTTCCCGATGACCATCCATTCCCGCTAAGCATCGTCTATAAGGATACGAAGCCGCCTCAGAACGAGCTTCCCGATCATATCCACGAATGGCATGAGATCGTTTATGTTTACAGCGGCAAAGGCACGATCTTCATCAATCATACCTTTTACGAAATGTCCCAGGGGGACTTGTTTCTGATTCCGGGGAACACCATTCACCGGGCTTTCCCTGACAAAGCGGAGCCTGTCACCTCGACCGCGCTCTTCTTCAACTCTTCCATTCTTCCGACGGAAACCTATGGGGAGACCTTCTCGTTCCATCAGCTGTTCCGGCCTTCGGGCGGTATCAGCTACAAGCTGGCGCTGCCCCCGTCCGCAGCCGCAAATTTCAGCGCCATGATTGACGAATTGAAGCTGGAATCCGAACGGCGGGAGCACGGCTACCGGCATCTGATCGCTGCCAGGCTGCAGCTGGCGCTGCTCGGAATCAGCCGCCTGATGCCTGCCCTACATCAGCCATCCTCCAATGAACAGCTTGCGGCCAGACCGGAATGGTTCGCCGATGCGCTTGCGCATATCGACCGCGATGTGGCCGGCTCCTCCAATCTGACCGAGCTTGCCGCGCTGTACTCGGTATCGCCGGAGCATTTCAGCCGCTTGTTCAAGCAGCTGATCGGCATGACGTTCAAAACCTATATCAATACCAAGAAAATGGTTCATGCCAAAGAACTGCTGGTCGCAACCGACCTTAAAGTCGCCGCCATCGCCCTGGAGTGCGGCTTCGACAGCCTGCCCCATTTTCACCGGATGTTCAAACGATTGACAGGCTCTGCTCCTGCCGAATACCGTCAGGCCGCTTCGAGATGATAGCTTCACTGAGATTAAACAAGGGAAAGCAGCCGCCCCTCACGGGCAGCTGCTTTCCCTTGTTTGTTGTATCCGTATGCTCTTGCCTTTTGCTTCGGTTAGTAAAACTTAAACCGTCTCTTCGACAAAACGGTTGGTCAGCGCTCCGAGCTTTTCGACTTCAATCGTCACCACATCGCCAGGCTTCAGATACACCTGTTTTTCCTCCGGATATCCCATTACGACGCCTGCAGGAGTCCCTGTCAGAATAATGTCCCCGGGCACCAGAGTCATATGCTGCGAAACATAGCTGACAATTTCATCGCAGTGGAAAATCATATCCGAGGTGTTGGATGACTGCCGCACTTCCCCGTTCACCGTGGTTTTGATATTCAGGTTGTTGGGATCGCCGATTTCATCCGCGGTTACCAGATAAGGACCAAGCGGGCTGAAATCGTCGCAGCTCTTGCCGAGCAGCCATTGCTGGGTGCGCAGCTGCAGGTCGCGTGCAGACAGGTCATTGACATTGCAGTACCCGAATACATGGCTGAGCGCATCTTCCTTCGAGACATACTTTGCTTTCTTCCCGATCACGATGACCAGCTCGGCTTCGTAATCCAGCTTTTGCGTGACTTTCGGTACGGCGATGTCCCGCCCATGACCGGTCAGCGTGTTGTTGAATTTATTGAACAGGATCGGAAATTCAGGAATTTTGGCGTTGGTTTCTTCCGCATGCTTGCGGTAGTTCAGGCCGATGCAGATGATTTTGTTCGGCTCGGTCACGCAAGGACCCCACTCGATATCATCCTCATTGAGCAGATAGGTAGCATCGGCTGCCGGCAGCTCGCTTATGTATTTTTGCAGCGCTGCGACCGCCTGATCTCCCCCTTCGATAACCTGCATCACGTTTGCTGGAGTGTCAGTTCCTGCGGGAACCTGCATAAAGGCCTGCTCCACGTCGATAATACCGGCATCCGTCTTTACACCAAGCGTACTGCGTCCATTGTTTGCAATCGTCACTAGCTTCATTGTCTCTCAACCTCTTTCATTATAGTATAAGTTCCTTTGAATACGATTTCATGATCAAACAGGTTCAAAAAGTCAACGATTCAGCATCGAGAAGGTTGGGTGAGCCTGAAGAAGGAGGAGCGCAGTGTAGGCTAAACCTACATGAGCACCGCACTTCGAAGGCGAACGCAAAATTCGATGTCGACTAGGCTCCCCGAGTCTGCTTCGTGATCAATCGGGGGCTTTTTGAACTTCCTCTTAAAATCAAGGTTCAAAAAGTCAACGATTCAGCATCGAGAAGGTTGGGTGAGCCTGAAGAAGGAGGAGCGCAGTGTAGGCTAAACCTACATGAGCACCGCACTTCGAAGGCGAACGCAAGATTCGACGTCGACTAGGCTTCCCGAGTCTGCTTCGTGATCAATCGGGGGCTTTTTGAACTTCCCCTTAAGCGTTTTTGCCGAATACGACTCCTCCGTCAACATAGAGAGGCGACCCCATGACAAACTTGGATTCGTCAGAGGCAAGGAACAGCGCGGCCTGGGCCACATCCTCCGGACGGCCAAGCTCTTCGCTGAGCTGGCGTTTCTTCAGTCCCGCGATCGCCTCGGCTGGATCATCGTACGATTTTTTCAAATAATCTTCAACAAATGGCGTCATAATCGTACCCGGAAGCAGGGCGTTCACACGGATATTATAAGGGGCATAATCCACCTGCATCGACTTGGTCAGGGCAAGTACCGCTCCTTTGGTCGTCGCATAGGATGCCCGGCGGGCAAGTCCGACCTCGGCGATGCATGAAGACATGTTGATAATAGAACCGCTGCGCTGCTCCATCATATGCGGGATGACATACTTGCTGGGGATGAACACGCCGCGGATGTTGACGTTCATGACTTTGTCCCAAGCCTCCGGCTCGATCTCATGGAGCAATCCAACGCCGCTGATGCCGGCATTATTGAACAGCACATCAATGCGGCCAAACTTGACAATAATCTGCTCCACCATAGCCGATACTTCGCCGGGATTGGTCACATCGGCCTGGATGAAAATCGCTTCGCCGCCGGCTTCTTCAATTCCCTGAACCGTTTCCTTGCCGTGCGCGGCGTTCAGATCGTTGACAATAACCTTGGCGCCCTCACGACCAAAAAGCAGCGCTGTGCTTCTGCCAATACCCGAACCCGAACCGGTGATGAGGATGACTTTGTCTTGCAGTCTCATGTGGAATACCTCCTAGTGTCTGCGGATACCCGCAGAAATGTAGCACTTCAATTCCGGGAGCAAGTCCCGTGCCCTGCTAATTCAGGCCCGAGAGCCGCTTCGCCAAATCCACGATCTCCCGCTTGGTGTCTGCCGCCTTTTGCTCCCACTGATGAAGCGGCATGGAGCAGCTGACGCTGGCAATCGTATCGCCGACAATGTTATAGATCGGGGCTGCCACACAGCGAAACCCTACAACAGATTCCTGATCATCAAGCGCAAAACCCTGCTGGCGAATCTGCCTGAGCTGCTGGAACAGCTTCTCGCGGTCTCCGATGGTATTCGGCGTCTGCATGGTAAGCGCTCTCTCGGGATACAGCCGTTTCCATTCCGCTTCGGGCAGCTGGGCGAGCATGACTTTGCCCAAAGCCGTCGTATGAGCGGGCAGACGCATGCCGGGCTCGGATTGCAGCCGCACCGGCGTAAGCGCCTCTACCTTGCCCAAATACAGGATGTGATCCTCAATTCGCCGGGCTAACTGAATCGTCTCCTGCAGCCGGTCCCTCGCTCCCGCAGCCTCGCTCTGAAACCGGTCATTCAGGTCGAACTGCTTGACCAAGGAGGACCCCAGCACCGCGATGGCTTCGCCGAGCGAATAGGTATCGTCGGCCCCCTTCTTCACCCAATTCAACGTCTCCAGCGTGTGCAGCAGCGAGAACATGGAGCTTTTGTTGATGGCGAGCTGCCTGGACAGGTCAATCAGCTTGTATTTCCCCGGCTCAAGCGATACGACGGACAATACGCGGTCCGCCTTCTCCAGAGCGGGCACCCAATACTTTCGTTCCTCTGTCACCTGATCGCCTCTCACCTGTAGGTTTATTATAATAAACCAATTTCTATATAATAAACTCCTTTCCTTAATATATCGCGATTCAGGCCAATCTTCAAGTCAATTATTTGTCTAAAAAGCAGGATGGTGCCTAAAAACGCCGACAACCGACACATTAATCGAAGCCGAACTACCCGCTCTCATCCTTCTATCGTTCGGTTATCTCCGCCTGCACGAGCCAGCCATCCCTCTTAGGAGCATAGTTCCCAAACATAGAAAAAGCCGCCTCACTCTTGCAAGCTCCGGCAGCTTCCAGCTTCATATATCAAACTAAAATTATACGCCTTTCAAATTGAATTCTACGTCTTTAAGGTAATTCAATCTTTCATCAATCCGCCGCATCTATTCCTCATGAAATAATCGCGATAAGGTCCGGTACCCTTCCTTCTCCTTGCGGTCAATCGTGACTACGCCAAAGGGGCCATATGGAGCGCTCCATTTCAGGCCGCCATCCGAATCGTAGAAATCCCTTCGGTGATAATAATCCGCCCAGCTCCATACGATCCCGCCCTGAATTCCGGCGTTCCCGATGGCCCGCCACACGCTCTCCAGATAAGCGGCCTGGTACGTTTCGGAGAAACGCTCATTACCCCGCAGTCCCAGAATGCCATGCGTGCCGAATTCCGACATCAACACGGGCTTATCCGGATACTGGCTGGCCGTTTCCCGCAAATGCTCCTCGGTCGGGATTCTCACAACCTCGTCGAATTCAGAAATATCAAAAGCAAGCCTGCGGTGGAAGAACACGCCGTAATACAAATTAACACAGACCAGATCGGCTTCCTCGAAGGCATGATGCCCGCCCGAGCCCGTCGTCGCAAACGTCACCAGCCGTGTTGCATCCAGCTCCCTCGTCCTGCGGATCAGCCTCCGCATCGCCGCGATGCCGACCTCCCTGTTCGTGCCGGACTCGTTGCACATGCTCCAGGCAATAATACAAGGATGATTGCCGTCGCGCTTGACCATCTCATCCAGAGCGGCCTGCGCTTTGTCGATAACCTCTGGAATATACGGGCGGTCATCCCATTCGGACAGCCACCAGTTCAGCGGGATTTCCGCCATATACAGCAGACCGATCTCATCCATAATGTCCAGATGAACAGGGGCCTGCGGATAATGGACGCGCACCAGATTCGCGCCCATGGCCTTGATTTTCAGCAAGTCCTCGCGGATCAGCTCCTCCGGGACGCTTGGGCCATAGCCGGCATACTCGTTATAGCGGTTGACGCCTTTGATGATCAGCGGCTTGCCGTTAAGCAGAATGGTGTTTCCCGCCGTTTCAACCGTTCGGATGCCAAAGCGTGCCTCCAATTCATCCAAGGAAGTTCCGTCCGCCGACAGCATCGCCTGCAGGCTGTACAGATGCGGGCTGTGAAGCTCCCATAGCTGTGGATCTGCCAGCCCGCATTCCCATGATACGATGACCGCTTTATTGGGAAGGCAGTTGACATGTACAGGCTGATTGGAGTCAAGTCCAGCACCCTTAATCTGAATGGTCAGTTCACCCTCGAACGCATCATTTGAACCGTTCATCACTTCCGCATTGCAGTGCACAAGAGCGGCTCCGGTCTCCGTAAGAGAGGTGCGGATACCAAGAGATGCCACATAAACCGTAGATGTTGTCTCCAGAGCAACCTTCTGCAGAATCCCGCCGTACTGAATCCATTCCACAACCCGGCCGCCGGGAAGCCATTCCTCGCGATGGACATTGTCCACTTTGATGACAATCTGATTGCTGCCGTCCGTCCGCAGATAAGGTGAAACAACAAATTCGAAGGGCAAATAAGGTCCGAGATGCTCGCCCAGATAGATGCCGTTCAACCAGACGCGCGCGTGACCGCTGACGCTGTTAAAAACAATCCACTGCAGGGAATGGGGCTCTGCCAGCTCCCCCGATATTTCTGCCGCATACCAGCCGACTCCCTCATAACCCCAGAAGGCTTCCTGATAGAAATCCCATGGCCCGGGAGCCTGAACGGACATCCAGCCTGACTTGTCATAGGCTTGCTGGAACCATTCCTGTCTCTCGCCTCTATCATTCTGGTCAATCTGAAACTGCCACTCGGGCAGTTCAATAGCTGTGCGCTGCATGTCTGTTCCTCCTGTATATTAAGCTTCCAGTGCTGTCTCTATTACTTCCAGCCACTCTTCCTGCGATGCATCTCTGGCCAGCAGCCAGGTCTGCCCTTGTCCGCTCTTGTGTGTCAAATATACAGCCCGCCGCTCCGGGATGCCATCGGTGACAAAGTTGTTCTCATGCCAATCGAGCAGCTCCCTGAACAGTCTCGGGATCTCTGTCAAATAGACATTCCTGTCATCCTTCCGGAACAGATCGGCTGTCACAATCAGCTTGCCGCCCGCGTGTACATAGGCAATCAGGCGCTGCTCCAGCTGCGGGTCATAAATCGTATGAAGCGACACGGCGATCAGCTCATGCTGACCGATTTGACCGGCTGAATAGAAAATATCGATCAGTCCGGTGTGAGCCTCATATAACGTCTTGTACACGGTATTGACCGTATAATCCGTGTAATTCAGCCGGTCTCCGACCGAAAGCTGGTAGCACCAGGAGCTGTCAAAATGATAATACAGTCCTATCCTCGCCGGGGCTGCACCGCTTGCCACACTCAGCTCTGTGTCTGCGCCATACTGCTTGATATACTGCTGCACCGCCTCATAATTCGGGCCCGGCTCCCCGGTTATCGTCAGCAGCTCGGGACCGCCCCTGGACTGCTCTTGTCCCCATGGAAACGGCTTCATCTTGAACAGGAAGAAGCTCTCGCAGCCCCTCCCCTGAACGAGCGAAAGCTTCGCTTCCAGCTCCGGCGAGCTTGCTCCAAACTCCATGATCCAGAACGGCTTGGCGAGCACGCCTCTGCTCGCATCGCAGTAAAAGGCAATTTCATACGGCTTGCTGCTATAGATATCGATGCCTGCCACATCAAGCTCGGCAAACATCTCCGCCCAATTGACGTTATCGCCCCAGCTGAACATAAAGGCATTGGTCGTAATCGGTCGCCCGCCGATATACGGCCTTAAGGCCCGGGCCTGCATCCGCGCGAATTGAACCATGCCGTCCGAAGAGAACCGGGCAAACTCCAGCTCCAGACTGGGATGATGCCACATCATCACATCGGAGCTTACAGGCCCCGGCAGCGGAATCTGGCCGAAGCTGTGATAATGCTGAGACCAGAAAGCCGTCCCCCAGCTGTCGTTCAGAGCTTCGATCGTTCCATACTTTTCGGCCAAATATGCATGAAAAGCCTGCTTCGCGCATGCTCCGTAATCGTACTTGGTTTCGCCGCCAAATTCATTATCAAGCTGCCAGGCGACGACGTTCGGATGACTGCCGTAACGCTGCGCCATCAAATCCACGATGCGCAGCGAATATTTCACATATTGATCCGAAAAATATGAGCGGTGCTGGCGTGCGCCGAAGCCTACTGTCCGGCCATCCTTGTGGACAGGCAGAATCTCCGGATGCTTCTCTGCCAGCCAGATCGGCGGACAAGCCGTCGGCGTGCAGAGCACTACCCCGATGCCGGATTCGGCGGCCAAATCGATAGCGTCGTCCAGCCATTTCCAGTCATACTGCCCGTCCTGCGGCTCCAGGCTGGACCAGGCAAATTCCGCGATCCGGATCGATGTGATCCCGGCATCAACCAGCTTGCGGTAATCGACCGCCCACTGCTCCCTGCCATGATGCTCCGGATAGTAAGCAATTCCCACATTCATTGTTCGTCCGCTCCATTTCTGTCAAGGTCTGCTCGTTTATATGTGCACGCCAATTCCAGCGATCGTGCATCTTCCACATGCCGGATCTCGCCGCCAGGCATGCGGATCGTTGCAGGGATGCCCGCTGGCGCGTTGATCCGGATAGTAAACTGATCCGCTTCGAGTCTCCACTCCACCTCCACAAGCCCATGGGGAGTCGAGGCGCTTCCTTTTGCCCAGCGCAGAGGTCCCACAACAGGTGAAATCTCGATTGCCGCAAAACCCGGCTTCAGCGGCTTGACGCCCAGAATTTCCGCTGGGAATTCATATAAGGGCAGAGCCCCCCATGCGTGACAATCGCTGCGCTCCGACACGGGATCTTCCACCCAGGCCGTCAAATGCAGATCCACCTGCTCCCGCCAGGTATCCCACAGCTCAAAAGTCTTCTCGTACAGACCCGTCTTGGCAAGAGTGCGGAACAAGTAGTAGGACATGGCGCTGGATACCTTCGCCATTGCTGCCGCATTACGGTCAAGCATGCGCTCCATTAATTCCCGGGCCTCCGCCCCTTCGACCGTACCTGAGAGAACCGCCCATAGCTGGGCATGCTGGCTGTAGGCTTCAACGGAAGGGCCGTCGCGGAAAAGCTTCCGCTCCCCTGACCAGCAGTGCAGGCGGACCGCTTCACGGATGGTTTCCGCCCGGACGCGGTATTCCGCTCCGGTATCCTTTCTCCCGGTCCATTCATTCAGCTCCGCCGCTTTGACAAGCGCATCCGCATACATCAGGCTGTATACCGTCATGGGACCCGACCTTCCAGCCTGCGGCGCACCGGCATTATCCTTCCACTCCATCGTCCAATCGACGAACGACCAGTAGCCCTCCGGAATCTGTCCGACAAGCCCGCTCTCGTCTCGGCGGTCCTCGAACCAGCCAAGAACGGCATCCATACCCGGACGGTACCGCTTCACCAGCGCAGGATCTCCGAAGTGGCTGTAATGGTCATAAACCATCATCAGCCAAAACAAAGCGAATCCCGGGATAACCTGCCTCGAAACAGAAGGATACCGGCTCTGCAGCATGCCGCCGGGAAGCAGTGAGCTGTGAAAGTCACGGATCGTTTTGCGCGCCAGACGGTCATCCCCACTGACGGAATACGTGAACAAAGCCTGAAGACGGCTGTCAAGCTCATACTGCATCTGCTCATAATAAGGCGTATCCTCGTAGGTTTCGTGCATGCAGCCCCGCAGCGTATTCAGGCTGATCTCCCACAGGGGACGAAGCGTGGCATCGGAGCTGTCGAAGCCGGCAAGCTCCTGCAGCGGATAGCCGCTCTGACGATAATCGACTCCCGCCAAAACAACCGGTTCATCCGCAGCCTGAAGGGTCAGACGGATGAAGCGGAAACCGCGCCGGTGAAGCGGCTCATACACCTCGGCCACTTCGGCGGAGGACAGCGGCTCGTTGCCGCTTCCAGCCAGCGTATAGTGATCCTCGAAGCCGTAGAGAGCTTTTCCTTCCATTTGATCCCGGATACCCTTGCGCCTTGAACCGTCCGCGCCCGGCGGAAGCTCGTAGCACTCGGCATACAAAATGGAAGCCCTTGCCCCCTTCCCGCCATAAAAGGCCACACGCGGAAATCCGCTCGTCATCCGCGAAGTATCCAGCTCCACCGTGAGCCGTCCGCCTGCCAGCAGCACCAAACCCGCCAGGCTCTCGGGCGATTCCCCCTCAACCCAGCTTCGTTCCCCGCATTTGCCCTGCATAATCCGGGTGAATGCCCTTACGGTTTCCCGCATGGGCGGAATCGTCCGCTCCGTCAGCTGCCAGCGGGTCAGCTGTCCGTACATGGGGTCCAGCACATCGCTGACCACAACGGCTGCGGGCCAATGTCCGTCCGGGAAATCCTTGTTCTCGAAGCCAATCGGCAGCTTGGCTCCGTCGACGCGTTCCCCTCCGCCGATAAACAGCGTGAACGTCTCCTTCTCAAAAGCGAAAGCACCCGCTTCCAGACGCAGCGCCTGCCAGCGTCCATCCGTACTGATGTCTTCAAGCCGATTCCCAACATTATTCTCAAGGCAGCCATCCAGCAGAAAACTGCCCATATCCGACCGCCATACGGATGCCGGGCCGGAATGCCCCCTATAATGAATCACCTGAGCGGCCCATACGTTCCGGCCGTCCAGCAGTTTATCTGTCACATCAACGACTTCATAATAATGAATATTCATGTCGCCCTTGCACGGCCCGCTTGAAACCGCTTCTCCGTTCAGCCATAAGCGATAGCGGCTGTCGGCCGAAACACTCACGGTCAATCGGGCATTATTCTTATCGGAAACATGAAAGCTGCGGCGAAAACAGGCAATCTGCGGTTCATTACTCCCGGCGGCATTCTCCTGAGAGGAAGCCTGCGGCCAGATCCATTTGGCCTGCCATTTGCGGTTTTCTTCCATTCTTATCCATCATCTCCCTTGTATAATGCGAGTGAAATAATCTGGCTCCCGCCTGCTCAGCCCGTTAATCACCGGACTTTAGCTGTCGCTTTTAAAGTATCACGGTGCCATCCAACTTGCCGGTCTTGCCCTATTTCAAAGCAAAAGGGGCTGCCAGGCAGCACCACGCTCCAGGCAACCCGCTTGCTTCGAGTCCTCTTGTCCGGCAGGCTGCGCTACTCCTTCACGCTTCCCATCACAATGCCGCTGATGAAAAACCGCTGCAGAAACGGGTAAACCAGAAGTATCGGCAGCGTTCCGAGGAAGATTTGCGCCGCTTTGACCGTCCGGTTCGACACCTGGCCCAGCAGGGTGAGATCAGTGACTGTCAGACGGCTGAAATCCTTGGTCACGATAACGGTCTGCAAATAGCTTTGCAGCGGATAATTATCCGGGGAATTCATATAAATCAGCCCCGTAAACCACTCGTTCCACTGAAAAACAACGGAGAACAGCGTCACGGTAGCCAGCACCGGCATCGATACGGGAATGACGACCTTGAGCAGCGTTTTCCAGTGGCCCGCTCCATCGATGAAGGAAGCCTCCAGCAGCTCCTTCGGCAGTCCGCGGAAGAAATTCAGAATGAGAATAATGTTGAACACATTGACTGCGCTCGGGATAACCAAGGCCCAGATCGAGTCGATCAGACCCGTCTTCTGCACAATCACGTACGTTGGAATAAGTCCGCCATTGAACAGCATCGTAATGACGAAGGTCCATACATAGACGGTGCGGAAGCGGAATTCCCGGACCTCCTTGGACAGGGCATAGGCGACCAGTACGCCCAGCAGCATATTCAAGGATACGCCCAGCGCCACCCGCTTCAGCGTTACAACAAAAGATTTGAGGAAAGCCGGCTCATTGACGACGAACGAATAGGATTTGACCGTAAAATCGACCGGCCACAGGCCGACCTGGCCCGCCGTGGCCGCACTGCTGGAGCTGAATGAGATGGCCAGAATATGGACCAGCGGAAATATGCAAAGCAGCGCCAGCAGGCTTAGTGCGGTATAGTTGCCGATTGTAAAAATTCTTTGACTGAGCGTCTTGTTCTCAACCAAGTCGCACCCCTCCCTTTGCTGCTAGAAAATACGATAGTTGGCGAACCGGAAAGCGAGAAAGTAAGACCCCGCTATGAAAATAAGGGAAACAATGGATTTAAACAGTCCCACGGCTGTCGCGACGCTGTATTGATAATCCAGCAGCCCCAGCCGGTAAACGAAGGTATCGATAATATCTCCGGATTCGTATACGACCGTGCTGTACAGATTGAATACCTGATCGAAGCCGGCATTGAGCACATTGCCCATGCTCAACGTAGCGAGCAGAATGACGACAGGCATCATTCCCGGCAGCGTAATATGCCAGGTTTGTCTTCTCCGGTTGGCGCCGTCCATGACAGCCGCTTCATAGAGAGCGGGATTAATGCCGGTCAAGGCAGCCAGGTAGACGATGGTGCTGAAGCCAAATTCCTTCCAGACATCCGAGATCACAAGCACGAACGGAAACCAGTTGTTGTCGGCCAGGAAGAAGACCGGCTTAAGACCGAACATCCCCATGACCTGATTGATGATCCCTGTTGACGGGGACAGCAGATCAATCATGATTCCGCCCAGAATGACCCAGGACAGGAAGTGGGGCAAATAAACGAGCGTCTGCACGGAACGCTTGAACTTGCGTACGCGGATTTCGTTGAGCGCAAGCGCCGCCGCAATCGGAACGACCTGTCCGGCAATGATTTTCATCGCGGAAATATACAGGGTATTGCCCACAACGCTCCAGATATTGGGCAAATGGAACAGGTACTCGAAGTTGTCCCAACCGACCCACTCCGATTTCAGGAAGCCGAGCGTCGGATAATATTTCTGGAAAGCGATAATGATGCCCAGCATGGGGCCGTAGCTGTATACGAGCACTAGTGCGAGAGCCGGCCAAACCATGAGATGAAGCGGCAGCTCCTTTTTCCACTGCGGAATTTTCATATTCGGTCCTCCTGTCCAAAGCAATAAGGAGAGGGATGACCCTCCCCTTCGAGCAGCCTGATCTTATTTGGCATTGCTTGCTGCATACCACTCATTGACTTCTTTGGTGATTTGATCCCCGCCAAGCTGCTTCCAGTCCGCGACGAATTTATCGAACGCATCCGGAGAGGCGGCTCCCATGATGATTTTAATGAAGGTTTCGAATTCCTGCTGTTTAAGGAAGGAACCCTTCTCGACCATCGTTGGCGTAGGCGTCCCGTAAAAGGCATTGGATACGACCCGGTCGTTCTCGTTGTAGGTTTTGAGTATGGCATACGCGCCGTTCTCGCCGAAGATCGGGTTCAAATACCAGCCCGTAAAATTCGTGCCTGCCGTGGCTTCCTTCATCTGGTCATAGTAGCCTTTGAATTCTTCGTTCAGCTTGGAGGTGTCGCCTGTTTTCAAAGCCTCGGTCACCAGCTCATGCGCGTTGATGTTGGTATCCATCGTGAACGTCTGGATCACTGCGCCGCCGAATACCGGAATTTTCTTGTCGCCTTCCGTAATCGTATGATATTTGGAGGATTCGGCATTTTCGCCGTAAATCTTCTCGTAGTAGAAATTCAGCATCTTGACGATCGCTTCTTTATGCTCCGTGCCTTTCTTGACGACGTAGAAATGGGCCGGTACCGGCTGTGGAATATACGCCTTGGCCGGCTGGTCGTCAACCGATACAAGCGGATACGGCATCCATTCGGCATTCTTGTCGCGCTGCTTCAGATCGTTGAGCGGCCAGGAAGCGTTCCAGAATTGACCGAAATGCAGGCCAATCTTGCCAGAGGTTTCGGATTCCGCAACCTTCGTACCGTCCTTGACGGCGAATTCCGGATCAATCAAGCCTTCCTTGAACATGCTGTTCAGGGCGATCAGCCCTTCCTTGACCTGCGGCTGGATGCTGCTGTAGACCAGCTGGCCCGTCGCTTCATCCTTCTGCCACATCGTCACATCCGTGCTGTACGGGTAAGCATGATAGCCGGCGAAGAAGCCTTCTACGCCTGCAAATCCGTCATATACATTCTTGCCGATGGCAAGTCCGAACGTGTCCTTCTTGTTGTTGCCGTCGGGGTCGTCATTCGTAAAAGCGCGCGCGATGTTGATGACATCCTCCATCGTTTTCGGCGGATCAAGATTCAACTTCTCCAGCCAATCCGTCCTGACCCACACCAGCTGCGCTCCATCGGTGCCTCCGCCCGAGGTCGTATTGGGAATGGCCATCAATTTGCCATTGCTGGAGGCTGCCTGCATCATAATGCCGTTATTGGAATTCAGGTTGGCCTTCACGGCATCCGAAGCATATTGATCGAATACGTCGGTCAGATCCTCGACCATATCGGCGTCGATCATCATCTGCAGCTCGCGCGCCGACACGTCCATGATGTCCGGCAGATTGCCCGAGGCAATCGCCACGCTCATCTTCTGGTCTCTGACCTCGGGAGAACTGCTGGCCACCCACAGGTTCTTCACTTTAATGCCGAGCTGGGCCTCATATTCCCTTCTCCATACATTGTGGTCAATATCGTCCCCTTGGGGATAGACCGGGTTCTCCATCTGGAATGCAACCGTTGTCAATTCAATGGGCGGGTCGTATTTGGCCATGGGATCTGCCGGAGGAGTCGCTGCGGCGTTGCCGGTATTCTCTTCCCCGCTTGGCGGGGCAGCTGCTCCCTCTTGATTGTTTGTGCCGTTGTTCGAGCAAGCCGCTACCAATACCATCATACAAGCGAGCAGGACTGCAAGCGTTCCCTTGAACCTCTTTGCGCTTTTCAATGTTAATCCCCCTGTCGGATCCTGTATTGTTCTACATCTCCCATTATGCGGAATACAGCGGCAAACGGACAGATTCACAATTGCACATATGTTGACTTCTTATGACTTCTTGGGGCCGCGCATTATCAATATCGTTACCTTCAGTCCCCCGAGAGCGCTTCGCTCCAGGGTAATGCCGCTCTCCTGGCCGAAGACAAGCTGAATGCGGCGGTGCACATTAATCAGTCCCGTCGTTTCCATCTGATCGTCACGGACGCGAAGCTTGCGCCGGAGCTCCTCCATGCCGGCATCATCCGGCGCCCTGCCGCTGTCCTCAACGCGAATGATAAAGCTTGCCTCATCCGCCTTGAAGGATACCGCGATCTTTCCGTTGCGAACAACATGCTCGAGCCCATGGTTGTACGCATTCTCCAGAACCGGCTGCAGGAACAGCCGCGGCACCGGCAGGTCAGCCACGTCCTCCGGCAGCGGGTCGAATTCCACCTCGATGCGGCTGGAGAACCGGATGCCCTGAATGTCCGTATAGGACTTGGCATGCCCGAGCTCCATTGTCATCGGAACCTGCTCAGCCGCTCCGCGGGTAATATATTGAAAATACTCGCCCAAATGCTCGCAGAACAGGATCACCTTGTCGATATCATGCATCTTGGCAAGCCGGTAAAGCGTAAAATACGTGTTGTACAGGAAATGGGGGTTAATCTGGGACTGGAGCTGCTTGAGCTCCGAGCTCTGCGAGCGGATCTTCTGTTCGTAGACCACATGAATCAGCACCTTGAGCTGATCGACCATGGAATTGAACTGCGTATAGAGATAGGAGAATTCGTCGCCTCTCCGGGTGACCGGCATTTTCTCCAGGACCCCTTTCTCCACCTTGCGCAGGGAATGGACGAGATGGCTCATCGGACGGTGAATCACCCGATAAATCCAGGCCGAGAATATGAAAATAACAACGATCGAAATAATGGAAAGCATCCAGAACCAGCTGCCGTAAGCGGACAGCTTGCCCAGCACCTCTTCCTCCGGCACATAGACGGCAAGCGACAGATCCTTCTCCGCTCCGGTCCGGTAGGAAATCAGATAGCGGTCATTGTCGTAATGGTAGGGATAGACGCCCAGCTTGCTTTCCGGAGGTTCATAGGAGGCCTGGATCGCTTTATTCAGCGTATCGTCCGTGCCGCTGGCCAGCGACCAGTTCTGGTTGCGGTTCCAGAGAATCGCTCCCCCGTTCCCGTAGGTGGAGAACTGCGACAGCTCATGCCTGATCGTATCGACGTTCAGCTCGATGCTGAGCGCGTAGGACGGTTCTTTGTCATAGAAGCCGTAATAGGGATAGGATAAGACAATAAACAGACGGCTCTGCCATTCCACAATAGCCGCTCCCCCTGTAGCGGAAGCCTTCACCACCATGCCGTATTCGTCCGCCGGCAGATCGGCTATTATATTTTGCGAGGAAATCACCCGGTTAATGGTTGGAATATAGGCGCTTACTTTACTGATCAGGGCGCTGGATATCTGGATCATCGACAGCTTTTCCTGGATTTTCAGAATACGCTGGGTCATCTCGTAGCTGTCCAGCACGGACCCGCCGAAGCTGATGCTTTGCAAATCCTTGTCATCAATAAACTCACGCTGATGCTTGCTCATCCGGTCGATCTCCGTGCTGAACGAGTCCATGAATTTCTGAACGCTGGCTTCCATCTGTTTCGACAGCTCCTCGCGCACGCTCTCCTTTCCCTTCTGGTTAATAAACAAGCTGAGCGTGCAAAGCGGGACGATGACCAGCAGGAAGACGAAGACGATCTTCGGATAGATGGTCAGCTTGAATCGGCGTTTGACAAGTAACATACGGCCCCTCCACATAATCAAAATAGCTTTCAAAAAGCGGCTTTTAGAAGTCCGGTGAATAACAGGCGGAGCAGGCGGAAATAGTCTGGAGAAGCGTAAGCTGAAAGCTTTCGCTAGAAAGCTGCTTCGTAAGCATCCACTTACGACCTTTGTACCCCGAATTTAACCGATAAAAGGTGACAAAGCGATTCACGTTGTTTATTGTGGATCGCTTTGCACCAAAGGTATTCAAATTCAAAAATTCAGGGGTACAACAGCGATCTCGACAAGTGACAAGCGATAGACATGCTTGTAGCACTTGCGAGTATCGGAAGACGTTTCCGTATGCGCAGCATGTCCTTTTCACCGGGCTTTTTTAATGCCTCTCAGACAGATTTCTCCCGGTATTCGATGGGCGTCATCCGGGTCAGCCGCTTGAAGAAACGGGTGAAATAGGCGGAGGATTCAAAGCCGACGGCCAGGGCAATATCATGCACCTTGCGGTTGGTTCCTCTGAGCAGTTCCTTGGCCCGCTCGATTCTCACATGAATCACGTAATCGGTCAGGGAAACGCCGGTCAGCTTCTTGTACAGCCGGGACAGGTAATAGGGGTTCAAATAAACAATCTCCGCCATACGGGTCAGCGACAAGTCCTCGGCGATATGCCGATGCACATAATCCTCAATCGTCTGCACCACATCGCGGTACGGTGAGAATTCGGATTGATTGCGCAGCTCAAAATAATGCGCAGCCAGCTGAAGAAAATAATCGGCCACGCTCTTCCAGTCCGGAAAGGATTTGTACTCCACGCAGCGGCCCAGATCGATCTGCCTGCCAATATCCCGACTCAAGCCGGAGCGGTTGATGCATGTCATGAAGGTGGAGGAAAGCGCGAGAAAAATCTCCTGCATCGTGTATGTATTCCCGTCCGTATTCTCTGTCAGCCCGGTCAGAAAAGCCACCATCGCTTCGCGGAATTTCTCCTGCTGGCCGCTCTCAAGATAAGCCTCCAGCTGCTTGAGCGCAGGGGCGTAAAATTGATTTTTGCCCGGAACCCCATCGCTATGAAGCGGCTCGCTGTACTCGGAGAGCATCATCTCCCGGCCCATGCCGATGCCGTAATTGATTTGCCATTTCATGCGAAAATAAACCCCGGTCAGCTGATCCCACTGGGTCTCCCGCTCCCCGATCAAAAAGGAAGCGCTTACTTTCAGCAGCTGATAGCTCTGTTTTTGCGTCATTTCCAGAATCCCGCGGATCACACGGCGCAGTGCGTCAGCGTCCTGCGGTTCCCTGGATTGCAGCAGCCAGACCCATTGATCGCTTTCGTACTTCACCTGCACAATAAGAAATTTCGGCGCCAGATATTCCTCGGCAATATTGTTGATCGCAAACAGCAGCAGCTCCTTGTCGGATAAGGAAAGCTCTGGCTGCCACTTGTCAACCTTGCCGGTCACAAGAAGAACGGGACGATCTGTCAACAGGGGAATCTCCAGCTGCTCCAGATTGCGTGGGGTCACATCGGCTGCGGTCCGCGCGCCTTCCAGCAGTCCGGTCAGATACACCTTCCTGAGCATGGGGAGGGCGACGCTCATGCTCCCTTTTGCCTTGAGAATCAGATCATTCAGCTTCCATTCCTCGTCCAGCTCCCGGCAGGCCCGCTGCACCGCCTGCAGGATCTTGGCATCGCCTTCGGTCTTGAGCACATAATCGATGCTTCCTCCGCGAACGGCCTCTTGAATATATTTGAATTCATTATAGCCCGTGAGCATAATGACCTTGCAGTGCGGCCAGGTCGCTTTGGCATGCTTCAGCACCTCAAGACCGGAAATTTCCGGCATATGAATATCCGTCAGCAGAATATCGATCTGGGTATTGTTAAGCCGCTGTAGCGCTTCTTCGCCCGAGTAAGCACGGTACAATTCAAGCTCGACGGTTTCCGTGTGCTCGCCGAACATCTCGAATAATCCGTCCGCGATAATCGGCTCATCATCTGTAATTAGCAAGCGGTACATGGTTCACCATTCCTTTTTCTGATTTAAGCACCTCATTCTCTCATATGGATATTGGGTCGTCAATTACAGATGTTAGGGGATCGGCAGAGCTGGAATAGGTTGGATGGGCAGGAAAAAAGAGCGCCAGAAGCTCCTTTATTAAGGGAACTCCAAGCGCTCTGTACGGTTAACGGTTATTTACGTTTGGGCAGCTGATTGCGATTAAGGCCTGACAATGGTGCCGTCCGCCTTGCGGTCTATCGGGTATGGCTTATGGTACATGCGGGTTTGCAGCTCGGGATTTACGAGCTTCGCCGCCTTCTCTTCATCGATATCGACGCCCAGCCCAGGCCGTTCATTGGCGTAGAGGTGGCCACCCTTAAGCACCGCATGGCCGGGAAACGCATCAAGCTCCTCCGCTCTGAACGCATTATCTTCCTGGATGCCGAAGTTCCAGACCGCCATATCCAGATGCATGGCCGCCGCCTGGTTCACCGGATCATTATCCCCGCCTTCCTGCCAGGCCGTGCGGACGCCGTGCGCTTCCGCGAAAGCCGCGAGCTTGCGGCAGGCCGATATGCCGCCGCCCTTGGACACGCGGACCCGGATATAATCGATCAGCCGCTCCTGGATAAGCGGTATCCATTCATGGGGGCTTGTGAACAGCTCCCCCATCGCCTGCGGCGTCGTGCTCTGCTGCCGGATCGAACGGAACCAGGCGATCTGCTCGGGCGGCAGCACATCCTCCAGGAAGAACAAGCGGTAAGGCTCCAGCCGCTTGGACAGCATGACCGCCCCCTGAGGGCTGAGATGCTCATGCACATCATGCGTGAATTTGGCATCCGGACCAAAATGTCCGCGGAGCTGCTCAAACATATTGGGAATCGCTTCCAGATAAGCCTCTTCATCGAAAATAACCTTGGTCGGCCAGGCATTCGTCGGCCGCTTCGCCTGATCGGCGGGGATGAAGCCTCCCCCGCCATAGCTGCCGAGCTGGCAGCGGACCACCGAATAGCCCTCCTCCCTGTAGCGGATGATGCTTTCCGTCAGCTCGGAGATATCCCTTCCGCTTGCATGCGCGTAACAGGGAACCGCCGGACGGCATGGACCGCCGAGCAGCCGGTACACCGGCATGCCCGCTTCCTTGCCTTTAATATCCCACAGCGCCATATCGATGGAGCCAATGGCAGTCATAAGTGCCGAACCGTTGCGCCAATAGCCGCTTTGGTACATGGACTGCCAAATATCCTCGATCGCGCCGGCATCGCGGCCGATCAGCGTCGGCGCCAGCAGCTCCTCGATAACCGCAGCTACGGCGCCCGGATTGAAATAATCATTCGCCGATCCGATTCCATACAGTCCATCCTGATCCGTCTCGACCTTCACGATCGACCAGCTTGCATCGTGGCGCGTCCGGATCAGCCGGATCCGTTTGATCTTCGTCATCTCACCCATCCTCTCGAAGTTACCGCTACTTGAGCTTATCTACCGGATAATAAGGCGGAACCGGCTGCGTATAGGTATCGCGCGCAAACTTGATTTGATTGGGCGTCCACTGCGAGTAGAACAGGCGGGTATCGTGGTCGTCGCTCATCGCCAGCACCTCCGGCACCGTCGCCCAGTTCGTCAGAGGGTAGCTAGATGCGCGGGAATGATAATTATGCATCGTCCGCCGGCCATGCGTGCAGTCGTCCCTTCCCCCTTTACGGGTGTGATAGGTTGTAATATTATACAGCACCGCAGTTCCCGCTTTGCCCCGGATCGGAACCTCCTGATATTCACTTCCCTGCTTCTCCTTCGCTTCATCCAGAGAGCTGTACATATGGCTGTTCGGGACCAGGCAGAAGGCCGGGCAGCATTCATGGACATCCGACAAATAATAGATGACGCAGGTGAACGTGCTGATATAGGGATTTTCGGGATCATAGATCATCCCTCCCATCGTGCCGTAGTAGCTGATATCGCGGTGGAATTTCATCTCGCTGCTGCTTGCCCGATCAACCGATACATCCCGGAAGTCGAATTGGGCGAAGCGGGCCTCGCCAAGCAGCACCTCCTGAATCAATGGAAAAATCTTCGGGTGGCGGATAAACTTATCCATCTCCAGCGGATGTTTCCCGAGAAAGCTGCCTGTGCCGACAGCGCCTTCCATCGGCTTATGCCACAGTTCAGGCGATTCCTTGAGCGAAGCCTCGACCATCCCGTTCAAGTAGTCAAGCTCCTCCTGTGACAAAGCATTCGGGATGACGGCGAAGCCATTCTCCTTGTAATGCGCCAGAATTTCCTCTTTTGTCGTTTGATAGGCGGTTACAGTCATAATTCACTAACCTCTCTTTCATGTGATGAGATTGAAATGTGGGAATGATGGATTAACCTTTGACGGAACCGAGCATGATGCCTTTGACAAAGTACTTCTGCAGGAAGGGATACACGATCAGAATCGGAACGATCGCGAAAATAATGGTTGCAGCCTTGATATTCTCCGGCTGGACGATCAGCCGGCTCGAATCATTCAGCGTGCTTGTATCCTGTGCTCCCATATTCAGCATATTGAAATCGATAATGATCGAGCGCAGCACCATCTGAAGCGGCCATTTGCTGTTATCGCTGATAAAGAACAGCCCCGAGAAGAAATCATTCCAGTGCGCTACCGCGTAGAACAGACCTACCGTCGCTATGACCGGCTTGGACAGGGGCAGAATGATGCTCCATAATACACGCAGATCCGAGGCCCCGTCGATCCGGGCGGATTCCTCCAGACTTTCCGGGATGCTCCAGAAGAAGTTGCGCATCAGTATCAGGTTGAAGGGAGCGACCAACTGCGGGATTATTAGCACCCAGATGCTGTTGAGCAGCCCGATATTTTTGAGCAAAATGTACATCGGGATCAGGCCCGCCCCGAACAGCATCGGAATAATCACGATCCACAGCAGTATCCGGTGGCCCGGAATATGCGTCTTCGACAGTCCGTACGCGCCGGTTGCCGTGAACACGAGATTCAGAAAGGTCCCCACCACGGTAACGAACACCGTGATGCTGAATGCCTTTAACAGAACCTCCGTGTTGAAAATATATTTGTACGATTCCAGCGTGAATGATTTGGGCCACAGCATCATCGGATTTTTGTAGATTTCATGCGCTTCGCTGAAGGAAATCGCCCACACGTTAACCATCGGCATCAAGGTTATCAGGCCCGATGCGATAAGGATGAGATAGATGAGACCTTGCGCCCACCACGGATTCGCGTCCAGGCTTCTGCTTCTCCCGTTTAAGTCCAGCTCCTTGACGGGCTGCGCTGATTCGGCGGTTTGATCTACCATAGCGATTTCTCCCCCATCCTGCGAATGATCGTATTGGCCGTAATGATGAGGATCATGCCGATGATGCCTTTGAATAAACCGACTGCAGTCGCAAGCTCGAATTGGGCCTGCAGAATGCCCAACCGGTACACATACGTATCAATGATATCTCCGACGTCGTACAGGGCAGGATTGAGGAACATGAAGATCTGATCGAAACCGGCATCCAGTATGCCTGCCAGCTGCAGGCAGAAGAGCAGGGCGATGATCGGCCTGATTCCCGGCAGGGTCACATGCCAGATCTGCCTCAGTTTGCCGGCGCCGTCGATCTTGGCCGCTTCATACTGCTGCGAGTCGATGCCTGCCAGGGCCGCCAAATAAATGATCGCGCCCCATCCGAATTCTTTCAGAATGGCCGTAATGACTATAATCGTGCGGAACACGTCGGGATTGGTGGTGAAATTGAACTTCTCCAGCCCCATATTCGTCAGCACGAGATTGATGATTCCGCTTGGTCCGATGAAATTGTAGATGACCCCGGCGAACACAACCCAAGAGAGAAAGTGCGGGAAATAGGTGATCGTCTGGATGGAGCGCTTGAACCAGAAGCTTCTCACTTCATTCAGCAGCAAAGCGAACAGGATCGGAACAGGAAAGCCGAATAGAAGACGGTACAAGCTGATAATGACCGTATTCTTGAGCAGCTCCGGAAATTTATCCGATGTGAACATCGCTTCAAAATGTTTAAAGCCGACCCACGGGCTGTCCATGATGCCCGCAATGATTTTAAAATCCTTGAACGCAATCGTAATGCCGTAGAAGGGCGCGTAAGTAAAGATGGCAAAATAAACAATGGTCGGCAGAATCAGAAGGTATATAAATCGCGACTTCCAAATCCGTGTACCCAGCCTATTAGGAGCATAGACGGATTTCGCCCTCATGAAATCATTCCTTTCCTTCTTGCGGACATGCCGGAAATGTTCTGGAACAGGCCCGCAGCTGCTGCCTATTCCAGAAGTTCCGGCCCATTAATCTACATAATTCGGTTCCGACTTATTCGTTTGCAGTTCATTGAACTCATCGATAATTTTCTGCTGGCCCGCATCCAGCCATTTCTGGCGGGCTTCCTTGTACGCTTCCTTGGTAAGATTCATATCGGTCAAAATACTCCCGTCCACCTTGGCCATATAGTCCTCCCAGATCTGAGGGCCGATTTCCGCGTTGGTCGGTGACATTACTGTTGGATCCTTGAAGTCGTTATAAGGCGTCGCCGCATATTTCTCGAACATGCTCTTGAAATATTCGAACTTATCCTGAATGCCTGCTCCGATGAAGTTCAGCTCCTGCGCTTCCCAGTCCAGCTTCTCGCTCATCGGGTCGAGGAACTTCAGCGGTTCGATCTGGGCGGCTTTATAGTCGGCTTCCCGCTCTTCATCGGGAATCGGCACTTTTCTTCCTTCCGGATCTACCGTATACGTCTTGCCTTCAATGCCGTATCTTCTGAAGTCGGACCCCGTGGTCAGGGACCAATTCAGAAATTCAAAAAATTTCGCTGCCTTATCCTTCGCCTTCACATTGACGTAGAACCCTCTATCCTGCGGAAACACGACGCGCGTTCCGCCCTGCTGGCCATCCGGTCCGGTGAGAGGAGGCATGATCTTGATGTCTGCATTAGGCTCATTCTTCTTCAGATCGATGTAAAGCGATTGAAGATTTCCGCCGAGAATGACTGCTGCACGCCCGGCTTTAAATTTCGTCTCCCCGAAGGAAGCATCAGGATTGACGCCGGCTTCCTCATCGAACAAACCGCGTTTCTTTAAATCCTGCAGCCAGAATTTGAAATCCAGATGCTCCTCCTGCATTTCCGGAGGGACGATCTTGTTAGGATCCTCTTTGGAAGGCGCCCACCCGGAGGTTGTGCCGAATGATGTGCCCAGATCCTTGGCTGCCCAGAATGGAATCGTATTCCCATGCGTCATGGGCACAATCCCTTTGCCGCTCTCCTTGATTTTCTCCAGTGCCGCCTCGAGCTCGGCAACGGAGGTCGGTTCTGCTATTCCAAGCTCCTCGAATATATCCGCACGATAGTTAATAAAGAACGGGACAATCGGATAGATCAGATTCGGGATAAAATAAATATCGCCCTTGTCATCCGCCATTTTATCCCAGATGCCTGCCGGCACGGCATCCTTGACGGCGGGGAACTGATCCAGATATTCATTGATTTTCAGGAAGCCGCCCTGATCCTGCATATCCTTCCAGAACGGATCGACCGGCCCCTTGCCCCAGATGACGTCAGGCATATTGCCGCCTGCTGCGGTCGTCTTGATCGTTGCATCGTAGTCCACGACGGGAATGATTCTAACATCAATGTCTACATTGCCCTGCTTGAATAATTCCTTCTCATAAGCGCCGCCCTTGGTATAGGTGGCCGGCCCCCATGTCGGTCTTGAATAAGAGAATTTAAGCGGTTCCGTATCGCTGCTGCTGCCCCCGTTATCGCCGTTGTCTTCAGCTGCAGCCCCATTCGTATTCCCCCCGGCTGGCGGTCCGGAATTATTATTCTGTGTGCAGCCAACGATCAGACCAAGCAGCATGACCGTTACCAGAGCCAACAACCCAATCTTCTGCAATCGTTTCTTTTCCGTCATCTCCCGATTCATGTTCGTCCTCCTTCGATAGGTTTGGTTAACAAACGCGGCAGCCCCCCTGTTGTTCGAAACCGGTTTAATTTATGAAATCTCCCGGGTTGGGAATTTTCAACGGTTTTTAAGAATGCGCTTACAAAATTGCTGTTAATAGTGCCCCTTTCATTGTCGGGGGTTGTGAAAATCTGAGTATGGGTACGCTTACAAAAGGTTGAAGACTGCTATCTGTGAGGATAAGACTGAGGCGTATGTTTCGGATAGGCGACTTGGTATGATTGAATCATGTTGTTATGTTATTTGACGGTTATTTATGATCTTGGTATGGATGATATCATTACAAGTAACTCGTTGTAAATGATGGTTTAGGGTCCATTTTTGCTTAAAATCGTGGCAATATCGCCCTTTATGTTCCATTTCGTATCATTTTCTCAATTTTCTAACTATTTACGCAGTCTAATCACCTTGTGTTCTGGCAACCTTTACAAATTATATATCAAACTATAAGATGGTATATAACAAGCAAAATATGACATGAGGTTACAAAATGGAGAAAACCGTTCAACATTTATCGCTCTACGAGCAGATCAAGCAGCATCTGTTATCGGAGATTCAGGAGGGGCATTGGAAGACCCATGACAGGCTTCCGTCGGAGAATGAACTGACCAAGCAGTTCTCCGTAAGCCGGATCACCGTTAAGAAGGCGATGTCCGATTTGGTCGAGCAGGGTGTCATTTACCGGGTGCAGGGGAAGGGCACGTTCGTATCCGAGCCGGACGCAGAAGCCGCTGCGGATAAGGTGGCTGTTCGCTTTTCGGAGAAGAGATCAGTGGCGCTGCTGCTTCCTTTCATCAACAACCAGCATAACGCGCTGTTACTAAATGGTGCCGAGCATATCCTCTCGCGGGCGGGATATTCCCTGCTGCTTTGCAATACGGAGAATTCCGTCGAGAAGGAAGAACGCATCATCCGGGAGATGGTCGAGCGTGATGTAGCCGGCATGATCGTGTATCCTGTCGACGGCGAGTCGTATAATCGGGAAATTTTGCAGCTTACCCTGGATTCGTTCCCGCTTGTCGTCATGGATCGATATTTGCGGGGGATCGACACGAACTGCGTGTGCCCGGATAATATCAAGGGGGCCCAGGACGGCGTCAACCATCTGATCTGTCTTGGCCACCGCAATATCGGCTTTCTATCCACGACCATTGCCGGCACGAGCAGCGTTGAGGACCGCTTGACCGGCTACGAGAGAGCACTGGCGGAGCACAATATCCCCATCGACCACCGTTACCGGTATGTCGACATCGAGCTCGGAGAGCCTATACCGATTATCAAGAAAATCAGGTCATTCCTGGACCGGAATCCCGAAATAACGGCCATTTTCGCGATCAATCCTGGTATTGGCCTGCAGGTTATCAAGCTTGCCTCCGAGATGGGCATCCGCATTCCGCAGGACTTATCCCTTATTTTCTTCGACGACTTCGAGCTCTCCGAATTCCACAGCGTCAGGCCGACCTTCATCAGCCAGGAAGAAAATGTGCTCGGCCAGGAAGCCGCCAAGCTGCTCATCTCCGTCATGGAGAATCCCGAACAGCATACGCAGAAGCTGTTCTTCCCGCCGAAGCTGGTCATTAGGGACTCGACCGCGAAGCCAGGGGTTCTGGTAATGGACAGCAATGATTAGGAGCGGGAATGGGAAGCCCCAAGAACCATTAAAGCTGGTTCTTGGGGCTTGTTTTGTGTTTTTCCCCTTATATTAGTGGCGGCTTATACAGATTTAATACTGTGTACTGTACTCGCTTTAACATTATAATAATCAATCAAATTACGATGTTCGTAATCATCAATATAATTACAAATATAATTATATGGATGAACCTTAAAGTTATTTATGTCGCCTAAATGATCAATAAAAGGAATATTATCATCAGATAGAATCCATTTTCCGCCTAAATTAACTCTAAATACTTCCCCAAAGATAAAAGTCGACATTCTTATAAAGTCAACGCTTTTTTCTGATTTTAACAAATTCGCAAGAAATAAATCGTTAATTCAAGCTTATTTTTCATTAAAAACAGAGTTGCCTCTTCTTTGAATTCCTTATTCAAAATTTGAGGGAAATCTATAATAATTTTCTTCGCTTCAGGTTTATGGTGCTCAAACCACTCTAGGGCTTTTTGATGTGTTATTTCTACAAAATGGTTTAATAATTCAATTAGCGATTGCTTTTATTTCTATTTATCGCCGTCTCCATGGTTTTTATTAACTTCCCAATTTCATATTATCGACATTGAACACGTATGGGATAATTTAGGTGAAAATATATGCTGATAAGATGTTAACTATAAACAAACCACATGGAGTTGTTACACTCGCATGTGGCTAAAACTACCTTATTCGTATGCATAGGATGTAAGTTCCAATAAAAAAGTATCCGAATCTACACTTAAAGTCAAGAATCCATTTTCCTGGTTAAAAGAGAACCATTGTATTGCGTTGTCCATCTTGTGCTTCCAGCAAACGTTCCCTTGATCGTTCAGTCTCCATAGATGGGAAGAGGTCTTTCGTTTTTTTTCATACGTATACAAGTAAATATTACTCTGCCGATCAAGTATCGGTGTAAACTGCGTGGTATGACCTAAGTCCGATTCCCATATGAGTTGGCCATCCAAGTTGAGGGAGATTAGCTTAAAATATGTCGTACCCATAACTATACACCCTGTATCGCTAAGTGCTGGGGAACTAATGATCCCTCGATCCTGAAGAGCATAGACCCAATTGGTGTTACCTTCGGAATCAAACGAGTACAGGGAATGCAAGCTTTCGCTATCGGCAATGAGCATATAAATATTACCATGGCTATCTATTATTGGTGCATGATCTATAAAGCATTTCCCCATTTCCTTTTTCCAACGAAGCAACCCGTCTTCTGATAGCGAGATATAGACCCCGTTATCCGATCGGCTGGTAAAATGCACATTGCCTTGTAAATCCAAAATTGGGCAACAACTTATATTGAGACAAGCGAATCTCCATAAAACGTGACCCCTACTATCAAATTTAATTAATTCATTTCTTGTGGCTCCATATAATTGACCATTGTTATTGAGCACAGGCTCAAACCGAAAAGAAGAATCAATCGGGCATTTCCACAATATTTCTCCGGTTGGACTTAGTTCCATCAAATGGTTATCTTGATTTCCACTACTCAATGCTACTAACAGGTTGCCATCATCATTGATCATTGAACTTGACATCACTCCGTCACCGTAACTTCTTGTCCTTATAACGTGTCCATCAGGATCTACCCATATCATGTCGCCAGAATTCGTTCCAAAAATAATAGTGTTCCTGTCATCAATTACCGGTTTTGAAATGGATAACGTATTCGGAAATTGCACCTTCCATCTTTTTTCTTTAATTTTTTGTGGACCCTCATATTTAAGTTGTTTGGACCAATCAAAATTTCTCGACAGAATAGGTGAAGACAAATTATGAGTCATTTTATCCTCCTTCCTTATTTAACGGGTACTGGATCGGCTACAGTAAGTTGGACAGAAAAGTTGAGGGCGAGTAGAATGAGCGCAACAGATAAGGAGCGAAACTACGATGCCCCAAGCTAGACGCAAGTTTACACCTGAATTTAAGAGTCAGATGGTTCAGCTGTACGAGGGCGGTAAATTACGAGGAGACATCGTTCGGGAATACGACTTAACCGCATCAGCGCTAGACCGCTGGATCCTACAAGGTCAACGCTCTGGATCGTTTTCTGAGAAAGCAAACCGGTCTCCCGAGGATAACGAGCTCCTGGCCCTGCGTAAAGAAAACCAGCGGCTTAAGATGGAGAATGACATTTTAAAGCAAGCCGCGCTGATTATGGGACGAAAGGTAATGTGATTCGAAATAATGCTCACAAATACTCGGTATCAGCAATGTGCAGCGTCCTACAAATTTCGAGAAGTTCCTATTATTTCAAGCCTGAGACTACAACAAATGAAGTGGAACAACACCTGGAGAATGCCGTCCACAAGATCTTCACTACCAGTCGAAATAACTACGGAACGCGCAAAATAAAAGTGGAGTTACAGAAAGAATCGATTCAGGTCTCACGCCGAAAGATTGGTCAGATCATGAAGAAACACGGTCTGGTCTCCAATTACACCGTTGCCCAATTCAAACCGTGTATAGCCGATTCTAACGCGTCTAAGACGGAAAACCAGCAGGACGAACCGTAGCCGCCCGTGGTGAGCGATCTTACGTATGTACGCGTTGCTGGCCAATGGCATTATGTACGCCTGTTTGTCGATCTGTTTAATCGTGAAATCATCGGCTTTAGCAGCGGTCCCAGAAAGACAGCGGCGCTGGTGTACAAGGCCATTGCGAGCATTTCCGTGCGTTTGGATCGCATCCAGATGTTCCACACGGACAGAGGCAGGGAATTTGATAACAAGCTTATATCTGAGGCGCTAACAGCCTTCGGCATCCAACGCTCCCTAAGCAAGAAAGGTTGTCCTTATGGCAATGCAGGTGCAGAAGCCATGTTTAAGATCTTTAAAACGGAGTTCGCTAACCATATTCATTTTCTACACTCGGAGCAATTGGCACTGGAACTCAGTGATTACGTCAACTGGTATAACTACCCACCGAATACACGGCACTTTAGGTTATCTGGCACCGGTTGAAGCTCGACGACTGACCTCATAAATGTTGTCCAGTTTTGTGTTGACAATCCAATCCTTCGACTAGATTCAACTGAGGGCTGTCGGATGGCACAAACACAAGATATAATCGAGGAAGCTCCTTCAAAAAAGGCTGCAGATTCCGTCGCATGGTGAATCCGACTGTTATCCAGGATCATCGCAATCTTCCCGCTCGGATAGGCGGCAAGCAGATCATTCAAAAAACGAAACCAGGCCGCGACATTCGCTTTTTCTTCTTCCCGGTGATGCTCTCGTCCTGTCTCATAATTGATCACTGCCAATAACTTAGCTCCTTCATGTTTGCCGTGGAAACCAGTTGTACTGCAGAGCCTGATAGGAGCGGATCGGCGACACTTGCATGCCTCATGGGTGAACCAAGTGAAACTCTTCTTTTCGATCCTGTACAAGCGATGTTTGCGCCACAACAGCTTTATGTCCAAAACCGATCTTCGGCGAAAAGTGATTGCTTTTATCCAGCGATGGAACCGACAAGACTGACATCCGTTCAACTGGACCTTCCGCGGCTACCCGATTCCAAATCAGGAGGGAATGTAACCCACGGACAAGAGGATACTCGAAGCGATTGGCGATGAAGTCGAAGACTTGCTGAAAGCCAGCGGGTTTTCCCACATACAGGTACGTCCGCACGGACAGCACTTGATCCTGTTTTTACGGCAGACGGCGAACACGTGAATCAAGCTCGTTTAAATGTATGGGATGCTCAGACTTTTGGGCTTAGCAAGGGGGAACGTGGGAACCGCCCCCCTTTATTGCTACTCGTCAAAGATTGGTTCATACGCTCATAGATCAATTTCCCTTGCCCTCACCGATCAGTAGGGCAGATTTTTTTGATCAGTACGAACTTCTAAAATGCTCTGCTAGTTAGAGTGAATATATACTCACATTTTTTTGTCTCAGGTAAACATTTCATTAATCCTTGGCCTATCAAATTCAAGTATCCATTCGTTGAACTTTTTATAAAGCTCTTTCAACACTTCGAGTTTTTCAGCAACAATATCTAGTCCCCTATCATCATAGAGATGATAGATAGTGTTATTTATTGTATTTATAAAATATACATCTCCAATAATAGTTGGTGTTAGACCCATCCCTTGATTCGATAGTGCTATTAAAAAATTTTCACTTTCTATATTACTTACCTCAGTTTTTACACAATATCTATATGTAATTGTTGTGTTGTCAATGTCATCAGGTTCTATATATCTATATTCATGTTTAGTTCTACTGATTTCTAATTTTTGAGAGGGTATGTAGTTTTTAAACATATTATATATACTCTCATTAAACAAACGCTCTGGGTGTTCTTCCCAGCAATCAACAAATATTATTAGGAAAATATCGTTATGAGGGCTGTTAATTGAATTAAAAATAGTTTTAGCCCGATGATACACTTGTTCTTCCCTACCTTTTGATATTTCCTTTCCCCCACCAAGCTCAAACCTAATTGAATATTGAGCATTATAGAATAATGGACTTTTTAATACCAGATTAGGAAAATGTTCCTCCAAGTATAAGTCAATAGATTCTTTTTGTTTCATATTCTCTCTCCTCATATATTCGTAAGTTCAGTTGGTTCTTTGTCCAGTTACACAGGGTGGCTCCAATGAAACGATGTGACCTTCCAGCAGTTTTCGAGCGACTGTCACAGCCGAACACCTAAGAGCGAGAAAAGGAAGTCGGAGCAGGTTCTTTCAACGATTTGCTTCCATCTGATTCTCATTAAAACGCCGGAGTTTTAAGAGAACGGGATAGCTGTTGTAGATGAGCTCCGGCTCCTTCACTCTTGTTATTTGCACCTTATCCTCTACCCGTTTCACCTCAAATGAGGGAGCACAGTAAACGTTCAGAAGCACCTCTCTGGCCTTCATTCATTAGCTAGGCCTGAACAAATCGTATCCGTGAAGAACTGACCAGCTTCTTGCAAGAAAAAGGGCAAAACCGATTTATCAAGCCTGAAGAGATCACCGCCTATCTCAAGAAGATCGCTTCTTCCTTACTTCCGCCGGACAAGGAGATCGCCAGAAGTCTGTCAATGGCATCAGCTCCATCATCGTCGCTGGCATTCCGCAATAGAGGGTCCGTCGCCTTCATGATAAAGACGACCCGACCAAGTATGCAAGTCTCTTCTGGAACCAACACCATTAATATTTCATTCTCATTTATTTCAACTTGATTACTTTACCAGCATCACTTTTATGTTTATTCTCTATAAAATTTCCATACTCATCAGCATCAGAGACCCAATGTAATTCATTACCACTTTTTTCAAACACCTTAAATGCCGAATTTCCATGTCCAGTAATATCTTTTGCCCACCAATATCCTAATTCAGTATTGTCTTGATACGCGGTAACCCGACTACCATGAAAATTATAAGATAATTTAGCTCTTGCATTATTTTTTATTTCCCATTTAGTTGTTGAATTTCTTCCCATAGCGCCGAGAGGACCTACCAAGGATAGTGCTGCCGTATATGTTTCCTCTGGATCACCAGAAGCAAGCGACTTTATAGTACTCGCTCCAGATATATCCTGTGCAAACTTATCCAGTTTATCGATATTTTTCAGCAACGCCTGTGCTCTAAGTTTCTCAGCAGCTTCTTGTTGGTGGATCTCTGCTTTTCTCTCATTGGAAAGATTATAGGTCATTGGGATATTTTGACCTGCGTATTGACTTGCTGAACCAGAAACTCCAACTAGTGCAGCAAGAATACCTTTATCAATAATTGGAGAACCTTTGTAGTTTTTGTCACCCCCTAAGTAATATGATGAACTTGAACTACAAGTCCCCGCATGTGCATCTTTCCCATTAGCAGAAACACAATAATGTCCCGTTGGATCTGTATATATTAGTGGATTATTCTGCACATACGTATAAAGATTCAAACTCAGCGGGTTCGTTATTTGCCCTTCAACCGTATCCTCCCCAATAAACCGCCCAATGCTGGGATCATACCACCGAGCCCGCAAATACTGTAGGCCAGTCGTGCTATCCTGCATCTCGCCCGAATATTGGAACATCTGCGGAATGGTTTCACTCTCGGATGCGATGTTTCCAAAGCTATCATAACGATACGTATTCAGCTTCGTCAATCCGGTCTTGTCCATCAGATTCACGATGTCGCCATGACCGTTCTGTACGTAATACGCTTTGCCTTGGCTATCCTCGCGGGCAATCAATCCCTTGCCGCGAATATACCGCCCTTCTAGCGTCTCCACACCGCTGGTCACGCTGGCATCAGCGATGATCTGGTCGCCGTCCCAATAATACCGGGTCGTCTTTCCGTTCTCGGTCCGTTCCCACAACTGCCCGTCACCATTGTACGTATACGTCACGCTGCCGCCGCTTGTCTTCGTCACGCTCGTCAGCCGATCCCGCTTGTCATACGCGGTTGTTTCGTCCGGACGATCAAACGGCTGGCTCGTCGTCAAACTTTGGCGATTGCCGCGGCTATCGTACGTGTAGGTTTCGTTGAACTGTGTCGAGGTCGAGAGCCGGTTCAACTCGTCATACGTAAAGCTGTCGGGTGTGCCGCTGTTCTCCGTACGGGTAAGCTCATTGCCATTCGTGTCATACGTGTAACTGGTGTTGTTCAGCACCGAACCGTCCGCTTTCTTCTGCGTCAGTCCGCCAACTTGCATGCCGTCATACGAATAAACAGAGGTGACGCCGTTTCGCTGGGTGATCTGCTTGAGCAGGTCATTGTTGAAATATTGATACTTGGCCTCGTAGTCGTTCACAAAATTATTCGAAGGTCCCACCGTATCCAACCGGTTGCGTACATCGTAATGGTAGTACGTGTTCGCTCCGAACGGATCCTTCATCATCGCACGATTGCCGTTGGCGTTGTAATCATAGGTCATGACTTTGTCGTCAGGAAAGGTAACGCTAGTTCCGGCTCCCGTGGACGGATTGTAACCGTAATCGGTCGTGCCTGTGATGTCCGTCATACTGAGACGCCGACCGGCCAAATCATAGGTGAAGGAGATGGCTTCTTCTCCCGGTATGGGATTCCAGCCCGCATCGACAATCTCTTTTTTCTGCAGGAAATTGCGGCCATCGAAGGTATACTTGAACCGGGTTCCATTGCGGTCTACCAGCTTCGTCTGGTTGCCGTTATTATCATAATAATAGTTCTCGACATTGTTCTTCCCGCTGACCGCCGCTTCCGTATTCTGAATGAGACGCCCGGCCTCGTCATATTTCTTCACGGTCGTTTTGTTGTCCGGAAAGAGAATCTGCGTCAGATTGCCCATCATGTCATAACGGTAAGAGGTCACCTGCACGGTACCATTTACAGTGGAGGAAACGCTGCCCAATTGACCGAGCGCATCGTAGGCATAAGTAGACGTATGCGCCGGTGTCAATCCATCGGTCGTCGTCAGCATATTACCGATGTTATCATAGGTATACTGAGCCAGCGTTTGCGTCGGTTTGTCTTTCTTGGTCTCCTCTTTGCGTACAGTCCTTCCTAACTTGTCATAATACTCTTTGAGCTTATAGCCTTCCGGATCGATGGTGGTTAGCGACGCTTCGATATCGTCATATATAGAGATTGCCGGTTTTAGGCTGGTTGGATCATCCGCATAAGCCACTGTGCTTTGGCGGCTCCATTGGTCGTAGCCGAAGGTTGTCCGATTTCCCAGAGCATCCTCCGTCCACTTTATCCGCCCATTGGTGTCGTAGCCGTATTTGGCTTTGGCCTTGTAGGTTCCGTCCTCTAGAATCCCCTCGTCGGTCTTCCACCCGAGCGAGTTGTATCGGATCATAGTAGATACGCCTGTCTCATCGGTCGTCGTCAGTTGGTTCAGATAGTCGTTGTACGTCACCGTCGCCGCAGAGCCATCCGATTGATGCAGGGCTTTGGTCACCCGTCCAAGTGCATCGTAGGTGTAAGTCGTGAGATTGCCCCTACCGTCCAGAGCCCGAAGAAGTGTGCCATTGGACGGATCGTATGCATAACTGCCGCTTAGTGTAGAGGCAACACCATCTACATCATGAATAGTGGTCGATGTTGCAGTCGGAAAACCTTGTTGATAATCCGTCGAATATTGGACTGCCGTCACCATATCGCCGTAACTGCTGTTGTTCTTCGTGCGAATCTGGCCGACATTCCCGGTCGTCGGATCGATATTTTCATAGTCTGTCTCCTGCAAGGCGGATCCAGACTGTCCGGTAGAGGTTCCACTGAAGACTTGAACCTTGGTGACCGTACCCTGCGCGCTGCGCGTGTACTGCGTATATTGCCATTGCCCCGCCCCGTTCACCTGCGTCGCACTGGTTGCCAGCAGATGGGTCGTACCATCGAACGTGTACGCCGTCTGATTTCCGAGCGCATCGGTTGAGGTTGTGATATTGCCGTAATCATCATAGTTGTTCGACGTCGTGGTGACCCGGGTTGCCGAGCTTCCCGATACGGAATCGGTGTCGCTTGTGGTGACCGGCACCGGCCACCTTCTCGCGCGATCGTAAAGGTAGTCCGTCTGTTTCGTATACGTCTTGCCGCCGCTTACGGCCGCGGACACGATTCGCGTGTTGTAGTAGACGGAGTTATCAGCGTCGATAGAATCCTTCTCGTTGGTGAAGGTCGTCTGGGTAAGCCTGTCGTTTACCGCCGCGGAGAAGGTGAGGTCTGTATGGTAGGCGCTCCCGACATCTCCCGAGGGATACGTAATATCCTTGTGATTGTTCGGTGCTGTTGGCGCATCCGGATTCGGGTTCTCACGGGATTGGATACGGTACACCTGATTGACTGCATTCTCGCCGATGTATCGAATCACCGGACTGGTCTCGTACGTATAGACTGCGCTGACACCTGTCGGATAAATGACACCCGTCAGCAGCGCATACGGATTGGATACGTTGGGCGTCGTTCCGAGCAGATTGAACTGTGCGGGTGACAAATTGTAATTGTACGTGGTGGCGCGGCCGATCGGGTCGACCACCTGGCTCAGCAGCTCTTTGCCGTTTTGTGCCGATTTATAGTACGTGACAGTCTGGTTGCCCTTCGTCAACACGACGGATACGGGGGCGTAGGCAATGGTGATGGAATTGCCGATCGCATCCGTAATGGAGCTCAGCACCGAACCATAGACGGCGTGGCTTGTGTACGTGAAATTGATCGTATTGCTGTAGGCGTCTGCGATTTGAATCAGTTGACCTTGCGCATTAAAGTACTGCTTCGTGCCCTGAATCGATTTCATGAGATAAGCCGAAGTCGAATCGTTCACGGTGACGCTCGTGTCTTCCGTCAAGGACAGGTCTTTCCACGGGTAGCCGATCAGCCGGCTGTTAGTATCGCTGGACAGATTGATTTTAAACACGCCTGATCCGCTTAAGTGCATAAATTTGTCGGTACCGATATCTTCGATAAAGGAAATATCCCAGCTCCAGCCTTTGCCGATTGGAAACAGCTTCTCATCCAACGGCTTTTCTGTGCTGTTTATCCCTCCGATAATGGCCAACTGGTTAAACTGGGAAGCGCCGCTGTCGTAAGTGCGGGACAACGTGAAGCCGAGGCCATTACGGCCCGGCAAGGACAGATCAGCGGCATGAAGCGACAATCCGCCGGATAGGGTCGAGATGGTCTCCTGATCAAGCTGCACCGTGAACGGCGCTTCGTCCGGTTTCGTATTAACATAACTATAATCCGGCAAGTCCAGGGTTTGAAATTGGGAAGCGGATCTGTAATCGGCATCCCCAAGTTCGCTGGTCACGATGCTTTTGGCTTCCTTTGCGTTGTTGACCGTCCGAGGATGTACTTCGTCCAATGCCTCGGCGAGTGTTTTTCCGGTATTCTTAAGGATAGTCAGCGCCTTTTCCGCCTCTTCGAGCGTGTAGCCCTGGTCCAATATCGCCTGAAGCTCGCCATCGGTCAGGTTGAAGCTTTTGGAAATGGCAGTTCTGCGCGCATCAGTGATAGTCGTGCTTTGCGGCGCTTGTATGGTTGCGCTGTCCGTAGCGGCAAGCGCCTGATTGGCGGATATGGGAAGGGCCGCCATTAACAGGGAAACGATCAGTAACAGCGATAGCATGCTTCGGCAATAGTTTCTGTTCAAGAACCGTAGGCCTCCTTAATTGGTGATAGTCGTTGTTTTGGATGTGATATTGCCGTTGCTGTCATACTGATAGATCGTTTGCGTCTGCTGGTTGTATGGAGACAATATAAACGAGTAAGGAGCCGAAGTGCTCTTACTTCCATCAGTACCTGAAATTAAAAAATAGTAGGTTTGCCCCGCAGTTACATCAAACAGCTGGTTTTCTTGAAGACCAGCTGCCCGAATTCCACTTGATACCAGGTTGTAGGCGGAATCGAAAACAAAAATATCGTAATTCAAACCTGCTGGTGCATTCAGCATGATCCGGTTTGCTCCACTCTTCGTAGGTGTATATTTATAAAAATCCAAATCGGTAGCTAAACTGATAAGCGATGTGTAGGTTTGATTGTAGTTAATTGGGAATGCATCCACAAACGAATCGTTTGGTTCAAACGTGTTCGGGAGCACCAAATTGTTACGGTAAGCCGGAGATGACCATTCCATCCCATCAAACGTCAACACCTTGAAGCTCCAGGTCCCATTGGCCAGTGCCGGAGTCGTGAATGAGGTCGCGCTTCCGGATAATAGACCTGAATCATATGCTACGGTAGCCCAGTTGTCCTGAGTGCCTTGTATCTGGTATTTGGTCTGTACCTGACTGTTAGCGTCGGAATACGTCCATGTAAGCTGAAGGATATTGCCCGTCATTTGCTGACCATTGGTGTAAGAGGTAACCGTCGCTACGGGCAGAGTGTTGATTCTAAAATAATACGGAACGGAAAATGAGGAAACTGTTCCTTTGTTGTCTTGCGTGCTAACTTTCCAATAGTAGGTCGTACCTCGAGTCAGTGCTGGAGCAGGCACGGTATACGAACTGACAGACGAAGTCACCCATCCTGAATCGCGAATTAAGGTGGTTCCGCTATAAATTTGGACCTCATATGCGGATTGCGTATTCCCTGCATCAGGATCGGTAAACGTCCAATTTAGTATGGGGTTCGTTAACGTCACGGATGGTGTTGACGATGAAGTAGAGCCCGGACTGAGCGCTGTCGGGGCGTTTGGAGCATGATTATGCTTGATGGCGAATACGGCATTAGACTGATCCCACGGTCCATAGAGTGAGCCATCGTAAGCTCGGATCCGAATGAAGGCATTCGTGGATTGTGGTGCAGAGCTAAAATTATAGGAATAACTTGTCATTCCTGCATCAGTCAAAGGGGCGATATCCGCCCAATTATTTCCTCCATCCGTGGACAGTTGAATATGATATCTCAGTGTGTTTTGTGTATTATCAGGATCAACGGCTGCATTCCAGGTTATATTGTACGATGAATCGATCGTCTCGCCGCCATTGGGCGATGTCACAGCAGGCGCCAGAATGGGCGGACTGTTGTATGTAATGGTTATTTTAGGTTGATATTCGGTAACGGAATACTCATGGCTGTAGATATTCTTACCCGTTTGTAATCCTCCGACTTGTACCACTACACCATAATTAGGCGTTCCGTCCGCCCAAAGCTGAGCGAAAGACGTGATATCCGTATTCATCCAGCCCGGACGTTCCCAAGAGTTTTCCACTCCATAAGGTCCTGTGTTTGTTGGAATAGATGTCGGATCATGCGAAGGAATTGATGAAGGCTGAATCGTATTTTCATTCCAATTAGATGTGAGCCTGTATACTACTCCAGACGCTGAAATAGTGGTATAGCCTGAAAAAATATAAAGTCCCATAACGGCACTGCTAATTGAACTGTGAAGCGGAATGGAGGATAGGTCATACTGAAAATAACCATCATGAACCGTATAACTATTATACGAGGAGCTCCATGATCCTATTGTAAAATAATCATTTGCGTCATAGGAAGAATTGCCACTGTCACAACCGTATTCATCACAGGAAGCATCCTGCGATGATGTGACCGTCATAACAGTCGGATCGACGAAAACAGGAAATTGTAATCCCGTTGTATCAACATCAAGCTGAACGAATAGATGGCCATCCGATTCATTAAGGGTCTGAGCGACATCCCTTTTCGTCCCATTGGCATCGATGAGCCATGCGGGCAGCAATTCAAAGTTCCGGGAATTTCGAATATCGCTATTTAGTTGAAATTGAAACGTTGTCGGAGCCTGATTATTTTTCAAGATAATGGTTTCTTTAATGCCGCTATTCTTTACTTCCAATTGCAAATCAGTATATTCCCAAGCATTTGGGTATTCGATTTTATTACCATAAACGGCTCCGATTACGGAGTTTGCATGGAGCGGTTTAAACGATAATTGTTCAGAGCCTTTCCCAATCGAATATCCATTGTCGAATTTCTTCGGTAATTTTACATCAAAGGGAACTTGAGGAGCTCTGTAATAACTCTGCATGTTGTTTATTTTGTTAGTTTCTCGAAGCTGCTTGTTGCTTGTGACAATTTGATTGATACTCGCGGCTGCTTCATGAGAAATCGGTATATTTATAAGATCCAAATTCGCTTCATCTACCAAATTGGTATTTATCGGTTGCCAGTTACCTGATGCATCCAAGAAATTTTGATCACTCATCGAAATTTCAGCCATATAAGAGCCGTCTGAAAGTTGGTAATGTCTGCTATTTGCATTTCTGCGATTCACAGCCTCTCCTACCACCGATTTCCCTGCCTTTGATGCTCTTGCCATTATATCTGTCGGGACAGAGACTTTCGTAACAAAGGACTTTGAATCTACAGCCCCGCCAGCTTGAGTGGATAGACTCGATTCTGGAAGTCCATTGAAGTTGATATCCGGTTCATTTGGTTCCCGTTCAACCGACGTATCTGGCGTGCCACCCGCAGGAGTTATTTCCAAGCCACTTGCATTGATCCCGCTTATTGGAGTTAAAAGTAAAGACAGGATTAAGCACAAGGAAATAGGGACAAACCTTCTTTTTATATTCTTCATACACAAATTCCTCCACATGTTTTTTCATACTTAAACTCAATTTACTTTGAAACTACCGGGTGAGGACAAAGCAAACATGCTAACCGACGCACCTACTCAACGATGACTCCGATCAAGTTTCCGCTGCTGTCATATTGGTAATCGAGAATACGGCCGGAGGAGATTTGAATATAGTCGATTCGACCATAACTATCGTAAACATAATGAATGGGAATTGAAGGGATAAATAAAGGCAATGTAGTTACGGTTATTACGTTACTTGCACCAGATACATTTCCTTCAGCATCCTTTGCTTTTACCGTAAATGTGTAAGATGTGTTTGCGTTTAGACCCGTTACGGTGTAGTTATTCGATGCGCTGGTTCCTACTAAAGTCGTGCCTTTATAGATTTCGTAGCCCGTCACTCCCACATTATCTATTGAAGCAGTCCACGTCAGATTCACGCTCGTTGCTGTCACGCCCGACACCTTCAGATTTGACGGTACTGTCGGCGCTTGGGTATCGAAGATTGCCGTTACTGTATTACTCGCGCTAGAAACATTTCCCTCAGAATCCTTAGCCTTTACCGTAAAATGGTATTCTGTATTCGGTAAGTATTCTGATACGGTGTAGGTTGTAATGCTGCTTGGAACAATCTCAACTAATTCGGTACCATTATAGATGTCATACTCTTGAATCATCTCTTTCGCTAACGGAGCATGCCACATCAATTTTGCGCCGGTTGACGAAAAAGAAACGAGAGAAAGGTTCGATGGCGCTATGGACTCTTTTAATGTAGCAACCATAAAACTCGCATCATAACCACTTTTTACTTTTAAAGTTATATAATATTTATGTCCTGCAGTTAAATCAGCTTGTACCTTTGAGAATACGGTATTATTGTAATTGTCGTTACTCGCCACCAATAAGGTTGAGTTTGGATCACTATAAACCTCGACAATGGTATCGGCCGGAACCGCATTTCGCAGAGAAGATGTCCAGAACACATATGGATCAGACAATGAAGGTGTAAATGTATAATGCAAAATCGGTTGGTAATTCGTTCTAAGCTCATATGGCACTTTCTCGACCAGTTCCGTGGAGGCAGCTTCCTTCAGAGTGGCCATCACTCTTGCTTTTACGTTAGCTCCACGGTAACCCTCGACTTCTACCAAATATGTAGACCCGCCGGACAAATTGACCTCTACTGACGGAAAAACTCCACGCTCCGCATCACCATAACCGTATGAAATCAATTGATATCCCTCTGCATATACAAATAATGTGAGATCCGGATATATTCCTGTATTAACTCCGTTATAGAAGTCAGCCGAAATCTTATATTTACCGCTCGTCTGTGGAAGAAACTCAGTTACCCAGCTAGATGAATCGGACAAATTAGCATCGGTAGGCACATTAACGACAAGATCGGCGTTGCCTGAAGCAGATATCTGCACTCTTAAATGAAGTGGTTCACTCATCGGTTCGAGCAGAATATAATAAGTTACTCCGGCAGTTAAATAATGAGAAACATTAAGTTCCTCAAACTCCAGAATGTTTGTTAAACCTTCATCGTCATATAATTTAATCGTGACCTCACTTCCTAAAGATTCAAAACCGCCATATCCAATCGTTTTAATGTCATAGTTAAAAGAACGTGGAGGAGTGAATTGTAACACTTCACTCTGCCCTTCCTCTAAAGAAAGATCAATGGGGTTGTTAAGACTTAGTGCAGGATTCTTGGTAACGGTTACAGTGGATCTGGGATCGGACATTGCTGTTATTATTTCCATCAAATACGTATGGCCTGCCTCTAAATATATGGTAACAGTCTCTTTATGATCTTCATAAAATTTGCTTGGCTCTAATAAGTTCGACCACGAGTCTTCACTTATACTAAATTCAATATCTAGTTCACCATCACCAAAGGGGACCAGGTTAAATTGATAGGTACCATTGACACTGGGAGTAAACTCATAATTCACCGAGGTGCGATTATCTATTACAGTAGGTACTTCTAATTGCAATTGAGGGTAAGAGGTAAGCGATAGGACTGATGAAAGTGGCTTAGGAGAAATATTCGTTTCATTCTGGAGCGATCTATCGTATCGGTCAACAGCATTTTCATATTCCTTCGTTAATTCTTCAAAACCGTCCTCATCAAAATCGGCAGCACTAGCCTTATGAAGAGCACTATTTTCAATGAGCAGATCATAGTAGGTATGATCGATCATCTTTGATAAGGAAACATTGCCTTCTTTAAAGGCTTTATCACTGAGAGACTTCAGATGATTAGCCATTCTGAGCAAATTTTTATCATAGTCTATTAGCTTATCACTAGGGGACAAAACATTCATTAAGGGGGATGGTTTAATGGATGAAGACTTTTGGTTGGACTGTTTCAAATCGGAAGCTGCCAAATTAACGGGTACGTTTCCAACGGAAAGTTCAGAGCTGTTGCTGGTAGTTACATTAGTTAAAGGATCACCGTTTCTTGAATAGCCATGTGTGGAAAAAGATACAAAAAGAGCAATAAACGATAAAATCAATGAGATATACCTTGTAATTTTATTATGTATCACTTGTGTGTTCCAACCCCTCGGTAACTAGTTTTTATACAGGTAAAACCTAATTGCCTCAACCCCTTTTCCTTCTAGTTGTAATTTATTCCATAAAAACAATACTATTGTACTGGAAAGATTGTCACAATGTCTTTTTTTGTCGAATTAATTGGTTTTATTGTAAATCAAGGCGAAAAGTTCAACCGACACCCGCAGAAGTTATTTCCAATCCACTTGCACTTATCCCGCCTATTGGAATTAAAAGTAGAGACAGGATCAAGCACAAGGAAATAGCGACAAACCTTCTTTTCATACTTTCGTACATAAATTCCTCCACATGTTTTTTCGTACTAAAACTCAATTTACTTTGAAACTATCGAGTGAGGACTAAGTAAAGACGCTAAACGAAGCACCTACTCAACGACGACTCCAATCAAGTTACCGCTGCTGTTGTATTGGTAATCGAGAATACGACCGGAAGAGAGTTGGATATAGTCGATTCGACCATAACTATCGTAAACATAATGAATGGGAATTGAAGGGATAATTACAGGCAATGTAGATGTAGTTAAGGTTATTACGTTACTTGCACTCGATGTATTTCCTGCCGCATCCTTTGCTTTTACTGAGAATGTATAGGCAGTGTTTGGGGTCAAACCAGTCGCAGTATACGTATTGGTGGTAGAACTCCCTATCCGCTCGTTTCCTTTATAAATATCGTATCCTGTTACCCCTTCGTTATCAGTGGATGCTGTCCATTGTAATGTAACGCTTGTTGTAGACTTATCCATTACTGCCAAGTTAGTAGGAGTTGTTGGAGGAGTGGTATCCGGAAGATCATCCTCAAAATAGGTGACAATTACATAAATCAGTCCTCTACTTCGATGTCCGAGTTCAAAAGAAAAATCAACGATGTTATTATCAGGCAAAGATAACGAATTTACGCCTCCAGATGCATGATACTCATCATCTATTTCTGGCACTGAAATTTCTATCATCCCGGCAGTAAGGTGAAAATCGTAAATTTTTAAGAGCGCAGTAACATAGATGTCTGTATTGCTTACTGTTTTTGTCGGATCCAGGTTTATCGGAAATGAATAGAAGCTATTTTCAAAGTCCTCCTCTTCTTCATATACACTCGGATCAATAAGAATTGGATAAGATAAAGAAGCGGGATCAAACGATACATCAAGAAACTTCTTACCCTTCTCGGTTCTTAATGTCTGGGTCACATCTAGAGTTTTACCGGTTGCATCCTTAAGCCAGGCCGGGAGCAATATAGCTTTCTTCCCATTAAGTTCTTGGTCCAACTGCCCAATAACCTCAAATGTAAAACGGGTCGGCGCATTTCCATCTTTAAGAATGATGCTTTCTTTTATCCCCCAGTCGGTCGCCTCCAATTCCACATTAGTGCTTGGCCAAACATTCGTATACATGACTTTTGTTTGAGCAGTTTCATTCCACTGTCCGATGGATGATCCAGCACCCACGGGAATAAATTTCAACCTGGCATCTTCGGAACCAATTGAATATCCTTCCGCAAAATCAGAAGGAATGCTCAGATTGAAAGGCAGCGATTGTGTCTTGAAAGAAGGTACCGTCTTTTTTATTTTCCCTGTCGAATTCGCTTTTAACGCCTGGCTTTGGTTATCCGGGAGTACGTCCATTTTGGTGATTTTCGGATCGATCTCCGCCAGTTTTCCCTGAGAGTCAACAAAATGAATATCGTGGGAGGATACTACTTCAACCAAGCTTCCATCTTCCAGTACGAATTGCTTCTCGTTTAATTCTCTTTTTGAAATGATTTCTCTTCTGATCTTTTTGCCGTTAAGGATTTTTTCATATTTAGCGAATTGCCTGGACGTGGAAGAAATGCTGTTTGCAGCGGTAATATTGCTCGAAACCGTTGTGGATATCCCATTTATGAGATTTACTTTTTTGGATTCACCCAATTGTTCCAAACTGCATATGTATTAGGAATCATTACGGAACTAAATAGAAGCATAAAGGCACAAACAGCTAATACTTTTTTTCTCATTTTTCTCCATCCTCAATGTTTCAGAAGTTTTAACTATAAATACCTGACCCTAATTTTCCAACCCTCCAAACGTGCTATAGCACCTTTTGTCAGTCATATAATATGACATAATATATAAAATAACTGAACATTATGTGTAATAATACCTAACATAAATAATCCATTTAGACTATATCACACTTTCCGATTCGTATAAATAGCAAACCACGGTTGATTTTGTGGTTATATGTCGAATTTAATTTTATTTTCGCATTTCCCCTTTAAAGGAGTTTGATATTTACTTGGTATCCTATTATTTCATTCAACCGCGTTAACTTGTCGAAATATGGCTCCTACTAACGGAAGAAACGATAATTTTCTTAACATATAATTCCCCCCCATTCCCCGCTTCCCATTTCCCCAAAAAATCATTAAAATATAAAAGATGATCTCTTACATCTTTTAACGCCCCATGCACTATCCACTCTGATCGAAGAAAGGAATTTACATAATGATTATTAAACCGAGAACACGGGGATTTATTTGTACAACGGCTCATCCGGTGGGCTGTGCGAGCCAGGTGAGGCAGCAGATTGATTATGTCAAAGCCCAGCCTGCGGTGAGCGGCTTCAAGAATGTGCTGGTCATTGGCGCTTCGACCGGATACGGCTTGTCCTCCCGCATAGTTGCCGCTTTCGGCGGTGGAGCCAATACGGTCGGTGTCTACCGTCAAGGCGCAGCCACCGACAACCGCACGGCTACTGCCGGCTGGTACAACTCGGCAGCCTTCGAGAAGGCCGCGCAGGAAGCCAGCCTCAAGTCCTTTAGCGTCACCGGCGACGCCTTTGCCGATGAGACCAAAGCTAAAACCATCGACGTGATCCGCACGGAGCTGGGTCAAGTCGACCTGGTGGTCTACAGCGTAGCATCGGCCAGACGGATTCATCCGAAAACCGGCGAGGTGTTCAATTCCACTTTGAAACCGATCGGCAAGCCCTACACGAACAAAACGGTTAATTTCCACAATGGCACGGTAAGCTCCATCACCATTGATCCTGCAACCGACGAAGATATCGATAACACCGTTGCGGTTATGGGAGGCGAAGATTGGCAGCTCTGGATGGATGCGCTGCTGGATGCTGGCGCTCTTGCCGACGGCGCAACGACGGTTGCTTATTCCTACATCGGCCCTGAACTGACGCAGGCGGTCTACCGGGAAGGCACTATCGGCCGGGCCAAGGACGATCTGGAAGCAACGGGTCACCGCCTCAACAAGCAGCTCAGCGAACGGGGCGGACATGCTTACGTATCCGTATGCAAGGCACTGGTTACCCAATCCAGCTCGGCTATACCAGTAGTTCCTCTGTATATCTCTGCCTTGTACAAGGTGATGAAGGAAAAAGGGCTGCACGAAGGCACGATTGAGCAGGCCTATCGCTTGTTCGCGGACAGACTTTATACGTCGAACGGAATGGAACTGGATGAGGTTGGACGCATTCGCATCGACGACTGGGAAATGCGCGATGATGTGCAGGCGGAGGTCGCGAGGATCTGGGAAGAGCTGACTACCGATAATATTTATGAGCTGTCGGATCTCGAAGGATACCGGAAGGAGTTCTTCCATTTGTTCGGCTTTCAAGCGGACGGGGTTGATTACGAAGCGGATGTTTCGCCTGAGGTCGAAATCCCGAATCTGCGATAACAGCGGTCGGTTTCATCTTTCCATACTAAAAAAGGGGCTCCCGGATTATTTCCGGAAGCCCCTTTTCTTTTGCATTTCAATTTTAATCTGAGTTACCCAGCTTCGTTTACATCACGATAATCTGTGGATTACCCCGCTTCAGCAATTCGCTTAAGATTCCGGCGAAACTATACCCGTTCTGTCCTTTCGCGAGGCTCTCAAAGAATCAATCGCAATCATAGCGACTCCTATGCACAGCAAGGAATCAGCAACATTAAAAATAGGGAAATTAAAAAAATGAACCTGGAGCATATCCACGACTTCTCCCTTAAAGACACGATCGATATAATTACCCAACGCACCGCCTAGAACGAGGGCTAATCCATAAGATAGAAACTGATTCTCCCGGTATACCCTGTGCAAATAGATCATGATTCCGATAATAACCAAGGAAGTCACCGCTATGAAAAATCCCAATTGGCCTTCCAGTATGCTGAATGCAGCTCCCTTGTTTCGTATCGAGGCGAGTCCAAAAACTCCAGGGATAACGGTTATTTGCTGTCCGATTGTCATATACATGGATACAAGCCATTTGACCACATGGTCCACGATAATAACACCGACAGCTATACAATAATAACGGAACACTCCATTCACTCCTTTTGAATACGTCATAAGCTCATCTTCAACGATCATAATTTTTGCTGTGTCTATGTATTTGCCTGTTTACCTGATCCACAATATCATAACATTCTCTGGATGGGATATGCCAGTGTCGGTAGTACAGTGATACTTATTAACTGTCGAGATCGCCGGCTGCCACAGAAAAAAGAGCCGCCCCGCCATTCACATGGCTATCGGGCAGCCCCTTCCAGCAAATAAATCCTGTCCATCTAGCCTACAGCTGTACTTTCTTCCCCGTCCTTGCACTCTCAACCGCGCCGAATACCATCGCCACGCTCTTGATGTTATCCAGGCAATCGGTCTCCGCCGGACGGCCCTGCTCCAGGGCATTAAACATTTCGTCCAGGCAGCCCCAGTGTCCTTCGCGTCCTTCATAGGTGACAGCCGCTTCGATCTGCTTCATCGGCAGGAAAAATTCCGGTCCTTTACTGGTGTCGACAGCCTCTGCAACCGGCAACTTGGCGCCATCCCACTTCGCCGTCCCGCTGCTGCCGGTTACTCTCCACTCCGATTCCCAGGAGGTGCCGAGGCCCTGGGCGCACCATGAACCGCGATAGCTGAATACGGAACCGTCGCTCATCTCGAAAATACAAATCGCCGAAGCGTTCCCTGTGTACCAGGAGCCCGGAGGGTTATATTCATGGCAGTAGACCGATACCGGGTCGGCGCCGATGATGAAGCGGGCCTGATCGAAGGTATGGATCGCCATATCAATAACAAGCGGGCTGTCCATCGCGTCGCGGAAGCCACCGAAATGCGGTCCCAGGAAGAAATCGGCATGAATCGAGCCGACTTGTCCAATTTCGCCCGACCCCACCAAATCGCGGAACGAGCGGATTTGCTTCAGGTAGCGGCGGTTCTGCATAACCGCATAGCGCTTGCCGGTTTGCCCGCTGATGCGGACAATATCTTCGGCATCGGCATACGATTCCGCCATCGGCTTCTCGCCAAGCACGTTGCAGCCCGCTTCCATCGCGGTCGTGACAATCTGTTTATGGCTGACCGGGATGGTCACATCAAAGACGAGATTGGCTCCCGTTGCCGACAGCGCCTGGGACAGATCGGTGAAGGTCGGAACGTTAAGTCCGCGTTTCTCCGCCATTTTCCTGGCGCTCTCCTCGAAGATATCCACCAGACCGACAATCTCGGCGTTCTCCCTCTGCGCTGCGTAATCCAGCCATGTATTGGACATGCCGCCGCAGCCTGCAACGACAATTTTATGTTGTGCCAATCGAAGCACCCTCTCATTGTAAAAGTATGATCATTTCCCATTTCGCAAATAGGCAACTTCCTGCGCACGCGCTCCCTGTAAGCCTCTAAGGGTGGAGTGAGATCAGGTCCATCCGCACAGTCGATCCGCGAAAGCGTGCAGGTTACTCAGGATTAGGAATAAAATCTCCGCCGCGGCATTTTTTCAAATAATTAAGGCCATGCACCTGCCCCGTCATCTCCAGCTCGCCCCGGTAAACCGGATCATGCCAGCCTTCGATATCGATGCTTCCCTCATAGCCCGCCTGGCGCAAAATCGTAATAATATCCGTCCAGTTCGTATCGCCAAAGCCGGGCGTCCGGTGCCATACGAATTCCTTCGGTCCATGAATGCCGTACTCGCGAACGATATCCCAGGCAATGGTGGCATCCTTGCCATGCACATTGAAAATTTTATCCACCCATTTGCGCAGCTGCGGAATCGGATCGATCAGGCTGACCATTTGGTGGCAGGGCTCCCACTGCAGGCCGATGTTGGCCGCCGGCACGGCATTGAACATCATCTCCCACGCCGTCGGATTATGCGCAATATTCCAGTCGCCATTTTTCCACGTCCCGCCCATATCGCAGTTTTCAAAAGCAAGCTTCACGCCCTTGGCCTCGGCACGGCGCGATAATTCGCCGAACACCTCGCCGAAGCGCGGCAGCGATTCATCGATCGAGCCCGGCATCCGCCCGGTAAATCCGGCGACCAGATTGGTGCCGAACGCCTCGGCATGATCGATCAGTCTTTCCCAGCTCGCTAATGTATCTGCATTATCGCCCGCTCCGGTGAGCGGATTCCCGAATATGCCCAAGCTTGAGATGATGATATCATGCTCCGCCGTTATTTCTTTAACGCGCTTCGACAGCTCCATCAGATCCGCATCCTTGGTGGATTGCCAGAAGGTCAGCGAGAAGGATTCAAAGCCATGGGGAATAATTTGGGGCAGAACGCGCACCGCGTCGCCACCGCCGACAAGTGTACCGATTCGAATTTGTTTCATTGTACCCTCCTAAGGTTTTACAAATATGATCTTCCCTTATCTTACCTAATGAGAGGAGAGCAGGCTATGAATGAAATTGCGTTTCAATCATACGATCTTACGATATTTATTGAAATGACAGCGTCGACATTTTCGTAAATAGCGATTATAATAAGAAAATTGTATGAACCTACTTTTCATCCCGCAGAGGAGAGACCGCGTTTATGACCGTCAGCCCTCACAAGGAACATACCTGGATTCCCGATCAGACGTTTCCCATCAATGTTTTTTTCGTGAGAGGAATCGGTCTGCATTGGCATGACCATATCGAGTGGATTTTTGTCAAAGAAGGCAAAGCCCGCATCCAGATCGATGCCGACTTCGAAACGCTCCAGCAGGGGGAGCTGGCATTCGTCAACTCCAGGCAGCTGCACAGCGCTGTTGTTCTGGGTCCGGATACCGAGCTGATCTGCATTGTTTTTAATGAAGCTTTGGTGCGGGGGAGCGGTCTGGATATTACCGAGCATCATTATTTTCAGCCCTATTTGAACCAGCATCTGAAGTGGCCGGGAATTATCCGCAGAACGGAACCGCTTATGGAGGGCATCAATGAGTCTTTCTCCAGATTGGTGGGCGAATTCAAAGGCAAGCAGCCCGGCTACGAGCTCCTGGTCAAAGCCGAGCTGCTGCGGATTTTCGGGCAGTATTTTCGTTATGCGCAGCAGTTCGAAACGTTAAAATCTCCGCGCCTTCCGAATACGCCGGACTTCTCCGGGCTGCTCCAGACGCTGCGCGAGCGCTACCATGAACCGATAACTGTCCAGGAAGCCGCCCGGATGGTCAACCTCAGCCCGAATTACTTTTGCAATGTTTTCAAGCAAATGACGGGCAAGACGCTTATTGAATATATTCATCTGCTGCGGATCCAGGAGGCCGAGCGTCTGCTGCTGGAGACTGATGCTTCCATAACTGAAATTGCCGACAGGGTCGGGTTCTCGAACATGACCTATTTCGGCCGCGTGTTCAGGAAGTTCAAGGACGGCACCCCCTCCGATATCCGGAGAAAAAGGGCCGCTCTTCACATCGCCAGCACCGCAACCCTGCTCTCCCGCAGCTGACCCAGGCACATGAGCTAACAGACGCAATAAAGCCGGTTCCCCCTGCCCAATGGCAGAAGAAACCGGCTCTTATTCCTATTATGCTATTGCTTCTTATTCCTTATTCCCCCGACAAGCTGCTTTCCTTCATAATAACATCGTGCGCGCCGCCCTCGACCAGACTGGTTGCCGATACGAGCGTGATTCTGGCATTTTGCTGCATCTCTGCGATCGACTTCGTACCGCAGTTGGACATGGTCGATTTGATCTTGCTGATCGTCTTGTCCAGGTTTTCCTGCAGCCCCCCGGCGTATGGCACGTAGGAATCGACGCCTTCTTCGAAAACAAGGCCCTGCTTGCCTCCGGTATCGTACCGCTGCCAGTTCCGCGCCCGATTGGAGCCTTCTCCCCAAAACTCTTTAACAAAGTTGTTGCCGATCATAAGCTTCTTGGTCGGGCTCTCGTCAAACCGGGCAAAGTATCTGCCCATCATGACAAAATCGGCGCCCATGGCCAGCGCAAGCGTGATGTGATAATCGTGTACAATCCCGCCGTCGGAACAGATCGGCACGTAGATGCCCGTTTCCTTATAATACTCTTCTCTTGCTTCCGCGACCTCGATCAGCGCCGATGCCTGACCGCGGCCGATCCCTTTTTGTTCGCGGGTAATGCAGATGGCGCCGCCGCCGATTCCGACTTTCACAAAGTCTGCGCCGGATTCCACCAGATAGAGGAAGCCTTCACGGTCAACGACATTCCCTGCGCCAATCTTGACATTGAAGTTCGATTTGACGTATTGCAGCGTGTCGCGCTGCCATTCGCTGTACCCGTCCGAAGCGTCAATAACGAGAATATCGACTCCAGCAGCGACCAGTGCCGGCACTCTTTCTTCATAATCCTTCGAATTGATGCCCGCCCCGACGATATAGCTTTTGTTGCCATCGAGAAGCTCCAGCGGATTGCCTTTATGCGCATCGTAATCCTTGCGGAACACGAGGTAACGCAGATTCTGCTGCTCATCCACGATGGGCAGACAGTTCAGTTTATGCTCCCAGATCAAATCATTGGCTTCAGGCAAGGTCAAGCTGGACTTGCCGTAAATAAGCGACGAGAAGGGTGTCATGAAATCCTGGATGCGCTTGTCCAATGTATCGCGGCTTATCCGGTAATCTCTGCTGGTCACGATGCCAAGCAGCTTTCCGTTTGGCGTACCGTCGCCGGTGATCGCTACGGTCGAATGACCGGTTTTTTCCTTTAGTTCCAGCACATCCTTGAGCGTATGCTCGGGTGTCAGGTTGGAGCGGCTGACCACGAAGCCCGCCTTGTATTCCTTGACTTTTCGTACCATGGCTGCCTGATCTTCAACGGACTGGGAACCAAAGATAAAGGAAATACCGCCGCAGCGCGCCAATGCAATCGCCATATTATGGTCCGAAACCGACTGCATGACCGCGGATGAGAACGGTATGTTGAGAGAAATATCAGGTTGTTCGCCTTTATTGAATTTGGTGATTGGCGTCTTGAGCTCGACATTGGCCGGCGTGCAGTCCTTTGTCGTCAAATTGGGGATTAACAAGAACTCATTGAACGTCCGGGACGGTTCAGTATAATAGAAAGCCACTCTCTTCCCACTCCTCATCTATTTTTAGTTAATTTTTAGAATCATACACCTTGCTTAACCGAAGGTCAATAGTTAATAAACAGGATTTATTGAAGAAGAAACGGCTTCGCCGTCCTTTGACGGGCAAGTAAGTTTCTTCGCTAAAGAATAGAAGCAAAGCAGGGAGGAATTCTTATACCTGCCGATATATCAAGAAGAAACGGCTTTCGCCGTCCTTTGGCGACGCGGCAAGTTTCTTCCCACAGAAATAGAAGCAAAGTATGGTGGAATTTTATACTTTCTTATATATCAAAAAAACCGCTTATCGCAGCGGGACCAACGGCGGCTTGATGCCCGTCTGCCTGCTGAATAAGCGGATTTTTCCACATTACATATAACTACTTCTAACTACTTCAGATATAGTCTTCCGGTTTCCTCCCAGATCTCGCCCGGAGCCAGACTGAACAAACCGATTTCGTCCGCAGGAAGATCGACATTCGGCGCATTGACCAGATTAATCTGCGGCTCCGGACAGAAGAATCCTTCCGTCGCGAAGTTGTTCCAAATCATCCACTGCTTATAGGAGGTTCCCACATCATAGACCAAGGTGCGGCCAAGCTTCGTATCGGTGAGCTCCATCCGGTTGCGCCCGTTCTGCGGCACCGCCGTGTAGTGATTGTCCAATTCCGTGAAGAATGGATAAACGCCTTCGCCCTTGAGCTGCTCTTCCTCCGCAGTCAGCGGCAGAAATTCACCCGTAGGCAGCATCCGCTCGCTCATTTCCCAGCGGCTTCCGATCGTCAGCTTCACCCGGTAATCGGCCGCCGAGCTTCCAGGCGCGAATGGAGCGTTCACTGCCGTATGGAAGGCGAACAGGCATGGCATCACATCCGCTCCGTCATTGCGGATCAGGATATGCTGCGATAAACCGGCAGAGCTTAGCGTATACTTGAGCTTGATGGTAAACAGATGAGGCAGGAATTTGTACACCGCATGCTGCTCATCTACCTTGAGCGCTACGGTGACGAAGCTCTCTTCTCGGGTTTGCCCGAACTCCTCCACATCCCAGGTCTCGCTATGTACGAAGCCATGCAGATGATTGCCGGTCTTCTCTTCATTCACAGGGAAGGTATAGGTCTTGCCATTCCAAGGGAACTTGCCGTCTTCGAACCTGTTGGGCGGAAACAGCACCGGAATGCCATGGATAATCGGCCTTGCCTTAAACGATTCCATCTCGTCCGCTGCAGGCTCGTGAAGGAAGTTGTAACCGTTTGCTGTATCGCGAAAAGCAATCAAATTCCCGCCGATTTCCGGCAGGATTGCCGCTTCATAGCTTCCGCTCTTCAGCCATACTGCTTTCTCGCCTTGATATTCACCCTTGTATGCAGCTGCATCGCTCATGTGTAATTAATCGCTCCTTTAATATGAATAATGAATGCCAGGCAATTATTACTTCATTATATATCAATAAGAGTACCATAAAGGCAGCCTGTGGAGAAGGCTGCCTTTTGTGGTTCCCCAGTACCGCAAGAAGAACCGGCTGTCGCCATTTCTTTTGGCGGCGCGGTTAATCCGCCCGCTATGCCGTAATCTGTTTCCCCTGCGAATGCAGGTACAGCTCCTCGTAATACCCTTTACGGCTGAGCAGCTGCTCGTGGGTGCCTTCCTCCACAACCTCGCCATCGCGCATAACCAGAATCCGGTCCGCATGCATGATGGTGGAGAGCCGATGCGCGATAACCAGCGTGGTGCGTCCCTCGGACACAGCCTCCAGAGCGGATTGGATCAGCTGCTCGGTTTGCGAATCCAGATTCGCCGTCGCTTCATCCAGAATCAGCACCTTCGGCTTGAACACAATGATGCGCGCGAACGAGATCAGCTGCCGCTCCCCTGCGGAAAGCCCGCTTCCCCGCTCCGACAGCCGCGTGTCGTAGCCTTCTTTTTTCTCGGAAATCAGCTGCTCCGCACCAACAAACTTGCAGGCCTCGATAACCTCTTCCCGGGAAATCGATTCGTCAAACATACGCACATTGTCGACGATGCTTCCGGAATACAGATACGGCTCCTGCTGGACAAGTCCGACGATCCGGTGAAGCTTCTCCTGCGGAATGTCCCGGATATCCGTTCCGTCGATCAGCACACTGCCCTCTTGCGTGTCGTAGAACCGGCAGAGCAGGCTGATCAGCGTACTTTTACCGGCACCCGTCGTTCCGACGATTCCGATCATTTCGCCTGGCGTGATATGAAGATCCAGGTCGCGGATAACAGGTGTGTCCTGCTTGTAGCCGAAGGTGATCCGGTTGAAATCGATGCGGCCTTTGACATCCGCCAAGCTTACGTCGGTTACTCTTTTGCTGTCTTTGACTTCAGGGGAAATGGAGAAAATCGTCCAGATCCGGTTGACGGCAACCGATGTGGATTGCAGCGTATTCCACTGCTGCGTTATCGCATTGATCGGTTGAAAGAACTGGCGGATATACGTAATAAACGCATACAGCACGCCGAACTCGATTTTATGATCAAAAACAGCCATCCCGCCGAGCCACGTAACGAAGGCAATCGAGATATTGCCCAAAATATCGAAGGACCGGTTAAACAGAACATTGGTGCGGATTTCCCGCAAATTCGCTTTCAGGTACGACTCGTTGCGGCCGGTAAACTGTTTGCCCTGCTCCTTCTCCTGGTGAAATGCCTGGATGATGCCCATACCGGCCAGATTCTCCGCCACAAAAGCAACCAGCCTGGAGAGCTGTGTTCTGGACAGCTGGTATGTCTTGCGCATATAAGAGCGGAACGCTATGGCGATGAAAGCGATAATCGGCAGCAATATCATGCAGTACAGCGTAAGCTCGACATCCAGCTGGTACATCAGCACCAGTATGAAGATCAAGGTCAGGCCATCGCGGAAGACGCTCAGCACGACCTGGGTGAAGAATTGATTCAAGGTTTCCGTGTCGCTCGACACATGGGTGATCAGGCTCCCCGCCGGTGTACGGTCGAAGAACGGGATGGACAGCCTGGAAATATGCTCGAACAGCTCCTTGCGAATGCGGGCGACGATGCTTTGGCCTGCAAACTGCAGCAGATTATTCTGCAAATAAGTAAATACCAGGCCGCCGATCGACAGGGCAAAATAAATGCCGCCGATCATGACTAATGTTCCGTAATCGGTTTTGCCGACCATCAAATGGTCATCAATGGCAATCTTCATTAAATAAGGCTGAAACAGATCAGCCGCAATCGCCAGCAGCGTGCATATGAACATCAGGGAAAAAGCAAGGCGATGCGGTTTCACATAGGCATACAAGGCGCGGAAGCCCGTTTTTCCTTTTTGCTCATTTTTGGCTTCATCCCGAGGGGATGCTTTCTGCCGCTCCTGCTTAACGGATATGGTCGACATGCCGGCTTCCCTCCTCCTGAATGGTATACAGCTCAGCGTACAGGCCCTGCTGCTTCAATAATTCCTGGTGCGTACCCCGCTGGACAATCCGTCCTTCGCTCAGCACGACGATTTCATCCGCATGCTTGATCGCACTGATCCGGTGCGCAATCAGGATGGTCGTTTTGCTTTTGCGTTCCTTGCGGATGGAATTTACAATACTCGTCTCCGTCACCGCATCCACCGCGCTTACGCTGTCGTCCAGTATGAGCAGCGGCGCATTTTTGATAATTCCCCGGGCCAGGCTCGTGCGCTGCCGTTGACCCCCGGACAGCGTGATGCCCCGTTCGCCCAGCTTGGTCTCGAATTTATCAGGAAACGCTGCGATGCTGTCATAGATCTGGGCTTGCTTGGCTGCCTTCTCGACATGCTCAAAGCCGGATTCCCGGCGGAAGAACGCGATATTATCGCGAATGGTCGTACTGAACAGGAAGCCGTCCTGCGGTACATAAGCAATCTGGCTGCGCAGGCTCTCAATCGTCAGTTCGTGAATATCCATGTCGTCAAAGAGAATCGTACCCTCCGGCGAATCGTAGACCCGCAGAAGCAGCTTCATCAGGGTCGTCTTGCCGCTCCCCGTCTTCCCGATAATGCCCAGCGTCTTGCCCGGCTCCACCTTAAGGTCGATGTCATGCAGCGTTTCTTTGGATGCCCCCGGATAAGTGTAGGAGAGATGCCGGATAGCGACTCCCGTATGCCTCAAATCCGCTGACTTCGCATCGATCGCATCCTGGATTTCCGATTCTACAGAAAGCAGATCGTTGATGCGCGTCAAGGATGCCCTCGAGCGCTGCATCGTATTGATCACGTTGCCGATTTGCTGCAGCGGGTTCACCATCATTCGGATGTACAACGTCAATGCGACGAAGCTCCCCAGTGAAATCGTGTTGTTAATCGTCAAGTACCCGCCGTACATGATCGTCACAATAAACGACAGCGCGCCCAGAAACGGAATAAGCGCCTGAAACAGCGAGGATACCCGTACAAGATGCAGCTGATTATCGCGGATATTGTCTACCGTCTGAGCGAAACGGCCGATCATAATCGGCTCGACCGCAAATTTCTTCGTCACGCGGATCCCGCCGAACTGCTCCTCCGCCGACTCGGTCATTTTGCCCAGGGACTCCTGAACCTTGAGCGAGCGGCCCCGGATGACGGGACCAAAACGGGTTACAATCCAGGGAATAATGAGCAGGGGAAGCACACAGGCGAGAATCAGATAATACGGAATGTCACTGATCAGCATCATAAAAATGGCCGAAATAATGAGCATCGTCGCATTCGTTGTCTGATTGATCCCCATGGAGATCGATTCCCGAACGGCCGTCACATCGTTGATGACGTAGCTCAGCCATTTGCCGACTCCGTGCTTGGAATAATAGCTTTCGCTGAGCGTCATGAAATGAACGAACAAGCGGTTCCGGGTATAGAATTCAAAGCGGCGCCCAAGCCGCATAATCATATATTGTCCAATGCCCGCCAGCAGGCCAAAGCTTAACCCGACACCCAGCAGCAGCAAGCTGTAATCGATAATAGCAGTACGGGTAATATCACCAAGCTTCAGCTGATCCGTGAAATTCCCGATGATTTTGGGATAAAACGACTGAATAATGTTTCCTGTCATGATAGAGGCGACGGCAATTGCATACAAACCCCAATTCGTCCGAATATAGTTAAACAGCAACCGTTGCGGCTTCAAAAGAAAATCACACCCCCGAAAAGACGTACATTCCTATTAACCATACTGAATGCCGAATAAAACGTTTAATGCTTGCGCTGTAGAGCGCTCTCTAGTCAAGCTGAAAAACCCATTTGTCTTTTTGCATGCAGGCAGAAAATCCCCATCCTGAAAGCTTCCGGATGTATTCATCCGGTTGGCTTTAAGGAAAGGGGATGCTAGCTTTATTTATGAAATTCGTATCGCTTGAGCCACAGCTCGCACACGGAGGTCCATGAGGCGACGTGCTTATCTTCCTCGGCAAGTCCCAGACCATGCCGTCCATGCTCATACACATGCAGATCAAACGGTACACCGGCGCGGCTGAGAGCCGAGGCGAACATCAGCGAGTTTTCCACGGGAACACCGGCATCATCGGAGGTATGCCACAGGAAGGTTGGCGGCGTATCCTCCGTCACTTGCTGCTCCATGCTCATCAATTGGACCAGATGCTCTTCCGGCTCGGAACCGAGCAAATTTTTCTTCGATCCTTCGTTGGAATACGGCGGCTGCATCGTGATAACCGGATAACACAATACGAGCAGATCCGGTCTGCTGGATTGCCGATCCACCGGATCATCCGCATCGGCTTCTCCCCGGTCGAACAGGGTTCCCGCCGTTGCTGTGAGATGTCCCCCGGCCGAGAAACCGAGTACGCCGATCTTGCCCGTATCCATTCCCCATTCGGAAGCACGATGCCTGACATAACGGACAGCCCGCTGTATATCCGTGAGTGCGCTTGGGTAACGGTAAGGCGCTACGCGGTAACGCAGAACGAAAGCCGAAATGCCAATGGAGTTAAGCCACAAAGCGATCGGTTCACCTTCATGATTGGCCCGCATGCCATATCCGCCGCCCGGAACCACAATAACTGCGCCGCTTCCCTTGCCTTCCACCAGATAGGCGGTAAGCGCCGGACGGTCTTCTTCCGTGCTTCCCTCGGCGCGTGGAGCGCCTCCGGGCCAAAGCTCGATTAATTCGTTCTCAGATCCAGCCACTTCACTTCCTCCAGTGTCAGAGAGATAGTCGTTGCCTCCAAACAGGATTTCAGCTCTGCTTCATTTCGCGGACCCACGATGGCACCCGTCGCAAATGATTGATTCAGCACGTAGGCAAGCGCGATTTGAATCGTAGAGAAGCCTTTCTTCCTTCCAAGCTCTTCGGCACGGTAGTAACGTTTCCAGTTGTCATCATTATAAAATACGCGCACCAGGTCGGCATCAGAACGATCCTCCGGCGTAAATCGGCCCGTGAAGAAGCCTCTGGCTTGCGAGGACCAGGAGAACAGCGGCATTCCGCCGCGTTCATGCCAGGCCAGCATTTCTTCGTCAACGCTGATGCAATCCTTCCAATACGCTTCCTGCGCTTTGGCCAGACTGAGGTTCGGACTGCTGAATTCGAAGCCCCGCAGGCCGTGTTCAGCCGCATAACGGTTCGCTTCATCCAGTCTGGCCGTCGTCCAGTTGGACCCGCCGAACGCCAGAATCCGTCCCGCTTCCACATGCTCGTTCAACGCCTCAATAATATGCCCGACAGGAATGTTCGGGTCATCTCGGTGAAGCGCATACAGGTCGACATAATCCGTGCGCAGACGCTCCAGGCTGATCATCAGCTCTTCATGAATCGCCGCTTTGTTCACCCGCGGGCCATCCTTGTTAGGGTGCGCGCCCTTCGTCCAGATGTTGATCTGGTCGCGGTTGCCGCGCTCCTCCACCCACATGCCTATAGCCTGCTCGCTCTTGCCTCCGGAGTAGCCATAAGCCGTGTCAATCGTGTTGCCGCCAATTGCAGTAAACGCATCAAGATTCGTGCTGACAAGCTCATAAACATCCGGTGCAAAATAATCCGATCCCATGATCAACTGGGTCACGCCTTGCTTAATTCCGGGCAGGTCGATTTTTTTCATCTGGTAAACATCCTCCTCTATTATACATGATTTATTAAAATTTATTAAGATGAATTAATATTAAATTAGCACGCGCTCGCGCGAATAGGCCGATTTCAGGCAGGCATCCAGCACTTTCATATTGGCAACCGCATCATCCGGCGTGAACCGGGCCGTCTGCTCGCCCCATACGGTGCGGGCAAAATCGTCGATTTCCAGCGCGAACGCATTCAGCTCCTGCGGCTTCTCTTCGCGCACTCCGTCCTTCGTATGAACGATGAAGTGCTGATCCCCCACAAAGGCCCCCGGCACTTCAATCCAGCCGTCTGATCCCAGAATTTCAAGAGGATTCCTGAAAGCGGCCCACATGCCGCTGCTAAACGTCAGCGCTACACTGCCGGGGAACTCCAGGAGACCGGAAGCCATCATATCGACTTCATCGTGCTCGGGTGAAATCAAGGCATGAACAGTTGCGGCTTCCGGTTCCGCTCCCAGAATCAGACGTGCCACGCTGATAGGATAGCAGCCGATATCGTAAAGCGATCCGCCTCCCCATTCCCTGCGGTAGCGGACATTGCCCTTGTCCCCGGCATTATTGAAGGTAAATGCAGCATGAATGCCGCGGACGCCGCCTATTTCTCCGGAGTCGATAATTTCTTTGAGCCGTTCATAACGCGGATGATGGCGGTACATGAAGGCTTCGGCCAGATGCACGCCTGTCCGGCTTGCTGTGTCTGCCATTCTCTGCGCTTCTTCGGCATTCAACGCAATCGGTTTCTCGCAGAGTACATGCTTGCCTGCTTCCATCGCCCGAATGGACCATTCCATATGGAGATGATTCGGAAGCGGTATATAAATGGCGTCAATGCTGCCATCCGATAATAGATCTTCATAGCTGCCATAGGCGGTCGGAATATTAAGCTGCGCTGCTGTTTCCCGGGATTTCTCCAGGTTGCGGCTGGCAATAGCCGCCGCTTCGCCGGTCTGCGATTGCTGGATCCCGGGAATGACCGAACGTTTCGCGATTCCGGCTGTTCCAAGAATACCCCATCTAAGTTTTTTTGTAGTCATGTATACGTTTACACCTGCCTTAATGGATTTGCCCCTAGTATAGACCAATTCCTCCGGCGTGGAAATATAAAACTACTTCTGAATATATAAGATTAGCGCTTTCATTCTCGTCACGAACAACCGGGAAAGGTCTTAAATCTACAGCATTATCAACGAAAAAAAGCCCGTTATCGTTCCTTGGAACGAACAGGGCTTCTGTATTTTCGGAGAAAGAGAGCGCTTACGCTAGCTTCGGAAATAATCCTCCCCGAAGCGGGTCTCCCGGCGCAAGCGATTGTCCGTCCGTGCAGACATGGCGGGCCCCGCTGTAGGTTGTTCCATCTTCCATATAGATAATGGCCAGAGCGCGGCGCGGCTGATCCGTTTGATTCGCATGGGCATAATGGAAGGTGAGGCCGTTATGAAAGGTGCAGCTGCCTGCTTTCATCCGGACGATGGCCGCCGTGTTTCGGTCCACTTCCGATGCGCCCGAGTCTTCAAAAATATCATGCGGCGAAACCAGATCCACATGCTTGAGGTTTTTGATCTTTTGCGACTTCGGAACGAACATCATACAGCCGTTATTTTCATCCACATCGTCAAGCGCAATCCATATCGACAAGCCGGTCTGCTCATTCATAGGCCAGTATGGGGCATCCTGATGCCAGGGCGTCGGTTTGGAATCCTGAGGCATTTTGAACAGGGCATGGTCATGGAACAGCCGAATGCCGCTGGCGCCTGTAAGCTGCTTGGCAGCGTCGGCAAAACGCTCCGAGAGTACAAACCGGGCCATGCCGCCATGATCGCGCCAGGTGTTCACACGCTGATTCAAGACTTTGAAATAAGCCCCCTCCTTCTGAGCCGTCTGCACCGAATTTCCCGTCTTTTGGCCCATCGCCTCGTTCAGGTGCTCGCGCAGCTCATTCAGCTCTTTGCGGGACAGCATATTGTCAACCTGAACGAAACCATTGTCCCGGTAAAATTTGATTTGATCCTCCGTCAGCCTGATTTTCTTTTTTAACATGCGCTCGTCTCCCTTTGCTACGAAAGTTATTTGTCTTACTCTTAATTTAAGCTATTATAGAACCATAATCTTGGAGGATGAGCGACAAAACCAGGTCGATCTGCCAAAAAGGGGACAAGCGGACATGACAACCTATACAGGCAGCAATTATTTCAAGGACAGCCGTTTTCCGTTCTATATCGACCGCGCCGTCATTCGCAGGAATGAGCCGATTCCTTCCCACACGCATGATTTCGTCGAGCTGGTGTTTGTTGTTGAGGGGAGCGCCTTTCACGAAATGTCCGGTCATCAATACCGGCTGGCCACGGGGGATGTGTTCATTCTGGAGCCGAATGTATACCACAGCTATCTGGGATCGGCCGACGAGGATACCCTTGTCTATAATGTGCTGTTCGATACGGCTTTCCTCCAAAAGGAGCTCGAGGCGCTTCAGGAAATTCCCGCCTTTATCGATTTTTTCTATCTGATGCCCTTCCTGCGGAAAAGCCAGTCGTTCATCCCCTACCATCCGCTGCAGGCTGCGCAGAAGCTGCAGTTCCAGGGCCATCTGCAGACCATCTACGAGGAGTATGAGCAGGAGCGCGACGGCTCCCAGCTCATTATCAAGACACGCTGGATCGAATGCCTGGTCTGGCTCAGCCGGTATCATCAAGAGAACCGGAGCACAGAGCGCCATACGCTCAGCGACCGGGAGCGGATCCTGTCGATCCGCAATTTTGTCGAGCTGAATTACCGTCAGCCCCTGACCCTTATTCAGCTGAGCCGGATTTGCGGGATGAGCGTCTCCTCATTCACCGCCAAATTCAAGGAAGCCACCGGACAGAGCCTCATGGACTACAAGCATGAGGTTCAGATCCGCCATGCCTCCGCGCTTCTGCTCGATACGGACACCAAGGTGCTGGATATCGCGCTTGAAACCGGCTTCAACGATGTCAGCTTCTTCAATAAAATGTTCCGCAAGCATACAGGCGTCACGCCAAGAGAATACCGGCGTACGCATAAACAAAAATAACCCGATCCATGCCTGTTTTCATTCAGGTTGAATCGGGTTATGGCATATATAAGAAAAGCCGCCCCCGACTATGACGAGGGCGGCTTCTCGAATGACATCGTTTATTGGCCGGAATCGGCACTCCACAATGCAACGCGGTCCTGCACGTATTTCGTATATCCTTTTTCCATTTTCTCAACGCCCGCTTTGATCAGATCCTGCTGGTACGCCTCCCAGACTTTATCGAAGTTCTCCGGCTTCGCCAGGATCGCCTCCGGAACGCGCTTCCAGGTGATGTCCTTCATCTTGTTGCCGAGAACGGCTACTTCATCTTCGCCCGGGATCTGGATATTCCAGGCTGCACCGTACGCCTTCACCTTGAACTCGTCTTCTTTGGGGAATAGATCCTTCCAAATTGTAGCATCATACGCTTTGAGCGTTTCTTTCTCCACATCGCTGTAGCCGGTCGGGATCATCTCCGGATTGTTCTTGGTGTAGTAGTTGCCGGTTGAATCCTTCGCGCCGTCGCCATAGTGCACCATCATGTTCCAATAGAAGCCGATACCGGTTTCCTTCGTGAATGCCGTGTTGTCGTTATTGATCCGGTCCTGCACTTCCTGCGGCACGACGCGCTTGCCGTCCTCCATGACATAATGCTTGCCTTCAATCCCCCAGTTGTTGAGAATCTGGCCTTCATCGGATGCGAGGAAATCCAGGAACTTGATGATGCGCACCGGATCCTTCGCCGTACTTGAAATCGAGATCCCGTAGCCGCCCATGAAACCGGTTGGCCAGAAGGATGTTTCCTTGAAGTCCTCGCTCAGGGTCACCGGATAATGACCGTATGTCTGGTCCAACTTGCCGGCTGACTTCAGAGCCTGCTGGCCGTCGTTGTAATCCCAGTCCTGGTCGATCAAGCCGAGTACGCGGCCAGAAGCGACCTTGGCTTTGTACTGGTCATACTTTTGCACAAAGCTTTCCGGGTCAAGCAGCCCTTCGGCGTTCATATGGTTCAGCCAGCGGAAATATTCCTTTTCTTCCGGACGGCGGAAGTGGTACTTGGCTTCAAATGTGTCCTGATCGACCCAGTATTCGCCGTCATCGGATCCGCCGGTTGTGGCAACGGCCGGGTTGGTAACGGAGATTTGTATATGCCAGTCATCCGCATTCAGCGATACTCCGATGTTCTTGTTGCCATTCTCGTCCGTCGGATGCTTGGCCAGATAATCCTTGATCGCCTTCTCATAATCCTGTACGGTACGAATCTGCGGGTAACCCGCTTCCTTCACGACGCGATGCTGAAGCTCGAAGCCTCCACCGGCCACGAATCGCTGTTCATCAACGGCTGCCCAGGTCGGAATGGCGTAGATGGACTGATCCTCAGTCGTATATTTGGCCCGGCTGAGGTAAGGACCTAGCACTCTCTTGATATTGGGCGCATATTTGTTGATCAAGTCGGTCAGATCGATGACGCCGCCGGCATCGACGAGCTTGCCGATATCGCCTTTGGCCGAAATGATGTCCGGATATTGACCGCTTGCCGCCATGAGCGCAACCTTCTGGGCCGGATCGCCTACGGCAAATTCCGCATCGAGGGTAACGCCTGTTTTCTTCGTAATTTCCTTGGACACTTCATCCTGCATGTTGTTCCAGTTAGGATTGGGATCCTCGGCGAAAAAGCTGAATGTGACCGGGGACAAGTCTTCTGTTTCCGCACCGGCGTTCGTGCTCGTATTCGCCGTGCCGGTGTTGTTCGCAGCCTTGCTGTTCTCGCCATTATTGTTGCTGGAGCAGCCGGCCAGCAAGCCGACGGAGAGCGCGAATGTCATGAGTAGCGCCGCCGCTTTGGATCTTGTGTTCATCATGCGTAAAAACCCTCCCAATTTGTAGTAAAGAAATATCGTAATGAACAGATTATCTGTCTATACCGGTTTATCAGCTGCACTCAGCTCTTGACCGCGCCGAGCGTCATGCCTTTTACAAAGTACTTCTGCAGGAACGGATAGACGACCAGAATGGGAACGGTCACGACGATCGTAATGGCCATCTTCACCGATTCAGGCGAGATTTGGCGCATGACCTCGGTCATGTTGCGGCCGCGGAAGGAATCGGCGTTGGTCGTCGTGCTCTGCAGCACCTTCATCAGTTCAAACTGCAGGGTGGTCAAGTGTTCCTTCGAGCCGTTGAACAAATAGGTATCGAACCAGGAGTTCCATTGTCCCACCGCTAGGAACAGCGCAATCGTCGCCAGCGCCGGCTTGGTCAGCGGCAGGATGACACGCCAGAAGATCGTCCAGTCGTTCGCCCCGTCCAGCTTCGCCGACTCCTGCAGCGCATAAGGAATGCCATCGATGAAGGAACGGATGATGAAGACGTTGAATGCGCTCACAAGACCGGGAAGCACGTAGACGGCGAAGGTGCCGATCATATGCAGGTCGCGAATCAGAATGTAGAACGGAATCAGCCCGCCAGATATATACATCGTCATTGCGAGGAAAGCCGAGACGAATCTGCGTCCCTGAAAATCAATGCGGCTGATCGTAAAGGCCAGCATCGAAGCGCTCACAAGCCCCAGAATCGTCCCGATAACCGTTCGGAGAATGGAGATTTTCAGCCCGGTAATCAGCCCGCCAAAGGCAAAAATCGTCTCGTAGTTCTTCAGCGTAAACACCCGGGGATAAATGGTGAGTCCGCCGCGCACGCTGTCGGTGGAATCGTTAAGCGAAATCGCCAGCACATTCAGGAACGGATACAGCGTAACAATCGTAACGACCGCCAGAATGAGATAGACAAGCAGGTCAAAGGTTCTGTCCGGCCAGGATGCCCCGGAGGACCATTTGCGCGAAGCCATGCGGCATCCTCCTCCTAGAAAATACTTTCTTTGGTTACTTTTTTGAATATGCCGTTTGCGACAAGGAGCAGGATGATGCTGATCAGAGAGTTGAAAATATTGATCGCTGTTCCGAAGGAGAATCGCCCCATGCCAAGCCCGTAGTTCAGCGCGTAGAGGTCAAGCACCTGCGAATAGTCGCTGACAAGCGGATTGCCGAGCAGGAATTGCTTCTCGAAGCCGATGCTGACCAGGTGGCCGATGGAGATGATCAGCAGAATGATGATCGTAGAGCGGATGCCCGGAAGCGTAATATTCCATATCTGCTGGATCCGGTTCGCACCGTCCACCTTCGCCGCTTCATACAGCTCCGGCCCAATGCCGGCAATGGCGGCCAGATAGATGATCGTGTTCCAGCCCATCTCTTTCCAGACATCCGAGCCGGTTACGATATACCAGAACAAATTGCCCTTCGCCATATACTGGATCGGCTGATCGATGATGTTCAGGCTCATAAGCAGCCCGTTGACGGCGCCGTCGGTTGCCAGCATCTTCGTTACGATACCTGCGACGACGACCCAGGACACGAAATGCGGAAGGTACGAAACCGTTTGCACAAAACGCTTGACGGCCATCGCTTTCACTTCGTTCAGCACGATCGCGAAGATGATCGGTACCGTGAAGCCGGCGACCAGCCCCATCGTACTCATGGCCAGCGTGTTGCGGAGCACCTGGTAAAACTGGGGATCGTGAAATAGTTCCTTGAAGTACTGGAGCCCCACCCACTCCTGATCGAAGAAGCTTCGCCCCGGCTTGAATTTCTGGAATGCCATCGTCCAGCCCCACAGGGGCAGATAGCTGAACACGAATACCCATGCGATAAAAGGAAGCGACATGAGATACAGATACCGCTGCTGGAAAAAAACGCTCCAGAATCGTTTTCTGCCATGCTTCGCAGGGGCTTTCATTTCGGTTGTAACCGCTGCCATGTATTTCCCTCCTTGCTGTATGTCCTTATGATAATGGAAATGCGATGCCCGCAATACCCGACCAATTCAAGTGAAAATCATATAAAAATCAGCGCTTTGAACGTCCGTCAAGAAGAAACGGCTGAGGCCGTCCTTTTGGCGGCACAGTAAGTTTCTTCCCACAGAAATAGAAGCAAAGTATGGAGAAATTTTATACGTTCTTCTATTTAGAAAAAGACTGGCTGCGCATGCGGAAACGTCTTTCGATACTCGCAAGTGCTACAAGCATGTCTATCGCTTGTCACTTGTCGAGATCGCTGTTGTACCTCTGAATTTTTTTTTGGAACCCTTTATCTGATAAATTCGAGGTACAAAGGCGAACGCTTACGCTTCTACAGACTATTTCCACCTGCTTCGCCTACTTCTTGCGGTAGGCGGAAGGCGAAGAACCTTCGTACTTGCGGAATTTGCTGTGAAAATAATCGACGTTCGTATAGCCGACCTTCTCTGCCACCTGATAGACCTTCAAGCCGCTGTCAAGAAACTCTTTGGCCTTCTCGATCCTGACTTTGTCGAGGTAGGTATTAAAGTATTCGCCTGTTACATTTTTGAACAGCTTGCCCAGGTAAGCACTGTTATAATTGAATACCTCAGCGAGCGTTTCGAGCTTCAGGTTCTCATGGTAATTCCGCTGGATCAGGTCGATCATTTTCCTCATCTGCTTGTCAATCCCTCCGCCTGGCTGCTCGTTAATGAGCGTTTGCAGATAGCCGGTTACATGCCGCACAAGCGAGCTGCAGGTCATCTGCCGGTAGATATCGAGAATACCTGCGGAATGGTCCTGACTCACGGACGGATTGGCGGAATGATTCCGTGCGAGTTTGGCGAGCGTCTCCGTAATGATCTGGACAAAGCCGGATTTGATCTTGGGCTCCGGGCATCCGGCGGCAAGCATTCGGTCTGCTGCTTCTGAAACCAGCTGGGCTACGGACATACGGTTGCCCACATCGATCGCGAAATAGATTTTATCGGCGACAGCGGAATAGTCAGGCATCGGCTCGTTATCGGAACCGTCTGATGCCGGGAGGCTGGCTGGGATATCTCCGGGAGCTGCAATCCGATCCTCAGCGTAATAAAAGCGCTGGTTCATGAGCCGCATAACCTCCCCGCAGGAGGCGCCAATGTCCGTCAGACTCCTTACGCAGCCGCCAGAGGCAGCGGTAAATTCCATACTCTGCCGCGCCGCGACTGCAGCGATTTCAGTGTGAATATGATGACGTGGATCCTCATTATGCAGATCACCATTCAGCAGCAGACCCACATACGGCTCCATGGAAAAGACGACGCCTCTGCCCGATTGTTCATACAATTCGCATAACCGGCTTTTCAGAAGCGCGGAAGCCCCTGGTTCAGTCTCCTGCTCCACTGCTTGAAACTTGATCAATATAATCTCATAGCAATCCCACAGCAAGCCTGCAGCCAGTATCTCTTCCTCGCTATAAGCGTTAACCGGCGAGTCTCCCGGCGCAAGCAGGGATTGCACGATTAATTCTCTGGACAAGCCGCTGAACGCGGCCGTCTTCTGTTTGTCCTGTTTTTCCCGTTCGAGCGTCGTCCGGAGCACCTCCAAATACTCGATCAGCTCATCCTCATCGACAGGCTTTAACATGTAACCATCAATCTGCAGGGAGATGGCTTTCTTGGCATAATCGAAGTCGGCGTAGCCGCTTAGAATAAGGACATGAAGGGTGGAGCCGTTCTTCCGGAGCGCCTCAACCAGCTCCAGACCGCTCATCCCCGGCATCCGGATATCGGCAATAATCAGATCAGGCGAATGATGGGCAGCCTTCCGGAGCGCCTCTTGGCCGTTTGCAGCGGTATCCACGACCTCATAACCGTACAGCTCCCATTCAATAAGCGTCCGCAGCCCTTCACGAATCGTAGGCTCATCGTCAGCTATCAGCACTTTGTACATGTCTACCGCCTCCTGTCGGAATTGTAAAACTAATCTTCGTCCCGCTATCCGGGCTGCTTGTGATCACAAGTCCATGCTCTCTCCCGTAAGAGAGCTGAAGTCGCATATGCACATTCCGCAGACCGATCCGGTTATTCGCTTCGTCCTCCTGCTCCTCAAGGGAGCGCAGCACAAAATCAAGCCTCTGTTTATCCATTCCCTCCCCGTTATCCGACACTTCGATACGCATCCATTTATCCATCAGCTCAGCCTTGATTCGCACATATCCGCCCTCCTGCTTGTTTTCCAGTCCATGGATGACAGCGTTCTCAACAAGCGGCTGGATAATGAGCGGGAGAATATGCAGCTGCTCTGTCAAAGGATCGATTACAAGCTCATAGCCCAGCCGGCTCTCATAGCGGAATTTCTGAATATCCAGATAGCAGCGGACGACCTCGATTTCGCTTCGCAAAGTCACTTCTTTGCTTCCCGCCTCCAGATTCTTCCTCATCATCCTCCCGAGCAGCCTGACGACCTTGGCTATCTCCTTCTCACCCTTGATATGGGCTTTCATCCGGATCGACTCCAGGGCGTTGAAGAGAAAATGCGGATTAATCTGGCTCGCCAGCATTTTGAATTTGATTTCATTCTGTCTGGTAACAAGCTGGGTCTTCTGCAGATTGGATTCCTGAACCTCGGCGAGCAGGACGTTAATACTCCCGACCATCGCATTGAACTGCCTGGACAGCTGGCCGATCTCATCCTTGCCGTCGATCGCAAGCGTCACATCGAGATTTCCCGTAGCCACCTTCGTAATATGCTTGCTTAAACGCAGCATGCGCTTGGAGAGAAGATTGGAGAAGCCATAGATCAGGACAATGGCAACAATCAGGCTGATGAAAATAACAATGGTCGCCAGAATGATAATCTGGTTGGCATCCTTCACGATGGTTTTGACCGAAAATACCGACAAAATCCGGATACCATTCAAGCTGGAAAGGGGAATAAGCGTCTCAATCCGGATTTTGGACGATTGTTCATTGACCACTGCATTATAAGTGCCGCTTTGCTTGTTCACGATACTCGGGTCAAAATCGATCTCCGACAGACCCTTGCCTACCCGGCCCGGCCGGTTGGACGAAATAATATTGTTGTTCTCATCAACAATCATGGTCTCGAAGGTTTCCTGGTTCAGAATCGCATCGAGCATCCGGGAGTTGACGTTGATGACCAGCACGGCGCTGCTCATCTCGTCGCGGAAATCAATCTTGCGGATCAGGCTCAAATATTTCTTGCCGTCCCGTTCATCCTCGATATAATTCCAGCCAATCAGGCCGCTGCTGCTCATGGCGGATTGATACCAGCCGGAATTAATAATGGACTCGCTGGGTTGAATAAACTCCCAATTATCCAGCAGCGTAGGATTGTCCAGATAGATGCGGATGTTGGAAATTTCCTTGTACAGGCTGATATATTCCTTGATATCGGGATAATCCTTATAGGCCTTGACCACGTCATAGACCGTCTCATATTCCGTAGCGGCCAGACGGGCCAACCGGCTGTCATTGGAAAGACGGTAAGAAATATCATAAGCGGCGTTAATCACCTCCGAGGTCCGCTTCTTGACCCGGTCCACATTCACAGCTGTTTGCTCCAGCGCATTATCCAGCGCCTGATGCCGCAGCTCATTGGTCAGGAACAACCCGACAATCATGACGGGGATGAATACCACAACAATGAAGGAGAGGATCAGCTTCGTTCTCAGCTTTAAATCGTTAATTCCGCGGATGATGATCCGAAACACTGGGCCTGGCTCCTTTCTTCTTTGGTAGCTGTACATGATGTGTTTCCGCGTGCTTTCGCCACTTTATCACCGGCCTTCTTGTGGAAGCGCTTTAGCAATAAACGCTTTCTTCATTTTAAACGAGTGGAGTTTGATAAAAACCATTAAAAATTTTCCATTTTTTCAGTTCATAATTAGACATTTTCCCTGCCCGCGCAAAGAACCCCCTCACCTCACAGACAGCTTCCATGTGAGATAAGGGGGTATCTACCGTTTACAGCTGGCGCCACTGGCTTATTGAATCGTAAGTTTGAAGCTCACCTTCGGCGATCCGGCAGGAATGGATACGGTGTTTCCGTCGATCGAAATTCCTGAATGCCCCTCAGCCGAAACGATGGCTGCTCCCCCTTGCAGGGAGAAGCGGAACGGTTTGCCGCTGCCTTCGGCATCAACCTGTATGGTTGTTCCCTGACGGCCTGCGCTTACGCCAAGCTCCGGCTCGCCCTTGATGCTGCGGACCACGGTGCTTGCCGTATGCCCATCCTCCAGATTATACAAGGAAAGCTCGACCCCGTCCGCAAAATCATAGTCCGGACGCCGGTCATTGGCCCCCAGCGCAACGATGGAATTCTGGCGCACAAACAGCGGCAGGCTGAAGAAATTGTAGTTTTCCTTCCGCCAAGAGCCGCCTAGTACAGTCTCTCCGGTAAGCAGATGGGTCCAGGTGCCTTGCGGCAGATAATAGGAAACATCGCCTTGTTCATGGAACACCGGCGCGACCAGAATGGAATCGCCGAGCATATATTGGCGGTCCAGCGTTTCCGTTGCCGGATCCTCCGGAAATTCAAGCACCATCGCCCGCATGGAGGGGAGGCCCAGCTCCGCAGCTTGTCCGGCTGTGTTGAACAGATAAGGCATCAGGCGGCATTTCAGCTTCGTGAAGAAACGCGTCACATCGACTGCCTCTTCATCGTAGGCCCAAGGCACCCGGTACGATTTGCTGCCATGCAAGCGGCTGTGGCTTGACAATAAGCCGAAGGCCAGCCAGCGCTTGAAGATATGATGCGGCGCCGTATTCTCGAAGCCGCCGATATCATGGCTCCAGAAGCCGAAGCCCGACATTCCGAGCGACAGGCCGCCGCGCAGACTCTCTGCCATGGATTCATAATCCGCATAGCAGTCCCCGCCCCAGTGAACAGGGAATTTCTGTCCGCCAACCGTTGCCGAGCGGGCGAATACCGCCGCTTCCTGTTTGCCGAGCTTGTTCTCCAGCACTTCGAAGACCACTTTATTGTACAGGTAGGTATAGTAATTATGCATTTTAACGGGATCCGACCCGTCATGGTACACGACGTCTGTCGGGATTCTTTCGCCGAAGTCGGTCTTGAAGCTGTCTACGCCCATATCGACCAGCTCTTCCAGATAAGCGGCATACCATTTGCAGGCTGCAGGGTTTGTAAAGTCGACAAGAGCCATGCCCGGCTGCCACATATCCCACTGCCACACGTCGCCATTTGCTTTTTTCACCAGGTAGCCGTTCTGCCTGCCTTCTTCAAAGAGCCGGGAACGCTGGGCGATATAGGGATTGATCCATACGCATATTTTAAGTCCTTTCTCTCTCAGCCGCTTCAGCATCCCCACCGGATCGGGGAATACCCGCTCATCCCATTTGAAATCCGTCCAGTGGAATTCGCGCATCCAGAAGCAATCGAAGTGGAAGACATGAAGCGGCAGATCGCGTTCGGCCATTCCCTCGACAAAGCTGTTCACCGTCGCCTCGTCATAGTTCGTCGTGAAGGAGGTCGTCAGCCACAGGCCGAACGTCCAGGCCGGAGGAAGCGCCGGTTTTCCGGTCAAATCAGTATATTTGCCAAGAACGTCCTTGATCGTTGGCCCGTCAATTACGAAATACTCCAGCGACTCGCCGGTCACGCTGAACTGTACCTTCTTGACCTTCTCGGACGCGACCTCGAAAGAGACCAGCTCCGGATGATTGACGAACACTCCATAACCTTTGCTCGACACATAGAAAGGAATGTTCTTATAGGATTGCTCCGAGCTGGTACCGCCGTCCTTGTTCCAGATGTCGACGATTTGACCGTTTTTCACAAACGGCGTGAAGCGCTCGCCAAGTCCGTATACATATTCCCCTACGCCCAAATCCAGCTCCTCGCGCATGAACGCCTGCTTGGCCGGATCCGTAATATAGGCCATCGACTTCTGCCTGGTCCCTGTAATGCGCTGCGAGCCTCTATAGAAATCTACACCCCATTCGGGGCCCTTGCTGATCCGTACCGTAAGTCCGCCGCTCTTCAGCAGCACGGCCTCGTCGTTCTCCTCGATCGTCACATGCGCGCCGGTCTGCTCCGACAGCTCGAATACCGGACCGCGGTCCACAACTCCCTCATGATGGATCAGCTTGACTCCGACTACCCCCGGAAGCGGGGAATGAAAACGTACCGTCAGCAGCATCGTATCGAGCATGCTGGAACGGTTCACGATCGGCCGCGGGGACACATAAGCGGTCAGTCTGTTATCCTCCTGGTCGATTGCATGCGCTTGCACAGCGCCAAGCACCTGATACCCCTCGCGAATCATCCAATTGCCGTCTGTAAATTTCACCTTAAGTCTCATTCCTTTCAAGGGTCATTGAATTTACACTTTAAAATCCTGCATAGTCGCATTATACTGATATTAAATAGACAAAACTAATAGAATCACGACTTTTTATAACACAATTACGACATTATCATGCGCATATAGACTCAAAACTAATCCAAAGATCCCATTTTCCGTCAAGGAGCTGTTTGCTATGGATCAAATCATACGGCCTCTGCTCAAGGAGAACCGGCTGCACGGCGATACGATGCTGCCTCTGGGTGTATATGAGAACCAGTACATGCCCGGCGGAAAAGGCTTTGACTGCCATTGGCATGAGGAAACGGAGTTTCTCCTGGTGCTGGAGGGCGAGGTGCTGTTCCAGGTGGACACCGAGTATTTTACGGTGAAGGCCGGCGAGGCCGTGTTTATCGATGGCGGAGACATTCATGCCGCATTGGACGTACTCGGCGATACGCCATGCCGGATGACCGCCATTGTTTTTGACGCCGGGTGGCTGGAAAGCGGCAGCTTCGATGCCGTTCAGAAGGATTATATTTCCCCGCTGCTGGAACGCAAAAAAACCTTCCCCCGCCGGATTCTTCCTGCATCCGGTTGGGAGAAAGGTCTGCTTATCCATCTCCATACGATTATTCACGCTTATCACAAAAAGCAGCCCGGATTTGAAATCCGGATCAAGGCGCTGCTGATGCTGATGCTCGGCGAGCTGTCCGGGGAGGAAGGCCGGGCATGCGACCGCAGCGAGGCCCTCCATTCCGATGCCACCCGTGTCGACCGTCTGAAGACTGTTATCGTCTACATGCATAATCATTACCATCGTGCGATCCGCCTGCGCGAGCTGGCTGACCAGATCCCGATGAGCGAAGGCCAGTTCAACCGCTTCTTCAAGTCCATGACGCGCTCGACGCCGATTGAGTATTTGAATGCCTACCGGATCAGGAAGGCCGGTGAATACTTGTCCGCTTCCGATAAGAAGATCTCCGCCATTGCGATGGATGTCGGCTTTGACAATCTCAGCTACTTCATCAAGGTCTTCCGGCAAACCATGAGGTGTACGCCCTCAGAATTCCGCAAAAAGCACGGTTTACGACCGGAGCAGTCCGGATAAAGGATTCGCCAGCCGCTTGACTTCCTCGTTCAGCCCCATCATCCGCTGGTCCAGACTGGCAATCATATGAGCGGTATCCTTCAGCTGTTCACGGATCGACTCCGGCATATCCTCATGGAATTGATAATAAATTTTATGCTCCAGACTGGCCCAAAAATCCATGGCCACCGTACGGAGCTGGATTTCCACATTCACATGCTCGATGCGGTCGGACAAAAATACCGGGATCTGGATAATAACATGCAGACTCTGATAGCCGTTGGGCTTGGGGTTCTGGATATAATCCTTGACCTCCAGAACCTGAACGTCGCTTTGCCTGCTGATCATTTCATACACATGGTAGACATCGGCCGAGAAGGAACAGGTCACTCTGACCCCGGCGATATCCCGGATATGGGCAATCGCATTCGCTGTCGTCACTTCCAGACCCTTGCGGAGCAGCTTCTCGGAGATGCTCTCTGGCGTTTTGATCCGGGTTTTCAAATGCTCGATCGGGTTATAATGCTGCACAAATTGCAGTTCCTCATTCAATATTGTCAGCTTGGTTTCCACTTCGTCCAAGGCGAATTTATAATTCATGAGCAGCCTTGCCCATTCCATTACCATTTTCTTCTCCATCATGATGATCAAGCTCCTGTCTGCTTCCTGTTCTTTTTTTATAATATAGGCGACAGCAATCGTGTGCAGGATTCCTTAAACCGTTGAAACAACGGCCTTTTCTTGTACTCCTCGTAGGTCAGTTCCCTGCTGTCGAGCATATCTGCTTCGAAAATCTCCTTCAACCGGGTTGCCGTGCCCGTGTCATAGATAACGGCGTTGACTTCAAAATTGAGCTTGAAGCTGCGGATATCCACATTCGCCGTGCCGACCGAGGCTATATTGCCGTCCACGACAATCGTCTTGGCATGCATAAATCCCTTCTCATAAAGATAACATTTCATCCCCTGCTCCATCAAATCGCCAAGGTAAGAGAAGGAGGCCAGATAGACCATTTTGTGATCCGGCTTGCTGGGAATCATCATTCGGACGTCAATGCCTGACAGAACCGCCATTTTGAGTGCGTCCAGCAGGCTTTCATCGGGAATGAAATACGGCGTTTGGATATAAATGCTTTTCCTCGCGGAATTGATCATCTTGATATACGCGTTCTTGATCTGCTCCAACGTCTGATTGGGGCCGCTCGATACAATCTGGATGCCGACGGTTCCGCATGCCTCCGCCTCTTTAAACATACCGGGCTCGGATCCGGTGACGATATAGGGGGAAGCCAGATTCCAGTCCAGCAAAAATTGCGACTGCATCTGCTGAACGGAATTGCCTATCAACCGCAGATGAGTATCCCGCCAGAAGCCGAAGCGCTGGTCAATACCCAAATATTCGTCGCCAATATTGAATCCCCCGATGTACCCGATGACGCCGTCAATGATTACAAGCTTCCGGTGATTGCGGTAATTCACCCGGAAGTTCAAATAGGGGATCTTGGACGGGAAAAAACGCCGAGACCTGGCCCCCCGCCTGCTTCAGCTCGTCGAAGAAATGCCGCGGGAGATGGTAGCTTCCGATATCGTCATACAAGAAACGGACCTGAACGCCCTCTTTGGCTTTGCGGGTGAGGGCTTCCGCCATGCGCCTGGCAAGAGCGTCGTTCTGTACGATGTAATACATCATATGGATGCTCTCGCGGGCTTGTTCGATTTCTTTGAACAGGCACTCGAATTTATCGGTTCCGTTCGTGAAGATATCCACGCTGTTGTTCTGCGAATACAGCGCATAGCCGCTGGACAGGTTCATGAAGATCATACCCCGGTAATCCGCCATTGCGGGATCGGTGAATGTGATATGATTTTCCCGGAAATCCTTGCGCTGGTTCTCAATCAGAGCCGCCATCATGATACGGCTGCGCCTGTTGATATTGTAAAGCTTCTGCTTGCTGAGGTTCTGACCGAACAATAAATAGACGGCGAAACCGACCACCGGCAAGAACAGCAGGACCATCAGCCACGCCCAGGTCACCCCGATATTGCGGCGTTCCAGGAATATGACCGTAATGGCAAGAGGTATATTAAGCATGGTAATTATTGTATATAAATGTGTATATATGAACATCCGCGTCTATTCCACCTCTGCCGTCGCTAATCTTTTTTAGTTTACAATAAAAGCAGCCTTATTCCAATGTTGGTTCCACCTGGCGCATCGCGTCAAGCCGGAAGAAACGGCTGAAGCCGTCTTTAGGGCAAAGTTGATTTCCTCCCTTATAAGGTGTGAACCCTGTGAATGCTGTAAAGGCGAACAAAATAAGGGAGCAGCTGATCGAATCCGCCGCTCCCTTATTTAAACAAGAAGTTTCAGGTTTGAAGCAAGGGCAAGCAAGAAGAAGCGGCTTCGCCGTCTTTTGTGGGCAAAGTCAGTTTCTTCCTCAAAAATATCAGAAAAGCAGAAGCCGCAATTTATACTTTCTGACTGATATTTAAAAAAAGAATTATCCCGCGTTCTTCGCACTGCGGTAGGCTTCGATGTATTGGCCTGCGCGGCTTGCGATCAGATCATAATTACCGCTTTTCACCGCTTCGCTTGTGAGATCCGAGCCGATTCCGACGGCCACCGCGCCTGCTTTGATCCAGTCGCCCAGATTGTCAAGCGATACGCCGCCTGTCGGCATGATATTCGCTTGCGGAACCGGACCTTTGATCGCCTTGATCATGGCCGGCGAGTAGAGGTTGCCCGGGAACAGCTTGACGATATCCACGCCCAGCTCCAGTGCCTCCTGGATCTCCTTGATGGTCATGCAGCCGGGCATAACCGGTACACGGTAGCGGTTGCATAAGGTAACCGTAGCCGGATTCAGCGATGGCCCTACCACAAATTCGGCGCCGCTCAGAATGGCAGCCCTTGCGGTTTCCGGGTCAAGCGCCGTGCCCACCCCGATAATCGCGAATTTCGACGGGTCCTTCGTATCGCTGGAATACGACATTGCCAGCTTCTCAATCGCCTTCAGCGCGAACGGCACTGTCATCGTGATTTCAATGACCTTGATGCCGCCGGCAATGCATTGATTCGCCATTTCGATGACTTCGTCAGGGGATTCGCCTCTAAGTACGGCGACGACACCTTCTTGCGCTACTTGCTGCAAAAGCTTGATTTTTTTCATCATCACTCATCCGATCTGTATGTATTTGGAATCTGTCAGCCTATGCATCCATCTCTGTTTCTTATCCTAGCGGAAGAAGGACATTTTGGCAATTCACTTACGTCCCACGACATCGACGGATTCCTGGGGATTGAAGCAGCTTATTAGAACATTGGCTCAGCCCTTGTTCCTGAATTTCAGCGGTGTGACGCCGACGACTTTCTTGAACAGCTGGATGAAATAAGAAACGTTCGGCAAGCCAACCTCGCTGCCAATCCGGTCGATGGGCAGTGACGTGGTTTGCAGCAAACGGCAGGCCTGCTTGATTCTTCTGGCTGTCAAATAATCCGTTATGTTGCTGCCGGTTTCCTGTCTGAACACACGGGAAACGTAATACTTGGAGAGATGCAGCTGCCCGGCCAACTGCTCCAGATCGAATTCCTCCGCATAGCTGTTCTCCAGCCGCTGCATTACCGCTTCTGAATATTTGAGCGGTCTTGGTGCGATGTTCATGAATGCTTCATCCGGACTGCCGCTGCCGGCCGCCTGAATGCAGGACAGCAGCTGCAGCATCAGCAGCGTGATCTCTTCCTCATGCTCTCCTTTCCCGATCCTGTGCGCTCTCTCGTAAAAATCGCAAATACCGCTCATATATTCAAAATTCCCGGTCAAATCATACGCCTGGATGTTGGTCTGCCCCTGCCACAACAGATTGAACAGGCTTTGGCGTTCGGGGAATACCTGCAGCCCCGCCGATATCCGAACCGGATCAAAATGCATAATCGAGCGGACATAAGGACGCTCTGCGCTCACGTTCGCATACACCTTGTGAAGCTGAAAGGGCTGGAAGAAAAACAGCATGCCCCGCTTGATTTCATAGGTCTGTTGTTCCACGATTACGGTTCCCTGGCCTTCATGGACAAACAGCATTTCACAGCATTGATGCCAATGATAAAACCCGCGAAAATTGCTGTCCGAGTAGGATTTATGACCCCACAGCAAAGACATGCCATTCAGTGAAACAGGCTCGAATAATAAATTCATTTTCTCCTCCGGGAATGACAATTTAACAACATTTAGATGTATTGTACCATTAACATTCCCGAAAAACAGCAGCCTCCCGACCTGTGAAACGGCCGGGAGGTGATTTTCAATCCATAATAGTGGTTCTTACTGATGGAAGAACTGCCAAGCAGCCAGCTGCCCGCGGATGAATTACTATCCTTTTGTCTGGAGCTTGGCGAACAAATCCTTGAAAACCGGATCGCGATGAATATGGTTCACATAACGGATGAGATGCCTTGACGAATCCATGCCCCACCGGAAATCCTCCGAAATATGGGGACTTGGAACAAGCGAGCTTGGCGTCCAGTTCTCATTATTCATGAAGGCCACGGTGGAAATATCCCAGATGACCCTTGACGAGCCTTTATGATCCGTTATGCAATCCCGATAGACTTCATATAAATAATGGCCGATTTCACCTTGGTCCTTCACATAATCCCGTATTTCCGAGAGAGTGGTCAGCAGATGGGTTGTTACGCCCATGCACGGAATCAATACCAGCGGCACGCCGCAGTCCATGATCGTCCGTGAGGCATGAATATCCTGAAATAAATTAAACTCCCTGGTATCGTTCCACTGAAAAGAATGCCCTCCCAGCCATACCACAACGATTTTGCGGATGATCTCCGGCTCCATCAGGATGGCTGAGGCGACGTTAGTAATTGCGCCGATCGAAAGCACATAGAGGGGATCGTCCTCCGATGAAGCCATGGCGCGCTCTACGAGATTGCGGGCGGCCTCGCTCTCCACCGGCGTATCCGGTCCGGATAAGTAACGATCCGATCCGGGATAAGCCGGGATCCCGCTGTTCATCAAGCCCAGAATTTTCGTTAATTCCTTGTAGCTTTTCTCCATGCCGTCCTTCGGGCCATCGGACAGCTCATTGTGGAAGGGCGCTGCGTAAAACGCTTCCATTTTTAGACGTTCCGGAGACAACAACGCATAAACAACCGCGAACTGATCATCGATTTCATTATACGTATCCGTATCGAGGACAGCTCTTACTGTCCGCTTGGGCGGTTCCAGACGGCGAACCCGCTCTTCATTCGTAAGCATTGGAAATAACAAAGGCATGGATGGACTTACCTCCCGGAGATATTGTCGGACATTTCGTGAATCCCGCTTTATTAAGATAGCATGACCCGTAAATCTTTTCTATCGGGAATGGCGATCAAAGCGCAGATCCCCCGCTGACAGGCTTGTTGTTCTCACGGCTTGCCAGCATAGAGTATCAAGAATGAATGAACGGGCAGCAGATTATTTCCCTTCAACGGGTGTTCCCCTGCTGTACAGGGAGAGCAGAATAATCGTAATCACCAGAGCTCCCGCCCCGAAGCATAATAAAATCAGCGAGTCCATCCTCACCAGTCCGTAATCGCCGGTTGATATGATATTGCGGAATCCGTCAACCGTGTATGATACCGGCAGAAAAGCATGAATGCGCTGCAGGATTTGCGGTCCCAGCTCGACAGGAAACGTTCCCGAGGTAGCCGTCAGCTGGAGCACGAGCAGAATGACGGCCACGAATCTCCCCACATTATCACCCGCGGTCACCAGCAGCTGAATCAATGCCATAAACACGAAGCTCGCCAGCAGCCCGAAAAGCACAAAGTACGGCTGGTTCAGCGGGTGCAGTCCGACTGCATGGATGATAATCAGGCTCATCAGCAGCACCTGAACGATAGAAACAACCGCGAGAAAGCTGTATTTGGTCAAGCCCCAGATAAATCCCGAAGGCGCAGGAGAAGCCGGCGTCCGCAGAGGGAAAACCGTACTGAGCAGCAGCGCTCCCACATAAAGGCTGATGGAGAGAAAAAAAGGCGCCATGCCTGTCCCGTAATTGGGCAGCTTGTTAATTGATTCCTCCTTCAGCCTGACGGGATTCGCCATCATTTCATACAGCGGCTGCGAGGCATGAAGCCGGCTTAATTGATCCGCGCCTTCGCTTAAGGAAGAGCCGAGCTGGCTGCTGCCCTCTATCAGTTTGGCTTCTCCTTCAGAGAGCTTCTCAAGTCCGCCAATCAGTCCGTCCCACCCTTCCCGGATCTCATGAATGCCTGCCGATACAGATTGCGCTCCCTTGCTCAAATCAGACGCCCCTTTGGAAAGCTCCCTGAGCTTTCCGCTGATTTGAGCGGCTCCCGCTGCCAGCTGCCCCTCTTTGCTGCTTAGCTCCGCAACACCCGTATTCAGGCTCTTCAAGCCTTTCACCAGCGGATCAAGCCCAGCCGATGTTTTCGCTGCTGCTGCGGACAGCTTGACCATGTTCTCATCAGCGGCCAGATCAGGATGCCCGCTGATGAACTGCTTCAGCAGCGTATTGATCCCCTGCATCCCCGAAGCAAGCTGTCCCGCGGCTTGTTCCAGCTTCTTGCCCCCTGCCGCGGCCGTGGACAAGCCCTTGCCGAAGGGCGCCATGCCCCTGGCAATTTCCGCTGCTCCTGTCTGCAGCTGCCGGGAGGCTGCTGCGAGCTTCGAAGCTGCTTCCTTCAGGCTGGCTCCGCCTTCATCCAGCTTGCTGACCGCATCCTGCTGTCCCTTGACACTGCCGAGCAGCTGCGAGGTGCCGGCAGACAGCTGCTTCAGGCCGTCGCCAAGATCGGCTGCTCCTCCGCTCGCCTGCTGCAGCCCGTTCTTCAGCTGCTCAAGCTGCTGAAATATCGTTGCAGCATAGTTTTCGCTCAGCTGATTCGACAGCTCGAGGCGAATTTTCTCCACGCCGGACTGGCCGATTTTGAATACGGAGTAATTAAGCCCTTCATTGCTTACCACTGTGAGCTCGAGGGGAGTGGGCTGATTGGCCGTCAGCGTCGTAGCCCGCTTCGAGAAATCCTCCGGGATCATAATACTGAAATAATAATCATTGCTGCGCAGCCCCTGCTCGGCCTGCTCCCGGCTGATGAATGCCCAGTCGAAAGCATGATCCTTCTTCAGCTCATCGGTCAAATCATTGCCGATCGCATAGGTTTTGCCTTCATAATCGACGGGATGGTCTTCATTGACGACGGCAACCGGAATTTTCTCAATATGGGCGTAAGGGTCCCAGAACGCCCACAAATACATCCCGCTGTACAGCACGGGAATGAACATGACGCCGATAAGCGACACACACAGCATGGGCGATCTGAGAACGGATTTCCACTCCGAAATGAACCAGGCGAGATTGCTTTTCATAGGATTCTCCTTTTGGATGCTGAATCGGCATAAAGGGGCAAGCCATCCTATTATTCACAATCCTGGTTTCTCTTATTACGCGGCGGCTGGTCCGGGTATCAGATCATCAGGCGAACTCCTCTTCCTCGAAGAAGGAGGCTTCGCGGAAGTTGCTGAACATCCGCAATTTATTGGCCATGCCGTGCGTGATCTCCCCTTTCTCGTATAGACTCTGAATTTCATCGCGTTCGGTCTGAATCGCCATGATGTGAATCCCCTTCACATCCAGAGCCGACTGATGCGTTTTCTTCCGACCATGCATGCCGCTGTTCAAACGCTCAATCATCTCATGATAGTGGGAGATGACCGCAAGTGCAGCTGACTTATTATTTTTATCCGTTATTTCTTCAACAGCGGCGACAGCGGCTTCGGCAGCCTGCTTTTTGACTTCTGTCAATGTCCGGATATCCTCGTCCGTGAGCGCTTCTTTTGTATGTCCCATGAGCTTTACGATCAGTTTTCTTGCGACGACAACCGTCAGCACTGCCGCATATTTAACCCGGTTGGTAAGCATCAACTCCGTTTGGTTAAGCATGAATTGAACACGCCGCACGGCTCCCGGATAGATTTCCCCCTGTTCGAAAAGCCGCTTCACGGTTTGCCGCTCCGCCGCAAGCGCATAAAGATGGAGACGCTTGGTCATTGCGCGGACCTCAGCCCCTTCTTTGGTGCTCGACCCTTCCGAGCGGATATGCAGAAGCTGTCTGCGGTAATCCGTAATAACGGTCATCGCCGCCGCCTTATTATCCTCCTGCATGGATTCCTTGATGGCGCTGACAGCCGCGTTCATAATTTGAATTTTGGCTTGCTTCAACCGCTCTTCCTGGCTCTGCTGCCCCTTCTGCTGCGGCGTCTTCTCCATAGGGATCAGCGGCAGTATGAAGCTCGCGACAATCAGGGTGAACAAGATAACGCCTGCGCTTAAGAAAATAATGAGCGACCGCTCGGGAAACAGCGTTCCATCGTCAAGAAACAGCGGGATCGAGAATGCGCCTGCAAGTGTAATCGCGCCGCGGACGCCGGACAAGGAGGTTAACAAGGCAGCCTTGAACCTACGGCCATTTTGCTCGCGGTTAACCAGCGCACTGAACAGATAAACCCACAGAAAACGAAGCACGATCAAGGTAAGGGAAATGACGACAATATAGCCCATAACCTGAACATTATTAAAGGCTTTATCCTTGAAAATCGCAGCGAGCACGCTTGGTATTTGCAGACCCAGAATAACAAAAACCAGCCCGTTCAGGATAAACAGAATAACCGACCAGGTGCTGGCCGATACGAACTGCAGCTTCATCGTCAGCGACTCCGAGCGGTCCCTCTCAATCGCGTGGACAATTCCCCCCGCCACAACCGCCAGCACACCCGACACATGAATTTCTTCGGCAATCAGATAGATCGCGAAAGGGGTCAGGATCTGGAGGAGCATATGCATGGTGATATCTTCAATCCCGTAACGGCGCAGAAATACCCGAAAACGGATAATGAGAAAAGCCGCCGCAGCACCGCACAGCAGTCCCCCAAGCGCGATCAGCAGGAAGCTTGCGGCGGCTTCCCCCAGGGAGAACGAGCCCGTAACCATGGCGGCAATGGCGAATTTGAAAGCAACCAGCCCTGAAGCGTCATTCATCAGCGCCTCTCCCTCAAGCAGCCGCATAATACTTTTGGGCAGCTTGATCCGTCCGGAAATCGCGCTGACGGATACCGCATCCGTCGGAGACAAAATCGCTGCAAGCGCATAGGCTGCCGGCATCGGAATGGACGGGATCAGCCAGTGAATGACATGCCCGCCCGCCAGCATCGTGGCAAACACGAGCCCCAGCGCAAGCAGCAGGATGGGAGCCCGCATATTCCACAGTTCATCGCGCGGTATCCGTTTGCCGTCATTGAATAAGAGCGGTGCGACAAACAGCACGAAGAACAGGTCAGGGCTCAGCGGTATCTCGAATCCGAAAGGGATGACCGCAACTATCATGCCAAGCGCGATCTGAATTAATGGAACCGGGATGAAGAAGACCAAGCGGTTGATCATATTGGATAAAGCGATCAGACCCAGCAAAAACAAGACAAGCAGAAAAATCTCCATAAGCGAAATCGTCCTTCCCGCCTTCAGCCCGGCAGTAAATAGGTAATGATAGCATTTGCCCTCTATCCCAAATTAAACAAAAATAGCGCAAAATAAGCTGGGCGTTGCCTATTATTTGGCTGCGGTCGTCTATATTCGGAAGTCCGGCGAGAAACGTTTGGCTGACTATGCGTGAGACGATCTTCCGATTTATGCACGGTACAAAGTTGTACGCATGTGTTTCTTTCGATGTTTGGCCCCTCCGCTCCCGCTCCCGTTAATCACTGGAGGCCCGGAATGGCAAAAACTCCGGCCGCAGGAACAGCGGCCGGAGTTTAATATGCTGAAAGCGTAAAGGATAACGCACGCCCCTTCAGGCGCGCGTCTTAAGGGGGGAATGACTGTGGTCAGACCATATGAATTTTATATGAGAGTCAGAGAACCTTTCTCCGGGGTTTTGACGATTTGAACCTCGCCGGTGAGTCCTTCGGGAATCAAGATATCCAGTTCGACATCCTCCGGAGCGGAAACGCTCAGCTTCATGAGATTTCCTTCCACATGCCATTCAACTTCAATCCGTCCGCCCTGCGGCAGAGGGACTTTGCCTTTGGCCCAGCTTAAGCCGCATGGCTGGGGCGCGATTGCCGCGCGGCGCCAGCCGTCCTCCACCCGCTTCACGCCGAGGATGCTTTCGCCGAGGAAGTAACCGGGAGCCGCCGACCAGGCATGGCAGTGGCTGCGTGTCAGCATATCGGCTGAAGCGCGGTTTTCGGCAAAGTTCGGATACATCTCCCAGCAGGTCGTAGCGCCATGCTCGATCATTTGGCCATAGTTGGCGCGGATATCCTCCAGCATCAGCCCGTAATGCCCCGCCTGCGCCAGCGCTTCGTAATAGAAGAAGGACATGAACGGACTGCCGATCTGAACGAAAGACTTCGGCGGCTGCACGAGATAAGCTGCAACCCGTTCCTTCCGCTCGCCTTCGGCGATGCGGCACAGAGAGGCGACGACTTGGGTCTGCATGCTGAAGATATCCGAGCGTCTTCCGTCCGTATGAATACAATCCAGATAGGCCTGCTGCACCTCATCCCACAGCTGTTCGTTAATCGCCGCAAGAAGCGAATCCGCCGCACCCGGGAATGCGGAGCCTGCTTCACCCGCCGCTGCCGCAAGCCCGTCCGCTTTGCGCAGGGTCTTATAGAGAAACATATTCTGATGGGTGACGATGCCTTCGTCCGGTTGATCCATAGGAGCCCAGTCCAGCAGGTTCCAGCCCTTGATATTCAGCAATCCCGAATCGTCGATGTGGGTCAAATAATGCTCCAGCGTATGGCGCACAGCCGGCCAAATCTCAGCTGCGTATGCACGGTCTCCCGTATGCTCGACATACTCCGCGCAGGCGATCGCCCAGAAGAAGGTCCAGTTCGGGATAACGCTATTCCATGCGCTTGGCACCTGATCGAGATAAAGCGGCGTAATGTCGGCTGAGCCGGGCACCAGATTCAGGCAGCGCTTGACGATATCCAGGCTTCCGTAGACATAGAAATTGACCAGCGCCTCATTGCGGCTGTCTCCCACCCAGAATACCTGCTCATATGCGGGACAATCCACGAAGGTGTCTTCCATGCACAGCCGCGTCGTATGGCGGCTGATTTCCCAAATCTGGTTCAGCAGCGGATCGGAGCTTTGGAATGCGCCCGCTTCCGTTACCGGATAGTTGCTCTGATTGACATATATATCATACAGTTTAACCGGCTTGGCGGCTCCCCTCACGGTTAGAATCAGATACCGGAAGCCCCGGCGTACCGGCGACAAATACTGCTGGCGGCCTTCCCGGCAAATATACCGGATCGTGTTATCCAGTCCATAGGTATGCTGACGGTAATCGCCGTTCATATATTCCAGTCCGTAGAGATCGATGACGGCGCCTTCCTCCGCCTCCACCTCAAAGCCGATAAACCCTGACCATTCCCTGCCGAAATCGATCACAAGCTCGCTGTCGTATCCATCTGCGGATACAGGAACAAGACCCGGCTCCGGCGAAGCGATAATACCCTGCTCCAGCTGTGCCGTCACATTGCCGCGGATGACGTCTGTCCGCCACATATTGGCTCCAAGGACATCCTGCTCGTTGTAATAGGCGGCAGGCAGCGGCCTGATCCAATCCCGGAAGGCATCCATATCCTTCTTATTCCTGATTCCGGCGGCAGCCTGATACTGCGGCTGCCCCAGATCCAGGCGGCGGATGCCCTTATACGTCACATTGACGACCGTATCGAACGGACCGATCATGGCAAAAGGAGTCTCCCCGGCGCTCCCGCCGCTGATCGGCGAGCGGAGCTCGAAGAATTCGGCGCTGTCCACCGCGATGTGATAGCTGCCGCCATGATCGCTTGCGGAGATATCGATCAGCAGCAGATGCTCGCCCGCATCCAGCTGCAAATCGCTGAATCTCTCGGGCAGTACGCCATACCAGTCCCCGCAGCGGATGCCGTCCACAAAAACATTCTCCGTGCGCAGACCGCCGGCAAAGCCAAGCGTGACCTTGGCGCTTCGCTCCAGGGTCAGAAGCGTCGCCAGATAGCCGCTGTAGGCCGAATTGTCGGCATGATCCACCGTGCCGGGCATAAATGCGGCCCTCAGATCAAACGCGCCTGTCCAGGCGGGCGTCTTCACCCATTGGAACGATTCGATCCGTGATGGCATCATCTTCTCTTCCGTCAGAAACGGAATATCCCGCGGCACAAGCGTTTTCCACGGACCGCTGCCGACCCCGCCGATGGAATGGACAGAGGCCCAGTCCGTATCGTCGAAGCCGTTCTGGTTCCAGCTCTCATCCCATTTGCGGGCATCGTAAATATCGGCAAACCCCTGCTGGCATGCCATCCGGGGAGAGCGGGGATCCTGCGCCTCCAGCCGCGAGGTCTTCCATGAGTCATCCGTCGCCACGATCAATCCGCCTGCACCGTCTGTCCGCCTGCTCCCGAGCTCGGCAATCAAGCCGCCGCGCCCTCTGATATAATAAAAATTGGCTACGCCAAAATGCATAACGAGCACGGCAATCGTATTGGACCTGCCGGCTTTGAGCAGATGACCGACCTCATAAGTGTCATAAAACTGTTCCTTGGGCCATGAGCGGACAGGTCCGCGGCCAACCTGGGTACCGTTAATATACAGCACATACCGGGAATCGGCGCTGATGCGCAGCTCCGTCTCACCGGGATTTTCCGGGACCTCGAAATTGCGGCGGAAGCAGCGCCATTCATTGCGCGGGCTCTCCTCCTCCCCTCCCCATATCCACTGGGCAGACCATTCCTTGCTCATCCTTCTCCCAACCTTTCCTATGCAAGCTGCCAAGAATCCCGGTCAAAAAGTTTAACCGCTCTTACGAAAAACATCTTTCTCCCGCTCCGGCGATATCCATCTCCGGTCTTTATGGAAGCTCGTCATTCCTCTCGTCCATTGTAAGCGATTGAATCAGAATAAATACGGTTGTTCCTGCCATATTCACGGGGGTATAATGACATGAGAACTTAAAAACAGGCCGAGCTTATCTATTACTTCCCTTGAGGAGTGACTCGCATATGGTGCAAACCCCGATTGATTTGACGCCGTGGACCTTATTTGAGGAGGATGCCCTGCCCTTCTTCTTCAACCGCGTGAGCGAGTCGTTCCGGCTGCAGCTGCATCAGCATGACTTTATGGAGCTGGCATACATCGATGAAGGCTCGGGCTTTCATTATGTGGAGGAAGATGTCATGCAGGTTGCCAAGAACGACCTGTTCATCCTCCCTATTGGAGTCTCGCATGTGTTCCGCCCCACAAGCCCGCAGCCGAACCACCCGCTTATCGTGTACAACTGCATATTCAGGCCGGAGCGTCTGGCGGAGGAGCTCGCTTCTTTTCCCGGTATCGGTTCGCTGGCCGCTGCCATGCAGCTGCTGCGGATTCAACCCGGCGGCGGCTCAATATGGCATCGGCTCCGGGATCATGACGGGCAGATTGGAGCCTGGTTCCAGCTGGCTTATCGCGAATATATGCAGCGCAGACCGGGATATATCGCCAGGCTGTACAGCCTGTTTCTTGAGCTGGCCGTCATGCTGGAGCGTCATCTTCAGGGAGAAGGCCATTCGGCTGACCTCGCCAGGGGGATGAACGATTCTCTGAATATGGCCGTACAGTATATGGATCTTCATTTTGCGGAACCTCTCACCGCCCGTCAGCTGGCAGAGGCCTGCAGAATGAGCGAAAGGCATTTTCACCGGCTGTTCAAAAGCCAGCTGGGCTGCACCTTCACGAGCTATGTCCAGAATAAAAGGATCGAGAAAAGCTGCAGTCTGCTGGCCCATACCAGACAAAGCATCCAGGAAATCGTCCAGCAGGTCGGCTACCAGGACATGAAATATTTTCTGATCATTTTCAAAAAGAAAACAGGCTTCACTCCCAGTGAATATCGGCGTTTGAATGCCCTTCAACCGCGTTCAGCTTCTGCTGGAAACGGCTGAACGGACAGCCAAGGGACAGCTCACCGCCGCAATTGTTGCGGCTTCCGCTCCGAACCCGGTCAAGCACCCGGACAGACGACCGGAATCACCGCCAACTGTAACTTGAGCTTTCTTATGCGATCGGCTATTCCTTGCTCCACTGCCTCTGGCGGTAATGCAGCGGAGCTTGCCCGGCTTTCCGTTTGAAGAAGCTGGAGAAATGGAAGGTATCCTTGAAGCCCAGCAGCAGGGCAATATGCTCGATCGGCAGATCCGTCTCCTGCAGAAGCTGCTTGCCTTTGGACAATCGCAGGCTCATCACATATTCGTAAGGAGAAATGCCGGTTCTGGTCTTGAACAGCTTGGACAAATAGCTGCGATCCAGTCCTACGTAGGAGGCGACATCCTGAATCTGGATGTTTTTGTCATAATGCTGCTGAATGAAGCTCCGGGCCTGCAGGATATACTGCTCACCCTGTCCTCTCTCCCCCGATCTGCCGTCCCGATTCTCGCCCCGGCAAATTTCCGCCAGCATGCTGCTCAGGCATCCGGTATAGAAAAGCTCATCCCTCCGCTCATCCCCGCCCTCATAACCGAACAGCTCTCCAAACAGGCGATGAAGCCGGTCGGGCTGCAGATGCGTGATCACCGGATGATCAACATCGATCCCAGCCTGCGTCAGGAAGACATTCACCAGCTCCCCGTTAAACCCGAACCATGTATATTCCCACGGCTCCAGGTCATCCGCCCGGTACATCGCAAGCTCCCCCGGGAACAGCACAAAAGCCTGACCCGCCGCAATCGGATAATCCCTGTCTCTTACCCGGTACTGCCCCCGCCCGTTCATGACCAGGACATATAAATAATGATCCCGCATTGCCGGCCCATAGAGCCATCCCGGAGGACAGGACTGGCTCCCGTAATAACTCATATACAAGTCGCTCATATACTTGGGAACCATATAACGATCGATGTTGGGCAGCGCCATATTCTCACTCCGCTTCGGAATTCTTGCTCGTAATCAGCTATCCCTCTTATAACACAAATATACAAATAGATCCAACATTCAGACATGGGAAAGGAGCGGCCTGTTTTGATATCTTGAAGACAAAGGAGATGAGCAAATGAAGGTAAGCATGGGAGTGCATCAACTGAAAATGGAAGGCCCGTATTTGACGGCGCTGCGCGAATCCAACGATATCCGCGAGGATGCGGCGGCTTTGCAGGCCAGGATGGAAGAGGACGGATATATATTTATACGCGGCTTTCATGACCGCAATCAGGTGCAGCAGGCCCGTTCCGAAATTCTGAATCAGCTTCATCAGAGCGGCAGGCTGGCGCCCGATGCCGATCCGGAGGCTGGACTTGTCGGCCCCGACAACAAAAGCGCTTTCCTGGGGGGCACCAATACGGACAAACCGGCCTTCCTGGAACTGGTCAATTCACCCCGGGTGATGAATTTCTTCACAAATTATCTTGGCGGAGCGGCAGCCACCTATGATTACAAATGGCTCCGCGCCATCGCAACCGGCGGCTCAACCGACGCTCATTACGACATCGTCTATATGGGCAGGGGAACGCCTAATCTGTATACGCTGTGGACTCCTGTCGGCGATACCCCGATCGAGATGGGCACGCTTGCGATTCTGCTCGGCTCGCACCGCTGGGAGCATGTCCGCAGCACCTACGGGCAGATGGATGTCGACCGCGACAGAACGGAGGGCTCGTTCTCCCGGGATCCGCTGGAGCTTATCGAGAAATATGGCGGACGCTGGGCTACAAGCGATTTTGAAGCGGGGGATGCAATTTTCTTCGGCATGTTCACGATGCACAGCTCCACCGTCAATGTGACCAACCGGATCCGCATCAGCTGCGATACCAGGTATCAGCTGGCGAGCGAGCCGGTCGACGGACGCTGGATCGGCAAAAAGCCCAGAGCGCATGAGACAGCTCTGGAAGCGCCGCTCAAAACGATGGCGGAAGCTAAAAAGGAGTGGGGACTGGCATGATGCCGGTCCTCCACTCCTTTCCTTTATAAAACGTTGATCAAGGTGCGATTCTGGGTGTGAATCCGCCGCGAATAGGCGATATGGAGGCGCCGATTGGCGCAATCGGCACAAGCGAGCTGGCTGGATTGAGCGGTTCAAGGGAAACGCCTGGACCTGGGATAATCGGATTGACCGGTATCAGCTCGCCGGCCTTATGCAGCTTCGGAGCGACGGCTTCACCGCGGCAGACCATAAAATGATAATTGGCAAAATTCAAATCTCCCGTCGATTTGTAGACGAAATCGAACCAGCCGTAGCAGCCCATATCGTCGGCATGGGTCGTTTCCGCCTTGGTCACGAGCGAAGCTCCAAAAACAAGGCTAACCGCAAGCGCCAGACGAGCTGTGTTGTTCATCAATCGTTTCTTGTTCACCAGCCATCATCCCTCCTCAAGTGTATGTAGTAAGAAAATCCTCATGCCGCAGTCCCGTCATAAATACGCAGCACAAAAACAAATTAACCATACTATACCAATTTTAAACTTTAAGACCCAAGGTTCGCAGGAACTAAATTTGACCGTGCTGTTGATTACATAGTCCTAAATAATAATGGCCGTTCGCGTCCATTTATATGAGACGATAAGTCCCTGGAGCCGCGTGCCTGATGCCGCAAGCAGTCTTCATTGCTTCCCAACCGGTTCGGGCTTACAGCTCATGTTTCCCTTCGTCCACGAATATCAGACAGAAACCCAACTCAAACAAAACACCGCCCCGCGATTCAATCACAGAAGCGGCGTTCACCTTAAGGCAGCGCTAACAAATCTTATCCTTCTGCCAGCGTATCGACTCGTCGAACGAAGTATACTCGAACTGCTCCTGCTTCCAGTAATACTGCAGCTCCTTGCGCTCCCAGCCCTCATACAGCTCATCCCAGCTGAAGGGACCATGGGGCAGGAGCGAGGCATGCTCAATCGGATGCGCGACGGACTGAAACCGGTAATCGCAGGACAGCCTTACGCGGCCGGGCTGCTTATTGGGCAGCGCCTTATGAACCGTCAGGCTGTGGAAGGTAACGAAGTCGCCGGTCTCATAATCGCCCTCTGCCCATTCACAGCCCAAGCCGCAAAGAATCGACTCCAGGCCTCCCGCCCCTGGATTGCCGGTCACTCCGAGCAGGCCGGCCTTGTGGCTGCCTTCGAGAATGGACAAGCCGCCGAGCTCCCTTGGCACGTCGCCCAGCGGGATCCAGCACGTCCAGGTGTCATAATCGCCCTGGATATGCAGAAAATCCTGATGAGGCGGCGTTGCATGCGCAAAGCGGTGCGGCAGCATAACCCTTGCAATATTGCGCGGATGCGGAATCACTCTGGCGCCGAACAATACCTCGTACAGGGAGAGCAGCTTCGGCTCATGGGTCAGGGCATGGAAGCTCTCCAGCTTCTGCACGGCAAGATAAACCTCGTACGGCACGCCGACGCCGTTCCAGTTCGCATCCTCCTCGCTCAACCGGTCAAGCGCGGCCAGGTCGGCATAACCGCTCATCAGCGGATGGCCGGGATCCAGCAGTCCCTGCTCCTGCAGAATCTGCAGAATGGCTCTGCGGACATTCAGAATGCTCTCTCTGGCAAAAAAACCTTTGAAAAACAGATATCCCTTTTCATTCGCCTTCTCCAGCAGCTTCACGGGCTGCTCCATAAGGGGCGTCGCATCCTCAAATTTACGGGTTGCCGGCATCAAAGCCGTGTCCTGAAGCGGGTTGATTTCGCTCATAGATGTACCCCTTTCGAACAGATAATTGTTCATTGCCGATTTCTTACTTACACTATATGCTAGTTGCATGGGGTTGTATTTGTTTTGCTCAGACGGATTTTTAACGTTTGCCGACTTTTGTATCGAAGGGGGTACTCGATGTGGGATTGAAGGCCGCATGCGTGCAGTGGAACGAGCTGACGCCTGTCGTTTCATATGCCAATCTGTATACAGGCGATCCAGGAGGCTCATTCGGTCCGCGGTATATCGCGGATTATCAGTTTATTCTGGTCGTTTCCGGGAAGGGGCAAGCCGTCATTCAATCCGCAGCGTACGAGGCGAAGCCAGGGGATTTATTTTATTATGGGCCCCATGTTGTCCATACCTTTACAGCCGACCCGCAGGACCCGTTCATTCTGTACGGCATCCATTTCTCCTGGCAGGCGCCGCTGCCTGCCCGCGGGGGCGTCAAAGCGATATCGGTCATTGAAGTGGACTCAGATGAATCCCCTGTGCCAATACCAAATACCATGATGATCAAAAGCGACAAGGAAGAGGATTCCCTGATGCTCGGTGATAAGCAGTCGCTTCATCTGGATCGTATTGAACCGCGGTTTGCCAGAATCGTGGAGCTTTACCGGATGGATTATGATTATATCCCCCTCCTGCTGAGATCATTGTTTCTGGAGCTGATCATCTCCATCAAGCAGGGGGAGCAGCTTCCCCATCTGGGCCGTGCCACCGGCAGTCCAATCGTCCGTCTCGTTGCCGAGAAACTGCATCGGCATGCCGAGGATAAATACGACAGGGGCTGGCTCGAAACATGGACCTCCTACCATCCCGATTATATCAGCCGGGTTTTCCGCAGGGAGACGGGCCTTACGCCTTATGATTATTTTATGAAGGAGAAGCTTGCGCTTGCCAAGCATGCGCTCATTCATTCCGATGAACCTCTCGCCCGGCTTGCCGACCGGCTCAGTGCCGCCTCCATTCATGCATTTACCAAATGGTTCAAGGAGCATACCGGTCTGCCGCCAGGCAAATACCGGCAGTGGAGCCGGATGATCTGATCCTCTTGCCGGTCCTTGGGCTAATCTGCAAAATAAAACCGACCCCGTGTCGTTGGACATTGGGCCGGTTTTATTTTGCGTGTCTCAGGTAATGCGGATATGTTTCCATCCTATCAACTAATGGAAGGAAGTCAGCGTTATATTTAAGCGCTGCAGCCTTCGCATTCATAATATTGATCTCCGGTCGTTGTCCGTACTTCAAGCAAGTCGCCAAGCTGGATATCCTCAACCTCCGAAAATTCGAAATCGGCGATTTTGAGCAGCACTTTCGCGCGCGCTTCCTCTTCTGTTTCAGCAGACCAGCTGAATTCACCTTTTTTACCGGACGATTTCACTTCAAAAGCGAACAAATATCGTGCCATATGGGCCAGCCTCCTTCTTGTCGTCCATTCGTCTTACTCTCTTATTATACCAAATCTTTGACCAAAAGTGCGCCTTTTTTCTTCTGAATGGACTTTATTTTCATATATTAAACGGAAATGGTCAAGAATAAACGGCTCTTGCCGTCCGTTGGCGGCTGCGTTCATTTTTTTGCATAAAATCCTGTTAGCGCGTTCCTGGCTTGCGCTTGCCGATAAGGGGAAACTCCCCGATCCGCAGCTTGGCGCTGCCGTATGGAACAAGAGCAAGCTCCATTACAGGCTGTCCCTCCGTATCGGGATGAAGCGGCGGCGTTCCAGCGCTGTTGCCCTCCATCTTCCATTCGCGGACAAGCTGGCCGCTTGCCTTCAACCGAACGGGCGCGTTCGCCGCGTCGAAGGGCTGGTAAGGAATATCCGCCAAGCTTACTTCATAATCCGTATCGGAGAGAAGACCGTATTTCCATGCCGAACCCGGATAAATCTCCCAATCGTGAAACATCTCGCGTCTGGTGAGCAGCTGCCAGTTCTCCTGGATCGGAAGTGCATACACCAGTGGTCCGCGTTCAACGCTGAACGCGTATAAATTACGGGATACCGTCTTGACCTCCATGGGCAGATGCAGGAGAAGCTTGTCCTGATCCCCCCACTCGCGCTCTACTCTCGCATAGCCGTTCACAGACTGAAGGACCACAGGTTCACCGTTCACCGTCAGGACAGGCGACGTGCACCATTCCGGTATGCGAAATGAAATCGCAAAGCGCTCCGGCCGCGCAAGGAAGATCACGATGGCGACCTCATCCCGGAATGGATAATCCCCGCTGACTTCCAGCTTCGCTTCAACTCCTGCCCCTACCTGCGTGCTGACTGTACAAGGCGCGTAGGATACAGCCGCCAATCCGCCTTTGCCGTCCAGCATCCATAAATGGGATGCCAGCTTGGGCCAGCCCTGATGCATATTGGCCGTACAGCAGCCGAAATGCGGAGTCAGACCAAACAGGTTGGCATCGGGTCCGTTGCTCCAGCTGCGCGGTGCGATATTGCAGACAATCTGGTTCACCTGCTGATCATATTGATGTGAAGTCCAGTCTCCGGAAATCGCTGCAGGCAGGGCATTAAACGCCACCTTCTCCAGAATGTCGCCGAATCTTCCATCACCGAATATGCGCGTCAGCTGCTCCATCGAGAACATGTACTCCACAACGGCGCAAAGCTCGACGCCCTGACTCGGGTGGGTACCGGAGAGCCATTCATCGCCGGAGAACATGCCATGCGCTTGTCCATGATAGGTCATCAGGCTGTCAATGCCGCGGTGCACGGCCTCCCGCTCCAGAGGCTCCCCGCTGAGTTCGTACAATACCCCGGGTGTTTTGATCCCCATCGCCACGTTGACGACATGGGTTTTCCAATCCCATTCCTCCACCTTGCGCCAGAACGGAAAATCGTGAAATACCTCCGTCCAGTCTATGGTCTGCCCAACTACCTGCCTGGCCAGCTCAAGCAGGAAAGCGTCGTTTGTTCTTTTGTACAGCCATTGAATACTGAGCAGCATTTCCGCACCGCGGGCCTCAGCCCATCCCTGAAGCGGGTTCTCTGTGATCGTCGAGTGAACATATTTGAAGAAGGACGTGAGGAACGGTATGATCCTCGTGTCGCCGACAGCTTCGGCATGCTGGGTCATGACCTTCAGCATGATCATGTAATGCCACCAGTCCTGTCTCTTGTTCACATCATTATTGACCGTTTCAATGCGTTCCGGCCCGAATGAGCCGTCTTCCTTCTGGCTGGCAAGCGACCACTCTACCCAGCGGTTCGCCTTGGCGATCAATTGTTCATCCTCCAGGAGGTAAGCCAAGGGCAGCAGCCCATCAACGTAATAAGGTCCCCGTTCCCAACTCTCGCCCTTGCCGCCGAGCCAGCCGTTGTCCGCACCGACATCGGCCCACTGCTCATCCAGATGTCCCGTAAAGCCGTCCGCTTGTATCCGCAGCTGATTCCGCAGCCAACCGGCAGGTTTGATACGTCCAAGCGGCAGCGCTTCAAAAGCCGTCCTCAGGTTCATTGCCATCTCCCCTTCCCGCATATGCATTCCTGCTCGAATATAACATGTATGGCATGAAATTCAGATATCCGAATACAACCGGTTTTTATCCAATCACAACATCATGAGGAGTGCCTTTCTTTTGCGTGAACAGCGGGAAGGGCTTATTATAGAGGAAGCTCAATCATGAAGGAGGTGCTTGCCATGCTCCAATTCATCTCTCCACCCATGCCGCATTTTATCGTCTGCGGCGAAGATACCTATCCGATCGGAGGCAGGCACCCGAGCCGCTCCGGCATTGGCGTATTCGACCTGCTGGTCGTGACTGGAGGATGCCTTCATCTGGAAGAAGCGGGAGAAGTCTATTCCGTTTCAGCAGGGCACTTCGTCCTTCTCCGCCCGGATCGCGCCCACCGGACGACAACGCCTTGCGAGGAGGAAACCCGCTTCTATTGGCTTCACTTTCAGACATTCGGTTCATGGAGCAATGAGAAGGAGCCGCAGCCATTCACTCCCCCGCAGCAGGACTATTCAGATATGCAGACGGAATCGTTCGCCTTCTATCTCCCGAGGTTCGGAAAGCTGCTTGATCCCGAAGCGATGACCGACCGGATCAGGCAGCTCCAGCTGCATCAGATCCAGCCCTCTGTCTCTGCAAGGTGGACTCAGCAGCAGCTGTTTCAGGAGCTTCTTCTGCAGCTTCAGGAGGAGGGCGGCATGTCCGCCGCCAGCCCTTATCTGGCCATTGCCGACGAGGCGGCAGCATTCCTCAGGCGGCATTACAAGGAGCCGCTCGGCTACAAGCGGATGTCGGAGGAGCTTCATTTTCACGCTAATTATATCGCCGTCTGCATGAAGAAGGCCTTTGGCTGCACACCGCTGGAATATGTAACCCGCCACAGAATCGAACAAGCCAAACGCATGCTCATCCACAGCAATCATGCCATTGGCAAAATCGCCGAGGAGACGGGTTTCGGCTCCTTCCCTTACTTTATCCGCTGCTTCAGCCGCTATACCGGGTTCAAGCCCAAGGAGTTCCGGATGCGTTTCCGCTAAAGCAAGAAGAAACGGCGGTCGCCGTCCGCTGGCGGAGCAGCTGGTTATTTTCCCTCAGAAAGGGAGCAAAATATGGCGGAATTTTAACCTTTCATCCTATTAAAAAAACCCGGAGCTTAAATGAAATGCCCGGGCAGGCATTCATTTAAGCTCCGGGGGTTATGATTGCTGCAGGTTAATTTGATCTATGTTTGAAATACCTTGACCAGTTCCTTAAGCTCCCGCATCATCCGGTTAAGCGATTGGGCCGATGAGGTAATGCTGTCCATAATCGCGGACTGCTCCTCCGACGAGCTGGCCACGGTCTGGGAATTATCCGTTGCGACTTTGGCTATGCTAACCATACCGTCTATGGAGGCGGTAATTTGCTCCGTCCCCGCAGAAATTTGCTCGGTCGTCGCGGAAACCTCCTGCATTTGCTCCGACACCTGGCGGACAGAGGAACGGATTGTGGCAAAAGCCTCGCCAACATGCTGCATCTTCGTTATCCCGTCGCTGATTTCCGTCACGTTCTTCTCCATGGAATCCACCGCCTGGGTGGAGGATTGCTGAATGAGCTCAATCAGTGTCACTATGCTGGATACCGAATCCTTCGTCTGCTCGGCCAGCTTCTTGACTTCGTTCGCCACGACAGCAAAGCCTCTGCCTTGTTCTCCCGCCCTTGCGGCTTCAATAGATGCATTCAATGAAAGCAAGGCCGTCTGGTTGGAAATATCCGATATCACATCTACGATGTTGCCGATTTCCTCGGAATGCTTGTTGAACTGGGTGATCACAGAGGCGGCCTGATCGGCTGCCGTGCCGATTACATTCATTTGATGGATGGCGGAGTCGATCTGATCATACCCCTTCTCCACCTCATCCGTCACATTGCCGGTCTGCTCGGAGATGCTTCCCGATGATTCGGCAATACGCTGGATGCCCACTGCCATTTCCTCCATGGCGATAGAGGATTGCTCTGCGCCTTCCAGCTGCGTCTGAGCCCCGCTTGCCACCTCCTGGATGGATGCTGCAATATAGGCGGCTGCTTTGGAGGACTGCTCGGCCGATTCCAGAAGCTCCTCCGAAGCCAACGTCACCTGATTGATCGTATGATTGATTTTCATGACGATCCCCGCAAGCGTATCGATCATGGCGTTGATATTCCGGCTCATGTCGCCAATTTCGTCCTTGGAGCGGGTGTCAACCCTTTCGTTCAGATTGCCTTCCGCCACTTTCTTCATCGTAGCCGATATGTTCAGCAGCGGCCTGACAATGATTCTGGTAATATAAATCGAGACCAGCACGATCAAAAGCAGAACCGCCGCCACCACGATGAACGCAATCGTCTGCGCTTTGGCTGCCGCTGCGTACAGCTCGCTTGTCGGCGCAGATACGATCAGCTTCCAGGAGGTATTGGGAATACTGTCATAATAGGTTAACATTTCTTTTCCGTTGTTATCCTTGTATGTGATGCTCCCGCTGTTGTTTCCCTGAACGGCTGCGAACGCCTTCAGCGCGCTTGGGCTTGTCTCAAACTCGGTAATCTTTTTGCCGATCCGCGTTGTGTCGGCATTTGTATAATACTCACCAAGCCCCGAAATGATATAGCCGGTACCCGTTTCCCCTATTTTGATGCTATCCGTCAAGGCTGTAATTGTCTCGGGGGACACCGAGGCCGAGAGCATCCCGTTCACATTCCCCGAATCATCCAGGATCGGAACGGCAATCGGAAGCACATAAGCGCCTGTTTTTTTACTCACGAACATATCCGAAATGACCGGCTGCTTCGTTTCCAGCACCTTTTTGAAATATTCCCTGTCGGCAACGCTGATCGAGACATTGTCGACACCGATGGCATTGCCTTTGAGATCAATCAGATTAAAGCCGCTGACCTGATTATCGCTTTCATCCAGGATTTTCAACAAGGGCAGCAGCTGTGCGGGCTTGCCTGCTGCGAATTCGGGATGAACCTTCAGCAGCTCCTGCATCGACGATATCTTCAACTGCATCCAGTCGTCGATTCTGTCGATATTCAGCGTAGCGATTTCGTGCTGGACTTCCTTGCTCTCGGATTTGGTGATGCCAAGCAGATAATTGGTGAAAAAAACGGCGGATCCTGCTAATGGGACGATGGAGAGGATGAGGATGACTGCGAATAATTTTGCGCGTATTGACCTGTTTGTGAAGCCCCGCCTCGACGTTTGGCTCTTCATGATGATACTCCCCCAGTTGACTGATTAAACTCACCCTATATTTCGGCTCGTTCCAGTCAAAAGTTGAGTAGTCTTGCAAAATAGACAAGGGTAAGCGCTTTAACGTTCGAAGAAGACGTTTTCTCCAAAATGAAGCCCGTCCTTCTGTTATCCACGCGCATTTAATCCTACAGCGGTCCTATGAAGAACATCGGCAGTTCGGGGAATAGGCGGGGCAAAAATTATATAAAGGTTTGCTGGATTGGGTCGTGCCTCTGCTTATGAAGCTAAAGCAGTTTCCAGCCTCCCTTTGCCAGCAGACCCTAACATTATTTCGTCCCTGCGCGCATCTTCGATCCGGCAGGTTTGCCAAGCAGCTTCCGGGTAAGCCACGGGGCGAGCTGGAACAAAGCAATCCCCAGGACAACTGAGCCCAGAACGAACAAGCCGGACAGCAGCTTGATGGAGCCAGCCGCGAGACTGGCGATTACGACCGAGAATTCTCCCCGGGTGGTCATAGACAGCCCGGCCCGCAGAGAGGCTTTCTTCGAAAGGCCATACCACTTTCCGCCGTAATAACCCGTGATGATTTTGGCCGCCGTCGACCATAAAAGCAGTGTAATAAACAAACCTATGTATGGAATTTGCTCGCCTAGCGACACCGTTGTGCCGAAGTATACAAAAAACAAGGGCAGCAGCAGGTCGCGCACCGGCAGTATCTTGGTTTCGATATCTTCCGTTTTCCTAACGCCGGACAGCATCATCCCCGCCAGGAAAGCTCCAAGCACTTCAGACAGACCCAAATAAACGGCAAGACCGCCGTAAGTCAAAGCCAATCCGACCGTCAGAACGATATAATAATCCTCCGAGAATATCCGGTCGAAGAAATCATGCAGCCTGGAGAACACAAATCTTCCGATAAGAATGGCTCCTGCCGCAAGCAGCGCGACTTTGCCAAGCACCAGCAGGAAAAAAGCCGGCGAAAGATCCTGTCCCTCCACAATACCGATGAGCAGCGCGACAAAAAGAGGCGCAACCAGATCCTCGAATATGAGCAGGGCAAGCATAAATTCCGATTCTGCGTTCGCCATTCGCTTGGTGCTCTGCATCAGTTTGGCTGTTACGGTTGAACTGGTAGCAAATACCACGCCGCCGATCAGCAGGGAAGGTACAAGCTCCAATCCGAAAGCGAAGCAGATGCCAATTGTAACCAGCAGATTAAGGGCAGCATCAAGCGTTCCGGCCGGCCAGACCTTCCCCGCAATCGATTTCAACCGGCCATAGGAAAATTCCAGACCCAGCAGAAAAAACAGCAGGACGATGCCAAACTCACCCGCCGAATGAAGCAGATGGGAATCGCGCAGCCAGACTCCGGCCAATATCCCGACCAGGATATAAAGAATAATACCCGGAACCCGGAATCGGGCTCCGGAAATTGCAGCCAGGTATAAGGAGAGGAGAAGGATACCCGCTCCCAGAAGCTGCGGCAAATGCTCCATCGGCTAGAGTCCCCCCAGACCTTTGCATACCTGCGCCAGCTTTGCGATCTGTTCATTGCTTCCCAGCATCATAAGCGTGTCTCCGGCTTGTATGACGAAATCCGCATCCGGCACGGCGACTACCTCATCACCGCGCACAACTCCGGTTATAGAAGCACCGGTTTTGGTACGGATCTTGGATTCCCTGATCGGTTTGCCGGCAAGCGCGGAGTTCGGACCAACCTCCACCCACTCGATCATGATTTTATTTTTGAACATTCTCATTTGGTCTATATCCACCGGCTGATAAGTCGCCCCAAGCAATTGAGCCCCAAGCTCTCTCGTTTCATCCGCTGTCAAGGAGAAGCCCGTCCTGCATTCCTCTTCGTCCTCGTCAAAAAAATAAAGCTCCCGCAAACCGGTATGGTGAACAATCAGGACAACCTGATCGTCATTCGCTGTCGTCATGGAAATTCGTTTGCCGATGCCCGGCAGGTCACTCATTTTGATCTTCATGCTTGCGCCTCCTTAGATTTTCCCGATGGCATATACCCATATTACCACAGGAACAACCGCTGGCAAGCAACTACGATGCCTTCTTCTTCCGGATCAGGGAGACCAGCAGCAGCAGGGCGGGTACAGCGACCAGAAACACTGTAGCGAATGCGGACCAATAAGTGATTAGAAAGTATTCCACATAGATGATGTTCGTATAACAGGCGAGCGACAGCACAATCATCCCGATCGCCAGCGGCCACAAAAATACCCTCCTGTCTCCGATGCCGGTCACCTGGGAGAAGCCGATTATGCTGGAATGGAAAACAAGCGTAATTTTCAAAAAAATCGAGCAGACCCAGATAAAAATCATCAAGCCCTCGATACGCTCGATAAACCGGCCGAACTTGATGTTCTTGGCCAGCGTATAGACCGGATAGAGGTTGTTCGCCGTTAAGGCTTCTCCCAGCACGCCTATGCTGCCAAGGGTAGTAAGGATCAAGACTAATCCGCCCAGCGCCGTGCCAATCGCAAACGCATTTTTCCGTCCCTTGCTTGAAACAACAAACGGATAAACCATGAGCAGCACCGCCATTTCCTGAAACGCAAAAAAATGGCTCCCTCCGTCAAGAATGGGCATCAGGCCAAATTCCAGCACCGGCCTCAGGCGGCCAGAGTCGAATATGGGCAAAAGCGGAGCGGTAAATAATACCAGCAGCAGGACAACCCATATAAACAGAATCTCGGATGCGCGCGAATATCCGGTAAAGCCCTGGCGCACGACCAGCACAATGCAAATCACAAACAATATCTGCAGCGCTTCGATCGGCGTTTCGGTCATAATCTGCGAGGTCATGAAGTACCCCATATCTCCGAGCATTAATGCGGCAAGCAGATAGCAGAACAGCGTGAACAGCAGCCCGACCAGCTTCCCGGCCCATTTACCGAGCAGTGTCTGGCTGTACTCGACCAATGTTTGGCCGGAGTGGCGTTCTCCCAGAACAGCATACAGCCAGACAAGGATCAGATTGATGGCAATCCCGGCAATGGCAGCCAGCCACGCATCCTGCTTGGCGGCGAGAGCCAGCCCGTTAGGCGCAATCAGAATCGAAGTGCCGATCATGAAAAAGAACGTTAATATCGTAAATGCCCGAATGCTTATACGCTCGCTTCCAATCATGGTACCCCTCCCTCGATCCGATTGCTTTCATTTCAATGCCCCGCCCACTTGAACAAGGCTTCAATCCCAACCAATGGATTAGGAATCGGCACATGGAGCTTCTGGGCAATGAACAAGCCGCAGGCGGCAGACAAAAGCACGATGAAAACCGTTACTTCCAGCTTGCCTCCCTTCTTCCGGATGAGCCTGATTTCAAAAATAGAAATCACGCATGCCGCCAGCAAAATACCAAATATGCTACCCGCTGCCATAGTTACTTCCTCTTTTCCTCTTGAACGGGTTGAGCGGTGCTTCCGATCTTCTTCATATCAACAATGGAATGGATATGTACTTTAACGTCAGGAAATACAGTGTTCCAATCTTTGATCCGGTGCCACATGGCAGGCTGCTGGCGGTGAACCTCCTGGCCAAAACCGAATATATCCGAGCGAAGCTTCTTCTGGGCATGCTCTACTCCCTTTTCCAGCAGCTCAATGACTTTCCTTTCTCCCGCCTTGCGGAATATATCAATCGTCTCCACTTTGTTCATATCCAATTGGCATTCCACATCGGATATGTCCTGCTGAAGCCGGACCGTTGCATCAATGACAGGCAGTTGGCCTTCGCGTCCCACTTTGATTGTCGTCTTGGAATGCGTTATATCAAGCGAAGCATATCCGCCATCCGGGCATTGAACAACACCAAGCGTCTGTCGGACGGAATCCTGCAAATAGTTGAGCGCCTTTGTCTGGTCTTCATCCAGCCAGCCTACCATCCGTTCCCCCTTAAAAGCGGCCATTCCCTCGTATTCCAGAACGGCCGAGGGCTTGATGCTGTTATTGTTCATCTGTCTGAACCCCACTTCTTTATCGCCAGCGATTTGAATAGCGGTCATAGTCGGATTCTTGCCGGTTGTCATCAAGTCCATCAACAGGCGGTCAAGTGAAAGTTGGCCCGTTGCCGCCCATAGATTATCGGAATTGCTCAGCTTCATGTACATATTGTTTGCCGGTATCGGATCCATGGAGCTGAAGGTGCTCAGTATCTCTTCGGGTTTCGAGTCTTTAGCCACTACGATGAAAAAATCATTGCGCATCTCGGGATTGCGGGAAATATAATCGATGGACTTATTGATGCCCTGACGAGCCAGTGTCTCCCCGAACACAACCATCCGCAAATGGGCAAAGTACAAGCGCTTGGAAGACAGCAGCGATATTTTACGAATCGCTTCCGGCACCGTTTGGCCCGTATTGGCATAAGTAACGACAGGCTTCAGGATGTTTGACATCCCGTTGCGCGTTGACACCTGGCCTGGATTAACAACCTGAACAGATACTTTGTAATCCTCGCCCTCCTTGTCTATCCCGATTCCGACAACAATCGCCAGCTCATTGAGCTCATGGCGGCTCCAGCAGCCTGAAAGCACAAGCACCAGACATGAAACCGCCGTCAGCTTCCACACATGCCGCAGCGTCATGACTCGCTCTCCGGCCCGTCAGCATAATGCTTTTGCCGCACACGATTCTTCGTCTTCATGCTTCCGGGGCGCAGCTGCATCCAGGGAAGGGGCACCCGGAACAGGCTGTCCTTCTGATCTTTAAAATGAATGGGGGCCATCGGTGACATGTAAGGCACGCCGAATGACTTGAGATTGCATAATCGCACCGTAATGAGAATAATCCCGAGAAACACGCCGAATAGTCCGAACGTGGCTCCGAGCGCCATCAGGCCAAAACGCAGAATCCGCGCCGCTATCCCCATATTAAACGCAGGCATGACAAAGTTGGAAATGGCGGTGATCGACACGACGATAACCATCCCTGCCGTAACCAGTCCGGCATCGACAGCAGCCTGGCCGATGACTAGCGTTCCGACGATCGATATGGATTGTCCGACTGTTTTGGGCATCCGGACGCTAGCTTCCCGCAATATTTCGAAGGTAACCTCCATAATGAGAGCTTCCAGAAAAGCGGGGAAGGGCACGCCCTCACGCTGGCTTGCCAAATTAAAAATCAGTGTCGTAGGCAGCAGCTCTTGCTGGAAGGTTGTAAGCGCGATGTAGATGGAAGGTGTCAGCATGGTCAGATGGAACGAAATAAACCGGAGAATCCGGATCAAGGTGGCAAAATCCGCCCTTTGATAATAATCCTCCGGCGATTGAAAGAACTGGACAAACAGCGCCGGCACGACCAGCGCAAAAGGGGTGCCATCCACCAGAATGGCCACCTTCCCCTCCAGCAGCTGAGCCGCAACGACGTCCGGCCGCTCCGAGTTGAATACGGTCGGAAAAGAAGTTAACTGCTTGTCCTGTATGAATTCCTCGATATAATTGCTTTCCAGAATGGCGTCGATATCGATACGGTCGAGCCTCTTCCTTACTTTTTCAAGCACATCGTCATTGACGATCCCTTTCACATAGGCCACCACAATGGTCGTTTGCGTTTCCCGCCCGACTACACGGGATTCCATCCATAGATTGCGGCTTTTGATTTTTCTGCGCAGCATGGCCGTATTCCAGCTAAGCACTTCGCTAAAGCCTTCGCGCGGTCCTCGGACGACAGATTGAACGCTCGGCTCCTCTACCGGACGGGCTTTAACATCAACCGTGTCGACGGCGAGCGCTCTGTGCGTCCCGTCCAGCATCACGATGCAGTAACCCGCCAGCAGATAATGAAAGAGCTCCCCGAGGCTGAAAATATCGATAATATTGGCGTCGGTGAGTATGCTTTGCTTCATGGCATCCATGCATTCAGAAGGCTGCAGACAGAGACTCCCTGCAGTTTCGGTTTCGCTGAACAGATCGCTGATCTTTGATTGCAGGGCCGATATCCCTTCCGTATAAACAACGCCGGCGTGAAGCATGGAGCCGTCCGACAGCCGCTTTTGAAAAGTTCGGGTCTTGATATCAAAGCTGTTTCCAATTTCACGTTTAATGTTAAACAAATTTTGTTCAAGAATGTCGCTCAGCTTCTCATTCGCGTCTTGGGTTTCGTTGGGATCCATCATCGGTGTCACTCGCTTCCCGTTCTGCTTCAGCTTTTAACAGCTTCACCGATGGATGGACGGTTTAAACCTTGCCCGCCGAAAAACATGAGAAAGGAAGCTTCAAAGAACCGGGCTATTCGGCCAAAATTTGCTCGATCCGCGCAAGCTCCTCATCCGTGAAGGATAGATTGCCCACAGTCCCCACGGCATCCTCGATTTGACTCACCTTGCTCGCTCCAATTAAAGCGGAGGTGACTTTGCCGCCGCGGAGCGTCCAGGCCAAGGCCATCTGGGAAAGTTTCTGGCCGCGCCCGGCAGCAAGCTCGTTCAACCTGGTCACTTTCCCCAGTACAGCTTCAGTCAGATCGTTCGGACTCATGAACACACTCGGCCCGGCAGCTCTGGAATCTGCAGCAATCCCGTTCAAATACCGGTCCGTCAATATCCCTTTGCTGAGCGGGGAGAAGGCGATTGAGCCGATACCCTCCGCTTCCAGAACATCAAGCAGCCCATGCTCCGGATTTCTGGCCAGCATGGAATACTGCGGCTGATGGATCAGGCAGGGCGTGCCGAGCCCTTTCAGAATTCGGGAGGCGGCAAGCGTCATTTCCGGTGAATAGTTGGAAAGGCCGACATAAAGCGCTTTGCCCTGACGGACAATCAAATCAAGCGCCGACATCGTCTCCTCAAGCGGCGTATCGGGATCGGGACGGTGATGGTAATAAATATCCACATAATCAAGTCCCATCCTGGTCAGGCTCTGATCGAGACTGGCGACCAGATTTTTCTTGGAGCCCCACTCTCCATAGGGTCCAGGCCACATGTAATAACCCGCTTTGGTAGAGATGATGATTTCATCCCGGTAAGGTTTGAGATCATTCTTCAGAATCTTCCCGAAGCTTTCCTCGGCAGAGCCGGCGGGAGGACCGTAATTGTTCGCAAGATCGAAATGAGTAATACCCAGATCAAACGCTCTTCTTACCATTTGCCTTCCATTCTCTAACTTGTCAATGCCTCCGAAATTATGCCAAAGCCCAAGTGAGATGGCAGGGAGCTTAAGACCGCTCCTTCCGCTTCTCCGATATGTCATTTTTTCATAACGCTTGGCATCCGCCTGATAAACCACATGAATCACTCCTTTTGTATTGTCTACTATATTGTAAGGATTAGAGGAGGCTTGGCCTATAACGCAATGGAAGCCTTATATGGATTAATGTCCGATTGGCTTATATTCTTCCCGGTATCTTCTCGGCGGGATTCCCTTCACTTTCCTGAACATGCGGGAGAACAGCAGCGGATCCTGATACCCAACCGACCGGGAAACCTCGCCAACCGTCAGTTTGCCGGCAAGAAGCATCTCGCAGGCTCTTTCCATCCTGTAATGCAGCAGATATTCACGTGGCGGTATGTCCAGCGCCTTCTTGAATATAGCGCTCAAATATTTGCGGTTGAGCCCCAGCCTGTCCGCATGGCTGGCGAGCGAAATGTCCTCGCTGTAATGGCTGTGCAGAAACTCCAGCGTCTGCTGAACGTACTCCTCCTGTCTGCCTGAGAGGGTGGAGAGCGCGCCTTCAGTGCCGCTGGACTCCAGCAAGGCAGCCAGGAACTCGTAGAATACGGACATCAGTCTCAAATCGAAGGCGGGACTTGCAGAGTCTGCTGCTGTTAGTTGATCGTACAGCACGGGCATGATCTTGTTATCCATGACAAATACCGGCTGCAGATCGGAGAGCTGCGTCCGGTCCAGCAGCCCAGGAACGTCCGTTCCCTGAAAACCAATCCAGGAATAGGTCCAGGGATCATCAGCATCCGCTTCATAATAATAGACGACATGGGGATAAATGAGAAAAGCCTGCCCAGCCGCAAGCTCAAACGTATTGGCTCCCCGGCGTACGATTCCTTTGCCCTTATGAACAAAATGGATTTTGTAGATATCCCGTGTTCCCGGTCCCGCCGCATGCCCCGGCAGGCAATCCTCCTTGCCCCAGAATAGAAGATGCAGCCGGGGCGGGGATTCGGGCGGAGGAGCCGGATTAAATTGATAGGTAGCCATAGATTCGAGTGTTCCCCCTGGTATGCAATATGGAATAAGGAGCCATTCAAGCATTATTAGAATTATGTATGTTGATTATACCAGTTCGCGGCGAGTCTCATCTTGGGCCTTTCTTTGCCGAAAAGAAGCGGCAGCCGCCTCCCGCACTTCATACTGCCCGAGAGAACAGCCGCCATTTTTTTAGAAAAAGAAGGGGTCCCCGAATCCGCCAAACGGACCAAAGCCAAATCCGCCCCCAAAACCAAAGGGTTCCGTGCCAATTGCCAGTAAATCAAACAGCACTAGTGGAAGAAACGCTTTTGTTTTTACGTTTTTTCCTTTTTCCTGTGCAATAATCAGGCGGTTTCCCTTGATCTGAACCAGCTTGCCGGAAACCATCGAACCGTCCTTTTTCAAGGCGTAGACCTGTTTTCCGCAAAGCTTCCTGGCCTGCTCTCTGCTCACTGCCATCTGTAAATCCTCCCTTATGAAGACGTTAGTCCAGGATAAGAAGCGCAGCTTGATTGATGCCTGCAGCTCGTCTTCCTGTCTATCATCTACTTTATGCAAGCCTTGATAGGAAGGATTGTATATTGCTAGATTTGTATGTTTGGATGGTAGGTAGGTTCATAAGGGATTTCAGCCTACAAATCGTAAATAAAGATCTCTTTTTCCTTTAATCGCTTTAAGGATTTTGGCAAGCGGATTTCAAGAATGCCTTTATGAATTTTGGCATGGCAGCCTCTTGTTGTCACCTGTGATGGAAGCTGAATGGAAAAATTTTTGTGATTGGCTATATTCGATAAACGAACCCGCTGGTTGTTGACATGAATCCGGATTTTGAAGGGATCGACTTTCTTGGGAACCTTCCAGCGGACGAAAACGGATTTATGGGTCTCGAATACTTTGGCCTTCTGTGCCGGCTGCGCGCTCATGGGAAACGACTTGGTTACCATTGACTGGATTTTTTCCCCGACCTGTTCCATATAGGCTTCGACCTTATCGTTGTTATTCGAGGCGGAAAATATAGATTCTTCTCCAGTAAAGGACTGGAGGAACTTGCTCCAATCGAAAAGTTGATTCGGATTAAAATTCATTCCAATCCCTCGCAAGTATTCGTTTTTTGCTATATATTATGCGCCGCAAGGGCGAATCGACACATCTTATGCCAACCGCTCCCGTTGGTTCCCCCATATAACAGGCCGTCAAAACAACCGGCGAACATATCATGGCGATGGACCATATTTAAGCCCAGGTAGTTAATCAACCATACCGATTGCCGGCTCCCGGCATATCTTGTCATGATCGTCCTTATTAAGGGATTAACGAAAGTAAAACTAATCATGTTAAAAGGAAGTGATTGAAGTGCAAAGAAGCAAAAAAGCCAAAACCAAAGCTTTTCTGCCGACCCAGGGCGGACCTTCGAATGCCCTCGATCAGTCGGCTGCGCCACAATCCCCATCTGCTCCGGTATTTGCCGCTCAAGCCCAGAATCGAGCGGGCGGTCTTGACGGGATCATGTCCATGATGGGGAAATTTCAACAGATGTTTGGTTTTTTCTCGCAGATAGGACCGATGTTTAAAATGTTCAACTCCTTCATGGGACCGACAGCCACGATATCGAACCGCAGTCAAAAAAATGCCGGTACCGGGAAAGGAAAATCCCAGCACCGGCCACGTGCAGCTGCGGCTCAATACCATAATCAGGTCAAGAAACGCAGCAGAAATCGATAATAAAGCATCAGAGCCTTGCATTGATTCCCTGATGTGAGGCTTTTTTGTTTTAGTACAAGAGGAAACGGTCTTCGCCGTCTAACCCTCCCTATATTTTTTTAAAAAATTGCGACGATCGTTCGCCGGCTGGATTCCGGGAGCAATCGCCGCAGTTTTTTCATATTGTTTATGAAATGATAACCAGCAATATAAAGAGAGCCAGGATTACGCCAATGCCGGTGAATCCCCCAACACGTTTGCATTGGCAACCTTCCAATGACAACTTGTGAGCCCTCTTTCCTGTTGAATGCTCTACATTGTATGTGGGGATTATCCGTCATGATTGTGTATTTGACCTTGAAGTGGAAAAGCCTAATTCCGCGCCGCCGGTTGGCTGGTATTCTCTTAATACTGCTTTCTCTCCCGATATCATCTGCTCTAGTCTGCTTATAGCAGGCAGCCGGCGGGTTGATAGCTTCAACCGGAAGCGGATTTTCTTCAGCGAGGCTGAGATTTGATGCCAACCATTCTGCGCATCATGCTGCGCGGTCTGTCAGTGGCGAATGGGACAAGGAATGAGGCCGTGAATCTGCCCATGAGCCCCTGCTCGTACACCGCCTTCTCATTGCAAAAGGCCTTGTAGCCAAGGATGCCGCCCTTGTATCTGCCCATGCCGCTATAGCCTACGCCGCCAAAACCCATTGTATTGGTACCCGCATGCAGGGTTATATCGTTGACTGTAACACCTCCGCTTGATGTACTGGAGACGACTTTGCGGATATCGTTTTTGTCTTTGCCGAAAACATATAAGCCAAGCGGCTTCTCATGCTTGTTAATGAATGCGATCGCCTCGTCCAAATGTTTGTAGGAGTAGATCGAGAGCACAGGGCCAAATATTTCATATTTGGAGACCTGCAGATTTTCGCCCGGGTTTACCACAATGGTGAGCGGAATTTTGCGCGTTTCGGGATCGGGAAGCTTCTCGTTGGCCGGATTCACTTGAATGATCCGGCATCCCGCAGCTTTTGCCTCCTCAATATAACCGACAATGCGATTATAGCCGGCCTGATTGATAATGGAGGATACCTTGGGGTTGTTAATCATAGTCGGAAAGGCTTGCTGATCGACCTCCACAATTTGCTGGATTAATGCCTCCAGCTTAGTCTCCGGTACGAGCGCATAATCGACGGCAAGGCAAACTTGCCCTGCATTGCCAGTACGTCCAAGCGAAATTCGGGGAGCCGCCGCACGGATATCGGCATCCGGAAGGACAACAGCCGGACATTTGCCGCCAAGCTCCAGGACAACGGGAGTCAAATTAGGTGCTGCTGCCGCAAGAATTTTTTTACCGATTTCCGAGCCCCCGGTGAAAACCATTTTATCCCAGGGCAGTGCAGCGAAGCAGGCCGATACATCCGCTTCTCCCGTCACGACCGCCATCTCTTCTTCCTTGAAGTATTTTGCCACCAGCTTCTGCATGAAATCGGCCGTTCTCGGCGTGCTTTCCGTTACTTTGATCATTACGCTGTTCCCTGCGGCCAATGCTTCAATCGCCGGGTCAAAAGCAAGGCTGACAGGGGCGTTAAAAGGCGTCACAATGCCGATCACGCCAAGAGGCTCGTTCAGAATATACGTTTTCTGCCCCACCAGCCCCAGCAGCCCGGAGGATTTGCGTTCCGGCTTCATCCATTGGGCCAGATGATCCCGGACATGCTTGCCGTGAAAAAGCGGTGAAAGAATATCCGCTCCGAATATTTGATCGGAATCGCGGCTGCCGAAATCCTCCTGCAGCGTTTGGATGAATTCGGGCCAGTGATCGCGGATCAGCTTGTCGGCCCGTTTCAGACGGTCCATTCTTTCCTCGTAGCTGGGGGGATTGGAGGGTGAATATTTGGCTTTTTGCACCTTAAAAATTCTTTGAACTTCCTCAAGGCTTGTTGTTTTCATGATGTACATCCTTTCTTTTATATAATTATTGATTGTTTGATTAATTAATAAAAAGTTATTTTGCTCTTATAGCGCCTCAGCTCATATAATAATAGATACTTATGTCTTATGGGTCTATATTAAACGATCGTTTGATTAATTTCAAACATATTTTGTACTTTCTTTCATAAAATAGGGCCAGGCAACCCTTACAGCCTGCCTGGCCTAACTGTGCAGCACTCGCAAGTTCCATCTGAAAATAGGTGTTTATTATTCATTAGTATCATTCAGCACGGAAAGCTCGTATTCCACTTCTCCCACCCGAATCATGCTGTCAACCGGAATATCGGCCTGCTTGCCAAGGCGAACAACAACCCGATTGGGATAGCCTTCTTGCCCAGTCGTGGCATTGCTGCCGTTCTCTGGCTGAGAGCCGGCTTCTGCGTTGACCTCCGATCCAGCAGCACCATCAGCTGGAGTGTCAGTCTTGTCGTTACTGCCCGCGTTAGCCTCAGTACCGGCATCTGAACCCGGAGATTCCACAGGCAGATCCGCATCTGGATTCGTGGACTCCGTCACTGCCGGATCATCGGCTTGATTAGCGTCCGTGCCATCTTGACTATCGTCCGTGCCATCATTCGCGGCATCTGTGCCGCAAGCAGGAGTAATGGCAAGCTCCGTATATTCAACCGCTTCAACACCCGGCGACTGTATGGTTAATGAACCCGGCTTAAATTGGGTGCAGGCTGCTGCGTCCTTGAACAAGAACACAAGGGAGGTCGATGCTGCCTGCCCCTCGGATGCCGCCGTTTGTTCTGCGTATACAAGCGTATCAGGCTTGACGATGTCCGTCTCATCCGGAGGCTGCGCTTCAGGCAAATCCGCAGCCTCCTGGTTTGAATCGCCCTTGCCGGAGAATGAAAGGATGAAGCCGGCGGCAACCAGAATAATACCTAAAGCCAGAATAGTTGTAATCATCGTCGTTTTCCGGCTCCGGCGAAAAAATTTGCCAAGAGGCGAGGCAAGCCCCCGCTCAGCCTGTTTATACACGGCAGTGAGAGATGCTCCCGCCATGTCGAAAAGCTGCTTCCGATTCGCCCGCTTTTTGAAAGCATTCCGGTCAACCTTCGTAAAGTAACCGACGATAGCACTCGAGTAGGAGGGCACAAAGCCTCTGGATCTCATGAAATCCGGATGATTCTCCGACCATTGGAAGAAACGGTATACCAGCTCCCTGTTCGGAGCGTTCCGCTGCAAATAATCGATCAGCCCCGCATAATCCACCGTATCCATGTCCGGACTGCGCAGAAATGCCAGCACAAGACGCGGAAACTCAGCCGGCCCCAGATGAGCTGCCAACAGCCGGCGTCCTGCCTGCTGCACACGGTCGATCTCAGCCGGAGACAGCCGGTCGAATAATGCCGCTGTCGGCTCCGGCCGTGTGAACCATTCATAAACCGCGAGCAGTCCAGCGGCTGCGGATTTCTGCCGGGGATCCTGCAGCTGTCCGTTCCAGCGCTGCAGCTGACCCTGGAACTCAAGGAATTCTGCTGACGCAAGCTGATCTTCGGTGAGCTTGTCCAGGTCAAGCTCACTGAGCATCGCGCGATAGACGGCAAGCTCCAGCTCCTGAACCAGGCCAACGCCTTCCTGTGAAGACGGCTGCTTCCCGGTTTCTGACCATTCTTCCCCAGTCAGCCCGCGCAGCTGCCCGAACGTCCTGTTTGCCGCCGGTATCGAATGGCCCTCTTCGGCCAGCCTGTCGGTCAACTGCTGGCGGACCAGCGCATGGAACGGCTCATAGCCAAAAAGTCCCGGATGAACGCTTCCCCACTGCCCGACCAGCTCAAGCACGCTTTTTGCTCCCGCCGCAGCCTGAAGCTTTATCTCCAGAAAAGGAATGAACAGGCTGCCCGCTAATCTCGCATCAGTCAGCAGCTTTGCGAAGAACGCCCTGCTTAAGGCAGAATGGCTTTCCACGGCCGCATAGAAAGAGGCGGCTGCTTCCTGTTCGTTCTGCATATTCGCATTGTTGAGTGCCAGGATGATGAAAGAGACCAGCTTGCTTTCGATATGCTTGCCGTCGATCCGATAGTAATCCTTAAAGACATCCATTATGAACGGCTCCGGAACCTGTCCTTGCCGTACCCGGTCAAATTCATAGTCAAAGCAGGACAGGAACAAATCATTCAGCCGCATCTTGGAATCCAGCGAGCCGGTTGGCTGCAGATAATCGAGCAAGCCGTGCAGCACCGCTGCTTTATGCGTTTCATAAAGCGATTTGCTGCCTTCCTCAATTTGATAAATGACGCACAGCTCATGATAGCTGGCCGCTGCGGTTTGGCGTTCCGGTTCCATGTCTTCGAGCATCCGCTCGGCAAATTGATAGAAGCTGTCCGCGCGCTCAAGGCGATCCAAATTGTCCCAGGCGAAGTCCAGGTACGGCTGATCCTTTCCATCCAGATCGACATTCATCAGCCTGCCGCTGGCGAAATCCAATATATAATCCTTCTCGATGCTCCGGTCCCCCAGGCGCAGGCTTCCCTGCTCCACAAACGTAAGATGCACCGATTTCCGGCTTTGCGGCTCTTTCGCATAGGTGATAAAACCAAGCTGCCTGCGGTAGGCATAAGGCAAGCTCGCATAAAGCAGCCCAAGAAGCTGCTTGGCCAGGTCCGGCAGCTGCTTGATCGGCACATCAAGCGCAACATACACCTTCTTCTTGCCGCCGACCGCGGCCATTACCGCATACAGCAGCTGCTTGAATGGCGTCTCTCCAATATTCAGCCGCGCCAATAGGGAACGATAGGACGTTCTGCCCGCAGCCGGCGCCTGAACCGGCAGTCTGGCCAGCTCCGCAATCTCCGTACCGCTATCGATATCATAATGATCGGCGAAGGATGCTTGCAGCCAGTCCTCATATTCACCAGCCGAGTCCGCGCCATGACCCCTTGGTATGATGTAGTTATGCGTAAAGAACGCGCTGCGAAGTCCGGTGAAATCCGCTGCCCTGTAGACACTTCGCCCAAGCAGAACGTCGCCATTCTCCAGATGCAGCAGATGCACCGTCTCGGGATATGCGGCATCGTCCTTCTCGCCGCGCGCTGCCAGCTCGGTAGGCGCATCGTATACGCAGAGGGGATGGAGCACTTTTTTGATAAATGAAGGGTCCAGGCCGTCCGATTTGGCAATTGTGTCATAGCCTTCCGTGGATCTGAAAATACCGCGTCTTTCCCTTGCATACATCTGCTGCTGGATCATCCTGCCGGGCGTAGAATCGCGCACTATTCTCTTCTCCCCTCAATATAGTTCAGCTTATAAAGCAGCCAAATGAAGGGCTCGTCGACCCGGATGGGACTCACGACGGTTTGCAGCTTCTGGTCCACGGGATTGCTGCCCAGAGCGGATACCGCATAATAAGCCGTATCCTTGAAATAAACGTCCATCGTGCCCTTGAACGGACGGTCGACCTTCTCAATGAAGCGGCGGATTTCGCCGTCAATATTCTCGAATTCAGTCAGATTGAAATAATTGCGGTGCACCATATTATTAAAAACATTGCTGTTCGATTTAATATATTCGCCATCCTCATCCTTAAGGGAATGAAGCATGTCGCTCTTCGTCAGCACGACGGCTGTCGGAATATCCGTTTTGTTGTTTTCCTGATAAGCTATAAAATCGCCGAACATGGTCAGCACGACGTCGCGCGGCTCATCGTATTGGGAAACCCATTCTCCGGGCTTATCGCCCAGATTCATTCTGATCTTCTCGCGGATCGAACGGATTTGCAGCGGATCGACCATCAGCAGGATGCCTGCCGAGTTCTTGATATGCTGACCGTGGAGACCGAGGTAATCCTGTTCGACCATCCCCTCGCCCGCCACATCAAAAAATACGAGCGTAAGCGGCGGCTTCTCGTCGTCCTTGAAGACGAACTGGAAGATAAACGGCTCCTGCATCTTCTCCTTCTGGGTGGATGCAAGCAGATCGCCGCGCTCGAATAACGGCTCCTCGTAATAGGTGCGGAACTTGCGGCTGATCTCCGCGTTGAGCGGCATGCAGGCCGCGTTGAAGTGGTCCGCCGTCGTATTCTGCAGTGTATGGATCAAGGCGGTCATATACACCGATTTCCCCACCTGGGAAGCGCCTATAATGGAAATAATATTGCTCGGCGCTTTGCCGGCGGTCACCGGAAGCTCATTATGGCATCTCGGGCAAAGCCTTCTGCGCGTGAGCTCGCCGTAACGGTCATTGATTCCGGTAAGCACGTGATTGGAGTAAATCCGATGCTCTTCAGGCACGTCCTGCGGACGAAGCACCGCTTCCATGTCATGCACGGAATCAAGACCAAAGCGCTCGCGGTATTTGTTCAGCTCCTCGTCTTCTCCAAGGGCATAATCTTCATCGTCCTCACGGGAATGGGCAGCGCGGAATACGACCTCCTCCGGCGTGAATTTGCTGAAGCAGTAGGGACAGACGATATCATAGAACAACGGCCGCGCCTTCGCCTCCTGCTTTTTTTTGAAAAGATCGAAAATACCCATGCGCTTTTTCCTCCTTTACACTGAAATCAATTCGTACATTTGCCCGTAGGTCCGGCCATCGGTGAAAAACAACCGGATAAAATCCTGTTTGCCCACCTCAACGGGAGGCAGGATGGTTTTTCCCGCCGGGAACGGCGCGACAAAAGGATACAGCATCCCATCCTCTTTATTTGCGGGGTAACCGCCCTGCTTCTTGACGTAGCAGAGCACGTCCTTCGCGATCGGAACTTCGGTCGTCACCTGAATTTGAATCGTTTTGAATTTTCTCAAAAAACCGCCTTTATCCAAGAGCGAATAATAAATTTTAGCCTTGCCGGCACTGATTTCGATACTGTTCCCGCCGTCAGCCTGCCGGATAAGCTGCGGGCCGCCGCTCCCTTCCCGGCAGGCAAATACCGTAAGGACATAACGCCCGATGCCTTCCAGGCGGCTGTGATAGCCGTTGTTCGCTTTATATTCCGCCCTCGTGTACAGCTTTACGTTTCCTGTGTCCCCTGCTGCGGATTCCGCCTGCTCGGCAGGGGTCTTCCGGATGTAAACCGCATCGATGTCCCGCGGCCAAATCCAGCGCAGCGTGAAGCGGTCCTCCTCGACTGTGCGGGTCAAGCCGCTGATGACCGGAGAACCTTCCTTCGCATCGGTAAACTGCATCTATTCCGCCTCCCGCATCAATTAAAATCCATGGCTGCGGCTGTCCTTCGTCCGTCCGCCCATGCCCGCGGCGGGAATGTCGCGGCTGCTGCCTTTTCGTCCGCCGCCCCGCGGCTTGGTGCCGTTATTCTCGCTCACCGGAACAACGAGTGTAAATAAACCGATGATGGCCGCCAGCACAAGCACAGCGATGAACCGCCAGAAACCGTCCGTGAATGCCTGCCCGGACAAGCCGTTATCCAGAATAAAACCAGCCAGCAGGCCGCCGGCGAGCCCCCCGCTGCCGAAGCTTACCGCCAGGAAGCGGTTGTCGAACAGCAAACCCAGCGAGATTCCTACGGCTGCTCCAATAATGCCCAGCGACAAAATACGCAGCAGCGTGTAAAACGTATTATCCGCCATCGTATCGGTCCGTTCTGTCAGCAGCGTCCGGTTGTCGATTTTATCGTATATATTTTGGAATACGAGAGCGAGTCCGCTTGCTTCCGACACATCGTAATAGCTGCCGCCGGTGGATTCCGCTATTTGCTGCAGCAAAGCTGAGCCTCTGGCATCAACAACGCTGAGACCCACCGTATTGACGGCAATCTGCTGCTCTTGATAGGCCGCAAGCTGCTGGTCGATATTGGATTCGCTGAAGCCGTCTGACAGCAGAATGACCAACGTGCCGCGTTTGGCATTTTCCTTGCCCTCGATTGTCTTCATTGCCTCCGTCAGCGCAAGGCTGAAATCCGTTCCTCCGTCAGTTGGCTTGAGCGAATCGATTACGGCATTCACCGAATTCTTCTCGTCCTGCGTGTCCAGACTGACAAAGGGCTGGATCAACTCAGCGGTATTGCTGAAGGCGACTACAGCCACCCGGTTATCGCTGTCCATATTGTTGATCAGCTGCTTCGCTGCCGCATACCGCTCGTTGTCCGGATCGGTCTCCAGCATGCTTCCCGAATTGTCGACGACCAGCACAATATCCTTCACCTGCTTCACGCCGCCGAATTGCAGCCCGTAAAGCAGCTGAAGCAGGCCGCCGACAGCAAACAGCAGAATAAGGGTAGCCGGGACGAGCAGCTTCCAGGATAAGTCGGTATAGCGCTGCCGCCAGGAAGACCCGTTCAACCGGGGCGCGATCATTTCCGCAAGCAGGCAGGCCAGGCCGATGCACAAGGCCAGAACGCCAAAGTAGAGGCCAATGACGATAAAGCGCGGCCAGCTCTCCAGCAGCCCCCCCAGTATCACTTCACCGAACGCGAATCCGATTGCGCCGCCGATTATGCTGAACAACAGGAGAAGCATATTTATTTTTCGTTGCATGATGACAGCACCCTTTCACTTGCTAGTGGACTGCGATTATCGATATATACCGGTCAGCGGAGCTCAGGCAGAAGAGACGGATCAAGCGTGTGAAATTCATACCCATTCTGCAAATAGGCTTCATAATACACCTTGCCGTTTCGATAATACATCAAATCTTCCAAATGAAAGCCGCCCATAATATTCAATTTTTCCACCCCGCTGCTGCGCTTCTCGTGCACACAGCCCAGCTTGTAGATCCGTGACGTTTCGTCCACGCTAAGAGCATAACGGATAAATTCGCTCTCCCGGTCTCCAAACAAATATTTCTCCTCATAACGATGCTGATGCGTATAATCAAGCAGACGGATATGAATTGCCGCGTTATCCTCCAGCGTCCGGTACAGCCGGTGGAACAGCTCATCCCTCGATACAGCCTGCTGATTATGATAGGCAACAGATACGTTCGCCCGCTGCAGCAGCTCCTCCTCGAAGGTCTGGGCAAAGGGCTCGGCGGTCAGGATGTGCCTGCGGCATATACCGGTCAAGCGCTCTATAAACGCGTGTTCTCCCTGATCCAGAAGCTCCATTACACGGCCCACGAGCCGCTCCTCGAAGAATGCCCCTGCGCCGCGCTTCTCTTCGATATCCTGCATGACGCTGCCGGTTACCCGCTCGTAATAATCGAAAATATTCTGCCCGATATAATCATCCGCCAATTGGATGCTTTGCTGCGCCGCCGCATGAAACTCTGCTTCCAGTGCGGCCATTCGAACAACACGGCTGCGGTATTCCTCGTGCAGACGCTCCAGCTCGCCTGATAACTTCCGGTACACGGCCAGTTCTGTCTCCAACCGCAGCAGCTGCCACCGCAGACGGTAGACCGTATCGAAAAAAGCATGTATAAAGGCACGTAAATTATGTTTGTCCATGAATGGAAGCCGTTGAAATTTCAAATCCTGGGCACGTATTTCGCGGGTGCGGTCAAGCTCCTCCCGGGCGAGATCGATTTCCCGGACCAAATCGCGCTGCCGGGCGCGAACCGCCTCAAGCACACTGCCGGTCTCATTCTTCTCGTCGGTCCATTCGGACACCTGAAAGAAGCTGATCTGCGGATGCTCCTGCATATTGCGGCTAACGGCGCGCCGCAGCTCTTCCCCGGCCTTTATTAACCCGATGCGCTCCTCGGCCGGCCGGGTGAAATGCTTGCGGAAGAAGTCCGCGCAGCCGTCGCCGAACAAAGCCTCCTCGGCCTCGCGCAGCGACATGCGCCGCAGCTGATCGTACCGGATGCCGCTCGTCAGGAGTCCCGTCATATCGGCGAGCTGATCCTCGTCTGGAACGAGGTCGGCCATCCGCGTCTCTATCGCAGCCGCATCCAGTCCGAACAATGCCAGCTTTTCCTTCATGCCTGGATCAGGCGCGCTCTGCAGCCGCACCATGATTTGCTTGAGAAAGTGGTACAGCACATTTAAGGCAATCGAATAATTGGGACGCTTGACCTTGGCCAGTCCCGCCGAGACGAAGCCCTGTCTCCCCGATTCGGCCATCAGGCTGTTCCTGAAGGACGAATTATTGTAGCTTGCGTCATGAGACTGGACCTGCGCATCCCTTCTTTTTCTGTTTTTCAGCAGCAGCATATGGCAGATGATCTCATAGTTATCCTGCATTCCATTAAAGGTCGAAATGCCCCGCTCGTTGCGGTCGGATAACACATAAACAAGATCAAACAGCGGAGACGGCTTGTGAATTACCGGGATTGTCAAGCCGTCGCCGGTCACCTGCAGCCGCGCGGAGTATGCGTAATCCGGCCGCTGCATCCCTTCGAGCTCCCGCAGGAAGCTGATTCCCGCCGCGCTGGCATAGCCGAACGTCTCCGACTGCTCCCGTTCGCTAATCAATGCGTACAAATCCATTTGCACCGATTTGAACAGCTGCAGAAAAATCGACTGCGCAAGCAGCGATATTTCCGGAACAAGCACGTTTAACGGATCCTCCACTCTGGTAATAACGGCAAGATGAAGGCGGTCGAAGGAGGCGTACAAGCGGCCGTAATCCGCAATCGTATCGCTAACCTGCCGCAGCGCCCGGTTGAGATCGTCCAAATGACGCCCAGCCTCATGGAAAGCGGCTCCGATATCCTTGCGCTTGGTGCGGTTATCCCGCTCACCCGCCGCTACTCCGGATAAGGCAACCCGCATAACCTTGGGGTCGGATCGGCCATGATCAGCTTCACGGTATGCGGATGCGGGGTTTGCCTCATTCCCCGCCCCCAAGCTGTCATTCGTCCCGCTTGATGAAACATGGAAGTAAATAACGCCGGCATTGTTATCCCATTTCAGCTTATTCGAGCGGATCATCGGTTCAATCGCATGCCCCGCCTCATCGCCGATATATAGAAATACGGTGGGATAGTAAATGCTGCTCTGATCATCCTCAAGGCCGCTGAGCTGCTGCTCAGCGGCCGAATAGTCGGCTGCGAATCGATCCAGCAGGGCTCTCATCGCTATTTCAGCTTTCTACGGATTTCATTAAGCTTTGTCGTCATTTCTTTATAAAACCGGTGCATCTCCTCGCCGTTCGCAAGCTCCACCTTCTCATATTCGAGACGCTCGCGCGCGTCAAGGAATGTGCCCAGCAGCTCCTCCAGCTTGGCCAGCAGCTTTGAAGTATCCTCCGTTGCCGTGAGCTCCGTTACACGGCGCGCCGCCTTGCGCATAAGCGTGCTGCGGTTCTTCTCATCAAGCTGACGGAAGCTTTCGAACACCTCATGCTCGACATAGCTGCTGCTCTTCATTAAATTAGCGAAAGGCGCCCAGGCTTCTTCCTCGGGCTCGCGGTCGTATACATAAAGCGCGCCCTTCCTGATGATCGTCTCCGTATACAGCGCCTCGATAAACTGATCGAGCCATTTTTCCTCATCCTGATGCTGATGAAGCAGCTGCTCAAGCTCCTTCGCCTTAACCGAAATGGACTCGTACTTCGCCAATTCCTCGCGCACCCGTCCCAGCAGCTCCGGTGAACGGATCAGATTTTCCTGCGCAAGCTCCTCCGTGAAGCTTCCGAATATATCCTTCGCCGCTTCGGGCTCCAGCCCCTCGGACAGCAGCCGGTTCAGCTCGTTCAGCGCGCGTTTGACCTCACCCAGATTCGGCTTTGCCGCATCCAGCAGCATATTAAATGGTTTCAACGCATCCGCCAGCTGAAAAGGCTTCGTGAAACGGACGGAGTATCGGCTGCTTGTGTTGTTGTCGATGCCCTTCTCCTCAATGATCCGGTAGCCCTCCGCTTTGGCAAACTCGGCCCGCACCCTTGCATTATAGCTTCTCACGCGTGAATTGACGTACGTATCCCCCCAGGATTTCTCGGGAATCGGCGACGGCAGATACGTCCAGTTGACCCGGTCGGTCTGCACCAGATGGCGTCCGATGCCTTCCTTGTCCAGAATAGTCCGTTCATAGCTTTCCTCATATACCTTAAGCGGCGTATAAACGAACAGCGGCACGCCATTTCTCGTATTCAGCCAGAAAATCCGGTTTTTGACTTCGCTTTCCTTGATCGTGAAGTGCGATTTGCCGATGGAGTTGTTCTGATAGTTCCGAATCCCCCGCAAAATGCTCGGCGCCTGCAGCGGCACCGACACGAAGCCCCATGACGGCACATGCAAATTGCCCGAGCTGTTGCTTAAGTGGAATACCGGCACGGCCTCTTCATCCAGCTTGCTCGCGATATGGCGCTCGACGAATTTCTCGATCGATTCATCGTTTCCATATTTCATGACGAGGAATTCTTCCATCGATTTTGTAATGAGGTCGCCGAATTTATCGGTCAGAAATTCCGAGATCGAGCTGACGATATCGATTTCCTGCTCCTTCACCCACAGATTCGAATGATCCAGCAGCTCCTGCGTAAAGTCGCGGATCAGGTCATCCCCGTCCTTCTTGTCCATCAAGCGGCTGATCACATCGGAAATGTCCGGCACGCCGACGATATTCCAATAATAGGTTTTATTCCCTTTATGGTCGGCTTGCTCTTCCCCGTTGGTGAGAATGTCGCCGTTCTTGGCAAAGATCGAATTAAGCACATTTAAAATTTCCGTAAACACGTTGTAAATCCGGTTGTTTTCATTATTCAACAGCTGGTGCAGATCCTCATAAAATTCTATCAGCTGCTCCATTCGCTCGACATCGGCATGCAGCCAATACTCGTTTATTTTCGCTTCAATATAATTGTTCTTCTTCTTGTCCTTGGACACGAACGCGCTCTTCGCATCGCCCATGCGCTCCTCGGCCTGCTCTCTGGCCGCTTCAATCTCCCGGGGAAGCCGCGACAGCCCTTCGCGAAGCGTCTCAATATAGGAAAGCAGCATCTTCAGCAGGCAAAAGCCTTTCTCGGTGTGCAGAAGACGGGATACGTAGAACGGCCCCTGCTCCGGGTGAAGGAAGGTACGGCGGATTTGATCGGTAAATTGCCCGACGATTTCGCCCGGAAGCTGTTTCTTGGCTTTGATGTATTCCTCGCGCGCGCGGGCCAGGAAGTTCTGCTCCAGCTCGGTATCCATGTTCACGGCTTGCATTTTGATCACGTTGTTGTAGCTTAGACGCTCGCTGTTCTCGAATCCCGGCAGCGGCTCCGGCACACGCGAATCGAATGTCTTCATCATCGTATCCAGATCGATTCCAAGCTTGCGGGCAAATTTCTCCACGTCATCCTGGCTTGGCGCCTTCTCGAACATTTTGTCCATTTTATTGAAGAGCCTGTAGGCCAAATAGGTCGTCATTTCCTCGATTGGCAGCACCGCCGATGAAGCTCCGATGATGTTGTAATCGTAATTAGCAGGGTACATCTTGTTCATTTGGGCGATGTTCGTCCGGATGTTGCTGATATAGTCATGAATGGCGAATTCTTCGCCGGACTGCTTTTCCTCGCTGGAGATAAAGTTCGTAATATTCTCCGCCGTCACGTTCATGCAGTAATCGTAGGCATTCTCCAGCAGCTTGCCCTCCGCGTTGGTGGCAGAGATGAGATGGCATAGATTAAAGGGCGGGAGCGGCGAATTGACGGTCAGAATATTGCCGTACTGCTGCTTGAACCGTTCTCCGCGGCTGTCCACATTCATCCAGTAATCCAATTCCTTCAACGCGGCATAACCGTTCTTCTTGATGTACTCGCGCGTATGGTCGCTCAGGCTCTTATTGGCAAGATTAATGTCCGGCGTAAACAAATAACCAAGTGTGTTGACCCGGTCAATGCCTGCAGCTCCGTGGTCGCGCTCAATAATTCCTCTGACGATATATGAAATATCAAGGAAGCAGCCGCTGCCCGTTCCGCCGGACAAGCCTGTAAGCAGAAAGACCATCAGCTTCTTGTTCGTGCCGACGGACAGCGTCTTGATTTTCTTGTCGATGCTCTGCACGACCTGGTTGATCTTCGTAAACAGCAGCAGACGTCCTGCCTGGCGTACGCCCGCCGCGCCGTTCATCCCGTCGGTAATGCTCAGCTCCGGCGACAGCCAGTCGGTAATGTACGGCTCCAGTATACTGCGGTTTTGCAGCAGTCCTCCAACTTCCGCATTAGAGAGCAGCACGAATTCGTTAATGGGATCCAGTCCGATCCCTTTATACTTTTTATTGCGGTCCTGTTCATTCGTTTCGAAGGCAAGAAATTCCACATTGTCGGGCTTATCGCGTTTTCGCTTGGAAACCGGATCCTCCGGCAGCTTGAAGCGGCGGTTAATCTGATATTTCAGGCGCAGCAGCGCATCAATGCCGGTACCGCCGAGTCCAATAATCAAAATCGGGTTGTCGATCGTGTCTACCCGGATTTTCTCGCTGACAATGCCACCGCCGAGCGAAACGTCAAGCTGCTGTATATGCTCTCTTACGATTGGTTTCATTCTTTACTACCTCCTGGGCTCTATTTATACGAGATATTCGATGAATATCGTTTTGTCCACCTGCGTCAGCGTCACCGTAATGCGGTCGCCGCTCTTCATTTCCAATGCGCGGTCCGCATCGACGGCGCGTCCCGATTTCTCAATCGTGCAGGAGGAGGCGTTATGCAGCATGATGCGGTCATTGCTGCCCGGTTTGAAAATCACCTTTTCGGTTTCCTTCAATTCAGGCGCCAGCTGCAGCAGCTGGTGGAGCAGCAGCTTGCCCTTGAAGGCTGACAGCTTCTTGTACTGCGGCGACGTTTTGTCGCCTGTGTTCTCATCCCGGATTTCAATGACGAGCTGTCCGACAAAGCCGCGGTTCGCCTGCTTCAAGAGCCGCAGCACGTAATAAGCTGCCGCAAGCAAAACCGCCAATCCGATGACACCTGCTATGACAGGCACCATGGGGAATGGCTTCCCTGCCTCATCTGCCGGCTTGACCGGGTTCGTTTGTCCCGCTGCCCCCTCTTTGGCCGTAATGGCAACCGCATCGGTCTCCCGGAAGAAGCTTTCCTCCTCGGCCCTTACCTTGATTTCATAGTCATGCTCGTCGGCGATTTTGTAGGTGCCTTCGAAATGATCGCCAGCATTGTCCATCGGGATCTCCTCGGACTTGCCGGTGTCTAAATCTTTAACGAGCAAAACTGCTTTCATGTTGCTATATTGTGCCTGATCCTCCAGTTTTTGTCCGCCGCTGACCAGGTAAGAGTTGAATGGCACCTCATCGCCCTTTGAATAGGCGGTCGAAGCAAGCGGGTCCATCGCCAGGCTCAAATCATAGTTGAAGATAAGATTAATGTCGATTTTATCGCGATTAACCCCCTTAACCTGCAGCGTCCAGTCGCCTTCTGAAGGCTTCAGCAGCTTGATTAAGGAATAGCTTTTTGACTTTGACAGCAGGACATTATCCGAAGGAATCGCGATGGCTTTGCCGGACGGGTCGACCAGCTTCGCCTCAACCGGCTGGGCGGACATAATGGAAATATTCGCTTCCAGCACATTCGCGTTGGGAACGGAAATCTTCACGTTCTGGTAGCTCCCGTCAGCGGTAAACGAATCGACCGGAACGACATTCAAGTCGAGATGGCTGGCGAAAATTTCGCTTAATATTTGCGGCAGATCATCCGCCGAATCGGTTGAGAACGACTTGCCGCCGGTTTGATCCGCTATCTTGGCCAACGCTTCCTTGTTTAATTTCCCGTCAGCGTTCAATCCGATCGTATAAACCGGTACGCCGCTGTCGTTCGCTTCTTTGACGGCTTTCTGCATATCCGCATCGGACTGGGCCTGTGTTCGGCCGGAATTATCATCAAAATCGTTATTGCCGTCGGCAAGCAATATAATCATCGGCTCATGACCGGGGTCGGCTCCGTCATCCAGAATTTGCATGGCTTCCTTGACTCCGACGGATACGTCCGTATAGGCGCCGCGGTCCAGCTGGTCGATAAAGCCCTTCAAGCTCTCTTTATCTTCTGACGATTGAATTTCCAGTAAAGCTTTCTCGCGCTGGATCTTGTCGGTATAGGCCACGATTCCAACCTGATCGCCCTGCGCCGACAGCATGTCGATGAACATCTTCATCGCTTCGTTGCCGATTTTGCCCGGATCGCTCGCGCTCATCGAATTGCTTACATCGAGCACCAGCACCGCGTCGATTTGAGAAGCGCCCTGCGCCGCATGGACCGTGGACAGGCTGCCCAGCGGCAGCATCAGCAGAACAGCCGAGACCATAATAAGACGGCGTGAAAAACGTTTGAGTTGACTCATATAAATGTACTCCTTTGCGTTAGCGCGAATGGGTCTCGCAATCTAGTTCAATAGTAACGGTTAGTATCTGCTCCCAGTATAATGATATACTATCAAAATAAGTATACCTGATAGATTCCAGGAAATCACTTTTACTGTATGAGAGGAACAACACATGGTTACATACGCCTCCCTTGGACTTTTGTTTCTTTTTGTCGTTATCAAAGCCCTTATCTACCGTTCGCGCGTGAGAAAAGCCCCGTCTCCCGAGCAGTTGAGCAAGCTTGTCTTTTCCATTCTGAGAAGCAGCGGGCAGCGTGACCGCGAATGATGAAGAAGCTTCCGGTACGACTTAACCCTTATATTAAAACACGCTATCCTTATTCTAAGCTTAAAATATGCCGCCGCTGCAATTATTTTACCGTTCTGGGAGACGCAGAATGCCCGGTATGCGGCAAAACCGCCCTGCAAAGCGTCGAGAAGAGAGCTGCCGCGATGCTGCAGCGCTCGATCTGGAGCGTGCGAATCATTATACTGATCATCATGCTCGCCGGCTTGACGTTGAGCGAATCCATGATGCAGAGCGGTCTGCTCGCTGCAGGAGGCCTGCTGCTGCTCGCTGTACTCTGGATAGTCCAGAGACGGTCGGCCTCTGCCCTTCTGCTCTGGCAGCTGGAACAATTATTTCATAAGGAGGCCTATAGCCTCTTTGCCGGCCTTGTTCATGACCGGGAGTCGGCCATCAAGGTGTTTCACAGCGGCGATAAACCGCTTGCCTATGAAATGCTGCGTGAAATCGGGGCGCTCGTTCACACCGACCAGCTGCGGGCCGAGCAAATATTGCTGCTTCAATCGTTCGTGCTGCGCAAGGATATGGACCTTATGCTGGACCCGCTCTTGATGGACCATTTTAACCCCGATCTTGTCGAATATATTGGCGAGCTCGCGAAAATCAGGCGGGACCTCCTGAAAGAAAATACGTTCAGGTATATTTTACTGCATGAGGCCCAGATTCTGAAGATGGAGCATGGCGAGAGCATCCTCACCGGCGTTGCCGGCGCCGCGGTCAGAATGAAGCGGTACATAACGCTTTATCCGTATTTGGTGCAGCGCTACGCGCGCAAGCTCCCCAGAGACCGTTTTCTGCGGCTTTACCGGATCATCCAGAGCAGCCCGCACGCGAGCCCCAGTCCTTTATATGAAGAGGTTATGAGCATTTATAATGAGAAGTACAAATGGGATGAGGATTTCCGGCACGCCAACAAGTAATGCGGCGTATAAATCAACCGGGCAAAGTGCAGGAATAACAGGAGGAATGAAAAGAGGCCGGCAGAAGACACTTGAACAGAGTGTCTGTCTACCGGCTTTTTTGGCGATATTTTAGTGCTGCTTCGCGTAAGAATATAACCTGGATACGATCATTGCGATTATTTTTGCAGTCCATCGTCACATCTTCTGGCGGAAATGCAGACAAGCCATCGGTGTGAAAATTGATCTGTAATTTGGAAAATTCTCAGCTCCGCTTATTGGTCTTTAGCGGAACGACATCGGCCGTTTCCAGATAGAATGTGAGCAGCCTATCCTTGAGGAAAGCTGCTGTCTCCTGTAACTCGGGATCGTCAATCCGGTTGTCCGTCTCCATGGGATCGCGCTTCAGATCATACAACTCATCGCGTTCATAATGACGTCTCACATATTTATAGTCGCGCGTCCGGCACATCACCGCTTTCGTATGCTCGGGACCCTCAAGCTGCTGCAGTCCGACACGAGGCCAATACAGGCCGGAAGACGTTCCCATCGATGTGCTCTCCAGCTCCATCGCCTGCGTCTCGCCAAACAGCCGCCCCCCTTCGGTGAACACCGCATCGCGGTGCTCGTCCTTCACTCCTGCCAGCACCGGCAGCAGCGAACGCCCGAAATGGGTGTGCTTTGGCGTCAATCCGGCCAGTGCTTCAACCGTTGCAGGGAAATCGATCAACTCGACCAGCGCCTCGCTGACGCGGGGCTGGATCTCGACTCCTTTAGGCGGCTTAATGACAAAGGGGACATTGGTGAGGCAATCCTCGAACGTGTTCTGCGTTTTTTCAACCAGTCCGTAATCGCCCGTAAAATCCCCATGGTCGGAGAAGAAGAACACCGCCGTATCATCGTATATCCCCGTCTCCTTGAGCGTATCAAGCAGCATTCCGAATTGATGATCCACCCGCGCGCACATACCGTAATAAGTGGCGCGCAGCTCCTGCCAGCGATCCTCTGTCCACCCCTGCAGCTTCTGCCGCTCGAAGATACCCTTTAGCAGACTGGGCTTCTTCTCCCAATCCGGCGCGGGCGTCCGCTTCGGCAGCTTGTCGCGGTCGATCAGGCTGAACCAGGGCTCTTCGACGCCATAAGGCGGGTGCGGATACAGCAGCGGCAAATAAATGCAGAGCGGCTTATCCTGCGGGGCATTTCGGATAAAGTCGATGGCCCCGAGTACATTCGCCCAATCGCCATCGTAATAAGCCTCCTCGTCCGGCGCCTTCTCCAGCTTACCGGCATAAAACGAGTAGTAATTATCACTCTCGGGATCGCCGCGCCACCCGTCGGAGAAATGCAGATTTGTCTCCGGCCGCGGCTTCTTCTCCGGCTGATACTTGATGTCGCAGTAAGCTTCGAACCCGTTCTCTGCTGGAACAAGATCATTTTTGCCGCCCCACCACACGGTATAGCCTTCGTCCTTAAGACTCTTCAGCAGTACCGGCTCGTCTTCCTGCATCATATGGAACATGGTGCGGTGTCCGCCGACATGAGGATACCAGCCGCTCATAAACGAGCATCTGCTTGGCGTGCAAACGGGATTCTGGCAGAACGCGTTGCGGAAGGACACCGCATCGGTCTGAACCAGCCGGTCCAGATTCGGCGTGACCGCGGCTATGTTGCCAAGATGGCCCATGACATCGGCCCGCCATTGATCGGGATTGAAGATGACAATATGCGGCTTTGCAGGCATATTCGTTTCCTCCTCGGATTTATAGGATTTTGGGGTCGCTTGGCCCTGATCCGGTTCAACCTTTGACCGAACCGGCAATGCCGTTGATGAAATAACGCTGGAATACAATGAACACGAGGATAACCGGTATCAGCGAGATCGCAGCCCCTGCAGCCATTCCTGTCCAATCGACGGTATTTTCTCCCGTGAAGGAGAACATGCCGACGGCCAGCGTCCGCAGCTCCGGCTTGTTCAACGTGAATATCAGCGGGACGAAGAAGGAGTTCCACGTCCAGATAAACTGCATGATTACCGTCGTGGAGATGATCGGCTTGGAGAGGGGAAGCATGATCTGCCGGAAGGTCCGGAAGAACCCGCTCCCATCGATCTCCGCCGATTCCTCCAGCTCCTTGGGAAGCGCGCGGAAATGTGCCGCATACAGCAGAATGAAGAGCACATGGGCGCCGGACGACTCGGCCAGAATGACGCCGGGCATCGTATTCAGCAAGCCGAGATGCTTGATGATCTGATAGATCGGAATAATCGTGTAGCCCTTCGGAATGAACATCGTTACCGTGAAAGCCAGTATCAGGAACCGGCTGCCCGGGAAACGAACCCGTCCGAGCGCATATCCGGTCAGTGCCGACAGCACGACGACAATAATAACCGTTGAGGCCGTAATAACTGCCGAATTGGTAAAATAAGTGGAGAAATGGCCGACCCGCCACGCGCGGGCAAAATTGTCCCACTGTGCCGCCTCCGGCAGCAGCTTGATGCCTGAGGCGATATATTCGGTATTCGTCTTCAATGAGGAGAAGATCATCCATACAAAAGGATAGACCCATAAGACGCCCAGCGCAAGCAGCAGCAGATGCAGCAGCAGATTCGGTCCGTGCTTGAATGCAGTTCGTCTCATCATCCGTCTCCTTCCGGTCCGCTGAGCAGCTTGTCGCTGCGGTCCCTGGCCGCGTTAGCCAGCCAGCCGAGCAGCAGGGTCAGCAGGAAGATCATCAATCCGAATACGATGCCTGCCGAAGAAGCATACCCGATCTGGGGAAAGCCGCTCGTATTGAAGGCATAGTCGTAGATATACAGATCCACCGTCTCTGTTGCGTAGAATGGCCCGCCTGCGGTCAGCGTCTTTACCAGGTCGAACACATGCATGCTGTTCACGACAGTAAGCAGCAGCACGACGGCGGCTACCGGCTTCAGCAGAGGCAGTGTGATATAACGCAGCACCTGATCGCTCCTGGCCCCGTCGATCTTTGCCGCCTCGAACACCTCGCCGGGCAGCGACTGCAGGCCAGCCAGCCAGTAGACCATCACCATGCCGAAAAATTTCCATGAACCGACAAGAATAAGCACGCCCATCGCCGTTCCGGCTTGACCCAGCCAGGGGACAGGCTCCGATAGAAGTCCAAGCCGCAGCAGCAGCTCATTGACCAGCGCATTCTCATTGCCAAAAATAAATTTCATGATAATGCCGACTGTGGATGCCGCGGTGACGACAGGAAGGAAGTAGATCGTACGGTAAAATACCTTGCCCCGGAACACAGCTTTATTGAGGGCCAGAGCCAGCAGCAGCGATGCCGGCAGCAAAATCGCCGTTGTCGCGCCAATATAAATCAGGCTGTTCCGGAAAGCATTCCAGAATGAGGAATCCCGGAGCAGCTTCGCAAAATTATCCCATGCGACAAAATTCTCCAGAGGGCCGATACCGCTCCACTCGTAAAAAGAATACACATAGCTCATCACGATGGGATAAATCGTAAACGCTGCAAAGAACACCAACTGCGGTAATATAAACAGATACGCCCATAAATACCGTACCCTTTTCCGGCGTGGAATCGAGGAGAAGGAACGATTCGGAGCGGCCTCGGCTCTTGAAATATTCGCATCAGCCGTTGTGGACATATGGCTTTACACCCCCTTTGTTACGGCGTAATAGCGTTATTATTGCACGGAGGATTAGAAGAAACGCCTTCACCGCTTCTGGCGGCAAAGTACGTATCTTCTTCCCTCAAAGAAAGCCGGCGATCCGCCAGCCCCCTCTTTCACTAAGCTTCTTCGGCGGCCGGCAAGTTTCGCTTACTTGGGCAGATTTCTGTATTGATCGCTTGTATACGGTGTGAATGGCGTCCAATTCGGGAATTGATAGTCCTGTTCGCCGATCTTCTGCCCGGATTGACTCACTTTCTGGATCGATTCCTTCAAAGACTGGTTATAACCCGCACTAAGCTGCGTAAGCTGGCTCTTCACATCCGTAATCTGGCCTGTCAGATAACCTTCGACAATTTTGCCGACATTCTCTTTTGGCTTCTTGCCGTTCAGTTCCGTATTGACCTGCACGGCCGCTTTATTGCGCGTATAAGGATGGGGCGACAAAATAAACGCCTTGTCTTGAATGTCCTGCGCCTGGAGAAACTGCGGATTGTCGACCTGGGTTGTCTTGTTCTGTTCGATAATCGGAGAACCCTCCACACCAAGCTTCAGCTGGTTTACATAGAAATGGTCCATATAGTAATTCAGAAACAGCTTGGCTTCCTCATAGTGCTTCGTATTTTTGCTGACATGCAGCGTAGCCTTCGTCTCTCCCTGGAATGCATAATAGGAGGGTTTTTCGTCTTTGGTCGGCAGTGGAGCTACGCCAAAATCGTTAAATTTGTTGTTCTGCTGAAGCTCCGAGGACAAGAACGTGCCGTCGATGATGAATGCGGCTTTGCCTGCGGCGAACAAGCTGGAGGCTTCGCGGTAATCGATGACCAGACTGTTCGGGTGAAGGAGCTTCTCATCCTGCAGCTTCTTGAGGAATTCGATCGACTCCACATAGCCCGGAGAGTCAAATTCATATTGTCCCGTCTGCAGATTGAAGCCGTCGTTCGGTACAACCTCCGGCTTGATCGCAGTCGCCATCTGGCCGACATATCCAGTGACAAGCCAATCCGTCTTGATTCCGAGAATCAGCGGGTAAACATCGCTCCCGGCCTGCTTGATCCTCTCGCCGACCTTCTCCAGATCCTCCCATGATTTCGGAACGTCGTTCTCTGTCAGTCCCGCTTGTGTCAATACGTCTTTGTTATAGTAGAGCATGTGCGAGTATCGGCGCGGGGTGAAGTGCGGCAGAGCGTAGACGCCTCCGTCCAGCGTCATATAGCCTTCCGTCCAGGTCCCCTCATAGAACTGCTGCTTCCGTTCCTCCGTAAGCACATCATCGAGATTGTGGATGAGTCCGAGACGGTTCAATTGATCAATAGGCACAGATGTGGAATTGGCAAATATATCGGGCAGACTGTTGCTGGAAATCGCAGCCTGCAGTTGAGTTGTATACTGTGATGAGACGATATCGGGAAAATCCACGTGAATATTGGGATAATCCTTCTCAAATTCAGCGATCGTCTGTTCGATCGCCTGCTTGGATTCGGGCCAGCGGCTCCAATAGGTAATCGTGACAGGGTCTTTCGCTCCCGGGTCGTTCACGGCGGATGCACCGGACCCGGACTGCCCGGTATTATTGGAAGCACAGCCCGTCAGAAGCAGAATAATGGCGGCAACCGATGCCAGGATAACGAAGGCGGTTTTCTTCATGATGATATTCTCCCTTGCTGGAAATTTGTATTCGTCTTCCGCTTCTCCGGTAGTCCAGTCGCCAAGCGATAGCTTACTTTTCTGATCAATTAACTAGGTTTAGTAGCCGTACGGGTCTACGTCTTCCGCTTGATCTTCCTCCTATGATTATAGAGGCATGCGAGGGCTGATAACATCGGGAATTATTTAGCACTGCAGGTGAATTTTTTAGCGGGGCTTGCCGGTACTGCCGTGATGCTTGCGGTATTCTCCCGGCGTCATGCCAAAAGCCCGTTTGAACAAATGGCTGAAATGCCGCAAATCCGCATATCCGACAGCCGCAGCTACTGCCGCCACGGAATCGTTCCGGTTCAGCAGCAGGAAACTCGCCCTGTTCATCCGCCGATCCACCATATAGCGGACAAAATTGACGCCGATGCGCTGCTTGAACAGTCTGCTGAACGTAACGGGATGAATGCCTGCGCGGGCAGCCGCTTCCTCAAGCGACAAGCCCGGGCTCTCCCCGTCCTCCAGCAACTGAATGATCTCCTCCCACGTGGCAGCCCGTGATCCGCTCTCCGCCTTCTTGCCCGGGGGCAGATATTCCAGCAGCGTCCCGCGCAGCCAGGCCCGCAGCTCCGGCCAGGCCCGCTTGGGCGCTATGTCAGCCGCCCGGTCCCGGACCGGTCCCGCAAATTGCGTTTCCGCCGCTTCTCCCAGCAGGCCTTCGTCCAGCAAAGACAGCAGCTTCGCGCATTCCCGCCTTAACAGCTCGACTCGAAGACCCTCCAGGGCATTCAGCCATAAGTCGGCCGATCGCTCCAGCTGCTCCTGGTTCGCTTCCTTCACCGCATACAAAATCTGCCGACGGGCCTGGTTTGCTTCCGATGACACCTCCTTCACAGGATTTACCGCCAGATCCGGCTGTACGCCAAAGAAAATCTTCGTCTCCCAGCTGGAATATTCAGCCGACCATATCTCCGGGAATTCCTCAGTCCGAAAGAAGACAGTTCCTGACGGATTAGATGCCGATGAAACGATAACCGCCTCGCCAAACTCGAAGGCAATCGTCCCGATAGGGGATTCTCCCCCGCTTGGACCAACAGCTTCCCCGCCCCCCGCCGACTCGCGGAATTGTATGGTTTTGCCGACACGCTCATCGAACCAGAGCGACAGATTGCCGCCATGAAAAACAGGAGAGACCGCAGATGACCAGGCAGATTGTCTCAGCAGCCGGCCAAGCTGCTCCGCAAATCGTCCAAACATACTTTCGTATACCTGACTGGCCAGCCGCCTCATCTGCCCCCGGTCAGCCGGTTTGAGCATATAATCGAGAGCGCCCCCCTGGAGCGCGGCCCGCGCATATTCGAAATCCCCGTACCCTGTCAGCACAATGACTTCCGTTCGTGGTCTGAAGCGCTTCACCGCCTGCAAGATCGCCAGTCCATCCATTTCCGGCATGCGGATATCGACAAACAGAAGATCAGGCTGCACGGCGAATATCTTGTCCAGCGCGCTTTGTCCAAACCCGACATCGAACACCTCTGCGTAGGGATGGCAGTCCCGAAGCTTATGAATAATGCCTTCCCGAACCTGTTTCTCGTCATCAGCCACGCAAATTCTCATGAATGACCCTTCTTTCGCTGAAAAATTCATGTACAATTGCAATATCAAAGTAATACAATCGTTTTAGTAGGAGGTTAAACAGAATTATGCATCCATATCTGAAGCTTCATAAAAATAAATTCCGCCTTTCCCTAAAATTCAAGCTGCTCGGCGTGCTCATTCCCATCTCGATTTTGCCGATTCTTCTGGCCAGCTTCGGGTGGTATGAGACGATGATACGCTCAAGCATGAATCATTCCGCCGACATTACCTCCCAGTACACACAGCTGGTGGCAGAAAACATTTCCCAATATACCGGCGACATCAGCCAGGCGCTCGATCCTTTGCTGATCGATCTTAATTTTCAGAAATTTATAAAAACGCCCAAAGCCGACATGGTTTCGCAGGCCCGCTATGCACTTGAGTTCAGGCCCATCCTGCAAAGCTTCATGCAATCACATAAAGAGCTGCTCGGTGTTCTCTATATGGATTTGCACGGAAAGATACTCTACCAATCTTATCAGAGAAGTATGAATTATATCTATCCTTTTGAAAACGATCCTTTTTTCGCACACATTTCCGAGGTTCGCAAAACTGTGCTGAGTACCGCCCATACGACCCGCTATGTGCTGGGCCAGCAGGAAGAGAGCCTTTCGATTATCCGTCCGGTTATCGACTTATCGAATGGACAAATCTACGGCTGGTTGATTGCAGACATACGCGCAGACTATTTCCGGCAATTGATGAAAGGCGCCTCTCCCGACAAAGACGGGCAGATTCTGCTCTACCATCCGCTAAGCGGAGCGACCGTAACCAACCAGAAGATGGATGATAAACTGCTGGAGCATCTACGCGGAGCCGTTGCGCGTAACAATCCGGCGGACCCGGAATTTACGCTAATTTCACAGCATGTATCTTATCAGGCCGTTCTGGAGGATCTGGACTTCGGCGATTGGAAGCTGATTTGGGTCACGCCGCTGGATGCGATCACAAGCGGCGTGAGGCAGTCGCTTCAATGGACTCTGCTTATTGCGGTTTCCGCGCTCCTGCTTTGCTGCCTAATCGCTTTCCCGACCATGCGTATTGTCCTGAAACCGATGGACAGGCTGGTCGGCGGCATGCGCAATTTGTCCCGGGGCAAATATGAGCCGGTGGCCCAGCCCGCAGGCAAAGATGAAATCAGCTTTCTCGTGAAAACCTACAATCAGATGCTGGTTGAATTGGAACAGATGGAGCGCGAGGTTTATCAGGCGCAGTTGAAGGAAAGGGAGAAAGAGGTGCTTCAGCTGCAGGCGCAGACCAACCCGCATTTTTTCTTTAACATGCTGGAGACCATCGAGTCGTACGCCATCCTTAACAATGGAAACGCCGTGAGCGACATGGTTCAGAGCGTGTCGAGAATGATGCGCTACAATGTCCGCAACGACGCCGGCTGGGCACCTTTAAGCGAAGAAATGGCCTTTATCCAGGATTTCCTTAACATTCACCGCCACCGCAACGGGCTGTCGATCGAGACGGAATGGGATATAGATTCCTCGCTGCTGGAACTGCCAATCATGCGGCTCAGCATTCAACCGTTCGTGGAAAATGCGTTAAAATACGGCTGGAGCCCGGCCTTGTCCGAGGGGGAGTTCAAACTGAAGATCACCATCGAGCGGATGGGATCTGCCATACGGTTCCTGATTCTCAATACGGGGATCGGCATGGACCCCAAAGTGCTGGAGATGATCAGACAATTACTCGAACAGGGTGTCGACGGAGCCTCTCCCTACTTTAAACAGCACACCGGGATCTATAATGTATACCGCAGGCTGGTTCTGGTATATGGATCTCGAGTGCGAGTACGCTTCTTCAGCGGAACACCAGGCGGAACGAAGGTGGACATTATGATTGCCGACGAAGCAGGGGCGTCAGGTTCTTGATCGCCCGACAACCAGAAGCTTATTACAATAATCAAGAAAACGTCTGCCCCCGTCCTTTGGCGGCGCAGCAAGTTTCTTCTCTCAGACCTTATAGAAATGGATAAATGTGAACCCTATCCTTCTATAAGGTTAAAAAAAGCCGCGATTTCCGCGACTTTTGAAGTAATCATGTTTAAGCAGGCCTGCCTCTCATTTCATTTTCTGGAATTTTTCCAGGAGCAGTTGAACCTGCGCTTCCATTTGTTTCTCGATAGACAGGGGATCACCGGGGAGAAAATCATTGACATTGACCTGGATGATCCGGTCTTCGGTGACGGCAGGCAAGCTGCGCCAAACCGGCGCATTTTTGAAATCAGCTTCCAGCCCGGCGTTATCGCCGTCCTGCCAATCGTACACGGACAAAAAGACATAATCGCCAATATATTCAGGCAGCGTTTCAAGCGACACCTTCAGATAGGACGGCTCCTTGTCCATAACCGCCTCCTGCACCTTCGCCGGTGCTTTCAACTGCAGCGAATTATAGAGGCTGAAGGTCCCCCGGCCAAAGAGGTTTCCGAAAATCATAATTTCCGACTTCGGCCACGCCTCCATCACCGTAAATGTCACATCCGGACCGATTACGCCGGCCAACTGTTCACGGTATTGCGCGGCTTTCTCCTCGTACTGTGCGATCCACTCTTCCGCTTTTTCCGGCACTCCGGCGATATCGGCAATTTCCCTCAATTGCTCGAACATCGTTTTGGAGCCATAGCTTAATACGACGGTAGGAGCAATTTTGGAGTATTCATCGTAATTTTTAAGTTCATCAACGGCGTTTTGCTGCAGAATGATCAGATCAGGATTCAGGCTGAGCGCTCTCTCCAAGGATAGCGTGTTGCCCAAGTCTTCCACCCCAGCGGACAACCCCAGCGGTTTCAGGAACGACGAATCCTCGAATTGACTCAATTGATTGGAGGTCGCCCCTATCGGCTTAACTCCTACAGCCAGCAGATGCCCCATAAACTGATTGACAAGAATCCGCTGCGGGTGCGTCGGGATCGTGACTTCACGTCCTTCATAATCCCGGAACACCCGGGTTTGCGTCTCTGCCGACGGCGAAGCGGCAGTCGTTGGTGCCTGTCCGCTGCCCTCGGACGTGGAGGCGGACTCCGGGCTTGAGCCGGATGATTCTTCGGTCGAATTCGCGCCGCAAGCGGCCAGCAGCATGGTCAGCAGCAGAGTCAATGCTATCGTTGAGATGAATTTGCGATTCAGGTTCATGGTTTTTTTCCTACTCTCCTATGATGACAATAATGGATCAGCAATCAGCATGGCAGCTCGTCCATATGGCCGGATCTATCCGACAGTGTATTCTCGGCCTTGGCCTTCTTGTTAAAAGATGCAAGTGTCCCGTTATTGCTTGCCCCTGACCGCGGCTGTCACATCGTCGATTTTCATGCTGTCGGCGATAGGACCGCTGAGCATCCAGTATCTCGCGGATAATTTGTACACATGGTTTTGCTTCACGGCAGGAATCGCTTTCCAGACCTGCAGATTCTCCACTTCCGTTATGGTATCCATCGCCTTTTGAAAGTCGTCCGCCAAAGACAAAGACCCTCCTGCGGTGATGAATAAATAATCGGCCGTCAACTCGGGCAGCTTCTCCAGCGACAATGAGATGCCCCATGTATCCTTTGTTGTTTTCTGAAGGTCCACGACGCTGGACGCCGGAGCCAAGCCCAGGTCATTATACAGCACGCTCCCGTATGCAAAATCCGGAAAGAACAGCTGTGCCTCCTTCTGCGAAGGCCGAACCAGCGCAACCGTCTTATCCGTTCCGACGGCTTGTACAATCGTTTCCCGCGCCTGCTTTAATTTGTCATCATACGCTTGAATGACCGCTTTCGCTTTGTCATCCCGGTCAAGCGCTTTGCCAATTTCCACGATAGAGATTTTCCATTGATCGCGGTCATAGGCAATTGTAGGCGCAATTTGGGAAAGCTTCTCGTATGCGGCCTGATCGGCAAAACCATTGGCAGCGATAATCAAATCCGGCTGAGCAGCCAATATGGCTTCGTAATTAAGCGCTCCGCCAGCATAAATAACCGGAATGTTCTGCTTTTGCAGCTGCTCGGATAAATAATACCCTTCCATGCCATTCGCCTGCACCAAGGGCACCTCCAGCGACAGCAGCATGTCCTCCAGTCCGATGCTTACAATGCGTTCAGGGTGTGACGGAATTTCCGACTCCCCGTAAACATGCTGAACCGTCTTGAGCGCACTCTCTGCAGGCTTGTCCGCTGCCGCAGCAGAATCCGCTGGCGCAGCGCTGCCTGTCTGCTCCTGAGCCCCGCTTGTCCCGGAAGAGGGCTGTCCGCCCGATGTTTGATTGGTATTGCCGCTTCCGCAAGCGGCCAGCATAACAGCAAGCATGAGCAGCAGAATTGAACCGTATGCAGCCTTCCCCCGACTATTCCATATCCTAATGTTGCTCTGGCGGTTTCCTGTTCTCAATTCAATAATCCCCTTTATTTGATATTGATAATCATTATCAAATAAAGTATAGATCATCTTCTCCTGTTTGTGAATAAACGCCCGTGCTTACTTTATCATCCCAAATCGCACAATTGTGCAACTGCCGGTCAGTCCAGCAGCAGCTTCGTCCCATACGTCCAATTGGCTTCTTCAAGCTTCAAGCATCAAGTTTTAAGCTTTTGCTCACCCCATTATTTCCCTCAAAGCGCCGGATGCGATTTCCGCCAGCATTCGCCCGTGGCTAAACGCGGAATATTCCCCCCACGGAAACTCAAACCACGGAAAGCCTGGCAGATGGAACACCGCATTCCCGCTTACGGCTGGCAGACTGCGCCACACATCTGTCTGCCGCAATTCCATCCACGTAGCCTGCGATACCGCATCGCCGTTTACACTGATCACTATATTCGCCGGCGCATACGCTCCCAATTCTATTATCGTAATCGCGCGCAGCCAGCTATTGCCTTCTTTCAGCGGCAGGGGAACCCTGAAATGCAGATCATCATAAAGGACGGTCCCGGCGCGGCGGCCTACGATCAATAATTGACTGCCTGACACCTTCAGAACAAGGGTATCCCGCTCCCTGAAGACAGCGGGTATCGCCTGTCTGGCCCTTTCTGCCCTCTCATCGTATTGGGAAAGCCAGCTCTCTGCTTCGCTCGCTTTGTTCGTAAAATCCGCAGCAACCCGCAAATGCCCGCGCCAGTCCGTCCCTTCCCAGGGAATAAGCAGTACAGGGGCAATTTCCTCGAGCCTCTTCCTCTCCCCTGCCGGCATATTGTAGTCCAGTGCGACAATGCAATCCGGGGGAGAGCGGCGCAGCGCCTCCCGGTTGAATTCGTAATCGTGGCTTAGAAGAACCGTGACATCGGCTTGATATTTTTTTCGGTAATAATCATTCCAGTACTGGTCAATCGGCGCCGCGTGCGGAATAATTTGCAGGGGAAGCAATTGACCGATATTGGCCCAGCTGTATGCGGCGACCTTCCAGGCCCGGTTCCGCAAATAAACAACAGGCGCAAGGCCCACCTGTTTCTTGAACAGGCGGCTGAAATAGGTGGCGTTATTATAGCCTGCCCGCTCTGCTATGGCACGAAGCGAAAGTTTGTTCTTCTCTGCCATTAATCGCTTCGCCTCGTTCATGCGCAGCTCGGTGGCGTAATCAACGACGCTTTTTCCATACTTTTCTTTGAATGAACGCATAAAATGATAACGGCTCATCCCCGCAAGCTCAGCCAATTGATCAACAGGAATGGTTTCGGTAAAACGTGTTTCCAACTCCAGTCTCGCACGTCCCAGCCCTTCAACCTCCTTCTGAAGCATACTGTTCAAGGTCATGCCCAGCAGCTCAAAAAATGCGGCATCGCTGTATAGACGATCCGGCACACTCCCGCTGCTCCAGCCCTGCTCGATGATTTGGCACTTATCGAGGATGGAGGCTGCCGGCACGATATTATACTCGCCCCGGATCCGCAGCGCCTGGCAGACACTCGCTTCGCCTGTCGTCGTTTCCTTTAGCGGTTCACGGATTTGTCCCATCATAAAATGCAGCACATAAATGCCGTCATCCGGCTCTTTATCGATCCATTCCACCCGTTGCCCGGACGAGCAAATAAACACCGAGCCAGGTCGCAGCGAGCAATAGCAGCCGTCAATCACGATGCCGCCGCGGCTGCCTCTTGAGGTAATAAACAGATAATTGTCGTTTCGTTTGGAGCCGGCCCCGATCTTCTTCACTTTTTCGGTAATCCGCTCGATCCCTCTCAGCTTTAACCATATGCTATCAAGAGAACTGGCGATCGCCTGGTCAAGTTCTGTCTCCTTCATAAGAAATTCACTGCTCCTGTCTATTCCTGCCGTCCGGGACCATCAACTTTCCGCCCCAATAACGATCCCTAATCGGATATTACACTATTCATAGTAATTGATAATGGTTCTCAACGTCAATTATCCGATGAAAGCGAAGGGTCGGCCCGCTAGCGTTTACATGAAAACAGCGGCAGATCAGGACGAAATAGTCCCAGTCTGCCGCTGCCAGTATCAACCTAGTTCGAATCAGTTGCCAAATTGTAGATATCTTCATTTTCCTACATGCTTCAGTTTATCGGGGTTTCGGACAAAGTATATATTGCGAATCAAATTCCCCTCGACGTGAAGCATCCCTACCGTATGAATGCCATCACTTGAACGAATAATAATGGCGGGTTGTCCATTAATTAGCCCCATATCCATAACCGCTTCGCCTCCAATGATAGAAGCCTGGCGTACCGGACCGAGAAGAAAACGCGCAACATGATCCCGCTTTTCAATCGGATCGGCAGCGGCATGCACTTTGCCTCCTCCATCGGAGACAAATACAACGTCCGGATCAAGCATAGATAAGACTTGATTCATGTTACCCTGCTTGAGTGCTGCCAGGAAGCCGTGAACCCACTCCTCGGTAGCTGCTTCGGGATGGACGGGCTCGTCGGAAACAATCCCCATCTTGGCACTCGCACGGCTGAACAGCTTGCGGCAATTTGCATCGCTTTTTTCAATAAGCTCGGCAATCTCGTGATAATCAAAGCCAAGCGCCTCACGGAGGACAAACACAACCCGCTCCGATGGCGTGAGCCGCTCCAGCATAACAAGCATGGCATAAGACAAGAGATCATCGCGGACGACCGATTCCATAAAATCATCATCCGAACTAAGAAAAGGCTCCGGAAGCCACTCTCCAAAATATTCCTCCCGTTTCTTTCGTGCCGATTTATATAGATCCCGACAGCGATTCGTGACCATTTTGCAAAGATAAGCTTTCGGTTCAGTCAGCCTCTCCGGCGGTACATCATATGCTTTTAGAAAAACGTCCTGAACAACATCCTCCGCATCGGAAACCGATCCGGTCAGTTGATAGGCGAGCTTAAACAGCAGCCCTTTATACTGCTTATACAGCTCCTGCATCCATCCACTTCCTTCCCCATCTTCTTAAAGTCCTGTGAAAATATCTGGCTGCGCATGCGGAAACGTCTTCCGAACGCTGTTGTACCACTGAATTTTTTGATTTTGGAACCCTTTAGCTGTTAAATTCGCGGTACAAAGGCGAACGCTTACGCTTCTACAGACTATTTCCGCCTGCTCCGCCTGTTATTAACCAGACTTATAACTCACATTAATTATTCGCATAGTTCGCCCTAATAATTAAACGAGATAAGGGACTGTTTTGTGACAACTGCAGGCTAGCTGGTTTCGCCTCCGGAAGCATGTTACATAACATTTCCCTTTTTATTGTTAATATGTATCCCTTGTGAAGGATTAAGGAGTGAACCGCAGGCTGCATAGGTGCGTTCCGCTTAGCCCATAATATTCAACAAGTTATATTTATCCACTGGGAGGATCATCCATGAGCACCATAAACAGTAGTCTCGAAATGAATGAAGCCTATCTCAGAGAGCAATTCAATCATTGTTATGACATTGTACTGCGTTCTTTTAAATTAAGAGATGAAACTGTACTTCTACTTGTTTATCTGGATGGAATGACTCGGATGCAAAGCATAGAGGATAACGTTCTGAAGCCCCTTATTTTTAACGGTTTGCCTCAAGGTATCGATCGGCTGCAGACGCTCTCCGAGATGTTCCGACGCGAATGGCTTCCATTATCCAATGTAAAAACGGACGATTCCCTCGAGGATCTGGTTAATCATATCCTGCAGGGCAGCCTGGGGATACTGGTGGAGGGCGAAGCATCCGCGCTCATCGCTCAGATTCAAGACTATGAGACAAGAAGCATTGAAGAGCCGAAGAAGGAATCGACCTTGCGCGGCTCCAAGGAAGGCTTCGTCGAGAATATCCAGACGAACACGTCGTTGATCAGACGCAGAATTATTCACCCTCATCTGAAAATGGAATCGCAGACCATAGGCAAATACACACAAACCGAAGTTGTTCTTACCTACGTAAAAGGACTTGCGGATGAGAAAGTATTGTCGGAAGTAAGAGATAAGCTCAGGAAAATCGAGTTGGATGGCGTAATCGATTCCGCCTATATCGAAGAATGGCTTGAGAACAGCTCCTTCTCCATCTTCCCGCAAATCCAGAATACGGAGCGGCCGGATATCGTGACCGCATCTTTATTGGAGGGGAAGGTGGCTCTCATCACGAACGGAACCCCCTTTGCCCTCATTCTTCCCATTACCCTCTGGTCAGGGCTTCAATCGGCAGACGACTATTTCGAGAGGTTCGTATTCGTCATTCTGACCCGGCTGATCCGCTACGTCATGACCTTCATTTCATTTGCCTTGCCTGCTGTCTACGTCGCGCTTTCGACCTTTCATCCGGAGATGATTCCAAGCGACCTCATGATCGGTATCGCGACAGCCAGAGAAAGCTCGCCGTTTCCGACCTTCATCGAGGTTTTCATCATGATGTTCATTTTCGATGCCCTGCAGGAAGCCGGCGTTCATCTGCCCAATCAGCTCGGGCCGGTTGTCAGCATTATCGGAGCACTGGTCATTGGACAAGCCGCAGTCGAAGCCGGCATCATATCGACGCCGATCATTATCGTCATTTCCTTGACGGGTATCGCGTCTTACACGATTCCGAGATACAGCGCCACCCTTCCCTTTCGCATTATCCGCTACCTCATATTGTTCATTACCGGTTTGCTCGGCTTCGTCGGCTTTGCGTTCGGCATTATCTTCCTGCTGATCAATCTGGTCATGCTTGAATCCTTCGGTACGCCGTATTTGAGCCCTGTAGCCCCTTTCGACGGCAAACGGATTAAAGATCTGGTTATCCGCTATCCCTTCTGGATCAAAAACGGCCGGAATAAGAAAGGGCGTCAGAGATGAACCGATTCGTTTTCCTGTTGTGCGTCTCTCTCATCTTCCTATTGTCGTCCTCTGGCTGCACGGATATTATCGAACCGAATCAATTGGCTTTCGTCATGGGGACCGCGATCGATCATACAGACGACGGCGGGATCGAAGTCAGTCATCAGATCGTAATCCCCTCTCAGAAGAGCGGCCCGTTCCAGGGAGGAAGCTCCGGCAGCTCGGATAACTTCATCGTCGTATCGGCCACAGGCAGGGATGTTTTCGAAGCCTTTCAGAAAATCCAGAGAAAACTGTCCCGCAGATTAATGACGACTCATCGTATCCTGATCGCAATAAGCGAAGAGTATTTCAACAAACACGACGTAAGCAAGTTATTCGATAAATTGAACAGGGACCCTGCGAACAATCTAAGAGATATTACCATTCTGATTAAAGGAGGCCGCGCCAGGGATTTCCTTATGCTTCAGCCCCCTATGGAACATCTCTCCAGCATTGCCGCAGGAAAAGAACTGCAGATCAACGGGATGAACAGCTACTCTTCGAGGCAGTTCATCATCGACAGCCTTTCTGAAGGGATCAGGCCCCTGGTGCCAATCCTCCAAATCAAAAATATCAAGATGGGTTCGAAAGAACCGGGTCCGATCGCCGTGCTGTCCGGTTTCGCCGTCTTGAACAAGAAGCTGAAAGTCACAGGACTACTGGACGATGCCGAAGGCTCCGGAGCCGCCTGGATGACGGGGAAAGGAACTTCTCAAGGGGCAACCATTCCATGGAAGGACGGCAGCAGCGTCCTGTCGTTTCGATTAACCCATCTTAAACGGCGGATTCAATCCGTTCGCGGCAATGATCCCACGCGCATTGTATTAACCGTTAAGGCGGAAGCTTATCTTCTTGAAAACACGACCTCACTTGATATGTCCGAGGCCGATAATATGATTGCTGTCCAGACGTACGTCAACAAGCAGCTCCAAAAGGAATTGCAGCTTACGATGGATAAAGTCAAACAGTGGGGTTCTGATGTATTCGGCATCGGCGAGCACCTCCATCGCAAATCCCCTTACTGGTGGAACCTTCAAAAAGACGATTGGGATGAAAATTTCAAGAAAACCGACGTTACCGTCAAGGCGGATATTCAGCTACGGTCCTTCGGATTGAGCGGCGCACCGCTAAATGATTAAGGGAAGGGAGTGGCAGCGAAGGATGAAAGTAAGCGGTTATCAGCTATTCTGGCTGATCAGTATCTCGTCCATGATCGTGTTTTCCTACCTTCCCATCCGGTTAGCCGCGGAGGAATCCCGACAGGACTGCTGGATTTCCATTCTGCTTGGGGGCTTGATCATGATGGCCGCCACCTGGATCATGCTCCGTGTATGCATGCAAAATAAGGACAAAACGTTAATAAATTTCGTGAAAGACCTTTTAGGTACCGTGCTCGGTAAAATAGTCGTCGTGGTTTATTTCCTCCTTTGGTTTATGCAGATGAACATCATCGCAAAAGGAACCGTAGAATTTCAAAATTTGGTGATGCTCCATAACACGCCGATGAACCTCATCCTGCTGTGTTTGTTGTTTCTCGTTGCTTATGCCGTATATAGAGGGGGGATAACGGCTATTAGCCGCTGCGCCGAGATCATTGGCCCCATTTTCGTCTTCATGTTATTCGCGCAGCTGTTCCTGAATCCGCATGATATGGATATGAAGAGAATTTTGCCCATCTATGCCGACTCGGGCTGGTTTCACATTCTTAAGGGCACTTTATATTCGTTCAACTATATGATAGATCCTTCGATCATTCTCATGCTGTTCTTTTTCGCCGAGAACAAGCAAACCGCCTCTCGTGCGATTCTGTGGGGAACGGCGGTTTCTATGTTATGGGGCGTATTAACCACACTGGTGCTTCTGTTCGTAGTCGGGCCAAACATGGCCTCTCAATTGGTGACTCCTGTATACTCTCTCACGAAGTATGTATCCATCCTCAATTTCGTTCAGAATATCGATGCTTTTTTCATCCCGCTTTGGCTGTTTGGCGCCTTTATTAAATTATCGGTGTGCTTGTTCATCCTTAGCTACGGGTTATCCGAATGGACCGGCTTCAAGAATTGGAAGCTTATCGCCTGCCTGACGACTTTTATCTGGCTGATGTTCGTGATCTACAGCACGCACCATATCCGGATGTCGTATACGCTTAAGAATTTTTTTCTGATCGGCTACTTTTACCCCTTCGTCTACATTGTCATTCCCTTGATTTTATGGATGATCGGCAGTTTGCGGCAGCACCGTAAAGCATCAGACATAATCTGACCGGTTTCAAATTGGCAGCGTCTGCTCCGTTGTCACAGAATGAATCGCAGCGTCGTTATATGTACGATGGCAAAAACGCGGGTGGAGGTGACAGCACCATGAATGTAACAGCGGCTCTATGATTGTTTCATTACTTCTGCTGGCACGAGCTAAGAACACGAAGAAGACTGGTCTTTCAATAAAACTAAAACAGTAAAGAGAGGTACATTCAATGACACAACGTCTAAACTATATGCAGCAATCGCCGGAGCTTTTTAAAAAGCTGATGGAATTCAGCAACGCCGAAAACAATAGCGTAATTGAAGAGAAGATTCTCGATCTTGTTCATATCAGGGCTTCGCAAATCAATGGGTGCGGATTCTGCCTGGACATGCATGTCAAACAGGCCAAGATCCATGGCGAGAGCGAGCTTCGTCTCTATCACCTCCCGATTTGGCGGGAATCGACTCTTTTTATTCCCCGCGAACGGGCCGCACTGGCATGGACCGAGATCCTGACCAAACTGCCCGAGCACGGTGTGCCTGACGATGTCTATAACCGCGTTCGCGAGCAGTTGTCTGAAAAAGAAATCTCCGACCTGACCTTCTCGGTCATGGCGATCAATGCCTGGAACCGCATAAACATCGCTTTCAAGAATGTGCCGGGTTCGGCTGACGCGGCATTTGGATTAACTAAAGCGGGACTGAGCTAATCTCTTGCAATAACAAATTTAAACATCACGAGCTCCGGCTTACGGGCTGCTAACTAGGAGGATCAACATGAAAATTGTAGTTATTGGCGGAAGTGGGCTTATTGGAACAAAGCTCGTAAACAACCTTCATGGCCTTGGCCATGAGGTAGTGGCGGCATCGCCTTCCCTGGGCGTCAACACCATCACTGGCGAGGGGCTGGCTGAAGCGCTTAGCGGTGCCCAGGTTGTCGTCGACGTGGCGAATTCGCCTTCGTTCGAGGACAAGGCAGTTATGGAGTTCTTCGAGACGTCAGGTCGAAACCTCTTTGCCGCTGAAGCGGCCGCTGGAGTGAGACATCACGTTGCGCTCTCGGTCGTCGGCACCGACCGACTTCTCCAGAGCGGTTATTTCCGCGCGAAGATGGCCCAGGAGGATTTGATCAAGGCTTCAAAGATTCCCTATACAATCGTTCGTGCGACACAGTTCTTCGAGTTCGTCAACAGCATCGCCTATACAGCCACCGAAGGGCAAAGCGTTCGCTTGCCGTCTGTATTTGTGCAGCCCATCGTTTCGGATGACGTTGCTGCCGCGCTGGTCAACTTCACACTCGGGGCCCCAGTGAACGGCGTGGTTGAGGTCGCTGGTCCAGAACGGATGCGTCTCGACGAACTCGTCCGTCAATTCCTGAGCGCAACGCAGGACACCCGTCAGGTGGTCGTAGACGACAACGCGCGATACTTCGGTGCAGCGCTGAACGATCAATCTCTGGTCCCGGGCGAAAACCCGCGCATCACCGCGACGCGTTTCAAGGATTGGCTCAGCCAGTCCACATCTCAAAGGTAATTCGGCACGCCAGGGTCGACACCCGGAATCGAAAGACCTATGTTTGCAACCTATCTAGTTCCGTAATACCGAAACGCTAACTGCAATCGGCATCGGATACGAAACTTTGTACTCCAATACGCATCGCCACAACGAACCCTGGAAAGGGCTCTTTGTGGCGATGCGTATTTGGTCAGCTTAATCTTCAAGATTAATAATGCCGAGATCAATATTTTCCATACGCTGCAATCTGCCCTCCAATTCGGTCCATTGTCCCATTGGGTCACCACATTCCATATCAAGTGGATAATGCATCTAGCTTATTTTCCAATTCAAATATGGATTCCACTGTTATTTTCCTCCTTAGATCGTTACAATAAGTTAGGTTTGAATCTAGCCCCTCTCTTTGGTTTACAGCGCTTAGTTATGAAGTGAAGAAAATAATGGAGAAGAGGAACTATAATGAAACTCTCAGGAAATACAATACTTATTACAGGCGGAAGTTCTGGAATAGGATTAGCTTTTGCAGAGCGCTTTATAAAAGCCGGAAATAAAGTCATTGTTTCTGGACGACGTGAAAATGTACTACAAACTGCGAAAGAAAAGTTCCCTAGCCTTATTACTCGTGTAAGTGATTTGGATATTGAATCCGAGCGTGTTGCATTGTTTGATTGGGTAACAGCGAATTATCCAGAAGTGAATGTGTTAGTTAACAATGCAGGGATCCAACAACGCTTTAATGTGTTAAAAACAGATGCGAAGAACAATTGGAATCATTTCAGCAAAGAGATTACCACTAACATTGAAGCACCTTTCCATCTATCTATGCTGTTCGCTCCATTTTTTGCAGCAAAAGAAGCGGGGACTATCCTTAACGTCACATCCGGGCTAGCTTTTACGCCGTTTGCGATCGCCCCGATCTATTCAGCGACGAAAGCGGCGCTTCATTCCTTTACCATGAGTCTAAGACTTCAACTTTCCGATACGTCTGTAGAAGTTATCGAAGTTGCTCCCCCGGCAGTGAATACGAATTTAGGCGGAACGGGGCTGCATACGCACGGAGAACCTTTAGATGCCTTCGCGGATGGAATTTTCAAAGGATTAGAAGAGGGGAAACAGGAAATTGGATATGGGACTTCTGTGGAACGGTTGCGCATGTCACGAGATGAAATCGACGAATACGCAGAAAATATTTATAAGGCAACGAAAAACACCATTGAATAACTACGCTTACGAAAAGGGTCTGCTTGTGCAGGTTAAACAAAATGACTGTTGTTCTGACTTCATATTGGCATCTATAGAAGCAAAACTCGCCGCAGATGTCCGACATTGAAATTTCGTGAAATATACCGCAATTTCATCAAAAACAGCCTGAATACCGTAAGGGCCGCCCCTGTCCCGGTTGGACATGAGCGGCCCTGTTGGAGTCCGAATTTATGGTTGCTGCAGCAGAATTCGATAAAGAATGACCGCCGTTTCGGCGCGGTTCGTGACTTTAGTCGGCTCGATGCCCAGGGAACCGCCCTTCACGATACCCGCCTTCACCAGTGCGGCAACGGACAGTTTGGCATAGTCGGCGATACAGTCTTTATCTGCAAAGCCGTCCAGATCCGACCCGGCCGGCTGCGGAAGCTCCCTTCCGAGCGCCCGCAGCGTGCGGTCGATAAGCACCATCATGTCCTGCCGCGACACCGCCGCCTCGGGCTTGAAACCTGCTCCATCTCCTGTGGCGATGCCGAGTGCTTTGGCCGCAGCAATCGCTTCATAGTAGTATTTGCCTTTTGGGACATCGGCAAAGTTGCCCCCGTCCGCCTGCGGCTTGAGGCCGAATGCCCGCACGAGCATCAGCATCAGATCGCCGCGCTTCACCGGACGGGCGGGCTCGTACTTGCCGTTGCCCGTTCCGCTTACGATGCCCTTGGCAGCTAAATAACCGATCGCCTCCGCGGCCCAGGACCAGTTGGCTCCGACATCGACGAAAGCGGTCGCCGCGCCGATGCTCAACGTCGACCGGGCATCCGGTTGCAGGGTGGTCATGTTCAGCTTCGAATCGACCAGCTTCAGTTCCTTGATGGCGACGTTAGCCTCGCCTGTTCCGACCGCCTCGAACGAAAGCGTTGCCAATGTCGCGCTGCCGCCGACTCCTGCCGTCTTGCCGATCTTCGTATGTGCGAAGCGAACCTGGCCGGCACTCAGAATCGGGTTGGTCGACATCCCCGGGATACTGCTTGAAGCCTCCTTGAAGCGCAGCTTGGCGGGATCGTAGCTAAGCGTAACGTCGAAAGCATAGACGTCGGCAAGCTCCCGCCCCTGCAGAGCAATCCGGACGACTTGGCCGACGGCCGAAGCTGTCGGACTCGCCGCCAGGGCATAGACCGGAGCCGCCGCCGCCCGTGCATGCGCAAGCCCCTGAGCGCCGAGCAGCAGGCTGATGAGAAAACTAAAAAACAGTTTGCGAGGCATTGAGAATGCACTTCCTTTCCTTATCTGTTTCACCAAGGTGAAACGGCTATCGCTGTCCTTAGACGGCGGGGCGCGTTTCATTCCGGAAAATACATTAAAGCGTGGTTATAGGGCGAAGCCTGTTCATGCTTGGATTTCGACAAAAGGAAGGCTCGAAAGCCTTCCTCCGGTTCGCCAATTCGCCGGTTACTGCGCGAGCCAGTCGTCGAGAATCATGCGGGCAACGCCGGCAAGCGTCTGGATCGTAATTTCGCCGTTGTCGAACAAGTCGGCTAAGGCAATGGAATCCCAGCCCTCATCCGTTGATTTCTTGCCGAAGTATTTCACGACGAGCGACAGATCCTTGATCGTAATGCTGGTCTCGCCCGGAACAAGCGTAATCAGCTTGGTCAGGAACGTTTGCAACGCAGCGTTCAATTCAGATACGGACTGGTTCACCTGGCTTTGGGTCGCCGAGGCACTATCCCTTACCGCGATCGCGCTGCTGATCGCCGCTTGCAGGGTGGCCTTCGAGCCGACCGCATACATGCCGAGCTTCGTTCCTTCCAACGCGGCATTGTACTTGCTTTGCACGCCGGCAATCGCCGTGACGAGCTCAGCCTTATCGGCGCTGACGCCAACAATTTTTCCGTTAAATTCAGCTACCGCGCCCGCAAGCGCTGCAGCTGCCGCATCCACGTCCGATTGGGTTGCCGAGACGTTGTCTCTGACGGCGGCCGCGATTTCGATCGCTGTCTGCAGTACGGCTTTGGAGCCGATAACATACATGCCGGCCTGCGTGCCTTCCACAGCGGCGTCATGCAAGCTTTGCGCGTCGGCAATCGCCGCATTCAGCGCAGCCTTATCGACGTTGACGACAATGATTTTGCCGTTAAATTCAGCTACCGCGCCCGCAAGCGCCGCAGCTGCCGCATTCACGTCCGGTTGGGTTGCCGAGACATTGTCTCTGACGGCAGCCGCGATTTCGATCGCCGTCTGCAGCACGGCTTTGGAGCCGACCGCATACATGCCGGCCTGCGTGCCTTCCACAGCGGCGTCATGCAAGCTTTGTGCGCTTTCAATCGCCATGCTCAGCGCGTTCTTGTCGACATTGCCGATTTCGATGCCGGCGGATGAGCCGGTTGTATCGACTGCCGCGGTCACGCCTTCCTCGCCGACCGTAAAGTTCGACAGCGCAACTGCGGTTGTTCCGATCGCGGAGCCCGTTTGGATCCTGCCGTGCAGCACCAGCAGATCGCCGTCCGTTTGCACGCCGTTATTGGCGCCTTCGCTGGCCATCAGAATACGGATTTGCCCAAGCTCCGGTTTGACCGCCGTGCCAAGCACGACGAACCCGCTTTTCAGCGAAGCGATGGCGCTTTCGGCCAGACTGAGCTTACCGCTCTCATCTGCTGCAGTATCGAATTCCAGCTTGTTCGGATCGTAATTCACGGTCAGATCGGCAATCGTGAAGCGATCCGCCACGCCTGCGACGCCGACATTAAGGTCGATCGGCTGCCCGACATAAGCCGCCGCCGGGCCGGCAATCGTCGCATGCATGGAATCCGCAGGCTCCTGCGGCTGCAGCGACGAGCTGGATGACAGAATCAGATCGCCAAACTTCGTCGGATCCTTGCCGGTTCCAATGCCGCTCATATATTCGAGCCAGCCTTCGCGGCCGCCCCCGTCATTATCGTTGACCAGCACGGCGATGCCGAGATCCGTCAGATCCGCCGCCGCCGGCTTGCGCGCATCGGTCAGAAGGCTGCTCCACGGGAAGGCGATCACGTAGTTCGTTTTGTGATTGACCTCGTCCCGGGTGAATTTGTACTGGATATCGTTCAGATTGCCGGTCGTGACCGGCCCCCACGTCTCGACGCCCAGCGCGGAAACGCCCGTATTCGCATTCAGTGATGCGATAAAACGCGGATGGCTGTCATCCGACGCCGTTCTGCCGGGACGCTCGGGATCGAACGACACCTGCAGACTGTCCGAGCCCCAGGAGCCGTACACGTCGGCCGCGTCCATGCTATGCGCGTCGTCGTTTACCGAGACGGCAAGGTACAGGTGATTGTCATCCCATTTGACGTATTGATCGGCCGACCGGTCGCTTGCGCTGTACGGCTTGCCGTCGGTGGACGTCGACTGGCTTTCGCCCAGATGGATGACTGGCGAGCCGGCCCATTGATCGGGAACGATAGTGCCGTCCACGACGATCGGATGGTCTTCGTTCACCCACGTCGCCGTCAGGCTGCTGATGTCTTTCTCGATCGTTCGGTCGTAGCCGTCTCCGTTCGTAATATGGAACGTGAACTTGGTCCGGCTTGCGGCGGAAAGCATCGAGGCCGGGATCGTGACGAACTGCCGAGAGCCTGCCGCAATGTCGCCGAATGCATAACTGCCGGCAAGCGAGGCGGGTTCTTCGATTTGTACCGAGCCGCCAGCGAGCGTGCCCGTCGTACGCTTGTTGATGAGCGCCACCTTGACGTCCCATCCGTCGCCTGCCGCGTTCAGAACCGGATATGTCTCGACGCCGAGCGAGTCGTCCGTGTTTTTCGTTTGCACGGTCAGCGTCTTGTACCTGGTCCCGGCTGCGGCTACCGGCGTGATTTTCAGATCGTAAGTGTAGTTGGCATAATTATCCGGCACATGCAGCACCAGCGTGTCCTTCGCAGATCCCACGCTGAACGAGCCGCCGGAGACGACGGACCAGCCTGTCGGCATGCCGATATCGTACGTTCCGCTCAGCGCCTTCGCGCCGTCCGTGACCCGGTTGATGTCCAGGCTCAGATCGCTGCCCGGTGTAACGTTCACCGGACTGAAAGCGGCCGTATCGAAGATGACATCCGATGTTTGTTGAGGCTGCTCATATACGCGCACCCAGTCGATGTACATATCGGATTCATTGCCGTACCGCTCGAAGCCATAACCTTGCGGGAACGCATCGCTCTGGGTCATGGCGTTGTTGATGATGAAATAATTGCCTTCGCGCCATGACAGCGGAAGCGTCTTCTGCTTATACACTTCGATATTGTCGAAGTAATAGTAGGTGTACTCTTCCGTGATCAGCACGCCGTACGTATGGAAGCCCATCGAGATATTGCCGGCATCGCCGCCGAGCAGCTCGACCGTATTAACGCTTTTGCCGCCGCCGTTGCTGTTCTCATAGCCCCATGGATGGGTCGCGATCGAATAGCCCGATACATTTGGCGGGTACGCTTCGATAATGTCCAGCTCGTCGGTCGCTGCGCTGTCCACGCCTGTCAGCGTCCAGAACGCCGGCCACTGGCGCGGATTGGCTCCGACGAAGAAGCGGGCTTCGAGGTATTGCTCCGTATAGCCCTTCGTGCGGAAGCCGGTCCCGTCGTCGCCGACGGAACTGAGGAAGCCGGTCGTAAAATGCCGCTGATAACCGTCAACGCTCGCCGGAAGCGGATCTTCATAATACGTCGTCTTGATCTTCATATAATCCTCGACGACCTTGAACGGATCGTAGGCGCTGCCGTAATTGGCAAACAACGCGTCGCCGTAGTCCTTGTAATCCGGCTTATGTGAAATATAAGTCGTGCGGTTGCCTTGGGCGTCGATGCCCGTTTTCGAAATCGTAGGCATCGTTTTGAAATCATCCTCGAACGTGACCTGCATGCCTTTGCCATCCAGTTGAGTCGGCATCGGCGCGCTGTCCAGACCGATATTCCAGTCGGTTCCGCCCGTATTGTAGAACTGGAAGTAATCCTCGATGCTCGTCGTGCCGTCCGTCTTCCAGGCCTTCACCTTCACGGCAACCGGGCCGTGCGGGTACTCATCGGCATCGAACGAAATCGTGCCCTTTCCGTCGCTGTCCAAGTCGATCTCGGCAAGCTTGACGATGTATCCGGATACATCCGGATGCTGGACGTCCGGCTGGTGCAGCGTGTAGCCTGCCGCCTTCGCGTAGCCGCCCGGCGCGATAAAGTCGAGCGTCGTCGTCCCGTCAAGCTCGGCGCGATACGAAGGAGAAAGCAGCGTAACCAGATCGTTCAGCGCCTTCTTCGGAGCTACGACGGAGACCGTCATCGCCGGAAGCTTGTTTCCGTCGACCGTCGGTGCGATGACGATTTTGCCGTTTTGCAGTGCATAGGTATCCGGTACGCTCACGACGATCGTGTCGCTCGCGCTGCCGGCAGCGAAGCTTGCGCCGGATACGACCGACCAGTCGCTGCCGGGGAACGTGATGTCATACGTGCCGGACAGCTCCTGCGCCGCTTCGTCGCGGTTGATGACGATGCTCGCATTCTCCCCTTGTACGACATTCATCTGCGCCGGGGCAGTGAAGCTCGCTACCGCCGCATTTGGATCGTGGACATACTCGAATCCGCTGATGATTATGGATTCTCGGCCGCTTTCGCTTTTGACCTTCAGCTCCAGCTTATGCTGGCCGCCGAGCAGTCCGGTCTTCTCGAACGCTTTCACGTTCGATACTTCCGTATCGCTTCTGGAATCGATCGTCGTCTGGTATGTTCCGTCGAGATAGACGTCCAGCAGTCCGCCCTTGTTGTAAGTGCGCATGAAGACCGATACGGCCGTCCCGTCGAACGTGAATGCGGTAATATCGCCGTTGTTGCCGGCATTATCGTACATCCAGCCCCAGGAATCGCTCCACCAGCCGCCGGTCGTGGCGAAGTAGGTTTTGCCCTGGGTCGTTTTGTCGAAATTCGCCCAGTTGCCGCCCGTGCCGCCGGAGGTGCTGACGTACGGATAGGTCGAGGAATCGACGCGAATCGTCTGGGCTTGCGCCGACTTGATATAATCGTACTCGAAGCCTTCGAGTGCCACCGAGCCGCCTGCTCCCGTCACTTGAAGCTTGAGTACGTGCTGTCCGGCCGTCAGACCGCTCTTGCTGAATACTCTTCTCTTGCCGCTGCTGCCGTTTGTATTGATAGAGGCCTGCTTCACGTCGTCCAGATAAACGTCGAACGAGCTGCCTCCGTCAATGTAACGGGCGTAAAGCGCAGCGGCGTCCCCTTCGAACGTAAACGTCAGCGTTTGCCCTGGACTTGCAGACGTATACATCCAGCTAAAGCTGTCGTTCCACCAGCCGCCGTTGAACGTGAAGTAATCGTTCGGTTGCGAGCTGTGGTTGAACTGGCTCCAGCTGCCGTTCGTCGCGCCTGCTCCGGATACGTAAGGATAGCTGCTCGGATCAACGGAACGCAGCTCGCCGCTGCCCGTAATCGCAGGGGCTTCCGGATCGTCCGGCGCCTGCACGATGACTTGAATCGGATCGTAAGAACCGTCGCTGATCGTAGGCGTAATGGTAATCTTGCCGTTCTTGCCCGTGTATCCGGCAGGAACCTTAAGCTGAATCGTATCAGTGTAATGGTTGGTCGAGAATGACTGGCTCGTCACGGCTTGCCATTCTTCGCCCTGCTTCACCAGCCAGCCGTCGGACGGGAAGGTCATGTTGTAGGTACCGAATCGGGTACCGCCCGCTCCGTTACGATTGATTGTAATCGCAACCTCATCCCCGGGTCCCGCCTTGAAGAACGTATCCTCGCTCCAGAATTTGGCTGCGTTCGGATCTTCAAAGTGACGGAATTCAAAGCCGGCGATCCGGATGTAGCGCTTATCCTCGCTGTCCACGCCCCGGATTTCGAGCGTATGGTCGCCATCTTCGAGCCCGCTCTTCTCAAATGCCCGCACCTGCTTATTCTCAATTGCGTTGGAATCGACGCGCTGCTGCAGCTGGCCGTCCAAATAAATGTCGGCCTGACCGCATTCGCCGCATTCGAGCATATCCAGCGCGATGGTGGTGCCGTTGAACTTGAACTGCATGACGGTTGAAGCCGACTCTTGCACATACATCCAGCTCCAGCTGTCGCGCCACCAGCCGCCGTCCACGAAATTAAAGTAGTTTTTGAGATTCGTGCTCGGATCGTACGTTGCCCAAGAACCGGCATCGCCCCCGCTCGTGTTGCGGTACGGGAACGTGCTGCTGTCGACGCGGATCAGATCGCCTTCCGCGCCGGTTGCCTCCGCGCTGATGACTAGCGGAGCGTAGGAAGTATTCGCGCTCGACACCGGCGTGATGCGGATATTCGACGTCTCGGTGTAGTCGTTTGGCACGAGGAACGTCAGCGTGTCGCTGCTTGCTCCTGCCGCGAACGCCGCATCATAGACCCCGTTCAGGTCGACGAATTGATCGCCGTTCATAATTTTCCATCCTGCCGGCGCCTCAACCTGATACGTTCCGGTCAGGTTCGCGGCCGTTTCATTGCGGGTTACCTTGACGCGTACAATGTCGCCGGAGAGCGCCTTGACCGAAGAGACGCTTTCGAAGCGCACCGTGTCCGGAGCATCTTGATATACACGCACCCAATCCACGTAAGTGTCGCTCTCGTTGCCGTACCGCGTGAATCCGCCCGGAACGTCGAAGTTCTCGAATGGGTCGCTGCTGTTCGGAGAGATGCCGTAGTGATCGGATACAGCGGCATTGATAATAAAATAATTGCCGTATTGCCAGCTGTAAGGCAATGTCGGGTGACGGGTCACTTCCACGTTGTCGCAGTAGTAGTACGTCCAATCCTTCGTGATGTAGACGCCCAGCGTGTGGAAGCCCATCGCCAGATTGATATTGTTGAACGCCGGCGTATCCAGATTGGCATTGAAGCCGCCGCCAAGCTTGCTCGCATCGTAGCCGGAATCCGGAGCCTTGTCGTAGCCCCACGGATGCCAGGCGATCTGATAACCGGAAGGCGTGCCCATGTAGCCTTCAAGTATATCCAGCTCATCGCTCGGCTGATTCGCCATGTCCGGGTTCTGCACGTAGCCGTTCGCTGTCAGCGTCCAGAACGCCGGCCACATGCCCGGATTCGGGCCAAAGAACATTTTCGCTTCGAAATATTGGTTGCGGCCGCCTTCCGTATGGAAGCCTCCGCCCGCTTGGTCCATGGAGGACAGGTAGCCAGTGCTGACTTTCTGCTTCCAGTAATCGTTGCGGACATAGCCGCTCGGATGGTAAACCGTCGACAGCTTCATCAAATCGTTGTCGACGATCGAAAACGGATTGTTCGGGCCGTCGTAATCTTCAAAGGCCGCCCAGCCGAACATGCCGCCGCGCACCTCGTCTACCTTGGCCGAAGCGTATTGGGCGCCGATGCCGGTTTTGTTGATCGTCGGCATGGTCTTGAAATCATCCGTATAGGCAACATCCATTCCCGCCGTTACCGGATTTACAGGCGCGTTGTCAAGTCCGGTTTTCCAATTGACGCCTGCATTATTATAAAGCTGCAAGTAACAGTTATCGATCTCTGCGCCGTCTTTCAAGACTTGGATCCGCAAAGAAATCGGACCATATGGATATTCAGAGGCTTTGAATTCGACCGTTCCATGACCGTCAACCAAATTAACCTGGCCGACCACATCTCGCGTGCCGTTGCTGTCAGTGCTCAAATCATCAGGCTGCTTCTGTGAATATACCACTGCCGACGTCCCGATTTTGTTATAAAATTCAACAGAAATGGTATCGTCATTGATTTCCGAGCGGTAATCCGGCGAAATAACCGAGGTGATCCGGTCGCTTTCGCTGACCGGCGGTTCCTCTGCCTTTGCCGTTTTTACTTGAAAGCTCATGCCCAAGAAGCTGGATAATACCATGGCAAACGTCAATATAAACGCCATGGAGCGATTAATCCGCCTGAATCTGCGTATCAGTTCCATCTATGTTCCTCCCATTCTTCAGCAATGGATTCTCCTCTTTTTCCATACCTTTCTTTGGCGCTTAAGTTCCCTTAACAGAAGCGTTACCTGAGGCCTGTGGCGACCGCTTCGCTGCAGTTACAAGGATGTGGTTGCATAGCGGATCTCGTCCTGTCGTCAATTCCGGCAATCCGTCATACTTATAACCCCTTATAGCATCCCCCCTTTCAGTTGAATGGCGGACCTGCGGTATGTCCTGCTGTTTCGTTCGTTTGCATGCCAAGGTAAAAAGGCGACTGCATCCCCGATATGTAGTTTGGAAGGGGAATTCATCGCCAGTTAGTTTTTGTTCAATTGTTGCCGTATCCCTGATACAACTGGGCTTGGATCCTTGCCTTGGCAAGCGGATTCACGTCGCTTTGCATGTTGATGATAGAAATGCCTGTCACCGCTATCGTTGTTATCCTTTAACGCCTGTCGTGACGATGCCTTCGACAATATATCGTTGTCCAAAAAAGAACGTCAACAGAACGGGAATCATCAATAGAATGGCCGCTGCGGTCGCGACGGACTGCAGAACCAACTTCGTGCCGTTCGCCGTATAGCTGATCGTGCTGAGCGCGGTGGCAAGCGGATAATGGTCTTGTTTCAAGAACATGAACGGCGTTATGAAGTCTCCCCACGACCCTTGAAACGTCATGATCGCGACAGTGGCCACAACCGGCAGCGACATCGGCAGGAAAATATTCCAATAGGTTCGAAGGATCGAGCAGCCGTCTATCCGTGCTGCCTCCTCGAGTTCTTTTGGAACGGAGGAGAAGAATTGACGGTACAGGAAGATATAGAATGCGTTGCCGCCGATACCCCAGAACAGCCAAGGCCAGAACGTATCCAGCAGGCCGTAATTATGAAACAAAATGTAAGTCGGAATTTGCGTCACGATTCCCGGCACCATCATCGTCGAAAGAACGAGCATGAACAGGAAGCTTCGCCCTGGAGCGGCGATGCGCGCGAAGGCGTATCCGACCAGGCCGCTGGTCAGCGTCGAGGTGCAGAGCGTAATTCCGCAGATGATGATGGAGTTTTTGCCAAAGTGCCAGAAATCCATCATGGTTGTCGCATATTTGAAATTTTCCGGATGAAAGCCGTTCGGCAAAAGACCCGGCGTCGTGTTCCAGGCGCTGAACGCGTTGACGATCGCGAGATACATCGGAAATATGAAGATGGCGGAACAAATAATCAGCGCCGTGTATAACGGTATGGATCCTTTTTGTTTGTTCGCTGCAGTTAACACGGTCACCCCTCCTGATCCGTTTCATAATGAACCCAATACTTGCTTGTCGTAAAGACGATAACAGACAATGCCAGAATGACCAGGAATAAAACCCAAAGCAGCGACATCCCGTAAGCGAACCGTTGGAACGAGAATACTTGTTGGAAGGCGTGGACGAAGTACAGGTAGTTGGGCTGGATCGGACGGGCGAGCAGCTCCGTTCCGTTCAGCAGAATCGGCTGCATGTAAATTTGCAAGGAGCCGATGATGCCCATGATGACGTTGAAGAAAATAACCGGCGTCATGAGCGGCAGCGTCAAAAAGATCGTTCTCTTGAAAGCCGTCGCCCCGTCGATGGAAGCCGCCTCGTATAAATCCCGCGGAATGCCCTTAAGTCCCGCCAGATTGATTAACACGCCGCCACCGGCACCCCATAGGAGCATGATGATCAGTGATGTCGTGGCATAGCCGTATCCAAGCCAGTTCACTTCCGGCAAGCCGAGCGAGTGAAGTATTCCGTTCAGAATGCCGTTGTTGCTGGAGAAAATGAATTTCCACATAATAACGCTGGCCAGCGCCGGCACGATGGATGGCAAATAAAAAATCGTCCGGTAGACGCCTACGCCGCGTACCTGCCTGTTCAGCAGCATTGCGAGTCCAAGCCCGATGGCCACGCTCAGCGGCACGTTGAAGGCTGTAACGTAAAGCGTTCTGCCAAGGGAGTACATCGCGTCGGAGTCCGTGAATACTTTATGGTAGTTATCAAAGCCCATCCATTTCAGATTCTTGATGTTAAACCCATAGTAGTTTGTAAAGCTGAGGTACAATCCGTACAATAGCGGATACAGACTTAGAAACAGAAAAACGATGAACCACGGGGATATCATGGAATAAAATGCGATCGACCTTTTCGTCTTCTCCTTCACGCTTTCCACTCCTTTATGCAAGAAAGGAGAGTTCAGCTGGGAACTCTCCCCCGGTAGACTTTACTGGCTGTCGATTGCGTCTTTCGCTTCCTGGATCGCGACGTTCGCGTCTTTGGTCATGCCTTTGATCGCTTCGTCTAAATTCGATTTGCCGAAGTACAGCGGTTGCACGTACTTGTCGAAGATCGACCAGCCGCCGCCCGCGAGGTAAGGGTTCACTTTCAGGTACTGGCTCGTGTAGTTCAGTTCGTCCTGAAGTACCGTGTTGATTTGTTTGTCGAAGTCCGTTTCCTTCGGCAGGAGGTCCATCTTGCTCTTGAAAATCGGAAGGCCCCACCCGGCCTTGGCGCGGTCGTCGGCAGGGGTGCCGCCGAAGAACCATTCGAAGAACGTCCACGCTTCGTCAGGATGCTTCGACGTTTTGTTGATAATAGCGCCCGTCGCTCCGCCCGTAGGCGCAACGCGCGTGCCGTTCGGCGCGATCGGCGTCGGCAGCATGCCATAATCGGCCAGATGCGTCTTGGCGCCTTCATTGCTGCGAATCGCTCCGCTGTACCAGTAGCCGTCGATGATCATCGCGGCCTGGTCCTTGAAGAACAGGTCGCCGCCGGACGTTTGGTCGTTGTTGACCGAATTCGGGCCGACGTTGTTCTTGACCCCGTCTACCCACATATTGATATAGTCGCGCACTTCCGGCTTGTCGAAGTCGACGGAGCCGTTGTCATCCATACTGATGTCTACGCCCGCGCTGAGCAGGTATTGCAGCAGGTTGTTGAAGTTCGGTTCCGTCTTGCCCCACTCGTTGGCTGCCAGGCCGTATTGCTTGATTTTGTCGCCGTCCTTGATCGTGAGCTTCTTGGCGAGGTCCATGACTTCCGGCCATGTGAGCGGCGTCGTCGGATCCGGAACCGCGACTCCAGCGGCTTCGAATGCCTTCTTGTTATAGAAGATGGCGTAGTCATTGGACCAGTCTTTCGGCAGGCCGTAGATCGGGCCCGCGCCGACCGTTTTGCCATCGAAACGGTACACGTTCGTGATCGGCAGCAAATCGTCCTCTTTGAGCACAGTGCTCACGTTCATCCGGTCCGTCAGGTCGAGCGCGATGCCCTTGATAACGTAGTTCGGAAGGTCGAACACCCCCGACAAACGGATGACGTCAGGTGCGTCGCCAGTCGCGAGTTGGGCAGCCAATTTCGTCGCGTCGACCGTTTCAATCTCGACCTTGATGTTCGGATGCTCTTTCTCAAATTCCGCGATTTGTTCCTTGGACAGCTCGCCGTCGGAAATGCTCGTGCGAATTGTGACGACTTCGCCGCTCTTCACACTGCCGCCGGTATTGCCGGTTGCCTCATTACCGCCAGCATTACTGCCGTCGTTCGTCGCCAAGGCATTCCCGCCGTTATTGGTGGCTCCCCCGTTGTTGCTGCTTCCGCAGCCCGACAGCACGACAGCCACAGCCATTACTATCGTCAGCATGATTGACCATTTTCTCAATTGCTTATCCCCCTTTGAGAAATCATGATTTTCCTTGCTGAACTAAGAATAGCACGCGGAATGTAAGCGCTTGTATAAGATGATCCTCCAATATTACGGGGTAATCGTATGGTGTTGGACACTTGTGCCGTTGCCGTAGAGATACCGGGTCGAGAGCGAGCGGCTGGGGATTTTGTAATCGTTCGATCCCGCAGGAGGTAGCGGAATCTTCGTGGTACCTACGGAGTTTGCAGCGGCACAGTCAGGGTGATGGCCGTCCCCTTCATTTCGCCGCTTTCGATGGTCATGGACGTGCTATCCTTGTAAATCAGCTTGAGCCGCTGATAGACGTTGCGCAGTCCGATGCCGTTCTCATCGCTTAGCGCCTTCCCGTATTCGCGCTCCATGTCCGCTCTTACGTGCGCCAGCGTTTCTTTGTCCATGCCGATCCCGTTATCGACGATTCGCACCTTGAGATTGCCGTTCTCCGCGGACGCCGAGATGACGATGCGTCCGCCATCCTCCCAGCCATTGAAGCCGTGCTTGATCGCATTCTCGATGATCGGCTGCAGCACGAACCGCCCGATCGATCTGCCCTTCAGCTCGTCTGGCACCTCGTATTCCATCTCGAAGCTGTGTCCGAAGCGGATCTGCTGGATGGTGACGTAGTTGGCCACATGCGCCAATTCCTTCTCCAGCTCCACGATATCCGAGCTCTTGGCGATGCTGTAGCGGAACAAATCCGCAAGCGCCCCGACGATCGCGCTCACCTCGAGATTGCCGCTCTTCATGCTGCGCATGTTGATGACCTCCAGTGTATTGTACAGAAAATGCGGATTGATCTGTGCTTGCAGCATGTCAATCTCGGCCCGCGTCTTCATCGCGATCAGCTCGTTCTCTTCGTTTATCACGCGGTGCAGTTGGTCGATCATGCGGTTGTAGCTGCGCACGATGCCGCCGATTTCCGTATTGTCGATATCCTCGAGCCGCAGAGACAAGTCTCCTTCACCTACCCGCAGCATCGTCTCCTTCAACCGATGGATCGGCTTGACCAGCTGAATAGCGATTGCGACCGCCACGGCTATGGACAGCAGCAGCACGATCGACGTGAATAACAGAAACTGCTGCTGATACTCCCGGTTCTTCTCCAGCACATCGTTGAAGAAGAAGCCGATCGTCAGCTTCCAGTCCGTGTTCGGAATGCCGCTCGTGGAGAATTGCCAGCCGGAATCGTCGACGGCAGCGTTCGCGCGCGTCTCATAGATCGTATGTCCCCTGGCATCGGTGATAGCGTACGACGTATTGATCAAGCCCGAGTCGATGTTTTCGAAAATCGACTGCTTCGGTACCATCAGCAAATAGGTGGCTTCTCCATTCACCCCGGGGCCATCTATCCGCTTCAGGAGCGCCATTGACAGCGGATTGAAGACGTTGTTGTAATTCGTGATCCAATACGGATCGTCGCGATCCGTCAAATATTCCATATCGGTATTGAAGGCACTCTTGTTGTTCGAGAAAATGGATGAATAAATGCAGTTGCCGTTCTCGTCCAGCAGGACGAAATACGAAATGTCGTTCAGGCCCGGAAACATGAGCAGATTGGTCGGGAGACCGCCCATCAGCAGTGGGGTTGTATAATTGTTCGTCACGTAATCCTGCAGCTGACGGCTGGCGGAAATTTCTTTCAGGATCGTTTCCGTGAACTTCAGCCGGTTGTGAATGCTGACCGCGGAGAATCGGCCAGTCACGTCGAACGACATCTGCATCTCCCGCTTAATGTCGTACTGCGACAGCCACGCATACAGCACGCCGTCCGAGACGGCGGGAACGCCGACTGCGACGATGAGGGCAAGAATGATTTTGTTCCGCATGGAAACGGCGTGGAAGCCTTTCTTGATCAGATCATCCGGCAGCATCCGCAGCAGCCACTCGTTGCTGAGCGAGAAGTTCTTGATTTGCTTCGAAATCATGCGGAACGGCTTAAACACCTGCTTGAGATACAAGTAATTGAACAGGATCGTGATGAGCAGCGTCACCAGCGAAAGCCCCGCCATCTGGTAGATGCGTTCGCCGCGGAGTACCGAGGATCCGCCGTCGTTGTCAGTGTAAACGATGCTGAGATTAAAGGGGCTCAGCTGCTTGATTGTGTTATAGGACGAGGCGTCCGACTGTCCCTCCTTCGCCGGGTTAGTTGAGCCGGTGCCGGCGCCCTCCGGCGAGCTCAGCGGGTTCGAAGGTGCGGTCGTCCACAGCAGCCGCTTGTCCTTGCCGAAGACGGAGAAATACGTCCCCTCCGGCATCTTCTTGGGAATAGCCTGCTCGAAGAAGCGGTCGCTCAGCATGATGATCGTGAGCACGCCATTCTCGTTGCCGTTCGAGAATACGAGCCGGTCCTGAATTTCCGCCATAAACGCTTTCAGCTGATCGATGTCCGCCTTCTCCAGCATCGGGTTGTTCGTACGGAATACCTGCGCGAAGTCGGACTGTGTGTACCGTGTCAACAGCTCGCGGTCCGGCAGGATCAGCTTATCCAGCTTGGAATAATGCAGTCGATCCTGATCCACCCTGGGCAGGTCCACGAAGGAAGCGGAACTGATCCTCTGAACCAAGGAGCGCTGGACGAAGCTCTGGCCCAGGAAGTAAACCGCCTGCACGGAATCCGGCGACAGATCAAGCGTATTGAACTTTTGCTGCAGCTCCCACATGCCGAGGGCCGCGACGTTGTCGCTGCGCAGACGCATCAGGTTCTTATAGTAGCCGCTGAACTCCGGCGTCTGCAGCAGCAGCAGCAAATTGTCAATGTTGTTCAGCTGAACGAGCACGTTCTGCTGAAACTGATAGAGCATGTCCTGCGTTCGCTTCTCGTGCAGCGACTTGTCGATGGCATCCATGTAGGTGAGACCGATATAGGCAAGCGCAAGCTGCGTAACCAGGGTAAGCGCCGCTGCGAGAATGACGATCCGCCGGAGCGTTGGACCGAACCGTTTGATCATACTGTGTCCCTCCGGTTTTACCGCAATTTGCTGCGGTATTCGTACGGCGTCCTGCCCGTGTATTTCTTGAAGACCTCCGTGAAATACGCCGGATCGGTGTAGCCGACCTGCTCGACGATTTCATAGATCTTGAGATTCGTTCCGCTGAGGAGATCCATGGCCCGCTGCAGCCGGATGGAAGTCAAGAAGCTGAGGAAGGTTTGACCGGAGGTTTTGAACAACGCGAAGAGATGGCTGCCGGAGACATGCACTTGCTCCGCGACCTCCTTCAGGGTCAGGCTGCGGTCGTAATGTTCGCGGATGTACTGCTTCGCCTGCACCAGCAGCATGTTGACCGGTTCCGCTTCGGCTTCGCGGCTGCCTACGGCGATGGCCGCGGTGGCGGAATGTTCCATGCTGGCGAGGATGAGCGGTGCGGGCCGGAGGTTCTGGGCGGTCCCGGGCTGCACGGTCGAAAGCGTTCCCTCTTCCGCGTTCGCAGACAGCGCCGCAGACGCCGCCTGCGCTGACAGATAGATATCGGCGGGCGAACCGACCGAATGGCCGATGCCGCCGGAGAACGTGGATTTAAACAATCCTCTGTACTTTCGCCAGAGCGGCAGCAGCTCGGCGAAATGCGTTTCGGCGTCCGGTTTCATGGATAGCACGTAAGCTTCGCCCGTCTGTCTGTTCACCCAGTGGTAGCCAATCTCTTTTCCATCCCACAAATCCGTCAAAATATTATCCAGCGAGAAAACAAGCAGCTTCTTCTCCTTGTCTCCCATGACTGCTCCTGAAAACGCCAGACGGTCCGAACGTAAAACCGCGACCTGGTAACGGGCGCCCTCGAGCAGCATTTCGCCGTCGGAGCAGCCTTGCTCCAAATCCATCTCGGAGAGGCGCTCCTGAAGCAGGCGGCGCAAAAAATCGGCTCGAAGCACCTGCGTAAGCAGTTCCGCTTTGCGTTTGAGCACGGACATGCGGAATTCGGCCTGCTTCTCTTCGCGCAGTCGTTCGGCCGCCTTGGCGAACGTGTCATGCAGCATCTGAAACTGCAGCGGCTTGAGCAAATAATCAATCGCGCCAAACTGCAGCGCCTTTTGGGCATATTCAAAATCACTGTAGCCGGATAGGATGACAACGCGAATGAACGGATATTGCCCGTTCAGTGATCTCATCAGCTCTATGCCGTCCATAAACGGCATCCGGATATCCGTAATGACGATATCGACAGGATGCTCCTCAACAAATTGAAGCGCTTCCAAACCATGCGAGCAGCATCCCTCCACTTCGATTCCGACCTGATCCCATGTCCACGAAGCCAATCCCTCGCGAATCTCTTTCTCGTCATCCACGATCAGCAGCTTATACACTTTGCAATTCCTCCCGACTGTTAGAGGTGCCAGTAAATAACATCATTGCTAAATTGATTCCAGTATACTGATGCCAAGGCTAATCGACAAGACAAGGAGAAAAATTAGAAGTTGTCACTCGTTCAATCCGTTGATTTTGTCCGTCTGGCTGCTTAAACTTCGCAGAAAAAGCGCCTTCTTGATGGTGTAGGGTATTAACCCGTCGACAAACCCATCAAACAGAGGCGCTCCTTTTAGGACAAAGACCATTTTGCAGGCCCAACAGGATGGATCTGAGAAAAGATTGCTCAAAAATTTTCTAAGCAGTCCGTTAGATTCGGACCTGTCTTTCAGCCTTCTGCTGCTCCAACGCTTGCTTCGTCTTGCCTACCCGGTTGTCGTTGATCGTCAGCCGGCCATTATCGGTGCCGCGTCTTCTTCAGTGGACGGAGAGAACGCGGTCCAGGAACAGCTCCACGAATTGCTCCGCTTCAACGCGCTTCGCCACCTCTACCACCGAACGGCCAGCCAACTCAAGCGCTGCCGTCACAAGCTGTTCTTCCCGGTCGCGATCCGTCAGGTTGAAGGTCAAGCCGCGTGTGCGGATTCCTGACAATTCCACGCTCACCGCTTCGCGTTCGAATCCGAGCAGCCCGCCGTTAATGGCTCCATATACGGCCAGCGCATCATGCAGAATCGGGCACTTGCGACCCGTGTCAGCCTGCCACCTGTCGATCAGCCCGAGCAGCAATCTGGTTACCGGTGTATCTCCGGGGCTCAGTCGATCCAGCTGGGAATGGCTCATCAGACAGCGCTTGGTCACGTCGAGACCCACGGCTGTAATGGGAGTGCCGGAGCGAAAGACGATGTCCGCCGCCTCGGGATCACAGTACACATTCCATTCCACAAAGTGAAAATAATATGCTCCGCCCATCATCACGATCCGCAGGAGCTTCTCCCGCAATCCCGGCTCGCGGAGCAGCGCAACTGCAACATTGGTCAGCGGACCGATCGTTAGCAGCGTGATCGGTTCCGGCGACCGAAGCGCCGTCTCGATGATGAAATCAACCGCATGCTGGTCTGCGACAGGCAACCTGTCCATCTCTCCCGGAAGATATTGACACGGTACTTTGACCGTATCCGCAGTCTGCCTGAACGGTTCCCCGCAGCCGGCATGCACCGGTATGGATCCGGCGCCGGCTGTCTGCAGCAGGTGAGCGGCGATGCGGGCCCGTGCCGCGGTATTGCCAAGCACTGTCGTCACCCCCAGCAGCTCCAGTTCAGGACAGCCAAGCGCGAAGGCGATCGCAAGCGCGTCGTCGATATCGTCGCCGATATCGGTATCGATTATAATAGGAATTCGCGTCATTTAGGCCCCACTCTCCTTGGTCCGCGGCAATCGTGTGATGCTGCGGCGCTATTTTCTCCAAAACGGCATCGCTTTTATAGGTTCGGGATGTGAAAGCATGGTTCCTTGCTCCTCTACCGGTTGTTATCTTCTTGATTATTATCTTCTTTTGCGAAGCCGCCGATCTGGTTCCAGGACGTTCCGTACGGCGAATCGCCCCCACGGTCAGGCAGAGTGACCAGTCCGATGTCGCAGCGCACGACGCCCCGGCGGCTGCCGCTGATCAATAGGCCGGTGTCGTCAAAGATCGCGTCCGCGAGCTGGTACGAATCGTCCGCCCGGTAAGAGAAGACAAGGCCTCTGCGCGGTCTTCCCGAAAGGTTCGCATCCGAGCCATGAAGTGTCAGGCTGTGGTGGATGCTGATCCCGCCCGTTTTCGGTGTAATATAGACCACCTCGCAAGGCCTCTGCCAATAGGAGCTTTCCTGGCACTCTGACACGAATCGGCCGTTCTTCTCATGATTAAGGATGCCGAACTTGTTGCTTCCCTTGACCATCTGCATGCAGCCGTTATCCGGCGTGGCATCGTCCAGCATTACCATGACCGACAATAGATCGGTATTCGTATGCGGGTAGAATGCATAGTCCTGATGCCAGGGGAACTCGCCGATGCCCTTGATAGGCGGCTTCGTTGCTAACTTGGAGTGCTGCAATTGAATATCAGGACCGAGCAGCGGCTGTATCTTGGCGATTATAGCCGGGTGTTTAGCCAGCTTCAGGAACGCGGGGTGCAGCGAAGTAATGCCGAGCGCATGAACCGTCATGGTTTCATACTCTTTCTGGGTGCGCAGAGCAAGAATTTGCGGCTGCTCGCAAGCCGCGCGGAGCCCCTCCACTTCCTCATTCGTGAGGATACCGTCGAAAACAAGGTATCCGTCTTCCCAATAGCGCGCTATTTCCTGCTCACTTAAGCCGATATCCTTCTGGTCAAGCATGATCCTTCACTCCCCTTTGATCGATGGATCTTACATCCTCATCATAAGGGTGACAACGCTTTCCAGATATAATAAACTGAGGAGAAAATATCAGAATTCGGTGAAAGGGTGATAAATGCGGTGAACGGGAAACTTGATTTTTTCTACTACAAGTCGGAAAAATCCGGTAGCTATGTGGACTTCCACAAGCATAACTGCTATGAACTCGTATACTACATTACGGGGACAGGAACGATGAATCTGAACGGGGAGATGCTGCGGTATACGCCGAATAGCATGACGGTGACCCGGCCCAACTATATGCATGACGAGCGGCACGAGGAGGCGACGGACGTCATCTTCTTTGGGTATCTGTATGACGACTTTCCCGTACCTCTCCGCAACGGCCTCGTCCAGGATTCACAGCAGTGCGACATTCTGAGGCTCGTGCTCGGCATGAAGGAAGAGCTTCTGGAACAGAAACGTCACTTTAGATTCCGGGTCGATCTGCTCCTGAACGAGACGATTTTACTGATTGGACGGTTCGCCAATCTGGACGCCGTTGAAAATCGGCCGGAAAAGCTCTTCTATGCGAGACGGTACCTTGACGAGAACTTTACCCAGCCTGTCAACATGCAGACATTGGCGGAATTGTCGGGATACAGCAGCGACCACTTCCGCCACCTGTTCAAGGAGCAGACCGGTATATCGCCTGCCCGCTATGTGCTGACCAAACGGTTGGAGGCTGCGAGACATATGCTGCTGAATACGACTGCAAGCGTTAGCGCGATCGGTATGGAATGCGGCTTTTCCACAACATCTCAATTCATTGAGCTGTTCAAGCGGGAGAACGGGCGGACTCCCCTTCAATTTCGGAATCTGTAAAATAGTGTATGAAAACCCCTAAAGCCATTAAAATAATGGAAAAATAAGAGAGTTCGGCGACACATGAGCTTATGGACGAAGCAGCAGCTCCGGCGGCTCATCACAGAAAATAGTTGGTCCCGGCACAGATGCACAGAATGCTTTGAAAGCGCTGTTTGCCGAAACGCTGCAGGTGACGCCGGAGGCCAAGATGTATGAACATCTAGGCTATGAGAAACACGACATGCAGAACAAACAAACGACCAAAAGACGTAATGACAAGAGCAAGAAAAACAACATCATGAGCGAACATGGGGATCAGGAGATCGCTGGATGTACACATAAGTAACCTTAAAGCGCACCTACTACGGCATGGGGTACATACGGCTCCTCCAGTGACGCAATCTCGTCCGGGGTTAGCTTGACCTTTAGCGCAGTGACCGCGCTCTCGAGATGTGATTCTTTCGTGGCACCGATGATAGGTGCGGTAACTGGTGCCTTTTGCAGCAGCCAGGCAAGCGCTACTTGCACACGGGAGACGCCGCGCTGCTCCGCAATCGCCGCAACCTGCTCCACGATCGCACGATCCGCCTCGGCAAATGCATCGTATTTCGACTTCTGCACCTTATCGGTTTCAGAACGGTGCGTTGTCTCCGACCAATCGCGCGTCAAGCGGCCGGATGCAAGCGGGCTATATGGAATAACGCCGATTCCTTCCGCCTTGCAGAGCTGCATCATTTCGCGCTCCTCCTCCCGATAGATGAGGTTATAATGATTTTGCATCGACACGAACCGCGTCCATCCGTGGCTCTCAGCAACATGCAGTGCTTTCTGGAACTGCCACGCGAACATGGCGGAAGCGCCGATATATCTGGCCTTTCCCGCTCTCACGACATCATGAAGCGCCTCCATCGTTTCTTCAATTGGGGTACTGTAATCCCAGCGGTGAATTTGATACAAATCCACATAGTCCGTTCCTAGTCGCTTCAAGCTCTTATCAATTTCACTCATAATCGCCTTACGGGAAAGCCCTGCTCCATTCGGACCTTCGTGCATGCGGAAATGCACCTTTGTCGCGATGACAATTTCATCCCGATGCGCACAATCCTTCAGAGCGCGTCCAACATATTCCTCGCTTGTTCCAGCCGAATATACGTTTGCCGTGTCGAAAAAATTGATGCCAAGATCGAGTGCCTTCTTAATCACCTGACGACTTTGCTCCTCATTTTGTACCCACGGGTGAGTCCAGCGCGCTGCATCGCCAAAGCCCATACACCCGAGACAAAGTCGCGATACGTCCAATCCGGTATTTCCGAGTTTTACATAATCCATCAAGCAATACACTCCTTTGTTCATTAATACGTTACATGAAAAGTTTACGCGAAAAACGATATGTTAAATCTGTTTTCTGCCCCACTGCAGGATCGAGAGGTCCCTCATTAATTAATCGTAATTCAACTCATTCTTCTTAACCCAATAAAGATCATCGCATAATTCGTTATATTCATCCAGAGTGTCATATAAGCAAAAACTGCTTGTGGGATGGTTTCTGGACGAATACTCGTAGACCAGGATTGAACCATTCTCTAACCGCCAAGCTGTATGAATACGAATCAACTTTTCTCCATCGACTACCACCTCTTCGACAACGCTTCTGATGGAGTGACTCGAAAATAATGCCTCGTCCTCAGTACACCCGATTCCGCTAAGCATCTTCATAATGACCTCCTGGCTGCTTCATTCGGTTGTTCAATATAGCAAAAGATATAGCAAGAGAAATGCTCACTCTGCCTATCGTTATTTTTATATTTTCCCAGGAACCGGAACTGAGCTTAACTAAACTCACGACGACGAGGCAATGAAAACCAAAGCCCATCGAGCCATGCCAATTCCTCTTCCGTTAATGCATCCGTATCTGCAGCACGCAGAGACATGTCCAATTGCTCTGGACGACTCGCACCAATGATAGCGGATGTTATTCCCTGCTGTTGTATAACCCAGCGCACAGCCGCCGTAACGGGATCAAAGTTGTGCTCCTGGCACCAAGATTGGTACAAATCAACAGCGCCGAACGTTGCCTCTTGCCAGTAGCGCTGCTGATAAAACGAACCTGCGCTGTTCCCGAGTCCGAAACGAGTTCCCTCTTCGATGTTAGAACTTTTATTATAGCGTCCCGTCAACATACCGCCCGCCAACGGGTTGTAGCATATGATGCCAATTCCTTCGTCGAGTGCCATCGGAATCAAGTCATCCTCAATCATTCGAAACAATAAATTGTAGCGCGGCTGAACACATGCTATACGGGTGTAATTTTTTCTGTCGGCAATTCCATTTGCCTTCGCCACTTGCCAAGCGCGCCAGTTGGATACGCCGATGTATCGGACTTTTCCTTGTTCAACGAGATCGTCAAACGCACGCAGCGTTTCATCTATTGGTGTGTTTGGGTCAAATTGGTGTGCTTGATAAAGGTCGAGATAGTCCGTTTTCAGACGACGAAGACTGTCCTCGACGGCAGTCATGATGTGCTTCCTGCTCAGCCCCTGATCATTAGGACCAGTGCCCATCAAACCAAAACACTTGGTTGCGAGAACCATTTTGTCTCGTTTTCCTTGCAACCATTCCCCGATAATTAACTCGGTTGTACCTGCTAATTCAACCGATTGCCTCCCAATGGGGTACACATCTGCAGTGTCGATGAAATTCACACCGGCAGTAAATGCCTTATCGAGTATCCCGTAGGAGGTTCGTTTGTCCGCTTGTTGTCCGAATGTCATCGTGCCGACACATAGATTCGTTACTTTTAATCCCGTTTGTCCCAACGAACGTATTTCCATTTGATTGACTCCTCTCCAAGCACTCTATCAATCATGTGTTGAATAGTTCTTTTGCAACCATGATCGCAGACATCGCTTTTGGCCAACCGGCGTAAAACGCCAAATGAGTCATCGCTTCAACCAGTTCTTCTTCTGAAAGTCCGTTTTGCCTGGCTAAATCCAAATGGGATTTTAGCTGTACCGTATTCCCCGATGTGAGTAGACATGCAACCGTAATCAGGCTTCGATCACGTGGTGAAAGTTCTTTGCGGGCCCACACGTCACCGAACAAAACGTCATCGGTAAGTTGCACCATTTTCGGTGCAAAATCGCCGAGCAGTTTTTGTGCACGCGTCCACTCTTGTGAATTTGACATTTGATAATCCCTTCTCCTATCAGTTGTAAATTTTTCTGACTTCATTCGTCCCCTTAGAAAGTTAAATATCAAGTTTACGAGTACCGAGCCATTTCACCATTTCAGGGTCGCGATGTGAAAAGAACAAACTCTGTTTCGTATCTAACGCAGCAATGGACTCCATATCCTCTTGGCTTAATTCAAAATCAAAGATATTGAAGTTTTCGATCATTCTTTCCTTACGAACAGACTTTGGAATCACAACGACTTCTCTTTGTGTCAACCAACGTAAGACTACCTGAGCAACGGATTTATTAACCTTCTCAGCTATGGATACCAATATCTCATTCTGGAACAAGTTATTTTTCCCTTCAGCAAAAGGCGCCCAGGATTCGATCTGAACATTATTCTCTTTCATGAAGTTTGCATTTTCAATTTGTTGGTTAAAAGGGTGTGTCTCAACCTGGTTTACGGCAGGAACAACTTCATTATGGATAATCAAATCGATCAGTCGATCCTCATGAAAATTACTTACGCCAATTGCACGGACCTTACCTTCACGATATAACTCCTCCATAGCGCGCCAAGAGCCAAACAGATCTCCATACGGCTGATGAATTAAATACAAATCCAAATAATCCAATTGCAATCTTCTCAGGGATTTTTCAAATGCTTTTTTGGTGCGCTCATAACCAGTATCCTGAACCCAGAGTTTCGTTGTAATGAATAATTCCTCTCTTGACACGCCACTCCGTTTGATCGCTCTGCCAACTGCTTCTTCATTTAGATAAGAGGCGGCTGTATCAATCAGTCGATAGCCCGCCATAATAGCGTCATAAACGCTCTGGTCACACTCATTTTGATCCGAAATCTGAAAAACACCAAAACCGAGTACAGGCATCTCAACACCATTGTTCAAAATTACTTTTTGCATATAAAATCCTCCGATTTTTTAATATGATCTGTAAATTGGCCCCTTTTTATTATGCAGCAATTGAACAGGAGGCCGTTATCCCTTTTGTTGCAAATCATTGCCTTATTCTCTCGTTGCTACTTACGCATGAACGAAGGTTGCCTTATAATTAAACGAAAATAGAACCAAGGTGGAGGAATCTGATGTCTAATCCAACTGAACGACAGCGGAATGAGGTCGCCAAATTAATCGAGAAGCATTCCGGTCAGGACGGGGTTTTCGAAACCGCGATCCCTTCTTTATTTATTATTCGCCGTTCTAACGTGACCGAGCCGATCCACAGCGTTTACAAACCCGCCTTCTGTTTCATTGCCCAAGGTTCGAAAGAGATCTTTCTGGCGCAAGAGCGATTCGAGTATGGTCCTTCCGACTATTTAATTTCATCGATAAAATTGCCGGTTGTCGGCCAGATCATCCAAGCTTCTTCCGATGCCCCATACTTGAGTTTGAAAATGGAAATGACGCAGAATCAAATTTTAGAGGTGTTGCAGGACACCGACATTCAATTCGCCCAGAAAGAAAATGCAGCCCGAGCAATGTTCGTCGGCCAGATTGAATCCTCGATCTTGGATGCGTTACTGCGATTGGTCCGGTTGGTGGAACAGCCCCACGACATTCCGTACCTGGCTCCCATCTACACCAAGGAAATCCTGTACAAGCTGCTGCAAGGGCAGTATGGCGCGGCGTTGGCCCAAATCGCGATGGAAGGAAGCAGTACCTATCGAATTAGGGACGCAATCGAATTCATTATCGCCAACTTCGATAAATCATTGCGAATTGAAGAGCTTGCAGAGACTGCAGGCATGGGTATCTCTACGTTTCACCGGCACTTCAAAGAGGTGACCGCTATGAGCCCCATCCAGTTTCAAAAACGGCTGCGCTTGCAGGAAGCGCGGCATCTCTTATTATCCGAGTCCGCGGATGCAGCCGACGTGGCGTTCCGGCTCGGCTATGAAAGCGCATCGCAGTTTAGCCGCGAATATGTCCGCATGTTCGGGTTTCCGCCTAGAGAAGATACCAACCGCTTGCGGGCAAAATTCGATCAAAGCGTTCGGGCATAACACGCAGAAGACCCTTCGCATCGAACCGGTATCGAAAAATAAGAAAACAGCCGCAGCCATGCGGCTTTTTCTCGCGATCTGACGCTTCAAGAAATATCCACTCTTTGATTGATATCCAACGCTCTGTGGACAGCAACCGCTGCTTCTGCTCTCGTTGCACCCCTATTGGGATCGAAATTTTCTGTCTCAAATTATGCCTGGAGCGCCGTTCCGGTTTGACCCCAGCAACATGAGGCAGTACGAGAATCAGGAACGGCAAGGGATTCAAAGCAACCTGATGCATTTGGCAAATGCGAGCAAATCGCAGCCGAATCCAATATTTCGGTCAGACATTTGAACCGGATTTTCCAATTCTATTACCAAACTTTCGGAAATCTCGTATAATAGCGGATTCAACGACAGCAACTATTTTACCCGCCAGTTTACCAAAGCCAACGGCATGTCGCCGAAGGCGTACCGAAAAAAACATTAGGCGCGCTTTGCGCTTTAGACTAGAATATATGCCGTTAAAAACAAAAAGCCGCGATTTACGCGGCTCACTTAAGATATATGTTCTTGTTCCTTGACAGTGGTTTTTTTGCTTCAGACTTATCAGCAATGTGCCAGGTAATTAGTTGTCCTCTGTTCGTTGACAACGCTGCAGCATTCAAACCGGTTAATACAGCCTTTTTTGCCCGTTTTTTCAGGTACAGACTCGTCTTTTCAGCCGACGAGTCTGTATTGTGTGCGTGCAGATCCCCGTTCAGCGCTTAAGCAGGTTGATATGATCGAGATTCGTACTGGTGTTGAAAATAAACGCGAGTTTGTATTTGCCGCGGTAATAGGTGATTTTCTGCTGCACCAAGGATCCGTTCCGGATGGTGACCGAGTAGGAAGGCGCGCCCCACTGCCTGATGAGCAATCGCTTCGTTATGCCTCCAATATTCGTCTGCCGTTCGATATTGGTCCCGAAGTAGCGCATTTCGCGAATCCTGTTCCGCTTGTAGGCGATGGCGTAACCGGGGTGCCCCATCTCCGCATGATACATGTCGAACGCATCCGCGTTCGTTCTTGGCTTGTCCGGCTGGCCGATCTTGCCAATGACGGTCCGACGGGTGCTTACCCCTATTTTCAGCCCGTTCACCGAGCCGGGGAACCGACCATTCAGCGCCGGCTTATAGAAGCTGTTTAGCGTCCTCAGCGCCCTTACCGCATCTTCCGCGCTCGCTTGCCGTATCGTCTCTGACGCTTCTTGGGCGTCCGCATGAGCGGCTAACCCGGATGTGAGTAAAAGACTGGAGAGCGTTACGGCTAGTACGGCTTTACGAAGGTTCATAATTGAAGGTCCTCCTGCGTTCGATTTGTTGAGCAGTATTTGCTCATCTCTGGTAATTTACCCTGTTGCCCGATCGGTTACTCGCCGGAATAATATCGCAACGCATCGTCCACTTGTCCTTCTCCCTTAATCCAATGAAGGAACCTGATCGATCCAAAGGATGAATTGCTGTACGTAGCGCTTCAGATACTTGCGGGTAGCTTCGTCGGTCAATAGGCGCCGTTCCAGATCCACCTTATCCATTACTTGCGAAATGTACATCTTTTGAAAAGGAAGCACAAAAGCTTGAGTCGCCTCCAACGTCTGTCTGATCTGCTGCTGCGACAGGATCGTACCTTTGACCCCTGGAGTTGCGCCTACCAGCCCGACCGGCTTTCTGCGCAGAGCGGCGGTTTTGGTCGGAGTCGAAGCCCAGTCCAGAGCGTTTTTCAAGACACCGGGAATACCCGAATTGTACTCAGGGCTAACAATAATGATACCGTCGACCCGCTTAATCGCTTCACGGAAGCGTTGGACAGGCTCAGGGCCGTCTCCATGATCTATATCTTCGTTGTACAAGGGGAGATCCGCTATGGATATCGACTCGTAGACGATCGAGTCATCCAACTCGGGTATAGCAGCAGCAATCATGCGGTTGAACGAGTTTTCTCTTAAACTTCCTACTATCAATCCGACCTTCTTCGTTCTCCAATCAAGTGCCATCTTTATTTCTCCTCCAATAACCCTTTGATTTTAAACATCCGCTATCAACCGATCAGAAGATATGGCAATTCTGCACCAGCTGAGCGGATGTCTTGGTATTCACAACTTTATTAGCAAGCTTGTCCTCCGAACCAGAGTCCTCCCGCAGTATCGAGGACTTGTTGCATCGACCCTGGCATATTGTCAAAGCGAGTTTGTAACACTGAATAACGGGCACTTGGCCAACATAAGCGTTTCATGCCAGTTATCGCGGCCGTTCAAGGGTAAATATTCTGCCCAAGGCCGCATAGAAATTTCCTGCCATACGGCTGACGGGCGCTAGCTTCGCCGCATCTATTCTCCCGTCTTGCAGAATGTCTTCCGAGATCCGAAAACGGACCACGCGCGCGATCAACAGGTCACAACCCGGTGTTTCTTCCGTCCCTCCAAGTTCAATAGCATGTTCAAGAACACATTCCATCCGAAACTTTGACTCTGCAATCCCCGGAACCTTAACCGCTTCACTATCGCTCGGCGTTAGCCCTGCAAGCACCACTTCACTTTCATCAGGAGGCAAAGTTGCTGCGGTCTGATTAATATGTTCGACATTGGCCTCGTCAACGATGTGAACAACAAGCTCGCCCGTTGTAATGGCGTTTCGTGCCGTATCCTTCATCTCGCCATTCCTGCGCTGCACCGATAAGGATAAAAGCGGAGGACTGCTGGAAACGATTGAAAAATAGCTGAATGGCGCGCCATTCAATATCCCTTGCTCCGACAGCGTGGTAACGAATGCAATCGGGCGCGGAACGACGCTGCCGATGAGAAGCTTATAATTATCCCTGTCGCTTTGCACTTCAGGATCTATAGAAATCATATCGTTCCTCCTGATAAACACAATATACGGATATGCTGCCCTGGTTCAGAAAATCGTAAAGCTCTTTGTTCCGAAAATAAGATTCTCTTCTCATTCTCTTTTCATTCCCTTCTCATTCCCTTCATTGCCTGCCCTCCTCCAGTTCACGGACTTGGATCGGATGCAGCTTCGCTTCGAGCTGCGCGCGCCGGGGTTCGAACCAGGATGGCAGCATCAAATTCTCACCCAGAAATTCTGCATCCTCATCTCTGGCAAATCCCGGTGGATCCGTAGCGATCTCGAACAGGATCCCTCCGGCTTCCCGGAAATAAATCGCATTGAAATACTGACGGTCTTTAATTTCAGTCGGTTGGTAACCGGATTGAAGCACATGGTTTTGCCATTGTACATGCTCGTCAAAATCCTTGGCCCGCCAAGCAATATGGTGTACTGTACCGGCGCCGCCGGCTCCCGACTCCATATTGGTTACCGCCACGTCAATGAGGTTTCCAACATCAGCTGACGTTTGAAAACGCGCATAACCTTGATCCTCACCGACTTTCTTCATGCCAAGAATATGCTCCAGGGCGTCCATTGTTTTTGCCGGGTCGATACTAAAGAGGACGGCTCCGCCAAATCCTTTGATCGCTTTATCGGTGGGAACCCCGCTGAATGACCATTCGCTATTCGTTCCTTCCGCCCGTTCCACGATTTCCAGCCGAAGCCCTTCCTTATCCGCGAACTGAAGATACTGCTCGGAGAATCTGAAAGCCTTCGTCACCGAGATGCCAAAGCGCTCAAGCCGATCTTCCCAGAAGCTGAGTGCGCCTACCGGAACAACAAAAGTGGTAATCCCCACTTGTCCGCCGCCAACCCGTCCCTTCCTGGAAGTGGGCCACGGGAAGAAGGTGATGATTGTGCCAGGGCTGCCGGCCTTGTTGCCGAAGTACAAATGATACACCTCCGGCGCGTCGAAGTTAATGGTTTTCTTCACAAGCCGAAGGCCAAGAATGCCTGCGTAAAAATCGACGTTCTCCTGCGGATTTCTTGCAAAAGCCGTAATATGGTGAATCCCTGTTGTTTGTAACGACATCATTAATCACTCCTATATGATTCGAATTTTTGGTTGCGGACTTACGGTAACGTTTCAGAAGCGGTTCTTTACGATAAAACTCTCCAATCGGCTCAACTATCAGACGTATTATTAACAATTCCAATTGTGTTGGCCCCGAAATCCCCTTCTTTAATCTTTATTTTAAATATCTTTAATTTAAGATATTATATTTTCCGTATGATGTCAACCGTTTTTCTATTTCAGCATATAGCCAGCATAACGTGAGATTTGCCGGATCTCCTAAACAAGTCAGTTTAAATTCTAAACTTTTATTCCGAAAGACTGTATCGAACCCGTCACTGTCTTCATGACTCGGATGACCCTCAAATTGAGCAAGCATCGATGTTTTGTTCAAAATTCTCAACCAGCACCTAGAAAAGAAGGTGTAATCCCTTGGCAGATTTATTTTGTTGTCGTGACACCACACACAACCTTCATTCAACACTTTGACAACAATTAGTCAACCACTGGTCACAATTCATTGTGAAAATAATCACAAATCAGCTTATACTATAAATATAAGTCAATTGGATCACTAAGGAAGAAGGGATACCTATGGTTGACAAGGATCAGAACAAACCGGACGAACGTATAGCCAAGCAGGAGAAACGCTTAATCATACTATGCATCGCTGTGGCGTTCATTATGCTGCTCGCTTTATCCCGGCGAATATTTTAAACCGAAATTGAATATGGGGCTGCAATTATTCATTTTATTTTATTATCAACAGGAGGGATTCAACCATGCTGCTTAGCGGATACGATCCGGTCATGTACAGCCGAATACTAACATCATTCACCCTCGCTTTTCACATTATTTATGCGACGATCGGCGTTGGGGTGCCGCTTATGATCGCACTCGCGGAGTGGATCGGTATCAGACGCAATGACGCTCACTACCTGCTCCTGGCCAGACGTTGGGCGCGCGGATTCGTCATCACCGTGGCAGTCGGCGTTGTGACGGGAACAGCTATCGGACTGCAGCTCAGCCTGCTTTGGCCCAGCTTCATGCGCGTGGCCGGCCAATCCATCGCACTGCCGCTGTTTATGGAGACCTTTGCTTTCTTCTTCGAAGCGATTTTTCTTGGAATCTACCTGTACACCTGGGACCGCTTCAAGAATAAAATGGTTCACTTCTGGCTGCTCGTGCCTGTTGTGATCGGATCATCCGCATCGGCGTTCTTCATTACGGTCGTCAATGCGTTCATGAATGCGCCAGCCGGCGTAACGGTCGTAGATGGCGCGATTACCGATATTTCGCCGTTCGGGGCTATGTTGAGCCCGGCTATGCCGACCAAAGTCTCGCATGTTCTGATCACTGCTTATACGACATGCGCCTTCGCGCTTGCCGCCATTGCCGCTTTTTCGCTGCTCAAGGGCCGCAACCACGTCTATCACAAAAAAGCGCTGAAGATGACGATGGTATCCGCCTTTGTTTTCCTTATCGGCAGCGCAGTCATTGGCGATTTATCCGGTAAATACCTGGCGAACTACCAGCCGGAGAAGCTGGCCGCCATGGAATGGCATTTTGAAACCTCTTCGCAGGCCCCCCTTGTGCTAGGCGGTATCCTGGATGCGAATAATAACATTAAATACGGGCTGAAAATCCCCTATGCCCTCAGTATATTGGCTCATGGACTGCCTAACGCGGAAGTTACGGGGCTTAACGATATTCCCGATGATGAGGAGCCGCCGCTGTGGATCCATTATCTGTTTGATATCAAAATGGGCTTTGTCGCCTTGATGGTTCTGATCTCGGTTGTATTCATGCTGGTGCTGTGGCGCAAACGCCATCTTGCTTACACGAACAAATGGCTGCTGCGCGCCATTGTGCTTGCCGCCCCGGTCTCGATGCTGACGATCGAGCATGGCTGGATATTCGCAGAGGTTGGACGCCAGCCATGGATCCTGCATGGCATCATGAAGACCTCCGAAGGCGCCACAACCTCGGATCATGTGGATACGATGCTGATCGTGTTCACCGCCTTGTACGCTGTGCTCGGCTTCACCTCCGTGCGCGTGCTGATCAAGATGTTTAAAAGCAATCATGTGGAAGATGAAATGAAAGCCAGAGGGATTGAGGAGGGGGATGGACAATGAGCTATGAAGTGCTTGGCATATCCGTACTCTGGGTCTTTCTGTTCGGCTATCTCATTGTGGCCTCCATCGACTTCGGCGCCGGATTCTTCAGCTATTACAGCACGGTTACGGGTAAACGCCATCTGATCCAAAATATCATTGAAAGGTACTTGTCGCCGGTGTGGGAAGTAACCAACGTCTTTCTCGTCTTCTTCTTCGTCGGCATCGTCGGCTTCTTCCCGGACACCGCTTATTATTACGGAACCGCCTTGCTTGTTCCCGGGAGCGTTGCGATTGTTCTGCTGGCTGTCCGCGGCGCTTACTATGCCTTCAGCGCTTACGGCTCCAAGAAGAATAACCGCTTCTATATCATGCTTTACGGAGCAAGCGGCCTGCTTATACCGGCGGCATTATCTACCGTGATGACCATTTCCGAGGGCGGCTACATCGCTGTCGATGCCAATGGCAAGGTCAGCTTCCTGTTCAGCAGGCTGCTCACCAGCAGCTACTCCTGGACTGTCGTTCTGCTGGCTCTGGTAAGCGTGCTGTACATCTCGGCAATGTTCCTGAGCTACTATGCCAATCGCGCGAATGACCGCAATGCTTTTGAAGTGGTGCGCAAGTATGCGCTCGCCTGGAGCGGACCGACCATATTAAGCAGCCTGCTTGTTTTTTTCGCAATCCGCAATCACAACCCGGAGCATTTCCATCAGATGCAGTCCTATGCCTGGATGTTTGTCCTGTCATTCGCCTGCTTTCTGATTGCCGTCTATCTGTTATATACACGCAAAAGATTGGGACTTTCCTTTATCTTCGTCATGCTGCAGTTTGGGTTCGCATTCTTCGGCTACGGAGCAGCGCATTTGCCTTATATATTATATCCTTACTTAACCATCTACGATAATTTCACAAGCGAGCCCATGGCCCTTGCTCTGATTGCCGTATTTATTCTTGGACTGCTGCTGCTGATTCCATCCCTATACCTGCTCATGCGGCTGTTCCTGTTCGATGCCAAGTACGTTCAGGGCAAACGGGGAAAATAAAAAAAGTGTAAAACTTAGCCTATGCTTTCGATGCAGTTTTACTCCGTAAAACTTTAGGAGGGAATCATATGGAGGATTTTTTGATATTCGTCGCCCCTTTTCTTGTTGTTGCCTTCGCGATCGTATTTATCTTCTGGCTGTTCGGGAGAAAGCCGAAGCAACAAGACCAGTGATTTTCGCATAGCAGCCTTACAGGACTCTATACCAGCTCATGGCAGCGAATAGAGTCCTGTTTCTATGGAAAGTCAAAAGCAATTGTGGATTGGCCGCTGCTTTCGTTATAATGGGATCATCTGTTTCACTAGGAGAGTGTGCTCATGAACAGCAAAGAAATAGAAGAATGGGTTGCAGCGAACTATCAGCGGGACGAACAGATGATGGTGGACGCCTTCGCCCAATGGTGCATCAATCATGATCTTGATCCTGTGGAATTATACATACGCGCCTATCCGAATCAAGCGGCTAACGAGGCTTTGAACCAGGCCGTCTCCTTGTCCCTCCCGAAGGAAGAAGCCCCTGTGATCGATGATGATGCCCTGCTTCATATTTTAATGGTGTTTGATAATGAAGAGCTTGGTTTTGTCGTAAGCGGGGAAATCGCCAAGCGCAAGAAACGCTGACTTTGTTCATAACGAGGAATGCAGCCCTTTATCATTGATCAAATCAGTCCAGAATGAAGCTCCTTCAATTAAAGTGTCACATATGAAAAAAGAGCTGAGCCGTTAAGAAATAACGGTTCAGCTCTTTTTGATTTACTTCACAAATCCGGACAATCCCGCTGGTTCACAGCCCTGCTTGCCTAACCTGTGATTCCTGGCATGTTGCTGCTGCAATAAACTTAGTCGAAATAAACGGCTTTGCCGGTACGTGCCGACTCGTAGATGGCTTCAAGAACTTCGGAAACGACCAATGCCTGTTCCGGTTTAACCAGTACATCTTTATCGTTCAGGATAGCGTCTACCCATGTGTGCATTTCCAGCACGGAAGGCTCTTCGCTTGCGCCATCGTAGAAAGCGACGCCGCCGCTGTTCAGCTCGATATCGTTGACATACAGACGGCTGTTTTTCTCGCCGTTGATGCGCAGACCGTTCTTCATGTCCGCACCTGCTTTGGTACCGGAGAGCGAAACTTTCGCTTCATCGATATCAAGCGAGTTAAGCGCCCAGCTGGCTTCGATTACGATCGATGCGCCGTTCTCCATTGTGATCATGGCAAATGCCGAATCTTCAACGGTGAACTTCGCCGGATCCCAAGATCCCCAAGCGTTAGCCGCATTTTCGGTTTGGGACAGCTTGTGATAAGTACGTCCAAGAACAGCCTTAGGCTTGTAGTTGTCCATCATCCACAGCACCAGATCAAGTGCATGCGTACCGATATCGATCAGCGGACCGCCGCCTTGCTTCTCTTCGTCAAGGAAAACGCCCCATGTTGGAACGGCGCGACGACGAATAGCATGCGCACGCGCATAATAAATCTCGCCAAGCTCGCCTTCCGTACACAGCTGCTTCAGATAGCGGCTGTCGCTACGGAAACGGTTGTTGTAGCCAATGCTCAGCTTCTTGCCTGTACGCTGCGAGGTTTCCAGCATGCGGCGTGCGTCAGCAGCTATCTTCGCCATTGGCTTCTCGCACAATACGTGCTTGCCGGCTTCCATAGCGGCGATCGAAATTTCCGCATGGGAATCATTCGGCGTGCAAACATGAACGGCATCAATCGAGGAATCGCTGAGCAATTCATGATAGTTGCTGTATACTTTTGATTCAGAGCTGCCGTATTTCTCTTTGGCGTCTTCTGCACGATCAACTACGATATCGCAGAATGCGACAATTTCTGCATCCTGTACCTTTGCAAGACTTGGCAAATGCTTACCGTTTGCGATACCTCCGCAGCCGATGATGCCAATACGTAACTTCGACATTGATTCTACCTCCATAATGTGAACTTCATATATTTTTTATTGCATGCTGCTTGTTTCATGACACAACAAACACTAGAATAAGTATAGACGATTCCGACTACAAAAAACCAGCTTCGGAATGGCGCTGCTTTTATGTGATTTTGTCGTCGAAGGGATGGTAGCGTGGAAGTTTATAACGAAAAAGTAGACTATGAAAACCCTCTTTTGTCGATTCGGGTGTATCAGTCCCAGCGAAATCATGATTTCACCATAAACTGGCATTATCATCGGGAGATTGAACTGCTTCTTGTCAACGAGGGTGTTCTGGATGTTTATATAGATGAAGAATTGGTACGCCTCGAAGCGGGCGATGTGGCCATTATCGGCTCCAGCCAGCTGCACCGCGACCGCAGCCTGGGAGTCCCGCTGAATTATAATGTGCTCCAATTCGACATTGAGCAATTTTTTGATCACAGCACAATGCCTTATATGCGTTTTTTCTCCGAGACGAAGAATCCGCTCAGCCGGGCGAATTACATTTTCCAGGAGAACGAGCAGGCCAACAAGGAGGCCGCGGACTGCATCCGGGCGATCCTTAAGGAAGTCACGTTCAAGCAGACCGGCTACGAACTGGCCGTCAGCATGATTATCAAGAAACTGCTGCTGCTGCTCATCCGCAGCGACACAAAAAAAATGCTCGCCGAACGCGAGGATTTTGACCGGGCGCGCCTTCGCAATGTGCTGGATTTTGTTGAGGATCATCTCACGGACCGCATTCAGGTGGAAGAAGTCAGCAAGATGGCCAATATGAGCTACTACTATTTCGTGAAGTTTTTCAAGAAGGCCATTGGCCTGTCCTTTACCGAATATGTCAATTACCGCAAGATCAAGTGGGCCGAGCGGATACTGCTGACCAAGGATCTGAGCATATCCGAGGTAGGCGACCATATTGGGATGCCCAATATGGCCCATTTCTATAAAATGTTCAAAAAATACAACGACTGCTCGCCCAAGCAGTTTCAGAAGCGGATGCTCGCCTGGAACCGGGGATAAACGCCAGGAAGGAAGAAATGTCATTCGCCATCCTCAGGCGGCAGAGCTGATTTCTTCCATTGGGACATTATTCTCGATAAGGTTATAAGGCAGAAAAAAGCTCGGATCACCGATTATTTCGATGATCCGAGCTTTTTTGGCATAACAAGCTTGTAGCCGACGCCGCGGATGGATTCAATCTGAACCGACTGCTGCCCAAGCTCCAGCTTCTTGCGCAGGGAGCTGACATGCACATCCACCGTACGCTGGCCGCCGATATAATCAAAGCCCCACACGACGTTCATCAGATCATCGCGCGTAATGACCATGCCCGGCCGCTGCACCAGATACAGCAGCACTTCAAACTCCTTCGGACGCAGCGGGATGGAATCCCCGCCCAGCACAACCTCGTACCGCTCCGGATAAATGGACAAATCGCCCGCTGTAATGACCTTGCCTGTCGTCTCGCTCGGCTTGCCTTCTTCCTGACTTGTCCGGCGAAGCACGGCCGAGACCCGCGCCAGAAGCTCCGCAACGCCAAACGGCTTGGTCATATAATCATCAGCGCCATGCTTGAGCCCCTGAACAACCTCTTCCTCGGCGTTGCGTGCCGTCAGCACGATAACAGGTGTCCGGTTGCCGCTTTGACGCAGCCTCGTTAAGATCTCAAATCCATTCATCCCCGGTAACATAATATCCAGAATAATCAGTTCAAACGAACGCTGCAGCGCGACTTGCAAACCCTCTGCACCATGATCGATAACTGTCGTGTCATACCCTTCCTGCGTTAAATTGTAGGAGAGCAATCTCGCCAGTGTCGGTTCGTCTTCAATGACCAGCACTCTTTGCGACATGTAGACCCCCAGCCTCCGCGCATGACTCCACGCGCGATTCCACTTTCTTATATATCTTAATCATATCATTCATGGAGAAGAATCGTCCAGCCTTGTTAACTGGAGGTCACTGCAGCACCGGCAGGACGATCGTGAAGGTCGAGCCGACACCAACGGTACTTTCAACGGTTATGGAGCCTTTATGCAGCTCCACCAGATGCTTGACGATCGACAAGCCAAGACCTGTTCCGCCCGATCCGCGTGATCTTGCCTTGTCCACACGGTAGAAGCGCTCGAAGATGCGCGGCAGATCCTTCTTGGGAATACCGATGCCCGAATCCGAGATAGAGATGCGGATATGATCGTAGTCTTCCCCGTCGGATACATATCTGGTACCCGCTACCGGTCTGACGACAATCGTCACATGCCCGCCTTCCGGCGTATAGCTGATTCCATTGGCCAGCAAATTCATGATGATTTGCCGCAGCCTGTCCTCGTCGGCCTCCGCGTAGATTCCAGGCTCCGCTTTCAGAGAAACGACGATATGCTTGCGGGCGGCCTCCGCAGACATCAGCTTGATGGATTTGTCGATAAAGGACGAGAGCTCCACAGGCGAGAACTGCAGCGGAATACGGCGCGACTCAATCTTCGAGAGCTCCAGAATATCGCCGATCAAACGGTTCAGGCGGTCGCTCTCGTCAAAAATAATTTGCAGAAAGGAGCGAGCCGTCTCCGGATCGTCCACCGCTCCGCCAAGAAGCGTCTCGGCGAAGCCTTTCACCGCCGTAATCGGCGTTTTCAGCTCATGCGAAACATTGGCGACAAACTCGCTGCGCATCCGCTCCAGCCGCCGGATGGCCGACACATCCTGAAGCACCAGCAGCACGCCGCCGAACTCTTCATCCTGAAAGATCGGAACGAGATTGAGATCAAGCAAACGCTCTTCGGGAAAATAAAATGTAATTTCCTCGCGCAGATGCTCTTTGCGTTCAAGTCCGTCCTGGATAATTTGCAGCAGCTCATACTGCTGCTTCGCCTCCAGATAATGCCGCCCGACCAGCTCCTTCGAGGAGATGCCCAGCATCTCCTCGGCGCAGCGGTTCATCAGCACAATGCTTCCATCCCGGTCGATCATCATAACGCCGTCAATCATATTGTCAAGCACGCTTGCCAGTTGGCTTTCGTTCTGATGAATACGTTCCATCTGTACCTGCAGACCATCCGCCATGGCATTGATAGCCAGACCAAGCTCCCCGATTTCATCATGGCCCTTCACGGATACCCTTGCCCGGTAATCCAGGTTTTTGATCCGCTTGGAGACGCGGGTAATCTGCTCCAGCGGCCTTGTAAGCCCTCTGGCCACACGGAAGCTGATGAATACCGCCACTACGAACAGAATAAGCAGACCAACGAGCAGAGTAGTCCAGATCCGCGTGATGCTCTCATCGACCTCCTTGAGGCTGAGCGACAGACGGATAATACCCGCATCCGGCTGTTTCGGATCGACAAGCATGGCCACGTACAGCAGATTTTGATCAATCGTATCGCTGCGGCGTATCGATCTGCCGACGCCGGACTTCTCCGCTTCCTGTACCTCGGCCCGCTGCAGATGGTTGTCCATGGTCTCGGGATCATGATCGGAATCGCCCAGCACCACGCCGCTGCCGTTGATGAAGGTAACCCGCGAGTCCGTAATCTTCTTCAGCCGCTGGGCTTCCTGCGTATAGTAGCCATACAGCTCCTCCGGCGTCCCGTCGCGCCACTCCATTTGATCCAAAATGATTCTCATCTCTCGCACCATATTATCCTGCAGCGCATCCAGATGGTTATTCTTAAAGGTTTTGCCCATAAAGAGACCGGCAGCCAATACCGAAAGGCCGATCAGTGTAATCATTATTATGGTCAGCCTTGTGCGAAAGCTATTCATCCCGTTATACCCCCAAGCTTTTCTTCCAAGCTTCATCGTACCTGTACGGAAGCTCCCATGCCAAGTGTTCTATTGTTAAGCTTTTGTAAATAAACACAAAGCCCTGTGCTTGGGGAAAAAGAAATCCCTCGGATCTGCATCCAGGGATCAGGTAAATATCCGGTTTAAACATGAAAATTATGATTGCTTATATTTTATACAAAAACCGGTTCTTTAAACTGTGCCAGCTTGGCAAAGGAATCCTGCTCGACATCCGCGTGCAGGCTGTTACCGTGCGCATCCATCGTGACGATAGCGGCGAAGCCCTCTGTTTTCAAATGCCACATCGCTTCCGGTATGCCGAATTCCATATGATCAACGCCGTTCACCTGCTTGAAGCATTCCGCGTAATATTGAGCCGCTCCGCCGATGGCATTCAAGTAAACCGCTCCGTGCTCCTGCAGAGCGGCAAGCGTCCTGGGACCCATACCACCCTTGCCGATGACCGCGCGGATGCCGAATTTCTTGATAATATCACCTTGATACGGCTCTTCGCGGATGCTCGTTGTCGGTCCGGCAGCCTTCACACGCCAGCCTTCCTCATCCTTCAGCATAACCGGACCGCAGTGATAAATAACCGCACCGTTCAAATCAATCGGCGCATCGTGATCCATCAGATATTTATGCATCGCATCACGGCCTGTGTGCATTTCACCATTGATGACGACGATGTCGCCGACCTTCAGACTGCGCATCTGTTCTTCCGTAAAAGGCGTATTCAGGACGACCTCGCGGCGCTCCTCCTGCCCCGTTACCGCCTCGGCAGCGGCATCTGCCGCCTGCGATACCATCGGGGTATCCGAACCGCTTGGATAGATCCATTCCTTGATTTCGCCGGAATCCGCATTCAGCAGCACGCCCTGGCGGCGATAGGCCCAGCAGTTGTAAGCGACGGAGACGAAGAAGCTGGCTGGCAGCCGGTTCATGACGCCCGCTTTGCAGCCGAGCAATGTCACTTGGCCGCCAAAGCCCATTGTGCCGATCCCCAGCTTGTTGGCATTCTCCATCACATAATGCTCCAGCTTGCGGAGCTCCGGATCGGGGTTCATATCGTCAACATGGCGGAACAGCTGCTGCTTGGCCAGCTCGTAGCCCGTTGTGCGGTCGCCGCCGATCCCGACGCCGATGAAACCGGCGCTGCAGCCTTGGCCCTGTGCCTGATACACCGCATGCATGACGCATTTGCGGATGCCGTCCAGATCGCGTCCCGCCTTGCCCAGTCCTTCAAGCTCAGTGGGCAGACTGTATTGAATGTTTTTATTTTCGCAGCCGCCGCCCTTGAGTATCAGACGGACATCGATATCGTCCTTCTCCCACTGCTCGAAATGGATAACGGGCGTGCCCGGACCGAGATTATCTCCCGTATTCGCGCCGGTCAGGGAATCGACGGAATTCGTCCGCAGCTTGCCGTCCTTGGTGGCACGGGCAATAGCGTTTTTGATCTGCTGCTTCATGATGATTTGATTGGCTCCGACAGGCGTATGAACGATAAAGGTCGGCATGCCGGTATCCTGGCAGATGGGCGAAACATTGGCTTCGGCCATCTCGATATTGGTTGCGATGGTGGATAGGGATAAGCCGGCCCGTGTAGCGCGGTCCTCGGCCTCCTGGGCCGCCTGAATGACCTTGCGCACATCTCCGGGAAGATTGGTTGAGGTTTCCACAACAAGTTTATAGACGCTTTCTTCGAACTGATGCATAAATGAGTGCTGTCTCCTCTCACTGGTCGCGTAAGTTTTTTAGCTATATAATAACATATACAACCTATGGCAGCATATCGTTTCTCAAGGAGTGTAACCAAGCTATGGACAGTCATTTCATCGCCTATATGTACCGTTTGCAATATATCGAGCGCTGGAGCCTCATGCGCAATACGACGCGTGAAAATGTAGCCGAGCATTCATACCATGTCGCCCTGCTCGCCCACATGCTGTGCGAGATCGGCAACCGCATATTCGGGCGCAAGCTGAATGCGGACAGAGCGGCGTCGATGGCGCTGTTCCACGACGCCACGGAAGTATTCACCGGCGATATCCCCACGCCGGTCAAGCATCACAACCCGAGGATGCTCGCGAATTTCCGCGAGCTTGAGGCAATGGCTGCCGAGAGGCTGCTCGGCATGGTTCCCCAGGCGCTGCAGCCGGCTTATGCGCCGCTCGTCAGCGGCAAAGCGGCGCATGTGACTTCGATGGCGGCAGACGCAGCAGATGCAGGCGCAGACGCTGGAGAAGCAGGCGCAGACGCCGACAGCACCGCCGGCCTGCCGCCCCGGCCGGACGCCGGGCAGGAGCGCGAGCTGCTGAAGATCCTCAAGGCGGCCGATTTGCTCGATGCTTATATCAAATGTTTGTCCGAGCTGTCCTCCGGCAACCGGGAGTTTGCCGTTGCCAAGGGTCAGATCGAGCAGTCTCTGGCCCTCCTGAGAATGCCGGAGATCGACTGGTTCCTGACCCATATGGCGCCAAGCTTCAGCAAGACGCTGGACGAGCTCTCGGCTGATGAGTGAAACGGAAGCAAAAGTTGATCGGAAAAGAAGGGTTTGGGAGCAGAAACGGGGAATACCTTCTGGATAACAGAGAGGAGAATGTGAAGATGAAGGTATTGTTTATCGGTGGAACGGGCATTATCAGCGAGGCAGTCTCCAGGCTGGCTATTGAACGGGGTCATGACCTGTATTTGTTCAACCGCGGCAAGCGCGATGAGCTGGTGCCCGAGGGAGCCAAGGTCATCCAGGGCGATATCCGCGATCCGGAAGAGGCGGCATCGCTGCTTGCGGAGCATCAGTTCGACAGCGTCGTCGACTGGATTTCCTACACGCCGGACCAGGTTCAGACCAGCATCAAGCTTTTCAAGGGGAGAACCGCCCAGTATGTCTATATCAGCTCGGCATCCGCTTACCAGAAGCCGCCCGAGCACTATATCATAACGGAAGAAACTCCACTCTCCAACCCGTATTGGCAGTATTCCCGGGATAAAATCGCCTGCGAGGAATTGCTGGCTGCGGAACATGAGCAAAGCGGCTTCCCTTACACGATTGTCAGACCTTCCTTTACGTATGGCAATACGATGATTCCCGCTTCTATAAGCAGCTGGCAGCATCCATGGTCCCTGGTGGACCGTATGCGCCAAGGCAAAAAAATCATCATTCACGGAGACGGAACCTCGCTCTGGACCATGACGCATAACACGGACTTCGCCGTAGGCTTCCTGGGACTGCTGGGGCATCCCGAAGCCATTGGCGAAGCCTTCCATATTACATCGGATGAAGTCATCAGCTGGAATCAGCTGTATGCATCCATCGCCGCGGCTGCCGGAGCGGAGCTGTCTGCCGTCCATATCTCGTCCGATTTTCTGTGCACCTACTCCCCTGACCTGATCGGCGGCCTGCTGGGCGACAAAGCCGTCAGCAGCGTCTTCGACAACAGCAAAATCAAACGCCTTGTGCCGGAGTTTAATGCCAAGCTGTCGTTTGCCGAAGGTATCCGCCGCTCGGTCGAATGGTTTGAGGCGCGTCCGGAAAAGTGCACCATCGATGCAGAATGGAATAATTGGTCCGATACCGTTATCGCCGCTTATGAGAAGGGCTTCAACAGGAGCTGACGCCCTCTAGCTTATTCTGGGTACGGGCTGAAGAAACGATCCTCCAGTGCGATGCATAAGGCGTGGTAAATGGGCAGATGCCGCTCCTGAATATCGGGAGTACTGTCCCATGGCACACAAATGACCGCATCGCACAGCTCTTTCATTCTTCCGCCCGTTCTTCCCGTCAGACCGATCGTCTTCATCCCTTTGGCTTTGGCTACTTGAAGAGCGCGGACCACGTTGCGGGAATTGCCGGAGGTGCTCAGACCAATCAGAGCGTCACCGGGTCTGCCATAGCCGTAAACCTGCTGGGCAAACACCATATCCGCCGAAACATCATTCATGAACGCTGTCATCAGCGCCGTATGGCTGACCAGCGAAATCGCAGGGAGCGCGCCCTGCAGATTATCGCAAATCTCCGCTTCCTCGCCCGGGAATAAAGCCCCGAGCTCCTCACGAAAGGCCGCCGGAACCGGCCGCTTCTGCATAAACCCCTTCATCAGCTCACCGACTATATGCTCACTGTCTGAAGCACTCCCGCCATTGCCGCACACAAGCACCTGGCCGCCCATGCTGTAGCTGCCTTCCAGCAGCTCATAAGCCTTCCCAATATCGGACAGGCAGCTGTCAAGCTCGGGATATTTTGACGACAAAGCAGAAAATACGGGTTTGATTATCATTAGGTTTACCCCTCTCTTAGTTGTTCCAGTTGATAAGCGGCTACGGACAAGCTGGCATAATCTCCGATCTGCTCGCCAAGCGCAGCCGGAACGATGCGGCATACATTCAGGGAATACGGCAGCGTCTCTGCCTTCAGCACCTCGAAGAGCGTCTCATCCAGCAGCGCCTGCTGGCGCGCATAGATGCTGCCTATGACAATCAGCTGCGGATTCAAAACATCAATCAGCAGAGACAAGCCTTTTCCAAGCTTGCTGCCCACCAGGCGGAACACCTCGACCGCAAGCGGATCGCCCTGCCGCGCCGACAGGCCGACACGCTCCGCTGTTACACCGGCCAGATCCGACGCTTGCGGACAGTATGCCGGACGCTCTCCCCTTGCGTGGGCTTCGATGGCTTTCGCCCGAGCAAGCCGGGCAATGCCGCCTCCGCTGCAGAAGCCCTCGAACGAGCCTGCTTTTCCATAACCGACCGGCCCTTCGTCTTCAATCCGCATATGCCCGACTTCACCGGCCATGTCGTTGGTTCCCGAGTACAGACGGCCGTTCAGGACCAGACCTGAGCCCATCCCTGTCCCGAAGGTCAGAAAAATAACATTCTCGAGCCCCCTGCCCGCGCCCCATTTCCATTCCGCAACGGCGCAAGCATTGGCATCGTTTTGCAATCCTGCAGGAACCTGAAACCGCCTGGAGAAATAGTCCACGACCTCAATGCCGTCCCATCCAGGCAAATTAGGGGGAGATAATATTATCCCCCGTCTGCTGTCCAGCGGCCCGCCGCAGCTGATTCCGATACCTGCAAGGGCCGGCCCGCTTTTATGGCCTTCTTCTTCATAGGTGCCCGCCAGTTCACCCAATAGCTGCCTCAACGCTTCTTCAATGCGCGCAAGAGCAAGCTCGGGGCTTGGCGGAGTTGCAAAACGCTGCTTGGCGATGATATCAATTCCGCCCATGCCCTCCTTTCCAAGACTGACGGCACATTTGGTTCCTCCGATGTCGATTCCGGCAAGAAGACTCATCTTTTATCATCCTCTCTTTTTTCGTTGGCTAAAGCAGCAGCTCGTGGAACACCAGCGAAGCTGCTCCAATCGCTCCGGCCTCCTGCTTCAGTGCAGAAACACCGATGCGCACTTGAGCAACTCTGGCGCGAAGCGGCTGCGCCTCCACCCTCTCCCTCAAGACCGGCAGAAAAATCTCCTCTGCCAGGTGAAAATGATCTCCGCCCAGCACGATCAAATCCACATCAAGCAGATTGACCGCTGTGACCATGGCCTGTGCCATATATCCGGCAGCGCGGCTTACGATTTCCATGAACACGGTGCCCGGCTTTGCCGCTTGGACAAGCTGGCGTATATCCCGAAAATCACCATAGGCCGAAGCCTCGTGCAGCAGAGCAGGTATCGAAGCATAGGCCTCCAGACAGCCATATCCGCCGCATAGGCATGGCCGCCCATTGCTCTCTACGATAATATGGCCCAGCTCAACGGCATTCCCGCTCTGCCCCCGATATATTTCATCGCCGGCTACCAGACCGCCGCCAATCCCCATCCCCCAATACGCATACAAAAAAGAATCCGTCCCCCATCTCCCCGCCCAATGCTCGCCGATGGCCGCTACCGTGGAGCTGTTGTCGATCACGACCGGACAGCCAAGCTCTCCGTGCAGATGGTCCCGGATCGGAATACGGGACCAGGCTTCATAATCAGGAGGTGATACCACTTCTCCGCGGACGTAGTCGATCGGACCGGGCGTGCCGATTCCTACCCCGACTATTTTGTCGCGGATGGAAGCATGTTCGGCCCCCTTCAGGATGGACGACGCATAAGCGATCATACGGTCCATCGTTTGCAGGGGAGGTTCCTGCGCAGGAACCTCCTCGCATTGATAATGGATCACATGACCCCGGAGATCGACCAGCGCCTTGGACAAGCTGTCACGCTCCATGCAAAATCCGATGGCATAAGCTCCTTCGTCGCGAAGCTCCAGCTGCACCCGGTTTCGCCCGCGCCCCCCGGTCCCTGCCGTACCTGTCTCCTTCAGCAGCCCCTCCTCCATAAAGCGGCGGACAACATTGGTAAGTGTCTGTGGGCTTAGGCCGGTATAGTCCGCGAGCGCAGCCCTGGAGATGGGGGCCTGCTGCCTTATGGCGTGCAGGACAATGGATTCATTGATCCGCTTTAGCTGCCGCTGTGAAGATGGGATTGCCATATCCGCTTATAGCCCCCTGCCATAATTTAATTAATCCAATACTTTGATTATATCATAACGGAAGACACTGCCCCCGTCCATCATCAAAAATAAAAAAGTTGTCCCCAGCCATTAGAATGGCCCGGAACAACTTTTTAGTCGCAAAACTATAAAATACCCTTCTTACTTCGAGTTATCCCGCCACTCCACCAGGAACTCGCCTTCGAAGGATTCACCTTCATATTTGCTGTGCTCTTCAATAGCATTGCCGCATTCGCAGGAGATCTGGTCAGCGCCGTAATTATCGGTGCCAAACACGATCCGCTCGTTCCGGAATGTACGCTTGCCGGGAGTCACTTTATATTCCTCGCCGCAATTCAGACAACGTATGACAAAACCTGCTTCCATACGATTCCCTCCCTCAGGCTAATTATGGATCAGAAAACACGCTCCTGTATGCTAATCCAGAAATTCCTTCAGCCGCTTGCTCCGGCTCGGATGTCTGAGCTTGCGCAGCGCCTTTGCTTCAATCTGACGAATACGCTCGCGGGTCACTCCGAACACTTTGCCTACCTCTTCAAGGGTCCGCGTACGCCCGTCATCGATCCCGAACCGCAGGCGAAGCACATTTTCCTCGCGCTCCGAGAGCGTGTCGAGCACATCCTTCAGCTGATCCTTCAGCAGTTCAAAGGCAGCGGCATCCGCTGGGGCGGGCGCATCCTGATCCTCAATAAAGTCGCCCAGATTGGAATCATTTTCTTCACCAATAGGAGTTTCAAGCGATACCGGCTCCTGCGATATTTTCATGATATCGCGGACCTTCTCCGGTGTCAGCTCCATTTCCTTGGCAATTTCTTCGGGGAAAGGCTCACGTCCGAGCTCCTGAAGCAGCTGTCTGGAGATACGTACATATTTGTTGATCGTCTCCACCATATGAACAGGAATCCGAATCGTTCTGGCCTGATCCGCAATGGAGCGGGTAATGGCCTGTCTAATCCACCATGTGGCATAAGTGCTGAACTTGAAGCCTTTTGTATAATCAAACTTGTCCACTGCCTTGATCAGACCCATATTGCCTTCCTGGATCAAATCAAGGAACAGCATGCCACGCCCTACATATCTTCGCGCTATACTGACAACAAGACGCAAATTCGCTTCCGCCAGTCTGCGCTTTGCTTCTTCATCTCCAAGGTTGATTCTTTTCGCCAGGTCGACCTCATCAAGCGCCGAGAGCAGCGGAACACGACCGATTTCCTTTAAATACATGCGGACGGAATCATTGATCTTGATGCCGGGAGGCAGTGTCAGGTCATCGCCGTAATTCAGCTCGTCCAGATCCCGGTCGCCCGGCTCCTTAGGCGCATCGTCGATGGCTTCATGCTCCACTTCAATTCCCAGCTCGGACAGCTGTTCAAAAAAATCATCGATATCCTGCGTGTCCTGGTCAAAAGGAGCGAGCTTCTCAATAATTGTCTTGTCGCTGAGCGAAGAGCCCTTCTTGCCTTGCTCGATCAATAATTCCTTCGTCTGTTCAAGCGTAAGATCCGTATCTGATTGCTTTAGATAATCGTTCTCCATAATCCAGCTCCCTCTCTATGGAAACCATTTTGCGGCCGCTCCGAGCACTTTTTCGCGCTTGACAGAGAATTGATAAAGTGCTATCATAAATCTACATGAGTTTATTATGATACCATAACCGATATTGTATCACAAACGCCTTTTTCAATCAATAATATTCCACCAAATTCCTAACAATAAATTTCAAACCTGACTATCAGCCGACTTCTCTGTGAAGCCGGCTTTTTATTTTATTACGATCCTTCGTCCGTACCCCTAGCCTACGGGATGATTCAGACGGAATTCCGTCGGATTCTCCCCGGTGTATCTCATAAATACCTTCGTGAAATAACGGCGCTCGGCATAACCCACTTCCTTGGCGATTTGGGCAACGCTTTTGGGGGAATGCACAAGCATCGACTTGGCTTTCTCCATACGCTGGCGCGTCACGTATTCAATAAAGGTTTCGCCATAGGTCTGCTTGAACAGCAGGCTGAAATGCGAGCAGGAAAGTCCTGCATGCGTAGCCGCCTCTTCGACACTCAGGTCACGGAACAAATGCAGGTCCATATAGGCGCGGGCCTCAGTCATCAATCGCTGCGTCTGCTTCCGCTTATCGGAAGAACCCGCCGCCTCGGAGCCCTGCCCCTGTTCTTCTTCCTTCTCCTGCAGCCGTTTGCTGCGCTGTCCGGCCATGACGCGGGCAATAACTTCCGTCAGCTCGTCGTAGGGGATCGGCTTCAGCACATAATCCTTGACCCCGAACTGCATGGCGGTGCGGGTATACGCAAAATCCTGATAACCCGACAGCATAATAATATCGCAGTTCATCCCCTGTTCCCTGATATGGCGGATCAGCTCAAGCCCGTCCATAACAGGCATGCGGATATCGCACAGGACGAGATCGACAGGCTCCGCCTGCAGCTGTTTAAGCGCTTCTACTCCGTTCCTCGCCGTGCCGGCAATCTTCAGGCCCAGCGTTTCCCAAGGAATAACCTTCTCCAGATTGCGGGTAATATGGCGCTCATCATCCACCAGAAAAACTTTTCCGTTCACATCTCATCACCTCTGCTTCGCGGTATCCGGATACGGATAACTGTGCCGTACCCTTCCTGACTGCATATACGCAGCCCGTATGCCGGGCCGTAATGGATTCGCAGACGGTCGGCTACATTCCGCAGTCCAAGGCCGCGCCGCTCGCCGAGCTCGGCCGCATCGGCCAGACCTGGATTCTCCTGCTCCTCGCCGCCCAAGCGTCTGAGCGCCGCTTCATTCATGCCGATTCCGTTATCCTTAATCTCGAACTCCACGGCTCCTTCCCTGAGCCTTACGGCAATCGCAATTAAACCGACCCCTTCAAGCCCTTCGAACCCATGCTGAATGCAGTTTTCCACCAACGGCTGCAGAGTCAGCTTGAGCACCTCATAATCCAGCACTTCCTCCTCTACATCCAGGGTATAGGTGAAGATCTCCTCGAATCTGTATGTCTGAATTTCCAGATAGCTTCGCACATGCTCAACCTCCTGCCGGACGGTAATAACCTCCGATTGATGCATGCTTGTACGAAGCAGATTGCTGAGTCTGCGGACCATCTGCATAATTTTGGCTCCTTCATTCTGAGCGGCCATTGCGTTGATCGATTCCAGGGTGTTGAACAGAAAATGCGGCTTGATCTGTGCCTGCATCAGCATCATCTCCGCCCGCTGTTTCCTCTCCTGCTCAGTCCGTACCTCACGCAGCAAACGGCTGATCGTCTCCACCATGCTGTTGAAGCTGCGGGCCAGCAGTACCGTTTCATCGCGGCCGGCGGCCGGCACGCGGATATCGAGCATACCCTGCTCCACCAGCCGCATCTTGCGGACAACCCGAATAATAGCTTTGGCTACGCGGCTGACGAAGAAAATATTGAACAGCACCGCCGAGATCAGGCACAGCAGGGTAATGCCGCCGATCCACTGCACGAATCTGACATTCTCGCTGGTCAGGGACTGCCATGATTTCACGGATACCAATACCCAACCATTGCGGTCCAGATTGTAAGCCGAGACCAGAGAATCCTCATCGCCAAAGGATGACCGCTGGCTGGCATAACGCTCTGTTCCCTGCAGCTTGAGAGTCGTCTGCGAATCCGTCTCTTTGCCTTCCAGAGCATGAAGGCTGTCCAGCATGACCAGGCCGTCCCGGTTCACAATCAGGTAACGCGTCTTGGTCTGCTCCTCGCTCGGCAGCGCGAAATCCTGAAGCATGCTGTCAATTTCATTGGTTTTGACCTGTGTGATCATAATCCCCCGGTCATTCAAGGTTTCGTAGTCTTTGACCAGCCGCATCTGAGTGAACAAAGAAAGATCACTGCCCGTCAGCTCCTGCTGCTCATATGGCCCGATCCAGACAGGAAGTCCGTTCTTCTTCATCACTTCCTTGTAGATGGGGTGGCTCTGCAGCAGCTCATAGGAAATCGGGCGGAAATTTGTCGGATCATTGCGCGAGGATTTGAAAATCGAGCCGTCCTTGCCATACAGCATGATCATGCTGAGGGCCGGATTCTGAAACAAGATCCGCCCAAGCGACTTTTCATATTGGCCGATTGCAATAAGACTGCTGGCATCTCCCCTTGGATCAAGCGAGCTGCGGAGCGCATCCTGCACATAGGAGCTGGTGACGCTTGAATCCGTCAATTGGTCAAGCTCCTTGAAAAAATATCGGATATTGCCCCCGACTGCCTTCAATGTAATTTCCGTTTGCTCGCTGTATTTCTTCTCCAGGAGACGCTCCGAATTGACGAAGGAGGCAATCCCCAGAGCGACCAGCGGAACAACAATCAATCCGATAAAAGCAAGTAGCAGCTTGGGCCGCAAATTCATCGCAGGCAGGCTCCTTTAATTCCGATTCTATCTGGCGCTTCCATGATTTCCCGGGCAATATTTGACACTTTTCGATAAATCAGGGGTGATTGGCTTTGTCCTGCGCGGTCTGGAGCTGCTGCGCCACCTCTTCCGGACTTTTCACTTGACCGATCAGCTCCTGCAGGCAAACCCCGATATCCGCGCTGACACCCGGCTGTAAAATCGCGTCGAAGGCTCTCCAGGACGAGCTGGCATTCACCATGGCTTTCAGCACCTCCGAGATCAAAGGATCTACACCGGACAAATCCGAAAGCTTCATGGAGGGCAGCAGCTTATCTTCAAGCAACGTGCGCTTCTGAACCTCTTCGGTGTAGAAATTTTTGATAAATGCCTTCACCATTTCCTTCTGGCCGTTGCTCAGATTGGCCGAGAACCCGAAGCCGTTGGAGTAGCTGGCATTAATAGAGGTTTGATCCCCCTTGCCGCCTTCGACCGCCGGAAAAGCAAAATAGCCGATGCTGCCGTCCAAACCGCCCGCTTCCGCTCCGGTGAAACGGTTCACATCCCACGTCCCCGTAAATATCATAGCCGCTTCCCCTTTGAGGAATCTGGTGCTTTGCTCTGCGTAAGGAAGCCCAAGCGAGCCGTTGGTGAAATAATCGTTGTTGACAAGCTGCGCGTAATCCTCAAAGCCCCGGACAAAATCGGGATCGGTCCACCTGGCTTCACCGGTGAGCAGCTTTTCGAATCCGCCAATCCCGACGTTCCGCTCCATGATCGTGTTCCACATCATCCCGGCCGCCCAGGGATCCTTCGCAGCCAGTGCGAACGGGGTCAAGCCTTTTGCTTTTAATGTATCGGCTGTTTCAATCAATTCCTTCCATGTCGTTGGGATCGACAGACCCAGATCGGCAAAGATCTTCTTGTTATAAAAAATGCCTTCGCTGTAGCCTCCGAAGGGCAGCCCGTAGACCCGGCCATCGACCGTGAATTCATCCAGGCTGGAGAACTTGGAGGTTATACCCAGCTCCTTGAGGATCGGAGTCAGATCCAGCATCCGGTTGGCTTTTACATAGAGATGAAGATCAGCACCCCCGAACACTTCGAATATGTCCGGTGGATTGCCGACAGCCATTTCCCCCTTCAGCTTCTGATCCCGGTTCACGACCTCGTCGATGCCCTCCAGCTCAAAATGCAGCCCGGGATTCTCCCGTTCGGTCTTGGCGACCACATCCTGAAAGATCCTCAGCCGCACCTTGCTTGTCTCCTTGATTTGCGTATGCCGCAGCGAAAGCTTGATTGTCTTAACCGAGGGACTGGCTTCAACCTGGGCGTTCGATGCTCCCTTGCCAGAGCCGCAGCCTGACAGAACAAGAACGATCAACAAGGCAGCGCCCGCATAAACCGCAAAACCCTTTTTCATTTCCGGCACCTCCTCCCCCAGATATGTATCACGGCTGCCGCACAAGGACCAGTGAAAATGACAGAGACATTTTCCGTCTGATCCGGCGGTTAAGCACCTGTCTTTCCCGGCATATTTAGATGAGTAATTTTGAAATCATTGTACAACATATCATGCGGCATAGGTACTCATCTATAAAGTTGACCTTTTGTCTTCTCCAAACATAAAACGGCCCGCAGGAGGCAACCTCCTGCGGGCCGGGCTCGATTAACTATTCAATTACCAGGCGTAGGCCTTCGGCGCATCGCCGCCAGGTCCCGGGAATATCTCATCGATCCGCTTCAATGCCGATTCATCCAGCTCAAGCTCGACTGCGCGGAGCGTCCGTTCGAACTGCTCCAGCGTGCGCACGCCCGTGATCGGTGCGGCAACTGCCGGATTTGCCAGCAGCCAGGCCAGGGAAACGACATCCTCGCGCTCGCCAAGCTCATCGCAGAAGCCCTTGTAGGCTTCCAGCTGGGGGCGGAACTTCTCGAAGCGCTCCATATTGCCGCTTCGGTTTCCACCACCGCCGCGCAGTGCGTTGCCCGCCAGCAAGCCGCCATCCAGCGGACTCCATGGAATCACGCCAAGCCCAAGGCTTTTCGACGCCGGAAGCACTTCAAGCTCCGGCAGACGGCACAGCAGATTATATTTATGCTGCTCGGAGACCAGACCGAGAATCCCTCTCGCCTTGGCTTCGCCTTGAGCAACGGCTATATCCCAACCGGCAAAGTTGCTGGAGCCGACATAGCCGATTTTCCCTTGCGATACGGCTGTTTCAAAAGCGCCCCACAGCTCTTCCCAGCTGACATTGCGGTCAACATGGTGCATTTGATATAACTCAACATGGTCGGTTTGCAGACGGCGCAGCGAGCCCTCCAGGTGACGGCGGATTTTGTAAGCCGATAATCCCCGTTCATCATTAGGTCCGTCGCTTTTATCGCCCATATTGCCATATACTTTCGTAGCGAGAACGGTATGCTCGCGGCGGCCTCCGCCCTGGCTGAACCATTTCCCGATAATTTCCTCGGTACGGCCCTGATGTCCGCTTCCGCCATACCCGTTGGCAGTGTCAAAAAAATTAATTCCAGCGTCCAGCGCTGCGTCCATTATGCGAAACGATTCCTTCTCGTCTGTCTCCACGCCAAAGTTCATCGTTCCAAGGCAAAGCCGGCTGACCTTTAATCCCGATCGTCCTAAATACGTGTACTTCATAACGAATATCATCTCTCCCTCGCAAATAGATTCATTCTAAATGATAGATGATAACGCTTTAAATAGAAAGTACGCACTTTAAGTTCAGTTGGTTCCCTCGGGTATAGTCAGCGGACTGATAAACGGAAATCACGAGCAGCCTTGTCATTCGCCGCTGGAAGCGTCCGGAATTAAGAGGCTGCTCGCTTAGTGATTTGATTTCCCATTAACCAAGACAGCTCTACATACAATAGACCGAGCCCTCTAAGGCTTCGGCCGCATGTCTGCCACGGCCCTGCTGACTGACCGGTAGAAGGATTTCCAGTGCGGTGATGCTTCAGCCGGCCCAATCTGCTCCTCCGCCTCATCCGCTGATTGCGGAGGCTCTTCGCCAGGCTCATCACCTGCATGGAGCGATCCAGGCGTGCGGCTCCGCCGCTTTTTGGCTTCATCTTCCAGCGATCTCTCCATAGCTGTAGCTTGTTCGTCTCCAGGAAGCTCTTGCTTCCCATTGTCTGGCTGTTCTGCCATGCCTTCCGCGCACCCCGCTTTCAGTTGTGGACTAGCCCTTCAATTTATGCTTCCTCAAGGAAAACAGATCGCGCAGCTCGTCGGTGGACAGCTCCGTAATCCAGTTCTCGGATTGCCCCACGACCTGGTCGTTGAGCACCTGCTTGCGCGTAATCATATCGTCAATCCGCTCTTCCAGCGTACCGAGCGTGACAAATTTATGCACCTGCACATTGCGCGTCTGGCCTATGCGGAATGCGCGGTCGGTCGCCTGATTCTCGACCGCAGGATTCCACCAGCGGTCGAAATGGAAGACATGATTGGCAGCGGTCAGATTAAGTCCGATCCCTCCCGCCTTCAGCGACAATACGAATGCGCAGCCCGGGGTCTTCTCGTCCTGGAAGTCGGCAATCATCGCATCGCGCCCGGCCTTGGGCACTCCCCCATAAAGATAAGGAGTCGGCACCCCCAGCCGCTCTTCAAGCAGCCGCTTCAGCATAGCCCCCATCTCCACATACTGCGTGAATATGAGGCAGCGCTCCCCTTCAGCGGCGATTTCCTCCGTCATTTCAAGCAGCCGCAGCACCTTGTTGGACCGTTCCGGATCCCATGCCGCGGGGGACAATGCCCCGTCCTCCTTGATGAGCAGATTGGGATGATCGCAAACCTGCTTCAGACGGGTCAGCGTTGAGAGAATAAGTCCGCGCCGCTGCATGGCGCCAAGGGACTCCAGCTTGCCAAGCAGCTCGGATACGATATTCTCATACAATGCACCCTGCTCCACAGTCAGCTGCAGATAGGTTTGCATCTCGTTCTTCTCAGGCAGCGCCAGCTGTATGGCGGGGTCCTTCTTGACCCGGCGGAGCATGAAAGGATTGACCCAGCGCTGCAGCTCGGCAATAAGCGCAGGATCCCGCTCCCGTTCAATGGGCAGCACGACGGCCCTGCGGAACTCTCCCAGACTGCCCAGATAACCGGGATTGGTAAAGTCATAGATCGACCAGAGCTCCGTCAGCCTGTTTTCCATCGGCGTGCCTGTCAGCGCAATGCGGTGGTTCGCACGCAGCCCCCGGATCGCGGTAGATTGCTTGGTGTAATAATTTTTAATATTTTGCGCTTCGTCCAGACAGACTACATCCCAATTGACCGCACCCAGATCATCTTCGTCTATGGGCGCCAGCGCATAGGAGCTGATAACCAGATCGGATTCGGCCGCCGCAGCAGCGAATTCTTCGCCTCTTAACCGTCTTGGCCCGTAATGAACATGCAGGCGAAGCGAGGGAGCGAACCGTTCCAGCTCCTTCTCCCAGTTGCCGATAACGGAGGTCGGACAGATTAGAAGCGAGGGGCCAAGCCCCCCATGCTCCATCACATGCTGCAGATATGCGGTGAACTGAATCGTTTTGCCAAGTCCCATATCATCCGCCAGACAGCCGCCGATTCCGAATTTCCGCAGGAAAGCAAGCCAGGAAACCCCCTGCAGCTGGTAATGCCGCAGCTCGCCATGGAAAGCGGCAGGCTTCTCCACCAGGGGAAGCTCTGACGATTCGCTCAGCTTGCCGATCCATGCCGCCAAATGCTCATTCAGCTCAACCTCTGCCTCCAGCGCATCCTCATCCTCACGCTGCGGCTCAAGCTCCGTCCCGCCGCGCAAATGCATTTCCAGCACATCGCGCATTGTGAAATCGGTTCTGCCTCCGCTTTTGCGCAGCCATTTGCGCAGCCGCTCCACGTCATCCGGATCCAGATGTACCCATTCCCCGCCAATGCGCATCAACCGCCTGTTATCCTGGGCAAGCTGCATGAATTCCGCTTCGCTCATATCGACATTGCCGACCGCAAGCTTCCAGTCAAAATCAACAATCTGCTGCAGTCCGAACATCGACTGCTCCGAAGAACCGACCGAGGATTTCACCTTCGCCTTCAGCCGCAGCTTGCGGCTGCGCACTGCCTCCCACCAGCCGGGAAGCAGCACGGAGCAGCCTATTGCCAGCAGCTTGACGCTGGCCTGCTCCAGAAACAGCCACGCTTCATTGTCGCTAAGCTCCGTCTTGATGAACCCTTCGACAGCGTACTCACTCCGGCCAGAAGCCGTTTCGGCAACCTTACCGGGAGAAACAGCCTCACCTTCTCCAGCCGGAGCAGCAGATTCAAGCCATTCCGGCAGCGCTGCCGCCCACTTCGCCTCTTCCTTGCGCAGCCGCTGCTCCATATACATCCGCCACTCTGCCGGGGCTTCGGCACGAAGGGCAAACCGCAGGGGCTGCCGGTCCAAGCCGCCTGAGCCCTCAGCAGCCTGCGCCTCATGACTGCTTGCCTGCTGCCGTTCTTCCGGCATGATTCGCTCCAGCGTCATCCAGCTGCTGCCTTCAGAGCGGCCCTGAACGGCAGGACGAAGCCTCCAGCCCGCCGTGTCATCCGGCTCAAGCAGCTGAAGCGCCGTCCGAAACGGCATATTGTCCTGCTTCAATCCGATGGAGACGAGCCAATCTTCCTCGTCGGCCGCTTTCATGACGAGCGCGCTCTCCCCGGCTTCTGCAGCGGTCTCCTTCCAGCTGGAAGCCACATCCACATGGCTTCCGACCAGCTCTTCCACAATCTGGCTCAGCCAGCGCCGGTCTGTGCCATAATCCCCTTGTGCCTCCAGCTGCTGACGGAGCTCTGCCAGCCGTCCAGCTGCCGATTCCTCTGAAGCCGGCAGCTCCAGCCTCCACGCTCTGAGCTCAGTCGTCCAGCGCGACCAGTCCGGTCCGTACCAGCCTTTCAACAGTGACTGGCGCAGAAGACCGGCAAGCTCCATCAGCGTCCTGGCTCTTGGCGTCCACTCCACCCGCAGCAACCGTACAGGGTCAGGCGAGGACAGATAATCCATCGCAATCAGCGGCGTGAGCGGCAGCTGCGTCTGTTTTGAACGTTCGTCGATGCGCTCTTCAATATCCGCGCCGTACCAGGATGCTTCATGCCAGGCAAAAAGCAGATGGCGCAGCCGCAAAGTTATTCCCGCAGCATGGCCCGCAGCAAGCGTTATTCCTTCGCCGTCCTTCCAAAACCCGTCCACTTTAATCGTTTCCGCGCCCGTGTAGCCTCTCATGTGATGATTTTTCCCCTCCAGAGCTCTTCCTGCAGTGCACGGAGCCGTTGATGCTTGTGAACAATTCCGTTGACATACCGGCTCCACATTTCCTGCTTCTTCTCGGATTTGTAGAGCCGCTCGAGCTTCTTCATCATTTTGACAGCCTGTTTATAGCCCTGCCTGTTGCGGGCACGTATGGAAGTATCGATAGACTGATGGTATAGAGGAATAAGCGCGCCGGGCGCCGCCTTGGCAATCTCGCGCATGACCTGCACATCGATCTCATCCGGCTCAATGCCCAGAAGAAGCTGCAAATCCGCCCAATCCGTAAACTGCTGCTTCTCCAGCCAATGGTCCGTCAGTGCAGAATAGGAATAAGGCAGAAATGCGATCAGATACTGCTGCCAGACCGGATTGCCCGGCTCATTGATGTCAGCCACGCGGCACATGGTCAGAAAGGGGCCAAAGGCTCTGGATTTGCGCTCAATCTGCAGCCCTTTGTTCAAATAACCCAGCCACGCCTCAAGCTTCGGCCAATCATGGTCTTCCAGACGCTGCAGCGCGCAGTCGCAAGCGAGCAGCGCCGTCCGGTTGAATGCGGTATCCTCCAGCAGGGCGATAGCCTGCTCGTCACGGTCCTCTGCAAAAGCCAGAAAAGCCAGCGCCATGGGATAAAAGGTGCCCTGGCGTCCATCGCCACCGGCCCGTCCGCCGTCAAGCCACTGCTGTTCCCTGCTTCTCCATTCGGGAAAAGCAACCAGCTTCGCCCATAAGGAAAAATAAAGCATTTCCCACCGGTGCAGCTGCTGCTCGCGGTCCATGTCCCGCTTGTGAAAGATACCGAGCAGGCTCTGCAGGGCAGCCTGCTCCTCTTCCGTCATAGCTCCGGGCTCAAGCTCCCCCGCCAGTTCGTGATAATGATTCACCCAAGGCTCGGTCATACGGGCGAATGCCATCTCATAGTAATAGCGGTTATAGCTGTCCGTTGCCGAGTAGGCTTTCTCCGCCAGTTCAATGACAAATACGATCGCATGCATCCAGTGAAGACGGCGAAGCCCTTCCTCCCATGTCTTGGACAATCCCTTCAGGGAGGACAGCACAGCCTGCAGCGGATGAAGCGAATGCCGGCACTGCCGCCATACATCCCCGTGCAGGCGCTCCATCTGCCCTAACCATTCCTCCGGCCGTACAGCAGTTGCATCTGCCGGTTTTTGAGCATGTTCTGTCTTGGAAGGATCAACAGACACCAGTTCTCCTCCGTATAGCAGCCGGTTATGAGCCCCTTCGGCGCTCTCCCCGGCAAATTCGCAATAAGCGTAATAAACAGCAGCCATATGTTGACAGTACCCCTTGTAGGAACAGGTACAGGTACTAAAGCTAATGTCATCGGCGTCCAGGGTAACGGCATAAATATCCGTGTCGCGTACAGCTCCATATATTGCCGAGCCGTCCATGACCTGAACGTTGAGCACCTTTTCACGGCGGTAGAAATCCCAGCCCTTCTCCAGATTGGGAACAGGCATGACGTCGGCAAGCTTTGATTCAAACGCATGCAGCCTTTGCTCGTCAAGCTGAAAAAATCCGCTCATTCCGCGTCCCTCCGTTCGCTTTTTACGCATCCACTCATTATACCACATCCAAACAAGAAACAACTGACGCCAACCTCTTGCGGTCAAGCATGTTTTCTGCACGAATGCTCGTCCGTTTGACAAAAAAGCCCTTTACACGAACGGAACCGTCCGGGTAAAGAGCCATTAATGCTTATGAGTTCCGTTCTATCCAGCGGGCGTTAATTCCTGAGCATGCCTTTATAAATTCCCGGCACCGAGCCTTCGATGACGGTTGCGCCAACTACTTTCGCATAGAAATCGACCGGACCCGCTCCTCCGATAACGCCGTATCCATAGCCCGCTTCGCGCATGCCCCGCAGCGTTTCCAGAAACAACTGCTTGCCGATGCCAAGACCCCGCACCTGCTCATCCACGCCGGTAGGACCAAAAAAACCTTTGCAGGTAGCATCATAACAAGCAAAGCCAAGCAGCTGCCCGTCCTTGACGGCAATATAACAGCTCACCGGCGCCTGCGAAATTGCCACCATGCACTCACTTCTCCATGACTTGCTGAAATGCTTCTCGACCCATTCCGCGATGGTCAGCAGCTCTGGCGCAAGCGCCCTCCTTATGGTAACGCCCGTACGCTCCGTATACTCGGCGGGTGATTCCCCTTCAGGCAATTCATACAGCTTAACCAGCATATCCGGCATTTTTGCTGCCTCCTTAAATTTTATATAAAGTGTGTAAATCAATAGGGGATTCTGATGATGAACGTTACGATGTCCGGCTCATCGAAGGAAACGCGGACATGACCGCTGTATTGCTCTGCAATCGACTTCACAATTGCCAGACCAAGACCGGAATGGCCCGCGCCTTTATTGCTGTAGCCGGGCTGGAACAAGGGTTTTGTCTGCAGGCTTCCGGCATTATGGCATGGGTTGCTGACGGCAAACTCCATACAGCCTTCCTTCTCATACATCATGATCCGCACGAGCCGCTGATCCTCGGGGAAACGGCCTGCCTCGTCAAAGGCGTTGTCGATTAAATTTCCGAGCATTCTTGTCAAATCCAGCGATTTTAAGCCGAGCGGAAGCTTGCTGATGTCGCTGAAACCGGTCTCCAAACGAATTTTGAGCGGCTCCGCCTGCGATATTTTGGATCGGATCAGCGCGGCTATGGCCGGATTGCCGATATTTAGAATATCATTCATTTCATGTATTTCGCCAGTCAAATCAGCCGCATAGCTTCTGAGATCATCAATCCGGTTCAACTGGGCAAGCGATTGGATCATTTGGACATGATTCATAAAATCATGCCGCTGCGCCCGGATTGAATGAAACAGCTGATTAATATCCTCTACGTACGTTTCCTGGGTTTGGCGGACCAGCTTATCCTGCGATTTGCGGTACCCGGTTACCGTCAGATAGACAATGATCAGACTAAGCAGCGTCACCGTGCACACAATTAGCCTAATATTGAAAAATTGCTTGTCCAGCGAATCCTGAATGGGCTGATAATCGGCAACAAGCGCCAGTACATAACGATTGATCGGCAGACCGTTCTCATCCAGCATGCTGGCCACCTTATCAATATCGACCGGAATGAACGCTTTGATAACATGCTTGTCATTAATGATGCCATTGACCCATACCGTTTGGCTGGATGCATTGGCCTGGCTGACATTAAGCTGATCCCCGCTGTGCCGGAAAGCATACGAACCGTTAATAATGGGATTCTGGGTCATATGCCTGAGCGTATCCCCGTTATTGGTCACCGTTGTAACTTCCCCGGATGAGAAGGTCTGCGGGTTGATAACCGCTATTTCAAGCAGGGAGCCGCTCCCCTTGAGCGTGCGGGCGATAAGCTGATTGACTCCCGTAGCTTCATCATAAGCGCGCTGCCTGCTCTCGTAGCTGATAAAGGGATCAATGATATAGTTGGTCGCCCCGTCGTAGTAATAGCCCCACTTATTGATATTGCTCGTGTCGGTCGTGGAAAACTCAAAAGGGCCTGTCCAGAAATTTGTCAAGGATTGCCCCCACGGCACGGTAACCTGCTTGTAATCAAATAATTGATTGAACGCCTCATACCATGGCTTCCAGGTATTCGTTTTGTAGCCGATCTGATTGGGATTGGAGGACCTGGACAGCACGATGTTGTCCGGGGTACGCTCAAGCAGTGTAATATCAGCCATATCCAGCCTTTTTTTGAGCTCGACGAGCTGTGCATTGGTTACTTTGTCAATATCCGGATTCAAAGCAAACTGGGTGGCGATTGAGGCAGCGCGGAGCTCGCGCCCGATCTGCTCCTGGTACTTCTCCGCTCCCGTGCGCGAGAGCTCGATGGACAGCTGAATCTGCCGGGCAACTTCGTTCAGCTCATGGCGCAGGCGATCTTCCAGGGTGTTTTTGCTGGTAAAATAATAAATCGTGTTGTTGATGCCAAGAAGAACAGCAATTAGGAGGATCGCCAATAACCAGATGTTTCGACGCATTTATCCGACTCCCCGATTTTCCAGTACGGTTATTTGATTTTCTTGAAGGAAGCACGCAGCACCCATTTGCGCTCCTGACGCTTCTTGTAGCGCGGCAGCATGCGATAGATCGTCTTGCATTCCTGCAGCGCTTTGGCTGCCTCTTCCTTGCGGCCCAGATCGTCGTAAAGCAGCGCCAAACGATAATAGGCTTCGCAGGAAGAGGATTGGATCGCGCGGAACGACTCCAGATGACGGATCGCCGCTTCCGGATTGGTTCGGGCATGCAGAGCGGCAAGCGTCAGGTAGGGCGTGCCGTACTTCACCCTCGGATTGATTGACAAGGCATTGCCGATCGCCGCCTCCGCCGCCTCCGCCGCCTCCGGTTCGGAAAGATGGGCCAGACACGTGCCCAGATCGTCCCAGAACTCCGCTGAATTCTCCAACGCATCCTGCAGCGGCATCAGCCATTCCTTGGCTTCTTTATACTGTTTCCTTTCCATTAACAGCCTGGCCAGCTCATGCTTGGCAGGCACATCATTGGGATTCATATTCACCTGCTGACGCAGCCGACGGATGGCTCCGCGCCGCTTCAGCGGTTTCACAAAGCTGGGAAAAAGGCCGACATACCGGCGGTCCAGGGCATATAGGATAATGAGCAGCACAAGAAGAGCGAGAAACGGGTTGCCGAGCAGCCGCCACAGAAATATAAAGCCTAATATTTTGAACATAGCTCCTCCTGCTAAAAATAGGTTCGAAATTCTTCCATCATTGTACACTAATGTTTATGCAGGAGGTAGCACAAATTTCCCGTTTCTTCAAGCTCCTGGCTTGCTTCTTGCTGGCCGCGGGACTTAAACTGGAGTGGAAAACGATAAGCAGAGGGGAAAGTGAAGGCAATGATGGAACAGCTGCGTCTACAGCTTCCGGACTGGATCGAAGCAAGCCGCATCTATGCGGAAAAGGGACAAGTAGCCCATTATATTCCCGAGCTGGCCAAAGCTCCGGGGGACGCGCTGGGCATTGTTGCAATGGGGCCGGATGGAGAAACGGCGACGGCTGGCGACGCGGACCTTCCCTTCACCATGCAGAGCATCTCGAAGGTATTTACTCTTCTTCTCGCTTTCATGGACAATGGCGAGGAAGGCGTGTTCGCCAAGGTCGGCATGGAGCCGACCGGCGATGATTTCAACTCTATGCTGAAGCTTGAGCTGGTAGAACCGGGAAAGCCCTTCAACCCCTTGATCAATGCAGGCGCTATCGCCGTGACCTCGCTTATTCATGGGGCTACGCCGGAAGCCAGGACAGGGCGGATCATGCAGTTTCTGCGCGAGGCGGCCGGAGGCGCCGACCTTGCATATAATGAAGCGGTGTACCGGTCGGAGTCCGCCTCGGCCCACCGCAACCGTTCGCTTGCCTACTTCCTGAAGGATAACGAAGTGCTCGACGCGGCGACCGATGTCGAAGAGGTGCTTGATGTTTACTTCAAGCACTGCGCTGTTGAAATCACGTGCGCCCAGCTTGCAAGGATGGCGCTTCTGCTCGCCTGCGGAGGAACAGATCCGCTGACAGGCGTCCAGCTGGTCCCCCGCCGTTACGTGCAGATTGCCAAGACGTTCATGATTACCTGCGGGATGTACAACGCCTCCGGCGAATTTGCCATCCGTGCGGGAATTCCCGCCAAAAGCGGCGTGTCCGGGGGCATTCTCGCCCTTGTTCCCGGCAAGCTCGGCATCGGGATTATTGGACCTGCCCTGGGCGAAAAGGGGAACAGCACAGGCGGCGTTCATTTGCTGGAGACGATGTCGGAGACCTTCGATTGGTCGATATTTTAAGCGCAAACACCCGGATTCCTGAAATGCTCAGGCGGTCCGGGTGTTCTTTGTTTGCCTGTTTTTTGCTTAAACGTCCAGACAGAGCCCGCCGGTTATCTGCTTGCGCGATAAACTGCGGGCGGACCTGCCTCTATTGCAAATGCCTGTCCGAATGAGCCAGGCGGACAAGCATATGAGCCAGCATATGCCGCTCGTCCTCACGCCCGACTTTCCACAGCTCCTGCAGCAGCTGCTCCTCCGCATTGTGCGGATGCTCGTGTCCGGCCAGGTAGTCTGCGATCTTCTGCGCCGCCACTGCGATTTGTTCTTCATTCAATCCCATCGCTTCCGCCATATGAATGCGGCTCGCCAGATAGGAACGGAATTCATCGAAATCCTGGAGGATTTTCTCCTTTTCATCCTTGTCTATCCGGTTCAGTACGTCAGGAATCATCTCGGCACGTACTTCACCGTCTTTAAAAGCGGCATGATTGTGTTCGGACATTAGAACTCGCCTCCTTGAATGGCTTCGCGTTAATTGAATATACTCGTCTTAGCGCCTCATACCCTGCACGATGGCGGCCCCCTCCAGAAGCATTATGCCGCTGAGCTGGACGCTCAGCTGAACAGGCAGCTGCGGCTTCTTCTCCCACGATGGCCCGCACAGATCGAGCTCCTTGTCCAGTCCTTCATCCCATAACCGCCCGGCATTGACCAGAATTACCTCTTGAATCCGCGCGTTCTCCGGGAACTGCTGGTAGAGCTGCACCAAATACCGGATCAGAATGCCTTTGAACAGACCGGTATCGTCAATGCCTTCATCCGGAAGCATCATCGTGTCCGGGTCGCATAAGCGGTTCAAGCAGGCTTCGGCTGTCCGCTTCGCGTCAATCGCATAGGCCCGGTCACCCGTGCTGCGGTAAAGCTCCAGTCCGGCTCCCAGGAATATCCCTTGGCAGTAAGTGAATTCCCAATCATAGTCGATTTGACCGTCGCCCCGTCTGTTCATTCCATCCCATACAAAGCCGGTGGCAGGATCAACCAGATTTTCTTTATTCCAATCGTAAATGCGTTTTGCCCATTCTAAATATTCCTCTTCATGGAGCATTCCATACAGGCGGGCGGCAAGAATCGCGGCAGGCGCATTGGCAGGGGTGTTTTTATAATCGGTCTGGTCTTTCTTCCAAGCCATCCCGCCCCCGCAATGACTGTTCCAGGCTGTCTTGATATCGGTCCACAGCTCCATCACGCTGCTCATATATTCCCTACTTCCGCTAATCTTGTATGCGCGCAGCAGCGCAAGGGCCATCCACTCCATATCATCATAATAATGATGAAGGAAGGAACCGCCGTTATAGGCGCGAAGGCTTCTGCTGAGGTCCTGAATTCGCCGGGCGTAATCAGCATCGCCCGTTCGTTCGTAACCGTCTGCCAGCACATCGATAACGTGGGCCTGCCACCAGTAATAGAAATTGTCGTCCGCCCGGTTGCGCCCGCGGGGATACCACTGATTCATAATGCCTGTCTCTTCATTGTAATAATGACGCTGCAGGCTCTGCTGCAGGCGCCCGGCGTGCTCCTGCCAGCTCTCCTTGTCCGCTGTATCCAGCTTACCTGTCATGGCTTGCTTCCTGGTCATCCCGGCCATCATCTCCAGCAGCATGATTCCGCTGAGCTGGGAGCTCAGCGTGATAACGCCTGAGGCTGCCGAGGTCCAATCCGTACCGAACAGCGCCTCATCCGCCGACTTCCCCTTCTCCCATAGAAGCCCGGCATTCATGCTCAGGAAAGCGGCTGCATCAGCCGCGTCAGGATCTGCTTTTGCGTATTCGGCCGTATAGCGTATCAGAATGCCCTTAAAGAGTCCGCCATCTCCATTGCCTTCATCCTGCAGCGCGCCCTGTTCCGCGCTAACAAGCTCTCTGATAGCCGAAGCGAAGGTTCGACGCGCGTCCTGCAAATAAACCTGCTCGTTCGTGATCCGGTAGAGCTCAACAGCAGCACCGATATAAACCCCTTGGCAGTAGGTGAATTTCCATTCCTTGTCGATCGATCCATCCCCCGTCCGGTTCATTCCATCCCAGACAAACCCGGTCTCCGGGTCTACCAGATGATTCTTTTGCCAATTGTAAATGAGATGCGCCCATTCCAGATCCCTCGCGTCGCCAAAGGCTTGATACAGGCGGGCCGCCAATATGGCAGCCGGAGCGTTGGCGGGTGTATTCTTATAATCCGGCTGTGATTTTTGCCAGGCAATGCCCCCTCCCATATGCCCGTTCCAACCGGTCTGAATATCCTGCCAAAGTATAAGAGCGGTCTCTTTATAGACGTCTTGCCCCGTCGCCTGATAAGCGCGAAGCCATGCAAGAGCCATCCACTCCATATCGTCGTAAAGCTCATTTGGCCATGCCCCGCCATTGCGGTAAAGCAGGCCGTGATGCAAAGCGCCAAGCCGGTCCGCATAACGTTTATCACCTGTCCGCTGCAGGCCGTCCACCAGCACATCCACCGCATGCGCCATCCACCAGTAATGAAAAATCGTGTTGCATTCCCCGTTCGGGCAAGGGGTTTCGATATTGTACATGCCGATCGATTCATTCCAGAATAAATGCTCCAGCGCGTCCTGCGCCTGATCGGCCCTTTTCTCCCAAATGCCAAGCTTCAGTTGATTCATTATGCTTTCTCTCCCTGGTATCTGATCTGCCGTATTTCCTGCATGCTCCCGCGCTGCTGTTCGGGATCCGCAGGTCTGTCGCCCAGTTGAATTTCGTTGACTAACATACTACACCCCTCACAGCGTGCGTCTGCGGCGTAACGGGAAACGCTAACCTTTGGTGCCGCTGAAGGCAATCCCCTGCACAAAATAACGCTGCAGCGCAAGGAAAAGCGCAAGAATCGGCAGGATCGCCACAAGCGCGCCCGCCATCATCGGTCCGTAATCGGTCTGAAAATTATAAGAGAACGCCTGAAGACCCATCTGGATGGTTGCCTTATCGGGATCATTGAGCACAATCATCGGCCATAAAAAGCTGTTCCAGCCCGCCTGAAAGGTAAAAATGCTCAGCGTCGCAAGCGCAGGCTTCGTCAGCGGCAGATAAATGCGCCAGAAAATCCTGAATTCCCCGCAGCCTTCGATCCGGGCCATCTCCATCATGTCGCTGGGCAGTGTCAGGAAGAACTGCCGCATGAAGAATACGGCAAACGTCCCGGATGCTCCCGGCAAAATAATGCCCCAAAAGGAATTCATCAGCCCCATGCCGCCGCTTCCGAGGATATCGTTGCCCCCTGCCAGCGGAATATGGCGCATCACATAAACACTCGGAATCATCGTCACGATTCCGGGAATCATCATGGCTGCCAGCAGCACACGGAAAATCGGCTTGTTGAGCTTGAATTTCAGCTTGGCGAAAGCGTAACCGCTGATCGAGCCGAAGAATAGATTTGCCAGCACGCCGGATACGGCAAGCACCAGCGAGTTCCAGAAAAACAAAGCGAACGGAACCGTCGTAAACGCTTTGCGGTAATGCTCGAATGTCAGATGCGTGGGAAACCACTTGATCGGCATTGCGAATATTTCCTCATCCGGCTTCAGGGACGTAAGCACGCTCCAATAGAACGGCAGGAACATCACGATGGCGATGGCAATACAAGCAATATAATAAATGGACTTGCTAAGACCGCGCTTCAGCGGGGAATTGCCGCTAGTCTCCATTTCTTTGAGCCTCCTTCTCCTTGGCAAGCCTCTCTATACGATCGGCTCTTCCGCTTTCGTGATCCGCATATTAATCAGCGAGAAGATAAGAATCGCCATAGCAAGCACAAAGGCCTGCGCGGACGCGTAGCCCATCTGCAGCTGATTAAAGCCCTGCTGATAAATCAGATAAACCGGCGTTTTGGTCACATTGGCCGGACCGCCCTGCGTAAGCACAAATGCCTGGTCAAACAGCTGCAGCGCGCCGATGATCGACATCGTGCTGACCAGGAATGTAGTCGGCCTAAGCTGGGGCCACGTAATGAACCGGAAGCAATCCAGCTTGTTTGCGCCATCAAGCCGCGCCGATTCATAGAGATAATCCGGAACCCCCTGCAGACCTGCCAGGTAGATAATCATATTGGAGCCGACCGATTGCCACAGCGTGACCATAATAATCGACAGCATGGCCGTCCCGGTCTGCGACACCCACGCCGGTCCTGTAATCCCGACATAGGACAGCAGGCCGTTGACCAGCCCGAATTCCGGATGCAGCAGCCAGATCCACACCGTAGCCGCAGCTACGGAGGATGTCAGGGTTGGCAGGTAATTAAATGTCCGAAACAGCTTGACACCGCGCCATGCCCGGTTCAGCAGCATTGCCAGAAGCAGCGAAATGAGAATATTAAGCGGCACAAAGATAACCGCATACAGGAATACATTGCGGAACGTTTTCCACAGCAGATCATCTTCAATCAGCCGCCGGTAATTGTCCAGGCCGATCCAGTCATTTTGGCTGACTACATCGTAGTTGGTAAAACTCAGATATAAGGCCATCACGACGGGGATAACCGTAAATACTGCGAACAGCAGCACCGTTGGCGTAATAAACAGGTACGCCGTTCTCGCCTGATGCTTTTCAAGCCTTCTGATGGAAGCCATCCAAGCTCCCCCCTTCTTTAATGAATGCATGCAAAAGGGAGGCATGACCTCCCTTGGCTGCAAGCGTGTTACTTCACAATCTCGTTATCCTTGAGCATTTTGTCGCCCTGCTCCTGGGCTTTCTTCAGCGTATCCCCGATGCTTTGCTTGTTCTGCTGATTAAGCTGGAGATTCGGTGCCAGCGCATCGGTTTCCATCACGGAGTAACCGGGGTGGGTAGGACGGATCCTGGCGAATTCCAGAGTGTCCATAAATGGTTTCCACTGCGGATCATCCTTGAAGAACGGGTCCTCCAGAGCCGGCTTGAAGCCCGGCAGGTTGAGACTTGTTTTGGCCCACAGCAGGGCATTCTCCTTGTTGGCCGTCCACCACTTGATAAATTCCCACGCTTCATCCTGATGCTTGGAGCCTTCCGGAATAACGAGGCCAAACCCGCCCATAACGCTTCCTTTATCCCCATTCGGTCCTGCCGGAGGCGGAACGATCCCGTATTCAAGATCCTTGCCGTATTTATTATACGTGCTGAGCATCCACGGGCCGGAGTACAGCATAGCGACTTTACCCGTTACAAACGCATCCTGCCCTTCGCCAAGCCCCTGCTCAAAACCAACCTTATACACTTTATCCTTGTTCATCAGACGGTCCCAGAACTCCAGCACCTGCTTGCCCTGCTCATTGTTGAAGTTGGTTTTGCCGTCCTCGGTCAGCATCTGGCCGCCTGCTTGCTGGAGATACATATTAAACAATCCAAGATCACCCAGCGAGAAACCGGCGGTCTCCAGTTTATTGCCGTTCCACTTTGTCATCTTCGCGGCAGCCGCCTCAAGTTCGTCCCATGTCGTTGGAGGCTGGAGTCCGGCATCCGCCAGCAGCTTCTTGTTGTAGAACAGGGCGCGGGCGTCAACGGTAAGCGGCAAGCCGTATAATTTATCATCGTAAGAGAGCTCTTTCAGCGATTCGTTATAAAAGTCATCTTTTGCTATGCCGTCTCGGGTCAGGTATTCGTCAACCGGATGAAGGACATTCTTGGGAGCGTAAAGCGATGTCCGCCAGCGGTCCCAGAACAAGACGTCAGGCGCGCCGCCATTAGTGGCCGCAGTCAGAAATTTGGTGATCATATCCTGCTGCAGCACATATTTGACGTGAATTTTATCCTGCGACTTATTAAATGTGTCGACCATGGTTTCAAATTGCTTCTGGCCTTCTCCGCCCCAATCTCCCCAGAACGTGAGCTCCGTCTTCTTGCCTTCACCGCTTGCGGCCCCAGCGTTGTTCCCTTTGTCGGCGGACTCATTATTGCCGCCGCAGCCCGCTGCAAGAACAGCAGCCATAACCAGTGCAATCGCCGTAACCAACCATTTCTTCATTTTTTTATCCCCTTAAATTTTTTTGTGAAGACATCAGATTAAACATCCTTGCGAACCAAAAATCATTTCGGAAGCACAGGCTTTTTTTTGTGATTCATTTTGCTCAAAATAAGTCTGCGGGTATCTGAGTAAACTTTGTGGCTGCATAGAAAAAAGAAATTGAAATCGCTTTCATAATTTTGCTCCTTCGTCCTCACATCAATGATTTGCTGCGCCTATGCCGATCCGTTGTCTGTTCACCTCTCATGCGGGCATCAGGCAGGGTATGACCTGCGCAGCGGAATCCCGCAGCCACTCTCCGGGTAACTCTCATCGTCTGTGCCGTTGAATTCAGCTTGAGCGCCTCACCTTCCTTCATTTCGTTAACCGCTTTCATAAGCTTAGTATATTAGTATGAAATATGTATGTCAATATGTTTAATTTTAAATAATAATATACTATTATGTCCGGATTTCAATTGATATGATAGTTTAGCAGTGGAAGCGCACTTTTATTTTTTTAACTACCCTCGTTTCAAGCCAAACTGAAACAGCGCGCACCGATTGAATACCGGTGCGCGCTGGCAGCTTAGTTTTTTTCTAATGTCTGCTTGACGGGGGTATGATCAGGGGACAGGTTTTTTCAAGAACGGCAGCTCATGGCCATTCTGCAGTGCTGCGAATTACACGTCCCCTGGCGCTGGCTTCGCAGGACCAGTCGATTCCCCCGGAACCAGCCTGGCTTCAAGCGTCACTTTATGGGGAACGGCTTGCCCCTTCATAATGCTGAGCACATTCTCCACGGCAATCCTCCCCATCTCTTCTTCATTTTGCCGCATATGAGTAAACGAATAGCCGCCTCCAAGATGAGTAGGCGGGCTATCAAAGCAAATAATCGAAATATCCTCCGGTATCCGGAGGCCAAGCCGTTCCACAGCTGTTTTTGCCAGCAGCGCGATGTTGTATTCAATGGCAAACAAAGCCGTTATCGCGGGATTGTTCTTCAAATGAGCGACAAGCCGCGAGATATCGCGCTCAATATTCTTATCATTGAAGGAATTCGGCAGCGTAGAGGTCAGATCGCTAACCCAAAGCTCCTGATCAACCGCGATTCCACGCTTGGCATGCGCCTGAATAAAACCTTCGATCCGATCCTCCACGGCAGTCGTATCCACAGGAGGCGGAGAAAGAAATGAGATATGCGCATGTCCGAGGTCAAACAGATACTCCGTGCCTTTGAGCGCAGCTGTCATATTGTCGGAGCTGACCGAGGCAGCCGCAACCCCCTTCAAATGCCGGTCCACCAGAACAAGCGGGAAGCGGCCGATAACCAGCTTCAGGATCTCCGCATTGAAGTACTCCCCCTGCGCCGGAAATATAATAAGCCCGTCTACGCCCAGATTCAACAGCTTCTGTATCGATTGTTCTTCATTCTCCGCTATGCCGAAGGTTCTTCTCAGCACCAGAAAGCAGTCATTGTCGCGAGAAGACTGCTCCATGCCATAGATCAGACCCGTTCCATAGCTGTTGCCAAAATCGGTAATAATCAGACCAATTGTGATTTCTTCATGATGAATCGTCTTGGGAACGGTTCCGGCGGGATTTGCGGCCGATTCAGGTTCAGGCTCCATATAATCGGTCTCAGGATCGGCCACAAATGAGCCTCTTCCCGGTTTGCGAACAATCAATCGTTCAGCAGCAAGCATCTCAAGCGCCTTCTTGCTGGTGATGCGGCTTACATGATAGGCTTCCGCCAGCTCCTTCTCGGAGGGAACGCGCTCTCCAAGCTTATAGGTTTCTGTGACGATACGCTGTTTCACTTCATCAAAAATTTTCTCGTACATCGGCTTGGATGACGTCGTCTCGTTCATGATATTCGTTACCTCCTGACCCTCAGCTTTCCCTTTATACATAATAATATATCATGATATACTATAGTTGTCGACATCTCCATGCAAAAGACCCAAGCGCCGAAGGAGTACCTTCCTGGCGCTTGGGTTAACAGCTTCAATAGCGGGCTTGCTCCAATTTAGTTGATTTAATGCTTTAAATCCGCCAAAAGCGGCTTATTAGGCAGGTAATGCAGCGATTTGATATAACGGATCGTCCGCGTCTTGGCGCGCATGACGATGGAATGGGTTTCCGCCCGCTGATCGGGCAGCATCCGCACGCCGCTTAAGAATTCGCCGGGCGTAACGCCCGTCGCGGCAAAAATAACATCGCCCGTGCCGATCATATCATCCATCCGCAGCAGCTTGCGCGGATCGGATAAGCCCATCTCGATACAGCGCTGGGCCTGCTCCTCATTCTCGGGCATCAATCTCCCTTGAATTTCCCCGCCCAGACATTTGAGCGCGGCAGCGGCAAGCACACCCTCCGGAGCGCCTCCAGAACCCACGTACAGGTCAATACCGGTCTCGGCAAAAGCAGGAGCAATGGCTCCTACAACATCGCCATCAGACAATAATTTGATCCGGACGCCTACTTCCCTCAATGTTTGGATTAATGATCCATGACGCTCACGGTCGAGCAGAATAACCGTCAAATCCGAAACCTGCTTATTCAGCGCAAGGGCAGCTTTCTCTACGGTCGTGCGGATCGGATCGTCGATGCTCAGCTTCCCGGCCAGCGAAGGACCGACCGCGAGCTTCTCCATATACATATCCGGGGCATGCAGCAGATGTCCCTTCGGTGCCACCGCGATAACCGCGAGCGCGTTATTCAGTCCTTTGGCGACAAGCTCCGTTCCTTCCAATGGATCGACAGCCACATCAACCTCTGGCCCCTGCAGGCTGCCGACCGACTCGCCGATATACAGCATCGGCGCCTCATCCATCTCGCCTTCGCCAATGACCACGGTACCCCGGATCGAAACGGAATCCAGCATGCCGCGCATGGCATTGGTGGCCGCCTCATCGGCATGATGCTTGTCTCCCCGACCCATCCAAGGGGCTGCCGCCAATGCGGCAAGCTCCGTAACCCTGACAATCTCCAGCGCTAATTCGCGTTCCATGCTTCTATCCCCTCTCCCCAAGCTCGCTCTTCTAATTTGTCAGACCATTTCCTGCAGCCAGCCGATGATCGTTCCCGCCGTTTCCTCAATGGCCTTCTCCGTCACGTCAATGACCGGACAGCGAAGCGACTGCATAATCATATCCGCATATCGCAGCTCTGCATGAATGCGCTCCAAGGAAGCATACTGCGCCGAGAATGGCAGGCCCATCGCCTTGAGCCGTTCCGTTCGGATGCCGCTCAGCTGATCCGGACTCATAGTCAGCCCGACTATCAGCTTATTCCCTTCCTTCAGCTCAGGCGGCACCTTGACTTCCGGAAGCAGCGGCAAATTCGCAACCCGTACGCCTTTATGGGCCAAATAAATGCTCAACGGCGTCTTTGATGTGCGGGAAACCCCGATCAATACAACCTGAGCGAGCAGCAACCCCCGCATGTCTTTGCCGTCATCGTACTTGACCGCGAACTCAATGGCTTCAATTCTGCGGAAATAATCGTCATCAAGCGTATGCAGAAGGCCGGGCTTGCGTTTGGGCGAATCATTGAACGTATCTATGAACGCCTGCATCATCGGCCCCAGAACATCGATGGCCCGGACACTTCTGCGCAGCGCCTCTTCCTTCATGGCTTCGCGCAGCTCCGGCTGGACAAGCGTATAGGCGATGAAGCCTTGGCCAATCGATGCTTCTTCCACGATCTCGGCGATTTCATCCTCCGTCTTGATATGGCTGAACCGCTTTAATTTGACCTGCTCGCTGGCAAATTGCCTCATAGTCGCATTGACGACCGCTTCAGCGGTCTCGCCTACCGCATCCGAACATATGTAAATGCGATGGGGCTTGTTCTCCAGATTATCCAACTGCTGCGTCCTCCAATCCTGGCTGCAAGTGCATGTTATTCCGTCATCCAACGAAGGATGTTGGTTTTGCTGATCCATCCAGTTACCTCTCCGCGGCGGGAATAGCTGTCCTCCCCGGTCACAACAGGAAGACCGTCAAGCTCATGGATAAGCATTTTGTTCACGGCCTCAAGCAGCGGCTGATCCGGTTTCAATGCGGCAATGGCAGGCAGCCTGTTCATAGCCATACTGACCGGAATTGCAGCCGGATTGCTGTTTCCCAGTGTAATCTTGAGCAAATCCCGCGCCGTGACCACACCGACAAAACGCTGCTGGTCATCGACCACGGTCAGCGCCTCCGCATTGCCCATAAACAGGCTGATCACCGCATCATGCACGGAAGCCGTCTCCGAAACATTAACCGGCATCCCCTGCACATCCTTGACCAGCACGCCTTCCCATCGTTTAAGAGCCTGCTCCCTGCCTGCCCCCGCATCGCCAAGGAAATACCCCACCTTCGGCTTCGCCTCCAGCAGCCGCAGCATGACGAGGAGGGACAGATCGGCACGCAGCGTAGGCTTGCCTGTCCCCATCATTTCCGCGAGTTGATCGCCCGTGATCGGGGCATGCAGTTTTACTAATTTGACAATCTCCATTTGTCGTTCAGACAACGTAATGAAAATCACTCCCTATCGAATAAGACATCTTATTCAATCATTAATGTATCATATATCTTTTTTAATACACAATATTTATTTCAAAAAATAGCATTGCAAACAAAGCCCGCACCCGCTTCGCAGCTCCTGCAAGGTTCTCTGCCTGCGTGCTTCATTCCTGTAAGAATGCTCCTTCCTGTTTAGGGAATAATAGGCATGCTTTTAAAGACAGAAAGGTGGTTTGGATGTGGATAAGAACAGCAACAATCATGACGAATCAGCGTCCCCTCCGACACTGACGACCCGGCAAGGTCATCCCGTGACGGATAATCAGAATATAAGAACGGTGGGAAACCGGGGACCAAGCACGCTTGAAAATTATCATTTTCTTGAAAAAACGACGCATTTTGACCGGGAACGCATACCTGAACGCGTCGTACATGCGCGCGGCGCAGGAGCCCATGGCATTTTTGAGGCTTATGGCAAAGCGGGCGATGAGCCAGTCTCCACTTACACGAGGGCGAAGCTGTTCCAGGAAGCGGGGAAACAAACCCCGGTCTTCGTGCGTTTTTCTACGGTTATTCATGGCACCCACTCGCCGGAAACATTGCGCGACCCGCGCGGATTTGCCGTAAAATTTTATACCGAGGACGGGAACTGGGATTTGGTCGGCAACAATCTGAAGATCTTCTTTATCCGCGATCCGCTAAAGTTTCCCGACATGGTACATGCCTTCAAGCCTGATCCCGTTACGAATGTGCAGGATATGGAGCGTTTCTTCGATTTTGTCTCGCTCAGTCCGGAAGCCACGCATATGATTACCTTCCTCTTCTCGCCCTGGGGAATTCCGGCTAATTACCGGCAAATGCAGGGCTCTGGCGTCAATACATACAAATGGGTCAACCAGAACGGAGATGCTGTGCTTGTCAAATATCACTGGGAACCCCTGAAGCAGGGAATCAAAAACCTGCTGCAGCAGGAGGCCAACGCCATCCAGGCGCTTAATTTCAACCATGCCACACTGGATCTCTATGAAGCGATTGAACGCGGCGACTATCCCGAGTGGGAGCTGTGCGTGCAAATTATGAGCGACGGCGAGCATCCCGAGCTCGATTTTGATCCTCTGGACCCGACAAAGCTGTGGCCAACCGATCAATTTCCATTTCTCCCGGTAGGAAAAATGACGCTCAACCGCAATCCCAAGGATTATTTCATGGAGGTGGAGCAGGCTGCCTTTGGCACGGGGGTATTGGTTGACGGCCTTGACTTCTCGGACGACAAGCTGCTTCAGGGCAGGACGTTCTCCTATTCCGATACCCAGCGCCACCGGGTGGGAACCAACTATTTGCAGCTGCCGGTCAACGCGCCTAAAGCGCAGGTAGCCACCAATCAATCCGGAGGCCAGATGCAAATTTATATGGACCGGGCTCCGGGGCAAAATCCGCATGTCAACTATGAGCCTTCCGGTATGGGCGGGCTGCAGGAAGCAGCGAAACCCGGACGGGATCATGAGCCGCGCTATGAGGCCAGCCTTGTGCGCCAGCCGATTGAACGCACGAACAATTTCAGCCAGGCCGGCGAAACCTTTCGTTCCTTCGAGGCCTGGGAGCAGGACGAGCTGATTGCCAATCTGGTCGATGCGTTCTTGAAATGCAACAGCGATATCCGGGATCGGATGATCGGAAATTTGACAGAAGCGGATATCGAATATGGCCGCCGTGTCTCCGAAGGCTTGAAACAGGCCGGAGACCGCAAAATTGCCAGCGGACAAACCGACCCGGATCAGGCCGTCAAGCTGTCGCAGCAGGAGGGGCGCGAGGCCGGGCCTTACTGAGCGCTTCGGCAGCAGCTTGCCAATCAAGCACCTTTTTCTTATCTGCTGGAGCATCAATATGATTATTGCGCTTAAGGCCCGGTGCCGCCGAGATGGCGGAGCTTGGGCCTTTGTCTTGTGCCGTCAGCCGGAGCAGCACATAAGATGGTGGCAAAGGAGGAAATACAAATGCCTCTGTACCGCATCATTGTCGATCTGTCGGACAGGAAGCTGTATCTGCTTGACGGCAATATCGTAGTGAACGAATATCCGGTAGGCATCGGCAAAATGCTGACGCAAACGCCAACTGGAGAGTATACGATTATCAATAAACAACCCGATCCCGGCGGCCCGTTCGGCGCTTTCTGGATGGGGTTGTCGAAGCCTCATTATGGCATTCACGGGAATAATGATCCTTCCTCCATCGGACGCGAGGTTTCACGAGGCTGTATCCGGATGTACAACGAGGACGTCGTTTCCCTGGCGCAAATCGTGCCGCTGCGAACGCGAGTGACCATCCGGCCCTGACGGGAAAGCCTTGGAGGCCGCAGTTATTTAATGTGGCCATTCGGACATACTAGAGGGAAGATTGAATATTTGGGAGGAAGAAGTAAATGGATTACAAAACAGCGCAGCTTACGCCGGAGGCAGTAAAAAAGCTGCAGCAATATGAAAACGAGCTTTCCAACAGCACAGGCGAAGACATCATCCTTATCGCTTACGAACAAGAGGGGCCGGCCCCCGCATCCGGCCTTGATCAGGAATAAACATGGGCAGCAGCCCCTTGCCAAGCGCGGAGGTTGTTTTGTTTTTATATCAGAAGCCGCAGCAGGGACTATGCCGCTTATTTTGGAGGAATCGCTGCTTCGGGATTCAGCTCAAGGATCATCTCCATCAGCTGCTCGCGCGGTATAAGCCTGACTGCATTTGATTTGGCCAATGTATCGGCCGCTTCCGTGAAGCCGCTGTCCGTAACCACCCATGCCTCCGCAACTCCATAATGAGCAATGGCCGCCTGCGCCTCCTGAATCGTTTTAATCCCGATATTACTGGTGTGGCGTTTAGCCTGTACAACGATTTTCCTGCCTCCCTTGGCGATAATCAGAACCGTGCCCTCATCGCTTGGAGCTTGAATAACCTCGACGCTGTAGCCTTGGGCTTTGAACAAATAGCCCAGATACTGCTCAAACTGACTGCCCTCCATAATGCTAATATCCGCAATATCCATACCGGCAGCGTTCTCTTCCTTCCGCTTGCGAATAAACATATGTACGATGATAAAACAAATCACTATGAATCCAGCCGCGACCGCAGCATAAACAATTGATTTCGTGGTGCTGTACGTCAGCAAAAAGGCTACCGCTACCAATAACCCCATAAGCCCTCTTGACGTAATCTCCTGCAGTATCATCCAGCTTTTACGACGAGCCATTATTTTCTCCCCTTTTTTTCCGTCTTAATCCATATATCGGAAAAACAGGTAGCTATTTTTACTCCATTTATAAATAAAGAAGCCTGTTCCCGTCAAAAAACCTTCACGCATTAGCTTCCAACTAGGAAAGCTAAGACGAGAAGGCTTTGCAAGGTTAGCGAGGAAAAGGTCAAATAATTAATTCCCCAAGCTTGATTAGCTCGACAACCGCTTGCGAACGACCTTTAACGTTCAATTTTTGCATAACGTTAGAAATATGATTCCGCACAGTCTTCTCACTTATAAATAATTGCTGCGCGATATCTCTGGTCGTTTTGTCCTGAACCAATAATTCAAAAACCTCTCGTTCACGATGAGTTAGGAGAAACTTGCTTTTCTGGTCGCTGCCCTTCAATTTTTGTCACCCCTCCTTGCTCGGGTTTTTATGGTTTAACAAGGTTAAGGGATACAGTCAACTTATAATATGAAGAGGCGCATGCAGTGGTGCGGTCGTTCCCAAAATTGGGCGGTATGCAAAAGGAAAAGGCTGCGAATGTTGCTCGCAGCCTTTTTTTTCTATTGATTATCGTTCGCTCAAGCCCATCTCTGCCTAGCGCCGCCAGTACGTTTCGTGGGGGTAGCGGTACTGCAGCGGCGTGGTTTTCTGCCTGATCGCAAAGCCGCCGGTCGGCTTGTAGTCAAAGGGTTTCTCCCCGGCGGCATAAGCGGTATGCTTGCGGCGCTCGATGCAGTCATACAGCACATTCTGCTTGAGCGCCAGGTATTCCAGCGTGTGCGGACCGAAGCCCGCCTCAATTTCGCCTGGACGGAATTCATAATAAACCGTGCGCCGGAGCGGATTGCCGTCCCCATCCGGAGAACCATGCAAAACAAGAATATTATGAAAAATCACATCGCCAGGCTGCATCGGCACGGGGATGGCATCCTCGGTGGAAAAGCCCGGACGTCTGCAGCGTTCATCCGAAGCTTCCGGAGACCAGCTGCTGCTGCCGGGAATCACCCAGAGACAGGTCTGCAAATCGGCTTCGTCCAAATAAAAATCCACATTAAAAATCGGCCGCTTGTCCTCGCACCCATCAGGAACAGCCGCATCCCGGTGCCAGGGAACAATGACACCCTCATCCGGCGCCTTCAGCACCATCGAATCCCAGGTGGGAATGAAATTGGGCCCCTGCAGCTTCTCTACGGAACGGAGAATAAAAGGATGACCCAGCAGCGCCTTCATGGGATCGCTCTTGTCAATCACATATTCAACACGTTTGAGAATCGGTTGGCCTGATTTCACTCCCGTACCATACATATAGTCGGGATCCCCGCTGACACCGGCCACCCCTTTGTCATACAGCTTGGCCATCTCGAATTGAACGATCCTAAGCTCTTCATTTACCAGAACATGACGAATAACAAGGAAGCCGTTATCCAGGAAAAACTTCGCCTGTTCCTCATTAATGCTGTCCTGAAGCTGTGCATCCGCGATCGGCATTTCCATATTTGACGTGTTCATGCTCGCTCTCTCCTTTTGTGGCATCAGGTAATGGTTTACCTGTAGTATAAGAGATGCGGCAGGTGATGTATTTAGCTTAAAGTAACAATAAGGTTGCCGATATCACACAATGGCTTTTATAATGACAATCAGGTTGACAGCGTTGCCATTATTCTCATGGAGGGATTATGATGTCCGATGCACCGGCTCCCGTTTTCGTGCATTCCCTGCCCGAGCATGCGGCCGGGATGTATTTTTTCCCGCCCTATATTACACTTGCCCATCTGTTTCATTCGCCGGCTGATTGGGGGATTCCGCCGCGCAGGCTCAGCAATTATCAGTTTCAATATGTCGTGGACGGAATGGCGGAATATGAAATTGAAGGCCATACGATTATGACCCGGCGCGGCGATTTGATTTATCATTCCCCCTATCAGCTGCATGAGCTGCGGAAGCTTCCCGGAGAGCCTTATATTTGCCTTTCCATCCTGTTTCATTTTGGCGATACGGAGTACCCGCTCGAACAGCTCCTCGGGGAGAATCGGCTGCTCGGCAATTTCCACGGTCAAGCGATCGAGAAGAAGCTGACGCAGCTTATCACCCACTATCACCAGCCCGGACTTACCCATCATTCGCAGTGTCAGGGGCTTCTTATGGAGCTTCTCTCGAACTTGTCCAATTGGAAAGAAGAGCGGGAAACGAAGACGGAAGGCCAGCAGAAAATCAAAACCAAAGTGGTGTTGATCCGCAATTTTATCGCTGCCCATTATAACCGCGAGATTACGCATCATGAGCTTGAGGAGCTGTCCGGTCTAAGCCGCAATTACATCATTATCAAGTTTCGCTCCGCATTTGGTGTGACGCCGTTCGAGTATTTAAGCCGTGTCCGGATTGAGCGCGCCAAGGAGCTTGCGCTGCAAACCAAGATGTCAATCAGCGAGATTGCCTGCGCCGTCGGTTATGCCGATGTTCATACTTTTGGACGCATGTTCAAAAACAAAATGGGAACCAGCCTCAGCCAGTTTTGTTCCTCATTGGTAACGGATTAACAGCATCAATGCACAAGAGGATTTAATAGTTGAATTCACGGATTCACGGAATGCTGTTCCAATCATCAGGGAATAACATGAATATCCTTCGACCGGTAAAACAAAAACAACAACCCATGCGGCAGGCTGCCGGCAGAGATTGTTGTCAGTTACAATCAGAGAAATTTATGGTTTGGGCCGGACTGGGAACACGCGGTCAACCATAGCGTTGAATTCGGTAATAAAGGCCTGAATGGGATGGCCGGATTTCACATCTTCCGAATAGGAGCTCATGCGGTGAACGAAATCCGGCGAGGCCGACACATATACATGCTCGATTTGAGGCGCTATCTGTTTTACTTTATGGGCTACTTTTTGCTTCAAGCCATGCGCCAATTCCTTGCCGTGATGTTCCGGCCTGGTATTCGCAAGAGGCCGCATATAGCTTTGGGCGGTTCTGCCCTTGGGCAGATTTTTTTCCATGACGGTGCCGTGCTGCGTATGAGTTGAGGAATTCTTCAAGGTTACGGCAACATACGCATTGTTATCCGTCAGCATCACAAACGATTTATCCACCTCTTCCATGGCAGCGATCCGGGCCGCGATGTCGCTGCTCATTTCCAGGCGGTAATTTTTATGGGCGCCAATGATATTATTGCTGTTGAGCCTTCGGCCGTCCATACGATTCATTTCATTCATCTGATCGTTGGCGAAGCGCTTATTCATGATACGGTTGCCATTCATGTCGTAGGTAATGCTGTTTTGCCGGATGTTCTTGTTTCCAAGCTCTCCATGCTTGTCCGAACAGCCGGCGAGCATTGTTGTTGCAGCCACTGCCATGAGCATGATCCATTTGCGCTGCATATGCCATCCTCCGTTTCGTAACTTATGTTGCGGCCCGCTTATAGCGTTCGCCGAACGGGGAGGCTCTATGCTGGTAACTTTTTTAGATCAACCGGACATCCTCATGTTGTGATGCTGGACGCGAACCAGCTGAACCGGCTCCTTCATTCCCTTCAGTGCGGCAACAAAGGAATGTGAGCTGTAGGAATCCGCTGCTATCTCAATCCGCCGGAAAAGCTGGTTGTGCAAATTGGCTTCAAGCACGATTTCCCCGGGATTGCCCAAGGCCTGAATCCGCGCCGCCATATTGACTGTCCGCCCAAAATAATCATTTCGCCCGTTCATGCCGACCGCCACCGCCGGACCGTGATGGAGCCCTATGCGAAGGTCCAATCCATCTTCTGCCTGCCAGGACTGCTGGATATCCAGAGCAGCTGCCATGCCGTCCTCCGCCCTGTCAAATACAGCCATCACGGCATCCCCGATGGTTTTGACAACCGCTCCTCTATGAAGCTCGACCGTCGCAGACAAGAAGTCGAACATTTGCCTGACATATCCATACGCGCTGGCGTCGCCAACCTGCTCATAATAAGCCGTGGAGCCGCAAAGATCGGTAAACAGGACAGTAAGGCTGGAAATTCCCGCTTGCTGTCCGGGCGCAAGCACATCCGAAGAGAACAGGCTGCGAAATTCGGGCAGCAGGGTCACATGAGAAGCTGTCGCCACGAGATCATCCCAGCCTTCGCGTTCAATAACGACAATCACCTCATGATCGCGTTCATTTGCGATCCGGATGCCGCCGCCACAATAACCGGCCGCACTCTCCTGTGCCCAGCCCTGTTCATTTATAGTCAACTCCGTTACTGGATGACTATCCTTGTCATGCTGTTCTTGCGGAGCGGAATCAAGCTTCAAATGAATCCATTCATTGCTGCGCAGAATGCGTATTCTCCAGTCAATGTCTTGTTCAGGCAGCTCCAAGTCCGTACGTTCTCCGGAACCTATCAGACGCTGCATGAAGATATGGGGCGAGAAGGCCGGAGCCCCTATGCAATAGACAGCCCGCGAGGAACGCCGGATTTCCGGATGTACGGAGAAGCAGAGCTCAACATAACGGTCGAACATAGCCTCGTAATCGATTCCGCACCATTCGCAGTGATACCGTTCATGAATTGCGGAAAGCCGGTTAGCCCCTGTTTCAGCAACGCGGCAATTGGGGCAGATGAGCTGCCACTCCATATTGAACATGCCCTGCGTAGTCGCATGAAGCAGGAGCTTCAGCACCTCATTGCGCTCTGCTTTCCACTTGGCGGCCAGAACAAAGGGCCGGATATCCGCTGTATCGTCCTCATGCCCGTTCAGGACAAGCATTTCAAGCTCCTGCAGCAGAGTCTGCTTAAAACCCAGGGGAGCAAGCCGCTCCATCAGCTCGGATAGTCTCTGCGCATTCACGCCTGGCGCATGCGGCGCTTTGCCGGCAGCAGGCAGGCTCGGGACTCGTTTGTAAGAATCAGCCGCAATTGCTCTTTCAATATATTGAATGGTCTTCTTCATCGACTGGCTGGCGAGCAGCCTCACAGGCGGGTACATGGCCCAATTAGCGGTAGTAACTGTAGAGTACAGCTTCACATTAGTGAGCGGCTCTCCATCCCCGCCGTTATCCGCTTCACTGAGCTGAATGCCGGAACGGAATGTTTTCATTGGCCCCCGCGAATAATGACGGTAGACCTCATACCAATGTCGTTCCTTCCATTCAAACGGATATTCCTGCCATTCCATAGGCAGCAGACGCAGCGCGGTTGATTTCATTGCCCGGCTTATGGAACGGTGATCGCGCAGCTCCCCGCGAATGACCGGATCGAGCCCGATTGCCCGGTTGATACGATTCGTATTGGAGAGAATTTCCCATATGCGGGATTTGGAAAGCGCAAATTGTTTCTCCATGACCAAATGAACCTCCGGTTTTCCATTGCCCACCCAACTTCCTCCGTTCTCATGCCTTCAGGTTCGTAAATTGACGATTTTTGTCGTATAAATAGTGTACCTTACCTTCATTGACAGCACCATTGCTTTTAAGTTAAAGTATCAATTAGAACCTGGTACTAATACCTGATATCAAGGAGTCGATAAAATGACGCTTTCCGCCCTTAAATCACAAACCAAGCTTACCGCTTTTGGCGTTTATGTACCCGATCGGATACTCACGAATAATGATATGGAGAAGCTCGTGGATACAAGCGACGAGTGGATTGTCCAACGCACCGGCATCAGGGAGCGGCGCATATCGGCCGATGATGAATACTGCAGCGACTTGTGCTACGCTGCTGTCGCCAATATGCAAGCCCGTTATGCGGTGAACCTTGCGGATGTGGATTATATCATCGTGGCAACCTCCACCCCGGATACGTTCTTCCCCAGCATGGCTGCAAGAGTTCAGGCTAAATTCGGCATCCGTTCATGCGGTGCGCTGGATATTCAGGCCGCATGCGCCGGCTTCGTCGCCGCGCTTCAGCTGGCAAACGGACTGCTGCTGACAGGCGTTCACCGTAAAATACTCATTATCGGAGCGGATGCCTTATCCAAAGCGACTGATTACACCGACCGTTCCACCTGCATCCTCTTTGGCGACGGGGCCGGCGCTGCGCTGCTGGAATGGACCGAGGATGGCACGCTGCTTGGCTCCTATACTGCAACCAGCGGAGCGAGCGGTCATCATTTATATCGCTCAAGCCTCTCTGCCGATATTGATGGGCATCCTATTCAGACCACTGGCAAAATTGTTCAGGATGGCCGCGAGGTGTACAAATGGGCGGTAACCCAGGTGCCCAAAGGAATAACCGCTTTGCTGGAGAACAACGGCCGGACAACGGAAGAGATAGACTGGTTCGTTCCCCACAGCGCCAACATGCGCATCGTGGAATCCGTCTGCGAGCGAACGGGCATACCGCTTGAGAAAACCTTGGCAAGCATGGAGCTGTTCGGCAACACCTCCGCCGCATCCATACCGCTTGCGCTTGATTTGGCCATCCGCGACGGTCGTATAAATAAAGGAGATCTCTGTCTGCTTTATGGTTTTGGCGGCGGGTTGACCGAAGCGGCCGTCCTTCTTGAATGGAGCCTGTAATTCTTACCTGCCCGTAAGCGGCTGTTTCCCACCGATCGTTATTTATGTCCCGTCAATTGCCATGACAGGACAAGGAACCATACCAGAGGCGCTGTTTCAGACATACTATGGAACATATAGATGCTGCGGGATGGAATAACGAAGGAGGAATGATAGATGAAGCTGCTGTTTACCTATTATGTGCCAAGCGGAGGAATTGAGACTCTTAACCGGCTTCGCTGCAGAGCTTTGCGGATGGTTGGAATAGAGGCTCATGCCCTCTATTTGTGGGATGGCGCCGGACGGCAAAACATGGCAGAGGTCTCACATTTCATTACAAATGACGACAATGAAATCCGCAACGTTCTTGCAGCAGGGAATTACAACGCAATCGTTGTTACCTGCGATCATTTGATGCTGCAGAGGATCAGGGGCCTTGGCTATACGGGAGCGCTGCTGTATGAAGCGCAGGGCCTTGGCACCCGTGAGCAAGCAAGCGGAACGCTTGCTTTTGCCTCCCTTTTCATCCGATTGTACGCACAGGCCGCTATCAGCCCCCCCACTTCACACCTTATGGAGCTTTTTCAAGCCCATCTTTCCGACATTCCAAGATTCTATGTGCAAAATATGATAGATACCGATCGCTTTACGTACCAGCATGCGCAGTGGCTGAACCCTTCCGGGGCGCCTATCGTGGGCTGGATTGGCCGGCTTGAAGCCAACAAGAACTGGCGGCTCTTCCTCTCTATTGCCGCAGCTCTCAAGATGAAAAACCCACTCCTCCAAATATGGATGTTCGAGGATGCTTTTATTTTCGAACCGGGAGAGCGGGAAGCCTTCAACAATCTGGTACATGAGCTTCATCTGGCGCCTAACCTTGTTGTGCGGTCCAATGTTCCCCATGATCATATGCCTCTTTATTTATCCGCTATCGGAGATTCCGGAGGGATGGTGATTTCCACCTCCTTCATTGAGGGCTTCGGATATGCCGTTGCGGAAGCCATGAGCTGCCGCTGTCCCGTGCTGTCCACTGATTCTGATGGCGTCCGCACTTTTATTGAGCACAACCGCACAGGAAAATTTTTCATGTCGCGAACGGTTGAGGAGGGCGTAAGGGAAGCCGGGCTGATGATGAAAAACCGCGCCCATACCGAGCAAATGCGCGAGCAGGCCCAGCAGCATATCCGCAGCCATTTCTCATTGGCCCGTTACGCCGCAGATATGGTGAATATATTGGTTGCACTTGGGCTTCGCGCATACAACTGAGGCTGCCCCGATGTCCGGGCCGCTCCAGACCGTATGCATGCATGACACGCAATATGGTCGAATGCATGCCGCCAATTGCCGTGCCTGCATATACCCTGTCCTCATATACTGGGAAGAAAAAAGGATGTGAGGTGAGAGATAATGACTCCGAAAGTATCTATCATTATACCTTTCTATAATGATCCTTATATTGATCAGGCCGTGATGAGCGCCTTGTACCAGACCTATCCCAATATCGAAATTATCGTCGTGGATGACGGATCAACCCTGCATCAGCACCTGCTTGCCCCTTTCCAATCCCGCATACATTATTTGGGCAAAGCAAATGGCGGGACTGCGAGCGCGCTCAATTACGGCATGAGAATGGCAAGCGGCAAGTATGTGGCCTGGCTCAGCTCGGATGACCGTTTCAGCCCTGACAAGATAGCCAGGCAGGTCGATTACATGGAGCGGACAAACGCGCAGATCAGCCATACGGACTACGATCTGATGAATGAGAATGGGGTTATCACGGCGATGGCGGCATCAGCCAAATACGCCTCCGCCAAGGCCTTTATCTCTGAGCTTCGCCATGGCTGCCCCGTCAACGGCTGTACGATCATGATGACCAGGGATCTGATTCAATCCATCGGCTGGTTTAATGAATCGCTTCCCTACACCCATGATTACGATTTGTGGATCAGAATCATATTATCGGGGATAGACTTTCATTTCATCAACGAAAGATTAACAATCTACCGGCAGCATCCGCAAATGGGCACCGTGAAGCACTTTGACACCATAGTCAAGGAAGCAACCCATGTCAGCCAGCTTTACGCCGGCAGGATGAATGCCCTGGTTGCGTCGCTTCCGGGATAGGATAATCAGACGTTTGCGGCAGCACGGAGCGATGGTCCTGGAAAAAAGCAAAACACCCCGCAGCTCGATGCGCGATGCGGGGTGTTTTGCTTTGCTCTGTTCAGCAAGCTTCATAACGTTTGATCCCGATGACCGGGTTATGGCAATTCAAGCGCCTCGACCTGCTTCCAGGCCGATTCGATATCCGCCATCAAGTCCTCCGGCTCCTCCAGTCCGATATAAATCCGGACAACGACACGCGGACTGTCCGCCGGAGCAGAATTCAGCTTGTTCACCGTTACAAGACTTTCGAATCCGCCCCAGCTAACGGCGATTTTGAAATATTTCAAGCGGTTCGCCCATTCCTTGATCCGGCTGAGTTCCATTGGGGATTCAAAAGAAAAGAGACTTGTGCTTCCGGACATCTGGGTCATAGCCAGCTGATGCTGGGGATGGGATTCCAGCCCAGGATGATTCACTTTGACCACAAAGGGCAAGGTTTGCATAAAAGCGGCTACCTTCAGCGCGCTGGCTTCATGCCTTCTCAGACGCAGCGGCAGGGTCCGCAGCCCTTTGGATACAAGCGCTGCCGTTTGCGGCGTCATGATGCCGCCGAACAGCATGTATTCTTTATTAAACAAGGCCTTGATTATGGCCGCCGATCCGATCACCACGCCGCCGATACAGTCGCTGTGCCCGCCGATATATTTCGATATCGAATGAACCGAGAGGTCCACGCCGAGCTGAAGCGGCTTTTGGAACACCGGCGTAGCCCAAGTATTGTCAATGATTGTCAAGGCACCGATACTCTTGGCCAGTGTCGTGCATGCCCGGATGTCCTGGAGCTGAAACAGCTGCGTCGTCGGACTTTCCAGATAAAACATTCTCGTGTTGGGACGTACCGCTTCTTCCCACGCCTCGATACGGCTTCCATCTACGAAGGTTGTCTCAATGCCGAACTTCTGCAGGTACCCGCCCAGAAATTCGCGCGTCGGACCGTACACCTGATTCACGCATATAATATGATCACCTTGACTGACAGTGGACAGAATCGCCGCCGTTATGGCTGCCATCCCCGAAGAGAAGCACTTGGCCTCTTCCGCTTCTTCCAGATCGGCAATTTTATGCTCCAGATACCGCACCGTCGGATTATGACCGCGGGAGTAGACGGGAATGGCCTGCAGATCCTGGAAGGCCTGGTCGAACTGATCGTAATTTTCAAAGGCAAACAGGCTGTTCTGGTAGATCGGGGTGTGGATGGCGCCATAATGTCTGGTGTCAATTGGATCATAAACAACCCGGGTATACTCGCTCACCTTTTTTGTTTCGGTGTCTGCAGTTGATTCTCCCATTGAATGACTCACCCTTTTTCCGCTCCTTGTGTCAAGCCTTCTACAATAAACCGCTGAGCTACAGCGAACAGCAGGATTGTGGGGATAACCGACAGAACGGTACCCGCGGACATGGAGCCCCAATCCACATCATATTTCAATACAAAGGAATTCATCGCCACAGGAAGCGTCTTGAGCGCATCGGTGTCAATAAACATCACCGCCATAAACAGCTCATTCCAGTTCTGTACAAAAGCGAAAATAAACGTTGAAGCGATTCCCGGCAGCATGACAGGAATAATAATGCGGAATAATGCTGAGAGCCTTGAACAGCCGTCGATCATGGCCGCTTCCTCCAGGCTGGATGGAATCCGCTGGAAAAACCCGCGCAGCAGAATGGTGGAGAACGGGATCAAGGATACCGTGTACATAAGCACGAGCGAAATGCGGTTGTTGATCAGATCCAGCCGGCTCATCAGGAGATACAACGGCGCCAGCGCGACAAAGCCCGGCAGCATTTGCGTCAGGAAGAAGCCAAGCATGATCTGCTTGTGTCCGCGAAAGCGAAAGCGGGCCATGACATAAGCGCTGAGAATCGCGATAATCAGAACAACGACTGCGGCGGACACTGCAATCAGCAGGCTGTTGCCCATGTAAATGTGAAATTTGGAGATTTTGAAAATATTCGCATAGTTGCTAAAGGTCAGTTCCTTGGGCCAATACCGCAGCGGGAACGAGAAAATATCCTTTTGCGGCTTCAGGGAGGTAATGACGATCCAGTACAGCGGAAATACCATGACGAGAAAGTTAAGCGCCAGGAACAGGATTTTGGATATCAGAAGCACACGAGATTTCATCAAAAATCCCCCACTTTCTCAGACCTCGTCACGGAAAGATAAAATATCGTATACATGAGCAGAAGCACAATCATGATGACGCCGACAGCCGATGCCGCCCCGTAATCTCCGCCATAAATGATTTTGTCCAGCATGAACGAGGATAAAATATGCGTCGAGCCCGCAGGTCCGCCGTTCGTCATTCCATAAATAATGGCCGGATCATTGAAAATCCAGATTGCTCTGAGCAGCGTCGTGGTAATGATCGTCGGGAAAATATAAGGCAGCGTCACGTTGAAAAATTTGCGCGAGGCATTGGCTCCGTCCATATCCGCCGCTTCATACAGCTCCGATGGCACCGATTGCAGAGCAGCCAGCAGCATAATGGCAAAGAAGGCGATTCCATACCAGATATTGACGACAATTACCGAGAACAGCGCCCAATTCGGATCCGACAGAAACCCGATGCGAACATCAATGATGCCAAGACGGAGCAGGATATCATTGATAACGCCAAGCTGCGAGTTGAACATCCATTTCCAGATCAGCCCGATAAGAAATCCCGAAAGCGCCCATGAGTAGAAGACGAATCCCTGATACACTCCCCGTCCGCGAAACGGCTTGCGCAGCACCATCGCCAGCAGCAATCCGAACAGAAACTGGAATACCAGCGAGAATCCGACCCAATAAGCGCTGTTGGATAAAGCGGTCAGAAATTTAGGGTCTTTAAAAGCTGCGGTAAAATTGTCGAACCCGACGAATTGGATGTTTCGAAGGTCGAAGAGTTTATAATCCTGGAAGGCCATAATAATCCCTTTGATAAAGGGGTAATACGTAAATACCAGGACCAGCACCAGCGCTGGCAGAAGACTGAGTCCGATGAACATTTTCTGATTTTTCAACAGGCGCACCACCTTGGATAAAAGCGTAATGGACGGCTTATGCGTGCGGCCGCCCATTACCTTTTGTATATTATTTATTTACCTGTTAAGCGTCTCTTATTTGAGCTTGGATTTCTGGTCAACCCAGAAGTCATTCCACTTCTTAAGCGTATCTTCGACAGTAGTCTGGCCAAGCAGCAGCGATTGCTGGCTTTCCATGCTGACCTGAGACCATTGGCCGGTTCCCGGATATTGGAACGCCGGTTTGTAGTTCACGAAGGTTTCAGGCATGTTGCTGGCGTCGATCAGCGTTTTGTATGGGCCTGTTTTGAAGAACTCGTCTTCCGTTGCGCTTGTGTGAATCGGAATCAAACCGTAGTCTTTGGAGAAAGCGGTATTTTGCTCCGGATTCGACAGGAAGGCAATCAGCTTCCAGGCTTCTTCCTTATGCTCGGAGAAGGACGCAATCCCCCAGCCCGCTCCGCCTGCAGCGATCAACGCTTTACCGGAAGGGCCGGTTGGCATTGGGGCAGTTGCCCAGGTGCCTTCCTCCATTTTTTCCTGCAGGGACTGAATAACGTCCGGATCTTGAAGAAGGATAGCGGTTACACCGGAAGTAAAGGATTGAACCTGTTCCTGGAAGCCCCAGTTGATGGAATCCGGAGGAGAAGCTTCTTTATACAGCTTCACATACAAGTCCATAGCGTCTTTGGCTGCAGGCGAGGAGAAGATGGATGAACCGTCTTTCAGGAACATCGAATCATCCAGATTCACGTTGTCCGCATTGTAAGTAAGGACCATGGCGTCGCTGTTTCCGTTGGAACCAGGGCCTCCACGGAAGGAGAAGCCATAGCGGTTCTTGGAAGCATCCGTAAGCTTCTTGCTGGTTTCATACAGCTCCTGCCAGGTTTTTGGAGCCTCCAGTCCAGCTTCTTTAAACCAGTCTGCACGGTAGTACATCTGTCTTTCATACAAGCCGTTCGGTACGAAGTACAGCTTGTCTCCCAATGAGCCAAGCGATTTTGGAACGGCGCCGACTGTTGCATAATCCGACCACGCGTCCGCATATTCGTTCAATGGAGCGATATAATCATTATTCACATACTCGGCAATATTGAGATCCCGCACTTCAAGGATATCGATATCTTCTTTGGCTGCAAGCATCGTTCTGATCTTGTTGTCAGCCTGGTCAAGCGGTGGAGAGATCAATTCAACAGAAATGTTAGGATTCGCATCCTCGAACTTGCCGATCATGGCGTTAAGTAATTCAGTACGTTTAGGACTTGTCAAGCTTTCGATCATGCGCAATTTGACTTTTTCTCCGCCATTAGCGGCACCTGCGTTTCCATTCCCGCTGTTCTCGTTCTTGCTTCCGCAAGCGCTTAACACGCCGGCTACAAGAATGAAAGCAATCAGCAATGCAAAGCCTTTTCTGGTCTTCTTCATTCTACACGACCCCTCCCCAACACATGTATCATACAGTCATCCTGTCTGATAGGTTGATTATAAATGGGATTGTTTTGAATTGTCAATCAAATTTATACAATTTGTAAAAATGAATCGAATGCTGTCGAATCAAAAAAATGAATAGTGCTGAATGCCTGCTTTATGCTTCCGTGCTTTTAAATTGTTTTATAATAATTTCGATGGCGTTCATAAGCTTGTTAAATTCTTCCATGGCAGTCTCCGTATCATGGGAGGCAATCGCATCAAACATCGTAAAATGAAATTCGTACGTGGCGTCGAACAACTGCTTGTCGCCCAGCGGATCATTGAAAAATTTCTCATACAGCTCGGAAACGGAATTCAGCACGGTCTCCAGAATTGGATTATTGGCTGCCTTGATGATGTGGCGGTGAAAGGTCAGATCCACCTTCGACGTGTCCTCCCCGTTCTCCTTGAGCCTGCGGTATTCCTCGAGACATCTTCGTACTTCCTTCACCCTGCCCGCTGTAATCCGCTGCGACGCAAGCTCGACAGCTTTGCCCTCCAGAGCTTTCCGCACTTCAAGAATGGCGAGCAGCGACTGCTTCTCCCGCTCGACCTTCACCTTGCCCGAGAACCGGAATGTATCCACTTCCAGTACGAATATCCCCTTGCCGTTCTCGACGCGGATAATTTCCATCGCCTCCAGGTAACGGAGCGCTTCGCGCATGGAAGATCTGCCTACACCGAACATTTGGGTCATTTCCGTGACGGAAGGCAGTTTATCTCCCTCCTTGAGCTTCTCGTCGTGAATATAGTTTTGAATCTCCTGCGATACCTGTTCGTGCACGAGAATCTTTTGAATTTTATGAACAGCCATCTGTTTCACTTACCCTTCTACCTATCAGATAGGTCAATAATAGGGGATACTCACATACCATGTCAATATTGATCTTTTGAGCATATTCAGGTTTTCTCATCGGAGCCTCATTATCTGCTGATTCTGCGGGAACGCTTACTCTCAGAGCGCGCATCGGTATTGGACGTTATATAGCCAAGCTGTGTCAGATACAGTTCCCAGCGTTTCCCGTATTTCTCATAGACAGCTTCTACTTCCCTTGCAATAGCCGCGCTATGACGCACCGTGCCCATGGCCTCATGCATGCGGTAATCCATTAGCGCTTCAGGGGTCAAATGCAGCGGAATACCCGTCAGCAGCACCCGGAACCAGTAATCCAGATCATGGGTATACGGAAGCGATTCGTTGAACTTCCCGATCAGGCGGAATAACGATTGATGCATCATGACGGTAGAGCCGTTAACGGGATTGCTTTTTCGCAAAGCGCGGTACAATTCTCCCGACTCGTATCCCGGCGGAAGGATTGAAGTCCTCGTCAAGCTGCCTGCAGCGTCCATCTGGTTGAAGCCCGTATGGCCAATCAAGGCTCCGCTCCTGATCATCGCATCCAGTTGTTTCTCCACTTTGCCGGAATGAAACCGGTCATCCGAGCTGAGCCAGGCGATATATTCACCGGTTGCATAACGAAAGCCGTGATTAAGCGCGCTGGCGGTTCCTCCGTTTGCTTTTCCCAGATAGTAGATTCGGTTCAGGTAGGGGGCCACCTTATCCTGGTGCAGCGTGGAGCCGTCATCGACCACGATAATTTCCAGATTGTCATAGCTCTGAGCCAGAGCGCTGTCGATGGCTTCCCCCACATACGGATCGTTATAAAAAGGAATCACGATGGTTACTTTCGGCCGTTTGATTTCCAAATTCAACCCCTCCGTTTTTCTTGAAGTCTGGTTATCCGGTCTGTCCTTGTATTATTTATTTCATAGATAGTCAAGAAGAAACGACGGGTTATTTGACCGCCGCTCAGGATTGCTTGCTTATTAGCCTGCTGCCCGCCGTGCGTCTTCAAGAGCATCCTCCAGCGATTGCACAAGCGGAATTATAGGCGACCAGCCAAGCGACCGGATCGCGCTGCAGTCTGCAGGCGAAGGCGACTGCGCCGCCGAATCGCCGACGGCGAATTCCAGCGGATATGACGCTAGCGATGTGAAGATGTCCGCAAGCTCCCCCAGCGTCCGCATGACTCCGGAGGCGACAGGATAGATGCCGCCTTTGCCGCCATGGCGAAGCAGCAGCTCGTAAGCGCTCATGGCATCGCGGACATCCAGCAGGTCGCGGGTTTCGCTGCGCGATGACAGTCTCATCGGCTGCGGCCTGGCGCTAATGCCGGCAGCAGCCCGTTCGACCGCCGCTGTGTAGCGGGCAAGCAGCGAGCATAAGCCTGCGGACCTGCCCGGTCCGATCAGATTCGACGGCTCCGCTACAACGATATCCATTCCGTACAATGCCGACCAGCTCCGCGCCGTCAATACCTGCAGTGTCTTGCTCAAGCTGTACGGATGGGGAGGCTCTGGCGCTTCCCCGCCTGCAGGCAGCGGGAAGCGAAGCATCGATCCCACCACAAGAACGCGGCAGTTCAGGCTGCCCCTGTCGATCCGCCTGACCGCTTCCAGCAGATTGACGGTCCCCATCACATTGTTCGCAAGCGTATCGCCGGGATCGCTCCAGGAAGGCCCTACAGCATTCTTGCCAGCCATATGCAGGACATATTGAGGCTGCGCCGCGGCCAAGGCAGCGTTCGCCTCTTCGGGCAGCGACAGATCGCCTGACAGAACCTTATCAACATCATCAAGCCAGCGGGAGCCGCCGCCCAGACGAAGCTGGCGGACAAGCGCTGTCACCTCCCAGCCGGCTGAAGCAAAATAGCGGCAGGCGTGCTCCCCGCAGAATCCGCCCGCGCCCGTTATAAGTAAACGCGGGCGGCTCAATTCTCTGCCATCCATTCTGCCAGCTCCGCAATCATCACGGCAAAACGCGGCGCTTCGTACCGCCAATCCTCTCTTGTGCTTACAAGCGTCCTGTCGATCGTAATCTCGTCATCAGGCAGGATCGTCAGACGCTCCCGGTTGAAGTATTCGCGAAACAGCTTCAGCAGGGTCAGCTTGCTTACCGTCTCGCCAGCCGTCAAATGGATGAGACCGCCGATAGACGGCCGGGCAATCGCGTAGCTGATTGCCTTGGCCAGCTCCAGTGTGGTAACCCCGTTCCACATTACGCGGGCGTAGCCGCTGACGGTTCCTTCCTGCTGCAAAAACCACTGCAGCAGACCGATTCCATTTGCTCTGATCTCCGGTCCGATAATAGAAGTACGGATCGTCAGATGCCGCGAGTGCTCTAATTCGCCAAGAGCTTTGCTCCGGGCGTACACGCTCGTGCCGTCCGTTATGTCCGATTCCCGGTATCCGCCGCTTCTGCCGCTGAATACACAATCCGAGCTGATATGAATCAGCCGGGCATCCGTTTCATCCGCCAGATGTCCCAGCCAGTGCGGCAGCAGGCCGTTCACGGTATAAGCCGTAAGGGGATGGTCTTCCGCATCCTGGTTGAGAATGCCGACGGCGTTGATAATGACATCCGGACGCTGCTTGCGGATGACGGCAGCAACGGCGTCGCCATCTTGAGCATCAAGGAAAATGCCTTCATCTCCATGGATTGGAGAACGGGCCGTATAGACGACCTCGAACCCGCGCTCCATACGGAAGTATCGGACCAGCATATGCCCGGCCATTCCATGCCCGCCGACAATCAGCAGCTTCATGGCAGAAAACCTCCACGCACCAGCATGGTGCGGATTTCATCCAGGCTCATCAACGATTGGCTGGAGCTGAAGCTGTTGAATTTGACCGGCACATATTTGCTGTAATGCTCCCTGAGTCCCGGAATATCTATAGTGGGGAGTATGACCAAATAGGCGGTGTCATAGGTAACCGTCGTCGTGCTTTCATGCTCTGTCAGCAGAATTTCGTGAATTTTCTCGCCCGGGCGAATGCCGGTTTCAATGATATCAGCCTCAATTCCGATCGCATCCATCAGCACCGCCGCCAAATCGACGATCCGGCATGTCGGCATGGTCATCACGAATATTTCGCCGCCCAGACTTTCCTCGGAAGCTTTGAACAACAGCTTGATGGCATCCTCCAGAGTAAGAAAGAAACGGGTCATTCTCTTGTCGGTAATCCGGACCTGATGGCCGGTCTTGATTTGATTCATAAACAGATGCACCACGCTGCCGTTCGTGCCGAGCACATTGCCGCCGCGCACGCAGACGAATGTCGTATCCGAGCGGAGCAGATTGGCATACACGATCAGCTTCTCGCCGATTGCCTTGGTCATTCCGTAGAAATTGGAAGGATTGGCGGCTTTATCGGTTGAGATATAAATGACGCGCTTGACCTTGTTTGCGATCGCCGCTTCAATGACATTTTGCGTGCCGATCACGTTGGTTTTGAGCGCTTCATAGGGCTGATCCTCGCAAACGGGCACATGCTTGAGCGCGGCCAGATGATAAACATAATCCACCTCTTCACATGCGCGGGATAAGGCTTCTTTATCCCGAATATCACCGATGCAGAAGCTTAATCTGGAATCGTCGAAGGCGCGGCTCATCGCCACCTGACTTGATTCGTTGCGGGAAAAAATGATAATTTGCTTTGGCTTTTGCAGAAGCAGCTGACGGATCAGCTCGTATCCCCACGACCCGGTCCCCCCGGTTACCAGGATCCGCTGATTAGTGAACATCCCATTTCCCTCCAAGTACAAATTTGACCACTTTATCGGACACGTCATCCGCCAGATAGCCATCCGGACACTGCCATTTTGGCGGCAGGGCGGTCATAACCACCACCGCTTCTTCCATTCGCGCAGCTTTCAGGCCGCAGACCACATTGCTGCCGCAATCAACGGTTTCCGGCCGCTCGGTCGTCTGACGGATGGTGACCGTCGGCACATGGAACAGACAGCATTCCTCCTGCACGGTCCCGCTGTCCGTTATCGCACAGGCCGCATGCCGTTCCAGCTGAACAAAATCGAAGAATCCGAATGGCTCAAAGAATTCGACACGCTCATCCATCGCCATTCGTTTTTCTCCCTCGTCAATACGCGAACGCGTCCGCGGATGAACGCTGCATATCAGCCGCTTGTCGAACCGCCTGGCGATACGGTTCAAGCCGTCCAGAATGCCCGCTAGCCGCTCCGGGGAATCCACGTTCTCGGCACGATGCGCCGTTACCAGCATGTAGCCGCCCGGCGCAAGACCAAGCCGCTCCAATACATCGCTGGCCCCGATCTGCGGCATATAATGGCTGATTACCTCGTGAATCGGATTGCCTGTCAGCACGATCCGCCCGGCAGGGAACCCTTCGCGCAGCAAATTGCCTTTGCTGTATGAGGTGTACGGCATATTGATCGTGGACACGGCGTCGATAATCCTCCGGTTCTTCTCTTCCGGTACCGACAAGTCATAACAGCGGTTGCCCGCTTCCATGTGTACAACAGGTATTCCCATCCGCTCGGCCATGACGGAGCATAATGCGCTGTTCGTATCGCCAAGCAGCAGCACCACATCAGGCCGGTGCGCATTCAAAATGCCTTCGATCTCCCCGAACATGACGGCGAGCTGCCTGCCCAAGGAGAGCATGCTTTGACCCAGCCTGTAGTCCGGCTGCCTGAGTCCAAGCTCTTCGAAGAAAATATCGCTGAGCGAGGGAGAGAAGTTCTGTCCCGTATGCACGAGCACATGCTCCTCAGCCAGCGCGTCCAGCTTTTGAATAATAAGGCTTAGACGTATAATTTCCGGGCGCGTGCCCAAAACCGTTACAACGCGCATTCTGTGATTCACCTTCCCTTTCCCCTGTCCAACGCTTCAGTGCCGCCTGCGCGACCTTGTTATGCCCGCAGCGGATTTTCGGCGGCGCTGCGGGCGCACGGTGCGCGTTCTGCGGGCGGCATGCCTGCGCCTTTTTGCAGCAGAGCTTCTTCTTCCCGGGAGCAGCTTTCTTCGCCGCCCTCTCCTGCGCCTTCCGGTTTTCCTTTTGCGGGTGACAATCGATGCCTTTTTGCTGCTTCGGCCGATGGACATTCCATGCGGAAGTGCCGCAAGCATGGCATCCGGCACCTCTTTCACCTCTTCAAACCGGTAACCCTCCTGAAGGAAGGCCTCTTCCGAAGCAAAAGGCCGCAGGATGCCGTCCTCAAGCAAATAAACCGTTCCCGCCGTTCCCCTTACAACCTGTTTCTTCACCGGTGAAAACCCGGCGAGCAAGTCAATAAGCTTACGGATCCGCTCCCTGTACGCGGCTATGCCAAAAGCCGACACCGCCATTCTGGCGTTGCGTTCCCCGACGACCGCACGCTCCATTTCGTCGCCGAGCAGGCCGCTGACCTTCTGGAACAATCCGTCCACATTGCCGGTCTCGACAATATAGCGGCTATTGCCTGTGGCATTGGCGATTTCAGCCAATCCGCCGGAACCGTACACCACAACCGGCTTGCCGAACACCATTCCTTCCAAAGCTGTCATTCCGAAGCCTTCCGGAGTCATGCTTGGCACAACAAGCACATCCATTGCGGGATAAATCGTTTCGATCTGCTCCTCGAAACGGATCCATCTGAAGCGGTCTATCACATTTTGTTCCCGGGCAAGGTTCAGACATTGTTCGAAATAATCGGTATCCACCGGATTGCCGACAATCAGAAATACCGCCTTTTCGAAACGCTGCGCCACCGCCACCGCCATAAGCACAAAGTGCTCAAGTCCTTTGGCCGAGAAGATGGAAGACGAGATATAACCGACCAGCCTTTGATCATCTGCAATGCCAAGCTGCCTGCGGCGGTTCATTCGATGTCCGCGCCAGGTATCCTCGGCAAGCTCGGAATGCTGCCAGGAAGGCGGGATGAGTTTTGATTTTGGCAGCATCTCGGCCGTCCGCAGCGGAGCGAGCGCGGTCTCGGATATACCGACGATGCAATCGGAATATTGCCCGATTACGGCTGCGGCCGCAGGAGTATCCGGCGTCTGCCGCATCGCCTCCATAATCGTCCAGACCACAGGAATTCCCAGGAATTTGGCGGCCATTGCAGGAAGGGCGTGAACACATGTATTGGTCAGAACGATATCAGGCCGTTCGCGGTTGATAAGGCTGAACAGCTCCTGCCATGCCCCTCCCTGCTGTTCCATCCGGATATCCCCCTGAAAATGAGGAAGGGCCAAATAGAGCGAAACGACCAGCGGAACATCCTGGACTACCACCGGTATGCCAAGCGATCTGGCCTGCTGCGCAATGACCCCGTCTACCGGTACAACCAGCGTGCACGCGTAGCTCGGAAGCAGTTCGCGTATCATGAATATGAGGAGCTTCTCTGCTCCGGTCACATATTGCTGGCTGCAAATATGCGAGAAGATCATCATTTTTGGTTTTGTATGTTTCACGCGCGATTGCCGTACCCGTTCCGCGGAACGAATACGTGTTCACCTCCTTCAACCCATCGAACCTTGGTTCTACAATATATTTAGGGGGCCTTTCAATCGGCACGACACTTAGACCCATTCCATACGCACAAATATGACCGTTTCCCCATCCGAATTTGTCCTTAATGAGCAAGCGACCATCCGTTACGGCTTGCGAAGCTTACAATGTTGTCAGGTCGCCGACAAATCCTTCATTTGCCGGGGGAGGATCTGGGAACAGGATCCCCAGCATCATATCGAGGCGATGCACGTACGTATGCTCAGTCATTGTCCGATACATCCCGCGCATGGCGATTTCCCGGCGTTCATCCTCGTGGTGCAAATAATATTCAATCTTGTCCACCATCTCCTGCGGGGAAGAATAGGTCACAATGTCGACCCCCGGCGTATAGAAGGAACCCAGATCGCTCCGGATATCGGTAAGCTGCAGCGCAGCGCAGGCCGATATTTCGAAGGTCCGCGGATTGGGTGAAACGGCTGTCACTGCAGCGCTGTTGTTATTGAATGTCTCGTCATCATGCGCGCGGTGCATATTAATAACGATCTTCGCTCCGTTATAGGTGTCCGCTGTTTCGCCGGGACCCATCCAGCGTCCAAGCTCGATATGTTTGGACATGAGTTTAAAATCCTTCAATCTTTCCCACCAAATGCCGGAGATCAAGGTATCCTTGGTGGCCAAATACCGGGTAATCTGATCAAAAAAAGCAAGCCGGTTCACATAAGCCGAACCTACGAAGCAAATCTCATGACGTTGTGTGAGCTTCGGATTGCGCGGTCTGAATTCCGCCGGGTAAGCCCCAAGCGGCAAATAATATACGCGTGGGCAGCCGAGATTGCGGTACATCTCCACGCAGTTCAGCTCCAATGTAAATACTTCATCGAAATGGAGGGACAAGGGTCCGGTAATGTCGGTGTAATAAGGATCATCCGTGAACCAGATTGCCGTCCGGATGCCGGCACGGCGCATCTCATCCGCATGGTATACATTGAACTGCAGCCCATCCAGCACAATAACGAGATCAGGTCTCAGCTGCTTGGCGATATCGGATACCGGTTCTGTGGAATTGGTGACGGATAATTGGCCGACCATGGATCTTAAAGTATTCGCGATCGCTTCATCCAGCGGCGAGTACGGAAAGCCTTTGCCCGTTGCGACGAACAGGACATGAATAGGCCTTACCCCGATTACGCGTTCCGTCCGCTTTAATACCGACTCGCATTGTCCGAACCAATAGCCATGATCAAAGCCTTGCCTGAAGGCCCTCTCCCTGCGGGCTTTATCTTGAATCAGCAGGTTTTTCCCCCTGCGGACTTTATCTTGAATCAGCAAGCTTTTCCGGTCGTTTCTCCTTTTGCGAAAAGAAGCCGCCACCTGCTTCACTCCTCTCTCCACGCATATGCGCTTGTTGTATTTACCATTGCAGCGTCGCCGCAAGCTGCTGAATGCGCGAAACAAATGTGTGCTCCACAAGAGTCCTGCGCAGCCCCCGCAGCGCAACTTCACGCCGCTGGTCTTCATGGGTTAAATAATAAGCCAGCTTAGCGTGCAGCTCTTCCGGATTGGCAAATGTCTCAATTTCGCTGCCGGGGTTATAGTAGCGCGGCAGATCCTCGCGCAAATCTGTCAGCTGCAGCGTCCCGCAAGCAGAAATTTCATAGGTGCGGGGGTTAATGGACCTCCCTGGCAGATTAAGCGAGTTTTTGTTGTCGGAGCCTGAAACGGTCGTGCGATGAAGGTTGATGACGATCTTGGCGCCGTTGTAGTAACGGATCGACTCCTCTACCGGCAGCCAGCCCATGCGAATAACATGCTTCAAGCGGTCATAGTTCTTGAGCCGGGACCACAGGCCGCCCGCAATGAACACGCGCTGCTTGCTCAAAAAAGGCGCGATGGCGTCGAAGGTCTCCACCCGGTTCCAGAAAGCCTGCCCGATAAAACAGATGTCGCTGCGGTATTTATCCTCGACCTGCTGCGGCTTGAACCACCCCGCATACACCGCCAGCGGCATATAATGGACGCTGGGACATCCCAGCTGCCGGTAGATTTCGACGGTACTGAGCTCATGGGTCAGCACAACATCGTATCGGGGAGCGATCAGAACCGTATCCGCCGTCATGTAAGGATCGTCCGCGAACCAGATCAAGGTTCGTACCCCAAGCTCCCTGACGGCAGCGACCTGCTCCAGATGATCGTCCGGAAACACGTGCATGCCATTTAACACAAACATCCAATCCGGCCTCAGCAGAGCGGCCTGTTCCGCCATTCGCCCCGGTTCGGATACATGGAGCTCGCGGACGGTTAAGCTGAGCGCCTCGATAATTCCCTGGTCGATGGATTCGAAGCCTTGCGGTATATAGAGGACTCGCACATCATGCTTAATCGGGGAAGGCGGCTGAATATGGCTTGCAAGCGACTCACAGGCGCCATCCCTCAATCCCTGCCTGTAGCCGTCGGCGTAACCCTTATGGGCATGCCGGGACTTGACTTGTTTCTTCGTATACATGACGCACGCTCCTGCCTTGTTTCTGTGGGAACTACCATCATATATATGCGGCTGACCCGCAAGGCTCATGGTCACTTGTCCTCCGCCGCTGTAAAATTGGCGTATGACCTGCCAGACGTTAGCGGATAGATAATTACTCCAAGCAGAAAAAGGCGTTATGACGGCGGCAAGTACCGTTCATAACACCTGATTGCAAACATAGTATAATTATGGAAGGCGAAACACATATTATAAGGGAATTTTCAATCTAGAGGAGGGTACGATTATTCATTTCTCTAAGAAGATAGTGGAGCCTATTCCCGAGGAACAAACGTCGATATGGACATGCACAAACGAAGAATGCTCCTGTTGGATGAGAGATAATTTCTCGTTCGGCGAAGAGCCGGCATGCCCCATCTGCAATTCCACCATGACCAGTGAAATCAGGTTGCTTCCCGTCCTCTCCAATGGGGCCAAAAAAGGATTTCAGTAATGGCGAATGTCAGGCTCCCTCAACCGGCTGAGCCATTTGAATGCGCTGGATGAAAGTCACGGCGGCAGCGGTGAGCGGCACATCCTTCAAGGTCGCAAGGCCGATTCCTCTTGGAGGAATCGGTTTTTTCAGCTGAATCTCATGAAGCTGGCCTGCGCGCAGCTCGCCGGTGATGAACGTTTTGACAACATATGCGATTCCAAGTCCCCTTCTGGCAAACTCCACTAACAAATCGACGCTCCCAAGCTCAATCTCCGGCTTGACCTGCCTCCCCTGCCGCTCCGCAAAGTGATCCAGATAGCTCCTGGTTGCGCTCCCCTTCTCCAGCAGCATGAGCGGGTACTCCATCAACTCCTCCCAGGCCATCGGTCTCGCCGCTAAATGCCTGAACGCCTCTCCTGCTATAAAGCAGTCTTCGATCCGCAACAATTCCCGGACGTCCACCGCCTTGTCCGATGCCGGCATGTTCACAATGCCCAGATCGATTTCCCCCTGCTTCAACAGTGTCATCGTCTCAGCCGTCGTCCGGTTGGTGACCTGAATTTTAATGGACGGGTACGCTTCATGGAAAGCCGCCAGATGCGGCAGCAGAACATGCTTGCACAGCGTATCTCCGGCCCCGATTTTGATTTCGCCTTCCGCAAGCTGATGCATACCGGCAATTCTCCGTTCGCCGTTCTGGATGAAATTGTAGGCCTGGGCGATATATTGGTACAATGCCTCTCCCTCAGCCGTCAGTTTAACGCCCCTCGAGGTCCGAAAGAAGAGCTGGCCGCCCAGCTGCGCTTCCAGCTGTTTGATCGTCTGGGTAACCGCCGGCTGGGTGATGAATAATTCTGCCGCCGCTTTGGACAAGCTGCCTGTCTTTGCCGTGAAATAAAACACGCGATACCATTCCAGATTTTGTATCATCCCATTATCCATCCTTATATCAGATATTATTAATATTAATTTTATTAATAGTATAACTCAACTTACAATAGGGATAGAAAGCAAATCTCTTTAGAAGGATGTGGGTATATGAGTGTTACGGCGGTGGTCGGAGCCAATTGGGGCGACGAAGGCAAGGGGAAAATGACCGATGCGCTTGCGGCAGAAGCGCGCTATGTGGTCCGCTATCAGGGGGGCAGCAATGCAGGACATACCATTATTAACAAATACGGCAAATTCGCGCTGCGCATGCTCCCGTCCGGCGTGTTTTATGACACGGTCACCAATGTCATTGGTCCGGGTGTGGCGCTCAATATCTCCGATCTGTTCCGGGAGCTGGAAGCATTGACAGCAAGAGGCGTTCCGAAGCCCAACCTGCGTATTTCCGACCGTGCGCAGATTGTGCTTCCCTACCATAAACAACTCGACGAATTGGAAGAGCAGCGGCTGGGCGACCGTAAATTCGGGTCCACCCGGTCCGGCATTGCGCCGTTCTATGCGGATAAAGCGGCAAAGCTGGGCATCCAGACGGCGGATTTATTTCATCGCGGCAGGCTGATGGACAGACTGGAAGCTGCGCTCATACCCAAAAATGTTCTACTGGAGCATCTGTATCGGGAACCGCAGCTGAGTGCGGCGGATATGCTGGAGGATTTAATCAAGCTGGGGGAAAAGCTCCGTCCTTATGTATGCGACACGACAGAGCTGCTTCAGCGCGCAGTTTCCCAAGGCGAGACGATTGTCGCAGAGGGCCAGCTCGGAGCACTTCGCGATCCGGACCACGGCATTTATCCCTACTCCACATCCTCCTCTACGCTAGCCGGCTATGCTTCAGTAGGCGCCGGTTTGCCGCCGCATGCGATAACGCGGATCGCAGCCGTCACGAAAGCTTATTCCAGCTCCGTAGGCGAAGGACCTTTCACAGCAGAAATTGACGGGCCGATTGCCCATGAGCTGCGGCAGCGGGGCGGCGACGCGGGAGAGTACGGAGTCAACACCGGACGGCCCAGACGAATGGGCTGGTTCGACGCGGTAGCGACCCGTTACGGCTGCATGCTGCAAGGGGCAACGGAAGCCGCGCTCACCAATCTGGATGTGCTCGGTTTCCTCGATGACATTCCGGTATGCGCCGCATACGAAATAGAGGGCACGCAGACAACCCGTTTCCCTGTGTCGGCAAGGCTTGAACAGGCAAAGCCTGTTCTTGAAACGCTGCCTGGCTGGAAATCGGATATATCCTCCATTCGCGAGTTTGACCGGCTTCCCCTGCAGGCGCAGAATTACGTCCTTTACCTGGAGCGCTTGATTGGCGTACCGGTCCGCTATATATCCGTCGGCCCCCGCAGAGAGCAGCTGATTGAACGCTAACCTAGAGGATGGGGTCAATCGATGTTGTTCCATATGTCTCTATTGCGCTGCGAAGAACCTGGAAATAATGCCCAGCATGCCGTCATGGGCCTGCCGGAATTGTTGATGCCGATGTCCATTCGCCCCCGAAGGGTGGGGAAATCCCCACAGGCATTGCCCTTCTTCAATCAGACCGCTGTTTACGAGAGAGCGGAACAGTTCTTCGACTGTCCGTCCCAAAGGAATAAACAGAGGCCGCTGCCGATTGAGCAGCATGATTTCCTCCCCGATGAATTGGAGCGCATACGGCCGCAGGTACGCAGACGTCATGAGCGGAGGCTGATGCCCGGTATAGTTCCTTCCCTGTACAAACACAGGATACCGTAGCACCGAGGTGGTATGGAGGAGCTGACATCCCGGAGCAAACAGCGATTCCACATCGGGAAGTCCCACATAATGGTGAAGTCCAAGGTCTCTCAGCATTTGAAGCAGGTTCATGCGCATGGAGCCCGCGAATCTGGCGGCCGCCTTCGCGTGACTGAACGCCTCTTCCTCCGTCAATCCCTGCCCGAACGCCTGCTTCAATGTCCGGTAGGCAATCTCCATCTGCCGCCAGCCGGGAGTAATCCCTGCAATAACAATGCCTGCCGATGGATTTATGAGTTCATTATGGGGCGCATAATAGATCTCGATATCCCCATGCCGGTCGAACAATAAGCCTTCGATGAGCAAATCCTCGCGGCTGTAGCTGTTTTTCGGGGGAAGATCTTGTATGGCCTTCTTAAAGCGCTTGTAATCCTCTGATTCTATCAAGGCATCTATCCCTTTTCCTGAGTTCTCTATGTGATTATAGCAAAATTCAGCCTGTTAATCCCTTCAACAGCCTGTTTCCCGATATCCCGGCACGCAAAATTGCCCTGCCCTTGTTCAACAAGGTGCAGGGCCATTCTTCTTCAACCGCGAATCGGAAGCCATGTGCTTTAGTCTATGGCTGCTGCTCGTAGGCAAGCTGATGTCCATCCTCGAATCCTTTGGCAAATCCGGCGCTATAGCCCGCGTTATAGGACTGGTCGTAAGATGCGTTGAACGCTGTCTTACCTGCAGGAGCAATCCTCCTGCGCGTCCTTCTGCGCTTAATTATCTTTCCTGTTTGCCTGAGAGACTTTTTCTTTGGTTTGATAGCTGTTCCGCTTCGGGCAACAGACCGCTTCTTGAGCTTGCCGGCCATACCCTTACGCGGAGCCCGCCGCTTTCCGGGCCCTGCCGCAGCCTGCGTCAGCCTATTCTTACGTGCTGGTATGCTCACATCTTTCTCCTCCCGTTTCATATCAGCCTAGCTTTGATCCGGATTGCCGGCTGCTCCTGGCAGCAGGCCTGCCCGCAGCCAAGGCCTGCCAGGTTTCCCCTGCTTCGGCCGCCGCAGCCGGACAAGGCCCACAGTCTCGGCAATGGACATCTGCATGGCGGTAAGCGATCGCATATTTTCGGAAATGGACTTCGCCATTCCGGGAGAATACTCGGAAATACCCGCAACACTGTCCAATATACGGGCAATTGCCTGTTGACTGTTCGCAATGGAACGGATCAGCTCAAGCCTGGCCTCCCATTCTTTTTGAAGGAGACTCATCAGTCCCTGTCTCCAATATCGAAGCCCCCGCCAAATGCGCCGCCAAAACCGCCGCCGCTATCCTGATCGTGACGCAGCGCGGCCTTCAAGACATTAGCCATGCCTTGATTCAGCTTCGTCAGACCGTCAATCACTTCGATAAGCTGCTCATGTACAAGCAAGGTTTCCTTCAACTGCTCTTCCTGCTCCGTAAATGCATCGGGCGTGACGTGATTGCACAGCCAGCTTCGCACCTTCTCCGCTTCGACCGCTTTTGCTTCAAGAATCATCGCCACATTCCACTGCATCTTGGCGGAGGCATCGAGCATTCGCGCATACGCCGTTTCACGACTCAAAGCCCGCACTCTCCTTTGGCTCCGCCCCTATTCCTCATCCTCGCCGCCCAGTTCCTTCATAACGGTTGTCAAGGTTGCAGCCATCGTTTCCTGAAGTTCGGCAATACTGTTTAAATAAGCAACAAGGTTCTTGCTCACTGATTGGGATTGCTCCATCAGCTCGCTCACTCCGCCGAAATTCGGATGCTGATCCGGCAGCGCGTGTACGATCTGTGCCATCCGCACCGCCACATGCCGCTCTGCCTCCATGACGCGCGCCATCTGCTCGTGGGAACGGGACATATGCTCAATCATTTCCGTTACAATATGCTGCATATTTCGCTGTCCCTCCACTCTCTACAGCATATGCTCATATTTCAAGCATGATACTGCCATGAATATCGCTCTTCAAATGTATATGGTCACAAATATGGAGCTACCCGCGCCGGCGCAATGACAGGCAAGCCCTTCGTCAGCTGCTCAAGCTCATGGGCAGCCGGCAGCTGCTGCTGCGGCTTCAATGCCAGCCCCCATGCTTCCGCCGCTGCCAGACTGACCACCCTGCGCAAGGCTCTCTCATCCACCACATAAATCCATCCGTCCGCTGCCTTGAAGGTCTGGCCGTCCGGGAACTGCTCTCCTGCATCGAAATGGCCATGCCAGCGGGCCTCCACCTCTTCCGCGGATATTCCATCCCCTATGGGCCAACGACGGAGATCCACCTGGGACAGCCGGGTAATCGGCACAGCAGGTTCGCCCGTGACCGGTCTGCGCACTCCCCGTTCGATCCAGTACAGCCTTTCGCTTACTCCGCGGGCAACGACCTGCTGAGGGAAAAAGGCTGTTTCTCCAACTGGCTGCTGTGCCGCCAATCCTGTGCGTTCCCGATGAAGAGGCAGCATTTCTTTCACTTGATGAACAAGATCATGGGGATTCCCCCACTTCTCCATATAGAACTGCATATTGTGATTATTGATTTTGGCCAAGTTCTCCCCAAGCCCCTTCATGCTGACACTGCCGTAATGATGAATGAAGGTATCGCGGGCGATTACAAGCGATTGCCCCTGCAGACGAACGCGGATATTGTAGTCGTCGTCCTCGAAATTTCCGATCTCAAACCCTTCGTCCAGGAACCCGGTCCGCTCCCACAGCTCGCGGCGAAACAGCAGGCAGAATCCGGTCAAGCGGTCTGTGAACTGCCATTTTCCAGGATCGGAAATGTTATAATGCTGTGCGAAACGGGGCATGTCGTTAACATGCAAATAAGGCACCTCAATACGCTGGTCACCGCTTATATAATTGGTTACCGGACCGACCATACCGATTTTCGGATCGCTGTCGAGACACTTGAGCATGTTGCTCAACCAGCGCTCGGTAACAATCGTATCGTTGTTAAGGAGCAGCATCGTTGTCCCCTTCGCCATCATCATGCCGATATTAACGGCGCCGGCGAACCCCCGGTTCGACTCCAGAACCCGGTAACGGACCGCGCTGTCCGTTTTCCGCAGAAATTCCGCTGTTCCGTCGTCCGATGCATTGTCAACCACAATGATTTCATAAGGCAGATCGGTGTGCTCGCCAATACTCTCGATGCACTTCTTCAAATACTCCACTTGATTGTAGCTGGGAATTATAATGCTTGTTCCCTCGAACAGCGATTTGAAGCTATCGAGTCCCGAGCGCAAGCCTTGCTCGTATCCGGCTTTGTGACCTTCCGGATACCCGCGCAGACTGCGTTTGGCGGATCTTCTGCCCGCCCTCCGCCTGTACATCTGCGTATGCCGTCTCTTCCGAATCATCAGCCTACGTCACTCCCGTTTTTCAAAGCGTCACTTTCCCTTTGATGATGGCATCGGCCATATGTCCAAAATCCAGCGCCACCTTGCCCTGCTCCGCTGCAATTCGCCAGCATAGAACAACTGCCGGAATCCCTGCCGAAACCAGAGCAAGATCAAAAACGGCATGATGCGCCTCATCCATCACCCGGTCAATGTCGGCAAACCCTTTAACCGGGCTGATCATGCCCGAAACCAGCAGTCCGTGACGGGTCAGCGTCTCCGCGAGTTCGGGTGCGGCGTTGCCAATAACAAGCAGTCTTTGCCCTGTCAGCAGACGGGTCAGCAGTCCGGCCTGATACAAGCCGTAATTAATCGTGGAATGGGTCATCCGCAATGCGCCGGGATCAATACCGTGCCCGCGCATAACCGGATAAAGCAGCGGTTGAAAATGTTTTCGCCGCGATAACGGGACGCCGACGATCTGCGCATGCCGGATAGCCTGGGCCAGCTGGTCACGCGCGCCTATATCGGGCGGCTTAACGCCTGCGTAGGGGAGAAATTCCCCTTCCTGCTTGACAATCCTGGCGTTGTAAACCACGTCCTGCGACAGGGCCAGCAGTTCTCCGTCTCCAAGCCGTACAACCGCACAAGGCGAGTTCGACGCCAAAGCCTGCATCATCTGCTCGAATACCTCATGCACATCCATCAGCCGGTGGCACTGCGGTTTCAGCTGCTCGACCCCCAAGGCTATGACCTCCTGCAGTGTGACATCCGGAAGGAGCATATTTTGCGGCACTGCATTCTCCAGCCACTTCTCTCCGCCATCATACTGGCCGGTTTCAAATCCTCTATTATATGCCTGCTCGGCAGTCTCCGGGACGTCCTCCGGCGTATGCTTCCCGAATTGATCCTTCTGGCCGGGCAATCCCGCCGTTCTTCGATTCAGGCGTTTGGAACGGGTACGAATCCCCAATCTTGTCCGCTTCCTGAATGCAGGGCTTTTTTTGATGGCCCGGCCGCGAATGCGGGAACGGCCTGCTCCCGAGCCTGAAGCCGGCTGCTTTCCCGTTCTTGGAGCTTTCACCGGACGATGTAAGCTCTCAGCCGCCGAAACCGGCACCCGGCGATCCTGACGGACCGGACCCGCTGTCTTGTTCAGGAGGGGCTTTCCTGCCCGGCCGCCACCGCTCATGGTACAGTTCCCATAAGCTTGATTGACGCTTCCTGCAGCGACTCGAAGGTTCCGGCATCGGTCCACCAGCCGTTCATCCGGCTATGCCGAAGCATGCCTTTGCTTGCGTAAGCGTTGTTCACATCCGTGATTTCCAGCTCGCCCCGCTGAGAAGGCGCCTGCTCGTGGATTAATGTAAATACGGATGCATCAAATAAGTAAATGCCCGTCACGCAAAAATCGGTTTGCGGCTGTTCCGGTTTTTCTTCGATTCGTTCAATCCTGCCTTTCGCATCAAAGACAGGGACGCCGTAACGTTCCGGATCCGGAACCTGCTTGAGCAGCACCATCGCGCCTTCTGACTGCTTCGCGAAAGCCTCCAGATGGGGCTTCAGCGGCTCCTCGAACAAATTGTCGCCAAGCAGGACCAGGAATTTGTCTTCGCTGCCGACAAAAGGCTGAGCAAGCTCCAGCGCCTGGGCAATCCCGCCCGCCTGCTCCTGAATGCGATAGGTCAGGGATATCCCATAATCGCGTCCGCTGCCCAGGAAATCTGTAAACATTCCCGCCGCCTCGCGTCCTGTGACGAGCAGAATATCGGTTATGCCCGCTTCTCTCAATTTGATCAGGCTGTAGCATATCATCGGAAGCCTGCCAACCGGCAGCAAATGTTTATTCATCAGTTTGGTCAGCGGAAAAAGCCGCGTTCCCGTTCCGCCAGCCAAGATAACAGCTCTCAAAATTATGACCTCCTAAAGCGTTTTTGTAAGAAAACGCTGCTTCGTAAGCATACGCCCGTTTTTCGTAAGAAAAACCGACATCGCAAGCATTCACAAGCTAGATAAATATGCCGGGATCGACCTGCCACTTGTCGATGAACCGCTGCCGATTTTGTTCGACAAGCCGCTGCAGCTCCATGCTGTCGCCCCGCTTGAAGCTTGCGCTGCCCTGGTGGTGAACAAACACATTCCGGCACATCAATAAGCTGTACCCGCTCATCCGGGCCCGGAAGCAATAGTCATCGTCCTCGTAATGGCCTGGCGAAAATCTCTCGTCCAGCTCGCCGATACGCTCGTAAAGCGTGCGCCCGAACAGCATGCAAAAGCCCACAAGCCGATGAACAGGCTGCACTTGCTCGCCTGACTGGGTCAGCACTTCCTTGGCGACGCGATGGAACTCGTTCATGGAGTGAAAAGGGTAATCAACCTGCTGCTTCCCGCTGGCATAATTCGTCACGGGACCGACGATGCCGATCTTCCCGTCGCTGTTAAGCGCCTGCAGCAAAGCTGCCAGCCAGCCGTGCGAAACGGTTACGTCATTGTTCAGCAGCATCAGGCAATCGCCGCGCGCAAACCGAAGCCCCTTATTGCAGGCCGCAGGGAAACCGGTATTGCGGGGTAAAGAAATAAAGGCGAGCTGCTCCTGGAGACACCACCCACTTGTACCGTCAGTTGAACCATTATCCACGACAATAATCTCATATGGAGTATCCTGCTGGCTGGTATAAGAACGGATGGACGCCACCGCCTGCTGGACCAGATCAAGTCCGTTATAGGTCGGTATCACAATGCTCGTAAGCTTCATCAGCCTTCACCTCCAACCGCCCCGCGGCGTCTGGACCGGTCGGGATGAAGCAGCCGGTTCCCGTTCAGAGCCATAGCCGCCTTCAATGCGGCAAGATGCGCGTATGCGGCATGTTTATTCGCTGCGTGAAGACCATCAGCGCGTCTGTTCCCGCTGCCAGCCCCGCCCCTGCTTACATTGCGGCAGACTGCAATATTCAGGCGGTGATGGATTGCGGCTTGCTGGGCAACCGGCGGAAGCGCGAGCGAGGCCTCCCCAACCAGTTTTAGCGCTTTTGCCGACCAGGCGCATGGCAGCTCCTGATTGGAATTGGCGAGCAAATCCGGACGGCCCAATGACAGGTTGATGAAAGCCTTCACGCGCGACAGCTCATCCCAATCCCGGAATAAACCCAGAGAATCGGATGTATCGCTGAGCGCAACATCGGCGCCGCTGTCCACTGCCGCAAGAAGAGGCGCCAGACGCTCGGCCGGTATCGGAACATGGCCGTCGCAGAACAGGATGGAATCCGTCCGCAGCAGCCTCGCGCCTATGGATCGCCCCATATCGCGTTCGAGCATCGTTCCTGCATGCACAATGGTGATGCCCGGCATTTGGCTGAGCGTGTGATAGTCGCCTCCAGCCGCATCCTCAAGCACAACAATGATTTCCTGCAGCGGCAAACGCATCAGCTCCTGCAGCGATGCAGGCTCGGCTGCCATCCCTCTTCCGGCAAGGACGACTGCAGCAGCTGAGCCCTGCAGCGGTACGGGCAGCCAGCTCTGCCTGTTTAAACGGAGCCCATTCATATATCCATCCGCATACGCTTTTCCCTGCAGCAGCAGGCTTTTGCTCAAGCTGCCATTCAGCCGGTGTCTGCGCGACCAGCTCTCGTTCAGTCTTAGCCTCAGCTCATCGGATTGCGGGATGGCTCCTGCTTCCCGCAGCAAAGCAGCATCGCGCAAGCCAGCGTTATAGGAGGTTCCTTGATTGGCTGAGGAACGTTTTAATGGCTTTGCGCCGCGTGCGCGTCTCCTTCCTCCCGGGGATGAACGGGTACGAATCTTCCGAAAGGAGGGCTTGCGTTTGATTCCGGCTGCTGCCGGTTTCGCCTTTCGCATACACTCACCTTGCCTTCTCCCGATTTTGCTGCCAAAGCGTGAAGCCGCCAAGGCTGTCCGTCTGCCGCATCAGCCAATCAATAGCCTCCAGATGATCGCCGACAATCAGATGCTCTAGCGGATTGAGTCTTTCCCGTCGCGGACGTTGCAGATTCAGTTTCCCCACGTTAACAGGATGTACGGCGCGGACGTTAAGCCCTAGCTGCACCGCTTTGGCATGCGCTAATGGGGGGACTGACAGCGCATCTGCGCCAATCACTTCAAGAGCATGCCGGCTTATCGCATGAGGCACCGCTGTCATCGAGGTTCCTCTCAGCTCCGGTCTTCCCAGCAGCGAATTAAGCGCATGTTTGGCAAGAACAACGCTGTGGACGACCTGTTTGCGGATTGGGCCGGAATAATCGTTAAGCGCCACGTCAACGCCTCCATCCAGAACTGCGTGAATGTACGGCTTGAGCGCCGCACTGCTAATGACCATATCCCCGTCGATAAAGAGCAGCACCCGCCCCTTTGCGGCAGACGCTCCTACACCGCGTCCTACATCATGACCCAGCGGTTCAGAAAATTCGATCACATGGGCTCCATTACGCCGGGCTATTGCGGCCGAACCATCCGTCGATCCATTCGCAACCACAATGATCTCCACTTGGGGATGAGTTCGTTTTGCCTCCTGAATCACACGGGCAATTGAGCGGCGTTCATTCATGACCGGAATAATAACGGAGACGACCGGCTCCGCCCCGGCAGCCGCGCGGGTAACAATTGGATGGGCGCTTCCTTCAATCTGTGTCAATGGTTCTATACTTTCCGGATGGCGATCCACAGGCTTAAAGGCTGCCCGGCTGCGCTGCAAGCTTCGGCTGCGCCTGGACAACCCTGCGGGACGCGGCCGAAACTTCGTTGTCCTGCTCTTGCTCTGAATCTTACCGCTTCCGGCGGAACCTGACGCTCTGCGCTTGGCGGCAGTCCTGACCGCGCCGGACCATGACGGCTTCTTCCCCCCGGCTGGCGCAATGCCTGTGGCGGGACGCCTTCCCGCGACCTTTACCTTTACCTTCACCTTTACCTTGCGTGCGAGACGGGAAGCCGGCGTTCCTGCTTTCCCATTGCGGCTGGAATGCAAGTAGACCCGCTTCGATTGAACGGTATCGATTTCCATGGACAGACCCATTGCCGGCGATATTAATCGGGAACCCGGGTTCTTCCCTGAAGGGTAATTGCCGATATTCACAGCTGCTCGGTATTGCATGTCTTTGCTAACCCAAAAGGGATTCCTGATTCTGATCACCTCTTCGTCAATTGCGCTTTGCTCGTGTATGCAAGACAAAGACAGTCCTTTTACAACTTATTGTATGGACACGTAAGGTCAAGAGGCACGGCTGTTGTACGTGAGACAGCGGCCTTTCAGGTCTGATTTGGAGAAAGCCGGACAAGTCCTTAACCGCAGCCGGCATGGAAAAGTCCGACACCCGTTTATTTGTAAGTGTCGGACTTCTTTAATCGAAAATTTTATATCTTTGACACGGTAAGAAGGAGCATCATAATCGGATGGCCGCGATCCTGGCATCGGATATTGGAACTATTTGCTGCCTATGGCAATCCAATTGATGAATCCGACGGGCTCGGGGGAGATTCGCGTGCGCACGACAGTCAGTTCTGCGCTGTCTGCCGTTTTTGATTTTATTGTCGCATAACAGGACAGCTGATCGGCCGTAGCAACCAGAACGTAGACATCGCTTGCGAACGGTTGGTCGAATGTAACGGTCAGCTCCAGCTGCTCGCCCTGCCCTGCAAAATTGTAAGGAATCAATCCGAATTGCTGACAGATTGCCGGACTGACCTGCTCGGCTGGAAGCTGCTCGGAGGCTGAGGGATTCACATCCGGGATCAGGGATGCCAACACATCCGGAGCGAAATGCTTCACAGTAAGCGTGCCGGGCGCGATTTTATCCCCTGTCACGGCCTCGTCGCACAGCAGATCGCTTTCAATGGAGCCGGCAATAATATTTGCCGTTGTAATGGATCCAGGCGCGATTTTACCCAGTGTTACGGCTCCTGCTTGCAGCTGCTCCTGACCGACCGCTTCAGCCGCCAGCTTCTCGCTTGTAACTGCTCCTGCTGCCAGTGCTTCCGTAATGACAGCCTCGGGAGCTAGCTTCTCGTTCGTCACCGATCCCGCTGCCAGCTTTGTCGCGGTAACTGCGCCTTCCGCGAGCTTCGCTTCCGTCACCGCGCCTGCTTGCAGCTGTTCCTGACCGACCGCTTCAACCGCCAGCTTCGCATTTGTGACTGCTCCTGCCGCCAATGCTTCCGTAATGACAGCCTCGGGAGCAAGCTTCTCGTTCGTCACCGATCCCGCTGCCAGCTTTGTCGCCGTAACTGCGCCCTCCGCGAGCTTCGCTTCCGTCACCGCGCCTGCTTGCAGCTGATCCTGACCGACCGCTTCAGCCGCCAGCTTCTCGCTTGTAACTGCTCCTGCTGCCAATGCTTCCGTAGGAACGGCCTCGGGAGCAAGCTTCTCGTTCGTCACTGATCCCGCTGCCAGCTTTGTCGCCGTAACTGCGCCTTCCGCGAGCTTCGCTTCCGTCACCGCGCCTGCTTGCAGCTGTTCCTGACCGACCGCTTCAACCGCCAGCTTCGCGTTTGTGACTGCTCCTGCTGCCAATGCTTCCGTAATGACAGCCTCGGGAGCAAGCTTCTCGTTCGTCACCGATCCCGCTGCCAGCTTTGTCGCCGTGACTGCGCCTTCCGCGAGCTTCGCTTCCGTCACCGCGCCGTCTCTCAGCACATCGGTGCCCACTGCCTTTGCGGCCAGCTTCACGCCCGTTACCGCGCCGTCTATCAGCTTGTCGGAGCCCACTGCCTTTGCGGCCAGTTTCACTCCCGTCACCGCGCCGTCTATCAGCTTGTCGGTGCCCACTGTCTTTGCGGCCAGCTTCGCTCCCGTCACTGAACCATCTGTCAGCGCTTCGGTGCCCACCGCCTTAGCTGCCAGCTTCGCTTCGGTCACCGCACCATCCACCAGCGCTTCGGTTTCCACTGCCTTGGCGGCCAGCTTCGCTCCCGTCACTGCACCATCTGTCAGCGCTTCGGTGCCCACCGCCTTCGCTGCCAGCTTCGCTCCCGTCACCGAACCATTTGTCAGCGCTTCGGTGCCAATTGCTCCTGCTGCCAGTTTTGCTCCCGTCACCGCGCCATCTATCAGCGCTTTGGTGCCTACTGCCTTCGCTGCCAGCTTCACTCCTGTCACTGCGCCATCCACCAGCGAATAGGTACCCACTGCTTCTGCTGCCAGCTTTGCTCCCGTCACCGAACCATCCACAAGCGAATAGGTACCGACTGCTTCTGCTGCCAGCTTCGCTTCGGTCACCGCACCGTCTACCAGCGCATCGGTGCCCACTGCTCCTGCTGCCAGCTTCACTCCCGTCACCGCACCGTCTATCAGCTTGTCGGTGCCTACTGCCTTCACTGCCAGCTTCGCTTCGGTCACCGCACCATCAACAAGCGTATCAGTGCGCACTGCTTCTGCTGCCAGCTTCACTCCCGTCACCGCACCATCCACAAGCGCTTCGGTGCCTACTGCTCCTGCTGCCAGCTTCACTCCCGTCACCGCACCATCTATCAGCGCATCGGTGCCCACTGCTCCTGCTGCCAGCTTCACTCCCGTCACCGCACCGTCTATCAGCGCATCGGTGCCTACTGCCTTCACTGCCAGCTTCGCTTCGGTCACCGCACCATCCACCATCGTATCGGTGCCCACTGCTTCTGCTGCCAGCTTTGCTCCCGTCACTGCGCCATCTATCAGCGCTTCGGTGCCCACTGCTCCTGCTGCCAGCTTTGCTCCCGTCACCGCGCCATTTATCAGCGCTTCGGTGCCCACTGCTTCTGCTGCCAGCTTCACTCCCGTCACCGCGCCGTCTTTCAATGCTTCTCTGCCGACAGCTTCAGCCTTCAGATGCTCCGCTGCAATGCTGTCCTTCTCCAGATGAGCGGAGCCGATCGTCCCAAGCTTGATTTTACTGCCTGGCAGAATGCCATCAGGCGCCTTTTCGAAGGATAACAGCTCCGTAGACAGATGACTTTGCGTGATGGACCCTTTCCGCAGATGATAGCCCTGAATGGACTCTGCCTTCAAATGCTTGCCGGCAATGCTCTCCAACTGGATATGCTCACTATTGACCGATACAAGAGCCAGTTTATCCGCGCTTACCGCTCCATCAGCCAGCTGATCCATTCCTACGGCTTGAGGAGCCAGATGCTGCTGCTTGATGCTGCCTTTCTTCAGATGCGTGCTTCCGATAAGCGAACCCGCCAGGTGAACGGATTCAATAGCGCCTTTCCCCACATGTCGGCTGAGCACCGCCCCATCCTTCAAAGCCTGTGAACTGACAACGCCGTCCTGCAAATGATGGCTACCGATACTTCCTGCGGCCAGCTTCTCCTCCGTCACCGCATCTTTGCCAAGATGACGCTCACGAACACTCTCGTTGCCCAGATGAACGCCAAGCACGGACTCCTCAGCCAAATGCCTGCTTCTTATCGCTTCGTTGGACAGATGATCGCTTTCAACCGCCCCGGCAGCCAGCTTTTTACCGGTTACTGCGCCTTCAGCAAGCGTATCGCTGGCAATAATGGCTTTTCCCAGATGAAAATCCTGCACGGCCCCCGTGCTGATATGCTCGGCTCCGATAAGCCCCGGGACGAGATGGGCGCTGCCGATGGATTGCAGGGTAATCTTCTCACCGGTCAATGCATGCGGCGCCAGCTTCGCTGCGGTGACGCTGTTGTCCCCGAGCTTTGCCGATGTCACTGCCCCATCCGTCAGTTTATCCGTCGAAACACTCTCGGGAGAAAGCTTGAGCGCGTTCACCACATGATCGGCCAGATGATGCGAGAATACGGACCCGGCGGCAAGATGCTTACCCGACACCGATCCGCCAGCAAGCTTCGTTGAAATGACTGCGCCATCCCGCAGAGCTTCAGCGGCAACGGATTGCTCCGATATATGCTCCGCCCGTATTAATCCGGGCTGCAGATGAGCCGAGCCAACCGCCCCTGCCGAAATCACTTCTTCCGATACAGAGCTCTGCGACATATGATGAGCGCGGACAGCCTCCGGCGCGATCTTGTCGAAGCTGACCGACTCATCGTTCAGATGCCGGGTATCCACCGCCAGATCGGCAATTTTCCCGCCGCTGACACTGGCTGCGGCCAGCTTGCTCCCGCTTACCGAGCCGGCAGCCAGATGCTCTCCGCTTACCGCCTCATTGCTGATATGGCTATGCTGAACGGCCTTGGCCGCCAGCTTCTGCTTCGTCACCGAGCCATCCGCCAAGTGAGCCGAGGCCACACTTCCCTCAATAAGCTGCTTGCCTCCAACCGTATTGGCTGACAGATGATGCTCCTCAATACTGCCCGATGCGATTTTATCCGAGCTGACGCTTGAGCGCCCAAGATGACGGCCATGAACGGCATCATCCGATAATTTGGGGGCTGTAATGCTTTGATCGGCGAGCTTGGATGCTGTTATCGCATGATCGACCAGCTTTATAGTGGAAATGGACATATCGGCAATTTTCGGAGACGTCACCGCCAAATCAGCAATATGCTGTGAACCGACCTCATTATCCCCGATGTGGACGGCGCTTACGGCGCCTTCCTGCAGCTGGAGCGGTCCCACCGCGCCTGGCGCGATTGCCTGCTCGGTTACGGCTCCTAGCCCCAGTTGTTTGGATTCCACCGCGCCTTCGGCTATGTGGTTTGCGTCGATTTCTCCCGGGGCCAGATGCTTTCCCAGCAATACACCTGCCGCTACATGCTCTGCGAGCAGCAGCCCAGGCTTGAGATGCACCGATTCAACGGCGCCCAACGCGATTTTCTCGCTCGTAACCGCCTGGTCGCGAAGCTTGGATCTGGTAACGGACCCATCGGCTATTTTGGATGTATGAATGGCATCGTTCGCTATGCTCTCCGTCCGGATGGCTCCGCTTCTAAGCTTGCTTGACGTTACGGATTGATCATCCAGAAGCTCGGTTGTAATGACGAACGGCTTCAGATGCTTGGCCTCGATGGATCCTTCCGCCAGCTTGTCGGCACTGATTGTCCGGTCACCCAGTTTTACAGAGGTTACGCTGCCGTCGCGTAATTTTTCACCGGTGATGGAACGATCCCGTATTTTGGAGCCGGATATGGCATTGCGTGTGAGATGATCGCTCAAGATGGATTCCGGAGCGATCTTGGAGCCTATAATCGCCCCATCGGCGATTTTAATGCTTTCCACGGCAAAATCTGCAATCGATTGTGTTTGAACAGCGCCCGATTTTATCCGGGTTGCTTCAACAGCTCCGGGTGCAAGCTTATCCGTGGTGATTGCCTCATCGGCAAGATCGTCGGTAAAGATGAAGGGAGTCGAGGAATCCGGAAGCCGTTTCTCTTCCACCCGCTCCTCCTTGCTGAGTATACCGGCCAGGCTGGCCTGCTCAGCCTCCACGGCCGCGGTGACCTCTGCGGCTTTGTCTTTGTCTGCGTCTTTGGCTGCCGGTTCCGGGATATCCTCCACCGCTGCCGGTGCCGGCTGGCCCCCGGTATCTGCTGCCTTCTTCTCCTGCTCTACGGCAATTCCCGGTTCAGGAGCCGGCTCCAGGACAGGTCGCTGCTCCTCTGCTGCGATTTCACTTGTTCCAGCCGGTACCGGACCATCTGCCGTCACGGCTTCCAGTTCCTCCACAGCCATAGCATTGACCTTAACAATTTTCTTCTCTGGCTCCCCTGGCGTATGCGGCTTGTTTTTCCTCAATTTTTCGATCCATTTCAATTCCGAAGTGTTCGGATTATCAACATAAAATAACGGTTTTCGTCCCTTGGGACTCTTTCCCTTGCTGTTCTTAGCCATAGCCCTCTCCTTCTTCCACCTGAAATGTCATAGGTATCATATGCATTCACCCATAGGCAGGTCACTTGATTGGAGACATTATCAGCCAAAAGCAGCAGGAACCAGGTTATAGAATCGCAAAAACAGGAAGAACCGGCTGTCGCCGTGAAACAAAAAAGCGGCTAACGCCCAGGTTCAGGCGCGCCGCTCGTTCACAAATTCCAAATTTTCCGTGTCCTATTCTATGGCGGCCAGTACTGGTACCTGGCTCCTACGTTTGCATCATTTGAACACCTTTGGAGAGCGTCGCCATATATAGCTCCGTCCCCAGCCAGTCAATATCGGTAACCGGCACCCCCGGTCTGACCGAGTAAAGCGTTAATCGCTCTCCCAGACGGCCAATACGGTAAAGCCCCCGGTCCGTGCAGACATAAACATAAGATTGCCTGGATATGACCGAGAAAATAAAAATATCGGGAAACTGAACCGTGCTGAATCCGCCGCGGCCATTGCTCACAACCAGCTCGCCCTTCTCGGTTGCGCCAAACAGATTATCCCGGTTGGCAGCCAGCGCTGTGACTCCAAAGCCAAGCTCGAAATCGGCCCAGCGGTCCGTCATCCGGTCATACATGCTGATGCCATGGTCGAGCCCGATATATAAATACTGCGGGGTAAATAAAAAATCATAGACAATTGAATGGCCGTAGGCGGATTCCTTCCACTTATCCGACGACTTATAATAAAGGCCGGACTGGGTAGCTGCGAAGCCGTATCCCCATTCTTCTTTATACTGATAGCAGGGATGACCGACTTCCTCGTATTCCCACTGCTTGAGCTTAAGCCGGTATAACCCTTTATTCGTGCAGGCATAGGTGACGCCCGCAGACATCTGCAGCCGGTTAACCGTCGTATCTTCCGGAAGGCCGTCCGAGAGAAGGCGCCAATCTTCGTTCGCGGGTTTCAGGTAAATCCCCTGCCCGGGCGATGCCGCTACGACGGTCCGGTCGCTGCGCACCTTGACCGAGGAGAAATGCAGCGGGAAAGGCTGCCTGTTTATATAGGAATCGGGCAACATGGATACTTTCAGCTCCTTGCCTCTTTTTAATATGTAAAGGAATACCTCTATATTAGTTGATAATGATTATCAGTGTCAACCTGTGCCTGTTTTTATTTGAGCCAAAAATTGAAGAAGCGACTTCGCCGGCATCATAAAACTCCAGGCATCTTCTACAATGCCGGCGTCAAGATTCCTTTATCCAGACAGGTCTGGAGCGATAATGCCTTGATGCCTGTTCCGAACTCAATATGGACGCGCTCATCCGTCAGCTTCATAATTTCTCCTCGGCCAAATACCCGGTGCTCGACCAGCCTGCCGATCACCAGCTCCTTCCGCTCTCTGAGCGCATTGGGGTCCACCGGAGACTGCGGCTCCTCTGTCCGCACCGTCAGCTTGGCCGGATTCTGAAGCGTACGAACCTCGCCGACGAACAACGACTCGTCCATCTTCACCCCGTCCCGGTACTTGTAGGTAATCAGCTCCAGATGCCGCTTGGCCCTTGTCATGCCGACATAGAACAACCGGACGGCTTCTTCCATCGGCCCGGTATTGCCTTCCGCTTGCTGCTTGATATCTTCGGCGGAGGGGATGACCCCCATGACCAGATCGATCATATAGACAACCTTGAACTCCAGTCCCTTGGCGCTGTGAAAGGTAGAGAAGGTCACGACATTTTGATTCTTGTTGAAGCTGGAAGCTTTCATCACTGCCTCCAGATGCTTGAGCCTTTTGGCAAAGTCCTCCATGCTCTCAAGCGTGCTTGCGATCTCTTCCAGCGTGTTCAGATTGCCGAGCAAATAATCCTTCCTGAAGCCGAGCCGCTCCACCATCTTGTCAATCGCCTTATCGTAACCCAGCTTGGTGCGGATCACGCGGATTGCTTCGAGCGGCGGCATGCCCTTCATCTGCTGCAGCGTTTCCTTGCATTCCAGAATCGGCTTGCGCTGATATTCCTGCAGATCCACATAGCTCAGCAAATTGTCGAAAACCGACTCATTATTCTGAATCTCCCGCAGCACGCCCATCTGATGCTTCGTAATATAGCCGTTAAGCTTCGTGTACACCTGTTCCAGAAGATCGTAGCGCTTGTCCGTATAAGACATCCGCATGATATTCAGCATGTCCTTGACGATCCAGTGGGAGAAGAACCGGTTGTCCGAATCCTTCATATAAAAGGGCACTCCGGCCCGTTCGCATTCATTCATCAGCATGATGGAGGAGGAGCTGTTCCGGTAAAGCACCGCCACCTCGCGAAGATCAGCAAGCTGCTGGATATGCTCCACCACATATTTGGATTGATGATTATAATCGGTAAAATTGCGGATCGCGATTGGCTCATGCGCTTCATTGTCCGTAAACATATTTTTGTCATAGCGGTTCTTGTTCCGTTTGATGAAGCCGCTTGCGATATCCACAATATCCCGTGAAGACCGGTAATTTTGTTCCATGTACAGGATCACGGCATTCGGATATACGTCTTTGAAATGCAGCAAATAGGAAGGCTCTGCGCCCCTCCAGCTGTAAATCGACTGGTCGTCGTCGGCTACCACGCATATATTGCCATGCTCTCTTGCCAATTCCTCGATAATGGCATGCTGAACAAGCGAGGTATCCTGGCTTTCGTCCGTCAGCAGGACATCGTATCTTTGCTGATATTTATGCAGCAGCTCCCGGTTCATTTTCAACACTTCGTTTGCCGTCGTGAGCATATCGTCAAAATCCAGCAGGAGCTTGCCGGAGCCGGAGCGCTTGAACTCCTCGTAGGCAATCAGAACACGATCAGCCTGCTTCACCTCACAGGGCACCTGTGCCCATTTGTCGCTGGGAATCATTTTATTTTTGATATAGCTGATATAGGTAGTCAGCTCTTCCATTTGATCCTCCGTTATCGTATTGCCGGCAATCGACTGATACAGATTGCGAAGGATCAGCTTCTTATGCAGCTGTTGGGGATCAAATTCCTCTCCGCCCTGTTCCCTGCCTCCTTGATTGCCCTCGATAATAAGATAAGCGGTTCGGGTCTGCTGAAAATGCTCCCGGACAATCTCAAATGCGAGACTATGAATGGTAGAGAAATCGACTGGCGCAAGCTCCGGGAAAAACCGCTTGAACCGCTCCTTCATATCCAGCGCCGACGCCCTGCTGAATGTGACCGCCTTGATGCGCGACGGAGCGATCCCTTTGTGCTGGATCAGATAGCCGATCTTCATGATGACGGTAGTCGTTTTCCCGGAGCCGGGAGAAGCAAGCAGCAGCAGCGCGCCTTCGGTTTGAAGGACCGCCTGCCGCTGAATCTCATTCAGCTCGACGCCCGTTTCCTTGGCCTTGCGCGTAAAAAAATCCTCTTTGGTTATCATAGACAGTCCCTCTATCGTTTATCGTTAATCCTTTATAGACAGCGGCAAATGAAGAAGCGCCGGCAGATTCTTCCCGAAGCCGGTCGCAGCCCGCAGGCACAGATGGTAATCATTGATGATCATATGAAGCTCTCTATCATTGGCGGAAACCATTTCTTCCTCCCTCAGACGGCTGCGCACCACCTGGATGTAACTTTCGTCCGAGACTCCCAATGTTACTAGCATTCGGGGAGGCAGCGCAAGCATGGAGATCGGAATCCATCGCCGCTGCTTGGCAGTCAGCACGAAATGAGCCGTTCCTCCGATGGCAAAAGTGAAATTATCGTAGACTTTATCCAGCTTAAAATCAAACATGTCCTGCAGCCGCTCCCGGAATGCCTTCACATGTTCGACGGGAAATCCGACCTCGCGCATATAAAGAACACGAAGAGCGCCGGAGGGGGCTACGACATCCTCCTTGATATAAGGATGGGCAATCAGTTCGAGCAAATTTCCATCCCCATCGCGAAAGTAAATATTTTGTCCCGTTCCAAAATGATCCACTTCTCTGCCGTCCGGCCATTTCTCGATCATGACCTGCCGACTCTTCAGGAAGGCGACAAGAGCGTCGAATTCCGAGTACGGAACTTCAAACGCCAGATGCGCCGGAGCAACAGGCTCGTAAGCCTCCTGAAATACAATCGTACAGTGCTCCGTGATCCGGAATTCAATGCGGCTCTCGGATTCTTCCACGATAGGCAGCAGCAGACGTTCATGATAATACTGTCTTGCGCTTGGAATCGATACCGTGTTCAGCTGCAGCCCCGCATAGTGTGTAATCATGGTTTTCCACCATCCTTATTATGGTTGTCTGCTCTTTATAAACCTTCCCGCCAGAAAAGGTTTTCTCCGTCCTTATTGCAGTAGAGTGAATGTCTGTACGTCAAAGATGTACGGAAACCGGTAGACAAAAGACCGCCGGAACTGATTCCGGCGGCACTGACCTGCTTATCGTTTATGCTCCAGAAACCATTGATACAGCTCGGGATTGCCGTACGTCTCCTCCCAGATCTGATGATCAAGTTCAGGGTAGGCGGTGTACCTGACAGACCCTCCCAGGCTCCTGATCGCGTTAACCATCTCGGTTGTTCTCCCGGGAATGACTACATCATCCTTCTCTCCATGGAAAGCCCAGACCGGTATACCCTTCAGCAGGCTGGCATCTTCGGGCTGGTAGTAGCCGGCCAGTGGAGCAATAGCTGCGAAGCGCCCGGGGACATTCGCCGCCAGGTCCCATGTTCCGTTCCCGCCCATGCTGAATCCGGTCAGATATACCCTCTCCGGGTCAACACGGTGGCTGCGGGCTATTTCGTCCAAGAGAGCCGACAGGGCATTCCGCTGCTGCGGCCAATCCGAATGCTCCGGACATTGCGGCGTTGCGACGATAAATCCGAAGTCCTTCCTTTCTTCAGCGAAACGCGCAACCCCATACTGATGGAGCAGAGCCAGATCATCGCCCCGCTTCTTGATGCAGTGCAGGAACAGGATGAGCGGCCATTTCTTCCCGGTATTCCTCTCGTAATCCGAAGGAAGAAACAATTGATAGCCGATCCGTACAGGTTCAGGAGTCTCTTGGCGAAGAAGATGTGAGGTGACGGGCATGGAGCAGCAGCATCCTTTCTCATAAGCGATTGTTCATTATTATAACGCTATCGTTCAATATTTTACCAGCCGCTTTGACTTAAACTGAAGCCGCCCGGCGCGTCTATAGGCGGCATGATAGGGATGGCGGGGCGGTTTGCATGCCGTTTTGGACGAAGTCAATCAGCATCGCAAAAAGAAGGAACACCGCCTACTAAAGCTGTGCTTCAAATCCTGTCCGCTTTGCATTATCTTCTCCTTCCAAGTCCCGAACAGCCTGCTCGCGGATGTCCTGTGTGATTCGCATGCTGCAAAATTTCGGACCGCACATCGAGCAAAAATGGGCCGATTTGGCCGCATCTGCAGGAAGCGTCTCATCGTGATAGGACATCGCCCGTTCCGGATCAAGCGAGAGATGAAACTGATCGCGCCAGCGAAAATCGAACCTCGCTTTGGAAAGCGCATGGTCCCGTATTTGCGCGTTCGCATGCCCCTTCGCCAGATCAGCGGCATGCGCCGCGATCTTGTACGCAATCACGCCTTCCTTCACATCCTCTTTATTGGGAAGTCCCAGATGCTCCTTCGGTGTGACATAACAGAGCATCGCCGTACCAAGCCAGCCTATCATCGCCGCCCCGATAGCCGAAGTGATATGGTCGTAGCCCGGAGCAATATCCGTCGTCAGCGGACCCAGTGTATAGAATGGCGCCTCCCGGCACACCTTCAATTGACGCTCCATATTCTCCTGGATCAGATGCATCGGAACATGGCCGGGGCCTTCGATCATCACCTGCACTTCATGTTTCCATGCAGCTTGAGCCAGCTCGCCAAGAGTATCCAGCTCTCCGAATTGAGCCTCGTCGTTGGCATCTGCAATGGAGCCGGGACGCAGCCCGTCGCCGAGAGAGAATGAAACATCATATTGTTTCATAATTTCGCAAATTTCTTCAAAATGCGTATACAGAAAGTTCTCGCGTTGATGCGCCAGGCACCATGCCGCCATAATCGACCCGCCCCGCGAAACAATCCCCGTTACCCGCTTGGCCGTAAGCGGAATGTAACGCAGCAGCAGACCCGCATGAATGGTAAAATAATCTACCCCTTGCTCGGCCTGCTCGATCAGAGTATCGCGGTACACCTCCCAGCTCAGATCCTCCGCCTTTCCGTTCACCTTTTCCAGCGCCTGATAGATAGGCACTGTGCCGACCGGAACCGGCGAGTTTCGCACGACCCATTCGCGGGTTGTATGAATGTTCCTGCCCGTGGAGAGATCCATGACCGTATCGGCGCCCCAGCGGGTGGCCCATGTCATTTTCTCCACTTCCTCCTCGATGGATGAGGCAACGGCTGAATTACCGATGTTGGCATTGATCTTGACGTGGAAGCGGCGCCCGATAATCATCGGTTCGCTCTCCGGATGATTGATATTCGCCGGTATAATAGCTCTTCCTGCCGCTACCTCGCTTCGCACAAGCTCTGCCTCTACCCCTTCACGAACAGCAATAAATGCCATCTCCGGCGTAATGATTCCCCTGCGGGCATAAAATAATTGGGTCACATTGCGCCCGCGGACAGCTCTTAGCGGTGTGTGGTTTAAAGCCGGGTACGGTTCTGCTCCTTGGCTGCCTGCCGCTTTCTCCGAGTGGAAACCGTTATCAAGCGGCTGAATCACACGCCCTTCATAGCGCTCCACATCTCCCCGATCTTCAATCCATGACCGGCGAAGAGCCGGCAGACCCTTGCGCACATCGGCCCGATAAGCGGAATCCGTGTACGGACCGCTGGAATCATATACCCGAACCGGTTCGTTCATCTGCACCTCACCGCTTCTACTGATACTCGGCGACAGTTCAATCTCCCTCATCGGCACCCGTACATCCGAACGGCTTCCTTGCACATACACTTTGCGACTGCCCGGCAATGCTCCAGCCATGATCGTCATATCAAAAAACCTCCCAAGGTAATTTGGATAATCCCCTAGGAGGCTCGCAAGGTACAGCGGCATAGACGGTGCGGAAAAATTGGAACGAGCCAAGGGCAGGCTGTTCCCTGTCCTATCAGTTCCCGGTATGAGCAGGCTTCAGCCCGTTCACCGACAGCATTCCTTGACACACTACATGCTGGAGCGAACCAGGAAGAATCCGTTCTGCCGTCCTTTGCGGCTGAGCAAATTTCTTCCCTTGGACCGTATAGAAATTTATAGGAGTGAAGCTTATAAATTCTATAAGGTTAAAAAAACCGCTCCGGCATGGGAGCGGTTTGAATGCGGCAATTTCCATCCGGCATATGAAGACTATGCTTCATTGTCCGAATAAGTGAGGCATCCTGTCTATGCGAAAAGACATTTGCATAGATCCAGCCCATAATCGCACAGACAAGCCCACTTTCCTACGCTGGCATAACCCAGATCAGGTTCAAAGGGACCAAAGCGATCAGCGCTTTATCTCAGCCCATGCGGGCGCCCCTAGTGGATTTCCTAGTACGACTATATCGCGTGAACGCACACGCAGTCAACTTATAATGTTCAATTTCTTCGATGAATGCCAACCGTCTGCTGCACATTGCCTGCAACCGTGACGGTTACGTAGTCTGTCTTCATGGTCCCGTTGTTGTAAGTAGAGGTGAACGTAAACGTCAGCGGTCCATCCTCCAGCTTCTCGAAGCTTTCATCCCACATACTCCCGCTCCAGCTGGTCCGCCGCGCGTTCGCGGCATCCAGATGGGTCGTGAAGCCGTTCATTGTCACCTCAACAGTATTCGCTTGGGTAGTTGTAACCGTATCGGTCGTTTGGGCATGCAGCACAAACTTCTCACCTGCCCAAAAGACCTCATAACCGCGCGGGCTGTCTGCATCGCCGTTTTGATTCATATTGTATTCTCTGCGGCGCTGGTCCCACAAATCCGTATGCATCACCTGACCCTTGACGTCAAGCGGCAGCACCGGTATGTCCTTGCGCACCACAACCGGCGGCGCTTGGCCGTCCTGGACCGTAAGCTCGACTTTATATTTCCCTGCCTTGTCTCCTCTGAAACCTGGCCCGGTGTGACCATAGGGACTATTAAGAAAGGAGTTGAAGGTTTGTGAGCCTCCCTCCGGATCCTTGACAATATAGATAACCTGTAAGGTATCCAGGTCGGGATCGTCAATGGTATGGCTGATCCGGATCGAATCCCCTTCATACACCGGTTTGGGGGTCCAGTCAAAATCGGCTGCAGGCGGCCGGTTCGTTTCGATATAGAAGTATTTCGGATCGCTCCAATTGCTCCAGTCATAGCCGTCATACACACGGATTATGACATACATGTACACATGCTCAGGCAGGTCGACAGTTGGCCGCCAAGAGAGTTCCCGGCCCGGCTTGATATCCGTATCCCGATACAGCTCTCCGCCATATTTGAAAATCTGAAGCTGGTATCGGGTTTGCAAATCTCCGTCAGCATCCGCATAATTCCATTGAAACGCCGGCCGGAATTCCGTTAGCTTCGCCGGATTATTCTGATCCGTGCTTTCAGGCACTGTAATCCGGGCTTGCGGTATCTGGTTGTATATCGTGACCTGCCCGTTGTACTGCGCCTCGGCTCCTGCCGAATCCTGCACGACCTGCCGGATATTGAAGGTGCCGAGTGTGTTGAACACCTTGCTCCAGAATGTCCGTGACGTGCTCTGCAATAATTCCCCATCGCCAGTTGTCATATTGCGAATGTAGTACGCATGCGGCAGGTTCTCCCGTCCACCATCCTCGGCATCATAGGCCCTAGAATCCATAACAACCGGAACGTTGCGGAAAGTATTCACATAGCTCGTCGTGAATCCGGGAACCGGCGGCGTATTGGGTGTCGGTATTGTGGAGATATCCAGGGATATGACGGTGTAATCCGACCATGCGCCATATTCGTCCTTCACAGCCATGCCAATTTCATATAAACCCCGTTCCTGCGGAGTTACAAGCTTTTCGTAGACAATGCTCCCGGATGGGGCGGCGTAGTAGAACTTCTTCTCCAGGATTCCCCGGGTGGCCCGGTAATCAATGGTGGACGGTTCAGTCGAGTAATTGTCAGGACTGATATACCGGTCCGGGTCATAGCTGCTGTCGGTCCAGATCAGTTTGCCGTCAGCTGCAGGAACGACCATAAACTGAGAGACCGGCCTGCGGTGAACGGTGACTCTTTTCGCAAACGGATTCGAGTTTTTACGGTATTCATCAAAGGTCATATCCGAATAGAGATAGCTTGGGTGCGGATCGTCCTTCGCCCTCAGTGTAACGATGTAATCCCCTACCTTATCGAAGGTCAGCCGCTCGGAGCTGAAGGTTTGACCGTTCATGGCCGACACGCCCTGATTGTTGATGAAACGCGGCGTATGCTGAATGCTCCACTGATAGGAGCCCGCCTTGGGATCGCCCTCCGGATCCAGAAACTGAATGTTATGGTAAGCGGCCTCCGCCGTGGCTGTGCCTGCATCCCATATCGCGTAGCTGTCCGACCATTCAATTTTATTCTGGATCGCTTTGTACGTGAAGGCGCTGAACACGACATAGGCTTTGTCGCTGAAATAGCCAAAACGCCCTTCTGCATAGCTGCCATCCGCCGCGGTCAGGATCGGGATATTATTGAGGAACACATCGATCTGACTGCCGACCGTCTTGATCCTCAGGGCATAGCTTTTGTTTGATTCAAACGGATACGAGCCTGCTCTCAGCACTGTTGGTGCGCCGTTCACGTATTTCACCAGATTGAACACATGGCCATCGGTTTCCACCGCGTACCGGTTGCGTGTGTCCTGCATCCGGAAGGAGAAGCCGGCCATCTCCCGGTCGTAGTCTATATCCTCCATTCGGAGGTTGAACTTCATTTCCACATCGTTGAGTGAAAGGTCCGATACATATTGACCGTTCGTAAACGTCTTTTTAACAAGCGGCGTGGTGGTGGGCGTGCCTATTGCTACGCCTAACGATGGTTGATCCCTGGCGGCTTCATATTGAACATAGAAGAACGCTCCATCTCCAAAATATTCCCCCATGATCTGACCGCCATTACCCCAGTTACACCCTGAACCGTTTTGGGCAATCAGTGCGCCGTTTTGATCGTAAATGTTGACTGGCTTGGTTCCGCAATCACCCATCCCTTTATCGATCTCAAAATCGGTTGTATACCCGTCTGCAGTCATGGATTTATTGGCACCTGCTACATAGTTCCCGTTCCAATCCATGGTATAGGGGGTATCGCCATCTGTTCCAAATCGGTAGGTTGGTATTGTCATGCCGTTCTGAGCCATTCGACTTTTTGGCGTGCCGTCACTTGCATTCAAGACGGTGAAGTACGTATTGGGATATTCGTAATTGCTTGCGGTTATTTCATTATTGAAGGGGTTCATGGCAAATCCGCTATAGCGCGTAATACTGCTGCCGCCTCCATTGATATCTTGGCCGGTATAGCCGGGCTCTCCTGCAGCCGTCAAGTATTGTCTCCAGGCTAAGCTCATATCCGCATTGTATTTTGTGACGCTCATGTCGCGGAAATAAGTATTACTAGGGCCCGTTGAGGCATAGCCTTGATACGTATATACGGCACCTGCAGGATCGGTATAGATCGGCAATAATACTTTGTATACCAAGTTTAGCCCCTGAATGGAAGAACGCGAAGCCGGAATCAACCAGTCAGGTTTTTCAGCAACCGACAGATCCGGGCCAACTTCTCTCCATTGGGTAGTCCAGGTCGTATTTTGATTACTATTATTGTCCCGGCGGACCATAATTTTGTTTCCGTTGGCATGGCTTACGGTCCAGTTGCTGACTCCGTTGGCCGTATTACTCAGTCCCATATCGGCTGCATTCTTCGTTGCCACTTCTGCACCCGTTCTTGCATCCAGCACGGTAAATGCATCGTTATTCTGGATGTAAATATACTGATCAGCCAATTCCCATTTGTCTATAAAGTAGGTTCCCGGCAAAGTCTTCGTGAAAACGTAAGGGGAACCATTGGTGTAACGGTAGAGCAAATTAAAATTGCTGCTGTCCATATACGATTCTTGCGGAGATACTTTTTTAGGGTCCAATGCATAGAGTGTCGTTATAACTTTCCCATTCAAGTATTGCTTTTCATCAAAATAAAGATATTTTTTGTTCGACCTGATTTGGGATGTCCCATGATCGAACTGGATATGCGTCCCGTTTTTGTTAATGAGAAGGTCCGTCATACCGGTATTAAAACGGGTTGCAGCTCGCCACGGTGAAAGACGATTATTTCCAAATCCATTATTATTCATATCGAATGTCTTCAAGAAGGTGTCGTAGTTGCTGGACTCCGAGTATGTGTAGGTCCGTGAGCTGCCAAAGTTTCGGCCTTCTCCACTTACAAGGCTGCCGCCCACCGCTTGCCATAAGTAATTCTTGTTGTATACCTCCTTTGTATCGTTGGTGATATAGACCGGCCAGTTGATCATCACTTCCGGACGAATGGTAGTGGAAGGATTCAAATCCGGCTGAGGATTCTTCCCTTCAACCTCAAACGAAACCTCCGGCGCATTATTGACAATATCCAGCGTCAGTGATGTCTGTACAGTCCCCAGGGTATCTCCCCACCGGCCAAATTCCTCGGTCACCTTAACGTAAAAGAGATACTTGCCCACCTTGCCCGGATTGATCGTGAGCTTGTCCAGGCGTCCGATAACCGTCTGCCAGCTATCGTCAGCAAAGCCGTTGTTTCTCGCATCGTATTTGTACTGATACTCTGCTTTGACAATTTCATCGCCATCGGGACTGTAAGACTTATTAAGAATGACTGTAGGTTCATTCCGTATCCCAAGCGGCGGCACATCGAGCTTAGCCACCGGAGGCAGATCGGGTTTAACAATAATCGTACAGGTGGACTGGTTTAAAGACTTGAGCCCCTTGGTATCGTACACATGCAAGGACACTTGAACGGTAATATCATGGTCCGTGCCGTTCGTGTAGGAAGTGAGCTTGTTGGTCCACTCATCCCGGCCATGATTGATCGATCTTCCCGATACGGGACTATAGCTGCCGCTGGCATCGAAGGCAGAAGCCGGAACCGCGTGATTCTCGATGACGGTTGCCGGACATCTGGCTACAGGTATCGGATTTTCCGGTCTGACTTGAATATAGGTGGATGCCTGGGCCGACAATCCCCAAACATCGTGGATCTGAGCGCTGATATTATGAACGCCGCTCGTGTCCATTTTGATGCTATACATGCCCCACGGGACGGGTGTGTACTTTCCCGGCAATGATTGGATCCATTGCGAATCGCTGGACGCGAAGAAAAACTCATCAAAGTACAGGTTATCCCCATCCGGGTCGGTTGGTGTAGGAACAGATGGATCCTGAATAACCACAAGGTTTAGAACCGTACCTTCGATAGCTTCATGTACGGGAACAGTAGGCCGTGCCGGATCGACAAAAGCAATCGTGAATTCTGGCGGGTTGTTGAGGGATGGTCCTGTTACCGTCAATGTTTTGGGTCCCACCCATTGTTCGCCGCAGCTTGTTTTAATTTTCATAGAGACATTATGTGTGCCTACCCCAATGATCGAGGGATAGGTGCTGTACGTATAGACAGAGTCCGTGGTTTGCCCATACACATCAGGCCCTATCCACGTTATGCCCCGTTCGATTTTGAAAGAATGCGATATGTATGTGCAGCCCTGCAGCTCGAAATCCCTGGGATGCAGCGTAAAGCTGTCCCGATAGGATATCGTCGTAGGGATGACGTCGAAATCGCCGGTTATCGATTGACTTTTTTGATAAAAAAATGAGACATACGCTTTGGTTTGGGTAGACGTTAAGCTTACTTGAGCTGATCCCGTTTTTGGGGTTACTGTATTGGAATAACTTACGTAAGACACGTTGCTGCCGACTATCGTTCCATAGCTGCTGACTGGGCTATGAGAGGAATTGTTTGGTAGCGTCGCTATCGGTACGGTTGTTTCTCCTGCTAGACTGTATGACCCCGAAGAGCTTGTTTTCACCATATGCCTTACTTTTACTTCCCCAGCTAAAGAATCAACCTTGTAGTAATAATATAGATATAAGGTTCCAAAACTTCCGTCATATGTACCTAAATTATATTCTCCTATCGTAGGTAATCCAGATGAGGGTGGTGTCCCACTTGTCGTTATCTTGTACCCTTTATAGGTGTATCCAGGTTTATCCGTATGCGTAAAGCTATATGGCTTTGTTTTTTCTAAAGGTTGCTCCCGGTCGTTAAAGACGGAATCCAAACTATTTCCGTTCTCATCGAAGTGTTTAATGATGGCTTTCCCATCTGTGGGAACAGTAACTGCATCATAATATAAATTCAAAGTGTAGGTATCAAACAAGGCATCATACGTAAACGGCGGTAATTTCCCGTTTATTATACTCCCCGTTGGCGCATCCCCCGTCGTACTTTTTTTGTATCCCACGTACTTATAAGACGCATTTGTTTCAGGGTCTACTTTAGGATAGGTTTGCCCTGCAACCATGTCATAAAACTTTTGGGGAAATATTGTACTCAGATTGGTTCCATCTGTTTTGTAATGATTGACAACCAACTGGCCATCTAGTTCGAATTCGAGAAGTACAGGAAAATAAAATCTGTATCCTTGTACTTTTGGTCCGCAACCAGCACAACTTGTAGGGTCCTCTGCACGTAGATCCATTAAAATTTCTGAATCTAGTTTGGCGTTTATTTCTACTCTGAAATCAATTGTACTCGTTCCGTTACCTTTTTTAGCCGTTGATTTAGCATTAGTTATATCCTTACTTATCCTGTCTGAGTATCTATCATAAGAATCTCCTGGTCTCGTTTGGTCAAAATAAAATTTATGTTTTGAATTTACTATATCGAACTTATAGACATCAACATCTCTGACAGACCTCCCGGCAAATGTGAACGAATAATTCCAGCCTATATCCACATAATCATTTAACCCTTTGCCTTCAGGAAAAGTTCCATCATTCTCCGACCAAATATCATAAGAAAAAAAAGCTACACCGTACCATTTATGCGTAGTTGTATCATAGACCGGTTGAATGGAATTGGTCGGTGTCGGTAGAGCAGCATTGGATGTGTTTGACGGAACGATCGGGATAAGCCCCAATAAATTAGATAAAATCAATACTATAGAGGTTAATCGTCTAAAGAATTTCATTTATTGTCTCCATGGATTTTTTATGACAGCTAAATAATCATCATTCGCAATACCTATGTAGGCTGGCGTTTTAATAGAATAGGACTCAGGGTTTTGATGACCTGCCCTTTGATCATAAGACGATTGTACAATTGGCATATATAAATTTTTATGAGTTTTATCGAGTCTCTCCCTAAACACAGACTGCTCATATCTCCTCCTTACAGCTTCCTTATCAGACAGCAAGTAAAATGAGCCTCCTATATTAGCACTAAAGCTAGATTGCCAAACAACATATTTTTCTTTTATCTGATTTTCAGCCAAATCCATTCTATAATAGGCTACTTCGTCAATAATTACGGGCAAAGCAGATTCCGATAGCACTCGGATATCTCGACGCTTACCGTCATAACCTACTAATCTATCTTCATATCCACCAAAATACTTCTTATAATTATCAGAATTTTCCAACTCAGTAACATCTTCAATTTTGGGTATATCCATACTCCCGATCCACACAAATTGAGACAGGCTATCCCACTGTACTGTCTCTTTAAATGTTTCACTTATAAAGCGGACTGGCACCATCGTACGGTTGTTGGATATATAAGACGCAGTTCCAAAACTCACTTTTTTTCCACCAACCGCAGCCGTTGTCGATCCTATAGTGAGAGTGATCGTAACAGTACCCTTGGAAATCGTAATATTTTTTTTGACAGCATTCACATTTGCACCAAGTCCATCAGAAACAGCCCTCAACGGGATAAATACCGTATTGTTTTTTATTTCAGCATTTACTCCGTCCAGCGGAATCTGCCGCGCATTATAAAGCACTTTTATGGGCATGTCCTTTTTGAAACTAATTTCAGCGCTTTTGGAGGCAGCGAAAGCCTTCGAAGAAGAAAAACTGATTCCGGAAAATACCACTGCAACACAAGTCAACGCAATTACAAATTTTTTCATATACATCTCTCCCTCTTGTATCATCCTATGATTTTCATTGGATCATCAGTCTCTCTTCAATCCAACATAATCCAATCTTTAGCACATTCTACCACCTTCCCCTATCATCCGACGACATTTTTCCTGTCCCTGAGACAAAAAAAGACAATAAAAAAGCACCCGCCTGCAAGCTTAAAAACAGCTTGCAAGCAGGTGCTTCCTGCTCGTGTATACTATACACCGATCACTTTATTATTTTCTATAATACCGATATGCCCTGCGTTTGACAAGTATAAATTCGTCAGAATTCGCTCTCATTCAGCAATTCCAGCCAACGTGCCGCGGAATGGCGCCATGTGAAGTGCTGCTCGACCCGATCCCTGCTCCTGACCCCCATCGCCATTCTCAAATGGTCGTTGCGAAGCAGCGTAAGCAGTCTGTCGCGCATCTGCTGCTCTACCTCTGACGGCTCCACAAGAAAACCAGTGACGCCATCCTCGATAATTTCCTTTATGCCTCCCGCCCTGGTCGCCACCACCGGCAGGCCGCAGGACATTGCCTCCACATTCACGAGACCAAATGCCTCGCGGTTGCCGGAAGGCACAACAGCTACATCCGCACTCAGAAACCAGTCCGGAACCTCCGAGTAAGGAACATAAGGGATAAACTGCACATGCCCCCGCAGGTGCTTGCCCATTCGATGAAGTTCCCGTACATAAGACGTTTGCCTGGTCGACCCATAGAAAGCCCCGCCCACAATGACCAGCAGTGCGGAAGGGTGCTGCCGAACGAGTTCCGGCATCATCCGCAGCAGATGATGGACACCCTTCATTGGAATTAGCCGCCCCATGAACAGAATCACGCTGCGTCCGTTCCATCCCCGCGCGGTGCGCAGCTGGTTCCGGTGAAAGGCACCGTTCAGAGTGAACTGGGACTGGAAGCGTTCCGTATCCACTCCTGGATAGATGACTCTCAGCTTATGCGCGTAAGCCGGCGCACGGGCTGCCACCACCTCACGCAAATATTCGCTGTTCACAAGAATCTTATCCACCGTCTGGAAGCTGCGAAAAAGCACGGATGGCCGGATCGCCTTCTGCCCGATAAAGGTTGACGAATGCAGATGGAGCCAGTACCGGCCGGATGGCCGGAGCCTCTTGAGCTTCAGCACCAATGCCGGACGGTTCTCAACCTCGGTAATATCCGGCTTAAACCGCCTGATCGACTGTCCGACCTGCTGTGCATAATGGCCTCTATTGACCGCCGGGAACCGTTCGCACATTACGCCGTTGAAACTCCCAAGACGAGGCAGGTTCCGGCTGCTCCGACCATATATTCGTGCCTGCACTGACGTTCCGACCAGCGGCACAAGCTTCTCGACAACACGTTCGACCGAGCTGCTGTTCGGTGATGGCAGCGGAAATGTACCCGGAGTTACAAATGCGATTTTGGGGCTTCTCATCCTGACAATCAGCTCCTCCCTTAAGAAGCCTCAACTTTGATTTTCCAATAGTTCAGCATACGTTTCTTCTACCTTCCGTGAACCCGGCATTGTCCTATTTAGGGACATGACTGATGAAGCGGCCTATCGGCGCAGCAGCTTCTGAATAAGCAGACTTAATCCGTAGGGTCCCAGATAAGCGCCGCAGGCGTGAAAAACCGGATCCTGCAGAAACTCATGTACCTGCGTCATGAATACCGTATCATCCAAATACGTCCGTACCGCGCTTGCCGCGGTCAGAGAGAAGAACCCCATATAAGCTACCAATGCGATCGCATCGATCGTCTTTTCCAGCCCGCGCTTCCACTCGCTCAAACCGTACAGCAGGCAGCCTCCAATAACCAGACCTACCGGGATTAAAATCACCATCAGCTTTCACCTCTTTAGCCAGCATTTGCAACAATGGCAAGCCTTAAACCTGCCTGCAAGCGTACGCTGTTGATAAATAAGAGGGGATATGTCACACTTATAACCGAAGAGTCCGAAAGAACGATCATAAAAGGCTAGGCAAACGCTTAGCCTTTCTGCTATTTTATAGTAAGTGCAAGTGAGAGAGGACGTGAATTCCCGGCATGACCCAATGGCTGCTTCGATCGATGACCGAGCTGAGCTCGCGCAAATGGATTTCGCGATTAACCGGTCGATTTGCCCAGTCGCCCGCAAGCCGGCGCTTTATTCCCAGATTTGCCCGCATGTATGGGATCCGCGTAGAAGAAGCCGAGAAAAGGCTTGATGAATACAGCACGCTCAATGAATTTTTCACCAGAAGATTAAAACCCGGTATGCGTATTGTCCATGAGGACACGGATGCCGTTGTCAGTCCGGTCGATGCTTTGATCACGGGGTGCGGGCCGATCAAGGCTGGCACGATTCTCAATGTCAAAGGCCAGGATTACACGGTAGAAGAGCTGCTGAACCGTTCCCCCAGAGTGGAGAATTACAAGAACGGCTACTATATTGTGCTTTACTTGAGCCCTACCGACTATCATCGGATTCATACCCCTGTGGGGGGCACCATTGTTGAAAGGGAGCATGTCCCCGGAAAAGTATATCCCGTCAACGACTTCGGCCTGCGCAATATGCGCAGGGTACTGAGCCGCAACGAACGGCTGATCACGTATATCCGCCATGCTCATGCTGAAACAGCGGTCGTCAAAGTGGGGGCCATGAATGTCAGCAGCATTAAATATGTGGAGCCTCTCCACAATAAAGTGGAGAAGGGGGAAGAGCTTGCTTACTTCGAATTCGGCTCAACCGTCGTTCTCCTGACCGAAGAGGATACCTTTACACCACGTGACGATTTGCAGGCAGGCCTTAAGGTAAAAGTAGGCGAAAAGCTTGGCATCCTGCTGGAAAAGTAGCAGCCCGTAGCATAAGCGAATTAGGGTCGATCCTTTTTGGCTTCTCAAAAATATAAGCTGGTTATGAAGAACATTTTTAATTTCTTATAAGTTAACAAAGCGTCCTGCGCCTGACAGAATCATTCCGATGATCGCTGCCAACCCGCATGACGCTTTTTTTCAATCGGCTACCCTGCCACCCATGTTATGCTCCATCCGCATCGCTCTGTACCGGGCGGTCCTCGTCTACCCCATTACAATCCGGCAAGTCCCAAGCTCAAGCGCCTTACAGCACACTCGCGGCCTGCTCCATTCGCCGAACTCCCATATCGAGCAGTTCCTCCGGCAAATGGGCAAAGCCGAACATGCCCGCCCGGCCCTGCGGCGCGTTCAGCCACAGACTGCTGTCATCCGTAAAACGCACCCCCGCATCTTCGCAGGCCTCTCTGAACCGCTCATAGTCACGCCCTTCACCCCGCCACTCTGCGTACAGATGCAGCCCTGCATCGACAGGAACGATCCGGAACCAGCGGTCAAGCCGTCCGTTCATCTGCTCGCGCAGCCGGATCAGCCTTCTCCCGCATACGCGCTTCATCCTTCGCAGATGTCTGGCGTAGCTGCCGCTGTTCATAAAGTTCGCGAGCGCCCGCTGTTCCGTAAGTCCCGCAGGCCGCGGCTCGATTAACGCTTTTGCCAGACGGAACGGTTCCGCAAGCGATTCCGGCACCACGACATAACCGATTCTCAGGTCGTTGAACATCGTCTTGGAGAAGGTGCCGACATAAACCACACACCCCTTCCGATCCAACGCCTTCAGCGGTTCGGTGGGACGTCCGCCCCAGCGAAGCTCGCTGTCGTAGTCATCCTCAATAATGACGGCCTGCTGTTTCACCGCCCAGTCCAGCAGCTTCTTCCTCCGCTCAGCAGACAGGACGGCGCCGCTTGGAAAATGCCGCGTCGGCGTAACGAACAGCAGCTTGGCCGGCCAATCGTCAGGCTGGATCCCCTGGTCATCGACCGCTGCGGGAATTATGACGCCGCTGGCGGCGCGGACAGCCAATGCCATCCCGGAATAACCGGGATTCTCCAGGACTACCGGCGTTCCCGGTGTAACAAGCAGCATGCTCAGCAGGGTGATCGCCTGTGCGGAGCCGCTGGTCAGAAATACCTGCGAAACGGATGCATGAATGCCCCTTTCCCTCCTCAGCTCCTGAACAATGGCCTCGCGCAGCGGCAGATAGCCTTCTACCGGCACGGCAGGATTGGGCCAATCCCCCGTCATCTCCCGGACCTCCGCATATAACGAAGCTCTCCATTCCGCAACGGGGAAGAGCTCCGGGTCCACTTGACCAATGCCAAAGTCGATCATGGGAGAGTCAGACTCTCCCCGAAACATTGCCCAATCCCCGGCCTGTATTCGCTCCCCAGTCTCCTGTCCGCTTGCCTCCTGCTGACCATTTGGACGGGTTCTCTCCCTGCGGGGCTTCTCTTCCCTCTCGGTTCTGGCAGCCGCATCCTGCACAAGCCGCTGCGCCCACTCCGAAAGCGGAATATTCGCAGCCTGCTCTCCCTGCACATGGCCTGATCCGGACAAATCCGGCGCAGAGGAAGAACGATAGGCAGCGAACGTCCCGCTGCCGGCTTCAGTCCGCACATATCCCTCGGCAAGCAGCGTATCGTAAGCCAGATTGACTGCCCCCCGCGACAACCCATACAGCTCTGCAAGCTTGCGGCTCGATGGCAGCCGCAAGCCCTCGGCCAGCGATCCGGCAATAATGGCTTCCCGAAGCGCCTGATAGAGGGCTTCCGTTTTCTTTCCCAATTCCCTGTAGTAGCGGTCATACGCAATCCGCAGGTCCACCTTCCTCAGCTCCCAACCAAGTGGTATATTAAAATCACTCTAAATTGGATCTTTTTAATTGTCAATAAGTGCAGTACGCTGGTCTGGAAGAAACGAGTGCCGCCGCCATAGGCGATAACAGGATTTCAAGCATATGGGGAAGAACGAAAGGGGTATCCTATGCGTCGACAGGAATTTGAAATGAACGATCAGGTTAACCAGGAGGAGCTGGACAGCTTTTTGCATGAAATGAGCTTCGGATTTCTCGGTACCGTCGATCCGGACGGCTCGCCCTGCGTCACACCGCTAAATTACGTATACCACAACGGGAGCCTGTATTTTCACGGCAGCCGGGCCGGCGAGAAGATGAGCAATCTGAAGAAGGAGGCATCCGTTACCTTCGCGGTCGCCAAGGAATTTGCCATCATCCCTTCTTATTTCTCGGATCCGCTTATGGCCTGTCCGGCAACCTCCTATTTCAAATCCGTCCGCATTGACGGCCAAGCCGTTGTCGTCAACGATCTTCAGGAGAAAGCGGAGGTGCTGGAGGCGCTTATGCGCAAGCTTCAGCCTGAGGGCGGGTATAAAACAATCGATGCCCGCGATAACGATTATATCCCCCGCCTGAAGGGCGTCTCCCTGGTCCGTATTGATGCCTCGAAGGTGGTAGGGAAATTCAAATTCGGCCAAAACCTCAAATCCAAGGACCGCGAAGCGCTGACGGAGGGTCTGCAGAAACGCGGGCTGCCGACGGATGCCGAAACGATCGAACTGATGCGGCGCTACTGTCCTCATCATACGGGGGACTAGCCGCCTATAACGGCCTGCCGGACTTAACCATAACGCTGATCCGCAAACAAACAAGGCTTCATCCGCAGCATAACTGCAGATGAAGCCTTGTTTGTTTGCGCATATCGCCGACCTTACCGGATTTCGGAGGGATTTTTCCCTGTATATTGTTTGAACTGACGGCTGAAAAAGAAAATATCCCGGTACCCCAGCGCGTCGGCCACCTCCGTCACATTCATGCCCGCGTGCATAAGCAGATGCTGGGCCCGCTCAATTCGGGTCCGGATCATATAGGATTGCACCGAGGAGCCGATCATTTCTTTAAACTTGATGGAGAAATACCGCGGGGACAGCTGCGCGCGCTGCGCCAAGTCCTCCACGCGATGGGCAATGCCTGGATTTTGCCTGACATAATTGGCGATCTCATGAATCGCTTCCGTCAATTGGTTGCTGGCTTTGCGCTCAACCGGTCCCTCGCGGTCCTCGCGCAGCAGATGAATCATCAGCTGCTTGAGAATAAGCTGAGCCTCTTCCTCCGCCGCGTAAGTTTTGACCAGGAAAAGCCTGACATAACGGGAAAGCATATGCTCAAAATCAACCGTTTCATTCAGCACCCGGTAAGACTGCGGAATGATATCGATGGATTCCTTGACAGCAAAATGAATATAGGTCAGAACGAGCGGCATTTGCGGGTTATGCGTAGCGCTCGTATAATCTCCGGGGCGGAACAGAAAACAGCTGCCTTTGGAGATGGGATAGGTTTTTCCGTTCAATTCCAGTTCCCCTTGGCCGCTCCATATATAGAACAAATCAAAATTGGGAATAGGCCTCTCGCGTTTCTGCCATTTCCAGCCGGGCTCGCAGACGATCTTGGCAAATGAGGGCAGCAGCACGAAGGACGAGGCATTACAATGCAGCATACAAACTCCTCCTAGGCGAACAAGTACAGCAGCAATAAGGCATACCGTTGTCATCATACACCAGCGCAAAAACGCTTCGCAACCCGGCGCAAAAAAATCCTGTTCATAATGGCCTACCACAGCTTAAAAGTGATATAATATCAGCTAAAAGACTTCCGTTGCCCCTTGAACGGTTGAATGATCTATTTTGGAAGGATGAATGAATTCCATGAACCCACTTGCCCAGCAGTTGAACGAGACGATTGAGCGAGAAAATGTTAACATTTATGCAATGCTGTCCTCACTTGGCAAAGCGATCTATTTCCCAAAGGAAGGCATTTTGAGCCAGTCGGCCGAAGCAAAAGCGAAGGCGAAGAAATTCAATGCAACGATCGGCATCGCCATTGAAGGCGGACAGCCGATGCATTTGAAGGTGATCCAAGACACATTGTCCTCGTATAATCCGAAGGACATTTATGAATATGCTCCCCCCGCAGGCAAGCCCGAGCTGCGCACGGCATGGAGAAACAAGATGGTGGTGGAGAATCCGTCGCTTGCAAACAAATCCTTCAGCAATCCAATCGTGACAAACGCCCTTACTCATGGCCTGAGTATTGTCGCTGACCTGTTCGCGGATCCTGGCGATGCGGTTATTATTCCGGACAAAAACTGGGAGAACTACGAATTGACTTTCGGCATCCGCCGCGGAGCGGTTATGGTGGAATATCCTCTATATAATGAACAGGACCGGTTCAACAGCGAGGGGCTAAGGCAAGCGCTGCTGGATCAGAAGAACAAAGGCAAAGCGATCGTTGTCCTGAATTTCCCGAACAATCCGACCGGCTACACGCCAGGCGCTGCGGAAGGCGCAGAAATTGTCGCTGCGATCCGCGATGCCGCCGAGGCCGGCGTTAACGTTGTCGTGGTGACGGACGATGCCTATTTCGGACTCTTCTTCGAAGACTCCATGCACGAATCGCTGTTTGGCCAATTATCCGATCTGCACCCGCGAGTGCTGGCTGTTAAAGTGGACGGGGCAACGAAGGAAGAATATGTATGGGGCTTCCGCGTAGGGTTCATTACGTACGCATCCCAATCGGCAGCTCTGCTTGCGGCTTTGGAACAAAAGACGCTGGGAATCATCCGCGCGACCATTTCAAGCGGCCCGCATCCATCGCAGACCTTCGTGCTGCGTGCGCTGCAGTCGCCGGAATTCGATGTGCAGAAGGCCGAGAAGGCTGCCATCATGAAAGGCCGTGCCAACCGCGTAAAGGAACTGCTCGACAGCGGACGCTATGGCAATGTGTGGTCTTACTATCCGTTTAATTCCGGATACTTCATGTGCCTCAAGCTGACCGGCATAAGCGCCGAGTCAGTGCGGACCCGGCTGCTGGACGAATACGGCGTGGGCACAATCGCGCTTGGAGAAACGGATTTACGCGTTGCCTTCTCCTGCATTGAGCAGCCGGACCTGGAGGAACTGTTCGATACCATCTATAAAGCGGTACAGGACATTGCCGTAGCCAGCAAATAAACAGCACTATCTGCAAGCAGGACCGGGAGACCGGCCCTGCTTTTTTTAATAGAAGCAAGAGCGGTCAATCATCAGATTCGCCCAAAAAGCTGCGCTTCGTGCGGGCCGGCCGCAAGCCAAACACGTACAAGATAATGAGCAGAACCGCAGCTGCGGCTGGAATCGGATATCCGCGAATGGGCAGAAGTATCGCCTGCGGCAGCCAGATCAGCCCCCCGCACACCAGCAATCCGGTGCGGTCCACCTTGATCAGCGCCGACAAACGCGATTCATCCGGCAGCGGATAAAGATGGCGCCAGACGGAATGGCGGTGCGACTGCACGAGCGAACTGAGCTGTATGCCCGCAAGCCACAGCAGCAGGAGACACACACCGGCAGAACCCCAGCCCGACCATAGCGCCGAATTAGCGGCAAGAAAACTGGCGAAGATGCCGAAAACAGTCAGCCTCAGCACGATTGAACCAAGCTCGGTACGAATGAGTGTATGGGCATATAAATAAGCGAAGGCGTTCTTCTTGCTGAAAGTCAGCCGCGCCGGGAGCCATGACATGTACCTCCTCGCGGAAACCTGGGCGTTCTCTGCCGGCACATCCGCAAAAGCGCTGAAGAACGTATTGAACCGCCGCCGCGTGGCATTCTCATCCGCGATCAGCGTAAGCCAGGGCATCGGATAGCTTCGCAATCCGCGGTAGATCAGAGCCATTACACCAACAGCCGCGATCATATAGACAGCTCCCAGCCAAGGCTCAGCCTTCAATAATACGGCCACACCCACCGCCGTGACGATCCACCGCAGAACCCGCATGCCGCGCCTCGAGCCAATCCAGGCAAGCTGCCGCTCTCTCCAGGCTGCTCTGGCATTCAGCAGTTTCATGACAAGAACCGCAAGCAGCAGCAGCTGCCAGACAAGCAGGCCCGGACCTTTCACATAAAGGAGGCTGTACACCAGGCAAATGACGGCCGCTCCGATCAGCCCTGTAATTCCGTTATAAAGGAAAGATCGCCTGAGATATCGGCCCATCTGCGCTTCGCGGGGCACGAGAAACACTGTATCGGCTTCCCGCAGCCACGTCCGCAAAGGATTCCAGCACACAACAGGCGTCAGCACAATCACGCCGACCCACGCAAAAGGGAAAGATAGGCTCACCTGGTGAATCAGCGTGGTGTAGCCGGCAAAGCCCGCAATGAGCAGAAACGAGGTCACCAGCGGCACGCCGCTCTGGACCATAGAGCTTATGTATGGCATCGACTCTTTCCAAAAAGCGCGCGCACGCGTGCTCCACAATGTCTCAACTGACCGGTCCATGGGATCCCCCATCCGCGACAAGCCGGTAGAAAGCTTCCTCCAGCGATTCGCCGCCCCTTGCCAGACCTGCCGCCGCACAAACGTCCGCAAGCGTCCCCTGGGCAATAATTCTGCCTTGATGGAGGACGATAAACCGATGGCAGTAGCTCTCGACCGTAGACAAAATATGCGAGCTCATAAATACAGAAGATCCCTGCCGGGTGACCTCGACGAGCTGATCCAACAGGGAACGGATACCGAGTGGATCCAGGCCCAGAAAGGGCTCATCAATGATATAGAGCGGCGGACGGGCCAGCAAGGCATTCATAATCATGACCTTCTGGCGCATTCCCTTGGACAAATGCGCGGCGAATGCGCGCCTTTTGCCCGTCATGTAGAAATCATCCAGCAGGCTTTCCGTACGTTCCTTATAGATGGATTCCTCCATCCCGTAAGCCATTCCGGTCAGACGCAGATGCTCCTCCACCGTCAATTCGTCAAACAGCAGCGGCGTCTCCGGGACAAAAGCAAGCGCGCTGCGGTAATGCTCCGGCTGCTCCGCAAGCGTATGGCCCTGAATGCGGACCTCGCCCTTATGCGGCTGCATCAGCCCCAGAATATGCTTGATAGCTGTGCTTTTACCAGCACCATTGAGCCCAATCAGGCCAATCATTTCCCCGGGGCGCACCTCAAAGGAAAGATCATGCAGCACAGGCTTTCGCGGACTATATCCGCCTGTTAAATGTTGTACGTGCAACACCGGTTCCATCACTACTCACCTCAATAGCTATTATACCGAAAAATAACATCCAAGCGAAATCCGCCCGGATGCCATTATTGTCATTCGCGATAACCAGTCAAGAGCCCTCTGTCTTCATCAGGCGGAAGAAGTGGTTGTGATAATAGCCGCGGAGGTTGCCTCCATGTCCCGGATCGCTTTTTTTATCTGCTCAATGGCTCTCCAGTTGCCGCTTTGCTCGGTATGCAGGTTCTCAAGCTTCCTGCTCAGCTCCATTTGCTCGTATTCGGAGAAAAATCTCCTTAACTGCTTGCTGACATCCAGAAGCATGGCAAGGGCTGCGGTCTGCTCATCGACCTCTCCATTCTCCAGCAGTTCATATCTGAGCCGGCGGATAATCGCATCTTTGACGGGCGAGCTGACGATATAGCGTCTGGAAGTAAAGATCAGCATCACTTTGATCTTCTCCTCACGGAGCTGCCCGTCTATCAATAGAGGCTCTACAAGCTTCTCGAACGTATTCTCGCGGATTTTGGTCCGGTAAGCAAAATAGCTCATCCAGGCTCTCATCGTCTTGAGCTTTCGGGTACTTCGGATCAACTCCAGAATCTGGGATTTACCGCTGCACTGGCAGGCGCAGGGCGTTTCCTCGACCAGCTGTTCCCTTTTATTCCAGGTAATGTGGCCGTCCAGCAGCATTTCAATAATTGCTCCGCCGATGGAATAGATCTGCAAGTAGGAACGGTACAGACGGCTTTTGTTGTTCGGCTGAACCTGGACAGCCATTAAGACGAACTCTTGCGCCAGTGTCAACTCTCCACCCATAACAAATCCCCCTTCCAGCTTTTGCATCTGTATCTTTTCTTACACTTACCCCTCCGCAGAATAAACGCCCCACCTGCAATTAAGGCGAATGCCCGTGACACTGCCAGTTAAGAGAAAAAGGCTGACACCGTCCCTTTGGCGGTAAAGTCAGTTTCAGCTCATAAAAATATCTGAAAAAGGATAAGAATTTTTATAGATTCTGATCGTTCAAAAAGCCAGTCCGCCGTCATAAGTTTATGACGGCGGACTGGCCAAGAAGCATCCGGTTATTTCTTAGGCAAGATTGATGGCTTTTATAATTTGCGGATCAATTTTTGGCTCGCGGTCGATATTCATCAAGCCGTTAACCTCCTGCTGAACGTCGGTGATCTGGGTATAGCAGAACCCGCATGCATAGGGCAGCTGCTTGATCGCCGTTGTAATGCTGCGGAAGCGCTCGATAAACTGCTCCTCCGTCTTCACCTGGTTGCCGTAGCCCCAGCCTTCCTCCGAATTGAAGGCAATCCCGCCATATTCGCTGATCAGGATGGGCTGGCCTTTGTAGGCATAGTCCCCGGCCATGGCGAATTTGCTTCTGTTGAACGCTTTGTCAAAAATCGCATCCTTGTCCGCGTACCAGGCCGCGAATGCTTCTCCCCGCTCCTCATAATCGTGAAGGGTAATAATGTCCGACACCGTATGCTCCCATCCGTCATTGACGATAACCGGGCGCATGGCGTCGAATGCTTTGGTCAGATGATAAATCGCCACGGTGAACTGCTGTTGTTTGTAGTCGCGGGCAATACTGCCGACGCCCCATGATTCGTTGAACGGCACCCAGGTGACGATGCTTGGATGATTATAATTCTGGCGCACCGCGTCCATCCATTCCCGGGTAAAACGCTGCACAGCGTCGTCGTTGAACTCATAAGCAGCCGGCATTTCCGACCAGACGAGCAGACCTTTCCGGTCACACCAGTAAAGGAACCTTGCATCCTCCACCTTCTGGTGCTTGCGCACGCCATTGTAGCCGAAGGCCATCGCTTTGTCGATATCCTCGATCAGCGCGTCGGCTGAAGGCGCCGTCAGATGCGAATCCTTCCAATAGCCCTGGTCCAGGAGCAGGCGCTGATAGAGCGGCGTTCCGTTGAGCAGCACCTGGGCATTCTGAATCGATATTTTGCGGACGCCGAAGTATGACTGCACATGATCCACCGGTGCACCGTTTCGGAGCAGGGTGAATTCGACCTCATACAGATTGGGACGCTCGGGCGACCACAAATGCGCCGATTTCCATTCCCCGACATTTTCGCTCAGCAGGTCCATCTCCACGCTCGTCTGGGCACGGTCGACCGTCTGCTGCAGCTCGCGGATGAAGGCTCCCTTGAAGGTGACCCTTGTTTTCAGGCTCAGCCCCTCCGCAAGCTCGCTGCCGCGCACATCATACTCAAATTTTATCGTCCCTTTGTCGGCATCCGGCGTCATCTTCACTGAATCGATATACTGCGGCTCCACGGCCTCCAGCCAGACACTCTGCCAAATTCCTGTCGTCTGCACATACCAGCAGCCAAAATTCTCCGGTACCCACCGCTGCTTGCCGCGGGGAATATTGCAGCTGTTGCTGTCCTCGACACGGACCGTCAGCTTATTGGCTCCTTCTTCTCTCAATGCTTCTGTAATGTCGAAGGAAAAAGCGGTGTAACCGCCTTCATGCCGGCCCACAGCCGTGCCATTGACCCACACCTTCGTCAGATAGTCGGAAGCCTGAAAGTTCAGTCTGATCCGCTTACCGATCCACTCCCCCGGAATCTCCAGATCGCGTTCATACCATACGACAGGATGAAACTTCTCCTCGCCGATTCCGCTTGCCTTCGTCTCATACGTAAAAGGAACAATAATTCGGCGGTCACCCGGAACATCCTTATGCCAGCCCGCACGCTCCCCTTCAGATTCATCGTCGAAACGGAACTCCCAAACTCCGTTCAGACTCATCCAGGATTGACGATAAAACTGCGGCCTCGGGTATTCTTTGTCCACTTCAAATTGCAGCATCATTTGACCTCCTGTAGCTTTTTTTGAGTATAGCATATTATCTATGAACTTCAAACATTTAATATATTAAGAGTGTTATGAAAAAATAATTGAAAATAAAAGCTCCCTATCTCTTACTCTTTTATGGCGTTTTTGTTAAATCTTCCGAAAAACGGTCCCGCTTCCCTGCCCTGCTATCTTTTTTATGCTAAAATATAGATTCGTAAGAAGAATCCGCTACCGCCGTTCAAAAAAACATGCAACTTTTCCCTGCCCTGCCAGCGTCTCTATTCTATGGAAAGAAGATTAAGAGGAGATTGATGTAATGAATACCGACATCCAGACAACTACATACAACCGGCAAGAGCAGTCGGTACCGCGCAAAAGAAGATCGACATTTCTGCTTTTTGTATCGGTATGGATCATTCTGATAGCCGGCGGCGTCACCGGAGCCATCTGGTATACCGACCAGATCAAAGAACAGATGACACTGGAGATCAGCCAGCAGACCGCCCAGCAGATCTCCGCTATGCAGACCGATTACCAGAACCGGATCAAGCAGCTTCAGACGGATTTCTCCGGTCAAATAACCAAGGTTCAAGGCAAAGTGGACGCCCTTAACGAGCTTCTGGAATTCACCAAGGATAATGCCAGCAACAAGACGGATAACAGCAACAAGCTGTATACGCAAATGAGCGAGGTCAAGAAAGAGCTGGACGAGCTGAAAAAAAGTCTGGATGTCTTGAAATGACCATGACCATTAAACAATTCAACCGTTTCTGTCTGCTGACATGCGCGCCTTTTATCGGCCTGTTTATATGGCTGCTGTATTCCAATATGTCGATTTCGCTGCCCGGCACCGCTTATCCCAAGGATGCCGCAGCCGTTCCCGCAATTACGAAGCAGACCGGCCAGCTTCTGGGCGATCTGGATCTAGCCAAGAAGACAGCCACTGCGACGGCCCAAACGCTGAAAAAATCAATCGCCCTTTATCAAGCTACCAATGCGAGCATGAACAGCATCGCCAAGACGGCATCCGCCCAGGTGGGCCGTCCGGCTAAAATATATGATAGACGCATTACGAGAAAAATCGGCACTCCGATGCAAACCATCCAATCCGATAATTTGCAGGCCCAGCTGTTTGCCGTGCATGCGCAGAATTTCAGCGGCTATGCGCTTAAGGTGAAGCTCAAGACGGACAAAGGCATGAAGATGGTGCTCGGTCAGGACAAATATGGCAGCGCCGAAACCACCCTGTCTGCGGTCAGGCGCTATAAGGCGGTTGCCGGTGTAAATGCAGGCGGCTTTGCGGACGACCGGGGCAAACGCTATCCGCTCAGCACAACGGTCATCAACGGGGAGTATCTGAGCGGATTCCAGCCGACCTACAAGGACTTGTTCTTCGTTGGCCTGAACGACCAAATGGAGCTGATCGGCGGCAAATACGCGGATAAATCGCAGCTCGACAAGGAGAAGCCGAAGTTCGGCGCCTCTTTCGTGCCTGTTCTGCTGAAGAACGGGATTACGCAGACAATCCCGGACAAATGGAAAAGCAGTCCGCTGCGCGCTCCCCGCACGGCCATCGCCAATTATAAGGATAATCAGCTGCTGTTCCTCGTCGTCGATGGCCGTAATGAGAACGGCAGCTCGGGTGCGACGCTTGCGGAGATGCAAATTCTGCTGTCCCGTTTCGGTGCCATTGACGGATACAATCTGGACGGCGGCGGTTCTTCCTCGCTGGTCTTCAACGGCAGAGTAGTGAACCATCCTTCGGATGGGGCGCTGCGGGCGCTCCCGACGAACTTCCTGTTTTTCGAATAAAAGAAGCAATAGCCTATAAGCCCCGGCGCGATGCGACCGGGGCTTCTCTATGATCATTGGCTTAACGAATCGATGATTTTACAATAGAATCTCCATGCCGCAGAAGGCTGTCCCGATCGGTCCTTCATAGTTCTCGGCAACCTCCGCGGCAAGCTGATCGATGGGGCCAAAATGCGGCAGATGGGTTAGAACAATGCTTTTGACACGCGCCTGATTGGCCAGTCTTCCGACCTCTCCGCTGTTCATATGGCCGTATTTACGGGCGTCTGCGATCTCCTTGTGGAAGGAGGTTTCCGCGATCAGCACATCGGCCTCCGCACAATGCGCGATCAACGATTCATCATAATAGGTATCCGCGGTATACACCAGCTTGCGGTCCCCAATATTGATAATCATGCCCACACAGTAAGCCTCATGAAAGGTTTTGAAGAAAGTGAAATCAAGTCCGAACAAGCTCAGCTTCTCTCCCGCTTCGATCCGGTGGATCTCCGTGCCCATCATCGGTGGGTAAGTCAGGTCCTTATCCGCCTCCGCGGCAAAATAAACAGGCAGCGGCTGGCTCCGGTTGCCCAGATCGGTATCGATCAGGCAGGCATACTGCAGGCAGCCCAAATCGGCAACATGATCGTGATGCTTATGCGAGATTATAACCGCATCCAGCCTGTTCAGCGGGATATAACGCTGCACCTGCGCCAGTACGCCGCTGCCGCAGTCAATCAGAAGGGAATACCCCTCATGTTCCAGCAAATAACCGGCTGTCGCTTCTCCGGCTTTGGGGTACGCGCCCCAAGGTCCCAGTACCGTTATTTTCATTTTCTTTTCCCTCCCAATTCATAAAGCAATGCGAGATTATAAGCATCCTGCGCCATATAGTTGCTTGCGAGCTCATGCTTGCCCGATTGAAAAAACATCCGGACAAGTGAGCTGTTGGTCTGCATATGCTGCGTATAAGGGGATAAATAGACCGTTTCCGCTTCCGTCGTATTGCGGATATACTGCTCCAGCTGTAGCTCGTACTCCAGATCCGTTGCGTTGCGGATTCCCCTGATTACCGCGCCGATTCCGTGGGCATTGATATAATCGGCCACAATCCCTTCATAAGGGGCAATGACCGTCCGTGCCGCATACGACTCCGGAATGGAGCTTTGCACGAGCTCCGTCCGCTGCTCCAGGGAGAACAAATGACTCTTCGAGCGGTTGTTCGCGACTACGATATGTATCGTTTTGAATAATTTAAACGCACGTTCAATGACAGATACATGCCCAAGCGTAATAGGATCAAAGCTCCCTGCGTAGACAGCCTTCATGATCATTCTCCCTTTACCTGCGCCGCCTAGAGCGGCGACAGCCGATTCTCCTTGCATTGTAACATTAGAACAAGCAACAACCAAGAGGCCGCCAGGCCCGCATTCTATGAATGCGCCCCCGACAGCCTCTATTTGCAGCCTATACTGCGTCTATTATCCGCTCAATGATCCGCCTACCGTTACGATTTCCGCCCGGCCGACCGGCAGCGGGCTCCCGCTTTCCGGCAGAGGCTCTACCACCTCTTCAATCACATTGCTTTTATACCAGCGGGCAGCCTGGCTGCTGCTCCATGAGAGTTCGGTCGGCTGATTCGTGGTATTAAACCAGCGCAGGATCAGATCGCCCGTCGCTTTGGCAATCTTCACCGTCGACAGCGCCATATTCGCCCCTGACCATTCCACAAACTGGTGTTCCGCAGGCAATGTTCCCTCCTGCACTGCAGTCTGAACCGACATCCACGGCACCTGCTCCTGATAGGCCATCGCATAGGATTTCTCTCGTCCCTCTCCGCCTTCATGGGGGATGAACAGATACTCGGCGGAATGCTCGCCGATACACTGCGCTTCCGGCGTCGGGAACACGCCCCAATCCCCCAGCTCGCCAACGGCGCGCAGCAGGGTAACGGCGATCGTATTGCGTCCGTCGCGCAGAACTTCATATTCGTTCAGACCCAGATTGGCAACGGTTATGCCGCCATTCCCGTCGCTTACGTTCACGAACGCCTGCTGATGCTGGGCATTGCTTGGATTGAGCCATTCCTCTGCCGGCTGAAGCTCGCGGACAGCCACTTCGAAGATGGAGTCAACCTGGTGTACGGACGCATCAACATCAGAAGGGAACAACACACGCAGACGGTGGTCCGCAGCCTGATTGTCAAAGCGCGTATGGAAGCGGACAAAAGGATTGCCCTGCTCCAGCGTAACCAGCGTGCTCAATCGCAGGATAACCGTCTTGTCAGAGCGCTGTGCCTTGCGCTGCAGAAAAGGAACGAATTCAGCCATTTCCTGAGCCAGTCTCTCATCCGCTCCCGCCGGAATTTCCCATTCATGAACAATTTCGTAGCTGGTGTGAAATTCTGTTTTCTCATGAAGCGAGATCATGGCCGGATGGCCGAAGGTAGTCAGCGTCTGTTCGCCTTCGGGCTGCTTGTAAATATATTCGTTGCCGATATCTCCCGTGTTGTCGAAGGCGCCCAAATCCTTATACACCCGTCCATTGCGCTTGTCGACAACATGAAGGGTGCCGTCTTCTTGAATGCTCACGGCCAGAAATTCATTTTCCATCGTGCGCGAGTCTTCCGCTCCGGCTTCGGCAGCCGCAGAAGAACCTGCGGACCCTGCTCCGCCTTGCGCATAAGCGAGCGCATAGGTACGGTATCCGAGCGCTGGCACAGCATCTGCATGAAGCGTAATCCGCACCGAGCGGGCCATGTAAGGCTGGCGGAACTTATCCTTGGGCAAATCATAGCCGAAGGTGACGCCCAAATCCTCGATGCTGGCAGGTACGGAAAGTCCTTTATCATCAATGACCTTGTAATCGTTCAAATTAATCCGCTTCAATTCATCGATCAGAGCTTCTCTGTCCTTCGAGCCCATTGGCAGCCGCTGAATATCGACTTTGGTATGTACGACGCCGCTCCGCTGCCAGCCGGTCGTATTGAACAGCACAAAAGGAACCGCGTCCTTGCCGCTAAAGGCATCCGCCGTATTGATCCTGGAAATAATCGCCTTCATGCTTTCCTCGGCGATTTCCTCCGCCACCCGGTAGCTCTTGGCGAACCGGGTCATCATCTCGCGGTGCACTTCATCGACGCTGCAGCCGCAGATGCTGTCATGCGGGTGATTCTGCATCAAAGTCTTCCACGCATAAGTGAACAGATGATGCGGATAAGGCTTGCCGGTCAGCGCGGCGAGCGCAGCCAGCGGTTCCGCCACCTTCTCCAGCATCGTCTGGCCGCGCTGGTTCTCCTGCTTGATATAAACGCGGGCGGATGCGGTATTCGCAAGCGTAAACCAGCCGTCGGTCTGCTGGCTCCGCAGCTCGCCATGAATAACGGCCAGGTCATCCGGAATCGCAGCTTTGACACTGGCGATATAGTCATCGAAGTTGGAGTGGACAAAGTTCACATCAGGCCGGATTCCGCGTGCCGTATTCAGTGCTGCAGACAGGTCCGTCTGCACGGGCTGGTGGTCGCAGCCGTTCATGAACAGCAGATGCGGGGTTGATGCGAACTGCTCCGCGTCGTTCAGCTTTCTTTTCCAATAGAGCTCCGCTTCTTCGGGATCCGTAGGGATTTCCATGCCGTTATGATACCAGTTGGCAAATAAAATACCGAGCACCTTCGAACCGTCCGGCGATTCCCAGTGCATTTCCGAGAACGTCGAGGAGTAGCTGCCCAAGGATTCATTATTGAAGCCGGTCGGCTTCACGCCCCTGCCGAATATCGCGGTATCGATTCCCGCCTGGCGCAGAATTTGCGGAGCCTGCCCCATATTGCCGAACGAATCGGGAAAATAGCCGATCTTGGACACCTTGTCATACTGGCTGGCGTCCTGAAGACCAATCAGCAGATTACGGATATTCGCCTCGCTGCTGGTCAGGAATTCATCCTGAAGAATATACCAGGGACCGATCTGGATTTGACCATTGCGGATAAAATGCTCCAGCCGGTCCTTCATTTCCGGTCTGACCTGCAAATAATCCTCAAGAATTATCGTCTGCCCATCCAGATGAAAGCTGCGGAATTCGGGGTCTCTCTCCATCAGCCCCAGCAGCGTATCCATCAGCTCGATCAAGCGCACGTGATGCTTCTCATAAGGCATATACCATTCGCGGTCCCAATGGGAATGGGAGATTACATGAACCGTTTTAGCGGAATCAGACATATACACTCTCCTTTTATATAACAAATATACAAATAATAAATGGTCTATTGATTCTAATCTAACTTATCACTCTGTTATTTCCCCGTCAATCGTTTTATTTTCCTTGCACAGTATAGCTTTGAAACGGATTTTTAAACATTTACAAAGACCGTGTATACTTGTATATTTGTTATATAAATTAAGGCTGGAGATGAATCGCTTGACCCAATCCGAAAAACGCATCCCTTTATATATTCAGCTTCGTTCCTTCGTGCTGGAGCAGATACGGCTGGGGGTCTGGAACAAGGACGACCGGCTGCCGACCGAGCATGAGCTGGCCGCCACGTTTAATGTGAGCCGTATCACCGTCAAAAATGCGCTCCAACAGCTTGTCAAGGAAGGCTTGATTTACCGCATTCAAGGGAAGGGAACCTTTCTCTCCGCCCCTGGAATCGGGGAAAAGCCGATTTATACCGGCGAAGGCAGCGATGCTGACGCACCTGCCGGTACCCGAAAAACGATCGCCTATCTGATGCCCCGTTTGCAGAATGCCTTTACTGCCCATATCCTTGGCGGGATCGAGGAGGTGCTCGTGCAGGCGGGCTACAACCTGCTGTTTTTCAAAACGAATGACTCCCAGGAAACAGAGAGAGAACGGATTCGGCAGGCGGTACGGCTGGGCGTAAAAGGCCTGATCGTCTTCCCGGTGGACGGCGAGCATTATAACGAGGAGCTGGTTCAGCTGACCTTGTCGCGTTTTCCCCTTGTCCTGATCGACCGGGACATGCCGGGAATCGCCGCAAATTGCGTATACTCCGACCACAGCGGAGGTGCATATGAAGCGACCACGCATCTTATTCGTATGGGGCATCGCCGCATTGCTTATATCGCAACCGGAAAAAGCGGGACGACGAGCGTAGAGGAGCGGATGAACGGATATGAGAAGGCCCTGTTCGATAACGGGCTCCCCTCCCCTCACAGCCACCGGTTAACAGGAGCGGCTGCGGCCGGGATCGAAGCCTTCCTGGATACGCATCGGGAGACGACGGCCATCTTCGCCGAGAATTCCGGGACCGGCTATGAGGTGATGAGAACGGCCGCCAGACTGGGTATCGCAATACCGGAGCAGTTGTCCCTGGCCTTCTTCGATGATGTGGAGTATGGCGATATGTGGTCTGTTCCCCCTACTGTGGTCATCCAGCAGGATAAGCTGATCGGTCAGGAAGCAGCCCGGCTGCTGCTGTCCGTGATGGCCAATCCCATGCAGGAGCGGCGCAAAATCGTGCTTCCTGCCGAACTGATTGTCCGTGAATCGACCAGGGCTTGTGCAGAAGCACAGGAATAGCATGAAATAAGCTCAAACTATCCTGTTCCTTACGGGATATTGTCATACATGCGGCCTATTACAGCCGGGGAAAGATACAGGCTTTCGTTTATTTAAAAGCCTGGTGAATTAAACAGGCTGTGCATGCATAGCCAGTCCATCACCGGTCTATTAAAGTCGACCATCTTAAATACTGCGCCGTACTGCGCAGGCGAGCGCTCCTCGCGGTACGACGGACAAAGAAAGGAGCCAGGTGATGCCGGCAGGACCCCAGCTTATTCTGGATGCGGGAGGCGTACTTGTTACTAATCTTTCCCCCTTGTTATGGCAGCAGTTGGCTGCTGAAGCAGCAGTCTCTCACGATCAGCTGGTTGAGAGCTATAAGCGGTGCATACGGGAGGATTTATGGAATGGAAAAGCCGGGGAAGCCTCTTTTTGGAACTGGCTGCAGGTTCAATTTCCCGCTCTGCGGGAGGATCGGGCGCGTGAGCTCCTCATCGCGAATTTACAGCCCTTGCCCGCCTTGCAGCTGATACCGTATTGGAGTAAATTCTTCGATATTCATCTGCTCAGCAATCATCGGGCAGAATGGCTGCTGCCTGTTCTGTCACATGTCAGGCATTGTCTGACGAGCATGACGATATCAAGCGAATTCGGCTCCTGCAAGCCGGGTCCCGCCATCTTCGCGCAAGCCGCCTCTCTGCTGCCGCCCGGCAGTCCGACGCTCTATGTCGATGATCAGCAGGACAACCTGCAGCAGGCCTCGTCCATGGGCTGGCAGACGCTCCGGGCAGACATCAGCGGAAGCTGGGCACGCCAGGTCATCCCTCTCCTTGTGCCCTAACAAGAAGAAACGGCTGTCGTCGTCCCCTTGCCGGTGCAGTTAGTTTCCTTGGAACTTAGAAATTTACAGGAGTGAAACTTATACATCCCGTCAGATTAGGTTAAGAAGAAACAACTGAAGCCGTGCTTGGCGGCACAGTTAGTTTCTTCCCATAAAACTATCAGAAAAGGATAAGACACATTTTCTGCCAGTTCGGGAGGAAACCTGATGTTCTTTGGCGGCACAGCAGGTTTTTTCATCCAGACCTTACCGGCATTTATAAGAGTAAAAAGCCCGGCCCCGATGAATAATCGGTGTCGGGCTTTCTCGTTTAAGACCAGTCAACGCATTAGCTCACGCTCTGCGGATGATTATCGGCGACCAGATCAAGGCTTGCCGCTCTGGCGTTGGTTTCCACCTGCTCCGGACTTTTGCATCCGGGAATGACGCATGTCACGGCCGGATGCTTCAGACACCAGGCCAAGGCCCATTCCGCCATATTGACGTTTGCGGGAACCTCTGTCCTGCTGATTTCCTCCACCCGGCGCAGCCTGGACGCAGTTAGCTCCTTGTCATGATTCGAGCGCACGTCGTTAGCTGCAAATACGGCTCCCGGCTTGTATTTTCCGCTCAGATAACCGCTTGCGAGCGGAACCCGTGCAAGTACGCCCAGATCTTGCTCGATACAGGAAGGGAATACACGATTCTCCGGAGTCGTATCCAGACGATTATAGACCACCTGGATGGCTTTTGCGTTGATTTTCGAGGCGGCGGCCGTCTGGTGCAAATTATCGTTGCTGCCGATCGAGATGCCAAGGTTGCGTATTTTGCCGGCCTGCACCTGCTTGTCCAGCATCGTCCACAGCTCGTCGTTGTCGAACACCGAATCCGGTCCCGAGTGAAACTGATACAGATCGATGTAGTCGGTCCGCAGCGACTTCAGGGATTCCTCCAGCTGAGTGCGGACTTCATCGGCCGCCCAGTGGGAGGAATTATTTTTGTCCAGAGCGCTGTGCCCGAACTTGGTCGCGATAATCCACTTATCGCGGCTGCCTCTGCGTTCCACGTAATTGCCGATGAAGTTCTCCGACAGATGATGCCCGTAGCATTCCGCCGTATCGAGCAGATTGATGCCGACCTCCTGGGCTTTGTCCAGAATGGCATCCACCTCGTCCTGGGTAAAGTCCTTGCCCCATGCGCCTCCGAACTGCCATGTTCCCACGCCGACGACCGATACCTTAAGCTCCGTTTTTCCGAGCGTCCTGTACTTCAAGAACATCATCTCCTTTGTTTAAAATATAAGAAAGTATAACACCATTTGCTTCTATTTCTGAGGGAAGAAACTTGTTGCGCCCCCAGAGGACGCGTTAGCCGCTGCTTCTTGAAGGATAAACAAATCATATTTTTAATTATAGAAAAGCGGGTAAGCGATTACAAGAACTGAAAAGAAGTTGCCTTACTTACCTCCATGTTATCCATGTGACCAATCCTGTCCCCATGCTCCGGTCAAGCGAAACCTTCAGGGCTAAGCTTTCACTTTCTTATATTTCAACAGATAATCGATGCTGCCGGTGCGTTTCATCATTCCAAGGCGGAGGTCGAAACCGATAACAATTTGCTGTTGACTCCCTCGCATTACATCCATTATATTTAACGAGTGAAACGTTTCATTTTATGATAATTTCGGGTCCAGGCTTTTCGGACTGCGAACTTCTGCACGTTTCTAACACTTTTCTGACCGGGAGAAATCCCTCTAGGCTTGCTTTATAAATGTTTTGAGAAGAGGGAATGGTGGCTTATTTCCGCAACGATTAAAGATGTAGCGGCGGCGGCGGGCGTTTCTGTCGGAACCGTATCCAAACTGATTAACAAGTCGGGTTATGTGAGCGACAAAATCAGAGAACGGGTTCTGCTTGCCATAACTCTGCTCAACTATCAGCCCAATGCCGTCGCCAGAAGCCTGAAGCAGTCCAAAACGCATCTGCTGGGTCTCATCGTCGACGACATTTCCAATCCTTCCATTACGAAGATGATGAAGTCGATTGAGGACGCGGCCAGAAATAAAAGCTACAATCTTATTATTTGCTCCCACAATAATGATTCTGATCAAGAGATGAAAGCGTTCCAGTGGCTTCAGGAAAAAAGGGTCGACGGCATCATCGCGATTCCCACGGGAGCCGAACTGGATGAGCTCCAGCTGCCAAGCTCCATTCCCATCATGACCGTGGAACGGAAAGTGAAGTACAACCGGTTTTATTCCGTTGTCCATGAGAATATCCATTCTTCCTTCTCGCTTGTGCAGCATCTGTACATCCATGGCTGCCGCCGTCTGCTGTTCATCCATGGGCCGCTTCTGGACCATGTGGAACAAGAGCGGCACCAAGGCATCCGCCAAGCGATCGGGCAGCTGGGTCTGGACCCGGAATTGCAGATATTCCTTGAGGCAGGCACGGACATTGCGTCTATTTCCGGCGCAGTGAGCAGTCATCTGGGGAGCTCCGGTCTTCCGGAGGGAATCTATGCCACGAATCGGCTGTCTCTGGCCGGTACTATTCAAGCCTTATGGAGCATGGATATTAAAGTGCCCGGGGACGTTGCAGTCGCAGGCTTTGGCGATATTGATCCCTACGGGATTCTCAGACCGACTTTAACGGCAGCCAAGGAAGACTTCAACGAGGTCGGCAAAATCGCTGCCGAAATTCTTTTTGAACGAATCGAAAATAAAATGCGCTATAACCAACCGAAGGAATTTATCGTAGCGCCCCGGCTGTTCATTGGAACTTCCTGCGGTTCTCATAGTCACTCCTGATGAAGAGAGCTCCGGAAGTTTTTTTATAAATCCAGTGAAACGTTTCATTGACTAAATAAACGGAGGTTATATTCATGAGCGAACAAAAAGCTGTCATGAAAAAATTGATCAACGACCCTGAGAACGTGGCGGTGGAGATGCTGGAAGGGCTGCTGCTGGCCCATTCCGACCAGTTGAGGAGTGTCCGCAGCGACAACCGTGCTCTTGTCCGGGCTGAAGCTCCGGTTGAAGGAAAAGTGGGGATTGCGACAGGCGGCGGCTCCGGACATTTGCCCCTGTTTCTCGGTTACGTCGGCAAAGGAATGCTGGACGGCGTTGCAGTCGGCGATATTTTCGCCTCCCCGAGCTCGCAGCAGATGCTTGATGTCACCCGTGCAATTAACGGCGGGAAAGGCGTTCTCTATATCTACGGCAACTATGGCGGCGATGTCATGAATTTCGATATGGCCATGGAATTGGCGGATCTTGAGGGCATTCAGGTTGAGCGGGTCGTCGCTACGGATGATGTGGCGTCGATGCCGAAGGGCCATGAAGAACAGCGCCGCGGCGTTGCCGGGATGTTCTATCTGTACAAGCTGGCAGCAGCCAAAGCGGAGCTTGGCGGCAGCCTGGAGGAAGTCAAACGGATTGCCGAGAAGGCCAACGACAATGTGCGAACGATGGGCGTTGCCATGACGCCGTGCATCCTGCCGGCGGTAGGCCGTCCCACTTTTGAAATTGGGGACGGAGAAATGGAAATCGGTATGGGAATCCACGGCGAGCCGGGCATTCACCGCGGTGAGATGAGAACGGCCGATTCCGTGGCGGAGACCCTTGTAGCCTCCATCCTGGACGATATGCCGGTTGAAAAAGGCGGCAGTGTTTCCGTTCTCATCAATGGTCTGGGCGCCACTCCCCTGGAGGAATTGTATATTGTCTACCGGGCCGTTCATCAATTGTTGAAGCAAAGAGATATTACAATCTACAGCCATTATATTGGCGAATATGCCACCTCCCTGGAGATGGCCGGGATGTCCATATCAATCTTGCGTGTCGATGATGAATTCCGCGAGCTGCTCAAATTCCCGTTCACCACACCGTTCCGCATTCAAAATTAAACGAATCGCTGTCCTTTTACTATTCAAGGAGGTAAACCTCATGAAAAACACGCTGAATTTGGAAGACATCCGCAATATTTTGCGGGAAATCGGCAAATTGATGGACGAAAACAAAGAATACTTGTGCAAACTCGACGGCGCGCTGGGAGACGGGGATATCGGGCTCACCATGTCCAAAGGCTTCCGGGCTGTCGTCGATAACCTGCCCAGCATCCAGGAGGAGAATGCAGGTGTGCTGTTGATGAGAAGTGCCATGGTCATGGGTGAAACCGTTGCCTCGACGATGGGGACCTTAATGGCCACTGCGCTGATTCGCGGAGGCAAAGCCGTCCAAGGCAAAACGGAATTGAGTGTCGAGGATCTCTCAACCCTGACCCGGGCGATGGCGGAGGGCTTGATGGAACGCGGCAAAGCCAAAGTAGGCGATAAAACCATTCTGGATTCGATCTTTCCAGCGGTGGAAGCGATTGAGTCGGCCCAGCGGGATGGAAAATCGCTGAAGGAAGCCATCGGTTCAGCCTATGAAGCTGCCGCAAAGGGAACGCAGGCGACCATCGACATGCAATCCCGGCACGGCAGAGCAGGGCGTTATCTCGAACGCTCGATCGGTCACCAGGATCCGGGAGCAACAGTAGGCTCTCTCTTCTTCAAGGGGTTCGATAACTATATCCAATCCCTCGCTTAAGCTAATCACATGCAAAATCCAGCCCTCGTCCAAATACGGGGGCTTTCTTCTGCTCCACAAGAAGTGCGTGAGAACTTCAAAAAGTCAAAAAAAGCCAGGCTCCGATAAATAACCGGAGCCAGGCTCATCTGCAACCCCAAAAAAAGTTGCAGGTTTTATGCTTTTGCAATTGGCACTTGGAATTTGCACTTGGCACTTGGCACTTAGCATTTGCACTTGCACTTGGCACTTGGCACTTGGCACTTGGCACTTGGCACTTGGCACTTGCACTTGGCACTTGCACTTGCAGTGTATTTAGCGCGGAGCGGGCGGAATCGTTCTGGAGAAACGATAGTGGTCGCCTTTGTCTCCGGATTTCTACAGCTGAGTGTTTTATACAATCAGGAAATCCGGGGACAACAGCGATCGTAAGAATGATCCGAACGCGCAGCGTGCCTTTGCTCTTAGCTTTTGCTCTTAGCTTTTGCTCTTAGCTTTTGCTCTTAGCTTTTGCTCTTAGCTTTTGCTCTTAGCTTTTGCTCTTAGCTTTTACGCATAAGCCCCTTATTCTTAATCCCTTGCACTCGAAATCAGGCTTTTAAAAAGTAAAACCTACAAACTGACAACCGTACCATTGGCCTGCGACTCAAAAGCGGCCAAAATGACAGCCAGCGACTTGCGGCCTTCTTCACCTGAGATTACCGGCGGCGTATTCGTCACGATGCTTTCAACGAAAGCCTCGATAACTCCGCTTGTCTCCTGCTTTTCATTCGTCGAGATCGCGCCGACTTTATAACGCTCAACCGTGCCGTCCCGCAGCTCCAGAATAATTTGATCCTCTGGGTCGGTTCCGATCTTGATAACGCCATTCTCGCACCACAGCACCGTGCTGTTGTCTTCGCCTTTATAGTACGTCCAGCTGGCAACCAGCGTACCGATTGCACCGCTTTTCATACGAAGCAGCACCGTGGCGTTGTCATCCACTTTCGTATTCTTCTTGTCCAGGGTTCCGATGAACGCTGTCACCTGAGCGACCTCGTCGTCCAGCAAATAGCGGATCAGGTCGGACTTGTGCACGCCAAGATCGCCCATCGCGCCCATAATAGCCTCTTCCTTGCGGAAGAACCAGCTGCCGGGGCCGTCGATGCTCCAGAATTCCGGTCCAGGGTGTCCGAACGAGGTGCGGAAAGTCAAAACGCGTCCGAGTCCTGCAGTCTCCAGCAGTTCCTTCGCTTTCACATGTGGCGGCATCAACCGTTGGTTATGTCCCACCATCAAAAACACGTTATTCTGGCTGGCCGCATCAATCATCGCTGCGGCTTCCTCATCGGTTACAGCCATCGGCTTCTCAACAAGTACGTGAGCGCCGGCATTGGCCGCCGCAATCGCTACTGTGGCATGCAGGTAGTTGGGCGTACAGACGCTGACTGCATCCGGTTTGATCTCGGCAAGCATGTCCTCATAGTTGGCAAACGCTTTGGCGCCGTATTGGTCGGCATATTTCTGCGCACGCTCCGTTACGGGATCACAGAATGCAACAAGCTCTACATTCGGGTTTGGCGCATATTCGATGATATGCCTTTTCTCGGCGATGGATCCGCAGCCAACGACTGCCACTCTGATTTTACTCATAATATGAACAACTCTCCTCTTTCATGAATGTGAATGTTTATTTGGATTTACGCTTTATAACCGTTTTCCTTCAACCAGTTCATGCTGGTTTGCACCGATTCCAGCGGCGGGTTCGCACAAGTGTCCTGCTCGACTATCAGCCATTCCACATCAGCCTGCTTGGCTGCTGCGATGATGTCGTTAAGGGCCAGATCGCCTTGTCCCAGCTCGACGGTGTCAATCGACTTGCCTTCACTCTTGCGGAAATCCTTCAAGTGCAGGAGCGGCAGTCTGCCTTTATACTTCGCGATATAAGCAAGCGGGTCCTGCTTCGCATACTGCACCCAGCCGATATCCATCTCGACCTTCAGCAGATCGGCATCAACATGGCTGTACATGGCATCGAACACGAACTCGCCATCGATTTTGCTGGCGAATTCAAAATCATGATTATGATAAGCAAATTCCAGGCCTTCCTCTTTCAAACGCTTGCCGATAGCGGCAAATTTCTTGAACAGATCCTGCCAGAACGCTTCGCCGCCGCTAAGCAGATCCGCCGAAAGGTATGGGCAAATTACATAGCTTGCCCCCACTGTTTTCAAAAAAGCTATTTCTTCTTCCAGATTCTCCGTCAGACGCTGCAGACTGACATGGCTTCCGAAAGCCTCAATGCCCAGCTCCTTCAGCAGATCGCGCATATCTTCAGCGGAAGCGCCTCCATAACCGGCGAACTCTACGCCTTCATATCCCATTTCGGCAACCTGACGCAGCGTTCCGTTAAAATCCGAAGCCATAACGTCGCGTAGCGTATATAATTGCAAGCCGATTTTCATATTTGCCATCCTCCTTCTTCTGTTTACCGATCTGACAATCATTATAGTGGAAAAGCTTCCACAAGGAGATGTAGAATATACTTATGACATGAACAATAATGCTACTAAATGAGGTTAGCCGTTATGTATAACGATGTGATGCTTTGCAGCTATTCCTATCATTCGCATCCGTTCCAGGTCGAATATTCCGAAGGCCTGTCCACCTATCTGTTCCGTCTTCAGACTGAAGGCTCCTGCGAGGCGCTGGTAAATGGCCGTATGGAGCGGATTGAGGCCGGTGATCTGCTGCTGTTCAAGCCCGGAGATCCCTATGAGCTTAACATCGTGGCCGGAAGCCAAACAACCGAAGCCGATAAACCGCAGGCGTCGAGCGGCGATTATTTCGTCATTTGCAACGGACCGTGGCTGGACGAATGGTGGGCCAGGAAGGAACGCCCGCAGAAGACAAAAATCGTTTCCGATGAGCGGCTGTTGTCCATATGGAGGGCGCTTGTCCTTGAGAAACGGCGGTTTGAGCAGGAAGACCGGGAAATGGCCGATTATTTGCTGCGCTCCTTATGCCTGGGGCTGGACCGCGCAGTCGCCACACAGTCCGTGCTTCACGGCAAATCCTTTATCGCCACACGCATGAAAAATTTCATCGACGAACAGGCCGGTGGGCCTTTTCTTATTCAGGATGTCGCCAGCCATGTCGGGCTTAGTGTTTCCCGCACGGTTCATTTATTCAAGGAATGCTTCGGCGTTACCATTATTCAGTATACCCAGGATGTCCGCTTATCCATGGCGATGGAGCGGATGAAATTCAGCACCATGCCGCTCGAACAAATTGCCGAGACCTGCGGATTCGGCAGCTACTCCTATTTTTATCGTATTTTCCGCCGGCAGTTTGGCATGTCACCCGCTGTATATAGAGAGCAGCAGATCTAGCCCCGGCCTTGGCAGAAGCACACTTGCGCAAAAATAGCGCTGACCTCCCCAGATGGAGAGATCAGCGCTTTCTTTAAAACCGTAACGCCCTTAATATGCGGCGACGCCCAGCATCTTGATGGTTTCTTCAATAAAATACGGTTCATCCTCCGGCGTTCGCGAGGTAATCAGATTCTCATCCACTACCACCGCATTGTCAATAAAACGGCCGCCCGCATCATTTATTTCTTCATGCAGCTCCGGATAGGCGGTAATATTCCTGCCCTCCAGAAGCTTCGCCCTCACCAGCAGCTGCGGACCATGACAAATCGCCGCAATGACCTTGTGGTCTTTGTCCATTTGCTTGATAAACTCGATGACCGGCTCGCTGTCGATCAGATGGGAAGGTGATTTGCCTCCCGGTATGATGACTGCATCATAATGAGCCGCATCGGCTTCATCTGCTGACAGATGCGACGTGTAGGTGACCGTTCCGTTTTTACCGGTCAACTCCGCACCTTTTTCCAGACTGATGATGACCGCTTCATGGCCATTTTTAACTATAGCTTCATAAGGGTTTTTCATCTCGGAATCTTCAAAGTCATTAGCCAATAAGAAAGCTACCCTCTTCGCATGCTCCATCATAAGGTCCACTTCCCCTCTCGAGTGATAAGAAGAACCTGCAATAGCAGGCATATGGTCTATTACCCACTATATGAAGACCTGAGACGCTTCGTCTGCAAAACAGCAATCAGCCTCATTAGATCTGATTGATTATTCCAATCAACATGATCATTTCATGTTTTTCGATCACCCGGTAGGCCGCAGAAAAAAGAGCAGCGGTCCGTCCGCTGCTCAGTTTTACATTCCTTATTTTCTGATTTTAAGCTTGCCCGTTTTCCCGTTTCGCCTTCAGCCACTTGGGAGCCCCTTTATTCTTGCGGTCATGCTCGATTTCTTTCTTCGATTTGACCGGTTGAATGGTTTTCTCCGCTTTTCCCTTGCCTTGCTTTTTGCCGCCTTTACCCTTCGTTGCAGCGTTCTTCGAAGTTAAGGACTTGGCTGCCCTGCCAAGCGGCTTTCGCTCGCCTGCTCCTGCTGATGCCCTGTCCGTTCTTGGCGCTAGCTCGGCTGCTCCATCCGAAGATGAACTTATTGCACGGCGAGACAGCTCTGCACCACCTGCCTGCGGCTTTCTTGATGCAATCCGGGGCAGACTTCCCGCTGCTGTGCCGGAGCTCGCCGTGGCAGCAAGCTGATCCTGCTGATGCCCATTCACAGCTTGTTTCGGCTTGTCCGCAGATGACTGACTCTCATTCTCCGGTGCGTTTGCGGTATCCTTTGTTGTATCGGCAGAGCTTCCAGCCCTTTGGAACGTTTTCTTCATTGTCTCTCGGCCTGCCCGCCTTTGGGCCGCAGCCGCTTCGTCCAACTGCCTGCCATATGATTTGCTGCCGCGGACCGCCCCATTGTCTCCCAGGTCGACCAGCTTGCCGCGGTACATCACCTTCTCCCGCAAATCAATGCCCAGCTGCTTGCGGAACTTATCCATTATAAACAGCTGCTGCGTTGTGACGATGGATACTACAGTTCCCGGCTTGCCCATCCGGCCTGTGCGGCCGGACCGGTGAACATAATGATCCGCATCAAGAGCAGGGTCCAGATGGACTACGAGCGGCAAATCCACAATATCAAGTCCCCGTGCCGCGATATCCGTTGCCAGCATCAACTGGATTCGGCCTTCGCGAAATCGCTGTAGCGTACCGGCTCTCCGCTGCTTGTCCGAATCTCCGTAGAGCGTTTCAATCTGGAAGCCTTCATAACCGAATTTTGCCTCATAGTTGGCAATTTCATCCGTTTCATTGATGAACAGAAGAGCTGTTTTGGGCTCCAGCAGGCGAATGAGACGTCTTGCCGTGTCAACCTTATCCCTCTTGTCGCAGACAAGAAAATAATGATTTACATTTTCAAGCGCCTGGCTGTTTCCCGTGGCATCAACCCGCTCCGGCTCGCGCATCCATCTTGCTTCCACCTTCTCCATCTCCACTGGGCGCGTTGCCGAGAAGAACGCAATCTGCCTATCGCGCTTCATCGCCTTCAGAAGGGTCTCTACCTCTCTGGTCGATCCCAGATTAAACACCTGATCCGCTTCATCGATCACGACCAATTTAATATGATGAAGCTTCAGCTTGCCTGCAGCCATAATTTCATGAATCCGGCCCGGCGTACCCACGACAATATGCGGATGCAGCCTGAGCTTGTCCACTTGACGCTGCATCGCAGCGCCTCCAATGAGCTGCTGTGTCTTGATGCCAAGCGGCTCCCCGTAATGCTCTGCAACCCGAAATATCTGCATGGCCAATTCCTGCGTAGGCGCGAGCACCATGACCTGCACGCCGGAATTTTCCGTATCTACCCGCTGCAGGGCAGGCAGCATATAGGCCAATGTCTTTCCCGTCCCCGTTTGCGACTTCGCCGATACATCGCGGCCTTCGAGCAGCAGCGGAATAGCTGCTTCCTGCACGGCCGTCGGTGTTTCAATATGATTCGCTGCGAGCGCTGCCACAAGCAGCGGACTCAGCTCAAAAGATTCCCATGTTCCGTTCATCATGTCCCTCATTCCTTCTATAATAAGCACTTCTATTTCCGGTTGAGCCAGCGCCCGGCAACACGATCCGCCAGACGCGGAAACAAACCGTACAAGCGAATACCGATCGCAGCGGATAATGGCATATCCACTTCAAGCGTCTTCCGCTCGATAATCTTTACAATTGCGTCTGCCACCTGCTGCGGAGTCATCATAAAGCGCCTTACGTTGTTGAAATAAGTCCCTCCCGGATCAGCAGCCTGCAAAAAAGGCGTGTCGATCGGACCGGGATTAACGGCCGATACCGTAATGCCCATTGGTGCCAGCTCAGCCCGCATAGCATTCGTCAGCCCCAGCACAGCATGCTTCGTGGCTGCATACCCCGAAGCTTTTGGCGTGCTTATTTTACCAGCCATGGAGGCCACATTGATAATATGGCCAAAGCCTTGATGACGCATATAGGGCAGTACAGCTTTTGCGCATCTTACCGTACCCATATAATTGGTATCCATCATGCTTTCGAAGCGTTCCACTTCCGCTTCGGCGAAAGTCTCGAACAGGCCGAAGCCTGCATTGTTAAGAAGCACATCAATGGTGCCAAACTCCTCATATATACGCCGGATGACCTGCTGAATCTCATTATTATCCGTAACATCCATCCGGTAGCATCCATGTCTGCCATCAAGTGCCGCCGATGTTTCCTTCAACCGGTTTTCATGACGTCCGGTTATAACTGGAATCGCTCCGCGCTTAGCCAGCTTTTTAGCCGTCTCAGCACCTATACCGCTTGTTCCTCCGGTTATTATAACAACCTTATTACGAATCAATGTTCATCACCCGAACTTCAGTTTACTTCAAGCTGGGCATTTAGGCAAAAAAAACAAGCCGCATCTGGATCTTTTGATATATTTATGCAACAAAAAAGCTCCCGCAGGAGCTTAAAACATGTTACGATGCAATTAGGACCTGTATGTCCAGTTCGCCAATTCCTTCCATAATAAGAGGGATTGTGAGAGCTTTCTGGGCCTTGAACCCAGCCGCCTGCGCCGAATGCAAGACTTTAGGAGGGGTAATATCCACCCGGACACCCTGGTTATACAGCATGGTGCTCGCATTGCCGCTTATCATGTTGCCCAGCTCAGATATTGCGCTTTTGCCCATCTCGTCAATTTCCGATATTACATAGCCGCCCATCATCGCCGAGATCATTTTCATGGCAACCTCTTCACTTAAGCCGAATACAATATCGCCTGTCATTTGACCATTAAGGCCGATTTGAATCCAGATGTAATTCTCAACGAACTTAACGTCCTTAATCCCCAGCTGCCCGGCTGCAGGACGGATCTGGGCAACTTGTTCGATGACAATAATTGCGGATTCCAAGAAGGGATTAATATATTCAGCCTTCATCGTGAAGTAGCGCCCCTTTTCGACTAGATTCATTTGTCTTACTTTATCTAGTATTATACTAAATTAATTAGGACAAGTATACTACTCCCATACCCATTTTCATAAATTATGTAATATTTTGTCGAACGATAGTCCCAGGGAGGAATATTATGCCGAATGTATGGACACATTTCATATTTGGGCAGAAAGTATTGGAATCAATCGGTGAAGAAGCGCTGATCGCCTCGCCTTCCCGGAAACGGATGTTCAATATGGGCTGCCAAGGACCGGATTTCTTATTTTACCATCATTTTCTCCCTTGGCAGCAGGAGAAACTCATGAATCTGCTCGGCAACGAAATGCATAACCGCCACTGCGGACCGGTTATCATGGATCTGCTTGATGCGGTTAGCACCCAATCGGCAGAGGATGCCGGGTATGATGATGCTCTGGTCTATGCACTGGGATTCGTGCTGCATCATATTCTCGACTGCAATATGCATCCCTATGTATTCAGCCGTTCCGGCTTCCGCAAGTGGGACCATCAGCGATTTGAGGTCATGATGGACACGCTCATTGTCCGCAAGCTCCTCAGCATTGAAACATGGAATACCCCCGTTTGGCGGGAAATCGACAATGAAGGGCAACTGCCCGATATCATCGTCGATGCCTTCGAACAAGTAGCCGCCGTCCATTATCCGGAGCTTGCGCCGCATATCAGACGTCATAACTGGACTTCTGCGATGCGGGACATGATTCGTGCGCAGCGTCTCTTCTATGATCCCACCGGAATCCGCACCATTCTTACCTTCCGCAAGATTGAACCGCTTGTCTATAAACGAAATCTGCCTCCCCTTGATATCCTGAACGAGTCCCATCGTCCCTGGCTGGATCCTACCGACGGCTATCGGACGAAGACAGACAGCATATGGGATATGTGGGATCATGCCATGGAGGAGGCCAAGCAGATTACAGCCACTGTTATCCAATGGCTGCGGGAGGTTCAGCGGATGACGAAGCAGCCTCAACATGACGACGGATTGTTCCAGTCCTGTCCGCTCCGCGAAGAAACTGCCGCTCTCATCGGAAGCCGCTCCTACGAAACGGGACTTCCGTGCGACAGCGGCGCCTCTATCCTGCACGCAGATCCAATCTGGCCGGATTCACAGGCCGGCAAGACATGATCCCGTATAGTCTGCTCCATACTACCTGCTCTGTCAGTCTTCCGGAAACTTTTTATATCGCCTCTTCCTTAATACGGCGGTAGCGCAACCTTATCAAGCGTAAACGGTCATAGAGAAGATCCACCGGCTTGCCTTTAACCGTATCTTCCCCATAAACCTTGAATAAAACCGGCTTCAAATAACGGTCGCCCTCACTGAGCAGAGCCTCCCATACCAGCTGCTGCTCGGATTGCGGCACATGCTCCAGCTCGCGCTCAATCAACGGCTCAATATCATAGCCTTCCGTTTCCAGCTTTTCGATCCGCTCCATTAAATCACGTCGGGGCAGCTCAAGCTCAGCCTGCATCTGATCCAATGTTTTTCCTTCCGCAATTCCTCTCAGCAGAAGATGCTTCTCATTTTGCCTGTCCATTTGCATCTTGAATTTATTCTCCTTTTGCTTATACAGCCATTGGGTATACACCTTCTGGTCCAAAGAATCCGCAACCCATTCCAATGGAAAAACGGCCGTTTGCTCAAAAGTTCTCGTGATCCCAACAACCTCTTCGCCAAACGCGGCTTGCTTGCTTTCTCCCCAACCGGGAATTTGGGCCAGCTCGTCCAGCTGATGAGGGACGAATGCGCTGATCATCCAGAGCATCCGGTTGGTGGCGATCAAATAAGCCGATTTCTTATCGGCAATTGCCCTGGACCGGCGCCACTCGCGGAGCAGATCAAACAATTCGCTGTTGGCATTGATTTCCCCGTAACACTGCAGCATCGCAATCAGACTGCTCTTACCTGGTGCAGCCTGACGATCATCAAGCAAGCCGTCAATGAGTGGTATGAAGCCTTTTCCCATCTGGACAGCAACCCCATGACGAAAAGCCGTCATCATTTCCTCCCAGGAACTTCCCTCGAACCAGACAGCCGGACCATCCGGCTCCTTTGCTTCGTCATCTGTCCACATAACCGACCATATCCCCTCCTGCTCACAAATGGACAGCTGGGCTTGCGAGCTCAGGCCGCTCTCTTCCAATTTCTCAAAAGTGTTTAAAAAAACGATTTGCATATGGCAGACCTCCATCAGATTGTTCATCAATCGAGAACGCTGTACTGGCACAAAAAAAAAGCACCTCTCCTGCCTGTTAGGGCTGAAGAGGTGCTTCCTCACGTTGCAACGATTTGATTGTTCAAAGCATAGCATATGTGCGAGTCTTCTTGCAATAGGCAGTTCTCTCAAGCTTGCGGCACGGACACTCAGCCGGCATGGATATCAGTCTCCATTCCATATTGCCCCACTGACTCATCGGATGCTATGATATAGCGAGCACACAAAGGACACCAGTTGAACGGTAAAGGTCCTATAGTGAAGGAGGTTTTTCTAAATGCTGCTGCCTGATTATGATTTTATGTCTGATATGACAGAAGATACATCCACGCGTTTTGTTACATTCATAACACCGAATTATAAACGTTTTGATCTTGCCATTATGTCGACAAGCCGTTTCTACGGCAAGAAACTGGTGACGGACCTGCAGAGCGGCCGCACTGCAATTATGGGCCAGGATGACCTGGAACAGGAAGGTTATCTGGAGCACGTATTCAAGCTTACCGAGGAAGAAGCCGGCGATCTCAGCCAATTTCTTGAGCTTGTCGTTGGAAGTGTGAATTTTACCGACTGATCCGGACACACTAATGGGGTATTAAACAAGTGTTACATCAGGAGGGAATCACCATGAGCAGTGGATTCGAGAAGGAAAATCGTCAGCCGAGCGCGGATTTGTCCACGGTTGAATCCCAGCGCAATGACCTCACAGCAGAAGAATTCCCCGAGGGGCCTTACGGCTCTGACCTGATCGCCCGGTCACTTGGCAAAAGCACGCCGTGGCGCATCGATCAGCGGCCCCCAAACCGTTTCAGTTACGAGAATCGCGAGCTGCACGCCGGTATGGATCGAGAGTATCCCGGAGACGACGATGCCGCTCCTGCCGTGCCGGATGTTCAGGACGAGCCCTGAACCATATAGAAGAGCCGGGACCCTCTTTTAAGGGTCCCGGCTTTTTTTTTGGAAATACAAGACGTATAAAATTTCAAGCCAGCTAACCTACCATTTAAGATGCTCTCCGAACAGAAGAGCATTACTGAGCTCGCGTCCCGGCGCAGTCACTGTCCTGCCTTTGTACCACAGACCCGATGAGGCGCCGCCGTCGAGATTCATGGCCTGTTGGGCGCCCAGTTGAATCATGATCTGAGCCCACTGCTTCATGGTCGCCCCCGATACGTTAGCGACTATGACCGATCCGTCTTTGCGGATGGCAATGCCGCTCCTTGCCCCGCCGCCGCTGATGATTTTCGGATCCCGGAAACCTTCGTCTGCGGCATTCAGAGATACTTTCCCGTCCTTCACAAGTCTCGGTCCAGCACCTACAGCCGTCTGCACCTGGCTCCAGTCCAGCTTCTTGCCGTCCATATCCTGATACTCGACTCTGTAAGTTACCTTATCGCCCACTTTAAATTTGGCAGCCTGCCCTTTCTCTGCGCCCATAAATACAAGAATATATCCATCTTTGGGTATCGCGGCATTTTCCCCGTATGCAATACGGTTCACCTTCCCATTCTGTACAATAACAGCCACTGCAGCAGCAAATCCCAGCCTGGCTCCGCGTGCGGGCGTGAATAACGTAGCTGCCGATCCGGAAGTCGGTTTGCGGTTGATAAAATAAGCATACCAGCCGCTCGTGCGCCCGTTGCCCTCAACCTCTCCGAAAATCTTGATCCGCAGCGAATCCATCACCGCGCTTCCATCCCATTTGAACCCGATCGTCGTCCCAAGATTGCCAATATGCTCCGGCAGTCCATCACGGATCAGGTTGCCGTAAGGATCGGGAACGCCGCTGTATGCATCAAAGAAAGTCCCGTTAATCGCGATATCGGCGTTGTAGGTTTTGGCAATTGACGCAAGCGGCTGGACAGAGCCTACGCTTCGGCTTGCAATACCCGCTGTCACCGGCATCCCCTTCGGAATCGTGACCGTGCTTATGGAGAATGATTTGCCTCCGGCTGATACTTTGCGCGATTCCAGCTTAGGCTGGAATGCAAGCTTAAGCGGCTGCGCGGTGGAGACATGAACCGGCAGCTTAAGCTGACCGCTATAGCCTGTGGAGACCACATTAATTGTCAGTGTCGTCCTGCCCGCTCCAACCGCTGTAATTACCCCTGCTGTATTCACCTTGGCTACCGCCGGATTGCCTGTTTGATAAGTTAATGCAACCTCTTTGGAAACAGTAAGCCTAGTGCCAAGGAACAGACGGGTGCCTGCCGCAAGTTCAACCGCAGCCTTCGGATAAGCGAGAGTCACTCTGCCCTGCGGCTGTTCAGGCACAGCAGCCTGCGCCATAACCGACGCTGTCCGGTTTATTCCTGATTGATTGAAACCATTGCCGGATATGGCTGCGGCCGTTTCCGTCAATGGTCCTCCCAGAGCTGCCGCTACCATCATGACGCCAAGACCGGCGGTCCTCCAATTGTGCCTGTACATTCTTTTATACTGCTTTCTGCCTTTGTGCACCTTGCCCCAATCCCTTCCTCATCCTAATAGGTATCACCTTATACAATTGTCGGACAAGGAACTTCGAATATGAATATCTGCTTAAAGATTCCTTGCAGAAAAAAAAAGATTCCTTACGTGAAGGAATCTCTATCGTCCGCTGCTTATATATGAATAATGTTTAACTTATGAGTGCCATCAGGCTTTTGAATTCAAGCTCTTCGAATTTGCCAACGACCCGCTGCCGCTGCCGGTCAATTTCCCAGCCGCATAAATCAAATTCCAGCTCCACCGGTACATCAAGGCGGATACGGGCCAATTCCCTTGAGAGATGAAGCATCTCCAGATCGGCTTCGATCTTGGCGCGAACCGTCTTGGATAAGCTGTCCAGGTTCTCCAGTATGCCATCGACGGAACCATATTCCTGAATGAGCTTATGGGCTGTTTTCTCCCCAATTCCGCGCACCCCGGGATAATTATCGCTCGTATCCCCCATCAGCCCTTTAACACAAATCACCTGCTCCGATGTAAGCTGCCGTTCTTCCAGCAGGAACTCCGGCGTGTAAACCGCATAGTTGCCTTGGCCTTTTTTCATTATGACAACCGAGATCCGCTCATCCACCAGCTGCAGCAAATCATGATCTCCTGAAAGTACATAGACATGCGCATCGCCGCTGTGGCGTTTGGCCAGCGTCCCGATGCAGTCATCCGCTTCATAGCCGGCAATGCCGACATTGGGAACGCCAAAGCTTGCAACAACATCCTTCACCAGATCAAACTGGGGAATCAGATCCTCCGGCGCGGAGGGCCGGTTGGCCTTGTAGCCGTCATATTGAGAGGTACGGAAGGTTTGACTGCCCATATCCCAACAGCATACGACATGCGTTGGCTTGAAGCGCTGCACGGCGTCCATAAAATACTTCACAAACCCGTAAATGGCGTTAACCGGAACGCCGCTGCTCGTTCGCCTTACTGTTCCTCCATAGGAGTTGGCAAAAAAAGCGCGGAACAGCAACGCCATTCCATCGACAAGCAGCAGCTTGTTCTCACTATTCTCCTTGATTTCCTGGCTCTCGAGGTCCTCAAACATCGCCATTTGATCGTAAACACTCATATTCATCCACCCGCTCCCTTCGTCCGCCCCGTTTACTCTCCCCGAATAAAATGACCTATACGGCGCGCCGCTTCAACAAGACGCTGCCTGCTCTCCACAAGCGCAATGCGAATAAATCCTTCCCCTTGCGCGCCAAACGCGTCGCCGGGAATAACAGCCACGCCGCAGCGGCTTAGCATTTCCCGGGAAATGCTCCGGGAGTCCCACGGATCAGCCAAATTCCAGCACATCGTAGGCAGCTGGGCCCAGACGAACATTGTCGCTTTAGGCTTCGCTACCTCCCAGCCTTCTTCGCGCAAAGCATCCAGAAACGCATCCCGCCGCTCTTCATAGACAGCGCCTACCGACGGGATTGCTCCCTCCATATCCTGCTGCAAAGCGGCAATTCCAGCCTCCTGCACCGGCAGAAATACGCCATAATCGATATTCGCCTTAAGCGCCCCCAGAGCGCCCACTGCTTCTCTGTTTCCTGCCAGAAAACCGATCCGGCAGCCTGCCATGTTGAAGCTTTTGGATAAGGAATGAAATTCGACCGCAACCTCGCCAGCACCCTCCACCTGCAGTATGCTGGGCGGCTTGTAGCCGTCGAAGGCCATTTCGGAATAGGCCAGATCATGAACGATCAGAATCTGATGCCGCTTGGCGAACGCGACCGCCGCGGCAAAAAAGGACAAATCGGCTACAGCCGATACCGGATTGCCGGGATAGTTCAGCAGCATGAATTTGGTTTTGGCCAGCACCTCAGCCGGTATCGAAGCCAGATCCGGAAGATAGCCGTTCTCTGCAAGCAGCGGCATATGGTACGGTGTTACTCCAGCCAGGGCGAGCCCTGCAGCGTAAACGGGGTAGCCCGGGTCCGGCACCAACGCGATGTCGCCGGGATTGCACAGAGCGAGCGCCAGATGGCCAAGACCGTCCTGCGAGCCCATAAGAGAGAGCATCTCGGTTTCGGGATCAACCGAAATGCCGAAGCGGAATGCCAGCCAATCTGCCGCCTGCTCCAGAAAAGCTGCGCTTCCTCTCGATCCCGGATATTGATAGGCCCCGTCTCTCAGCACAGCCTCGCTTAATACCTGCCGAACCCGCTGCGAAGGAGGCAGGTCCGGACTGCCAATACTTAAATCGATTACATCAAGCCCCTGTTCGCGCGCCTTGCTCTTCCAATGTCCCACCTCTGCGAATATGGAAGAACCCAGCATGGACAGTCGCTCGGCCTGCCATTTCTTCGTCACCAGCCAGTTCCCTCCAACGTTGTCAACTACCCCAGACACGATCATAGTCGTCGTCCTTGAAACCTACCGTTACCTTTAAGCCGTCTGTTACGACCGGCCTTTTGATTAATCTGCCATTGGAAGCCAGCAGCTCTATTTTTTCCTTATCTGATAAAGTGGGGAGCTTATCTTTTAGATTCAATTCTTTATAAGCCTCTCCCGAGGTATTAAAAAATTTCTTCACCTCAAGTCCGCTCCGCCCGATCAGCTCTGTTAATACTTCAGCGGATGGCGCCTGTTCGAACAGATTATGCGAGTCCAGCTCATAGCCTTTGCCACTCAGCGATTTAACGGCAACACGGCAGGTACCGCATTTGGGATAACCATAGAATGTCAATTTCTTCATAGAAAGCTTCCTTTCGTTAAAGCCAAAATCCTCATTTTACCCGCGGTCCGGCAAGAAGCAGCTTCTCCAGCTGCTGCAAATCCTGCGGAAGAGCTGCTTCAAACTCCATATATTTATGCGTCATGGGATGGGTAAAGCCGAGCGTTGCCGCATGAAGCGCCTGACGCTCCACAGCTGCTTCCAGCTCGGCTGAACCGCCGCTGCTTCTACTGGACGATGCATAACCATAGAGCTTATCGCCGATAAGCGGACAGCCGATATGCTTCATATGTACCCGAATTTGGTGCGTTCGTCCTGTCTCAAGCTTCAGCTTGATCTTCGCTGCGCCGCCGCTCCGATAAACAGCTTCGGTCTCGTAATGGGTAACCGAAGCATACCCGCCTGGAATAACCACGCGCAAATGCGGTTCTTCGGGATTGCGGTCAATCGGGGCATCCACCGTTCCGTACGCCGGATCCGGAGATTTATAGACAAACGCCCGGTAGCGCTTGTCGATCTCGCCAGCCTGCATCTGCTCCGACAACTGCTGATGGATATAGGGGTTCTTGGCGATTGCGACAAGTCCTGATGTCTCCTCATCCAGCCGATGGACCGGTCTGAAACGGACCGTTTCTCCCCTCTCCAGCCAGTGATGGACAACCCCGTTGGCAAGCGTACCCGTGTAATGTCCGTGCGTGGGATGAACAATGATTCCAGGAAGCTTGTTCACAATCAGCAGCTCGCGGTCTTCGTATACAATATCGAGGGGCATCGGCTCAGGCAATATATCATCGGATTGCTCCTGTTCCATACGCACGGCCAGACAATCGCCCTGCTTGACCCGCTCATTCGTAAACACGCGTTTCCCGTTCAGCGTCAGTCCCTGCTCCGTCAGCTTCAGCCGCGACATCAGCTTGCGGGAGACGCCCAGCCGCTTCTCAAGCACCGTCCGGACCATCCTGCCCTCATCTTCGGCGGATATCTCAAGCACCAGCGGGTCATAATAGAGGCCGCTCATTTCTTTTTGCGGAATACTTCGGCGCTGCGCACATACTCCGTATCGGGAACACCCAGTCTGGCATTGGCAAAACGGGCAGCTGCGAAGAAATAATCAGAGAGCCGGTTGATATATTTCTGTGCCTCGGGATTGACGGGAAGCTCCGCCGACAATGTAACGACGCGGCGCTCCGCTCTGCGGCATACAGTCCGGCATACATGCAGCAGGGCCGACACTTCACTTCCTCCCGGCAGAATAAAGCGGGTCACTTCCGGAGCCGCCTCCACATGAGCGTCTATCCACCCCTCGAGTCTAACCGCCGGCTCCGCATCCATTTTCATCTGACGGCTCTTAGGTTCAGCAAAAGCAAGATCAGAACCGCAATCGAATAATTCCTGCTGGATCTGGGCCAGCTGCACCACCAGCTCATCCAGCCCGCCTGCTGCCGCTGCTACAGCCGCCGCCTGGCCAACGAATGAGTTCAGCTCATCAATCGTACCGTAAGCTTCAACACGTTCATCATCCTTGCGGACACGTCCGCCCTTTACCGACGTTTGCCCATCGTCTCCCGTTCGGGTATATAATCTCATGGCTTGACGAGCTCCTTCATGACTTCAATGGATAAATCCTGATCCGGCGCATTTGCCGGAATAATCATCAGCATATTGGGTTCGTTATAGCCCGCATCCTTGAATATCGTCTTTTCGACGGGAATCGCGAACAAGCCCTTGACGAGCTTCGGATTCTTCGAATCGCCGAGGTCGCTCTCAAGCACACCTTCCGGATAGGCGGAAGCGTCGAACCACTTGTCCAGCTGAATCGCCGGGCCCTGAGTAATCATGCTCATCAAGGTATCCTTGGGGAGGATCAGAATTCCGTTTCCTCCGGCAGCAATTTCCACAATCAGCTTCTGGTCGTTGTACATTGGAGAAGCGTTTACTTCAATCGTCTTCTCTTCGCCAAATTTGGCTTTGAGCTGCTCCTCGACCTTGGCAGCCACACCATCCGGCAAATATTCCTTGGGCATAATAAATACAGTCAGATCGGCATTGGATCCGCAGCCCGAAAGAGTCATACATAATACCAGTAACGCAAAACCTGCAAATAAAGCTCGAAACCTTGTCGGCAAACGCAGCAACATAATCCCTCCACATCGAATATCTACGTCAAATATAGCATAAATAAGAGTATAAAAAAAATAAAAGAAGCCCTCGTCAGGGGCTTCCCGGGTAAGAAAATCCGCATTATGATGATTTCGACTTTTTTCTCATGACATGCATATACTCATTAATCTTCAAATCCAGCCTCCGGCTGAGATCAATCACGATATCGGAATTAAATGTCGTTTCTTCCGTATAGGATTGCTCCATCTTCGTTCGGAGCGCATAAATCTCAGCTTCTAGCGATTGTATCGAGGAAGACAACTGTCTAGCTGACACGGTGCCCGGCTCATTATTGAACGATAGGCCATAATCCGCAAAAGCCATTGCCATCCCTCCTTGTCGTCGATCTAATGCTGTTGTTTCGTGGAATTTACCCCACAATACTTTAAGGATATAGCAACGGAAGATGTAATTTGTTCATTTATTCTTCTTCGTTGTTCCTAGGTTCCTTGCAGTTTTACTAAATTATAACAAACAATTACAATTATGAATATAATTTTTTGCGGCCAAAACGGACTTATCCTGCCGTATATTTGCGGACAAAATTGCCTATCCGCTCAATCGCCTCAGTCAGTTGGCTGACAGATGTAGCATAGGAGCAGCGCAGATGGCCTTCCCCGCCGAGACCGAACACATCTCCGGGCACGGCGGCAACACTTTGCTCAAGCAGCAGGGCGGTGGCGAACTCTTCGGAGCTGAGTCCGGTTGCCTTAATAGAAGGAAAGGCGTAGAACGCTCCTTGGGGTTCATGGCATTCCAGGCCGATTTCGCGGAACCCGTGAACCACGAGACGGCGGCGCTGGTTATAAGCCTCCACCATGCGGTCTTTTTCCTCCAGTCCGTTTTTGAGAGCTTCCAGAGCTGCGACCTGAGCCATTACAGGTGCGCACATGACGGTATACTGATGAATTTTCAACATAGCCGCTATAAGATCGCGGTGCCCGCAGGCATATCCGATCCGCCAGCCGGTCATGGCGAACGCCTTGGAGAAGCCGCTGACCAGAATAGTCCGGTCCTTCATGCCCGGAAGCGAGGCAAAGCTGACATGCTTGGTGCCGTACGTAAGCTCCGCGTAAATTTCATCCGAAATGACGATCAGGTCATTTTCCTCGACCACTTTTGCAATCGGCAGCCAGTCTTCACGGGTCATGATACCGCCCGTCGGATTGCTGGGATAGCATAAAATAAGTACTTTGGACCGTGGTGTGATGACAGCCTGCAGCGACTCGGCCGTCAGTTTGAACTGATCCTTGGCATAGGTTTCAATTCCGACCGGTACGCCTCCGCTCAGGGAGGTGATCGGCGAATAGGAAATATAACAAGGCTCAGGAACAAGAATCTCATCCCCTGGGGCAATAAGCGCACGCAGCGCCAGATCGATCGCTTCGCTTCCGCCTACCGTCACCAGTATTTCATTGCCGGGTTCATAGGAGACATCGAATTGACGGTTCAGATAATGACCGATTTCCTCGCGCAGCTCCGGCGTGCCGGCATTGGAGGTATACTGGGTTTTGCCCATTTCCAGCGAGTACACACAGGCCTCGCGGACATGCCATGGCGTAACAAAATCAGGCTCGCCCACGCCAAGCGTAATAATGTCCTTGCGGCCGCTTGCCAAATCAAAAAATCGGCGGATTCCCGATGGCTTCATAACCCGCGCCTGCGGCGACAGATAGTCAGCCATGGAAGTCCGGCTTGTCAGGGTGCTCTGCTGAAGTTCTTCGTCTTTTATCATGATCGGTCACCCTTTACGGTGAGATAAGAAGACGGTGATCGTCTTCATGCTCTTCGAATATAATGCCATCCTGTTTATACTTCTTCAAAATAAAAAATGTTTTGGTGGACAGAACCGCGTCAATGGGTGACAGCTTGTTGGAAACGAAGGATGCGACGTCTTTCAGCGTCTTGCCTTGAACCTCTACCAGCAGGTCATAAGCGCCTGACATCAAATAGACCGATTTCACTTCGGGATACAAATAAATCCGCTCCGCGATGCCCTCGAAGCCCCGGCCGCGTTCCGGTGTAATCTGCACCTCAATCAAAGCCGTTACCTTCTCATCCTCCACTTTGCTCCAGTTGACGACAGTGGCGTATTTGACGATGATATGGTCTTCTTCCATTTCTGCAATCTCCTGCTTCACTTCCGCCACCGGTTCATCCAGCATGGTCGCGATCAGATCCGCACTGCGGCGCGCATCTTCTTTTAGCAGCTCTAATATTTTCATCTTGCGCTCATTCATCGTCATACCCTCCCAAAGCAATATTAATCAACCGCAGGCAGTACCGCCCTCCAAAGGACTACAATGGTGGACAGTCCTGCCTTCGCGTCATTAGTTATAATGAATATATTACAACGAATCCAAGCTTCCTGCAAAGCGCAAAGATGTAAGGCTTGCAAACAGGAAAGAGCCCCATCAGGGGGCTCTTCCGAAAAAAACGGCCCAAAGGGCTGTTTAAGCTACATATAATACTGGCCGTTTTGCTGCGGCATTTGCTGCTGCTGCTGATAAGCCTGGTGCTGCCCGGAAGGCTGCTGCATTTGTTGGCTTGACTGACTTTGCTGAAGCTTTTGCAGATGCTGTTCCGTCTTGACCAGGGTTTGCTGATTTTGCTGGAGCTGCTTGGTCAGATCCTGACGGAGCGCAGGCGATGAGACGCTGTACATATTGGCCTGCTTCATCGCGTTGAACAATTCTCCCTGCATATGAAGCGTATTATTCAGCAAATGGGTGAACATCCCGCGGATTTCCGGACAGCTTGATTCTGTTGCCGCTGTCGCGTACTCCCGAACCACACGTTTCAGATCGGCCAGGACGGTATAAGCCATATCCTCTTCCGGCATGAGCATTTGAACTTGTCCATTTTGCATATTTTGCTGCTGATACATATCGGATTCCTCCCGTTCCTCTAATTTTGCGGCTGGGTTGGCGCCAGCTGCTGATGCTGCTGAAGTGAATTCATTAATGTCTGCGTGTTCTGGTGGTGCATCGATATCATTTGCGAACATACCTGTTTAATTCCCTGGGTCTGCGCTGCAACGGCTACAGCAGCGCATTGCTTCATCAATAGATCCTCATTGGATATGGAATCGACGATATATTCCATTTCCTTGGATGAGATAGGCTGCATCATGTGAAAACTCCCTCCTTTTTTCCAATTCATTGAACCTTCCGTATTATGTCCTCCGCCTGAAATTTATATGTATCCGAATTCCTCCTTTTCAGGAAGAATTCAATCTTTCCGGATTAAGGAAGATGGATTGTTTTTACATGGTCAAAATGCAGATAAATGGATTTGCCATCCGCGTTCGACAGTTCGATCATGCTCTGATCAATACTTTTGAGGACTCCGATTTTATTTGGGTTCTCGCCGAGATCCAGGATGACGAATTCACCAAGCAGTTTATTCATTTGCTGATCAAACGTACGGGCAAGCGTAATGGGAGAAGGCTTGAGCGGAAACTGCTCCGGCGTCAAGGTATACGGCGTGACATTGGGGTTATATGGTATCAAATATTTCAGATGCTTCAGGGAAACCATGACCGAATGATAGACCGGCGAGTAAAAAACAAAGAAATCGTTCATCACACTCGTTAAATAGCCATGGATCGACTGATGGCCGGTAATATACAGTTCGGAAAACATGCCTTTTGCGTTCATCAATACTTTTCGATATGAAATAAGATCATTTTGCTGCTCAAAATGCGGCTCCGGCACTTCGATATCCTGATACTCATTAACGATTAACCGCATCTGCTGCAGATGAACAAATGGTATATACAAAAATTGTCTCCCATTGTGCACGACTAATATGTCTTGGCCCAAATCGATCAGTTTTCCTTTTATAGGTAGAGAAGCGCCGGAAACGTCAAGCTCAACATACTGGTCTAATAAAGGATGACGACTTTTCAATGAGAACAACCTCCTTTCATCCTGAGATTTGCATCCAGATATTATTGAGGCGCATTTGATATAAATCGGTTGATGATAGATTTTAATTGCAGGTGGCAAAGCTGCTGCCAGCGCCGGCTTGATATGCCGGCACCGGCATGAATTCAGCCCTGATTCCCATCCTTGTGAAAGGTTCACGGTTACAATTGGCGCGATTGATGCTGCTCGTGCGGTAATTATCCTTTTCTTCCTGATTTTTTGCTGCTGCTGTTTCTGCTTCCTTGATTGCTGCGGGATTTGCCCTTCCCGCTTCCTCCCGTACTGTTTCTTTTGCTTCCGGATTTATTGCCCTGGCTGCCTCCAGTTCTGCTTCCCTGAGTTCCTCCGGATTTGCCGCCGCTTCCGCTTCCTTGAGTTCCTCCGGATTTGCCGCCGCCGCTTCCGCTTCCTTGGGTTCCTCCGGATTTGCCGCCGCTTCCGCTTCCTTGAGTTCCTCCGGATTTGCCGCTGCCGCTTCCGCTTCCTTGAGTTCCTCCGGATTTGCTGCCGCTTCCCGATTTGTTGCCCTTGCTTCCGCTGCTGGCATATTTGCCGGAAGATTTAACGGTTTTGATATGGTAGAGCGGAATACGCATCAAATCTTGTCCGTTGACAACAAGGAGCAGCGACTGGTTTCCCACTTCGGCTATGAAGCCTTCCACTTTCTCAGGACCGCCCCAGTTTACTTGAGCAAAGGATTTAACCATTTTGTGTAAAACGCCAACAAAATCAGATGCGACAATATAGTTGGGCGTCCAGCTTCCTTGGCTTTTGCTGCCTTCAAGCTCGGTAATGCTTTTTACGTGACTTGAATTGATATACACAGTACCTTCTTTAGCATACAAGGCAACATAATCGCTTTGTACCCCAACCAGTCTGCCGACAAGAGACTCAGGACCGCCGCGGTTAATTTTTATTTGTTTGCCGATCAGGCTGTTCAGATAGTTGTCATAGTGGCTGCCGCCGCCCATTGAAGGGGACGCATCGGATGCATTACTTGTATAGCTTTTATGTCCTTTGCTGCCAGGACTGGCATTGCTGCTTAAGCTAACTGTTTTTTTGTTATGGCTTGCTTTTTGAATATGTTCCATTGAAGAATCCCTCCATGAATGAATAGATTATAAGCGGTTTGATACTTTCAACTATTAGAAGAGAAGCTGGTGGAAGCTGATCGGTGACAAGTTCTTTCTTCTAATAGCTCAATAATGACGATCATCAGATCCGAGGCCGCATAGTCGAAAGATTGCGGATAATGAACACCAGAGCACTTTTCTTTCCTTCGCGACTAATTCCAAGGTTCAACCTTCAAAAAACTTCAGCTGCTGACAATCCGGTACAACCGACTCGTTTCGTCTTTCATCCCTCCAATACTTGCCTCCATGAAATCCATCATGTTGAGCAATTTGTAATATATCTATATGTATCTCGCAATAATCCGGTACTAGATTCATATCTATTTTTATTCAAGTTGGATTGCAACCCAGCACAATAAGTAGATTCATATCTATTTTGTTCAAGTTGGATTGTAACCTAGCGCGATAGATAGATTATTTTCATAGCCTGTATAAATATGATATAAGGAGGAAATTATTCATGAGCGGTACAAATGGCAAAGGTTATAAACGCAGCAAAAAAACTTCAAAGAAGTCATGGAAAGGAGCGAAATGCAGTCCAAAGAAGCAGGATGCGCAGAGTACGGAAGAAGATACCAATGGTATGCCGTGCGCAGAGGGCGAGGATCATGTAACAAAAGGTAACAAGCACAGATCCGGCGATGTTCAAAGGACGCAAGGCGAGAACCGTTCAAGTGGACTTGGCGGCACACAGGGCTCCAGAGGCGTTCAGGGTACACAAGGCTCCAGAGGGGCTCAGGGTACACAAGGCTCCAGAGGGGCTCAGGGTACACAAGGCTCCAGAGGGGCTCAGGGTACACAAGGCTCCAGAGGGGCTCAGGGTACACAAGGCTCCAGAGGGGCTCAGGGTACACAAGGCTCCAGAGGGGCTCAGGGTACACAAGGCTCCGGAGGGGCTCAAGGTACACAAGGTTCTCGCGGCGGAAACCGCTATTAAGGTGCAGCCTTTCACCCTGCAGACTTTGTAAATCATGGCATACCAGCAGTGACCATTAGGCTGATGCCTGCATAATGTAAAGAATCATAAAAAAAGCCTATCGTCTTTACCGATAGGCTTTATCTTTTGGTTAAGGAGATGGTCCAATGTCCGGGGAAGGACTGCCGACCCGCAAAATAACGATCAATGAGGACGATTTGTCAAGGCTCCAGGCTGATGTATGGAGCAATGAATTCGCTCCCGTTAAACTTGAAATGGACGGAGAATCCTATGAGGCGCAGCTTCGCTTCCGCGGGGGCCATACTCGCAATTATCCCAAAAAATCTTACGAGCTGCGGTATGGTAATAATAAGACCATGCATTGGAATGCTGAATTCGACGACCCGTCGATGATGCGCAATGCCCTTTCCTTTCATTTTTTCAACTCCATCCAGGTACCGGCACCCTCAACCCGTCATTTCTGGCTGGAATGGAATGATCAGCCCCACGGCGTTTATCTGGATATCGAAGCCGTGGACCAGACCTTCTTCAGAAAACGGAAAATCGGCTCCAGGGCGCTCATCTACGCGGTTAATGACAATGCCAACTTCAGTCTCATCGACCCGGATACGAATCAGCATAAATCTACACTTTTTTCCGGTTACCGCGTGATGAAGGGGACGAAGGAGACACCTGTCCGCCTGACCCGCTTCGTTAGACGGATTAACCGCCCCGCCGGCGAAGCTCTACGTTCCTATCTCGTCAAGCGGCTCGACATCGGACTTTACTTGAAGTGGCTTGCCGGCGCCGTGCTGACCGGAAATTATGACGGATTTGATCAGAACTATGCCCTTTATGAGCATACAACAAGCGGCAAGTACCGGATTATCCCCTGGGATTATGAGGGCACTTGGGGAAGAAACTGCTATGGCAAATTATGCGGCAGCGATCTGGTCCGGGTAAAGGGGTACAACATCCTGACGCGCAAAATATTATCCTACCGTTCCTGCCGGCTGGCTTATCGCCGTATTCTAAACCAGCTGTTGACTGATAAATTTACCATACAGCGGCTGGAGCCCGTCCTGATGAAGCTGCACGGGGAGCTTACGCCAGCGATCAGAGACGATTTCACGAGAAAGTGGCCCTTCCACACTTTTCAAGAAGAGCCGGAGGTATTCAAGAACTACATCAATGAAAGACGGCTTATTGTCAGGGAAGCCTTGAGCAGCTGGAAAAATTAAACATCCATGCGTCCTCCTCTTCTTCTTTCAATATAGCTCCATACTTAAATAACGCTCGCCGCTGTCCGGGGCCATGCAGAGCACACGCCCGCCTTTTCCTATCCGGGAGGCAACCTGCATGGCTGCCCAGACAGCCGCCCCGGAGGACGGGCCCAGAAGCAGTCCTTCCAGTCTGGCCAGATCGCGCATGGTGCGGATGGCATCATCATCGGACACGCGGATAATTTCGTTATATACGGAGGTGTTGAGTATAGCCGGGACGAAGCCGGGACTGGTGCCCACAAGCTTATGCGGCCCAGGCTGGCCGCCGGACAGGACTGGCGATCCCAATGGCTCGACGACAGCTATATGCAGACCGGGAATGGCCGCCTTCAAGGCTTCGCCTGTACCGGTTATTGTGCCCCCTGTTCCTGAAGTGGCAATAAAAGCGTCAAGTCGGCCTTCCGTTTGTTCGATAATTTCCAGCGCCGTTGTTACCCGGTGAATATCGGGGTTCGCAGGGTTCTCGAATTGATTGGGAATATAGCTGCCTGGCCGTTCAGCCTGCAGCTCCATTGCTTTGCGGATCGCGCCGGGCATCCGCTCCGCCGCCGGCGTCAGAACTACTTTTGCACCATAGGCCTTAAGCAGCGAGATTCTCTCCTGCGACATATTGTCGGGCATAACCAGAATCAGCTTGTAGCCTTTGGCTGCGGCATTCATCGCCAGACCTATTCCGGTATTCCCGCTTGTTGGTTCAATAATCGTATCCCCCGGCTGAATCTTGCCTCTTCGCTCGGCATCCAGAATCAAGGAAGACGCCGCGCGGTCCTTCACGCTGCCGCTGGGGTTGAATCTCTCCAGCTTTACAATCACCTCCGCGTCTTCCGGCTGCGTCAATCGCTGCAGACAAACCGCGGGTGTATCTCCGATAAGCTCCGTTATGCTGTTTACAATACGCCCCATTATATCCTCCCTGATTTCACTTTCTTTGCTCTATGGCCTCTTCGAACCGATCGCATAAGCCCATAATCTCTTCAAGCCTTGCCAGCTGTATGATCCAGCTCTTGCGGATACCGTCAAGTCCGTACATCAGACCGGCCAATCCACCTGTAACAGCTCCGGTCGTATCTGTATCCTCGCCCAGATTGATTGCTTTCAATACCGCTTCCTCATAGCTTCCGGAATTCATCAGACACCACAGACTGGCTTCCAGCGTATGAACCACATAACCGGAGGACTGAATCTCATTCCTGCCCAGCCGCTTCAAATCCCCCTGCATAACGCGATCGAAAGCCGAAAGCTCCGGACTGAGGGCATAATGCCGGGCAACAGCTTCCTTAGCCTGATCCAGACTGTCCTCTAAATGCTTCCCTTCTATCAGGGAAATAGCAATTTCCACATAGATTACACAAGCAATAATCGAAATCGGATGTCTATGGGTAAGAGAAGATATCCGCGTTACGGCATGTATGCGCTCTTCAAAGGAATGACCCTCCAGGTAATAGGCAAGCGGAAGAATCCTCATTAAAGAACCGTTCCCATTGCTGAATTCATCTGATCCGCCTGCAAGCTGCGGAGGCAGCGCCGCATCTTCCAGTCTGATGATCGCCTCCCGGGTGGCAATGCCGATATCAAATACTTCGTCATGCGGCGTCCATTTGGCTCTCCAGCACCATTCGCCGAACTTGCCTGCCAGATCAACCAAATCAATTTCTCTGCATTCCGCCAAGCTGTCCATCAGGCAGAAGGTAAGAGAGCTGTCATCCGACCAGGTTCCTGCAGGCTGATTATGCGAGCCGAAGCCTGTCATATCCGTCAGCGGCGACTGCTCCAATGCTTGTCTCGACCGAAATTCGACAGGAACGCCCAAAGCGTCTCCAACGCATAAACCGATGATGCCGTCCTTCACTTTAGCCATGATCCCAATCCTCTTCCGTTATTTCATTAGCTTCCAATCCTGCTGCTCGCCGGATCAGCGTACGCTTGTTGTTCCACCATCAATTATAATGGATCTAACGCCCTGCAGCTAATGAATATATATCGTTTCGTCAATACAGAGTAAAGCAAGGACGCATGAAAAAGGGACCGCCGCGGCAGCCCCTTATTTTTTGCTTCATTATATACAGGTTATACGGGTCGTCATGCCTATCCTCTCAATTTGCCGGATAGATAGGAAGCAGAGTTATCCGCACCGGATCACCCGTTCATTACAGCTGCATCGATAGCCGGCACTTTTGTCTTCTTGCGATAGACGACACGGGACAGCAAGACGCTGATTTCATAAAGAACAACCAGAGGGATAAAGACCATCAAATGCGAAATGAGTTCAGGCGGTGAGATCAGACTGGCCAAAATGACAAGTCCCAGGTAGGCATAACGGCGCATGCTGTTCAATACCTTGGGCGTAAGCACACCGATTTTTGTCAAAAACATAATAACAACCGGCAGTTCAAAAGCCAGGGACATGGGTATTACGATGCTGAGCATGAAACCGAAGTATTGGGCGATGCCGTACGTCTGGGTAAGATCCAGCTGGTCGGATATCCGGGAAGTAAAACTGAAGCTCATCGGAAATACGACAAAATACGCGAATCCAATTCCAATCAGGAAACATAGGACCGAGTAGGGAATGTAGCGCAGCGTAGCCTCCTGTTCCTCCTTCTTTAGCCCGACTTTCATAAAGCTCCAGAGCTGGTACAGGATATAGGGGAGAGTGACGGCTGCCGAAATCACAAAGGCAACCTGCATATAGATACGCAGCGCGTCCCAGGGCGAGAAAACATTCCATGTAATTCCGGAAGCCGGCGGAACGCCTTTCAGATAGAGAAGTACTTTTGGCGAAAGGATCAAGCCCCCGATCATGGTCAGAAATAGAACGACAATTACCCCGATAATCCGTTTTCGAAGCTCTGCAAGATGTTCAATTAAGGTCATCTTCTTTTCTTCAAACATCACGGTTTCCCCTTTCGTATTTGAATTATGCCTGGCCTCTTCCGTGCAGACGTTTGTTCAGCATGCCTTTCAGCTCAAACGTCCGAAAACCATCCTTTATATTCCGGTTGATCTCACGGATATTATCCACGTCCTCGAATGAATATTTTCGAACTCCTCCTTTGGTCCTAACGGGAAAAACCAGCTTTCTTTCCTCGTAGTAACGAATCTGCCTTTCAGATAATCCTGTAAGCTCACACACCATCCCTATATACATCACTTTCTCTTCCATAACGCTTAGCCTCCTTTGGTGTTTGAATGCTTCAACATCAATTCAGTAAGTAAAATAACCTTAAATGTTAAGAAACATGACGTTAATCAAGGGGGTTGGGACGGATTATAGCAAGCGCTTTAAATCTTTGCAAGTCTATTATAAATATTTATTAAATTCAGGCTGCGCATAAAAATAATTTATGTTAGATAATCTAACATTTTTTGATTCGCCACGGCAAGCGGTGTGATACATTTTCCTTGCAAGGTTGAATCTACTTTGAGAAGGAGATGTCGCGCCGTGGAGACTAAAGAGAAACCGAATGAAATTACCCGCAGGCAGTTCTTAACGACCGTTGGAAAAGTCGGAGGATCGGCGGCCGTATTCAGTGTTATGGGAACACTCGGCCTGCTTTCGCCTGAAACCGTAAAAGCAGCAGATTTCACGCCTCCCCGAAGTGGCGATTTAACGGCAACCAACCGCAATGGCAAGAAAGTCATTATTCTCGGAGCTGGTATCGGCGGTATGACAGCTGCCTACGAGCTCGGTAAAGCCGGCTACGACGTTACCATTCTTGAAGCCAGGGAACGGGCGGGCGGACGGAACTGGTCGGTCAGGAAGGGCACGACAGAAGCTGAGGTGGGCGCTTCCAAGCAGATCGCCCGGTTCGATGACGGCATGTACCTGAACGCAGGTCCAATGCGCATTCCGCAGTTTCATGTGACCATGGACTACTGCCGTGAGTTTGGCGTGGAGATGGAGCCCTTCAACAACGTGAATGACAGCGCTTATTATTATAACGAGAATGTGGGCGCGCTTTCCGGCCAGAAGATCCGCAAACGGGCTGCCAAAGCCGATATGAGAGGTTATGTTTCCGAGATGATGGCGAAAGCCGTTAATCAGAAAGCGCTCGATCTCCCGATTACGGCAGACGAGAAAATTAAACTGGTCAACTATCTCAAGGCGGAAGGGAATCTTGAAGAGGATTTGTTTTACCGGGGCTCTGAACGCGGCGGCTATAAGGACGAACCGGGAAGCAGACTGGACGCCGGGGTGCTGAGAGACCCTTTTGACATGAAAGCGATCATTAATTCCGGCTTCGGCAATTTCTTCAGCAGCGAATACAGCTATGATATGCAAATGATGATGTTCCACCCTGTCGGAGGCATGGATATGATCTCCAAAGCCTTTGAGAAAAGGGTAGGACACCAGATCAAATACAAGGCGGAGGTTAAAGAAATCCGTCAGTCCTCCTCGGGAGTGCGGATTGTCTATACGGATCTGCAGAAGAATGTCGACAGAGAAGTGACAGGCGATTTCTGCATCTGCACAATCCCCTTATCTGTCCTCAAGGGCATCCCGGCAGACTTCTCGCCTAATATGGCCAAAGCGATTTCCAGCGTCGGATATGCCTCCGCAGGGAAAATGGGGCTTCAGTTCAAACGCCGCTTCTGGGAAGAGGATGAGCAAATCTACGGCGGCAATACCATGACCAATATGGATATCACCCAAATGTACTACCCGCCTACGAAATATTTTTCCAAGAAAGGCATTCTGCTCGGTTACTATGTCTTTGGCTCCAACGCCGACAAGCTGGGCAAAATGTCCTATCAGGAACGCGAAAAGCATGCCATGATGCAGGGGGCCAAAATTCATCCGCAATTCTATGATGAGTTCCAGACCTCCTTCTCGATCGACTGGAAAAAAATAAAATACAATCTCGGAGGCTGGGTATCTTATTCCGGAGACGACCGGAAGACCTACTATCCTACGCTTTGCAAGCCGGACGGACGAATCTACCTTGCCGGGGAGCATATCAGCTACATCACGGCTTGGCAGGCCGGGGCGATTGAATCCGCCCGTTCGGTTGTAACGGACATCCATCAGCGCGTCCTGAAAGACTAATAGACCATAAGGAGGAATATTATTGAGCCTGCCGAAAAAAGTCAAATTATTGATGGGCACAGCCGTCATATCCAGCTTTCTTTGTGTGAGCGCATTTGCCGCACAGGGGGATCCCGAGACCCCGAACAGATATTTGAAGGAGCCTATTAATGAAGTGGAATACTACGGAAGCCCCACTTCTTCCATCTCCAGCTCGGTCGCCATCCCTGCCGGTTCAGCCACTTTTTCGACAAGCGGTACTGTACCGCCTGTGCTCAACAAGGATGGGAAAACCGTATATGAACGATACGGCGATACCAAGACCCAGGGAATCGGCATTCTGAAGGAAATTGAAAAACAGTTGAAGGAGCAGGATTTGACGCTTGCCGATGTCGCTTATCTCCGCGTATACATCGCCCAGGATACTCTGAAAGAAGGCAAATTTGATTTTGACGGCTGGTTCGAAGCCTATGCGCAATTTTTCAACACACCGGAAAATCCCGTTAAACCGGCCCGCTCCACACTTGGAGTCGCCGCCCTGGTCAATGCTGATTGGCTCATTGAAATTGAAGCTGTTGCCGTCTATCCCAAGCGCTACAATCAAGATTAAAAAATAGAGGAGTGATCCTATGCTGCAAAATATCGGACTGCCCGGACTTATGATGATTCTCGTTGTCGTTTTGATTGTTTTCGGCCCTACCAAGCTGCCGGAGCTCGGACGTGCAGTAGGACGCACGCTTCATGAGTTCAAATCATCAGCCAAGGATCTCGTTGCCGATCACAAAGAGGAAGATAAGCAAGTATAGTCTGCAAATATACCTTACCCAAAAAAAGAGAAGCCCCGCTTTATCAGGGCTTCTCCTTTTGCTCTGCTTATTCTCCAATAAAGCATCGTCTGATCCATGTGAGGCCACCCGGATATTTGTCCAGCCGCTTGGGTCAGACCGGTTCCTTCCTTCCGGCAGGACTTCTGTTCACATAGCCCCGTACCAGGAACCAGCACGCTAACGGAAAAGCGCCAATGATCAGCATGAGCCAAGGAATAGCCTGCGGTGCGGAATTTGCCTGGGGCAGTACGAGCAAATAAGCGGCAATCCCAACTAGGCGTCCAATTGTCAGGGAGGTTTCCCGCAGGACAACGAATTCTTCCCGCCGTTTGACGCTTTCCTCATTGCGCCCGATCAAATCGAAGACCACCGATGTCATGGGAATAATAAAAAGCGGCATAAAAAGCGCCGTTCCGATCCCGAATATCAGCAGCGTTTCATAGCGCTGCGGCCAAAACAGCGGCAGTATGGCCGCCGTCACCGCTGCAGCCCCAAACAGCATCGCCCGGCTCCTCAAGTGCGGCCTGAGCAGCCTGCCGATCAGCCAGAAGCTGATCAAAGCAAGCAGCGAAGTGATCAGCGAGAAGCTGCCAAGCTTCTGTTCATTTCTTGTCGCCATAAAGACCAGCAGCCCGACAAGAAACATAAATACCCCGTCGCGTATGCCCTGCGCCACAATCGCAAGCGCAACGCGGCGCCAAGGGTCACCGGGAGTTTTGAGCTGCCTGAAGCCATACAGCCATTCATAGCGGCCGGCAGCCTCTCTCTTTTTGAGCCAAAAACTGAGAATCGTGGCAATGCCAAATATGATGGCCGATGCGGTATAGATTATACTGTAGCCCTGGTTACCCGTAGAAGCCGTAATAATAAATCCCGATATCCAGGGAACGACAATACCTGCACCGGAGGCAATCAGCCCTGTCCAGCCGTTGAAGCGGTCCCGGTTGGCCGGCTCCGTGATTTCAAAATAAACCACATTGTAGGCCAGCCAGAAAAATCCTTGCCCAAGTCCTCCAAGCACACCGAGCGGGATTGCATATGTAACCGCCCGGGTACCAAGCAGAAGGATAACAAAATAAAATACCCCCGACAATACAATCCCCAGCCGGAGGCTGTTCATCTTGTTATGCTCCTTGACCCATTTGCCGGCAATCCAGAACGTAAGTCCGCTAACCGTATACAAGGTGGAATGAAACCACCCGATCAGCGCTAACGATTGGCTTGCCTTCCACAGGTAAATGGGCAGGAAAGTACCCGACAAGGCTGTGGCAATCGCAATAAGCCCCTGTACCGCAAGAAGCAGAACAGCCTGCTTGTCCAAAGCCGGCCCACTGCCGGAGCGTCCGTCTCCTGCGAAGGATTCTGTCCGCAGTTTGCCTGGGGCGGATGGAGCGGACCCTCTTGAGCGGACGGCATGCTTGCTGTGCTCCAAACCTATCCCTCCCGCATGTTTGCTTTTTGAGCGTTTACCTGACGTAAGGTACCCTCAAAAGCAACAATGCATGCCGGATTGAATAACTTCCCATTATTTTCCGTTCCCGACCTCATTTGATAATAGCTGGATCAGCCGTTCCTGCTCCTGAACCCCAAGACGCTGCTCGGTGTGAAAGCAGGAAGGGCAGACGTACAACACAATCTGGAACGGCGGCGTCAGAAGCGGCTCCGTCATGGTTGCCGGGGTCCGCGGCTTGAACTGCGCTTCCGTTATGGTTTGGGTTCCTGCCTCAAGCATGAATTCCCGGCAGGACGGACACTCCGGTGCTTCAAGCTGATCGTCGAGCAGCCGGTCCATTGCTTCTTTGAGCACCAGCTGGTCCCGGTTGTAATGGCGAAGCTCCGACAAATCAGGCGCCAGGCTTATTCCGCTCGCCTCCGCACGACCATTGCGCTCCTCCCAATCTTCTTCCCCAATCTCCTCTTCATCTTCGTCTTCGTCATTCCCGTCCAGGCCGATCTGCAGCGTCCGGTATCCGGACAGCTCATTCTCGCAATGCGGGCAATGCCGCTCCGGCCCTATTTCTTCATCCCAGACGATTTCCGTTTGGCACCACGGACAAACCGTATTTTCAACTTCCGCCATCCATTTCTCCTCCACCCTTTTATTTCGTTAAATAAAATACGCCAAGCACGACAAACAGCAACGCAAGCGCAAATAAAGTTCCCCATAAATATTTCATTAGCGTTAAGGCCCTCTCCGAAGTTTGTTGGTCTGGTACTGATCGCAATCGGCAATCAGGCAAGCGTAGCGCCGATTATATAGGAGATGGACACCGAGATAATCATGGCAATAAAGCCGACAGCCCGGTTGTCCTTCCTGATCTCGTCATCGATCCGGAATACGGGGGTCAGGAATTCAAACAGAAAATAAGCGACGATAAGCAGCAGGAAGCCGAATGTCCCCCACAATAAACTTAGATACACCGTATCGTTGGCTTGAATCGAGAACCGGAATATATTGCAGATTCCGAAAATTTTGCCTCCCGTTGCCAAGGCGACGGCCATGTTCCCCTGTTTAATTTCATGCCAGCATTTGTACCGGGTTACGTACTCAAAGAAATAAAGGAAAACGACCAGTGCCAAAATGGCGACTGAAACGCAAGCAAGTGACGCCGCATAAGGATTGCTGAGCAGCGTGTCGATTTCGTTTTCCATTAAGAGCCTCCCTTTTATCCAAAAAATAGGAAACGCATACTGTTTGTTGGCATGAAGCTGAATTAACGCATTTCCGCGACGGTGACGCCGACTCCACCCTCTCCGTAATTGCCCAGTCTATAAGTCTTGACATGCTTGTGACGGCGCAGAAACTCACTGATACCCGTTCGCAGAACGCCGGTTCCCTTACCATGAATAATGTAAACCTGGCCAAGCCCGGCAAGGAAGGATTCATCCAGGAAACGGTCAACCTCCACAATCGCTTCTTCAAGATTTGCCCCGCGCAAGTCAAGCTCCATACGCACATTCTCGTCGCGGGTCCGCTTGAGACTTGCAGCAAGCTTAGGCTGCTGGGTCTTGGCGGTTTCAGCCCGTTTCACCAGCTCCAAATCGCCGGTAGCCACCTTCATCTTCAGAATGCCGAGCTGCACCAGGGCATCGCTGCCGTTGATCTCAATGACATGGCCGCGCTGACCCAGGCTGTAAACCATGACCTCGTCGCCGGGTTCGATCCGCTGCGGCTTTGCAGCGTTCTTTGGCTTGTTGGATTTTGATTTTTTCAGCTCCGGAGCAGCTTCATCCAGCTTGCGGCGCGCGTCAATCAGCTTATGCTCCTTGACTGACGCTCCTTCCTCCATGGCAAGCTTGCGCAAATCGGAGATAATTTGCTCGGCTTCCTTTCTTGCCTTGGCAATCGCCTCATGAGCTTCCTCTTGAGCTTTGGCAAGCAGTTTGTCGCGTTGCTCGTCAAATTTGCTGCGCTCCGCTTCATGCTTCGCCTGCTGAGCTTCCAGATCCTTGCGCAATCTCTCCGCCAAGTTCCGTTCGGCTTCGGCCGCCAGCCGGTTCTCCTCCAGCGAGGCAATCATATTCTCGACCCTCATATCCTCTTCACTGACCTCGCCCCGCGCCACATCGATGATCGACCGCTGAAGGCCCAACCGCTCTGCAATAGCAAACGCATTGCTTCGTCCCGGCACACCGATCAACAGACGATAAGTGGGGCTGAGCGTCTGCACATCAAACTCCATGCTCGCATTGATGATACCTTTGCGGTTATAGGCATATGCCTTAAGCTCGCTGTAGTGCGTGGTCGCAATAATGCGGCAGCCCAGCTTGTGCATATGCTCCAGTATGGCAATCGCCAGAGCGGAGCCTTCCGCAGGATCGGTTCCCGCACCCAGCTCATCCAGCAGCACCAGACTCTTGGGCGTCATATTGCCCAGTATGCGAATGATGTTGGTCAGGTGACTGGAGAACGTGCTAAGATTTTGCTCAATGCTTTGCTCGTCGCCGATATCGGCGTAAATCGCGTCAAATACACATAGCTGGCTGTTGTCTTCGGCGGGCACGAACATGCCGGACATGGCCATCAGGCTGAGCAGCCCAACTGTCTTGAGCGACACGGTTTTGCCTCCCGTATTCGGTCCTGTGACGATGATCGTCGAATACGAATTGCCGAGCTCCACGTCGGTAGGGACGACATTCTCACGGGCGATAAGCGGATGCCTGCCGCGGCGCAGCTTCAAATAACCGCGGTCGTTCATGCGGGGCAGCGTCGCCCCCATCTGGTGGGCGAGTCTTCCCTTGGCAAAAGCAAAATCAAGCTCGCCAAGCACTTCCAGATCCAGCTGCAGCTCTTCTGCGTATTCCGCTGTTTGCAAGGTCAGCTTTTGCAGTATTTTCTCAATTTCGCGGGTCTCGGACAACCGCAGCTCACGAAGCTTGTTGTTCATGGCAACGATCGCTTCCGGTTCAATAAACAATGTCGCTCCCGATCCTGACTGGTCATGTACGATACCGCCAAAATGGGAACGGTACTCTTGTTTTACGGGAATGACGTACCGATCGTTTCGAATAGTTACGATAGCGTCCTGCAGCATCTTCTGCACGGATGAAGAACGGACCATTTGCTCCAGTTTTTCACGGACCCGCGCCTCCCCGCCCCGCAGCTCTCTGCGGATGCCGGCAAGCTCATTACTTGCGCTGTCCATGACCTCCGCCTGTTCGTCGATGCAATTGAGAATGGCATCTTCCAATACCTTATGCTCGGTCAGCTGCTGCGCCATATCGGCCAGCATGGGAACCGGATCATCATCATGGAGCTGAAGGACATGACGCTTTACCCGCCGCGAGCCGCGAATCGTCTCTGCGATTTCCAGCAGCTCGGCAGGATTCAGCGTTCCACCTATAATGGAGCGCAGCAAGGCCGGACGAATGTTTACGATTCCGCCGAAGGGAGCATTGCCCTTCAGACGGTCCGCTTTATACGCCTCATCCGTAGCCTGAAGCGTCAGTTTGACCGCTTCCAGATCGGAGCTCGGACGAATGGCATCGGCCACCGCTTTACCGAGCGAGGTCGACGCGTGCTGCGATAATTTATTTACTATTTTTGAAAATTCTAGTGTGTGTAAGATTTTATTGTCCAAAACGAGCACAACTCCCCTCGATTCTTATTATAGCCGATGCGTACAACGTATGCCATGACGGATGCTGCCATGAATGACAGCAGCAAAGCGGGAGACAATAATGATGCATCCCATGAAGTTAAACTATACTTCCGAAAATTACTCATTATCGATGAGTGCGGGAGTATTGCTAAAAACACGGAGGAGGTTTGCACATGCATTTTCTGGGTCATGTCGTTCGTTTCGTTGTTTCAGCCATCGTGCTGATGATTGTTGGCTACATCGTGCCTCAGTTCAGTGTCGGCGGATTTTGGAGCGCGTTATTGCTGGCGCTCGTCATCGCAGCTCTTGGCTGGATTATCGAAGGCATCTTCGGCAAACGGGTTACCCCATTCGGCCGCGGCATTGTCGGTTTTATCGCCAGTGTCGTTGTCATCTGGATTGCCCAGTTTATCGTAGGCGGGGTGAATGTTACCTGGCTGGGTGCCATTCTGGCCGCTCTTGTCATCGGGATCATCGACTTGTTCATTCCGGTGGCCACACCGTATGATGCAGGACGGGACCGCGATAAACAGCACGCTTAAAGTTTATGGAATTCCTGGCAACAAGACCGGGTATGACGGATCGTCGTTATACCCGGTTTTGCTGTCCGGATAGAAATGGATTACTGCTAAGCGCGATAACTAACGGTTACAGTGATTTTATTTGAAATGTTCATCATTTGTTCATCAGCCATTCATATGTTTGACACTGCAATTTCCAACTATTCCAGTTATAATGGAATATGCATGGTTGGCCTATAGAATAAATGGAGGGAGTTTACTTAGATGAAAAAATTATTGCTGGTGTCCGCAGTTACCGTTCTTGTGCTGATCATGGCCGCTTGCGGTTCGAACAACAGTGCCAATAACAACGCACCTGAGAACGGCGCCGCAACAGAGACAAGCGCAGCCGCCGCTAATGAAGTCGTGATCAAGGCAAGCAACTGGGAATTTGATAAAGAGGTCTACACCATCAAAAAAGGTGAAGCCACTACCATCACCCTGGATGCAGACGGGGTTCACGGCATAGAAATTCCAGCTCTGAATGTTAAGCTGACCAATGGCAAATCGCAGGATGTAACGATTGCGGATGCAGGAGAGTATGAGCTTCACTGCAACATTCCATGCGGTAATGGCCACACCCAAATGGTTGCCAAAATCAAAGTCGAATAGATGAACGGAATTAACCTGGAACTGAAAAAAAGCTCCATGCTCTTGTTGACACAATAGAGCGTGGAGCTTTTTTTCTCGATAGTTAGACCCGTTTCAGCCGAAAAATGCCGAAGGACGTAATCGTCCCTTCGGCATTTTTGGCTTTAACTTTCCTCGATCAGTTCAATCCATTCATTGTATTCCGTCTGCAGCTTGGAGTACTCGGTCTTCAGTTTCCCATGTTCAATCTGCAGACGCTCATGCTCGGCTTGCAAATCGATACCGGACAAGCTTGTCTCCGACGCCAGCGCCTCCAGCTCTGTGATTCTGTCCAGCAGCTGCTGCATCCGGAGCCTGGCTTCGCTGGTCTCCTCTTCACTTTGGAGCAGCTGCTCGTACAAACCGGCTTCCGCTTCGGCGTGCGCGGCAGCTTCCTGCTTCGCACGCTCAAGCTCAGAGACAGCGGTGCGTTCTCTTTCCTTTGCCTCCGCTGCTGTTTCCTCGGCGATGCGCTCGGCCTCTGCCATCTGCATTCTGGCTTCATTCATCATCTCGGCAGCACGTTCCTCTGCCGTCTGCAGTTTCTGGCGAAGATCCTGTTCCTGAGCGCTATGTTTCTCAAGCTCTTCCTTCAGAAGCTCCTGCTGCTCTGTCAGCTGGGCTAGCCGGTTATCCGCTTCATCTGCTGTATGCTGCGCAATGGTCAGCTGGTCACGCAGCTCCGCGAGCTGCATCTCCTGCTGCTGCAGGGCTTGGGAGCGGCGGATATCCTGCTGCTGCAGTTCGGCGAATTGACGCTGCAGCTCTTCATAGCCGATCTCGCGCTCCAGCAGATCCCGCTCGAGAATATCTACAGTCGTACGCTGCGATTCCTCGCGTTCAGCAGCCTCCATTGCAAGGCGTTCCACTTCCTGCTGCTGCTCGGATAATGCAGCTTGCGCTTCATTATTGTCACGACGTACCTGCGCCAGTTTGCCGGTAAGCTGCTCACGTTCCTGCTGCCACTCCAGCGCCAGACGGTCCAGTTCCTCTGTAAGCCTGTGTTCAAGCTTCTCACGCCCGGACACAAGCTCCTCTCTGATCATCTCAGCTTGCTCTTCACCTTCGCGAATTGCTTGCTCCAGCATTGCCTGAGAGGTTTCACGCTCCTCAAGGAGATCTGCACGAGCGGCCGCAGCGGCTCGCTCCGCTTCTTCCAGCTTGGCCTGCGCCGACTCGTTTGCCGCTCGTAGTGTCTTCTCTGACTCTGCCCGCTCTTGTTCTAGCTTGAATTGGGCTGCTTCCCGGACTCGAACCAGCTGCTCCTCCATCTCTGCTCTTGCTGCCGCAGCTGCCTGCTCTGCTTCCTCCAGCATCGCCTGCGCCAACTCGCGTTCATCCCGCAGCGCGGACTCGGCCGCCGCACGCTCATGCTCAAGCTCCAGTCGCGACGACCCTCTCGCCTCGGCCAACTGCTTCTCCAGCTCCGCCTTCACTGCTGCCGCAGCCTGCTCCGCTTCCTCAAGCTCCTGCTTCGCCGCGGATGCAGCCTGCTCCGCTTCCTCAATCATCGCTTGCGCCAATTCGCGCTCTTCCCGGATGGTTTCCTCGGCAACTGCATGCTCACGCTCAAGCTCCAGACGAGCCGCTTCCCGCACTTGTGCCAGCTGTTTTTCCAGCTCCGCCTTCACTGCTGCTGAAGCCTGCTCTGCTTCCGTAAGCTCCTGCTTCACCGCAGACACTGCCTGCTCCGCTTCCTCAATCATCGCTTGCGCCAACTCGCGCTCTTCCCGAATGGCTTCCTCGGCATCTGCATGCTCACGCTCAAGCTCCAGGCGCGACGATTCTCTAGCTTCGGCCAACTGCTTCTCCAGCTCCGCCTCCACCATCGCCGCGGCCTGGGCCGCTTCCGCTAGCTCCTGTTTCACCGCAGACGCTGCCTGCTCCGCTTCCTCCACCATCGCTTGCGCCAACTCGCGCTCTTCTCGAATGGATTCCTCGGCAGCTGACCGCTCATGCTCAAGCTCCAGACGAGCCGCTTCCCGCACTTGTGCCAACTGCTTCTCCAGCTCCGCCTTCACTGCCGCCGCAGCCCGCTCCGCTTCCGCAAGCTCTTGCCTCGCCGCAGACTCTGCCTGCTCTGCTTCCGCAACCATCGCTTGCGCCAACTCGCGCTCTTCTCGAATGGTTTCCTCGGCAGCTGACCGCCCATGCTCAAGCTCCAGACGAGCCGCTTCCCGCACTTGCTCAAGCTGTTCCTCCAGCTCTGCTTTAGCCGCCGCAGCAGACTGCTCCGCTTCCGCAAGCTCTTGTTTCACCGCAGACGCTGCCTGCTCTGCTTCCATCACCATCGCCTGCGCGAACTCGCGCTCTTCTCGAATGGTTTCCTCGGCAGCTGACCGCTCACGCTCAAGCTCCAGATGAGCCGCTTCCCGCACTTGCTCAAGCTGCTTCTCCAGCTCTGCTTTCGCCGCCGCAGCAGCTTGCTCCGCTTCCGCAACCATCGCCTGCGCCAGCTCGCGCTCTTCCCGCAGCTCCGTCTCCGCGGCTGCCCGCTCACGCTCAACTTCCAACCGGGACGACTCCCTCGCCTCGGTCAGCTGTTCCTCCAGCTCCGCTTTCATAAGCGCAAACGCCTGCTCCGCCTCCGCAAGCTTTGCCTGACCAGCCGCCGCTGCGGCTGCGGCGGCTGTCCGCTCCGCCTCTTCCAGCATGGCTTGCCCAATTTCGCGTTCCTCGCTTAATGCCGCGGCTGAAGCCGCGCGCTCCTGCTCCAATTCGGCTGCGGCCGTTTCACGAACCTGCCTTAGCTGCTCCTCAGCAGCCAGGGCTGCCGCCGCTGCTGCGCGGTCGGCATCCGCCCGCAAACGTTCAATGCGTTCGCGCGAGGCCATCCGCACCCTCTCCAGTTCGGCCTCGGCCGCTGCCTTGGCTTCCGCGAGCTCTGCCTGCAGCTCTGAGCGCAGCCGCGCAAATTCCAGCTGCGCTGTTTCACCTGCGGCTATCTGCTCCTCCCGCAGCTGCGCCAGCTGCCCGTCATGTACAGCCTGGGCAAGCTCAAGCTCCGCTTGCGCCGCTTCCGCTGCAGCTGCCTGATCGGCGTGCAGCCGCGCCAGCGTCACGCCCCATTCAGCAGCTGCTCGTTGTGCTTCCTTGCGCGCGGCTTCGCGCTCACGATCAAGCTCCTCGCCATGAATGGCATGGACAAGCGCAAGCTCATCCTGGGCATCGGACTGCGCTTTCTCCAGCTGACGTGCAAGCTCTGTCCGCTCCTGTTCCAGTTCTGCAGCTGCCAAAGCCGCCGCTTGCGCATGCGCCTCCCGCTCCAGCGCAAGCTCCGAGCTGAGCGACTCCTTCACATGATTAAGCTCGATATTCGCAGCCTCGCGCTGCTGATCCGCTTCCATTGCATGGTTCTCTTGCAGGCGTTCAAGCTCCGCCTGTGCGGATTCCCGCATGTTCGTCAGCTCACTGTCATGCGCGGCGAGCAGCTGCTCCGCTTCCAGACGGGCGATCTCCCTCTCCGTCTTCAACTCTTCCAGGTGGGCGTCGCGCTGTGCGGCAAGCTCCTTATCGGCCTGCTGCGCGGCATGCTCCAGCCGGCCCTGCAGAACAGAGCTTATCCGCTCCAATTCCTCGTGGGCGATTTCCTGGGCCATGGCAAGCTCGGCCTCGGCTTCAGCGAGCTCTGCAGCCGCTTTCTCCCTTACGGAATCAAGCAGCAGCTTGTTTTCCTCAAGCTCGGCAACCGCCGCGTCCCGCCGCGCCTCGATTTCCTGCATGCGCTCGTTCTCGCGGCTGAGCCGGAAAACGTCTTCCGCCATATGCACAGCAACAAGAACGGCAATTTTGGGCAAATCCAGCCTTGGATACCCTTTCGCCAATTTATGCATATTCTCATCAACCAGAGCGGCTATCCGCTTGATATATTCAGGGTTGGTATGACCGGTAAATTTAAATTGATTTCCATATATGTCAACTGTTACACGTGCGCGTTCGGCAGCGTCCATGAGGGCATGTCCTCCTAAAAAGTTCTCGAAGCATCTGATCTTCGAAAGCGTAAGCTAAACCAATTCGATCTATTGCCTTACAAGCTGCACACGATGCCATTCGTCCAAAACCCGCTGTTTGCCCGGACACGATCCATCCGCTGGCCGTTCTTCTTAACCAAAGCTTAACAAACGAATAACAGACGAAGCCGCATCGATATCGGTTCGCAATGAACTAATTCGATGCGGCTTCGCTTATCTCCTGCCTATTTACGCAATTCTGCCCCAAAAGAATCTTCTAATTTTGTGACAACGCGCTGATGGAGATCCGTTACTTCTTCATCCGTGAGCGTTCGCTCGCCGTGGCGGTAAATCAGCGAGATGGCAACGCTCTTCTTATCTGCTCCAAGCCTCTCGCCCGTGTACACATCGAACACATTCACGGACTCCAGCAGCTCGCCCGCGGTATCGCGCGCAGCTTCAAGCAGCTTGCCGGCCGGTAGCTCGCGGTCGATCACTACGGCGATATCCCGCTCGATCGAAGGGAAGCGCGGGAGAATCTTGTATGCAATTTTGAATGCTGCCGCATCGTACAGCGGACCGAGCTCAACCTCCAGCACATAAACATCTGCCAGATCATGTTCATGCTGCAGCGTTGGATGAAGCTGGCCGATGTACCCGATCGTCTCGGGTCCGCGCTCGGTCGTCAGCACGACTGCTGCCGTGCGACCGGGGTGCATATGCTCAGGCTGTGCAGACTCATAATGGATCAGTCCGCCAATGCCAAGTATATGAGTGACGGTTTCCATTACACCCTTCACATCGTAGAAATCCACGGCTGCCGGCTTCTGATTCCAGCCTGCCTCATTCCGGCTGCCGTTAAGAAGAACGGCCAATCGGTGCTTCTCATGCGGGAGGCGTGTCAGCAGCTCTTCATCGGTATGGAAGACGCTGCCGATTTCGAAGATCGCCAGATTGTCGTTCTTGCGGTTGCGGTTATAGGCCGCCACCTCCAGCATTTGCGGTAGCAGGGCGGTCCGCAGCACGCTCCGGTCTTCACTCATGGGCAAGGACAATCTGACCGGCTGAGCTCCCTTGTCCGAGAGGGAAGGGAACAGCCGCGTCCGGTCCGGATGCGTGAAGGAATAGGTCATAACCTCATTCAATCCGGCATCGGTCAGTCGCCTGCGCAGCTCACGGCGGATGGCCTGCGGCTTGGTCAGCGCGCCGGGAGTGGATGGGCCTTCGATCGCGGTAGTCGGGATTTCATCATAGCCGTGCAGACGCGCGACTTCTTCAATAATATCCACGTCGCGGGTAATATCTCCCCGTCTGGACGGCACATTTACCGTGAACACGCCATTGGGCCCGAACTCAAACGGAAACTGCAGGCGACCGAAAATAATCTCGGTCTCCAGCTTCGAAAGTTCTGTGCCCAGATAACGGTTGATCTTATCCAGCGTCATCGTGACAACCACTTCCTCCGGCGAATCGGCTAGCTCTTCGACAATCCCTTCAAGCACAAGTCCTTGCGCATATTTCGCCATGAGTGAAGCAGCGCGGTCGAGCGCGGGAATAACACGCGCAGGATCCACGCCCTTCTCGAAACGGATGCTGGATTCCGAGCGAAGCCCTACCTGACGCGAGGTTTTGCGGATGGTTGCGCCGTTGAAGCGGGCAGATTCCAGCAAAATATTGACTGTGCTGGCGGTTACCTCCGAGGATGCGCCTCCCATGACGCCGGCAAGGGCAAGAGGCCGCTCTCCGTCTGTGATGAGCAGCATATGCGGCTCCAGTTTGCGCTCCTGGTCATCGAGCGTGACAATGGTTTCCCCTTCGCGGGCAAGGCGTACGACAATGCTGCCGCTTTCCACCTTGTCGGCATCGAAAGCATGCAGCGGCTGTCCATACTCCAGCAGCACGAAATTGGTTATATCGACCACATTATTGATTGGCCGGACTCCGGCCGCTATCAGACGATTTTGCATCCACTGCGGCGACGGACCGATCTTCACGCCCTTGATGTACCGGGCGGCATAATGCGTACAGTGCTCCTCCGCCTCAATGTTCACCGTGATATGGGAGGAAGCTTCCTCCGCCGCATCGCTGACCTTCGTGTCCGGCAGCTGAACCGGTCTCCCTGTCAGCGCTCCGACCTCATAAGCCACGCCCAGCATGCTCAGACAATCGGAACGGTTAGGCGTCAGGTCAAGCTCCAGCACTTCATCTTCAATGGCAAGCACATCCAGTATGGATTTGCCGACTGCCGTTCCTTCCGGCAGCACCATAATCCCTTCCTGCTGATCCTTGGGGAGCAGCTTCTCATTCAGGCCAAGCTCCTTCGCCGAACAGATCATGCCCTGCGATTCCACGCCGCGCAGCTTGGCCCGTTTGATGGCAAAGTCGCCTGGAAGCTTGGCTCCAACCACAGCCACGGGAACAAGCTGCCCTGCTGCAACATTCTTCGCGCCGCATACAATCTGCAGCGGTTCCCCTTGACCGACATCCACCGTACACACGCTCAGCTTATCCGCATCCGGGTGCTTCTCGCGGGTCAGCACATGACCGACCACCACGCCGGTGATCCCTTTGTTGCGTTTCTCGACAACATCGATTTCGATGCCCCCGCGCGTCATGAGCTCTGCCAGCTGTTCCCCGTCAAAGCCCGACAGATCGATATATTCACTTAACCATTTATAAGATACGTTCATCTGTTTGACCCCCCCGTTACATTCGCACAAACTGGCTTAAGAAGCGCAGATCGTTCGTGTAGAAATGACGAATATCATCGATTTCATATTTCAGCAAGGCAATACGCTCGACGCCCATTCCGAATGCAAAGCCGCTCACTTCATCCGGATCGTAGCCGCCCATTTCCAGAACGCGCGGATGAACCATTCCGCAGCCGAGTATTTCCAGCCAACCGGTGTGCTTGCACATCCGGCAGCCGCGGCCGCCGCATTGGGCGCAGGTCACATCGACCTCGGCGCTTGGCTCCGTGAACGGGAAGAAGCTGGGACGCAGACGGATCTGCGTCTGCATGCCGAACATCTGCTGTGCGAACTGAAGCAGCGTCCCCTTCAAGTCACTCATGCGGATGTTAGGTCCGATCACGAGCCCTTCAATCTGAATAAATTGGAACGAATGCGTCGCGTCATCGTCGTCGCGGCGGTACACCTTGCCCGGACATATCACTTTAACGGGCGTTTTGCCGTTCATCGCCTTCATCGTCCGGATCTGCACCGGCGAAGTATGGGTACGCATCAGAATTTCATCCGTAACGTAGAACGAATCCTGCATATCCCTTGCCGGGTGATCCTTGGGCAGATTCAAGGCTTCAAAATTATAGAAGTCCGTCTCCACCTCAGGGCCTTCCGCGATCGTATAGCCCATCCCGATAAAGACGTCTTCAATTTCCTGAGCGACCTTATTCAAGGGATGCACCGCGCCGGCCGGAAGACGTTTGCCGGGAAGCGTAACATCAATCGTCTCCGCGCGAAGGCGATTTTCGGTTTCTGCCTGCTGGAACACAGCCTGCTTCTCCTCAATTACAGCTTCGATCGCAGCGCGGACATCATTGCCCACCTGTCCGATAACGGGACGCTCTTCAGCGCTCAGGCCGCCCATTCCCCGTAAAATCTCGGTTAACGCACCCTTTTTCCCCAAATATTTAACCCGCAGGTCGTTCAACTGCTGTGGATTCGCGACATGCCCCAGCTCCTGCAGCGCCTCCGTACGCAAGGCTTCCAATCTTTCCTTCATTACTCTCATTCCCTTCAACAATAGTCAATAGTCGATCGATATATCCGTTTTAAGAAAAACAAAAAAAGGCCCTCTCTCCCCGTAAGGGACGAAAGAACCGTGTTACCACCCTAATTCGGATTGCCCTTCATCTAATCATGGACGGCAATCCCTCATACCGGCTTTAACGGGCCGGGCCCGGACTTCCCTACTGCAACACCAAAAAGGTGCGCGGTTCAAGCAGTCTGCTCTGGAGTGAACTTGGGCGGCGTTTGATCTGCAAAGACGCTCTCAATCATGGCGTCTTCTCCCTGTGCGCGAACCGCGGCTTACTTTTCTCCATCATCGCATCATGTTTATAGCTTCGTTAAATAGCTATCCATTTACCTGATCAACTAATTATAAGCAAAGCGCAGCCTCTTCGCAAGGCCGCGCTCCCCTGGTTCCCCAATGAAATTCAACTTCGGGCTCTGAGCCTAAGCTTTTCTGCGTCTGGCCAGGACGAAAATCAACGCAATGACCGAAACTGCAAGCGCGGCTATCGCCAGCCACAAGGTTACCGCATCTGTGCTGCTGTCGGAATCAGACGGAACCGCTGCATTATCACCGGACACAGCCGCGGCCGCTCCGTGAGCATCCCCTTCAGCCGTACCTGCCAATACCGTCGTGACAGAAGCAGGGTGATCGGAGCCATCAGCGCCGACCCATTCCACTACGGTGTTATCGCTGTAGGTCTGGTAAGCTTTCCATACCAGTTCCTTGGCATCGTCGGCCACTCTTCCCTGGATGCGGAATTCATCGAACTCGGTCTGTGCCAGACCTTCGCCCTCTGCCGTCCATGTAATGGAAGCAATAGCATTCTCCGCCGTTTTCTCAAGCTCGACCTTCCAGCCCGGCTTGGGTTGGACACGGCTTACCGCTGCGCCCTCAGGCACCTTGACCTGAACCGATTTTGTCGTCACATTCTCCTCTTCGCTCGGAACGCGAACTGTAAATACTTCATAGGTACCCTGCGTTGTTTCAGCAGGCTGTACCGTTACATGAGCGCTGGCGATACCGGCGAACAAAAACAGCGATAGCATTGTCATCATAACTGTTGACCATTTTTTCTTCTTACTCATCTTCTCGTAATCCCCCTAATCCATCTTCGGCAAGTTCAACGGTTTCGTATTTCAGCGGCATTGGCCCCTGATACCTGCCTATTATATCGTGGCGGCGGGGGAGACGCATGACTCGATAGGGCTATGCAAATGTGATTAATCCATGACATCGCCGCTGCGCGGCAGCAGCCCTTTTTCCATAGCATAGCGCGTGAGCTGTACACGATTATCAAGATGAAGCTTCTGCAAAATATTTTTGAGGTGATTTTTCACCGTATTCTCAGAAATCCCGCAATCCTCGGCAATTTGGCGGTTCGAGCTGCCGGAAGCAACCCGTTCGAGCACTTCTCTTTCCCGTACAGTCAACGGCGTTTTGCCGTCTGGCTTCCCGATGACCCGCTGCTGCTCTTCAGTCTGACGTCCTCGTGCTGAGTTGTTTGTTGCCGCTCCCGCTCTCGATTTCATGACTCCTGCAGCGCCTTCGGCGTCTTCGGGCAATCTTGGCCGCTCTTGGCCGCCCGTTGCGGAAGCGCCGTTGAATTCCTGCAGCAGTCTGTATGCCAGCTCTTTGGAGAGAGGAACTTCATCAATAACGATCGCCCGCAAATATTCCATCCAGGCGGAGGGAGAGAGATTTTTGAGCAAATAGCCCTGTGCGCCCCGTTTGATCGCTTCGAACAAATCGGCTATGTCGTCCGAGACGGTAACCATCACAATCTTGATCCGCGGATCGATTGTTTTGATGGACTGCGTCGCCTCCATACCGTTCATGACCGGCATATTGATATCCATCAGAACAAGATCGGGCCCGAGCTCTGCGGCAAGCAAAACGGCCTGTTCGCCATTCACTGCTTCCCCGATAATTTCAAACGAATCGTCTGCGCTCACAATATCGCGGATTCCTTCCCGGCCATGCGGATGGTCATCTGCCAGCAGCACACGTATTTTTTTCGATTCCGGCATCCGGTATCCTCCTTCCTTCACCGTCTCTATTCCTTCTCCACAGTGATCAGGGTTCCGTTCTGCTGTACATCCGCCGATGCAAAGCTGCTGCTGACTCTGAAGGTCCAGCCCATAGCCGCTGCGCGGTCCTGCATCATGCGGATGCCGTATCTTCCTTTGGCGTAGAGCTGGCTCTCGGAGGCTCCAATACCGTTATCCTCCACCGTGCAGTGAAAGCCGCCCGTCTTCCCTGCCGCATCTGTCGGCTTGGCCTGTACGATCAACAGCGTCGCAGCTGCATGCTTCCGGACATTGAGCATCGCTTCGCGCACGATTGCGAGCAGCTCTACCTTTTCCTTGCTGCTCAAAGCACTTTCGGTCAGCTGCCAGTCAAGCTTCACGGCAAGTCCTCCAAGCCGAAACTCCTCCGCCATCGCGGACACCGACTCCATCCACTGGACATCCGTTATAGACGGTTGGCTCCGCAAGCCTGCTATAGACTGGCGAACATCCTCATAGACATGCCTCACCGTCTGCCTGATTTGCTCCTTGGTTTCCTGGATGCGCTCATTATCCTGCGCATGCTCCAGCTTATCGAGCTTGACCGACAGCAGGAAAAGCGACTGGGATATGCCATCATGAAGCTCTCGTGCCAGCTGTTCACGCTCCATGAATGCGGCTTTGGCCATTTTCTCCTTCTGCAGCGATTCGCTCGTCTGCTCCAGCATCTGGAACAGCTTCCGCCCGAGCGTCGCCGTAACGGTCAAAACTATGACCGGCGCCAGTAAGTTGCCCAAATCCATGGACAGATAGGGAAGAAGGAGAGTGTGCCGGAAATATTCCCACATCGCGATCGTCAGGGTCGGCATCCAGAGAATCAGCCATTTAATCCGTCTGTAAGGCAAGCCCGCTTCATGTTGACCGCTTGCCTTCCCGGCATCGGTATCCGTTTGGCTGTTTTCCGCAATACCCGATTCCTTTATATCCTCCTTGGTCATTTTCCGCTCCCCTCCGCCTTTTGCCCCATTGCAGCTCCGGCCCGATCGGCTTTAATAATTTCGGAACTCATACGTTCTGACGATTTCATTATCTTCCTTGTCCATGACCCGGACCTCGGCGATCCAGCGGCCCGCAAAAGGAATGAAGGGCCCTTCGGCCTTATAGGATGTTTTGATATAGCCGTCGAAGGTAGTCAGCTCCTTGTCCACAAAGGACTGTATAGGCACATCGATCGGCCCCAGCTCTTCATGGTCGGCTGACCGCAGGCGCAGCAGCACCGACTTGGGCTCCCCCACCTTATCCGGCAGCCAGACTCTTGCGATTAACTGGTTAACGCCGGGCTTGTTGGGATTGATCTGCAGCGTCAGATGCATATCCTCGCCCATCTTGTGATAATAGACCGGCTCATTTGCAGGAAGCGGACTGACATACGTAAATAGTGCGGCGACTGCGATAATGACGGCCATCAGACCGGCATCGACCCGCAGCAGCGAGGTGGTGGGCAGCTCTCCTTTGCGCGTTCGCAGATGAAGAATGCCCCCCGTAACGAGAACAAGCAGCACAACCCCTGTCTTGATAAGCAGCAGAGTACCCCATGACGTATAAAACAGATATTTTAATGATGGCAGGAAAAGCAGTGTCATTCCTACGCCGGAGAGCACGAGCAAAGTAATGGAAAGAAGCGCGGCCCGGGAGAAGGTCAGCGCGAAACGCCCCGCCTCCTTGCGGTCGCTGAACCAGAGCGCAAGCACCAGCACAAGCCCCCCCGCCCACACGGCGCCTGCAGCCAGATGGATGAAGTCGAGGAGCACAGTCAGCAGCTTCGGCTTGAAAACCACAGCATGCCCGCTCCAGCTCTCCACACCGAGAATGGCCGCCGCCCAAATGAGCTTGAAGGGACGGCTGAACCGCAATACGGCAAATCCAATCACAGCAAGTACCAGCAATCCAATCCACAGATGCCCGATAGAAGTGGACAGGAACAAGCGGCTGTATTCGCTGGACGGGTAGTCCTTAAGAATCTCTCGCGAGTGAATAAACACATAAAGCAGAGCGGAGACGAGCAAAGCACGCATCGCCAGCTGCTCCCATTTCTTCATGGTCTCCTCGATCAGCGTACTGCGCTTGCGTACCAGGACGGACCAAAATACCAAGCCGACAGCAAACAACAGGGCGGCATAATAAGCGATCCGGACGGCGTAAAGAATGAATTGTCCGGTGGACAGCTGCGTGGACGCGCTGTGTCCCTCGTGCCCGAGAGCCTGATGCGGATCAAAAGCCGAAGCGTCCACGCCTTCCGGGGGATTACCGATCATGAATACATAGGAACCGCTGATCGGATGCCCGTCCGCCGAAATGACTTGATAAGCAACCGTATACACACCCTCGCCAAGCTTCGGCAGCTGAAGCTTGAGTGATTTACGGTCCTGACTGGTTACAGGTTCATTGGAGGTTACGGAATTGGACCTGGAATCCAGAACCTCAAGCGACCCTACCTGGGACTCAATCGATTCATTAAAGGTAAGCTCCACATCCTCAGGGGTTCCATCCAGCCGGGTATTGGCTTCCGGCGAAGCTCGTTCGAGCTCCGCATGGGCTTCTGCTTTCCCCGGTATGCCAAGGAGCATAACCGCTATCATCATAAAAACAGTAAGGAGGGTGAAGAAGGATTTGCATGTTGTGGTAATCGAGCGTCTTGTTTCTGTCATGGCCGGCAACCTCACGTCCTCTCGCTGGGCAGCAAAATATCTAACTTCCAGTTTACTAAACGATTCCGCCGAACACCAATCTGCAAATCTGAACATTTGGTGATAAATGTTGGCCCTACGGAATGTTCAACTATTTTGGAATTCCAAATCTTTCAATTTATGGCCCAAAAAAACGCGCAGCCGTACGTTTTCATCCATTTTCAGACCGGTTTCGGAGAGGTTCCGGAACCCTTATTGTCGAATCATATTCCTTGACAAACCACAATATATTGGTGTAATTTTGTTTAATATTATCAACATATTGTGTATATAGGGGTTGTAACCAAAGCCCTTCGACAAGGAGTGACTTGCGCTCGTGGATATTATTAAAAGGAACGGCCAGAAAGAAGAACTGATTTTCTCCAAGCTTAAAAAGGTCATCGATTTCTCATGCGTCGGATACAGTGACTGCGATCCGCTGGAACTCGAAACCGCTCTGCTCCCCTATTTCCGCAACAATATTACCACCAAGGAAATCCAACGTACGCTTACACAGGTGGCAGTCGAGAAGACAAGCATCGAACAGCCGAACTGGCAATACGTTGCAGCCAAGCTGCTGATGTACGATCTTTATAAAGAATCCGCAATCAACCGCAAGTATGGCTACTTCGGCTACGGGGATTTCTACTCCCTGATTACCTATCTGACGGATAAAGGATTATACGGCAAATACATACTTGAGCATTACACCCGCGAAGAAATCCGCGAATTGGGCAATTACATCGTGCCGGAGCGCGATTATTTGTTCAATTATATCGGGCTCAAGACGCTTGCCGACCGTTATCTGATCAAGAGCTTCAGCGGCGATGTGCTTGAGCTTCCCCAGGAGCTCTTCATGGGAGTCGCGATGCATCTGGCCATGAAAGAAGATGACAAGCTCGCCTGGGCCCGCAAGTTTTACGATGTGCTCAGCCGTCTGCAAATGACGGTTGCCACTCCGACGCTTGCCAATGCCCGCAAACCGTTCCATCAGCTGTCAAGCTGCTTCATCGACACGGTGCCGGACAATCTGTGGGGAATTTACAATGTCGATTCCAGCTTCGCGCAGGTTTCCAAATTCGGCGGCGGCATGGGGATCTACATCGGCAAGGTGCGCAGCCGCGGCTCCAATATCCGGGGATTCAAGGGCGTTGCCGGCGGAGTTGTGCCATGGATCAAGAACTATAACAATACCGCAATTGCGGTGGACCAGCTGGGCGTCCGTTCCGGCGCGGTAGCTGTCTATCTGGATATCTGGCATAAGGACATTCTGGACTTCCTCAACCTCAAGACAAACAACGGAGACGACCGGATGAAGGCGCATGATATTTTCCCCGGCGTATGCATTCCCGATCTGTTTATGCGCAAGGTGAAGGACCGCGAGAATTTCTATCTGTTCGATCCGCATGAGGTCCGTTCCATGATGGGCTGGTCGCTTGAGGATTCATGGGGCGAAGAGTGGGAGAGCCGTTATGAGGAATGTGTGGGCAATCCGAATCTTTCCCGTGATGAAGTGCCTGCCATTGACATCATGAAACGTATTTTGACCAGCTCGTTTGAGACCGGCACGCCGTTCGTCTTTTTCCGCGATGCGGTTAACCGCGCCAATCCGAACAAGCATAAAGGCGTAATCTACTGCTCCAACCTGTGTACGGAAATTTGCCAGAACATGAGTCCTACTGAATACGAATCATCGACGCATGAAGACGGCATGATCACGACCAGGGTCAAAAGCGGAGATTACGTCGTGTGCAACCTCTCCTCTCTGAACCTCGGCCGCACACGGTCGCGTGAAGAAATCGAAGAGGTTGTCACCTGCCAGATGCGGATGATGGACAACGTGATCGACATTAACCACTACCCGATCCCTCAAGCGGAAATTACCAATCAGAAGTACCGCGCTGTCGGACTTGGGACAAGCGGCTATCATCAGTGGCTGGCGCTCAATGGAATCGCGTGGGAATCCGAAGAGCATCTGGAGAAAGCCGATGAGCTCTACGAGTGGATTAATTATTGCGCCATCAAGGCATCCATGGAGATCGCCAAGGAGAAAGGCGCATATAAAGTATTTGAAGGCAGCGAATGGCAAACGGGAGAATTTTTCGACCGCCGCGGTTACGATAGCCCGGACTGGCAGAAACTAAGGGCAGAGATAGCCGAGCATGGTGTCCGCAACGCCTGGATGTTCGCCATTGCACCAACCGCCTCCACATCGCTCATTGCCGGCTCAACCGCTGGTATTGACCCGATATTCAGCAAATTCTTCGTCGAGGAAAAAAAGAACGCGGTCATCCCGCAAACAGCGCCTAACCTCAATGAGGAGACGTTCTGGTTCTACAAGGAAGCGCACCATATCGATCAGCACTGGAGCATCAAGGCTGCGGGCCGCAGACAGCGCCATATCGATCAGGCTCAATCGTTCAATCTGTACATCACGCCGGAATACACGGCGAAGGAATTTCTTGATCTATACATGGCCGCTTGGGAGAATGGTCTCAAAACGGTCTACTATTGCCGCAATAAAAGCCTTGAAGTAGAGGATTGCGAAAGCTGCAGCGCGTAAAGCGCTGCAGCTTTCCTGCCCACAACCCTTGAGTTGTCCAATGCCGGCAAGTAATGGTGACTTGAGTACTGATTTTGCCGGGCAAGGTTTCTTAGTAATAAAGGAGGCAGCAAGCCAATGGATTTGCAGAAAAAGAAGCTGTTTAACGAAGATGGCGACCGTGACTGGGGCAAGCGCCGCATGATCGGCGGCAACACCACAAACCTTATTGAATTGAATAATGTGAAATACGACTGGGCGACCAAGATGTACCGCACCATGATGAACAACTTCTGGATTCCCGAGGAGATTCCCCTTGCCCAGGATGCCAAGGACTATAAGAATTTAACGCTTTCCGAACGGAACAGCTATGATAAAATTATCAGCTTCCTGATCTTCCTGGACTCTCTGCAAACAGCCAACCTGCCTAACGTCAATGAGTATGTAACGGCGCCTGAGGTGAATCTGTGCCTGACCGTCCATACCTTCCAGGAAGCTGTCCACAGTCAATCCTATTCCTATATTCTGGACAGCGTATGTTCGGCTGAAGCACGCGACCAGATCTACAATCTGTGGCGCGAGGACAAGCATCTGCTCAAACGCAACCGGTTCATTACCGATCTGTATGAGAACTTCATTTCCAACCCGTCCTCCCAGAACCTGATCAAGACCATTATGGCCAACTATATACTCGAGGGCATCTATTTCTACAGCGGCTTCAGCTTCTTCTATGCCCTGGGTCGACAAGGAAAAATGCTCGGAACCGTATCCGAGATCAAATATATTCAGCGTGACGAGCTGACCCATCTGGCATTATTCCAAGGGATTTTCCGCGAAGTCCGCAGAGAAAATCCGGAGTTGTTCACACCTGTGCTGATCGAAGAGCTGCGGCAGATGATGAAGACTGCCGTTGAGCATGAGATCGAGTGGGGGCAGTATATCACCAATAATCAGATTGCCGGTATCACCAACGAGATCATCGATCAATATATCCGTTTCCTGTCGAATGAACGTCTGCGCAAGCTTGGACTCGAAGTTCTCTACCCTGAGGTTGTCGAGCATCCGATGCGATGGGTGGAAAGCTTCAGCAACATGAACGGAATGAAAACCGACTTCTTCGAGCAAAAAGTAACGAATTACAGCAAGTCGTCCAATCTCAACTGGGGCGATCTGTAGAAAGCCTGTCAGTTTCCAGTGTGATGACGGTATAAAACAGCAACCCCAAGCGTCTTCACACAAGCTTGGGGTTTTAATATGGTTTATCATCCATAAAATCACAACATGATTGCCGAACTCGGACTGGACCAGAGGGCCTAGACCCAAACATTGACAAGCTAGACAATCAAGAGTATGCTGACCGGACCATTAACTATGCTCAACCGGTTGTTTCGACGGCCAGCTCAGCTAACAGTAACGCGAATACATGGCGGCGCTAAACCTCATCGTTTAAGATCTATTATCTAACTTCTCAAGAGTAAGCTCGCGGTCTGACTGGCATGCTCGACTAAAGTCCAGCAACAGTCTGGTCCATGGGACGATAACAATTGTTTCTATCCCCTGTAAGATTAAAGCAGAGAATAGAACGGGGGAATTCATGATGTCTGAATCTATATTGGGTATCAATGCGATACTCGCCATCGTATATCTGCTCGTTGCTCTGCTGGCGGGTTATGGAACCGGCAGCATTGCTTTTCGCCATACCATTGCCGACATGCAGCGCAGCGCGAAGCTGAGTCTGGGGCTGCTGGCCCTGCTGGCGTTGCTCGCCTCCGGGCAGATCGCCTTATTCCTGTTCTTCTCCACCTACAGCTGGTGGTTTGTATGGGATAAAGCGCTGCTGTTTGTTCCGATGGTAGCCATGCCGCTCACGGCATGTGCGATATACTCCAGACCCAAGCTGATGGAGATCATTCGTCTGAAGGCGGATGAGCCGGAGCTCCCGGCCAACCGGACCAAACGGCGCAGCGCGGCGCAGGCGAGGCTTGTTGTTCCGATCCAGACCTTGACGGTGGGCGCCATCATCCATGCGTCAATGATTTTATATCCGCTGCCCGTTCAGTTTCAGAATGAGCTGATGATCCTGATCGCAGCGCTTGCAGGTGCTGCCGCCCTGCTGATATGGCGGCAAAATGCCCGCAGAAGACGGATTCACCGGGATGATGGAACCTCTGCGATCCACTGGATGAAGCGCGTCGGCGTCTATACATCGGTATGCCTGCTCTTTTCTTTCGCAGTCATATTCTCGGTCTCAACGGCCAGATCCAAAGCCATTGTTCCTGTACCGGAATCTTTATCGCGGCATACGAACTGGACCGAATTCTCAAATATCCTCTCTTCGTACCGGCCCAAAGATAGAATCAATAAAGCAAACAGCGGCACCAATTTGAGCCCTAAGCCAGCCGGAACCATCAGCAGAATGAGCAGCCAATGAACGTCCACCTCATGGCAGGTTCCTATGTATGGTTTCCGTACGGCATTAAGTGCAGGCGCACATCCTCCGGTTCACAGCAGATTAGCGGATATCACAAACCAAACAGGGCTGTCCTGGAATGACCTAAGAAATCACCGGTCAACCAGGCAGCCCTGTTCGTTTGGAAATAGGATTTCAAATTCGTGATTGATTTACAGAGTCAAGCCGTCTGACTGCGGTGACGATACCAGTTCTCGAACAGGCTTGCGGGAATAGGCTTGGTGAAGTAATAGCCCTGCGCTTCCTCGCATTGGCGTTCCCGGAGGAGACGGATCTGCTCGTCGTTCTCCACCCCTTCAGCAGTCACTCTCAGCTTCAGGTTCTTGGCCATGGACGTAATCGTCGTTACAATTGCAGCGTCGCTGCCGCCATTGGTCAGATCGCTAACGAACGAACGGTCGATTTTCAGCTTGTCTATCGGAAACCGTTTCAGATAAACCAAAGAGCTGTATCCCGTTCCAAAGTCGTCAATGCTGATCTGCACGCCCAGCTTCTTCAGGCTGGTGAGCGTCTCGGTAGCGAACTCCACGTCGCTGGTCATGCTCTCCGTAATCTCCAGCTCCAGATACTGGGATGCCATACCCGTCTGCTCCAGAATCGATTTGATCCGTTCAGCCAGCTGATGCTGGCGGAATTGGCGCATGGACAGGTTGACCGACATCATCATTGGCGGCATTCCCGCATCCTGCCAAGCTTTATTTTGCAAGCACGCGGAACGCAGCACCCACTCGCCCAGCTGCAGAATAAGGCCGTTCTCTTCCGTCAGCGGAATAAATTCCCCTGGCGGCAGCAGGCCGCGCTGCGGATGAAGCCATCTGACCAAAGCCTCCACTCCGACGACCTTATTCGTAGCCAAATTGACAAGCGGCTGATAGGCAAGGGTGAACTGCTCCTGCTCCAACGCCCGGCGCAAATCGCTTTCCAGGCGCAGCCGGTCATGAGCCTTCATATTCATATCCGGCATGTAGCTGGAGAATTCATTCCGGTGAATTTTGGCGTTGTACATGGCCGTGTCGGCATTTTTCATCAGCACGTCCACACTTTTTCCATCCTGGGGATAAAAAGAAATGCCCACACTGATGGTTACATGATATTCAGCCTGGTCCAGCAGGAAAGGCTGGTTGAATAGCGCCATCAGCGTCTGCGCCTGCTGCTCCGCCGCCAAGCTCTCAGTCAGGTCCGGCAGCAGGATGACGAATTCATCTCCTCCCATCCGAAACACATGCTCCGGCATTGCCGCAGCCGCGCGCAGCCGCTCAGACACGGCCTGCAGCATCTGATCGCCAAAGGAATGGCCCAGCGCATCGTTAATGGTTTTGAAGCGGTCAATGTCCAGCAGCAGTATCGCCAATCGATTCTTGCTGAGCTGCGCACGCTCAATCTCGATATTCAACCGTTCCGTCAGCAGTCTCCGGTTCGACAAGCCTGTCAGCTCGTCATGATAAGCCAAATAATTGATACGCGCCTCTGAACGCTCCTGTTCCTTGAACGGCTCCTCAATGGTTACATAATAGATGCCCTTGAGAAGATAATAGTAGCCGGCAAACTTATAAATATGGCCCACCAGCATATCGGTGTCATGGAGGTTTTTGCTGAGGAAAAACTGCAGGTTGGCAAACAGGAAGAAAACAAGCGACTGGATGATCGTAAGAAGCGCTTGCGGCCGCTCGTTGCGGTTGCGGTAGAGAATCATCCCGATGCTGGCGCTGTAAGCAACGAAAACAACCGTCCCGACCATGGCCTGCACAACAACCAGCGACGTACCGGAAAACATGCCGATATCCGTCCACTTGGTGAAAGAATAAAAAAGAACGGCCAGGAGCAGGCCGAAGCCAAGCATGAAAAAAACGACCGGACGCCTGATCAGGGCCGGTATAGGGGCATCATTGCACCGGAAAATAACAAACAGGCCGACCGATCCGATTAACTGCGCCGAAGCCGCATAAATCTGGGACAATGTCGTATCTCCCACATAATGAAAGAAAGGCATCCCTTCCATTGTGAGAGCGTGCAGCATATCGAACAGGCCTACGATACTGAACAGGGCTCCGGTAAACAACCTCTGGCGCGATAATGATTTCACGAAAAACAGCCATCCTAATACCAGGATCGTGAAGCTGATCGCGAAGTTGATAAACTCCATGATGGAATGGACAAGCAAATTCAGATGGTCGGGAATCTGGTAATACAGCTCACCATGAACAAGTTGTATAAGAATAAAGCTGATAACGGCAGCAAGAGCTGTACCTAAAGTTATTTTTTCCGCCCGGTTTATCGACATGGTGACCCCTTTCATAAAAAAAGCCAGGAAGCGCTGAAATATAAGCAAAGCATGGAAAAAGTGCCGGCTCTCTTATATTGCAATATGTATCGGATCCATAGAAAATCAATACACAATTATCCCCCCTTTTCAATCCCTGCCGGGTTAGACGGATATGCAGCTTCTTAGGTGGGCGTGCTTGGCTTCCCCCGGCTTAAACTTGACTTGTCCTGTTATAATGGAGCAAATGCCTGCTTTTTAGGATAGACCATTCCATAATAGTTTGTACTATAAAGGTTCGTCTTGTCCAGCACCTTTCGCCGCTGGCAATCCCAAAACTTTTTACGCCATGCATTCGTCGATTGGGCAGGAGGAGGAGCTTCGATGCTAACGGCCGACCATTTAGGGAAAAAATATAAAAAAAGCTGGGCGCTTGAACCGTTATCCATGGAGTTTACCAAAGGCCTGTATGGACTTCTCGGCCCTAACGGGGCCGGAAAATCGACGCTTATGCGCCTGCTGGCCGGCCTTCTCGCCCCGTCAACCGGAGACGCCACCATCCGGGGAGTGTCAGTCCGCAGCGGTGTATCCGCCAGACGCCATATCGGCTATGTTCCGCAAACCTTTCAAATGTACCCGCAGCTGACCGCACGGGAATTGCTGAGACATGTGGCCCGGCTGAAAAATACCGGAACCAGGCATGAGCAGGATGCTGAAGTGGACCGGCTGCTGCATGCCGTGCATTTGGAAGAGCAGGCTGACCGTGCCGCCCGGACCTACTCCAGCGGAATGGTAAAGCGCCTCGGCATTGCCCAGGCGCTCGTCGGAAGCCCGCAGGCAGTTATTGTAGATGAGCCGACAGCAGGCCTTGATCCTGAGGAGCGTATCCGGCTGCGTAATGTACTCGCAGAGCTCGCTCACAGAAGCACAGTCCTGCTTTCCACGCATGTGCTCAATGATGTGGCGGCGGGCTGCCGCAGTGTAATCGTGCTGGGTAAAGGCCAGCTGCATTACGAAGGACCGCTGGCCGGACTCGTCCGTTTCGCCGAGGGCAAACTGTGGGAGTGGGAAGCATCCGAGCACGAATGGCGGTCGATGTCGTTGGAATGGCTGATGACCGCCCGGAAAACAGAGGACGGCATATACTGCCGGGCGATTGGCGATACGCCCCCTTCACCGTACGCTTCTGCTGCTGCTCCAACCGTTGAGGAAGGTTATACGGCTCTGATATCAAGCTTGCCGTCGGAGGATGGGCAATGAGGACGCTGGTTCTGCAAATCCGGCTGGAACTGCAGCTGTTGTACAAGCGGCGCTGGCCGCTGCTGCTTCCTCCAGCAGCAGGTGTATGGATGCTTCTCCAATGCTTTAATTCGCGGCAGAATCAGCTTTTAAATCTTAATCTCAAGGCCGCAGAAGCACATGGCACCATCATGATGTTCGTCACACTCGTTCCGATCCTGCTTGGCGTGCTGCTTATCCGGCGGGACACGCTCCATGCCTCCTTTGAGTGGAGTCTTGGATTGCCGGTCACCAATCGCGTCATTATTGCCAGCAAGTGGACAGCAGGTTTTGTTTATATGAGCGTATTCACCCTGCTGATTCAAGCCAGTTATGCGGCCGCAGCCTGGCATTATGACCTCGCCTCGGCATCGGCTCTCCGTGAGATAATCTGGTACTCGCTTTTTTACGAGATGTCATTTGCAGCAGGGACTGCGCTTGGGATTCTTCTGGGGGCGCTCATGCCTCTGCGCTTCTCGCTGCCGATCGGGTTCTGCGGGTGGGTGTTCGGTGCGTTGTTCGTACCAAGCCTGCTGGTGGAAGGCCTTCATTGGTATCCTGTGAAAGTCTTCAGTCTCAACCAGCTCATGGGCATCTCCAGTTATGCAAACAATGAAATCTGGACATTTGAGCTGATAAGCCGGGAATACATGATGATTGGAATTTTTGGGGCGGCATTCAGTCTGTTCATGCTGACGGCCGCCGGTGCGCTCTTTGCCCGGGAAAGGCCGGTATACAAGGCCAAAACTCCCTTCATCATCATGATGGCTTGTCTGCTCCTGTCTGCTGCCGCTTATGTTCCGTATAGCCAGCTTTGGTCCAAGCGGTATGACCAGCAGCGCATCATGCATGCTGCCGCGAAGCCTGATGCCAACATTAATCAGCATATCCCTTACCAGTTTCAAATCAGCAGCATGGCCCTGGATATAGTCCGTCACTCTGATAATTCACTTGAAATGAAGGCGCGAATTGTACTTCCGACCAGGGATGGCAAGCTTATTCCTGCATCGGGTCAGGCCAGGCAGGTGGCTGTTCATTATGAGGGACAGATTTCCTTCCTGCTCGATCCTCTTCTTCAGGTTCTATCCCTCAAGGTGGACGGCAATCCGGCCCCATGGAGGCGTGATGGCGATTTTATCTCATTCGGCAAAAATCTGCTGGAGCGCGGCAGGGATGATCATGTCATCGAGATCGCTTACGGAGGCATCCTGAATGAATGGAGGGCGGACGGGGGCACTGAAACGCGGTTTGCTTTTGTGCAAGGCCGCAATGTGCTGCTGCCCGCCCATCTGGGATGGTTCCCGATTCCTGGCGGAGATACGCTCAAAATGATAAATGGCAGCTTTATATCGGACCGCGTGGACGTTATAACTGGTTGGCGTACGAATTTTGACGTCAAGCTTCATGGATTTGCCGGACCCATTTATGCATCGATAGCACAAGCGCCGGATGACAATCCGGACGTCCGGCATTTCGTCCAAAAATCCGCCGAAGCTCCATTTATATTTGGCGGCGACTTCACAGAGGTGCGAATACCGGGTGAGCCTGTAACGGTCATCACAACACCGGGAAGCATAAAGGACAGCCGCTTGTTCCTGAGCCAGTTGAATCAGAAGCGCAGCTATTATTCCAGTTGGTCAGGGATGCCGCTCGACAATCTGAAGCAGGTTTTATATTTTCCAATGGGCGGCCTGTTTCCCTTCTTTGCTAATGCGAGCGGTATTGTTCAAGGCAATATGTTCCTTATTCAAGCCAATCGATACAGCAGCTTGACAACTTCCGGGTTGGAGAAAATCATGAGCACTCTCCTGTTCGGCGATAATACCGAGGTCTATATGAATGTAAACAATTGGGACGATTATCCGGATCCAGAGAGCAGCTACTCGATTGTGCAGGAGATCCGCTCGGCTATTCTATCCCTTGATCAGAAGGAAGCCTATTCCGGGACGGATCCGACCTTCAGCATCCAGATCATGGGTGATTCTCCCCCGTCCCGGCTGATGGCCGCCATGATTAACGATGCCTTCTCAAACGGCGAGGCTGATCTCGTGAAGCGCGTGCTGCTGCGGTTTCTGCATCAGGGATTGCAGGTGAGAGACCTTTTCCTCAACCTGCCTTATTACAACAGTGATATAGACAGGAATCCTTTCCGGTATCCCCTTATCACGTGGAATGACTGGCTTCGTATCTGGAATGAAGAGAAAGGCAGGTGAATGAGTCATGACGGATGAGGAATTGCTTCAGGGCATGTTGACTGGCAATCAGGCAAGCTTCGAAGCGCTTGTGCATCGGTATCATGCTCCGTTATCCGGTTTTTTGCAGCGGCAGCTTCGTGACGCGGAACGTGCGGAAGACTTTGCACAGGAAACCTTTCTCAAGCTGATCAAGCAGCTTCAGCTTAAAAAACCGCCGGACAATGTCCAGGCCTGGCTCTACCGGGTAGCTCTCAATATGTGCCGCGATTACTGGAAAAGCTCCCAATTCAAAACCGATCAATTTCCTTTTGCCGATCCTCCCGAGCAGCGTGATTCAAGTCCTTCCGTGGTGGAACTGGCGGAGCGCCAGGAGACCAGAAAAGAAGTACTTCATTCGCTTCAGGCGCTCCCGGAGGTGCAGCGTGAGATTATCACTCTGCGTTTCTATCAGGACTTGAAGCTGCAGGATATCGCCGATATTGTCAGTCTGCCGCTCGGTTCAGTCAAAACTCATTTGTACAGCGGATTACGGAAACTAAAGGCCCGGCTGGGTCAAGGGCGGACCGGCAGGGAAGAAAGCGATGAAGGAGGCCAACGGTATGAACGCACCAAAAGATGATGAATTAAAGCAGATGGAAGAAGAAATGCGGATGCCGCTTTCCCAAATCATGACGAACACGATTTCGTCCCATGATACAGCCATGCTCATCCGGACTCTGCAGCCCGCCTTCGATGAATTGCGGGAGTCTTATGAGAATGCCCGTTTCTCGCACAGCGGGAAACCCTTTGTCAAACGACCGTCTCTGCTGCGGCTGCTGCGTTCCCAGCTGTCTTCCTACTCCCGCGTTTACTGGGGTTCAAGCTTCGTCGTATTCGTGATGCTGCTGTGGCTTCTGCCCACACACGATGATGTCTCTCTGGAAAAGGCCGGAAGCATGTTTACACTGGCCCTTCCCGCACTTCTGCTGGCTTCTCTTGCCTACAGCTTCCGCTCCTGGAATAAGGAAATGCGGATGATCGAGAGCATCACGCCTTATCCGCCGGCACTGCTGCTTGTGGTAAGAACGATGATTGTCATCGGCCTCAATCTGATTTTTGGAATTGCCGGATCCATCTACATGAATGTTCATGTAGCATCTTTTCCGATGCTGCCCTTCATGCTGCAATGGCTGTCGCTTCTGCTGCTGCTCAGCGGTGCAGCCGCTTATGTGCTGATGTGGAAAGGATTCAAGGCCGCATTCGCATGCTCGTTTATCCTCTGGGCAGGATGGAATGGCGCCCAGCAGCGTGCAATGCCCATAATCGATCAGACGCTCAGCCACCACTTTGTTGCCCTTCATGCGATTGTGCTTGCTGCCGGTCTGCTGCTGCTGGTGCTTGCATATCGCCGCAGCTTCGGCACGAGGCTGCTCCCGAATTGACGGCTGGAAGCTGGTCATTTGCCCAGAGAACTCTACTTTATCAAAGGAGGAATCAGGATGCTGGAGCTCCAGCAAGTCATCTGGCGCGCGGCCGGTACGGATTTCCAGCTGCGGATTCCCAGATTGGCCGTTAAGCCTGGCATTACGCTGCTGGTCGGCCGCAACGGCGCAGGGAAATCCTCTTTGCTGAAGCTGCTGGCTACCGCCCAGTTCCCTGCAGCCGGTGAAATTCGCTACGACGGGTTGACCGCTGAACGGGATTTGCCCGTTATAAGGTCCATGATCGGATTTGTGCCTACCGGGATTGAGCTTTACGAGGAGATGAAAGCTGCCAGGCTGCTGCATTATCTGGCAGAGCTCAAGGGAGGCGCGGACGAGCGTCATTTGGAATATTTGATGAATGCTTTTCATATCGCGCCTTATAAGACCCGCAAAATCAAAACGCTTGCACAAGGCATCCGGCAGCGGATTGCACTTGCACAAGCGTGGATTGGATCACCTGCCTATATTTTTCTGGATGAGCCGCTCAATGCGCTTGATTCTCTGGAAAGGCTGCGGTTCATCCGCTTTATGGCCTCGCATGCCCGCAACCAGACGATTATCGTCTCCACGCATGAGCTTAATGAATGGGAGGCGTGGGCAGACCAGGTGATCTGGCTGGATAACGGGCGGATCCGCTATTACGGCTCAATCGGGGACTGGCACAGCGGCCTGCCCTTATCGGTCTGGGAGGGGCAGCTTGATCATAACGCATACAGCAAGCTTGATCCTGACGTCATTCTCCAGGTGAGTACAGAGGAACAGGTTTACACAGTCCGTTGTATCGGCGATGCGCCCCCAGCTGCTCATTTCATGAGACAAACGACTACAATCGAGGATGCTTATTTCATTCGCTGCCGCTTTTTTAACCAGTCTCACAATATCGGTTAATCACGTCCACCAACAGATTATTCAGCGCCTTGACTTCATACTCCCCCACTGCCGGCTCCAGATGATCGCCCCCGATTCCGCTGTGGTCTGTAAGAAAAATATACGTCCCTCCTGTGGATACAGCCATGAAACGCATCAAATATTCCGTGTTCACGTCAACGCCGCTGGAGGCAATGGGTATGATCCGGATGCCTTGGCTTGCCGCCTCCTGGGCCAATTTCTGCATTCGCTTCACAATGGAACTGTCGTGATGAGGAGGCGCATCCAGTACTAGAAACAGCAGCCTTGCCCGCGCCTCTTCGCTCCACTCATGGTCATAAATGGCGCTGTCCAGCGCCTGGTCCACCGCTTCCGGAAAATCCCCGCCGCCATTTGCCCGCTGCTCCGAAATTTGCTTTACGGCTTTCTCGACATCCTCGGTGAACGGGTAGGGCTTCACGACATAATCATCGCCTTCATCACGGTAAAAGTTCGTGCTGACCCTTATCCCGAGCTGCTGCCCGTTATCGTCCTCGACTCTGCTGAACGACATCCTTCAACTCGGTTTTCAAATAATTCAGCTCATCGCCCATTGAACCGGTTGTATCCACAACCAGCATCAGATCAAGCGTATTCGAGACCGGCACACCTTGATCCAGCTTGATCTCAATGGCGCTGTCCCGGCTCCGGGGAATATCCACATTTTCAAAACGCTTCGTTTGGCCCCCTGCCTTCACTTCAACCAGATAATTGGCCCGGTTTCCCTGCTGCTCGAATAAATCGGCAAATACGGACGTTGTGCCGTTCTCATCGGTCCGGGCTTCCCAGACGGATTGCCCGTTTTGACCTATCACGGCGACTTCAGCATCCTGGACCGGACGGCCATCGCCGGTTACCTTTACCTGCAATCGTTCAAATTGAAAAAAAGACCAGTATCTGCGGTTATCCGCGCCTTCAGAGGTGTCCAGAAGCTCCTCCCACTCGCTCCAGCGGTCAAGATCATTCCATTCGCCCGCGGTCAGCATGCCCGCCTGCGGCTCCGGTGTCTGACGCCGATCCGGTTCTTCAAACGGCCTGCTGCTGTCTGAATGCTCCTCGGAAGAACTCACGGCGCGGTCGCCCGCCGCCGGCTCGGACATGCTGTCCGTTGTCGCATCTCCGGCTGCAGCCTCCTTCCCCTCCTGCGAATGATCAGCTGATGCAGCCGTGTTCGTACTGTCATTCCGGCTGCTGTCGCTCTCATTGGACGAACAGGCGGCGCCGAGCACCAGTACGCCAATGAAGAGACCAATTACTCCCAGCAATCTCATTGCCGATAAAGCTGCATTCTCTGTTTTCTTCGGCATCCCAACTTCCCCCTTGTCAACTGGATAAACTTCCTCGAAAACCAACCTCTGTATATTTATGGATGGCTTTGAACTAATCGACGTTTCCAGATTGGAAATTGTTGCAAAGATCGCAGGAGTGTGAAAATTTTAAGTCCATGATTTATGGAATGAGCGTATAAATATCGAAACAAACGTATTTTTTTCGACATTTATCCTGTAGTATAAGAAGAAAAGGTAAAGGCCAAGTAGATGGCCTGCGTTTTCTTCTGAAAGAAAAGGTAAAGGCCATCTAAAAGAATCATAAGGGTTTAAGGAGGCAGCATCTTGGAGACTTATATGCTGGCGGAACTTACTATTGCGCGCAATGGCGCATCAACCAGACTCGTATTTACCTCCGCACAGCTTGTTATTGTCACGGAAGCCGGATTCCGGCTGTGGTATATTGATCTCGATGGCATAACCCAAACCTCTCTACTGCGCGAATTTGAGCAGAGTGAGGATATTCGTGTGGATTTAAGCGGCGTCACCCAGGGAGGGCAGGCCTTCAAGGCCGTCGGATATCTTCATCCCAATACGAAGCATCATGCGGCGGCCATTCGCGGTGACGGCGTTCTTCCCGGTTTTTGACAGCAGCGCCGCCGCCTGAACTGATTTTTTCCCTTACATCATCGACAGCCTTTTCATTCATATCCTAAAACCCCGGAGGAATCTTATGAATCACAATGAAATAAAAATATTTGCCGGCAGCTCAGGACAAGCCTTTGCCCAAAAAATGTGCCGCTATATTGGGGTGGAGCTTGGCCATTCCGAAGCGCTGACCTTCTCCGATGGCAACACGTTTGTCCGAATTGGTGAAACCGTCAGGGATAAGGATGTATATCTGGTGCAATCCATCGGCGTAAAGCCCAATGACGAATTTGTGGAAATTTTGTTCTGGATCGATGCGTTCAAGCGCGCCAGCGCCAATTCTGTGACGGTGATCATGCCCTATTTCAGCTATGCCAAGGGCGACAAGAAGGATGAACCGAGGGTATCGATAAGAGCAAGAGTATGCGCGGAATCCATAGAGCTTGCGGGGGCCGACCGGGTGGTGGCCATGGATCTGCACAGCCACCAGATTCAGGGCTTTTTCAAAAAGCCGGTGGATCATCTGTTTGCCCTGCCGGTTCTATGCGAAGCTGTGAAGCAGATGAAGCTGCAGGATATGGTCGTTGTCTCTCCCGATGCCGGCTTTGCCAAGCAGGCCAGGAAATTTGCCAATAATCTTGGCACTTCGATCGCAATCGGCGACAAGACGAGACATGATCATAATGAAGCAGCCGAAATGATGGAGATTATCGGGGATGTTCAAGGCAAGACCGCTTTGATCGTGGACGACTTCTCCTTGTCGGGAGGCACTTTAATTGAGCTCGCCAAATGGCTGAAAATCAAGGGAGCCACCCGCATCGTCGCCTGTCTTTCCCATCTTGCCTTCACCGAGGCGGCTGTCCGCAAGCTGGAAGAAAGCCCGATTGAATTTGTTATCGGAACGGACTCGGTTGAGAATCCGAATCTGGCTTGCTCCAGCAAAATCAAAATTGTCTCCGTCGCGCCTCTGTTTGGCGAAGCCATTGGCCGTATTCACCGGAGCGAATCGGTCAGTCCGTTGTTTGAAAAGGTGCCTCTTACCGTCATTCCCTCATCCTTTGAATAATAAGCACCCGGAAGAAAATAAGATGCAAGCCTATATTTGCAGCAAAAGCCCCGCCGGCATGAATCCTAAACCGGCGGGGCTTTTGCTGTCGGAGGAAATTATCCTGCAATTCCTTTGAAAAACAAATCGAAGGTGAGCGCCATCTGCTCGTCAATCGGCTCATCGTCGTCGGACATGGACCACATGACCAGTGTTCCAAAATACGTCTGCAGCGCAAGCCGCCCCATCATTGCGGCAGGCATATCCTGGCGCAGCTCCCCGCTTTCCTGACCGAGAACAATCGTAGGAACAATGACCTCAAGCATTTCCTCCACCATGCAGTTGTGCTTGACTAGCGCGGCTCCTCCCGCCAAATCCGCTTGAAACATCGCCCTCGTCAACGATTTATTAAGGGGGAATTGCTGGACCATCTGAAAGATCAGCATTCTCAGGCGCGGTATAAGCGGACCTGGCTTCGCTTTCAGCTTCGCGATTTCCGTCATGACGAATACACCCTGCAGCTCATGTATAAGATCCTCCTTGGAGGCAAAATAATTGAAGAACGTACCCTTGGCGACACCTGCGAGCCTGGCAACCTGCTCGATGGTCGTATGTTCGTAGCCCTGCTCGGAAAACAGCGAATATGCAGCATCCTGTATCCGTATTCGCGTTTGTTCCTTTTTTAGTTCCCGATTCATGTCAGCTGGTTCTCCTCGCTTCGTGTTCTGGATAACAACATGCTAGCCTTAGTTTACCATACTTGCCTTGATAGCGTAAACATTTATGACCTTCGGTTCACTTATTCGTCTTTTTTCCTGATATCTATTATTAAAAACAAAGAAAAACTCTATTATTATCAAAGAAATTTCACATAATAAAATTATGACCGTAAGTACAATATTATTGATTTTATTTTTAATATCGGCTATAACTATTCATATGGATCGTGAATTTGTGAATAAGAATGAATGTGAGACAGATGGGGAGGAACTAACATGACAGAACGCTTTGTCCGCGGTCTGGCCCGTGCGAAGTGGATCGTATTGATCGCTTGGCTGGTCATAACGGTGGTCGCCATTCTCGGACTGCCAGACCTGCAGTCGATCGTGCGCAAGACCGAACAGAAATTCATACCGGCGGACTCCGAATCGGTAGTGGCCAAACAAATGCTGGAACAGATTGATCCGGAATCTACGACGAAGTCCAGCGCCATTGTCGTTTATTCACGGGAAACGGGCCTGACCAAGGACGACCAGGCCTGGCTCGAGAAGAAAGCCGCCGAGCTTCGCGAATTAAGCGGGAAGGAAGGGTTCAAGTCGGTTCAGTCGGCTTACGATACCCCTGAACTCGCCACTAAATTCCGCAGCAAAGACGGAACCACAGAGATGTTTATCGTCGGCTTCGACCGGGTCGAGAACGATACAATCACCCAGGAAGCCGTAGACAAGCTGAACGGGAAAGTGCAGGGCGCGCCTGCCGGAAGCAAGGTTTCTCTGACAGGCAGCGCTCCTATCGCCAAGGACTTTCAGAAAAGCTCGGAGGAAGGCTTGAAGAAGACGGAGCTTCTTACCGTAGGACTGGTGCTCATTATCCTGTTCATCGTCTTCCGCTCGCCCGTGACCCCATTCATTCCGCTGCTGACCATCGGCATGTCCCTTGTGATTACACGCGGCCTGGTGGCACTGGCAACCAATTACGGGATGCCTGTCTCCTCTTTCACGGAATCCTTCCTTATTGCTGTGCTTTTTGGCGCCGGAACGGATTATTGCATCCTTCTCATCCAGCGGTTCCGCGAGGAGCTCAGCCGCGACGGGGAAAAAGTCGAAGCGCTGGTGCGCACCATGAAGAGCGTTGGCAGAACGGTGGCTTTCTCCTCCAGCACGGTATTCGTCGCCTTCTTCCTGATCGGCTTCGCCCAGTTCGGGCTGTATCAGTCCGCAGTGGGCGTATCCATCGGGGTAGCCGTAACCCTGATCGCGGGCCTCACTTTGACCCCCGCACTGCTGATGATCTTCGGCAGCGCCACGTTCTGGCCATCGAAAGTAAAGAGCGGTCAGGGGCATGGCGAATCCAGGCTGTGGACCGAAATGGCTTCCCTTGCCGCGCGGAGGCCGGTAGCCGTACTGCTCGTCACGGTTATTGTGCTTGCGCCGGTTACGCTGTTGTTCGAGGGCAAACGCTCCTTCGACGATATCGCCGAGATCGACCCCAGCCACAGCTCGGTGCAGGGCTTCCGCCAGGTTGAGCATGCATTCGGCTCCGGAGAGGTATTCCCGGTGTCGATCGCGCTTACCTCTTCCGGCTCCATGCGGACGCCGGAAGCGCTGGCTGCGATTGAAACCGCGAGCGCAAGCCTATCTCAGCTGGAGGGTGTTCAAGAGGTGCGCAGCGCCATCCGGCCGCTCGGCGAGCAGCTCGCCGACTTAACCGTACCCAATCAGCTGACCCAGGCTACAGAAGCGCTGGATGAGATGAAGAACGGGGTCGATAAAATTGCGGATGGCTTAACGAGCGCAAGCGGCTCCATTACAAACGGTCAGGGCGGTATCGGCAAGCTGGCGAGCGGACTTCGCACGATGGCGGCCCAGACAACCAAAGCCAAGGAAGGGTTGGACCAAATCTATGGCGGCTTGAGGGATACAGCCAAGGGCTCCGATCAGGTGGCTGGAGGGTTATCGCAGAGCGCCAAGCTTGCCGATTCCATGAGCGGGGATCTTCAAAAGCTGCTTAAAGCGCATCCCGAGCTTGCAGAGGATGCCAATGTGAAGGCGCTGCTCGGCAAGCAGCAGGGATTGAGCGGAGGCTTGAAGGATTTGACCAAGGGAGCCTCAGCCATCCAGCAGGGCTTCAGCCAATTGAACCCCGGTGTCGCAGGCGTCTCCGGCGGACTTGGGCAGTTGGCAGAGGGACAATCGCAGGCGGCCGATGGCGCCGCCAGGCTGAAGGGCGGCTTAAGCGAGCTAACCAGCGGTCTGAATGACGGCGCCAAGGGACTTTCCGACATCTCAACGGGATTGACGCAGGTCAAGGATGCCCAGACGGTGATCGGCGGCAGCCAGATTCCCGGCTGGAATTTGCCCAAGGAAGCGCTGGACAGTCCCGAGCTGCAGCAGGCGCTCGAATATTACATGTCCGAAGACGGCAGGACGACGAAGGTAGACGTGATCCTCTCGGTTAATCCTTACTCGGAGGAAGCGCTTGTTACCGTGGATAGTCTGCGTGATACCTTGCGGCAGAGTCTGGCTAAAAGCGCCATCGCCGACCCGCAAATACGGGTAAGCGGCACCTCTGCGCAGATCGAGGAGCTGAAGGGCATTTCGCAAAATGATTTCACGCGTACAGGAACGCTTGTCCTGCTCGGCATTTTCATCCTGCTGATGATTCAGCTCCGCTCGTTCCTTGCGCCGCTTTATGTGCTGCTCTCGCTGGGCTTCAACTATTTCGTCACGATGGGCATCGTTGAATTCATCTTTGTCCGGCTGCTCGGGCAGACGGGCCTGTCCTGGAGCGCTTCGTTCTTTATCTTCCTCATCATCGTTGCGCTCGGAGTCGATTACAGCATCTTCCTGATGGCGCGCTTCAAGGAAGAATACCGCCCCGGCGGAATAGCTTACGCGATGTCCCGGGCCATGTCCACGACCGGGGGCGTCATTATTTACGCAGCGGTCATTATGAGCGGCACCTTCGCCGCGCTGATGCTCTCCGGCGTGAATACGCTGCTGCAGATCGGGGCAGGCATCGTGATCGGTCTGGTGCTTTATTCCACCGTCTTCATGGGGCTTGTGGTGCCGGCTCTGGCCAATCTCGTCGGCGAAGCCAACTGGTGGCCGTTCAATAGACGCCGCCGCGAATCCGCACCGGCCGTATCCGGAGACGCAGCCAAAGCGCACAGCGTTCGTACGGAATAATCCTGCAGGAATGAAGAAACGGCTGCCGCAAGTCCCTCTGCGGGGGCAGAAGCTTTCTTCCCTCAGAAAAAGCAGCAAACTAGAGCGGATTTATTTCATATTTAAGAAGAAGCTAACTTCGCCGTCCTATGGAGACAAAGTTAGTTTCTTTCTCAAAAATAAAAGACAAGGCACATTTTATACTTTCTTTTTACACATCGTTTAAGAAAAGCCTTGGCTCCAACCCTTTATGCGGGGGTGAGCCAAGGCTTTTGCGTCTGGTTAAGGAGAGGTTATTATTTGGTTGCAGCTGTCACAGTGAAAGCAAGCAGCTCCGAGAGCTCAATCCGCTGGATCATTTCCAGCACCGTTCGCGTCTCTTCCTGCTCCCTGCCGCGCTCCTGGGCTGCGATGGCATCGGTCAGCACCTGTGCCCGCCAGACCTGCGCGTCCCTGATTGCCTGCAATGCCTCACGCACAGCCCCTTGCGGCAGCTTCTCCAGATCAACGTCGGTCCGCAAATAATCGCTTACCCTGACCTGTATATTCGCCTGCGACAAATGTGCCCCGGCACGGTGAAACCAGTAGTTGGCATTCGAATAATCGCCTTCCATCCGGTGCATGATGCCATGCCAGTAGCTGCCCGTACTGTCATCTTCTATTTCCTGCGAATAGGAATGCGACTCGTCCAAACTGTCATTGCACAAATGAAGGCCCGCCTTCAGCGCAATCATCGCCTTGTCCACGGCCGCATGGGCTGTGGGGGTGGTGAAACTCAGGCTCTCGATCTCAGCGCTCAGCGCCGGGTCCCACACCGATGCGGGGGAAAGCTTCTGCGGCTCCTGACGCGACTGAATACGATCGGTAATGCGCTTCAATTGTTCATGATTGGACATAGATAATCGCTCCTCTTTATTGAATGATAATCGCGTACACGCTGCCCGGCCCGTGTATGCCAATGGTCAAATCGTTCTCGATATCGGCGCTCCGGCTTGGTCCCGTGATCAGATTCAGGGAAGAAGGCATCGCCGCCGCATCCGGATGAAGCGCACGGAAGAGCTGGAACGTGTCTCCCATGCGGGTCACGATCTGGTCTGCCCGGAAGACCGCGAACAGAACCTCTGTCAGCAGGCTGACCGAACGGCCTTTGCCGCCTTCGCTGAACAAGGCTAGCGTGCCGGTATTGGCGATCACGCTGTCCGGCCAGACAATCCCGAGGCGGCTTTGCTCGGCTGCCTGCAGCAGCCCGCTGCGCCTTGCCCAGTTGCCGTCGGGCCCGGTCGGCAGGTCGCGCGGCTTCACATCAGCTTCGCCGCCTTCGCGCCAGATCAGGGATTCAATGCCCCCTCCGCGCAGCGTCTCATCCAGTTCAAGGGCATTCAGGCCGTCATGATTCCAGCGCACGGTGCGGGTAATATCATGATCCTGGCAAACCTGCAGCAAATACTGGCCGATGGTATGCGGCGCATCCGCTTCGTCTACGAGCAGAACCTTGCCGCTCAGCGCCGTCCAGTTGGCGATAAATGCATCCAGGCGCTCTTCCGCCGTCAGCTCGACTGCCCGATAGTGATCGGGCACGCCGCGGATCGGCTTCGCAGGCGGCGTACTCATCGGGCTCTTGCGCCCGAGATTATTGGCGATCCGCTTCATAAACTCTTCTTTACCATGCATTATACCATTAGTTGGCGCCATGGCTACCGCCTCCTTTGCGGTTTTTCTGCTGAATCGCTTCAGCTCTTGCTTGGGCTCCTGCAGCATCCGCCTTCACCGGCGCCTTGCCGCTTTGCGAGTCAGCCTTGGCTTTGGCGGCAAGCTCAGCCTGCAGCGCGGCCCATTTGTCGCGGAACTTCTGCTTCGGCAGCATCGGCATGAAGCGTGACTGGGTCCAGCCAGACAACGGCGGCGGCCCGCTCTTGATGAAGCCATTGCGGACAAGCGGCTTCTGCAGATAATAGCCGGCTTTGGTCGCCAGCTTGAAAAGCGTGACATTGCCGAACATCGTTTCGTATGCTTTGAAGGCCACACGCTCCGGCAGACCGGTCAGCTTCATCTTCACCTTGCGGTGACGGAGATGCACCAGCATGTCATGCAGCGGAATCTTCACCGGGCATGCTTCGTAACAAGCGCCGCAAAGGCTAGATGCATAGGCGAGAGTACCCGCTTCCTTCATATCCTGCTGCAGGAGCGGTGTCAGCACGGCGCCGATCGGGCCGCTGTAAACGGACCCGTACGTATGTCCGCCGACGTTGCGGTAGACCGGGCATACATTCAGGCAGGCTGCGCAGCGGATGCAGTTCAGCACATCCTGGAAGATGGGATCGCCCAGCTGGCCCGAGCGGCCATTGTCCAGAATAATAACATGCAGCTCCTCAGGGCCGTCCAGGTCCTGCGGTCCTTTCTTGCCCGTAAGAATCGACGTATATGCGGTCAGCTTCTGCCCGGTCGCACTGCGCGCCAGCAGATTGAGCACCACCTCAAGATCCTCGAAGTTCGGCACCAGACGCTCCATCCCCATCACCACGACATGCACCTTCGGAATCGTCGTAACCATCCGTCCGTTCCCTTCATTGGAAACGAGCGAGATCGAGCCTGTCTCCGCTACACCGAAGTTGCAGCCTGTAAGGCCAATATCCGCCTCAAGGAAGTAATTGCGCAGCTTCTTCTTGGCATATTGGGCCAAAATCTTCGTTTCCGGCTCGAAGGGACGTCCGGAATCCGCCTCGAACAGATTGGCGATCTGCTGTTTGTTCTTATGAATGGCGGGAATAATCAAATGGGAAGGCGTTTCCTTCGCCAACTGCAATATATATTCGCCAAGATCCGTCTCAATCGCTTCGATACCTTCATCCTCAAGAGCGTGATTCAAATGCATTTCTTCCGACACCATCGATTTCCCTTTGGCAACGAGCTTGGCATTACGGCTCTTGGCAATATCCATGAAGGTGCTGACAGCCTCATCGCCTGTCTTGCAGTAATACACGTTGCCGCCGTTCTTCACGACATTGTCGGAGAACTGACCCAGATAATAATCCAGGTGCGAAATCGTATGCTCGCGGATAGCGCGTCCGCGTTCCCTCCATGCTTCCCAATCTCCTAATACATCAGCGGCGCCCAGCCGTCCGTTGCGGAGCTTATCGGTTGTGAAGGCCACGGCCTTGCGCAAAAAATCATCCTTGAGCGCTGCGCGTGTCCGCTTCTTCAGCTCGGAGCCGATTGGCGACAGCACATGCTCATGATGCCCCTTGCCGGGGGTGGTAGGTGATTGCGGCTTCTCCCGATCCTCAGTCAATTGATCCGTTGTCCGACTCATTATGCGCGTCTCCCTTCGTCCAGCAGCTGCGCCAGATGCATGACCCGCACAGGCTTGCCTTCCTTGTTCAGCCGGCCTCCGATGTTCATCAGGCAGCCCATATCCGTACCAACCAGCACCTCTGCGCCGGTCTGGGATACGCAGGCGGCTTTATCGCACACCATCGCCTCCGACATGTCGGCCATCTTGACCGCGAAGGTACCGCCGAACCCGCAGCAATCCTGCTTGCGCGGAAGCTCGGTAAAGGCGATATCTTTAACGGCGCCGATAAGCTGAAGCGGTTCCTCGCTTACGCCGAGCAATCGCATGGCATGACAGGACGGGTGGTAAGTGACTGTATGCGGGAACGAAGCGCCGACATCGGTTACGCCCAGCACGCTGACAAGGAACTGCGAGAATTCATAGGTCTTCTCCACGAGGGCAGCCGCCTTCGCCTTCCACTCCGGTTCGTTCTCGAACAGGTACGGATAATAATGATGCACCATTCCGGTGCAGGAGCCGGACGGAGAAACCACGTAGTCGCTGTGCTCGAATGCCCGGATCAAGCCTCGCGCGACCTCGCGGGCTTCGTCCTGATAACCGCTGTTGAAGGCCGGCTGGCCGCAGCACAGCTGGGCTTCGGGAAAATCAACCTCGCAGCCGTAATCGCTGAGCACACGAACGACGCTTTCCCCCACTTCCGGGTATAGCGTGTCGGCAAGACAGGTTATGAATAAGGATACTTTCATCTGTAGACGAGTCCCCTCTCGTTGTATGCGTTTTATTTTCTAATATCAGCTTATCAGACATGTGGATAAAAATAAAGGGCAAATTATTAAGCCCGTTAATCTCTTTGAGCTTCCCAATTGCCTTCATTCCTGACCCTCTGCCGTATCTTCTCCCAAATAGGCGCGGAGCACCCGCTCGACATGGGTAAGATGCGTGCGCATCCCTTTCTCCGCTCCTGCCGGATCGCGAGCCTCCATGGCCTTGTAGATGGCCTCGTGCTCCTCCCAGAGCTGAACGGAGACCTGTCTGCTGCCATAGATCTGAATCCGCCGCGCTTCGCGGATGGCCGCTTCCATCTGCGAGGATATCGTATCCAGCAGCCGCATCATAATCGAATTATGCGTTGCTTTGGCCAGCAGCCGGTGAAATTCGATATCGGCGGCTTCCCCTAAAGCTTCGTCCCCCAGATGCTCCTGCATCGATTGCAGCAGCTGCCGGAATGCGGCGAGATCCTCATCCGTCCGGCGGTTAGCGGCAATTGACGCATTGGCCGCTTCCAGGGCAATACGGGCCTCCATCAGCTCGAAAATCGCTTCCCTGCTCAGCAGCAGCGAATCAAAGCTTGGCATCTTGATATCGGCCGATTCCACTGTCCGTACATAACAGCCCTCACCCTGCCGGATATCAATGAGCCCCATCGCCCTGAGGGCGCTAAGCGCTTCCCGCATTGTCGAGCGCCCCACCTGGAATTGCTCCGACAGCTCCTTCGTGGAAGGGAGCTTCTCTCCGCTCTTCCATCCGCCCTCCAGAATAAACTGCTTTAATTGATCGGCGATCTGCTCATAGATCTTCCGGGTGGATATTTTGGCGAATGACATTTTACTCCCCCTGTCCATCAATTTATAGACCGCCCATTACAGCAAAAGGCTGCCCCGTCGAACAGAGCTGCCACATACGCTCTATTCGGACAGGACAGCCCTCGCTGGTCTTGATGCTTCCGGGACGTCGGGAATCTGCTTATTTGCTGTGCAGAACTTCCGGCGTCGTCAGCTTGTCGTAGAAATCCACGGCTTTGTCTTTGTCGGCCGAATCCCGCAGGGCCATTGCCGAGCGCGGATGCTCATCCAGCATGCCGGTAATCATATAAGGAATAATATAACCCCACTCTTCCTTCTCGCGAAGCGGGATCATATATTTCTCGATCATATCCAGTACCGGACGCACATTGTATTTAACATTTTTCAAGTGAGCAACCAACAGCTCTGTCGGGCAGTTGCCCGCCGCGCGGCCCATTCCGTAGACGGATGCGTCAAGCAGCTCGACGCCCTTCTCGGCGGAGATCAACGTGTTCGCGAAGGCCAGCTGCATATTGTTATGCGTATGCACGCCAAGGCGTTTGCTTGGCAGATGCTTTTGGAATTTCTCAATCAGGTAACTGAAATCATTCGGATCCAGGCTGCCGTAGGAATCAACCACGTAAACCACGTCTACTACGCTGGCTTCAATCAGCTCAAAAGCTTCGAGCAGCTGGTTCTCCATAACATTGGAGAGGGCCATAATGTTAATCGTTGTCTCATAACCGCGTTCGTGGAACACATTCACCAGTTCAAGCGCCTTTTCTACATCCTGGATGTAGCAGGCAACGCGGATCAGATCAAGCATGCTTTGCTCGCGCGGCAAAATATCGTTCTCGTCCACGCGGCCGATATCGACAAGCGCCGACAGCTTCGTGTTCAGCTTCTGAGGAATAACCTTATGCAGGAATTCGTCGTCCAGAAAACGCCAAGGTCCCGCAGATTCCGCGCCTTTCAGCAGCTTGGGCGAGTTTTTGTAGCCAACTTCCATATAATCAACGCCCGCTTCATTCAAGCTGTTATACAGATGCTGAACGAATTCGACACTGAAATCCCAGTTATTAACGAGTCCGCCGTCGCGAATGGTACAGTCGACGATTTTGCAATGATTTGTTTTAGCATTCATATACATATGTGGCTCCTTTAGCGTAGCTTGTCTTTTCTATTCATGATACTTGAAAATGATCATGAACGCAAAGCCAAATTGTCCAAAATAACCGGGCTGTCAGGATTCCTTTTCGCGGGAAACGCTGTCGCCATTTGTCATGATAACATGGCGGGTGCCGCTCCATTTCTCGTAAAAAAGCTGTTTGTCGCCCCTGAACATTTTCAGCAGGACATGGATCGCAAACGCAATATCAACTACAACGGCTGCCCCTATATACAGAAGCGTCGGGAGCCATCCCCGGTCCGTTATGGCACCGCTGATGATAACCGCATTCATACCGCCAAGCAGCGCGTACAGCAGACCGTAGCGGACAAGCAATTCACTCAGCCTCGGCCTGCCTCCTCTGCCTTGAAGCCGAATCCGGACCATCCATTTGCCAATTGTCCGTCCTCCTGTAAGGAAAGGCATCATTGTATAATAAGCAAGCAGAAGCAAAATCGTGACCGCAGGCTTCCCGCTGTGCAGAGATGCAAGCAGAAACGGGAGCAAGACAATCCCGTCCAGCTGGAGCGCCACCCATCGATGGATATAGCCCACCTGCTTGGCCGCCAAATCGATATTTTCGTCCAATCGGGACAGATCCGGGAGAAATCTTGTCAACAACGGGGCAATGCTGTAGCCGAGCATCCCGCCGGCCGTATTCAGCATCAAGTCATCCACATCAAACAGACGGTAAGGACAATCGTAGATGCCATACAAGCCCGTAACCTGGGTGATCTCGAAAAAAAGCGACAGCATAAAAGAAAGAATCAGCGCAGCAGCAGCGTAACGGCGAAAATAATAACGCAGAAAAAGTCCAAATGGAACAAGCAGCGCAATATTCAAAGCCGCCTCCAAAAAAGCCCGCTCCGTAACCAGCCTCAAATAGGTCAGCGGCATACCGGCTACAGCCTGCGTCTCCCTCAGCATGTCCCGGATGAACTGAAAAGAAACGAACGACGCTGCCGGACCTGCTGCTCCGGAGCAGATATGCCGGTTGGCCGGAAGCGGCAAAATAACCAGGTACAACGCGGTCAGCATGTACAAAAGCAGCAAGTAAAGGACAACCAGACGGATTTTATTAATATAGCCGTATCTCCTGTATTGCACAATCAGAAAAGGCAGTGTAAAGAAGAATGCCAGTACAGGGAAGCTGATCAGCGCATATCGAACAGGCAGTAAATAATTGTCCAGCGCGAAATGGATGGTGGCTCACCTCCTTGCATCGGAGCGGCTTTATTCGCCATGCACCTATGATACTACGATGCGCAAATCCGGCGAATTGATTCTTCTTACAATCAAGCCGCGCAGCTTGCAGGAATGTAAGAAAGCTGCAGATGCTGGTCCCTGTAATTGTTCCCAAAGAGCAAGCATCTTGTCTGAAGCTGCAAAATAAGAAGAACCGTCTGTCGCCGTACTCTGGAGGCAAAGTCAGCTTCTTCCTCAAAACGATCAGAAAAAGACAAGACACCTCTTCTACTTTCTGAATATCTCGAAAAAGGCAGAGCCTCAAAGAAGCGCTCTACCTTCATTAATCAATCGGTCCATGATCAAATCATATCTTCAGCGCGGACGACCTCGTCAAACTTCTCGGCGGTGATCAGACCGCTGCGGACAGCGGCTTCCCGCAGGGTAAGCCCTTCTTTGTGCGCAGACTTGGCGATGGTCGCCGCATTCTCATAACCGATATGCGGGTTAAGGGCTGTGACCAGCATAAGCGATTTGTTCAGATTGTTTGCGATGGCGTCGCGGTTGGCCTCGATTCCCACAGCGCAGTGCTCGTCGAAGGAACGGATCGCGTCTGCGAGCAGCCTTGCGGACTGCAGGAAGTTGTATATAATAACAGGCTTGAACACATTGAGCTCGAAATTGCCCTGGCTGGCGGCAAAGCCGATCGCCGCGTCATTGCCCATGACCTGGCATACCACCATGGTCAAGGCTTCGGCCTGGGTGGGGTTGACTTTACCCGGCATGATCGAGCTGCCCGGCTCATTCTCGGGAATGCTGATTTCGCCGATTCCGCAGCGGGGACCGCTTGCGAGCCAGCGTACGTCATTGGCGATCTTCATCAGATCCGCGGCCAGCGCCTTGAATGCGCCATGCACAAATACCAGCTCGTCATGGCTGGTCAGGGCATGGAATTTGTTCGGAGCGCTCTTGAATTTCTTGCCGGTGAGACGGCTGAGTTCCAGCGCGGCAAGCTCCCCGAACCGCGGGTCCGCATTCAAGCCGGTGCCAACCGCAGTTCCGCCAATCGCCAGCTCGCGAAGCTCCTCGCTGCTGGTTCTGACATTGCGCTCCCCCTTCTCCAGCATCCGCACCCAACCGCTTATTTCCTGGCCAAACGTCAGCGGCGTCGCGTCCTGCAGATGGGTCCGCCCGATTTTGATCACGTCGGCGAACGCCTCGCTTTTGGCTTGGAGGGTTGCCTTGAGCCGGGCGATGGCGGGAAGCACGGTATCTTCCACCGTAATCAGCGCCGCAAGATGCATGGCCGTCGGAAAAGTGTCGTTGGAGCTCTGAGAACGGTTCACATCGTCATTAGGATGAATCTTCACATCGCCAGCGGCATCCTGCTGTGCAAGGAGCTGTCCGGCCCGGCGCGCTATCACCTCATTGACGTTCATGTTCGACTGTGTGCCGCTGCCGGTCTGCCAGACCGCCAGAGGAAATTCCCCAGTCCATTTGCCGGCAATAATTTCGTCGGCGGCATCCGATATGGCCAAGGCCTTCGCTGCATCCAGCTTGCCAAGCTCCTTGTTTACGAGTGCGGCTCCCTTCTTCAAATAGGCAAAAGCGCTTATCAGCTCAACGGGCATTTTCTCCGTACCGATCTTGAAATTATTCAGGCTGCGCTCTGTTTGCGCTCCCCATAAACGGTCCGCGGGAACCTGAATCTCGCCCATCGAATCCTTTTCCGTTCTGAATTCCATTCTCGTCACCTTCTTTTTTAATTTGTACATGTCCATAATCATTTTACATTAAAGCTGCCCGATAATCGATTTTCGCCAGACTTGCCTGTTTATCGCCGAGCAAAAAGGGCTAAATAAAGAGACAAGCCTAAACCGGAAGGAGGAACCCTTATGCCTTGGACCAAAGAGGATTACCCCGATTCCCTGAAAAACTTCATGGCTCCCGTGCGGGAGAAAGCGATCGAGATCGCCAATGCCCTGCTGAAGGACGGTTATGAAGAGGGCCGGGCGATTTCCATCGCCACCGCGCAGGCGAAGGAATGGGCGGAGGACCATGACAAGCAGGTGCGGAAAAAAGGGCATTAGCCGCCCCTCCTGCATGCCGTTTCGCTTATTGGGCGATTCCGGTTCGAATGAATGTCTTGGGAAATTTAACTGCTGTTTCAAAGATAAAGGGTGTCCTCCGGCATTTCGGAGGACACCCTTTTGTCTGACCGGCGGGAGAGAGACTCGCAGCTCTCCGGCCTCTTAAGCTGTAAGCCGGAGACTCAGCGGTTCATCCAGCCGCCGTCCACGCACATCACATGGCCGTTCATATAGTCCGATGCGGCAGAAGCAAGCAGCACAACCGGCCCCTTCAGATCCTCGGCGCGGCCCCATCGACCCGCAGGGATACGCTCCAGAATCTGTCTGCTGCGGTCAGGGTCCTGGCGCAGCTGCTCCGTGTTGTCCGTGGCGATATAGCCAGGGGCAATGGCATTTACCTGCACGCCTTTGGAGGCCCATTCATTGGCTAAGGCCTTCGTCACACCCGCGACGGCGTGCTTGCTGGCTGTATAGCCCGGCACATTGATTCCTCCCTGGAACGAGAGCATGGAGGCGATGTTAATGATCTTTCCCGAACCCTGCCGGATCATTTCCCTTCCGGCCAGCTGGCTGAGGAAGAAAACCGCGTTCAGATTCACATTGATGACATCATGCCAATCGGCAGCGGCATGATCGGCAGCCGGCGTGCGCCGGATAATGCCGGAGTTGTTGACCAGAATATCGATTTTGCCGAAGGCGTCCATCGTTTGGTTTATGACGCCAGGCAGCCTGCTTTCGTCGGACAGATCCGCCTTGATGACAACGGATTTCCGGTTCAATGCCGCAATTTCCTGTACAATATCGGCCGGATTGGTCTGATTGGTTACAAGCGCCACATCGGCCCCGGCTTCCGCCAGCGCCAGTGCAATGGCTTTGCCAATTCCCCGGGATGCGCCGGTGACGATAGCGGATTTGCCGGTCAAATCAAATAATGTACTCACTCATTCCCACTCCTGTCTGCCTGCTCAATATTTACCTGCAGAGCCTGATATTTGCCCATTATGGAGCTATCCAGCCCATCATCCGTAATAATCCGTTCCACTTCCGTCAGGGTGGCGAAGGTGAACAGCGCCCCCTTGTCGAATTTGCTGTGGTCGGCAACGCAGATCACCCGCCTGGAAGCCTCGATGAACATCCGCTTGATCGGCGCCAGCTCCGGCGTAAACACACTGAAGCCGTATTCCTCATGAATGCCCGTCGTGGACAGGAAAAATTTATGAATATTCATCCTGCTCACCCACTCCAGCGATTCCGGATGCAGCAGCAGATTATGCTGCCGGTATCCCCCTGGAACGACAAGCCTGATCTGGTCGCGCAGCGCGAGCTCGCGGATAATCATAACATCGTTCGTAACGACCGTGAGCGGCTTGTTCTCAAGCCGCCTGGCCATCGCCAGCGTCGTGCTGCCGCCATCCAGAGCGATGATGCCGCCTGGCTCGATCTGCTTCAGCGCGGCAGCCGCAATGGATTCCTTGGCCTTCTCCAGCTTGTTGTTCGGATATACCAACGGATAGATGTTCTCTTCGCTGGGCTCAAGCGGAACGGCGCCTCCATGCGTTCTCTTGAGCAGCCCTTTGGCTTCAAGCTTCTCCAGATCATCGCGGATCGTCTTCTCCGTGACATGCAGCGATGCGCTGAGCTCGGCCACTTTTACCGCTCCGCTTTGCTGCAGCTCGTCTATGATTTTTCGTTGTCTGGTTGCGGCCAGCATGAATTTGACGCTCCTTCCGAGTGGCTCCTACTTCAATGTATTCATTTGCACAATGTCCATATCCTTAAAGGTGTAATTCTCCCCGGCCATCGCCCAGATGAAGGAATAGTTCGATGTGCCTGCGCCCGAATGAATCGACCAGGGCGGAGAAATAACCCCCTGCTCATTGGCAACCACAATGTGACGCGTCTCTTCCGCCTGCCCCATCATGTGGAACACACGGGCATCCGCGTTCAGGTCAAAATACAGATAGGCTTCCATTCTCCGGTCATGCAGATGCGCAGGCATGGTGTTCCAGATGCTGCCCGGCTTGAGAATCGTAATGCCCAGCATCAGCTGGCAGCTTTGCAGGCCGCCTTCATGAATAAATTGATAGATCGTACGCTCATTCGATGTTTCCAGTGAACCCAGATGATTGGGATTGGCCTTGTCGATGGCCATTTTGCTTGCCGGCAGCTGATGGTGGGCATTGGCGGAGCAGAAATACAGCTTGGCCGGTTCCGCGGCATTCTCGCTTGCAAGCAGAACTTCTTTCGTCCCTTTTCCTACATAAAGAGCGTCTAGCCGGGCAAGGGAATGCTTCTCCCCGTCGACGGTGATGACAGCGGGTCCGCCGAGATTAACGAAGCCCGCTTCGCGGCGCTCAAAGAAATACTCGGTCTTGAGCGTTTGCGGAGCCTCAAGCGCAAGCGGCTGCTCCGTGGGAACTGCGCCCCCGATAACCAAACGGTCATAATGGGTATAAGTCATATGAATATGTCCGGCTTCAAATAAGTTCTCAATGAGGAAATGCTTCCTCAGCGCCTCCGTATCATACCTTTTAACATCGTCCGGGTGTGAGGCATGGCGAATATCCATTTCCGTTTTCATTACTTATTTCCTCCTATAATGTTCGTTTTGGTTTGTTTATTAGCATTATAGTATAGAAAGCGCTTTTTTGAAAGTGTTTTATATCAGCTGACAGCCCTGTCCGGCAAAATAAAAAAACCTCCACGGCCACACACGCGCCTGCAGGTTCCATTCGTATGATTATTGTTCCGGGCTTTGATTTCAATCATGCTCTCTCAGGCTTTACGCCTGCCGGGTCTTCCACGCTTATGAAGCTTCTTGTCAGGCAGGAGGCCTCAATCCGGAAATAAACGGCGAAGCTCTTCCGGAAGCTCCCGGCTTGTTCTGGTTTCCGCATTCATGGCGACGCAGGTGATAAGCGCATCGGCGCACAGCTCATCCTGCCCGTTCAGAATTTGCTGGCTCAACACATAGCTGGTTCGGCCTGCTCTTTCGGGCACTGTTATAATCCGCAGCTGGTCGCCTTGTCTGCATTCCTTCCGGTAGTTGATATTGATATTCACCGTTACAGTCTGAATGCCCATTTGCAGAAAAACATCGTAATGAAGCCCAGCCTGCTCATACCATTCTTCTCTGCCCCATTCAAGATATTCCAGATATTTGGCATTATTCACATGTCCATTCACATCAATTTCGGTTGAACGGACCATAATAGACGTTATAGCCTGCATGGCATCCGGCTCCTTCACCGCCCCTTCAAAAGGCGTCAAATGATTACTAATGGTAGCCATAAGCAGCTGGCTTGTCAAAGAAAATCCAAGCAATGCCGTCCTCCCCCTTCATGCTTGCAGACATATTTTGCGTTAAGATAGAAACTATAGCTTACAGGAAAGGATGAATATCCATGACCAGAACAGCATATTCCCGTCAAATCTTCCGCACATGGCTGTATTCCTCCGCCATTTCCGGCACCCTTGCCCTCTGCCTCCTCCTGATGGCGGGTTGCGGTTCCAATTACAATATCGGCTCCGGCGCCAACTCCCCCATGAGCGGCAGCGGGCTTCCGGATTCCGCAGCTGCCCCGGAGAATGATCATTACCAGACTCAGCCAACAGCAGAACCGCCCGCTGCCAATCAGCCGGAAGCCGGTTCCAATGCCGCTGCCAATAACCCTTACGCTGCTGCAGGGATCGATGATCCGGAAGCATTCGAGGCCATATTCGATCAGATCAAATCGGCGGTTGCCGGAGGAGATAAAGATAAGGTTGCGGACTATGTGCTTTTTCCCATGCGGTTGAATACAGCCAAAGCAAATACAATCATCAAAAACAAAGAGGATTTCATCAATAAATATGACGCAATTCTGACTGCACCTGTGAAGAAAGCATTGGCCAATCAAAAGATCGACAGCCTGTTCGTCAATGATCAGGGCGTCATGGTTGGCAATGGCGAGATGTGGTTCGGCGCTACCGCCGGTTCGCCGCAGAAATACGGTATTATTGCCGTTAACCATGACACGGTGGGGACCGACTAAGGCACTTAAGAGCGCTATCGCAAGACACAGAAAAGTACGATAGCCTTACAAATTAAAGCGGTACCCTACCCCCCATACGGTTTCGATATATTGGGGCTTGGACGGGTTCAGCTCGATTTTCTCTCTCAGCTTGCTGATATGGACAGTGACGGTAGGCAGATCCCCCATCGAGTCGAGTCCCCAGATCCGTTCGAACAGCTCCTCCTTGGTGAACACCCGGTTAGGGTTTGTAGCCAAATAAAGCAGCAAATCATATTCTTTGGTCGTCAGCAGGGCTTCGCGATCCTCCACAAACACCTTCCGCGGAAGCTTGTCGATGAACAAGCCGCGGATCCGGATCTGATCCTTGGGGTTGCTCCCTGTTCCGGTGCTGCCTGTCAGCCGCTCAAAGCGGGACAGATGCGCCTTCACCCGCGCGACCAGCTCGCCAACGCTGAACGGCTTCACAATATAATCGTCCGCCCCCAGACCGAAGCCTCTGATTTTATCCACTTCCTCACGCTTGGCGGATACCATCAGAATCGGAATATGGGTCGTCTGGCGAATGGCCTTGCAAATATCGAACCCATTCACACCCGGGAGCATCAAATCCAGAATAATCATATCGAAGCTTTCCTTCATCGCCTGCTCCAGGCCCGCATCGCCGGTTGCCGCAATGTCCACGGTGAAGCCGCTCGCCACCAAATAATCCTTTTGCACTTCGGCGATTACAGAATCATCCTCTATGATCAAGATCCTTTTCATCATGCTCTCCCTTATACCCCTTCGGGGTTGTCAATGTGAACAAAATGGTCGTGCTCTCTCCCGGGACGCTTTCCGCCCATACCCGGCCCCCATGCTCCTCCACGATCTGCTTCACAATCGCAAGGCCCAGCCCGCTGCCCCCGGTATCGTTGTTCCTGGAGAGATCTGTACGGTAGAAGCGGTCAAAAATATGGGGCAGACCAGCGGCTTCGATGCCTCGTCCGTTATCCTTTATCGATACCGTAATTTCCTGCAGCTGCTTGTTCTCAAACAGCTCAATACGGATTTCTTTCTCCTTTTTGTCCATATGCTTCAAGCTGTTATCGGTAATATTGGCAATTACTCTGCCCAGCTTCTCGCGGTCCACCACAGCCATTACCGGCTTGCCCTGTGTATGGTCATACATGATCCGGATCCCGCTGTACTGCGGATGCATATGAAGCTCATCCGCAAAGGCATGAAGGTAAGCATTAATATCGGTCTGTTCAAAATGAAACGGCAGCCGTCTCAGATCCAGCTTGGAGTACAGGAACAGCTCATCGATCAGACGATCCAGATGCGCCGCCTTGGAATGAATCATTTCAATATATTTGGCCTGCTTCTGCGGCGTATCGGCTATGCCGTCCCGCATCCCCTCGGCGCAGGCGGAAATGGCCGTGATCGGTGTTTTAAGATCATGTGAGATGTTGGAGAGCAGCTCCTTGCGGTTCTCCTCAGCCTGCAGCTGCGTATGAATCGACGCTCTCAGCCGTTTTCTCATCTCTTCGAAGGTGGCGCTTAATTGGCCGATTTCGTCTTTTCTGATTACCTTCAGCTCATTATCCAGATTGCCTTCCTTGATCTGCTCCGCCGCATGCTTCAGCGCATCAAGCGGCCTCAGAATTCCGCGGGATACCAGATAAGTCAGCAGCCCGTTGGTCAAGCCGACGATCAGGATCACGAATAGCAGCACGATTACAAAAAATAACCGGGCAAGATCGGCAAGCCGGTCTTCCTCCAAAATATACAAGACACCGGGACTTCCGTCGCCAAGCGTAAAGGCGTATTTTAAAACCGTATAGTCAATGCCGTCTAATTTGAATGTATCGCTATGATAACCGCCAGCGCCGCTTGAATCAAACTCCCCAAGCCTGGGCAGGGCGGCAGCGCTGCTGTCTTCAATTGCCGGCGAAATATACCGGACTTTATCCCCTGCCACGATAATCAGCCGGATATCAAGAGGGTCCAGCTCCTTCTCCGTTTTCTCCAGAAAAGCGGCGTCTTCGAGACGATCCGGCTCATGCCGGGCGAAGAAGGCAAGCCCCGAGGTCCATTCCGTTTTCCGGTCCATCGCTTCGCGGAATTCCTTGACATTCTCAAAATCCCCGATGATTCTGCTGAGCGGTTTGATCCCCAGCGCATCATTCAAGAACAGGGTTACCAGGATGACAGCCGTCAAGGCAAAGACAATAATCGGCACAACGACCATTGCGATATAAGACAGCAGTAATTTCTTGCGGATAGACATGCCAAGCGCCCCTGTTATAATGATTTGCCGGTAAATCTGAACAATCCGGCGGTATATCCTATTATACTGTACGCCGAGATAAAGACGAATATATTCATGAGCCTCAGCACCGGTACACTTGGCTGCAGCCACAGCTCATGCCAGTCGGTGTAGGCGAAGGGGGACCATACCGCAGCTTCAGGCAGGAACAACGGGAGCACCTTCAATGCCGCATAAACTGCGATACAAACGACAATGGCCGTTGTGCTGCTTTTGAACCACTGAGCGACGAGTGCCGCGAATATGGCTATTACCGCCATCGGGAAGAAAGCGGCGAAATAAGCGCCCAGTCCCCTGGCTATTCCCCATGTGCTGCCGCCATCCGGAAGAAACAGTCCGGACAATGCGGAGGCCGCCCAGCCGCCGGCAAGCACAGCCGCGACAATAAGCGCCAGCGACAGCAGCTTGGCTGTGAATACTTTTGTCCGGGTAATCGGCCGGACCAGTGTGATTTTCAGCGTCCGCATGGCGGTCTCGGCGGTGAAGGAATCGGCTGCGCACATGAACAAATAGAGCGGCAGCAGTACAGTGGTCAATATCCCCAGCATGATCAGCGGAAAATCATTGCCCACAATGGCGGAAATGCCTGCATTCCCTTGAACACGGGCGACCAGCCATGCTGCCAGGACCGGGATCAGGACGAGAAACAGCAGAAACCACTTCGTTTTGCGCTGCAGCCACCATTTTTCCAGCTCATTGATTATACCTGCAGTCAGACTATGCATGAGATACCCCTTCCCTGCTCTTTACGACCGCAGCCAGATAGTATTCTTCCATGGTGATGCCCTGCTGCTGCAGCTCATCCGCCTCGCCCTCGTGAATAAGCCTGCCGCCATTCATAATGCCGATGCGGTTTACGGTCATCTCCATCTCGTTCATCATATGGCTGGAGATCAGAAAAGCGGTCCCTTCCGTTTCCGACAGATGTCTGATAATGCGGCGAACGTCTATAATGCCCTCTACGTCAAGTCCATTCGTCGGTTCATCCAGAATGACCAGTCCCGGCGAGGACAGCAGCGCTCCCGCAAGCGACAGCCGCTGCTTCATGCCAAGCGAGTAGCCGCTGACCTTCTCTCCCTTGTAGAGAGTAAGACCGACCATTTCCAGCACCTCATCAATCCGCTTTGCCGGCAGATCTTTATAGAACCTTGCCGCCTGCTTCAGATTGGCGTGACCACTCATATATTCGTAAGCGTCCGCCGTCTCGATCACGCAGCCCGTGCCCGTCATCGCCAGCTCGAACCGGTCTGTAATTCTGCTGCCAAACAGCGCCACGCTTCCCGAATCCGCAGCGCAAAGACCCGTCAAAATCTTCAGCAGGGTCGTCTTACCCGCCCCGTTGGGGCCGAACAAGCCGAAAATGTCGCCTTTATTCAGCTTGAAGCTGATATCGCGTATGCCGCGGCCGTTTTTATATATTTTCGTTACTCCATCGATCTCCAGAATAGCCGGAGAAGCGCCTGTTCGCATATTATTCACACTCCTTTAAGAAAAATTGGCGAAAAATCGGCCGGACAACGTTCATCTGGTATTGCTGTGTCCGGCCCGATGCTGTTTCCTGATGATTATTGCTGTCCGCCCCATTCTTCAGCCGGATCAACCGTTACCACTTGCTTATTATCCAGATCGATTACTTCGGGCGACGTGCTGTTATAAGCCGAGAGTCCGGCATCCAGCGTTACCGTTACGGTGTGATCGGCACCTGCTTCATCTTTGCCTGCTGCCTTGATTTGTACAGTTTGGTGCTGGATGCGGTTATCCTTGCCGATAAGCGCATCCAGGCTGACCGCTTCAATCCGGACATCCTGCGCCAGTTCCGGAAGCTGCGGCTGCCATTCTCCGCCAAGCAGCTGCTGGTGAATGGAATCCGCAGGTCCCGCCGCATTATTATGTTCGCCTTGAGCGCCGCTGCCCGCATGTTTGATCAACAAGGAACCAATGGCATTGACGGCCGCAGGAATTTGGCTTCCCGTTAAATCCAGGGAGATGTGCTTGACGCCATCCGCCTGCTCATCCAGATCCACCTGCTGCTTCACATTGCCGACCAGCGTATCAATGACATTTTCCAGTTCCTTGGGAAAACCGTCCCAGCCCGGTTCATGGTTTCCAAATCTGCGCTGCTCATGTTCCGGCGCTCCCTGCGGATCGATGACGTAATACATGTCATCCTTGCCGTTCTTGACAATCATCTGCTCATTCTGATGATACATATTCACCGCGATCGGCTCCGTGCCCGCTCCGCCCAATGTCAGCGAGCCGCTGGCTCCGCCCTGGTCTTTATCCAGCTTGAGCTTCGCCTTGGCATTCAGCTTCTCGGCGCCATTGTCGCTGACCGTAACCGACACATCGGCTGTAACGCTCTTCACATTGGTATTGGTCTTCAGCGCTTCCTTGTAAGCGTCATAGCCTGCCGAGCCTGCGCTTGCGGTGAAGCCGCTGGCGACCAGCAGAACCGCACCGGCCGTTAACGGAATTCCAAAGGACAACCATTTCTTTTTCTTATTCATCTTTATTTCCTCCTGTTCTTGAAAGCCTCTTTTGGTGAAGCACCAGGGAGCTTCTTAGCGAAGCTTCCTGTAAACAGAATACCGCTCAACCCTAAACCGCTCGTAAACCAGGTCTAAAGAAAGTATAAATTCGTCAAAAAGAAACGGCGGCGCCGTCCTTTGGCGATAGCGTTAGTTTGTTCCCTTAAACTTTACAGAAATGTACAGGCGCAAAACTTATCCATTCGATAAGGTCAAAAAAGATTGACCGATGCGTGATGACGGGCCTTGTGCATGAATAAATATAAGAAGTAGGACGGGTTAACAGGGGAAAGCCACGGGTAAATACAGATGTAACAACAGAAGGAGGCGGACTGGAATGGCTAAACTTGTGGGGCCGGATACAACCAAGACCAAGTCAAATGTTGTTCTCCAATACCCCGACAATGCGATCAATTCCCGAACAGACGGCACCGTGTATAAACGCAGATCCTTTATCGATTTTGCCCAGAACCTGTACTGCCGCTTTCAGGATGACGAGGTTCCCGCGCTGGGAGCTCAGCTGACATACTACCTGATTCTCTCGTTCTTCCCTTTTCTGATCTTCATCATTGCCGTTCTCAGCTTCGCCAATCTGACCCTGCAGGATGTAATCGAGCAAATCCAGCTGATCATGCCCGAGCTCTCGACGAACACCATCAGCGACGCCTTCATCGAGATTCAGGCTTCCAGCAACGGGTCTCTGCTTTCGGTGGGGTTGATTATTACGTTATGGTCGGCATCCAACGGCATAAGCGCCGTCATGAAAGCCTTGAATAAAGCTTACGATGTGGAGGAAACGCGCCCGTTCTGGAAGGTTAAAGCGTATTCGCTCGTTTTTACGATTGTCTTGGCGCTTGTCATCCTGTTCAGCATGGTCATGCTCATCTTCGGCAGAGTGATCGGGGATATGCTGTACAAATGGACGCAGCTTCCAGGCAGCATCGATACCGTATGGGGATTCGCCCAGTACGTCATCCCCATCGTGATCATGTCTGTCGTCTTCGCCTCCCTGTACCTGTTTGCTCCCAACCTGCGGCTGCATTTTCGTGAAGTGGTGCCGGGCGCGTTGTTTGCCACCTTCGGCTGGATCATAACCTCCTTATGCTTCTCCTTTTATGTCAATAATTTCGGCAATTATACGAAGACCTATGGAAGCATCGGCGGAATTATAGTCTTGCTTACCTGGCTGTATCTGTCGAGCATCATCATCGTGCTGGGAGGTGAAATTAACGCTTCGCTGCATTTCGACAAGCACGGCAAAATGAAAGCAAACTGCAAGCGCTTCTCCATCTCGCTGCCGTTCTTCAAACGGGGAAAAACGAAGGGCGCCTGAGCATCAGGCCATATGCGTTAGAATAGCAGCCCCTGAGGCCAATGCTTCAGGGGCTGCCGCTATGTCCTGCCCATGTAAAGCCGTGTACAAACCAGCCATGCGGAAAATCCATAAAATGCACATATTTTGAGCCCGGAATGGAAAGGATTCCAACATACGCCTGTCGAATAAAGCACAGATGCTTGAAAGGAATAAAAACAGAAAATAAGTGAAAAGAGGGAACATGCAATGAATCGGACAGGCTTCACGCCGGAGCTTCACCATGATCAATCCGGCCCCCAGGCACACTGGAAGAAACTATCTTTGAGAGCTCTCCTGGTGATTTCGCTGATGTCGCTGGCGCTGTTGTTAGCCGCCTGCGGAACCAAGCCTGACAACAACGGCGGAAACGCGGCGGGCAATACCTCGGGGAACACATCAGGAAACACGTCAGGAAACACCAATACGCCTCCTGCGGAGACGGGTGACGCTGCGGGCAATACGAACAGCGGAGGCGCAGCTGACTCATTTGCTTCTGAGGATGATCCCATAGTCACGATTGAAATGGAAGACGGCAAAACGATTGAGATCGAGCTTTATCCCAAGGCTGCGCCGAATACGGTCAACAACTTTGTCTCTCTCGTCAAAAAGGGCTTCTATGACGGCCTGACCTTCCACCGCGTCGTTCCCGGGTTCATGATCCAGGGCGGCGATCCGGACGGCAGAGGCTCGGGCGGACCCGGCTACGCCATCAAGGGCGAATTCAGCCAGAACGGCGTACAAAACGGTTTGCTTCATGAGCGCGGCGTCATCTCCATGGCGCGGGCTCAGGATATGGATTCCGCAGGCTCGCAATTTTTCATTATGGTGGATGCCAACACCGGTCTGGACGGCGCCTATGCGGCTTTCGGCAAAGTGACCAAAGGTCTGGAGACCGTTGACGCCATCGTAAGCGTCCCAACCGATGGAAGCGAGCTCGCGGTCACTCCTCCTAAAATGAAAAAGGTAACTGTCGATACCAAAGGCGTGGATTATCCGGAGCCTGAGACAATCACCCCGTAAAGGGAATGAGGGCGGCTCACGCAAGTTTCCTATTAATAGAAAACCCGCAGCAAGCAAAGCAAAACCCTGACCAAGGCGGTCAGGGTTTTGCTTTTTCCAATGCCACGCTCTATATGCCCAGGCTTACCCGGCATGAGCTTCACAGGCCAGTCTGATCGGGAAGGGCCGGAGGCTCCGCATCCTGATGCAGCGGCAGTATAATTTCGAAGGTGGTCCCTTCGTTCAGCTTGCTGTTCACCCGTACGCGTCCGTTATGCTTCTCGATGATCTGATAGCTGATCATAAGGCCAAGACCTGTACCCTTCTCTTTGCTGGAGTAGAAAGGCTCTCCCAGCCGGGCAATCCGATCCTCGGAAATGCCGCAGCCCTGATCGCTGATGCCGATGATCAGATGATCCGCATCGAGCTGCTCGACCGTTACGATGATCTGGCCGCCCTGGGGCATGGCCTCGATCGCATTTTGCAATATATTCGCAAGCGCCTGCTTGATCTGATTTTCGTCGCATTCCAGATACATTTGCTCATTACCCAGATTGGAGATAATCTGAACATTGCTTATAACCGCGTTTGTTTCCATCAATATAATAATATTGGACAAAATCACGCCAATGTCATTCATCTTGAATTCAACTTCCTGCGGCTTGGCCAGCATCAGGAACTCCCCGATAATGGATTCGATCCGATCCACCTCCGAGAGCATCAGCTGATAGTAGCTTTCGTTTTTTTTATCCGTAGTCCGCAGCATCTGCGTAAAGCCCTTCAGCACGGTAAGCGGATTGCGCACCTCATGCGCGACTCCCGCAGCCAGCTGCCCCACAGCCATGAGCTTATCGGATTTGCGTATAAGCTCCTCCGCTTCCTTCTTGGTCGTAATGTCCTGAAATTGCACGATATAATAAAGCGGCTTGTTGTGGTCGTCTCTGACAACTGTCGTATTCAACAGGCCCCACACCACATGCCCCGATTTATGAATAAACCGGCTCTCCATTTCATACCACGGGATTTCGGCAATCAGCAGCCGTGTCGTGTTGTCAAGATGATCATCCAGATGATCCGGATGCAGGATGCCATGGAACCGCAGCTCGGCAAGCTCGGACTCCGTATATCCCAATATATCGCAGAATGAATAATTCGCTTCCAGAAAGCGCCCATTAATATCAATCAGAGCGATGCCTGCAGCCGCATAATTGAACACAGTCCGAAACCGTTCTTCTATCTGCTTGTCGGCCTTCTCGATCTGCTGGCGCTCTGTCAAATCCGCCACTTCGGTTATCAGAAACAAATGAATCCCGTGGAACAGCTTCATCATCCCATGAATTTCCAGAGGAAAAATCGAATGGTCCTGTCTGATTCCCCTTGCCTGCCATACAATATTCTTATTCTTATTTCCCTTGACTTCTTCCTCTTCGATCAGATAGGTCCGTCTGTCGCGGGGATGAATCAGTTCAAGGAGCTCCATGCCAATAAGCTTGTTCCTGTCATAGCCAAATAAACGTGAAGCATCGGAATTTATTGTGATAATCTTCCCATTTTTTACCACAATCATATAGGGAAGTATTTCTTCCAAAAAGGTTTCGAGCACGTTTTCCCCATCTGCGTTTTCAAACATAAGAAGTATTCCCACATCATATTCCCCTTTGAAGGCAGAGTACAGCTCCACACATTACAAAGCTATGTGAAATCGTCATCTTGATGTCATCACTATTCATCATAATTGTTAACCGTACCATTTTCAACTTAATCATATGCGTTCATGCTTTAAACAGGATTATGAAAAAAAAGCGCCCTGCTTTGTACAGAGCGCTTTACGTCCGGATATGTCGAAGAACCTCAAACTTGGTCGTACCGATTATTTCCACACTACTTTTTCACCGTAATCTTTTCCCCAATTGTACATCATGCGCAGGATCGGCATCAGGCTCTCGCCATAATCGGTCAACGTATATTCGACCCGCGGCGGAACTTCGGCATACACCTTGCGGTGCACCAATTGATCGTCCTCCAGCTCGCGCAGCTGGTTGGTCAGCATCTTCTGGGTGATGGAGGGAATAAGCCGTTTCAGCTCACTGAAGCGTTTGGTGCCTTCCAGACCCAGATGCCACAAAATAATCAGCTTCCATTTGCCGCCGATAACCGCAAGCGTCAGCTCCTTCTCGCAATTGATTTCTGTGAGATTAATCCGTTCCTTCAGCTCGTTTGCCACACCGGCTGCCCCTTTCTGTCTGCATTTCCCATTTCTTCTTACCCTCTCAAACCCTGCAGGAACGCCAATAGTATACTGGTGGTGACTACACCACTTGCAAGTGCGTACTTCTTAAATAGAAACGATAGCTATAGAATAAGCCTTGGATCTGAACATATCAACACAAATCGAATAGGAGTGATCAAATTGGAATTGCAATTAGCGCTTGATCTGGTTAATATCCCGGAAGCCAAAGCATTGGTGAAAGAAGTCGAAGCTTATATAGACATTGTAGAAATCGGAACCCCTGTCGTTATTAATGAAGGTTTGCATGCAGTCAAAGCGATCAAGGAAGCTTTTCCCAACCTGAAAGTATTGGCGGATCTCAAAATTATGGATGCCGGCGGTTACGAAGTCATGAAAGCCGTCGAAGCGGGAGCGGACATCGTGACCGTGCTTGGCGTAGCTGAGGATTCCACGATCCGGGGCGCCGTAGAGGAAGCGGCCAAAACAAACAGGAAGATACTGGTGGATATGATCAGTGTCAAAAATATCGAAGAGCGGGCAAAGGAGCTTGACGCGCTCGGCGTGGATTATATCTGTGTCCACTCCGGCTACGATACCCAGGCGGAGGGCAAAAACTCCTTTGAGGAACTGACCGCGATCAAACGCGTCGTCAAAAACGCAAAAACAGCCATAGCCGGAGGAATCAAACTATCCACGCTTCCGGAAGTTATTGCGGCCAAGCCTGATCTGATCATAGTAGGCGGCGGTATTACAGGGCATGACAATATCCAGACGGCCGCTTCCCAAATGCGGCAATTAATCAAGCAAGGTTAGTCCAATGGGGATTACTTCGTACACGGACAAAATAATCGGAGAGCTCTCCCGCAGCCTCCGGGCCGTTCCCGAGGATGCGGTGGAGCAGCTGGCCGAAGGCATCCTCGCATCGAGGAAAATATTCGTCGCCGGCGCCGGCCGGTCCGGACTGATGATGAAGGCGCTGGCCATGCGCCTGATGCAGGCCGGGCTTGACGCTCATGTAGTTGGCGAAACCATAACGCCGGGCATCGCCAAAGAAGACATGCTGATTATCGGCTCGGGCTCGGGCGAAACGAGCAGCCTTCTCTCCATGGCCGGCAAGGCGGGAGGCATCGGGGCGACGGTCGTCCTCGCAACAATCTCCCCCGCTTCCTCCATCGGGAAGCTGGCGGATATCGTGATTCCGATCCCCGCTTCCCCGAAGGAACGGACGGGTGAGGGCGAAGTTACCGTACAGCCCATGGGCTCGTTGTTTGAGCAGAGCATTCTGCTGCTGTTCGACGCTCTGATCCTGCGTTTGATGGATCATCGGAAGCTCGACTCATCCTCAATGTTTGGCAATCATGCTAATCTGGAATAAGTACTACGCCGCCCCCGCCCCTTTGCAGCGGGGGCGGTTTTTTTTGCGCGTTGATCCGGGTCCCCAATTTCTATGGACGCAAAGTTCAAATGATGTCAACAGCATTCATGACGAAACCTCCTTTTCCTTTGATTGATCTTGGAAGCGTTCTATTCTACGATTATTTCAACCCCTTTAATCAAAGACTATACAAGAGGGGAATTTTTTATGGGAGGTTAACAGGATGTCTGAACAACTTACTGGCCGGCAAGCATCCACAGGCGGGGTCAAAGTTTCCGTGCAGCGTTTCGGGCGTTTTCTCAGCGGGATGGTTATGCCCAATATCGGCGCTTTTATCGCCTGGGGCTTGATTACGGCTTTATTTATCCCGACGGGCTGGATACCCAACGAATATCTCGGCAAGCTGGTTGATCCCATGATCACCTACCTGCTGCCCCTGCTTATCGGTTATACAGGCGGTCAAATGCTCCACGGCACGCGCGGAGGCGTTATTGGAGCCATCGCCACGATGGGGGTTATCATAGGCTCGGATATTCCGATGTTCATCGGAGCGATGATTGTCGGTCCCTTGTCCGCATGGATCCTCAGGGCCTTCGACAGATCCGTGGAGGGCAAAATCCGCTCGGGCTTCGAAATGCTGGTCAACAACTTCTCCGCCGGTATTATCGGAGGCGCGCTTGCTCTTGGAGCTTACACCGGCATTGGTCCGGTCGTAGAGAAAGCGAGCCAATTGCTGGCTTCCGGTGTGGAGGCTCTGATCAATGCAGGCCTGCTGCCCTTGGCCAATATTCTCATTGAGCCGGGCAAAATCCTGTTTCTGAACAATGCCATCAATCATGGCGTGCTGGGGCCGATCGGGCTCGAGCAGGCTTCCAATACGGGCAAATCGATCATTTTCATGCTGGAGTCGAATCCGGGACCCGGTCTTGGCATTCTGCTTGCTTACTGGTTCGTGGGAAAAGGCCTTACGAAGCAGTCTGCGCCGGGAGCGGCCATCATTCATTTCTTCGGCGGCATTCATGAAATTTATTTTCCTTATATTCTGATGAACCCGCGGCTTATCCTTGCAGTAATCGCAGGCGGGGTTACAGGCAGCTTCACCTTCACGATCTTCAATGCCGGGCTTGTCGCCACTCCATCCCCGGGCAGTATATTCGCCTACATTGCGATGGCGCCCAAGGGCGGATTGCTCGCCGCACTCAGCGGTATACTGACCGCTGCGGTTGTCTCTTTTCTGGTTGCCTCGCTGCTGCTCAAAACAAGCCGCAAAGCGGAAGAAGAAGGCGATCTGGAGCTTGCGCAGCAGAAAATGCAGCAAATGAAAAGTGAAGCCAAAGGGACCGCTGCAGCCGCAGTCGCAAATGCCGCTTCGGTTCCAGGGGCTGCTGTCAAAGCAAAAGCGGATGTTTCCAAAATCGTGTTCGCCTGCGATGCCGGCATGGGCTCAAGCGCGATGGGGGCCTCTATACTGCGCAAGAAAATCAAGGCCGCAGAGATTCCGGTAACGGTGACCAATACCGCCATCAGTGAAATCCCGGCCGATGCGGACATCGTCATCACCCACAGGTCGCTGACGGACCGCGCCAGACAGAAGGCTCCCGAAGCAGAGCATATTTCCATCGACAATTTCTTGAAAAGTCCTGAATATGACGAGCTTGTAAACAGGCTGAGCGTATCCTAATAGATCGAGGATTGATGCCGATGAACCTATCCAAGAGACAGCGACAAATTATTGAATTGCTGCTTAACAAGCAGGGCGAGCTGACGTCGGGCGAAATTGCCGAAGCCATCAAGGTCAGCTCGCGGACGATTCACAGAGAGCTGGCTCAGGTGGAGGAGGCCCTGAGGGACGCCGGCATCTCTCTTCTTAAGAAATCCGGATCAGGCATCCAGCTTGAAGCGGAGCAGGACAAACTTGAAGCCTTCAAGCAGCAGCTCTCCAGGATGAATCCCGATCATTTCACCGCAAGAGAAAGAAAGGTGCTCATTCTTTGCTGGCTGCTGGAAAGCCCGGAACCCGTCAAGCTGTTCCTGCTTGCCCATGATCTGCATGTAGCCGTTCCGACCGTCACCGCCGATCTGGATGAAATCGAGGATTGGGTCGTCAAGCAGGGACTCGCTCTGGTCAGACGGCGCGGATACGGGGTGCAAATTATCGGGCCGGAGGCTGCGCTCCGGGGAACGATCGCAAGGCTCGCCAGGGAGCAACTGGACGATTCTGAATTATTCGGCCGGTTCGATGAGCAGCCTGCCGATCCGCTGTCTGGCGAGCTGCTGAATATGATCGGAAGAGAGGATAGTTTCTTCAAAGTCGAGAAGGTCCTGTGGCAGCTGGAGGATCAATGGCCGACAACCTTGTCCGAAGCCGATTATACGATGCTTCTTATCTCCTTGTCGGTCAGCTTGACCCGGATCCGCAAGGGGAGAACGATTTCCCCCGCTGAGGCTTCGGGAGCTCAGGCCATGGAAGGCGCGGACAGCGGAGAGCAGGCCAGGCTTCGCATGTTCGTGGATATGATGGGCATCACACTCCCGGAAGAAGCCTCCTATATCGGGCAGCAGCTCGCTGACTGGAATAAGCAGCAAGTGATTAATCCTTTGCTGGCCGATAATTTGCAGCTGGCTGACACCATTGTCCGGATGATCCGGATTGTCGAAGACAGGCTCGGAGTAGAGTTAATGCAGGACCGCACGCTGCTTGACGGGCTGATCCGTCATGCCGGACCGGCCCTGCAGCGTCTGCGCGAAGGGATCGCCATCCGGAATCCGCTGGTAGCCCAGATCAAGAAGGATTACGAGAAGCTGTTCCTCATTGTCAGGCAGGCAGTCAAAGACACCGTTGCCGAACCGTCCGTTCCCGATGAGGAAATCGGCTTTCTGGTCATGCATTTCGGCGCTTCGCTGGAGAGATTGAAGCAGTTTCCGCGGCATGTCCGCGCCCTTCTCGTCTGCACCAGCGGAATCGGTTCATCCAAGCTGCTGGAAGTCAGAATCAATAAAGAGCTTCCCCAGATTGATCTGATCGGACGCGCTTCCTGGTTCGAGGCTTCGCGATATCCGGAGGATCAGTATGATCTGATTATTTCAACCGTCGATCTGCCGGTTGAATCGGACCGTTATATCAAGATCAGCCCTCTGCTGACGGCTGAGGAAGCGGTTAAGCTGCGAACCTACATTCAGACCATTACCTTAAACCGTCTTCCCTCCGTCAGACAGGAGAGCTCTCTTAGCAGCGATGCACTGGAGAGGCTGCGGCGGATGAGCCGGTATTCGGCGATCATCCTGTACATTCTGGATCAATTCGAGTGCTATCGCGAGGATATTCCTCCGGATGAATTTCATCTGAAGGGCATTTTATCCCGTCTGTGCGCCAGGCTGCGGCGCAGAAGTGCCATCGACCGTATTGAACCGATTGTAAACCAGCTGCTGGAGAGGGAATCGTATGGCAGCCAGATCATTCCCGACACGAAGCTGGCCTTATTCCATACAAGAAGCGAATTTGTTCCGCGTCCTGTGCTCTGCCTGTTCACGCTGGATCAGCCGCTGCTGCTGGATGATCAGAAGCCTGTCCATCAGATTCTGCTGATGCTTGCGCCCTTGAAGCTGTCTTCCGACAGCCTGGAGGTGCTGAGTGAAATCAGCAGCATGCTCCTGTCCAGCGAGCTGATTCATCTGCTGGAGCAGGGAGACAAGGCGTCCATACAGCAATTTTTCTCCCATGAGCTCGAGGCTTTTCTGCAAAACAAAATGGAATGGAGTGATTGACCTGTGAGCATTTTATCGAGAGACAAAGTAAAATTAAATGTTCAGGTGAAGGACAAATATGAGGCGATCCGTGTTGTGGGCCAGATGCTGGTTGATGCTGGCCACGTCCCTGCCGAATATATCGGCAAAATGATTGAACGGGAGGACAGCCTGTCCACCTATCTTGGAGGGGGACTTGCTATCCCCCATGGCACCAATGATGCCAGAAGTCTGATCCGCTCCACCGGCATGTCCATTGCCATTGTTCCGGACGGCATAGATTTCGGTGAAGGGGAACCCGCTTACCTGATTATCGGAATTGCCGCTGCCGGCGACGATCATCTCGAGATTCTGACTCATGTGGCCGAGCTTGTATCTGATGACGACACGCTTGAGACCATTCTCCATACCGCTGACAAGGATGAGCTGCTCCGCATCTTCGAGCAGGGTATGGAAGCATGAAGGCGGTCCAGTTCGGCGCGGGCAATATCGGCAGAGGCTTTATCGGGCTGCTGCTGTCCCGTTCCGGCTTCGCCGTAAGCTTCGTCGACGTCAACGAAAACCTTGTCAATCTGCTTAATGCGCGGAAACAGTACGAGGTCATCCTTGCCAATGCCGCTTCGGACGCTGCAACCGTACGGCAGGTTGCCGCCATTAACGGAAACGACATCGATCAGGTGACGCGGGCCGTAGCCGAGGCGGATTTGGTGACGACGGCGGTAGGGCTGCCGGTTCTGAAAGCTATTGCCGCGGGGATAGCCTCAGGCATCGAGCTCCGCCTGCAGAGCAGCATCCCTGCCCCGCTGCATATCATTGCCTGCGAGAATGCCATAGGCGGGAGCACGCAGCTCAAAGCCCATGTGTACAGCCATCTGTCAGCCGAATATCAGCAGCTTGCGGACCGCTTTATCCGGTTTCCCGATGCGGCTGTCGACCGGATCGTCCCGCTTCAGCATCATGACGATCCGCTGATGGTTACGGTTGAGCCTTTTCATGAATGGGTCGTTGACGGCTCTTCCCTCCTGGAAGGCTTCCCTGTTATCGAAGGCATGCATCTTGTTTCGCATTTGGAGCCGTATATCGAACGCAAGCTGTTTACTGTCAACACGGGCCACTGCTGCGCCGCTTATCACGGTTACCTGCGTGGTTACGCCACAATTCAGCAAGCGATGAAGGATGAGGCCGTTCAGTCCGAAGTCCGAAATACATTGCAGGAGACTGGCGCCATGCTGATCCGAAAGTACGGCTTCGACGAGCAGGAGCATATGGATTATATCAGCAGCATAATGGCGCGGTTCATCAATCCATATCTGATGGATGAGGTTGTACGTGTGGGACGTTCCCCGGTCCGCAAGCTGTCGCCGGATGACCGGCTTATACGTCCGGCACTGGCCGCCCACGCGCTCGGTCTGGAGGTTGCCCATCTGGCGCGGGCTGCGGCTGCCGCCCTAAGGTTCAATTATAAGGAAGATCCTGAGGCTGTACAGCTTCAGGAGTCCCTTGCCCGGTATGGCCTGCATCCGACTATCACCACTTATACCGGAATTCCTGAGACCCACTTTGTTCATCAGGAAATCGCGCGACACTATGAGGCGTTGAATTAATGAAGAAGCGATGCCGTCTTTTGACGGGCAGGTAAGTTTCTTCTTTAATGGATAATAGTGAAACTTATCCATTCGTTAAGTATAGAGGAAACGGCTGAAGCCGTGTTTTAGCGGTAAAGTTAGTTTCTTCCTCAATGAGCAAAGTATGGAGATATTTTATCTTTCTTATATTTCAAGAGGATTCAGCTTAAAAAGGAGGGTATGCCAACATGCCGAGCTTATTAATAACAGGCATCCCGGCTTCACCCGGCTATGCCATTGCTCCTGCGTTCAGGCTTCAATCGGATGCGTATATCCCGCAGCCTGAAACAGTTGCCGATGCAGAGCTGGAAACAGAGCGTTTCCAACATGCCCTGCAGCAGGCGCGCACAGAGCTTGAAGCGATTCGCGAATCGGCGGAGCAGCGGCTTGGAGGCGGGAAAGCCGAAATATTCGAGGGCCATCTGCTCCTGCTGGAGGATCCTGATTTGATCGATGTCGCCATCGACAAGATCCGGACGGATCTCGCAAGCGCCCCTTATGCGCTTTATGAAACCGCCCAGACATTCATTCAGGCGCTCAAAGCGATGGAGGATGAGCTCCTGCAGGCCCGGGCAGTCGATATTGAAGATGTAACCGGACGGGTCATCAACATCCTGCGGGGCAGCTCCACCCGGACTCTCTCCGACATTACTGAGCCTTGCATCCTCATCGCCCGGGACTTGACCCCTTCGGATACGGCCCAGCTCAATCCGGATATGGTGAGAGGATTTATTACGGAGGCCGGCAGCCGCACTTCCCACTCCGCCATCATGGCACGCTCGCTCGATATTCCGGCTATTGTCGGAGCGGGAGCGCAGATCATGGCGGTCTCCACCGGAACGCAGATGATTATCGATGCCCTGGCGGGCGAAGCCATTATCGGTCCAAGCGAGGAGGAGCTCACGCGGTATCAGAATAAACGTTCCGAGTACGAGTCCAGAGCGGCTGAGCTGAGCAAACTGAAGAATCAGCCGACTGTGTCCTCCGACGGGTATCATATAGAGCTTGCCGCCAATATCGGCAGTATACAGGATGTGCAGAAAGCCATTGACAACGGAGCGGAGGCCATCGGATTGTTTCGCACCGAGTTTCTTTATATGGGGCGCAGCTCTCTGCCTACGGAAGAAGAGCAGTTCAACAGCTATAAATATGTGCTTGAAAAAATGCAGGGCAAGCCCGTTGTTATCCGCACGCTGGACATCGGCGGGGACAAGGAGCTTCCTTACCTGAATCTGCCCAAGGAAAGCAACCCGTTTCTTGGCCTTCGGGCGCTGCGCTTCTGCCTGGCGAATGAAAGCCTGTTCCGTACACAGCTTCGCGCCCTGCTGCGCGCAAGCTCATACGGAAATCTCAAGATAATGTTTCCGATGATAGCCGTGCCGGAGGAGCTGCGGGAAGCGAAACGGCTGCTTCGCGAGGAACGGGAAAAACTGCTTGCGGAAGGCATTCCGGTAAACTTGCAATTGGAAGTGGGTATGATGATCGAGGTGCCGGCTGCGGCGATTGCGGCAGATCTGTTCGCCAAGGAGGTTGATTTCTTCAGCATCGGCACCAATGATCTGATTCAATATACGATGGCGGCCGACCGGATGAACGAGACGGTCTCCTATCTGTACCAGCCCCATCACCCTTCCATTCTCCGGCTGGTGGCGATGATTATCCGCGCCGCGAAGCGCGAAGGAAAATGGGTCGGGATGTGCGGAGAAATGGCCGGCGACGCGGCGGCCGTCCCGCTGCTGCTCGGACTCGGGCTGCATGAATTCAGCATGAGCGCCGGCACGATACTTGCGACAAGGGAACTGGTTGCCGGACTCCCGTTCGGCACCTGGAGCCAGCTGGCCGAGCAGGCGCTCTCCATGGGCAGCCAGCAGGAAGTGAAGGATTTCGTTCAGGCGAATATGCAAGGAGGAAAACAATAGGATGCAAACTCAAACCTTTACCATCGTGAATCCGACCGGCTTCCATGTAAGACCGGCCAAGACATTCGTGCAGACCGCAAGCGGTTTTCCCTGCAAAATCACGGTCATCAACAAAGGCAAGAAGGTGAATGGCAAAAGCTCGCTCAGCATGCTGACACTGGGCATTGCCGCAGGGGAGGATGTCACCCTGGAGATTGACGGCGAGCAGGAAGCGGAAGCCATGCAGACACTCGGCCAGCTGCTTGTTCAAATTCACGAATAGCTTTCAGATGTTAGAGATTAGCAGCCAAAGAGGCGGGCTCCAGTTAACGAGCCTGCCTCTTTGACTTTATTGTTTGTTGCAAGATCGATTTGCGGCAGATCAACGCTCAGTTGCGATCGTTGGATTGCGCAGAGGAGCTTCTCTGCAAACTAGACTTATTGTCCTTATTCCTTTACGCTTCCCAATACAATGCCTTTCATAAAGAAACGCTGCAGGAACGGATAGACAATGAGAATCGGCAGCGCACCCAGGAAAATCTGGGCGGCCTTGGCTGTCCGGTCGTTCACTTCAGCCAGTGAAGCCATGTCGGCGGATGATACCAAAGACAGGTCGCGATTGATTACAACGGTCTGCAGATAGCTCTGGAGCGGATAATGATCGGGTGAATTCATGAAGATCAGCCCGTCGAACCAGGAATTCCAATGATTGACCGTGGCAAACAGCGTAATGGTAGCCAGAGCCGGCAGGGATAAGGGCACGAATATCCGCCATAACGTCGTCCAGTGTCCCGCCCCGTCAATAAACGCCGCCTCCTCCAGCTCCTTCGGCAGTCCGCGGAAGAAATTGAGCAGCAGGATGACGTTAAAGACTGGCACCGCCGAGGGCAGCACCAGCGCCCAGATCGTATCCATGATGCCGGTGTACTTGATCGTCATATACAGCGGAATCAGGCCCCCGCTGAACAGGATGGTCACTACAAACAACCAGGCGTAGAACGTGCGCAGCGGAAATTTCCTGTTATCCTTGGCAAGCGGATAGGCAACCATGATGGTAAGCACCATATTGACGACGACACCGATACCGACCCGCTGAAGGGTCACCAGGATAGAATTGAAAAAAGCCGGTTTCTTCAAGACGAACTCGTAAGAGCTGAGTGTGAATTCCACCGGCCAGAACTTGACGAACCCCGCCTGTGCCGCACCGCTGGAGCTGAAGGATACAGCCAGCACATGAATGAGCGGCAGCAGGCATATGACAGAAAGCAGGCAGAGAAACAGATAGTTGAAGCCGATAAATATCCGTCGGCTGAATGAATAATGTTCTACCATGGCTTCTGCTCCTTTCCTTAACTAGAAGATGCGATAGTTGGCAAAGCGGTACGCAATATAATAAGAGAGTGAGATAAAGACCATGGACACAATGGATTTGAACAGGCCAACCGCGGTTGCCACACCATATTGGGCGTCAATCAAGCCAATCCGGTAAACAAAGGTATCGATAATGTCCCCTGTCTCGTATACCTGAGGACTATATAAATTGAACACCTGATCGAATCCGGCATTCAGCACATTTCCCAAACTTAGCGTGAGCAGAAGGATAATGATCGGCGCCATGCCCGGAAGCGTAACATTGAGCGTTTGCTTCCAGCGGTTGGCTCCATCGACAATCGCCGCCTCATAGAGAGCCGGATTAATACTCGTCAAGGCCGCCAAATACACGATCGTGTTAAACCCGAATTCCTTCCAGGCATCGGATGCCACCAGCACATAACGGAACCATGAATTATCGCCCAGAAAATAGATCGGCTCGATGCCGAACAAGCCAAGGAATTGATTGACGATCCCATTGGATGGGGACAGGATATCAATCAGAATCCCGCCAAGAATAATCCAGGAAAGGAAGTGAGGCAAATAGATCAGCGTCTGTACACCGCGTTTGACAAACTCCTTCTTGACCTCATTGAGCAGAAGCGCAGTAATAATCGGTACGACAAGGCCTGCTACGATCTTCATTAGGGCAATGTAGACGGTGTTCAGAAGGATCAGCTTCGTCTCCGGCATTTCCAGGACATAACGGAAATTATCGAGTCCAGACCATTTGGAGCCAAAAATCCCCTTGGCCGGCACGAAATTCTCGAAGGCAATAATGAATCCGAACATGGGACCATAATGATAAATGAGAATGAGGATAAGTCCCGGCAGGATCATGAGATGCAGCGGGAGCTGTCCGCTCCATTTTTTCAGCGACATACGGCACCTCCTCAACGTTATTTAATAGAAACCAAAAGTGATTCGGCGGATGCCGTGAACGAGGGAAAGACGGTACTCTCCCCCTCATTCCGGCTGACAATTACTTGTTTTTAGCCCATTCATTCACCTCGGCCGTAATCTCGTCACCGCCAAGCTTTTTCCAATCTTCAACAAATTTATCAAAACTATCGATGGGGTCTCCCATTATAATCTTGGTAAACACCTCCAGCTCGCGTTTTTGCAGGTTGGATTCCTTCTGTACCATTGCCGGTGTAGGCGCCCCGTAGAATTCAGTCATTTTCAATCTGTCGGAGTTGACATAGTCATTAATGATGACGAAAGAGCCTGTTTTGCCGAAAACCTTGTCGTATGCCCAACCAAGCGGATCCTCGTTGGAGCCATTCAGGAAAGCAACAATTTTACCGTAATTGTCCGTTTCCTCCGGATTAAGAGCAGATGTGTCTTTACTGTCAAGCGCTGCCGATACATGAAGATGAATATCCAGGTTTTTACGTGCAGGCCAGGCAACGAATGGCGGGAATTTATGATATTCGAAGCCATCGCTTGTGAAATGTGCGGCATAATTCTCCGGTGTCGTCGTTTCTCCCCATCCGGTCTCCACAAACAGGTTCATCATTTTCAACAGCGCTTCAGGATTTTTCGCGTCTTTTTTAACTGCATAATATTTGCCGACCGCGAAGCCGACCTGAGGGGTCACAGGCTTGTCGTCGGCGGATGGAACAGCGTATGACTGCCACTCTGCAGTGGGGTCATTCTTCTTGGTGTCAACGAGCGGCCACAGCGGATTCGACATGCCTCCGAACTCGATTCCCAGCTTGCCGGATGCCGTCAGCTCCGCTTCTTTCCCGCCGTCTTTGACCCCGAATTCCTTGTCGATCTGGCCTTTTTTGTATAGATCCTGCAAAGCGGCGAGCGCCGTCTTCATCTCCGGCTGAATGCTGCCGTATACGACGCTGCCTTCCGCATCCTTAATCCAGCTTTTTGGGTAAGCATGATAGGCGTTCATAAAACCGGTGATATCGGCAAAGCCTCCGTACAAATCTTTGTTTAGAGCAATGCCGTAAGTGTCGTCCTTCCCATTCTTATCCGGATCCTGCGTGGTGAACGCTTCCGAGATGGTCAGAATATCCTGCATCGTTTTGGGCTCGGGCAGATTAAGCTCCTTCAGCCAATCGCTGCGGATCCATACCATAGCCGCCCCGTCCATCGAGGAGCCTGTACTTGGAATCGCCATCAGTTTACCGTCAAATGTAGCCGATGCCAGGGCGTTAGGACCGTCCTGGTTCAGTACTTCTTTGAGAAAAGGGGAACCATATTTTTCATAGATTTCAGTCAAATCCATCAATTCGCCCGCATCCTGCAGCTGCTGCAGCTGCTTGGAGCTTACCGGGATAAAATCAGGGAGATCTCCCGAGGCGATGGACACATTCATTTTCTGCTCGCCCTGTCCTCCCGCTTGGTCACCGCTGACTACCCATTGATTTTTAACCTTGATGCCAAGCTTATCTTCGATCGTTTTCGTCCATACATTGCTCTCTATGGAATCGCCTGCGGGATATTTATAGGTGTCGTTGACGATCCGAACTGTAGAAATCTCGATAGGTGGATCAAACTTCCCAAGATATGGTTCCGGCTCGCTGGCGCCGGCATTGCCGGTTCCATCCGTATTCTTCGTTTCCGTATCCGTTGCGGTCGCCTGGTTGCCTCCATCTGCTGTATTGGAGCTTTCCTTATTGTTGCCGGAGCTGCAAGCGGTTACAAAAAGCATAATACATACGAGCGTCAGAATTGCCGTCCATCTTGTGGGCTTGCTCATTTTTTCGAACCTCCCTATTTAGTGTGGTTGCTATATTTCCAGTTTAAGGGCAGGCCATACATGCGTAAATGTCACTCTGTTCTGATTTGTTATCTTCTGTTTGGTTCATGTCTTGGCGCGGAACTCCTGAGGTGTCAGATTCAGCCGCTTCTTGAAAAAACGCGTAAAATAACCTGCGGTTTCGAAGCCGACCTTTTCCGCAATTTCATGAATCTTCAGCGGCGTCGTCTCCAGAAGCTCCTTGGCTTTCTCCAGACGGATCCGGGCAATATACTCCGAGAGATTATTCCCCGTCGATTGTTTGTACAACACCGACAGATAGGTCGGATTCAAATACACGATCTCCGCAAGCTTCGTCAGCGACAGATCGCCATCCAGATGATGGCAGATATGCTGGTGCAGCTTATTGATCACCTGTGAAGTCCGTTCATCCTGAAGCTCCCTGCGCCGGGAAAGAATCAACAAGGACAGCGTCAGGAAGGTTTGGGCGGCCTGTTCGCTGGTAGAGTGTGTCGATAGATTGAATAAGCCTTCAAGGTCGATATCGCTTCCGTCGGTTCCGGGATTCAACCATTCCAGCTGGGCCAGCAGCAGGGCCGCTACCGAATAATAGACCTGCACATAATCAGCGAATTTGGTTGGCCGGCCCAGCACCTCCTTCAGGTATTCGATAAACGGTTCTTCCAGCCCCTCGTTCATCAGCCGCTCCAGCTTATCCATCATCATTCTGACCGGAGGAAGCGGATCGCTGCCGCCGCCCTCGTCCAGCGGATCTACGCTCATGAGCATGCCAACTCCCGTTCCAATTCCAAGAACCAGCTTATGCCTCATATTGGCGTACGCCCGGGACAGTCCCGTCCATGTTACAGGGTACGCAGGGCTGATGAAGGACACCGGCTGTTCCAGCAGGCGAAGGCAGGTTTCTTGGACCGATTCCAGCGTTCCCTGAACGAAGGAGCCTGTTTTCCTCCAGAGAGCCGCCGAATGGCATGCCTTGACTTCATGTGTTTCATGGCCAGAGGGCTGGATCAGCAGCACGAGATGATTGGCATCCAGATTTACGGAGAAAAAAACGGCTGTTTCAAAAAACTCCGCCGCAATATTTTGAATCGCGTACAAAAGCAGCATTTGATCCCGAGAATCGGCATTCTCCTCTGAGCGGTCAATGCGCCCGATTACAGGGATCAGTTCCAGGTCAAGGGACAGCGGGATGTCCAGCTCCTGCATTCTTGCTTGAACCATGCTGCCGCTAAAATGAGGATCCAGCAGGGAGGTGAACCATTCCCTGTGCAGCAGGGGGAGCGCTTTGTGCATCTGTTCCTTGGCCTGCAGCATGAACTGGTCGCTCCGCGTCTCTTCCCTCAAATCCTCCATCGCCTTGCGGATGCTGCGGAGAATCGCTTCGTCGCCTTCGGTTTTCAAAATATAATCGACCGATCCTGTCCGAATCGCCTCCTGGGCGGTTTGCAGCTCGCGGATACCGGTAAGGAAAATAATTTTGCAGCGGGGCCACTGGCTGACCACCCACTTCTGCAGCTCCAGACCTGTCATACCCGGCATGCGGATATCGCTCAAAACAATATCCATCTTCGTCCGTGTCAGCCACTCCACCGCTTCTTCCGGCGCATAGGCGCGATAAAGCTCAAGCTCCAGATCTGCGGTATTTTCCAGCATTTCATACAAGCCGTCAACAGTGTATGGCTCATCGTCCACGATCAACAGTCTGATCATCCCGGCATTTCCCCTTCCCTCGGCAGAGTCATGGTTACTTTCAGGCCTTTCTCTTCACCTGTCTCGAGGGTCAATCCTCCGAGGCCGCCATATCTGATCTGGATGCGGCGATGCACGTTCAGAAGTCCCGTATGCTCATGCGCCTGATCATCCTGATGAAGCTTGCTCTGAAGCTCGCGCAGCTTCTCCTCGTCGATTGTCCCCCCGTTATCCTCGACGATGATGACGATCTTATCCGGCAAGCAGATGATGCGGACACGAATCCATCCGCCTTTTCGCTTATGCTCCAGCCCATGATTGTAGCAGTTCTCAATCAGAGGCTGCAGGATAAGACGGGGGACCGCAGCGGCTCCCGCTTCTTCCGGCAGTTCATCGAATTCCACTTGAATCCGGCTCCCGAAGCGGACCGACTGAATTTCGGCATAGGTGCGCGCATGCTTGATTTCGTTCTCCAGTGGAACCTCGTCCGCCCCGTCGCGTGTAATGAATTCAAAATACTCCCCGAGATGCTTGGTAAAATAAATGACGTTGTCATGGTCCTTGAGCATGGCCATCCGGTACAGAATGAAATAGCTGTTATATAGAAAATGCGGATTGATCTGCGATTGCAAATGGCGCAGCTCGGCTGTACGCGCCCGGTACTGCTGCTCGTACACCTCATGCACCAGCACATCCAGACGCTTGACCATCCCGTTGAATTGCCCGTATAAATAACCGAATTCATCCTTGAGCGGATAATTCATTTCCAGATTGAAATGACCCTGCTCAATCCGCCTGAAGGACCTCACCAGTTTCTTGAGCGGCTGGTGGATAATCAGATAGATGCTGTAGGAGAACAGCAGCACAATAAATATCGAGGCAATGGACAGGGCAGAGAACCAGGACCGGTAGGAATCAAGCGATGCGGTCACGCTTTTGCTGGGAATATACATGAACAGCGTCATGCCAAGTCTTGTGGAGGACTTCGAAACCACCATATACGGGTCATCCTTCAGCGTGACCTCGCGGATCTCCGCTTCATGGGCGGCGCTTGCCGCATGACTCATCCCCGCCTCCTCCAGCATCCCGGCATCGGCTTCATTGCGTGTTCCGCTGACCGTCCAGGACATTCCCTCCCCGGCCAGAATAGCGCCGCCCCCTTCATTGGTGAACTCCTTGAGGACATCGGCCAGCTCCTTCCGGGAAATCTCCACTGTCAGCAGGAACACCGGCTTCTGATCGCTGGAGACAGCCGGGTCCGGATAAGGCAAGCTGATGAATATCCGGTCCTGCCACACAAGGAATGGAGACTCAAAACGATTGGTCGACTTCGCGAGTGATTGAAATTGATCCTCATTAAACGAGGTGAAAATATTATCGTTTGCCGATACCGTCCGGTTCATCGACGGAATAAAAGCGCTTGCATTTTCAACGAACTTGCTGGAGCGCTTGAGGATATCCAGTCGTTTCTTCAGGCCCAGCTGCGCCTGCATCTTCTCGATCTCGGACATAACCTCCGCGGAGGAGGATAGCTTGAGCAGATCCTCGTCATTGACATACTCCTGCAGCAGCGAGATCACCCGGCTCAGGTCGAATTCCAGCATGTTCACGTACAAGGAAGTCCGCGACAGCAGCGACTGGGTAATTTCCTTCTCCACTGTGCCCGAACCGGCGTCATTCATCCGCCAGCTGATCAGATACATCGGGCTGAGTATGACCAGAAAGGTTAGCACCAGCTTAGGGTATATCGACAATGAAGTCATCCTGTTCCATATGTTCATGCTCCCACTCCAATCCTGGATCGTGTGTGACTGCTTCTGCTTGTTGACTTGGATCCTCATACGGCGGATGCTGAACATGAAATCATTCGATTACATATTCAAACCAACCACCTCTATACAAACCATATCGCACCGCCAATCAATTGTATAGACCGTACCTTTCTCTCGCTATAAGGTCAAAAAAAAATCTCCCAAAATCTATGGGAGACTTAAGCAATAACCTATATTTTACAGGCAATTATCGCAGAGAAAGAATGACCGGCTTTACGACTTGCCGTCATGATCTTTCACCGTTGTTGAAGCTTTACCCAAAATCCCCGCCATCCTGTCATGGTGCTTGCTGTAAGACTGATACGTTAAAATTCATTTACGCAGTGTGCCGGCTTGCCGCCAGACAGGACTGCCTTAATGTTTTGTACGGCAATGCCGGCCATTTTCAATCGGGTTGCGATGGTGGCGCTTCCGATATGAGGCAGCAGCGTTACGTTCTCCAAACCAAATAAACGATGCCGGGATGTAATGGGCTCCTGTTCAAATACATCCAGCCCCGCTCCCCATATCCGTTTATTTTTCAAAGCATGAAACAATGCCGCTTCGTCAACGTTCTCCCCCCTGCTCGTATTGATGAAAACGGCATTGGGCTTCATCAAATGGAATTCCCTTTCGCCCAACATTCTGTGGGTCGCCGGAGTAGAGGGCGCCAGCATGACAACAAAATCCGATTTGGTGAGCAGGTCGTCCAACTCGGCATAAGCGACGCCAAGCTGCTGCTCCGCTTGAGGTTTCCGGTTTCGATTGCAGTACAGGATATTCATGCCGAAGCCGGCTGCCCTTCGGGAAACGGCCTCACCGATACGCCCCATACCGATAATCCCCAAAGTCGAACCCCAGACATCCTGTCCTGTCAGCAGCATCGGCCCCCAGCTATTCCAGCGATCCGCCTTAATAAAGGCCATCCCTTCCACGATTTTTCTGGAAACTGCCAGGAGAAGCGCAAATGTCAGATCTGCAACGGCTTCTGTCAATACATCCGGCGTATGTCCCACATATATCCCTCGTTTTGAAGCTTCCTGAATATCGATATTGTTGTATCCAACAGCCATCGTACTGACAATTTTAAGCTTTGCGCCGGCACTCAAGACCTGCTTGTCAATTTGATCGGAAACGTTAGTAAGGAGCGCATCCGCTTCAGCGGCTTCTTTCACAATCTTGTCGTAGGGCATCGGGTCGTCCTCGGACGGCCACATATGAATGCGGTAATTTCTCTCGTCGAGTTCCTGAATGATTGGGTCCGGCAGTTTCCTCGTAATAACAATCTTCTTTCGGATTTCCATTTAATAAGCATCCTCCAGCAGCGCAATCAATCCTTCTTTCGTTGGCACACGCGGATTATTCCGAATCAACCTGTCGATCTGCAGCGCTTTCTCCGCAATGCCGGGCAGACTCTCATTCTTCACCCCGATAGACGAAAGCTTCGTGGGAAGACCAATCGATTTCAACAGCTCGAGCACCTTGTCAGCAACCAGCAAGGATTGCTGCCTGGACTCAAGCTGGCTGCAGTTCAAATGAAAGGCTTCAGCTATAAGCGACATTTTCTTGCCCTGCACCTCGGCGTTGAACATCATCACATAGGGAAGAAGCAATCCCGTTATCTCCCCGTGCGGCGACTTGGCAGCTCCGCCTATTGGATAAGCCAGCGCATGAGCAAGAGCGGTTCCCGCATTCGAGAACGCGATCCCGGCAAACAGACTGCCTAACAGCATGTTTGATCTGGCTTCCAAATTTGTTCCTTGCTGCACAGCCGTTACCAGATTGTGATACAGCAGCTCGATCGCCTGTAAAGCGAATGTGTCGCTGATGGGATTGGAGCCCTGAAATAAAATTTCACCCTCTGCTTGAATATACTTGAAGTCCTTTGCCATATAGGCTTCTATCGCATGCGACAAAGCGTCGATTCCTGAGCATGCGCTCACGTATGGAGGCAGCTCAAGCGTCAATTCAGGGTCCAGCAAAGCAACGGATGGACGTAAATAATTGTTCGAAATCCCCACCTTGATGTTATTCTCCGTATCGGTTACAACGGCAACGGAGGTTACCTCCGAGCCGGTCCCCGCGGTTGTGGGAATTGCGATCAGGGGAGCAATGGGATGATCGATTGCATTTTCCCCAAAATAATCCCTCGGATGCCCCCCTTGCGCCAGCAGCAAGGCAACGATTTTGGCAAGATCAATACTGCTCCCTCCGCCCAATCCGATAATCGCGTCGATCTTCATCTGAGCTTTGGCAAACTCGTAGCATTCGACCGCCTTCTCGACCGGAGGCTCGGGTACCGCCTGATCATAAACGATCAGTTGATATCCCCAATCCTGCAGGAGGCCGGCGACCTTCGTTGTCAGGCCGCTCTTTGTGATCCCCTGGTCTGTTATAAGCAAAAGATTTTGGGCCTTCAGCCTTTTCAAAACCGCATCCAGCCTCATAATCGAACCGTTTCCGAATACGATTCTTTCCGTCAAATAAAAATCCCAATAGTTCTTCATGTCCGCCTCCTTGATACCTAACCCATATCGATAACGACGATTCTCTCTTCCGTCATTTCCTGAACCGCATAATAGGGTCCTTCTTTGCCGATCCCGCTGTCCTTGACCCCGCCATAAGGCATAATATCCGCCCGGTAGGAGGAAGCGTCGTTAATGATGACACCGCCAAACTCCAGCCTTTGGGCCGCTTTCAGGGCCAATTGCAGGCTGGATGTGAAGAAACCCGCTTGAAGGCCATAGCTGGAATGATTTGCAGCGTCCATGGCCTCTTCCACCTCATCATAAGGGACGATGCATATGACTGGAGCAAACACTTCCTGACATACCACTTTCATATCGGGGGTGACCTCCGTAAGAATCGTCGGATGCAATAGCGCTCCCTCACGGACTCCGCCAAAGGCCACACGGGCTCCCTGCTGCACCGCCTCTTGAATCCATTCCTCCGCACGCATCGCGGCCTTCTCCGAAATCATCGGCCCTAGAAGCGTATCCTCCAGCTCCGGGTTGCCCACTTTCAACTGGCTTGCAATGCTCACAGCCCCTTCAATAAAATCATGATAGATGTCGCGGTGAACATAAATTCTCTGAACAGATATGCAAGCCTGACCATTGTTCGCAAATCCGCGCGTGACACAGAGGCGGATCGCTTTCTCGATATCAGGCGCGTCTTTGTGAACGATATTGGGCGAGTTGTTGCCCAGCTCCAGGGAAACCTTCCGAATTCCCGTTGAGCTTTTGATATGCTTGCCTACCCCGGCGCTTCCGGTAAAGGTATACATGGCAATCCGCTCGTCTTCAAGCAAGTACTGGCCTGTCTCTTCGCCCGAACCGTTAACGATATTCAAAAACCCCGGAGGCAGACCGGCCTCCAGCAGGATTTCCGCCATTTTGACTGCACTGATGGGGGCGAGCTCGGACGGCTTCAATACGATGGCGTTGCCGGCAGCAAGCGCCGGAGCTACTTTGTGCGCGACCAGGTTAAACGGGAAATTGAAGGGCGTAATGGCACAAATAACGCCTACCGGAACCCGAATGGTGAACGCTATCTTCCCTTCTTGTCCCGGCTGCCCCTGGATTGGGACTTCCTTGCCTGCAATGCGCTTCGCCTCTTCCGCCGAAGCGATAAACGTCTGGATGCCCCTTTCCACTTCCGCGCGGGCGTCCCGCAATGCTTTGCCGCATTCCCGCACTATCGTGAACGCCAATTCCTCTTTCCGCGCTTCAAACAACTCCGCCGCTTTCCTTAAAATCCCGTAACGCTTCATGACCGGCAGCTTATGCCCGCGAAACGCGGCGGCGGCGCAGCTTACGGCCTCCGCTACATCCTCCCTGGACGATTTGGACACTGCCGCCAGAATCTCGTTAGAATACTTATGAACGACAGGGAATGTTTCACTCGACTCCCGCCACTGCCTTCCAATTAAATTTCCATAGACCAATATGCTCATTGCAGCCTCCCCGGGTATGATCGTTAACAAAACACAAGACGCCAATGACTCTGGAGAAGCGGTCAAATGGCATCTTGCATGCATGCTTAGATTACGATACTCGATGCTTCTTAATGAAGTCTTCCGATACCTCCGTCCCCATTCCAGGCACTTCGGGCAGCAGGATTTCGCCGTTCACCATCTTCATCTTGGTTACCAGCATCCCATGATCCTGCTGCTTCAAGCTTCCGCTTTCGAGATAAATCGCATTCGGAATGGCGCAGAGGGCATTGACATTCGCGGGCCCTCCTCCGTGACTGGCAATTTTCAAGCCGGCCGCCTCGGTAATCGCTCCGATTTCCAGCCATTCCGTGAGCCCGCCCGCTCTCCGGTTGTCGGGCTGATAGATGCTGCCTGCGCCCGTTCTGACCGCGTCGTAAAACTGGTAGCGCGTGTAATAGTTTTCTCCGATGGCAAGCGGAATCGTAAGCTTGGCCGCCAGACGCGCCTGACTTTCCTTATACTGCGGAATCATCGGCTCCTCGTACCAATAAACCCCCAATTCCTCGTAAGCCTTCCCGCGGCGCAGAGCTTCCATTTCATCGAACGCCTGATTGGCATCGATCATGATCCGGATATCAGAACCCAATTCCTTCTGCACGATGCGGATCCGGTGAAGATCATCCTCCAGAGAGGTCTTGCCGACCTTCAGCTTGACCGCGCGAAATCCCTCTTCAGCAGCATCCACGCATTTTTGAACGTACTCTTTCTCCGTATCGTAGTACCATCCGGCCATCGCGTAGGCAGGAATCCGATCCCGGCTGGCTCCTACAACATGACAGGAGGGTTTGCCAAGCGCTTTTCCGACAATATCCCACACGCAAGTGTCCAAGGCCGCGATCGCAAATTGCGCGATTCCTTCTACACCGTGATAATCCGCAGAGGCCCACAGCTTTTGCCGGATTTTCCGGGCGAAGAAAGGGTCCTCGCCGACCATGAGCGGCAGCATCTCCTTCTCCAGGATGACCTTGACGATATCGCAAATGGACCTGACCCTTCCGACATGCGTCGTCGCATAGCCGGTAATGCCTTCGTCCGTAAATAGCTTCGTCACCACATATCCGCCAGCGTCAAACGTATTCATCGCATCGAAAACAGGCTTCTTGACTTCCGTCTGCAGTATGATTGCTTCCAGACCCGTAATTTTCAAGTTCAGCACCCCGCTAAGAAATTATTATTCGCGTACTATCCATGTCCGTTGACTCAAATATATACAACAACCTTATTGGCTTCGACCTGCACCTGGTAAGTTTCTACCGAAGGCAGCTCCTGCTCCTCTTCCACCGCGACTTCGTATGTTTTCACCAGGCATTTGTGCGGATCGAACAGCGATTTTCCGGTCGTCAGGTCAAATTCCCAGCCATGCCAGGGACAACGGATAATTTCCCCTTCCCGGGCATACTTGTATTCGCCGGGGGCCGACGGCAGAGTTGTTCCTTTAATCGGGCCCGCGCATAACGGCGCTGCCTGATGCGGACAGGTGTTCTTCAGCGCGTAGTAGTTGCCGCCGACATTAAAGATGCCGATACTGCGATTTTCCAGGGTCATGACCACTCTGGAGCCCTGCGGCAAATCGCCCACATTCCCAATGACATGTCTTCCCACAGTGCATCCTGCCTCCTTGCCCGTTTACAGTTTATAAAACTCTTTCGCATTCTCGTAGAAGATTCGGCTCCGCAAGGCATCCGGCAGCTTCGGGAATGCCTGCTTCGGCGAATCGAAGTCCCAATGCGGATAGTCGCTTGAAAACATGAGGATGTGTTCCGCATCCAGCATCTCCAGCATTTGCAGCAGATGCTGGTCGTTATCCGGCCGCTCGAGCGGCTGCGAAGCAATGCGCACATGATCGCGCAAATATTCACTTGGCTTCTTTGTCAGCCAGGGCACCTCATACCGCAGCGCTTTATACTCCTGATCCAGACGCCACATCAAGGCCGGCAGCCATGAAACCCCGCCTTCGACCAGCACTACCCGGAATCCCGGGAACCGCTCGAATACACCTTCTGTCAGATAGCTTACAAGATGCGCCTGGAAAGCAAGCGAGAGGCAGGTATGCCATTCAATATAATGGGTCGGATATCCCGGCGACGGCTGGACATTAATGCCCATTCCGTCCGTGCCCGGATGAATCGCGAAAGGCAGTCCGTGCTTGTCGCAAGCCTCATAGATCGGGTAATACTGGCGCTGTCCGAAGGGAGCGCGCGCTCCGGAGTCCGTCATCACCTGCACAAAATGCGGGTGGCCGGCCCAGCGTTCAATCTCTCGCGCCGCGGCTTGCGGATCCTGGTGGGCAATCGTTATCGAGCCCTTGAAGATGCCGTCTGCGTTGTGCTTCCCCAGCCAGGTATCCGCCAACCATTCGTTATAAGCGGACGCGATAGCCGTAGCGAAATCCGGATCAGGGATCATATTGCAGAACGCCCGCGGCATAAGAATGGCATGCTCATGGCCGAACGGCTCGAAGAGCTGCTGCCTTACAAAATCCGGGTCGGTTCCTATGCCTCCCCCGCCCGGCGGCACAGCGTCCAAGCGCATGCCATGCACGGGATTGTCGAAAAAGCCGCGGCCGCTTCCTTTGTACCGGCTTCTCCATGGCTCCGGCATATAAGAACGGATCTCATCCATGCTCCTGGGATACGGATGAACATCGCAATCTATGATGGCTTTGGTTGATTTGCGGAACGTCTCTGCAGCTGCTTCCATAGTGAGCCTCCATCCAATTCAATTTTATGAGTAGGCCAACCGGCCAAAGCTTGACCGGTCAGCGCTTGCAAACAGGCTTTGCTCCTTTATTTATGACTGGGTTGCGTACCAATCATTCGCTTCTTTGGTTAGCTGCTCGCCGCCTGTTTTATACCAATCCTCCACCATCTGGTCGAAGGTGGCTTCAACGTCTATCTCTCCCGTGACGGCCTTGATCACGTATTCTTTGACGCGCGTATCGAGAATTTCCATATTCTGCGCCTGGGAAGGGAGCGTCACCTTCAACGCGTTCTCGAAGTATGGATAATCGCGCAAGACATCGCCGCCAAGCTTGAATCGCTGCGTTTCACGAGGTCCACCAACGGTGCCCAGCCATTCCGGATTTGTCCATCTCATCGGGTTGGTTGTCCATACGGCTCCGAGCTTGGTGATCTGGGGATCGAACAATTCATGCTCTCCCCATTGCGGATTAAAGATCCGTTCGCCGGCGTCGTTCATGATCATCATAACGCCATCCGGACCCCACTCCAGCATGTCATTCGTCGGTTTGTCCGTATTAATGTAATCCAGAATCTGCAGCAGTTTGTCGTATTTCTCCTGCTCTTCCTCCAATTTCTGGCTGAATACAAGAACCGACTCCTGCAAGCCGACCCGATAATAGCCTTTATGTCCATCCGGTCCAGCTACCGGAGGAAGATTAATGTAATACGGCTGCGGCATTTCGGCATTAAAATCCTTTTGCGCGGCCAGAGAGTAGAACTCTTCCGGATTGTCCTTGCGCTCTTCGAACCAGGCCTGCCACTCCGGATTAGCGACGACCCATTTGAAATTGACATGACCGTCATTGTCATACTGATAATCATCGAAGCTCAAGTTGTCCATATAACCGATTTTGCCTGACGCAAACTTTCCGGCTACATCCTCCACCTCTGTGTTTTTCCCCTTCTCCGTAATAAACTCAGGGTCAATGAGCTCCATTTCATACCACTTGTTCAGTCGAATCAAGGCTTCTTTGGTTTCCTGGGTGGTGAGGCCAAACTGCAGCTTGTCGTCTACATCACGCCATTGAAAAGGACTTCCGCCATAGGCGCCAAAAATGGTCTGAAACCAGACCTCGCCTGGATAATCGCTGCCGTTCGATAGCGCGTAGGTGTCCTTCTTACCGTTGCCGTCCGGGTCTTCATTGCGGAATTTAATGAAGATCTGCTCCAGCTCGTCAAGCGTTTCGGGAAGTTTATTGACGCCCACCTTCTGCAGCCAGTCCGCGCGGATGGCGCCCGGACGCGGAACGCCGCCGTTCGGATAAAGGCGCGGAAGCCCCATGTTCTGACCATCCACCTGGGCAATGGTCAGCAGCGTAGGGTCATTCTTCTCAAGAAGACCGTAATAATGCGGCATATTGGTTTTAATCATATCTGCGGGAAGCTTCGCCAGAATCCCCTGCTTCGTGTACTCCGGAACATCTCCCAGCGACACTACCGTCAAATCCGGAATGGAACCCGTTGCGAGCGCCAGATTCAACTGCTCCTTGCGATTTCCGCCATCCAGCTTCAGGAAATTCAGCTTGACGTTGAATTTCTTCTCAAAGTACCGCTTGCCGAACGCATTATCCTCCGGACTGTCCCCCAATTGAAACGTATACTCATAAGTTGGCGTTTCGGCAAATTGGGCCGGCGTTTCGGTCTCTGCCAATACTTTCTCGAAGATGACCTCTGCCGCTTCCGCAGACAAGGGGTCCAATCCGGCCGTCTCGCCTCCCGCTTCTCCGGCAACCGTCGACGGTTCTGTTTTCTTCGCGCTGCTGCCGGTACAGCCCGCTAACAAAGCGGTTGTCATGCACAGAATCAGAGCTAACGCCCACGCACGCTTCATTGTCCTGCCCATTCGGTGATCCCTCCATGGATATATTTTTATCTGGTCCATCATGCTGCAAGCAATCAGCCTTTCACTGCGCCCATTACGACACCTTTCACGAAATACTTTTGAATAAACGGATAGATGCATAATATGGGGAGCATGGTGATCAGAATGCCGGCCGCTTTCATGCTTTCCGGCGTCGGCATCAAAGATTTGTCGAAATAATCCATCGTGCTGCTCATCATACTCGCGCTCTGCTCAATGACCAGCTTTCGGATATGCACCTGTATGACCTGCATCTCGGATGACTGAACGTAAATCAACGAATCAAACCAGGAGTTCCAGTGATTCACAGACACCCACAGGCTGATGGTCGCAATCGCGGGAGCCGCCAGCGGAGCCATAATCTGAAAGAAAATACGCACATCGCCGGCCCCGTCTATCTTCGCCGATTCCTCCAGGCTCTCCGGGATTGTCATAAAGAAGTTCCGCAGGATCAGCATGTAGAAGGTGTTGAATAGAAACGGCGGCGCCAGGATATAAACCAGCGGATTATTGAGCAGCCCCAAATTTTTAATCAGAATGTAGGTCGGGATGAGACCGCCGCTAAAAAACATCGTGAAAATAAAGAGAAAGGTGAACGACTTTTTGAATGGAATTTTTTTGGAGAGCGCATAAGCGGCCAGACACATCAATATAACCGCTGCAGCCGTCCCTACCACCGTGCGGCCGATTGTATAGGCATAGCCCGTGTAAATATAGGATTGGTTGATAAACCCTTCATAAGCTGCCCAAGTAAAGCCCTGCGGCCAAAGAACAATCGAGCTGTCCAGCGCCGCCATCCCTTCTCTGGTGCTGACCGAGAGAACAAACAGGTACCAGATGGGATAAAGGACCGACAACGAGAGCAGCACCATGCCCGTATAATTCAGAGCATCAAACCAGGTGAATTTAATCCTGCCTGACATGGCTGACACCCCCTACCATAGTCCAGCTTCGCCATATTTTCGAGCCAAGCGATTGACAAGCAGGACAAGCCCCAATGCAATCACATTTTTAAATAAGCCCACCGCTGCCGAGAAGCTGTAATTCATTTGCACAAGCCCCACCCGGTATACATACGTATCCAGGATATCTCCCACTGCATACACAGCAGGGTTATACAAATTGAAGATTTGGTCAAAGCCGGCATTCATGATATTTCCTACATTAAAAATCATCATGATGACAATCACATTCGCGATCGACGGCAGCGTCACATGCCACATACGCTTGAACCGGCCGGCGCCGTCGATGGTAGCGGCTTCATAGATCTGCTGATCGACGCCGGCAATCGCGGCCAGATAGATAATGGATCCCCAGCCCACGCTTTGCCAGACATCGGAAGCAATGAGGGTCGGCACGAACCATTTTCCGCTTGCCAGGAAGAAGATAGGCTTCCCTCCAAGCAGGACAATAATTTCATTGACAAGCCCGGAAGGGGAGAGCAGCTCCACCATGATGCTGCCGATGATGACCCACGACAGAAAGTGGGGCAAATAGGTGATGCTCTGGATAATTTTTTTGAACCTTCCATGGAAAACCTCGTTAAGCAGCAAAGCAAGCACAAGTCCGGATGTGTATACGAAGATTAACTTAAGAAAACTGATGATCAACGTATTGCGCAGGACCCGGCTGAAATCCGGTGAATCGAACATCCTCTCGAAATGAGTAAATCCAATCCATGGACTGCCGATAATGCCCTTCATGACGGAGAAGTCCTTAAAAGCAATCGTCACGCCGTACATCGGAATATAATAAAAGATTACATACCAGACAACCGCCGGCAATAAAAACAACAGCAGGACCTTGGTTCGTTTGATGTCCCTGATTACTGCCCTGATCTTGTTCTCCCCTCTAATTGCTGCGGGAGAGGCTATTGCTTCGATTCCCTTCTCCAACTCAACCATGGATGTCCCTCCTTTCCCTTAGAATCTGTTATGAACGCTCCACCACCTGGTCTATCAGCCCCAATGCAACCGCATTCATGGATGTTGATGATCCAAGCGCTGTGGATCGAACAGGCCGGATGCGGATGTCTTCCGCTGTCTCCTATTCAAGCAGGATTCATCCGTTTCGACAATAAACATGATTCCTCGGTATGCACATTGTTCTTCGTCCCTATTCATAAACCCGGAAAATCCAGCCATTATCAGGCATTTCGGCTGCTGATTCTTCCAGTAAGCGGACTTTTATGTGCATACTGCGAAATATGTGCATGGCCCTGGGAGCGAATAGAGGCATTCGGTCGCGGACATTTACGGTTTGCAGCGCAAAAAACCTCCTTCAAATGCTTGGTGAAAATCATTTGATGAAGGCTCCTGCCAAGAATACATAAATCAATGACGGGTTTATCTCACTTTCTGAAATCTCCCGGCGTCACTCCAACCACTTTCTTAAAAACCCTGATAAATGAAAAAGAGTGCACATAACCAACCTTCAGCGCGATAACCTGCACGGAGTCCGTTGTTTCCATCAGCAGGCGCTTGGCCGCTTCCATCCGGACATGGACCAAATAATCGATGAATTTTTCCCCGAATTCTTCTTTAAACAGCTTGCTGAGAATACGCGTGCTCAGATTGAACTCTTCACTGAGCTGAAGAAGCGACAGCTCCGGATTAGCGTAATTAACGTCAATCCATTTTCTTACCTGGCGAATCGACTGACTATAGCTTTTTTGCTCGCGTATTTGCTGCAGATAGGATTGCATGCCGGTCAGAATAGATGTTGACACCATCCTAAAATCCTCCAGAGTGTCGAAGCGGCTTAGCTTGTCAGCCAGCTCCGGCATCCATTTCTCCTCCCAAATGCCGGTTCGTCCGCCATGCTCCGACATCTTTTGATTGAGGTGATACAGCAGATAGTTAAGCACCCTCAAAATATCTTCACGGGTAGAGAGACCGCTTTGAAGCTCATCCATGAACGAGGAAAACAGCTGCTGCCAGTTCTCGCCGCCCATTCGGTAATGGTGAACAAACGCCCGGATCAATTCCATATAGCGATACAGATCCCCTGCGGGTCTATCCGGCAAGTTCCGGTATTGAATCACTGCCCCGTTCCCGAAGAAAGGTTTGTGATTCAAAGCATCCAGCGCATGCCCATACAATTGGGGGAGCTCGCTTGCTTTGTCAGCGTCCCCCCCTATACCAAACGTAACGGTAAACTTCAGATTTTGCTCGGACCAGCGGGCTGCCCTCTCCCCTAAATCGATCATCGGTCCATCGCCGCTTTCCGTCCCGACCTCCGCTTCTTTTGCGAAGTAGAGAATTCCAAGCTGGGATGCATGGATCCATTCAGCCCAAAGCGATCCTCCGCTTTCAGCTGCCATCTCCTGAACGGCACTGTAAATGACATACTTCAGAAGATCCTGCTCCCGGTCTGTATACTCGCGCATAAAATCTGCAAAGCGGTCAATTTCCATAACGGCAAACACGAAATGATCAAATTGACTGGGAAGGCTCAGCCGCCGCATTTCCTTCTTCCACTCGTCGACGGGCTTCGAAAATCCCTCTTCCAGAAGCTCCATGAATAAATGATGGCGCAGACGGTGAGCATCATATTCAAATTGCGATTGAAAAATTCGCGACTGCTCCAATAGCTTGTCGACAGCCATGTCGATCATGCGAATTTCGTCCTGACCGCCGCCGCGCTCTCCCACCATGCTGCTGATTCGATTGAAGATCGACTCGATCGGTTTATAATTTCGGCGTGTGACGTAAACGATCGAGGCCAGTCCCAGCAGGATCGACACAAATCCGATCCCAATCCAGACGTACGGAAACGACGAAAGCAAGCCAAACCGGTATTTCGACTGGACGCCGGTTGAAATTTCCCAATTCGTATAGTCGGATTGGACGCGGGAGATGACTTCACCGGAATCCGCACCTTCTTCCAAAGTCGTAAAGATCAATCCCCCATCCGCATCCAGCATACGTACAAAACTGATGTCCAGCTTGGACATATCCGCTACCATCTCCCGAAGGACATCCACCCGTATATTCACGACAATCACACCGTCTCTGCCTGTCTGGAACGGTGCTTTCCTTATCAGCGTAACTACCTCCGTCGATGCCGGACGCTTGCTGTCCTTATAGACGCGTTTACCGCTCCAGGAGGTTAATGAATTTCCTGCCATATGCTGAAGCAGGAAATCCCGGTCTTCAAAATCGTCAATATTAGAGAAAGCGCTTTCAGTTACAACTTGTCCATCCGAATAACGGTAAATATACAAGGAATCAATAATTGAAAAATTGAGAAGCAGATTGTTCAGCTTTTGGTTCATCCGGTAAATCGTGTAGGGCGCCTTTCCCTGCTCATCGAAAAATTGCCGAATGGTCTCGTCCACCAAAATATCCCGGATGATGACCTTATCGATCGGTTGAAGGATATTCTCAACGGATTGATCGAGCTGCTCACCGATAATTTCGATCGATTTGATAGTGGAGGTTTTGATATATTCACTTAATGCGAAGAAAAATACGAGGAATAGAACGGATGACAGCATAAAAAAGATTGGCAGGTAAGATAGCAAGGTCTTATAAAACCAATGTTTCTTCATCCTCATCGTACATTCTCCGGCTGATAGGCTGTAAATTCCATGAATAGTCCCTTTCTCTCCATGAGTTAATGACCCTTTTTAGCTACATACGCGAGCGCCTTGTACTAGGAGACGGCAAGAAATAGGCTGCCAGGAGCAGATTGATCAGATTCTCCCAATAACCCGTCAAATCGAAGCAAAACTCATTCCGGGAGCTAGAAGCCAAGTCTAAAATGAAAACGTATACTTCCTTGTATTCAAGAAAAGAGTCTGCGCGAAGGCAGACTCCTGTAAGCAAGACAATTAATAATATTATATCATCTCGTCAAAGGATAGACAACATGAGCATTGTTGTTCTTCTGGGTAGGATCCGTCAATTATTCTCCATCGTCTGGTAACGGCGTCAGTAAAAAACTGCCGTTGCTTGGCACCGGCAGTCTCGTCATTCCTATAAGCTATCCCCTTGGTAAAAGGGTCTATTCATTCCCTTCACCCGAGCAGCGCTGCAATCCGGCGGTTGATTCGCTCCCTCGTTCCCAGCAGCCAGGCAGCCTCTACGGGGTAAGTCTTGAAGGTTATCGCTTCCTCCAGCTCCTGCTCCATGACTTCCAGCGCAGCGTCTCTGCCGCCAAGCCGCCCTAGCAGCTCGAGCGCCCGCTGATCCTGCAGCGCTTCATAGAACACCTCCCAGCGGATAGAGTCGATGGGTCCCTCCGCTCCCGGATACACGGCGAAAGCGTCACCGGATGGAAAAGCATATTCCGCATCGGTAACCCGGAACGGATCGATAGCGCGGACCGAATGCCGCGAATACCAGAAGTTATACCCCCAATGCAGGAATCCCTGGATGCCGAATTTATAGAGCTGCAGCCCCAGCACGCGGTTGCGGGCCGAAGGCATGCTGAAGAAACGGTTCGAAACCTCTTGATGCTGGCCGCAGCAGTAATAGGTCCACAATGGCTTTACATTGTTCTCCAGAAAAGGAGCGATATGATCATTGGATGGAATCGGTACGGGAACAAGTCCATGATCGTAGAAGGCATAATCCGATAGCGCCTCAATAAATGCAAATTCAGCCAGATGCTTCTTCAGAATGCCGCTGGCCAGCCGGTAAGCCTCCAGATGATCGGCATTCGGCTCATCCGACACATGAAAATAGCTGTTCTTCTCAAGACCTTGCCCGCGGATAAACTGTACAAGCCGGGGCAGAAACTGATCCAGGAACCGCGTATAGGCTTCGCCTCCCGCTTCTGTTTCCCAGCCGAAGATCCGTTTCTCCTCTCCCTGCACGGAGGCGACAATCTTCGGCGCATGCTTCGCGCCCCACTGTGTGAACAGATGGGAAAATTCGAAATGCTGAATCCCCTGTTTATGGCACATATCGATCCAGCGCTTCAGCAGCGTGAAGTCAAATACATATTCATGCCCGGCTGTCTGCTCCACGCCGATCAGCTGCACGGTCGGGCGTTCGCCCCCGATGGCTGTATCTAGCGGCGGGGTAAACAACGGAGTAAGCAGCATATTTACGCCATGAGCGGCGGCATTATGCACATAACGCTCAATCAGCCGCCAATGCTCCTCGCTGAATACCTCAACTCCGTATTGGGTTGCCAGACAATCGCAGTGAAACCATTCCGTGTGCAGCAGCTCCTGCTCAGGCAGCTCGGCCTGCACGATCTCCAGCTTGAACTGCTCCTCTCCCAGCAGTTCTCCGGCAGCATTCTTGAACCTGATATCGATCGGATACGAGGTTGTTTCTTCCGCATATAGAGGCGCAGCGCTCTCCGGCCTTGAGGGCAGACTTACAGTGATCCATACTGCACGCCACTGGCCGGCAACCGCCTTCAGCCCGTCGCTTAACGGGTACAGCGGATCGGGAAACAAGCCCGGCGTCGTACGCAGGTAACGGTCATCGGGATTGGCGTATACAGGCATCTCCGAAGGAGCAAGTCCCACGGAGCGAATGGTCATATAGGGTAAGAGCGGCGAATCCGCCTCTACACGGAGGTCGGCAATCGTTGTGCTGGAGCGGTAAGCGATCTGGAAGGAAAATACCTCCTTCCATAGAGCGGTTCCGTCTGCTGAACGTTCATCCTGAAGCTCCGAATCGGCAAACACCTTTGCCAGCGAGCTTAAGGAGCGTGTTTCAAAAGCTGTCGTCGTTTCCTTCATGGGCATAATCCCCTTTGTCCAGTTAGAATCCGTATGCCGCCCCCGAGCCCTGGATCAATCAGGGAAGCTCCGGTCAGTTATTATGGCTTCATCTTAACAATGGGGGAGCCTGTCGGCAATCTCAAAATATTAAACCATTCTATAACAGAATTGACCTTGCGGAAAGGAATGTCCATCAGCATCCCATGTATTCTTTTCCCGCATATGTTAGAATTATTGTGATACAATCATATCGCTGCCATTCAAATATAGAACAATATTATTATGGAACAAGGAAGCTGCGCTACGCCTGATGAGCGTATTCGCAGGGAGGACAATCATGCTGAAGCCCGATTCATTCGCGTTCCGTTATGCCGAGCCGCTTCCCTATATGCTGCTGGATTCCATGGGCTGGCAGAGCGCAAGCTCCGGAAGCTATGGGAACAAGGGGCTTAAGCGGACAGACCATGGCCATGTTATTTTTCAATATACTTTAAGCGGCGAAGGGATAATCGAAATGGAAGGACAGACCCATACCCTGCAGGAAGGCAAGGCTTTTATGGTGAAGATTCCAAGCTCCCACCACTACTATTATGCAGGCGGGCAGGGAAAGCCATGGGAGTTTGTCTGGCTGAACGCCAAAGGCGAGGACGCCGTCCGCATGTGGGACCGTATCCTCGCCAGAAGAGGGCCGATTGTATCGCTGCAGAACGAATCGCAGCCGGTGGCGCGGTTTTGGGAGCTGTACCGGGCCGTAGCCGTTGAACGGATATACGAATCCGCTCCGCTCTCGCAGCTGCTGTATGGATTCATGCTGTCCCTGCTCGCGCCGGATACATCCATTGCTCCTGGTCCGGAGTCTCATCCGATTATTAAGAAAGCAAAGGATTACATGAAGTATCACTATGCCCGCAATCTGTCGCTGGAGGACATCGCGTCGCAATGCGGCATTTCCCGATCATACTTGTGCCGGCTGTTTCAGCATAAAGAAGGCATCTCTCCATTGGAATTCCTGCGCCGCCGGAGGGTGGAGGCTGCCGTTACCATGCTTCGCCGGACCGCTGTCAGCGTGCAGGATATCGGCAGAATGTGCGGCTTCGACAGCCCCAGCTATTTTGGCAAAGTATTCCGGGAATACCTGGGGCTGTCTCCCCGCGACTATCGGACCGGGAAGCTGGATCATCCATATGACACGATATTTCTGGAATAGCTCTGCAATTGGCCGTATTTCCCCAACCCTCCTGCATTGATTGGCGTGCTGCGGCAGACAGAATTCGCAGACTCGGCCGGTTCATCACGAATACTGGCCCTGCAGGATGCAGGACCAGTTCATGAACCTTCTACGATTCTAATAACATCTGTAGAGTCGAATGGCGGTCAATTTCTATACGGTCCTGGAATGTAATCAGCCGGTCTGTTCTATTGAAAGGAACAGCCGCTCCGCCGCACCGGATCTCCGCAATCTCCCTGCCCTCCAATAGAGCGCTCGCAAAAGACTGCAGCGCCAAACTCCCGCGTTTGACCTCCAATTCGAGGACGCCTCCCAGGTGACGGAACTCTCCCCAGCCTTCGCTCAAGCTCCAGAAGAAGCTGAATTCGTCCTCATTCAGCTTCGGATTAAACCCGATATGTCCCTTGGTCATATCGTATTCGAATCCGCTGAGCGCGAGCAGCAGACCATACGAAGCCATAGAACGCACATAATTGCTGCCGCATTCGAATTCATTCCACGGATTGCGCTTCTCTCCGTCATAGCGGTCTCTGATGGCCCTGACGGCGGTTAAGCCTTCCTCCACAAACCCCTCGTAAATCATATGGCAGGCAGCCTGATACTCGAAGCCGTTCATGCACTCGTCAGCGTAAGGAACCGGAACGACAGGACTGTTATTATCAGGCCAGGTGCAGATTAAGAGACCATCCTCCTCGTTGAGCGCATAAATCCGGCAGGCGTTGGGATAATCGCGCATACACTCGATAAAGTTGTTGTCATATATTGATTTGACCGCCTGCTTCACCTTGCTCTCATCCAGCACATAACCAAGACCGACGATATGGGCGAACCATTGGCCCAGCACCTGGTCAATGCCGCAGCCTTCGCCAATCTGATATTTGATTTCACCCGCTTCTTCATTCCAGTAGGCCGCAGCGGCTCCGAACGGTTCCAGAACCGTTTTGTCCTTCAGATCGACCAGCTGGTGAAAATATCTTCCATTATATAGATGCTCATTCGCCCACTCAGAGCCGCTGGCGAAAATCCCGTTATATTCGGCTGTTTTCTCCGGCTCTCCCATCGCTTCCGCCATCTCGGCCGCAGCCTTGAGCGCTGTCAGATACATACTGGTCAGCCATGAATTCGGACCGAACAGCTCCATGTCGAGAGTATGATGCTGCCGTCCCTCCATCACGCCGTCCTTGTCATAATCCCAACGATTCTCATTGGTCGGCTCCCATGCATATTCAAGCGCCCGCTGCACCTTCGGCCATACCGAGCGAAGCCACTGATGATCGCCGGAGATCTTCCACTCCCGATAGGTCTTGATGATGCCTCCCATCTGTCCGTCTGCCGCAGCGAAGAAGAAATTCTCCCTCGTTGTCCGCTCGGCTGGAAGAAACAGCCGGAAGGCCATTTTGCCATTATCGAATTGAGCGTAGCTATAGTCAATATTGCGCATCGACCGGGCCAACGCCGGGAACAGAAAAGCCGTCGCCTGCTCATAATTCCATACATGGGTGCAGGAGCCCTCGCAGGAGCCTTCATTCGTATGAACGCCTTCGAAACCATACAGCGTTCCATCGGTCAGTCGCAGAACGGTCGGCGATTTCAGAATGGAGATGTTGCCGGCAACGGCGTCCAGCACATAATCCGGCAGCGTCGAGCGGAACAGCGTATCGCGGAACAAGCCGGATTCCTCGCGCAGCCGGTCATATTCAGTCAATACATACTGCGCGGTCTCGGTCGAGTCCGCAAACCGGGTCGCGTAATAGTTGGTCCAGGAAGGATTCCTGCCCGCATCCGCATCTCCCCTGTCTCCGGGATTCCAGAAATTCACACAGTTCGGGAAGCTCCAGCTGATGACGAAGCGGAATACCGCTTTCTCACCCGGCGCGATGCTCTGATGCCCGCACAGCAGCCCGACATCCTGATGCTTGTTATGCGAGCTGCCGGCATCCAGTTCCTGGGGATTGTCGTAATGACGCTCCTGCAGCCGCCCCGGCGTAACAAAGTCCTTCCAGAACACCGTCAAATTATCAAACCAGCTTCCGCGGTACCAATACGATTGATAGCTGGTATCCGATTGGTCGGTTGCCAGCGTCAGGTCGCCGAATTCCGGCGAATCGGCCTCGTAATGAGTGGAAGAGAACGTCATCGCCGGATTGCTGCCAAGCTTAATTTTCTTATTGACCGCTCCCTTGAAGAATGGATTCGTCAGCACGCCGGCCAGGCTGATATCCAGCGTATCCGCCGTCTTGTTCGTCACTTCGTATTCAAAAATGGCGCAGGGAAGCGAGGAGTCGTGGTCATTCAGCGGAATAAAAGGATTGAATGCCGTCAGCACAACCCCGATAGGATCGCCGGCATCTGCAAAGGAGATTTCCGCGAAGGGATACTCTCCCTTGAACGCCGTTTCCGAGAAATGGGGGAAGCCCGTCAGATTCTCGCGTCTTGGCCCATAGCCGTAGCCCTCGTATTTCCCCCTGCCCTCTCCCATATAAGGCGCTTTCAAATCGCCATGCAGCACTTTCGCAAGCTTCACCTCTCCGTTATGCTCAGCCTTGACCGTGAAGAAGGAGAAACCGTTGTAGCTAAGCTTATTGGGGCGGTTGTAAATTTCCCAATCGATCAGCCGCCCATTGCCGGCAAGTCCGATGCTGCCTGCGCCTATCCCGCCGAGCGGAAACGAAATCTGTCCCGTTCTGGCGCCGGTGAAGGTGAATTTCTTGTCTGCCGGGTATAAGCTTTGTTCAAAAGTTTTCTGCATCATAATAGCCTCCTCATCTGATTACAACTTTAATCCGCCGGTGCTGATTCCTTCAACCAGATATTTCTGGCCCGCTATATAAAACAGAAGCGGAATGCTGAGGGACATTGCGACTCCCGCGAGAATCGCGGACAAATTCCCCTGGACAAAAGCTCCGCTCAGAACAGCCATTCCGATCGGCAGCGTCATCTTCTCGAACGTATTGAGAAAGATGAGCGGACCGAAAAAATCATTCCAGGTTCCGATGAAGGTCATAACGGAGGTAACTGCGACAGCGGGAAAAGCCATCGGCATAATGATCTTCAAAAAGACATACATCCGGCTTGCCCCATCCATATAAGCAGCCTCGTCATAGGTAGTGGAAACGGTCATCATCAGCTGCCGGATCAGGAAAATCCCCAGCGGATTAATCAGCCCCGGCAAAATCAACGCCCAATGCGTGTCAACCATCTCCAGCTTCGACATCAGAATAAAACGCGGGATGACGGTCACCTGGGCCGGAATCATCAGCCCCGACAGAAAGACGAGAAACAGCAGATTCCTTCCCGGGAACCGGATTCGTGAGAAGGCGAAAGCCGCCATGCTCGAAATGAGAATATGCCCGGCTACGATAATCAGGCTTATTTTCATACTGTTCAGAATGAAATTCAGAAAAGGCACGCGGATGAACACTTCCGCGTAGCTTCCCAGATGAAAGCTGGTCGGGAAAATAGCGGGCGGCAGCGAGAACGAGTCCTTGGGCAGCCGGAAAGAAGTCGAAATGATCCACAGGAAGGGAGCCAGCATCAGGAAACAGAGCAGCAGCAGTCCTCCGTCCAGCAGCAGTCTCTCCCATCCGGTGCGGCTTACGCGTTCCCGCTTGGGCGCAAGCCCCACTCCTGTTTGAACATTCGGTTCCATAAGCATATCCTCTCCCTCTTATTCCTGATCATAGTAGACCCATCTTTTACTGAGCGAGAACTGGAATACCGTGATCAGCAGGATGATCAGGAACAGGCTGAGCGACAAGGTGGAGGCATACCCCATATCCTGATTTTGAAAAGCCACCTCATAAATATACATATTGACTGAACGCGAGGCGTCGCCAGGTCCGCCGCCCGTAATCAGATAAGGCTCATCGAAAATTTGCGTCGCGCCAATCAGCGTTGTCACCAGCACGAAGAAAATCGTAGGCGATAGCATCGGCAGCGTAATGGAGAAGAAGCGCTGCAAGGGCCTTGCCCCGTCAATCTCGGCAGCCTCGTACAGATTTGCCGGGATATTTTGCAGACCGATAAAGTAGAACAGGAACGCGCTGCCGATCCCTTTCCAGAAGCTGTATACCGCAACAGCCAGATATACCCAATGCGGCGATTGCATCCATGGGATCGGATTAATCCCGAGCAGCCCCAGGAAGTAGTTCAGTATGCCAAAATCGGTGTCAAAGATAAACTGCCAGGCAACGGCAACCGCCGCCGAGGTAGTCAGCACCGGAAAATAAAACACAGTCCGGTACAGGTATTTCCAGCCATTGGCGATCTTCCGGTTCACGGCCAGTGCCAGCAGCCGGCCCAGTACAGCATGGAGCGGCGTCAGAATAAGCACATACTTGAGCGTATTGCCATACATCTCCAGCAGCCTGCCATCCTGAAAGAACTGCCTGAAGTTATCCCATCCGATCCAGGATGCCGGCGTGATCACATTGTATTTGGTAAAGCAGAGATAGATGGATACTACAACCGGCTCCCCGATAAATACAGCGAAAAGCAGCAGCGCAGGAGCAAGGAAGGTATAGCCCGCGATAGCATCCCAGAGCGTCCGGTTTCGTGTCATGCTTCACGATCCTTTCTTGGTAAGCCGCGAGCCGGTACGGGCGTGCCGGCCCGCCCTGCTTATTTTTTCAGAATGACGTCAATCTCCGCCTTGGCCTTCTTCATTGCGGTTGCGGCATCGGATTGGTTTGCGAGAATCTCCGACATATACCGGTTGAATACCCCTTCGATTTCGGCATACTGCATCGGCGCCTCAACCGCTTGGGCAATATCGGCGCTTTCCTCAAACACCTGCCAGTTCTCGGCCTGCGTAGTCGGAAGCACTTCCTTCATGACCGAGATCCGGGTCGGGATCGACGTATTGGCGAGCGTTGTTTTTTGAGAGAACTTCCCGCTCAGGAAAGCGGACAGCTTATACGCGGCCTCCGGATATTTGGACGATTTCAGCACCGGAAACGCGCCGGAGCCGAAGATTACTTTGTTCGTCTTGAAGGTCGGCAGCAGCTGCAGGCCGATGCTGGTGAACTTGTTCTTGTCATAGGAGGCGAACGGCCATTTGCCTGCCGCATACATGGCAACCTGACCGCTCATCAGCATTTGCGTGGCATCCGTCTTGGGACCCGGAACCGGCGCGACTTTATATTTATAGATCAAATCCTGAAAAAACTGCATGATCTCGATCGCATTGGGATCGTCCAGCCTGCTGGCCGTCATGTCTTCATTCAGGATGCTGGCATCATTGTTGTACAACCAGGCTGATGCGCCGAAGTAAAAATTCGGAATGGCAAACCCGTATACCTTCCTGCCGTTCTTATCCGTTGTCAGCTTCTGGGCATATTCCAGAAAATCATCCCGGGTCCAGTCCTTGCCTGGCAGCGGCAGGCCCGCCTCCTTCAGCAGATCCGTGTTGAAATGCATGACGATATTGTTCCAGTCCCACACAAAGCCGTAAGTCTTGCCGTCCACGACAAATGGAGCCTGCAGCTTGGGATGAAGATCGTCATAATCGTCCAGCGCTTCCGGATCTACTTCCATGTAAGGATCGAGCGGAAGCAGAAGATCCTGCCTGGCGAACATCTGGATGCCTTCAATGGCTACCCGGATGACATCCGGCGGGTTTCCTCCGGCAATCATCGTTTGAATTTTGTTGAAATAATCAGCCCAGCCCTTGTTCACCACTTCAATCCGCTTGACCTTAATGTCGGGATAAAGCTTATTGAATTCCGCCAGGATGACTTTAAGCTGGGCGTCGGATGCGTCGCCTTTGCCCCACACCAGCGTCAGTTCAGCTTTCTCGCCGGTCGTTGAATTCCCTGCAGCCTCACTATCTGCGGTATTGTCCCCGCCAGTGCCGTCGTTCGTTTGATTGGTTGTCGTACCGGACGAGCTGCAAGCGGCAAGCATTGCGATTATCATCATAATCAGAAGAGGAAACAGCAATAATTTCTTCAAGATGAACACCATCCCTGCTTGAATTTAGTCTGACCCCCGTATAGGTAGACGTCATTGAAGCTGCGGAGACCAGCTGCTTTCGTTCACGTGCACGAAATTAAACAAAAAAATATTATAACCTGCTTGAGGGAGCGTCCTCCCAATTTCCAGAACAAACCACATACACCAATTTTCATATTACGTTCACGTGAACATTTTGATCATAGCACAGGCTTTTTTTCATGTAAACGTTTTATTTTTATCGCATAAGGACCGTTTGAACGCGAAATTTGTCGGTTTTCCCGGCTGTCTTGACCCCGATATTGATCTGCGTTACGATAAGTCAAATTGATACTACAGCGGAGGCAAAGCCCGTCATGAATGTTACCAGTAAGCAAATTGCCGAGCTATGCGGAGTTACCAGAGGAACGGTGGACAGGGCGCTGAACAATCGTCCCGGCATCCGTCCGGCTACACGGGCAAAAATATTGAAGGTGGCCGAGGAGCTCGGTTACCGCCCCCATTTCCTTGCTCAAAGTCTTGTAAAAGGACATACAAAAACGCTTGGGATCGTGCTGTTCGATATTCAGAACCAGATTTTCTCCCAGTTATTTCACGCCTTCGAAGCCGAGGCTCGAAAGCAGGGTTATTTTGTCTATCTTGTCCTGTCCAACCGCAGCAAGGAGCTCGAGCTCGAATATATCAACAGTCTGCTCGACCGCAAGGTGGACGGGATCGCGCTGCTGTCCATCAATGAGGGCAAGAAATTCGAGTCCGCGCTGCTTAAATCCCGTACGCCCATTGTCACCTTCGGCAACCGCATATCCGGGCCATTCCCCTACGTCTGGCTGAATGACAAGCAGGCCATCAGCGACGCCGTCGATCATCTGGCAGGCCTTGGATACCGGCAGCTGATCTATGTCAGTCTCCCGCTCCGCCGCCGGGGGGAGGAGAATATCTATGTTCCCGAGCAGAGATACGCCGGACTGCTGGAGGCTTGCGGAAGAAACCCGGACCTCGGCTTCAAGGTCGTCATGTCCAGGGAATATATAGCGGAAATCTCAGCTCTGTACGAGCAGTCCCGCGGGAAAATCGCGATCCTCTGTTCAAGCGATATCTATGCGCTGGAGATCCTGAAATGGCTAAAAGCCCAAAAGATCCGTGTGCCGGATCAGGTTGGGCTGATGGGTTTTGACAATATCGATATTCTGAATTACGTCAATCCGGCCCTTGCGACCGTGGATTACAATGTGAATGAAATCGGCGCCCGTCTGGCTGATACATTAATTGCACGGATTCAGGGCCGCGACGTCCCGGATGAGTCGTTTATCCGGCATGCCATCGTCCCCGGCGAATCTCTTTGAAGGTTCGGTGAAAAATCGTGCTGCGCATGGAGAAACGTCTTCCAACACTCGCAAGTGTTGCAAGCTGGCAGCCGGGCCGCACTAGCTCCGCTCTTCCAGAATAGCAAATCCCCAGCGGTCAAGCGTCAGCTCCTGTCCGCTCTCAACCGGCTTGCCCGAAAGCAGCTCCTGTGCATCGGCAAACGGGCTGTTAAAGCTTGCCGGCTGATCCGAATAGTTAAAAATATAGCGGATGCGGCGGCCAAGCTCATTCATTCCCGACTTGATAATCAGCGGGAATGCCAGCTGCTGCTCCACGCTCCATAATCCCGCTTCCCGGACAGCCTGCTCCAGCAGCTTGGCTGTTAGGGCAGGACTCGGCAGACAGCCTATGTAGGTGGCGCTGCCTTTCCCGTAATGATTGCGGGTAATGGCGGCATATTCTCCCCAATGCGGATGATCGTAATATGCGAGCACCTCCGCCGAATGCGGGGTGATCAATTCCATCCAGGCTTCAATCACATTGTCCTCTTCCCCAACCTGATAGGGATCGTCCCTTAAACCGACCTTGCGGGGCTCGGCAAACATGCTGTAGGAGATTCCGCAGGCTTCCCCGATCATCCCCGGCTGAGCGGTTGTGCGAACCTTCACATCCTCGTCGGCAAAACCGCTTTTGAACGTGTAGACGATATGGCCGCCTTCCCGGACAAAAGCATTAAGCTTCTCCAGCAGCTCGCTTGGAGCTGTATAAAGCGCCGGTACGATCAGCAGGGAATATTCCGCCAAATTGCTGCTTCCCGGATGCACAAAATCGCATTCGATATTCATCCGGTACAGTCCATCGTAGAGACGTCGGACAATATCATTGTATTTGAAGCCGCCTGGCAGCTTGAACCATTCCAGAGCGGTCAAGGACTCGTTGCTGACCAATATTGCAGCTCTGTTACTTTTCTTCAGGTTGATCAAGTGAGTGCTAAGCCGGCCGAAATCCCGACCGATCGTTCCGGCTTCATTGTACACCGGATTAGGCTGAAAATCGTGGCTGAGCAGCCCCTTCCAGTAAGTCTCGAAGGAATTATGGATGGAATGCCAATGCCAGTAAGCGACCATATTGGCTCCCGAAGCCAGATGGCTGAACGCCTGCAGCCGGAGCTGACCCGGATAGGGAACCCAATGGGCGAAGGCCTGGGCCTGCGTCTCCATCACCAGATAATTGCTCCCTTTCAGAGATCGCGCCATATCGCCGCCGAACGAAATTTCCGTCCCGGTCAGCTCATCCTGCGAGGGATGATAAATGTCCACACCGGCAATATCAAAGGTCTCCGCAGCGGCAAAATGATCCACATCCGGCTGAACGCCGTAGGAGTAGCCCCGCCATTCAAAATCGAAATTTTGCGTAACAAATTGACCCGCCTGCTTGTATTCGCCTACAATCGCCGCCTGCCAGGCGAGAAAATCCGTTACCAGCTTGCGCTGGAATCTGGCGAATTCCGCCCCCAGACTGCCGTTGACCGTCCCTATTACGGACGGGAAGTCTTCCCAGCCGTTGATCCGGTTGCTCCAATAATCCAGCCCGAAGCGGCGGTTGATCTCATCCAGAGACTTGAATTTATCCCGCATGTATTTGACAAAACGAAGCTGTACATTCGGTCCCGAGGTGTGATAATGCTTCGTTTCGTTGTCCGTCTGATAGCCGATCACAGCGGGGTGGGCGCTGACGCGGGAGATCAGCTTGCGGATGATCCGCTCCGCGTAGAAGAGATAGACAGGATGGGTGATATCCATGATCTGTCTTGCGCCATAACGCCCCGGCCCCTTCTCCGTTTCCGCCAGCACGTCCGGGTGCTCGCGAACCATCCATGTCGGAACCGCATAAGTCGGCGTTCCTACAATAACGGCGATTCCCGCCTGATGCATCGCGTCCAGCACCCGGTCGACGGAGGAGAAATCAAATATGCCATTTTGCGGCTCATGCGTGCTCCAGGTCGATTCCGCGATCCGCACTACATTGATACCCGCCGCTTTCATCATTTCAATATCCCGGTCGAGCCTTTCATATGGCATATACTCATCATAATAGGCCACGCCGTACAACAGCTGCTTCACACTGCCGCCCCCTTCAATTCGCACCGTTTAGCCCTTAATGGCGCCTTCCGTAATTCCTTCCATGATGAAGCGCTGGAAGAAGGCATAGATGATAATGACCGGAATCGCCGTAAGCACCAGCGCCGCGAGAATAAGCGACCATTCCTTGTTGTATTCGCCAAACAGCATATTGGTCGAAAGAATGAGCGTATAGCGCGTGACGTCAGTCAGCATCAGCAGCGGAAGCAGGAAGTCATTCCAGATCCACAGAAAATCGAGAATGGCGATCGTCACCGTAATCGGCAGCAGCAGCGGGAAAATAATGCGGAAATACGTCTGAAACTCGCCGCAGCCGTCTATATGCGCCGATTCCTCCAGCTCCCGCGGAATCGATTTGACGAAGCCATGATAGAGAAAGATGGCCATATTGACGCCCAGCCCGATATAGATCAGGCCAAGCCCTGCGGCGCTGCCCTGCAGATGCAGGCTTTTGGCCACCCGCGTCAGTGATATCATGATCGAGTGGAACGGCACCAGCATGGAAGAAACGAACAGGAAGAAAATAAAAGCGCTCAGCTTGCCAGGCGTTCTGGACAGCTTGTAGCCTGCAAGACCGGCCGAGAAAACAATCCCGGCGATGCCGATAACAGATACAATGACCGAGTTGAGGGTGCTGTTCAGCAGATGAATCTGCGTGAAGGCCTGACTGTAGTTCTCAAAGTGCAGCTTGGTCGGAAGAGACATAACCGAGCTGAACATTTCCCCCTGCGTTTTGAACGAATTGATAAACGCCATATAGATCGGGAAGAAGGATATGGCTCCAAGCACCGTGAGGACGGCATTGATCAGAATGGAAGCAGACCGGTTCTTACTCATGACTCCACCTCTCTTCGCTTCGTGACGCTGATTTGAATGATCGTAACGATCAATACGATAATAAACAAAATGATCGATTTGGCGCTGGCATAGCCATAACGGAAGTTGTTGGAGAAGGCTTCCTCGTAGATATTCATCGTAATGACCTGTGTGCTCCTGCCAGGTCCGCCGCCTGTCAGCCCGTATACGACCTCAAACACTTTGAAGGCTCCGTTGAGCGTCAGGAAGAAACAGATGGTGACCGCATGCGTAATCATGGGGAGCGTCACGCTTCTGAACCGCTGCCAGGCATTGGCCCCGTCGATGACCGCCGCTTCCTTCAGCGATTGCGGAACGCCCTGCAGGCCTGCCAAATAGATAATCATCATATAACCGACACCGTTCCATAGGGAAACGATAATAATCGAGAAGAAGGAAAACTTGGGATCGCCGATCCAGGATTGATCCATGAAGGTCAGGAATGTTTTCTCGGCAAGCTGTGTTGTGACCTGCGTGAAGATAAAGGTCCACATAAAGGCGCCGATAATCATACTGATCATATTAGGCATAAAGAATAACGTCCGGAAGAACCCTTTGGACCTGGTCCGCGATTCGATAAGTACAGCCAGAAACAGTGCAAAAACATTTTGCAGTACAACCATAAACACAACATACTTCAATGTAAACCACAAAGAAGTCAGAAAATCCGGGTCATCCTTGAGCGCTTCAACAAAATTGGTAAGCCCGACAAAATCATAGGTCGGGTTCAGGCCATTCCAGTCCGTAATGCTGTAATACATGGCACCCAGCATCGGAATCAGCAGAAAAGCGGTATAAAGGATCAGAGAAGGCGCCAAGAAACCAAACAAAGAGGCATACCTTTTAACTTGCTTTGCTAACATGTTCCATCACCTCATGATTGGAGTCGCACACTTTGGAAAAAGGCGGAAGGGAGCTTAAGGCCCGGGGGACTTTGCTCTCTTCCGCAGCGGATTGGCTTATTTGTTTACTTTGTTGAAGTCCTTCCAGGCTTTATCCAACGCTTTAATCACGTCATCCTGCGACATTTGCTTCACAAAATAGCTTTGCAGCGCTTTGCCGACTTCATCCTTAACGGCTTGCGGCATAACCGGATCCTGATAGGATTTGCCATCTTTCACATAGACCATGGCATCATTTACCCAAGGATACGTTTCAAACGTATGGGATTTGGCAACCGGATTGAATTTCAAGCTTTCATAAAATGCGCTGGAAGTCTTGTCATCCAGTACATAGTTCAGGAAATCAAGCGCGTACTCTTTATTTTTGCTTGAAGGCGATACAGCCAGTGCCGTTGACGTACTCAGATCGATTCTCGTTGCATCCGGGTTATCGTTAACCGGCAGCGGCGCAACGCCGAAATCAAAATCAGCTTTGGATTTGAGAATCGTATCGGCGAACCATGGACCTTGGATCCACATGGCCGCTTTGCCGGCTGCAAACGCTGCTGCGCCGTCGTCTCCGTTAACTTCCATCGCTTTGTCCGTACCGTTCGCATTAACCAGGTCGATAATGTTGAACATATCCTTCATTTCGGCAAAAGAACCTTCGTCCTTATTCATCTTGTCGATGAAATCCTTGTGATCCGTACTGACAAGCGCGCCTACCGAAAGCGGCAGGAACAGCTGCGGAATCCAGGCCTCCTGATAGGAGAGGAGGAACGGCGTGATTTTCTTCGCTTTGAGTTTTTCGACGATCGCCTTCATTTCCGTCAAGGTTGTCGGAGGCGTGATGCCGTTGTCTGCGAAGATTTTCTTGTTGTAGAGGAAGCCCCATGCCAGAGATTCCATCGGAACAGCTACAATTTTATTATCAATCGTTACAGAAGGCTTGACGCTGTCCAGCAGCTTGTCGGCAAGCGGCTGATTCGTCAGATCTTCCAGGTATCCGGCCTTGTAGAAAGAAGGTGCCTCATTGACCGCGTGAAGGCTGAAAATATCCGGGGCATCATTGGATGCCATACGCGTTTTCAAAATTTGTGGAGCGTTATCCGAGTTCGGCATTTCCAGCTGAACTTTGATATCCACATTTTTTTCCGCTTTCTCTTTGGCTACAAAATCATTGATGTAACCCTCGTATTGCTGCTTGAAGCGGGGCTGGCCAATAAAAAATTTAAGTGTGACCGATTTTGGCTTGCCTGCGTTCGCATTGCCTCCATCTGCTGCACCATTCGTATTGTTATTTGTGCCGCCACCGCTGCCGCATCCTGCCAACAGACCGACAGACAGAGCCGTGCTAAGTACAATACTCCATGCTTTTTTCATCTGTGAAGACCTCCCTGACACCTGATTTGAATACGGTTTCATTGTAATACTTAAATGAAAGCGTTTAATTGGACGGAATTATCCTTTCTCTTTGCACTTTATTAAACTTCATGCGTTCCTTTGCGCAATTCTCCCGGGGCAATCCCATGCTGTTTCTTGAATACTCTGTAGAAATATCCCAGCTCCTCATAGCCGCACATCTCGGCCACTGTCTTGATCGGGATCCCCTGAAGAATCCATTCCTTTGCCTTTATCATTCGCACCTGCTGCACGTAATCCGTCATATTTTGTCCAAATTCCTGCTTAAATATTTTGCTTAAATACTCTTTCGATACAAAAAATGAGCGGGCAACCTTCTCCAGCGAGATCGACTCGGCAAAATTGTAATCGATAAAGGTTTTGATCTCATCCAGATTCAGCTTATTGCGGAATTTCCGCTGCTGGATCAGCAATTGCAGAGAGGTCAAATAACGCTCGCCCAGCTGCTGGACCATCCCTTCAAGACCGGGCAGCATGAGCTCTGAATCAAACTCCACCTGGCCAAGCTCAACGGAATTGCTCACCATCAGCTCCTTGAGATGGGACAGGAATTCCTGGTACAGCTGTCTCATCCAGGTTTTATCGCTATATCCCGCCGACTGAAGCTCCTGCAAAAAGGCATCCAGCACATGTCTGATTCCCTCTTCATTCAGCTCATGGTAATGAACGGACAAGAGCAGCTTGTACCGTTTGATCAAATGAAGAATATCGGCGTCGAAAGGAACATATCCGCCTGATCCTGCCGGCTCGGCTTCCAGCTCCGCCTTGCATTTGCCCAGGGCATGGTTGAGCTCCGCCGCATCGATCGGCTTCAACAGATACTCGTTGACCTTATACCTTATGGCATGCCTGGTAAACTCAAAATCATCGTAGCCGCTGACCACAATAATTTTGATTTCCGGATGGCTCTCGTTCAAATATTTCAGCAGCTCCACGCCGCCTGCGCCCGGCATATGCATATCGGTAATGACAAGCTGCGGAGCAAACATCTGAATCAGCCTTTCAGCCTCCAGCCCATCCTCAGCCTCGCCTACAATTTCCATATCAAGCTCCTGCCAGGAGCCGAACCGTTTGATAATATCTCTTGTCCACTGCTCGTCATCCACGATAATCGCCCTGATCATTTAGTTCTCCCCCATTTCCGTCATTGGCAAATAAATTCTTACCGTTGTTCCCAAGCCCAGAACGCTCTCCATCGTGACGCCATAGTCAGGGCCATCATGCAGTCTGATTCGCGCTGCCACATTGCTAAGCCCGATATGATCACCGCTTGTCCCGATTGAATCCGCATCAATCTGCAGCTTGCGGTTCACCCTGTCCAGCCTCTCTGCGCTCATGCCCTTCCCGTTATCCTGAACGGTAATAAGCATCCCCTGTCCGTACCTGGCGGCCTTCACCGTCAATGTCCAGCTTGACGACTTCAGATCAAAACCGTGTATAAAGGCATTCTCGGCGATCGGCTGCAAAATCAGCTTCGGTATCTGACAGATCTCAAGGCCCGGCTCCACCGCGATCTGCGTCACAATCCGGTTGGGATACCGCTGGCCTTGAATGAACAGATAATTGCGCAGATGATTAAATTCCTTCTCCAGCTCCACCCATTCATTCGGCTCGCGGATGACGTATCTGAACATATCGCTCAGTGCCTTGATCACCGCATACAGGCGGTCCGGCGTCTGCGAGAAAGCCATTCCGCCGATAAGCTGCAGCGTGTTTTGCAGAAAATGCGGGTTGATTTGGGCCTGCAGCGCTTTCAGCTGCGCTGTTTGCTTCTCCAGATTGATGCTGTACTCCGTCTTGATATGATCCCGTATCCGCTGTGACATATTGTACATTTTGAGCTCCAGCAGCCCGATTTCATCGACCCGTTTGGTAGGCGAGATATTCTCATCCTTCATGAAGCTCAGATTCTGCATGGACCGGGCCAGCTTCACAATCGGTTTGGACGAGGTCCAGGCCATAATAATGGCAATCGCCAGGGACACGACAATGGACACGGCGCCGACAATCAACCCGTATTGCAGCGTCGTTCTGGCGCTTTGATTGATTTGGGACATCGGAATCATTTTGACCAGCTTCAGGCCCCAGGGATCGAGCGTATCGTAGAAGACATAATTATCCTTGGTTTTGAGGTAGCCCGGACCGCTGCCCATCTGCTGCAGCAATCCTTCCACGTCTTCCTGCTTCTGTGTGCCGCTGGGCTGAAACATGATTTTGCCGGCCTGATCGGCTATGAACACCGTGCTCTCAAGACCCGGATTAATCAGGTCCATGGCATCAGCGGTTATTTTCCAGTTCACCTTGAGCGTGACAAAACCCAGCTGCTCTTTCGTCTCAAAACGGTTCAAGCTCCGGGTCAGCTCAAAATAGCCTGGGGTTTCCGTGCTGTTCTGAATCAGATAATCCTCTTTGCCGGCAATCATCCGCAAATACATGTCCGGGATATGAGGCGGCGTTTTGATCGCCGTCTGCATCATGCTGATCTTGAACTGCTTATGATTCTTCAGCATATACAGCTGGATATCGAACAAATTCTCATTCGCCGAATAAGAGACGGAGGTAATCGTGTCAATGACTTCCTTTTGCACATCGTACAAGCTCGCATTGCTGGTTTCATCCAGTACACGCAGATATTCATTAAGGGCAGGGCTGATGAAGATCGTATAAACAATGGTGTTGAGCCCGGACAGCTCCTGCTCCAGATAATCCCCGGTCCATCCGATTCGTGACAGATTCGATGCCAGCACCTCGTCCTCCATGGAAGCCCTCGTGTTGTCCGTTGCAAGCAGCGTCACAATGATAACCGGCAGCACCGTGAGGACCACCATGATCAGGATCAGCTTATTGCGGATGCTTTTGCGGAAAGGCCCCGTTATTGCGATATAAACGGATTTCAAAAAAGCCATATTGGACCTCCTCGTAAAAATATGCGCCGAAATATCCTGGTTCGTATGCCGCTTTTTTTCGGGCCTTCCTAACATAGCACAAAATTGAAAAAGCCGGGAGTCGTCTGTAAAGTATCCCCAAATGAAGACACAAAAAAAATCGCCAAGTATAATACTTGACGATTGACTAGTTTGAGGTTATTTTATTACCATACCGTTGGTCCTTATTTGATGTCATAAAGCCCGAGACGGTTGGTAAAGGATGTATGGATTCTGGGAAAATTGCGGCTTTCCTGAGCGTTCTGTTCGGCTGGTTTCAGCTTCGCGGTCAGCTCCGTGAACCAGGCTTCGTCATGCGTTGAAAGAGCCAAGTCGATGAGGTTCAGTATTTGCCCGACATCGTCAAACGAGGCTACCGGTAAACGCTTCAGGCCATGCTCACGAACCGTGATCGATTTCCCAACTGCTTCTTCATTATCGGATTTAACTACCATCAGCTTCACTATTCCCTGCTGCCCGTCCATGGATTCAATATAACCATGAATCAATTCTCCGTTGCTCGTATTCGCCTGTACCCAATCGCTTATTTCAAATGTCATCTACAACACCACCCATCGTGAAATTTACTAACAATCTGTAACAAACTAAGTTACACCTGTCTAGACAATTTGACGACTCACAGCATGATGCTGAATTCCCGTCTGGTATTGTCTGGCATACTGTAATTATAACTGTTACAGTTACTATTGTCAATCCTTCCGCTGAGAAATATTGAGAGCATGTAAAAAGCTGAATCATCCTTGGGACTGCTAGAAACCACGTCTCCTCTCACGGGAATTTATGAAGTTTTTTGTGGATAAACGCTTCCATCCAACGTTCAAAAAAGCATCAGTGCAGCCCCCTCCAGGAGAGGTCGCGTGCTGACGCTTTTTAGGGCTGAAGAGTTATTCTCACTCAAAATCGTAGCGCTGTTCCTTCCAAGGGTCCCCATACATGTGATACCCGTTGCGCTCCCAGAAGCCCGGCTTGTCTTCGGCCATAAACTCGATGCCGCGCAGCCATTTTGCGCTTTTCCAGAAGTAGAGATGCGGTACGACCATCCGCACCGGATAACCGTGATCCGGCGTCAGCAGCTCCCCGTTATGACGGATGGCCAGGAAAGAGGTATCCCGCATAAAATCCTCCAATGGCAAATTCGTCGACCAGCCATGCTCCGCATGCAGCATGACAAATTTCGCCTCAGGCCTCAGCTTTACCTTCTCCATTACCGCTGCCACCGGTACGCCCTCCCACACATTGTCCAGCTTGGACCATGTGGTAACGCAATGGATATCGTTGCCGAATTCCTTCATCGGCAGCTTCATAAAGTCGCTGTAGGGAATAACCGCAGCTTCATCCACCAAGCCGAATATCCGCAAATCCCATTTGCTCATATCCCGGTAATAAGGCACCTCGCCGTAATGCAATACCGGGAATCCCGCCGTCAGCCGCTGTCCGGGCGGGACCCGTAATGCCTCGTCATCCCTTCTGCCTTGAGCAAGATCCAATTCCATTCCCATCACTTATCGCCTCCAAACTAGGGGTTATAGGCCTCGCCGCGTACGAAATACCAATGGTCCCACTGTTAACGACAACGCGAGCATGGCCGCTCCAAACAGGAAGGAGATGCCATAGCTTTGCAGCCAAAACGGGCTTTCATCAATCCAGTTGTAGATATAGCCGCCAACCAGCGGCCCGATGAAGCCGGTAAGGCCGGTAAGCGCGGAATAAACCGCCACATACATCGGACGATCCGATTTGGGCGTGTCGCCAATGATCAGATTGAATACCAGCAGGTTGTATCCGCCGAGGCCAAATCCAAGCGCGCAATGAACAATAATCAGCACCAGCAGCGCAGGCAAAATCTCGATGCCCGCCCACAGCATGCAGGAAGCCGAAATAATCGGCAGCGTCCAGAGCAGCAGTGTGCGCGTGGCGAATCTTGTATTTAGTGTGCCCCAATAATAATAGCTAAACATCATTGCAATCATTTGAACCGTCGTGATCACCGTAATTCTCCATTTGCTGATATCCAGAATTTCCAGCATCACGAAGGAAAACAACGGAATAGCCACATTTTGCAGCAAAATAAACAATGCGATAAACACTACTGCCCGCATATAAGCCGAATCCTTCAGCGGCTTGAGAAACAGCGCTGCGGAGCTTGTCTCCATCGACCGCTCGAAGGGCAGGTTCGGATAGCGCCACAGCTCAATTCCATTCCACACCGTACAAACCGCACTGACAGCATACAAGATGACAAAGCCGGTTTGCTCGTTGAAATGATCAAGAATCTGACCGCCAACCAGCAGCGAAATACTGGCAAATGCCCAGTGGATCGTATTGCGGATGCCAAAATAACGCCCGCGCACCTTCATCGGCACCATATCGGCGATCATCGAGGTAAAAAACATACCGCTTGTGGACGCACTTACGAAGGACACCAGGAACATCCCGATAAATACAGGAACGCGCAGCTCCTCAGTCACGAAGAAAGGAATGAATCCGGTGGCTACCCAAATAATCCGGTGGGTTATGCCAAAGACGGTGAGCAGCAGCCGGCGGTTGTTAAAGCGCTGCATCGAGAATGCGGCCACCAATTGCACCAGATTGGCCAGCTGCGGGATCGCAACGGCCAGACCGACATCCTCCGAGTTGCCTCCCAGGAAGACAATATAAATCGTTAACATAGGGCCGCCCAGCAAATTGCCGATAATGGTGGCCGGAATTCCTTCCATAATCGAGGTTAGCAGACCTCTACGCTGGTCGGACAGCTTCTTTCGGCGAAAAACCGAAATGAGATGAAGCCAAAATGACATGGTGTTTTATCCCCTTCTGGATGACTGGCCCGACTGTATTTCTGCTAACACCACTGTCAAAATTTTTACACCAACAGCTCACCGAGCGTCCGCACCATCACGCCTGTTCCACCCTTGGACTCCCAGGAGCGCTCACGATCCAGATACGCCGTTCCGGCAATATCCAGATGCACCCAAGGCCTCTCCTCGGCAAAAGCCCCGATAAACAATCCACCGCTGCTGGCGCCGCCGAACCGGCCGCCACTGTTCTTCATGTCCGCTGCATCGCTCTCCAGCTGCTTGCGGAATTCCGGATATGCGGGCAGCTGCCAGATCCGCTCGCCTGCTTTCTTGGACGCATGCATCACTTCCTGCAGCAGGGTCTCATCATTGGTCACGGCACCCGTAGCCACATTGCCCAGCGTGACCAGTACGGCGCCTGTCAATGTAGCCACATCGACGAGTCTCGTTGCTCCGCGGCGGATAGCCATGGTCAATCCGTCTGCCAGTACAAGACGGCCCTCGGCATCGGTATTGACAACCTCAATGGTGAGACCGCTCATCGTCTTGATCACATCGCCCGGCTTGAACGCGCGGTCCGACGGCATATTCTCAGCAGTAGGGATTACAGCCACCACGTTAACCGCTGGCTGCAGCTCGCCAATTATCCGCATAGCGCCGAGCACAGCCGCGGCGCCTCCCATATCGGAGATCATAGCCTCCATTCCCTGCGGCTTCTTGAGCGAAATCCCTCCGGTATCGAAGGTAATGCCTTTGCCGACAAGACCCCAGACATCCTTGTCCTGTGGAGCACCGGTATAGTGAAGTACGATCATTCTTGGCGGATTGGCGCTTCCCTGTCCGACGCCCAAGAGTCCCCCCATCCCCTGCTCCGCTGCGGACCATTCATCGAGAACCTCACAATCCAGACCATGCGTCAAAGCCAGGGCCTCCGCCTCTTCCGCCAGCATCTCGGGGGTAAGCTTATTGCCCGGCAGATTGACCAGGTCGCGCGCATAGCCAACTGATTCCGCGAATACCGTGCCGCGCCGTATCCCTGCATCCCAGGAAGCGGCTGCATGCGACTGCGAGCCTGCGTGCGTATAATTGACGGTCTGAAGCGTCGACTGCCGCTTCTCCTCGTCCTTCTTCTCCGACTTGCGGCTGAAGCTGCCAAGCAGGTAGCCTTCCGTCAAGGCCTGCGCAAACTCTATAACCATAGATTCCTGAGTAATGATAGAGATTCCTCCGGGCAGAATCTGGCGGACAGAAACAGCCTTCACCCGTTTAGCCGACTTCGCGGCTGCCGCTGCAGCATCACGAAGACTATCAGCGTTCAGATCCGTACTCGGCACGCCGACGTAAATAACATAGGCTTGCGGAAGAAGTCCAAGCGTAGCCAGACAAAGCGTCTCCCTGGGCTCCGCGTTGAATAGTTTGCTATGAAAATGCGTTCTGAGAGATTCATCAAGCTGGGGATGAACCCACTGGCCATCCGCTGCCTCCTCCGCACGCAACTCTTCCCGGCTCACGAAACAGACAATCGTATCGAATTCTGCTTCCTGTGCCGCATATGTAAACCTTATACTCATCCGAATCACCGCTTTCATTATTCATATTCCTTTTTTTGTATGCAAAAAATCGGGTTGAACCGATTACTGAGTACATACCCAGAACCAAGTTTATAACCCGATTCTAATCGTTTATTCCACCAATGGCAAATAGATATTGAACTCCGTTCCCACGCCGCTGTTGCTGGATAGCCGTATGGTCCCGCCATGGTTGCGGATGATCCGGTAGCTCACCGAAAGACCCAGACCGGTACCGGCTGCCTTTGTTGTGAAAAAGGGCTCAAACAGCTTTGCTTTCGTCGTATGATCCATCCCTTGTCCATTGTCGCGTATCGTAATTTCCGCATAGGTGCCATCCCTCATAGTCACAATATCGATCAACCCCGAACGTTCGTCTTTCATCTCCTCGATGGCATCCATGGCGTTGCGCACGATGTTCAGAATAACCTGCTTGATCTGCTTCACATCAATCGATACCGTGAGCTCTTCATCATAGGATTCAAACTGGATTTGGCAGCCCTTCATATGCGCTTCGCTTTCGCACAGCAAAATCACTTCCCGAAGCAGCGAGTTGATGGGAATATTCTGTTTCATGGGAGCAGACGGCTTGGAGGAGTTAAGAAACTCATAAATGATATCGTTAGCCCGATCGATCTCAGCCAATATAATCCGGGCATATTCTTCTTTTCCAAGCTGCAGCAAATGTGGGCGCAGAAGCTGAATGAAGCCCCGGATCGATGTCAGAGGATTGCGGATCTCGTGGGCGATCGCCGCCGCAATCTTGCCCAGCATCGCCAATTTATCATTCTGGTAAGCGCTCTGCTCGATCTGCTTATACTCCGTTACATCCTTCACGCTGAACAAATAATCGCCATCCAGCTGATCCCCGTATGTAACCGTCACCAGCATATGGCGGCCGCTGGAATCCTGAAACTCCATATAACGGCTTCTTCTCAGAAACATTTCCTTGTAAAGCTTTATCAAAATACGTTTGGTGCCCCGCCGCAGCTGCGAGTTGGCCAGAATTTCCCGAAGATTGCAACCGATGAGTGTTTTGCGGGGAATATCAAGCATCTTGGCCATCTGCAAATTAATAAAGGACAGGATGCCATCGCTGTCAAATATCGCAATGCCGCTGTCCATGTGCTGCAGCACATTCTCGTATTTATTTTTGACCATCCGAAATGAACGATGGGAACTCAGCAGCATATCGCGCATTTCATTAAAGCGCTGCTCCGGAGTCTCGTCCGGCTGCAGCCGGAATCTGAAGGCGACCATCAGCTCAATCAGGAAAATAAAGGACCGGCTGTATAGTTGAAGCGCTTCTTCAGATTCCACATTCGCCACCAGCGTTTGCATGGATTCCTCATGTATCGCGATGATGTCCTCCGGATGAATGCCATGCAGCAATTTTCCTATTTCGGTCGCTTGAAAGAGTGATGCCTCGCTGCCGCTGCGAATATACTCGGCAAGAGCCGGAAAGTAGCGTTTTCGAATTGCTTGCATGTTCTACCCCTCTCCTGCAGCACAAATCGGTTAATCGATATGAAGCGGAGAGACCAGCCATTTACGAAACGTCATCACAGTCCCGTGTGCACGATCACGTATCATATCCATATCATCGACGAGCTTCTCCACATTGGTTATTTGGCCCCGGCTCAGTCCATGAAATTGGTCAAACAGCCGCACTTCGATGCCGAGCTCCGATTCTTCTCTGCATCCGGCGATGGTTCGTATTCCCATATATCCTTTCTCACTGAATGCATTCAGCTTTATTGCCAATTCTGAAATGATATACGCAATAATCGTCTGATCAACGAGACCAAAGCCGATCGCTTTTGCAATGCCCCTTCCTCTCTGACGTGCGATGATGACATCGGCCGTCCCGCGAAAATGGAACATTTCCACTATACGATATCGCCTCCACTTCGTTAAACCAATTATTCCTGGTCTGCTTCCAAGTAGGGATATGCCTATACTAATCATAGAGATATCATCTATTTTGTGTCAACAGGAGATACTGTCGAAATACGCTGTTCCAAAAAGGAACAATATACCCAAGCTTTCGTCCCTGTTCCGGGACTAATCTGTAATATTGTGGTAAATATCACTTATTCCGTGATATTCCTGTAATATTCTGGTTATTACTGCTTGTTCCCACCTGATCGCCGATCATCGGCGCCTCCTTGGATTCTTCTCCCTTTTGCGTCAAAATCGCGGCCTTTGGAAGTGTCTTTTGACTCTTCCCGCCCGCGTCCTTGTTTGGAATCCGATTGGCCGTCCCGGGAGCGCTCCTGCTGATGTTGCAGATTCCCGCCCCTTGTGGTCCCATAGCTTCTATTATTCAGCCCGTCCCGGTTATCGCTGCTGCGATGCCGGCTGCTGTCCTGGTTTTTACTGCTGCCGCGCTGGTTATTAACCTTATCCTGGTTCTGATTGGGGTTATCCTTATCATGCCTTTTCGGGATGGGATGCTTCTTATCTGCAAGTGCCCCTTCAGCCTCATTTGGATGCAGCGCCGTATTTACCTCGCTCCCCTTCCTTGGTGAAGTTTTACTGGTATTCGCTTTGCTAGCGGAGCGTTCTTTATCCCCGGAATCCTTGCTGGCAGCCGCTTCTTTCTTATCCTTGTTAATTCCCGAGGGCGCGGCATCCTTCTCACTTGTTCCGGGCTGCTTCTCCTTATCCGCCGTTTGCGACTGATCAGACGCAGTATTTTTCACCTGGCTTTGCAAATCCTTCTCCTGCTTCAGCAGCTCCTGGAGCTGTTTCTTGTTCTGATCAGGCTGAACCTTCTCCGTATCACCGACAACCGCTTTGACTCCTCCCCAGTCTTCCGTGGTGTGGGAAATCGAATGTTTCTTCAATTCTTCTACGGTAACCTCATGCCCCTGGCTCTTGGCCAGCAAATAAACAGCCATTTTTCCGGTAGATATCCCCTGTTCATTGGCTTCATCCCGCACTTCCTTCGGCGCAGACAACGTCGTCACTTCAACATGGGCTTCGCTTGGGAGAGAGGATTCGGCCAGCGCCTTTTGAACGGCTTCATCCATATGCTGCGTCAGCAGCGATTCGTAGAATACGTCGTCATCCTGCCTCATCATAATGCTTGTAATGACAATATTGCCTTCATGATTTGCAAAATAAGGCCTGGCTTGAATACGCTCCATGATCGACTCCGTCACCTGCTCCAGAGGCAAATCACGGAAGGGAAGATCTGTAATGACAGCAGCTCCCGCCTGATTCAGGGCGCGAAGCTCAATCACGCGCTCGCTCTCGTCAATTCCCAGCTCCAGGCTAGGATTGATATCCATCGTCAAATATGCGGCCACAGCCGAATGTTCCTTGAAGGGTATCAGCAGCAAAGGTATGAGAAGAAGAAGGGTGAGCGCGACGGCCAGCGCGCTTAAGCGGTATATGCTGCGCGGACGATTCCGTCTGGCACTCGCCGGAAAAGTTATCTCTTCGCCGATGGATGCATCCGGTTTGAAAGGCACCCGATAGAATGAGCCGTCAGGCGTCAGCACGATCAAATGACGTTTGCCTACCTCCATTATGATTCCGCGATTCATACTCTCTCTCCCTTCGACGGCGCTGCTTCCCTGTAAGATGATAGAACGGGCTCCAAATAATGCTGGAGATAAGGGTAGTCCCCATGCTGCAGCACAGCTAGTGCAATCAGATATTTGCGGTTCCGCTCAATGGTTTTTCTCGAAACTCCGGAAACCTCACAAAGCTCTTTAACCGGGAGCTTGCGGGTCGTTTTTAATGTCATGTACATCCCTGGATCCGTAGCCAGACTGCAGCTAATAGCAATCAGCATCTGCCGGGAATCTGTATGCTTAGGCGATAAATCCGGCAAATCCATAAAGGAAATGCCATACATTTGCAAATTGCGGTTATATTCAGCAATTTCCATTTTCCTGGAGTCCGCTTCTTGAGAAAGCTGATAGCGGTGAACCGATTCCCGCAGTTCAATGGGATTTACATTTTGTCCCTCTTCATCCAAACTATCAAAAGCGCTGTAGGGTACACATAAGTGATGGCGCTGTTCTTTTCGCACATAGTCAATAAGCCTGCGCCGGATCACCGTTTCGACAAAGCCGAGAAACGATTTTCCTGCCTGGCTTGAAAACTGCTCAATCGCCTCGTTGAAGGCGCTGAGCGCAATACTGAACTCATCATCCCGCATGGGATCTATGTATCTTTTGCAAAAACGGCTCGTAACTTTAGCGATATACGGCTTATAGGCAGCGATGAATTCATCGCGCGAAGCTTCACCGGAACGGATAAGCTCCACCATCGTCTCGGGACTGGCCCTGTCGTGCTTCTGCGGCGGCAAGCCGGCCCCGTGTTTGCCGAATAATCGTTTGAATACGACGAGTAGCAACCATTCCACCTCACCTTACATGCTTCGTGCTGATCCTCTGTCTTGAGGGGGTGCAACAACCTGGCCTTATCAAAGAAAAAAGCCCCCTTGACAAGGAGGCGTAAACCGTTAACAATATCCTTCAGATGTCCGCCGCTTACGAAGTTTGTTACGCCGCTGGCTTAGCGTTCCCAGCCTTCGTTTCAATTCCGTTTGCCAAGCTTCATCAGAAATTTGTTTAGCAAAGCAGAGCAGATCAAGTGCCATATCGATCTGATTTTGTACGACGTCCATGGGATCCTCGTCCTCGTTGTTTACGCAGTTCTCGAACAGGGTGACATTGTCCTGCTCCACATATTCAAGAAAATCGACTTCGGAAGCACCGTCGCCGTGGGCATATTCAGCCAAGATTTCATATTCGTTCTCAACCATATGATGAATTTCCACTCGATGACATACCGGACAGAATAAAATAGGAACATTATGAATATGTGTACGAAAATGTTTTAACGTACCGTTTGTGCCAATCATGCTTGCACCGCAACAGAAACTCATGACAGTCTCCCTCCTTACTCCACATTGAACATCTGTAAGAATCAGGTTTTAAACTTTTATAAAGGTATTCGTCACCTATGTTTATAATTCCTGCTTGACTGCGGATTAATACCCGCCCTACTTGACCGGCCTTCGTTTGCCACAGGTGGGGAATACGGCGAAAACCCGGCAGTCTCACGGAGACTGCCGGGTTTTATTGATTAATAAAGGAAAAATTTATTTCGCAACCAGATGTTTGTCGCCTGGTTTCCAGTTGATCGGGCACAAGCCGCCGGATTGCAGCGCCTGCAGAACACGAAGCGTTTCTTCAACGCTGCGGCCTACATCGTTATGGTTAACGACTTGATATTTGATTTCGCCTTCCGGATCGATGATGAACAGGCCGCGAAGCGCGATGCCTTCTTCTTCGATCAGGACGCCGTAGTCACGGGCAACACTTTTCGTGATGTCTGCGGCAAGAGGGAAGTTCAATTTGCCAAGACCGTTATCGTTAACAGGTGTATTGATCCAAGCGCGGTGGCTGTGTTTGCTGTCTACGCTGACACCCAGAATTTCGGTTTTCAGCTCGCTGAATTGGCTTGCTGCTTCACTAAGAGCAGTGATTTCTGTCGGACACACAAAAGTGAAATCCAAAGGATAGAAGAAGAGCACTAACCATTTGCCTTTGTAGTCTGCAAGGGATGCATTGCCGAAATCTTGTCCATTTCCAGTCACGGTTTCCAAAGAGAAATCAGGAGCCGGACGACCTACCAAACGTTCTGCCATTTGTGAATACCTCCTAAGTTTTTTTCGCGCTTTTGCTTCCCTTGACCACTTCCGCTTGTGCGGTAGTCAGCCCCGGGAAGCTTGCGCTTGATTATTCGGCGCCTCCCTTCACCCAGTCCCGATTGGTACGGATGACCGGATTTGGGAATTGCATGCGCCTAAAGAATTCTTGCCCTGTTTAAAATCCTAACATCACTTTGTAACAAAGTCAAGAATGAAATAATTACTTTTTAATAATTATTATAAATTATTTCTTCATAGCGGCAATAATCAAATCGCCCATGGCAACGGTGCCGATCGCCTTGCTTTTATCAACCGCGATATCTCCCGTGCGGTGGCCGGCGTTAAGCACGGATTCAACGGCATCCTCGATCGATTGCGCAGCATCCTTATAGTCAAAGGTCAGTCTGAACATCAGCGCAACGGAAAGAATAGTCGCGATCGGATTGGAAATGCCTTGTCCCGCAATATCAGGCGCAGAACCATGTACCGGCTCATAGAGGCCGAAGCTTCCTTCGCCCAGGGATGCGGATTGCAGCATACCGATTGAACCGGTCAGCATCGCCGCTTCATCGCTCAGAATATCGCCGAACATGTTTTCCGTTACAATAACATCGAAGCTTGACGGACGGCGGAGCAGCTGCATTGCGCAGTTATCGACCAGAACATGCTCCAGCTCCACATCGGGATAGTCAGGGGCGATCCGGTTCACAACCTCGCGCCACAGGCGGGAGGTTTCCAGTACGTTCGCCTTGTCGACCGATGCCAGCTTCTTGCGGCGTGTCCGGGCAATCTCGAACGCCTGGCGGACAATGCGCTCAATCTCCGTTACATTGTATACGCAAGTATCCACGGCTTCTTCGCCGCCTGCACCCTCGCGGCGGAATTTCTCGCCAAAATAAATTCCTCCGGTAAGCTCGCGCACAACAATCAGATCTGTGCCTTCAAGCACTTCAGGCTTCAATGTAGAAGCTTCTTTGAGGCAGTCAAATACAGTTGCCGGACGAATATTGGAGAACAGGCCGAGCGCCTTGCGGATGCCGAGCAGTCCGGTTTCGGGACGAAGCTCCTTCGGATTGTTATCCCATTTGGGTCCGCCAACCGCTCCAAGCAGCACTGCGTCGGCCCCCTTGCAAATGTCGAGCGTTTCCTGAGGCAGCGGAGTGCCCTTCTCGTCGATGGCGATACCGCCGAACAAGCCATGCTCGGTTTCGAACTGGTAACCAAACAGCTCCTCGGTTCTCTTCAATACTTTAAGCGCCTCGGCTACAACTTCCGGTCCGATTCCGTCGCCCGCGATGACCGCTATTTTTTTCACGTCTGCCATAATGGTAATGAACTCTCCTTTGAATGGGGCTGCTGCCGCTCTTGAGGGCGCGATGCGTTCGCTGCCGAAGCTGACAGCCCTTTTGATTATGATTCTCAGTCTATGTTCAGTTGTACCATATTTCCGCGCATAAGACAAAGATATTAAAGCTATGACTTTTATAGGCGTTACGCATAAGCATATAACCGGGCAGTTAAGAGTAAACGGGCTTATTTTGCTTCTGCTTTCGTGGAATCAGCTTTGGGCAGTTCTATGCAGTCTCTAGAACAACCCCATGTCCTTAGCTTTTTGGGCAGCATCCTTGCTGCTTTTGCCGCCCAGCTTGCGCAAAATATTGGTTACATGATTTTTGACCGTACGCAGCGACAGAAATTCCTTCTCCGCAATCTCGGATTGACTGTATCCTTCGTGAATCATGGATAGCAGCTGCAGCTCTGAGGGAGTAACCTGCCGCTTGAACTTATCCACCTCGTATTCCCGCTCTAGACGCTTCAGGCGCCGGAACTCCTCCAGCATCTGGCGGGCTGCGGAGGCATCAATCGACGAGTGATCGGCTGCCGCCTTACGGACGGCTTCGGGGATTGTCGAGAAATCCGATTTGACCAGGTAATTAACCGCCCCGGCACGGAACGCTTCCACAACGAATGCTTTATCGTCCATAGAGGTTAGCATAATAATCCGCGCATCCGACGACAAAGGGAGCTCTCCTGCAAGTCTCAGCCCATCAGGGCTGTCGGCAAGCATAATATCAAGCAGGATGACATCCGGGTTCACCTCACCCGCACGCTGCAGTGCATTCTCCGCCGTATCCGCCTCCGCGACCGTACTCATGTCAGGCTGACTGTTAATGTAGGCGGCCAACCCTCTGCGCCAATCGGGATCATCTTCCACAATCATCACTCGTATGCGGTTAACATCTGTCATCGCCATGCTCCTTTTGCCTGTTTAATCGCTGGAAAATGGAAGGACACTACAGTTCCCCTGCCGGACTCGCTTTGCAATTTCAGTTCGCCGCCCTGCCGATGCATCAGCTGGCTGCAGTATGCCAGACCAAGCCCGAAATTCATGGCTTTGCCGCTTTTCGTCGTAAAGAAGGGCTCTGTGACTTTGCGCAGATGCCGCTTTTCGATTCCCACGCCGCTGTCGCGTACCTCAATGGTGCTGCCGCGCTTTCCGCCAATCACTCTCACTCTGAGCTCTCCGCCTTCCGGCATCGCTTCAACCGCGTTGGACAGCACATTGTTGATCGCCTCAGCCGTTTGTGCGGGATCAGCCAGAACAGCAGCTCCCTCATCATAGTCGGCATGAAGAACGATCCTGCCCTGGAGCCGAGGCTTAAGCGCCTTCAACTGCTCGCGAACCAGGGGAGCAAGACTGATCTGCTCCGGCTGCAGCCGGAGCTCCTGGGTGCGTTCGTGCACGCTGCGGATCATTTCCTCGATGTGCACGGCAGCAGAACCGATGACGCGGATATCATCCCGCAGCTCCTGATCCGGTTCAGCCGCCCGCGCGATTTTGTCGCTGAACAGCTTGATTTTGCCAATGTCATTCTTGATGGCGTGATTGAGCATGGCTGTGCCGCTTGTAATCGCCCGCAGCGAGAAATCCAGTCTTTTGCGCTCAATAAGAAGCTGAACCCCAAGAAAACCAAAATTAAACAACGCTATTATAAAAACAACAAATGCAAAGGCGATTGGCCACACATTATAACGCCACATGCCGTAAACGCCGAATAAAGGCAGCAAATAATTCATAAACAGCGCAATCAGGACCGCTGGAAGGACCGCGGCCATCATCACCGCATGCGCTCGCCGATCAGCCGGATGACGGTCACGCTTCATAAGGAGCAGTACGGCTCCCAGAATCAAATAGGGAATTGCCCATATCGCCAAAAGTCCAAAATGGACAGGGGTATTCGAGGTTACCGGAACCGCGAGCATCCCCACGGGAAACAGCAGCGCTGCGATTGGAAGCTTCCTGGCGTAGGAGAATGGAATCGCCCCCACATGATAGGCGGAAGCAAAGCAAAGAAATGCGTATGGCAGAACATAATAGCTTATCCAGGAGCAGCCCCGCTGAAGAATGCGCAGCAGCTTCTCACGATCGTTACTGATCAGCCCGGATTCAAGCCAGGCCAAAATCCAGCCATCAAAATTGGAGGCCAGTGCGCCAGTCCCGCCACAGAACGCGACCAGACTGAGCCAGCGAACGGCGACGCTCTTCCGGTTGGTTGCCATCAGCAAGGCAGATGTGGTCCACAGCGCGATCCAAACAAATAGCATCCGCTTTACGATCCTCCCAAAACATATATACCCCCATTATAGCATGGGTTCATAGACCTAAGCGGGGAAAAAACAAAGACAGGCGGACATCAAATGCTATATATTCTGACTGAGAACCGAAAAAAAACGCTTCAGCTCCACCAATCAAAGGGGAGGCTGAGGCGTTCTCTGTTTGCGGTCATGCTATAATTACGGACTCCGGCTTTAAATCAGGCTCATCTTATCGCGCCGGCCCGGCGACTTGCGTTTATCGATCAAACGATTAAGCGCATCGATATAGGCGCGTGCGCTGGCTTCCAGAATGTCGGTGCTCAGGCCGCGGCCCTGCGCCGATACGCCTTCCTGACCAAGCACGACATGGACCTCGCCAAGCGCGTCCTTGCCCTGTGTAACAGACTTGATCGAGTAGTCTTCCAGCTCGACCACTTCTCCGGTCACCGCGTCAATCGCATTGTAGATCGCATCGACGGAGCCGTTGCCCTCCGCTTTTTGCTCCCTTACACCGCGCTCCTCAATGCTGATACGGACAGTGGCGCTTGGCACCGACTGGTTGCCGTAGCTGACCTGGATCGTTTCCAGCGTAAAGACTTCGGGCGTATCCACCAGCTTCTCCTCAAGAAGCGCGCGAATATCCTCATCGCTGACATCCTTCTTCTTATCGGCCAGATCCTTGAATTTCGCGAACGCCTTGTTCACGGACTCCTCGTCCAGATCATAGCCCAAATCGATAAGCTTCTCGCGGAAGGCGTGCCGTCCGGAGTGCTTGCCAAGAACAAGCTTGGATTCCTTCAAGCCGATAATATCAGGCGAAATAATCTCGTAGGTCGTTTTCTCCTTCAGCATGCCGTCCTGATGGATCCCGGATTCATGCGCGAACGCGTTTGCTCCCACGATTGCTTTGTTGCCCGGTACGACCATGCCGGTCAGCTTGCTGACCAGACGGCTCGTCTTGGCAATTTCGCTCAGCGTGAGCGACGTCTTCGCCTGGAAGAAATCAGCGCGCGTCGCAAGCGCCATCGCGACTTCCTCGATTGCGGTATTGCCCGCACGCTCGCCAATTCCGTTAATGGTGCCTTCAATCTGATCGGCGCCGTTCAGAATCGCCGCCAGCGCATTGGCTGTTGCCATTCCCAAATCATCATGACAATGCGCGCTCAGCTGAATCTTCTCGATGCCCGGAACCTCCGATTTCAGCGTTTTGAATATATGGCCGAATTCGGACGGATTCATATAGCCCACCGTGTCCGGAATATTAACGACCGTCGCACCGGCGCGAATGGCCATCGCCGTTACTTCACAGAGAAAATCAAGCTCCGTGCGGCCGGCATCCTCCGGGGAGAATTCCACCTTATCAAAATACTGTTTCGCATAACGGATCGCTCTCTCGGCAGTTTCCAGCACCTGCTCCTTCTCCATCCGCAGCTTGTGCTTGCGGTGAATCGGCGACGTAGCCAGAAACAAGTGGATGCAGGGATCCTGCGCGCCCTTCAACGCTTCCTTGACCGCGTCAATATCCTGCTCCCGCGAACGGGCCAGACCGATGATTGTCGCGTTCTTAACGGCGCGCGCAACCGCATTAACAGCCTCCAGGTCGCCTGGAGAGGCGGCAGGAAAACCGGCTTCAATCCGGTCGACGCCCAGCTTTTCCAGCTGCAGGCCGATTTCGACCTTTTCTTTCGTGTTCAGGTTCACACCGGGTGATTGCTCGCCATCGCGAAGCGTCGTATCAAATACATAAATTTTACGCAAGTCGTACACCTCCATGAACGGAATGATCCCGGATGGCGAGACTCCCCCCCCATTTGCCAGGCAGGCAGTGCGGGGAGCGTCCCGATAATCCGGGATAAGATGCAACCGTATTTAAGAAGAAAAACAAGCCCGCCGTTCATATAGCGTAAACGACGCAGCCTTCTTTCCCCGTCAGCTAATTCAACAGTCGATTACTTCTTGATCCAGTGCATCAATTCACGAAGCTGTCCGCCGACAACCTCGATTGGATGCTCGGCTTCGTTGCGGCGTGTAGCCGTCAGCATAGCGCGGTTGGATTGGTTCTCAAGGATGAAGTCACGGGCGAAACGTCCGGTTTGGATGTCTTCCAGAACAGCTTTCATCGCTTTTTTCGTTTCATCTGTTACAATGCGAGGGCCGGAAACGTAGTCGCCGTACTCAGCAGTGTTGGAGATCGAATCGCGCATGGAAGCAAGTCCGCCTTCATACATCAGATCGACGATCAGCTTCAGCTCATGCAAGCACTCGAAGTAAGCCATCTCTGGCGCGTAGCCGGCTTCAACCAGCGTTTCGAAGCCTGCTTTAACCAGTGCGCTTGCTCCTCCGCAAAGTACCGCTTGCTCACCGAACAAGTCGGTTTCGGTCTCTTCACGGAAAGATGTTTCGATAACGCCTGCACGGGTACAGCCGATACCTTTTGCATATGCAAGGCCGATTGCTTTGGCATTGCCTGTAGCATCCTGCTCGATTGCGATAAGCCCTGGAACTCCAAAGCCTTCTACATAGGTGCGGCGAACCATGTGGCCCGGCGATTTAGGAGCGACGAGCAGTACATCGGTATCTTTATTAGGGATAATTTGTCCAAAATGAACGTTAAAGCCATGGGAGAACAAGAGAGCCGCGCCTTTTTTCAGGTTTGGTTCAATTTCTTCCTTGTACACTTTGGCTTGCGTTTCATCAGGCATCAGGATTTGTACGACATCAGCGATTTTCGTCGCTTCCGCTACGGATAACACTTCAAAACCGTCGTTTTTAGCTTTGTCAGCCGATTTACCGGAACGAAGACCGATAACCACTTTCAAACCGCTGTCGCGCAGGTTTTGTGCTTGCGCATGTCCTTGGCTGCCGTAACCGATAACGGCGATCGTTTTACCTTGCAGAACGCTTTGGTCTGCATCTTTTTCATAATACAATGTAACTGCCATTGATAATAAAGCCTCCTTTAATTTGACCCTTTTGAGCGGGTGTTAAAGGAGGGATGGTCGGAATAAAGCTGCTATCCCGAGCTCCCCCGCTTTAACTCCCGCCCAAAATGGCGGTTCATGTTTAGCTTCTTCTACTACTTGGCGCTGCCGCGGATCATAGCGGTTACGCCAGTGCGTGACAGCTCGCGGATACCGTAAGGCTTCAGGAGCTCTACCATGGCGTCAATCTTGTCGGTATCGCCGACAACCTGAACCATCAGCGTGCTTGTGCCAATATCTACCACAGCTGCCCGGAACGTATCCACCACTCCGAGAATCTCCGGACGGGATGAGGGTTCGGCATTGACCTTGATCAGTGCCAATTCGCGGCCGACCATAGGGTTGGCGCTCAGATCGATAACCTTGATAACGTCAATAAGCTTGTACAATTGCTTTGTTACTTGCTCAAGCGTGTGATCATCGCCAGACGTGACGATGACCATCCGGGACAAGCCCGGTTCCTCGCTTGTTCCCACGGTGATGCTTTCAATATTGAACCCCCGGCGTCCGAACAAGCCGGAAACGCGCTGCAGAACGCCGGGTTGATCGTTTACGAGTACGGCGATTGTATGTTTCTTCATTCCGAATCCCCCAATAGCATATCATCGATCGTCGATCCTTGCGTAACCATCGGATAGACATTCTCGTCTTTGCGGACGACAAATTCGACAACAGCCGGTCCCGGATGATCCAAGGCCGCAATCCAGGCATCACGCGCTTCTTCCTTGTTCGTCGCACGGAAAGCCTTTACTCCATAAGCTTCAGACAGCTTTACGAAGTCCGGGCTGCCCGCCAAATCAATGTGGCTGGTCCGGTTCTCATAAATCAGCTCCTGCCACTGACGAACCATTCCAAGCACCTGGTTGTTGATAATGGCCACTTTGACCGGTATGTTGTTAATCGCGCAAACCGCCAGCTCCTGCGCGCACATCTGCATGCCGCCGTCTCCATTGATGGAGACAACCAGCCGGTCAGGATGCGCCATCTGGGCGCCGATGGAGGACGGGAATCCAAAGCCCATCGTGCCGAGGCCCCCGGATGTGATCCAGGAACGGGGCTGATTAAAACGGTAATACTGCGCCGCCCACATTTGATGCTGACCGACGTCTGTCGTTACGATCGCTTCGCCCTTGGTCGTCTCATGGATCATCTCGATAACCCACTGCGGCTTCAGCACCACTTCGGAATCGACGTAACCCAGCGGATGATCCAGCTTGGATTGCTGAATATGCGCACGCCAGGCATCGGCTTTGGCTGCATACTTCACTTCCTTGTTGGCCTGCTGCAGCACGGTTTTGATATCGCCAACGATCGGAATATCGGTAGGAACGTTCTTGCCGATTTCCGCCGGATCGATGTCAATGTGTACAATTTTTGCATTCGGAGCAAAACCGTCGAGCTTCATCGTTACCCGGTCGTCGAAGCGCGCTCCGATATTAACCAGCAGGTCGGCCCCTTGGATAGCTTTATTGGCTGTAAAGGTGCCGTGCATACCCGGCATTCCCATCCACAGCTCGTGGCCGCTCGGGAATGCGCCAAGACCGAGCAGCGTCGTTGTAATCGGTACGCCCGCTTTGGTGGCGAATTCATACAATTCCTCATGCCCGCCGGAATATACAACCCCTCCGCCCGCAAGAATGACCGGACGTTCCGCTTCCTCAATGGCTTTGATCATTTTGTCAATTTGCGGCTTCTTCGCCGAAACCGTCGGATTGTAGCCGCGGATGCTGACTTCGTTCACAGGCTTGAACATCGCCTTGTGCGAGGATACATCCTTGGGAATATCGATCAATACCGGGCCTTTGCGGCCAGTGTTGGCAATATGGAAAGCCTCATGGATAATGCGGGGCAGATCCTTAACGTCGCGCACCAGATAGCTATGTTTGGTAATCGGCATCGTAATGCCGGTAATATCCGCTTCCTGAAAAGCATCCGTCCCGATAAAATTCGTCGCTACATTGCCGGTGATGACGACAAGCGGCACCGAATCCATATACGCGGTTGCGATACCTGTCACTAAATTCGTAGCTCCCGGTCCCGACGTCGCTATACATACGCCGACTTTACCGCTTGCACGCGCATAGCCGTCTGCCGCATGAATGGCGCCTTGCTCGTGACGGGTCAGCAGATGATGGAAATCCGAGAATCCATGCATCGCATCATAAATGAACAATACAGCTCCTCCGGGATAACCGAAGACACAATCGACACCCTCAAGCACCAAGCTGCGAAGCAGCATTTCCGAACCGGTAATGACATCTGGTTTACTCATTCTTTCCATCAATTCTCCCTTTGACCTTAGCGTTGCACTTTGAGCGACCATTAAGTCGTCCTCCTCTCTAGAAAAACAAAAAAACCTTCCGCGCCCTGACGCTTGTTCAGCGTCTAGGGACGAAAGGTATATCTTCCGTGGTACCACCCAGGTTTGTTATTCACTTCGCAGCAAATAACCTCAACAGGTAAGAACGGCGTGCACGCCATCGTTCATACCCTGGCACATTAACGTGTGCCCTACGATTTCCCCTAATACGGTCTCCACTATAAGATGCTTCAATCATCATCCAATCGGGAAAGCTTTTCAGGGAAACAGCTCCGAGGTGAGCTCGTTGGAAAGGGTTTTTGGCGACGGTTGCAGCAAATCCGTCCGCTCTCTGAGCAAAAGAGCCCTTAACACTTCGTCCTCTTCATAGCAGATACATTATTTTGTGAATATCAGAACTAAACCTGCTTGGCCGTTCCGATATTTCCGGAATATAACGCTTATCATCCATGACGACACATAGCCCAGCCCGATACTTCGTGCCAGCGATTACTTGCATCATATGATGAGCTTCGTCTTGCTTACAGCTTATTATATGCTTCGGCACTGGGTTAGTCAAGAACCATTATAAGCTTCTGCCGAAGCAAAAACTTAAGAAATCCATCCTTGCACTGCGGAGCAATTCCCGGCGTCCGTACATAAGATGGTAAAGCATTATAAAAGCCGGTATGAGCAGCTGCAAATTCAAGCCTGGCCGAAAGCGGGTTGATCTCATTGATTAGACGTAGACGGGCGCGGACCGATGATCCCGAGATTATCCGCCTGATAATCAGGGAACTGATCCCACTTTCCTATACGACATCCCCCAGGGATGCGCAAGCAATCCGCGATCTGCCCAAGCGGCTTCGTGACGGCGTCACCTTCGTCGCTGCACGAACAAAAACGAGCACGCCGATGGGCTTCGTCCATCTCTATATACGAGGTGAGACGCTGCTTTACGACATGCTCGCCGTTCATCCCCAGCATCGGGGAAAACAGCTGGGAACCCAATTGATGGCACAAGGGGAAGCATACGGACGGATTCACAAATGTAAAACAGCCCGGTTATTCGTGGATTACAGCAATCCCCGCGCAATGCGGCTTTATACCCAGCTCGGCTATAAAACCGTCCGTGAACTGCCAGATTATCAATGCTATGAAATGATCAAATCATTGACAACCTCTTTTTAACTCCCCCGGGCTGCAAAACGGCAGTTATTAATAAAAGTTTTTAAATCCCGGCTGGCAGCATGGGCCTCCGAAGCCGCCGCCTCCGAAGCCGCCGCCATAAGGGCCTCCAAAGCCGCCGCCTCCGAAGCCACCTCCGAAGCCACCAAAGCCACCGCCGAAGCCGCCGGCAAACGGAAGTGTGCCGATTGCCAGTAAATCAAACAGTACGAGCGGCAGAATCGCTTTGGTCTTGACTGATTTTGCTTTATCTTTGCCGGCCGGTCGCAAATAGAGCTTATTCTGATGGACGCGGACGAGCTTGCCCGTCCGTACCGAGCCGTCTTTGCGAACCGCATAAATGGTTTTGCCAACAAGTTTACGAGCTTGCTCATTGGAGACGCGTTGCATATGCAATCCCTCCTCTAATTTTCTTGCGAACCTTTACTTCCGGCATCCCCTCTGCATAGGGCCATTCGCTTGAGGCACCGAAAGCTTAGTTGTCCTATATAGCTTATTCGGAACCGGCAATTAGGGACTGTACCGTTGTCCATAAGGGACAAAGATAGGCCGTGCGGTTGTCCTGTTTTTAGTTACTTCTTTGAGCATAGGCAGCGGGATAGGGTCACATGCCTTGAATTTCGCAAATTTCAATGGACACAACAAAAAAGAGCCTGTTCCATAGATGGAAGGCTCTTTTTGTTTCATGCTATGTGTAAACGCTACGCGTTTACTTTCTCTTTTGCGATGCCTGCAAGCGAGTTGAATGCATTAATGTCATTGACGGCAAGGTCAGCGAGCATTTTGCGGTTCACTTCAACTCCAGCTTGTTTCAAGCCGAACATGAACTTGCTGTATGACAGCCCGTTCAAACGTGCTGCAGCATTGATACGAACGATCCACAGTCTGCGGAAATCGCGTTTGTTGCGACGACGGTCGCGGTATGCGTAGAGCAGCGATTTCATCACTTGCTCTTTTGCTGTTTTAAACAGGCGATGCTTGGAGCCGAAGTAGCCTTTAGCCAGCTTCAAAACTCTTTTACGACGACGTGCGCGGACAAATCCGCCTTTAACTCTTGCCATGAATAGAAACCTCCCGAATGTTGGTTATGCTTATGTTTACTCTCGTAATGTACTATTTCAAGTTTGAAAGACCTTGCTTCAAGCGGCGTACATCGCCTGCTGCCATAAGCGGCTGCGTTGCCAGTACACGCTTTTGACGGGCTGACTTGCCGGAGAGCAAATGATTGCGGAACGCCTTGAAGCGTTTTACTTTGCCGGTTCCGGTGATTTTGAAGCGGTCTTTCAAACTGCTGTGTGTTTTCATTTTAGGCATTTGATGATCCTCCTCATAGATTAAACGTTAGTTGGTTGTTTTGGGCGCCAATATCATGATCATGCTGCGGCCTTCAAGCTTCGGCATACGTTCCATCACGCACAGATCGGCAACTTCCTTCGCCAACCGGTCAAGAATTTTCTGACCGACGGATGCATGCGTAATTTCGCGGCCGCGGAAACGGACGGAGCATTTCACTTTGTCGCCTTCACCCAGAAACTTCACAACATTGCGGAACTTTGTCTGGTAGTCGTTCTCGTCGATATTGGCACGGAACCACACTTCCTTGGTGTCCACAATCTTCTGATTCTTGCGGGCTTCCTTCTCTTTCTTCTGCGTTTCATAGCGGAATTTGCCATAATCCATGATGCGGCAAACCGGCGGTTTCGCAGTGGGCGCAATGTTAACAAGATCCATGTTTAAATCGATTGCCATTTGCAGCGCTTCACGAAATAATTTGATTCCGATTTGTTCTCCCTCGGCACCTACTACACGTACCTCGCGGGCCCGAATTTCATCGTTGATTTGATGTTCCCTGCTAATAACCTGCCACCTCCAAATTTTGCGAATCACAAACAAAATAAAAAATGCGGATCCGCACGGACCCGCATTCCATTAACCAAGATTGTAGGCATTTCAATCATCGCCACTCTCTAGCGGCGAGCCTAAGTCAATCATCGATCGCGAACCAGCCAGCCGACTGCCGGACAGGTGAGAAGCGGGTGCTTCTGCTTTTGCTTAACACCAGACATTCTGGCGCTACCGAATTAATATAGCATAACAATCCAATTGATGTCAATCATCAAATGACAAGCGAAGTCAGATCAGACCTGTTTGCTTTGCACTTCTTCCAGACGAAGCACACGCGTATGCTGGGTATGGCTCCATTGCTTGTTGTTTTGTGTAAAGAAGGCATAGAACGTAATAGGCAGCCATGAGAGCTGGAATACGATCATGGACAGCAGATGCGCATACATCTTGCCGGATTTGATGCCTTCCAGAATCATCACGAGCGGGAACATGACCGCTGTTGCTGAGATCGCAACAATCGGCACCCAATACGGCAGGTAATAATAAATCGACGTAAAGGCATTATGGGCAGGAATAATATTATCCATCCAGAGCATCGCAGTCGCTACAAAGCCGATAAAGGTATTGTACACCGAGATGGAATACAGTGCGGCATCGAATTTCACAAAATTGCGCTCCTTGATGCTCGCCCACAGCAGCGGGAAGAAGTAATGCCGCGCTACTGTAAAATGCCCCTGCATCCAGCGCAGACGCTGGCGTGATGAAGCCTTGAAGGTCAGCGGCTTCTCGTCGTATACCTTGGCGTCGTAATTAAGTACCGGGTGAATACCGCGTTTTACACACCGCATCGAGAACTCCAGATCCTCTACCAGGCTGGTTGCTCCCCAACCCATTTCCTTCAACAGCTCGGAGTCAAAGCACATGCCTGTTCCTCCGAGGTAGTTGGCCATGTTCAGGTTTCTGCGGGACAGCTGCCACAGCCGGTTGCAATACCAGTACGTGATGGCATACGATGCTGTAACCCATGAATCGGCAGGATTCTTCGTATCCAGATAACCCTGAATGACTTTCTTGCCTTCACAAAGGTCATTATTCATGTGGACGAGGAAATCGTTACCGACCAGGTTGTCGGCATCAAACATGACGATCGCATCGTACTGGCGGGACATGCCCCACAGCTCCTTGAGCATCCATTCAATCGCATGTCCTTTGCCGCGCAAATGCGGATTTTTCCTCTCGCAGGCATGAACGCCATGGCTTCGTGCAATGTCGGCGGTGGTATCTGTGCAGTTGTCGCAAATGACAAAAATATCGTAAAGTTCTTTCGGATAATCAAGCTTTTTCAGGTTTTCGATTAATGCCCCGACCACCTGCGCCTCATTGTGAGCGGCGACAAGCACTGCGAACGACTTTTGCGGTTTGTGGTTGAGATGTCTCTTTTTTCTGACGATACCGAATAACGAAATTGTAAACTGGTAAACACCGACGAAAGCCAAGAAGATCTGGAAAAAAATTAAAAGAGAATTGACCATAACTTTTACTGCCCCCTTGAGACCCCATTTTTCATATTCTCTCTGTTTTTTGTTGCGTGCGTTGTTCATTGATGCGGTTTTATGTTTGTTTTCCGCAGCCATAATGATTTTCCACACAATTATTCTTTTTGTCAAAAGCGCAAATGGCCTTTTTTCGGTCATGTAAGCTTGGAAAAGGGCTTACATAACCATTCAATGAGCTCAAACCATGTTTTTCTGTCGTTACTCCCTTATTTTGACTCGTTTACGAAAAATGCTGCCCATTTACTTAACGAAAATACAATGGGAAAAGTTTCATCCAAGCCTGTTTCCAATGTGACGAAATGATGAACGCAAAGGCATATTTCCATCATTCACCATTGGATACGGCGTTTTGGACAGTATCCTAACTTAAGCTTCTCATGTATCTCCATAACATCTTAACCATCCTATGCCGATTGTAAAACGGAAATTTTCGGTCAAAATACGATTAAATTCTCCCGTCCATGCAAAATAGGCGTTTTTCTTTGAATAAACGCCCCCAAATAGCTCGCAAGATACAAGAAACGAACTGGAACTCTAATTTGCACCCTAGTTCGTATAAGCCTATATGTGGTTAAATAGTGATAAGCAAATGATGCGGATTGACACAGCGTGAACAAATCGGCTGTAAACTGAAAATAAATTCGGAAAATCCAGCTTCGCCTTAAGGAAGGAGGTTTGCTCTGTGAGTCGAGTCGTGTACTGGCTGCAATCCAATGAGCAGCGGATATTTCTGTGGGTGAACCGCGGACCTTCCCATCGGGGTTTGAATAAATGGCTGGGAAGATGGTTGAATATGATCACGCATACGGGCGGCGCGACGTTCACACTGGTCACCGCCCTATTATGCGCGCTGCTGGCCGCCGAGCCCTGGCATACCGCTGGTTGGCAGGCGGCGATTGCAGTCGCCATCAGCCATTTACCGGTCGCGCTTGTGAAGCGCAAATTCCGGCGTTTGAGACCGCATCAAGCTCTGCCCAAGGTAAACACAGTGCTCAAGCCATTATGTGATTCCTCATTCCCATCCGGACATACCACAGCTATTTTTGCCTGGCTGATGCCCTGGCTGGCCGCAGAATCCGCTCTGATGCCTCTGCTGCTGCCGGTCGCTCTTATTCTTGGCGTCTCCGTCGGATGGTCGAGGATGTATCTGGGACTGCATTATCCCTCTGATGTTGCAGCAGGGGCTGTACTGGGATCGCTGACCTCGATGCTGGTGTGCGCCACCTGGTCCTTCAACTGAGTCTGCCGCTTGGTTTCCCTGTGCGCAGACAAAGCCTCTTGGCCGATGACAACCTCCACCCGGTAGATCGGATTGCCGCGATCGACAAATTTGGCTTCATATTCAGTCAGCACGAGATCGTCGCGCAATCCTTCCTTATGCAAATCGAGTGAAATGCTCCGCATATGAAGCTCCATGTCCGCGAAGCTGTTCAGCGAAAACTCGAACAGAGACTGGGAGTCTGTCTTGAAATGAATTTCACCGAGTGAATTCAGAATCTCGATGTATTTCGACACAAACCGCGAGTGGGTCAGCCTTCTTCGCGCATGTTTGCCTTTTGGCCAGGGATCGCTGAAATTCAAATGTATGCGCTGGATCTCCCCGGGAGCAAAAATGTCTTCGATCGTCTCGATATTAGCACGGACGAGCGCCAGATTCCGCGGATTCTCTTCCCCTTTTTCCGCCCAGGCGATGCGCGCCTTGTCGCTTGCCCGGCGAATCAGCTCGTCGTACATATCAATGCCGATGTAGTTAATCTGAGGATTTCGAACGCTCATATCCGTGATAAAACGTCCTTTGCCCATTCCAAGCTCCACATAAATAGGATGGTCATTGTCAAATAATTCGCTCCAGCGCCCCTTGAGCGGCGCCGCCTCCAGAACGACGAGCTCCGGCTGCGCTTCCAAGCTTTCCCGAATTCCTTTTCTTCCTCTAAGACGCATAGTCGCTTGATTCCTCCAATATCGCTTTACCCTTATTCGTCCTTATTGTGCCGAACAACAGCCCGCTTGTAAAGACCAGCCCCAAATATAAAAAAACAAAAAGCCGATGGCGTCAGAAGTCTCGCCGCTCGGCTTAGGCTGTATATTCAAAAAACCTTTTTAATTAAGTATCTGACGGGAATTGCCCTGCGCGCTGTCCGATTCATAGGTTTCCACCAAAGCTTCATTCAGCTTCTTGCGAGCTGAAACTTCAATATTATGGTTGCCATGAAAGCGAATACCGGCCAGTGCCATCATTTCCTTGCGCGTCAACTGAATCGTAACCTTCTCGTCCCCTTGGGGAATTTTCACTTGCGTGTTCATCCTGAATCACCTCACGGTTTTTAGTTAATAGAATTTCCAGAAAACCGACAAGCTATGACAAGTGATTGGAATAAGGGTGAAATAACCGAAAATGTTGATTTGTCGCACTTTTAATATAACACTTTATGTAAGGTATTGCAAGCCTTTTTCGTTAATTTGAGCGGATTTTTTTCCAGTAAATAATGGGGTTCTCCAGTCGTTTAAAACTGGATTATTATTGAGATGGGGCGGCGGCGTAGCGCTCCGTGCAAATTTTCGATACAATTGTGATTAATGATTGCAAGATGACTTATGCAAGAGGAGAACATGCTATGCAGGCGATTACGCAGATTGACCATCCGGGCGCTGCACCCAGGCAGTGGTCGGATAAACGGTTCCATACCTGGAACTATGAAATGCGCGAGCAGTTCGGCGGGAAAGTATTCAAGGTCATGCTGGATGCAGGGTTCACCTGCCCCAACCGCGATGGCTCCATCGCTGCCGGCGGCTGCACATTCTGCAGCGCGCGGGGATCGGGAGATTTTGCCGGCAGCCGCCGGGACGATCTGGTCACGCAGTTTAATACGATCAGGGATCTGCAGCATCTAAAATGGCCCGAGGCGCGTTATATTGGATATTTTCAGGCTTATACCAACACCTATGCTCCTGTTGAAGAGCTCCGTGAATATTATGAAGCGATTCTGAGCCAGCCTGGTGTCGTTGGTTTGTCGATCGCGACAAGACCGGATTGCCTGCCGGATGATGTGGTGGACTATTTGGCGGAGCTGAACGAACGCACCTATCTATGGGTAGAGATGGGACTGCAGACGGTTCACGAATCCACGTCGCAATTGATCAACCGGGCGCATGATACCGAATGCTATAAGGATGCCGTCGCACGTCTGCGGGCGCGAGGAATACGCGTATGCGCGCATATTATCTACGGCCTGCCCCAGGAAACACATGAGATGATGCTGGATACAGGGCGCGCGGTGGCAGCCATGGATATACAGGGAATCAAAATCCACCTGCTGCATCTGATGCGCAAGACACCCATGGTCAAGCAATATGAAGCCGGTCTGCTGCGTTTTCTTGACCAGGATGAATATATTGGTCTGATCGCCGATACACTGGAACTGCTCCCTCCGGAGATGATTGTCCACCGGCTGACCGGCGACGCTCCCCGCGACCTGCTTATCGGACCCATGTGGAGCCTGAAGAAGTGGGAAGTGCTCAATGCCATTGATGATGAGCTCAGCCGCCGCAATACCTGGCAGGGCCGGTTATGGGAGGCATAGGCTGAGAATGGGGTTCCTATCCGTTCTGGGCATGGCGCACAAGCTGGCTGGCGACCGGCTGTCTCCCGGAGATACAGCTGTTGATGCGACATGCGGCAATGGCAATGACACTCTGTTCCTGGCCGAGCAGATCGGCCCCCGCGGCCGTGTATATGCCTTCGATATTCAGGAGCAGGCTCTCCGGCGCACGAAGGAGCGGTTTGCTTCGGCCCTCCCCCGGGAGCGGCTTCCCGAGTTGTGTCTGATTCATGGCAGCCATGCCGGCATGGCCATGCATATCGCGGAGGATTCCAGGAAGCGCCTGGGCGCTGTCATGTTCAATCTTGGCTTCCTCCCGGGACCTGAGGCCGATACTTCCATTATCACAAAGACCGCATCTACGCTCGCCGCCCTGGATGCGTCCCTTGGGCTGCTTCGTCCGGGCGGCATTTTGACAATCGTGCTGTATCCCGGCCACCCCGGAGGCGATCAGGAAGCCGCTGCTGTGGAGCAATGGGCGTCCTCGCTGCCCCAGGGTGCGGGACAAGCTGTGCTGTACCGCATGCCGCAGAAGCCTGCCTCGCCTTTCCTGCTGGCGGTAGAGAAGAAATCAATCCAGACCAAAGACTAATCCCGGAGCAATCGCTTGAAATTATAAGGAGGAATTTATAATGGCTGTACGTAAACTGGAGCATGTAGGCATCATGGTTAAGGATTTGGATCAATCGATTCCCTTTTATACCGAAGTAGTCGGTTTGAAGCATCAGTATACCATGACGCACACCAACGGCATCATTCGTCTTGCTTTTCTCGCGGGGGCTGACGCCCAGGAATCCCAGCTTGAGCTGGTGGAAGGCTACGAAGGAGAGCTGGCTGTTGAAGGCAGAACTCATCATACCGCCTTCACCGTGGATGATGTTGAGGCAGAATTTGCCCGTATCAAGCAGCTTGGCGTTCCATTAAGAGACACCGAAATCACGACATTGCCCAATGGAGCGCGTTATTTTTTCTTTTATGGCCCCGATGGCGAGTTTCTCGAGATGTTCCAGCCTGCCCCTGGCCGATAGAACCGGCACACCACTATACATAAATAAAGGAGAGATCCACTTGACACAAGCTTATCCCCTGCAATTCAAAGCCGAAATGAAAGAACGCATTTGGGGCGGCCGCGCCCTTGAACAGTTTGGACTCGAGCTTCCGGATGGCGCTATTGGCGAAGGATGGATGATCGGCGATCATCCTAACGGTATAACCAAAGTTATGAATGGCGAGCTGGCCGGACTTGGACTTGACGACATCAGAGAAAAATACGGACGGGAATTCTTCGGAACAAAAGGATTTTCCGAGCGCAACGGCCGCTTCCCGCTGCTGATCAAGCTGCTGGATTGCAATGATGACCTGTCCATTCAGGTCCATCCGACTGATTCTTACGAAGGCCTGCCCGCTGGCGAGCTCGGAAAGACGGAAATGTGGTATATTCTTGAAGCCAAACCTGGTGCGAAAATCATTTATGGCCTCAAAGACGGCGTTGACCGCGGCATTCTCGCCAAAGCCATTGAGGAAGGCAAGGTTATGGGCTGTTTGCAGGAGGTCCCCGTGGAAGCAGGAGATGCCTTCTATATTCCGGCAGGGACCGTTCACGCTTTGTGCGCCGGTGTCGTCGTAGCCGAAATTCAGCAAAATTCCGATACGACCTATCGGGTGTACGACTACAACCGCCCAGGTCTGGACGGCAAGCTCCGCGAGCTGCATGTTGAAGATTCACTGAATGTCATTGCTTATGAGGGCGCAGGCGCAACCAGGATGAAGACGGATGCGGCCAAGGCCAATGAATGGCTGCAAATTGCCAAATCACCCTATTTTATCGTTGAAAAAGGGTTGGTGCGGGCACCGTGGAAGCTCTCCACGACTGCAGAGAGCTTCGTAATCCTCGTGGTGGCTGAAGGCACGGGAGCCATTGGCTGGAGCGGAGGCAAGCAGGAGATCAAGGCAGGAGAATGCTTTCTGCTTCCCGCCAGTCTCGGCGCCTATGAGCTTGACGGCGAAATGACCGTCCTGCGCAGCACCACTCCTTAACTTTCGCGCATAATCAGCATTGACTCCCCATGTTTTGCGAGGGCGAGTGTATCCAAGAAGCTGTCCGCATTCCAATAAAAAATCCCCGCCAGAACGGGACCGTTTCGGGTCCCGCTTCCTGACGGGGATTTTTAATTAGCTATCGGGCTTCAAGTGATCCTTATGAGGATGATGCCCGGTTCTATCATCAAATCGCGCTTCCGCCGAACATGAAGCGGTATTCCCAATGCTTGCCGGCAATCGTGTCCGTGCGGACGCCGCCTGATTCTTTGGAGTACGTCTGCAGGATTTGGCCATTGCCCAGATAGATTCCAACATGGGTAATCGTCTGTTTTGATTTATCAATGCCGGAATAGGCCGATTTGGAGGTTCCTTTATAGGACATGAAGAACATGAGATCTCCGCGCTTCAGCTGCTGCCAGTTTGTTGTGGTATGACCCTTTTGCTTGACATAAGTTCCCTGCTGACGGGAATCTGCCGGTAAAGTAAGGTTGATGCCGTCTTTGAATGCCGTCCGGACAAAATCGGAGCAGTCAAAGGTTGTCGTCGTATTGCGGTCGGAGCCGAACTCATAAGGCGTGCCCAAATATTTCATGCCGGCAGCAATCACTTTTTCGACCAGTGCGTTCTGATCGCCGCTTCCGTTGTTTCCATTGCCCGGATTAACAGGAGCCGTCGGCTGTCCGCTTACTTGTATGTACTGCTTGTCCGTGCTGATATATCCCGTCACTCCGTGCGAATCCCTTACGTTGTACCAGTAGGAGTTCGGCTGGCTCAGAATGGTTACCGTTTCACCTCTGGCCAGATAACGCATGCGCGCAGCGCTGGTGGAAGGTCCTTCACGAAAGGAAACGGAGGATATGATTGTTCCTGTTCCCGTACCTGCCGGCGCGCTGCCTCCCGAAGCTGCCGACGGCTTGATATAACGGCTGGAGGTGGACACATAGCCGGTGCTGCCCCCGGAATCTTTTACCTGGTACCAATAGTCGTTGACTTCAGACAATATTTCAACCTTGTCACCGGCATGCAGATACTTCATCACACTGCTGGATGTCGATGGGCCGCTCCGAAAGCTGACCGAGGCTACAATTTCCGCCGATGCTGCCATAGCCGTCAAGGGGACATTCAATAGAGCAATCAGAATAAGGGCCAAAATCATAGTTGTACGTTTTTTCATTCCAGTGATGACCTCCATTTTTGGCTTGCTTTGATATATTCGCGGTGATTTCAATTCTCATGTTCCGATGGATAACAATTTAGTTCCTTTAGCATACCCCTCCTTGATCTTCCAATTTAGGTCAATCCTGCTCGCCCTTTCCCATTGTACTTTCCACCCGTTTCAAGGATAAATCATACCTTCGGCTTAATTTACCATGGCAGGTATAGGATATTAGGATTATGAAAGCGATTACATAAATAATAAAAAAAAGCACCCCCGAAGGGATGCTTTTGGAAAAAAACCATTGCCAAATCTTACTTTCATGACATTAATATACCTTTTACAATCGGTCCTATATAAGTACTTTGGAACTATTTTATCCCAGTAGTTTTAGTTCCGAGGTAATTGTTTCCATTATCGATCCGGTCTTTCATATTTTACATTTATGGTTCTTTTGCATTAAATTTGTCTCATAATTCATCCATTGGAAATCATTTCAATTACATGTTCTGCCAAGCCTCGGCACTTGTTTGCCAATCCACACGATAGCCCGGCACCTCATGTCCCTTCTGCGTGATATCCATTAATACGTCATAGCGGTTTGTCGCGTCGATGATGGATTGATATTCCCCTTTTTTTATAGAAGGAAACGCAATAATTTCACCGGTATGAAAATAGACATGCAGCAAGGACTCATTTTCGTTATAAGAGCAGAAAGCAATTTGTTTGGATTCCACTGGCAAAAGCATAAAAACGCCTCCTTTGTATCTGAGTATGCACACAGCCTTGCTTGTATCTTTTTCCCCAATGCTGCTGCTTTTATGATAGAGAAATCTCTGCCTCAATGAACAGCAACATAAGCCAACTAAAGGCTCTACTGTATCCTTACCCATATTCTCTGGACAGAAACCCATTTTTTTGGAACCATGGAGAAAAAATATCCGTTAGAAGGCTATTATATGTTTGGCTCTCCGGCATTAGAATGGTGACAAAAAAAACCAGCGCTATACGCGCCGGTTAATGCTATCAGGTCTGAGCCGGCTCTGAGCCAGGCTGCTCCCCATCTTCCATTCCCATAGGCTCCACATGAACATGAACACTCATTATATTATGCTTGCGCTCCATGCGCCGCTCAATCTCATCGCTTATCCGGTGGCTCTCGACAAGCGTCAGCTCCGGATCTACCTGCACTACGACATCGATCAAGACATTGCTGCCATGAACACGGGCTTTAATGTCTTTGATGGAACGGACACCATGTGTGCTCTCAATCGTCCCGCGCAAGGAGTGAAGCTCGTTCTCATTGAAACCATCCGTGAGCGCATGAGTCGAGCTGTAGAAGATTTCCCAGGCCGTTTTGCAAATAATAGCGCCTACCGCCAGTGCAGCTACCGGATCCAGCCACGGCAAACCGAATTGTGCGCCGATTATCCCCACAGCCGCTCCAACGCTGACAAGCGCGTCCGACAAATTATCTTTGGCCGCTGCGAGCAAAGCCTGGTTATTAATCCGTTTGGCCAATCTTTTATTATATATGTAGACACCCGCCATTACCGCTCCGGCCGCCAGCGCTATCCATGCGGAGACTAGACCCGGAACAGCCTTATGATCGGCAAACAAAGACTTGAAGGCATCAATCAGCACTTGAATCCCTACTGTGGCCATAATGAAAGAAGCGATCAGAGCCGCGATCGTTTCCGCACGGAAATGTCCATAAGGATGGTCCTTATCCGGCGGTTTTTGTGAGATCCGCAGTCCAACCAGGACCGCGGTCGAGGCGACAATATCCGTCAGGTTATTGAAACCGTCGGCGACAAGCGCCGAGGAGTCAAACCCGTACCCGGCCACGAGCTTGCAGCCCGACAGCACGATATACGCCCCGATACTCACCAAGGCTCCCTTCTCGCCCTGTCTTATCTCCTGATACTGATTCAATGCCAGGCACCTCTTTCTCTTTATGTAACTTACGCTCGTGCCATTTTTTCTGATGTCGTTATCATACTAAACCAATATCGTGTGGGTCTAGAGAAACAGTGTTGGCAAAGACCTTACATTTATGCCGCGGCACAACTTGTTTGCGCCGGCTCAAATTGGCGTTTCCGCCTGCTGCATTCTAGCATATCCGTTCCGGGAGAAAATGAAACTTATGCTGCACAACGACAAAAGAACCCTGCCTCTGGATGGCGGGAGAGCATCAACTCCTAGCGTATTCACAAAAACAATAGTATCGATTATGCCATACCGGCACAGCTTGCCAGTAACGTTAATTCTTCAAATCATACTTATAAAGGACAAAATAAAAACAGCCTTCCTCGAAGGCTGCCATCGCATGAAATAAGAACAGTGCGCTGTGTTTAATATCCCGGTTCTTCCTCGAGCCGCTCCGGTTCACCGCCCGAGAGCTTATTTCCACAAGACAGGCAGTGCTTGCTGCTAAGATCATTCTCCGTCAGACAATGATTGCAGATGACACGGATCTCGCCAATCGTGTTCTCAGGTCTTGGCTCCTCAGGAAAAGGCGTCCCGCATCCGGGGCAAAATCTCGTATCCAATGGAACAACAATGCTGCAGGTCGGGCAGGTTTTCTCAAACCGGATATTCTTGATGCGCTCTTCCAGAAACTGAATCTCCTGATTCAGGCCATCCACCTTCAGACAGTGGCTTACAACCTCCTCTTCGGATTGCGCAATATTCCCCTCCTGGTGAGAGGCATGTATAGCTGTTCCAATGAGATAAAATAATTTATCCTTTTCTTTCTCTTTGCCGGATATTTGCGATTTGAGCTTCGTGATTTCTACGGTCTGCTGCGCCTTCCTGGCCGCGTCGCTTGCTCCCTGCTTCATTTTATCGAAAAAAGACATAGCCATCTTCTCCCTCGTTTCGTCAAAATTCTCCTATAATTCTTTTATATTAACACATGAGTATCCTTCAAGCTATGTCTGTGCGGATGATAAGCAGCACGATGAGCGAACGGTTCTTATTCAGCTGTTCCATCACCGTCCCCTTCCTTCGCTTGCTTCAGCAACCGATCCAATCGATTGCCAAAGGAGGCATAGAGCACTTACTTATTACCGGATCAACAAAAAAAAGCAGCTGAGCCTCCTCATAAGAGGAAACTCAACCACTCCGCTGCCGGCCTGATCATTCGAGACAAGCCAGACCATTATGCTGCTCAAGGATAGATCTTACTCGGGCGGATACATCCGCTCGCGAAGCGCCTTGACCTCATCATTCTCCAGGTATTCATCATAGGACATAATCCTGTCAATTACCCCGTTTGGCGTAATTTCGATAATCCGGTTCGCGATCGTTTGGACGAACTGATGGTCATGCGAGGTGAAGATCAATGTACCGTCAAAATCAATGAGACCATTATTCAGCGCGGTAATGGATTCGAGATCCAAATGGTTGGTCGGTTCGTCCATCAGCAGTACGTTCGAGCCCGAAAGCATCATCTTGGAGAGCATGCAGCGGACTTTCTCACCCCCGGACAATACGCTTGCCTTCTTAAGCGCTTCGTCCCCCGAGAACAGCATCCGGCCCAGGAAGCCGCGGATAAAGCTCTCATCCTGATCCTTGGAATATTGGCGAAGCCAGTCGACAAGGTTCATCTCCACGCCATCAAAATAGGCCGCATTGTCCTTCGGAAAATAAGCCTGTGTCGTGGTGACGCCCCATTGATAATTTCCGGAGTCCGGCTCGAGCTCGCCGGTCAGCACCTGAAACAGCACCGTCTTAGGCAGCGTATTCGGACCAACTAGAGCGATCTTATCGCCTTTGTTGACGGCCAGCGTCCAGTTGTCGATCAACGTAACTCCGTCTACTGTCTTCGTCAGCCCTTCGGTCAGCAGAAGCTGTTTGCCCGCTTCGCGCTCCGGCTTGAAGTTGATAAACGGATATTTGCGGTTCGACGGACGAATGTCGTCAAGTGAAATTTTGTCGAGCAGCTTCTTACGTGAAGTTGCCTGCTTCGACTTGGATTTGTTGGCGCTGAAGCGTTGAATGAACGCCTGCAGCTCCTTGATCTTGTCTTCCTTCTTCTTGTTCGAATCCCTCATCAGGGAGAGAGCAAGCTGGCTGGACTCGTACCAGAAATCGTAGTTGCCCACGTACAGCTGGATTTTGCCGAAATCAATGTCCGCAATATGCGTACATACCTGATTAAGGAAATGCCGGTCATGAGAAACGACAATGACGGTGCCCTCATAATTGCCCAGGAAATCCTCAAGCCAGTGGATCGATTCCATATCGAGGTAGTTGGTAGGCTCATCGAGCAGCAGAATGTTCGGCGTTCCGAACAAAGCTTGCGCGAGCAGGACCCGTACCTTCTCGTTGCCGGAGATCTCTGCCATCGTCTTGTCATGCAGCTCCGGCGGAATGCCCAGACCGTTCAGCATGCTGGCCGCTTCGGACTCCGCTTCCCAGCCGTTCATATCGGCGAATTCCGCTTCCAGCTCGCCGGCGCGCATCCCGTCTTCATCGGTAAATTCCGTTTTGGAATAGATGGCGTCTTTCTCTTTCATTACCTCGAACAGCTTCTTGTAGCCCATGATGACCGTCTCAAGTACACGAAACTCATCGTACTCGTAATGGTTTTGCTTCAGGACCGCCAGGCGCTCTCCCGGAGTAATATGAACTTCGCCGCTCGATTGCTCAACCTCGCCGGACAATATCTTCAGAAACGTCGATTTGCCCGCTCCGTTGGCGCCGATCAATCCATAACAGTTGCCCGGCGTGAATTTAATATTCACATCTTCGAATAGCGCCCGCTTGCCGTAGCGAAGCGTAATGCCGCTTGTACTAATCATTGTGTGTGATCCCGTCCTTCACTCCAAAATCTAGTTCATCACACCATTATAACACATGAAGGCGCATTATTCCCATGCGAGCTTCACTTCTGCGCCCGTTTTTGAAGATTCAGAAATCACGTCAATCTCCGCCATCTCTATTTTCAAGCTTTGACTACGATCTTTTTCTCAGCCATACCTGCATCAGGGAGAACAACTGATTCATGTCAAGCGGCTTGCTGATATAATCCGACGCACCCGCCTCCAGGCATTTCTCGCGGTCCTGCTTCATCGCCTTGGCCGTAACTGCTATAATAGGCAGCTGCTCCAGGCGCGGAATTCTCCGGATTGCCCTCATCGTATCGTATCCGTCCATTACCGGCATCATGATATCCATCAGCACCATATCAATATCCGTCTCTGTCTGCAAAATACTCAGGCATTCCTGCCCATCCTGAGCCGACAGCACGTTCATTCCTTCGTTCTCCAAGGCATTCGTCAGCGCGAATACGTTCCGGATATCATCGTCGACCACAAGGATCTTCTTCTTCTTGAAACCGGAAGTTTCCATATGAACGGCAGCCGCTTGTTCCACAGAGCCACCACCGCCAGAAGCCTGCTTCTCTTCCGCAGCCATAAATTCCGCCTGAGCGGCAAGCAGCTCCACAATCTCCTGTTCCTTGGAAGGCACAATCAAAGTGAAGGTGCTTCCTGCGCCTTCTTCGCTTTCGACCCTTATTTCCCCGCCGATCAATTTGGCAAATTCGCGGCTGATGGACAAGCCAAGACCCGTTCCGCCGTAATGCCTGCTCGTGGTGCCGTCCGCCTGATGGAAAGCATCGAAGATGAGAGTAAGCTTGTCCGGCGCGATTCCGATTCCCGTATCCGTAACGGAAATTGACAGCCCATATTCCACCCTGCTCTTGTCCACCCCAAGCAATCTGCCCATTTCCTCGGCGTCAAGCCTGCTGACTTTGAACATAACCGAGCCCTTCTCCGTAAATTTGAAGCCGTTGGACAGCAGGTTCTTGATAATTTGCAGCAGCCGCTGCGTATCGGTATAGAACAGCTCGGGAACATCAGGCCCCCATTCGATAACAAAGTCAAGCCCTTTCTGCTCCGCCACTTTGGAGAATTGCTGTTCCAGCATGGAGGGAAGCTCCGTCATATTCATGGGCTCTATGACAATGTCCATTTTGCCTGACTCGACCTTGGACAAATCCAGTATATCGTTAATCAGCGTCAGGAGATCCTGGCCTGCCGAATGTATAATGCGGGCATATTCCTGCTCCTCAGGGGTATGCGTGCCATTGCGGTTCTCACCCAGCATCTGCGACAGGATCAGCATGCTGTTAAGCGGGGTGCGCAGCTCATGCGACATATTGGCCAAAAACTGCGATTTATAGATGGAGCTTTGCTCAAGCTTGCCCGCATGCTCCTCAAGCACAATGCGCGTTTTCTCAAGCTCGTTGGATTTCTCCTCGGCAAAACGGTTCTGTTCCTCCAGATGCTCGTTGGCAACGCGCAGTTCTTCCTGCTGCGTCTGCATTTCTTCCGATTGCACCTGCAGCTCCTCGGTCATCGTTTGGGAATCCTTCAGCAGCCGCTCAACCTCCATCCGGCTTTCAACGCTGTTAATCGTCGTCCCGAAGGTTTCCAGAACTGTACTGAGGAGCTTTAGCTGCAGGTCATTGAAGGCCCCGAGCGTCGCCAATTCAACAACGGCCACGACTTCTCCCTCGAACTCCACAGGAGCGATCAGAATCTGGCTTGCAGCGGTTTGTCCCAGTCCCGAGCTGATCTGGATATAATCGCCGGGTACCCGGTCCAGCTGAATAATCCTTTTATCTCTTGCGGCCTGTCCCACAAGGCCTTCACCAAGCCGAAAGCTCCTTGCTCCAACCTCGGCGCCTGACGCGGCATAAGAGGCTTTGTTGACAAGCCTGAAATGCTCGCCCTGACCGCTATGGATATAAAACACACCGTAAGAGGCATCCAGGAGAGGCGTTATTTTGGCAATAAAAAGCGGGGCCAGCAAATCGAGATCTCCTACCCCCTGATACATGCTGACCACCTCGGTCAGCTTCATCTGCTTCCAGTTCTGCTGCTCCTGCGACTCCAGCAGGTTGTTGGTAGCAATGGCAAGATCGCGGATTTCGTCCCTGGTCTTGATTTCAATTCTCCGGGTCAGGTCGCCGCCGGAAGAGGCGATTTCGCCGATTGACCGGGTCACTTCCTTGATCGTGTTCACGATCGCCCGCGAAATAATCATGGCAGCCGCGACCGAGATCAAGGCGACGATGACCAACAGGCTGTACATTCCGATTTTCAAAATATTATTCTGCTCTTTCAGCCGCTCCGCGCGGTCGCTTGTCAGCACTTTCTCCGTTGCGCGGAAATCCTCAAACTGGGAACGGATCGAATCCATATCCGCTTTGCCCGGATCCGTCTTGAAAAATTCAAAAATTTCGGCTGTTTTATTCTCTCTCTTCATGTCGATCGTCGGAGCTCCGGCAATATCGATCCAATGCTGAAGCGTTACTTTCAGCTTCGCAAGTCTGTCCTGCTGGCTGGCATTATCGGTCAGAAGAGCATAAAGCCGGGTATAATCATCTTTCCAGCTGTCTATCGCTTCATTATAAGGGGAAAGATAATTGGTATCGCCTGTAATGATATAGCCGCGCTGTGCGGTTTCCATATTAAGAAATTTCTTCTCAATTTCATTGGTCAGATTATGAACTTCGATATCGTGATCAGAAATAAAATCAATTTCGTTCTGCAGCGATGAGATACGGGTCGAGACGAGGAAAACGGATAATGCCAGACATAAGACTACTACAAGGTAACCGATGAATATTTTGAAACGTATGCTCCGCCCTGAATAAATCGACATCATTATCTGCTCCTGCCCTTGTTTCGTAACAGATTTTGCTTCTGCCCAGTGTCAGTCCTACTAAATAATATACTATATCCTGATAGTTTTGCATAAAACTTAATGGCAATTTTCAGACGATAAATGATATGCCATTGGCATCGTACCGCCTGGAGACGTTTGTGATGGAATCGGTAATGGTTTAAACTTGTAAGGGAATGAAACAATCCGAAATGGAGGCATTATCATGAAGCTATTATCCATTGAACCGACGCCAAGCCCCAATTCCATGAAGCTCAACGTTGACGAGAAGCTTCCGCAGGGACAACGGCTCAGCTATAAGAAAGAAAATGCAGGCGACGCGCAGGAGCAGCTGCGCGGGCTGCTGGACATAGACGGAGTGCGCGGATTGTTCCGCACCGCGGATTTCATTGCCCTGGACCGCAAGCCGGGTGCCGACTGGGAGCGAATTCTGGCAGAGGCGCGGGCTCTGCTGCAAAGCGGCGAAGACGCGCAGGAAGCAGGCGGCGGGATATCGCAGGAGCATTATGGCGAAGCCCACGCATCGGTGCAAATGTACCGCGGCATCCCGATGCAGGTGCGCGTCCGTATGGGGGACCGCGAGATCAAGGCCGCCCTGCCTGCGGCATTCACAGAAGCGGTAACCGCCGCGGCTGCCGCTTCCCTCATTCGCGAGCGCAAGCTGGAGGAGCTCGGGATCCGCTACGGCGAGCCCGAGGAGATTGCCGCGGAGCTCGTGAAGGAGCTCGAAGCCGCCTACCCGCAGGAGCGGCTTGACGAGCTTGTGGCCGCCGCCGCCGCTGCCGGTCAAAGCGGCGGCGATGCCCAAGCGGCGGCGGCCCCGGTGCGGCCCGCCCCGCTGACGGCGGCCGAGCTTGCCGAGCGGCTCGCTTCGCCGGACTGGAGCGTACGCTACGAGGCGCTCTCGCGCACTTCGCCGGAGCCGGCGATGCTGCCGCTGCTCGCCAAGGCAATTGCCGACGACAACGTCTCCATCCGCAGACTGGCCGTCGTTTATCTGGGCGATCTGCGCGTGCCGGAGGCGCTGCCGCTGTTGTTTCAGGCGCTGCGCGACTCCTCCGCTTCCGTACGGCGCACCGCCGGCGATACGCTCTCGGATCTGGGCGATCCTTCGGCCACCGGTCCGATGATCGAGGCCTTGCTGGACCGCAACAAGCTGGTCCGCTGGCGCGCGGCCCGGTTTCTCTACGAGGCCGGAGACGAGACAGCCGTCGAGGCGCTGCGTGAGGCTGCTGCGGATTCCGAGTTTGAAGTCAGCCTGCAGGCGCGGATTGCGCTTGAGAGGATCGAGCGCGGCGAAGAAGCCGCCGGCTCCGTCTGGCAGCAAATGACCTCACGAAACCGCGATTAAGTTTATACCGGATATGCAGGATGCAGCCTCTGCTGCTTCATTTAATCGCTCGGCAATCTCTTCATTCCTTGATTGCTGGGCATCCAGTCAGGTTGTACACCAATAGCCGAATATAAAAGGACAGACCCCAAGCGAGCTGCTGCTTCGTAGGGGCTGTCCTTTTTTGCATGCATGAATCCAAGCCTCTCCATGAATAATCCCGGATTTATCTTCCTGTTTACATGCGAACGTACGTTTGGTATAGTTGTTCTATCAAACATATGTTCCGGTTAATGTTCTGTCCTCAGCTGATTATGCTGCATGGAGCAATCCGTTCCCAATCCAAGAAAGAGGTACATGAAAATTGGCGAAAAAAATATATGAATACGCGGTGGCGAAGCAAACGCTGAATAAAGTCACTGCCAAATCAATGCCGTTCGAATGGTCCATTAATCCGTACCGCGGCTGCACCCATGGCTGCAGCTTCTGCTATGCGCGTGCGTTTCAGAGCTTTATCGGCCGGGAAGCCGACGATGAATTTCAAAACCGGATCACGATCAAGCAAAACGCGGCAGAAGCGCTTGAAGCCCAGTTGGCCAAAAAAGCCAAAAAATTCGGCGGAGATCTCGATGCAGCTGCAGATCAGATCGGTCTGATTGCAATTGGTACGGCAACCGACCCATATCAGCCCATTGAAGGCAAGGCGATGATAACAAGGGAAATCCTTAAGGTGCTGGCCAAGTACCGGATTCTCACCTCGATTACTACGCGCTCGCCGCTCATTTTGCGCGACCTCGACCTGCTGTCAGAGATGCGCATCTCGTCCATTAACATCAGCATCAACACGCTGCGCGCCGATGTTACACGCAAGATGGAGCCCGCAACCCCTTTTCCGGCCAAACGACTGGAAACCGTCGAAGCTCTTATGAAGCGGGACATTCGGGCCGGAATTTTCATAGCTCCGATTCTCCCTTGTCTGACCGACTCCGGCAGGGATCTTGAGCAGCTGATTGCCGCCGCCCGGGACCACGGCACCGCATTCGCGCACGCTTCCCTGCTGCGTCTGTCTCCTGACGTGAAAACTTGGTATCTGCATATGCTGGAGCTCCATTTCCCCCAGCTTCTTGCCGCTTACCGCAATCTGTTTCCGGGCGCATACGCCAACCGCGCTTATGCGGATCAACTGATGGAGATGGTGCATAAGCTGCTCGAGCAATACGGCTTGTCCGGTCGACCGCAGCGCCGCAGGGATTTACAAGCGGATTCCATGCCCCCCGAACAGCAATTGCGCCAGACTCGTTCCGCTGCCGGCGGAGCCGTGGAGCAGCTTGAATTTCTATTTTGATTCTGTGTCTTCAAGAAGAAACTTCCCTCCCTTTGGTGACACGGCAAGTTTCTTCTCATAAGCCCTATAGACATGAAAACAAGGCGGGATTATCCGAATTAACCGGATTGTGCCCGCCTTGTTTTTATTTGGCCAAATTACGTCACATTTTTTTTCGTAAAGCGGCTCATAATTTCTTCGTATTATGCAAACCTAGTACAGACCCGTACTCATGCTGCTGCGCTTTTGAAAAGCAAAATTGAAGAAGGAGCCCCTACAAAAAATGGCGCATACGGATACTCAGTCGTTCACTTTACTTTGCACAAGCGACATTCATGGCCATATCTACCCCACGGACTACCAAAGCCGGCAAATCAAGCATCTGGGACTGGCGAAGCTGGCTGCTATGATCCGGCAGGAGCGTGAGCGGGATCCGCAGCTGCTTCTGATCGATAATGGCGATCTGCTGCAGGGAACGCCGTTGATGCACCACTTTGTCAAATATAACCGGTCGGGCATTCATCCTGCCATTATGACCCTTAATCATCTGGGCTACAATGCTGCGGTGCTCGGGAATCACGATTTCAACTATGGCCTTGAAATCCTCCGGCAGGCTGTCCATGACTCGGCTTTCCCGTGGCTGTCTGCCAATATCATCGATTCCCGAACCAGGCAGCCGGCGTTCGGCCAGCCTTATCTCATCAGACAAATTCGTCAAGAAGCCAAAGTAGCGATTCTTGGTCTTACGACACATTTCATTCCTCAATGGGAAATTCCCGAATTTATTCACGGGTTAACCTTCATCGATGCGCTGAGCGCAGCGAAGAAATGGGTGGAGCTTATACGGAATGTGGAGAAGCCGGACGTCATGATCATTTCCTATCATGGCGGTCTTGAGCGGGATCCGGATACTGGAGAAGCCGTCGAAGCTTTAAGCGGCGAGAATCAGGCGTATGCGATGTGCACCGAGCTGGAAGGCGTGGATGTGCTGCTCACCGGCCATCAGCACCAGCTGCTGACCGATGAGGTAAACGGGGTGACGATTTTGCAGCCTGGCTGTAATGGGCTGGCACTTGGTAAAGTCAGCATTCAGCTGGTCAAACGAAAGGAGGCGTGGATGATTGCCCAGAAAACGGCCTCGCTTATCCTTACGAATGAAACCGTTCAGCCCGACATCCAGATCATGAAATTAACCGAGCGGCATGAGCAGCAGACACAGGTATGGCTGGATCGGCCCATAGGAGAGGTTTTCGACCATGCTCCTCTTCAGGATCCTTTGTCAGCAGGCCTGAGCGATCATCCATTCATGGATGATATGAGCCCGGATCAGTTGGATGCCACAGCCTCCGGATTAACCCGCGGTGCCGTCTTAACCAGCGATTCACCCGAATCCGGGTCATCCGTAACGATGAGAGATATCATTTTCGATTATTAAGCTGAATAGTCAAGATTATTTGATCGGAATAGTATTTGCTTTTGGTTTAGGGAGTATCCTTATCCTCGAAGGCGGCAGGCTAAGAGATGTTGGAAGCAGCAGCGGCTGAATCATTGGTGACAGCAGCAGGATAGCGTTTGACCCATTGGTGGTCGATCCTCATCTGGGCGTCGGTTTTCAGAAAATAATTGTAGCTGACAACTCCAGCCTGGTCCGGTGTGGGATCATCCCATGTTGCATCCAGATGATACCAGTCGGAATCGATATTGACCAAGTTCCAGACATGGCTGATTTCACCGACTTTGCCCTCAATCATACGGGATTCGATACCTGCTGAGGACAGCATTCGATATAGAAGCAGCGCATAGCCCTGACATACCGCCTGCCCGTATTCAAGCGCCTCATAGGCCGTATAACGCTGCAGGGATTCGTCATACGCCAGATGCAGCACGATCCAGTCGTGGATCGCCTTTACCTTTTCCCTCTGGGACATTGATGGTTGTATAATGTCGGGCAGCAGATCACGGACCTTCTCCTGCACGATAAGCTTCTGCTCCGGGGTCTCCCGGTATTTGACCGTCAGCTTGATATTGGCGTCTCCGCCCCATGTATGAACCGCATACAGATAAGAATCCACGATATACGCCGTATAATCATCCGCTTCGAAGGCTTCCTTGAGCAGGCTCGCAATATGAGCCGAGAGCTCATCTTTGTTCCCTGAATAATCAATATTCATCTCGGTTTTCTGCAGCAGCAGCTGCTGCTTCACATGGTCTTTAAGCTCCCCAAGCGTGGACAGGTCCGAAGCGGCTTTAACCTTGGTGAAGCTGAAATCCGAGCCGAGCACAAAGGTTAGCAGGATGATGATAACCCCCATGATAGAAGAAAGCCTGTTCATAGTCCGCCTCCCTTTTCTCCATTTTGTTCCATTATACCCTAACGCAGAAGGGGGAATAAAGCTTTGGCGGCAATTAATCATGATCCGTTATCTTTATAGCGCAAATCCTGCTGTTTGTCCTTCTCCAGGTCCCGTCTATCAAGAATTCGGCCCAAGTATTTGGCACAAGCTCTTCTTTATTATTTCCGCTCTCATTCAAACACAAAAAAGCCGCATCTGATACCGTTCGCACGAAAAAATAGTTTAAATGCGCGGAATCCGTATAAGGTTTACGATTATAGGGGAAAACGAAACAAAGAAGAGATCCACGGCCCAGTCGACCAGTCTACCTGCATAGTACAATGCACAGTATGCCGTCAGCCGGCTGCTTGCTTGCGGCAGCAAAGAAGCCTTGTTTCTTTCCCGGTCCAGATAGCGCAATCATACGCGGCAGCTTTCGGCAAATCAGAGCTATCTAAAGCCGCGCCTTGCACAACTATCATTTAAAAACGAAAAAGCACCTTCAGCCCCGCGATAGCAGCGGTTCAGAATGTGCTCCCGTTTACTTTCGGCGCCTCGCGGGGCTCTCCCCACGCTGAGGTAAGTCGGTGTAATAGCCGTCAACATCCCGTTCAACAGGAAACTCCTCTGACGCACAATAAGGAGACTGCCAGCGGAGTGTTGTACGTTAGGCCGGGAATCATAGAGGTATCAATTCAGCTGGAAACAGGGCTGGACTGAAGCCTGACCCGGCTTTTCGGTTAGTCTCTGATCCATACCGCCATTTCGCCTGCTCCCCTGTTCGCCCAAGTGTAATAGGGGATGAATGTGACCTCAACAGGCTTCGATTGCCCGCTCACACCGCTGCGGTACAAGGCTCCATTCCATTCGTCGCCGCCCCGCCTGAGGGCCTGCCCGGTTATGTGCGGAATCCCGCCCGCCGGCTGCGCTTCCGGGCTTGCTTCAAGACGGCTGCCCTCAGGCAAAACAATTTGATGCAAATCCGGCCCATTGTCCGCCTCCTCCAGACAATAAACAAAAGGTCCGCGCTGAATGGCCGTCTTCCCTGCGGTCTGGCGGATATGCGGATGCCCCTTCATCCGCAGCACAGGCATGGAGAATGTTAAATCTACGGTATCCCCCGCTTCCCATAGCCGGTTAATAACCGCATATCCATCCTCAACCAGCTCATCTAGCTCGAGAGGAATGCCATTCACAAGGCAAGCTGCTTCCCCGCACCAATCCGGTATCCGCAGCGCCAACCGGAAGGAAACCGGCGATTCCGGAACGACCCGGAAGCTGACGGTTCCTTCCTGTGTATAACGCGAGTTCTGCTCGATCAGCACATGTTGATCGTCCAGCTGCCACTTCAGCCTGCTGCCGATATACAAATGCGTATAAAGCGTTCTATCCTGCGTGCCGTAAATATACTGCCCCAGCGAGGCGAGCAGCCTGGCGATATTGGGCGGGCAGCAGGCACAGCCGAACCAGCCCTGGCGCTCCGGCATGACATGATCGTACAATCTGTTCTTGCCATGCGCATGCGGATAAACCTCCAGGGGATTAACATAAAAGAATCGTTTGCCGTCCTGCGACATTCCACTCAGAACCGTATTGTACAAAGCCCGTTCCAGCACGTCGGCATACTCGCTCTTCGGTTCAAGCCGCAGCATCCGGCGGGCGAAAAAGATGAGGCCGATCGAGGCGCAGGTCTCCGCATAGGCCGTATCCCCCGGCAGATCATAGTCCAGCGTGAACGATTCCCCATGCGCCATTGAACCGATCCCGCCTGTAATGTACATCCGCTTGGAGACAATATTGCGCCACAGCTTTGCGCAGGCTTCAAGCAGCTTTGCATCAGAGGTTTCAGCGGCAACATCCGCCATGCCCGCGCACATATAAACGACACGGACGGCATGCCCCTCGGCCGCCGCCTGTTCGCGGACGGGAAGATGAGCCTGGCTGTATGCATAATCGCGGGTCACCGATATTTCCGGAAAATGAACCGTTCCGCCGCGCTGCTGCAGCTCCTTCTCGTAAAAATGAGGCTGCGCCCCGCGCTGATCGAGAAAATATTGGCTCAGCTTCAGGTAACGCTCTTCGCCGGTGGCGTGGTAGAGCTTGACCAGCGCAAGCTCGATCTCCTGATGGCCGTCATAGCCCTGCAGCTTGCCCGGCTCAGTGCCGAACACGGTGCCGATATAGTCGGCATACCGGCATACGACGTCCAGCAGTCTGTTTTTTCCCGTTGCGTTGTAATAGGCCACAGCCGCTTCGATCAGATGTCCGGCACAATACAGCTCATGGCATTCCGCCAGATTGGTCCATCTGCCCGCTGGCTCCTTTACCGTGAAATAGGTGTTCAGATAACCGTCCGGCTGCTGGGCTCTGGCGACGATATCGATCACTTCATCGGCCGCTCGCTCAAGCTCCGAATCGGGTGCAGTCCCCAGCAAATAACCGACGGCTTCCAGCCATTTGGCCACATCGCTGTCCTGGAACACCATCCCGTAGAATTCTCCCTCCTCATCGCCCGCGGCGATGCGGTAATTGCGAATCGCGCCGCTCGGCGCGGCCCCCGGCACCCGGTCGTTCAAAACCTCCCATTGATAAGGCACAACCACCTCGCGGACAAGCCGGATATAATCGGACCAGAAATCATCCTGAATCTCCGCTGCCGCAAGAAGAAACGGCTGTCTCCGTCCTCTGGAGGCAAAGTTAGTTTCTTCCCCAAAACGATCAGAAAAGGATGCGTCGCCTTTTGCGCGTTCTGATTGTTCATGAAATGTGGACTGCTGCGATTTCGGTTTCATCTTGTATCGTCCTTTCGAAGTAGCATCCATGCAAAACATCCAACCTGCTCGGCGCACCTAGAATTGAAGCGGCAGCCTGATCGTCACGACCGTCCCTTCGCCTTCCGCCGAGTCTATCTTCAGCCCATAATCCTCTCCATACAGCAGCTTGATCCGCTGCTCGATGTTTTTGATCCCGATGCCATCCGATTGCGGGTCCAGCAGCTTTTGCACCGTGCTTTTGTCCATCCCCTTACCGTTGTCCGCCACCTTGAAGCACAACACGCCGGAAGACTCTTCGCCGCTGATGACGATCAGCCCTCCGGAGCGCGCATCCTCAAATCCATGAATAATGGCATTCTCGATTATCGGTTGAAGAAACAGCTTCGGGACCTTGCATTCCTCGGGCAAGCCGTCCATTTCGATTTGGATGGTAAATACGCCATCGAAACGCTTTTCCATAATATGCGTATAGCCGCGAAGCCAGATCAAGTCGTCCTTCAGACGAACCGGCTCCTGCTTGTTGTTGACCGTATACTGCAGCATATTCGACAGGCTGACGATCATTTTGCTGATGGCCTGCTGGTCCTTGCCGATTGCCATCCAGTTGATGATATTCAGGGTATTGTACAGGAAATGCGGATTAAGCTGCAGGTTGAGCGCCATAATCTCCGCCTCCTTCTCCCTGAGCGTAACCTCGTAGTTTTCCCGGATCAGCTCCTGGATTTTATCGTTCATATGATTGAACTTCTTGATCAGAACATTAAATTCGTAGTCGGGCTGATCGGGAATCTTGGTGGAAAAATCGCCGGTTCCCGTCAAATGGATCGCGACCAGCAGCTTCTTGATCGGCTTGATCAGCCAGCCCGATAGGATATACGCAATAACAATGGCCAGCAGCGTCAGCGTTCCCGCGAGTATCAGGTCCAGATAACGGATGGCGGGCAGCTCGCGGATCAGCTGCTTGTAGGGAACGACGGATATCGTCTTCCAGCCTGTCACGGTCGAGGTGTCAAAGCAGATCAGCATCTCATTGCCGTCCACCTCTCCGGTCAGCGTCCCGTTCTCCGCCTTGAAGGCGGCATCCAACCATCCGCTTGTATCAAGCGTCGCCAGCTTCGCCGTGTCCGGATGGTAGACGATCTCTCCCTTATCCGAGACGACATACATATAAGAATCCTTGATCGGGAGGCTGAATTTCAGAATATCCCGGTAATACGTTTCAGAGAAATTGATCAGCAGCACCGGCTTCTCGACATGAGCCGCAAACGAGCGGATGACGCCGTCCACAATCGGGGCGCTGTTGATGACCCGGGCGGTCGAAAACATATATTTGAATTTGGGATCGACGCCCCTCAGCTCCGGCTGGGCGAATTTGCTGGAATAGTCGTAGGTCGGAATCCAGATCAATTTGCCCTGCTCTTCGATCGCCCGGCGGTAAATATCCGAGGACCGGAAGCCCTCGGGCGATACGGAGAAGAAGGGTGAATTTGTCGTGATCGACGGGGCGTTGCCGCCAAAGCTGTAATAGCTGGTGACCAGCTGCGCCGTATATTTGTCCTGATCCCGGCCAAAATATTTGGTCAGAATCGCCGTCACTTTCTTATCCATCTGCACCAGGCTGTGGTCGCTCTTGTCGGTCACATGATTGAACAGATCGTACAGATCCTGATCGGAGATGAGCGATAAGGTACGCTCCTCGATTCCGCTGAGAATGATGTCGATAATTTCATTGTTCTTCTTCACGATTTCCAGGATGCTGTCTCTGGAGTTGTCCAGGATAATTCCCGAGCTCGTGCTGTAATGCTCGAAGCCGTTAATAATGGAGGGCAGCGAGATAAGCAGCACGTAGAAGAAAATCAGCTTGGTGCGGAACCGCATGCGCATAAACCGTTCCCGCAGCGAAGGCAGCAGTTTCATAGTGCCCCTCCTAGCGCCGGGTCATAGAGCGTGATATAGTGCGGTATTCCTCGGGCGTAAGAGAGAACTCTTTCTTGAACACGCGGTTGAAATATTTCACATCCTGATAGCCAAGCTTGGCGGCAATTTGATACACTTTGTCGTTGCTCCCCTCGAGCAGCTCCTTCGCCTTCGCCAGTCTGATCTGGGTCAGATAGAGACTGAAATTGATGTTCATCTTGCTTTTAAAATAATTGCTGAAGTAGCTGGAGCTGAAATGAAAGACGGCGGATACCGATTCCAGCGACAAATCCTCCATATAATGCTCGTCAATGTAGGCCAGACAGTGCTGAATGAGCGCTTCTTTGCGGCTTGTTTTCAATTCCCGCATCCGGTCCGCAATCGTGCCCAGCACGGATACGGCGTTCTTCTTCAGATCCTCTATATCGGCCGACTGTTTCAATCGGCTGTCAATTACCTCAAGCAGGGAGGAACGAAGCTCATCCTGCCCCAGAAATTCAGGCGTGTCGACCGCTTCGGCAAACAGCGCGGCGATATACCGCAGGAGCTCTCCGGGCTCCGGCCACCCCGGGGCCGCAATTCGCTCAAACATGCCGCAGACGAATGATTCCCGTTCGCGCACATCCCCGTTGTGAAGAACGCCGGTCAGCAGCGCCGCATCCTTGCTGCCATGCGGGGACGGCAGCTGTACCTTGGGCTGCGGCTGTTTAACGCCGAATACATCCGGGCTGACGCCAAGGAATACCCGCCTGCCCGGCTCGTAAAACCGGCCTTCGCAGGCATGCCGCGCCTGTGCCGCGAGCCTTGGCCCCGCAAGCGCGATATTCGCCGCCTCGACGCTGATACCAATGGACATGCGAAGCCCGCCAGTCTGCCCTTCGATTTCAACAGCCTCCGAAATGCCGGACAAGGCCTCGAGCACGGTGGCAGACAGCGGCGCATCCGTTGCCGTTATGAGCCGACTGCCATCCTGGTCCAGAAAAAAGCTGCAGAATCGGCCGTAATCGCCAATCAGATCTCCGATGGCGTCCTTGATTTTCATTTTGCAGGAGCTCGCTTCCGGCTGCGGGATCCGGCTTGCATCGTAGGCAATATCCGTCAGCAGCAGTCGGCCGGCTCCGCCGAAACCGAGAATATCCTCGACTTCGGTTTGTTTGGCAGGCGTATCGGCTTCTCCCTTTAACCATCCATTCAATATCCGTTGATGATAGACCGGGAATACACGCTGCAGCTTCTGCTCCATCTGCCTTTTCTCCTCCAGCAGCCGGACCTCCGTCTCGATGCTTCGCTCGGCCTTCTCCAGCACATGCGTAAATTGATCGACATCGAGCGGCTTCAGCAAATAATCAAAGGAACCAAGACCGATCGCTTTCTGCGCATAATCGAAATTGCCGTATCCGCTCAAAAATATAACCTTGCGCGGATTATTGTCATCGCCCAGGCTTCCGATAAATTCAAGCCCATCCATCATCGGCATCTGAATATCCGTAATAATGATCTGAAAGGATTCCTCCGTACAGAAGCTCAGCGCTTCCTTCCCGTTTCTGGCGGTATAGACCGCATAATGGGGCCGGAGCTTGTGAAACATATTCGACAGTCCAGCCAAATGCATCGGTTCATCATCAACAAGCAGTATGTTATAAATAAGCTGCAACCTCCCACCAGATCCGCAAGATTATCCATCAACAGATCAACGGCAATCAGCCAGTCTGAAGATACAATATGTATCTTCAATACTAATTGAATGCGCTTACAAATTGCAAACGCTTATTTTGTAGAACCCTGTAGAAACAACGGTTGAACCGTGAATGTTTTGTGAAATGCCGCCGGAGCCGCACCTGATGTCCCGGCGGCGGCAGCAAGCCCTGCGGCCTGCTTTTCAAAATTTTGCCCGGCAGGAATGTTGTCGTCATGATGCATTGTACATACTTCATAAGAACTACCGGCTGATGCCGCCCTTGGAGGGCAAACTTGGAACGTAACGTACAGGAATTTATAGGGTGAGACTTGGGTAAATTCAAAACGTTTAAAAAACCGGGCAGCCATGAAACGGATTATCATCGTCGTTTCCGGCTGCCTGGTACTTGCTGTTCCTTTCCTTCACCTGACTTGACGTGCGGTTATCCGAATATCAGTCTTGCCATCGCCGAAAGGTCTTCGATGTCGATCAGACCATCCGCGTTCAGATCGGATTTCGCATACTGCGGCCAGTTCGGATCTGCCGCTGTCCTGCCGTATGCGGCTGCAATAATGGCAAGATCTCCGACTGTAACTTTGTCATCGTCATTCATATCACCCGGCCGCGTTTTGATAACCGCGTCCCTGAAGGCCTGCAGCGACTCAGCCAGACTCGCTGCCGCCTGCTCCACCTGCTCATCCGTTGCTGCGGAATCCGCCGCAACAGCCTTCGCATCATCGATGGCCGCCTGCAGCTCCGCTTTCGAGCCGGCAGGGTATTGCCCTGCAGCCGTGCCTTCTGCTGCAGCATCATGCGCGGCCTGCGCTTCCGCGATCACAGCCGCAAGCGCCGTCTTGTCGATATGACGGATGCTTACCGTCCATGAGCCGCCCGCAAGACCGGTTTCCGCCCCTGTGGAATCGGCTGCGGTTAACGAAGCAACCGCAAAGCCCGCCGTACCGGCTGCGCCGGTATCCTTCGCTTTGAACTGAAGCCTGAGCAGATTCCCGCTTATGTCGCCGCGGGTTTCGCCGATATTGGCGAGGATCAGCCTGACCTTGCCCGGCTTCGCATCCTCTCCGACAAGCGCAAGCCCATCCTTAAGGATATCGCCCGTTCCTATCCATTCCACTTTATCCCCGTCGAAGGTGACAGTCGCATCCAAAGCCAGAACATCGGCTCCGGCGCCGTTCACAGCCAGAGTCAGCTCGAACGGCTGCCCGCCAGCAACCGATTCAGGACCGGTTAACGTCCCGCCGCCCGCGTCATGCACGGTGACAATGGCTCTGGCCGGCTGGTCGGTGCCGGTTACCGTGCCATATACGGTAAACTCCCCGGCCTGCGCATATTGAACCGGTTGAACGGCATCCCATGCCACAGCCAGCTCAGCCGTGGAATCATTCATATAGACGGCCGTTACGTTCGGCGGCAGCTGCGGAGCGGACTTGGCCTCCGTATCGACGCTGACCGTCTGAACGCTCTTGACCGGATTGGCCGCGAATGCTTTCCATTCCAGGATGCCTGTCGCTTCGGTGCCGGTTCCGGTAAAGGTCAGGCGCAGCCGTGTTGTCGTGACCGCATCGAATGTCGTCATATTGTACTGGTTCAGAAGAAGTCCATTGCCCTGCGCATTCGCTACAGGGACAAAAGCAGTCCCGTTCCAGTATTCCAGCTTGGCGGATACCGGCGCTTTCACACCGCCCGCGTTGCCGTCCGCAAACCAGTAAACATCCGATCTGTTTACCGAAACCGGTGTGCTCCAGGCAAGCTCCGCCGTCTCTGTGCCGAAATTCGGCCAGTTGTTGTAGTTGGGCGTCGCTCTGGAGCTGGCGGGATCAGCTCCGTCATTGATGTTTTTATGCATGGCTGTTCCGCCCTGGGCATGCGTAGCGGAGGCAGTTGCTTTGAGCGCGAGATTCGGTTTGGCCGGGTCCATCGTGACGACTACTGTCACTTTAGCCTTCAGATCGGTCCCCACGACCATGCCCTCCACGGCAAATTGCCCGGGCAGCTTATACAACGCAGGATCTACCGTATTCCATACCACGGCTGCATCCTTGTAGGAATGATCAGTATAGGAAGCCTTGACCGCCGGAGGCAGCACAGGTGCAGTGCCCGCCATTGTCGCCGTCTTCGTCTCGGTCAGGCCGCTGATATAAACCTGTCCTTGAACGGGATCGACAGTCACGATGGCCTCGACTCTGGCGTCAGAGTCCGCGAGCATTCCCTCAACCTGGAATTGCCTCGGCGACGCGTAATTGGAGGAAGGAACGGACGCCCACTGGATCGTCACATTCTTCTTCTTGCCGTCTATCGTGTTCGCCGTCAATGTTTCCGGCAGCACGGCAGGCGTCCCCGCCGGCGTGTGGACACTGACAGGTCCGTCGATGGATACAACCGTCTTCGGATCGTTGACTCTCCATTCCTCGATGCCGGTTCCTGATTCGGCACTCCCGGTGAGCTCCAGACGAAGCTTCGTCGTTGTCACCATATCGAATTTCGTCGTATTGAAACGGTCCTTCTGCACGCCGTAGCCGTCTGCATGCGGCACCGCTTCGAAGCTGCTGCCGTTCCAGAATTCCAGCTTGTAGGAGGCCGGCACCCGAGTACCCGCCCCGTCATCGTACCAGTAGAGGTCGACGGAATCGATCGTGCGGGCTTCGGACCATTCATACTGCACCCACTGTTTGCCGGAACGGGTGCTGAATACATCCTTGCTCCGATCTCTCGATGTGTCCGGCTCATAGCCGTCATTAAGAGCGAGGATCGTATCCTCCACAGACGAATAGGATGCCGAGGTGGATGCGAAGTAGGCGATATTGCCGTCAACCGCAGCCGGGCCCGGTCCGGTCTTCGTCTGCACCACCTTGTTCAGGGTACCGTCGGGATTGACCGTGATGAGATCAACGGCAATATTCCGCTGGTAGTCGAAGCCTCCCGATACGTCCGAGGTATGATAGACAAAATAATATTTTCCACGGAAAAATTGAATCGCGTCATGATTCGTCGGGGAACTCGTAACATCATTAATCGTTCCCTTGTAAGTCCATGGGCCAGCCGGGCTGTCGCTCATGGCATAATCGATCGTAGCCGGATTAGCCCCCGCTGCATAGGAGAAATAATATTTATCTCCGATTTTGTTCAGATAGGGAGCTTCCCAGTAGCGGGTCAGACCGACCGGCGTAATAACCGGCTCGCTGTAAGAAATCATATCGCTGTTCAGCTTGATCATCCGCACCGTATTGTAGGAGCCCCAGTACAAATACGTCTGGCCGTCCGTATCGGTAAAGATCGTGGGGTCGATATTGAGCGCACTGCCGTTCACCGTCGTGCTGTTGATGAGCGAGGTGCCTCTGGCATCTTTCCACGGGCCAAGAGGACTGTCGCTGACCGCAACTCCGATTGCAAATCCGCTGCTCGTTCCCACCGGACAGTACCAGTAAAATTTGCCGTTCTTCTCGATGGTCTGGCCGGCATAAGCCTGGCCGCTTGCCCAGCTGAAGACTTCGTAGCGCATAGCAGGACCATTGTCGTTCCAGTGCTGCATATCCGTAGAGGAGAGAATATGCCAGTCATTCATCAGGAAATCGGTTGCCGTTCTGGGCGCTTCGTCATGTCCTGCATAGATGTAGAACGTATTGCGGTAGGTCAGAGCGCCGGGATCCGCAGTAAAAATATTCGTCAGCAGCGGATTCCCGATACGGGTCGAACGGTTCGGCTCCGCCACAGTGACGTCTGCCGCGACTGGCAGGTCCGATCCAGCTGCAGCGCCGGTTACATGAAAGGTGCCGGGCTGCGCATATGCGGACAAGCTGACCGGCGCCCAGACTACGTCAACTGTCCCGGTGGTTCCATTGCCGTACAAAGCCGTTACTCTTGCAGGCAGAACAGGAGCGGTCCGCGGCGTCGTGATCGTCGCAACCGGTTTATAGCCTGTGATAACCGGAGCAACAACCGTTACTTTCGCTTCCGCTCTGGCAGCGGAGAAGCCTGCCACCGTACCGGCGACAGTGAACTCGCCGACTGCTTCGTATTGGGACCCCGGTACATCATCCCAAACGACGGAAGCATACCCGTCCGTGCCGTCGCTGTAGCGCGCCGGCACCGCCCCGGGCAGCGCTGGCTGTGCGAGCAGCAGCGTCTCTACGCTTACAGGAGACAGGCTGACAGCCGCCGCTCCAGCGGAGAGCACGGTCACGATCGTCTTAACCGGCCCGGACGCTCCAGCGACTGTACCATTGACGCTGAAGACTCCCTTCTGCGCATATTGCGAAGGAGCCGGGGAATTCCAGGCCGCACTCAGCTGCCTGACTGTTCCATCGCTCATGGAAGCCTGAACCGCAGCCGGAAACACCGGAGCCGTTCCTGCCTCCGTCACGGCGTATGCGTCATGCAGCGCCGCAATCGCCAGGACGATAACGGTCGCGCCTGGTCTGGCAACGCTGGATGGTCTGCCCGGAATGGTCGGATTGGCTGTTGTAAACATACCTGTGGCTGCATAGCTGGATGGGGTGATGGCAGGCCATGTGACACCTGTCACTTGCCCTTTTGACCCGTCATTATATACAGCCACTGCCACGGCCGGCATAACCGGAGCCACGCCAACGACGGTATAGACGGTCGGGAAGGGCTCGTAGCTCACGACGGCTTTGGCGATCACTGTGACGCTCGCCTTGGCTTTAATCGGCGTGCCGGCGATCATGCCGTTAACCGTGAACGAGCCCGCCGCGGCATACTGCTCCGGGGTGACCGCATCCCATACGACATCCAGCGAAGCCGTTGTCGCATTATTGTAGACGGCCATTACCTTCGCCGGCAGCACTGGCGCTTTGCCGGCAACCGTCGAGACGGATGAATCCGCAATCGTCATGACAGACGGTTCCGTGACCGTCACATTCGCTTTAGCTTCGATGGAAGTGCCCGTCACCGAACCGGCAACCGTAAATTGTCCGGGCTGCTTCAGCAAATCCGGGTCATACGGATTCCAGGTCACCCTGCTGCTGATGTTATCGACTGAACCGTCGTCATAGGTTGCTTCGACAACGGACGGCAGCCGGGGCGCCTTGCCCACCCAGGTCGAGATGTTCTCTTCAGCAACCGCAGTGATCGTTACAACCCCGGACGCTCTCACATAAACAGCAGCTTCAGCTTGAAGATCCGTTCCCTCAACATCCCCTTCAATCCGGAAGCTGCCGGCCTGCGCCAGCTGCTCGGCGGTCACAGTCGGCCAGACTACCGCAGCCTCCACTGCCGAGCCGTCGGCGAGTATCTTGACCGCCTTGGTTGGCAGTGCCGGCTGCACGCCGATCGGCGTACCAAGCTTGACCGGCTTGATGCTGACCGCCGGCGTGGCATAAACCTTCCACTCCAGAATTCCGGTCCACTGCGCGCCTCTAATTACCGTCATGCGCAATCTGGTCGTCTCCACCGGATAAAACGTCGTCGTATTGTACGTGTTAAGCGCAACTCCGCCGCCAATCGCAGCCGGTACATCCACGAATGCGCTGCCGTCCCAGAACTGCAGCTTGCTGGCCGTCGGTGCCAGTATGCCGCCATTATCGGTCCACCAATAGACGTCGGACTTGCTGATATGGACCGGCGCCGGCCACTCGTATTGAACCCACTGCGCTGCGCTCGCATTATTCCAGTTGCCGTAAGCCCCCCCGGTCTTATCGGTCGAACTGGTTGGATCGTGACCGTCCTTGATCGCATTCAACGTTTCCCACGAGGAAATAAACGATGTGCTCACCGTTGCCCCGGAAGCGAGATTAACATCCCAGGCGCTTGCCGCTGCGAGCAGCAAAGCATCATCCTCTCCTGTGCCTGCCGCCGTCTTGGCGGCGGCAAACGCCGGCGTCTCAACAGCCCCAGCACTTTCCGCAGAAGCGACAGAGCCTCCCGATACGGCAAACACCCCCGGATTCAAATTCAGCAGCATGGAGGACATCAGAACGGCCACAGCCGCTTTTCTGTAGATCGAGCCTTTAAACAGCCGCATGCGATGTCTCCCTCACAATCGTACAAGCGTTTGCTTGTATGGAAACGCCTACCATAAGGCAACCCTCCCGATTTAAATGATTTATTTTCAATCAGCCCAAAATCAGAATGGCAAGCCTGGCTAAATCCTCTATATCCACGACACCGTCGCCCGTCAGGTCCGCTGCCTTAATGCGATCCCAATCAGGATCGGAGGAGCTTTTGCCGTAATAAACGGCCATGGCTCCCAGATCGCCGACACTATGCCGGCCATCGTTGTTTATATCTCCCGGCTCCTGTGCGTTAACGGAGGATTGGAACGATTGCAGCGCATCCGTCAAATCCGACACGGCCCTGGCAACCGCATCCGCTGCCGCGCCGGCATCCTCTTCGACCAATTCGGCCCGGCCGATCTCCGCAGCAAGCAGCGCCTTCGCTCCCGACGGATACTGCCCCGGCATCGTCCCCTCCGACGCGGCATCCAGCACAGCCTGCGCTTCGGCGATCAGCTGCCTGAGGGCTGTTTTATCGACCTCGCCAGTCACGATCCGCAGCGCAAACACCGCTTCCTTGACGCCATGCTCCCTGCCGTCGGCTTCCGCCGCAACCGCAGCTGCCGCAATCGTGGTGCTCCCCGCCCCATTGGCAGCCCTCACCTTCCAGCGCAGCTTCAGCAGCGGACCGTTATCGCGTATGCCGCTGTCAAGTCCCGGACTTGCCGCTATAATACGAAGCTGTCCGCCACTGCCCTGCGTCTGCCCCGCAATCGCAAAGCCGTCCCTTGCCGGCACGGCATCCAGAAACTCCAATGCTTCCGGATCATAGGTCACCGATATGTCATGGGCATAGAGAACGCCCTCCAGTCCGGTGAGTCCATAAAAGGTTTCAAATTCCCCTCCGGCCGCAGCTTCAGACGGTCCAGACAAAGCGGCCGACAGACCGGACGGCTCCACCGGCTTGCCCAGCAAAATCTGTGAAGCGAGGCTCGTCAAATCGGCAATATCGACGATTCCATCGCCGTTCAGATCCGCTTTGGCATGCTGCTGCCAGTCAGGGTCTGCCGACGTCCGGCCATAGGAAGCGGCCATGATGCCGAGATCGCCGATACCAAGCCTGCCGTCGCCGTTCAGATCCGCGCTGCTTGCGGCCGCAGCCGGATTGGACTTTTCAAGACCGGCCGCATCGGCGCTGTCTTCCGTACTGACGGCGTCTGCGGCGAATAATGACGGGCACAGCGGCATCCACAAAACCGCTGCAAAAATGACGAATGCGAGAAAAATATGAATAACAGGTGCGCGATTGAATAACCGCATGCCCAAGCTCCTTTCTTCCCCGTTGTGTACGTTATCCGGATTACCGGCTGCACGCTGATCGATTTCACATCAGCATCCCTTCTTGCGCTTGGCTGCTGTTCGCGTACTGTGCCGGGTTCCCGGCTGCACGCCGATCGGCCTCACGCCAGCATCGCATCCTGCGCTTGGCTATCCGTTCGCGTACTTTGCCGGGTTCCCGGCTGCTCCCTTCGCGAAGCTGCGATGCCGGTCTACCCCGCAGTTTCCGCGCGGTAATCCAGAAGCGCCAAAATCAAAGTGACCACTTCAGCCCGCGTCGCATGCTCCATCGGAGCGAACAGGTTGCCCCCTCTTCCCTGAATCAGGCCGGCTTCCGAAGCAGCAGCGACCGACGGGTGCGCCCAGGCGGGAATTTGCGCAGCGTCCGCGAAGGATGATTTCAGCCCGGAATCCGGATTCAGCTTCAAGGACCGCGTCAGCATGACGGTAATTTCCGCTCTTGTGATGGAATTGCCCGCACGGAACGAGCCGTCTTCATAACCCTCCAGTATGCCGGCTGATGCCGCCTGGGAGATGAAGGATGCCGCCCACTGCGGGATATGACCGCTGTCGGTAAAACCGGCAGTTCCTCCGCCTTCGCCATCGAGCTTCAGCGCACGCGCCAGCATCGCCGCGAATTCGGCTCTTGTCACCTGTCCCTGCGGACGGAATTTCCCGTCCTCATAACCCGTCACAAAGCCCAGGCCAACCGCACGTTCGATATTCTCCTTAGCCCAATGGCCCTTGATATCGGAGAACAACAGCTCCGTGCCGTCGCTTTTGCCGGTCTTCGCCTTGGCCTGCACGCCGGCTGTCAATTTCACGGCTTTGAGCTTGCTGTCCACCAGCTTCACATCCGTCAGCTTCACCGAAGCGTCGCCTTCGGCCAGCACTTCAAAGGTAAGCGTGCACAGCTCAATGCTGCCGCTGTCCCCGGCAACCTCACCCGTCTTCGTGTGGGCGAAGACGATGCGGTCCTCCTTAGGCGTTGGTGAAACGGAGAAGCCTTTTGCCGTGCTCTTCGCGCTTTTGAACATAAGCACTTTCTTGTCGTAAACAAAATTAACCTCGTATCCGTAAACATCCGACAAATTCGACCCGGTTACGGTTACCGTTACCGATTGCCCCACGGTCGGAGCGGATGTTGAGAATGCCAGCTTGAAGGAAGGGCTCTGCGCCGCCATTGCGGCGGAAGGCTGCAGACCATAGAGCAGGATCATAACGATAGACAGAAGGATTGGCGGCCATTTCAAATTCATCGGGAAACCTTCCTCTCGTAGGAAATGAGGGGACGGCACAGTCGGCCGTTCCCCTCCGTATGCTTATTCTTCAAGTGCTAATTAACCGAGTATCAGTCTTGCCAGCGCGGACAGATCCTCAATATCAATTTTGCCGTCGCTGTTGTAGTCGGATTTCTCGTACTGTGACCAGTTCGGATCGGCCGATGTCTTGCCGTAGCCTGCGGCAACAATAGCAAGGTCGCCGATGCTTACTTTGTCATCATGGTTGATGTCGCCCGGAATACCCGTGATGACCGCAGCCTTGAAGGTTTGAAGCGCTGCGTTCAGATCGGTGACCGCCCCGGCAACCTCCTCCGAAGTCGATCCGCTGTCCCCGGCTACTGCCTTGGCATCGTCAATCGCTGCCAGCAGAGCCGCTTTCGCGCCAGCCGGATATTGACCAGGCTGTGCACCGGTAACGGCCGCATCGTATGCAGCCTGCGCCTCATCGATCAATGAGCGAAGCGCCGCTTTGTCGATGGCATTGATGCCAATTGCGAGTGCTTTGCCCGGTATGACCGTTTCCACGCCGCTTGCGTCAGCCAATGTCACCTGCGGGATGGATACATTGGCGGAAGTCGACGCATCGGTCGCTTTCGCCTTGAATTGAAGCTTCATAATATCGCCGGACACGTCCGGGTTCGTTCCAATATTAACGGTCAGAAGCCTCACACTGCCCGCCTTCGCGTCTTCGCCGACGAGCACGATGTTCTCATTCAGCATCGTGTCGTCCACGCCGATCCATTCCAGTTTGTCGGCATCGTACGTAACAGTCAGATCCTGGGCCAGCATATTTTTCGCCGAAGCGCTCAAGCCGAAGGTCAATTCGAACGACTGTCCGCCTTCTACCGTAGCAGGACCGGTAAGGGTGCCTGACAGCGAAGAGGTGACCGTCACGTTCGCTTTGGCCTTCACTGTCGTTCCGGCTACCGTACCGTTCACGGAGAAGACTCCCGCAGCGGCATATTTCGCCGGATCAATCGCATCCCATACCACTGCTGCCTGTTTGGTCGTGCCGTCACTGTACTTGGCCGCTACCGCAGCAGGCAGCACGGGAGCCGTCCCCGACTCCGTCGTTACATTGATATCAGTGATGCTGGTGACAACAGGCGTACCCGTATCATTCATCACCGTTACATTGGCTTTGGCTGTAATTGTGGTTCCCGCCACCTTGCCGCTGACGGTGAATTGTCCAGGCTGATTCAACAGCTCGTGATCGTATTCGTTCCAGACTACCGTAATGTTCACGTTGTCGACCGATCCGTCGTTATAGGTCGCCTCGACAACCGATGGCAGAAGCGGAGCCTTGCCCACGGTCGTGACCACATTCTCATCGGCAATGCTCGTAATCGTAACCGCACCCGTCACACGAACATATACGGTTGCTTCAGCCGGCACATTCGTACCGTCAACTGCCCCGGTAATGGTGAAGCTGCCCGGAACAGCCAGCTGTCCGGCTGTAATCGGATCCCACAGCACGGATGCCTGGGAGGTTGTGCCGTCGACCAGAACCTTGGTTACTTGAGCCGGCAGAACCGGCTGCACATCATGCAGCGTGCTGACCTTGACCGGCTTGACGCTGGCCGTTGGGGAAGCGTATACCTTCCATTCCAGTATACCGGTCCACTGCGTTCCTCTGGTGATCGTCATCCGCAGCTTCGTCGTTGTGATCGAGGGGAAGGTTGTCGTGTTGTATTTGTTCAGTGCCACCCCGTTGCCTGTCGTGCTCGGCACATCGACGAAGGCGGTGCCGTTCCAATACTGCAGCTTGCTGGCCGTCGGGGCGAGTATCCCGCCGTTGTCCGTCCACCAGTACACATCCGATTTATTGATATTGACCGGCGACTGCCAGTCGTACTGGACCCACTGGGTTGCGCCGGAGGCATTCCAGTTGCCGTAACCGCCGCCCGTTTTATCCGTGGAGTTGCGCGGATCGTAGCCGTCCTTGATCGCATTCAGATTCTCCCATGTCGAGACGTAGGAGGTGCTTGCCGTCGCGGCCAGGGCCACATTCACTTCATTAGGCAGCGGATCGACCGTTACCGTGACATCGACGGCTGTCGACAACTCGCCGTCGGTAGCGGTGACTGTCACGACATAGGTGCCCGGCTTGCTGAAGCTGGCAATGGTATTCGCATTGGCAGCATTGGCGAAGATCGCCTGGCCGCCTGCCGGTCCGCTCTTCAGCGTCCAGAGCGAAGAAAGCTTGCCGTCCGGGGCTCCGTCATCCGTGATTGAAGCGAGCAGGCTGGCCTTGAGCGGAATCTTCGCGCCCGAATCCTGCTGAGCCAGCACAACCGGCGGCGTATTGACCGCTTCCGGAGCTTTTACACCGGTACTGAACACTTGAATTTCCTTGAGCCCGATGCCAAAGCCTGCTTTCGGCGTCATCAGGACTCTGAGCTTCTGCGCCGTTACAGGCGGGAATTGATCATGGTTGAAATTGGCCAGAGTCGGCGACTTGTATTGGCCGGGAATCGATTTCCAGGTGCCGGACTCATCGTCCAAATATTGAACCGAGTACAAGGAAGGCTCGCTGTACGTGTTTGTCGGCTTGTCATTGTAGAAATACAGCTTGATATCGTCGAACTTCTTCGGTGCGCCCAGATCGAGCTGGAACCAGTCCTGCGCGTTCGTCGAGCCCTTGCTGCCCCAAATTGGAGGATCAGCGCGGAAGCCGCCCGACGAGTATGCATTGCCGCTGATGGTAAAGCCGTTCACGGCATTGGCCGTCGATGTGTTGGGAGCGGTGAAGGATGCTGTCGCATTGGCGTTCAGCGCCAAATTGTCCGCGCTGCCCGACTCGGCTGAAAGATCCACGCCGGCCTTCTGGAACAGATCGACCGCACGCTCGTTCGTCGACAGGTCGACCTCATTGGCCGCTTTCAGACTCGCGCTGCTGTTATGAGCAAGCACAGCTGCTCCGCTTGCGTCCTTGACGGACACTTCGCCGGTAGCCGGATTCCATTCCAGATGGGCCAGCTTATCCGTGGTAAACGCCAGCTTGCCGTCGATATACAGCGAGTAGCCCTCAGGGGAGCCTGGATAGCTGACCGTACCGTCCGGTTTATCCCATACGATGGTCATGTCGCTGCCATGATAGCTCAGATTGTTGACGGTGAATTTATCCCATCCGATATCGATCGGCCACAGCTCCACCGTGGAATCGATACGCGGCACGAGTCCGCCGATATCCTCAATAACCGAGTAATTGTAATTGCCGAGAATGTTATGGTGAATGCCGGATCTGCCGCCGATTTGCTTGGTCGTCGGGTTCCAGTTGTACCAGTATTCGTTGTTGTCCAGGTATTGAATATTGCCGTTTGGCGCCATAGCCCAGCCGGTCCAGTACATCAGCTTCTTGTACATATCCGCCGTGATATAGGATTGATCCGGGTATTTTCGCAGCACTTCGGTGAAGAGCCTCATGTCGCCCGTGGCGTTGATGTTGGAGAAGTTATTGCTTCCTCCGACTCCCGCCGCCACTGCCAGCGCTTTGTCCTTCTGGTTCGCAGTATAGAACGGGAAGATCGGAAATTCATCCTTGTCCGCCCAGAAACGGAGCGATTCCAGGTACTTGGGATCATCCTTCGGAATAAGTCCGTCCATCTGGAAGGCGTAGTAATTGTTTGAATCCTTCCAAGGGATGAAGCTGTTGGAGAATAAGTCCTTTTGCAGGAACATATCGGTCGAATCGTCCCACAGAATGTTCAGGAATGCCTCCCGGATTTTCCCGGCAAGCTCGTTCATCTCGTCGGCTTTGGCCGTATTGCCAAGCAGTGTGTAAGCATTGGCCGCAGCCTTGGCGTTGCCGTAGACAAATGCGCTTTCCGTGCGGTCCTGATCGATATTGCCCCGCTTCTGGTAATAATTGAACGCATTGGTGTCCGCGTCATTACCTGTCAACGAGCCCCAATCATAGTTGATCAGATAGTTGTCGTTGGTATCGAACCGGTCCAGCTGGCCCTTGACATCCTTCTCCGAGTAACGCGCCAGATTGTTCAGAATCTTGGTCTGTCCTCCGTGGACCTGATACGTCTGCCACGCGGAGTCTCCAATGTATTGGGTATAGCTGTTGTTCCAGTTGGCGGGGTCGCCTGGATTATCGGTGAACAGACTGTCCCTGGATACCTCGCCCGCCGACACCCAATCCCCGTAGGAATAGATCGGATTGCGCAAATATTTCAGATCCTGCATATGCATCGGCTGTGTCAGCACGATCGCGTTGTTATACCCAAGAGCGCCTTCCACGGAAATCGGGAACTGGAAGTCGTTGCCGGGAATGTTCGCGTCAAGGAAATTGAAGCGGTTCAGCCACCAGCGGTAATACACGATTTTCTTGATATTCTCGTCGGGAACGTCGATGTACGGAATATTGTCCGCCCACCACTCGTTGTATTCCTTCATTTGAGTCAAGTAAGCCGTATTCGCGTCGTAGCCCTTATAGCGGTTGTAATCGGTCAGCGATTGCGGGATCTCATTGGCGATAAAGCCCATCTGGAACTTGATCGTAACCGACTCTCCGGCTGCAAGCTCGACCGCTCTGGTCAAAATTCCGCCGGCTGCCGACATGCCGTCGCCGCTCAAGCGCGGATACAGCTTGGTCAGCTTGTTCTTCACGTCGATGACGCCGGTCAGCTCGGCGCCGTCCGCCGAGGCTGTCGTCGCATAAGGCGAGTCTGCCGTCAGCGTCAGACTTTTGCTGCTCGTCCCCGTATTCTTGATCGTTACATTGGTCACGGCAACGTTATTGTCGGTGATGAATTTCGTTTCCTCCAGCGTGTAGCCGGCCGTCGCCGCGTTGAAGAATCCGTACCAGTAGCTCGGCGTCTGGTAGCGCTTGGAGGAATCCTCCGTGAACGTTACGCCTGCCGCCTGGATGGAATACGCCTTCTGGTTGCTGATCTCGTCCCAATAAGCCACATCGTTCCCGAACCCGATAACCGATGCGGTATGTTTGTACATATAAAGCGCCTTGCCCCGCGAAAGCATGTAGCTCCCCGTTGTATCGTTGCCGGAGCGGGCCAGCAATCTATCCATCCAGTACGAGGTCCCGCCGGCGGCTATATCCGCCTCATACATGGCTCTCATCATGCTGCTTCCGGCGGCGTAAGCGGCAGGCTCCGCAGGGACAACCGGCTTGTCGCCGGGATTGACGAACACGGGCATGCCCGGATCGTTATTATGCGGGACCGCATCCGCTGCGGAAACGAACATGCCGGGACCCAGCAGCAGCGATACAGCCATAACCGTGCCCGCTACCGATTTGCCGACCGACTTGCGAATGGTGCTCTTAAAGCGCAGCATACAATACCTCCTTATTGTTCATGGTCAACTTCACTTGTTTTGCAACGCGCAGCATACCATAACCTCCCGAAATTAATGTCACTGCTAATGTTTCACGTCCGGTGCGCCTCAAGCTGCGGTCATAAAGATGTGACGGGCGGATAGCCCGGACGCTTCCAAATATCCGGCGGCGCTGTCATTCTTCTTTCTCTAATTGATCGCCGGAGCTCGACTTGCAAGCGGTTTCTTTTTGCGGCATCACTCCCTTCCAAAAGGGCGGCCATGCTGTAAGAACGGGCATATGCCTACCCTTTTATTCCTGTCATGGCAATGCCTTCGATAAAATAACGCTGGGCAAACAGAAAGACGATGAGAGATGGGATGACAATTACGGAGGTCGCCGCCATCATCAGATTCCACTGCGCGGAATAGGAGCCCTGGAACAAGGTCAGTCCCTGCATGAGCGTGTAATGCTTCTCGGAGGTAATAAACGCGAGGGGACCCAGATAATCGTTCCAGTTGGCGAGAAAGGTCAGCAGCCCGACGACGATCATCGCCTGCTTGCTGATCGGCAGCACAATCTGCCAGTAAATCCGGAAATGGCCAGCCCCGTCCACCTTGGCCGCTTCGTCCAGATCGCGGGGAATGCTCATGAAGAACTGCCGCAGCAAAAAGATGTTGAACACCCCGCCGCCGAACCAGGCCGGCGCAATAAGCGGTACGAACGTATCCGTCAGATTAAGCGTTTTCCAGAAGACGAACTGCGGGATCATGACGACAAAGAATGGAATCATCAGGCCCGTCAATATAAAACCGAATACCTTATCCCGGCCGTACCATTCGATCCGCGAGAAGCTGTAGGCGCAGATCGACGCAGAGAGCAGCACCCCGGCGATCGCCGACAGCGTAATAATCGCGCTGTTCATGAAAAACCGTCCGAACGGATACGCGCTGAGCGCATCCCGGAAATTGTCGAGTATCAGCTTTGGCGGAATGAGCTTCGGCGGCACCTGATACAAGTCCCCCATCTGAATAACGGAGGTGCGAAGCATCCAGATAATCGGGAACAGGCAGAACACGCTTCCGGCAAGCAGCAGAATATAGACAATCGTCTTGTTTAAGAGCGATAGTTTTCTCATTTTTTTCCGCCCCCCTGCCCTTCGTAATGAACCAGCGTTTTGGAAAATATGAATATGACAGCCGTGAACAGGATAATCACGATGAACAGCAGCATCGAAATCGCGCTGGCGCTGCCCATTCTGGCGAATTTGAAGCCTTCGTTGAACAGGAACAGCACGTACAGCAGACTGGAGGTGCCCGGTCCTCCCTGCGTCATGACCGCCGGCTGGACGAAGGTCTGGAAGCCGTTGATAAAAGCAATGACCGTGTTGAAAAAAATGATCGGCGAGCTGAGCGGGATCGTCACATAGATCAGCTTCGCGAAGGCGTTCCCGCCGTCGATTTCAATCGCCTCGTACAGATGGGACGGAATGTTCTGAAGCCCCGCGAGAAAGATGACGATCGTGTTGCCGAGCGTCCAGAAGCTGAATAAAATGAGCGTCGGGATGACGGAATTCATCTCTCCAAGCCATTTGGACGTTGGCAGATGCAGCGATTCGAGCGCAAAATTGACGATGCCGAAGTCCGGCTGGAGCAGCCACAGCCATACCATGGAGGAAGCGGCCAGCGGAATAATGACCGGCAGGTAGAAAATGCCCCGGAAAACCGCCCTGCCGGCGATTCGCTGATTAAGCAGTATCGCGACGAAGAAGGAAATGATGATGCCGAGCGGAACGCTGACGCCAACATAGTACACTGTCGCTCTTACCGCCGGGTAGAAGAACGTATCGGCCCCGCTGAAGAGACGGGTGTAGTTATCGAGTCCGATAAACTTTGGAGTCGTGCCGACATTGTATTCGGTGAAGCTCAGAAACAGCGTGACGGCGATCGGAATAATGACGAAGATCAAATAACCGGCCAGCACGGGTGAAGCGAACAGCACGCCATAGAAGAAATCTCCGGCCCGTTTTCTTTTCTTTACCGAAGGCTCGGCGCTGAGCGCGCCCTTGACTTCCGTTACCGTTTTCATAAGGTTTCTCTCCAATTTGCATATTCATTGAAGCGGCCGGACCGGGAATAGTCCGGCCGCTGCTGACAGCCTGCATGGCCGTCCAGATCTGATATTGACTTAAGGGGCGTCGTAGCGTCCTTGAATTTCGGGCAGCACCTTCGCTTCCGCTTCCTTCATTGCCTCGGCCGCTGTCTTCTTGCCAAGCATGACGGCATCGATCTCAGCGAATGTAATCGCGTTGATTTTCGAGAAGTTCTTGACGTAATAAGGTGCAGAGGGAACGGCGTTATTGAGCAGATTGTTCATCATGGCATCCTTGAAGCCTGCCGGATGCGCCGGGTTGTTCTCGGCCCACTGCGCGACAAGCGCGGGGTCCGTATACCATTTGGTCATGGTCGGCATCCACAAGCCGCCTTTGTACAGATCAATCGAGCCTTCCGGATTTTCCAGGAATTTAGTCAGCATCCACGCCTCTTCAATATGCGGCGATGATTTATAAATGACGGACAGACCGCTTGTGCCCATCGGCACGCTGCGTTTCATTTTCGGCAGAACTCCGATGTCGTAGTTCACCTTGGCTGCGCCCAAATCCAGATTGATCCATTGTCCGTGCATCGACATGGCAACGAGCTTCGACTGCAGAGCCACGGCTTGCGACGGAATCGATTTCGCCTGAACCGGCGATGGCGCCACATGATGGACATTGATCAGATCGGCCATTCGCTGAATGGCTTCGGTCGCCTCCGGCTGGCTGAAGCCGAATTTGCCGTCCTTCGTGATCCATTCGCCTTCATTGTTGACGACCTGCGCCTGCACCGGTCCCCACCATGTCTCGAAGGAAACGCCGTACTGCTTGATATTCTTCGGATCAAAGCCCTCCTCGGAGGCGTTCTTGCCGTTCTTGTCGAGAGTCAGCTTCTTGGCCACCTCTACGAATTCATCCCATGTCCAGGCTTCCTCCGGCTTCGCCGGCGGGTACGCCGCTTTTGCCGCATCAAACAGATCCTTGTTGTAGAACAGGCCGAACATTTCGCCTGCCGTGCTGATGCCGTATGCGAAGTCGTCGGATGCCTTGAACCAGATGTAATCGAGGAAGTCTTCCCGTTTGAGCTCCGTATCCTTATCGAGCAGCTCGAACAAATTGACGAACTTCCCTTCATTCTGCCAGGGATCGGCCAGCTCGCCGTGCATATAGCCGAGGTCCGGCGACTCGTTGCCGGCTACCATCGCAGTGATTTTGGCATCATAGTCGGCCTCTGGAATATGGATCGGTTCCACCGTTATCCAGGGGTACTTCTCGGTAAATTTCTTCGTCGCCTGCTCCAGCGCCGTCTTCTCCTGCGGGCTTCCCCAGTAGGTGAATTTCAGCGTCACCGGCTCCTTGCTCTCTTCCTGAGGCTCGCTGTTCGCGTTGTTGGCCGGCGTATTGGCAGGCTCATCAGCCGGTTGATTGGCAGGCTGGTTGGCCGGCACGTTCGCTCCGCCCTCTTCAGCCTTGTTGTTATTGCCTCCGTTTGAGGAACAAGCGCTGAGCAAGCTGCTGAGGACCAGCGTAAGAATGACCAGTAAAGCAAGTGCCGTTCTCCTCTTCTTCATTCATAACCCTCCCGATATTCACTGTGATGAGGCGCTGTATGCGGCCTCTGACATTATTATATTGAACGCGCTTACAGTAGAAAATTGGATATTCTTGCGGTTGGTGGACTATCTAAAGGAGTTGGCGAAAAAACGGTAATGTGAGGCAAGAGTGCAGCGGCCGGGACGATCTAACTATAAGCTTTAAGCAGGGACGGAGCTCTCTGGGGAAAAGGAACCCCTGCTTTGGGAACCACCTAACGCCATTCGGCGGTGTGTGTCCAATGGCTGCAGTGGTCCGGGTAGGGGCCGGTGCGTGTCTAAGACGGTTTTTCCTCACTGGAGAGGCTGTTCGGTGCTTTCGCGCGCTGAAGTGGCACTCTAGTAAGGTTTTTCCTGGCTGCAGTGGTTCGGACAGGGGCTAGTGTGTGTCTAAGACGGTTTTTCCTCACTGGAGAGGCTGTTTGGTGCTTTCGCGCGCTGAAGTGGCACTCTAGTAAGGTTTTTCCTGGCTGCAGTAGTTCGGACAGGGGCTAGTGTGTGTCCAAGACGGTTTTTCCTCACTGGAGAGGCTGGCGGGTGCTTTCGCACGCTGAAGTGGTGCTCTAGCAAGGTTTTTCCTGGCTGCATTGGTTCGGACAGGGGCCGGTGCGTGTCCAAGACGGTTTTTCCTCACTGGAGAGGCTGGCGGGTGCTTTCGCACGCTGAAGTGGTGCTCTAGCAAGGTTTTTCCTGGCTGCATTGGTTCGGACAGGGGCCGGTGCGTGTCCAAGACGGTTTTTCCTCACTGGAGAGGCTGATGGGTGCTTTCGTGCGCTGAAGTGGCAGTCTATCAAGGTATTTCCTGGCTACAGTGGTTCGGACAGGGGCCGGAACCGGAGTGTGCCATGACGCTTTTTCCGCTCTATCATGTTGAACGGCAAAAACGCCCCTCAATCCGGCATAGCCGAATCAAGAGGCGTTCATATTTACCGCTTATACTGCGTTTTTTTACGCAATCTTCCCTGTAAATTTCCTACTCTTCTTTTACATAATCGCGCCAGACATGCTTGGGCTGCCAGCCGAGCAGCCGCTTCGCTTTCTCGTTGCTCAGCAGCGATTCGTAGCCGGCAAGCGGCTGGCGGAAATCGTTCACCTCGGGAAAACGCGCAGCCATCAGGTCGCGGCTCGGCACCGCCATGCTCGTATCGTCGGCGGCCAAATTGAGGGCGACCGAACCGAGCCCGTCCGTTTCTATCGCCAGACGGCATGCTTCGGCAACATCGCGGGTATCCACATAGCTCCACAGAATCCGGTCACGCATCTCCGGATTATGAATGAAACGCGGGAACCCCTTGTATGCATCCGGCGCAATAACGTTGCCGATCCGCATCGATACGACCTGCATGCCGGTGCGGCGGTGGAACATGTCCGCTGTCTGCTCATTCACTACCTTGGACAGGCCGTAGCTGTCCTGAGGCAGCTGCGGATGCTCCTCATCGACCGGCACATACTGCGGACCAAAGCGGTTAACCGCAAACACGATGCCGTAGGAAGACTCGCTTGAAGCGATAACCGCCTTCTTGATTCCGAGTCCTGCAGCCGCTTCCAAAATATTGTACGTAGACATGACATTGTTGTTGAAGGTCACTTCGCTTGGCTTGATATGCGCAGCCGGAATAGCCGCAAGATGCACAACGGCATCCGCTCCCGCCAGTACGCCGTATGTTTCGCCAAGGTTGTTCAGATCTATGAGAAGCGTCGGACAAAGCGGTTCCTCAGGATGCTTTACGTCCGCGTTTATTACGTCATAGCCCTGTTCGACAAAATGCCTGACCACCCATTTGCCCAGCATCCCGCTTCCGCCGGTAACCACTACTTTCGCCATTCTACTGGCCTCCTCCTATTTGGTCTTTCACCAGAACTTTTCTATAAACCTCTTATAGTATACGTTCCGCCCTATACAATTAAAAGTAGTGAATTCATTTACATTTAATTATAGATGATATATCTACTATACTTTATAATACCTCCATATAATCGTTGACCTTCTGATTATTATCATCTGTACCTTGATCGCCTGCTCAACGCATTTCATTGAAATTCTATAATAAAAGGCTCGTTATCTGCTGCCTGGACTGCAATAGACACAGACGCAGGCCTTATCTCTTGTACATACGGCTTCTGTCCATCAATCACAAGCCTGCTGTTTTCTGGACTCCATGCCGTCCAGAAGGGAACAACACCCAGATAACCCGACGTTTCGTTCAAAATATTATTTCCCTGCAGCTTGCCCGCTTAAATCGTCAGATCCTTGCCCATCCGGTACGCGATCTATTCCAGAGCGCCATCCGCCCCAATGTAAGCAATCTGATAATTATTGATCCAGGCGGCTCGGCTGCCTCCATCCGGCCGAACGGCTGAAACATCCCGCCGAGCCTGGTCTCTTATTGGCTCACAAAACCGCTCCCGCTCCATGTTCCGGGGATGAGACTGATGCCGATTCAATCCCATCATTGTCTGCTTACCGACCAATCTCCTGCAGATTGGCTAAAATCTCTTTTAACCATCTGTCCAATATAGGGTCAGCATGACTGTTCCATTTCCCGTGCCATGGACTGCAGTTTCTTTTTTGAGCGGTGTAGCTGTGACTTCACTGCACTAACGGAGGTGTTCTGAAAACGTGCCAGCTGTTCATAGGACATCCCGTATTCATATATAAGCAAAAGAGACTGCCGATGCTCCGGTTCCAATGACAAGAGCAGTTCGTGGACGGTTTTCATTTCTAGTGAATGCTCCATTCCTTCTTCGGCAGCTCCAGTGATGAATTCGATATTATCGTTCCATATTTCCTGTCTTCTAAGTCTTTTCCTGTAAAAGTCGATAGCTGTATTTCTGGAAATGGCGTTTAGCCAGGCTTCCTTCTTTTCTTTATCCTTCAACGTATGGAAACGGCGGAAAATCTTCATGAAGGTTTCCTGTGCCACATCCTGAGCCAGAAAGTGGTCTCTTATAATCGAATAGGCAGAATAATAAACTTGCTTGTAGTGCTTTTGATATAAAGCGCTGAAAGCTTCGTCCATTGCTCCATCCTTCGCTGTCTGTTCATCCTTTAGCATAGAAGCCCACCCTCTCGAAAGATGATCTCCCCCATCATCGTTCACCCTGTCATGACGATCTTTCTCTCCTTAACCGGGTCTATCCCTCTCTTATCCTATAAGTTCGATATGAATAAAGCTTCTCCAACTTGTAAAAAGCATGTAACAAAGTTACCCGCCTTTTAATCCGCCTGTTCACCAAGCAGAAAAAGTTGCAAATAACTCCAAAAACTCCTATTATGATATTAATTAATATAATCATTATATTAATTAATAATAATATTAATCCAAGGAGATGAAGCTGGCAGTGGCAGATCTGAAAACAGTAGCCAACAAAGTCATTGTGAATACGGATTTAAAAGAGGGCACAGTCAACCGCAATCTATACGGTCATTTCTCCGAGCATTTGGGTAGATGTATTTATGAAGGAATCTGGGTTGGCGAGGATTCTCCCATTCCGAATACGAATGGTATCCGTAATGATGTTGTTGCTTCGCTCAAGAAGCTTAACATTCCTGTACTGCGCTGGCCGGGAGGCTGCTTCGCCGACGAGTATCATTGGAAGGACGGCATCGGTCCAAGAGAATCCCGCAAGCGGATGATCAATACGCATTGGGGCGGCGTCATTGAGAATAACCACTTCGGTACCCATGAATTTCTGATGCTGTGTGAAATGCTGGAATGCGAGCCCTACATATCCGGCAACGTTGGCAGTGGGACGGTCCAGGAAATGTCGGAGTGGGTGGAATATATGACCTCGGGCGGCGTGTCCCCGATGGCGGACCTGCGCAAGCAGAACGGCCGGGAGAAGCCGTGGCACATCAAATATTTTGGCGTGGGCAACGAAAACTGGGGCTGCGGCGGCAATATGCGTCCCGAATATTACGCCGATCTCTATCGGCAATACCAGACGTATGTCCGGAATTACGAAGACAACCGGATATACAAAATCGCCTGCGGCCCTAACGGAGCAGATTACCGCTGGATGGAAACGCTGATGAAGGAAGCCCATACGAAGATGGATGCGATCAGTCTTCATTATTATACGGTTCCCGGCAGCTTCTGGGATGGAAAAGGAGCAGCGACAGGCTTCCCGGAAAACGAGTGGCATCTAACCATGAAGAAAGCGCTTTATATGGAGGAGTTGATCACAAAGCACTCCGCCATTATGGACCAGTATGACCCCGACAAGCGGGTCGGATTGATTGTGGACGAGTGGGGGACCTGGTTCGACGTAGAGCCTGGCACCAATCCGGGCTTCCTGTACCAGCAGAATACGATTCGCGATGCGCTCGTAGCCGGGATCACCCTTCATATCTTCCAAGAGCACTGCGACAGAGTGCAGATGGCGAACCTTGCCCAAATTGTGAATGTGCTGCAGTCCGTGATCTTGACGGAGGGGGAGAAAATGCTTCTGACGCCAACCTATCATTTGTTCGACCTGTTCAAGGTTCATCAGGATGCGGCCCGTCTCCATACACATAGCATATCGCAGGACTATGAAGGAGAAAGCGGCAGCATACCGCAGATCTCCGCTTCGGCCACTGAAGATGGGCAAGGCCGCATTCATGTCAGCTTATGCAATGTAAGCCATCAGGACGGAGCTGAAGTTGAGATTGAGCTTCGGGGATTGGAAAACAAAACGCTCTCCATCACAGGCACAGGGCTGTCTGCCGATGTCATCGATGCACATAATACGTTTGAACAGCCCGACAATGTGAAACCAGCCCCATTCCAGTCCTTCACCAGAGAAGGCTCCGCAATCAAGGCGAAGCTTGCGCCGATGTCAGTAGTCTTGCTTGAAATTGCTGCGGAATAGGAACCATCTCCATGAATCCTATGAATCATACCTCTTCCTGCAAAGGCTGCTCCGATCATTACAAGGTGACGGAAGAGCAAATCAACCGGATCTTGTCGTCGAATCTGGTCAAGAACGGCAGCTGCGTGCCCGATGAGCTGTACGAGCGGAGACTCGGCGCCTGCCGCGAATGCGCCAGGCTGCTGGATGGCACAACCTGCATGCTGTGCGGCTGTATTGTCCGCGTCTCCGCCAAGTTTGTGGAAAAGCGCTGTCCCCATCCGGGCGGAGACCGGTGGATGGCAGAGCCATAAATAAAGCCAGCAAGGGGAGTGTATCATGATTATCATGCTGCACTCCCCTTGTTTATCTGTTTTCTACTGGATGTGTTCAACGCCGATACATGAAATCTTATGCTGTTCGGCAAGAAGCAGCGCTGAAGGCCCCATTTACAAAGCCGGTGCTGGACAAAACGACAAACGGATACTGCAAGAGACGAATCCTTGGATGAATCTGATTGGCGGCACTATTAAGCGCCAACAAAAAACCTCCCGCTAGGGGGAGGCAAACAAATTTGATTTTATTTAACAGGATAGCGGTACATCGAGCATGAATGTTCTCATTAAAGTCATAACGTTCCAGCGGATGCTTCGGATACTCGCCCTAAGCACAGTATGCCGGATCGGGGCCGCCTCGCTCTTCAGCCCAGCGTCGGCAAAGCGTGCAGGCTTGCCGGCCGCATGTCCGTCCATTTCGAATTGATATAGTCCAGGCAGGACTGGCGGCTTTCTTGTCCGTAGACGGCGGACCAGCCCTTCGGCGTCTCCACGAAAGCCGGCCATAACGAATACTGCCCTTCCCCATTGATCAAAACGAGGTAAGCCCCGTCCATGTTTTCAAACGGATTGCTCATAGATGCTCTCCCTCCCATCGGTTCGCGTATCGCCGCTTTTCATTGCATGCAGTTTGTCTGCGAGCACTTGGCCGATTTCGGCAAGCGGCACAGGCTGACATAGATCCTTGTGCCGGCAATCGATGTCATGCTGCACGATTTGTCCGTCGATATATGGCAGCCACGTTTCAGGGTCGATCGGAGCAAACCACTCCGGTATGACCGTGGACCTGAAGAACAGCAATTCTCCCTTGAATCGTTTCGGCACAAAACCGCCCAGCAGCCGTACAGAATTGACATACGTCTCTTTCAAATTCAGAATCGTCGTCTCGTCAAGGCTCGCAAGCGCGCTGCCATCGCGTCGAAGAGTGGCGACGGCGCTGGCAAGAGTGAGCGGCTGCTCCCCCATGCTGTCCGGATCATACCCGCCAAGGGCGAGCAGCGCGATCAGCGCTTCCTGCTCGTCCGGCCCCTCCTTCAATGGAAGGAAGTGGCTGGGGTAAGCGTCCAGCATAACAAGAAGCTTGATCTGCTCGCCTTCGCTTTGAAGCAGGACCGCGATTGCGTGGGCGACATTGCCGCCGAGCGACCAGCCGAGCAGATGGTACGGCCCGCTGGGCTGAACCTTGCGGATATGCGCGATATAATCCGCCGCCATCTCATCCAGCGTCTTCGGCAGCCCCTCGCGCTGACCAATGCCGCGCGCCTGCAAGCCGTAGATCGGATAATCCTTGCCAAGCGACTTCATCAGCCCCGCATAGCACCAGCTGAGCCCGCCTGCCGGATGGATGCAAAACAGCGGGGATTGCTCCCCATGCGTCCGCAGCGGCAGCAGGACTTCCAGCGCTCCCGAACCGCTGCCCGTTTCGAGCCGCTCGGCAAGACCGGCCACCGTCGGCGCTTCGAACAAGCTGCCGATGCTCAGCTCGACGCCCAGAGCATCCCGAATTCGGCTCATCAAACGGACCGCCAGCAGGGAATGGCCGCCAAGATCGAAGAAGCCGTCATCGATCCCGACTCTCCGCAAGCCGAGAATCTCGGCGAACAGATCACACAGAAGCTCCTCCCGCGGCGTACGCGGAACACGTCCGCTGACGGTGGACGCAAGATCGGGCGCAGGCAGCGCCTTTCGGTCAAGCTTGCCGTTCGCTGTGAGCGGAAGCGCGCCAATGACGACGATAGCGGATGGAACCATATAATCCGGCAAGCTGAGGCCGACATAACGGCGAAGCTCGTAAGGCTCAGGCGCTGCCTCCGAAGATGCAACCACGTAAGCGATCAGACGTTTATCCCCCGGCTGATCCTCGCGAACCGTCACTGCTGCTTGCGCCACATACGGATGCCGAACCAGCATGGCCTCGATTTCGCCCATTTCAATCCGGAAGCCGCGGATTTTGATCTGGTGGTCGGCCCGGCCGATATAATCAAGCGAACCGTCCGCAAGAAAGCGGGCAAGATCGCCCGTACGGTACATTCTGGTTCCTGGCGGGCCGAACGGATTGGCAACGAACCGCTCCGCTGTCAAACCGGGACGCCCGTGATAGCCGCGGGCCAGACCTTCGCCGGCAATATACATCTCGCCCACCACCCCCGGCGGCACCGGCTGCAGGCTGTCGTCGAGCACATAGACGTCAAGATCCGGTATGGCGCGTCCGATCAGACTGTTCGCCCTCCTGGATGCGACTCCCCGATCGAGCGCGTTGTAGCTGACATGGACCGTTGTCTCCGTAATGCCGTACATGTTCACAAGTACCGGAGCATGTTCGGGATGACGGCTGTACCATTCTTCCAGACGGCTCAGTTCAAGCGCTTCGCCTCCGAATATCACATAACGAAGCGACAATCTCTGCCCGATCTCCGGATTTTCCCGGTCCGCCTGCATCAATTGATAGAACGCCGACGGGGTCTGGTTGAGTACAGTCACGCCTTCGCGCACCAGAAGACGTGAAAACTCTTCGGGCGAGCGGCTGATCGCATGAGGCACGACAACAAGACGGCCGCCATGCAGCAGCGGACCCCATAGCTCCCAAACCGAGAAATCGAAGGCGTACGAATGAAACAAGGTCCAGACATCGTCCGCTCCAAATTGAAACCAGTGATCGGTAGAGCCGAACAGTCTTGCGACGTTCTGATGCGGGATGACGACGCCTTTCGGCTTGCCCGTCGAACCCGAGGTATAAATCACATAGGCCGGGTTTTGCGGCGACAGGGGATGGATTCGCTGCGCATCGCCCGGGTTCGTATCGGGACATTGTCCCAGGCGGCGTATGGTATCCGGCCCGTCCAGCACGATCAGCGGCACATTCCCGGTGTCGGGCAAAGATGCCGCTGCCTCCGCGAGAGTCAATAGGCATACGGGCTTCGTATCGCCGAGCATGAAAGCGATACGGTCTGCCGGATAATCCGGGTCGAGCGGCAAGTAGGCGCCTCCGGCCTTCAGCACAGCGAGAATACTCACGACCATTTCCATCGAACGCGGCATTGCCAATGCGACAATCCGCTCCGGGCCTACGCCACGGCCGATCAGCAGGTAGGCCAGCCGGTTCGCCTGCTCGTTAAGCCCGGCGTAGCTCCATACATCGTCTTCGAATACGATCGCGGCATTCCCGGAGCTGCGGGCAGCCTGCGCCTCGAACAGCTCTGGAACAGTTGCAGGCGGCACTGTTATCCGGTCATTCTCCTGCCGGTCGTTCCCGTTCCATTCGACCAGTATTTTTCGACGTTCCTCAGCCGCCAAAATCCCAAGCCGTCCGATCGGCTTGTCGGGATCGGCCGCCCCGGCTTCGAGCAGCCTTAAGAGGCGCGCCGCCATCGTCTGAACCGTCTCCTTCTTGAATAAATCGGTGCTGAATTCGATCAGGCCTTCGATGCCGCCGGGCCCGCCGTCCGACGCGCGCCGTTCGCGGAGCTCCAGCGTGAGATCAAACTTGGCTGAGCCGACGGTGGCGATCCGTAGGCTTGACTCAATGCCAGGCAGCTCAAGCACTGCGTCAGGCGTGTTCTGGAACGCCAGCATAATTTGGAACAGCGGATGTCTCGCCCGGGATCTGGCTGGATTCAACACCTCGACGAGACGCTCGAAGGGCACATCCTGATGCTCATAAGCGTCCAGATTCACCTTGCGCACACGGCCAAGCAGCTCGCGGAAGCTCGGATCGCCCGATGTGTCAGTGCGCAGCACCAGCGTATTGACGAACAAGCCGACGAGATTGTCGAGCGCGTCGTCGCTCCGTCCCGCGATCGGACTGCCGATCGGGATGTCGGTCCCCGCGCCCAGTCTGGTGAGCAGAGCCGCAAGACCGGCTTGAAGCACCATGAACAGGCTTGACCTGCAATCACGGGCAAGCGCGAGCAGACGGCCATGAAGCGCAGAATCGATCACCACCCCGATCGTATCGCCCCTATAGCTGGTCCCCGCGGGCCGCGGAAAGTCGGCAGGCAGCTCCAGCTGATCCGGCAAATGCTGCAGCGTGCGGTTCCAGTAATCGAGCTGCTTGGCAATCAGGCTGTCCGGATCGCTCTCGCTGCCGAGCAGCCGATTCTGCCAAAGCGCATAATCGGCGTATTGCACCGGCAGAGCAGACCATGCCGGAGCTTTGCCCCGGCAGCGTGCAGCATACGCTGCGGCAAGATCGCGGGCCAGCGGAGTCAAGGACCAGCCGTCGCCGACAATATGGTGAAGCAGCAGAAGCAGCACATGCTTGCCCGGTCCAAGCTCGAACAATTCGATGCGAAACGCCGGCTGAACGGCGAGATCGAAGCTGTGGCGCACTGCGGCAGCCAGCGCCTCGGGCAGCCCGCGCTCGCTGACGCTGGCCGTGATCAGCTCAGGCCGCGCCTCTGCCGCATCCCGAACCAGCTGATGCGAAGTGCCGAGCGTCTCGGGAAAAATGGTGCGCAGCGTCTCATGCCGCTCAACAATGTCGCTAATCGCCGCCTGCAGAGCATCACGATCAAGCTCGCCGGACAGGTGCGCCACAAGCGGGATGTTATAAGTCGGACTTGGCCCTTCCAGACAGTGAAGGAACCACAAGCGGCGCTGAGAAAAGGAAAGCGGAGCCTCAGCCGTCCGTTCTGCCGGCAGCACCGGCGGCCGGGCGTTCTGCGCCCGATCGAGCCGCTTCGCCAGAGCGGCAACGGTCGGCGCTTCGAATAGACTGCCGATTCCCAGCTCGACGCCGAGCGCATCGCGAATGCGGATCATCAGACGGCCGGCGAGAAGCGAATGACCGCCAAGCTCGAAAAATCCGTCATCGATGCCAATCCTCGGCAATCCGAGCACCTCGGCAAAGAGATCGGCCAATATTTCCTCGCGGGGCGTGCGCGGCCCCCGCCCTGTAATCTCCGCAGCGAGATCGGGCGCAGGCAGCGCCTTCCGGTCAATCTTGCCGTTCGGAGTAAGCGGCAGTCCGGCCATCGCTACGAACGCCGATGGTGCCATATAGTCGGGAAGGCTGGCCGCGACATGACGCCGCAGCTCCGCCGACTCCGGGGCGGAAGCGGAAGCCGGAACGATATAAGCAATCAGCCGCTTATCGCCCGGCTGGTCTTCTCGCACCATAACCGTTGCCTGTGCGATGCCGTTATGACGGGCAAGCACAGCCTCGATTTCGCCCAGCTCGATCCGGAATCCGCGAATCTTGATCTGATGATCGGCGCGGCTGACATAATCCAGCTGCCCGTCCGCACGCCATCTTACAAGATCGCCCGTACGATACATCCGGGCGCCCGGCTGTCCGAACGGATCGGCGACGAAGCGCTCAGCCGTCAAGCCCGGACGGCCCAAATACCCGAGAGCGACACCGGCGCCGGCAATGTACAGCTCGCCGATCACGCCAGGGGGGACCGGCTGCAGGCCGGCATCCAGCACATAAACCTGCGTGTTCCAGATGGGTCTGCCGATTGGCGGCGCCCCTGCATATCCGCTTTGCAGCTCTGCTGAAGTCGACCAGATGGTGGTTTCCGTCGGCCCGTAAAGATTCGTAATCCGGCAGCCGAGATTATGCAGCGTGAGCGTGAGCGCGCCCGGAAGCGCCTCCCCGCCAACGAGCACACGGAGGCCCCGCAGCTTCTCGGGAGCCGCCGCTGCGAGCACATGCCACAGCGTCGGCGTTGCCTGCATAACCGTAGCGCCGGTTGCCTGGATTAATTCCGCCAGCTCGGCCGGGTCCTGAATCGATATCTTCCGGGCAACCGCAACCGCTCCTCCCGTCAGCAGAGGAAGATAGATCTCGAGAGCGGATATGTCGAATGCGATCGTCGTGACGGCCAGCAGCCGGTCCCGTTCGCCCAGCATGAATTGATCCTGCATCGCGAAGAGGAAGTTGCTGAGGCTTGCATATGAAATCATGACGCCTTTGGGTTTGCCGGTCGAGCCGGAGGTGTAAATGACGTAGGCTGGACTCAGAAGCGATAGCGGCCGGATGCGGTCGGCATTGCCCGGATTCGATGCGGAGTATTGACCCAGCTCCGCAATCGTATCGGGCTCATCCAGCACGATGCGCAGCAGTCCTCCGGTCTCGGGCAGTCCGGGGAGCATCTGCTCGCATGTGAGCATAAATCCCGGACGGGCATCGCCGAGCATATAAGCGACCCGGTCGGCCGGATAATCGGTATCCAGAGGCAGATAGGCCGCCCCCGTCTTGAGCACAGCCAGCAGCCCGACGACCATATCCCCCGAACGCGGCAGCGCCAAAGCGACTATCTCCCCGGAGCCTGCTCCCCGTTCGATCAGCAGATGAGCCAGCCGGTTCGCCCGTGCGTTCAGCTCGGCATAGCTCAGTGAGTTATCGCCGCAGATAACGGCCGTCGCCTGGGGACTTCGGGCGGCCTGCATCTCGAACAAAGCGGCAGTTCCAGCCTCCGGCACGGCTTGCTCGGTCTCATTCCACTCCGCCAATACTTGGCGGCTCTCTTCCGGCAGAAGAAGCCCGATCCGTCCGATCGGCGAATTCATGTCGGCTGCCGCCGCCGTTTCCAAAAAGCGCACGAACCGGCGCTGGTGAGACGCAAGATCGTCTTCGCTGTAAACGGCGGGATTCGCATCCAGATCGATGCGCAAGCCGCTGCCGTCGGCTCTGTCGTATACATTGATCGACAGATCATCGACCGGACCAGCCGAGAGATTATGCGTCGTGCTGCGGAAGCCGGCGAACTGCAGGCCGTAGTCGAATGGCATCACATTGATTTGCGGCCCAAACAAGCGGCGGTTGCCGCCAAGCAGCTTCAGATCGCGGCGCAGCTCTTCGTGACGGTAGCCCTGATGGCGGCGCAGCTCGCGAATTCCCCCGGCAATCTGCCGGATAAGAGCGGACAACGTCATGTCCGGCCGGACTTGCAGGCGCAGCGGAAGCAGATTCATGACCATGCCCGGAACGCGCAGAGAGGCAGAGCCGAGACGGTTCATCATCGGCAGTCCCAAGACAACGTCCCTGGCCCCGGTCAGACGGTGGACATAAGCCGCCGCCGCCGCAATGACGACATCCGGCCAACCGGCTCCGGCTCCGCAGCGGCTTGCCGCCCCGCGCAGTAAATCCGCGCTGACCGGGGGCAAATACGAGGTTCTGCGGAGGAAGCTTGCGGATGTGCGTGGAGCCCATTCGGCCAGACTGACTGCATCGGGCTCGTCGGCGAAGCGCTCCATCCAATAGCGGCGGTCCTGCCCGTACTTCTCCGAAGCGCGATAAGCCGCCTCTTCTTCCAGAATGAGACGAAGCGGAGCGAAGGCATTCGCTTCGAAAGGCGCATCTCCGGCGAGCGCAGTGTACAGCTTGGCCACACGCTGGGCGATGAGCGAGAAGCCGTAGCCGTCGATCGCGATATGATGAATGCGCTGGTACCAGAAGTAACGGTCGGAGGCCGCCTTGAACAAGGCTTCGGCGAAGATCGGGCCGCATGTCAGATCGACCGGCCGAGCGAGATCGCCCTTCATCCATGCTTCGGCGGCTTCCCGCGGGTTGGGCTCGGCGCTGACGTCGATCCTGTGCAGCGGCCAATCGGATGAAGGATCGATGATTTGCCATGGGCCATCCCGGTCCTCCCCGAAACGGGCATGCAGCGATTCCGCCTCGCCAACGGCCTGGCGCAGCGCGGCCTCGAAGCAGGCGGTATCCACCGGCCCGTGAATTTCTACCCATTCCCCTGTGTTATAGATCGGGTTTTCCGGGTCGAGCTGTTGTGCGAACCAAATACCGGACTGCGCGCCCGATAAAGGCCGGCAGCCATCCTGACGGTTAAGCATCGTTCTCTACCCCCTCCGCCAAGCGAAATAATCGGTGTTCGGCAGTGCCGGCAGCGAACGCGAAGACAGCAGCTTCCACCAGTCGATAAGCGTTGGCCGCTCGGCCAGTTCCACGAAGGTAATCCCGGCGCCGGTATACCTCCAACGCTCGACTAGACTCATAATTCTTATGGAATCGAGCCCTTTTTCATGAACCAGATCATCGTGATCGCCTACTTCGGCGGGTGATTCCTGCAAAAGCTCAGCGACCTGCTCGCGTATAAGGTCCAGTGTGAGCGGCAGACTGCCGTCTTCTGCTAAGGCTTGGGTGGAATCGCTTGCCGAGGCCTTTCCTTCATCGGAAGCCGCGGCCGATTCATCCGCCGTTCCGGCTGCTCTACCCGATTCCGCACCGCCTCCTTCGCCCGTCGTTATGACGGCTTCATTAAGCGCCTGGTCCGCCTGGTCCGCCGCGTCCTGCGCCGTCCGCAGCTTGTCGAGCAGCTGCTGCATCGAGGTCGCGACCGCGCAGCGATCCGCCGCGTACTTTATCGCCATCCGATGATGCTCCAATGTAAAATCCGCCACCGCATCGGCGACAAAGAACGGCTCCACCTCCTGCATAAATGCGTCGCACGCGGTCAGCAGGCAGCCGATATGGGCATAAATACCGCATACGATCAACTGATCGCGGCCTTGTCCGTTCAATAGTTCCAGCAGATTCGTTTTGCGGAATGCGCTGTACCGCCACTTTGTCAGAACGATATCCTGCTGCTCCGGCGCAAGCTCCTCTATGATCCGCTTCTGATAAGGCCCGCCGTTAATGCCCGCTCCCCAGAAGTCCTGCAGCAGCCCCCGCTGCTGGAGCGTTTGTCCGCCGGGCTGCGCCGTATAGACGACAGGAATGCCGAATTCCACGCATTGCTTCCGCAGCATAGAGATATTCGCGACAAGCTCGTTCACGGGCGATTCCCCAGGTGTAAAAGCATCGACAAAATATTGCTGCATATCGTGAATGAGCAGGACGGCGCGTTTCGGATCGGGCGACCATGACACTTTATTCTCCGGCAATTCGGAGGCAGTTGGCATCGTATAAGGTAAAATGGAAGGTAAAGCCATACAAAATCCCTTCTTTCGTTAATTTAATGAGCGCTGTCGCCGCTAAACGATACGCGGTTCCCGGCAGCGGCCAGCAGCTTCCGGGCGATAACCTCGCGCAGCGCCTTTTTGCTTACCTTGCCTACCAGGGTCTGCGGAAATGATTCGACCCACTCCACCCGGTCGGGAATTTTATAAGGCGCCAGACCCCGTTCCCGCAAAAATTTTTTCAGCTCGGCAGCTGATGGCGGATGTCCGCGGGGGATGACGAATGCGCAGGACCGTTCACCGAGAAACTCGTCGGGCATCGAAACGACCGCCGCATCAAGAACGGCAGCATGCGCCAGGAGATGATTCTCGACCTCCTCGGCTGCGACCTTGTCACCGCCGCGGTTGATCTGATCCTTTGCCCGCCCTTCCACAACGAGATAGCCGGTCTGAGTCAGCCGCGCCAGATCCCCGGTCCGATAAAAACCGTCAGAAGTAAATGCCTTGGCGTTATGCTCCTTGGCCTTGTAATACCCGCGGATCGTGTAAGGTCCGCGCGTCAACAAATGCCCGGTCTCACCCGGCTTCACTTCGCAATCGTCCTCATCGACCAGGCGGATCTCGTCGTAAGGCGACATCGGCCTGCCCTGGGTACCCACGATGACCTCCTCAGAGTCGTCCAATCTTGTATAATTGACCAGTCCTTCAGCCATCCCGTACACCTGCTGCAGCATGCAGCCGAGGACGGGACGAACGCGGCGCGCCGTTTCCACGCTGAATTTGGCCCCGCCCACCTGCAGCACCTGAAGACTGGACAGGTCGCTGCTAAGCGATGACGACGCCTCCAGCCAGATCATCGCAAGGGGCGGGACCAGTGCCGTGATCGTGACGCGTTCCCGCTCAATAAGAGGGAATGCCTCGTCCGGGCTTGGACCCGGGGCGAGAACGACTTTGCCGCCGGCATACAGCGTGCCGAGTACACCCGGCGAGCTTAGCGGATAGTTGTGGGCGGCCGGAAGCGCGGCAAGGTACACGCTGCTTTCGTCGAGGCCGCATATTTCGGCGCTGACACGCAGGCTGTATATATAGTCGTCATGTGTCCGGGGAATCAGCTTCGGCAGTCCCGTGCTTCCTCCGGAGAGCTGAAGGAAAGCGACATCACCGGAGCTTACTTTGGGAAAGCTCCCGTGAGCTGAAGCTGCATACAGACCGGCGAGCGCCGCGAATTCCTCCGATGCGCCCGCCACGATGACGCGAAGCGCCGGTACGCGGTCCTGGATCTGTCTGGCCAGCTCTCTGTAATCAAAGCCTGCGTGAACGTCCGGTATAATGTATGCGGCCGCTTCGGTAAACTCGCAGAAGTAGGTGATTTCTGCACTCCGGTGCAACGGCAAGGCGAAGACCGGCAGAGCGCCGATCCGGAACAGCGCGAAGATGACCTCAATGAACTCCGCGATGTTGGGCAGCTGGACGATGACGCGATCCATTGGCTTGATGCCAAGCTCAAGGAAACCCGCCGCCAGCCGGCCGGCTCTAGCATCCAGCTCGCCGTAGCTCATACGGCTGTCTCCGCAGACGATGGCAGTGCGGTCTCCATGACGGACCGCCAGAACCCGCAGCAGCTCTCCGAATGTCTCCCCTTGCCAGCAGCCCGTCTCTTTGTACCTTCGGGCAAATTCCTCCGGCCACGCCGGGCATCTATCGAACATAATTGATCCCTCCTTCTTCATTATTCTGGCTATTCGTGACTCAGACCCATAGCGCGCAGCAGCGTGCGAAACTTGGCGGATGTTTCCGCCAGCTCCGCCGCGGGGACAGATCCCGCGACAATCCCGGCTCCCGCGTACATGCGGACCGACCTGTCTTCGACCTCCGCGCAGCGGATCGTGACCGCCCACTCGCCGTCGCCGGCCGCATCGCACCAGCCGACCATACCCGTATAAAATTCCCGGTCGAACGGTTCGATTTCGCGAATCGCTGCCCGCGCCAGCCCGGTCGGCGTTCCGCAGACAGCCGGAGTCGGATGCAGCGCAGCAGCAAGCTCGATCGAAGAGATGGAGGGATCATCCAGCTCACCTCTGATCTCACTCGACAGATGCCACATCGTCGGGGTTCGAATAAGAGATGGCTTTGCCGGAGCTTCCAGGTTCCGGCAGTAGATTCGAAGCGCTGCAGCGACGGCATCGACGACAACCGCATGCTCATGCAGATCTTTCCGGGACATGAGCAGTTCGGCCGCCCGCCGTTCGTCCTCGACCGGATCGTCGCTGCGGGGCATAGACCCCGCCAGGGGATTGGACAACACATGCAGCCCTTTCCTTGAAACGAGCAGTTCCGGACTGGCTCCGATCAGTGTTCGCTTGCCTGACCCTGCGGTAGAGGAATCCGAATAAAGCCCGCTTGTTGCCCGTCTGGGCAAATCTGCGGCGAACGTATAGCCGGACGCATTATTCCGGGCCAGATTGCGAAGCAGCTGATTAACATCGACTGCCGACGACGAGGTCAGTTCGAGCGTTCGTGACAAGACCACCTTCGAGATATTGCCGATTCCAAGCAGCGCCAGCACCCGCTCCACGCCTCGCTCGTATATTGCCGGTTCCGGCACATCTTGTATTTCATAAGACGCTCCTGCAGGCCGCTGCGCTTGAGCAGATGGATCGATTTGAAGCGGACCTGCCAACCGGATAGCCATCGGCACAACAAGCCGGGCCGGCATCGTATCGTCGAAGGGCACTGCGCCTGCGACGATCGGGATGCCCTGTCCGGATTGCCTGACGTTCTTCAGCAGCTCCGTCACGCGCCCCGGCAGCAGCTTCAATTCATTCGGCCCCTGCCCGCCCGGCACGACGACGGATACGCCCTGCGTCAGCAGGGTCTGCTTCCGCGACGACAAGAAAAAGGAAGAGCCTGCCCGATAATCATCAAGAAGGTCATTGGCATGCGCCGCGGAGATAACATTTTGTTCCATCATTGCTTTGGCCTCCTTTGACAATCGTTTTTAAACTCCCAAAGCAGCGCCGCCATCGACGCGCAAATCCTGCATCGTAATATGACGTGCGCGGTCGGAAGCCAGGAAGAGAACCGCATCGGCAATATCCGATGTCTCAGCCAGCTTCTGCAGCGGGATTCCGACCCGAAAGCTTTCAAGCGAGCCGGCAATCACGGCTTCCCCTCCGCTCTCATCCGGCCAGAGCGACCACTGCATCGCGGTTTCGGTCGAACCCGGCGACACGATATTGCAGCGGATATGATGCCGGGCAAGCTCAAGCCCCAGACATTTGGTGAACATTGTCGCGGCCGCTTTGGAGGCCGCATAAGCGGCCATCCGCATGCGCGGAACATCGGCGGCATTGGAGCCGACCGTAATGATCACTCCCGACTTGCGCGGTGTCATCCGCTGCGCTGCCGCACGGCATACATGGAATACGCCGGACGAGTTGACCGCAAAAATCGTTTCCCATTCCTCGTCGCTGATCGACTCGACTGGATTCGTCCGCAGTACTCCGGCGACATTGACTACAATTTCAATGGGGCCAAGCTCACGCTCGATCTGCCCTACAGCTTCATTAATGTCCGCGCTGTCGCTCACATCCGCATGAAATGCCGCCGCATGGCTTCCGCCTGCCGCAAGCTCGCTCACAAGCCGGATAAGCCCTTCGGCGTTCCGGTCTACGGCGGCGACAACAGCCCCGTGTGCGGCGAGCGCACGCGCTACCGCTTCCCCGATACCTTGGGCAGCGCCAGTTACGAGCGCAACCTTGCCTTCTATGTCGATAAAATCCATAGCATCCTGTCCTCTCCTCGAGTTTAGAGCCGCTTCCATGCCCGGGACTCCATAAAATACGGAGCTCATGGCCGGTATGGCAACCGCCTTGTGTGCTTGCGCTAACCGACCGCATCTGTTTTTTAGCCGGCATCACCCTCTCATCGTAGTCCGGGATTAATTGATAATAATAATCATTATCAATTAATCCCAACAATGCTGCCTGTTAAGCTCCGATTCTCAGCCCAGTCTCCCGTTGGGGATTCCTCTCAGAACTGTCCGCCGTCTGGCGGGGCCGCCCTGCCGGACGTGTCCTTCAACGCAAACCTGACGGCATGGCTGATCAGGACCGGAAGCACCGATATGTGGCCTTCGCCTTCAAATTCCTTGTAAAGGGCGCTTACTCCGCGATCCGCGAGTGCAGACAAGCGTTCGCACAGCTCGCGCGCATTATCGTTGATCCGGCTTTTATGGGTTTGCTCCAGTTCCCCGGCCGCCACATATACGCGGGTCTCCAGCCGCTCCCGCTCCAGGCGGGCAGCGAATTCCCGCTCCTTCGCCTCCAGGAAGCGCTTGTTCCAGTGAATCGACGGACTGCCCGCCACATAGGTCCGGAACGCCTGCGGTTTGACGAAAAGCATGTGCAGGACAAATAGGCCTCCAAGGGAATGGCCGAAAATCGTTTGCCGGGCACGATCGATTCTGAATTCGCGCTCGATTGCAGGCTTCAAATCCCCTTCAATGAACTGCAGGAACGCCTCCGCTCCCCCTTGGCGCGGCCATACCCGGCCACCGGGTGACTGAGGCAGTTCGGCTGCGTCAACCGGCATCGTAAAATCATAATGGCGGGCAGACGAGAACGGAAGTTCCGTATCGTAACCGATGCCCACAATAATCGCCGGAACGACCCCTGTCTTGTCCGTGCGGCTTGCCAGAACACGCATCGTCTCCACCATCGTCCCGAATACGGCATTGGCGTCAAGCAGGTAAATAACCGGAAAGCCCGCAGGCGGCGCTTCTTCGCCGGGATAGGCTACGCAAATCCGGTATTCGCTTCTGCCGTCGCGCGAATGCATGACGCGCTGCACGGTTCGCGGGATCGTAACCCTGCCGTCCCTTGCCGTCGTTTCCTTATTTGCCGCCCCTTCGTTTAATTGTCCAGCCATCGGGCATTCATTCCTTCTCAGTATTTTTGTGACGAACAAGAAGAAACGGCTTCGCCGTCCTTTGGCGGCAAAAGTTAGTTTCTTCCCTCAGAAATATAAGCAAAGTATAGCGAAATTTTTACTTTCTTATATTTCGAGAAGAAACGGCTTCGCCGTCCTTTGGCGGCAAAGTCAGCTTCTTCCTCATGCCTTATAGAAATTTATAGGCGTGTCGGATCCCGCAATCAAGGGGAGGTCCCTTCCATGTATTGCTGCTGTTTTATTCTCCCGCGAATAACCATTTCACTGCTTCGGGGAACCGTTTCACGAAAAATGCGGGGCCATGCGGCATCCCCTCCTCTTCAACAAACCGCAGCCGGTCACCGGTGAGTCCGATGCCAGCCAATATGGCATGCGCCCTTCGTGTGTTCGGAACCATATCCTTTTGAATACTCTGCTTCCCAGATCCTTCCTCGCTGCCGACATCCATATAAACTTTCAAATCTGAATAATCAATCTTTTCTGTTTGCATAAAGTCGATAAAATCTTCGTACCAGAGTGATCCGGATATTGAACCGATTCTGCCTATAACATTCGGATATAAATAAGCTGTGTACAGCGAGATCAGTCCGCCGAGCGACGCTCCGATCATGCCTGTCGATTGCGGGCGGCTGTCCGTCCGGTATGCCCGGTCGATATACGGTTTCAATTCAGCCGTGAGAAATGCCGCATAGCCGAAGCCCTTTCCGCCGAAATCCGCAAATTGCTCCGATAACGCCTTCGCCGGCCAGGGCGTGTATTCATCAAGCCGGTTGCCCGGTTCAACGCCAACAAGCATCAGCTCGCCGAGCACGCCGTCCGCGAACATCCGCTCCAGTCGGATCAGGACGTCATTATGCTGCGGATCAAACAGGGTACAGCCGTCCTGTACGTACGCCACAGGGAAGGATGACCGGCTGCCGTCATAGGACGGCGGCAGGTAAATCGCAAGCTCCCTCCCCTTGAACGATTCGCTAACCATGGTGCCGTTCATCATACCCTCCTGACCTTCGATCAAGCCTGATCGTATATTGTAATCAATTGAGAGGCGGGAATCCGGGGCCTCGCGGCCGGAATTTTGCCGGGATAGCCGATATGAAGATTGCCTACCGCTTTTTCCCCGGGCCGGATGCCCACCGCCTCGCGGAATAAGTCATCGTGGAGCCAGCCATATGTTTCCCATACCATGCCGATACCCTGCTCCCACGCGAGCAAGCTGAGATTATGGATGATGCAGCAGGTCGACGCGTAATCCTCTTCTCTCACCGTCAGTCTCGGATCTTCCTTCATCAGTACGGTCAGGATCATGGGGATGGCCATGATCTTATCGTAAAACCTTTGCCCGATGTCGCTGTTCTTCTCCGAGCCCGCTTCCTTCAGTTGACGGAGCGCGGAAGCGATCTTCCGGCGTCCCTCGCCATAGGTGAGAATAAACCTCCATGGCTGGGTCATGTGGTAATTAGGCACCCAGACAGCGGCTTCCAGCCACTGCGTCACCTGTTCCGGGGAGACGGGACGATCCTCGAAGCTGTGTACCGAACGGCGTTGCCGCAATAATTGGGCAAGCTCCATAATAATACCCTCCTTTTTAACCGTAGTGAGTTGTCCGGCATTCCTCAGGCTTTGGCCTTGTACAGCAAATACACAAAATAAGGGACGCCGATGATCGAAATGACGATTCCGACGGCCAGCTCGGCCGGAGCGAAGACCATTCTCGCGATACAGTCGGAGACGATAACCAGCGCCATACCCATCATGCCGCTGACGGGAAGAACGCGCTGGTAATGAATACCGACCAGCCTTCTGGCGATGTGAGGCGCCATCAGTCCGATGAATCCGATATTTCCCGATACGGAGACGCATACGCTCACGATCCCGATGCTGCCGAGCAGCAGCGTATTCTTATCCTTCTCCGTGGAGACGCCAAGGCTCTTGGCGCCATCCTCTCCCAGCTGAAGCAAGTCGATGATATACGCTTTTCGCATGATCATCGGAATGAGCACTATGAGCCATGGCAGCATCGAGACAATATAGGCCCAGTTGGCATTCCAGATGCTGCCTGTCAGCCATACGGCAGCCATCTCGAAGTCATGCGGATTCATCCTCAGCGAGAGAAACAGCGTCAGCGCCCCGAGACCGGAGCCGACTGCGATACCGACCAGAATGAGCCGCTGGGAATCCAGCTTCCCGTTCCGCCATGAAAAAAAATAAATGAGCGCTGCAGCTCCCAAACCGCCAATCAGGCCGAACAACGGCATCGACAGCGTGGACAGCCATCCAAGTGCGTTGAACCCGCCCTGGAAGAAGAACATAAAAAGGACGATTGCCGCTCCTGCACCCGCGTTGATGCCCAAGATTCCCGGATCGGCCAGCCCGTTTCTCGTCACTCCCTGGATGACGGCACCCGCGATGCCGAGAGCGAAGCCGACCAGCGCGGCAATGACGATACGGGGCAGCCTGAAATCGAATATAACCAGATCATAGTCGGGCGACGGATGGATCCGCAGCAGCGTCTTTGCCACATCCGTGACCGACATGTCGAATTGGCCGTTTGTCAGGCTGATATAGATCGCCCCCAGTATAAGGCCAAGGCTGGCGAGCATAACGAGCCAATAGCGGATCGCCGAATTTCTAGGCATCGCTCCCCCCTCCTCTCTTGCGAATCAAATAGAGGAAGAAAGGAACGCCGATCAAGGATGTGACGACACCGATCGGCGTCTCGAACGGATAATTCAGGAACCGGCTGCCTATGTCAGACAGTGCGAGAAAGATTGCTCCGAGCACCCCGGCGCAAGGAATAATCCAGCGGTAATCCAGACCGGTCAGAAATCGGGTTATATGCGGAATGATCAAACCGACGAAGCCGATTTTGCCGACAAGCGCAACGGAGACTCCGGTCAGAATAACGACGCTGGCGGTGGCGGCTGCCTTCACAAGCATCGTTCGTTGTCCGAGACTTATGGATATTTCCTCGCCCATGGACAAAATCGTAATCGACTTGGATATCCAGAGCGCCATTACGATTCCGGCCGCAGCAAATGGAATCGAGAGCAGCATCATATCGGGATCGATCTGATGCAGCCTGGCGTTGTACCAAAAGCTGATATTTTGCGAGATTTGAAAATACGAAGCAAATGCCGCCGAAATACTGCTCAGAAACGTTCCGATCACAGTGCCGATGATGGCCATTCGCACCGGAGTCATGCCGCCGGGAAGCAAAGACGCAAGCCCGAATGAAATGCCCGCCCCCAGAGCCGAGCCGGCGAAGGAAAACAGAATCAGCTCCAGGGAAGAGGAGCCCGGTATAAAAATCATGCACAGCGTAACGACAAATACCGAGCCGTCCGACACGCCCATAATCGAAGGGGACGCAAGATAATTTCTTGTCATCCCCTGCATGACGGCTCCCGATATGGCCAGAAATGCTCCAATCAGAAGCGCTCCAATCACCCTTGGCAAACGGGAGTGAATCACGATCTGGTGGTTCACATTGCCGGAATCGAAATGAAAGAGCGCATCCCATACCGTGCTCCAGCCAATGTCCTTGGCCCCGTAGAGGATGGATAAGAGAACGGTAAGCACAATCACAAACGGCGAGACCGCCAGAATAAAGACCGGTATTGGAATTCTTAGTCGCATATCGTCAGTACCCGCCTCGTCTTATTCGGTCCCCAGCTTCTCCACCGCAGCTTTCAGGAAATTGATTTTACTCCACGCCGTGCCGCCCTGCGCAAGCGGATCGACGACATTTACGAACACTTTGCCGTTTTTGACCGCATTAATGCTCTGCCAGATCGGATTGTTCTGCAGATCCTCCAGCGCTTTCGGCTGCTCCTTGTTCTCGTCCTCCGCGAACTGCACAAACAGATAATCCGGATTCATCTCGCTGAACTTCTCCAGAGAAATCGTCTCCTGCGCTTTAGCCGCTTTCACCTGATCCGGCACCTGCAGTCCCAAATCTTCATAGAGCGAGGGGTTGAAGAAAATATCCTGCTGATAAATCATAATGCTGCCGGTTCTGAGCCGGATGATGGCGATCTTCTTATCCTTCAAGCGTTCGCCGAGCTGGGCTTTCGCCGCCACAACATCCGCCTTGTAATTTTGCAGCACCTGCTCGGCCTGATCCTGCTTGCCTGTCAGCTCCGCGAGCAGGCGCAGGTTGGCTTCCCAGTTCGTCGAGATATGCGAGACGGGCATGGTCGGAGCGATTTTCGCCAGATTCTCGCTTACTTCCGGCTTGAATTTCGAGCTGCCGAGAATGACATCCGGTTTAAGCGTCAGAATCGTCTCCATATTCGGCTGGATTTTCTCCCCGATCGGCTTCGCTGAGCCCATGATGTCGGTGAACATGTCCGGAAACTTGCCGCCAATCGTGCTCGCGCCTATCGGCTGGACGCCCAGCACGAGCGCGTCTTCCATCGCTTCGAAGCTGCCGGTGATGACGATTTTGTCTGTTTTGGCCGGAACCGTGTAATCCTGATCGAGGTAATGGATGGTTCTGGTTTCGTTCGCGGCCGGTTCTTCCGTCTTCTGATCCGCGCTGTTATTTGTCGCCTTCTCCTCACCAGTGACAGCATTACCGCTTGCCGGCGCCGAATTTTCATTCTTGGCGCCACCGCAGGCCGCCAGAGACAAGCAAAATATAGCGATCAGACCTGCACCTAATACTCTCTTTTTCATGATTCTCGTAAATCTCCTCTCGCCTGCTGCAGTCTATTAATTGATAACGATTATCATTATTGATTATAAGGCAGGGCTTCCTATCCGACCATGGACGATATCCAGATTTCATTTTGGACGATTTCCTGATAGAAGCATCAGCGACTCATCTACGATTCTCTCATGCGCAACCGCGGAGTATTCACGCCATGGATGCGAAGGAATCGGATAGACCCGGTTGTTCCGGACTGCCTTCAATTCCTGCCACATGATCGAATGCTGCAGCGCTTGCCAATACGCAAGCGTCTCGTTCTCCTGGAATACCATCAGCAGCAAACGGTCGGCATCGATCCCGGCCAGCTGCTCCAGTGTAATCGGCTGGTCATAGACAGAGTCGCAAAGATAAGCGGGCGCCAGCTGCAAATCCTCGTAAAAAACCTCCTTCATGCTCCGGTTGCAGTGGATGTACAGCCGCTGCTTGGATATGCGCACAATGAGGAATTGGTCTTCCTTCACCGCGTGCTGCAGCTGCTCCCTGGCGGACTTCACCTTCCGGTCATAGCTTCGGAGCCAAAGCTCGGCTTCTGCCGATTCTCCCAAAAACTCGCCCGTCAGCCGCAAGTGCTCACGCCAGCCCATTACCGTCTCCGGCACATAGAACACAGACGATATCTGGTCGAGCCGCTCCTTCTCTCCCTCTTTCAATTCATCCATGCTGATAACCAGATCGGGATGCGCAAGCTGCAGCGTTTCGATATTTGACTCCCAATGCTGATTTTTGCGGTACGCGCTAAGATGGACGGGAATATCGCTCCGGTACTTCTTGTAATAGTAAGCCGTCCATTTCGGATGAAGCGGCGCAGCATACGGAATGATTTTGAGCGCGAGCAGCTGGCCGGTTATGGCGGAACCGTAGGCGGCGATTTTGCGGCGGCGGCTTTTCAGATAGACCGTAGGGGTCACGCCGACCTCCTTCTTGAATTTGCGGCTGAAATAAAATTCGTCGTTGTAGCCGACCTGATGGGCGATGTCCCGCAGCTTGGCACCGGACTGCGCCATGAATTGCTTGGCCCGGTTTATGCGCAGCTCTGTCAAATAATCGATCGCGCTTGTACCGTATGTTTTCTTGAACAAGTCGACAAAATATTTCGGACTGATATCCGCGATGCGCGCCAGTTGTTCTATCGTCAAATTTTCATTGTAACACTGCTCCATATGCGCCTTTGCCAGTTCCAGCGATGTACGCGAATCCTCCGGCTGGCGAAACGAGTTCTTCAATAGAAAATAGAGCATTTCCTGAAAAGCGAGCTGGCTGTGATAACGCTCCAGCCCATCCTGGCTGTGCCACTGGCTGTATATCGATTCGCATAATGCCGCCATTTGTCCGGCCGGATATACCGGCAGCTCGCCTGTCAACGACTGCAAACAAGCTTCCTTCACATAACGCACCCCCTCCTCATTGTGCTCCGTTTCCCGGAGTGCGTCGAAACGGAGGAGAAAGAGCTTCATACCATCGTTTTTTTCGGCTGAGATTCCGTAGGTTTGGCCGGGAGGACATACAATTGCGGCATCCGGTCTCAGCCGGCAGTCCAAGCTGTCCATCGTCAAGGAGCCTTGACCGCTGCTCACGGTCATGAGAACATGTGAAGCGGCAAACTGCTGCTCCGTCCGCCAGTCGCTGTCTGCCCGTATCAGCTCGATATCCCGCAAGCGGAACAGCAGCCCATCGAACACCAGAACCGGTTCTTTCTTCCTTACAGACTCAATATGATTCATCCTTCTCCACCATCCCTATTCTCAATACGCTAAGCTTCCGCCCTGTGCCACAAGGCTCCGCAGAGAGCAAGTCAATTTCCATTTATCTATATGATATTGATAATCATTATCATTACAAGTGTAACAAATTATAGGCTATTTTAAAAGCATTGCAAAAAAAGTCGTCCAAATCGGCTCTTCCGATTCATTCGACTGAGAAGACAAGCTTAAGGGTGACCCCGCCTTTTCCCTGCCTGCAGGAAATTATAAGGAGAACGGATGGATTCGAATCGCCGGAGAAGCTCTTCCTCGTCCCACACCGACGCTTCATCAGGGAACGAATCATGCATGGCGCATACCGCAAGCTCATATCCTGGGCAGCAATCGTACAGCCGAAAACTGCAATGCTGCAGCAGAAGCTCTGTGTTCAACTTAATTCCGGGGCTCCCGACGCTATCGTCAATAGAGAAGCTGAACGTATCAAGTCCAAGCCGCATCCCCCGCCCATCGGCCTTCATATAACTTTCCTTCAGCGTCCACAGCCGGTAGAAGGCCCTCGTACGCTCGACGCCTGTCAATCTATCGAGATCCGCCGCTTCCTGCTCCGTGAAAAATCGCCTTGCAATGCCGGGCTCAACCTCTTTGATCTGCTCTACATCAATGCCGACAGGCTGCCGGTCCGTGATGCAGGCCACCCACTCGCCTGAATGCGCAACGTTGAAATGAAAGTCTGCAATCCCTTCGAGCTGCGGTTTCCCGTTGTTGTCAGGCACGATCCGCAATGCCGAATTGGCTAGCCCGAGCTCCTCGCCAATCATGGTACGTATGAGCAGCTCCGCCATCAGTCCTAAATTAAAATCTTTGTTATGACGAAAACGCTGCAGCCTGTCCAGCTTTCCGGACGATATGTGCCCCAGCACTTCAGCATATCGCCCGCGGCTTTCTTCCGTATGGACACGCACTGCCGTCACTCTCATCCCGGTCCCCTCCTGCTCGCAATAATTCCCCCTGAACGAAGTCGATGGCCGCCTGCACGGGGTAATTGATATGGTTGAAGCTATTCATAGAATCCTCCGCGTTGTTTTGGAAAATAGGATATCATTAATCTGACCTTCCAGTAAAATCAATCATTTGTCAACCAAAAGTCTTGGATTTTAGCGTGAATATGGCCTAATTCCTGCCGACTGCTGCTCATCATATATGAGTCTGCTCTATTTGATTTAACCTGTCGTCTAAAAAAAATGCAAGAAAACCCAGACGCATATAGTCTGGGTTTTCTTGGTGGAGCCGACGGGCAGCAAGCCCTGATCGCTCCAATAACATTTCCGAGATCCTTATTGCTTAAACTGTAGTCATCCCGGCCATTTCATCTGCTCCTTAAACCCTTCGCATTCATAAATGCTGTTATCCCCCTGATGAGTTAAAATCTGCTCTATCATCACCAGTTAAGAATTTCTCTTGCCAACGTAACCAAATCCAGAATATCGATCGCTCCATCCGCATTCCTATCATAGTTCTTCACCGAATCCCAGTCTGCATCCGCCGACGTTTTGCCGTAAGCAGCCGCCATGATCGCCAGGTCGCCAATACTTATTTTGTTATCGTTGTTGCTGTCGCCTGGAATTTTCTCAATAACCGATGCTTTGAATGTCTGCAGAGCCTCGTTCAATGCGGACGCAGCCTGCTCCACCTCCGTTTGTGAAGCATCCTCATTGGCTGCCACGCCCTGGGCCAGATCAATTGCCGCTTGCAGAAGCGCTTTCGAGCCTGCAGGATACTGTCCTGGAAGCTTGCCCTCCACCGCATGATCGTGTGCCCCTTGCGCCTCGTCAATAAGCTCGTTCAGAGCCGTTTTATTGATAACGTCGATTTGTACATTATGAGTGGTTCCCTCAAGTGTCGATTCAACGCCTTCTTTGTTGGCCGCGATCACATTCGCAACCTTGATATTGGCGATACCGGCCGTGGCATCCGATTTCGCTTTGAAGGATAATGTAATCTGTCCGCCGTTCGGGTCAGCCTGAAGCTCACCAAGATGAATGCCAAGGATACGAAGCTTTCCTGGCTCATCCTCGTAATCGACGACAACGAATTTCTTATCGTCCGTCGAGACCGGAGGAGATACAAGCCCGATTAAGTCCGCATCGTATTCTATGGTGATATCCTGAGCCAGAATCTCGGCTTCGACCCCATTCAAGCCGTAAGTCAGGTCGAAGGATTGGCCTGCTTTGACGGCATCGGTCCCGTTCAAAACAACTCCCTCAGGCACAGGGCCTTCCAGTGTACGAATGTCAGCAGCAAGATTCTCTGCAGCGGAGCCAGTTTGGTTAACGGCAGCTACCTTGACATTATAGCTTGTTCCGGAAGCCAATTCGTTGAGCTGATATACATTATCCTCAGTGCTTCCAACGAGCTTGCCGTCAACAAACACGGAATAGCTTTGTGCATTATTGGCTTTAGGCCATGAAAGCAGGATTCTGTCACCGGAAACGCCGATCGCTTGATAGTTATCGACTGTCCAGGATGGAAGCTGATCATAGCTGCTTGTCGGCTCTCCTGCTTTTTTGAAGAAATTAAAGCTGAACGTGAGATCAGGGAAGAAATCAAGGAATCTCACACCGGTGAATTCTGCCGTTTGATAATTGGCCAATGAAACATCGTTAACGGCGACAGCATTGTTCGAATAGTAGCCTGGCGCAGGGAAATACCAATACGGCTCCTGGCCTTCCTGTGTATAACCAGAACGGTCGATCACTTCGCCGTTGAATTTCTCATTTCCGTTTACCTTCACTTTGACATTCGTCGGGTCTATTCTTGCGCCGAAAATGAATCTGACGCTGCTGCCGTTGTCAGCGGCAACATCATTGTTGTTTTTGACCGTGGTGATCAAAGGATCGAAAATAACCTTGGCATATTTGAACATGTTATTGCTGCCAAAGAATGTTATTTTGTTCGTAGCCACTTCGATGTATTGAACACCGTCCTTCAAGCCTGCGCCTTTGGCTACGAGCTTGTATGAACCGTATTCCTTCGTTTCCCCGGGCGAAAGCGTAATTTTCGCTTTTCCGTCTGCAACCGCAACGGTACGGATTAAAGCTCCAAATGGTTCATAAATGGAAATGGTATCCGCCGTTGTGCTCGCCGTAAACGAAGCGCCGTAGCCCTGCAGGAATCTGCTGGCATCAAGATCGATATTATAGTGGCCTGGAATCCCCCAGGGAATGGCATCATAAGAAGGCGTATACGGAGTGGTGTATGCGTTTGCATCCGCATATGCGGTGTTTGTCGCAGATGTAATCCCCAGGGACGACGCTTCAGTCCAGCGGATGTCCTGGTCAAGGATCGGATTATCGATACCGCGGAAATATTTCTGACCCATCATCAGCAAGGCGTTGCGGTTATACGAAGTAATGGTATGGCCCTGGACGGTAAGGGTAACCTGAGCGCGGCGCGGGTCAGCGCCAAGAAATTCATATACCTTTCTGGCGGCGAAGACAGATTGTGCCTGGCTTTCGGCAATCGTCCAGCCGTGTTCCGTACCGCCCATTACGATGACAGGACGCGGCGCCATCAGAGCAACCAGCGAGTTTGCGTCTACAGGCACTTTGAACAGGTCATCATAACCGGGAGTGGTTGTTCCTTCGAAGGTAATCCCGTCCTTTGGAACGGACAGTCCCCAAGGATACTGTTTGGCTGTGCCGGCCCCTCCGAATCCTTTGCCATCCGTATAGCCGTTCGTCGAACCGACAATGGCCATTTCTTGGAGATTCAGCGACGTCCATGAGCCGCTGCTCTGGCTTGCAGCCGGCATGGATTCGTTGGACTGGCCCATTCTCCATGGATAGACTCTGCCGTCATAGCCAAGACGTATACTTGCTGCGCCGAATTGACCGGATTGATCGGAGCCGCCGATTGCAATACGGGGCTCAAATGCCGCCATAGCCAACGAGAGCTTGCCCCCTATTGAGAGTCCCATCGTCATAACCTGCTTGGAATTAATCTCTGGGAAAAGCACCTTGCCGTCAGCAGCCACAACTTCCAGAGCGTCCATAAAACGGCGGACACCCCAGCTTTGGGCCGAAATGTAGGTAAAATCATTGGTTTTGGCATCGTACGGGAACAGATTATTCAGAATACCTGTTCTTGCCGCGTTCTGGCTGGCAAACGCCGGTATGGAGGCTGTAGCGTAACCGGCATTGGTATAAGCAGTGCCGCTATCGCCAATGACGAGCGGATAAGGAGCGGTAACGCCTGCGGCAGCGGCTTGTTCAGCCGTAGGCAGCGTAATGGTAACATCCACTGTCTGCGTAACTTCTCCAGCCTTCATTGTAATGGTAAGCTTGTTTCCGCTTCTCGTGGCGCTTAATTCCTCCGGCGCATCAGGAATATTGCCCATAAAGTAGGTCTGATACATCTCATCGAGCTCAGCCCGTCTTTCCGGCCACTGTGAAGGATCGGTCACCATCGTCCCGTCATAAAACCGGAAGGGGTTCGGAAGCTCATAGACCTTGTCCAATTCCGCTGCGCTTTTGAATTCTGTTGCAGACAACCACTTTGCATACAGGGTCCGGCTTTCAATTACAGGTGCATTGAAATAATAGGCGGATGTTAAATCTTCATTAGAGAACCAGCCTGCAAATTCTTTCCCCTCTCTTACAGGGTCAGCAGGTTTTTTTGCCGGTTCCCCGGCTGCAACACTTTGCTCCGGTACGGCATTGCCACCGTTTGTGTGGAATGAAACGGTAAAGTCAGCGGCAGCCAACTGAGCCGAGGCATATCCTCTGACGGAATACGCGGCTTTCTCCAGATTGCTGTCAGCCGAGCCTGCCTGCGCCGTGTTCAGGGGAACGGGCATGAGCATCAGAGCGGCCAGGATAAGGCCGATGATGCGTTTTGGCTTTTTCATTACAAACATCTCCTTTGTTAGAATTAATAGCACTTTGCATGTTAGTTGGCCTGTGAAAAATGCGGGACGCTGCGGTATTCAAGTCCCGGTTTGTGCTTGATATAGGCTGCGAGAATGTAACCCCCTGTCCTGTATTCAATTAGCTGCTTGTACCATGTATACAAGTCATACAAGCGCTTTCAAACAACTTATCATCTTCTTATCTATTTGAATATTATCCATTATCCTACGGCTAGCCTGTAATGAAACCAGCGATATTCCTGTCTAATAACCTTTCTCCTATTCATATCAAAATTCCAAAAACTATTGCTGCCGGAGCAGCAGAAGTTATACTTTCCGATATTTCAAAAAAAAAGAGAAACCGCCATAAACAGCAGTTTCCCTTATCCTTCAGAATCCACTACTCTGTTCTTCGCACAGCAGCTGCTTCCCTGCAGCTTTATTGAATCCCGCACTCAATACCTGCTTGGCAGTCTGCCGGACGGTTCCCAGCTTCCAATACGTGAACTTAAGGATTTTCCGACTTGAACGCTTTGCGTTTCTCGTCCATGACTTCCTGTCCGCCGATTTTCATATAATCCTGAACTTCCTTGTCGTAGACCTTGTCAAAGTCTGCTGTTTTCGCCGTTACGACTTTGACCATAATCTCGTCGTTTTTGGCATCCAGGGTGGTCGCATATTTGATCTCCGACTCAATTGGCGTTAAGACACGAGGCTTGACGATCCCGTCGGACATGCCTTTCTCGATACTCTCTACCGTAAAATCCTTAAATGCCGGATCGGATGCGTTCGCTTCGATATTCAGCTTTTCGTCCGTGTTGCTTACATATTTGCCGTTCAGAATAATGCAGTAATCGAAATAGTTATACAGTGTTTGATTGACCAAATCATTGTCAAGCGTATAGGGAAGACCGTTCTCCATCTTGTAGGTTTCGCCTTCCGTACCGTTCTGCAGCGTAATAATATTTTCCGGCTGGGACATCCAGTCCAGGTATTTGACTGCGGCCTCGGCGTTTTTGCTGGCCTTCGGAACCAAAATATACATGCCGTTCGGGGAATACACCGGCTTGGGATGCTTGCCGTTTGCGTCCGTGAACGGGTCAATCAGCGCCAAGCTTGCGTTCGGATCCGCCTTCTTCAATTCCGTGTAATACCCCATGTATACGGGCTCGTTGGTATTCGGTGTAGCGGCGCCGACCCGGCCATTGATCAGGTCCTTCTGGAACTGCTGCGTATCCTTGTTCATTTGCAGCGGGAAGTCGGGATCGATCAGTCCTTCATTATACAGCTTGTTCAGGAAACGGTAGGCTTCCTTATTTCCCGGCATCAGCCATTCCGCATTCGCATACAGGTCTTCCTGCGAGATTTTATCCCACTCCCAGAACGAATACTGCAGGGCGTGCATATGGAAATAGTCGATATAGCCGTATGGAATGACGTTGTCGCCGGATTTTCCCGGTTTCTTCTCCTTGAACGCTTTCAATGTTTCGTAAAATTGTTCTGTCGTTTCTGGCAGCGGCAAATTGAGCTCCTTCAGCCAATCCTCGCGGATAAACGTCGTCATTTGCGCGGTCAGCACGCGTTTTGCCGGAACCGTGTACTGCTTGCCGTCAAATATCCCGTAACTGAGGAGCTCATCGCCCATCGTCTTCTTCAGGTTCGGGCCAAACTGCTCGATCAAGGGGCCAAGATCGGTCAACCCGCCGTCTTTGACATATTTCTGAACGGTTGGCTGGTCATACGTGTAGGCGATATCCGGAGCCTGGTTGGCGGCCATCAGCACGTTCAGCTTATCCACCTCCTGCGAGCGCGGGACGGTGACGAACTCCACCTTGATGTTGTTCGGATCGCCGAAATTCTTTTGAATAAACTGGGTCATAAAGTTGTCCGTGATAGGCGGCGCTCCAGCCGGCGTGTTGTTGCGGTCAAACAGCTCTACCCGCAGTGTGATTGGATCTCCTTTAGGCTCTTCTGCTGCCGGCTTGTTCTCATCCCCCTGATTGTCCGCTGGCGCTTCAGTCGGCGTGTTCGCCGGCGTGTTTGCTGGCGCTGTGCCGTTGTCCGAATTGTTGCCGCTGCTGCAGCCTGCCAATACGGATGCAAACAATAGCAAGGTGAACATAATCATGCCTGTTTTTCGGATTGCGATTTTCATCAGACTTTGGCTCCCTTCATATTTTGGTTTTTTTCTATCTATAGCAACCTTCGCGAGGACGGCTTAAGGGCCGTATGATCTGACGAAGAGCGACTATCAGCCTTTGACTGCCCCGATCATCATGCCTGAGATAAAATACCGCTGCAGCCATGGATAGATAAGAAGAATGGGCAGGGTTGCGAACATAATGGACGCTGCCTTGAGGCTCTCCGGCACCGGAGCAGCGGCATTCATCCCCTCTGCGGTAGCCATATCAATGACCTGACTGTTGATAACCATCTCGTACAGCCTCAATTGAAGCGGGTACAGCTCCGATTTGGTGATATACAGAAGCGCGTCCATAAACCCGTTCCAGCGTCCTACGGCGTAGAACAGGCTGAGCGTAGCCAGCACCGGGAGAGACAAGGGCAGCACCAGTCGGATCAGAATCTTGAAATGGCCTGCTCCGTCCATACGCGCAGATTCTTCCAGCTCCAGTGGAATAGAAGAGAAGAACGTCTTGATAATGAGCAGATAGAAGGCATTAATCGCTCCCGGCAGAATGAGCGCCCAGACCGTATCGAGCAGATGCAGGTTTTTGATCAGCAAATATTCCGGAATGATGCCGCCGCTGAAGAACATGGTCAGCACGATGATGAGCAGAAACAGGGTTCTCCCCTTCAGCCTCTCTTTGGTTAGCGGGTAAGCAGCCATAACCGTCATAATCATAGAGAAAACGGTAAACAGCGTGACAAGCCCGATGGTAAACACCAGGGAGCGAATCATTTCCGGATTGCCGAATACGGTCTTGTAAGCCGTCAAATCGATGTCCATGGGAATAATGGTGACCTTGCCGGCCATGATCGGGCTGTTGGAGCTGAGCGACAGGGCGAAGATATGGAGCATAGGCACGAGGCATAATACTCCCGCTACGGTGATAAAGCATATAATGATCGCATCGACGACTCTTTCGTTTCCTTTTCTGGTCATAATTCTCCTCCCCCCTACCAAATGCCTTGATCATTGACTTTGCGGGAAATAAAATCGGCAGACAGCAGAAAGATGAGCCCGACAACAGCCTGGAACAGGCCGATAGCGGTAGCGATCGTATAACGCGCCGACTGGATCCCGATCTTGTACACATAGGTGCTGATGACTTCAGATACATCCGTTACAAGGGGATTGCTCAGGACGAAAGGACGGTCAAAGCCAATGCTGGCCATATGTCCGATATTAATGATTAATAGAATGATAATCGTCGGCTTGATGCCAGGCATGGTAATATGCCAGATTTTCCGCATCCGGTTCGCTCCGTCCACATCTGCTGCTTCATACAGGTCTCTGTTGATGCCGGTCAGAGCGGCCAGATAGATGATGGTTCCCCACCCTGCGCTTTGCCATATGCCGATGCCCAGGTAAGAGAGAACCCAATACAGCGGCTCGGTCAGGAATGGAATCGCTTCCAATCCGAATGATTTTAAAATAATGTTCACGATACCGGTGTTCGTTGCGAGCAATTGGAGGGCCATCCCGCCAATAATGACCCAGGAAATGAAATGGGGCAAATACAGGATCGTCTGGGCTCCCTTCTTGAACCACTTCACACGGAGCTCGTTAAGCAGAATCGCCAGAATAATCGGGATGGGGAAGCTGATCACCAAATCCAGAAAATTCAGTACAAAGGTGTTGCGCAGCGCATTGTAGAAAGCATCCATGGCGAACACTTCCCGGAATGTCTCAAAACCGATCCAGGGGCTTGCCAGAACTCCTTTAAACATGTTGTAGTCCTTGAACGCAATAATGATGCCAAACATGGGAACATACTTGAACAAGACAAAATAAACCAAGGGCAATATCAACAGCGCATATAATTGCCAATCCCGCTTCAGCGTCTTGAAACGGATACGCCGTACGCGGACTGCCGTCTTTTCTTGCCGGCTGGTCGTTGCAGTAGCCATGGTAAGCCTCCTCTTCCTAAATGTGACAAACCGTTCTTGAGCACCAGTCTAACACCCGTCCGCCACGCTTGGAAATTAACAATAATCGGGAGGTTAACCTGACCAAAATCTGCTAGGTACCGGGGCAGTTAACACTTTTTAATGAACTTAACCTTTCTTGAAAACGGAGAATTTCCCTGGATCCACAGGCAAAACGCCGCCTAGTATGAAGATATTCTCAGCGGCGTTAGCGCTCCATCAGGAGGGAATCGTGTAAGCCGGGTCGATCTTGCCGGCTTTTTCAAGAATAATGTAAAGAATTTTGGCGGCTTCGGCGCGTGTTGTGTTGCCGAGAGGATCAAAAATGTTGTTCCCCTTGCCTGCGATGATGGAGGCCGACTGCATTTGATACACGGCAGCTTTTGCATAGCCGCCTATCAATTGATCATCCGCAAACGCAGCTTGCTTCTGTCCTGCCTTGAGATCCATGTCGAAAGTGGAAGCAAGGCGTGACATAATGACCGTGATGTCCTGACGCCTGATCGGATCGTTCGGGCCAAACGCTTTTTCGGTGTAGCCGGTCACAATCCCGTTGTCCGTGGCCCAGGCTATGGCGTTTGTATACCATCCGCCGGGTACAGTGTCCCCGAAGGTCAGCGGGCCGGCGGGCTGCGCTCCGCTGCCAAACGCGTTATAGAACATCTGCACAAATTCGGCGCGGGTGAGCTTGCCGTTCGGACTGAACTTGCCGTTTCTAACGCCGGACACAACCTGCTGTGCGGCGAGAGAAAGAATGTAGCTTTCCGCCCAGTGTCCGCTTATATCGGTGAAGCTGGGCAAACCGGCGAGAGGGACAGCATCGTCAAGCACGATCTCAATATTTGCGTTTTGCTCATCCAGGATAATGGTTTTGCCGCCGCCACTGCTGCCGCCTGTACCGGAGTTTTCTCCGCCGGGATTGGCCTCGCTGCCAGGACGGGAAATCTGAATGGTCTGCTCTTTCTTTGGAGTGGAAACCGGTTTGCCGTCGCCGTCATACCGGCTTACCGCGGGAGAAATAGAGATGGTTTCGTTCGCGTTACCCTGATAATTTAATTTCAGCACACCTACCTCAAGCTTGCCGGAGAAAACATTCTTTCCTTCTGTCGTCATCCCGCCGATAAGGTGCCGTGTGCCGTTATACTGATAAAGGCTTGTAAAACTCGGCTCCATCTCATGGCTTACATACTTTATGCCATCCGACAGTTCTACCGACATCTCCACGCCGGCATATTTTTCTTTTTCCGTGAGGGAAATCGTCACCGTGAATTCGGTCAGTGCTGTTTCCACATTGATCGGTGCTGTTTCCACATTGATCGGTGCGGCTTCGGCATTCGATGGAGCGGCATTCACCGGCAGGCCGGCCATACAAACCAATAGAACAAATGAGAGCGCAATACATACTGCGTGACGCGATTTTCTCAAAACTCTCATGATATTTTCCTCCTAAGCGTGTCGGCACCGGGATAACGTACTCCCGGCGCCGGTCACAATCTTTCCTGAATGAACGATTTGGCTGCTGTTAAAATCCTATGCTGTTGTCATTAAGAACCTGGATGAAGACCAGCAGGTCGTCTATGCCCACCTTGCCATCGCCCGTATAATCGGCGCGATAGGCGTTCTCCCGCCAGTTGCTGTCGAGGCTGGAGGCTCCATAGTAGCCGGCAACGGCATAGAAGTCGTTCCAGTCAACGACTTTGTCGTTGTTAATATCGTAGGTAAGCACCATATAGGAGCCCACCGTCACCGTCGCCGTGTTATTCAGCGGAGTGACAGCTAATTCGTTTTTGCCATTGCTTGCAAACTCAATGATGATCTCCACGCTCACGTCGCCGACATAACCCGCGGGAACGGTAAAGTTCAGATCAAGCAGGTTCAAAAGATTCTCTCCGGAGGAGATAGGAGCGCCCAGCTTGGCAACGGCAAGCTGAAGCTCCTTCTTGCCTGCGTCGTTCTTGGCGTCTACAACCGATACGCCGGATTTGCCGACTGCGCTTACGTATGTGAGATCCGCGTCGTATTTCACCCTGGCGTTGAAGCCCTGCAAGCCGGTGTAATTTCCTGCGTCTAGCGTAAATTTGACAGGTGTTTCCTTATCTTTGCTGTTGACGATGACGCTTTCCGGCACATTGACCGTGTAGATGATGCTCTCGGGCAATGTGGCCGTAATATTGAATTTGGCGGTGAAGCCGGAGAAGCTGACTGTCGCCTCTGTGGTGCCGGCTTTTTGCACCAGCGTACCGTCCTTCACGTCGGTTTCATAGCTGCTGACTGCCTTGGATGTGCCATCCTCAAAGGCTGCGGTAACAACAAGCCCCGTCAGATCAATGCGCTCGCCAACCTTGTACTCCACCTTGTTCGGCGGCGTGACGGTGATGCCGGTAACGGCCTTCGGCGCGAGATCAAAGACGTAAGGCTTGACATTAACGTTGCCCGCCGCATCCTTCAGCCGGACAAGCGTGAGTTCGCTGCCTGCAGAGAGAGGCTTGTCAAAGCCGATGGTGACGATGGTGTTGTTCTCACTCCACTGGACGGTGTAATCCTCGGCGAAACTTGTGCCGAAGCCGAAGTTCTGCGGATCCATCGGATTCGCAAAGCCTACGGATACGCTGGTATCGGCCGCCGTGATCATCGTGTTCTTGGGATTGAAGGTAACGTCTCCCAGCTTGGTGGTCGGCCACGGAAGCGATTCCGGCCTTTCGCCCGTATCGGTGTTCTTGTTCGGGAACTGCGGCCAGTTGGGACTCGGCCCGATCTTGATATTGGTGGACGGCCAGGACGGCGGCAGGACAGCCTTGGCCATGTTCAAATCATAAGAGAACTGGAAATTATAATCGGGCAATGATTCGAGTTTGACATCCTCAAGACGGACAACCCTGTTCACTCCTGCTGTATAAACGGCCGGGAAGCCGGGAACATCTTCCTGGAAGAATGAGTGCTTGTTGGTGTTGTCCGCATCGGCGCTGGAATAGCCAGTCAGGATAGAAGCGCCGTAAGGAAGAATCCAGCCGGGCTCCTGTGCTTCGTTCACGCTGGCCGGAACCGGCACGTCGTTGGCGAAGATCTTGATGGCATTCTTGTCGACCTTGCTCGTGAAGCCGAAGATCCAGCGTTGATTGTCGCCGGTGTCGTCAGCCGTGAGGCTGGTACGGAGGATACCCGTCAGGTCATAGCTCTGGAGATAGACCGTCTGGCTGTCCTTGGCCTTGCCGATGGTGGAGAGCGTGTAGCGGCCCGCCGCAACCTTGTCGGCGCTGAGGGTGAAGGTGGCGACGCCGCCAACAACATCAGCGGTATAGACGCCAGCACCCGTGTTCAACATCACCTGCGAAGCGTCGGAATACGCCTTGATCGTTGCCGGATAACCTGCTGTTACCATCTCGTTCGTGGTATAGAGTGAATATTTGCCCGGCCGTGACCATTGAATATACGAGCTGTCTACCTCAAACGGATAGCTCGACATTTCCCATACGCTGCCGTAGGTTGCCGCCGGGCGAACCGGCGGGTTGACGTTAACGCCGAGCGTATCGGGTCCTTCAACCTTGAGAGGATCGCCGTATTTTCCGCCGTGGAACTCGCGGTCCATCATAGCCAGCACATAGGCGTGGTCGCGGTCCTGAAAGGCATGCGCGCCGTCATGGACATATACGCCGATATTGCCGCCTGCGCCGAGCAGCTCATAGACCTCTTTGGCGGCGACAGTGGCAAGCACATTGGACGGGGAGCCCAGCCAATCAAAGCCTTCCCCGGTAAAGGTGATAAGCGGCCTCGGAGCGACCAGCGCCGCAAGAGCATGCGAATCAAACGGAAGCTTGTCAAGGTCAAAGCGGAAATCCTCGGCCTTGACGCCAAGCCAGTGGGCTTCGCTTGGAGACAGCAGGTTTGTCGGCTTCTCGTTGCGGAAGAAGCTGCGGTTCATGTTGGAGTTGCTGTAGGAGGCATTGGGAGCCCCGTTCGCGCTGTTCGGCACGTTGTAGTTGTAGATGCGACCCTCGGAGGAATAGCGCATGGATGCTATGCCGCCTTGACCGGGATCCACGGGCACAACAATGCTGATGCGCTCGTCGAATGCCCCGGCGAGAGCCGCGCCCTTGCCGTTGCGGGACACGCCGGTGACGACCGAGCGGGTCGGGTCGATAAGGCCTTGATACGCGCCGTTCTCTAGCGCGTCAATGGTCCGGGAGATGCCCCATGCCCATGCCATCAACGCGCCGGAATCTCCCTCGTACGTATCCTTGTTGAATGGATACAATGTGGTGTACAGGCCGGTGCGGCTGGCGTTGTCGCTGTAGATCGTGCCGGTGGGGTTGTTCATCACGGCATAGCCGTGACGCAGGAAGGCGTTGCGCATATTGGCGGAAACGCCGCCGCCTACGCCGATAACAAAGGGATAGGGAGGCGCGATGTTCGTTTCGCCGTTTTTCAGATCGGCATCGGCCACACCATCCTTGTAGGTCGGGATGTAAATGCCGGTTACGTTGTAGCTGCCGGATTTTCCGTTTTCCGGATTATTGACGGTAACCGTCAACGCTGCGTTGCTCGTGCCGAAGGTGCCGGAATAGGTGACATCCTCCTTCCTGGTCTGTTCCTTATGGCCGTAGTAGTAGTACTGCAGCTCGTCGGAGATCTCCGCCCGGCGCTGATCCCACTCTGCCTTGGTGGTCGCATAACCGTTCGTTCCCTTCGTCGGGTCAAGGAATTTAAACAGGTCAGGCAGGCCGTCGGAGCTGGGCAGCTTATTGATGTCCGTAGGGAAATACTCGCGTCCCGCGGGAGGCTGGGCTTGGGACGGACCCTGGTTGGATGGATAATACGCATTTGTAGCGAAGACGGAGGGCACCATTGAGAAGCTCAGAAGTACGCCCAGGATGGCACTTAACAGTTTTTTCTTGGTTTTCATGCATCTTCCTCCTGTTTTTTTGAATAGGCATTATTCATTTACATTGGAACCTGCCAACAGCCAGAGCTTCGGTTCCATTGATCCGCTGCTGTTTGCTTGACCTTGCAGTTTAAGGCAGCAATGCCGCTTGGAAGCAGCTCCACCTCCCTTTCGAAATCAGCTGTTTTTTTGCCTTGCCAGCGGCACGGCCAGAAATGAAATCGCTTCCATTCCTTCAAATCATGTTCCCCCTGCCGGTGCCGTTTGTTCGCTTCGAGCGATTGCCAATCCCGCTGTCATCTATTAACAGCGGACATGCCATGCGCGGCTGCTGTCTTCTTGCCTGTTTGCCGGTGCAGCAGCCGCATGAGCCCTCCCCTTCCTGATTGTGGCAAACATTCTTGACCACCAATCTAACACCCGTCCGCCACACTTGGAAATTAACAATAATTGGGCAACTAACCCGCACCAAACAAGCCCTGCACAACGTGATTATTACGATTTAAACAGACTTAACCTTTCTTGGAAACCGGGGAATTTCCCCGGAAAACGCAGTAATCTAACGGTCAGAACGGTGCAGGCTGCGGTATTCTCCGGGAGGGAGGTTGTACAGCTTCTTGAAGGCCCGGTGGAAGGAAATGACATGATTGTATCCGACCTTCTCCGCGATGCTTAAGATGGGTTCATCCGACTCCACGAGCAGCCGTTTGGCATGGCCAAACCGCAGCTTCAGTACATAGTCGATAAACTTCTCTCCGAGCTCTTCTTTGAACAAATGACTGAGCGTGCTGGACTCCAGGCCGAATCTGTCGCTAATCTGTATGAGCGACAGGCCCGGGTCCGCGTAATGCTCATCAATATAATTTTTCACCTGGACGGCAACGCTATGATGCTTTCTGTTGATGCGCTGCCGCATGAGCTCGCCTTCGAGCTTTTCCATTGCAGCCGTCAGCTGCTCCTGCAGCTCAGCCAGCGTTTCGGAATCGTCCACCAGCTCCTCGAATAAAAGCTCATAATACTCCATCCACAGGAGCTGAATATCCGGGGACAACATGCCTAGCTCTTTCGTCAGCTGCCTCGTCACATTGCTCATAAACTCCGCCATCGCCTGTTTGGTCACCAAAGTCGCATTCATCGATTCGAAAATTCGAATGAGCTTCTCCTTCCAGCTCTTCTCGTCTTTCCGGAAGGACTGCGTCATATCCTGAACGGCCTGGAAATAGAAATAGGCATCCCCGTCAGCCTTAGTTTGCCTCATTCGATTATCGATAACGGTATTCGTTCCGAAAACCGCTTTATAGGCGACATTTTCCTGCGCATTGCGGCAGGATTGAACGATCATAGGGACGGAACTTGATTCTTCGCCGATCCCAGCCGAAACGGTCAGCTCCAGATGGCGGTTGATCCATGTCCGAAAATCCTCGCATATCAATCGCATCGTGTCGCCGTATGGCGTTTCCGATTCAAACAAATGAACGGCAAACACAATTTGATAAGGCTTCATCCAGGCATGCCATACGAACAAATCCCGCTGCTGGGCCAGCTCCCGGAAAGCGCTTTCCAAAATGAATTTCAATAGATGCTGGTCGCTCTGCTTATACTTTTTGGTAAATGCACGATAATGATCGATTTCCAGCGCGACGACACCAAGACGGTCGAATGCATGCGGCAGGCTGAGTGCGGCCATTTGCCGCTCCCACTCGGCCTGGCTTGATGTCCGGTGTCCCGCCAAAAGCTCCTGAAACAGCTGCTGCTGGCGCAGCGCCGTGTCTTCTTTATACAGATTGTCGTAATCAAGCGACTTTTTGAGCAAATGATCCAGTGCGGTCTCGATGAAAGCAAACTCGTTGCGGGGGGTCTTCCTGCCAATCTCTTCGCCTTTGCGGGCCGTATAACCGCCGACCTTCCCGAAGATAGCCTCAAGCGGCTTGTAGTGCATATGGGTAATGAATGTAAATCCGCCGAGCGCAAGCACGATCATGATCAGCACGACAATTACCCAAACATTCGAGAGAAAGGACAGCACAGTAAACTGCTTCGCATGCACGCTGTCGGTATAGTAATACCATCCCGTATAGGGGGAATGAGCATATAATTGCGGCGGATCGACCGCTGCGCTTCCTGTTTGAAAAGGCTGTCGCTCCGAATCCAGCAATCGGACGGAGCCGCTGCTTTTCTCAACGAAACTGTTCAGAAACTCGACGATGGAGCCGGTATAAATGCTGACGACCACCGCTCCTTGCTTCAACGATGCGTTCGGGAATAACTTGACGAGAGAAACGACCTTCTGGGGATTATGGTCCGGCATTGACAGGGAATAAGCCCTCGGGTTCGTCCAGCCGGACAATCCCTGGCTGCCGTAGGCAGACATCAGAAACGGCTTGTCGGCAAACGACGCCAGCTGATAGGCTCCCGAGTCGGCTAGTACCCGCCTGTCGGACTCCTTGTACAGATAGATGGAATGGACAAAAGGAAACAACGATTTCAAATCGATCAGGTTCTTTTGAATGACGAAGTAATCATAGACGGTTTTGGGCCTGTCGGAGAAATAGTCCTGTATCGCGTTATTATTCACCAGTCCGCTGACGACGTTGCGTTCGATCAGCTTCAGGTTCGCATCGGTATTGCGCATCATTTGCTCGACAATCGTTCGATTCGTATCCATGTATCGGTTCTCGGAGGCATTATTGAGCACGGTGAAAAACACAAAAATAATGGAAGAAATAACTACGAAGAAAATCGGAGTATACGAAAGCAGCATGCGGTAATACCAATTCATCCTCAATCGAATCCACGCTCCTGTTCTCGGCGTTTCGATTAGAAAAAAAAGCAGAAGGTCAGTCGGGAATCGCCACCGGGTATGTAATGGGGTACGGATTATTACGCTTTAATGATTGTATCGGTCACCACCCTCTCACGCTCACCTGACGAGCAAATCAGACTATGGGGAAAATTGTATCAACTACGGATAGAAATTCATATGCGAATGATGCACGATTTGCTTTAAAATAGCACGATATTTGTAAGCGTATACATTTATTTATCGGAAGATCGAGAGGCCTTTCCATTTTCTCCGGGTTAAATGGTTTGCCTTTTTATTGAACATCAGGAAGAAAGGCATGCCGAAATTCCGGATTCAACATCTGGAATTCAAGCATGCCTTTCTGATTTGCTAAAATTGAAATTGTCATACATGGCGGGGCAGGCCGGGCTTCCTCACAGCTCTGTTGGGTTCATGCCGGTGATTTTTTTGAACAGGGTGCTGAAATAGGGGACATTCTTATACCCGACCCGCTCAGCTACCTCGTATACCATCAGATTCTGCTCAAGCAGCAGCTCTCTCGCCTTCTCTATCCGCACCCGGGTAAGATAGTTGTTGAAGGTTTCACCCGTCATATTTTTGAAAATAATGGATAAATGATTCCGCGAAATAAACACCTTGTCCGACAGCTCGGCAAGAGTCACTTCCTCCGCGTAATGCTCATGAATAAAATGCGTCATAAAGTCTACGACCTGCCTGTGCTTGCTGCTCCCCTTCCACTGCCGGTTGCTGCAAATCACGGATATTTTGGTTGTGAGCCATTCCGCCAATTGCTCCGGCCGGGTCAGGCCGAACAATTCTTTGGCAATCTGATCATTCGCGAACAGATCGTCAAGCACCAGGCCGGCTTCATACAGGCAATACGTAAAAATGCCCCATAGCTCGCTTCCCAGCATCTGTATATAATCCTGCGTCATCCCGCCTTGCTTCTCCAGCTTTCCGATATAATCGGCAACAAGCTGATGCGCTTCGGCCTCCTTGGACGCTTTGATGGCGCTTGCCAGCTTATAAGAGAATTTGACGGGAAACAGGACAACCGATTCCTGCTCTCTTATTTTCTGTCTGTAAGCAAACAAATCGTAAGCAGGGACAACCCGCCGGTCCCTCAAATCAATAGCTCGGAAGGCTTCCTCCGTCGAATCCGGGATTTTCACCCATGCCCCTTTAACGCCACCGATCCCGACGCGAATAACCAGCTTCAGGTAAAGCTTGATGCTGTCGATCAGTTTCAGGCCCAGTTCCTCCAGCTTCTTCTCCACCTGCTCCGGGCTTCCGGCTCCCGGGTGGACGATGATCAGCGCTCTTGTGCTGTGGAGCTCCGTGTATTCCATATGGGGGAACACTTTACCGGCGACCTCGCATGCGATATTGCTGATAGCAAAACGAAACAGGTTCCAGTCAGACAGGGAAAGCTCGCTTGCACGAACATCGCGGACCAGATCAATGCCGAGCGTTGCATGATTGCTCTCCAGCCAGTAGAGGTAAGGCTGCGGCAGATGGCTGCCATTCTGGTAGGAGCTGTCCAGTGTGCCGACCGCAGCCGATCGCACCCACTCCTTCTCGATGAAAGGCTCGTACAGCATCAGCTTATGCTCAAGCTCGCCTTGCCGGACTCTTTTCTCTTCTTCTTCCACCAGCTCCTGAATAACTTTACCTATTATCGATTTTAAAGTCGGCACGCTGATCGGCTTGGATACATAATCGCTTACGTTATGCCTCAGCGCCTGTCTGGCATGCTCGAAATCCGAATATCCGCTAAGAATAATGATTTTGCCGTTAAACCCTTCCTTCCGCAGCTGCTCCATCATATCCAGGCCGTTCATCACCGGCATATAAATATCGGTGATCACAATATCCGGTTGGGTCTCCCGGATCAAGTCCAGTCCGTCTTCGCCGTTCAAGGCTTCCCCCGCCCACTGCGCATTCAGCTCATCCCAGGGAATAACGCGCTTCATTCCTTGCAGCACATGGCGTTCATCGTCAATGATGGCAATCTTCCACACAAAACCGACCTCCTTTAACTTCAACAGCAGCGAAGAAATCGCTTTCACTCTTTATACTACCAATCCGTATCAGACATGCAAATCTTAGAAGTCCGGTGAAAAAATCTGGCTGCGCATGCGAAAAACGTCTTCCGATCGCTGTTGTACCCCTGAATTTTTTGATTTTGGGTAGCTTCATTTGTTAAATTCGGGGTACAAAGGCGAGCGCTACGCTTCTCCAGACTATTTCCGCCTGCTCCGCCAGTTGATCACCGGATTTCTAGAGATTCACGCTTTATTTTTTAAAGCTTAACTATTTACACGGGATTGTTATCTGCCTGCTCTTTAGGCTGCGGCTCGGTCAGCAGCGGAAGGGTAATTTCGACCCTGGTTCCCCCTTCTTCCCGATCCGTCAGGACAACACCATAGCAATCTCCGAAATAACCGGCGATTCTTTCCCGCACATTACGGATGCCATAGCCTCCCGTTCGACGTTTCTGTTTCCCCTCCGCCACGCGCTTGAGTCCGGTACCGTCATCATCAATGATGATTTGTAAAGAATGGTTCCTGCTGCTCATCTGAATACGGATGTGACCGTTAATTCGCTTATTAAAGCCGTGGACGACCGAATTCTCCACGAACGGTTGAAGGGTTAGCTTCGGAATAAACAAATGCTGGATGTCTTGTGGAACCTCTATCGTATACTGCAATCCGCCTCCCCAGCGCAGCTGCTGGATCTCCAAATAGCAATTGATATGCTCAAGCTCCTCGCTGATTGTGATAAAGCTCTCGCCATTGGACAAGCCGATCCGGAACATACGCCCCATCAGCTCCAGAATCCGGCTGAGCTCGCCCTGTCCGGCTTCAATGGCCATCCAGTTGAGCTGATCCAGCATATTGTACAGAAAATGCGGGTTGATATTGGCCTGCAGCGCCTCAATCTCGGCTTTTTTCTGCTGCTCATACCGGCGTTGAACGGAAAGATACAATTCCTCGATGCGCTCATTCTGCTTGCGGTAACCGGCAAACAAATAACCGAATTCATTCTCGTAATCCGCCGGGAGCTCCACATTGTTTCCGCTTACAGAATACTGTCTCATCGCCGTTACCATCTCTTTGATTGGCTTCGTGAACTGTCCGCTTAGATAGTGGGTAAGCAGCAGCACCAACAGAACGGCTGCAATGCCAATAAGTACAATCACCTCGGCCAACTGGAAGCTGCTTGCCGTAATTTGATCCCATGGCGTGATTTCCACCAAAGTCCAACTGGAATCAGTCAGCTTCGAATAAACAAGGAGTGAATCACGCACCTCCGGATTTCCCCGGATATGGACATAACCGGATTGGTCGCTTTTGACATCGATCCATTTGGACAGCTCCGTCTGATTCAGCGCCTGGCCGATCTTCAGAAACTGCTGCCCCTCGGTGTTCGTCATCATACGATTCGATCCCGAGGAATTGCCCGTCAGCAGCGTCTGAATTTCCTTGGCCTTCACATGAACGACAAGCACACCTAAATATTTGTCTTCATACACAATCTTTCTGGCAAAGCTTAGCACGGGAACATCGCCTTGAAAGCTCGGAATCTCATGTTCGCTGGACCACGCAAAATCGCTGTTGACGAGATATTGAGACCAATCCTGTTTATTCAGATCCCTGATATTGCGAAATTGGATATAGCTTTTGGCATCCCCGCTTTGAGGGCGGTCCATGTACAAATCGATCCCCTGGATAAGCGGTATGGAATAGGTCAGATTCGCCAGCGCGCGTTCAACTCCCACGTACCCCCGGTACCGGTCAAATTCATCCTGCGTGTTCACAAGAAAGGTGATCAGCTCATTGTCCCGGGAGGTAGACAGCGAGATTTGCTCGATCATGACAAGACGCGTCGTGATTTCATTATTCAGCTCATCGAGCAATTGTTGCTGGTAGTGGGAGGTGGTCCGCACAAGCGCCTTCGACGAAATGTTGTAGCTTGTCCATGCGACGAAGGCAAGGACTACTATGATCAGCAAGGCGAAGCTGCGGAAGAAGAGGCGGTCGATTCTGAATTTTTTGAACGGATTGGTCATGCCGATTCACTTCCTTTATCTTCCGTCTCAGGCGAAAGAAACGGTAAAGCCGCGAATGAGATTCGCCGCTTTACCGCTATTGGACTCCTGATTGTTCTTCATCTTATCCTTTTATCCCGGTTGTTGCAATTCCTTCAACAAAATACTTCTGCAGGAACATAAAGACGAGCGTGGCAGGAATGATGGATACAAGCGACATCGCCAGCAGCTGGCCCCATTGCTGGGCGGATTGGGAATCGTTGATCATCCTCAGCGCCAGGCCGACCGTATATTTGTCTACCGAGTTGATGTACAGCAGATGACCGAGGAAATCGTCCCAATTCCACAGGAAGCAGAAGATCATGACGGTAACGATAGCAGGCTTGGTCAGGGGCATGACGACTCTCCAATAAATATCGAACCAGGTGCAGCCGTCCATTTTGGCCGATTCGTCAAGCTCTCTCGGAATCCCGCGCACAAATTGAATCAGCAGGAAGACAAAGAACGTTCCGCCCGCCCCGCTTGCCAGCAGGTGAGGCACGATAAACGGCAGATACGTGTTTACCCAGCCCAGCTGATAAAACAAGGCATATTGCGGAATAATCAGCACCTGTCCCGGCATCATCAGCGTCAGCATGAGCAGAGCGAACCAGAAGCTTTTGAGCGGAAAGTCCAGCCTTGCGAATCCGAACGCAACAAGCGTGCTGGAAATAAGCGTAGCAATGAGCACGGCAAGCTCCAGTCCGAATGTGTTGAGATAAAAATCCGTGAAGGAATGCCCGGGAACCGAGTTCCAGCCTTTTACAAAGTTGCTCCATTGGGGTACGGAAGGGAAGATGTTCGGCGAGCTAAGCTCGCTGTTTTGTTTGAGCGATGCGCCGATCCACCAAAGGACCGGGTACAGCATCAAGACGCTGAAGACGATCATGAAAATATGCCGGACAGCCAGACTCCATTTTTTTGTCATTTGCGCTTTCTCCCTCCCGGCTGTGCTTCGTAGAACACCCAATATTTCGAGGTGCCGGCGATAACGATCGTTGCCACCACAATGATGACGAGCATAACCCAGGCCAATGCCGAGGAGTAGCCCAGCTGATACCGGCTGAATGCCCGCTCATACAAGTAAAGGGCATAGACATAGGTGGAGTTCATCGGTCCCCCGTTCGTAATGACAAAAGCCGAGGTGAACATCTGGAACGCGCCGATAACGGCCATGACAAGATTGAAGTACAAGATCGGCGAAAGCATGGGCAGCGTAATTCTGAAAAATTGAATGGGCTTGTTGGCGCCGTCCACCGACGAGGCTTCGTACAGATCATTTGGAATCTGCTTCAGCCCTGCAAGAAAAATGACCATGGTCGAGCCGAATTGCCAGACCGTGAGCAGAACGAGCGTCCCCAGTGCCGTATCGGGGCTTGTGATCCATCCTTTTCCCTCTATGCCGAAGACCGCAATAATTTTATTGAATATCCCATCAACGCCGAAAATATTCCGCCACAGCAGCGACACCGCTATGCTTCCGCCAATCAGCGAAGGGAAATAGATCGCTGTGCGGTAGAAGCTGATGCCCTTTATCGCCTTATTAAGCACCAATGCTACGAACAGGGCAGCGGCGAGCTTCAACGGAACGGACGCAATGACGTACATGAATGTTACTTTTACGGACTGCACGAATTTGGGATCCTCCGTAAATATAAGCTCGTAGTTGCGGGTGCCTACCCATTTGATGGGCTCCATCAAGGTGTAGTCGGTAAGCGAATAATACAATGACAAGAATAGCGGATACGCGGTAAGTCCGATAAAGCCGAGCAGCCAAGGTGAAATAAACAAGTAGCCCGCAACGGGAGCGTTCCATCTGCTTGGGGTAGAACGCTTTTTCCTGGCGTTCTCAGTAATGTTTGCGGTAACGGCTGTGGAACGTTTCATGTGTAGTCACCTCTTGTAATCAATTTTATACTTTAAGTATAAAGGCGGGTTCCCATAGACTAAAGGAGAGGAATCCTCGAATTCTTTCAAAATATAACGAAAAAAAAAGAAGAAGCGGTATTCTCGCCGCTTCTTCCAGAAGGTCCCGCGGTCACGCCGCTCCCCCGGGGTTACACCATTCGGAAGACATGCTTCCCGGAAATAAAATGAACCGGAATCGCAGGAAACCAGTCTTCGATCCGCTTGGACAGATACTTCATGCCGGGTTCTTCGCTTTGGGCATGACCCAGCATGATCAAAGCCTTCCGTCTCTGCTGATGGACAGCATCGCGCACATATTCCGGAGTCTCCCATTCCGGGCCTTCCCCTGCTATAATCAAGTCCACATTCTCTTTCCCCAAGAGCGGGATGGACAAGGCGCCTCCGCCTCTGTACCCTGCCAGCAACCCGATCCGGGTACATGTCAAGGATAAATCCCCGACCACGCGTACGTAGGGGATGTCCAGATTGCGCTTCGCGCATTCGGCTATTTCTTGGACAGTCATAGCCGGAACAGTGACAATTGAAGCCGCCGGCTGATGCTCAATCACACAGGATGCCCAGCCCAATTCCTCGACTAACCCTGCCATAATCCCGTCAGGCCGATAACGGTGCCAATAATCGTGAAACCTGTAAATAGCGATGCAGGACTCATCGACAAGCTTTTGTTTTTGCTGATAGACCGGATCATGCTGCAGGGCTTCGCCTTGGTTATGGTGGCTGTAAAATGTTCCCTCATGCGAGATAATCAAATTCGCTCCCGCTGCAATTGCCTGTTCAATCACGTCCTGCGTCGCCATGAACGTGGTTGCGATTCCTTTCACAGCTGTGGACGGATCTCCTGACTCCAGCCCGTCTACCGTTTGCTCAAGCCGGTCAACGGGCTCCGTTAGTTTGTTCAAGACGTCATTAATGCATATCGTCATGGCTGCCTCCCCTTCAATAACGCCAGGCCCGGAACAATGCCTGTTCCGGGCCTCACGTTCTTTATTTGTTATTCATATGCCTTTGCTGCCGACTTCAGCTGCTCGAAAGCCTGCTCCGGTGTTATTTTGTTGAAGCTGAGCGAATCGCGGACAAGCGGCCAATCCTTGTCCACATAGTTCGTCCAGCCCCCAGGTCCGGCTGTCCAGGTTTGTCCGTCCTTCTCCGTTTCGCGAAGAAGCCCCATGCCGACTTTATCGATATCGCTCATACTGGCTTCCAGTGCGGCCGCATTGTCCTTATTAACCGGCAGCCCGCGCGAGGTCTTCAATATTTTAGCCGCCTCGGGGTCGTTTACGAACCAATTGACGAATTTTTTGGCTTCGTCTGTTTTCTTGGAGGCTGCGGAAACGGCCAGATACATGGAAGGCTTGAGCCATCCTCCCGCTTCTGTCGAACGAGGCATTTCTACAAGCGCGTAAGCTCCCTGCTTTAAGCTGTCCCATGAACCGTAATTATTGGAAAAACTGAAACGAATGAGAATCTTGCCGGCAACCATCAGATCCAGCTGGGGATCAAATTCTTTGTCTGATGAATTGATATCTGCCGGAGGAACGATTCCTTCCTTGCGCAGCTCCTCGAATTTTTTGGTCCATTCCAGAAAGGTAGCCTCATCAACGTTGAATTTGCCGTCCTTCGACACAATCGTGCCTTTGCCTTTGCTGTACTGGAATGCCGAATAGGCAAAATAGTCGCCTGCATAATCCTTGGTAAAGTACTGTCCGTCCGGCAGCTTGCTTTTGGTTTCCTCCGCCAACGCGAAGAAATCGTCCCACGTCCAGTCATTGGCAGGCGTTTTAACTCCGAGCTTATCCAGCGCCGCCTTGTCGAAGATCATTCCATAAGCGACAGAACCCAGCGGCACGGCGTATTGATTGCCGTCTGCTTGTCCTCCGGCCAGCAATTTCGGATCAATTTTACTTACATCGACTTCTGGCGTCAAGAGCGCCAATTGATTACGGGCCGCCCAATCCGGAGTCCAGCCCGGATCCAGTTGAATAACATCCGGCGCGTTATTGGCCGCAGCCTGCGTTGACAGCTTGTCCAGATAACCGTCTATGCCGGAATACTCCGGTTCGAACGTAACATTCGGATTATTTTTCGTGTACAGATCAAGCGCCGCCAGTGTTGCCTCATGCCGCTCCTGGGCACCCCACCACATAATGCGCAGCTTGACCGGCTTATCTCCCGTTTCTGCTGCAGAGCCCGCAGACTCCGAACCGTTGTTTGGCTCATTTCCGCCGCCGCATGCGGCCAGCAAGCCCACTAAAGCAATTGCAACGAAGACTGTCAGAGAACGCTTCCATTTCAACATCGTTAACCCTCCTGTTTTTGAACAATGAATATCCTGCTCTGCTATTAAGAGTAACAAGTTAGCATGAAAGTTCATATAAGAGCGATGCACGAATTATTTTAAAATAGCCCGATTTCTCAGGATCAGTTCACCCGCCCGGCCGGAGGCTGCGGGGCTATAAGGTCAAAAAAAGCCGCGTTATACGCGGCTTCCCGTGGAATGATCCTGATTTTGAATCCCGCCAGCATGGTTCACAAGCTAGTCCGATTCGCCCAGATCCACATTGTGATAGACCTGTTGAACATCCTCCAAATCCTCCAGCGCGTCAATTAATTTCTCGAATTGCGCCTGGGAATCCTCTGGAAGAGTTACGTAATTCTGGGCAAGCATGGTCAGCTCCGCAACGGTAAATTCGGTAATACCGGCATTTTTGAACGCCTCCTGGACGGCATGGAATTGATCGGGCTCGGCATAAACAATAATGATCCCGTCTTCCTCCACAATGTCCCTCACATCAACGTCAGATTCCAGCAATAGCTCCATGACCTCATCCAATGATTTGTCCGCCAGGCCAAAAACAGCCGTTGAATCGAACATATACGATACCGAACCGCTAACTCCCATGCTGCCGCCATTCTTATTAAATGCGGAGCGAACCTCCGGAGCCGTGCGGTTTACGTTATTCGTCAACGTATCCACGATGACCATTGAGCCGTTTGGCCCGAAGCCCTCGTACCGCAGTTCTACATAGTTTTCATCGCCGCTGCCTTTTGCTTTTTCAATCGCGCGGTCAATGATCGCTTTTGGCACATTGTATGTTTTAGCCCGTTCGAGTACAACCCTCAGCGTCCGGTTTGATTCCGGATCGGGCTCGCCCTTCTTGGCCGCCACATAAATTTCCAGGCCAAACTTTGCATAAATACGGCTCACGTTCGCATCCTTGGATGCTTTCTTTTCTTTAATATTGTTCCACTTACGTCCCATACTGTCCCCGCTTTCTACTTTGCTTTACATTAATTATAGCCGATTTATTAAGCTGTAGGCCAGTCTTATGGGACAAAACATTAGAGAAGCGGTATTTGCCGCCTTCGGGGGTTCAAAGCAGCTGGCGGTCACGGCATCCTAGAACCACGCCCTCCGCAGCAATGCCGCCAAACAGGTCAGAATCCTCTACATTACGGACGCCAGGCATATGCCATAATGATGATGACAGGCAATTCAACTTCAATCTGAAGAAGAGGAGTGGCGGAAATGGAACGAAGGGAATACGGCAATACCGGCATGCAGGTGAGCATGCTGGGCTTTGGCGCGGCAGAAATCGGGTTTATTCAAGCAGAGGCCAGGACAATTGAACGGCTGCTCGGCAGCGCGCTTGATTCGGGATTGAATCTGATCGATACCGGCGAATGCTACGGCGACAGCGAAGAGCTGATCGGGCAAGCAGTCGGCCATCGCCGGAGCGATTATTATTTGTTTACCAAATGCGGGCATGGCAAGGTGGCGGGGTATGAGCGCCCGGACTGGGAGCCTTCGCTGCTGGAGGAGACGATCGACCGCAGCCTGAAGCGGCTGAGGACGGACTATATCGACGTCATTCATCTGCATAACTGCTCCGAGGACATTTTGCGTCAGGGCGACGTGATCGAGGTGCTGCTGCGGGCCAGAGAGAAGGGGAAAATCCGCTTCGCGGGCTACAGCGGCGACCATTACGCCGCGCTTTATGCCGTGCAGTGCGGAGCGTTCCAGTCGCTCCAGACTTCTGTCAGCATCGCCGATCAGGAAGCGATCGAGCTGACTTTGCCGGAGGCGGCCAGGCAGGGCATCGGCGTGGTGGCCAAGCGCCCCGTCGCCAACGCAGTCTGGTTCGCGCCGGAGAATATCAATAACGAGCGCCATCAGGAGAACTGGAACCGGCTGCAGAAGCTGGACTACGATTTTCTGCAAAAGGACGGCGAAGCCGTGCTGAAGACGGCGCTCCGCTTCACCCTGGCCGTTCCCGGCGTCCATTCGGCGATCGTCGGCACGGCCAGGGAAGGCAGATGGCAGCAGAATGCCGCCTATCTGCAGAATGGAGTGCTCGGGCAGGCCGAATACGAAGCGATCCGCGCTGTATGGAAGGAAAGGGCCGAGCCGGATTGGCGCGGACTCGGCTGAGCCGCAGCTTATAAAGTCTATAAGTTGGGATGAAAGTCCCCTTGCTCTGGTCTGTAACGGGGGGATCTGTTGAAACCAAGAAGAACCGGCTAACGCCGTCCTCTGGGAGCGCAACGAGTTTCTTCCCTCAGAAATATAAGCAAAGGCATAGTGGGTTTTATACTTTCTTCTATTTGAACAAAGCCGATTCTTCCTCTCTTGTCGCAGGAAAAATCGGCTTTTGTTTTTTCGTATTACTCCTCCACGATTGCGACCGGACGGGCCCAGCCGGCACTCGCCTTTTCGACTTTGACCGGAAAGCAGCTGACTTTGAAGCCAAACGGCTTCGGAATTTGCTCCAAATTGGCCAGCTTCTCGATTTGGCAATATTCGCGGTCCTTGCCGACATAATGCGCTGCCCACAGGACGCCTTCCCTCGGCTGCATCTTATACGCTTCAGCCTGCAGGTTGAGCGGGATATCCCAGCCCCAGCCGTCAGTACCGACTACCTTGATCCCTTGATCCAGCAGCCACAGCGTAGCCTCGGCCGATACCCCGGCGTGAAGGAATGCATAATGCTCGTGATACAGCCGTTTGTCCGCATCGCTCCGGATAAGTACGATATCGAGCGGTTTCAGCGTATATCCAATCCGTTTCAGCTCGGTAATCAGGTCATCCGTCTGAATCTCGTAACCAGGCGGCTTCCCGCTGAAATCGAGCACCACGCCATCAGAATAAAACCATTCCAGCGGCAGCTCGTCAATCGTCCTTGCCTGCTTTCCTTCCGAAGTCGGCCAGTAGTGCCACGGCGCGTCAATATGAGTGCCAGCATGCGTGTTCAGCGTCACCGTTTCCGTCGCCCACGCCTTGCCTTCCGGAAAATCCTCCTGCTTGAGGCCGAGTGCCTCCGCCGCTTGCAGCGCCCCGTCCTCATGAGTCGCATACTCGATTTTCGCCGGCAGCGGCTCGCGGATGCTCGGACTGATCGGCACGCTCAAGTCGATAAGCTTCATCGCATAAATCCCCCTTCATTGTCACCGGGTATTATACCATATTGCTCTAACTGCAGATCACCTGCCGTTATGAACATTTACGATAACTTAATCTTTCAGTTTATTCAGATACATCAGTCAACTGATGTATCTGAATAAGCGCTCCAGGAGCCAATTATTTTTTAGCCATATACTTGCGGATATCGAATGCAACGGCTGCGACGATAATGAGACCTTTAATGATCAGCTGCCAATAAGGGCTGACACCGATAAAGGTCAGACCGTAGTTGATCACGCCGAAGATCAGCACGCCCGCCATAACGCCTGGCACCGTACCGATGCCGCCGGCCGTTGAAACACCCCCGACCACGCAGGCCGCAATAGCGTCAAGCTCGTACATATTGCCGTAATTGTTTGTCGCTCCGCCGGTGCGCGCCGCCTCCAGTACTCCCGCGAGTCCGTAAAGCGCCCCGGAGATGGAATAGACGGCAATGAGGCTGCGGGCAACATTAATGCCCGATACATGCGCCGCCTGAACGTTGCCGCCGATGGCGTACATGTTTTTGCCAAGCCGCGTTTTATTGAACACGACCCAGCAGATCAAGGCGACGATTACTGCGATAATGACAATGTTGGGGATCGAGTAGCCGCCCCCGAGATCGATAAAGCCGGAGCCCCATTTCGTGAAATCCGGGCGGAGGCCTCCGATCGGCTGCGACTGGTTCGGCTCCATGTCGAAGTAGATGGAGTTGACCCCGTATATGCCGACCATTGTGCCCAACGTGGCGATGAACGGGGGCACGTGAAGCTTGGCGATGATCAAGCCGTTCACCAGTCCCACCAGCAGGCCCGCGATAATGCCTACAATAATTGGAGTGCCCACCCACAGCTGTGGAAGATCCGGAAAAAACCGGTTTGTGTACGACTCGATCTGAAGCATGGAAGCCGAGATGACGGCCGTCAGCCCGACAACCCGGCCCGCGGATAAATCCACCCCGCCCGTGATGAGAATGAAAGCCGCGCCCAGCGCGATAATCAATCTTGTGGAGGATTGCTGCAGAATGTCGCGCAGCGTCGAAAAGCCCAAAAAATGCGGATCCGCAATCGCGATTCCGATAACCAGCAGTATCAATACAACGAATATAGCGCGCTGCGCCAAATAAGTTCTGACTTTCAACATGGTTTGTGTATTCATTCGTTAACCCTCCCTGATTCAACCGACCGCTGCTGTGCGGCCAGTCTCATGATCTCCTGCTCCGTTGCCGCGCCGCCCTCTACGATTCCCGTCTTACGGCCCTCGGACATGACCATGATCCGGTCGGACATGCCAATCAGCTCCGGCATTTCGGAGGAAATCATGATAATGCTTTTTCCCTGTTTGGCCAGCTGTGCAATAATCGTATAAATTTCATATTTGGCGCCGACATCGATGCCGCGCGTAGGCTCATCCAGAAGCAAAATATCCGGCTCGGTAAGCAGCCAGCGCGCAAGCAGCACCTTCTGCTGATTCCCTCCCGACAGATTACGGATCTGGGTGTTCACCGACGGCGTCTTCGTCCGCAGCTTCTCGACATTCTGCTGCGCCTCTTCTCTTCCTTTGCGCTCATTCAGCAGGCCTGCCCGGTTCTGGTAGCGGCCCAAATTGGCTATAATCGTATTCTCGTACACCGACAGCACGGGAAATATGCCGGTGGCCCGCCTCTCCTCTGTCAGCAGGGCGATTCTATGCCTCTTCGCATCGGAAGGCGATTTGATCCTTACGGCTTTGCCATGGATCGATACGGTGCCGGAAGCGACGCTGCGAAGACCGAACAGCGCTTCGACCAGCTCGGTCCGCTGCGCGCCGACAAGTCCGCCAAGACCCAGAATCTCCCCTTTGCGCAGTTCAAAAGATACGTTCTGGAACGATTTCGGATTCGCCGAGCTTAAGGACTCGACCTTCATCAGCGTATCCCCCGGCACATGCGTCCGTTCCGGGAAGCGCTCCGTCAAGTCGCGGCCGACCATCCGTTTAATGATCAGATCCATCGTCAGCTCGCCAGCCGCCCATGTCCCTACCCGCTTGCCGTCACGCATAATTGTCACATCGTCGGAAATACGCAGGATTTCCTCCATTTTGTGAGAGATATAGATGATGGATACACCGCGCGAGCGAAGCCGGTTAATGATGGTGAACAGCTGCTCCACCTCGTTGCCGGTAAGCGAGGATGTCGGTTCGTCCATTACGATTACCTTCGAATGGAACGATACGGCCTTGACGATTTCAAGCGACTGGATCTTCGAGACGGACAGCGATCCCGTCTGAGCCCGCGGATCGATATCGATATCAAGGTCGCGGAAGATCTCCAATGTATCCTGATACATTTTTTTTTCATTTACTAACCGGAATGGCCCATAGCCGAAGGTGGGAAACCGTCCGAGCCAAATATTTTCCATCACATTGCGGTAGGGCACCGGATGCAGCTCCTGATGAATCATGGAGACGCCCAGATTCAGGGCATCTCTGGAATTCTGGATCGCTACCTGCTGACCGCTAAGCTTAATCTCGCCCGAGTCCGGTTGATAAATGCCGAATAAACATTTCATTAACGTTGATTTGCCTGCGCCGTTTTCCCCCATCAGCGCATGAACGGTCCCCGGCCGGACATGCAGCGCAACCTGATCAAGGGCCTTCACACCCGGGAATTCCTTCGAAATGCCGTTCATTTCTAAAAGATATTCGCCCATTACGATCCCTCCACTCCCCGTTTAATGCAGCAGAAAGGGCCAGACGAGCTTTCCGCCTGCCCCTTTCCGACTTCCCTTTTTACTTTGCGTCGTCCATGTTGTCCTTCGTGATTTTCACGTAAGGTACCCATACATACTTGCCGTCTACAAGGTCGTAGCCGGTCGTTTCCTTGTTGGGCGTCTCGCCCTTGGCGACTGCTGCGGCAATGTTCAGCGTCGCTTTGCCCTGATTGACCGCATCGTTCAGGACGGTGCCCAGCATCGTCCCGTCCTGCAGCGCCTGCAGCGCGGGAGCCGTTGCATCTACGCCGACGACCGGCATTGTTTTATCGCCTGTGAAATAGCCTGCCGCCTTTAACGCCTCGATCGCTCCCAGAGCCATATCGTCGTTGTTCGCCAGCACCGCTTCGATTTTATCGCCATTGGCTGCAAGGAACGCCGACATCTTTTCCTGTCCCTTCACTCTGTCCCACATCGCCGTATCTTCCGCAACCTTCTCTACCTTGATGCCTGCCGCTTCAATCGCCTTGACCGAATACTCCGTACGAAGCTCCGCGTCCTGGTGGCCCGGCTCGCCCTTGAGCATGACATACTGCAGCACGCCATCGCCGTTCTTGTCCGCTGCCGGGTTGGCTTTCCAGTAGTCTACGATCAGCTCCCCGGACATCGTGCCCGACTCCTCGGCCTTTGCGCCGACATAATACACTTTATCCCACTTCTGCATATCCTCCGGCAGCGGCTCGCGGTTGAAGAATACAATCGGCGTATCCGCTGCCTTTGCTTTATCGATCAGAGTGCCTGCCGCTGTCCGGTCTACCGAGTTGATAGCCAAAGCGCTCACCTTTTTCGTAATGAACAAATCAACCTTGTCGTTCTGCGTAGGCTGCGAGTTTTGGCTGTCAACGATATCGACAGTCGCCACTCCGCTTGCCGCCTCGGAAATGGCGTTGCGGACGCCCGTCATAAACGTGTCGTCAAATTTGTAAATGGCCACGCCGACTGTCGGCAAATCACCGCCGCTGCCCCCGTTTGATGCCGTATTTGGCTCATTCGAACAGCCGACCGCTGCCGTGGAGAGCATCGCGCCAATGGCAAGTACTGAAATCATCTTTTTCATGCATACAACCTCCCGATTAATGTGTATTTGTTCCCGCTACGTTTTCATTATGCTCCCGGGAGGGCCTTGGCGGAATTGATTATTCTCATGTGTTCTATCGATTTTCTCATGCCTTTATTTGATAAAGGGAAACAGCAGCTTCTGGTTTTTCTCGTCCAGCATATTGTTGATATCAATAACGACCGTACCGCTGTCCACCCGCTCCGGGAGCTTTTTCCCGTCTGCCGCCTCCACCGCATACTTGACGCTCAGGTAGCCCATCGTAAAGGGATTTTGCACAATCGTGGACTGGATGACGCCTTCCTGCAGCATCTCCATAATTTCCGAAGTGCTGTCAAAGCCGATTACCTTGATTTTTTCGCCCATACCAAGCTCTGCCACCACGTTCATGACGCCGATCGTCGCAATGGCATTCAATGCAACAATGCCGTCTATTTGGCCGTATTCCTGAAGAATTTCTCTTGTAACCTGCTCGGCGGTCGCAATATCCGACTGGGCATACCGCAGATCGACGACCTGCACGCCGGAATACTGCGCAAGCAAATTGAGCAGGCCCTCCTCTCTCTGCACGGCATTTCGCGCGCCTTCGACGAAGCTGACGACGGCGACCCTGCTGTTGTCGCCGGTCTGTTCGATCAGCTCCATCCCGGCCTTCCGCCCGGCGGCATAATTATCGGTGCCGATGTAGCTTTTCGCTTTCGTTGAAGCCACCTCGGTATCAATCGAGATAACGGGAATTCCGGCGCTTCCGGCCTTGTCAGTCGCCTGGCCGAGCGATAAATAATCGTTGGCTGCCAATATAAGAGCGTCGACCTTCCAGTCGATGGCCTGCTCGACCAACCGGATTTGCCCGCGGACATCCGTTTCCAGGGGCGGGGCCGTAAAACGCAGATCAACCCCGAATTCCTTCGCCGCAACCTCCGCTCCCATCTGCACCGTTCCCCAATACTCGCCCTGGTTCATCTTCACGACCATGGCGATTTTCTTCCTGCCGACCGAAGCCGTTGCGTCGCTGCCTCCGCCACATCCGGTAACAAGCAGGATTAAGACACTTATGAGAAGCAGGCATCTGGCTGCAGACGCAGGCTTTATTCCAACCCAAGCGGAATCCATACATTCACCTCCGTTCCTTCCTCCAGCTCGCTTGCCACTTCAATGCCGTACTGCATGCCGAAATACAATTGAATCCGTTCATGCACATTGCGCAGTCCCACACCCGAGCCTTCTCCTTCCGTGCGCGAGCCCCGCAGCAGTACACGCAGCCGGTCAGGCGGAATGCCCAGTCCGTTGTCCTTTACCTGAAGACGGATCCGGTCCCCGACCGCTTCAGCCGAAATCCGGATCATGCCGGGATCCACCATTTTCTCAAAGCCGTGATAAATCGAATTTTCCACAATCGGCTGCAGGATCAGCTTTATCGTTTTGCACATCAGCAGGTTTTCGCTTGCTTCGATGGAAAAGGTGAATTTCTTTTTGAACCGGATTTCCTGGATCGTCAAATAGCTGCGGATATGCTCAAGCTCGTCGCAAAGCAAAATAATATTGTCTCCCCTGCTCAGCGAAATCCGGAAAAACCGGGACAGCGAGGTAATCATCCGGACAACATCCTCGTTCTTCCCGGAGCTGGCCAATCGGACGACTGAATTCAAGGTATTGTATAAAAAGTGCGGATTAATTTGCGCCTGAAGCACTTCAAATTCACGTTTGCGCTTCTCTTCCTGCTCTTCGACGATCTGCTTCATCAAATCTCTTATCCGTGTGACCATAATATTGAAGCGGGCCGACAGCTTCACGACTTCGACATAGCCGTGCACATTAATCGTCGTGCCGAAATTGCCCTGCTCGACCCGTTTCATGGAACGCTCCAGACTTTTGATCGGCCGCGACAAATAAGAGGAGACAAAATAAGCCAAGATGACGACGAAACCCAGAACGGAAAGCATCAGCTTGAGCATGAATTCCGTCATTTCCCTGCGCGTCGTAACCGCCTCGTCCATAAACGATACGCCGATCACCTTCCACTGGATGCCGGGTATCGTCTGAACCGTAATAAGCCGTTCCTCTCCCAAAGCGGTGTCTTTAAAGGAAGCATTGGAGACCCGGCTTACCCGCTCGACATTCTCGCTTTTCAGCCCCGCATAAATCAGCTGCTGCTGCGGGTGATAGACAATATTGCCGTAAGCGTCAATCATATAGACGTATCCTTTCTCCCCCAGGCTGACCTTCTGCATCAATGTGTCGATGGTCTTGAAGTTGACGTCGAGCAGCAGCACGCCTTCGATGGCTTGGCCTTCCTTCTCAAGGGTCAATTTTTTGCTTAAGGATACAACCCAGGGGTACCTGCCTTTGAACAGGTTCTGAATATGGGGGGACGAGAACGAGACGGGCTGCCGATCCTTCAGTGCCTGTACAAACCAGCCTTGTGTCGGGACATTGGTATATTTGCGCTGCACCCCCTCTGGAATATCGGCTACAAGATTGCCATGGCGGTCAAAAAAGGTAATCGATACAATGTCCTCCCTCGTATCCAGCACCGTGTCCAGCTCCCGCTGCAGCTGAGAGTCGGGAAATTGCCGGGACTTCTGAATTTTATCTTCGATCAGTGAGAAGGTGCCGGCGGTGCCATTCAAATAAGCTTCTACATTATAGGAAACCTGCTGCACAATTTGCTGGGTGCTCCTCTCCGCGTTCAATCCGGCCGTTGCGGCAAATTTGCTGTACAGCAAAAATCCGACGAGCAGCATCGCCAGCACGGACAAAGACACGAACGAGGCTGTAATCCAGAACTGGATACTCCGCAGGAGATTATTCATCGACCGGCACCCTTGCGCTGCTCCGGTATTCCTTCGGCGAAATGCCGTACAGCTTCTTGAAGGAAAAGCTGAAATAATTCGGATCGGCATAGCCTGCCTTCTCGGCTATTTCAAACGCTTTCATATCTGTCGTGCAAAGCAGCTCCTTGGCAATCTCCATACGGAATTGCTGAAGATAGGCAACGAAGGTTTGTCTGGTTTCTTTCTTGAACAAGCCGCTGAAATAGCCCGCGCTGATGTAGAGCTCGCCGCACAGCTTCTGAACGCTCAGCTCAGGGTCCGCATAATGCCCTTTCACATATTCTTTGGCTTGTTCAATCAGAGATCTTTGCGTAGAGCGGCGTTCACTCGCAATTTGACGCATAAGACGGATGCTGACATGGACGGCCCAATGCTTCGCCTCTTCAAGGTTTTGAAACCGGTCGATTTGCGCAAACAGGCTTGTCTCGGAGGACGGCACCTGTTCAATCGCAGTCCCAACCTCCTTCGCAACGCGAAATATTGCCGTTACCAGCTCAAGCAAATAGAGCTGCAAATCCATCACCGTTCCGCCCGTATCGGATAGTTCCCGAAACAGCTCGCTAATAATCGTGAGCAGCTCCGGCTCCGTGCCGACCTTAATGCAGCGCATAAGCGCCTGCTGCTTCAGCTCGTCGAACCGGGCGGCAGGGGTAGGCGTCCTCTGCTCAACGTCGCCGATCAGAATGACCCGGTTATTGCCCAGCAGCAGACGATAATCCAGCGCTTGTGCAGCGGAATCGTAAGCTTCCTTAGCGTCAACCAGCCGCCCGATAGGCGTGCCCAGACCGATGGTGACGGTGCATTTTAAATATTTTTCGACCCCTTGCCTGATTTCCTCCATTGCGGCGGATATGCGGTAGATGAGCGAATTCCGGGAGGTTTCCGGACCCGAAGCCAGAATGACAACATCATGGCCGTGAATAAATGCCCTGGCCGGCGGTTCCAGCCGCCCGGCAATTTCACCGGCAATGTTGTAGAGGGCGAACAACTGGAGCGCTTTATCCGAAGCGAGGCCAACGTCCTCCTCAGGCTGGGAATCCACGCGTATAACCGCGACGATGAAGGAGCCCCCCTCCAACTGCAAGCCGCATAATTCCGAATGGCTGTGCAGCTCAAGAATTGTCAGCTTTCTGCTCATGAGCGACGACAAAAACAGCTGCTGCAGCAAAGGCAGGCTTTGCCTGTAATGCTCGCGGAGCGTTTCTATATTTTTTCTGGCATCGATCTCCTCGTCGATGGTCTGCTTGACCTTGCGCAGCACATGCGTAAACTCCTGCGAGGAGAAAGGCTTTAACAGATATTCATCAATGTGAAGCTTGATCGCGCGCCGCGCATATTCAAATTCGTCGAACCCGGTAAAGATAATAATTTTCACAGTCGGCCGAAGCTCGCGGATTTTCTCCGCCAATTCAAGACCGTTCATGTACGGCATACTTATGTCTGTTACGACGACATCCGGCGTAACCCTGTCCAGCATGTCCAACGCTTCTTTTCCGTTCTCGGCGGTCGCAATGACCTCAATTCCAAGACCTGCCCAGTCTACCTCGCCAAGCATGCCTTCGCGCACATCCGCCTCATCATCAACCAACATTAATTTATACATTCGATATCCCCCATATCGCGGTGCCTGTTTGGCCGCTTCATAACAGGAAGAACGACCCCCGTATCTGCGGATACGGGAGCCGTTCAAAACACGCTGCCAAACGACTATATGAAATTAATATGCATCAGCAAGCGCGACAGCAGCATGACAGCCTGGGCCCGCGTAGCGGTGCTGCGTGGTTCCAGCGTATTTTCCGTCATGCCGGTCAGCAAGCCGATGTCTATGTTCTCGGCCACAGCCTGTCTGGCCCATGCGCCAACCTCAGCCTTGTCGAGATAGCCCGACAGGAGAGTATCCGGATCGGTTGCCGTATCCGCCCTGTACCCTGTCAAGCTTATTGCCCGGGATGCCATCACGGCCATTTGTTCGCGGGTAACAAGCTGAGTTGGCCGGAACGTTCCGTCTTCAAAGCCGTCTATAAGCCCAAACTCGGCACCGGTCTGAACCGGCTCCGCATACCATGCATCTTCATTTACATCTGTAAAGGACGCTTCTCCCTCCCCCTTCAAGCCTAAAGCCCGCACCAGAAGGGCAGCGAACTCCGCTCTGTTAATCGTCCGGTTCGGCGAGAACAACGTTCCGCTGTCGCCTTTTACAATCAGCTTCGACGCTAATCTCTCAATTTCACCGGCGGCCCAGTGCGACTGAATATCAGAGAACGTCTGCTTGTAGGAAACGACGCCGTAGACGCTGTTTCCGTTGCGTTTTATGACAACCTCCGTCTTTCCGTCGGTCCGGGGCGCAAATTGCGACGGTGCGAACAAGATCCTGCCGTTGACCGTATCGGTATAGAAGGCTGTCGCGGTCACGGAGTCCTGGAGACCGGGAATAATGATGCTGCGGTTCACAAAGGTTTGGCCAAATTCGCTGATCCCGATCGTCTTTCCGTTGGCCGCAACGGAAATCCGGTACTCGACAGGCGTTCCGAGCAGCGTCATGCCGGCATTCAGCCGGCTCTTCAACAGCCCGGTTTCCGCTTCATTTAACTTGCGGATGGCAATGACAAGAGTCATCTGCCCGGCATCGGCCTCAAGCTTGCCGGCTAATGATGCCGTTTGCAGAACATGCAGAGGCAAATCGTACGATGCAAACCCGCTGCGTATCGAAATGATGGTTTTCCCGGATTCATACCTCTGAAATGCCTGCACAGGTATATCTAACAATAGCGCATCGGCCGATTCTACATCAATCACGAGTTTTCCGCCATCCGGAACCCTGCCAAGCTCATCCAGATAGGCCTCCAGTATAGACGGCTTGACCTTGACATGAACCGTCTGCGTACCGTCTTGTGCTTCCGTAATTTCTACTGTTTTATCGTTTTCCTCCAATGGAATTTCGGATCGGGGAGTTGGGACGGCCGGATTTCCGGGACTGCCGTTACCGCTCCCCGGACTGCCCGGACTGCCAGAGTTCGTGATGGTAACATCAATACTTGTTCCCGCATCCCATACCAGCGCATTCAATTGGCTGTCTCCTAGTTTTACCCGGTCCAGATGTATGGCCGCCTTGCCTTCGGTATTGGCTTTGGCCTTGAATTTCACCTTCGCGATCACCACATCGCCGGATTCTCCGGCTACATTTCTAAGCTTGGTAAATGGAATCGTAACCTGATTCCCCTCCTGAACGGGAGGAACCTTATAGCCGGCGTCTGTCATGTACTGAACGACGTCTACAAATTCAAGTTTTTGCCCGTCATAGCTCAGTTTCAATTCATATCCATAAACGTCCTGAACGTCCTTGGCCTGAACCGTGACAATAAATTCCCCGTTTGGCTGCACCTGCCCCGCATCCGTATCCAATGCAAACACGGCTTCTGCCGAAGCTGCAGCAGCTCCAACCAGATACAACATGATGCTCAAACCGATGACCGTTACAACCATTAACCCGTTCCGGCGCGCTTTCCTTCCCATGTATCCCATGCCTCCGTTTTGCTGAACGGGAAAGGGGTGACCCCATTGATAGCAGGCCCCTTTCCCTCACAGCCGTTTACACTAAAATATTTCTGGCGACCACGATCAGATCCATAATATCGATGACGTTGTCATTGTTCAAATCCAGCCGCTTAATCTCGTTCCAGCTGCTGTCCTCGCTGTTCAATCCGTAGTTCGCCGAAATTATTCCCAGATCGCCGATCGACACTTTGCCATCGCCATTGACATCGCCCGGAATCGCGGCGATTTGCTTGCCCAGGAATAATTGCAGAGCGTTGTTCAAAGATTCTCCGGCATGATCGACCTGAGCTTGAGTCGCTGCAGAATCACTGGCTGTTTGTTCGGCGGACGTCAGCTCCGCTTGCAAAATCGCTTTGGAGCCTGCAGGATACTGCCCTGACTTGGTACCTTCCACTGCCGCGCTTAAAGCTGCCTGCACTGTACTAATCAGAGTGTTTAATGCGGACTTATCCACCAATAAAAGCTGAATGTTCAGGACAGAGCCGTTAGCTGCCGCCTCCTGACCCGTATTGCTGCTTAATGTGGCGGAGGCCACCTGGATCGCAGCTGCCGGGATGCCCGCATTATCTTTCACTTTCCATTTCAAATCGACCAGCGGTCCGTCCGAACGAATGGCGCCGCCCGGCCCTTGGCTCGCCAGAATGAGGCGAAGCTGCCCTGCATCCGTTAATTGATGATCCACAACTGCCAGCCCCTCCTTCACGGATACGGCCTCCACAAATTCAAATGCCGCCGTATCAAAGGTAATCGAGACATCCTGCGCATAAATCTCTTGTATGACACTGCCCTGCACTCGGTCAAGACCATAGCTTGTCACGAACGTTTGACCGCGCGACACCTGCGCCGGTCCCGTTAACGATGTGTTCGGGGCATCGCTTGCCGTTACCGTAACATCGGCTTTGGCGGTAAAACCTCCGTCTGCCGTCGTTGCCGTTACATAGGTCTCGCCGGGAGACACAGCCGTAACGGTTCCGTTATCGCTTACTGCCGCGATTGCCGGATCGTAGACCGACCATGTTACCGTTTTGTTGGCCGCCCCTTCAGGTTCAACGGTGACGATTAACGTCTCGCTGCCTCCGACTGTCAGCGACAGTTTATCTTTGTTCAAGCTCACTCCCGTCACTTTGGAATCTTCCGTTACTGCAACGGTCGCTGCCGCCTGCACATTGGAACCGCTGACGGTCCCGTTAACGGTGAAGCTTCCGGCTTGAGCATAGGAAGCGGGATCAACAGCATTCCATGTTACTGCAACCTGGGCCCTCGATCCATCGGAATATACCGCTTCGACTACCGGCGGCAATATCGGCGCGACCCCCGCTGTTGTCGTCACATGGATTCCCGGAATTTCCTGGATAACCGGTTCGTTGAACTGATTGCCGAGCACTTCGAGTTCAGTAATGGTCATGGCTCCGGCCGCGCTGGAGTATGGAGTGGCATTCTCCATGCCCACACGCACCTTGGCAGATGTTAGGCTGTCAAATGTGATCGTGGTCGCTTCGTTAGCAGCTGCCGCCCACGCAATGTTCTGATTACCGGCGGATACCCACTTCAAGCCGTCCCAGTATTGAACATCAAGCGATTTTGGCAGATTATTCGTTGGAGCCGTACCGCCAATCGCGAAATAAAGCTTCATGGAATCGAAGTTTTGCTGCTTCGGCCAATACACCTGCACAAATTCATAAGGACGCGTATTGTTGACTGCCGGCAGATTCGCCGTTGCCGAGATGCTGTATCTGTTGCTCCAGCCGGCGCTTGTCTTGTTGCCGTCCAACATTAAATTAGGATAGGATGTACCGTTTGTAAATGTAGCCGTTGCAAGCGGTCCGGCAGCCGAAACGGTATCCTGGGTTCCAGTTCCCGCCGCGCTGCGGGCGAGATTGACGTCAGGCGTATACTGATCCGTCACCACAACCGTGGCTTTTGCCGGATTCGGCAATCCTGCAATTTGACCGTTCACCGTGATTACGCCGTTTGACTCCAGCTGGCTTGGCGCAATTTCCTCCCATGTTACGGGCTTCATTACACTCAGACCGTTGGTATAACGAACCTTCACATTAGCCGGCAAGACCGGCATGTCCCCTTTGGCAGCGGCAACGCTGACGCCAGCTTCGGCAAAGTCGTATACATCTACATAAGCGATGGCCTGCAGACCCCCGACTGACGCTGTGGCCTGGAAGGATCCCGCCACCGTTGAAGCCGGAATATTGCTCCAGGAGACGGCTTGCCGGGAAGTCGTCCCGTCCGCCTTGACTACGGTCACCTGAGCCGGAAGATTGACATCGTCTCCCTTTTTCACATGAAGGGTGACCGGTGTTATTCCAACATTGCCGGTCGCATCTGCAGCAGCGGCAAATACTGTCGCTTGCGCCGGAGCGGAGCCGTCGAAGGAGGCGGTTACCGTGATCGGGCCTGTCTGTCCTTTATTCGACTGGACAATGACAAGCACCTTGCCGTTGTATGCGGAGCGTTCCGAATATACGCTTCGGTCCACATTGTCCCATTTATAGAGCTCCGCGCTTTCCTGCTGCCCATTGTCCACACCGACAATCGAGCCGCCCATAACATTGAATTTAACCAGTTGATTGGCATCCGGAACCAGGCTGCCGTTCTCGTCCACTACATCGGTTTCAATATAAGCCAGGCTGCGTCCGTCGGCGGTAATGACCGGCTTGTCCGCCGTCATTTTAAGCGTGTAGGGCTGGCCTGCCGTTTTTACGACGTCGGTGGACGTCACCACCGGACTGGTTGGATCCGCGTACGTTTTTACTTCCAGTGTTCCTGGCGCGAAGGGCACCTTCCAGGTGAGATGAAGCTTTCCGTACTCACCGGTCGGGCTCAGATATCCCCCTGTGTTGGTGCCGCTGGTATTCAGCTTGTCATCCTTGGTCGGTTCAGAGGTTTCGTAGTATTTTTTGCTGTAATTGGTTGTCTTGATATCGAAGCTCTTGCGGCCCAGCGATTCGCCGTTCAGGAACAGCTCCGCGCTTTGCTGGTTGGTGTTGACCCATACGTCCACGATCTCCCCTGGCGTCCAACTGGTCCAGTTCATGGGCACAATATGCGACATGGGCTCCGACGTCCATTGGCTTTGAAAGAGATAGAAGGAGTCCTTGGGGAATCCAGCTGTGTCGATAGCGCCGAAGGAGGAGACGCCTACCGGGTATACATTGTACGGAGTGGGCTCGCCTATGTAATCGAAGCCCGTCCATATAAACTGGCCGATAAACGGTTTTCTGTCCCGGTCTTTCTTCAAGCCGTACTCGTTGCCCATCGTCCAGGAAGCAAAATTGTTATCATACGACGATGTTCCGCGCGAGCCCGGTGTCTGGTTCACGCCGGTATTGACCAATTGGACGTCCTGATAGACTCCGCGCGCGCTTGTTTGCGAAGAAGATTCCGATTCAAAGAAGAACGTATTCGGGAACCGCGTTGCCAGCGTATCCACGGATTGCGCCGTATTGTAATTCAAGCCGTATCCATCCAGATAATTATTGATGAGACCCCAAACGCTGGTAGGCGTCGGCGGAGTCCGCTCCTGGTCGCCGCCCATGACGACCGGCCGGGATGGGTCGATTGCCAGAACATCGCGCTTCAGGCGGATGGCTTCGCTGTACTCGTTGAAGGAGGCGACGCCATACAATTCCTGCGTATTCATCCAGGCGGGCTTCGTGCCGACTCCCCGCACCTCATTGCCGATCGACCACATAATGACGGCCGGAGAGTTTTTATCGCGGTTTACCATTTCCTGCAAAACCCAGTCGCTCCACATAAATTGAGCGCCATTGGTGCTCGGAACCGGCGCAAGGACCGAACCCGCCCAGCCCTCGGGCATACTTGTCAGGAACCAGTTGCCAAAATCGTAGGTAGCCTTGCGGCTCCCCCAACCGTCAAAGGCTTCTTCCATAACGACGATCCCCAGCTTCTCGCAAGCAAGAATAACTTCTTTGCTCGGCGGGTTATGCGAGGTTCTGAAGGCGTTGACGCCCATATCCTTGAGAATCCTGAATTTCCGCATGGCCGCATCCAGCGTGCTGGCTGCTCCCAGTGCCCCGTCATCATGATGCAGATCGACGCCCTGGAGCTTCGTATAGACGCCATTCAAATAAAAGCCGCCGGAATTAGCGGACGCATCGGCATCCGTCACATCTACATCCTTGATTTCAACCCAACGGAACCCGTATGACGTATCGATCGAATCGACGACATTCGGTCCGGTGCCGCCGTTGATTTCGGTAATCAGCTCCGTACGGATCGTGTACAGATACGGATCGTCTATCGACCAGAGGTGAACATCCGGCACCTTAAAGCTGTCGTTCAAGGTAAGCTTTGTAGACGGATTATAATCGACCACATCACTGGTATGTGTCGCGACGACACTTCCGTCAGCCGCAATAACGGACGTGCGGATATTTGTTACCCCATTGGAAGCTTCAGAGTAAATATCCGCGGTCACCGCCAAATCGGCGCCTTTATCCGCTTTGTACGCGGCTTCAAGTCCAGGCGTGGTATAGGTGAGGCCATGCCGCAGAAAACGCGTTTTGTCGGTTACGACAAGGCTGACCGGTCTTGTAATGCCGGAGCCTGTGTACCAACGGCCCGATGGGGCCATATTCTGCACTTTGACGGCTATGACATTCGGCTGATCGCTTCCCAGCGTCACATAAGGAGTGATATCGTAAGAAAATCCGGTATAGCCGCTCGGGTATTCGCCAACCAGATTGCCGTTCACATAAACAACGGAGTCTGCGTAAACGCCTTCAAAGTCGATGGCAATCTTCTTGTCTCCCATGGATTCCGGCAGCGTGAAGGTTTTGCGGTACCAGCCCAGCCCTCCCTGCAAATAACCTTGCGAGTTGCTTGAGCCTGCAAGCTTCTGTCCTTCAATGCTCCAGTCGTGAGGAACATTCAGCGTTCTCCATGAACGGTCGTCAAAACCGGATTTAACAATGTCGGCAGCAGCGGGCGCATCGGGAGGATCCTGCAGCCCATTGACGATATTGCCGGAGATGAGCGCCGGCGTACGGGTTGCGAGATAAAACTGCCAGTTGTCATTAAAATCAATGCTGCGTTCATTATCTTCCGCTACTGCTGTGATAACCTTCGAAGCCGAAGCTGCCGGGTTTGAGTCGGCGCTTGCCGGGAATGAAGGCAGCAGCGTTACTGCAAGTATGCCGCATAAGATCATACTTACAGTTTTTTTGATTGCGCTTCCATTTTTACTTTGCTTAACCCTCATTTCGTCCTGGTACAGTGGAGCCTTGTCTAACGATGATCTCTTGCGGAGTTTAAAATACAATAAAATTTGATTCAATCTTACAACCTCCCCGATTGTGATTTACTTCTCATTCATTATGCTTCCGGGGAGACCATGGCGGAATTGAATATTCTCATGCGTTCTATCGAATTTCTCATATTCTTTGACAGGACTGTCAATTATATCTGCGTCAGCGTCGGAACGACAAAAAGCCTACTGCCGACGGGAGCAATACGCTTTTTTGAATAATCAGCAAGTGTAGCATTCGGCCTCTACTTCCGACATGATCGATCATTTCCGTTCCGTCAATAATCGTTCCCGCATTCATATCGATGTTATCATTCATATTCTCGTAAATTTCCAGCAGATATTTATTCTCGTCACTTAGCCTGGAATCTGTTCAATTATTTCTCCATTTGCAGAACGGCCTATTACAGTGGAACCTGCCAGGTCTACTCCATCTGTAATTAAGAACCATAACCTTTCGCCGCTATCGTATTCAAGAATCTTTGCTGGATATCGCTTTCCTTTGTTAGTCGTAACAAGTACGCTTTCAACATCGGATTCGAAAATTTTTCCATAACTAATCTCCGTGTACTTTGAGAACTCCCCCCTTAAGTCTGAATAAGACCAGCCTAACTTATATCCCTTTGGAGTTTGCGAAGTGGAGCCGCCAATAAAATGCCAGCCAAATAGATTTTTCTTTACCATTGCAATACCGAAATACTCTTGTGGAGCAGCGCCCCATTCATAAAATGCGATAGCATTTTTATTTTCTAATCGTTCAATCCGAACAAGGTTTGTCATTGGCTGGTTTAAAGAAAGAACAGCCGTTTCAATGCCTTGCGTATCGTCCTTCAGTCCGAGTGAAACGATTAATATCGCAGCGATGGATAAAATGATTTTCATTATTTTTGACAAGAAACCATCTCCTCACCAGAACACTTAAAAAGACGTTCCTGCAGCTTTAAACTCAACCATTATACGTTACCAGTGTCTGGAAAGTTTCTTTCATCCCCCCCGCCTGCTGGCAGGAATCTTTTTTCTTGCCCTCACTCCTTTTCAACGGGCGAAATCCTGTGTTAACGACAGCTCCAACACGTAAACAGATCGTATGAACCGGAAAAACCAGCCCCCTTAAAGGGACTGGTTTACGCTGCCCAGGCTGTCTAAACGTTCGCTCGCATGCATGCGTTTGAACTGGACATACATGAAGAAGCCCGTTAATATCGTGGCGATGCCTGACCAGAAGAACCACGTTTGCATGCCGAATTTGTTCACAATCGGTCCTGCCAGAGCGAGCCCGATCGGCGCGGAGAGCAGCGTGACGCTGGTCACCAGAGAGATAACGCGGCCCAGTATGGCAGGTTCATATGCTCGTTGAAGCATCGCCATATAAGGGCCATTGAAGAATGGGGCCGCCATTCCCATGACGGAGGAAAGGATGACGAACAGGATGAACGACTCTTGGCTGATGACACCGATCGCTACGCAGGTGAGGCCGATTCCAACCAGGCTGATGCAAATATACGCAATGTCTTTCAAGCGGGAACCGAGCATGGATAACAGGATCGCGCCAAGAATCATTCCGATACCGAATAAGGCTTCGACCATACTCGCGTTGTAGCCGCCGCGTCCGAAATGCGACAGGGTCATCAAGGGAAACAAGGTCGGAAGCGGCATGAACGCAATACCGAAAATCGCGGTGCCGATGGTAAGCAGAACAATCGGTTTTGCCTGAATAAAGGCTTGCCAGCCAAGCTTGAATTCGCTATAGAAGGAAGGGGCTGATGGAGTGGCTTCCGCCTTTGGCTGATGGATTTTCGTGAGCAACAGCATCAAATTGGCGATCAAAGCGCCAAACACATCCAGAAACAGTACAATGCCAAGAGAAGTGGCCGAGTATACCGCAATGCCGAGGACAGGTCCGGCTATCATCGAGACAGATTGGATCATTTGCTGCCAGCCTGCCACCCGTGTCAGCTGATCTTCCGGAGCCATCAGTGGTATTGCCGCCTGGAACGCAGGGGCATGGAACGATGAAGCGGTCGAGCGGATCAACAGGATGACATAAACAAATACCAGGCTCGGGTCGCCCACGTAATAATAGATACCTAAAGCCAAGCTGAAGAGGGCAATCGTCCCATCGGCTGCAATCATGGTTTTCTTGCGGTTCCAGCGGTCAAGCCACACACCGATAAAAGGACCCAGAATGACCTGCGGCAAAAATCCGGCAAGCCCGGCGATCATCAGGACAATCGCAGACTCGGTCGTCGCCGTCAGATGCCAAATGATCGAGAATTGAACCATGGATGTGGTCAGGATCGAGAAGAGCTGACCGCTGAAGATTAAGGCGAATGTTTTTTTCCATTGCTGTTTCATAAGTATTCCTCCATTTTTTAGCTCGTATTTTTTTGATACCAACCGAAGGTATGTATAATGCCAAAAAATAATCTGCCTCAGAGGCAGTTATTTTAAGCCTAAAACCTTCAGCCGGCTTTCATATCTTTTCACTGTACAAACGATAAAACTCCGCATACCGGTCGATCATTTGCTCATCGAGCAGGTCAAGTCCTAGTCCTTGCAATACTATCTGGAAGAACCGGCACCGGCGAAGCATATCCTCGGCTGGAGCTTCAAAAATCAAGGGGGTCAGCCACAGACTGCTGAGCAGCATGATCGTTTCGCTAAGCTCCTTGGGATAGTCGGTTTGGATGGAGCCATCCGCTATTCCCTGCTCGATGATGGGCTGGATATAAATGGGCACTGCATCTTCGATTACGCTTTGCATTTGGGCTGCCAGCATCCTTGGATTGTTCAGGAGATTAGGCGCCGTGGACATCATTTCCAGTTGGACGGGATTATTCAAAGAGACGCGGATGATTCGGCGAAGCTTATCCAGACCGTTAAGTGCCTTGTCATCCCGGATGGCGATCAAATTATCGTCAACTCCTTTGTAGAGCTGTTCGATCACCGCCAACATGATATCCTCCTTTGACTTGAAATGGTGATAAATGGCACCCTTCGTAAGCCCGCCAAGACCGTTTATAATATCCTGAATAGAGGTCTGTTCATAACCTTTTTCCATAAACAGGCTCAACGAAACGTTGAGAATCTGATTTATCGTTTCTTCAGGGTGTTTATTTCTTGCCAAGATTCCTTCCTCCTTTCATACATTCGGTTGGTATGTAACTAATGTATCGGATACCCGTCGAATTGTCAAGGCAAATAAATAAGAAAATTAATCAGGCCCTTCTTATTAAATTTACTTCCCATGTTTGATACGGTGTCCATGCTAAAGGGTACATATAACAAGCCATTCTTATGCTGTAGCTCTTATCTTCTATTTGAACAACTTGTGTAAAGAAAAGAGTACTTCCTTCATTCTGAATTTTTAAACCGCTAGAAGTATTGATCTGTATCGGGTGTGGGCTGGCAATTATTTCTTTAACGGCATTCTTATCGGAGTAAATTGTCATATCTTCTAAGCGTAAATTATTGATCCCGGCCTTTAATTTATATTCGCGGTTCCAATCCGAGTGTCCAATACAGGGTATCGAAATCAGTAAGGTAAGCATGAGTGCCGCGGAGATGATTTTTAAAACCATGTTTTTGAATACCAGAGAACTAAACAGTATAACGAAAATAAACACTAACCATACAATGATCACGATAATTGCCATCCAATCACTCAATAGCCAATTAAGTATCTTTCTCCCTCCCACCTGCTGTTGCATGCCATTTTCCTGTCCTAATATACAACAGGATGCCAACCATCCAATGTCACCTGGTGCCCGGATACCTTCCCCTCTGAGATTGGCACAGTGACATCCAATACCTCATTGATGAGCGAGCCGGACAATACCCCCTTCGTCGTACGATAATGTATATTGTTTATTTATCAAGCTTATTAGAAATCTCTTTGAGGACTGTCAAAACATTATTAAGAGCTATTAAAATAAAGCCTAAAAGAACAAAAGCAACAATTTCATGAGTAAAAAAAGAAATAACCCCTAATATACCAGCGTAGATACAATAAAGAAAAATTTTCATTATTACCTCCTGTTGTCGTTATAGTTGGACCCTGACTAATCTCTTCTGTCTGTTTGTGTGAAGATTCTGACGGCTAGCTTAATAATAGCATGGAGTGCGCAAGCTCCGTACTGTTGAGCGAAGGGCTGCCGCGCGGCAGCCCCTCGGAATGCACTATCGGGCCTATTGAAAATTCCCTTCAATCAGCAGAGTACTTCTACTGTGAATCCTCCTGGTGCTTCGACATAAAAGGTATAACCATGTGCTTGTTGGGGAGGTTTCACATCAAAGCCATCCTCTTTTAAGCGTTGATTGATCGCATTCACTTGTTCTTCATTTTCCTGGGGGAATCCAATATGGAAGGTTTTCGGATAACGGACTTCTTCCCCTTTCATTAAAGTCAGGACGAAGCCATCGTCATCAAACAACGCCGCAAAGCTGTTTCCTCGGCTGCCCCCGCATGTCATGCCAAAATAAGTTTCCAGAAACGTCCGAGCAGTTGAGACATTCGTAACGGTTAGATTGAGATGTTTGATTTTCATTTTCCCACCCTCTCCTCAATTCGTTCTTGAACCGTGTTTCATCCTCATTATATTACATTCATGCAAGTGGCAGGGTTCGGGTAAAATCACCTTAAATTATGTATCTTCTAAGCAGATAATCCGTCACGTTTCTTGAAGGATTTTGAATGAACTGCTGGAGATCGCAGACGCGCTTAGTGTCGCAAGTTTAGATTCCTTATCTCTCATGTACCTCAATAAAATTGTCCATGAAGGATCAAAAGGCCTTCGGGGTGATTGTCTGCCCCTGCATGGTCCCTTCGAGTGCCTTAACATAGGCTTGCGCCACGTCAATCGCAAATGTTCCATTTACATTTTCCAATCCAAGATTCACCCGTAAATCCATGCTCATGCTCGCCAGTGATTCCTTTACCCAGCCTGGGCTGACGATATTTAATCGAATTCCACGCGGCAGCTCCGCCGCCGCGGCACGGACGAAGCCTTCAAGACCATTGTTCACAAATGCGCTTACCGCACTGCCGGGAATGAGGTTCTCGAACATATTGCCGCTTGTGATTGTAATGGATCCCCCATCACGCAAATGATCGACTGCGCGGCGTATGAGAGCAACCTGTCCCAGCACTTTGCTCTTCATACCATACGTGAAGTCTTCTTCTGAAAGAAATTCAAGTGGAGTCAATTTGCCGCTTCCAGCTGTGACAACGACTGCGTCGACATTGTGCACCTCCGCAAAGAGCGCATCAATGGAAACTGAGTCCTCCAGATCCACTTGAACCGCTCCTTTACGCGATGCACGAACAACTTCATAATTTTTTTCTTCAAGAGTATTGGCGACCGCGTTGCCGATGGTTCCCGTGGCTCCGATCACGATTATTTTTTTGGGATTTTGCGATTTTCTTAAATGCAACTCCTGGTTATTCATATGAATTCCCCTCCTTATTCTTGTGCAACAACTTCAAAACCTAAAACTTCATGAGGATTTTTTATCCAGGCTCTTGGATATCTGGGAACAAATAAGCCTCAGCCCGGTGCAATACAGGACTAAGGCCGTTTAATTGAATGTATTATTTGTACTGTCTACTTGACGGGGTGCAGTTCAGTCCTAGACTGCAGGAACAGGTTGATCTATCTTCTGCTCAGGCTCACCCAATAAACTGATAATTTCGTCCTCCGTCTTTCCTTTAAGATCGTAATTATCTAACAAATTATCCACCATACTATTTCTTTTTTCGGGATTATCTAACCACCCCTTAGAATTAAATTGATTTTGACACGCACAAAGAAATAGTAATAGCACCAAAGAGAGGAAGATCTTTTTCACCGTTTGCACGCCCTTCTGACCGATTACTCCCATTAGCAGACGAAAACGGGGAAAAATTGCGTTATACTCCCGTTAGTCACGAGGATCCTTCGGCATTGAACTATCGTATACTGGCAGCTTCGTCCAGCCGTTTATTCAGCCCAATCCCTATTTTTCTATGGTTTCATCAACAAACAAATCTTTCAGCCTTGTTATACTATATCCTGTTCTAACAGGTTCGTCATGGTCATGAAGCCATGCATTTCCAGCCGGCTCACCCGCCCCGGCGGCTGATCAGCGCGAGGGCATCCTCCAACTGGCCCATCAGCGATAGCGGATCCTCGCGTACCCAATCCACGGTTACGCGGTAAGCGCGTCCGTCACGGACCGCCGGCAGATTGCGCCATAACGCGCTGCGCGTCAGCTCCAGGAAGCGGCACTGAGAACGTTCGTCGTCCGAGACGACGATGAAGATATAGTCACCCGCGTAAAGCGGAAGGTCGGCTACGGGCACATCCGACTTGAACGGATGGTCGGTCAGCCGCTGTACGGCCTGCACAGCCGGCGGAGAGGCAAAGGCCAGCGCTTTGTACAGCACTTGAATGTCGTAATACACCTGAAACGTATCGGGCAGCCCCTGGCTCCAGAAAAATGACACCGTCCGGCAGGACGGGACATGAGCGGCCAACTCCTCTCGAATTTCCCTGGCCCGCTGGTGATAGCGGGCGATCCAGAACTCCGCTTCGCGGCGCTTGTCGACCGCCTCGGCGATCAGCCGGAAACGGTCGAGAAAAGGCAATTGCCATTTGACGTCGAGTGTAGGCGCAATTTTCGCGTAGTCGGCGTAATGATGGCCGTCGAAGGTGACGATAACATCCGGCTTCAACCGCTGCAGCTTATCCCAGTCCGGCGTGACGACGGACACGCCGATCGTCTCGATGCCGTCCACCCGGCTTCTCAGATAGCCGCCGTCCATCAGCTCGCTGGGAGCGCCGGCAGGCTTTACGCCGAGCGACAGCATCTCGCCGAGATATTGGAGGGACGCGACCTTGCGCTCCGGCTTCCGCAGAATGGCGTACAGCTTCGGCGACAATCCCGTATGACGCTTGAAGCTGCGGCTGAAATGGAACGGATCGCGGAAGCCGACGCTGCCGGCTATTTCCTGCAGCGGTTCCCTGGCGTCGACCAGCTTGCGCTTCGCCTCGTCGATCCGCAGCCCGATCAAATAATCAATCGGACTTTTCCCTGTAATTCGCTGAAAAATGCGGGAATACTGCCGGGGCGACAGACCGGCCATCTCAGCTAGCCGCTGATGGCTGTGGTCGAGCCAATACGACCGCCGCAGCTGGTCGATCGTATGCCGGACCGCCTGTTCGGAATCCGGCTCCGTCCCCGCCAAGGCCGCGTTCATGGCGATCAGAATCATTTCCTGGAACAGCGCGTGGTTCCCGTATTCCTCCAGTTGGCCGGACGGCTCCCGATTGTCGTACAGCCGTCCGGCCAGCTCGGCGAACCGGGAATACGAGCCGATCCGGATCTCGCCAGTCGGCAGGAGCGGCTCCGGGTCAGGCTCCGCTCCGTATGTACGGATGGCGTCAAAGGAGGTGAACGCCGCGCTCCAAGCGCCATGCGGGCTGTCCAGCCGGATCGTCGAGCCGGGACCGACGATAATGCATGTTCCTGCAGCAACAGCGAAGCTCTCCCGCCCGGTCCTCACGACGCCGGAACCTTCATAGGCGGTGACGAACACATGACTTACGGTCTCACGGCAGACCAATTCCGGCGGATCGCCCGCCGCGATCCGGCAGGATCCCGACCAGACATAAAATAGCGGCAGCCGCGCGGCCGACGGCCGCATTTGCTCGTTCATAACCATTCCTCCCAGGAAAAAGAAAGAAGTTCTTCGACATCGTCGAAGAACCGGATTGCCCATTTGGCCCTCACTTCGTTCTCAGCTGCCCAGCAGCCTGATCGCGTCATCGAGCTGGGCGTTGAAGCTCATAACATCGTACGAAAACCATATATTATCGTCCACAGTGTACACTTTCCCATTCTTCACGGCCGGAAGATCCTTCCACAGACTGCTGTTCTCCACCTGTGTCACGAAATCGGGGTCGTTGTCGAACTTGACGAGAAACAGCCTGTCGGCCGAAGCGAACTCCGGCAGCTTCTCAAGCGAAATCTTGAGGCCGAGCTGGTTGTTGCCCTTGCCCCACTCTGTCTTGACCGCATCGGTCATCGGAAATTTCAGTGTGTCAAACAAAGTATAGCCGACATTGCCCGGCCCGTAAACCCGCAGCTGGCCCTTCTCGTAGCCGCCGATGACAACGACGCCGAACGTCTCGCCGGGCTTGACGTAGGAGGCCAGCTTCGCGCGGGCGTCCTCGGCTTTTTTTTCGTAAGCCTGGGTCCACGCCTCTGCCGCGTCGTTTTTGCCCACGATATCGGCGACGTCGCGAAAATGCTGAAACGGATCGCGTCCATCCCATTTGACGACGACCGTCGGCGCGATTTTGCCGAGCTTGTCCAGCATATCGATGTCGCTCGATTCCGTGGCGATGATCAGATCCGGCTGCAGCTCGAGCGTCTTCTCGAGATTCATTTCGTTGATGGCACCGAGATCCTCAATGCCGGCGATCTGATCCTTAACCGACGCAAAGCTGGTGAGCAGATGGGTGACGGCGCCGATCGGCTTGACGCCGACAGCAAGCAGCTCCGGCAAATATTGCGTTGTAACGATCCGCTGCGGGTTCGCCGGAATATCGACTGTCCGTCCGAGCGCGTCCGTATAGGAGCGGACGGCAGCCGTATCCGGAGAAGCCGAAGGCGTCTGTGACGGTGAGGCGGCAGGAGACGGCGAATTTGCGGCACCCTTCCCTCCGTCCCCTCCACCGCAGGCGGTCAGCATCACGGCGAGCATGATGAAAACGAGTGCAAGTCCTGGCCATGTTCTGTTGCGAAGCATTGTTGAAATCCACACCCTTTTATGAAAATGAGAATCAATATCATTTATTATATGAGATTCCTCAGCCATTGACCATGGAAAATTCGGACATGTGCGGCCGAAAATCCGGCCATGTTTCGCGGTATTGGATGTGCCAGACGGAGCTCAAAGGAGGATTGCGCCGTCTTTTGGATGGTTATGAATATGCAGCATGAATTATTTCTTTTGAGCGGCATAAAGGAACCGGCAGTAACCGATTTCAGCAGCATTCTTTATAAGTTCAAGATTTAGCCAGCCTGCAAGCGCATGAAATGGCTTATCGGTGAAAGGCCATCTTGTTCGATCGTTAGAAAGAAGTTCATCGTCCAACAACTTGGCCACTGCAGTTTTCCATTCATGACGCAAGTGTGTGATTCTCTCCCTCGTTTCGATGATGTTGCCAGGACAGCTAACATCCTCACGCGTTAATGTTCCTTTTCCAAAGGAATAGTCAAGAACCATTGTCCACCAAAACATGATATGCCATGTTAACCAAGCTATACTCGCCGGTCCAATATCGTAAGCCTCTGATTCCGGCCAATCTGCGCGCCAGACTCCTGATTCATTAAAAACATGAAGCCCCTTTGAAGCGGGTCGCCACAGATACTCTTCATCTTCAAGGCCATCGAGATGAATCTCTAGCATTTTCCATGAGATTTCAAACTGGAAATGTAGTGTATGCCGGATGCAGTCTGTCGTGCTTTGAATATTTTTATCGTTCATAGCTGCTCTCCTCCGATTCCTATGTCAAATAAAAAACAAACATTTATTAAAAATGTTTGCTTAATAACTAATATTTTATCAAAAAGTCTATGTATCGACAATGATGACAAGCAAACATTTTATCATGATTTTTTCAACCACTCTCCTCTCATTAGCTCAATCATCGCCAAAAAAAGACGAAAAAGGAGCTGCCTTTCCAGCTCTTTTTTCGTCTTTTTAAAACTATCATGCCGGGAAAGTTTAATTGCACTTTCCGATAATCAGCTTATTGGTTTTTTTAAAACAATCCCCGGCGAATGAGATTAGCCGTTACAGGGACTTTGCCCGCTTCCCTCGACCACACGGACAATTGGCCGATATGGTGGATTTCATGGGCGATGACATGCCGCATGACTTCTCCATATTTGAAGGTAACGGGTTCCCCCTTTGGCGTTAATTCCGTTAAATCCTTCGAATCCATTTCATCGGTCCACGACAGGACAAAAGGACGGACTTCCTCGTGAAACCTGGCGGATAATTCCGTCACCTTCTGCAGGGTGGCATAGGGTTCGAATGGCTCCGTGAACTCCGGCTTCATTTGCAGACCGGATATCCAACTGAATTCCACATCCACGATATGAAACAACGTGTGCAAAATGCTTCCGATCCCGCCTGTCCGCTTCTTGAGCAGTTCTTCTTCAGAAACGTCTTGGCACCAAGCGAACCAGTCTTGCCGAACTTGCCAGTTATACTCGAATAATTTCAACATCTGTTTTGCCTCCTAATAGAACCTGAATTTGAAAGCATAAAAAAGACCACGGGCAATCAGCCCATGGCCAGAATAGAGCGGACACGCGTACGGCGTATCCTAAACGCACATCTGTTCCGTAAGGGGGGCTAGTTGCGGCATAACATCTATGCGGTTTTTATTCATAGCTCCCACCTCCTTTGTCGATGCCATAATCTTACATGATGATTTCCGGTGCGTCAACCTCTTTTGCCCAGCGGAAGAACTCTATCGGATCAGATGTTTAATATGCATAGCACCCTTCTCAACTGAAGTCTCTATATAACCAACGATTTGTTCAAAAGTAAACACACTCAACTCCTCTTTAATTGAGCTTTGTTCATCATTCATATCTTCAAATACCTCAGGTAGAAATTTTTCTATATCTTTTTCTGTGACTTCTTCTAATTCAACGATTTCAACCTCTTTTGCAATCACCTGGGTAAAATTGTTTGCAACGTTGTAATAGTCCAATAACTTTCCATTTAACAAACGGAAGTCATTGTGATATCGATCCAAAACGTCCTTGTCGTTCTCAAGTCTATTCTTTAACCAAGGTATAAAGAAGCCTTTTAACCATATATCATCAGCAATTAAATGAGTATAATAACCCAATATATAATTGGCATGCTTATGGGAGCTATATTTATTTATGAATTTTTCATAATCAATACTCCTTGTGTAATCACTATGGCTTCCGGCAAAAAAATGGGATAATTCTTTAGGAGAAACTGCATCAGGTACAATTCCCCCCAGCAAAAATGCCGGTTTATCTCTTATGGAAAAATGGTCGGCTATTTGATTAGCAATAATAAGGTGCATCATTCTCGAACCCATTACTTGCTGGCCCCCTCAAGAAGAATGTTATATTCCGCAAATTAATCATGATTCCCTAGTTGAAGCTAAGCAAGATAGCTGGGATTATCAAAGTAAGAAGCAAGATAAACCCCAATGTAACTGCAAAGCCAATAAGTACATTTACCCAAAATGGGCGTTCATGTTCTTTCGAATCCAACATTTCAATTTTTGTTTCGAGTATAATAATCCGCTCCTTTAGCGCCTGTATTTCTTGATCTTCTGCCAAATGATCCACCCTCCCTATACGTTCCTATGAAGGAATCAATATTCCGCTTTCGTATCCTTCAAAACAATATCCGTTAGCCGAATGAGGGCCAGCCGCGCGGCAGCCTTTAGTAATTTATACAAGGATCCCCAATAAGAAAACTGTAAAAACGATACTGCTTGCAACCAGCATAAATCCGCCTACCTTATAACTCAAAGATGTACCAAAATCATTGGGGTATTTTTTTGAAATTAACACTGTTGGCAACCAAAAAATGATAGCGGCTATAAACGGAATGTGAAAACCCTCGTCTCCATTCGTATATATATCCCAGTTGAACAAATGAAACAGATAATGGCTTATCATAAAGTCGTTTTGAAATTTAAAATTAAATAAAAATCCCGAAATGAGAACAAATAATGCAATTGATCCCGATCCAAACGATCGTTTTATTGTCAAATCAATTCGCTCCCTCAGCGTATGGGTTGATTCAACCTTATTGTAGTCATTACCAGTTAAATCTGAACCTCAGTCTTTATTTATTCTAATAATCGTTTTTTTAAATAATTCAAAAAACTTAAAGCGTTTATTGAAAGAACACACGAGATCAAGATCCATACGATAACCCGGTCTGATTGATAATATGTTAATTTAAGAGAACTCATGAAGTGATATTTCAGAAAAGCAATAATAAATAAAAGCAATGAAATAAAGACCACAAAAGAAACACTATGATAAATAATCTTTCCCCTGGACATCGTCAAACCTCCTCTGCTCCCGTAACCATTTAATTCTTTATAAAAGTCTTAGTTTCTTCAATCAGATCACACAGCTCATTGAAGGACTTCTCCAAAAAATCCTGATCCTCTGTGACTAAACTGACTATATTATTTACTCTCTTGGAGTATTGCCTTGGTGCCATTCTAAATGAATCTGCAATTGCAACAGCCCCTTTTTCGTTCATCAAGTAGCACTCGTTAACAGCGAACAAGACCTGATTCAAACAGGATATCGACCGAAAACAGCACCCGGCGATGTACGCCAGATCTGTTTTATACATCCCCTTTCTCCCATTATCAAGTGCAAAAGCCGCTTCCCAAAAAAACTTGTGAATCATGGACTTTTTCAATTCAGGCGGATACGGAACCGTTCTTGTCTTCATTTCTCCAATAGTACCGGAAGGATCCCATAATACTTGGCATAACGCGATCTCCGAGAAATAAATCGAGTTGATAAATCCATGTGGATGCCCCGGCTGATAATCAATAGTAATTTCCCCCGAGCGACATTGCTCGATCACGTCAGATACCTTGTTCAGATCGCGATATAGAAAATCAACAGGATAATGATTAACAACCAGCCAGCCGCCACCATTGATCCACGGCCCCCAGCCGCCGATCTCCGTAACCAAGTTATGTCTGCCAGCATCATCCATAGCGGCGGCTAGCTGTTGAAGCCCAGGAATATCTAATCCGCTTCTCGAATCGTAATATAGGCCAATATCGATATCTGAGTTGTGAGTATGATTTCCTCTGGCTCTTGAGCCGCCAAGAACAATAGCCCTCACGCCGTTTATTTGCTTCAGACCGTTAACAAGCATAGAAATTGTATTCTCAAGTTCCATAGACCCTCCGTGATTGGCTATTATATTTTCCCCTGATAAAAAAGGGGAACATGTGCTTCAAGCTATAGTTAATTTCCAGTTCAGTCACCTTCTTAACGGATTGCCCAGACTAACGTTTGTACCAGGTTGGTACAGCGCTTTCAAAATTCCGGTGATCGTCCAGCACTGTACGGATGCGGGCCATCATCGAATCGATTTGTGCCGGCACCACCTTGAGCGTCCAACTGATCGTTCCGAACATAATCAGCGCCGAATATAGCGCATACAGGCTCCAGAATTTTTCCGGAATCTTTCCGCTAAAATAACCGTCGATTTGCCCAATCGAGAACGGAATGCTGACCTCGCGGCTGAAGTAAGCGATTTTCAGAAAATCGTGATACGGGTCTCCCCAGTCGTACCGGTTGAAATCGATCGCCGCCGCATAAGCGCCGCCATGCACGAGCAGATTGCCGGGATGAAAGTCGTCGTGCTGAAACCGGTTCGGGCGACCCTCCAATAGCGGCAATTGCTCTTCGATAAAGGCGACAACCGCATCCTCCTCAGGCAGCCTGACCCCACAGCGGCGGTATTCTGCCAATTGAAGGTTGTGCTTCGCTATTCTTCGCATTGACCACGCTTCCATATTCTCAGGCGCTTCCACATCGTGCATCATAAGCAGCTCCCGTCCGGCATCGACACCCACGTTGTACTGTTCGTCAGCCGTCATTAGCGGCAGCCTCTCGGAAGCGTCTTCCCCCTCGACATAACGCAAAACCATGTAACATAAATCAAGCGCCTCGACCGTACCGAATGCAACTGGCTCCGAGGTTCGGACGCCGAGGCCGTGTATGCGGCCTACCGCCTCAAACTCCCGGCGTTTGCGTTCGCTCTGATTGAAAGCGGCAGTACGAAGCACGTAAACCGGCTTGTCACCGCCTTCGTAAACGAGATATTTCCCATCATAAGAGAAGCCTTTATGAATCTTTGACACGTCCGTCGCTTTCCACAACTCCGGGATATATTCCCGGACTTCGGTTATTTGCATCGTGACGCTCCTTCTGGGCATTTGATATACAGTATTGTATTAACTATATTATTTCACTTACATTGTTATAATAATTGATGTTGCTATACCAATTATAGAGATCCAAACTAGATAGGATTTGAGTATGGCCTTCATCAGATTATCTTGTGTTTGAATAACCTCTCTATGGTTATGCTCTAATTGAATATCTGTAGTTGATCCTGAATACGGATCTGTTCCCGACATTCCACGTCGTCCTAAACCTTTAATTAATAGTGTAAGAATCAGAAGTGCTGTAGAGCCTAAAAATAAATAATTAGATAACTGAGTTACCGTCATTTGATCTCCGCTCCTTCATTGGGACAGCCTGATGCTCATTACACCCTATTTCCTGGCCAAATTTATGGAGAGTGTACCATAAAAACGATGTTGAAGCTTTCATGGTACCAATGAAGAATTAAGGATATGATACAACCACCAATATAAAAGAAAGGGAAAACAACAGGTAATTAGTATTAATATAACAATAGCTTTGCTTTTTAGTTGTTTCCTCATCTATACCCTCCTTTGGCTAACATCGTGGCTTATCCCTAGTTCGGTTTGCCGCGTTCTTTCACACTTGTCCCTTTGTGAATCCCTGTATCGTTTATTATAGAGGTTTTCTCTGTGTCCATCTATTCGGGGCAATTTCTATGCTCTATAATTTGCATAATAGGTGTTGTTTAAGGGTTTGAGGAACTTCTCTGAACGACATAATTTTTATTTCAGGAGGGAGCAAATGGAAGTTTTTGCAGAATATTTAGGGCATATTGATAACACGCAGCATCGGGCCAGAACGGAAGAAGTTTTGACTTGGGTAACGAATAAATTTCCAAATTTAATGCCAAAATTTGCGTGGAATCAGCCTATGTTTACCGATCACAGCACATTTATTATAGGCTTTAGCGTAGCCAAACATCATTTGGCTGTTGCCCCGGAAAGAACAGGGATTAATCATTTTTCTGATGAAATTGTGCAGGCTGGCTATGATCACACCAAGGAGCTGGTGCGTATCCGGTGGGATAGTCCGGTTGAGTTCTCATTACTGGAGAAAATGATCGAGTTTAATATTTTGGATAGGGCAGACTGTTCCACTTTTTGGCGGAAATAGGAGTTATAAGTTCCCCTCAACCATATGAAATGCCATGAAGAGCTGGAGCTGCTTCATTCCGCTTTTTCATAAAACTGGTTTAACGGATTCTAATGGCAAAGGTTTTTGTGTTCGTTGCACCTTGATCATCTGTAACGGTCAGCTCAACTGTATAGTTTCCTTTTTTCGCATAAGCATGTGTAGCTGTTTCGCCGCTGCCTGTTGATCTGTCCCCAAAATTCCATTCATAGGAGACAATGCTGCCGTCCTCATCATAGGAGGCAGTGCCATCAAACGTTACGTCACGCTTGCGCTGTGCTGCATTGGGTCCTTGAATTAGCGCTACAGGTGCAATATTAGGAGGAGCCGGCTCTTCCCCGTCCTCTGTTACATATACTCTGCCAAGGGCCGTTGCTTCAATTTCATTGCCTGCGGCATCCCATACTCTAACGACGATGACTCCGCCTTCAAGGCGCAGCGTCGCCGGAGTTATATAGGCTCCTTCATAATGACCGGATGTCGTTTCGGTCATCGCGGTTTCGTTGAAACTGGATAGAGTGTTTCCTGGCAGTTCGATACGGAAGGAAGCGGAAAGACCGGGATCACTGTCAAAGGATACATAGACCGCTTCCCCTACTGTGAGATGCATATCCGTGAGAGGATTCAAATTCGTGATCACCGGTGCATTCCAGTCTGCAATCACCGTACGAGAAATCGTCGTTTCATTGCCTGCCAAGTCCGTGGCGGTTACAGTAATGACATTCTCACCCGGATTAATCAATATTCGGTGAACAAAGCTGCCGTCTTCAGCAACCTCAGCAGCCTCACCGTTAACGGTAAGTTCACTTAGGAATTCATCCGTTACCGTACCACTGACGGCATACGCCTCTGCATTTGTTTTCTCTCCATCCTCAGGAGAAGTCACTGCCAGTTCAGGCGCCGTTTGATCAAGGGTTACGGTGACTGGCGCAGAGCGGTCAGTTACCTCTTCACCGACCAATACCTCAGCGGTCAGGACGTTCTCACCGGTATTTAAGTCAATCGCCGCTTCAAATCGACTGTCTTCTATTAATGCTGTTCCTGCCTCTTCGTCCCCGTTATAAATGACAACGGTAGATCCATTGGCAGAAGAAGTACCGGTAATGGTAATGCGTTCTTCATTGGTGTAAGTATCCTCAGCCGGTGATGTGAAGACTGGAGCATTGACCGGATACTGTACAGCTGCGCGGATCATGTAATTTCCTTCTTCTACAGGGGAAAGTGACCATACTCCGCTGACCAATTGCCAATTTCGCCCCGAAACAGTACTGCTTTCGTCTGTACCAAGTCCTGGCGCATTCGGATCCGGCTGCGTCTGGATGTAGACGATGTAGAAATCACCTGCAACCGATACCGGTTCAGCAAACTCGACCACCGTCCACTCATCATTGCGAAGAGCTGTTCCATCAAATGGTCCGGCGAGCTGACGTCCAGGGGTGCCATCCGGTCCCGAAGCATCATATATGGCATACTTGAATTCTGTCCCTCCCGGTACAGGCCATTCCGTGTTCCAGAAACGGAAGGAAGCTCCGGTCACTTGAGCCGCTTCAGATTCCGGTGTCATCCGAACGGCCCATCCATTACCTGCAGCATAAAACGCATGTGCATTTTCCGCTGTGCCATCATCGTAAGCAATTTCGCCTGCATGGCCGATAAATGGCTTCAGATCAACATCCTGCGTTACAGTGCCGTTTGCGGGAACATCGACTGTTATGGATTTACTGTAGTAATCCAGTGCGGAGATGGACAGGCTATACTCTCCTTCATATACGGTAAGCGCAAATGTTCCGTCTTCTCCGGTACGTACTGGAGCTACCTGTGCATCCTCCATCACCATGATAACCGCGTCAGCAATCGGTTCTCCAGTACGTTCATTCCTCACTGTACCCGTAATGGTGCCCTGGGGAACAGCCTCCAATTGGAAGTTGACTGAACGCGTCTGCCCATCCGCAATGGTTACCGGAACCGTTTGTGGATAGTATCCATAGGATTCCACCTTCAGATTGTAATCGCCTGCTACATGATTGAAGCTGTAACGGCCCGTGTAGGGATCTGTACGTACGGAACGTCCGGTTTCAACCACGGTTACCGTCGCTGAAACAGGAAGACTGAAGATCCCGACCTCATCTTCTTTGGAGACTGAATCGCCTTGTGTCGAAATGCTTTTGCTTGCACCAAAGTCACTCAATACCGGAGCAGAAACGTCTCTTAATACAGGAGCTTTCTCTACAGCCTTTTCTTTGACCGTTTCGGAGTTTGTATCGCTTGCTGTAGATTCAGGAGCTTCGACTGCAAGTACCCGGAAATCATCCAGATACCATCCCGCATTCGTAACACTGCCGTCTGATGTGAATCTGAATCGTACCTGAACCTCGCCTCCAACGTAGTCATTTAAATCAATGAATACAGGGGACCATTGTTTTCCTTCATTCGGATCGGAGAAATAAGCGATCTCCGTCCAAGTTGAACCACCGTCAGCTGTTATTTCTACGTATGCATCATCATAGTTTCTCTCGATCTCATACCATTGATTAAAGGTAAGAGCTGCATTGCTGTTTGCAGTCAAATCAATGACAGGCGATACCAAGGAGAAGCTCGCGTCATTCTCATAGGTGCTGTCGAGATCCGTTCCCCATACATTAGGCGGACTCACAGCGGCAGCCGGCCCAGGTGCAGAAGGGACTCCTCGTTCCCATTCATCATGCGTGCCTGAGTGCGTCCAGCCGTTATCGTCTGCACTGTCAAACGAATCACTGAAGATCGATTCAGGCACTTGAACATCTACAGAAATTTCGTTGGAAGCCGCGCTTTCATTCCCGCTGTAATCTTTTGCCTTGACTACATAATAATAAGTTGCGGCGTCTCCTTCACTCGTGATGCTGTCCACATAAGTCGTGTCAGCAGTCGTTCCGATAAGCTCATAACCTGAGCCTGAAACGTCAGAACGGTAAACATTGTACTCTTTCAAATCTTCCTCTGCCGGAGCAGTCCAGTTCAGGGTGACATCACCAAGAATGGAGGGTGTTCCCGTCAACTCTGTCGGGGAAGCCGGAGCCTCTTCATCTGGCAGCTGCAAGGAGAAATCGTCAATATACCACCCTTCGCCTTCAATCGAACTATTGGAAGTCAGCAAGAAAGCTATATATACTTTTTGACCCGCATATGCTGTCAAATCGATATATTGGTTGACCCATGCCTCGCTGCTGCCGGTGAAAGTAAGCAGCTGTTCGAACTCATAGCCGCTGTCTTCCGTTGCGATATAAACACTTCCAAAATCGCCGTTATCTTCTAGGTCATACCATTGCTTGAAGGATAACAATCCGCCCTCCGGCACATCAACCAGGTTGATTGGCGGTGCGATTAAGGCCGTGCTGGAGCCCGGTGCATAAGTGCCCGTTAAATTCGTTGCCATAACACTGTCTCCGGAATATGCACTTCCAGGACCGCTTTCGGGAGTTCCCCATACCCATGGGTTTTCGAAGTCTGGCAGGAATCCAACAGAATTTCTTTCAAAATCTTGGAAATAACCAGGTTCAATTCCTTCCAGTACGGTTACAGAATATACTTTCGTATCATAACCGTTATTGCCGTAATCGTTGACACGAATGTAATATTCAAGTCCCGGTTCTTCAATGAGTGAAGCAGGAATCACTGCCCGGTAAGTCCCGTTTAACCCATCTCCGGAAGTGAGCTCCGCTGGTATGTAACCATAGAGACCCGTTCCTTTAATTCTAGCAAATACGCTGACATCCGTTACTCCTACATTATCGCTCGCACCAATTGTAATGGCGGTATCAAGTCCCGCATAAACGGTCTCAACTACCGTGTGCTCGAGCTCAGGCGCTGTCAGATCATCTCCATCAATGGTTACGCGGCCCGTTACAGATCCAACACCTTGAAGGACAGAACCAACCGCATCAAGCGCATTTACGATACCATGTCCATAACCGTTGTTAGGCGAATCCGGAAAATTGCTATCGGTTCTTTCCGTCGCCGTTTCCGTCAAGATATCTTCCAGATCGTCTACAGTGAGCGAATTATTGGCTTGCAGCAAGAGCGCTGCGATCGCTGTTGTATGAGGGCCAGCCATTGACGTTCCGTTCCAGCCGCCTTCATAACCGCCGCCAGGAACAGATGAACGGATGTTTACACCTGGCGCAGAAACCTCGGGCTTGATCTCGCCATAAGGAGAAGGTCCTTGAAGTGAAAAATCCGCCAGGTTGCCGTTAACATCCGTAGCCCCGGTAGCGAACGATTCCGGATAGTTGGCCGGGTTTGCAACAGATCCAGGTCCGCCGGGATTCGTTATTGTAGTATTGCCTGCAGAAAATTCAGGGAAAATCTGAGCATCCCGCCAGGCTTGTACGATCGGACGGAACCACTCGTCGATGCCTGGACCTCCGCCCCAAGAGTTGTTTACAACATCCGGCGCAAGTTCAGGGTGAAGATTTCCTTCTTCATCAACCGGAGCAAGCAGCCACTGCGCACCGTCGAGGATGATGGCATCCGTTGTAGATGGATTAAAAATCCGGACCGCCATCCATTTTGCACCGGGAGCAACGCCTATAATATTGGTGCCATCCTCTTCCGCACCGACCATCGTACCCATCGTATGCGTTCCGTGACCCTCAGCATCCGTCGGCATCGAAGAACCGCTGTGCGGATCGTACCAGCTGAGCTCCGGATCCACGACATTGCCACTCGCATCCAAACCGCGCCACTTGCTTGCCAATGCAGGATGCGTATATTCAACGCCTGTATCCAAGTTAGCCACAACAATACCGGAACCATCGATCCCTTGTTCCCATATTTCAGGAGCATTGACTTGGGCAATGTTCCACTCGATGTTTTCAGGGTCAAAATCTGAGGCTTTTGCCTCGGAACCCTTAACAGCAGTAGAAGAACCGCTGGCTGTAGCGCTTGCCTTTGGTGTGGAAGCATTCTTGTCCACGGTAACTTCCTGGAGAAAGCGTTCTTCGTTCGGAAGAATTTTATCAATTCCGGGCTGGAGAGCGAGTTCTTCCATTACTTCCTTCGTACTGGTCACAGCCAGGGAGTTGACGATAAAGAAGCTCTTGTATTCCTTAACTCCTCCTGAAGCCTGCTGCGCATCCAGATACTTTTGAATCGGGATTTGAGTACGGGTTGCAGCCTCTCGAAGCGTATTTACGACTGATGTCCTTGCTGACTTCTTCGCGGCCGCAGGTGTTGCCTTTTGAGCCGTTGCGAGTTCAAATGCCTTCTGAGCAGCAAGTCCGGTATCTGCCTGCTCACTTAATTTGACGAGATAAGTCACGTACTTGTCTTCTTCAAAAAGTTTGTTCATCTTGGAATCCACTTTCGCCGTAATCAAATCCGGGGAAGCAGATCGCAAATCGACTTTGTCTGATGCCGCCGTTGCAGGAGCAGCGCCAACCGGAATAACAATAGACACTGCCAGGAGGAAAGCCATCCCGAGTGAGAACGTTCTTTTAGTTTTTTTCGCTGTGACCAAGTCTACTACACTCCTTTAAAATGGAATAGAAAACGGTAGGATCTTCTCCAAATTTTTGGAATACATTTTTGCTTACAGCAATAACAAAACTAGTACGCTTAGAAACACCAAATAAACCACTAACCGGCGAGAAGCACACAACCAAATCTGGCTTGTCCTTTTTTGATAACCACCCCCTTTAAGGTGAATCAAACGTTAGTAATAGAGTCAATACATACAATTTGCGAGTCAAATCAGAGAGAATGTCATCTTAGATGGGAGGAAGCGAAAATCAATAGAAGTAGAAACAGAGGATGTTGTGGGTCTTTTTAGAGTGAGTTAAGGAACATATTTATTCCTGAATTCTTACACGAGGGTATTTAAGCTTGAGTAAAGTATAAAGATATTACAAGAAACTTACAAGCACTTATGTAAGTGTTCCTTACAAGAAAATCAAAATTATCGCAGATAATTCCAGAATTTAACACTAATGCCTGTTAGTTGTGAAAGACAGCCTATTCACTTAGGTCGGCTGCCTCCTCCTTTTGTTTATTAACTCTCGTGCCCGTTAGCGTAAGGACATAACAACCATAGTCGGGCGTAATCATTTGAGGTAGTGTCTTGGTTCAACATACCGCTTTTATTCCGAGCTTTTGGGCTCCTCCAACATCCATTAATATTGAATCGTCAAGAAATCATAGATACAAATAAGATTCCTGTATGTCAGTTTTTAATAAAAATGATATAATTTTCATACTAAACTATCATATCAACAAAAAAGAATCTTCTTATGGACATAAAAAATGAGGGGATGGATGGTGTGTATGATTTCAAAAGGTCTGGAAAATGGTTCTTTGGTTATTGCAGGCGGGGGACGCTTGCATTCGGATGTAATTGAGCGGTTTATAGGATTGGCAGGCGGTACGCAAGCTTCAATCATTGTGATTCCTACGGCTCAAGAAGAGAACCTGAATGCCAATAAAGGACAGGATTTAACTGCTTTTGAACAAGCTGGGGCTGCCAATATCACTTTCCTTCACACTAACGATCGAAATTTGGCTGATACGGAGGAGTTCGCCGCTCCAATAAAATCGGCCCATGCCGTATGGTTTTCGGGCGGAAGACAATGGAGGCTTGCTGACGCCTACCTGCACACGAAAGTTTATCAGGAATTGAACGCTCTTCTTGACCGGGGAGGTACTATTGGCGGAACTTCTGCGGGTGCGACAATCCAAGGGTCCTATTTGGTAAGAGGAGATACTCAAACAAACACCATTCTTATGGGTGACCATGAGGAGGGTTTTGGTTTCTTGAAAAACGTCACGATTGACCAGCATTTGTTACGTCGAAACCGTCATTTTGATCTAGTTGAAGTTATCTCCGCTCATCCGGAGCTGCTGGGTATTGGTATTGACGAAGGAACGGCCATTGTGGTTCAGGGAACAACCTTTGAAGTAGTAGGTAAAAGTTATGTGTCCATTTATGACAAGGAGTATATGAATACTACAGGCGGTAAATTTTATTTTCTATCCCCTGGAGATACATTCAACCTGGAAACAAGAGAAGCAAAATTATCATACAATATGAATCAGGCTTCCAATCAGGCGTCAAACGAGTAGAGAGCGTAATGACCTGAATTGGTAACGGCAAGTTTAAGGGTGCCCGATCGGGTACCCTCTTTGTCGTATACCATGGTTCGGGAATGCCGGGCGGTGACATATTCCGCACTGTGTAACGCAAGTTTTGGTCAATTCAATTGAGAAAGTAACGTTATGATATCTTTATGTCCTCTACGTTCAGCCCACTCAAGAGGCTGAGCCCACTTTTCATGTTCCGGAAGACGAGGATTCGCTCCCTTGTCCAGCAAAAAGCGAACTAATTCGGTCTTTCCATATTTCGCTGCCCAACCGAGTGGAGTAGATTGGCTCTCCTCGTCAACCACGTTTAGCTCAGCTCCAAATTCAATGAGAAGCTTAGCAAATTCCAAGTTGCCGAGCCATGCAGCCTTATGGAGATACGAAACACCTACCCAATTTGCGTTATTCGCATCCGCACCGGACTCCAGCAGTAATCTGACCATTTCCAGACCGCTGTCAATGGCATATCCCATGAAATTATTGGCATACCAAGGAGCGTTTAAATCTGCTCCGCCTCTAATAAGCATCCTGACGATGTCTGTGTGTCCGGATCCTGCAGCCATACAGAGCGGTCCATAGTCACCGCCGGCATTTATCAAAGACGGGTTAGCTTTTAGGATTTCACCCACTAAATCGATTCTCTCCATCCAACAAGCTGCGTCAAGATTAACCGAGGCTCCATAGGTATAAAGCAGCTTCATCAACAAGTCGTTGCCGTTGCTCATGGCAATGCTAACAGGATTGGCTCCTGACTCCACACTGGAATTCGGATCCGCACCACGCTCCAAGAGCAACCTTGCACACTCCTCATGGTTGCCTGCAACCGCAGCCCAAAGCGCACTTCCTTGCGGAGCGTCTCTTTCCTCGGCATTCGGATCAGCACCCTGATCCAGCAAAAGCTTTACCGTATTAGCATTCCCGTACTTGGCCGCGTAGCTTAAAGGTCTCCTATCCACTGAATTTTTCGCGTTAACTAACTTGGGATCCGTATGCAGTAAGGAAGCAACACGGACAGAGTCGCCGACGGTTGAAGCGGCCCAGATATCGTACTCTGCGCCGCACGCTACCAAAAATCCAACAAGGAACCATTGGTTTCTCATCGCTTGCTCACTTAGATCCCGAGCTGCACGAAACCAATAATCACCGTGAATAGCAAGATGGATGGGCATGGCCCCGTCCGACCTTTTGGCTTGAATATCCGCTCCGCGGCGGAGCAAATCTTCAATTAACCCGATCTGTCGGGTGAGAACAGCCCAGTGCAGGGGAGTATTGCCCCGTTCGTCGCCCGACCTAACCAGCTCTGGAGAATGATCCAATTCCCGAAGTACATTCTCTCTCTGTCCCTCTTTTATCCAACTTGCAATTTTGTTGCCCGCAGGCGAGGTTTGAAAATTTTGTGCAAGATGCTGCTCCAGGATGTCCACGATTTGTTGGTATCCGCGATCTTTGGCTTTGGTCAAAGGATCGTCCTGCCATCCGAGAATTTGTGTGTGCTTGGTTACATCCGCTCCATATTCCAACAACAATTTGACCGATTCGGTATTTCCTGACCTGACAGCAAAATGTAAAGGGGTGAAATATCCCCATGTGCAGTTTGCAAGTCCCGCGTCATTTCGAAGCAGTGCTTCTAAAGCTGCAGTGTCTCCGAGCATAGAATGAATAATCGTTTCCCTTTTGCTCTCTTCGATAGCTGTAAGGTCAAACCCTCTGAATATCTTTTTCGATTCCATGCTCACACCCACCGTCAGAGATAGATTCGTTTGATATACGGGGTGAATAATCTTTCAAAAGTATTATAATTTTTCTTCCATTTTACTGAAAAATTAAATATGCTGCAATCGCTTGAGAATACGTCTTGGTACGTATCTGCCTTCATTTCCATACACTTTGACACTGTACACATGTTAAAAAGCATTATGGTCCCTCACTTCGAACATAAAAATGACTTGACAATATACACAATACAGCAGTAAGTTTATTTCGCAGTATTCTTATGCGAATATAATATATTTACCGGTCAACCGGAAACAGCCTTGCGGCTCGTTTGCGGTTTTTTGTTGTTAGCTCATTGGATCCTTCAGATCAGGCGAGCAGCTCTGCTGACAGACCATCATTATTTTCGAAAATGGAGTGTGGAATGAATTGAGCGAGCGTAATCGGAAAGTGCATCTGAATGTGTTTGTGCGTATAGCAGGCCACCATGCTGGCGGATGGAGGCACCCCGAAGCGGAACCTGAACGCGATCTGGATATTGATAAATATGCAGAACTGGCTCTTTTGGCTGAGCGGGGCTTCATCGATTCGCTGTTTACGGCAGACAATTATTCCGGAACAGGCAGAAGGCTGGAGCCGTTCACTCTGCTTTCGGCGTTGGCAGCAATGACGAAGCATATCGGATTGATCGGAACGGTCAGCACGACCTACAACGATCCGTTTCATGTGGCCCGCAAGCTGGCGTCGATTGATTACTTGAGCAATGGCCGGGCCGCCTGGAATATTGTCACGGGGCATTCGCCGGGAGATGGGGACAACATTACGAGGTGGGGAGGTTATCCGGAGCAGAGCGAACGATATGCAATCGGCGACGAATTCGTCGAAGTTACCAAACAGCTATGGGATAGCTGGGATGATGAAGGTGCGGGCAGCATCGGGGAAAGTGAGCTGCGGGTTAACCATATCAATCTTCACGAAATTGATTTCAGAGGCAAATTCTTTAATGTCAAAGGGCCCTTGAACATCCCGCGTCCGCCGCAGGGCTACCCCGTTCTGGTGCAGGCGGGTTCCTCTGAAGACGGCAAGGAATTGGCGGCCAAGCATGCCGAGGTAATCTTTACTGCGCAGCAAACGCTGGGAGCCGCACAGAATTTCTATACCGACGTCAAGGGAAGATTGGCTAAGTACGGAAGGAATCCTGACCAACTGGTGATCATGCCCGGGCTTGCGCCCATTGTCGGAGAAACGGAAGCGGAGGCCAAAGATTTGGAGAATGATCTGTTTGGCCTCTTGAATCTGGAGAATTCGCTTGAGCGGGCTTCGCGCTTTTTTTCCGTCAATCTGTCCGAGTATTCGCTGGATGATCCGTTGCCGATCGATAAAATCAAACCGGAAGACGGCAGCCGTAAGAGCGGTATTACCAGCCGGCGCGAAGTCGTTCTCGATGCGGTCCGCAGAGAGAAGTTTACGATTCGTCAATTTCTGAATCGGAGCGCCGGTGGACACGGGCATGTCACGTATACGGGCTCCTACATTCAGGTGGCGGATTTTATCGAAACATGGGTGCGGGAGCACGGAGCGGACGGATTCAATTTATTGCCGCAGGTTGTGCCTCATGGCTTGGAAACATTTATTAACAAGGTCATTCCCGAGCTGCAGAACCGTGGAATTTTCCGTACGGCCTATGAGGGTACGACCTTGCGCGAGAATCTCGGACTGACTCGACCCGAGAACAAAAATAGGGAAATATGGACGGCCCGGTACCAGGCCAACAAGGAAAATATATCCGATCCAGTGCAGTAAAGCCGTAATTGATTCCGAATAAAAAAGAAGATTATGAGGTGAACAAGTTGACTAACGTCAATAGAAAAGCCCATTTCAACGTATTCATTCGCAGTACCGGACATCATGCCGCTTCCTCGAGGCATCCATCGGTTAATCCGAACGGAGGTCTGGACCTGGCGCATTTCGTCAATCAGGCGAGAATCGCTGAACGTGGGTTACTTGATTCATTATTTGTTGCGGATGGATACTCTGGCGCATCCCGCCGATTCGAGCCGTTCACATTGTTTTCCGCGCTTGCCGTGCTTACGAAGCATATCGGTTTTATCGCTACAGTCGGAACGACCTATAACGACCCCTTCCATCTTGCCCGTCAATTCGCTTCGCTGGATCATATCAGCAAAGGACGCGCTGCATGGAATATCGTGACAGGGGCCCAGTCGGCGGCGCATAATTTCGGCCGGGATGAGCATCCGGATGTAGAGCAGCGATACAAGGTCGGCGAGGAATTCGTAGATGTTGTCAGGCAATTATGGGACAGCTGGGAAGAGGACGCTCTCGTGTATGACAAAGAGAAGGGTCAGCAGCTGGATTCAAACAAGGTCTACAGTATTAATTTTCAAGGTGAATATTATAAAGTGAAGGGTCCACTGAATATTCCACGTCCTCCGCAGGGCTATCCGGTACTCGTGCAGGCCGGATCTTCCGAAGGCGGCAAGGAATTGGCGGCAAGAACAGCGGAAGCAATCTTTACCGCTCAACAGACGCTTGGAGCCGCGCAGGAATTCTATAGGGATGTGAAAGGAAGACTGGGCAAGTTTGGAAGAAATTCGGAACAACTGCTCATATTACCAGGATTGAGCCCGATTATCGGCGATACGGAAGCGGAGGCCAGAGACCTCGAAGAGGAGTTATTTTCACTGCTTAATACGAAGCATTCCCTTCAAAACTTGTCCCGTTTCTTTACGGTAGACCTGTCGGAATATCCGCTGGATGCGCCTGTACCGCTGGATAAGTTGAGGCCAGCGGAGGACTTCAGAGTCGGAATCACATCCCGACGGGATGTGATCATCGATGCTGCGATCCGGGATAAATTTACGATCAAGCAGTTCCTGAGCCGGAGTGCAGGGGGACATGGCCATGTTACCTTTTCGGGGTCTGTGCTGCAGGTAGCGGACTTCATTGAGAAATGGTTTCGCGAAGGAGGCGCCGACGGGTTCAACATTTTGCCGCCGATTATTCCGTCCGGTCTGGAAGCTTTCGTGGACAAGGTGATACCGGAACTGCAGAACCGCGGAATCTTCCGTACTGCTTACGAGGGCAAGACGCTGCGGGAAAATCTTGGTCTTGCGCGTCCCGACAACCAACATAAGAAAGTATGGGCTGCCAACGGCCAAAGTCTTGCCGCGCTGAATGCCTCCGGATAAATTTTGTGCCAACAATACCTACCGGATCACCGGAGAATGCCTAACGGGCTTCTTCGGTTTTTTGGTTTCGGCAAAGACTGGCATTCCAACAGGAACGGCGGGGCAACCCTAATTTGCTGTACAGATATGGAGGATGAACAATGAAAAGGACGATCACTTGGCTTCAACTCGCAATGCTAATGGTGTTTCTTGGAGCTTGCACATCAACGGGGAACAATGGGAGCCCCAATAGCCCCGACCCTCACCCGAGTAATGAAAGCGCCGATGACGAAGATTTCAAGAAGCTGGGCGCCGAACCGCTGGAACTGAAATTTTATAGCTACGGATCGACATTTACGGATTCCGAATTCGCGATAATGATCGCCGATCCCATCCACAAGAAATATCCGAATGTGACGATCAAGCGGATTACACCGGCGGAAGATACCCCACCGGAAGAAGTGTTGACTACATATACGCCGGACATCATCTTCAGCAGCGCGAACCCGCAGCTGGTACGCACCGGTGTGTTCCAGGATCTGCGCGAGTTGATCAAACGGCATCATTTTGACGAGAGCCGCCTGAAGCCAATAGGGTACGATTACATCAAGAGCATTACCAAGGGCCGGGGCGATGCTATTTCCGCGCTTCCGTTCAATATAAATCAGCAAATCATGTATTACAACAAGGATCTCTTCGATAAATTCGGCGTTCCTTATCCGACGGAGAAGCAGTTGACGTGGGACCAGACACTGGAGATCGCGGCTAAACTGACCCGGACCGAGAGCGGCGTTCATTATGTCGGTCTGGCCGCGGACAATCTGACCGGATTGTCCAAATCGCTCGCTCTTCCGCTGCTTGATGCAGAGACAGGCGATGCCGCTATCGATACGCCGGAGTGGCGAAGGATATTCGATCTGCAAAAAAGGATTTTCGATATTCCCGGTTATATTGCGACAGACAAGTTCTGGAACTGGGGCAGGGATCAGTTCATGAAGGATCAGGTGATTGGAATGCGGGTCTCCTTCCTGGCGAACATGGTGGGTCCGTTAGAGGAACTGCGCCAGCAGGGTGTGGAATTCAATTGGGATTTCGCCCCTTCTCCGAACTTTGAGGACCAATTGCCCAAGACAAGGGAGGCACAAATTCATACCATCGGAATCAGCAGCAAAAGCCCGCACCAAGACGAAGCTTTCCAAGTGCTCCAGGAGCTTCTGTCGGATGAAGGGCAGCGCATAATCGCTCGCAACGGCAGAGTGCCCGCCATTATCAATCCGGAGCTGGAGAAGGAATTCGGACAGGATATTCCGGTACTGAAAGGAAAAACGATCCAGAATGTATTTGTAGGTACGCCGATTCTGAACCATTATATCCACCCTTACGAGACGGACATCCTCATCCGGCTGACAGAGGCTACCGAAGATTTGGCAATCAATGGACTCGATGTGAACTCGGCGATTCGCAAAGCAACCGAAGCGATCAACAAGGATGTTGATACCCTTCGCACGACACTTGGGGAACCCTATTAACGGTAAACAGTAAAGCGTCTGTAAAATATTTTCGTACTTCAATCGGGGATGGGATCAAGTTCTCTTCATCAGCAATTGACAAGAACTTGATCCCATAAATGAAAGAAGCCGCTTTTTCTTCCGGCATTACAAGTCCTGATAGCTTAAAGTGAGTGATAGCGCCGCCCCACAGAATATGGAGGTTGTACCGATCTTCAGGTGAAAATGAAGTTATCACTTTCGCAGCAAAGTGGATAAATTATTTGCATGCAAAAAGATAATTGATGAAAATTCTGGAATGATGCCTTTTTTCTAACGAGTGTGCTCTCGAAGTTATCATAATGTAATGTTTAGCGTCTGGAAAGCCCCATCCGATTTGCCCAAACTGGGTCGGTAACTATATTCAGTCCTTTGTTTGAATATTGTGTATATCGAATAATCCTTCTACCTATAGTCCCATGTTGATTGCTCATAAGTTGCTTTCTATTGGGAACTTACCGTATTCTTGGTAGAGTGCGTTTGTCAAAAAGGGGGTGGGGAATATGACGAAAGAAAATCCAAAGCTTAACGACATTTGGCCGGATCAAATAACGACGACTGAGGAGCAACAGCTGCGAAATGGAGAAGTAAACACTGAACACGAGGAAGAATGCGATATCAATATCGAGGCAACCCTTCGCGTTCTCAGCGGGAAATGGAAGCTGCAGCTGCTGTATGAATTGGTTGGTAAGACCCGGCGGTTCAACGATTTGCGCCGGAGGCTCTCAGGCATATCCCAGAAAATGCTGACTCAGCAGCTTCGTGAACTGGAAGAAGACGGTTTAGTAAACCGTAATGTCATTCCTGATATCCCTCCAAAGGTAGAGTATTCATTGACGGTATACGGGCATACGTTAGGGCCTATGTTTGACATCATGTTTGAATGGGGGGCAAACCATCGTCAACGCCTGGCGCAAAGCAGCAGCACTCCCCACGCATAAAACTGCCTTCGACTCTTCGATGTCATCTGAAACTGATAATTTAGAAAATGATTCAGAAGCTCTCAGGAACATAATCCTGAGAGCTTCTTTTTTAGTCTTCTTCTTTATTTCTCACTGTCCAATAATGCCATTGAATGTTTGTCATAACGCTCTCCCGCCACCTCTTCGGGGGCAAATACGCTGCCTATATCATTCAATTCCTCGGGAGACAGATGTATTTCCACTGCGTTCAATGCATCGTTCAATTGTGTGCGCTTGCGGGCACCAATCAGCGGAATGATGTTCTCCCCTTGACCGATTACCCACGCAATAGCCAATTGCGCCACATTGGTGCCGTGAGATTCCGCCAATCTGCGCAACTTCTCGATCAGCTCCAGATTATGCTCAAGATTATCCCCTTGGAAACGCGGCCCAAAGTTGCGGATATCCGCCGGATTGCCTGATCGCTCCTTCGTCCATGCTCCGCTCAGAAGCCCCCGGGACAGTACCCCGTAAGCACTCAGCGAAATCTTCAGCTCACGTAATACAGGCAAAATCTCTCGCTCAATGCCACGACTGAATAGAGAATATTCGATTTGCAGCCATGAGACAGGATGCACGGAATGAGCGCGGCGAATGGTATCCACACCTACCTCGGATAATCCGATATGCCGGACATATCCCGCCTGAACCATGTCCGCGACCGCGCCAACCGTCTCTTCGATCGGTACGTTCGGATCAAGTCTCGCTGGTTGATACAAATCGATATAATCGGTGTCTAGACGTTTCAACGTCTGGGCAAGGAAATTTTTCACGGAAGCAGGGCGACCATCGACGCCGCCCCAACCACCTTTCGGATCGCGCAAGGCACCAAATTTAACAGCGATAAAAGCCTGCTCACGGCTTCTCCCTTTCAGTGCTTCGCTAATCAGCATTTCATTGTGACCCGACCCATAGAAGTCTCCGGTATCCAAGAGTGTAATTCCCGCCTCCATCGCCGCGTGGATCGTTGCGATGCTCTCCAGTCGATCCGCATCTCCGTACATATCCGACATCCCCATACAACCGAGTCCGATCTCCGACAATGCTTCGTTGCTTTGGCCAAGTTTGCGTTTTAGCATTTTAGGGTTTCCTCCGATTTCGATTTAAATTGCGATTGGTTCTACCAAGTCATAAATCTAGTATGAATTAGAGGTTAGCCACCCACAAGGAGGCACTATTTACTCATCTGGTAACCTTCAGGTGACTTACTGTTGAATGTAGAGTCCATGCAGGAGTCCATAACAGCTTGCCGGAGAACGTGGAAAAGAATATATATCCATATAATGAAAAAAGCCGCGATTATGCGGCGTCTTAGATGTCGCCCCTGCCAGGCATACATAGCAAAGCGCATGCCGATGTCAGCATGCGCTTCTAAAACTGCGAAAGTTTTTTTATTATTGTACAGCTGTTTCCACATATTTTTTGAAATTATTTATAATGGCCTGCCATCCGGCTTGCTGCATCTCGATGGCGTTGGTCTCTTCCGCGTCGAATGATTCAATGATTCGCGTGTCGTTGTCTTGGCGAATAAAAGCGATCTTCACTTTTCTGCCGTCGGCCATCGTATAGGAGATGCTCTCGTTAATGCTCACCTCGTCGTACACGCCGCCGAAATCAAATCCAAAGCTGCCGTCTTTGGCTTCCATTCTTGAGACGAATTTACCGCCGGGCTTCAGATCATTCTCGGCGTGTGGCGTGTGCCAGTCATCGGAGGCATTATTCCATTGTTTGATATGCTTCGGTTCCGTCCAATATTCCCACACGCTTTCGACGGGAGAATGAACGATTGTTTCTACTGTAATCGTTACCGGATTACCTGTTCCCATTACATAACCTCCTTATATGAATGTTATATTCTCAGATAATACCATATTATCCACTTGCAGTCGATATGTCTGAAGTCCATGACTCTATAGGTCTCTTCATGATTTTCAACTTAATGGCAGCGGGTATATAAATCAGGTCGTGCAAGATCATGGTTGAACTGCCGCACTTAGTTTGACAATCCGTCATAAATAAAAGGAGCTGCCGCGGCAGCTCCTTTATGCGTAAATCATGGGGGTATCGTTTTACTTGCCCCGTTATTCGCTTAAAAAATCTGTTTCCTTCATGAGGTTCATCATCATTTTCGCTGTTTCGGCACGGGTCGCGAAGCTCGCAGGATTAAAGTTTCCGTTCTCGTCTCCTCCAACGATGTTTAAGGTTGCCAGGACGGAAACTGCTTGCTTGGCATATCCGGCAATGGCAGCGGAATCCTTAAAGCCATCAGCGTCGACAGACGCAGGCTGCTTGTTCAGGTATTTCAATACCCGCAGAAGAATGACAGCTTCTTCCTGCCGTGAAATTTGTTGGTTGGGCTTGAAGCTCCCGTCTTCGTAACCGGTAATGAATCCGCGCTCGCTGACTGTATGGACAACTTCTCCATACCATGCGGATGGCGATACGTCGGTGAAGCTGGATGCTCCATCTTTATCGGCCAGTCCCAGACCGCCGGCCAGCATGGTGACAAATTCAGCACGGGTTACGTTGCTGCGGGGCTTGAATGTTCCATCCTCGTAGCCGTTAATAATCATCTTGTCGGCAAGCGTCTGGATAAATTCCTTGGCCCACGAATTGGCGATATCGGTAAGCGCAGTGCTGTGTCCGATTACGGCATAGGTCGAGTTATGATCCGCTTTTACTACTGCCACAGCCCGATCCCCAACATTCGGGAAGACGGTCGGGACAGGCGATACAGAACTGTCGTCATGAATGACTGCTCCTACCGATTTTGCAGGATCTGCAGCATCTTCGAGTTCAAAAGACCGGTTGATGTAAGTTCCTTCAAAATCGTTGAAATCATAATTCTTGCCGTCGGAAGCTATTGAAATCGCAAACTCAACGGCTTTGGACAGCAGCTTTCCTCCGCTCTTGCTGATGGCTTCAAGAGCAGCCGCATCCGAGACTACATTCATCGACACGTTGATGGTCGCCTTTTGTACGGTTGAAGCATCCAGGCCGAGCTTTTTCGCTAGAGCGTCCACGTTCATGAATGCCGCCGGAATCTCGTAGGCGAAGCCGTCGCCCTGAAGCACGATCTTCGCCGAAGCCTCATGTTTGCCTGCTTCCGTCAGCAGCTCCGGCGTAAAGCTCGTAATGGACTTGCCATTCCTGGAAACCGATACAGGCACAACAATAGCTTTAATATTGGCTGTATCAGCCATCATTGCCAGCAGCTCAGTTTCATTGACGGTATTGACGGTTACTCCATCGGCATTTTGCTGAACGGTGACCGGAGCCGTCAGAATGGAAGAAGCGTCTTGCCCCAACAGGGATTTTGTCGCATCACTCACTTTAAAATCATCTTGTCCAGGCGCCGCCGGATTAGACGGTGAAGAAGGCCACGAGTCAATGCCTCTACGCGTTACATCAACCGAATAGGTTTGCTTTGTCCCGGCTTGGGAGGTAACGACAACGCTGATGTCATTGGAGCCGACACTCAGATTAACCGGATTATCTATCCTCACGCCGTCAAGCTGCAGATACGCGGATGCGCGGCTGTCGGCAGTCTCATAGGTAACGCTGGTTACGGAGACAGAGTTTGGTACAGTCGCCGTATAGGCATAAACATTCCCTGTCACCGTCTGGTCTAATTTAATCCCGCTTAAAGCAAGCGAGCTTAAAGCGGCATTGCTGGAAGCGTCTGGTTTGTCGCCTGGCGTCCGGACCGTAATAGCCGGACCGTTGCTGCTCCAGCCGCCGGAAGCGTCGGCTGTTTCGACCTTGAAATTATAGGTTGTATCTTTGTTCAGGCCCGTGACGCCGTAAGAATTGCCGTAAACCGTATCCATGACCGATCCGTCCTTGTACAACCGGTATTGGGCGTTTTCCGCATGTGTATTCGCAGGCGTCCATGCCAGGGATAAGCTGTTTTGCGTTACATCGCTTGCTGTTAGCTGACTGTCTTTGGGCCAGTAGTAATCGTTTTTCGATATTTTGATAGAGTCGTACAGATACGGCGCTATCGCATACCCGTTCGGATCGTTCGCATCATACTCCAGGAAGTACGTGTCCAGCGACATCACACCATCCTCTATTTTAACAGCCGTAAAGCTCTGCTGATGGAGCGACGTATCATAGGTTGCCGAAGTTTTATCGATAAATTCATAGTCCGGCGAAACATGATACAAGGTGTTATCGTATTTTATTTTTTGATACCATTTCGAGTTCCCCATCGTTCCGTTCACAATGTACAAAGGCGAGTCCGGCTTGATGAACACTTCGCTGCCGCTATCTGCCAGCTTTTCAGGCTTGGCATTATAGCCGTCCTTGACAAAGCCCCTCGAAAAGCTATGGTCATGTCCCATCAGCACAGCGTCTATGTTCAACTCCTGTAAAACAGGCGCAAGAGCGACCCTGAGATCGTTAATGTCCTCATCATCTACATGATCCGTTGCGGCGTAAAGCGATTTATGAAGCATCACGATATGCCATTGTTTATCCGAATCAGCCACATCCTGCTTCAGCCAATCAATCTGCTTGTCCAAGCCTTCCCCGGAGTAGTGCTCCGAGTTAAGCACAGTGAAATGGGCTGGACCGTAGTCGAAGGAATAAACACTTGGCAGCCCCGCGTCCGGGTCGTCCGGATTATTCATATAATATTTAATCATATTTTCCTCATCGTGATTACCCAGCGCAGACACGACAGGTGTTTTCATGAAGGAGTCCTGCCCCGCCTGGAAAAGCACATCCCACTGTCCGTTGGAACTGCCGCTTTCAGTGTGATCTCCGGCAATATAGGTGAAGGACGCATCGGGAAACATCTCTTGCGCGGTCTTGAATGTTGCCGCGCTTGCCGCGCTCGAGTTAGAAACCTGCGGGTCGGCCATGTAAGTGAGCATTACCGAATCATCCGAAGCAGGCGCCGTCTTGAAGCTTCCGGCAGGACTCCATGCATCCTCGGCGGCATCCCCTACCCGGTAAATATATTCCGTTCCGGGCTCCAGCCCTGTCACGCTTACGCTGTGGAAGTTTCTTATTCCGTCAAAGACCAGCTCGCCCGGGGTCATATGAACCTCTTTGACCTCGTTCTTCCCCTTGAATCTTATGGATTGATTCGACGGAAGAGTTGCCGAGTCGGTCTTCTTCACAATCTCAACGGTGCTGTCCGCCAGATCGATATTGTCTGTCGACCAGACAAGCGACGCGCTTGTTTGGGGATCCAATGTAATGGAATTACTTATATCCTTGGGCATCTTATCGGTCAGAATTGCATATTTGGTGTATTGCTTGAACTGAGACCAGCCGCTTTCCTTCCCGTCTTCGCTCTGCACCTTAATCCAAAAGGTATACTGCGTTGACGGAGCAAGGCCGGTAAAAGTTTTGTGCGGCTGCTGCTCCCATTTGATTTGATCGCTGGTCGGCCGCTTGGCGGATTGAATAATGCTGTAATCCGTAATCTTGGCTTCCCGATCTTCCGTATCGCTCGCATAGACGTCGATAGTGACAGAATTGGACTCGACATCGCCTGCCTGCACCGTTACTTCAATGCTGGAGAGATAGTTATCAAAATCAAAGGCGAGCTCCTGATGCTCGAAGCCCTGCAGCACGGGGGAACTGAACGTTTTGCCTCCGTCGGTAACCGTAAGCATTTCCCATGTATGCCCGAAATCCCAGCCCAGAGCTTCATAGGTAGCCTGGTCATACAACTGTGCATCCGTTTTGGTTGTGCCGTCAAACGATTCGCCGCTGGCGTCGCCAACCTTCTTCATTTTATCGAACGACAAGAGGTCCGTGGCAACAGCTGGGGGATACAAATCCACATCCGGGTCGGGATCGGGATCGGGAACTGCCTTTACCCGCCCCACGGCCGAACCTACACTGCCTGAATTGGCAGCTGCTGTCATCAGCGGATTGGCAGCGACACTGTTTCGGATAACGCCGGTTCTCAAATCGCCGACAAGCCCGCCAACTCTTGTATAACCGTCAATGATGCCGGCCGAGTAGCTGTTCTCGATGAGTGTATTGGGGTTCAGAACACGTCCAGCCAGCCCGCCCTGACTGTCTTTGGTCCCTTCCTCCCTGACATTGACGAGGGAATAACTGTTCCTGATCGTGGGATGCGCAGCCTTGTCCGGAGCGGGCGTCTGCTTGATCGTGCCGGAGCTGTACTCCGGAATTCTGCCTGCAATACCGCCTACGCTGTGGTCGCTGCCGATGACCTCGCCCGTTACGTATACATTCTCGACCGTACCCCACAGCATGCCGGCCACGCCGCCGACCGTTTGTCCGCCGCGGATATACACATCGACAAGGCCAAGGTTTTTGGCAACCGCCTGCACATCGGAATCGCCAAGATGATTGAAAAAACCTACGGTTCCGCTGTTTGGCATATCAATTCTGAGATTAGCTATCACTTTGTGGTTGCCATCGAAGGTGCCGTAAAATCTGCCGAATGGCTCAAAGTTAGTAATCAGCTTCATATCGATATCATTCATCAGCTTGTAATAACCGTCTTTGGGAATATCGGGATCGCCGAAATTCTGACTTATATAGAGTAATTGCTCCGGGTTGCTGATTTCGTAGATTCCGTTATTTAAAACAGGCTTGTCCTCTGCAATAACCTCCTCGGCGTAAACCTTAGAGGAGAAATTCGCAAAGAAGGATAAAAGCAACACAACTACCAGCAAAGATGACAAAAGCTTATTTCTTGGCATTGTTAAGCTCCTTTCGTTTATGTAACGTTCAACATAACAATCTAGTGTTAATTTTCAGCCTCATCTATTTAAATTTCATGTAAAGGTCTCTATCTTAAATCCAGATATGCAACCAAAAATAAAAAAAGCCGCAGACGCGCGGCTTCCATTATCGAATCAGAGAAATTTTTTCTTTCAATTTGTCTGCGGCAGATTCACAAGCTTCTCTTCCTGGGCGTCAAATAATGCAAGCTTGTAATTGATCTTTTCTAAGGTTTTCATAAAAAGTGAAATTTGCTCCTCTACTTTGTTTTTTTGACGCATCATCAACGTTCTCCGCTGATCCAGCGTCTTGCGCCCGCCCTTGTACAGCTCTACATACTCCTTTATTTCCGCCAGAGGCAAGCCCGTTGAACGGAGGACCTGCACCGTTTCAATCCAGTCGATATCAGATTCACTATACAAACGCACTCCGTTGTCGTCCCGCCTAACATGGGGCAGCACGCTTTCTTTTTCATAGAAGCGTAAAGTATAACGGGAAACTCCCGTTTTCTCGGAAACTTCCTTAATCGTGTAGGCCATATGTCCGCACTCCTTGTTATAGATTAGAGTTACTCTAAGATATTCTACCTTAATATCCCCGTTTTAACTATAAAGAGCCGTTCGCGAGGACGATGGCGGACATGTGATCGATGTCCGACAGCAACTCAGCAAGCTCAGCCGTAGGGCAAACTCAACCGGTAAATTTGTGGATTCGTCGAACGGCGCGATGTGTTATACGCCGATATCGAGGTTCAGTTGTTTGACTTAGACAAGACTCTAGCCTGTATGCTGTTAATAGCTCTACTAGCTTGACAAATTCATTGCCTGGAAGGGGAAATTCAATTGAGTACGAAAAAAATCTGGTTCGTTACGGGTGCATCCAGGGGGATGGGCCTGACGTTGGTTAAAATGCTGCTGGCAAGAGGATACAACGTCGCCGCGACGTCGAGAACCGCCCAAGATCTCCAGCGGGCTGTGGGTGAAAACAATCATTTTCTTCCGTTGCAAATGAACTTGTCGGATGAAAATGATGTTAAAAGAGCGATAGCCGCAACGGTCGAGCGGTTTGGTCGATTGGATGTGGTCGTTAATAATGCGGGTTACGGACAGGTCGGACCCTTCGAGGAAATTCCTGATGCCGCCGCCAGGCAAAATTTCGAAGTCAACGTGTTCGGAACCTTTAATGTGGTGCGTCAAGCGCTGCCGCAGCTCCGAAAACAGAGGTCGGGACATATTATCAACTTCTCATCCACAGCCGGCTTTTACGGGTTCGGCGGAAGCGCCATTTATGCGGCCACCAAATTTGCCATAGACGGAATGAGCGAAGCGCTGGCTCAGGATGTTCAGCCTTTCGGGATTCATGTAACGGCTGTTAAACCCGGATACTTTCGCACCCAATTTTTATCCCCAGTATCCTTGAAAACGAGTTCAACCCATCTTATCGACGATTATGTTCCCCTCCGGGAAGCCCAGGAATCCGCCCTCAAACAATACGATCAGAATCAACCGGGTGATCCGAAGAAAGGGATGGATGTGCTGATTCGCATAGCGGAGTCCGAACATCCGCCGCTGCATCTGTTTCTTGGAAAGGATGCTTACGAAGTCGCCCGCACGAAGATCGAAAGCGTTCAACGGGATCTGGCAGCATGGGAAGCTCTCGCTACATCAACAGACTTTGACTAACTGAGACATGGGGGTGAAAACCTGCAGAGGCGGCAAAGGAGAAGCGTGCAGGATAGGGGCTAGATTGGGTGAGGCTGCCTCCACCTCCGTAGCCTCCATGCTTATGTTATTGTCGTTGTTGCTGTACAACTTCAAGTCTTCTTCTTTACACCCAAATAATGATTTCTCTGCGCATTATGCCAGGCTCTCCATACTTCTTCAATCGACGCATCAAAGACATGGGAAATGACAAAATCTTGTTTTTTCACTAAAGTTCCTCCTTTAACGTGCAATGGTGCTGGATCGATCAATGCTAGTTGCCAGGCGTTGATATCATGTTTATCTCCAATACTAAGGTAATCCACAGTCGACTCTTCTGCTTTTCGCCTTTCATTTGTTGACTGGCATCCGCCAATCACCTGCCCGTTATTTCAGTAGAAAAAAGGAGCAGCTGCCATGGCAGCCGTTCCTTTTATTGTGCCCAGTTGGCTTGCAAATTTTCTTATTCCCCATTCCGCGAAACATTACAAGACCTTGCCCAGCTCTCGTTAATGCTCACCTCGTCGTACATGCCGCCGTAATCAAATCCAAAGGTCGAATAGCCAGCTACGACGCTGACCATCCCTACAAAGCAGCATTCGACCAACAAGGACCACGACTGCCGGTGCACTCCTACAATTGCCCCCGGCGGGCTACTGAGCCGCCTGGGTGGACCGTTTTTCGTTTTCCGTCGCGCTCATTGTTTGAAGTAGTGGCCTTCTTCGATGTCTGCGATCAGCGCAGGGTGCGTTGGCTGCCAGCCGAATCGTTCCCGGGTCAGTGCGCTCGACGCCGGGTTGTCGATTGAAACCAACGGGGCAAGAAATCTGAAGTGCTGGCTTGCCTCCTCGGCCGTCATACTTACAGCTGGGATTTTCAACTGGCGGCCGATGGCCTCTGCGACGTCCCGAAACGGCACCCCCTCCTCGGCGACCGCGTGCAGTCGCGTACCGGCCGGGGCGGATTCCACAGCAAGCCGGAATAGGGCCGCCGCGTCAAGTCGATGCACAGAAGGCCATCGGTTCGATCCGTCGCCGACGAAGGCGGATATGCCAGTCGCGCGAGCTATGCCGATTAGGGTCGAAATGAATCCGCGCGTGTCGCACTCGCCGTGCACGGTCGGCGCCAACAACACCGAAGAGGAGCGCACGCCGCGCTCGGCCATTGCGATTACGGACTCCTCAACTGGGAGACGCAGCGCTGTGATTGTGTTGGGAACGGCAGGAGTCTCTTCGCTGAGCAGGCGTCCCGGCGTGCGGCCTATGACTCCCGAGGTGACCGCGAAGGGTTTGTGAGTTCCTTCCAATTCCAAACCGATCGCTTGAACTGCGTTTAGCTCAACCTGCGCGCGTGCAGCCGAGTCGGCAGTCTCGGAGATGTGCTTATTCGCCGCGTAGATCACCGCGTCTGCTGCAGCGGCTCCGGCACGCAAGCTGTCGAGGTCGTCGATGTCACCGCGGTGCACGTCGATGCCGACTCTCGCCAGAGTCGCGGCGGAGGTGTCGGAACGGGCGAGACCCAGGACCTGATGCCCAGCGTTGATGAGTTCGCGTACGATGCCGGAGCCGATGAAACCCGTCGCTCCTGTGACAAAAACACGCATAAAGAATTCCTCCTATAATGAAAATGATTACTTACATGTGCAATGCTAAAGTATAGAGTGCACTCGATAGCAATGCCGTTCGAATCAATGCTATTATAAAAAATATGTTCAACATATTTTCGAGCAAACAGAACGTGCCCGTTATTGATAGCTATATCTTGAAAGCAGAAAGCTTTGTTGTAATTCCAGGTTAGCGTGACCTGTTTAAATAAGTTAGCAGGCGGGTAATCTATATTGCAGAAACCATTTTGTTTTATGAATTGATAAGACCTTCAAAGATGGGGGTCTATTTTTACGTATCCAGTTCCTATACTATACGGAGGTTAGCCATGCACCGCGTAAACCTGAACCAGGAAGCCTTCAATCAGCAAGTGTTTGAGCATGCGTCCTTCGGAATTGCCCTTGTTGCGCCAGACGGTTTGATTTTGACAGTAAACCCTGCTTTTGAGAGAATCTTTGGCCACACCGGTGCTGAGTTTGAAAACAAGTTGTTTGGCGATCTCACTCACCCCGATGATGATATGGCAAGCTTTGACGATCTCAAGGCGCTGATGGTAGATGATAATAGGGAGGTACAGCTCGAGAAGCGGTACATCAAAAAGAACGGCGACGCGTTGTGGGGACTGCTCTCCATCAAATTGTTCTGCAACGAGGCGAGCCAGCCGATATATTACATTGCCCAAATTATTGACATTACCAAGCAAAAAGAATCAGAACAGCGGCTGCAGGAATCCGTTGAACGGTACACGTCGCTCAAAAAATACAACCACGACGCTGTCATTTCCTTTGGCCTCAACGGCATTATCATTAACGCCAACTCGATGGCGGAAAAGTTGACAGGCTACCAAGTCCACACGGATCTAATCGGGATGGAGCTTTCGAATTTAATTGGACAGGCTAATGTGAGCCTCATTTTAGAAAAGGCGCTTAACGATAATACGATTGAACAGCAAATTGACACGATTGTCACCAAAGACGATGAAGTGGTCGAAGTGCTTACGAGTCTTGCACCGATTTTTGTGAACCAGAAAAATATCGGGTTTTACCTCATCTGCAAGGATATCTCCGAGCAGAAGCAGCTGATGCTGGCAAAGGAGACAGCTGAGTCCACGAACAAAGCCAAGAGCGAGTTTCTGGCTATGATGAGCCACGAAATTCGCACCCCCATGAATGGGGTGGTGGGAATGACGGATATTTTGCTTGATTCCACGGATGTAAATGACGAGCAGCGAGGCTATCTGGAGATCATCAGGAAAAGCGGGGAAACCCTGCTCAACATTATTAATGACATCCTTGATCTTTCCAAAATCGAGGCAGGCCGAAGTGAGCTGCAAGAGGATACCGTAGATCTGCGCAACAGCATCAAGGAAAGCTTCGGCGTCATTTCCACGAGAGCCGATGAAAAGCAACTGGAGCTCTCCTACACCATCAATCACGATGTTCCCGATTTTATTTATTGCGATGCCGATCGCTTGAAACAGGTGCTCCTAAACCTACTCGGAAATGCCGTCAAATTTACGATCAAGGGCAGTATTTCGGTTAAGGTGATGCGAGTGAAGGAAGTTCCTCCCCGGTTGGCCTTTATTATAACAGATACAGGCATTGGGATAGATCCCGAGCGTCTTAACGACATTTTTGAACCGTTTGCGCAGCTTGACAGTTTTATGGTGCGCAGACACGAAGGAACTGGCCTCGGTCTTGCCATCAGCCGCAAAATCATCGAAATGATGGATGGCGAGATTTACGCTGAGAGTGACGGAAAGAGCGGCTCGACGTTTACCTTTACCATCCCGCTAAAGCAATCGTCGAAACCCAACCGTGAAGATATGCGTATGCAAATGCATCAAACGTCACGCAAGGCGAGCATTTTGGTCGCTGAAGACAATCCCATTAATCAGCTGGTACTGACGAAAATGCTTGAAAAAATGGGGCATACGGTTACCAATGTCACAAACGGCATCGATGTTGTCGAAGCAACGCGCAAAAAATCATTTGATCTCATCTTCATGGATCTGCACATGCCGATTGTGAACGGCCTGGATGCAGCGAAGAAGATAAAAGAAGAGCTCAAGGAGCAAAGTCCCCGCATCGTCGCAGTCACAGCCAATGCCCTAAAGGGCGACCGGGAAAAGTGCATAGCTGCGGGGATGGACGAGTATGTAAGCAAGCCTGTGAAGCGCGAAGTCATCCTAAAGCTTTTAAACCAATTTGTGAACGAATAGAATAAAGCCGAACGTTTAAAACGTTCGGCCTTATTCTATATCCAGAGATATATCGCTTTCCATCAAGTTGAAAGCAATGCCCGTGGTGAAGGGCCCCCGCGCTGCAGACCGGCATTGTGCTATCGCGCTTCGTCAGCTGCATGTTCCTTGCCCGCTTTGTACCAATGCAACGCTTTTCGTTCCAACTCTTTCACAAACGCCCAATCCTTTCGGCGGGCGACATGGAGAACAGCGCCCCAGTGGCGGTGAACCGACTTTTCTGGACGGCTATTAAGGCGAACTCGGATTTCGTTGAAGAGCTTATCGCGTTTCCATTCCTCCATAAGTATGTGTCCGGAGAAAGTTTCGAGTAGTTTAATGTACTCATCAACATGATAAATGCGCTCCCAATCGAAGTGTCGAACGTGAACCACCTCAAACAGCCCGCTTTTCTCAATCTCATCTCTTTGCTCGCGCAGCTCGCCTGGCCGCGGCCATTCGTTGTTGTCTACCGATTTACCCTCGCCGATCTCATAGTAAACGGCTTGAATTTCACGGAAGAATGGGTCCCCACCGTCTCGAAAAACGTGATCTGCGTTCCAAAATGCCAGATGTCCGCCTGGACGAAGGATTTGCCATGCCTTGAGGTATCGAACTTCGGGATCAACCCACTTCCAAGCGGTTGCAGCGAATACCAGATCAAACCCTTTCTCCGTCTCTGGTTGCCAGTCCTCGATACTTCCCGTGATTATGTCAACGTCCATTCCGACAAGGTTTTGACGGGCAGCTGCAGCGAGTTCAGCGCCAAGTCTACGCATGTAATTTTAAATCCGCGCTTGGCTAACGGAAGAGTAGCCTTTCCTGTAGCACAACCCACTTCCAACAAACGATCGCCTGGATGCAAATCCGCCGCATGAATCAAATCATCGAACAATTCTTCCGGGTAATCCGGACGCGCCTGCTGATAAAGGCTTGCGGACTGTTCAAATGACTTGCGCAATATTTTATAGTCATTCTTCCAGTTCATTATATTCCTCCTTATATGTTACTCATCATTAGCAACGGACTATTATCACAGCCCAGTCGTACAGTTTCTAGATCAGCATCTATATGGATTCCTACAATCGATGACTCCATTCCTCAATCATATTTTACCAGATTACACCTATACTGCCCCGTAATTTAATAGAAAGAGGGATGCAATTTCCCCAATCTGAATCGATCGTGGGCGTTACCGTGCAGAATTTTCCTTGACAAATAGATGATGTATCACTTATTATCGGAATATAGATGACACATCATTTAATTATAAGGAGAAAAAAACATGAGCCAAACTAAAATTCACGTACTGCACACTGGAAGCGTCAATGTCGATCGCGCTTTGCCGTTTAAGGAGAAAACACTTCACCCCTTGCCATTCTCGGGTTGGCTGCGTCCCAATAGCTGGAGAATGTGGGTCCCCGTTTCTGCCTATTTGATTGAGCACCCGAAGGGACTCCTATTGGTCGATGCCGGCTGGCATGAAGATATGCGCGTGAACGTGCGCAAACATCTCGGCTTCTTGACAAGCACTATGATCTCTGGAGTATTGCCTCCAGGACAATCCATAAGAGAACAGCTGCAGCGTTTGGGGTATACGGATAAGGATCTTGATCTTGTCATTATGACTCATCTGCATTCCGACCATGTCAGCGGAATTAAACATGTTAACGGTGCAAAACGCATTATTGTTTCGGATTTGGAGTGGAAAGCGGCGCTAAAAGATCGCAACTATATTAAATCCATGTGGGAAGGTGTAAACATGGAAAAGTTCGATATGAAATCTATTCCTCACGGTCCCTACAAGAAAGGTTTGGATTTGTTCGGGGATGGTTCGATCTACCTCATACTGACACCAGGACATAGTGCAGGCATGGTCTCTTTACTTGTCAAAACCGATGATGGCTGGGTCTTGCTTGGCAGCGATGTCGGATATGCCAGAAAATCGTGGGAACAACATATACTGCCAGGTGTGACGACAAGCATGGAAGAAGCGGATAAATCTCTAACGTGGCTGGGCGAGTTTTCCAAACGGGACGATTGCAGAATGGTCATCGTCAATCACGATCCCGAGATTGCGCCTAAAATAATAACTTGAAAAACAAGGAGGAGTCAGCGTTGGAAATTTCATTTAGCAATGAAATTATCATGGATAGCAGTGTGGATCAAATTTATGACTATCTGAGTAAAATGGAGAACTTTTCAATTTGGAATTATGCAGTTATTCGTGTCGAGGCGGTAGAAGATCACAAGGATACCTACAGGTTAGTAAGGAATTTAGGTCAACATGTAGAAATAGAAACGATAACTATCATTAAGGCTCAAAAAAACAAATTTCTGCAATTTCAAGCGACCGGAGGCAGATTTTCTTATGAAATGAAATATGAACTCAAGCAACTGGGAAATAAAACGTTGCTGGCCAATTATGCGACAATGAAGCCGAACGGTATTAGCGGTGTGCTGCTTAAGCTTTTAAAGGGGCATATACAAACTGAAGTAAAGAATAATCTGCTTGTATTAAAAAACATTATGGAGATTAGTATCATGGAATGAGTCGGGCGTATACTTTTGAATGAGAGTGTCTCCGCCAACAGGAGCTACCCTAGCGTGTATGTTCCAATGAAAAAGCAGACCACCGTTGTGACCTGCTCTGTTCAATTATCTGTTAGTTCAATGTTTCTTCTTTTTCATTAGAGACTAGCTGTTCCAGCGATGTTGGGTAAATCGGACGAATTAGCTCTAAAATTGCTTTTGCATAGTCCTGAATTTCTTGTTGAGCATCATGTTCTAATCGTTGTGCTAAAAAATGAGCAACCGATTGTACAGAGGCTGTCCAATACCAACGGACGTACATCCAATATGAGGGCAGAAACAATCGAGCTTGTTCAGCACAAATACCATCAGCTATAGCTTCTTCATATTTCTTTATACCAAGCTAAATATATTCTATCAATTCCCGTGTATGTTTATCACCAAGTTCCCATGAGATTATGTCTCCACTACCTTGTTTGGAGTTCTCAGGCTTTGATCTCCATTGGTCCGATTTTGGAATATAGAAGATGGGTTCCGTACATAACCCTCATTAAGAACTTTTATCAACGACATATTATAGATCCTCCTTTGACTAATACGAAATATTCTATAAAGAGGAGTACATTCCTGCTGCTGAACTTCAGCCATTTGCACAGTTGCTGTCCCTCTTAAAACAGAAAGCCAACCGTTAATACCGGATATTCCGAATGCCCCCATCGTAATACTTAGTCCTGACATTGCTAATAGAATAAACCAAGGATTTATCCCCATTACATTTTCAATTGGTTGAGCAAAATTACGCTTAATATTAAAACCACTTCCACTTCTCTGCCGCGGCAGAACAATTGTAATAAAGTCCATCCCTTACAGGATGGACTCACACTCAATTTCACGCTCATTAAATCGTTCGATCTTTTGTCAAATACAGGGCCAGATCGTGTCCGACTCGAACAAAACTACCCGGCTCCACCTGTCGGCCTTCGTAAAACATTCCTCTTCCATCAGGGATGTATCCCCGCTTTGCATAAAGCCGCTGTGCATTACCGTAATCATAATAGAGTCCAACTCCGATTCCGACAATACCATATTTATCGAAGGCAATTTGTTCGATCGCATCCATTAATGCGTTGCCGATGCCTTGTCGGCGTTGAGAGGGAATAACATCCAGATTATTGATCTCCGGAATCCCTTTGTCTGCGAAATACGGATAATTTGATTGGGACAGAAGATGCAGCCATCCAGTGAAACTCTGATCATATAAAGCAACAAGTGTGATCCGCTCCCCAGATTTATTCTCTTCCCAGCACCTTTTTATATAGTCCATTGGTTTCCCGATATTATGGTGTTCAAGTGTTTGGAAAACCATGCCAATATCTTCATTTTTCATTTGTCTGATTTGGATGCGAGTATTCATTCAACATTCCCCCAATGCCGCTTATTTTACACGAATAGCGATTTCGTACGATATGCTACTTCGCCGAATATATCCCCTCCTTATAAGCCATCGTATAAACTATCCCCTCATCCGTTAATACCGCAGAATTTATGGTGTCCTTAACCAGACGAACATTGCGGCCGGCTGCATCAATTTTGTATAATCCCAAGTCATAGCCATTGGACAGATAATAAACGCCGGCACTCCCCGCATAGTACGAACTGACCGATTTATCGCTTAGTTTGACTTCCCGCCCATTCGCGGTATCATATCGGTATAATTCTCCCAGACCGGAGCTGTCTTTCGTATTCTCACTTGCAGTGTAGTAGAGACTCCCGTTAAAGAACTGCGCCCGCATCAGTTTTCTTTTAACCAGAATCTGATCATTGTTTCCATTCAAGTCGACCCTTCCCAAATAGCCTGTGCTTGAGTCGGAATAATAAATCCGGTTGTCCACCATCCAGAATTCATTTGCCGGAGAGCTTAGCTTGACCTGGGTCCCGTCGGCCAAATTGATTTTGTACACCGAGCTTACGTCTTTAGGATCGCTTTCTTTATAGCCCAACGTATACAGGTAACCGTCTTTAATATACATGGCATGGCTGGTCCCAAAACTGATGCCCCGGTCGTCTATCTTCCGGTTGATTCCGTAGGCAAACCCCGGTTCTCCTATAGATGAAGCTTCTCCCGTCTTCGTATCGACCCGATTTAAATTATCGGCTCCGCCGTTCATTGGCGCGAAATCCGTTTGGTATATATAGTCACCTTCTTTTATAAAGCGGATAAAGCTTTTTGCACCTGCAACGCTTTTCAGAGCGCCATGATCGACCTTATACAACGCCTCGCTTCCCATCGTCAAATCCCCGGAATGCAGGTTGACATACAATTCATTGTCGATTTTCTCAATACTCACCAGCCATCCGTCCCCTGGCCTCCACTGCTCGACTGCACAGATTTTCCTTGATTTATTTTCGGCCAAATTGAATGCATCCAGCTCGGCCTTGTTATTAACCATGGATATGTAATAGAGCTCGTCATCGATCACGTTCGCAAAGTCAAATATGGCATTTCCCTGTATTCGGACTTGAACCTCTTTCTGTCCGTCTGCTTTCTTGTACAACGCTTGTATTTCACTGTTGTTTGTATAACTGCGCTTGAAATAGTAAACAGAGTTTCCGTACTTCGTAATAGGGTAAACGGTTTGCGTGTAATCGACCCGTTTGCGGGTATCGGTCAACTCGGCTTTGATCCGATCCTTGATAGCCAGCGTCTGCGGGTTCTGCAAATCTACGTTTTCGTCGCCGATCAGGACCAGACCGTCCAGCCAATCGATTTTTTTGTCCAGTGCCTCGGCCGCGCTCCTTAAAGGCAGTACGATTCTCCCGTTTATTTTTTGCGGCGCGATGTCGATGGCATGGGGCAGGTTATTGACCAGCATCGTTTTGCTGTTTACCGTAAATTTGATGATCTTGTTTAAGTTGGAATTCTTCAAGAGCACGTCATTCGGATTTTGAGGCTGCCAAACCGCTTCCCACATGCTGCTATACTGGCTGGCTTGAGTTGCCAGATCACTCATCAATCGAATGGGTACCAGGATATGTCCGTCTCTCTGCACGATTTGATAATCTTGATAGAAGTCTGTTTTTTGTCCATTTGCAAAGACTTTATTCTGATAATCGAACGGAACGATCACAATCTGGTCGAAAACTTCGTTTAACGGTTTTTTGTCCCCCTCTTCAGCCGCCGCATAAGTTGTTAGAGAACCGCTGACAAACCATATGCCTATTAACATGGCCATTATAAAATTTTTCATAAACATTCCTCCTTCTCCCAAATCCTGCTTAATCCATTTACTTACAAGTCATAAGACGCAACCATACCGTAAATGTTTCGGTCCAGACATTCAGAAGTGTCGTACCGGGACCATCCCCCTATTCCCATCTCCTTCTGTATACCCAGCACACCATGATAACCTATGCTAACAGGTTGTACATGCAATATAGTGTCTGCTTTAAAGCCGGCTAGGTTAAAATAAGGATGAGACCGGACTTGTTCGTGAAGGAGGAAGAACCAGATGACCACCCCGACAACCGCTCCAACCAAGGAATCTCAGCGGCTGTTTATAGCCGTACCGCTGCCGGATTCACTGAAACGATTGATCGGCGCATGGACGAGAGATATCCGTACATCATTTCCCTTTCGCAAGTGGACAGACGAGGCAGACCTGCATGTGACGCTGCAATTTCTGGGCGATACGGCTCCGGTCCTGATCCCTGAACTGAAGGCAGCCCTGGCGTCCGCAGCCGGCTCGGGCAGAATCCAGCCATTCACCTTATCGCTCCGGGATACGAGAACCTTCGGCAGACCCGGGCAGCCAAGTGTGCTTTGGGCAGGAATCGGCGGCGAACTCGAGCAGCTGCACAGCCTTCAGCGCATGATCGTCGAAGCAACGGCGCCGCTCGGCTTTGCAGCGGAAAAAACGCCCCTACAGCCCCCATCTCACCATCGCCCGTAAATATACAGGCAAGGATGAGTTCAGCCCGCCGGAGCTCCTTCGGGCCGACCATTCGAGCGACCTGCTTGCCAACGGACCCGGTCACAACTCCGATGACAGTACGCAGCCGCAGGCTTATGACAATGTTAAAGATCCTCTAAGTTGGCAGGTCGATGAAATCGTACTGTACCGCACCCATATGCATCAGCGTCAGATGTATGAAGCGGCAGCCCGCTTTGCTTTACGCTGACCTTATAGAAGTGAATAGGAATGAGCAAAAAGAGCCGTGAGGAATTGATTCCTCATGGCTCTTCCTTCTTCCATAGTGGATGCACCAGCACAATCATGATGTGAAGCATGGGACTTCTATTATTTAATAAAGTCGATATCGGGCTTAACTGGTTCGTTCTTGATAAAGTGGCACATTTCAAACTTTCTCATTTATCTCTCTTAAGAAACGGATGATGCACTGCAAAATAAACAGCACTACACGCTAAGCCGGCGATTGCTGCAACAAGATACATACTTTGATAACTTGTCTTGCTTGCAATCCATCCAAGTACAAATGATCCAATGCCAAAGCCCAGATCAAAGAACAAAAAAAAGGTTGAAATGGCAATGTTTCGACGTTCAAGGGCCACAGCCTGAATAGCTAATAACTGAAAGCATGGAAATAGTGCTCCATAACCAAATCCAATAATCGCTGCTGAAAGTAATAACAGAAATCCAGTTTCTGATTTACTTAGCAATATCACCCCGATTACAAAGATGATCGTCCCCGGATACACGATAAAATGCTCTCGCCATTTATCTAAAGCTATACCGACAAGTGGTCTTGAAACAATAATGATGAGTGCAAAAATAACAAAAAACAGACCCGAGAAGCGGCTTAAATTCATTTCCATTGTATAAGAAAAGATAAATGAAGTTAACGAGCTATAGGAAAATGACAGCAAAAATCCTACGAATGAAATGGGAAGAACTTTTCTCTCTATTAAATTACGCCAGGACTTTTTTTCATTCGTTATTAGTCTTACAGAAGTTTGTTGAGAATGCCGAACAAATACTAAGCATATCAGGGATAGACCAGATAAAATCAAGCTAACGATAAAAAGGGCCTGGCTATTATCATATCCATGTATCACATAGGCTCCAATTGCTGGACCAATGACCATGGCAATGCTCATGAACATACTAAAGTACCCAATGCCTTCTCCTTTTTGAGAATCTGGAATCAGATCAGCAGCTAAGGTACTTGTAGCAGTAGCAGCGACGGCAAAGCTGCCGCCGTGTATCAAACGTACTATTAGTAGAAATAAAATACCATACGCTCCTAAATAAATTGCAACAGCTAGAAAAAATAACAAAAAAGAAATAATTGCCGTTTTTTTCAAGCCAATCATTTCGATCCACCGACCGGAAAATAAACGAAATGCGATAACACCCACCGACCAAAGTGTAATGACCAAGCCCATTTGTTGTTGATTGCCGTGCAAGACTTCCTTTACAAAAGTCGGGAGCGTAGTGTTGAGCATATAGACGGTTATATAAATAAAAAAACTGCTAAAGCAAATGGCTATGAAATTTTTTGTCCAAAGTCTGCTGCCATGCACATATGTCATCTCTCTCTTCAGCTAGTTTGTACGATGGAACGGTGCCAGTTAACCTTTTATGGAGCCGTTGAAAATACCACCAATCATATTGCGTTGAAAAATCATAAAAAAGATAACGGATGGAATCAATATAATGGCAATGCCCGCAAATACAAGTGTATTGTTGCTGCCTTCATGCGCAGATAATAAGGTAATTCCAACCTGTACGGTCCTCATTTCTTCTTTGGTAGTGACAAGCAACGGCCACAAATAAGAGTTCCATACACCTACAAAGGAGGACAGCCCTAATGAAATAATAACAGGAACAGATACGGGTATACAAATGCTTGCATAAAATTTGAAATCACCGCAGCCATCCAAGAAAGCAGCTTCTCTTAACGTTCCGGATATGGTCTTAAAACCTTGTCTAAACATAAATACTTGTCCAGCACTCACAAAGAATACAATCATGATTCCTAAATAGCTATTCAACAGATGTAATTTACTAACCGTAATAAAATTCGAAATAAGCAAAGCTTCAGAAGGAATCATCATCGTTCCAAGAATGAAAACAAACATAAATTTACGACCTGGAAAATTAATAAACGCTAGTGCATATGCGGCTAAGGTCGATATCAGTAAGCGGACTAAGGTCACGATTAGCGCAATCATAAATGAATTCAACATGAATCTGGGAATCATCGTATTAAAAAGGACTTCTTTAAAATTTTCTAGATAGGAGAAGCTATCCGGCAATACGGTTGGAGGAAAAGACCCGAATTCCCCTTCGGTTTTAAATCCCGCGAGGATAGCATAAAACAATGGGAATGCCACAATTAATCCAAGAAGTAAGCTTAATACAGTGTTCAGAGAGGTTTTCCATGATCGTTGCATTCTCATTCGTAAACAACCCCTCTTTTTTCATATAAAAAGTTAATAAGCAAAAACACAAGTGTAAGCAAAAATGCACAAATACTCGCTGTACTGCCAATCGTATAATTCAGACTGCGGAATCCTGACGTATACACATAATAAATTAATGTAGAGGTATGACCAAGCGGATTTCCTTGGGTAAGGATCATAACGGGTCCTACGGTTGTCAACCCTACAATAATCTGCGTACAAACGACATAAAACAACGTTGGAGTAATCATTGGAATCGTTATTTTTAACGTTTTTGTCCAATAGCCGGCACCATCGATAACGGCCGATTCACTTAAGTCTTGCGGAACATTACGAACAGCAGCAAGCAGCAGCATGAAGTCAAAGCCCATCATCGTCCAGACTGAAATCAACACGAGTGACGGAAGTGCCCATGTAGAATCACCTAACCAATTGATGTCGCTCGCGACTCCCAATAAATTCAAAATATAATTTAACAACCCATTGCGAGTCAAAAGGTGTTCAAATATTAAACAGGTTGCCGCCATGGATACAGCCATTGGAATGGAATACAAGAGCTGATAGACGTTAGAAAAAGGTTTTTTCTGTGAAGCAATCAACGCTAGTAATAAGGGACAAATAATAGCAAGCGGAACATACATGGCCGTAAATTTTAAAGTAACGAGAATTGAATTCACAAAATCCTTACGGCTTAAAATATTAATGTAATTTTGCAATCCAACAAAATCGACAATCTCACCTCGTGAATTAACCGTAGATAGACTATAAATAAAGGTCCGAATAAACGGAAAGTAGTCAAATGCTAATATAAACGGGATTATTGGAGCCAAAAATAAATAAGCTTTAAGGGTCTGAATTCTTTTTCTTCGTCTTGCCAGCTGCGCCAGTGATGGAAAGGTGTTCGTTTTCTTAGTAGCACTCGTAAAAGACGTCATATAAAAACTTCCTCCAGCTAGTTATTGACTTCATAATCACCCGAAAAATTGGAAGGTTCCAATTCTTTAGAGTAATGATCCTCCCGAAATTTAAGCTCGCAAACTCCTGACAAGATACACATCGTAAATAAAATCCAATGCACGTGATAAACCCCGCTCCGATGGGATTCAATATACAGGATGCTTTTATTCGGTGTCAACGAATCAATAAATACTTAATATTTAAGAGATGCTTCTCATAAAAATTCGATTCGATCTACACAATATCTTAATTTGAATATTCCATCGTCATCCCTTACGATAAAAACAGTTTTTGGAACGTTCTAATAAAAGGAGCTTGAGGATGAGTGTAACCATTTTAGATATCGCAAAAGTTGCCGGGGTCTCAAAAAGTACAGTTTCACTAGTCATTAACGAAAGTGATAAGGTGAAATTAGAAACGAGACATAAAGTATGGCAAACGATTAATGACCTGGGCTATGTGCCTAATATGGCTGCAAGGGCATTGACAACAAGTCGAACGAAAACATTGGGGCTGATCTTCTTGACTTCAGATGAGACCTCTCTTCCTTATGCTATGGACTCCGTACCCGAAACCTTACTTTATGATGTTACCTACGGAATCAACGCTTGTTTAAGAAATACAGATTACAGCTTGCTTACTGAACGCTTTTCAGTATCGGGCCACGCAAAACTGCCTGATTTAATTAAAAACAAACGTGTAGACGGTGTATTTTTAATTGGTGGATTATATGACGATGCCTTTATTAATCTGGTCCTTAAGCAAGGGATTCATGTCGTCATTATAGGACGTCATCAAGAAGGGGTTGATTCTGTTTCTGTTAACGCCAACAAAGTTGGTTATTTAGGAGCAAAATATTTGTTGGAGCAAGGACATAAGCAAATAGCATTTATAAGCGGGCCAGCACATAGTTCGATTTCTCAAGACAAACAAAATGGCTTTGCGGCAGCTGTTGCCGAACTAGGCATTAGCATGGAGCAAATTTATTTCATGCATTCGCCGTATACGGGGTTGGGTGGATATCAAACGTTGAAACAATTGTGGAATGATGGAATTAAGCCAACTGCCATTTTTGGCGGCAGTGACGGAATTACTGCAGGAATCATTCTTTTTTTATACGAGCAGGGAATTTCTGTACCTAAAGATATTTCAATTATTAGTTATGAAGAATCGCTGCTTTCAACACATGCTCCCTTTTCTTTAACCGTAATTGATGGACATAAAATACAACTGGGTGAAATGGCATGCATGACGATGATTAACCGTATCAAAAAGCAAAATGCACAAGAAGTAACATTAATTATCGAGCCCTCATTTATTTTGCGAAACTCCGTCAGATCCTTAATTTAAAAATAAATAGAATTCTTTTAAGGAGGTGGTGATGTTACCCGTCCAAAACGCGTGTACGACTCGTAATTATAAATCCAATGCTATGACGATAAAACTTCGATAACTATTTTTATCCCGCTGCGGTATTCTTTCTTTTTTCACATGTTCAAGTGAAGAACAATTAAACAATTCTAAAGATAGTGGAGGAGAAAACCATGCGTTTAGCAACAATGACAAGTCTATTTCGAGAAAAAAGAGGCGCCGATGATCACATCAGCTATATTGAATCTATCCAAAGATGCAAAGATACAGGCTTCTCTGTGCTGGATTTCAATATGTGCGCAATGATCCATAATAAAACCGAATTAAATGGCTCCAATTGGGAAGCCGAGCTTGAAAAAATCAAAATTGCCGCACAAAATTTGGGTGTTGAATTCTCTCAATCACATTTACCTTATTTGCCCGGAAATAAATTGTTCCCGGCAGGTTCCGAGGAAGAAGCATTCTTTAATGAGATCACTTGGCGCTCTCTGATCGTAAGCCATGAGTTAGGTGTAAAAGCTGCTGTTGTTCATCCTTTAACAGAGCAGGTGTTTGAAGAGCATAATGAAGAAGCAAACTTAAATTTGAACCATCAATTCTACGATTCTATAGTAGAAGAAGCTGTAAAACGGAATGTAAATATCGCATTTGAAAATATGGTGGATACAAATATCAAACGGCGCTTTGGTTCAATCGCAGAGGAGCTCATTACATTAGTTGACTCTTTTAACGATTCACACGTAGGTGTTTGTTGGGATATTGGACATGCAAACCGCATGTATAAAAGCCAAGTTCGCCCGCTTCGTCTTCTAGGTGAAAGAATCATTGCTCTTCATGTCGATGATAATTATGGTTTGACAGATGACCATTTATTGCCTTTCTTAGGGAATATCGATTGGGAAACGATTATGTCGCTGCTTACAGAGATTGGGTATAAGGGCGATTTCGTTTATGAGATCAAAACGAACAATTACATGCCGGATGAACTTAAAAATGTGACTGCTGAATTTTGTTACAAAGTTGGGGAGTATTTACTTTCTCTGGGTAATGCCCCTAAATCCGGAGAGGTCAAGTAATCTTATGAGATTAGTGACATCTACAAACTTGTTTGGAAAAGGCCGCAACGGACGTATGCATACACCGTATATCGAATCTGTTAGGCGCTGCAGACAGGCTGGATTTAAAGTTTTGGATTTTAGTTTTGTCGAATTTTTCTTCACCCGAACAGAGCTGTGGGAAGAGGATTGGCAAAATGAAATTTATATGATCCGGAATGAAGCGGAACGACTCGGTGTGACGTTCTCACAATCCCATTTGCCTTACAACCCAGGATATATGCCGACTTGGAAAAATGAAGAACAACGACTTTTATACGTAAAACACATGGAACGAAGTGTTCTTGCAAGCAGTATGCTGGGTGTTTCATGGGGTGTTGTTCATCCATTTACTCAATGTGAGGAAACGGAATTTGACGAGGAAGCAAGTATACAATTTAACCATCAGTTTTACGCTGATTCGATTGAACTGGCTCTTAAAAATGGTGTTGGTATTGCATTTGAAAATATGATTGAATATCCGGAACACCGTAAATTTTCTGCCCGTGCCGAAGAATTAGCAGCATTAGCAGATTCTTTTAACGATAAGCGAATTGGTGTATGTTGGGATTTTGGTCATGGGCATCGTATGTATCGAGACTTATCTCGTCCGGTAAAGGTTTTAGGCAGTCGCTTAGTTGCTCTTCATGTTAATGATAACACGGCAATATCTGATCAACACTTTACACCTTTTATGGGGACTGTTAACTGGGAAGAGGCTATAGATGCATTATGGAGCATTGGCTATTCAGGCGATTTTACTTATGAAATTTATGGTTTAACAAAGCAAATGCCTGAAGCTTTGAAAGATATATCGGCAAGCTATGCTTATCAAATCGGCAAATATTGTGTCGACAGATTTCATGCCCATGCAGCTAAATTATAATGTTAAAAATCTTATATACAAGGAGCTTAATCAGACATGAATAAATGGTTATCTAAAGTTTTTGGCATTGCATTAGTTCTCTCTTTAATTGCGGGATGCACGTCAGGAGCTTCTACAAGCTCATCTAGTAACACTAATGCGACGACCCCAACTAATGCCGCAGCTACGGGAGAAGCAACCTCATCGGTCGTTCCAACAGATGGAAATTTTTTACCAAGTAAGCCTACAGAAGTTATCTTTTGGCATTCGATGACGGGTGAGGCTGCAGAAATGATTGAGAAAACTGCAAAAGAGTACAATGAGTCGGTCGGCAAAGAAAAAGGAATCACGATTACGCCTACCTTCCAAGGTACTTATGATGAAGCATCTACCAAATTAGCGGCGATCCTGCAATCCGATTCTCAAGAGGAACTGCCGGATATTATGCAGCTAAGCTCTAAAGGGATTTTTGATGTAAAAAATTCCGAATATATTGTACCTGTTCAAGATTTTATCGAGCAAGATTCTGAAGGGATTAACTTAAATGATTTGAATCAAAATGCAATGCAATATGCCATGTATAAGGATAAGATGCTTGGCTTGCCATTCTCTAACTCATCGATCATGATCTATTACAATAAAGATCACTTCAAAGAAGCGGGCTTAGATCCGAAATCACCGCCGACAACACTAGAAGAGTTAGCTGCAGCGGTAGATAAACTGGCTGTCGTTGAGAATAATAAAACTACTCGTTACGGCATTGGTATTAAATTGCGTTTCTTCCTGCTCGGAACATGGATTCCTATGCAAGGCGAGAACAAATATATTTTCAATAACGAAGATGGACATTTAGATACACCAACTGAACTTTCGATGACTAGTGATGGTACACTCGAAACCTTGTTAACAGAATGGGAAAAGGTTCTTGCTACTGGCGGTGTAGAATACACGGATACTTCTCCGATGGCAGGATTTCAATCCGGGTTGTATTCCATTATGCCAGCATCCACTGCATCTATGGGGAGTGTAACAAAAAACATCATTGATGCCGGATTATTTGATGTAGGGGTAGCGGAATTGCCTCGTCTGAATGAAAACAGCACTACAGGTACAGGAGTTGGCGGATCCGCCGTTTATCTCTTTGACCGCGGCAACAAGGATTCCATTCTTGGTGCCTGGGATTATTTGAAATATTTGGCTACACCTGAAGTATCGGCAGAATGGTTTAAGAGCACTGGTTACTATCCAATGAATAACCAAGCAATGGAACTGGAAGGAACGAAACAATTTTTAGAAAAGAACCCGCAATTTAATATTATCCAAACCATTATGGAGCATTCTAAAAATTACACGAAATATTTAGAACCATGGGTACCTTCTTTCACTGATATGGACCAGCTTATCCAAGATGAAATTATTAAATTCAGCAACGGCAGTCAGGATATGGCAACGACAATTTCGAATATTGATTCCTCAACGAATCAATTGCTGCAGGACTGGCATACTGCTAATCCGTAAGAATGTAATATTTCTGCTAAGGTAATTAAGCTGTATTCTTTATTTCGTTGAACCCCGAAGAGCACACTTAAATGTGATCTGTTCGGGGTTTTGATTTTGATCCTCCTCTGCTTGTTCTTGTGTGTCAATCTCACACCACAAAAGGAGCGGGCGTTTATAATGGAGACATTTAATTTTAAACTGGATGAACCTGTCACACTTTTATGGAAGCTTGACGGTGATTCTATGCGCTTGACGGCGAAGAAGTCGGATCAAAATATTTTATTATATCCCGACCGTGAGTTCGGTACCGGAAGTTTCGCAACAAGCAAAAACCCACCGCATATGGCTTCCTTACGGTGGGTTTTTGCTTTATTTTTCATCTAAACGTGCCAATGATTGATATTATTTTGTTAACTCTTCTGCAGGGCCTTCCACAAACCATTCGCGTGTTCCATCTTCATTCTCACGAGACAAAATGTTAATGTAGACAACATTGCCATTTTTTCTTTCCCGAAATAATATTACCTTATTTTTTTCAGTGTTTAAACGTACTGCCGGCCAAACATCCCCGACTTGTAATGCATCACGTCTTTCTTGGCTCATAAACGCTTTATTGAATGAAAACGCTTCATGCTGGGGCGGATCGTTTGTAAATTCAATATCAATATCCCCCATTATCTATTAATTGCCACTCACTTGCAAGGCTGTTTGATCGTCCCATGTGTTGATCAAGTTTGATTTACGCCCGACTCCAGCTATCTTGAATCTTTTTAACTACTTCGGGATGTTTGATAGCGGTTTGTTCAAGCATAGAGGTTGAGTCGGTGCTAATGTGGGCCGATCTCGGTTTTAGTCTTCGATTGCCTGATAGACCGTGGTCCAGAAGTCGAGCATAAGATGCATCGGATCCGGGACGGACGACCCAAGTTGGGTGAGCAGGATTCCGATGAGCTGATTTTCTGGGTCGGCGTAGGTCGAGGTGCCGCTTCCGCCGTCCCAGCCGAACTGGCCGATGGGCGCGTAGTCGCCGCGGTAGGTGCGCACTGCCATCCCCATGCCCCAGCCACCGTGCTGCCCTTGGCCGAATGATATATGGACGTTGTTGGTGGCCATTTCGTTTCGGACGGCTTGTTGCTCGGGCGTTAGGCGGTTGGTGGTCATTAGCTCGACGGCGGCCCGGGACAAGATCCGTTTGCTCCCGTGCATCCCTTTGTTCAGCAGCATCCGGAAGTAGGCGTGATAGTCGTCGACGGTGGAGGACAGTCCGCCACCGCCGCTCTCGAACGCCGGAGGCTGGCTATGGAGTCCCCCCTTGGCTTCGTCCCACACGATGAACTCTCTGGTTTGCGGATCGGGGGCGTAGAGGGGCGGCAGCCGGTCGATCTTGCTTTCGGGCACATAGAAACCAGTGTCTTTCATGCCCAGCGGATCGAGGATACGTTCGCGTAGGAACGTTCCATACGACTGGCCCGTGACTCTAGAAACGAGCACGCCGAGTAGATCGTTGCTGACGTTGTATTGCCAGCGTTCTCCGGGCTGGTATTGCAGCGGAAGCGAGCCAAGGCGGCGCATCCACTCATCCGGATCGGGCATCGGCGGTACATTGAGCGCGAGATTCTTCTCGAGAAACGCGTTCATAATCGGAGTGCCCAGCGCCGTAAAATCCAAGCCGAGCCCGAACGTGGAGGTTAGCAGATCCCGTACGGTAATCGGCCGTCGTGCTGGCACAGTATCGTCCAGCGGACTATCGGGTCGTTTGAGCACCTGCCGATTGGCAAGTTCAGGCAGCCACTGCTCTACCAGGTCATCCAGCCGCAGCCGGCACTCGTCGAGCAAAATCATCGCCGCCGCGACCGCGACCGGCTTGGACGTTGACGCCATTCGGAAGATCGTGTCCCGGCGCATCGGCGCGCCACCATCATGGCGCATCGTCCCGATCGCTTCGACATGCGTCTCACCGCCCCGGCTGACCAGGGCGACCAGCCCGGGAATCTTCCCGGACTCGACATGCCGTGCCAGCACCTCTCGCATTCTGCGCAGCCCTTTTTCGGAGAAGCCAACAACATTCTTCATATTTTCCGACGAACTAAAATCTTCTGTTGTACTCTTTTGCATTTGGTTTCCCTCTCTTCCTTTTTTATCAGCCCTATTGTTTTCAACTACTAATTCGTTATTCATGCTGGAAAACCCTTTGTCAAAAAAGGTGTGTTCGATGCAGCAAAGAGAATAACTATTGGCAATCACATGGTAACTCACCTCCTGTTCTGGGTGATCAAAATCGAGATATGTCCCCGCACTTAGCTTAGAGCCATATGCTCGTCAGACGTTTATTCTCGATTTCATCAAATTCAATGTTACCGTTATCACACCCGCTTTTTATACACCCTCATTGCAAAGAAATAGGCTACGAGCAAAATCCCGACGCACCACGCAAGCGCGACCCATATGTCATTGCCCACCGGCTGACCTGACAGCAGCGCACGGATGGCTTCCACGATCGAGGTCACCGGCTGGTTTTCGGCAAAGGCGCGAACGACCCTCGGCATCGACTCGGTCGGCACAAACGCCGAGCTGATAAACGGCAGGAAGATAATCGGGTAGGAAAAGGCGGTTGCGCCTTCCACCGATTTTGCGGTCAGCCCGGCAATCGCCGCGACCCAGGTTAAGGCCAAGGTAAACAATACGAGTATGCCAGCTACTGCAAGCCATGACAGTATCCCGGCGGACGAATGAAAGCCCATAATGAGCGCTACGAGAATGATGACGACAACCGAGATGGCATTGGATACCAGCGAGGTCAGCACATGCCCCCAAAGCAAGGCGGAACGTGAAATCGGCATGGTATGAAACCGCTCGATGATGCCCCGCTGCTTATCCAAAAACAGACGGTAAGCCGTATAGGATATGCCGCTTGCAATCGCAATCAGCAGGATACCGGGCAGCAGGTAGTTCACATAGTTATCCGTTCCGGTTTGGATGGCGCCGCCAAACACATAGACGAACAGCAGCATCATCGCAATCGGCGTGATGCAGACCGTGATGATGGTGTCCATACTGCGGAAAATATGGCGCATGGAACGCCCGAGCATCACGCTAATATCGGTGAAGAAATGATTTTTTGACGCCTCCATTACTTCGCCTCCTTTTTGCCGACGATGGAGAGGAATATCTCTTCCAATGTCGGCTGTTTTTCAACATACTCCACCTTTGCGGAGGGGAACAACTTTTTAAGCTCCGAGAGCGTGCCGCTGGCGATAATCCTGCCCTCGTGCAGAATGGCAATTCGGTCGGCAAGCTGCTCCGCTTCCTCCAAATACTGCGTGGTCAGGAGGACCGTCGTGCCGCCGCCGGCAAGCTCCTTGACAATCTTCCAAACCTCGATGCGCGCCTCGGGGTCAAGCCCCGTCGTCGGCTCGTCGAGGAAAATGATCGACGGTTTTCCCACAAGGCTCAAGGCGATGTCGAGCCTGCGGCGCATCCCGCCCGAATACGTAGACGCCCTGCGGTCGGCGGCGTCTGTCAAGCCGAAGCGGTGAAGCAAGTCGTCCGCAACCTGACGCGGATTTTTGAGGTATCGCAGCTTGGCAATCATGATGAGATTTTCCCGTCCGGTCAACATTTCGTCCACGGCGGCAAATTGCCCGGTCAGACTGATTGCCTGCCGCACATTGTCGGGTTTTGCCGCAACATCGAATCCGTTTACGGTGGCGGTTCCGCTGTCTGGCTTGAGCAGCGTGGTGAGGATTTTGACAACCGTGGTCTTGCCCGCCCCGTTGGAGCCGAGGAGGGCGAAAATACTACCCTTTTCCACCTCGAAATCTACGCCCTTTAGGACTTGAAGCTGCTTGTAGGATTTTTGCAGTCCTTTTACTTGAATGGATTTGGTTGGCATATTCTTCCCCTCCCTTAGATAACCGTAACTTTTGACAAATTGGCACCTATGCCTTTAAGGGAGGCATAGGTCAGCTTATCCATCATCGCACCGTCGAAGCAGATGGTTTTGATGGCGCGGTAGTACTTCTTGGACAATGTAAAACCAGGATTGAATGAAGTATTTTTGAGTGTCGCGCCTTTAAATGAAACTTCGTTTAGTGCCGCCTTATCAAACTTGACGCCGATAAAGGTCTGCCGGTCAAATCGCAACCCTCGCAGATCGGAGGAATTGAAGTCAACGCCGTCAAACATACAGTTTTCAAAGATCACTTTTCTAAGATCGGTCATGGTCAACTTGACATCGGTCAGTTTTATACCGATAAATTTTGTTCCGGCCAGTTCCGACATGTTGAAGCTCGTGCGTACAAGGATCGATTGATCGAAGCTTGCATTCGTCAGGTCAAGGGCAGATAGGCTGCAGTCCGTCAGGTTCGCTCCGTCGAAATTGGCCTCACGCACGTCGCTGCCCTTAAACGAACTGCCGGTCAAGTCTGCGCCCGCAAAGTCGGATCCGTGCAGCGCGCTGCCTTTAAACTGTCCTTTATGGGCCGTAACGCCTGCAAAGTCGCTTTTCGCCAGGTTGCTTCCGTTAAAGTTTGTCACCACCTGCCGCTCCAGCGCGCGGGAGAGGTTAGCGACTTCCAGTACCGTTTGCTCAATGTCGCCGATGCTTTCAATGGTCATTTCAAAAGCGGTTTCATCATTCTTGCCCTCGGCTTTGAGTTCCCGGAACCGCTCCTGCAAATCGGAGAGCAGGTCCGTCTTTAATTCGGTGACGCTTTTTACCTCATCGTAGGGTGCAAACACGCCGTTCAAATAGTGGGTCAATTTCTCATTCATCATATCCAGTCTCCTTTATAATAAGTTTTCAAGCACGCGCTTTGCGTACTCCCAATTGCTTTTGTTACGGTCGTAAGCAGCCTCACCCTTTTCGGTAATCCTGAAATATTTACGCCGTCCACCCTGAGATTCATCGCCCCAATACCACTCGATATCGCCGTCTATCTCAAGCCGCTTTACGCTTGAGTACATCGTGGCTTCCTTTAATTCATACTCACCGCCCGAGCGCTCGGCAATCAGCTTGACAATCTCGTAACCGTAGCGGTCAGCTTCGGATAAGAGCCGTAAAATCATCGTATCGGTATGCCCGCGCAGCAGGTCGGATGTGATTTTGTTCTCGCTCATGCGATCACCTCCATAGCTGTATAATACGACATACTACTTTGACTGTCAAGGTAGTATTTTAATTATAATACTTTGATGAAGGGGACTCGCTGCAGAGGAGTTCTTTCGGATCGGATCCGGCTGCATCGAGGCGCCGGTGAGTGGCTTTCCGGCTCCTGGTTGTCCAGCAGCATCGCTGCGTGATGAATCTGGCCACGATGCAGCGGAGCTCTTCCGGATCTGGACCGGCTACCTGCAGCACCGGCGAGCTGCCTGCCTCAAGCACACCATTCTTTATATAAAAAAGCGCCCTCCTGGTTAAAGGAGGGCTTTAGATTAATTATGTGGCCTTTTTACACCAGTTCAAATTCACGTATTGATTCGTCTGGTGGTCGTCCAGCTACCAAAGTTGAGATCCGTTAGCCTGTATTTCCGATTTGATATCATTTTGACTTAAAAATTTCATTAAATCATTACTCAGCTGCACAATCTCATTGTTAGCATTATTCGCATAATCCGGCAACATCATATCCCTAACCATTTTAGTTCGTAGCCATGTCATAAAGAAAAGATCCAAAAATAAGTTTGGAAATTTAAGCACCATTTTAAGCATTGGTGGATCAATTGAAACGCCAGCTTTTTGTATTGCCCTTAGATACGCTTTTAAAGTGACTGTTATTTTGCGTGCCGTCTTTCTGGTTCTGGCTGTTTTTTTGTCAATTATCTTATTCTCAGAATGCAAAACGCTCAACATGGCAATGTCTGATACCGAATGTGTGATTAGATACGCTTGCATATCCTTTTTAATAACGTAGGGAAGCTTTGCTGTTTTAAATAATTTTGCGAGGTTTTCTATGCGTTCTGTCACTACACCATTAATTTCTCCAAATGCAGTTGCCACTATAATCTTTGGTAGAAATCGAGCATGCAATACTCCATCTTTAATCTGTCCGCCGAAGCCGGGAAAAGCTGGTAAAAGTCTATCCCCTACGATTTCCAGCCACGAAGAAAATCCAATTGAATTACTAGTCATCGTAACTATATTTTTGCTTTGATTATCTTTTAGCGCTAACAACGCTGATTCGGACCGATCATAACGAACGGTAACGAAAATAAAATCGTATACATCGTCATTTTCGAGCGTATCAATGACATTCACTTGTATCGATCTAACTGTACCTTTTTCTTTATATTGCAGGCCATTTTCTCTTAATGATTTAAATCTATTAGAATGTGCAAACAGGCTAACGTCAAACCCTGCTTCAATAAGCTTAATTGCGTACATGCTCCCGATGACACCTGCACCAAAAATTAAAATTCTATCTTGTTTTGCTGACATTAAAACCACCCCTACTTATTAACATTTCCTTTTGATTATCAGACAACATGTTGTATGATGTGATTATAAATCTTTATTATTCCTTGATCAATCATCAGTTTTTTATTATTTGTCGGATGATAATCTTATTCGCTAGTAGGAGGGAAACATGAAAAAGCAACCCCAAATAACGGAGAAAACAAGACAAAAGTTTGTAGAAGTTTTTTGTGAGTTATATAGCCAAAAGCCGATTGAGAAAATTTCGGTTCAGGAAATTGCGAATAAGTCAGGATATAACCGCAGCACCTTTTATCAATACTTTACTGACATTTACGAATTGTTAGACTCTGTTGAAAATGACTTATTGAATGACATAAAAAAAGAATTGGCGAATAAAGAGCTATCGATGCATACGGTTCAAGATACGCTCTATTGTCTGGACAAAAGAGAACATCTCCTGGTTCTTAATGCCCTTTTGGGTGATTATGGAAGTACCCGTTTTTTAAAACGCTTAAAAAAAGAAATCACTTTGGATCAATTAGAATTAAAAGTTCCGCAAAACCATTCCTTAACGCCTTACTTAATTGAGTTTTACCTGACAACTTCCCTTTCTTTATTTCGTCTTTGGCTCCAGCGTCAAAAGGATTTATCGTCAGAAGAATTTTTCAAGTTAGTGGAGAACCTGTATTCAAGAGGGATTACGCCCTATTTTAAAGAATGAGTCTGTCATTCAAACCAATCCATATGTTGTATAACAATAAAAAAGCGCGCATAAGCTTGTTTACACAATATACTCCATAAAGACTGACCTAACCTACTCTTAAGGGTCCGCATTCTGTAAATACAGACTTCTGCAAGTTTTTCTTCAGAGAAATTGCCTCTATTTTTGATACGGTTCACCGCGCTGTCTGTAACGGCAAGTTTTGGGGCCATCCTTTGTGGGATGGCCTGTTTTATTGCCAAAATGGAAAGCAAACTTGACATTGATCGGGTAGCACGATATGCTTTCTTTGTGGAAAGTTAGCTTTCCATGAGGAGGGTGAACGCATTGAACAACCGTTTAGAAGAAATCCGCAAGCAACGCGGAATTAAGCAAGAAGAATTAGCAATGGCTCTTGAAGTGTCACGGCAAACAATCGGTTCGCTGGAAAACGGACGTTATAACCCATCGATCCTTTTAGCGTTCAAGATTGCTCGTTTTTTCGGTATGACTATCGAAGAAATCTTTATTTATGAGGAGGATGAGAATGTATGAACAAGACTATTTTGTCTTATTTGATTACCGTTGTAGGCGTATCCTTACTAGCAGTCGGTGTGTACTTCATCAAAACAATTGAAGATCCGCAAGGTCTGCTGCGAGCGTTGCCTTATATCTGCGTTGGACTTGGCTCTGGTATGTTCGGCCTCGGTATGGGAGAAATAATGTTGCGCTACGCGATGAAGCATAGTCCCGCCGCAGCAAAGCAGCTAGAGATCGAGAAGAAAGATGAGCGTAATCTGGCAATCACTAATCGGGCAAAAGCGAAAGCATATGACATGATGATTTTTGTGCTTGGAGCCTTAATTACAGCAATTGCCTTGATGGCTATAGATTTAACAGTGGTATTGCTATTGGTTTTTGCCTACCTGTTTATTCTTGGATACGGCGTTTATTACCGATTGAAGTACTTTAAAGAGATGTAATAAAATCGCTGTTTATTGAAAATCGCATTCGACACATATTCATCATGAAGAAAGGAATGAAGACAATGACGAAATTATCTTATAGTGGTTTAAAATACGGAGAAAATAATGTGGAAGTAAAATTATTAGTGGATATACAAAATGATTGGATTGAGATAACACATACCGAAGAAGTGTCTCAAGTAATGAATAAATCAACAGGTGAATATATCGTAGTACATCGAAATACTTTGAAATTCGATGTTGTTTCATAAATAAGAGACATTGAACTGGAATCTACGAGACGCCCCTTAAGGAATTCCGGAAAAAACTTGCCGTTATTTATGGTATGGTTCACCGAGATTGATCTTAAACCTCCTACCCGTTAGGCTTAATGAAGCATCGTCAGTCTAATGTAGTGTAGTTCTTAAGATCAAAAATAACAAATGCTAGCATGCCGTTTAAAGCTATATGATTTCCAATTTTTCAAATAAACGTTCTAATTAAAGCATACATAAGAACATGTAGAGTTTCTTAGAATTTCCGAAATCAACAATGCATGCTGCCACTAATTTTGCGGCAGCATGCATTGTTGTTAAACTATCGTTTTCCGTTAGCTGAACAGCCTGCAGGATCTCGCCGGCAGGCTGTGTAATTAACCGGGTTGTCGCGATCTGATTGAGAATGGCTTGCTGCGCGGTTAGCTGCACCTTGCGATTAATCGTTAGATACAGATTCTGCCCCTTGACCGGCTTGGTCAGCTTCATGTCGCCGACGATCCGGCTCATGCTGTCGATTTGATAGGATATTGCCGCGGATGGGCGGGATGGATACGCCCTTCGTGATCATGCTTGTGTGGCGTTCCTAGAGACTCGGAGCCTCGACGAACTGTAGATAAGCAAAACGTACGATTAGTGAAGAGAACAGGAGAAATGTAATCATGAAAAAGACATTTAACCTAATACTGAAATGGCGACGGTTTCGAACTTTTTCTTTCGTACTTCGGTTTTATCATTAATTTCCATACCGTTCCCTCATTCCGTCACTCGATACCCACCCTTTAACTGTCATATATTCAGACGAATTCCTTTTTAGAGAGGTTCAATCTTTATCCCTGCACAATAAGAATAAGCAACCTTACGGGAATGGCGGGTATCCGAACTCAATACCAAGTTATTTTTCAAAATTTACGCTTCCGAATCCATGAGACCGATGAATTCCCGGATCGGCTGTCGTCTATATAAACGAAGGCATAAATGAACACAAACTAATTTGACGAAGAGGTGTTTTGAAAATGGCATTAACGTCCGCATTCACGAGCTTCAACCTGCCTGTAAAAAACGTAGAACAATCGAAAGCGTTCTTCACCGGACTCGGATTCGAGCTCAACCCGCAATTCCCCGAGAACGAGAATTCGGTAGCCATCGTGATCGGCGACAACCTGCAGGTCATGCTGATCAATCAAGCATTCTTTAATACGCTCACGGAGAAGGAATCCGTCGATACGAGCAAGTATGCGCAGATGACGATCGCATTGGCCTTCGAGAGCCGGGAAAAGGTCGATGAAATCGTGAATACCGCGGTCTCCTTGGGCGGGAAATTGCACGCTGAACCTGAATATCATGGGTTCATGTATCATTGGGGCTTCGTGGACTTGGACGGCCATCTGTGGGCCATTAACTACATGAACATGGATGCGGCACAAGGTTAAGGCTAACGGAGAGCACGCTCGTACTAGGGTTCAAAAAGAAAGACGCCGGGCATCTTCCCCGGCGTCTTCTTCGCGATGATTAGTTTTGTTCGGTATAGGCTTTGAAATTGTCCATGATCGCTTGCCAGCCTGCTTGCTGGAACTCGACGGGATTGGAGCTTTCCGCGTCGAACGTTTCAATGACCTTCGTCTCATTCCCTTGATCGACGAAAGCAATATCCACTCTTCTTCCGTCTTCCATGGTGTAGCCGATCGCCTCATGCCGATTCGCGACATCGTAGACGCCGCCAAAATCAAAGCCCATGCTGCCATCCTTCGCTTCCATCCGTGTCAGAAACTTGCCGCCGACCCGCAGATCGTTTTCGGCTCTTGGCGCATGCCAGTCCTCGGACGCTTGATTCCACTTCGTGATGTGATCCGGCTCGGTCCAATAGCGCCATACCTTCTCGACAGGGGCTTGAATGACGGCTTGCACGGTTACTTTCGTCGGTTGACTCGTTTCCAATTTAAATAGACACCTCTCTCATGATATTCTCAATGATATAGACGTAAGCCAATGACGAAATTCATTGGTCAATTCGCTCAGGCAGCCCAAAACGCGAAAATAATGGCGTATGAATGAAGTTTTGAACGTGCAGGATTTGATTTTCTTTGGTTTCGATGACGTGGATGCCCCAGGGTACCAGGCCAGAGCCCTCTTTGCCCGGCATATACTGGGCCAACGCCGGATAACCGCCATTCACCGTAATGGGCACAAATCGCGAACCTTCGCAATGCCAGCGAGTAAGCGAATAGAAGGCGGACAAATCTTCCTTGCCACGGATCCACATCTCGAAGGGCGGCATCGACATGCAGCCTTCCTCGTGGAACAACGCGACGAGCGCAGCAATATCGAATTGCTCGAAGGCCTCCACATACCGGGACAGCAGCTGCTGCTCCGGTTGAACGTCCATGCTGCTGAGCTCATCCGAGCGAAGCTGCGCCCGGTCCATCGTCTCTCGGGCTCTTTGCAAGGCGCTGTTCACCGCTGCCGGCGACATCGCCAACGTTTCCGCGATCTGCTTGGAGGACCATTCAAATACATCCTTCAAAATGAGTACCGCGCGCTGCCGCGGAGGTAAGGTCTGCAGGAGAGCGATGAAGCACAGTTGAAGGGTATCTCTGCGGACGAGCCGATCCTCCGGATTGCCCCCAAAGTCGGGAGACGGCCAGATCCAGGCAGAGTCCGGCAGCGTGTCGCGCGGCTCGACGATGGCGACGGCCGGATCGAACAGGTCAACGGGAAGCGCGCGGCGTTTGGATTGTCTCAGCTTGTCCAAGCACAGGTTGGAGGCAATCCGATAGACCCAAGTTTTGAACGAGGAATCCTGTCTGAACGTGCTCCAGCTCTGCCAGACCCGAATACTCGTCTCCTGAACGGCATCATCCGCATCGTCCATGGAGCCTAGCATTCGGTAACAGAACGAGGTTAAGCCCGGCTTCAAGCTTGCAAATAATGGTTCGTCAAATGCGGTCTCGTTCATCGCGGCCTCCCTTAACGATCTCCCCGAAGGGCGGTACCTTCATTATATGCAATGAAGCGGACAGCCTCAATAGAATAATAGGCAGGATTATGGGTTCATTTATCATGGGCCTTCGAGGACTTGGACGGCCATATGTGGGCGATCAACTTCATGAACAATACTGCGTCGGAAGGCCAGGGATAACGAAGAGCATCAACGTTAAAATATAAATCCAAAGACGCTGAGCGCATATGCCCGGCGATTTCATCGTTCTCGCACAACAATCGTTCGAGTGGTCTCCACTTTCTCGCTTAAAAATACTTGTTCACCCATTCGCAAGCATGCCTAGAAAGCGTACAAGCTTCATCTGCAACAGCTACTGGCTGAATATGATCTGGCTATGGAGCAGTAGTGTGCAGCAGAGCAGCAAAAAAAGGAGTGAAAGTTCGCCCCTTCTGTTCCTGTGTGGTTCGAGTTTCATCTGGTACCCTCAAGCCTGCCTTTTATTCTTCGAAACACTCAGAATGAAAAGACTAATGATAATAAACAAAATATTGGCATACATCTCCGTGTTATCCGGCAGATTTTTATAAAGAAGAAATGAGCCACCCGAACCGTGAACAAAACCAACGATGATTCCACGAACGCAGGAGGGAAAGTTGATTTATCACCAACCTGCAGATAACGCGATATATGTGCGCTTCAGGCCTATTTTGCCGACAAGTGCCCAAGTGTTGGCAATGACAATTCGAAATAATTCGCAATCCTCACGCCAGGACCTGAATACTGGAGCTATCCTGCCTGTTAGTTGAGAAAACGGCATCCGAGTAGTATCCGGTATGCCGTCTTCTTGTTGTAAAGTTTACACAATTTCTTCAGAAAACTCGGCTGCTTTAGATTCTAATTCATCAACGTTTTTGGGCATTCTTATGTCCAAGCATTTTTCATCCCAAGGGACACCCAGATGTTTGGCATGTAAGACTGGATCATACATTTGATTATTTTTCAAACAAGAATACATCACCTGTGCGATTTTACCACATACATGACCAATAGCTTTTCGTTTACTCATTCCCCGCCCTTTAACCAAACGATCATAATAATGTTTAAATAGGTTTGATTTTGTATTAGGCGATATGAGCACCAGTACCATTAAAAATAGAATTCGACGAGTATCCCTTACACCTTCATATGTTTGTCTAGATTTTGAGACGGAAATTCCTGATGTTTTATTTTCAGCAACGACGCCTAAGTACTTTTTAAATTCAAGATAATTTGAAAACCGTTCAACATCACCAATAGCACCAATTAATGTACAAGCCATTACATCACTCATAATTGGAAACGACTTAAGTAAAGCAGTGTAGGGCTGAGGAGGGATCTGTTTATCCTTATCTCCATGTACTTGGACGGCTAAGGTGTGCGGTAAATATTCACTTAAAATTGCTGAATCCTTCGTCGCTATCGTTTTGGCTCCAACAGAAATAAGAGCTTTCCGTAGCTCTTCTTGTGTTGCTTGAGACATGTCTTCTGCTGTTGGGTACTGCAAAACTTATTTCATAACAGTTATTGTTGAGCCAGGCTTTTTAAATGCTCGCTTTAGCTCAGGATTCGTAACTGAAAAAAGCTGTTGTATCTGGTTCTTCCTTCTAGTTAATTGAGTAGAAAGAAGCCATCTATCCCTCGTTAAAGTTCGAAAAAGAATCTGTGTAGGGGTCGCAGGTTTTACTAATCGTATACCCTTCATATCTGGGTGTAGTGTTTTATGCCAGCCCATGTAGGCCATGATCCTGGCATCAATCTCATCAGATTTTTCATTAAGGCCTAGTTGACGTTCACGAAAATCTTTTACCGATTTATTTTCAACTTGGAACAAATGATACCCTTCATCCAAAAGAACTTTCATCACTAAATACGAGTAATGACCACCAGTGGGCTCTAACAAAATAAAAAAGTCTGATGGATCTAATCCAAAACCTTCTCGTATGTTCCCTAACTGTGTTAGGAAATCAATAATTCCTTTTCCATCGGAGTAAAACTTCATAGTCTTTTGCCGTTTCCATTCCTTTTCATTACGGAATTTTTCAAAGGGAATACAAGCAGCAACATGAAAATCTGCACCGATGTCTAAACCCACATAAAATTGATACCATTTATTAATTTCTGATTTGTGCTTTTCAACTTCGCATGTCAGGATTTAACGATAGTGCAGTAAAACCCACATTATACAAAGAGGTCATGATATGCCCCAATTATTTCAAGGGTTACTGCATTTTCTTCTATAAGGTTCTTTGTTTCGACAAAATGGTCTATTTTTCCTCCTATAAGGTTCTTAAATAAAAAATAAAACTTGCCTGGTCATGGCAAGTTTGGTTTGAATATTGGGGTAAGGGTGCAGTGCCATCTATAATAGAAGTCCAGGTATATTAATTAGCCGGCTCCATGCCTATGACGGTGGCTTCCCTAGAGGTCACTGCACAAATTATAGTTCAACATCTATACTATGATTTCCTGCACTACATACATAGGAAATTGAACCAGTTTTCCGCAAACTTTAAAGTCCTTTGAGGCTACACGTTGTAGACAGGGGTAAAACTGGTTCATTTATATTAAACCATAAACAATTAGAAAATTAAATTTCCATTATTCAATCTAAGCTCCTACGATAGTAGCATGTAGTTTTTAGTTTGAGCTATGAAGCACTAAGAAAACTTTATTTGCTGAGTCTAGCACTTTATTTTTCAGTCTAGCACTTTATTTTCTCCTTACAGCAATAACTGAAATTGCCCACCCATAGCGGGGATTTCGCAATCCCCACTAGTGTCCCATCATATTGACCTTATTCTTAGGATGAAACACAAAAAACATCGCCCTTCTCCTCCAAGGCGATGTTTTTTATTCTTACGTAATATATGCTTTTTATTGTAATCAATTGGTCTGTGTCTTATCTGATTGAGCTTGGTTTTAGGTCTCAAAGATAAATCCGAAGAATAATATAAAACATATCATTCTTGAACCAATTTATCATAATTTGACCTGATAATTTGGTCATATGCAGGAGGAGAACACTAAAATGCCGAGTATGGTATACATGATGACCAATACAAACGAAATGAATCAGGTCGTGGCATTTTACAGGAACATGAATGGATTGCTCACCTTTGCGGCTTCCTATCCGACCTATGGAAAAGGTACGGGGACAAAGGAAGTGTCAACCGCAACGCCGAACGATGGAATCGATCCTCTTCATTCTCAAGGCTCTTTAACTTTGTCCCGTGATGGTCGTTTCCTTTTTGCGGTTAATGCAGGTAGTCATAGTATCAGCAGCTTTATGGTAACTAAAAATGGTCATCTTATCTTCTCGGACATAAAACCATCAGGAGGTGCCCAACCCAATAGTATCGGTATTTTCGGAAACCTTCTCTATGTCTCCAATATAGGAGATGACGCCAATCATTTTGCGTCGAATATTTCTGGTTTTTACGTAGATGATAACGGGCGTCTTATTCCTATTCCAGGATCTATTCGCTCTCTAAGCACCATTAATGCTCAACCCGCGCAAGTCCTGTTCACTCCTGAAGGAAGCAAAATAGTTATACCTGAACTTACCACAAACCGTCTCAGCGTCTTTAACGTTAATCAAAATGGCACGGTAACAGGACCAATGATTAATGAATCCAATGGTAACATGCCGTTTGGCTCTTATTTCCTTTCCTCCGGGCTGCTTTTAGTTACGGAAGTAGGTTCTAATGCGCTTTCTTCCTATTCCTTAAGCGACAACGGCATACTTCAAGTAATAAGTGGCTCTGTACCAACGGGACAAAAGGCCACTTGTTGGGTGACGGCATCGAAAAATGAACGTTTTGCATATGCGACCAACACCTTAAACGGTACAATAACCATCTTTCTAATTAGCAGCAGCGGTGCCTTAACGGTAGCCGGGCATGTTACCAGTACGCCGGCAGGAATACCAACCGGTTTTCCTATGAATATTGAAGTCAGTCAAGATGGACGATATCTCTATACGCTTAACGGAAATCAGGGTACAGTATCGGTATTTCAAATCAATGACGAGGGCAGTCGTTTAGTTAGATTACAGGTTGCTGCGTCAAGTTATGTTTCCTATTTTGGATCGCAAGGTTTGGTGGTAATTTGATCTATATGCCGTAATCTAATTTGTTATCCTCCTCGTTGTTCGTAAAACCGAGATTTTGCGAAGAAGCAAAAAAGGAGCTGCTGCGCGGCAAGCTCCTCACTAACATGCACGATAACTTAAAAAGAGATATGTACCTATCGACATTATAGTTGTGATGATTCATATTCCTTGACACTCCTATAAAATGTCCGATGTTTCATATCTAAGGTCTTCATTGCCGAAACAGTCCTATTGTCCGCCCTAACCTACCTAAGATGACGGTTCAACATGAATCGTCTTTTTTATTTTCATCCTGTAGCATAAATATAAAAGAAGAACTCATGCGAGCTCTTCCTGACGGTGGTTCATTGAATAGGCACACCTATTACACTTCATGCTTTTGGTTAGAAACTTCGGTACGCCGTTTTTATCCGGCGCATGTGTGTTGCAGACGATGTCTTTGGCACATTCCATCATTTGGTTTAAAGGGGAAAAGGTATTGAATTGCAAAAGAAAAAACCGCCTATTATAAGACGGTTTGAACTATTGTTGATTATTCATTTCTTACCGATCACGAGCTTTCCCCTATAGAGAAAACAGACTGACTGCCAACGTACTGATCAACAAACCCCGAATCCGTAGACGGAACGATAATAAACAAAGAGCCGATTGTTTGAAGGATAAGATCATTTCGCATACCACTGGGGACAACATTTATGTATGCACGGGTCATAAGTACAGCCACAATAAATATCACTGCGGGTTACTTTGCTTTCTTCGAAGGAAGCCAACGTTTTTTCATTTTGCATACCATCGTATAGGCAGGATTAAAAACATTGCCTACCTCGTATTCTACGCACTGACCCATTAATTGACTTGCTTCCTGTACGCTTAAGCCATAGCCGTTCTCATCGGTCAGCCAGCGAAGCATCTCCGTCGATGCATGCTGAAGGGCCTGCTCAAGAGGTCTGGCGTTTCCTACCGTAAAAATCGAATCCTCCGACTCTCCGCGCGGCCAGCCGATCGTTTGCCCTTTGAGCAATGAAAGCGAGAATGTCGTATCCATTGAAATTTCTAGCCCTGTGCCCACGATTTCGCCGTCTCCTTGCACGGCGTGGCCATCCCCGAGATGAAAGAGCGCACCTTGGACGAATACAGGCAAGTAGATGGTCTCGCAAGCTCCAAAGCCTCTGTAGTCCATATTGCCGCCGTATTGACCGGAGGTTGCGGTACCGATAGCCTGGCCCAACGCCGGAGCGACGCCGAAGCAGCCGAAAAAGGGAGCAAGCGGAAGCTGCAAGCCGGCGATCATGTCGGATTCGAGCTCCGGCTGAGCCGTCCGGCTCTCGGTATTGATCTTCCATCTCTTTCTTTCCGCTTTAGGAAGCTTCGGAACATAGGACGGATCGACGACATTGGGAGCAAGAACATCCATCGACCATGCCCACTCGCGGTTCGGCACAATCGATTCGAAGCGGACGACAAGCGTGTCCCCGGGCTCCGCGCCTTTCACATAAAACGGTCCGGTCATCGGGTTACCCGCCATCGCAGCCGAATTTCCGTGCCGATCCCATCCGCGGGCGTCCACCGTCGAGGTCGTTATCCGGTCGCCGTCATTGACGGTCAGCACCGGCTCATGCGAGCCGATCGTATTCCAATACCTGCTTGGCGCCAACTCATGTACAGCCATTCAATCACCTCAGTTTCAAATTGTTTTTGATCCTTTAAGTATACTCCCATTAAGAGTAAATTCCACATCATTGAGAATGAAAAAATTTTTAAAATATAAGAAAGTACAGATTTATACTTTGCTTATATTCGGAGGGGAATAAAACGACTTCGACGCCTCTTTTTCATCGAATCAGCTTGCATTACTACCAGTTCTGTCCTACAGGTTGAGGTTTTTATTTGATGTTCGAAAATCTTGAACATGCACCGAGACCCGCTTTACTATTGTTTTCTTAAAAAAAACTCATTTGATAGAAGTGATATCTCAAATTCATTATATGATACAATCGGTATCATCAATTCCATATAACGATACAACCCGTGTACATCCGCTCTTTTTGTTTCCTATAGCTGTCTCAGACAAACTTCCGTCTTCCAACTTACCGGACAGATAGCTGACATTAACAATAAGCTCGCGGCAGCCGCTGCTCCAGCCATCAGGGATGATACCCCGGCTATTCAAAAAATGATCGATGAAGCGCCAAGCGGAGGCAAAATCGTCATACCCCCGGGAGTTTATAATATTAATAAAAATCCGGAGCATATCGTTTATACGGATTATGGGAAAAGCTATTCCACTTTAAAGACACGGTATTATTATTTTCAAGAACAACGCGATGAGTCCCCGTAAAGGAGAACCGAACGCCGGAATATACGTTTCCTATGCGGGAGGCGGACTATTATACAAGGAAATACAACCAACGAAGGTAAGCATATTTATGGCAGTACAGTCGTAGAAGAAGATATGAAAAATATATTTGTTAATTTTACAGCCAATATCCTAAAATAAGAAGGACCGGCCGTGCCCCTTTGGCGGCGTTGTACTGCCACTGCTGAGTACAATGAAAGACTGTAAGAAATCACTTTGAAGGGAGGTGATAACATGGAACAACAAGTTAAGAATGTCTGGGAACAGCCAACCCTGGAAACGCTGCAAGTGAGCAGAACGCTGGAGGGAAAAGGCATGAAGTACATTGACGCTGTTTCTCCGAGCGACCTTGATATTACCGATACGCCTCCGGTCTCGTAATGTGTACTTAACCTGAAGCAAGTCCAAGTCCCCTATACATTTTTGTATAGGGGCATTTTTTTCATGACTATTCAAGGCGTTCATGGCGTGTTTGGTGACCTTTATTCGAAGGTTTCCCTTCGATTTCTGGCTTTACATCCAACGTCTAAAGAGGTCCTAACCATGTCCGAGTTGGAGATTAGAACTGCAATCGGGCGTCTTACTGGATGCGGCAAATCCGTCTCATGGTGCTTGGAACGTGCTCAAAACCTAGCGGCTGCAGCAAAGCGAAATCCCTTTAGGGAGACGGCTTTTCCAAGCCATTTGATCTCCATGCAATTGCTCATCCAATTGCTTCTTCAATACCAGGACCATCTAGCAACGCTTAATAAATCCGTAGATGCCCTGGCTGAAGAGTTGCTTGAATATGATTTAATCCAATCGATACCCGGTATTGGTACTAAGATTGCGGCAACAATTTTAGCTGAGATCGGGGAAATCGATCGGTTTGATCACGCGAAGAAACTGGTGGCCTTTGCCGGTGTTGATCCAAGTGTTTTTTCTTCTGGCAAGTTTATAGCAACAATAAATAAAATCACGAAGCATGGCTCCAGAAAGCTTCGTACAGCCCTCTACCAAGCTGTACGGTGTGGTATTCGAAGCAATAGAAATAAAAAATTAAGGGCTTATTATGATAAGAAACGTGCTGAAGGAAAGCTGTTTAAAGTAGCGGTAATTGCTTGTGTAAACAAACTCATCCACTGGATTTTTGCCATCCTGACTAAGAAAGAGGCCTTCCGGCTACTGGCCCACGGTGCTGGACAATCCGAATGCGTCGAGGCACGGTATGGAGCATGCCAAATGGCTGCAGGATGTTAAGAAGATCGTCATTTCCGGCTCGATGGACATTGTGGAATGGAACAATACGATGCTGATCAAGGACAATATCGCAGAGGAATCCAAGCTCTCAAGGAGCAGCCTGGCAAAAATCTCGTTATCTTCGGCATTCCGGGGGCGGCGAAGACGTTGCTTGAGCTCGGCCTGATCGACGAATTCCTGCTGACGATTTGTCCGGTCATCTTGGGCGGCGGAAAATCGGCATTCCACGGCGACGGTGAGAAAATCAGGCTCAAGCTGCTGTCCAGCCGAACGCTCAAGTCGGGCATTATCGCGGCCCGCTATGAGTTGGAGAAATAGCCGTGCCGTACAAGGTGTTCCACTAACGTACCTGTTAGCATAATAAACTCTAATCCGTATTAAAATTATGCTCATCAATTCATATCGGGTTTTAGTTCCATCATTTCTGTATTTTCATTCCAATTGACCTGCATCTTAACAATAGAATCTTTGGCTGCAATTGCGCCATTACCTCCCGAAGAACCTAGATTATAAATGCCAGATTTTGATTGGTCAGTGGGCAAAGTACCACTCCCACTTCCACCACCTTCTGTATCATATGCGTAGCTTAACTTTCCAGTCGGTATTGTCTTTTTTCCAATGTACTTTAAGGACATTTTTGTTATGTGGTTATCATTATCTTTCATTTTGTACACGATATAAACTGCTGCCCAATTGTCGGTATGTCCCTTGTACTCGTAGATAAACTCTATATTCTGGGCATTTTTAATATCTGGAATATCATCTTTCTCAATATCGGTATAATAATTATTTTCTTCTGTGCAGCCGGTAAGAACAAATATACATATAAAGATAATGCCGATTATTCGCTTCACTTCCTCACACTCCCATTTACCTTTTAATCCTCACAGATATATACGAAAATTGGAAATATTTGTTGCGCATTCCTGCCTGTTAGCATTCCGAAGGACAGCCACGCGGCTGCCCTTCGGAATTGTGCTGTCGTGCCCAGTTAGCTCAACAAACAAAGGTACTCCATTCACATCTTATATCCATTTAAAAAAGATGTATTGGTTATCTTCACCTTGTTCCTTTCTCCCCAATCAGCTAAATCTGCTACGCATTTCTCTTCGTCCTTCGCAAACCTAAAACACATATGGATGGGGACAATTCATCCTTTTAATTTGAATGTATTGTATTTCATCCTAAGTCTCCTTTTCAGTTGAAAGTAACCATCTGGAACATCTGTGAATGTAATAGCAACATTTCGAAACTTCTCATGTAACCATCTGGAACATCTGTGAATGTAATAGCAACATTTCGAAACTTCTCATGATCTATAATTAAGTATGTATTGAAAAATGATGAATGGAGGAATTTATGAATGAATAATGCATTTAGCGACAACAACACAAAGGCAATGGAAATATTAAACCGGATGTTTACAGCTGAGATGGAATTTATGCGCTCTGATGGAAGCGATTTTAGTGGTATTAAATCAGCCTTTCACCCCGACATCGTGGTGCATGAACCAACTTCGCTTCCTTATCCTGGCGATTGGCGTGGTTATGAAGCTCTTGGAAGACTCTTTAAAATTATGCATAATTCGTGGAACTCCATGAATACCGAGAACATGCTTGCGACACTTGACGGTGACACCCTTTTTATGGGATGTACTTTAGTGGCGACTGCAAGACATTCTGATATAGAAATCCGGCTACCTTTCGCCCAAATCCTAAAAATAAAGGACAATTTAGTAATTGAAGGATTTCCATACTATTTCGACACTGTCGCTATAAATACAGCACTTGGTTATAATCAGGATAATGTTAAAGAAGACATAGCATGATTCGATTTTGCGAGAAGAAGAATGAGAACAACATTTACCGGTTTATTAACCATGCGGCTAAAGCTTACAAGGCGTCATTCCGGAGGATCGGTATCATTAGCAGTCAAGAATAGGGATGAACTAGTTCATGGAGACCTTTGCCTTTGTGGTGTCATGGGAATTCAAGATAAAGGCGAGGTAGCCTTGATTCGGAACGCTTATGTCCGAACAACTCAACGCCAAGGTGGAATCGGAACCAAACTGTTGATGAATATTACGCAGCTTACGGATAAGACAATCCTGATCGGCACATGGGAAGCAGCAACTTGGGCTATCTCGTTATATTTTAAGAATGGTTTGGGTCTTGTAAATGCGGACGAGAAAGGAACTTGCTTCAAAAATATTGGAATGTACTGGGGCGGCAGATCGAGAAGCCAGTCGTTCTGTGCTCGCTAGGTTTTGCCGGGAACCTCGAATAAACCCATCATCTTCAATATTCATTAAGGGAATCCACGCATCCGATTCCAAGTAAGCTCTCCCTCACTTCTCTTTTCATTTGCATGACAATGAATTATTCTTTGCTAATCCTCATCATTCCTGCCTGTTAGTTGAGCAAAGGCAGCCGATTGTTCTGGCCGGCTGCCTCATTTCTTGTCTGAATTATGCTATCTGTGCCTGTTACTTCAATAAGTAATAGAGGTCCTATTTGTAAACGATTGTACATAAACATCTGGATTTGATAAACCTTCCCCTTCCTCGAAACCGACATTGTTGTCGAAATATTTAAGTAACAAGGATATTAAGTTCCCATGGGTAACGATGACAGCATACGGTCATCTGTAATTATATTAACTTTGAGTTTCTGCGCTAATGGCCCGACCAAGTATCGATACACATTAAGAGATCTGTTTGATCCGAAATGCTTTAACAGCCATGAAGATAACGTGTACGGCAATAACTAATCCTATCAGATAGATTAAACCTTCATTGATACGAGCCCAAATCTCACTCACTCTTTCAAATGCCTCGCTGCGGACCGGCGTTATACCGGATTGCGCTAGTTGCTGCATAAAATCGGAATTCCATATCGCCATATCCGAGAACATGAACACCGCGAGGACGAAATAGAGCATATTGAGCAAGATTTCAAAGCCGACTAGCCTTACTGTCCACTTCCTTGAAATCATCATCAAGATATCTTTCAAGATGCTTAAGGCCAGCAGGATCCATATCATCGGCAGGAACCCGCGAAACACTTCTTCATCGAAGAATGACACAACCGTCGAATAACCGCCGTCCTCAAACCTCCATACACCAAGAAGGTCGATTGAGAAGGTAAACAGCACGAAGAATAAAACGGTAATGATTATGCTTGCTATAGGTTCGGCACGCTTAATTCGAATCCGACGATCAGGCAGGGCTGGTAATTCAGACAGTTTCCAGTCATGGGCGCCCTTTATTCCCAGCTTCCTTTTCTTAGCATTTACGACCTCTATTATGACAAACATGATCGTCACCCAGGCGAAGCCTTGAACGCAACCCACGATAAGGAAGGAAACCAGATTGCTCACCAAATGGTGAAGGACTTGCGATGGAGTCATGAACGTTTCAATCGTGAACACGACTGCCATTGCAACTGCAATCGAGATAATTACCATCTTGAGAACGGACAGATAGGTCGAAAAGATTGCCGGACTAATCAGATATCTCTTATCTCCCCTGTACCTTTCAGATAATTCACTCGGATTCCCGAGTTCAAGAAGCACCTCTTCCACATCCGTTCTGGTCGCTTCTCTGCCTTGGACGCGCTCTTCAAGCATATCCTCGATTAAACCTTGCAGCTCTTTTTCTATATCCGTCCTCTGTTTCTCAGGCAGCTTTTGCGTCACCGCAAAAATGTATCTATTAACTAACTCCATCCCCATCGTCTCCTCCAATTAAATTTTCAAGGCTCATGTTCATGTTCCTCCATTCTAGACAAAGCTGCAGGTAAACTTCCTTCCCCATAGAACTGAGCAAATAGTACTTCCGAGGGCGAGTTTCATTGGTGTCCCATTTGCTTTCAAGCAATTGCTGCTTCTCCAATCTACGCAAGAGCGGGTACAAGGTGCTTGGATCGATGTTAATGCCCTTCTCCTCTAGGATGGAGACCAGGGAATAACCATACTGCGGTTCGGATAATTGACTGAGCACGCCGATAATAATCGTTCCACGCCGCAACTCCTGTGTTAATCCGCTGATCGTTTCATTGATATCCATTTATTTCATCAACTCCTGATTTCATAATACTGTATGTCACACACTATTGTAAATAGTGTAATAACATTTATTTTATAATATTTGATTTCAATCCATGTACGACACGCGTATGTGATGCTTGAAGAAAGATTCAATATATCTAGTCCTATATATTTCAAACAATATAAAGCGCAAAAGCCGGGATCCTCAAAATGAGAAAGTCCCGGCCCTTTATATGATGTACAGACCATACGGGCGTCTGCTCGATTGAGGTTACATGAAGTACTTCTGCAGCCAGGTGTTGACATCGGTCCCTGCTGAATACCTATACAGGCCATCCTGCTCTCAATGCCCTGTCTCCAGAGTTCGACTTTAAACGCAGTGCAGATTGGCCGCAGCTTGTGCAATCGCTCCAGGTAACGATCATCCCGCTGACGATTGTCAAGCAGATACATAACTGAGTAAAGAACATTTCGCGCCTCGGCAATCCGGCTCTCAGGACATCCAAGCTTTTTCTCATAGTAGCTGACCAGCTCCAGTCACGTTATTTTTTGTTCCGGGATTCATTCTCTGAGAATGATGGAAGTTTGACCCGCGTGTTATTAAGTCATGTAATATGACACAAAAATAATTATTTTATAGAAACGTTTATGTTTTCTTGAGTTTTAAGGAGTGCAAATATTCGTCAACCCCATATCCATATAAATCTCTGATAACACCAAAATTTATGAATTATATGTAAACAAGAGAGAAATAGATTAATAGGCAGATAAACATAATTTTAAGCGCTTTCATCAACTGAACTCCTGATTGACTACAATTTTCCAATTGCATAGGATACAAGTGTTAGATTAACTTCCACATGAAGTCATGTGGGTCACTTGCTGTAGAGATTTTATAGTAATCTATGTACCTATTAAAAGGGAGGTTTGTGAGATTTTGACCAACAACTTAAAGAAAATGAGGATTGCAGCACTTTCACCCAGACGTGGTTCTCAAATGAACCTAGTCACGTCGCACGATTCGTCGGGATCCTCGAGCAGACGAAAAAAGAACTTGTCTATACTCCTTGCTGGCATGATCGCATTTGGATCTTTGAGTGTCGGGTTATCCCCTAACTCCGTATCCGCAGTTTCAAGCATACCTTCCGACAATGGTATCACTTGGCAGATCCATGACGCTGCTCCGCCGGGACTTGATACCGGCAGCATCCGAACAGCGAGTGAATCTTCGCTTCAGGGGTTTGGCAATATTTTTGTCCGCGTGTCAACGAAGCCTGAACCACGTTTGAACGGTCAAATGATACGCGGTTTTGGACTTAAGTTCGACGGAGTTGACACTTTTGCAACCACGCAGGCCGTTGATCTTGGAGGCGTGCATATCACCCGCGAAATAAAGGTTGATAGTGACGGCAGCTGGACGAGGTTCTTTGACACCTTCACGAATACCACCAAAGAACCCGTTACGGTTGACGTTTCGTTTGGAGGGGATCTCGGTTACGGTTCAGGCAAGGCTCAAAGTATAGTACAAGCAACTTCGAGCGGCGATAAAACGATCACTCCGGAAGATTCGTGGACGCTGGCGGCGACTCCCAACCAGGAGCAGCGTCCGGTCGGAGTGGTGCTGGGAACACCTGGTCCATACCCGGGCGCGCTGACAAAAATGGGCAACCAGGAACGGAACCCGTTTGAAACGCCTCTGGCTGCCACCGGCAATGAAGCAAATTTCTATGGATACGTAAACAGCTTAACCGTCAAACCGGACGAAACAAAGTCATTGGCCCACTTCGTATTCCTGGGCGCGACCGGTTCATCTGCAGTGAGCGCCGCTGCTAAAGAACTAAAGGAACTTGCAGTGGATCCGGAATTTTCTGATTTGTCCTCACCAGAAGTCTGCTCGTTAGTGAACTGGGATGTATCCAATCTGCCATGGTTTGACGCCAGTGTTTGTCCTGATGTCACCCGGCTCGATATTCCAGCATCTCCCGAGGCAGCTCAGCCGTATACAACGTCCAAATACGACATTGTAAACAAGTCTATTGGAGAGATGCAAAAGGACATGGAGGCGGGTATAACCACTTCGGAAGAAATCACCCGCGCCTACCTCGACCGGATTGCTGCGTACGATAGCGGACAGTTTGGATTTAATGCATTCCTGTACGTCGCAACCGATGCAATCGATCAGGCAAAAGCCGCTGATCAGGCTCGTAAGAACGGGGAAACCGGTGAACTTCTCGGAATTCCAATTGCGATTAAAGATCTGTACGATACCAAAGATATGCCAACTACCGGCGGGACTCTCGCACTTGAAGGCTGGCAGCCAGATACGGATGCCTACCAGGTAGAGAAGCTGCGTGAGAGTGGCGCCGTACTGATTGGGAAGACCAACATGTCCGAGTTCGCCAATTCAGGCAGCTACAGCGAAAGCGGCTGGAAACAGGTCTGGAACGCTCTCTATCCGTCGAAGACATCGTTCGGATCAAGCGGCGGCTCCGCTGTAGCAGTGGCTGCGAGCATGGCAGCCGGTGCACTGGGCAGCCAGACAGGCGTCTCATTATATGCTCCCAGCACAGGTGCCAGCCTGGCAACGTTCAGAGGCACCGACGGTATGGCAAGCACCCGCGGGGTCATGCCGCTTACTTGGGGGCAGGACTACGGGGGTCCTATCGCCAGGACTGTCACGGATCTGGCATATTTGCTTAACGCGACAACAGGAACAGACCCTCTTGATGTGTTGACTAAGAACGCTGATACGTACAAGCCGGATAACTGGACAGATTACCTTGACGCCAATGCGCTTAATGGCAAGAAAATCGGTTATATTCCTGCCTCCTTCGTCTCCAGCTACGCAGACGATGGAACAGGAGACGCGTTAATGGACAAATTTGCTGAGATCGAGGCTGCAGGCGGCACGATGGTCGAAATGACGCCGCCGCCAAGCGGAGGAAGCAGCCCCGAGGGCAGCCGAAGCGAAGAAGGCTGGGCACGTTATATCGGTCTGCATGAAGACTTCCCATTCGCTGACGGAGACCAGCTGCTGGCATCTCCTCACGTCCTGCCGTACAATCAACGGGAGCTTCGTGACACCGCCAGAATGACTCCGGCCCAGGTCGACTCCTATCTGACCTATCGTGCGGTTTATAAACAAATCATTGCGAACTGGATGGATGATTTTAATGTTGATGCCGTTCTATATCCCGGATTTATCAGCGACATGTATAACAATGGCAGCGCGGATTCCCAGCTGTCTTCCGACCGGGGCACTGGCGTTCTGACTTCGAACGTCGGTCTGCCGACTGTGATCGTCCCAGTGGGTACAAATCCGCACGGGTATTCGATCTCCATGCAGCTTGTGGGACGTGCGTGGAATGATGGAAAGATCCTTGGAATGGGCTACGCCCTCGAGCAAAAATTCCACGGGCGGCAGCTATCGGCCTTCGTACCGCCGCTTACGTACAAGCCTTAGCACAGAAGTAAGCCGGATAATTCAGGGGCTGACAGTTGATTGCCAGCCTGCACGCGTTCACCTGCTGACGTTTTCGCTGGCCGGACAAAAAAGAGAGATCAGCCCGTTTTTTCTGGCTGATCTCTTTTTAATTCATTGGGTTGGTAAAAGACAACAGGAGTCGGACCTAACTGCCCGCAGACCCATGATCCCTGCGCTAAATATAATAGTTTGTGCCAGTCTGGATCTTTCCCATAAAAAGACAAGGTAAGACCACACGCAACCCTACTCCACTAATCCGGAACGTTCCACGCCTTGAATGAAATACCGCTGTAGAAAGAGATAGACAAGCAGCATCGGAACCAGGGCAAAGAACGTAGCGGCCATAACGACCGGCAGACTGAATACTTCAAAGCTGCTGCCCGTTAGCGTATCCAGTGACTGGTAGAGCCGCGGCAGCATCATCGGCAAAGTGAACTTTTCCTCGGATGTAAGAAAGATAGAAGGCTCGAAGAAGTCATTCCAATGCCAGACTAGGGAAAGCAGCGTTGTTACGACAATTGCGGGAGGAGTAAGTGGCATGATGATTTTCCAGTACACTTTAAAGCTCCCGCAGCCATCCACCCTGGCGGCATCCTCCAGCTCCCAGGGAAGCCCTCGAAACAACTGACGAAAGATAAAAATGAACAAGGCGCCTCTAAGCCCGTTTGCGAAAAATGCCGGTACGACGAGAGGCAGCATGCTGTCCAGCCATCCCATAGTTTTGTATTGGATAAATAAAGGCACAATGATCGTTTGCGGCGGAATGATCATCGTAAACATACACAAAACAAACAGTGCTTCACGCCCGGGAAACTTGATTCTGGCAAATCCATAGGCAACAAAGGAACATGACAATACTTGCCCAACCACGCTTAAGACAGAGATAAGGGCGGAATTGTTAAAGTGAGGCCAATATTCAAGACCAGCCATTCCATAATAGAAATTTTCCCAAGCCAGACTTGTAGGAATCCATTTGATTGTAAAATCCATGAGATCGGCCGGCTGCTTGAGCGACGTTGTAATCATATAAATGAAAGGATATAGGAATACAAAGGCCAAGTCGATCAGAATCACATAGACGAAAATACGATATATCAACGCAATCCAGCGGCTTTTGCTGCCTATTCGGCTTAATAGACTATTATTCCTCATCACGCAGCGGTCACCTCCTCATTTATTTTTCTCCTGTGTAAATGACAAAGCGTTTGGTCGACACGAATACAATAATGAGCAGCAGAAATATAAACAAGAAGTAAATCCAGCCCATTCCCGAAGCGTAGCCCATCTCGATCTTGGTGAATGCCGTATCTTTAATGTAAACCATCATCCGGTTGTTAATGTCGGTGAAAGAGTCAACACAGGTGAATACCAGATTCAGTAGAATAATTGGCGTAACGAGCGGAAGGGTTATCTTCCAGAACATCTCCCACTCTGTGGCTCCATCGCATCTTGCGGATTCATACAGCGATAAGGAAATGCCCTGTAATCCGGCAAGGAAGAGCAGGATCTGCACACCCGTTTTCCAAAATATCACGGTTAAACGGCTCAACATATCAAAGACGATTTGGGAGAATGTCGGACCCATATAAAGAAACACTTCATCAGGCACGCCGATTCCGTTCACCAGTGTATCTTTTCCAACCCCCGCGTACAGCAGCTGCTGCATGGCCAGCCCCGAACCAATAAGTACGGGAAGAAAGAATGCGGCACGAAAAAATGCCCTTCCCCTGATATTATGATTGAGCAGGATGGCGATAAATAAAGAAAACACTAAAATGAGCGGTGTATTGATTATGGCGTCTTGAATGACTGAGATAAATAAAGGAATGAATTCGGTATCGAGTACAAAGGCTTTGTTGAAATTTCTCCAGCCGACAGATTCAAGCTGGAAATTGCCAACGCCTACGACTTCATGAAAGCTAAGCCAAAGGGAGTAAGCGAGCGGATAAAACATAAACAAGACGAAGCCTAAGGCCCATGGGGCAATATACACGTAGCCTGCCAGCATTTTTTTTCTTTCCAAGCCGATTCTTCGCTCTTTCACGCTTATCCCCCCTTGGGCACGACGATATAGTTTTTATCCGGAATACGAAGACCATCGATTTCAATTTCCCGCGGTAAATAATTGACAATGACACGAGTGCCATCTCCATAAACGACTTCATAAACATCCTTTTGCAGTTTTCGATGCACCTGGATCGATTGAGACCATGTCGGCTGCAGCTTCTCATTCATCTCTTTATACTGTTGGACCGATTGATCTACCCAGTTGTTGTACGAGGAACTGAATAAATCGCTATAGTAGGTGTCTTTTAGGTCTTCCGAGAAATTCTTCGTCAATTGATAGTAAGGCATATAACCATATTCCACCATTTTAAGGAACTGCAGCTGGGGATCATAAAACAAATTTTGCGGATATCCCGAGTAGGGAATGAGTCCGTGTACGACCATTTGGTAGAATGGAATGGTTTCATCGGTGAAGAAATAACCGCTGTCCTCCATTGGGATATCGAATAAGCGGGACGCTTTCAGAATGCTGTACCCATTCCCGCCTACAGCAGCGGCACCACCAAATTTCTTGCTGGATTTTTCCATCATCTCCATCCATTGCATGGCCGTTCCTTCTCGTGTCAGGGGGTAATCCTTGTTAAAGTCGTAGTAGTCCTGATAACCGATGCCATCAAAGTTAATGCCGGTAATCCCCAGTTTACTTAGCGGATCAAGCACATCTCCTTGAAATTTCAAATTTTGCTTACCCGCATTCAGATTAAACATTTCACTGTAACGATCCGTCACGGCAAAATGGTTGGCTCCGACAACGACGTCGCTGCGTGTCGAGAATCCTCCGCTTCCCTTCCAGGCGTCGACGTAATTATCCTGAAGAAATAACTGGAATTTGTTATTTTTAGTATAATCGCTCAATTTATTCAAGCCACTCAAACCGCCCAATTGACCGGAAGGAACGCTTCCGGAAGGATATTCCAGATAGCCTTTTCTCGTCCATCCAAGCAAATTTGCAGAAATGGATTCCACACCCCGTTTTTTCAAGTCTTCCATCATTTCCTGCGCTTGCGGGAATGTAGTAGAAGCAATGAAATCATCGAACAGGATCTGGTGCTTCTTGATCCCCATCAGCAAATCAAGACCATACGGAATAGGATCCTCTTTCCTGATTTTTGAAGTCAGCCCTTGTTCGTTGACCAGGTATTCCCGGTATGCCGAGGCCATGTGACTGTAGTCGGCTTCCTCCCCGCTGAAGAAAACATAGCGGATCGTATGATCTTCCCGTATCAAGTTTTTCTCCGGCTTCTTGGTCAAATTCCCGTCCTTCTTGACAGCTTCATATTCCCGTCTATAGACGAGCTCGGAGGAAACCCGGTTTAAATTAATCAGATAGCCGCTTGGCGAGTAGAGAATATTCGCGTCATAAGCGCCATCCGTAATCATCCCAAGGAATGCGTTATTACCGACCTTCAGACCGAATATGGGAAGCAGCGCATTCTGCTGCCTTTGATAATTGTTGAACGATATGGTATCCGAACCGTAGACACTTGCATGATAAGGATTCAAATAATTGGGATGATTGGTTTTAAACGTAGACAGCGCGCCGGGACCGTCAGGATAAATGGAATACCCTTCCTTATGATCCGATGCCGCTCCGAAAAAAGGGAGCGGAGCAATTGCCATGACCCAATTATCCCTGGATTCTTTGATAGACTTTCCCGGTACCGTGACCTCAAGCGAGTTCCCCTTTAATTGAAAGCTCATATCAAAACTGATTTGCAATCTGGGCAAATCGTAGTGAACGGATATCCCGTTTTCCAGAGAAACCGCCTTCATCTTCGGCTGCTCTATGACCGAGTTTGTTTCCTGGGTTTCCAGGGCAGGCAAGCTTGGATCCGTGAACGTCAGATGAAAGACCGACTGACTGCTCGCCGTCCACAGCTCATTTCCATCTGTCTCCACGTCCTCGAGCGGTACTGCAGATTCCCACTTATATCCGTTCTTCTTATCCTTCACCACAATGGCGGAATCAGAGGAGCGGAACATTAACTCGAGGCGGTCCGTTTCCCCCACCTTCTCAAATTCGCTTTGTGCATCCGCCGGCTCTGCATCCAAGGCAGATGGTTCCGCAGAAGCCTCCACGACCCCGTTTTTCGGTTTTATTTCCTGATGTGCCCGGTCAATGGCTCTTTGCAGAGAAGGTAAGGCCAAGAGCACGAGCGCTGCAAATATCAGGATGACCGCGACATTGTATATCCACTTTTTGGATTTTCCCGTAATCATGGTACCCCCTTAATTATCCAGCAAGTATCGAACTTCTACGGCAATTTCGTTGATAAATTGGATGACATGGTTCGTCAGGGCAAAGACGAGGCCGATCGTCCCCCAGAAGGTAAGGAAAGCAAAAATGGATAACAGGACGACGCCAATCGACTTCTTAAAGGAATAATCATTAAGCACCTTGAGCTGTATAAAGATGAGCAAGGCTACCCACAGCCAGATCAAGAGACTGATACTATTATAGAGTCCAATCTCGCCTTTCGATATGACAATGGAGAGCGCTGCCAAGGGAATCGCAAACACGATATACGGAATCAGCGCATAGGACATGGCCGTGAGGATTTGGCTGAAATAAGCTTCACCGTCCATAATTGCCGTAATCAAATAACAAGCGATGACCCCTGATAATAACGGCAGTACGAATCGGACTAATTCCAAATTCAAATCGGCGTCCCTGGGCTGAAGAGAAGTGATATGAAAGCTCGTCATATATATCGTCACGATTCTGACGCACAAGGTCAGAAGGATCAGCACAAAGGCTGAGATCAGGTGCTTGTTCTTCTGCAGCTCTTCAAATCCGTCCACAGGATGAAACAGTATCGCGATCCCGAGCCGAAAGGACCGCATGGAGGACTGTTTCATTGATGCTGCTCTGTTCAATAGCCATACCTCCTTATGACGGAATTCGTTACGCGAATCATGACCTTCACAATAAGGTACACCACATAAATGATGAGAACAGCCACCAGCAGGATCCAGCCGAGGTATTGACGCATGAAGTCATGCCGATACTCGGCAAAAGCAAGCGAATAACCATCCTGATCTTCACCCAGCTTGAATTCCTTCATAGCCTCTTTCCATTTCTCTTCCTTCATCAGGGCCTTGGCTACGCCCCGGTGGGCTAACGGATAATTTTCATCGATGTTCAATACTTCCTTCCACGGCTGCAGGGCTTCCTGGTAACGCCCATTAAAATGTAATTGACTCGCTTGATGAATCAATTCCGCAAACCGCGTCGGCTTGAAGATTTGAATATTATTCCGATCACGGTCAAGGACGTAGATCGTACCGCTTTTATCGATTACGATGCTGGTTGGATATTCGAATCGGCTCTTTACATCCCCTTGACCGCCGAATACAGCAAGCAAATTCCCTTCCTGATCGTATTGATAAATCTTACGCGACATGGCATCCAAGGCATTAATAATACCGTATTGATCTACCGCCAAATCGACGAAATACGGAACCTCCAACGTTCCGCTATCAATCGAGGACTCGCCGAAGAAAGCTTTTTTATAGATATTCTCACCCATCGCATTAAATTTTTTAATCTGATCGGTATCGATCAGAACGGTAGGCGTATAGATAAATCCTTTACTGTCCATCGTCAAATTAGCGTTCTGTTGAGGCACGGCGTTGTTTAACTGCTCTCTCTGCTCAGGCGTTGCCAATAACCGGATGAGGAGATTCTTCCAATCAAATGGAACACGGTTTGCTCCAATATAACCGCGAAACCGATTCATGGCATCGATCATCATAAACCCGCTGTAATCCGTCTTATTCAGCACGTACAAGTAGCCGCGACGGTCTATAATGACTTTATCGGGAGCGAATTCCATTTCCGGACTAATCAACGTGGATTCCGGCTTTACGAATTCCTCAACCAGCTTGCCATCAGAAGCCAGATGGATCACCTTGCCGCTCCCCGTATCCGCAACGAACATATCGCCCAGCCCATCTACGAAGATGCCGCTCGGTTGATCGAGCACAACTCCCTGTTCCTTGCCGTAGATGCCAAGCACCTTTCCATCGGTGTTCATTTTCACAATCCGGTTATTATCTGTGTCTGCTATATACAATAGACCCTTCTCATCGATAAACAGGTCCCTTGGCTTATTCAATCCCGGACTGCCCACATCCAGGATGACCTTATCGACGGTATACGTGAGCGGGATCGGAATCTTATAACCATGCATCGGGTCAAGTGTGTAGGACATTTGCGGGAGAGCATAGGCTGGCAAACTGCAAATAAGAAACAGCAGACAGCCGAGCAGGACCGCTGATATTCGTTTGACCATCGTGTCCGCCCCCTAGGATTTGATGCCGGAATGAACCATCGTATTCATAACCATTTTCTGAAACAAAAGAAAGATTAATATGGGGGGCAGCGTAATCAGGAAGGTACCGGCAGCAAGTGCACCCGATCGCGCTACCACACCCGGACCCCCGGCAAGCGTCTGAATCGCAAGCGGCAGAGTCTTCATGGTTTCACTTGTAGTGAAAACAAGGGCAGAGAAATAATCATTCCAGTTCCCGATGAAAGAGAAAATGATCAGTGTCGACCAAGCGGGCTTGCTTACCGCCATGATGACCCTCCAGAAAATGGTCCACTCCGAAGCGCCGTCAATATGTGCTGCCTCAATAAGCGCATCCGGAATTTGATCAAAGAACTGCTTCATTAAGAAAATATTAAAGGCCACCGCGATTTTCGGCAGAATTAATGCCCAATATGTGTTGACCAAACCCAGACTGGAAACAATCATATAGGTCGGAATTTGCGTGACCTGCGGCGAGAACATCAGAGCCGATAGAATCACCGCAAAGATAAACCCGGCGCCAGGCGGCCTGAATTTGGATAGCACATAAGCACCCAAGCTGCACACAATCAAGCTGGCAACAACGATCGAGCCTGAAACGAACACACTGTTGAAGATGTATCGCGAGAAAGGAACGATAGAGCTGTCCGTAGCGGTAAGCAAGTCATAAAAGCTGCGCAGCGTCGGCTTTTGCACAAAGAATCTCGGCGGGTAAAGGAACAGCTCATCGAGTGGCTTGAATGCCGTCGAAACCATATAAATGATCGGCATTGCCGTGAACCCGACCAAAACAATCATAAAGACATACAATAGTCCCCTGTTGAAGCGGGTAACAAATTTCGCATAGTTCATCGACACGTCCTTTGCCCCCTTATTGTTCTTTGGACGATAATAATTTCATGACTATCCGTCCCAAACCAAGCGTAACAAAAAACAGGAATACCGCGATGGCAGAAGCGTACCCAAGCTCAAACCGAATAAACGCATAATCGAAGAGATGGGAAATAATCGTATGCCCTGCATAGTTGGGGCTTGGCATGCCGGCCATGGCTACGGCAATATCGAACACACCGAAGGCAGCCACGATGGAGTTCACTGCCCCAAACAACAACTGCGGCTTCATACGCGGCAGCGTAATAAACCAGAGTTCCTGGAAACGGCTTGATACGCCATCGATTGCCCCCGCTTCATACAACTCAGGCGAAACATTCTGAAGCCCGGCAAGAAAGACCAGGAACCCCGTCCCCATGCTCATCCATAAGGAAACAATAATGATGACAGGCATGATCGTATCCGGGTCGGTCGTCCATAGAATAGGTTCGCTGATCATTCCCCAGTTCAACATCCAATTGTTTAACAGGCCGTATCGGTCGCCAGAGAATATGTAGAGCCAGACGATGGATAATGCGATTCCGCTTGTAATGGAAGGCACATAAAAGGCCAATGAAAATAACATTCTAGCCCGAAGCGTATTAATGACCCAGGCAAGCAGAAACGATAAACAATAGCTGAGCGGTCCAGCGATAACAGCAAAGATGAACGTGTTTTTGAGCGATTTGATGAAAATATCATCTTCCAGAAATAAGACGCTATAATTCGATAAGCCGACCCATTTGGCAGGCTGAAGCATGTTGTAGTAGGTAAAGCTGAGGTAGACGGATTGAACGACAGGGATAACGGTAAACACGATGAAGAGGATCAGAAACGGGCTGAGAAATAAGTAACCAAGCGCAACTCTCTTCCCTGCATGGGATAATTTGAATCGGCTTACCTTCTGTGATGCCAGCTGAAACGGGCTTTTTACTTCGACACTGCTTTGCATCTCGCTCCTCCTTCCGCCGCCCTAATCCGGAGTAAAACCGAATTCTTTTTGTTTGGCTTCAAGCTCTTTATTAATATCCTTGATTCCCTGTTCCAGCGACTCTCTGATGTTCATTCCCCCAAGAACAACGCGGTTCCACGCATTGTCAATGTTCCGCGCAGTGAAGTATCCGCCAAGCACATACGGCTGTTCCTTGTAATACTTCCACTGATCGGTTAAAGCCTTCAAATCATCCTCTGGCCAAGGCAGCTGAGAGAAGGCTTCCATATTTGCTGTATTCCAGCGCGCTTCTACGCCGAGCAGAGCCTCGAGTTCCTGACCGAATTGAACCTGGCTCTCTGTACTGGTCCACCATTTGAGAAATTCCCACGCTTCCTTTTGATGCTTCGATTGTTTGAAGATTGCAACGGATTGAACGGCACCGCCGCTCGTTCGGTCAATCGTACCGTCAGCTTTCTTATGGCCAGGCGATGGTGCAACACCCCATCGTCCAATTAGTTCCGGTGCTGCAGTGGAGAGTAGAACGTATGTCAGATAGTCGGCAACGCCGATCGGCATTTCCCCCGTCCGGAAACGGTTGAAGAAATTGGCTGTAACCGGAAATTTATAATTGGTGTATAGTTCTGTCCACTCCGTAAAGGCTTGAAAGGCTTCAGGAGTATCAAGTCCGGAATTCATCCCATTCGCATGATAGAATTCGCCGCCATTCTGGTAAAGGAAAGGCATAAATCCAAGTGACGAGATCGGGTAGAACATCTGCATCCCATTTTGCTGCAGGATCGGAAGCATGGCGTACGTGTCTTCCCATGTTTGCGGGATGCTCACACCGAGCTCCTTCAATATATCCTTACGATAAACAAGTACGTTGAAATCCTGTGTCTCCGGGAGTGCGTAGTTGCCCCCGTTATATTGAAACGGAATTAGCGATCCTGGCAAGAATCGTTTACTGACCTCCGCATAATCCGGGAATTGCGATAAATCGACCGAGGCATCCCGAATTGCAAATTCGACAGGTAAATGTGCATCGACACCTGTCGCGACATCAGGCGCTTTGCCCGAACTCGCGGCAAGCAGCAGCGTATTGACCGAGCCTGCATTTAATTGTCCGGCTGGAAGCGTATTGACATTAATCCGGATACCGGTTTTCGGTGTAAAATCTTCTTCTGCCATATCCTTCATGATTTCCGCCCATTCTTTGCCTCGCGATACCCAGACCTCAATCACCGGGCCCGTTTCTTTAGCAGGCTCGCCTGTAGCGTAGACACTGCCAATGCCCGTATAGTCCTTCGTGAAAGAGGCTATGAAGTTTTGGAACGTACTGATGGACTTCTGCAGGAAGCTGGACTTCACTTTGGGATATTCGGTATCCGGTGAACTGATTGCAAGGTAGTCGAGTATAAGCGGTACATTCTGCAAACCCATCAGCAGCGTGCTCAAGCTCGTTTGGCTATTGCTTAGCTCCGATAACTGCCTTGGAATCGAATCCGGATTCTTGATCATTTTTTCGAATGTATGATTCATCATACGAAGACTGTTCACCGTGCTTGGCTCTTCCTCCGATAAAGCCTTCAATGCATCCATTTGAACGATCAGGTCGTCCGCGATTACCTTTAAATCCTCGATGAGCTTTGGCACTTTCTTGCCCAGTTCATATTCGAAGTTTGGATCCGGAGTAGGTCCCGTTACCATAATGATGCGCCTATACAGGTCGGACAGCTTCTGCGTATCCGCCGTTAAGTCCTCGATAATCGGCTGGTAAGGCCCGACCTCGGCAACCATGGTGAGCGTATGCTCCCCCTTCGATAAATGCATAAGCATAGGATCAGATTTGCTGCCTTGTTTATGCAGTGTTTCGATTCGCCAGCTTCGCGAATAGGTGAACGGGTATAATTCCAATTCTTTGAATGGTACCTTCCCATCTATGAGAATTTGACGATAGGACGGAAGCCCATCGCCCCACCATTGTCCAAATTTCATGCCAATCTTATATAATCCGTCCTTTGGGACTGTGAATGCCCATGTGGCTTTCTGACCACCTTTTCTCCAGCGCCAGTCGCCGAATGCATTCAGCCGTATACTCCCATCCCCTGCCGGCTCCATTAGCGGATCGCCATTGGATTCTCTACGAATGGTCGGATCGGATTTTGCAGGATTGCTTTCCGCTTGTACCTTCACATTTATATTCGAAACGGATTCATATCCTTCCGCCCCATAGGATTGTTTAATAGCGTCATAGCTTGGCAATTGTTCCGGTGCTGTTATCCGAATTTGATCCAATGCCATGGGTTCTACTAAATAATTCATCCGTATGGCATGTTTGCCCGTACTGAAGTAAAATTGAAAGGGTCCCGGATATAACCCGTTACCGTCCATAACCGGCAAACTCATCCATTCCGGCTCCTCCACTTGCTTGGGGCGAACATCATCTCCCTGATTGTTCTGAACGGGATCGCCTCGATCTATCCAGTTGCGATAGAAATAGATCCGCTGTGCTTCACGAAATGGACTCTGTCCGTCTATTAGCAGCTCACGTTGTATAGGCAGCCGTTTCCCCTGCATTGGATAATAATTTGTCGTTATGTTGTAAAGTCCACTTGAGGGTATATCTACCGTCCACTCCAGCCATGTCGTACCTTTATCCCATACCAGAGCGGTTGAATGACCTTCGACAGCTTCCGAAGCAGGCCTAGAACCGCCGAATGCCGAAAATTCATTTGCCGGGATGACTATTTCCGCTCCCGCTGCAGGTACATAGCCTTCTTTGTTATAAGCGGCCAATGTCTTCCCGTAGGTCGGCTGTAAAATATCGTCTATAGACAAATGATCTTTATCCGATTGCGGAATGCCTTGATTTTGATTCCGATCTCTTAAACGCTCGCTGGCATAAGATTGAAAATTTCCACCAAAGGTTACAGAACAAACAAGAAAGGCAAGCGATAACAGCATGAATTTCTTCCAGTTCAATGCTTTGTTCCAACTTCGTTTCAAGAACCGTCACCTCATTGTCGTTCAATTCATCCAGGCAGTTGTCTTATTTGTCATTACAGGTAAATCGGTAAAGGAAAGAGGCAGCTTCGTATCTCCCCTTTACCGGTCTGATCATTTATTTGGCAGCTTCTAGTTTTTTCAATTCGTTATCCACGTTCTTTTTTGCTTCATCCAGCAGTTTCTTGGGCTCGCCTTTCCCGTTCAGTGCTAAATCCGTCACACGGAATGTTTCATCCCACATTTTTTGACCTGCCGGGGTAACAGGGCGAGTATGCGCGGTTGGCATCAAATCCAGGAATACTTTCAATTTTGGATTATCCGCTATTTTTAACTCCTCATTCACCTTCGGCATCGCTGTAATATCATTTCCGGCATCCGCACGTTTTCCCCAGAGCAGCGTACCTTCATAACCGCCGATATATTTGAGCAGCTCCCATGCTTCTTTAGGATGCTTGGCTCCTTTTGGCATAACCCAAGACCAGCCTCCTGCCCAGGTGGATTGAGCCTGTCCATCCTCTGCAGGCATCGGAGCGACGCCCCATTCAAATTTCGGTTTCACCTTTGCATTATTGATCAAATCGTTCAATATCCAGTTTCCGTCAAACACAAATCCGACTTTCCCCGTCCAGAATGGATTGATTCCGGTTTTCCCCATTACGTCATTGAAATTGTTAATTTTGGCCATGTCATACTTCTTCGCATAACCAGTCATCCATTCAAGCGCTTTCACGATTTGAGGGTCGTTCGGCGTTAGTTCCTCGTCTTTTGCCCATTCTCCGCCAAAGTTCCATCCCTGGGTATATAAGAAGCCCTGATTCATCCATGGAATTAACCCGACCTGCTCATACCCGCTGCTTGTTTTCTTGAATATCTTCTCAGCCGCCGCGTCAAGCTCGCTAATAGTAGTCGGTGGCTTCTCCGGGTCAAGACCGGCTTCTTTCATTAATGTTTTGTTGAAATACATCGCCCGGTTATCCGTGCCGAACGGCATAGCATATAATTCATTCTTGTAATTCCCTTCTGCCCAAACGCTGGGGTAGTAATCATCAGCGGTAACCGTGCCGTCTGCGAGATAAGGAGTTAAGCTCTCGAGAGACCCCTTGGCTGCCCACGCTCCCGCCATAAAGCGATCGAGTAAGGCCACGTCCGGAGGCGTTCCTCCGGCAATCAGAGTCGTCAATTTCTCGGTCCCTTGTTCGGTAATGTATTTTACTTTGATGTTAGGATGCGATTTCTCGAATTCACTAATAACAATCTTCGTATAATCCTGCTGGAACTTGCCGCCCCATGACCAAAAATCGAGTGTTACTTGCTTGCCGTTGTCTTTGCTATTCCCGTTATCGGCCCCGCTGTTTGCATCATCTCCATTTGCTGTACTGTCTCCGGTTTTTTTACTATTTCCATTTGATGTATTCGTTCCGCTTGCTTCATTCGTGCCTCCGCAGCCTGTTAATGCAATGGAAACTAATAGTGCAGCCACAACAAACATAATCATTTTGCTTTTAAATTGTAGAGTTTCAACACTCTTTTTCTTCACTTTCCAGCCTCCTTTTTAATCATCTCAATGGATATCTTTGACACCACCTTAGTGTAAACGCTTTAATTCAATTCGGTAATGTGCCTATGTTTGTATTTAGTGTAGTATTTTTGTTTTATGGTTACGCTCAATCTTCGACCCTTCCAATGCCTTCACTTTTGCAAGCTCAGCATCGAGATTCTTTTTCATTTCGCCCAGGAGGGCTTTTGGTTCACCCTGCAGATTGACTGCCAGTTTTTGTATGCGATACATCTCATCCCACATGAATCCGCCCACAGGCGTTACCGGACGAATGAATGCATGCTCCAGCAGCTCGATGAATATGTTCATTTTTTCCTTCTTATCCAATCCAAGCTGTGCGTTCACTTCTGGAATACAGGTCAGATCATAATTGCTAGCCGGTCGACCTGCCCAAAGAAGCGCCCCCTCTTTACCTGCAATGAATTTAATAAACCTCCACGCCTGATCTTGGTTCGTGGCTCCTTTAGGCATAACGAAAGACCAGCCTCCCGCCCAAGTAACCGATTTGTTACCCTCTTCTGAAGGCATCGGCGCTACACCCCACTCAAAATTAGCCTTATCGATATCGTTAAGCAGCCAGTTGCCTTCAAAAATAAAACCTACTTTGCCGGACATGAACGGATTTTGTCCGCGTTGCCTCAAACTATTCGAGAAATTCGTCATTTTCTTGTTGTCATATTTCCTGGCATAGCTTTGGATCCATTCCAGCGCCTTGACAATTTGCGGATCGTTTGGCATAAGTTCTCCGTTCTTCTCCCATTGGCCGCCAAAGTTCCAACCATGTGTATATAAGAACCCCTGGGCCATCCAAGGTATAATACCAACCTGATCATAACTTCCATTGCTGTTTTTTTTGAACATTCTTTCAGCCATTGCATCCAGCTCTGCTATCGTTGTCGGCGGTTTGTCCGGGTCAAGGCCCGCTTCCTGCATCATGGATTTGTTGTAAAACATAGCACGGCTGTCCATATTCCAAGGGAGGGCGTACGTTCTGCCCTTATATTGAGTTTCCGACCATACATTAGGGTAATAGAGGCTTGCCATATCATCATGGATGGCATACCAGGTTAAATCCTCCAGAGAATCCATTTCGGCCCATTGTCCGACCATAAACCGGTCAAACATTGCTACATCCGGTGCCTGGCCTCCTGCAATCGCGGTCTGCAATTTACCCGAAGCCTGGGTATTATCAGAGTTTTCAACAAAAGTCATTTGGACTTTGATATCCGGATTAACCGCTTCGAACGGTTTAACGACTGTATCGTAAAATTCTTTCTGAAATCCTCCTCCCCATGGAAACCAGAAGCTTATCGTTACAGGTTCGCTGCTCTTCTTTACATCACTCGAATCATCATTGTCATTGGCCGTCCCTGTGTCCGCTTCAGAATACGAAAATTCTTTGCTGCTGCAAGCGGCCAATAACATGATTACGGCTATCATGAGGATAAGAATGGAAGATACACGGCTTTTCTCGCCAAGTAAAAGCTCTCTCATCTTTACATAAATCCCCCTTACAATTAATGGAATCCGTTGCATATTGCGGCATCTGCTGCATGGGACGAGTTCAGCTGGCATGCTTAACCTGATCCCTCTTCGTGAGCGGTATCGTCATCGTAACCGTAGTACCTTCCCCGTATCGGCTGTGGATCTCAATCCCGTACTGAGGCCCGTAAGCGATTTTAATCTGTGAATTAATGTTTCGCAGCGCAAAATTCCGATTATCCTGCGGTTCCCCCCCTTTCAATATAAGCTGCAGCTCAGACAACTTATCATCCGATATCCCGGCCCCATCGTCAGCTACAATGAACTTCATGCAATTGCATTCCCGAATAAATGCTACATCAAGCCTGCCTTTGCCAGTTTTTTTCTCCAGCCCATGATAAATCGCGTTCTCTACGATAGGTTGAAATATAAATTTAAGCGCCTTAAAATCCGCAAGCGATGTGTCTGCTTTCAAGAGAAGAGTGAACTTATCCTGATAGCGAACCTTCTGAATCATGATATAGCTATCGATCAATTGTACGACCTCACTGACGTACACCTCATCCCTGCCTTCGCTGAGACTCAACCGCAAATACCTGGATAACCCAAAGACCATAGTGCTGATATCGTCCACCTTGTTAATCCGTGCAATCCAGTGTACCGAATCCAGCGTATTGTATAGAAAATGAGCGTTAATCTGAGAGCCGAGCATCTTGAGCTGAAGATCCTGCTCCAACAACTTCTGCACATATAGTTCATTGATTAATTCCTTGATATGAGCGACCATCTCGTTAAAATGAATAAACAAGTAACCGAATTCATCTTCCCGCTTGTCCTCGAGACGTACATCGAAATCGCCGTTTTTCGCTTTATGCATAGCCCGAATCATCTTTTGCAGCGGCCGGTGAACCGTCGAAGCAATAATCAAGGCCAACAGGATACCGATTGCGGAAAACAGGACTCCGAGCGATAACATGTAGAAGCGGATATCGTTCGCTTCCTTCATCAACTCCGAGCCGCGGAGCATACCGACTAGAGTCCAGGGGGCTGTTTCCAACTTGTTGTAAACAACGAGCACCTTTTCTCCATCGATTCGTTTGCTGAATATACCCTGATGCTTTTGTTCCAATTGAACACCAAGCATACTGGATAAGCGTATGCCGTCCTTGTCGCCGACAATCTGACCGGTTCCGTCGATAATGACATTCATGCCCGATCCGTCGTAGTCGATTTCCGATAGAATATCCATAATCTCTTTGGGATCTATCTCATATAACGTAACACCGATAATTTCTCCGCGGCTATTAAAATCCTTCTCCGCCCGCCCGAAGCAGAACACGGGCCCGGATTCCGCCTTCCATGGCGTAATAAACGACTTATGGATACCGAAGTAAACCGCTTGTCCGTCTGCTTCGCGAATTTGTTTGTACCAGAGCTCGAGGGAATGATCGTAAATATAGGGATTATAGGCAGGGGTTGAATCTCTAGGCGAGTAATGATAGGAAAAGCCTTTCTCGCCAAACAAGTAAACGCTATCCACATCGTTTCTTGAATTGACCAGATTAGATAGAAAGGCCGTATTGCTATTGTTGTTCTCGATTCGTTCCATTTCGTCAGACAGCTCTCCATCCAGCTGCTTCTGAATTTCCTTGTTGCCTACGACCAGCAGCGAGCGATCCTCGTATCCTTCGATGATTTTTTCAATCCGTTTACTCATTTGCTGGACATTCTGAAGAGCCATTCCGCCAATCTTGTTCTCCATCATCTCGGTGGATTTGACATAAGAGAGATACCCCATCACCGTAATAATGATAAGCATACTGGCGACATACAACCCAAAGACCCTCATGCCTACGTTGGTAAGCTTTATTCTCCTAATGAATGCCACAGTCCTGATTCCTCCTCTTCTACATACCGTGGTTGCGGAACTGAGCTGGTGTCATCCCTTCATATTCTTTGAATATTTTGACAAAATGCCGAAAGTCCTTATAACCTACGCGATCTGCTATCTCATAAATCTTAAGCAGCGTCTGCTCGAGCAGCTCCTTTGCTTTTGCAATCCGAATTCGAATGAGATAACGGCTAAGCGTTTCCCCAACCTCTGCGTGAAACAGCCTGCTGAAATAAGAGGGGTTCAAATATATATGTTCCGCTACACTATTGAGGCTAATGCCAAGGTGATAATTGTCATGAATGTAACGTAATGCTGTTTCGATGATGCGTTTCTGTCCAGACACAGACACAGTGGTATTCTTTGTTAAAAAGACACTCATGATCGTGGATTTCCATTCATTAAGGGGACACCGATAAAGCTGAAGCTTCTGTTGATGAGTAACTCTGAAGGGTTCTGAGGTATACTTAGCGGTGCATAGGTCTCGCCATTTGGAAAGAAGAATACCAATATACAAGTTCATCTCGCTTCGAACCGCAATGGCGGATGTTTGTTTGACGAGCTCTCTTAGATGCTCAGTCTGATCGTCAAGCATCTCGGAACATTTATGTTCATCCATCAGCTTCAAAGCGTGCAGCAGTCGATTAGAGCGTGCAGCATCCAGCGCTTCTGTTTTAATCGTTGCGACGGGTATGCTCCCTGCAAAAGATACTGACTGTCGCGCCCCCGGCATTTGGAATGCTGCATACGCTGCCGGCAATGGATGTCGTGGAGGCGCATTGACATCCATATAACTGCTTTCCATGATTACCGGGCCATAGACATGACCGGATTCTTCAGATAAATAACCCGCACTTTTTGTAAGCGCTTCCTTAAATGCAGAATAAAGATTCTTTCTATCCGAAATATCGCTGATCCCAATGGTAATTCGAATGCCCAGATATTTTTGTGCTCCTTCGATGACACGATAAGCACATCTGAATAATTGCTCATACATTGTCGGCTTGTCATGTTCTTGTGGAGAAACAATCAGCGCCAAATCAAGAAACTCGTTCTCATGTAAAGGACATGCGATGCATCGCATGCCATCGCCTGAAATCATCTCCTCCATCAGATTGCCAAGAGCGTATCGAATAAGTGAGCATTCCTTCTCATTCATGTCTCGTTCACCCCATTCGTGTACTACGGCAGCCAAAATAACGAGACGATTCGGATCCAGTTCAATCTGGAACGTTTTCCATTTGATCTGTAATTCGTTGTCCGGCATAGGTTGAGTTAGACACATTTCCAGATGCTTCTGTTTCGCGAGTGGTAAACTCTCTCTAATCCGGCTTGATAATTCTTCCAAGCGGTAAGAATCCTCCTTCTTTTTCATGATTTCGCAGACACACCGTTCAATGATCTCAAGCAGCACCTTCTCCTCAATCGGCTTGAGAATATAATCGAACGCACCGAGTTTGACAGCTTTTTGGGCATATGCGAAGTCGCTGAATCCGCTAATAAAGATCACCTTAATATCTGTGCCGCGTAATTTTAGCTCTTCAATTAATTCCAACCCATTCATGGAGGGCATTTTAATATCGGAAATAACGATATCCGGGATATTGTCATCTATCAGCAGGAGCGCCTTCCGTCCATCTTCGGCTTCTCCAATAAGTTGGATACCGTATGCCCCCCAGTCTATGGTTTGTTTCAAACCTTCCCGGATCCAAAGCTCATCATCCACAATCATGAGTTTAAACATTCAAGTGTCCTCCTCAATCTATCGATATCCTTGGTATCTCGCATCCGTTTCCGTCATATCCCCCCCTTCCCCCATCCCTCTGCCCGTTGTGACCCATTTTACAGAAGCGAAAGGATTTATATAATGTGCATATTTTTGGATTTGGTGTACTATTTTTACTTCACGATTTTGGTCGCATAGGCAGTCATCTCCAATATCCCTATATATTCGTTAAGGAGTACTATAGTCTGTCTACTTTATTCTCATACAACTAATATAGCTTGGCAAGTATTCCCAGTCCCATTGTAGCGGTAGGTTAATGGGCACACATATGGCGCCCTACATCTTCCGCATACATAAAGGGGCTGATTCCGGACCGGGCACGGCTCCAGTTCAGCAAAAAGAGCCGGCTGCAACAGCCGGCTCTTGGGCAAATAATTTATAAATGCTCTTAACTTGTGCGAAAAGATTTCACTGTGTGCATTTCCGGTCCCCTTCCGATATTGATTATAAAAGGGGACATTTGCCGTTTGAGCAAATGCCCCCTCTCGCCTAGCGGATGAACGTCTTCAAAAATTCAACCGATCTTCTGACATCTTCGGCCATTGTCCGCACAGGCGGGTTCTCTTCGTTATGCAGCAGCTCGAAGGCCAGCCAGCCGTTATATCCGATATCCGACAGTGCTTGAAGCAGCTTCTCCATATCGATGTCCCCTTCAAGGAGATCTTCCGTTGGAGTTCGCCCCCGTTGATTTCTTAAATGGAAGGCATCGATTCTTTCCGGGTAGGTCCGAATCCACTCAATCGGGTCGTATCCCGCAGCATGCGCCCATCCCGTGTCCACGCATAGTCCCACATCTGCACTGGCGTACTCAATAACGCTGCGCATGTCGCCTTCCGCATTATGCTTCTCATCCGCATGATTATGCAGGCTGACCTTCAGCCCCCATTCTCCTGCGGCAGCGGATATGCGCGACAAATGCTCGCCTTGCCGTTCAAATTCGTCCTCTGTTTTGGGGAGCGCAGCGCCCCACCCGCCTTTGGGATCCGCATTTATGATCAGATCCGTCCCTCCGGCCTCCGCCAGCCTGCGGGCCAGGGGCATGATGCTCTCCTCGAAAGGAATCGCCTGTTCATGAAGATTAAGCCCGATATAGGCACCCGAGACGGATAAACCGTACATCCGGGCCAGACTTACGAGCTCCGGCTCCGGATCGATTTCAACGGCGTTCATTCCTGCTGCCGCACACTCCCGGAATATTTCATCCCAGGAGGCCTCTCTTCGGTCGAACCGGAATCGTTCATGCCAACCGTACATCGCGGTCGAAAATCCTTTTATGATCATCCCTCAATTCTCCTTTACCTTCTGATGATAGGCGCATTGTTAACTTCCTATAACACGGAATGGGGCACCGTCTGCGGCGTTCCCGATTCTGCGCAATCATAGATGGCCTGCAGGCATTGAAAATTGAAAACCGCTTGCTCATTAATGGTTGCTTGCGAGTCCAGTCCTTTGACTTTCAAATAAAAGTAATAGATCGGATGGTCCATAACGGTAAAGGGGCCGTTATGGGCCATTAGGTTCTCCGTCGTTTCCACTTGTCCTTCTTTATCCCGTTTGTAATCAATCTGATCAGTTTCAAAATACGGCGACCACTTCACCGCACCCAGCGTGCCTTCCAGTTCAACATGATGATACGGTTCGCCGTGCGTACAGGATGCCCGCTCGTATTGAACCCATACGGATTTGCCGCCGGCAAGACAATACTTCAGCATCGCGCCGACATGGCCCTCGACATCGTATGTCGTATCCGCCGGATCGGCTTGCGTTACAGGCTTGCTTGTCCAGGCTGCAGCAACTTCAATTGACTCAGGCTGCAGCAGATCATTGAGCACTGTGAAATCATAAGGTCCCCAGTCCATCAGAATCCCGCCCGCGCTCTTGGCGCGGTCCAGAAACCATTTGCTCTCCTTCTGGTATTCCACGCCCGCCCGGGCGCGCTGGTTCCGGTATACGAATGTCACCTTATAAACCTCGCCCAATGTTTGCGAGTGGAGCATGGATTTGATTTCTTCGGTCTTGCAAAGGCCCAGGAAGCGGTCGCTGCAGCATCCCAGCATGCGGTTATGCCGTTTTGCGGTTTCAAGCAGCACCTTGGCTTCCTGGCCGTTCATCACCAGCGGTTTCTCGCATAATACATGACGGCCGGATTCCAGCGCCATCCGCGATAATTCAAAGTGCGTGAACGGAGGTGTGCCGACTATGACGATATCGTCCTCTCTCGCCGGCTCAGCAAGCATCGAACGCGCATCAGAATAGCTTTTCGCCTCGGGAAACGTTTCTGTGAAGGCGGCAAGCGCCTGCACGTTCGGATCTGCAGCCTTCAGCTCCACAGGCTCGCCGGCGGGAAGCTTGCGTATGGCCTCCGCGTGATACCGGCCGATTACACCTGCGCCAATAAGATAAATTCTCATTATATCCTCCATTACTCCCAGGGCATCTTGGCCGGGAAACCGATTTTCTCCATGCGGAACGCTTCCTTGGCTTTCTGCGGCAGCTGATCATATGTTTCTTGCGGGATCGGAATATAAGAGCCTCCGCCATACCAGCTCTTGTTAAAAATCATGGCCAGATTCGTACGGCGGTCGTTGGAGATGTTCGGGGTTCCGCGATGCCACATCCGGATATCGCGAATCACAATCGAACCGGCGGACATGAGCACCTTCTCGGAGAGCATATGTTCAGCCGCACGCACGATATGCAGATGCGGATTCACGCTTCCGTCCAGCGTGTCGTGGTTTGCCCGGTCCGGATTCAGATGTGTACCGCCAGGCCAAACCTCAAGCGGCCCGTTCTCTTCCGTAACATCGACCAACGGAATATTAACAACCAGGCTGAAGGTTGGCAGCGGAATCGACAAATCCGGGAAGAGAGGCATGATGTCGCAATGTACATTCTGGTAGTCGGAGCCCGGCATCGGCGTATCCGAAGCCAAATACGTACAGCGGTTGTCTGCGCCGAGAATGCTGTCGAGCACGGCTGTGGCAATCGGATTGCAAATAATCTCCTCGTCGATGTAGGGCTGCATGAAAGGGAGAAACATTTGCGCGCGATTCGTTCCCGTATTGAAGCCTTTACGTTCAATAAATTCATCGAAAAGCGGATCGAACGATTTGCGGATATGGGCGATTTTCTCATCGCTCAGCACTTTATCGAATAGAATATACCCATTGGTTTTTACCTGCTCAACCGCAATTTCCAATGTCTCCGGATTTAATTGTCTGGTCGAACGTTCTTGTTCCGTCAGTTGAATTTTCATTTGAATTCCTCCATTTATTCGATTTAATATCATTCACAATTTCGGGAAATAGGCATTATCGAATGGCTGCCCTTCTTTGGGCCGCGGTCCAAGCAGGCGGATGTTATCGACATTCTGCCCTTTGTTCCGGTAAACCGTATTCCCCGGCATCAGATGCGCAACGACTGACAGGCGCGGCTGATCGGACAGATTAGGGCCCGAAGCATGCAGCGTATACGCATGATGAAAGCTCACTTCTCCCGCCTTCAGGATCATCGGCACCTCGTTCCACACCCGTCCCTCTTTGGCGAACCGCTCCTTCAAGGAATCCAGATCCTGATCGAAGAACGAATCGCTGGCCGGGATAAGTCCCCACTTGTGCGAACCCGGAACGACAAGCATGCAGCCGTTCTGTACCTTCGTATCCTGCAGCGCCACCCAAGCCGTCACCAGATTAGCGGTATCCGTGCATTGCCAATAGGCATAATCCTGATGCCAGCCCACATTCCCGGATTTCTCCGCGGCCTGCTGCCCGGTTCCCGGTTTATGAATGACCTGGTCGTACCACAGCCTCGCTTCGCCAGTGCCCATTAACTGCGCCGCGATCTGCCCAAGCAGCGGGCTGGTAACCGCTTCTCTCACTTCATCGTTAATCCACCAGGCATTGTCCATCTTCCGAAGCTGAAGCGGATTGCCGTTTGGATGCCAGTCTGACAGCGGAAAGCCGTCTCCGTCATAATCACCGTCCCAAATACGGTCATGGGCTCTCTGCAATCGTTCCAGCTGTTCGTCATTGAAGATCCGGCCGCTTATCCAGTATCCGTTCTCCTGATAGAACGCGAGTTCTTCCCCTGTCAGTTGAATTTGTCCGTTCATACCTGTCCTCCCTGGGCGTTCTATTCCTTGACTGAGCCGAGCATGATGCCGTGAATAAAATATCTTTGCAGGAATGGATAAATAAGAAGAATCGGAAGCATGCCAATCACGATTTTCGCCGCATTCAACGTTTGATTGGACAGCCTTTTGAACATTTCAATCTTTTCTGCCGAGGATACATTTTGCAGATTCGTTTGAACGACAAACTGTTGAATATACGTTTGAAGCGGATATTTATCCATACTCCGCATAAATACGAGACCGTCAAAAAAGGAATTCCAATGGCTGACAATGCTGAACAACGTGACTGTGGCCAAAGCCGGCGTGGACAGCGGAATGAATACCTTCATCAGCATGTACCATGGACCTGCTCCATCGATATGCCCCGCTTCCGATAATTCCTTGGGAATGCTCCGGAAGAAATTCATCAGCAGAATAACGTTGAATACCGGTACTGCAGTCGGGAGCACCAAAGCCCAAATGGTGTCGAACATTCCCAAGTATTTCATCAAAATATAGAGAGGAATGATCCCGCCGCTGAACAGCATTGTCACAATGATGAACCACATGTACAGATCACGGGAACGAAATTCCGCAACCTGACGGGATAGCGGGTATGCCATTGATACCGTTATCACAAAATTGATGATGCCGCCTACCAGCACCCGCTTCACGGATATGAAAAAAGAGCCGAGAAAATTTTTGTCGTTCAATATCGTGTCATACGCAAAGGTGTTGAAACCGACGGGCCACAAGGTCACTTTACCCGCCGCCGCTGCGGCTTTATCACTAAAGGATACTGCGACCGTATACAAAATCGGAGCCAATGAGAGAACAGCTATAACAGTCATAAGGAGGTATAAGGTGCCTCGTGACAGACGCGCCGTCCCTGTTTTGTTCCGAACCATGAGCTTGCCACCCCTTTCTGGTTAAAAGATACGATAATTGGCAAATCTGCTGGCCAACCGGTACGAGATGAAAATCAAGATCAATGCGATTACCGATTTCATTAATCCAACCGCAGTCGCCAAACCAAATTGGGCTTGTACAATACCAACACGGTACACGTACGTATCAATAATATCGCCAGAGTCATACACGAGCGGATTGTACAAATTGAAGATCTGATCGAATCCGGCATTCAAGATGTTTCCGATGCTTAACGTTCCGAGAAGCACGATGGTCGGTGCTATACCCGGCAGCGTAACATGTCTTAATTTTTGCAGCCATGACGCGCCATCGATTTCAGCCGCTTCGTATAAGGTCAGGCTGATTCCGGTCAGAGCCGCCAGGTAGATAATCGCATTAAAACCGAATTCCTTCCAAACATCGCTTGAAATGATAATCCACGGAAACAGGGTATTGCTTCCAAGGAACATAATAGGCTCCATGCCAAAAGCTTGCAGCGCATTATTAACCACCCCGTCGAGCGAGAGAAGATCGATTATAATGCCGGATAAAATAACCCAGGACAAGAAGTGCGGCAAATAGACGATCGTCTGCACCCAGCGTTTGAAGGCTACTTTCCTTACTTCGTTCAATAGAATGGCGAAAATCAACGGCAGGACGCTATTGGCGACAATCTTCCAAAAAGCGATATTAATGGTGTTGAAAAAAATCGTTTTGCTGTCGCGCATATCAAATAAATAGTTAAAGTTTTCCAATCCGACCCAGGGCGATTTCGTAAAGCCCAGCCCCATTTTGAAATCCTTAAAGGCGAGCACAATGCCGACCATCGGAATGACACTAAAAATAATAAGCAGAATCATTCCCGGCAATAACATCATGTGGTAGTGCTTCTGAAAAGTATTATGCTTCATTCTAATAACGCCTCATTTCCTGAAGAAACAGCAGAGGGACATAAAGCGCCGGTCCATCCTTGGCGCTTTATGCAATCCATTGGATTATTTCTGTATTTCTTCCTCAATCTCTTTAATAATCGTATCGCCGCCTTCGGCTTTCCAGTCCTCCACGAACTTATCGAATGCATCCAAATCCAGGCTTCCCAGCACGATTTTATAGAACGTTTCGTTTTCCAGCTTCTGCAGGTTGGCCCACCGCCGCTCCATCGTTTTGGTTGAAGCGCTGAATACGGGATCGATCGCATTCATTTCCAGCTCCAGTACGCCCGCTCCTACCAAATAAGCCTGGGGCGCCGCCCAATCGTCGGCATTCGCTTTGGGATTTGCCTTATCCTTGAGCGCCTGCTCGTATACCAATTGCATTTCCCCGTCCAATTCTTCCGGCTTCACCTTGCCTGCCAATGCTTCGAGAAGCAGCTCGTGTTTTTTCGTTGCGGCATCAGGGTAATCCGTAATCATCGTAAGCGGCCAGAGGGAATGGCCGACGATCAGATTTTTGGCCTTTTCATCCGGTGTATGCGACACCTGATCATACATATTGGCATAGACGACAGCCGCTTCCGGATGCTTGAAGCCTTTCTTGACGACGAGGTAAGACTGGGCGGCAGGCAGTGACGAGATATTGTACTTGCCGTCCTTATCCCCAATCATGTAAGCCCGCCAATCAGCCTTCGGGTCATTCTTTACTGAGGCGGTCAGCGCCCAGGGCGTCCACCAGGGACCGAAGAACGCGCCTCCTTTGCCGCTGGCTACAAGCTCATCGGGACTTTTCCTCAGCGCGAATTCCTTATCGATAAGACCTTCCTTGTACATATCGCGGATAACGCTCAGCGCTTCCTTGACTCCAGGCATCGTCGAGCCATATACGATATTGCCTGTTTCATCCTTTACCCAGGTCAAGGGATACGAATTGAATGCATTGAAGATCCCTTTGAAATCATGCAGGCCGCCGCCCTGGGCGGAGAGCGTTACGTTATTGCCGGTTAAGCCGATCGTGTCGGCGGCGCCGTTTCCGTCAGGATCCTTCTCCACGAACGCTTTGAGCACGGCCCTCAATTCATCAATGTTCTTGGGCGGCTGAAGGCCCAGCTTGTCCAGCCAATCCTGACGGACCCAGAGCATGGAAGGGGCATCGGCTTGAATGCCCACGCTCGGCAGCGCCAGCAATTTCCCGCCGTAGGTCGCGGCGTCTATCACCTTGTTGTCGGTAGCCTGGTAGAACTTCCGGATTTCCGGCGTCACGTATTTCTCGTACACATCCGTCAAATCTTCAAGCTGATCCGATGCCGCCATGGCGCGGAATGTCTTCTCATCGACCACCATCATGTCGGGCATGTCGTTGCTTGCGACGGCCAGCTGCATTTTTTGATCATAATCGGTCGAAGAAGCGTACCACATGACCTTGGTTTTAATGTTCGTTTTGTCGAACACATATCGGGTATACTCATTGTCCTCGATCGTCTCGCCTTCCTTCATGGTCAGGTCCGGAAGGACGGACTTGATGATCTGAATCTCTACCGGCTCTGGCAAACGAAACGGATCCACAGGCGTATTGTCGGATGCTTGCTGCCCTCCCGTGTTTGTATCTGAGGCGTTATTGCTGCTGCATCCCGCAAATACAAGAGAGGCGGCCAACACAAGGCCGAGCATTTTCACAACTTTCATATTCTCCCACCCTTTTTGGATTGAATATTTTGCTAGCGTTTTCATTATAAAAGAAAAAAACTCCCGTCGGGAGCTCAAGCGTCCATAATCTCGTATACGATCGTACTATATATACGTCCTCTATCCCTATCTAAAAGATGATTCATGGCTATTTTTTGGATGATAGTGCACCCCGCTGCTTCTGGCGGTATTCGCTTGGCGTCAGACCCGTCTGCTCGCGGAATAACCGGCTGAAATATTTTTCATTCGGGTAACCGGTTCTCTCCGCGATCATCACGATCGGAATTCCCGTCTGTCCGAGCAGCTCCTCCGCTTTGGCAATCCGCCGGTCGCGGACATATTCATTGAAGGGCTTCCCGATAATATCCTTGAAGCATTGGCTGAAATAGCTGCGGCTCATGTGAACCGTGCCGGCCATTTCGACAAGACCAGTCTGCAGCGTAATATCCTGTGCAATCAAGTCGGCCGCCTTGAGAATGCTGTCCACGATCGACCCGGAGTACATCGATTTATTCGTTAAATCGATCATGCTCCGCCGCGTCTCGCGGAGCCATTCCTCCCACTCGTACCAATACAATAAGCTGCCGATCCGGCGGCTTCCGGATATTGTATCGGCGGAGAGCGTCCGTTCCCATTCCCGGACAGCGGAGTAGAAGATACTCTCCAGCCTCTCCTTCGGCAGCCGCATCAGCTTCAGATCAGTCAACCACTCGTTGAATACCGGATCATTGTTTACCCAGCTGAGCGATGACCACCGTTTATGCATTTCACGCACATCGTCTTCGAACACGATCGGCCAGTTCTCCTGCTCCGATACAATAGATATATCGTACAGACGCTTACCCGCCTCCAATTCGTACAACAATCCCCGGTTGCGGAACTCCCTCAGCCATTTGACGGCCTCTCCTCTGTCGAAGCCCTCAATATCGGGCAGTCGTATCAGAACAATATCGGGCTCGACCTGCAGCCGTTCCGGCAAATCCTCACCCTGCAGCGACAAGGCATCGCTATCGCCTTGGACCCACAGCCATAAATCCTGTTCCACTTCCGTCATAAAGTCTCCCGGCCTAACCGGCAGCCGTCTAGTCCAATCGCTGTCCTGCCGGGGAGTCAGGGATAATAAAACAAGACCGGTCCCGCTCTGAAATTGAAGCTTCTCGTTCTCCTCCGGCAGAAACCGGCTCGCTGGCGGACGTTTCCCGGTTTCTTCGGCAATCCTCCCCATAATGCGCGCAAGCACATCCTCCATTTTCTCTTTTTCCAGCTGCGTCTTCACGATATAGTCGATTGCACCGAGCCGGAGCGATTCTTGAATATATTCGAAATCCTGATGGAAGGTCAGGACGATCAACCAAATATCCGGGAAGCGGATGCGGACGGTGCGCATTAATTCGATGCCCGACATGACCGGCATGGCCAAATCGGTAACGAGCATTTGGACATCATTATTCTGCAGAAATTGAAGTGCTGCCTCGCCGTTAGCCGCTTCTCCGACAACCTGCAGCCCGAATTGCTTCCAGGGCATCAGAACCATCAGCCCTTTGCGGACCAATTTATCATCATCCACAATCAATACGTTCATCTCATACACCAGCCTTTTGTAAAGGAATGCGAAGCAGAACAGTGGTACCTCCGCTCTCGTTGCTTTTCATTTGTATTACGGCTTCCGATCCATATCGCGATGAAAGCACGCGCTTGACGTAATTGATACCGATGCCAAACCCCATCTTCTTATTCTCGCCGCGCTCATTATGAAGCAGCTTATGAATGGTCTCCCCGGATAATCCGATTCCGTTATCGGTTACCGAGAGGACGACATGGGACGATCCTTCCAGGCTGACCCGCACCTGTATCACCCCATCGTCTCCCAATCCGTGATATAAGGCGTTCTCCACAAGAGGCTGCAGAATAAACTTGGGAATGTCCAGATTTTCGATGGTTGCGTCAGCATCAATTTCCACGCCAAAGCGAAAATCATAGCGTATCTGCTGCAAATTCAAATATTCCCTCAGGGCGCCGATCTCCTGCCGGATCGTCGTTTCTTGTCCCTGCTTGTCCAGATTGTAATGGAGCAGCTTGTTGAGTGACGTAACAAGACCGTCGATCTCGTCCTGGCCGTTCAGGCGCGCAAGCCAGCAAACCGTATCGAGCGTGTTATAGAGAAAATGCGGATTGATCTGGTACATCAGCTTTTCGACCTCAAGGTCGGCTTTTCGTTTCTCCTTCTGCTCCACTTCGGCAAGCAGCTCCCAGATCCGCCTGCGCATGTTCCAAAATTGATGCAGCAGATGATCGAACTCGGGAATTTGCGAAGTCTTGATCTCAGAATGAAAGTTTTTGTTTGTCAGCTGCATGATCTCTTTATTGAATTTTGTAAGAGGCACGTACACCATCCGCCAGAGCAGCCAGCCAAGCAGCAGACTGACGGCAATCGACAATAGGGAGAAGCCGGCAAACTGCTTGATCCATTCCGATATTTCCTTGCTGTACTCCGACTGCGGGATGACGGAAACAACGCTCCAGCCCTGATTGCTGACATTCCGAAATAAATAATATCCCTTATGCTTCAAGGATTTGCCCGGTACATTCTCGTCCGGATACATCGTGCCGACAGGAAAATCAGCCGGATTCTCGCTGTAGCTGACCAAACCCTGATCATTGACGATCAGATGGTCGACCTGCATGCCATCCTGGCTGCTCTCCAATATTTTCTCGGCAAATTTGAATCCGGTTTCAATATAAACGTACACATCGTCCCGATCCGGGATATTGGCCTGCCGGAAGACGGAGATGACGTTATTGTCGTCAAACCGGTTGCTGGCTTTGTGCGGACCATAATAAGTGATGCTGTCATACTGCTGCAGAATGGGCAAGCTGTCCAAATCAAAATCTTTTTTGATCGGGAAGTTCTCAAATAAAAAGCGATGGTCGTTCTTAAAATAATAGAATGTCAGCCCGATCGACGGATTGGCAAAGTTGATAATATTGAGCTCGTTGACGAGCTCCTTCTCTAATCGCGATTTTTCATATACATCCGCTGTATCCAGATAGTTTTGTAAATCTTGTCCAATACTTCCGTTAAATGCTAGCTGCTGTGTAACATGATTCAGGTTGGATAACGTGTTCTCCAGCGAAAGTTCAACCTGCTGCAAGTTATTTTGCACGCCTGACTCGATTTTGTTGTCCAGCATGGAATACATTTTATAGTATGAAAGAGTTCCAATTAAGGCCAACGGGATAAGCGAGCTGGTCAGAATAATGATGAGAAGCCGCTTCTTCAGGGATAGCCTGGTCAATAAGCTGCGGTTCAATGAATGCGCCTCCAAAACTCTATGAATTGAGTAAAATAGGTTCCTGTAAGGTGGAAAAAAGACGTCTCTTCTTAACCGCGAGGCTGATTGTGCAGCCCACGAGAGACGTCCTTCAAGAAAGTTATGGTCAGTATATCAAAACATCAGCACATTCGACAATCATTTCCCGGTGTCCGGCAGGGGCTCTATGCAGCCCCGGCCCATGCCGGTCGTAAACTTCGTTGCCGTAAAAGCTTACCTGCAGACCTTCGTAAGTCCAAGGCCTATCCCATCTCGATAGCCAAAACCATTCCCCAGGAATGCTGTCCAATCGCGCGCGCCAAAAAGGCAGCCGGTTGAGCCGCCTGCCTCTGTCACATGATAAAAAAAGTCTGGAACCAGCTGCTTTGTTGAATTAATTGAGTTCGACGCGTCGCATGAAAACACGAAAAAAGCAGGTGTGAAGCCACCGAGAATTACCTTATAAAGGAAGTTTAACACTCTCTCTGCCACATCACTTCTATCTAATAGAAGTTGGCCCTGTTACTTCTTGAAGGTTTGCTTCACTGCCTCAAGATAGCCGTACCCATATAGGTCATCCGGTTGAAGATAACTGGTTTCCGTCCATTCGTTCCAGCTGTTAATGGTGATCAATGGACGTTGACCTGGATGACTGTCGGCATATTGCTTGGCCAGCTGAAGCGCCTTTTGCACATTGTCCGGTGTGTTCTGCTTCACAATGCCGGGACGGAATTCCTGAAATCGAAATCGCGGATTGTTGTCCCATCCGATTGAAATATGCGGGAAATAAGGAATGTCATAGGTTTGGTCAATACGCTGCCATTCCTGAACGACATCCTTCATAATGTCATCATAGTCTCTGTCGATATTTGCAAAATGCACAAACTGATAGTGGGACAAGCTGTCAAATCCCAGCAGAGTGACAACCTCGCTTGTCGTTGCCTCTTTGCCGCCATCGACGCCGCTAAGATTGAAACTCATCTCGCTCCATAGGGTCAATTGAAGATGAAGTCCCGGAAGCCCTTCCTCTACCGCCCGGTTTCGGAACCATACGAACGCGTCTTTGGTTGCGCTTGCTCCTCCCAAGCCCTTCATTAAATTTGCCAGATCGTAAATCATAAATACAGGCTTGCCGTCGATGGTGTAGTAGGACGGGTGTTTGAAGTATTCGGCGATCAACCGGTTGGCAATTCGTTCGAACTCGGGCCGATCAACCGACGCCTCCCAGATGACCGTATCCTGCATATGAGAAAGCCGGATATCCCATGTATGGTTGACGTCGTGATTCGCCCACATCAAGTAAAATTTAACCCTGTCATTGTTTCGCGCTTTCAAGTAGCCATTATTTAAACACTGCTCCAGGAAAGGCCGCTTGTCATACCAATACCAGTCATAGATAAACACATTGACTCCGTGGTCTGCCGCAGCATTAATTTGCATTTCCATCACATAGGGATCGGCTTCATTGACATATCCCCATAACGGTTTCCTCGGCCAATCGTGTTCCGGAAATTTTCTCACGGCATTTTTGACGGACTGCCACTCTCCGATTCCTTCGGGCCAGAACATCCTGGTTCTGGGTTCGTCCCCCGTATAAGCCGGCCAGACATAAGCGGCTACATCATAGTTATTCATGTTCTTCATGCGAAGCCCTCCTGATATAAACGTATGAAAAGCAATAGTTGCCAAACTGGCATCAACCCTTCACGCTGCCGAGTACAATACCTTTCATAAAATACTTCTGAAGAAACGGATACACGGCCAGAATCGGGGCGGCCGCGATAAAAATCTGCGCCGATTTCAATGTGCGGTCGGACACCTGGGACAACGTCTTGAGTTCCTCCTGCGAGGCGGTCGTAAACAGGGACATATCGCGGTTGACGATGATCGTCTGCAGATAGGATTGCAGTGGATAATGATCCGGCGAGCTCATCAGTATCAGCCCGTCAAACCAGGAGTTCCAGTGCCCTACACAGGTAAAGAGCACTAATGTCGCAAGAGCCGGCTTCGAAAGCGGCAAATAAATTCGACTTAGAATGGTCCAATGACCCGCGCCGTCGATGAAGGCCGATTCGCCGATCTCCTTCGGGAGCTGGCGGAAAAAGTTAAGCAAAATGATGACGTTGAATACAGGGACCGCACCCGGCAGAATCAGCGCCCACACCGAGTCCAGCAGGCCAAGCTGCTTAACCGTCATATACCAGGGAATGAGTCCGCCGCTGAAAATGATCGTGATAAACAGGTACCACGAATAAACATTCCGCCCATACAGATCACCGCGTTCCTTGGACAAAGGATAGGCCGCGAAAATAGTCAACAGCATATTGACAGAAATGCCGAGCGCCACACGCTCCAGCGTTACAAGGAAGGAGGTGAGAAACTGCGGATTATTAAGCGCATATTTATAAGAGCTTAGGTTAATGTCGACTGGCCATAGCGTCACCTCCCCGGCAGCAGCTGCGGTACTGCTGCTGAAGGACACGGCCAACACGTGGATAATCGGAAAAATACATAGCAGCGCACTGGCAGCAAGGAGTAGATAATTTACGCCTTCGAATACTTTGCTGCCGAACGTTTGGTGATGCATGCTGCACGCTCCTTTGTCAGAAAATGCGATAGCCTGCGAATTTGGAGGCAAGCTTGTAGCCCGCGACGATGAAAACAAACGAAACGACTGATTTGAACAGCCCGACCGCGGTAGCAACGCCATATTGGCTGTTCAGCAATCCGATCCGGTAAACGAATGTATCCAGGATGTCGCCGGTCTTGTATACGACGGGGCTGTACAGATTGAACACTTGCTCGAAGCCTGCGTTCAGCACGTTGCCGAGACTGAGCGTCGCCATCAGCACAACAATGGGCATAATACCCGGAATGGTGACATGCAGCACTTGGCGGAAACGGCTGGCGCCGTCCATGACGGCAGCCTCGTAGAGCGAGGTGTTAATGGAAGTGATCGCCGCCAGATAAATAATCGTCCCGTAGCCGAACTCCTTCCAAACATCGGTAACGACCAGGATATAAGGGAATATTTTCTCGTTTGCCAGGAAAAAAACAGGTTCGATCCCCATTCCTTTCAGCATGAAGCTGATGATGCCGTCAGTCGGGGACAAAATGTCAACCAGGATGCCCGACAGAATGACCCAGGACAAAAAGTGCGGAATATAAATCAGCGTCTGAATGGATCGCTTCACGAAGCTGCGGCGGACCATATCAAGCAATATCGCAAATATGACGGGTACGAGCAGCCCGAAAATGATCTTTAGCAGCGCGATAAAGATCGTATTCCAGAGCACCTGCATCGTCTCCGGCATCGCATAAACATAGTTAAAATTCTCGAGGCCGACGAACTTCGAATTGAAGAACCCTTTCGTCGGATTGTAGTTTTGAAATGCGATCAGTATGCCAACCATCGGATAGTAGCTGAAGACCGCGACCAGCAGAATGCATGGGAGCAGCATGAGATGCATTGGAATCTGCTGCCTGAATTTCGCTGCGGCACGCGCACGTTTGGTATATCCGCCGATTTGAGCCGCGGTTTGTCTAATCGCCATTCCCTTTACACTCCCCGTTCTATTTGTAGCCGGTTGAAGGATCGAATTCATCCACCCAACCGGCTTCGTTGACCTTACTTGGCTGCGTTGACTTCTTTGGTAATGTCGTCCCCGCCGAGCTTCTTCCATTTCATCACGTAAGCGTCGAATTCATCGACGGGCGCCGTTCCCATAATGATTTTTGTGAACGTCTCGTCGCGCATCTGCTTAAGCGTCGCTCCCTTTTGAGTAGTCGAGTCCGTATCGGTTTTGATGTAGCCGTTTTGCAAAAACAGATTATTCTTGTCGTAGTAGTCGATCACGTTGAATGCGCTGTTGTCGGGGCCCGCCCAAGCGTAGGCGCTCCAGAGCTTATTATCGCCAGCCTTGTACTTCTCGATCTGTTCCACGTTATCCTTGACCCAGTAATTCTCCAAGACCGATTGATCCTTTTCCTTGAAATACTTGTTCACGCTCTGATGGATGAACAGGTTCTGCTGCGGGTAGAACGTCGACATAGTGGCCAATTGAAAGCTTTGATCCGGCGCTTTTTCGAGCTCGCCGTTCTTGCCGTGATAAGCGGGATCGAATTCCGGGCTGATCGCCGGGTCTTTGGCATAGAAATAATTGTAAAGCTTGATCGCTGCTTCCGGATTTTTCATATTCTTATTGACGACGTAGAACGTGCCTGCAGAGCCGTTAATCATCGGCTTAGCGGGCTCACTGTCTGCAGAGACAACCGGGAACGCCTGCCAATCCGCTTTCGGGTCCTTGTTCTTCGCATCCTGCAGCGGGTAGAACGGGTTGAAATGCTGGCCGAATTGCATTCCGACTTTGCCAGCCGTTACCGACTCTGCGACCTTTGCGGTGTCTTTGACGGAAAATTCCTTGTCGATATATCCGTTCTTATACAGTTCCGCCACCTTGGCGAGTGCGCTCTTGATTTGCGGCTGTATCCCCCCAAAGACAAGATTGCCCGTTCCGTCATCTATCCACCCGTTAATGTAACCGTGATAGCCCTCGAAGAAACCGTCAAGCCCGGCAAAACCGCCCATCAAGTCCTTCACGAGCCCAAGTCCGTAGGTATCATTGACTCCGTTCTGGTCCGGATCGTTTTTAGTGAACGCCTCCGCGATTTTCATTACATCGTCCATTGTCTTTGGAGGCTCCAGACCGAGATTTTTCAGCCAATCCGTCCGGATCCAAATCATCGATGCTGCATCAATAGCCCCATTCAGCTGCGGGAGACCCATCAGTTTGCCTTCCACAGTAGCCTGATTTAAACCGATTTGCTTGTCGGCTTCCATCATTTCCTTTGTAAAATCGGAGGCGTACTGATCAAACAGTTTCGTAATATCCATGGCCACACCCGTATCAACCAGCATCTTGAATTGACGTGAGTTGGCAGGGATGATGTCCGGCAAATCATTTGCAGAAATCGCCACGTTCATTTTTTGTTCCATCTGTGCCCCGGGTACCGTCCAGAGGTAGTTAACCTTGATTCCCAATTCCTTCTCATAGCCTCGGGTCCATATGTTGTCGCTTGCAACATCCGGCTTGATGGCGACGGCTTTCTGGACCTGATCGCTTAAGCCCATAACCGATGTAACGGTAATCGGAGGGCTGTATATTCCCTTCGCGTCTTCCGCATTAGAGACGGCTGCTTCCCCCGTGTTGTCGTTCGATGTATTGCTTGCTTGCGGTGAATCATCGCTTTCTTTGTTCGTTGTCGCGTTATCTCCGCAGGCCGTAAGAACCAGAATTGCAGCCGTAAAGACAGCAATCAGGAAAATTTTTGTGTATGAAGATTTCTTTTCCATGCTCGTTCCCCTTTAATCATTATTTACAGTGGCCACCGTGTTTTCATTATAGAAAAGATTAAAGCGTTTTCATATCATCATTTCTTTACGCCCCATTCATTTGTTTACCTGCAAAATGCATCTCTGTAATCCTGTGGGGCGAGACCCGTCAACTTCTTGAAGGAACGGGCAAAGTTCGAAGCGGAACCATAACCGAGCGATGCTGCTATGTCGTGGATGCGGTTCTCGGAATCGGCCAGCAGCTGCTTGGCCCGGTCTAAGCGGACAGTCTGGATGAATTCGGAAAGGTTAAGACCGGTTTGTTGTTTAAAGAAGCGGGACAGATAGGTCGGATTGAAATGAACCAGATCCGCAAGCCTAACAAGAGAAATATCCTCGTGAAGATGCGCGTCAATATAGACTTTGACCTTGGTAACGATATCCTGGGAGCGGGTCTCCTGCTTATCGGTACGAAGCATCTCCGTACCTGCACCCAACCGGTAATCAAGAAGAAGCGCGAGCGATTGATACGCTTCCGCAATCCGCTCCCATTCAATAGTCTCCGTGCAGACCGCAAACGAAACCGTCCGCTCCGTCGTTTCCTTTGCTGCCCTCTGGATGGTTTCGAGCGTTTCGCGGATGAACAGTCCGATTTGCTCATCCCGATGGCCGGAGAATTCAGACCCGTTGCTTGTATTTTTCGCCTGCAGGAGCCATGCCATCAGATTCGAACCGGAAGCGGTCATGACACTCTCCACAAGTGGCGAAAAATACTGCTCGGCAATCAGACGGATCGTTTCGACTGATGCCTTCCTGGCCATATATCCTGACGGTACCGGCGGGAATGGCGTGTCGAATCGGCAGACAGCCATCCAGACCGGCTTGAAGGGATTGAGAGGCAAGCCGATCCGCATCAGCTCTTCGGCAATGGCGGAACCGGCCTCCATCTCTCCGCACAGCGCGGCTGCCAGCATGTCCTGCAGCATCATCTCGTTCAATACCTGAAGCCTTTCTTCCGCCTCGGCAATCAGCGCTTCGGCACGAAGCGACCGCTCAATCTCCGCTATGATCTGCCGGGCGGCCTCCCTTACCTTGCCATACCCTTCCGTTTTCAGAATATATCGGACTGCACCGTTCTCCATGGCGCGATGCGCGTAGTCAAACTCCTTATAACCGGTTAAAAAGATCACACGGCAGGATGGCCAATTGCTTCTAACATGATGAAGCAATCCGATTCCATCCAGACCAGGCATACGAATATCCGAAATGATAATATCGACTTTCATCCGGCCCAATAGCTCGAGCGCTCCCTTCCCGGAATAGACGCGATGCACATCCATTTCCCATTCACCGCAATCTTTGAAATCTTCATACAAGCCGTCGGCGATAATCGGTTCATCATCGACTATCAAAAGCGTATACATCGGAATCCCCCTTCTTGTTCAGATTGTTGCCAGCCGGATCGTTACCACGACACCGAACTCGCCGCTTGCAATGCTGAGACCGCACCCGTTCCCGAGAAGCAGCCTGATCCGCCGGTGTATATTGCTCAAGCCTGTGACTTCCGCGTGTTCGTTCGATTCTATATCGGACTCGAATTTGCGGAGCTGTTCGTCTGTCATCGGCGCTCCGTTGTTCGCTGCCTCAATGAGCAACCCGTCTTTCTCCGGAAGGAACCGGACTCTCAGCAGACCGTTCTCTTCCAGATTCTCCAATCCATGCTCGAAAGCGTTCTCAATAATGGGCTGCAGAATTAACCGCGGCACAATTACGTTTGCATAGACCGGCGGCAGCTCGCCGAACTCCACCCGAATTCTGTTGGAGAATCGCATCGACTGTATATCGCAATAAGTTCGCGCGTGGTTGACTTCCTGCTCGAGAGTTACCTCATCCGAAGCATTTCGGGTTACAAATTGGAAATACTCCCCCAGCTGAAGTTGAAATTTCATTAATTGCTCATATTCGCCCCGCCTGGTCATCGTGTAAAGGATAAAAAAACTGTTATAGAGAAAATGCGGGTTTATCTGGGCTTGCAGCTGCTTCAGCTCCGCCCGCTGCACCATGATGGTCTGCTTATAGTTCTGGTCGATCAGCGATCGCAACCGCCCGAGCATAGAATTGAATCTGTCATAGAGAAAACCAAACTCGTCTTCATAGCGATGACCGATCGAGAAATCCATGTCTCCGTTTTCAAGCCGTTTAAACCCTCTGATCAGAGTATGCAGCGGCATCCTGATAAAGCGGAGAATCGTCAGCGAAAAAAGAATGATGATCAATAGTACCGCTACAGAAAGCAGCCAGAACGAGAATTCGTATTTTCCCAGCCCGGCAAACAGAGAGCTTTCCGGAATATAGCTGACCAGTGTAAGACCCATATAAGATGAAGTGCGGTAAATATAAAGGTAACGCTCATCTGTAATCGTAATTGAACCGCTGCCGCTGTCGGAAATGCCTACCAGCACGCGGATACGTTCCTGGGTTGGCGTTGCCCTATTGTCTGAAATCAGCAAATGCTTGCGGGCATCCATAAGGAATGAACCGCTATTCTCGTTCAGGTTGAATTGCTGCAGAGACTCCTTGAGCCGAGGGAGGGATAGCTTGATCTGCACAGCATATAAAGGCTGAGGGCTTTTCTTGATGTAGTTCGGCGGAAAAAAAGCGTTAAGAAGCAGCTGCTCATCGCTATAAATCAACTGCGAAGGAGTCGAGTTGTCGAAGAACGTCATCCATTTCAAATCCGTTTCCTGCAAATCTTCTATACTGCCTTCTGCAGGAATTGTCCGCCCTATGGATGGTATGTAGGCGATTACATTTTCAATGTAATTACTGCCGTTTTTAATCGCACTCAGCCTCTGTTGAAGCTTGTTTAAATAATAACCGCGTTCGTAATTGTCCATGAACGGAACACTATTGGCCAGCCGGTTAATATCGTCATTGTAAAGCGTATCAGACTGTACCAGCTTGAGTCCCTGAATCTCCTTTTCGAGTTTATCCAGATAGTAGGACATCTGGGCTGCCTTTGTATTGAGAATTTCCCTTTTGATCGCGGTCACGCCCCATTTGTACATACTGATGCCGATTCCGTACAGCGGTACCATAACGATCAGAAAGGTAAGGACAAGCCGTATAAATATCGATCTTCGCCAAAAGCCGACTATTTTCAAAGGCCATCTCCTTCCTTATACTAAAATATTCCCTCCCTTATTAAGCCATAAGTTACCGAAAAACACAGCCCCCTGCTAGAGCTCCTCTGCCTGGAAAGATAGAAATGCGTGTGTAAAATCATTGGCGTAAACTCCAAAACTATATAAAATGGAAGTAGACGAGAGGTTGATGTTGATGTAAATAAATTCCATAAATCTATTAAACTGCGCTAAAAAAGAGCGCATATCTGGATACGCCCTCTTTCAGTTTTTTTCCTGTTTGTTAGATTCCTTGATAGATTTGCCTAATGGCTTCCACAGGCAGCCAAGGCTCCCGGTCAAGGGCACCAGCCTGTTTTATGTAATATTGTATTTGACGGGATCTTTTGCTCATCTTGCTGCACTGGTTAATCGCTTTCATAACCAATATTATAGTGGTTTATCTCCCCAGACGCTGGCATAGGCGTAATTTCGTATCGTCCCGTGCCAGCGATACCATGGAGAGCCTCCCTCTTGCTGTGCATAGAACAATGCCACTTCTGCCTCCGGATCAATGACAACATAGCACCCGCGGGCGCCGTCCCAGCCGAATTCGCCATTTTGGCTCAAAGAGTTGTTTTCCTCCCTATCCACCAGCGTCCGTACGCCAAGACCATAACTGTAGCCGTTCTTGCTCACTCCGCCGAATTTGGCGAAATCCTGCTGCGCCTCTTGGCATAAGCGCTTTGTCCTCATCTCATTGACTGTCTCTTTTCTTAGGATGCGCTCGCCGTTTGACGCCAAGCCATAATTGCACAACGCCTCGGCAAACAAGATGTAATCGGCTACGGTAGAGTAGAGTCCGCCGCCGCCGCTCTCATAAGCCCTGCCTGGTTGGAGAACAAATGTCTCCCCTATACTCTTTGCAGTATGCGTCTTTCCATTGAAGTTATTGTAAAGCTTACAGAAGCGCTTCTCGTCCTTCAGAGCAAAAGAAGTCTCACTCATACCGATCCTGTCAAAAATATTCTCCTTGAGATAGGCCCCGAAGGTCTTGCCCGACAGCACCTCGATAAGCGCACCCAATACATCATGGCAGGCACTGTATTTGAAATGTGTACCCGGCTCGAAGATCAGCGGTTCTTTGGCAAGCGCCTTGATAACATCCAGCGTTTTGCCCTCGCCTTTTGATTCCTCGATAACTTTTCGGGTCTCCCCGGTATCCCGTTTATCAAGACCTGCCGTCATGCTAAACAGATGCTCAATAGTGATGTTGTTCTGCGCAGGACGCACCTCCTCCGACCCATCCTTCAGAATGTGCCGGACGGTCATGTTCCTGTACTCGGGAATATACGCATATAGCGGATCGCTGAGCTTAAACGTTCCAGCCTCGAACAATTGCAGGAGCGCCGTACAGGTTATGACTTTGGTCGCTGAATAGAGCCTGAAAATCGTATCGGGTCCGAATTTGATTTGATTCTCTACATCGGAAAATCCTGCATAGTGCTCAAAGACAGGCTTGTGCTTGTAATACATTGCAAAACCTACGCCGGGAATGTTTTTCTCCATGTAAAAACGATCCAGATAATCCTCCAGTTTCGAAAAGTTCATTTTTACTCCTCCTTCCACCAACTCCAAATGGGTTATTTGCAGGTTGCTCCCGGATCTAAGTCTATTAATCCGCTTCTAAATAAATATACCACTAATTAGAAGTAATAAAGAAACTCCAGAACCCAAAACGGCTTGCGAGAACAGCGGAATGCAGGTGATTGCGCCGAACATGCCCATCCCCATCAAGAAGCCCGATCCCCTGGATGGCGCGGAGGACGATAAGCTGTGTCATGTCCTGCGGCCCGAGCCAGCGAGGAACAGTCCCATGCCCTTGTAAAGACGTACTGTACAGCATTGAAATTCAATTTCAGCAATTCAACGCTCAAGGTAGATAAACCCATTCAAATGTTATTCGCCGTCATATGATATATAACTATTTATTGGTGTAAATCTAGTGTTCGTGAAATGGCATGAATTTAATAATAAATTCAGATGCGTAATCGTCTGCTTCAAGCTTATTCGTAAATGGAAACTTTTGAATAATTTATCCATTCGAAAAGAAATCAAATTCAAGGAGAGAATAGCAAATGCCAGAGGTTGTGTACGTCAATAGCAGCTGGGCTGGATTGCCTGCCGGTACCGTCGTTGGTCCAGGAATGATTATTGGAACCAATGCATTTGCTACGATTCAAGAAGGCGTTAATGCGGTGGCAACGCAAGGAACCGTACAGGTCGCAGCCGGTTTATATAATGAGCCGCTAATTAACGTCCTAAGACCTATGCAGTTGCATGGCGCCCAATACGGCGTAGATGCCCGAACACGATCCGGCAGTTCTGATCAAGAGTCGATCGTACAAGGGAATATTGCCAATGGCACATTCGTCCTGACTGCCGAGGCGATCGTAATCGACGGCTTACGATTCAAGACAACTCAGTTGGACCGGGCATATCGACAACGAATACTTCTGCGGGATTCTGGCTTTTCAATAATATTATTCGCAATAATGTCATCGGAATCAATATGAACTCGACCGGAACGATTGAAAGCCTTGTCCGCCAAAACTTCATCACAGATAACAATCAACCAGGATCGTCGAGCGGCACCGCCATTTATACGGATTCCGGATTGTCTAATGCACATTGATAACAATAAATTCACGAATCACCAAAACGCTGCGATGCTTCTTATTGGGGCGTCTTTTCCCGTATTTAACGTACTCGTTTCCAACAATGCAATCACCTTTGATGGCGGGATATATGTGCTAACAGCCGAAAATGTTTGTTTTCTGGAAAATACGATTAGCAATAATTTGTTCGGGATCATTTTAGCGGGTGGTAATGACCGTATTACGGTTGTGAACAATATTTTGAGCGAAAATGGAGACAGTGGCATAGAAGTCCGGTTGGAGTTTGTCGTTACTCCGAACTCCAACGTCCGAATCAAGCACAATAGCATCATGGGCAATCTGCTAGCTGGATTAAACGTGGAAGCCGGAAGCTATAATCAAACCTTGCCTAATTTAAAACTGGATGCAACGAATAATTGGTGGGGAGATCCAAGTGGTCCATCGGTTAACGGCGGTGGTCCGGGAACGGGTCAAGCCATCATCGACCCGGATAATGTAACCATATATATGCCATTCTTGACCGAGGATCCGCTTATTGCGCCATCACCGTTAATTCCCGTGCAAAGACTAGTCAGCACTACGACGAATGTATTCGTGGCATCGGATCGTTTTGCGGCAGTGGCCGCCGCCACTACCGGGATAGGCACGCTTGCCGTCCAGGTTCCTCAATACTATACGTGGCCTCGCTTACAGAAATTCGTTAATGACAATAATCCCGCGTTCGGAACTGTTCCCGATCCGGTACCAATCTGGAATTCAACGACGGCACATAGACAGTATTCGGTTTCGCTGCGGCCACGGCCCCCTTCACGGTTGCCGAAGACGGACAATTAATGATCAGTTTAACTGCATTTGCCGATAATGCAATGGAAGCGCAGATTGATTTGGTCAATGCGACTACGAATACGATCGTAACAACCCCGCCACTAGGTCAATTGCTGCTGGATGGAAGCATGGATCCAACGCCCGTTATCCTTGAGCCTCCTTTTAATTGGCAAATTATTCGCTGTTATTCTATCACTACCGGCCTATTGCCAGCTGGCCTGTATAAAATAATCGTCTCCTTCACCGTCATTAATTATGATCAATATATGTCCTTTCCTAACGTAGCCGGATTATCCTTTATTTCCGATATTTATAAAAGCGGTTAGTTGTCGGAATGACAAGAACATGTCCCACTTCACACCGAGCGAATGGGTTTCTGGAGCGTGATGAGTCTGTTCAGTGCTGCGGATTCCCTTCGTCCGGTCCCGTTCGCCGTGAATAGTTCGTATCGGTAGAACATCCCCGACTCCAGTCCCCAATCGTGGTAACTGGCCGTCGGGTCGCCCCTGAAGATCTCTTCGTTGTTTCTCGCCAGATTATATTACGTAGCCGAAGTAACCGTATCCCACGAGAGGGCAATGTCATTCACGCCGACCTGCACCGTCCGGAAGTTGCCCGGCGCTGCCGGATGTTTTTGTAATCCGGAACCTGTAGCTGGTGAGGGAAAATAAAATTGTTTAATGGAAATAAGGAACTGGTCTTCTTAGAAACCAAGAAACAATTAAAAAAGTGCCCAACCTTGCATAAGCAAAGTTAAGCACTTTTTTCTTGTATATCAGAATCAAGTTTATACTGTCCTGTAGTAATTCCTTAGACCACGAATCACTTTCAAAACTATTCCTATTAGAAACACAGAACCAATTGATAGTTTCGCCCAAAAAACTTGATGTCAGAAATGACAAGAATTTCATCCCATTTCCACTGCCGGTAGCCTTGTTTCAACTGATTTGCCAATTGTTATCATACAAAACCATCTTCGTACGACGATGGTTTTTACCGAAAAAGCAAATATTGCTCATATTGTAAGTCCCTTGGAGCTCCATCGCGTCCATAGGGGTAACTTTTTCATTTTTATCAATATTAGTAGTCAAAAGCCAGTTACTTCCCAGTTACAGGATCTGTACCAGGATTCCAGTTTGCGAGAGGATCCATACGGAATCGGGTTAGAACCACGCTGCTAATTTTCCAGACGCCATCCACGCGCTTATATGTTTCGCTATATGAACCATACCCGTCATGCCCCGGTGGAGCGTCCTTTGCGTCAGGATAGGTCAACATATCCTCCATTGCCCAAATGCCCTTCGCGTTCTCCTGATCGATTATATCTATCTCGGGCATATGTCCGTGGTGAACCGTAGGCGCAGCACCGATGACACTCCCCGCCCCTTTGGCGAATGCTTCCCCGCCGTTAAATACATTGCCGTCGATTTCAATATGGGCATCAGAAGTAAAAAGCTCTGCAAAATCCGACCATTTTTTTTCATCGATAAAACGGAAATAGCGAGCTTTCAATTTTTTGATCTCTTCAACGTCTTCCAAGTTTTGATATCTTTGTTCAAGTTCAGTAATTTGAGCAGCTTGCGGGTCCTGGGTTGTTTGTTGTGCCTCAATATTTTGATCCGAGCATCCCGAAATAATAATCGTTAGAATAACTAACCCCAAAATCAAACTTATTTGAAGCTTTTTACTCTTCAACATATCGTCACGTCCTTTGTTTGTTTATGGTAATGCCTGCCATTTCGCTACGAAGCCGAAATTCCTTCCAGGCAAGATCAAGCCCGGAATAGGAAATATCTCGGCTTATTTCGCTCAATAATAAATCAACCTCGACTATACGGACGTTAAAGAATCCACTCGGATACTTGCTCCATCGTTCTTCTCGTTTTATCGTGCGGTTCTTTCGCCCGATAACCGAAAGCGACCATGACGCTTACTTCGTACTCGTCGTCTCCGAGCAATCCCTGTTTTGCGAAAATTTCGTTGATCCTATCGGGTAAAAAGCCTTCGATGGCACAAGAGTCGACTCCGATCATCGCCGCGGAAGTCATCATATTCCCTAGTGCGATATACGTCTGTTTGGCAGCCCAAGCCGTTCTCGCTTGTTCGTTATCGAGATGGAACGAATCGAAGAAATCATGCCATGCCCCTACGTTGTTTCGCACCTTTTCAGCGGGATATTTTTTAACTTTTGTCAGTTGGTCAAAAATATAAGGGGATTCCGGGACAAGTCCTTTACGGGCAAGAATAACGACCATATGACTCGCGGTAGGCAGTTGATTGTACGCGCCGTAAGCGAACGGCCGCAGTTCTTCCCGAAGTTCCGGATTTTGAACGACCAGAAATTTCCATGCCTCAAGCCCGTTGGAACTAGGCGATAATCTTCCCGTTTCCAAAATAAACCGAAAATCTTCTTCGGGTATTTTTTTGGTCGGGTCGAATGTTTTCGCCGCATGTCTGAAATGATAAGCATCCAGCACTTCTTTTTTTGTCGTGTTCGTATTCATGTCGGTTCCTCCTTGGGGTGACGAAAGATTGATCTAGGTGTGCTGCACCGTTGCTTTTTTCTTTCTCATGCTGATTAAGGCCAGGAGCAAAGCGAATAACGCGAAGCTGCCACCAACGGCTAATGCGTTGTGGAATCCCGAAAGCATGGCTTCGTTGGACGACGGATCGGTTGCCGAGGCGGTCACCGAGCTCGCGACCGTTGCCAGAATGGATAATCCGAGACTGCCTCCGAGTTGCAGGAACGTATTCACAATGCCGCCGGCGACGCCATGCTCCTCAAGTCGTACATCCCGTACGGAACCTACGATGATGGCCGTAAATCCGGCTGCCGTCGACAGACCCAACAGAATGAAAACCGGAAAAGTAAACGCGGCATAAACGCTGTCCATGGACATCGTGCTCAACCAGAATAAGCCGAGCGCATTAATGAGTTGCGAAACGATCAATAACATTTTCGCTCCGAATTTACGCATGAAGTAAGGCGTGATTTGGGTGGCTAGAACGGACGATAATCCGAGCGGCAGAAAAGCCAAGCCCGTTACTAATGAAGAATAGCCAAGCGCATGAAAATACAAAGTTGAAAAGTAAATAAATGCGGTCATGAAGGAATACATCAAGAATCCGATAATATTCGATGATACGAGCGAACCGATACGAAACAATCGGAGCGGCATGAGCGGGTTTATGGCATATTTCTCAATGAAGACGAATCCGACCAGAATAAGCGCTCCGGCGATCAAGGTTGCGATTTTCGCGGTCGACCAGCTGCCATCCACATCGGGCATGGACAACCCGTACACCAGAACGAATATGCCTAACAGCACGGCAATCGCGCCGGGCAAATCAATGGATGGCTTGTTCTTTTGCTCCATCGGCCGTTCTTTAACAAATACTAATCCGATAATGATCGCAATCCCGAGCGGAACGTTTAAGAAAAACAACGATCGCCAGCCGACCGAGTCCGTCAGCAGCCCGCCGACGATCGAACCCGCCGCGAAACCGCCCGAGCCTAACGCACCGAAGATGGCAAAAGCTTTATTCCGTTGCGCGCCTTCGGGAATTGACGTACTGATCAGCGACATTGCCGCAGGAATGGATAGCGCTGCGCCGATCCCTTGTATCGCCCTGCTCGCGATGAGCCAAACCGGATTCATCGCGAAGCCGCCGGCAAGCGATGCCGCCGCAAAAATCGCTAAACCGAGCGTCAACACGCGTTTCCTCCCGATCAAGTCGCTTGCGCGTCCGCCAATGAGCAGAAAACAAGCGAAAGTGAGGACATAAGACGTTACGATCCACTGTAAATTATTCGCATCCATATGAAGCGCCGATTGAATCGACGGTATTGCCACAGTCACTGTGGAAGAATTCATGACTTCTAGAAATTGCGCGAAACAAACTAATATCAATAACAACATATTCGCTTTGGAAATCCGATCGCTCACGTAATTAACCCCCATTTTGTTTAAGTCTCAGTGCTCCACTGCGCATGAACCGTCTAAGCAGGCCGGCGCTTCCTTATCCCCTACTGTGGAACGAAATTGAACGATGGAATGCTCTTCCGCCCAAGCTTGCTCTAGAGCCTCGGTGAATACTTCCTTCTTCTGCGCGCCGGAGGTGGCGTATTTTCCGTTGATTACGAAATAAGGGACGCCTCGAATGCCTAACTTTTGTGCTTTAAGCTCGTCCGCTCTTACCTCGGCGGCGTATTGCTCGCTTTCCAGCATCGCCTTCGTCTCCGCGACGTCCAGTCCGACTTCTAGGGCAATCGCCACAAGCGTATTCACGTCCCCGATATGCAAGGAATCGGTAAAACAGGCTTTGTACAACCGTTCCAACAATTCGTTCGTTTTTCCGAATTGCACCGAATAATGCAGTAGACGTTGCGCGTTAAACGTGTTCGTGTGTATCGCAGTATCATAATGGAATGTAAGGCCGTCAAGTTCTGCTCGCTTTGTGATATCGTCATGTACAGCTTTCATATGTGCTCTCATCGATCTAAATTTCTTGGCCGATAGCCCATAAATATCGTCGTTTACGTTAATTGCCATGTGAGGATCAAGTTCAAAGCTGCGGTACACGATATCCACCGAATCGCGATGCTCGAACTTCTTTAACCCTTCTTCAAACTTCCGCTTTCCGATACAACAGTATGGACACACGATTTCCGTCTTATTTTCTCCTGATTTCTGGATGCATGCCGGATGAGGAGGAACGTGGAACATTCCCCTCCCCTATCCTCTCCGGTCGCATCATAACCGTTATTTTTTAGTGCGTGTTCGTGTGGTTTACTTGTTGCGCGACTCCGGTACGTGAGGCCGTCATGATCGTGTCGTACAGCTGGTGGCGTTTGACGGCATGTGCGAAGTCCGGCGTTTCATTCGTGCCTTCGCGAAGATCTCTAGCCAAGCTTGCATAAAATTTTCCGATATTGCTTGCCCTTGCCGGTCCTTCGGGAATCGCTTTGATATCTTCGGTGAATTGGCTTGGAATGACGATATCGCTGAGCGTCTTGTCCTCGCCTTTACCGCCTCTCAATTTCAGTTCGGTATTTTGCATATTGCCGTTAAAATCGGCGGTGATGACGAGCTCGCCATTCGTACCAATGATCTCCCAACGCAAATCGAAGTCTCGCGATGTCCCGCTGCGGTATAAGGTCGTCGCCAACACGCCGCTCTCAAGTGTGCCGATAACGGCCATGTGATCCGGAGCCGTCACTTTGATTGTCGTCCCATCGTCTGCGATTTGAGCTTCGGGGTGACGAACTTCCAGCTTCGCGGACACATTATCATAATCGCCGAGTACGTAATTCAGTCCGTCGATGGCGTGAAGTCCTGCGGACGCCAACATGGTCGCGCCGGAGTTCACATCGTACGTATAAGCGAATTTCCGGATCGTGACGGGACCCCAGATCAAAGCCGTTCCGGATAGCGTAGTCGCAAGCACATCGCCAATATAACCTTGAACGATCAAATCACGAGCGTGTTGGATCGCCGGAGAATAACGCGCCTGCAGTCCGATAAACGTTCGAACGCCCGCCTCCTTGGCACGGTCCGCCAAGTCTTGCGCTTGTTCCGTGGACATGCCGAGTGGCCATTCGCTATATACCATTTTGCCCGCTTCGATCGCAGCACGAGCGATATCGTAATGGTATTGCACGTTAATTGCGATTACGACAAGGTCTACTTCAGGATAATTAATCAGATCCTGGTAATTATCGAATCCGGGAACATCGAACGCTTTGGCGGCTGCATCCGCAGATTCACGGTTGCTCGTGCTCAGCGCGACCAGTTCAAAGTCCGGCAGCGCTTGAACCGCCGGGATGTGCGCCGCGACGGCCCACCCAGGGCTAGACGTACTTGCACCGATAACACCTACACCAATTTTCTTATGGTTAGCTTGCTGTTGTCGATTTGACATTTTACTTCCTCCTCTAATCTAATTGGCGATCGCGGACCTCGGACTTTATTCCCTGCAATATTCATCCGCCTATACAAGATGGATAAGATATGTTCTAATAAGAGTTATTCGAGTTCGTTAGTGGACCGCGGTCCGCTTGCTATACAATATAACCGGACCGCAGTCCGGTTGTCAACTGGATAATGCTTAGGAAACGGGGGAAATCTAATGTTGGAAAGAAACCTTCGCAAAGACGCGCAAGAACGCAGACAAATCATTTTAGAAAAGGCAGCCGCTTTGTTCGCCGAATATGGGGTCGAGCATGTCAGCATGCGTCAGATCGCACGGGAAGCCGGAGTCGGCCAAGGTACTCTTTACCGAAGCTATACGAACAAAGGGGAATTGTGCTGGGATCTCATCGGCGAAAGCTGCATCCAGAACTACGATCGGATCCAATCGTTTTTAGGCGATCATACCTCAAGCCCGATTAAAGATCGTTTGGAAACCGTGCTTCTGTATCATTTGGAATCGCTTGAGACGCATTCTCCCGTTCTGGCGGCCATTCAGGCGAACAGTGGCGGCGATGAGCAGCAAAACGTCCCTTTCTATTCGGAGCATTATGAGTCCATTCATTCCGTTATCGTCCGATTATTGAACGAAGTCGCGACGAATAACGAGAAGCTCGCCCTCGTTGCTGTTTTCATGGCGGATGCCATCATGGCGACGCTGCGTCCGGACGTTTATATTTTCCAAAGGCAGCATCGCGGTTATTCAACAGAAGAGATTAAAAACAAACTCTTTCACGTGTTCATCGAGCCGCTATTCCACAAGTGATGAACGATATCGCATTCGAAACGCAAAAAACAGCCGCCTACGCAAAGTAAGCGGCTGTTCAGGTGGCGGCTCCTAACATTGTTTGATGCCATAGCCTTTATTGATTCAATACATAAACGATAAATAATGGTTGCTGCCTACGCATGAGTTGTTTCCGCCTTGGGAGCGAATTCATTCACGGAAGCGATTTGAACAGGATAAGTACTAAAGAACTTTATTTTACGCTAAAGAACTTTATTTTCAATTAAAAAACTTTATTTTCCTCATCAGTCGCTCTCTATCTGCTCCAGAACCCGGATGTTTTTTAATCCGGAACCTGTCGCTTTCTATCTGCTCAGAACCCGGATGTTTTTTAATCCGGAACCTGTCGCTCTCTAACTGCTCCAGAACCCGGATGTTTTTGTAATCCGGAACCTGTCGCTTTCTATCTGCTCCAGAACCCGGATGTTTTTGTAATCCGGAACCTGTCGCTTTCTATCTGCTCAGAACCCGGATGTTTTTTAATCCGGAACCTGTCGCTCTCTAACTGCTCCAGAACCCGGATGTTTTTGTAATCCGGAACCTGTCGCTTTCTATCTGCTCCAGAACCCGGATGTTTTTGTAATCCGGAACCTGTCGCTCTCTATCTGCTCCAGAACCCGGATGTTTTTGTAATCCGGAACCTGTCGCTTTCTATCTGCTCCAGAACCCGGATGTTTTTGTAATCCGGAACCTGTCGCTTTCTATCTGCTCAGAACCCGGATGTTTTTTAATCCGGAACCTGTCGCTCTCTATCTGCTCCAGAACCCGGATGTTTTTGTAATATAATTGTAATGTTTCCTTCATGTTCTTTTCATCTTATTTGCCTATAATAGAGACATGACCCCCCTTTATTATATATTCTCTCTTGCGCCTGCGGATATTGCCGCAGGCCTCTTTTTTTGTTATAAGAGATTCTCCTTAAGAAATGGAATCACTTTGCTCCAAAACCGCGGGTCCTGCTCGGACTGGCTGTGCCCGCTTCCCTCCACATAAAAGGCATCAACCGGCCACTGCTCCGCAAGTATCCGCAGATCATCCGCCGGGATGAAGCTGTCTCCCTTCGAATGAATCATCAACACCGGCACCCCGGCACCAGCTTCGTTCGCCGCCAGCGCGTAAGGAATTTGTGCCGCCTTGTATTCGGCACGAGAGATCCCGGCACGCAGCAGCCAAATCGCCGGAATGAAGTAACCAAGCGGGAAGAACGGCAGCTTCTTCCGCTTCAAATCCGCCTTCAGCATGGTCTCGAAGCGGGTAGGCATCGAATCGGTAACAACCGCCCGCACAGGAAGTCCCGCACCCAGCGCGAGCAGCGTGCCGAAGCCGCCGAGCGAATGGCCCAGAACGGCTATCCGCTGCGGATCAATATCCGGCAGCTTGCGGGCAGCTAATACCGCGGCTTGAATATCGTCCCGAAACATCAGCGCCGAAGGGGCTTTGATGGCTCCGCTGTCCCCATGGCTTCGCGCATCATACAGCAGAACGGCGAGCCCCTCATCAAGCAGCGGCTGCGTATATCTCAACACACGCGAACGATTAGAGCCCCAGCCATGCGCCACAATAACCAGCGGCAGCAGGCTGGAATCCCGGAACTGCATCTCATTGTCCGGAAACAAGAGCCATGCCTGAAGCGCAATTCCTCCGCTGTTGAATGTTAATGACCGGTAGCGCCCGACCGGAACAGCAGGATTGGCCATTCTCCTCGGCTGCTGGGCTTTGGCTGCGATAATCCAGATCAACCACAAAAGAAGCGCGACAAGCGCCGCGCTTATAATCAAAGCTATCCTCATCTTCACACCGCCTACAGCGATTTGACCGCATCCGCGAATTTACGGGCCCGCTCGGTCAGCAAATCAAAACGTCCTTCTCTCACCCATTCCATATTTACCAGTTTGCTGCCCATTCCCACGGAACAGGCGCCTGCTTTGAAGTAGTCTTGAATATTGTCCAGATCGACGCCGCCGGTGGCCATCATCGGTATTTTATCCAGAGGCGCTTTGATTTCCGCCAAATACTTCCATCCAAGCGTACCCATTGGAAAGATCTTCACCGCTTCCGCTCCCGCTTTCCATGCCCTTACAATCTCAGTTGGCGTCATAACGCCTGGCCATACGGAAATGCCGTTCTTCGTTCCGTAATCGACAACCGCTTCATCCAGATTGGGAGAAATCAGAAACTGGGCGCCTGCAGCGACGGCTTCCTTCGCCATCGTCAGATCAAGCACCGTTCCTGCGCCGATCCCCGCCCTGTTCCCGTATTTATCGCGCCATCGGCTGATCATCCCAGCAGCGCCCTGCGTATTCATCGTTATTTCCATCAGGGTTATCCCGCCGTCCAGCAGCGCCTCGGCTGCCTGGTCGGCATACTTGTCCTCAATGTTGCGGAAGATCGCCACAATTTTCTCCCGGATCAGCACATCCAACATTTGGCTCATTCAAAATTCCCCATTTCCATTAATAGCTGTTTTGGCGCCTTATTCTATTGTAAAAGATATCCTGTACAAGATTCAATCGGTGGTTTCCCAATAATCCCGAAGCAGGCGCAGAAAAACATTGGGAAAAGCCAGCTCGCGCATATCTTCCGGCCCGATCCAGCGGTAGTGTGGAGGCAGTCCGCCGTTTGGTTCCTTCCGCGGTTTCCCCTTTGTCGTGTAAGATGCATCCGACTCAGCCGCGAGGAAATTCTGATCGCCTCCGCTCCCGAATAACGTTCCTCCCGAATGATCCGGTTTTTCAAGCGCCGCTTCATTGGCAAGCCAATACCCGAATTCCGCGCGGTACACCTGCACATCCCAAACGATATGGCTGAACACATGCTCCGCCTCGCCCCACCAGCCGGCCGGGCGGACAAGCAGCCCATCCTGGGCAAACAGCTCACGGCACAGCATATCCGCGTGGATGGCGTGTGTATTGGCCCTGCCTGCTAGGCCGCTGCTGGCAGCGGGGCCGCGAGGTCCGACCCCGGAATCCGGAATGAGATCCGGCTCCGCAGCGCTCTTCAGGGAAAGCAGGCCGCCATCTGTTCCGGCTGCGGCTGCACTCTGCATCAGCAGCGCTTCACCGCTGCCGATAACTGCAGTGCCACCAGCCGCGGCGGCTTTCCGCCCGCGGCCTCTGGGCCTCGCTTCGCCGCCTGGCGGCTGCTGGGGCCCCAATACATGCGGCAGCTCCCACATCCGGGCCAGCAGGCCGCTGCCCTGTCGCTGACGCACCAGTATCTTGCCGGCATGCTCGCCGCTGCCAACAACAAGTGCGGCAAGCCGCATTTCCGGCCGCGGCGGCTTGGCCTTCGTCTTGATCGGCAGCGTATGCTCCTTCCCTGCCATCCTTCCCTCGCAGTGCGCCATCACCGGGCAGGTCAGACAGCCCGGTGATTTGGGAGTACAGACAAGCGCTCCAAGCTCCATGAGCGCCTGATTGAAATCGCCGGCCGCTCCCTCAGGAATGAGCGACTTAGCAAGCTTCTCGATTTTGATCCTCGTCGAGGGCTTGGCAATATTGTCCTCCAGGCAGAAATACCGCGACAGCACACGCATGACGTTGCCGTCCACAGCCGGCTCCGGCCGGTTGAAGGCAATGCTCATAATGGCGCCAGCCGTGTAAGGACCTACTCCCCGCAGTGACGAAACGGCATCCTTGTTATCCGGAACTATGCCTCCGTGCCGGGTGAGCACCTCGCTTGCTCCAGCCTGCAGGTTGCGGGCACGCGAATAATAGCCAAGCCCTTCCCAGCACTTCAGCACTTCCTCCTCGGGGGCCTGCGCAAGCGCAGCCGCCGTAGGGAATTTCTCCATGAAACGTTCATAATAAGGAATGACCGTATCCACCCGGGTCTGCTGCAGCATCACTTCGGATACCCAGATCCTGTAGGGATCACGATTGATCCTCCATGGCAGGACACGTTTATTCTCACGGTACCAGCCGAGCAGCTCGCGGCTGAAATAATCTGCTGCTTCCCTATCCATCTTAGTGGTCACCTTCCTCGAGCAAGAGATGCGATTCGCGGTGAACGCGCCTGTACTGTGTCGGAGACAATCCGATATGCTGCTTGAACAGCCGGGACAAATAATGATTTTGCAGCCCCACCTGCCCGGCAACCTCATTCACAGCGCGGTCCGTTTGTTCCAGAAGCCGTCTGGCTTCCTCCAGGCGTCTTCTGTTGACATACTGAATAGGCGAAAAACCGACTGCACTTTTGAAAAAACTGATAAAGTAGTTCGGGTGCAAAAAAGCCAGCTTCGCCAGCTCGTCCACACCAATATTGCCATCCAGGTGCTCATCAATATATTCTAACACACGATCGATCACTTCGAGCGAATCGATTCGCTGCATAATCTCCTCCTGCTGTCCGCAATAATCGAGATAATAAGCAATAACCTCAAGCATGCCCGCCTTCACCCTCAAATCACTGGACAAAGATGTCGAGTGAAAAGCATGGATGAGGCTTTCGAAGCAATCGATGATATGATCTCCATGTACGGGTTTAACGCAAAATGGGAGCTGGAGCAGCTCAAACAGCTGCATATCTCCCATTGATGCGCGAAAGTGGCACCAGTAGATGCCGATGGCAGGCAAAGTCTCGCTGCCAAAAACGATCTGGGATCCCGGCGGCAGCAGATACAGCTGCCCTGTTTGTACTTCATAGCGGTGCCCGTTCATATAAAGGACCCCTTGTCCTTCTTTTATGTACCATAAGCGATAAAACTCGGGAAGGCTCTGCACCCTCAAGCCCGGTCTTGTATATGAGAATGATGCCATTGCCACATCAGCATGGAAATGGTGAAAATAGTTTCGGATGATCGTCATGTAGGTAGGCTTCATTTTCTGCTCCAATCATCATAATAATGAAAACTTTCATTCACTCCAACTAACATTATACGTACAAAAAGGTTAAAAGGATACGACCGGGCATGTCAGGTTTGCAAAGGTTTGCCCAAACGTCCTATACTGGAGAAAATACCCTGAAAGATTAGTTCTAAAGTCAGGAGACACGGCTGCACTGTCCTTTGGCGGCATAGTACGATTCTATAAGGTGAACAATGGAGGACTTTGTGATCATACCATCCTATCGGCAGGCATCTTTGCGCCCGCTGCTATCCCTGCTTCTGTCCATTCTGGCTATTTTGCTGCTAAGCGCCTGCGGAAGTCCGTCAAACGCGCTGGAAGGCCCGGCCGAGGTTGTGCAAATCGCCCGCTCCGCCTGTATATCCTGTCATGGCTCGGAGCTCCAGGGTAAAATGGGCCCTGAAACGAATCTTCAGCATGTAGGCAAGCGGTTATCCAAGGAACAAATCGCCCGGCAAATTAGAAAAGGCGGCGAGAGCATGCCTGCATTCGAGTCGCGGCTGACGGCCGAAGAGATCGAAGGGCTGGCAAGCTGGCTCAGCGGCAAGAAATGACAATTTATCCTCTAATATAAAAAGAACCCGCTCAACTGGCGCAGGCTCTTCATACTGACCTATCCGAAAGGATCAACAGTACCCCTATCCGCTTTCAACCGGATGATAGGGTTCTTTTTTTATATTTTGGCGTGAATTATAAACATACGCTTCAGACTTCAGGAAGTCAAGCTGAGGCAGGCGCTTTGGGAAAATGCGGAAAAGCGCCTGAAACAAAAGAAAAACAGGCAGCGCGCGATAACGCCGGTGCCTGTTTTCGGATCATTATATTTCAAACATGTCCTTCAATTGGAGTACAGTTTCAAGCTGGTGATGAGATATTATTTGCTGATACCATTCCAGAACGTCACGTCTTCGACAGGCAGGCGGACAGTCGGATGAGCGGGCTCAAGCGCTTTGCCGACCGCAATCAGCATAACATCGGTATAGCGGTCCGGTATATCGAACAATTCTTTGAGCTGCTGGGCGTTATAACCGGCCATTGGTACCGTATCGTAGCCATGCGCTTTTGCCACAAGCATAAGCTGCATGGAGACAAGGCCCGCATCAATGAGAAAAGCGCTTTTCGTCTTGTCAGGGCTGGATTTCGTGTAATGGTTTGTCAGGTTTGTGACGAGCTGGTCTTTCGTCTCGCCCGTCATGTATCCGGCCTCGACCGCCTGCGAATAAATTTTATCCACTTCTTTATAGGCTTCCAGGTCTGCCAATACGACAACCATCGCGGCAGAAGTCACCGTCTGCTCCTGATTAAAGGCAACCGGCAGCAGCTTCTCTTTCAGAGCCGGATCGTCAATGACCAGAAATCTCCAAGGCTGCACATTGGCTCCGGAAGGAGCGAGAGTAGCCTGCGACAGCATCTCTTTCAGCTCCTGTACGGGAATCTTCACGTTGGGATCATATTTGCGCACCGCGTGCCGATCGCGAATAACGGTGAAAAAATCAGTCTCTTTGAATATGCTTGTCTCCATTTTTTGAACTCCTCCTATGATGGAACTAATAAATTCGTCAAGCCATTAAAACAAGGCTTTACTTCCCAGTAGAGCCACTGGTAAATTCCTTGCAAAAATTGTTGAACATTGTTTTGTACCTAAAGGTATATTAATTCCTGCGCTCTCCAATGTCAACCGTTGAATTGTAGAGACACAGTAAATTGCATTTCGGAAGCGTCAGGCAGCAAGCGGAGCCATCTCGCCGATGTGCCGGTCAATCTGGCCTCCTGGCCGGATCATTATTAATCATCTGCCCTTAATTTCTGTTATCATCGCCTATTCATACATCTTCAATGCAGTACGCTGCAGTCCCATCCTTCTCACGACGCTTCGCCGTTTCTTAACGACTGGATATCAGTCACACGCCGCGGCGTGCGATAAGGCCAAAGAGCGACGAAGCGATGGCAATGATTCCGCTGACGATGAATACGGCAGCCAGCCCGGCCGAGTCAACAAGCAGGCCCCCCAGTGCGGAGCCGACCGCAATGGCCAGCTGCATCACGGTGATCAGCATGGCGGACGATGCTTCCGGGGCATCCGGAGTTGCTGTCAGCATCAGGGTCTGAAGCGCCAGAGGCACAAGTCCCCATATGATGCCCCATGCCACAAAAAGAATGCTGACGATAATCGGAGCATCGCTCAGTGCGGGCAGGACGGCCAGGATGACCCCGAACGCGGCGGCGGCGCCCACGAAGGTCCAAATGCGGCTGCGTGCCACAAGTGCACTGCCGAGCAGTGTGCCGACGATGCCGGCGAGCCCGTAACCAAGGAACTGAACAGTAGCCAGCCCAGACTCCATATGAGCATTCTGCAGGAGAAACGGCGTCACAAAGGTGGATGCGGCGAACTGCCCCACAGTGACCATTCCTCCAGCGATAAGCACGGTCCGGCCGATCGGAACGCGGAACACCTTTATGAGGTGAGAGAACCGCATCCTGCCTATCGCCGGAATCTTCGGCAGAACCGCAAGCTGAATGACGACGATCAGGACCGCCAGAGCCGCCGCTCCGGCAAAAGTCAACCGCCATCCAATGAGGTTCCCGAAGAACTGTCCTGCGGGGAGTCCGATTACGGTACCCGCCGATAAGCCTGCCAAAATAACCGACGTTGCACGCGTGCCCGCCTCCGGGCCTGCCAGGCGAAAGCCCAACGAAGGGACCACGGCCCAAAAACCGCCAATCGCGACCCCGAGGAACACTCTCGCCAGAAGCAGGATGCCGAAGTTAGGCGCCACGAACGCAATCGCATTCGACAGCACGACGAGAATGCCCAGTATAACAATCAGAAGGCGGCGGTCGAGCCGGCCGGCTCCGACGATAACCAAAGGCGCCGCGACAGCCGCGCTCAGTCCAGGGACGAGCACCATCAATCCCGCAGCTCCAAGCGTCACATTCAAATCGTCGGCAACGTTCGGCAGGAAGCCGACAGGGATGAATTCGGTCGTCACGATAACGGCTGCCCCCAGCGCAAGAGAAATCACTCCCAGCCAAGTTCGAATTGACGGCAAAGACATGCTCATTTTGTACTCCTCCTGAAATTCTGAGATGGAGATATCTAAGCTTTTACAGTTTATATTCTTTGTCTCTTTAAGCTGTAATAGCAGTTATTCCGAACTCATTTTTTATGGCACAATATATATGTACTGTTAGGTAAATATAAGGCAGCCAACCTTTATTGTCAATAAGAAAATTCAAGGAAAAACAATTCAAGACTGTCTATAGAGCATTATATCTTACCTAACAGTACAAATAATTGGAAGGTAAAATCAAAAATTAGAACGGCAAAAAGGCAGTCCCGGACCGTTTCAGACCAGGACTGCCTTCCTATTATTGCAAAATTATGCTGACCCGCGGACTGTGAATCCGGGCTCCCTTTAACCAGAAATCCGACTGCTTCTCTTATGCCATTCGCTCAACGATCACAAAAGCCGAAGCCAGCGAGTGATCATGTGTTATCGTGACATGGATGACCGTTGATGTCGGAGACATCCTGAGCCTCTCCCAAGCCTTGTCAGCCAGTCTGCAGAGCGGCTTGCCGCAATCATCGCGGCCAATCTCGATATCGTGAAAGGACAGCGTACGGCCGATTCCGCAGCCGAAGGCTTTGGATACCGCTTCCTTGGCGGCGAAGCGACCTGCTGTGAACTCAATAAGCCGCAGGCCGCTCATCTCAGCCGCCCTCTTCAGCTCAAGAGGCGTTAATATCCTTTCCTGGAAACGGGCTCCTGCAGTTCCTTCCAGCAGCCTCTTCATTCGTTCCAGCGATGTCAAATCATGCCCGATCCCGACAATCATTCAGATTTCTCTCCCTTGCTTGCTGTGTAATTCGGAATGCCGGATTGTCCACCGAAGCGTAATGACTGCAAACGGCAATAAGCTCCCCACCTGATAGGGTGAAGAGCTTATTGGACATACTGCTTATATGCCGGGAATCGGCTCGCGTTTATGTGCAGTCTTGATGTACTGGCGTTCCAGCTTCTCGCGTGCTGCATCGCTTACCGTTTTGCCTTCGAGATAAGCGCTGTTCTCATCATAGGTGATACCCAGCTCTTCCTCGTCCGTCTGACCTTCCCAAAGTCCCGCGGTAGGAGCTTTGCCCTGTACGCTTGCGGGAACGCCGAGAACGGCTGCCAGCTGGCGGACCTGGCGTTTGTTCAGCGTGGAGAGGGGGGTAATATCAACTGCCCCGTCTCCCCATTTGGTGTAGAAGCCGGTAATGGCTTCCGAGGCATGATCCGTGCCAACGACCAGCAGATTAAGCTCAAAGGCCAATGCGTACTGCGTAACCATCCGGGTACGCGCCTTCACATTGCCTTTGCCGCCGCGGCTGATATGCCGGGACATGCCGATCGACTTCAAGCCATGCTCCACCTCAAGGGCGACCTCATCAACCGCTTCCTCAATGTTGGTTTCAATGCGGTGCTTCAGGTTAAAAGCCTCCGCCACCTCGTAGCTATGGGCAATATCGCTTTGCTCCCCGTAGGGCTGGAAGACGCCAAGCGTCATATAATCCTTGCCTGTCTCCGCAGACAGCTCATCAGTCGCTTGCTTGCACAGGCCGGTGGCAACGGCGCTGTCGATCCCGCCGCTTATTGCGATGAGCAGCCCGGTCGTCCCTGATTTCACAACGTATTCCTTCAGAAAGTCAACCCGCTTGCGTATTTCATCCTTCGGATCGATTTCCGGTTTTACGCCAAGCTTCGCAATAATTTCCTGCTGTAAGCTCATCCCATCACCTCTTAGCTGCAAAAACGTTCGAAAGCGGAAGTCAGATCTGCCGCGATGTCGGCTGCCGAACGGTTCTCGATTTGATGACGTTCGATAAAGTAAACCAGTTCGCCGTCTTTCATTATGGCAATCGACGGAGATGAAGGAGGGTATGGAGCAAAATATTCACGAGCTTTGGCTGTCGCTTCCTTATCCTGTCCGGCAAACACGGTGTACAGGTGGTCGGGCTTCAATTCGTTCTGGAGCGCCTCGGCTACCCCTGGACGGCATTGACCCGCTGCGCAGCCGCAAACGGAGTTGACAACAACAAGCGCGGTTCCTTTGGCATCCGGAAGCTTGGCTTCCACTTCTTCAGGCGTGCGAAGCTCCTCGATTCCAAGGCGTGTAAGATCATCGCGCATCGGCTGCACCATATCGAGCATATATCGTTCAAAAGACATTGACATGTGTAATCACTCCTAATATGAGATCATTTTCTACTATTATAACGCCGACGGAATTTGAAAGCAAAAGAAAAAGCAACCGGCACTGACCGATTGCTGACCCTATTGCCGGCTTCCGCCGCAGACGCTATATCGAAGGCCGGTTCGGGCCGTCCAATTTCTTATCAAAACCTGCCGATTCCGGTGCCTTGCCGCCCGATTGCTGTCTGCGCTGCTGCTTCTGCTCAGCGCTATCCTGCGCCTCCGCAGGAACCTGCTTCGTTTGTCCGTCTTGACTGTTGTTCACTGCCAGCACCTCCTTCCGGTGCTAGTATGTGCGCAATTCTGCCGGGTTATCCCCTTTTTACCTGCAGCAGCGCTCCTCCAGCCGCAAGCAGGATGAAGCACCACTGCAGAGCGCTCAGGCCCGCTGTCAAATCCGGAAAATCGCCTGGCGGGTACGGAGCGAACAGGCTGACCACCAGCCCTCCTATCCCCGCGCCCAGCAGCCCTGCTCTCCCGTATTCTCCGCTTACAGGCTCACTTGCCTGGACCGACCGCAGAAGATATATGTATACAATAAGAAATAACAGCGCATAGATAATCCGATAGGGAAAATCCGTCAGCCCGTTCCAAACCGCACTGCCCGGAAGGACAGCCATAGCCGCGGTATCCAACAGACGCAGCCAGGAAAGCTTGCGGACTCTGACCGCAAGCAGCAGATACAACAGGGCCAAGAACAGGCCGATCAAGGCATCTGTATCGCTTCCTCGTACAAGCAGCAGCGATTGCGGCGAATTCCAGACTGACTCGGGGTCTCTTATTATAAAAGCCAGCTTCCATCCCAGCAAAGCAATTACAACTGCGTTGAACAACAGATCCTGCAGGACCCTGTCCGGGCTATCCGGACTTCTCCTCTGCCACAGCCACAATGCGCCAAGCCCGGCTGCGGCCGATAAAATAAAAGTCAGCAGCAAGCCATCCAGGCGGGCTGATCCAATTGAAACCAGTTCCGGCATCCTATTCTCCTTATTCCACCGCTGCTGCGGCCTCATGTATTCGCTGCTGCATGCTGAAGGCTACAATAAACAGCGTACCTTCACCTTCTGTCGATTCAACCTTGATTTGACCCCCGTGACGTTCTACGATACTAAGGCAAAGCGGAAGGCCAAGGCCTGTACCGCGTAATTTTGTTGTATAAAAGGGTTCGAACAGCCTCTCCTGCTGCTCCGCGGAAATCCCGCAGCCGTTGTCGCCAACCCGAAGCTCCACCTGCTGGGCATGAACGACCGTCCCAAGAGTAAGCACACCCTTCTGATCCATGGCCTCCATCCCGTTGCGGGCCAGATTCAATATAAGCTGTTTCATCTCTTTTACATTGAGCAGAAGGCGCGGCATTTGATCAGCCAGCTCCAGTTCAATGGATTGCCCCCGCATATTGGCGTCAGCCCAGAGCAGCGGCAGCATTTCATTGATCAGATCATGCAGCGAACAGCTTTCCTTCTCAATCATCTGGTTCTGGGCAAGAGAAAGAAAGTCGTTGATAATGCTGTTGGCCCGATCAAGCTCGTCCATGACGATACGAAAATATTCCTGTTGATGATCGGGACTGCGCTCCCGCATCAGTTGTACGAAGCCGCGAATTACGGCCATTGGATTGCGGATTTCATGCGTGATGCTGGCAGCCATCTGCCCGACGAGGCTAAGCCGTTCCATCCGCCCGACTTCATCGCGCAGACGGCTTACCTCCGTCTTGTCGTAAAGCATAAGAGCCGCACCGATAACGGTGTTGTTTTGCTGGTCACGGACGCTGAATCCCTGCTTCAAATAAATCTTGCTCTGCTCCTGCACGCTGTCGCTGGACATATTATTGCCGCTTAACGCCTCAGCAATCAACTGTCCCAATTCGTCCTGCTCCACATTCTCGTAAAGGCTGGTATAGGACTTGCCGAGCAAATCCTCCGGGTCCCCCGATGAGAGTTTATGGTTCAGAATACACATGGCCCGCTTGTTAATGTGGGAAACAATACCGCTCCTGTCCACGAATATGACGCCAACTTGGCTTTCCTCAAGCATTTGGTGGAGCGTGTGAGCCTCACTTCGCAGCTCGTTTGATACATTTTGAAACTCATCGATATTTTTTTGGCTTTTTAATATTTTTTCCATCAGGCTGATGCAAAAAACCACTGCAATCATGCTGATCAGTCCATACAATAAATAATACCGGACAGCGGCTGGATCATAGAAATGCCTGGAAGATACAAGATGGCTGAATAAGGAATCTCCCATAACCAAAGCCATAATGGTGATCATAAAAAAGGCGATAAACTGTTTTTCTTTGAGCGAAGATTGTTGAAATCGTTTTATGGATACAAACAGCATTGGGATAAGAACAATAACAAGCCCGACCAGATCGATTCCGATCCCCCATCCGTTCCTCAGAAACTGTGAGAGCGCAAACATGAATGCCAATGCGACTGCTGTAAAGCTTCCCCCATATAGAGAACCGATCAGTAATGGAATGGCCCGAAAATCAAGATCGAACCCATGGAAGCTTATCGTGGTGACGGATCCAAACAAGATGGATACGCTGCAGGTCAAGGCAATACAAATGGAAAATCCCTTGTTTTGTTTGAGATGCTCAGTCCACGTCTGAAAGACAAACACGGGTATCAAAGCGACAATGAGTTGCAATAGCGTTTGCTTCCACAAATATCCGATCTCCCCCCAATCCATCCCTTATTTTACCAGCTGTTTATTCCCATTCACTCCGATTAAAACATAGGTCTATCAAATTTACAATCATCGATCCATTGACTCACTCAGGAAAAATGCCATAAAATCTGATGTTGTCGAATAGACGCTACGCAGTGGAGCAAATATGGACGCAAAAAGAACAAAGGTAGTATGATAGTGGAGACGAATCTGGCAGCACAGCAGCATTGTCCAAATAACTGTTTATGAGCGAGGAGCATATATGAATTACGATGTCGTCATTGTGGGAGGAGGGCCTTCCGGACTAATGGCTTCCATTGCTGCAGCAGAAAGAGGAGCCCGGACCCTGCTTATTGATAAAGGCAATAAACTGGGAAGAAAGCTTGGCATTTCCGGAGGCGGCCGATGCAACGTGACCAATGCCAAGGAGCTCGAGGAGCTGATCCGTCATATCCCCGGCAATGGGCGGTTTCTCTACAGCGCTCTTGCCCAGTTCAGCAACCGCGACATTATGGTTTTCTTCGAGCAGCTTGGCATTCCTTTGAAGGAAGAGGATCGCGGGCGAATGTTTCCTGTATCGGATAAAGCCAAATCGGTCGTGGAAACTCTTATCCGCAAAGCAAGCTCGGAAGGTGTCGAGATGCGGGTCAACGAGCCGGTGGCCGGTCTACTGATTAAGGACGGAGGGCTGCTTGGCGTGAAACTGCGCTCAGGAGAAGAGATCAGAAGCGCAGCCGTTATCATTGCGACCGGAGGGAAATCCGTGCCGCATACCGGATCGACCGGTGATGGCTATCCCTGGGCGGAGCAGGCCGGTCATACGATTACGGAGCTGTACCCCACGGAGGTGCCGCTTACCTCTGCCGAGCCCTGGATCCAGAACCGCGAGCTTCAGGGCATATCCCTGCAGAGCATCACGCTCACGGTATGGAATGCGAAGGGAAAGAAGCTTGTTGAGCATGAAGGGGATATGATTTTCACCCATTTCGGCCTGTCGGGTCCTGCCGCACTCCGCTGCAGCCAGTTTGTCGTAAAGGCGCTCAGGAAGGATCCCAAGGGTGATGTAGTGGTCAGTATTGATTTGTTCCCGGAGCAATCGGCCGACGAATTATACACGGGTACGATGTCGCTCATCAAGGCGGAGCCCAAGAAGGCAATCAAAAACGTTCTTCGCTCGATCGTGCAGGAGCGACTGCTGGAATGGCTGCTGCGCCGCAGCGGAATTTCGGGGGATTTGACCTTTGACAATGTGGCGAAAGGACCCTGGATGGAGCTTATGCGGCTGATGAAGCGGATTCCGGTCAACGTAAACGGCACCTTGTCAATCGAAGAGGCTTTCGTTACCGGGGGCGGTGTAAACCTGAAGGAAGTCGATCCCGGCACGATGCAATCCAGGCTGACGCCGGGACTGTTCTTCTGCGGCGAAATTTTGGATATCCATGGGTACACCGGAGGTTATAACATCACGGCCGCCTTCACAACCGGCTATACGGCAGGAATGAGCGCAGCTGCGCTGCGGCAATAAGTCCCTTCGGCATGAACAAAGCTGACAGCCATTGTGGCGCTGTCAGCTTTGCAGGAAGGAACGACGGACGCTGCATGCCTGCAAAGCCGTCTATTCCAGGTTTGGGTTGTCGCGTTATTCAATTATGCACATCGCCGGAAAAATGATCGTAAGTGCCGCTGTCGCAGCCAGTGAGATCTTCCTGCCGGGTATCCTCGTCGCGGTTATGCAGGGAATCCTCGTCATCGGGCACATTTAATCCCGTTTGCCCAGGCTCGCTTTGCTCCTCTTTGGCGATCCAGTCCTCATTGACCATATGCGCCGGAATGGGAATTTCCTGCACAGCCAGCTTGCCGCCATGCGCTTGCGCGATCTCGATTGCAGAGGTCAGATCTCCCCCGTCCAGCTGAATATGAACATTAGGTTTTCCTTCCAAAAGCACTGGAGCATAACCAAGCTCATCCAGCGTATTGGATGCCAGCGCCGCGTCGTTCTCATCAGCAAATTCAAACAGCAGGTCCATATAATTTCGCATCGCGCACACTTTCCCTTCCTACTTGGAATGTCGACCCTATTGTCAACAGTGTGCCCTTTTTAATGCTGCGCCATGCAGACCTGCCGTTCACCGCCGCCTGAATCCATCAGAGATTCAGCCCTTCTCCTGCTTGAATCTGAGCATCATGAAGGTGGACAGGAATTTATTGATGACCATCCATACGAATACAGCCGGTACGATAAGCAGGAGCCCCCCAAGCCCGTACATTTGCAATCCTCCCACCAGGCCCATAAACCCAACGGCAGGCACCACGATCCAGAAGCGGATACGTTCCCCGGACTGCATGAGAACGTCGTCCGGCCACTGGAATTGAGCTATAAAAGCCTCAGCAATCACATTCCGCCAATGAGACTGAACCCAAAGCGACAACAGAATAGGGAAAACGGCGATTATGAGCAGCTTCAATCCCCCTGACGACAAGCTGACGGCAAGCACCGAAAGCGCGGCAAAGCTCAGCCAGATCCGAAGCAGGGAGAAGCGCCTCAGGAAAGATTTCAGAACGGCCTCCGCCAAGATGGCCTCCGCATCAAATGACTTGAAAATCCGGTTCGACTGGCGGAAAATCAACGGTCTGTTCAACTGGATACGCGGCTTGCGGGTGATGACGCCCCGCAGAAGCAGCCCTGTGACGGCCAGACGGGCCTTATGCTCCTGCTGGACGTCCGAGTCGAATGTATCGCGCGCCCGCAGCTTCAGGCGCATCAGAGCCAGGAGAAAGACGGCTCCAAGCGCAATCGGCAGCAGCAGCTGAAGCCAATCCGCTCCGAATATGATAACCGGTATAACATAGGTGGCGCCCAATATAATGGTGGACAATAGCTTCCACAGCCATTTGCGCCAGCCGCGGTAGCGCCCTTCGATCAGGTTGCGCCAAATTGCTCCGATCATTGACCATATAAGGGTAAATACAGCCAATGACACGACCGAGCTCATCGTGAGGCCATGCAGGGTAATGAGAAAAGGAAGCAGGAACGCATAGATCAGAACAGTCAGAATAGACAGTATGACAGCCGTGTAACCCATGCCGCGCAGCGTCAGGCTGCGGCCCCATTCTTTTCTCTGCAGGAGAAAGAGCACATCGGCGTCTTCCGCGAACGTCCGCAAACGTCCAACCAATACGGCAATCAAAGCAACCCGCTCACCAACCCACAAGGGCATGTCGGCAAGCCAGACCGGAGGGTCGCGCCACAGCTCCACATAAAGCCCGCCCCCGATCCAGAGTCCCGGGATCACGATATAAAGCCACACCGACCAATCCAGAGCCGTACGCCAGACGCCCCACTGCTCCCGGATATAACGGACCGCCCTGCGGCGGAACAGCTTTCTTGCCGTCCAGCTCCCGGGCTTGTCCTCTTTCACATCAAGCGGTGCTGCTGGTATTGACTCCACCTTAGAACCTCCCAAGAAGAACCGGCTGCCCGTCTTTCTTTGACGGCGCAGCAGGCTTCTTCATCTCAGAAATATATGTTGCCATATAGACCGGATATTAGACTTACTTCTAATTAAAAAACAAAACATGATGGCCGCGTTCTGCGCCTCTTCCGGCAGGTGCTGCCTGTTTTCCCGGATCAAGTAAGCGCATAGAAACAATCCGTAAGCGGCGCATCCGCAGCGCAGCCTGCCTGCTCCCTGACGGCGTCCAGCGTCCCCTGGGCGACAACGGAGCCGCCATTAATAAGCAGGATCCGGTTGCAGATTCTCTCGGCCGTATCCAGCACATGCGTGCACATCAGGACTCCGGCCCCGCGGCGTCGTTCCGCCTCCAGCAGCTCCAGGAAATCACGGGTCGCGCGAGGGTCCAGGCCTACGAAGGGCTCATCCACCACATATACATCAGGCTGCAGCATAAAGCCGATAATAAGCATCATCTTCTGCTGCATCCCTTTGGAGAAGCCAGTAGGCAGACGATGACGATCATCGGTCATGCGAAACCTGTCCAGCATCAATCCGGCTCTTTTCATAAAAGTCGTCTCATCCAGTCCATAGGCTGCCGCCGCCAGCTGCAGATGCTCCCAGAGCGTCATATATTCATACAGCACCGGCTGCTCCGGCACATAGGCGTAGCGTTTGCTCTCGCCTGAGAAGACGATCGTCCCATCCACATGGCGGAGAAGTCCCAGCAGAGACTTGATCGTGGTGCTTTTGCCCGCACCGTTGGGACCAATCAATCCAACCAGCTCGCCTGCCTCTACGGAAAAGGAAACGTCGCGGATAATCGGCTTGCTCTCTTCATAGCCGGCATTTCGGATGTCTACCGTTAATACGTTCATCGTTTACGTGCTCACTCCTTTATCTTCAAAACCGTTCACCGCGTGGCAAGCCTATTTCACTTCATTATAGTATATCGTACTCCGTCAATCACGTATAACCATCTTTAGGATGAGGAGGCATTCATGCATACAACAGCGGTCCCGGCCGTGATATACTCTTTACTACCACTCAAAGCAAAGGATGAGGAGCATTGGCCTTCGGCATAACGAGAGCAGAACTGAACCTTTGGAAGAAAACCGTCTTAAGCGGAGAAACCGCCTATTTGACCCATTACTGGTACGATCCGCGTTTTCCCGATATCACCTCCGTCACCAAAGTCGGCAATGCCAACCTGAAGCAGCTCAGGATATGGTGTGTGAAGCATGGATTGAATCCCAAATATATTCATGACCGTCCCCCTTTTCCCCATTTCGATCTCATGGGGGAGAAGCAGCAGGAAATATTGATGAAAGAGAATCTTCAAGATCATTTGACCCGGTTCAAGCTGGGCGGATAGCTCCGTATCTCATCCGCTGTCTTCTAATATAAAGGCACGAATATAAAGGCACGAAAAATAGCCGCTCCCTTCGGGCACCCCGAAGAAAGCGGCTCAATAAGCCAGTGCGCTAAACGGTAATACGGTTAACTAGTTCCGGAAAGACTTCAACGCCTCGTTCAAACCCCGTGTCTGACCATATACCTCCTGATAAATACGGAACAGGCCTGCGTAAGCGTCTACCGCCGCCTGCTGCGGCTTATAGACAGAAGCCCGCTTCACGAAACGTTCCGCGCATGCATCCAGACTTTCGAACCAGCCGCAGCCATAGGCGGCCAGCATAGCTGCTCCGAGGCCCGGTCCCTGCTCATTCTCAAGCGCAACGACGTCGGCATTGAAAATATCGGCCTGCATCTGCAGCCAGACCGGATTCTGCGCGCCCCCGCCGATGGATACGATGGTATCGACCGTCTTGCCGGCCTGACGGAACAGGTCGACAGACTCGTTGAGCGAGAAGGTAATGCCCTCCATAACCGCCCTGGCAAAATGCTTCCGTTCATGCGAGCCGTCTATGCCGATGAAGCTTCCGCGGATGACCGAATCAGCATGAGGCGTACGTTCTCCCACCAGATAAGGTGTAAACAATAGGCCATTCGCACCCGGAGCAATCCCGTCAATGCCGAAGAGCAGTTCATCGAAGGATTCGCCCTTGGCGAACGTATTCTTGAACCAGCTCAAGGAGTATCCGGCCGCAAGCGTCACGCCCATGGCATAGAAGGCATCCTCCTTGCCGTGGTTGAAGAAATGCACCTTGCCGGCATAATCATTGCCGCTGCCGCCCTCGTAGGAGAGAATAACCCCTGAGGTCCCGATGCTGCACATCGTAAGTCCCTCCTGCAGGATGCCTGCTCCAATCGCGCCGCATGCATTGTCCGCACCGCCAGCGAATACTTGAGTCGCAGCGGGCAGACCTGAGCGCTCAGCCGCCTCAGGCAGCAGCGTTCCAACCCGTGCATGCGATTCAACCAGCGGCGGGCAGAAGGATTCGCCAAGGCCGAAGGATGCCAGCACATCGCGGCTCCATTTTTTGCCCGCAACATCCAGCAGCAGCGTTCCCGCCGCATCGGAATAATCCATATTCAGCGTGCCTGTCAGCCGGTAACGGACGTAATCCTTGGGCAGCAGGAACAGCTCCGCCTGCGCGAACAGCTCCGGCTCATGCTTGCGCACCCACAAAATCTTCGGCAGCGTAAAGCCTTCCAGCGCAGGGTTGCGCGTAATGTTGAGCAGACCTGCTCCCAGCGTCTGTTCAATTTCGCGGCACTCTGCCGTTGTGCGCGTATCATTCCAGAGAATGGCGTTGCGCACAGGATTGCCTTCCCCATCCAGCAGTACAAGTCCATGCATTTGACCGGAGAAGCTGATGCCTTCTACCGCTTCCGGCGCAACTGCCGATGAGCGGAGCAGCTCGGCTATTGCGCCGAGCGTTCCTTCCACCCAATCATCCGGACGCTGCTCGCTCCAGCCGGAATGCTCATGGAACAGCGGATATTCCCGGGTAGCTTCGCCGGCGACCGCACCGCTGTTGTCAAGCAGCAGCGCCTTCACCGCGCTTGTGCCAAGATCGATCCCGATAACATAAGGCATATAAGCTCAGAGCCTCCCTATTAAATAGATGTTAAAATTTATACTCGAACTTATACGTTGAAAATAGCTTCGTTCAACAGAAGTTTAATCCGTTCCTGGCGGCCCGAGATGTTGACGATCGGGTTGTTCTGCAGGGCATACTGCTCCAGCGTGTGCAGCGTGGCTTTGCCGGCAACGATGTCTGCGCCGATGCCTTCGCGGAAGCTGCTGTAGCGGTTGTCGAGCACATTGTCGAGCACTTTGTTTTCAATCAGCTTGGCGGCCGCTTTCAGTCCCCATGCATAGCTGTCCATACCGGCGATGTGAGCCAGGAACAGATCCTCGTCCTCGAACGATCCGCGGCGCACTTTGGCGTCGAAGTTGATTCCGCCATCGCCAAGTCCCCCGGCTTTGAGCACTTCGTACAAAGTCAGCGTTGTCGCATACAGATCTGTCGGGAACTCGTCGGTATCCCAGCCAATCAGCAAATCGCCCTGGTTGGCGTCAAGCGATCCCAGCATGCCGTTAATGGCGGCTACGCGGATTTCGTGCTCGAACGTATGGCCGGCAAGCGTCGCGTGATTCGCTTCAAGGTTCAGCTTGAATTTATTTTTCAAATCATATTTTTGCAGGAACGCAATCGTCGTCGCAGCGTCAAAATCATACTGATGCTTCGTCGGCTCTTTCGGCTTCGGCTCGATCAGGAATTGGGCATCAAAACCGATTTCATTCGCATAGGCGATTGCCATATGGAACAGACGCGCCAAGTTGTCGAGCTCCAGCGCCATATCCGTGTTAAGCAGCGTGTCGTAGCCTTCGCGGCCGCCCCAGAATACATAGTTGGAAGCGCCCAGACGCTTGCCCACTTCAAGGCTTTTCTTCAGCTGCGCTCCGGCATAGGCATAAACATCCGCATTGGAGGTTGTGCCTGCGCCATGAACGAAACGCGGATGCGTGAACATGTTAGCTGTATTCCACAGCAGCTTTGTTCCGGTCGACTTCATGTTCGACTCCAGCAGATCTACAATGGTATCGAGGTTTTTGTTGGTTTCCTGCAGCGTTTCGCCCTCAGGCGCGATATCGCGGTCATGGAAGCAGTAATAAGGAATGCCGATTTTCTCCAGGAATTCGAAATTGGCGTCTACGCGGGCTTTCGCCTGATCCATGGCGTTGGCGGAATCCCAGCCGCGAACCGCTGTGCCTACACCAAACGGATCTGCGCCGGATGCGGTAAATGTATGCCAGTACGCTACAGCAAAACGAAGATGCTCTTCCATCGGTTTGCCAAGTACGATTTCCTGAGGGTTGTAATGCTTGAATGCAAGGGGATTGTCCGAACCTTTGCCTTCAAACGCAATCTTGCCGACTGATTTAAAATAACTCATAAATTTGGGCCTCCTAAAATGGTTTATGACGAGCTGTTTGATTCTTGAAAACGTTCTTATTGTTATATTAGCATTCCCGAACTTGGTTTGTCCATTAAACTAAGTCAAATTTTCAAAAAATAAATTTGCCCTTCTGCTTCTGGCTGCTTCCTCCCGCTCTTATTATCCTGAGCAAACAAACAAAAGATGCAACCTTCGTCCTGATCGTGGTAAAATCGTTCCCATATCCATGATTGTGGAACAGGAAGTTGGAAGAAAGGAAACCTGAGCGATGAAAACGACCGGAGATTTGGCCCTTGTCAAAAAAATCAATACAGCGATTGTGCTGGATGCCGTTTTGAAGAACGCTCCTCTATCCAGGGCCCAAATATCCGAGCAAACCGGACTTAACAAAGCAACCGTATCCAGTCTGGTTCAGGATCTGATTGATGCTCATCTGGTAATTGAGACCGGTCCTGGCGAGTCAAGCGGTGGACGCAAGCCGGTTATGCTGGTATTCAGGGGCAGCGCAGGTTACGCCATTGGCATCGATCTGGGGGTAAATTACATCCGCGGTGTTCTTACGGATCTGGAGGGAGCGGTCATATCCGGGCGCGAGCTGACGCTCAAGGCCCATGAGATTGAAGACGTGCTGCCGAAGCTGAATGACTGCATCGAATCCTTGATCGCAGCCATGCCCGAGAGTCCTTACGGTCTTGTGGGGATCGGCATTGGCGTCCCGGGAATCGTCAATGATCAGGGCGACATCCTGTTTGCGCCGAATCTGGCCTGGTCCCATGTGCCGATGGAAGCCATCATGAGAGAGCGCTTCGGCGTGCCGGTTACCATCGACAATGAAGCGAATGCCGGAGCCCAGGGTGAGCAGAAGTACGGCGCCGGGCGCGGAATTGCCGATCAAATCTATGTCAGTGTGGGAATCGGGATCGGAACCGGGATTATTCTCGGGAAAGAATTATACAAGGGCGCTTCGGGCTTCTCCGGTGAGCTCGGACATTTGTCGATCGAGATGAATGGCAAGCCCTGCCGCTGCGGCAATAAAGGCTGCTGGGAGCTGTACGCTTCCGAGAATGCGCTGCTTGAGCAGGCCGAGCCCTTGGGCTATGGCGATCTGGAGGCTCTTTTGGCAGCTGCCGGCAGAGGGGATGAAAAGGTAATCGAGCTTCTGCGGAGGATCGGCGAATGCTTGGGGATTGGCATTGCCAATATTGTCAACGTGTTTAATCCCGAGGTCGTGATTATCGGCAACCGGATGAGCCGGGCCCGCGAGTGGATCGGTGATGCTGTGCGCGATGCCGTAAGCAGACGTACGCTCTCTTATCACCGGGAGAAGCTGCAGATCCTGTTTGCGGAGCTGAGTGAACAGTCTGCGGTAAGAGGAGCCGCGTATTATGCAATCAGCCGGTTTTTCGTGAAAATAAAAGACGGAGGGTAAGCCCGTTTCATTCCTGAAATGGGCTTACCCTCCTCTAAAATAGCGGGAGTATCGGTGAAACGCGCTGAATCTTATGATGCTTTTGCAGCCGTTTCTGCGTCGGGTTTGGCCTGCTGCTCCGCAGCCGCCTTCTTCGCGGCCACGATTTGATCAGTTGGCTGGGTAAGGATGGCGAACAAGACCGCCGCTTCCTCTTTACGTGTCACCGGCTTCATCGAATGGAAGTCGGCAGCGCCTCCGGGCTCAATCTGAACCTCCGGGCCATGCAAGCCCAGTGCAACCGTCATTTGCACGGCTTGAACCGCCCATTCCTTCGTTATCCCCGACAGCTTCACATCTTCAAAAATCTCCGGCGGGTACTGGGCTTTGAGGAGCCTCCACAGCGTGACTGCATACTCCTCGCGAGTAATAGCCCGATCCGGCTCGAACTGGCCGGCGCTGTTTCCCGTGACCATACCCATTTCATAGGCCATCTGAATGAAAGGCGCAGCCGGATGACCTTCAATATCCTTGAAGGCAAGCTCGGTTGTTTTACTGCCCTTGATAAGGCTTGCTTCCAATATTCTCTGTACAAACTCCGCTCTTGTTACGTTTTGCTCCGGATGGAATGCTTCTCCGGCATCATTAGGATAATAGCCCAGGGACTGCAGCGCGAATATATATTTGGCATACGGGTGGCTATCCTTCACATCGCTGAACCCGACTGCCTCCTCGCCCTTGCCGCTGTACCCCAGCGGATTAATATAGGGCTCCTTCATATAAGCGACTTGTCCGTTTTCATCCAGCTTGAACGCGGTAAACTGATTCGTTATATTATCGACAAACAAATTATCGTCTAGTTGCCGCAGGCTGCGGGGACCGAGAAACGTATCGGAAATCGACAGCGCCCCCTGCTCATCAGCACCAAGCGATGAAACAAAAACATTCAGCCGGAGATCGGCATAAAGCCCTTTGAACTTATCCAGCTCTTGCGGGGACTGCGGTGTATATTCGTCCAGCACAGCCGGTTGGGCATACTGCGGGAAGAACGTTGATATGAACTGGGGATAGAACAGATTCCGCAGCGCTCCCGCTTTGTTGTAAGTAAGAAAAACACCGGTATTCTGTTCGGGAATCAGGAATAGATAAGAGCTGAAGCCGTTTAAATCACCGGCTTTGGTAATGATTTGCGGGCTGCTGCCGGCTCCGGGAAGCTGGAAAGGCGCCTCAAAACCATAGGTGGTATCGGGCAGCAAAGGATGAATAAAGGAACGGTATTGTTCCATCGAAGCTACGGATTCCTCTGACAAAATACGGCCTGAACCGCTTGTTCCCCCATTCAGGAATGCCGTCATAAATTTACCGACATCCTCTGCGGTCGACAGCATCCCCCCATGCGGCATAACCGTTGGTGTAACCGTATACAGCTCAAGCGGTTTACCGGCTGCATCATAACCAATCGCCAGATTCTCTTTCAGCTTTCCTTCAAGCAGAAAACCGCTGTTCTCCATACCGAGCGGACCGAATATATGATCGTCCATATAAGTCTGGTAGGGCTCTCCACTGACCTCCTGGACAATAAGACCCAGCAGCAGATAGGCGAAATTATCATACATGTATGAAGTCCCGGGCTCGCGGACTACCGGCGGCATATGCCCGCGGACATAGTCTTCGATCTCCACGAACCTGTCGAAATCCTGATGGATATCCTCTGCCTGCGGGTCACGGATTTCAAATCCGGTTGTGTGGGTGAGCAGCTGCTCGACCGTGACAGGCTTATCAAACGGATTGTCGAAATCAAGATTGTTGACATAGCTGCGGAAATCTTCTTTCAAGTCGATTTCCCCCTGCTCCACAAGCTGCATAATGGCCGCAGCGGTAAAGGTTTTGGATACGGAAGCGATGCGGAACACGGTCTGGGCAGGGTCTACCGCTTTCTGCTTCGATGCATCTGCATAACCATAGCCTTTTTCGGCGATGATCTGGCCGTCTTTGACGATGACGACTGAAGCTCCGACATAATTGGGTTTCACAACATCCGATGAAAAGAATTCATCCAGAAATACTTCCGCGCTGCTTGCCGTCAGGTCCTTCGGCTGCTGCAAATCGCTGCTGCTGCTGCTAACCTCTGCTGCAAGCGCTGTTGGTGTTATGAGCGATATGGACAAGGCCGCAATAACTAACGATTTAACTCCTGCATAGGACATCGACTTCCAAAATAACCGTTTCAATTATCCGCTCACTCCTCTTAACCGTTTATTTTTCCCATGGGATTGTTGTCTCATATAGATCACTGTTTCCGCATTCCACAATTCTCTTGCTATGGCAAGAAATCACCTCCATCAGGTCATTGGATCATCCACGCATGATAACCCTATCGATTTAATATCACTTATCGATACATCCATTATGGATATATCTATTAAGGATATAGTAATCAAAGGGGTAATTTTTGTCAATGGGAGATTTAAGCGGGACAATTGCCTGTTTGAGGGTAATAATATTACGGCAGCCGAGGCACAGTCGTTCCATAAGATTCCATATTTAATAGACTGGCACCTGTAACATCTCCTTTAAATTATCGATAACTAGATATCTAATGACACAAACATATTCTTATAAGCTTCGTACGATTCAAATTCAATTCCGTTGATGAAGAATGTTGTGACACAAACATGCCAACAAAACAAACGGAAGTCGGCAGCGAACAGTCACCATCGGCTCTGGGCGCATCAACTCCTAGCAACTCGCTCCGACGCCTGTCACCCGCATCGAGACCATCACACCGCCGAGGTACGCACCAGCGATCCTTCGTCCTGTGCGTCACTACCCTTTCCAGGCAGCTTGACATGATTACACATTGTGGCTTATATTTAATAATATACTTAATTAAGGAGGTTATTAATTGGCTGCGAAGGACTCACTCAGCCTCATCTTCGCTGCGCTTGCCGATCCGACACGCCGAAACATCCTGACCAGGCTGTCACAGAGGCCAGCGACAGTCGGGGAGATCGCCGAGCCCTTCGAGATTAGCGCACCCGCGATCTCCCAGCACCTCAATGTGCTGGAGCGAGCAGGACTGATCGAACGCACAGCGAATGCACAGTGGCGGACCCTGTCGATGCGCACCGAGCCACTCGATGAGGCATCGGCCTGGGTCGAGAAACACCGCCGTGAGTGGAACCAGCGCATCGACGCACTGGAAGAACACCTCAAGACCATGATCAAAAAGGAGGAGCAATGAACATGTCTACATCCGCACCGGAGTTCACCATCACCCGCACCCTGAATGTCCGCCGCGAGCTCGTGTGGCGCGCCTGGACCGAGAAGAAGGAACTCGCCGCCTGGTTGCCTTCGACACCTCTGGAGTCCATCTCCTTCGACGTCCGCGAAGGCGGACGCTACCGCTACACAATGGTCAACAGCGAGACCGGCGAGGAGTATCACACCGGGGGTGTGTTCCTCGATGTCGTACCTTTCGAACGGCTCGTCTTCACCTGGGGTTCCCCCGATGATCCCATCGAGAATTCCCCTGTCGTGACCCTAACCCTCACCGCACAGGGCGACCGCACCGAGATGATCTTCCACCTGCGCGGATTGGTCGGTCAACCCGGCGATAAGTACTTTTACGATGGCTGGTCCAATGCGCTGGACGATTTGACAACGCACCTGCACGACAAGAAGCAGTAGATGGCGAGCAAGAACAGAAAGGGAGCCTTCATGGGTCCCTCTCATCTTCGAACAGATATCCTCTCCGTGAGACGGCTGCTCGCAAGATGCCTACGGCGGCATGGGCCAAGTCCCACCGGCGCCCGCGACGAGGATGCATCGTCCTCCCACACGGTCCTCGTCGGCTTTGGCATCAGGGTCGCCCCCCCCCGTTGTGCAGCAGGCCGCGACGTCCGGCGTGTCCGATCGGGACGCCGGACGTCGCGGAGACGGTCGTTGCCGGCTATCGCCGGCCGCCGCCGCCAATGCAGACGCGATCATGGTGAGCATTCACCGCAAATAATTATCGATTCTTATGCGTACATGATTGTGCCATAGAACCGTATGAGGGGATGTTTGTGTCACTGGATCGCGACACAAACATCCCCTCAATACTAACAAGGCTCCTTGATTTTATTGAATTGTTAAGTTGGGATGTTTGTGTCATCAGAGGGCAAAATAAACGAATGAAAAACTCGACACCACGCGCGGAAATAAAAACGACCAGTTCCCCGACAGGGAATTGGCCGTCACTGTATCTTATTTGGGTTAGACGCAAGTTTTCCAATTTATACTTGTTTCATGCCACCATCAACAAAGAGTTCGATGCCATTTACGAAACTGCTATCCTCCGAAGCTAAAAACAGAACGGCCTTGGCAATTTCATCGGGTCTGCCCAATCTTCCTTGCGGTACAGCGTTTGCCAGGACTTCCAGCAATTTGTTCTGTTGTTCTTCCTCAGGACCTGCAATTGCAGCCAGACCGTTCGTTCTGATTGGTCCGGGGCTTACAACATTAACCCGGATCTGCCGATTTTTCAAATCCACCAGCCAGTTGCGCGCAAAAGCTCGTACGGCCGCTTTGGTCGCACCATAAATACTTCCTCCAGAAGAACCGCTGGTGCCTTGGACGGAGCTGTTTAGAATAATCGAGCCGCCATCACGAAAAAGCGGAAGCGCCTTTTGAACAGTAAACAACACACCTTTGACATTAATACCAAAACTGTGATCAAAAATTTCTTCTGTTATTTGGCCCAATTGAGCGTGTTCCACGATACCGGCATTAGCAAAAAGAATGTCAATGTGTCCGTGGTTTCTCGTCACAATATCGTAAAGCCGATCCAAATCCGCTATTTTCGAAACATCACTTTGAACTGCCGTCACATTTCTCCCGATTTGCTCCACTGCATCATTAAGTCCGGCCTGATTACGTCCCGTGATGTAAACATACGCTCCTTCTTCTACGAATTGTTGGGCTGTTGCAAGACCAATCCCCGTGTTTCCTCCCGTTACGACCGCTACTTTTCCTTCGAGTTTACCCATGTTCAACACTCCTAAATGTTATTTTATTTAACTTACTAGTAAATAAGTTTATTTCATTTTTTTGTCGCCATTCTCTTTAAAAGATCAGGCGACTCATTTCTTTGAATAATTGCGGGAATACGCTTATACCCAGAACCCTCTGATACTGTAAAATTCCTTTACCACAAGAAAGAATTAGATACGCTAAAGAATTGGTGTCGCTGGAGCTTTCAAGTAAGCCTTCGCTTTTCATATCTGTCAGAATATCCGCAAGCACGGCTATTTCCTTTTGACTAACTAATTGAACCTTTTTTTGTAACTCTTGCGGCAATGACTCATAATCCGTTTGAAGAGAGGAGAGCGGACAGATTTCATGGTCACCGAATCGTTCAATTCTCTCTTCAATAAATTTATTTAGTCTTTCTTGAGCTGTATGTGATGCAAAGCGTACTGGGAATTGTTCCAGAGCCTGCAGCATTCTATCGGCAATAGTTAACCCCAAATCCTCCTTTTTTTCAAAGTGGTAATGGATACTGGCTTTGGTTACACCGAGCGGCTTAGCCAAATCATCGTAACTGAATGCTACGTAACCTTTTTCTTGAATTAAATTGAACGCCAACTCAACAATTTGTGTTTTTCGATTGTCCATATCCGCATTTTAACCAACTAATTAGTAAGTGTCAAATAAGTTGCTTACCTCATATTGATACTTACTTACTAGTTGATAGGTATTGTAGCACAAATACTATAGGAATTCAAATTTTATACGAAATTGATGCGGAGCCAGGTCTTTATAAGCTCCGCACCAATCTTTGGTTATACCTTCGAAGACTGGCTTCTATACCTTTCCACCATGCTGGTTATCGTTTCGGCTGTGCCCGCCTCATATGGTGTAACCGATCCGTTTCCGCTGTATTCCAGACTATTCTCTCGGGACTCCCCGTCTTCTCTTTCATAGAGTTCCATAAAAGCCTTAGCTCCTGGCTCATACGCTTGAAGCAGGCGCAGCTTCCATCCGCCGATTCGCTTGATATGGGGATCACTTTTTATAGCCGAACCTGCAAGGGAAAGCAGCTCTTCCGTTGAAATTGCCGGCCCCCCGCGCAGTCGCCAGGTTTTCCCATACGAGGATGCCTGTAAGGCAAGCTCGACCACATATCTGGCGGCATCTTTGAGATACAGGTATTCCCGTTTGAAAGATAGATTGCCTATAACTTTCGCAGGTTTCCCTTTCGCGATTTTTTTGAGCGGATAATGAATGATTGTATTAGAAGCGGCTGCTCCATATAACTCTGGACTAATCAAACGTAAATAATGTTTATCGGAGAACGTCATTTTGCTCTCTCTATCAGGACGATAGACACCTTCGATTACAACAACTTTCGCACCCGTTTGAGACGAAACTTTCTCAACTGCTTTGAGCATTTCTTGAACCGCCTCAGGTTTCTCATCATACGTCAAATAGATGCCACAGAAAATAACGTCTACCCCCAACGAAGCCACTAGTAGTTCATCCGGATTCTGTACATTTCCCTGCACAGTAATCAAATTCGTTGCATTAGGGTAAGTTTCTTTCAACCGATCCAACTTGCGCTGCGACCCGGAAATGGCAATGACATCTACACTTTCCCTTATTAGTTCATCGACTAATGCTCCACCTATTCCACGACCTGCTCTAATAACTATTGCTTTACGCATCGTTTTCACTCCTGTATTTTCAATATTAGCTGCAAAATTACCTGTTTTGTTCCTACACGGAAAGGCTCCAAGAACATCATTTAGTAATTGATTAATCAATAATTAATAATTAAACTTCAATAAATTTATCCTCTAATTCAAATTAAAAATCAAAACTTAGGTAAGTAACCGCAAGTAAAAGGAATACGCCAGCACTTATCAATAATTTTTTTATGTTTCATATTTTCACTTCCTCATCGGTCATTTTTTTGTTTTTTTTCTTGACGAATATTTTCATTGTTGCCACCGCTTCTTATTATTGATTGATCAATCATAATTTGATTATAAATCGCACCCTATTGATTTGCAATAGTAAATTTATTGATTGATCAATCAAAATTATTTGCAATCCTTTCAATTGCTGCTGGAATAATGAGAAGTTATATGGTTAGAAAACTAAAAGTCCGCGATAATGCGGACTTGATTCAGATATTACTCTTCAATTTCAATATTACGCTTTACTTGTCATATCTGCTACCTTTTCAAGCCAAGCTTTCCGCGTAGGTTCATCCGAGCGGTCAACTGAATCAAAGAATATGTGATACAGTATTTCAAATCCACAATACTCAAATATTCCTTTATCAGAAGTGAGACGAAGTGCATCCTGCATGCCATTTGCTTCATATTCAGCAAGGGACTTACCTTGCGTATTAATAATCACGGCTTTTTTTCCTTTTAGCAAACCTTTTTGAACTCCATCCATGTATTTGTAAGCAAATCCATATGAAAAAACACGTTCAATATATCCTTTCATCATGGATGGAAGACCTGTCCACCAAATGGGATATATGAAGCTGATTACATCGGCCCAAATTAAATGTTCTTGTTCCCGGAGTACATCATCGTCGGCTCCTTCAAAGATATTCTTGCCGGGATCAAACCCCATATCATATAAATCTCTAACAATTACTTCATGCCCGCCTTTCCGGAGACCTTCCGTGGCCTTTTGCAAAATTGCATGGTTAAAGCTGTCTTTTTGGGGATGCGAAAAAATGATTAAATGTTTCATTGCATATGTGCCTCTTTTCCAAACATGGATTTGATTTTCAAAATTATTGTGAACAAACAAGTGATAAATATACTGGACTTGGCTAAATAAATACCGGAGCTTCCCGTGCCGTTATGGTTTGGGCTGCCGACGTACATCATGCGGCGCATGAAGAAACCCAAAAGCTGCGGCATATTTTTGTCCGCAGCTTTTGGGTTTGATTTTAGACAGGCTCGTTCATCAATTATTCAAATCGTCCGGTATATCCATGGTCAACGAGAAGGTATAGCCAGGAAGCACATCCGGGAATTCAATGCCATCAATATGAATAACTTTGACAGGATCGAATTTGGCTGTGACCATTTTGCCCTGCGCCTCGTCGAAGTAGCGGGCTTGACCGGCTTTGTAATCCCTGCCAAACCGGCGTATCATGACGCCATAGTTTTGGATTTCAAGAGAGTACTCCGTGCTTGGTGCGTTTACATTTGCGGAAGCGTTATGAATATCCTTTTTTAGCTCCTCATAGCTGCGGCTGTCGAAGGAAACGCGGATGGTGTCTGGGTTGATTTTTTCGGGAAAAGCCCAATGCCATGTGTTCTCTTCGGATTCAAGCAGAATTTCCGGACGGAACATGTATTCCAATGTCATACATTCAATCTTGATGTCGCGGCTGCGCTTCTCTGCGCCGGAAGCGGTAATGGTATAATATCCGGCCTTGGTTTGATTGGGCGCAAGCTCAAATGATGCTTTTCCGTTTACAACATTCTGAGTGCTTAGTACTTTTCCGTCAGGGTCCTTGATCGTAACCGCAGAAGCATCGGACACAACCGGTATCGTTACAGGAAGGCCCTCTACAAAATCTCGTTTATTAACGGTAGCAACGCCATACTGCCCCGGTACCGACCATGGTATTGCCGTCGGGTCGATTTCAAACGGGTGGAACGTGAAGTCTCTTGGGACAACGGATTGGGTTGCAATGTCATTCCCGCGGTAATCCGTGAATGTTGGTGCAATCCCCCGGAAGTTCATGTCCGCCATGGCAAAAGCCGAGGCTGTTTCAAGATTGGTTTGCGCGTGTCTTGTCTTGGGGGAGATGACAAGCCCAAGGTTCTGGGACGCACCCAGCAATTCAAATACGGGTTTTGCGCCGGCAGTGGAGATAGCCACACTTTCAGGACCGTTCCAGAAATCGTCCATACCTTCTGTTATCATCACAGGGCGCGGCGCCATCAGCGCAATCAAAGCATGGTGATCCAGCGGATAATCATACTTGTTGGCGTTGGTGAACTGCTGCACACGAGACGAAAACCATGCAACATAGCTGCCCTGATTCTGACTCATCTGTTCTTTGCGCAGGCCTGTGCGGGCGCTGTACAAGCTGCTCGGATCCATTTCGTCTGCTGTATAGTTCGTATAGGTGTTGTTGTTGCCTGCGGGATATTTTTTGGAGTCATGGGTAAAACGCAGACTGGACGCGCCCCACTGGCCGGAATGCTGCACATACGCCATACCCATGCGCTCATCAAAGGCGCCCGCCAACAGCGCTCTCTTGCCATTTTGCGAAAATCCGGCAGAAATCATTTGGGTTTCGTCAATTTCAGGGAAAAGACCCTTGCCGGTAACCGGATCACGCCATTCCAGAGCATCTATAACCCGTGATGCGGCCCATGCGCTGGCAATCAGCTTGCCCGTGTTGAACTCGACACTGTCAGGGTCGTAAGGGAACAAGTCGTAATACGTCCCGGTGTAATTGGCGTTATTGCCAACATTGGTGTTGCCTGGCCATGGGATAGAGGCATATCCCTTTGCCTGATAGCCTGTCGGACCGCCGCCGATAAACGCCGGAACCGGGAAGCTTTGGCCAATGGTATCAAGATTCTCCTTGGTTGGAAGCGTGAAAGCAACACTAAAGGTCGTTGTTTTAACAATCGGTGCTGCCTGATCGTCAGGATTTGGATATTCTTTGGTCATGGTCACATTCAGCGTATTGCCGGTACGTGTTGCCACTAGCGTATCCGGCCTTTGAGTGTAGCCGTATTCATAGTATTGAAGCATATTGGCAATTTCCGCACGGCGCGACGTCCAATCCGCAGCGGTTTCAACCATAGATCCGTCATTAAACTTAAACAGATTAGGCAATTCATAAATAGGCTGAAGGCTTCCGACATTCGGGAAGGTCGGGAAGGCCGTTGGGGTTGTGGCGGCGTTTGCCGTAGAAACCGTCTCTGAAATCATTAATAGACAAAGCAGCAGGAATAATAATTTCTTCGCTCTGGACATTGTGCATCCTCCTTGTTATCTATTGGTCTACCATTCAATGATCATTCGGGCTACCAGCACCAGATCCTCGATATCGATCTTGTTGTCGCCGTTCATGTCGCCGCTCTTCACCAGATCCCAGTCCGGATCAGCTGATGTTTTGCCGTACGATTTTGCCATAACTGCCAAATCGCCCACACTCAATTGATCATCGTCGTTGTAATCTCCAGGAATGTATACAATGACTGAATCGCTGAATACTTTTACCGCTTGCCTCAATTGATTTGCAGCCTGTTCGATATCCGTCAATGTGGAGGACGGATTGTTCAGCACCTGCTGTGCCGCCACGATCGCCGTATTCAGCACCGCTTTCGAGCCTGCCGGATATTGACCGACCTGTTTTCCTTCGACTGCGTTGTCATGCAAGGTCCCCGCTTGTTCAATCAACTCGGCCAATGTCAGCTTCTCGACGCCGATAATCTCGATTGAATGCGAAGCTCCCGAGACTTCATGTTCTGCTCCTGCACCGTCAGCGACCACCGCATTCGTGATTTTGACATCCGCTTGCCCGCTTGCAGCGTCCGCTTTCGCCTTGAAGCTCAGCTTCATCAGGCTGCCGTCCGGACCGGTCTGTAAATCGTCGAGGAAAATGCTAAGGAAGCGAATAACCCCCGGTGCCGATTCTTTATGATCAACGATGATAAAGTCCTCGTCCAGCGATGACGAACCGACAAATTCCAGCTTGCCGGCATCGAAGGAAACGGTGATATCCTGCGCAAGCCCCTCGCCGCTGTAATCCTTCAAACTGTAAGTAATGTCAAATGCTTCTCCGGCTGAAACACTTCCGGGTCCGGTCAGAACGCTCCCGCCGCTAATGCCCGATTTTATCCATTTTGCAAATAGAAACAGATTAGTTCCGGTAACTGGCGTTTTCAAATCCCATTTGTTAACGAAGGTCTCATTATCCAGGTACCACCCGTCAAACGTATAGCCTTCGCGTATCAAGTCTGCCGGGACTATATCTTCCACTGTGTCGCCTACGTGCTTTGTTTCAAACAAGCTTACGGTTTTGGCATCGTCATTATTCCAGAACATGACGAAGACGCTGGCTCTGTCTGCGGCCATGGCGTGCGTATTAGCCATTATGAAAACCATAGCAATCGCCAGCATGCAGGATAAAAGTCTTTTCCCCATAATCCTAATCTCTCCTTTGAATTAAGCTGCCTGGACGCCAAGGCACCTCTTTTCGATTATTTTATCCCCGAAGAAGATTGCCCAGATAAGAAGAAACGGCTGTCGCCGTCCTTTGGTGGCGCAGCAAGCTTCTTCCCTCAGACCTTATAGAAATGGATAAATGTGAAACTTATACATTCTATAAGGTTGAAAATAGCGGCTGCATTATGCTCTACCTTTTCCTCCCTTCACTGCAGCCTCCTCTTACGTTGTTATTATATGAATTCGATAATCTGTAATCCATGGATAAACCAAAAATAATTGGTAATTATCAAATATTTATAATAATATATCCCATATAAAAATCGTAATTTTTTTTGAAATGCTCAAACTAACTATAGTTTTGCAGCCATAGAAGGAGAATAACCTTTGCTCGCTTTGAATACTTTGCTAAAATACGAAATATCGTTAAACCCGCACCGGTCCGCTACCTCGCTCACGGTAAATCCCCCTGTATGCAGCATCATCTCCGCATGATTGACGCGTATTTTGTTGATATATTCCTTGACCGAATAATTCGTATTTTTCTTGAAAAGCTTGCCTAAATAAAAAGGATGCAGTTGAAGCATGGCGGCGATCTCCGCGATATCCACCTCTTCAGCGAAGTGCTCCATAATATACGCCTTGACTTTGTTCACTCTGGGATCATAGGGAGTGTCGAGGGATTGATCGTAATAAATCGACAGCAGACGATGAAGGATCAATTGAAATAGCCCCCGTGCCCGCATCACATATCCCGGCTGCTTGTTCATCCAGACATCATTGAACTCTCTGATATGAATGAATATCTCATTGGTATTGAAATTCTTGTTCACCCTCTCAAATGGCAGAGGATTGTTGTGATAGGCGTCCATCCATACAAAATTGAAGGCGAACGAGTGCATCGGGGATTCCTTGACCGTCTTGGCCTCCCGGACGCAGCCCGCCGGAATATAGATGACGTCACCGGCTTCTACCGCATGCTGCCGGCCGTCCACCTTATAAACCGCCTGGCCTTCGACGACGAAAGTAAGATCATGAAAGTGGATCGTTTGCTTCTCTATTTCCCACTCGGGGAAGCAGCGCCGATCCACAAAATAGACGACTCTGGGAATATGGTTTTGAAATCGTTTAATGCCCATATGAACGCTCCCCCGTATTGAGCTCTTTCTTCTTCCTGTAAATCCCAGGCGTCACACCAACAATTTTCTTGAAGGCTCTATGGAAGGAAACGGCATGAATATAACCCACCTGGACGGCAATATCGGGAATCGAATGATCGGTGGACAATAGAATCTGCTTGGCATTCTCCATTCTGACGACAGACAGATAATCGATGAAATTGATGCCTAATTGTTCCTTGAACAGGTAGCTTATATATTTCGGATTGATTTTGAATACATCGGCAAGATGAATCAGAGAGAGATCAGGATTTGTATAATGTTCATCAATATAGCGTCGTACCTCCTCAACTGTGGAGGCATACTGCTTGCTGTCCCGCAAATGCTTCATCTGTGCTTCGAAGGTAAGCAAGGGACCAAGAAACGATTGCTGCACCTCCTCCAGGCTTTCAAATGTGGAGAAGGTCTGGCTAAGCATCGGCAGCGCCAGACTCTCCCACACTTTCTGATAATCCACCGGAAGCTCTTTGATCTCTCTGTGGAATGTATTGAGAAGCACGTTGATCAGCGCAACGGCGTCATCCCGGTTCATGCTTCCGGAGCGGAACGAATCGAACAGCTCATTGAACGCTTCCTGCCAATTGGGCTCTCCCATCCGGTACATGACCGGTATTCGGCGGATTTCCGGCAAAAATTCATGAATCGACAGGTAGTACGTATCCTCAATGGTATTTTCCGTAAAAATGACCTTGTTCGTTCCCGAAAAAATCTTTTGCTTCAATGTATCCGACGCCTGCTCGAACGAAAGCGAGATATTGTCCGGCGAATCGACGATACTGCCTACTCCAATCGTTACCGTATATTTCAAATGCTCCTGGACCCATCTGCGGAAGGGTTCGAGCAGATCCGTGACGCCCGGCTTTTTTTGAACTTCATTATGAGGGTCGCCGAGAAGCAGCATAACCAGTTTGTTGCTCTCCAGCCATTCCAGCCAAATGGTGCATTTCACGGACAGGGCTACTTCCTTGGCAACGTTGACCATCGCGAATTTGATCAGATTCTGATCCCGCTGGCTGTATTCCACGCAAAATTGCGGATACTTGTCGATCTCGGCCACAATGACGCGAAACTGCTGCGAATCGTAAGGAAGCTGCAAGCCAGCCATCTCGCGCCGCCATTCCTCAGACCCGACGACACGGTTGCCCATGAGCACATCATGATAAAATACCTTTTTCTTATAGACCAGATCCTCCTCATGCGTTTTCTCGTAATCGATGGATTGGCGGATCAAACGGTCGATGGCGGAATCGATAATGATCAATTCATGATTGCCTTCAAAATCGATGATATTGTCCTTCCGCTGTGTAAAAGACTGCAGCCGGTCCATGATCGTACCGATCGGCTTGTAGTTGATTCTGGCGATAAATATAAACCACAAAATGCCGATAATCGTGAAAAATAATGCCGCAGCGGCAGGAATGATAATGGAGGCTTCGGGAAACTGCTTCACTGCAAAACGGCTAAGACCGCTGCGAAGCGTCCATCCTGTATATTCGGAGCGCAGCTCCGCCAGAATTTTCCCATCCTCCTCCGAGCCGGAGCCGCTGAAGGAATGGCCGGACCGGTTAAACAGCTCAATATAGCCGTCGTTTATTTGGGAATCCGGATTCAGCAGTGCCTTAATGGAGGAGGTTTTGACATTAACCACCAGGGCTCCGAGCTCTCCGTTCGCGAACGGGATATCCTTCACCAGGGAGACGACCTGTTCCGTCCTGCCTTGAAATATCGGCTCCTGATAACTTCTTGGATCGCTCCACGGCTTGGAGGGCTGCTCCTTCAGCTGCGGAATCAGAAAGGCGGCATCCGGGAATGCGGACAAGGGAATCCGCATCAGATTAGTCAAAACCGTATTGTCGCTTCTCCGGTACAGATAGACCGAGTCGATCAGCGGATTAATGACCTTCCAGCCTCTGATCGTCTCCGAGGCTGCGCCTTCCTCCAGGACGAGGCCCTTGCTGTCGTAGAAGAAGCGAATCAGCCTGGAATTATCGGACAATTCCTTTATTACCAGCTTATCAATCTCCTGCAGCGAGTAATCGACCAGCCTCAGCAGGCGTTCGGTCGCTAAAGCATTGACCTGCTGCGAGGCTTTCTTGGACATGTCGTTCAGGGAGATGAAGGTAATGCAGGCCAAAGTGATAAGCACCATCACGAAAAAGGAGACATAGGGAATGAGCTGTCGATATAACCATTTCCGGTTCACGGGGGCGCCTCAATTCTTAAATGAGCATTGTATTCACCAACTGATACAATTTGTATCCCAATTGACACAACAACAAGCGTTTGCAGCAGCGCAGCAAGCTTGACTTAAGACCGCTATTTTGCAAGGTTAACCGGCACCCTACCGGATAGAATAATAGTCTTTGGTGAACAGCACTCTATCCTTTTTCTCCGTGAACCATTTTCCGTAATATTCATCCACCGCAAGCCCTCCGGACTGCTCCCAGGCATTCCGTGCGTCCGCAACGGCCTGCTCAACCGAATACGACGGGTTCACAATCGCTTTATTATAGATGTCGGTAAGCGCCTTGGTGCCGTCATTGATGGATAATTGCAGCGTCTGGGGCAGGGTCGGCCAATTCCCGATGGGATAAGCGAATTGCAGGGCGGGATTCAGAGAGAATTTCTCCCCCTGCTTCTCAATCATGATGTAATCCTTGTCGATCGGATCCTCCGGATTAAGCGAGGCCGCCAGCGAGTTGCATTTGCCCAATATAATGCGTGAAGCCGGCATGTACAGATCCAGGGTCCAGGCCATCTCGCGATTATACTTCTCCCGACTGGTATATTGATAACAGCCTTCCTTATTGATGAAATAATGCTCGCCTTCTATCCCGAACCGGAGCGCCGTCAAGGCTTCCTCCGACACGATAAAGTCGATGAATTTCATTACATCCCTGGGGCTTTCCGCCTGCTTGTTGATCGCTCCGACGAGCTGAACCGGGGCTTTGGCGAACGGATTGAATTGACCGAATGGCCCCTCCGGGAGCGGCATTGCCTTCACTTTGGCGGACGGGACTTTATCAATGAGCGATTGGATAATGGGATAGGCATCCTCAATGCCGCTGCTTACCCAGAATATGCCGAGCTTGCCGTTCACAAAATCGAGCTTGGCCTTCTCCCCGCTGCTGTCCGCCAGGAAATTATGGTCGATAAGTCCGTCCTCGAACAATTGTTTCTCATAGTCCAGGGCAGCCTTCACGCGGTCCCAGGCCCGGATAACCTTCCCGTCTTCAAGGATATAACCGACGTTCTGGAACATCATATCGATAGGCCGTATGCCGCCTGCCGTTTGACCGTTCAGCAGCGAGCCCAATCCCGCAAAGTTAATTCCCAGCGTATCCTTGATGCCGTTTCCGTCAGGATCCTGATATGTAAACGCTTTCGATACTTCATATAATTCCTCGGCCGTACGCGGCTGCTCCAGATGGAGCGCATCGAGCCAATCGCTGCGGATGAGCAGGGAATGATTGGTCTTGATCCCTGTTATCTGGGCGATCAGATACATATTGCCGTCCTCTTCCGTGGCCAGCTTGCGCACCGAAGGATACGCATCCAGCAGCTGCTTGTAATCCTTGCTGTAGCGGTCAACCAGATCATCGATGGGAAGCACCTGCTGATTGGCAATCAACTCATTAAGAAAGGACCATTCGTAGTCCAGGATCAAATCCGGCGCTTTTCCCGATGCCAGCAGCATCTTGTACTTCTGCACGGAATCGCCGCGCGAGATCGGAACAAATTTGACATTCACAGGACTATGCTCGTTAATCCACCGGGTCCAGCGGTTATTGTCTACCGTGCCTTCCGCGGTGGGAACGCTTCCACGATCATAAATGCCGACGGTAATTTGAGGCTTTTCTGCTGCAAGGGGCGGGGCGGAAGATTCTGCTGCCGGGTTGCAGGATGTCAACGTCAGCAGCATGGAGAAAATCATTAAGGAACTAGCGGCAGTAAGTACCCGGAATCGCTTCCATATAACCATGGATCTGTCAGCCTCGCCTTCTCTTATTTCACCAGCTTTTGGAAGTAATATCATTGTAGCAGGCGTGAGCTGGAAACGTCCATATACTTGTTTCCGAGCCTTAACATTATTCCAAAAAGAATCTTCCTTCCACCATATCATGCATGCTTTGTGGCAGTTTTTTATTCCTTATCCTGCAAAAATCGCTGCTGCTATTTCCGCCAAGTCTTGTATATTGACTATGCCATCTCCGTTCAGGTCATAATCCTTGGCTTCCATCCAATCCGGCTGCTCCGAAGTCCGGCCATAGAATCTTGCGGTAACCGCCAGATCGCCTACGCCCATTTTCCCGTCGTGGTTGTAATCACCCGGCAGCGAGGTGCTTATCGTCACATGATGGGCTGCGCTGCCCACTGAAGTTTCTATGCCTTGACCGTCACTGACAATCAACCTGGTAACGGTAATCGCCGATGCTCCCGATGCCGCTTCCGGCTTCACTTTAAACTGCAATTTGACGAAGTCGCCGCTTGGACTGGACTGCAGCTCTCCGAATCGGACCGCTATGAACCGAATTCCGCCCGGTGACTGGACATGATCCAGGATCGCGTAGCGTTCGGCATCCAAAGCCTCTGTGCCGGTCAGTTCCAGTTGATCCGGATTATACGTCAAGGTCAGATCCTCAGCGGTTATGGCGCTCTTCCGCCCGCTTAATCCGTATATCAAGTCAAAGCTATCACCCGCTCTTGCGGTACCCGGTCCGGTTAATACGATGGCTGCTGTCTCCTCCGCCACGCCCGACAGTATCCAGCGGGCAATCTCGGACACGTCAGCTATATCCACCTGCCCGTCCCCGCTCACATCCGCACCGGCATAGCTGCCCCAGTCGGGATCGGCGGATGTTCTGCCGATAGACGAAGCTGCGATCGCCAAGTCCCCGACCGATCGGTTGCCGTCCTGGTTCAAATCCCCCTCGACGGCAGGAAGCAGCTGGATGCTCCCGAAAGAAGGACTCTCCGCATTATCAGCCTGCGCAGCCGGCAATCCTCCGAGGCCTGCTGTCATACCCAGCAGTAGTGCCGCCAGCAATCTTCTTACGCCCGCTCCCAATCTCATAGGCTTTTCCATTCTCCTTTCCAGCAGGTGCAGCTTCACGCCTTAATCCGCCCGGTAGTCCAGCAAAGCCATAATCAAAGTCACGGCTTCCGCACGGGTTGCCGTACCAGCAGGATCAAAGCGGTTGTTTCCCTTCCCGTTTACAAGTCCGGCTTCCGCCGCTGCCGCGATGGCAGGATGTGCCCAGGATGGAATGGTGCCGGCATCGGCAAATTTGGATTTCCCCTCCGCTTCCATATTCAGCCCTGCAGCCCGGGCGATCATGACCGCCATTTCAGCACGGGTAATGGAATTGGCGGAACGGAAGGTGTGGTCCGCATACCCGACGATGATGCCCGACCCTGCCGCCTCCGACACAAACGGCCTCGCCCACTCGGGAATCCGGTCCAGATCGGAGAAGTTCAGCGTCACGCCGTCTCCCGACGCGGGCAGCTGAACCGCGCGCACCAGCATCGCGGCAAATTCGGCGCGGGTAACCTTGCCATTCGGACGGAAGGTGCCGTCCTCATAGCCCTTCACAATACCGAGTGCCGCCGCCCGCTCGACCGCCGCCTTCGCCCAGTGGCCATCCAGATCGCTGTATGTGACGGCATTCTCCGCCGAAGCGATATCAAGCTTCAGCTCAACATCCGGCGTCAGCGTCACCGCCTCAACCTGGCTGTCGACGAGCTTGACCCTCGTCAGCACAACAGCCGTCTCACCTGCGGCAATGCTCTCAAAGGACAAGGTCGCAATCGCAGCCTTGCCATTCTCCCCCGCAGTCTTGCCAAGCTTCGTATGCGCAAAGACGATCTCCCCGTCCTTGTCCATCGCGGGTACGGTAAGTCCAGTCCAGTGTGATGAAGCGCTCTTGAAGCGCAGATGCTCCGCATCATAGCTCATACGCAATTCATAGCCATATAAATCAGTCAGCTGTTCCCCTTGGACCGTCACGCGGATGTCCTGACCTACAGCGGGAGCCTCATTGTTTGCCGATAATGAAAAATGCGGCGTGTCCGCTCCCATTGCAGCATAAGGGAATAATGAAAGGCCAAGCAGCAAGCATAAGCCCAGTGCGGTAAATTTGCGTCTCAACATGCATATCCATCCCTTCCCATCAATGGGGGGGAGGAAGACGTGAATCCCATGTCTTCCTCCCAAAGCAATCGGTTCATTCCAGTATCTATTGCCAGTTGATAATAAGTCTTGCAACGGTTACAAGATCCTGAATATCGATAACATTGTCGTTGTTCAGGTCGAACTGCTTCAGATCATTCCAATCCGGATCGGTAGAGACTGATCCGTACGCTTTGACCATAAGCGCCAGGTCGCCGACGCTTACTTTGTTGTCATGGTTGTAATCGCCGCCCACCGACACGATTACAGAGGCAAGGAAGGTCTGCAGCGCCGTATGAAGCTCCGCTGCAGCTTGCTCGATTTGCGCCTGCGCGGAGGACTGGCTGTCGTGTACGGCCTGTGCGCTGTTGATCGCAGCAAGCAGTACTGCTCTGGAGCCGGCCGGATATTGTCCGACTTGGCTGCCTTCCACTGCCGCATCGTACGCTTCCTGCGCCGCTTCGATCTGCACGGTCAGAGCCTGCTTGTCGATAACATTGATCTGCACGCTGTGCGACGTGCCTTCAAGCTGCTTCTCGACACCCGCGCTGCTCGCAACGACCAGGTTGGAGATGGTGACATCGGTGGTTCCCGCCTGCGCGTCCGGCCGCGATTTGAAGTGGAGCTTCAGGAGATCGCCGTCAGGATTGGCCTGCAGCCCGCCCAGATGGATGGCGAGGATGCGGATTTGGCCCGGAATCTGCTTGTAATCCGCCACAATAAATTCATCATCGGCAGGCGTTAAGGGATTATCAGCAAGCTCCAGCTTCTGCGGATCGTAGGACACGGTAATATCCTGAGCTGCTATTTCCCCCTGGGAACCATCCAGAGCATAGGTCAAAACGAAGGATTCGCCAGCCGAAACCGCATCGGCACCATAAAGCGTAACCGCGTTCGCCTGACTTGCAAGCTCCTTCAGCCCGGTATCGTCCAGGTAGAAATTAGTTGTGGAGCTCGTTGTCGTATACACCAGCTGAAGCGCGCTCACATCACCCGGATCCTCGAAGGTGAACTGTCCCTTGACTGCCGTCCAGGCTGAAGCTGTCAATTCCTGCTGCGCGACTGGAACGGTATAGATTCCTTTGCTGGCGCTGGTCACACGCAGATAGATGCTCGCCGTATCATGCTCGAAGCCGCTGTTGTACGGATAGAAATATCCCGTAACCTCATATTTCAATTGATCATAAAGCTTGTTCAGAATAGACTGTCCGATGCCCACTGTCGGGTCTGCGGACTGCCGGTTCAGCAGCCGGCCTGCGCGCGAGCCGCTGTAAACGGAAGTTGTTACTGTATTGACCGTCCCATCGCTGCCGCCGCCATGGCTTCTAATCCAGGGAGAGGCTGAGGAACCGCTTTCGAAGCCCGGATTGGCCAGCAGATTGTCCCCGATCGCCGGTGCCAGATTGCCGTCGTTGAAGGCAAAGGAATCGACGTTGAACATCTTGCCGTCCCGCCCGCCGGTGAACACCACATACATATCGTGGAAGCCGTAGGCGCCATCGGCCGAATTGGTATCGATCATCGTAGAGACCGTCAGCCATCGGCCGGGATCGTTCAGCGGAGGAACATTCAGGGTACCGACCACCTTGCCGGAAGCCGGATCATCGAGCCTGATCTCAATTTTGCCCCCGCCCTGGGCGGCTACACGGGCATTCATGCTCAGCACATACCGCTTGTTCGCTTCGCCGTTTGCGGAGCCGTCCGCAAAGTTGACATTCGCGTATTTGATGTAATCGCCATTGCTAAGACCGGTCACTGCCTGACCGCCGCCGCTGCCGACTGTCGCCTTCACGCCCGGAGACTGGCCGTCATTTTCCTCTGCCTCATAAGTCGAGAAGACATCCTTCTGTTCGGGAAGCGCAGGAAGCTCGTATTTCTTTGGTATAAAGGTCGTCACACTGGAGCCCTTGAGCTCCATCGTGAACGATTGGCCGGAAACCGCGATATCGCCCAGCTTCTTCAAATTCTCATTGGGAGAGGTGCGGTACGGAACGACTGCGTCCACTCCCCCCGGGAAGTCCTGCAGATCAAAGGTAATGGTTTGCGGCCCGGAATCGTTATTGACCGCAACGATAGAGAAATTCCCCGTCTGCGGATCCTTATAGGCCGTAACCATAACCTCGTCCACAGGATTCTTGTCGGCGCCAATCATTACATAACCCGGACGGATGAACCGGCTGTAGTTGCCGAAAGAATAGTATCGCTTGAACACCCGGTACTGGCCGTTCTCCGTCGGCGCGAGCGCCTGATTGCTGCCGTCATTGCTCAGACGGATCAGATCGGAGCCGTCGGCTCCGTTGTTGGCGGCCGGCCACCACCAGAAGTAAGCGCTGATGCCGGTGTTGTCGAACATATTGCCAATCAGGTTTGCGTACCGCAGCGCATCGGTAATGGTGTTGTTCTCGAAGGTTTGCAGTCCCGTTCCCTGATTCATATACTCGGTCTGCCAAATCGGCTTGCCTTTCTCCCTGGATACCGGAAATTCGGGAACATTCGTGCCGATGCCATAAGCATGTGTAGCTACGACATCCACATAATTGACCGTCACGGGATCGTTAAGCGCAGGAAGCGCATAAGCTTCGGTGAAGTTCACATGCTCGGGCATAACGATCTTGGCCGGCACCTTTCTTGCAGCGAAGGTCGGTCCCAGATAATCGCGGATAAAGACATTCATCTCATCGGCCGTCCATACCGTGCCGGAATAGGCTGGGCCTATATTCGGCTCGTTGGCCAGCGATATATAAGAGATATCCAGATCGAAATGCTTCTTGTAGCCCAGAACATATTCGGCCAAATAATCGGCATAGTCCTGATAATTCTCCTTCTTCAATTTGCCGTTGCCCGTACCCAGGACGCTGTTGTTCGTTTTCATCCAGGCCGGCGGGCTCCAGGAAGAGGTCATAAACGTCGTGACGCCACGCTTCTTGGCTTCATTCATGAACCAGATTTGATATTTGTCGAAGTCAGCCTTTTTCGTTGCCCACTGGGGATCGTCCCAGACAAATACGCCCTTCTCCGGTTCGATCGTTTCTGTCGGCCCATCGTACTCTTTGCTGCCCCATGTGCCGCCGTCCCCCATCATGTTGCGGACGATGCTGATGCCGATGCCGCTTTCGCGGGAGAATATCATATCCAGTATTTGCGTCCGCAGAGGCTCCTGAAGCCGCATGATCGAGCCGGCCTTGTGGAAGGCCCCGGAGCCGCCAAAGCCGTCAACCTTTTGCAGCTCCGTGTTCCAGGTTACCTTGCTGACAGGGACCGCCGCTTTTGCTTCCGGCAGCACCCATCCGCTGACGACCAAAGAAAGACAAAGGCATAAACTTAAGAATTTGACCGCATTCCTCGTTATCATGAAGAACGTCACTCCCTCTGGCTTCTATTGGGCGGCAGCCCACTGCTCTTCATATTCCTTCGCTATTTGATCCCCGCCGCTTGAAAGCCAGCGGTCCATCTCGCTTTTCCATTTCGCTTCGTCCATCACGCCCATGATGAATTTGGTATTTGCATCCGTGATGATCAGCTCAAGCTCGGCTCCGCGCTCCACCTGCGTTTGGGAGATGAACGGATTAGCCGGATTGTTCACCAGATGATTCTGGTTCTCCGTTGTAACCTGAAGCTCTTTGGTAACCAGCGGATTCACATTGCCCTGCATTTTGATCGCGTCCAGCGAGACGGCGCGAAGCGGCCATTTGTAAGGGAAGCCGACTTCGTTGTCAAACTTCTCCTGGTCGATAATTTCCGGTTTGCCGTCCTTCATGGTATAATGCGTTCCTTCAATTCCCCATTCCAGCAGATCCGCCATTTCCTGATCGGCCAGCTGGTCGAAGAATTTCAGAATTTTCTTCAGATCATCTTCCGTCTTCACGCTAGATTTCGGGAACATCAGAATGCCGTTCGAGCCAAGAGCCGCCGCAATCCGTTTGCCTTTGTCCGTGCTCAGAATGCTGAAGAAGTCGACTGTCGCATCGGGAATGTGCTGTTGAATACGGGCTTCATAAGACAGCGCCACATTAGTGGAATTGGCGATGACGCCGGCCTTGCTGTTCTCGAATTCGCCTTCCACTTTGGGACGGTCCATGATGGCGAAATCGGGATGGATCAGACCTTCATCGAATAACTGCTTCTGGAATTTCAGACCTTCCAAATATTCCGGTGTAAATACATCACGGGTAAATTTGCCTTCCTGAACATCCCATACGTTCGGCGCTCCGAAGAATACCCCGAATGTGGATGGAGCAGGTCCCGAGCCGCCCAATGCGCCCATCGTCATGCCGTAAGTGTCGTTTTTCCCGTTTTTGTCCGGGTCCTGATCCTTGAACGCCTTAAGCAACTGATGAAACTCTTCAACAGTTTGCGGCTCCTGCAGGCCGACATTCTTCAACCAGTCCACCCTGTAGATGAAAGCGTCGCGGGCCAGCGGGCGTTCCCTCGGAAGCCCGAATACTTTTCCCTGGAATGCGACATTATCGTAGATGGCCTGATTCAGACTGGATAGATTAGGAAAATCCTTGATGAAGGGAGAAATATCCCAAAACACATCATTTTGAAACGCGGAGAGCAGGTACGATTGCTTCGGCGCGCCGTAGCTTGCAATGACCTGGGGCAGGTCGCCTGAAGCGATCATGACAGAGAGCTTATCCTGATAGGAATTTCCGGGGAAATGATCGATCTCCAATTGGGTATGAGTATAGCTTTCGATGGCCTGCTGCACGGGATTTCCGGCCTGCGGAACGTCTTTTCCGTCGAAATTCACCGCCATCTTGATTGCAAAAGGCTCGGGATCAGCGGGCTCCGGCTCTGCCGCCGCCGGTTCATTGTTTGCCGTTTCATTGTTCGCCGTGTCTGCCGGCTGCTGCGGTGCGGGATTATTGCCGCCCCCTGAATTCGAACTGCATCCGGTCACGACAAGCATGACTGCGAGCAGTACGGATAATGCCCCCGCTGCCCATCTTCTTCTGTTAACCATCTTTACGACCTCCTGTTAATGCTGATTTTTTTATGGAGAATTCAAGGCCGGTCAGCCTTTCACCGAGCCCAGAAGAACGCCTTTGGCAAAATGCTTTTGCAAAAACGGATACACAAGCAGGATCGGAATCGTGGACACGATAACAACCGCCATCCGGACCGATTGTCCGTAGAAGGTCATGTTCTCCCCCATTTGGGAGGAGTCGCCGATGCTTCCCGATGCCTGCACGACAATCTGCTGGAGCAGCACCTGCACCGGCCATTTCTCATTGTCGTTGATATAAAGAATGGCGCTGAAGTATTGATTCCATAGACCGACTGCGTAGAACATCCCGAACGCCGCCATAGCAGGCAGGGACAACGGCAGGATGATCCGGAAGAACACGGACAGCTCGTGACAGCCGTCAATTTGCGCCGCTTCCTTCATCTCCTCAGGCACATTCTGGAAAAACTCCTTCATCACGAGCAGATAAAATCCGCTCATCAGCCCCGGAATCATAAGCGCCCAATACGTGTCGATCATCCCGAGATTGCGGACGACGAAATAGGTCGGGATCATGCCGCCGCTGAACAGAATCGTGAACAGCACCATCATGAGCACCGCTTTTTTACCCGGTATGTTCTTGCCCGAAAGGCCGTAAGCCATCAGGGATGTGAACAGCAGGCTGAGCAGGGAGCCGAGCGCCGTAATGTAGACGCTGACCCCGAGGCTGCGCACGAATTTGTCCGTTGAGAATATGTACCGGTACGCATCCAGCGTCCATTCCCGCGGGAAAATATCCTCCGTTGTAGAGAAAGAGTTGCTCAGTACATACAAGAACGGGAGGACGGTCAGCACTGATACGGCGCCAAGGAAAACGTAGATCAGAATATCACCCAGGCGATTCGCAAGCGTCCTGTCGTAAACCATGCCCGCACCTCCTTTTTTAATAGATTCCTTCTTCGCCGAATTTCTTGGCCAAGCGATTCGCGAGCCAGACCAGCACCAGGCCGATCACCGATTTGAACAATCCGACGGCCGCGCTGTAGCTGAACTGCCCCTGCTGAATACCGACGCGGTAGACATACGTATCGAATACCTCGCCCACTCCCCGGTTGATGGCATTCAACATCAGGTAGATCTGCTCGAACCCGAGGTCGAGAAAGTGGCCCAGCCGCAGGATCAATAGAATAACGATTACGCTTCGGATCGACGGCAGCGTAATATGCCAGATCATCCGCAGCCTGGAAGCTCCGTCGATCCGTGCCGCTTCATACAGCTGCACATTGACCCCCGCCAGTGCGGCAAGAAAAATAATAGTGCCCCATCCGGCGTCTTTCCATATAATTTGAAGCATAATGAGCGGACGGAACCAATCCGGACTGTACAAGAAATCGACGCGCCCTGAGCCGATGGCCTCATTCCATTTGTTGATCAAGCCCTCGGAGCCTAGCAGCAGGAAGGTAATTCCCGCGACGACCACCCAGGACAGGAAGTGGGGAACATAGACCAGCGTCTGCACATAACGCTTGAACATTTCATGGCGCACCTCATTCAAGAGAACCGCCAGCACGATCGTAATCGGAAAGTAGATCACCAGACTGTAGAAGGCGAGCATGAAGGTATTTCTGAACAGCGTCCAGAATTCCGGTGTATGAAACAGCCGGTCAAAATGCTTGAATCCCACCCAATCGCTGCTGAACATTCCCAGGGACGGCTGATAGTTCTGAAAGGCCATTAAGACGCCCCACATCGGCCAAATCTTAAAGATGAGAAAATAAATAATTCCCGGCAGCATAAACAGATAAAACCATCTGGCCTTCCACATTCTGATGGACATGGAAGACCGGCTGCCAATTGGCGTCCCGCCCTTTCTTATTGCAAGTCCCTTCTCCAAACGATCACCTCTTGTCGACTGTCATTTTCACCTCGTCATTGTATCGGCTTTGGCCCGCTTGCATCTACAGACATGATTCCGATCAGATACACATTTCATAAAAGGAGGATAATCGGGCAAACATACAAATTTCCGGCAGGATACTGTTTTCGTAAAAGAGGCAGAAACGGGTAGAAAAGCGCGCTGCACAAGCATTATGGGGCATAACAAAGAAGGCAGCCGGGAATCGGCTGCCTTCTTTGTTCGTGTTCATATTAATCTAATGTCCGCGTCAATTGATTACTGCAGCTCTCTTGGCCCCTGCGTTTTTTTCAACCTCCGGGTTCTTCCATCAAGAAGGAGAAATCAGCTGGATGCTTTTAGCCCAACGAGACCCGGTGAGTCTCGCCTTCTGCCACCTGAATCATAAGATAGCGGTACTCGTCTCCGCCGTCAGACCGTTCTGTTGCTGCTTGAACCGGACTGCCGTTATGCAGCATGGTCCCGGAATTTGTATGGAAAACTGCCTTCCAGAGGAGGGGCTCCCCTTCCTGCAGGGTGACAGTGGTTTCTTCGATGCCGTTATGCCGGACCGTAAGGGTGCGGTTCAAAATAGGAATGCTCCCCAGCTCCGCCCATTCAAGCCCGCTGCTCAGCCTGGACATTGTGGTAATGGCCGACTGGCCGTCTGCCGAAATTCCCATGAGTCCGCTTGCCATGGAACCGACCACGCAGTAGGATACTTCAGGATAATCCCTGCGCTCCAATGACGGATCAACCAGCTCCTTCAATTCTTGCAAGGCCTCCTCGTTAAGGCCATACCGGTAAAAAACGTCAGGGAGATACGTCTTTCCTTCCACATTCGCCACACGGTTCCTTTTCAAATCCTCAAGCGCTTTCTCCAATTTGCTCTTGTCCTTGATGACTCCAAAATATAGCGGCAAAAAATTGCCTTCAGCATTATACGCTTCCAGGAAAGTCCGATTCTGCAGCATGGCGCCGAAGAAACGTCCCTTGTCTGCATTCCACCATTCCTGGTCGTAGCGCTGCTCCAGCTCCCCGGCTTTTCCGGCATAGGCTGCGGATTCCTCAAGCCGGCCTTCAAGTTCGAGCAGACGCGCATAAGCTCGGTACCCGGCAGCCTGCAAGGCGATCATGTCGCCGCCGGCCAAAGGCTGCAGGCCAGCTTCATTGTAGGTTGCCAGGCCTCTGCGGCCGTATTCGGGATAGTACTCCAATATCCCGTCTCCGTCTTTGTCCCAGGTCTGTACAAAGTTCTCTACCGTTAAGCGATAAAAATCAAGCATGATGGCATCATTCCGGTAATCCTGATCGCCTGTCCACAAATACTGACGGTAGCTTGCCTCGATAATGTCGAAATTGGCAGGAAGATTATACCAGAAGTCCTGGTCATTCTCATAATCTACTTCAGCGGGCACATTATCCTTGGTTATCTCCCAATAGGTGCACCAGTCCCGGGACTCCGCTATATTCTCGGCAAAGCGCATAAACATGTTTTTCGTATGCAAATTTAAGCCAAGTACAGCGGCTCCAATGCTGTGATGCGCCACATCGCGCATGCAAAATGCCTGCCTGTTCGGCAGAGCCGCCTCATACCACAAGCCTACCGGATCTCCGCCGGAATGGGCGTATGCCATGGCCTGCTGCCTGGCCCATTTAAATCCGTCATTCAGATGCGAATCTGATGACTGGAAGGTAACTGCGCCAGCTTTGAATTGAATTTGATTCCAGTTTGTCAATTTCACCACTCCAATACGTTCTCTTTAGCTTTCTTTTGATCCTGAAAATGTGAGTCCTTCCATAAACGCCTTCTGGGCGGCAAAGAACAAAATGATACACGGCAGTGTAATGACGATCGCCGCAGCCATCAGTAAATTCGTATCGGTGGCATAGGTTCCCTGGAATCCTGCCAAACCGAGGGTAAGTGTCTTCCATTTGTCGCTGTTGATATAGATCAGCGGCCCCATAAAGTTGTTCCAGGACCCCATGAATACCATAACGGCTACGCCGATGAGCGCCGGTTTGGACAGGGGCAGGAAGATCGTCCGCCAAATTTTGAAATAGCCGCACCCGTCGATGATGGCCGCTTCCTCCAGGCCGACAGGCAGCCGGGAATAAAACTGGCGGAACAGGAAGATAAAGAAGGCGGAGCCAAAAAATGATGGCACGATTAACGGATACAGCGTATCCAGCATGCCAAGCTGTTTGAATAAAATAAATTGCGGAATCATGGTTACTTCGCCCGGCAGCAGCATGGTGGACAGGACCAGAATGAACAGGATCCCGCTTCCTCTCACCTTCAGCCGTGCGAAGGCATAGCCGACAATGGAACAGGAAAGCACGGTTCCGATAATAGGAAAGACCGTCGTAAGCAGCGTATTGAATAAGTAACGGCCGAACGGAAAAGCCGTCAGCGCCTTCGCATAATTATCCCAGCGCCAGCTTTCGGGCCATACATTCATGCCGGAGGAAGCGATCTCTTCCAGACTCCGCAAGGATGCGCCAATCATCCAGACGAAGGGATACAGGAAGGCAACACTGCCAATGATGAGAACCAGATACGCTAACCATTTGATTGGCTTCCCGGCTGATTTATGACGTTTTTCTGCGGACACGACGCTTCCTCCCTCCATTTTGCTCCGTCTCGTAATAGACCCATATCGCGCTGCTCCGGAAAACAAGTGCGGTAAACAGCAGAATAATGACAAAAAGCACCCAGGCGAGCGCAGAGCCATAACCCATTTTGAACCACATGAAGGCATTCTGATAGAGGTAATAGGCATAGAACAATAAGGAATTATCCGGTCCCCCGCTGATCATGAAGCCCTGCGTAAAGGTCTGGAAAGCCCCGATCATGCTGGTCACCGTGTTAAAGAACAGAATCGGGGAAATTTGCGGCAGCGTCACATGCCATACCTTACGCATGGTCGTGGCGCCGTCGATCTCCGCCTGCTCGTACAGGGATTTGGGGATATCCGATAATCCGGCCAAATAGATGATCATGTTGCCGCCGACCGTCCACAGGCTCATGATGATGACCGCAGGCATCGACCAATTCGGACTGGAGAACCAGCCGGGGCCCGTAATGCCGAATAAACCAAGTATGGAGTTCATCAAACCGACGTTCGGATTGAATATCCAGATAAACAGCACCATCTGCGCGACACCCTGAATCAAGGTAGGCAGATAATAGATGGTGCGGAAAAGATAAATGCCGCGCAGCTTCAAATTCATCAGCATGGCAATGGCAAAGGATAACGCTACCTGAAGGGGTACGCTTACCAGCGTGTAGTAAAACGTAACGCTCAGCGCCTTGTAGAACATCGTGTCTTTAAACAGCATTCGGTAGTTGTCAAGGCCGGTCCACTGGGGCGAGCTGACAACTTCCCATTTGGTGAAGCTGATATAGAACGAGAATATCATAGGGCCTAATGTAAACAGCAAAAATCCGATAATCCAAATCGAGACAAACAAATAGAAGCTCGCTGTTTTATTATGGATGACTTTTTTCCTGACCAGAATTCTGGCGATAATAATGATCACGGCGTACAAAACCGCAATAATCGTAAGAAAAGGGAGAAGCGGCAGCAAAGCTGCCGGCAGCCCCAATGTTTCATAGAAGTTGTAAATCCGTTCGATTATTCCATTCATGGCCTGCTCCCGCTAGTTTTGTTGTAAAATCTTGTTTATATTCTCAGCCAGTTTCGGGAATACTTCCTTCACATCCTGCTTGCCTATTCCGATAGGCGTCAAGTCGTCGATCATTTTCATTTCATTATTGATTTCGCTTGTACGTTTCTGTGCTTCCTGATTGTGCTGCTTCTCTGCTGCCTGAACGAAGGCATTCAAATTCTTCTCCGGGTAGATTGATTCGAAAGATGCCGTTGCCGATGCAATAACCGGAATACCATACGCGTTCTTGTTGCCCCCGATAATCTTCTGCGCTTCATCGTTCTGCGTCAAATAGTTAACGAAGACCTGAGCCGCTTCAGCGTTTTTGCTCGTCTTGCCAATAGCCAGCCCATCGACTTCTTTGGAGCCTCCGCCGCCCGGTATTGGATAAATATCCCAATTAAAACCTTCAACTGCAGCCATCTGCGGCAAATACCATGGACCAAAGTCGGTATACATGCCGATTCTTCCGCCCAGGAACCAGTTCATCATATCCTGCCCTTGTTTCTCGGTATCATTAGGTACATTGCCGGATTGTTTGGTTTGCACGATGTATTCGGCTGCCGAAATCGATTCCGGAGAATCAATTGTCGATTTGGTATTATCCTCGCTGTAATAGCTGCCGCCGAACGAATAGATCCAGTTCCCCAGCCATAACGGTTCAGAACCGAATACCTTGGTTTTCCCTTCGCCGGAGGTCAGTTTCTGGGAGAGCTCCTTGAACTGATCTGTCGTCATGGGCTCTGTCTTGCTTGGCAGCGGAATGTTGTTCTTCTCAAAAAGATCCACATTAACCGCCATTACTTTGGGCTTGATAATGAACGGAGCTGCATAAACCTTGCCCTCGTAAGTCATGGACTCCACGAGGGAAGGAGAACTGAATACGGAAGTATCCACCTGCATTTCCTGGAAAGCGTTTGCGAATCCCGGCAGGTCGCCTCCTGAGATCAGAATGACGTCAGGCGCCGTTCCTCCGGCAATCATCGTTTGCAGCTTGGTCAGATAATCCCGCTGAATCCACTGCTTCTCGACCTTGATATCGGGGTTCTTCTCTTCGAAATTGCTGACGACATTATTGATGGCATCGGCTTCGGACTGCGCCCCCCAGAAAGCGAAGGTGATACTGCCCTTGGCGCCTCCCGCATTGGCATCCGATGGGGTATTGCCAGTATTTTCTCCTGCCGGAGCATTGCCGTTTGCGGTGTTGTTTCCGTTACCGCTTCCACAAGCGGATAAGCTGATTACGATACATAGTGCCAAAACGATGGCGAACCCTTTTTTCATCTGTATTTCCCCCTAGTAATGATAATATCTCCGGTTGCTTGCATGAATCATTGGTGCCCTCTGCCAATGCCTTAACCGACCGTTTCTGAAAATTGGCTTTTGTTTGCCCCGCAGCTGCTTCTGACGATCAGTCTTGCCGGCAGCACGACCTTAAGCGGCACTTCCCTTCCTCCGATACGCTCCAACAGCATTCTGACAGCCGTCTGTCCCATTTGTTCGGTGTAGATTTTGACCGTGGTAAGAGGCGGATTCGAGTAGGAGGCCATTTCAATATCGTCAATGCCGACAATGGCAATATCCTGAGGCACCCTCAGTCCCGCTTCCTTAAGCGCCCTGCTGGCCGCTATCGCCATAGGATCCGACCCCATCAGAAAAGCCTGCGGCAAATTCTTCTTCTCTATCGCCTGCTTCATCAACTGATAGCCGGTGGACATCGAGAAGTTATGTCCGATATGGACATGTTCGGGCATGTATAATTTCTTTTGCTTCATATAGCTTTCGAAACCGCTCTGCCGTTGATCAACCGATTCGAAGCCCGTGTTCGAGCCAAAACGGTTAATGAAATCCCTGGAGCTGATCAAGCCGATTTTGGTGTACCCGAGTCCGATCAAATGATCCAGCGCTGTCGTCGTCACTTTCTCAAAATCAACGATGACAGAATCAAAGCGGTTCTCATCCGGAGAATAGTCGACGAAAACCACGTTTTGAATCCGGCTGAAGAACAGGTTGTAAGGATCAAACTCGAATTTCCCGATCACGATAAGGCCGTCCAGTCCCGACAGGCTCTCATAGGATTCATGGTTGACCCAGCGGATGGTTCTAGTGATATGAAGTCCCTGCTGATTGAATTCCTTCTCGATATGAAGCCGGATGGACAGATAATACGGATCCTCCGATTCAAGCTGCTCCGAACAGAATGTAACCAATCCGATTTTGTAATCCTTCAGCTGTGCCGCTTTTGTCGTTTGACGGCGTTGAACGCTTTTATATTGTAATTGTTCTGCGGTTGAAATAATTTTTCTCCGGGTTTCTTCCTGGACCGATAATGACGAATCTCCGCTGAGTACGCGCGAAACTGTAGATGGAGAGACGCCTGCCTCACGGGCAATATCACGAATAGTTGCCAAACCAGATCACCTTTTCAATAAAGTATTTGGGAAACATCCCCCCATGCTTATTGTAATGTTCTTGCAGACAGCTGCCAATGATTAATTATTTGTTTACTAAACATTAGCGAACTATCGAATGAATTCACTATAACAAACAGATGTTTATTTGGCAATACCATCATGTCGACGCTTTCATTTTAATTTTTGACAGATATATTTGAAACAACATTCTGGTTTCTGCATTAAAAAAAATATTGTTTACTATATGTTTCGTAAACATTATAATCATAATGCACCATCGCACAGGAATGATTTTACCCACAAGTAGGAGGAATTATGAAATCTTTAATCAACAAGCATGATCCTGTCGTAACCGTCAGCAGCGAAATCAGCTCGTTCAAAAGCTTTGTAGAGGTTAAAACCATAGAAGAAGATGTGTTCGAGATTCATATCCGGCTGACTGCCGGCCGGAAGCAGGTTCCCCCCATCCATCATATCCGCTGGTCCCATCCAGCCATCGATATTCACTCGTTGTGGCATCCGGGCACCGATCGCAATAAAGCATTCCAGGTGGATTGGGGAGAGGGATTTCAGTCCAAAAACACTTCGCTTGCCCCGGCTGCCTGTCTGTACAACCTGGAAGGCAGGAGCAGGCTGACCTTTGCTTTCTCTGATGCGCTCAATCATCTGGCCATCAAAGCGGGCATTCATGAAGAAGATGCCACTTTCCTATGTTCGATTACATTGTTTGAAGAACCTATGCCGGAAATCGACCATTATGAAGCTGTGCTTCGGATAGACCGGAGAGATTTGCCTTACTATGTAACGCTGCGCGATGTATCGAAATGGTGGGAGACTTTCCCTGAATTCCTGCCCGCGAATGTGCCCGAGGCCGCTCTGCAGCCCATGTACTCCACCTGGTATTCCTTCCATCAGGAGCTGAGCGCTTCCGAATTGGAACGTCAATCCGAGCTTGCCCGATCGATTGGCTGTGAGAGTATTATCGTGGATGATGGCTGGCAAACGGACGATAATAACCGCGGCTATGCCTATACCGGCGATTGGGAGGTTTGTGCGGAGAAAATTCCGGACATGAGGAAGCATGTCGATGCCGTTCACGAACAGGGCATGAACTATATGCTGTGGTATTCGGTGCCGTTCGTTGGGATAAACAGCAGGACGTGGAGCCGTTTTGAGGGAAAATATCTGGGCATTAATGAAAAGCTGAATGCCAGCGTGCTGGATCCGCGTTTTCCCGAGGTCCGGGAATATCTGATCAATATCTATGAACAGGCTGTGAAGGAATGGAATATCGACGGCTTGAAGCTCGATTTTGTCGACAGCTTTCAATTAAGTCCGGATATGAAGGATGAGCTTGGGAACGGCCGCGACTATCATTCGGTTCCGGAAGCGGTGGACAGGCTGCTCACGGATGTCATGGCCAGGCTGAGAGAGATCAAACCCGACATTCTGATCGAATTCCGGCAGACCTACATTGGCCCGCTGATGCGAAAATACGGCAACATGCTCCGGGCCAACGACTGCCCGAATGATTCGATCCAGAACCGTATCCGCACAATGGATATCCGCTTGTTGTCGGGAAATACGGCCGTTCATTCCGATATGATTATGTTCCATGCCAATGAACCCGTCGAAAGCGCGGCCATGCAGCTGATCAACGTGCTGTTCTCGGTTCCGCAAATATCCGTCCGTCTGGACGAAATCGGACCCCACCATCTGGATATGCTCCGGTTCTGGCTGGCATTCTGCAAGGAGCACCGCGAGCTGCTGTTGAAGGGCGAGCTGCTGCCCCAAGGGCCTGAGCTCATGTATCCGCTTATCAGCGCGCGGGATCGCAGCAGTCAGATCACTGCCGTATACGCCGATATGGTGGTCGAGGTCCATGACGAATGGGATCGGCTGATTATTGTGAACGGAACCTATCATGACCGGCTTGCGGTCAGAAGCGGTCTTGATCATGTGCTTTACCATGTGGTGACCAGAGATTGCCGCGGCCAGATCGTCCAATCCTATGAGCTTGATCTGCATAAGGGACTGCATGAGGTGAGCGTTCCGAGGGCGGGTGTTGTCAGCTTTCAGAGGGTGCTTACATTCCCCCCTAAATCCCCCTGAGGACTACTCCCCCTAAATCCCCCTGAGGGGGACCCCAGAAGGCGCCGGCCCTCTGGACTCCCGGGTGAATAACGTTGGCGAGGCAGAGGAACGGGGTTTTGTGGCTTTTGATGTAGGAGCGTTTACGTCCCTTGCGGGACACACTTCCTTGCGCCGCCCGCGTGTTGCCTGGTGGACTTCGTCCCTTACTAACGTTGGCGGGGTAGAGATGCGATTATTGCTGATTCCAGCGTAACGTTGGCGGGACAGAGATACGATTATTGCTGATTCCAGCGTAATGTTGGCGGGGCAGAGATGCGTTTATTGCTGATTCCAGCGTAATGTTGGCGGGGCAGTGATGCGTTTATTGCTGATTCCAGCTATGTTGGCAGGGCAGAGATGCGATTTTGGCGCTTCCAGCGTAAATCTTTTTCGTTCTTGAGAGCTTTAGTTAATCGCTCAAAAAGAAAGACTTATAGCAAAAAGACCGGGCATCTGGATGCCCGGCCTTTTTGTTTTAATAGATTTTGCGGTTATTTGAGTCTGGAATTCCTGACTTGCGGAGGAAGTACGTATTGATAATATCTCGCCACTCCTTGGCATGCTCAGCTTGGTCGGTCAACCGTGCCAGCACCTGCGTGTAACGGCCGCTGTCCACTTTGTTTTCGAGCGTTGCCCACGCATTCACGAGTCCCTCAGCCTGCTCCACACCCTCGAAATGCGTGTCGTAAATATGCTGTATCACGGTTTTACCGGATTTGAGCTTGTGCGTGTAGGGAACGTGATGGAAGAACAGCAGCAGCTCATCGGGACAATCCTCAAGAGCTTCGTATTGTTCCGCATGTGGAGGGTGGTACTGGGCGGTATAACCCGTGCCCGTACTTAAGGTTCGATCCACTCCGATTCCCAAGTTATCGGCAAAATGGTAAGTTCCCCACTTGGAATATTCATAACCATCCACGTCAGGACCGTAGTGATGGCCCGTATTCACCATCCAGCCTACGCCGAGCGGCGCTGTATAATTCTCATAAATGCCCCATGAGTCAAGCAGCATGCGGGATATGGTATCCAGGGCGGAAGGATCGCTGCCGAAGGTCTGGCTGATCCATTCCCGTGTAATCTGATCGGACGATAACGCCGGGTTCCAGGCAAGCCGGCCGAAGCCGTACAGATTGGCCTGCGCCAAAGTATGGCCGGTCCAGTTGGCGTCGTCGCCAATATTGGATACGGCTGCCATCCCCCCAAGCGGTCTGTCGAATAGGCTGCCGCTTGCAAGCTCCGCAATCGTTGAGCCTTCGCCTTTGGCATAAGTGTCAAAGTCGAGAATTTCCTTCCACTGGGGAACCAGGTAGCACAGATGCTTCTGCTGTCCCGTATATTCCTGCGTGATTTGCAGCTCCAGCACCTGGTTGGTATGCGGCAGGGCGCCGAAGAGCGGCGACACCGGCTCGCGGACCTGAAAATCCATCGGGCCGTTCTTGATTTGCAAAATTACATTATCCAGGAACTTGCCGTCCAGCGGTTTGAAATGGTCGTAAGCCGCCTTGGCTCTGTCGGTGCTGCGGTCACGCCAGTCCTGAAGGCAGTTGTACACGAAGCAGCGCCAGATGACAAGACCGCCATGCGGCTCCAGCGCTTCCGCCAGCACATTCGCTCCGTCCACATGATCGCGCCCGTAGGTGAACGGACCAGGACGGAATTCGGAATCGGCTTTGACCAGAAATCCTCCGAAATCCGGAACATACCGGTAAATCTCCGCCGCCTTCTCCGCCCACCAGCGCTTCACATCCGGATCGACCGGGTCTGCCGTTGTGAGGCCGCCAATCTGGATCGGGCTTGCGTAGTTGATGCTGAGGAACAGCTTGATGCCGTAGGAGCGAAATACTCCGGCGATCTGCGCCACTTTTGGCAGAAACACATCCGTAATGAGGGTTGTCTCAACGCGGTGGACATTGACATTGTTGATCGAAACCGCATTGAGGCCGACCGAGGCAAGCAGCCGGGCATAATCGCGGATACGGGCCATGTCAGCTGCGATATCGCTGTCCCGGTAAAAGATTGATTTTCCCGCATACCCCCGTTCGATGCTGCCATCCATATTATCCCAATGATCGATCATCCGCAGCCCGTTTTTCGGGTTTTCCGCAATGGACAACCCCTCCAGACTCGCCCCGTCCTGCATCAGACGAAGCAGATGAAAGACGGCATAGAGCACGCCTTTATCCGTTTTCCCTGCCAGTACGATATATTGGCTGCCGGCATCCTCTTCCGTGCGGATCACATACCCTTCATCCGACAAGCCGGCTGCATGAGCCGGGTCGATAACGCTGCCGGCATCCCCTGGACGGTCGAACGTTTCCAGCCGGATATACCGCTTCCGCTGCGCCGATTCTGTCTGGACAGGCCGCACTCCGAGCAAGGAAGCAATGCCCTCGGACAGCTCCCCTGCTGCAGTCTGCAGGATGTCCGTCTTTGCCGCGGCTGCCACAATTTCAGAGCACCAGGATTCATATTGGCTCCTAAGCGCTTCATCGGCAATTCCCGCATAACCGAGCCAACACGCATAACCGTTTTCAGCTGTTTCCTGCGTCAAAACCTCATCTCTCCCTTGCATATCTATTATTTGAAGTAGGACGGATATTTTTCCTTCAATTCCTCTTTTTCAAAATTCACCTGGCTTAAATGCAGCAGCATCGTTTGCTCCGCCAAATCCGGATTATTGCCGCGTATGGCTTCTATGATCTCCTCATGCTGCACGATGATATTAGCCCAGTCATAATTGACCGCTAACCGAAGCAGCCTGATACGGTTGTAATGCGTATTGAGCTGCTGAAGCAGCGTCCATGTGCGCGTTTTCCCGCAGCCGATTATGATCAGCTTATGAAATTCTTCATCGAGCTCAAACAGCCGCTCATAGTTATTCTCGCTGGCGCAAAGCTTCTGCAGGCCGACTAGATTTTGCAGGCTCAGAAGCTGCTCGGCACTCAGTATTTCACACGCCTGGCGGACGATCGCCATCTCCAGCTTCTCCCGGATGAAACGGGATTCTTCGACCTGCTTCATATCAATCAGGGAGATGAAAGACCCTTTCTGGGGAATGGTCTCGATTAATTCCTCCTGGGACAGCTTGACAAAAGCTTCGCGAACCGGGGTACGGCTGACCTGAAGGGCTTCAACGACTTCCTTCTCCGAGATAAAACGCCCCGGCTCCAGCTTAAGCTCCATGATGTTTTTTTTCAGCGTATCGTGCACATAGTCCCGCATTGATCCCTTTTCATAACGCGAAGCTTCCATACTTACTTTCATCCCATCTACTCCTCCGGAAAATCTGCTAATGCACCTATCCTATACGAAAACGGCGGCTCCGCCCTTGTCCGATGCCGGATTTCTGCCAACGGGCCGTGATCCCTCTTGTTGTCGCCACCCGCCGTTTTCGTCCCTGCTAATGCCTTCTTCAGACTCCTTCGGCCCAGGGCTGCCTGGTTGACGTTACCGTTTCGCCGGTCAGTACCGCCTGCTCCAGCAGCATTCCGAGATAATGATCCTGCGACGCTTCGGGAAGCCCGTAGAATTCTGCACCGCCTGCGGCGTAATCGGACATCTGCGCCAGACAGGCAGCGATCCCGATCTCGTCGTCATATAGTCTTGCAGGCGCGAAGGGATTCTCGTACGCCCACTGTTCTCCCGCCATAATTCCCTGCAGGAAATACCCCTCCTGATTTTCAACCTCGCCCTTGTTGATGCGTTTGAAATCCAGATGGAGCGGCGTGGAAAAGTCGGCCAGCGCCGTCAGGCGGCTGTCGAAGATCTCACCGCGCTCGCCTCTTACGGACAGGTGGTTGGAACGTGTCCACGAACGATGCTGGTCCTTTGTAAAATCATAGATGCCCAGCTTCTCGCCGAAATTCAGCCACGCCAAATCCCGCTGCATGGGGATCCGCCGTTCTTCCGCTGGAGGACCGCTGCGGGTCGGTCCCGCAAGCCAGCTGGACTCGAACCTCATTCCCTTGATCGTCGCGTCTTCGAAGCGGATACCCAGCATTTTGCGGATCAGGCTGACGGCATGATACAGCTGAGAGACCGATACCGTGGTTTCCGTCACTCTCCCCAGCCGCCCCGCCTCGATAACGGCCGAACGCGCCATCTGCAGCGGATGATATTGATACTGCTCAGCCACCTGAATCCGTGCGCCCTGGCTGGTGAGCTTGTCATGCAGCATGATCAGGCCGTCCAGGTCAGGTGCCGGAGGCGTTTCCGCGAGCGCCGGAACTCCCCGCTCCGCCAATTGAAACAAATAATCGAAGCATGCCGCCCAGCCCACAGATACGACGACAAAATCAAGCCGCTGCGCCTGCAGCATCTCCTCCAGCGTACGATACGAAGGAATATTCCACTGCTTCTCCATCGCCTTGCCCTTGTCAGCATCCCGCACCACCAGGCCGCCAACACGGAACCGGTCGGGAAGCGCCTGCGCGATCCTCAGGTAATACTGCGCCCGGAAGCCGGCTCCCCCGATAATGCCGAAGGTGGCGGCTCCAGATTGCTTATACATAGCCATTAGCAAGCCATCCCCTTTTCACTTTCAAATTAATTCCCGAGACATAATCCGGCTCTGGGGATCCCGGAAACAAAGCGTTGGCAGCCCAGATGCCCCTGCCAATGCCTCCTATTACTGCCGCTTTGTCCAACGATAACATAACCGCCAACCCTTCTCATTCCCAGAATGATAAGTGCTATTTGACCTGATAATTGCTGCCAAGCGTAATCTCGTTATTCGCGAATCCCGCTACTGAATTTGTCTTTTCATAGAAATGAGGCGCGTTCGCCAGAATGCCTGCCCGGGTATAAAACAAGCTGTCCGGCTGCAGCGGCAGCTGGACCTGCCGCCCGGTCAGGGCTGCCTCGTAAATTGCGGTGATCAGCTCCAGCGTTTTGCGCCCTTCATGCCCGTCGGCAAGAACAGTTAACGACTGATTCTCGATAGCCTTCAGCACATCGTCGATTTGACCTGTATGGCCGGTATAGGGGATTTCGGGATATTCACGATAAATCTCCTCAATCCGCTGCTCCATCCCGGGGTCCCTTTCGGGGAAACCATTGCTTCGGGATACCGAAGCATATACGTCCCAGGGAGCGGATACCTTGGCCTTCTCCGTCTGAAACACAAGCTGCTGCTCTTCGCCGTGATGAACGACCGAGCTTGTAATCTGGGCGAGCGCCCCATTTCCGTAGGACAAGACGGCAATCGACAAGTCCTCCACTTCCGCATTATCGTGCGAAGTATTGCTCGTAACAGCCTGGAGCCGGTCCGGCATGCCCATCAGCCACTGCAGCATATCGATATGATGCACGGCATGATTCAGCGTGCAGCCGCCGCCTTCCTTCTCCCATGTCCCTCTCCACCATAAATCATAATAAACATGACCGCGCCACCAGAACGAATCCGCCTGTGCATGGACGACCTTGCCCAAGAGACCGGAATCCAGCACATGCTTCAATTTCATTATGGGATTATAGAACCGGTTCTGGCTCACAACGGAAAGAATCCGCTGAGAGCGCTCAGCCGCCTCCAGCATCCGGTCGCATTCCTCAAGCGAGGAGGCCATCGGCTTTTCCACCAATACATGCTTACCTCCATTCAAGCAGGCAATCGCAAGCTCAGCATGCATGTAGGGAGGTGTGCAGACCGATACCAAATCCACCTCATTGTGGGACGCAATTTCTTCCGTATCGGTAAAAATCTCGCAATCCAGATTGTATTTTTGCTTCAGCGCTTCAGCCTTTTCCGGAGAAATATCGCATAAAGCCACCACTTTGCAGCGGTCCCCAAGAGAGGTATACGCTTTCAAATGCGCTTCCGAAATACCTCCCGTACCGATAACAGCCACTCGAATCATAGCCTGCACCTCCAATTAGATAAAAAAATGAATAATAACATCAACTGATCGCACTAGTATACAAGGTGTATTGTAGCGAATATGGCAATAAATATCAATGATAGTTTGTGAAGGCTCCTGTTCATATTCCGGCAAATGCGCTTATCTGCCTGTAAAACGGAATCAAGGGCTGCCACAGGGACAGCCCTTCCGTCTTTAAAACTATCAATCTATCAACTCCATTGCCTTTTCAAGCGCAGAGTCTGTCTTGTCATAAAGCTCCCCGCGTGTATATCCCACCTCGATGTCAGGTGCTATCCCGACGCCTTCAAACGGATCCCCACTGGGGAAGTATGCGCGAATCGTCCCGATTCCGATCTGGATATCATCGCCAAAATGCTTAATTATGGGCTGACCTCTTGAGCCCCAGGTATGCTCCCCTACAATCTCAGCTCTTCCGTTATCCTTGAACGGCATAATAAAATCCTCAGCAGCAGAGCCGGCGCGGCGGTCACCAAGAAGTATGATTCTGCCCGTATAGTGTTCTCCTTCACCTGAGTGTTGCATCCAATCAGGCTGCCTCTCTGCATAACGGTAATCGTCTGCAAATTTTATATTGCCGCCTCCATGCCGCTGCCAGAGCCACTCTGGATGACGCGATCGTTCCATCCACGACCGGTAAGGCCGGTCCATTAACCGCCTTGTCAATTGGACGGGGGTTGAACCGCCCCCGTTTCCGCGCAGATCGATTACAATGGTTGATGCGTGTTGATACTCATTGACGAGCCCCAATGCCCGTTCTTCATATATGGGTTGAGTGAAGCTGGGGATTCTGATATAGGCAGTCTTGCCTTTTTGAAGCCATTTGCCTTCCGTTTCCGATGGCATATTCACTGTCTTCAATCGTTTGTCGTCGCCCTTCATCCTTGACAGCATGACAGAACGCCTTGAATCGTTTTTATCCTGGATTTCTACCTCCAAGGTTACTCCAGGAATAATGGCTGAAAATAAGTATTGGGCGCGGATTTGCTTCGAATCAGCTTTGCTTGCGCCTATGAATGGCTCAAGCTCTCTATACCATTCGGATGGACATTTTCCTCCGATTGCTAACACGGCGTCACCCGGCTGCAGCGCACCAGTCGCATCAAGGTCGACTACCCATTGCCCTCCCATATTCAATAACGAAAATCCCAGATAGCCGTTGTCCGGCTCCGGCGCCCCTTGATCCGAAAACCAGGAATGAGCGTTGCGCAATCGGCCAAACAACTCCATCCTGACCCAATTAAATTGTATTCGCGTTTTTGCATCTGCCGCTTTTTTAAAGAAAGTCTCCGCCGTTTGTTCCATTTCGTTTGGGGTTATCAGCGCATCCTCCCAATGAATGAAAAATTTCTCGATCAACCGGAACGTTTCCGAAACGATAAGAAGCCGCCGTTCCAGGGACAAGCCCTCATCCATCGTTGATTTCACTCCCCATTTTTGATTTTAACCGCGCCTTATACAATTGTTTAAGCTTGTGTCTTCCCTTGTTCGCGGTGCTATTTCATCGTGATGGTAATCTTGTCCTGTGCTTGCACCCATTCGACTTTTGCCCCCAGCGATTCGCTGATAAAACGCAGCGGCAGGTACGAGGCGCCGCTTAGTATAAATGGCTCGTTCTCAAGCTTTACCGCTACGTTGTTCAATTTCGTATCGCCATTAAAATCAACCGAAATTTGAACGGCCGCACGGCTGACAGTGGCAATTTTCTTATATACGTCCCATGTTACTTTAGCGCCCAGTTTCTCGAACAGGGAACGGAGCGGAATGAATGCTTGCCCATTCCGGATAATGACGCCGCTCGTCATTGTCACAGATTCTCCATTGAGCTGAATGGAAACCGGCTTTTGCATTTGAACGGGGGTTGAATGCATGAACTCGTAATCCCCGCTTCCCAGCTCGCCATTCTTGTTTACGCCCCATCCCCAAAGTCCGCCATTGGATTTTTGCAGGATCACATGACGATCTCCGGCCTTGACTTGACTCACATCAGACGCCAATAATGTAAAATCGGGGTTAGCAGGCATGGCTTCACGATGGACCGAGGTCTCATATATGCTTCCATCACCTGTAAACACAATTAAGGACTGTTCAACGAAAAAGACGGACCGGGCATCCTTGATGCTGGTCAGCTGCAGCGGTACAGGCGATTGATGGGAGGTCGTTCCATCTGACATGCCAGTGGTGGTCGCTCCCCAAAACCATACGCTGCCCTTATCGTCAATTACGGCAAAAGCGGCATAAGAATCAGTGGAGCCATTGGTTACGATCTGTTTGATATGCGTCAGTGCAGTCATTTGGACTGCAGACAAGGGGCCTGCCGGCAATTGATCTTCTGAGAACTTCGATGGCCAGGACCACACTGTTCCGTCTTTTTTGACGGCTATGTTCTGTGCGATTTGCACAATATCCGAAAGCGATTGGATGGCTTCAAACGACTTGAGCGAATCAGAGCTTCTCCATACCGTGCCGTCACGCTTCAGGAATACCCATGTCGGGATCCAGCGCTGATCCTGAATTTCATAATAAAAGTTAACGTCCGCGACATCTTCAATATCCGGCAGCGCTGCGATCTCCTCCAATTGGAGCTTGCCTTGGACTTTAGGAATTAAATAGGTCTTGCCGTCTGCATCAATGGCCAGGGATTCGCTTCCATTGGAATATACATGAGTGAGATTTTTTAGTGCCTCAACAGGGGATACTTGTATCCCGGAAGTTGCAAAATTCCGCTCCCAATGCCAAATTGAACCGTCTTTCTTCATAATGAACTGATCAGAAAATACCCTTTGAACATCCGTGATCCCTGGTATCTGGGCAGGAACGGATAGTTGGTTGCCCCAGACCCATAACGTCCCGTCGGATTTGATTAGCGATGAAGCATCGAAATCCTCGACATTGGATGCTGCTGCTCCAGCCAGGGCATTGAAGGGCAAGAGAACCAGACACAGAATCATACTAAAACGAATCAGCCATTTTTTCATTTAACGGTTTCTCCTCTCGAGTGTAAGACTAAGCAAGTCATGGGAATATAATTCCTTATGATTAGACGCTGCCGAATGAAATTAGTTACAAATAAGGCTAAGGCGATTATAGTCACAAAAAAAAGAGGAGCCGCCATAGCAAGCTCCTCCTCAATGATCTTCTTCATCTAAACCAGCTTCAGCATTTTGTCGACGACGGCGGAGTGAATACCTATCGAGGTTTCCCTCATGTACTCCTCGCGCATCTTGTCCGCCTTCTTGTAGCTGTCGGCCTGCAGCGCCTTCCTCATCTCTTCCTTGGAATCGAAGCTGATCTGGACAATCGCGTCGATTGAAGGTTTGTCTAAGTATAGATTATTTATTTGTCCAGCCTTGTTGTTTGCGCATTAATACAATCTGACCAATATGATACGCGTTATGGGTACAAAGATTGGAGATGGCCGCCCACCAAGGGCATTCATCCGGATAATTGGGGATGTGGGTATCCAGCTTCGACTCAGGCGAGTCCGCGATCACTTTACGAAATTCCAAGAATGCCGCATCCAGTTTATCTACCGCGGATTTCCAGTTTTCTTCATTCATTTCTTCCTTTATTTCGAAGGTGCTATCGTTATTATTGCCAATTGTTATGAAGGTTTCCTTACCGGTAAAGTAGCTCAGCCATTTTTCATTCCAATAGGTCAGATGGCCGGTAAGCTGCCAAATGGAATGACTGGAACAATCACTACGCCAGCCCGCCTGCTCTGCTGTCAGCCCTTGTACGGAATCAAGAAACGTAGGAAACCAGCTCAGGTCATTATGACATGCGGCAAGCTGATCTAACAAAACATCTTTTTTGGAAAAATTCATGTAATCCCTCCTCCAGCCTTCATTCCCTTCTCCACAAGTATAAGGCTTTTACAACCTATTTTACCACAGCCTTCGAAGTCTCCTGCCCGTTTGTTCAATCAACTTTTTAAAGCTGCCCCTGCCCGGCAAATGCTGTTTTCCGCTGGTCTGCCCTCGACCAAAGTACGGGAGCGAACTCATTCTCAGGGTCATTCCTGCCCCCTCCCCCGCCCCGTATAATTCAGCTCAGGAGGTCGAATCCACGGAAGAAGCTTGCTGCAGCTTCGGAACGCCGCAAATCATAGGCAGCGCACCTGCTCATGAAATCGGTTGCAAATTTTCTAAAATTTATAAATCAGGAGTGATCTTGTGTCCCCCCATCATCCCATATCGACCACTGCAAAACCAGCAGCCGGATCGGGTGCAGCCAGGTGGCTGAAGCGAATTTGTATCCTGGCTCTACTGTTCGGTGCAATGCTCATTGGACTGCTTCAAATTCGGGCCCCGCAGCCCGCCGGGCCCGATGCTCCTGAAGACACATTCTCTGCTTCCCGCGCGATAGAGAAGCTAAACGTCATTGCGAAGGAACCGCATCCAGTGGGCTCTCCTGCGCATGACCAGGTCCGGAATTATTTGTTGGCGGAGCTCGAAGGCTTGGGCTTGAAGCCGGAGGTGCAGCGAGTGGAGGTCACACAGGGTTTGGAGTCCGGGCTGACAAGCGGACCGGATCGGCCCAATCTCCAGACAGACGTGCAGACCATAACCATCGAGAACATTATGGCGCGTGTTCCAGGTACGGACAACAGCAAGGCTGTTATGCTCGCGGCGCATTATGATTCTGTTCCGGAAGGTCCGGGAGCTGCCGATGACGGCTCGGCAATTGCGGCAATGCTGGAGACGGTACGCGCGCTTCAAGCATCGGGGCCGCTTAAGAATGATCTTCTGCTGCTTTTGACAGACGGCGAAGAGCTCGGCATGCTGGGAGCAAAAGCATTTATGAAAGAGCATCCCTCAGCCAAGGATGTCGGAATGGTGCTCAATTTTGAAGCACGGGGGAATAAGGGGCCTTCCTTCATGTTCGAGACCAGCGAGCAAAACGGATGGATGATCCAGGAATTTATGAAGGCGGCTCCTCAACCGGTGGCTTACTCCCTGATCTATAACGTCTATAAATTAATGCCCAACGATACCGATCTGACGGAATTCCGCGAAGGCGGGCTGCCCGGTCTGAATTTCGCCTTCGGCATGGGCTTGAATGCGTACCATGAGGAGATTGATACGCCGGGGAACCTCGATCGTTCCAGCATCCAGCATCAAGGAAACTACATGCTTAGCCTGACAAAGCATTTTGGCCAGTTGGATCTGAACGACGTAAAGCAGGAAAACCGGGTTTATTTTAATGTCCTCGGCTGGAGCATGGTCAGCTATCCGGAATCTTGGGCGTTCGGTTTCATGCTGATCGGCGTTCTGTTATTCGCCCTTACCGTATGGAACGGCTTGTATCGGCGCCGCTTGAGCCTGAAGGGACTTACAGGCGGCTTCCTCGTGTCCCTGCTTAGTTTGGCGGTGGTGTTCGGGGCAGTCACCTTGGTATGGAATATTCTCCGAGCAAACGTGCCGCATCCGTATTATGTATCAATCGTGAAAGACCCCGGTGTCAGTACGTACTATTTCATTGGCCTGCTGCTGTTCATGCTGCTGATAACGGTTCCTCTGATCCGCTGGTGCTCGCGCTATGTGAAGGCTGAGAACCTGTGGGTCGGCGCGCTGCTGCTGTGGGTACTCCTCTGCGCAGCGACGACCCTGTATCTGCCGGGCGGGAGCTACCTGTTCACATGGCCGCTTCTGATCAGCCTGATCGGGCTGAATGCATCTTACCTGGTGGGCGAAGGGGCCAGGAGCTGGGTATCGACGCTGTTCGCGTTGCCGGGCATCCTGCTGTTCACACCGATATTGTATCTCGTATTCGTCTTGATGACGCTGGATCTGGCAGGCGCGCTGATCACGTTCGCAGCGCTGTCATCCACGTTGATTTATCCTCTATTTTGCCGTATGCCCAGGGATCATGGTCACAGATAAAAGCTTCCGTTCCAATTGACCGTAACAGGTATTTCCATTAAAGAAGCAGCGGCAGACTCGGACTCATAAAATAAAGTCTGAGAACTGCCGCTGCTATTATTTGCGCTGCCGTATCGGTCCGTTGATATCCAGGCACTACACGTTCAGCAAACCACGCGCCAGCATCGATTCAGCGAGCAGAACTGCGCCTTTTCCCGCACCCATCTTCGTATTGTGGGAGACCAGGACATATTTCACGCCACCCAGCACCGGCTCCTCTTCCAGTCTCCCCATACTTGTTGTCATCCCGCCTCCCAGCTCGCGATCCAAGCGGGGTTGAGGGCGAAAAGGGTCATCAAATAGATGAATCATCCGCTCGGGAGCCGAATGTAATTTGCAGCTGTCGAAGGGATTATAGCGATTGATGGCTTCTCGAATTTCAGTTAAATTTGCCTGTTTCTTCAGACCGACAAACACGGATTCCGTGTGACCATCCAGCACGTTCGCTCTCGTACATATACAATTGATGCTAATCTCCGCCGGAGTAATGCCCTCACTGGAATATCCGCCAAGTATCTTCAAAAGCTCTTTCCTGACTTTCCCCTCTTCGTTCGGGATGTACGGGATGATATTATCCAGAATATCCAGGGTACGGACCCCGGGACTTCTTCCGGCGCCGCTTACGGATTGCATGGAGACCATCAGAACATTTTGAATTCCAAAATGCTCGTGCAGCGGTTTTAAAGTCACCGCAAGTCCAGTCACCGTACAGTTGGGAACAGGCAGAACGAAGCCTTTCCAGCTGCGTTCCTGCTGCTGTTTGCGGATTAACTCCGCATGATCATCATTGACTCCGGTAATGAGAAGGGGAGTATCATCGAAGTAACGAAATGCGGATGCCGTCGAGAAGGTCGGGGTCGTTTGGGCAAACCAGGGCTCCAGCTCTTTGGCAAGATCGGATTCAATCGCCGTGAAAATAACATCGACAGAATCTGGACGGAATTCCCTGGAAGAGACTACCGGGACTCCCGACATATCTCCGGGAACCGGCGTATTCTGTGTCCATCTCGATGATCCGTCTGCTTCCAGCAATGCCTCGTCGTATGTTTTCAACGTTCTTGATGTAACCATAGTAACCACTTCAAAATTCGGATGATTGGACAATGCCTGCACGAACTGCTGCCCGGCCATTCCCGTTGCTCCAACGATTGCCGCTCTTAATCTGGACATTTGAGTCACTCCTTGTTTAGTATGAATATTACTTTCCGCATGCCGATTATGAAAACAAAAAAAATCTCACCCCCAAGACTGTAAAAAGTCTCAGGGACGAGATTAGTATGCTCGTGGTACCACCCGGATTCGCAAATATGTCGCCATATCCGCCTCTTCGAGTACGGCATCTCTATACGAGGATGCTTATACTCTAGCTCTATAACAGGAGCTCCTGTTACACCATCCCCTCACAGGTTCCGGTGTACAGCTCAGAGGCTTTCTTCAATAAAGGATTCCTCACTCCTTTTCAGCTGCCGGAGCTCTCTGTGGAAGAATGCTTCATTTACTTTTCTCATCATCGCATTTTAAGTATTGGAAAAAGAATAACAATTAATCGAAGTAGAGTAAAGATATTTTTGTATCGCGATGTCCTGCCTTTAGAGAATTTGAAGCAAACGTATGATTTCACCGTCTATTACTTCTTCACTGACCTTATTAAACCCCAAGGATTCATAGAGGCTCCCGGCAATCCCGTTATTGGGTCTATGTCCAATCATTAATTTTTTACATTTCATCAGGCTCATGAGTTCGATTAGTTTTTCCATTGCCGCTTTCCCGTAGCCCTTGCCTTGATGCTTTTCATCGATCATGAAGGCAGGTATCCAGTAGTTTCCGTCGTTATCCGGCTTATTGCAGAATACAATAAACCCGATTAATTCTTCATCCCAATATACGGCTCGCAGTTCATATTCATCTATATATTTGGATTCGGCAATCCAGTAAACAACAGGTGCCGGAAAAACACCGAGCTGCTCTGTCTTGACTTTAAGCTTCGTACAATCATACCAGTTCCCTGCAGACACCGGCTTTAGAATAATTCCCATGGACATTTCCTCCCGAGGTTAACTTCACAGAGGAATCTGACAGGCTCCTCTGTCTCTAAAAGCCCAGTGAAAAAGACAGGCGCGCATGAGGAAACGTCTTCCAATACTCGCAAGTGCTACAAGCATGTCTATCGCTTGTCACTTTTCGAGATCGCTGTTGTACCCCTGAATTTTTTTATTTTGGATACCTCTGGTGCAAAGCAATCCACAATAAACACCGTGGATCGCTTTGTCACCCTGGTTCAAAACCAATCGCGGTATAAATGTGATTGGTCTGAACCCTATTGTTAAATTCGGGGTACAAAGGCGAACGCATACTCTTCTCCAGACTATTTCCGCCTGCTCCGCCAGTTAGTCACCAGACTTCTATAACAATACTCCTCTTGTAACTCCCACCACAGATTGGATATTGTTCATACCACATCACTCCTCTCAAAATGAAAAATCCATTGTACTTTATTAAAGCTTGATTCATCTCCACAGGTATATCGTCACTCTGTTTCCTTAAGACTCATAAACTCCGCTTCCACCTTAAGCATTTGTTGAATATGCCTCTTGGCATGCTGACACAAGAAATAGATGTATTGATAAACATCCATCTTCCCCAGATTGTTTACGGACATCATCGTTTTATATAATATCCCTTCCCCTTGTCTGATCTCATTCAAAATCCGGGAGCATTCGTCAAACTGTTCTTCAAGCTTCCTTCTGATTTCATCGTGAGTCACATTGCCTGTCGGCTCCATATGATCCGGCCTTATCCAAGAGAAAGATCCATGAACAGCAATATCGTCGAGCTGGTCCAGATTGTACTCATACCTGCTTAATTCAGATAGTAAATCTTCCTTTAATGCAGCATGGAGTGCCTTTATCTTCGCTTTTCGAATCAAAATGAATAAAAAATGGTTCGTTATCGTTATATGCTCAAGGATTTGTTCGATACTCCAGCCCCTGATAGGAGCATACTTCAGACTAGAAATATCTTTATTAAACCAGGCACTAAGCTCTGATTTTGTGCTTAATAATTCGTGGTTTATTACTTCGATGGTTCTATTAATGGACAAGGCTGCCTCTCCTTTCATTTCAAGACGAGCATTTTCATTATCCTTGATTTCGCTAAAATAGGGATAACCCCTGACAGCATATTAATAAAATAACAACGATTAAAAAGGAGGGGCGCATGAATTTTTTATTAAAACCTCTGATCCTTCTTTTTACTTGCCTTTTTATTTATCCTGCCATTATTTTCTCTGTCCTTGTCCTGGGCTTAACATCATCATGGAAATCAGGAATAGTAATGCTAAGCCTGGCTCTGCTGCTGCTAATTATCGTGAAAATTTGTTCAATCAATCTGCCTATTTGCAGAACAAGCAATCGGGAGCTAAGGATTCCCCACGATCCTCCTATTCATGAAACCCATCCACCACCGCTCGGCGATATTTACCATGAGATCATGTTCCAGCACCACGAACAGGAGCTGTTTGGAAAAAGGATAGAACAACAAACCGATTCTGCGCTGGACCCTAATCTCCCCGACAGATGTCTCTGCTGCCTTGACCATGAATGCCGCCGGCTGGCCGTGAAGCACTGAAGCCAATGCCCCCCGCTCACTCGCATACAATCTATACATTCTGCTCGCTTATTCCGGATTCAGGATCAAAAGCGAGCATTTTTGTCGCTATTTTATCGATGAAAAACCGGTCATGGCTAACCGTAACTACAGCTCCGGGAAAATGAATCAAAGCCTGCTCCATAACCTGTATGCTTGTCAGATCAAGATGGTTGGTTGGCTCATCCAGTATGATGACCGCTGCTCCCGAGAGAAGGCATTTCGCCAGAGCCACCCGGGCCATCTGGCCGCCGGAAAGGGTGCCAATGACTTTGCCCAGATCCAGCTCCGAGAACTGCAGCATGGATAGAAACTTGTTCACTTTTTTCCGGGGAGCATCCAGTCCAAGGCCGTAAATATTCACCGCATGACTGACGGTATCCTTAAGATCAAGCTCATCCCACATCCGGTTGAAATAAGCGTAGCTGACGCCTTTCTCCCAGATCACTTCGCCGGAGTCGGGCTGCTCCTGTCCCGTAAGCACCTTGATCAGCGTGGACTTCCCGCTTCCATTGGGGCCCACGATAACCAGGCGGTCCTCCTTCTGGATATCGAAGCTTATGTTCTGGAATATCCGCCGGTCTCCATATGTCTGCCCTACCTGCTTCAGCTCGCACAGCTTGTCCGGGAACCGCAATTTCTCATAAATGTCGGTAATGAGCACGTTAACCGGATGAGGCTCAATCCGCTTCTTCCGATCAGCCAGCTGACGCGACAGCCGGTCTTTTGAGGTTTTTTTGTTCGCGCGGCTGTCGATCGCCTCAGACTCCATGATGAGCAGCTCTTCCTCCCACTCGAACTGGCGGATCAATTCTTTTTTGCGCAGCTTCTTTTTTCGGATGAAATCGGTATAATTCCCTTCGTATTCCTGAAAATGATAGTTCTCAATCTCAATCGTACGCGTAACCACTCTATCGATGAACTGCCGGTCATGCGATACCAGAATCATCGCGCCATTGTAGCGGTGCAGCCACTGCTCCAGCCACACCAGGCCATCCAGATCCAGGAAGTTCGTCGGCTCGTCGAGCAGTACGACATCGGGAAGCTCAATCAGGATTTTGGCGAGCGCGGCGCGGTTCCTCCATCCGCCTGACAGCTCATTGACGGGCTGATTGCGGGACCTGTCATCGAATCCCAGCTTGGTTAGAACCGTATTGATTTCCACGGACACATTCCAACCGTCCAAATGCTCCATCTGTTCAAAGAGCTTCGCCTGCCGCTCAAGCAGCCCTTCCATCTCGCCATCATCCGTAACATGGCCCAGCTTCTCTCCTACTTCCTGCAGCTCCCGTTCGATCAGCGCAACCTGCTCGAAGCACATTTCCAGCTCCTGCTGCACAGACAAGCTTCCCTGCATTTCCGAGAATTGAGAGAAATAGCCGATCTTGACCTGGGGATCTATTTCCACTTTTCCGGACGTAGGCTCCTCTTTGCCCAGGATCAGCTTGAACACAGTAGATTTACCGGCGCCATTGCGTCCAATAAGACCGATGCGCTCTCCTTTGCCCACACGAAAATAGATATCGCGAAAAATCAATGTATCTTCATATTTTTTGGTTACATTCTCCATACGAATTACGCTCATCGTCATCACCCTTCCAGATCCCGCTAATTCTAACGTGATTATAACCCAGATCCCCCCTGATGTTTCATATACTTGATCCCCGCTTCGTTTTTTCTGCGGACAACCGCCATTTGGGCTATACTAGAGTGGATAAATATAAACTCACAGACGAGGTGCTTGTCCCATGAAATCCAAACCAGCCAATCCGCTCCTCATTGCAGTGTTCGGCGTGATGCTCGTCATCTTCGGCATTGTCGACATGATCTACGTCAACAAGCCGATGGGCATTATCCTGCTCGCCATCGGCTTAGTCCTGGTGGGAGTCGGAGTGAACAAATACAAAGCCCTGAAGCTCCAGCTTCAGCAGCAGCGGAAAAAAGGCTGATGCGAGAGGAAATATGGCGTTATTTTCCCTATCTCGCTCAGCAGCAATAACCCTCCTCTCCATTCAGGCAGGGCTGGCCAAATTATCTCGGGATAGCGCATACGAATTAATACGGCTTGGTAATCACTGAGGGCGCAGGCTTATCATAACCCGCTCCCTCTTTTGCCACTTGTTCATTAAATACCTTCAACTTTCACGGGTCTCATAAATAGTTTGATCAGCTGCTCTTTTGGATCGCTGCCCTCAGAGAGTACCGAGTCAACAGCCTGACAGATAGGAAGCTCTACATTATATTTTGCGGACAATTGCAATAATGCTTTTACAGTTGCAGCTCCTTCAGCTAATTTCCCGAATGGTTCCTTTGTTACAAATGCCTCGCCAAAACGCCGGTTATGACTATGCCTGGAGAACACCGTTGCTTCGTAGTCGCCAAGATGCCCCAAACCGTAAATCGTTAATTCGCTGCCTCCCATTGCCTTGACTAATCTCGCCATTTCTTTTGTTCCTCGAGCCATTAATGCTCCCTTCAAGCTCGTATAACCCAATCCATCCAGCATGCCTGCTGCGATGCCAATTACATTTTTAGCCGCAGCACCGATTTCATTGCCTAACAGATCCTGCCCATAATAGAATCGTATCGTGTCGCTTCCGAAGCTGTCTACTATCCATTTCGTTATGTTCATGTCATCTGAATCAATAACCATACAGTTCGGAATGTCTTGAACAAATTCTTGAACATGCCCAGGTCCGACCCAAATGGCTACATTTACAGGTGATTGTATTTCTTCCATTAATACTTGCGAGAGTCTTTCTCCAGACTCCATTTCAAGTCCCTTCATGCATAAAACAAAGGACTTATTCGTTATTCCCATCGTATTCAGCTGCTTTGCAAATCCTCTAAGTTCCTGGGCGCTGATGGCGATCAATATGATTTCGGCAAACTGAATGGCTTCTACCATTTTATTCGTTATATGTATTGTTTGAGGTAATATTAAATAATCATTAGTTCTGCTATCAACCAATCTCTGATAATGTTTGGATGCTTCTCTTCCCCATAACGTTACTTCATGTCCCAGTTTATTGGCATACCACGCTAAAAAAGATCCCCATCTTCCGCAGCCAAGCACGGCAACTTTCATTAATTAGCACTTCCTTTATTTTATCATTACACTGCCCGCAGCTGTTGGGGCTATTATATCCCCCTCTCACTGAAAAATAAAGAACAGCAGGGGAGCGGAGGTGACAGGATGGACAGGGGGATGAATTCCATAATCATGTTGTGGGACTCTTCAGTATTATCATTCCGCTCAGACTGCCTGCAGTGCTGCCGCAAGCAAGAATCCCTTGTTGCTGACTTTCAGTAACAAGAAAGGCTGCACGCGGCAGCCTTTTCCCCGATCCTTCAATAAAATAAATCTCTACCAGGCGACAGGCTTGCGCTCGCGAAAAAATCCGCCGCTTGGACCTTCTTCATCCAGAGTTGCCAGCCAGACGGCCGTATCTGCTCCTTCTGCAACCGTCAGGAGAGCAGGCAGGCCTTCCGCGGCTGCCTGGGAAGCAGCCTCTCTTCCCATATCCGTTTGTACCCTTCCAGGACAAACGGCGTTCACTTTGATACCCGTTCCGGCCACATCCTGTGCGGCTAAACATGTTAAGGCATTGACCATGGTTTTAGAGATGCGGTAGGCTGACGAGGATCCCTTAAGACCCAACAATCCCTCCAGAATCTCAAAAGCTCCCAGGCCAGACGACAGATTGACGATGCGTCCATACTGATGTTCTTTCATCAAAGGAACAACAGCTTGAATCATTCGCAATACGCCAAAATAATTAGTCTCGAATGTCTCCTTAATTACAGACTCTTTCACATCCAACACAGAAACGCCGTAATCCCGTATAATTCCAGCATTATTTACCAATATATCCAGACGTCCATATTGTTGTTTTACTCGCTCTGTCATCCTGCTGACGCTTTCCGGATCATTTACATCGACGACCTGCAGCTCAACTGCCAGTCCTTCCTGACGCATCTCTTCAACTGCATGCCGTCCCTTGTCTTCATCCCGGCAGCCGATCAATACTTGCAGCCCCTTCAAAGCCAGCTGCCTGGCGATTTCCCTTCCTATACCGCGGTTGCCTCCTGTAACCAGGGCAATTCGGGGGATTTCCTGATTCATTTTACTGATCATTTGTCCGTCTCCTTCACGTAAAATCTTTCTTCGATAAATCATATTCCGTATCTGATACTCTAATCCATCACATCATGTGAAGGTCAAGCCTGACCGGACTCGAAGTGGAGATCTCAACGGGGTATTCTAATCATCCATTACAGAATTTTGAAAAGTACTGGATAAGCTGCCCTTCATCATTTTTCAGCCACTTTTTCATGAAATTGTACAGCTCACTAAATTGTTAATAAGTTCCACCTTTCATTAGCAAATTGTGTTATTCTTTATTAAGAATGAAACTTACCTTTATAACGAAAAGGAGGATTGAGATGAAAACAGTTTTGCCCAGAGTATATATTGTGAAGTTGGTCGTTTTAGTGGTGTTTGTTATTCAACTGCTCAACTTCAATGCCGGCTTTGCTGCTGCGGATCCCGTAACGTATGCCCCCTTGCAGGGAACCATTACCGACGAGAATGGCCTACCCATTCAAGGGGCGAGTCTAAAGGTCTTTGCCTCCTATGCCAATAGTCATTTTCCTGGACCCGAGACTGCCAGTGCGACTACTGATCAAAACGGACATTATGAAATTCCGGAATTTCACCGGAGTGACTTCACGAATCTTGTTGTGCTTACCGTTAAAGGCCACCCGGTAATGAAAGATATCGGAATTGGGGCAACCACATTTGATTTCCAGTATGACCCGGCCATGATCGAGAAGATCGAGGGCACGATTACTTTGAACGGTATTGCCGTTCCCGATCACACGGTAAGCGTGGGATTCCGGGTCCGCTCAAGCTGGTGGATTGAATTGGGCTCGGACATGACCGATTCCAACGGTCACTATGAAATTGAATATATCGCAACACCGCATACAGCATTGGAAATAGCAGTTAATACAGACCCGAGCTTCAGCTCATTATCCGATGTAAGAATCGGCAATCACGCGTCTATTGAAATTCCAGCCCCTCCTCATACCATCTATGGTACCGTAACTGGATATTTCGCATCCGCGTATTACGGACTAAACGCCGCAACGGTAGAATTGAGCGATGGCTCTGTAGCATATACGAACAATATCGGTGCTTTCGTCTTTTTTAACAAACCTGACAGCAATTATACGATTACAGTATCAGCCGATGGGTACCGAAGCGCGTCAATCCAAGCTGCCGCTTCTTCAGCGCCGCTTGACATTGCATTGAATCTTGTTGATATGCCACCTGCGGTGACGGCTGTGGCCAGTCGGCCGCCTGATGTCGATGGGGGGCATCTCGGTGCGTGGTATACGGACGATGTAACGGTATCCTTTATAGCAGAAGATAATGATGATACGCCGGTTGCTACGATTTCCCCGCCTCAGATTGTATCTGCAGAAGGCGGACATTACATCCATGGGTCTGCCACAGACACCGCCGGCAATACGGGGGAAGCTGATATTTTCATCTCGGTCGACAAGAGCCCGCCTGTTACAACTGTAAGTGAGATTACCTACGAGCCCTATCAACCTTACGCTTACGTTCATTTTGCAGCGAGTGATACGGTTTCGGGTGTAGAGGAGTGGACGTATTATACCGTTGATGGCGGTCCTGTCAAAAAGACGTATCGGGGAGACGTCCACTACGCCGTCATTGACGGTGGTCCCGGAGCCCATATTCTTGAGTTCTGGAGTATTGACCGGGCGGGGCATGTCGAGGCCAGGAATCAAATGACTGTAAACATTGAAAATAAAACAGCGCCCATCACGAAATATCATCTTGATCCGATTTTTGCAGTAAATAGTGCCGGGAACCAGTACATCAGCGGGTTCACTCTTACTCTCAAAGCCTTTGGTGACCCCAGCGGATCAGGAGTGAAGGACACCTTCTATTGGATCAATGACGGGCCCTCCGTAAAATATACGGGACCGATTACGATAATGGCCGGTCAGGTACATTATGTACGTTATTACAGTACAAGTCTCTCTGATATACCAGGCCAACAGAACTCAATGAATTTTGTGACTGGTCAATTTTCGGGCTCCGGAAGTTTTTAAATCAAAGGAGATGGGACAAAAGTGAATGATGCAGACGATGCCGCAGTCAAGAAAAAAGAGTGGAAGCCGCCTACCCTGGAGTCGCTGGAAATTAAGGACACTGCCTACTGGGAATATCAATGGGATATTGAGACCGGGTGGTGGAAAGAGGTTTGGATAAGTTAATCCGGCATTACAAAACCAGAACGCGGGGAGAGGTCCCGCGTTCTTTTCAATTTACGATGCTAAATTATCCATACTCACAATAATTGGTGTGCTTTATTATCGTAAGGCTGGTGTTCGCCAATTGCTCTTGTCGACCATTTTCCGATGATCATTGTAACCCTCCTGCTCCAATCCTGCCTCAGCTAACGAAAATTAAGGACAAACTCACGGGGAGTGACCCCGAGGATACGTTTGAAATGGCGGTGAAAATGGCTCTGATCGCTGAACCCCAGCGATGCGGCAACCTCATGGGTGGGACGCCCGCCGAGCAGCAGATGCTGGGCTTTGCGGATTCGCTCTTGAATGACATACCGGTGAGGCGGCAGCCCTGTAGCCTCTTTGAACAGCCTCATAAAATGGGATGGGCTTACATGCGCCGCTGCCGCAATATCATCCAGGGAAATATCATGTTCCAAATAATCATGAATATACTGCAGGGCTCCGTCCAATTGCTTTCGGGCCAGCTGTCTGGGGGAAGCCGCCTGACGTGAGGAAGCCGTACCAAACCGATGCAGCAAGTGCATGGACAAGAGCCGAATAAGGGAATCGGTATACAGCTTGCCTCCCGGCCCGCCATTCTTCATATCTTCGTACAGCCACTGGGCTACCTGCACAACCCGATCGTCCTGCAGCCGGATTTGTCTTCCAAAATCAATGGCGGTGCCGCCTCCAAGAGGAAGCTCCAGCTCGGCGGCGACTTTCGTGGTTAATACCGGCGACAAGTCCAGCCTCAGAAAGGAAAGTTCTTCATCCCATCTGCAGTACGACATATCGCCTGCCGAGAACAAATTAATGTGGCCAGGCATTGCAATGCCTTCTCCATGATATCCGTCAGCCCGTTCAAACACTCGCACCGGCTGCGGCGTTTTATGAATAACAATCAGATGGCTGTCCAGAGCCGGCTCGAACGCTTCCTGCGGGGAGACGCCCTCCCAGGCCGAAATTTTCAATTCGGACCATCCCGAAGCATCATTCGTAGCAACAGGTGAATCTGGCAAGGAACCATCCCCCTTTTCATAGTACAGCCCTCGAAAACATATCTGGTCCTCTATCATTTTAACGTATCCTTCTCGTAATAACCAACGGGTTACAGGCTTGGCATGAGAATTTTGTACAATAATGCGGTTGTTTTGTTCAAGATGAACCTGGGTTCCGCCAGGTATAATTTGATTCAAGTGATGTTCAAGCCATACAAAACGGGAGACTGGGAAAATATGAAATACGTTCAATTGGGCAATTCCGGATTAATCGTATCCAGGCTGGCATTCGGGGCAATGACATTTGGCACGGGAAATATTCCAAGCGTGTACAAGGTAGGACAAGATCATGCGCAGGGGTTAATAGATCAGGCACTCGCCGCCGGCATCAATTTCTTCGATACGGCGGACGGTTATGCAGACGGGCAAAGCGAGGAAATGCTGGGAAGGCTGCTGGGAGCACGCCGCAAGGAGACGGTCATCGCCACGAAAGCCGGATTTCGATCAGGCCCGGGCCTTGTTCAGGCAGGTCTGTCCCGCAAGCATTTGTTCGCTGCGTGCGAGGCGAGCCTGGCCCGTTTAAACACCGATTATATCGATCTGTATATTGTTCATAAGACAGATCCATTCACTCCCTTGGAAGAAACATTGGAGGCGCTTAACGATCTTGTCCGGCAGGGCAAGATCCGGTACATCGGTTATTCCAACTGGCCGGCCTGGCTGGCTGCACAGGCGGTTCAGATGCAGCGTGAACGCAGATGGGCCACCTTTATTAACGGGCAAATGTACTATTCCTTAATCGGCAGAGATATCGAGCACGATACGGTTCCTTTCATGAAGAGCGCCGGGGTCGGATTAACGGTATGGAGTCCTCTGGCCAGCGGTTTCCTCAGCGGCAAATATACCCGCGACAATCTGAAGGATCCGAATAACAGACTGAGCAGCTTTGATTTTATCCCGCTTGACAAAGAATGGGGGTTCAGCATTCTTGATACGGTCGGCGACATCGCTCGTGCTCATGACGCAACACCGGCACAAGTGTCGCTCGCTTGGCTGCTGGCACAGTCTCATGTGAGCAGCGTGCTGATAGGCTCAAGCAAAGCCGCGCAGCTGGAGGAAAATTTGAATGCGGCCGATCTGAATTTGACATCAGAAGAAATCGCTCGGCTGGAGCAATTGACCCGCCCTGCACCGCTCTACCCGAATTGGTATACAACCATGACCCTGGATTCCCCCGTTGCGGAGGCATTGAAATAATAACCAGCAGATAGAGATGGCCCTCAGGCGTTCAGCCTTATATTAGTCAATCCGTTCGCACAACGAAGGGGCTGCCACGCGGCAGCCCTTCGAATTGAGGTTTCGTATTTTAATAAAACGAACAGGTCCCTTATATTTTTCGATCTGCAATAGCTCGATAATCGCCTGTCACCGCTAATGGTGTACTCCCATTCAAATAGTAATGATCTGAAGCTCTCCATGTATGATTGCTTTTATTTTTTCTGCGCATATAGACGTAATTAAAAGGAGATGTGGCGTATATTTTATAGCCCTTTTTCTTACAGCTCCTCAAAAAGTTGACATCCTCTCCCAAGGAGCGGTCCGCAAAGCGGACGTTCTTTAACACTTTTCTTTTAAATAAAATCGTTCCTCCCTGCACAAACTCTAAAAATTTAGAAGTCTCAATAGGTGACCTGATGACTAACTTCCTGCTGGCTTCAAGATACACAAGACAAGCGTGCTTTCCGACAATATCGCTTTTTGTGCGGCTGAGCGCATGAACCTGTTCCCTTAAGTAGTACGGAGAGTAATAATCGTCATCGTCAAACTTTGCTATTAACGGGAATCTTGTTTTGATGATCCCACAGTTTAAACACTGGCCTAACGATATTCTCTCGGGGACCTTATACACCGAGACATTGTCATAGGCCCGGGTTCTGCCTCTAAAGTGCTTCAAATTCATGCTGTTTTTATTAAGAATGATGATTAGTTCTTTATTGGAATATTTCTGGTTTCGATAATTTGTTAATATATTATCAAAAAATTGTGGGCGATTAGTGCATGTAATAATGGAAACGCCACCTGACACCCTTGCTCTGCCCAAATTGTCACCCCTTTCGTTCCACTCTTCAACATATGAAACCGGCTGAAGCACGGTGTCAGTTCTCAAGAGGTGGCGCATCCTATGCGATAGGTTGACAAGAATGGGCAGGGGTTTGTTTTATCCATTTTTCTTAACAATAAAATAGATCGGGACTGCCGCGTATACGGCAATCGAAATATACGGAGAGACGAAAGCGATACCTATTGCGATAATGTAAACAGTCAAATGCAGCCAGGTATTCTTGAAAGAAAGCGCATTCCCGCTAGCGTTGAACGGATGACCGGCATTCTTGTTCAGTATATGGTGATACAGGCCATAATAACTCCCTCCGCAGAGCAAACCGATTATTCCATACAAAATAGAAGGAAAACGAAGGCTCGGGTATTCACCCATGAGCGCTGTCGGGTATGGGATGAAAGCGATAAACATCAGAAAAATGCCGTTCAGAATAATCGTCTTGCGATCCATGTATTCGGCTCCATGAAACAGCTGATGATGAGACATCCACCAAACAATCAGAACCAGAAAACTGATTATATAGCTGAGAACAACGGGCAGATCATGGATAAAATCCTTTACGAGCACCCAATCCCCTTCGGAGGATTCGAGCTTGGGAACTTTAAATTCAAGGATTAGAATGGTCATCACGATGGCTATGACGCCGTCGCTCAGAGCCTCAAGCCGGGTCTTGGTCATCGGTCGCTTGCTGCGATAACGCTATAATGCTTCATCTCCAGGATCGCGTTGAAGAAGGGTTTAACCCCTGCAAAAAAATGCTGAAATTCCGGACTTCTGCGAAATCCTTGCATATGCCCCTCCATCGATTCCCATTCAATTCGGATAATGAAATGATTAGGTTCTTCAACGCCGTTTATTATTTCATAGGACAAACAATGCGGAGATCGGTTTAAATACGTCCCGGCCTCTGTATAAGCTGTTATGAAATGCTGAGCTGATTCTGGCGCTATGTCATACCGGATGATTTCCACTACCATGGGTATCCCACCTTCATATTATTTATTCTGGCTGCGCTTTAATGATCTGTATGGCCTGTCGCAGATCAGAAAAATGCATATCCACATCCAGAATTATAAAAGAGCAGGTCCCAAACATACAATACGGCACATTTTTGTTCGTTGAATGCTGCCTGAGCTGCGGACTATCCGCCGGACGTCCCCATTGTCCTCACTTGCAGGTTGAATTCACGCATACGCTGTTTGCCCCATTCGCACATAAGCTCAAGAATCGGCTCAACACTCTTGCCGTACTCGGTGAGAGAATACTCGACCCTTTTAATCCGCTCCTCAAATACGACCCTCTGAATCAAGCCGTCCTCCTCCAGCTCCTTCAATTGAAGGGTCAGCATCCGCTGTGTAATATTCGGCATCCGCTGTTGAAGCTGACTGTAGCGTAAAGCCCGGTTGGAAAGATACCGCAGGATGACTGTCTTCCATTTGCCACCCAATACATCTAATGTCACTTCTACCGGACAACCATATACTTTGGTCATGGCAATACCACTCCTCTTTAATGCTTGGTCAGATAAGGGAGAGAACAAGATTTTTTATGGCCCGCAGTTCAACCTCTATAATAGTTTAAAATGAGGTCACATGGTTTTCAACATTTTCCGCTAAGTGATTGCCGTCCCGGGAATCGTATGGGAATATAAGGAGAACAGCGAATCTTGTCTGCTTGCCAGGTTAACCATCCATCCGGTCCAGACTATGAAGTCGATCCCCTATTCGAATTTTATAAGGAGATGATTCTGCATGTCCCAGGAAATGCCGCAGGAACCGTCCGCCTCCCAAGTCATTGCACCCAATACCAGGATGATCACGGCTGAGGACTTTACCGCATCCAACCGCACCTCGATTTGGTGGCTGTCTGGAGCCGGATTCCTGATCAACGTCCGCGGAACGCTGATTATGATTGATCCCGTCATTATGATGAAGGACGGCTCCCCTAGCGTGAATGAGCTTGGCCACCGGATGCTGGTGCCTCTGCCGATTGTGGCGGCGGACGTTCCGCATCTGGATGCTGTGCTTTATTCGCATATGGATAATGATCACCTGGCGCCGGATACAGCCGCGGCTCTGATTCGAACAGGCGGCATGTACGGAGGTCCCGCCATCGTTGTACGGGAGCTTGCGCGTCTGGGAGTACCGGCCGATCAAGCCCGGGCTTTCCGTATCGGCGAGACCTTCCGGGTCGGAAATGCCGAAATCGCCCTCACGCGGGCCGACCATGCCTGGCAAATTTCCGATCCGGAAAAACTCGGTCCGCCGTACGGTCCGGAGGACTGCTGCGGCTTCTTGATCAGCAGCCCGGACGGGGTTATCTGGTACACTGGAGATAGCCGTCTACTGCCCGAGCATCTGGAGATGAGCGGAGTCGACCTCCTGCTGCTGGATGTATCGAATGATCCGTATCACTTCGGAATTGAGAATGCCGTTAAATTGGCCAACCATCTTGGCGACGCCGATCTTATCGCGCATCACTACGGTACATATGACGCGCCTGAATCGCTGCCGTTCAACGGCGACCCGGCCAAGCTGTCTTGCGGCATTACCCGTTCGGAGAGAAGATTCCACATACTCGCGCCCGGAGAACGATACGATCTGAAAACGACGAAGTAAGCTGCCAGAGCCACGCCTCAACTGTGAGGCGTAGCTCTTATTTAGGGACTTTGGCAGCTGAGCATCACACAATGATCGGGCGATCCTACGGACCGAAGAATAACATGCCAAAAAACATCATCAAAAAGAAGCTCAGGAAAGCAATACTATTAAGGCCTATCAAAGTCATGTCCAGGGCAGAGCCTGTTTTTTTATAAGCAAGCCCCGCACAAACAATCCCGATTGGCGGGAATATGAACGTTGACAATATTCCCAAACCGTCATAGCGCTGATGATAATCTATAAACAATCCATCCACTAGAAACAGGATAATTGCGGCAAGAAAAGTCCCCATTGCAATCGAAAGGAAAATTCTCAGCTTCAATATGTTCAACAATCCCCTTAACCGCTTCCGCGCGCGTCCCTGCGAGTTTTAATCTCCGCCATCTTTGTAATAAAAATTCTAGTCTGCATAGAATCCGTTTTACCACTTTCATGCTATTTCTATGATAATTTGTGTAGTTGTTTACTGGCATAAGAAGGAGTTGATAGTTTAAATCCTTCGATAGGACATCCATTTTTGCCTGCTCATGGCTAATAATGGGCCTTTTGGCAGGGGAACCCGTTTTACTGTCGAATATTCATAAATAACAGCAGTAATTTATGAATATTCTCAGGATTTCCGTTTTAAACTCATGTATCAGAATTAGGCGATAGACAGATCGTATCGGGGGGATCTACGTGTACTTGAAATATTTACAGATAGTTAATTACAAAAATTTAAAATCTGTCAGATTTAACTTTTCACAAGGTGCAAACACGATTATTGGTGAAAACGACTCCGGAAAATCGAATGCAGTTACAGCAATAAGATTACTATTAGACGACTCATATTACTATAATAGTAAAAAGTTGAAAGACAGTGACTTTTCATATGATCTTGGCGAATGGCGTGGACACTGGATTATCATTTCTGCTGTTTTTATGGATATCACAACAAAAGACAAGCAAACTGAGGTTTGTGCTGAAATTGTACCGGATCAAGAAAATGAGAGTTTCCTAAAATCGTATATTAATAGTGGAAATGAAGACATAGGAGTAGTTACACTTTTCATCCGTCCCCAAAAGGCTACTAGGAAAAAACTTTATGAGGCAGAATCAAAAGCAGAATTTGATGAGCTTATAAAGGCGATAAAGCTATCAGATTATGAGTTTTATTATACATCACGTTCACAAACTGATTTCACCGATCCAACAGCATATAAAAGCATCGTAGGTGATTTTGAACTGGGAAGTTACTGCAACCCGGATGATGATGACGCAACGGTTTTGGGAAGTAAGCTGAATATTACTGATATCCAAGATCATGTCTCGGTTATGTTTATAGATGCATTAAGAGATGTTGCAAATGAAATGCGTAAGCCCAGAAATCCTATCCGAAGGATTGTGGAGGCAATTGAAGCCCGAATTGATCCTGTTGATATAGAAAAGATAAAAAATAACATCAGTGAGTTGAACCTTTCAATTTCTGAGGTAAAGCAAATCGGCCAAATTGGCGTAGAAATTAATTCAAAGCTTATGGATATGATAGGAATGGTATATTCTCCCGAAATTGCATTGGAATCCCAGCTTAATGATGAAATAAACGCTTTATCTCGCTATTTATCAATAAAACCATCTAATCAAAATGATATCGAATTATTAGGGCTTGGTCACTTGAATATGATTTATATGGCACTTAAATTAGTTGAATACAAATTTAACCGTACTCGTGAACTTATCAATATAATGATTATTGAAGAACCAGAGGCACATATTCATACTCATATTCAAAAGACTCTTTTTGACAACTTAAAACTTACAAAAGATTATACCCAAGTCATTATGACCACACACTCAGCTCATCTTTCGGAAGTATCAGAAATTAGTAAAATAAACCTTGTTAAGACAAGAGGAAACGTTTCATATGTAATGCAACCTATTCAAAATTTGGATCACTTCGGAGAGAGCAGACTTTTTTTAAAAAATTTAAGGCTATCGGAGTGTATTGAAAGGTATTTAGATGCAAAACGTTCAGTATTGTTATTCTCAAAAGGAGTTCTTCTTGTTGAGGGAGACGGTGAAGAAATTCTAATTCCTAATATGGTCAAAAAAGGATTGGGGATTACATTAGACGAACTTGGTATTGGATTAATCAACGTAGGAAGTACGGTGTTTGAATATATCGCATGCTTGTTTGATAATGATAGAATTCAACGACACTGTTCTATTATTACGGATAGGGATAATCAAGCAGTTAGAGATACTAGTACATTTTACAGTGAAAACGCTGAGAAAAAAGGAGAAAGTAGGCAGAAAAAGCTTGACGGTCTATTTGCTGACAACCCTTGGGTTTCAACTTTCTACGCTACAAACACATTTGAAGTTGAATTTTCCAAATTCAAGGATAATTCACAATTTATAAGGGACATTATTGAAACTCATTACTCTCAACCTGCGGCGATTAAGCGACACATAGAAGCTTTAGAAGGTCCAGATGAAGATCGCGCTAATACTGTATTAACATTAGCTGATTCAATCGGAAAAGGCTGGTATGCAACCTTGCTCTCTAGTAAGATAAATGCAACTGTTCAGATACCTGATTACATCTTATCTGCAATTGCGTTTGCTTGCCATGAAATTGTTACTACGGATATTAAATTAAAAATGGTGATGTACTCTTTGTCTGAGTATACTGAAAGCGATGTTATTATAGACATGCTTTCAATTGCAAGGAAAGCCGAAACTGTGGAAGAAAAAGAACAGGCAATTTCTACATTTTGTGGAACATATCCAAAAGATATAGTATCGTTATTTATACAAAAAACAGATGTTGTTTTCTTATGGTATTGAAATGGATACCGAAAAATTATGGTTTTTAGATGACTTAAATCCCAAACAGCGAGCAATTTGCATAAGTGATAAAAACACGCTATTAACAGCTTGTCCTGGCAGCGGGAAAACTAGAACACTTACTTACAGACTGGCATTTCTTTCAACAACACACTCGGATTCTCATAAATTAAATATTGCAATTACATATACGAATCGTGCATCCGAAGAAATTAAAAGTAGACTTATAAATTTCAACATAGATTTAAAAAACATATGGGCGGGCACAATCCATCAATTTTGCCTAGAATTCATAATAAGGCCATATTCAATGTTTTCTAAACGTATCAGTAAAGGGTATCATATCATTGATGAATTTGTGCAAAGACAATACACTAATGAAATATGTGAGCAGTTGCAAATTAAATTGAATTTTAATGAAGATCCTTTTTTACATCCCACAGTAGTTCAGGAATATAATAAAAGGTTGGAAGAAAATAAGGAAATTGATTTCAATATGATTTTAAAACTGTCTTATGACTTGGTAAATTCTAACAATTTTATTAGATATAACCTATCAAGTATCTTACGAAGTGTGCATGTCGATGAATATCAAGACACTAATGACTTACAATACAATATATTAGGACTCATTGCTCGTGAAAATAGAGCTATCCGGTTCTATTTTATAGGTGATATAAATCAGGCTATATATGGAGGAATTGGAGGTATAGCTAAAAACAAAACCCAATTAGATGAATTATTTGGAACATCATTTGAGATAGAGCAATTGGATGGGTGCTACCGTTCAACCCAAAGAGCTATTGACTTTTATTCACACTTTCAAGTGGCATCGTCTGATATATCAGCCGAGTCAAATTTGAAAGATGAAATGGGAATAATATCTTATGATAGAACAATAGATAGAGATGATCTAGCCAAAAGAATTGCAGAAATTATCAATGAACAATTAGAGCTAGGGGTGCCTGAAAAAGAAATTTGTGTTATTGCACCACAATGGGGCTTATTATATCCCATAAGCAAATCGCTGCGTTCTCTATTGCCGAATGTAAGTTTCGATGCTCCAGATGTAACTCCTATAAAGTTTGACCCGATGAATGTTTTTTACCGCATTTCTCAACTTAAGTTTTCAGTAGCTGGAAAGAACACTGGCATGAGGAAAAGAGTTGCCAATGAAATAATTTCTATTTTAACGGACGATTATAAAATACATCTTTCAGATAACATTGATAGTTACTTCATTTTAAAATGCATTAATGCCGCAAAGGTATGTGATGAGAATGGGATAGAAACATTAATAAATACTGTCAATTCTTTATTTTCAATTTGTAAAATTGATTTAGAACAAGAAATGCATTTGAAAAAGGCTTATATTGATTTTTTCGATAAAGTTAACCAAAGAATTACTGACAATAACTTGACTACAGACATGGATGCATTCAAAAAATGTTTCCAAGAAAAAAGTGGAGTAGTTATAAATTCATATCATGGAGTGAAGGGTGAAGAATACACAACAGTTATTGCGTTTGGATTTTTAAATGGATTAATACCCAATTGGGATTTGATTATTAACTTTCCTGAAGAAAGAACCTCTGAGACCCGAAAATTACTTTACGTAATATGTTCACGTGCAAAACAAAATCTATATTTATTTTCGGAACAAGGGAGAGTCACTAGAAAAGGAAATCCGCTAAATCCAACAGACGAATTAATCAGTTGTTGTGCAAAGTTTAATCTGGATTAGCTTTTCAAGACTAATTAATAGAGCTTGGAAAATTATCGAGAGCCATTCGATTGGGAACTCAAAAAATACTGGTTAGAGGGTGGGAAACTTAGAGACAACTATTTACCAAACGTACATACAACCCAAAAAGGCTCATTACTTATATTCATTTTCTAAAATAGAATATTGGTAGGAGTCATGCCATTTCCCTTTATGCCGCATATGGGTCTGTCAAATCTTTTGTGTAAACTCTTTTTTGAAGGCTCCCCCCGAGGGGGGATTTATCGTAAATGCTGCCCGATGCGATCCGGATAGAAGACCGAGAGCTGCAGGAGCATTTGACCCCAGTTTTGAACACGGCCTGTCCATTTACGGGTGACATCCATGGTGGCCAGATATAGCATTTTTAGTAACGACTCATCCGCCCTGAAAGATGCTTTTTCCCTTCGTCACTTTGCGAAGCTGACGATGGTAACTCTCAATGATATTCGTGGTATAGATGAGCTTGCGGATTTCGGGTGGGTACTTGAAGAAGGTGGCGAGCTCGTCCCAGTTCGTGCGCCATGAGCGGATAATAAGCGGGTACTTACTCCCCCAGGTTTCTTCAAAGCGATCGAGTTCCAGCAGCGCCATTTCCTCCGTCGCGGCCTTGTAAATCGGCTTCAGGTCAGCTGTTACCTTCTTCAGATCCTTGTACGAGACGTAACGAGTGGAGTTGCGGATCTGGTGGATGATACATTTCTGGATGTCCGTCTTCGTGTAGCAGGCTTGGATCGCTTGGCTGAAACCCGTCAGATTGTCGACACAGATGATGAGAATATCCTGCACACCCCGGTTCTTGAGATCATTGAGAACACTGAGCCAGAACTTGGCCGACTCATTCTCGCCAATCCACATGCCCAGCACATCCTTGTTGCCGTCCAAATCGATGCCGATAACCATGTACGCTGCTTTGTTCACGATGGCCCCATCCTGCTTCACCTTGAAGTGAATGGCATCCAGAAAAACAACCGCGTACACGCCTTGCAAGGGCCGGTTCTGCCACTCTTTGATTAGGGGAATGATCTTGTTCGTAACGTTGGAAATGAAGGTGGGCGAGATCTCGATGCCATACAGATTCTGCAGGTGATCCTGAATGTCTCGCGTGCTGACACCTTTGGCGTAGAGGGCGATAATTTGATCCTCAATCCCCGTTACATTGGACTGGTGCTTCTTGACGACAAGCGGCTCGAATTCCCCTTGCCGGTCACGAGGAACAGCAATCTCCTGATCCCCATACTCGCTGACGATGTTCTTCTTACTCTTGCCATTACGACTGTTGGTCGTTTGTTTGTTCTGCATGTCGTGTTTCTCATAGCCCAGATGTTCATCCATCTCGGCTTCCAGCATCTCCTGCAGCGTTTCGGCAAACAGCTCTTTCAATGCATTCTGTGCATCTTGTGCCGAGACCAACTTATTTTCCTTGATGAACTGCCGGAGCTGCTGTTTCGTCCATAATCCCATGTGTTCTCCCCAACCTCTCTTATTCTTCCATTGTAATGGGTTTGAGAGTTTACACAAACTATTTTACAGACTCCCGCATATGCTCCCTGATATGTCCTTCGTATGTCATCCCTATTTTTTGCATCACTTTGGCGGACCCCATGTTATCCGGACGGCAAGTCGCGAATATCCGATGGAGACCGAGCTCGCGGAAACCAAATCCAAGCAGAGCATCAGCAGCTTCTGTTGCAAAGCCGTTTCCCCAGAAAAGCGGATTAAAACAATATCCTATCTCCCCTTGTGATGGGCTGGACAGGTGGAAGCCGCAGCCGCCGATCAGCTGCCTTGTTTCTTTCAAGACTGCCGCTGCTTCAAAATCAAGGCGGGGCATTTGCTCTTGCATTTCAATTACCGTATTCAGATAGCTTTGTGTATCTTCTTTTGAGTTGGGTCCCCATATTATATGCTTGACTACTAATGGGTTCGATGCATAGACATGTATATCTTCCAAATCCTCGGGCTTAAATTCTCTTATAATCAATCTCCTGGTTTCGAGAATCATTGTAACCCTCCTTCATTTGATCAAAAAAATTTGTGCATACTTGTGTATATATTCTTGCAAATAACTTGATTTCCTGTTTTTTTCCAATAAACAATCACATGATGTCGGGTGCAGCAGCCACTCCAAATTTGTTTATTCCGATTGCCCCGGAATGACAAAGCGGATAAACTGGAGTATAGACGCAATAAAGAAAAGGAGACTTCAGAATGAATATACTCAGTCAACTGCTTGAGCCGATCCCGATTCCGAAGATGGTTCGAATACGGCAGAGATTCGACGGGATGAAGCTCGATGATCCTGCCGGGGAACTGCTCCGAAAGCTTGATGCCTGTCCTGCAATGAGTCAGATTCTACCCGGACAAAGAGTGGCCGTCGCTGTTGGAAGCAGAGGAGTTGCAAATATCGCCGCGTTCACCAAAACATTGGTAGAAGCGATAAAAGCACGGCATGCGCATCCTTTTATCGTACCTTGCATGGGCAGTCATGGCGGAGCCACAGCTGAAGGGCAGAAGGACGTTTTGAAATACCTCGGCATCACAGAATTGTCCGTCGGAGCGCCGATCCTTTCTTCGATGGAGGTCGTTCAGCTGGATGAGCTGGAGAATGGATTGCCTGTTTATGTAGATAAAATCGCGTCCGAAGCGGATGCCATCGTGGTGATGAACAGAGTGAAACCGCATACCGCTTTTCGCGGACCATTTGAAAGCGGAATCATGAAGATGATCTCCATCGGTTTAGGGAAGCAGAAGGGGGCGGAAGCCTGCCACCAGCTGGGCTTTGCGTATATGGCGGAGAATGTTCCGAAAATGGCGAAGCTTATGATGGACAAATTGCCGATTTTGTTCGGAGTGGCCCTGATCGAGAATGCCTACGATGAAACATGCCGGATTGAGGTGCTTGCGGCGGATCAGATTGAAGCGTTGGAGCCGGCTCTCCTCATTGAGGCGAAGCAAAGGCTTCCAAAGATCTTGTTCCCGCGGCTGGATGTGCTCGTCATTGATTATATCGGCAAAAATATAAGCGGAGACGGCATGGATCCTAATATCACGGGCAGATACCCTACGCCCTATGCGCATGGCGGGCCTGAGGTAAGCAAGATGGTCGTCCTTGATTTGACGCCCGAAACGAAAGGGAACGCGAACGGTGTCGGGACAGCGGACTTTACAACTTCGCGCCTGGTCGAGCAAGCCGACTGGCCAGTCACCTATGCGAATGGCCTGACTTCAACCGTATGCGCCCCAACGAAGATAGCGACCACCCTGCCTAATGACAGGGACGCTATCAAAGCGGCTGTCAAGACATGCAATATTTTGGATTATACCGCCTGCAGAATGGTGCGCATTCAAGATACGCTGCATCTGGGGGAGATCGAGATATCCGAAACGCTGCTGGAAGAAGCGCGGAACCATCCGGATATTGAAATTTTAACGGAGGGCTATGAACTGGCGTTTGACGAAAGCGGGCATTTGAGGAAATGAGCCCGGCATGCAGCCCCTGATTCTCCAGGCCTTGCATGAATCTGGAGCTTCTTTAAATAAGCGCAATGAGACGACTGAAGCCATTTTTCTGTCGCTCGTTGCGTTTTTTTCATTGATGCATCCGTCAAATATTATTAAATTTTACCCACAGCAGCAAAAGCGGCAAGGTAGCCGCTGTCAGTCCAAACGACAGTGCCGTCTGAAACTGTGTTTCCTTCAACTGTTGGCCAGGCTGGAGCCGCAGCGCCGGTCGTACCTGCAGTCGTAACCGTATAAACACGGCCTCCTGCATTTACTTGATCGCCAAGCGCTTTGACTGTGGCAGCAGTCCATAGAATATTATTAGCGGTCCTTGGCAAATCATCCGGCGTACCCGCTCTGGATAAGCACAGCCAATATTCAGGTTCACCGGCAGCCGGATACGCATTTCGGATGACTTGACCCGTAAAGAAAATGCCATACGTCGGTACGGTATCTCTTTCCTTATCCGGATCGTATCCAACATACACATTCTCTCTTGCAGGCAAAGTGATATTGCTGAATATATTTCGTGCAGAGATGAAGGATTTAATTATACCCTTGCTGTTGTAGAAACCAAGCGTCAATTTAGAAGGACCGGTATAGATGATACGGCTTCTTTTCAACGCAAAGGTGAAGAGCGGCGGCAGCCCGGCGGTCAAATCGTTCTTGATCAGATACAGGAAGGCGGTATTATTGATCGTAAGCTGGCTGTCTTCAATTTGTACGGTGCCTTTCGAAGTATTGAAATTGGTTTGTACAAGCCAGGTCAGCGTATTTAGAATGACCGTACAGTCCTTCAGGCCGGTATAGGGGTACTGACCATTGGTATTCGTATTGCCGATAAACACAATCGTATCGGTAAGCTTGCTTTTGACAATATTTACTTTCCGTTCTTTCATTGCGTACAGAAGATTGTCAATCTGGCAGGAATCAAACGTACTGTTATAGAAATTCACATTTTCATTGACAGTCAGCTGGTTACGGGTATTTACCCGAATCGTTGTATTTTTGGCGTCCAGACGATTTATTTCATAGGCTTTGAGCGTAATCAGTTTTCTGGCTCCTTTTACTTCCATCGTGCAATCTTCAATATGGTTAATTGTGATCATGGGTGCGCCGGAGAAAGTATCGCTCCACCTGAAGTGGTTGCCCCTGAATACGCATCTGTCATCGTCAGGATAAGCGAGGTTGATTACGTCCTCAAACATATTGCCCTCGGCTGTGATATGGTAACCCACGCCATTGTTCAGCAGCAGATTGCCGCCGACGATTGTATTGTCTCTGTATGTTACATGCGCGTTTTGGAAAACCGCAGTCATAAGCCCAAGGGAAGTGCCGCATTTGTAAATGAAGTTGCCGGTTACGACTGCTTTTTTCAGGATGTACAGATTGATAGCTGTACCCAGGCAGTTATAGAACCGGTTGTTTTCTATCGTTGGAAAGTAGGCGCCGCACAAGATGCCATGAAAGCAGTTATACATAATGTTATTGCGGATGAGCGTATTGTCGCCAAACGAATCCTCCTGATTGATGCAGTACCTGGTTGGATCGTTAAATATAGGCTTGCCGTCCAGATACTCGACGCCGATATCGTGAAGGATGTTGTTTTGAATAATCAGATCGTTGCCGCCAGGCGTAATGCCTCCTCTATGGCAGCCAAAGATTTCATTGTCCTCAACCGTACAATGATGCGGCGTCAAACCGAATTTCAGATGAATCTGCATATCCTTGGTTATATTCGTTTCGTTGTAGAATACGAAACGAAACATCGCAGCGCCAGGTACGATTGTGATCGGTTTGTATATCTTTTGGTTGCTGAAACCACGGATGAAGGCACCCGCAGCATTGTAGTAATAGACACCAACCTCTTTTGCATTAATCGCAGTTGCACGGGTATATCCAAATCCTGCAATAAGAAAAGCCTGATGTGGCGGTATATGTGCAGGTATAGTCAGCAGCTTGCTGACCATGTTTGTAGTTGAAGCCATAAGTGCGCCGGTATTGGGGTTGATATCGCTTACAGACAAGCCTAGTGCAAATTCTACCATCTCTGCTACGCCGGAATTAATGAACGATATCCCGTCGGCCATAAAATAGCTGATCGTATTTTTACCTACGTTGATATAGCTGGCCCCTTTGCCGATCTGTATGCCGTTTGTCCATTCATTTTTCCGTTCTTCGTTAGGAACGGCAAATGACCGGTCGGCTTTGTCTCCAATAATAATCCCCTTAATGAGACTCGTATGTGTACACTCTTCGATTTTAAAAGCAACGCCAGGTACTTGATTGCTTGGGAAGGCATAGTAATCACGCAGCACAGTTCGATTTGCAGTGTCGTAGGGAGACTGCGCTTCGGAATCGTATATTTCCTTGAAGGTAGAACCGTTGAGGTCGACCGTAATATAGCTGTCGGTGATCTTGATTGAATTGGGATAACATAACGCATACTCGCCCTTAGGAACGATAATGTAGCTATATCCCTGATCCGCTGCCCATGCGATAGCATTTGTGAATCCATTCACATTGTCATTCGCTCTGTTGTAGTCGGCTGTCACGTAAGGCTTAGATGGTAGTCCAGGAGTGATGTTCCAGAGAGCCAGATCAATAGTATACATCATACTAAAACCTCCTATTGTATTTGAGAGCTTTGTCGTTTTAGCATATTCCGCATCGATAAGAATAGTCTGTGCATGTGAGCAAATTAGATGAATGTCCGCGCCGCGATTCCTCCCGTCTTTCATCAGAACATGAATCCGCGCTGAAAAGACCGTCCGGCTGCCCGGACGGTCCTTGATTGCATCGACTATCATGTTATCGGATACGATGAGACTACCTATCTATCCAGCCCTCTGTCCGTAAACGGCATAAGCTGGCGCACTTTATCATTGCTCAACCAAACTCCTCCCCAAGTCAAAACAGCAAGGTAGACCGGAAAGAGAATCGTACTGAAAAGCGGGGCGTCCATCCGAATTTGCGTAGCAAGCACTCCGCCATAATATCCGGTCAGCAGCAGTGCGCCCAGGAATGACGTGCGTGGAACGGCATACAAAATAGTAGAAAGCAGCCCGAGTATTCCAATAACCATGATATGATGCTCGGCATATCCCAGCGTGACTGTCCCTTCCACAACCTGGGCAGGCTTAAACAATTTAAGGATACTGTCGAACAGCATAAATATAATCGTTACCCCGCTCATGATTCGCGCCGTCCAAAGCCGTCCTTTTGAAATGCTGGTAGTCATGATTTATCCCACCTTCTCAAATTTTGGATAAACCCATATTAGCATAAGCGGGTAGGCCGGATTTCTTCTGAATTGCTATTTTCACTCATTTGTCCTTCGTCTCAAACCACACTCTTCTGAAGTCCACCCAGCCTATCGAGTTGAGATGAACCCCTTTCAAGGATGGATGTACCTGTGTTTTGAGCGGACGATGATACAAATAGAGTACGGCATCATCCAGCTTGAGCATCTGCTCCAGCTCTTTGGAGATCTCGTAACGTTTGGCAGGCGAAGATTCCTCATACACTCGTTGGACAATCCCCTCGATCTGCTGCAAGTCCCTCTGACGCAGGTTTTTATGGAAGCAGCTGTTCCCGGACAGAAATAACTCAATCATCGAAAATGCCGATTCATCCTCCGTTACGATAGAACCGATGGTCAAATCCTCCTGCTTGATTCCAGCATCCTTCACCATGCTATTCTTGGGCGGTTCAATAACATCCAGCTCAACACCCAGAATCCCGCATTCCTCCATAAACCATTGTGTGCTTTCATTGGATAATGCTGCATATACCGTTACTTTTTCTTCCTTGTAGCCGCTATCCGCCAACAGCTTCCGGGCTAACTCAGGGTCATAAGCAGCTTCATAACCGGTAATCTCAGGATCGGGAAAGAAGCTTTCCACGGCTTTGGCATCTGTTGAAACCATGATTTCCAGCAGCCTCCTGCGATTCAATCCATGAAACAACGCCCTGCGGAATAACGGATTCTGCTGCGGACCCTCCTTGGATAAATTAAAGGAAATATAATGACAGGAAACAGCGCTGGTCTCAACCTCTATCCATGCGGACGGGGCCTGCATCCCCAGCTCGCCGCAAAGATAATTGCGCATTTGATAGGAATCGGTATCGCGCTTCCCGCTGCTCATATTCCGCTCCGGCGTCCGCCATATCTCTACCCGGTCCAGATGGGCGCGCTTGTCAAAATATTGCTGGTAGGCCTCAAGCACAATCATATTATCGTCATTTTTCACCAGCTTGAAAGGTCCCGTACCTACCGGCAATCTCGTGAATTGTCTTCCCAGGTCCAGTACGGCATCCCGCGGAACAATGGAAGTGGGGTCAAAGCTTAAATTCCGCAGGAACAAGTGATTGGTTTTGGTCAGAAAGATCCGCAGGACATAGTTATTGACCACTTCAACCCGGGAAATATCGGAGACCAGCCAGCGGAAGGGGGCCTTGATCTCATCGTCATTCAACCGTTCCAGCGTAAACTTCACGTCATGGGCAGTAAGCTCACGGCCATGATGAAAATAAATCCCTTTGCGGATATAAAATATCCATTCCGTACCTTGTTCATTCTTCCTCCAATAATGCGCGATATGAGGCTCAATACGGTCGTGAAGCGAATCGTACCGGACCAGGCAATCAAAGACATGCTTGACCAGATGCGACTCCACCGCATAGAGCATAAAAATCGGGTCGATATACTGAATCGTTCTATCGTATGGAATCCGCAGTGTTTCCATAACATCCATATTCTTCGTTTCCGTCCGGTAGCCAAAATGGGTATCGAGCCAGTACATGAACTGCTCTTTAACAAAGGGCAAGTGCGCGTATTCATCCAGAAAAGCAAACGCTTGTTTAAGATCCCCTTTTTCCACATACTGCTGTGCGATTTGCAGAACGATCGACTCCTGGGAGACGAGGAAGGTCATTTGCGAGCGATTGCCGCGCCCCCTCCCTGCAACCCACTCAATCCACTGCTGCTCTTCCATTTTACGCAGAATCAAATTCACGTTGCGCCCGGAGCATTCCAATACATCTGTCAGCTCCTGCAGGGTGATTTCGAAGCTCGTTCCCCGCATTTCGTTCAGATGCAATTGCCTTATTTTCAAATACTGCTGCTGCAGAATCATGCCGGTCACCTGCCCTGAATAAAAGATGAAATATATAATTAATACTTTACAATTTTTATTCATCTTTATCCAGCTATAATAAAAAACAAAGGGGATGTGACAAATGAACAACCTGTATGAATACGAAACGAGAATGAATCAAATCAGAGACGATGTGGAAAAAGCAGCGCGCGAGGCTTGGAAAACATCACCACAAGCGCCGCCCGGGCGGTTGGTTCTTCAGCTGCTCAGAAGCCTGACTCTGTGGCTGCAAAAGCTGTGAGCAGCATCGTACATCTGTTGTCTAGCCGTCAAATTCTACCTTTCCCGTAACTCCCGGTTGAGTCACCAGCGGCCTCTCCACACCCTCGAAGAGGTTGCGGCTCACCGAAACTTCATCCGCATCGATCGCGTGAATGCCAATCGCCGAATTTCGGAATACATTGCCGCTAATCGCAATATGCCGGTTATACGGACCATCGAAGCCGGAGGATTTGATGCCGATGCACCCTTCTGCGCCATATCGCGGATAGAAGCCGCAGTGGTCGAATACGCAATCCTCTATACGGATATGCGTCGCATGGCCTCCCTCGGCATGGGTTGGAAGCTCCGCCCCCAGAAGAATACCCGGGTTCATTGTATTGCGGTATGTACAGCGCTGGATCGTAACATGGTCGTTCCTCACCAGATGGCCTGCACCGGCGATGTTGACAAATTCCGAGTCGGTGCATGTGTAGCTGTCAGCCTCCCAGCAGTCTGCCGCACACAGCGTGCCTTCGAGCGCGGATGCGGGAATCTCCTCCTGCAATCGTATACGATACTTATGGCCCCCTTCGGTCTTCTCTTCCAGCGACCAATCCTCAATCACTCTTCGTTCCATATGCGCGCCATCATAAAATTCAATATGGCTGCCAATCTGCAGCGGCGCATACGTGTACTTGCAGAAGAAAACAGCTTCCAGCGGAGACAGCTTGCGCTCCAGAAACAGCCAATTGCTCTGAATATTCTGCCCGTCCATTCTGACGCCTTCCACATACATCCGGTTAATCTCGATATGGCCGCTGCACTTGAACAGCTTCCAGGCATCGCGCGGTGCCGTGAACAAGCGGTTCCCGTCAGGCTTGAAGACCACTCCTTCGGCGCGTATATGCCGGCAGCTTTCCGTCAACATGGCGAAGCCGTTCGCATTCTTGATGCGAAGCCGGCTGAGCTCCAGATTGTCGCACCGGGCGAAGTAAATCTGGAAATCTGTCCGGGCGCCTTGATGCCATGACAAATGCTCGCCCAGCTGCACTTTGGAGGCAACCGATTGGCTGTTCAAGACAAAACTCCGCTTGCCGACCTGCTCCCAATCCGCGTCGGCCCCGCCGCCATAGGTGACACTCTCGCCGGTCAACGCGCCGGTCAAAGGATCCAGGCGGTTCATGCAGTAGGTGCCCATCCCCTCATGGCAGGAATTCCCTGCGAACACCTCAACCGTAATGGAGGATTCCGAACGGCTTGTGACGATTCCCGCAGAAGCAAATTCAGGCTCCCGCGTAAAGGCCAAATGACGCAGGCTGAGGGCTTCATTGTCCTCGCACCACAGGATCGACGGCAGATAACCGTTGACACTCCCGTCATTGTAACCCGCCAGCACGGTAGCCGGCTCGCCGTTATCGCCTATCGCTCCCTGCAGCGTCAAGCCTTTCGCGCCGCTTATCGAAATATGGGTATCCTTCCACAACTGATGGCCGCTCCCCGCATCATGCACCATCCCTTCGGTCTGGACAACCTCAACCGAGGTGAGCCTGTATGTCCCCGCCTCAAATACGATTAATCCTGCTTCAGCCTCCAGTGCTGCCCGAATCGCCTCCCGAATTCCATCCGCGCTGTCCTGACCGGATGGCGAGGTATAATCCTTCACATAGATGATTTTATCCGAACTCATATGTTCTCCTTCTTTCTCCCATTAGTCTTGGAGCAGCCTCACCCTGCCGTCACTTCCACTATAAAGAAAAGCTGCCCTGTGCAGCATCAAGGATCTGGCGATTTATTTCATAATATGACGGATTTGAAAAGCTGCGGCCGCGCCGGCTGATTCCTCCTTCATAACTTCATGATTTCTTTACCCAACCATGCATCAGCGCTAATAATCATGAACTACTGTGAAGGTATCATCCGTAAGGAGGAGTGGGCCCTATGCGAATTGCCGTGTTTTCAGACACTTTTATTCCGCAGATCAATGGCGTTGCTCTTACTTTGAAACGCTGGACCGATTATTTATCCGACCGGGGAGTCGAGTGCAAGCTGTTTGTACCGACTGAACCGGATCCCTCTTATGAAGATCAGGTGTGCAGGCTCGCCAGCCTCCCTCTCCTGCTCTATCCCGAATACCGGTTCGCTATTCCCAATTTGCTGCGCATTCGGAAGCAGCTTTCCCGGTTCAAGCCTGATCTTGTCCATATCGCAACCCCGTTCAATGTCGGACTCGCCGGTCTTTCCGCCGCCCAAAAGCTGCACATCCCTGTCGTAGCCTCTTACCATACCCATTTCGACCGCTACCTCGAATCCTACCGCTTTCCTTTTGCCCGTTCATGCTATTGGCCGTATATCAAATGGTTCCACCGTTCCTGCCGCGCCATCTTCGCGCCTTCGCTGGAGACGATAAGCCTGCTGGAAGCCAAAGGGCTAAGCAATCTCGCCTTGTGGACTCGGGGAGTCGACTGCAAATTGTTCACACCCGCGAAGCGTTCGCAGCGTATCCGGGAAATTTACGGGATCAAGGAGCGGTATCTGCTGCTGTTCGTCGGCCGTCTGGCGCCGGAGAAGGATATGGATATCCTCTTCCAGCTGATGCACCGGCTGCCGGATGCGATCCGCAATCAAGTCCATCTGCTGGTTGTCGGCGACGGCCCGATGATGGAGCAGGCCCGGCAGGAAGTGCCGCAGAATGTAACGTTCGCCGGCTATCAGAGCGGAGAGTCTCTGGCGGAACTTTACGCATCCTCGGATTTGTTCGTGTTCCCGTCTTCGACCGAAACATTCGGCAACGTCGTGCTGGAGGCTGCGGCGTCCGGGCTTCCCGCTATTGTCGCCAATAGCGGAGGTGTGACCGAGATTGTACAGCATGGGAAGACCGGAATGCATGCACAAGCCAGAAATGCGGAGAGCTTCCTTGCGGCCTTGACCGACTGGTTCGAGCATCCGGACAAATGGCGGGAGTTCGGGGCAAGAGCCAGGGCCTATGCGCTAACGCGCACCTGGGACCAGGCGATGGAGGCCATCTATACGCGCTGCCTGCAGATCGCCGAAACGGAGAATAATCAACTGGCCGCCGCAAGTCAAATCCTGACGGCTATCACGGAAGAAGACGAAATTGCCTGAAGCTGACACACATCGGCACGACGCATGTTCACATCCAAGATTCAGTAGGAGGTTTATGGGATATGGATACCGGAACTCATCTTCTGATTGGCGCCACGTTGGGAGGACTTGCAATCTCTCTTACCGATCCCGCTCTCATCAGTCATTCGACCGCCGTCTACGGGTTATTCGCGGCAACAATCATCGGCTCGAACGCTCCGGATTTCGATACCGTCATCCGTATTCGCGGGTACAAATCATACCTGCAGCATCATCGGGGCTTCAGCCATTCGCTTCCCATGCTTGCGGGGTGGCCGCTTGTCCTCGCCCCACTGATCGCCCTCGCTTTCCACGCCTGGGCCTATTTGCTCCCGATATTTCTATGGACGATGGCCGGAGTAATGTTTCATGTCTTCCTCGATTTATTTAATGCCTACGGCGTGCAGTGCTTCAGACCGGTTTCGCGGAGATGGTTCCATGCGGATATCATCCCGATCTTTGATCCGATTCTGTTCTCTCTTCATGCAGCGGGGCTGCTCCTGTGGGTGTTCGACGTCTTCGGGACAGCGGCTGTCTTTCCGCTTGTCTATGCTTTAACCTTTCTGTTCATCGGCTGCCGCCTCCTGATTGGCCGCTTCATGCTGCAGCTTGTCCGCCGTCGTTACGGAACCGCCGGCTATTCCTTCCTGATTCCGCGGGGGCTTCCCCACGAGTGGAAGTATGTTCATGAAACCGGGCAGGCCTATATCACGGGCTCGATCCGCGGATTGACTTTGAAGGAAGAAGCGATCTTCGAAAAAGGGGAGCAAAACGATATCATTCAAGCAGTCATGGGCAGCGACGGGGTCCGAACATTTCTCCGGTTCACGCATCGCGTTCATATCTCCTGCCAGAAGCTTCAGGACGGATACAAGGTTGAGCTGCGCGATGTCCGTTTCCGGCACGGACATGATCTTCCATTCGGTATGGATGTCATGCTGGATGAACGGCTGCAGGTGATCGGGGACACGATCGGGTGGAGGAAGAAGATGTGGGAGCCGCCATATGCATGATATTCGGGGGAGGCAGTTGCAGCAGTTGAGTACGTAAGGGTGGTTATAGTGCTTGAATCTTTGGATAAGAGAGCGCCTGGCAGCAGGTGCTCTCTTCTTTTGCCTTGCTGCACAATAAACCGAGCCGCGTGTCCATCAATTAAACGGCAGCGCGAACGATGAAGTGATCCACCGTTGTTGGCAGCCCTCTTTCAACCGCATGCCCGGAAAAAATCCGTTCTACTCCAGACATGCTTTCATTTATGACCATCTCTTGCAGGGATGGCAGCTGACCAAAGCAGCACATTTTAATAATGTCCATAGGCTCCTGCAAATATTGGACAGCCGTGACCGTTTCGATTTCAGCTTGAGTAATTCCCCCTTCTTCAAGCTTATTCTTGATTTTGTCCCATACGGGGGTTCCATCAGGAAGCGGTTCAAAAAGATTGGGGAAAAGCCGCGGCAATTCTGGAGACATACGATCCCCGGGATGCAGACCAAGGATATGCCCGCCTTTTTTTAAGATCCTTTTTAAGTCTGCATAGACGGAGGTCGGACCTTTGCGATTGTAAGCACAATCAAACGCTTCCGTTTCAAACGGAAGCTTATGCTTCGTATTGGCCGTAACAAAAGATACGTTAGCCAGGTTGCGGCTTCTGCCCGTCTCAATAAAGTCGCGTGTGATATCCAAACCTACAATCTGCTTCACAACCGGGCTCCATTGGATGGTGAAGTCGCCGTGACCGCAGCCAATATCCAGCACCTTCTTATTCTGAACCATCAGCGAGACCTCATCTCTAAACTTACTCTCGCCATTCGGCTCCGTGACCGTCGAATTCCATGGAAAAGCATACTCCCCTGTCAAACGCGCAAGCTGAGCATACCATGCATGCGAATGAGGCGTTAACCAGTCCTTGTGCGACCTCGGGTTTACAAGCTTCGGATACACGCTAAAACCTCCTGCTCATTCAAAATCTCCTTAAAATTCCATTCATCATCTTTCAATATAAGTAATTTCCTGGGTCTATTCAATGCTTTCCTGAATTCGAATGATGCGTAAAATTAATTCCAAGCTTGATTTAAGTAAAATTTGGAATCCTTATAATTTCAACAGATTATTTGTTTAATCCATTCACCAGCAGGGTTGGGAAGGATTGTTTTTGAGTATAAACCGGAAATCTGACCAGCCCAGATAAAGCATAATGTGGATGAAATAATGGGATAGTAAGGGCGTGGCAAAATAAACTTATATTCAAAGGACGGTGTCTCATTAAAATGGTGGACAATCAATATCCTCGCTTAAGAGGAAAGCTCCTCAAATCGGCAGCAAAGTTTCTCGGATCCGCCTTATTAGTAATAGCGCTGATGACTGGCTTTCCGGATGTCAGCTCGGCGATCGGTAAAGGGGCGAAGGGTCCGGATGTATACGTCATTCAGGGAATGCTGAAATCACTTGGCAGTTACGCTGGCCCAATCGATGGGAATTACAATGCTCTGACTGTCATCGGCGTCAAATATTATCAGAAGAAACATGGACTTCCGGCGACTGGCTCAGTGGACAAAAGGACGCTCAAGTCGTTGATCTATGTGTACGCAAGCAAGAAGACAGGAACCCAAATGCACACGCAAAGTAAAGGTAATGGAAAAATACGCGAGCAAGGTATTCGCGGCGGCAAAAATGGCGGCATCGGCGGTGGTCAAGGCCATGGCGGCGGCACTGGCGGTGGACAAGGCCACGGCGGCGGCATCGGCGGTGGTCAAGGCCATGGCGGCGGCACTGGCGGTGGACAAGGCCACGGCGGCGGCATCGGCGGTGGTCAAGGCCATGGCGGCGGCACTGGCGGTGGACAAGGCCACGGCGGCGGCACTGGCGGTGGTCAAGGCCATGGCGGCGGCACTGGCGGTGGTCAAGGCCATGGCGGCGGCACTGGCGGTGGACAAGGCCACGGCGGTGGCATCGGCGGTGGTCAAGGCCATGGCGGCGGTATTGGCGGTGGTCAAGGTCAAGACTCCGGTCGGGGACAAGATCGGGGCCAAGAAAAAATAGAAATCAAACAAGAAGATCAAGGGCAAAAAATTGAAGAGAAAGCCAAGGAAAAAGACAACAAAATTCAAGATGACAATATTCAAGAAGACAAGGGCCAAGTAGAAGAAAAAACTAAAGAAGATACCAAAAGCAAGGATTATGGCCAAGGCGGAGAAGGCAGCCATGGGCATGGTGACAAGCAAAGTCAGGATCAAAATCAAGGAAACAGCCAAGGCGATAATAAAGGCAGCGGATATGGTCAATCAAAAGACACGCAATAAAATCTCCGGCAGCCTTCAAGCCTGATCAGAAACAAATATAAGCCGGGAAGCTCCCAATGGAGGGGTCCCGGCTTATTTAACTTCTCTATTCGGTTAATTAGTTATTCTAGCCCTTCACGGACCCCAGCATAACGCCTTTGGCAAAATGCTTCTGCAGGAACGGATAGACCAGCAGAATAGGCACCATGGCCAGCACAATGGACGCCATACGGATCGTTTCCTGCGGAATAACCCGGTCGTCTGACCCGCCAGATCCGCCTACGCCGTTGGAATCCGAATCGATAACAAGCGATTTGATCAGCACCTGCAGCGTCCATTTCTTGGCATCGGTCAAATAGATCAGCGCATTGAAGTACGTATTCCAGTACGCGACTGCGAAGAATAAGGTGAAAGCGGCGACAGCCGGCATGGACAGCGGGACAATAATCCGCCAGAAGACGCCGATATCGGAGCAGCCGTCGATGCGGGCGGCATCCTCAAGTTCCGAGGGGAGCGTATCCAGAAAGCTTTTAATCACGATCAGGCTCCAGGCGTTGGTCAGGCCGGACAAGATCAGGGACCAATGTGAATTGAGCAGTCCAAGATCCTTGATCAGCAAATAGTTGGGCAAAATCCCGGCATTGAATACCAGCGTAAAAATAACGCCTCCGAGCATCACATTCCGGCCGGGCACGGCTTTCTTGGTGAGGACATAGGCAAATGTGAACGACACGATAACGCTCAGCACGGTTCCGATACCCGTTACGAACACGGTGCTTTTCAAAGCGTTCATAAAGCTGTTGGTCGACAGAATGTACCGGTACGCCGACAAGGACCATTTTTCCGGGAACAAGTAAAATTGCAGCGGCACATAGACCTTCGGATCGGTGAAGGAAACGCTGAATACATAAATAAACGGAAAGACGCAAATGATCGACATGATCGCGAGCAGCGAGTAATTCACATAATCGAACAGAGTCAATCTTTTGGAAGCTACGAAACTCAAAGTTGGTCCCCCCTTAATAAATGCCCTCTTGACCCAGCTTCTTCACCGTATAATTCGACAGCAGGACAAGGATCAGGCCTACAACGCCTTTAAACATCCCTACAGTTACGCCTACGCTGATCTTCCCTCCGAGAATCCCGATCGTATACGCATAGGTGTCGAATACCTGGGAAACGGAGGTGACGAGCGGGTTGTTCATGAGCAGCACCTGCTCGAATCCGACATCCGCCATATGGCCGAGCCGTAATATAAGCAAAATGATGATCGTCGGACGAATCGCCGGGATCGTAATATGCCAGATTTGCTTCATGCGCGAGGCCCCGTCCATAACGGCTGCCTCGTATTGCCCGGGATCCACCCCGGCAATGGCGGCCAGGAAGATAATGGTGCCCCATCCTACTTCCTTCCACATGCTCTGAAGCGTGATCAGCCCCCAGAAATAGTTTGAATTGGACAGAAACGATACCGTTTCAAAGCCCATACCGGAGATGATCTTGTTCACGATCCCCACATCCGTCGAGAGCATGAAGAAGGTCATGCTGGCCACTACGACCCAGGACAGAAAATGAGGCAGGTAAACGATCGATTGATTGATCCTTTTGAACACCTCATGCCTGACCTCATTCAGCATGATAGCCAGTATGATAGGGACAGGGAACATAAAGATGATTCCGAAAATATTAATCGCAAATGTGTTCCGCAGCATATCGTAGAAAATCTGGCTGGCGAACAACTCGGTAAAATTCGTGAAGCCGATCCACGGACTTCCCCACAATCCCTTATAAGGGTTGTACTCCTTGAACGCGATCAGCAGCCCCCAGAAAGGCACGAATTTGAACAGAATAAAATACAGGACGCCCGGCAGCGCCAGCACATACATCCATTTGTGCTGCAGCAGGCTGGCCCATAGTCTGGACAGAAGCGGCTGACGAGGCTGACTCTTGACGGCAGTTTGCATCAAAGCACCCCGCTTGAACTGATCCGGTATTCCGCCTTCTCCAGCCACTGCGGATTAACGGTTATCCCCCAGCCCGGTCCCTCTGGAACCTGCACCCTGCCGTCCGACACGGCCAGCGGCTCCGTAAACAGGCCCTTCGTCCAGTCATCCTGCTCGATCGTGTATTCCATATAATCTCCGGCATTGGGGATGGCTGCCACCATATGAAGCGTGAACACGGCAAGCATGGATAAATTAGCCGCATGCGGCATGCAGATCATGCCCGCGGACTCCGCCATCCGGGCCACCTCCAGCGCCCGGCTGAGGCCGCCGACATAACAGATGTCCGGCTGGACGACGTCCACCGCCCGCATGGCGATCATCCGCCGGAACTGAGTCAGATCGGTATCCTGTTCGCCGCCGGCAACCGCTATATCAAGAGCGTCCGCCACCTGCTTCGTCCACTCCAGCTCCGTATAGGGACATGGCTCCTCGAAATGACATACCCCATACTGCGCCAGCATATCCCCTGTCTCGATGGCCTTGCCCGGCGTAAATCCGCTGTTCGCATCAACAAACAGCGAGGTGTCGTCACCGACTGCCGCCCGCGCCGCGCGCACGACCTGCTCCGAACGGCCCGGATATACATCCTTGTCGTGACCGAAATTGCTTGCGATGCGGATTTTGAAGGCGCGGAAGCCCTCTGTTTCCTGAAGCCGCCTGAGCCGTTCCGCCTCCTCCCCAGGCGAGATGTCCCGCCTCATGCTCGAACCGTATACCTCCACCTTGCGAGGTCTGCCGCCCAGCAGCTCGCATACGCTTTTCCCCTCCCGCTTGCCCTTCAGATCCCATAATGCCGTGTCCAATCCGCCTACTGCCCGGCATAAGTGGGAGCCGGGAAATTTATGCTCCTCGCGGATGATGGCCGCGGACAAAGCTTCTATCTCGCTGCAATCCGCTCCGAGTGCGTGAGGCGCAACCTGCTGGTGCAGCACAAGGGCCGATATATTGGCATGATAAGGGGCAATCTGCCCGTATCCCTGAAGGCCATCCTGGGAAGTAACCCGGACGACAGACAGCTGTCTTGTCGTAAAGGTCTCGATACTTTTGATCTTCATTGCTGTTCCTCCAGTCCGTCATCTAATTTGGCAGCCGCGTCAGCGTCCACCCATGTCCCGCCCATGTCCGCACTTCTTCCGCAAGCTACCGGTGCTGCGCTCTGAAGTTGCCGGGTGTCAGCTGGACATAACGCTGAAAAATGCGGATAAAATTCCGTTCGGAATATCCGACAGCCATCGCAACCTCGCTGATGCTCCGGTCCGTATCCTTTAACAGCCGCTTGGCTTCGTTGATCTTGTTCTCCGCGACATATTCCAGGAAGTTCTTGCCCATTTTCTTCTTGAACAGCCGGCTTAAATAGGACGGGCTGACGCCTACGATTTCGGCGCAATGCACCAGGGACAGGTCTCTTCCGCAATTTTCCCTGATATAGCTGCAGACTGTCTGAATGGCCGTTTCTCCCGCTGTTTCCCTGTCGTTGCGGGTTAACCATATATAAAGGGGAAAGAGCGTCTCCTCGAACCAGTCGCAAATTTCCTGGGAGGTTGCCTTGCTTCTGAGCTGTCCGAACAAATTATGCTCCATCATGTCGACCGCGTTCGCCCCCTGATTCTCCAGGGCCACGATCAAGGACGATAGCAGGACATGATAGCTCTGATAGGTAAACACGTATGACTGGGAATTCTGCATAATTTCCGTAAATGCCCTGAAATGCCGGATCGAAGCCGGGATATCCTCCTGGTCCAGCGTTTCCACAATGGACGCTTCCAGCTCTCTGGGATAACTGAGATGAGTCTGTTTCTTGACATGCTCCACATCTTCGATGAACAGAACGGATTCCGAATCCTGAAAAATCCGGTTATTGAGCGCATTTTCCGCTTCCTTGCACGAAACCGGAACGTCCGCCACATGCGCATAGAACCGCCCGATCCCGACGGTGACCTCAAAGGACAGAAAATTCGTAAACGCCTCCGTTATAGCGGCGGCATATTCCTTGGTCCTCTCCAGCATCGTATCCTGCGGCATATCCGGCTTGAATTGAAGAAGCGCCGCCCCTCTTCCCTGATAAGGAACCGCGTAGCCTTGATGGCCCAGATCGCGGAGAACCTCCTGCATCACATTGGCCAGGGAGAAGGCGATAATTCCCCGATCCTCCGGCAGAAACCGTTTTTCCTTGTATATATTTTCAGCCTCGACAATCAGGACGACATTCGTGAATTCAACCTCTATGCCATACATGCCGCAATCCTGAATAAGCGTCTCATTTCTCGTATAATCGCCGCCCAGCAGCTGATAGAGAAACTTCTCCCGCAAGGACGGCTCAATCGTTTCCATATACGATTCCAGCTTTCCGGTTTCTTTGCTCAAATAATCCAGCGACTCCCGGATGATATCCAGCTCGTTCTCCTTATGCTTCATACCTCCTGCGCTGAGAGAGCGGCTGTGATTGATCAGCTGTTCGATCGGCGTGTAGGCTCTCCTCGAGGTGATATAGGTCAACAGGATTCCCATCCCTACGAATACGACAAGAATAAGCACCGTCATTTTGCGGATCCAGTTCAATTGATCGGTAATGATTTGTTCCGGGATGACCGATACATAAGTTCGGCCGAACACATTTTTCACATATCGGTACTGCGCGGATTTGCCGTCCATGCCCTCCGCTGTAAAATAACCGTCGTTTTTATCCGATGCCTTGATGATGTCAATGCCTTTTAAACCGGCCGTCTCGCGAAGCCTGCTGGCATCCGGCTGGCCATCGATGGCAAACGGATCGTGCAGCTTCACGACGATCAACTCCTGGCCGTCTGTAAGAATAGCCGTATCCGCTTCCAGAAACTTGCTGAGAACAGAGGTCTCGATCTCGAAGCCCAGAACCCCCGCAGGTCCTCCGTTTCCAATGAGCGGGAGCATTCTGGCAAACGTAATATAGCCTTGTCTGCTGCTGAACTGCGACCACTGGGCAGGATGTCTGCTTTCCAGCAGCCGGTCTATATTATCTTTATATTTGTATTCCGACTTGGCGATGGGACCATATTCATTGGAAAGAATCCGTTCTCCCGCACTGTCGTACAGGAAGATTTCATTAATGAAGCTGTTGGAATTTTTGGCCAAAGCGATTTTCTTCAAAATCTCGATATTCAGAAGTCCATTCTCATCGGACGGGCCTGCAAAGGCGGTCTGAATGACGGGATCCTTGGCTAACTGGAGCGAATCCTGTTCGATTTCCTGCAGGACTCTCTCGGCGCGGTCTTTCAGGATCGTCAGGGACGAACCGCTTTCGGTCTGGATATAGCTGTTCATCCGGTTCATCGAGAACTGATAGTAGGCGATGCTGATCAAGATAACGGGAATGCATACGGAAACGCAGCCCAGCCAGATCAGCTTGTATAAATACTTTCGCGGATTCGCCAGACGACCGATACCTGAATAGTTCAATAGAGATTTGCTCCAGTTAGCCATAAATCCTCCCATTTTCCCAATCCATTTCTATTTTCATTATCATAGGGAGCAGAGCGTGAAATTACAAGCTTTACGTTCAAGGATCACTTTGCGCTTTATTTGCCGAATTTCTCTTTGTACTCCGCCGCGAATTCCTGGTATGACTTCTTGAAATCTGGACTGCCGTTCAGCTTGTCCACGTAAGCTTTGTATTCCTCCATGGACACCTGTCCGACGATGGCTTTAATAACCATCGACTGCCATTCAGACTCATATTTCGTCCAGACGGATGTCCAGGTATCGGAATTGATGATCGAGAACGGATCGATCTTGCCGACATTGGCGTATTCCTCGACCGATTTCATCTTTGCGTCGTTATACGCTTTGGGGGCCGCCGGGTTCACAACCTTCATCTTGTTGTTGTACGCAAGCGGGAAGATAGCGCCTGTGCCGTTCGCCGTTACCTGCCTGGTCCCTAGCTCGGTAAGCTGCTGCTGGCCGTCTACCATCGTGTAATCCACGCCCTCGATGCCGTAGTAATTGTAGTCGGTTTGCTCCATCGTGGTCGTCTTCTCGAAAAAGTCCAGTATCTGCTTCACTTTCTCTTCAGGCACTTTCTTGGAAATATAGAAGGCTCCGGAGAATGGCGTGGACAGCTGCACGCTTGTACCTCCTGGTCCTTTCATCGGTGGCAGAGAGATGATTTCAGCCTGCGGCTGAACCTTCTTGACCTCCTGCTCGAAGGTATAATCCCGCCAAATATTCCGGGCATAGGATGCGGCGCGGCCGGTGGTGTACATTTCTTCCGCCTGCGTCTGCTTGATCGCCGAGAAATCCTTCGCCAGAATGCCGTCCGCATACAATTGACGGAAATAGCCCACCATGTCCGTATAATTGGGCGTTAGCAGTTTATTGATCAGCCCGCCTTCCTGGTCATATACGGGATCCAATCCTCCGAAGGCGGACAGGAAGCTCCCGTCGCCATCAGCCAGCAGGAAGCCCTGCCCGATGAGTCCGACCGTATCCTTCTTCCCGTTGCCGTCGGGATCGCCGTTTACGATTGTTTTCAAAGCGGTCTCGTATTCTTCCAGAGTGGTCGGAACCGGCAACTTAAACTTGTCCAGCCAGTCCTTCCGCATTTTGATGCTGATGTCGATTTGCGGACGGTTTCGCGGTATCCCGAAAATGCCGCCGCCTGTCTTCATATAATTCCATATTTCCTCATAGCTGTTGTTTTTCAAATTCGGGTACTTGCTGAAGTCGTCCAGGAATGGCGTCAAGTCCCAGAACGCTCCCTGATTGATGGCATTCTGCAGCGTCGGGCGGGTCGTGCTGGTGGCTACGATCACCTCCGGAATATTGCCGGAAGCCAGCACCAGATCAAATTTGGTGTTGTAGTCGCCGGAGGGAACCCATTCCACATCCAGTTCGGTTTGGCTGCTCTTCTGAAATTCCGTCCAGTATTCATCGTTCATATCCGGAACATCGGCGTATGACGGAACCATAAATTGAACGCTCAGTTTCTTCGCAGCCTCACCCGTTTGCGCCGCCTTGTTCCCATTCTGTCCGGTGCCGCCGCATCCTGCGACAACGCCCAGGGAAAGTACCAGCACCATGGTCAAGCCTAGAGCCTTGCCAGAAAAAATGTTCATATAGACCTCCCAAATTATTTTTAACCCGCTGCCGGATTATTGGACGAATCCGCATCGTTTGGCAACGTTTTCATCATTTATCTTAACGGCATCCCGGACTGCATGTAAGTGACAGATCTTGAACTGCCTGTGAAAATCGGGGTAAAAACAAGGATTGGCAGTCCTTTGTCATGGTTTGCGACAGCTTGAAGGCTGGCGAACAACAAAACAGCCGCCATCGGTAACAACCGGTTGGCGGCCTGCTTGGTGGAGCATGTAGACGATGAATTTCCGCTACTCCGTGATCTCCCACTGCGGATTCCAGACGACTTCCCACAAATGGCCATCGGGGTCCTGGAAGTGTCCGGAGTATCCGCCCCAGAAAGCATCATGCGCCGGGTCCGTAATAACGGCACCAGCATTCCGGGCCTGCTCCATGACCTGATCCACTTCTTCCTTGCTGCCTACATTGTGGCCAATCGTAAATTCGGTAGAACTTGATGCGGTCTGATGGACCTTCGCCTCATGGGCGAGATCCCTCCGGTTCCAGATAGCAAGCTTTAAGCCTGCCTGCAGCTCAAAAAAAGCAACGGCGCCATGCTCGAACTCTTTGCCAATGATGCCTTGCGTAGGCAGTCCCAGTCCCTCGCGGTAGAATGCCAGCGATCTTTCCAAATCATCCACGCCCAATGTGATTACCGTAATCCGTGGTTTCATCATTTGCCTCCCTGCGCGATTTGCTGTTTCTTCACCCGGCAATACCGGCCTCAACCGCCAATTTGAATCCATTATATCCTAGTATGAAAAAAAGCCCAACCTCCCGCTCGATAGCGGCAGACTGGGCGGTGATTCATCTGGAACCTCTTATACGCTTCTCTCATCTTCAACCTAGAACTCCACATTCAGCTCAACATGGTTGAGTATTTCCTTCACGCGCGCGATCTTGAACGCGTCAGCCGGCACTTCGCCCGACTGATAACGCTTGTCCCGGTTAAAATCGCCCAGATAAAGATGTTTAAATATCCTTTGCAGCTCATCCAGCTCGAACAATTTGACGGTCCGGACTTCTCCGTCTACGGAGATATGCAGGCTGGATACCGGATTCATCTGCACCAGCACCTTGCCCTCGAAAGCGTTTCTTCCCGGCTCATCATCCAACCAGTACACACCAACTGCGGGTTTCCCCGCTTTACGCACATGAACATTGACGTCCGACAGATAGCCTTTATTCACAAACGGTTGATTCCGAATATATACCGGGCTGGTAATCGCAACATTTCCTGCAAAATCATAGCATTTGGCAATGACGAAGCTGTCTTCTTTCACTTCTATCCGGTGCGTGCAATCATACTGCATGTCGCTCACGGCATACTCGGCTGCAATATCGCCATTGACGATCAGCTGTACGGTCGAAAGTGAAGCCTCATAGCAGCTGTAAGCCTCAATGGCAATCTCGAACGCCTCCCCGCTTTCATAGGAGAACACGGCGCCCGGCAGCTGCCCGTTTACCCTCATAACCAGAATGGGACCGGAGCTGACAATATTCCTGCCGTTCTTCATAGCAGCTCCCAATGCCTGCATGCTGAACTCTTCCAGAAAAGCATACGTCTTGTATTGAAGAAACCTCTGCTTCGGAACTGCGTCAAAGGAAACGTCCGTTTCTGCCACTCCGGGAATAAAATAGCCATTCCGCAAAGCCTCGAACCACAAGTCCTGATACGCTTTCTTGTCGCTGCCATAGCCCATGATGACCATACCGTCAACGGCACCCGTCAACAGATCAAACGCCAGCGTAGACGCGATATTCGTAATGAATACATCGTGCATTCCCCACCACCAGCTCGTCGGATGAGCGGAGAACGCGAAGGAATGCTCCTGCTTTTCCGCAAGAACGGCTTCATACGGATAGGAGATTTCATAGCGGGGCTCGTCTCCCTGCCGGTTGCTGTCATTCCAGGGATCCCACGCCTCGTCGTAATATTTGCTGAAGGGGGGCTTCTGCACAAAATTGAACAGGCATATATGTCCATACCTGCATTTGACAAACTCGTTCCCGATATCGATGATGAAGCCTTCCTGATTGATCTGATTGATCTGCCTGATATCGGAAGCGAACTGCTCGCGGTAAGGGGCATCACTCTTATACTCTTTGTTTAAATACTCCAGATGCGTTTCGTGATCATAAGGCGAGCCGGCATAGAAGAAATTGAAATCCTCCGCCATCATAACCGTAGAGGCCCATCCGAGGTTTCCGGTCACCAGGTTCTCGTTCCTGGAAACATGGGAATGCGCATCGAATGAATAGAGGCCAAGCTTCCTTGTATCCACCAGAGGCTTGAGCTGCACACGGAACTCGACATTCCCGGTATGCACAGCCGCAGTGTGGCGGACTGGAGCATACAGCTTGCCCTTGAACACCTCGATCATGTATTCGCCGTTGACCGCTTCAAAGTCATGTTCCCCGCTGCAATATATAATTTCGCCAGCGTTCCCGTTATCCTCAACCGGCCCGTTACCGGATTTCCGGATCACAATTCTGCAGGGCGTTAATTGTTCATTGGCATCATATACCTTAATCCTGATTCCCATGCTGTCCCTCCAAAACATTTGGAATTGCTGTCATAACGCTTATTGAATGGCATGGATGGACGAAATGCGCAGCTGGGGATAATAAATCCCTTTTCGTTCCTTGAAATCAATCGTCGCCACACCCGTTAGCTCGAAGCGGAAGCCGCTTATCGGAAATGCCCTGACCCCGAGCAGAAAATTCAGCAGCGTCCCCAAAGAACCTCCATGGGCGAATACCGCTATGGACAGATTCCGGGCGTGCTCTTCAGGCACAAACCCGCCCATGCGGCTGTGAATGCCCAACCGGTCCAACTCCTTCAGAAAAGGCGGGATGATCCTGGCGCTCATTTCAAAATGTCCTTCGCCCATGTCCGTCTTCCAGCTTTCTTCGGCATACACATCTTCAGCCTGCTGCTGGATTTGTTCATATACCGTGCTTGGAAGGCTCGCAAGCTCTGGGCTTGGCATCCATTCATGCAGAAAATGCAGCACTTCAATGTCTGTCTCTCTTCCAGTCATAATAATTTCAGCCGTCTGCAGAGCCCTGCCGTACGGAGAGGAGAAAGCATGATCGAAATGCACATCCTTCAACGCCTGCGCCGCCGCCTCCGCTTGCGGAATGCCTGACTCTTCGGTAAGGCAGCCCTGTACCGGTCTTTCCGGGCAAATGAACGGATCCCCGCACATTTCTCCATGTCTGATTAAGGTCAATTTCATAATCGGCATCACCTTCAGTCCTGTGAATTTTCCCAATAAAGTGGATAAGGCCATCCGGCCTTATCCACCTGTAGCTTTATTACGATTATTTCAATCCCAGCTTCACAAGATTCTTCTGATAATTCTCGGTAACCGCCGCCTCGACCTTGGCCGCTCCCGCATCATCCATTGCCTTGATGAACTTAAGCCATTCCTCGTGCGAGGCTTCTGCGGAATTAGCCAGAACAGGCTTATAGACGGCATCTCCGAGCTTGCTGTCGATCGTGCTGTACATCATCGTGATATCCTGCGGCAGTCCTGTCTCAATACCTACGAAAGGCGCGCTGTCGAAGTAATACTTGCCAAGCGCCTCATCCCGCTGTGCAAAGTCGACCCGGCCTGTCACTTTAGGGTCATCCTTCAGCACCATATAGGTGCCTGCAGGAGATTTGGGGACGTCCGTACCCACGAAGTGCCTGTATAAGCCAATCCCCGTTTCTTTGGCAAAGCTGTCATCGCCTTCCCCGTTTTTCCATCTTTCCAGATATTCGGGCTTCAGCGTAGGAACGCCGTCCTTCATTTCCCACTGCGTGCCTTCCGGCCCGTTATGCGCCATGAAATTGCCTTCCGGCGATGCCAGGAAATCCAGCAGCTTGATCGCCGCTTCCTTATCCTCCGTCTTATCGGTTATGACCGTATAGCCATTGCCTACACTGCTTATGTTTACGAGCTGCGGCGTTTCGCCGCCGGGTATGCTGACGGCAAAATTCAGGAAGTACATATTTTCCGCATTCGGCACATTCGCCGCCTTGAATTCGCCCCAGGCATCGGCGACCATATTCCAGGCTCCGATCGTAGTTGCGATTCTTCCCGTATTGACCTTTTCTTTCTGCCAGGCATCCGGCTCCACGACGAATGAATCGGGATCCAGCAGCCCTTCCCTGTAAAGCTTATTGTAAAATTGCATGGCCGTTTCCGCCCAAGGCTCTCTGAACCAATATTGGACTTTCCCGTCTTTGACGGTCCACTTGGCCGTTCCGGAGCCTCCCATAGCCTCAAGGCCCTGCAGGAAGTTGTTCCATGAACGTTTGAACGTTCCGATTGGCCACACGCTTTCGCCGCTGCCGGTTTTATTCACCTTCGGATCGTCCTTGATTTTTTTCAAGACCGCATAGATGTCGTCGGTTGTCTCAATCTTGGGCGAGCCGATGGCTTCATAGATATCCTTTCTGATCTGAAAGCCGAAGCCATAGCCAGCCGGTGTAGAGCCTTCCGGGATATTGCCGTATTGCTGAGTCAGACTATACAAATGATTGTCGTCCGTTTTAAGGAAATTAAGCGTTTTTTCTCCATACGCCTTCTGGATATTGGGTCCATTGGCTTCAATAAGGGGAGCCATGTCAACCAGCCGGTTGTCGTCCAGCATCTTCTGATACGTCTCCGGCTGCAAATTCGTAATGATATCCGGGTAATCACCCGACGCAAGCTTGAGTCCCATAGCCTGGGCGCCGTCGCCGGAGATAACCTCCCATTTCAGCTTGATATTCAGATTGTCGAGCAGATACTTGGCGATCGGATTGTCATCGTACACAGGATCGCCTGTACCAAAGGTTGGAGAACCTCCTGCCGCATTCAGCACGGTCAATTCCACTGGAGGTTCTTTCGCATCCGGTGCCGCAGCGTCCGTTTCGGAACCAGCATCCGCTGTCCCCGTATTTGCGGCCGCATCAGCTGCCGGTGCGTTATTTTTAGCCGGTTCCGGCTGGCTGCAGCCCGCAAACACGGCGGCAAGCAGAAATACGACTAATCCTACACTTGCCATTCTGGTCCAACGTCTCATTTCTCCCATTTCCCTTCGTTATATAGTTTATCTATCTGAAAGTTTCAGCAACGGCCGTGAGATCAAATCGTCATCTGACCCCGGCTATCATTGAAATCCTCATTCCTTGACTGCTCCCATGGTCATCCCGCTTACGAAATATTTTTGCAGAAATGGATAGACGCACAGAACCGGAACGGTTGTTACTACGATGGTAGCCATCTTGATCACCTCGGACGTCGGCTTGTTCTCGCCTCTCATGGAATCCATCAGCGCGCTGTAGTTGGAGCTCATGCTCTGGGCTTGCGACTCCATCAGGATTTTGACCAGGATGCCCTGCAGCGTTGCCAGTTTCCCATCGTTCTTGGTGTAGAAATACGTATCATTCCACGAGGTCCAATGCCCGACTGCATACATCAGGGCAACCGTCGCCATAACCGGCGCAGCCATCGGGATTACGATCCGCATCAAGATCCGTATCTCGGAAGCTCCGTCAATCCTTGCCGATTCGAGCAGCGCCTGCGGCAGATCCTCGAAGAACTGGCGCATGATCATGATCGGCATTGCAGCCACAAGGCCGGGGAGAATATATACAGCGAAATTATCATAGAGACCGAGACTCCGGATGAGCAGAAATTCGGGTATGATGCCGCCGTTAAAATACATCGTGAACACATACAGAAAGATGAACGTTCTTCTGAATAACAGCTGTCTGTTAGACAGCACATAGGCAATGACCGCCGTGCTTGCGAGATTAACGATCGTCCCGAGAACCGTCCTCAGTACGCTGACATAAGCGCTGTGCGCCAATAAAGGCTCCTTGAATATGAGCTCATAGGCCGCAATCGAGAATTTCCTCGGCCAGAGATATATGCCTTTTATCATGGCGTCCTGCCCGTCGTTAAACGAGATCGCGAAGATATTGATAAAGGGGTATATGACCGTGAACGACAAAAGCAGCAGAATAATGGCATTAAGTACATGGAACGTCTTCTCGCCTCTTGAAATCAGCACAAATCCACCTCATCGAAAAATCATCTTAAAGTATGGTGCAAAAATGGCCTTCGGTTCGTACGGGCACTTTTTCACTAAAACACGCCCATCTTAAACAGCCTTCTCGAAATCATATTGGCGATGACGACCAGCACCAGACTGATGATGCTCCTGAACAAGCCTACCGCCGTACCGTATGAATATTCGAGCTGCTGCAGCCCATATCGGACGATATACGTATCAAGCACCTGCGAATGCTCCATATTCAAGGGATTGCCCATGAAGAACTGCTGATCGAGCCCCGCGTTCAGCACGTAACCCAAGCTTAGTACCAGCAGAATAACAATGGTCGGTTTTATGCAAGGGAGCGTAATATAGATAATTTGCTTCCACTTGTTGGCCCCGTCGATAATTGCCGATTCGTACATCTGCCTGTCTATGGCTGTAATGGCGGCTATATAGAGAATGGAGTTGTATCCGGCACTTTTCCATACGTTCAGAAAGGTGATGACCGGCCAGTACAATTGCTCGTCGCCCAGGAAGTTTACAGGCTTATCGATAACATGAATATCGACCAGGAACTTGTTAATGGAGCCGCCGTCAATAGAAAACAGCGTGAAAGCCATGCCCGCAACGACAACCCACGATATAAAATGAGGCAGATACGAAACCGTCTGTACGAACTTCTTCATGTACAGGTTTCGGAGCTCGCATACCAGTATCGCAAACACGATGGAGGCCGCCGTTGTAAAAATCAACGAAAGCACGCTGATGACAACCGTATTTCTCATAACGATCCAGAAATCCGATGAATTGAAGAAATACTCGAACCACTTGAAGCCCGCCCAGGGACTTCCGATAATTCCTTTGGAGAAGGAATAATCCTTGAAGGCAATCAGATTGCCGTACATCGGATAATATTTAAATAAAAGCAGATGGGCCAGGAAAGGGATCAGCATGAGCATCAACACTTTCTGCTTCTTCAGTTTCGAAAGAAGATTCTGAATCCCGGTCAAATGGATAACTTCCTTTCACCTGATGTTTTGGTTTCTCTCTCTACTTAAATTTTAGTGCCGGCAGGCCGTGCCTTCAATTCAAATATCCATCGAATGCTTATAGTAAATATGGCAGTTCGATCAGGCAATTTGTGATGGATATATGCATTTTTGATACATTCTGCATAAAATGAAAACGCCGTTGAACCGACATGGCTCAGCTGGCGTTTTTAATGGTGATTTCGATTAATGTGCCAGGGGTTCTCCGTGCTGCGCGAATCCTTATCTGGTCCCCGTACAAATATTTCAACCGCACAATCGTATTGGTAATCCCGTAGCTTGCGCTGCTTGTCATCGTATTCAATCCGTTCATATCCTCAATCAACCGGACAAAGTCTTCCTCAATCCCGGACCCATCGTCCATGATGCGGATCCGCACTCCCGTTTCATCGAAAGGGATGATTTCGACCGATATGTTCAAGGGCTGCTCACGCACGATTCCATGCACGATGCTGTTCTCGACAAAGGGCTGCAGGGTCATTTTGCATACCTGCAAGTCGTTCAGGCTCTCGTCCATCCGGATTGTTAAACGAATGAGACCGCTGTAGCTCAAATTCTGCAGCTCGACATAGCTTCGGACCAGTTTGATTTCATCCTGGATGCCGATGATTTCGTTTCCTTTGCTCAGGGCAATTTTATAAAAATCGCTTAAATGATCGATGATGTGCATAATCTGCTGCTGCTTCTCTCGAAAAGCTATCCAGCGGATGGCAGAGAGCAGATTGTACAGAAAATGCGGGTTCATCTGCATCTGCAAATATTTAATTTCGCTTTCTTCCTTTTGCTTCTGGACGTTTAATATATCGCTGTTCAGGCTGTTAATATTCCGGGCCATCGTATAAAGCGCCTGATCCAGCAAATAAAACTCGTTCACCTGGCTGATTGTCGGCTGGATATTCAGATTGCCCTTATCGATTTCCTTGATCTTGGCGACCAGCTTGTCTACCTGCCCGGCAAATCTTTTCGAGAAAAGGAAGGCCAGAAGCATCGATACAAGGATCAGAATGGCTGTATAGAAGATAATATAGTAGGTTATGTTTCTCTTTTCCTTCTCGATCTCGTTGGAATCATACAGTACGGCAAGCGACCAGCTGTCGTTCACCTGCTCGCTGAACAGATAATAGCGGGTATTGTCATAAACCAGCTTGCCTGTCGCCTCTCCTTCGCTGACAAAGCGCTTGACGGGCGCATTGATTTCCTTCCCGATCGATCCTCTGCTGTTGGAGCTGATCACCTGATTCTGGTTATCCATGAGGAACAGATAATTGCTCGCCATTCCGGATTTGTAAAGATCATAGAAGCTCTCTTCGTTCAATTCGATGACCAGCACGCCTCCGGGCGCATAGACATTCAAATACTTCATCAGGACAATTTTATACGCGCCGCTTGCTTCATCCCGGTAACTGGCCCATACATCCTTGCCCCCTGCATCCATTGCCTTCTGAAGCAGGTCGACTCGGCCGAATTGACCCCAGATCCTGATTTCCTTTCCGTTGCTGACCAGCCCGGCATCCCTTTTGTAAATGCTGATGCTGCTGATCTCCGTATTATTGCTCAGAATGCTCTGGAGATTGTCCGTAATCGAATTGAACTTCTCAAACATATCGTAATCGATTTTTTGATTATGATAGCCTTCCAGAAAAGTCTGCAGAGCCGTATCGGCATAGATATTTCCTGCAATGGTTTCACAATTATCGACCAATGTCAGCACATTGCTCTTCAGCTGCGCGCTCGTATTTTGAATGAAATCGTCGTTCTGCTTCGCGATGGCTGAATTGAACCTGTAATAAATAATCAAGCTGATGGTGACAGAGCTGACCAGCACGATTGCAATCGTAAAGGCGAATACAACATAGAAAAATTTCACTTTATATGCGGTATTCATAAGTCCTGCTCCTTTTGCTGCCGGCATCGTTCACGGGTCAGGCCCCGCTTACCTGGGTCATATACTTGTTCCGGTACTCTTTGGGCGTCATATGGACACTGTTTTTAAACACAAGATTAAAATACGTGCTGTTCTCATACCCCACCATTTCACCGATTTCATGCACCTTGTAGCGGTTTTGCCTCAGCAGCTCCTTGGCCTTGTTGATCCTCAGCTGGGTCAAATAATCCTGTATGCTGATGTTCATTTTATCCTTGAACAGGACCCTCAAATAATTGGGACTCAAAAACACCCGGTCGGAAATATATGAGAGCGTGATCGATTTGCAAAAGTCCTTATTCAGGATGTTCAAAATTTCCTGGATCATATAATCTTCTTTATTCAGGTTTTTGCGGCCCATATACGAGGAAACCTCATTCATAACCTGACGGACGTAATGTACAATATCGGGAAGCGTCTTGGCCGTGACTACACCATGAAAAAGCTCCGATTCGTCTTTTGCGACCATGTCGATCTTTTCTCCAATATTCGCCATGCTCTTGGAAAGGCTGCTGAATAAGCTGATCATTATACTCTGAATGCGCTCCAGCTTCATATCATGCTCCGTTGTCATGAGATGCATCAGCTTCTGTATGCTCTCTTCGCAATCCTTGCCCCCGCATGCCCCTGACACAATCTCGTCGATAATCTGCTTCATAAGGCCAGTGTCCGGGTCGGACAGCGCAGATGTACGGGCATACGCCTGTTCGAACGTGATTACGCTGCCATACCCGAATCCGACCTTTCCATTGATTGTGGAGCAGCACTGTCTATACAGCATTCCAAGATCGGTCAAATTAGGAGCGCCGGTGCTTACGCCGATTACATACCTGAAGGGCTGCACCTCCATGAGAAGAGCAATTTTGTTCCCGACCGTGTGAAGAAGCTGCTTATCTTTGTCGGAATCTTCCTTCAGGGAATGGAGAACCGCAATGATTCTGCTGTCCCCATCCTTGATGAATAATACGTCCTTGGAATCGCACGCATCCTGCAGCTCAGTGAGAATGCTGCCCAGATACCTGGATTTTTGGAAAATATCGGTGTTGGCCGCATAATCGAATTCAATCAAGGCCAGCTTGTATGACCCCGTCATTTGCAGCTCCAAATCATTAGCCCGGGTGTAGATCAGGTTCGCTTCATCCGGACTGTGCAGGCCGTTCATCAGCTCCTCCAGAAATTTGGTCTGAAGATGGGGCAGATTATGATGGAATTGCTCCATGATTTTCCTGCTTGCCCGATGCGACAGCTTCTCGTCCATGGAAACCGATGCAATCCTTCTCAGAACCGCAATCAATTCTTCTTGTCTTACAGGCTTGATCAGATAACTGTATGCCCTGACCTCAAGCGCTTCCTTCAATGTCTCCGCGTCATCATGTCCGCTTGAAAAAATAAACTTTATGTTCGGGTTGAAATGAGCGATGGCTTTGGCCATCTCAATTCCATCCATAACAGGCATTTTGACATCACTGATAATAATATCAGGCTGATGCAGCCTGGCTTTCTCCAGCCCATCCTTGCCATTATGAGCGGTATCCACGACACGGACCCCCAATAAGTCCCAATCGACATAATGCTGCAGCGCATTTCTTTCAAAATCGTTGTCCTCTACAATGAGAAGCGTGTTCATCTCCATTACACCTCGCAAACAGGTTTATACCGCGTATTTGCTCGAGAGCATGTTCATCATTGAACGACAGGGTCTATCTTCGTTAGTTCTACACGGAAAGTCCAATACCCTCCTGAATAATCCCGCTTGCTCCTGGTTTAACAATTACTTATCAAATGCCGACCATTTCTTGCCATAACCAAACAGACCCAGCACCGGACGGTGCTGGGTCTCTCTATCGTTCCGATATTCAAACGCTTGAAACCATGCCTTCATTTAAAGGATAGATACATGGCTGCTTCCAGTCAATCATTTTATTTGTAAAAGTGATCCATATTAGTCATAACTCTATCATTTGATTGAATTTGATTGATTTTTTACGGTTCCAAAGAACGGAGGATGTGAAGCGGGTGCAATGTCACCTTACAAATTGTCAAAAAGCTCATGAAGCATTTTTTCTTTATTATTGAGGAACTGCTTCATGATTATATAATGATCGGTTGCTTCCAATGTTGTGGTTTCAATCCCGTCAGGAGTCAGATTATAAATGATCGAATCCGGATATGCCATAAGAATGGGGGAATGGGTGGAGATAATGAACTGGGAGTTTTTTTGGACCAGCTCATGAATGCGCGAAAGCATGGCCATCTGCCGGAGAGGAGACAAGGCGGCCTCAGGCTCATCCAGGATGTATAAGCCCTGCCCTCCGAAACGGTGAAGGAAAGCGGCAAAAAACGACTCGCCGTGGGATTGCTCATGCAGCGACTTGCCCCCGTAAGAATCTATAATGCGTGGGCCGGCAGAGCCCTCCCTATCCAGCTCCTCGATATTCGTCGCCAGGTTATAATAACTCTCCGCCCGGAAAAAGAATCCATCCCGCGGCTTATGCGCTCCGCGCACCAAACGTATATATTTATGCAAATCGGAATGTGTGGACTGCGTGGAGAATGAGAAGTTCCGGGTGCCGCCTTCCGGATTAAATCCCCAGGCTACGGCAATCGACTCCATTAGCGTCGATTTCCCCATTCCGTTCTCACCCACGATGTAGCTCACTTTGGGATGAAAGTCCAGCTTGCCGAGACTCCGAATTACGCCAAGATTAAATGGATAATGATCAAAGGAAGGGATCGCATCCCTATCAAGCCTAATGCCCCGCAAAAAACGATCTGGAGAATGCCTGCCCATCTGTCACATGACCTCCTTCGCGCCATTCTCATTTAATTCCACTGTTGATTGATCGCATTTCTCCACTCGTACAAATGCTCTTCCAGCTGGGACTCGGCTTTGCGAAGAATCCCGATTTGTTTTTTGATGTCGCCCAGCTTTCTTTCAGCCACTTCTATGGCGTTCGGCAGGCATTCCCGTCTTGTACCATTTTGAAATAAACAGTCAAAGAAATCCATTATTTCCTTGGCTGTGAGCCCAAGACTAAAATAAAGCTGGATCAGTGCAATCCTTTCAACATCCGATTCCGCATAATCCCGATATCCGTTCTCCAGGCGAACGGGGTTCAGTAACTTCTTTTCTTCATAGTATCTCAGGGAACGCAGACTCACTCCTGTCCTCCCTGACAGCTCACTGATATGAATAACGAGCCCTCCCCGCTTTGATTGATATATGTCATACTAAACCATCACATGATGTGAAGGTCAAGAGGGTTGAGCGGCTTTATAGCTGTCCAGCAGGCCGGCAGCGATATTTCCAAACATCCTTATCTCGCTTAAATAATCAAAACCAACCGGATTGTTTAATTGATTATACATTCTTACCACTACTGCGTCATAATGCGGGATGACCAAACAAGTACATCCGGTGATGCCGAGAATTTGATACGCCCCATTGGGTACATGTTCACCGATCTGGTTTAATGGACTGCTGCTTTGAAGCCACCAAACAAATCCATTACGGGGCAGATGCTCAGGTACTGTGGAGGGTGTGTGTAATTCGGTTACCCGTTCAAAAACAGTTTGCGGCAGGACTTGCTTGCCATTCATACAACCTTTTCTAAGATGAATATAACCCCACGCCGCCATATCTTCAGCGCTGATAAATAAATTGCCTTGATCACCCGCATCGCTGTCATTAGGGCCAACCCAGGTATGTTTGTCCTTGTAGTAGTTGTAAATCAGGTGCTCATCATACGAAGTTCTCCAACCAGTTTTATTCAAATGATACGGTGCAAGGATGCTGCTCTGCACAAATTCGCTTACATTTTGTGCAGATAAATGCTTAACCAACCGGGTTAACAGGGTAATGCCGGTATTTCTGTACGCCCAGCTCTCACCCGCCGGAAATTCTCTTACGATCGCGCCGTCTGCTTCCATTAAACCGTGAGTATGCGTGAGCAGCTGCCGTAACGTTACTCCTTTAGCGGCCTCCTCGGGCTCATTCAGGTATCCCGCAATTTCGTCATCAACACTGTTGATCCTGCCCTGCTCTATGAGCAGGCTTACTGCAAGCCCAAGATATGTTTTACGTATGGAACCTACATTAAACCGGGTAGCTTCGTCGACCTTCCGCGACTCCGGAGAGAAATCGTGGGTGCCAGCGTACCATTCGTTTACAACAGTGTCTTTATGGATGATGCAAACAGCAGCAGCTGTTGCTCCTGTCTCTTTTTGAATGTTTTGTGCGTAGATATTGAGGTCTTGAAAATGTCCATTGACGATTCTTTTCAAATTAAAGTCTCCATCCTCCAGTTATTAAGCTCTTTCCGCTTCACCAACACAGCATGATAACCTAATCCTACCATGGGATTAGATATGAACAAAAGGCCAACCGCTATACCGGTTGACCCATTCCATACTTATAGAAGATTCCTCTCATTCCCCCATGCGGAATGCGGCGATGAACGATGCCAGCGCAGCAAGGCTCGCGACGGTTCGTACCGTATTCCACGCCGTCCAATCGGCGATGTAACGTGTCCATAGTTCCGCGCCTTCGGTGCTTGCGGGATCCACAGCGGCAAGCATGTCGTTCAACGGCACGTTGAACACAGCTGTCACCAGGAAGGAGCCTACGAGATAGAGCAGGCTGCCGGCGAGCAGATAGATCACGCCAGCTTCCCCCCATCTGAAGAATGAAACGATGATCAGGACAACAGATGTCAAGGCCGATCCGAAAAACACAGTATTGAACCATGGATTGAGGACGGTTACGTTAATGGACTGCATAGCGGCAATGCCCTGCTCCGCCGGGAGACGGGAGAGAGCTGTCATCACGAATGCCGAGAAGGCAAAGAACAGTCCGGCAACCAATCCGGTTCCAAGTGCCGAGACGAAGGTTAATGTGCCAAGCAAGCGCTCCATAATACTAAATCCTCCAGACGCCGGCTGCGGCAGTGTTTCGTGCATATTCAGCAAAATCCCGCGGCTCTCTGCCCAGAGCACGCTTAACGCCATCCGTCAGATGGGAGTTGCGGCCGTCCAATACTTTGGTGAACAGATCGGTCAGCAGCAGTACGATTTCGTCAGGCACATGCTCCTCCGCCAGCATCGACTTGAACTGTTCCCCGGAGACCTGCACATAACGGACCTCCCGTCCGCTGGCCTGGGCGATTTCCTTGGTTGCTTCAGCAAAGGTGAGCGCGCGCGGGCCGGTCAATTCGTAGAGCTGGCCCACATGGCCGTTCCCGGTCAGGGCGGCGACTGCGACGTCCGCAATGTCCTCGGCATCGACGAACGGCTCAGCCACATCCGCTGCCGGGAGAGCTACCGTACCGCTCATGACCGGCCCGATCAGGAAGCTTTCGCTGAAATTTTGGCAGAACCAGCTCGCCCGCAGAATCGTCCAATCTGCGCCTGAATTCCGCAGCGCTTGCTCGCTGAGCAGAGCCTCTTCCTCGCCTCTGCCGGACAGCAGCACCAGCCGCCTGACTCCCCTGCTCACCGCAAGCTCAGCGAATGCTCCGATAGCTGCTGCTGCCCCCGGCAGTGCAAGGTCGGGATAATAAGTGATATACACCGCTGACACGCCCTGCAGGACTGCTGCCCAGGTTGCTTGATCCTCCCAATCAAAAGGCAGCTCACCGGAGCGGGAGCCAATCCTTATCGGCACGCCGAGCTGCGTGAGCCGCATCGCCACACGGCTGCCTGTCTTCCCTGTTCCGCCAAGAATCAGGATCGGCTTCCTTTCATGAGCACTCTCCTGGTTGACGTTTTCTTGCGCATTTTCGTTCATAATGAATCCTCCTTGTAAATGAATTGTGTTTATAGGCAAGGCGTTAAGCCTCTGTCCACCTGGGGAAACAACGATCATCATCAGCGTCAATTAGCATCATAAATTGTTTGTACAAGCAAATATTATTCTAAAAAAATGGAGTTGAATCATTCGATATTTTCTAATTGATCGCTCACTTTATATAATTGAAGGGTTAGTTCATCGCCTTCTTGTTCCCCCAAAATGGCGGAATAGCGGGCCCGAAGATTGTTCCAGCATTGATTGATCACATCTTCCAATGCCTTGCCTTTATCCGTTGCATATATGAGCGACAATCGCCCTTCCACACGGTTGTAGATCAATCCTTTACTGACAAGCTTCTCGACAAGGCGGGTCACCGTTGAAGGCTGAAGATGAAGAATTCCGCCTAACTCCTTCTGTGAAATCCCTTCTTTCTCATACACGGCCATCAGTAAAAAACCATATGTCGGCGATAATCCGCTTACGGCAAACTCATCCTCAGCCATCTTGGTAATAACCCTGCCGAGCCGGTTCGCAGTGAAATACAGGCATTCCTTCAAATAATTTTCCAGCATGGATCGTACCTCATTTCTTGAATGGACACTGTCACAAAATAATATTGTTTGCACATACAAATATAATACATCCCCGAAAAAATGTAAAGCCTGAATTTTCCTTTACGCATTTTCTATTCTTTCATGTGAGATAGATCTGCATGGAGCTCTATTGTCGGATTGTTGTTTTGAATAACAACCTTACTGAGACTTGTAGGATGCAGATATGGCGGCTCCCACAGCTTTTCCAAGGGCCTGCCTTCAAAATAACTCATAATCAGTTTCAATGTGACGGAATGCGTTACGACTAGAATCTCTTTTCCCTTGTGGGCAGCAATGATCTCTTCAATCACTGGAATGACCCGATCGGAAACGTCTTGAAAAGACTCTCCCCCGTTCTGAGGGCTGTAGAGATGCGGAGTATTCCAAAAAGCATAATAAGCTTCCGGCTGAGATTGTTCAATGTTGTTCTGACCCTCCCAGCTTCCCAGAAAAATTTCTCTTAAGGAATCGTTGGGCTCGATTCTCAGATTTCTCGAATGGGATAAAAGCTCAGCCGTTTTAACGGCTCTCACGCTGGAGCTTGAATAGACAGCCGCAAAATCAACAGCTCTCAAAGAATCGCCCAAGGCTTGCGCTTGATAAAGCCCTCTGCTGGTGAGCGACGAATCCTGATGCCCTTGCATTTTTTTTCAACATTCCATTGCGTTTCTCCATGCCTCGTTAAATATAAAGTCGTCTTCTCCATTTTGTAACGCTCCCTTCTCAAAAAACCTGGCGGATTCGTTATTTTCCATACTTGCCGTTATCCTTGAGCTTGAAATACTTTCCGTCTGATTCCGCTGCTATGAATTGTTCCGTATCTACTCCCTGAATTTTATAAAGCTTTGTACCCTTTTTGAATAGATTAGAGTAACCATTGCCATATGTTCCTTCGTGATCGGAATACTTTTTAACTTCCCCGATACTTTGTTCAATTGCATCCTTTGCAACCTCTTCCTTGATGTCTTCAAAAATATCGCCGTTCCAGACCACAAAGCCATATGCCCAATTTGCACTCGAAGAGGGCGATATTGCGCTGCAGGAACTCAATACAATAGCAGACAATATGACAAGAGCAGCCCATGCCAGTCTATTCATAAGATTCAAGCCCCCCTTACTGTTCGGCAAAATATTGGACGAAAAAATCCCTGAACTTGCGGGCTGCCAGAGATAGGTAGCGTTTCTCGTGCCATATGATTTGAAAATTGCGCTGACACACAGGATATTCAATACGCAGCAGATGAAGCGGGACACCAGGACTTCTTCCGCACCCGCCGATAAGGGCAATTCCCAATCCGGCACGGACAAGATTTGAAATGCTGGCAGGTTCGTCTACCTGGCAAACGTATTTTGGCGATATCCCCGCTTTGCGGAAGAAACCATCATTCATCGGTTGGAAAAGAATGCCCTCTTTGTAGCCGATAAACGGCTCATCCGCGACCTCTTCCAAGCGAATACTGCCACGCTCCGCTAACCGGTGCCCGGGAGGAACGGCCAAGAAAACATCTTCGCTGAACACGGTCGTTGCACTGAATTCCGGGTGTTCGACGGGCAGAGCCGTAAAACAAATATCGGCTTCGCCTGCTCCAAGCAGAAGGGTTATTTCTTCTTCTTTTGAAACCTGTGTGAGCCGGATATTGACTCCTGGGTAGAGGGAGAGGAACGCCCCCAGCGGTTCTGTTAAACGGTCCAGGGCGGATGTCGCCAAATGAATGACCCCATGCTCCAATCCCGCAAGCTCGGTAATTTCCTTCTGCCCCTCTTCCAGCGCGCTAAGGGCCGCTTCGACCTTTTTCAAAAAGATTTGTCCAAATGTATTAAGCCGGATTTGTCTTCCATAACGGTCAAACAAAGGCACGCCTACGCTCTCCTCCAATCGGGAAATCGTCTTGCTGAGAGCGGGCTGCGCAATACGCAGCTCCTCGGCAGCCTTCGTCATATGCTCCAGTTTGGCTACCTTGCGAAAGTACTGCAGCTGCAGCAATTCCATCCTTGTCCCTCCTCCTTATATACTCAAGTATATGTATTATATGTGTTTAGATATATTTTTGTTTATTTACATTTTATTATAAAATAAATGATGCCGGCAAACAATTGAAAGGCTGAAAAGATACATTTTATACGTTCAAATATTTTAAGAAAGGGTGAGCTTGGATGGACAATCGTTATCCCAGACAGGGAGGGGAAGCAGCATGAGAGCAGCGGGAATTCTCTCCTTTGGCCCTCCGGAGGTTTTGCAGCTAATCGAGGCTGAGGCTCCTCAAGCAGGCGCGGGCGAAGTGCGGGTCCGCGTCAAGGCTGCCGGAGTCCAGCCCGCCGACTTGGCCGTACGCAGCGGTTGGACTCCACCCGGGGCAGCAGTGCATTTCCCTCAGATTCTTGGCAACGAGTTCGCGGGGATTATTGATCAGGTCGGGGAAGGCGTCACCGGCTTCACTGCCGGCAATGAGGTTCTTGGCTTCCGGGTGCTGGGATGCTATGCCGATTATGTAGTGGTGAGCAGCAGTCAGATCGTGGCCAAACCCCGGACTATGGCATGGGAGGTCGCAGGGGCGCTGTCCGCCTCCGGGCAGACTGCCCATACTGCGCTGAAGGAATTGGGCGTTAGCCAAGGCGACACCGTATTGATTCATGCCGCCGCTGGCGGGGTCGGTACGATCGCGGTCCAGTTAGCCTTGTCCTGGGGGGCTACCGTCATTGGCACAGCCAGCGAGCAAAATCACGATTATCTTCGATCGCTCGGAGCGATTCCGGTCAGCTATGGAGACGGTCTGGTCGAAAGAGTCCGGGGCCTCGCACCGGATGGCGTGGACGCGGCGCTGGATGCGGCGGGAGGCGATGCTCTGCGCGCTTCGGTACAGCTCGTTGCGAACAAGGATCGCATCGGCACAATCGCCGCCTTTGACATTGTACAGGAGCTTGGAGTTCGTCCGATCCGCAGCCAGCGGTCCGCAGCCCGGCTTGCCGAACTCGTCGACCTTCATACCCAGGGAAAGCTGCAGGTTCATATACGGAAAACGTTTACGCTGTCCGACGCAGCCGATGCCCATCGGGAAGTAGAAACCGGACATGGCCGCGGGAAGGTTGTTCTTACAATCGATTAATTCCTCGGGAATAACGGACGTGTCGGACACTCATCTGTGAGAAGATATGTGCCTCCAGAGACACAAACAAGGCTAGCCAGAATTACTGGCTAGCCTTTGTTTCGCACTTTAATGCATTATTTTTTCACTTTAAGTCCCAGGGACTGCATGAGCTTGGTGAATACTTCGGTATTCTCATAAATACCAGAGAACATTTCGGCGTTTTTGCCAATTGCCGTTAAAGGGATATCGACCGCCGTATGACCTGCGGTTGTCCAGTCAACAACAAAGTTATGTTTGGAGTTCACAATGGCGAAAGGACCGTCTTCTTTGGAAATAGCGTCGCCTGACTCGTCTTCGGCGTCAACTTCCTCAATGGAGAACCCGCCTGTTTCGTGATCGGCAAGTACAAGGACAAGCGTATCCGGGTTTTTCTTGGCAAAATCTTTGGCAACTTGAACGGCTTTGTCCAGCTGTTGACCTGCTTTAATGGTCATTTTGGCATTGTTTTGGTGAGCGAATTCATCCGTGCCTTCTTCTTCAACCATCAGGAAGAAGCCTTTTTTGTTTGACGCAAGCGTGTCAATCGCTTTTTTGGTCATGTCCGGAAGAGAGACAATCGGGTTGTAAATATCCCCTTCGCCTTCCGGTTTTTGCTGGAACATCTCTTCATTGGCAAACAGTCCAAGCAGCTTGCCGCCTTTTGCTTTTTGCATATCGGTTTTGTTCGCAACATAGCTGTATCCCAATACTTTAGCCTTGTTGATCAGATTTCCTTGAGTTCCCTTGCTTTTTTCTGCTGGATCTTCAGCCGGCTCGTCTTTGAATTTGCCAGCATCGCCCGCAGGGTACCAGAAATCCTCGCCGCCGCCGAGAAGCACGTCAATTTTGCTTTTGGTCAGGTACTGCAGGGCGATGTCGCTTTGCTTGGCACGGTCTTCAACATGCGCGCCGAATGCAGCGCCGGTAGCATCCGTAACTTGGCTGGTTGTAACTACGCCAGTGGCTTTTCCGGCATCTTTCGCGTATTCCATGATTGTTTTTACCGGTTTTTTGTTGGCATCCACGCCGATTGCGCCGTTATACGTTTTTACGCCGCTGGCATAAGCCGTAGCTGAAGCAGCCGAATCCGTAACGGGGATAGTGGATCTTGTATGAATTAAACCAACGTATGGCATAGCATCCATAGCCAGTTTACCGTTTTCACCTACAGTTGCAAGCCGGATTGCGTCACGCTGGGCTGTTCCCATTCCGTCGCCGACGAACAAAATTACATTTTTCGTTTGCGAAGAAGCAGCCTCTGCACGATTAGGCGCTTGTGCGCTGACTACGCTCGTTACGAGAAGGGCGGTTGCCGCAGTTGCTACCATCGCTGCCTTGAATCCATTCTTTTTCTGTGATTTCATATATTCCCTCCTAAGGTATGTTTACTCCCTCATATTAAAGCACTTACATTAAGAGAATGTTTTCGAAATATGTATATAATGTTAATGGGAAGAATGATAGATTCGGCTTAAGCCTGCATATACGACATTCGGATTTCCCTTGTATTTGCTGGCTTTTCCTGTGTATATAGGGCTATTAACAACGCAGGTCCAGCCACCGCGCATTATACGGATTCAATCCGGTGCATGACAATAAAAGCTCTTGAAGGCTCCCTTTCCGCCCTTGGTAACTGGGTTATTTTCCAAAAATAAACAATTTCTATAGCAAAAATAAATAAAGCGAAATGCTGTCCAAAATACTATGAATCCATTCACAAATCTGTTATCCCTAAAGAATCGGACTATAGCTGCCGTCAAAATGATACCGGTAGCTGTCATCAATTCGGATATAGCCCCGTATGCAATGCCTTCTGTTCCTATAGAAGACGCAGGAGAAATTCTGATTATCTCTATTGCCCTCAGCGACTAGAATTTTCTCATCCTCACAAGCCAGTAGAATTCCAATATGATCATGCGGGTCGTCAAACAGCAGCTTCTCATAGATCACGATATCACCGCGCTGCGGCGTGAACCCATTCTGATCGTCTTCATGAAAAAATCCGGTTTCCGGCAGCCCAGCCCACTCTAGCCAAGCGCCTACGCCTGCAAACCGGCAGATCGAGTTCGGGTACCGAATCGGCAGTAGAAATCCGGCTTGCCGGCAGCAATGATAGACGAATGCGGCACACCAGCTGTTTTGCAAGTCTTTATAGACATTTCTATCCGGCCAATACTGGCAGATTTCCCGATATCGTTCATCTCCCGGAACGCCAATTATGTCTTCTCCCGCAAGTGCTTCCGCTATGTCGGCCAGCTTGCCCCGTTTGCCGGCAGCGGAGAAGCTGCTGGATACCCTACCCTCACTGTGCATATTTTCCGGCATTTCATGAGAAATCCCCAGCTCACGAAGCACTTTTTGAAGCCTTGGGGTATCCTGCTGCGATAAGCTTCGGCTCCTATTCTGAAAGTACGACTGCATCACATAAGCATCCTTGATCATTTCATCATAGGGACCATGGGTTCCGGTTCTTTCTCCCTGATAGAAAATCGCCTGTTGGATGATGAGTTGCTCCTCTTTGGTAAAAATGTTCATATCTCTTAAAACAGGTCTTACCGCCTCGGCGCTGTTCGGACCGGGAAAGTCATGGATTCCGGTTTTATAGAAATAATAACCATGAAGCAATCCTGCGATCTCCGCCAGTTCCTGATTAAGCCCTCTTTTCAATGCGAGCATCGAAGCAAAAGCGGACACTCCGTACAGATGGACACACGCTTCCTGCTGCCTGGCTCTACTAACGATAGACATGATCATTTCTTGAACGGCCACTCGGACGCTGTCCAGCCGCTTATTCGTCTTCACACTTTTCAAGCTTTCTCCCTCATTTCGTTCGAATATAAATAGGTACAAATTGAAAAGAGGAGCTGCCAGATAGCAAGCTCCTTCATTATTCTAATCCATTGGCCCCGAAATAAAGACTTTATTAGTTAGTCGCCCATTAACTTCATTTTCTATAATTCTATCAATAGTACCATAATTTTCTTAACTATTGCGAGCTATTTATTCCAGCCAGAAAGCTCACTACATCGCTGTAAAAAAGCTCCTTTTCCTTTTCTTTTATATCATGTCCGGATCGACGATATTCCTTTATAGATAATCTGCTGCACATTTCCTTGTAACGCAGAAGATCGCTGTCCGTGATTAATGATCCCTGAAGTTTACCTCTGGCTACTAAAACATTCATTGAGAGCACATTCTCAAGACTCGACTGGGAGGATTCACTTTGAATACCCAGAACAGCTTCCGGACGAATATAATTTGTCCGACTGTGCGGCATCAAATAGTTATGGATATAATCTTTCGTCCAGTCCTCGGACATAGCCCGATGTTCTGGAGGATAATCACCAAGAATTAAAGATTTTATTTGCCCTTTATGTTTTTGGGCATAGCCAAGCGCGTATGATGCCCCACGCGAATAGCCGAACAAATGAAACAACTCCACTCCAGCATGTCGAACAACCGCTTCTAGATCGGAAACATGATCGTCAAGATTGTAGCCATGAACCGGTGTATCACTCCCTCCTCTTCCTCGGAATGATAAAAGTATACATCTTCTGGGTGAAACAGCTTCAAGCAGGTCAATATATTCCTCTGCTGTCTCCGATAATCCTGGACAAACCACTAACGGAATGCTGTTTCCATCTGATTTCGATTTTTCCAGTGAATCGTAGTAATGGATTTTAACATCGTTGTTATTCGCATGAGTTGATGCATACAGCGTCATTACACTCCTCCTTACATATCTGATTAAAACAAGAAGGCCGCTACGCCATTTCAAGCTCATATTTCTATTTTCCCGGCTGTTTCAATCCACCATCGAAATCCCCTTCTCCAGCCCTATATAAATAATTCAACCTTATGACAGAGTCCTTATAATTCATATGCCGTAAAAAAGGGATAAATGAAAGCAAACATTGGCATTTGCATGAATGTTGTAGGATAAGGATGTACGTAAAATTCTTAATGAAAAGGTGGTTATAAAATGGGTGTGCCAGCTGGGCAGCAGAATGTTGTTCCTTATATCATGGTTACTGACGGGCAGGTCTTGATCCAATTTTTAGAGAGCACTTTTGGCGCTCAAGCCGGATTGATCGTCAAGAGTACGAACGGAAAAAAAATAACGCATGGTGAATTAAAAATCGGGGAAAGCCTGCTCTACTTCGCTGATGGTACGGAGGAAGCCGTCAATTGCGATGAGGATTGCAGCACGGGTGAACAGAAGTACGATGCCGAACTTAAAGCGAAGGAACCATCGAATATTCACATGTATGTCTATGTTGATGACGCAGCAGAGGCCGTGCGGAGAGCAGAACTGGCAGGCGGCACTTCCGTAACACCCGTGATGGAAGACGAAAATGGCATAATGGGCGGCTTTGTTGATCCCTTCAACAATTTATGGTGGGTCAAGTCACCCAAGCAATAACAACCGACAGGCTGCCGATTGATCCGGCTGCCTGATTGGTGTACAGCGTCTGCATTGCGGAAGCCTCACATCCTTTATGGCTATGCTTCCTCTGACTCAACCGGAATGTAGACGCAGCAGTGCAAGTTCATATTGCCATTGAGACTGTCAAAAGAATTGATGTCATACATGCGCTCTCCGGCTCCGGGGACCTGGTATAGCACCCGGCTTACTCTTTTGAGCTGGATATCATGCCGTTCCCACATGGCGGCGAACTCAGCGCTGTCCATGATTAATTGTTCAACCGTCTCGCGATACCAGGGGTCTGCCGCATAATTATCGTAATAAGTCCGGTAAACCCCGACCGAGTAGCGTGCGAACTCTACCCAATTGATCAGACGCCGCCGCAATTCCGGATCAACAAACAATAACCGGATCAAGACACGTTCCTGAGCGGGCAAGGCTGCGAAGTCCGCAATGATTTCATTGGCCGCCTGATTCCAGGCAAGCACTTCCGATCGATCATTCGTTATGAAGGCTGGATACGTTAATTGATTGATAATAATCTGCCACTCCGAATTGATTTGCGCATCCATCGAGACAGAGGGACCGGATGAATGGGGACTCGACAGCTGAATGAGATGCAGGCGCTCATCTTCGGTCAACTGCAGCGCTTTTGCGATACTCTCAATGACTTCCCTGGATACCGCCACATCCCGCCCTTGTTCCAGCCATGTATAATAAGTCACGCTGACTCCTGCCAGAAGGGCAGCTTCTTCCCGTCTAAGTCCTGGCGTTCTTCGTCTGCCATAGGAAAAGTTGATGCCGGCTTGTTCCGGCTGGAGCCGCTCCCTGCGTGATTTCAGGAATTCACCCAGCGTTTTCATTTTAATGCCGTCGGTGGCTATATGCGCCCTCTCCTTCGAAACTCTCACTGATCCATACCATTTAAAGTATAATCCGTTTGGATTGAATTGTCATATCGCGTCCAGGGATATTATGCCATACTGCCGAAAGTCTATTCCGTAAACAACGTCGAACACAATAAAATCTTCATGCTGATGAGGCCGATACATTTGTATCGGCCTCATTCTCTTTCGTGTGTATTCTCTTTCGTGTGTAAATACGGATAATTTGAAGCATTTAAGACCGGAAGACTCAGGTGCCGCAATAGGTTCGATAAGGTTGGGAGGAATGTTCAGGCAGCGAAGTATACTCCTCCTGTTCGGGGGAGTGCGCGTAAGGCTTCGACAGCGCAGCAAGCAGCCGCTGCATGACGCTGAGGTCCCCTTTCACGGCGGCCTCGAGAGCGGCTTCGACCCGGTGGTTGCGCGGGATAACCGCAGGATTGCTGTCCTGCATCAACTGCTGCGAGGCTGGCTTCGCTTGCTCCTGCCTGCTTCGTCTCGCCTGCCACCGGCCATGCCATTGGACAAATTCGGCTGTGCCGTGCAGTACTGTCTCTTTCGTTCGATCCCAAGTAAGAGCGCGGAAGGTATTCGTGTAGTCCGCGCCATGCTTCTGCATCATCTTGAGGAGCTCATCAATCAGAGCTTCATCCTCCGGCTCTTCATTGAAAACTCCCAGCTTCGCCCTCATGCCTGCCAGCCAATTGCTGCTGTACAGCTCGCTAAATTGCGAGATCGCCTCTTCGGCCAGCCTGACTGCCTGCTCTTCGTCGTCATGCAGCAGCGGCAATAAAGCTTCGGCAAGTCTCGCGAGATTCCACATGGCGATGCGCGGCTGATTGCCATAGGCATAGCGGCCTTGGCTATCAATAGAGCTGAAGACCGTTTCCGGGTCATAGGCGTCCATGAAGGCGCAGGGACCATAATCGATAGTCTCTCCGCTAAGTGTCATGTTGTCGGTGTTCATCACCCCGTGAATGAATCCCGCTTGCTGCCATTTGGCAATCAATGAAGCCTGACGCTGTATTACATTCCGAAGCAGGGAAAGGTAACGGTTCTCACCGGCATCGCTGTCTTTAAAGTGTCTATCCCATGTATAATCCGCCAGAGCCCGGAGGTCGTCGATCGCATCCCGTGCCGCCGCATATTGAAAAGTGCCGAATCTCAAATGACTGGCAGCTACGCGGGTCAAAATAGCGCCAGGCAGCTCCTCCTCGCGAATCACCGACTGCCCTGTCGCTACCACCGCCAAGCTGCGGGTGGTCGGAATACCAAGCGCATGCATCGCTTCGCTAATGATATATTCGCGCAGCATCGGCGCGAGCGCAGCCCGGCCATCGCCGCCGCGGGAATATGGCGTACGGCCGGAGCCCTTCAGCTGTATGTCCACCCGTTCGCCCGCAGGCGTAATCTGCTCGCCCAGCAGCAGCGCCCGTCCGTCCCCCAGCATCGTAAAATGGCCGAATTGATGCCCTGCATAAGCTTGAGCGAGCGGCAGGGCGCCCTCGGGAACCCGGTTCCCGGCAAGCTCCGCTACGCCGTCCTTGCTTTGCAGCGCCTGGCTATCCAGCCCGAGAGAGACCGCCAGCCCCTCATTGAATATCACTAATTCCGGTGACCGTACGGGGATTGCATCGAGCGTGGAGAAGAAGGCTCCCGGCAGCCGCGCATAACTATTGTCAAAGCTCCAGCACGGCTCGATTCTTGTTTTCTCTTCCGCCATTATATTCACTCTTCCTTCTGATTAGTATTGCTGATAGTATACCCTCTCATGTGCCGCTTACACATGCCTGCCGCCCTATCAGCTGCCATTATTCTCCAATGCCGGAATCAGGCCTTGATGGCCCTCCAGCAGGCTTCAATCGTTTCCTGAATGCGATTTTCATCAAGCGGATATTTCCCCAGGCGATTGGCAATCGTTCTTGATGAAGGCTTGTTCCTCCGAGAAGTGCATTCAAAATATCTTCGCGCTTCCCCAATTTCCTCACCTTCCATTATAGTACATTTTATTCTAATTACTTTACTTTATAGACATGACAGGCGCGAAACTTATACATTCTATAAATCAAGAAGAAACGGCTCTCGCCGTCCTTTTGGCGGTGCAGCAAGTTTCTTCATTTAGAAATATAAGTAAAATATTCAGGTATTTTACATCTTATTATTTTAAAAAAAGCCGCAAAGCTGCGGCTTTCTTGAAAATCAGAAGAATAAAATTTGGCCTCTATTTTTCTAATATTTGTATGAGAAGAAAATAACTTTCCCGCCAAAGGACGGCTTAAGACGTCTCTTCCTACAGGCAGGATTGAAATCAGGACTCAGCGACTCCGCACCAGTCGGAAATAAAATCCGTCAGCACCTTAATGCAATCCCAATACTGCTTGATTTCCACAAACTCATCGATGCCATGAGCCTGCTGGATGCTGCCTGGACCGAATACGACCGTAGGGATATCGCCGTAATTGGCCAGCAGCCGGGCATCGCTGCCATATTCGCAGCCCCACACGAGTGGGAGCGTATGAAAAATGTTCTGAAAACTGGACGAAACCGCGCCGATCAGCGGGTGGTCCGCCAGCAGCTCGTAGCCGCTTCCTTCCTGATATTTCTCAATAACAGGCGGATGCTCCGTCATCCAGGCATCGGAGGCGAATACCCGACGGAGCATATCCATGACTTCAGCTTCAACGAGACCGCCCAGCTTCTCCTCATCCGCGTCTCCGGGAAGATAATGAAGCCCAAAATCCAGGATGCAGCGGTCCGGCACTACCGAACCAGCCATTCCACCATGAATGGTTCCGATATTGATCGTCGGAGGAGGCAGCAGGGGATGACGCTTGCTGATTGCCCATTCACGCTCCAACTCCTGCAAGGCCTGAATCACCTTGGCGGCTTTCTCAATCGCATTGACACCCTGCCATTTCAGCGCGGAATGCAGCGCTTTGCCCGTGAAAGATATTCTGAAGAACAGCCAGCCCATATGCGCCGGCATGATCTGCAGCTCCGTCGGCTCCGTAACGATCGCCGCATCGGCGCGGTAACCCCGGTCGAGGCAGGCAAGCGTTCCGTTGCCTCCGCCTTCTTCGTCAACGACGCTTTGCAGAATGACATCGCCTTTGAGCCTCATTCCATGCTTGACCAGGTTCTCCACCGCCATAATCATGGCGGCGACGCCTGCTTTCATATCGCAGCTGCCCCGTCCGTACAGCTTACCTTCCGAACGGGTGGGCTGAAGCGGGTGAGAGGTCCACTTATCCAGCTGGTCGAATGGCATCGTATCGATGTGTCCGTTCAATATGAGGGAACGCCCCCCGCCAGTTCCTTTCCAAACGCCTACGACATTGGGTCTATTCTCATAATAATGTCCCCGGTCTGCTTCTTTATAGGCATATAAACGCTCATTTTCCGGTTCAAATACATCTATTTCCAGGCCCAGTTCATTGAATTTTTCCATGATGACCTGCTGGGCGTTCATTTCTTTTCCATATACGCCATGCTGCTCGTTGGTTGTATCCTGCGAGATCAACCGCTCCAGGAACAACAGCTGTTTTTCTGGGGTTTCCAAGGGTAACACTCCTTTAGTTAACACGATCTGACTGGGCCAGCGATGTAATCAGGCGATCCCAGAGCAGGGAATAATATTCCCACTCGCAAAATTCGAGCGGAGACCAGTGCGGAGAACAATCCGTCGCATAGGCCAGTGTCCGGCCTTCACCATAGCTGCCGATTGTAATAATCGGGTCTTTCCCATTCGAAATGAGCACATTTGCATCTTCTTTGGCCTTCAACCGGTTATATCCCAAAATATAAGGCCACTTCTCCGGCATTCCTTCGAGCCAGGGAAGAGCAGCTTCACTCATGGTCAGCTCAACTCCTTCCGGCAGCTCGACCCGGTCATCGCCTTCCATTAATTCGACCGGCAAAATTTCCTCGATAATCGTATGCTTATAATTCCCTTTCGCTTCGATTCCCTGGAAGGTCAGATACCCGCCAATCATCCCAAAACCACCGCCATGCTTCACAAATTCAGCGATCAGCGCCAGCTTGTTGACCGTCCGCTTGGAACGGAGAAAAGTGTCGGGAGAGAGCAAGAACGTATTCGCTCCCACATCGCTGACCAACACCACATCGTACTTCTGCAGCTCCGCAAGCGTAGCAGGAAACCGCTTCGATACTTCGTGAGAGGGAATATGGGTGAAACGATGTCCCGAGGTTTCGATCGCCTTCTGAATCCATTCAACCGCTTCGTCGTAACCGGAGAACGTGAATGTATCGAAGCCTTTGACTTCAATGGTGTGCATGAACCAGCTTTCACCAACAAAAAGAACGGATAATTCGGATTTCATAGAAGTCCCTCCACGATTTTGAGGTTGATTTACGAGAACAAATGGCAAGCGACCCAGTGCTGGTCGGCTGTCTGCTTAAATTCCGGCTTGTCCGTTTTGCAAATGTCCATGCAGGAAGGACAGCGTGTATGGAAGGTGCACCCGGAAGGCGGATTCGCCGGACTTGGCACATCTCCGGTCAATACGATCCGTTCGCGGGCGATACGATTATTCGTTTGCGGCACTGCACCCAGCAGGGCCTGCGTATAGGGATGAGCGGGATTTTCAAACAGGCTGTTTTTGGGAGCCATTTCAATCATACGGCCCAGATACATAACTCCGATCCGATCGCTGATATGGCGCACAACGGACAAATCATGGGAAATAAAAATATATGTCAGCTTAAACTGATCCTGCAGATCCTTCATCAGATTCAGAATTTGCGATTGGATCGATACGTCCAATGCGGATACCGGCTCATCGGCGATAATTAGTTTCGGATTCGTGATGAGGGCGCGTGCAATACCGATACGCTGTCTTTGCCCGCCGGAAAATTCATGCGGATAACGATGATAATGATGCTCGGTTAATCCTACGATTTCCAGCATTTCCTTCACTTTTCGCCTTATTTCCCTGCCTTTGACCAACCCGTGAATCTTCAGAGGCTCCTCCAGAGTGGCCCCGATGGTCATTCTTGGATTCAAGGAAGCATAAGGGTCCTGAAAGACAAATTGCATATAATGTCTCATTTTCCGAAGCTCGGATGATTTCAGCTTTATGAGGTTTTGCCCCTGGAAAATAACCTCTCCATCACTTGGCTCGGTCAGACGGAGGATCGATTTGCCAGTCGTGGATTTGCCGCAGCCGGATTCTCCGACGATGCCGAAGGTTTCGCCTTCCTGCACCTCGAAGCTCACATCGTCAACCGCTTTGACAAAGCTTTTCAATTTACCGATTCCGACGGACTGGATGGGGTAATATTTCTTCAATCCTTTTACTTCAAGCAGTGGATTCATCTTAGCGCAGCCTCCTTGACGACAGAGCTTTCGTGCAGCCAGCAGCGGCTCATCTGCCCGTTATCCAATTGAAATAATGGAGGGGCTTCCGCCAGACATTTCGGGTGTACAGCCGGGCAGCGGGAGGCAAAACGGCAGCCCTGCTTTACCGTCCCGGGCAGAGGCACTTGACCTGATATCGAATCCAAGCGGGCTTGAACCTTATCGAACTGCGGGATCGACTTCAAAAGTCCCTGCGTATAGGGGTGAGACGGTTTTTCGAAGATGGTGGCCACATCGGCCTGCTCCACAATCTGACCTGCATACATGACCAGAACTCGATCGCACATTTCATAGACGACGCCCAAGTCATGCGTGATGAACATAATGGAAGTGCCCTGCTTGTTCTGCAATTCCCGCATAAGCTCCAGAATCTGCGCCTGAATCGTTACATCCAGCGCCGTTGTAGGCTCATCCGCGATCAATAGGTCGGGGCTGCATGACATGGCCATCGCAATCATGACCCGCTGCCGCATCCCTCCGGACAATTGGTGGGGGTATTCATCAATCAGTTTATCGGCTCTCGGAATATGAACGCTCTTCAGCATCTCGATGACATGGCTTCGGGCTTCCTTCTTCGAATATCCCCGATGCAGAATGACCGCTTCGCTAAGTTGAGCGCCGATCGTATATACAGGGTTCAGCGAGGTCATCGGATCCTGAAAAATCATCGCAATCTCGTTGCCTCTGACTTTTCGCATTTCATCCTCCGACAGCTTCAGCAGGTCGGTGCCGTTATACCGGATCGAACCGGCGGATATCCGCGCCCCTTTCCGGGGAAGCAGTCTCATGACGGATAATGACGTTACGCTTTTACCGCAGCCGGATTCCCCGACAACACCTACAATTTCACCTTTTTTGATCGTTAAATCGACGCCGTCTACCGCAGGAATGATGCGTCCGTCACTGGTAAATTCCGTCTTCAGACCGCTGATTTCCAATAGGTTTGTCATATTCCTGCCTCATTTCCATGTGAAGATGACTTCAGTAATCAAAAGATAGACACTTGTCCGTCCGCTCTTGGTTCCGTTCCACCGGTATAAACTCCGTTTTCCTGTCTCCATATGATCTGTCCGCGTCCGAATGTGCGCGAGCTTGCCGCATATATGATGTCATGCCCCATTCGGGCGAGCGCCTCCACAATATGCGGCGGAACGGCCTGCTCAACTTCAACTGTTTTGCCCTGCAGCCACTGCCATCTCGGCGCATCAAGCGCAGCCTGAGGATTCAAATGGAAGTCGACTGTATTCATCACGACCTGCACATGTCCCTGCGGCTGCATGAATGCTCCCATGACGCCGAACGGTCCGACAGGCTCATTGTTTTTGGTCAAAAAGCCGGGAATGATCGTATGATAAGGCTTCTTGCCGGGCTCCAGACAGTTTGGATGCGACGGATCCAGCGAAAAATTATATCCCCGGTTATGCAGTGCGATTCCGGTTCCCGGCACAACCAGCCCGGATCCGAAACCCATATAGTTGCTTTGAATATAAGACACCATATTGCCTTCCGCGTCCGCCGTACTTAAATATACCGTTCCTCCGCCGGGAGGCTTACCCGGCTCCGGCTGCAGCGCATAGTTCCCGATCAGCCGCCGGCGGTCTTCCGCATAGGAATCCGACAGCAGGTCCTTCACCTGCACGGACATTTTCGAGCTGTCCGCAATATATTTCTTGCCATCCATGAAGGCCAGCTTCATGGCTTCCAGTTGTCTATGGTAGGTCTCGGCACTATCGCGAGCGGAGAAATCGAACCCCTTCAAAATATTCAAGGCCATCAGCGCCACTAGCCCGTGACCGTTAGGCGGGATTTCCCAAACTTCATATCCGCGATAATTGACATGAATCGGATCTACCCATTCCGGCCTGAATGCGGAGAGATCTCCGAGCGTCAAGTATCCTCCATATTTTCTGGAGAAACGGTCTATTTGCTCAGCCAATTCTCCACGGTAAAAGGATTCCGCCTTCGTCTCCGCAATGGATTGCAGCGTCCTGGCATGATCGGGCGAACGCCAGATTTCGCCGATTTCCGGCGCCCTTCCTCCAGGCATAAAGGTATCGAACCATCCTTTGAACTCCTCGCCCTTCAAATGCTCATGATTATCGCGGAATTCCATCGCCCAATTCATGCCCAGCACAGGAGAAACGGGGTATCCTTGCTCCGCATAGCGGATAGCAGGCTCAAGCACCTTCTCCAGAGGCAGCCTGCCGAATCTGGCGGATAATTCCGCCCAGGCCGCCGGCGCTCCGGGAACCGTTACCGGCATAAATCCGTGCTTGTCGATTTGCTTGACGCCCATTTTATTCAAAGCATCAAGCGATAAGTTCTGCGGAGCCGGTCCACTGGAGTTCAAGCCATGCAGCTTGCCCTTCGTCCAAACCAGAGCAAACGCATCGCCGCCAATTCCGTTCGACGGAGGCTCCACTACCGTAAGCGCTGCTGCTGCCGCAATTGCGGCATCAATGGCATTCCCGCCTTGTTTCATCATCTCAAGCCCTGCCTGAGATGCAAGTGGCTGCGAGGTGGCAACCATCCCGTTCCGGGCATACATAACCGTTCTTCGCGACGGGTACGGGTAGTAAAGAGGATCGTTTGGCATCTCGTTTGTTCCTCCCCCTTGTTATTTCTTCAACTTCGGATCGAGCAGCTCCCGGATACCATCACCCAGGAGATTAAAGCTCAGGACGACCAGGAAGATCGCTATTCCCGGCCAGACCGCAAGCAAAGGCGTGTCATTCAAGTAGCCTTGCGCGATATAAAGCATCGATCCCCAGCTCGGCTGCTCCGGTCTTGCGCCAAGCCCCAGATACGACAGCCCCGCTTCCTGAATAATGGCGGAAGCCATCGCCAAGGTGATCTGGATCAGGATCGGGGACATGGAGTTGCGCAAAACATGAAGGAACATGATCCGCCAGTGATTGCCGCCTATCGCCTTGGCGGCCTGGACATATTCAAGAGATGTCACTGTGATGACCTGGGCCCGGGTGATGCGGATAAAAGCGGGGACAAACCCGATTCCTATCGCAATCATGGCATTGTAGAAGCCTCCGCCCAGTGCGGCTGCCATGGCAAGCGCCAATATCAGGGACGGGAATGCCTGGATCGCGTCAACGGCGCGCATAATAATCCATTCATCCCAGAAGCCCCGGAAGTATCCGGTTATCAGTCCGATCGGAACCCCGATCAGTACGGCAATGCCTACCGATATGACAGCAGCCTGAATCGTTAATCGCGCTCCGTACACGAGTCGGGAGAACGTATCCCGGCCAAGATCATCCGTTCCCAGGAGATGGCCATGACCCGGATTTTGCAGCAGAGCCGAGTAGTCCTGGTCGTTAATGGGATCATATTGGGCAATAAAAGGCGCGAGGAGGGCAACCAGCACTAACAATATAATGATTACCGCACCGACGACGGCCAGCCTGTTCTGTGTAAATCTCCGGAAAAGAAGAAGGTTCTTATTCGGTCTTGGATCAGGAGTCAGATTGCTCATTTACTTGACCCCCTTCCCGGATTTGGTCCGCGGATCGATAATGATATACAGCAGATCGACGAACAGATTGATGAATACAACCAATAATGCCGATACGAGAATTGCACCCTGTACGGTAACATAATCCCGTTTGAATATGGAATCGACTATCAGCTTGCCGAATCCCGGAATCGAGAAGATCGATTCTGTAATGACCAGACCTCCCAGGAGTCCGGCGATAATCAAGCCGCTGGTCGTTACGATTGGTACGAGCGCATTCTTCAAGGCATGCCGCACAATGACGGACCGTTCGCCCAATCCTTTGGAATAAGCGGTGCGGATGTAGTCGGCATTCATAACTTCAAGCAGGCTGCTCCGTACCATCCGCATCAGAACTGCCGATTCCCTGAGGCCTGTCGCCACAATCGGAAGGATCATGGCAGACATATTCATCGCCGGATTTTCCATGAATGGAACATAGCCCGAGGCCGGGAACCAGCCTAATTTCATGGCAAACATAACAATAAACATCATCCCCAGCCAGAAATGGGGAATCGACATGCCGAAAAGTGCAAATAATGTACTGGAGTAGTCGATCCAGCTGCCCGGACGGGTTGCCGCCATAATACCTGCCGGCAGGGCAATCAGGATAACAATGATGAATGTGCCTATTGCCAGCTCCAGCGTAGCGGGAAAACTTTGCTTGATCAATTGGATGACCGGCGTATTGTTGACCAGCGAGTTTCCCAGGTCTCCATGCAGCACCCCGACCAGCCAATCCACATACTGAATCGGAAGCGGTTTATTCAAACCAAGCTGTTCACGAAGCGCATCCAGCATTTCCGGGGTTGCATCCTGACCGAGAATGACGGAAGCCGGGTCCCCGGGGAGCAGCTGCAGCAGCGAGAAAACCATAATGGTCACCAGAAGAACAACCGGGATTGTTAATAGCAAACGTCTGATTATAAAGGCCATGAACAATCCCCCTGTAATGTTATCATTTGCTGATGTTAACGGTTCGGATCATGCCATCCGGGATATAGGTGAAGCCTTTGACAGCCTTGGAAACTCCCAAGGTGTTGTTGCCGTGATAGAGATATACATAGGGAATGTCCTCTTGAATAATCTTCATTACTTGATCGTAAATCGCTTTGCGTTTCGTGTTGTCGGTCTCGACGCGGGCTTCATCCAGCATTTTGTCGACATCGGGATTGCTGTAATGGGAGCTGTTCATCGTTCCGGTGCTGTAAACCCAATCGTAGATGCTTTGATCCGGATCCTGACGTCCGCTCCAATAGGCGAGCGCGGCTTCGAAATTTCCGCTTTTGGTTTGTTCATCCAATGCGGCGACTTCGACCTTCTCCAGCTTCACTTCGATTCCGGCTGGCTTGAGCATGTTTTGAATCATTTGCGCAGTTTGCTGATCGGCCGGCAGCGTGCCGACCTTCAAGGTGAAGGAGTACGTTTTGCCGTTAAGGATTTGCTTGGCCTTCTCCAGATCCGGTTTCGGAGCCGAATCGCTGTCTCCATGAGCAAATACATTCGGTGCAAACGGTGAACGTCCAGGTACGCCCGCCCCGTTCAAGGCAACCTTCACGATTGCGTCGCGATCGATCATAATATCCACTGCCTGACGCAGCGCTTTATCGTTGAATGGAGGCTTGGACATGTTCAGGTAGATGCCTTCGAATGAAAGGGACGGTTCGTTGATCAAATCCACCTTCGTATCGTTTTTTGCATTTTCAATTTCTTTGAAGGGGAATTTATCGGAAATATCCACATCGCCGCTTTCCAGATTTACATAGGCTACATTCGTATCTTCAATGGTTTTGAATACGACCTGATCCATCTTCGGCAGACCTGCCTGCCAATAGTTCGGGTTCTTCACCAATGTAATCGAGGAGCCTGCTACAGCCGATTTGAACATGAACGGGCCCGTTCCTACCGGGTTATTGTTAAAGTCCGTTTCCGATTTTTTCACAGCAGTCGGGGATACCATCATGCCCGGTTTTTCGATCATTAGAGACAAGAATGGGGCAAACGGCACCTTTAACTGAACCTTGACCGTGTAAGGATCAACTACAGTGATCGTATCGACATTCTTCAGCGCGTTTTTCTGTGCGGAGTCGTCTTCCATGTAGCGTTCGAAGTTAAACTTCACCGCGTCGGCATTAAAGTCGGTGCCATCCTGGAATTTAACGCCCTGGCGCAAAGTGAATGTATAGGTTTTCTTATCGTCAGACAGCTCCCACTTCTCTGCAAGCATCGGGATCAGGTTGCCGTCCTTGTCGATATCAAGCAGCTTATCGTAGAGGCTTTGGTACAAGTTCTTCTCCGCTATGGAGACGGAATACTTCGGATCTAATTTAGTTGGATACAGGTACAGGGAAACGTTCAGCGTACCTCCAGAGGCGGCTGGCGGCGCTGCATCTGCGGGAGCAGTATTGGTTGGCGCCGCCGGATCTTGTGGAGCAGACGTATTGCCGCTATTGCTGCCGCTGTTGTTTCCGCCGCAGCCTGCGAGCACGAAAAGTACTGTCAGTAGTGCAATTCCCGATTTAATGAAACTTTTCATTGTCATTCCTCCACATAATTTTGATTTTTTTGTTTGAACTGCATATATTCGTCGTAAGTCGGCGCAGAGGTTTGAGCCCCCGCTTTGGTTACGGACAATGCCGCAACCTCGACAGCTTTCTGGATCGCCATCTCCAGATCCTTTTCCTTGCACAGAAAATGTGTCGTCGCTGCCACAAAGCAGTCTCCGGCAGCCGTGGAATCAACCACCTCTACTTTCGGAGATTGAAAATGCCTGGATAATGTGGCGGTTTTCAAGACGGCCCCTGCCTCACCGAGCGTAATAATAACATTTTGAATGCCTCTCTCGAATAAGATTTGCGCTGCCGCCTTGGATGTCTGCACCGAATTTACGGTTATGTCTGCAAGCTGGGAGGCTTCGGTTTCATTCACAATCAGGTAATCGACCATCGATAGAAGCTCGGTATCGATCGGAATGACGGGTGCCAAATTCAATACCAGCTTCACTCCCGCAAGGCGGGCCTTCGTGATGATATAGCGGGCGATCTCCATATCCATTTCAATTTGCAGCATGGCGTATTTCGCTTGATTGATAATCGTCTCGGCCGCGTCGATATCCTGCTTCGTCCATAAATCGCTTGCCCCCGAATGGGTCACGATCGTATTCCGGCCTGCTTTGTCCACACAGATCATGGAAATACCCGTCTGTGATTCCGGCGTGAATTGTACGAGATCATGGCACACGCCATCTTTGCCCAGATGCTCCTTCAGCTTCCTGCCCAACTCGTCATCACCTACACGGCCGATCAGAGACACTTTGGATCCCAAACGGGATGCCGCTACAGCCTGATTGGCAGCCTTGCCTCCAGGGAACATCCCGAAGACCTTTGTCGAAATCGTCTCCCCAATTTCAGGAAGATGATCCAGAAAGGAAACATAATCCATATTAATGGTTCCAAATACGACGATATCCGGCATGTCAGCTCCCAACCGATGCACCCTCCTTGACGCGTAAATCAATGACTGCATGCATGAAGGCTTTCGCGCGGTCAACATCAACCGGGTTCCACCATTTTCCGTCTATTTTCAAGGAGCTGCCCACAATACAGCCATTGCACTCCGAAAGAATGTTGGCTGCGTTATCGACACTCATTCCGCTGCCTACAATGACCGGCAAATCCGTATTGCTCTTGATCCCCTTCACTTCGTCCACAGATGTTTCGTGGCCTGTCCGGTTTCCCGTAGCAATAAGAACGTCGGCATCAAAGAATATCGCATCTCTTGTCTGGTCTGCCAGGCTGCGGTCGGCCACTATCGAATGGCTGCCGTGCTTGACATGCACATCGGCAAAAATTTTGATATTCTCTCCCTTGATATTCGAACGGAATCTCATCGCTTTTGCCGAAGCCCCTTCGATAAAACCTTCATTGGCTACATAGGCATTCACCCATTGATTGACCCGGACATAGGGCAGATCGGCGGCTTTGGCCACGGCTAGTGCCGGGATAGCTGCGTTGGCCAGGCAGTTAATGCCGATCGGCAAATTCGTTTCCTGCTTGATTCTTACCGCTAAAGCTGCGAATGCAGCTGTCGTGTCCATCCCGATATCCTCCGGCTTGGAGAAGGGGATGTCCCAGGAATTTTCCAGCATCAGTCCGTCAACCTTGCCCTCTTCGAAAGCTCGGACATCATTCATCGCAAAATCGAAGATCGCGTCCAGATTTCCTCCTTGAAAATGGGGCGATCCGGGCAGTGCTTTCAAGTGGATCATGCCGATCACCGCTTTGTCTGTTTTGAAAATATCCATGATGGCATTTGTTTTGGGTGGGAATATTCCTGACATGGTAGTCCTCCTATAATCGTGTTGTAAGTTATGATTTCAAATTCAATTTGATCGTATATTTGTACTTATCCGCTCTGAACACCATTTCGGCATATTCATAGGTTCGTCCATCCTTCAGCTTCGTCAGCCTGGTGAGCAGCAGAATAGGTGCTCCAACCGGGATGTTGAGCAGCGAAGCTTGTAAATCATCCGCCAGGCTGGCTTCAACGGTTTCTTCCGCTTCCGACAGCTCGACTCCCTCCAAGGCCAGGGCGGCATACAGCGAATGGGACGAAAAATCATACTTGCTCAAATGCGCCTGAGGCGTAATGGAGGTGTTTAGAAATACTTTGTTCACGCCTATTGGCAGGCCGTCAACCAACCGGATCCGTTCCAGCTTCATCACCTCGGAATTCGGGGGCAGATCGAATTTCCTGCGCAGTCTCTCGCTCGCCATGACATTCGAACAATCGAGCACCAGAGAGCCGACAAGATGGTTTTCGCTCATTTCATGGGTGAAGCTTGTCAGCTCGGGACGGATGTTCTCCAGCTTCGGTTCTGCAACGAAGGTTCCTTTGCCCTGCATTCTTGTCAGGCTGCCGCTGACAACCAGATCGGTAATCGCCTGCCGCACCGTAATGCGGCTAATGTCGAACTGCTTCTGCAGGCTTTCTTCCGTCGGAATTTTATCCCCCGGAAGCCATTCTCCGTTATCGATTTTTTCGATAATGACCTCCTTCAGCTGAAGATATAAAGGTAAACGGTTCAATCGGTTTACTTCTGCCATTCAATCTCCTCTTTTCATAAATAGAGCTCATCATTATTTAATGTAATATAACATAACATCATGTTGTTATGATGAATTTTAGCTATACTATCGAATGTTGTCAATCATATTTTTTATGGAAATCACTGGATACGCGAAAAAACCCCGTTTATCAAGGGGTCCAGGGGTCAATGCAGGTTCATTATTTTAATAGACAAGATATTTTGGAGACGAAGCCCATCTACCATTGAAGCTATAATCATGTGAAACTTTCATATTCAATGTTATTTTCATGTAATGTATTCTTTCATCGTCTATGCTCAATTTCAATACAGTTTCATGATATGAATGCGGCAATATACCCCTGCTTTATCTGCTTCATCCCTACAAGCAAACTAAAGTTTCCATCCGCGCACCGATCCTGTACAATAAGGCTATCATTCTGTCCGATCGGAGAATATCCTCATGACCCGACTTTCCCCAGAGCTGCACACTCTATCCAAGGTTTTTCCCTGTTTTCAAGCGCTCTCGCCTGAGGAGTGGGCCGATGCGCAGCCCGTGCTCCGGGTTTTTCCTGCGCACTCGGCCCTGTTCCGCAGCGAGGATGCCGCTGAATATGCCGTGTTCCTCCTAGCAGGAACCGTACAAATCTCGAATATAACCGAAGACGGCCGTGAAGCCCTTGCAAGCCGGCTGACGGCCGGCGATATATGCGCCATGATGGTGCTGAGCGGATTGAGCGAACGCGAATATCCCGGGGCTATGACGGCTGAGACCGAGGTTGCGGCCCTCTTCGTCACCAAGAGCTCGTTTCTGCTCTGGATTCAGAGGCATGCCCCTATTCGGAACGCGGTGTTCGGCAATATTCTGGATGGACTGATCCGAATGGGTGGCAGCCTCTCGGCAAAATTGTCAAAGCCGCTGGAAGCCCGTCTCGCAGAAGTCCTGTTGAAGCTGACAGCGGAGCAGCCAACCATCCATATTACACATAAACAGCTGGCTGCCGAGCTTGGTTCCGTACGTGAAGTAGTCAGCCGCCAGCTGAACCGTATGCAGTTGAAGGGCTGGATCACAACGGGAAGAGGCTGCGTATCGATTCAGCAGCGGGAAGCTTTAAAGGAGCTTGTTGGTGACCAGGTCACAGAAGACTGAGGCTTTCCGTGATAGGATAAAGTCAGTCGGTTCAGACTGAGGTTTACCCTATCATATCACCAGGAGGCTATTTATCATGAGAATTCCATTAATCAAGGGAATGACCGCACCGGATTTCATGTTTGCCCATGTTGACGGAGCCCCTCCACTGCAATTGTCCAGCCTGCGCGGCCGCAGGGTGCTGCTTGCGTTCTTCCGCAACGCAGCCTGCGCCATGTGCAATCTGCGGGTGCGGCACTACATCCGCAGCTATGATCAGTGGAGCCGGCATGGGCTCGAAATCATCGCGGTATTCGAGTCGCCTGAGACCAGTATTTCCCGCCATGTCGGCCAGCAGGAAGCGCCATTTCCGATAATCGCCGATCCTGAGGCGAAGCTTTATGACCTGTATGCCGTTGAGGTATCCGAAGAGAAGACGCAGGCAACGATGGCAGATCCGAATACAGAGACGTTCGTCAAGGAAGCAGCGGCGGAAGGCTTCGCTTTGACTCGGGAGGAAGGCGCCAATTTTCACCGCATACCGGCCGAATTCCTTATTGATGAGAAAGGCATTATCCAAATGGCACACTACGGCCGGCTGGTGACGGATCACCTGCCATTAGATGTTATTGAGCATTTTGTCACTGAAGATAATTGAGACTCAGCCCGTACAGGAAAGTCTACAAGTGCGGCTGTACCAGGCCCAAAATACCAGTTTCTTGGTTGCTGCTTCTTCAGCAGTCCCGTATGGCTGTATAACAAATAGGGGAGCCGATCGTAAGGCCCCCCTAATCTTCATTGCTGTAAATAAGCATCTCTCTCTTACTCTATCATTCGTTCGTAATCGTAGATCTTCTTGACCTCAAAGTGCCTCCCCTGGACACTGGATAAAGCGTCTATTTAACAAGGCATAATCTCTTCCAGTGCTTCCGCAAGCGGCAGGCCATGCTCCTCCAGCAGCTCCGCAAGCAGCAGGCGGCCTTCGTCGGATGCTTCAAGAGCCATTGTGACCATTTGCGGATTAAACAGCTCGCGCAGCGGCACCGATAATGTATTCACTGCCCAGTACATGCCGAATAATTGGAAATTATGATTTCCCGTCCCCTCCTTCAGCATCAAATCCATGAACCTCCGGGCAAAAGCAATCCCCTTGAGCGGCTCGCCCCCCGCTTCGTATTCGACGCCTTCCCACTGCAAATCCGCCGCGCAGTTGAGCCACCAGGCAGGCGTAATCGCCTCATCCTGCATTTTCCGCAGCACGCTCTGCTCGAAGCCGGATTGAGGATTTCTCCTTTGCTCCTGCAAGCAGGCACTCAGCATATCCGCTTCGATCGCCGCCACCGTGATGCCTTGACCGAAGATAGGATCATAGATGCAGATAGCATCGCCCAGCACCAGCAATCCGGCAGGCCACCTTTCCATCAGCTCATAGTGACGGCGGTACAATTCCGGTACGCGAAAGCCCCGGGGCGGAGTGACCGGTTCAAGCTCCTTCAGGATCTCCGCAATTATCGGGCTGGGAAGCTGGGCAACAGCCTGTTCGAATTCATCCGCATTCGTTGGCGGGTATTGTCCTCCCGGGCGATAAAGCACCATTTCGGCCACCTGATTCTCGATAAAGGAGAAGACGCCTGTGAACGTTCCGTTTGCCGGCTGGCCCATAATATTAATAACATCCCACTCCTCGGGCAGATGGGCCATATGGGCAGGCACCCTGTAACGCCGTGTGCTGTATCCGATTGCGGCTTTCATCTTGTCTTCCTGACGCACCTCGTAACCCAGATCGGTCAGCCATTGCGTAAGCTTCGAGGCGCGGCCGCTGGCGTCCACCACAAGATCCGCCGCAAGCTCACTCTCCCGGCCGGACGCTCCGCGTTCCTTGATTTGAACCCCTGTAATGGCAGTCCGGTCCGAAGTCGTCACGAGCTGCAGCACATCATGCTTCGGAAGCAGCCTTATCTGTGGAATTTGCTTTACGCGGCCGCGGATGACCCACTCCAGCGCCGCCCGGCTGAACTTGATATCGTTGCGCGGATAAGGATTGGATACCGTGCCGTATTGACTCATCATATGTGCGGTCTTATTCAGTGAAGACGGGGAACCGAGTGCCACCAATTCTTCCTCATAGCCGGGAAAAAGCTTCTCGGTAATCTCCTTGCCGCGGTTCGTGAACCGGTGGGGATGAAAACCGTGCGGAACGCCAAGACGGTCCTCGGGCTGCTGCCCGGGGAATTCATCCTTGTCGATGATGAGCACCTCTTCGTAATAATCCGCCAAGACCCTCCCCGCCAATAAACCGGCCATGCTGCCTCCGATAACAATCGCTTTTCCCTGCCTTTGTGTACTGTTCATGTGAACCTCTCCTTTTTGATTGATTAATTCAGTCAACAATAAGTTAAAAAAAATCCCCCTCCAAGATAGTCCCCTTAATAAACGAAAGGGAGGGTTTCCGATCCTGTTTTTAGATTGATTTGTTCAGTCAAAAATAGAATAATTCATTTTACTCCGGCTGTCAATTAAAATAGTTCCCTTGTAAAGCCTGTCAGCTACTCCTTCCCAGGGTGTCTTCCTGTGTTTTTCCGATCATAAAAGGAAAACCTCGGACCGGTTCCTTTAACTGGAGCCGGTCCAAGGTATATGCGCAGCAGGCTTGCGAATTTGGATAGGTTATGACGTTTCTTCGCGGACCAGTCCGGCGCTGTCCGCCGGCTCTATTCTATTAGTTCGTTCCGGCCCAGCGGTCATAGGCAGTCTGATACACTTCGAGCAGCTTGTCTACTTGCATATCCTCAATCGTCTTCTGGAAGGTGTCCCAATTCTCCAAGGGAGCTTCTCCTGCCACCAGCTTGGCTTCCATGCTCTCCAGGTACGTATTGAGGTCGGTTTCAATGCCCTGAATTTGCTGTCTCTCTTCCGGCAGCAGATAGATTTCGGGGAAGACGGGCTCTCCATACGGCGCCAGCTTCTCGTCTACCTCTTTAATTCGGTATTGATGCATGGTATCTTTCCAGTTGGCTTCTACCTCATTGGGGGTGAACATCGGGATCGACACGCCGACTGCAGGTGTAATGCTGCCTCCGCGGTATTCCTCAAGGTTCATGCCTGCAGGCGGGTTCCTGTATTTGCGCAGCTTCTTCTCCGGATCAGCCCATTCCCACAGATCGCCTTCTTTGCCGTAGTGGACCAATATTTCTCCTTCTGGACTGTACAAATAATCGACCCATCGGATCATCGCTTCCGGATCTTTACTCTTGTTCGTAATGGCGAACGTTCCTCTTGTCATTCCAGACCACTGGGTAATCATCGGCTTACGATCGGCAGAACTGGTAAGGGCCGGAAGAATCGGATGTATGGTGGAGCTCTCAGCGTCTCCGCCCAAAGTAAGATAGGGGAGCGAGTCCGTGAACATGCCGATTTGCCCCGCATTTCCCTTGGCAGATTTCTGTTCCACCGTCTGAGAGAACGTCCCGGGATCCAGCAGCTTCTCTCTCCACAGTTTATTCATAAACGTTACGTACTCTTTATATTCAGGTTGTACGGCTCCATAGATGACTTTGCCATCCTTTACGATATGCGCTCTTCCAACAATTCCGAAGGCAGGCAGCAGGATGTTGCGGACATCACCCAGATTAATCGAAGTAAGCGGGATTTCATCCGGCTTGCCGTTGCCGTTAGGGTCCTTGTTTTTAAACGCGGTCAGCAGCTCATACAGTTCATCCGTTGTATGGGGAAGCTCTGATATACCCAGCTTTTGCAGCCAATTCCCGTTGATCCATGTGGCCGGCAATTTGGCTATAGAAGCCATGTTAACGGATGGCAGTGCGTATATATGACCGTCCGGCGTTGTGACCGATTTCTTAATTTCGGGATGCTCGTCGAACATCTTTTGAATATTCGGCGCAAATTTTTCGACCAGACCTTCCAATGGAATGAGAACTCCCTGCTTGCCGTACGTAAATTCATCATCCGGGGTTAACTGACCTCCGAAGAAGACGTCTGGAATTTCACCGCTGGCGAAGGACAGATTCTTCTTCTCGTCATAATCCGCCTGCGGAGGCGTGTTGAATTCAAATTGAATGTTGGTTTTTTCCTGCATTTCTTTGAAAAACTGCAGATTCTTCCATTCGCCAACAAGCGCGTGCCTGGCGCCCATCATGGATACTTTAATCGGCTCCTTAACAATGGGGAATCCTGTTTGGTTGAAATTATCGCTTGGTTCCCGGTCCTCAAGCGCAGCCCCGGATTCATTGCCCCCGCCGTTCGAGCATGCGCTCAGCAGCATGGATCCGGCCATTATAGATGACAAACAGATAGTTAGCCATTTTTTCCTCATCCTTGTTCAAATCTCCTTTAACTGATTATTATCATTCTTTAATAGAACCGACCAGAACGCCCTTCAGAAAGAAGCGCTGCAAGAAAGGATACGCAATAAGCAGCGGCAGTGTGGACACGATGATGACGCCATATTTTAAGATGGATGCGATACGGGCTTGCGAAGCCATGGCTTCCGCCTGAATGGCACTGCCCGACATATTCTCGGAACTCATCTCCTGAGCGACGAGAATCTTGCGCAGCACCATTTGCAGCGGATACATACTGTCATCGTTCAAATAGATCAGCGCATTGAAATACTGATTCCACAAGCCGACCCCATGGAAGAGCGACATGACCGCAATTATGGGCAGGGAGAGGGGCAGTGCGATACGCAGAAAAATATAGAAGTAGGATGCTCCGTCCACCTTGGCCGCCTCAACGAGCGGATCAGGCACATTTTGCTGAAAGAATGTCTTTGCCACAAGAATGTCCCACGCCCCCACCACGCCGGGAATGACCATTGCCCATACCGTGTTAAGCATGCCTAATTGCTTGACCAGCAAATACGTCGGAATCAGTCCTCCACCGATCATCATGGTCAAGAGAAAGTACCACAGTATCAGCTTTTTACCCATCAATTCTTTTCTCGACAGCGCATAGGCGCATGGCAGCAGCACGGCCAGGTGCAGCAATGTTCCAAGAACCGTGTATACAATGCTGTACAGGTACCCCATCCATATTTCGTTGTTATGCAGGATGCGCTGGTAGCCTTCGAAGGTTATGCCGCGCGGCCAAATCCATACCTTCCCGCTGTTCACAAGCATAGGATCGCTAATGGATGCTGACAAGACGAACAGGAGGGGGAAAAGAATAATCCCGATGACAATCAGCAGCAGTCCATTATTGATCGTATCAAATGTTCGGTCGGACAGACTCCGGTTCATGATTAGCGTTCCCCTCCCTTTACCATAAGCTGTTTTCCGTTGTTTTTCTGGCAATCTGGTTGGCTGTGACCAGCAGGACGACATTAATAAGCGAATCGAACAGCCCTACCGCCGCAGAGAAGCTGTACTGCGATTGCAGCAGACCGCTGCGGTACACGAAGGTCTGAATGACGTCGGATGACGACATATTCAAGGCATTCTGAAGCAGCAATACCTTCTCGAAGCCAATTGACATGAAGCTGCCCATCGTCAAAATAAACAGAATAATGATGGTTGGCATAATGGCAGGAATGTTGATATGCCATATCCGGCGCATTCTTGAAGCCCCATCGACAGACGCGGCATCGTGCAGATCGGGATTCACGCCTGCCAGTGCCGCCAAGTAAATGATCGCTCCCCATCCAAGACCTTGCCATTGACCCGACCATACGAAGATGTGCTTGAACCAGTGCGGAATAATCAGGAAGGGAGTCGAATCGCCTCCGAACGCTTTTATAATATTGTTGATCAAGCCAGTCTCGGGGTCGAGAAAGGCAATAATCATGCCTGCCATTACGACCGTCGATATAAAATGGGGAGCATAAGTAATCGTCTGCGCCCATTTCTTGAACGCTGCATGCTTGACCTCGTTAAATGAAAGCGCCAGTATAATCGGCAATGGGAACAGCAGCAATCCATACACATTGAGTACAAGCGTGTTTCGAATGAGGTCCTTGAAGTAGTAGGAGTTAAAGAATCGCTGAAAGTGATCGAAGCCGACCCATGGACTGCCCCATATCCCCCGAGTGGCAATGTATTCCTTGAATGCAATCTGCACGCCATAAAGCGGAATATAATGCAGAATGAAAAAGTAGAGCAAAGAGGGAAGAAGCAGTATATACAGCTGCCAGGTTTTACTCAGGTTTCTCAGAACCATACCTGTCGCTGATTGCGGCTTTCTATCCATGCCTCTCCTGGTTTGATCCAGGGCTTCCTCCGCTTTAAACAAATAGATCTCCTCCCCTTGCAAGATGATGTGCATGCCCAGAAAAACCGGTTTTTGGATGCGCTTTCAGTTTATGTCTGACTCAGTATCCCCGTAAACATGTCATTTTTGCAAATGACAATGCGCAAAGCCGAATACTTGGCGGCCACAGGCGCATAGCTTGATAAGTAATATGTAGTTTTTGAACTTCAAATGGACCGATTCGCCAAATGACAACGCGTTTGAAATGATAAAAAAGAGCACATCCGCCATGGAAAGTGCTCTCCTGTTTCAAAGCATGTCTGCTCTTCGCTTGCGGTATTCGCCCGGCGTCAATCCCTCCGTCTTTTTGAATTTGCGGATGAAATTTGGCGTGTCGAGGTAACCAACCTCCTGAACGATGGTTCTGATTGGCTTGACGGTATGTTCAAGTTCCCTCTTGACCGCGTTTAGCCGAAGCTCCCACAAGTACTGCATGAACGTAATATCCGCTTTCTCTTTGATAAACCGGCTAAGATAAGATTCGGACAATTTGAAGTGGGCTGCCGTTCCCTCGAGACTGAAATCGCTCTCTCTGAAATGCTTTTGGATATAGAGCATGACCTGTTCGCTTAACAGCAGCCTCTCCATCTCCTTATTCTGGGCCGCTTGCCGGCAGACTCCTTCATTGAATTGGTGCAGCAGAGTCTCCAAATCTTCAATAGAGGTAAAATTGACGATTTTCTCTTCCAGCGCTGCATTCGCATATTCCATGCTTGCCGCCGCCCGGAAGACAATATTGATGACATCGAAGCAATAGCAGCGAAGCAAATAAATCGGCACGCGGAACGTCTTGAGCTGATGCAGCATCATACCGAGTGTTTCCGCAGCCGCCTGTTTATTGCCCTTTTTTAAGCTTTGCGTAAGCTTGAGATGAATATCGGACTGATACCAGCCGCTCGTCCCTATCTGGGCTCCTGACGGCTTGAAATAAACGACGGTATCGGTTCCGCTGGCAAACTTGTAATCCGTCGCCGCCGAGGCCTCGATGTATGAATTATGTACGCGGGTGATGTCATCGTATATTCCCCCGACCCCCATCGTCGCGCCTCGGCCCGAATCTGCCTTTTGCTGTTCCAGGTCGCGAACCGCATTTTCCATGGACTTGTCATTCAAGCAATTTATCAAGACCGCAATGGCATGATCATGAATAAGCTCCACACCAAAGCCAATCGCATCCTGCAAATGCCAGCCTTCCAGTTTCTTTAGCAGCGTACTCCGCACCTTCGCTTCATGCGAGAACAAATCGTCAAAAGAGACATAAACTACGAAAAAATTAGGGTATGGAAAAACAATGCCGGACATGGCGCAAACCTCGCGGATATTGTCCGGATCCTCCCAACTCCCGCCCAGCAGCTTCAACAAGCATTGATCCCGGACGTATGGCTCCTGAACGGACATCCGTTCCTGCATACGATTAACCGGCCGGTATTGATGCGCTGCGAAGAACAGGGCCAGGGCCAATCCCGCAAGAATCAGCCACGCAGCAATGAACAGCAAGAGCATGGGAAGATGGAACGCCTTCTTGAAGAATTGCGCGGTCGGCATCGCCATGACGAACGTCCAGCCGGTCTCCGCCGAGCGGACCGTGACCACTGAATATTTCGTATGATGAATAGTTGCCTGGGAGATGCCTTCTGCCGACAAATCAACGGATTCCAAGTCTTTGAATTGGAGCTCCCCGCCATTGTTCTGAGAAGTTATTATATCGTTGTTGTCGTTCAGAATATAAACATGGCCTTCGAAGTCGCCCAGGGCACTGTGCATCATGTTCTGAAACACATCGTCCTGGACAAAATAGATGACGGTCCCGTGCTTATTCGTTTCATGCGGCGGGATGGGGCATAGAAACAGCATCGTACCCTTCCTCTTATTATCCACTGATCCGAAATAGTCCGCAGGAAGTACAGTCGGCGTTTTGAGCCCTTTAATCAGATTTAAAAAACGTTCCTTCTCTATATCGTTTGCCCCCAGTATCCGCTTCAGCAGCGTGTCGACAGAGTAATAGCCGCGGTCTGAGTACATATTCTGCGAATCTCGGTAAAACAGAAAAATTTCATCGATAATGGCGGTTGAAGACTTGTAAATACCCAATTTCTTGATCGCTTCCCGGCTGCTGTACGGATGACTGACCATGTAGGGCGTCAGATCCGAGTCATAAGTAATTCGGGCGGAAATTTGGTTCATTTCCTTTATGCGATTATAGGTCAGCTCACTGGCCTGCAGCAATTTATTCCTGTTCGCCTCTTCAATTTCATTATTCCATGTCTCGTCGGTTTGATGGTAAATAAACAGGATCATGACGATAAACGGGACGAAAAAAATAATCAGATACGAGAAGACATAACGTTGAAACACTTTGGACTTTATATATAAATTGAACACGGCATCCATCCTCATACCCATTATATAGCGCTTTCATTATACGATATTTATTGCAGGTAAATAAAGCCGGGGTTCGTCCTTTTAGGGGTCTTTGAGCAGCTGCTGTGAGGGAAAAGCGGTTTGTTTCTTGATATGGGCACACAAGGTGAAACGGCTGTCGCCGTCCTCATGAAGGCGGGGCGCGTTTCATTCCGGTGAAATATAGAGAAAGTATGGCGAAATGATATACTTTCCTATATTTTAAGGTGAAACGGCTGTCGCCGACCTCATGGCGGTGGCGCGTTTCATTCCGGTGAAATATAGAGAAAGTATGGCGAAATGATATACTTTCCTATATTTCAAGGTGAAACGGCTGTCGCCGTCCTCATGAAGGCGGGGCTTGTTTCATTCCGGTGAAATATAGAGAAAGTATGGCGAAATGATATACTTTCCTATATTTCAAGGTGAAACGGCTGTCGCCGTCCTCATGGCGGTGGCGCGTTTCATTCCGGTGAAATATAGAGAAAGTATGGCGAAATGATATACTTTCCTATATTTCAAGGTGAAACGGCTGTCGCCGACCTCATGGCGGTGGCGCGTTTCATTCCGGTGAAATATAGAGAAAGTATGGCGAAATGATATACTTTCCTATATTTTAAGGTGAAACGGCTGTCGCCGTCCTCATGAAGGCGGGGCTTGTTTCATTCCGGTGAAATAGAAGCAGACTATAGGCCACGGTTATACTTTCTTCTATTTCAAAAAAAACGCCTGCCTGAAGAATATCTTCAGGCAGGCGTTAATCTTCTTTATCGGCTGATCTGATAGTCTCCCCGATCCAGCCATTCCTGCCGGATCGTTACTCCCCAGCCCGGGCCTTCCGGAACCTGCACTTGACCTCCGACCACCTCCAGGGGCGTCGCAAGCAGACCTTTCGTCCATTCATCCTGTTCGATGGTATACTCCATGAAGGCACCTGCATTCGGGATCGCTGCGGCCATATGCAGCGTGAATATCGTGACCATGGACAGGTTGGCGGCATGCGGCATGCAGACCATCCCGGCCGACTCCGCCATCTTCGCCGCTTCAAGGGCACGGCTCAAGCCGCCGACATAACAGATATCCGGCTGGACGATATCAACCGCCCGCATCGCGATCATCCGCCGGAACTGGGCCAGGTCCGTATCCTGCTCGCCGCCGGTAACCGGAATATCAAGCGCATCCGCTACCTGCTTCGTCCATTCCAGCTCCGTATAGGGACAAGGCTCCTCGAAGTGGCATACTCCGTACTGCTCCAGCATACGGCCCGTCTCGATCGCTTTGCCCGGCGTCAAGCCGCTGTTCGCATCGACAAACAGCAGCGTATCGTCGCCGACAGCCTCCCTTACCGCACGAACAACCTGTTCCGAACGGCCGGGATAGACGTCCACATCATTGCCGAAATTATTGGCGATGCGGATTTTGAAGGCACGGATTCCATTCGTTTCCTGGAGCCGCTTGATCCGCTCCGCTTCGTCCGCCGGCGATATATTGCGCTTCATGCTGGAGCCGTAAATATCCAGCTTCCGCGGCTGTCCGCCCAGAAGCTCGCATACGCTCTTCCCGGCACGCTTCCCCTTCAAATCCCATAATGCCGTATCCAACCCGCCAACCGCCCGGCAAATATAAGAGCCGGGAAATTTATGCTCTTCCCGGATAATAAGCTCGGCTAACGCTCCCGGCTCATTCGAATCTGCGCCCAATGCGCGGGGCGCGACCTGCTGGTGAAGTACGAGCGCCGATATATTGGCATGATAGGGAGCAATCTGACCGTAGCCTTGCAATCCGTCCTCCGAGGTGACGCGGACGATCGACAGCTGGCGGGTCGTAAAGGTCTCGATGCTTGTTATTTTCATTCTTGGCCTCCTGCAGAAGTCTGGTGAAAATCTGGCTGCGCATGCGGAAACGTCTTCCGCCTTCTCCACCTGTTAATCATCAGACTTCTAGTATTATTAACTGTAAACCATTTTGCTCAGGATCGCGCTCTCGTCCAGCTCAATTCCGAGACCCGGCTGATCGGGCAGCGGCAGAAAACCGTCAACCGGTACGAGTTTATTGATATGAAAGTGATTCTGCTGCCGCTGATACCGGATTAAATATTCCAGATAAGGACAGACGGAAGGCGGCAGCGACGCAATGACATGAAGGTTCGCCATTACCGTACAGCCGTGGGGAATGAACTTGACGTCAAAGGTTTCCGCAAGAATGGCGATTTTGCGCAGCTCCGTAATGCCTCCGGTCCAGTCGGGATCCGGCTGCGCGTAATCCAGCAGCCCCCGGTCCAGGAACGGCTTGAATTCCTTGCGCGTATACAGATGCTCGCCGGCCGCAAGCGGTATCCCTCCCCGGTCCTGAAGCACCCCGTAGCCGTCCAATTGATTGGGCTGCAGCGGCTCCTCCAGCCAGAGCGGCCGCAATTCGCGCAGCTGCTCCATCATATCGAGCGCATAGGGCACATCCCAGCCCATCCAGCAATCCAGCATGAAGTCGCTCCCGCCGCCAAGCGCATCCCGGATCTCCTGCGCCATCCGCAGGTTGATCGCCTTGCCCTCCCTGCCGCCCGAGGGACCGTGGCGGAAAAACCATTTTTGCGCGGTGAATCCCTCCCCGGCCAAAGCCTTCGCCTGCTTCCCGGCTGCTCCGGCCTCAATGGGAAAGCCGAGCGTACTGGCATATACGGGAATCTGTGTGCGTGTCGGCCCTCCAAGCAGCCGGTAAACCGGCGCGTTGTAATATTTGCCGCGCAAATCCCAAAGCGCGCAGTCAATCGCGCTGAGCGCCATCATGAAATATCCGGAACGTCCATGCCGGTCAACTCTCATTTGATCCCACAGCCGTTCGATATCAAGCGGATTCTGGCCGATCAGGAACGGTTTGATCCTTTTAACGATAATATCCGCCTGCTCCTCGTACACAATCGGCCCGTATAGACCGTCAATTCCCTCGTCTGTATGAATGATCACATAATGGCGGACCACGGGAAGCCTGCCATCCGCGAGACTGACCGGCTGGCTGCGCTGCGCGTAGTCGGAATAACTGTCCAGCGGCGCTGCGGAGCGTTCGTCATGCGCCCACACGGGATCGATCGCTCCGGTCAATTTCCAGACTTCAACATCGGTAATCTTCATTCGTTTCCTCCTCTCTTAACCGAGCCGTGAATGACAGTTACAGGTTGAAAGAGACCTTGGTAACGAACGGCGAATAATACGGTTTGGCCGAAATGATTCCCTTCGTGTGCCTGCCCCATATTCGGATGCGCTTCTCTTCACCCGGAAGCAGATCGAAGTAATTGTCCTCGAACAGCCAGCCGAACTCATCCCCCTCATCGCTGCCGCCAAGCTCAATGCTTCTGGCGAACCGGTCCGTAGTCAGCATCAAATAATTTCCGTTTATTTCCATATTAAGCCTGGCTTCGGGAAATTTCAAATGTTTTTCAATATCCACGAAATCATTCGTCCTGGCTACGACTTTGCCTGTGCCGTCTACGAGACAGGCGTAGAGGATATACTCTCTCGAAAACTGGTTGAACTCATTCAGATTGGCAATGAGCTTCGATTCACCCCGAGGGACGGCTACCTTCCTCGTCATTTCTCCGGCAAAGCCGTTGGCGGTAGGGTTGAACAGCTTGATAAACAAGGTTCCCCCCACATCCTCCGGGCTGTCATTAACCACCCATAGATGAATGAAATTGTTCACGTCGAAGGAGAGCAGAACCGGTTCGTACGCTCTTTTGACAGCATAATAGGGAATATAGGGTTCAAAATAATAGTCGATCATCGAGCCATAGATGACCGGCCAGGGATCATTCCATCTGCAGACGAAATGCCCTTTGGTGATCCGCTCTCCCTCCGGACTTGCGGACGGTTTTCCTCTGCGGTTGTTCTCAATAATTTTCCTCAAGTAGAGTCCATGGGCCGCTCCGAATTTATAGACCGCCGATTCGAGATCATCCGAATCGTAGAACTGTTCGATCGGCGGGATTTTTCTCCACCCGAATGTAGTCGTGCGCTCCGTCCACGTATCCGGCCAGGGGTATTGGTCCTTCCTGGTGATCATTCCCGAGTACCCTGCGGGCCACGCTCTCTCTTCTCCCATATACCGGACGAAGCTCTTCACCGCTGGCGGCGACGTCCGGATTTCCTCTGCGATAAAGACCGGATAATCGGCTCCAGGCACATACCAGGTATTGGTATAGCTGTGCGTGTCCCCCTCCAGAGGATCATTGGAGTAGCTGCCTCCCGATGGCGAATTGATATGATAATACCGGTCCGGATCGAGAGTCCCGCAGACGTTTCTGTAATCCTCGAGAAATATTTCGCCGCCAATATAAGACTCGCCCGGCAGCTCGAATTCCGCCCCCATAAAGCATTCGTTCCCGCCGCACCACAGCAGGATGGAAGGGTGGTGCTTCAGCCGCTTGACCTGATATTCGGCTTCCTTCCTGCATAATTCGCGGTAATCCGGCGTATCGGGAAACATGCCGTAATCATGAAAAAATTCCTGCCAGACGAGGATGCCCCTCTTGTCCGCTTCCCGGTAGAACGCGTCGTCGTACCGGTCGCATCCGCCCCATACCCGCTGCGCGTTCATATTGCAGTTCTCTAGCATATCCAGCAGCAGATTGGATTTCTCATTGTCCCAGCAATGCGTAATGCCCTGAATCGGAGCAGACAAGGCTCCCCATAATTTGACAGGCCGCCCGTTGATGACAAAGTCCAGCGGCTTCGCCATGACAACATCCCTGAATCCGATCTGTTTCACTTCACGGTCCCTGACCTCGCCGTTTACCAGCACCTCCACGGCAACCTCGTACAGCGGCTGCCCTCCGTAGCCGCGCGGCCACCATAACCGGGGGCTGTCGATGGTCAATTCGCAGGAATGCCCCCATCGGCCTTTATGATTGCGGTCTGCCCTGCCGCTGTATTCCGCAACAAGGCGCCGGTCCGGATCTCGGACTTCAACCTTCAGCCCGCATTCTCCCACGCTGCCCCACCCGTCGGCTGTTACCTTGATCGTCCCTTGTCCGTAGCCGTCCAGCAGCCTGACCCGAAGATCCGTCCCGATAATTTCCGCCTCGTCTATCACTTCCAGCAGTACCTTATCGTAAATGCCCACGTGGGTAAGATAAGGCTTGGCGCCCAGATACATGGTGAAATCATGCTCGTTTTTCCGCAATAACCGGCTCGGTCTGATTTTGCCGATCCATTCCTCCGGCAGCTCCAGATGCTTGATATATTCATGCACGGAGTGAAAATGGATCATCAGGGTGTTATTCGGCTCCAGCCGGCCGGTCACATCCACCCTGAGCGGCAGATACATATCGTTATGGCTGGCCAGATGCTTTCCGTTCAAATAAATATCCGCCAGCGTATCCAGACCTTTGAAATGCAGATAGGCCTTTCCCCCGGATACAGCAGGCTCTCCGCAGGCGAATTCACATTGATAAATCCAGTCCTGCTCGGCCACCCACAGGCACGCTTCGGTTTTCCCCCACAGCGCAGGGTCCTCGATAATGCCTTCCCGCAGCAATATCTCATGTACTTGCGCCGGCACAGAAGTCTTGATCCAGTTCTCCGCCGTCTCCCATTCCTTGTTATCGGCGTTTATTTGATCGACCGGCTTGAAGCTCTTAAGCTCCCAGTCCCCGTTTAGCTCCACAATCTGTTTCATCATCGCACTCCTTATCTATCCCTTGATGCTCCCGCCTACAAGTCCCCGGATAAGATGCTTGGACCCGAAGCCGAATATGACGAGAATCGGCAGCGTCGCAATGGCAAGAGCCAGAATTCTGGCGGAATAATCCGTCCGGTATTCGCTCCCCAATGTAGATATGGCAAGCGGTATCGTATATAACGATTCCTTGTTAATGAGAACCAGCGGCGTCAGATAATTGTTCCAGGACCATAAGAAGAACAGCAGGAAAAGCGTAATCATGGCCGGCCGGATGACGGGCAGCACAATCCTGGCGAAAATACCGAGGTCGCTGCAGCCGTCCAGCCTACCGCTCTCAATAATTTCATTGGGAACGGAGCTTGCGATATACTGCGTCATCCAGAAAACGCCGAAAGCGTTGGCCAGGCCGCCGATAATGAGCGGATACAGCGTATTGGCAAGTCCGAGCGTCCGCATCTCCACCACGAAACCGATCAGTCCAAGCTGCGAAGGGATCATCAGCGTGCCCAGAATAAAATAATAAAGCGACTTCTTCGCCTTGAAATTGTATTTGGCAAAAGCAAAGCCCGTCAGGGCGCTGATCAGCACGGCTCCGACCGTGTTCAGCACCGAGACATAGACGCTGTTCAGATAAAATTTGAAAAAATTCTGCTCCATAATCGATTTGAAATTCTCAATGAAATAATTGCCCGGCAGCAGCTTTAGACCCGTGTACAGATCCTCGCTGACATAGGTGCCCATCACAATCATCATATAGAAAGGAATCAGGGCAAGCAGGGACAAGACCGCCACAAAGAAATACACCGGCCATTTTGCGATTGATATACTCAAGTGTCAGGTCTCCTCCCCGCGGTTCATAATCTTCAAGGTCAAAAAGGAAAAAATCGAAATGATGATAAACAGGCTGTAGGCAATCGCCGAGCCGTAGCCGAATTGAAAATCCTTGAACGCCACTTCGTAATAGCGCATCACGACGGTCATTGCGGCATGATCGGGACCTCCAATCGGCTGTGAGGCCGACTGGAACAGAAGCTGGGGCTCATCGAACAGCTTGAACCCGTTAATAATGCTCGTAATGACTACGAACAGCATGATCGGCTTCAGCATCGGAAGCGTAATGTAGTAGAAGGAGTTGATCCATTTCGCGCCGTCGATTTTGGCCGATTCATAGAGCTCCTCGGGAATCGTCGACAAGCCCGAGAGAAACAGCACCATTTTATAGCCGTATCCGACCCAGCCTACAATTATCATGACCACTATTCTCGCAGGCGTGGAGGTACCGAGCCAGTTGACGGAGTCCACTCCGATCTTCTCCAGAAGAATGTTCACGGTGCCGGTCTTCCAGTCGAACATGATCTGAAAGATAATCCCGATCGCGACGGGCGTCGTAATATACGGGAAAAAATTGATTAACTGGAACGTCGTCCGGGATCTGCTGAAGAAATCCTTGAGGAATACCGCAAGCGCCAGCCCCAGCACAATCTCCACCGGAATGGTGACCACGACGATCAGCAGCGTGTTGAAAATGGATTTGTAGAACAGCGGATCGTCCGTGAAGATACGGATATAATTCTTCAACCCGACAAACGTCTTGGCGGAAATCCCGTCCCAGCTTGTAAAGCTGAGAACAAGCGAGTACACAATCGGGAAGAGACTAAACAGCGCATACAGCAGAAAATACGGAGTAATGAGAAAATAGGGAACCAGCTTTCTTCCATTCCATTGCAAATCCTTCACCCTCTAACGAATGGAGTTAAAACATCTGACTGTGTATAAAGGGGGTTGGGCGTTAACCCGAACCCCGCTTCTTTTAACGGAACTATGCCTTGATATCCGGCTGCTTGGTCATGATGTCGTCCTGCATTTTCTGGACCAGCTCGTCGACGGACACACTGCCGCCCTCGGACGCGTTGATCGTCTGCATCGCAACATTCATCGCATCATCGATATCCTGATCATATTTGCTCGGCAGACGCACCGATTTGATTTTGGGGAAAATATCCGTATCGAACACGGCCATGACATCCTGCCCCGCAAAATGCTCATCCTTATGGGAATAGAAATTCGGAATATCATAGACAGGCTTGTAAGGGGAGAAATTCCCTTTCTGGTCACGCATAATTTCCGAGCCCTTCTCGGTCATGAAGAAGAACTTGATCAGTTCCGCTGCACCCACCTTGTTCTTGGCCTTCGCCGGAACCCCCTGAACCGTTCCGCCGAAAGGGAAAGGGCCGCCCGGCGGGATCATGAAGCCCCAGCGGCCAATCCCGTCCTTGTCATTGGCCTTGATCGTGAAGTCGACGGACCAGTTGGCGCACGGGTAGAAGATATGAATCTCGTCCGTATATGACGTGCCTTCGGCCGGCGATGAAACATCCAGCGTATCGACGATTCCCGCCTGCTTCATTTCCACAAGCTTCTGCAGAATCGGCTTGACGCCCTGATCGAAATTAAGCGTATCGCCCTGGATGAACGGCGTGCTCGATTGGCCCTTCAGGAACGCATAGGCATCGCCCAGACTGGCAAACATGAATACGCTTCCATTTGATTTCTGTTTAACTTCCTTCCCCTTTTCGATAAATACATCCCAGTCGGTAAAAATTTTCTCCAGCTCCGCAGGATCATCAGTGCCGAAGTATTCCTTGGCCAAAGCCCGCTTGTACGCCATGCCGGCTACGGAAGGAGCCTCTGGCCCGACATATACGCCGGAATCTGTCGTTTCCAGGGGTATCAGGTAGTCCAGCAGCTGGGAGGTGTCGAGACTGTAAGGCTCCTTGGAAAGATCCTCCCAAATGTCCAGCGACAGCAGCTTGCCGCGGAACGTCTGTTCAAGCCAGGCGATATCCGGCAGATCGGCTCCCGAGGCAAGCGCAGTTTGGAGCTTTTGCGCCATATCCTTGGCCAGAACCGAGGTCAGCACGATATTGTACTGCGGATTCAGCTTGGTAAATTCCTCATACAGTTTCTTGCGGCTGTCCGAGACATCCCATGTCCAGATGTTGATGTCTGTCTTTTTTTCCGCCGTCTTCCCGCCTGTGTCTGAGCTCTGCTGTGATTCTTCATTATTCGCGGCCGTCTGGTTGTTACCGCCGCCGCTGCTGCATGACACAAGCAGCGTACCTATAAGAATGCTGACAAGAAATAACGGTATACCCCTCCAAATGCGTGATTTCATTCAACTGCCTCCTCCTGTTTATCTTTTTCCTGCATCTTGAATTTATCATCTGCGGGAATCGCAAAATATAGCTCAAAATTATGATCTGTTATACATTTTTAGGGTCGTGCGTCAGGAAAATAAGCGGCAGCGAAAACCAGATCAGCGTACCTTCGTTTTCCGTGCTTTCAATATTCAGAATACTGGTATGGCCGAACAGCAGCTTCAGACGGTTGTTTACATTAAGCAGCCCGATGTGATCCAGATCCTCCTCCAGCGCAGGCGAGGCCATCTGCCCCCGGAGCTTGTCCAGAATGCCTGGGCTGATTCCAACTCCGTTGTCCTCCACGCTGACCTTCAGCGCATTGGAGTCGGATGAGACATGGATCCGTATCCAGCCCTTCCTCAAGGCAGGCAGAATCCCGTGAAAGATACTGTTCTCGACAAGCGGATACAGGATCATTTTCGGAATTTTATATGCCTTGCACGACTCATCAACCTGCCAGATGACTTCCACCGCATCGTTATACCTGTATTTGAGGATCATATTGTAGTCGTCGATATAGTTCATCTCGTCCCCGATGCTGGAGAGCATCTTGGGGTGATTCCTGATCGTTGTCTGCAGGAAGGAGATGAACGCCTTCGTCAGCGTGACAATATCCGGGGCGTTCGCCTTGCGCGCCAGGTAAATAATGGCGTTCAGGGTGTTGGAGATAAAATGCGGATTGATCTGCAGCATGAACATTTTGAGCTCCAGTTCTCTTTCCTTTTTCTCCATGAGGACAGACTCGTCCAATAATTTCTTGATATCCTTGACCATGCGGTTGAACACTCTGGCCGCTTCCTCGATCTCGTCTCCGCTTGTCACCACGATATTGGTGTGGAATTCCCCCTTCGCCACCTGCCTCATGCCGCGAACCAGCTTGAGCAGGGGCTTTGCCACATTGGCGGCTACCGGATAAATGATGATCCACATGAACAGCAGGCAGATCAAAAAAATATACACAATCGCGTAATTGAAATATTTCATATTCGCGTTTATTTTGCTTTTGGATATCGTTCCGGTAATCGTCCAGTTGCTGGATGGAATCGAATCAAAGATATAATACTGGCCCGCCCTGAACAAGACGTTCTGGGTCTGTGAAGGCCCTTTCAGCAATTCATCGGGAATGGCGGCAGAGGATGGGTCGGGGGAGTAAATCGTATGCTCCGACTTGTCGAAAGCGATAATCTTGATCCCGAGTGAGGGCTCCACGAGCATCGGCTTTACCAGTGCGGCATAGTTCAGGTTGATCAGCAGCTTGCCCAAATAAACGCTCCGGGAGGGGTTTTGTTTATCATAGATATTGGTCACATACGTCACCACATTCAAACGGGATGTATTCGACGGAGCGACCACGATATGGGGTCTGGAGACCCCGTTATATGTATGGCTGTTTCTGAAATCGTCGTACCAGCCCCCGCTCAGGTCGCTGTAGTAAATGCCGCTCAGCTCGAGCGCCTTGCCATGCGTATCGACGATGCTCATATCCACGATAATATTGTCCCTAAGGAAATTGTATTCCTTGAGCAGCGTATTGATTTTCCAGACCGTCGAGAAATAGTCGTAACCGTCCGTTACCATCGTTTTCTTCAATAAAGCCTGCAGCTGGTCGTTGACGATAATCCCCTTGGCGTAGGTCACCGTATCCTCCAGCGTGTACGAGACCTGCTGCGTTATTTTCCCGACGATGGTCTGGTTGTCTCTGATGGTCTGTCTGCTGAGAATGGGATTGACGTAAATGTACATGGAAACTCCCATTAGTCCGACGGAAAGCAATATAGCGAGAAAAGTCAGCGTGACGATTTTTGTCTTGATTCTCATAAGTTGAACCGACTTGTCATAAGATCCCTCTTCCTGCCGTATAGCGTTAGCGGCTGCCGGGATTTCTTCCCGTTATCCGTTTATAGGTTTTGCAAAAATACTGCACCGTTTGATAGCCGACCATCGAGCCCACCTCATAGATTTTATAATTCCCCGTCTCCAGAAGCTCCTGGGCGCGTTCGATCCGGTACCTGGCGAGATAGACGACGAATGAAATGCCTACCTCCTTCTTGAACAGCTGACTGGTATAAATCAGACTTAGCCCCAGCCTGTCGGCAACCTCATTCAGCGAAATATCCTTCTGATAATTGGCATGAATATATTGAAGCACATCCCTGATCTTCCTGCTGTGCTTCGATTTGGACTCCTCCGAGATCTGCCCGACAATGCACTCAAACCAGTCGGACATTTGAAATACATTGTCCAGATCCTGAATTTCCGCCAGCTTTTCAATAGGGTCGATAATCGGAGCGCCCTGCTGCGGCGATTTCTGAAGATTGATGATCCGAACCAGCTCAAACATGCATTTGCGCAGCAAGCCCGTATCCTGAAGCGACACCAGCTGGCGTGTAAACAGATCTCTGATCTTCCCGATCACGTCAGCATACCGACTCAAGCTGAGGTCATCCTGAATATCCTTCAGCTTCTGCTCTATCGCAGGATAGGGAATATCCTGATTCGGCGCCTTCCCGGCACCGGTCAGAATGCAGCTGCTTTTATTGAAAATTTTCAGTGCGTAGATTTCCCTTGTTTTCTTCAAGGATTCCTTCGTGGCGCGAGGATTCTCGAAAATCGGCCCGATGGCGATGGACACGGTATGGCCGCTGGCCCGGGCAATTTGATGCTGAAGATGCCGGGCGAACGCCCAGTTGAACTCGTACATTTTACTCTCGCTGAACGGCTGGGGAATCCGGACAAAAACCGCATATTCGCGGTTGGACAAATCGGCCGCCTCGGCTTCGAATCCTTTGAACAGCCGGGTATACAGAAGGTCGATAAACTCGCCCCGCTCTATCCCTTCATCCACAGGCTGCAGCGGTTCCCGCTCCCGGGGCTTGCGGTCAAGCCCCACAATGAATATTCCCGTCCTGCCCTGCCAGGGGAATGGACTCGCGAGACCTGCCGTCTCCGCTTCACCCGTTTGCGATGCCGCGCGCTTGAGGAACATCCGCAGATGCTCTTTTCTGGCCAGGTAGCCCGCGCTCTCTTCCTGTTCAATCTGCTGCTTCGCTTTATTGAGCTCTTCCACTAATATTTCGCTGTCCAGCTCATGTTTCAGCACATAGGAATGAATGCCCAGCTTGATCGCTTCGCGCGCAAAATCGAAATCTCCGAAGGCCGTCAGCAGGATAATTTTCTTGTTTTTCTGCCTGCCGAGAATGCCCGCCGTCATTTCCAGGCCGCCGAGCACGGGCATCTTGATGTCCGAGATGATGATGTCGGGATTCTGCTCCTCGAATAGCCGCAAGCCCTCGCGGCCGTTCCTCGCTTCGGCGATGAGCGCGAAGCCGTGATATTCCCAATCGATCAGATGCTTGATTTCATCTCTGACGATATCCTCATCCTCTACGATCATGACCTTCAGCATGCTCTATCGCCTCTTTTCCGCTTGCAAATGCGATATCCGCCGCAATTTGCGGCCGGAACAAATCCCACCTGAACGGCGTTTCCCCCAGGTGCATCAGAGGCTGCTCGCGGTAATGGGCATTCGTCACCGCAATCAGCGCCTCCCAGTGGCTGGCGGCATGCGGCGGACTCAGCCATTCCACAGCGTTCTGCCGCTCCGCTTCTTCGCCGGTTCTCTCAAACAGCGCAGCATGCACCCCGGCCCGCAGCTTGGCGGCAAAATAAAGACCGAGATACGCCCACGCCTCAATATCCGCCTTCTCGCAGTCAAGAGCCGGACGCTCCGAGCGGATCGCCCCGAGCAAAGCCAACCCGCGGCCGGCGTCCGCTTCCAGCGTATCCGCGAGCTGGAGGGGCGTTGTCCGCCCTTCCATGGAACCGCCGCCCAGCAGCAGGTCCGTATAATCCCTGAGCGACAAATATTCGGGATCGAACGGCGTGCTTTCCAGCAGATCCTGCAATGAAATGAAGGCATCGCCGGGTGAGTCGCATTTGGTATTGTCGCTTGCGATGAAGCCTTCCGCATATAAGGTAAAGTCCCATGTGAACGAAAAGTACGAGGCCAGCGCCATCGGCATTTTGCAGACGGCGGAATAAGCGCTTAATAACGGACTCCCTGCGGATTTGCCGAAGCGCCGGCCGATTGCCTCCTCGAAGACGGTATCTGGCGTCCCGGAATCGTACAGCAGCCGGCCCCACAGCATGTAATACAGCCACATTTTCTCGAAAGCATAGGTCCAGTCCATATGGGGATGTCCCGCGGCATGAGAGTAATCGTCGGCAGGGATAAAGCACTCGGAGCCGATATAATATCCGCCGACATAGTCATGAGCATTAGCCGAGATATGCGTCCGGATGAAATCAGGCTGCGCCCAGCGGAGCGTGAAGAAATCCTCATTGCGCACCATCCAGGTGATTTTGTAATTGGCCGGCGGCCGATCCCAATACCCCTCCATTCCTGCCGAACCGCCATGCGTGAGCAGCAGTCTTGGGGAGGAATAGGCATGGGACCAGTTGAACTTCACTTCGACCCAGACCGGCTCGGGCAGAAAGCCGTTGTTCTCAATGGAGTCTCTCGTAATTTGCGGATCGACGGAAAACGGCGCGCGGTGAATGAATTTGACAGGCCGGCTTGCCCGCTTCATTCCTTCATAATAGACATCCTCGATCCATGTCTGCCTATCCTGCGGAGTCATATCATGCATTCTTTCCCCCAGCGATGTGCCAAGGCCGGTCAAATCGGGGTATTCGTCGATCAACTGCGTTACGCATTCGCGGTTATACTGCTTAATCTGCTCCGTGGAATAGGAATCGCCGTAATAATGCTGCAGATCGCTGACAGCATTTGCGTCGTAGTTCGCCTTGAACGATTCCGATACGAAAATATTCCAGTTCACCATATAGGTTTCGATTCCACGATCCTTCGCCATCTGGAACAGCGAGGTCCAATACTGCCTCCACTCCGATAATTCCTGCTCTGTGAAGGGGCAGGCTTCCGGAAAATTCACCGGCCTGATCATATAGGGAAAGGGGTGCAGATTCCAGAGTGTCAGCGTATTATAGCGGTTCCTGGCCATCATATCGAGAAACTGGACCCAGAAGTCCAGATCGCGGACGGCGTCGTGCTGAAGGTCGAAGCATTCATTCGTCCTGTAGCTGGACCAGGGCAAATTAAACTTCAGCGCGCGGAAGGGAAATTTGGCGTTCATCACGCACTCCGGGACATCCAGCAGCTTACCCTTCGACTGCAGCCGCTCGGCAAGCTCGAATATGCCGTACATCCCTCCCGTTTCCTCGGCAGCCAGCACGTATACCGTCTGCCTGCCCTTATAAATGCCTTGGCGGATTTCAAAGCCCTCGCTTCGAACGCCGGCATCCATGTTCAGCCCGTACGATGCTGCTTCCTCTACGCTTGCCGTTATCATAATAGTTGTGGACGCCGGACTGTCCGGCGCTCCGCAGCTCCAGGGTTCCCCGATCTCTTCGAGCGCTTCGGTCAAGTGACCAAGCGCCAGCTTCAATCTGGGAGAATCATCCCGAACCGTTATCGCCACTGTCATGGAGCAGCCCTTCTTTCCAGAGAATTTAGACCGTTGTTTCAAAAATTCCGCAGCTAAAATCGGTGGCATATTCCTCACCCGGCTGCAGCTCCCGGAAAGTGCCGTGAGTCAGAGAATCGTCCAACGAGGCAAACGCGTCATTGGAAGGCTCGATGGCAACGGTATAGATGTCATCGCTGATGCTGCTCCAATAGCGGATGTACGGAAAAGCGTCGAGCTTCCAGCGGAGCGAAACGCCGACTCCCTTCTTCCGGTTGACCAGCCTCGCCCAGGGCTCGCTGATATTTTTCAGCACGAGAAATAATTGTTCATGCGCCTCCCGTGGAAGCACCTCCCGAATATTCCTGGCTGCGCCGCTTGGCAGCGTAATCCGGTCTATCGGCTCCTCATAACTGCCCAGACCGCTGCCGGGAGCAGCCGCATACTGACGGGGATGGAATGCGATGCAATCCGGCACCTCGACGGTCACGTGTTCGTCCAGAAACTGTCCCCCGAACGCAGGATGCTGCGTCCAGGTAAACGCGATAGCGGAGTTTCCCGTATTCCGGATTCGCTCCCCGATATACAAGACGGGATCGTTCTGCCTGATCATGAAGGTTTTCTCAACATACATGGGGATTTCCGGCAGCTGGATATAGCAGCGGACAGCCGCCTTGTCGGCCGTGTTCTCGATTATTTCATACTCCCATGGAAGCGTCGCGGCGATCCCGCCCGTATCCTGCGTAATCTCGATGCTGCCGTATCGGGCTCTATGCGGCAGGCAGTCCTGCCAGCCTCCCGCATAGAGCTCCGAATACATCCCAAGCCGCTGTTCGGCGAGATTCCTGCCGCGGAAGCCTTCGAGTCCTGCGCCAGTCTTCAGAAGGACGTCCATATCCAGGGGCTTATAGATGAATTCGTACAGATCGGCGCCTTTTCCGGTCAAAATGCTGATTTTGAGCAGGATGTTCTCCAAAACCAGCATTTTTATATTGGAAACAGCAGTCTCAGCAATTGTACACGGCGAGTTATTCGACATGGCGATCCCCACCCTCTTTATTGAAAAATATTCAACTCGCGCGGCGCCGGGAAAATCTCATCCAGCCGCCTTAGAGTCGGCTCATCCAGCTCGATCTCGACAGCCCTCAGCGAATCCTCGAGCTCCGCTACCGTACAGGGGCCGATGATCGGCGCGGAGATTGCCGGATTCGCCAACAACCAGGCCAAGGCGACGTGAGCCTCCTTCTCCCCGAGCTCACGGCAGAGGGCGGAGTACTGCTCAAGCTGTGGACGGTGCGACTCAAGCAGCTTGCGCGCATGACCGCTCAGCGTCTGCGGGACAGGGCGCGTGATGTCGAGAGCCAGGAGCCCTCTGGCCAAGGGGCTGAAGATCGTAACGCCAATTCCCAGATCTCTTGCTGTGGGAAGCGTATCCAATTCGGCATAACGGTTGACCAGACTGTAGCCATGCTGCTCGGAGATCAAGCCCATGAAATGTCTCTCTTTGGCGCTTGATTGCGCTTTCAATAAATCCCGGCCTGCGAAATTCGAGGAGCCGATATAATCCACCTTGCCCTGCCGCACCAATCCCTCGAAGGCCTCCCACAGCTCCTCCCACAATACGTTGCGGTCGACGTGGTGCATCTGGTAAAGCTCGATATGGTCGGTCTGCAATCGTTTCAGCGAAGCTTCGAAATGGCGGCGGATTTTATATAAGGACAGTCCCTGCGGCTGATTCGGACCGTCGATGATGTCATCGTCAAACATGCGTCCGACCTTCGTGCCGAGCACGACCCGCTCGCGGCGGCTGCCGCCCTTGGCGAACCAGCGGCCAATGATTTCCTCCGTGATGCCGCGCTGTCCGAGATCGCCGTATACATTGGCTGTATCAAAAAAATTAATTCCCGCATCCAGAGCGGCATCCATGATGTTATGCGCTTCCTGCTCCGTCACGCTGCCGTAATCCCCCGGCTTCTTCTTCTCGCTGCCGAAAGCAGCCGTACCCAGGCATAACCGGCTTACTCTCATGCCGGATCGTCCCAAATAACCAAACTTCATCCTGTATCCCTCCCCGTTTATAAAAGAAGAAACGGCTATCGCCGTTCTTTGGCGGAGCAGTTCGTTTCTTCCCTCAAATCTTATGGACATTTATAGGCGTAAAACTTATAAATGCTATAAGGTTGTGGCAAGCACCCATTCTACATAGCTCCGCAAACATCAAGCCTCACACTGTATAAAGAAGTGGAAGCGGTAATATACAAAATATCGTTCCGCTGCGAGCCGGCCCCGCTGCCGAAGCATAAATTGGCTGCAACCTCGGGCAGCTCGATTCTGCCCAAATGCTCCCCTGATGGCGCGTATATCCAGATGCCGCCCGGACCGGTGACATACACATTGCCCCGCTCATCGGTTTTCATTCCATCCGCGGCCCCCGGCCCCATTGCCGCATCCATTTCTGCGAAGATCCGACCTTCAGGGTTTACGGTTCCGTCGGGCGCAGTATCATACACCTTAATATGCTGTTTGTTGGTATCGTTAATATAGAGCAGAGATTCATCGGGCGAAAAGGCCAGGCCGTTAGGCCGCTCAAAGTCGCCGACCAGCAAATCGACAGCTCCTGTTGCCGGGCGGTACCTGAATACGCCATTGTAATCCAGATCTCTGGAATCTCCCAGCATCGCGCTGTAGGGATCGGAGAAGTAAATCGTCCCGTCCTTTTTCACGATGACATCGTTCGTATTATTCAACCGCTTTCCCTGATAATGCGTTGCCAGAGCGGCTACGGCTCCATCCGCTTCAATGCGGGAAATCCGCCGCGCCAGCGATTCGCACTGAAGCAGGCGGCCCTCCGCATCCAGTGCAAGACCGATCGCCCTGCCGCTTTGCTCCTTGTAAAGCCGTGCCCCATCCGCCTCGCTCCAGGTATGAATATGATGGTTGGGAAAGTCTGTGAAATAAAGCTGGTTGGTCCGTGAACACCAGACAGGTCCTTCCGCGAACGAATATCCGGAAGCAAGCTTATGAATTTCCCGCCCTTCGGGAATGAGTTCATCGAGAAGCGTGTTATAACGGATTATTTTCATTCATCCATTCTCCTTTCCTAAGGCGTCATACTTGGGTTTTACCGTAATGCGATCTTATCACCAGCCATACCCAAGATCAATAAACGTTTAATACCCTCTGCCCCGTTCGATGACATTAAGCAGCGGCTCGCCCTGCAAATATCTTTGAATATTGGCTGCGAATAATTCGGTTCTTCTCTCCGCTTTTTTGGGACTTACGCCTGCCGCGTGAGCCGTCAGAATGACGTTCGGCATATCCCACAAGAGGCTGCTTGCCTGGGGCGGTTCCACCGCCGTAACATCCAGTCCCGCTCCATGAAGATGCCCGCTCTGCAGCGCTTCGATCAGCGCCTCCTCGTCGACGGTGCGCCCGCGTCCAATATTAATGAAAACAGCTCCGCGCTTCATCCGCCCGATTCGTTCAGCGCTGATTATACCCTCGGTCTCGGCCGTCAGCGGAAGTGTGGAGACGATAAAATCCGATTTGGCCAGGGCGCTGTCCAGATCGGCGGTCACAACCAGCTCATCGACAAAAGACGGACGTTCCGACAAGCTCCGTTTGACCCCGATGACGCAGGCTCCCAGCCCTTTCGCTTTCCGGGCCAACTCCGTTCCAATATCCCCCATGCCGATGATCGTCACGTTCGAATCCTGAATTTCCAGACAACGCGGATTATGCTTCCAGATCCGTTCCGATTGCTGGCGGAAATGAACGTGAAGCTGCCTCGTCAGCGCCAGCATCAGCGCCAGTGCATGCTCGGCTCCGGGGACGCTGAATACTCCGCTGGAGGAGGTCACGACCACATGCTCCGGCAGCGCAGGCCTCTTCGCATAGCTGTCCGCTCCGGCGCTTGGCAGCTGCAGCCATTTTAGCGCTCTCATCGTTTGAAGCATCCCGTCAGATGGGAATCCAATCAGAATTTCGGCATTCTCGAGGCCGCCGAGCTCCCATTCATCCCGCTTTTTATCCATAAACGTCACCTGGGGAAACTGCCGCTTCATCCTTTGCAGCTGCCCATCGTCCGGAATAAAATCGCCGGAATAGCTTATAGCCGCTATCATATCAATCTCCTTCCCGGACATTCTTCGGTTAATCGTGCTCTTTATATTGTATCACCGGCTACTTCTGATAATTTGTAACGAATTTAATATACGTTACACTTTTTTATGATCGGGACGGCATGGACAAAGACTTCAGAAAGCCGGGAAAGACCCATGTTCACGCTGGCGTTCATGCTTGCAAACGCAGCAAGGCTGCCAATGGATTGGCAGCCTTGTGCACGGTTCTATCCTATTTTCCATCGTAATCGATCAGGCCTTGTCATAACGCCTTTTGAAATCGCATTTGGCGCAAATTCCTGCTCCGGTAGATCTCCCGCTCCGTGCCGTCGAATTCAAAGCTTCGACGCTCGTAGAAGCCGATTGCGGCCTTGTTCTCCTGGAGCACCCACAGAATCACTTTTATGTAACCCAGCTCCTTCAATCGCTCCACTGCCCAATCAAGCAGACGGGTCCCATACCCTGAGCCTTGATATTCCTTCAACAGGTAAATTGCCGAAATTTCAGCGGTACTTTCGAAGCCTTCAATGGAGGGGTTGATTATCAGACAGCCTATTGCTGTTTCATTGACCAGCATGATTGCAGTCCGTTCCATGTCTTGAGACAGGGAATGTTCAAAGTGCCTGGCCCGTTCCTCAGCCGCAACCTTGACCAAATAATCAGCCGGCATGATCTCTTTATAAGCATCCCTATAGGATGCGGCGTGCACCCGTCCCAAATCCTCGACATCCTCCAGCCGTGCCCATCTTATTTCATGCATGTGGAAGTCCTCCGAAACGGCATGCTGCCGGATTGAAATAATGGCGTTCATGTTTCCAAGGTTTAGTGATTAACAGGCTCTGCAAACGCTCGTTACTTCGATCTTGGTATTATAAATGCCCGATCATTCTTCTCAAACCCGATACGCGGGTAATAATCCATCGCGGTCGGCGCGGAGATTAATAATAAGGAGACCTCATCCCCCAGATACGCACGCAGCTGCCTGACAAGCTCTGTACCTACCCCGCTCTTCTGATACTCCTGACTTACTGCCAGATCGGACAAATAACAGCAATAGGAGAAATCGGTAATCGCTCTGGCCAATCCGATGAGCTTGTCCCCGTCCCAGGCCGATACGTTAATGTCGGCGTTGTCAATCATCCGCTGGATACGGTCAAGATCATCCGCCGGACGTTTGATTCCTGAGCTTTTGAATACATCGGAAACATCCCCTGAGAGAAGCGGAGCATTAATCTTGTACGCTATCGCCATTTGCCCACCTCTTATTCTAGTTTAGTTTCCAGCTAGTATAGCATATATTTGTCCTGGCAAAAGAAGCTGTTCCACTATTTTTGTTCCTCCATATCGCGCCCATGCACCGATCCAGACATGGAAAATCCCCACCTTGTAATAAGGTGAGGACACCATAGATTTGCCGCTCTATCTCCATCTATGCAACTTGCGTAATAATAAGATGTGCTGATACAGGCCTTGTTCCTCCTGCCAGAGGAGTAAGGGTTAGTGCCGTGGAATTGCCCGCTGGATTTCGTACAGTGAGTACCGAATTGATGACCGTCGTCTGCACAAGAGCCATTCCTGCTATTTCAGAAGTACCTGTAGCCCGCCCAACTGCCGTATAAGCCAAATCAGCGCCGTTGAGCGTTAACATCAATTGTCCCGCTTCGGTCACGCTCACCTGAAACAAGACCTGATATGTGCCAATTGCGGGCAAGTTGAACATACTGGGACCAGTACGGATAATAGTTCCGTTACTAGGTCCGTCTTGCGGAAAATTTACGTCTGTACCCGGAGCAACTGTTGCTGCATTATCAGGAGGCATCAAGGCAAAAAAGTCTGCAAAGCTTACCACACCTGCCGGTCCTGGTGGCCCTGCTGCTCCGTCGGCTCCATCTGCTCCGTCGGCTCCATCTGCTCCATCTGCTCCCGCCGGACCTACTGCTCCTGCCGGTCCTACTGCTCCATTTATCCCATCTGCCCCATTTACCCCATCAGTTCCTGCCGGTCCTGCTGGCCCTACTGCTCCTGCCGGCCCCGCTGGTCCCGTTGCTCCTGCGGGTCCCGTTGCTCCTGACGGCCCTGCTGGTCCTGCGGGTCCGGTTGATCCTTCGGGTCCTGCGGGTCCTGCTGGTCCAGCCGGCCCAACTGATCCAGCTGATCCAGTTGGCGCTTTGTATGAAATAATGCGATCCAATGTTACGACCGCTTCTGCACGAGTAATTGGGCTGGTTGGCTTAAAGCTGCCGTCTTCTTTATATCCTACTAAAATATTACTGGCAGCAGCCCGGCCCACTGCATCTTTGGCCCATTCAGCGATCAGGCCTGCATCCTGAAATGACGCTCCTGCACTAACAGCAGGCAGGTTTAGCAATCTGCCAATAATAACAGCAACCTCCTGTCTGCTTATCGGCTTGCTGACCCCGAATGTTCCATCCTCATAACCTTTTATGTATCCTGCTTTGACAGCTTTTGCCGCTTCGGAGTAGGCCCAGTAGCTTGAGGCCACATCTCCAAATGAAATTGCTGCTGTTTCCGAAAATCCAAAAGAACGGTTAATCAGTGTACTAAATTCTGCTCTGGTTATTGTCTTATTGGGTTTGAAGCTCCCATCCTCGTAACCTTTAATATAGCCTTTATCGATCCAGCCGCTGATTTGGCTTTCCGCCCAATGCCCTTTAATATCCAATGCTGCTGATGCAGTGTCGCCGAATGCCACGCCAAACGATGAAAATAACAAACATACAGAAACCAAGGAAAGAGCAAACATCCTGATCGTCTTGTTCTTCATGTTTTTCCTCCAATTTATACCTTTTTTTATATCCCCCTCCTATTCTATCAGATTATTTTTTAGTCTAATATGAGGAATTAATATTTTTTCAATACCAAGAATAAACATCGTTCTGTTTTTTCTTTCGTCCGCTTCATTCGCTTCTTTATCACTCGGCGCGCATCGCCGCGTTCAGCAGGAACTGGCCTTCTTTCTGCATGACTTGAATGGCTGCATCAAGTGTTTTCTCTTTCTTGACTACAGCCGTGATTTCCCGGTTTTCCAGCTCCGCGAGCTGATTAAAAAATTTCATTTCCACATCGAGAGACATAGGAGGAACATCTGTCGGCAGTGGAACGGAATGGAGCTCATAGAGCTCGTCCACGACCGGCTCGCGATCATACTGCTGATAGGTTTTAAGGCTTGAGAAGCCATCATCCTTCAGATTGGCCCGGACTTTCGCCATATGGTCACTGTTCATAAACCGGATAACCTCCCAGGCCTCATCCGCGTTTGGTGATCCTGAGCGAATGCTCATAATATTGGGTACGTAGATATGATACGTACGGCTTCGATCGGAGGAGGTAACGGGCGGCGTCGCCTCTCCGGTCCTGAATCCGGTCTGCGCATACTGGCCATGATCCGCCAGCGTCATGGCCGACTTGGCCTGCTTGAACAAATCTGCTTCAGCCACCGCTTCCGGTCCATATACCTCCATCGCGCCTATCCTGTCGGTCTTAACATCCTGCATCATAAGCGTTCCGGCCCGATACATATCGACAACCGTTTGAAAGACTATTTTCCAGGACGGCGTATCGATTGTCATCTTGCCTTTGTCCAGATTGTAGGCCTGAATGCCTTCACTCAGGGCCAAATTATTCAGCTGATCTGCCGGCATACTGCTTAACGATTGATGAAATCCGACCACCCCGTCCCCAGCGCTGCCCGCCCGGGCGAATGAATTGGCCAGCTCGAAGATTTCCGGGAGCGTCATATCATTATGGGGAAGCTCGACGGCATATTTTGCAAACAAATCCTCATTATAAACAAGCACAGGAGCGTCAAACTCCCCTGCCAAGCCGTACAGCTCCCCATCCGCCGTCTGCTTAAGCCGTTCGATAACGCCAGGCTGAAAATCATCCGCTGATATTCCGCTGCCCTTCAGACGTACCGACAGATTCTCAAGCAATCCGCTGTTGGCCAGCGACACGTAATAACCAAATACGCCGATAATTAAATCCGGCTGCTCCCGCTGCATAAACTGCTTTAATTGCCCGGTCATCTCCTTGGCAGGCTCAATCTTCATCTCAACCAGCCGGAATTTCAAATCCGGAAAAGCTGCCTCCAGATAATCCCGATAATCCGAATCGTAAGCAATCTCGGAATTGACAGCAATCACTAGAGAGCTAGCCGTCTTGTCGTTTGAGGGCCCATCCATGCACCCTCCCATCAATGACAAGCCAATCATCAGCAGGGCTATGATGGCGGCCCCGCTCCACTTCCGGCGGGGAATCCGCCAGTCACCCTGTTCTCCGGCATTGTCAGCAGCCTTCATGTCCTCAACGGCCGGAAAAGCCGCGGCACAGCGCATCCGATGATCTCTTTTCCCACTCCCGCTCACGGTTCCGTCTTCTCCTCATCCGCTTTGTTCTTCTTCACAAAAGCATCAACAAACGCCTGTCCCTGCTTTTGCATGGTTTGAATCGCGGCGTCCAGGCTTTGCTTGCCCTGCAGCACAATCTGCAGCTCCTTCTGAACCATGGCATTCTCATTCAAATAGAAATCTCTTCGGTCAGTGAAGTCAATCGCATTAAGAGTCGGCTTCTGCTCGAAGGCAACAGCCGCAAGCGGATTGGTGTTGAATTGAAGTCCCGAGCGGCGGATCGACAATCCGCCATCCGTTTTGGAAATCACCTTGGCGGCACGCTCGCTGCCAATGAACTGGATTATTTTCCAGGCCTCCTCCTTGAACGCCGAGCTTGCGGATATGCTGAAAACCCCATCCATCCGCATGTAGCCGCCCGACTCCCGGGTAGCGCTGTTCACCGGAGGCAGGACCGCACTCCAGGCAAACTTGGATTGATCAAACCGGCTCCTGTTGCCATACATATCGATAGCCATCGCAGCTTTGCCTTTGGCGAAGAGATCCTGCTTCTCTATCGCCCCCTCGTCGATCCAGCTGCCGCCGTCCTCCACGCGAACCTCCACGCCCTTAATGGCGATGGACCCGTTGCGAACCGCTTCAACGGCTGTCTGCAGCAGATCATGCCAGGCGGGCGTATCCAACAAATGTATGCCCCTCTGCCAATCTACAAGCTGCAAGCCTTCGGTTCCATTCAGCGTATCGAATATAAGGGCGTTCAAATCCTGCATCCATGGATCATGATAGCCGACAATGCCGCCTCCCGCTTGCTTGAAGCGGTAAGACAGCTGAAGCAGCTCCTTCCAGGTCATCCCGCTCGTCGGGGGATCAATACCATACTGCTTGAACAAATCGGCGTTATAATACAGCAGCGAAGAGTCGTATGAGGGAGCCAGACCGTATATTTTGTTCTCTTCATTATCCTTCAGCATGGCTATAGCTCCCGGCTGATAATCCGTCTCCGCCATGTCCGAGCGGCTCATCCAGCCGGTCAAATCCTCCAACAGGCCTTGATCTGCGAGCGGGCTGTAATAAGCCGACGGCAAAATAATAATGTCCGGCTTCTCCTTTTCAATCAGCTGCTTATAAGCCTTTATGGGGTCTTTATCCTGATAAATATCTCCCATGGCAACCAATTCAACCGGAAGGTCAGGGTAAACCAGATCAAAATAATCCTGATAATAGAATTCAAATGTCGTTTCGTCTACCCCGGCCACCTTTAGGACATCTGCAGGCTTCTGCGCAGTTGAACTATCCGAACAGCCCGACATCAGCAGGAGAGAGACAAGTCCTGCAAAGACGAGACGGCTACCCGTCATATTCATAAGGGATCGCTTAATCCGACGGGCTGCGAATAGGGTAAACAAGCTGCTGCTAATCATGGTGAAGTCCCCTTTCGGAGATCGGGATTCGCGCTCTGCAGCTTCTCCTCCATGCTTGCCAGCGCTTGGTCTGGCTGCAGCTTGCCGTCCAACACCGTCTTCATCGTATCAGAGCCAATCTGATAGATTTGCCCCTGCGCCTTTGCCTGCTCCTCATTGCCGGAGCGTTTGATGGAAGCCGTAATTTGCTCCGGATCCAGACCAGGCGGGTAAAAGGCTTTCCACTGCTCGGCAGGCAGGGAGGCTAACTGCCTGGAATCCATATAAACAGGCAAAGAGCCCGTCTGAGTGAGCAGTTTTTTGGCGTACTCCGGCCCTCCTGCGAATTTCACCAGCTCCCATGCCGCTTTCTCTTGGGTCGTCTGCGCATTGACCGCATAGATCGTATCCAGATAAAAACCAGCCGATGCGTCAACCACAGCCGGAGCAACCGCCATCCACTCGACATCCGATGGCTTTACCTTATACTGGGCCAGCTGATTCCCGTAAGAATAGGTATTAATGGACATCGCCGCCTTGCCATTGGCAAAGGCATCAAGCTTTCTCAATTGCTCCATCGATAGTCCACCCGGGTGTTCCGCCCAATCTATCACATTGTCTATGATCCAGCCAGCCTTCAGCCCCTCCGTCACTTCGCTCCAAAGGCTGTTCCATGCCGGAGTATCCAGCGTCAATTGGCTGCCGTCAGGACTTAGCGAACGCAGTCCCGAGATGCTCCCCAGCTGGCTGAACAAGCTGAATCCGTTTCTGCCGGTTGAGGTGGATAGTCCGGCTGCTCCGGTGCCGTTGAATTTCATGGCAATCTGCAGCAGCTCATCGGTCGTGACTCCGTCTTTTGGCAGCTCAATCTTGTATTTCTCAAATAATTTCTTGTTGACATATACGGCTTCCGTACTGAAGATAGGCGCAAAACCGTACAGTTCCCCTCCGCCAAGCTGACGGATGGTCTTGACTACCGGATCGTACATGGAATCCAGCTTTACACCATCCTTGTCCGCCAGAATATCGAGAGACTTCAATTTCCCCTGTCCCGCGAGGTCCTGGAACTGAGCCGGCGTCAACCGGAGCACATCGGGCATTTCCTGATCGACCCACTCCGCAAGATTCTTCAGTGAAGCGTCCGAAGGCAATGTCAAACGGAATTCCACCGATGGATGACGCAGAACAAACGGCCGTCCGATATCATTCATGAAATTGCTGTATTTGGAGTCCTGGACTTTAAGGATAAGATCCCCTTCATCCTCCAGGGAGTCGTTCAAAAGCGCAGCCATGGCGTCTTCGGCATGGCCTGGCTGTATAATTTGCATCAAATCGTCGCGGAACCACCAGCCGCAGCCAAGCAGCACAACCACGCACATCATGGCCGCTGCAGCCCGAAACGGCGATTTTCGTTTCTTCTCTCTCATGCGGATGCGTTCCCTCACTTTGCGTTCAATATCTGAGGTGAACCCATTTCGGATTGGAGGCTTCTCCGCCAACCGGCGCTCCCATTGATTTACCGGATCCTTCATGTCCACTTTTCCTCCCCGGTCAGCATGGCATCCTCGGACAGCTTGCGGTTAACCGCCGCCCTTCCCCGGTGAAGTCTTGATTTCACGGTGCCCGTCGATACTCCAAGCATGTCCGCCATTTCATTCATCGACAGTCCGTAATGACTGCTCAGCAGCATTACCTCACGCAGCTTGGCAGGCAGCTTCAATACGACACCCCAGACCTGCTCGGTCATGAGCTTGTCGATTGTCTCCTGTTCCGCTGAAGCATGAGTCTGCTGCTGCGCATGACGGCTGGGCATGAGCGTCACACGGCGAATCCAGGCCGACCGCAGCACGTCGCGCGCCGTATTGCGGGTAATGGCCAGCAGCCATGTTTTCACCGACGATTGACCCCGGAAATTATACAGATGCTCGAACACCTTGATGAATACATCCTGGGTAATATCGTCGGCCAGCTCTCTTCGATGCGTCATGAAGAAGGCGAAGTTCCAGACGTCTTTGCCGTAAGCCTGCATCAGTTCGTCGAGCACGGCATGACGGTCCAAGCCGCCTTTAACATGTTTCAAGTAATCGAACTGCAACTGTGTTCACCTCGCAAAAGTAGACGAATCGGAAAGGAGAATGGTTCCCTATCTATTTCCACGATTATACAATGAAAGAAATATCGGCGGGGATTAAAACAGAAAGAACCGGCAATCGGGACCGATTGCCGGCATGAGGGAGAGAAATAGTGGCTGACTTAATCAGAATGCCAGAAATCAAGCCATTGGGAAGGATATAACGGAGCTGCTGACCTCCGTTATCGTTCCTTACGGCGAGAAAGGCAAAGATAATCGTGCGGCTGAGCGGAAACTGGAATATTGAGGAGCTTTGCCCAGCAGCAGGGCATGCAGGCTATAGCCGAATAATAGCAATCGTGAATCTGATCACGAAGATAATCACGATGTAGATGATGCTCCAATTAGGCAATCTGGGGGTTTGTTTGAGCACATATCCCAGCCAGCACCTAGCAGGCCGCCTTTGTCCAGTTCTTATATGATTATCTATCCATGGAAATTTGTACTGAAAAGATAATAGGCCACAATTAAAAAAAATCGTCCCCCCGAGGACGATCTGTAAAAACCGCATCCCGTCTTTCTGACTGGTCTGGTGTACTGTTCGAAACGTTCAAGACGGTCCACTATCTCCTTGCTTCTTTAGTTTCAGATGGTAAAACTGTAGTTATTAGTATCTGTAACAGTTGTATTCTGGGCGACAAGATAGGGAATCTCATCTACTACGTTGTCCTTCACGACATGTCCCGAGCCGCCATCGCTGATAAGAATTGGAGCGTATCCTGAATCCTTCTTTCCATCGAAAATCAGGTTCCCGGAAATTTCAACGTTCGTGCAGACCCCTTGCGTGTTGAGCGGATCACCCTTACGGATGGCGATCTGACACAAATTATTTGTTAATGTGTTTCCTTTCACTATCGAACCCGTCGAACCGTTCTTCACGTCGATGCCATAATAGAAGCCTTCGACTATGCAGTTGGTGACGGCTGATCCGGAATTATGCTCAACGGTGATCCCTTGTCCACCGGCGAATCCCGTTGCGCGGGTTTCCGAAACATGGCATCTGTTTATAGTGCTGGTAGACGTGAAGAACAGCGAAATGACCCCATCCCAGCAATTCGTTGCAAAACAGTCTTCGACAGTGTTGTTTGATCCTTTATACACCATAATTCCTGATCCGTAACAATTCCGTGCTCTTACATTTTTCACTTTACAGTTAACCGAACTGTAGATTTGGACAGCTTGTGTCAGGTTCATGCCTTGAAATCCGTCGATGATGGCGTCATCGCAATTTTGAAGCAAAATTCCATTACGGTATACTTGATATCCATTAAGCGGGAACACGGTTCCGAATACAGCCCCTCCGATAATATTAATACCTTCAATCCCGATCCCGAGAATCGCACCGTATGATTCTTCAATTGTTGTGGACGTATTAATGATAAAGACAGCTCCGGTTGCTTGGATGGTGCATCTCCGCATAATTTGGAGTGAGTAATAGCATGGCAATTTATCTGTTGTGCTTTCAGTGAAGTCATTGGTGGTGAAGTGGCTAGTCGCTTTCCGCAACTTGTAAACACCTGCAGGAATGATAATGCGCCCGTCCAGATCGATGTCATTCAGCGCTCTCTGAATGGCGGGCGTATCGTCTGCTATTCCGTTTCCTGCAGCTCCGTAACCCGCATCTGTCCTTACATTAATTTCAGCTGGCATATTAATATCACGTTCCTCTCTAAAACGGTATTTGGTGGTATTGCGTGTTCTCGTACCGCTTACAGTACTTTTGGCGTCCCCTCCCCCTCCGTCAGACCGATTGCACGGTCCATTCCGGGTACATGTTTTGCCTAGTTTAATGCCATACGGCAGGGCCAGCTGCTCAATTGCTCTTGTGGTTTATGCTTTGATATTAGCACAGAAATAGGAGCTAATGTTCCTATTATTGTCCAGCATTTGTCCAACCAAAGTCTATCCAGCGTTTACCTGCTCGGCTTCTACAGTTCCCTTTGTAATCGCTCGAAAGGGCTGCTATGGAGAGCTTTTTTTGATTTCCATGAACGATTTTGCTAACCTCTTCGTATTATGGGTGATTGCATGAGTCGCGTACGGGCTGAGATGGTCAACTAGCTACATGAAACCGGCGGAAGGGAGCAGGGACTGCGGTTGGACGAACTCGATCAAATTAAACGCGCGCAGCGCGGGGATAGTCAGGCGATGGCGCAGCTGTTGAAAGCCCACTACTCGTTTTTAATGAAATATCTCATCAAGATGACGATGAACCCGGTGCTGGCCGAGGATTTGGCGCAAGAAACGATGCTGAGATGTGTGGAGAAGATTTGTTTATATAACGGAAAATCGAAGTTCTCATCCTGGCTTATTACGCTGGCGACGCGGATTTATTTTGACCAGATGCGTCGCACCAAGGTCGAGAGGCAGTGGAGGGATCGGGAGCAGGCGCTTCGCCGGACGGAGTGGCAGCTGAAAGCGCGGCAGGAAGAAAGGACCGATGCGATGCAGGCGCTGTCCAGATTGGGCTACGAATGGCGGCTGCCGATTTTGCTCAAGCATTATTACGGCTATGCCTATGACGAAATCGCCGACATGATGGACATTCCGCCGGGCACGGTGAAATCTAGAATCCATCACGGACTGCAACAGTTAAGAAAGGAGCTGACGACAGATGAAAAGGAATAATGGAAAGCGGAAAGAACTTTCCGATCCGAACAAGCGGCAGCATGAAAAGGCCGATAGCATCCATGAAGAACCACCATCCGCCGAAGATCAGGCTCTGATCGCGCAGCTGATGCACGGCTTCGATCAGATGGAGACGGCCATTGGCCAGCCTGAGCCGCCGCCGCTGCATGAGCTGGAACGGCTTGTTGCGGACGAGCAGCGGAAGCTCCGCATGCGTGCGGGAATGGAAGTCGCGCTGTTTTTGGTCGTTGCCCTGGCCTTGATCGGAGGCAATATGCTTCTGGCATCCATGAATATCGTTGTCTTTGCGGCCATCCAAAGTGTGGTTTTCGTTGGCGCGATCGCGTTTGCCGTTCGTTTTTTTCATCGTTCCAAGAAGAAGGTGAAGTCCGGCCATGCATAAAGCAGCTCCCGAATCGATTCCCGTTTGGGTCGTCATATTGGCCGGCTGCATTTTACTGACCCAAAGCCTCTTCCTGTTTACCCATGCCCGCCGCCATACGAAATACTACTGGGTCTGGGGGGTTGTCGGGCTCATCCAGTCCCCGGGACCGCTCATTGCCTATTGGCTCGTCCATATGTACTGGCCCCGGATAAAAGAGCGCCTGAAGAACCGGAATAATCATCGAAACAAACCTAATGAATAAAAGGGGGAAACACCCATGAATACGATGAATTCAAGTATACCTTGGAGCTTGATCATGCCTTTGCTCATCCTGCAGCTGATTTTGGCTGTGGTGGGCCTGATCTCCTTATTCAAAGCGGAAGCGACGCGCGGACCGAAATGGCTGTGGGCCATCATTATTTTATGCGGCAACGTTCTGGGCTCGGTCGCTTACTTTGTCATCGGCAGGAAGGATGCCGCATGACCCGGACGCTGTTGCAGGTGTTAGGACTATCCAAGCGCTTTAAGGAGCGTGAGGTCGTTAAAGGGATTTCGTTCAACCTCGCCGAAGGCAGCTGCGCCGCCCTGCTTGGCCCGAACGGTGCCGGCAAAACGACGGTAATCGGCATGCTGGCGGGATTGCTTCGACCGTCCGACGGGTCGATCGAGCTTCTGTTGGGCGGAAGCCCGGTTTCGGATCGCCGGCCATACATCGGCTATTTGCCGCAAATGCCCGTGTTTTATCCATGGATGACCGGGGCCGAATTCCTGCTCTACGCCGGGGAGCTGGCCGGGCTGAAAAGCCGCGAAGCCAAGAGACAGACCGGCGAGTGGCTGGAAGCGGTGGGGCTTCGGGATGCGGGCAAGCGCAAGATCGGAGGTTATTCCGGCGGCATGAAGCAGCGGCTGGGGCTGGCCCAGGCGCTCATCCACCGCCCGAAGCTGCTCATTCTGGATGAGCCGGTATCCGCTCTCGATCCCGCAGGTCGCAAAGATGTGCTGACTCTGCTCCAGAGCATACGCCGCGAGACGACTGTCCTGTTCTCCACGCATGTGCTGAATGACGCGGAAGAAATCTGTGATGACATTCTCATGATTCGCGATGGTGAAATCGTCCTGCAGGGGAGCCTCGATCATATACGGCGAACATACAGCGAGCCGGTGATTCGGCTCGAGGTGGGCGGAGACAAGGCTTCGCGGTCTTGGTTGGCCAAGGCTGGCGGCAAGGAGTTCGTCCTTCAGTCGGAGAATTCCGGAGGCCGGGCCAAACTGACGGTAACGGATGTCGAGCAGGCAGCTCTTGCACTTATGTCTGATGCGGCGTCTCATCGCGTGATCATCCGTTCGTTCGAGGCCGGTCAAAGCACGCTCGAAGACTTGTTTTTGAAGGTGGTGCAGTCATGAGGCAGTTTCGATTGTTTTTCCGCAAAGAAATGCTGGAGATGGGACGCAGCTATAAATGGCTGTGGGTGCCGCTCGTGTTCTTGATGCTCGGGGTGATGCAGCCGGTGCTGACTCGCTTTTTACCGGAAATTTTGGAGTCCGCAGGCAACATGCCCAAGGGCATGACGATTACGATTGAGCCACCGTCAGGCGCGGAGGTGCTGGCTCAGACGCTGGGCCAATACAGCTCGGTCGGAATGCTGATCCTCGTATTGTCCGTCATGACCCTGATTTCCGGCGAGCGCCAAAGCGGCGTTTCGCAGATGATTTTTACCAGGCAGGTATCGTACGTCTCTTATGCAGCGGCAAAGTGGGCAAGCATGCTGTCCCTCGTCACGGCCTCCTTCGTGCTCGGCTACGTGGGCGCCTGGTACTATACCGCGCAGATGATCGGAAGCGTCGAGGCCGGAGCAGCCATGAAAGCGGGACTCTTCTATTTGCTGTGGCTCTGGTTTGTAGGCTCGCTAACGCTGTTTTTGAGCTCGCTCGTAAATCCTGCGGCAGGCATTGCTTTTGTCAGCCTGGGGGCGGCGGTGCTGCTATCCATGGCTTCGGGGTGGCTGCCGCGTTATATGGCCTACAGCCCGGGTTCCCTGCCAGAAATCTCGGCGCAATGGCTGCAGGCCGCGGGTGAATCATCTGACGCTGCAGGGGTGGCAATCCTCTGCCTGGCATGTATTGTCGTTTTTTTCACATGCACGGTTTATCAAGTGAAACTAAGGAAATCTAAAATATGACAAATCCCCGACCCAATGCCCCGACCTCTTTAAGAAGCGAAGTCCTCAGTCGGTAATATTGGGTAGGTATCTGCTCAGGAGGGTAGGGGTTCCTTTTGTTCCAGCCACCAAATGACCGTTTCGACGAGCTGCGAAGCCAGCAATGTCGTCACTAACCTATCTACCAAGCGGGTTTGAACTAAACTTTTTTCACCGATCATCAATGCTATCTCTGAAGGTAACGACCCATTTCATCGGCCAGCGTAGGATGCACCTTTGGGTATTTCAAGGAATTTGTAGACCTGGACAATGAATACAAATTCGAAATAGAAAGTCACCAAAGCTTTTTTGTGGAGACACTCGACGGATTGAGAGAAATCGCAAACCTTTATGGGGACGAAAATTCTCGCTAAATGGTGACGGACAACTTCGCCAAGAAGCGTCCAGACGGTATTTTCGAATTGAACCAGGATAATATCGAAGCGGAATTGTGGCCGCTTCCGGTCCATCAAATGTTTATGGTCGCGAACCGGATGACTCAGCATTTTGTCCGGATGGGACTAAACACAATTGGAGACATAGCGCGGCTGGACTTCGGCGATTTTAAGGCGCGAATGCGGCGTCGAATGGGCCGCCAAAGCGATATTCAGGCGGGTTACTACTGGCAGACTGCACGAGGAATCGATCCATCACCGGTTGTATCGGTAGGCTCGGGAGAGACGGATGGGGAAAAGTCGGCGGGATTCGGCCGTCAAATGACGTTATCGCAGCCGACATCGTTAACGCATGAGGTCGCGGCTGCCGCGCATGCGCTGTTTATAAAGCATTGGAGTGGAATGCCCATTAGCCATCTCAGCATATCATTAGGACAGTTATCCGTAGACAGCGTAATCCAACTGACCCTGTTTGAGGACCGTTCTCGCGCTTACCGTAAGGAACGTGCGATCGACGAAATCAAAAACCGTTTCGGGAGCGACGCCATCATACACGCTTCTTCGCTTCTTGAATCTGAGTCGCCCGCGGGAGAGAGGAGCAGATCGGAGGTCACTTTAAATGATCAAACTCGACGGACGGAGCTGATAGCGCGGCTGAAGGCGAAAGCGTGAGGCGCGGGTTTCCATTTTTCGCGATTATCGCTTCAACTATCATACATATTCAGGTAATAATACAGATTTTATTAAAGAGGTCGTTCAGGTAATGAAGGATCATCACTTTCGTAAAAAAAGCTTATTCTATCTGAAAGACTACCTCAATACCTGTCGGTTTGTTGTTAAAAGGGGCGCCATATTCCCTGAACTTGAATTCAAATCCTGAAAGATCGTCCGGCAAAGGCGGAGATATTACATAGCAATACGAAGAATGTCCTGACGAACGTCCACCATTGGTCATTCGACTGTCGTATTCTTCTCCTAAATAGAGCTCAAAATAACTGTGATTATGCGGGTTTTCCGGAAGGTCGGTTGTAATGTCCCAATCTATACTAAACGTTATTACACTAGCATTGTTATATTGCCGTACTGAATTTACCGAATAAAAAAGCTCCCCCTGTTCAATCGATTTCAGGATCGGGATATGCTTTCTGAATCCAGATGGATCTGCTATAGGTCTAAAATGTTCTTCATTTCTCAAAACGCCAAATACCGCTTTCAAGAAATCTTCGTAAAGTTCAAAAGAATTTGCCCATCCAGAGATGTGCTCTAATGGCGGAAAACCTGGATTATGGTCCGAAGATTCCTTTCGCTGCTTTAGCAGTGCGCAAATTTGCTCATCGATATTAACAATTCGTTCATCATAATGCTCGGTTGGACGTTCAAGTGGCATCCGTTTCATCATGATCCTCCTTTAGGCGGTTTGTGATAGCCCTGCGGATCGTAGGGGATAAGCTGATCCATCCATTTCTTCTCCAACTTCTTCAGTTCATCCCTGTAAGCCATGACGACATTCCGCTGTACGCCCCCGCCGGGAACTTTGATATCCTTATAATCGTTTCTGACCTCATCGCCCAGCTTGAGCGACTCCAGAACCTCGAACTCAAACTGTTTTTCTCCGTCTTGCTTCCAGTCCGCCTGCAGCAGGGAATTGATATGGGAGCCCATGTTCAGCATAAAGCGTTCACGATGCCAGGCCGAATCGAGCGTCGATGTCGAGGCGATATAACGTTTTCCACTGCCGAGATTCCTGATTTGAAAAACACCCATCGTTCTCTTTTTCATAGCAAATTCATTTTGCAATTCTTTTCTTCGATCCATGTCTGAAATCCTCCTGAATGATTCCTATATTAAACCGTCAGCCAATATGCGCTGCCATCGCTCTCACGGCTCAGAAAACGATAATCGATGAGCTGCCTGCGGAGCGTGGCGTAGTCTTTGCTTAGAAAGCGCCGTAAAATGTCATTAACCTCCGCCTCCGAATACGTGCCGTCTTTCTGGAATATTGTGGAAATATGACGCAGCAGTGCGGCTCTTTGCTTCTCTTTGCGCGGCATCCCCGTGAGCGGCCCATTCAGTCCATCCGGCAAATACTTGGCCAAAAGCTTCGCATATTCCTCCTGGGTCAAGGCATACCGCTCATCGACCTGCGGCGCAGCGCGGTGAACCGGCATGAACTTCGCTCCGCTCGGGAGCGCAGCTTCCATCAGCTCCATCGTGGCCAGAAATAATTTGGCCTGCCTGGCCTTCTCCTTAAGGGCGAATCGGTGATTCCGGATCGTCGAAGCGCTGCCTGCTCCTGTCATCTTGACCGTCTCCGCGTCCGTCTGACCTGAAGCGAAGGCGCCGATCAGCTGCTTTTGCAAATCGGTCAGGCCCGTTGCTTTCTTATCCAGTCCGAGCAAATATTCCAGCATGGAACCATGCGCCTGCCCGATATGGTAAAGGACATATTTGCGCGCTTCCATGAAGCGGTTCCCGGCAGGGTATACATCGCCGTCTTCGAACCCCTCGCCGCAGATCAAGCAATAATAGCTTGCCGCAGCCGGATCGAACACATAACCGTTCTTCAAATCCTGCAGTGATGCGCTGTAAAAATACTCCGACACATTCATATTAAACATCTCCACATGTTGTTTGTCTTATATAGATATATTATCATTATGTTTGGTTTATATCAATATGTAAACAGATATGCCTCTCCTTCACGCGTCTTGGGATCCAGACGGCTGGGCCTCCCGGATGAAGCGGTGCAGGGGAAAGAGAATTGTTTGTATCCCCATCACACTTTATAATGGAAGCGTGGAAGTGAATATCGAGCAAGAGGAGGAATTTATCGGATGAGTCAATCATTGTACATATTTGCAGGTTCCTATGCGGAACCGGAGAACAGCGGGGTCTATGTTTACCGCTTTGCGGAAAATACGGGATCGCTGACGCTTGCCTATGAATACCAGGGACTTAAGAATCCGACTTTTCTGAATGTCGATGCTGCCAAACACAGATTGTACGCAATCTCGGAGGGTACCGATGCCGCGGGCAAAAAAATCGGGGAAGCGGCCGCTTTTGCCATCGATGCCGCGACCGGAGCTTTGAACTTATTGAACAAAGCGGCTACCGTCGAAGCGCCAACCTGCCATATCCAGAGAGATCCCAGCGGTAAATACCTGATCGTGGCGAGCTATCATGGAGGCATGATTGGTTTGGTCGAATTAACAGCTGAAGGGCACGTCGGAAAGCTTGCCGATGTCAAGCAGTATGAAGGCCATGGGCTGCATCCGGAACGTCAGAATCAGCCCCATCCCCACTCCGCCATCTTCAGCCCGGACGGCAGGTTCCTGTTTGTGCAGGATCTGGGTCTTGACCGCATCAGCAGCTATGTCCTTGAGGAAGACGCAGGCCGGCTGGTGCTCCATGAGGAGACTAGCCTCCATCCGGGCGCGGGTCCGAGGCATTTTGCTTTCCGCCCTGACGGTAAATATGCCTATGTCATCAATGAAGTGGATTCAACGATAACTGGCTTTGCCTATGATGCGGAAAAAGGGCGGTTAACCTCCATTGAAACGGTCCCCACTTTGCCGGATGGCTTTCAAGGAGAAAATACATGCGCCGAAATCGCCGTTTCGGAGGATGGACGGTTTCTTTACGGCTCCAACCGCGGGCATGACAGCATCGTTGTTTATGCCATTGATGAAGAATCTGGCAGGCTGACGCTTGTGGAGCATGCCGATGTGCAGGGCGCCCACCCGCGGCATTTTGCCCTGATTCCTGGAGGGCGCTATCTCATTGCCGCCAACCGGGACACGAACAATATCGTAACCTTCCAGGTCGACCGTGAGTCGGGCAAATTGCATTACACAGGCAACAGCATCGAGGTGTCCAAGCCTGTGTGCGTCCAGCCTTTTTATTTGTAGAACAGTACGTCTGATGGCTGCAAAAAATAACCTTGCCAAGCGTCCAAAACGACGCAGCAAGGTTATTTCTTTGTTTCGACGTGAAATTGAATTTGCATGCCGATGAGGACAATCACTCCAATACAGGCGCACGCAGAGGCAGATCAAAGCTGCACATCCCGATATCCCGGTGCGCGTTGCCGATATTAGCCGAATTCACAGATTCCTTGCAGGCGTCAAAGCCAATCCACAGCTTACTGCCCACGACCAAGCATGCCGGAAGTCCAACCGCCTGTTTGACCCAGGGTATATTGGACGCATCCAGAACGATGGCTTTATCCTCCGGATCCCACTCCGTTACGCTGCGGCTCCAATAGACCCATACCGCCTCGGTAAATTCATTGCCGGCTTCATCGCGTCCCACATGATTGACAAACATGAACCAGAGGCTGCATGCGGGCTCATAATACAAACTCGCATTCTCCAGCTGCTCCCCGGGAGGCAGCAAGGGCTCAGGAGACAGCTCCCATGGTCCGCCCGGCGAATCCGATACTGCCAGCCCGATTGTCCGGTAATAGTCAGGTCCTGTCGTGCTGGCGCTGTAAAAAGCAAAATATCTGCCGTCCAGTTGAAGGACATAAGGCGCACAGATACAGCCTTCGTTCCAGCTGCCCTTCTCTCCGAGGGCAAGCAAACTGGTCGACACCTTGGTCCAGGGCCCATCCGGATGATCCGCTGTGGCCAGACCTGTACGATAAGGAAGGGCCGGTATGTAGAAAGGAGCGCCGGAAGTATTTTCGACCGATACATAATAGAGATGCCATTTGCCTTCAAAGAAGAACGTCGGTCCATAACATGCTCCTCCATGGTCCAGTTCTCCGGCCAGTCCGGCCTGCAGCTGCTCGCCGCGCTTGTCCCAATGGAGCAAATCCCTGGAAACAGCCTGACAGCAGCTCCAGCCGTTCTCACCATTGCCGTCATAATGCAGATAGAAGAGACCGTCATGCTGAAAGAGAAAAGCCTCGCGCGCACCGTTCATATCCATTTGGTCCCCATGTTCAAGCACAGGTACGGGATGGATGTAGTCGGGCTCATACCTCCTCGCAGGATTCTGTTTCGCACAGACATTCTTTTTCAATTCAACTCATCCTCTCTGTGGAAAATGGCCATTAAAGAAAAAAGTGACGATGATCCATTCTTTAAGCAATCTTAAAGACTCGATCATCGTCACTTTTCGCATATGCATATTTCCGTTTGTCCGGTTTAACCTTCGTCACCGGCATGACTCCGTTCCAATTCCCCCGCAGCAATCTCGGATCCATCTCACCCTGCCGCAGCCGCTTCTCCCTTTTCTTTCGCGCAGCGCTTTTAGCCATAATTTTTCCCAACTCCTGTTATTTGATTGTATGTTGCTATGAGTAGTATACGATTATTCCTCGCTTTTGTTCAAGCGGATATACCATGAAGAGATTATTTTCATAACAGGATCGATTGGAGGATTTCTATTTTTACGCAAACCGGTTGATAAACAATTGACGCATCATCTTCACGCAGCTTTCCTTCCGATAGTTGTTGCAGATAAGTGACATATCATCTATCATGTAATTAGATGATATATCATCCATAAAGCGTAATGGAGTGAGAGGAATGAAGGCTGTTAATCTTCATGTTTGGCATACCGGCGAGGTCCTCATCGATCAGGCGCTTGCTTTTAAAGAAAAAACTTGGCATCCCGCACCCTTCACCGGCTGGCTGCGCCCGTACTCCAGGAAGATGTGGGTCCCGGTTTCCGCCTATCTGATCGAGCGCCTGAAAGGCCGGATACTGGGGGACACCGGCTGCATGAGGATATTTGAATCAAAAGAAGCATTTGGGGCATCTTGCCCTCAGTATTTATCAAGGCAGACTGCCTGAAGCTCATTCCATGCGCGAAAGGCTCGCAAGTGTGCGGCTGGGAGATAAGGATCTGGATTATGTGATTCTGACCCATCTTCATTCCGATCATGTGAGCGGCCTGAAGCAGCCTTAGCGGTGCCGGGCGCATTATGACCAGCGAAATTGAGCTGCGTGCAGCTGTAAAGGATGCGGAATATATCCGCTCTATATGGAAAGGCGTTAATCTCCAGACATTTGCGTTGGAGGATATTCCTTATGGACTCTTCAAGCTTGGACTTGATCTATTCCATGACGGTTCCTTATACTTAGTCCATACACCCGGGCATTCCAAAGGCCATATTTCCGTTCTTATCCGTACCGGGGAAGGCTGGGTTCTCTTGGCAAGCGATACCGGCTATGCCGAGAAGTCCTGGAAGCAGCACATCCTGCCAGGCCTGACAACAAGCAAGAATGAAGCGGCACAATCCCTGCGCTGGATAGCTGAATTCGCGCAAATAGCGGACTGCTGCGCGGTTCTCGCCAATCATGAAGGAAATGTTATATCCCGTATTATCGGTTAGAATAGGCATCTGCTTGGCCTACCTCAGCTGCACTCCCCCGTTAGGGAGCGCAAGCTTCAGCCTACAAATTCAGGAGGAGTCTATGTCCAATCTTTATTATGAAGCGGAACGGTTTCGTTATTTGATTCTTGCCGCACAGCGTCAAGGCGTCCGCATGCTGAATGATCAGCTCAAAGCGCATGATCTGACGGCTTCACAGGCGGAGGTCATACGTGTTCTCGAAGATCGTCAGCCCATCTCGCTCAAGGAGCTGGGAAGCTTGTTAGTTTGTGAAACGGGCAGCCCCTCGAGACTAATCGACCGGATGGTCACAGACGGACTGATCGATAAAATGAGCGATCCCAATGATTCGAGATACGTATTATTGAGACTGACAGCCAAAGGCACGACCCTTGCCGGGTCTGTCCGGCATATTGAAATCGGAATGTATGAGCAGTTCCGGCAGCTTTATACGGAAGAGGAGTTGATCGCGACCGGGGATGCCATGGAGAAGCTCATACGCCATATGCCGATTGAGCAGGCACTGGTCAAGCGCGGCCTTATTTCGGATTAACTATCCGCGAAGCCGCGCCTTGCTTTGGGAATGTTTTGTTGGAATTACGACAGCTAATACAGCTTCCAGTAAGGAAAAACCTTACTGCAGCTTCTCGCCGCACCACTTGCACGCATGCAGCAAGGATAAAACGTCTTACAGCCTCTCGTGTTGGTGTTTCAACGGTTAAAACAGCTTCTTATAAGGAAAAACCTTACTGCGGCGTCTCGCCGCACCATTTGTGCACATGCAGCGAGGAAATGGCGTCTTACAGCTCACTTATAATTGCCTCGACATAATCGGTCTACAAATAAAAAGCAACCTTGCAGCAGGCTGTTAGGGATTACAGATAAAAACCAGAAAGCCCCTTCGGATTGCGGAAGGGGCTTTCTGGTTATAGTAATCGTCCGCAGGATGCCTGTTAACCATGGCATCCCGCGTCTAAGCCGCGCTAGCCGCGCGATCGGGCGCCGGCCAGAAAGATCCGCGCCGCATTCTCGGCGGCCCGCGCCAGCAGCGGCCGGGCGCCGGTTATTGCATCGTCCAGGCCCATCGGGCCATCGACGATGCTCATCAGGGCTGTGACGCCTTGCGCATACAAGGCGTCAACCCCGGGGCCAAGCCCGCCGGAGATGCAGACGGCGGGCACGCCATGCTTGCGGGCAAGGCCCGCAACGCCGGCGGGCGCTTTGCCGCCGGCGGTTTGCCCGTCGGTCCGGCCCTCGCCTGTCAGGACGAGGGCCGCTCCCGCAATCACATCCTCCAGCCGGGTAATCCCGGCAATGAGGGTGAAACCCGGGCGCAGCGCAGCGCGCAGCAAGGCCGCGCTGCCCGCGCCCATCCCGCCTGCCGCGCCGGCTCCCGGCAGGCTGTCCACCTGCACGCCGAGCGAGCTGTGCAGCACGGCGGCATAACGCCGCAGGCCGCGGTCGAGACGAAGAACCGCGGCCTCGTCGGCACCTTTCTGCGGCGCGAATATAAAGGCCGCGCCCTGCTTACCATAAAGAGGATTGGTAACGTCGCAGCATACCGTTACCTCCGTTTCCGCCAGCCGGGGATCCGCTGCAGATGCGTCAATGGCGGCCAGCCGCTCCAGCTCTCCCCCGCCGAAGCCGAGCTCGCGGCCTTCGTCATCCAGAAAGCGGAATCCAAGCGCTTGTCCCATTCCCATGCCGCCATCGGTCGTGGCGCTGCCGCCAAGCGTGATCATCATCTTCCGGCTGCCCTGATCAAGAGCGTGGCGGACCAGCTCACCTGTTCCGTAGGTCGTAGCCCCAAGCGAGTCCCGCTCATCAGAGGTGATGAGCGGCAGTCCCGACGCAGCTGCCATCTCGATGACGGCTATGCCGTTTGCCAGCAGCGCATACGCGGCATCCACAGGTTTGCCCAGCGGACCGGTAACGGTTACGTTATACCGTTCTCCTTCTATGGAAGCCAGCAGAGCATCAATGGTTCCTTCCCCTCCATCAGCTACAGGAATAGAGACTATCTCGGCATGAGGAGCGGCGCGTTTAACCCCCTCGCCCATTGCTTCGGCAACCTCGGCGCTGCTCAGACTTCCCTTGAATGAATCAGGAGCAATGACAACCTTGAATGGACGACTCCCGTCCAGTTGTTCCGAATCGCTCATCGTACTTCCCCCTTATTGATCTGCTTGGTTATTTGCTTTTTCTCCCAACCCGATCCATCTACCAATCCTCAACAATGGCCGGTGCGTCTGTTTCACTCATCACTCCCGCCGGTGCGCCGTCTGGCAGCACCGGTCTCAGCTCTGCTCACAGCGACAATCATCCCGGACGCCTGTTTCGTCCATCACTCCCGCCGGTGCACCGTCTGGCAGCACCGGTCTCAGCTCTGCACAGCACCAGTCATTACGGACGCCTATTTCGTCCATCACTCCCGCCGGTGCGCCGTCTGACAGCACCGGTCTCTTCTCTGCACAGCACCAGTCACTACGGACGCCCTATTTCGTCCATCACTCCCGCCGGTCCGGCGGCAGCAGAATGGACAGAAGGCCGATCAAGGGCAGGATGCTGGAGTATGTCATAACATCCGCCAGTCCCCATACTTCAGCCAGTTTGCCGAGCACCACCGCTCCAAGAGCGCCCATGCCAAAAGCAAAGCCGGTAATCAGGCCCGACGCCATGCCGACCTTCCCCGGCAGCAGCTCCTGCGCATAGACGACGCTTACCGAGAAGCCGGACATAATAATAAAACCCAATATAAATATAATGGGATACACCCAGCCTAGCGGCATATGCGGGAGCAATAGAGCAAACGGGGCAGAGCCGCCTATGGAAAATAAAATCATTTTCTTGCGGCCGATTTTGTCCGCCATTACGCCACCAAAGAAGGTTCCGATAACACCTGCAGCCATGAACAGAAAAATCGGCACCTGCGCGGCTTTAACGGAAAGCCCGTAACTTGTTTCTACATAAAACTGATAAAATGTCGAAATGCCGCTGACATACCAGGACCTTGCAAACACCAGCAGAACCAGAATCGAAAGCGCCATAACAATGACTGACCGCTCCCGTTTGGCATCCTCGTTCATGACCTTGCTTACCGCCCGTTTGACCGGTTTGCCGTACAGCGCAAGCTGCTGTTTGTACCATGGCACAACACGCAGCAGAACGAGAATTGCCGCTGCCGCAAGCAGCGTTCCCCATACAGCGCCCTTCTGGCCAAGCGGCACGAATATGAAGATCGTCATCAGCGGAGCCAGCGAGCTGCCTGTGTTCCCCCCAACCTGATAGATCGATTGCGCCAGAGCGCGGCGGCCGCCGGCAGCGAAGAACACTACCCTCGAACCCTCGGGATGAAAAACGGCGGAGCCTATCCCGACAAAAACAACGGCAAGCAGCACGAGCCAGAAGCTCGGCGCATATGCCAGACCAGCCATCCCCAGCAGACTCATGCCCATCCCAACCGGGAGCATCCAGGGAGAAGGACGCTTATCCGAGAAGAAGCCGACGAGCGGCTGCATCACCGATGAGGTCATGTTAAGCGTGAAAGCAATCCAGCCGATTTGGCCATATGACAGCAGAAGCGATTTTTGCAAAATCGGAAACAGGGCGGACACGACGGCTTGCATCGTATCATTAAGCATGTGAACAGAGCTGATGGCAAATAAAATGGCGTACAGGGTTCCCGTTTGAACCGTGGTCGAGCGCATTTGCGTTGCTGTGGACAATTCATTACCGCCTTTCACAGTTGCACAGAAATTCCCATTTCTGCTGGCAACTTAAGAAGAAACAGCTGCCGCCGTTCCCGGATCTTTTTATTGTTATTTTTCCAAACGATTATCTTCTTCTGCACCTGCTGCTGCCCATTCCTGGAACAGTCTTGACATATTTCCCGGGTAATCGCAGGAACAATCCCGCTAATTTCTGGAAATGAAAACGTTGACACTAATCCACATGGTCGTTACACTTTGATTAGGATGAGCCCATATCAAAGGGGGAAATATGATGCCGAGCATTCAATCTCATAAATATAAGATTTTTGGCAGGCTTCGCCTCGCTGCAGCTGCATGTCTCATCGCCGCATTGCTCTCCGGCTGCTCTCTGCTGCCTGAGGAAGAAGAGGCGCTGCAGCCTCCGATTCAGCAGAAAAGACAGACCGATCAGGAAACTGCCCTTGTGAAAAAAGGGAGTATCGAGCGGTATCTGGATTCTACCGCAACGGCGTTGTCCAGCAGCAATACTTCCGTTTCCTTCCCCGAATCCGGCGGACGGATCAAACAGATGTTTGTTCAGTCAGGCGACCTCATCTCGGCCGGCTCACCGATCGCGGAGCTGGACACTGGAGATTTGCAGACGCGCATCAAGCTGCAGAAGCTGAGCGTGGAGCAGAAGCAGATCGTATTCTCCACAACGGTAAAGTCTGAAGCTGACAAGAAGGATTCCCGCCTCACCCAGATTGATCTTGACCGGGAGAAGCTGATTCTGGAATCGCTTGAGAGCGAATATCAAAAATCTTTGCTGCTTGCTCCCGTAAGCGGTAAAATCACGTATCTGTCGGTTCCCGATCCAGGCGAGGGAGTGACGGCCTTCCAGACCGTCGCCACCATTTCCAATCCGGATTCCATCGATCTGATTTACGAAGCCACCGACATCAAAAGCATTACCGGAATCAAAAAGGATACGCCGGTTGCGATTACCTACAGCGGGAAGACCTATCAGGGAAAAGTCGCACAAATCCCATCCACTGCACCCAAGTCCAGTGACCCCAATATTCAGAAACGCAATGCCAAGGCTCTGATCATCGCCTTCAACGCGCCCAAGCCCGTAATAAAAATTGGCGAATATGTCGGTATCAAGCTGTTTATTGAGAAGAAGGATAATGTCCTTATCATTCCGCGTTCAGGTCTGCGGACCTTCCTGGGCCGTTCGACTGTGCAGGTGATCGATGGCGAGCGCGTCAAGGAGCTGGACGTCCAGACCGGACTTATGACCTCTGCCGAGGTGGAAATCGTCAAAGGTCTTGAAGAAGGACAGAAAGTCATTATCAATTAATTAACCGGACGCCTGCCGGGTTCATTATGGCGCTATCGTATCGGATAATCGATTACAACCACATTGTCCAATATACCGTCAAGCAGCTTTACAAACTGTTGATGAAGCGGGTGGGGACCATACTGCTGCAGCGCCTCGCGGCTGTCAAAGGTCACGCGGAGACCCAGCGTATATCCGTGAATATTCCCCGTCTCCTCCGTCACATTCAAGCCGGCCGTCAGTTCAATAAGTCCCGGTATTTGCCCTTTGAAGGCGTATAGGGTGTCCAGCAGCAGCTTCTCCTGTTCTCCGGAGATGGAGTCCTTGAATTTAAATGAAACCAGATGCTCATACATGCTTGGTAAACCTCCATTATATGTATTGGATGAAGACTTCTGTCCCTATTATATATCAATCTTCCTGAAAATGAGCAGCCCCCGCACATGAAACTTTGTCCGGGGGCTGTTCATTTATATGATTAATCTTATCCACCGGCTGCTGGACAGGCCCGATCCGTGTGTTTAAATTCCTTTTAAGGTAAAGGAGAAAGCATAGGCTTTATTGGCATGCAGCACATATTCGGGATGTGCCTGAGCGCCCCAGCTGTCATCTCCGCCGACACCCATCTGCTTGTGATTGATGCGTACAACCGTCTTGTTGCTGCGCGGCAGCTTATAGACATGATCGTGATTCTCCAGCTCCGATGGCGTATACGGCAGCACGTTCAGCTCGATTGCCGGCGATCCAATGACTGCAAGCCCCGATCCTTGACCATTCGTGACGGAAGCATGCCTCACGCCCATTTTATTCCCGCATTCCTGCGGACGGAGATAAGGTACGAATTGATCAGCCACTTTGCCCCTGTATAGGCCAAGCTTCGCTCCCGATTGGCGGTCCCAATACGATTCATGCGGTCCCTTGCCGTACCATTCGAGATTATCGTATGAGCCATCCATGACGAGCATAACGCCAATCTCCGGAATTTCCGGAAGATTTTCTCCTGGAGTGAGCTGTTCATACACTTCAATCTCACCTGCTGCCTTCACGGTATAGACCAGCTCGCATTCCGATGCTGTTGTGGTCGGCAGGAAGTAGCTTCCGCGCACGATAACCCGGTCCTGCAGCACCTCCCAGGTCAGCTCGCGCAAAATCCGCTCTTCTCCCGCAGAACGCCAGGTAGCGCTGCGTTCATGCTGCTTGTTGCCGCGGTCATTGTCTGTGTAAGCACGCCAGAAATTCGGTATCAAGGCGCTGCTCAGCAGCTCATTGCCCTTCACAATGAAGGAAGAGAGACTTCCTGTCGCTTTATCGAAGCTGGCAGAGAAGCCTTGACCGGCAACGGTCAGGGAAGCTGCACTTTCCTCAGTCGAGAGCTCAGCCGATAAGCCCGGATTCTTGGCGCCAGTCACAGAAGCTATGCGCGGTGCAGGAAGGACGAACTGCTGGAAGGCAACTTCATGTCCGGCCTCAGCCCATTCCGCAGCCTGCCTCGTCAGGAAGCTTACGGTCAATACCGCTTCGCCATTCTTGAAGGCAATCCCCTCCAGAGGGATTGTTATTTCCTGAGTCTCGCCCGGCGCTATCGCAGCATGTCCGGTACCTTGGTTCTCAGTATGTCCGTCCACCGTCACAACCCACTGCAGCGTGTAGTCGCCCAGATTGGTGAAGAGAAATTTATTCTCGACCTTGAGAACGCCTTTTTCCATATCAACCGCGGTTATGCGGATGTTCTCATAGCACTTCTTGACCTCATAAAGCTTGGGAGAGACCGTACGGTCCGCGAAAATAATTCCGTTGCCGCAGAAGTTGCCGTCATGCGGATTCTCGCCGAAGTCCCCGCCGTACGCCATAAATTCGACGCCATCCGCATTCCTGGTCCATATTGCCTGATCGACCCAATCCCAGATAAATCCGCCCTGCAGCACAGGATAGCGGTCGAACAGCTCCGTATAGTGATGCAGGCCTCCGCATGAATTGCCCATCGCATGGCTGTACTCGCAGAGAATAAAAGGCTTCTTGGGTTTGTTCAGCGCATATTCCTCGATTTTGGCTGGTCTTGTGTACATCTGGCTCTCCATGTCGGAGGCCGCCTCCGACGCGCGCCACTGAAAGACGCCTTCATAATGAACCAGTCGTGTAGGATCCGCCTCACGCAGGAAATCATGCATTTTCACAAAATTATCGCCGCCATGCGATTCATTTCCCAGGGACCAGATGATGATCGAAGGGTGATTCTTGTCGCGCTGCAGCATGGAATTGGCACGGTCAAGCACATTGGCTGTCCATTCCGGACGGCTCGCAGGAACGGTTGAAGCGCTGAATTCATCCTGCAGGTAGGTCCAGCTGCCATGCGTCTCCAGATTGGTTTCGTCTATGACGTACAAGCCGTATTCATCGCACAGATCATACCACTTTGGATGATTCGGATAATGAGAAGTCCGGACGGCATTAATATTATAAGCCTTCATCAGCTTCACATCCGTGACCATTTCTTCATAGCTGATCGCTCTGCCCGTAAGACAGGAGAATTCATGGCGGTTGACGCCCTTGAATACGATCCTTTTGCCGTTAATGAGCATCAAACCATCCTTCAGCTCGAACATGCGGAAGCCGATACGGAAGCTTACAGCCTCCAGCAGATGGCCCGCCTCGTTCTTCAAGCTGAGCACAAGCGAATACAGATTAGGATGCTCGGCGCTCCATTTGAGCGGATCGATAATATCCTGAGCCGCCTCAATATCGATGGACGGCGCTGCGTTAAGCGCGGCGGATAGGGTCAGCGGCTGGGCCAGAACCGTTTGTCCCTTGGAATCATACAGCTGCGCTTCGACAGTCAGCACACCCAGATTCTCCTCAAAGGCATTCCCTATGGTCGCCCTGATGTTAAGCTTGGCGTCCTTGTAATTCCCGTCCAGCTCTGTCGTAACATAGCAATCATACAGATGCGCTTTAGGCGTGGTGTACAAATACACATCGCGGAAGATGCCGCTCATCCGCCAGAAATCCTGATCCTCCAGCCAGCTTGCATCGCACCAGCGATACACTTCAACCGCCAGCTTGTTCTCTCCTTCAATCAGATAAGGCGTCAGATCAAATTCGGCCGGAGTAAACGTATCCTCGCTGTAACCGACAAGATCGCCGTTCACCCATACATAAAAAGCCGATTCCACCCCTTGAAAGCTGATGTAAACGGGCTGGCCCTGCCAGTCGCCCGGAACCGTAAAGGTTCGCACATACGAGCCTACCGGATTATATTTTGTCGGGGCAAAAGGAGGTATCAGCTCCTCTGTTTCCTCCCATGGATAGCGGATATTCGTATACTGCGGATAATCATAGCCCTGCAGCTGCCAATGGGCGGGAACCGTAATTTCATCCCATGCGCTGCTGTCGAAGCCTTGTTCGTAGAAATTTGCGATCCGTTTATCAGGCGTTGGCGCCCAGGCAAACTTCCATTGTCCGCTTAGAAGCTTCACATTTGGCGATGACAGGCTGTCGCCTTTAAGCGCATCTTCTACCGTTTCGAAAGGAATAAGCGCCGTGTGCGCCTTCATCCGGTTTAATTGAAAGATTTCGGGATTGTTGTTCCACTCCGGGTAACCGTTGGCAGGAGGGCTGTATACGTATTTCTTTTTCACCTTTACACCTCTTCTGTGCAGATTAAACGCTTAACCTCACTTTAGCGAATCTTGACGGTACAAGTAAATGCAATAATCAGGCAGGGAATATCGAAAAAAGGAATAGAAAAAAGAGAGCATACCGGATATGGGTATGCTCCCCTGGAAGAATCCGCCTTATTCAAAACGCAGCGCCTCGATCGGACGCAGACCGGAAGCCTTATTCGCCGGAAACAGCCCGAACAGGACTCCGATGAAGACCGAGAAGCCGAACGCCAGTCCGATCACAGGCATGGAGATCACCACCGTCATGCTCATCGTCCTGGACAAAATCTGGGCAACGCCGACACCGATTCCCACCCCGAGCAGTCCGCCCAAGCCGCTGAGCGCGATGGCTTCGATCAGAAACTGGATCAGAATATCCTTCTTCTTGGCGCCGATCGCTTTGCGGATGCCGATTTCCCGGGTCCTCTCCGTCACCGACACGAGCATAATATTCATGATTCCGATCCCGCCGACCAAGAGTGAGATGGCCGCCACCCCGCCCAGCGCGAGCGAGAGCGTACCCGAGATGCTGCTGAACGAGTCCAGCAGATCCTGCTGATTGAAGACACGGAAGCTGTTCGTATCGCCGCGGAATTTCTTCGTCAGCGCCGCCTCAAGCTCAGCCGTAACGGCATCCATCTGGGCCGAGGCTGCGACCTGGACGTTAATGGTTTTCACGCCCTTGGATTTGAACAGGCGCTCGGAGGTTGTAATCGGAATGATGATCACCTCGTCATTGGAGCCGGTGAGCGAGCTTCCCTTGGCAGCCAGCACGCCGACGACTTTATAGCGCACGCCATTGAGGAGAAAGGACTGCCCGACCGCATTGTCCGAACCAAACAGGTCCGTTGCCGTCGTTGCCCCGAGAATCGCGATCTTCTGGTAGTAATCGAGATCGATTTGGGATACGAACCTCCCCGCCGCCAGTCCGTAATCCTTCAAATCCAGATAATCCGCCGTCGTCCCCACCACGCTGACAGAGACGGACTCCGACCCGTTCTTGCCGTTCCCCGTGGACTGATTAAGGGGTGCGGCAAATTCGATGTTATCCTGATCGGTTATTTCTTCCGCTTCTTTATAATCTATTGTGGTTTGTGAGCCGCGGCCCGTTATATTAACAGTCAGAAGGTTGGTTCCCAGGCTCTCCACCTGGTCGGTAACCGATTTGGTCGTACCCTGGCCGACTCCGACAAGCGCAATAACGGCTGCAACCCCGATAATAATGCCGAGCATGGTAAGCAGCGATCGCATTTTGTTGGATAGTATACTTTTAATTGCCATTTTGAAGGCTTGGCTGACGTTCACTTCTCGAATCACCGCCTTCCTCGCTGATTTGGCCGTCCTGTATGCGGACCACCCGTCTTGCCTGTTCGGAGATTTTCAGGTCATGCGTGATCAGGACAATCGTATGACCTTCCTTATTAAGCTCCTTCATCAGCGACATGACCTCAACGCCCGTGCGCGTATCCAACGCGCCGGTCGGCTCGTCGGCAAGCAGGATAGGAGGGTTGCCTGCAAGCGCCCTCGCGATCGCCACCCTTTGCTGCTGACCGCCCGACAACTCGCTTGGCCGGTGCCCGACGCGCCCCTCGAGACCCACCTTGCGCAGCGCTTCGATCGCCTGCTCCTTGCGCTGCTTGCCGGGAACTCCCCTATAGATCAGCGGAAGCTCGACATTCTCGAGCGCGGACAGCTTGTTAAGCAGGTTGAAGCCCTGAAAAATAAAACCGATTTTCTTATTGCGGATTTCCGCAAGCCGGCTTTCGCGAAGCCGGCTCACTTCCTCCCCGTCCAGCCAATAGGCTCCGGAGGTGGGGGCATCCAGACAGCCGATCACATTCATCAGCGTCGATTTGCCGGAGCCGGACGGACCGATAATGGCAATAAAATCACCATAATCGACGCGAAGCGAAATATCGCTGAGTGCATGAACGGTTTCTCCGCCCATTTTATACTGTTTGGATAAGGTCTCGATGCGAATGAGCGGTTCACGTTTCGCTTCCATTATCCAGCCCCTCCGCCGCGGGCGGCCGAAGCGCCGGCACTACGCTGTCCTCCGCCCTGGAATCCACCGCCTCCGCCTGCTCCGAATCGGGTGGCGCCTCCTCCCCCGCCGAGTCCGCCTAAACCGCCCAAGGCGCCTATTGCCGCCTGCTGCTGGTTAGCTCCAGTCGATGGGGTAATGACTGTCGGTAACACGACCCGCTCCCCTTCCGTCAATCCGGAAAGAACTTCAATATAATCTTCATTATGAATCCCCACCTCGATCATCTGCGGGGTTCCTCCCAATCGGCTGGCTGCGCCGTTCTGACCGTTTCTTCCGGCAGCAGCCTGCCCTCTGCCGGCTTGACCGCCTCCCGCGCCCCGGAACTGACCGCCATATCCTCCGGCTTGGCCTCCACTCGCTCCTTCGCCAGCTTGACCGCCTGCCGCCCCACTCTCTCCGGCGCCAGCCTGGCCTCCTGCCGCTCCACTCGCTCCAGCACCGCCTTGGCCTCCACTCGCTCCTTCGCCAGCTTGACCGCCTGCCGCTCCACTTGCTCCAGCACCGTCTTGGCCTCCTGTCGCTCCACTCTCTCCGGTACCAGCCTGGCCTCCTGCCGCTCCACTCGTTCCGGTACCAGCCTGGCCGCCAGCCGTTCCACCTGTTCCGGATCCAGCTTTGCCGCCTGAATATCTTCCGCCTTCAGCAGCTCCTCCTCTGCCGCCTGCTGCTCCTTGAGCACCCGCAGCTTGCGCCGAGGCAGGAAGAATAACCATATACCTTCCGCCAAGCGATTGGACGGCATCGATAGGCAGCATCAACGTATTTTCCTTCTTCTCTACCTGGATGCTCGCTTCCGCGGACATGCCGGATTTCAGACCTGCAGCCGTATCCAGCGCCACTGTTACGTCGAACGAGGCCACGCCATTGTTTGCCGTTCCCTCATTAGCTATTTCTGAAACCTTGCCTGTGAACGTTTGGTCAGCCAGCGCTTCTACCGTCACTTTCGCGCTTTGACCGACCTTCACCTTGGAAATATCAAGCTCATCGATGCCTACAATAATTTCATAATGATCATAATCTGCAATCTCCATCAGTTCTGTAGAGCCGTTAAGCGTATCCCCGTCAGCCACGGACAATGTCGTGACCGTCCCGCTCACCGGCGCAACAATCGTCTCTTCCGCCACTGCATCCTTCAGATCGGCTATCGTCTCTCTGGATTGATCGATATCCAGCTGCTGCTGCTTCATGCTTAGCTTCAGGCTGCTGATGTTTTTATCATCCGTCTCCATCTTGTACTGGTCCTGCGTACTTTCCAGCTGAAGCAGCTTCTTCTCCAGATTGACCTCCTCGGTCTTGATTTTATCCGTGTTGTCTTCGCCTTCCAGCGTTGCCAGCACGTCGCCTTTCTTCACCTTGTCGCCCTGTTTCACCTTCACTTCGCCAATGATGCCCTGCTTGCCGGACTTCACGGTCTCCTTCTCGGCAGGAGCAATGCTTCCTGTCCCGCTGACATTCACTTCGATTGTGCCTTTAACAACCTGTGCAGTCGCAACTGGAGCAGCTACGACCACTTCTTTCTTGTCCCACTTGAAATAAGCGACACCCGCCGCTGCAACTAACAGCACTCCGATACCTAATATCCACCACTTTCTCATTGATCGCTACCCGCCTTTCCCCTATTCCCCTGACCAAACTGCTGCTTTCGGATTGTCAGGGCCGTCTTGCCGTCGTCTGCGAGCCAAATCATGACGATATCGCCTTCCTTCAAATCGGAAGCCTGCAGCTGACTTTCACTTGGGCCGCCCTCTCCCCTTGTCATTTCATTTATTGTTGTGTCGGCATTTAACGGTATCGTTGTTTGGTCTGCGGCAAATTCCATCTGAAAGCCGCCGGCGGGCCTGACTCCCTTGCCGCCGCCAAGCCTGTCCCCTTGGGCTCCTGTGGTGTCACCTCGCTGAGCACCGCCAGATGCAGCTTGACCATTTTCAGGCGTTGCTCCCTCAGAAGGAGTTTGCTCGCTTCCGGACGTTCCACCACCGGGAGCAGATTGACCATCACCTGCGGGAGCTCGTCCACCCGCTCCCTGTCTGCCGCGCACGCCGCCGCCCGGCATTTGCGAAGGCTGTGCAGTCGATTTCAAGACAACAATGGAATCGGCACTGGCCGCAGCCACCTTCGCAATCATATCCGGCATGTTCGCCGCATCCTCTCCTTGCTGGCCGTTCGGAGCGGATGCCGTACCGGTTGACTGCACACCTGCCGCATTGCCGGTCAACGCATTTTCTCCGGCAGCCGTATTGTTTGCCGCGCCGCAGCCTGTCACCAGCAAAGTTAGCAGCAGCGTTCCAACAGCAAGCTTTATTTTCCAATTTTCCATAAGGCGTTGCTCCCATCTCTCCATGAACATTCTCTCAATCTTCCACGGGTAGAATAGCATTCCTAGATGAATTTAAAATGAAGCAGGAACATTTTGCTATCCGGCAAATTTCGGCTGGTCCAGACACAGGCAAAACCGCTCCCACGTCCTCTTGCGGCCAAGTTCATTTCTTCCCTCCAGACCTTGCAGACATTTGTAAGAGTGACACCTACAAATGTTTATATGGTCAAAAAAAAGAAGAGAGCAGACATCGCCCTCTTCTTTGAACAAACCATATTGTGCTTATTTCTGAACCAACCGCTTATTCTTCGACCTTGAATTTCGGGCTCACCCGGTCGAAGTTCGGGTTTTCTCCGCAGACCATCAAGCCTTGGCCCCAATTGATGTGCGTATTCTCTACCGGGAAATCCGTCGCGCTGCGGTATTGGAACAGCACGTTCCGGCGTGTCCGTTCGCTAAGATTCGCTGGAGATCCATGAATGGTCAGATAATTGAAGAACAATACATCCCCTGCCTCCGCCGGGCATGGCGTTCCCATGGAAATCGGATATTCCTTGGCATTCAGGTAATGCTTGCCCACATGCGGCAGAGTGCCTTCTTTATGCGAGCCCGGTATAACATGCAGACAGCCGTTCTCAACATTGGCATCGTCCAGATGGACGCTCGCCGCCAGCATCGTATGCTGCTCATGCGGAAAATATGGATGATCCTGATGCATCGGGAATGCGGCGCCGTTCTCGGGCGGCTTGACCAGCATTTTGGAATGATGAAGCTGGACATTGGGGCCGATAATCTGGGACAGAACCGATGTCATGTTGGGATGTACAATAGCGCGCATGAACGAAGCATCGTGATACTGCACGTCATGGAAGCCCTTAAGCACAAGCTTCTTCAGCTCGTCCGGGGGCAAATAGTCCCCCTGCCAGGCATGGTTCACGTCTTTGCGGGCATGAGCCGCGCGATCGATGATTTTACCGACGGCCGCACGCATCTCTTCTACCTCGGTTTTATTGAATACGCCTTTGACCAGCAAGTAGCCCTGTTCGTTGTAAAAATCGACATCCTGTGCTTTAATCATGTTAGATCCTCCTGTTTGCTATGAACTCGTTTTCTTACCCTCATTATGCCTTACAAGCGGGTTAGCATCTTTAGCCGATGGGGTCATATTTTTGTCTTTTTACGCCAACTTGGATTAGGAGGAAGCTCCTTGTATCATTGGATTGAAAGCGAAACCAGACTGAACCGGCAGGCAGTCCGCATTAAGTCGCCCGACGCCTCCTTTACCGTCCACTACTGGGGGCTTGAGCCCCGGCATTTCAGCAACTCTCTTCACAAGCATTCCTATTTTGAAATCTGCTATGTCCTGGGCGGCGAAGGCGCTTATTTGGATGATGGCACTCTTTATCCGCTGAGCAAGGGAAGCTTGTTCTGTTCCCGGCCGGAAATTAATCACCAAATTATGTCTTCTGCAGGCATGCAGCTGATCTTTATTGCCTTCGAGCTGAATGAAAGTGAATGCTCGGAGGAAGTTCGTGCGGCGTTTCAGACGCTTGCCGAAACCACCGACGTCTGCAAACATAACGGGGACAATCTGCCCTCCGCGCTGCTTTGGCGGTCACTTCTGACAAGAGAGGACCAACAGCCCGCCATTCCGGAATCCTCCCTGCCGGATCTGGCCCGCGCGCTGCTGTTTTCCTTTGTTCCGCTGTTCGTGTTAAAAGCTTCTGGAGAGCGGACCCCGCTCCATCGAAGCTCCGCGCTGCTTCTGAAGCAGGCCAAGCTGTACATCCGCGACAACCTGTCCGATGATGACCTTTCCCTGGGGAAGGTCGCTGCGCATCTGAATGTGTCACCGCGCCATTTGTCCCGTATATTTTCTTCCAATATTCGTGAATCCTATTCACAATACGTCCGTCTGCAGCGCGTCCGGCAATCGGCTGATTTATTGCTTCATTCCGATCTGTCCATCAAAGTGATAGCAGAAATGACCGGCTTCGGTTCTGTCCATTACTATACACGAACCTTCCGTGCGCTAATGAACACAACACCGGCCAAATATCGCGAGGATTCCTACGCAGGACAGCAAAATCCCCTTCATTCATAACCGGATGCAGCGTGCGATCGTTCATAAAAAAGCCAATTACAAAAAAGACCTGATCAAAAAGCTGTTGTTGATTACGCTATATAAACCTTGTAACTGGAGGTCGTTGTTTCATCTGAGTTTATTAACGAAGAGAATTAATTAAAGTTTGTAACCAATATCCTTTAATAGAAAAATATAGCTTGTAACTATATTATAGTGGTGACAAGATAATCAAACCCCCTGTGACTCTTGTTGATTCCGGCGATCGCCGAATATTATGATAATCTGAATATCGTGCGGCTCGGCGAGGCGTTCATTCCGGGAGACCGCTAGCCGAATGAAAAGCTTGCATTTTTGCAAGCCCAGCCTGGTGAAAGGGCGGCTAGCCACGTCGTTCACCAGGCCAAAAAGGCAGAATGGACGGCGAGAATCTTTAATTTTCTGAGATAGAGGCGGAATATAAGGTTCTACCGATCGACGAACTAGCCGATTCCCTCTAGTCGCGGGAACGGCCTTGCGAATCCGCCCGCAAGGAGGCGAGCCAATCCTGCGCCGCCCGTGTCAATCGTTCCGTCAGCTCTGGGAGCCTGCCGGCCTCATTGACCCGCTCCCCCGGATCCTTCGACAGGTCCGACAGATGCACACGATCCGGCGGAGGAAGGCTGCCGTCCAGCTTTCCGTCCAGTACGAGCTTCCAGCCTCCTTCCCTCACGGCCAGTTGCCCCTGATATTCCCAGAATAACTGCCGGTGCGGTGACGGCTCGCCTTCCAGCAGCATCGACTTCAGGCTGCGGCCGTCGATGCGGACATCCTTCAGCGGTCCGGCCGCGGCGTCGACTCCGGACAGGTCGAGGAACGTCGGCAAAATGTCGATCATCGCCGTCATCTCGTCGCTCACCCGTCCGCCCGTCAGTCCTGCCGGCCAACTGAGTATGGCGGGTTCGCGAATGCCGCCGTCGAACAGGCTGAACTTGTGACCGCGGAAGATGCCCGCGCTGCCGCCGTAGTATGCGTCCTCCGTGCCGTCCAGCCAATTCCGGCTCTCGGGAGACGGTCCGTTATCGCTGGAGAAGAAGATGATCGTGTTTTCGTAGCTGCCCGTTCGTTTCAATTCCTTTACTATAGCTCCCACTCCGTCGTCCACGGCGGCGATCATCGCGTTCATGACCTGACGGTCCCATGGGAGGTATGCGAACCGATCCATATATTCCTTCGGCGCATGCATCGGATAATGAGGGGCATTGTAGGCGGCATACAGGAAAAAAGACTCCTCCCGTTCCGCTTGACGCCGGATGAATTCGATGGAGCGCTCCGTGATGAGCTCGGTCATGTAGCGACCGTTCTCCCAGACCTCCGTCTCGTCCTCCCACAGGTCGTGAAGCGGATTCAATCCCGCTCCTTGACCCCAGTAGAAAATATGCGAGTAAAAATCGATGCAGCCGGCCTTGAAGCCGAAAAATTCGTCGAACCCGTGCGCGTTGGGTCCGGTCTCCTCGGATACGCCCAAGTGCCACTTCCCGTGCACGGCGGTGCGGTAGCCTTCGGTCTGAAGCGCCTTCGCCAGCGTCACCTCTGTCGCCGGCAGCCCGTGCAGCCCTCGTTTTGCCCCCAGAATCTCATCCACCCCGGCCCGCGCCGGATGACGGCCCGTCAACAAGGCGGCACGGGACGGCGAGCAGACCGGTGAATTGGAATACCAATTCGTAAATCGGATTCCTTCAGATGCCAAACGATCCAGATGGGGCGTCTTGGCTGTCTCCGAACCATAGCAGCCCAGATCCCCGTAGCCCAAATCGTCGCAGTAAATGATCAGGATGTTCGGCTTTTGCCGATTGTTCTCTTGCATCTTCCATTCCCCTCTCGGTTTCGATTCACCCGTTCTTAGGTTACCTTGCGCAGGAGCGATCGGGAATGCCCTCATCTTGCAATTTTTATACAATTTGTTGCGCGAATGACGTATAATCGGAGGATATTACGAAGTGAAAGGGGCGAATCCGCGGCCATGAACCGACATCAGTACAGAGAGGAATATTATAACTATCCTGCACCGTTCGAGAAGAAGATGGGCTTGTGGATGCTCAAAGCCGGTTATCAATGCGATTTTTCCCAGCAGGTCGGACCCCGTTCCGTCGAATTCTACAGTATTCATTTCGTTGCGTGCGGCAAAGTGAGATTCGGTTGGGACGGCAACTCCGCCATCCTATCGGAAGGCGATCTCTTCTGCCTCTTTCCCGGATCCGTCTATACGTATGTCGAAGAGGGTGATAGCCCGCCCGTCAAGCTCATGTGGATGGCCTTCAAGGGCGATCAGATGCCAGACGTCTTGGCGCGCGTCAGCCTCGCCCCCTATCGCCCCTATCGCTGCGGAGCGTTCAGCCGTTCTTCACTCGATATTGTACAGGAGGCGCTGGACAAGCTGAGGCCGTCTCGAATCGACCGCAGCTTCCCGCTGATGTCTCTCGCCTATCGGCTGCTGCAGAGCATTGATCCTCAGGATCAGGATACGCTCGCTCCATCCCCTTATTGGCTGGACTCTGTACAGGAGTACATTCGTCTTCACTGCACGGAGAATCTGACAGTAGACGATTTATCCGCTTGGGCGGGCGTTCACCGCAGCCACTTCACGCGCATGTTCACCCGCCGATACGGCGTGTCCCCCTCCGAATACAAACGTCGATGGGTCATGGAAAAAGCGGCTCGCCTTTTGTCCGAAGACGGAATCAACATCACACAAGCCGCTTTGACGCTGGGTTATTCAGATCTGTTTACGTTCTCGCGCTCGTTTACCCGACATTACGGAATCACGCCGAGCGCCTTCCGGCAGCGCAGCCGTTCGCAGCGCGGCGGTCATGATAATTCGCTAAAGCTGTAATGCCTTCGGCTGCAACGCAGCGAGTCGCCGTGTCTTGGAGACGTCAGAATCTCCAACCGGCGCGTGAAGCTGTTCGTACAGCCCTTCCAGCTTCTGGAATTCCTCCAATTACCAACACCTCAGATTCAAAACCAGCAATTCTCCTAACTGGAATATTTAATATTGCGACCGCTTGATGACCAATAAGTTCGTAGGTTTTCTATCATGGACTGCAGAATTCGGCCCTCATGGGGTTCGAGTCAATACAATCAGTCCGGGACCAGCGCGTACCGAGGGTGCATCTCGAATGGGTGATTTTCTTGACCAATTGGCAGCTCAGGCCCCCGCTGGACGTGTCGCTTCACCTGAAGAGATCACGGCTGCAATTATTTTTCTTGCAACGGGTAGTTCCAGCGACCTCCTAAGCCGCCACATGTTTTGAGTATCTAGCCGTCCCCCTGACTATATCCATAGCTGACAAAAAGGAGTCTACTTTGGCAGACTCCTCCGATTATTGCTATCTTGACTATTTAATACTGACCTTAAAAAGGCTTAATGCTTACTGACTCTAATAAATCGGTGATGTACTTATCCACCCTGTCAGAGTCACACTCTTTGATGCCATGATGAGGGACTATATTAAGCTTGGATCGTCTACACTTAGTTGGACAGAAAAAATAAGGGCTTGTAGAATGAACCTATCATTATGAAGGAGCGGATCTCTACAATGCCAAAACAAGAACGACGTACCTTTACTCCAGCATTCAAAAAACAACTGGTGGAGCTCTATAAAAATGGGAAGTCCAGAGCGGCGATTGTGGAGGAATATGACCTCACAGCCTCTGCTTTAGACCGCTGGATCAAACAAGATGAGACAAGCGGTTCCTTCAAGGAGAAGGACAATCGCTCGTCAGACGAGAACGAATTGATCGCTTTACGAAAAGAGAACCAGCGTCTGAAAATGGAAGTGGATATTTTAAAGCAAGCAGCGCTGATCATGGGACGAAAGTAGCTATCATCCGGAATAACCGTGATAAATACTCGGTATCAGCAATGTGCGACGTCCTGCAAATTGCAAGAAGTACGTATTACTACGACGCGAAAGAACAATTGAACGAAGACGATATAACCGAAGCGATTGTAGAGATATTCCACAATAACCGAAAAGCTTACGGTACACGAAAGATTAAGGTTAAGCTCCAGGAACGCGGAATCGTCGTTTCCAGACGTAGAATTGGAAGGATTATGAAAGAGCAAGGGCTAGTCTCGACCTACACAGTGGCTCAATATAAGCCCCATAAAACCACTCCTAATGAAGCAACAACAGAGAATGTTTTGGGCCGCGAATTCGAGCAGGAGGAAGCAAAGCGCTTCGTTGTCAGTGATCTGACTTATGTGAAGGTTCAGAACAGGTGGCATTACATCTGTGTGCTGCTCGACTTGTTCAATCGAGAGATCATTGGCCACAGTGCAGGTCCGAATAAAGACGCTGCTCTGATTTCCCGCGCCTTTGCGAGCGTCCAGGGTGATTTGCGTTATATTCAATGGTTTCATACGGACCGTGGCAGCGAGTTTAAAAATCAAAAGATAGACGAGCTTCTAGGTACCTTTGAAATCGGCCGATCTCTAAGTGCGAAAGGCTGTCCATACGACAATGCTGTAGCCGAAGCCACCTACAAAATCATGAAAACAGAGTTCGTAAACCAGATGAACTTCCAGAGCCTTCGTCACTTGGAACTGGAATTAAACGATTATGTTAATTGGTTCAACAAGCATCGCATTCATGGAACATTAGGCTATATGACGCCTATTCAGTATCGCCAAGAAGCCCTTAAAAAGGTTGTCTGATTTACTGTTGACAATCCACATCCGGGTGTCCAGAGGGTCGGAAACCTCTGGGGTCCCCCTCCGGGGGATTTAGGGGGCAATAAGTTTTCTCGCTTCGGCCCATTTCTCGTTGTAGCTCCGAAAAGCCTGCTTCAAATCGGCTGCCGCGATAAACTCCTGAATGTAATCGCCTGACCAGAAAGCGATCTGCGCTTTATCGCCAAGCTTCAGGAAATTGTCGCTCGGCGACTGCCGCTCGAGATAGATAGGATTGAAGGTCTGAAACTGCTTGAGCTGAGGAAGCTCCGAGGTCTTGGTCTGCTCGACCGGCAGAAATCCGGAATCATTCACGTAGCCGGATTCCTTGACGAAGAATTCAATCCATTCCTTGGCCAGCTCCTTGTTCTCGCTGAACTTGCTGACGCCGACAAACCAGTCCGGACTGAGCGCCACATATCGTTTATCCGCTTTATTGTCGTAAGGAAACGGAAAGAAACCGATCTCGGATGAATCCGCACCTGCATCGATGACCTGCTTGATGACCCAGTTCCCCAGAAAATACATCGCTACCTGACCGCCCGCAATTTGGCTTTTGGACATTTCCCAGTTGTTCGAGATCAGGTCCTTCTCGGTATAGCCATGTCCAATCAGCGTCTTGACGATCCCGATCGCTTTGCCCCAGGGATTATCAAGCTGCCACGGAGCATCGGTATAAACCATATTATTCAAATAGCCCGCATCGCCGGCCATACTGCCAACCAGATTCTCCCCCCACTCCAGCATTGGCCACTGGGCGCCGTAATTCAAATAAATCGGAAGGATTCCCGCCTGCTTCAGCTGCTGACAAGCCATATAGAACTCGTCCAGCGTCGTGGGAATATCCGTTATGCCCGCCTTCTCAAATGCCTTCTTGTTATAGACGATGCCTTCTGTGGAAATCCCTGTCGTCAAACCGTAACGAACGCCATTATAGGCCTTGTAATCGGCGAACCGCATTCCCTCGAACATCTCCGCATCAAGCGGCTCAAAGTAATTGGCGAGCTCTTCATTGGTTATATTATTGGGCAGCAGCAGCACATCTCCCATCGTCCGGGTGGACAGGCGAACGAGAACATCGCTTGTATAATTGGCAGGAGCATCAAATTCCACAACCGCTTCCGGATGGGACTTCTGAAACTGATCGGCGTATTTCTGAAAGACGCCATTCTCCACCAGATCGACCCGATTCGTCAGAACGACAAGCGTCTGCTTGCCCTCAGCCTGCGGTTGATCCGGATTTGAGGGAGAGGGTTCAGATACCGCGCCTTCCTCCGGCTTGCACCCCGCAGCCAGACCGGTACACAGAATCAGAATCGTCATGGCCGTGATTACGAGTTTCCATCTGAGCCTGCTCATCCTATCCCCCTCCCCCTTCACCGGCAAACGGCAGCAGCAGCTCCACCACTGTGCCTCTTCCGGATTCACTGAACACTTTCACGCCAAACCTGCTTCCATAGTGAAGCCTGATTCTTTCATTCACATTCGCAAGCCCTATCCCGCTTCCGCTTGAGCCCGCCGGATTCCCGCCAGCCCGCGCGAGCGCCACGGCTTGTCCCGACAAATTACGGTTCAACCGCTCCAGCGTCTCCCCGGTCATCCCCAGCCCGTCATCGCTTATCCGCAGAATAACATGCTCCTTGGCTATCTCCGCTGCTACATTAATATGCATGAGCGGCTTATCGTCGTCCATGCCGTGATAGATCGCATTCTCCACTATCGGCTGGAGCACAAGCTTGATGATGGAATAGCCGGTCAGCTGCTGCGGAGCGTCAATCCTCAGCTCAAAACGGCCGGGATAGCGGTAATTCAGCAGCTCCACATAGTGGCGTACATGATCCAGCTCGCTTGCCAGCGTCACTTCCTCATGCAAATCGCTGATGCTGTAGCGCAGCAGCCTGCCGAGGATTGCCAGCATATTGGCCGCATCGCGGTCGTCATTGAGCTCGGCCGCCATGCGGATCGATTCCAGCGTATTATACATGAAATGCGGATTAATCTGGCTTTGCAGCGCATGCAGCTCCGCTTCCTTCTTCTTCGTCTCCATCACATAAATATCTGCAATCAGCTGATCGATCTGCAGAATCATCTGGTTGAACTGACTGCCAAGCTGCCCGATTTCATCGCGGCGCCTGACCTGGAACTGGACATTGAAGTCCCCGCCCTGCACACGCCGCATCAGGCGAATCATCGTGCGCAGCGGCCTGGTCAATGCGAAGGAGAAGAAGATCGAGATAAGCAGCGCGATGCCGATGGTCAGAAAAGTCGCAATCCACGTCACGTTGCGGATCACCACCGAATCCCGGGTCAGCTCCTTGGCGGGAATGGAAATAATCATTTTCCAGGCATTATGGGAAGAGGTGGCATAGATGTACAGATGGCGTTCTCCGCCCTCGTTCAGATAAAAGCTTCCATTCTGCCCGGTCGCCTGCTTCAGCATCGGCTGATCCGCAATATTGGCGGTCAGCAGCTTCCTCCCGGAATCGTAAACGACATTGCCATCCGCATCGACAATAAGCGATTTACCGTGAGTCACCCGATCCAGCTTGACCACCTGATCCTCAATAACGCTGATATTGGCGTCAACGGCAATCATCCCGACATCCTTCAAGGACTTATCAATGATTTTCCGGACGACGGTAAACGCATATTTCACGCTTTTGAGATTGCTGGTGTATTTTTGCGTGCTGAACAGGACAGCCTCGCCTGCCGTATCCCGCATCCTTTGCTCCCACAGCTCATAGCTTTCCTTTATATTGGTGCGGATGCCGGATTTGGCCGAATAGTAACCGTTTCCATATTGATCGAAAATATAGACCGAATTCGCGCCCCGCTTGATGTTATTGATATATGAAATATTGCCCTCAATTCCCCGCTGGATCGACAGGAGCAGATCAAAATCGGTCGGGACCGAATTGCCTTCGCCGCCCCCGGAGGATTGTGCGCGCTGCTCATAATAACGGTTGGAGCGGATCAAGTTCTGCCTGATATCATCCTGATAAGCCGGAATGGAAGAGATCCGGACCATATCTTCAATATAATCGTCAACCCGGTCCATCATGTTGCTGAGCATGTTCGTGGAGTATACGATCGTATTATGCTCGATGGAATGGGAATAGTTCCGGTAGGAAACAAAGCCAATAAACGTAAGCGGCAGTATGACGAGCAGCAGAAACACCAGCAGCAGCTTGCGCTCCATCCGCATATCGCTTACTTTCGACCAAGCCTGACGCAATCGGTTGCCGGAATTCATGCTGGATATCTCCTTAGCTGTGATCATTAGCGCATTCTTAAGTAGCTTCAACAAAACAGCCCGAACCCCTCGCTTGCAGGTGCCGGACTGCTTTGTTTAAGCTTTTACTGCTGAGTCAGAATAATCGGACCGTCCTCTGTTATCGCGATCGTGTGCTCGTATTGGGCAGACAGGCTGCCGTCAAATGTCCTTGCCGTCCATCCGTCTTCATCGATCTTGCAGTTCGGCCCGCCCACATTCAGCATCGGCTCAATGGTGAATACCATGCCTTCCTTGATGCGCGTGCCGCGGCCTGCAGGCCCGTAATGGGGAACCTGAGGCTCCTCATGCATAATTTGCCCGATTCCGTGGCCGATAAACTGCCGTACGACCGAGAAATTTTGCGCTTCCGCGAATACCTGGATCGCATGGGACACATCTCCGATCCGATTGCCCGGAACCGCCATTTCGATCCCCTTGTAGAGCGATTGCTCCGTTACATCCAGCAGACGGGCGGCTTCTTCCGAAATACTGCCGACCGCATAGGACCAGGCCGAATCCGCAAGCCATCCCTCCAGATTGACAACCATATCGATGGTCACAATATCTCCGTCCTTCAGACGGTATTGGCCCGGGAAGCCATGACAAATCACGTCATTGACGGAAGCGCAGGTGGCGAATGGATAACCTTTATACCCTTTTTGCTCCGGCGTTGCCCCATGATCTCTCATAAACTTCTCGGCAAATCCGTCAATTTCGATCGTTGTGATGCCAGGGCTGATCAGCTTTCTGATTTCTCTATGACAGGCGGCCAGCACCTCTCCGGCCTGTTTCATTTTATGAATTTGATCTTTTGTTTTTATAGTGAGCATGTCAATCTCCTTTATGATCATGATTATGTTCATTGTAAAGCTCTCTGCCCGCTTTTTCAAACGATGGCATTAATATTGTATGAAGGAAGAGCCGGCATCGTCCTTTACCTTTGCTGCAAAATTAGTTCTGCTGCCGCCATTACAAAAAAACCACTCCCGCCCCTGAGCGATATCCGCTTATGGGAGTGAGAGTGGATGCAGGATTCATGCCGTTGTCCGTACAGCTTAAGGACTTAAAATCAGCATGAGCAGAGAATATATCAAGAGCGCCTTGCCCCATCTTTTTTTCATAAAATCCTTGCCGCGGTGAATCCGTGACTTCACGGTATTAACCGGTATATTATTGGCCTGACTGATCGCCTCCAGCGACATTTCCAATACATAGCGCTGATAAACGACGCTTTTGTACTTGACCGGAAGCTTGTCGATGAGCTCCGCCATCTTGTCGGACAGCTCGCGTTCGATAACCTCGCCTTCAGGTGTCGGTTCTGTATTTGCAATGACATCATGAAGCGAGAGAGGCTGATCGGAATGGGCCATAACCGGTTGATCCAGAGGAAGTGACGGTGCCTTGCGACGACGAAGCAAATCCAGGCAAATGTTCTTGCCGATGTGAAAGATCCAGGTGGAAAATCGTTTGTTCTCATCAAAGCGGTTCAAATTGAGGTATACCTTGAGAAAGGTTTCCTGAACCACATCCTCGCACTCTGTCTTGCTGCGGAGGATCCGATGCGCCATGTTGTAAATCTTGTCTGTGTACAATTCCACAAGCTTGTTGAAGGCAAGCTGATCGCCCTGTCTGGAAGCCATTACCAGCTGAGACTCATTCATCGCAATTCTCCTTTGCCATCCGTCGTGAACACCTTTACCTACCATTATAACAGGAAAAAAAAGAAACGCATCTGTAAATGGCACCGTTTAATAAATTCCGGTCATATTCTTTTTGGTTTATGGCAAAATGTTGACGTTCCCCCTCCTCCTTCCCAGAATCATCCATGCCCTGAAGCATGAATTCGGCATCCATGCGTCATGGAGTTTCCTGTTTGCGGCACTATACTTTGCATCACTAGATATACCGTTTAGCATTACATAACGCACAATTCACTACTTTCTTTATCGATAGCTTGACCTATATAATAGGTATTGTACCGTGTGACAATCATGATGATGGAGGTAAATGAATGAAACCCATTCCCTTAAAGCAGCGCGGAATAGAGGCAAGCCAGCTCGTCCTCGGATGTATGAGGCTTGGAGGCGGCTGGAACGATAATCCGATCACAAGCGAGCATTACAATCAGGGCATGGAAGCTGTCAATGCCGCTCTGGAAATCGGCATCAACATGTTTGACCATGCCGATGTCTATGCCTTCGGCAAGGCGGAGCGGGTATTTGCCCATGTATTGAAGGAAATGCCGGGCCTCCGCAAGGAAATTATTATCCAATCCAAATGCGGCATCCGCTTTCCTGACGGGGTTGGTCCACAGCGCTTTGACTTCACCGAGGCTCATATTCTCAAAAGCGTAGACGGGATTCTTCAACGGCTTGGAACCGAATACCTCGATATCTTGCTGCTTCATCGTCCGGACCCGCTCATTGATCCGGAAGAGGTGGCAAGCGCATTCCGCAAGCTCACCGCCTCCGGCAAGGTCCGCCATTTCGGCGTTTCCAACATGAGTCAGGGACAAATCAAAATGCTCCAGGCGTATTGCGATGAACCTTTCGTCGCCAACCAGCTGGAGATGAGCCTTCTGCGGACAGGCTTCGTAGAAACCGGCATCCACATTAACCAGGATGCGGCGAAGGACAGCATTTTCCCGGAAGGAACGATGGAATTTTGCCGTATGGAGAACATCCAGCTGCAATCCTGGGGACCGCTGGCGCAGGGGCTATACTCCGGCGCATCGCTCGACGGCAAGCCGGATTCGGTAGTCCAAACCGCCAAGCTTGTCAGCCGGCTGGCAGAAGAGAAGAACACGACGCCGGAAGCGATTGTTCTGGCGTGGCTGATGACGCACCCTGCTGCCATTCAGCCTGTAATCGGCACCGTGAATCCGAAGCGCATCCTGGCTTGCAGGGATGCCGCCACACTTCGCCTGACCCGCGAGGAATGGTATACGCTTTATGAAAGCACGCGCGGCAAGAAAATGCCTTAAATATCGGAAGCGCCCCCGCCAAGAATGACGGGGGCGCTTCTTTTTTATATGAAATTCGGTTAAATGACCTCCAGGCCATCCTTGTCCGGCAGCTGCGGGTACGCGGCATGCGGCTCTGTCTGATACCAGAATGCGACGGAGGAGATATCGTCCTGCAAGGGCAGGTATCTGCCTTTCGACCGCCACCCCAACGCCTGCACCGTCACATGAAGATCATCCTCGAAGCGGATAGGGTCCATGATATGCCAGCGGTACATTCCGAAGCGCTGGTTGGCCTTGTACAGTCCGTCCGGCTTGATCGCCTGGTGCATGCCCAGATAAGGCGTGCTGTAAGGGACGTACTTGCCCTCCATATCCCAGTTCCAGGCTCCGCCAAAATAATCCTCCAGCCCTGTCGAGCAAATTGTCGGGAACTCGCGGTCCCCGTCCATGTAAAATTTCACTTCGCCTTCGCCCCACCAGTTGTTGCTGTTCACCTGCCACGCCAGATAGGTTCCGACAAAATGCCCTTTGCCCTTGATGCCATCGACAATCGTATGCACATCCTTGTAGGCAAGGGGATTGCTGCGGCGCCACTGGGCATGAAAATAAGCCATATCGGCCGGTACGTCGGTTAGCGTATAATTAATTTGGTAATACAGCACCGTGTCCTTGTCTTCCAGATTCTCCATGACGAAGCGGGCTTTGCCCCGAAACGGCATTTCCCAATAGCTGTTGAAGCCGTTTGCCGGGTTAACGGCAATTGGAAGCGAATTCACAAGACTGCGCTCGCACCAGCCGTTGCAGAAAAAATCGCCGACCGGAACGCGCACCGAGGGCTCCGCTTCGTCATCCCAATATATGTTCAGGATCAAATGCCGCCATGATTCTACCGGACAGGTGAGCCAGAAATTCTGAATCACGCCCGGCCCCTGAATGTCGGCCATGGTGAACGAGGAATTTGCCGGCACCATGACAGAGGGCGATATTTTCCAGCCTTGTCCCAAATCGCGGGCGCAAGCCGCCCCGGTGCCTTCCGTGGCCATGGCTCCCTTGCCTTTCCCGCCGGTAAAGTTCTCCGGACTGACCGATCGGGTAACCGCGTTTGACAAACGTGACAAATTGCCGAGCCCCATGCCGATTCCATTGAATGCTGCTGTCATTATATAAGCCTCCTGTGCGTCTGAATAATGGCGTTCAAGGACATTATAAGCCGGGCATTACGCAACTGGATTTAGCAATTGGTTAGTTCTTTTTATCAATCATTCAGAACATTCATACTCTACTGAAAATGAGGGTTTCTCGTGCTGGAGCAATTATCGCCTTATATACGGGTCGCTATGGATTCCTGGTTAGATTCCGATGCTTTCATCGAGGAACGGGTAATCTGGGATTATGAGCTGCTGCTTCTCAAAGAAGGACGCCTGGAGATAACAGTTGACGGTGCCGTATACGCCGGGGAAGCCGGAGACGTGTTTCTCTTCAAGCCGAAGCAGCCTCACTCCATTCGGGTCATGGGAGGGCAGGCGGCGAGGCAGCCTCATGTCCATTTTGATTTATCCGAAACCGCCGACAGCCCCGATGTATGGGTGTCCTTCAAGCCCCTGCGGCATATGAGCCGTACGGAGAATAGCTGGTTCCGCCCGGATCTGCTCTCCGGACCGGACTGGAAGCTGCCAAGCCGCATCCGTATGCCGGATTTGCTGAAGTTCGAAGAGCTGCTGTTCGCGATCATCCGGGAGTTTGAAATGAAGATGCCATTCCATCAATTCCGCCTGAAGGGGCTTATGCTTGAGCTGCTCGCGTGCCTGCTTCGCGAGACACAGCTCGAGGAGAAGCTGCGAGAGCCCGGCCATCTCCCGCTCCTGCTGGAGATCCAGCATTACCTGAACCTTCACGCAGGTCGTGAGCTAACGCTGATGGAGCTCTCCGGGCAGTTTCATATGAACAAGCATTATTTGATCGGGTTGTTCAAGCAGGCTTTCCAGATCACACCGATGCAATACCATCAGCAGATGCGTCTGGACCGGGCCAAAAACCTGCTGCGCCACACCAGGATGACGATGCAGCAGATTGCGGATTCGCTTGGCTACCCGAGTATTCACGGCTTCAGCAGAGCCTTCAAAAACAAGGAAGGCGTAAGCCCCAGCGCCTACCGGGCCATTCTTGCGGAAGGCAGAAAATAAAGGACAGCAGTCAGAGCCCGAACCTTACTGATATCAGTTAGAAATTCGGTAAATAAGTTAGGCTGCCATGGAGAAACGTCTCTTTGGTCCCTGTTGCCGTTTCTCCAGACTTTTCCCACTCGCTTCACCATTTAATCACATGAATCAAGAAGAAACGGCTGTCGCCGTCCTTTTGGTGGCACAGCTAAAAAAACCGCTGAACGCTTGGCTACCAAACGTTCAGCGGTTTTTATGAGAACAATGGCCATTCCTTTGTGAACAACCGGATAGCGGCCGTTAATCGAACAGAAAATCCTCATCCTTTAATGTCTCTACATGGACTGTCCGTACATAGCCGTTGCCTTTTTTCGAGAAGAAATCATGCTGCTTCGTCCGGGTGCTGATCCCGTTGAACACGATTGGATTCACCTCTTCTTCGGGAAAAACCGGCTCCAGCGCCAAATTCATCAGCGCCTTATTCGCATTGTACCGCACGAATCGCTTCACTTCCTCCTGCAAGCCAAGCACGCTGTACAGCTCGTCGGTATAGGCTTCCTCATTGGCGTGCAGACGGTTTAAGAGATCATAGAGCTCTGCCGTGACTTCGGACTGCTCAGCCGCATCCAGCTCGCGGAACACCTCCTGCGCCAGCACCCCGACATAGAGGCCGTGAATGCTCTCATCGCGCAGAATGAGGTCGATAACCTCGCCGCTGCTGGTCATTTTCCCTTGTCCGGCAAGGTATAAGGGGTAGAAAAAGCCGCTGTAGAACAGGTAACTTTCCAGCAGCACGGAGGCTGCCATCGCCAGATACAAGCTTTTCGCCGAATCGATATTCTGGTAGCATTCCGAGATCCACTCCGCTTTCGACTGCAGCAGCGGATTTTGCTCTACCCATTTGAACAGCTTGTCTATTTCCTCGGTAGTCGCCAGCGTTGTAAAAATACTGCTGTACGATTTGGCGTGAATCTGCTCCATCATCCCCATGAAGCCAAGCACCGCCTTGCGCTGCAGGCCGTCGATATGCTCCAGCAGCTTCGGCATGCCGACTCCGCCCTGAATCGTGTCCAGCAAAGTCAAACCGCCAAGCACCTTCATATATAAATCCCGTTCCGGGCTGCTTAATCTCATCCAGGACATTTTGTCATCGGAAAGCGGAATCTCTTCATCCGTCCAGAACTGCATGATGTTCTGGTTCCAGAACGTGCTTGTATAATCGTCATCAGGCCGGTTCCAGTTCACAGCCTTAAAGGTCACCGCCGGCTTCTTGACCGGCTGCTCCGCTAATTTTACATTCATAACTTCATTTCCCTTCCATGATGATTTCAGGCGGTACCGGAAGTGAGGCAAAAAAACTGGCGTTCATGAGGAAAGCCTCCTCTGATATTCGTAGGTGCTGCAAATGAGTTTGCCGCTTGCCGCTTGTCGAGGAAGCAGTTGTTCAACCGGATTTCCCCGTTTAAACGGCGCAGCTAATGCATTCCTCCACGGAAAGATGGTTCGTCCGGGTGTAATACAGCGACTTCAAGCCCTTCTTGGCCGCGTACAAATAATACCTGGCGAGTTCTCTTGTGCTCACATCGCTGTTGACATGAAGAATGGTTGAAATGCCTTGATCCACATGCTCGCTGATTTCGGCAATAAGGTCCATCACCTTGAACTGATCCATTTGATAGGCTGATTTATAGTAAAAGTAATTATCCGCCGCCATGTAAGGCATCGGGTAATAGGTCGTCGAATTCGCATAGGTGCGCGTTTCAATTTGCTCCACGATCGGCATAACGCTTGAAGTGGCGTTCTGGATGTAGGAAATGCTCTGCGTAGGCGCGATGGCCAGCCTGTAGGCATGATATAAACCGTGCTGCTTCACCAGCTGCTTGAGGCTGCTCCAATCTGCAGGCGTTGGAATCGCAACTCCCTCGAACAGCCCTTTCACCTTGTCCGTCGCCGGACTGTAATCGGTATCTTCATATTTGGCGAAATAAGTGCCCTTGGCATACTCAGAGCGTTCAAAGTCCTGGAAGACCGTCCCCGTGTCTCGAGCGATCTGCATGCTCTTCTCGATGGAATAATAGTTCAGCATCATAAAGAAGGTCCGGGCAAAATCCTTCGCTTCGCCGCTGTCGTAAGCGATCCGGTTCTTGGCCAAATAGCCGTGAAGATTCATCGCTCCGAGCCCGACGGCATGAAGCTCGTTATTGGCTTTGGCAACGCCGGGCGCATTGGGTACACGCGACATATCGCTGACTGCTGTCAAGGCGGTCATGCCTTCATACACGGATTCCTTGATTTTCTTCTGCTCCATCACATTGACGATGTTAAGGGAAGCCAGATTGCAGCAGATATCGCGGCGGATCAGATCCGGCTGGCCGTAGTCGCCGATCTCCGATACCTCCTGGAGCTGAAAAATCTCCGTGCACAGGTTGGACATTTTCACAGTGCCGATATCCTTCAGCGCATGATTCTTGTTGGCATTGGATTTGTTCATTATATACGGATAGCCGGATTCCAGCTGGATTGTCGCAATTTTGACAAGCATGTCGCGCGCGCTCATGACCACTTTTTTCTTCACACGGTCGTCCGCAAGCAGCTGATCGTACATCTCATCCAGATCGATATCGTCCAGATGCTGGCCATAGGCCTGATAGACGGTGTGGGGAGCGAACACATGAAGAGGCTGGTTTTGCTCAGCCAGCGTGTAGAAGCGGTTCGGTACAATCAGTCCAATGGAAAGGGTCTTGATCCGGTTCTTCTCATCGGCGTTGATTTTCTTGCAATCCAGAAACTCCAGCACGTCCCAGCCGAAAATATTATAATAGGCCGCTCCCGAGCCCTTGCGCTGACCCATCTGGTCCGCATAGGAGAATGCATCCTCCATCAGCTTCAGGATCGGCATAATCCCTTTGGCGGCGCCTTCAACCCCTTTGATTGACTCCCCGCGTCCCCGAAGCTTGGACAAGTTGACCGCAACGCCGCCGCCGATTTTGGACAGCTGCATGCAGGTTCCAAGACCATAGTTGATCGAATTAAGAGAATCGTCAACCTCCATTAAGAAGCAGGACACCAGCTCGCCCCGGCGGCTTTTGCCCGCATTAAGGAAAGTTGGCGTAGCCGGTTGAAGGCGCTGCTCCATCATGGAGCGGGTGAGCATTCTGGCGACTTCCGCATTTCCCTGCGCAAGATGGAGCGCCGTAATACTGACCCGGTCCGGGTAATGCTCCAGATATTTGGATTGATCATTGGTCTTGAGCGCATAATCCGTATAGAATTTGGACGCCGCCATATAGGATTGAAATTCAAAGCCGTACTGCTGCGCCGTCTCATAGACAGACTCGATTTCTTCCAAGGTGTAGCGGTCATAGACATTCTCGTAATAATCGTTGGCGATCATATAATCGATTTTTTGCTTCGTGCCGGAGAACGTCTCGCTCCTGCTGTGAACATCCTCCATAAACTCCGCAACGGCCTCATGATCCTTTTCCAGCTTGAAAAAGCCGTCTTCATTTCTTTGCATCAATTGATTATTCAGTTCAATGTACCGCAAACATGCTCACCGCTCTCCGAAAATATTCAACATCCGTTGACGTACCTGACAGCTCAAATTTGCTGATGACCGGGACAGCGAATAACTGGGCGATCCGGTCTGCGCTTTTGGCGAATCCTTCTCCCCAATTCCGGTTGCCGCTCGCAGAAACACCCTTCAAATAACTGTAATTATTTTGCAAAAATTCCAGTACCCTGTCCGGTACCTGACCAAATCCTGTTGTATAGGTTACGAGCACGAACGGCTCCCGTATCGCTGAGCTTCCTTCGATTCGTACCGCCCTCATCGCTAACTTGTCTATGAATCTGCCGACATTGCCCGTGCGTGAATCATAAGCAATCAACAAATGCGCCAACTCCTGACCTGAGGAATTTCCAATTTTTCTTTTAAGCAACTTCATCTATATATAGTTGGTAAGATTGAATATATATCAATATATTGTGTATGTCAATGAGTCTCCAGGTAATATTCAATGGATTCATCCAGGCTTTCATAAGACAAAAACCCCCTGAACCGTTACGTTCAGGGGGCTGGGGGGGGATTTTCCGCTTCTACTAAATAAAATTATTTCATGGCGGGCAGCTTCTTCATGATGAGTATTGCCGCCTCTGCCAGGCCTGCGTAATCGGCAGCTTCAAAATTGTGTCGGCGGTTTGCCATTCATGAGTCCTTTTTCCAGCTCTGTTCCAGTTAAAAACCTCCAAACCCACATGAGAAATGGATCTGGAGGCTGTGTATGGCGTTTATTGCGCTTTGATTTTATCAAAATATTTGGTCTGCGCATCCTTGGCGGCGGCATCGAGCTGCGCCTTCAAGTCTGTGCCCTTCTTGGAGAATACCTCTTGAATGACATTGGTCATCGTTCCGTAATATTCCTGCGTATTGTACTGCGCTTCCGGCAGACCATCAAGCAATTTATTCGACTCCTCATTATATTTGTACACATTGTCGTATTTGTCGAAAATTGCTTGCACCTTCTTGCCATAGTCCGAGTCGGCGCCAAAATAGTTCATTTGCGGCGGGATGAAGAACTTGCCTTCTGTTTTACGCGCCTGAATGTCGGTTTCAACCGATTTGAGCCAGTCATCGGAGAAATAATCAAAGGTAATATAACGGAACGCCATCTCCTGCTCATCTTTGGTCGCATTCGGGTTGATGACCAGATAGTCGCCGCCCAGAATCCCGTAATGCTTGCCGCCCGCTTCTGCTGCCGGCATCGGATAAGTGAGCACATCCTCCTGCTTCATGTTCCCTTGATTCAAGGCCTGCTCAATCGGTCCTTCTGCTCCTGCAATAACCATTGCCGTGCGCCCTTGTGCAAAAGCCCCTACAGCATCGCCCCAGCCCAGTGCCCAGTCCTGCGGAATGGCATTGGCTTCCCAGCGGAGCTTGTTATAGAACTCCAGCGCTTTTAAGCCCGCTTCGGAGTTAAACGCCGCTGTTACTTTGCCGTCTGCAATCGTCTGGATCTCGCCGCCCGCCTCGAACAGGAAATTCGTCCAGTTCCAGCCGGCCTCATTGCCTTTGCCCATCGGCGCGATGCCGGAGATGCCTTTCTTCGTATCGGAGGCCGCCTTGGCCGTGCTGAGCATATCGTCCCATGTCCAGTCATAGGAAGGAACGGCCACGCCCTTGTCATCCAGCAGCTTTTTGTTAATAACGGTGCTGGTCACATACCCTTTTTGAGTAACGCCGTACACTTTGCCGTCAATCAGGAATTGATTTTGCAGGATCGGATTGATTTGATCCTTGAATTCATAATTATTCCACAGCTCCGTAATATCAGCAGCCCAGCCGCGCTCGACGAGGAATTTGGCTTCCGTCGCGAAGGTATTGAAGAAGGTAGGCGCTTCGTTGGCCGCCATTTTGATGCCGATCTCATCGGTGCTGTAATGCCAGTCGCTTTTCTCAACGGTTACATTCGGATATTTCTCGGTGAAACGCTTGATCTTGTCGTCTTCAAGCTTCCGGTTCTCCACCTGGTCAGGCAGCGGGTAGTAGACGCTGATCGTGATTTTCTTCGTCGAGATGTCCTCTTCCGCCGGCGGCGTATTATTGGCTGCTGCGCCGTTGTCATTGGCAGCTGCCGGCGGGTCCTCAGCCGGTGTGTTAGCCGGCGCATTGGCGGCCGTGTCGTTGTTCTTGCTGTTGTCCGTGCCGCCGCAGGCAGCCAGCAGCGCACTGAAAACCATCATACATACAAGGATAAGACTTAACTTGCGCATTGAAGCTCCCCTTCTTCCGCATAAATTTTATTTGAAATAGAAGAAAGTATACCGTGGCCTATACTCTGCTTCTATTTCACCGGAATGAAACGAGCCCCGCCTTCATAAGGACGGCGTCATCCGTTTCACCTTGACCTTATAGAATTTATAAGCTTCACGCCTATAATTTCCTATAAGGCTTGAGGGAAGAAACTGACTTTGCCGCCAAACGATGGCGAAGTTAGTTTCTTCTTACCTCTTAATCTTAATGGAGGCGGCTTCATACTGACGATGTGTATTCCTATTCTCATCGTGTGCAGCTTTACGCTCTCGCCATCCTATCCCTTGATGCCGCCCAGCTGCAGGCCGCGCATTATAAAACGCTGGAAAGTGAGAAATACAACCATCGGCGGCAGCATAATCATCGCCAGTATCGCGAATTTGATATTCAAATCCAGTCTCTTCGCATTAATGACATATTTGTATATGGCCGTCGCCAGCGGGCGCGTCTGATCACTGTGCATGACAAGCGAAGGCCAGAACCAGTCGTTCCAGGCATTGGAGAACACGAAGATCGCCAGTGTCGAGAAGATCGGAACCGACAGCGGCAGCGCGATCCGCAGGAAGCATTTGACCTCCGATGCGCCGTCTATCCTTGCCGCTTCGAACATTTCCATTGAGATGCTGTCGAAGAAGCTCTTGAGCAGCAGCAGATAGAAGGCATTGGCCCCCGCTGGCAGCCAGAAAGCGAAGAAGGTATTAATCAGCCCCAAATCCTTCAGATTCAGAAAATTCGGGATGATATAAGTCGTCGGCGGAATGAACAAGGTAATCAGGAAGAAAAATGTAATCCCGCGCTGATAGGGCACGTTCAGCCTCGACAGGCTGAATGACGCCAAGCCGAGAACCAGCACGGTAACGACCATATTTCCGGCGAAAATCGCCATTGTATTCCGCAGGAATATCGGCAGATCGATAAAATCCCAGGCTTTCTGGAAATTGCCCCAGCTGTACTTCTCAGGCAGGAAATGCGGGGGAAAGGCATAGACCTCTTCATTGCTCTTGAGCGCATTAAAGAAAGTTACGGCGATCGGGTACAGCATACTGAACACCATAACGAGAATGATGAGAATCATCAGTCCGTAATAAATTTTGTTCGAAGTCTTCTTCAAGTCATAGACGGATAGAATGCCGCGGTCATAGCTTTTCATGGCTAGTTGCCCTCCCTGCGCTGAAATCGGTATTGAACGACCGCAAGGCCGCCCAGAGCAAGGAACATGAGCACGCCCAATGCAGCAGCCACCCCGTAATCCAGCCTGGTTGTGGCATACTTTACAATAAGCAGCGCATAGGTGAGCGTTGCGTTGTTAGGTCCGCCGTCCAGCATGGCAAGCTGGGATTGCAGCCCCTGCGAGGTCGCAATCAGCTGCAGAATCAGCATCAGGACGATCAGGTTGCGGATGGAGGGCAGCGTGATGTAGCGGATCCGGTTCCATACCCCGGCTCCGTCAATTTCAGCCGCTTCGTACCAGTCTCGCGGAATGCTGAGCACCGCCGCCAGATAGATCAGCATGGCTGAGCCGAACTGCTGCCACGACTCCATAATAACGAGAGAGATCATCGACCATCTGGTATCGGTCAGGAAGGCGATCTGGTCCGCCCCCGCCTGGGAAAGCGTCGCATTGATCGGCCCAACCGGATCATAGAACCAGCGCCATAATCCATAGAGCACGACAACAGGAAGAACGTTGGGCAGATAGGCCGCAACGCGCGCAAACCCCTGAAACTTCTTCAGCTCCGATATCGCGATGGCAAACAGGATCGGAATCCAGTAGCCGATCAGAAGCCCCAGGAGCATATAGTAAAGCGTATTTTTGACGGCCTTCCCTACATCCGGATTTTGAAAGACGGTCTTATAGTTTGCAAGTCCGATAAACTCCGTGCCATTCACAAAATCAACATGCTGAAAGCTGTAAACGAACCCTTTTATAATCGGCATCCACAGAAAAGCGATGAATATAAGCGCCGCCGGTAAAATAAAAAGGTAGCCCCACATATTTTTGCGCAGCAACTTGTAGATCCCGGATTTATGGACACCCTGTGGGCCGTCCGCCTGTATGGGCACCGTTGTTTGATTCATCCTAGTCTCCCTCATTCCTTCTCTATGCGTGATAATTTAAATTGTAATGAAGGAGAGCAGGACTGAACATGTGCAGTTCTATCTGAATGATAGGCGATTTTACTTCTTCAGCTCACTTGGGCTCATGCCAAAATATTTCTTGAATATTTTGCTGAAATGCTCCGGCGATTCGTAGCCCACCTGCTCGGATATTTCATAGCGGCGCAAATCCGTTGTGGTCAGCAGCCTGCGGCTTTCTTCCATCCGGAGCTTGATTACATATTCCCAGAGATTGAATCCGGTTTTCTTCTTGAACAAATAGCTCAAATAATTGGGGCTGACGTGATTCCTCTGGGCCACCTCATGCAGCGTGAGCCCCTTCTGTGCATAGTTATGGTCAATATAGCTCTTGGCACGGTCCACGATGACATTATTCTGGGCATTAAGCTCATCCGCTGTCGGTTCCTGCGCGGCATACCGGCTCCAATCGAAATCCCCATAATAAAACACATAATGATCCGGATGATCCGCATGCCGCAGCAGCGCCCTGCGGGCCTGCTCCTTAAGCGTAGTCAAAAATTCCGTTCCCTTGAGAATCTGACTGATTCCGACCACACAGGAAAGACGCAAATACTTGTGAAGATTGAAATGCAGGCTTCGTCCGATCATATCGAGCTGATTGATTTTATCGACATTAATTTCTTCTGCTTTCTTCCCGTCCCATTGAATCATCACCGTAACTTCCTGATCGTCCGAAGAGAAGATCACATGATTCCATTCCTCTCCCATCAGCTCATTGATGATGTTAAGCGCGGCATACTGAAGCAGCTCGCTGTCCTTGGGCAATAATTGCTGCTTTCTAATCCCGGAGGGTAGATTCAGGCTAACGATAATGATTGAATAATGAGGCCCGTACAGGGAGATGCCGTAACGCTGCGCAAGCGCATCAAGGATCGCCTGCTGATCGCCGGCTCCCCCCAGCAGCTGCCCCAGCAGTCCATCTTTCTCCGGTGCCGGCTCCTCCATGCGGAACTGCTCGCGAAGCTCGGACATGACGGCTTCCGAGGCTGCAGCGGGCTTGTTCATCTTCAGCAGCACATTGCGGACGGAGTCCAGAAACTGCTCGCTGTTCAGCGGCTTGATCAGATAGTCCTTTGCCCCCAGCTTAATGGCCATTTGGGCATATTGGAACGTTTCATGGGCGGATACAATAATCGTCTGCACCCATGGCTTGATCAGCTTGGCCTCGTGCATCAGCTCGATTCCGTTCATCGCGCCCATCTGGATATCCGTAACCAGCAGATCAATCTCTTCCATCCGCAAATAGTCAAGCGCTTCATATGCGTTGTAAGCATTATAGATGTGGTCGATGCTAAGGCCTGATGCGGCTAACAAGCTGGTCAATCCCTTGCAGATCAATGGTTCATCATCGACGATTAATATGTTGTACATCATTTGCCCCCTTATTTGTTGCACTGCCGCTTAGTTCCGCTGTCCTTCTTCGTAAGTTTTGGGAAACACGATGGTTACCGCTGTTCCCTCAATCTCCCTTCGCTGATAGTGCAGTCCATAAGGCCTCCCAAAATGAAGCTGAATGCGCTGGTGAATATTGCGTATGCCATATCCCAAGGACGGCTGTGCCTCTTCCTCATTGAGCAGCCGGTCAATCGCCTCATAGTTCACTTCCTTGTAGCCATTATCCTCAATCCGGATCATGACTGTGTTTCCCCGGTCGAATGTTGAAATCATAATTTCCCCGTCCTCTCCCATATTCTTGATGCCGTGAATAATGGCGTTCTCAATCAAAGGCTGAAGCGTAATCTTGGGAATGAGTACATCATGAATCCGCTCATCCAGGTTCCAGATGACCTGGAATTCATATTCATATCTCGGCTGCTGCAGTTTAATATAGGCGGCCGCATGCTCCAGCTCCTCTTCCAGCCGGATAAGCTCCCTGCCGCGGCTGAGCCCGATTTTCATCAGCTTGGCGAGCTCCTTGACCATCTCCGCCGACTCGGTGCTGCCCTCGAGCGATATCTTCCAGTAAATGCTCTCCAGCGTATTGTAAAGCAGATGCGGATCGATCTGCTGATAGAGAATTTGCAGCTGTGTCTCCTTTTGCTTCAGCTCCATCTTGTATTTGTAATGGATGAACGTATTCAAGCGGCGCGCCATGTCGTACATGGAGGAAATAAGCACGCCCACCTCATCGTTTCTACCCTTGCCAGGCGTCATCGGCACCAGCTTCCCCGGTTCGTAGGAACGGACGAATGTAGCGAGTTTCTGAAGCGGTGTCATGAAGGAACGCCAAAAATAAACCATGCCCATCAATACGAAAACGGTGTAAACAACCGTTATATACAAGATGACATGCTTGAGCTCGCTTTGCTGCTGCAGCAGGGAGCGGACCGGAATTTTATAAATCAGCTTCTGCTTAAGCGATTCATTCGTATTGACCACATAGATCAGATCGGAATCAATGAAGTTGGTGACTCCGCTCGTATCCGTTAATTTCGCATATTCGGGGGGCAGCAGGATTTCCTCGTTGATCAGGCCTTTTTCCGTTGAGGTCAGCACCTGATTATGGTCATCGGTAAAATAAATCTTCCCGTCCGGCAGGGATACCGAGTTCAGCGATTCGCCGATCTTCTTATCCATCTTGGTTACCACCAATACGCCGAGCAGATCATTTCTCTGATAAATACTGTTGACCGCCCTCACATAAGCCAGCGTCTTCTGCTTGTTGATTCCCACATAGGCGTCGATGACCTGCAGGGAGCCGCTTCCTTTGTTCAGCACGGCCTCTTCATACCAGTTGGGCTTGTTTGATGCGGACAGGAAATAAACACCGCTTTGCGCCAGAGGCAGCTGCGCTGCGAAAGAGAAATCATTATTGGGGTCATACACATAAAAGTTGTAATAGATCGCTTCCCCGCCGTTCACACCCGTTGAATAGCCGGCGAGCAGCTTTTCCATTTCGGTATATTTATTGAGCCGGTCATAACTGGACTCGTTCTGCTTTTGCGCAAACTTTTGGGTAATGGAGTTTTGAATGATCGAATAGGTCGTATTTTTCACCGAGTCGATGTCCCGGTTAATGAGGGCAAAATTTTGCTTATTCAGTTCAGTGTAAGCGTTTGTAACGTGACGCTTCAAAATTTGCTCCGCCCGCACATTCCCGTACCAGTGCAGAAGCAGGACGGGACTGACCATAACCAGCAATAACAGGAGCAGCTGCTGTTTGACACTTATTTTCGTGAGCGGATTTGTCATGCTGTTCCGGATGAGCTGCACACCTCCCAAGAGACCCTGTTACTTGTAACTATATCAGAATTGCCCAGCTTCAGTATGGCTATTTTTATCCATATTAGGGAGCAGATCTATGGACTTTACGGGCCTTCGATCAAAGCGGCTGACGTCTTTTATTTGTGCGGCAAAGGCGAGATTCTTCTCCTGTTGCAAAAGTAAATCTTGACGGAATCCAACCTTCATTCAAGAATTCAGAAAGTTTGAATTTCATCATACGCGCAAAAAATGCTAAAATGTTTATGAATGAAAAGAAAGGCGGAGAACAAATGGTACATGCATTCACCATCAAGCCCGATATGTATAACGCCTTCGAAGACGAGGCCGAGCAAATTGAGAAGTGTAAAGAATGGGGCTTGTTATCCGAGAAAGCCACCAAATCAAAAGTGTTTTTCTATAAAAGCAATGGCATGAATCTGGCCTGCAGCATTATCGGCTATGTCGATAAAATGACCGCGGTTATAGCATTCGAGAATGATCAGCAGCATTGCATCCATCCCGCGTACCTGAAGGAGATGCAGGCGTCGAACTACGGTCAGAAGCCTTCCGGCGCAGTGGAGGAGTCGCCGGATCCTTTGATTGCGGAGCTGGAAGTCCCGCAGGATGAGGCTGGACCTGTTCCGGACCCGCTGCCGGTGGAAAACATACTGGCGGAGCCGGAGGTCAAGAAAGCTCCTAAAGAGAAGAGCAAAAAAGAAAAAGCCCCTAAACTTCAGCTCCCGGAAGAAAAGATCAAAATGGTCGCGACTGTACAGGAATTTACTACAGTACCGAACCATTTCTCCGATACCGAGGATGAGGTTGTCATCTATGAGGCTGTATCCTTTGCCGAATCCGGGGAGGAAGTCGGCATGGCTTGGTCAAGCCACAGCGCTACGTTGAAAAAAAACGATTTGAAGGTCGGAGAAACAATCACCTTTGAAGGAAAAATAGTTGCGAAGAAGCTTACGAAACACCCCGTACCCTATAAAATCAACAATCCGGCTAAAATACAGAAAGCATAAAACTGACTGGCGGGCAGCTTCGGATTGGTACCCTTTGCAGCCTGGAGCATGTTTCTTTACCCGGAACTTTAGCAGTGAACCTTTATACATCCTTTAAGGTTCAAAAAGGCTGCCCGACTTCCCGGCAGCCTTCTAATGCACCCTTTTATTTAATCCACATCAAATGCCTGTCCACTTTTGAAGCGGACAGGCATTAATATCACTCAAAAGAATAGGTCCAGAAGCGTTCAATGCCAAAACGCTCTTCTATTTCTTTTTCCCCCAATTTCTTGCTGCCCACTAATTCCGCGGCTTGAAACTGTGAGCGATGAGCCTCAATGGATGCCATCTTTTGCTTCAAAAACGGTTTAACGTTATGGACAACATCCGGCTGCCCCAGTACTTCTATGGTATTTTTGGAAAAGGCCATGGCATGGACAACGGGACGCTCACTTGGGGGCAGCTTGGCAATCGTACGAACCACAGCCGCTCCGCATGCGTCATGATCCGGATGAACGCTGTAGCCCGGATAAAAGGTAATAACCAGCGAGGGGCGGAGCTCCTTCAGGAGACTGCCGATACTTCCGTCCAGCTCCTCCTGATCCTCGAACTCAATCATTTTATCATGAAAGCCCAGCATCCTCAGATCCTGTATCCCGATTGCCGCACAAGATGCCGCTAGCTCCTTCTTACGGATAACCGGCAGTGTCACCCGGTTAGCAAATGGCGGGATCCCCATATTTCTGCCCATTTCTCCTAGGGTCAAACAAGCGTAAGTAACCTTGTCTCCGCCTTGCAAATACTTGGCAGCGGTGCCTGCAACCCCGAAAGCCTCATCATCCGGATGCGGCAATATAATTAAAATATGCTGTCCCATTCCATTCCCCTCCTTTTCTCTCCTTAGAAAGGCGTTCTGCTGAGCTGCAGAGCCACAATCAGCTTGCCTTGACCATCATGCCCGGCAAGAATTAACCTCTCTGTATCTGTCTCGTCCCAATGCGTGAGCCCTTCTGAATAGATCCAACCGTTCGCCGTTTTCAAGCCTACCCGGTAATAAGGCCCTTCTCCGGCGATTGAGCCTTGTGAATATTGAATGCTGGCGTTCGAAATAAAGGTGGCTGCCGGATGCTTGTTGCTGTCCAAATGAGCAGCATACGCTCCCGATGTCATTTCAAGATGGACATAAAGCGCCTGATCCTTCAAAATATCTATCCTCTGTTGGACGTTGATCTGATTAATGAGCTGCATCTTACCCTCCATCTGCCACCATAGTTGTTGTGTTGTTCCACTATCATACGCCTTCTACATATAAAAATAAAATGGACAATCTTCCTGGCATCAATAAGTTAGAAAAACTTTGAAGCCGCATTCCACAGTTCCCCGAGCTATTCCCATGAAACATATACTGAGATCATGCGTATATATGAACCAGGGGTTGATACGATGATCTTTTTTGCGTTTATCATTATTGCGGTTGCCATCGTGAATATTATTTATCCCAGCTTTGGTTGGCATTTAAGATATGGCTGGATGGTCAAGGGTGATTCCGAGCCGAGCGATGCCTATCTAATAATGAGCAGAAATAGCAGCGTTATCGTTCTGATTGTATTTCTTATTGTCGGAATCCCTTTTTTGTTCTAAAACAGTATTCCTAATTCAGGCAGTGAGGAGATACATATGATTAAACAGTTCATGTTTCCAATGATTGCAATGGTGTTTGTTATCGCCGGAATCCTGTTCATGCTTCAGGATTATAAATCAATAGGCGCAGTTTTAATGATTGTAGGCATTTGTTTTAATGTTGTCGGAATGATTATACGAAATCGGAGAGCAAAAGGCGGATAACCAACCTTTTTTTACAGCCTAGCAGCAGGTTATATATCCAAGTCCGCGAATATCACCAGACCTCCTTCACCAAGAGGTGATGATGCTGCAACAACGAAACCATATACCGCCATCTATTAAGACACTAAGATCCCACCTCGGATGAAACTCCTTCATCCGAGGTGTCTTTGTATTTGTTATCAATGAAAACAAAAAAACCCACAAAAGTGAGTTCAGTTAACTCCGTATAAGCATTACACCCTGAAAACTGGATAAGAAATGGACAAGTATATTCTTTAGCTGTTGTTGGATAAATCATGTTAGGATAAGCCCTCGACCGATTAGTATTCGTCAGCTGCACATCTTGCGATGCTTCCACCTCGAACCTATCAACCTGGTCGTCTACCAGGGGTCTTACGAATTGGGAAATCTCATCTTGAGGGGGGCTTCGCGCTTAGATGCTTTCAGCGCTTATCCCGTCCGTACGTAGCTACCCAGCGGTGCTCCTGGCGGAACAACTGGTACACCAGCGGTACGTCCATCCCGGTCCTCTCGTACTAAGGACAGCTCCTCTCAAATTTCCTGCGCCCACGACAGATAGGGACCGAACTGTCTCACGACGTTCTGAACCCAGCTCGCGTACCGCTTTAATGGGCGAACAGCCCAACCCTTGGGACCTACTTCAGCCCCAGGATGCGATGAGCCGACATCGAGGTGCCAAACCTCCCCGTCGATGTGGACTCTTGGGGGAGATAAGCCTGTTATCCCCAGGGTAGCTTTTATCCGTTGAGCGATGGCCCTTCCATTCGGTACCACCGGATCACTAAGCCCGACTTTCGTCCCTGCTCGACTTGTAGGTCTCGCAGTCAAGCTCCCTTATGCCTTTGCACGCTTCGAATGATTTCCAACCATTCTGAGGGAACCTTTGGGCGCCTCCGTTACATTTTAGGAGGCGACCGCCCCAGTCAAACTGCCCGCCTGACACGGTCCCCCTACCGGCTTCACGGTAGTGGGTTAGAACTCCGATACGATCAGGGTGGTATCCCAACGGTGCCTCCACCGAAGCTGGCGCTCCGGCTTCCCAGGCTCCCACCTATCCTGTACAGATCGTACCAAAGTCCAATATCAAGCTGCAGTAAAGCTCCATGGGGTCTTTCCGTCTTGTCGCGGGTAACCTGCATCTTCACAGGTATTAAAATTTCACCGGATCTCTCGTTGAGACAGCGCCCAAGTCGTTACGCCATTCGTGCGGGTCAGAATTTACCTGACAAGGAATTTCGCTACCTTAGGACCGTTATAGTTACGGCCGCCGTTTACTGGGGCTTCGGTTCATAGCTTCGCCTTGCGGCTTACCACTCCCCTTAACCTTCCAGCACCGGGCAGGCGTCAGCCCGTATACTTCGCCTTACGGCTTCGCACAGACCTGTGTTTTTGCTAAACAGTCGCTTGGGCCTTTTCACTGCGGCCCCCTCGGGCTATTCACCCTACCGAGGCACCCCTTCTCCCGAAGTTACGGGGTCATTTTGCCGAGTTCCTTAACGAGAGTTCTTCCGAGCGCCTTAGCATACTCTGCTCGCCTACCTGTGTCGGTTTGCGGTACGGGCACCTTCGCCTGGCTAGAGGCTTTTCTTGGCAGCGGGAGCACATGACCTTCGGTACTGCAATTTTCCCTCCCCATCACAGCTCAGCCTTATAGTGGGCGGATTTGCCTACCCACCAGCCTTACTGCTTGGACGAGCTACTCCATCAGCTCGCGTCACTGCCCTTCTGCGTCACCCCATTGCTCGTAACGGCTTACGGTGGTACAGGAATATCAACCTGTTGTCCTTCGACTACGCCTTTCGGCCTCGCCTTAGGTCCCGACTTACCCTGAGCGGACGAGCCTTCCTCAGGAACCCTTAGGCTTTCGGCGGACAAGATTCTCACTTGTCTTTTCGTTACTCATACCGGCATTCTCACTTGAATACAGTCCACCAGTCCTCACGGTCTGACTTCAATCCGTATTCAACGCTCCCCTACCCCTGATACTTACGTATCGAGCCATAGCTTCGGTGGCGTGTTTAGCCCCGTTACATTTTCGGCGCAGAGTCACTCGACCAGTGAGCTATTACGCACTCTTTAAATGGTGGCTGCTTCTAAGCCAACATCCTGGTTGTCTGGGCAACTCCACATCCTTTCCCACTTAACACACACTTGGGGACCTTAGCTGATGGTCTGGGCTGTTTCCCTCTTGACAATGGATCTTAGCACTCACTGTCTGACTCCCGGATCTACGTGCATGGCATTCGGAGTTTGACTGGACTTGGTAACCCTCGCGGGCCCCGCATCCAATCAGTGCTCTACCTCCACGACGCTTTTAATCCGAGGCTAGCCCTAAAGCTATTTCGGGGAGAACCAGCTATCTCCGAGTTCGATTGGAATTTCTCCGCTACCCCCACCTCATCCCCGCATTTTTCAACATGCGTGGGTTCGGGCCTCCAGTGCGTGTTACCGCACCTTCACCCTGGACAGGGGTAGATCACACGGTTTCGGGTCTACGTCCACGTACTTAATCGCCCTATTCAGACTCGCTTTCGCTGCGGCTCCGGCTTCTCACCTTAACCTTGCACGGGAACGTAACTCGCCGGTTCATTCTACAAAAGGCACGCCATCACCCCTAAATTGGGCTCTGACTTTTTGTAAGCGCACGGTTTCAGGTTCTTTTTCACTCCGCTTCCGCGGTGCTTTTCACCTTTCCCTCACGGTACTGCTTCACTATCGGTCGCTAGGGAGTATTTAGCCTTGGCAGATGGTCCTGCCGGATTCCCACGAGGTTTCACGTGTCTCGCGGTACTCGGGATCCGTCTCGGAGAGTGCTGACTTTCACCTACAGGGCTGTTACCTTCTATGGCGGGCCTTTCCAGACCTCTTCGCTTAATCAACACCTTTGTAACTCCATGTGAGACGTCCCACAACCCCAGGAAGCAAGCTTCCTGGTTTGGGCTAATCCGCGTTCGCTCGCCGCTACTGACGGAATCACTATTGTTTTCTCTTCCTCAGGGTACTTAGATGTTTCAGTTCCCCTGGTCTGCCTCCGCTGCAGCTATGTATTCGCTGCAGGGTAGCTGTCCATTACGACAGCCGGGTTTCCCCATTCGGACATCCCCGGATCAAAGCCTGCTTACGGCTCCCCGAGGCATTTCGTCGTTAGCCACGTCCTTCATCGGCTCCTAGCGCCTAGGCATC
>NZ_JBHRUP010000001.1:4595000-5667500 GCF_042647105.1 Paenibacillus sepulcri | reverse complement strand
GGCGTTGACCACTGTCACGAATCCTCTTCTATTATAGACAGGCCAGATGCTGCCGGATATAGATGGAACTTTACCTAGCAGCTTTTCCGCTTATGAAGAAGCATTAGCTGGTATCTACTTTTATGGAAAAATAGAGTGTCGTCCCCTGCTCTTCCGAAATATCGACCCATATGCGGCCATTCATCATTTCCACCAATCGTCTGGAAATAACCCATTCTAGTCCCAGTGCCGCCTGATCGGTGCCTCGATGTGAAAAGCTCAATGCGGCGAAATTATGCAGCAGCAGCTCTATTTTCTCAGTTGGAATCCGGGTATGTGTTCCTCCTACCCTAATAAGCAGTTCCATCTCATGCTCGCTAACGTTTGACTCACCGGGTTCGATCGATAGCGAGATTATGCCCTTGGTCGTATATTTAAGCGCATTTCCCACCGCCATGACCAGGATCTGGCAGATCCGCGCCTGATCCCCGAAAAGGGCAGCAGGCATGTGCGGGCTAATTCTGCTCTCCAACCTTATCCCGTTGCCCGTCAATTGACCGGCAAACCTGTCCATAATGTCATCGACACAGCCATACAGGTCGAAAGGAAGATGGTCCAGCAGCATGGTACCTGCTTCGATCTCCGCAAGATCCACCACATCGTTCAGAAAGACCATCAGCTCTTCGCCGCTGAGTTGAACGATTCTGGCATAATCCTGCTGCTCTTCCGACAGATCCGTATCCTGCAGGAGGCTGGTCATTCCGATCACTCCATTCAGGGGCGTGCGGATGCCATGGCTGATCATTTTCAGGTAAAGGCTTTTTTCCGCATTTGCCTGTTCAACGCTTTCCCGGGCCCTCGCTGCCAGTTCCTTCATTAGCTGCAATTCTCCCTGCAAGAGATCCCATTCCACAGCATAGCCAATCAACGCGGACATGGAGCTTAACAGCACTGCATCCTTGTCATCAAAAACACGGGAGGAGCTGTCGTCCAATGCGCACAACGTGCCGAATATTCGGCCGTCGCCGAGTGTAACAGGCACACCTATGAAGGAGCAGTTCTTCAGCGCAGTAGTCAACGGCTTGGCGGACGTCAAGTGATGCTCAGATACATTCCCGATCATCAGTGCCTCCATGCTCCCTTCCATAAGAAGCGAACAATAGGAGTGCTCATAAGGCAGAATTACACCTTCATCCAGTAGAGCTTCCTTGCGGTTGTGGACTTTCAGCATGATCGTCGATACCTTGTCGCTTGCCGCCAAGTAAAACGTGCTTGCCTGGAGTAATTGATTCATGGTCCTCCATACTTGTTCTACTGTCTCATCCAGTCCACGATAATCCAATTCGTCACCTGCTTTTTCTTTAATTGTTGGCCGAAAAGCACACAAAAAAAGCCAAAGAAAGCGATCCCGCTTTTCTTTGGCTCCTGACTAGCGTATATGAAAAATATATCTTGTCAATTTGACCACGTATTTAATTTTTAAATGTATACACAAGAATGCTTTTGTCCCTCTCAAATTTCCAATCGAGGAACAAGCCTTCTACGGTTTTCCCAAGAATTTGCTTCATATCCACGTCATGGGCAAAATGATGCTTCTCCAGCACGCGTTTGGATATCCGAAGCGTTCCCTCATAGCCCAAATCCAGCAGCTGCTTCTCGATCTTGATCAGCAATCCATAGCGGATGATGATCAGCGTCCGGGAATTCGTCCAATAAGAATGGATGCGGTCCGGAATTTTCTCGCAAATTTGGGTTATATGCCCCACTCTTTCATGAATTGCATCTTTGCCCTCGTAGCTGTCATCTTCATTATTTTTTTCACCGGAAAACAATCCCACCATAATTCCCGAGTGATGCTCCAAATCCCAGTCATAAAAAAATTCCTCAATTTCCTGATGAAGCGTGTCCTTAATATATTCATTCAAATCGGGGATTAGCGAATCCATTACCAGCTTGCGCGTGTCCCGAAAGGCCTCTTCCTTCTGCTGATGAAGCATCAGCTTCTCGACCGGTCCAATAAAATTGCGAAGATGCATGGTAATGCACCGTGAATCATAAGAGATATGGATGGATTCTGGTCCTTTGCCAAAGCGATCCCGCAGCAGCTTGCTGATAAAACTTGATAATTGGCTTGATATCTCTTTTTCTTCCAAGAATACCCGTCCTTTAGCTCCGGACTTATGCCCCGTGCCATCATTCAGTATACATCATTAATGGGCTGACAACCAGATCCGTCATTTTGGCCCTGTCCGGATATCTGTTCCGCGCGAGCGTTCATGGCAGATTCTTTGTTTCTACTAAAAATTGATAGGTTCACGCTTTTAAATTTGGAAGTGACGGCTTGACACTATCCCATATCCCCTTGTCCCTGTAACCAAATAAGGGAAAACTGAATAAACTGAAGGATCGTGCAAGCATCTTACAGGAGCTTCACCAGATTGGAAGTTTCATATGAAAAAGAACTAATCATAGAAAGGAGACTTCATTTGAGCAAAGTTTCAGTTATCATGACAAGCTATAACAAACCGGCCTTTGTCGGAAAAGCCATTGAAGGCATTCTTGGTCAGTCCCACGCGGATTTTGAACTCCTTTTAATGGATGACAATTCAAATGAGGAAACCGATCAGGTCATCGCAGCGTATCTGCAGGACAACCGGATCCGCTATGTTAAAAGTCAAACAAAAGATATTGCCGAAAGGGCGGCTACCATCCGGTATGCTTCTCTTATCAATCAGGCAATTGACCTGTCAACCGGAGATTATATCACGTATATTACGGATGATAATGTTTATCGTCCGCAGAGACTTGAGAAAATGACAGCTTTCCTGAGCGAGAATCCCGAAGCGAACATCGTCTACTCCTCATCCATTACCAATCATATTAAAGATGACGGCACAATCACCAAATCGGTGTTCCGGCCTGCCGGGCGTCTGACCTGGCTCGCTCCCTGTGCGGTGGATCATTGCTCCATTATGCATCGCAGCTCCATCCTGCCCAGGATTTATGAACGCTGGGGCTCCTATTGGGATGAGAATCCTGAATATTACCGGATTGGCGATGCCAGATTTTTTTGGAGACTGAATCATTATTGGCCTTTTCATCCTTTGGATGAAGTGCTGGACGACAACTATATGACGGAGGGATCCTTTCACAGCCAGTTGTTCTCCAGGGAAAAATCGCAATTTATTCAGCTTCTCCCCCAGCAGCTTGACTGCAGGGAGCTGCGTGAGTCGCTCAGGCAGCAGCAGTCAGGAAAAATCGGATGAGCATCTATCTGCGTCATTATTGGGCATTGTTCAACGAATTCATCGAAGCCTTTGAGAGCATCAGATATAAGCATATTCCTTTGGGACTGTTATCCAACTTCTATCAATATTTGAGCGATGACATCAAAAGGTCAATGAGTGAAGCACAGTTTCAGGCCGTTTTGAAAAATCCCGTCACCGACGACCAGGAAATTCAGCCTTTATTTGACCGGTATATAACGCCGTTCGTAAAACAGGAGGCTCCCTGTGAAGGCGCGAAAATTCTTGTGAACGGCACGTATCACCGTTTTCAGCCCAGCGTTTTTCTCGAGCGCTTTGACCCGCAAACCACCATGCTGTTATCCCGCGGCAAACCCTATCTGGGAATTCCGGTTGTTACCTTGAGTCATTATGAAACGGATGTGTCCGATACAGTGCGGGAATTAACGGAGGATTGCGCCGGCCTGTTTGCACAATATGCCGATCATCCGGTCTTTCGCGACCAGCAATTTCAAACCAGAACGCTGGATGATATTCCGCGGATGATTAAAGCGATGTCGTCTGTGGAAAAGATGCTCCAGAACGTTCCGGTGTCCTGCGCAGTCGTCGGGACGACAGAGGATCTTACAAGCCGTGTTCTCTGCCTGGTCGGGGCATCCATGGGAGTTCCCTCGGTATGTCTCCAGCACGGAGTCATTATGGGAGAAGAAGCCTTCCTTCCTGTATTTGCGACTGTCCAGGCGGTTTACGGGCAGTATGAAATGGATTGGTATGCCGGCAAGGGGACCCGTCCCCAGCAAATCAAAATGGTGGGGCATCCCCGTTACGATGTCATTTATACGCGGGCCCGCATGCCGGCTTTGAATATTTTCCATTCGTTGTCGTTACAGCCGGATACAGCCAAAATACTAATGATTACGCAGCCGCAGACGAACAAAGCCTTATTCACCCGGTCGGTAAAACTGATCGTGCAGTCCCTGAATGTGGAAGTCTTGATCAAGCCGCATCCCTGGGAGAAGAAGAAAGGCCTGATTACGGAATATCAGCAGTTGGAAACGGAATTCCCCACAGTCCGGATCGTCCCTCCAGAAGTGGATCTATACGATCTGATTCCCCACACTGACATCGTGGTTATGGAAAATTCTACGGTGGGACTGGAAGCCATGTTATTCGGCAAAGCCGTTATCGTGTTCAGGGACCCGGATGCGGAAAAACAGTACAGCTATTACGACGATATGCATCCCTTCATCCAACTGACGCCGGAGGGTCTTGCCGGTCAGATCAAGGAAGCAGTCGGCAGCGCAGCATTGCGGGAGCAGCTCCAATTGAAAATAAAGCAGTTTGCCGATTATGCCTATCCCTTGAAATTAGCGGGACCTGAGCTTCTGAAGCTGCTTCATGAATTGTCAGGACTTCCCCCTTCACCTTCACCTTCCAATCCTATAGTCAAGGAAGGAATACTGGTCAAGAACAGCAGTCAACAGGCAAGCAAAATTGAGAACGGCTGTTTGCGGCCCTTCTCATCGACCGATGTATTTCAGCAATCCGGATACAGATGGGATGATGTGTATCAGATCGACGATCGGCTCCTGTCGCAAATACCCGCCGGTGAAATGATTTATGCGGACAGCCCCGGGACAGAACCATCCGATACGCACCGTGAGCTGTTCCCTATAGAAAGGTGCTTGATCAAAGGTTCAGGGCCTGAAGTCTATCAGATCGAATCAGGTTTGAAGCGCCTGCTTGTGGATGCGGATTTGCTTCGCTTGGACGCTCCGGCGGAGGTCGTCTATCACATCGACGACCGGATTCTGCAGCGGATACCAACGGGCTTACTCCTCCGGAAATAAAAAGAGGAAAGAATGTGTTTGCGATCGATAAGTTAGCCATAACGGGCGGGAAGCCCGTAAGAAAAAAGCTGTTGAAGTATGGCGGCCAGTGGATTGAAAAGGATGATATCCGCGCGGTTATGAACATCCTGAAAAGCGACTTTCTCACCACCGGCCCCTCCGTGGCGGAGTTCGAACAGATGCTGGCAGAGTATGTCGGCGCCCCCTATGCCGTAGCCTTCTCAAGCGGAACAGCCGCTCTCCACGCCGCCTGCTGCATGGCGGGAATCGGCCCCGGCGATGAAGTCATCACCACTTCCCTGACCTTCGCCGCAAGCGCCAATTGCATCTTGTACTGCGGGGCAAGTCCGGTATTCGCCGACATCGACGAAAACACCTATAATATCGACCCTGCCTCTATTGAGAGCAAAATAACGAATAAGACCAAAGCGATCCTGCCCGTGCATTTTGCAGGCCAGCCCGTTGATTTGTCAGCCATTATGGACATTGCCGCAAGGCATGGCCTGATCGTGATTGAGGATGCGGCTCATGCGCTTGGGGCCGAATACGGCAGCCAAAAAATTGGCAGCGGAGGAAATATGGCCTGCTTCAGCTTTCATCCGGTCAAGCATATAACAACAGGCGAAGGGGGAGCCGTCACTACCCATGATGCAGCTTTGTACGAGAAGCTGGTTCAGTTCCGGAGCCACGGCATTATCAGGGACCCCGGCAGCCTTACGCTGCAGTCCGGAGCATGGTATCACGAAATGCAGTTTCTCGGCTATAATTACAGGCTAACAGATTTCCAGGCCGCTCTCGGAATCAGCCAATTCCGCAAGGTCGACCGCTTTCTCGGGCTGCGCCGCGAATATGCGGCTCTATATACGGAGGCTTTCAAGGATATGCGGGAGCTGAGCCTCCCTTCCCAGTCTCCAGCTTCTCTATCGTCCTGGCATCTCTATACGATACGCTTGAATACCCGTTGCTTGAATGCGGACCGAAGGGAAATCTATGACGCTTTATGGAAGGAAAACATTGGCGTTAATGTGCATTACTTACCAGTTTACCTTCATCCCTACTATAAACAGCTCGGATATGAGACGGGCCTTTGCCCTAAAGCGGAGCAGCTGTACGAGGAGCTGCTCACTCTACCCTTATTTCCCAGGATGTCGCGAAAGGATGTTAATGACGTGATCACGGCGCTAAAAAAAGTGCTGCATTATTATTCTAAATTGTGAGCAGGGGAGCAGGTCCTATGAAAATAGCGGCTATTGTCCAGGCAAGAATGAATTCCACCCGGCTGCCCGGAAAAGTCCTTCAGGAGGTACTGGGCAAACCCCTGCTCCGCTATCAGCTGGAGCGTGTGAAAGAATCGGCATTCATCAGCGATTTGATCGTCGCCACGTCTGTCTCAGCTGCGGATGACCCGATTGCCGCGTTATGCCAATCGCTTGGAGTCAACTTTTACCGCGGCTCTGAATCTGATGTATTGGAGCGCTATTACGAAGCGGCTTTGCAAAGCGGCGCTGATATCGTCGTCCGTCTTACGGGAGATTGCCCGCTGCACGATCCCGGCATCATCGATCAGGTCATTCAAGCTTACCTGGACTCGCCTGCTTCCTGTGATTATGTATCCAATACTCTCCAACGGACCTTCCCGCGCGGTCTTGACACAGAGGTGTTCTCAATCGATGCCTTGACCAAGGCCCATGCGGAAGCCTTCGAGGAAACGGATCGCGAGCATGTTACCCCGTACATTTACAGGCATCCCGATTCCTTTGAAATCCTGCAGCTCACCAACAGGCAGGATTGGAGCCGCTATCGCCTGACCGTCGATACGCCAGAGGACTTTCAACTCATTCGGCTGATTCTGGAGGCGCTCTGCCCGTCAAATCCCCTTTTTGGCATGGAGGATATTCTGCAGCTTCTGGACCAGAACAAGGATTGGAGCCGATTAAACTCGCATATTGAGCAAAAAAAATGGTAAACAGGCCATTATGGAGGTGAGGATACATGTTTATCCGTGCTGATGCTTCCATTGAAATGGGAACGGGTCATATTATGAGATGCTTGACAGTGGCTGAAATGTGGAGGGATTCAGGAATTCAGTGCCAGTTTATTACCCGGGCATTGCCGGGTGATTTGAATCATTTTATTACGCAGCAGGGGTTCGCGGTCATTTCCCTTGCCGGTCTCGATGCTTCGGTAGGATGGGAGGAGGACGCCGATCAAACCCTTGCCATACTGGCTCCTTATGCTCCCGTCGACTGGATTCTGGTGGACCATTATAATCTGGATCTTGCATGGGAGCTGAAGATCAAGCCCTTCGTAAACAAACTGGTTGTCATTGATGATTGGGTGCACAGGCGGCATGCATGCGACCTGCTTATTAATGCCAATATTTACGATGAGGCTGCAGCTCATACACAGAGAGCGAATGTGCCTTCCGGCTGCCTGACCTTACTCGGCCCCTCCCATGCCCTGCTGCGGCACGAATTCAGGGAAACGGCCAAGCTACCCCGCGCCAGGGACGGCAGCATCCGCCGGATTCTTGTAAGCTTCGGAGGCAGCGACCATACGAACCAGACAAGTAAAGTATTAAGAGCCTTCAAACAGCCGGGATTTTCTTCTGTCCAAATTGATGTCGTCCTCGGCCGGGCCAACCCGTACCAAGCGGAAATTCAGTCTTTATGCGCCGGTCTGCCCCAGGTGCAGGTACACCTTCACAGCGATGACATGGCCACCCTGATGCAGAAGGCCGATCTTTGTATAGGCGCTGTGGGGACGACCTCATGGGAGCGGTGCTATCTGGGACTTCCGGCACTTTGTTTGACGGTGGCCCATAATCAGTCGGATGCAGCGGCATTCCTGCACCAGGCAGGAGCCGTTATTCATCTTGGATGGTTTGAGAACGTCACAGAGGACGATATCGCCCGATCGGTGAGACATGTCATGGAGCAGCCTTCGATCGCTGCTGACATGTCTGTCAAAGCCAGACGCATCATGAAGGACTACGACCGGCATGCAGCCATGCTCATTCCCGCATGGTTATCCAACGATAAGGCGGTGAACACGGATGAATGAAATCATGATCGCAGGCAGAAAAATCGGCTCTGCTGCGGAGCCCTTCATCATCGCGGAAATGTCCGGCAATCATAATCAGTCACTGGACCGCGCCCTCCAAATAGTAGAACAGGCCGCAATGTCCGGCGCGCACGCGCTGAAGCTCCAAACCTACACGGCAGACACGATGACCTTGAATATTCATTCCGGCCAATTTCATATTAATGACAAGGCGAGCTTATGGAATGGTCAGTCCTTATACGATTTGTACAATCAGGCCTATACCCCCTGGGAATGGCATCAGGCCATCTTTGAATACGGGCGCAAGCTGGGCTTGATCGTGTTCAGCTCCCCGTTTGATGAAACGGCTGTTGATTTTCTGGAGACGCTTGGCGCCCCCTGCTACAAAATTGCTTCTTTCGAGAATACGGATCTCCCGCTCATACGCAAAGCAGCTTCGACCGGGAAGCCCGTGATTATTTCAACCGGAATGGCCACTGTCTCTGAATTGCATGAAGCTGTAACGGCATGCAGGGAGGCGGGCTCGGGGCAAATCATTTTATTAAAATGCACCAGCGCTTATCCGGCGCCGGTCGATCATTGCAATATTGCGACGATTCCCCATATGCGGCAGTTGTTTGACTGCCCTGTCGGCTTGTCCGATCATACGCTTGGCATGGGCGTAGCCATTGCCAGTATTACGATGGGAGCCTCTGTTATCGAGAAGCATTTCACGCTGTCGCGGCAGGAGGGCGGAGTGGATTCGGCTTTTTCCATGGAACCGGCCGAGATGAAGCTGCTGGTGGAAGAGGCGGATAAGGCCTGGCGGGCGATGGGCAAAATTGCATATGGCCCTGATGAGGCCCAGCAGGCATCGCTCCAATTCAGAAGATCCCTGTACGCGGCTGCGGACATTAAGAAAGGGGAAGCTTTCACCAGGCAAAATACAAGAATTATCCGGCCGGGTTACGGCCTTCCGCCCAAATATTATGAGCTCATTCTGGATTCCAGGGCTGTGGCGGATATTGATGAAGGGACCCCTTTGAGCTGGGATCTGATAATAGGAGGCTGAAGCGGTATATGGATATCCGGGAGGCGACGGCGGAGGATGCACAGCAGCTATTCGATTGGCGCAATGAACCTGCGGTTAGAGAAATGTCCTTGGAAAGCGGTCCGTTGGATTGGGAGGCCCATCTGCGCTGGCTTAATAAGGCACTCCTGAACGAAGATCTGAAAATTCTGATGGTTATGGAGGAACAAGAGCCGATCGGCACTTTCAGACTGGAGCGTCTGGCCCCGTCGCTTGTCCTCATCAGCATCATATTATCGCCTTCATCCCGGGGGAAGGGTTATGGATCTTCAATCATTCAGGCTGCATCGGCAGTCTGCAATAAATATTTCGGCAGCGTGACAATCCGGGCTTGTATTAAAGCCGGGAACAGCATTTCGCAAAAAGCTTTTGCCAAGGCGGGCTACCAGCTGGATGCTTATATAATGGAATTCCGCTGCTGACATGCTTTATAGGTAGATGAACCAATTCATATAGACGAGTTCCCTGAGCATGACCCATAGCATATTCTGTCATTATCTGCAACCCACCAAAAAGGAGTGGTGAAAAACATGGGTTTGCGTAAGTCACGTCTCCATTCCACTTGCCGTAAACCAAAGGGCTATAGAAAAATAAGGATTGTCTCCAGCTGCCATAAATCAAAATTGCGCAGGAAAAGAAGTAAACAAACCTGCAATTCAAGCCTGAGAATACTTCAGGCGCAGGTGCTGGCTTCGTCGGCCAGCCTGGAGCAACTGACTGCAAGCGTTTCGTCCATGACGACATTCGTGAACCAGACCCGCAATGACGTGAATGTATTGCAAAATGAGTTCACCGCTTTGTCGGCAACGAATCAGGATATAAGAGAACAGTTCATAGCCAGAATAGGCACGACAATTAATATCGAAACACCTGCCGGATCCGTGACTGGTCTGCTCATTGCCGTTGGCGATGATTATCTGGAGATTCTGGAAACCTCTGGCTCCATTGCGATTGTCAGAATTGCAAAAATCAATTCCTTCAGCTGATTCCAATTAAGGAGAGAGGGTCTTAATCATGAATTTTTCCGGTATTATGACAACTTTCATCGGCCGGAACGTTGAGAGCTTTCAGGAGGGACAATTTCTGACAGGGAAGCTGGTCGGCGTTTCCGAAGGAAACTTGATCATTCAGGTGGTTCAGAACATCTACTCCCCGGTGTCGGGGCAGGCTCATGTGCTGATTCCAAATATCGATTTTGTCCGCATTCTTCCATAGCTGACCGAAACCAGTGCCTCCATTGCGCATAATTATCCTGGTTGGAGCGGGTGATGCTTGAATGGCGGAGTCTGCGGTGGTAGAGAACATCAGGGACATGCCGGGCGGAAAAAGAACGGGACATGCGGCTGAGCATCTGGAAATCCTCGTAAAGCCGCCCATCAAATATGCCTTCTTCCCACCAGCCGCCGATCTCTCTTAGAGCGGTCAGGCGATAGAGACGGGGAGCAATGGGCACTGCTTCATCCAGGAGCCGCTTCTCGTCCAACTCGGACATGGATGACACGGTTCGTCTGAAAAGGAGCTCTTGGTTGGAGCGCATCAGCCATTCATCGTGGTTGGCGTAAAGAACGCTTATACCGTCTGCATCCGCAATGGATGCAGCCAGGCTCTGCAAACAATCAAAAGCAAGCCAGTCGTCGGCATCCAGCTCCAGAAGCCAACTCCCCCTCGCAGCTGCAGCCGCCTGGTTCAGGCAGCAGGATTTGCCCTGGTTATGTTCGCTGCGCAAAAGCCGTACACGGGGATTTTCCAGAAACTGCTCCAGCTTCTCGGCCGTCGCATCGCCGGACCCGTCATCCACGATGATCAGCTCCCACGATGAAAAGGATTGTTCAAAAACACTGCGGATGGACCAGGGAAGGAAATCAGCGCTGTTATACGTGCAAATAACAATAGAGAAAATGGGGTCCTGCTCAACCGGGCTGACAGGAGAATTGTCCCTTTTCAGAAGCGGAGCAATGCGCAGCCACTGGTCCTTCTCTTTTCTCCAGGATGGAGAATATGAGATGGGCTGGCTCCTCAATCGCGCTGCGGGGAATTCCCTCCAGCTCCAATCCGCCGACAAGCGATGCATCATTTCATACAGTACATAGCCGCCAAATGGAAGCCAGTCCCTGGCGGCAAACCCTCCGGCGTCCAGTACCGCAGCCTTGCGCCAAACCACCGGTCCCCTGGAAGCTGCGTGCCGGTCATCTCCTGGCCTTATGGCGGTGTCTCCGCTGAGACAGAGTCCTGCATGATGGAAGGCAAGCTCATCCAGACAGGATTGAAGCTCCGACTGGAAACCGGATTCCATTCGCTCACCTGCCAATAAAGTAAGAAAAAAGGGCTCGGCATCCCACGTAATGGCTTCATTCAGGAATTCGCCGGGATGGCCTTCGATCTTATGAATGGACCAGCAGGGCGCTTCATGTATAACCGTTTCCTCTGTTATTCCGGCCATAAGGGAACGGCCTTCCGGATTTAAGATGAATACGTTCACAGTCCCACTTTCCCTCCGATGGCAGAAGGCATAACGGCGGCTTCTTTCTTATCTAATATATGGCTATCTGCGGAGATTGGTTCACTATTTCTTTTAACCCTAAGCTAAAGCCAGTGCGGGAATAAACAATCCTCCAACCGCCATGGGTTAAAGCTTGACCATTTAATATTCCTTGACAGGAATATTCCAAAAGGGGTATATTTAGTATATAAATTCCATCGATCAGTCCCGGTAAGCTTGTGCTGGAACACCAGGCCTCGCTATAATGAATACTTGGGCAAATTAAATCGTTTGAGAGTGGGTTGAGGCTATGAATGCATTGACTTTCAGTGCTCTTGCTGAGCCCAACCGTTTAGACATTGTCGAGCTTCTGCGCGACGCTCCTCTCCCCGTGGGGGAAATTGCCGATCGGCTTGGGCTCAACCAGCCGCAAGTATCCAAACATCTTCGCGTATTAAGCGATGCCGGACTCGTCGAGGTGCAGCCGGTCGCCAATAAGCGGATTTACAAGCTGCGTCCCAAATCGCTCATGGAGCTGGACGATTGGCTGGAGTCCTTCCGCCATATTTGGGAGGAGAGGTTCGACCGTTTGGATGAGTATCTGCGCGAACTGCAAGAAAAGGAAAAGAACAGCAAAGAGAAGGATTAGTTCCAAATCAAACTGTTGTCCAAAAAATCACCCCGCCGGAGCGCATCTTCTTCCTCGATGTCTTCTCGGGCGAGGAAGGCAAGGGCGAAACACGGGATTCCCTTACCGAGCATTTGCAGGAAATCCAGCGCGTATCATTACCCGGATTTCGCGCACAAATCAGGCTGCCGTTGTTGACGGCAGCCTGATTTTGTCGTTACTGTCGCGGATGTTCAACACTAGCTGCAAAAAGGCAGATCTCTAAACCCGGTGCAGCTTGCCCTCTGCCCGGCGCAGCTTGGCTTCCTGCCACAGCGTACGCCACTTATCAGCTTGTGTCAGCACCAGCTCCGGCTGCTTCGCGCTTCTTACCGCAAAGGATGGATGGATGGAGCGCCCGGACTGCGCCCCGAGCTTGTGGTAGCGCAAATCGAGCGACCAGCGTACGATGTCCGAGGTATTCGTCGTCCCGCGGTGAGGGGTATATTTGTTCATAATGACAATACTGCCCTTGCGGCATTCGGCCAGCACCGGCTGAACATGGGGCAGCTGCTCGGGAACAATCGTCGTCCCCCCTTCTTTGCGATGCTTCAGATATCCCAGCTTGGAGACCTCCGGCATCACTTCCATACAGCCCGTCTCGGCGGTTGCATTCACAAGCGGCAGCCAGAACGTGATGATTTCCGAAGCATCGGAGTCCACGCTCGTAACGGCGCAATCCTGGTGCCACGGCACATTCTGGAAGTAATCCGGCTCCGCATTCGCTCCCGGCTTCCAGGGCAGCTTGGCCCGCAGATGCTGAATCGGATTGCAGCTCAGCTCGCTGCCGAGCAGGCATTCCACAACGTCCAGCAGATGATCGTTCCCGAGAAAGCGGAAGACGGCATCGCCCAGATAATCGCTGATATCAAAGCCTTTGCCGATCTCGGGGCACTGCGCATGCAGCAGGGCAAAACGCCGCTCGAACGATTCATGCTCATGGAGCTCAGCGATTTTCCCCTCGGCATGCAGGGCCCTTGCCCGTTTATCGATCTCCTGCTCCAGCTCGTCAATAACCGGCTGCAGGTCTTCGTCCGTCAGCACATCCTCGGCAATCAGATAACCTTCTGTCTGATAATGAATGATTTGATCAATGGTAAGTCCCTTCATTTCCTTCTCCCCTTCTCATGAAAGATGCGGTTATAATGGCATCATAACAAGTATGCGAGGGACGTTGAAGGTAAAATCTACCCGCATATGCGGACTATATTATCCTATAGTTCGTCGGAGCCCTGCCATGCTGCTGCCGAAAAACACGGGCAAAATAGGAAGCATCCTCGTAACCCAACATCTCGGCAATGGCATACACAGGCAAATCGGTATATAACAGCAGCTTCTCGGCTTCGGTCATTCGTACCCGCTGCAAATAAGTCATGGGAGTCTCTCCGGTATGCTCCTTAAATATCCGGCAGAGATAATTAGGCGTCCAATGCGCCAAATGAGACAGCTCTTCCAGCGTGATATGCTCCTTCATGTGGGCTTTCATATAATGCTTCAATACCGCAACGGTCTCCGCACCGGATCGCGCGCTTTCCGTATCGAGCCTGGCAATGCGCCAGAGCGTTTCCTCCGTCCGCAGCATCAGATCCATCACCATCAGCGACAAATGCTCGGGTGTAACATAGTTCATCGAAGGCTCAAGCAGCCGGTGAAAGCCCTCCAGCAGGAATGGCTGCAAAAGCGGCGGCACCGGAACCGGCCCGTCTCTCATCGAGTCCGGCAGCGCCGAGCCTCTTTTCTCCGAAATCCAGTCCAAAAAATTGGCCTCAAATGGCTGTCCCTCACCATCGAGGACGAGAAAGGTGCATTCCAGATTGGAGAGCGGCCTTGCCTCGTCGCCTTGAAATTCATGCCATTCATTGGGATTTATAATATAAAGCAGCCCCGGTTCCGCTTTGCTGCGCCGGTCATCCACCGCAAAGCTGCCTTCGCCCTCCGTAATATACATGAAATGAAATACGGGATGCCGATGCCGTGTGGTAATACTGCCTGTGCGATGCTGCTGCTTGTCTGTCGTAACATGTTCAACCCGCAGTTCCCTGCCGTTCATTAGAACACGAATGCTCATTTTTCGAATAAACCTCCGCATCGGGAAAGGATAAGGATCATGGCCAGACGTTCTTTCCTTACTCTAGCATAAAAGAGCAGGGCACGAAAACTGCGTGCTTCACGCCGAGGGCCGCGGCGAACAGAAATAAAAAAAGTCCTGTCCCTGGAGCAGGGCAGGACGGATTCGAACGCTCATGTGGTCGACCGCCGTCATGCAGCGCCACACCGCCCGCTGGGAGCTGCGCGCGGTGCTTTATTGGCATTGCTTCATTATAGCTGCGAACATGGCGGCAACCGTCCCGCTGCCAGCCGTCATATAATTATCCCTGCTGCTGGTATCGAAGCCCATCCATATGGAAGCCGTCAGTTTGGAGGTGTAGCCGACAAACCACAAATCACGGTTGGCTTGTCCCGTTACGCCGTCAATATCCAACTGGGTGGTTCCGGTCTTGCCGGCTGTCCAGCTTCCGAGCTTCGCCTTCCGCCCCGTGCCATGATCGACCACTTTTGTCAGCAGCCGGGTCATATCGGCCGCCGTCTGACGAGTCATGACCTGCTTGTTCAGCAGTGGACTGGCATAGACCGTATGACCCTTAGCATCCTTGATCAGCTTGACAGCATGCGCTTCGTTGAAATTGCCGTTATTGGCAAATGCGCTGTAAGCCTGGGCCATGGCAAGCGGCGACACCCCGTCATGAAAGCCGCCCAGAGCGGCAGCCAGATTGCGGTCCTGATTCCCCAGGCGGATGCCCAGATTTTCCGCAAACGCAGCTGCCGCCGGTAGCCCTACCTGATTAAGCAGCCAAACCGCCGGGGCATTAATCGATTGCTCCATTGCCTGCTCCATCGTCACCGAGCCCAGATAACGGCCGCTAAGGTTCGCTGGCTTATAGCTGCCGTAAGCAACGGGCATATCCTGCAGTCTGGTCTGCGGACGGAATTCGCCGGATTGCAGAGCAGGCCCATAAACCAGTATCGGCTTGATGGCCGAGCCGGGCTGACGGGAAATATTCACCGCGCGGTTGAGACCGCCCTGCCTATAATCCCGCCCTCCGACAAGCGCCCTTATTTCCCCCGTGCTGTTATCCAGGATAACAGCCGCCCCCTGCACCTGCTGCGTCGCTCCATCCTTCGGAAAATAACGATCCTGCCGGAAAGCTTCTTCCGCAGCCTGCTGATAGCCCGGATCCAGTCCCGTTACAATGGTGTAGCCCCCTGTCATCAGCTTCTCCCTGGTCAAGCCCGTTACAGCTTCCGCTTCCTGAAGCGCATAGTCGGTATAGGCGGCATAAGTACGCTCCGGCGCAGCTGATTCAGGAGGCACATATTCGACGCTCTTTGCCTCCAGCATCTGGGCCTTGCCGATATATCCCTGCTCATGCATCAGAGTGAGCACTACAGCCCGCCGTTCCTTGTTCCGCATGGCGTCATCAACGGGATTGTAAACCGAAGGACCTTTCGGAATGGCGGCTAGCGAAGCAATCTGCCACAGCTTCAGCTTGCGCAGATCGGCAGTGCCGAAATACCGCTCTGCCGCAGCCTTCACCCCGTACTGCTGCCTGCCCAGATAAACATGATTGAGATAGAGCGTCAGCAATTGCTGCTTGGAGTATGCCTTCTCCAGCGCTCCGGCAATCGCCGTCTCCAGAAATTTGCGCGAGAGCGTCTGATCTGTAGTGAGAAATACGGTTCTGGCCAGCTGCTGCGTCAAGCTGCTTCCGCCCTGTTCGATTCCTCCCGATGCCAGATTGACGCGCACCGCTCTGGCAATACCGATCCAGTCCAAACTGCCATGCTTATAGAAGCGGCGGTCCTCGGTTGCGAGAAAGGCCTGCTGCAGGAGGAGAGGAATTTCATCGCCCGCTGCTGCCAGGCGGTTGCCGTGCCCCGGGGAGATGAGTTTCTTGACAGGAGCGCCGCTGCGGTCCGTGATCACGCTCGTTGTCACCGCCAGCAAACGCTCCGATTGGCTCCGCAAAATATATCCGCCTGTCATCGTCATGCCCAGATAACCGAGGAGCATGACGACGATGCCAAGGATGCATAAATCAAAAACAAAATACCCCCGCCGCCGCTTGGCGAAGCTGCGGGAAATCTGGTTTACCATTGCCCGCCATTGATGCAGCCGCCGCAAATGCATATCCACCGGCTTAATGCAGCTCCTTCGCGTGATGCATGGGCAGTATGCGGATTTCGGTTAACTCATCCATTTTACCGTCTTCTTTTGCGGCTGCAGGTTTATCCCCGCCGGCTGCATAGAGCTGGCAAAGCTCCGCCGAATCGGAACGGATTTTGCCTGAGCGCCAATAAAAGAACAACAGAAACAACAGGCTTCCGGCAAGCAAAGCAGTCGGGTACGCCCCGATATGATTAATGATCCAATTGAACAGTTTCACATAGGGCGCATCGTATTGCAGACCCGCATGATAAAAAAAAGCGGTTATGCGGTATCCCAAATAGAGCAGTATCCCGCTCATCAGAGCGCTGGCTGCTCCGACATACAAGAATTTGAACCGAATTCTTCTGAAAATAAACTCCATACCTTCATCACCCCCATCTCCTGCTTTTAAGGACATTTTACCGGAGCGATCTTAAGATTATGGTTATGCAGTTCTTAACTTTTCCTTAAACCCGCATGAAGAATGCGATTAATTTCCCATAGCTTGCGCTGCATTCACTGAATGACAAGAAGCTCCGCCGACAGCTTCCGAACTCCCGATACCCAGCCCATCTCCCTCAGACGACGTACCTTTGGAATCACCAGTCAGCTCCCCGTCCGAAAGCTGTCGATAAAATGGCGGGCGCCCGCCGATAAATAGCGGTCCTTCATCCAGACTACACCCACCTCGGACTGAAAGTCCGCGTCCTTGATCTCCAGCATCCGTACAACATCCGACGGGAAGGAAGACATGACCGATTTAGGAAAAATGGTGGCGCCGATCCCTTCGGCAATGAGCGACATTATAATGGCCACACTGGAGCATTCACAAATAATGTCCGGCGCGAAGCCGTGACGGAGACATTCATTCATTACCTGCTCATGCATCCATGTCGTTTGATCCGTCTTCAAGGTCAGATATGGAAAGTCAGCCAAATCCGCCATATGAATGGATTCCTCTTCCGAATAGGCCGTCCATGAGCCTGGAATCACAACAACGAACGGGTCGGAGGGCAGCGGAAGCACGTCGTACCGCCTGGGGTCGTGCAGCGCCTCGAAAGGCAGCCGGGCCACAACCAGCTCAATAGCCCGCTTCTCCAGCTGTTCCCCCAAATAAGCATGGTCCCCTTCCAGAATCTTGAAGGTTATCTGCGGATACTTGTCCCGGAACGACTGGATGCGCGGCGGCAGGAGTGAAATACAGGACACGACCGAGCCGATGGAGAGAAGTCCTCTTACGCCTTCCCCGGTTTCCTTCACTTCCCTGACCGCTTCCTCGAACTGATTCAGCAGCAGCTCGCCTTTCTCCTGAAGCAGCTTGCCGGCCTCAGTCAGCTTTAAACGCTTGCCGCTCCGGTCAAACAATCGTACACCCAGTTCTTCCTCGATCAGCTTGAGCTGCCGGCTCAGCGGAGGCTGTTCCATGTTCAGCTTCCTGGCCGCGCGTGTAACCTGCCCTTCTCTGGCGATGCTTAGAAAATACCTCAGCTGGCGAATATCCATGATTTCACCCCATATATACCGATAAGGTATGATAAATCAATAAAATAGATATTTTTAATATATATCATGAGATGATAGCATTCAATTAGAGGATTAATGCGCTTTACATCTAAGGAGAGATGAATATGATTCAACCGATGGAGATCCAGCGGACGACTATGAAGAAGGAAAAACCGGATCAGCGGCAGCTGGGATTCGGCATCCATTTTACCGATCATATGTTTATCATGGACTATACGTTGGAGAAAGGCTGGCATCAGCCGCGAATTGTGCCTTATCAGCCGCTGTCCATAGACCCTGCGGCAAAGGTCTTCCATTACGGGCAAACGATTTTCGAAGGATTAAAAGCCTACAAGACCGAGGACGGGCGGATCCTGCTGTTCAGACCGCAGAAGAATTTGCACCGCCTGAACATTTCCGCCAGGCGTCTGGGGATTCCGCCGCTTGACGAGGAGGCTGCGCTTGACGCCCTGCAGCAGCTGGTCGCGGCGGATCAGGACTGGGTTCCTTCAGAGCCCGGAACCTCGCTTTATATCCGGCCTTTTGTCATCGCCACTCAGGCTGCTCTGGGCGTAGACCCTTCCGCGCATTATCAGTTTATCATTATCATGTCGCCAGTCGGCTCCTACTACCCGGAGGGCATTAATCCAGTCAGGATTCATGTGGAATCGGAGTATGTCCGCGCCGTGAAGGGCGGACTCGGCGAAGCCAAGACCGCCGGCAATTATGCATCAGGTTTGAAAGCCCAGGTATCTGCCAAGGAAAACGGCTACTCCCAGGTGTTATGGCTCGACGGCGTTCACCGGACCTATATCGAAGAGGTTGGCAGTATGAACGTATTTTTCAAAATCAACGGGACTATTCTTACACCGGCGTTAAACGGAAGTATTTTGGACGGCATTACGCGCAGCTCCATTATCCAGCTCCTGAAGCATTGGGGGATTCCGGTCGAAGAGAGGAAGATTTCGATCGAGGAATTGTACGAGGCCGGCGGTCATCTGGAGGAAGCGTTCGGAACGGGCACGGCAGCCGTTATTTCGCCAATCGGGGAGCTTAACTGGAATGACAATAAGCTCGTGATCCACGGCGGCCGGACCGGCGAGCTGTCAGCCAGGCTGTACGATGCTTTAACCGGTATTCAAAATGGCCAATTACCCGATCCCTTCGGCTGGATGGTCCAGGTTAACCATGAACCTTCGGATGCTGCGATCACGGAGACTACACGATGACGGCAAAAATAGAGCAGACTCTGGAAAACGCTTTACGAAACTGGAAAGCCATGTCCAGATCCGGGAATGAGGATGCAGAAGAAGCTGCCGATCAGTTTGAAGCCTCCTTTTACCTGTTCATTGATGCTGTCCGCGAGTGGTTTCACGGGCTGGATCAACAGCCGCAAACCTTGGAGGAGTTTCTGGAATTACCGGCGGTTCGGCATATTCTAGAACTGCTGCCGGCCCCGCTGCATCTGAATTTTGAAACCGAGGCTGAGCTCATCGTGGATCACATCAGCAGAATCGACGAAGACAAATATGATGAATAAGGTTTATAATGGAAGGTGTATTTTAATTGTATGGGAGGAATGATTCATGAGTATTCAACAAATCACGGACACAACAGTGCTGAACAATGGTGTACATATGCCATGGCTAGGAATTGGTGTATGGCAGGTTGAAGAAGGTGAGCAGGTCATTCATGCCGTACAATACGCCATCGAAGCAGGCTACCGCTCCATTGATACCGCGGCGGGCTACAGGAACGAAGCGGGTGTCGGCGCTGCAATCAAGCAAAGCGGCGTGCCGCGGGAAGAGCTGTTCGTGACCACAAAGCTGGCCAATTCGGATCAGGGCTACGAGGCCACGCTGCGCGCATTTGAAGAAAGCCGCCGCAAGCTTGATCTGGAATATCTGGACCTGTATCTTATTCACTGGCCAGGGAAGGACAAGTATAAGGAAACGTGGAAGGCTTTTGAGAAACTGCATAAGGATGGGTATATCCGCGCTATCGGGGTAAGCAATTTCCAAGTTCATCATCTGGAGAGCCTCAGACAGGACAGCGATACCGTTCCGGCGGTCAATCAGGTGGAGTTCCATCCCCTGCTGAGCCAACGGGAGCTGCTGACCTACTGCAGACAGAATCAGATTCAGCTGGAAGCATGGAGTCCGCTGATGCAGGGCAATCTTGATCTTCCTCTGATCACGGATCTGGCCAGTAAATATAATAAAACGCCGGCACAAATTATTTTACGCTGGGATCTCCAGCAAGGCGTTGTCACCATTCCCAAATCCGTCCGCGAGGAACGTATCCGGGAGAATGCCAATGTGTTTGACTTTACCCTCTCGGCAGAGGACGTTCAGGCCTTGGAAGGCTTGAACAAGAACAGCCGTTTCGGTCCAAATCCGGACGAGCTGCTTTTCTAGATCCATGAGAGAACCTTATAACGGCTGATATTTCAAAAATAAGGCAGGCCCAGCAACGGCAACGTTGCGGCCTGCTTTTTTTGTATTCGATCCATTAGCTTCCATCTGATCCGATCAGACCGCTCCAATAACCGGCCATTCCAGCTCAAACCCGTTATTGCGCAGGCGGGTCTGGAAATTTGCCAGCAGATCCGGCGTGTTTCTCACTTCGCGGGGCTTTATATTTTTCTCTGCGCAGTAGGCTGCCAGCATGCCCGCCGCTTCTCCAATATTCCACTCCACCGGATGCAGACGGTAGCAGCCGTTGGTGATGTGGGTTGTACCGATATTTTTGGCAGCCGGGATCAAATTATTGACCCGGACCGGAATGAGCGCGCCCAGCGGAATCTGGAACGGCAGCGAGGGGATATCGATAAATGTCCGCAGCGCGGTGCTGGGATGCAGATCGATCCGGTAGCTTCCGATGCCGACGGTATCGCTAAAATTCTCCGCTTTTCCGTCGGGGCGGTTTTCCGGACTGACATGCTGCTCCAGAATGGTAAATTCGGCGCGAATACGGCGCCCTTCCCGGATATACGGCGCCTGGGCCAGACCATGCGCTGCACCGGTGACATCAGGACGCGGCCGCAGGCCGGGATAACCAATCCCTCCGTCAGGGCGGGGCGCTTCCTTCTGCATCCAATACAGAAAAGAAAGGCTGAGCTGCTTGGCATTTTCCAGATGGCGGTGTCTTTCTTCAGGGGAAACGTCGGTAATGGCGCCCAGCCAGTAGTCGTTTTGCGGCCAGTTGACCACACTGATGTCCGCCGGATAGGTCCCCGGCAGAAAATTGCTACGGTCTGCCAGTCTGCGGTAGGTGAACAAGGGGTTCGCACCCTCGCCTGGCATAAGCACATAGGTTACAGGCTCAAGCGTGGATGGCGAAGGAACCGTCCAGCCCAGCTGCGGAGCTGGCCAGAAATCTGCCTGATAATTTCTCCAGAAGTCATATTCTCTGGGCCTTGCGATCGTGTAATCTTCCCCCTCTGCATAGTCGAGTGCCAAACAATGCGTAAACGCCTGAATATCCTGCGGGTTTGCCGGACCTGAGAGCGCATGGGCCTCTCCTGTTTCGTCTGCCGATTCTGCTCCTGTCACGTATTCCACGCCGGCGAGCGGCAGCAGGTCCCCTTCCTCCGTTGCATCGAGAAAATAACGGCCAGTCAAAACCAGATGGTCCCCTTCCCTGCCGCGTACGGTCACCGAGACGATATCGTCCCCATCCGATTCGGCTTTCACAGGCTCGTAGCCGGTCCAAATCTGCAGCCGTCCGCTGTGCACATAAGGCGCCAGCATATCTCTCAGCACAGCAAGCGCTGTGCGCGGCTCATGGGACAGCCTGCTGACCCATGCATTCCCCGGGTTGAAGGCCGCCCGGGACCTGGCCTGCTCCGTCAGCGGGAAGTTTCTGCGGTAATAGTCCCGCACCGCATTCCGATAGGACCGGTAGCTGGCCGTGCAGCCAAACTGCTCTATCCAGCGGGGCTCATCCGGCGGCACCACCTGACTGGTCAGCTGCCCGCCAATCCAGTCCCAGACCTCGGTCATGACAACCGATCGCCCCGATCTCGCTGCTCCCAGCGCGGCGGCGCATCCTCCCGTTCCTCCGCCGATAATGACAACATCCGCTTCAATTTGCTTTTTCATGTGACTCCTCCTCATGAATTTGGAAACTTTTACAGCATAACCCACTAACCTCTATATGTACCCCAAACCATTCATTGTTCAATCAGTTGGGGCTTACTTGTTCTTGGATATGAAGAAAGATACCTTGAGGGGATAAGCCCTCCGGTCTCCAATCACTACAATCCATTTGACAATACCCTGTCAATTCGTCATACTACTGTCATATGAACAATCTGACCCCAAATGGAGAAACATTCACTGAACTTGTTCTAGCCATATTCCGGGTGAACGGTCTTCTGCTCGAGGCAGGGGACCGCATTACGCAGCCCGTTGGTCTCACCAGTGCCCGCTGGCAGGTGCTCGGCGTTGTCGAGCATGGCCCGGCTCCAGTCGCTCACGTTGCCCGCATCATGGGATTATCACGCCAGAGTGTGCAGCAAACCGCTGATACGCTGGAACGCGACGGTCACATTATGTATCACGAGAATCCGCATCACCGCCGCTCCAAGCTGATGGAGATCTCGCAGAGAGGACGTGAGGCACTCGCTTATGTGGAGCAGCGTCATGCGGACTGGGCCAATGAAGCAGGAAGGAGCTACACACTCGAAAATCTGCAGGAGGCCGCCAGGCTCCTGCTTCAGGTAGCTGATCGTCTTGAGCAGAATGCCGCTCCATCACAGAATGAAGAGATTTGAAAGGGGATAAACCATGACACAGGCGAAGCCGCTTAAAGAAATTCTTCAGGAATCCAGGGGGAACCGCATCGATGCGATCGCGCAGTATATTGTGGAATATATCGACGGAAACTGGCAGGCCGTGCTCAGGAACAATGCGGAGCAATTGCTCAAAGCCTATAACGAGGCGGGGGATATGGCGTACGGAACGTATTTGAACCTGCTTTATCTCCCTGTCCACAAACAGTTCAAGGAAGCCGGAATCCGGCCTGAACCCAGACTCCCGGGTGAATTCGACATCTCCAGAGAATGGGGCAATGCGGAGGAAACCGACCAGCAGCGCTGGATGTGGAGTTCCATTCATACTCAGGACGGGGAAGCGCTTGGCACCATCGTCACCATTGTGCATCACGACCATACGCGGTTTCACATTCCCCGCAAGCCCGGGATGATCGCTCTGATAGAGACAGCGAAGGCGGACGTCACATCAGCCCTCTCTCTCCTGTCCGAGGATTTCAGGCATGCGCAGGAGTTTACGGTCGAATACGCAGAATATCTGCGCAAGCAGCAAAGCGGCGGGTAACAACGATTTGCTGTAATAATATGCCAGAGCGGGAGCAGCCACGAAAGCGGCTGTTCTTTTTGCTATCCGTTCCTCCTGCATGTTATTTCACACTCCCGGATAAAAATTGACCCTATACGGCGATTTACAAAATTTGATATAATCATGAAGGCATTTTACATATTGGGAGACGATCATGAGCACAGCCATACAAAAGGGATACTCGCTTCAATTTACACTTAGTGTTTTAGTCATACTATCTATTCTGTTAACGGCTGTTGTCGGCGTTTATTCGGCGATTAATATCAACAGGCAATCATTAAGCTCAAGCTACCTGGAGAATAATTACGATTACGCCAAGAAGCTCTCTTCGAACACCAGCGAGCTGATTGATTCCATGCAAAAAAACCTCAACGCCATGTCGAAAATGGCCGGTAAACATCCCTTTTCCCAGGAAGCGCTGGATCTTTGGTTCGAGGCTAACCCTTACTTCAATTCCATCGCGATCGTGGATACGAAGCAGAATATTCAAGCTATCAGTCCTGCCGGAACAGGCATCATGCCCGGCTCCAAGTTAACCTCGACCTCATCGCTGGATGCCATCGATCTGAAGAGGCCCTTGATCTCAGAGCCTTATGTAGCCAAAAGCGGAAGGCTGATTCTTCTGATCTCATCCCCTATTTTTGGTACGGACGGAACGTACAAGGGATTCGTCGGAGGAACGATCTATCTGGAAGAAAGTAATGCGCTGAGCCGATTGCTCAAGGAGCATTTTTCCGGGAATGGCTCCTATGTGTTTGTGGTGGACCAGAATAGGCGTTTTATCTTTCATCCGGATAAAGAGCTTATTAATGAAGAGGTTACGAACAACAATCATCAACATGGTAGTCGAGGGAAAAAGCGGCTTTCAGGAGGATCTCGATTCCCGGAACGAACGTTTTTTTGCCGGATATTCCTTTGAACCCTTAAGCGGATGGGGCATCATTTCCCAGACTCCCGCATCGGTGCTGGATAAGCCGCTCAAAAATTTATTAGGCCAGCTGCTGCTGCAGGGACTTCCTTTATTGATCCTGATTTTGTTGATTGTTTGGTGGGTGGCCCGCCGGATTTCCAAGCCGCTGTATACGCTGGCCCGATTTTCCGAGGAAGCCATTTTGCACAAAAGCGCAATCCCTGCCAAGCTTCCCGTCATCAACTCCCGATTCTATGAGGTCAAACAGCTCTATCAGAGCATGAACGCGCACTTGAATCTGTTATCCGCGGAGATTCAGATGGATGGATTGACAGGTCTCGCCAACCGCAAAACATTTGATTGCGTCATTCAGGAATGGCAGGAGAAACAATACCCGTTCTCGCTGATATTGCTGGATGTCGATCATTTCAAGCGCGTGAATGACACGTATGGCCATGTAACTGGTGATGAGGTTCTGAAGTATGCCGCATCGATGATTCGCAGCATCTCCCGGAAAGAGGATCTGTGTTTCCGGTACGGCGGGGAAGAATTCGGAATTCTGGTGAAGCACGGGGACCTGGAGGTAGCCGCGGATATGGCGGAGCAGCTCAGGAAGAAGATCGAGAACGGTATCAATCCCACTGGTGGCTCCATCACCATTTCGCTGGGGATTTCATCAGCATGCAGGGCGAAAGATATCAAAGAGCTGATTGAACAAGCGGATCGCGCGCTCTATCAATCCAAAGCTGAAGGAAGAAACAGAACCACCGTTCATGATCGCGCCGTACAGCGCACCTAAGATATACTGCATATTGAATAACCAAAGCCCATTCCTCCCGGAACAGGGCTTTGGTTATTCATTCACGGTCGCGCCGCGGCTTCCCGGCTATTTCTCGCAAGCAATAAAGTCTTTATCCCGGTCGCTTTTCTTGTTGGCGTCGTACAGCTCCTTGGAGACAAACGGCTTGTTTTTCGTTTTGCCGCCTTTATTCTTAACCGAGGACGTACGGGCAATGCCGCCTTTGTAAGTCTTGTTCATTTCTGTACAATTTTTGAACGTTTTGGCTGTTGTTTTTGCTTCTGCCGTTCCCGTTGAACCTATAGATAAACCAATTACGAGTGCTGAAGCCAGTAAAATAGCAGCAATTCTTCTCACACCGGCAGCCACCTTCCAGAATATTCCTTTGCAGAACAATGATAAGGCAGGGGGCTGGAAATATCAAGCGTTTTAAAGTAATCTTCACAAGATTCCGACCATCCATTTGATCCAATAGGCCGCAGGAACAAGCAGCAGCTGCGCTAAAAGTGTACCTGTCAACCGCGAAAGCATCAACAGTCCGAACATTTTGTTCAAGGCCTTGATTTCCTTCTCTCCCCTGAGCACCTTGTCGGTCACAAGTCCAATTTGCGGATCAATCAGAATGGTAAGCAGGATTGTCGCAAACCCGTTGATTAATCCGGACGCTTGTGACGCAGCTGTGGAATTCTCCGCCGTCAGGGTCGACGCCAGCAGCGCCGCCAAAACTCCGATCGTATAAATGGCCGTTACGAGAACGTTCATTGCAACCAGTCTCTTCGGAATTCCTCCAATTCGAAGACGCGACAGCATTTCCAGTCTGGGATACCGCAGATGGGCCCGCGCGTGCTTCAATTTCTGGATGGATGCCGATGAGCGGACCATAAGCGGAATGGAGCCGGCCACTTCCAGATGGGCAATAACTCTGGAGGAGAGAAAGACCGCAGACGGAAACAGCAGAATCGCTGCAAGCGTACCCAGGGTTGAAGCGCCGATGACCAGCCGAAAATGCTCAACCAGGTTGAACTCCGGATGATTCCTGGAATAGTCGATGATTTTGCCCGTCAAGGGCCCCTGCAGCATGTTCGCTGTCCGCGAAACCAGAAGAATGATTCCCGAGAGGGACAAAGCAACCGCCAGCTTGCCCAGGCGGACGCCTGCCAGACGCAGCGAGTAGGTGAGCGTTTCGGACAAATGAATAATGAATGTAAACAGGAATACAACCATAACCTGCTGGAGCACAAGGATCCTCCCCGCTTATTTCGTAAAATCTTGAGCTTATTCCGTTTTTGGAAGCTGCCGGACGATATTGTGCCATGTACAATAGAAAGTAATTCTATCATCCGGCATTTGGCAATAAGAATCAAGAAAGAATCAATCAGCTCCAATCACTTCGTTTGCTGCCCGGTGTTGCTCCACCGGAGAGTTCCTGTTCTGGTAATCGTCACATCGGAGTGAACCTGAATTTTCATATCCGGATATATTTCGGCAAGCCAGTCCCGATCCAGCTTGAACCCGGAACTCATCGACCAGTATTTCAACCCTATAAAAAGCGGATCAACCTGATTGGCCTGCATTTTTAAAAGTAGTCCGGAAATATCCGCATTTAATTTCTTTTCCGCCATTTGTTTCAGATCCGCAGGGGTATAGTCCGACTGATCCGAATCTTCTATACTGGCTTCGACCTGCACATGCACATCGCATACCAGAGCGTTTTTCTGTTTTTTTATATGAAAATCCGCTTTCCCGCGCCTGATGCCCAGACCGTTTTGCTGCTCGGGACCCAGTACGATAAACCCTCTTTCCAACCCCCTTCTCAAGAGGTTGAAATATTTCGTTTCCTCCCCGTCCAGCTTGATTATCATCCGGTTATTGCGGTCAAACAGCGCGGTTGCGCCGGAAGTGATCTTGTTTTTTTCGACATGCAGGATCGGACAATAATAGGTGAGGCCGGGCGTCAATGAATATTTGTAAATTTCCTGCAATTCGATGGCAGGCGTATATTCGGTGTTCACCCCTTCGCCAAATTTCATGAACAGATTGTCTCCTGCCGTACGTTCCCCTTTTTGATGGAGGTTTATAATCTCCTCTGCGTTCTCGGCTATGGCAACCATGGCCAAGTCTTGAAAGTCCCGGCGGCGGATGAAAAAATCGATATATTGCAATATATTGTCCGATCTGGCTAATTCCTCGCTGAATATCACGCCTTTCAAATGGGAATAATCGGGCTCCAGGAAAAACTGCTGTGTGATCTGCTGAATGGCTTGACCAATAGAAGCTGCGGAGGTTTCGTAGCTTTCAAATGTATCCGCCGATGTGACGGATCCCGGATTCTGCGATTGCGGAATAGCGCCTCTGAGCGTCATATGGAATTCCCCTTCTTCCTCGTCTTTATCCAGCCCCATGGTCACAACGAACTGCCTGCGGTCAATATCCTTGTAATCAGAGCGGCAGCCTTGCAGCATAACCAGACAGCTCAGGCTGATTGCGACTGCTCTGCTAAGACGCACGCAGGCCACGCTCCTTTCTTTTGGCAAGCACATACCACAGAATGCCGATTACATTTTGGAGAATGATCCAAACGACCATGTATTGTTCCCTGTAACTGATAATGACCTTAAGCTCATTGACGAACAAAGAGAGAACCACATAACTGAGCAGGACACAGCCCATTATGATTTTGGCTGGCTTCTGTTTGTTCAGCATCAGATTGAGCAGACGGTATCCCTTATACGTATAGAGAAGCACTCCCATGTACCCCGTTACTAAGAGAAGGGGAACAATGAGAAACAATCCGCGTTCCATAACGAACAAATCGAGGGAAAAGGTCTCAGCGGTCATGACCCAAATCAGATTCAGATTCTGAATCGCCCACGGCCCCCATACGGATAAAGGGATAACCGTGCCGCACAAGGTAACGACAAGCCCGACGGCAACAAAGATGATATAGGTTACCTTGAGGCTGGTCCGTGCAAAATAAGGATTCCATATGGCAAGGCAGGTGTATCCTCCATAAACAAAAGCGGACGCTGCTATCCCCTGAAGCGTGGGAGACTTCCAGCCATGGACCATGACTCCCTTCAGCATAACGACATCGATTTCTTTGAAGCCCAGCCAGAAGATGATGAGCATCAGAATGAAAGCGAATGCGGTAAAAAAGGCGACCAGATACAAGATGGAGCTGTCGGTATGCAGCAAAGCGCATGACGGAACGGTGATTAATAATACCGCGAGAAACCAGACAGGAGTTTCGGGCATCAGAAACTCGATAATAACCTCCATCGATCCCCTGAACATGAAGAAGCCGATAACGACAGTCAAGAGCACATACGAGGCGGAGATGATACCTCCGACTATTTTCCCGCATAAATGGCGGTTAATTTCAACCATCGTCAATTTAGGATACCGGTTGTAAACAGACAGGAGCAGCCATGCATTGATTCCCGCGAGCAATAACCCTATTGGAACTGCCGTCAAACCGGTTTGCAGATAGTTTCTGGCCGTGACATTCGGGGCATTGAATATGGCATGATTAATCATATAATAGGTCAACAGAGCAATGTAGAAGAGAATATTCACTTATGTCTGCCTCCCGCCGGCTGAACGTTTTGGCGATCTTTGGGTATTGAACTTTACCGGTGCTGTATAGGACTGGACCATCGAATATTTGGCATCATGCATGGTAAACAAGTAGCTGATCAGCAGTACGATGCCGATCGTAAGCCCGAAGAAGCCGGCGATGGTTCCCAGGAAGAGCAGGACGTACTTTAAGACACGGACAGTCAGCGACATCGTATTGATGGGGATCACAAAATTGGCAATGGCCACCGCCGCCACGACGATGATCATAATATCGCTGACCAGATTGGCCTGCGAGGCGGCTTCCCCCAGAATGAGCCCGCCAACTGTCGTAGCTGCAGGACCAATTGTTTTCGGCACACGCAGAGAAGCCTCCACCAATAACTCCGTCATAATCATCATAAAGCCAACCTCAAGAAAAGCCGGATACGGGAGTCCCGCCCTGCTGCCTGCAATTGATAAAGCCAGCTGCACGCGGAACACTTCCGGGTTGAACGCTGTAAAGGCAACGTAGGCTCCAGGCAAAATGACTGTGGCGAATAAGGCAAAATATCGAAGCGCAATCAGGAAATAGCTGTATACAGGAAGCATATAGGAATCATCCATGGAAGCCATAAAATCGTGAAAATTAATAGGAGCCAAACTGGCAAACGGGGTCGTTTCGATCAAATAAGCGGATTTCCCCTTGGAAAGCGCCTCACTTACCCGGTCCGGGCGCTCCGTTACGACGGATCTCGGAAATAACAGGGGCCTTTTCTTGGGTAAATATTGCTGCACTTTGGACACAGCCTGTGCATTCCTGGCATTCTGATTTTTGATTTGGGCAAGCTCGCGGTCTACGAAAGCTTGATCGGCCAATTCGCTGTCATACAGCATATAACCGGTAATTCGGCTTATGGTTCCTATTTCAAACTTAACAATTCTGAGCGTAGGACTCTGGTAATGCTTGCGGATCAAATTCATATTGACGGCCATGCTTTCCACAAAAGCCTCCAAGGGACCTACAATTGAAGCTTCAACCTGGGGAGTGTCCACATTGCGCGTTTTATATTTTAACGCTTTCTCGATGGTATAGACCTGATTGTTGTACAAAATAACGGCGCTGCCTTTGCACAATACGGCAGGCAGATCATCGGTTTTGCCGATGGTCTGGCTGATAGAATTGATATGCTGCTCGAACTGAATTCCGGAATAACGAAAAAAGGGAGCTTTAAGCTGATCGTCAATAAACGCCGAGTCGGTTATGGTCGAGATATAATACAAGATAAATTCCGGTTCTCCGGTGATTTGCTCTTTGCGGGCATCGGCATTATTCTCAACGAAGGTATCCAGGGAGCTGGCTATCAACTGAATCTGTTCATTCATCCGCTACTCTCCCTTTTCTCTTCTGACAGGTCTGGTTATTATGAGCAAAATTTCCATTTATATTCCGTTGTGCATCATAACATCGTTGTTCCTGCTAAATGGATTACTGCCGGCTGGCGCGCTCCGTATGGAAAATTGCTTTTTAAATTTTCCATTAATGGATTGACAATGCTTAAGCCCGCGTGATAACTTACGTAGTATCGAAATCAAATCTCGGACCAGAAGGGAGCCACTAATCATGATCGCAATGCATCAGCACACTATCACCATGTATGATCGGCGCACTGCCCAATTGCATAATTATCGTGGCTCCCTCAAGGAACGGATCTGAAATCCGTTCGACGTTCGCAAGGCGTAACGTCATTCCGGGCGCAAGTCACGAATCCTCGTGGCGTGCGCTTTTTTATTGCCAAAGCAAAGCACACCGTATCCGCGCGGTGTGCTTTTGTTTTTTATACTATAAGCAAAATATAGGTTTTCTCCATTTTTTGCTTATATTTCAGAGAGAAGAAGCATGCCCCGCCAGAGGGCGGCGAAGCCGTTTCTTCTTCATCCCAATTGTTAGAGAGAAGGTCGTTCTTATGCTAGCTGTTTTACAGAAATTAGGCTGGTTCTTCAAACTGGAGCGCAAACGGTACATACTCGCCATCTCGCTGCTCATTATCTGCGGCATATTGGAGGTGCTGCCCCCCATGATGGTGGGCCGGTCCATCGACAATATCCAGCTCGGCAGCATGACGCATGGCAGTATGGTTCTTGTCCTGCTGCAGCTCGCCGTACTTACCGTAGTCACTTATCTGGTGTCCTACATCTGGCAGTATAAGCTGTTCGGCGCTGCATTCGTCGTGGAGAAAATGAAACGCTCCCGCCTGATGCGGCAGTTCCTGCGCATGACCCCAAGCTTCTATGAGCGGAACCGGACCGGCGACCTGATGGCACGCGCAACCAATGATCTGCAGGCATTATCGGTAACAGTGGGCTTCGGCCTCCTGACCTTTATCGATTCCACCCTGTGGATGGCGACGCTGCTGGTGACGATGTCCCTGCTAGTTTCCTGGAAACTGACCTTGGTGTCGATTCTCCCGCTGCCGCTGATGGCCATACTGGTCAGCCTCTACGGCAAATGGATTCACAGCCGCTTCTCCGATGCGCAAAATGCGTTCGGCGATATGAATGACGGGGTTCTGGAGACCATCTCCGGCATCCGGGTCACCCGCGCCTATGTGCAGGAGCGGGCAGCGGAGAAACGTTTTGCGGGAGTGACGGGCGATGTGCTGGCCAAAAATATTGCGGTCGTCCGCATCGATGCGCTCTTCGAGCCTACTGTCAAAATCTTCGTAGGCGCAAGCTACCTCATCGGTCTGGGCTACGGCGCTTATCTCGTCTATAACAATGAGCTGACTGTCGGCGGACTGGTCTCGTTCAATGTCTATCTCGGGATGCTGATCTGGCCGATGTTCGCGATCGGCGAGATGATCAACATCATGCAGCGGGGCAATGCCTCCCTCGACCGGGTAATCGAAACCCTTGGCGCCAAGGCGGATGTACCCGATCCGGCCGATCCGGTCGCCTCGGCCCGGTCAGGACGGATCGAATTCCGGGACGTTACCTTCCGCTATCCCTCTTCTTCCGTCGACAACCTCAAGGAGGTCGCTTTTACACTGGAGCAGGGTCAGACGCTTGGCATCGTCGGCAGAACCGGCAGCGGCAAAACGACGCTGATCAAGCAGCTTCTGCGGGAATATCCGCCGGGTCAAGGCTCCATCAGCATCGAAGGAACTCCGATTGAGCGGATTGATATGGACCGGCTGAAATCATGGTACGGTTATGTGCCGCAGGAGCAGTTCCTGTTCTCGCGGACCGTCCGCAACAATATCCTGTTCGGGCGGGATAACGCCTCGGAAGAGGATCTGGACGGCGCCATCGCCGCTTCCGCCTTCAAGAAGGATCTTTCTTTCCTCCCCGAAGGGCTCTCGACGCTCGTGGGAGAGCGCGGCGTGGCCTTGTCCGGCGGACAAAAGCAGCGGGTATCCATCGCCCGCGCGCTAATCGCAGATCCGGACATCCTGATGCTCGACGACGCCATGTCGGCGGTCGACGCCAGAACTGAAGCAGAGATCATCGCAAATATCCGCGGCGAGCGCGCCGGCAAAACCACCCTGATCGCCACACACCGGCTGTCCGCCATCCAGCATGCGGACTGGATTCTGGTGCTCGACGAGGGCGCAATCATCGAGCAGGGCACGCATGAAGGCTTGATGCGCCGGCAGGGCTGGTACAAAGAACAATATGAACGCCAGCAAATCGAGCAGGCGATTTAATAAGGCGGTGAAACGAAGTGGACAACGAGCATTACGATTTGGATATTGACGCAGCGGCCGGAGACAAGAAAGCCACGGTCAAGCGGCTGCTGAGGTATGCGCTGCAGGTGAAGCGCCCGCTTCTGTTTGCGTTGCTGATGCTGACTGTCGCGGTGGCGACCGATCTGGCAGGACCGCTGGTGGCGAAGCGGCTGATCGATGTACATATCACCGGCATCGAGAAGCCGTGGTATTCAGCTTCGGCGGGCGACCGCTTCGCGGCTGACTATAAGGACGCTTCATACAAGCGGGCCGACCATTTTGCCCCTGAAGAGGAACGGAGCGGCGAAGTCCGTGTGCTGCAGATCGGCCGGAACTATTATTTTGTTCCGGGGCCTATAGCCTTCGATGGCCGCAGGGAAGCTCTTGCAGGCGGCGGCATCGCCATTACCCGGGGAGCCCAGTCGGCCAATTACGAGGCGGAGAGGCTGAGCAACGCTGAGCTTTACCGATTCTTCCAGCCGGAGCTTGGCGGACTGCTGCGGCTCTGCTGGTATTATTTTGGACTGGTGCTGATCTCCGCCCTGTTCGCATACGGGCAGCGTTATTATCTGCAGGCTTCTGCCAACCGGGTCATCCGCAAAATGCGAAATGATGTGTTCGAGCACATCAACCGCCTGCCTGTGCGTTATTTTGACAATTTGCCGGCAGGTAAAATCGTCTCGCGGATTACCAACGACACGGAGGCCATCCGTGAGCTCTATGTGACGGTGCTGGCCAATTTCTTCACAGGCGGAATCAATATGATCGGCATTTACGCGGCGCTGTTCCTGTTGAACGCACGGCTCGCCGCCATCTGCCTGTTCATCCTCCCTGTGCTGGCCGTCTGGATTTATCTGTACGGCAGGGTTGCCAAGCGCTATAACCGGATCATCCGCTCCACGCTGAGCGAAATCAACGGGCGGATCAATGAAACAATCCAGGGCATGGCCATCATCCGGGCATTCCGCAAGGAGCGGAAGATGGAAGCCGAGTTCGAGAATTATAATGAAGAGAATTATAACTACAAGAGCAAGCTGCTCTCGCTCAACGCCTGGACCGGACATAATCTGGTCAATGTCATACGGAATATCGCCTATGTCGCGCTGATCTGGTACTTTGGCGCCGGAGCCATCGGCGGCGCGCAGGGAGCGGTTACGCTGGGCGTATTATACGCTTTCGTCGACTACCTGAACCGGCTGTTCCAGCCGATCGTCAATATTGTGAACCAGCTGCCGAATCTGGAGTCGGCGCTTGTATCGGCGGAGCGCGTATTCGTTCTGCTCGATGAAGCCGGAGAGCCCGTATCCGATGAGCGCATACCGCGCTACAAGGGCAATGTGGCGTTCGAGAATGTATGGTTCGGCTATAAGCCGGAAGAGAAGGTGCTCAAGGGCATTACATTCGAGGCGAAGCAGGGTCAGACCGTGGCGCTGATTGGCCATACCGGCTCAGGCAAAAGCTCGATCATCAACCTGCTGTTCCGTTTCTATGACGTGGACAGCGGCCGGATTACGATCGACGGTACGAACATCAATACCATGCCGCGACAGACGATGCGCGAGCATATGGGGATCGTGCTGCAGGATCCGTTCCTGTTCACGGGAACGATTGCCTCCAATGTGTCCATGGATGATCCGTCCATCTCCCGCGAGCGCGTCGAGCAGGCCTTGACTGCAGTCGGCGCAGACCGGCAGCTGAAGCATCTCCGCAAAGGCATCGACGAGCCGGTCATCGAGAAAGGCGGCACCCTCTCCGCCGGGCAGCGCCAGCTGATCTCTTTTGCAAGAGCGCTGGCCTTTGATCCGGCGATCCTCATATTGGATGAAGCGACCTCGAATATTGACACAGAGACGGAAGCGGTGATCCAGGAAGCGCTTGAGGTCGTCAAGCAGGGACGGACCACATTCGTCATTGCCCACCGCCTCTCCACGATCCGGAATGCCGATCTCATTCTCGTGCTTGACCGCGGCGTCATCGAGGAACGCGGCAGCCATGAGGAATTGATGCGGCTCCAGGGCAAATATTATCAGATGTATCAGCTGCAGCAGGGCGAGAAAGCCGGTGCCGCAGCAGGATGAAATAAAGAAGCTTCCAGTTCCACTTTATCCGTGGCTCTGGAAGCTTCTTATTTATGTTTGAATCGGAATGGGCCCTTCTTGTCCAAGCTTAGTCTATATCAAGGTGATGCAGATACTGATAAACCTGATTGAGCAAACTGACCAGCGTCTTGCTCTGTTCCTCTCCCAGTGTCTCGATGAGACCGGAGAATATGGTTGTAAACCGCTCGTATGCCTTCTGTGCGGCCGCATCCCCTTTATCTGTCAGCCCCAGCAGCGAGATCCGCTTATCCCTGGGATCCGCAGCCCGCTCCACATAACCTTCGTGAATCAAATGTTTGACCATTTGAGTGACAGTGGGAGAGGTTACGTCCAGCTTCCTGCTGATATCGGAAATATTGACGCCATGTCCATTTTCGGCTGCCAAAACCTTGATGCAGAGCAGAACCCGAATTTCGCTCGATTTGATGCCAAAGGACGTCTGCTTGCGCCATTCCGCTCTGGCGAATCTCTCGAAGGTTTCTCTCATTTCCTTCACCAGAGGGGATAAATGCTCTTGCTCCATAACCATCACCTCGATTTCGCAGAAGCAGAAAAACCAGCTTCTTATTCCTGCTCCAATATGGATGCCTCGCGGTCGCGGATGATCCGCCTGAGGCCATTGGCAATGTCCCGGGTAATTTCTCCGCGCTCGTATAGGGCCTGTACCTCGTCCCGCTCCGCCTGGACCGCAATCCAGTGCAGCTCCAGCCGGACATCCTCATTGCCCTCATGATCTGTCTGCTCCATTCCCGGATAAGGCTTCGATAACCGTTCTTTCAGGAAATGGTAATGATTAATGATGTCTCTCCCTTCCTGACGGCCCGGATCAAAACGCCGGCTTTCAAAAGCTTCGATGACCGCGGCGCTGGTCCGCTGTTTAATCTGCCTGAGCGCTTGGCGATCTGACATGGAGAGCTTGGGCAGGCGCATCTTGTTCAACAGGATTCCCTTCAGCCCTCTTGCCAATTTTCTCAGAATAACGAGCAAGAACAGACTCCGCTGTGATAATACGAGTTCCAGCTGTTCAAGGCTTTTGAGGAACAGAGCGGCGTGTTCACGGCTTATTTCCCCTTCCGCAAGCAAACGCTGTATTTCTTCACGCTCAATTCCAAGAGCTTCGATACGCAGCTCCGTTTCTCTCCCGGAGAGACGCAGATTCCCTGATCTTCGTACGTCCGGCTGACGGATTTGCCGCATCCACCGCCCGTAGTCAGCCAGGACAGCTGCGGTCTCCGCTTCATTTTCTTCGTTCGTCGCATGATGGAGTGCCTGGATGGCGGCGCCCATCATCTTCATCTCGCCCCGGTATTTCTTGTTTGCCAGTTCCTCTTCATCGCGGACTCCGTCGTTTTTGGCCAATAGGGGAAGCAGAATGCTTGCCGCCAGCAAAGACAGGAGGATGACGACTGTCGCCAGAAAAATAACCAGGCTTCGCTCCGGAAAAGGCGCGCCATTATCAATAAACAGCGGAATCGAGAAAGCGCCTGCGAGCGTGACAGCGCCGCGAACGCCGGATAACGAGGTCATGGCCAATATTTTAAATGAAAGCTTTACTTTCCCTTTGTCGGGTCCGAATATTCGGCCTTGAGAGAACGCGAAGGTCCACAAGAATCGAAGGACAATCAGCAGAACGAAAATAACCAAGGCATACCCGATTGCCTCATAGTTGTTATAGACCGGACTCTCGAATATAGTCCTGAAAACATCGGGAATCTGCAAGCCTAAAATGACAAACACGAGCCCGTTCAACAGAAACAGTATGACCGACCATGTATTGTCGGATACTTCGTTGGTCTGCGGCCTTACTTTATTCGATCGGTCACGTTCAACCGCATGCATAACCCCTCCCGCAACTGCCGCCAGAATGCCCGACACGCCCAGTTCCTCCGCAGCAAGATACAGGGCGAACGGTGTCAGAATATGGATGAGCATATGCATCGTCTCATCTTCAAGCCCGGACCGGCGCAGCAGGTACCGGAACCCGGTAATCATGGATGCCAAAACAGCCCCTGCCACCAATCCGCCGATGGCGATGATCAGGAAGCTTACGCTTGCCTTGGGTAGTGAAAAGACGCCGGTCACGGCGGCTGCAATAGCGAATTTAAAGGCCACTAATCCTGAAGCATCGTTCATCAGAGCTTCCCCTTCGAGCAGATGCATCAGTTGTTTGGGCAAATGGATTCTCCCCGCAAGCGCGCTGACAGCTACGGCATCCGTGGGCGACAGAATAGCCGCAAGTCCAAATGCGACCGGAAGCGGGATCGTCGGAATCATCCAATGAATGGCATATCCGATAACGAAAACCGTTGCGAAAACAAGACCGACTGCCAGCAGCAGAATAGGCGCCCGCAGACGCCACAGCTCGCTGCGCGGCGTATGTTTGCCATCATTATAGAGGAGCGGCGCAATGAACAGCAGGAAAAAAAGCTCGGGCTCAAGGGGCATATGTATCCCGGATGGAATCAGGGTTACGGCAGCTCCCAAGGCAATCTGGATCAGCGGGACGGGAACAGCCGGGATACGGCGGTTCAGCACATGGGAAACTGCGATAAGTGCGAGAAGAATCAGAACCGTATAAAATAATTCCATCCTTGCGTGCTCTCCTTTCATTAAAAAGGCACAAAACCCTATTCCCTTGTTAGTTTGACCATGAATGAATTAAAACATAAATTAAATAGGTTGGCAACCTATCTATATGCTTATTGTCACCATGCCGTACTTCTTGATGTATGGTTCCTTCTATAATTAGTGCGTCAATTTCTAAAACCGAGCTGATCAAATATTGCGAAACTAAGGATTGACAGAGCTTTTCAAGGGGAGTACTATTAGTTTACTGATAAACAATATATATCTAAATTATATTCTATTATATCTTTTACTAGTATACCGATAGTGGGAGATTTCAGGAGGTGTCGAGAATGCCGCTGAATGAACACGCGATGGAAATCCATGGTCTGTTCAAAACATTAGCGAAGAAAGTAACCGAGGAATGGAATAAACAGACGGAGAGCCTTGTTTCCTTATCCCATTTTCGGATGTTATATATGCTGAATTTAAGGGGCCCCCAGAAAATGGCCGACCTCGCAGAATGTCTGCATGTGACATCCGGAGCCATTACGGGGATCGCCGACAAGTTGATTGAGCGGGGATATATAGACCGTAACCGGGATCTGGATGACCGCCGGGTCGTCTATCTGAATATTACGGATAGCGGCAAAGCGTTAATGGAAACACTATCGGAAAAACAGGTGCTGCTGTACAGCAGACTGGTTGACCAGCTTGATTCCGAGGATGTCGCACATTTGAAGCGGATCTTTACGCAAATGATTGAGACTTTAAATACGACAGAAAAGGGGTTGTGAGCAAAGTAATGGAACACTTGACCGGTAAACAAAAAGTTACGATTATGATCGCCATTATGGCCGCAATGTTCTTCGCAGCGATTAACCAGACGATTGTCAGCACGGCAATGCCGCGCATCGCCGCTCTATTGAACGGCTTGAACAGCTACACATGGGTCGTCACCATCTATATGCTGACCTCCACCATATCGACGGCTCTGGTCGGGAAGTTGTCCGATATTTACGGGCGCAAGCCGTTCCTAATCGTCGGTATCATTTTGTTTATGATCGGGGCGTTTCTGTGCGGAACCTCTGCCAACATTTCGCAGATGATCACGTATCGCGGGCTTCAAGGGGTGGGCAGCGGTATTATTATGGCAAGCGCCATCTCCGCTGTGGGCGACTTGTTCGCTCCGCGGGAACGGGCCAAATGGACGGGACTGCTGATGTCGATTTTCGGCTTCTCCAGTGTTATCGGACCGTCGCTTGGCGGTTGGATGGTCGACCATATGGATTGGGAATGGATCTTCTGGATCTTCCTTCCTATCGGCATTATTGCCTTGGTCCTGATCATGATTTTATTCCCGAAACCTGTTCGCAAATTCAATCAGACCATTGACTATTGGGGTTCCTTATTTCTGACCCTGACCATCGTGCCGCTGCTGCTGGGCTTCTCATGGGCCGGCACCAAATATGCCTGGGGCTCGGAACAGACGATTGGATTGTTCGCCGCTACCCTGGTGAGTCTGATCATCTTCATTCTTATTGAACGAAAAGTGAAAAATCCGGTTCTGCCGTTGTCCCTGTTCCGCAACAGCGTTGTAACGATAGCCAGCGTAGCCGGATTCATGATGAATGCCGGCATGCTCGGAGCCTTGATTTATCTTCCGTTCTTCGTGCAGGGCGTTGAAGGCATATCCCCAACGTATTCGGGTTATGTGACCATGCCTATGTCCATCAGCATGATTATTCTCAGTACCCTGACGGGCAGATGGATTACGAAATCCGGAAAATACAAAAGGTTCGCCCTTATCGGGATGGCTATCATGTCTGCGGGCATGCTAATGATGGCCTTCATGAACAGCGTGCCTGTGGCGGTTGCCATTATGGTGTTCTTCGGTATGGGTCTCGGGTTCGGTATGCCAGTCTTCACATTGGCCGCCCAAAATGCCGTGAAGCCGACGGAAATCGGTGTTGTTACAGCTGCTTCACAGCTCTTCCGCAACATGGGCGGCACCATCGGTATTGCCGTTATGGGTTCGATTATGACGTCCCGACTTGCGAGCAATATTAAAGCCGCCGCCCCGCAGGGACCGGACTTGTCAAATGTGGATCCGGCGGTGCTCAGTAGATTGGCGCCTCTGCAAAATCCGCAAATCCTGCTCGATAAGCCCCAGCTGGAGCAGCTTCAGGCAAGTCTTCCTCAGGACCTGCAGCCGCTGGTTACCCAGCTGATTGATATGCTCCGCCATGCGCTGCGAAGCTCGCTGACGACGGTCTTTATATCCGGCACCGTTCTGGTCGGGATCGCCCTGGTGCTCGTCATATTCATGAAGGAATTGCCGCTCCGCAGCTCGGCGCCCAAGCCAGCGGCAGCTGATACGGAAACAGTGGAGCCAAAGCCACACTCTGCCGTGCCGAAACCCTCCTGATACCGCAAATAAAGCAAACGAATCTTCCCGATGCCGACCTCATCAGCCGGCCGGGAAGATTTTTGCTATTTAATACTTCGCCCTGTCCTTTTCCAAAAAGACAGGGCGATTATCTTTACCGAAACCTCCTGCCCACGTCGGTTCAAGTAAACTAGGCGCAGCTAAGCAACTCCTATCCTGCAGATCGAAACTCTCTCCAAGCCGGTTTTTCCTGCTTCCATCGCGCCTTTACCGCTATTCCGACGCTCCAGCAAGGAAATACCTTGCTATAGCGGCCACGCAGCTCACCACAGCTCCTACCGCCGATCGAAACACTCTCCAAGCCGGTTTTTCCTGCTTCCATCGCGCCTTTGCCGCTATCCCAACGCTCCAGCAAGGAAATACCTTGCTATACCGGCCACGCAGCTCCACAGCTCCTATCCCGCCGAGAATCGCTCCCCAAAGATATCAGAAAAGGTCAGGTCAGCTTTTAACCTTTCTTATTTTCTAAATAGGCATCGATTTGCCTTTGCGCTTCCTTAAGAATGGCATCCAAACCGTTATTTTTTTGAATCCGGATATATTCCTTCACCGCTTCTTCAGGATTCGGGTTCATCCCGGACTCAATATTCCCATCCAGCTCCTCTATAGTCCGGTCTCGCCGCTCAAGCTCGCTCTTGATTCTGTCCTCCGAGATAAACAGCCCGTCAACCGGTGAATCTACATTGTTGGGCGCATTGGCAAATTCAGCCTCATTCGTCCAGAAATCCTTGCCGTAGGTGGGATTCTCGCGCATGAACCCGGGCTTCCACAGCGCCCATTGACCTCCCCACTCCATATAATTGCTTGTCGTCGTATCAAGTCCCTCCGGGTAAAGTGCCGAATGGCCATCCCGTACATAGGTTTTTCCTTCTATGCCGTATTGCACCAGATCGTACAGCGTCTGATCCGTCTCCAGCATATCCAGAAATCTCAGCACACGATCGGCATGAGCGGAATTCCTGTTGATGGCAATGACGTTGGCAAGCGGCGTCCGGTTAACGAATTTCCTGTCCGGGTACAGCAGGGAGCTCTCCTGGGTGAATGAGCTGTCGGCAAAACCCTGGTTCGCGAGGACCCATTCATGCGACTGCAGGGTGAAATACATATGGCCGCTGCGCCAAACCGCCGCTCCGTCTTCCTTGTCGAACATGATATCCTTATTGATAATTCCGGCGGTATACCACTCTCTGGCCATGATGGCCGCTTCCATGAAGAAAGGCTGCTGCTCAAGCGGCTTGATCTGAACCAGCGGATCATTCAGATAAAAGCCCATGCCATGAAAGCCCAGATCCACCCATTCGTCGCGCAGCTGAAAAAGCGGCATTGGCAGGGTGCGGGTCAGCTTTTCATTGGGATAGGCTTCTTTGAGCGCATGCAGGAACGCATCCACCTCTTCGATCGTTTGAATGGAATGGGGCTCCGGGTTAAGCCCGGCTTCCTTCGTCTTGTCTGAACGCCACTGCGCATAAGGCCGCTGGTTCATCTTCATTGTCCATGGGAGACCTACAATGCTGCCATCCACGGTGGCAGCCGAGAGCGTGCCCAGCTCCTGATATTTCTTGTATAGATGAGGAGCATACTTAGGAAGCAGATCGTTCAGCGGCATGTAGGCCCCCTTCGCCGCCATCTGCTTGTAGGACAGCCAGTCCGCGTCAAAATTCATATCCCACCGGTCGCCAGCAGCGGACATCACGAGCATCTTATCGCGGTAATCGCCGACGGGAATAAAATAAACGTTGAACTTCACATTCAGCCCCTTGCCCCTGACATAGTCGCTAATGGCTGACCAAACCTCGTCGGTCGCGGACTTCTTGTCTCCGCTGAAATAAAGCTTGAGGGTCTCCTCCTCCTCGGCAGGAGGAAGCTGCACGTTTGAACGGGTTTGCAGCGCCGACTTATCGCTCATCTGGCATGAGATTAACATCATTGCCAGCAGCAGGCAGACAAGCAGCGGCTTCATCATGCTGCACCTCCCTGCCCGGACTCGCTGCTCAGGATGGGATGCCGGATCACAATCTTCGTGCCCATGCCTGGCCCTGTCTCAATGATCAGCTTGCAGGCGTCGCCAAAGTACAGCTTGAGCCGGTCATTGACGTTTCGCAGTCCCACACCCCGATGCCCTCCTTCGCGCCTGTCTCCGGAAACGGAATCCTTGTCCAGACGGTCCAGCACCTCCTGCGGAATTCCCCTGCCGTTATCGGAAATCTCAATCACCAGATTCTCCTCTTCCCGATAGCCGGAGATGAATATTTTGCCTTTCTCGAAATTCTCGCGGATGCTGTGCTGGATCGCATTCTCCACGAGCGGCTGCAGCAGGAGACGCAGGAACGGCAGATCAAGTATATCCTCGTCAAAAGCAACCAGCATACGCACCGGCTTCCCCATACGGGCCTGTTCAATCTGCACATAAGCCTTCACCTGCTCAAGCTCGCGGGCGACCGTTGTAATGTCCTTGCCCCCATTCAAGCTCAGGCGCAGCAGGTTGCCAAGGGCCGAGACCATCTCGCTGATATCGCTTCGTCCATGATTCTCGGCCTTCCATCTGATCGACTCCAGCGTGTTGTACAGAAAATGGGGATTGATCTGGTGGCTGAGCACCTGAAATTCAAGCTCCTTCTTATTCCGCTCCGACCGGGATGCCTGTTCGATGAGCCCTTCGATCTTGCGGCTCATGCTGCCGAAGCCGCGGTACAGCCAGCCGATCTCGTCCCGTCTGACAGACCAGGGGAAGAGAAAACGGAAATCGCCTGTCTCCAGCCTGCGCATATGACGCACCAGCTTGGCGATAGGCTGTGTGAAATACAGCGTAATGTACATGACAACCCCCAGGCAGCATAAAAGATAAACAACCAGAAACAGGACAAGCAGCCGGTTCAGCTCATTAATCGGACCGATGAGGGTGTGCAGGGGCGTCAGGCTGACGATGAGCCAAGGCTCGCTGTCCATCCTGACATAGGTGACCAGATGGGCATCCCCGCCGATGTCGATTGTCTTCGAGCCTTCCGCTGCCTGCCCCGTCCATGCCGGAAAACTGTCGGATGGAATGGGACTGCCTGTCCAGGCATTGTTGGAGGAATCATACAGCACCTCCCCCTTGTCATCCAGAACGAGAAATTTCTGCCCCTTCATCTTCTCTGAAGGGGTGAAGAAGCGCTGCAGCTGGTTCTCTGACAAATCAGCCACAATGATGCCCCGCGCCTTCTGGTCGTACAAGCCGGAGAACCGCTTGATATAGGAGAGCAGCGGCCTTGCATAGCGTCCCTTCTGAGGCATAAACAGATGCCATCTTGGCAGCGTTTCCATTTTAGACTGGATGAACCAGTCCTCCCTGCCCAATTGATCGGATTCCCCAATCGTACTCATATAAGTGGGGTACCGGGAAGGATCCAGCGGATATACGCGCACACGAAGCGCGTCGATCAGCGGCGTGTTCTTGTATAACGTAGAGACCATGCTAACGGTAAAATCCTCTTCATGAACCGTGGTACCCGGCAGCTGCTCCAGCGCCTGCTGTAGGTCCTTGTTGCCGATCAGAGCATTGATCTGATCATTCAGTTCATGGAGATAGGCTTCAAAATTCGTCTTGGCCTGCTGCAAATAGCTCATGGAGAAGGTCGAATTCGCATTGGAAATACCCTCGATTGACTTGATATGCGCGTAGTAGGCAAACAGCAGGAACGGAACGATAATAATCGCGAAAAAAATAATAATCATCCGGTTCCGGAAGGAGTAGGCCAAACGCATATAAGTCTTACTCATCGGCTATTCCCTTCTGCCTGCGGTATTCCTTGGGCGTACAGCCCACCTGCTTCTTGAACAGCTTGGAGAAATGCACCGGGTCCTTGTAGCCGACCTGATAGGAAATCTGGTACACCTTAAACCTCACGTCGCTCAGCATCTCTTTGGCCTGCTCCATCCGGATATCCGTCAAATATTCAAGGAACGTCTTCTGCTTTTCTTTCCGGAACAGCTTGCTCAGCCAGACCGGCGTGACATGCACCTCTGAAGCCACGCTCTGCAGCGTGGGGCCATCGGCAAACTGCTTGTGGAGAATCTTCTCGGCCTCGCTTACAATTTGGCAGGGATTGGACGAGAGCTTGCGGAAATCCCCGGCAATCTCAAGCAGGAAGGTCTCCGTCTGCACACGCAGCGAGTGCAGGGTATCGTACTGCTCCAGCTGCTCCCACAGGGTGATCGGGTTTTTGCCCCAGCTTTTATTCTGCCAGCCGGCAGCGGCCGCACGCTTGAATACCTCGAACAGCCATTCGAAGATCCGCTGCTGGATATCCCTTACCTGTATCAGCCCCCAGGCCTGCACCATCTCCACAAAGCGGTCCATGGCCGCCGAAATCTCCGCATCCGTGCCGTATTTGACCAAATCAAGCACTTCATCGAGCTCCCTGAGCGAAAGGTCCTCCCGTTCGGATTCCATACAGAAGCCCTGCTCCGTGAACAGGCGGTTGCCGCCGTAAACCGCCTTCTGCTCCAGCATATCAGAGGCTTCCACAAACATCTCATGAACATGCTTCAATGTTTTTGGGGATGCGCATATGCTGACGCTGGCCTTCACCTTGACGAATTCGTTAATCCGCTTGATGCAGGTCAGGGCCAGTTCCCTGCCTCTTTGCGTCTGCTCTGCATCGGCGCAGCTGAGCAGCACAACCCAGCGGCTTTGCGTATCGGTGAACAGCGCGAATGGATACGGAAAATCCTCCTCCAGCGTCTGGTTTACAACATTGCCGATCCCGAAGACGACAAGCTCCTTCTCGCTCCGGTATCCTTTGCGGTTGCCGATGGCCTTCAGATCATCCGCCTCCAGCAGCATCAGCTGCAGCGGATGCTGCGCCGCCCATTCCAGCTGCAGAGTCTGCAGACGGTGCTGCATACGCGTTTCGCGGTAAGGATCATAATCATGGCCGATCAATTCCCGGAACAGCTCCTCGCGCATCTTGGGTACGGCGTACTGCACCTGATTCCGCAGCAGCAGCTGATTATGCCGGTCGAGCTGTTCCTTGTGGATCAGATCGATAGCCTTGCGCGTAAGCTGACCCAGCTCTTCGGTATTAATCGGCTTCAGAATATAGTCCATGGCCCCGATCTGCATAGCCTGCTTGACCAGTTCAAAATCATCGTATCCGCTGACGACAATCGCCTTCCAGGCATATTCGCCTTTTTCGGAGAGAGAGCGGAGAAAATCGAGACCGGATAACCGGTTCATCTTAATATCGGTCACAATCAGCTCCGGCCGCTTCTCCAGAGCAAGGGCCAGAGCCGTATCTCCATCATCGGCGGCATACACCTCATCAATACCAAAGCTGTTCCAAGGAAAGCGCTTACGCAAACCTTCACGGATTTCAAACTCGTCATCGACAATCAGTACACGCAGCATAATTCACCTTCCCTTTATGAGTGTCCTCCAACTTGTACAAGGCTATTTTATCACAGGGAATTAATTGGGAAATGCCCTTTCATTCATACTAGCCTACCTTGTTTGGGATTACACTGGGGCAATCCTAAAGTTTATGGTCTGCCATTAATCACTGGCGCGCAAAAGACCAGTCGTCCCAAGGCGGCAGTTAACGCCTCCTGGGTGACTGGTCCCATTTTCAAACCGTCTGCTCCTTCATTAAAACTCGAAACAGGTATAACTGAATGTGCCGAACTGATAGCCCCGGTACAGCAGAACAGGCTGGACCGCGTCCGAGCTGTCCGAGCTGCCCATCGCCTGAAGAAGGGGAATAAAATGCTCGGCCCTTGGAACCGCGCGCGAAGCATAAGGCGCAAGCTCCGCATAGTGGAACAGCGATTCAAGGTCGCGCCGCTCAACTTTATCAATCAGCCAGTCATCAAACTGCTCCGCCCAGGGCTCGGCATCCGTTTGCCCGAATTTAATATAATTAAAATTATGCACCGTCGTGCCGCTGCCAATAACCAGAATATCCTCTTCGCCAAGACCCCTCAGCGCTTCGCCGATCCGGTACTGCTCGGCAGCCGTTTGAAAAGGATTAACCGATATCGTCACAACCGGAATATTGGCTTCCGGATACATATAGCGGAGCATAATCCATGAGCCATGATCCAGCCCGCGCTTATCATCTCTTCTGGTCTGAATGCCATGCCCGCTGTACATCTGCTCAATCCTCGCAGCCAGCTTAGGGTCCCCGGGGGCCGGATAGGTCAGGCGGTACAGCTCATCGGGAAATCCGCCAAAATCATAAATGGTCGCAAGCGGTCCTTCCGCAAAGGAGATGGTCGTAACCCGCTCCTCCCAATGGGCACTGAATACAACGATTGCCTTGGGCGTGAATCTTCTTCCCGTTTCTTCAAGAAAACGGGTATAATCCGATTCCTGCAGTGCCATAAGGGGCGAACCATGGTTAATAAACAGGGACGGTATCATTCTTGGAAGCCCTCCATTTTTATCAGAAGATTTTTTCTTACTAACCTGCTATTTACTTACTTTATGTAATTAAGTATATTTAAATAAGTGTAGTTCGTCAAATTTTTGATTTAAAATACGCAGGTTTATTTATTTCAGGGTTCAAAGAGGTATAATGAAAGTCAGATGAGGTGATGAAGATGATAGATCAGCAGGATTGTCCCCGGTTCGCAAAGGCCATTGAGCTGTTAAGCAAACGTTGGAATGCCATGATCGTCTACCAGCTGCTTTCCGGCCCGCACCGCTTTGTCAATCTTGAGAACTCGGTCACGAATTTGAGCGGGAAGGTCCTCTCGGACCGGTTGAAGGAGCTTGAAGCTGAAGGCATTATACGTCGTGATGTTTATCCTGAAACACCCGTTCGGATTGAATATAAATTAACGGATAAAGGTTATGCCCTTGCGCCGCTCTTCAACGTAATATCCACCTGGGCTTCCCGGTGGGTCGAACTCCCGGATGATAAGCAGGACTTGAAAGACTCCTGCGCTGCCGCTTCAGAAGCAGACTGCCCATGCAGCGAAACGTCTCCGCATTGATTAGCGATTAATATCAGGCAGGTCCCCGACATAATCCAATCGCACGCAAACAGCGGCCCTCTCCACATGGAGAAGGCCGCTGCCTGTGTAATCTTCAGCTTTATTTAACCGGCACTTCCGGAAGTCCCCACACCGACACGCTTTCCCCATTCACCGGAAAATTCGCATTTCCATCCTGCTCAATGGCAATATGATCCTTCCGCGTATTGGTCAGATCTACCCATATCTCACCGGCGCGGCGCTCACCGACAAACATCCGTTTGAATGCTTCCGCTTTATTGGAGATGACGACGGCGCAGCCGGAGCCGGCAAATTCACTCACGCCCATCCGCACCCAGCCCACAACATGGGGATCGTCAAAATAATCCTTTTGTTCCCCGTACGCTTTATGGTAACGGGCATACAGAAGAGGATCGATCGCCTCCTTCTTCCCTTCGATCGTCTCATCCCCGCCGATTTTGAAATAATCGCCATAGAACACGCATGGATAGCCATCCTTCCGCAGCAGCACCAGGGAGTAGGCGATCTGCTTGAACCAGTCCTCGACCCATGATTCAAGCGCTTCATTGGGCTGGGAATCATGATTATCGACGAACGTCACCGCGTTAAGCGGATGAGTGGCCACCAGCGAATTCTCGAAGATTTTGGTCAAATCAAATTCGCCCTTGGCCCGCGAGGCTTCAAACAGCTTGTAGTGCAGACAGACGTCAAACAAGTCAAGCCCATGGTTCACCTCTTCAAGAAATTCCTGGCAGGCCCCGGGATCGGAGTTCCAGAACTCGCCTACCACGTAAAAAGACTCCCCATGCTCCTGTTTCATTTGCTCTACGAATTCCTTCACGAAATTGCGGTCAATATGCTTGATCGCATCAAGCCGGTACCCGCTGCACTTCAGCTCATTGGCCAGCCACCTGCCCCAGGAAATCATCTCGTTCCTGACTGCCTGATGGTTGTAATCAATGTTGGCAAACATCAAATAATCATAATTGCCGAAGGCATCGTCGACGTTATGATTCCATACCTTATTCTCGCCGGTGATCCGGAATATGCCTGACCGGTTGGCCTTGGCATCATAGTCCGTCCCGTTGAAGTGCTCGAAGCTCCACTTGAAGGAGGAGTATTTGTCCCCCCGTCCCGGGAAGGTGAATTTCGTCCAGCCTTCGATGTCGAAGGGCTTCGAGATTTCCTTCAACCGGTCGTTGGGATCGACCTCAATCACCTGGAACACTTCCTTCTCATCGGCGCCCGCTTTATGATTCATCACCAAATCCAGATAGATGGCGATGCCGTGGTCCCTGCAGACCGAAATAGCTTCCAGCAGCTCCTGCTTCGTACCATATTTCGTGCGGACCGTCCCTTTCTGGTCAAACTCTCCCAGATCGTACAAATCATATACCGCGTACCCCGTATCGTTGACGGAGGTTCCTTTGGTTACAGGAGGGATCCATACCGAATCGATCCCCCGCTCCTTCAGCTTGGGGGCAAGCTCCTTGAGCCGGTTCCAATGCTTGCCGTCGGACTCGACATGCCACTCGAAAAATTGCATCATCGTATGATTTCTATCCATCGTGGCTTCGGCTCCCTCATAAATTGATCATCTATTTATAAGAAATTATACCCAGTCCTAATTTCCCCCAAACAGCGGCCATCACAAGCTGTGTTGCATCCATTATCCTTTAATCCCGGTCAATGCGATTCCTTCCATAAAATAACGCTGACCAATCGCAAATACAATCAATGCAGGGAGCAGCACCAGCAGCGAGGCCGCCATCAGAACTCCCCATTCCGCATTGTACATGCCCCGGAACTGCTGAAGCCCAAGAGCAAGCGTAAACTTCACTTCATCATTCAGGTAGACGAGCGGCCCCAGAAAATCGTTCCATGTCCCCAGGAAGGAAAATAGACCGATTACAAGCACGGCAGAACGGGAAAGCGGCAGAATAATCCTGCTGAAGATTGTGAAATGCGAACCCCCGTCGACGAATACGGCTTCATCCAGTTCCTTGGGGATCGACATATAAAACTGGCGCAGCAGAAAGATATTGAACGCCCCGCCGCCAAAAAAAGCCGGCACAATGAGCGGTGCATACGAATTTACAAGACCCAGAGCCTGCCAGCCAATGAAGGACGGAATCAGCGTCACCGCAAAGGGCAGCATCATGCTGCTCAGCAGAAGAGCGAACATCTTGTCCCTCCCCGTCCATTTCATCCGTGCAAAGCTGTAGGCGGAGATGGTGCTTGAGAGCAGTACCCCGGCCAGAACGCCGCCCACCACGATAAAGGTGTTCAGAAAATAACGCTCAAACGACAGCACCTCGAAAGGCTGTCTGAAATTATCAAAGTTGAACGGCGACGGAATCCATTTGGGCGGGACCACGAAAATCTGGCTCAAATCCATCAGCGAGCTGCGCAGAAGCCAGTAGAAGGGAAACAAACAGATCAGGGAACCGATAACCAGAACCCCATACAGCAATGTCCGGTATAAACCGCGTCTGAGTGCCATGTCCCGCTATGCCCCCCCATTCTCGTAATAAACCCATTTCTTCGACGATTTGAAGAGCAGGACGGTAAAGAGCATGATGATGATAAACAACACCCAGGCGATGGCGCAGGCATAGCCCATATTCGAGAAGGTGAACGCTTCCCGGAACAAGTAGAAAATATAAAAGAGACTCGAATCGTTCGGGCCGCCTCCGGTCATCGTATACGGCTGCACAAACACCTGGAAGCCGCCTACAAGGCCCATAATGGCATTGAAGAAAATGCTGGGAGTCGCAAGCGGAATGGTGATATACACGAGTCTGTGAAAAGAGCTGCCTCCGTCAATTTCGATCGCTTCATAATAATGCTTCGGGATATCCTGAAGGGCAGCCAGGAATATGATCATCGTGCCGCCGACGGTCCATAAGCTCATCATTACCAGTGTAGGAATGACCGTTGTCTCACTGTAAATCCACTGGCTCTCCGGCAAATGAAAGGAGCGCAGTATCGTATTGAGGAATCCCAGGTCAGGGTCCAGCAGCCACAGCCATACCATTGATGAGGCCACAAGCGGAACAATGGTCGGCAGATAGAAGATTACCCGGAACGCGGCGAGTCCCTTTACCTTCTGATTGAGCAGAACAGCCAGGAAGAAAGCCGTGATAATCTGGAGCGGCACGCTCAGCATGACATAATAGAAGGTAACGCCGATCGACTTGTAGAAGAAGGTGTCTGTGCCATTGAAAAGACTGGCGTAATTATCGAAGCCGACAAAATGGGGGCTGCTGGCCACCTGATAGTCGGTCAGACTTAACCAGAGACTGGCAGCCATGGGGCCGAGCACAAAAATGGCAAAGCCCAGAATGGCAGGCGAAGCATACAGCCAGCCAAGACGGTTTTCTTTTCTCCTTAGCGCCGATAGAGATTGCACCCTCATCCCCCGCTTTCTATTGAATGAATTCATGTAACAGCCAGGCACCCGCCCGCTGCGGGCGAATGCCTGGCGTCCTTATCCCTTGGGGTAAGTTCCTTTAAATTCCGCATTGGCCTTGGCTGAAACTTCCTTGAAAGCCTGCTCGACGCTTTTCTTGCCGAGCCATACCTGGTCGAGCGCCGGCGTAAGAATGGCATTGATTTTATCCGAGTTTTTCAGATAATAGTCGAATGAATTCTCGCCGTTCTCCAGCGTCTGCCGCATGACGGCATCCTTGAAGCCATCCTGATGGCCCGGCTTCACCTCAGCCCACTTGGCAATCAGATCCGGCTGCGTGTACCAATCCCGCATGACCGGCATCCATAAGCCGCTCGAATGCATCTCGAGACCGCTCTCGGCATTAAGCAGGAATTTGTAGAACATCCATGCTTCTTCCGGGTGTTTGGTTGTCGCCGACATGACCTCGGGCTCGCCGAACAGAATCGTTTTGCTTTCCTTCAGCTTTGGCAGCACGCCTACCCCGTAATTGACCTTGGCCGCGCCCAGATCAAGCTGCACCCACTGGCCGTCCAGATCCATGGCCACTTTCTTGCTTTGCAGCGCAATGGCCGGTGAAGGCATATTCTTCTCCTGGGTCGTCGAAGGCGCTACATGATGCACATGCACCAGATCGGCAAGCTTCTGCACGGCCTCGATAACGGCAGGATCCTCCAGATTCAGCTTGTCACCGCCAGGGGCAATAACGCTGGTATTATTGGAGGGAACCATCAAATGCCACATCCATGTGTTGAAACGGACGCCATACTGTTGGATATTGGCCGGATCGAATTCCGCGCTAAGCGCATTATTCCCTTTATTGTCAATCGTCAGCTTCTTGGCTGTATCCAGGAACTCATCCCATGTCCAGGCCTGCTCGGCCGAGGTTGGCGGAAGCTCCACTCCCGCTTCCGTGAACATATCCGCATTGTAGAATAGAGCAAAGGCTTCCTCCGCCACCTTAATGCCTGCTACCTTATCCTGGTCCCAGTACATGATGGCATTGGGAATGAGAGAATCCTTGTTCAGGTCAGGATCGCTCGCCAGAAAATCATTCAGGTTATACAGCTTTCCCTGCTCTGCCCACTGCAGGGTTTGGGTTTTGTACAGCGGGAATACATCCGGCGCGTTATTGCCTGCAAACATCGTCGTCAGCTTGGTGACATAATCGCCGGGGATGTGCATGTATTTAATTTTGATATGGGGGTGGAGCTCCGTGAATTTCTTGGCCATCTCCTCCTGAACCTTCTTCTCGTTCGGAGATCCCCAGGTTGCATAGGTCAGGGTAACCTCTTCCTGCTTGCCGGCATTCGCCGGCGCATCGGCATTCTCTCCATTCGTGGATGCAGCGCTTTCACTGCTTGGATCGGTTGAATTGGATGTTCCACATGCCGCCAATAACAGCACTATGCTTAACGCGAGAACCCACCTGTTCATTTTCCATATTCGTTGCATTCGCATCCGCTTTCGCTCCCCCTCCATCGTCAACGTACATTGCCATCGCTGCAGCCTTTGGCCTCTCCATGTTAGCAAGCGTTTTCATCATGCTCAATTCGAAAATCATTGGATTTGGAGCTTTTCATTGGATTTACGGTTATGGCCGCTGATACGGACAAGAATGGTGGCTCCCCCGCCTGGAGGTGAAATGACTTCGACGCCAAACTCCGGTCCATAAAGCAGTCTGATCCTTTTGTCCACATTCTGCATGCCCGTTAAGCGGCTTTGCCCATTTCGAAAGCCTTCCAGGCTTGGCTGGTCGAACCCTTTTCCATTGTCTTCGACCGAGAACAGGAGCGAATTCCCCTCCAGCCATCCGCTGATATGAATAGATCCGCCGCTCTCTATCTCCTCGAAGCCATGGATGATGGCATTCTCCACAAAAGGCTGGAGAAACAGCTTGGGAACCTCAGCCTCAAGCATGTCTTCCTCCATCTTGATCGTTACCGTAAACTTGTCCTCAAAGCGGCTTCCCATAATGTAGATATATCTGTTCAACCAGTCCAAATCCGTACGCAAGGGCCAGGTTTCGTTCTTGTTCCGGGTCGTGCTCTTCAGCATCTCCGCCAGACTGAGCATGATCCGGCTGATCTCATCCTGCTTGTTCTCAACCGCAATCCAGTAAATGGTCGTTAAGGTGTTATACAAAAAATGCGGGTTCAGCTGCAAATTAAGCGCCATCAGCTCGGCATCCTTTTCCCTGATCCGGGAGGCGTAATTTTGTTCGATAAGCTCGTGGATCCGCTCATTCATTTGATTGAATTTCTGGATCAGATGGCCGAATTCATCCCGGCCTTCGCCTGGAATAAATACCTGGAAATTGCCCCTTTCCATCAGCTTGATTCCTTTCTTGATGCGGATAATCGGCCTCGTGATGAAGATCGAGAGCAGATACGCGAATAGGGCGGATACGAGCAGCATCAGCACCAGAAAAACGATCGAATACAGCTTTAGAGCATTCAGATCATGCAGCGCGTCATCGACGGGGATTTGAATATAGGAAAGCCAGTCCGTGCTTTCCATCAAATCGAAGCAGATCAGCGTCTTCCTGCCATCGACGGTTTTGATAAAGCTGCCCTCCCGCATGGAACGGGCCTCGCTCAACCAGGAAGGGGCGGAATTGCCCGCTCGCGGAATGCCTTCTTCATTGGAATCGGTCACAACGGAGCCTTCCCTGCTGATCACGCCGAAGGAAACATTGGCATATTCATTCTTGCGGGCATAATCCTCGAATACCTGCCGGATAAATTCCGGCTTGAAATTCAACAACAGAATAGGCTTCTCTACACCTGCCGGCAGCGTGAGAAAAGCGCCATCATTGTCGATATAAGTCTGGTAAAGCTCTTTGACTGCGGAAAACAGCTCATTGTAATCGAAGCTGAGCGTTCTCATATCGTTTTGCTTATAGATGTCGGCGAAGGAGTAGGTGGGGATCCAGATCAGGTTGCCCTGCCCGCTCCGGGCTTGCCGGACCAAATCCGTTCCATAAAATGCGTCCGCAGGCACGTACATTTGGGCATTATTGCCGAAGCTGTAGAAACGGGTCATGACAAACGAGGAATACACTTCCGGGCTCCGTCCGAAATACTTGTACAGGATTTGCGTGATGCGGCGGTCTGTTTTCAGCAATGATTCCGTGTTCTTCGGATCGACCCCGGCAAGGACTTCGTAGAGCTCATTATCGATCGGCAGCACGTCGGTATTATCCCGAATGGCCTGCAGCTTACCCTCCAGCAGCAGATTATTGTTCATCACGACATTGCTGACGCTCTCCTTGACATTATCCAGCATATTGCGGGCACTGATTTGATAATAGGCGAACCCGAGAATCAGAATGATGAAGCTTACCAGGAAGAAATAGGACAGCATTAATTTGATGCGAAACCTGGAATTGACGATCCATTCGGCCAACTTGCGCGGCAAGGACATAGCTGTCAGCCTCTTTCTATTATGGTTGATTAAACATTCTGCGGAATTCCTCCGGCGCGCACAGGAACGATTTTTTAAACACCTTGTTGAAATATTTGATATCCTTATAGCCCACCTTGCGCGCGATCTCGTTAATTTTATCTTCGGATTGCAGCAGCAGGCTTCTCGCCTTTTGCATACGCGATTTGACCAGATAATCGGTGAAGGACATCCCGAAATGATGCTTGAACAGAAAGCTGAAATAGGACGGGTTGTAGAAAAACCGCTGCGCGACGATATCCAGGCCCAGATCTTCGTGAAGATTTTCCTCCAGGAAGACCTTGCATTTCTGCATAATGATGTCCTTGCGCGATTCTCTGTCCGTCTTCATTCCCCGGAGCGCGACATTCAACAGCTCATGGGCGATTCTTCTTACATCCGCATACAATTCCGCACGCATGATTCCCTCCTCCAAACGCGAGATTAAGCTTCGGTAGGTAGCCTCCTCCATAACGGTCTCAGCCGGTTGCAGGCATGAGAGAAGCCTCTGAATCACAACGCATTTCAAATGAAAGGGCCCCGGGAATGCCGCAGACAGTTTGTCCAGAAGCATATCCAGCGCATCAGCCGCCTTCAACGGATCAGCCTCCATGACCGCTTCAGCCAGCGCCTGGGCTTCTTTTCGCACAGAGGTATTATTGTTTTTAGCAACCGCTTTCATAAGTTTCGTCTGCAGGAGCTCTTCATTGAACCAAATCTCCTCATGGAGGTAAAAGCGGTTTTCCAGCATGGACTTGGCTTTCTCATAAGAGCGGCTGCCTTCGGCCTCCACTTGATCGCATGCGGATCCTTCTCCTATCCGGATCGTTTCCCCGTATAAAGCCTGCAGCTGCGGCAGCATGGTACGAATGCGCTTCAGAGCTTCAGCCGGGTCGGCATCCTGCTTCCATTTCAGAATGATAATCAGCTGGCGCTTCTCTTCAGGAGGAGTGAACACGATAGGGTCACAACTGTGCTCCACGTTCTTCGCGAGCATTCGTCCGAAAACATATTTCAATTCCTCGGTATGATCGCTGCTTGCGTTTACAGATATTTCGGCAATGAGCGCGGTTGCTCGTCCCCTCAAGGCAAAATGCCGCTGGAGCTCTTGCCAATCTGCGGGCTGCAGCCGGTTCGTAATCCATAGATACAAGAGACGCTCCAGATAAACAGGCAGGGTTTGCGCCAGCTGTGTGGTCAACTGCTGCTTCTCAAGCCTCGCGGAGAATTCATCGGCAATCACGCTCTCCAGCTTCCCGAGCAGCTGGATCAGCTGTGTGGGATCAAGCGGCTTAACCAGATAGTCCGCTGCTTCCAGACGAATGGCCTGCTGCGCATAGCCGAACTCGTGAAAAACACTAACAAACACAAGCTTTGGCTGCAGGCAGCCCTCCTTCTTCACTAGCTCCGCGAACCGGAATCCGTCCAGGAGCGGCATCTGGATATCTGTGAAGACGATTTGGAAGGTCCGCGCCTCACAGAACTCCAAGGCTTCCCGGCCGTTCCTGGCTTCCCATATCCGGTAGTCCGGCCTCAGCGAACGGATCATAGCCGCCAGCCCCCGGCGCTGCTTGGGTTCATCGTCCACAACAAGCACATTCATGGCCGCTTCATTCATTCGTTATTCCCTCCTTCAGCCTTAGCTTCCAAGTTGCTTCCTTGTCGTTAACTTCCATCTTAAATGAATTCCGGCACACGGGAAACGGACGCAAGCGGGGAAAATCATGAGAAAGGAGTAATCTAATTGGGTCATGGCTGTCTATATGCAGAAAAAACCACACTTCAGCGAAGTGTGGCTTAGGTGTAACGATGAAATTTAATCTTATCTGCTTGTCTTGCTTCCTTTTCTAAACCATTCCGAGCGGGGCTTGAGCGGCGGATTTGCCTTCGGCTTGGCGGGTCTTGCCGGTCTTGCCGGTTTCGTCGCGACAGCTGATGCCGTTGATCCTTGCATTTTGGCAGGCTGAGCCGTCATCTGCATCGGATAAGGATGATCCTTTACTTCGGGAATGGTCTTCCCGATCAATTTCTCAATATCCTTGAGAAACGGAATTTCATCCATTTCGCAAAAGGAGATCGCGACGCCGCTGTGTCCCGCTCTGCCGGTTCGGCCGATCCGGTGGACATAGGTTTCCGGGATATTCGGGAGATTGAAGTTGATTACATGAGACAGCTCATCGATGTCGATTCCCCTTGCGGCGATATCGGTCGCGACCAGCACCCGGGTTGCGCCGCTCTTGAAATTGCTCAAGGCCAGCTGGCGCGAGTTCTGGGATTTGTTCCCGTGGATAGCCTGAGCCGAAATGTTCACTCTCATCAGGTCGCGCACGACACGGTCAGCGCCGTGTTTGGTGCGGGTAAATACCAGTGCCGAAGCGATGGATTTATCCTGCAAAATGTGAATCAGCTGATTCTGCTTGTTAGCCTTGTCCACCATATAGATCGATTGCCGGATCCTGTCGACCGTATTGGACTCCGGAATGATCTCCACCTTCACAGGATTCACCAGCAGCGCTTTGACCATTTTGGTGATTTCCGGCGGCATTGTAGCCGAGAAGAACAGCGTTTGCCGTTTGGCGGGAATTTTGGCGATGATTTTCTTCACATCATGAATAAAGCCCATGTCCAGCATTCTGTCGGCTTCATCCAGAACCAAAATCTGGACATGCTGCAGATCAATACGCTTCTGATTCATCAGGTCGATGAGCCGGCCGGGAGTGGCAATAATAATATCCGCGCCTTGATGCAGCGCCCGCTCCTGGGCTTTTTGCGAAACGCCTCCCACAATAGCCGAGCAGCGCAAAGTGGTGTATTGGCTGTACGCCCCGATATTCTCCGCAATCTGAAGAGCAAGCTCTCTTGTCGGAGTCAGGATCAAGGAGCGAATGCGGCGCTGCGTATGGGTTTTACTTTGCTGTTGGCTTAATAGCTGGATAATCGGCAGAGAAAATGCGGCCGTCTTCCCCGTTCCGGTTTGGGCGCAGCCCAGTAAATCTCTGCCGGCGAGCACCGCCGGAATCGATTGCTCCTGTATCGGCGTGGGCGTCGTATAGTTCTCTTTGGTTAATGCTTTCAGAATCGCAGGTATAAGATTCAATTCATTAAATGTCATTTTATCTCCTTAGTTCAACAACGATATATTCTTCATTCATTCTTTACGTTGTGACATATAAGGATAACACAAATGTGTGTATAAAAAGAAGCGGGATTTTAATTACAATACTTCCTAAAGCGCATAAGCAGCATTTATGTATGCATAACATCCGCAATTCAGGACATCATAAAATGGAATTTATGAAGCATTGGAGGAATTACTTTGGCCAAACCGGATAATCGTGAGGATAATGAAGTTCACCTGCAGAAACATATCGATCACACTGAGGCTAATTTGCAAGAAGCCGAGGATTACCTTGACGAGCACGCAGAAGAGATTACTTCTGAAGAGAAGCAGCAAATTGAAGCTAAAAACGAACGTCGTAAAAACAGTATCGAAGGCTTTATAGAGGAAAAGAAAGACGAAGCCTAACCGTAAAAAAACATCAAGCAATGAAAATGCAGCCCTGGAAAAGGGGCTGCATTTTGTTTTTTGATCAGTTTGATGAGACAAGTTTCGAACCGACGAAGGCATACGAAAACTCATTTACTTGCTCCTGGCAGTCAACAATCAGTAATCACAACTTGAAAAATCTAACCGGCCGCCTCATGCTTGTTTTGATTTCACACACAACTAGCCGGAAATTATATAAAACGAATCGGCCCCTGTCAACAATCAAGTTTTCATAAGAAATAGATAGTCGTCTATTAATCGCAAGACAAACGTCCGTGCCCCCTATTAGACAAAAGGAATAGTATACAGAAAAATTATAGGAGGCGGTAGCATTGGGTCGTCCTCATGTTAATCAACAAAAGATCTGTAAAGAAAAAAAAGCTAAAGCCTGCCCTTCAAAAAGAATAAAACGTCCGAGGAGTAAAAGGCAAATTGTCGTAAAAAAACAATTTTTAAAGGTAATTATTCCGGAAAGGGCCTTAGGCCCCATAGATTCGGTAGGTTCTGTTGGCTCGGCGGGCAGCGTCGGTGCCATAGGTCAAGCAGGCTCAGTAGGAACCGCAGGGGCCGTAGGGTCAGGAGGCAGCGTTGGAGCAGCCGGCACAGTTGGCACCGCAGGGGTAGTTGGAGCAGCCGGGGCTGTTGGCACCGCAGGGGTAGTTGGAGCTGTCGGCCCTATAGGACCAGCTGGTCCTGCAGGAATTGTTGACGTTAGATTTACAGGAAGCAATGACCCTGTTCCTTTTGTGAGTAACCCGGATGAAATACCATTTGCAATGATTGAACTAACACTACCACCTATTATTCTGGAATCGAATCAAGTCGTGAAATTAGACGCATTTTCCAATATTGATTTTCTCAGTGTTCAAAGTTATTCGGTGAATAGCTTTATATCCAGAAATCCCGGGGACATTGTCACTGTTGATAATGACGCGGTATTTCAAAGTGCAGGTCAGCCGAATTTTGAACAAGTAACGGTTACGACCAGCCTCACTTGGGTGGATACCCCTGGACCAGGAACTTATAATTATTCGTTTACAATTATTGCTTTAGCTCCGTTTGGAATATCTGAAGGTTCAATTAATAGTCGGGGATTCACAGCTTTGATAATTAATACCAATTGAGCTGCCTATTCTCAATCGAAAGAGAAAATGCGCCGGTGAGAGAATGGTCATGCTCTGTACCAGCGCCTATAACACATCGTCAAATTATATATGTAAATCCTGCCTGGATAAAATCTGGCAATGGGCTATGGCGACCTAACCAACCGCCCCAACAATAAAGTCGACAACAGGCCCCGGATCTTCCAGGCTGTGCGGATGATGGCCGACTCCCGGTTTCACGATCATCTTCACGGTTCCGTTCAGCTGCCGGTAATGCCTCTCCAGTATGGCGGCATTCTCATCCAGAGGGACTGCCGTATCGGCGTCTCCCGCCACAATGATAATCGGGATGCCAGCAGCGGCAAGCGTGGCAGCTCCCTCCAGAGAATTCTGCAGATAGGCCGCGGAGCTCTCCTCCGTCATTCCGTAAATCGTCAGGCATTCCTCCCATTCCCGGGGAGAGCGTGTGCCGGATCCCACTCCCCCCGGCCAGCTGCGGATGTCCGTCACGGGAGCATCCAGATACAGGGCAGCCACGCTCTGAGGATATGCCGCACTGTAGTTTATTGCGTACAACCCTCCCCGGCTAAAGCCGAACAGCACCGTCTTCTCCGCCAATTGGCAGACGCTGACGAGGTAGCTCTGGAACCTGTGCATCAGCTGGACCGCATACGGGCACCCGTACATATTGCTCAGCCGATAATAGGCAATACACCAGCCCTGCTCCAGCATCGCCATATCCACGGATGGAAAAGCATCAAAGAATTCGGTCCGCCATATCCACGGTTTTCCTGCTGCTGGCGTAGTGGGAACAATGATGAAGCCTTCCCTGCCGCCTACATAGAAATCGATCCGCTCATAACCCTTCCACAATGACCGTGCTGTCGAATGCCTGTTCTCCGGCCGGGCTTCGGCTGACTCCTGGATCCGGCCGGCCAGGCGCTCACTTTGTTCCAGAGCCGTCTTCAGCGGCAATGCCTCGACCTTGTTGATATGGGTATGTCCGACATGCTCCTTCCACGCCGCGCTCAGCAGCAGATGACGCTCCCATGCCAGCCGATACAGCTCCGATTGCTCCGGATGCTCCACATAGGAAGGCTCCCGCTCCAGGGTAATATTGAATAATCCGGCCAGCAGTGTCTTCGCGATGATCCAATGCCCCTGCTTGTTGGGATGAATGCCATCGCCGGAAATATAAGCGGGATCGGCGCTGCGCCTGCTCTCAATATACGTAGTCAGGGGATCATGGATATTAATAATTCCATCTGCTTCGGCTGTCAGTGTGAGCATCCAGTACGCATACCGTCTCAATACGCCGTTATACTCGGCATAAGGCGTCATATAGCTGTATTTCTCATGCCCTGCAGGAAGCAGATTTGCCCCCTGCAGCGACTTTGGATCAAATGGCGGCGGTGTCATCACAATCGCCAGAGCTCCGGCTTGGCGGACACGTCGAATGACTTCCTGCACGCCCTGCCGGTATGCCTGAAATCTTTCTTCGGAAAAGGGATAATAAATGCCATCATTCATTCCATAGCATAAGACGACCCAGTCCGGCCTGCTCTCCTGCAGCGCCCGGCCCAGACGATCATGAATGCAGGGGCGCGGAAACGGATGATCCGGCTCACTTAAGCCGGAAGCGGTTTCACTATTAACGCCTAGATTGATCAGGGTCATATCATGCTCTGGCATATGCTGGCGGAAATAAGCATCCATGTAGGCGATATATGTGCCTTCGTCGGTTATGCTGTCTCCAAGAAAAACAATCCTTTTGCTTAGGGGTACCCGTGAATCCTGCTCGAATAGCGGCTTCATTGCTTCGCTCCTTATCACTGTGTTTGAATAGGAAATGCCCGATGCCGGCCGCCGCGGTCCGGTTGTCCGGTGAACCGCAGACGCCAAATCCTGCTACTATGAGAATAGCTGATCTATTCGAACTTTTCCAGACTTATATACGGGCAAAAGCCCCATATCCGGGTCGGATATGGGGCTTTTGCCGTGGGCGGTCATGCGGAATGATTCCTTATCTCTCGAACAGCTCATAATCAAGGGTAAATCCCTGCGGATCGCGTTTGTAAAATCTCACTTCTGTATGTCCGAAACGCTGCATCCAGCAGTCCTTGCTGCCGAGGAAAGGGCGCATCGTTTCCTGAACCCTCTCATCCGTCAGAAAGCTGTCCGTCACCAGCCAGGTTCCAGAACCCGCCGGTCCGCTGCCCGTCCAGTGCCGGGGAACGAGCCAGTCCGCGATGATAACGACAGCCCCGCTCTCAGCCCGCTTGCGCACAGCGAGCAGTGTGGACTCCGAGATGGAGCTGCCTGCGACGACAATCAGTCTCGGCCGGCCAAGCTGCTCTTCCCGAACGGTCTCATCGAATACGATCACATTATGAAGGGGATAAAATAACGGATGAACCTGCGCTCCCGCCGGCATCATCCTTCCCCCCGGAAGCGGAAACCGGTCGGCCGGAACCTGCGCTTTCAATTCATGTCTCGGGAAGACATATCCCGGGATATGCATGCAGCTCCCATGAGCCGGAATCGTCCCATGGCTGAGCAGATGCCATACATGAAAAACGCTCTGCGTCGTTTCCGGCGCGGGCTGCCGGCGGTTGCCGAACAATCTTTCATTCTGGCCGTAATTGCTGTCATCGGCATGAATGAACGCAATATCGGGATCCGCCTCAGAGTGGCGCCAATTCAACGGTTGATCCGGTACGAAGCGGCGCGCAAATTCATCCCAGATCTCGCCAAATTCCGTTTTGCGGAACTGCCGATATTTATTATAGGTCATAAGCGCGTCGATATTCTCGGTGAACAGATGGGAAGGCCCCATCAAATAACCCATTCGCAATGCGGACGCATATTCCTCCGGCGAATGACCGGGAAAACCGGGGGTCCGAATGAACCATGGCCCTACATCTGGCCCCCACAGATCGGCACATATCCACATATCCCGCCCATACTGTCTGGCCGCGCCCAAAGCCGTTGACAGCTGAAGGGATTGGAACGATTCCTTCATGATTTTCGGACATACCGCCATGCCTGCCCTGGCCATCGCGTGAAACTGAACCGGAAACACATTCTCGGAGACGAGCGGAACCCGCTCGGGGTCGATCCCTGTTTGTTCCAGCAGGCCGCGGACATGAGCCGCTCTTGCCGCAGCCGCTTCCGTCACCTTAAGCCTGGCCTGCGCTGGAGAAAGTCCGTCCGTTATGCCCCAATGCGGGTAAAAGCCGTCCTTGCGGTACTGCCCCGCATTGATTTGAAGATGCTCGGGCTCATCGTACAGAAGCCCTATCAAGCGTCCGCTCAAGGCAGCTTCAAGAACGGTCAGGTCGGGCACATCGTACCGATTCGTCCCTTCCGCATATGGACCGTTGATATTGCCGTATTCATTGCCCAGACAGATATCCAGCCCGTGTGCAGCCGCATCCCGGATCATATCCGACTGTCCCGCGAGATTCGGAAGCACATGGTGCACATAAAATACCGCGCCCAAATCCTGCAGCGCCCTTATGAATGCTCCCGGCTCAGGCGTCGGATCCTGCGAAGGATAGATGCTGCCCGTGCCGGTTCGCATCATCGTATCGGATATGTCCCCCGCCCATGGGTCCTGCCAGGCAATGACCGGTCCCTGCAGCCCCAGCTTGGGTCTATGCGGTGCTCCTTGCTTTAATTTTGTCATGTCCCCTCACTCATCCGTTCGTCCATTTCTGCTTGATAAAGGGCAGAGTCTCCGCGATTGCCAGCTCTGATACAGGTTCATTGCATTCTGCCGAGATCGTGCCCCCGTACCCCGCGCTCCTCAGCGCGTCGAAAAATGCTTGGCAGCGGTAATGACCGGCGCCAGGCGGGAGTCTGTCCGTATCGGAAATATGAACATGGGCGAGCCATTGCTGGTTGTCGATCAAGGTGCTGAAGGGTTCATTCTCCAGCTCCATATGATAGAGATCGGCTGTAATCCGGATGCAGTCCCGATTGATTTCCTCCGTATACCAGGATGCCTCGGCCACACTGTTGATAATATTGGTTTCCCCCCGGTTCAGCGGCTCGATGGCAAGCGTCAGGCCGCTGCTGGCGAACTCGTCGCCGATCCATACAAACAACTCCAGCAGCTGCTCCCTGGCGCGGTTGCGATCCCATCCCTCCGGCACGTAACGGGAATTGCCGCTGCCCAGAACGGCCTTGCCCGCTCCGATCTTCTGCATCGCTTCAGACGCGGAGACAATATGCTGCGCAGACGATTGCGGTCGACATCGGGTCCCGTAATCTTCAAATCCCCGGGGAAGAACAGGTTGACCACATTGACCGGCAAAACGCTTTCCTTGTATCTGGCGATCAGCTCCCCGGATTCCGCCGGGCTCTCAAGCTTCAGCGCAATCAGGGGGCACTCGATGTAATCGTAGCCGGATTGATGAAGACGATCAGCGCGCTCAATCCCGGCGCACCATCCGAATGAAGTCATGATTCACTCTCCTTGGTTTTGTATACAGACAGTGCTTCCTGTTTCGGACGACTTGTATGAGGCCAGTATGAAGGCCAGCGCCTTTCTTCCTTCTTCTCCATCGACAGCAGGCCTCCGCTTATCCCATATCGAAGCGATGAAATCCCGAAGCTGCATCGCATGGGCATCGCTTCTGATCCCCATCGGGTCCGACGCTCCGTCAGCCTGGTGGCCCGCCTGCCCGTACGCCTCGTTGAACGGCTCATTCCCGTTATGGTCTCCGCGCCGATAGAAATGGGTCAGCCTGTCGGATTCCATGACGGCAGATCCGCCGGTCCAGAATAATTCCAGCCGGTTGGAGTAACCCGGATAGGCCGATGTCGTGCAGGAGAATGAACCCAACGCGCCGCTCTCGAACCGTATTGCCGCGGCTGCCGTATCCTCGACTTCAATCCGTTCATGCGACAAGGTTGCCTTATGAGCTGTGACATGCTTGACGGGACCCATGAAAAACTGCAGCAGATCGAGGGTATGAATGGCTTGATTGATCAGCACGCCGCCGCCGTCCAGCTGCCAGGTTCCTCTCCACCCGGCGCTGTCATAATAGCTCTGACCGCGGTACCAATGAACCGATGCGGCCGCCATTACCGGGCGGCCCATGCTACCGGTGTCGATCGCCTCCTTCAAGCGGACCGCATCCGGATCGAAGCGGTGCTGGGATATCACTGACAATGTGAGCCCTCTGCTGCGAAACGCGGCAATCATCGCGTCCGCCCTGGACAACGATATCTCCATCGGCTTCTCCACCAGAGCATGCTTGCCCGCTGCGGCGGCGTGGAGGGCAATTTCCCCATGAAGTCCGCTGGGCGTGCAGATGCTGACGGCATCGATGTCGCTGCGCGCCAGCATCTGCCGGTAATTCTCATATCCCTGGATGGCGTTGCCCGCTGCGAAAGCAGCCACCCGGTCGCGCGAGCGTCCGGCCACAGCGACCAATTCCGCCCCTTCGACAGTCCGAATCGCTTGTGCATGAACAGCGGCGACCGCTCCGCAGCCGATAATGCCAAAACGCATGATGCGAGCCATCTTATCCCTCCGGTGTTGTCAGGCTTTCACTGCGCCTGCAGTCAGACCATCGACAAAATATTTCATAGAAAAGCTGATGACGATCATCAGGGGAAGCGACGCCAGCACATAAGCCGCCATCATCGGCCCGTAATCGGTGGAATAATCATTGGTGAATGTCATGATCCCCGTGACGATCGGCTTGAGTCCTTCCTTGTTAATCGTGACCAGCGGCCATATATAATCATTCCAGGACGAATTGAAATTCAGGACGGCGACCGTGCCGAGTATGGGCTTTGAGAGAGGGAGCACCAGGTTCCACAATATTCTCAGCTCCTTCGCGCCGTCGATCCGGAAGCTTTCGAAGAGGTCCTTCGGAAGTCCCGCAAAGAAGCTTCTGAGCAAAAACACGGCGATCACGCAGCCGCTGGCGATCTGCGGCAGGATGACGACCCAATAGGTGTTCAGCATATTGAGCGACACCACGAGCTTGAACATCGGGATCAGCACCAGCACCGAAGGAATCATCATAAGCGCAATGATCAGATAATAGATCAGTTCCCGCCCCGGGAACTGATAGCGGGCCAATGAATAAGCCGCCAGCGAAGAGGCCGTAATCACTCCCGCCACCACGGCGACAGCGATCAGCAACGAATTAAAGGTATACGGAAGAACAGTATGAAAAGCCCGGCTGTAATTTTCCCATTGCATCTCCGAAGGCAGTCTGAAGACGCCCAGACTCACATCCATCTTGGACTTGAAGGATGTCAGCACCATCATCAGCAGCGGAAAAAAACTGAACAGCACGAATAAGGACACCAGCAGGATGATAATGGCGGAAGCCGTTTTATTTTTTCTCAAGTACGTTCCCCTCCATCAATCATTTCCGTCATCGGTTTTGATCAATTTGTTGGATGCAAACGTCAGCGCCAGCATCAGGATCAAGAGGACAAACCCGATTGTGGAAGCATAACCGAATTCATTTTCCGTAAATCCGGCTTTAAACATAAACAAGCCTGGTACCAGCGTCGCATCTCCTGGACCGCCGTTGGTCATGATCAGCTGCTTGTAGAACATCTGCATGCCATGTAAAATCCCCAGAACGAATATCAGCTTCAATTGTCCGGCAATGAGCGGGATATCGATGGACCGTATCCGTCTCCATACCCCGCAGCCTTCCATGACGCAAGCCTCCATAAGAGATTTCGGTATCGATTGCAGGGCTGCGAAAATAATCAGCAGGAAAATCGGATTGATAAACGGAAAGCCCGATAAAATAATGGACCAGAGGGCCGTTCCCGTTCCGCCCAGCCACAGCTGGGGAGAAATGCCGAACCAGGAAACAATCGTATTCATGCCGCCAATGACCGGGTTGTACAGGAACATCCAGATCAGAATGATGATGACCGACGGAACGGTAATCGTCGCGACGAACAGCGTGCGGAACACATACTGCAGCCTGGCGCTTTTTAAGTGAAACAGCAATTCGGCAATAAACAAGGGCATCAGCACGCCTACGGTGCAGTCGAACAATATAAACCAGAATGCATTTCCCAATGATTTATAAAAGGTCCGATCGGTGAACAGAGTCACGAAATTGTCCAGTCCGTTAAAGATCGCTTCGTTGCCGCCCTTCCATTGATAAAAGGACATCTTCAGCGCCATCACGATCGGATAGTAGCTGAATACGCCAAGAAGGACAATTAACGGCAGCAGAAACGCATATGCATGTTTGTTTTGGTACATGGATTTCAGCAAACTCACTCGCGGCTCTATATTCCGCATCTCCAAGCATCTCCCGCCTTTTCTGCCATACCTTTATTTATGACCATAGTCGTTGTCTGCGGACCAGCCTTTTTCCTTCTTGATCTTGGCGACCTCTTCCTTCATATTCTTGTCTATCAGATCGACGAGCTGATCGATTGTAATATCGTCCAGCACATAGCGCTGGATCTGCTGCAGCACGTACTGTCTGGCGGCAGTGCCCAAAGGCGCCTGGGAATTCAAATCGATTTGATTTTGCGGTCTGTTTTTTGGCAAATATCTTTCCAGATTCGCATTGGGTGTTGCGCCGCCCGCAGTAGGGATAATCCAGTTCATATCCGCCAGCTTCGTAGCAATTTCGGGCGACGTATAGAACATGATAAAGTCCATTACCGCATCCTGGACATTTTCTTTGATTGCCGACGGCATAACGACGAAAGCGTCAGCCAGATCGCCAAATTCCGCAGGATTCTCATTGGATGAAGGAGCCACGTCTTTGGTCATGACAGGAAACTCGAACGTATCCCAGTTGAACGTAGGCTTCATATCGCTGGCGAACGGCTTGGCGTCGATGTTGATGGTGAACGTGCTCGCCGCTTTGCCTTGCAGCCACATATCCCTCGCTTCCGTATTGGTCATCGCGATCGCTCCCGGAGCCCAGTAGCTGGTGAAATCCTTGAACAGCTCGAACAGGTTTTTGATCTCCGGCTTGTTCATGTCGATCGTGCCGTTGTCAATCGCCTTCACATACTCGTCCTGCTCATATTTATTGTTTTTAAGCAATGTGTCGATCAGGGGCACGGACTGCTCTTCCGTCTGCTGGGCCGTGAACCGGGCGAACCAGTCCCAGGCGGAGGTTACTTTCAGGAATCCGGAGAACGGCTCCACGCCGATATCCGCTTCACGGATTTTCTTGAAGTTTGCGATCATCTCCGAATAGGTGGTCGGCACTTTAAGACCGAGCTGGTCGTAAATGTCCTTGTTGTAGGCAATCTTCAGCGTAACCATGGAGGTGGCGATATTATTCAGCTTCCCGTTCTCCGTGGAGCGCATCAGATTAAGATCGACATCCCGGAAGCTGTCTTTCCACGCCTTGCTCGTATACGGGCTTACTTTGTCCAGATACGGATCCATCTCCAGCACTTTGTAGCCTTTATCGACGTATTTGGTGTAGGCGGAATCATAGCTGAAATCCATTGCGACTTCAGGCTCCTGGTTTCCCGCCAGCTGAGCGGCCATCCAGACATCGAAATCGGCATTGGTCTGAGCCACCTCTTCAAAGGTGATATCAACGTTTGGCTTTATTTTCTTGTACTCGTTGATAACCATGTCCATACCTTCTTTTTTGCCCGGTCCGGCCCATGAGACGATTTTGAACGATACCGGCTTGTCGCCGCCGCTTTTCCCATTTTGACCCGAAGCGCTTTCAGAAGCGCTTTCATTCTTGGTATCCGCTGACGATCCGCAGCCGCTTAAGAGCATGGATACGATAAGGATAACGGATGCCATAACAGCCAGTTTCTGTGATGACGCTTTCATTTGACTTCCCCCTTTTTTGATATGCATGACGCTTCCCGCTCAAGCCTGCGCAGTGCCTGGCTTCGAACGCTTAATAAGAATGTAATCCTTTTGCCGGAAGAGGGAAATGCGGTAAAATAGTCATCAATGTTCAATTTTTGGTCTGATTTTTTTGATAATCGCTTGGTGCCATCCCCACATGCTTCCGGAACAGCTGGCTGAAATACCTTTGGTCTTCATAACCGACACGGGAGGCGATCTCATAGACTTTGACGTCCGGATTTTTCAGAAGCTCGCACGCTTTGGCAATCCGTATTCTCGTCAAATAGCCAAGGTACGTTTCCCCTGTGCGTTTTTTGAATACTTTGCAAAAATAGCTGGGCTCGATATAAAACGTTCTGGAGATGAGGTCAAGGTCAATCTCCTTGTCGTAATTCGTATTGATATACAGAATAATAGGTTCAATATTATCCCCGCTTAATCGGTCCTGCCGTCCATTCACAGCATTCATGATCTTGATAAAGGTTTGGTAAAACCACTTCTTCAGATCCTCCAAAGTCTCACAGGCGAAGAGCTGTTCCGGATACCCTGTATCCCCATCATTCATGACATTCAAATGGATGCCGATGGCCTCCAACGCCTTTCGGACTTCAAACATGATCTCCGTGCACATCCGGTAAACCTGGTCCGGAGGCAGAGTCCCGAGCTGCCGGATGCCGCTGAAAATAAGATCAATCGCCGCATGGACCTTCCCCTGGCTGTTTTCGCTGATCGCGGTAATGAGCTCCCTCACCTGCTTGTCCGGATAGGAGTATCCGGATTCCGCAGGGATATCCAGCCCGCTGTATTCAATAATGCTGCCTTTGCCGGCATACATCCGATTTTGCACGGCCCTTGCCGATTCCCGGTAAAGAACCGGCAGCTCATTGAAGCCCGAAGTCGTCGAGACCCCGACGGTTGCCTGGCAGCCCAGCAGACGAAATGCGGCCTGCATCATCTCCTTGAGTCCTTCCTGCAGTCCCGGGAATTCGTCCCTATGCGAATTCAGCATGACAAGAAGCCTGTCTTCCATTGTGGAGACAAGCGCATGCAGCCCCCTTTTATCCATTGCCTCCTGAGCGATCTCCATAAGACGGATTCCCTGTCTGCCGGCATCCCGATGCGCACCATCTCCATCTCCATTTCTGTCGACGTCGCCCGCTGCCCGCCCCGGACCTCCACCCAAATCCATAAGAGCAACTTTATAATATTTCCCCACCAGGCTGATATTATAGAACCTGAGGTTCTCTTCGCTCATTTGATCTGCCATCAGCGTGCCCTTGATCATATTGCCGATGAACTTCTCCCGCAGAAAAAGATGATTTTCGTGCAATCGCCGCTCCAGCTCGCGCAAATCGTCTTTCCGTTTCTCCCCTTCATCCAGCTTCAGGCGGATGTCGGTCAATACCGCAATTAATTCCGTTTCCTCAATCGGCTTGAGCAGATAGTCGGTTACCTGATTTTTGAGCGCTCTTCTGGCAAATTCGAATTCATCAAAGCCGGTAAGAACGACAAAACGGGACTGTACCCCGCTGGCGATGCATTTCTCGATCATTTCCAGGCCGCTCAGATGCGGCATTTTGATATCGGTCAGCACAACGTCCGGCCTGATCTGCTGCGCCAGCTGCAGACCCTCTTCCCCATCCCGCACGGCTCCCGCAATTTCGAAGCCAAGCTGGTTCCAGTTGACGATTTCCTTCAACCCCTTAAGAATCATAGCGTCATCGTCGGCAATCATCACGGTGTACATTTATCTTCTTCCCCCAGTCCATTCATTATCGTTATTCTCTTTCGGGAATCAGCACAAATACGCTGGTATACACGCCCGGCTCGCTGTCTATCGTCAAACCGTAAGGCTCTCCAAAATGGAGTCTCAATCTCCGGTGGACATTGAGCAGACCGATATGATCCTTATTGCTTTGCGGATCTTCCAGACTGGCCCGGATGCTCGCGAGTGTGTCCGGATCAATTCCCGCTCCGTCATCCCAAACCTGCAGAAGCACGCCGTGCTCGGACCGGGAAGCCGTAATCCTGATCAGCTCCGCTCCCCTTTTGCGGTTGATTCCATGCTCGATTGAATTTTCGACCAAAGGCTGCAGCACAAGCTTCTGGATTCGGGCGTTCATCCACTCCCCGGATATGTCAATTTCCACTTTCAATCTGTCTTCATACCGGAGTCTCTGCAAATTAATATAGCTGTGCAAATATTCCAGTTCGTCCGCCAGCGTAATGTTATTCTTCTGATTTGTGATTATATATCGGAACAGATGGCCCAATGATTTGATCATATCCGCCGTAACCGGATCTTTATTAATGACTGCAAGCATACGTATGGATTCCAGGGAGTTGTACAGGAAATGCGGCTTGATTTTGCTTTTCATTGCCTCGAACTCCGCTTCCCGCTTCATCATCTCCGCCTGGTGCATCATATTCTTGGTTTCGTTCAAATCCGCGACCAGCCTGTAAAAGCCTTGTCCCAAATCGGCAATCTCATCCTGCCTTCTGGAGGCCGGCAAGGGCCAGAACGAGAAGTCGCCGCTCTTGATCTGCCTTTTCACCTCTTTGGACAACTGCTTCAGCGGCAGCGTCATGCGATGCGCCAGAAAAGCGGCAAGGATAAAGGCAACAATCACGCACAAACCCGTGGATAAAAGGATAATGCGGGAAATGCTGCGCTGCGTATGCAGAACGTCATCAACAGGAGAGGAGACGATGATGCTCCAATCGCTGTTTGGTATCGTGTCATATACCGTCAGACGGCTTGCTTCGTTTTGGGCGAAGACCGGGGAGAGATCAATCCGGTTTCCTTGCCTGGCAAGCGGAAACATTTCGGCCGGCAGACTGCTTCCCACAAGCGTCGGATCGGAGCTGGAGATCATCTGGCCGTCCCCGTTCGCAATCAGAATCTCGGAATTATGGGCCAGCTTCACCGAGGAATTGATGGATGAGAAATCATTCTCGTCAAAGCTGATCAGCACGGCGCCAAGAGGCTCGAAGCGGTCCGCGGATTTGATATAGGTCTGGACTTTCCTTGCTACGTAAATATACTTTCCATTGTTCTCGTAGCTTCCCCAATACGGCTTGCCGTTTAACCGGTCCACCTGCCCGTACCAATTCAAGTCCGCATCTGGCCGGAAGGTGCTCGCGCCCGAGTATATGATTTCGTTGGAAAGATTGATGACCGCGATTTCTTTGGCAATGACGCCATGAACCTTGAGCTCGTACAAATATTTTTCCAGCAGATTGGCCACTGCGATGCTTTGCTGGACGCTTCTGGGCTTGTCCATTTTCAGGATAGGACCAATAATGGCGTCATTCGTCATAATCGTAAGCGTGGCATCGGCTGCGTCGTTCATAAAATTGCTCATATTCTCCTTGGAGTGGCCAAGAGCCGTTTCCATAAGATCCATGGCATTTTGTTCGATCATGTCCGTGGACTTGCTGATGGTGAATATGGAAATAATGGTAGTCGGCGCAATGATAAATGCGAGCAGTAAAATCAGAATTTGTGTACGAACGCTTCTTACCGTTTTTAACATCCGCTGGTCTCTCCTCTTGCCCCTTTATTCGTAAGCGCTATCATTCTTGTCCGAAGTCAGCAACAAAAATTATATCACTTCTCTGTTGATCGAACATTGATTTATTTAACCCAGCTGGCTGAGCCCGCTGCATGATCTGGAACATGCTGAGAAAGAAAATGGCTTCGCCGTCCTGTGGCGGCAAAGCCGGTTTCTTCCGCAAAAAATTTCAGAAAATGATTATTATTATTTGTGAAATTTACAAAAAAAGACCGGAGCTTCAGCTCCGGTCTCCGGTTATAACCCAATATGAGCTTATTGATGCTCCGGCTGGTTGTTCAGCCAATCCTCCAGCGTGGCAACACGCTCCGGATGCTTGTAGCTGCGCGCCAGGAAGCCCGCTCCATGCTGCGGCATGGGATCCTGATCCGTCGGCTGGTAACGCAGGTCAACGCTCCAACGCACGCTGTCCGACAGATTCGGCGTCGACATATGCAGGCAACGGTCATTGAAGAGGATCGCTGAGCCCGCCTTCACCGGCAGCACGACCGTTTCCGTTTTGCCGAGCTGATTTTCCTTCAGCGCCGTATAACCGGTGCCGGTGTAGGATTCCTGATGCCATTTGAGCACCCGCTTCTTATGGGTACGCGGCTTGATATGCAGGCAGCCGTTCTCCAGAGTGGCGTCTACCAGAGGAATCCAGACCGTAATAACGGGATTGGCATTCGCGTCCGGCCAATACGATTTGTCCTGATGCCAGGGAACGGCTCCTGAAGCGACAAGCGGCACCTTCGGCCTGACATTATATACGGGGTTGGAGAACAACTCCCCGCCGATCAGCGACTCCACCGCATCCAGGATTTTGGGGTTGCTCATCAACGTGAAATAACCCGGAATACGGTCGCGCCAGCTGCGGCCGTGTTTATTGAAGTGTTCATCCGTTAAGCCCTTGAACAGCTCCGCGAGCCGGTTGGGAAAAGGCAGATGCACCAGCTTGTCGCTGATAAGGCCGGCATCAAAAAGCTCGTCGGCGATTTGTGAAACCTTCGTTTCCATCGCCTGCTTCGGCGCTGCCATATCTTCCGCATTCAACAGCTCCGGAATAACGAGATACCCTTCGGTATCATAAAAGTCCACTTGCTCCTTGGTCAGACTTCCCTGATTCGTTTTCATTACATCCGCCTGCCTCTCTATACTTTGTAATAGCTGATAGGTCTATTATAAAGAAGGAGAGGAAAAGCGTATTTAAACAAAGCTTGCAAATTTGTCATATTTTCCGGTTATTATTGCGATTCCGATGGTCCATCCCAGCGGATCTGCTTGCCCTCACGGTAAGCCTTGGGCGAAACGCCGTAATAGGATTTGAACCGTTTGGAAAAATAATGGATAGAGGGAAAGCCAAGCGAATCGGCAATCTCGGATATGGATTTCCGGCTCTCCAGCAGCTCGGTCACTGCCTGCTTCATCTGATTGCGCAGGCAGTAGGCTCTTGGGGGAAGTCCCGTCACCTCCAGGAACAAACGGTGAAACTGCGACTTCTTCAGCCCCTCCTGCTCCATCAGGTCCAGGTAGTTCAACGAAGAGTCCATATCCAGCCGCTCCTTGATGCGTTGGATGCGGGAATCGTAGGCAGCTTGATGGGCACGCCACATAAACAGCTGCAGGAGCAGAGCATAGAGCAGACTGTTCTCCATTGCCTCCGCATACGGCTCCCCGGTATTTTGATGAGATTCCACAATAAGCGCCATCATCTCGAAAACGGCAGGCTGGTTCTCCAGTTGCAATACATTTGGCATATGTTCCAGTTCCGGACAATCCATCACCGGTGTTAGCATCGCCTTGTCGTACTCCGACTTGTCCCGCACCAAATGCATGCTGGTGTTCAAAGCCGGCCTGCGCCACGGCTCATAATAGATATTGAAGGAGCTGAACGGATTTACCGGATCCGGGAAGAAGGAATGCGGCTGATCCGGCCGCAGGAAGATCAACGTGCCCTTCGCAGCGTTATGCATCGTTCCGTCAATCTGCACCTTGCCCCGGCCGGAATCAAACAAGTGCAGGGCATAGCAGTATCCCACCCTGTTCATCTCCGAGAATCGATTCTCGCTGAACCGATAGTGATGCGCGATGCGGATGGACGGCGTAATCTGCTCCAGCTTCTTCATGCAGGCTTCAACTTCCTTCGTTCACAATTTCCTTCTTGATGGCTGTATGATTTAATGTTTGTAGGCTATCTTTATTTTATCATTTATTGCTGCCAAACATCGAGAGGCGGTGCGGCTGTGATTACGATACGTCCTGAGCGGCTTAAGCCGTATGTCGACAAAATCGTATGGCAGGGCGGAGGAACGGGCGAGCCTTTTACGGTATACCCCGATATTTATCATGTGATGGGTTTCCAGACTGTCGGCCGTGTCATGCTTGTGAGCGGCGGGCATACCCGGCCGCTTGCGCCGGCCGGACTTACTGGTCTCCATAAGGAGACGCGAATATTCCAGACTACGGCGCATCTATCCTCCGTGCTCGTATATTTCAAGCCCGAGGCGCTCTTCCGCATGCGGAACTACAGCTCTCGGGAGATCGCGAACCAGAGCGTTGGATTGACCGATCTTGGAGGAAGCATGTCGGACTGGGAGCGGCTGATGCAGGCGCCGATGGAGCCGCGTGAGCTGCTCTGCTCTGTGGAAGCCATGGTCTGGGAGTGGTGCAGGGTGCTGGAGATCGATACATGGGCCAATTGGGCGGTGGAGCGGATCCGCGCATCCCATGGCTTGATCCGAATCGAGGAAATAGCCGAGGAATCCACGGTCAGCAGACGGCAGTTTGAACGGCGCTTCGTGGAACGGGTTGGCGTCCCGCCCAAATCATTCGCGCAGATTGTGAAATTCCAGCATGTGCTGCAATCAATGGGGACAGCGGAAACGCTGACGAATCTCGCCCACGATGCAGGCTACTTCGATCAGTCGCATCTGATCAAGCATATTCGCGGCATGAGCGGCCTTTCACCCGGCGATGTGCGCCGTCTGCTCGCATGGCCTGCTGCTGAAGATTAAGCAGACCTGGGTGAATTGAAGGTGGAGGAATTCTTCCGGAACATGCATCGCGGTCTGGAGCTGCGAATCTGCGCTCCAGCAAGGTTTCCCCGGCTTGCAACGCCAATACCCATTGACGCGGCGCCTGTAAGCCGGTTTTTCCTTGGTGGAGACACCATTTCGTTTGCTCCCGATGAGCGGCGAATCGCTCCAACAAGGTTTCCCCCGCTTACAACGCTCATACCCTTCGCCGCGGCGCCTGTAAGCCGGTTTTTCCTTGGTGGAGAACCGTTTGCGCCCGATGAGCGGCGAATCGGCGCTGCAGCAAGGTTTCCCCGGCTTGCAGCGCCAATACCCATTGCCGCGGCGCCTGTAAGCCGGTTTTTCCTTGGTGGAGAACCGTTTGCGCCCGATGAGCGGCGAATCGGCGCTTCAGCAAGGTTTATTGGCGCGCATTCCGATGACGTATAGTCAGCCGGTTCTACTGACGGTCCACTAATTGAATTGAACCCCATGCTGCGCCAGATAAGAGCGGAATTCCTCCAGGTTCTCAAATGCCCGTTCAGGCGGAACCCTGTAATCCTTATCCTGAACCATGGACATCCACCTGGCCGCGAAGGTGCGCACGCCCGCATCCCGGCCCGCCTGCATATCGTCATTGCTGTCGCCGACAACAACCGTATGCTCTCGGCTCCAGCCCAGTTTATCCATAATACGGTGGATGCCTTCCGGCGAAGGCTTGGAATTCTCCACATCATCCCCAGTCACGATGTGGCTGAAGGAAATATTCCAGCCCAGCTTGGCAAGAGAAATATCCAGCGTCCGGCGGGATTTGCCCGTAAACAGGGCCAGTCCTACGCCCGACTGCTGCAGATCCGCGAGCAGATCCGTGATGGCTTCATTGCGCTCAACCAGCTCTTCATGCTGCTGCTCATAATGAGCGACAAAATCCTCTACCGCAGCATCCACCATATCCCGATTGCCCAGATACTGATGGATAATGCGCAATTCGGTCGGACCCGTCATTTCATACAGATCCTCAATGATCAATTTCCGGTTGTCGTATTTGTCAAAAACGGATACAGAGGCTTGAAACATAACAGGCCATGTATTTGCCAACGTACCGTCAAAGTCAAATATGATGTGTTTGATATCACCCATATGGCTAACTCCCCATTCTGTGTCTTTCTATACTCAAAAGTCATTGTGTTCGCCTTATAGCCGTTACGCCCCAATGTCAACGGGGTATAAGTAAAGAAAATTGCTTCAGTGCCGGAGAGGACGGCCTTGTCCGTTTCTTCATTATAGAAAAGTAATCACGAACCGCGCAATACTCCGCAGCTCGCGGTCAGAGAAACGGAATAATTTTTTTTGTAAATCGATTCCAGGCATTGATTTTTACTCAAATTTGAGTAAAATAGGTGATGGCAATTCAAATTTGAGTACATATGGGACTCAGCAGGGGAAGGAAGTTATTAATGGACGCCAAAAAAAGCAATACGAAACTGGTTATTGCCGGTTTGCTGCTTGGTCTGTTTATGGCCGCACTCGATCAGACGATCGTTTCCACAGCCATGACAAAAATCATTCAGAAGCTTGGAGGGCTGGATAAATTCGTCTGGGTCTACTCCGCCTATATGATCGCGATGGTTGTTTCAACACCGATTTTCGGCAAGCTGTCCGACATGTACGGCCGGAAACGGTTTTTCTTATCCGGTTTGTTGTTATTCATGGTGGGCTCGATTCTATGCGGTACGGCTACCAATATGGATCAGCTCATTATTTACCGTGCCATTCAGGGGATTGGCGGCGGAGCCTTGATGCCGATCGTATTCACCATCATTTATGATTTATTCCCGCAGGAGAAGCGCGGCAAAATGATGGGACTTTTCGGCGCGGTGTTTGGCGTATCCAGCGTATTCGGCCCTATCATGGGCGGACTGATCACGGATAATATCAGCTGGCGCTGGATATTCTACATCAATGTGCCAATCGGCATTCTTGCTTTTCTGTTTATTTTCCAGGCTTATCACGAGTCCAAGAATCACCGCAAGCAAAGCGTGGACTGGGTCGGCGCTATTCTTCTGACAGGAACTATTCTGTGCCTCATGTTCGGACTAGAGCTTGGCGGATCTGAAGGCTGGGCATGGGGATCGTGGAATACGGTCTCGTTATTCGTGGCCTCAGGCGTGCTCCTCGTTATCTTCCTGCTGGTAGAGAGAATCGCCAAGGATCCCATCATCCAGCTCAGCCTGTTCAAGAAACGGTTGTTTACGAGCAGCATGATGATCAGCCTGCTGTATGGCGGCGTCATGATCGCCGCTGCGACGTATATCCCGATCTTTATTCAAGGCGTGTTCCACAAGACGGCTACGGAAACAAGCTCCGTGCTTACCCCGATGATGCTGGGCGTTGTCGCCAGCAGCCAGATCGGCGGGCGGATCGTCAACCGATTCCGGTACCGCGATGTCATGATCGTCTCGGCCCTGTTCCTGCTGGTGGGCACATCCTTGCTCGGATTCGCGATGGATACCTCCACCAGCCGCCTCGTCATTACGTTGTTCATGATCATTGTCGGACTTGGCATGGGCGTATCCTTCTCGCTGCTCAATATCTCGACGCTTAATGCGGTGCCGCCCCAATACAAGGGCTCCGCTTCATCTTTGATCACATTCTTCCGGACGATCGGCTCCGCACTTGGTGTAACAGTATTAGGAGCGCTGCAAAAGCATGCCTTTCAAACCGGGGTTACGGAAATTCCGGATCTTGATCCCGGAATGGCCGCTCAGATCAAGGGAGGGCAGGCGCTTCTGGATCCAACCGTCCAGGCCCAAATGGGGTTGTCCCCGGAGCTTGTCAACACGCTTCTGGGCAAGCTTGCGGATTCCATCATCTTTATCTTCCAGTGGTCCGTTATTCTGCCGATACTAGCCCTGGTATTCGTTTTCCTGATGGGCCGTGCGCGGCTGGAAACCACCAAGAGCGCCAAGCCAAGCCCCTCCGGGCAGCAGGGTGAAACGGCTGTGAAACCGAATCCTTCCTTAAAAAGAGGATAATTGCGATGTCGATGAAGCTGCTCATCCTGGGACTGCTGATGGAGCGCGACCGGCATCCTTACGAAATCCGCCAGACGATCAAGCAACGGAATTGGAACGAAAGCTTCAAGCTTCGGGACGGTTCACTGTATTACGCAGTGGATCAGCTGCGCGGGGATGGTCTTATCGAAGCCGCCGAGATTGTCTCCGTACCTGGCGACAACAGACCGGACAAGACGATATACCGGATTACAGAATCCGGCAAATCGTCGTTCGAAGAGCTTCTGTACGCGCAGTTCAATCAAATTTCGTATCCGCAGCATCCGCTGTTTCTGACGCTGCCATTCGTCCGTTACGGGAATCCGCAGAAGGTCGAAGCCTTGATTGAGAAGCAAATAGCCCACTGTGAGGCCAGAATCCAGAGGATGCAGGTGGTGCTGAAGCTGAAGCAGACTTTCCTTCCCAGAGGCTCCGAGCTTATGATTCAAGGCTTTATCCAATTTAGTGAAACCGAGAAAAAATGGCTGGGCGAGATGCTGAATGATGCCCGCGGAGGGACGCTCTTCACCGGAGTAAAAATGTCTCTGGAAGAGATTCAAGCCTATCTTGAGTCGCTTGCGGAAAACGGGGACATGGAACCGCCATTCTCACCTGAGTACAGAGAAAAATAAAAAACGACCGCTTTCCGGTATTGATCCGGGAAGCGGCGTTTTGATTTTATCGGAAATACTTCGACAGATGCTCGGCGGCTTTCACGATACCCAGCCGCTCCGCTTCAAGCGAGCCCCAGTAGCGGTGGTCCTCCAGCTCGATGCTGACCGCTCCCTTATACCCGATACGATCGAGACGGACGGCGACTTTACTCCATTCCACCTCGCCATGCCCCGGTATAGTGTACCGCCATGAGCCTTCCGAGAATGCGTATTTCGGACCAAAGGTTGCAGGAAGAACTCCGCATTCATACAGCTCGTCATGCAGAATTTCCGTATCCTTGCCGTGGCAGTGAACAATGCGGTCCCCGAATTCCGTAAGCGCGCGGAGATAATCAATCCCCAGCCGCACCAGATGCGAAGGGTCATAATTCAGTCCGAAATGCCTGGAAGGAATGGCTTCGAACATCGCCCTCCACATTTCCGGCGTACAGCCAAGCGTCGGATAATGCGGCGCGGGTCCCGGCCATCCTTCGATTGCCATATAGATGCCGGTCTGCTCCGCGTGGCGGACCAGCTCCGGGAAGGTATCCTTCCATATCGCAAACCCTTCCTTGCGCGGAAGCGCAAGATCCTCGGGCACCAGACACATGAACATTACGCTTCCGGCCAGCTCCGAAATGGCGCTCATCTGCTGCTTGACCGATTCCACCGCATCTCCCCGCACGGCTTCATCCCGGCTTAACAGCTTCGACGTCTGCTGGGCATCGACTGAGCCGATGCCAATACCGGCCTGCTCGCATGCCTGCTTAATCTCCGGAGTCAGCTGCGGAACATCCAGAATATCCAGTCCAGCCTCTGCAGCCCACCTGGCGGTCTGGCTGATTCCTTCCGCACCGATCCTGGGCGGGATACGCATGCCGATTTGATAGCTCATCAGGCGGTTTCCTCCTCTTGTATAAGCGCTGCATCCGGCACATAACCGGCTGCCTGATAGATCATTTCCGACAGCTTGACAACCTTGAGGGCGAACTCGCCGGGAACGAGCACTTCATGACGGCCCAGAATCGCATCGATGAAGCTTTTGTCCTGATTGGTGGTTGGCTGCGGCAGATCCGGAACAATCGCTTCCTGCTTCAAGCGGCGCAGGGTGATCTTGCCGTTGTCGTAGAATATCCCGCCGTCCTCCCCGCAGAAGACGAAGGTCTCATGCCAGCAGGGGGCAAAGCCGACCAGATTCAGACCCGCCACAGCACCCTCCGCAAACCGGATGGAAGTGAATGTATCGATCTCCACCGGCGCGCCATGCATATGCAGCTGCGGCTTGACATCCACAGGGGTAAGACCGGTGGTCCAGAGCAGCACATCAATAATATGGCTGCCGGAATCCATCAGGAAGCCGCCGCCGGATAACGCCGGGTCCTGCCTCCACGAGCCAGGTGTCCCCTGGCGCCATTCCTGATAGAGCGAGGCGGTGACGGAGGTCAGCTTGCCGATTTCCCCGCTTGCGATGGCATCCCGGATGTATAGAAATTCAGGCTGAAAATGGCGCTGATAGGAGACCTGCATAATTTTGCCCGCCTGCTCGGCCGTGCGGATGAGCAGCTCTGCCTCCGCGGATGAGCAGGTCATCGGTTTCTCGATCAGCACATGCAGACCTTTGTTCAGAACGTCATTGGCCTGTTGAAAATGCAGCGTATGCGGGGAGCAGATCACGACCGCATCCAGCTCCGCCTGCTCCAGCATTTCCTCATAATCGGAGAACAGGCCCGCATCCTGCAAGCCGTATTTCTCCACAAAAGCATTCCGGTTCACCTCGCTCGTATCCGCAAGAGCCGTTATCTGGACTTCCGGCAGCTGCAGCAGCTGTCTGGCATGCCATCCGGCTATGCCTCCCGTGCCGATGATTCCCACGCGAACTTTGCTCATAACTAAGTACCTCCCATAATGAAATGCAATGCATAATCATGTTATCAGGCCATCTCCACCAGAATTGCCGGATTATTCACAACACTCTCATTATAGAATTGTAAGCGCCTTCTAGCAATCCAAAAAACCGCCAGCTTTTTCAATCCCGCTGGCGGTTTATCATAGTTTTATTGAACGGGTGCGTCTCTACAAGTCCGGTGATTAACTGGCGGAGCAGGCGGAAATAGTCTGGAGAAGCGTAAGCTGAAAGCTTTCGCTAGAAAGCTGCTTCGCAAGCATCCACTTACGACCTTTGTACCCCGAATTTAACAATAGGGTTCAAAACCAATCACATTTATACCGCGATTGGTTTTGAACCAGGGTGGCAAAGCGATCCACGGTGTTTATTGTGGATTGCTTTGCACCAGAGGTATCCAAAATAAAAATTCGGGGTACAACAGCTCCTCGACAAGTGGCAAGCGGCTAACTCGCTTGTCACACTTGCGAGTATCGGAAGACGTTTCCGCATGCGCAGCCCGTCTAGACGGAGAAAGACTTCGATATATCCGCTTCTACATTTTCCTTCACCTGCTTGGTGAACTTGGAGGACTTGATCAGCTCCTGCAGCTTGCTTTCATATTCATCCGCATCGAACGGAAGCTCAATCATCGCTTTCTTAAAGGAAGAAAGCATGATGCCGTTGCCGAGGGTCAACCCCTTGACCCCCTCCTCGCCGTGGGCAATCAGGTCTCCGCCTCCGCTTAGAATGGCATTGAAGAACTTGTCGGCGACAACGCGGTGTCCGGTTGGCACATTGGTTTTGACCGGAATTTCCGTATACCAGCTTTCCACATTGCCGAAGCCGCTCTGGGACTCCCGCAGATGCTGGAGCATGGAAATACGATTTTTATATAATACGAGCTTCTCGTTCTCATAAATCAGCTTGCCATTCTCCCCCACGATTTCGAAGCGGTTGGTTCCCGGGGACTCCGCCGTGGTCACGATAAAGTGGCCAATCATGCCGTTGTCATGCTCGAAATAGGCGGTCACTTCATCCTCGACTTCAATATTATGATATTTGCCGATATGGGCATGGGCGCTTATCCGGGCCGGAAGGCCGAACAGCCACTGGTACATATCCAGATTATGCGGACACTGATTCGTCAGAATGCCTCCGCCCTCTCCGGCCCAGGTTGCCCGCCAATCCCCGCTGTCGTAGTAGATTTGCGATCTGAACCATGCCGTGTTAATCCAGGTCACCCGGGTCAGCTGCCCGAGTTCTCCGCCGTCCACGATATCCTTCAACTTCTTGTAGAATGGCAGAGTGCGCTCTTGAAACATGATTCCGAATAACTGATCCGGGTTACTTGTCTTAGCCTTCTGATAAGCGGCGATCATCTTGTTGGCATCATTGACATGGACGGCGATCGGCTTCTCGCACAGCACATGAAGCCCGCGCTCGAAAGCTTCAATCGCGATCGGGGTATGATCATAATGAGGAACCGCGATAATGACGGCTTCAAGCCCGGATTGTTCAAACAGCTCCTTATGGCTGTAATAGGCGGCCGTATTCGCTTCAGCGGCAAACCTGTCCGCCACTTCCTTCTTAACGTCGCATACGCCGACAAGCTCAACATTATCCATCGTTTGCAAATAGCCGATATGGGTGCGCCCAATGTTGCCGAGTCCTATTAACCCAACCTTAACCTTCTTGTTCGTACTCATGCTTCCCATCTCCTCCAGTCCTGATATACGGATTAATTCCAAGCCATGGATTCTGCTTCAAGCAGCTTCTTCAACGCTTTGACGGCATGGACAAATCGCCCTGGTCCGTCCTGCTCCGGCAAATATTTGTGCAAATGCGGCTCGATCGAGAGAAAACCGGAGAACCCCGTCTCTTTCAGATTACGGATAAAAGCAATGAATTCTCCGTCTCCCTCACCTGCCGGCACGAAAATCCGCTTTTCCGCCATGGCATCTTTAATATGAACATATTCGAGGTAAGACTGCAATTTAGGCCAGGCCTCCGAAACCGGCTTGACACCATTCATGACAAAATTGCCGGGATCAAAAGCCATCCGCAGTCTTGGGCTGCCGCATGCATCCAGCAAATCCAGGCACCGCTCGTCGATATCTCCATACACATGGCTTTCATTTTCCAGAAGCAGTGTCACCTTACTCTGTGCGGCAACTTCAATGAGCTGTTTCATCCGGGAAATCACTTCCTCCTTAAAGGAAGACGGCTCCTCCCCTTCGGGAATGAAGTAGGAGAAAATCCGGATATATGGAGCTTCCAGGTAATTGGCAATCTCGCAAGCCCTCCTGATGCTCGCCAGTTCGACGGAAAAATCATCGCGAATTCCGTATTTGCCCACGGGCGAGCCGATGGAGGAAATTTTGAAGCCGCGTGCATTCAGCCGTTCCTTAACCTCGCTTAATTCCGTATCCGACAGCTTGAGCACATTCTTCCCGTCCACGCCCCGGAATTCAATATGGGATATTCCTTCGGCTTCCATTACATCCATCTGTTCTTCCAGGTCCGGTGAAATTTCATCGGCAAAACCGGTAATCGTCAGCAAGGCGGACATCTCCTCTATCCTTAATTTTCGTATTCGGACGCTTTACTCTTCAAATCGTCAAAGGCCTGCTCCGGCGTTGTTTTGCCGAACATCAAGGACTCGGTGATTGAAGTGTACTCTTTGGATTCAAAATTGATCCATCCCTTGGCTCCAGGGTTGAACGGCTGCGCTCCCGGAGTGGCTTTCTCGATCATTTCGACCGTCAGTTTATCTGCTGGAGTAAACTTGGGCTCCAATTCGGCTACGATTTTACTGGATGCCGGTACGCCGCGTGTGGTTCCGGAAATCTCCCCGACTTCGGGGTCATTGATAAACCAGTCGATAAACTTCATCGCCTCCTCTTTGTTCTTGGAGTCCTGGCTTACACTGAAGAAGAAGGTCGCCTTGAGCCAGCTGCCCGCTTGCTCGCTTTTGGGCATGGCGGAAACGCCTATACTGCCGGGCTTCAAGCTCTCCCACGAGGAGGCTTGGGCTGCATGAGCATTTCTGAAAATAATTCTTCCGTTGATCATAAGATCAAGCTTGGGATCCAGCTCTTTATCGCCAACCTGCACATCCGGCGGGGGGACAATGCCTTCTTTTCTAAAGTCACTGAAAATATTAACCCATTCCAGCCAAGTATCCCTGTCGAAATTGAATTTGCCATCCATCGTAATCGGGAGGCCTTTTCCTTTGCTCAATTGATAGGAATAATAAGCCTCTTTACTGGATGTTCCATCCTGCATGACGTATTGATCTTTGCCAAGCTTCGCCTTGATGTCACGGGCCAGCTGGAAATATTCATCCCAGGTGATGCCGTCCTTGAGCTCAAAGCCGAGCTTTTCCAGCGATGCCTTATCATAAATGATGCCCCACGCATTATTGCCGAGCGGTATGGCGGTTTGCTTGCCATTGAACTGCCCCGTTTCCGCGAGCTTCGGATCGATATCCGCGATATTGATACTGCTAAGGTCGGCCAATTGGTTTCTTGCATTCCAGTCCGCCAGCCAGGCCGCGTCCATCTGGATAATATCCGGCGTGTTTTTGGCTGCGGCTTGCGTGGTCAGTTTATCAATATACCCGTCGAATCCCGAATATTCCGGTTCAAACGTGACATTCGGATTTTCCTTCGTGTACAAATCGAGAATCTTGAGGGTGGCGTCATGCCGGGGCTGGGATCCCCACCAATTGATGCGAAGCTTCACCGGCTTGCTGCCAGTCTCCGCCGGTTGATTGTTTCCCGTCGTTTCCGCTCCCGGCGATGCGCCCCCGCAGGCGGTCAGCGATATTCCCATTACAGCTGTCAGTACCGTGAGAATGATTTTTTTCCGCATTTTCAACATAAACGGCATGTCCCCTTTGATTAGTATTCTACTTGCCTGGCACAACTTCCTGTTTGACTTTTCCGGAAAGTTAAACGCTTACAGCCCCATCATAGCAACATGACAAGCCCATTAATATAATACTAAAACACAATTTGTTTCAATATTGTCAGAATATAGATCTAACCCTTGATGCCTGAAGTGGCGATCCCTTCAACAAAATGTTTTTGGGCGAGGAAGAAAATAATCGCCGAAGGGATTACGGACACCAGACCCATGGCCAACAGCTGTCCCCATTCCTGGACCGACTGCGAATCATTGAACATGCGCAGCGCCAGGCCAACCGTATATTTATCAACTGAATTAATATACAGCAGATGGCCGAAGAAGTCGTCCCAATTCCACAGGAAGCAGTAGATGAACACGGTAACAAGCGCGGGTTTTGTTAAAGGAATGACAATTCTCCAATAAATCCCAAACCAGCTGCAGCCGTCAATTTTGGCTGATTCATCCAGTTCTCTGGGAATCCCTCTAATAAATTGCACAAGCAGGAATACGAAGAATGCGCCCCCCGACCCGCCTGCAAGAGAATGGGGAACAATGAAGGGCAAGTAAGTATTTACCCAACCAAGGCTGTGAAACAGCGTATATTGCGGGATAATCGTCACCTGTCCGGGAAGCATGAGCGTTAGCATCAAAATGGAAAACCAGAAATTGCGAAGCGGAAAATCCAGCCGGGCAAAACCAAAAGCGACAAGACTGCAGGATAGAACGGTCGTTATCAGAATGCCCAGCTCCAGCTGCAGGTTATTGAGATAGAAATCGGTAAAGGAGTGGCCGGGTATGGCATACCAGCCATCCTTGAAATTGCTCCACAGCGGACTTGCCGGAAACAAACCGGGCAGGCTCATCTCCTGATTCGATTTCAGGGAAGCGCCGACCCACCAGATGACGGGATAAATCATAATCAAGCTGAGCAAAATGAGTCCCAAATGCCTGAACAGGATATTCCGTCTCACGTTCATCGTCTTTTCCTCCCTTCATCTTCATAAAACACCCAATACTTCGAGGTCAGGAATATAAGTGCTGTTGAAGCCACTATAATCAGGAGCATGATCCAGGCAAGGCCCGAGGCATATCCCATTTGAAGCCTGCTGAAAGCGCGTTCATATAGATAAAGCGAGTAGACGTAAGTCGAGTTGGCGGGTCCGCCGTTCGTAATGATCATCGCCGGGGTGAACATTTGGAAGGCTCCAATAATTCCCATCACGGTATTGAAATAGATCGTAGGCGAAAGCATAGGCAGTGTAATCCTAAAAAACTGCCTCACCTTGCCCGCTCCATCAACAGACGATGCTTCGTACAGATCACCAGGTATCTGCTTCAACCCGGCAAGAAAAACAACCATGGCAGAACCGAACTGCCAGCCCACGAGCAGCACCAGCGTCCATAACGCCGTATCGGGATTGGTCACCCATCCGGCCCCTTGTATGCCGAATTCGGCCAGTATATTGTTAATGAAGCCTTCTTTCCCGAAAATGTTCTTCCATAGAATCGATACGGCGATGCTGCCTCCAATCAAGGAAGGAAAATAAATCGCCGTTCTGTAAGCTGACATGCCTTTTACATTTTTTGCAAGCAATATGGCCACGAACAAGGCAGCAATCAGTCTTAACGGGGTTGAAGCCGCAACATAAAGGAATGTCACCTTGACCGCTTGTATAAAGCTATCATCTGATGTTAATATTTTGTTGTAATTGCTAAGCCCTACCCAATTAGGCTTTTCAAGGAGGGAGAAATCGGTAAAGGAATAATAGAGAGACTGCACAATGGGATACAAGGTCAGGCCGAGCAGGCCGACCAGCCACGGCGAAATGAATAAATAGCCGGCAATCGGCGACTCCCAGCGCTTGATCCTGGGTTTGTGGCGCTTGGCCGATGGCAGGGGTATTGTCGATGTCGAACCGTCTTTCATGAAGTCCACCTCATTTACTGTGATTTTCTCTAATTATAGTTTTCACCAGGCTGCAAACCTATGAGGGTATATCACTATTTCTTTCAAATTAGTCCTACATTCTCAGCGGGAGGGATATCCATGTGGAAAATCGCAATCATCGATGATGACCGGCAGGTACTTAAAGGAATGAAGCAGGTGATTCCCTGGAAGGAGATCGGCGCCGAATGGGCGGGAGAAAGCACGAACGGAGCCAAGGGGCTTGAGCTGATCCGCCAAACGAAACCGGATATCGTCATTACGGATGTTTATATGCCTGTCATGGACGGGCTCAAAATGATCGAGCAGCTGCGGGAAGAACGCTATGGGGGCAAGTTTCTCATTCACAGCGGCTATTCCGATTTCGAATTTGCCCGCAAGGCATTGAGGCTGAACGTGGAAGACTATTTATCCAAGCCCGTGTCCAGACACACGCTCCGCGAAGCGCTTCAGCGCGTTATCCAGGCGGTCGAGCAGGAGAACCGGCTCCGGAAGGAGCAAAACGAGCTCAAGGAAAAGGTCGGCCTGTACGAGCCGTTAGCCCATAAGGAGTGGCTGAAAACCGCGGTTACGGGCAGCATGGATCACTGGAACAAAGAGCATCCGCTGTTCAGCAGCGGCATTGACCGAAGCCATCTGGTTCTCGGAATTGAAATCATGAGGACAACGCGCATTGCCGAGGTTGGCACTTCCGACCGTTTTCTGTTCCGTTTTGCCATTCAGAACATCATTCAGGAAATTCTGGGCGAAGAAAATCTTTCGTTCGACTTCGTCGAACTGCATGGCTATCATGCGGCATTGATTATACATGTTGATCAGGACGCCACATACGAGGAGCTTAAGGACGGCATTACGGCAATCGCCGGGAGAATTATCGAATGCGTGCAAAAGTATCTGTACGTTTCGCTCCGTATCGGTATCGGCGGCCTCAAGAAGCATTGGTCCAAGCTGTCCGATTCATTGGAGGAAGCATTCCACTTTCTGACCCAGGAGGCTTCCGTCATTCCCGCCTCCAGCTTGTACGAATATCACGATTCGGGCAAGCGCTCCCACAAACAGGCTGTCGATTTTATGAAGCAGTATATTCACGAGAACTACACGCGGGAAATCACATTGGCCGAGCTCGCCGATAAGGTGTTTATCTCGCGGAATTACTTAAGCTTGATTTTTAAAAATGCTACCGGGGAAACGATCAACAACTACATTATCCGGGTGCGGATGGAGAAGGCCAAAAGCCTGCTGTTGATGGGGACGCTGAAAATTTACGAGATTGCGGAGAGTGTCGGGTACAAGAATATTCCTTATTTCAGTACGACGTTCAAAAAGCATTTTGGTGTCACCCCGGCGGAACTGAGCAGATAAAGTCACTTTTGAGGGTGTGAGAATAAATGAAGCATATATTCAAAAAATATCCGATTTATTATTTGCTGTACGGCGGATTTTCCGGCTTTATGGTCATCCTTCTGGTTGTGGTGATCGGACTTGCTTATTCGCTGTCCGCGCAGGAAATGGTGAAGAACACGTCTTATTATCAGCAAAATGTGCTGAACGAGCTGAACAGCAAAATCGGCATTCAAATGCGTTCGTTCGAGCAGACCTCCCTCGCGGCCTCAAGAAACCCTCTATTATCAGACTACTCCCAGTCCAAGGACAATTATTCCGATCATACCAGGAGCGCGGAGATTGAAGAATTTCTCGCCAATATCACTTATGCTACGCCGATGATATCCTCCATCCAGTTCTACACGAAGAATGCCATTCCCAGCCAATCGCAGACTCCGGTCGTATTTATCGAAGAAGAGAAAGCCAGGAAAGAGATCTGGTACGACTGGGTCCAGAAGGCGGATTTCACCTGGATCGGCGAGCGGATGATCACGCTGTTCAACGGCGAATTTGCCGTTATCAGCTTTGCCCGGAAGGTCTATTCCCCCTCCGGCGAATACAGCGGATTACTGCTGTTGAACATTAAAGCCGCAGCCATTCAGGCTCTGGTCCAAGGGGAGACGGCCGATGCCAACCGCATTCTGCTGGATTCCGGGGGGAGGGCTATTACCTCTATAGGAGACCCGGAGCTCCGGGATAATTTAGGTGATTTTCTTCCTTCCATGAACGACGAATCCGGATATTTAAGAGTGAAGACGGAAGGCTATACGCTGGCCAACGCCAACAGCCATCTGATGGTGTGGTCCAAGCACTTTAATTCGGATTGGACGATCGTGGAATTCACGCCCTGGAAGCAGATTACTTCGAGCAGCGTTCATAATGCGTTTATTTTGTCCCTTGTCGGGATACTGACCATCTTTCTGGCGTTATTCTTCACTTTATTGTTCTCCAACCAGTTTATCAAGCCGATCCGGCTGCTGCTGCACGAGATGGGCCGATACACGACGAATGCCAATAAAGTGAAGCTCCCGGAGGATTATACGAATGAATACGGCGTATTGTTCTCGGGCTACAGAAAGCTGATGGACCGCATTCAGGAGCTGTATCAATCCCTGGAAAATCAGTACAAAAGGCAAAAGAAAGCGGAGATCAAGGCGCTGCAGGCGATGATCAATCCGCATTTTCTCTACAACACCCTGGACCAGCTGAATTGGATGGCCCTTGGGGCCGGTCACGATAAGATGAGCGAAATACTGGAGCTGATGGGCAAAATGTTCCGGATCGGCTTGTCCAACGGCGAAAGCCTGATAACGATCCGCGAGGAGCTTATGCATGCAAGCTGCTATATGCAGATTCAGCAGCTGCGCTGGGAGGAAGGTTTAACCGTGCAGGTCGAGGTGCCGGAGCATCTGGAAGCCTTTTATATTCCGAAAATGACTTTGCAGCCCTTTATCGAGAATGCCATTATGCATGGCTTCGACGGAAGAGCAGCCGGGAGCATCAGGATCCACGCGGCCAGAGAGCCCTATGCGGAAGCCATTATGATTACGATAGCGGATGATGGAGTCGGGCTCAAAGCGAACTGGAATTCCGACAAGAACGGCAAGACCGGCGGGTACGGAATCCGCAATGTGAAAGAAAGATTCGAGGCCTTCTTCGGGGCGGCCTATGGGATTGAAATCAGAAACAAGGAGCCCGTCGGCGGGGTTGTGGTATTCATCCGGATTCCCTTGCTGAGCAATCAACATGACAATATAGGAACGTTTTCTCACAATCTACCGCCACTTTTTTAACTCTGAAAGCGCTACACTTATCATATAAACCAACCTATGGAGGTAGAGAGAATGACCCAGCCCTACTGGCAGGAAGTAATAAGCCGTCTTGATGCCAAGATCGGCAATTCGATCGGCAAGCTTGCGGGAACCTATCCCCATTTTGCCGGAGAGGATGGAAAATTCGATAACATCGGCTCGGACTGGTGGACAACCGGCTTCTATCCGGGAATGCTCTGGATTATGTACGACATGACAGGCAAGGAACGCTACAGGGAAGCGGCATGGAATTATGATCAGGTATTGGAGGAATGGTTCGTCAAACCGACCGAGGAGCTGCACCATGATGTCGGCTTTCAGTTCCTGTCGACTGCGGTTATCAAGCATAAAATGACGGGGGATGCGGACGGCTTCCGGAGGGGCATCGAAGCCGCCAATTTTCTTGCCGGCCGGTATAACCCCGTCGGACGCTTCATCCGCGCGTGGAATGCCGACAGGCATGGCTGGGCCATTATCGATTGCATGATTAATATCTCGCTTCTCTTCTGGGCAAGCAAAGTAAGCGGAGACCCCCGGTACAAGCATATTGCCATTGCGCATGCCGAGACGACCATGGAATATGGCATCCGCGAAGACGGGTCCACAAAGCATATTTTGTCCTTCGATCCGGAGAACGGCGGATTCATCGAATCCTTCGGGGGGCAGGGCCATTCAGTGGAATCCTGCTGGAGCCGCGGCGCTTCCTGGGGGCTGTACGGCTTTATCAATACCTATCGGAACACAGGCGATGTACGTTTCCTCAACACGGCCAAACGGATCGCGCATTATTTTATCGCAGCTTTGCCGGAGGATCATGTCCCGTACTGGGATTTCCGGCTGGAGTCGCTGGAAGGCCAGTCAAGAGACAGCTCGGCCGCAGCTATTGCAGCTTCCGGCCTGCTGGAAATCGCAGAAGTCGTGCCTGCAGGGGAGAAACAGCTGTACCTCGGAGCAGCCGGGCGGATCCTTCGTTCTCTAACCGAGAATTACGCCACATGGGAACTGCCGGAGCATGAAGCTATTCTGCTCCACGGTACTGGAAGCGGCACCTCTTTCATTGATGTCTCTCTCATATATGGAGACTATTACTATGTGGAAGCAGTCGCCAAATTAAGCGGCTGGAAGCATCGGATTTATTAATCGGCTTAAGATGACGGCACACAGCAGGGGCTGGCCGATGCCTGCAGCAGCAGTCCTTGGGCTGCAGGCCATCCAGCCGCAATATCTATAACCAAAGGGTTGAGTAGGAGACTTCTACCGCTGCTCAGCCCTTTTTTCTGTGAAAGCAGCTATGCTCCAGCCAGCCCAGGAAACTAAATGATGGATACGCCCGCGCTTGCATAACCGGTCACAACCAGAGCAACAGTCACCCCTGGTGCTGCCACAGTGTACGCCAGCAACAGACGGGTACCTGTCGTGACAGGTATTGCAAGCCCTGTAGTCGTACCGCTGCTGATCCCGCCAAGCGCAACAGCACCCGTGAGTGGCGGAGCCAATGTCACAGCAGCGCCCGGAATGGGAGTGAAGACGTTGCTTGTTGCCGGAGCGCTGTATAATTGCGCGGTTATGGTAGCAACTGTAGCACCAAGTGCCAGTGCTACCGTATTGCTGAAAAATGCGGAGATGGCTGATATCGTTCCGTCGCGGGGCATGGAGAAAGCAAAGTCGAGAAGGGGCCCCAGAGCTGTACCCGTGAGGTCGATCGTCCCGTCAAGAAGGGTGACAGTGGAGGCGGAGCTTCCAAATCCAAGCAGACCTGCAGTCCCTGCCACCCCTTCTACGATGGTGCTCATAACAATCGGAATTCCCGATGCGAATGGAATGATAGCCCCGCCGCCCGGCACTCCTGTAGCTCCTGTAGCTCCGGTTGTGCCCGCAGCTCCGGTTGCCCCTGTTACACCTTGGAGACCTGTGGCTCCAACCAATCCTTGTGCTCCCGCTGGTCCGGTCGGACCTGTGTTCCCGATCAAGCCTTGAACACCTTGCGGTCCTTGTGGTCCCGGAGGGCCGGGAGGGCCTGATAATCTACCCAATATGACGCACGCTCCTCTTCATGGAATGAACCAAATCACATACTTGCACAATTTCAACTGCATAAACAGTCTCCACAATAAAACGCATCTGCAAGCAAGCATAAAGACTCTACCTCGAATCAATTTATTCCCAATCGCGGCAAAGGGTGCAAACACATATTTTTGTTCAAGTGTATTGTTGTCCATGCGTTTCCTTATTTGAGACATACCCTGTTCTTGACAGGCTTTTCGGGAATAGGAGAGATAAAGAATGTACAGAAACGGCGCTTTACTCGGCATTATGGTCGCTACCCGCAAAATAAGAAAATCTTCGCTTATCAACTATCTTCGGCACAACACAACCCATTTGAACCTTTTCTGTTTTACACCGGCCGATATCGACTGGCAGCGAAACAGGATCACCGGACTTCACCGCTCCAGAGGCAAATGGGCGATTAGCATATTTCCTTTTCCGAAGGTGATCTACAACCGCTGTTATGAGCTGAAACAAGAGATGATTGAACAACTGGAAGCCATAATCGGACGAAACAAATGCTTCAACCATATCAATCATCTCAATAAATATGAAACTCACAATCATCTAACCAAGTCGCTTGTCCCTTATCTGCCCGAGACCCTTCCTTTTGACCGGAAGAACGCGGTCGAAATGCTTGCTGCTCATAAACTTCTCTATCTCAAGCCTTGTTACGGCAATAAGGGCAAAGGGGTATATCGAATAGAACTGAAAGATTCCGGTGAAATCCACATCGGCGAGCATTATATTCAACCCAGTATCATAGCCAGCAATATTCCGCAGTTTCTGGAGAGCGTTCAAACTCTTCTCGGCTCCGAAACGTACATCATACAAAGGGGAGTCCCTACACAGCGATTAGCCGGGAGAATCTTCGACATTCGCGTGCTTGTGCAAAAAAATAAGACGGGCATATGGTCTGTAACCAGTGTAATCAGCAGAGTGGCCTATAAAGGATGCTTTAACACCAGCATATTTGAGAAGATGTGCTCGTCTATAGAGGCGTTCAATTATTTATATCCGCAAGAACAAGCCGGCGCCATTTTAAACAGGATTCATGAGATCAGCTTGCAGGCCGCAAAAACCATCGAGACAGGCAGCGGCCTGCATTTAGGGGAGCTTAGCGTCGATTTGGCGCTGGACAACGATTGTCATCCCTGGATTATTGAAGTAAACGGCAAACCGCAGAAGAGTTTATATCAAGCTTTCCGCAATAAAAGCACCGTCTATAAGAGGCCATTGGAATATGCACATTTTCTGCAGAATCGCTGATCCCCATGCTGCAAAGTTTATGCGTGGTGTCAATATGCCCGAAACGGACTTTCGTTTCCTTGTTTCTTGGCACCTCTTCCGTCTTAAGAGAAGACCGACAGGACTTTGTAAAAAATGGACAAGCTTCACCCCAAAACCGCACCTCCAAGACAAAACAGCAAAGAAGCAGCTCCGGGAAAAAGAGCTGCGTCTGGTTGTTCCCGATCTATTCGCGGGTTAAGCCAATCTCTTGATAACAACAGAGGCGTTAACGTTGGCTTGCGTGCCTCCTGCCAGCGTCTGAAGGGTAACAGCTGCAGATGAGCTATGATTGCGCAGCGTGAGCACATCGCCGGAAGCCAAAGCGATTATAGCCTGCCCGTTGTTTTGCTGCGTACCGGCACCGGAGCCGTATATAGTTCCGGCAACCAGAGCCCCATTCAGGAATAGTGCGAACTGGTTAGGCTCCACACCCGACACGGAAAAAGTAACCTCATAGGTACCCGCATCGGTAACTGCGATCTGAGTTGTTCCGGGGGCATGCGTAATTCCAGGCGTCAGAAGACCATTCGTATCAAAAATAACATCCGCCTCTATAGGAACCACGCGGGATGCCAGGTTATAAACATACCCGAACTGGGAAATCCCTCCTGCAGGGCCTGTAGCTCCTGTTGCTCCAACAGCACCCACGCTTCCCGCAGCTCCTACACTGCCTGCTGCGCCTACAGTGCCCGCTGCGCCTACACTGCCCGCCGAACCTACTGTGCCTGCGGGGCCAACCGCACCTGCGCTGCCTACATTGCCTGCCGTACCAACAGATCCGGCAGTACCTACTGTGCCTACTGATCCGGCAGATCCTATACTGCCTGCAGATCCTACACTGCCTGCAGATCCTACACTGCCTGCGGCCCCTACCGCTCCGGCAGCACCTATTTCAGCTCCTTGAGGAAGATTGACAACCACCACTTGCTTTTTGACGACGATTTTCTTGCAGCAGCAACTTTTCTTCGGGCGATGGATTTTTCGCTTGACTGTTTTCTTTTTACAGTCTTTTTTTGGTTTAATTACAGGACAACCCAATTCACACACCTCCAGTTAGATTTGATGTATAGTACTCCATCGATCTATCGAAGGCATGGACATTTGTCTTACAGCTCATAGACTCTTATCTATTTCTGCTGAAAACAGGCCTTTGTACAAGGTACATTCATCCGTAAAATGCATAAAAGTGTTTATCTATCCCGGTACGACTATATTAATAGAATCATATACTACCAACGGGACAACTCAATAAAGCATCACAACAAACCCTCCTTTATAAACATAAGTGAGGGTTCTTTTTTGTCCAGGCGGCATCCGGTTGCGGCGTGCTCCCCTTTTATTGGAGGGGCAGCTTCGCCAAAAAGGTCTGCAGCGCAAGGCGCAATCCGTCCGGATCGCTGAGCATTGGCAGGTGGCCGGTGTTCAAGCTGGCAATGTGCTCAGGGGTAAAGTTTGCAATCATTTTGTCCTGCTGAGCCTTACTGAGCTCTCTATCGTTCAGCAGTTTAATATACAGCTTCGGCACCGGAGGAATATCCGCATTTGATCGGTCCGTGTAGACGCGGACCGATTCCGGGACAAACTCCCGCACAACCTCTGCCGCCTGTTCCGGCGACAAATCATTGCATAAACCCGAACGGATGGCAGATTCGGGGGGCCGTGTGCCCAGCTTCCGCAGCAGGATGGACATGAGAAGACGTTTGGGGAATGGCAAAATGGAAAGAAAGGACCCGCCATTCCCGGGGATTGCCGCTCCGACGGCCGCGAATCCGGCCAGACGCCCGGACAACCCCGCGGCAGCCTTCAGAGCGGGAATTCCCCCGAGCGAATGGGCCACAATAATGAATTTTTTTACTTCCCATTCCTCTATTTGTTCCCGGATATAGGCCGTATAATGATCCAGTGAAAGTCCTTGCGCCGTTTCGTTATTGCCGCCGCGCAGCGGGAAGTCAACCAATAAACAGGGATTTTCCAATCCTTCAACGACCTGCTCCCAAATTCCGCGATTCAGGCCCGCACCATAAATAAAGACCAAACCGATCCTGTCTCCGGATTGTTGTTTAACGTTCATCCTGATTCCCCCTCCAGTTGATATCTCTTCATAGAGATCTTAGCGTATAAACCGGTCAATTTCTGTCCTATTATTATGGTAAAATAAAAAAAAACGGAGGAGGGGATGGTATTTGTTAAAGGCGCAGCGGCTTATCCGGCTTATTATGATAATTAACGCCAAAAAATCCTTTACCGTTCAGGAGCTGGCCGATGAATTCGGACTGTCCTACCGGACGATAACCCGCGATTTGCTGGAGCTTAGTGAGCTTGGCGTTCCCATCTATTCCGTCCAGGGGAGGGGAGGCGGCTATAAGCTGCTGCAGGACCGGATACTGCCGCCGATCGCATTCACGGAAAGCGAAGCGGTGGCTCTGTTTTTCGCCTGCCAGTCCCTGCAGTATTTCGGCTCATTGCCTTTTGACGAGGGAGCAAGCTCCGCGCTTCACAAGTTTTATCATTACCTGCCTGCTGACGTCAAGGAACAAATAGACCGATTGCAAAACAAAGTGGCCATCTGGAGCCCTCACCGCAGAATGTCTCCGGACTGTCTGCGAACACTGCTGAAGGCCATCATGATCCGTAAAGTGGTGACGATCGAATACAGCTCGCGCAGCGGCACGACAGAGCGGAATATTCAGCCGATCGGCCTCTATTCGAGCGATGGCTACTGGTATTGTCCCGCTTACTGCATACTGCGCAGCGAGCAGCGATTGTTCCGTGCAGACCGGATTCTCTCTGCCACCCTGAACGATGCCATACCGTGGTCGGATGATGTGGAGCAATGGAATCTGCAGAATACACCTGAAAAAAGCCGGTCGGAGCAAACTTCTCTGACCATCGAGCTCACTCCCAATGGTGTGTGGGCGCTCGAAGCCGATATCTGGTTCGGAACTGCCATTGAACGCCGCGAAGACGGCAGCGGCACGGCAACTATTCTGGTCCCTGCGGAAAATCTGAAGTTTTATGTAGATCTGATCTGGAAGCTGGGGGGAGACGCCAGGATTCTGTATCCCGCTCAGGCCATTGCGTATACAAAACAAAAGCTCAAGGCCATGAATTCGCAATATCTCTGATTGCTAGACAGCAGCCAATGTCAGACGGATATCTCATTGATCCCCCTGATCCCAAGGATATCCTCCAATAAGAAAATTCATGCTCTTATTCGGTATCTTTTGGACCTCTAGCAAGGAATAACCTCACTGTACCCGCTGCTGGATACTGTTCAGTCTCGTAGTGGTGCTCTTATAAGCATATTCCTGCTTACATGCTCTCATTTCGGATTTCTTCATCTCTAACAAGGAATAACCTCACAGCATCCGTTTCTGGATGCTGTTTAGTCTCGTAAGGATGTTGATGTTCTTATTAACTGTAGATTATTGGTAAATAACTCAATTTCATGAAAAAGACGCCTCCATCGCCACTGTCAGAGTGGTTTTGAGGCGTCTTGTACATTGCTTGGGATTGAGGCGCTCACTGAACGCCTTTGGCAAAGCCTGATTGGCAAAGCACATGGCCGATCCCAACAGGTTGTTATCCTCCTTGCGCGTACCCAAGCTGATAGAGCAGCTCGATCAGGACGGCAATCCCCGCCGCCATATCCTGAGGCAGCGTATATTCCTCAGGCGAGTGGCTGATGCCCCGGCAGCTTGGAACGAATAGCAGAGCTGTCGGACAATACCGCTGAAAAACCTGTGCGTCATGTCCGGCGCCGCTGACCATTCTGCGATAGGAGAGCGACTTGGCCTGGCAAATCTGCTCCAGTCTATGCGATAAACCGTGATCCATCCTGGCAGGCGCAACATCCAGGCTTTTCCGGCAGTCCATTGATAATCCCCGGATATGTGCTATCTCGTCAAAACGGGTCAATACAGCCCCGCAAAAGCTTCCCAGCTCCGCTTCCCCGGGATGCCGGATATCCAGCGTGAAGGTCACTTTTCCAGCGATGACATTCGATGTATTGGGCACCGCTTCGATTTTTCCGACAGTAGCGACAAGCGGCTCTCCGAGGCGGAGCGCCTCCTGCTCCAAATAAACAATCATCTCCGCAGCGCCGCTGAGCGCATCCTTGCGCATCCGCATCGGCGTCGTTCCGGCGTGATTGGCCTCGCCACTCAGTTCAATGACATAACGCTTCTGCCCGACAATCGCATCAACGATTCCGATCGTCTGCTCCATGCGCTCCAGGATCACGCCCTGCTCGACATGCAGCTCGATAAAAGCCGCAATATCGTCCCGCCGGCTGGCAGGCTGCTGCGGATTTCCGAATCCTGCCGCCTCCATGGCTTCGCGAAAAGCAATGCCGTTATCGTCGTATATCCCCCGGATATGCTCCTCCCCGCGAAAGCCGGTAATGCTCCCGGACCCCCAGAATGCAATGGGAAACCGGCTCCCTTCCTCCTCGCAGAACGAAACCGCCTCGAGACTGCGCTGCGGCTGCCCGCAGGTTAGTTTCAAATAACGCAGCGCGATCAGTCCGGCGGCAATCCCGTAGATACCGTCATAGCTGCCGCCGCAGCGCACGGTATCCACATGCGATCCAGTCAGAATAGAGGGCGCTGCCGCATTCATTCCGGTTAACCGGCCGAAGACATTGCCCGCCTGATCCTGCCGCACTTCAAGGCCCATACGCCTCATCCGCCCGGCAAGCGCCTCCTGCCCGCCGCGCCAGGCTTCAGAGTAGAGCAGACGGGTAACTCCCCCGTCCGCTTCAGCTCCGAACGAAGCCAGCTCATTAATGATCGTTTCCGCTTCCGCCGCGAACTGCGCCAGCTGCTTCTCTCCGATTGAAACCGGGGTATCCGCTCCTTCTCCCATCGTCCGCCTCCCCCTTCTTCCTGCTTCGACTCACTGCACACTCACCCAATGTCCGTCAGGATCTCCCTGCAGCCCCCGGCCGTTCTCATATACAAGGCGCCCCCGGCTGATCGTCGCTTCGATCCGGCAGCCCATCCTCCTCCCGACATAGGGACTGTGCGGATGTCTGTAGTACAGATCGGATTCGCGTAAAACATAGGTCCGATCCAGCGCGACCAGCGCAAGATCGGCATCGGCATGAAGGGCGATCCCGCCTTTCTGCGGGTGAAGCCCGAATCGTTTGGCGGGGTTTGCAGACAGCCACTGCGCCACCCGCTGCAGCGGAATTCCTCTTTTGATATGCGCTTCGTCGATGATAATTTCCATGCTGCTCTGTCCGCCGGAAATTCCGCCCCACAAGGCGAAGAAATTGCCGTCGGCATTTTCCTTCATCGATCGCGGACAAGGGGAGTGGTCCGAAGAAATCATATCGATTTTGCCTTCGCGGAGCGCTTCCCACAGCTGCTCCTGCTCCTGCCGGGTTCTTAAAGGAGGCGAGCATTTGGCAAGACCGCCAAGCGTATCCAGGTCATCCGCCGTCAGAGCCAGATAATGCGGACAGGTCTCCAGCGTTACATCGATTCCGCGCTGCTTGGCGGCATCGATCAATTCAACGGAACGGGCGCTGCTGATATGGACAAAATGCAACGCGCAGCCGGTTTGCTCCGCAAAGAATAATGCGCGCTGCACAGCTTCCATCTCGGCAATGACCGGGCGCGAAGCGATATAATCGGCCGCCGAATGCAAGCCCAACCTCTTACAGCGCTCAGCCAGCCTGCCCGTTATCGCTTCGCTTTCCGCATGCAGGGCCAAAATTTTGTGCTGCTTCGCAATCTCCTGCATGCCTTCATAAAGCGTAAGATCATCCGCTTCTCTGAATTCATCCTCCTCCGATGGCGACGGGGATGACATAAATGCCTTAAAGCCGATGATGCCGCTTTGCGCGAGCGCCGCGAGATCATCCCTGTTTCGGGGAACCAGTCCTCCCCATAAGGCATAATCGACGAAGGATTGGCCTTTGGCCGCTTCCAGCTTTTGCTGAAGCGCGGAGATTCGGATGGTCGGAGGAACGCCATTGAGCGGCATATCAAAGTAGGTAGTGCATCCACCTGCGGCCATGGAGGAGGAGCCATGATAGAATCCCTCCCATTCCCCCAGCCCCGGCTCGTTGAAGTGTACATGCACATCGATCATCCCCGGCATAATATGCAGCTGCGAGGCATCTATCAGGCGGTCGCTTTCGCCATCGATCCGTTCCGACAGCTCTGCAATCCGACCACCGATAATCCCGATGTCGAGCCGTTTTACCTCATCCGCAAGAACCGCCATTCCGCCCCTGACAATCAAATCAAAACGCTGCATGCTTCATCCGCTCCCTCTTCTTCCTGCCGTTTCACGGAATCCCATTTACCACATATGTTATATATACTTACATATTAAAGATTAAGTCTTCCAAAGTCATTATCTATATTTGCCCATTTTGTCATGGCCTTCATGCTTGCCAAGCCGCAACGTAAGCGTAACGCCTCACCTGCTCTGGTGTTTCTCCGCCGTTCTTCCAGAAGCGCAAAAAAAACCAGTCAGGTCATGGATTTGACCTGACTGGCATTATTAACGCGTTCTCTGGCGTCTGTGCCATTCGCGAAGCGGTTTCGACTGTTATTCGGCTCCACAGGAGTGATCTCCCGCCGCAGGATGTCCCGCTAAACCAGATGGCAGGCTACATAGTGATTGCCGCCTGCGTCGCGGAATTCCGGCACCTCTTCTTTGCAGATATCCGTGGCGTAAGGGCATCTTGTATGAAACTTGCAGCCCGACGGCGGATTGGCCGGACTTGGAATGTCGCCTTTCAGCACGATTCTCTCCCGCTTCAGCTTCGGAATCGGGACCGGAACCGCCGACAGCAGCGCTTTGGTATAAGGATGCAGCGGATTGCGGAATAATTCATCCCGGGATGCTGTTTCCATCATGGAACCCAAATACATGACGCCGATCCGGGAGCACAGATGCTCGACCACGCTCAAGTCATGGGAGATGAACAGATAGGTCAATCCCCGAGTCTCCTGCAGCTTGCGGAAAAGGTTGATGATCTGGGCCTGTATCGATACATCCAGAGCGGATACGGGCTCATCGGCGATAATCAGATCGGGATTCAGCACGAGCGCCCGGGCGATGCCGATCCGTTGACGCTGCCCGCCTGAGAATTCATGGGGGAAGCGGTCGATATGATAGGATGACAATCCGCAGGAAGCCAGCACCTCCTCCACGCGCTCCCGCACTTCCCCGCCCGGAACCAGACCGTGGTCCAGCAGCGCTTCACCGATGGCGTCGCCTACGCGAACACGCGGATTCAGCGAGCTGTACGGATCCTGGAAGATCAGCTGCATTTTCGGACGCAGCTTGCGAAGCTCCTGCGCAGAGAGGCTGTACAGATCGATTCCTTTATACTTCACTTCTCCAGCCGTTTTCTCCGTCAGCCGCAGAACCGTCCGCCCGACCGTGCTTTTCCCGCTGCCGGATTCACCGACAAGACCGAAGGTCTCGCCGGGCTGCAGGGTAATGCTGATATCGTCTACCGCCTTGACCTGTCCTACCGTCCGATTGAGCAGGCCGGATTTGATCGGAAAGTATTTTTTCAGATGGTTGATTTCAAGCAGCGCCTCAGACATGAACGACCGCCTCCTCATAGAGCCAGCAGGCGACTTTTTGCTTATCCGCTACAGCTTTGAGCTGTGGCTCCTTCGTCTGGCAGACCGCCATACAGCTCTCGCACCGGTCATGAAAATAACAGGACGGCGTCAGGTCGAGCGGATTGGGAACCTGTCCCGGGATCGAATATAAGTCATCCTGCCGACGGCCCAGCACCGGCTTGGATTTCAGCAGCCCCCGCGTATACGGATGCTTGGGATTCTCGAACAGCTCGACAACCTCGCCCTCTTCAACGATTTTGCCGGAATACATAACGATTACATAATCGGCCATTTCCGCCACCACGCCAAGATCATGCGTAATGAGCAGAATGGACATGTTCGACTCTTCTTTGAACTTGCGGAGCAGATCCAGAATCTGCGCTTGAATGGTCACATCGAGCGCGGTCGTCGGCTCGTCGGCAATCAGCAGCTTGGGACTGCAGGATACCGCAATGGCAATCATGATCCGCTGCAGCATACCGCCGCTGAGCTCATGCGGATAGCTGCCCGCAATCTGCTCGGCCCTGGAGATGCCGACCTCCGTAATGAGCTCAATCGCGCGCTTCCGGGCTGCTTTCTTGCTCATCTTCAAATGCTCGACCAGCGGTTCAATCAGCTGCTCGCCGATCGTCAGAACCGGATTGAGCGACGACATCGGTTCCTGGAAAATCATCGCAATATCATGACCGCGTATGGTACGCAGCTCATTCTTGTCCAATTTGAGCAGGTCACGGCCGTCGAACCCGATCTCTCCGCCCACGACTTTGCCAGCCGGTCCCTCTACCAGTCCCATCACCGACATCGCCGTAATGCTTTTTCCGCAGCCGGACTCCCCGACAATGCACACGGTCTCTCCACGTTTGACCCGCAGGCTCACATCGTCAACCGCTTTGACCGTACCCGCTTCGGTATCAAAATATGTGCTGAGGTGATTGATCTCAAGCAGCTCTTTCATGAAGTCTGTCACCTACCTCTTTTGTTTGGGGTCCAGTACGTCCCGGAGCCCATCGCCAAATATGTTAATTGCGATGACCGTCGCGAATATCGAGAAACCCGGCGGTATCCAGAGCCATGGGCGCTCCTGAAAATCAATCATGTTGTTGGCCGAATCGATCATATTGCCCCATGTCGGCGTCGGCGGCATGACGCCGAGACCGAAGAAGCTCAGAACCGACTCGCTTAGGATGGCGCCGCCGATATTGAGCGTCGCGATAACAATGAGCAGCGGAACCAGATTCGGCAGCAGATGGTTGAACAATTTGCGCCGGTCGCGCAAGCCGAGCACGATCGCGGCCTGCATAAATTCGCGTTCGCGGAGGCTGAGCATCTGCCCCCGCACCATCCGCGCAAGTCCCGGCCAGCCGACAAAGCTGAGCATCACCATGACAATATACATCCGGTAATCGGTCGGCACCTTCCACTCCGAGAGCATCGCGCCGAATATGAACAATAACGGAAGACTCGGAATCGTAAGCATCAGATCCGCGATCCGCATAATAATTTGATCCGCAATTCCCCTATAATAGCCGGCAATCGTACCCAGAAGCGCTCCGATAAAGACCGAAAGCACCATGGATGCGAGTCCGACCGTCAGTGAAATCCGCCCGGCCTGAAGCACCCGGGTCAATACATCCCGGCCAAGCGCATCCGTGCCAAGCCAGTGCTTGAGGCCAGGAGCCTTGTTCATCATGGCCATATTGATTTTGTTGTCGGTATAAGGCGAGAACAGCGGTCCGATGAAGCACGCCGCAAACATGAGGACGACGACGACAAAGCCGGAGACCGCCAGCTTATTCTTGAGCAGGCGGCGCAGCGACTGCTTCCAAAGCGATGATTTTACCGGAACCGGCTTAGCCTGATTGACCTTGCTCAAACCGCTGCTAATGGTTGACATCCATGACAGCCCCCTTCTACAACCGGACGCGCGGATCGGCAACACGGTATAAAATGTCCGATAACAGCGTGCCGATGACCGTCAGAATCGCAATAAATACAGTGAAGCCCATAAGCAGCGGATAATCCCGCAGCGAGAAGGACTGCATATACAGCTGTCCGATTCCCGGCCAGTTGAATATTTTCTCTATGATGAGCGATCCGCCGAACAGCGCCGGGAGCTCGAAGCCGACCAAAGTAATGGCCGGCAGAAGCGCGTTTCGCAGCGCATGCGTAAACAGCACTTTTCTTTCTTTCAGTCCCTTGGCCCGCGCCGTACGGATATAATCCTGCTTGAGGACGTCGATCATGCTGCTGCGGAAATACCGGGTCAGCGAGCCGAGTCCCAATAGCGTCATGACGATTACCGGAAGCGCCATATGATGGATGACTTCCTTCACATAAGCCATTCCGACCGCGTTGCTTCCCGTCGTCAGCATTCCGCCGGGGGGCAGCCATTTCCAGTCGACCGCCATGATTTTGATCAGGAACAAGCCGATGAAGAAGGATGGGATCGACATGGCGGCGAATATCCCGACCATCACCAGCGTATCGAACCAGGAGTACTGCCGGTAAGCCGCGACCACCCCGACGATCACGGCGATCAGCCAGGTCAGGAACGTTGATACAACCGCCAGCAGGAAGGAATTCCAGACATATTGGTTAAACAGCGTAAGAACCGGCTTCTGCTGCGCCAGCGAATAACCGAAATCCCCGTGAAAAGCATGCTTCATCCATGTCCCGTAACGCTCCAGAAGCGGCTTGTTGAGGCCGTAAATCTCCCGCAGCTCCGCCTTGCGCTCCGGCGTCAGCTTGATGTTGCCGGTGATGAAATCCCCTGGAGTCAACGCATACAGGCTGAAGATCAGGAATGTAGCGGCGAGCAGTATGACGACCATGTATGTCAATCTTTTCGTTAGATAAGCGCTCATGACCGGCTCCTTAATTGACGTCCCCCGCCCTTAAGCATATAAGGCAGGGGACGGTTTATTTATTTCAGAGTCCAATTCGGCAGGCTGGCGGCAAGTCCGTTGAAGGGACTTACGGACAGGTTCTGAATCCTGCCGTTGTAGGCATACACCGATTTCTTGTAGTTGGTGAAAATTACCGGAAGCTCATCGTTCAGAAGCTGGTAAATTTCTTTGTAAATGGCTTTGCGCTGCTCGATATCGAGCGTTGCCAGCCCTTTGTCATACAATTCCTTGAATTTCGGATTGTCGTAGCCCTTGATTTCTCCGTCCACGAACATCAGCAAACCATCGGACGGATCGGTCAACAGCGGCGTCGAGAAGGATACGAGATCGTAGTCTCCGCCTTCCACCTTGGACGACAAGGCGTTAAAGTCCGCGAACACTTCCGGCTGGAAGTCGACGCCAATCGCCTGAAAGTTTTCTTTGGCGACAGCGATAAAGATATCGGTGTTTTTACTTTTGGAGCCGAGGTAATGAATGGACAGCTTCTTGCCGTCCTTCTCGCGGATGCCGTCCGCGCCCGGAACCCAGCCCGCTTCGTCCAGCAGCTTGTTCGCCTGATCCGGATCGTATTTGTACGGATTGATTCCGTCCTCGGTATAGGACCAAGCAATCGGTGACGATGGAATATTGGCGATGGAAGCGGCCCCCTGGTTGGCGTCAACATAAATGCTTTGGCGGTCCAGTCCATAGGTGATCGCCTGCCGCACTTTTTTATCCTTCAACGCTTCATGCTCCAGATTGACCTGCAGATATCCGTAGGTGCTCGGCGTGTAAGAGAGAATATTAACGAACCCGAGACTTTTCAGCTTATCAATATTTTCCTGCGTTGCTGTGAACGAGGCATAATCGACTTCACCGGTTTCAATAAACTGCCATACATCGCCTTCCGACGTTTTATAGATAAAATGCTCCGTTGCCGGTTTCCCTTTGTAGTAATTCTCATTGGCTACAAGCCGGACTTCCTGGCCGGGAATGAACTTCTCCAGCTTGTACGGGCCGCTGCCGACCGGTTGTTCATGCATCTTCTTGATGTAATCCAGCTGGCCGAATTTATATTCCTTGCCGTAGTAGGCTTTGGACAGCACATCGGAGCCAAGCGTCAGCAGCGCTGCCGCATTCGGTTTTTCCAGCGTGACGGAAATCGTCAGGGGGTCAATCACCTTGATGCCCTCAATGCTTTCCGCTTTGCCTTCTTTGTAAGCCTGGCCGCCTTTGACAAGCAGCGTTGGTAATTGGGAATCGCCGTCATAGGCTTTGTCATGCAGAATCGTCCAGGTGAACGCTACATCATCAGAGGTAATCGGCGTCCCGTCGCTGAACTTCAAGTCTTTGCGAAGATGGAAGGTGTACGTGAGATTATCGGGAGAAACATCCCAGCCTTCCGCAAGAGCAGGCTGCGGGACTCCTTGATCGTCAACCGTAACCAGCGGCGTATAAAGCAGGGAAGACACATTGCCGTCATAACCGCTCTGTTGAAAATAAGGCGTGAACGCGCCGCTTGGATCCGTCAGGCCTACAATGATCGTATCTGTACGCTGCTGGGCCGCAGCGGGAAGCTTGGACATGTCGCTGGCCTGAATCGTCGAGGCTGTACCTTGCGCCGCATCGGCAGGTTCTTCTGTGCTTGCATTGCTGCCGTTCGCTGCCGCCGGAGCTGCCGGTGCATTGTCAGCAGGTGCATTGCCAGCCGGTGTGCTGCCGCTCTTATCCGAGCATGCGGATAACAATAAACTGCCGATAATCAATACGGTGGATAATAAAGCAACGCCCTTCTTCATAACAACCTCTCCCATTTCAATTAAATTTTCTTTTTCTCAAAATATAAGAAAGTTAAATTTGGTCTAACGGTTTCTTATATTTCCAAGGTGAAAAGTCTTGGCTGCACCCCGTAAAGAAGGCGTCAACCGTTCTTCTCGATAATTCCGATAATATAAGTATGAATTAACTTCAATTATTTATATTATAGAAACCAATTGCGGTTCTGTAAATAGAGAACTGAAAAACATTTCCTGAAAAAGAGAAAATATTTTAAAAACAAAAAAACCACTCCTTCCGGAAATGGTTTGCTGGCATTCTTATTTGTCTCCCGAAGCCCGGTGTTGAAGGGCGGAGAGGCTATTTTTACCGACTAGCTTTGCTCAATATATGCGATCAGTCTGCGCTGCATATGCTCCAATGCGCCAGGCCTCAGGGTGTATTCAACCAGTGTCTCGCCCTCAAAATAAGCCCGGATCATCCCTGCGCTTCGCAGCTTCGCAATATGATCATGCGTAATCCCCTTGGATAAATTCAAATGTCTCACGATTTCTATAAAGCTGCGGGGACCCTGGTGAAGATAGCGTAATATTTTCAGCCGGTTCTTCTCTCCAAGACTTCGGATCATCCGGTATTCCGGCGCGGGAAAATAATCGTCATCGGCAAAATAGATTCTTGCGGAATAATGGCAGAGCGTTAATTTGCCGAAATTGCAGATCACATTCAACGGCTGAAAATGATGCTGCGGGATGAGGATCAATTGTTCCAGCCCGTTCGCCGGTTTAAAATGCAGCCCGTTGGTCGTTTGATCGATAAACTCCTCCGGCTCAAGCCCCAATAACGCTTTCTTGCGGTCAAGAGTCTCATCCCTTAACGATTCAATGATAGCCGGATCGATATGCCGGAAATACTGCTCTTCCCACTGCGACAGCATCGACAAGGTGCGGGAGCGGAATTTTCCTTTGTTGTCGGGAAACTGGTTGCTGTACTCCGATATAAGCTCGTAAAGGTCGCCGGACGACAATCCTTCCAGCCAAGCCAGGAAATCCTCGGTGCTTCCACAGCCGGGGCACAGATGAACGAGCAGAGAGGTTAATTTCCAATCCCCGTCGATCTCCGTTTGATCGAGAAAGGAAGCAAATTCTGGCGTCAACCGCTGACGGGTATCTTTGGCCCATTGGGGGGCCAAATCAATCTTCTTATATGATTTTCGACATATGTACGTATGCAGACTATTGAGAAGTTCATATATGGGCCCAAACTTCACGTCTATCTGATAGTCCATCTCTCACGCTCCTTTCTTTCGCTTTCTGTTAGGCGTATTCTACAGCAGACTTCACGAAAAACGCAAGAGGAATGTGTAACCATCGGCGTTACAGACCCATGCAAACTCCCTGTCCGTATGCCGTTCAAAGGTACCGGCATGGCCGCATTAGTCCTGTTAACCATACCTGGTATGAATAAACGGCGTACTTTGCAAATCCGCGATTATCGCCAATAATGAGGCTGTAAGAACATACGGCAAACAAAGCTGCGGGAGGATGAATACAATGAACATTTCTTTGGAGGGCAAAGTCGCCATTGTCACCGGCGCAGGGCGCGGAATCGGACTTGCAACCGTCAGAGCGCTGGCTGAATCCGGAGCGGACGTCATAGCGGCTTCGCGTCAGATAACGGCAGAGTTAAAGGAGCTTGAGGATACCGGCAAGGTGCTTACGGTTATAGCGAATGCAGCAAAGGCGGAAGGAGCGGAGCAGGTCGTGAAGGAGGCGCTAAATCGCTATGGACGGCTGGACATCCTCGTTAACAATATCGGCGCAACGGATACCCGTTCCGGGGAAGGCTTCCTTCAGTTGTCCGATGCCGACTGGGCGGAGATGATGGACGTTAATCTGATGAGCGTCGTGAGGACAGCTCGTGCTGCACTTCCCCATCTGACGTCGCCAGGAGGGGCAATCGTGAATATTTCCTCGATGAACGCCGTCATGCCTAATCCGCGGATCATCGCTTACAGCTCAGCCAAAGCCGCTGTCACGAATTTGTCCAAAAATTTAGCCGGCGAGTTCGCATCAAGAGGCATTCGCGTCAATACCGTCGCACCGGGACCGACCCGTACGGAGATGTGGGCGGGAAGAATACCGGATAGCGATGAGGATTCCAGGAAAATGGCTCTTGATCTGGGCATCTCCTTGGGGCGTTTTGCCGAATCCGATGAAGTTGCCAGTCTTGTCGTATTCCTTGTTTCCGGTCACGCGTCCATGATTACAGGGGTGGATTATATTATCGATGGTGGATTGGTCAAGACCATTCACTAACGAGTAAGCCGCATAGGTATGACGGCGATAAGCGGCGGCAATCATTATACAGTTTAGGTCTGTATTCATTCCAAAGCCTGCGGATTATTCAGTTGGCCGGTTTGCGTACAGCCTTATTGCCGGTTTGCAAATTCACGGATTTGGCAGAATTCCGCCGTCTCCATATCAGTACGCCGAGGGAGAACAAAAGCAAGCAGCCAAGAATGATCCCCCACCTGATCAGCGTTGGTTTGGCGATTGCCGAAACATGACCGGAGGAATTATTCTCCCCATCCCTGCTCCAGCTGAACTGGGTGCTGGTCTGATTAAAGACAACTTCCTGCTCCCGGTCCGCAAACTGAATATGGGCCATATTAATATGATGGACGAACCCCTCTACCTGAAAAAAACGGTAATTAATCTCAAAATCTTCAACCGGCTTCGCGAATTTATATTCGATTTGGGCCATGATCATCGGCAGCTTGCCTTTCTCCGTCATTACTGTTTGCTTGATCAACGGCTCGCTGGCCACGCCTCCGCTCAATACCTGAAGATTGGAACCCATGAACGCATTCAGTGCCGCTTCCTGTTCCTTCACTTCCTCCGCGTCGACATAACCATCCGTGTTCAGGTCCAGTTCGACGAACTCCTGAAGCTGGTAGGGGTCCATATAGAGCGAATATTCGATGGAATCTGTTCCGACGACGATCTCCGAGTAGCCGATAGGCTCAAAATGAGCGGACGAAATCTGGGGCAGAACCGGCAGCAGGCCAAGCAGGAGAATCGCGATTTTCACATATGCACTTATCTTCTTGGCAGCCACAGCAATACTCTCCTCTCAGGTATGGATTTCACTCACCAAACAAATAGCCGGGAATACAGGCAAGCGCCCATATTCCCGAACTGATGTATCCTTGTTTATTTCATCAGATGCATGGCTGTCAAAATAACTTTAATCGCTTCAGCGCGTGTAGTTCCGGCTTTCGGAGCGAATTCCCCATTGCCGCGGCCCTGGATAATACCGAGCTGCTTCAACTGCTCCGCCATGCCTTGTGCCCATACCGGGATATCAGGCGCATCGCCGAATGTCGATTTCAATCCGGCATTGTCAGGAAGGCCCAGCGCTCTGGCCAGCAGAACGACCATTTCCGAACGGCTCACGATCTGACCCGGACGGAAGGTGTTGTCATCATAGCCTTTGATGATGCCGGCTTTGATTGCCTTCTTGATCGCATCGGCGGACCAGGCAGGAATGCTGCTTTGATCTGCAAAGCTTAATGCTGCGTCGGAATCGTAATATCCCATCGCTTTGGTGAGAATAACCAGGAATTCGGCCCGGTTGATCGTCTCATTAGGTTTGAACGTGCCATCCGGGTATCCGCTAATCAGACCGCTGTCAACGGCTTCCTGGATATAGCTTTTTGCCCAGTTATTCGACACGTCAGTAAACAGCTGATCGACAGGCTTCGTTGGCTGCTGATTCTCTCCTCCGCCTGACGCCGGAGCTTCAGGAGCTTCCGGCTCCTCAACTGGAGGCTTCTCTGCAGGAGGTGCAGGCGGTGCAGCCGGAGGGTATGAAGGATTATCAGATCCGTCCGCCGGAGGTGTGTTGTCATCGTCATCTGGATGACCCGGTCCCGGCAGCTTAATGGATATCGATACGATACCCGGATTTGAATTTCCTTTGCCGTCGTTCACCATGTACACAAATGTATCCTCGCCGGGCTGCTCATCATTCGGCGTATACGTTACGCTGCCGGTATGACTATCCTTGATGACGGCACTCCCTCTCGTACCGTTCTGCACAATGGTATACGTAAGCGGATCGCCGTCTGAATCCGTTCCTTTCAGACTGACATCGATCGCGATGCCTATTGTCGTGTTGAAGGAGAGATTCTCGGCCTTCGGCAGATGATTGCCTGGTGTAATATGGACAGTGATAGTAGCCGTATTCGAATCGACAGAGCCATCATTTACTTTAAAGCTGAACATATCGGTTCCCGTCGCCGCGCCAATGTTCGGCGTATAGCTGAACCCGCCGTATACCGCGTCTATGACGGTTGCCGTGCCCATAGTACCATTAGCCACGATTGAATAGGTCAGTTTATCGTTATCCGGATCCGTTGCCTTCAGCTTCTCCAGCAAAGATCCGCCCTGCGCAACGCTCCAGGTTCCACCTTCGGCAACCGGTGCCTGGTTGGATACCGGAACTTCCTTGATGTTGACGGTGACAGCTGTCTCCTGGGAATCCGCTTCGCCATCACTTGCTATAAAGGTGAACGTATCCGTTCCCGTGATACCCGGGTTCGGTGTGTAAGTAAATCCGCCGTATACCGCATCCGTTACGGCTGCCTGACCAAGCGTCCCTTGCTTCACGATTCGGAAAGCAAGCTGATCGCGATCCTCATCCGAAGCGACCATTACGCCGTTGATCGGTGTGCCGGCAGCCGTATTGTATTCGGATGTCGAGGCGGCAGGCGCTTTGTTTGGTACAACGGTGACGGTTGTGATGATTTCAAGGTTTCCGATTGAAGCGGTAATATCCGCTTTGCCCGTCTTCAATCCCGTCATATGGCCGTAGCTGTCGATTGAGACAACCGAGGAGTCGCTGCTGATGAAGGCAAGCTTCCCGGTCTCCGAAAGCTCCAGCTTGCTGGCGTCAAGATAGGTGCCTGTTACGGACAGCACATCCGATTTGTTTACCCGCAGCGTAACATTCTCATCATCAAAGCTCATACTTTGCGGAACGCTGATTCCGTCTGTGATCCAGATCGGATTGGAGAAAGCGAATTTTCCGTTGGCTCCCTCCAGCTCCATCCTGTAGAAATCACCAGGCACTGCATTATCCTGCAGGTTCTGATTAAAGGTTGTACCTGTTAGACCGGTCCACTCTTTCAGAAGGACTCCGTTCTTGATTACCCGGGCGGTCGTCAGTCCTCCAGGCGCAGAACCGTTCAATACGATGTTTGCCTGTCCGCCTTGTCGGTCCACTGCAACATCGGAGCCAATCATTTTTCCGTTAATGTTGAGCTCCAGGTCGATATCACCGTTCGTACCGTATAGCATACCGCCACGGATGGCTTGGTAAATCTCTTCCTTGGACAGGTTGTCCATATAGGCTTTAATGTGCGGATCGCCCACTTTGCCCGGGTTATGGGCATCGGAGTTGGCAAGACCAATAATATGCCGGCCCGCTTTGTTCAATTCATCCCATTTGGCGAACGCCTGGGCGTTAACCGTATGCTTGGGCGGGTAGAAGCCGTTCCACACTTCGATCCCGTTATAATTCTTGACGCTCCAGTCCTCCCACTCCAGGCCGGGATAATACGGATGGGCGATAAAATGCATCCCCTGCCCGTCATTGTTGGCACGGGTCTCGTTGATGTAATCCTGGGTCGGCTGCGCCCAGTTGATCAGACTTGAAATATCGTAGGCCAGCGAGTGGCCGGTGCCGGTTGTGACTTCCTCGCCCAGCAGCTCCACGAAATCGGCGCGGTTCTCTTTGGCCACGTCATCTTTTTGCTTGATGGAGTTGTGGTCGGTTGCCGTAAGGAAATCCAGTCCCTTGTTGCGTGCAACCGTAGCGTTGTCGTTAATCGAACCGCTGCCGTCGCTGTAACGGCTGTGCGTATGGTTGTCGCCGGCATACCAGCCCGGTCCGTTCACGAAAATTTGCTTGTTCTTAGTGATATAAGGATTGCCGGATTTCTTGATTTCAAGCTGGATATCTCCGTGACCCCCGCCTGCCGCCGCAGCATTCCATGTGACGGTTGTAGAACTGTGAGCAGCAAGTTCCGGAATATCTTTCGCTGCCATATCGCTTGAGGTTACATTGGCCGGCAGGTTGAGATTGGCCTGCAGCCCGGACACGATATCGTCCGAATCATTCTTGACCGTAAGCGATACCTTGAACGGCTCATTGATGGACAAAGTCTCCTTGTCGACGGCCAGTTCCATGCTGATACCGGTTTGGTGGCTGATGATCTCGTCATAAACGTTGTTGATCGCCTGGCTTTTGTCAGTCAGCCCTTCTGTGCTGGCTGCCACAAGATGGCGTGTAAGCCGGTATTCTCCGCCGGCAGGGATTGTGATCTGTTTTTCGCTCAAAACATTCGTATTGTTGCCGTTAAGCGTGAAGCCGCTGGCAAAATCACCTTCGTAGATAATGCCGTACGCCTGCTGCGAGCTGCCGTATTGAGAGAACCACGGCGCGTTCGGCGTATACGTTGCCACATCGGGAATCGTTCCAACACCCGGCACGAAGGAGGTTTGTCCCTCCCCGTCATGGTCCATCACGTCACCGGCATAGGCAACGACATCGCTTGCCGTCGTGTTCTTGAACACCGTTTCCGTGTCGATCCACGTCTGGGTGGCTTGCAGGGAATAAGTCGTCTCCACATTGACGCCTGGCACCTCTGAGTAGGTCCCGGTTACTTTGACGGTTGCCTGCTCGGCTGTGTTCTCCGTGACATCCACACTGGAGTTGTTAACCGTTAATACTTTCCACTGTTCTTTCGCGGGAAGAGGAGCAATTCGCAAATATGGAAGATTGATCCAGTCCAGATCATCATCCAGCCCCTGAACCGCGAAATCGATCGGCCGTCCTACCGAATTCGTCAGCTGGGAATCGACGTAGGTCTTGGCAATTGTCATGGCGAGCTTGGAGTTCTGAATGACGACATCATCCACCGTGCCCTCGGCAAGCGTACCGGGGAGCCGGACGCCAGTTCCCGCCGAGACCGAAATCGGATTCATTTCAAAGTCGATCGGGTAGACGATCGTTGAATCCGTTGTAATCTCTACAGAGTTTGAATCCATCTCGTAGCCGGGTCTGGAGGCTGTCAGCGTGTAGGTATTTGCCGGCAGATACAGCTCGTATTTGCCTTCGGCATCCGTTACAGCCGTGCCCGCGACCTCGGAATTGATGTTCTTGGCAACGAGAGTGACGCCCGGAATGCCGGCGTCCGTAGTCGGGTCCGTCATCTGCCCGGTTACTTTGCTGTAATCGGGAACCTCAGGATCCATTACGGACAGCTGCTTCGCATAAGTCGAGAAATTATCATATGGATTGCCTCGCTCCGACGGAATTTCCGTGACATGATACCAGGAAATTTGTTTGCTCTCTCCGGCTTTTACGCTGGCGTCAAACCATGCGCCGAAATAGAGATCGCTGCCGTATATCCCGGTCGGCTGATCATCGAGCCAGGCGATGGAGTGAGCCGGTTCGCCTGACGAACCCGAGGTGCCGTCATAGAGATAGTTCTCCGACCAGCCTGACGTTCTGAGACCGGGCAGCCAGCCAATACCAGGCGCATAGGACGATTGAGCTCCCGGAACATCCGGATCCATAGAATACAGGAAATAACCGGCGAAGTCGCTTGTATCCTGATTATTCAACGTCAGGGTCATCTTCATGACCGGCTGGTCCGGCAGCATTTGGTAGGTAACGGAGCCTTTGATCTTGGCATTCTGATCCCACTGGCCAGAGGCAACGATCTTATCGTTGTCCACGACTTGAATATTATCAAGGGACAGCTGAACACCCTTCTGGTTGTAGTCGCCGTTCATGGTAGGGCTCAGAACAAGCTCCGACCAATCCAGCGTTTCCTTCATATTCGCTTTCGGGTCTTTGGAGACGAAATCAACAGGCCAGCCCTTTTTGAAGCTGCCCTGCTTGTTATTTCCTCCGACTTTGTTCGAAATGATCGCGATAGCCTCGTCATTCTGCAGATAATAGTATGTATCGCCTTCCGCTACGTCTTTGCCGGTATTCGCTGTTCCATCATAAGTGAAGCCCGGATCCTCGGTCGATTGACCCGCTTGCGCATCCAGGGAAGCATAAGTCTTCCCGATTGGCAGCATGCTGAACACAATCGTCGATACAATTGTAATATTTATCCATTTTTTCCACATGAGATTGTTTAGCTTCCTTTCGGTTTTTTATAATTGTTACGGTTTTGACGCAAATAATTACTCGTGATTTCCAACAATCCCCTCTACTTTGCCGGTAAATTTTTGCACAGCGCTAATAATAAGTCTGGACTGTTACCGTTGTGTTCTCAAAATAATAATAAATTATTAAGAATTTATATATGATCTGAAAATTTCGAAAATTTCATATAAAATAGACCATCCACCTGACGGCTGATGATCCTGCAAAATCTGTTTCACATGTCATAAAAGTAAAATAAATACAGTTTTCAATTCTTGCTTCTTGCTGTTTATTCAAGAATCGGGCTTTCCGGCTGCTCCTTAACTGCTGCAAGCCGAGCCGGCCAAAGCAAAAAACCACATGAAGCATCGGCTCGCATGTGGTTCACCTATTTATTTTATTATCATAAATCAACGGAACAGCTGGCGGCAGCATGGATAACGGAATACCTGCTCCGCAGTATTAATACAGATGACAAGCCGCAAAATGACCCGGCTCGATCTCTTTGAAGGCCGGCATCGAAGCCGCGCATTCCGGCATCGCTTTTGGACAGCGGGTGCGGAATGGGCAGCCGCTCGGCGGATTGACCGGGCTCGGGATTTCTCCCTGCAAAATAACCCTCTCCCGCGATTTCTGAATTTCCGGATCGGGAATCGGAATCGCCGAGAGCAGCGATTGCGTGTAAGGATGCAGAGGCTTCGCGTTCAGCGTACTGGCCGCCGCCACTTCAACAAGCTTACCCAGATACATGACTCCAATCCGGTCGGAAATATGCTTGATCATCGCCAGGTCATGGGCAATGAACAGATAGGTCAACCCATGCTCGCGCTGCAGGTTCTTGAACAAATTCACGACCTGCGCCTGAACGGACACATCAAGCGCCGAGATCGGCTCATCGGCGATAATGAACTGCGGTTCGATCGCAAGTGCCCGCGCGATGCCTATCCGCTGGCGTTGGCCGCCTGAGAATTCATGGGGAAAACGCCCCGCATGCTCTTCGTTCAGACCGACGGCGTGGAGCAGCTGATGCACGCGATCTGTCCGCTTTTTACCCGTGTACAGTTTATGAATGTCGATTCCCTCGGCGATAATTTTGCCTACAGTCATCCGCGGATTAAGCGAAGCGTACGGGTCCTGGAACACCATCTGCATCTCGCGGTTGAATTTCAGGCGATCGTCACCCTTCAGCTTCCCGACATCCTTGCCGTTGAAAATAACCTGCCCCTCCGAAGCCTCGTAAAGCCGGATAATCGTGCGGCCAGCCGTTGACTTGCCGCAGCCGGATTCCCCCACCAGACCGAAGGTTTCCCCGCGATTGATCGAAAAGTTCAAACCGTCGACCGCTTTCAGCGTCCGGTTGTCTTTCAGTTGAAAATGCTTCCGCAAGTTTTTCACTTCCAGAATAGGCGCTTCAGGCATATACTTTACCTCCTGTCTCCTCCGACTGCTCCACCTTCGGCGCGTCGGGATGATTCAGCCAGCAGGCAGCGCTGTGCGTATCGGATATTTTGAAATGATCGGGATCCGTCTCCCTGCATATCCGCATGGCATGCGGGCAGCGGGCCGCGAAAGCGCAGCCCTTCGGCGGAGCGTACAGATCGGGCGGTGTACCGGGTATAGAAGACAGCTCGGTATGGCCGTCGCTGTCCAGACGGGGTACGGAGCTGAGCAAGCCCCATGTGTAAGGGTGCCGCGAACGATAGAAGATATCGTTCAATTCGCCCTGTTCCACCACCTTGCCCGCATACATAACGATGACCCGCTGCGCCATTTCGGCAACCACGCCTAGATCATGGGTAATCAGAATAATCGCCGTATCCGTCTTTTTCTGAATATCCCGCAGCAGATCCATAATCTGCGCCTGGATCGTCACGTCAAGAGCTGTTGTCGGTTCATCCGCAATCAGCAGTTTTGGATTGCAGGCCAGCGAAATTGCAATCATCACCCGCTGGCGCATCCCGCCTGACAGCTCATGCGGATACTGGTTAATCCGCTCCTCCGGATTGGACATGCCGACTAATTTCAGCAGTTCAACCGCGCGAAGCAGCGCCACGGATTTGCTGGCGCCTTCATGCTTGCGGATCCCTTCGGCAATTTGCGCGCCGACCGTCATCGTCGGATTGAGGGAAGTCATCGGGTCCTGGAAGATCATCCCCATTTCCTCTCCGCGCACTTTTTTCATTTGTTTCTCGGACAGCTTGGTAATATCCGTTTTGCCATTGAACATAATCGAGCCTGCTTTGATATAGCTCGGCGGAGACGGCGTAAGACGCATAAGGGTCTGGGCCGTCACTGACTTGCCGCAGCCGGATTCACCGACGATTGCGAGCACTTCGCCTTTATTTAACTTAAAGGAGACGCCGCGAACCGCCTGGACTTCGCCGGAGAACATTTTGAACGAAACTTGCAGGTTGTTGACTTCCAGTAAAGGTGCGCTCATTCGACTCTCCTCCTTATTTTCTCATTTTCGGGTCGAGAGCGTCGCGCAGACCGTCTCCCAACAGGTTGAAGCTGAGCAATATCAAACTGAAGATAACAGTCGGGAACAGCAGACGGTGCGGATGATATCTCATTACTCCGGCGCCATCGCTAAGCAGATTCCCCAGTGAAGCCAGAGGCGGCCGTATGCCAAGTCCGATAAAGCTGAGAAACGCTTCGGCAAAAATAGCCGTCGGTACAACAAACGTAATTTGAACGACAATCACGCCAAGGGCGTTCGGAATCAAATGCTTCAGGATAATACGAAATGGTTTTGCACCCAATGTGCGTGCCGCCAGGACGAATTCCTGCTCTTTGAGAACGAGCAGCTGCCCGCGGACCAGCCGCGCCATCGACACCCAACCGGTAATGACATAGGCAAAAATAATCGATTTCATCCCCGGACCCAAAACCATCAAGAGAAGAATGGCCATCAGCAGATAAGGAATAGAGTATACCACTTCGATAAAACGCTGCATGATCGTATCGACTTTGCCGCCAAAATAAGCGGAAATTCCGCCGTAAAGAACCCCGATCACCAGATCGAGCAGCGCCGCTGTAATCCCGATCGTCAAGGAAATGCGCGCTCCCCACCATACGCGGGTCCAGAGATCCCGCCCAAAATCGTCGGTGCCGAAATAATGGTCGGCTGACGGACGCAGATTGACGGCTGAAGGATTCTGCGTCTCGTAATCATAACCGCTGACAAGCGGAACAATAATAGCAAAAGCGGCGATGATCACAAGGACTACCAGTCCGGCCATAGCCAATTTATTTTTCTTCAGCCGCCTCCACGCATCCTGCCAATAATTCAGGGAAGGACGCAGAATCGCTTCTTTGCTGCTAGTCTGCGGAGCCGGTTGAAATTGATCTTTAACGATGACTTCCATCCCTTATCACCCTTTCCCTAACCGAATACGCGGATCGACGAAGCCATATGCAATATCAGTAATAAACATAGCCACAACAAGAATAGCCGCATAGAATATGGTCAATCCTGTAATCATCGTGTAATCGTTCGTCAGGATGGCGCTCACAAACTGATAGCCTATCCCCGGAACGGAAAATATCTTCTCCACGACCAGTGTCCCGGTTAATACATTGACGGTTATCGGTCCCAGAATGGTGATAACCGGTAATATCGCATTACGGATCATATGCGTCCCCACAACGGAAACCGTCGGTATTCCTTTTGCCTTCGCTGTCTTGATATAATCCTGGCCGGCAACTTCGAGCATGGAAGCCCGCATCATCCGCGCCAGTATGGCAATCGTTCCGAGCGACAGGGCCAGAGCCGGTAAAATCCGGTGCTCCGGAGTCGTCCACAAGCCGGGCGGAAGCCATTGCAATTTAACCCCTACGAAGTAGGAGAGCAGCGGTCCAATAACAAATGATGGAATGGACACCCCGATGATGGCGATGAACATTGCGGAGTAATCGCCTAGCTTGTTATGTCTGAGCGCGGCAATAATCCCGAGCAGCAGACCGACAATAACAGCAAATATCAGAGACTCCAGACCAAGCTCAAAAGAGGCCGGATAAGCTGACTTGATTACGCTCACAACCGAGCGTGTCGGGAATTGATAGGAAATCCCAAGATCACCTTGTACCACTTGTCCTATATATTTCAGATATTGCTGCCATATCGGTTTATCCAAACCGTATTGTTCAATCAAAATTTGCAAGTTTTCCGGAGTAAGCTTCGCCGTAGCCTCGCCAAAGGGATTACCCGGCAGCAGCTTCATCAGGAAAAAAGTGATGGTGACAATAACCCACAGCGTCACAATCATATAAAAGAATCTGCGCAGCACATACTTAAGCATGATGGCCTCCCTCCCGCATTTGAAAGTTTGCAAGCAACATGAAGGAAGCCGTTCAAGTCGTTAACCGTGAACGGCTCCCCATGTTATGAAGTATGATGTTTGTTTCCTGGATGCGTTAAATAACTTCTGCTTGTTTAACCTTCAAAATGGGCCCATTTCAATTCGAAATCCGGACCGTAAGGAGGCAGAATCAGATCTTTCAATTTTGGATTGATAACAAACGGCGACGAACGGAAGTAAAGCGGCATGACGGCTGCTTCGCTCATCAGAATTTTCTCTGCCTGCACCATTTCATCAGCACGCTTGGCCAGATCGGTTTGGATCTGAGCGTCTTTGATCAGCTTGTCGTAATCGGCATTCGACCAGTCCTGTGTATTGAGCGAACCGCCGGTCAGGAACATATCAAGCCATGTCATCGGGTCGTTATAGTCAGCGCCCCATAATGTGGAGACGATCGTGTAGTTCTTGCTCAATTCGCGATCCAGACGATTCGCATGCGGCAGCGGTTCAGCCACTACGTCAACGCCAAGATTCGTTTTCCATTGTTGAACAATGTATTCAAGAAGCTTCTTGCCGGTTTCTGTATCGTCACCGATAATGGACAGCTTCGGCAGCGTCGTGCCGGACTCCGCCAAACCTTCTTGAAGCAGGGTTTTAGCCTTGGCCGCATCAAACGCATCGCGCGTGTCGCCGACAACACCACGGAATTCTTTACCGTTGCCATCCTGATTTCCTGCAGGTACAAAGCCGGTTGCCGGTACGGAACCATTGATCAGTACGAGATCCGTTACGCCTTTAAGATCGACAGCCATGCTGAATGCTTGACGGACTTTAAGATTGGCAAAAGCAGGAACCTTGGTTTGTTGAAAATTGAGGTAGCCGGTAACAAGCTCTTTCTTCATTTGCAGATCCGGTTTGCCGTCATAGGCTTTCATTTGATCGCCTTTAACATCCGCGTAGTCAGTCTCGCCGGTTTCGTACAAATTCAGACCGGTATTCGTATCCTTCACGATGTTCAGGGTAACTTTGTCGAGTTTGACATTAGCGGCATCCCAATACTTGTCGTTCTTTTCGAGAACCAGCGATTGCTCGTGATTCCATGAAGTCAGCTTGAACGGACCTGCGCCAAGGACTTTATCGGCATCAGCGCCGCTCTTGTCTCCTTGGGCTTCTACGAACTTCTCATTCTGCGGGTAGAAGTTCAGAAATGCAAGCTGGGCCGTGAAGAACGGAATCGGGTGATCCAGCGTTATAACGAGAGTGGTGTCATCCTTCGCTTGGACGCCGAGCTTTTGCTTATTGGCTTCAATATCTTCCGGAGTTTTCGAATTCAGGACATCGTTGCCGCCTTTGATCCATGCGAGCATGAAGGCGTAAGTCGCTTTCGTGTTCGGGTCAAGCGTTCTGCGGTAAGAATATACGAAGTCATTCGCGGTCAGCGGGCTTCCGTCTGCCCAGACAAGGCCGGAACGCAGCTTAATGGTATATGTCAATCCGTCAGCCGAGATTTCCGGCATCGATTCTGCCAGTGCCGGCTGCGGCTGCATGTCTTTATCCAGACGGTACAAACCTTCGCTGATGGCTCCAAGGATCGTGAACGTAGCAGCAGCTTCTGCTATCGAAACGTCCAGTGCGGGAGGATCGGCCCGGTAGTTCATGACCAGATCTTTTTTACCTGTACTGCTGTCACTGGGACTATTGGCATTGGTGTTCGTAGTGGTGCCGGGATCGGATGCCGCGTTGCCTGCATTGCCCCCATTGTTACTATTGTTGCCGCATGCCGCCAAAATGGTACCGAGTAGAACTAATGTAATCATTCCTGACAAAAAACCTTTTACCTTCATAAATAAAACCTCCCCATTGATGATTTGTTAAGGATTAACCGCGGTAATTTCCATTTATTTTGGAGAACCTCATCCCAACGTCAGTATTATAACCTATCATTTTGACGATATCTATCATTATTTTTGATTATTAAACGCAGCTATCCCATTCACCAAAAATTGTAAGCGTTTTACGATAAGGATATTATAAAAGAATTTGTAGCATTTGCACAGTAAATGTTCTCGTTTTTAATGCCGTCTATTTATAACATGAATATTACATAATCGGGTTATTTGGATGTTATATATTAATCTCCTATATCTATTTATGTGGAAATTAAGGGATTGGGAAAGCGCTATCAGCAATTAAAACTTACCACCAACACAAAAAAAGGAACCAGATTTTTATGATCCCTTTTTACCATTACAATTTTCATAATCCCAAAAATGGCAATATTTTGTTTATTTTTTTCGACACTTCGTGCTGTTGTGGTTGTTATTATTTCGAAACAACGGGAAATATAACCTCTATTGAAGTCTGCGTGAGCCTCGAATTGCCGCCTATTCCTCGAAACTCAGCACGACTTGAAGATTCGTCTCCGTCTGCCTGTCCAGCATGGCATAAGCGTCCGAAGCTTCGCTGAACGGCATGATCCGGGTGATGAGCGTCTCCAGCTCCAGATCGCCTTGACCGGCCAGCCGGAAAATAGTCTGCTCCATCCGAGTACGGTTCCAGCGGTTGCCAAGCTCGGGAGCTACCGCATTAATTTGCGAGCACACGATCTGGATGCGGTTGTGATGGAACTCCTCACCGAGGTACAACCCTTCCGCCTGCCCCTGATAGAAGCCCGCCGCCACAACGCGTCCATTATATACCACAGAACGGACAGCCTGATGCAGCGCATGCGGGGAGCCGGATATTTCGATAACGGCATCGGCGCCGCGGCCCCCTGTGAGCGCCCTGATTTCCTTTGCGGCATCACAGGTCCCGCTGTTGATCGTATGGTCGGCGCCCAGATCCTTTGATTTGGCCAGACGATAATCATCCAGATCGACCGCGATAACTGCCGCACCGTTTCTTCTGGCCAGCTGGGCGGCCAATTGTCCGGGAACGCCCTGGCCGAATACCGCCACCGTCTCACCGACATGAAGATGGGCATCCAGTACGGCATTCAATGCAATGCAGCCCATCTGCGAAAATATGCCAACGATCGGCTTGAGACCCGGAGCAAGGCGATGCGCGCGGGCAAACGACTCCGTGACAATATGCGAGCTGCGGTGTCCCCAGGCACCATAAATGAGATCGCCGGCCCTTACCTCCTGAACATCGGGCGATGCTTCGGCGACCTCGCCGATTTCCTCGTAGGCCCAGCCGCCGACAACAGGATAGAACGTGCTGCCCGGCTGCCTTTTCTCGAACAGCTGCAGTTCCCTGTTCCAAATGCCGCCGACCATCGGGTTCGTCCCCCGATAGGCGGTCAGCTGTGTGCCTGCGCTGATTCCAGAGTATAGCGTCCGCAGTCTGAGCTCTCCCGGCCCAAGCGGCCTCTCCTCATACTCCTCGATGCTGACGGAGCGTTCCCGGTCGAATACCAGTACCTTTCCCACTGCTGCAGCCTCCTTCGCTGATTGACGGCGCAAAACTAACGGCTCAGTTTCATCTTTATGAAGAATTGGAGATTTTTTGTGTGGAAAAGCTGTTGCCTTGTCATCTTTTTTTGCAAAGCAGGCCATACTGCCGACTCGTCATGGAAGAAATAATGACAAAACCCGAAATATATTCGAACTAAATTTTAGCTTTGTATAACAAATGAGCAGTTCGGATTCAAAGATTCCTTGTCAAAAACTATACAATCCGCGCTATTCCTTCACCGAGCCCAATGTGATCCCATGAATAAAGAACCGCTGCAGAAAGGGATATATAAACAGAATCGGCAGCATCGTCAGCGAGATCTTCGCTGCATTCAGCGTCTGGTTCGAGACCTCCGAGAGCACTCCGCCCTCTCCAATATCCTGCGGTCTTGTCGGATCAATCGTGACGACGATCTGCTGCAGATAGGTCTGCAGCGGCATCAGATGGGGATCGTTGATGAAGACGATCGCCTGAAAATACTCGTTCCAGGTGTTGACGATCGTGAACAGCGATATCGTTGCCAGCACCGGCAGCGACAAGGGAAAATAAATATGCGTCAGCTTCACCCAAGGGCCCGCACCGTCGATATTCGAGCAGTCGTCGAGCTCCCTGGGCAGATTCCGCCAGAAGTTGAACACCAGGAGAATGTTGCCGAAGTTAAACAGGTATGGCAGGATCAAAATCCAGAAATTATCGAGCAGACCAAGGTTCTTGGCGTTCATATACCCCGGAATAATGCCTCCGTTAAAGCTGCTGACAATGAGCAAAATCCACAGATATATATTCCGCATGCGAAAATCTCTCGTCTCCCGGGAGAACGGAAAGGCGGCCAGATACGTCACTGCCGTTCCCAGGATAAGCGTCAATGCAATCCGCTCCAGCGACACCCACAGCGAGATGAAGAACTGCTTGTCATCCAGCACTCTGGCATACGCATTGAACGACAGCCCTTTGGGCAGCACGGTAATCGTGCCGCTCCCGGCTACCGCCGGATTGCTGAAGGACACGGCGACGGTATGCAGAATCGGGAACAGCGTGAGAAGCGAGATCAGGACAAGGATCGTGATGTTGAACCCGTCAAACAGCCGTGAACCGAGCGTTTTGGAATGAATCATGCGCTGTCCTCCTTGGGCTAAAAGATCCGGTAATTGGCGAACCGGTAGGCGAGCGTATACGTCAGGGCGATCAGGGAAAGCCCCATCAGGCTGTTGACCAGGCCAACCGCCGTGCCGATCTCGTACTGCGCACCAACCAGGCCGTTGCGGAATACCCAGGTTTCAATCACGTCGGCGGTATCGTATACGATGACATTGTACAGGTTGTAAATTTGATCGAAACCGGCATACAGGATGCCGTTCAAGCTTAATGTCGCCAGCAAGGCGATGATGATGGCGATCCCCGGGATGGAGATATGCCAAATCTTCTGAAAACGGCCGGCGCCGTCCATTTCCGCAGCCTCGTACAAGGCCGGGTTGATGCTCGTTAAAGCGGCCAAATAAATGATTGTGGAGAAGCCCAGCTCCTTCCACATATTGGACAGGATAATGATCGGACGGAACCAGAAGTTGCTGCCCAGGTACATGATGGGCTCGATATGAAACACCGTCTCCAGCATATAGTTGATGATGCCGTGCGTGGAGAAAATATCGCGGAAGATGCCCGCCAGAATGACCCAGGACAGGAAATGAGGCAGATAGGTGATCGTCTGCACGGAACGCTTGAACCATTTCACCCGCAGCTCGTTCAGCATAAGCGCCAGCATAATGGGCAGCACCAGCAGTGTGACCAGCTTGCCGACCGAGATCAGCAGCGTGTTTCGGAGCACACGCCAGATTTCCGGATTTTGCACCAGAAACTTGTAATGCTCCAGTCCCGCCCATGGCGAGCCCAGCACGCCCTTGGTCGGGATGAAGTGCTTGAATGCCAGCACGATGCCATAGATAGGCAGCACGTTGAACAGGATGAATACCGCAAATACCGGAAGCAGCATGATGTGATAATGGAACTGATCATTCTTGAAGAGTTTGGTCATTCTTTTCACGCTCCGCCTGCGGCGAATCGGGCTCCGACGGCGCCAAGCCAGCCTCCCAGCCTGGCACCCCCAAAATCCGGATCGCCCTATATTCGTTAGCTGCCGCTTTCCTGGGCAGCCGATTCATTCACCTCTTGGGTAATCTGGTCGCCGCCCTGCGATTTCCACTCCTTGACGAAGGTATCGAAGTAGGCGATGGGCTCTTTATTCATGATGATCTTCGTATACGCGGTGAGCTGCTTGTCGATCAGCGAGCCCATCTTGGCGTCGTAGGTCGGCGTCGTGCCGCTGAAGCCGTTCCATTGGATATCCAGGTCCGAGTGCGCGATAGCCGACAGCGCCGACATCCAGTTGATATAGTCCTTGTATTTGCCGGGGTCCTTCCGCGGGTTATCGTGATTGGGCTTGAGCGAATTTTCAAAAATTTGCCGCTCTCCGACCGATAAGTCATCCACGGTCGCTTTCCCGGCGAAAATATCCTCGAACAGCTTTACGCTTCGCAGCGTCGTATCGAGATAGGAGATTCCGAAGTTCGGAATGATCGTCGGCGCATCGACCTTATCGGTACCGAACTGCGTGTTAAGCTCATTGCGCCGGTCGGTCGTCTCCGGATATTTCGAGTGGCTGAGGGCTGTCGAGAAATTCAGGATTTTGACAGCCGCCTCCGGATTCTTGAAGCCTTTCTTGACGACCAGAAACTGGTCGGTCGGGAAATTCATGACGGCGTGGATTTTATTGTCGGTCGTGAGCGTATAGGCTTTCCAGTCGGCTTTGGGATCGTTGTCGATGTTGAAGGTGAGCGGGAAGCTGCCGTTCCACCAGGATCCCAGCTGCATGCCCGACCTGCCCGATGTAATGAATTCGGCGGCTTTGTTGCCGTCGCTCAGCGCGAATTCAGGATCGATCATCCCTTCCTTGTACATATCGGCCAATACCTGCAGCGCCTGCTTGTTCTGCTCTTGAATGCCGCCCCATACGAGCTGTCCGCTGCTGTCCTTCACCCAGCTCTTGGGATAGGCGCTGTACGCGTTGAATATAGGGATGGCCACTGTGAAGCCCGGGTCCATGAACTGATTCTGCATGGAAAGCCCGATCGTATCGGCTTTGCCGTTGCCGTCGGGATCCTTCTCCTTGAACGCCCTGGCGACCGTGACCAGGTCATCAATGGTCCGGGGCGCCTGCAGGCTCAGCTTATCCAGCCAGTCCTGGCGGACCCACAGGATCTGGACGTTGGCATAGGTGTCGCCCTGCGAAGGCAGGCCGTACATTTTGCCATCGAAGGTGGCGTAATCCAGCGCTTTGTTGTCAAAGGTCTGATAGTAGTCCTTCACTTCGTCAGACGCGTATTGGCTGTACACCGCGGTCAAATCCTCGACCATGTCCGCATCCACCAGCTTCTTGAGCATGCTGCGGGCGGATTGCTTGTTGTCGGTGGACCGCAGCAGGAAGATATCGGGGAGATCATTGCTCGCGAACATCAGATTGTATTTCTGGTTATACTGGTCGCCTGCGGGCGCGCTCCACTTGACGACCGGCTTGATGTTCAGCTTCTCCAGCCAAAAATCGCTGTTCCAGTTCGTCTCATAAGAGCTGCCGGGGATAAAGGACTTCTCGGTCTCCGGGTTGCGGTCATAGATGACGCTGATTTCAAGCGTTTCCGGGTATTTGCCGAACGGATCGGCCTTCTCTTCCGGCGCGGACGCCGGATCGGCGGTTGCCGCCGACGGGCTGCTGTTGTCCGGCTCCGGCGTGCTGCTGCTGTTGTTTCCGCCGCTTCCGCTGTTTGAATTGGAGCATGCGGACAGGATGAATACGGCGGACATCATGACCGCAAGACCCATGCGAAGCTTATTCATGCCTACCCCTTCTTTCACCAAATATTGACGATCGCTTCAGAAAGTAAGACCTGACTCTTTCGGCCACGGTTTTATCGTCCATAGAAAGTGTACAATGGAAACGCTCTCAACAATCAGGGAAGACCGTTTTCAGGTATAGCGAAAACCGTTGCGAGCTGATGACTGCGCCAGACGATTTTCACACCGGCTCCGAACAGGATTCTACGGCCGCATTTCGAAGAGCGAGGCAGCGGAAACGGTATTCCGATGGCAGAAGACCGGCATGCTCCCTGAAAACCCGGCTGAAGTACCTCTCATCCTGGAAACCCGATTGCTCCGCGATCCAATAGATCGGATGCTCCGTGGTGGCAAGCATTCTCTGCGCCGTGCATATACTGAGCGCCTTCACATACTCGTTAAACGACATGCCGAAGATATCCTTGAATACCTGGCTGAAATAGCTTCGGCTTAAGCCCACAAGCCGGGCGACCTCGCCTTGGGACAGCCCCTCCTTCAAATGCAGGCGGATCATCTCCAGCGACTTCAGCGCGCTCGTATATACCTCTTTGGAATAACGCAGCGCATGATACCGCCTCTGCAGACACTCCCGGGCGAGCCGCAGCTCCCGGGTCCACCGGTCCCAGGAAAAGGCTGCGGGCTCGTATGCCGGCAACCCATTCGTCTGCAAGGCTCCGTGCGCGGGCATGCCCGAAGCCTGCAGGCTGTCGCTCAGCCGCCAGCCGAGCAAAGAGGCATCCGTCATGGCAGTCAGCTCCCTGACAGGCGGCTCGCACTGCGCAACAAGCTCCAGCCACTCCCCGAAGAGCTCCTCCCCGAAAATCCACCCGCAGCTGTGCCAGCTTTTTCGGATCTCGGCCATGACGGCGGCAGCCGGCTGCCTGCCGGAATGCAGGCGCTTTAATTCCAGAAGCGATACGGTAATGGTTCCGGCGTCCGGAGACCACCGGTACGGGAACGAATGCCGCCTGTAGCCGCTCAGCAATTCATCGACAATCCGGCTGTCTTCATTCCAATGGTCGGTTACATGCACGGCTGCCCAGCCTGCCGCCGCCGCTTCCGCGGTTATTTTCCCGAGCAATAAATCGCCCGTCTCAGGCATGAACCAGGTGTCCGCTTCAAGCCTGGTCAAGCCGGGTCCGCTCTCCAGCCGCATACGCTCGGGCAAGTTCACGGCCGTCTCCGCTATCCGGATCAGGAGCAGGCCGGGGGCAGGATGGCGCGGCTCCTGCTTGCGCTCGGACATTCGTTCATTGATGCGGTGGAGCGACTGTTCAAGCTCCGCCGTATCTAGGCGCGTCTTCACAATGTAATCCAGCGCCCCCAGCCGGAGCGCTTCCTGGACGAATTCAAAATCGCGGTGGCAGGTCAATACGACGGAGGATAGCGACGGATAGAGCAGCTTGGCTTCATGCAGCAGCTCCAGACCCGACTTGACGGGCATCGTCAGATCGGTAATGAGCAGATCCACCTCATGATCGCGCAGGAACTCAAGCGCCGATTCCCCATTGTCCGCCTCCCCGATAATCTGTATGCCGAATTTCTCCCATGGCAGCGAGTATACAAAGCCCTGGCGGACAAAATACTCATCTTCGACAAAAAGCGTCCTGATCATTCGTTATCCCCTCCGATTTCCAGCGGCAGCCGAATGGTCATCGTTGTCCCGGAGCCCGCTTCGCTGACGACCTCCAGTCGATACGGCTCGCCATAATAGGTGTGAATCGTATTCTGGACGAATTGCAGGCCGATGCCCAGACCCACTTTTCGGGTCACATCGTCCGGCTTGCCGAACAGCTGATTCAGCTGTTCGGGTGACATCCCTTCGCCGTTGTCCCGGATCTGCACGCAGAAGATGCCGCTGCCTTCGCGTCTGATCCGCACCACCACGAAGCCGTCCTTGTTGCGGAATCCGTGATAAAGCGAGTTCTCAACCAGGGGCTGGAGCAGAAAGCGGGGGAACGGAAGCTCCAGCACATCGTCGTCGACCTCGTATTCCACGCAAAATGAATGCTGATAGCGGATTTGCTGCAGACGGACATAATCGCCCAGCGCCTTGAGCTCCTGCCGGATGGTGACGATCTTCCCTTCCTTGCCCAGATTGTAATCCAGCACTTCAATGAAATAGGAGACCAGCTCGAAAATGTCGCGCTGATTGTTCATTTTGGCCATCCACTGTACGGTGTTAAGCGTGTTATGTATAAAATGAGGATTGATCTGGTACATCAGCTTCTCAACCTCCAGCTTCCGCTTGTTGCGCTCTCTCTCCCCGATCTCTGTCAACAGAATGACAATTTCGCTTTTCATATAGCCGAAAGTGCCAAGCAGCTCGTCGAACTCCAAAACTCCCGTATAGCGGACCGGCTCGTTGAAACGGGTTGCCGCCGTATGCTGCAAATACCGGTTGAGCCGGATAAGCGGACGGTAGATGGTCCGCCAGATGAGCCATGCGAGAAATAGACTGGCGCCGATGGATAGTATGCCGACCGCCACAAACCGGATGATCCATTCGTTCGTCTCACGGAAGAACTCGTTCTTCGCGACCGCCGTAATGAGCGTCCAGCCATGTGCGCCCTGCGAGGTGAACAGCACATAATCGCCCTGCTTGTAATACGAACGGCCGTCGACCTTGCGGGGCTGGACCGATGCCTGCAGCGGAAATGCTTTCTCCTCCTCGCTGTAAACAGTCTTCCCGTCCCGGTTGAGCAGGATATGCTTGATCGGCAGTCCGTATGGCAGGCTGCTCAACCGGTCCTGAAATACCTTGAAATTGGTCTCGATATAGACGGCAATCCGCTTCTCCCCGGCAGTGCCGCCTCCGACCGTACGCAGCACGGAGAGCACCCGGTTGTCGCTGTACGGATACAGCGTGCGGTGCGGCCCCAGAAATTCAAGGCCTGCATAGGGCGTTGCGATATGGGGAAACTGACGGATATGCAGGTCAGGGTTTACATTCATATTGGAAAAAAGAAAGGTATCGTCGTCCGGGAGGAAATACGTCATCAGTCCGAGATCGGGATTGGTATAATTGACGATCGTGGTGAATTTATATACATCCTTCTCGATCGCTCCCCGTTCAAGAGGATCCGACTGGCTGATAAATGCGTTGTAATGGTTCCGGATATCCCCGAACAGCGCCAGCTGCTGCGAGGCATAGTCGAGATTGCTCAGGGTAATGTCGAGGTTTTGCTTCTCCTGCTCCAGATTGCTCTGCACGCCCTTCTCCAGCTTGTTGGCCAGAAGGTTGTATATTGTATAATAGGAAATGCCGCCGATGAGCGAAACGGGGATAAAAGAAGCGAGCAGCAAAACAATAATCAATCGGGATTTGAGAGAATGCGGGAGCGGTATTCCGGTGCGGATTGGGTTCATGGGTAAGCTCCTCCTTTTGAATGCGGAAGAACGAAGCAGCAAAACTAAACCAATTGTAACACAGGAGAGGATTATTCAGGGATAAAAATGAAAACGCTTTTAAACGCCCATGCGGGCATTGGATCAAGCCATTGCAGAAGCCTCCATCAGCCCTTTTTGACATTCCTTGTCTTCTGTCGGCTATCCTGTATCACGGCCTCGCTGCAAGAGCTCCGAAGGAGCTGCAACAGCTCTTGCGGCCGTTCCGTCATGCAGCAAGGGCTGCCAATCGCTGGCAGCCCTTGTCGGATTTCTGTCAAATAGAACGCCGCTAATCAAACCATCTCTTATACCGGAACCACAGATACATACCAACGCCAATGGCGAGCATAATAAGAAGAACCATATAATAGCCCCAATGCCAGGCAAGCTCGGGCATTCTCTGAAAATTCATCCCGTAAACCCCCGCAATAAAGGTCAAAGGCATGAATATCGTCGTAATGACCGTTAAAGTTTTCATAATGGTATTCATACGGTAAGAATTTATCGAAACATAGCTGTCCCGTATATCAGCCGTCAGTTCCCGATTGGCTTCAATCGTTTCAGAGAGCTTGAGAAGATGATCGTAGATGTCGGTGAAATAGACGATCCGCTCCTTCAGGCCTTCGATTCTTTCCGAATTGATGACCCGGTAGAGCAGCTCTGTCATCGGAACGATCGTTTTTCGAATTTTCAGAAGCTTGGCTCTGATTTCGAAAATTTCGTTCATTAGCATATGAAGGGGAACATTCTTCCCTCTTATTTCGATCTCGTTCAATTGATCTTCGATCCGGTAAAGACTCGGGAAATATTCGTCCACCAGTTTATCTATAATGAAATAGGCCAGGTACACATTGCCTTTCTCACGGAGCCTCTGATGTTCAGCCATCCGCTGCCACACCTCGTCCATTTCCTTCAACGGCCTGGAATGAAAGGTCACGATGAAATTGCTGCCCCAGAACATATCGATCTCTTCCGCGGCCAGCGTGTCCGGATTCATGGCATGCAGCACAAAAAAATGAATGTCATCGTAATGATCCAGCTTAGGCCGCTGCAGCCAGTGATGGCAATCCTCAATAGCCAGCGGATGAAAATGAAAGTGCTGCTGCAGGAGCTGCGCTTCTTCCTCTGATGGCGCATTGAAATCCACCCAGTACCATCGTATATCGGCATGATTCAGATCATCTAATGACGGTTGATGGAGAATCTCATGTTCGTCGTTAACAGCCATTATCCTGATCACAGTGCATCTCCCCCTTAGCCAGGCAAAAAACAAAAATCCCATCCGGATTAAGGAGGGATTTCTGCGTACAATACGTTCACTCCTTAATTGACGGATCAAAATCCGCAACGATCAGCATATCCATATGGCGGGCGGTGCGGAGCAGATAATGAACCACCGTTTCCTTAAACAGCGTGTACCAGAGCGGCCTGCGGGATTGTCCGATTATCAGCTGCGTGGCGTGCACTTCATTCATTCTTTGCAGCAAGGCCCTGCGTATGCTCTTGCGGCTGTCCGCCTCGGCTACCTGCATGTTCCCGCCCAGCCGCTCGCATAGTTGGCGCAGCGTATCGAGCCGCTTCTGCTCCTCCTCCGTCTTCACCGCGCCATGATGCACATAATGCACATGCCATTCCGCCTTCAGCCGGTGGGCAATCCGGAATCCGCGCCGGATCAGACGCTCGGAGCGGCTGCCCGTGTCCACACAGACGAAGATCACCTCGCGTCTGCGCCAATGCCCCCGCAGCGAGGTATTGCGGTCCCACGCCTCCAGCCGCTCGTCCACATCGTCGGCGATTTCACGCAGAGCGAGCTCGCGCAGGGCGATCAGATTGCCGATTTTAAAAAACGATCCCAGCGCCTGATCCACCTTCTCCAGCGCATAGATTTTCCCGTCCCGCATGCGGCTCTGCAGCATCTGCGGCGTGACGTCGATGAGCTCGACCTCGTCCGCCATCTTCAGAATGGCGTCCGGCACAGTCTCCCTGACACGCACGCCGGTCAGCTGCAGAACGGCATCGTTCAAGCTTTCCAGATGCTGAACATTCACAGTGGAAATAACGGAAATCCCGCTTTCCAGCAGCCGGATGACATCCTCGTATCTTTTCTTGAATGGACTGCCGGGTACATTCGTATGCGCCAGCTCGTCGACCAGCACCACTTCTGGACAAAGCGAGATGATCGTCTCCGTGTCCATCTCCTCCAGCTGCGCTGCCTGATAGCTGGTCTTCGTGCGTGGAATAACCGGCAGCCCGCCCACCTGGTCAGCCGTATCCTTGCGTCCGTGGGTCTCGAGCAGGCCGATGACGGCATCGATGCCCTTGCTGCGGAGAATATTGCCCTCCTGCAGCATTTTATAGGTCTTGCCGACACCCGGGGCAGCCCCGATGTACACCTTAAAGGTACCGCGCCGGATCGTCTCGATTTTCTCCTCGATTTCCCTCGAGCTGAGCCGGCGGAACGAGTCCTCTCCTCCAGCCGGATTGGGCTTGACGGGCAGAATGCGCTCGCCCTCGTGCTCCGCCCGGTCCGCCATGAGAAATACATCGATGTTCCTCGTCCGTCTCAGCACTCTGTTTACAATCGAGCCCTGCCAGCGCTCCTGCCAGCGGTTCTTCTTGGAATGGCCCATGACGATCCGGGTCACATTGTGCTGTGTGGCGTAACGCACAAGCTCGGTAGGAAGCTTGCGCAGATGCGGCAGAGGCAGCTCCTCGAATTTGGCCCCGACCTTCTCCACCAGCTTCTGGATCGAAAGCTTGAACGCCTGCTGGTTGCGGCTTAGCTTCTGCCGGGGCAGAACAAACGTGACCACAACCAGGTCCCCGTTCAATCGCTTGGCTACCTGCTGTCCCCTGCGTACGTATAGCGACCCGTTCCAGTGATACTGAGCGGAGACAAGAATCCGTTCCGCCGCGCCGGAGGGACCAATAAGCCCCTGCTCCTCCCGATGCTTCTCCAGCGAATCGTTGACGCCCTCGGCCATCAGCCGGAGCGAAATCTCGCGGAGCACGCCGAGATTCCCGCGGCGGGACAAGGCGGGATGCGTACTGTCTCCCAATACCCCCTCGTCAATCCGCTTCAGTATCGTCTCCGGCGAAACATCGATCAGCCGGACTTCGTCCGCCAATTCAAGGGTATTCGAGGGCACAGTATCTTCGGCCTTGATGCCTGTCATCTTGAAGACAAATTCATCTTCACCGGCAAGCTCATACACATTAATCGTGGTAATAATGCTGATCCCGTGGTCCATCAGAAATTGAATATCCTCGAGCCGGCTCTTGAAGCGGGCGTCTTCACGGTTGCGGTGGGCAAGACCGTCGACGAGCAGAACCTCCGGATTCCGGGCAAGCAACACATCCAGCGGCAGGTCCTTCTGCTCCTTGCCAGCCCGCTGCCAATGGATGCTTGGCACGCGTTCCAGCTCCAGCGCCTGCTGGACGGTTTCCGACCGCTGCATCGTCGATACCGCACAAATGACCACATCGATCCCCTGCTGCTTCAGAAGCTTGCCTTCCCGAAGCATATGATAGGTTTTGCCGGATCCGCTGACCGCGCCGATAATGATCTTCAAGCGTCCCCGGTGCAGCCTGGAGATAGAATGCAGGATTTCTTCCGGTGTCTTGCGTCTGAACTGAGTCACGTTCCCTCCCCCTCCCGCAGCCAATCATCGATTTGCTTATATGCCTATTATGCCGTTGATTCTGCCGAAAAAGAAACCGCCCCGTCCGCGGAATGCCGTGCGGACAGGGTACGGTTACTCTTATTTCTTCAGCTCCGACAAAGCCAGATTGAGCTTCAGCACGTTGATCCGCTTGTCGCCGAATACGCCCAAGTCCCGGTTTTGCGTATGCTCATCGACCAATGCCTCCAGCTCCTGAGCGGAAATGCCGGTCAGCTTGCTGATTCTGGGAATCTGCACCAGGGCCGATTGCGGGGTAATATCCGGGTCGAGACCCGATCCCGAATTGGTCACCAGGGCAAGCGGCAGCTGCGCAAGCGGCACGTCAGGATTATCTTTTTGCCACTGCTCGATCGAAGCCTTCGTCCGCGCCAGCAGATCCGGATTGGATGGCGCATAGTTGTTGGTGCCGGAAGCCTCCGCTTTATATTCGATGCTGGATACGCGTCCCTGAAAATAGCTCAGATTCGTAAAGTTCTGCCCGATCAATTCGGAGCCGACTACATTACCGCCTTTATCCTTCAGCAGACTCCCGTTCGCCTGGGAGGGAAACAGCAGCTGCGCAAGTCCCGTGCTGACAAGCGGATAAGCGATTCCGCACAGTACGATGAACAGCACGCCGGCCCGCAGGGCAATCCCGAAAACCGATCCTCCGGACTGCTTGTCATTCCCGCTATCCGTAAGTGGTGTACTCATGGTACGATTCCTTCTTTCCATTTGAATTTATAGCCTTGCGCCGTTCGTCAGATCCATACATGAACGATCAAATCAATCAATTTAATACCGATAAACGGAGCAATTATTCCGCCCAATCCATAAATGAACAGGTTGCGGCTGAGCAGACGCGAAGCGCTCATCGGACGGTAAGCGACACCTTTCATGGCCAGCGGGATGAGCAGCGGGATGATGATCGCATTGAAGATCAAGGCCGACAATACCGCCGACAGCGGCGAACCCAGCCGCATCACGTTCAAAGCATCCATCTCCGGAATGGCCAGCATGAACATTGCTGGAATAATAGCGAAATATTTGGCAACGTCATTGGCAATACTGAACGTAGTCAATGCTCCGCGGGTCATCAGCAGCTGCTTCCCGATTGCCACCACTTCGATAATCTTCGAAGGGTCGGAGTCGAGATCGACCATATTTGCCGCTTCCTTGGCGGCTGTCGTGCCGCTGTTCATCGCAAGTCCGACATCCGCCTGCGCAAGTGCGGGAGCGTCATTCGTGCCGTCGCCTGTCATGGCAACCAGCTTGCCTTCGGCCTGCTCGCGGCGGATAACGGCAATCTTGTCTTCAGGCGTGCTCTCGGCGATGAAATCGTCGACGCCCGCTTCTCTGGCAATCGTAGCCGCCGTCAAAGGGTTATCCCCCGTACACATGATCGTCCTGATGCCCATTGCCCGAAGCTGGTCGAAGCGTTCCCGCATACCGGGCTTCACGGTATCCTTCAAATAAATCAATCCGAAGATCTCTTTGTCTACCGCTACGGCCAGCGGCGTACCGCCCTCGGAAGAGATCCGGTCCGCCTGCGTACCCAGATCCGCCGGAATAGCGCCTCCCTGGGCCAGCACCCATTTACGGATCGCGTCGACTGCGCCTTTGCGCACGATGCGGCCATCCTTCAGATCAATACCGCTCATCCGGGTTTCCGCTTTGAATTCCACAAAGCTTCCGCCTTCGCCAAGCGCGGCATCATACGTTTTGCCGTTCTTCTTCATCCATTCCAGTACGGAGCGCCCTTCCGGCGTTTCATCCTGTACAGAGGTGATCGCCGCCCAGGCAGCCGTCTCGTTCACATTCGCCTTGCCCACCGGGACGATTTCGCTGGCCATCCGGTTTCCGAAGGTGATCGTCCCTGTTTTATCCAAAATCATCGTATTGATGTCCCCTGCGGCTTCCACCGCCTTACCGGACATCGCCAGTACATTAAACTGCGTGACCCGGTCCATGCCGGCGATGCCGATCGCCGACAGCAGTCCCCCGATTGTCGTCGGTATGAGACAGACGAGCAAAGCGATGAGAACCGGAATTTCCAGATCGACATCCACGTAGGAAGCAATCGGTCCAAGCGTTACGACTACAATCAGAAAAATAAGCGTCAAGCTGATCAGCAGCGTATTCAAGGCAATTTCATTCGGCGTTTTCTGCCGCTTCGCCCCTTCGACGAGCGCGATCATCCGGTCGATGAACGTTTCGCCGGGATCGCTTGTGATCCGTGCCTTGATGCGGTCACTGACAACCCTTGTTCCGCCGGTGACGGAGTTGAAGTCGCCGCCGGCCTCCTTGATGACGGGTGCGGATTCGCCTGTAATCGCCGATTCATCGACAGATGCGAGACCCTCGATGACTTCGCCGTCACCGGGAATCATCTCCCCCTGCGAGACAATGACGACATCCCCTTTGCGAAGCTCGGTGGAAGGCACGACTTTGATGCCGCCGCCTACGACCTTGTTGGCCATAATTTCCTGCTTCGTTTTCTTGAGTGAATCAGCCTGCGCCTTGCCCCGGCCCTCAGCCAAAGCCTCTGCGAAGTTGGCGAACAGCACCGTGAACAGCAGGATTACAAACACGGTCAAATTGAAGCCGATGCGGTCCCTTGAGTCGAAATATCCCGGGAATATCGTCATCAGCAGCACGATGACGGTGCCGACTTCAACGACAAACATGACAGGATTCTTGATCATGGCTGCGGGATTCAGCTTGATTACGCTGGCTTTCAGCGCCTGGGCGACAAGATCGCCAGAAAACATGCTTTTTTTACGATTTCCATTCATTCTCGGCTCACCCCATTTCCTTTAACGAATTGTCAAATACTCGGCGATCGGGCCCATAACGATAACTGGCAGGAAGGTCAGCGCGCCAATCAGAATGACAGTCCCGATCAATAAGAATGTGAACAGCGCATTGTCCGTGCGGAACGTTCCGATCGTCTCCGGCACCCATTGCTTGCGGGTCAGCGACCCGGCAACGGCCAGCAGCGCAATCATCGAAATATACCTTCCGAAGAACATGACAAGGCCCGTGGTAATATTCCAGAACGGCGTATTATCTGCGAGTCCCTCAAATCCGGAGCCGTTGTTAGCCGCGGATGAGGTGTATTCATACAGCACCTGCGAGATGCCGTGGAAGCCAGGATTCGTAATGGCCCCTTTTCCAAGATCGGTCAGGAAGGCAATGGCCGTCGGTGCAAGAATGATAAACGGATGCGCCAGAATAGCGATCGCGATCAGCTTCATCTCCCGCGGTTCAATCTTCCTGCCGAGAAACTCCGGCGTTCGCCCGACCATCAGACCGCAGATGAATACGGCAAGAATGGCATACATCAGCATATTGACCAGCCCCACGCCTTTACCGCCGAATACGACGTTAAGCATCATCTCTGCAAGCGGTACAAGACCGCCTATCGGTGTGAGCGTATCGTGCATGTTATTGACCGATCCCGTTGTCGCCGCCGTCGTAACCGCTGTGAACAGGGACGACTGGGCAATCCCGAAGCGTACTTCTTTACCTTCCATGCTGCCCTGTGAAGCATCAATGCCAAGCCCGTTCATGACAGGGTTCCCGCTTTTCTCAGCCGAATAGACGACAGAGAGGAATACAAGGAACAGGATCATCATGGCCGAGAAAATAACCCAGCCCTGCTTGTGGCTTTTTGCGAATCTGCCGTACATGAAAGGCAGCGCCGCAGCCAGCACCCACATCGACAAAATCTCGATGACATTCGTAAGTGGTCTCGGGTTCTCGAACGGATGCGCCGAGTTGACGCCGAAGAACCCGCCTCCGTTGGTGCCCAGATGCTTGATCGATTCCAATGAAGCTACAGGTCCGATTGCGATCTGCTGGGTCGCGCCTTCCAGAGTGGTTACGGACAAGGTAGGATCAAGCGTCTGCGGCACCTGCAGGGCGACCAGCACCAGGGTGACGATGATCGCCAGCGGGAAAAAGACCCGTGTGTGCGCTTTGACGAAGTCCTCGAAGAAGTTACCTACCGTTTTTCCTTTGCTTGTGATTCCTCTCACGAATGCGACTGCAACCGAGAAGCCGGTCGCCGCCGACGTGAACATCATCATCATGATGACCGCCATTTGCGTGAAATACGACAGCCCGCTTTCACCGCTGTAATGCTGCAGGTTCGTATTGGTCATAAAGCTGATTATCGTATTCATAATGAGCGTGGGCTCCATATCGCCGATTCCGTTCGGATTTAGCGGCAGCCCGCTCTGCACCCGAAGCAGCACATAGCTGATGGCTACGAATATGAAGTTGATGGTAACGAAGCTGATGGCGTACTTCTTCCAGCTCATCCCCGCCCTGTTCTTCAGCCCCATGATCATATAAATCACTTTCTCCACCGGACCGAACACCTTGTCTGTGCGGTTAGGTTCGTTCGAGAATACATGATACAAATAATTCCCGAGCGGTTTGGCGATCAGCATCAGAACGCCGATCACAATAATAATTTGCAATATGTCCATAGCCGTTCCTCCTTGGGGCTTAATCGACTCTCAAGCTCATTTAAAATTTCTCGGGATGAAGCAGGGCATACACCAGGTAGATCAGCAACGCGCCTGTAAAAATCAATACCAGCGTCATAAGCGTTCTCCCTCCGTCTCGTCGATCGATTTGTCGCACCAGACCAAGAATCCGGCGATAACAAGGAAAGAGGCGATCAAAGTCAAAATCATCCATACATCCAACATAACAGCACTCCCTTTATGGTTGATCATTCAGGCGGCTGAGCAAGAACCCGACATCTCCGGATTGCGTGCGCACAATATAGGCAGCCCCGAGCTTTTTATAAATAACCTCGGGATGCCATACCGTCGTAATAACGGTAATCTCCTGGCAGGACCAGTTGGCCATGAGCTGCAGATACTGACAGCTGAGCGGCAGGCTCGACTCAAAAATATAAACGCGTCCGATCGAAAATTGGGGAGCCGCTCCCGCTTTGCTGCGGGTCGTGTTCACTCGTATAATTTCATTAACGCCCAGTTCCCGCAGCAGCTTTTCTTCCCTCCTATTATTCGTGAGGGCGACCACAGGCTGCTGTTTGTAGAGCAGCAGCCGTACGAATTTTCTCCCTGCCTCAGTCGATGCAGCCACCAATATGGGCCGTTGTTCCATACTTTTCTCCTCCAAATTCAGGGAAGAAGGCAACAAAAAAGAAGCCTTAGGAAAAGAGTAACCTTTACCTGCGGCTTCTTTGACCATGACAAACGTCCTGATCGCTCGCGATAAGTGTTGCCTCTCCCGGTACGCTTACGAGGTTAGCTGTCGGATTCGGGCATGAGAGTAGCCCTACGCCCGGCATTTTGGAATGCCGGATGATTCACCCCGTGACCGTCGCCTTCGTCCCGATGGACGAGGACGGTCGTTGGTTCCCCCGTTACTGCAGCTGCTGCGCAATATTCAGCGAATGAAACAAATTCAAGATTTATACAAAAATCTATACAACAAAAAACCGCAGAGGCACGTGACGCTCTGCGGTCGAATTTAATCGATCACTTCGTTCACCATTCCTCTCTCCACCTGCGCTTACGAGGTTAGCTGTCGGATTCGGGCGGTGAGAGTCGCCCTACGCTGCATGAGTTTCATGACACTCCTGCAACGATTCACCCCTGCGCTGTACGATCCGACTCTCACATCGGATACCAACAACGCCTCTATGGTTCCCCCGCTTTCCACCCGAAGGCGGAAACTCAGCGATCAAAAAAATGGATATATGCTGTTAAGCACGATATGAATCATACTCCCAGCCGTACGGCGTGTAAAGCATGTCCAGAACAGCTATGGGCACAAATAACGCCGCTGGACATATTTTCAAGCGCTTTCAGAGGATCAATGCTTCTTTATGCTCTGTATATCGCGGTATTTCGCCGTTTTTCTTTATCTCCGCTTAAAATGAAACCAGGCCCTTCGGGAGCTTATATGAAGATTGGGGCAGCGTATTAGCAACATGAAGAGGGAACGAGTAATTGCGCAAAATGACTGGTTTTAGCCGCTTATTTTCACTTTAAATGAAAAATATGGCGTTATGAAGTGTTTAACAGGCTGCGGATCATTTTACAGAAGAAAAGGAACGGAATATGATAAATGGCAAGCCTGTTACGGCTATCATTTATTCGCTGAGTGCTTCCAAAGGAAGCAGCGGGGGAACCATGTGAGCGTCTGACACTTCTGGCGTTCAAGGGGTGAATCCGGATGCCTGACGGCTCTGGCAGGGCGGCTCTCTCGTCCGAATCCGACAGCTAACCTCGTAAGCGAAAAAAGGGAGAGAATTTAAAGATGTCTGTTCAAACCGTTGACCCACTGCCCAAAGCTGACCCGCTGCCTGAACCGGAACTCCGCCTGCAGATCGTTCAAGTCAAAAGGATGGAGCTGTTTATTGTGGCCCTCAATGAAAACAAAATGACCCGTTATCAGGTCATCCTGTTTCTGACCACAAACGCCGGACAAGCATGGAGCGATATGGTGCTGGAAAATTGGCAAAAGCCCGCGGACTGGATTACATGGTCCAACCGTTTCCGAGACATCATGGATTCCAGGGAGCCTCATAATCTCGCTTGGTTATTGCAGCATTACCATGAAGATACCATTCAAAGTGTACTGGTCTCCTCAGCTCTGGAGCAGTTGAAAAGCAATCCCGGTCATAATCAGTCAGCGACAAAAACCGTATTGTTTGACCGTGCATCTTCTTATATTAGTTTGTTCTAGCATTCAAACCTCTTTTTATATTGTAGGGAAGCCCGGAGAGTTTCTGTGCTCTTCGGGCTTATTTTCTATGCCCTATAGTCAGAGGATTCTTCCGGAGGTACTAAGATCGTGATGATCAACAAACAGGTGTTTCCCCTCAGACAGCTTGCCGCTATTATGCTGGGCGCGGCTATTTTCGCATTCGGCCTGCATTATTTATCATTCCCAACAAGCTGATGGAGGGGGGCTTACCGGGATCTCCCTCCTGCTGCTGTATGCTTTTTCGCTGCCCCCTTCGGTCACTACGTTGCTCATAAATATCCCGCTGCTGCTGCTCGGCTGGAGAAATATGAGGCATCGGCGAATGATCTTTACGATATACGGCACGCTTTCCTTATCGTTGTTCTTATGGTTGATGGAGTTTGTGATTGACCGTGGCTGGATTGTGCCGTTTGTCAATCCGGAGTATTATTTTCTCGTTACCTTATATGCCGGCTATGATCGGATTCGGGCTTGGCATCGTATTCAGATTTGCGAAACGACCGGCGGTATCGATATCATTGCTTTCGGAAGGGGCCTATGAAGCCAGAGCCTTTTCGAATATTACCCATAAAGGGCAAGCCGTTTGCGAAGCGATTACCCGGGAGTTGGAGCGGGGTTCGACTCTCATTCCCGCTAGAGGCGGTTTTTCTTTTGAACATAAAGAGCTCGTGCACTGCATTGTTTCCAGGCAGGAAATCGGGCGTTTGAAGGATGCTGTGAAAGAGGCCGATCCCCACGCGTTTATTATCATCAGCAATGTGCATGATGTTTTGGGACAAGGCTTCGAGCGGGAATAGCAGCATAAATAGCGTAAATAGCCAACCAGCTCTTGTTCCGCAACCTGATGATTTATGGAGCGGGGAGGCGTCATCCTGCCTTTCATCGGCATTAAAGTCATTGATCTCCTCTTGAATATCCTGTAGACAACATATAGAACTGGAGAACTTACGCATGCATAAAACCGAACACATACAAAATAACACAGCGGGAAAACTAATTTCACTTAAAATCGCGGTCGTTTATCTGCTCCTCGCCTGCTTGCTTCAATTAGGCCTCCCTGACTGTTTGGCGCAGCAGCCATTATCATAACGGCTTGCTCCCTCTATCTGCTGATTCAGCGCAATCTGGAGGCTGTCCGACGGTCAGACGCGGCACAATGGGCGCATGAAGAGATCAAAATCCGCTCCACGCTGGAAAGCATTCAAGACGGCTACTACGAGATGAACGAGTCCGGCCATTTTTCCTTTTTCAATCACGCGCTGGTCAAAATTCTGGGAGTTTCCGAAGTTGAATTGCATGAGAAGCGCTTCACCGATTTTATGAGCAAGGAAGATGCCCGGAAGACAAGCAAACGTACCAATGGGTGCATCATACAGGAACCGCGGTCCACTGCGTCGAATGGGATGTTATTCTCAAGGATGGTACCCGCAGGTCCGTTGAAGGCTCGATCGTACTTATACGAGAAGCGGCGGACGGGAGCCCTGTGGGCTATCGCGGAATTATAAGGGACATCATGGAGCAAAGATTCCGAGCGAATGCTGGAAGAGACTCGATCAATTCCCTGCTTTCGCAAAACCTGATCCAGGGGATAAGGTAAACCGGTGGAACAGCAGGAGGCCGCAGCGGCGACCTCTTGCCGGTTATTTCATTCATGTTGTCTGGCGGTCGATTAACCGTAGGTGTGCCAGATATCATGAACATCATCTACAGTTTGAGACTGGAATAAACGTTCTGTAACCTTGGTCAAGTTCTCAGCATCCACCAAATCCAATCGTTTCCTGCTTTCTTCCTCTGGTATTTTATATTTATCTTTAAGAAACTCAGCCAATACTTGACGTCTGGTATCCAATTCTATCCGGTAGCTGAATACTTCTTTATCAATTTCTGAAGCAGTCAGATTATCCGTATAGAAACCATCCACGTTCATCCGAACGTACTCACTGACCGCTGAGAGATCATTAATCGTATGAATAAGCACCGAAGAGCCAAGTTTTTTCAGCTTCGAGACAAATGATGGTTTGAAACGCTCCTGTGACATCGTGACAAACCGGATATTCTTTTCTAGCAAGAAGGTAATAATTTCTTCATCACTTGCCAAGGTTTGATATAAAGTATACACGTACTGCGGGAAAGGAAAAATTTTCTCGCATATAGAATACATTTCTTCCGTATACAGTTGGGGGATAACGCGCAGTAATAATCCATAGCCATAAGACGCCGCGGCATTCACTAGTCTAATGAACTGCTTCTCAACAATCTCCGGGTTTGTGTATTTGGAGTCTGTAATGACATAGGCATCCGGATGATCAGTTAGGAATTGAAAAATATCCGCTATGGTTAAAGGGGTATATTGGTTAAGAATCTTTAGACTTGTAAATTGATTTAAGCTTAGCGGCTCGCCTTCCTTCATATCTTCCGGGGGCTGCTGCCGCAATACCTGATACAATAAAGAATTCCAATCATGCCTGGCCACCAATTCCCCATCCGACGTCAGCTCCAAATCGATCTCAAAAACCCTGTGTCCTCTCATACTGTAGCTTTGCTCCAACGCTTCTTTACAATTCGTATAATTCACGCCGTCAATTCGTCCGCCTGCATGGCTGACTGCCACAAATATATTGGACGCTGTCTTCTCTATCGACGGCTGCGCCTTAAATAGACTGCCTTGGGCATGGAGCGTGGTGAAGGTATCAAAATTAATGGCTTCAATTCCTGAGGAAGAATGATAAACAACAATATTAAACCCACGTTCGTTTATGCTCCATTCCTGATCATTCAGCCGGATGCTGCTTAAATTGCTTGATAAAGCTCCGCCGCTCATAACCGATACTGGTGTATCTTCAAAAAATGACTCCCAGTTTAGATCACCAGCTGAGCATTCTTCATGCAGCACTTCATATGTGAACGAGTCCTTTTTCCGGGCGGCCCAAATAAAACTTTGCCTGAGGTTTGATGCATCCCACGATGTAATGCCAAGCTTCCGCAGTTCTTCGGTTACCGTTCCGGTCATTTGTTGGCTGCCTTCATCTTTGACTGAAATGACCACAAAAGCGTCTTCTTCAACATTTTTCAAGAAATCCAATAAATATAGCCCGCTTATTGCATCCACTCTGTAGCCATGCTTTCTAAGATTGGGGATGTAAGAACTCGCATGAAAATAAATGCACGCATCATTTTTATCCAGATCAATATTGGAAAATAGTTTCATCCAAATACCATGCTGCCGGTGTATCAATGCCGAATACGCTATATGTATATTTTTTTCAATTTGGCTCAATCGGTTCTCAGCCTGGATTCCTGAGAAAGGAACATAAATGCTCCCTTTGTTCAGCAATGCTAAATCATCCAGTTTATAGAGCATTTATTTTCACCTCCGTATATGCGCGATAGATTGTTTTGTCGTCGAATATGGTGACAAATGTATCTGCTCTATGGACAGCTTCGACACTGGAATCAATGGCGTCATAAACGACGATATTAATCCCCCGAAGATTGGGTGAAAACTCTTGCCCATCTATTTTGATGCTCGAGAAATTGCCGCTGTCAAAACCAGCACTTACGATATCCAAATCAGCTGATATAATATGATCCTTTATTTTGTCTCCTTTTTTTAACTGTATAGCCAAACGGTTCAATGAAAGCTCCTCGTACAGACTGGTATACATATGATCCACAGTTTTCCAAATTATGTTCACATAGCCGTACCTTAAGTGTTCTCTGGTCAATGCATGCACGCCAAGTTCGGAGAGCTGCTCCTGCCACTTGTGGTTCAAAGACTGAGTTCCATCGTCTTTGACAGAGAGGATTATCAGCGAGAACGGCTGCACCTCTTTCAACAATTCTATTAAACTTCTGCCCTTAACGAGTTCAATGTTATAATTCTTGTCCCACAAATCAGACATGAATGCAGGATCATCAAAATAGACAGCCGGCGGAAGGACAGCTTCCTTCCATAACGTATCTATTTTTTTAACCAAAGCATTTTTTTCTTCGCATAGCTTCGCGAAGGCTTGGTATTCAGAGCGAAATTTATCCCATAACGGGCTCTCAATAATAATTTTGCATGGGTCGTTGTTATTCAACAGCAGCTCTTCCCATCTCGAGAATGGGTCTGTCTGGACCGGAGTTTGAGATTCTCTGCTTCTCTCCGAATTGAAACTGTCTTCAATGTCAGCCTCCTCATGAACGGGATTCATATCCTGGGATCGGATAATTCCCCCAAAATCTTTCATGAGAAAAAGAATATTAATCCAACCAATAAGCAAAATGACAGCCAGACATTGAAGCCAAAGGATACTCAAGGGGCTACCTCCTGCGAAAGGCCTTCTTTGGTGGCGACGTACATATGATTATCGATATTTGTCATTATGCATGTATCCGTTCTAAGTATTTCCAGAACCTTACCATTTGTCATGTCCACCACTGCCATATTCAGCCCCCTCTGATTGCGGCTGTACGATAACTGATTAATCATAATTTCAGATGAATTCCCAACTAAAGCGCCTTTGCTTGTTACCTTAAGATCAAAAGGCAGCATTATTCCTTTAACTAAGGTTCGGTTCTCCCAGTAAATCTCAAGCGGATTTGCTGACACTTCTTCACAGAGGGAAATAAAGCCTTTATTTTTATAGACGATATTCAGATAACTATGACGGTAATGCACATTTTTCAGCTTATGAAATCCGTAATCAATCATCTCCGATACAAAATCAGGGATAAATTGACTTGCTGCTTCGTCTTTTGCCGAGAAAACAATAAGCACATGATCCGGCAGGCTATCCAAATATTCGGGAAGTGACACAGGCTGCACGAAATTCACTTTATAACCTTTTGCAGCAAACGAATCCCTATAGTTAAAATCCTCGAAATAAACGGGCTTCTCATTACCTTCAAAATCAAATGTGGAAAAAAAGCGAATGTTTCTATTTCTAACTTTTCTGTAATAGCTCTCTAAATCTATCATACTGTCCAAATCAAAATTTGGATCGTTTAAATAGCCCCCGTCCTGCTGTCTCGAGATCGGTATCACGATTGCCTGTTCATCAAGCGCATCCATTAATCGTTCTACATTTGGCGAAAAAGAGACGATTTCTTTTGCGCTTTTCACTTCATACTGTTGACTTTCATCCCCATGCAGATTGTTGACAATAACATATTCCGACTTCATGAGCTGCTTTATACTGGTTTCAAACCTCTCTCGATTTTCTGAAATAGGAATGATAATCTTCTCAGTATTGCGGTCCAAAATGACACTTTTATAATAATCTCCGGATGTGGGCGCATAGCATAAGATGTCTTTTGTGGCAAACGAACCTATCGGATATGCACTTAAAGGAATGACCCGGTCGTCGGGAGCAGTAAACATATTAGTTCCAAACCCGTATGATATTTGCGGCAGCCCCAATAGATGCAGCAAAGTCTGACCAACATCCAATGTACTCCCTGTTTTATTTGAGCTATAGCTTATTTTTGTATCCGGATCGGAGCTTGCAATGATGAAGGGCACCTTGGCAACGCGCTGTTGATTGCTGGATTTAAGGAAATTTGACTGCTGCATCCCCAGATGCTCATATAAATCCGGCAGATTTTCCAAAGTAACACCCTCATGATCACCATAAAACGCAAACACCGTATTTTCAAGGAGGCCTTCACGCTCCAAGCATTCATAAAAATACTGCAGGGCACGGTCCGTATAATTGACGCTCTGATAATAGAGTGCCAGGAATTCAGGAATATCTGAGCTTAATTGAAGTCCCCAATGCTTTTCCTCCAGCTTAAAAGGGAAATGGGAGGTTAAGCTTATCATAAAGGAAAAAAAGGGCTGTTTCATTTTCTTTATTTTCTCAACCGATTGTTCAAAGAACGAAAAGTCCGACATCCAGTAGGACGCAAGTTCCGTGATTAAATAATCCTCCTCCGAATAAAAGGCCTCAAAGCCATGCGTGTTCATCATCGTCCGACGATTGTAAAAATCTCCTTTGTAGCCGTGATACGCCTTCGCCTGATAGCCATGTTCCCTAAATATTTGAGGCAAACCGCGAAACTTCTTGTCATAATGTTTATAATTGACTACCTCTTTTTTTAACGGGTACAGAGAATGCAGGACTGCAAGCTCTGCATCGGCCGTATGTCCAATCGAGAATTGACTGAAGATATCGGTGAACTCTATATTCTCCCTGGCCAATCGGTTTAGAAATGGTGTGATCTCCTGCTCCTCAACCTTGTGATGGATCAGAAATTGCTGAAATGATTCCATCTGAATAAGGATCACGTTCTTTCCTTTAAACCTGCCGAACATCTCATCTTTCTCAGTGTCCGCCTCGGATTCCTGATTCGATTCTTGCTCGTCCATCAAATAATCCTGAAGCAGCCGTTCCTGTTCTGTTCTTCTTAATCGCTCCTGGACCCATGAGAAAAAATAAGAGAGAACCACACCATACTTGTGGGCATCTATCATTCCTTTTTTTAGTTTCATATAGTCCCGAAGCGTCAGAAAAATCAAGATGACCAATAAGCAGTTCAATATACTCCATTTCCACCAGGAAACGGCCGCGTAACTTTCCCTCATATCGACAGTCAAGACCGTGACCATTCCAGCTGCTGCAGCCATATATAAAAGGTCTCTTGTCTTAACGAGACGGCCCGCCGCTTGAAAAAGCATCGCTCCGTTAACCTTGGCCATATCCCTTGAAAATAAAAATTGCTTTATCTGAGAACCTGAAATGATAAGACCAAAAAACCTGATATGAATTAGATTAATATAATAGAACAAGCTGGCTGCAAGAACCCATATAACCGAGGTCGCCAGATTCCATTGAGATAATGTTTGAAGGATAATTCCAACTATTACAGACATGACAACTTGCTCCACAGAAATTAATTTATTCCCTTGGCCTTTGTTGAGAGCCGTATTCCAGGATAAATGCCAAATGAATAGAATAATCCAAACCATTACTGTGGACATGCTGGCACATCCACCTCCTTCTAGCTATACTTTTTTATCAGGGGTTGAAAATACAGATCCGTTTCTTCAGTAATCCACTGGAGCCTGCCGAAGCTTGATTCCGGCTCCTCCCCATGATTGCCGCGCACGAATACGGCTAGACCTTGCTGCAAACAATACAATACTTCCGGAAACCATTTTTCTCTGTTGGCTTGAGGCCCCAATTGAAATTCAATGGCTTTTGTGTCCGCGGCGGCAAGCCCTTCACCGGGGAGCGCCTCAGAGCCGAGTATTTCACGAATAATCGACTTCCAACGCTCTTTCCAATTCTTTTTGTTAAACGCTTTAGAAACCTCCAAAGCATTTTTACCCAGTCTTTCCATCAAAACCGGATTTTCAAGGCATTTAACAATTGCATTCTCCAACGATTTATTGTCCGGATTAATCAAAAGTCCATTAAATCCATCAATAATAATATCGGTTAAGCCACCAATTCTTGTAGCAATAATTGTATTTCCCGTAGCACATGCTTCCAGGCATGACAAACTCGTACCTTCGCTGTAAAGAGTAGGAATTAATACGATATCCGCTGTTTTATAAACGAGATGCATATCGTCCGGCTCCCGATGATAGCAGTATATACGTCCCTGCCAGCGTTCTATTGTTTTCTCTATTTGCTCCATATCTTCCTCAAAACCTTTTCCCACAAAATGAAATTCAACGTGAGAATATTTATCCAGAATCGCATCTATTACATCCAGCGTAATATATAGACCTCTGGCGCTATATAGTCTACGGGGATAGACAATTTTTATTTTCCCGTCATTGCTTTTAGGCACAGGAAAAAATACATCAGGATCCACATAATTCGGTATGGTTTCCATGTCCTGACCGATTTCATAGGATATCGTTTGGAACCAGTTAGGTGTATTCGTATCAACGGAAACCATCTTTTGAACCTGTCCTGCGCTCTGAATGAATCTTTCGTTAACACTCCATAACTGATTGCCATTCGTGAAATTGCTACTTGGACTGTCCCAGGCTACTCCATGACTAATGCCGATACTCGGATGCGCCGCATGAGGATACGCTTGGAAAAAAGCCGAATAGAAATTCAACCTCGCTTTTTCATCAGCAGCATATAAGTATCTTCGGTTAAAAGCTATTATATTCTCATAGCTGTGCTCTCTGATATCCAGAGCTTCATGACCTAAGCTGTATACATCTATATCGTGGTATTTACGATACCAGGAAAAGTGCCCGTACTGATAAATATCCAGCTTCAAGCCCATCTCCGCACAAACCTCATGCAGATCTACCAAGTACCGCTCGGCACCGCCTGAATAGTAGTTTTCTCCTTCAAAATCCAGGAAAGTAGCGGTAAATACGCTGACATGAATATCATGTACTCTATTCGCCAACACTTTGAGGCAGGACGGACGGGATATAAGTTCGCTTTCGATCAAGTCCACTCTGTTCAGCCATTGGTTATGCTCAGCGATAGAGCGCAAATGTTTTTGAGCCATAGGAGTGATCTCCCATACAGAGGAATTAAGTTTCACGGAATCCCTAGCCTGAACTATCGTGATCCCCGGCCCCTGATAGGGGAGAATCTCCGCAATTGGAGTAGAGATAATAGGTTTACCGATTGCACAGTACTCAAAGAACTTTACTGGCGATACCGAATTTGTGAGGTCATTAACGATAAAAGGTATTATAAGCGCATCGAAATAGGCAGCGTAATCCTTCAACCGGAGGTATGGCTTTTGCCCCAAAAAGTGTACATTATCCGGGAAAGAATCCTTCGGAATTCCACAGTACCCAATTAATACAATTTCAACATTGGAATGTTTAGCTGTAGAGATGACTAGCTCGGTATCAAACCACTCTTCAATCGCACCATAATAGCCAATTATCTTTTTGTTTTTCTTAACAATCGGCATCAAATCATCCGGGACCTGCGGTTTCTTGCCTATTACCAATTCAAAATCTTCATACCTTGATGCATTCGGCAAATACACTGCGTCTTTTCTATTCTCAACATACTCCAATAATCCTTGAGCTGAATAGGTTACTATATCTGCTTCATGCAGCACCTGATAATGCTTGGCCAGCATATTCCTGTCATAGAAGCTAAAAAAATCAACACGATCCAATACATCATACCAAAGTGTTCGATGAGGAAGGTTCTCTATCCAAGGATTTTGCAATAAAAAAGAGTTTATAATTAATACATGAAAGGATTGCAGGGCTTGCAGTAAATGGGCCTGGTTTTGTATGACGAACATACGATCCTCTACTTCTCTTATGCTGAACGAATCATCACCATCACAGAAGAAGCATAAATACCCTTTTCTCGCAAATTCCAGCAGAAAATGCTGCGGCCGCTGCAACGGCTCCCAACGAACAGCATTCGGATAAACAACAATTCCCTTATAATTATGACTCGTTATCAACTGAACGATTTGTCTTGCCTCCGGTGTCATAGGAAGCTTAACCAGTTCATTATAATATTCTAATCGGGCATTATATTCCGGTCTATAGAGAAGATCGTATCTGGCTAGTTCCTTTTGCTGCAGAAGACTATCCGTTTTAAGCTGCTGGAGGGTATCCGTATATTGAGGGATCTCATGCTCCAAATCCGAAATTTCCTTTTGCATCCGTGCTAAAGCGTCTAACTGTTCCTCCTTCAAGAGGTCGATTTGCTCCATGGCGATGTTGAGCGCATTGGTTTCACGTTGGAATATGGCATTCGAATTAAAGGTTGCGTCTTTGCGGTACACGATTATGACCTCCAAATAATTCCATGTACGTTGAAAAATTCTCCTTCTTCTCAGCTGGGTCCAGCAGTACGGAGTCATTTCTCGCAGCCGTATATTTTTTCCACCTTCTATCTGAGAATGTGACAAGATCCGCTGTTATGACCAAATCGTAATGTTTTAATCTTGAAAGAGCGTTCGTCCCCCATAACACATCCTCATGATCACAAATATCGTACCAGATCGTCTTGTACTCCAGCAAATCAAACCAAGCGGATTGAAGCACCCAGGTACATAACACTACCGGCTTAATGCGTTCCGACTTCAACCACTCCAGCAGCACAAGCTCGTCCTTGTATTCATATAAGCTTCCTTCTCTGTGTTCGATAGAGCTATCCAGTGCATGATTAAAACAAAAACAAAGAAAGCCCATTTCCGCGAGGCTTTTCAACAATGTCTTTTGACGGTTATTCTTAAATATCAGACCATCAGGCGAAACAATGATACCTTTATAATTTCGCCCTTTATTAGTTAATGTGCTTATAAGGCTCGTTTCCGAGTCGACGGATAGAGAAAAGCTCTGGTAATACTGCTGCCTTTGCTTATATTCCACATCGTAGGAAACTCGAATTAATGCATTTTGTATGCTGTGTGCCATTTGACTTTGATGCAGTTGTTCAGCCTCAATATTCCGCTGTAATTCCTCTTTGGCATTGTGAAGCAACCTCAGCTTGCTCTCTGCTTCAGGCTTTGCTGCCATTAGTTCGTGCAATTCCTCCAGCCGTTTCCTGTATACTTCCGTCAAAGCATCCAACTGTTGTTCCTGATGCTCCTGCTCCTTCATATAGAAGTTGTCAGTATAAGATACCCGCTTATGCCCCACAGTTCATCCCCCAGAACTATTATAAAAAGCTTAAGTACAGCCATTTTTTCTTCAATTTATGATGCAAATCATTCCATCCGCCGAGGAGCCCTGAATCTATACCGGAAGACAAGCTTCCATCATGAATGCGATAATAATAAAGGGCTTCAGGCAAGCAAACGATTCTGCCAGTCAAAGCAAGTCTGATAGTAAAATCTCTATCCTCTATACCAAATAAAGATTCGTCAAAGCCTCCCGTTTGGCGGAAAGCAGCTGTTTTCCATAACAGGGACGAACCGCCGTTCTGAAGACCATTCAATTTATACTTAGGCAGCCGTTTAGTTTCCAGAACCAGTCCATTTTCATCCATATGGTAATAATCAGAATGAATAGCAATTGCATTGGAGTGAGCAGAAAGCCCCTGAACCATCCGCTCAAGCCAGCGTGAATGTGCCCGGTTATCGGATGAGGTCCATCCCATAATCGCCCCTTTTGCTCTGACAAAACCATAATTCAGAGCTGCAGGCAGTCCCCTGTTCTCCTTAAGTCTATAATAGGACAGTCGACTGTCGTATTTGAATTTATCAATAATGCCCGATACTTCTTGATCAGACCCGTCATCGACTACGATAAGCTCCAGGTTTAAATAAGTTTGCGAAAGAATACTAAGAATGCTTTCCCGAAGATACCTGATGTCGTTGTAAACAGGTAATATAATGCTCACCTGGTCAAACTCTTGTTCCTGAGTGTCTACCGGGCTAATTTTGTTCTGACGTTGAAACAGCAGTGCCCACTCCGGCATGTTCAAATAAATGAATAGAGGATAGAGCAGAGATTGTGCCGACGGCATATCAATGTTGAATATTTCCAGCATGATACGGGCTACTTTGTCAAGACCCTCCGTTTTATGTTGTTCATAGACCGCTTCGGAAAGACGATAAGCACACTCTTCATTCTTGTAAGCGGAACACTCCAGACTATGACGCCATGATCTCACTGCCTGTTTCCAGTCACCTATTTGCCATTGAAGCTCTCCAATCAACGCCAGCCAGTCCGATTCGGTTGTTGTCACATGTTTGGTTTTGAGCAACGGATTTGACTGTAAGGTACTTTCAAGAAGCTCTATCGCCTCTGCTTTCATATCAGAAATTTGAATATTCTGAGACAGTTTTCCATACAAATAAATAAAATCGGCCAATTGGCCTCCGTCAAGGTCAGAATCGATGGCAGTGTATACTAATTCAGATGCCTGTTCAATTTCTCCCATATTAATGAGAGAAAGAATTCTAAAAAATGCAAAAGTTGCCCAGCTTGCATCGTTATCCGGAGGCATCTTTATTTCCAGAACTCTCTCGTAATTTTGGCACGCAAACGCGGTTATCATTTGTTGAAGAGGAGTTTCTCTTCTCGCCAACTCCATATAAGCAGACTGTTTCTCCAGTTGAATAATGAATGGCTTATTTACCACTATGGAATATTTTTCACTTGAAATATCATTTGAATCTAAAGCATCAGTTGTCTCCCACTTACTGTCACCTAGGAATATGGCGGAGAGATTACCGGGAAAGAGCCGTTTTTCTAATGACTTAAAGCTTATCCTCTCCGAGCAGGCTTGAATCGATATTACCCCATTGTGGGAATACGCTGACATCAGCTTATCTTCGTTCAAGTCCGACGCCACTCGTTCATTGGCCTTCCATATCCAAATGAAATCGACGTTGCTGTCTATAGCAAATCGTTTCATAGCGGCAAATATCTCATTAGCTTTAACAAAATGGATGTTATTTCGGCCGGCCCAATAATCATCATTCTGAGATAGGTCATTTGTTTTTAGGTCCGTCCAAACTCCAATTACAATGGAAATCCCTTTAAATTTCGATTGAATATGTGTGAACAAATCTATTCCGTCATTTTCAAGCTGAGGATGAATGATTAATACTCCTATCTTCATCTGTTGAACACATCCCCCTTGCAATCTATTAAGGCTAGCTTTCTTTGACTCAGCAATCGCTTCATGCTTCCGAAATGTCTCTATTAAAGAAATACAGTGATTTGGTAATAGACGGGGCGACTCTTTCATCAAATAACCCCATTGCTTGAACCAGTAACTAGCCTCGTCCCAACGATTTTGACCAAAACAGATTTCAGCTAGTATGCCATAAGGATCTGCATAAGCGGGGATATCCTTCATACAAGCTTTAGCCGCTGCTTCTGCTTCAATGCTTTTTCTTATGTTGAGAAGAGCCATAATTTTATAGTAATGCGCTTGTGCCCTGCTGTATTGTTCTATAAGAGGGAGAATACGAAGCGCAGTATTAGCATAAATAATACAATCCGTATATATACCCAAATTATATACTTCGTTAGCTAAGTAGCGGTAATATAGCCCTTCTGAAGGATTCAACTCTATAGCCCTTCGAAGTAGTGAGATATTTCTCTGACTTTTGGACTCGTGATACTCCGAGGAATACCCATAATGCCGATAAAACGCATGTTGGCACAAACGTACCTCTTTATTTTTCGACGAATCCTGAGGAACCAATTTTTCATGGATGATTCCTTCATAATTAAATAATGAAGGTGAGAACAAACGCTCGGCGTGGGTAATAGATAACAGTTTTGAACTGCTGATTTCGTAATGATTGACATCAAAGGCAAATACAGCTTCCACGTCCTGCTCTTCGATCCAGTCTCTAAAACTACCGCTTCCCGACCATACAAACTCCTCATCCGAATCAATCATCAATACCCAGTCGAAATCAATCGCATATTGCAGGAGCTTATTTCTGGATTCTGCAAAATTATCTTTCCACTCACAATTGTAAATCTGGGCTCCAAGCTCTTTGGCAATTCGCACAGACTGATCGCATGAACCAGTATCCAGGATGAATACTTCATCGACATGAGGCTTTACACTTTGTATAGCTCTCGCTAATGTCGTCTCATTATTTTTAACTAAAATACAAGAAGATATTTTCACAAGTCTATTATTCCTTCTATTGATAAATTAAAGGCCGTTATCCCACTGTTTATCAGCGTGATAATGGCCTGTGGCACTATTAACTAGAATTAGATTGTAGGGTCACTGTTGGAAATCTTCTTTCCATCTTTCAGAAGTTCACCAATAGACTCCTTATACTGCTCAAAATTATCGCTCTTGATCAAGTTATTGGCTTCCACAACAACCTCTTGGCGAACAACATGCTCTTTTGGCGTAAATTTACCATTTACCGCAAAAATAAAACCATTTTCAATTGCGGCTTGAACGTATGGTTTAGCCCAATTGCTAATCTGGTCGGCATCGCTAACTGGGATATTATTTCCTTTTCCTTCAATACTAGTCTGAGTGATGCGAACCAATATGACAGCAAACTCTTCTTTTGTTAAATAATCATTCGGACGGAATTTTCCGTCAGAACCGATGAAAACTCCGATTTTAGACAACGCATTAATGTACTTGGCTCCCCAGCTATCTGCGCTGACGTCAGAAAATGAAATGCCTTTAGGGGTTGAGGAAACATCTAACTGAAGAGCCCGCGCCATCAAGGCAGCAACTTGAATACGTGTCAATTTCCCTTCAAGGTTAAGGTCGCCTTTTTCGTTGCCTTCTAAGATCCCTTGCTTTAAGAGTTCATTAACTGCTGATTGGATCAAAGATGTATCGATCTTCGCGTCTGCAGCAAATGCCGATCCAGTTGCAACCAATGGATTAAATAGTAAAGCGGATGATAGAGCATACTTCGTAATTTTGCGGGTTTTATTAATGTCCACTCTTATGCCTCCTCAAGATACAATAGCATCCCGGTAAATCCCGAGATAGAAATGACTAAGCAGTTCTATTGGAATAGTCCAGTAGTCTATCCATTTGTGATGGGAAAATAGTTTCATCATCTGCTTTTACAGAATGCAATCCTGTTTTCTATGCGGACATTGCTCCTTTTATCCCCAACCAAAATTAAGAGTGGGGCTATTTTAATAGTTCACATGATCTTAATTTTACATCGTTCGACAAATTTTAACAATACATTCATTTACAATTATTTATTACCTTGCGACAATTAATGTCAACTCTATATGTAAAAACATATCATTCCGGAGGTTAAAGCCGTTGTAGCAAAAATTCCAAGCACAATTTATAATTCTTTCTTTATGCCAAAACCCTTCTCAACCTGAATAAAAAAAAGCATCGTCCGCCCTAACCGGCAGCGATACTTATTGGATTAAAACAATATAATTCCGGCAGCACCGGCGGCCATGATGACCATAATGGGATGGAGTTTGTATTTCAGCAGGAGATATAAGCACCCGGCGCAGATCAGGAGCGTGCAGACCGTCACCCAGGTGAAGCCCGTCTCGCCGTCCGGAAACCCGAAATGGATGGCAGCGAATACTATCAATCCCGTAATAACGGGCCGTAATCCGTAAAATGAGGATTTTACCCACTGATTATGCTGCAGCCGGAAGAAAAAAGCCGCCATCAGCACAACCACGGTGAGAGACGGAAGCACCATCCCCAAAGTGGAGGCGGCGGCTCCCAGGATGCCGGCTGATTTGTAGCCGATCAAGGTGGCCGTGTTGGTAGCAATCGGACCGGGCGCCATGCCTGCCAGCGACACGGCTTGCTGAAAATCGCCGCCCGTCATCCACTGATGAGCCGATACCTCGAATTGAATCATGGGGATCACCGCGTAACCGCCGCCGAAGGAAACCAGACCTATTTTCAAAAATGTGATAAACAGCCCCCAAATCATTCCTTCATCCCTCCCTTCTAACCCAAGTCACTCTTAGATGTAATATTCAAGGTAAACCGGCTCCGGCTTCTGAGCTTCCGAGGACGTTTTCTCCGTATTCGTCTTAAGTCCCATCAATCTCTTCATCTGTATAAGCACAATCCCTCCCAGCAGTCCGCAAACAATGATATACAAGGGATTGATATTCGCGAACAGAAACATAAGTGCAGCAATCGATACGAATGCCGTCGCAGCGTCAAAAACGGACGTTTTGAGCATTCTGTAGGCGGCCATGAGGATGAGCGCGACGACGGCGCCATGTATTCCCTTCAAAGCCGCCTCGACCTTCGGATTATCGTTAAAATATAAATAGAATAGGCTGAGTACAATAACGATCAGAAAAGTAGGGAACGTCACGCCCATAACCGCCGCAACCGCTCCCGGGAAGCTGGCCTTCCGAAAGCCCACGAAAGCCGCCGCGTTGACGCCGACCCCGCCCGGAGCAGAACCGGCAAGGGATATCATATCGGTCATGTCCGCCTTGTCGATCCACTTCTTCCTCCCGACAATCTCACGCTCAATGACCGGCATCATGGCATAACCGCCACCGAAAGTCGATGGTCCAATCCGAAAAAATACCCAAAACAGCTGTAGGAGGATTCCCAGTCGTTCTTTCCAAGCCTGCGCCATTGTTTTACCCTCTTTCAATCGCTTTTCTTTATTTTATCACATTTATTTCATTTTGGATTTATCTAATCGATAAATGGGTTATAAATTCATTTTATAGCTAATTAAAGGTTTATTTAATAGGTGTCCCTTAGCTTCAATTTGCCAAATTCCGATTATTCACCTTCATTTAATTCATTATGGGTTAAAGTTAGGCAGGCGAATTTGACTGCGATAGCGGAAGGCATTCTATTCGGGTATAATCAGAATTATATATTTACGATTATAATACTTGTGTAAGTAGGGATTAACGATGAAGAACAAACCCGAGAGAGCTGTTCCTTCGCATAAAAAGCTTATTTACACCGAGGTGGCCGAGCGGGGGACCGTTTCCAAGGCGGATTTATTAACGTCGAGCAAGCTTACAAGCAGCACGTTAACACGTTTATTGGATGATATGGTGGCGGAAGAGCTGATTCAGGAAACCGGACGGGGTCCTTCCAATGGCGGAAGGCGGCCCATTCTTTATCAGATCAGAGCGGATTACGGCTATATTTTCGGGCTGGATATTTCCAGGATCTCCTCGACGCTCGGCTTATTCGACATGCAGATGAACCCGAAGTCGCTCGTCCGCTGGCGCATGGATGAGGCCATGACACCGGAGAGAACGGTCGAATACGTGGCCCGTCTCATGCAGGATATCTTGAGGGATCACCAGATCGGGCCCAATCAAATCCTAGGCATGGGCATCGGGGCTGTCGGGCCCCTGGACCGGACTAACGGCATGATTCTAAGCCCGCTTTATTTTCCGGCCAGAGGCTGGACCCAGGTTCCGATCTGCCGGATGTTCGAGCAGGCAGCCGGGATCAGGAGCACGCTTGAGAACGGGGCGAATATGGCCCTGGTTGGCGAGCAGTGGTCGATGCGCCATGAGAATGTCCAGCATGCTCTTTATATCCACGCCGGCGTGAGCCTGCGTTCGGCTATGATGTCTTATGGCCGGATCGTCCATGGAACAGTCGATATGGAAGGATCGATCGGGCAAATGATTATTCAAACGGACGGGCCCAGGCTTCATCCTTCCGGAAATTATGGGGCTCTTGAAGCATTGGCCTCGGTGCAGGCTCTGGAGAAGCAAGCCAGAGCCCGGGCGAAAATGGGCGATGATGCGCTCCTCCAGCAATACCGGATCACACCTGAACAGCTAAACTTCGATATCCTGGTGCAGGCCTTGTCATCCGACAACCCTTCCGTCCGGGAAATGTTCCATCAATCCGCCGTCTATTTTGGCGTGGGACTTGCCAATCTGATTAATATTTTTCTTCCGGAGCAGGTCATCCTGGGCGGCGCTCTGATTAATTCCAACCCCATGTATTATCAGACCGCGACGGAGATTGCCAGGCAAAACACGTATAATTATCCAGCCTATGAGCCCCGGTTCTCGAAAGGCCAGCTGAAGGAGGATGCGGTTGTTACCGGGGCCGCCCTGATCGTAAGAAACAGTATGGAGCTGTAAGGAGCAGCAAGCAAAACGAAAGGCCCCAAGAATAGTTCCCCGGGCCTTTCAGGTTTTTTTAGATGGGCTGTCCGGTTAGTCCGGCAAATTCTGTTCCATGATGGCTTTTGGGCACTTTCCCCGACCGCAAGCCCAGCTTCTTTACGTTGTTCCTCCAGTTTCTGCGTCCTGCCGTCTTCTCCGTTCCTTCTCCCGGATTACTTCCTCTGCTGTAACGATTCCGTCCACCGGTATCCCTAACCGTTCGAACTGTTCAAGTGGTGCGTCATTGTCCCTCATCAGTCCGGCCAGCAATCCAACCATTCGCGCTTCGACCTCCGGATCGTCCATAACCGTCTCCTGCTTCGGGTCTTGACTCAGATCAAACAATAGATCTCCATATTGGTAAGGATTGACGAATGTATGGCCCGGACTTTTCATCACTTTACACTGCTTGGTAAAGGAGAACGGCGCGTGAAGCTCCAGACCTTCGAATTCCCCGGGAGCAAACATCCGGTTCATATGGGTCGGCATCAGCGTATACTCGTACAGCGGCCGGTTGCCGGCATCCTTCGGCCCTCTCATATATACATACCGCCCGTCCGTGCAATTGACATGGCCGCCATGGATCCCGAACAGTGCCGCTTCCCGGATTGCACTGCCCTGAACGACTGCCTCATTGATCGGCCTCCCCTGCATGTCCGCCGGCAGGTCGGCGCCGAAGAAGTCAAGCAGTGTCGCAGGCAGATCGATCGTCTGCACCAGCGCATCGGAACGCCGGTTATGTTGTCCGCTTCTGGGGTCCCACAAGAACAGCGGAATATTCACGATTTCGTTATAGAACGGTTGAATATTTTTCCCCCACCACTGATGCTCCCCGAGCAGGAAGCCATGGTCCGTATTGACGATCAGCAGCGTATCTTCCCATAGATTGAGACGGTCGAACGTATCCAGCACCCTGCCCAGATGCGCATCGCACATGCTGACCAGCGCGGCATACTCGAAGATAGCGTGCTGCACCTCTTCCGGCTGCTCCTTGACCCTCCCATAATCCGGCCAGTCAAAATGCTTGCCGATCGGGGAGTGGGGATACAAATCCTTGTACTTCTGCTGCGTAAAATAAGGCTCATGCGGATCGAACGCTTCGATTTGCAGGAACCAGCGGTCCTGATCGTGATTCCGCTCCATGAATTCGATGCCCCGGTCGACCGTAACCGCGAGCGGCTGCTTCTCTTCGGCATCCAGATACTGGCGGTTGACCCAGTCCTGCCGCCATAAATCGCCGGTCCGCCCGCTCAGGCTCTCCGGTATTTCCGGATTCTTCACATGCCCTTTCCAGGGGTCTCCCTCCTGCCCCCGCGCATACTCCCAGGTGTTATAACGGGTATGGTAGGTGGCGCCTCCATCCTCGAAATAATGCGTATGGTCGGTTGTGAGATGGGTATATACCCCGCTCTTCCTCAAGCACTCGATCATCGAATCGTCGAAAGGCTCAAGCGGCCCCCAGCTTCTGTGCAGGAAGCTGCAGCGGCCTGTCTGCAAATCCCTTCTTGCCGGCATACAAGGAAGACTTCCCGAGTAGCACCGGTCGAACGTAACGGAGCGCTCGGCCAGTCTTTGGAAATTCGGCGTATGAACCCAATCGCATCCATACGGGGCCAGCATATGCCGGTTCAATGAGTCAAACATCAACATGACGGCTTTCATATCAGAAATGCCTCCTTTTGATCAAGCGGTTACAGCTCGGGCCTCTGCCCCTCAACCTGCATCATTTCCCTGTACCGGCTAGGGGTAATGCCCTCGCTCTTCTTGAAAATGCGGTTGAAGTAGGTCGGCTGATAGCCTACCATCTCCGCGATATCGTTGATTTTGCAGTCTGTTTCGAGGAGCAGCTGCTTCGACTTGTTAAGACGGACGTCGGTTACATAGGTCACAAAGTTGATGCCGGTTATCTTCTTGAAGGCTTTGCTCAGCGTAAGCGGAGTCAGCTCATGCTCATCCGCCAGCATGTCGAGCGAGAGATCCGCATTGCCATACCGGCTGTGGATCGTCTCCACAATCCGCTCAATCGTCAGCTTCAACCGGCTGTCCTGATCCTCGGATTCCTGTCTGATTTTCCGGATGTACGGGCTGATGACGCGCTCTCTGAGCAGAGCTGCGATCTCTGAGGTTTCAATGCCTCTGTCCAGCTCCTCCTGGAGACTGAAGGGCTCTGTTTCAAAAGGGTTGTAGCCCGCCTTCAGCATGCCGAATCTAAGGTTGCCCAGCAGCTGCAGAAGCCCTTGCTGAAACAGATATTCCTTCGTCGTATTGGCCTCCAGCTCACTGCAGAACGTCTCCAGAACCTGGGCGGCCAGCTTCTCGTCCAAATTGCGGATGGCCTGCATCAGCTCAGATTCTGCTGCAAAAGGGTAGCGTATCCCATCGTTTAGCTGCGGCATAAAATCCTCCGCTTGAATGACCTGCTTGGAATCGTATAAATTCCGATAGCGGACAAGCCGGTTCACTTCCTCCCATGCCTGCGGGATTTCGGTCACGGTCTCTATCGGACGGCTGATGCATAACGTAGTGGGCATCTGCAGAAATTGGTAAATGATATCCACCAGCCTCTCGGCAAGAAGCTGCAAATCGTTTCTTCTGCCATCGGGAGATTCATCCGGCGGATATTCCAGAATGACGCCAATGGAGAGATCATGAAGATTGATAATCTCGCTCCGCAGTTCGCGATCCTTGAGCACTTCCTCCACCATGTTCACGGCTGCGAACGAGATAAGCTCCTGATCCCCTTTATGAAACCGCTCCTTGGACTGCGGCGATCCTGTCATCTGAATACCAAGAACGGCATACCCTGGCCGCTCTGTGTTCCAGCCGAAAAGCTGCATCCTCTCCTTCAGCTCATCAGGCCTGGATAATTGAAAATGGCCCTGCAGCAGCTGAAGCAGGAAGCCTTCCTTCATCACCGGAAGCTGCTTCTGAAGACGATCCTCCAGCGCGCGGCTCTGGAAGTTCAAATGCTTCCACTGCTCCGTAATAAACTCAACCTCATCCGCCGATTCGCTTCCAGGCGAGAGATGAATCCCGAACATTTTGTTTAAGGTATGAATGGGCTGATACAGCTTGCGGGACACCAGGAAAGCAACCGCAATAGCCAGAAGCAGCCCCGCCCCGCCGAATAAATAAACGAAATTGGAGGCTGCCACAACGGGAGAATTGATTTTTTCAAGCGAATCGACGCTCGCATAAGTCCAATATTTGCCCAGCCGCTTGAAGACTGTGTAAGTGACGGAATACATGCTCCGGTCCGCTTCATAAATCAGAGAGCCGCCGGCCTTCCCGCTGCTGCCGATACGCTCTATCAACCCGCTTTGCAGCTGCAGCGATTGCGCCTTCTCCGTGGAGCTGCCAATCGGCTGCCCCGAATCGTCGAACAGGAATGCGGCGCTGTTCTCGTCCAATGTCGAGCCGCTTAGCATCCGGGAAACCTGGCCCCGGTTCACCTGCACAAGCAGGGCGCCGAACGGTTCGACGTCGCTGCTCGCCGGCAATTGATAGATAAGCGTAAGCGTCTCTTTTCCCGCGCCGGTATTCGCTGCCGGGAGAAACCGCGGAAGCCAGAAGGCTGTTTGCGGATTATTCAATAATTCATGGAACCGCAGCTTGTCGTCATCCCCCAGGGCCAAGGTTCCACTGCTGTCCGAGTAGACGACGCCTGGACGATCCAAATAAATATCCGCCTGCTCGATTAACGGATTGGACTCCTTCAGGAGCAACAGATTCGTATAGATACTGCGGATGAACTCGTAATCGTATTGCGTCTCCAGGTTCTTCAGCTTCAGTCCGAACTCCGGATTGAACGCCCACTGCGTGGCGGCTTTCTCCAGAAACGACAGTGAATCGTCCAGGCGCACCGCAGTCTGGGCTACCTGGTGCTGACGGGAGGAGAGCACTATTTTCTCCATCTGCCGGGTGCCGATCCACTTCACGCCGCTGCCCACAGCGATGGTGGGAAGGCATATTGCCAGTAGAACAAGGACGAGGCTTCTCCGGTAAAACCGTTTGCGAAACAGCGATGATATACGGAACGAATGAAAGGCGGCCTTCCAATTTTTCAAGTGCGATCTCTCCATTTTGTCGGCTCAAGCTAACGCCATTCTATCACCAAATCTCTGAACCCACCATGACCGCCAAGAAGAAACTGCGATGTCCTTTGGTGTCTCCAAGGCTGAAAATTGTCCTGTCCCATTCCGTAAAGCTGTTTCGCAAAATTAGTGCCTAGCTGCCTTGTCTCTTCTGATAATCTTCATTAAATTCGCTGATGATTTGCTGATACTGGGGATCTGCCTTCAGATCGGCTGCATATTTGTCCCAAGCTTCAATGGATTCGCGGCCCAGGATGACTTTTACTTTCATATCCTGCGTGCGCTTGTCGTAATCGGCTCCGACCTTGTTGTACGTATCGGAGTTCAGGCCGACGGACGGGTTGGCCATGCCATCCTTGGCCTGCTCGTCGATGATGGACATGTTGCGCTTCAGGAAATCTTCCGGAATACCGGTCTGGTATGCGAAGGCGTACTTGTCGATGCTTTGGAAAATCGGGAAAATGACGCCGGTGTATTCTTTTGCTTTCTCCGTAAACAGGTACATGCCGTCCTTGACATTATAATGCTCGCCTTCAATCCCGAAGTTCGCCATGACGCTGCCTTCCTCTGTAGCTCCGTAATCCATGAAAGCCAGAATCTGCTTCATCTTCGCTTCCGGCACGGTCTTCGGAATGACCCAGAAGCCATATGCGCCGCTGCCCTTCGGAGCGAATTTCCCCTTGGGACCTTCCAGATAAGGCAGGTACAATAAATCCGCTTGCGGATTGGCCGCGCGCATTTGACCGGTAAGCAGCCAGGTCGGCTTGATCGCATCGGCGAATATTCCCGCTTTATTGGTCGTGATGCTTTCCCTTACCTGTGTATTCTTCAGCGTCGGGAAGTCAGCAGCCAGCAGGCCCTCCTTGTACACTTTGTTCAGCCACAGGAGAGCATCTCTCGTTCCCTGCTCGAACGTCGTATCGATCAGCTTGCCGCCTTGATCCTTCCACTTGCCGTAGTTTCCGTTCATGACATTCTCTATCCATGACAGGCTGCCCATATCCGTCTGCGTCACGTTGGCGGCCAGTCCTACCGTATCGTTCTTCCCGTTGCCGTCAGGATCCTTCTCCGTGATCGCTTTCATGACATTGTACATGTCATCCAAGGTTTTGGGCGGCTGGAGGCCCAGCTTATCGAGCCAGTCCTTGCGGACAATCGGCATTCCCTCCGTGCCGAAGAGCGGACGGACGAACGGGATTCCGTAATAGTTGCCGTTCAGGCTCGTGTTCTTCCAGCTGTCCTCCGGGAAGGCGCTCAAATTCTTGTAGTCCTTCAAGTAAGGCGTAAGATCCCAGAAAGCGCCCTGCTCGGCCATTTTCCTGACCTGTGCCTGATAGGGACTGCGGAGCAGCATCAATTCCGGCATGTCGCCCGATGCCAGCGTCACATTCGTCTTGTCGGTAAAGTTGTTGGACGATACCCATGTAATGTTCAGCTTCGTATTCGTTTTCTTCTCGATTTCCTGACGGATCGGATCCTGGTCGCTTGGCGGCTCCGGACTGAAATAGTCCGACATGATGCTGATTTCGACCGGTTTGCTGCTGCTTTCCCCGTTTGCTGCCTGGTTCTCCTGATTTCCGTTCTGGCCGCAAGCAGCCAGTAATAATGCCATGATGATTACACATGAGAGCATTGTGATCCTGCTCTTTCCTGCCATGGATGACTCCTCCTCTATTGTTTCTATTGTATAGGATCTCATTCCTTCACAGAGCCGATCATGGCTCCTTTTGCAAAATGCTTCTGCAGGAATGGATATACCATAAGAATGGGGACAGTGGCCACGACGACCGCCGCCATCTTGATCGTCTCGCTCGGCAGCTGCAAATCGTTGCCCAGCGCCATAGAACCTCCCATCGAGGTCGATGAATCGACGATCATATTGCGCAGCAGCATTTGCAAGGGCCACTTCGTATAGTCGTTGATATACAGCATCGCGTTAAAAAAAGTGTTCCAATACCCCACCGCGAAGAACAGGCCAAAGGCCACCATGGACGGTATGGACAGCGGCAGAATAATTCTCATCCATACGCCGATTTCATTGCACCCGTCGATCGTCGCAGCCTCCTGCAGCGCGTCCGGGATACTGTCGTAAAAGCCCTTCATCAGCAATACGAACCAGCCGCTGGTCATAACCGGAATGATCAGGGACCAGATGCTGTTGATCATGCCAAGCTCCTTGACAAGCAGATAGTCAGGGATAATGCCCGCTTGGAAAAGCGTGGTCAGCAGCACCAGCAGCATCAGGATCCTGCGGCCCTTCAGTCTCTTGCGCGACAGCGTATAAGCGAAGCTGGATGTCAGCAGCAGCGAAACCGCCGTGCCGGCAGTCGCCAGAATACCGCTGACGCCGATCGCATTGACGAATGCTTTTGTGGAGAAAATGTATTGATACGAAAGCGTGCTCCAGGCTTGTGGAAACAGCACAAAACCTCTGTCGATATACTCCTGCGGGTCCGTGAACGACACGACAAATACATAGTAAAGCGGGAACAGGGTAACCAGCCCGATAATCGACAAAATGCCGGCATTGGCCGTAATGAACAAGCGGTCTCCCATGGTTGGCTTCATCTAATACACCCCTTCCTCGCCCATCCTCTTCGCAAACCGGTTAGCGGCAATTACCAGAATAAGGCCCGTGACCGATTTGAAGAATCCGATCGCCGTACTGTAGCTGAATTCACCCTGCTGGATACCGGCACGATAGACGTACGTATCGAAGACATCCGACACATCGGAAACAGCGCCATTCATCATCAGAAAGACCTGCTCGAAGCCGACATCCATTGTATGCCCAATCCGGAGGATCAGCAGAATGACGATGACGTTGCGGATGGATGGAAGCGTAATATGCCACATTTGGCGGAACCGGCCGGCCCCGTCCATCTTCGCCGCTTCATATAATTGCGGATCGGTACCCGCAATTGCCGCCAGGAACAGGATCGTCCCCCAGCCGGCGTCCTTCCAGATGTTTTGAATCGTAAGGATGATCCAGAACAAACGCGGATTGGTCAAAAAGTCGATTTTCGCAAATCCCGCCGCGGCCAGCAATTCGTTGATCACACCCTCCGATTGGGAAAGCAGCAGAAAGGTGATGCCGACAATAATGACCCACGACAAAAAGTGGGGCATATACACGATGGTCTGGATCGTTTTCTTGAACCGTTGATTCCGCAGCTCGTTCAGCAGAATCGCCAGCACGATCGGCAGGGGAAAAAACAGAAACAGATTCATGAAGCTGATGGCCAATGTATTTCTGAACAGATTCAGAAAATCGGGATTGGAGAAGAAACGCTGAAAATGCTCAAGGCCCACCCACGGGCTTTGCAGGATGCCTTGATAGGGAGAATAATCCTTAAAGGCAATGCTGAGTCCCCATAAGGGCACGTATTTGAACATCAGAAAAAATAAGACCCCGGGCAGCGCCAAAATATATAAATACTTATCGCGTTTCAACGAATACAGCCAGCTGCTGGTCATGGTGCTCCTCCTCATCACGTTATAGCGCAATCATAGGAGAGAGCGGTTCTTGCCGGCAATCATACATTTCTCCCGGCCTGCAAGCCATGTCTTGCACTTTTTATCGCATTGGACTTTTCTCCCATGCCTGGAATTCTGCGATTGGTTTGTTCCCTTCATTCCCCGGAAATCCGCTTCAATCCATACCAAAAAAGCCCGACCGGAATCCATCCGGCCAGGCAAGCATCAGCGATTCTTCCCGCAGAAGTCAATCATTATAAATGACGGCTTTTCTGTTTCTTCGTAAAAAAGAAAGATGCAGCCGCAGCAGAATAATCCCGATAATATACACGCCGGCTGAATACCAAAGCAGCCAGTGGATATAGGTCAAATAACCGACCCGCAAGGTTAACCATTCAAACGCAACGGATAGAAGCGTCCATCCGATCAGATAGTAGAAAAAATGCCGGCTGCTCTCTGGCATAAAATTCAGGATCAGTATTCCTACCGCCCCTGGAAAAATAGACTGGAGCACAACGGCCTGCCATTCTACGCCAGGGCCAAGCTGATTATAAAGTTTGAAGTAGAGGTCCAGCAATTGGTCAGCGGTACGTGTTGCAACCACCATGAACAACCATGTGCAGTACATTTCTTGCCGGGTCAGCCGTTTGGGCATAAACCAGACAACAAGAATGGCCAGGATTGTTGCGATTGTCATAAACAGCAAAATTCTGCACCTCATCTCCATTAACGCGGCTGTCTCATTAATTTCAAGTATGGTCAGAGAACTTATTATTCATGCAGAAATAATCGCGAGGCCCTTTCATCCAAGTCCTCCAGGACTGCTGCCCCGTTAAAAGGAATACTCCCTTTCAACTTTACAAATCTTAACCTTGTAATTTTGATACCATTCTTGCTTGCCCTTCTCCTGGGCGGCAAGATGAGCCGGATTTTGCTTCCAGTTCCTTATCGCCTCCAGACTCTCCCAATAGGAGATCGTGATCCCGGCTCCCGAGGAATCCCGGACACTTTCCACCCCGATGAAACCAGGCTGCCAGCCAGCCATCTGCTCCATTTTATCAGCCATGATGCTGTATCCGTTATCCCCCTCTGTACGCTCACTTGAGAATATGACGGCATAATACGATCCGTTCGTTTCTGGAACCATTGCTATCATCTCCTTCTATTATAGATGTCAGTTGTATACGTCAGATTATACTACAAGAAACAGATCGGGGATCCTTAGATATCTATTGATTACCATTTAAAAGGAAATTAATATAGACAATATCTATACTAATATATATATTGTTAGATTTTACTTAATAAAACCTTCTCATAGCGTTAACCTTTGGCTAACACTGCTCCCTTATGCTAAGACAGTACCGATTACAGCCTGTCCTGAAGGAGGGAATGCCCGCCGCCAAACCGGCAGATGTCCATTTTTGAATGAAACCGCTTGAATTTATGGCATGGCACCGGCCGATCCGGCATTGGTACCGGCGTCAACAACGTCTTCGCCTGATTCATGGAGAGCCGACCGGACAGTAAGCATTCCTGCCGACCGATCCGGCCAAGCCTTACAGCAGTAACAATAATGGGACGGGAAGCCCGCCCACAATCCAAGGAGGCATTTATAATGTTCGCACAAGGTCAATTCCGCCTGCTCAAAACTGCCAAATCTGCAATCCTCGCTGCCGCTCTGCTCAGCACGCTTACTCTGTCCTTCAACAGCCATCAGGCGTCAGCCGCTCCTTCACCGGCCGTTCCCGATTATGAAGTCAAATTGCTGCTTAATCCAGGCGCTGTGCTCGACTCGAACCACGATCTGAGCAGCAGTGTGAGAAGCCATTTCGGTATGCCGAGTACAAAGACCAAGATGAGCACGGAGTTTCTGGATTCGGACGATCAGGATCTGAACGCTGAAGGCTGGAACGTCCGGGTGCGTAAAATGGAAGATTTCGACGACAAGGAATTCGAATTAACCTACAAGAAGCGCTATCCGATTACGAATGGCAATATCGATGCCGCACTGGCAGCCGCAGCACTTGACGGCTTCGATGCCGACGAGGATGACTACGATGCACAGGTTGATTGGGGCTATCAAAAGCAGACACTTAGCTTCAGCAACAAGAAGTCGGTCGATCAAGACGGGTATGATGGAATGGACAACCTCTCCAAGGACGATGCGATCGACATTGCGATTGATGAAGCTCCCGGCAAATTCGAAGACTGGAGCTCGAGCAATTGGGGCACTGATCTGCTCGAGGATGCCCATCTGTACGGGCCGGTTGACGGCAAACGCTGGACCGGCACATGGAGCGGTGACGACATCGACATCGAAGTGTATGAAATCCTTCAAGCAGACGGAAGCGGCTATGATTATATTGCCGAAGCTTCCTTCAAGACCGACAGCCGCACGGATGCCGCTTCGCTGAAAACGCAGCTCCAAAACGAGCTGACGCAGCAGGGCTGGTTCCTGGCCGGCGATGAATTGAAAACCCAAATGATTCTGGACCGCTACTAAACAATTTGCTCTTCCCCACTGGCCTCATGAAAAGAAAGGGACGCCGAATAATCCGGCGTCCCTCTTTAATTGCCCGCTATGCATTTGTCGCGAAGCACGAATTCCGCCTTCCGCCAGTCGTGTTTTCGAAGAAATTTAGCGCAGACTAACCTCTACAAGAGTCCCTTTGTTCGATGTGCTTTTAATCGATATACTGCCGTGATGATTCTCAACAATTTTATAACATATCAACAAGCCTAACCCTAAGCCCTCTTCTTTCGTCGTGTAGAAGATATCCCCTAGCTTGGCCATCTCCTCCTCGCGAATACCGATGCCCGTATCGCTGAAGCTGACAATGACCGATTCATTCGCATCGACTTTCACTTTGATGAACAAATTTCCGCTTTCCGTCATAGCTTCGATACCGTTCTTAAGAATATTGCTGAACACGAGTTTGATTTGATTGGGTACACACCGGACCAGGGGGATCTGATTCGCAAATTTCGTAATGATGTCCACGCCTTTTGCAGCGGCCTCCAGTTCATAGCGTAGGATCACATCCTGTAAAATGAGAATGAGATCCGTTTTCTCAAAATGCAGATTTTGAGGGCGGGCAAGAATGAGCAATTCATCGGTAATCGCTTCAATTTGTTCCAGTTCGGTGGACATGATTTCTATATGCTGTATTTTGGCTGAACCCGGCACAAGCATTTTCGTAAACCCCTTAAGCGTCGTTAACGGATTGCGTATCTCCTGTGCAATTCTCGCTGCCAGAAGGCTCACGGTCGTAAGCACCTCAGAGGTGTGCAAATCGGGCATTCTCGCATTCTTGAGCTCCGTAATGTCAATAAATGTGATAACAACTCCTTGATTGACAGAATCAAACGTAAGAAAAGGCAGTATTTTCAAACGAAACCACTTGCCGTCCAGGCTGCTCTGGATCTCTTTCTCTATCGTCACGCCCGCGAGAAGAACTTTATTCGCATCTGCCACCAATTGGTCATATTTGAGATGCGGCGAGATCTCGGCGATGGACTGTCCTATAACCAATTCTCCCAAATGAATCTCTTTGGTCATGGCAGGTGTAATTTTGCGGACAATCAATTTGGCATCCACAAAAACAGTCGCTACATTGGTGCTGTTGAAAAAGTTGGACATGTCCAGGTTCAAATCGGTCAATTCCTGAATCTTGAATTGGTACTCGTGATTCACCGCCAGCAATTCTTCGTTTCCCGATTGCAGCTCTTCATTGGTGCTTTGCAATTCCTCGTTGGAAACGATCAATTCCTCGTTTGTCATACCGAGCTCTTCATTGGAGGTTTCCAGCTCTTCATTGGAAATTTGTAATTTGGCGTTGGCAGCCTGCAGAGATCGCTTGGCATTGACCAGTTCCTTGTCCAATTCATGGATGTACTGCTCGATCTCCGTTTCCGATTGAAGATTAATTGGAGCTTGAATCTCCATCTTGACGTGAACAGGAGCTTCTTCCTGCTGCATTCCCGCTTCTTCGAAAAAAAGGATCATCAATTTATCGTTGATCGTATCGACGTCAAACGACTTCGCCCTTATATGTATGGAGTGCCCCTTGAAGCTGTCTTTGATCGCAATATCCCGGTACACGACTTCCTTCAGTTCTTTTCTTACTTTATGCAGTACGGTTTCAATGATCACCGCCAAATATTCCGGCACCATTTTCAATAGATTATGGGTTGGCTTCCCCTTCGGGATGATAAGGAGTTGATTGGCATTGCCGTTGATATGGATAATGTCGTTGTTCTGATCGATGATAATGCATGCGCCCACATATTCTTCGATCAACCTCGCAGAAATTGTATCCAATTTATGAATTCGTTCATTTTCCCTTAATCTGGAGATTACTTTATTTTTGTGAATAAGCCTCTTCCCATTCTCTGTATTCTCCTGCCCGTATTCGCCAGGTGTGGATATAGAAGATTTATGTTGATAAAGATTCCATTTGTTATCCAGGGATTTAAATAATTTCGTTAATTTCCCCAATGTCTCGCTAGGCCCCAGAAATAAGTAGGCCTCCGGCTTCAAGGAAAAATTAAACTGGGCTATCACTTTTTGCTGGATTTCGGGCTGCAAATAAATTAACAGATTGCGGCAAGAGACCAAATCCAGCTGAGTAAAAGGGGGATCATGAAGTAAATTATGCTGGGCAAAAATCACCATCTGCCGGATTTCTTTATTTATTTTATATTCATTTCCCTGGCTGGTGAAATAAGCCTGCAAATACTCCGGCGGTACATTTTTGGAGATGAATTCGGGGTAAATGCCTTTGCCTGCGAAGCGGATGGAATCCTGATCCACATCCGTCGCGAATATTTTGACTTCAAAGGTTTCTTCAATTTCCTCCATATATTTGGAGAAGAGGATCGCGAGCGAATATACCTCTTCACCGGTAGAGCAGCCCGCTACCCAGACCCGGATTTGTTTCTCAACCCCCTGCTGCTCGAAGATCGCAGGAAGCACCTTTTCATATAGAGCCGTATAGGCGCCCGGGTCCCGAAAAAATTGCGTCACCCCAATCAATAAATCCTTTTGCAGCGCGAGGACCTCATCCGAATGATGATATAAAAAATAGTTGTATGCCTTGAGATTATCGAGCTCCTGAATCCCCATCCGCCTCTGCAGACGCCGCATGATGCTGGCCTGCTTGTATATGGAGAAATCAACGCCCGAAGCTTGCTTCAGAATCGCAAACAAGGTTCTGAGCTCTTCGGCAATGGAGTCTTTGGTCTGATTCGTATAAAATCCGATATACTCCAGAATGTGCTGAGGCATATCCCCGGGAGCGAGAAAATAATCATTCCAGACTTCCAGCTCTTTACCCGCGGAACGGATGGAGCTGACTGTGTTTTTTTCCTCCACCATCACCAGCCCGTTGGCTCTTGTGATCGCATCAATTCCCACTGCTCCGTCGACACCTTCCCGGGACAAGAGGATACAGATCGTATTGCTTCCAAAGCTTTCGGCAAGCGACAGCATAAAGCGGTCGGCAGGCAAGAGCTGATTTTCAGCTTCAACGGAAGGATAGGTGTTTAGGAATATTTTCCATGAGCGGAATTTGAAATCCTGCTGAGGGGGCAGTAAATAAATACAATCCGGCCGGATTTCCATATTGTCTTCCGCATAAAAAATTTGCTTCTTTGTATGCTTGGAGAGCTGTGCCAGCGGAAAGTCTTTCGATTGTGCCCCATCGTGATGCGCAATAATATAGGAAAGACCGCGGATGAGATCCACATGCTGCAAAAATTGGACCAAACCCTCCAGCTTCCCCGGTGAAGCGGCGATGCCGACTACGCTAAATTCTTTTATCCGATCATTTGCAGAGTCACTCTCATGGTTTACGGTTGTTTCCATTAGGCATGATCATTTTCCTTTCCGTTGACACTTCCTTACGCTTGATTATCATCACTCTCAAAATAAAAAAAGAAATAAAGCAGCAGTACTTTATTTCAGGAACATCATAGTATGCAGTTGAATAGAATACGATCCGATTGACCATAATTTCTTGTCGCTTAATCAGTTTACCATGACTATAGTTTTTTGTCGATAATTGACAGTCCGGAACTGAAAATAAAGTACTGAACTGTATGCACCATTCGTGAAGACAACAGCGCATATTCCGCCTGCTCCGCCAGTCAATCTTTATTCATTTCCATAATTTAGAGTTCGAAGCTTGAAAATGACTGGGTGTAACACCGACCATTGCCTTGAAGGCGCGGCTGAACAGGTGAATGCCCGAGAATCCTACTTCCCTGGCAATAACGGTCAGCGTTTTCCCGCCCTCAAGAATTCGCTGCTTGGCCTGTTCGATTCTGACATGCATCAAATATTTGTGAATCGTAATATTCAGCTGCTCCTTAAACAAAAAAGATAAATGATTGGTCGAGATGCCGGCATGCTTGCTAATGGAGGCATTGTCCAACTGCGGATCCCAATAATGCCCGTTAATGAAGCTGATGGTTCTCTCAATGAATACCCAGCCTTTGGTCATCTTGCCCTCATGAGAGCCGCTGTTAATCTGGCCTTTTAAGAACAGGAACAGCAGCTCGATGCAAACCGCCTTCATGAGCAGCGCGTTATTCCCGCGCTCATCAAGGGATGCTTTGTGCATCATGAGGAAGCTTCTTTTCAGTTCTATACGGTCTGCCGGACGCAGGTGGGAGATGGGCAGAAGGCTAGCCAGCCGCATCTCACGTTCCGGGATTTGTCTCTGCTTGTCCATCGTGATTCCGGTTTCCGTCCAGGCGCTTCGCTCGCCGTCATAGTAGAGATCGAAATGAAAGATGTATTGAATAACAGGAGCAGCCGATGTCGTACGGATGATATGTGACATGAATGGACTCATCAGGAGAACATCGCCCTCTTGGACGAGATACTTCACCCCGTTCAATATAAAATCCGCTTCGCCCTGCTCGATGTACGTAAACACATGATCATAATCCACCCATTCTCCCGACAGGGAGGAGGATTTCAGAATTTTGACCTTTCTCACAAAGGGAGAAATCGTATTCATCCATGCTTCCATCGTTCATCCCTCCGAACCCGCTTCACCTGCGATACTGATCCGCCCCCGCGCGGCAGACTTCTCCATCGATTGTCTCATATCACGATTATAAAAGAAAAGGGAGCCTGTTCTGCCAAGCCGGCGGAATCAGGTCCAATCAAATAAAACCCCGTGGTACTGATCCTTGTCATTCCGCAATCCTTCATATGCGGATGCCGCTTCCTCCGGTTTCAGCACATGGCTGATCAGCGGCTCAATCTGCAGCTTGCCGCGTTTCATCAGCTCGAATACAATTTGCGAGTTGCGCACCAGGGAATGCTTGAGAAATTCATTCGGCTCAACGGGATAACGCCACTCGTGAGCCCCTTTGAATGTAATGCATCCACGGTTATAAAGATGGCAATAGTTCAGCACATCGGTCAAATCGGTGTTAAATTCCCCCCTTGGGCTGCCCAGGAACACGATCTCTCCTAATCTGGCGATCCAGTCCAGACTCTGAGCGGCAACCTGGGCAATGCCCGTGGCTTCAATATGCGTGGAGACGCCGATTCCGTCCGTCCTTTCCTCCACCCTCCGCTTGGCTCCCCCTTCGGCGCTGTTGTACGTATCGAATAATCCGCAGCGTTCGGCAATTTCAAGCCTTTTGCGGGACAGGTCAATTCCAATTACATTAGCCCCCTGCAGTCCGGCCAGCTGGGCCGCCATATTTCCAACCAGTCCGAGCCCCGTAACACTCACATAATCGCCAAGCTCGATATTGGACACCCGAACGGCGGTAGCGGCCACCGTAGCCATACGCGTAAAAGGCACCCACCGCAAGTCCAGACTTTCCGGGACCTTCAGGAACGTTCCGCGGGTCGAAACGGCCTGATACTTCGAGTGATCCCCGTAATGAAAAACGATGTCCCCTTTCCGCAGGGCAGACTCCCCTTCTCCCATCTCGACAATTTCGCTGACCGAGGCGTAGCCCGGCGTTCCCGGCATCTGAAACCAGCTCTCGTCCCCGGACAAGCAGGCCAGTTCCGTTCCTGGACTGATCAGCGTAAACAGCTTCCTCACGACTGCCTCTTCAGCCGGAATGGGAGGCGGATCAAATGCCTCCTCCACCACTTCAACCTGCCACGGTTTGACGAAAACAACTTTTTTATTCTCCATTGTAAACGCTCCCTTATTTTTGGTCTCCTTACAATATAATTGTTTTTTGAAGGGAAGTCTTTGAGGAGAAATCTGATTTTTTATCGAAAAAACCGATTGATCCGGCAAAAGGGATTCAGCAGGGGATTCGGACTTGGGCTATTCCTTTAAAACTTGAGCTCTACTCCGTCCAGGGGTCCAGCAGTTTATTGAAAACGACCACCGCTTCGTTTCTCGGGATGCTGCCTTTTTCTTTTGAACCGCGCTTGGAGCACTCTTTCAATTTGTACATGACCCTGTGCCAATTGGTATAATAAGAGGGAAGGAGCGTGTGACGGATGATTCGATATATTGATCAATATATTCGCAGTGAGGAAGAGCGGATGCGGGCCGGCAAAGTAGAGGAGCTGGCTGCCCGTTTCGCGGAAAGGGCCGCGCGGCATGACCATGAAGGATCTTTCCCGTTTGAGAATTTTGCCGACCTGCGGGAGGCCGGATATTTAAAGCTGACAGTCCCTCAGGAATTCGGCGGGGACGGGCTCTCGCTGTACGACCTCGTGATGCTGCAGGAACGGCTCGCGTATGGGGATGGTTCGACCGCATTGGCCGTCGGATGGCATATCGGGCAGGTTCTTCATCTCCGGACAACCCGAAAATGGCCGCAGAACATTTTTGCCGATTTGTGCCGCTCTATCGTGAAGGATGGGACCATGATCAATACCTTTGCCAGTGAAGCGGCAACCGGCAGTCCCAGCCGGGGAGGACGGCCCGAGACAACGGCAGTCGCCATAGAGGGTGGATGGCGGATTACGGGGCGCAAAACGTTCAGCACGCTTTCGCCGATTCTCGACCGTTTTGTCGTATCGGCTTATATCCCGGATGAAGATTGTACGGGCGACTTTCTTGTTCATCGGACAGACCGGGTGACCGTTGTGGAAACCTGGGACACGCTCGGGATGCGCGCAACCGGGAGCCATGATGTGGTGTTGGACGAGGTTTTTGCAGGCACGGATATGCGGCTTTCCGGAAAAGGCATGGACGACGGGGGCGGCTGGCTGCTGCATATTCCGGCATGCTATATGGGCATTGCCCTGGCTGCACGGGATTACGCCCTTGAATTTGCCCGCTCCTACCGTCCCAATAGTCTGGCTGAACCAATCGCCTCTATCCCCTCGGTCCAGCACTTGATCGGGGAGATGGAAGTCGAACTGCGAACCGCCCGTTCGCTCCTGTATGCAGCGGCGGACCGCTGGGACCGGGAGAAGGAGAATCGGCCCTCCCTGAAACCGGAGCTCGGCTTGGCCAAGTATGCAGTCACCAATAACGCCATCAAAGTCGTAGACCTCGCGATGCGGATTGTCGGTGCTTCAAGCTTGTCCCGCAAGCAGCCCCTGGAACGGTACTACCGGGACGTTCGCGCAGGCCTGCATAATCCGCCGATGGATAATATGGTCCTTAACAGCTTGGCCGCTGCCGCTTTAGGGGAGAAGCCCCTGTGATACCGGGGATAAACGCTGCAAAAAGAAACTTGCTTCATCCTTTGGACGATGCAAGTTTCTTCTCTCTGAGCTTATAGAAATTCAAGTGCTATGCGTTGAACAAATCATGGAGAGCTTGCGCCCGTTCCCCAGTGTTTCCCTTGAGAAAATATTCATGTGCGCCGAATCTGGCAAGCGCCTCTTGATCCGGCTGCCATACCCATTCGTCGATTTCGGTCTGGCAGCGGTGGGCGCGGAATGCCGCAAGCTTCGCCTCCAGATGGGCATGCACGTCGATTTTGACGACGTCTTTGCGGGTATAACCGTACCGCTCCGGACGCTCCATCGCATCGCCAAACGTAATGAAGTACAGATTTCCCCTATGCCCGGTTTGTTGAAAAGCGGCTGTCGTCGCTTTTCCGATCGCGCAATGATCCGGGTGTCCGCCCAGCTTTTCATGAAAAGTAAGAACGACGTCCGGATCGACTTCTTGGATCAAGCCGGCAATTCGCGCTGTCAGCTCGGCCTCATCGGCAAACTCAACCGTCTTGTCGCGGATATCGAAGAAGATGAGACGCCCGATGCCCAGGCTTGCGCATGCTTGCTGCAGCTCGATTTCGCGGGCAGCTGCCATGGTTTCCCGGTTGAGATACGGCGGATTGCCCATTCGGCGCCCCATTTCGCCACGGGTGGCGCTCACCAGCGTAATGTCGACTCCTTCGCCGGCATATTTCGCTAAGGTGCCGCCGCAAATAAACGACTCGTCGTCAGGATGCGCAAAAACCGCGAGGAGCTTGCGCAATGGTGCTTTTTCGATGCTGTTCATTCCGGAAATGGCTCCTTTCCCAGGTGCAGGGCGACATTCATCCGCCCTCTGTCGTCATAGCCGGCAAGCAGAAGACGGCCATTCCCGTCTACCTCATAATGGGTGAGGGCTTCCATACGCAGCCATCCATGCCCGTCGAAGCGAAGAGCGGCGCGAAATGGACCATCCCCAGCCACATAGGCATGGGTAACCTTGACCTTGAAATTGCGGACGAAAACAAATGAAGTCGCCTCGCTGTGAATATAGGCGTCAGCCCCGACGAAGGTTCGAAGCTCGGCCTCCACCTGAGGCTTGATTATTTTGATCATCACGTTTGGTTCTCTTTTCTTAAAAGAATTTTTGATTGCAACATAATAATATCACAATATTCATATGAAATCTGTTTCATATTCATACAAAGGATGGAGCTGATTGCGATCAAAACCAAAATTCAAACCCAATTTTTTTTATATTATCTTTTTCTTTCCGTAATACCGCTTTTGGCGCTTTCCTATTATTCCTACTATAATATCAAGACAAACACGCAGCAGGATTTGGTCAATACGATTTCATTTGATATGCGGCAAAGCCAGTCTTCCCTCGATAATTTGTATACAAGGTTCCAAAAATATACCGATATCCTGTCCAACTCCACCACGTTTTACAATGCGGTGATCTCCACATCCAATGATATGAAGAATGGGAAGATCCAGCAGGCCAAATACAGCGGTGCGATTAATCTTGATCCGCAAATCAAAAGCTTGTTTGCAACGGACGATGTGATCTCTGCCGCAATGGTCGTTATTGACGGGCGGGTTGTATACAGCTATAAGGATTTTGTATCCATTATGAATAATTTCAAAGATAACCCAATTATTGTAAATACAAAAAATACGCCCAACATGCACTGGTTCAGCAATCAGTCCAGCCCATTCGGTTTGTTCGACGGGAATTATACGATCATTACTAAAAACATCTATGACATCATTGGAAACAACCCGACGGAGAGCATCTGTCAATTTGTCATCCTGATTAATCAGCAAAAGATTACCGATCTATTAAACGATCATCTTCGATTTGCGGACAGCATCATTCGAGTTATAGATGAAAACGGTAACATGATTGCCGGCAATGACAGTGTTCCCCAAACAAGCGAAGAGCATTTTAATAAAATTATCCAACAGATGCCTTCCGATCAAAATTCAACTCATACGAAATATATCGATAACTATCTCGTTTTACAGAGCTTTTCAGCCACTTCCAATTGGCATATCGTTCAGCTGTCTCCAGCCAAGCATGTAACAAAAGCATCCTCATCCATTATTTTCTTTACCATTTTTCTGATAGCGGGCCTGCTGATCATCATGTTCCTGTTTTCTTTCTTTATTTCCAAAGAGATAATACTTCCCATCAAGCGTCTGGCCCATGCCATGAAAAAGGTTGGCGAGAAGAATATTAAAATTGAAATCGTACAGCATTCAAAAAATGAAATCGGAGAAATCATCAGCGGATTTAATCAGATGGTAAAAAGAATAGACAATCTGTTTACACTTACGATTGAAATCGAAGGCAAGAAGCGAAAGTCCGAGATTGACATGCTCAAATATCAGATCAATCCTCATTTCTTATATAACACCATCAATTCCATCCGCTTCTCTGCCATGAATCACAAGGATGAAATAACGGCCACGATGCTGGTAACCTTGAGCCGTCTGCTTCGGAATACCCTGAGCCATACAAGCCATGTTATTCAATGGGGGGAAGAAATCCAAAACATCAAGGACTATATTATTTTGCAGCAGCTTCGGTATGATAACCAATTAAATGTAGCGTATAATATAGGGGAAAACACACAATATTTGTTTGTGCCCCATATGATTTTGCAGCCTATCGTCGAGAATTCCATCATGCATGGTTTAAATCAGAAATTAAACTCGGGGGATTTTGCAAGCGTCATCATCTCTTCCTATTTAAAAGATAATCATATCCATATCATTTCTGTTTACGATAACGGGGTCGGTATTGCGGACTCTATCATGGAGAATATATTGGAGCATAATTCAACGATTGTTTCGGATTCCCTGCAGATCGGTTTAGTCAATATTCATAAACGAATCAGACTCCAATACGGAGAGCCCTATGGAATCGAGCTGGAAAGCGCAGCAGGCGAATATTCCAACGTGAAAATCATTTTGCCTGTACTAAAGAATATCGAGGATGAGCTTCCCATTTCGTTTGAACACATCGAAAACTATTCCTAATAGAAACGGGTGAAGGATTACGGTTAACGTTATTATTGTGGATGATGAGCCCTATGTCAGACAGATGATCAAAAGCATGATTAATTGGAAGGAGTTATCGCTGGAGCTGGTGGGCGAGTTCTTCAATGGCGAGGACGCCTATAAGCGGATCATTGAGGACGGCAGCATAGAGCTGGTTATTACTGATTTGAGGATGCCGGTCATGGATGGACTGGTTCTGATCAAAGAAGCTTTAGCCATCCGGAGCGAATTAAACTTTATGGTCATCAGCGCCTATGACGATTTTCATTTAGTCAAGGAAGCGTTCATGCTTGGCGCCAAAGATTATTTATTGAAGTCCGAGATGACTGAGGATCATATTTATAATACCTTGTCCAATCTGCGATTGCACGACAGCAAAACCTCTGCAGCCGGACTTGAATTCAAGCCGGACACTTCCAGCCGGGAAGCGGAGCCCTATTCCAGCGGAGAACTGATGAAGGAAAACCTGCTCAGCCGGCTGGCTGCGGGAAATATAAAGGCTAGCGATATCGGTACTCTCCAGGAATTACTATGCAAAAATGAACCGAAACGACTAGCGCTGACGATATTGAAACTGAATAAAATGGATATTCATGCCGCCCTTCCCGAAGCATCCTTCAAGCATGAAATTTCAGAATATCTATCCCATACCGAAGAGCTGCTGGCCCCCGGGAGTGAAGTGCGTTATGAAATTGTTCAGACTTCACCCTATGAGTATTTAATCCTTCTGCTCTATTCCAGAAAGGAATCAGACTCTTCGATCATGAAACATTTAAAACATGTATATGACAGCTTTCGTCCCCCAGGCTTCAATATTAATCTGGGCTTGAGCCGTATCGCTTCTGATTTCGCCCGGCTTCCCGAGCTCATTCATGAGGCGCGGATTTCCACCGATTACTGTTTTGTTGCAGGCAACGGGTCGATCATCCGGTATACGGCACAATTGGACGAAACGCCTCCTTTGGAAATCGATGTTATGAAGCAAATTTCCATGCTGAAGAAGCTGCTCAATTCCATCCTTTTTGATAACGGCAAAGCGGATATAAGCAAAATTATGGTCGTTCCCGGATCTGTGAACGCCAGCCATATTCATGCCATTATGGACCTTTATATGAAATATCATTTTATCCTGATCGACTTTGCGCTGCAAAATGGACTGCATGGCGAAATTCGCGCTTTAAGCCATGAGTATGAAAAGCATTTGAAATTTTACGGCGACCTGAACTCGTTGAACAAGTGGCTTGCTTCCGTCATGTCGCGGGTTCAGGCCCGCAAGGGCGAGAATTCGGTCATCAACCAGGTAAAGCACTTTGTCGAAGAGAATTATACCTGCGATATCAGCCTGCAGTCCGTCGCCCTTAAGTTTAATATCAACAGCAGTTATCTCAGCCGCCTTTTCTCGGAAACAGAGAATACCAATTTCATCGATTATTTAGCGCATATCCGAATTACCAAAGCGATCGAATTCATCAAAACATCGAATCTGAAGATATATGAAATCTGTGAAAAAGTAGGCTATACTTCACCAGAGCATTTCAGCAGAACCTTCAAAAAAATTACGGGAAAAAGCCCGAAGCAGTTCATGGATGGGCGGGAATAACAAAAAAAATCTGCCGAAGTCAAATTCGGCAGATTTTTTGTATTGCGGTTTAGGCGGGCAGCTTGTAATCTCCGGCGTGCTAGATTTTTAAAGTGCTTGTGCCAGCCTTGAGTTTGAATTTTCCGGGCTGCGCCTGGTTATCCGGCGAGGTCTTAAAATAACAGCTGGCATCGGAGGTGTTGTGTACCGTAATGCTGCCGTCCTCCAGATTCAACAGACTGTCATTTTTCAGCATGGAAGAGATGTAACAAATGCCGTCAATTTTCAACAGGCTGCCGTTATGCTGCGCGACTTGAAGGATTTTACCGTCATGGCTGCTCTTGATGTAAATGATAAACGCATCGGTCTCTATATTTTTGTACGTAAGGGAGGAATTCTGATGCATGACTCTTCCGTCTGCGCGCATATTGCAAATGATGCGTTCCGTGCCGTCTTCTCTTTCAATAACGACTTCCTTGGCCCATTCGCCCTCGTCAGCCGTGACTCGAACCTCGCTGGCGCTGCCCGAAGGCAGCTTGAAGCAATGAATGAACTTCTCCCTCCGTTTCTCCGTAGGCGTTGATATTTGCAAATATTCAACCTCCGGCTGGACCGGCGCAGCGGAGCCTCCATTCTTGATTTCATGAGCGTATCCGGACTGCAGCTGCCACTCTTTATTTCGCGGGAACAAGCTGTGTATTTCAAGCTGCACGCCATGGCTGGTCAGAACAGCGAGGTTCGCATCCAGTTCCACTTTCCCGTTCACATGAAGATTATAATGCAGATTTCCCTCTTCATAGGTAAACAGATCGTCGATCATGACAATCATATCTTTGATAAAGATGACATGGCGGTAATATCGCTGGAACTGGTTAATGAAGGGGCCAGCGCAATCCGCGAGAAGATATTTATACGTTTCCGTCGACAGAAAGGCCGGGAAATTGCCCATATACTTGGTGCCATGGTACCTGATATCGTCCGGCTCCTGACCGCCGTTGAAATGGATCACATTATGCGCCTGGGGCTTAATATAGTACTGCACATAATTCGGATCGCCATAGCTGCAGTTGCCCGAATCCGTTATAAACAGCTGTCCTCTGCAGGCAAGCTCGAACGTTCCGGCATCATCATGATTGTGATTCCAGCTTTCTCCCGTTTTCATCATAAAAGAAGTGTCGTCCGCCGTAAAACCGCTGCGTATGATGGCATATCCCGAATCATGAAAGATCTTTTCTCTGGGCGGCAGCCAACCGCTCGAGGCTATATCGGGATTATAAAAATAGAATTCATAGGGCAAAGCAAGCCGGGCGTTCAGTTGTTTGAAGTTCTCCTGCGTCCACGATTTGTTGAATTTGCCGCATAAATAAAAAATATACTGGCTGTGCTTCTCAACTTGAAGAGAGATGTCTCCAAAATCGGCAAGCCTCGGTCCATCCCACAGTCTATGAAAAAAGGATGAATAGAAATCCGCCGTCTTTTCCTCCGACTCGCTGAAATCCAAGGCATCCAGTCGATCATCTTTTTTCAACATTTCATTGAATATACAGTAATTGGAGAAGGCATACATAAAATACCCGACATACTCTATGTAGTCCCCGTCACTTCCGAAGTTGGCCTTTTTATTTTGCAGGGTATTCCCGGGGTAATTCATCCATTCTCTTAACGAATCCATAATTTGATCCAGGCAGGAGTCAAATTGGGGGGACTCTGCTTTTACCGGCTGTAAGTAAAACTACGCCCATTCCGCTTATACAGACATTCCACCAGTTATGCCCCATCGTATCCAGAGCATTCACATGGTTTTCCGGCGACAGCCATTCCTCGTACAAGGGATAAAAGCTATTATGGAGCAATGTAGAGGTTACTTCCTGAATATACTCCTCTGGCATTTGAGCTTTTATATTCTCTAATGCAATCGCAATATGCACGCCTATATCAGCCGTAGTCAGATCCGACTTCCACACCTTGAAGTTTGGCCCCAGATTGGACCAGCTGTCAGCGCTGCATACTGCGGAAATCAATCCTTTCACAATTGGCAGAAGGCTGCTGTCAGGTTCGAGAAGATAAAGAAAAGAGGCGTTGACGCTTAATTCCGACAGCTCTCTTGTCAAGGCAGTACGTTCATAATACGCTTTCTCCTCGTCAGCCGCCCGATGGTTTAATTCCAGAAGAAGCTTATGCTTCTCCTGGACAAATGTATAATCAACGGACAGGATGTCTTTTTTCAGCAGCTCAAAACTATTGGCCGCATAGGGATCCTTACGGATAGCGTCCCGAATCCGCGCGATCGAATGATGATCAAATAACATATTCATCCTCCCTCTTTCGTCCAAAGCCGTTTCCAGGCTTTAATAGCTGATCCTGATCGTTTTGATCTCAAACGGCTTAAAGCTCAGCTGCATATCATTCTTATCCTCCAGCTCCTGAATTTCTTCCTCCAGCATGTTGGTCACTGCGGCCCGCCTGACAGCTTGACCGAAGACCAAAGATGAATTCGTATACGTGCCTTCCGCTTCATACAGTCTGATTACATAGGCTTTATCATTATCTTCGCATGGCTTGATCGCCTCAATGATGATATTGGGCGCGCTGACGCTGATAAACTTTTCAAAGCTGCATTCGCCCGGAATAATAAGCGGCTTGTAATTGAATTCGTAGGCGGGCTTGATTACGGAATCCGCATCAAATCCGCTGTTATGCGGCAGAAAAGCATAGGAGCACATATGCTCCCCCTTGTCTCCGCGGTAATCCGGACGGCAGCCGCCTTTATGCAAGGTCAGGGCAACCTGTGAATGATGGACGGATATGCCGTATTTGCAGTCATTCAAGATACTGACGCCGTATCTGTTTTCCGAGAGATCGGTATATTTGTGGTTGCAAACCTCGAACTTTGCTTTCTCCATATCCGTATTCCGTGTTGTCGGACGCTTGATGTACCCGAATTGCAGCTCCTGTCTCGCAAAATCCGCAAACACATTCGTATCGAATACGGTCTTCAGCAGTCTGTGATCGTCCTGCCAATCCATCAAGGTTTCGAATTTCACCTGCCTGCTGCCGCTGTAAAAAATCATGTCCTGAATCAGGCTTGATTTGGCGGTCAGCTTATAGCGGTTGCGGATTCTGAACTCGACGTGTCCGTCCGATATGACTTCGCTACCCAGAAGAACAGCGCTATCCTTGAACTTAAGCTCAATATCGGCGTCGATGTCCCAGCTGTCCCAGGCTGTGGGCACATCCTCGGCGATAAGCAGCGTATTCAAGGCATAGCCCTGGCCTCTCAGCTCCCTGTTCAGACTCTTGTCGATAATGGACGCCATGTATTTTCGCTCATCGAGAACCACTTTGTATAATGGCGTTTCCAGGACAGTGCCGTCATAGGTAAAGCAGGAGCCTTCAGCGGGATAGCCTTCCACCCGTTCAAGCACTACGGAGGATAGAGCTTCCAGCTTTACGTCCGAAACAGCCAGCTTGCGATGGCCCGAAATATCCGTTACAATTTGCTGTTTGTAGCCTCCTTTTACAACATACCCCTCCACATCATCCAGATAGATGACATCGCTGCGGTCGAAGGATAAGGTGTTGAGGACCGAAATGCTGTTCTCCGCAGCTTTGGCCGGAACGGCCTGTCTGATTAATTCATCGGCGGCTTGAATGATATGCGTTGTTTCCGCGATGCTCCGGTCATGGACCGCCGGAATGGACGTTCCTGGCAATATATCATGAAATTGATTGACAAGAAGCGTCTCTACTAGAGGCTTGATATGCGTATCGATGCATATGGCATCATGATGGACGGCGTTCCGGACGGTGAGATATTCCAGATCATGCAGCCGTATTTCCGACAATCTGTTATTGCGTTTGATCGTATGCTGGTTCGTGAGCGTTCCCCGGTGAAGCTCCAGATAGAGCTCGCCCGCATATACGGAAGGGTTTGTCAGCGACTGCTCCAGCCTTTGCATAAATTCGCCCACGAACATCGTCTCCACCTTCGGACAACCTTCCAGATCGGCCGATCTCCGGGCCATCTCAATCATTTCAAATTGCGGCCCTCCTCCGCCGTCGCCGTAACCGTACGCCAGCAGCCGCATATTCGATACCGTCTTGTCGGTTATCGCGTCTCTGGATTTATGGCCGTCAAATACGGAGTCAATGCAGGTTTCCGGATCCGGCCACAAATGGGTTTTGTTCAAGTGCGTCAACACTCTCGTACCATCCAGTCCCTGCCAGTAAAAGGTATCGTAAGGGAATTTATTCGTATCGTTCCATGCCATTTTGGTCGTAAGGAAATAATCGACCCCGCACCCCTTCATAATTTGCGGAATGGAAGGACTGTATCCGAACGTATCCGGCAGCCAAAAGCAGTTGGACGTGTAGCCAAAATGCTCCCGGGTAAACCGCTGCCCCCACAGAAACTGCCGCAGCATCATTTCCCCGCCTACCAGATTGCCGTCGCACTCAATCCAGACCGCTCCATTCGGTTCATATCTGCCCGCTTTTACCGCAGCTTTTATTTTTTCGAACAACTCGGGATAATGGTCCTTGATCATCTTTCCGTGATAAGCGGAGCTCTGTACAAATTTGTACTCCGGATACTGCTCCATCAAGCTGATTTGATTGGAATAGGTGCGGGTGCATTTTTTGATCGTTTCCTCGATGGTCCAGCGCCATGCCGTATCCATATGGGAATGGCCGATAACGGCCGCTACGGGGGCGAGTGAGGTATTCTTGTATTGATATAAGGTTTTGATTAATTCGCTGGCCTGCCCGACGGCATCATTGAATATTTCCTGCTCGATATTGTCGGGAGAATAATAAAGAATCTCATGGATCTGCGTTAATGTTTTGATGATATTGGCCCTGACAAAGCTGTTCTTGTCCAATGCGCCGGCCATTTGATTGAAGGTTTTCAGATCGAAGTAAAAATCCGCCATTTTATCGTTTTTCACGCAGATTTCCATCGATATGTATTTGTGCATATAGTCGGAGCGCGGTGTTGCGGCCAGGGGCTGGCTCGCAATGGAGAAATGACCCGCATAGGATTCCAATGCAATGTCGATGATTTCTCCGCGCTCTGCATCTGATTTGAGCAGATCGCAGTAGTGATTGCCATGGCTTGCCGTAAATATCCCGAAAGGCGATCCATTGACCCACAGAAGCGATTCATGTCCTCCGACATGCGGTTTAAGAAAGAGGGCTTGATGCTCCAATCCGTCCTTAACCCGGTACTCGCCCTTAAACCAGCAATAGTTCCCCTCGCCGCCCCAGCTCTCGCCTGAATCGGCCCTGCTGAACAGATGGCTTTGCGGTATTTGATGGAGTCTTTCCGGCGTCCGGTACATTTCAACCTCGAAGGTATCCACCTTGGTGAAGATGTAGGGTTCAATCGTGTGCTCAAATCGTTTCAGCTTGCCCAGCATTCGTTCGGTCTGTTTTTCGTTCAGCATATCTATCTCCTCATTTCGTTTACTGATACGGTGAAAAGGACGGGCTCCGCATGCGGAAACGTCTTCCGATACTCGCAAGTGTTACAAGCGGGTTAGCCGCTTGTCACTTGTCGAGGAGCTGTTCGGGGTACAAAGGTCGTAAGTGGATGCTTCCGAAGCAGCTTTCTTGCGAAAGCTTTCAGCTTGCGCTTCTCCAGACTGTTTCCGCCTGCTCCGCCTGTTATTCACCGGTTTGCGAGAAATATAAAGGTAGTATGAGATCGGTAGAAAGCTGATCTCATACTACCTTTTTTTGATTAAAAACGACCTAAAACCTTTAAAACCATGCTGCTCCGCCGGTTAATCACCGGACTTACTTGTTATACAATCTGTTGGCGCTTGAGACCAGTTCATCGCCGATTTGTTTTTTCCAATCCGCAATAAAGCTGTCAAAATCCTCGATTTTCTTCTCGCCCACGATGACGGAGGTGAACATGGTGTTCCATTGGGTCAGATACGTTTGGTTGCGGACATCCAGATTTTCGCCGGCTTCCGACGTAATCGGGCCTTCTACTGTCGGTTTGTCCGTTGTAACCAGATAGTCGACATTCTTCTGGCTGTATAATCCGTTATCGTCAAAGAGCAGCTTCTGTCTGTTTTCTTGAACAAAAGGAGGAAGAACGACCTTGTTCACTTCATCTGTCGCATCGAACCCGCTGTTGAAGGGCCATCCGAAGCCTTCTTTGGCTTTGGCGTCATTGGTTGAAAACTCCTGCTTCGTAACCATAGCGCCGTTAACCGTCGTATAGTGAGTATCCTTCAAGCCATATTTGACAAGCGTATACATCTGCGGATCGCTGAATATTTTATCCCATGCTGTCAGGATGGCATGCAGCTTGTCTCTGTCCTGCTCTAATTTTTTGCTGAAGAAGGTTATATTCGTGAACATCGGTGCATTGGCAACAAGCGCCTTGCTTCCGTCTCCCAGGGTTGGGAATGGCGCCCATTCGAGCTTGGCATTCGGGAAATTGGCCGTTAACTGGGCGCCGATGCTGCCTTCATCGAAAGGCGGGCTTATCTGGAAAGTGGTGTTGTAGTATTGGTAAAAGAGCGCATTTCCCTTTACAAACTCATTCACCGGCGCCGATGTGTTTTGATACATCGTATAATATTCAGGGTTGATGTAACCGGCTTCATACCATTTGTTAAGCTGAATAAGCGCATCTCTCATTCCAGGCATAAATGGCGCATACTGAATCGTGTTATCCTTGTAGACCCACGCGTCGCGCCTTACGCCATATGCGGACAGGAAGTAATACATTGCCTGGCCTTCTCCGCCGTTTTGAACGGTGATCGGGTAATTGTCGGGATATTTCTCCTTATACTTTTTCAACACATTATCCCAATCCGCAATCGTTTTGGGCATACCGACCCCAAGCTCCGCCAATATATCCGAACGGACCGCAACGCCATACGGCAAGGAGTTGCCCAGAGCGCCATTACTGAAGCCTTTAAGCTGCCCGTCCTTGGACCATAAATCCAGGACGTGGTCTTTTTGAGCGCCCGCTCTGCTGACAAATGACGCATAGATATTGGGGGCATACTGCTTGACTTCGTCTTCCGTCAAATTTGCGGCTGTGTTAAAGAGAGCGTCGCTGCTGGATGTATAGCCGCTGTACACATCAGGCATATCGCCCGATGCCACGAAGAGATTGAGCTTGGTATCGTAATCGGCATCGGGAACGGCGGTTATTTTCAGATTGAGACCAAGCTTTTCATTCACCTGCTTCATGACTTCAGAATTTGGATCAGGCTGAATTCTTGTGGTAAATACATTGACGGTGTAATCGTTCTTGGTCTGGCTTGATTGTGTGTCCGCCGCCTGCCCTGCCGGTTCTGCAGCCTGATTCTTGTTATTGTTGGATGACGTGCAACCCGAAATAACAATCGTGCCGGCAATGACCATAGAAAGTGATGCTGAAAGCCATTTGACATTTTTCATCGATGATTTTCCCCTCTTCTTGGATATGATTTATATGTGAATACATTGAAGCCCTATCAACCTTTTACGGCGCCGATCATAATTCCTTTGACAAAATATTTTTGCAGGAAAGGATAAACCATTATGATCGGGAGGGTAGTAACGAGCAGTATGGCCGCTTTTACCGATTCCGCGGTGTAATTTTGCCCGGAGCTGTCTACGATCTCTCCTCCTCTTACACTCGCCATCGCAGCATCCTGGGCATTATTAAGCACATCTCTCAAGAGGATTTGCAATACCTTGATTTCGCCATTCGATATATAAATCATCGCGTCGAACCAGGCATTCCATTGGCCTACCAGGGACCACAAGGTTATGGTTGCGATAATAGGCGTTGACAGCGGCAAAACAATTTTGAAGAAAATGGTAAAATCATTGGCCCCATCCATATAAGCGCTCTCTTCAACCTCAACAGGCAAAGAAGTGAAGAAATTGCGGATGATTACGATGGTATACGCACTGCAAAGCCCGGGAAGTACCAGTGACCATATTGAGTTGAGCATATGCAGCTCTTTCACAAGCAAATAGGTCGGAATCAGTCCGCCTCCAAAAAACATCGTGAAAATAATCAAGCCCATCCACATTTTTCTTCCGAGCAGATATCTTTTCGACAGCGGATAGGCAAGCATGGCCGAAACCACAACCGTAAGAACGGTTCCCAGCACGGTGCGCAGGATGGTCCAGTAATAGGCTTCCAATATGGAGCCCGTTGCAAAAATCTGCGTATAGGAGTCAAAGGTAGGGTTGCTGGTAAACAGGTGAAGGCCGATTTCGCCCGATTCATTGGACGGACTAAGCGAAATCACGATTTGCTGGACGAATGGAAATACAACAGTCAGACATATGAACACCATTAGGGAGATATTAAAGATATCAAATGCTCTTGCCCCTATGCTTTTTTTCATGTGTACACTCCTTTATTCCGTTAAAAGCTAGAAGACCGTATAATTAGAAAGCTTGCCTACGATCCAGTTGGCAGCCAATACAAGTATGAGCGCAATAACGCTTTTCGCTATGCCGACTGCTGTGGAGAAGCTGTATTGCATTTCCACAAGGCCGACCCGGTATACAAATGTATCGATGATATCAGCCGTTGGCATGACCATGGAATTGTAAAGGTTAAAGATCTGATCGAAGCCGCCATCCAGAATCCCGCCGAGTCCAAGGACAAAAAGCATGGCTATGGTAGGCAATATACTGGGGATCGTAATGTATAGACATTGTTTAAACCGTCCTGCGCCATCGATGGTGGCAGATTCATACATATCCGTGTTTATCCCGGCAATGGCGGCTAAATAGATGATGCTGCTGTACCCGATTTCCTTCCATACATTGGAAACCAGCAGGATTTGCAGAAAAGATTTGCTGTCGCCGAGCAGCACTTGAGGCTTCCAGCTAAAGGTATCCGCCAATAATCCATATAAACCGTAGCTTGGCGATACCAGTTGAAATATCAGGCCCGCTACAATGATCCAGGAAAGAAAATGCGGAAGATATGAAATCGTTTGCACAATGCGCTTGAATTTGTTGGAAACCAGTTCATTCAACAGCAGGGCAAAAATGATCGGTGTAGGAAAACCTACGAGAATCTTCAACAGACTAATTTTCACCGTATTTCCCGTGACGGTCCAAAAATATTTCATTTCAAACATCTGGTGGAAATACTTGAAGCCTACCCACGGACTTCCGAATATGCCCACCTGCGGGTCATACTCCTTAAAAGCAAGAAGAATGCCATACATCGGACCGTATCTAAACAGTAAGAAATAAATGAGACCGGGCAGCAGCAGCAAGAATAGAAATCTCTGCTTCATTAAAGTTGGAAGTATGCCTGTTCTTTTTTTAGGATTATGGATATTTAATCCAATTTCCCCATTTACTGCACTCACGCTCATCTCCTGCCTCTCTTGTTTGTTAACATCTTGAGAAAGCGCTTATCCTTCATGCCCCATGAATCTGTCCGCACAGCAATGGAATCGCTTTCGTTCCTTTCCCTTCACTTCATTGCCTGTATTTATTGTAACGCTTTCATATTTTAAAGGAATGATTTTTCTTTACAAAACTTGATGTATTTTTACTCCTTGCGCTACTCCAGACTATTTCACCCTGCTCCGCCCTTCCGCATCCGTCGACAAAATCGGCGTGGGCCGGGTCATGCAAAAATGGCCCGCAAGAGAGCCGCTTTTTGCAAAGCGTCTTCTTGCGGGCCACAATTCGCCTGGATTAGCGTCCGTACCAGTAACCGGGAATCCCTTTGTCGAGCCGCAGCAGCGCTTCAAGGAAGAAATAATCGCCCCAGATCACGAAATCATCGGGCGATGCGCCGCTTCTCACGGAATACGAGCCATGTCTCAGGAAGCCTTGCTCGTCCCTGTCTCCGGCTGTAAAGTAATGATTAATAAGGGAAGTCATGGACTGCTGGACCGACGTCAGAAAGAATTCCCGCTCCGTATCATCGTCCGGCAGGTGCTCGATAAGCTCGAGCAGGCCGCATGCGGTAATCGCGGAAGCCGAGCTGTCCCTTGGAGTGCCAGCGGTCTGAGGAGCGTCGAAATCCCAGTAGGCCACATGGTCCTCGGGCAGATGGGCGATGAAATACCGCGCGAGCCGTTTGGACGCTTCCAGAAACTGCGGCTCCTTGAAATAGCGGTAAGCCAACGCGAAGCCATAAATCCCCCAGGCTTGGCCGCGGGTCCAGGTCGAACCGTCTTTGAAGCCCTGATGTGTTCCACCGCGGATGGAATCGCCTGTCTCCGGATTAAAATAAAACGTATGGTAGGAGGAGTCATCCCCACGTACAAGAAAGCGCCTGCTCTTCTCGGCATGGATATAGGCTGCCTCCGCATATTTCCGGTCTCCCGTCTGTTCGGTGGCCCAGCACAGCAGCGGGAGGTTCATCAAGCAATCGATTATGATCCGGCCGCCGTTCTCCGGATCTCCTACCTGTCCCCATGCCTGGAAAAGCTGCGATTCCGGCCTCCACCGTTTCATAAGAACATCCGCTGCCTGCAGGGCCAGTTCCCTGGCGGATTCATCCTGCTCCACAATCCACTGCGCCTTGGCGGACAGGGAATACAGAAATCCGATATCGTGATGATCCAGATGACTCCCCTGCTCCATTCTTCTTTTGAAGGAAGCAACGCTTTGAACAGCGGCCTCACGGATTGCCTGATCCTGGTTGTATTCATAGCTCAGCCATAAGATTCCCGACCAGAAGCCTTCCGTCCAGCCTGTATTGTTCACTAGCTCATACTTGCCGTCCCCATTGCTTACATGCGGAAATTTGTCCTTGAAACGGTTCATATTGGCGGTTGTTGAAAGGATGGTTTGTTCGATTGCGGTTTTCCAGCTCATGAATGCCTCCTATGTGCTTTTTTGCTTTCAGCACCTATTATAGGATCAGTCTACCGTTGATTTGTTGTGCTATTATATAGGTAAATTGCGAATTTGAAAGGAAACCTGCCTGATGTCCTTCTTGCAGCGGATCGAGTTTGAATTAGGGTCATTCTCCTACAGCTATAAGCAAAAAACGGAAAAATCCCGCTGGTACCATGCCCACCGGGGAATTGAAATGCTGTATATTTACGAAGGCGAAGGCGAGGTTATGCTGGAGGGCAAATATTATCCGCTTGGCAGGGGAACCGTGATCTGGATTCAGCCCTATCAGCTGCATCTTGTCGATGTGCCTTCCAGCTCCAATTCTCTATATGTGCGTACCAATCTGACCTTTGATCCTCATTCGCTGTCCGCTTATCTGGCTCCCTTTCCCGGTCTGCTGCGGTTTTATGAAAGACTGTGGAAGGGCAATTTGCCTAAACAGGTGTTTTCTCTTCAGGAAGGATATCCTCTGACCGGCATTTTGGAAGAAGTGCAGCAGATTCGTCATGCCCCGTCTGCAGAGCATGAAGAAAGCTTTGGTCTTGTCATGCTGAGATTGCTTCGTTTTCTGCAGCAAAACGTATTTGCGGAAAGTCTTTCCGGTGCCGGTGCCCATGCAAGTCCGCGCGCTTTAAGACATGTGGAGAACATAACGGAGTGGGTGGAAAAAAATTATCACCGCCCCTTCCGCCTGGAAGAAATGGCCGATGATCTGTTCCTGTCTCCGTATCATCTGTCGCATTTGTTCAAAGCGTCCACAGGCATTACCCTCTCGGATCATATTACGTTCCGCCGGATCAGGGAGGCTTGCTCGCTTCTGGCAAACACCTCCAAAACGATCCGGGAAGTTGCGTTTGAGGTGGGCGGCCTGAGTTCATCCTACTTCTGCCAGATGTTCAAGAAGAATAAAGGGATCACTCCCGAAAATTACCGGAGAACCATTCACGATTTACAGGTAAAGATGTAAGGATTGACGCTGCATTGCCCTTCTTATCCATCAATAAGCAGGAACAACCCGCCTCTAAATCAGCAGGTTAAGCTGCCTGACATACGGCCTCAGTTCCACAGCCGTTTCAAGAAAGGTTGTATATACATGAACCAGGGTCCGATTGGGAGCTTCCTGCTTAAGCTCCTGCTGCAGCAAACCGATCACTTCCTGCAGCTCCTGGCGGGCATTTTCCGGCTTTTGCAGCTCCTGAATCCTGGCGGCGAAGGCGTTCAGAAAATCGTGAACCGTTTCCTTTTGCGTGTGCGGATCTGCAGGATTGATATGGTTAAAGTAAATATTGATCCCGTTCAGTACAGACTTGGTTTTACTCCGCAACATATCGCTGACAACAGCGTCCATTCGTTCAACGAAGAAAAGAGCCAGCTCTGACATCGGCAGCGCAATCACCTTCTGATGCGCATAGGCAATATACTCCTTCTGCAGTCCTCTAAATATAGCCACGATATCCCAGATATAATCTTCAATACGATCCCCGTAAGCTTCATGAAAACAATCGCGGTGCCAGGTAAGCAGTGCGGCCCGTTTGTTCTTCCAGGCTACAATGAACTTCTCGTTATTGGTAATAGGCAGTTCTCTGAACTCGCTCATGAAAAAGAAGTTTTCAAACGTATATTGGAGCTGGAATTCGATCTTGCGCCGTAATATCTCCTTGGGCGGCACGTCATTATCCTGGAGACGGTCCAATTCCCTGGCTTGTTCAAACATGGTTTGATGACAAGTCTCGAAAACCGCCGTAAATAAATCTTCTTTGGAATCGAAAATTTTATAGATGCTGCCTTTGGCCATGCCGCACGCTTCCGCTATATCTTTCATCGAGGCGGAGAAATAGCCTTTTTCTATAAAAACGGCTTTGGCCGTATGTAAAATTTGTTGTCTCTTCAATTCTTCAAACTCTTCCATAACATTCACCCCTTATTATTCTGACATGCCTCGATGGCAGGGTCAATAAAGGAATTGACACATAAAACTCTATAGTCATATAATGAACTCATGAGTTCTAAGGAACGGAACCGGAGAATATCGCCCGATATGGATGAGGCAATACGCTCAATAAAACAAATTGAAAGTCTTTAAAATCGACACTGACTTCAGGCCTGAAGGAGCCAGAAACAAACGAAAAGAAGTGATCAATCATGAAAGACCAGCACTGGTTTCATATGAAATGGGTGCAAATTCTGTTGTCCGTCGTGCTTGCCGTTATTGGCGGTTTCCTGTTTCAATGGATTCATTGTCCCATTCCCTGGCTTCTCGGCCCCATGATTGTTGTTTTTGCCGGTTCGCGGCTGTTTACAGCCGTAAAGCCCTATTGGCCGGGGCCAATGCGCGATACCGGAATGATTATCGTAGCCTATTTGCTTGGGCTGTCATTCACGCTTGATACGTTCAGGCTAATTGGAAAGCAGCTGCCTTCGATGATCCTGCTTACCGTCCTGCTGTTGATTTGCTCGTATCTGATTGCCTGGCTGGTGGCGAAATTCTCGGGTCTGGATTTTCCAACCATATTGATGGGAAGTATCCCGGGGGGACTGAATCAAATGATCGCCTTGGCTGAGGAGATAAAAGGCGTTGATTTGACGGTTATCACTTTTATGCAAATCTCCAGGATTATTATGATCATATTCTTTGTCCCTTTGCTGATTTTTAGTCCGTTATTCGGAACTTCGCTCCAGCATTCGCCTCCTGGTGCAGAATCTGCCGCAGCTGCGAGCTGGGGAGGACTATTTCCCCACATTTTGGTATATGCCGTGGTGTGTACAGGCTGTGCGCTGCTCTGGAAAAAAATCAAATTTCCAACCGCATTTTTACTGGGGCCGATGTTTGCAACGATTGTCCTGCATCTATCCGGTTTTTCAGGACCTGCCCTTCCCCCATCGCTGGTGAGCATTTCTCAGCTGTTGATCGGCGGATATCTCGGTCTTATCCTGCAGCCCGAGAAATTGAAGAATAAATTTAAAATCATTGTGCTTGCCTTAATGAGCGGAATTGCACTGCTGGTCTGCTCGGTTGTTCTGAGCCTCATATTGACCGGGCTGCATACGATACCGCTGTCGACCAGCTTTTTAAGCCTTTCGCCGGGGGCGATGGATCAGATGGGAATTATTGCGAAAGAGCTGGATGCCGATCTCTCATTCGTAACCTGTTACCAGCTATTCCGGACCTTATTTATTTTTCTGGTCGTGCCGCCGGTGCTAAAGGTTATTTTCAAAGGGATGCTTCGGCGCAGGGCAGCGGAAATGGCGTCCTGACGGATCATCGGCCTTTCGGGAAAAGCATGCTTTTCATAAGTAAAATTCAAAACAGCCCCCCGCTTGTCAGCAAGCTGGGAGCTGTACTTATTGCCATCAATTTGAAGAAATCACCTGCGCCGCAGGCGCTTATCTGTAAGAGCAGGCGGTTCAGCGGCGTAGTTGTCCGACGGATTGAGGTCCGTGCCCGGAGGGACAATCTCATCGATGCGGTCGAGCATCTCCCCGTTTAATTCCAGGTCCGCGCCAGCCAGAAGACTCTCAAGCTGCTCCTGCGTGCGGGGGCCGATGATCACCGAGGTGATTGCCGGATGCGAGAGCACGAACGCCAGTGCAAGATGCGGCAGCGGCAGCCCCGCCTCATTGGCAAGAGCGGTAAGTTTCCGCAGAGCTTCCGCTTTGGCCTGGTTGGCCGGTATCGCCAGATCGTAAAGCGTCGGTCTTCCTGACGCCCGGTGACTCGCCATTTGATCAGCACGCCCGGATAGCCAACCGCCGTTCAGCGGACTGTACGTGAGCACACCCATTCCGTAGCGCTGCGCGGTTGGCAGCACCGCGGCTTCGAGTTTCCGTGTAAAAATGGAATACATCGGCTGCTCCGTTAGAAAGCGTTGGCAGCCGCCGCGTTGTGCCGCCCATTGCGCCTCAACGATCAGCTCGGCAGGGAAGGTGGATGAGCCAATCGCTCTCACTTTTCCGGCCCGGACCAGATCCGTGAGCGCTGACAGCGTCTCGCTGATGTCGGTATTCGGGTCCGGACGGTGGATTTGGTAGAGATCGATATAATCCGTGCCGAGCCGCCTGAGACTGTCTTCTACTTCGCGTTTGATCCACCGGGCCGAACCCCCGCGCTGGTTGAGGTCCTCGCCCATGGGCAGACCGAACTTCGTTGCGAGAACCACGTCATGCCGGCGTCCCTTGAGCGCTTTGCCGACGATCTCCTCCGACTCACCTCTGGAATAGACGTCAGCCGTGTCGATGAAGTTGACTCCTGCGTCCAAAGCCGTATGGATAACGCGCACCGACTCGTCATGATCAGGATTGCCCATTGCTCCGAACATCATCGTTCCAAGCGTGAACTCACTAACCGATATGCCGGTTCCGCCGAGAATTCTATGCTTCATAGGCTTCTCCTCCTTATTTTTACGATCTTGCCGTACATTATTCCCAAGGGAATGCAGGCTCCATCCCTCGTTCTTCTCCCGGCTCCTTGATGATCCGGTTTAGCTTGCTTGCTTTCATTTACGAATGTTATCTGATGGAGTATGCTCCATGTCAAGAATTATTTCCTATCTACTTGTCTATCCGCTCAGATTTCCCGATTGGAAAATAAACCGTATAGATCTCATCCTTGATCTCATAAAGGGGAATAAAGCGAAAATCCCGGTCCTGTCCGGCCGTCCGTGGTGTGCCCGGCCGTACCCGTTCCTCGGTTTTAAGAAATAAAACCAGCCCCTCAAAGGACTGGTTACCACAGCATCTATTGTACCATTTACTTAGTCCGTCACTTAATGACGGAATCGGTACGTTGCTCGCCGGTCTTCATGATTTCCAGCGTTCCGGTTTTTGTTTCCCCGTGATTGTAGCCCGTCTGCGTCAATTTCCCGTCCGCATCTACATAGCCGTATTCCGACCAGCCTTCTGGTCCGAAAATTCGGAAATGGGAATATACGTAATCGCCACTCGGCTTCGGAGCGATACCTTGACCGTCGGTCCATTGCTGATTCATGAAGCTTTGAAACGCATTTTCTTTGGTGCATGCCGTGCAGTTTAGGCGCCCCTGCCAGGTTACCAAGGCGAAATCGTCCTTGATTTCGACCTGCGACACAATATCGTCCTCGAACCTATAGAAACGGAGCGCTTCGCCTTCCGGAAACAGCGTCGTAACGCCGTCCCTATCTCCAACATAGCTGCGCGGCGTGAGCGGATCATGCGTATAATACAGATCGCCGCCAAGGCCATTCGCAATCTTTCGCGCATCCTTAAGGTCACCCTCGAGCAATGTACGTTGATCCTTCGCACTCAATTTCGAGTCAAGGGCGGCGATATGGTCGTGCCAGGTTACTTTATAGCCGAACTGGGCACCAAGAAACCGCAGCGGCACATACGCCCGGTTATTGTACATCTTCATTGGAGCATCAAGCTGCACGGTGCTGTGACTTGTGCCGCCGGACATCTCACGGTCGATAACAGCGACCTGACTGTTCGATTTGAACTGGGCCGTATCGGACCACCTGCGAACCGTCGCCGTACTTGTTTTGGCATCCCACTGCACCGCAGCTCCGAATGCTTCAGCAACCACGCGCAGCGGTATAAGCACCCGTCCCCGGTCGATAATCAACGGCGAATCCGATTGTACCGCCTTTCCCATTACCGTAATTTGAACGCCGGCTGAGGCGGCTTCGGCCTGCGTCGTCATTCCCAGCCACGTCATGAACGGTACGCCCGCAAGTAAGACCGTGGCGAACGCAACAGTAATTCTTTTTCGAACCATCTTCATCACTGTGATTCTCCTTTTAAGTTGTGATTATTGCAACAGCCGTTCACCATGCATTTTAGACGCAGCTAACCAGTTAAAGGTTCCAAAAAACAGCCTTTCTGGAAAGGAGGTTACTCAATTAATCTGCCAGTTGGCTTAACGCTTATCGGCAGTCTAGTAGTTTATTTTCACTGAACAGCGAACAGAAAATCAAGCTCGGAATTTGGCCAAATTCGTTCGTGAGCGCTGCTAAGCTAAAATATAACCGCGTGATTTCTTCCATTTCCATGGAAAAACAGACCGATATCTATTTCAAATCGGTCTGTTTTCCGTTTATTGGTTAAATTAGGGTTCGTCGTTCGGTTGGTCCCCTACCGATATGCCCAAGCAAGCTAAGTTTCTAAATTAGTTTCCTTTTTGCCTAGAAGGTTCAATAGAAATAATTCGCAATTAAAACCTTCACAAATTATGCTCCTGACGGTGAAACCAGTTGTAGGCTAATCTGCCCGATATTTCATGTTCTCCCTCAAAGAGGTCCAGTTCCAGGCGGTCTGCAGCTCCCAATAATTCATACACGCTTTGAAGCTTCCCATACGCTTCCCTGGTGGCTTGAACAGGAAAAATCGGGTCCTGCGTCCCAGCTTCAATCAGCAGCGGTCTGGGGGCGATGAGACTGAGCAGATCAGGCATTTCTGCAGTTAGAGACAATCCCGGGACATAATTGTCGACACAATGATGGATCGATAAAATGCTGTCTTTGAAGGTATTGGTAAATCCGCTTACTACCGCAGCAGAGATTCTGTCATCGATGGCGGCCGCATACGAGCATACGAGACCTCCCCCGGAGATGCCCATGCATCCAATACGCTCCAGATCAACATCTTGACGGGTGAACAGATAATCCACGCATCGCAGCGTCTCAAATACCCGGTAACCCGCCATCGTTTGGCCGACTGCCAGAAGAAAGGTTGATAGCTTATGGCAGGAGTTCGAAGCCTGGGCATCCTCATCCTCCTTTAGTTTACGGTCCCCAAATCCCAGCAGCTCAGGCGCTATGGTGAGAAAACCCTGATTGACGAGCTCGATGGCAAAATCCTTCTGGTATCCTGGATGGCCCGTTTTTTTCGTGCCGTCGGGATTGAGACCCACTATATCCTTGCTGCCATATCCATGCCCGTGACAGGCGATTACCGCTCCAGGTCGGCCATTGCTTTCTTTCGGGATAAGGACATAGATTGGCATAAACAGCTGTGGATAGGTCTGAATTTGAACGCGTTGACGAATATAGGTTCCGCAATCCTCCGATTCCAGCAGCACCGGCGAAAGACTTGGCACCTCTTCGGGGAATCCGCCCAGCAATTGAACCAATCGTTTCCGCAGACGACTCCTCCACTCCTCCCATTCCTGCTGCGAATCCGCGCGAAAGCCTTCAACGGGTTGGATACTGTCATATAATTGCTTCAGATACAAATCCGGGTTCCACATAAAAATCCCTCCTGCATTCTAGTACTCAAATTCATCCTTCGAAACTCATTCGAGATTGATAGACCAATCCCTTCAAGTCAGGAAGCATTTATTTGGGACAGCTGTCCGGAGGAATCAGGGACGAGAGACCGGGATTGAAATCGTTTACAAAATAATGGTGCCGGATCATTCCTTATGTTCTTCGAGGAAGCCATCCGCCCCCAGGCGAATGGGCAATCCTCAGACCCTTACAATACTTCCATTACTCCTCAGTTGGAAGCAATGAACTTTTCGTAGCTCTCCGCGCTCAGAAGTCCGGCTACCATTTCCGTGGCATCACCATCCACCTCAACCTCAATAATCCAGCCTTCGCCGTAAGGATCTTCATTCACTTTTTCCGGTGAGTCCAGCAGACTCTCGTTCACTTTCGTTACCTTACCGTTTACGGGGCTGAATAGATCGGAAACGGTTTTGACCGATTCGATCGTTCCCATTGGCTGATTGGCTTCCAGCAGGGCATCGACCTCGGGCAGCTCCACGAACACGATATCTCCGAGCTGATTTTGCGCGAAGTCCGTTATTCCAATTCGTACCGTGGCTCCATGAGCCTCAGCCCACTCATGCTCCTCCGAATACCGCAGCCCTGCTTTTACATCGCTCATATTTGCACCCTCTTTTTGATTATTTGTCCAAAGCCGTGAGACTGATCCTGCCGGAACCAGGCATCTGACGTAAGTCGTTTTCATGCACATGTTGAAACGGCTTCGCCGTCCTGCTGGCAGCGGCAGCAAGTTTCTTCCCTCAGTAATGGAAGCAAGTGTGGAGGTAGTTTATATTTTCTTAATTTTCAAAAAAAGGACAGAGAACAGGCTTTATGCCGTGTTCTCTGTCCCGGGTACCTGAGAGTTTAAGCGTCATAACCGCTTGCGCTCCCTCAAGTTTGCACTCTCCAGAGTTGCGTCGGATGAAGGTACTTTTACCTGAGAGATTAATCGACCGGCTGGCTGGCCTTGTCGACTTGCCCCTTCGGTGCCGGAGGGTCGTTACACCCGCCTGGTCTCTCCCTGCCATCGTCATCCGCTAATCGTTTATAGATTAATGCAGGTACATCACCATGTCAATAAATCTGACGAATATTTTTTATAAAAAAATATTTTGTTGACTCACACTCTTAAAATCTGTAAGAATATACTATGACAACCAAATAAGCGGATGATGATAAAGGGAGAGACCGCCCATCGGCAGGATGGAGGCGGCGCCGAAGGAGTAAACCTCACATGAGGTGAATCTCTCAGGCAAAAGGACATTTATCGGACGCGACTCTGGAGAGAACGCACGGCATCCTGTAAAGGAAAGGCCGGCGTCACCCAAGGGGAAAGCCGGATCTATTATTCGGGGTAACTCTCAGGTACAAAGGACAGAGCAAAAAGAAACGCAGGAAAGTAACTTCTACTTTGTGCGCCATTCTTTTTGCTTCTGTCCTTATTTGCATTGGCCTGCAATCACGAACCAAAGAGGAGTGAATGAGGATGACCGAATTAATAAGAAAAACCCCGCTATACCCGGTTTATGCCGGCTATCCGGGTATCCGCTGCATCGACTTCAGCGGATGGGAGCTTCCGGTACAGTTCTCCGGCATTCAGGCAGAACATGACGCCGTGCGGCGGCAAGCCGGGTTATTTGACGTCTCGCACATGGGTGAATTTATGATAATCGGTCAATTCGCGGAGGACTTTCTGCAGAAAATGACGACGAATGACGTGTCGAGGCTGGCAGACGGACAGGCGCAATACACGCTGATGTGCTATCCGGATGGAGGCGTGGTCGATGATTTGCTTATCTACAGGCTAACAGCGGATCAATATATGCTTGTCGTGAATGCATCCAATATCGACAAGGATTTCGAGTGGCTGAGGGAACATTTGATCGGAGACGTCATTCTGGATAATATTTCCAACAAGATGGCTTTGCTTTCCCTGCAGGGGCCTAATGCGACCGCTGTCCTTGCATCCGCAGGAATTGGAGCGGCGGTGCTCGAGCTGGCCCCCTTCCACTTCAGGAATGAGGTAACTATTGCCGGCGCAAGCACGCTTGTATCCCGAACAGGCTACACCGGCGAAGACGGCTTCGAAATCTATGTGGCAGCGGAGCGGGCAGGCGATGTCTGGCATGCTTTGATGGCTGCAGGCGAGATGCACGGACTTGTTCCTGCCGGGTTAGGAGCGCGCGATACCCTTCGCTTTGAGGCCCGCTTGCCGCTGTACGGACAGGAACTTTCGAAGACGATTACGCCGCTTGAGGCGGGCGCCGGATATTTCGTCAAGCTTGACAAGGAAATGTTCATTGGACGCGATGCGTTGCTCAGGCAAAAAAACGAAGGTCTCCGCCGCAAACTGGTCGGCATTGAAATGATCGACCGGGGAATTCCCCGCTCTCATTACCCCATCTACATGAATGACTCTCTGATTGGCGAAGTCACATCGGGAACCCAGTCCCCGACATTGAAACGCAATCTGGGTCTTGCCTTGATCGATAGTGACTATGCCTATCCCGGAACTGTGCTGTGGGTAGAAATTCGCTTCAAGCGGCTGAGGGCTGAGGTCGTCAAGACGCCATTTTATAAAAGGCATCCAAAGGAGTGATCGAAGATGACCAATATTCACCGCTATATTCCGATGACCGATCAGGACCAGACCGACATGCTGAAGACGGTCGGCGCCTCAACGACGGAGGAATTGTTCCGCGATATTCCCGAATCAATCCGATACCGTGGAGTGCTGCCTATGTCCTCCGCACTCGACGAATTTTCGCTGCTTGAGCATATGAAGGAGCTGGCCGGAAGGAGCGCCGACACGGATCGCTATAAGAGCTTCCTCGGAGCCGGCATATATGATCACCATATTCCGGTTGTCATCAACCATATGATCTCACGCTCCGAATTTTATACCGCGTACACGCCTTACCAGCCAGAGATAAGCCAGGGCGAGCTTCAGGCTATCTTCGAATTTCAATCGTATATTTGTGAACTGACCGGTATGGCTGTCGCCAACGCGAGCATGTACGACGGGGTTACTGCCCTGTCCGAAGCCGGTGCGCTGGCGGCCGGGGCGACGAAAAGAAAACAGCTCGTCATCTCACGCACCGTCCACCCTGAAGCGCGGCAAATGGTGCAAACCATGGCCAAGGGCCTGAATTTGGAGATCCTGGAGATCGGCTATGCAAATGGCGTTACTGACCTCGACGCCCTTCAGGCAGCCGTCAGCTCAAAGACGGCGGCGGTGCTCATCCAGTCGCCAAATTTTTTCGGTTCTGTCGAAGACCTCGCCGCCATTAAGCCGATTATCCATGGAGTTAAAGGGCTATTCATCGTCAGCGCCAATCCGATGTCACTTGGTCTGCTCGAGGCGCCTGGCAAGGTTGGCGCAGACATCGTCGTCGGCGATGCGCAGCCGCTAGGTATCCCGCAATCGCTCGGCGGTCCTACCTGCGGCTTTTTCGCTGTCGCGGAGCCGCTCATGCGCCGTATGCCAGGCAGGATCGTCGGTCAGACGACCGACATCGACGGCAAACGCGGCTTTGTGCTGACGCTTCAGGCACGGGAGCAGCATATCCGCCGCGAGAAGGCAACCTCCAACATCTGCTCGAACCAGGCGCTGCTCGCCCTGTGCGCTTCCATTTACTTATCGACAATGGGCAAGGAGGGCTTACGGGAAGCGGCCAACCTGAACCTGCAGAAGGCACACTATGCCGCCCAACAATTTAAGCAGCAACCCGGATACAAGCTTCCGTTCTCCACTCCATTCTTCAACGAGTTCGTTGTAAAGCTTCCGGACGGGGCGTCAGTGAAAAATATAAATCTGAAGCTCCTCGAATCCGGCTTTCTCGGCGGCTACGATTTGGGTCTCGCCTATCCGGAGCTTGAAGGGCATATGCTGGTCGCCGTCACTGAAAAACGCACTCGCACCGAAATCGACAGCTTTGTAAGCCGACTGGGGGAATCGATATGACAACGACAACGTCGGGCACCGGCGATACGAACAGGAACGAGGCGAGCCAGATGTCTGCGAAACATGAAAAATCACTTATTTTCGAGCTGAGCAAGCCGGGCCGCGCAGCCTATTCTCTCCCGCCTTGCGATGTGCCGGAAGCGGATCATATTGAATATATTCCGTCCTCGATGCTAAGGGCGGTCCCCGCGCAGCTTCCCGAAGTGTATGAGGTGGACGTCATCCGTCATTACACCGAGCTGTCCCGCCGCAACTTCGGCGTAGACAACGGCTTTTATCCGCTTGGCTCCTGTACGATGAAGTACAATCCCAAAATCAACGAGGATACAGCGCGCTTTGCCGGCTTCGCCAAGATACATCCGTATCAGCCGGAGGAAAGCATCCAGGGGGCGCTCGAGATTATGTACACGCTGCAAAATGATCTCGCTGTACTGACCGGCATGGACCAGGTGACGCTGCAGCCTGCGGCTGGCGCCCACGGCGAATGGACCGGCCTGATGATGATCCGCGCATACCACGAGAGCAGAGGCGATAAACGGACAAAGGTGATCGTTCCCGACTCGTCGCACGGAACAAATCCGGCAAGTGCGACCGTAGCAGGTTTCGAGACAGTTACGATCAAATCAAATGAACGCGGCATGGTCGATTTGGATGCTCTTCGCGCGGAAGTGGGCAGTGATACTGCAGCCCTGATGCTTACCAATCCAAACACGCTCGGCCTGTTTGAGGAGCAGATTGTGGAGATCGCGGAGATCGTTCACCAGGCGGGCGGCCTGCTCTATTACGATGGTGCAAATTCTAACGCCATTATGGGAATTACCCGTCCGGGCGATATGGGCTTTGACGTCGTGCATCTTAACCTGCATAAGACGATGAGCACGCCGCATGGCGGCGGCGGCCCCGGTTCGGGTCCCGTCGGCGTGAAGAGCATTCTTATCCCCTTCTTGCCGAAGCCGCTCGTTAGCCGCAGAGAAGACGGATCATACTTCTTTGATTACGAACGTCCCGAGTCGATTGGCCGCGTCAAAGCCTTTTACGGCAACTTCGGCATTCTAGTCCGCGCGTATACCTATATCCGGACATACGGTCCGGAAGGGCTGCGGCGTGTATCCGAATGCGCGGTTCTTAATGCCAACTATATGATGCACCGCCTTGCTTCGCATTACGAGATTCCCTATCCAGGCCTGTGCAAGCACGAGTTCGTTATGTCGGGGAGCGGCCTGAAAGCCTTCGGCGTTCGGACGCTGGACGTTGCCAAACGGCTGCTTGACTTCGGATACCACCCGCCGACCATATACTTCCCGCTTAATGTGGAGGAGTGTATTATGATTGAGCCTACCGAAACCGAGAGTAAAGAGACGCTCGATGGTTTCATTGATACCATGATCCGGATTGCTGAAGAAGCCAGGACAAACCCGGAGCTCGTCATCAACGCGCCCTATAACACGGTTGTCCGCAGACTGGACGAGACAACGGCGGCACGCAAGCCTGTTTTGAACTGTTCATGCAGCTGACAAATTAGAGGAGCATATACTCATAACACCAAGAAGAAACGGCTGAAGACGTCTTTTGGCGGCAAAGTTGGTTTCTTCCACAAAAATATCAGAAAAGTAGGTAAAATTTATACTTCCTGATAGTTAAAACAATGCCCCGCCCTCAGCGGTGTCCTCAAGGAATGAGTGAACTTCAGCCCTTGGCGATGAATGCTGTACGCGGGGCATTTTGTATGGGGGACTTCTGCGGAATCCATTGGCAATAAACAAGTAAACAGCCGCTCATCTCCCGAAGGAAACGGCGGCTTATTGATTAAAGCCTGGAGTGTATGAGGCGGTTCAAGTCCGCTCTATTGAACGCAGGACGCTGATCTCAAGCGGAGAATAATCTTCAGCATTCGCTCTGTTCAAATTCATCCGTCTGTCCAGAGGAGTGGCACGGTTGCACATGAATCGGGGTACCCCGGAATGATTCTGCGACGCGCTATGATAAAGGAACGGATGGCAGAGCAGCACATCGCCAGGAGATGCAGGCGTCTCAACCACCCGCAGATGAAACCCGTTGCTGTCCACATGCGTTTGCTCCATGAACCTTTTAATACGGTCACTACTTCCGGGCACAGCCGCTGCAGCCGTGTCGTTCGCATAAATATCAGATACCGCCGCATCACTTTCTTTTGTATCCGTCAGCTCCCTTAACCAGGGGTGAGAGCGGTTGGCTATCTGGATCGCTTCACCTGCCATAGGACCGTAGTTATGTTCTGCCAGTATATTGGCGACGACTTTATGAGAACCTTCGGCAATCAGTGTGCTTCCGCTGTGTGTGCCGATCTCCGAGAATACGCACAGCAGCAATAAGCCCTGCTCCGGACTGTCAACGTAATGCGGACGCATCATTCCGTCCCAGTGCCACCCCTTAGTCGGCACATCCCAAGGGAGGTCCGCTCCTGATGCGAAGTTGATCGGCCACCAGCCCCACTGCGTCTTGTCACCGTCCTGCCCATATATTGAGCGTTCCTTCCAACGGCCTTCTCCGACCACATCCTCAATGGCGTTGGCCAGCCTCATGGTGTTGCATACTTGAAATTCCTCTGCGTCAAACTGTTCCTTGATGTGCACCATCGGCTGATTCCAGGAAGAGCGGTCATTCTTCTTCACACCCTGCTTTTCTATCTCTGTCCATAGAAAGTCTTGCGCGGCAAGCGCCGATTTGCGCGGAAACGCCTCTTCCAGATGAACATATCCGAGTTCGATGAATTGCTCGATTTGCGATTTTGTTAACACTTTAGTTTTCATTATCCCACATCCTATCATGAATGCTGACCTCGTACTTATACTATAAAACGTCCTACCCGCATTCACTACGCAATAAAAGGATTGGATTAACGGTTTTATGACTTGTTATATCTAATTATAATTTTATCAACAATATGCCGGCATAACGAAAGAGGGAGATGTCTGGACAGCAGACAATCCCCCTCTTTTGGTTTTAGGTATTATTTAATGGAAATATCTATTTTCGATCCGGCTTCGCCGGCAAAAACAATAGAGCCGTTCTCAGGCAGTACGAATTTATGATTGCCGCTGATTACGCTGTAGTTCACGCATGTACCCTGTTCGTCATATATGGCAAACGAGCCGTGCGCAGGCATCTTCACCTGTATGGTCTTGCCGGCGGCTTTGCCGGATACCGTATACCACTTGGCAAGACCGCTCGCCGGGATCGTCGCTGTCGATTTTTTGCCCGGGTAGATCGGCTTTACGGCGGCTTCACTCGCATAGAGGCTTCCTCCGGATTCGAGGTACTCGATTCCATCCTCTTTATAGAAGGTAAAGACCTGGGTATCTCTGCCCGCCATCGTCGGAATCTGCAAGTCGCCGGCCGATGTGTTCGGACCAGTTATTTTTTGGTCCAGCACATAACCGGGCGTTTCTTGGAACAAGTCCAACTTGAGGGTCGGCAGCAGCAAATACGCAAGCGACGTATACTTCTCATCGACCAGGTAATATTTCTTGCCGCTGCGCTCCTTCCATGCTGCAGCGGATTCTTCCGTTATGCTGTTGGCTTCAAGCTTCTCGGCGGAATAGTGCGACAAGGCCGTCTGGCCAAGACCCGGCAACGAGACATATGCCCGAATCCACAGATACGTATGTCCGTTCTCCTCCTTCATGAAGCTGAGCTTCGTGTTTCCATCCGCACTCATGAACGATCCATCCGCTGTATACACATATTTCTCTGCCGGAGCCTCCGGCATTTGCACCGACGATACGGACAGTTCGCCTTCCTTGCTGATGTCTGCCTTGATCACTTGATTCGTCGCTCCGTATATTCCCGCTTCATTCATCATTTCCGCCGGCATGGCCGCTTTGACTGGAGCGCCGAACGACTTCTCAGGCTTGATTTCGGCAATGATGCCTTTTTCCTGCAGCGCTCCCAGCAGAATTTCATTCGCCAGCAGCTGGTCTATCGTGCTGGCGCCACCGGAAGAGAGAACTGCAGCCGCCATGTTATGCTCGGGAAGCACGACGAGCGAGGCATGATAGAGAATCGTGTCTCCGCCCTTCGTCAGCGCTTTAATGCCGTAATTGCCGAACGGGAACAGGTTGACGCTGTCCCATCCAAGCCCGTAATTGACAGACGTATCCGCATCCTCGGGCCACATTCCTCTCATATACTCTTCCTGTTCCATAGCGGTTACCGAATCTTCTGAGAGTATGCCTTCGGCTTGTCCGGTGAAGATTTGCGAGAAACGGACCAAATCCTCCGCCGTAGAGTAGATGCCGCCGGTTCCGATAACATTGACTGTCTCGTTCGGCAGCTGTCCCTTATATGTAGGGAAGTAGAGTCCCGCCATCCGGGATGTGTCGGGCTGATCCAGTGGGGTCTTGGTATTGGACATTCCCAGCGGCTGCGTAAAATATTGATGAATATACGAGGTGAAGTCCATGCCGCTGACCTGCTCTACCAAGAGCTCAGCTAATGTAAACCCGTCGTTGCTGTAAACCGAATACGCGCCGGGATCGGCCTTCAGCTTCTGATCCGCCAATTTCTTCAGCAGCATATCGTGCGCGTAGGTATCGTCGTCTTCAAATAAAAAAGCGTTGGTTAGCGTCGAACCGTAAAGTCCGGATGAATGATTAAGCAGCATGCGCGGCGTAATTTGCTTGTAACGCTCATCTTGCATCGTAAAGTCCGGGATATACTGAACGACAGGCATGTCCAAATCGATTTTCCCTTCGTCTACCAGCTTCATCACGGCCGCCGTTATGAACATTTTGCTTGTCGAACCGATGCCGTACATCGTGTCCTCCGTCAGCGGCTTTTTTCCTTGCTCGTCGTTGCGGCCGGACTCGCCTGAGATGACAATGCTGCCTTGATCGATAAGGGCATACTGAACGCTTGTCGTATTGTAAGTTCCAGTTAGCAGCTCGGCTTTCTCGGCAGCAGCCTTCCGCGTGGCCTCATAGTCGGGCGTATCGCTTTGACCGGCTGCCATAGCTCCCGTCGGTATCAGCAGCGACACCACAAGTGCCGTGGCGGTCATCCACAATCCTCTTTTTCGCATTAGAACCTCCTAAAATAGTAAAATAGTTTTTTTGCGATGCTTACCGTATCGACCATCCTCCTTCGAAAGCATACGCTTGGGGTAGAATCTATATTTAATACGCAAGAGCGTCCTAAAAGAGTCCATTATTTGAAGTCTCTGTAAAAATATTAATGTTGCTTCCGATAAGGTTCGATTCAAAATCACCCTATCAGACTGGTCCTCTCCCCATCCGATCATTAAGAAAGGCCAGCCAGAAATCTCTGGCTGACCTGATACTACGAAAGCTGCTTGGCTTAAATCGTCCTTTTTAATGGGCAAATTTGTCAATGCGTATTTATTCCCTCATAAACCGGGTGCATACTATCCTGCACACAAGAACAAGGCAAAACGAAATGGATTGCAAAAGAATGAGGTTGTTTTCCTCTGGCGATAGAAGCATTTTACGTGCCAATACCGTCAAGAAAATATCTGTGAGACGCATGGGGTTCCGCAGCCGCAGCAATTCCATTATTTCGAAGACCAGGATCAACGAAAAAATATCCTCTGCTACTTGGTGAAAATCATTCAGAACATCAGACGGTTGGTTTAATAATGTAAACCATTTGGTAATGAATCCGACTATACCAAGGCACAACGCAATGAGAATAAGGATGTAGATCCCAAAGTGCAGCCAGGAGGAAAGCTTATATAGAGCATCAACAGATTTTTTGTAATTCTCACGGTTCATGATTCTTTTCAACTTGATCCCTCTTCGACAGAAATGTTTTATATATTGTGCCCAAATTTTTGTATTCAATCGCCATTAACAAAGGCTGCGATACTTATTTGGATGAAAAAAATGGAAGCTTACCTGTATCATGACTTGTTTCTAGGAAGGAGAAAATCAACTTGGAGATGCGTCAAATCACAACGATCCAGGTGGCAGCAGTTCCTTCGTCAAATGTCTTTATTTAGCTATCTTGCTTCCCCCTAAACTTCCGCCGTTTAATTATCCGCGAATAAATACCACAATATTACTTAAGGAAGCCCGAAAGCAATGGCAGCAAGGTTTTTGCATTAACCATGTGGTCTTGGCCTGCAAGTTGTACGAACTTTGCTTCTGGAATTGCCTTCGTTAGTTGGCGGCCGACATCTTGTATGCTGGCGGGGCTTTTTTCGCCAACGATGATTTGTGCTGGTACAGTAACTCGAGTGGCTCGTTCAACGGGTGGCATATCCTCAGTTAGAGCAATATCATAAGCGAGGGTTGGAGCAAGTGCTTTCATAGTTCGCCAGCCAGGAAATAACGGCAATAACAAAACAAATACTTTTGGCATCCCAATACCTTTCAAAAAGGTGCTCATTGCTTGCGCTCTCTTGCCGTTATCGAGTAGTTTGTGTATGGTTTGACTTAATTGTTTGTATTCGGCCTTTTCTTTCTCGTCGTGCACATATGGCGCATCATACATAACTACCTTTTGTACTTTGCTGCCCAGTCGCAGTGCAGCCTCAAGTGCCAGCACGGCACCTGAGGAATGTCCATACAAATACGCCGTCCCGCCAGCTGCATCAATGATGGCTTCGATATCTTCGATTTCACGTTCCATAGAATATGGCAGCGTATTGCCACTATCGCCGCGTCCACGACGGTCGTAGCTGTAAACTGTGAATTCAGCGGCAAATACTTTGGCATCCTGCACTATCGGCTTAAATGAGCGAAAGCAGCTCGCTCCTGTAATGTATACGAGCACTGGTCCACTACCGTAGATATCGTACGCTAAGGTTGTGCCGTCTTTTGATTGTGTTGTTTTCATGATATCTCCTTTTTACGCCTGCGTTTTTAATTAGCGATCAGTTTCTGAAACGTATCTTCCTGAATATGGTATCAGATATCATCATCTATTCTATCAGGAGATAAGCGGGGAAATTTATTATCGATTGCTCTATTGTAAAATAACGGGTATAACTTCAACTTCAGAACCTCATAATAAGACGAATTACTTTTCCTGGACAGGTGGTACGTCTTATGCTCCCCAATATACATAAGGCTTTAAGAGAGCTCTCAAAATCGGATGATTTTCTACAGATAACCATAAGCATAAAAGATAAGCTTCTTCATTTTTCGTACTATAAAACGCTTATAAACCATGAACAATTTCACCATGATTTACTCTCTTTCTTTCAAATATCGAGTTGTGAAATCAATAATTTGCATGATCTAAAAGCCTTGATTCCCATTGAAGGAATCAAGGCTTCTTCAGACCTCGAAGAAATTTTACAAAGGTTGGCTCGCGGTTCAATCTTTCTTCAAATGGAACCCCATCTGAATGAAGGTCTAATAGTGGACATCGCGGATTTAAAACGGGGCCATCGTGGTTATAATGATACCGAAAATGAATACAGCGTAATCGGTCCAAAGATCGGATTTGTCGAAAATATAGATATCAATATGACTTTACTTCGAAGAGCGCTTGTAACCGAAAAACTTATATTTGAGGAACTCATCGTTGGTTCGATTTCAAAAACGAGAATCGTTATCGTTTATTTGGAGGGTATTACCAATCCACAACATGTAAATACGGCAAGGCAGAGGCTCTTGGACCTTGATTTTGACGTGGTTTTTGACAGTTCTCTTCTGGAACAACTTATCACAGACAATTCGAATTCTCCCTTCCCGTTATTTTTGTCCACTGAACGACTGGACAGAATCATGTATTGTTTGATAAACGGGGAAGTATCCCTTCTATGTGACGGTTCTCCTGCTGTACTTTCGGGACCCGTCAACTTATTTAGCTTTATAGCTTCTGGCGAAGATTACTATTTGCCGTGGATTTTGGGTTCATTCTTTCGTCTCATTCGTTATTTTGGGATTTTGTTTTCAATGCTGGCTACTTCCTTTTATGTTGCGATTCTTACTTTTCACTACACAATCATTCCCAGGGATCTTTTAGGCCCGATTATCGAATCCAGAACAAACGTTCCCTTCCCTCCTTTACTGGAAGTCCTATTATTGGAAATAGTCATCGAGTTGCTGCGCGAAGCCGGGTCCAGATTGCCTACAAAAGTCAGTCAAACGTTGGGCATTGTAGGGGGTATCGTACTTGGGCAAGCAGCGGTGCAAGCTGGTTTAACCAGTAATATTTTGCTCATCATCGTTGCTCTTTCGGCATTGGCTTCCTTTACCACGCCTGCCTTTAAAATGTCCAACACGATACGGTTTTTGCGTTTTCCCTTGATTGTCTTAGCATCCTTGTGGGGCGGTTTAGGCATAATGATTGGGTTAATGTTTATTTTAGGCCATTTATTGCGATTGAAATCGTTGGGTACGCCGTATATCGTGCCCCTGTTCCCTTTTCGCCACAAAGGCTTCAGCGACAGTATCATCCGCTCTTCCTTCACTCTTACTTCTAAACGATTTTTATTTACGCGTCCGCTCTCGGCAAAAAGATATTCCGTACAAAAAAATCAAGATGTCGGCGACGACTATAATAATGAATAGTGTTGTGCGGATAGGAGGATGAAATCATGAAAGGGCATATCCTGGCTCTCTTCTGCTGCTGCCTGTTATCCGGCTGCGCTCAAGTGAGGATAATCGACCGGATTAATATCATCCAAAGCATGGGAGTAGACATCGAAGGAGAGACGTATAAGATGAGCGCTTCTTATCCTACGTATATAAAAGCTTCCCGGAAACAATTCGTATCGCCGTTAACCGCGGAGTCGAAAATCATTTACGGGATTTTCACAGCTATAGCTGCCAAGTCTTCACAGCCTATCGAAATCGGTCAAATGCGCACATTGGTCATTAGCGAAAAATTCGCAAGAGGAGCCATCGCTGAGCTTGCCGACATCATCAATCGGGAATCCATTAAAAGCAGCAATGCTACCATTGTTATCACAAAACAAAAGGCAAGCTCGATAATATCCGAAAGCTTAAAGAAACCACCCTTTTTCTTGTCAGAGCTGATCGAACAAAACATGTACCATGGGAATACGCCGATGACAAATTATCATTCATTCGTTAATCAGTATTATGGAGAAGGCCAGGATATTTATTTACCTGTCATCAATATAGATAAGGGCTTACTGCATATGGATGGTGTCGGTGTCTTTAAAGGAGAAGAATTGAAGCTTTGGTTAACCAACGAAGAAGGATTATATTTAAAGCTTCTTAAAGACAAAGCCCTGAGAGGCGAATATGATTTCAAGACCGGTCCAAAAGAGATGTATTCCTTTATCATTCTGCACGGAAAGAGAAAAATAGCCATCGCGCAAAACGGAAAGGCAACGATATCCCTTAAATTAACCATAGTGCCCAGACAATTTCCGAAAAAAATAAACATTCAGAAAAAGGACGATTTTCATGAAGTAAAGACGCAAATCGAAGAAAAATTCGCTTCGGAAATTAAAACGATGCTAATCCATTTACAAAAGAACAACGTCGATCCTATCGGCTTCGGAGAGCAATACAGGAGGCAGCATAGAACGTACAGCGAGAACGGATTTAATGAAACAATCTACCCTAATCTGGATTTTGAAGTGAAGACGAAGATTATTATTTTACACTCAGGGGTTGGTCATTAGTGCAGAATCGGGTAAAGGAAAATTACACGATTTCCGGATACTTTGTATTTTTCTTAATCGGCGTTTCCCAAACTGCCGCTAACATTCTAAATTTTCAAAGTCTTGTCCTTGATGATGCCGGTCAAGATGCCTGGATATCGATTATCCTCATGGGTTTGAGCCTGCATCTAATCATCTGGATGGTTTATAAGATGCTCGGCAATCCGGCTAAAGATGTAATTGACTTGCATCGAAAGATCCTCGGCAGCTTCATGGGCAATGCCGTTTCTCTGCTATTAGTCGGATACTATTTCATAATGGCTCTATTTTACTTCCGATCTTACATTGAAATCATTCAAGTGTGGGTATTTCCAACCGTTAGAACATGGGCTTTGGCCGGGCTCTTAATTTGCATCATTTATTATGTCGTATCCGGCGGGTTCAGGGTTGTTGCCGGGTTTAGCTTTTTCGGGGCTTTGATCCCCTTACTCTTTTTGCTTTACTTCCCGATGCGACAAGGCAATCTCCATAATTTATTGCCTTTACTCAATCATTCTTTTCTTGATTTGCTTAAAGGATCTAAATCCTCCAGTTTCATTTTCTTCGGACTTGAAACTTTGCTTATTTACTTCCCTTTCTTGAAATCACCCGAAAAAAACGTAAAATGGGCTCATTTCGCCTTGCTTTTCACTACCTTCAAACATACGGCTATAATCATTGCAACCCTGATGTTTTTTAGTCAAGGACTGCTGAAACATACGATATGGCCAACCTTGGCGATGACAAAAATCGCTGAGTTATCCTTTATTGCAAGGTTCGAAAATCTTTTTATTTTTTTGTGGCTTTTTGTTATCATCCCGACGGTTTGTATCCCTATATGGTGCTGTACAAGAATTATGAAAAGAGTTGCTACGCTTAAACCCCGGCTGACTCTACCCGTTATACTGGCAACCCTTCTCATCGCCGCGCTTACATTCAAAGAACAAACGCAGATCGGGGCATTAGAAAAAATCATAAATGAGTTAGGATTTTATTTCATCTTTGCCTATATCCCGTTACTATTTATAATCAGTCGCGTTGCATCAAACTCCAAATCCGATGTTGTCAAATAATTCAGAAACTGATTTATTGTGCCGCTGCCAAAAGGTTATATTTCATTATCCTGCCCGCTTAACGCAATGAGGCTGCTGTTTTATCCGGCAGCCTCATTCTGGTGGTTTATTGAGTTCTTGTACCCGTTAGTTGAGCCCTAAGAACTTAGAAATGGATACAATTTAGCTTTCATGGGGTGCATACTCCAAATGGTGCATTGGAGAATCGCAATGCGGTTATTAGCTCATCTTCGAAGATTTCGCCGTTGTCACGGAAGCCAAAGCTTTCATAAAGCTTTTTGGCGGCCACGTTATCAGCCTTATAAGAAATCCAGCAGTAATGCGCAGGCCCTGCCGGAAAGGTGCGGATAAATTCCAAAATTTTTTTCATGGCTTCCCGACCATAGCCCCTGTTCTGGTATTGCTTGTCAATCATCAGTCGCAGGATGCAATAGCTGTCATCTGCGATTGTCGGGCGTTCATACCCGGTGATTCTATAAGTAATCATAACAAAACCGACCGGCTGTTCATCCGCGTAAATGGCAAACGGAAATGGATGTCCCCCATTGGTTGCAAGGACATAACACGAAGCCACGCTTGACAGATTGGACGCAACGAAGCGGCGTTGATCTTCTGAGACTTCCAGGTTGAATATGGAACGTCGATTTTCCAGCGTGATTTTTCTGAGTGTAATCATACAGCTTCTCCTTCTCTGGTAAAATGTCATATGGCTCTATGTTTAATCTCCCTTATCGTTTTTGCGCCGCGGTCGCTTAATTAACATACAATTTATGCAAAAAAAGTAATAGACTTATGTTGAATTTTTTTATATACTAGTATGTATCTATGGCTTTTTTAGGGATCATCCTTTATTTGGCATTATTGGTTAAACCGGCACATAATTGTGCCGGTTTTATTTTTTCGTTAACGTTAACTGCCCTTACTTCAATAAACGAAAAAGGAGCTGCCGCGTGGCTAGCTCCTCATTAACGTGCCCAGTTAGCTATTGTTTCGAAAAAACCAGCCCCTTCACAGGACTGGTTCGCCGCGCTATCGTGATCTGTTAGTTAAACACCCCCCGTTCACTTGGCCATAAGAACGGATACCTCTAGCCGCTAAACCTATCATACTAGTTCAAAGCGTTCAAAATTTCAGTCCGGGCATCGAGCGATGAAAACGAATTCCAACCCAGGACGATCCGGTGCATCTCGAATATCTTCGACTGGTAAGTCCGCAGCAGCCAAAGAATCAATAATCTCGGACTGACTCCGGAACCTCAGTGTCGAGTCCGAGGTCAGTTCCGTCCCGTCACTATGAAAAATGAACGTGTGCCGGAACGTAACTAGCGGTAATTGCACACTAACGAGATCAGTCCACGTCTCGACCCTTCCGATTTCAGGTGCTTCAGTCACCTGATGGGACTGCTCACGATTCCAGTTCTTCCATGCTTCCATTGCAGGGTCCCGGACCTCGAAGACAAGCCGTCCACCTGGTCGTATAGCCTCTCGGCAAGCACGGAGAGTTGATATCCACTCTTTGTCAGTTACAAAGACTTGGGCGACGTTGCCGGTCATCGTGATTAGATCCACTTGCAATCCAGAAAGCATTTCCGTTGTTCCATGAAACCATTTTACTCGATCCGCATACGCCTTACAGCTTGCAATATTGAGCGAAGCAAGGGCTGGATCGACTCCAACAACCTCCTTACCAAGGGCTGCAAGGCGACAGGCAAGGTTCCCCGTTCCACAGCCAAAGTCAATCACTGATTGAGCATCGAACTCTTCTGTTAGTGCAACATAAAGGTCAAGATCCGGACGTTCTGGCGAATCAAACAAATCATAAACATCTGCAAGCCTCGGTTCTTCAAATATCTTATCGGCCATCACTGTACCTCCTAGGTTCTCGTTAGTTCTACTCCGTTATCTAGAAGCTTAGGATTTTCCAATTTCAATATTTCGTGGTGCCTTCGCCGTTATCCTGCCCGTTACTTCAACAAAACGAAAAAGGAGCCGCCGCGCGGCAAGCTTCTCACTAACGTGCTGCGTTAGTTCAATTCACAATACAGATAAACGATTTATAATATCCGGTATCTCCATTAAGTTATCACAAATTGCATCAGGTTGTGTAAAAGAATAATCCTTGCCTTTTAGAATTGTGAACATCCCAAGCTCCTTAGCAGGAATGATATCAGCCTTGAGACTATCCCCAATAAATACTGTGCGCTTACTCGATGACTTTAAGTTTTTTAAGGCCATTTGAAATATTGCAAGGTCAGGTTTTTTAATATTGACCGCACCTGATGTAATGATGTCAGTGAAATAATCTGACAATCCTAAAGCGGTAATTTTGTTCCGTTGGTAAAAGTCCCTTCCATTTGTGATTATTCCTAATTTATATCCTCGCTCCTTTAATGTTTCAAGCATCTCATGCAGTCCAGGGAATCCAACACTGTACACATGAAAATTATGATTCAAATCATCAAGCAATTCAGCGTGCAGACTCTTTTCGATATTAAAAATGTCTATTAACTTTTTATAAACTTCCTCTTTAGGCATTATAATATTGTTTAGTTCCGAGAATTTTCCCATAAATTTCGGTTTGTCCGGAATAAATCTGAATAGAGAGAACTGTTCATATTGGTAATCTGCAAAGTTTAATAGTGATTGGTCTTTATCAAGCAATGTTTGGTCTAAGTCAAAGATGACTGTATCAATTTTATTTATAACAATATCACCCCATACCGCTTTTTTATTTGGATGCTGCCCGTTAGCCACCCATGCCCCTCTCGGGGCACCACAGAGTAATGAAAATTTTGGTGCGGCGTTTTATACTATATTTACGGCTGGTGAGGAAGGTCGTTACGCTATGGTGTCACGAACCCATCCGTTAGTCTGACTACGACGATCACGGTGCACCACGGTATGTCGCTCCTTTTGGGAAGCACGCGGGGTAGAGTAATCCTTTTCTGGTTGTTGCACCAGTCCTCAACTTTCATTGCCGTAGAAAGGTGAATGTTATGGATGTCCTGATCGAACGCGCTTGTGGTTTGGATGTTCACAAGAAGTCCATCACTGCTTGTGTTTTGACGCCCGAAGGAAAGGAGATTAAGACGTTTCGTACACATACGGTTTTCCTGCTCGACTTGATCGACTGGATCAAGCAGTATCGCTGTACACACGTGGCCATGGAGAGTACCGGCGTTTTCTGGAAACCCGTCGTCAACCTGCTTGAAGCCGAGGAGATTCCGTTTCTCGTCGTTAACGCCCAACACATCAAGGCAGTCCCCGGCAGGAAGACGGACGTGAAAGATGCGGAGTGGATTTGCAATCTGCTGCGACATGGTCTGCTGAAGCCTAGTTATATTCCTGACCGTAACCAACGCGAACTTCGCGAATTAGTCCGTTACCGTCGCAGCCTCATTCAGGAACGCTCCCGCGAACATAACCGGGTCCAAAAGGTCTTGGAAGGCGCCAATATGAAGCTCGCTGCTGTTGTCTCCGACATGATGGGCGTGAGCAGCCGCGATAGGATGGGTGCCATGATCGAGGGAGAAGAAGATCCCGAAAAGCTGGCAGCTTTCGCGCGACGAACACTGAAGAAAAAGAAGGAAGAGTTGGAATTGGCCTTACGCGGCAACATGAGTGCCCACCAGCGGATCATGCTGAAAACCATGCTCACTCACGTCGATTTTTTGAATGAGCAGATTCTCGAACTGGATACGGAGGTAGCCAAACGGCTCGACCCTTTTCAGCAAGACATTGAACGGCTGGATACGATTCCAGGGATCGGCCGGCGTACCGCCGAACAAATCTTAGCCGAAGTTGGGACTGACGTCGCTTCACGCTTCCCATCTGCCGCTCATCTCTGTTCGTGGGCTGGCCTCGTTCCAGGGCAAAATGAAAGTGCCGGAAAACGTAAATCCTCGAAAACTCGCAAAGGCAACAAATATCTCCGAGCGGCACTGATCGAAGTCGCCCACTCCGTATGCAGATCTGACAACTACCTGGGAGCCCAGTACCGGCGCATCGCCGCCCGAAAAGGGAGACACCGAGCAGCCGTAGCTGTTGCGCACTCGATCATGATCATTGCTTACCATCTCCTTGCGCGCAAAGAGGATTACAAAGATTTAGGCAGTCATTACTTTGAACAGCGACAGCAAGATGCGATTGTTAGACAAGCCGTACGAAAGCTCGAGAATCTTGGTTTTCAAGTCGCTCTTTCTAATTCGGAGGCCTCTTAACTTCCTATTGTTTCATACATTCCTAAGAAGCACAGCTTTTAAAAACCATCAAAGCTGGGCTTAGCTTCATGCTGCCATTTTTGGGTTTATGCTAAGAGTAATTTTCGGGGTAGCGCAGCTGCCGATCTTCAATTTCTACTTGATGAGATCAAAGGTTTATAAGAAAATAATCTTCATAATTTTCTAAATAAAAATCAGCACCACCCGTTTTATTTTGAAATGAACATGTCTTTATGCCAAGAGTTTTAGCTGGTAGAATATCTATTTCACGGTCTCCAATAACCAGGTCTATATTGTATTTATTATGTAAGTATATATAGGACTCGGGATCCGGCTTCCTTGAAAACCCATCGTCACCTGCTACTAGTTCTTTAAAATATCCCGCCATATTGTAATAGTTCAATATATTCATTACTTCTAATCGTGGTTTATGGGTCATGATTACATTTGCATTGGCGGATTTCAGGATATTCTCTACATTTGGAAATGGCGGGGTTTTCTTTGGATGAAGGCTTGATTCCATAATAAACATTTCTTTCACCTGTTGGTCTGAGAGATTAAAATGACTTGCGGCATGACTAAATGAAACCTTTAATTGTGATAAAATTTCTTGCCTGGTAACCGAACCACGCAATGCTTCGTAAAATATGTCTGAATAGGCTGGATAGGTATCAAACAATGTTCCATCAAAATCCCATAGTATATTCATAATGATGATCCTTTCTTCCAGACATATATCGGGTTTAAACCAGCCTGCCCGTTAGCTGACATGAAGGTGGCCGACTGTTCTGGGTGGCTGCCTTCATGTCCGATTGAACTAGCGTTCCCCGTTTAGCTTAACTGACTAACCGTATGCAGGAGTCTGTTCCCTTCTCTAACTGGAAACCGGAAACTCGCGTCCTCGTGCCGGAATGGCCAAGGTCTAACGCCTTCTGTGCGCAAGCAGCTCAGTTATCCAGTTGCCGGAGGAATTCGAGTACACGCTGCAACAGCAGCGCCGTCGCTTCAGCGTCATACGACGACAAACTACTGTCGGCGAAGTAGTGTTGATCGCCCGGGTACAAAAAGAGCTCGGCATGATTGGCTGACGCCACGAGCTCATGTGCCGCCTCAATGTCGCCCTCGTCTACGAAATAGGGATCAGCGTCCATGCCGTGAATTTGTACCGGCAGATCCGCTGGCCAGGGGGAGCCGAACATAGAGGTCGGAACGCAGGAGTAAAAGAATAACGCGCCACGGGCATCTTCACGGGTCTGGGCGAGCTTCTGGGCTGCCAATACACCGAGTGAAAACCCCGCATAGACAATCTCACGCGGTAACTCACTGGCCACACGCGCACCGCGCTCCATAATCTCTTCGAACCCAATCTCCTTGACATAGGCCATGCCGTCCTCGATAGTGGTAAACGAGTGCCCCTCGAAAAGGTCAGGCACGTGTACAGTGTGCCCACCCCCTCTAAGCTCGTCCGCGAAGGTGTGAATACCCTTTGTCAGTCCCATTGCGTGGTGAAATAGAAGAACCTCAGCCATTTCTTTTCTCCTCCCATGTGGATTATTATGAAATTGCGCCTCTTACTCTTCATAGATTTCGACCTTTTATTGTCGTTAACCTGCCCGCTAATTGAACAAAGACAACCTATTCGAAAAGGCTTGATTTGTTGCCTTTATTATACAGAGAAGAGGCACAACTTTCTCAAAAGCTTGAGGAAGTTGTGCCTCTTTCATGATAAGGACCTTTTCAGCGGCCTCGATCAGGGCAGCATCTCTTTGTAAGGTACATGTTATCATTATTGATAGTCAGGCTTCCGTCGTTTTGGGCAATATTGTCGATATCCGTCCCAACTTCCCCAGATACAACCTTTACAACGATTGGTTGTCTTTTTATAATTACCTCGAAGCTTGACCAAACCATCCGCTTTCTTCCCCTTTACTATCTACCTTGATTTATCTAAAACAACATCCCGACATGCGGCGCTATTCTTTGATTTTCCCCTTATTCTAGCAATCCGAGCTTATTATAAATCTTTATCGACACCACGCCATCCTGTGCCATATGGTGGTCTTGTTGAAATCTTTTTACGGCCCTGGCTGTATCCGAGCGAAATTTTCCATTACATATCCCTTTGTAGTATCCGGCACTTTTCAAACGGGACTGAATTAACTGGACATCTCCGCCGACGTCATTCTCCGCAAGCTTCCTCGGTTCATGACCCGGGTCTCCCAGTACATGTCCGTAAATGGTTACTTTTGTTCCAAGTGGAATCATCTCGAATAATTCAATAACTGAAGTTAGACTGAGTAGTAGACACAGATTATACTAGATTCAAATAGATGAGCGGAGGACACTGTGTCTATGAAACAGATCAAGTATGATGAAGCGTACAAGAAGCAAACAGTTAAATATATAAAGGAGAGTGGGAAGTCGGTAGCAGAGATCGGTCGCGAGTTGAAGATTAATGCAAATACATTATATGGCTGGGAGAAAAGGTATGGCAGTGAGCCGGAAATCGTTGCTGTACAAGCCCTAGTCCCAGAAGATCAGAGAATAAAAGAGATGCAAAAATACATTCGTGATCTTCAAGAGGAGAACGAAATCTTAAAAAAGGCGATGCACTTCTTTGCGAAAGACCGTCGGTAAGATATACGTTCATCCACGAACACCGCTCCGAGTACCGATTGGAGAAGATGTGCTGCATAATGAAAGTCTCTCGTAGCGGCTATTACAAATGGCTAGGGCGCCCTGAGAGTGAACGTAAGCGTCAGCACAAGGAATGGACGGAACAAATCAAGGAAGTATACGATGAGAATAGGCAACTTTATGGAAGCCCGAAAATCACCGAACGGTTGCATCAACAGGGTGTCAAAATCTCTCGTCGTACCGTTACTCGTATCATGAAGGAGAATGGAATACGGTCCAAGACCGTAAAGAAATACAAAGCGACAACCAATTCTAAGCACTCCCTACCGGTTCAAGAAAATGTAATGAACCAAGAGTTTACTGCAAGTAAACCGAATGAGAAGTGGGTTACAGATATTACATATATCCCCACTGATGAGGGTTGGCTTTATTTGGCGAGCGTACTCGATCTATACTCACGTAAGATTGTCGGCTGGCACATGAGTGAACGGATGACGAAAGAGCTTGTACTACAGGCATTGAGACAGGCCCACGGTCGTCAACAGCCAAGTACAGGATTGTTGCACCACTCGGATCGCGGAAGTCAGTACGCATCCCATGATTACCAGAAGCAACTCAACACATATGAAATGACCGGTAGCATGAGTCGCAAGGGAAACTGTTACGATAACGCCTGCATCGAGTCATTTCACAGCGTTCTAAAGAAAGAACTGATTTATCTCAATAAATACCAAACGCGCGAAGAAGCGAAAAAGAGTATCTTTGAATACATCGAAGTTTTTTACAACAACCAACGTATCCATTCTACGATAGGGTATAACACGCCTTCTGACTACGAACGTATGTACCCCGGTCAGGCAGCGTAAGAAAAAAATCTGTGTCTACTATCTTGACAGAGGTCCAGACATCGCGGTTGTGCATACGGATGCAACCGTGACTTTGATGTTGTCCGATGGAATAGGGCTTGTTCGTGCCATGTATGCCGTAATACCCCCAAGGGACGTTTAATCCCAGCCAACGAGGTCCATACGAAGCTCCCCAGTTCTTTCCTTTATACATGACCTGGTATTCCCCAACAGGGGTTGGGGTAGTTGGATTTCCAACAGCAACGGAATATGTCCTGAATTTCTGTCCTTGCATGCTCACAACAAGTTGATGTTTTAACGGAAATACTTCGATCGAATAAATCCCTTGTTCGTTTACTATCGGTAGCGATGGATCTGCAGAAAGGGCATCTCCGGTATTTCCAATCATGCTGCAACTTAATAACACAATTGCAGCTATGCGTAGTGGAAGGAATAGGATTATTCGGTTCATCTATATCACCACACCTGCAAAAAATTAAGTTGTATCTAATTTATCCTTTTGCTTGATTTTCATCCATGTGAGCGGAGTTGAATACAAGGACATAATGCAGATGACTGTAGGATTCTGAAAAAAGGGGCATAGAAGGGAGCTTTGGCATACACAGCCTTGTCAAGAGATTCGTGAGCGGCTAAAGCTTGCTGCTGGTGGATCATTTACTCACCTTCTTCTAAAATATTATGCTGCGCGGCAGCATATACATGTGGACCTGGCCTGTTCCGTTATCGACTAGTTCAACATGAAAAAAGCTGGTCACCGATGTTGAATAAGAAACTTGAAACGGGTCATTCTATGACATAACCGATAACAACAAAGATATGGGCTGGCTTAGTTTTCTCGGATTAATCGGATTGGGCGGCGGAAGCCGTGAATGTACTCTAAGCACCAAACCAGTCAGTTCATATTTGCCGGGCTTGACCTTTGAGGTTCCCCCTTGCCAGGTTTGTTCAGAAGGAAAGGAGATGCTCTTCCGTTATGGATAAAGAAAGTGCCATTTGGACAGCTTTGGAGGAAGTACACGATCCTGAGGTAGGAGCTAATATCGTCGATCTTGGACTTGTATATGGAATTACTCTAGAAGAGAATGGGTTAGTGAGAATAAGAATGACACTTACAATTCCTGAATGTCCACTAGCCGATGAAATCGTAAAGGAAGTAGAAGAAGCTGCGGCATCCGTATCTGGTGTTAGCAAGGTCGAGGTTTTACTTGTATGGGAACCAAAATGGACTCCAGCAAGAATGAATGACAATGCCCGGGAAGAAATCCGATCGCACACCACTCATTTATGATTGTAATTGTACTGGAGCTAGCCCTGTGATGCCAACGTGCAGAATCCAAAGGAGCGCCCTCTACTTGACCATAGAGGGCGATTGGTGTTTGTGGGGCATCTATAGAAGGCAAATAAGCCGCTGTTCCGTAAAGTAATGCAAAAAACTGAGAATCATCTCATCTAAGTTGAACCCTCCGGTCGAACTGGAGTTTTCCTAGGCGGTGGCTATTTTCTATCAAAAAGGAGTTACGGCCAACTAATTTGCATTACGGCAACCGTGTATGCACAAGATTCTACGCAAATGAGAGCCTTTCGACGTATACATTGGAATTTAAACTATGGGAGGGTATTGCGATGATATTCCGCGGATGATTCTGAAAACCTGTTTTTGAAATACTTCAAGCGGATCTTGCCTCAGCACAACGATGGCAAGGAGTAAAAAAGACCTTGGACTCATTAAAAAATTCGCGGGAATAAGAAAGAACTTTCTAAGGTTACGAAAGTTCTTTACCGGAGAGTTCCGAAAGTTTATCTAAATAAGCACGTAAAATGTCAGGCTGAAACACGAGACTCATATATTTACCTTCACGGATGTTCTGAATTAATCCTGCAATTTCAAGCTCTTTGAGATGATGAGAGATGGTTGCAGGACTTACATTATGCGTTTCTTGCAGTACACTGCAGGGCAACGGATCATTGGATGCACTGATTTCTTTTAACATTTCATAGCGTCTTGGTTCAGCAAGCGCTCGAGAAATTCTGGCAAATTGTTGATCGTTTAAGACTGTCATCGACACCTCTCCTTTTTACAATAAGTTCAGTACAGTAATGATACAATCTTTATATAATTATATACTCATCATATTGTATGCTGTCAAGTCTTCTTCAATTGCGGAACATACGAATTGAAAAACTCCATCTTAGCCAATGATGAGCCCTTTTTTTATGCCAACAGATTGGCCGGCGGCTTCTTTGACCTCGAATCTTTGCTCCAAAATACGCCAATAACGCAGACGCTTTGATGTCAACTTCAGCGGTCGCAATGCATGCGGACAAGAAGAACCATCGCTGTCACCAGAGTCGACGGTCCAAGCGAAATTTTTCAGACCAAAAAGTTAAATAACGTCGGGAATGAGACAAAGTTCTTGTCATTCAATTTTGACCAAGAACTTGATCCCGTACATAAAAAGGCCGCGATTTCCGCGACCTGTAATGAGATATGTTTTTGTTACGTTACATGTATCCCTATTAATAGTACACACTCCAAAAAGCTCCTCCGCTCATCAAGTTGAATACGCGATTACGGCTACCTCCGCCGTCTAGTCCTTGGAGCCGAAATAGTGGCAGGCGATCCTGCCGGGCTAATGAAATCTGCCGACACCGACACGGGCGATGTCCCGGTTGCCATAGAGGTTTGGACCGGGGAGGCAGATCTGTCCGGAGTCACCGCAGCTGGCTGGCCCGTTGCGGCGAGGCTTTGCTGAAGTGCTTCCATGAGGTCTACAATCGGCGTCATTTGCGGTTGTTGCTGGACCGGTCTGTTTTGTATCTTTGCATTTAGGAGTTCTTGCAGTGCAGCTTCATAGTCACTTCTGTAGTCGTTTCGGAAAACCGCGCTGATTTGGTCAATTAATTGTACGGCCATTTGAAGTTCGGACTCGTTAAAAGGCGTTCCACTTTGAAGTCCCGGCACTTCCCTCACGGGCCATATTTCTGAGGGGTAGTAAATGAAGTTGAGAAGGAGACAGTTCTGATGCAGTCGAAGGACGGCTAAATGCTCGCTGGTTCGAAAGGCGATTTTGGCCACAGCGACCATTCCTGTTTGGTTCATGGCAGCATGCAGAAGCCTGTAAGCTCTGTCGCCGAACTCTCCCGGCCCTAAATAATAAGCATTTTCAAAATGAGATCGGGTCGATGTTATCTTGCTTCGTAAAGTGAAGAATCCCGATGGTCCTCAGCGTGGGAAGCGGCAGCTTGTCCATCTCCTCTTCGGTCAATGTGACAAAGCTTCCTTGCGCATACTCGTAGCCTCGAATGATCTCGCCTTGCCCGATCTCGCGCTGGCATGCGGGACACCATTTTCGATACTGGATAGGCTGCTGGCAAGTTACATGTAAACTTCGGAAATGAGTCTTATGTTCTTCCGTTGCTTTATACATACTCACTGGAATGTTCACCAAACCAAAGCTGATCGTGCCTTTCCACATTGAACGCATAAAATGGCTCCTTTTCACTTTCTCCGTCTTTCCTTCATTAGTTCGGAGGCTGATCGCTCGTTCTTTCCTCGCCATGCACTGTATATGACACGGCGATGTTGTCGTTAACTTTAAGTGTCATATCCGATAAGCTGTAGCGTACTTTCATTGCCATTTATGAACGCCTCCATTGGTTGGACCATATGTCCTTCCGTATTGTGTACGCATGAATTACCAATTATTCTTTTTTAGGAAAACGAACTCGACAGACTGATTTGAATGGCAAAAAAACGTACCTCGGGGACATGGTTTTGTCGAGAGTTCGATGGTCGAATGGCTTCAACCCGCCTGCAATATCCAGGCAGCCAGGACTTATTTCTTGTCGTAGATCCTGGGTCCAAGAAGCCCCGTATTCCTTAGTTTGTTCTTTCATATTTCTAAACTCTTCATCCTCGCTGAAACGTCCATATCTTCATTGCCTGGCTCTGGACTGACTTGTCTTGTCATGGCATTTTTCCGACAAGTCCCATGATCGCATACATTTGGAGCAATCTTTGCGGCAGCATGGCGAGCAGAAAGATAAAAGGCAGTATGAAATAGGCAAACATTTTATGGTAACGCAGATGAAACATTTCTATTCCAATCCGGAAGTCTTCACAATAAATAACGGGACAGCGCAGATTTAGTTAGTTCTGGCTGTCCCGTTTCTCTTTGTTTGATTAATTATATGAAGTCCAATAGTCAGGTTCCAAATGTTAACGGGATTGCTGAAGCATTGGAGGCCCAACAATCAGAGTGTCATTCTGCTCGGCCAGTCGCCCAATTTCCTCGAGTGAATGTCGGCCGATTGCAGGGAAGAAATCGTCAATCCCGCCAGGTGCGAAGGTGAAAAGGATACGTCCCATTTCGGATCCGACGTTAGCCCACGCGTGAGGTACGCCGCGGGGAACCACGACGCTCGTTCCTGGAGCAGCTTCAAATTCATCCTCTCCGCATTGGAAACGGAACGTTCCTTCAAGAATCTCGAATACCTCTTCCCGTTCCTTATGAATATGCTTCGGGGGACCAATCAAAGCCGGTACACGCGCTTCGACGACGGTTATCGCTCCTCCAACTTGATGGCTGTGGATGCGAATGGCCATTTGTTCACCCGGCATCGTGTCGAACCATTCGAGATCCTTGGCGAAAGTAACGGCTGCTCCGGTTACGGCTTTATTTGTCTGTTCCATCTTTCATTCTCCTTTACTCTATCCGGTCTTTTTCTACAACCGAGATAATCTATTAATGGGCTTCCGAATTTTTTCATAAGCTTCTCTAATTCTGATCAAGACGACACCTATACTGGTTATATAACTTCGGATTTTAAGATTGCATATCCGCTTTCTTTTTATCGGACTCAAACGTCAAACGAACTTTTACCGTGAGAATATAAGGCGGCAGAAAGCCTTCAGCGAGTAAAGGCGTTCTGCTTCCTTAGCACTTTTCTTCTATATTGCAAACGTTAAACCTATCAGCTGTTCACTAAGGCTCCAGAGTCGATCGGCCGCCTTGGGATCGATCGCATATGGCATCACGCCGGAGTCCGTTAATGTCGAATTGTTGTCCAATTGAAATTCGGACTCAGCGTCCTGCCCCAGAGCGGTGATATCGCAGTTCTCGCAATAGACGCCGCCCATATTGTCAAGCTGTGGGCTCGTCGCACACCATACGCTGGTAGCAGCCCCTTGCCCAACCGTCTTGAGATTTTTCGTCGGGTCGAGAACCGGCTGTCCGTTTTCGTCGATGACGCCCGCCGCGAGCAGATCCTCATTCGAAAGATGTTTTTCGAGACCGGTGCCGACGATGCTGCCCGGATGAAGGGAAAAGGAGCGCACGCCGTCGGCCTGGCCACGCTTGTCAAGCGCGACCGAGAAAAGAATGTTGGCCGTCTTCGACTGACCGTAGGCCCCCCAGCGGTCATATTCGCGTTGCTCGAAATTGGGATCATCGAACACGACAGGGGAAAAGTGATGCCCCCAGGACGAAACTGAGACCACCCGTGCGCCGTTCGCCTTGCGCAGCGCGGGCCAAAGCCGCGCTACAAGCTGGAAATGGCCCAGATGGTTCGTCGCGAATTGCGATTCATATCCTCGCGAATCGCGTGTCAGGGGAGATGCCATAATGCCTGCGCTGTTTACCAGGATGTGCAGTGGCTGGCCGGAGGCAAGAAACTTCTCTGCAAAGGCATCGATCGAGGCAGGGTCCAGTAAGTCCATCACTTCAATTTCGATGCCATCGATGTCCGCAAGCGCGGCAGCGGCTTTGTTGCGATCACGCGTCGGGACTATGACCTTGGCGCCAGCAGAACGCAGCACACGCGCGGTCTCAAGACCGAGTCCGGAATAGCCGCCGGTGACGATTGCAATTTTGCCGGACAGATCGATACCCTTGATAACGTCTTCGGCTGTCGAGGAAGCTCCAAAGCCGGAGCTGATGGGTGTTTGCTTAGTTGTCATATAAAAGATCTCCTTTAGAATGTTTTATGAAAAATATGACTTGAATTTTTATATAGCTGACTTGTGCCTTCCTAATGTCGGGATAGCGATTATAACAATTGCTCCCGCGTTGGAAAGAACTCGCGTCGTTTCTAGTCCTAGGAGGTCGCGACCCCGCAAGTGCCAATTGGGCGGTGGTTCCCGAATGTAAGGTTTTTAGATTGTTGTCATCATAACAGGTCTCCCTTGTTTGAAATTTAGACATTAAACGTTATTTGTCTATTCGTCTATATTATACGACTAGACAAAGTTTGTAAAGTGTATAATAATTAAATTCATGGACGACAAAAAGAAGCTGCATATTCTATCCGTTGCGTTGGACGTGTTCTTCAAGTATGGCTATAAGCGAGTGTCAATGAATGAAATAGCAGAGGCCGCCGGTATTTCGCGTGCGGGTCTCTATTTGCACTTCAAGAACAAGGAGGAAGTTTTTAACGCAACGATTCTACATTATGGCGACACTCTCATTGAAGAAATAGTGGAAGGACTTTCTTCCAAGAAAACGCCTGAAGACAAAATTTTATATGCGTTGGAAGTGTGGTCTATAAACAATTTCGATCAATCGTTGAACTCGCCGGAAGTAAAAGAAATGACCGACAGCTCTTACGTATTCGCCCAGGAGGCACTCGATGCGAGCTACAATAAACTTGAAGTCGTTCTGACCTCTATTTTGGAATCGCGATCGAAATCCGCCGGCAGCCCAAACAGCCTTTCTCCAGAGAAATTGGCGCATCTTTTAACAAGCGCATTGCGCGGGTTTAAAATTGTCGCCAGAAACTCGTCGGAGCTTCGCCAAATGATTGAAGACTTGCTCCTAATTATTCTTACCTCTTAGAGAGGAATGGTTCATCTCTGCTATCGGAAAAGCCAACTATAGGGGGGCTTTTTTGCGCTTTTTTATTCCCTTAATCAATAAAATAATTTAAGCAAATTGAAGTGTGCACCTCCAGAGATGCACTAAACTGAAGTAACCTATTGACTGTGTGGTGTATTGGCGGGCGACCTTTGTTCTTGGTTTTATTTACGCGGAGGGAATGGTTATCCCGGGCCATCGAAGAGTCGACGAACGAACCGACCCTTCGGGGACCCAGGAAAGCTTTACCGGACCAACGTAGCGCTGCTGCGGAGATGATTGACGACGAGGCTGAAGATCGAATGTCGGGCGGCGGGGATGCACTACAATTGTTACTCAAGAGCTTCTATGCCGCTCGCTGCGGAACCGTTGTACCCATTCCTCCGCAATATCATCGGCTGATTTATCTAATGTGAGCGGAACAACCTACAATATGGCCGCGTCCGCAGCCTTGCTACTTCACGGGCTTCGCGAGCTGCTGCGAGAGCTCATATGCGCTTCGCTCTACCCAGTTGTGGGCGAGCTTACCATCGCGAACCTCCCATACCGCGATGCCGGAGATCTGAATCGGGCGATCGTCGGGCGGGGAACCGAGTACACCTTGGTTGTACCCCGTGACTACCCAGCGCGAAACAACGCGCGTGCCGTCGGCGCCGCTGAACATGTCGAGGCTCTTCAGCCTTATGTCGCGGATCTTCGAGGTGAAGTTGCGTGCCCACTCCTTGAAAGCAGCGCGACCCACGACTTCACCATCTGGGTTCGAGAGGATGAAGTCATCGGTGCAGAGACGGTCGATCGCATCGAGGTCCTGCGGAAGGTTGTAGACTTTGGCCCAGAACTCCGTGAGAAGTTCTTCGCCGTGACTGCCGAATAAAGCCATCTGTCATAATCACCTCATGCATATATTTGGTTTAACTAAACTCTCGTTACTTTATATAGAAAACCACCGTAATACGCTGGTCAGCGGCTGAACTATCGTATCCTTTAGTCTATAGTTCCTTTCGGTAGCGGACTAGTCCAGAGATCTTGGTTTGCAAGCTAACCTTAGAGCAGCGGTATCAAAACGCAAACAAACCGTTTAAAACAGCTGCTGTACCCCAGCGCTTTAAGCAGTTTGATGGCGGATTTTTTTACATCACGTTTAATTGGACGTCTATATTGCCGCGAGTCGCCCTCGAGTACGGACACACGTCATGCGCCGCTTCGATGAGCTCCCGAGCCGCGTCCCGTTCCACGCCAGCCAAGGCGATGTCGAGCTTGACTGCAAGCTTAAAATGGTCTGCTTCATCTTTACCAAGAGTCACGTGCGCCGTCACTTCCGTACTGTCCAGTTTGATTTTCCTTTCCCGGCACACTACATTGAGCGCGCTCTCGAAGCATGCCGCGTATCCGCCCGCAAACAACTGCTCTGGATTGGTTGCCCCTCCCGGTCCTCCCAGCTCCTTCGGATGTACCACATTAAGGATCAGCATGCCGTCGCTTGACTCCAGCCTGCCGTCCCGGCCTCCAATCGCTTTGACGCTTGTCGAATAAAGCTCCTTCATTGTTCTAAATTCCTCCTGTAATTGCGATCACGTTGCATTCCTACATGTTACCCATATCTTCTTCAAAATAAAATAAAGCGGCGCATTCCAGGTGTCCAGTGAAAATAAAGTTTAAAACAGTTCGTTGATGGATGAATGCAGGATCAGCGACTAAAAATGTTTCACGGCCTCTTAAATAAAACCAGCCGCAGCCTTGGACCAGAAAAATAAAGTCTGAACTGCACCCCGTCAAGTAGACAGTACAAAGGGGGCAGCATGTGGCTTTAAGCCTTAAACCATACAATTCAGTCATTCAGGGACCTGAATCGCGAGACATTATTTGCTCAGGTCGGCCGGAATCAAAAGGCAGACCCTCCGAGGATCTGCCTTTTCTCTGTTTCGATTTCAAGTCGTTAATTTAGCATATACAACAAAGAACAGCATCAATTCTCCAATGATCATATAATTTGGCATCAGGCAAAACAAATCCACCGTAAAAAAAACGCCAAGTAGCCCCAATAATAACGCTAAATGATATATCCCCAATCTTTGATGAAAATGTCTGTATTTATGGAAGACCAACGTGGTTGAAAAAAAGTAAAGCAGTACAGATCCGAAAATAAAACTTAACATAAATGAATACTTTAATTGCTCCAAAAATAACAATTGGATCGAGGCTGCAATCATACACATGGATAAATAAATGAACAAATGGCCATAAATGATGATTTGCCCGGCAGTCTCTATTGTCTTGTTCACTTTCTTTTCGACATTGTCAAAATATTGCCACCACATAGCAATAATTAATAAAAAAGTGAGAGACGCAAATAAAATAGATTGCCAAGTCCAGTAGCTGGACTGCAATACTGCAAGTATACTGATTACTGATTCACCAAGAAGAATGAGTGTAAATAGAGAGAAGCGTTCTAATAAATGATGGGTATTAATTGGGCTTTTCACCAAGTATTTTCGACCGATTAATGGGAGTAAAATGTCTACTGTGATTCCTGCATACAAAACGACATAACGAATCCACGAGTCAAAAAAAAGGGAGCAGGAAGATATCACCAATCCAATCCAAAAGCGGCTCCCCAAATAACGGGCAGTGATTTTTCTATGTGCTTCTTCTTTTTTATGTACCGACATATATTGAATGGCTGTCATAGCTCTTAAACCAACATAGCCTATTAAGAAAGGAACATAGTATTGATCAAAATTAACTGATAGACTGGCTGTCATTATTAACACAAAAAATAGTTGTACAATCAGAAATATTCGGTGTGATAAGTTATCTTTTCCAAATCGATTTACAAAGAGAGATTGCCCGACCCACGCCCACCAGATCGGAACAAATATGAGGAAGAATTTGGTTAAGTATTCAATTGGAATTGAACCCAATTCGACATGTAACAGGACATGACTCGCTTTTGAAACTGCTGCAACAAACAGTAGATCATAAAATAGCTCCAGCCAGGTCACTTTCTTCTCGGCAGATGCTTTATTTTGTTTATATCCCGATGTGTTTTTATTCATCGTTTTGCTCCTTTGGTTTGGATGTGTGGAGAGAGAATACTTGAAGCTGAGAAAGGAATCTTACCGAGGGAGCGTAATCATTTTATTTCATTAATGACTCTAACTCATGAAGAACATCCTTTTACATCACAATCAGGATTTAACATTTTAATCATCTCTGCAGATATAGGGGCGCCATCATAAATTTTCGTAATTATATCTAATGATGGTGTTAATTCGAAATAATCTTGCGCGAATTGTATAAAAGCCTCTGGCGTGTCAAAAACCCAGTCAGTCAAAGAAATAAATATTAAGATTTATGAACAACAGTTCCCCTAAAGATATATGGGGCTGACCATTCTTTAATCTCCCCCTTTAATTCACTGGGGATATGCATGTGCGTTTCTGCTATTTGGGGTTTCAGCCAAGTAATTTCCTCAATTTCCTCTGGAAATAAAATTTTTATTTCCCCATCCACTATCCTTCCTCTAAAAGTAAAGAAGATAACGTGATGTCCACTTTCCTCAAAAAACGCTTCACTCACTGTTAAGATACCATCTAATTCAACGTCTAATCCGGTTTCTTCTTTAACTTCCCGAATAGCAGCCTGTTGTAATGTTTCGCCCTGTTCCACCGCTCCTCCAGGGAGTGTGTAGTATGAAGCTTTATCTCCTTTATTTTTTACCATCAATATATTCTCGCCAATCTCATCGTAGAGAAGTACATATGCAACATGTACTCTTTTCATATAATCCTAACCCCTTTGACGTATTAATTTCCATATAAATATTCGTCTAATGACTTTATTATCCTGCCAGTTAGCGTAGCGAAGGGCTGCCGCGCGGCAGCCCTTCACATTGTGCTATCGCGCCCAGATCGTTGAACAATCAACTATCCTATCCGAAGGCTACAGTCATACTTGTAATAAGCAGCAACAAAGATACAGGTGTCCAAATTCTTCTTTCCCATTTGCTCCTCGTAATAATGTTCAATACAGTAGCAATCACCGAAAAAATCACAACAAACCAGATAGCCGCATTTGCAAAGTGGTACCAGTCAGTAAACATGAAGCCTGACTTACTTAGCACGATTGACGCTAGTAATGCCAGCATGATGACCTGAAATAAAGCGGTGAAACGCATTGCTGGTGGATATTTTCCAGGAAACTTCCCGCCCATTGCATAACTTCCCCAAGGCATTCCTGCAGCTAATGCAAGTTGAAAAAGAATTACAATTCCGATTAAAGTAGAGAATGCGATTGCTGACACCAATATGTACATATCCCCACCTCCTTATGTTGATATCTATATGAAATCACAACAAGTTATACCACTTAACTAAACACCTGTTATCTCAACCCCCAGTAGACGTCTTTAGCGAGCAGCGCAGCGGCCTCCTGCCGAAGCATCGGTTTCTCCGAATCGTAATCGATTGCACCGACAGTATCGGTAACTGTTTCCGGTCCGTACATAACTGGTGGCTACCACGCAGTGGACCCCCTCTTCGCCCATGGAGCTGGCTTATCGCTCAGCTTTGCCTGCTTCGGTGGTGTACCGAACTGTCACAGATGATCGTCGACTACCACCGGCTCCCCCTGGTATAAAACAACAAGATATGCATAAAAAAAAGCAGCAGCAGACTTGGACATGAAAAAAGGTCCTAGATTGCCGTTGCTATGATTAGGCTATCGTGCCAGTTCGTATTATGAGGTCACCAGAACTTACTGGTCGACCTCATTTCTATATGGTCGTAAGATTGCAGTAGCCGGGGATTGAACGTTCGTGCCCGTAGGGACTGGGATCCCGAGAGCTATACCGTTCATCCCCCTACTTGTGTTGAACTAACGTTCCCCGTTAGTCGTCGTCACGTTGACGCTCCGGCTGCCGCCGTCCCAAACGACCGGCAGACCGAAGGCGGCCGTCACCGCGCGGATCGGCATGTAGGCGATTCCGCCGCGGACGACCGGCTGCAGATCGGCGGCCGCCTTCTTTCCGTTGATCCACAGCGTCGCTGCGCCCTTGGTCGCACCCCCAGCCGCCGCTTCCGACGGCTTCGTGCGAATCAGCACGCTTCCGCTTGCGGCGTCCCAGACGACGGGTTGGCCCGCCAGCTTCGCGACGCCGCGCACCGGGACGAGCACATGGCCCGATACCGTGATCGGCGCAAGCGACGGATCGGCCGCCGGCACGCCGTCGACCGACAGGAACGGCTTGCCCGCCGGAAGCAGGTCGATGTTGGTTGTGGAAAATGGCCCGCCGTTCAGGCTCGGGATACGGATTGCGCCTTTGCCCGGCCGAATCGGCTTCAACGTGCCGTCCGCCGCCTTGCCGTAAGCCGGTATGGCGAACGTTACATCGTATCGGCCGAACGTCGTCGTTCCCGTGTAGATGACGAGAGAGGGATCGGGATCCGTGCTGGAGTAATGATCCAGAATCGGCAGCCAGGTGACGACGAACGGGGTGGATGCCTGCGAATCCCCGTTATCCCCTTCGAAATGCAGCTTCTCTCCGAAATACGCCGGATTGGGCGTGACGGCGAGTTCCGTCGGCAGCACCTCCAGCCGCCCGTAATCCCGGACCGCGTCGTCGTCCTTCAACACGACGGTTTTGCCGCCTTCGCCCGCACCGATAGCCATCTTCCCCCCGCCGATTTCATAGATTTGAACGCCGTCGCCTTGCTTGAAGTCGATGGACATGCCATGGAAAAACCGATCGAGAAAGTAGGCCGGCAACGTTTCTTCGACGCCCTTGGACGCGAATTTCTTCAAGATGCCGCAGGCGAGGGCGATGCCGTCCCGGTCTTCCTTGTCGGCGCCGACGTACGGAACATAAAGCTGATCGCCTTCCTGAAAATTGACCGCTGCGACGGTATCCGCCGAGCAGCCGGCGGCCATTTCGCTTAACGTTCGCGGTTTGGGCAGCGCGTCCCGCTCTTCCTGGTAAGACGGCCGCTCGTAGGTCAACCGCATCGAGTCGCCGTTTCCGTTTTCGGCCGGATCTGCGTAATAGAAATACAACTGGCCGTTCTCATCGTTGCCGGCATAAAGAAGCCCGTCGCCGCGGGCAGGCGTCTCGCCGCCGCGGGCGTTTGCAAGATCCTTGCCGGTCAGAAGTTTATCCGCCAGCGTGACGACGGAATCATCCTTCAGGTCGACCAGCGTCAGCAGGCCGGTCCGGTTCGGCCGGACGACCAAATAATCGTCGCCGATTCCCTGCACGAAGTAGACATCGTCCGCCCCAGTAAGCTTCGGCACATCGTACGTCTTGACCGCTTTCCCTTGGTCATCGTATACCGTGACGATTTTGCCGTCCGTCAGCACCGCATACTGAATCCAGCCGTCCGGATCGTATACTTGAAAGCCGGTCGCGGTCGATTCGTAACGTCCCTCGTAACTCGCCTTCGTCTGCGCGACGACGCGGCCGCCATGCAAGAGAATGCCGTACGCATCGTATCGGTCAGCGGGCTCCCCGTAATGGTCGACGACGGTCAGAACCGTATTGCCGCCTTGACCCCAACCGCCGTGCAGCGTCACCTCGCCCTGCAGCATCGCATCCAGCCGGCCGATGCCAACAGCCGGGGACGAGTCGTCCTTCGCCGAGTACAGGTCGCCGGTTTCCCGGTTCAGCCACAGAATACCCGACGCGTAAGATCGGACAAAATCAACCGAGCGCGCGATGTTTGCCGTTCGGGTCGACGCCTCCCATTTAACGTCGGCACCGGTCGCTTCCGAGAAAAATCGGAGCGGGGCGTAAATCCGCCCGTCGACGATGCGCAGCGGCGCGATCAAGGCGACCGGCTTCCCGTTCACGGCCGCGTTCGACGCACCGTAAACGAGTTTGACCGTAAGCTCAGGGTAATACATCGCCACAGTCTTGGCCGAGGCGTTCCAGGACACCGAAGTTCCGAGCAGCCCCCCGATATCGCGTACAGGCAAGTAGACGGTGCCCACATCGATGAAAGGCGGAGAATTTGGCTGAAAGACTTTGCCGTTCATTACCACTTTGATACCTTTCGCCGAGGTGGAGCCGCTCGTCTCGACGGCGGCCGCCGAGACGAACTTCGGGAACCCCGACGCTATAAGCGCCATCAACCCAACGGCGATGCCGATGAGGAAGAAAAACAGATGCGATTTGCGAAGCATGGATACATCCCCCTGTCCGTAATGAGCACTCAACGAATCATTAGACGATACGAAACGGGAAAGGTTGCGAAATTCCCTAAATCTGGGATTTATAAAATGAAGCGCGGGAGTCCTTCGTCGCTCCGTCATTCGCCTTCCCCCGCCGAGAACGCAGAAGGAACGAGCACCCCGTCTTTCATCCGGTACTCGGCTGTAATCGTCGCCACATAGGTACCGGGAGAGGCAAATACGGACATGTCGGACACGAGGTGGCCATCCTCGATCCGATAGTAGACGACCGCTCCGATTCCGAGTTTGTCGAACCACAAGCCGGCATCGTCGGCGTTGTACGTCTTCTCAATGGTCGTTCCGCCGATATCCAGTTTAACATCCACTCTGTCACTGCTCCGTTTTATTTCCGCCGCTTGCGCCGCAACTCTTGCCGCCGCCACCGGATCGGCCACTGGAATTTCGGTCATATGCCGCCGGAGAGCGTGTACCTCCGATTGCACGGACCCGGTTCCGGTGCCGATAACAAGCGCAACGGCCGCTTCCTCCTCCCCGTCGCCATCCAGATCATTCATCGTCACTGCCGGAGGATAGCTCGGATCTGTCGATCCCGTCCAATAGAACTCCTTGCTCTCGCCGCCCCATTCCACCAAGTAACGCTGATAGATACCGCTGTCCGAACGGGCCGCTTTTATCGTCAGACTTCCTTCCCGATACAGCTCGGTCCAGTCGGTATTCCGCACGTCCGGCGGGCTGTAGTAGCCAATCACTTTGCCCAGTATCGACTCCATGGCAAAAGCCCCGCGCAGTTGGCTGTCGTTGTAGCTTCTCCACCATACGTCTCCAAGCAAATAATACTGCTCCGGCCCCAGCTTAACCTCCTGATCCGTCCCGGCAAGCCTCTTCACGTCTTCGCGGCCTCTGTTCTCCGTGCCGTAGAAAGCTTCCAGCGGATGGCCGTCAATGTAGATTCGCCCTTTCGCGATGCGAACCGTTTCTCCCGGCAAACCGATGACCCGCGCGATATCATGAGGCTCCCGCGCCGCCGTTTCCGCATCTTCCGCGGCCGTCTCGTAATACACGATATCGCCGCGAGCGACCGGACGGTCGGAGGATTCGGAGCGGGTCCTGTAATAATCGCGATCGACGACAACCGGCTCGCCGAAGCCGAAATGGGCGCTCCATGCCATCGCGTCATTGGCAATCGTATGGACCAGCTGCAGCGCACCGATCGAAGAAACAGCCGGCAGCTCCTCTAGCGTCACTGTATCCGTTACGGGAGCCCTCGATTCGAACAGTCCAGCGATTTTCTCCCCGGCGGAGCGCAGAAGTCCCGGCTCGAACCGAATCGCCGCCAACGAACCGGCAAGCAAAGCAGCCAGCAAGACCAGAACGACGGCCGGTCGGTGGAGGACGCGTTTTTCCGACCGTTGCGGCTCCGAGGCGACTCTGTTTTCCCACCGCTCCCACATGTCGGCCGTAAACATTGGCTTGCGAAACGGTTTTTCCTTCAGCCTTTTCTCCCAATCCGGCTCAATGCTCATACCGCTCGCTCCCTTCATGGCCGCCGCTCTTCATCAGCTGCGACATTTTCCGCCTTGCCTTGTACAATCTGGACTTGACGGCCGATACGGACAGCCCGAGCGTTTGCCCGATCTCTTCCATCGACAGCCCGTAATGGGCCCGCAGCACCAGCACTTCGCGGTATTTGACGGGAAGACGCAGCACCGTATTCCATATATCGTCCGTCATCAGGCTCCGCATGAACGCCTCCTCCGCGGATTCCGTCCTGCCGCCGGCGGGCTGCAGACCGACAAGCGCGATTTTGCGCATAAAGGCCGATCTGCGCCACGTATACCAGCTGTTTCGGGCGATAACCAGCAGCCACGTTTTCACCGAGCTTTCGCCGCGATAGGAGGCAAGCCGCCTGAATGCTTTAACGAACGTCTCTTGAGCAAGCTCGTCGGCGGTATCCTTGTTCCCGGTCAAAAAGTAGGCGTAGCTCCACACATCGTCTCCGTATTCCTCCATCACCCGCCGGAAATCGGCGGAGCAGAGCGAAGACACATACTTCAGCGTATCGCTGTCTTCCGGCAAAACGTCCCCCTCCCTCTTCCTCTACCTAATAGACTGCGCAGGACGATGAAAGTTACCATTTTCCGAATCATGCCGGGTATAAAGGAAAAACGGCAGAACGCGGCGGGAATACGTTGCGGAGACAATGGGGGAAACATGCGGAGAGAGCGAAGGCCAAACTGCTGATCTCTTCAAAATTCCGCTAAGTGGATCTTTGATGTTGGCGACCCTGTGGCGAACAACCTCATTCTCTTTCGAGACAGAAGACGTAATCCCAGTGACCGGCAAGTTCTGGGCGAAGAAGAAAAGCACCGTCTATAAACATCTCTATATAAAAAAAGGCCATCTTGTTGGATGGCTGCTATCGTACCCGTTAACCGTACTATTTCTCTAAAGGTAGGGAAATACGTACTTTAAATAAATCACCATCAATTTCAATATCAAGATTGCCTTCATGAAGATCCACGATTGATTTCGCTATGGCCAGCCCAAGGCCAGAGCCTTCTGTATGACGTGACGAATCTCCGCGTTTGAACCGTTCAAACAGCTCATCCATATTTTCGCTGATCTCATATTTTGATACATTCTTAAACGCAATAATCGCATGATTATTCAACGTTCGTACAGTAATATAAACGCGTGAGTTTTCCAGTGAATATTTTAGGACATTTCCAATTAAATTATCAAAGACACGCCATAGCTTTTGTCCATCAACAAAGGCATATACCGGCTCTTCAGAGTTCGTAATCCGGAATCGAAGACTGGAATCGTTAATCATGTTATCATATTCCGCTAGCGCCTGTTGTAAAAGCTGGGCGAGATCGACCTTTTCCTTGGTTAATTCAACATTTCCGCTGGCCATTTTCGAAACTTCAAACAGATCATCAATCAGCACCTTTAACCGCTTTGATTTTCTGTCAATAATCTCAACGTAGGCTATCCGATCCCCACTTGATAGATCTTCCTTTTTTAATAGCTCGGTATACGTAATGATGGAGGTTAGCGGTGTCCGAAGGTCATGGCTTACATTTGTAATCAGTTCAGTTTTAAGGCGTTCGCTCTTTGCTTGTTCGTTCTGCAGCGTTCTTACTCCTTGTTTTAACACATTGATATTTTCAGCGAGCGTTGCCAGAACAGATTTTCCTGATATCGGCAGATCCTGACCCAGATTTCCTACAGCCAGCTCATTCGTCTTTATTACGATCCGGTTAAAATACCCGATTCTGATAATCAAGAGCAACACAATTGGAAGACCTATTACTGCAAACAGTATGACATATAAGAGAATAAAACCAGGATGCAAGCCCATCATCATTCCCGCTAAACCCAGACCAAATACGATCATCAATAAAATAAACATCTGCGCGCCTGTGCTCTTATTCAGAAAAGCATCTGTTAGGCTGCGTTTTGCCTGATTATAAAGCGACTTTACGCTCTGCCACGCTTTATTCAAGAGACCCTTTTCCCATTCTTTCTTTATATAGGGCCAATCCTTAAAATGTACTGCAAAAATTTTACTCTGAATAATGGTAATAACCAAAAATAACGAGGCAAAAGTTATACCGATAAACATATTCCAGCCGTAATCAAATGGATTCTCATATACATAAATAAATTGATCTCTGATAAAAAAAAGTAAACATACGGTACCAACACTTGTTAGGATAATAAATAATGCCCGAACATCAATTGGCAACTTATTGTAATAGGTAGTCCATCTTTCAACTATTGAAGGAATAGCTATCGCCTTCTTTCCGAAGACGACACATAGAATAAGAGCGGCTAAACTTGCGAAAGTATATACCCATAACGTTATTTTTTCCTGATTGTATCTATTGTAATCGATCATAACGGAGCTCGTTGAGGATAAGTCTCTAGTTACCGCAAACTCCCCTTTGAACGGAATAAATTTTTCTACCAGTTGATTATGTACTGGGTTCGAATTAAAAATCGATTGTTCTGTTGGAATAGAATAGCTGGTCATAAATAGCATGTTTTTGGAGTTCATCTTGTCTGTAACCGATTCATCATCGACAATACTCGAATTTGTATAGACTTTATCGGTAAGGCTGCTCTTAAAGTAATATTGAAATTGATTTATGTATCTTAAAAAATCCGTACGGTATTGCTCTCTCTCCTTGTAATACTCTTTCAGTTCCTCTTCTTTTTGGTTTATAACCTTTGCTCGGGCATATTCATTGCTTTTGAATATTTCGGTTATATCTTCGATCTGTTTATCTCTTTCTGCTATGTAGATGTCCACAGCCTCTTGATTATCTCCTAATGATGCTTCATCAATCCGCAATTGATAATCGCCTTTGAGGGAGTTAATTAGATTCGTTATATTTCCCAATCCATTCCGATAATCATTGATTTCATCTTCAGAAACCGTTATGGATTGCTTCGCTTCCTCAAAAGTAATGCTGTTTAGCTCGAACATGTTTAAATACTGAGCAAATAGATCGAGCTCGCTTCGAAATTCAGGCGTGTGAAAATAGTCGCGATGAACATAATTGCTGCCGAAAGTAAATACCACTAAGAGTCCGCTTAGGCCAAATGTAAACATAATAGCCCAGAAGCCAAAGCTTAATCTATTTTTCAATTTTATAACCAATTCCCCATACCACCTTTAAATAAGTTGGATTCTTCGGATTGATTTCTATTTTCTCGCGAATTTTTCTGATGTGGACGGCTACCGTATTTTCCGCGTTATAGCCAGGTTCCTTCCATACCCGCTCATAGATTTCATTGATCGAGAACACCCGGCCGGCGTTCGTCATCAATAATTCAACGATTTTATATTCTATAGGCGTAAGCTTCACCGGTTCTCCGAGGACCGATACTTCTTTGGCAGATTTGTCTAATGTAAGCCCCTTAAGATCAATCACTTTTTTAATGCCTTCATAAGTACCCAGAGCAACATACCTTCGCAACTGGGATTTTACGCGGGCAACGAGCTCCATTGGATTGAACGGTTTTGTGACATAGTCATCCGCACCCACATGGAGGCCTAATATTTTATCGCTATCCTCGCTTTTTGCGCTCAAAATAAGGATTGGAATGTTTTTCTTCTCGCGAATTTGGGATGTAGCGGCAATTCCGTCAAGCCTGGGCATCATAATATCCATAATAATGAGATGAATTTGGTGATCATTTATGATCTCTAACGCTTCAATTCCATCCTTTGCTTTTAACACGGTAACGCCTTCATTCTTCAAATAAATTTCGATTACGTCCCGTATTTCCTTTTCATCATCAACAACGAGCACAAAATAATTATCCATTTTTCACCCTACTTTCCAGCAGCCATCTTTCATTATCTTAATAGTAAACGAAAAATCTTAACATCCATTTACGATAATTATGAAGAACTTCTTAATATTTTTGTGGTTTGCCCCCGAATGCAACAAGAAAAACCGCCTCATCACGAGGCGGTTAATTGAATGATCTGTCCCAGACTGCGCTACCCAGTTAGCCGAACAATTTCTACCTATACTATTTGTTCTTGATTAAATCTGCAATCAAGATACCGTTTATTTTCAATCCAGTAATGTCGCAATCCGTTATCTCAACATTTGATAAATCACAATTTCTTAATTGCCCATTAGACAGGTTACAGTTATGAAAAAGAACTGGTTTATATGTTCCTTCAGGATTGAAGTTTCCGTCTCCCTCCATAGGAAGAACCACATTATGAAATTCCGTTCCAAATAGATGGACATGGTCAATAACAGCGTGGCTAAAGTTAGCATGCTGAATACCTAAACCCGACATGTTTGCGTTCGAGATTTTAATTCCACCCATATTAACATCATTCAAAGACATTTCACTCATGTTCACGTTATTAACTTTCGTCTTTGCCAGGCTGACATTATCAATATCAAGCTCCTCAGCTCTGACTTCCTGCCACTTAGACCCTGATATATCTGCTTTTTGCAAATTCAATGGTTCCGCCTTCAAGCTCATTCTCCTATCCCCCTTCGGATTATAAATTGATCCGCATTTGTATATTCAACATGCGTTTATCATTTTCCTTTATTATCCACTTAACTAATCTGTCCGTTAGTGCGAAGGGCTGTGTGCATGGTCAAGCAGTGAAATCCCTTTAACCCTTGATATACCGCAACGTCACTTTGGTGCCTTGTCCCAGGGCCGGTCCCTTACCATATCCCTGGCCGTTAGCATGATAATCGGCGTTTGCTTCGCTGTACATTAAGAGCCTTATTTGTACCAACGAGGTTGGCTGGTTTTCGTTCAATCAAAAATTACTCTGAGTACGCCTAAAATGATTACTACACACGCAACGATAATAACTATGCCCATGAACTCCTTCCATTTATTCCCTTTCGTGCCTATCATGCTAAATTAAGCCCAATTGTAAAATTTATCCTATCCTTCTCAGGGTTAAACGAATTAATTTAAATAACTGATTTCCATTGTTGATCACCTTTCCTTTAAGTTAAACCTTAAACTTTTACAACAATATTAAACGAACTATTGGGTTTCTGCGCAAGGGTTCAAGGAATATGAAACGAAATCTTGCATGAATGTTGTATGATCAAATATGAGCGGATGGAAAGAAAAGAATACGAGGAGGAACGACATGGTGAAAAGGCGGCCTAAAGATACCATAGCGGCGGGTCGTCGTCATACCGTTGGGCTTAAATCTGACGGCACGGTGACGGCTGTGGGTGATAATAAATATGGCCAATGTGATGTAAGCGGCTGGCGCGATATGGCGGCGGTCGCGGCTGGTAATGTTCATATGGCGACGAACACGGGTAATGCTCATACAATCGGTCTTAAATCTGACAGTACGGTGGCGGCTGTGGGTTGGAATAAGCATGACCAATGCGATGTAAACGACTGGCGCGATATTGTAGCGGTTGCCGCGGGTTGGCGTCTTAGCGTCGGGCTGAAATCGGATGGCACGGTGGTGGCTGTGGGTCGAAATAATGAAGGCCAATGCAATGTAAGCGGCTGGCATGATATGGTGGCGATAGCGGCGGGTGACTGGCATACCATCGGGCTTAAATGGGACGGCACGGTGGCGGCTGTGGGTAATAATCGATATGGCCAATGCAATGTAAGCGGCTGGCGCGGCATAGTGGCGGCAGCGGCGGGTTACCTTCATACCGTCGGGCTTAAATCGGACGGTACAGTGGCGGCTGTGGGTTGGAATAAGCGTGACCAATGCGATGTAAGCGGCTGGCGCGGTATTGTGGCAATAGCGGCGGGTAGTTATCATACCATCGGCCTTAAATCGGACGGCACGGTGGCGGCTGTGGGCTGGAATGAGCATGGCCAATGCAATGTAAGCGGCTGGCGCGATATTGTGGCGGTTGCGGCGGGCTGCGCTCATTCCGTCGGTCTTAAATCGGACGGCACAGTGGTTGCTGTAGGTGATAATGAATATGGCCAATGCGATGTAGGCGGCTGGCGCGGCATCCAACTGCCCGGCAAATAGTCTTCAATATTAATTAAAAAAAGTCCAATAACGACAAGCATTTGTCGTCATTGGACCGCCATTGTTAATATATAATTACCGGCATCATTCTATATAATCAGCGTCATTTTACCATGAAGTTCACATTACATCCTCGCAATCCCTTATCCTTTGTACGCCCTCATAGCCTTCCGCAGCTCACGAATGCTCGGACGCTTGCCGTACATCAGAACCCCGGCGCGGTAAATCCTCGCAGCCAGCCAGCCGACGATAAGTATCGACACGATCAGCACCGCGATCGAGATCCAGAGCTGCCATACAGGCGGATCGGACAGCCCCAGGCGGGTGACCATGACATAAGGCGAGAAGAACGGAATGAACGACGTCACTTTGACCAGCATCGTGTTGGGGTTGTTCAATCCCCCGAATATGCAGATATAGAAGCCTGCCAGTGAAAGCATCGTAATCGGCAGTACCGCCTGCCCGAGATCCTCGGTACGGCTGACGATGGAACCAACCGCCGCGAACATGGTAGCAAACAGGAAGTAACCGAGCAGATAGAAAAGGATCGAATAGACCAGAAGCACCGGATCGATTTCACTAAGCGAGATATTCATGTCCTTCAGAGTCTCCAGATTATGCGGCAGCGTCATATTAACAACAATGACGATAACATATACCGAGATTTGAGTCATCCCGACCAGGAACATGCCGAATATTTTACCGAACATCCCCTTAAGCGGCGATACGCTCGTAATGAGAATCTCCATGACACGCGAGCTTTTCTCGGCGGTTATTTCACTTGCAATCATCTGCCCCGTAATCATAATAGCCATGAACAGCATGAAGATAATGACATAGACAAGACCGATATCTATCGCTTGCTCCGAGGCCGTTTTCCCCTGCCCCACCGAGCCCGCGCCTTCGGATGTGGAGATTTGGACGGAATCGATGACCACCGGAGCCTGCAGCACCTGCTTCAGCTCATCGCTTAGACCCACACCGCTTAATATGGCATCATTCTTGATCGACAGCAGCGCAACCTGAAGCGATTGCGTCGAGCTTGTATCGAGCAGCGCTTCCGACTTGTACACGACATTCGGGAACGCGCCTTCTGCACCTGGTTCAAATTCGAGATAGCCGTCAATCTTCCCATCGGCGACCGCTTGTTTGAGAGCTTTTTCATTGGCTTCTTCCGACCCCGCATCGGGAATGGATACCATTTCGATATCCGGCTTCTCCTGGGCTTTATAATAATCGCCCAGCTGCGCCGCGATATGGCCGGGGGTAAACATCTGTGAGCTCAATTGATCCTGCGTGCTGTCCAGATAACCAACCGCCGTCGGCTGGTCCTCACCGCTGAATTTGGCGAAGAGATAAGGAAGATTAATGACCACACTAAGAATGATGGCAATAATAACGGTTGTAATCAGAAAAGCTTTTCCTCTGAATTTGTTCTTGACCGTAAATCCGACAACTGTCCAGAATCCGTTACTCATGATTATCACCTACCGTCTTTATAAAGATTTCGTTAAGCGTTGGTTCCATGACTTCAAAACGCGTGACATCCGTCTGCCCCATCGCCAGCTCCAGAACCGGTCTGCCTGCCGCTTCGCCCGATATCAGCAATTCATAACCATATTCATGACGATTCACCTTCTGTACGCCTTCAAGCGTTTCCAGTCCCGACACCTCGCCGGTTGTCGAAAGAATAATGCGCTCGCGCGGGAATTGATTCTTGATGCTCTTCAAATTGCCCTGCAGCACCTGATTGCCTTTATGCAAAATCGTAATATTGCGGCACAGCTCCTCGACATGCTCCATCCGGTGTGTAGAGAACAGGATGCTGGTGCCCGCATCGCGCAGCTCCTTGACTGTCGACTTGAGCAGCTCCACATTGACAGGGTCAAGGCCGCTGAACGCTTCATCCATAATGACAATCTTCGGCTCATGGATAACCGCCGCAATGAACTGGATTTTCTGCTGATTCCCTTTGGAGAGCTCCTCCACCTTCTTGCCGTAATACTCCGGTACGCTGAACCGGTCCAGCCATCTTCTTAGATTGCGGTCGGCATCCTTGCGGGACATGCCGCGGAGCTGGGCCAGATAGATGATCTGATCATTGACCCTTACCTTGGGATACAATCCGCGCTCCTCCGGCAAATAACCCAGATTGCGCAGCTGCTCCAGATCGTATGGCTTATCGCTGTAGTGGATGCTGCCTCCATCCGGGTAGATAAGTCCCAGCACCATGCGCATCGTTGTCGTTTTGCCGGCGCCATTGGCACCCAGCAGACCGTAAATCTCCCCCTGCTCCACTTCAAAATTGATCCCGTTAACCGCCGTTTTGTCCCCATACTGCTTCATCAACTGATTTACTTTCAATGCTTTCATTGATCCTTCCAGCCCCTCTCCTATTTCGGGTTGATCTGCCTCAAGTCTGCATGCGCAGCCGTTCTCTCTCCGTCAGCAGAACCAGAATATCATCCAGCTCCAGCTTCTGCCTTCCGACAATATGCACCTGCTGTGCTGCACACCACTCTTCCGCTTCCCTTGCTTCGCTTGTCGTAATCTTAACGGTGGTTCCACCGGTATGCTCCATGCTGCAAAAGCCCGGGACCGACTTCCAGTTGACTCCATGACGCTCCTGACTGCCGCCATCCAGATACAGCACATACCAGGATTCCAGCAGCGTATCCTTCTCGTATAGGCCAAGCATACGCCCATGAACCATGAACACGATATAGTCTGCAAGCCGCCTGACCTCATCAACGATATGCGAAGCCATGAGAATCGTCCGCTCTCCCCTCTCCATATATCGATGCAGGACATCGATCATCGTCTTCCAGGCAATGGGATCAAGTCCGGATGAGGGTTCATCCAGCAGCAGCAGCTGCGGTTGATGCGCCATGGCGATGGCGAGATCGAACTTCCGCCGCATCCCTTTGGACATTTTGCCCAGCTTCAGGTCCGTCTCCACATCGAAGCGGCGAAGCAGCTCGCGATACAGGGTAATATCCCACTGCGGGTACCATTTCCGGATGAATTCCGCTTTCCGGTCCGCTGTCATATGATCGTCGATCTCATTGCTTTGCTCCGGCACATAACCGATTCTCTCCTTCAGCAGCTGATCGTTGCCGGAGCCGACTCTCTCGCCAAGCACCTCGATCTGCCCCGAATCCGGTTTGGAAATATCCAGCAGCAGGCGCAGCAGCGAGCTTTTTCCCGAGCCATTGGGACCCACTATAGCGGTTACATACCCTCTGGGAATATCCAGATTGACAGGTCCCAGCTCAAAATGCTTTCTCTTCTGAACGAGCTTTTTAAACCGTATTACCGATTGCTCCAACACGATTCACCTCCTTTCATTCGTCAGTGCCGCCGGGCTGCCGCTTGCGCTTCAATATGTCCCGCAGCATATCCAGCATCTCCTCATCCGAGCATTGCACCCGCAGACCCGCATCGACTGCGGCTTCGAGGGCCTCCATCACCGCACTGCGGCGCTGCAGATCGCGCTGCTCTTCCTCCACCTTGGCCACAAATGTTCCTGTACCCTGCCGTGTCCGCAGAATACCCTCGTTCTCCAGATCCTGATACACGCGGCGGATCGTAATCACACTGCATTTGAGATGCTGAGCGAGCTCCCGAATGGAAGGCAGAAGCGTATTTTCAGCCAACTGTCCGCTTACAATCAAAGCCCGCAGCTGCACTTCGATTTGGTGGTACAAGGGCTCTGCGCTTTGTTCATTAATTTGAATGGGAATCCACACCTTGCACACCTTCTTTATTCTTACTTCAGCTTGAACTGCTTATTGCGCCAGATTACTGACATCCAGCCGCTTCTTGACCAGCCATCCGATGACAAGGATGGACAGGATGCCGGCAACCGGCATGCAGATGGTCAGCAGCAGCTTATGCTGTCTGGCCGCATTCAGCGTATATTCGAGAACCGAGAAGTGATTTAACCACAGCAGCAGGACGGCGAAGGCATAGATAAATATATAGAGGAAGCATACAATCAGATAAATCCTCCCGCCGATCGCCATTTCGAAATAAATATAGGTTGAGGCGACCACAAGTCCATATCCCAGCCAGATCAGCAAGAATCCCAAGTACTCACTAAGGCTGAGCGCCTGACGAAGCCCGCCGGAGACAAGATACTGTGAAGCAAAGAATACCAGTCCTACTATCAGAAAGACCACGAGCATCTGAATGATTCTAAAGATAACAATCGAGCTCATCTGAATCGGCATCGTCCGCCAATAGGCGATCTTTTCTTTCAGGTAATCCCTCTTCCAAAATTTAAAGGAATGTTGACCCATCAGAAAACCCAGGCAGGGAATCAGACTCAGGTAGAAGAAATCACCCAGCCACGCATCGAACGAGAAGGCAGGATTCGGTTCCTCATAAACAGGCAGCAAGGGGAATGTAAATAAGCTGACATATAGAAACAATAAAATCGAAACAATTAATCCAACCCAGGATCGGCGCATTTCATGCTGGAATAAAACAAGTGCTCCCCGCCAGCTGGTCATGCTCTTCCTCCTTCACTCATTATACTGTATATATCTTTATACACAGTATAATGACAGAGGGCCAGTTCTGTCAATCCCTGTTTTGTATAAAATTTCAAGGCTCATACATTCCGTCGGCCGCTGCAGAGTTAGTTTCCCCACAAAGCTTTACACATCTAATAGCAAAACTCGTAAATAATTCTGTACGGTCATGAAGAAACGACTGTTGCCATCCTTTTGCTGCTCCGTTCGTTTTTCCCCTTAGACGTTTTTCGAAATGTACAAGCGTGAAACTTATAAATTCGATAAGGTCAAAAAAAAACCGGCCCTCACCGGACCGGCTTAATCTAACTCTTGTATCAATATTCGTTTCTGCAGCGTATGCTCACCTCTAGACAGGCTCTCCTTCATCCTCCACAAGCCCAACCGCGATTGTAAAATAAAACGTAGCTCCCTCTGACTCCGCACTTTCGACCCCGATTATGCCGCCCATCAGTTCCACCAAATTTTTAGAAATAGCCAGGCCCAGTCCCGTACCCCCATATTTGCGGTTAATAGCTGTGTGCAGCTGGGAGAAGGACTGGAAAAGCTGATTCTGTTTATTCAGCGGAATCCCGATCCCTGTATCGGTCACCTTGAATTCCAGCAGTATCCCTTGGGATAAAGCTCTGCTCTTCACATCAACCGTCAGGGATATGCTTCCCGAATCGGTAAACTTGATCGCATTGCCCACCAGATTAACGAGCACCTGGCGCAGCCTGACGGGATCCCCGACAATGATCGCCGGAAAGTCATCCGCTATTTCACAGGTCAGCTGGATCTCTTTCTCCACCGCGCGATGGAGAAAGAGATCCAATAGATTGGACATGGTCTCATGAATCGGAAAAGGCTCCCGGTTCAGCACCATTTTGCCGGCTTCGATTTTACTGATATCGAGTATATCATTGAGAATCAGAAGCAGCGCTTCGCTGCTCTGGCTGATAATTCCCGCATATCCGCGCTGTTCTTCATCCAATGAGGTTTGCAGCAGCAAATCCGTCATGCCGATAATGCCGTTCATCGGCGTCCGCAGCTCATGGCTCATCACCGACAGAAATTCTGATTTGGCCCGGTCCGCGCGTTCCGCCGACTCCTTGGCCTTGAGGATTTCCTTCTCGCCGGTAATATCCCGGAATACCACGACCGCCCCCTTGCGTTCACCCTTATCAAAGAGCGGAGTCACCTGATATTCCGCCAGAAAGCTGGTACCATCCTTCTTCCACAGCACAGCCTCCTTCTCCTGATGGGAACGGCCGCTATGAATCGCCTGGTAGATGGGGGTATCCGCCGATGACAAGCCCTGCGGGCCATACTGTTCAATCATGGTCAGATCCAGCGATTCCAGCAATTCACTGGAGCTGAAGCCCAGCAGCTGCGCTCCGGCCGGATTAATGAAGGTCGGCCTGCCCGTAATATCCAGGCCAAAAATCCCTTCAGATACCGCATTCAGAATAAGCGCATGCTCATAGCTGAGCTTTTCGATTTGATTGATATACTGCTTGCGTTCCGTAATATCCGATGCAATCCCATATACACCGACGATCTGTCCGTTTACCATGATCGGCACATTATGAATGCTGAGATCCCGTACATGGCCGTCCTTCCCGATCATTCGGGCTTCATAGGACTGCGGCTGACCCTGCATCACAAGCTTTATGCGGCGGACGGTTTCCGCAGCATCATCCGGATGTGACAGCTCATTGAACGGCTTCGCCAGCAGCTCCTGTCTGGAGTAGCCAGTGAGCTTCTCCATACTGGGATTAAGCGAAGTAAACTTAAAATCCAGATCAAAGGAACTGATCCCCGACGGATTATAATCGAACAGCGATTTGTAGCGGCTTTCGCTTTCGCTCAGCTTCGATTCGAACATTTTACGGTCCGTAATATTACGGGAAATGGAAATGAGCTCACTTATTTGATCATCTTCATCATACGTGTATCGGCTGCTTGTCTCAAACCAGACATATGTCCCGTCCTTCTTGCGGAACCGGAATACATAGGTTTCTAGATAGCGCCCATTTTTATTGTTTTCCAAAGCCGCCTTTACCTGGACTCTGTCATCAGGATGAATATAATCGATATAGCTTGCACCAATCATCTCCTTCTGCTCATAGCCCAGCATATGGTAGCAGATCGGTGAAGCGTACAGGATCGTCAAGGCGTCGTCCACGGCATGGCGCGAGATAAAGTCCAGCGAATGCTCGGAAATAATGCGGTAATTGCGCTCGCTTTCGCGCAGACGATCCTCCATCCGGGTCTGACCGGTTATATCCTGCACCATGCCGATCATCTGCAGGGGCTTCCCGTCTTTAATCACTACCGTTTCCCACTGGTTGCGGAGCGTCCTGATTCCCCCGTCAGGAAGCACAATCCGGCATTTATAAGCAGCCGGGAGCCCATCAAGAAGAGATTGCTCCACGACATTCCTCGCCTGCTGACGGTCATCAGGATGAATTCGTTCCAAGACAACCTCAATACTGCTGGAAAACGCTTGGAACGCATAGCCGAAAATACGGCGTGTTTCCTCCGAGAATGACAGCTCCCCTTTGATCAAATCCCATTCCCAGCTGCCCATATTGGCAATTCGCTTGGCTTTGGTCAGCCTATCCTCATACTTCTTCCGTTCCGTTACATTTCTGCCGACGGATAAGATTTTCTCCGGGATTCCATTCTTGTCTCTTACGACATGCGACCATATCTCAAACCACAAATAACGCCCATCCCTATGCTGCAGCCTGCGGATAAAACGCTCTTTATCGGAATAAAGCATGCCGGGCTGCTCCATCTGGGCGGCATCCTCCGGATGATAATAATCCATGCGTTTTCTGCCGACAAACTCCTCCGGCTTGTAGCCGAGCAGGCTCCAGGAGGATGGAGAAAGATAGATCAAGACGCCATCCGGCGTACTGATCGAGATCAGATCCTGTGCATTGCGAGTGATCAACGAGTATAAGTCCTGATAGTCGGGCATCGATGGAACCATCGCCTCAAGAGCCACATCCGGTACTTTCGCAGACAGTTCAACTACCAATTTTGCCGGCTGCTCCACATCTTTTTCTGCCGCGCAGCGCGTCCATCGTTGATGGGTACGGATGCCATAGCCCAGCTTATGCCGAACGATCTGATCGGTATCATAAAAGGCGTCGCTTGAGGCCAGCAGACGGTCAAGCTCCTTCTCGGGGAGAGGTGATTCACCATTTATCCGTTCAATCAGCTCAGGGAACGTTCTATGAAGCAGCTCGCTCTCGGAGAATCCTGTCAAATCTCTATAAGCAGGGTTGGCATACAGCACCGCTAAATCCTCTGCAGCTAATATGGCAACACCATTCATCGCATGGTGATAAATATGCCCAAAATGCGGATCCTGGTTTAACGGAGGTAGAGTCATCCGGATCCCTCCTTGGTTCTTTAGATATATCTTCATTATACTATTAAACAGGCAGTCATAAACATGAGGCGGCGGGTCTAGTGTATATCCGCATAAAATAGAAAAAGAACCGAAGCAGGCTCCGATTCTTTCTTTTTGAACTAATCTAATTCCATTGTCCCGGTTAATACGGGTTAGCCAAACAAAACATCAAGCACCGGTTTGGTATGACCGCCCGGATACATTAAATATAACAGCACATAAACGATAACACCCGTAACAACGGTGACAAGCCAGATCACCGATGTAATCCTGCCTACTTTGCGATGCTTGACGAAGCTGTTTCGAAAAGCAAGCGTAAGCGTCGTGATGCCAAACACAGCCGCTACTGTGGCAAGCGTAATATGGAAAAACAGGAACACCATATAATAGGTCTTCAGATCATCCGGTCCGCCCCACTCCGTATTTCCTACGAAGATGGTGCGGGACACATAAATAATAAAGAAGAGAAGCGCCGCTATGGAGCCCGCGATCATGACTTTCTTATGCGTCTCAAGTCTTCGCTTAATCGCCAGACGCCAACCGATAGCTACCAATATTCCGCTTATAAAGATGAACGACGTGCTGATTGCAGGCAATAAATCATACATTGACAAGGAACATCCCACCAATTCTTTCAATTCAAACCCATTACCGATTTACACTGCCATAAGCTGCGGTTCCTGCAGGTTAAACCCCTGCGCCTGCAGGGCCTGCGCTACCTGTTCTTGGCAGCTCATCCTCTGTATCGCCTTGCTCTCTCTTATACCAATGAAAAAAGACATAAGCGAGAATACTGCCGTACATCAGCTCCTGAACCAGCTTCATCACGATTCCGCCAAGCTGCTGATCTTCAACGGGCTTCATCAGATTAAAGAAGGAAGGGCCGTCGAACATCGTAAGCAGACGGGTAGGATCGCCGGATACACAGTATCCCATTGCCTGTGCCCATACCTCAGGATCATTATAAGTTGCATACAAGGGTGTGGAGGCAAAGATAATCAGTGCACAAGCCGGCGTGAGCAAGATCCCGTTGGCAAATACATAGGCCATTTTGCGCAGATCCGTCAAACGGTTCCACTCCGGAACAGGGCAGACAATTTGCCACCACATCATAAAGGCTGCCAGCAGCATAACCAAGTAATAGATACGATGAACCGTATAATGCGTCATGACAAAATCATGCACGTGAGGAACATGATACAGCGAGAACAGCATATTAAACAGAACCAATGACAGAATCGGGTGCATCAGCGGATTCAACTTCTTCCAGAATGCCCCGCTAAACATCTTCCGCCATACAAACCCAGGTACAGCCAGCAAAATCAGCGGTGGAACGATCAAATAAGAGATGGACATATTCATCATGTGAAATGTAAACATCATATGTCCAAGCATCTCAAATGGCCCGCCTTGTGCCAAATAATACAAAACAGCACCGAAAACAAATAAACTTTTCTGGAGCCAAGTCGCTGGCGGCTCCTGCGGCGCGTGCTTCAGCTTCCACGGTCCCACCATATAGAAATACAGAATAACAATCGCAGCAATAAAAAAGAAAAAGATTGGGCTCCATAGCTCTTCAAAGGTGAAGTACTGCAAACCTAGCATGCCTTGATCCCCCTTCCCAGCATTACCCATATTTACAACAAAAGAGGGGGCCAGCAAGGACCACCCTCTTTTCAATTTATCCGTGTACTACCACCATGCCCAATACTCAGCCATGATAACAATGGTGAACACAACGAACACTCCCATGAGAATACCAACTATCGGAAAAATATGTCCGCGATCCTTCATGTGCATCCAAAATGACATTTGGATAATAACTTGCAGAATGGCCATAAACACCAGCATGATATAAATAAACGTTCCGTTTATTTCACCGGCGGCTACCATGGAGAAGGCAATTACCGTAAGCAGGATAGAGAAAATAAAAGCGACGATATGCTTCTGTGGTCCTTCATGCTTATGGCGTTTGCCATGCTCTTCAACAGTTGTGTCTTGGCTTGACATTTGGTTAGCCCACCTTTCCCATCAGATAAACGACAGTGAAGATGAAAACCCACACGACGTCGATAAAATGCCAGTACATACCAGCAACATAAATCTTCGGCGCAGTTACAACAGTTAACCCTTTTTTGAAAATTTGCGCGATAAGCAATCCGATCCACAATACCCCGAAAGCTACGTGAGCACCGTGAAAGCCTACCAGTGTATAGAACGATGTACTGAACGCGCTCGTTGAGAATTTATGTCCTTCATGGACATATTCGGTAAACTCATAAATCTCAAGTCCAAGGAAGCCAAGACCCAGAACAATCGTAATGATGAGCCAATTGATCATCGCTTTAACTTTATTGGTGTGCATCGCTTGAATCGCGAACACGCTTGTCAAACTGGACACCAGCAGGATGAAGGTTGCCGCGGCAACCGTCGGAAGTTGGAACAGCTCTTGCGATGTCGGATTTCCGTCTCCCACCTGGTGACGAAGCGCCAGGAACATGGAGAACAAGGTTCCGAACAAGACCGTCTCCCCGCCTAGGAAGAGCCAGAAGCCGGTCACTTTATTGCGGCCCTCAAGAGTTGCCTTCTCCGGCTCGTGCGGCAGCTTTCCGTCTACATGCGAGTGTGCGCTCATGCTTTTACCCCCTTGTCATGCAGTTCTTCCGGTTCAATATGGAAGCCATGATCATCGAAGACCGAGCGGAGGAACATACAGCCGAACGTGATAACCAAGCCCACGATACCCACAATCGTTTGGTGATACATAAATCCAAGACCTGCGATAAACAAGCCGATCGACATAATTAACGGCAGAATAGATGGTGAAGGCATATGAATCGGTCCAACCGGTTCAGCCGGAGTCATGCCGGTATTGCCGTCCATTTTTTCTTTCCAGAAAGGATCGTAGCTGCGCACAAGAGGCGTCTGCAAGAAGTTATACTCCGGCGGAGGCGATGGAATCGACCATTCCAGCGTACGGCCGTCTTCCCACGCATCGCCAAGGGCATTGCGCGGTTTCATTGCTGTGACAACGATATTGACCAGGAAGAATATTGTGCCAAGACCCATCAACATGGCTCCGACTGTACTAATCATATTCAAATTATTGAAGCCCATGCCATCCAGATATGTCCAGACCCGACGAGGCATCCCCATCAGTCCAAGGAAATGCTGCAGGAAGAACGTCAAGTGGAAGCCGATGAAGAAGGTCCAGAACGTTAAGCGGCCGAGATTTTCATTCAGCATGCGGCCGAACATTTTTGGCCACCAGTAATGAAGACCTGAGAAAATACCGAAGATCAAACCGCCGACAATAACGTAGTGAAAGTGAGCGACAACGAAATAGGTGTCATGGTACTGGTAATCGGCCGGAGCGGCAGCCAGCATAACGCCGGTTACTCCACCCATTACGAATGTAGGCACAAATCCGATGGCAAACAAATTGGCTGTTGTAAACTTGATGGAACCGCCCCACATCGTGAACAGCCAGTTGAAGATTTTGATACCGGTAGGTACAGCGATCAGCATCGTCGCGATTGAGAACAAGGCGTTGGCAACTGGTCCAAGACCGGTTGTAAACATGTGATGCGCCCAAACCATGAAGCCGAGGAAGCCGATCAGAACCGTTGCGAAAACCATGGAGCTGTATCCAAACAGCCGTTTGCGCGAGAACGTACTGATGACTTCGGATATAACCCCGAAAGCCGGCAGGATGAGGATATATACCTCAGGATGTCCGAAGATCCAGAAGATATGCTCCCATAGAACGGCGTTACCGCCATTATTGACCTCGAAGAAATTACCGCTGAACAAGCGGTCAAACATCAGCGCCACCAGACCAACTGTCAGTGCCGGGAAAGCGAACAGAATGAGCGCCGAGGTAATGAATGCGGTCCAGGTGAACATCGGCATACGCATGAAGCTCATGCCCGGAGCGCGCATATTAATAATCGTCGCCAGGAAGTTGATACCGCCGATCAGCGTTCCGATACCGGCGATCTGCAAACCGATGACATAATAATCAACGCCATGATCCGCACTATAGGTCGAGGTTGCAAGCGGTACATACGATGTCCAGCCCGCGTCCGGCGCTCCACCTGTGAACCAGCTGACATTCAGCAGCACTCCGCCTGCGAAGAATGTCCAAAATCCAAGTGCGTTTACAAAAGGAAAGGCAACGTCGCGCGCGCCAATCTGCAGCGGTATAACCGCATTCATCATCGCGAAAATCATCGGCATCGCGGCGAGGAAAATCATAGTTGTACCGTGCATGGTCAACAGCTGGTTATATGTATCAGCGCTGACAAAATCATTTTGCGGCTGCCATAACTGAATCCGAATCATAATAGCTTCCAAACCGCCAACAAGGAAGAAGAAGCCACCTGAAATCAAATACAGAATGCCAATTTTCTTATGGTCAACGGTTGTCAGCCAATCCATTAAGCCGCTATACCGTTTAACCGCATGTGCGTGAGCCAAAGTTGGTACCTCCTTCAATCCGCGAGTATTAATAATTAAGCTTCAAGTCAGCCAAGTACTTGGCAATGGCATCAATCTGTTGATCGTTGAGCTCTACTTTCGGCATTAGTGATCCAGGCTTAACGGCTTGAGGATCCGATATCCATTTCTTAAGGTTATCCTCAACCGATCCTTCATTCTTGTATTTAGGCTCGTCTCTGTTGACTAATATGCCCGCAACCGCATCGCGGCTTCCGATTCCTGTCAGGTTCGGATAGGTTTGTCCGCCATTGGCGCCAATCGCATGACACGACAAGCACTGGTTCGTTATGAGATCCGCAGTTGCCTGATCGGCAGGCAGCGCAACAGGCTCTTTCATCTGTGCAACCCAGCGATCAAAAGAAGCGCGGTCGACTACTTTAACCTTGAAATCCATCAGTGAGTGGGAAGGTCCGCAAAGCTCGGCGCATTTCCCTAAGTACACGCCTGTCTTCGGCGCTTCAAAATACATTCTGTTGACGTTGCCGCCCGGGTTCGTATCGATCTTACCCGCAAGTGAAGGAATCCAGAAGGAATGAAGCACATCGGCCGTCTTGGCTTCGATGGAGATAACGGCATCATTAGGAATCAAAAGCTCCTGAGCCGTCTTCAATCCGTATTTCGGGTATTCAAATTCCCACCAGTATTGATGAGAGGTAACCTTGATCTGAATCGCGTTGGGATCTTTGGAATAATCCTGTGCGAGTCCAAAAACCGTCTTGATTGTCGGAACACCGAGAATGATCAAAAGAATGATCGGAATAACGGTCCAAATAATTTCCAGCTTGTGGTTACCTTCAACCTGAACCGGAATTTTGTCGCCTGGACGACGGCGAAAGCGAATAATAACATAGAACGCAATTGCGAAGATGACCACGACTACAATTACCATGATAATAATAGTCAACTTCATTAGTCCGAATTGTTCCTCGGCTACCGGTCCTTGCGGTCTAAGAGTCGACAGGTCAGCTCGTCCGCATGCTGACAGGAGCAATACCATCCCCGCAAGAAGCGGCATAAGCCGTTTTAGAACGTGCCACCGATTCATCATCAATCAACCCCACTTTTGACTTTTTCGCAGCAGCCTTGGATGGCGGAAATACGGCCTGCTGCGTGATTTTCCTAGGTGTATAGACAAACTTCCGCAATCTAATCACTTTATTAAATATAAAGTTGGAGGTGCTATTTGTCAATGTTCCCAAGAGAGTTCACAAATTGTTCTCAAAGCTGAAAAAACCTCGATTTTAGCGCTTTTTTTGCTTGCCAACAGCCTGCTCCATGACCCTCTTGAAGCTCCATGTCTATCCTTCATTGTTTGCTTAAACCATGGTTCTTTATGTATGAAATTGTGATGCATATTTCAAGTTTCGACGCCCATGCTAAGAACAGATTAAAGGAAGGGGCGAACCACCGTGGAAAAGCTGCGCAAGCTTCTTATGTCATTCACCGCAATTGCCGTCATTCTAACCGTCTCAAGCGGCTGCAATTACAGACGACAAACCGAGAACAGCACCTACGATTACGGCACCAAGCAGAAGAACGATCCGAAAATGCTCGGCAGCCGCATGTACGGGACGATGAGCGGCTTGCCGGGTCAGCATGACAATCAGTGGCTCGAGTACAGCAACATGCTCTCGACCGAAGTGTCCAACATCAACGGCGTTGCTGCCGCGCTCGTATTTCTGACGGACAAGAACGCATATGTAGGCATGACGCTGGACTGGACGGCAACCCACACCCGTAAAACCGGCGGCAGAGGCACCCGGGAGCAGAACAATACCGGGTCGAACTCCGGCGTTTATAATTCGGATAACGGCAGTCCGTACTGGAACAACCAGCGGATCGTCGGTCCTTATAATTCCCAGTTGTCCGTCAATGATCATAATGAAATTTCAGGCGAGCTCAAGCAGACCATTGCCGTTCATATACGCAGACTGGCGCCTGCTGTTCAGGAAGTTCATATATCGGCCAACCAGCAGTTCGTGAACCACCTTGTCCAGTATGCCCAGGAAGCATGGGCAGGACACCCTCTCACCCCTTGGACAGACTCCTTCAATAAATTGGTCAAGCATCAGTTTGTTGGCGGCGATGATGTTCCCGAGCCGCTGGATGTACAGATCCGCCGCGCACAAACAAAATAAAGATCAAGACTGAGGAATGCGCTGACGCACATTTCCCCGTCTTGATCTGCAAGCATAAAATGCTGATTGTAATTTATTTCTTCTATAATATATGCAATAAGATTACGCTGCCCCGCCTGATACACCCGGCCCGGGCAGTTTATTCGTTCACGAATTTGCTGCCCGCAATATTCTTGCCCCTGGCCAGCCACACCTTGAATCCGGGATTCTTCTCCGGCACGACCTTGGCTTCCGTGGAGAAATACCTCATTGTGTAGCCGCAGCGTCGGTAAGGGCTCTTGTTCGCTTCTGCACCATGAATGATACGGGAATCATGCAGCGAGCATTCTCCTTGCTCCAGCTCGAAATAAACGGCTTCAGACTCGTCAACGTTCTTGATTTGGGTGGCAAACAGATTCTTGGCCGCGTCGATATCCTCGTACTCGGAGAACCCGTTCCGATGAGTGCCGGGAATCACGCGCATGCATCCATTCTCTTTCCAGCTGCGGTCGATGGCAAGCCAGACCGTGATGATTTTATCGAAGGAGCTCAGACGTCCCTTCCAATACGTAGAATCCTCATGCCAGGGAGTCGGGCGGCCAACTACAGGATCCTTACATATAAAGTGACTCGACCAGAGTCCGATATTCGGCCCGATTATGGGCTCAACCAGATCCAGCACCTCATCGCTCAGCAGATAATCCAACAGCCGTTCATCGCGAAAATGCGGCGTATCCAGCTCATCGGACAGCTTGCTGCCTTTTTGGGCCAGCTGCTCCTCGAAGATTTCCGTGAGAGTACGCATTTTTTCCGGGCTGAAAAGCTGTTTATTGTGGAGCAAATAGCCATTCTCCTGATAATAGTCAACCTGCTCCTTTGAAAGCGTAGACAATTGCATTAAAAATGCCTCCTTCGTTGGTGTTTCCTTGCCTGTTGTCCTCATTTTATAATGTTTCGGCCAGCGAATTCTCCTTTTATGTTCAGATATAATACGCATATCTTCAGATTGATGATGAATTCCTATATAATCTACTTAAATGAAAGGAGATGAAGGAAACAAATGGTCTATCCCCCGCTGCCGACAAGACTGACCAATGACGAGTATTTCTCCTCCTCGACCTTCCGTATCTTTCATCAGCATATTGAGGAACAGGTGGATCTTCATTGGCATGAGTTTTATGAGATTTCCTTCGTCGTGTCAGGTGAAGGCTATAATATTGTCAACGGAGTTCCGATGACGATCGCAAGAGGCAATCTCTTCCTGCTGACGCCGGCGGATTTTCATATAATCGGCCCTTCGCGAGGGAACTCTCTTGAGATTTACAATCTCATATTTTCCGATGAGTGGATGGAGCCTCAGATGCGCGAGCTGCTGTTTCATAATCCCGTTGAACTTTCTGCTGTAATGACAGAGAGCATGACGCCGGATCTGATTGCATGCTTCTCCCTTATTATGAAGGAATCAGCCAGTCAATTGTCCGGCAGGCGTCTCATGGTGGGAAGCGCTCTGAACCGCATACTGATCGAATTGCTGCGCGCATGCGAGGCTGAAGCCGGGGAAGCGGAGAGGAAGCAGAAGCCAATGCCCCATGCCCATTCAGCCGGCATCCAGGATAGCCTCGTGTATATCCACCATCATTTTCGCGAACCGCTCTCTCTGGAAGCCGCCGCCAGACAGGCAAGGCTTTCCCCCAATTATTTCAGCGATTGCTTCCGCAAAACGACCGGCACTGCCTTTCAGCAATATTTGCAGAGCCTCAGGCTTAATTTTGCCAAATCGCTCATCCAGTCCTCCTCCCTCCCGATCTCGGAGATCAGCTATATTTCCGGCTTCAACACGCTGACCCATTTTGAGAAAATGTTCAAACGGAAGTTTGGAGATGCTCCAAGGAGCTTCCGTACCATGGCTGAATAAAAAAACATTGCATTTCCTCCACCATTTAGGATATGATGGTCTCTCGCTCTCTCTACGAGCATTTCACCTTTGCATCCAGGCAGTCCGGCTCTTCGCCGCAGCTTATCATGATGGAGGTGCTATTTTGCTTTTCCTCGTTTTGGCCCGTAAGACATACTTACGGAATCTGCAGTACCGCGGCGCACATATGGTACATAATATCGCCAGCGCCCTGTTCGGCTTCATCTACATTTCCATCTGGACCGGCATTGGCGTAAGCCAATCGCTTGGCGCCTACGGAATGAGCGGCATGATCAGCTATGTCGCCTTCAATCAGGTCAGCTTGTGGGTCGCCGCTTTTCTGAACAACGGCCTGGGCCTGGAGCAATCCGTCCGAACCGGTCAAATCGCCATTGAGCTCATGCGTCCGGTTCACCTGTTCTATCAGCTGATGTGCAAGGAATGGGGGCAGATCGCCTACCAGTTTGTCTACAAGTTTCTCCCGATTTACACGCTGTACCTCTTCGTCCTTCCGCTTCATGTCCCTTCATCCCTGCTTACATTCATCTGGACCGCTGTCGCTTTGATGCTCGCCGCCTATATTTCCATCTGCATCAATTTCCTGATTGGAGCCCTGGCGCTCTGGACGACCGAATCACGCTGGCTGTACTGGGTCAATTATGCCTTCAGTATGCTGCTGTCCGGATTTCTCATTCCCATTGAGTGGCTGCCGGGCTGGCTCGAGCTGATCAGCCGGGCTTCGTTCTACCCGTTCCTGCATTATGTGCCGACCCGGATTTATCTGGGCATGGACGGTCCCGGCCCGCTGCTCGGCTCTCTTGGCTGGGGCGCAGGGCTCACCGGCATCTGCCTGATGATTGCCCGGACTATGCGGCGCAAAGTGGAGGTGCAGGGCGGATGAAATGGCTTCGCATGTACCATCTGCTGGTAGTCGCCAGCCTTCGCAGCCGAATGCAGTACAAATTCAATTTCTGGTTCTCTTCCCTGATGGCTGCCCTGATCAATGTCGTGGAATTCGCCATGCTGGCTATTATTCTGCTGAAATTCGGCCATATTAAAGGCTGGTCACTGGCAGAAGCCGGCTATCTGTATGCCATCCTGACTCTGTCCAAAGCGATATACCGGACGGTAGCCTCTGATGTGCATCATCTGGAAAAATATTTGCTCAGCGGCGACCTGGACAGTCTGCTGCTGCGGCCGGTCCCCGTGCTGCTCGGACTGATGTCGTTCAATGTATCCTTCCGGATCGGGGAGATCATTCAAGGCGCCGCCGTGCTTGCTGTCAGCATGCAGGCTTTATTTGCCGCCGGGCAAATCTCCTGGGCCTCTATCCCGCTGACGCTGCTGGTTATCCTCTCAGGCGCTTTGCTATTATTCGGAATCGGACTGCTTACGGCTACAGCCGGCTTCTGGATTACGAGGATTGAAGAGCTGCAGAATATTACGGAGGACGCAGCGCGGACAGCCGTCCAGTATCCGGTTTCGATTTATCCCAAGTGGATGGAGGTCATGCTGCTCAGCGTTATTCCGGTCGCATTCGCCAATTATGTCCCCTCATTGTATATTCTGCGCGGGGAAGGCGGAGTCTGGCTGCTGTTGTCCGCATTCGCGGCGGCTGTACTGGTGTTTGCCGCAGGACTGTTTATGTGGCGGGTCGGTTTATCCCGTTATCAGAGTACAGGCAGCTAAACAAGCATCTCTATTCGTATATTCTCAAATAGGAGGACCAGCGCTCATATGATAACGGTCGAGCACTTATCCAAGGAATTCAAATCAGCCGTCCCCAAGGAGGGGCGGTTCAGCGGGCTGCGCACCATGTTCTCAAGGGATTATAAGGTAAAGGAAGCCGTCCGTGATATCAGCTTTACGATTAATCAGGGGGAATTCGTCGGGTATATCGGGCCTAACGGAGCGGGAAAATCAACAACGATCAAGATGCTATCCGGCATTCTTCATCCGTCAGCGGGCGAAGTGCGGATTGCCGGCATGAGCCCCCACCGCGAGCGGCGCACCGTCGCGCGCAGACTTGGCGTGCTGTTCGGTCAACGGACACAGTTGTGGTGGGACTTGCCGGTGCGGGATTCCTTCGACATTTTGGCCGCCATGTACGGTGTGCCCGATGAAGTGAAATCGCGGCGCCTTGGCGAGCTGAGCGAACTGCTGGCTCTTGCCCCGTTCATGGAGACGCCAGTGCGCAAGCTGTCACTCGGACAAAGAATGCGCGCCGACATCGCGGCGGCGCTGCTCCACGATCCGGACATTCTGTTTCTCGATGAACCGACCATTGGACTTGATGTGATCGCCAAACGAAGCATCCGTGAATTTTTGCATTCCATCAACCGCGAGCTGGGCAAGACGATCCTGCTCACGACTCATGATATGGACGATATTGAACAGCTGTGCAGCCGCGTCATTGTGATCAATGACGGCCGTCTCGGATTTGACGGGACAACCGACGGGCTGAGGCGGAGGATCGGCTTGCCGACCATCATTCGGGTAACCTATCTCAGCATGGCTTCTCCATTGATAGACGGCCAGTTTAATCCGGCCGACTGGCCGGGAAGCGCCGCTGAGGAACCGCAGGACCGCCGTTGGCCTCTGCGGCTTACGGGCAGCGACGGTCATACGCTTACCGTGGAGTGCAACCGCGATCAGCTCAGCGCCATGGAGGCGCTGCGGATGCTGGAGCAGCTGGGCGAGATCGAAGATGTTCATATGGAGGAGCCCGACTTTGAAGAAATCGTTCACCGGGTCTACTAAGACCTGATTGTGTTAAAGACCTGATCAGGATAAATCAGGTCTTTATTTACAAACGCCCCACTCCATGCGCGCAGCCCGTCAGAGTCAGTTGGTATTGGCCAGTCCGTTGGCATTAGCCAGCTAGTTGGCGCTGGCCAATCAGTTGTATCGGCCAGTCCGTACGCCACTTGGAGTATGGGCCTAAGTTTATCTTGTCTCAAATGAAAAGGAGCAGCTTACAATCGGGATCTGACTGCCGTCAGGATCTCTGCCTTCAGCTTGGCACCCGCAAGCTCAAACGCTTCGCCCTGTTCACGAATGCGCGCTGCGGCAGCCAGATCTTGAATGGAGCTCAAATTAATTTCCACTGTGAGCCAAGCCGATTGGATCGCCGCTTCGAGCATCAGGGCGGCGATTCCCCAATCGGAGATGACATTGCGGTTCACTTTCATAACCGCATCATGCAGCAGCAGCAGCAGCTCATGGCACAGCACCATTAAGCCTAATGGCACCTCGGCCGCGCGGACAGCAGCTCCGCTGAGGGCCTTTTTGCGCAGCTCCCGCTCTTCTTCAGTTGTCCTTGGCAGAGCCAGAACGCGCATAAATTCCCCGAAGCTCTCTATATCCTCCAGCATGACCGCCTCGCATGCCGATACAGCCCCTGCCATTTGTCCGGTGATGAAACTCATATCCACCTGCACATCTTCATACTTGTTTCCTGTCGTCAGCCGGGTGACCATCGAGCCCATGGATGCGCCAAGCGCTGCGGCGAGGGCAGCCACGCTTCCTCCTCCTGGAGTAGGAGAAGCGGAGCCCGCTTTCTCCAAAAAAGCATGGATCGATTGCTTCCATGAATCGCTCATATCTGCAGCCTCCCCGCATCCTGCTGCAGCTTTAATGCATGCAGGACATTCTCGAATAATATCGTCGTGGTCAATGTGCCCACACCCCCAGGGACCGGTGAAGAAGCCGCTACATGATCGGCCGTTTCCGGAGCGGCATCACCGGCAATTCCACTGCCATCTTGATTGACATTGATGCCTGCGTCAATGAGAGTCAGCCCGGTATGAACCATCTCCGGGGTAATCAGGTTCAATCGGCCCGCAGCCGTGACCAGCACGTCCGCAGCCTTGATCATTCGAGCCAGATCAGCCGTACGGGAATGGCACACGGTCACAGTTGCGTTCAGGTGCAGCAGCATTTGCATCAGAGGCCGGCCTACCGTCTCTCCCCTGCCGACAACGACAACATGCTTGCCGCTTAGCGGGATTCCCGCAGCCTCAATCAATCGGATGCAGGACTGCGGGGTAGCCGGCCGCAGACCGGGTTCATTCATCATGCAGGCAAGCTTATTGGCCGGGGTAATACCGTCAATATCCTTCAGCGGATCCAGCGCAGCCGCAAGCCGGCTGGAATCCAATCCCGCTGGCAGCGGAAGCTCGATCAGAATGCCATGAATGCTGTCATCCCCATTCAACCGCTGAATCTCCCGGAGCAATTCAGCCTCCGTGACGTTCTGCTCGAAAGTCAGAAGCTCGAAGCCAATCCCCAGCTTCCCGGCAAGCCGCCCCTTGGCGTTGGCATAGGCTGCCGAGGCCGGGTCTCCATTTACCATCAGGACCGCAATTGCCGGTGCAATCCCTACTTCTTTCCATTCCTGAACCTGTGTCTTGATGAGCCCGCCTGCCTCATCAGCGAGCGGTTTTGCCTTCAACAGCTTGGCCATGATCGAATGCCTCCCTCATGCAATAGGTAAACAAAAAAAAGCATCTGAAAGGACCCGTGCTCTTAAGCACATCTTCCTTCAAATACTTTGCCCAGGCGTACGGCTATGACAGAGCGGCAGCTGCACCCCAATTAACTGATAGCGGAGGTCAGCATGGATACGCTCATTCAGTCGCTTGCTTCCTCGTGGTTAATCCACGCTGCGCCAGTTGCACGCGACCCTTATTCCAATGCTGTCATTATAGCAGAAACAAGGTCCAGAAGAAACGGCTATTGACGTCCTCTGGAGGATATATTGGCATTCCCCCGCCTGTAACGGAATACAGCCGCTTGACAACGTCGTCGAATTGATTTATCTTTAAATTAAGATATTTAATATAAAGGAAATTGAGGTGAGCAGCGTGAGTCAACCTCCGGATACTTCTTTACAGCTATTCGTTACTTTATCACGGGCGAATCAATGGGTTAGCGCGCATATACAGCAGGATATTCGCAAATACGGGTTGAACCCCACTGAATTTGGTGTGCTGGAGCTGCTGTATCATAAGGGAGAGCAGCCTCTGCAGCAGATTGGCGAGAAAATATTGATGACAAGCGGCAATATAACCTACGTCATCGACAAGCTGACGGCCAAAGGATTAGCGCGGCGCAAGGCATGTCCTACGGACAGGAGAGTAATTTTCGCAGAGCTTACGGAGCAGGGGACCGAGCTGCTTGAGCGGATTTTTCCAGAGCATACCGTGGCGATTCAGAAGGCGGTAGCCGGTCTCACGGCTGAAGAGCAGACACAGGCCATTCAACTGCTTAAGAAGCTGGGCCTTGCAGCCCAGGCAAGCTTCATCTAGTTAGCTGCTTGCATTCAGAGCTTCAATGAAGAAGAGCGGCTGCGCACGCGGAACCGTCTTCAGATATTCGAGGGGGATGAGCGTGTTCACCGCTTGTCACTTGTCTAAAAATCCGTTGCAGACTGTTTCCGCCTGATACGCGGTATGATAACCGGCTTTTTGAGACGATTCAATTGTCATATTGAGGCTATACCCTATTTATATAAAAACCACTAATGGAGGTCATTTCTATGCAAACCTTAATATACGGTCCAACATTACAAGGCAGAGGCGCATTTGACGGCGGCAAAATTACAGAGCAGAAACCAATCGGCTTTACCGGGGACGGCTCGGTGCTGCGCAGACTCGGCCCTTTGTTCTACTGGGCATGGGCGCATTCGGCCGAAGGCGGGCACATTCCGCTGCATCCCCATCAAGCCTTTGAAATTATGACCTATGTAGTCAACGGCCAAGCCCAGCATGGCGATACTCTGGGCACCAAAAGCACTGTAGGTCCCGGCGGCGTCCAAATCATGCAGACCGGCTCCGGCGTCAGCCACCAGGAACGTTTTGTAGGCCCGGATATGGAAGCTTTCCAGATCTGGTTCGAGCCAAGCCTGGAGACGGCCTACAAAGCCGCGCCAACCTATAATCAGTATGATCATGAGGCTTTTCCGATTGTGGAGACGGGCGGCGTTATCAGAAAAACCGTCATCGGCGAAGGATCGCCCATCTCCATCGTTGCCGATGCCCGGATGTGGGATGTTACCGTACCGGCCGGACAATCCTACCGCCATCAGGTCCCTGCCGAACGTACTTTATCGGCGCTTGCGATTCGGGGCGGAGGCAGCTGGTCCTATGCAGAGGATGCAGCAAAAAACACGGACTTCCAGCACAAGGATTATGTCGTAGTGCGTGCTGATGAGGAGCTGAACGTCCTCATAACGGCAAGTGAGGGCACCGAGCCGCTGCGGCTCATTCTGATTGAGGTTCCGACGATCGTAGACTATCCGCTGCACCCCAAACGCTGAGTATAGAAGTAATATTAACTGTCATCAGATCAGGGCTATAGCCTTATATGTATCCTTTCCATCTCCTCTCCGATTTACTAAAGCCCTTTAACATGTTATATTAACTAACATATGAGTGCTGGAGAGGACGATGGATGATATGAATGTCATGCGGCTGGCTTTACTGGTTGTTTTGCTGCTTCCGGTTATTTATTTGTCAATCCAACATACTCAGCTGTTTCTTATCAGCCTGCTTATCTTCTCCTTCGGGATCCGCAATATGAAATTCATAAACCTGTTCCGACGCTCCTGAGGGAGAGTCTGCATGCCGGCTGAAGATTCCAGGTTGATTTTTCAGTCCTGATCGTTTATATTAAAAACAATATAACTTTATATGTAAGGTTTCTAGGGTTCCGCAGCTTCGTTTCAGCCGGACTGGACCGAGGGAAACCCACGTAAGCCGGTTCATCGGCACGCGTGACGACACGGAGGGATAAAAGCCCGGGAGATATCGTTATGATCGATATTTCCAGGCTTTTTTGTTTTGTTCAGGTGATTTCTTTCCATACTAAAGGGAGACTTCCACCACGATTGCGGGAGAGAAAGTGAGGTTTATGATGAATTTTATTTTGGATAATAAGTGGTTTATCTTGCTTATGCTCGAGGTGCTCGCCTGGGCATCCACCTTCTTTATGGTGTTTGCCAGATACCGGCTGGGCTCCAAGCCTCTGTTCCGGATCGGAGCCATACTGACCGTCCTCACAGGCGTGCTGCCTCAGGTTACGCTCGGCATTGTGAATTTTATTGTAGAAAAGAAGCTGGACCTCTTTACCTTCGTTATTGTGCTCCTGATTCTCTATGGCTCCACGCTGGGGCGCAAGAAAATCAAGCAGCTGGACGACTGGGCCAAACGCAAGTTTTCCAAAGCTGGCCCGCAGATCTGAACGGCGCTGGCCGGCATGCGGCAAGCAAAATCATTGCAGCAAACTAACCGCCCCGTCATCCAGCCTTCAGAAGCACAGCTGGAAAGGCTCAAGAAGAAGCTTGACTGTCGCAGTCCTAGGACCCACAGCCAAGCTTCTTCCCTTCAGGGCATAAGCAAAGTCTGATGGAATTTTAACCTTTATTGCCTTTAAAGAAACAAAGACTATTGGAAATGCTCGAGAACAACCTTGCCAACGGTCCGGCCGGCTTCAATCGTGGCATGGGCCTTTTTCAGGTTGGCGGCATTAATCGGTTCCATTCTTTCGGTCAAGGTTGTGCGGATGATGCCGGCATCAATGAGCTGGGCCAACTCGTTCAGCAGCTTATGCTGTTCAATCATATCCGCCGTCTGGAACATCGCACGGGTGAACATGAATTCCCACATGAACGCTGCGCTTTTATTTTTAAGCACATTCAGGTTCAATGACTCCTTCGTCTCCACAATAGAACAAATTTTGCCCTGCGGCGCTACCGCTTCGCCCATGTTCTCCCAGTGCTGCTCCGTGCTGTTCAAGCAGAAAATATAATCGGCCTCCGGCAAGCCGATGTCCTTCAATTGGGCGGTGAATGGCTGGAAATGATCGATGATATAATCAGCCCCAAGCTCCTTGACCCATTCCGCCGATTCCGGACGTGAAGCTGTTCCAATAACCGTCAGCCCCGCATATTTGGCCAGCTGCACGGCGATGGACCCCACACCCCCCGCAGCTCCGATAATAAGGATTGACTTGCCTGCATTAGCGTCCTTATTCCGGGACACCCCCATCCGGTCAAACAGCCCTTCCCAGGCCGTGATCGCCGTTAAGGGCAGCGCAGCCGCCTGGGCAAAATCCAGCGATGCCGGCTTGGAACCGGCAATCCGTTCATCGACGAGATGAAACTCGCTGTTGCCGCCTGGCCGGGTAATGCTGCCGGCATAATAGACCTCGTCGCCAGGTTGGAACAACGTACATTCCGGCCCTGTCTGCTCTACGACTCCCGCCACGTCCCAACCCAGAATTTTTGGCGAGTCTTCCGTCTTGTCTTTCGGAGCGCGCACCTTGGTATCGACCGGATTGACAGAAATGGCCTTAACCCGGACCAATATATCCCTCCCGGTTGGAACCGGCTTCTCAAGCTCCATATCGATCAGGCTGTCTGGATGCTCAATATTCAAATATTTATAAAGACCTACCGCTTTCATTGTTTCCTTGTTTGTCATCATGCCAACTCCTTATAATCCAAGATTGCTTCCATATCTTATTTTACCCGCTCCAATCCAAAATAGTAAATATACGCATTCGTGCGAGGTGAAAGCAAATCGTAGCAAGGCAAAAGGACAGGATTATTCCCTGGAGGGCAGCCTGAATGACTGCCCCCAGGGGAGATAACCCTGCCCTGATGATAGAATTATGCCGTCTCTTCTATGCTATCGGAATGAAACAAAGCAGCTCCGTAGGCCGGGAGCTTCAATGCGCCATCCTGCAGCTGTCCTGCGCCGCACACGAGAGCCTGCCAGCCAGCCGGGATTTCTATTTCCGCTGCTGAGGCGTTATGATTCAGGACGAACAGATATTCACCGGCTTCCCCTTTGCGCCGCGTGATCTCCACTCCATCCACGGATTCGGCAATGCCGCGAATTCCCGACGCCCGGACCAGCTCTGCGACGAGCGTTTCCATCGTCAGAGGACCAAGCTGTGTACCCACATAATAGGCAAATCCGCCGCCATATGAATTTCGGGTAATCGCCGGCGTATTCGCATAGAACTCCTCCGTATACTCGGCAAGCGTCTCAGCTCCGTCAAGCGTGATGATATCACACCATAGATTGGCGCTCTCCGTGACTTCCCCGTTTCCGATCCAGCGTATGCCCTGGCCGAATTGACGCAGGCAATCGTAATCCTCAATCTTCACACCGGCGAGCTCCGCATAATCGCCGGGCAGCGTCGCGGCATGAACCGCATTGTCCCAATCCTTCACGCCAGCCCGGATATCAAGCACCAGATGGCCGCCGGCTGCAGCATATTCGCGAAGCTTGCAGCTGAGCCCCGGATTGGATAGGAACATCAGCGGGGCGATAAGCACCTTGTATGCGGAGAAATCCGCCTTGTCGGACACCAGATTGACCGGCACATTCTTATCGAAGAATGCCTGATAATAGCTGTACAAATGCTTCACGTAGTGCAAATCCGGATGATGGGGCTGAATCTGCATGGCCCATTCCTGATCGTAGCTGAACACGATGCCCACTTCGGACCCCGGAAGACCGCCCTTGAACGCGTCCATATGGGGGGCCAGCTCCTGAATCGTCTGCTTGATCTCCGCGTGGCGCCGCCCCGGAATCCGGCTGTGGGGCAGTATGCCGTGCCAGTACTGCTCGCTGCCCACAAGCGCCGTATCCCAGCGGAAATAGACGATTGTATCCGCTCCATGCGCAATGGATTGGTAGGTCCACAGCCGGATTTGTCCGGGCCGGGGCGTGGAGCCGAGAATTTCCGTGCCTGTCGGACCTGCCAGCTGCTCCATAATCCAGAACGACTGTTCCTTGGTTCCCCTCATCAGATCAAGCGCCATTCCCAGATGCGCCGGCGAGCTGCGCTTGATGCGCTCCTCCAGGAAAAGCATCGGGTACTGATCATGGGAGATGAAATCCAGATCCCTGGCAAGCTCGAAATAATCGGTTTTGTCGAAGAAACCCATAAAATTATGCGTTATAAAATGATGAGGGCAGATTTCCCGCAAAATCTCGACCTGCACCCTCTGAAAATCGACAATCAAATCCGAGCAAAACCGCTTCCAGGCGAGCAGATGCGACGGATTATGGGAATTCGGCGTCGGCATGGGAGACGGAACCTGATCGAAGCGTGCGTAGGTCTGGCTCCAGAAGACGGTGCCCCAGGCTTCATTCAGCGCTTCAATCGCGCCATACCGCTGCTCCAGCCATTGCTGGAAGCGGCTGCGGCAGGAATCGCAGTAGCACAGCTGCTGATGGCTGTTGCCGAATTCATTATCCGTCTGCCATCCGATAACGGCGGGATGATCCTTGTAATGCAGAGCCATCTCCCGTACAAAACGGCGTATATGCGTGCGGTATGTCTCGTTCGACTGGCAATCGTGATGGCGGCCGCCGAAGCTCACACGCATTCCGCTCGCATTCACGGGAAAAATATCGGGATGCTTTTCCATCAGCCAGACGGGGGGAGCTGCGGTAGGCGTCCCCAGCACTGTTTTGATTCCCCGGCTGTTCAGGATTTCGATAGATCTGTCGAGCCACCCGAAATCGTACCGTCCTTCCTCCGGTTCCATCTTCGACCAGGCAAATTCAGCCATGCGGACAAGATCGATGCCCATGCCGCGCATTTGATCCGCGTCCCATTCCCAAATATCGCTTGGACAATGTTCGGGATAATAATCCACTCCAAATTTCATACTTTCGTTCCTCCTTATGATTCCCCAAACGAAAACCGCATGCTAGTATTCATGTGATCAATTAAACATTTAACAATATACATCATATCTATTTATCCTGTACAGCTTTTTGTATCCGGTCCTGGGTAATCAGAATATCCTTCTTCTTCCCCAGCGTTTTGCGGTATACCAACGGCGTTGTCGCATGTATGCGCTTAAATGCGCGGCAAAATGTATTAGAGGAATTATAGCCAACCGCAGCTGCGATTTCGTTCACGGAAAGCTTGGTTGCGCCGAGCAGATTTTTCGCCTGATTCATACGAAGATCCTCAATGTAGCTGGAGAAGTTGACCCCCGATTGCTCCTTGAAGAACTGGGACAGATACATCTCCGAGATGTGAAACCGGTCGGCAACCGCGCTTAAATTCAGCGATTCATCCACATAAGCCTCCTGCAGAAAAGCAATGATATTCTGAATCATCTCGTTGTTATGGCTTTTTTTGCGAAGCTCCACCGTGTCGCATATTTTCAGAAACGTATCCGTCACGGACTCGAACATCCGGCTCTGGTTGTGTATCTGATCCTGATTGATCATATTGTCAACAAATTCGCTAATTTCCGCCTCGGATATGGAAGCCTGATCAATCAGCTTGATGAAACTGCCCGACAATTCATATAAAAACAGCCTGAACATATAGGCCGAAAGCTTGCGGTCCCGAAAATTCCACTTATACAGCTGCTCGAGAATTTCACTGACTTCCTTCTTGTTTCCCACCTTCGCATAGTTGATCAGCCGGATTTCGACATCGCCGGGATAAACATAATTTTCATTTGTTTTTGGCAGGTCGCAGTACCAGACGATTCCCTCGGAAAGCTCCGAGACCTTATAATTCAAAGCCCGCATAGCTTCCTCGTAGGAACGGGATACCTCTAGAAGATTGCTGTAGCTTCCGCCTACGGCAAAATCTGATTTCGCCTGGAATTGATGACCGAGCAGTTCTTCCGCTTTCATGAGGTTCTCCGTAATGTTCCGGCGGCACTCATCAAGATCATCAAAATTGCATACAAACAGCATAGCGGTTTTATTCTCGCCGGCGTCATGAAAATAGACATCCGATTCAAACAAAGAGCGAATGACCTCCTTGGCCACAACTCTTTTGATATCCAGCTCCTGAAGCAGATCCGCGTTATCGAAATGATCGTTTTTCTCGAACTGCAGCAGCGCCACCATATAAAACCTGCCGTCCAGGTTGATCCGTATATGGTTTTGCTGCGCCTTGATTTCCTCCAGTGTCATAAAGCTTCCTGCGAGCAGCCGTTGGAAGAAAGCCGCCCTGAGGAAAGGCTTGTGGGCTTCAATCTCGGTCTCCAGCTCCTCATTGTTGGAGATCAGCCGGGCGATCGTATTCTCGATGAAGCCGTATGCGTCCTTGCCCCGAATATGCTCGAAGGAGAGCTTGTCGGAAATTCTGGCGATGATCGTCTGCACCGGCCTGCTGTTCCGGTACGAAAGATACAAGGCACAGAACAAGCCGAGCAGCAAGGAAACCGCAAGTACGATCAATGTGATCCGCTTAATATAATTGACTTTGTCCATGACCACATAAGTGGGCTGAACGGCTACGAATTTCCATCCATTGTAGGTTGAGGTCGTGTACGTTACGCTCATTGTTTTGGAACCGATTTGATGATTGAAAAATCCGGATGGCCGCCTGGCGTCAAGACTGACCGGCTTCACCCCTTCTTCTCCGGCGCCCGAGGCCCCCGTGATAATGTTTCCGTTCTGATCGGCGATATAGGCCCATCCCCCGCTGGAAACGTCCACCCCCTTGAGCAGCTGCATAAGCTCCTTATTGTCAATCAGCACCATGATGGCACCCTGTGGATTGCTGGAGAGACCCATCGATTGGATATAAGTGACCAAATCCACATTCTTGCCCGCCAAACGAACCGGCTGAGCCGGGAAATATTCTCTTTTGTGATAAGGCTTCAGAAATTGATCGTACCAGGTCTGGTAATCCATATCCGTATAGGTCATATAGTCCTGATAAAACTTGGGCAGCGTATAGGTTTTATGCGGGGTTAGCGCAATCTCGCTGTTCTTGAACATCAAGGCATAGTCCAGTATGAAATTATTGTACAGGCCGTAGTCGGCGATGCTCTTCCTGGTTTCCAGCAGCCGGATCAGATTCGTATCCTTGAACGGTTCGCGGATCCCCTGAAAACTGAGCACGCCGGTATTGGTGATCAGCTGCTGGGCCAGCATTTCCACATCGGACAGTCTGCGGTCTATGGTGGTTTTCGCTTGGTCCAGCAGAAGCAGATTCGATTTGGCCGCTTCGTTCGACATAATCGTGGATGTCTTGGTATAGGCAAACAGGCCTATGAGCAATGGTACGATCAAAATAATCAGATATGGAACAAAAAAGCGCAGCCATATGGATTTATTGTTCTCTCTAATTGTTCTCAGCACTTCTTTGTCTCCCCCTTTGAAAATAAGTAAGCGCTTTCCGATACCGATACAGGCTCTTCTTTTTCTGTGAACCCAGAATAACATATCCCGGATATTGAGGCGAACCCGATTATTGGGTAATGCACATTAATTTTCAAATGCAAATTCCTATTGCATGCCGTGTATATTCCCGAATTATTGCATATCCGGCATTCAGGGAATGTGCACCATTCTCAGCATTTCCTTATATCCTTGAGCTGCGCCTATTTCTTAAACTATATGCAAGGTTAAGTTTCCACCCTATAAGCAGAGTCGAAAATCCACTGGGTTTGAAGGAGGAATAAGCAGATGATAAAGGACCTGTTTGTTGAAGGCCAGCAATGTCCGTTTGGACTGGATGTCGGGCATCCAGACTTTGGATGGAGCTTCCGCTCTTCGCAGCGACGCTCCGTGAAGCAAACCGCATACCGGATCATCGTTTCCGGGACGCAAGAAGAAGTGCAGGACGGCACAGCTGGAATATGGGACAGCGGCGAAATCCGCAGTGCGAGAAATATGCACATTCCCTATGAAGGAAAACCCCTGGAATCACGTAAACGGTATTATTGGAAGGTTCAGGTTCGGGATCAGGACAATGTCCTGTCTGAGAGCGCTGTCTCCTGGTGGCAAATGGGCCTGCTCCGCTCTTCGGACTGGCTTGCCCAATGGATCGGCACGCCCGAAATTGGGCCGGACGCGGATGCAGGGAGCATCCCTTTGTTCCGCAATGAGTTTACCGTGGACAGGCCCCTGGCTGGAGCCGTTCTATATATATGCGGATTAGGTCATTACGAGCTGCGGCTCAACGGTCTGAAGGTTGGGCAGCGCGTGCTCGATCCGGGCTGGACCCACTATGATAAAAGCTGTCTGTATGCGGTCCATGACGTCACCGGTCTATTGCGGCAGGGACAAAATGCCCTTGGAGCGATAGTCGGCAATGGGTTCTATAACGTAACCGGCGGAAGATACACGAAATTCAAGCACTCATTCGGCCGGCCCAAATGTCTCATTCAGCTGGAGCTTTCTTATACCGACGGCAGCAAAGCATTCGTTACCAGCAGCGGCGAGTGGATGACCGCCTGCGCTCCCCTGACCTTCTCCTGCATGTATGGGGGAGAAGACTATGACGCCCGGCTGGAGCAAGACGGCTGGGATCTGCCCGGATTCATCCCCGGCAGCAAATGGAGACGCGCAGCCAATGCGGAAGCTCCCGCAGGCGTATTGAAGGCGCAGCAAATCCCGCCGCTAAAGGTCATGAAGACTTTCCATCCCGTCTCAATCGTGCCGCAGCGTCCCCATGTTTATACGATCGATTTTGGCCAAAATTTCTCGGGCTGGGCACAAATTGCCGTACAAGGTCCCCGTGGCGCTTCGATCCGGATGCTCCCTTCTGAATTGCTGTACCCCGACGGTTCGGCCGATCAGCGGGATTCCGGTTCCCCCTATGAATTCAATTATGTCCTCAAGGGGGAAGGAACCGAGGTGTGGAGCCCCCGGTTTACGTATTATGGCTTCCGCTATCTGCAAATTGAGAATATTGCCGTCGAAGGCGGGCAGGCGGCAGACGGGCTTCCCGTTCTAATTTCCGCAGAAGGACAAATGATCTATCCGGATATCGAGGCATCAGGCAGCTTCATGAGCTCAAATCCTATGCTGAACAAAACGCACGAGATTATTAATTGGGCGATCCTGAGCAATATGAAAAGCGTGTTCACGGACTGCCCTCACCGGGAGAAGCTCTGCTGGCTGGAGCAAACCCATCTCATGGGTCCTTCCCTCCTGTACAATTATCCGGTTGAATCATTGATGCTGAAGGTGCTGGAGGATATTCGCGAAGCCCAGCTCCCAAGCGGCCTGGTCCCTACTACCGCACCGGAATATGTCGTATTCGACGGAAAGCTGAGCAAGTACCGCCATTCTGTTTCCTGGGGCGCCGCCTATATCATGAACTGCTGGAATTTGTTCCGGACCTGCGGAAACACCACGGTATTAACCGGGCACTATACCGGTATGGAGCGCTATATCCGTTATCTGGAGGCAAATTCGGAAGGGTTTATTATCCAGGATGGCCTTGGCGATTGGTACGATATTGGCGAGAATGGCCCAGGTTATGCGCAGAACACCCCCATTGCGCTGCCGGAGACGGCCATGTTTTACCAGATTGTCTCGGTATTCGCCCGAATTGCCGGTGAATTGGGCCGGGAACAGGATGCAGAACGCTACCGTGTGTTGAGCCAGTCCATCAAAAACGCCTATAACCGTACATTCTTCAATCCGGCGACCTGTCAGTACGCAACCGGCAGCCAGACTTCCAACGCGATGTCGCTGGCTATCGGGCTGGTTGAGGAGCAGTACCGCTCCCGGGTGCTGGCCAATCTGGTTGCGGATATTCACAGCCTCCTTAACCATACGACTGCAGGCGATGTAGGACACCGCTATGTTCTACTGGCGCTGGCGAGTCATGGCCGGTCCGACATCATCTGCGAGATGGCCGCCCAAACGGACTATCCAAGCTACGGGTACCAGATCGAACACGGAGCCACATCGTTGACGGAAGCATGGGATGGGCCGACAGTAGGCAAATCGCAAAACCATTTTATGCTGGGTCATCTGGAGGAATGGCTGTACCGGGGATTGGGCGGTCTGGATTACGAATTCAATTCCGCTGCGCAGACCTATGATTTTACCATCAAGCCCTACATTGATCTGGAGCTTGATCATCTTGAAGTTACAGGCAGGCTGCCTGGCGGGCTAGCGCGGATCAGCTGGAACCTCCTCGGCGGTCGCCGGATCGGTCTCGAAATCTCGATTCCCGTCAACTGCACGGGCACTCTTTATGTGCCTGCGGTTTCCCTCGCGTGCGTAAGCGAGAGCCATGCGGCGCTGGAGGAATCGCGTGATATCAAGGTTGTTGCCTACAAGGGCGGCTGCGCCGTGCTGCGGGTGAACTCCGGCACTTATTATTTTGAATCGGCGGTTTGAGCACGCCTTATGCTGTGAATTGGCTGTTGAAACGGAACGGTTGCAGTAAAATAATCGTCCTGTCCTTTTCAAAAAAGACAGGTCGATTATTTTGCACCGAAGGCCGATGCCTCACCATCCTCTTGGCCGGTTGACCTGCTTGCAGCGAGTTCGGTCTCCATTCGGACGCTGCAGCAAGGAAAAACCTTGCTACATGGGCCATGCAGCTCTTTTCACTGGTCGCTTCCCCCTCTTGGCCGGCTTTTCCTGCTTGCAGCGAGTTCGGTCTCCATTCGGACGCTGCAGCGAGGAAAAACCTTGCTGCATGGGCCATGCAGCTCTTTTCACTGGTCGCTTCCCCCTCTATGCCGGTTTTTCCTGTTTGCAGCGTGCCTCCCGCTCTATCACGACGCTGCAGCGAGGAAAAACCTTATTGCATGAGCCATGCAGCTCTTTTCACCGGTCGCTTCCCCCTCTATGCCGGTTTTTCCTGCAAGGGGTCGGCAGGCATCTCAAGTTGACCAGATAGTAGCAAGAGGCTGCCGCTTCCCGCGGATGAAATCCGCACGAGCGACAGCCTCTTGCCTTTTCTTGTCCTGCCTGTCAGCAGGCAAATGCCTCAATCGTTTTTGAGACTAATTCGGACGGTCCCTGGATCCCACCCGAGGGATAGATATCCTGCCCAATGTCGAGACGGCCAATTTCCCCGGTAGCTAACAGCTGGCTTGCCGTCAATGAGACTGTTTGGGAATCCTGCCTCATAATGGATCCCTTCTTGAGCCTGATCCGTAGATGGTGACCTGCGAAGACAGATTGCTCAGCGAATAGCGGTAATAGCTTATCTTCTCCACGGTTGGCAGGCCATTCACCACTACCTCCGCCTTACCGCGAGCATATCCCGGATCCAGCATATCACCGACCGAAGTCCGGTTTAGCCGTATGAATCTGTGATGCGATTTCTGCGATTTCCGTCAGAGCCCCATCTCCGCCATTTCCCGGGAAATTCGATAAGTTGCGCCCTGCTCTGTCGCGAATGCGACAATATCCGATTCCACTGATACCGTCGCAACCGATCTGTCTCTCGCCGTGATAATGAACGGGTTCTCGCAGCGGATGCTGCATATCCCCCCCGCATGGGAGACGATTTCCGCTTCCGTCAGCCTGCCGTTCTTCCAATTCAGGCTGACCTCGAAGCCTCCCCGCGCTCTTAAGCCTTTGATATAGCCGTCAGGCCATTCGTCGGGAAGAGCGGGAAGAAATTCGATAAAGTCCTGATGGGACTGCATCAGCAGCTCGATAATACCCGCTGTGACGCCGAAGTTCCCATCGATCTGGAACGGCGGATGCGCGTCGAACAGATTGGCGTAAACACCGCCCGAGTGGTAGTTTTTCTCCTCGGTTTCGCAAAATTGAAGCAGCTTGTGAACGAAGGATGCCGCCCGGTTGCCATCGCCGAAACGGGCCCACAGGCCAACTTTCCAGGCCAGGCTCCAGCCCGTCCCGTCGTCTCCGCGCCTCTCAAGCGAACGCTGGGCTGCGGCGAACAAGTCAGGCGTGCCGCGCTGCGTCAGCTGACGTCCCGGATAAACGCCGAACATATGGGCAATGTGGCGGTGATGGACATCCTGCTCTTCAAAATCCCGAAACCATTCCTGCAGCTGTCCGTATTGGCCGATCTGCATGGGATATAATCGGTCGCGGGCGGCAGCCAGCTCCCGCCTGAATTCATCGTCGGCCTCCAGCACCTCGCATGCGGCCATGCAGTTGGAGAACAAATCCCAGATCAGCTGCATGTCCATTGTCGAGGCAAGACTGACGCCAGCCAAACCGTCCGCGGTCTGGAATCTGTGCTCCGGCGATGTCGATGGACCGGTAACCAGATAACCGCTCTCGTCCTCGAACAGCCAGTCCAGACAGAACAAGGCGGCTTCCTTCATAATCGGATAAGCCGTGTCGCGCAAATAAGCCTCGTCTTTCCAGAAAGCGTAATGCTCCCATAGATGCTGGGACAGCCATGGGCTCGCCATCGACCAGCTTGCCCAATGGGCCTCGCCGTTGCCGTAGCCGCCGCTTGGCGAGGTCAGGCACCAGATATCGGTGCAATGATGGGCCATCCAACCCCGTACACCATAAATCTCCGCCGTTTTCCTCCCGCTTCTCGCCATATTCGCGACGAAATCCAGCATCGGCTCATGGCAGGCTTCCAGGTTCCCCGCCAGAGCCGGCCAATAATTCATCTGCGTATTGATATTAATCGTATAATTGCTGCTCCAGGTCGGGCGCGTGTCCTTGTTCCAGATCCCCTGCAAATTGGCAGCCTGGGAGCCGGGCCGGGAGCTGGCGATCATCAAGTAGCGGCCATATTGGAACAACAACTCAACAAGACCCGGGTCGCGCCCGCCGTAGGCTTTGATCCGCTGCTCGGTCGTCATATCCGCAGGAGCAAGCGGCTCTCCCAGATGCAGCTCCACCCGGTTGAACAAGGCGGTATAATCGGCGATATGATCGCCGCGGACTTGATCGTAGTTTTTCTGCAGCGCGTTTGTCAAATAATCCCCGCATAGACCAGAAGGGTTCTTCCCCTCCGTGCGCGGCGGGCGGTCGAAGCCGTTAAAACTGGTCGCAGCGCAGAAATACAGCGTTGCAGAGGTTGCTCCATAAATATGCAGGCCATCATGATCAGCGGTCATCGAGCCTCCCTCATGTCTGGCGCCCAATCTGCCTTCAAAGCGAACCGCATCGGTTTCATCCCAAACGCCATACTGAATGGGATTGTCCGGGTTCTGATGGTTAGCCCCGCAATACTCCGGCGCGCTGCCCTGCATAATCAGGGTATTCCCGGCAGCGGCAGTCCGGCAGCGGAGCTGGCTTCCGATACGGGCGTGGAAGCTCAGCATCCCCGGCTTGTCCGCTTCCAGACGGACGACAACCGTCTGATCCGGGTAAGAAGCGAAGATTTCCCGCGTATGCCGGACATCTCCGATCATGTAGCTGACGCGGGAAATCCCGTCCCGCAGATCCAGCGACCGTTCATAAGAAGCGGCAAGATTGCCGTGCTCGAAGTGAATACGCAGATCGCCCAAGGGCATATAGGCTTCGTTATACGGACCCATCAGCTCTTTGCAGCCGAGACCCGCCTCCACATATTTGCCGGCCTTCAGCAGCTCCCGCACTGACTGAAGCGATTCCCGGGCACGGGGAGCTTCCCATTCCTGGCGTCCTCCGGACCATAGCGAATCTTCATTCAACTGGATCAGCTCCGCCTCCACGCTGCCAAAAATCATCGCCCCCAGCCGGCCGTTGCCGACCGGCAGCGCATCCGTCCATTTTCGCGCGGGATGGTTATATTGAAGCTTCATCGCTCATCCCTCCCGGTAAAGCTTGCTCAAATACATCCCGGGAGGCTGCAACCGTTATCGTGCGGAATTCCCTGCCGTTGTTGTTGCGTGTCCGGTCGCCGTCCTGCGATGGCCTTGCCGAGCAGTAAAAATGATACAACACGCCGTTATGTGTAATAACTGTTGGCTTGTGCGCATAGGTCGAATCGATTTCCCCCTCGGCGCCGATACGGATAATAGGCTCCGGATAAGCCTCCCAGTTGAATAGATCGGAAGAGACAGCCACCCCTTCCTGGGCGCGCCTGTAATCATAGCCGAAGAAAAACATCACCCACTCGTCCTTGCTCCGCAGAACGCATGGATCGCTGACGAAAGCGCTTTTCCAGCCTTCTTCCGATACGCGGAGCACCGGATTATCCCCATGCCGGGTCCAGGTCTTCAAATCCGTGGAGGTTGCAAGGCCCGTCTGCTCCACCCAACCGGATGTGTTTTTGTTCTTGGCGTTGTAAAATAAATAAAACAGGCCGTCATGTTCAACCAGACATTCCTTGTACAAGCCGCCCTTCTCCCAGTCCTCCCCTTCCTCGGGAGTCAGAATCGGGTCAGGCAGCCGGTGCCACTCCAATAAATTCTCGTCTTCCGTATAGGCCAGACCGATCTTGGCGGAGCCTTCCTCATAACCGTCCTCGGGATAGCTGTGGTAGGCAAGCCAATACTTATTGTCCCATTTCTTCAGTACAGGCGGCGCCTCAAGCTCGTTCTCTCTGAGCATCCAGGTGCCGGCAATATTTTTGGAATCCCAGTTCGACAGCTCGTTCCGCTCCAGAATAACGCCGTGATGCTCCCAATTCAGCAGATCCTCGCTAACCGCCAGCGCGGTCTGGTAGCCAATTCCGTTAAATCCCACGTACATCATGTAGAAGCGGTCCTGATGCTGAAAGACAAACGGGCAGTCGACCGCATTTTGGTCAAATTGATCCGGCAGACCCGACCCGGTCAATACCGGCTTGCCATATTTATAAGGGGTCATATAAGGCGCAATATTCATTGAAGATCCCTCCGAAGTTGTTTAATACATCCGTGGTTATCCATGCCTTGTAAAGCGGATAACTTCACCTGCCACTGTATCCAGCGCAATATCTCCTTGCAGCGTCTCTTCCTTCATGTCTCTGACGCAAGCAGCCCCATTCTCCCACGGCGCGTATATGCGAAGCTTCCCGCCCGCCTCGCTTTGCACTTCAAGCCATTGCACAGCCCCGTCTTCCCATGCAGCGCTGACCAGAAATCCTCCTGCGGCGCGCAGGGTCCGGAATTCCGCGTATTGCTCTCCCGGCCAATTGGGGAACAGACGGAGTATGCCATTGTAGCTTTGCAGCAGACATTCATTAATCACGACCGGCAGGGCGGTATTCTCGAACCATATGCCCATGCGCGACATAAAATCGAAATTCAGCGTGTCTTTATAGCGGCCGCCGACCTGAAGCACCATATCCGTGCAGGTCCCGTTCGGCATCATGCAGTATTCGATTTGCCGCTTGAACTTCTCCAAATCCAGAATGCCGAGCCGGGCCCCCTGCAGATTTTGGAAAACAAGCTCGTTGCCGCCTTCGTTGCGGTGGTTGCGGTATGAATTGCAGGCGATCTCATAGATGTCTTCAGGCGAATGCAGCCCGTGATCCTCCCCCGGAAATACGGTGAACGCGCTGTTCGGGGTGTTGTACACCATTTCCGGATCCTCTCCCCGCACGGATACGAATACTTCCCCCCGCTCCTGCGACAGAGCTGTCGGATAATCGGGCAGATGCTCCAGAATATCCAGTACTTCGCCGATGAGCGCGGCTTCCTCGCCTTCAATATCCAGTGCCGCGCAGGCTTCTATATAGGCACGAAAGACGAATTTGAACAGCGTAATATCCGTCAGGCTGTCGGCATTATATTTGAATCCGGGCATCAATCCGTACAGCTCCGGAGGAACCGTCGGGAATATATGATAGCGGTCATCGCCCCACCGGGCGCCTCGGGCATCCGGGCGTTTCATATAATCCGCCATGAACAGTACGGCAAGCTTGATCGGCTCGAAGCCTTTATCCCGCAGAAACGCCTTATCCATCGTATAGACATAATGCCACCACAAGCTCTGCACCACCCACGGAGTCGTGCACATGACCCATCCGAAGGGAGGTCCGGCACTGGGATTGATCGCCATATCGACGGGAAAGGCCGAGACCGGATAGAAGGCGCCGCGCAGCCCGTAATAGTCCTCGGCCCATCTCCTGCTGACAGGCGTAATATGATGCACCATCTCCACATACGGCAGATGACGGTCCACATGATTGCTGGAAAAAGCCAGCCAGAACGGCTGCTGGGTATTGTAATCCAGATGGTAATCGCCATGCCAGGCGGAGCCGATAGTGTCATAGGTCCAGTTTGCGAACAATCCGGGACAAGTTGCCCCCTCTTTTACGCCGCATTGGAAGAAGTACAGGTTCCAGTACCAAATTTTCTCCAGTTCCTTGTCGCCAAGCAGAACGCCGGAACGGTTCCAGAAAGAAGCATAAGCCTCCCCGGTTCTATCGAAACAGGCAACCATCTCCCCCTCCCGGATGTCCCCGGAAAAGCCGGCCGAACAAGAAACCTGCACGTCCATTCCTTCTTCCAGGTCGACTGCCGCCAGGAATGGACCGTCGGGTTTTACCTTATACTCCAGCATATGCGCGCTATCTCCGCTCATATAATCGTCCAGATGCGTCGCTACAATGCCGCTGCGGGTCTCATTCTTCACCGACAACGGCGCAAGCGATCCGCCGGACAAGCCCAGTGTCAGGCGGAACGCCTTGTCCTTGCTGTGACGCTCCGTGCCGCTCTCCAGATAAGGGAGGAGCTGCCTCATGGACAGGAATGCCGCCTCCATATCCGCCGTACATCCGGCCGGAGGGAATTCCTGCGGTGTGGACGGATCGGGAATAAGCCGCACCCGGTCAAAAGGAGCGGCAATCGGCATTCCGGCTTCATTCACAAAGCTCATCCACAGCCGGTCCCGCGAAGCCTCGACAAAAATCCGGAGCGTTGCGGGAATGCCCTCCACCAGGAAGCGCACCTCGCATAAGCCGTTTGAAATATGAACCGTATGACCGAGCACCTCCGCTTTTCTGCGGTCATAGCCAAGCAAAACCGAACCGCAAGGCATCGGCCGGGGGTACGGGTTGTTATAGGTTTCTTTGAGCATCAGGCAGTATTCCCGGTACCATTCGTCCTCTACCAAGGATCCGATGTTATCGGGCAGCCGCTTCAATCTTTCGAATACTTCGCTGAATGTGCCAACCTTCCCCGCATCCTGTTCGGCGATTCTCTGATCCCATACGTTATTGTGGGAAAAATGAAGAATAACCGCATCGGGACGGGTCGTGACGACGACTCCCATGCCGCCGTTGCCGAGCAGAGCCCCGGAGAAAAAATCCGGCGCGATCCGGTTGCAGACGATCGGATGCAGGGCAGCCTGAACGGCTGGCGCAAAGGTGGAGCTTGATCTGGGTTCGACCATCATATTCGCCTCATATCCATGGAATATTGAATAAGAAGAAATAGCTTCGCCACCCTTCGGCGGTAAAGTCGGTTTCTTCTTTTAGTTGGAATGAAATAATCATTGCTACAAGATAAAGAAGAACGGGCTGGCGCCGTTCTTTAAGCGGCGACCAGCCAAGTTTCTTCTCTCGGAGCTTATGCTTGCGCAGTTTCGCGGAGCTTTATTTTTTGGTCATCGTATCGTACGCTTCCTGGTAAATCTCGATATACCGGGATAAATTCATGCTGTCCAGACGCTTGATGTAGGCGTCCCACTCCTTGTTCAGATCGGCGTCGCCGCTAATAAAGCGGGCATTCATCTCTCGGACCTGTCCATCGATTGTCGCTTTTAAATTGGCAATTTCATTGGACTGCTCGGTCGTAAAGTACAGCGGCGGAATGACATCCTGATCCGGTACCTTGAACGGCTCGTATTTCTGCGTTTCCTTATAGAGAATCGGCTCAACCGAAGCCTCCGGGTCTGTCACAGCCCAGCCAAGGCGGAATTCATTGGTTTCGTTCATCGGGAAGCTGTTATACCAGTTGATCCTCTGCGCTCCGCTTGTCGGGGTCACCGCCTGGAAGAGCGCCGGCTTGCCGTCAATGCCCAGCTGCCCTTCGTCAGCGTACTTCCATTCGATGCCTTCTCTTCCATATTTCCCGTTCAGCAGCACTTCCTGCGTATAGAAAGCATCTGCCCAACGCATGGCGACATCCGGATTCTTGGCGGCGTTCGTAATGATATAGCGTCCGCTGACAGCCGTATAAGGCGTATTGCTGGCAACCTGGAGACCGCTTGGCCCCTTAAGCGGCGGAACCGCCTTGTACTGCAGCCAGCGCCCGCTCTCCCCGTTGAACTGGGTGAAGTTGCCCATGTGAAAGGCTGCGGCGACTCCAAGTATCGGCACATCCGGGTTTTCGCCAATACGCTTCAGCTGGTCATTATCCATGGTGAAGGATTCAGGAGAAATCAGCCCTTCCTGGTACAGCTTGTGCAGGTAGGTCAAGCCTTCTTTCCATTCCGGCTTGTTGAAAGCCGCATCGATTTTGCCGTCTTGGAGCAGCAAGCCGAAGTTATCATGCGTTAGATTATCGTAAATGAATGCATTCATAACAAAGCTGTCTATATTGTTGCCCGGTGTCGCAATGGAGCCCGCAAACGGAATCTCATCCTGTTTTCCGTTGCCGTTCGGATCCTGCTCCTTGAATGCCTTCAGCACATTGTAGAATTCATCCGTTGTGGTCGGCATCTTCAAGCCCAATTTATCCAGCCAGGGCTGGTAAATCCACATTTTCTGGACAACCGTACAGTGGTAGCAATCGCTGACATACGGAAGCGAATAGATTTTACCGTCTGAAGCGGTAGCAACTTGCTTGATCAAGGGATTCGCTTCGAACATCTTCTTTGTCTCGGTGCCATATTTATCGATCAGGTCCGACAGTTCAAGGAAAACCCCATCCTGTCCGTAAATCATCTGCTGGGCCGCGGGCACGTTGAAGTTCATAATAACGTCGGGCAGATCGCCCCCGGCAAGCGTCAAATTCAATTTGTCCTGCGCGTTCATTGGGGGAACGACTTCCCATTCCACATGGACATTCGTTTTTTCTTCGTACCATTTGGTGAATTCGTTATCATCGAACGACTCCACGTTGGCGTCGCCCATAACCATCACTTTTAATGTCGTTTTTTCTTTTACAATCGGAAATTCGCCCGCCGCTGTCGCGACGTTAGCGCTTTCACCTGTTCCGTTATCCGATCCCGCCGGCTGATTCGCCGCATTATTGCTGCTGTTTGTATTGCTTGAACATCCGGCAAGAATAACGGCCAGGCACAGCAAAGCCAGAATTCCGGACATGACGACCTTTTTCATGTTACACGCTCCTATGATGAGAGAAATGGATGCCTTGTGGCAGTTAATGTTTACTTGATGACGAGCCCGCTTTCAATGAATCAGCCTTTCAACGATCCGATCATAATGCCTTTGACAAAAAACTTCTGGACAAACGGGTAAATCAGCAGCAGCGGCGCGGAGGATACCACGATCAGCGAATACTTCAACAGCTCCCGCAGTCCTTCTCTTTGCGCAGCCTGCTCCACATCTGTCAGCATGTTAAGATCCACCTGGTTCTGCACGAGAATTTCCCTCAGCACAATTTGCAGCGGATATAAATCCCGGTCCTTCAAATAGATTAACGCGTTGAAATACTGATTCCATTGGCTCACCGCATAAAACAGCGTAATAACGGCGAGGATTGGACCTGAAAGCGGTATCACGATCTTCCATAAAAACTTCAGATCGCTGCAGCCGTCCAGATGCGCCGCTTCCAGCATTTCAGTCGGTAGAGTCGTCTGGAAATAAGTCCGGGTAATAATCATATTCCAGACGGATAGCGCGGTCGGCAGAAGCATCGCCCACCTTGTATCCGTCAAGCCCAAATCCTGAACGAGCAGATAGGTTGGGATGAGTCCTCCGGTGAACATCATCGTAAAGACGAACAGAAACATAAAGTAATTTCTCCCGACAAAATCATGCCGTGACAGCGGATATGCAGCCAATACCGTAAGTATGACATTGATGGAGGTGCCTGCGACCGTATAAATAATGGAATTTGTGAACCCTGTCGTAATCATGCTGTTCTTGAAAATCGCCTTGTAGCCTTCCAGATTGGGCTCCACCGGCCACAGCCAGACGCGTCCCGAGATGACCGCATTGGAGGAGCTGAAGGATGCGCTCACAATATAGATAAGCGGGTAAAGCACGAGCAGCGCCATGAATGCCAGAAACACATAATTCACAATGGAGAACAAACGGTCACCCCATGATTGCTGCGAAAACTTGTATTCCATGTTATCGCCTTCCTATTCCTACCATAAGCTGGTTTGTCCGACTTTCTTGGCAATCTTGTTTACAGTGAGCAGCAGAACCAGACCAATGAAGGATTTAAATAATCCGATTGCCGTCGAATAATCGTAATTGGGCACCATGGACGTCAATCCCTGCTTGTACACATAGGTGTCTATGACTTCCGAGGTTCTCATATTAAGCGGGTTTTGCATCAGCAGCACCTTCTCGAATCCGACATCCAGAACATGGCCCGTATTCAAAATAAACAGCGTGATCGCGATCGGCAGAATGCCCGGCAGATCGATATACCAAATTCTTTGCAGCTTGGTCGCCCCGTCTACAATGCCCGCCTCATGCTGGGACGGATCGATGCCCGTCAGTGCGGCAATATAGATGATGCAGTTGAAGCCGATCGTCTGCCAGATGTCCGATGCGACATAGATCGTCTTGAAATAACCCGGCGTTCCCATGAAATTAATGGCGTCGCCTCCGAACCAGCCGATAATGATATTGATTATACCGGTTCTGGGCGCCAGGAACTGCAGCATGATCCCGATCAGCACCACCACCGAAATAAAATAGGGGGCGAATGTAATCATCTGCACCGATTTTTTAAAGGATCGGTTGCCGACATAATTCAGGCTCAATGCGAAAATAATGGGCAGCGGGAATCCTGCAAGCAGCGTGTAAAGACTCAATCCGACCGTGTTCTTCAGAATTCTCGTAAATTCATAGGAATGAAAGAATTCCTTGAAATGGGCGAAGCCAACCCACTCGCTTCCCATAATCCCTTTGGACACGGAGAAGTCCTTGAACGCAATTTGCGCCCCGTACATGGGGCCGTATTTGAAAATAATAATGTAAATGACAGGCAGTAAGATAAGCAGATACAGCTGCCATACCTTGGCCATTTGCTTGAATGTATGTTTTCCCGTTGCCTTCATGCCGGTCATTGCAATAACCCCTCCCTCCTCTTAAGCGGATATGACCCTCCTGTTTGCTGCCTTAGCTGCTGTCGTCGGCCGTGACAACCAAAGTATAGAAAAACGGGTAGAGCATCCGCAAGATGAATGTGCCAAGGAATGTGCACCGGAATAGATTGGAGCAAATGTGCAGCAAACCGGGATGGTGCAGCATTTTATAACCCCTGCCGCATGAAGATAAACTTCTGCCGGGAAATATGCAATTGCTATGGAGATAGGGATTTTGCCTTTTATCCGGGCATTTCACGCGTATAATAGTGGCGTAAATCATTTCATCCGAAAAGGAGATGCGACACAGATGATCAACAGGCAGGCTCTCGTTGGACGCCATCATCCCGTTATACAAGGCTTTGACAAAAACGCTTCGCTCTCGGTCGGCAATGGAAACTATGCCTTCACGGTCGATGCCACCGGCCTTCAGTCGTTTCCGGCGCTTTATGCGGACGGCGGCGTTCCCCTAGGCCATCTCTCCAACTGGGCCTGGCATACCTTGCCCAATCCGGAAGGCTACCGCATGGATCATTATCCGCTTACTTATTACAACACGTTCAATGGACGAAGCGTCGGCTTCCCTTATTCGCCCCGCGGCCAGCGGAGCGCCGAATACAATTGGCTTCAAGCCAACCCGCACCGGCTGCAGCTTGGAGAGATCGGCTTCCGGATCTCACTGCCTTCCGGCGCCGAAGCCGCAAGCGGGGATCTGACCGATATGCGGCAGGAGCTGGATCTGTGGTCCGGGAAAATTACCAGCCGCTTCAGCGCAGCCAGGCTCCGGACGGTCGTGGAGACCTGCTGCCATCCGGATATGGATCTGATCGCCGTACGCATCGGCTCGGAGCTGATTGCAGATGGCGCGCTGCGCATCGCTTTCCGTTTCCCTTACGCAAGCGGAGCCTTCTCCGGCAGCCCGGTGTGGGATGAACCGGACGCGCATCAAACGGAGATTGAAGCGCAGTCGCCTTCTTCTATCCGTCTTCGCCGGACGCTTGATGCGGATGTCCATTATATGACGGCGGCCTGGTCCGGCGGCTCATTCGTCCGCGATTCAGCGAATCCGCATCAGTTCCTGCTTACGCCGTCCGCGGAGGATCATGGCGGCGAATTCGAGCTTTGCTTCCGCTTCGGGCTTGAAGCCAACGAAGACCCGCTGCCTGCCTTCGGGGAGACAGAGACTGCCTGCCGCAGCCATTGGGAGTCGTTCTGGAGCAGCGGAGCTGCCGTGGAGCTGGCGGGGAGCGCGGACACGCGGGCGCATGAGCTGGAGCGGCGCATCGTATTGTCCCAATATTTGACCGCGATCCAGTCGTCCGGGTCGCTGCCTCCCCAGGAATCCGGCCTTACGCATAACAGCTGGTACGGGAAATTCCATTTGGAGATGCATTGGTGGCATTCTGTTCATTTTGCATTATGGAACCGGACGGAGCTCCTGGAAAATAACATGGGCTGGTACAGTGATATCCTGCCGCAAGCGAAGGCGCTGGCCGCTTCGCAGGGCTACAACGGTGCCAGATGGCCCAAATGCATCGCTCCCGATGGAGTTAACGGCCCCTGCTACATTGAACCTTTTCTAATTTGGCAGCAGCCCCATCCGATCTATTATGCCGAGCTTATCTATAGGAGCGGAGGCGGAGACGGGGTACTTGCGCGCTACCGTGAAATCGTACTGGAATCCGCCGCTTTCATGGCCTCTTTTGCGGAGTGGGATGAGGAGCATAGCCGCTACGTGCTTGGTCCGCCGGTTGCTCCCGCCCAGGAGATTTACGACCATGCCGTCACCTTCAATCCGTCCTTTGAGCTGAGCTATTGGGCATTCGGGTTATCGGTCGCAAATATGTGGAGAGAGCGGCTTGGCCTGCCCAGGGACGAGAATTGGGATCATATTCTGCAGCATCTGTCCAGACTGCCGGTAGTGGATGGAGTATATACAGCGGCCGAAACCGCACCGGATACCTTCCGGGACAAAACGGGCGTTGTCGACCACCCGACCATGCTGGCACCACTCGGTATGCTTCCGGGACTGATGGTTGACCATGAAACGATGAGACTTACGCTTCATGAGGTCTGGAAGAACTGGAACTGGGATCATACATGGGGATGGGATTATCCGATGACTGCCATGACTGCCGCCAGACTTGGCGAAGGCCGATTGGCTGTCGAAGCTCTATTAATGGAACGGGGGAAAAACAGCTATCTTCCCAACGGGCATAATTATCAGAGGCCGGATCTGTCCGTCTATCTGCCTGGCAATGGCGGCCTGCTGACCGCTGTCGCCATGATGGCTTCAGGCTGGGAGGACGGGCCGGATACGCATGCTCCCGGGTTTCCGCAGGACGGGTCATGGACCGTCCGCTGCGAAGGATTTGTCAGGATGCTCTAGCCGCGATAGCAGCAGGGTTGCCGCCAAGGATCCATGGACAGACATGGACAACCACAAGAGGCGGCTGCGGATTGAATCGCTTCCGGGCGCGGCTCGAGCAACGAGCGGGGCGGTCATTGCCCTGAAGCTTCATGTGATGAATTTGCCTCCCAGGCAGCAGGTTAGGATCGCCCCCTTTCGCAAGCAGTTTTATACGATTCTGCAGGAGCGGGGAGGATCCTTTTTCTTTTAACACCGGCATGAAGGCTGCCCCTGCAGAAATATACTGCTTGGCCTTTCGAATCTCTGAGCGGTTATCCGTGACGCTCATTTGTTCGAACCATGGAATAAGCTCCTCTTCCAGCCAAACGATCAGACGCTCGCAGGTGCCGAAACGCGGAGATGGGAGCAGTTCATTGGCTTGGAGTCCATAAGCTTTTGTTTCCAGATGCTTGATGAATGCGTCTACGGCCTCCATAAGCCGCTGCGGATGAATGCTTCTGGTCTGCAGGATCTTTTTTATTTGCAGCATTGGTTGATCCTGCTGCATATCATCTCGTCCTGCCGCAATCAGTGCTGCTGAAAGGCGGAAGTCAACTCCAACAGCCGGGTTTCGTCATACTGGGGCGACGGCCGGGAGTAACCACTCTTCCGTTTCCAATCTGAAATATCGGGCCTTGTGAGCATTAACCTAAGGCGCTGTAACCTAAGGCGCTGTCGGCGAATCGTTTAAATATTCATCGCAATTGCGGTTCAGCCCCAGACCGTTCATTACATAGGGACGAACAATGTCTACAAGTAAATCGGCTCGATTATTTTCCCCAACAATTAACCAATAATGCGCTGCGCCATAGATCGCTGCGCCTGTCATGGCCGAAATGATCTTTATATGATGGCGGTCTGCTATATGATGGTTATCCCCTTGCACAAAAATGCCTTCTATTATTTGCTGCAACATCTTTTTTACCTTTTCATCCACAAGCTTAGCAATAGATTGGGAATCCATTCTGCATATCTGATAAAAATATACGATGTAGCGGTGTGTCAGCAAGACCAGCTGACTGCATATTTCATCTGTAAACTCCCGCGCATTCACCACTTGTTCAGGAATCATCTCGCGAAAAGCCTGTTCTGTAATTTCCTCCATCAAAGCATATTTATCTTCATAATGGGCATATAAGGTGGCGCGGTTAATAGTGGCTCTCTGTGCAATATCTTTTATGGTTATTGCATCAAATCCTTTATTCTGCAACAACTCTCTGAATGCTTCCCTAATTAACTGTCGTGTCCGTAAAACTCTTGGATCCTCCTGATTTACCATATCTATATCCCCCTTCTTAAACATCAAATATCAAAATTTGTTGTCTATGCAACGTTTTGCTTACTCTGCCGGTTGAAATCCTCATCATGCCGTACTATTATCGTATCAGACAGATGTTGTTTAAACAACTGTGACTAGTTAGTTGAAAGGAAGGACAACATTGAACATCAAACAACATAGACTTTTGATAGTTAACGCCGGTGTGAATCGTGGATGATCGGTTACTTCCAGGATTCCCGGGTGCAGGCGGAGATATCAAAGAAGATGTTCTATACGCCCAATTCGGTTCCAAAACTCACCAAGGAACCTTTTTTGGTGAAATAAATGGACAAACGACCGAAAGAGTGAAGGAGCTTGCCAAAATATTTGAAACAGCGGATTTGCATTATGAAATACAGAAGGACATTCAAGCATTCCATGTTTCGCATGCTGCGCTCGCTGCAGTCAACAAGCATTTCTATACGATGGCCCAGTTAACATAGTAGAAACAGCGGCAGTTGAAAAATCAACGTATGTTCAATTTAAGAGGAGGCATAATCATGAAAGCTATTGCTTTGACAAGCTTTGGAATCCCCGAAGTGCTAGAGGAACTGGAAGTGCCGATTCCCGCACTCACCGACACACAGGTTCTCGTCGAAATGCGCGCCTCTTCCATCAATCCCGCAGATATTCTATTTCGCAGCGGCGCGATTCTTCAGAGTCCGATGGCCGATAAATTTCCGGATCAATTTCAATTGCCGCTTGTTCTTGGTAATGAAGCAGCCGGCATCGTGAAAGAGGTTGGCGAAAAAGTGCGTCATTTCAAGCCGGGGGATCGTGTCATGGGCATGGTTCAGAGGGGTTCCTACATGGACTATGTTGCGGTGGAGGAAGATCTTCTTGCCGTTATCCCTGAGAGTCTTTCCTTCGAAGAGGCAGGCGCCGCACCTACGGTTGCCCTGACAGCTTGGCAAGCGCTGTTTGAGCATGGCCGTCTTCAACCGGGACAACGCATCCTTGTTCAAGCCGGCGCCGGAGGCGTGGGACATGCGGCTGTCCAGTTGGCCAAGCAGCATGGAGCATATGTTATCGCAACCGCGAGGGACTATAATCATGATTTCGTCAAAGGACTCGGTGCGGACGAGGTGTTCGACTACACGAAAGTCGACATTGCCACCCAAATAACAGATCCTGTTGATATCGTATTGGATTCCGCTATGGACCCATCCACTTTCGGTACCGGGTTACCGGGAGAAATCGGAAAGAAGAACTACTCGGTCATCAGGGATGGCGGAACCTATATTTCAGTGGTGGCATTCGCGATCAATCAATATCCGAAGGTCCGCGATATTGACGCACGTTTCTTCCAGGCAAGACCTAACCGTACCGATTTTGAATCCATTGTTCGCCATATGAAAGAGAATAAATTGAGTATCCATATTGATGAGATCTATCCCTTTACTGCTCAAGGCCTTCTTCAGGCGTATCGCAAAAGCGAAGAGTCGCCGAAACGGGGAAAAATCGTCATATCGAAAAACATGGGATAAACTTCTTGCTTGGTGAGATGGGATGTCTCAAAAGTAAGTTTGCGCACTTGACGGATAGCTTGCCTGATCAAATCAAGTTGCAAAAATAAAGCAATGGCGGTGCTGGGTCCCCCCTGCACCGCCATTGCCGGTTTCCGCCTTCTCCGATAAATGACAAGACCCACCCGACAAATGATACGCGTCAATCAGACTCGAACCTTCTCGAATAGAATGCACGATGACCGGAAGCGCCAACAACCCCTGCATAAGCTTTACCTAAAGCTCCAGCTCAATCAGCGCTTCCGAGCTTTGCACCCTGCGGTTGTTCCATTCCACTGTCACATTCCAGCAGGCTTCGTTGCGGATGGACACGATGCGGGCAGCTTCTCTTTCTTCCAGATGGATATCGAATTCCGCCTCGCCGATCACCAGCCGCTCCATTGAACAGCGTTTGCCCTTCCAGGCCGAGGGAAGCTGCGGCTTCACCGCAAGCTCCTTGCGGGCGGCAGCCGGGTTGATCCCGAAGAAATGGCGCACGACCGGAACCGCCACCGCATAGATCGTCCACGCCTGAACCACGCAGCCATAGTCCGGCGACATCTCGGAGAGGGAACCCGGCAGCACATAAGAGAAGCTCCTGAACATTCTCTCCAGCAAATCCAGCGCCGCGTCCGGATTGCCGCTTGCTGCCTCCGCAACAGCATGAACCCCTGTCGAAATTGTCATTGTGCCCTGCTGATAGATGCCGGACAAATAAGTACCGTATTCACCGATAAACGTGTCATTGCGCATATGATCAAGCGCCAGCTGCGCTTTGGCCGGATCGGCGATCCCGGTCTCCATCGGCGTGACAATAACCCAGTTCTTGTTCAGCAGCCAGCCGCGGTCCTCCGCCTCATCCTCCACATCGTCAAGCAGCCCTGTCAAGTATTCGCGATATCCGGTAATTCCTTGCTCTTGGGCTAGCGCTGTCATGTAATCGAGCTTCGGCTCAATCTCCTTTTTGGGCGCAACCGCATCGGCAAACAGTCCTTCCGATTCCATCCAGAACCGCTCGTTTATGGCGGCCGCGCTTCTCTTCGCCAGGAGGCTATAGCGGTGATGACCTTCTTCATCCTGCAGCCAGCGGCTCATCTCCGTCATGGCCTGCAGCGCTTTGGCCGTATAGACGGCGCTGTCGATCAGCTCCATGTTGAGCCCGGCTATTTCAATGATTCCATAGCCGGATGGGAATAAATCGCCGTCGGGGTCCATTTCACCGAGCAGCCAATCTATGCCTTTTACGCAATAATCATAATGCCTGCGCAGCAGCGCCTCATCTCCGGTCCAAAGAAATAAGTCCCATACGAACGCGATATAGTGTGCGGTTTCCTGCGTATTTCCGGGATTGGACACGGCGCCCATGGTCGTGGCCTCATGGATGAAGCGCCCATTGCCGTTCACTTCTTCGGACTTGCGCAGCAGCAAATCCAGCGTCTCCTTGGCGAGCCGGTGATCGCCGATCGCCAGCACCCCCTGAAGGGAATAAGTATTGTCGCAGCCGAACCACCATGGATAAGTCGGTCCTCCTGCCGTAAGTCCGCGTCCGATGCCGTCCACCTGCTGAATGAGCCATTGATTATTCCATTTGACCCAGGTGAAGATATCGTTGAACACAGCTTCTCCTTCTATCGTAAGCTGAGCCCGCCGGGCCACGTTGTCATAAGCGCTTTGCTTATCGCTTAGCATGCGTTCATGATCATGCTCCAGGCTGCGGTAGGTCTCCTGGCAGGATTCGGCAGAGGCATAGGAACCGGCGACAAACAAATGGAACTCGAATTCCCCCTCCGCAGGGATGATGATCTCCGCGCTGAATTTGATGCCGCAGCCATTGCCGGCTGTAAACTCCGGACCGTAAATATCCGGCCGGCATTCCATCCCGTCCCCCGGCAGGTCCGTACCGATCATCGCATACCAATCGTGGCTGCTGTCCTTCACCAGCACCTCCCGGCTGCCGAGCTGCACCGCTTCATCCTGAACGCCGTCATGGATACCGATTTCATCGGAGAACCACACCGGCCGCAGATCGGTGCGCGCCAGCAGCTCCAGCTTCAGCCGGAGCTCTCCTTGTCTTGTATGATGAAGCTTGTATCCGGCAACCATGCCTTTCGCAAGCTCCGGCGCAAATTGGGTACGTTTGATATTCAGCGGAATATGGCTCAGACCGTGGCCATAGTCAAATGTGCTGCCCCAGGATTCATTCGTGAAGGCATCCGCTCTGGACCACACAGAGATGCTCCTGTCCATGTCCGTCACTTTGAGCCAGAAGCCGTCCAGCAGCTTGATGGGATGAAGCCATACCCCGCCCATCTCATTGGCGACATGATGCCCGAAATCGGGAAAATAGCCATCCTGCGTCCCGCAGATTTTCACATATTCGCCTGCATTATAATAGAGATTGAATGGATGTTTGCTCGTTGTATTGATCATAATGATGCCTCCTTAAGCGGCATTATCTAACCCTTCACGGCAGAAGAGATAGAGATGCCTTCTATGAAATATTTCTGCGCCACGAAGAATACAACGAGCGCCGGCAGCATAATGAGAATCGTCGCGGCCATCAGCATATTCCACTCGATGTTGTACATGCCCTTGAACATGGACAGTCCGAGCGCCAGCGTATATTTATCATTGGAATTCAAATAAATAAGCGGACCCTGAAAATCATTCCACACGCCCATAAAGGTAAAGATCGCTACCGCGATGAGCGGCGGCTTGGAGAGCGGAATCATGATTCTGGTGAAAATCTGCCATCTTTTGGCTCCATCCACGAAAGCGGACTCATCCAGCTCCCGCGGAATTCCGCGCATAAACTGCCGAATCAGGAAGATGTTGAACGCTCCGCCCCCGAAGAAAGCCGGCAGAATAAGCGGCAGGAACGAATCCGAGAATCCCGCCTCCTTGAACATGAGAAAAGTAGGAATCATCGTCACCTGGCTTGGCAGCATCATGGTCGCAAGCAGAACGAGGAACAGCGTGCGTTTCCCTTTGAAATTAAAGCGGGCAAAGCCATATGCGCTGACCGCCGCCGACAGGACGGTTCCGATCATGACCGGCACGAGGATAATCAGCGTATTGCGGAGAAACAAAAAAAACGGGATGGCCGTTATCGCATCCGCATAATTGGACCACAGCCATTTTTTCGGAAAGAATTGGGTGCCAAACACTTCGGCCGGCGTCTTCAGCGACGTAGACAATGTCCACAGCATCGGCACCAGCACCACAGCCGACCCGGCAAGGAGCAGAACCAGAGCAAGAAGCCGCAGCGGGTTGAATTTATTGAGCAGCATGATATTATCCCCTTTCTAGTCTCGTTGATCGTCGCCCTGATAGTGGACCCAGAGGGAGGAACTGCGAATGACCAGCATCGTGAAAACCATAATAATCAGGAACAAAATCCAGGAGAGCGCCGACGCGTAGCCCATATCGAATTCCTTGAACGCTTTGTTATACAAATACAGATTATAGAACAGCGTCGAGTTGAGCGGACCGCCTTCGGTCATGACGAACGCCTGGGTGAAATATTGAAATCCTCCTATAATCCCCATAATCACATTAAAGAACACCGTAGGCGAGATGAGCGGTAGTGTAATGCCGAAGAACCGGCGGAAGGGACCGGCGCCATCCAGCTCAGCAGCTTCATACAAATCCTCGGGAACGCCCTGCAAACCGGACAAATATATAATGACCGTATTGCCAATGCCCCACAGCCCCATTACAATCAATGCCCCCAGCGCATAGCTTGGATCCTGCAGCCATGCTGGACCCTGTATCCCAAACCAGGCCAATGCCTGATTCAATATTCCATACTCCGGATTGAAAATCATGACCCACATCATGGAGATTGCGACTGCAGGAATGACGGACGGCATGAAGAAGACAAGCCGGAACACCTTCATCCCCCGCGAACGCATATTCAGCAGTACCGCAACCAGAATGGACATGATCTGAAAGAGCGGCACGGAAACCAAGGCGAAAATAAAGGTAACCTTCAAAGATTGGTAGAACAAATCGTCATGAAATATAGCTTTAAAGTTATCCCAGCCGACGAATTGGATCGATTCCACACCGGTAATGACATCCCACTTACTGAAAGAAAGCACCAGCGAGAAGATCATCGGACCAAGCGTGAAAATCACAAGCCCGAGCAGCCACGGGAGAATAAACAGATATCCTGTGCGTTCAGATTTGGCGTTATTCATAATGACCTCCTTGATAAAAGAAGGTGAAGCGCGAACAACGCTTCACCCTTCGCCTATTTTATTTTGAACACGAATTTATTTAATTTTGGCATCCACATTTTTGGCTGCTTCATCCAAAGCGGCCTTCATATCCTGGCGGCCCAGCAGCACTTTTTCGAGTGCCTGCGTGAATTCATCCTTGAACAGCGGACCGTTGCCTGAGCGCATGGTCACCGGTTTCTGGGCGTAATCCATCATCTCAATGACTGCCTTGTCGGCTTGCTCCGCCGATTTGACCGCTTCCAATTCCGTAACCGTTGCCGGCAGCACCAGACCGTCTTTGGAACGCAGCTTCTGGGCATCCGTGCCGGACAGCCATTTCACAAGCTCGTAAGCTTCCTGCTTATGTTTGCTTTTGGAATTGACCGCCCAGCCTGCGGCAGCGATAATGCCGGCGCGTGTTCCGTCTGCACCGGTAGGGATAAGCGCTGATCCATATTCCACATCCGACTTGTCGAGATCGGATTTGACCCAGCGGCCGGTAATCATCATGGCCAGCTTGCCGGTCATGAACATCGAGGAGTCTCCGCCCAGCGTTTGTGTATCCTGAGGCGTCGGCGATACGCGGTTCTCGCCTTTGGAGAGCGCTACATATTTCTCCATCGCGGCAACCGTTTTCTCGCCATTCATAAAGCCTTCAGCTTTTGAACCGTCTTCATTGGCAATGTCCGTGCCGTTCGCCCACAAATACGTATAGATCGGATATTCCCATGTGCCTGCATTAAATCCGAACTGCGTGAATTTGCCATTCTCCTGCTTGGTCAGCTTTTGGGCTGCCTGGGTCATGTCATCCCAGGTCCAGTCCGCACTCGGATATTCGATTTTAGCATCGTCAAACAGCTTTTTGTTGTACCACAAGGCCAGCGGATTGAAATCTTTGGGCAGATAATACAGCTTGCCGTCCAATTTCTCCATGTCGATCAGGCTCTTCTGGAAAATGTTGATATCGAATGCATCATCCTTGGCGATATAATCGTCCAGAGGCTCAATTACCCCTTTGTCCACAAAAGAACGGAAATCCCCTTCTCCGACGAGAAATACGTCAGGCGCGGTGCCGCCGGCAAGCGACGCAGTCAGCTTCGTGCCATAGCCGTCGCCGGGTACCGGCTCGAATTTGACTTCAATATTGGGATGCGCCGCATTGAATTCGTCAGCCAGCGTCTGCTCGTTGGCGCCGCTGTTTACATCTCCCCAGAGGGTAAAGGTCAGCTTCACTTTCTCGGCGCTGCTTCCGGAGCCCTCTCCGTTTCCGGCATTGGAGCTGTTTCCGCCCGAAGAGCAGGCAGAAAGCAGCAGGGTTAAAATCAGGACGGAAACCAGACTCAATAATCCTTTTTTCTTCATAATGAATAACATCCCCTTAAAATATAGTATATATAGCTCGGAAAGCTAAAGCCCCTCCATGATTCAAGCGGCTCTCCCTTTCCGGTATTACCTGAAGGTTCCCATTTACAGGATGTTCAACTGATATCCGGTTTCATTCGCCATGACCCGAACCTGTGGAACATCGCTTCCCGCTTCACGCATAATCAGCAGGTGAAGGTGGCCATCGCCGATATGAAGGCGTTTGATCTCAAGCACATTCATGCCCGCCAGGAGCGCGGGCTTCAGCGTAATCCGCTTCTCCAGCGCATCCGGCACAATTCCCAGCAGAGCCTGAACAAATGCCAGCGATGTGCCGGCTGCCCATGCCTGGGGCGAACAGGCGACCGGATAGGGAACGGGCTGCCCCAGCGATTCGCCATACCCGCAGAACAGCTCAGGCAGACGGGCATACTCAAATGATTGCGATGCCTTGAGCAGCCCTTCCATTACGGTGAGCGCTTCGCTCTGAAAACCATTGCAGCTCATGCCGATTATACTGAGCGAGTTGTCATGCGGCCATATGCTGCCGTCATGATAGCTCATCGGGTTGTAGCCCGAAGCGTCTGTGCTCATCGTGCGGATGCCGTATCCGCTGAACATATCGCCGGCTACCAGACGCCCGGCAACCGCCCGCGCCCGTTCAGGCGAAGCAATGCCGCTCATCAGGATGTGGCCTGCGTTGGAGGCAACGGAATGCACCTGACGCTTCGCGCCGTCAAGAGCAATGGCGTAGAACTGCTCATCCTCCATCCAGAACTGCTGCTCGAACCTCTCCTTGAGACGGGCCGCCTCGCTTTCAAGCCGGTCAGCGCGCTCAGCGCTTCCGAAGCTGCGGAACAGCGGGGCAAGTCTTGTTTTCGCCTGGTAGACGTAGCCCTGGACTTCAACCAGGGCAATGGGGGCCTTCGCATATTCACCGTCGGCATGGACGATAGAGTCCGCAGAATCCTTCCAGCCTTGGTTGGCGATGCCCTTGGACGATTTCTGGACATATTCGACGAAGAGATCGCCGTCCTCATCGCCATAGCGGTCGATCCATTCCAGTGCGGCATCCACATTCGGCATCAGCTGCCGGATCAATGCGGCATCTCCCGTCCAATGGAAGTACTCGGCAGCCAGCAGCAGGAATAACGGCGTAGCGTCAATCGTGCCATAGTAAGGCGTAAAAGGCACCTGATTCGTCCCCGCCAGCTCGCCATAGCGGATTTCATGCATGATTTTCCCTGGCTGTTCGTCCCGCCACTCATCCACCTTCGTTCCCTGATAAGAAGCCATCGTCAGCAGCGTTCCTTTGGCGATTTCCGGATTCAGCGGAAGCATCTGCAGCGCTGCAATCAGGCTGTCTCGTCCGAACGGCACCGCGAACAGCGGAAGACCGGCGACGGGAAACGGCCCGTGTCCGAGATCGGTCAGCAGCACCCGCAAATCCTGCAAACTGCGGTCAATGAGATTGTTAAATGCCGGCAGGTCGCTGTGGATGGAGGTGGAGCTGACGTTCCAGTCCCCGTAGGACGCATTCAGCTTCGCAAGAGCTTCCGGCGCTTCGTGCAGCGTGGGCTCCGCTCCATCGATCACAGGCATGACGACAAAAGAGATTTCAGTCGATTCCGCATGGGATAATCCGATCCGGAAATGAACGGTCCCGTCGGCGTCCACCACATTCTCGGGACCTTTCCAGCGGATTCGGGTTTCTCTGGTTACGCGGTCCGCGCCCATGTACGAAATCGTGCGCTCTCCCGGACCGGAATGACGGCCGGTAACCGTTCCAAGCTCCCCATACTGAAAACCCCGTATAACGAACATATCTGCAAAATCCGCATCCATCCGAACAGAAAATTCAAAATCGACTGGTTTTGGATAATAACTGGTAATCCGAAACGTTTCGTAGAGAACTCCGCCGTAAATAAAGCGCTCTCTTACGATTTCTACTGATTCTCGCCATAAAATCAGTTCTCCATCCTGCTCCATATGCGGATTCGTCAGCCGGATAACAGCGACGAAGTTTTCATCGGCCGATGAGGAAAGAAGGATTGGTTTTTGCCCATTTACAAAAATGTCCAGATGGCTTAAAAAGCGCGTATCCGATGTGTACAGGCCGTTTCCGCTCTCTGGCGAAATATTGCCGAGCTTGTCGGTAATCAGAAATAAATTGTTCTCTTTGATAACACGGTAATCCAATTTAAAACCTCATTTCTCTTGTTGTCATGATGCCATTGCAACTCCGAAACGTTTCGGATTTTAACCAAAAAAATATCTCCTTTCGACGGAGACCTTTCCGAAACGATTCGGATCGACTATACTTAGTATTATAAATTGCCTTGTAAGCATTTACAACAGTTTTTTAAAGTTCATTTCACAATCCGCGATCTACCCGCCTAATATATTTTTGCCGAAGGAGAATCCTATATTGGTTACCATTAAAGATATCGCTAGAGCCGCTCAAGTTTCCATTACCACCGTTTCGCGCGCGTTAAACGGTTACAGTGACGTAAACGAGGAAACACGCAAGAAAATTGTGGCGGTAGCCGACCGGCTTGGCTACAGCCCCAACATAGCGGCGCGCTCGCTTATTTCCAAGAAATCAAAAACGATCGGGCTGCTGCTCTCCAATGTGACCAGAGACAGCTCCAAGGACAACATCGCTTTCGAGGTGCTCTGCGGCATGAACGACCGTGCCGGGGAACTGGATTACGATCTGGTGCTGTTCAGCACAACGCCGCAGAAGCAGAAAACCAAATCCTATAAGAAGCTTTGCAATGAAAGAGGCGTCGACGGCGTCATAATCATGGGCATCCGCCTCGACGATCCTTATCTCGAGGAAATCGTATCCTCGGAAATTCCATGCGTTCTCATTGACATTCCGCTGAAGGGCCCCAATGTGGGCTACGTAACTTCAGATAATGTGAAAGGCGCCTGCACGGCTATGGTCCATTTGCTGGAGAATGGCCACCGCCATATCGGGATGATTAACGGGCATACACAGGCAGACGTCAGCCGACACCGGCTGAGAGGGTATATCGATGCGCTTGCAAGCTACGGCATCCCGTACAACGAATCTTACGTGATGGACGGTTCCTTCTCCGAGGCTGCCGCCAAAGAAGCGATGTACCGCATGCATTCGCTCTATCCGGAGCTGACGGCGGTATTTTGCGCAAGCGATCTGATGGCCCTTGGAGCGATACAAGCCGTCAAAGGCTTGGGACGGAGCGTGCCGGAGCATATCTCTATCGTCGGATTCGACAACATCGACATAGCGGCATACCATACGCCCGCCATTACAACCGTCAATCAGCATAAATACGAGACCGGCTATCAAGCTGCCCAGCTGCTGGTTGATCTGCTGGAGGGACGCAATGTCAACCGCTATATTGTGCTTAATACGGAGCTCGTGAAGCGCGATAGCGTGCGGACTATTCTTTGAGGGTATGTGAAGAATACTGGCTGTTCAGGAGGTCAATCACCGGCCTGCTAGACTCCCCGCCCGCCACGTAAACCGTCTTCCCTTGCCCCTATATGACAAAGAAGCTGTCTTTGAGTTGGAACAACCTCAAGAAACAGCTTCTTTGTTAGCGTTAATTCCTCAGCCTGATCCCAGACAAAGGGGCGATCTTCCCTGTTTATCAACAGGTCCGGCAGCCTGAACGGCCGCAAAGCGTTCTTTATTCGTCGAAGCCGATGGATTCACTAAGATGGCGCCACTTGGCGTCAGCCTCGAGCCGGGCCTGCCCGACGGTTTCCGCTAAGGCGACGGCGTCGCTTCCGAGCAGCAGACGCAGCGGCGGTTCATCGAGCTCCGTGATGCCGATGATAACCTTCGCAGCCTTGACGGGGTCGCCCGGTGCTTGTCCGCCGTGTCCGGTGAACATCCGCACCAATGCGCCGACGGTCTGATCGTACGGCTCGCTGATCGGCGGAATGGTCATGGAAGAACCTGCCCAGTCGGTGCGCAGCCCGCCTGGCTCGATAATGGTTACCTTGATTCCGAACGGGGCGATTTCCTGAGCCAGAACCTCGGAGAAGCCCTCCACGGCCCATTTTGCACTCTGGTATGCCGCCAAGCCGACCGTCCCGATACGTCCGCCGATGGAAGAAACCTGGATGATATGGCCGAAACCCTGCTCCCGCAAAATCGGCACAGCCGCCTTGGTAACGTAGACGACCCCGTAGAAATTCGTATCAATCTGAGCCCGAAAATCGCTCAGGGTAACGTCTTCGATGGAAGCCACATCGCCGTAGCCCGCATTATTAACGACAACATCCAGCCGGCGAAACACGGCGGCAGCTTCCTTCACCACAGCTTGTACCGCCTCCGGATCCGTGACGTCGAGCGCAAGCGGGTGGATCTGCCCGCCGTAACGGTCAACCAGATCGGCCAGCTGCTCGGGGTTGCGGGCAGTCGCAATCAGTCTGTCACCTTTCTTCAATATCTCTTCAGCCAATCTGCGGCCCAAACCACGGGAGCTTCCTGTTACCAGCCATACTTTTTGTTCAGACATGGGTTCATTCTCCTCTTCTTTAGTCCAATATAGTTATTTGCAGAAAACCAATAGTATGTGCATCTTCTTCCTATACCTTGCAGCAAATAAACTGTAATATTAAATGAACGTACACTTATAATATTTAAAAAGATCGCCATCATATCCGGAACGCTCCCTATAAATTAGACTCCTCTTCAGCAGCACCACCTTGCCTGATTGAATAATGAACGTTCACTTAAATAGATGTGTGATCCTATGCAGATCCATCCAAATGAAACGTTCATATCCCTCTGATTCTGATCATCGTCATTTAATCTCATGGCTTCGTTCCATGTCACTTATAATAAAAGATCATTCATTTAATGTCAATGGTAAAATAAAATATGCCTGTTTAAGGACGTTTCACACCGGCTCGTCCCCCGAACCATCCTGCACAGCAGATCCGTAGTCGATCGACTTGCGGTACGCGGTGGGACTTTTCCCGTACAAGGCGGAGAACTGCTTCGTGAAGTAAAAGGAGTCTGCAAAACCGACATCCTCCGCTACCCGGGCGATGGACAACGCCGTCCGCTCAAGCAGCCGGGCCGCGTAGTTCAGCCTCATTTTCAGCAGCGTCTCGATCACCGAATCCCCTGTTTCCTGCTTGAACAGATGGGCGAAACGGGAAGGCGACAGGGCCACCCGCCCGGCAAGGGATGCGATGGTGTGCTGCTCCCTGAATTGCTCGCTCAAGTAGTCCAGTATCTGTCCAATGCGCGAGTCCATTAGCCCGCCCTCGAACTGCCGGGTATAACGGCCAAGCAGCAAAATGACTTCTTCGAGCGCATTATTCGCGAGTCTCTGCTGCAGCACATCCCCATTCACGCTATCTCTCACAACGCGCCGGAAGGCGGTCAGCAATCGTTCCCGGACGTTGGACTGCTCGATATGCAGCACGAACAGCTCCCCTTTCTTATTGGGAAACTGCAGCAGATCGATCCACCCCGGCTCCGGGAGAAAATGGGCCCAGACAAATTTCCACACTTCACCCTCGCGGGTTTCATAATCATGCCGATCTCCCGGTCTGATCAGCACCACATCGCCTGCGGCGCATTGGTGGCGGTCATCATCGAACCCGAAGCTTCCCGCTCCCCCGTAAGTAAAGGTCAGCAGCCAATCCCGCGTCCCTTGCGGGCGTCTTATCCGATAGCCGACAGGCTGCTCAAATTCGCCCGCAAGTATGATTCGGGAGTTAAGCGAATAGGAGCCCGCAGCAGGATCAACCAGATTGTCAGCCATTCTATATATTCCTCCCATCATTATCGTCAACTTATAATAAGGATACATGAATTCAATGAATCCGTAAAATCAGGAGGGTTTTCCATGACGACAGCAAAGCTTGGAAACGTATTGAATGCCGATCAGAAGAAGCAGTTTGATCAAGAGGGATTTTTGCTGCTATCGGGATTGTTTGCCGGGGAAGCGGCCATGCTGCGCGAGCATTATATGAAGCTGCGGACAGAGGCGCCGCCCCAATTCTACAAGGCGGCAAGCGCGGAGGAAGCAGCCGGAGACATTCTCAAGCAGTATCCGCGGATCATGCATCCCCACCGCTTTGACGAGCTGTCCAAATCGTATATGCTGCATCCGAAATTAATGAATATACTGGCCGATCTGTTCGGAACAGATCCCTTGGCCGCCCAATCGATGCTGTATTTCAAGCCTCCGGGAGCCAAAGGCCAGGCTCTGCACCAGGATAACTTCTACCTGCTTGTTGAACCGGGCACCTGCATTGCGGCCTGGATTGCTCTTGACGATGCGGATCAGGATAACGGCGGCATGCTTGTCGTGCCCAAGTCCAATCAACTGGAAATCCAGTGCCCGCATGAAGCGGATCCCGCTCTTTCGTTTACCCGCCATGAAGTGGATGTACCCGAGGGCTACAGCCCCGTACAGACAAATATGAAAGCCGGCGATGTCCTATTCTTCAACGGCAGCATTATTCACGGCTCCTACCCGAATGTATCGAAGGACCGGTTCCGCAGAGCGCTCATCTGCCATTATGCCAGTGTTGAAGACACGAAGATCAGCGCAGGCTACAAGCCGTTGTTCCGCTTTGACGGCAGTGAATTCGAGATCGAAAGCAATGAAGGCGGCGGACCCTGCGGCTCCGAGTTTGATGCTGCCGGCATCCATTAATATGGACAGCGGCCGCTCGAGGCCAGATTGCTGCATAATCAAAAAAACCCTTGAACGGACTGACCGTTCAGGGTTTTTTTGATTACGATCACCACCGCGCGAAGCTCCCGGAGCAGGAACCGCCGCTGCGAGGCGATCGTCATTTACCACAACTACAGGGTATCCGTGCGGTATTCTTTAATGCGCCGCTGCGGGACGCTCCTGGGCTTTATCCGCCTCGCCGGCGTTACGGTTGGCCGCTTCACGGTTCTCCATCATCTCTTCGACGGTCTTCGTCTTCAGGCGGGCCGCTCCCTTGTAGCCCTCGCGGGTAGGGATAAGATTACCCGAAGCAAGGCGCGCCTTCGCTTCTTCAACAGCCTGCCCGTATTGCGGCAGCCACTGCGCCTGCGCTACGAGCATTTCATCGGCCATCTGCCAAATTTCCTTCGGATTGCATACCGCGCCTACAAGCGGGTCCATCATCATCGCCTGACGGAGCAGCTTGTCGTCGCCATGAACCGCAGCTTCCACGGCGAGACGCTGAACGGAAATGCTCACATTGCAAACGGCCGCGCAGCCCAGCGGTAGAGCGCCCACATGCGGGATGTTGATGCCATTGCGGTCCACATAACCCGGCGCTTCAATAATTGCATCGTCCGGAAGGTTGGAGATGACGCCGTTATTCACCACGTTAAAGTGACCGCGGTAGACGCGCCCGGTCTCCAGCCCTTCAATAATGTACGAGCCGTGCTCCTCGCTGCGCTTGTCGGCTGCATAGACGAACGGGTCCTCTTTCATCCAGTTCGGGAATTCCGTCTCGAACCAGTTCCGGCCTTCCGTACAAACACGCAGATAACCGCCGGTCTCCCCGTTGATCCACGAGCCCAGATCAATCCAGTCCATAATTTCATCCGAACGCTTGCGGTACCAGGGCACATACTCGCTGAGATGGCCGTTGGATTCCGTGGAATAATAGCCGAACCGCCGCAGCATATCGATCCTCACCTTCTCGGTCTTGGAGAATTCGGGATGATTCTCGAACGCTTCCAGCAGCTTGCCCGTCATATCCTCGCCGTTATGCTTGACACTGATATACCAGGTTTGATGATTGATGCCCGCGCAGATGATATCGACATCCTTCTTCTCGAGGCCCAGCGCCTGGGCAATCTGCCGGTGGCCGCCCTGAACGCCATGGCAGAGGCCGATCGTGCGCACGCCGCCATATTGATTGCAGGCCCAGGTCAGCATCGCCATCGGATTCGCATAGTTCAGCAGCAGCACATTAGGGTCGGCAACCTCGCGGATATCCTTGCAAATATTCAGCATCTCCGCGATTCCCCGCTGGCCGTACATGATTCCGCCGGCGCACAGCGTATCGCCGACGCATTGATCCACCCCGTACCGGAGCGGAATATCCACATCATGCTGGAACGCTTCGAGACCGCCGATCCGGACAACCGTAAACACATAGCGGGCATCCTTGAGCGCCTCTCTGCGGTCGGGAGTCGCATGAATCTTGATGGACAAGCCATTCTCATCAATGTCCCGCTGGCACAGCCTGGTCACCATATCCAGGTTATGCGGATTGATGTCCGTAAAAGCAACCTCCATATGGTTGAATTCCGGAACTGCCAGCAAATCCCTAAGCAATCCGCGTGTGAAACCGATACTGCCCGCACCAATAAAAGCAACTTTAAAAGACATGGAAAAAAACCTCCCTCATCGTTTCCGGACCCGCCGGATGGTCAAAACCGCAAGAAGCCCATAAGCTCTTGCACTTCTTGCGGTTTGCTTCATAACCTTTTGACCCCATTGTAGCAGGACGCCAAGGAAGGCGTTTTCAATTTTGCAACAGGTTCGGCTAGCGGATGTCAACTATTGCAACCTGATTATCGAATCCATGCACCGTCTCCCGGGATTTCCGATAGGTTGCCGGGGATAGTCCCGTATGCTTCTTGAACATGGCGCTGAAATACTGCCTGCTGTTTAGCCCTATATAATCGGCGATTTCGATAATCGGAACATCCGTCCTTGCGAGCAGCATCTTCGCTTTCTCAATCCTCAGCTCTGACAAATATTCCGTCATCGTCATGCTCATGCTCGCCTTGAAAATCCGCTGCAGGTAGACCGGATGCAGATTAACCGCGGCAGCAATGTCCCTGGTTTGAATATCGGCGTCGTAATGCTGATGGATATAATCAGCCGCCTTGCGGACATAACGGTCGATCTGGCGGACGGAGTTACCCTTCCGATCCTCTGCGGCAAGCCGCGCAACCCGAATCAGCAGCTGCGAAATGAGCAAATTGGCCATCATTGTATGTTCCCCGCTGCCGGTATCCAGCTCTGTAACGAGATTTTTGAGCGTATGGTAGACATCGCTTGGATCGCGGAGAACAATATATGGCTCCCCGCGGTCCAGCAGCTGCCGCAGCGCAGGGCTGCCGGCTGCAAGCTGGCCCAGTGACGGATAGCTGCCCCCGCACTCGGCAAAAACAAATTCCACATTAAGCATCCGGCATGGATTTCCGTCCACACTCAGCCGATGCTCCACGCCGCTGTCCAGCATAATCAGGTCGCCTTTGCGCATCGCAATCGTCTGATCTCTGGCCACAACCGTGCAGGTGCCGCTGATGACATACATAATCTCAATAGTTTGATGCGCGTGAAAGCCCATATGGAAATCAATCCACTGCTTATAATAGTAAGCAAGAATTTGCGGCCGATATTCCTCCAGCGCCCATTTGGGATTGAATAAGCTGAACAGATTCTCCATTAATGCCCTCCTCGCGATTAAGAAGAAACGGCTTGGCCGTCCTTTGGCGGCATCGTTAGCTTCTTCCCTCAAATCTTAAAGAAATGGATACATATGAAATTTATACATTCTATAAGATCAAAAAGGCGGCCCGCCCAAGACCTCAACCCCTGGGAAGCACCGCCTGCATTATAAAGCTTTCTTCTCATCGGTACGCACGGTTACCCGCTTGCCGGCATTCGTAAGCCGGTCAACCACCTTCTGCAGCGATATTCGCGCCGTATGATCCCAGATTTTGGCCGCGCTCAGATCAATATGCACTTCCTCAGCCGCACAGCCATGCTCGATCCGATTGTCCAGCTCTGCTGCGGAAGCAAAGAACAGCTGTCCTTCCACCCGGTAAGTGCGCTTGCTGCCCTCCCATTCGCTGTGCACATGCACGCGGGAGGCCCGGACCGCAAACCAGATAAAGCTGATCAGAACCCCCACCAGCACCCCGACCGCCAAGTCATGAGTCGCCACAACGGAGGCCACCGTTGCCAGCATGACAACCGTTTCACTGGCCGGTACGGAGCGCGGCTTGAATACCGACCGCCAATCGAAGATCGCCGCGCAAACCATCAGCATGATTCCAACCAGCGCAGCCATGGGAACAAGCGCGAGCAAGTCGCCTGCGATGACCACCAACAGAAAGAGAAACAGAGCGGCAACCAGCGTCGACAGGCGGTTGCGCCCGCCCATCTTCACATTGAGCACGGATTCGGCCACAAGCGCGCAGCCTGCCATTCCCCCAAAGAAGCCTGCGACAAAATTGGCAATGCCCTGACCGCGCATTTCCTTGTTCTTGTCTGTCCGCTCCTCCGTCATCTCGTCCAGCAAATTATGCGTCAGCAGCGTCTCCGTGAACCCGACGACAGCAAGCGACAAGGAATAGGGCAGGATAATCATCAATGTCTCCCAGCTAAACGGTATATCCGGAAGCAGGAAGGAAGGCAGAGACGCGTCGATGACGGCAATATCGCCGATACGCGAAACATCGCCCATCCCGAATGCCCATACGGCCAAAGTCAGCACGGCAACGGCTATGAGCGGCGATGGAATGGCTTTGAAAAAACGCGGAAGCACATAAATGATAGCAAGCGTTGCAGCGACGAGCGCATACATCGTCCACGCTGCGCCCTGGAAATACCGCAGCTGCGACATAAAAATTAGAATCGCCAGCGCGTTGACGAAGCCCGTCAGCACTCCGTGGGGGACAAAATTCATCAGCTTGCCAAGCTTGAAGGCCCCCATCAAATATTGAATGATGCCGGTAAGAATCGTAGCGGCGAATAAATAGGCAATACCATGCTCCTTCACGAGCGTCAGCATCAGCACGGCCATGGAGCCGGCTGCCGCCGAGATCATCCCCGGCCTTCCTCCCAGGAAGGTCGTAACGAGCAATATACAGATGGAGGCGTAAATACCGACCGTAGGCGGCACTCCAGCCATCAGGGAAAAGGCCAGTGAATCCGGGACAAGCGCAAGCGTGGCGGTCATTCCCGCGAGCACGTTTACTTTAACATTGGTTGTCCATTGCTTATGCCATACAGCATTCAAAATCATTCACCTCTAGTAGGAATCGTTAGGCTAGCCGAAGTAGAGCAAGACTACTCGGCTAGCATAACGTGAACCCCTCATCAGGTCAATGAAAAATGTGCCCGTTTTGCCTAGAAGCCTTTATATTGAGGCTCTTCATTTTCCAACTGCTGCACGCGGCTTTCCAGCTGCTGAAGGACCTGCTGCGTCGTTTCTGCGGCATTGGTGTAGATGGTTTTGGCGTCCTGGTTTTCTGTGCTCAGCGCGAATTGCTCAAGACTGGCTTGAGCGCTTTTTAGCGAAGCGACACAGGTTTTTACATCGGATGATACGGTCATCTTTTTCACCTCCATATGGCTAGTCATTTTTTACCCTGAGTATTCTACCCCATATGAATAGGTTTATTCCCACCGGAATTCAGCTTTTAATTAATGGCATTAATGAATTAAGGAGGAGGGCATGGGGGACTATTTAACAAAGAAACATTTGCCATGGAAGACGACAGATCTTATAAAGGAGCGGGAATATGCCGGAATGGTTGCTGGTCGCGTTAAGGACCTTATTAGCGGTTGTTGTGCTTTTTGTGATGACGAAATTGCTCGGGAAGAGACAGGTTTCCCAGCTCTCTTTATTCGAATATATAACGGGAATTACCATCGGCAGCTTGGCCGCCTATATTTCGCTGGATGTCGATACCAAATGGTTTCTCGGAATCGTCTCGCTGTGCGTCTGGGTCGGCGTATCGCTTGGCATTGAATTTTTGCAGCTCAAGAGCAAGGCTGTCAGGGATTTCATCGATACGAAGGGAACCATCCTTATTAAGGATGGCAAAGTCCTGGAGAAGAATCTGATGAAAGAAAGGCTCACCACGGACGAATTGATGGAGCAGCTGCGCAGAAAAAATGTATTCCTGGCATCTGACGTTGAATTCGCCATTATGGAGCCGAGCGGCGATATCAACGTGCTGCTCACCCGGGATAATCAGCCGCTTACAGCCAAGCACATCGGATTGAAGGTCAACCCCGAGCAGGAGCCGCAGGCTGTCATTATGGACGGGAAAATCATGGATGAGCCGCTCGCCACGATCGGGCTCAACCGGCAGTGGTTGAATACGGAGCTTGAGGCGATTGGCGTTACGCCTGAAAATGTGTTCCTCGGTCAGGTTGACGCCGATAAGCAGCTTTACGTCGATCTGTTCGACGATGCGCTTGTCGTTCCGAAGCCGAGCAAGAAAGCCGCCCTCTTTGCGCTGCTCAAAAAATGCGAAGCGGATATCGAAATGTTCAGTCTCTCCACACAGGATCCGCAGGCGAAAAATATGTTCGAGGACTGCTCCTATGCTCTCCAGAACACGATTGCCGAGCTCAAGCCTTTCTTGACCCGGTGACATCCTATTCGCCTGACCCGGCATTGGAAGCTCTCTGTATAAGATGGAAGCCAAGGCTTAACAATAAAGGAGGACATCACCCCATGGTTAAAGAGAAATTGAAAGATGCCACGCCCGTTCAGCGGGATTACCAGGAGCTTGCCTCGCAGCTGGAGCCCAAGAGACCTGCGGTCCTTAACAGCCTGCGCGCTTTTCTGGTAGGAGGGGCCATCTGCATCCTTGGCCAGTTCATACAGGACATGTTTGTCCGCTGGACCGATTTTGACAAGGAGGAGGCCGCCAATCCCACGGTTGCTATTCTGATTCTGATTTCAGTGATTCTCACCAGCTTCGGCGTGTACGATAAAATCGCCCAATGGGCCGGGGCGGGTTCAGCCGTGCCGGTCACCGGCTTCGCCAATTCCATGGCGTCAGCCGCAATCGAGCACCGCAGCGAAGGACTGGTGCTGGGGGTTGGCGGGAATATGTTTAAAGTCGCGGGAGCTGTCATCGTCTTCGGCACCGTGGCAGCCTTTGTGGTGGGCGTCCTGACATGGATAATCGAAGGCTCGGGAGGGGGATCCTGATATGTTGAAAGGACATCAAAGCTGGGTATTTGAGAATCGGCCGGTCATCCGGGGAGCCGCTACGGTAGTCGGTCCCTTCGAGGGGCAGGGTCCGCTTGCCAATGACTTTGATATCATCCACGGCGACCTGATGCTGAAGGAAAAAAGCTGGGAGAAGGCCGAGAAGGTTCTGATTGAGGAAGCCTCCAAGCTCGCCATTGAGAATGCGGGACTCGCGAAGGAGGATATTCAGTTCTATATCGGCGGGGACTTGATGAATCAAATCATCAGCAGCAGCTTTGCCGCACGTACGATGGAAATTCCGTATCTTGGCGTGTTCGGCGCCTGTTCAACGTCTATGGAGAGCCTCGCGCTCGCCGCTACGCTTGTTAATGGAGGCTCGGCCCATCATGTCCTTGCCGCGACCGGAAGCCATAATGCCAGCGTAGAGAAGCAGTTCCGCTATCCCACGGAATACGGCTCGCAGAAACCGCCTACCGCGCAATTTACGGTTACGGGCTCAGGCGCTGCCGTTGTCTCCAGATATGGCACCGGACCCGTGGTCACGTCGGCAACGATCGGGCGGGTCATTGATATGGGAATTACAGATCCCTTCAATATGGGCGCGGCAATGGCGCCAGCCGCTGTAGATACGATTGAAGCTCACTTCCGGGACTTGCAAATCGAGCCGGATTACTATGACCTTATCGTTACCGGTGATTTGGCCAAGGTTGGCCATAATATCGCCACCAAATTATTCGAGAAGCATAACTTCCCCATCCATCAGACCGTCTTCGGCGACTGCGGCATGATGATTTACAATTATGAAACCCAGTCTGTTCAGGCCGGTGCGAGCGGATGCGGCTGCTCAGCTACTGTAACGTATGGACACTTGCTCAAACGGATACGCGAGGGGGACCTGAAACGGCTGCTTATCGTTGCGACAGGCGCCTTGTTATCGCCGCTGTCTTTTCAACAGGGTGAGAGCATTCCAAGCATCGCACATGCAGTATCTATTGAAGCCCAGTAAGAGGAAATCGAAGGCTCCGTCCTTATGACGGCTGACAGCAGGCTTCTTCCCACAAAATTCGAGAAAAGGTTAGTACTAGGTACTAACCTTTCTCTATATTTAAAATATATAATAAATTTAAGCAAGCTATCCCGGGATAGAGCATATATATTAGACATGCCTATCCCCGGGAGTTGATAAAGTGCCGTCCTTCGCACAATGCTTGGCCATTATTGTTGGAAGTCTGCTGATCGCAGCCGGAATTGATTTCTACCTGGTCCCCTATCACATAATGGACGGCGGCTTTATCGGGGTCGGACTCATCTTCCACTATCTTTTCGGGTTCAAAATAGGGAATGTCATCATACTATGCAGCATCCCCGTATTTCTGGTCTCCTGGTATAATGAGCGTGAATTTCCGCTCGGCAGCCTGCTTGGCATGCTGATGTCTTCCTTTCTGACAGACCTGTTCGAGCCCTATCACTATCAAATTCCCCTGCCGCCGATCAGCAGCGCTATTATTGGAGGCGGATTCGTAGGGTCGGGGCTTGGCATCATGCTGCGCCATAAGGTCAGCACAGGGGGCACGGATTTGTTGGCGCATCTGGTAGCCAAGGATACCTCCATTAATGTCGGCCTGCTGATCTTCGCGGTGGATATTGTCGTGATTGGACTTGGAGGCATGCTTATTACCGCGACCTCCTTCATCCTATCGGCAATGACGATAACCGCAGGTGCAATTGCCACGATTCTCATCACCAGCACCAGTGGAAGAATGCTGTTTTTGCCATCATTGATCAAACGCAAACGAAGATGAGCCGCTTTAAAAGAACCGAGCCTGTAAACATCTCTATAAATGAGAAACTAAGAAGAAACGGCGGCGCCGTCTTTGGCGGCATCGTTAGTTTCTTCCCTCAAACCTTATAGAAATTTATAGGCGTGAAATAAATTCTATAAGGTTTAAAAAAACCGCTGAATGCAAAGCCCGGATCGTAAATATCCCGGCTTGTGCTTTCAGCGGTTCATGCTGCCCTGCTGCTATAACAGCATTCTTATTTCAGGATCAGTTCGATCCGCTCAATGACATCCTCAGTCAGCACAATTCCTGCTGCCTGCACATTCTCCACCACTTGATCAGGATTGCTTGCGCCGACAAGTGCGCTTGCCACGTTAGGCTGACGCAAAATCCAGGCCAAAGCCAGCTGGCCGACTTTGATATCCAGCTCTGAGGCAATTTCCGAGAGGGCGCGCACTTTGGCAAGCTTCTCTTCGGTAATTCCTTTGCGGACCCAGTCCAGCTTGGCTGCGCGGCTGTCTGCGGGCACATCCTCAAGCGAGGTATATTTGCCTGTCAGCAGTCCCTGCGCAAGCGGCGAGAAAACGATTTGTCCGATGCCATTGCGTTCGCCGAACGGAATGACCTCTTTCTCGATGTAGCGCTCGAACATATTGTAGATCGGCTGATTCACGACGATGCGGTCCAGCAGGTAACGGTCTGCCGTTCCCAATCCTTCAGCCATCTGCGTTGCCGTCCACTCGCTGACGCCGACGTATTGAACCTTGCCCTGACGGATCAGGTCGTCTATTGCGCGAAGCGTTTCGTAGAGAGGGGTTTCGGGATCATGGCGGTGGCAGTAGAAAATATCTACATATTCCACGCCCAGACGCTTCAGACTGGCGTTGCACTGCTCGATTACATGCTTGCGGGAAAGGCCGCGGTCATTCGGTCCGTCGCCCATCGGCCAGAATGCTTTGGTTGCCAGCACATAGGATTCACGCGGGAATGATTTGATCGTTTCGCCCAGCAATGTCTCGGCTGCTCCCCGTTCATATACATTAGCCGTATCAAATGAATTGATCCCCAGCTCATAAGCCTTCTGAACGGCTTTCACCGCATTCTCACGCTCTACATAACCGCCATATGTCAGCCAACTGCCGAGGCTGATCTCGCTTACCTTCAATCCGCTGCCACCAAGTTTACGATAATTCATGTAAGGAAAATCCTCCTCTTATTTGGCAAAGCCGAAGCTTTGTCCATTTATTCGATTCTACCTGCGCTTGGTACCTCTTCTATTCTACGCATGCTTCTATCATTTTAAAAGTAGTGAAATATTAATCATTTTATTATATTATCTATATATACTATACTAATAGTTACTATCAATCTTTCATAGAAGGAGTGCGCTTATTCTCATGTCCGTAAACAACTATATTCCGAAAGTACCAGCCTGCATCGATTGCAATATTGAAAAAACGCTTAACGTTATCGGCGGAAAATGGGCTTTTCTCGTCCTTCGCGAGCTGTTCGGCGGCAAGAAACGGTTCGGAGAGCTGCAGCGTCTCATCTCTGCGGTAAGCCCCCGCGCGCTGACCAGTACCCTGCGCCATCTGGAAGAGCAGGGCGTTCTTGAACGCCATGTATTTCCGACCGTCCCCGTCACCGTTGAATATTCCCTTACACCCAAAGGCGTCGATTTGCATCAGATCCTCAAGGAAATGAAGCTCTGGGCGGCCAAGTGGACGTAACGGCATAGATTTAAAGGGCAATCAGATCCAGCAGCCGTTCCCGCTCTTCCTGTACCTTCTCCCGCAATCTGGCTGCCGCAGCCGGCAGCATTCCGCTTTCTATCGCATCCGCGTCTTCAGCCGCCGGCATGATACAGTCTTCCCGATCTATAAAAGGGACCTGGGGGGCCGGTTGATATGCCCGGCGGCCTGTAAGGAGGCGTTATTTTGATGCAGCTTATCGCCTCATCGCCAAGCTTCTGCCCGCGTATGCATTGATCCAATCGATATTGGCGGCCAATTGACCTTTCGAAGGAATATCCGGATGAAAATCTCCTATGACAACCCCCTAATGCGGCTTGCTCGTGCCCCGTCAAGCTGAAATCGGAAATTCAGGCTCGCTCCCGCTGCACACTTTCCTAACTTGATTTTAACATGCTGTCCTTTTCCATTGCCTCTACCCGAAACCGATACTCGAAGACTCAAATAGCGTATAATTGCTTACAAATACTTATAATAACTTAAAATGATTGAAATATAGCTTCCAAAAACTTATAATGGGTGAAATCGCAACTATAGAGGTGAAGGTGGAAGATGTATCAGGAAGAACGTATCCTCGCCATTAAAGCGTATTTGGAGCAGCACCAGCGGGTAAGCATCCAGGATATTTGCGAAATATTCAACGTATCCCGGGACACCGCCCGTCGCGACCTGTTGAAAATGGATGAGCTTGGCATAATCAACCGTACTCATGGCGGAGCCGTTCTGCCTCAAAAAAACAAGGAAATCTACGAATATAAGGAGCGGCTGGTCAGGCAATCCGGGAACAAGCGCGATATCGGGTTGTATGCGGCTTCCCTGATAAAGGACGGGGATTTTATCTTGATGGATGCTTCAACCACCGTACAATTTACGGCCGATCATCTAGCTTCCAGGGATGTGGCCGTGGTTACCAATTCGATTGATATTGCCGATGCCTTGTCCCGCAAGGAGCGGGTCAGGACCTATTTGCTGGGCGGCGAACTAAATCCTCAGCACCGTTTTCTCTATGGACAATCCACTATTGCCAAGCTGTCCGATTATCAGGTGGACAAATTATTTCTGGGGGCCTGCGGCATTACTGTCAACGGCCTGTCCTATCCCCACGAGGAAGACGGAGATGTGAAGCGGGAGATGATCCGCCGGGCCGATCAGGTTATTGTGCTGGCGGATCATACCAAGTTCGGCCATCAGATGTTTTACAAAATATCAGGGTTGGAATCCATCGATCTGCTGATCACAGACCGGCAGCCGGACCAGGAGCTTACCGATAAGCTTGCCGAAAACAATGTGGAATTGCTGATCGTACCGGATTCAAGCCCGACAGGCCAATAGATGAATAGGAATACAAGAATGATCTGGTTAGGCTGCTTATCGTATTTGCTGGTTGGACTTTCTACGGTTGTTTTTGGCTCCTTGCTGTCAGAGGTGCTCCATGTGTACGGACGAAGCTTCGGCGATGGAGGGCAGCTGATTTTTGCCCAGTTTGCCGGTTTTCTGGCAGGGGTGCTGCTGGTTCCCTTCGGTCTGCGCCATCTGGGGTATCGAAAAATCCTGACCGCTGCTTTTTTGCTGCTGCTTATCGCTCATACGATTCTTTACAGCCAGCCGCATTGGTCGATTTTATTTGTCTCTTTGATCATAAACGGATTCGGATTTGGAACGGCACAAACCGCAGTCGGAACGCTGCTGCTGGAATCCATGGGCCATCGCAAAGCCATTGTAATGAGCCGTCTTGAAGTATCCTTCGGCATCGGAGCGCTGGTCATGCCAATCCTCTCCGGCCTGTTTATTTCCCGTCAATCGGCATTCGCCTCTTTCGCCGTAATCGCGGTATTGGCTCTCATGATGGCATTGATTTGGGGGATGCAATCCTTCAAGTCTGCCGTATACCAAGACACCGCAGCAACCGATGCGCACACTGAAGCCGGTACAGCGAAAATGATGGAATTGCTTGTTCTGTTAAGCTTTATCTTCATTTATGTGGGGCTTGAAACCAGTGTCATTAATTTCCTTCCCTCCCTGTTTGCCGAACGTCTTGGACTCTCGAACGCAAGCGCTGCGCTCAGTGTCTCCTTCTTTTGGACTTCGATGATTGCCGGACGGCTCTTATCCGGTTATATCGCCGAGAAAACAGGCTATATGCGCTTTTTGCTTGCCGGCACCTTCGGAGCTCTCGTGGCTCTCTGCGGTATGGCTGCTATTTCGAAGATCATTGCCGTATTTGCTTTCGTTCTCATGCTGGGGCTTTTTCTGGCAGGCATTTTCGCCATAGCCATTGTTTATGCCAGCCGGTTGTTTCCCCATAACACCCGCCGAACGACGAGTATCCTGATCGCTTCCGGTGGAATCGGCGGAGCTGTGCTGCCTTTGCTGGTCGGCCGGAGCATGGATTATTTTCAGCCCGCTTTAACGATATGGCTGTTGGCTGGCTGCGCTCTTTGCATGCTGGCCTTGCTTCTGGCTTTGAAGCCGAATAAAAAATAGGCTATCCCCGCCCGCGGTTATGCATTCGGTTAGTCAAAAATTATCCGAGTTCAAACAACCCAAGCAGCTGTCTGAGAAGACATCTGCTTGGGTTATGCATGCAGTAAATCCCGCTCACCGCTCGATCATTTTCGTCCAGAAGCCGCCTTTGAACTGCCTTGGCTCGTGGGAGATCACGAACGCTTTGGGCGCAACCATGCCGATGCTCCGCATGAGCCGCTTCTCGTTGCTGCGTTTGACCAGAACCTGCATGACCAGCCGTTTGCCGTCACGTCCCTCCGCCATCCAGGATGTAACGCCATAGCCAAAGTCGCGGAGCTTGTTCGGCAGGCCGGTTGCGGCGGAATCGGCGATAACTTGTACGACCGAATAGCCCAGTGCCAGATATTCCTCAATCCGGCTGCCCGCATACACGCCGATGCCGAAGCCCAGGCAGTAAGCCGCCATGTTGATGGGATTGGACAGATTCTGGAGTACGAGATTGAGCCCCGCCAGGTAAATAAAAACCTCCGCCATCGCCATAAGAGAAGCTGCGCCTCTTCTCCCTTTGATCACGAGAATCAGGCGCAGCGTAAAAATCGAAACATAGACGACGTTGATCGCTATGATAGAGAGAACAAGCATAAGACCGCTCACGCCGGGTTACCCGCGAGCAGCAATATAATTCGGCCTGGGTGCTTGTCCCGAATACGGCTTCTCCAAGGCATTCTCCACACTGTTGTAGACCATGAACACATTGCTTCGCGGCAGAGGCGTGATATTGCTGTTCGAGCCATGCATAATATTGCAATCGAACAGCACGATGGAGCCTATACCGCCAACAATCGTTTCGATTCCGCCTTCTCCCACAAGCCGGGCCAGGCTGCCGTCATCGGGCACGCCGTATTCCTGGCGTCGGAGCGACTGCTTGAAATGATCGTCCGGTGTCTGCCCGACACAGGAAACGAATTTCTTATGCGAGCCGGGCACCACCATCAAGGGGCCGTTAAAATGAAAATTATCCTCCAGGGCAATGGAGCAGCTGAGCGCGCGCATGGAAGGCATCCCGTCCTCCACATGCCAGGTTTCAAAATCAGAATGCCAGTAAAACTCCTTGCCGGTAAAACCCGGCTTGAAGTTGATCCGGGACTGATGGATATAGGTTTGCGAGCCGAGAAGCTCGTTGATGATTGCGGTCAGACGTTTATTGGCCGAGAGCTCCTTGAAGCGTTCATTATGCTCATGAACCGCGAAGATGGAGCGCACCTCCGTCCCGCCCGGCTCGCGAATGACATGCTCCGCCTCACGCTGCCCGTAATGCTGCTGGAGCTTCTTCAGCTCGGAGCGCCAATCGGCGACCTCCTCACCGGAGAAGAACTGATCCAGAAACAGATAGCCGTTCCTGTCGTAGAACCGGAATTGCTCTTGGGTCAATGGGCTGCCTGACTTCCAGGTGCTGTAGACAACAGGGTCCGCGCGCTCCACGATAGCAGGCTTGTCGGAAATCCGGGACGGATATTTATCTTCTCTAGTCTTCTTGGAATTTGCCAGATTTATGCTCATTAGCGGTTCGCCTCCAATTCAGCCTCTTCCATCAGCGGATAAACCCCGTCCTTGTCATGCACCTCGCTGCCGGTTAGCGGAGGGTTGAACACGCATATCGTCCGCACCTGCGTTTTTGCCCGCAGATAATGCTTCTCATGACCGTCCAGCGCATACAGCATGCCCGGACGGATGGGGAACTTCTCGCCGGTGGCGACGATTTCAATCTCTCCTTCTCCTTCGATGCAATAAACGGCCTCCACATGATTTTTGTACCAGATGGTCGTTTCCGTGCCGGCTTTGATAATCGTATCATTCAGGGAAAAACCCATGCCGTCCTTGCGGAGCAGCAGCCTCCGGGCGTTCCAGGTTTCGGTATCGATATCATACTTGGAGTCCACAATGTCCTCTAAATGCTTGACAATCATATTTATCGCTCTCCTCTCTAATTTGCCTGCACTTCGCAAGCACTTAAACCAGCGCCCCAATGCGCTCCGACTGTACGATTTCTTCAAAGCTTTCCTTAAGAATGGCCAGCCCCTTCTCCAGAACGGAGGATTCAATGGTAAGCGGGGGCATCAGCTTGGCGACTTCGTCATGCGGACCCGATGTTTCCATGATGACGCCGCGTTTGAAGGCGACTGCGCTCAGTTGTCCGGCCAGCTGCGGCGGGTCGAAGGAAATGCCCTGAATCAGCCCCTTCCCTTTCCTGTAGGCTTTGACCTCGGGATGCTCCTTCAGAAGCTGGCTCAGCGCCTCTTCAATACGGCTGGCTTTCCCGGCCAGTTCTTTCTCGAACGCCCCGTCCTCCCAGTAGGAAAGCGCCTCGGCTGCGGCGACAAAGGCGAGGTTGTTCCCGCGGAAGGTCCCGTTATGCTCGCCGGGATGCCACAGATCGTATTCCGGCTTAATGAGCGTCAGCGCCATCGGCAGACCGTAACCGCCAATCGACTTGGACAGGCATACGATATCCGGGTTAATGCCCGCTTCCTCGAAGCTGAAGAAAGTCCCCGTACGTCCGCAGCCCATCTGCACATCGTCCACAATCAGCAGAATGTCCCGTTTCAGGCACAGCTCCTGGACTCTCTTCAGCCAGGCCGGGCTGGCCGCATTCAATCCGCCTTCGCCTTGCACCGTTTCCAGAATGATGGCTGCCGGCAGGTCGAACCCGCTTCCCGGATCATCCAGATATTTCTCCATCATATCCACCGTATTGATGCCTTCGCCGAAATAGCCGTCATAAGGCATGAAATTCGTGTTGGGCAGATCGACGCCGGCTCCTTTGCGCTTGAACGCATTGCCTGTAGCGGCAAGCGATCCCAGACTCATCCCGTGAAAGGCATTGGTGAAGCAGACAATATTCCTGCGTCCCGTAACCTTGCGGGCAATCTTCATGGCGCTCTCCACAGAATTCGTTCCTGTCGGGCCGGGAAACATAATTTTATAATCAAGTCCGCGCGGTTTCAGAATGGATAAAGTGAACCGCTTCAGAAACATTTCTTTCGCTTTTGTCGCCATATCCAGGCTGTGGGTCACTCCGTCTTCCAGCAAGTAGTCAACCAGCCGGGTGCGGATAGCCGGGTTGTTATGACCGTAATTGAGCGCCCCCGCGCCGGCAAAAAAATCAATATATTCCCGGCCTTCGATATCCCACAGCTTGGCGTTCTTGGCCTTATGGAACACCTTCTCAAAGCTCCGGCAGTAGCTGCGCACCTCTGACTCCATCTTGTCGAACACCCTTAAATCCGCTGCGTCCTTCTTGACTTCGCTCACCGAATCACTCCTAAAGAATTATTTGTAAACGGTCCGACACGAAACAGCAGCTCCGGCTCATGATCGGATTCTTCGGGAAAATAAGCGGCCGGATAATATTCCGTAATATGACATTGTCCGCCATTTTCCTCGCCAAGTCCCATGAGCATCCTTTGTGAAGCCATATTATCCGGTCCGATCGTCGCCTCAACAAAGCGGATCGGGCCATTTTCTTCCCGGCTCAGCAGCTCGCGGAGCATTTTTTTGCCCAATCCGTTACCCTGCCAAGCGCTGCCAACCACAGCCTGCCAGATAAACAGCGTATCCGGCTGATCCGGTCTCTTGTAAGCGGACATAAACCCCACGATTCTTTCCTCCTGGACAGCGATGACGCAGGTATCGCGAAAAACATCGCACAGCATGATGTAGCTGTATACGGAATTGAGATCCAATGTCCCTGCATCCTTCACCAGCTGCCATACCTGCTTGCCGTCGGAGGCCGACGGTTTATTCAAATTTATAAGCTGTATAACGCTTCACCTCTACCGTGTTCTATAAGTTCCGGGGAAGAAATTCATCATTACCGCCAAAGGATGGCGACAGTCATTTCTTCCTGGCACAACCTCATCGAGGGGCGGATTGCCTCCCATCGGCCTTGCCCCTTTGTCATAATGATTGGGAAGCAGCGCCGGCGAAGCGTCCGAGGAAGGACTGCAGGCGCTCGCTCTGTGAATTCTCAAATATTTGCTCAGGCGTTCCCTGCTCCACAATTCTGCCTTCCGCGCCGAAGATGATCCGGTCGGCCACGTCTCTTGCAAACTCCATTTCATGCGTGATCAGCAGCATCGCCATCTCGCCTTCGCGGGCGATTTCCTTAATAACCTCCAGCACCTCGCCGACCAGCTCGGGATCAAGCGCGGAGGTCACCTCGTCGAATATCATCACCTTGGGCTGCATGACGAGCGCCCGGGCAATGGCGACGCGCTGCTTCTGTCCGCCAGAGAGCTGTGAAGGATACACCTCCAGCTTCTCCTCCAGCCCCACCTTGCGCAGCATCGTGATGGCGCGGTCATGCGCTTCTTCCCTGGACAAGCCCAGCACGGTACGCGGAGCCATCGTCACATTGCGCAGGACGTTCATATGCGGGAACAGATTGAAATGCTGAAAGATCATCCCCACCTTGCCCCGCATCCGATGCAGATGCTTCTCGTCCGCACGGACCAGCTTGCCTTTGACCTCCATATGCCACAGCAGCTCGCCATCCAGTTCGATTGTTCCGCCAGTCGGCTCCTCGAGCGTCATGAGCAGGCGGCCAAGCGTGGTTTTGCCCGATCCGCTCGGTCCGATCATAGCGATCTTCTCTCCCGGATAAAGCTCCAGATCCACACCCTTGATTACCTCCAGCTCCCCGAAGGATTTCGTTATATTGTTATATTTTACAATCGGCTGGACATCCGCGAACCTCTCGTTCCGGTCTTCCCGTGCGTCCAGCTCCTCTGTTTGTTTCTCCAACTGCATGCTCATTCGGACCTCACTCCTTACCCTGCGTATTTCCCGTTAAGCTTCTTCTCCAGAAACCGGAACAGCACGGTCATGATCAGGCTGATAATCAGGAACAGCACTCCTACAACGGTATAGGGTTCAAACACCCGATAGGAATCAGAGGCGGCATTCTTCGCGGTGAGCAGCAGCTCAACGAGCGTAATCGCCATCAATATCGGAGTTTCCTTGAAAATAACAATCAAATAGTTGCCCATCACCGGTACAATCGGCCGGAAAGCCTGAGGCAGTATAATTTTGATCCACGTTTGCGTTTTCGTAAAATTAAGCGCGCTGGCCGCTTCCCATTGACCGCGGGGCACTCCGTCGATGCCGGAGCGGTAAACCTCGGACAAATATGTGCTGTAATGCAGCCCCAGCCCGATTACCCCAGTCGTGAACGCGGATAAGGAAGCCGAAGGAAACAGCATCGGCAAAATATAAAACAGCGAGAACACCTGCACCAGCAGCGGCGTGCTGCGCACGAACTCCACGAAGCCGCGGATCGTATACCGCAACACGGCAAATCTGGAGCGGGAACCAACCGCCAGCAGCAAGCCGACTGCAGCCGCAACCAGAAACCCGCACAAGGTCGCATAAAGCGTTACCCGCAGAGCGCCGAGTAGCTCCGGCAATAAATCCCAGACATAATCCCATTTCCACATCTCTCATTCACCTCCAAGCCGCAAATTTGCGTTCCAGCAGCCGGATTGTGACCGTGATGCATGCAGACAGGGCAAAATAGATCACAAGCAGCAGACCAAATATCTGCGGTGTCCATGATAAATAATTATTGCGGAGAATCATGGCTTCATAGGTAAGATCGCTCAGCGTAATAAAATAGACCAGCGAGGTCGATTTCAGCAGCTCGATCAATAAATTTCCAAAAGGCGGCAGCATGCGGACAACGGCCTGCGGAATGACCACGCGCCACATTCGCTGCCGAGGGGTCAGGTTCAGCGCCAAGGAGGCTTCATACTGACCGGAAGGAACAGCCAATATGGAGCTTCGTACGATTTCCGAGCCGTATGCCCCGCAGTTCAAGCCGATCGCCAGCACTGCCGTCACCATCTTGCTCAGTTCTATTCCCGCAAACGGCAGAGCGAAGTAGATCCAAAACATAAGTACAAGAAGGGAGGAGGCTCTAAACAGATCAACATAGATGCGGGAAATACCGCGTACAACCGCATAGCTCGATACCCGGCCAAGACCAGCCGCCACAGAAACAATCAATGCGACAATCCCGGCCATTACCGTAACTTGAATCGTAATCTTGACCCCTTCGTACAGGAGCGGAAACATCGCCGACCAAGTCGGAGTCATGATTATCCCTCACATAACTGGCTGGAGGTCATATCTCCAGGCAGCTCCTGCTCCGTAAAACCGAATTTCTTGAGAATTTCCAGCAGCTCGCCGGATTCCTTCATCTTCTCAAGCTCTGCGTTATAGGCCTCCTGGAAAGACGTATCCTCCGGACGGAAGGCCGTAGCGCCGTAGCCCGTAACATCTTTTCCGTCCACCATTGGCTGTTCAAAGTCCATGACCCGCTCCAGCTTGGCGTCCTTCGCACTGTCCAGTCTGGATTGCAGGGCCGGTCCCGTCATCGTCATGGCATCGGCGCGTCCGGACTGCAGCGCGCTGATGGCCGCATCCTGATCTGGTACGATAACCATCCGATCCTCCGGAATGCCGGACGCCTTCAGATAATCCAGCTCAACGGCACCGGCCATAACCGCAACCTTGGCCTTGTCGTTATCGGCAATATCCTTATAGCTCCCCAGCTTGAGCGGATTTCCCTGCTTCACCGCTATCGCTTCGCCGATGCTGTACTCGGGATTAGCGAACAGCACCGCTTCGCAGCGTTTGGGATTAATGAACATCCCCGCCGTAATCATGTCGAAGCGTTTGGCCTGCAGACCTGCGATCAAGGAAGTGAACTCGGTCAATTCTCCCTTCATTTCCTTAATGCCCAGCCGATCCAGGATAACGCGGGCAATCTCCACCGCCTCACCGGTCAGCTTTCCGTCGGCATCTTTATATGCATAAGGATTCTCGTTGGCGAAACCGATTGTTACCGATCCTTTTTTCTGCGCGTCAGCCAAGGTCCCTGTCGCCTGGCTGTTCCCCCCGGATGCATTGGCATTGTTATTTGCCGGTGATGTCCCAGCCGTATTGTTGCCGCCAGCCGGTTCATTGCTGTTCTGACCACATGCCGCCAACAAAAGCATTGGCAGCAAAACGACGATCGCCCAAACCTTCTTCAAATGCTTACACAACCCTTCGTCTATATTTATTAAGAAGACTTATATAAGGCTAACATCTTTGCCGCAGGAGGTCATTTCCAGTATTTCAGGATAAAATTGCTTATTTTTGGCTCTCGTAGGCAGAGCCACCCTCATCCGCCCCATCCTCCTTTTTCCTCTTGTATATTGCCGTATGATCCTGCATAAGGAGTTTTACATCAGAGGTCATCTATGATAAATAAACAATAATTATAAATTGAATCGCCCTTTTATTACATTTTTATAATAAAAATAAATTATATTTTACATTTGACGATAAAATGGGATAGGAATGAACAAAAAACCACCTTTTTCGCGATTGTTCGCTAAAAGGTGGTTTGAGGCGAAACTATTACGGGTATGCTGCGCGGGTGGATCAATTTACTTCGATAAAGGCACGCTGCGCGGGCAGGTCAATTTACATCGATAAAGGCACGCTGCGCGGGCGGGTCAATTTACATCGATAAAGGCACGCTGCGCGGGCGGGTCAATTTACATCGATAAAGGCACGCTGCGCGGGCGGATCATTCTTACGATCGCTGTTGTCCTTCGGAATTCTTGATTGGATGAAACATTTAGCGGTAAATTTCGAAAGACAAAGGCGACCACTATCGTTTCTCCAGAACGATTCCGCCCGCTCCGCGCTCAAGATTCAAAGCCAAGCCGAATGGCACTTCACCGCCCATACAACAAAAAGAAGAGCGCTTGACGCGCTTTATTAGCCAATTCAGCGCCACAACCGCTATTTCATCTAATGATAAAGCTAAATCGCCTTTTTAACTCCCCGCGAATATCAGACATTTCCTCATGCGCAGCCAGGCCTTTTGCACCAGCCTTTCAGAATAAGACCGATAGCGCTTCGCAATGACTTCGAATGATAAGAATAAGACCGATAGCTTCGCTCGATGCTCGAAATATAAAACTAAGACCGGTAACTTCGCTCGATGCTCGGATATAAGAATAAGAGCGGTAGCTTCACACGATGCTCGGATATAAGACTAAGACAGGTAGCTTCGCTCGATGCTCGGCAGAGCAGAACAAGACCGTCCGCGCTTCGCGCTTATGCGGCTATTACGGCTCATCTGCTTTCATAATTCATCACGGCGCGTGTCCATCTGTCGACGACGAAGGATCGTCTGGGCATACGCATGGGAGGCTTCAGCTGGGGTTTGAGCGAGATCAGTTCACCCGTAGCCTTATGCTGGGCGCCGCGTTTGCGCAGAGCCTGCTTGGAACGGTGGAGCACCATTTTGACCGCAGGTACAGTACAATCCAGTTCATCTGCAATATCCTGATAGGAATAACGAAACACCTCGGCGAGCAGCAGCATTTCCACTTCACGCTCCGACAAATGCTCCGTTACCCACTCCAGCAGTCCCCGTACGGAGGCATAATTCTCATCGCAATAGGACTGTTCACCTGCTTCATCTATAGGAACCATAATGCCCCTGCGCCTACGATATGCGTCTATGTAAACGTTTCGGGCTATTTTATACAATAATGATCGCGGATATTGGACATCACCCTTGCTGCGGTAATGCTTGAAAGCCCGGAGCAGCGTCTCCTGGCGCAAATCCTCCGCTTCCCAATGGGATGCCGTCAAATAAAAACAATAGGTCCGTAAATGATTCAGATGCGGGGTAATGACATCTTCAAACTCAGCCCACGGCCTCATGCATTCGCCTCCTCACTGTTTTTTCCCAGTGTAGCACGCAAATATGAAACCAACATGAAAGCTACATGAAAAATCCGGGCCTAATTCGTGACCATGGCACTAACGGGAGGCTTCTGCTTGAATGATCAGAACGTCGTAAGTGGCAGCAATGCCCCCCTGTACGCTGAATTTGTCCTCATATGACTTATACATATCGGCAAACAGGCGGCGCGTCCCGATACTGCGTGTTGTGTCGGCCTGGGATGTGCTGGCCCCCATCGCCTTGACTGAGTGGAGAAATTCCCTGGGGGATGCGTAGATTTCCCGTTGAATAAAACCCTCACAGCGAATATTGTCAAATCCCGCTTCATTAAGATGATTAACCCAGCCATCTGCCGATTGAAAAGAAAGCCCGTGCCGCTGCGGCGCATGCCCGCTGGCTGTATAAGCTTCATGAAAGGACGCATGCAGCTCATTGAAGGTATCCGGCCCAAAGGTGGCGAATGTCAACAACCCTCCTGGGCGAAGCAGCCGCTGAATGTGGCCAAGCGTTTGCCCTGGATGGTCCAGCCATTGAAAACAGGCGTTGGAAACGATGAGATCGTATGCGTCTTTCGGTGCATCAGCCGCCCATAATTCGATATCGGCCTGAACAAAACGTACAGGATCGCGCTGGTTGCGAATTCTGCCCTCCTGGTTGGCCTTGTCCAACTGAAGCCTCTGCTTGGCCGCATCGATCATAGCGGGCGCAATATCAAGAGCCGTCATCGATGCGCGAGGCCATTGGGCGGCCAATCTTTCAGTCAGCGCGCCCGTGCCGCAGCCGATCTCCAGAATATCCAACCCGGCCATGTCCGTCTCACTCTTCCATTGGTCCAGGGATCTCGCCACCCGGTCTGCCATATCGCGCTGCACTCGGGAGTGAATATCATACATACCCGCCGCGCTGCGGTTAAACTGATGCCGAATTGCCTGCTTGCCGCTGCTCATACCACCATCTCCTTATTTCATCGGCCAGATCAGCTTCCCTTTCCAGGAAAGGCGCATGCCCGCAAGCGGGCAGGGCCAGCAGCTCTGCCCGCGGCAATTGTGCCGCAAGCTCTGACGCAGCGCCGTATGGGCAAATTTTATCCTCTATTCCATGTATAAGCAGAGCCGGACAAAGGATTGCTGGAAGCTGAGACTGGCATTCCATGTTCCGCAGAATCTGAAGACCTGCAAGGAGCGCCGGAGTCGTCCAGCTTCCTGCCGGCGGGAGGCTGGCGCCAAGTCCGCTCTTCCATTCCGCCTCCGTCAGCAGAAGCTGTCGAAATCGGGCCTCTACGGCATCCCGATTCTTCGCAAGACCTGTAATCATCTGCCTGAGGTAGATATCTGCCCAGCCTCGGTCAGACTCTTCCCTGGAGCGGATAAATCTTGCGTTGGCCGCAAACAGGACGAGACCATCGGCCCAGCCTGCAGCCGCCAGTCTCAGCGCCAGCAAAGCGCCAAGCGACCAGCCTCCAATCAGAAGGGGACCGGAGCGAGTTTCTGTCTGACTGGCAGCCCGGTCTGGTGACAGAGCCTTCCTGACTGCCGCTTCCGTCAAAAGCAGTATCGCCTCCTCGGAATCGGCAGCGCTGTACTGTACGGAAAGATGTTGAAAATCCGGCAGCTGCGAGCGCAGCCGGTCAAAAATCGAATCCGGCATGCTCCATCCAGCCAGCCACAAAATCGTGCCCCCGGACTCCTCCTGCTGCAAAGGTGGCCCGTTACCCGAATGTCTCATCCACCTGCCACCCCTGATTGAAGGGCAGCGGCACAGATGAGTGCCGCGGCATCGGCCAGCTCCCGTTCCGTGTGGGCGGCGGACAATGAGAAGCGGATCCGCGCCGTGCCCTTGGGCACAGTCGGCGGACGGATTGCCGCCGATGCAATACCCGCTGCCTCCAAAGCGCTGCTGAAACGCAAGACAGCTGCATTATCGCCAATAATGACGGGGATGATCGGGGAATCTCCCGCAGCGATATTGAAACCGGCGGCGCCAAGCGAAGAGCGCAGTCTCCTGCCCGCAGCATTAAGCCGTTCCCGGCGCCAGTGCTCGGTCTGAACCAGCTCCAGCGCTTTGGCGATACCAGCTACTATGGATGCGGGCAGGGCGGTCGAATAGATCAAGGTTCTAGCCTTGTTTATCAACCATCGGATCAGCGTACGGCTGCCGCAGACATAAGCGCCGTAGACGCCAAACGCTTTGCTGAATGTTCCCATATGTACATCCACATCCGCCTGCACGCCAAGCTCATGGCATAATCCCTCGCCGCGCCTGCCGTATATCCCTCCGCTATGCGCCTCGTCCACCATCAGCATGGCACCGTATTCACGCTTGATCGCTGCGAGCTCGCGCAGCGGAGCCTGGTCGCCATCCATCGAGAAGACGGCATCTGTCACGATCAGCTTCTTCTTTTTATCCCGGTGCTTATTCAATAAAGCCCGCAAGTGCTCCATATCGTTATGCCGGTATCGGGCATGCTCCGCGCGGCTTAGTATGATGCCATCCACGATGCTCGCATGGTTCATCTGATCGCTGAATACAACATCGCCTCTGCCTGCCAGCGCGGCGATGACCCCGGTATTGGCCATGTAGCCATTGGCAAAAACAAGCGCTGCTTCGCAGTTCTGCCACAGGGCCAGCACAGTTTCCAGGCGGCCGAAGGACGGCCGGTTGCCCATCACCAGGCGCGAAGCGCCGGAGCCGGCCCCTTCGGCGGACTGAGCTTCGCGCATCGCTTCATTAATCGCGTAATGCTGCGCAAGTCCCAGATAATCATTGGAAGACAAATCGAGCAGCTTTCTTCCCCCGCGCATGATGTAACCCGGGCATCCGGGCAACGGAGCGCTGGCTCGCAAGGTGCGTTCCAGCGAAGCATCAGTCATCATTTCAAGCTCTTTTTCCATCCAGTTCATAATCATTCCGCCCTGCCCTCATAGAGCACTAATTTCAATTTCAAAGCCCATATCTTCAATCATTTGATGATCTTCGGATACATGTTGTCCGGCTGTCGTCAAATAATCGCCCACAAACAGGGAATTGGCTGCATATAGAGACAGCGGCTGCAGCGTACGAAGGTTGACCTCGCGGCCGCCGGCCACGCGGATTTCCTTGGAGGGGCATATAAATCTGAACAAGGCCAGCACTCTCAGCGCTTTTAGGGCCGGCACACGGTCCGCTTTTTCAAGGGGTGTCCCCGGTATCGCATTAAGAAAATTGACCGGAATGGAATCCACATCAAGCTCGCGGAGCGCAAAAGCCATTTCCACAATTTCCTGATGGGTCTCGCCCATGCCGATAATGACTCCGGAGCAGGGAGACATGCCGTAGGCTTTCACCTTTTCCACAGTTTCTACACGCTGTCCATAAGTGTGGGTAGTGGTGATTGCCGGGTAGTTCGCTTTACTTGTATTCAGGTTATGATTGTACCTATGCACGCCCGCTTCCGCCAGCCGCTCGGCCTGGCCGTCCTTCAACAAGCCCAGACAAGCGCATATTTTGAGCGGCATGGTTCTGCGGATTTCCTGTACCGCGTCCGCGACCTGCTCCAGTTCCTTGTCCGTCGGTCCTTTTCCCGAGGCTACGATGCAGTAGGTTCCGGCTTTGCGCGCCATGGCTTCGCGCGCTCCGGCGAGCAGGGTATCTTTATCCAGCAGGCTGTATTTTTGTATGGAAGCCGTCGATACGATGGATTGCGAGCAGTAGCCGCAATCTTCGGGACACAACCCGCTTTTGGCATTGATGATCATATTCAGCTTAACCTTCCTGCCGTAAAAGAACTTCCTCACACTGAACGCGGCATGCATGAGCGGCAGCAGCTCATCATTGCCGGCTTCCAGAACGGCGAGCCCTTCTTCCAGTGTCAAGCTTTCCCCATTTAACGCCTTTTGGGCGAACGATTGCCATTCCATTTGAAGTGAAATTGTGTTCATCTCGGTCATCTCCTTAATTTCCAGCCAAAAGCGCCTCTTTGACCAGTGCGAATTGAATATGTTGCCGTACGGTATGTACCAGCGTGTTCGTATCCTCCGGGGCATGAATCCGGGGAAGACGGCCAAGCACCGGAATTCTGCTGTAATGTTCGATCAGCTCTGCATTTGTGGAGAGGCTCGGATCGTCATGCGTTTCTGCCGATTCGCCATCGTTCAGGATGATACCGACAATGGAAATTAATCGAAGCTTCAGGTATGACACCGTCAACAGCGTGTGGTTAATCGTGCCGAGGCCGGATCGGGCCACAATAAGTGCGGGCAGACGAAGCTCTGCCATCAGGTCCGCCACGAGGGCATCCTCTGCCAGCGGAACAGCCACGCCTCCCGCTCCCTCTACAAGGAGCGCATCGTATCGCTTGGCAAGCGGTCCGCCGGATGCAATCAGCTTCTCCAGCGTAAGGGTCACTCCCGCTTCCCGGGCTGCGAGCAGCGGTGTAAGCGGAGCGGCAAACGAGAAGGGAGCCACCGCCTCCGGCAGTTCATCGATCCCGGTGCTCTTCAACAGCTGCTGGGCATCAGTCCTTCCACTGCCAAAAGTGCTGCCGGATTGAACCGGCTTCCAGACGCCGACATTCCTTCCTTCGGCGCGAAGTGCAGCGGCGATTGCCGCTGTGACGACCGTTTTGCCAACGCCGGTGTCCGTACCCGTCACGAATAGTCCTCTTATTGGCTGTGCATTCGTTTGGTTCATGCCGCCGGCCCGCTCTCGGTGACGCAAATTATCGCTTCCACCAGAATAGCCGTCATGAGCTCCAATTCCGCTTCGCTGCTGGCAAGCGGAGGGATGAACACGATCACATTGCCGAGCGGCCTCGTCAGCATGCCGAGTTCTCTGGCTTTAAGACTCGTCCGGACGCCGATTCGCTCCACCCATTCGTACGGTTCGCGTGTATTCTTGTCGCGTACAAGCTCAATTCCGATCATCAGTCCCTGCTGGCGGATGTCCCCGACATGCGGGCGTTCTTTAAGCGCTGCGAGCCTATGCTCCACCAAAGATGCCTTGGCCCGAACCCCTGACAGCATACTGCGCTCTTCAAACAGCTTCAGGCTGGCCAGCGCCACGGCACAGCCAAGCGGGTTTCCCGTAAAGGAATGACCGTGAAAAAAAGTTTTCTGCTCCCCGTAATCGGCATAAAACGCGTCATACACTTCATCGGTCGCAAGCGTCGCCGCCACAGGCAAATAACCGCCCGTAAGACCTTTGCCGATGATCATCAGATCAGGGGAAACCCCTTCAAGGTCGCACGCGAACATCTCTCCCGTCCTGCCGAAGCCAGTCGCCACCTCATCGGCGATTAGCAGGACATCATGCTCGCGGCACAGCTTCGCGATTTCCCGCAGGCAGCCAGGCGGCATCACGATGATGCCCGATGCCCCCTGCACAATCGGCTCTACGATCAGAGCGGCAATGCTGGCCGCCTGCGAATGGAGCAGCCTGCGCAGGGCGGTAAGCGTAGTTTCCAATGCTTCTGTTTCTCCGCCCTCGCAGCGGTAGGCATAAGGATAAGGAATGACATGGGAAGGAAAAAGCATGGGACGGAACACATCATGGTACAGCGGAATCGCACCGACACTGACCGCGCCGATCGTATCCCCGTGGTACGCCTGATTCATCGTGATAAACTGCGTTTTGCCCCGCACACCCCGGTTATGCCAATATTGAAAAGCCATCTTGATGGCAATTTCGACACCGGTTGCTCCGGAGTCGGAGTAGAAGACTTTCGTCAGTCCTGGCGGAGTAATTTCGGCCAGCTTCCCGGCAAGCTCAATGGCGGGCACATTGGCCATGCCAAGAAGGGTGGAGTGCGCAACGCGGCCCAGCTGGTCCGTTATGGCCTGATTCAGCTCCGGCACGTTATGTCCGTGAATATTAAGCCAAACCGAGGAGAAGCCGTCAAAATAAGCCCTGCCGTGAATATCGTACAGCCTGATGCCTTCGCCGCGTTCGATAATGAGAGGTTCCGAGGCATGATAGTCTTTCATTTGGGTAAAAGGATTCCATAGATGCGCCTGGCTTGTAGCAGCAAGCCGTTCGTAATCCGTTTGCACAAGACATCACCATCCATTAGGCATTTTAATTGTTAACCATAAACAAAAATATGGTTAACAATTAAGTAAAGCCATTGTAGCAAACCCGTTTATGTCTGTAAAGGGAAAGAATACGGCGGTTTTATCGCATCGTACAATACTGCTGGGGCATCGTTATAGCTTCCTTCATCCCGTTTAATAGCCATCCTCCATGCGTCTGCTGGCTGGCATACAATCCAATGAACCTTCTCAAGGACATAAATTTAACACGGCTTATCCACCTATTGAGGAGTAAGAAATTTAATGAAAGCTTGTCTGATCAAGGCATTATCCGTCACAGATTTGCTCATGTCCCTGACGTTAATTCGGGTGTCCGATGGCATAGACCATTTATCTCTTTGGGAAGGGCATACAAAGCTCATTCATGAAGGCCATTTGATTATTACAAGTGCATTTTTCTCCAGCTTTCTTCGTACTTGTCGGCGTGCACGGCATTCACGCAATCTCTAACAAGCGAACAGGTATCTTGGCATCTTTACTTGGAGTCTGCCAACAAGTGAAACGATGCCGAAGAATGGGGTCACGAAGCCCGCCCTACAGGCTGCTGCCGAATAAGGCTGAATACCAGGGAACCTTCATGCAGCGAAACACCGCGTGCCGGGAGCTGCGCGCGGTGCGAAGAGATGAGCTGCCAGAAGCGGTGAGACTGGATCAGCAGAATGGGGTTGAATGGGGAATTTGCGGCTGAAGAACCGCGGGCTGGAGACAGGGCAGGCAACAGGCAGCCCTGCTACGCTCTGCCGGCTGCAGTCCGTCTTTGCCAGATGAGGAACAGGCGGATGCACAAGGTGATCCAGCAGGCGCTGACCCAGTAACCGCCGAGCACATCGGATGGATAATGAACGCCGAGATAGATGCGGGAGAGGCCGATGCACAGTATCATGAACAGGCTGAAGGCAATCAGGGCAATTCGCCAGCGCTTGGTGGGCAGATGCCGCCACAGCAGAAAGGTTAATATGCCGTACAAGGTGAAGGCCGACATGGAATGGCCGCTGGGGAAGCTGAAGCCCCCTTCCGTGGCAATACGGTGTATATCCGGACGGGCCCGCTGATACAGGGCTTTCAACGTTTCATTGAGCATCCACGAGCCGAGCAAAGCGGCGATAAACAATACAATCTCCCTGCGGTGCTTGAACGCCACAGCAAGCAGAACGGCGATAACAAGCGAGAATGGAACGGCGATTTTCGAGGAACCAAAATAGGACAAGCCATTTGCAATCCGGGTGAGCCAATCATTTTCCCAGCCTTGAACGGCATGAATAATTGAAAGATCAAACTGCTTTAGGCTGTCTCTTTGGACAAGCAGGGAAAGCCCCCCGAATCCTGCTAAAGCTAGCAGCAGCAACAAAACCCACATCAAACATTTACCTCCATATTCTATAACTCACAGTACGCCGAGAATCCAGCCTTCCAAAGGAACAATCTCCGCTGTCTGCTGCGGCGTCAGTGTGGACAAGCTCATATAATGCCCCAGTCCGCCGGACCGGTCCTGCTCCTGCAGCCAAAGCGCGATGGCATAAGCATCCCGCTCGTCCCGTTTGGCAAGCTCCCCGGGGTACGAATACCGGTTGTGCAGCAGCGAAGGATACACCTCCGCGATCACGCTCTTGTGCGGGGGCGGCTTGAGACCGTCATAAGGCCAGACGTGCAAGATATCGGCGAACTCCCTGCGGAGATCGTAGATCCAGGGCAGCCCGGCATGCGTGGAGAACGCCACGGAGATCAGCGTCGGATTCAGGTGAAGCACACTCTTCGCGGAAGACGTGTACTTCTCCGTCACTCTCAGCTCCGTCGGATTCGGATAAGGCAGCGTCGGGGAGGCAATCGCCGACACCGGCTTCTCCCTCGCCTCCCCCCAATGCTCGTCAAAATGCCGCAAAAAGGCCATCCAGTCAGGCAAAGCCGGCTTATGCGGTCGCTCATCCCGAAAATAGGACAAAGGAAAGGACAGCCCGTGATCCATTCCCACAATCATCGCCCCCCGTTTGCCTTCCTGCTGCGCTCTGAGCGAATCCGCCAGATAGGCGTAACAGCTCTGGCGCGACCAGCTCCGGTTATGACGCGCACGCTGCGGCTCCCCGCCGGCAAGGGCCTCAAATATCTGAATCGAGGTATGCTTGTGCCTCGGTGAAGCTTTGCCGGAATAATCGATGCCCACATAATGCTCAAACATAAACAGCCTCCATATTAGCGGACTTATGACTCAAGTGAAACTGATCACAATCGCCGTCTTGTCGTCCGATTTCTTGACCCGGGGATATATCACGCAGTCGGGATCGGATTCCTCCAGGGCAAGAAGCCAGTCGATATAAGACTGAAGGCCCATTTCCCGCACCTTGACGGCGATCTCCAGCGCTCCCTCGCGATCGGATTCGCCTGCTTGCTTCGGTATGTACAGACCGTCGGACAATAGCAGGAGCGACTCGATATTGGTCCGGCTGATCCGCCCGAATTCCGCATAATCCACAAATGCCGGATCGCCGTTCAGCACGGCATAGCCCCCCGGCGCGTTAGCCAAATCCCGCCCCTTTATGATCTGCGGCTTGGCATATTCCCACAGCTCCGCCCGCGTCGCAAGTCCCGCCTGAACCCCCTCGGCCCATACAGCTTTTGTCCAGTCGTCGACATGGGCCAGTTGATCATGTGTGATGATCCGTATCGTGCCATCGCTATAGTAAGCTGCCAGCATGCAATCGCCGGCATGGGCGAATTCAATCCATTTCTCCCCGATATGAATCAGGACGGCGCAGGCGCTCCACAGCTCTTCTTTCCGCTCCGGCCTTATGCCTGCGTCCAGCATGCGCGCGCGCAGCAGCCGGTTCGCCTCCTCCAGCAGTCCAAGCGGAGAAACAGCCACGCCTTCTTGCGCATCGCAATAGTCGGCAATCAGCCTCGCGGCCAGATAACCTCCGGTCTCTCCACCGGCTCCCGTATAAGGAACGAGCGAGGTGGCCCCGTCCACAACGCCGAACAGCCCGGCTTCTTCATTCACTATGAGGGAATCCTCGTTCCACGGACTTACGCCTTTTACGGTAACACTCGTCAGCTTCAAAAGCCTTCTCCCCCTATCGGTTCTCTATTATTATGGAGGTATTTGCGGCACCATTCAAGTATCGGCATGCAGGCGCAGTTGTCCGCTTGGGAGGCAGGCACTCGACATTTTCATGCATTGGCTTTATGATGATTCCGATACATAATGAACCTGTTCTCATAGAGACCAGGCACGGGTACGACCCCATCAACCCGAACCGGCCAATGAACAAGCATCAGCGCCCGGATCGAATCCAAGCGGGCATAGATTCAGGCTTGAAACAACAAAATCCCCATCCTGTGGAAGAATGGGGATTCATGAAAAGGAGCATGAAGAATGGCACAGCATCGCCGTTTATTGACGGATCAGGATTTCAGTGAAGCGCAGGAGCGCCAGTTCCGCATCCGTGTTTTCAAGGATGATCATATTGTTGATACGGGCGGGGTGATTGTCCGCTTTGACGAGCAGACCATTGTTATCCAGTCCAGCGTCAGCGATGTCGCTTATTATGCCCGGAAGGACTGCGAATTTTTTGAGCTGCGCAAAAGATAACCGCGTGTGGCTGGCGTCTAAACACGCATCGCCACAGCGTGCGCGGGGAGCTCTTGCGATGCAGAAGCTGCCGAACGCGGCCTTGAAGGAGATCAGGCCATAAGGGCTGATGACATTCCGCTAAAAGCTGAAAATCAGCCTCAGCGGACGCCACAGCTCCTGACCATGGGCAGCACCGGCCCAGCGTTCGAAGTGAGGCTCCATGGTGCCGTGCCAATCCTCCGGCGTGCGGCTGGTGTCCAGAAGCCCTCGCCTCGGGACAGCGCTCACCTCTGCCGGAAGCTCCTGATAGGAGAACAGCAGCGTGCCGCGTGCTCCGATGATATAGGTTTTATTGAAGCCCTCGGGCCGCTCCTCCTGCAGCTGGTAATGATAGAAGACATAGGATGCGAACTGCTCCGGCTTCAGCCGGGCTATCGCTCCGGCACGCTGCTCCACCTTGTGCGAGCCGCGCCAGGAATCAGCATCTTCGGGCATGCCGTCATGAAAAATATCGATCATCGATACCACCGTTTGCCCGCCGCTTTCGTCCGGCCAGTTCTCCAGCCATCTGCCGGCCGCCGGTTCCCATTCGAAAACAAAATCATCGTTTGCCGTTTCGTAATACAGGCATACATGCCTGTCGCCCGTAAAGACGGAGAACGTGCTTATGCCCTGATTTTGCAGGACTGCCTGAAGTACGTCCCCATTCTCCTGCAGGACATGCAGAAAAGGCTCCGAACCTCCGGTCTTAAGCATGGAATAAGCCAGTCGTCTTCTCATCCGCATATTCCCCCCTTACCAGAATAGCTCCTCATGTCCCCTCAGCTTGCAGATCGCCTCCGCGAAGAAATAATCGCCATAGATCATGGGAACATTCACGAATGCCCGCTTCGGAAAATTCGCGGTTCCCATGCGCAGCAGGCCCTCTTCCCCGTCGTCATCCCAGGTCCCGCAGCGTTCATCCAGTTTCTTCAGCATGCCAAAAGCCGCATCCCGATAGTACCGGGCATCCGCCGCGGGCACGAGCCGGGCGATTTCCAGCATTCCGCTGGCTGCGCAAACGGCGGCGCTGGAGTCCATCCCCATGCCTTCCTCGTGCGGGGCCCGGAAATCATAAGGCGGCAGTCCGTCCTCCGGCAGATGATCGAGGAACATCTGTGCCGTCCTCCTTGCCGAATCCAGATACCGGTTCTCGCCCGTATACCGCGCGCCGAGCGCCATTCCGTAGAGCGCCCAGGCCGTTCCGCGGGACCAGGCCGAATCTGCGGCGTAGCCTTGACCGGAGATCGCCCCAAGCCGCTGCCCCGTTTCGGGATCGAAGCTTACGATATGATTGCTCGATCCATCCGGGCGGATGATGTCGCGCAGCGCCATATCCGAATGCTCCATCGCAAGATGACGGTAGCGGGGATCCCCCGTCACCTCGCTCGCCCAATATAACAGCCCGAGATTCATCAGGCAGTCGATGATCGCCCAGCCCACGCGTTCCGGCTGGTTCCAGGCCCGGATGAAATGCCCTTTGGCATTGTAACGGCCCATCAGATGGCTGGCCGCCGTCAGGGCTCGGCGTCTGGAATCGGGATTGCCCAGCAGCTTGTACTGCGCGACTGACGTCAGGCTCCACATGAAGCCGACATCATGATGCAGCGTCTCGTACTGATGGAGCGGAGCATCCAGCTGTCTCTCAACAGAGTCGGCAAGATTCCGCAGCCGTTCATCTCCGTTCTCCCGGTAAATCAGCCAAAGCAGCCCCGGCCAGAAGCCATTGGTCCACCAGTCCGGCTCTTCATTGTAGTATTGTCCGTCTATCGAAATATAGGGAAATGAGTCGCCGATTCGCCTGCTTGTGAGGCTGACCTTGCCGATAATCTGCTGCCATTTGTCCTCTGCCCATTGAAGCTGTTCCGCATCCTGCATCCCTGTATTCCCCCATCCTTTTTGTGTTCCGTCATCTCTTGCGCTCCCGCCACCGGCCTTCACACGCCATAGATGCGCCTGGCATTGAGGCTTCGCGCAAGCTTCCGCTCCGGCTCGCTCCATTCAGACGGCAGCACCTTCTCGAAAAATTCTACTGCTTCGTCATAAGTGCCCCCGAGCAGCGCAACAGGCCAGTCGCTTCCGAACATTACCCGCTTGGGACCGACCGCCCCGCACAGATGATGAACATAGCGGTAGAGAAGCTCCGGATAGAACCCTCCCGCCTGGGTCAGCATCCCGGAGATTTTGAAAGCGGTGCCAGGAAGCTGCGCCAGCAGCGAGACTCCCGTGCTCCATGGCTCCCAGGCTTCATCCTTCACGCCCGGAATGCCCAGATGATTGATGACGGCCTTCAGATCCGGCAGCTTCGACAGTAACTTGGCGGCAGCTCCCAAGTGCACGGCAGTCACCAGCATATCCAGCGTCAGCCCGTCCGACTGCAGGCGGGAAAGCCTGGACAGCAGCAGGCTCTCGGCGCTGCTTCCGGCCTCCGGAATATCGCCTCCGTTGATGCGGATCCCGGCAAAACGGCGGTTCTCCCTCAGCCTGACGTAATCCTGCTCAAAATCGTCCGCTAGCAGGCTCATCCCGCCTACCACCCCCGCGATCCACGGAACCTTCTCCGCAAGCGCCAGCATGTAATCTGTCTCCGCAGTGGTCGCCGCAGCCTGAACAAGGATTACCGAATCGACATGATTACGCTCCAACGCAGGCAGCAGCTCTTCCGGAATGAAGTCCCGCGCAATCACCGGAGTATCCGGTTTAATCCAAGTATAATCCCCGCGTGCCAGCTCCCACATATGGACATGGCTGTCTACATACATGCGATTACCCCTTTCCGAATTACACCCGCCATTTAAACCGTACTTCACTCTCAACATGCAGATCTGGCCTGATTGCCGTCAAAAGAATGCGGTAGAAGACACGCTCTTCCCCATTCAGCCCTTTGGCCGTCTGCGGGTCGATTTCCAGCTCAAAAGCCCCCGGTTGATAATTCATCTCCACGGGCCCAAGCAGCAGCGTACCTGTCTCCGGCCGCAGCGGCTCAACCGATGAAATAAAGACTTCGACCACCGATTGCGGTTGTCCTTCAAACCGCAGGGAGTCCGCTACCATCAGCTCGAAAGCTCCCGATGCTGATCGCTTCCAGCGGAAACGGCGCGTCAGCCCTGCCAAGCCTGGACAGTCATAGGCTCCGGTTAAATCCAGATCAAAGCCAACCTCTTCCTCCGTGCGTGCATAATGGATGACCTCCACCCGGTACTCTTTGCCCGCAGACTGCCTTCTGCCCCCAATAATTGGTACTGAATGCCCGTGCGATCCGGCGGTCAGCGTCTCGTACCGGATTCCGGGCTGAAAATATTGCCGCGTATAATGGCCGGCTCCCGGGTCAGCCAGCACGCTGACGCCATTCACATGCAGCAGAAAGTGCCCCAGATCGTTGTGGTTATGCGGCTCCCCGTTGCTGCCTCCCTTCGCGGCGAAGGCAATGAAACCATCCCCGCTGCGGCTTTTGGAGATCGCCCATTGGTGGCCCTTGAAATAATAATCCTCATGGACCGGCTCGCCGCCAGCCGAGCTGGACGAAGCTTCAGCTGTGGAAGCCGCCTCGGCCGCATCTCCGCCGTCCAATGTCCACATCATCAGCCTGCTCGTATTGGCCCAATAAGTGAACAGCTGATTGGCCTCAGGCTGCTGCTGCGGCACCTCGACATTACTGAAACGTGAATGCAGCCGCGCAAACAAGCCCAGATTAAAATCAATCCGCTCCACCGAATCGGAGAAATTGACGACCTTGCTGCCGGAGAGCAGGCAGGCATTCGGAAAAGTGACGATCCGTCCGATCTTATCGCCCTCAAGGAGATCAATCCGTCCTCCCGTCCGCTCACGCAGCAGCTCCGCAAAGTAGACATAGAACCCGAAGCCGAACTGCCAATAGGCTACGCCTTCCGCCGTTGCTCCTTCCTCGTCGAAGCCGCTCAGATGGTTCCTCATCGAGTCAATAATCCGCCACAGCATGCCCGACAGCCGCTCGCTGTCACGTTCTTCATAGATAGCGCACGCGCCGATACCGGCTGCGCATACAGCAGGCCAATTGTTGGTCTTCAGCTCCCAGGTATGCGGCGCCGGATCTCGGAAGAACGGGCCGAAGATGCGGCTGTCCAGCTCCTTGCGGATCCGGTTTCGAATCCAGGGATGCAGCGTATCTCCGAGCAGAGCCAGGATTTCGGCAAGCGCGAAGCCGGTAATCGCAGCGAACAAATCCACCGATTCGCGCGGCGGAATTTCGCGGTCCCAAATATCGTCCGGGTACGCGTTGCGGTATACCCCCACATGCGCCGGGAACACCCATGTCGATTCCTCGCAAATCGCCCACAGGCAATCTTCAAGCGGCGTATCCCATTCGCCTGGGCCGTCTGTCAGCCGAAGCAGGGAAAGCACGGTAAGGCGCATCCTCCTGTCAAATATTTTGGCCTCGAAGGTCTGCCGGTCCCCCGTCTTCCCGAAGAGGATAAATTCGGAGAACGGCAGCACCTCGGGCTGATTGGCCGCGTAGTACGCGCCCTTCTCCCGCACCTGCGCCCATAAAGGGGCAAACAGCGGCTTAGCCGCGCTTTTCTTCCAGTTATCGGCCGCTAATGATTCGGGGAACAAAGTATAACCGTCCCTGTCCGCTTCTTCAAGCGCCGTCTTCAGCTCGCGAAGTGTCAGTTGATCGATGCCCATGGCTTAAGCTCATCGCCTTCCTTAACCATTCTGATTTACTTGCTGCAGCGCGCCTCGCTCCCGGCGATGCCGGAGGCCTTGTATAGGCGCCGGTTCCTGGCTTCGTTCCGGCTCTTGTCAGCCAAAGACGGGCGGGAGCCCACCAAACAACTCATACAAACGGGCAAGCTCCGCTTCCGGCAGCCCTTGCCCGTCGCAATAGCTGATGTTCTTAAGCAGCGACTGCACGGAGCTCGTACCCGTCAGCGTAACCGCAATGTCCGGACAGGTCAGGCTGAAGCGCATGGCCGGCTCGATCAGGCCCTTCGGTCCGGGCCTGCGCAGAAAGTCCAGATGCGCCTTGCGCCGCTCCGCCTCTTCAAGCAATTCCCGGCCCTGAAGGAAGGGAGCGGGTGAATCTGCGAGCAGTCCCATGCCCAGCACGCTCCCGTTGATAATGCCGACTCCATGTTCTCTGGCGAAGGGGTGCAGCGTGTCCTTCGACGAGAAATCGATCAGCATGTAGCGGCCGTAATTTTGCACCATGTCAATCTTCCCCGTAGCAATGAAGGGCAGCAGCAGCTCGGGCTTGCCGGCATTGACGCCGATCGCCCGCACCTTGCCCTCCTCCTTCAGCTTCAGGAAAGCCGCGACGGTCCCGTTCATCGCTTCCTCGAAGGTCGTCCGCTCCAGCTCATGCAGCTGAATGAGATCGATATAATCGGTTTGCAGGCGGCGGAGGCTGTCCTCGAAGCAGCTTAGGGTATTCTCGTACGTATAGGCCTGATCGCGCCTCACGGCTTTGGTTGCCAGCACCGTATCGGCGCGTCTTCCCTTCAGCGCGCGCCCGATACGCAGCTCGCTTTGCCCGTTGCCGTACAGGGGAGCGGTATCGATGAAATTAATGCCGGAATCAAGCGCCGTGTGAACGACGCGCTCTATCTCTTCATCCGTAGTTGCGCCGAAGTCGCCGCCCAGGGGGGCGCCGCCAAGACCGAGCTTCGACACCCGGATGCCGGTTTGGCCCAGCGTCGTATACTGCATTTCGTTCCCTCCTTGCTTTATCAGCCCCCGCAAGCAGAAACGGCTAATGCCGTCCTTTGCGGCAGCGTAAATTACTTCCATTGGACCCACTAGTAATGGATAAATGTGATACTTATGCATTCTGGCAAGAAGTAACGGCTATCGCCGTCCCTGGCGGTAAAGTTAGTTTCTTCCTCACAATTATCAGAAAAAGTGAGGCCAAATTTTATACGTTCTGATTTTCAAGAAGAAACGGCCGTTCGCCGTCCTATTGGCGGCGCAGCAAGTTTCATTCCTCAGACATATAAGCAAAGAATAGATGAAATGATATACTTCCATATATTTCAAAAAGCTTCGCCGCTCTCAGACGGCAGACCCCGTTTCTTCCCCTGAAAAAATCCGGCTGCGCAGACGAGAACGTCGTCTACTTGATATCCGCGGAGAGCTGCAAAACGGGTTTTCCGCCTGCAGCACTTGTCGGCAATGCTGTGGTATACGGCTGCTTACGCAGCCGCCCCCTCACACAAAGCTTGCGTTTCTCCGGCCGTTCCCGCACGCACCGTCAGACAATCACCGGACTTCTAAGTCCTGCCTCGCAGCATGAGCGTGCTGTCCGCCTGCTGCCAGGGCGTTTCATAGGAAGGCGCATTCACATAGCGGTCCATCTGCAGCTCCAATTTGACGCCTGCGCCCCTGCCCAGCCTGACCAGCAGCCACTTGCCGGACGCGTCGGCGCTGCCTGTCCTGCTGCCTGCCTCGTCATACAGCTCAGCCTTGCGGAACGCATGCTCCCCGAAGCTTCCTCCCTGCAAAATAACTTCCTTTTCCTCGAACAGGCTTAAATTGACCAGCGTCAGCGTAACGGATGTCTCGGATATACGGTCGATCAGAGCGCCGACCGATTCAGGCAGTCCCGGCCGCCTGCCCAGGCCGTCATAATAACGGATGCGGGCATGCTGCAGCCCGCCATGGGAAATATGCGCAGGCGCGCCGAAGGTCAGCTGTACAAGCGATTCCATATAGACCGGGCACATTTCCTGCCAGGTGTGGATGCCGTTAATATCTTCCCAGTCCCAATTGGCGGGATCTCCCGCCTCTGAGCGCATTTTGCCCAATTGCTGTGCGATCAGGCGGTAATTGGCGTCCAGAATGCGCTGGGGATATTCCGGAAATTCGCCCTGCATGAACAGGAACCACGGAATCAGATTGCCGATGAAATGCTTCGTTTCCTTGCCTGAATCCGGATTTCGCCCCGATACGACGGGAATATCGATTTGTCTCAGAAACTCCGGAATGGCAATGCGCCGGACGCGCTGCAGATCCTCTTCGCTCATGGATACGCTCCACAGATGAATGGGATACACGGCATTGGGTATACGGTAATCCGTCCATCCGGCATCCGTATGCTTGTTCGGCGTGACCCAGCGTCCCTCCTGATCCTCCTTGCCCAGACTCCAGTTCATATCCAGCTGGCTTCTTGCAAGATCCAGCTGGCTTTTGTCGCCTGTCAGCAGCAGCGCGTTCATCGACGCATTGATCATCGGCTCGATAATCGTCAGGAAGCCGTGCGGCCACCGCCACCCATAGTAGCCTCCCCACCATTTTCCATCGTTGTATTCGCCGATCTTCCCGCTCAGACCAACGTTATCAGGCGTCAGCCCCCCGTTACTGGCAGTCCGCTCTCTCCAGGCATCCAGATAGCCCAGCACCCACATGCGATAGGCTTCATCCCCGGTGAACAGGAAGGCGTGGGTGATCAATCCCGTTGCGTTCAGGTTCAACGGCACGTCGCCTTTGGCCTTGCGTTCGTTCATCCGCTGGATGATTTGCCTGTAGATCAGATCGTCGGACCAGCGGCAGGTGCCGCTGGCGTAATCGACGCCATCCAGATCCTCGAAGGGAGCCGGATAATGATCCAGCACCCCACGGTGAGTGATCCAGTCTTCCTCCGTCATGTCGAACCGGGGACCGCGGCTTCCCGTAATCGGCGAGCGGATAAGCCTTAGTTCCTTATCATAGTTGGGAGCCGCAGGATCGTCGCCGGTATACATGGCTGCGAATTTTACGGTCCGCTGCCTGTTCTTCAGAGACTCCGGGTCGCTCATGCCCAGAAAATAAAAGTATAAATAGCCTTCGCCATGATGCATCCAGTCATAATAACCGTCAAACTCATTATGAATCTGGCCATACGCGGTCCACTGCCAGGTAAGCGCTTCCCACATGAAGCCGGAAAGCCGCTTGACCTCCTCGCTCCCGCCAATTGTGTAGAGCAGAGACAGATACATGAACGCTTCATAAGGATCGTCCGATCCATCCATTCCGGGCCAATTGTCCCGCCAGATCAGCGTTCCGTCCGGACGTGTGTAGCGGGCAACGAATTCCGATGCCGCCTCGTTCAGCGTATCGATCAGCAGCCGCTCCGTCAGCGCCCATTGTGGAGGCGCCCATAGGGTGTCCGCCTGCAGGATGGGCATTTCCGCCCGTTCTCCCGATAATGGCATAGGTTAAGTTCGCTCCTTTTCGTTTCCTTACTGTGAAGCCTTCCAGGCGTCGAGCTGCTTCTGCGCTTCTGCAATAATTTCGTCAATGCCCGCCTGCTTCAGCTTGTCGCGGAATTCGGCCAGCTTATCCGCCGCGCTGATGACTCCTGTATTCAGGCCGGGGGAATACTCGTCAACCACGGAGGTGACGTTGGCAATTTGCGACATGACCGCATCGGATTTGAATTTGAAGCCCATAATTGGCGAAGGCTTCGCGGATTCGTTCTCTGCCTTTGTCTGCTTCGCAACCTCAGGATCCTTGCCGTCCAGCACATAGCCGTTGAATACATTGCCGAGTACCCAATCGCTGAGAGCATAGCCGCTGTCCGGAATCAGCTTGACCTTGTCGTCCGCCGTTTTCGTGTAGTTCGTGCCTTCAATTCCGTAGATGAGCAGATTATATAACTCTTTATCCGTATTGACCAGATTAATCAGCTGCATGGCCCGCTCGGGATTCTCGGACGTCCGGCTGACCGCCGACATTGTCGTAATAATCGTGTTTGTGCCGGTGTATACATCGGTCACAGGAACATAAACCATATCCTGACCGCCCATCTGAACCTTCGATTCCGCTTCTCCGCCCGGCTTCAGCACATTATGATAGGAAGTGATGACATTGCCGGTCAGATTCATATTGGCTGCGTTCTTGAGCGTTGCCGCGTCCTGATTAATATAGCCTTTCTCAAACCAGTCCTGCACCATGGCCAAATATTCCTCGTACTGCGGCGTCTCATACATATTGATGATTTTGCCCGGGTCATTCAGATCGATGACCGCAATATTCGTGATGACATTTTCCATATTGTAGGTGCGGTTCATATTGCCGAATTTCCCTTTGTTGTCCATGCCCATCGGGATGACGGAGCTGTCGTCCGCATGGATTTTCTCCAGAATCGGCGTCAGATCGGAAGGCTTCTTGAGCGTGCTGATATCTATGCCCAGCTTGTCGATATAGCGCTTCTGAATAAGGAAGCCTTCGCGGTTCGTTACCGTTTGGTAATTGGGCACGCCGTATATTTGCCCGTCAATTTCAGTCGCCTTCCAGACAAAATCCGGCATGCTGGCCTTAACGTCCGGCGCATAGTTGTCAATCAGCTCATTGAGCGGAAGGAATGCGCCCTTGCCCTGATTTTGCACATAGTCAAAATTCCAGTTGGAGGTCCAGATCAAATCCGTTTTCTCCCCGGATGCGACCACAGTGTTCATCTTCTGCGTGTAATCCCCGAACGCCACCGGCATGAATTTGACAGTCGCGTTGATTTTTTCCTTGATGATTTTGTTCGCTTCCGCAGCGACCTTATCCATAGCGGCGGGAACTGCCGAAACCGGGAAATACCAGGTCAGCTCCACTTCCTTGGACGTATCGGCGCCATTATCAGCCGTTTCGCCGGCTGCCCCGGAGTTCGGGGTGTTTGTACTGCCGGCCGCGTCATTCGCGTCATTATTGCCGGTGTTGGAACCGCAAGCGGAAAGAACCAGAACCATCAAGCCGAGCATGACCATGAGCACTTTGTTTTTCGCCTTTGTCATCTTCTTATAACCTCCCGTTTTCTATTCATCTCTTCTTTGAAGCTGTATGTGTCACAGTCCGTCCGGCCTTGGCCGTGCGGAAGCGGATGAACCGGATTAACCTTTGACGGAACCAACCGTGAGTCCGCTTACAAAATACCGCTGAAAAAAAGGGAACACGAACATCATCGGTCCGGCTGCCAGAACGGCCATCGCCATGCGGGCGGACAGCTTCGGAAACTGTGTCATGTCGATTTGGACATTCACCCTGTCGATATTATTGGACAAATAATCAATCGTATTCATAATCCGGTACAGCAGCAGCTGCAGCGGAACCAGCTTCTGGTTGTCGATGAACAGGAGCCCCAGCCACCAGTCGTTCCAATAGGCGAAGGAGATGAACAAACCGACCGTAGCCAGCGCCGGCGTGGACAAGGGCAGCACGATTTTGAAAAAAATGCGGTATTCGCTGGCTCCGTCCATCTTTGCCGACTCATAAATTTCACCCGGAAGCTTCTCCATGAATCCTTTCATAATCAGCACGTAGAACGGATTGATCAGATAAGGGATGATCAGGGCCCAGATGGAATCCTTGATGCCCAGATATTGGGTCACGAGAATATAGAACGGCACCAGGCCGCCGCTGAACAGCAGCGTGAAGAACACATACAGCGTCGTGGCCCGCCGGTAGCTGTAGTCCGCCCGGGAGATGGAATAGGCAACCATTGAGGTCAGCAGCAAGCCCGCCACAGATCCCACCACGGTAACCAGAATCGTAACGCCGTAAGCCTGCAGCAGCTGTCCGGGATTTTGGAGAATCATGGAGTAGGCGCTGAAATTAATATGGCTGGGAATGAGCCGGTACCCGGTCGTCAACAGCGATTTTTCGTCGGAAATCGAGATGGAAATGACGAGCAGCAGCGGAATGACGATCAGCGCCGACAGCACGAGAAAGAACAGATTAATGATCAGCTGCGCGGATTTTGCACTAGCCGTATTGGACATGGATTCTCACCTCCTCCAACGCTTACCATAAGGCGTTGTCTGAATTAACTTTTCGGATCAGTGCATTTGCCGCTAACACCAGCACCAGCCCCACAACCGACTGGTAGAGGCCGATCGCCGTGGACATCCCGATGTTGCCGACAACGCGCAGGGAGCGGTAGACATACGTATCGATAACGTCCGTTGTCCCGTACAGGAAGCTGGTATCGTTGGGAATAAAATAGAACAGCCCGAAATCGGCGCGGAAGATATTGCCTACATCCACAATGAACAGAACCACAATCAAGGGAACGAGCAGCGGAACGGTAATCCGCGTGATGACCTGCCATTTGTTCGCTCCGTCGATGCGGGCCGCTTCGTAATAACTCGTATCGATCCCGATGATGCCTGCGTAGTAAATCAGCGTCGAGAAGCCGACCATTTTCCACAGCTTCACCAGCACCAGAATGTAAGGCCAATATTGGGATTCCTGATACCATTTGACCGGGTGGCCCCCGAAACGGATGAGCAGCTCGTTCAGGTAACCGCTCGTCTGATCGAAGAAGCCAAGCGTCACGTAGCTGATTACCACCCAGGACAGAAAATAGGGCAGAATAAGCACGGTCTGATGCAGCTTCAGCCAACGCCGGTTGATTTCATTCATGAGAATGGCCAGCGTGACGGCAATCAGAATGGTCAGCACGATAAAGGCCGAATTATACAGGATCGTATTGCGGGTAATGCGGAAGGCATTGTCGGATGTGAAGAAAAACTTGAAGTTGTCCCATCCGACCCAGTCGCTCCCGAGCAGGCCTTTTGCGTAATTGTAGTTTTTGAAAGCGATTACCAAACCGATTAGCGGAAGGTAGTTAAAGATGAGCTTGAACAGAAGAGCCGGCAGTGTAAGAATGAACAGCTGCCGGTTCCTGTTCCAGCGCCTCCATCCGGCGCGAAACCGACTGGTGGAATTCATGGCCTCACCCCTCTCTGACGTGTTACTTCCGATTATGAAGCTGCCGCCCGCCTCTTGAACACTGCTAAATTCATACATCGACTGCGATTTGCGCACTTCACGGCTGCTCAATTCGCACTGTTCATTCAGGCTATGACTGTTAAAATGTGATTTTTGCGGCTTTCCGCAGGGAATTCCGGCCGCTCCGTTCGATGGCCTCTGGGCGCTATGCCGTTATGTCTCATGTGGTTCATGTCTCATGTGGTTCAACCTGCCACATTGCTGTCGACCTCGGGTTGAACCCCTCTAAGCCGGAAAAACCTTACTACAGCTCACCCGACGTGCTCCACCACTGCATGCCCCACCCTAGCTGGCCCCGCCTGCCCGCTACCCCAGGAAAAATTGTCCTTTCTTATATTCGCGAGCGCTGCCGAGTACTATAAAAAAGGCACCCCCGGAATCGTGGAATCCTGCACAGGTATTCCAACAGCATTCGATTCCAGTGGTGCCTGTCATACTGCATTAAGCCAGCCGTTAGGCAGGGGCAGCCCGGCCCGCCTCCTTACAAATCGCTCTTGCCCTTACCCTCTCCGCGCGATGCGGTATTCGCCCGGGGTCATGCCGATATTTTTCTTGAACAGCTTGAAGAAATTGCTCTCGCTGCTGTAGCCCACTTTATGCATGATCTCGATGACGCTGTCCTCCTCCTGCTCCAGCAGCTTCATCGCCACCGCCAGTCTCACCTGGTTCATATAATCAGCCACGGACAGAGATTCGCTGCTGCGGAAATACCGGCCCAGGTAGGCCGAGGACATTTTCATGATAGCGGCTATGCTTTGCAGGCTTAAATTGGGATCGGTATAATTCAGCTGTACAATCTCCTTGACCGCCTCGACCAGGAAATTCTGCTTGCCCGTCTTGACATGATTCCGCTCATTGACCAGCTCTTCCAGAACATGCTCGATCTGCTCTCGGATATCCTCCAGCGTTTCCTGCTCCAGAATCAGGTTCGTATAGCGCTTCAGCTTGCTCATAACGGTCTGCACATGCTGAATGTTCAGCTCCCGGATGGTTTGGTGGATGACCATAATAACCTGCAGCACAGCAAAATCGATCTGCTCAATATGAAGGCCCTTGATCCACAACATCCAATCATCCAGCCTGGCTTTCATCATAGGAAGATCATTGCTGCGGATGCTCTCAGAGAGACGCTTCTCCAGATCAAGGGGGATCTGCTCGTTTGCCTCGCCGGCTTCCGCCGCATACAGCTCTGGCGTAATCAACGCCTGCTTGCCCAGGACCATCCGGTGCAGGGAATAAAATTGAAGCTGCTCATACTGCTGCGTCAGCTGCTTGTAATCATTGAAAGGCTGGCCCACGACGATGGTCAGCGTGAGCTTGTAATAACCGCTGACCGTATCCTGGATCAGCCGAAGCCGCTCAAGCAGCGCGGAGTCCGGCTGCGCTCCGACCTGAGGATGGCGAATCAGCAGGACCAGATGGTCGCTTGCCATATCCACCGCCGGATCGGCATCATGCGAAGCGATGATCTCTTCCACGATGTTGGTCACGGCGAATTTGACCAGCTTCTGCTCCCGTTCATTGCGGGAATCGCGGAATTTGGCGTAATCGTCAATCTTTAGCAGGCAAAGCACAAAGGTGGAGTCGGCATCCAACCCGCGATCCTGGCAGTACTCCTCATATTCGCTCCTGGATATGCCGGGACTGTCCATCAGCCAGCGCTTCAGAAAATAATGATGCCGCACGTCACGGCTCGCTTCACGGTCGTTGCGGAGAAGACTCATGGTCGTCTGCATATCCTCATAGACGAAGGACAGATAGCCCAGTTCGTCCCTGCTGCCGCTCACCCGCTCGCGGTCAAGCGTCGGCGGAAGATTCAGCTGATTCATCAGCTTGCCGACCGGCTTGTACAGCTTTATTGAAGCAAATGCGGCAACAAACAGCGAAATCGCCACAAATAAAAGCAGAACCACAAGGGAGAACGTCCCGATGGCATTGATTTTGCCAAAAACGGCATCATAGGGCTGAACACTGACGATCTTCCAGCCATTCACCCTGGAGGTGAGATAATTGACGATTTGCTTGCCCTGCGCCGTCTTGGCGATAAAATAACCCGAGGGCGCCTCGACATCCAGCAGCCTGCCATTGAGCTCCTGCATAATGCTGTCGTCCGGGGCCGCCTGCTCGCGGGGACTGAATTGATTGCCCTGCGAATCGATAATGAAGGCATAACCTGACGAATTATCGCCCAACTCGTTGATCATGCGGATATTATCGAACATCCAGGAGGACTTCACATTCAGCATCAGAATACTCTGGCTGGACGAATAGTCGCCTGCCGAGCTGTAGATCAGCAGCGATAATACCGAGCCTTTGCCTGCCCCGTCCTCTTCCGTCATGGGCTGGAGCGTAAGCTTGGGGAACGTCCGGTTCTTTTCTAAAAACGCTTTCAAAATATTATAAGGCTCCTTCGCCCCACAGCTGATCGGCGAAAGAAAGGTGGTCGAATAATAGCATTTATTTGAGCTGTTATAGATCGCAATGGAGCTGAGATAAGGATTGGAGATCAATATCCGGTCCATCTTCTCCAGCTTATTATAGAATTGGAACATATCGAGGGAAGGACTGTTCAATAAAGAGATGATATCGCGGTCATTAAAGGTGGATACGGTCAAATTCGTAACCATTTCATTCAGGTTGTCGATATTGTAGTTGATTTGGCTGAGAACCTTGTGGTTGGCGTCCTGCTGAAGCTCAAGGGCGGTATTCCGCGAGAAGGCGTACAGGACGCTGCAGAAGATCAGCAGCAGGGGCACGATAAGCAGGATGGTTGTGAAGAAGATGCGTTTGAAATAATTGCGTGAACGATAGAGCGCAAACAAGCCCATGGGGATGCCCCTCCCTCTTTTGTATGCGATAATGCCGCCATTATATCACGAAGCAGGTTTGCGGGACGAGTGTATCTGTCGGAATAGGCGGCGAGAACATGGCGTCAAGTTAGTTTCTTCACATAAAAAAATTCAGAAAAGTAGACGCCAACTGTTATACGTTCTTAATATGCAAGAAGAAACGGATTTCACCGCCCTCTGGCGGCAAAAAATGCTTCTTCCCACAGACCTTATCGACATTTTCAGAGTGAAGCTTAATACCAAAGAGTTGAAAAAGGCCGGATTATGCGATATGGAACCCGCATAATCCGGCCTTTCTGCTGTACTATTAAGCTTCAATTTTTATCAGGAATATGCTGTAACTGACAACAATCTCTGCCGGGGGCTTGCCGCATGGGCTGTTTTTTTTGGACTTGCCGGTTCCCCGAATACCCTTGCCGCGTTCTCCCTAAACAGCGGTGCCGCTGCCCTACCCAATTTGACGGAGCAACGGTGTCCTCCGATTGGCCGCCGCTACCCTTGCCCGCGATTTCCGGGAGCAACAGCGCCATTGCTTCTGCTGCATTGAGGGAGCCTCGATGTCTCTTCCATTTGGCCGCCCGCTAACGCCTGCCCGCAATCTCCCCGAGCAGCAGCTCCGTTACTTCCGCTACGCTCATGGAGCCGAGGTCGCCCTCTCCCCGCTTGCGGACTGCCACAGCGGCTGTCTGCTGCTCCTGCTCGCCCAGCACCAGCATATAAGGAACCTTCTGCAGCTGCGCTTCCCGGATTTTGTACCCGAGCTTCTCGCTCCGCAGGTCCGCCTGGGCACGAATACCCGACCGTTCAAGCTGCCGCTTTACCTCTACCGCATAATCTGAAAATGGATCGGATACGGGCAGCAGCTTCACCTGTACGGGAGCCAGCCAGAGCGGAAATGCCCCGGCGTAATGCTCTGTAAGAATGCCGATAAAGCGGTCGATGGAGCCGTACACAGCCCGGTGAATGACAACCGGACGATGCTTCTGGTTATCATCCCCGATGTAGCTCAGATCGAATTTCTCCGGCATCTGAAAATCCAGCTGAACCGTGGCGCACTGCCAGCTGCGCCCAAGCGCATCCAGAATATGAAAATCGATTTTCGGCCCGTAGAAAGCCCCGTCGCCTTCATTCAGCCGGTACTGGATTCCACGATCCTCGAGCACATTGCGCAGGGCTGATTCCGCTGCTTCCCACAGCTCGGCAGAACCCATGGAGTCCTCCGGTCTTGTCGACAGCTCCAGCCTGTAATCGAACCCGAACACCCTGTAGAAGCGGTCAATCAAAGCAAGAACGGCATTTATTTCTTCCGCAATCTGGTCGGGCCGCACAAACAGATGCGCGTCATCCTGGCAGAACGTCCGCACCCGCATCATTCCATTCAAAGCTCCCGAGAACTCGTGACGGTGCACCTGTCCGAATTCGGAGATCCGGATGGGAAGCTCCCGATAGGAGCGCAGGGCGTTTTTGAAGATCAGCATATGTCCCGGGCAGTTCATCGGCTTGAGCGCGAATCTTGTTTCGTCCACCTCGGTAAAATACATATTCTCATGGTAATGGTCCCAGTGGCCGGATTCCTCCCACAGCCGCTGATTCATCATGAGCGGCGTACGGACCTCCTCGTAGCCTTCCTGCCGCTGCTGCCTGCGCGAGAATTCCTCCAGCTCGTTACGGATAATCATCCCGTTCGGCAAATAAAACGGCATTCCCGGAGCCTCCTCGGAAAACATGAACAATTCCAGCTCTCTGCCAAGCTTGCGGTGATCGCGTTTCTTCGCTTCCTCCAGCCGCTGCAGATGCTCGTCAAGCTCCGTTTTCTTCACAAAAGCTGTTCCGTACACCCGCTGGAGGACGCTCTTGCTGGAGTCGCCCCGCCAATAGGCGCCAGCCACGCTCTGCAGCTTGAAGGCACGGATCAGGCCTGTTGATGGCAGATGCGGGCCCCGGCACAGATCGAAAAATTCACCCTGATCATAGATCGAAATGACGGCAGCCTCCGGCAAATCGCGAATCAGCTCCAGCTTGTACGGATCATCAAGCTCTCCGAAAATCCGCAGCGCTTCGGTCCTTGATACTTCCCGCCGGGTAATCGGCAGATCCTCCTGCGCGATCCGCTTCATCTCTTCCTCGATGGGTCCCAGTTCATCGACGGAAAGCGGCTTCGCCAAATCCATGTCGTAATAGAAGCCGTCTTGAATGACCGGCCCGATGCCCAGCTTTACCGCTTCCTGCCCATATAAGCGCCTGATGGCCTGGGCCATCAGATGGGCTGTGCTGTGCCGGTAGACAGCCAGGCCGTCCTCGCTTGCCAGTGTGACAATTTCCAGAGCGCAGTCTTCGACAAGCGCTGTGTCCAGATCGACAAGCCGGCCGTCTACCCGGGCGCACGCGGCGCTTTTCCGCAAGCTCGCGCTGATCGCCTCGGCAACCTGCAGAGCCGTGGTTCCCTGCTCCACCTCTCGTATTTTTCCATCCTGCATTCTTACTTGAACCCGCTTCATTGCCATTGTCCTTCTCCTCCTTTTCTCCGGTATTTTCGTTTATGTGAACGCAAAAAAACGCCTCCATCCCTGGAAAGGGACGAGTGCGTTCAAGCTCGTGGTTCCACCCTCATTCGATCCGCCTCAAGCCGCGTCATATGCGCTGCTTAGACAGGCAGGATCCTCATTGAAACATCCGGTAACGGGGATGATTCGGTCTCGTCTACTAACGGCTGCTGTCATTCGCAGCGGGTTCGATGCCACGGCTACAAAGGGGTAATTCCACATCCGGTCACCGGGGAGCTCTCAGCCTTGACTCCTTCTCTGGACAGTCCGTTACGTTGAACCATGTCTTTGATTATCGCCTCATATTCAATTTCCCACAGTATAATGAATTGGCGATACGCGGTCAAGCACAAACTCAAACGATGTTCTCAAAATATGCGGTCATGCAGGTTATACGCTTTTCAGACCGATCAGGGCAATCACTGAAGATAGAAGTCTCATGGACCGCTTCCGCTTCGTTTCAATCCACATCCAGGCATTGCTATCGATTTTTTTGAGCTCACGATTATGCAGTTTCATCTGTTCTTCATAGAAAAAGGGATGATTGATCATCAGCTCCACTTTCCTTCCGTTAATCGTATTTGAGCTCATTATAAATAAAAAAGTATGACAACAGAGTGTCATACTTCATCATATCGGGCTAACATATTTTCAATTTTCTTTTTCATCCGGCGCCTCAGTGAGGGCGGTTCGAGAACGACCACATCCTCGCCGAAGCTCAGCAGCCTTTCCATCAGCCAATCGGTATCGATAGACTGGGCAATCGTCAGCGTAAGCGTGCCGTCTTCATTGAACCTTTTCTCGTCCAGATAAAATTCATCCAGCACCCTGGCGAGCGGGCCTGCCGAGAAATGGATGACCGCATACTCGACCTGCTCCTGAACATCTCCGCCGCCGGAGAAAATATCTTCGGTGGGAACGTTGTGACGGCGTTCGAACAATTCCGGCAGGGCAGCAAGCTCCGACATTCTCGTCAGCTTGAAAACCCGATAGTCGCTGCGCGAACGGCAGAATCCGTATAAATACCAGGAATCGTATTTCAGCAGCAGGCTGACAGGCTCAACGGTCCGCTCCATACGCTCATCCTTGGCACTCATATAATAAAATCGGACAAGCTGGCCGGCGTTAATCGCTGAACGCAGAGTTCGGAGAATTTCATTGTAGGCCCTCCAGCTTCCCAGATCCATCGTCAGGCTCGGAGTACGGCTATTCTTGCTCTGAACGGTCTTCAGCCGATGAATCGTCTGTTGTGCCCGCTCATCCTGGAATACGGTTGCCGTACTGTTTAGAAGGGTGATCAAGGAGGCGATATCGTCGGAACCGAGCAGGCTTTTGTCCATCTTGTATTCTTTAATGATCCCATACCCGCCGTTCACGCCCTGATAGGATACGACGGGGATGCCTGCCGCGCAGATAGCCTCTATGTCCCGGTAAATGGTCCTTTGCGAAACGCCGTATTTGTCCGCCAATTCCGAAGCCGAGACCACCTCGTTGTTCAGCAGCGCATATGTAATGGATATCAGCCTCTCCAGCTTCATGAATGGATCACCGCCTTTGTCCGGTATGCGCATATTTGGATTCCAGGCTGTCAATATGCTGTTTTACTTCAATCCAATCTGCAGCGCGCAATACCAGGTCATTAGTAACGGACGAATTATAAGGCTGTTCGTATAAAATAACCGGCTTGTTTGCAAGAGCAAATTCCTCCGCATAATGAGGACCATCATCAATCAGCACATCTACCCTGGAAGTGGCATCAAGAACTGTGTTGTCTAAATCTACGCCAATATGCAAAGACAAACAACCCCCAGCGTTAAATTTTGCGACGAATTGTATGATTTGCTAGTCGTGACCGGAAGCCATTAAGAATAAATCCTCAGTATCTCTGCCGCATGGTCCCGGAGGCTCTGCCTGAGCTCCGCCGGGTGAATGACCTCCACCTGCAAGCCCAGCGCGAACATACGTCCTCGGGCGGCAGTCTCGTTCTCAAAAGACAATGTGAACCTCTTCCAGCCGGACCGTATGGAGGAATGGGACTGCCCACCCTGCTGCAGGACATCCACTCCCACCTCCCGGGACAAGAACGGAATCGCAGCCTCGGCAACCTCCACAACCACCGGATAGGAAGCCTCCCTTGATTCGAAACGGGCAACCCACTCCTGCCACGAGACTTGCAGATCGAACCCTTCGGGGCGGCTGAACGGCTCATCTGTCATTTGAAACGAACGAATCCGCGATAAGCGGTACGCTTGCGTTTTGTCCCCCGCCCCGCCGATTATAAACCAGATGCCCGATTTTGCAACCAGACCGTACGGCTTGATTGTTCGCGTAATTTCATTGCCGGCACGCGTTGTATAGGACACGACGGCCTGTTTCTCCTCCCAGATGGCCAGCTGCGCGCTTCTGATGAAAGCCGCATTATCTTTGCGGGGATGCCACAAATCCGTGTCAAGATAGATACGGTTGCGGATCCATTCCGCATCCTGCCGGTTTTGGTTAGGCAGCGCATTGAGCAGCTTCAGCAGGGCGGATCGAAGAGATTCGCCAATCCCCAATTGCCGCAAAGGCGTATCCATCACGCTAAGGAACAGCGCGTGAATTTCCGGAGTGGTCAATCCGTCGATCCGGGTCTGGTAATCTGCAGGCAATGAGAAGCCGCCGCCGACTCCGGGATCGGCATAAATCGGAAATCCTGACGTGCTGAGCGCATCGATATCACGATATATGGTGCGTTCCGACACCTCCAGAAGCCGGGCAAGCTCCGTCGCGGTTATCCTGCCCCTGGTCTGTATGAGCATCAAAATGGATATGAGCCGGTCTGCGCGCATGGTTCAACCCTCTTTTTCCTTTATCTTATCTATCACTGACATAAGGTGTCAAGAATTGCATGCTAAGATGAGTTCAATTCCCTATGGGGCGATCACATTTTTAGAATGGAGTTCACATGAAAACAGTATGGGCATGGCTTGGCCATCATAAAACGGTACAGTTATTGCAGCTCGCCGGGATCCTTCGCAGCCTGTGCCAGGGAATCGCCGTTGTCAATTTAAGCCTTTACTTGAAGGAGCTTGGATGGACAGGTGGTGCCATTGGGGCATTATTCGCAGGTACGGGCTTGGTCAGAGCGGTCCTGACTTCGTTTGCCGGCGAGTTGAATGCACTTCTGGGTCCAAAACGCTTCATGCTCCTCTTCGAAATTATGACAGCCGTGTCCGCTTTGATCCTTACGGTAACCAGCAGCAGCATCGCTTTGTCTGCCGCTGTTGCCGCTGCCGGCTTTGGCTGGGGACATACCGGATCGGGCGGTCCGGTCACGCCCATTGAACGCGCCTGGTTGTCATCCTATGCCCGCAGGAATGCCAATTCTATTTTTGGAACCCAGGCGCTGCTCTGCTACCTGGGCATGGGATTGGGTGCCGTAATTTCCAGCCTCCCGCCGCTGTGGAGACACTTGCTGCCAGGTGCTTTTGGATACCGTCCCTTATTCGCGTTGATTTTTCTGTTCACTGCAGGAAGCGTCTGTGTTATTGCAAAAATTGCAGGAGGCAAGCGCAAAACTCCCCAAGTTAAGGCGGATGCCCATACGGACCCCGGGAAAATAAAGGATAGCGCTCCCGCGCAAGCAGCAAAAAGTCCGCAGGGAAAGCTGCCGGCTCTGCTGGTGGTTGCCGCACTAGTGTTGGGAGCGGCAATCCCGCTATGGAATCGCCTGCTGCCGGTCGTTTCGCTTTATATACCTGTGCTCGTTTTTGTGCTATTCATCAGTGCAGCCGTCTTCAGAATTACGGGCGGCAAGCCGAAAGCTTTACTGATGAATGATGCGAATGATGTGATGCCGCCCAGTTCCCCTGAGATGACGAAGCTCGCCATGGAGAAACAACAGGAGCTCCTGAATCTTATAAATATGGTGAACGCCATCGCGGTTACATTATCCAGCACGATGACTTCTTATTGGCTATCTGCGAAGTTTGGCGTATCTTCAGGGATGATCGGTCTTGTGATGGCTGCCTCTTATATGCTGACGGGCGTATTTTCGCTGGTCAGCATCCACGCAGCCAAACGGTTCGGTTCTGTAAAAACCATTGTCTGTATGCAGCTGGCCGGAATCGTTTTTGTACTGGCACTGCCGTGGTCCCCCTGGTTTTGGCTGACCGCTGTATTGAACATCGGGTGTATCGCATTTAATCTTGGGACACGCGGGAATCGTTCGGTTGTTATGGTGGAAACGATACGGCGGCGCAAACGCTCATGGCCATCCAGAGCAGCCTCTCTTTTGCTTCGGACAGGGACCGTCCTGTGGCCGGGGGTTTTTGGCAAATTAATAGAAGAAGGACAGTTTATGCTGCCTCTATATATTGCCGGATTCCTTCAATTCGGTTCGACGCTGTGGTATGGCAAAACCCATCAAATTCCCCGGTCAGCAGCTCCGGCTACTGGCCGTACTGAGGAATTCCGTAATCAAAAACGGTAATAGCTTTGCTGGCCCGACTTCGACAGCAAACTATGCGAGAGTTCTGCGTAAGCCATAGACCGGTCTTAACCACTGATTTATATAATTGCTTTAGATCATTTCTTGGGATGAAACATATAACTTATACATCTACAGGCCTACAAACCCACCCCATGGTCACGCCATAAATTTACTACCTCCAGAGCGCCAAGTTCTATTAATTGTCGAAGTTTGTCATTCTTCTGTCATTGGGGAGGAATATACTAATCCGGGTATGCAGAAATACTATTCTAATAACCAGGAGTGGGGAAATCACATGGCAAGAAGAAAAGAAAAAAGCAAGTCAGGCTTAATGAGGATCGCTTCACAATCGATGGCAATTGCGATGACGGTTGCAACCGTCTTAACCATTTCGCCTATTGCAGCTCATGCTGCCCCCGATACTGTCCCCCCAACTTTTACAGGTGCTGAATCCTCCAACGGAGAATCGGTGTACCTGAATTTTGACGAAGCTTTCACCATTAATGCACCGGATGGATTAGATGAGACTGAAATAACCGCTTATTTAAAAAGTAAAATAAGTGTTGCGGCAGACGGGGAACATTTTGCGCCTGTATCCGAACAGCAAAGTGAAGTCTATCAGAGTGAGTCAGATCAAATATATATAGATTATGATAACGATATGCAAGTCATACTGGGAGCAGCTACGATTATTAAAATCGCAAGCGGGACGCTGAAGGATCAAGCGGGCAACCTCAATGAGGAAATGAATTTGCATGTCAGCCCTCCCGTCATCCAAAGTACAGCAATAAGCAGCGACAATCATGATGTCACGATTACCTTCAATGAAGATGTTTTTGATAATACGGACTCGAATCTGGGCAGCTCCATTTATTTAATAAGAGGCACCCAATCCAATTGGAAAGGCTTAGTGGAAGGGGATGCGGTATCCATTGATTCCGGTAAGCTGCAGATCCATTTTGCCGAGGCCTTGTCAGGAGCCGACAATCAAATCTCGATCGATGGAAATGCCCTTAAGGACAGCTACGGGAATGTTCAAGCTGATAGCCGGTTAACTGCCTTGATTACAGCAAATGCCGGAGGTGTGGACCCGGCACCCGCAGATACGACGATGCCCGTCTATCAATCTTCCTATTTTTCAAGCCCGCAGGATCTTAATATCGTCTTCGATGAAGATGTATACAATGCCCTGGAGAATGACGAGAGCTTTTTGCAGAATATCCAGTGGTATAACTCCAATAATTGGGAGTACAGCCTTCCAGCAGATACTACGTTAACCTTCTCGGGTCATGTGGCAACCATTCACTTTGCCGCACCATTGACAGGCTATCAGTATTATTTTTCATTTTACCCCGGTCATTTTAAAGACGCGGCAGGGAATATATCAGATGCCTCTGTGAATACGGAATGGTTTTACCAGCTAAATACGGAAATCGGTCTCAGCAACGGGTATTTCTCACATGATGGCCGGTGGATGAGCCTGGAGTTTTATTCCGATTCAAACTCGGAGCTGGTAGATTATACGCTAGCCGATGGGGTTTCCCACCTGAAAGAGCAAATTACGATATCAACCGATCACGGCTTAACCTACGCAGCTTTGGACGAGCTGGATACCCTTCTTCTTAAAGGGAATAAAATCACGGTCTTCTTCCATGATGGGAAAAAAGGCGGTTCCATAAAGGTTAAAGTGGCTGCGAACGTGGTCGGCTTTTCGAATGGCTATCAACGGAATCTCGCAATAGATCAGGAGATTGCCTACAACACGCCTGACATTACCGGATATGTACTCAGCAACGCGGCAAGCGAGTTTGTTTTTGCAGATAATGCCCAGTGGAGAAGCCAGGTTAAAGTAATCAGATTATATGATGATACTGTCGGAACGTACAGGGAATTGAACAGTTCTGAATATGCCTTGACCGAAGGTAAACTCACCATTGCAAGCGGGGTTTTTCAAGAGGGTCACTATTACGATTTTTATGTGGATGCCGCAGGTTACAGCACCAAATATTTTGAAGGCAGAGCCTACAAATCCTCTGAAGTATTCTATGTGACGGCGCCCGAGGTGAGTGCGCTAAATGGTATTACAGCAAAAATCAATTTGTTCAACAACGCCTATGAAAATGATTCAATCGGAAATCAAACAGTCGTATTCGAGTTATTCAACGGTTCGACGCCTGTCAGCATTGTTGCGGCAAATTTAAAAGTAAATACAGGCACATATTCAGCAAACTTCAATGTAAATGATGCTGCTTCGAATCCAAATTATACGGTAAAGGTTTTTGTAGTAAGCAAATACAGCAGCGAAGCCGCGGGTCTTGGGTTAAACCTGGCTACGGTGAAGACGCAGCTTGAACTGGATCAGGCCATGAGTATGGTTCAAGACTATCATAATGCGACTTAGGAAAATACAATACAAGGGAAGCGAGGAATGTAAAAGTGAAATTACGCAAGTTTAGTTTGATATTAATTGTAACACTTTGTTTATCTCTCGTGCCTGCAGCGGTATTTGCAAGCAGTACGGCGGTTGCGCTGAATGAAATAGCTGCTGTAGAGCCGGGAGGTTCTGTGGTTATTGCCGGCACCTCCACTCTGAATGAAGTGATAATCCAGGTGCTGCGCCCCAACAACGCTACCGTGTATTACGATATCGTTCAGGTAAACGGCGGACAGTTTTCGAGTTCCTTCACTTTAGCTAATAGCGAGACAGTGGGTACTTATAAAGTTATTGCCGGACAAGCCGACCAAACGGACAGCAAGGATTTTGTTGTCAAAGCGGTGGATTCCAGCGGCGGCGGCAACGATGGCGACGACAGTGACAATGGCGACAATGGCGACAATGGCGATGACAGTGACGATGGTGACGATGGCGATACTGGGGGTAACGGTCCTGTTGGAACGATTACACCCCCTTCTTCCCCAGCTCCCGCACCCGCACCCGCATCAGGCAAGCCGATCACTCCAGCCAAATCCAACGCGGAACCAGTCAAAGTGGATACCAGCAAGAATACAACTGTATCTTCAACAGCAGCGGATGGCCGTGTGACGACTACGGTTACTCAAGACAGCGCAGCTCTCGCTGACGCGCTTGCAAAAGCGGCCGGTCAGGACAATCACGGAGACGCTCCGATTGTTTTTATTTCGTTCAATAATCCGGCGGGCGAAGGAGTTCAATTCAATATCGCCTCATCCGTATTGGCTGCTGCTGCTTTAAATGCGCCTGATACTATCATTTCCTTGCAGACCAATGATGGAGAGTATTCATTACCACTCCGTATTATTGACTTTGCCGCACTGGCTCAAAGCCTGGGCACTACAGATGCGAATATAAGCATCCAAGTTAATATCTCCCCGGCTTCAACAGACTTGAATGCCAGGATCAAAGAGAGCGCGATGGATATTGCGGCTTCCCAGCTGGGGGGCGCAATTGAATTTTCAGTCATAGCGGCAGGAAACGGGAAAACGGTGGAGCTGAACCATTTCGGTTCAACCTATGTGGATCGAAATATAGAACTGGCGATTTCTGAGGATGATACTGCGACAGTTGTCCTTTACGATCCTTCGACGGGTCAGTTTTCCTTTGTACCCGCCGTCTTTGAGAAGCAGACAGATAACCTCACGAGGGTTACATTCAAGCGGAACGGCAATAGTGTCTATACCGTCCTTTCATTCACTAAAACATTTCATGATGTAAGCAAGCACTGGGCAAAAGCCGATATTGAGCTGCTGGCCTCCAAGCTGGTCGTGAAGGGTGTAACGGATAGCAGCTTTGCTCCTGACAGCAGCATCACAAGAGCAGAATTCGCGGCATTGTTAGTTCGCTCCCTGGGGTTATCGCTTGAGACAGCTTCGGCTGATTTCGCAGATGTAAAATCCAGTGACTGGTTTGCAGGCGCAATCGGCGCAGCTGTCCAAGCAAAGCTCGTTGACGGCTTTACCGACAACACATTTAAACCAAACGACACAATCAACCGTGAGCAAATGGCAGTTATGGTGGCAAGAGCGATTAAGGCCGCGGGTAAAACAATTGATGTTTCCGGGAAACAAAATGAACTATTGGCTAAATTTCAAGATAAAGCCGCGATTAGCAGCTGGGCGCAAGCAGCTGTAGCGCAGTCTGTCGAAACCAATATCATTACCGGTATGACAAACGATACATTTGTCCCTTTAGCCAATGCCAGCCGCGCACAAGCGGCAACCATGCTAAAACGGTTCATGCAGGCTGCTCATTTTATTAATTAAAGCTCCTGATGACTGGTATTAACCGGATTATTGAAGAAGAGTGCTGACCTTTGGGCCAGTGCTCTTTTTTAAAGCTCGTTGAGGCGGAGCAGACGGGAATTGCCGCAGGTTTGTCTGTGATTTTATTTGGTTTCTGGTAACATGGAAGATACGTAATGTAAGATCATATTCTGCATGGGAGCAGTCATCTATGAGCTACAATCTGTATTTATCGGCGCTGCTGATGGCGGCCACCTGCTGCACGCTGGTCATCTCCTATCTTTCCTGGAAGAGAAGAGAGCTTCCCGTTGCCATAAGCTACGGCTTGGGGGTGCTGACCAGCGCGTTCTACACATTCGGATATGCCTTTGAAATTATCAGCCCCTCCCTGGAGCATATACGCTTCTGGCTGCGGATCGAATATATCGGCATTCCTTTCGGCACGATGCTGTGGTTTATCATGGTTCTGCAGCTGACGGGGCGCCAGGCGCTTGTCCGCAAATGGCTTGTAATAGCGCTTATGATCGTACCTGTCATTACCTTTATTGCCCATAATACGAACGAATGGCATCATTTATTTTACAGGAGCATGACAATCAATAATCTGGAGGGCTTCCCTCTTGTTACGTTGGTCAAAGGACCGATGTATCTCGTTCATGTTGTATATTCGTATTTCTTCTTTATTATCGGAATGATTTTATTGCTTCAAATGCACCGGAAAGCGGCAGCTCCCTTGAAGAGGCAAATCACGCTCATGTTGATCGGCTCCTGTATGCCTTACGGGTTTACGCTTGTTTATTTAATTACGAATATGCCTATTGACATCTCTCCGTTCGGATTCATATTTTCCAGCGTGTTCTTCTTATTCGGAATCTATCAATTCAATATGCTGAGGCTTGCCCCTCTGGCCGTGCAAAAGGTGTTTGAATCGATGAAGGATGCCGTCATCGTATTTGATCTGGACCATATGATAACCGGCTTTAACCAGGCTGCAGTCCGGGTCATCGTTGGCCTGAACCGCAAACAAGCCATCGGACAGCCGGCCGCGCTTGTTTTCACGTTTTATCCAAAGCTGCTGGAACGGATCATGCAGGAGCCGTCCTCGGAAAACAAAATGCAAATATCCAATCAGGACCAAGAGCGTTTTTTTAATGTTCAGGTATCGCTTATTATCGACAAGAAACTCAAGCCTGCCGGCAAAATGCTTCTGTTGAGCGATGTAACGGAAACGGTCCGCTATGAGGAAAGGCTTCTCGACAATGCCAGACAGCTGCAGGAGCTGAATACGTTCAAGGATAAAATGTTCAACGTGGTTGCCCATGACATCCGCGACCCGCTTGCGGTGCTTCTCAATCTGATGCAGCTGATGGAGGAGGAGATGCAGGATTGCGGAGAGAGCCATGAGGAAATCGTTCATGAAATGGGCCAGCAAATCCAGAAAACCTTTACCCTGGTAGAAAGTCTGCTGGAATGGTTTCAGAGCCAAAGGGGCGGAATGGTGTTTAATCCGGCGGTGCGGGATTTGGCCCGTACGGTTCAGATGAGCGTGCGTTTCCTGCAGGTGCGCAGCGAGGGCAAAAGCATCCGGATCCTGTCCGAGATACCAGAGGAAACATTTGTTTTCGCGGATAAGGAAATGCTTGATCTGATCATCCGCAATCTGCTTTCCAATGCGATTAAGTTTACGGATTATGGAGGACGCATTACATTAAGAGCTGAACGGGCAGAGGATAAAATGATCGTATCCGTAAGCGATACGGGAGCGGGGGTTCCCGATGAACAGATCGACTCCCTGCTGCAGGAGGCCTATCCTGTTCCGTCAGTGGGAACTGCTGGAGAGCTGGGTGTCGGGCTGGGCCTGACCCTGTGCAGAGAATTCGTCCGCTTGAACGGGGGAGAAATCTGGTTCGACAGCGCGCCTTCTCAAGGAAGCACCTTTTATTTCTCGATCCCGACGCCTCCTCCGGCGCCATCTCATGCTCTTAATCAGATCGACAGGAGTGAAACCGGGTGAAGGTTCTTATCATCGATGACGAAAAAGCCATGCACTTAATTATGAAACGGATGCTCGGCAAGATCGGCGAGGTGAAAATCATGGGCAGCTTTCAGGAGACCACCGCAGCCTATTCTTATTTGAATGACCATGATGTGGACCTGATATTCATAGATATAAACATGCCCAGGGAGAGCGGACTTGAATTTGCGCAGCGGTTAAGAGAGAGCGGCAGACAAACGAAGCTTGTGTTCGTCACCTCCCATCGGGAATATGCCCTGTCTGCTTTCGACGTCTATGCTTACGACTATATGGTGAAGCCTGTCGTGCAGGAAAGGCTTCACCAAACCGTCCAAAGGGCCCTCTCCGAGCGACTTCCCGACCCTGTGCCTGCGGAGCAGGAATCCTCCGTTATTAGAGTCCTGTTTAATTGTCTGGGCAGGATGGAAATTCGAAGTATCCGCAATGAAATCGTGAAATGGAAGACCAGCAAAAGCGCAGAGCTTTTTGGCTATCTGGCCATCCATAAAGGCGGTCTTGTCACCAGAGAGAGGCTGATCGAGGATATCTTCGGCGGAATGCCCCGAAAGAATGCGGAAGTTTATCTAAACACGACAGCCTATCAGCTGCGCAAGCTTCTCGATGCTAACGGACTCAAGGGAAGCCTGCATTCTGACAGCAGCCATTATGCCTTGAATCTTAACCATGCCCGCGTCGATCTGTTCAGCTTCGAAGAAGGCTGCAGACAGATGACCGTCGTGGAGGATGCGGATATCGAAAGGGCGCTTGCGCTTGAACAGCTCTATGCCGGCGAATTGTTCGGGGATCGCGCCTACCCTTGGGCATGGAGCGAGGTTGAACGGCTATCGCAAATGTACAGTTCTTTCTCCCGGAGATTGTGCACTGCCTTGCTGAGTAGAGGGGATGCGCCAACAGCCCTCCGGCTGCTGATGAAGCTGACCGCCTACAACGAGCTGGATGAAGAAACGATCAAGCTGCTGATGAAGGCCTTGGCGCTGCAGAAGAACAAAGAGGCTCTGGTCCGGCAATACCTGCAATTTATGGAGATGCTGCATGAAGAAATGGGCATAAGCCCCTCGTATGAAGTGAATGAACTATACAAACAGCTGTTGTCAGATCTGGATTCTGAAAAGCTGCGGATGAAACAAATTTCTTCTCTCAGAGCTGATAGAAACTCATCGATATGAAAAAGGGACCGTATCAGGTCCCCATTTCCGTGTTTTTATGAGATCCGGCTGCTCGAATGCCGTACCGGCGATCAGGGCCGGATGACGATCTTCAGTGTCGTTTCCTTTTCCTTGCTGCACAGCCTCATCGCTTCTTCCATTTGATCCAGCTCCAGAACATGCGAAATGATCTTGTCCCCGGGTATGACTCCTGCTTTCATATACTCCAGAACCATCGGCAGGTATATGCCGGGGCTGGCATAACTGGCGCGGAGCTGCAGCTTGCGGACGTGAAAATCATTGACGTCCAGCTCGATCTTCTCGTCCCCCGAAGCGCCGAACCCGATATAGGAGATGATGCCCCCGAAGGCCAGCAGCGGGAGCGCATCTCCCAGGAAGTGCGCGGGCGCTGTCGTCAGCACGCGGTCGAATTTCTTATGCAGATCAGTCCGCCCGCTCAGCGGCCCATTGACAACAAGGACCTCCGCCCCGAGCTCCTTCGCCACCTCCAAACGCTTGCTGTTGCCGGATCGGCCAATGCAGACGACCTGGACCGCGCCGCTGCGCAGTGCCAGCGGAATCGCCATCAGCCCGATCGGTCCCGGTCCGATGATGCAGACACGCGAGCCCAGCTCGATGCCGGCCGTCTTCACCATGTCCAGCGAGACGCCTGCCGGCTCCGCCAGGCAGGCCACCTCCGGCGAGAGCCCCTCATATGGAACGACGCAGCAGGCGGGAACCGTCATATATTCGCTGAACCCCAGGGCCGGGCGGCCCCAAAAATGCGGCGCGCTGCGGCAAAGATCGACCCTGCCGTTGCGGCATACTTCACATTGACCGCAGAAGCTCGACGACTCCAGCACGACCTTCTGTCCAACCTGCAGGCCGTCGCAGCCGGGTCCCAGCTTCTCGATGACGCCGGCGACCTCGTGGCCGAAGGACTGCCACTCCTTCGCTTTGCTCTCAGCCGCAAACAGATCCGAACCGCAGATGCCGCATGCCTCGACCCGGATGAGCACTTCTTTGGCCGGCGGCTCCTCCGGCATGCTGACCCGTCTGATCTCGGTCTGCCATGGTGCCTTCAAATACGCGCTTCTTATTTCCATATTTACACTCCCCCCACTGCAACCGCTGGATGCAGGCTTACCGCAGCCCGGTTGTCAGAAATAATTGAACTGTCATCCCCGCAGAGTTTTTTTGAAGCGCTTACAGCTTCACTGACTCTGCTTACCCTCATTTTACACTTCCAGTCCGTCACTTGTCCTTTGTAATATTGTTCAGCGGACTGGAAATGCCGGATCAGGACAAAGCAGGCGAAGAGCCGGCTAACCGCCGGCCACCGCTCCGAACTGATTCGTGAACATCGTATAATAGATTCCCCGCCGCCCCATCAGCTCCGAATGAGAGCCGCTCTCCACGATTGCGCCGCGGTCGACGACCATAATGGTATCCGCATCGCGGATCGTATTGAGGCGGTGGGCGATGAGGAAGCTGGTCCGCCCCCGCAGCACGCCCCGAAGCGCGTCCTGAATATGCAGCTCTGTCCGCGTATCGATGCTGCTGGTCGCCTCATCGAGAATAAGTATAGACGGATCGGCCAATATAACCCGCGCAATCGCCAGCAATTGGCGCTGGCCCTGGCTCAAATTGCCGCCGTTCTCGGTGAGCGGGGTATCGTAGCGCAGCGGCAGCCTGGCGATGAAAGCTGCTGCATTGGCCAGCTCTGCGGCGCGCTCTACCTCCCCGTCGGAGGCATCCGGCTTGCCGTACTTGATATTGTCCTTGATCGTACCGGAGAACAGATACGTGTCCTGGAGCACGATGCCGAATGCCCGGCGCAGGCTGTCCTTCGTATAGTCGCGGATATCGCGCCCGTCAATCCGGATGGAGCCTTCTGTAACATCGTAAAATCGCGTGATCAGATTTACGACTGTCGTCTTCCCCGCTCCCGTAGGGCCAATGAACGCAGTGCTCGTTCCTTCTGCCGAGTCGAAGCTGACGTTCTTCAGAATCGGCACGTCGGCGCGGTAGCCGAACGATACATTGTCGAAGACGACATGCCCCCGCGGGTTCGTAAGCGGCACAGCGCCCGGCGGGTCCTCCGGCTCCTCTTCCTCGTCAAGCACCTCGAATACCCGCTCCACGCCGGCAACACCCGACTGCAGCACATTGAACAGATTGGCAATATCCGTGAGCGGACGAACGAACTGGCGCGAATAGCTGAGAAAACTGGCGATCACCCCGACCGTAATATGGCCGTTCACCGCCAGGATACCGCCGACGAGAGCCACTGCGGCGAAGCCGATATTGTTGATGACGTTCATGATCGGCATCAGAAAGCCCGCACGGATCTGCGCCTTGATGCCGACCCCGCACAGCTCGGCATTCACCTCGTCGAACTCGGAGATCGCTTTTTCCTCGCGGTTGAACGCCTTGACGATGTGGATGCCGGAGATCGTCTCCTCCACATGGCCGTTCAGCCTGCCAAGCCGGTTCTGCTGCTCCTTGAACAGCGGTCCTGTCGAGCGGGCGATCGCGCGCGTCAGCAGGAAAACGCCGGGCACCGTAATCAGACTCGCCAGCGTCAGCCACGGGCTGAGGACGATCATCATTACAAGCGAACCGACAAGCGCGACCGAGCCCGTCATGACCTGTACGGCGGACTGGGCCACCGTATTGCTGACATTGTCGATATCATTGGACATGCGGCTCATCAGATCGCCGTGCGTCCGGGTATCGAAGAAGCGGATGGGCAGCTTCTGCAGTTTGCCGAACAGCGATGTCCGCAGTCGCCCGACGATACGCTGCGCCACGCCGGCCATCAGCCAGCCCTGCAGAAAAATCAGCCCGCCATCGGCAAGATAGGAAACAACAAGCGCAATCAGCGCGACTTGAAGGAGGCTGAAATCGACCTGCCCGACCGCCTTCCCGCCCCCTGCGCCGGACATCGCATCTACAGCCATCCCGATAAGATAAGGACCGGTCAGCGTAATGAGGGCATCAACCAGGATAATGGCGAAGATAACGGTCAGCCGCTTTCGCTCGCTGCCGACATACGTCCACATCCGCTTCAACGTCGCGCCCAGGTTTTTGGGCTTAACAACCGGGCCGCCTCTGCGTCCGGCGCCGAAGCCGCCCCGTCCCGCCATTCCTATCGGCGGGGGAGGAGGGGCAGGCGTACCAGCCTGCGGCTCGCGGTGTTCATTCTCCTCACTGCGTTCAGACACTGGCATCCACCTCCTGCCCGGCCTGCGACCGGTAAATTTCCTGATACGCCCTGCAGCTTCTCATCAGCTCGTCATGCTTGCCCGTGCCGACGATCTCCCCGTTGTCGAGAACGACGATCCGGTCGGCGTCCATGACGGACGTAATGCGCTGGGCGATCAGCAGACATGTCAGCCCTTCGGCATAGCGCTTCAGCGCCTCCTTGATCTTCGCCTCCGTCGCCGCGTCGACGGCGCTCGTGCAATCGTCGAGAATGAGGATCGACGGCTGCCGCACAAGCGCCCTGGCGATCGACAGCCGCTGCTTCTGCCCGCCCGACAGATTGACGCCGCCTTGGCCAAGCTTCGTCTCGTAACCCTCGGGGCATTTCAGAATAAACTCTTCCGCCTGCGCCATCCTCGCCGCCCGCTCCAGCTCCTCCTGAGTGGCATCCTCCTTGCCCCAGAGCAGATTCTCGCGGATCGTTCCCGTGAACAGCACGGTTTTCTGCGGCACGATGGCAATTTTCTCCCTCAGCCTCGCCGGCTCGATCGCGCTCACGTCTTCCCCGCCGACCTCCACCGTTCCGGAATCCGCATCATAGAATCGCGGAATGAGGCTGACGAGCGTGCTTTTGCCCGAGCCGGTGGAGCCGATGATGCCGACGGTCTCTCCGGGAAGGCAGCTCAGCGTAATGTTCCGCAGCACGGCTTCCTTGCCCACATAGGCAAAGGATACGTCCTTGAACTCGACGCTTCCGGTCGCCTCCGGCGCGCGCGGCTGTTCTTCTTTCCAGGCCATCGCATCCTGCTCCGCGAAAACCTCGCCGATCCGTTCCGAGGACGCCTTGGCCCTGATGAACATATTGAATACGTTGGAGATCATCATCAGGGAAAACAGAATCTGCGTCATATAATTGATGAAAGCAATGATATGGCCGACCTGCATCTGGCCTTGATCGACGCGGATGCCCCCGATCCAGATGACGGCAACGATGCCGAGGTTGACCGACAGCATGATGCCGGGACTGAACAGCGCCATTGTCCGCATGGCGCGGGTGGAGGCGGTCTGGTAGCCCCTGTTGACCTCGTCGAACTTGTCGACCTCGTAATCGAACCGGTTAAATGCCTTGACGACGCGGACGCCGGAGAGATACTCCCTGGAGAGTCCGTTAACCCGGTCGAGCGCCGTCTGCACCCTGGCAAATCGCGGGAAGCCGATCCGCATATTGGAGACGATCAGCACCGCCACGATCGGGACGACGGCAATCAGCACAACCGACAGCGGCGGATTAAGCCGCACGGCCATGATCAGGCTTCCCAGGCAGACAAGCGGGGCTTTGACAAAAATACGCATCAGCCCGTTCGTAAAATTCTGAATTTGCGTGACATCATTGGTCAGCCGGGTGACCAGCGAAGCGCGGTCGAACTTGTCGATGCTGTTGAAGGATAAGGATTGGATTTTGCGGAACAGATCCGAGCGGAGCTTCGTGCCGAAATTTTGCGATACGTGACTGGAGATGATGTTGCGCATGGACGCACCCACTGCGCCTGCTGCCGTGACGAGCAGCATATAGCCGCCGAACTGCAGCACATAATCCATCTGCTTGTTCGCGACGCCCTCATCGATGATGCGCGACATCAGCAGAGGCTGCAGCAGATCGCAGAACGCTTCCAGCATGAGGAAAAGAAGAGCAGCGAAAAAAGGCTTGCCGAATTGGCGGAAGTAAGGTTTCAGAAAGCTCACTTTAGAGGACTCCCTTGCCGTTATGTATAATCCTCCAAATTATATCACATCGCAAAGCGGATACGTCCCTCACAAAATTTGATGCGGTCATTCATTTAATGAATGAGGGATTTAAGAAATACAGGCTTCCCGAAGCCTCCTGTTCGACGGATCTTTCCCTACCCCGGTTCCACGCGCCTGCACGCCGCTTTAATCCCGCAGATGTCTTTTGGGAATGCCTTTGGAGTTTCCTATGTTAAACTACATAATTATGGTTAGAGGGATGTGGCATGAAATGGAAATCCGGGAACTGCATGGAGATGAACAAGCTCCGATGGATTTGCTGCTATTGGCGGATCCGTCCCGCAAGCTCGTTGACGGGTATATCCGAAGAGGGCAATGCTTCGTCGCAGAACTGAATGATGAGATCGCAGGCGTCTATGTGCTGCTGCCAACGAGGCCGGGAACCGTCGAGATCGTAAATATAGCCGTTGATGAGAGCAAGCAGGGGCAAGGTATAGGCAGGCGGCTGGTGAACCATGCCATTCAGCAGGCCAGGAGCCACGGTTACAAGACGATTGAAATCGGCACTGGAAATTCAGGGATCGGGCAGCTTGCGCTTTACCAGAAATGCGGGTTCCGGATAACCGGAGTGGACAGGGACTTCTTCATCAGACATTACACGGAAGAGATATTCGAGAACGGAATACAGGTAGTGGACATGATACGGTTGGCGCAGGATCTGTAGGGGAAGGTCCAGTTCAAAAAACCACATAAAAATGCCTCCGAATCCACTGCTTAAGCGGGACGGAGGTTCCTGGACAAATGAAAGCAGCTGCTTTTTTTTCTATTCATTCCACTTTGACAATGAACCGACTATTTGAGGTCGGGAGCTTTCTCATGCCTCACCCAGCCTGATCCATCGATGGCAGAGCCGCTCAATCAAATGCAGGTCATGACTGATCAGAAGAAGACCGAGCTTCCGCTCGCGCGCAATCGCAAGCACCGCATGCCAAATCTGCGCTTGCGTAACGGCATCCAGCATAGTGGTCATTTCGTCGGCGATCACAAAGCGGGTCTTGCTGCCTAATGCTCTGGCGATGCAAATACGCTGCAGCTCTCCTCCGGACAATTCATTGGGCCATCGCTTCAGCCAGGCCTTCTCAATGCCCAGCTCCTGCAGATAGGCCGGCTCCGGTTCGCCCGCCTCTGCAAGGATGCGATGGATGCGCCACCTTGGATTGACGGCCCGCTCCGGATGCTGGAACACCAGCTGAACCGGATGACAGCCGCTGCGGGGCAGCTCTTGACCGTCAAGCGTTATGGCTCCTTCTTCCGGCTTCTCATAACCGGCCAGAATCCGGCCAATCGTCGTCTTGCCGAATCCGCTCGGACCGACAAGACCGACGATTTCACCGGATTGGACCGCTACTTCAAGACTGCGGAAAAGCCATGGTCCCTTGCCATAGCGGAAACCGAGACCTTCTCCCTTAAGAAGCATGAAAGCACCTCACGGATCCGCCGCGCAGATCCCGCATATCAGGTCCGTCATCCGTGCATGCTGAAGTGGCCGCCGCACAGCGAGGGGCGAACAGACACCCTGGCGGCAAATTGTCCGGTCCGGGCTGGGCACCGGGAAGCGGCAGGAAGCCGTTCTGCGGCAGCGCCTGCCAGAGCGCCTTGCTATATGGATGCCGCAGCTGCGCTCCATTGTCGGCGAAATCCGCAGCCAAGGCGATTTCAACCGTTGTTCCGGCATAAAAGACCGCAACCCGGTCGGCAATCCGGAGCGCCGCTTCGATATCATGCGTAATGAGCAGCACCGCACAGCCCTCATCGGCCAATTCCCTGAATGTAGCCAAGGCTTCCGCCATATCGTCCGGATGCATGCCCGGCGTTGGTTCGTCCGCAACGATAAGCCGGGCGCCGCTGATTGTCGCTGTCGCCACCAATACCCGGCGGGCCATTCCGCCGGATAATTGAAAAGGGTACAGCCGCTCAGTCTGTTCCGCAAGCCTGTAACGTTTGAATATGGCCCGCTGCGCAGCCAGCGGCTCCGGGCCGGCAGCCGTCGTTCTTACTTGCGCTCCGACCTTCATGAGCGGATCCAGATGATTCACCGACTGCGGCACAAGCGCAATTTCTTTGCCCCGCAATGTATTCAGCCGCTCGGCGGACATTGTTCTCCCGTCATAGCGGATCGTTCCCGACATCCGGGCATTCTCCGGCAGAATGCCCATAATGGCGTGAGCGAGCAAGCTTTTGCCGGAACCGCTCGAACCGATGACGGCCATGACTTCTCCTGCTTCCACCTTCAAATGCAGGCCCGTGATGGGCTGAACCGAATGCTGACCCAGCCCGCCGCCGTCATATTGCGTGAAAGAAACGGAGAGATTATCGACCTCCAGCAGTGCCATATTGGCTTTCACCCCGCATTCCAATGAATTATTCATGTGCGCGACGCGGATCAAGGAGCGTTCGCATATGGTCGCCAAGACGGTCGAACGAGCGGACGATCACGAGCAGTCCAAGACCCGGAAATACCGCCAGCCACCACATGCCCGTTGACAAGTACCGCATCGCTTCCGATAATATAATGCCGATAGCCGGCTGATGAGGCGACAGCCCCAACCCAAGAAATGTAATGGAGGCCTCGTGCAATATCGCATGCGGAAACAACAGCATGAGACCCACGAACAGCTGCGGAACAAGATGCGGAATGAGATGCCGCGATGCCACCCACCAGCTCGATTTCCCCAGATGCCTGGACACCTGAATGAATTCGGCGGATCGCAGCTGCAGCACTTCGGCGCGGATAATCCGCGAGAGACCCGGCCAGTGGGTCAAGGCAACGCCGATAATGACCCCTTTAATGCCGCCGCCGCATACAAAGGCGATAAGAATGAGAGCGACCAGATGCGGAACGCTCAGAAACAGATCGATCAGCCATGACAGGATCCGGTCCGCTGTTTTCCCCAGGGTAGCGGCAGCCAGCCCGACAGCGGTGGCGATCATGACACTGCAGACAGCGGCGATCATGCCTACGCCGATACTGAGCGCCAGCCCCTTGATCGTGCGGACAAACATATCCCTCCCCAGCCAATCCGTCCCGAAGGGATGCAGCAGCGAAGGCGGTAAATTCCGGATTTCCAGATTCGTTGCAAGCTGCCCGTCCCCCAGCAGCATGGCAAGAATCCCGATCGCGACAAGAAGAGCCGAGAGACAAACAGCCCATGCTAACGCCCGTTTCCGCCGATTGACCCGGAAACGAAATGCCGGGTTCCCGGCAGGCTGAACCGGATTTTCCATCAAAGCGCCCTGCCTTCCCGGACCCGCGGATCAATTACTTTATACAGCAGATCCGCAATCGTATTGCCTGTAAAGACGAACAGCGAGCTGCACAGGACAAGTCCCATAAGCAGCGGAACATCCCCTCTTAAACCCGCCTCAACCGTCGCTTGTCCAAGGCCCGGGTACGAAAACACCTGCTCTGCCAGCACGGCGCCTCCGAACAATTCGCTGAAGGAGGTGAACTGCAGGGTGACGGCCGGCAGGGCAATATTGCGCAGACCATGCCTTCGCACCAGTCCGAATCCCTTCTCCCCTCGGGCTCTGGCAAACCGTACATAATCGCTCTCCAGAACATCGATCAGCTTCTGCCTGGTATGCAGCGCGATTGGCGCAATTCCGATGATGCTAAGGGTCAGCGCAGGCAGAATGATATGCCGGATGCGATCCGCGAGCGTAACCTGCTCCGCAAGAACGCCTGCGGGTACGCCGAGTCCAATCGGAAACCACCCGAGCCAAACGGAGAAAAACATGAGCAGCAGCAGTCCCAGCCAGAATGTCGGTGTGGACGCCAGCGTATAGCAGTACCACTGAATGAGGCGGTCCATCCATGAGTTTTTTTTCATCGCCGCTATTACACCGGCTGTAAACCCTGTAATTCCGGAGAGCAGCCAGGCTATCGCCATCAGCGCGGCGGAATTCAGGAACCGCTCGCCGATAACCTCCGCCACCGGCTCGCGGAATATCATCGAGGTGCCGAGGTCGCCGCGGAGCAGAGCCGATCCCCAACGGGCAAACTGCTCCGCGGGCGGCTTATCCAGCCCCCAATAAGCGGAAATGCTTTGGCGCTGCTCAGGCCCGACACGCATGACATCCGATCCAATGTAAGCCTGAACCGGGTCGATTGGCGAGAGACTGACAAGCGTGAACGAAACGATGCTGACAGCAGCCAGAAGCGTCGCCAGACGAACCAGCTTCAGCCCCAGATACGCACCCAAATTGCATGTCATTTCCAACCCTCTTTTCCGCTAGTTGTTCCATTTCCATTCCTCGATATTATCCGTGATCGGCCAGCCATGCCCGTGCGGTTGGATACGCTGCCTGCCGATGTCCAGCTTGTCGTTTACGAGATACAGATGATCGATATTCACAAGCCACGCCCATGGCGCGTCCCCGAGCGAACTGAGTCCCGTCTTTCCATCCCACTGCGCATTCTTCCAATATTTCAAAGCCTCATCTTCGTTCGTTGCGCGAAGAGCCTGGTTCATCCAGTCATCTACCACCGGATTGCTGTAATAACCGGCGTTGTAATAATCAACTCCCTGATACGTGCTGCTGTACAGGTTGTACATTTCCAGGGGATCATGGCTGCCCCAGCCGAACATCACAGCGTCGGCATGCATTCTTTTATCAATATCGTCCCAGCTCTTCCCTTCCACATTCATATGAATGCCGGCAGGCTTGACCATATCCGCAGCGGCGAGAGCAAGCGATTGGCGGGCAATATCTCCGGATGGATAAAGAAGATTGAACTCAGCCTTGAGCGAACCCTTCTCGGCAATCCCGTCACCGTCTGTATCGGTCCATCCCGCATCGCTCAAAATGGTCTTCGCTTCATTCACATCGGCGTCTTTGATTACGATTTGATTATTTCCCCAGGGAAGTCCGTCATTGGCCGAGTAAGCGGGCGAGCCATAGCCTTCCAGAATTCCCTCAACCAGCGCGCTCCGGTCGATGGCCACATTAACCGCCTTGCGGATGGCAATATCCGCGGTTACATCGTTGCCGATTGGATTGCCGTCCCTGGTTTGGCCGCCAGACGGAACATAGGGGAACAGGATGCCCCGGTTATCCACGGTTTTGATATCCTCAAGACGCATGCCCGCTGCCGTTTCCTTGCTGTAGGAGGACGGGATATAGGCCACATCGACCTTGCCTGATTTGGCAGCCGCAAACGCTGCATCTTCACTCAGAAACAAAAACGTCATTCGTTTGAAATACGGCTTCACGCCATAATAATCGGGATTCGCTTCGGCGATGACCTGCTGGCCTTTATCCCACTGCACAAATTTATACGGCCCCGATCCAATGGGGAGCTCCGCATAATCTTTTCCGTATGCGTGTTTGGGAACGATACCGGTTGAAACAAGAAGAGAAACAAAAGTAGATTGCGGCTCCTTGAGTGTGAAGATGACGGTGCCCTCCCCTTCGGACTGCACGCTCTTCAAATTGGTCAGATCAATGGCGGAGCCGTTCCCGGCCGCCGTATCAAAGGTGAATTCAACATCTTCTGCCGTAAGCGGCTTGCCATCGGTAAATACAACATTGGACCGCAGCTTGACCGTCCATACCGTACCATCATCACTCACCTCGTAGCCGGTTGCCAGATCATTCTCAATGCGCAGATCATCGTCCCGCTTCAGCAGTGTGCTCTGAAACAGCGGTGAACCGTAGCGCCCCCAACCTGTCGTTGGATCAAACCCGGTTTCCGGTTCCGCGCCAACAGCCAATATTAATTCGTCTTTGCCGGTGCTCCCGCTCTCCTTGGGGGATGACGAGCAGCCCGCAAGCAGAAGTCCGGTAATCATCATCGCCAATATCGAATAAACCCCAATCTTCCTCACGTTTCCCCCACTCCATCCCATCGATTTTATATGTGGCACGTTTTTAGTAAATTGTAGCACAATAAAAAAAGGGAATCACTCCCTTTTTCACCGACATGCTCAAAAATATTGGAATATTTCAACAAAAAAACGACCGCCCCTTTTTGGGGCGATCGCTTATTCCTGTTTTTATTTATGATCATGAATCTCCAAGCCCTGTTCCTCCGCATAAGTAACGGAAAGCTCGGCATAATGTACGCCTTTTTGTACTTGTATCTGATGATGGAGCGTGCGAAGCCCCGATAAGCGGCCCCGAACGACGATGACCTCCAGGCACTGGTTATGGTTCAGGTGAACATGCATCGTGGATATAATGTCGTGATGGAACTGATGCTGAAGCTCTGTCAGTAGAAGAGGAAGATCCCGGATGTGATGGTCGTACACCATGACTATGGTGCCGGCAACATGCGCATCGGATGGAAGCTTCGCAGGATCGAGCATCGCTTTTCTGGCCATATCCCGAATCGCTTCGGACCGGTTCGTATAGCCTTGTTCCTCAATATAATGATTGAACTGCTCGATTAATGGAGCCGGAAACGCCACTCCGAACCGGATCAGTTCTTCCTTGTCTGCCATAAAACCACCCTGCCCTGCCTTCATTTCACTAAATTGTATCATAGGCGATATGAAATGAAAAATGCCCCCCTTGGAGCAGCATCAAACCGGGCATTTTAACCAAAATACGGCATCCTTCCTATTTCCTGCCCATATCGGCCGCAATTTTTTCAGCAATTTTCGGTCCATGAAGCCGTCCATCATCAATAAACACTTTATTGGTTATTCCTCCCGTAACGACGCCGGCAACAAATATGTCCGCCACATTGGTTTCATACGTATCAGGGTCAAAGAGCGGAATTTGAGTTTGATGATCTAACATAATTCCCAGATCGTTCAGCATCGAAAGGTCAGGCTGATACCCGATTAAGGAAAATACAAAATCATTTTGGATTTTAATTTGCTCATTCCCGCTTTGGACGAATACCTGCTCTTCTTCAATACGCGTGATTGCCGACTCGGGATAAAACCCGATTCTTCCTTTTTCAATCAAATTCCGTATATCGAGCAGCAGGGTGGGCTTAATACCTTGATAAACCGTAGCGCCACGGTGAACCAACGATACTTGCGCTCCGCTGCGATATAAGTCGATTGCTGCTTCAACCGCGGAATTTTTGCCTCCCGCAACAAGAACAGACCTTCCCGAATAAGAGTGTCCTTCCGTATAGTAATGCATCACTTTGGATAAGTTCTCGCCTGGAACCCCTAATAGTCTCGGGTGATCATATATCCCTGTAGCGATTACGATCCTTCTTGCTTCAAATACTTCCTCTTTCCCCAGATGATTATGGGTATGAACGAGAAAGCCGTCCGATGAACGTTCGACCCTTATGACATGATGAAACGTTAGAATATTCATTTGCTGCCTTGTAACGACAGCGCGATAATAGCGCATTACCTCATGTCGGGTGGGACGTTCTTCTTCTGATAAAAAGGGAACATTTCCGATTTCCAGCCTGTCGCTTGTACTATAAAAACGCATATTAGCAGGAAATGAAAGAATCGTATTTACAATAGCCCTTTTCTCGAGTATTAAGTAATCAATTCCCTGCTCCTGCAAGGCCATCCCGACAGAAAGTCCGCATGGGCCGCCGCCTATTATGATTGCTTCTCTCATCTGATTTCCCCTTTGTTCATTGAGATTACGTTATCCTTGTGTCATTTTACTTGACATTCCACATCAATTACAAATTTATTCGGGTTATTAACCTTAAAATCCGGTCATGTTCTACATAATTTTTTAATAATTTGATGACATAAATCGATATATTCTCCCAATTCTCTTACGGTATACTGCATAAAACAGTCTTCTTTCATCCAGAAACGGCAAATGAACTTGGTATCATTCGAGGAGGAACATAAGTGAACTCAGGTTGGTATTCTTTCTTTACACTTGGCATGAACCATATTTTATCCGGGTACGATCATCTATTATTTTTGTTTTCTCTTGTTGTTGCAAGGCAGACGTTCAAACAGTATACGGGCATGATCACCGCTTTTACGATCGCTCACAGCATCACGTTATCATTGACGGTATTGGGAATTATTGATGTATCTCCCCGGATTGTCGAGCCTGCCATCGCTTTGAGCATCTGCTTTGTCGCCATCGATAATATTATTCGCAAACAGGTCAGTCACCGTTGGGTGCTGACGTTCTTCTTCGGCTTAATCCATGGAATGGGCTTTGCTGACATTCTTAAAGGAATGAATCTTCCCAAAAGCCAGCTGGCTGTGGATCTGCTCAGCTTCAATCTCGGAATCGAGGTTGTTCAGATCACGTTGGTCGGCGTCGCCCTCCCTCTGCTCATGATGATGCACAAATGGAAGTTTTCCAGAAATGCCGTTATCGCAGGTTCCGTATTGGCCTTTGTTTTGGGTGGAATCTGGTTGTCCCAGCGCGTATTCTTCTAAACTCCTTAATTGGGGGAAGCAAGCACCTGAAGCCCGCTGTTTCTGAACTGAAAAATAGACAAATAAAACGAGCCTCCGGATTGTTTCCAAGGCTCGTTTTATTTGTCCGAGTTACACCTTTACCTGCTTGACGGCCGCAAGCAAATGATGCGTCGTCCCGCTCAGCTCTGCGGCGGAATCGGCAAACTGCTTAACGATGCGCAGCTGCTGGTCCGCCAGTTCCCGGATCTGAAGCGTCTGGTCGGAAGAGGCTTTGGCGATTTCGGCGATCGTGACGCTGGATGCCAGAACCTCTTCGGAGCCGGCTGTCATTTGCTCGGTTCCGGCGGAAATCTCTTGAATTTGTCCGGTCACTACCCGGAACATTTCCACCACATGCGTAAACGACTCGTCGGCCGCCACGGATAGCGATTCCCCCGTATGCACTTCTCTTGCGCCATTCTCCATCGCCTCGCTGATGCGAAGCGATTCGCTTTGAACATTTTGCAGCAATGAAGCTATCAGCTCCGTGGAGACGAAAGCCTCATCCGCCAGCTTTCTTACTTCCCCTGCAACAACCGCGAATCCGGCACCGTGCTCGCCGGCCCGCGCCGCCTCAATAGATGCATTGAGCGCAAGCAGCTTCGTCTGGTTGGCAATTTGGGAAATGGCCGCCAACGCTCCTTCGATCTCGACCGAATAATTGCGCAGAGTCGCCACCCGCAAGGCAGCTTCCTCCGTAGCCGCAGAAATCGTGCGGATCTGCTTGTTCATTCGTCCGACGGAATGCCTGCCGGATTCCGCGCTTTCGAGAGCCTGCACGGATGCGTCCGATACCGCAGATGCCGCTTCGGAGATCCGCTGGATAATAGCCGCAATCTCCCCCATCGAGCCCGCGCTTTCTTCCGAGCTGATGCGTTGGGCGCTTGCGCCCTCGGCCACCAGGCCCGAAGCTTCGCTGACACGGGTATTCATTTCAAGCAAATGCTGGGCTTCCGCCGCAAACCGGTCCGAGGATTGGGCGACCTGCGCGGATGTCTGGGCAATGTTCGATACCATACCGCCGACGATCGTGTTCAAGCTGGTTGACATGTTGACGATTGCCCTGTACATGGCGCCCACCTCATCCTCCGAACGAACAGGATGCTCAAGCATCTGCCGGTTTGCTTTGGCAAATTCGCCAGCCGCTATATTCTCCGCTCCGGATACAATCCATTTAAGCGGACGGAATGCACGGAAGAGCACCCATACAATAAGCGTGAGTCCCAGCAAGGTCATCGCGATGATGAGCAGATAAAAGGGAAGGCTTTCGCGTATGGCGCCGCTTGCGATGCTTTCAATAACCGAGGCTTCCGTATCGATTCCAAGCACGCCGATGACCGTTCCGTCCGGACGTTTGATCGGTGCGTACGAGGAGATATATTTGCCGTACTGCGGATTATCGATTACCGGCGAATTCGCCGGGCTGCCAGCCAGCAGCGACTTGACCGCATCCGCGGGGATATCCGTCACTTCATTGATCGGAGATGCGGAGTCCGAATCCTTCGGCTGGCCGTCGATCATAATCAGCGGACGCTGGCTTGCGTCTATTTGGACAATATACACATACAGAGCGCCGATTTGCGCACGGAACCGGTCAAGCCCCTGCCGGATCGTCCAGTACAATTCGTTTTCCTGCGGATCGGCTAAAAATTGCTCCAGTCTTTGCGTATCGAGATGGCTGGAATAGCTGCCGGCCATACGCGTGCCATAGCTCGTAATCGCCTCCTTGGCCGCTGTTTTCGTATTGCTGATTTGCAGCCAGATATAACATGACGATAACAGGAGAAAGACCGCCATGACCACCGCTGCAATCCGTAATGTTAAGCGTTTTCTAAACCACACAAACCCCTTCATAATCTTCATCCAGTCCCTTCGGATTGTACAATATCATTCCTGCTGCCTGCTGCGATAAAACGACCATGCTGCTTATATCGGCTTCCAGTACCTATATGTATATATGTAAATGCAAAATAGCCTGATGCATTTTGTCACAATTCCTTCATATTTACACCATAAAATGTCATAAAAACCCGGATTCTTTCAGAATTTGTTCAGTGGCGTCCGATATAATAGGTATTAGTAACCAGGACTAAAGATTTACCTTTTGAAGAAACCACCTAGAAGGAGTGCGAAACAGCATGAATGGCGAATATTTCGAAGAAATGCGGAAGCTGAGTCACGATGACGATCGCAGACACCTAATGCTGATGAGAGGCCTGCGAATGATGCAGGAGGAGCGGAAGAACAGCAGCTTCCTGAAAAAGCTGGGCAAGAAATGGGGCCACAAAAGCAAACTGGAGATCAAGGAATGGAATAGCGGTCAGCAGTCTACTGCCGCTCATTAACTATAGAGACGAATGCGTCGCTTCCCGGAGGAAGCCTTGAAACAGGCTTCCTCTGGCGAAATGATACCTCAATCTTATTGGTCTAACTCCGTACCGTTTATATCGGACTGTTAAAGCGGAAGCTCTGGATCAAGGGCTCTCTTTTTCTCCCGCTACCCTCTGTCATTGTGAATGCCCCGAAGAAAAGTGCTTAACTCCCCACTCGCTCATCATGTCAAGAAAGGATATCATCGACCGTCCACGCGGAGTCAATGAATATTCTACCTTCGGCAGCATTCCGCTATAAATTTCCCTGTCAATTATGCCGTCAGCCTCAAGCTCCCGGAGCTGCTCCGTTAGCATCTTTTTTGAAATGGATGGCAGATGCCGGCGCAGTTCGGCATATCGCACAGCGCCATTCTTATATAAGTGTCTATATATGGGGATTTTCCACTTCCCGCTTAAGAGGGAAAATACAATTTCGACCGGACACTCGTTAGGCTTAACAGGCATCGAATCACCTCGTTTTTTTAAAACCATTATACCCGATATCAGTTTCGCGGATATTGGAAACCAAAAAGTGCCTTATTGTCCGCCCCATCATAAGCTCTTATAATCTCATCTAGAGAGGAGAGGATGTTTGTGAATATCGGAATCATCGGGGCAGGCAGCGTAGGGGCAGGTATAGGCCATGGCCTGATACGGGCCGGCCATCATGCGGCAATCAGCAGCCGCGACCCGCAGCATGCGAAGCACGGGGCATGGAAGCAAGCAGCAGGCGGACAAGGGGACGTCGTTTCCTTCAACGAAGCGGCCCGGTTCGGTGAACTCATTGTCATGGCGCTTCCCTGGTCTTGCGCGGCGGATGTGCTTGATAACATTGATCATTCATACATGAAGAACAAAACGGTTATTGATGTAAGCAACGCGGTTGAGTTCAGCAGCGGTCCACGGCTGCTGTACGACAATACGTCAGCAGGTGAAATCATGCAGCAGATGCTGCCGGAGAGCCGCGTCGTTAAAACACTCAATACGGTCAGCGACAAAAGAATGGTGCGGCCGGCATACCGGGAAGGCGTACCCGTTATGTTTATGTCCGGCAATGAACGGCATGCCAAAAACCAGGCCGCGTTCCTCCTGAACGATCTGGGGTGGAAGGACGTCGTCGACCTGGGCGATATCCGGCAAAGCCGCCTGCAGGAATCCATCATGCTGGCTTGCGTCATAAGCGAAATCCGGCTTCAGTCGCCTGGTGCGGCATTTGCGCTGCTGAGAGATTAATATTCATGGATCAGACCAGGATTTGCAATCTATGAGTCTTCCAAGGCCTTGGGAGCAAAGCGCTCCACTTCCGGCAGGTCAACGCTATCACAATGGTTCAAGCGGACATTGACGCCATCCAATGTGCGAATGACCACATCGTTCATTGTCCAGTCCTTCGCGTGCGAGATTGTGCCGGCTGCATGGCTTTCTATCAAGATATTGCTCAAGCGGATGCCGCTGATCGGCTTTTCAGGATACGCCTCCACCTCGAAGGCATAGGATACGGGTCTGCCGGAACCGGGGAGCAGATTATTCCTGACCGTGACATTGGCGATCTCCACATTGCGGAACTCCGGTATTCCCCGCTGCTCAGGCAGCACGGGCTCTGCGAGAACCTGCCAATGAACAGGGACCTCGCCCTCCCAGGTTTCCGGAATTTGAGCATAGCTGTAGCTGGGGTTCCAGTTCAGCAGGAAGCCGAACGGATTACGCACATCGATCATATCCAGGTTATGGACCCGTATATTCTCAATCAGACCTCCGCGGTTCCGCGCCGATTTAAACCGCAGGCCGTTGCTCGTCCCGACAGATTTGATATTGTATATCTCTACATTGCGAATGCCCCCGGAGGTCTCGCTGCCAAGGGTGATGCCGGCTCCCGCTCCCGTTATGCAATTGCGGATAACGATATCCTCGGCGGGCCGGTTGACCCTCAGTCCATCGGCGTCGCGCCCGGCTTTAATACAGAGATTATCATCGTTGCAATCGATGAAGCAGTTCTCCACCAGAACATGGGAGGACGAATCAATATCGATCCCGTCGGTGCTTGGGCCCTGATTGTCGCGGATCGTCAGCCCAGACACCGTTACGTGCTCGGAGTAGCAGATATGCACGTTCCAGAAGCCTGAGCGGAGAGAGGTAAAATCCTTCAGTTCGATCCGGGACGAATCGATAACCTGAATGTTCCGCGGCCTTTTGCAGTCGTAGTCGACGACCCAGCGCAGCCCCTGCTCCGTATATACCTTGCGCATGCTCCAATATTTATCCCACCAGCAGTTGCCTTGTCCATCGATGGTCCCCTTGCCGGTTATGCTCGCGTTCTCCTGACCGCAAATGTTGATCAATGCGCTGTACCAGTTCATCTCGATGCCCGCAACACGAGACCACAGCTCAGGATAGTCCTCCTCGCCTGCGGCACCGCGCAGCACCACACCTTCAGCCAGATGCAGCTGCACATTGGACTTAAGAAACAGAGCCCCCGTCAAATAGGAGCCCGGAGCAAATTCAATCCGGCCCCCGCCTGCGCCCCATGCAGCGTCGATAGCCTCCTGAATTGAAGCGGTGGCCAGCGTGTCTCCATCCGCAGCCGCGCCATAATCATTCACCAAGAAAACTTCGTTTCGTCTCATTTCTTTCCCGCCCGTCTCCACAAAGCAGTTCATTTTTTTTAAGCTTCAGCCAGAGCATCCGCATGAAGGGGCTCACAAGAGTTCCCCCGAGTTAGCCTCCTGGTGAGCCACAGCCACTAGCTTCCAAGGGGAGCCGCATGCATCCCGGCTAGCAGCTGCTCCATTTGCAGAACCTCGATCCCGGCAAGCAGCACGATTCCAATACCGTGCGTATCGTTAAGCAGCCAAGGCAGGTCATCCTTGTAGTAATCTCCATTGAATGAATACCCGGAGCCCCTGCATACGCCGTAAACATTGCCTGTTTTGTCGATGGAGATCTGCGTCATTCCCTTCCATCCCTTCAGGACCGCCTCGACATACCGCTGCTTGCCGGTTAACCAGCCGAAACGAATGCCGCGCGCAAAAGCATATATAAACATGGAGGTGCAGGAAGTCTCCTGATACGATTCCGCGTCTGTCAGCACCTGGTGCCACAGGCCGTTCACCCCTTGCAGCCGCAAATACCCTTCACACAGATCATTAAAATAGCGAAGCAGCTCCCGGCGCTGTTCATGATCTTCCGGCAGAGCCGCCAGCAGCTCGGAGAGCGAGAACAGCACCCAGCCATTCCCCCGCCCCCATGCCACCACGGTGGGCTTGTTCAAAGTGAGGTCATACACATGGGACATGACCTGCAGATGCGGAATATACATCAGCTTCCTGAACTGAAGGAGCTGGTTGACCGCGTCCTCAATATAGCGGATGTCGCCGGTGCGCTGATAATAACGGCAAAGGAACGGCACGCTCATATACAGATCGTCGCACCAAACCGTTTCATGGGTAAAATCGGCGATTCGCGGCTTGCGGTACAAGGCCCCCGTCGGAAGCCGGTATTGTTCGCCAGAGATGTAATCCGCGATCAACTCTGCGATCTCGTCAGCTCCGTTCATGCCCTGCTCCTGAAGCGCCAGCAGCATGGTAGCCCCGAAGGAGCCGCAGTCGTCCAGACTGTCAAGTGTAGCGAGCGTATTGAGCACACCCGACGCCCCGAACTGCTGCTTGTCCCACATGGCATAGCTGTACAGCCGCGTGCAGGTTTCGATATGGCTTCGCACATAGGCCGTTACATCCCCGCGATCGAGCAGCCTGCCGGTTTGCAGCAAACCGTACAGCGTAACGCCAAGCGGATAATTCCATCTGCCGAACAAAGCGTTGTCCGCGAAGAGGCGCACCCAGGTATTGGGCTGATCCAGCCGCCAGAAGGTGCCGCCCGCTTTCGTATCGATCAGCGCATAAGCCGTCCCGGTTGGCGGCAGCGGCTCATCCGCTTCGAGCGGGCCGGCATATAACCACTCGTCCGCTCCGCCCTCCACGGGATAAGGCGGCGCCAGCCGGACTCCTGCAGGCAGCTCATCCAGCCGGAATCCCCAATTCTCCACGGTGCCGGCGCAGCGAATATGCAGATCGTGCCGACCGTATGAGAGATTGAGCGGTATGGAAAAATCTCCCGTCGTCTGTTCGGCTATTTTGTTCCCGTCGATGAATATATCTGCGATTCCCGCTGCCCGGCCCTTTAGTACAATAGAGGATGCGCCGTCCAGAGTGCAGGTTAATTTCGTCCAGGCTACGGCATAACGGTTGTTCAAATCTCCAAATATGCGTGCCATGGGATGCAAGAGATCCCGCTCACCCCACTGCAGGCGCGGATACCAGACGATTCCGCTGTCACCCTCTTTGGTTTGCGGGCCGGGCAGCTCCCGTCGCTTGTCCTGCGGACCGCTGTATATCCAGCCCTCGTGCCCGTTTCTCTCTGGTGACGGGGCCAGCACGTAGGTCGGATTGCTCTTGTATGAGCCGGGTCCGAAGGAGCCCCCGCAGCCAGCCTCAGTCTTCGTAAACAGGATGACAAAATGGTTCCAGCCCTTGTTCAAAGGTACGGTTACGGGTATTCTCCGCTTGGCATTCAATTCATCGGCCAGATTCGCTTTATATACGGAAGCCCCATTTGCAAAAAATTGAAGGGGTCCATAGCAATGCAAAATAAAGGTCATTGGCGCGTCCTGCTCGCTCCAGAATTTGGACCAGGCATAGATGTACTGCCCGTTTCGCATATCGGGAAAGCGCTCCGTCAGATTGAAATCATAGCTGTAATCGTGCTTTTTCAGTATCCCGTCGGCATTGAAGGCCCGGCAGGTCATCGGATGCTGCGGATGATTGCCGATGTAGCGATTCGTTACCGTTGTTAATGCCTCGCCCACGCTTCCGCCACATGCCGTAAATATGCTGTCATGCTCATTTATATACGCTTCATTCATGGCTTAAAGAACCTCCTGTCGCATTGTTGCGGGAACACTCAACGGCATGCTTGTCCCTGCGTTGTTATATGCGCCTTCCTGCCGTTTGGCGCTTTGGGTGAGATGATCCCGCTGTCATTTTCCTTGCCGGTTCAGCTCGCGGTAGCTGCTGGGTGTAATGCCCTCATATTTTTTGAAAATGCGGTTGAAGTAGCTGTGCTGATAGCCAACCTTCTCTGCGACCTCGTTAATTTTCAGGTCGGGGTCCAGAAGGAGCAGCTTGGCGTTCCGGATTCGAATATCGGTCAGGTAATCGATGAAGTTGATGCCTGCTATCTGCTTGAACGCCCGGCTGAGCGTATAAGGACTCGTTTCAAACCTGTCAGCGCATGATTCAAGCGATAGTCCGGTCATATATTGTTCGTTCAAAAAAAGAATGACCTTCTCAATAATATGCTTCAAGTGGTAATCCTGCCTGCTGATCATCTCCTGAACCAGCACCTTGACCACCTTATGCCGGAACCATTTCTGCATTTCATCCCGCTCCTTGATCCCGGCCAGTTCATCGAAGAGATTGACACTCCCGAATAGTCGAACGGGGTTCATGCCGGATTGCAGCGCAGCATAACGGATACTGCCGAGCAGCTGCAGCATGCCCTGTTGAATATAAAATTCAGTCGAGCCGTTGGCTGACAAATCGTCCATGAACTGGCTGATCAACTCGCCCGCAGTCTCCTCCAGACCGCTGCGGATGGCGTTGATGATCTCTTTGTCGAGGGAGAACGGATAACTGCACTCCATGAGCAGGCTTGATTTCGCCAGCTCCTCGGTCCATAGTATCTGGTTGTCGTCGTCGATCAGCTCGCGGTATGCCATTGCCTGTCTGACTTCCTCAAAAATATGCGGAATCTGCTTGACGCTGTATACTGATTTGCTGATCGCGACCGTCACCTGCATCCTGATAATATGATTAATGGTCCGCATCAGCTCCCGGCAGAAGAGATCCAGATCGGCATTCAACCACTTGACAGGCTGGTCGCTCGGCAGTGCCAGCAGCAAGCCGATAGAGAAGTTGTGGAAATTGATCACTTCCGCCTGCTCATACTGCTTTCTTGCCAGCTCGTCGACGATGTTGGCCGTCGCGTAGGTAACCAGATCCTCATCGCCAAGCGAGAATCGCCCCTCAAGACCGGAGAACCCGGTCAAACGGAACATGAGCGCTACATACTGCACATTATCATTTTCCCAGCCATAATGCCGGATTCGCCCCTTTATCTCGTTTTCGCCCAGAGCAAACAAATAGCCCTGTGCCAGCTGCAGGAAGAACCCTTCGCGCAGAACCGGAAGCTGTTCCTTCAGCTTCGAGTGAAGCAGCTCCCGCTCACTGGCCAGATGCTTCCATTCCACCTCGAACATATCGAACTCATCGCTGTACTCGGAGCCCTTGCCTCCGGTCAACAAGGCCACAAGCCGTTCCACCGGTGAATAAATGCGCCGCAAAACAAACGACGACATCAGAAGAGCAATGGTCAGACCCGTCAAGCTGATGTACAGGATCCATTTGGATACCATCACGACAGGGGCGACAATAGAGCTGAGCGGCGTCGCCGAGATGTACACCCAGGTTGCGCCGAGACGATTGAACTGGCCGTAGGAAACGGAATAGCTCTTATCCTTGTACGGAAACAGAAAAGATTCCGAACTGGAGCTGTGCGCTTCATATTCCTGCTTCAGCGCCTCTTCCAGCCTTGAGAACGGCTTCCCGCTCGTCGACATCTCCAGTCCCCCGTTCTTATTCAACAACAGCGTCACTCCCTCATGGGTTGGAGTCAGCGTCTTCAGAGACTGAATCAGCTTGCTTGTGTTGATTGTTGCAATGATCATGCCGAATGGCTTGAGGCTGCCTCCGGGTATTTTGTTGACAAGAGCAATGGTATCCTCGGTACCATATTGATTCGTCCAGAAAGCCGACTTTTTCTGGTTTAACAACGTGCTGTAGATCTCGGCGTCCCCAGGCTGGTCAATATAAGTGAACCTTTCCGTCGAGAAGAGAACCGGCCGCGGTTCATTGAGAAACAGCTGCACCTTCTGCAGAAAAGGATGGGTTCCCTCCATCAGGAGCAGGGTTCGATACAAATCCTTCACCTGCTCGAAATCATAGCCGATGTTAAGCGTTTTCAATTTCTCGTCTTCAAATTTGGGGTCAAACGCCCAATGCGACATCGTAAGCTCCAGATAATTCAGCTGATCGTCAATGACCGCGGCCCCTTGATCAATCTGATCGATATGCAGACGCTGCAGCTCTCCCTCCAATTTATCAGTCGCGATCCAGTAGGTGCAGAAGCCGATAATCAAACCGGGGAAGCTGGCAACAAGCAGAATCAGCACCAGATTTCTGCGATAAAAGCGGCTTTTCGATTTAAATTTACTAGCTTTACCGAGTCGTGGCTTCCAGAATCCTGTCAAGGAGAGTTCACCTTCCAAAATTTCGTTTTTATATGACCCATTTCGACAGTACAAAGATGGAATCCTTTATAGCCGACCGACCCGGCTCCTGGCTTATCCTTTGACCGAGCCTACCATCGCACCTTTGGCAAAGTGCTTCTGCAGAAACGGATAAACAAGAAGAATCGGAACTGTGGCAACGATGACAGCCGCCATTTTGAGCGTTTCCGTTGGCGGGGCAATCGCCGTTGCATCCGTGCTCAGCTCGCTGTTGTTGGCGTTAAGCAGAATATTCTGCAGCATAACCTGCATCGGCCATTTGGACGCGTCGTTAATGTAAATCAAGGCATTGAAGAACTGGTTCCAGTACCCTACCGCGTAGAACAACCCGAAGGCGGCCAGCGAAGGAAGCGACAGCGGCAGGATAATACGGATGAAGATCGACAGATCGTTGCAGCCGTCCATTGCCGCCGACTCCTCCAGCTCGGCTGGAATATTGTCGAAAAAATTTTTCATCAGGATCACGTTCCATCCGCTGGCCAGTGCCGGAAGAATCAGCGACCAGAGACTGTCAATCAGATTCAATTCACGAACAATCAGATAGTTAGGAATAATGCCCGGGCTGAACAGGACCGTAAGCAGGATTAGCAGCAAAATAATCTGCCTCCCGCGCAATCTTTTGCGCGACAGCGTATAGGCAAATGCTGCAGTCACCACCAGGCTGCAGGCTGTTCCCACCACCGTGACATACACGCTGACGCCGATGGAATGTGTAAAGGCGCCTGTGGAAAACAGGAATTTGTAGGACTCAAACGACCATTTTGTCGGGAACAGGACAAAGTTTTTGGTTACGTATTCCGTGGGATCGGTAAAAGAAACAACAAACACATAGTACAGAGGAAAGGCAGACACAACGGCAATCAAGCCGAGCAATGCGACATTCATTACGCTAAACATGCGATCTCCCAGACCGGTTCTCATTGTACCCCTCCTTGTAAGGCTTCGGGTGCTTTCATGGAGTCTTGTCAATATACGCCATCCTCACCCATTTTCTTGGACAGCCAGTTGGCTGCCAGGACCAGCGTCAATCCGACAACCGACTTGAACAAGCCTGCCGCAGTACTGTAACTGAACTGTCCCTGCTGGATTCCGACCCTGTACACGTAAGTGTCAAATACCTCCGCCACTTCCGATACCGCGCCATTGTACATGAGAAACACCTGCTCGAAGCCGACGTCCATCATATGGCCAAGCCTTAGGATCAGCAGGACAACGATTACACTGCGGATCGCCGGCAGCGTAACATGCCACATCTGTCTGATTCTGCTGGCACCGTCCATGCGCGCCGCTTCATACACCCCTGGATCAATGCTTGCCATGGCCGCCAGAAAGAGGATTGTACCCCAGCCGCATTCTTTCCAGATCGATTGGAGCGTCAGCATAATCCAGAACAGGTCGGCATTGGTCAGAAAGTCGATCCTGGCCCCTCCAATTGCCTCCAGCACCTTGTTGACCAGACCTTCGCCTGTGGCAAACAGCAGGAAGGTGAGGCCGGAGATAATCACCCATGACAGAAAGTGGGGCATATAGACGACGGATTGAACCACCCGCTTGTAGACCATGTTCCTCACTTCATTGAGCATGAGTGAAAGGATGATCGGCAGAGGGAAGAAAAAGATCAGGCTCATCAGATTAATCGCCATCGTGTTCCGGAAAAGGAGCATAAATTCGGGATTGGAGAAAAATCGTCTGAAATGCTCCAACCCGGCCCACTCGCTCCCTGTTATTCCCGCAAACGGGGAGTAATTCTGAAAGGCAATCACGATTCCGCCCAATGGGAAATACTTGAATATCAGAAAGAAAAGAAGACCCGGCAAGGCCAGCAGGTACAGATACTTATCACGCTGCAGGTCTTTCCACAGTTTTCTTAAACGGGATTGCCGCGATAAAGGGAAGCTTGATGCGCCCTGCGGCGGAGATTGCTGCTGGCTTAAAGTTGTCATGACATTTCTCCTTTCTCGGATGATTAATCGGGCAGCCTCCAGCCATTACAGGGTCTGCACCGGTTTCAAGCTATGATCGGCATAATCGAAATACTTCCCTTCCAGCAGTCCGATCAGCGTCGTGGTAACACGAACCTCTATGCGGTTCTCACCTTCTTGCAGCAGCCCGGCCTCTCCGCTCCACCGGTACGGCATCCATGTGCATACGCCCAGCGAATGCCCGTTGACCAGCACCTCGGCAGTCTCGTGGAATTGAGGATCCAAATCGTTGAACGAAAGCTCGAACGGGCTGGAGCCGGCATCGGACGGCAGGCCGATCGTCTTCTGAAACGACATTACGCCTGCAAAGAACGGATGGCCCGGATATGGGCCTGCCTTAAGCGCCGACAACCGTTCAACCGGAGGGCCGAGCACAACCCGGCTGCCGTTAAAGCCGGCATCGAAGCTCCCTGTCAAATAGATGGCATCGACCAGACCGTCCCAGTCATGTCCGAGCTCGACCTCGACGCTGATCGAATTCATGCCTGCCTGCAGATAGGCTGTAATGTCGCAGCCTATATTCATGTGATCGTACAGGAAGACGCTCTCAAAGCACGATGCATTCAAAATATTATCGTTTACTCTGATCGTCCATTCCCCCGAGACCGCCCCTTGATCCATGACGATTCGAACGGCATCCGGGACTTCCAGCATCTCGACCTCCACACTGTAGCGGCCAGCCAGCGGATAAGCCATCGCAATTCGCTGCGGTGTTCCGAATAATTGCCCCATATTCACAGGCAAAGGCATGGAGGCAGTCAGATCCGCACATTGATCAATAAAGGTTTTCACCGGCACATTGTCCGCTTCAATCAGAGGAGCAGCCGCATCCGGCCCACCGTTATGCACGCTCAAGCGGAAGGTGTCGAGCCGTACCGTGTTATCCTGCAGCGGCCTGATCTGCCACTCCCCTGAAGCATCCACCGTCAGCTTCCATGGCTGGTCTCCGGCGATTGCCTTCTCCTGTTCGTTATTCACAAATGGAACCCGCTGGAGCATAACCATACAAGAATCGTAAGCGGTCAGCTTGACCGGCAAGATCCATTGGCCGTCACGGCATTCACCTGCTGCAGGCTTCACAGAGCCGTCATCGAGCGACAGGAACTGGAATTGTACGCCGTAAGCATCCCCATCTGCTGCTTTGCCCCATAGGCTCCCATCCGCCTGCAAAACAACGTCCCGCTTCGCCTCCTCCTGATTGCTGATGAAGACGAGCGCCGTGTCGGGAGACAGGCGCCGGGTCTGCAGCAGCAGCCCCCAATCGCCGCAAGCAGGCAGCAGCTTGACCGGCGCAGGCTGAAGCTTGTTCAGCAGCTCCGCAAGCTGCTCCACGCCGGATTTCACGTCCAGGGACGCCGGGCAGGCAAGGTGGTACGCCTCCAGAGGGCCTTTGCTCCACTGCAGGTTTTGATGGCCGTAATTGCCGGACAGCCCGCTCCAGAAATGCTCGCCGATCCTCCCCTCAGGCAAGCCGAATGCGCGCCCGATGCTCTCCCCGTCCCATGGCGCCCCGCTTATATTCTCATAAGGCAGCTGACCTAAGCTGAGCACCGTTCCGCCCGCTTCAATAAAGGCTTCAAGCTTGTTCCATGCGCTTGTTTCCAGGTTCGTGAGCGGCGGAACAACCAGCGCCGAATAACGGGGCGCTGCCGAGCACAAGCTCTCCTCCGTCCAGCTCCGCAAGAGCAAGAAGCCCGGCATCCAGATGGTCGAAGTCTCTGCCGCTTTTGGTCAGCCCATCGCATATGCCTCCCCACCAGCGCTTCAAATCCTCCAGACGCCGTTTCTCCTCCGGCTGCCGGCCCCCATAGCCGAAGCCATGCAGCGGATTGCCCATATGCGTCCAGAGAGAAGTCGTCGGCTGCAGAACGGCGATTGAAATAGCCGCTTCGCCTGTGCTCATTACGTAGCTGATCCTTCCCACATAGTCCCCCAACTGGCGGAAATGCTCCCAATACGGATTTTGCAGAAACTGCGAGGGCGGGGCATCATGCTTGGCCAAACCGTCGAGCGTGTAGAAGAACGCATGGAAATTGAAAAAATTCGTGCCCATCGCAGCCATCCGGTCGATCATCCACTTGGCATCCTGAAGCGTCATGGACCACCCTACACTGTGGAAGCATTCGATCAGATTGCGTTCCCGCTTGAACTGGCGCGCGATGGAGCTGACCATCTTGGCGTTGCTTCGGAAATTGACGGCATTGCGCTCCAATATCCAGTCGAGCGAACGTCCGAGCTTCTCGTGGGCGGTGTCTCCTCCGGGCACGTGGCTGTATGTTTGGGTTGTGGCTCTGACGGAAGGAACCTCCGTCACATACTTAAGCCCGTAGGTTTCACACCAGTCATGGACCTGCTTATGATAGCTTTGCAGCAGCAGCAGGTGAACAGCCTGATAATAATCGTAGCGAATCCGCGCCGCCTGCTCTGCATCGTGAAACAGCAGCGCTTCCAGGTGCTCGCGAATATCGTAGCCGTTAAGCTCCAGGAAAAACTCCGCCAATTGGGGCGACCATGGGATGCTTCCGAGCAGTCCGATTTCATCGGTAAACATCCCCTTGATGGTGCCGCCGAAATACTCGGACAAATGTTCGGCGTACTTATCGTGCGTCAGACGGATGAAAGCAGCCATCGCTTCGCTGTTGCAAGGATCGACGAAGGTGCCGTAGTATTTGAAATCCTCGATCTCTTCCTCCTGGACGATGATGATTTCCCATTCTCCGTCCGGTGCCGTCCAATCCATTTTTTGCACCGTCCGGTAGGTGAAGAAGCGCTTCTGGTTATAAGCGGTCAAGCCGGCCTTCTGGAAAATCGGTTCCGATTGATAATTTCCGATAGATCCGCGCACATCAACGGCTTTATTCCAGATATGCTCCCCTGCAGGGGTGAGCGGCACAGCCTTCGCATACAGGATACGGGCCCATGGCAATTCCAGCGCCAGATGCTGCCCGCCCGAAGCGCGCTCCGTCCGATGGACAAGGGTGTAGTGCTTGGCTTCAGGATGCTCCAGCACGACCTCTCCCCCGGCTATGCCGCTGGGATACGGGTATTCGTCATACAGCCATACGTTCAGGCGGTGCTCCTTGGCCGCTTCAACGGCCACCTTCACCTTGCGGAACCAGGTGTCCGATAAATAGGGGATTTTCAAGCCCTGCCTGGCGCATATGAAGAAGCCGCCGAGTCCTTTCTCCGCCATCTCGCGAATTTGCAGACGGATCTGATCATCGGCCATTTCTCCGTTCCAAAACCAGAAGGGATGCACCCTGTACTCTGGCGCAGGATCCATGAACGATTGCAAATCAAACATATTGATTCCTCCTTGCTTCATTATGATCAGAATAGTATGAGGGACGGACGGCTTGCCGGGCCGGCTGTCCCGTTTGGGTTATTTGCTGGAGATACGCTGTTTGTACGCTTCCGTCAGTTCCTGGCTCAATTTGACCATATCCGGGTCATCCTTCATCTTCGTCACGAAGTCGTCCCAGGCGGTCATTGGCTCTCTGCCAAGAATGATTTTGGTCTTGAGATCCGTTACCTTCTTATCGAATTCAGGAAGGAAGGTTTGCGCTGTCGGAGAGTACAGGCCAGTGGCGATATCCGCTACGCTGGTTTTTGCGCGCTCGTCCTGGATCGATGCATAGAGCTTATTGACCTCATCCGGAAAATTGATTTTGGTGGAGCTTGCATACGGGTCGGCCACATAGACGATCTGGTTGAAGTTCGAAGCCCCGTCCTTGTCCAGCGCCTCCTTGTCGATGATTTTCTTGCCGTTCTCCACCTTATAATGTTGACCTTCAAAGCCATACTGCTGGATAGCGAACACATCATCGTTCATCCATGTGTCGACAAGCCCCAGAATCTGCTTCATCTTGGCTTCCGGAACTGATTTCGGAATAGCCAGAATCCCGGAGAAGCCGGTGCCTTTGGGATTATAGCCGTCGATGCTCGTCAGCGGGTAAAAGTCTGCTTCCTTGAAGCTCGGGTCCACCTTTTTCAGCGTATTGTAGTATTCGGTCATGGTTCCCGCCTTCTCCACAATCATCCCGGCTTTTCCGGCTTTAAACATATCTCCGACCTGCGATAGCTTTAAGGACGCAAAATCCTCGGGAATCAGCTTTTCTTTATACAGCTTGGTTTCAAATTCAATTGCTTTGCGCATTTCAGGGAGGAAGTTTACATTTACCAGCTGATCATTTATATATTTCCATTTGCCATTTACTCCTGTAAAGCTGTTTTCCACCTGATTCAAGGCTCCCATGTCAAGAGGGGAATTCAAGTATGCCGCGAAGGGCACGATGTCCTTTTGGCCGGTTTTACTTGGATTCTTTTCTGAAAAGGCTTTCAAAACCTGATAAAACTCATCCATCGTCGCGGGTTCTTTCATCCCCACGCTGTCCAGCCAATCCTTCCGGACAACAAAGAAGCTGTCTGCTTCCTCGGGGCGAGGGCGGGGAACGCCGTAATTTTTTCCATCCTCCATCTTGGTCAGCTGCCATGCTGTCTCCGATATCTTCGAATTAAGATTGGCGTAATCCTTAATATAAGGCGTCACGTCCCAGAAAGCTCCCTGAGAGACCGCATTGCGGAAGACAGGGGTAAACGGATCATTGATCAGGATGATGTTCGGGATATCTCCCGAAGCCAGCGTAACATTCAATTTGTCCGCGTAATTATTGCCGGATACCCATTGAATATTCATCTTGGAGTTGGTTGCTTTCTCAATTGCAAGCTTAAGAGGGTTGTCGTCGGCCGTAGGCGTGGAGCTGAGCAATATGGTCATGATGCTAACCTCAAGCGGCTTCTCACTTTGGGCAGCTCCCTGAGTCTCTCCTTCACTGTTACTGTTTGAACTGCCGCAGCCCGTTAACGCGAGTGACAAGGCCAAAGCGATTGCCGGCAGCATGATCGCTGCTTTTCTGATCTTTCCAGTCCTGAACATGTTGTTCCTCCCTTTAATCAATCGAATAGTAAGCGCTGTACACAAGCCGTCCATGCACAAGGAAAACATTAGTACAGCCGGTCTTGCACCGACAATGGTCTTTTTTTGCCGGAGCTCCCAAGGAGCATAGGACTTTTTCCTGCTGTTTGCACATTAAAGCGGGCTGCAGGGGATTCACCGCAAACACGGCAATACCGGCAGTTCCCGGAAAACCCTCCGGCTGGAGAGATCTGCTATTTAACAGCTTCCCCCTGCAAGGTTTATAATCGTAAGGCGCAAGAATGTCTTAGCCTGCAAAAAAATGCCCCTGAACGCAGCCGGTTCTTATCAGGCCGCCTAATATACGCCGGCCAAGCGGTCATGATATAGTAAGTAAACGTTATCATTAATTTCAGAGCAAGGGCCAAAAGTTACATGACCAATATGGAAGGGGCAGACCGAATGAAAAAACCAAGCATTGTAGTTGTGGGCAGCTTGAATATGGATCTTGTCATTTCTCTGGATCGGTTGCCGGTCATCGGGGAGACTCTACCCGGCAAGGAAATCCATTATATATCCGGCGGCAAAGGGGCCAATCAGGCTGTCGGGTGCGCACGGCTGGGCGCGGCCGTTACGATGATCGGAGCCGTGGGCGATGATATGTTCGGCGCGCAAATCATTAGCCGGATGGAACAGTTCGGCGTCAGCACGCCGGCAATCGCCGTGAAGCACGACACTTCTACAGGCACAGCCACAATTATGCATACGCAGGAGGACAACTGCATTGTCATCATCCCCGGCGCCAACGGGTTGTGCGATCCCGAGATGGTAGAGTCGCATGCGGAAGCCATCCGCAGCGCGGATATCCTGCTCGTCCAGCTGGAAATTCCACTGCCCGCGGTGGAGCGCGCGATGCGCATTGCCGCTGCAGCCGGTGTGACAATCGTGCTGAATCCGGCACCCGCTCTCCCGCTGCCGGATGAATGGATTCAGCTCGCGGATATCTTCACGCCCAACGAGACCGAATTTGCCCATTACAGCGGCTCTTCCATCGATTCGGGGGAGGAGCTGTTCAGGCAAATGAGCAAATGGCAGTCCCGCTACGGCAATACGCTGATCGTCACCAGAGGCGAAGCCGGCATATCCTGCATCAATGGGGACGGCATCATTACCGTGCCTGCGCGGAGGGTCAAGCCGGTCGATACCACCGGCGCCGGAGATTCCTTCAATGCCGCGCTCGGCTTCGCCATCGCAAGCGGACGGGAGCTTGAGCCAAGTCTGAATTTCGCCGTCAAGGCAGCCTCCTTGTCTGTCATGAAGTTCGGCGCCCAGGACGGCATGCCGTCGCTTGATGAAGTGGAAAGTGCGTGAACGACTCTTTTGTCCCGGATAGCTTGAAGGAAATAAAGCCGGGCTGCTGCCGGGTTGAAAAAAGCGATTTATTCCAAGAAGAAACGGCTGTTGCCGTCCTTATGGCGGCGCCGTTAGTTTCTTCCCTCAACCCTTATAGAGAGTTATCGGAGTGAAACATTCTATAAGTACACAAAAGGGCCTTCCACAGCTGTTTGCCAGCTGTAGAAGACCCATTTTTTAAGCCATTTATAACCTTTCGTCTTTCGTAACCGGCAGATTATCCGGAAGCCCGGCTAATGAGATCTATACGATGGAGCTTGGCATCTGAACCTGCTTGCCTCGTTGTTGAGAGAAGTCCGTCTGCAGCAGTTAACGCACAATACGGTTGCGTATCGCAAAGACAACGGCCTGCGTCCGGTCATCCACTCCAATTTTGTGCAAAATCCGGTGGACATGGGTTTTGACCGTGCTTTCCCCGATATGAAGCCTGCCGGCAATCTCTTCATTGCGCAGGCCGTAGGCCATTTGCTGCAGCACCTCAAGCTCCCGCTCTGTGAATGGCTCCAGAAGCTGCGCCTGGGACTGGGCTGTATTAGCTGCGGCCGGTCCGACCGCCCGGGCAATAACCTTCGCCGCAGTTGCCGTGCGGAATATCGCTTCACCGCGGTAGGCGGCCCGAATGGCGTCTACCAGCTCATCGGGAGCGGCATCCTTCAGCAAATAGCCGACAGCTCCGGCCCGTATGCCGTCATATACGTATTCCTCCAGATCGAAGGTGGTCAGGATGACCACTTTGCTCTCCGGCAGCGACGATAAAATATCGCGGGTAGCGGCGATGCCGTCATATTCCGGCATCTGCACATCCATCAGCAGGACATGGGGACGGGTACGGTTCGCCAATAGTACCGCCTCCCGTCCATTGGCAGCCTCGCCCGCCACCTCCATATCTTCCTGCGCGTTGATGATAAAGCCGAGTCCATGTCTGACCAGATGCTGATCGTCGACAATGGCGACCCGGATAAGCTCGTCTGTCATTCCCCTCCACCTCCAACCGGATTGCCCTCAAGCGGCACTCTCACTGCAACAATCACACCGTGGGGCATACTCGCCCGGATATCGAATATGCCTCCTTCCCGCTCGCATCTCGCCTTCATCCCTGACAGACCAAAGCCCGGCACGAGCGGCGGTTCCCCGGTATAAGCTCCATCGTCCTTCACCGTCATGATCAGCTCCCCCGACCCCTCGCTTATCCCGATATCGACACGCGAGGCTCCCGAGTGACGGATCACATTGGTCAGCGCTTCCTGCAGCACACGGTATAGCAGCTCGGATATATCCGGCTTCCACCGGCTGGTTGGGCCGGAGACATCCAGCGCGATATGCAAGCTGCTGTGACTGCGTACCTGCGCGATCAGGTTCTTTAAGCCTGCCAATCCCGGCAGCCCCTCATCCGCAGCCATCTGATGGACAACGCTGCGCACTTCCGTCAAACAGCGCCTGGCTACATCCAGTACGGTAGCCACCATTTGATCCGCTTCCGCCGGATTAGTCCGGAGCACATACGGCATCGCCTGAAGCTGGACAATGACGGAGGTCAGTCCATGTCCGATACTGTCGTGAATATCCCTCGCGATCCGGGACCTCTCCTCCAGCACAGCATACCGAAGGGAACGGCCGGCAGCCTCCTCCAGCTGCGTATGCGCCTGCTCCAGCTCCCCATGCGCCTTCCGCAGTTCCAGATGCGTCCGTTCCAGCTTCGCGTGCGTTTCGCCCAGCTCGCGAAAATGCCGTTTGCTGACGTCCTCGGCCTCCCTTCTCACCCGGTCGCCCCATACAAAGATATAGATCGCCGCATGAAAAATGGAGTACATCCAGATGAAATCATACGGCTCCCCTGTCCAAAGCATGATGGCTGCATCCCCCGCAATAACCCCTGCAGCCAGCAGAGAGGATTTGGAGGAAGGCAGCCGCAGCGCAATATAGGCGATGAGATAGAAAAGCAGCGAAATGGATATGCTTACGTTATGAAAAACGCCCCACGGCACCGCCATCGCGATCCAGAGCACAAAGACAATGACTATGCGTCTCCGGTCAGTTCCGACCAGCCGGTCGGGTATCCAGAGTACGGCTATATGTGCAAGGCACAGCAGGATATTGACCAGAATAATGGAGAATATTCTGTCTGTCGTCTGGAATCCGACTATGACAATGACCAGGCTAAGGAGCACGACCCTCAGGCGCTGAGGAGACTGTCTGCGAAACCACGAATGCCGTTGTACTGTTTCCATCTTGTTTCCTTCCCTCATTCCCCGCCGCTGGTCAGGGCGCTTGTTATCTGTGCTGGCTGACCATTTGCCTGTATCTTGAATAAATGATATATCGCCGTGCACAAACGCTGCCAAGAGGAATCAACAGCAGCGCGTTACTCAATAATACCAAAGCATGTCCTTTTCCCCAATACTCTACCAGCAGCCGCAGCACCATGGCACCGACGAAAAGCGCGATGCCGGCAGCAGTGCTTTGCGAGGTTATTTTGCCTGTTGCCGGGTTTACACGGACAATTTCAACCCTTCCTCTCCATATCCCGAGCGCCAGTCCGATGATCAGGCAGAGCAGATAAAGAAGAAATGTCGAAGCTTTTGGCTGAAAAGACTGGACCATGCCGGAAGCGATAACGAAAGCGTACAATACCGGAGTAATCCACATGCGGGACGGCTGGACTTCCCTCTCCCTGCCAAGACGCAAAATAATGATGACAATAATAATCAGATAAATAGCACTGCTCGACATAAATTTCCTCTTTTCGTTTTTTAAAATCTGGCGGTTCCATGAACAAAGTATAGTCTTTCCCGCCATAGATGAAGTCCACCTCCGGATTGATATTAACCTGCTGCCCCTCCACCTGCGGATGCATGAACCACGGATGTCATGCAGGGCTGTCCACTTCTCGCGGTCCTATGATTAATACAAACCTCTTCCCTCTGAGCTTTCAAGAGGCAGGGAAAAGGCATGACGCAAACCTGTACTTCTGGAACGCTGAACAAAAAAACAAGCCGTATGAACGCAATCGTTCATACGGCTTGTTTTATTTCATGATTGCTGATTATGAGCTACCATTCCAGAGTGACTTCAACACCTTCCGGACTTCCCGGATAACGGACCAACACGGTTCCGGATTCTGCATCCCGGCTCCACTCGGCCGGCTGCCCGCCAGCCACTGCACGCACCGGCTCATTTGCCATCCGAATCCGCGTACTGACAGTCATATCGGACGGGGATTCGGAGAAGAAGGTGAGACGGTTCGCTTCAAGCCGCTCATCCCGGATTTGCGACGAGCTGATAAGAATTTCCGCAGCGCCGCTCCCTTCCCTCGTCCAGCTCAAATCATAGAGGAGGCAGTCCTCTCCGGGCTTCAGCGCTACCCCTTGAAGAACGGGCAGCTCCGCCTCGAACAAATCGATATACCGGCCTTCGAAACGGATATCCTCAGCCGTATTCGTCTCGTCCAGCCGATGGGCAATCAGATAAGGGCCGCGTCTGATCTGCAAATGTCCCCTCGCCTTGTACTGCCCCTCTTCACCGCGAATCGCCAAGGCCCGGCGGACGCTTGCCTGCACCTGCTTCGCACCCTCTCCGGATCTGGACAGGCTGGCCGGATCAATCCGGTGAACCAGCACCGCGCCGCTGCCAACCGAATGCTCACCCTCCAGCGGATCAAGGCCAAGCCCCATCGACTCGAACAAATGCTGCTCCGGACGCTCATACCGCTTGCGGCTGGCGGCATTGTTCCACCATTCCTGGACCCCGTGGAAAGGATCCGAGCCATCGCCGACATAGATGAGCACGCCGCCTTCTCTGACCCACTGCCCAATCGCCTGATGAATGCCGGGATGCTCAGGCTTCATGAACTCATAGCTGAGCAGCAGTACCCGGTAATCCTCCAGGTAGCCGGGGAAGGTCAGGATATTGTCCAGCTGCACCGGGCGCAGCGGGATTCCATCCTTGACAAGCGGCAGGGCGAGCCCATAGAACGACGACCAGTCCAGCAGCTCCTGCTGGGGCGGCGACAGCAGATCGGCGGTTGTCGTGCCGTCGTATTTGAACGCTGCTGCCTCTTCCTCGCCGGGAGCCAGCACCTCCCCGCGCTGATACATGGCCGAATTGGCCAGACACAGCCCGACCCCGGAGGTATAGGCCTCGCCCGCCTCCGCTTCTTCGTGATTATGCATATCCCGAAGCACGCTCATTACGGTCAGCAGGACCGTCGCGTAGCTGCCGGGGATGGTTTCTTTGCCTGTGCCGTCCTCGGTTGGATAACTGCCTTCGAATACCCGTCGCGGCCATGGACATACTTCATACTGGCTGACGCCGGGATGCAGCAGCGAAGCGACAACAGTCGAGCGGTAATTCTTCCGGTAATCGCTCCAGCTGTAGCGGGGATTATCTTCAATGGGATCGTGCAGGAACCACATCTCCCGCCCCGTACCGCGAGTCAACTCCTGCATAATGCCGTACTCCAGAAAAGCCGTCTCGAAGGTCCTCTCGCGGCGGACGCCCTGATACACATTCGGCGTCCGCGCCGTTCCCGTCCAGATCTGGGCGATGAAGCCATCGCAGGAAGGCATGGATACCAGCAGCGCCTCGGGACTGACAATCCGCCACTGCGTATAGTTGATCAGACTGTGGGTCGGCACATAGAATCGTACGGTCCGGCCATAGGTGACAAGCGAATATTCCTTCATCTGGCTGCAAATCCGGTCCAGCGCCCGGTAATAAACCGCAGCCTTCAGCTTTGACGCCCGGTACTGGGCGTCGGGCGAGGAATGGGGCGGAATCCACCCCTCCCCGTAAGCATTAAGCCATTCCCGCTTGAACGCCTCCGAATAGCCGCCGGCCGCCCAAAATTCAGGCTCCTCCATATGGATGGCTTCCACGCCGCAGTCAATGGCCTTCTTGATATGGCTGGCCAGATATTCGGCAAACGAAATTGTGGGCACCATGTAAGGCACATCCTTGCCATGCAGCAGATGCGTTCCTCCACGCTCGGCCTGCGCCTCGTCCCAGTGATCGCGCCCGTCATAACGGCCGTACAAATAATCCTGATACTGCCCCCACGAAACGCCCGTCATCAGGTGGATCGTGTAGCCCGCCTTCTTCCACCCTTCGATTCTTTCGGGCAGGTCGTTTGATATCCCGTACACCATGACAAAATCAGTGCGCAAATCATATTTTGGCCCGTAAGGACGTGATTCCTGAAATCCGGTCCATTCGGGATTTGCTTTCGTTCCTCGGCTCATGCTATTCCCTCCTTGGATCGATTCGATTAGTTCGGCATCTGCAGCTTCACAATTTCTTTGCCCTTTAATTGTTCATTGGCATATTGAATCGCTTCCGGGTAACCCGTTTTGTTCATCTGCCCGCGAAGATCGTTAATAACCTTCAGCGCCGCATCATCGGATTTGGCGAAAATAGCCGTTTTCCAGACATCGCCGATCTGATCCATAGACGGCTTCAATGTTTCCCACTGCGGTGAATTGCTCACGGCATCCCCCGGATTATAGGCCGAAATGACGCTGATTCCGTTAGGACGGAGAATCTTGCGCGCTTTGTCCATAATGGCGATCCGGTCCTGGTCTGCCCAAATATCTCCGGCTCCCAGGGAAATCGTACGGTCCTGCCCGCCAAGCGATTCGAAGCCGTCGGTAAGGCCTTCGTTTTTCTTCAATTTGCCTGTCGTATCTGCCATAAATTTATCGAACCATTCTTTCTTCGCCACCGGCTTGCCATCTACCATGTCCCAATGTACGCCTTGAACGCCATAACGAACGAGCAGCGTACCTTCGTCAGACGCCAGATACTCGAGCAGGCGCAGAGCGGCATCCACATTTTTAGCCTTTTTCGTGATCACCGTTACATTGTTGCCTTGAATCCCAAGATCAGCAGGCCGGTCAGGCTCGGCTCCCGCCCGCTCCAATGGACCAAGCGGAATATACTCGCTGCCTGGATGCGTTTTCAAATATTCCTTGGACGCGTCAAGGATTGCCGGATAGTGAGCGGCCAGCACGGCGACGCGGCCCTGCGTAATTTTTTCTTTGGCGATAGGGTCTGTCTGGGTAAAGGTCTCCGGGTCGAGCAGCCCTTCGGCAATCAGCCTGCGATAATACAGCGTATAGTCCTCATAAGCCTTCGTGAAGAAAATATGCTCGAATGTCCCGTCCGCTTTGACCGGATAATCGCTGCCATAAAACATCGTATTGCCGATCCCGACGGCCCAGCCGTTGCTGAATCCGCCAAGCGGCATGACAGGCATGCCATTCTCCTGCAGGTTGGCGTCTTTGATTTTCTTCAGAAAATTGTACAGGTCATCCTTCGTCACGACGGATTGCGGATCCACCCCAAGCTTGTCGGCCACATCCTTGCGGACATAAAAGCCGTACAGCCAGTCGGTCGCATCCTCGTCCGTGGCGGGTTGATTCTGATAAAGCAAATATTTCTTGCCGTTGATTCCGCCGATGGCTTTGTCATACAAAGCAGGAGGGACATTTTCTTTGGCGACGGCCTTCGACAGATTCGGATATTTGTCCAGCTTATCGGTCAAATCGACCAGCTGGCCTTCCTTGGCCGCCTTGATAATGCCGTCAAGCTCCCCGCCCCAAGCCGGTCCGGTGTAAATATCCGGAAGCTCCTGCGTGGTGAATATCGTATTCACCTTTTCTACTTCGCTGCCTTTTGTATACTCCCATTTCACCGTAATCCCGGTTTTCTCTTTGATGTACTCGCTGACGGGCGTCATGTCCGTATCGGCACCCGTAGAACCATTCCAGTTATGAAGAATAGAGACCGTTACTTGCTCCGTTTCATTACCCCCGCCGTTATTCCCGCCTGATGGGGCATTTGTATTTCCATTTGTCGATCCATTACCGCCGGAATTGCTGCAGCCGGCGATCATTCCCGCAATCAAGCCTACGGCCAGCAGTGCTTTTGCACTTCCATACCTCTTGTTTCTCATGCAAACCCTCCTGATTAATGAGATTTATGATAAAGTTCCGGATCGGAACGCTTATCCATAGCTTTCTATCCTTTTACCGAACCGATCATGACGCCTTTGACGAAATACCGCTGCAAAAACGGATAGATGCACAAGATGGGAAAGACGGTTATGACCAAGAGGGCCATACGCATGGATTCGGGAGTGGCTCCGGCATTGGTGCTGATGGTCTGCCCGCCCTGCTGCTGCGAACGCTGCATGGAAGATGAGAGCGCTTCCGCTTCGGTCAGCAATTGCTGAAGCAAAGTCTGAACGGGAATCAGCTTCTTGTCGGTTACGTAATAGGCGCCCGTGAACCAATCATTCCAGTGCGCAACCCCGATGAACAGTGCAATTGTCGCCAGAACAGGACCGGATAAGGGAAGAATAATCTTCAGGAAAATTTGAAAGTCCCCGTATCCGTCAATACGCGCCGACTCTTCCAGCTCCTCCGGGATTCCCTGAAAGAAGGTCCGGATGATCACAATATGCAGAAAGCTGAACAGCATCGGAATGACATAAACCCAGAAGCTGTTAATCAGGTGCAGCTTCTGAAGGGTAATGAAATAAGGAATGAACCCTGCGCTGAAGATGGTCGGAAGAAAAATATAAAAGGTGAAGAAGGTCCGGCCCGGCAGTGACTTTTTGGATAAGGCATAGGCCATCAAGGTGCAGAGTGCCACATGCAGGAACGTCCCCAGCAGCGTGCGTGCAATCGTGATTTTATAGGCCTGCCAGATCAAAGGGTTATCAAACACCTGCACATAATTATCCAGCGTAAATTGACGCGGCCAGAAGTACAGCGCACCAAGCATGGAATTCTTGCCGTCGTTTAACGAGTACACGAGAATATAAATAAAGGGATAAACCATCGTAAACGCAATCAACGCCAGAATGACGTAATTGAACAGACTGAATAGTGAAAACCTCCGTTGACTCAACTCACATCACTCCTTAGAACAGGGATACATCGCTGTATTTACGAGCTAATTGGTTCACCGTTACAACCAGAATCAGTGCGATCAAGCTCTGGAACAGACCAACCGCTGCGGCGTAACTGAGACGGCCCTCCGAAATACCTGCGGTGATGACATGCACATCGAGTACGCTGCCGATGGCCGTTGTGGCAGGGCCATTCAGAAGCAGAAGCTGTTCGTAACCCGCATTCATAAGGCTCCCGGTGGCCAGAATTAACAAAATCACTGCAATATTGCGGATGCCCGGCAGCGTGACATGCCACATTTGGCGGAATCGTCCGGCGCCGTCGATCTTCGCCGCCTCATACAGCTGCTGGTCGATCCCCGAGATCGCCGCCATGTAGATGATGGAGTTCCAGCCGATATTCTTCCAGATATCCGAGCCGAGGACCACCTGGTAGAACCATGACGTATTATTCATGAACTGAATCGGACTCGTACCGAAAACGGTGGTAATCATGTCATTGACCGGTCCTCCGTATGGAGTCAGCAGCCGCTGCATGAGGGTGATCACAACAATCCAGGATACAAAATATGGCAAATACGAAAGCGTTTGCACAACTTTTTTGAATTTGCGGTTATGGACCTCGTTCAGAAGAATGGCTAATATAATCGGCATGGGGAACCCGATCAACAGCTTCATCAGACTGATGATGATCGTATTGCGGATGATCGTTCCGGATTGGTAATAATCAAAGAACTGCTGGAAGTATTTCATCCCGGCCCATGGGCTTCCGGTGAACCCCCCCATGAAATTAAAATCGCGGAACGCCACCTGAATGCCATATAACGGAACATAAGAGAACAGAAAAAACCAGACGATACCGGGCAGCATGAACAGATAAAATAATTTATGACGCCAAATTCGTTTCCCCAGCAGGGAATCCTTCATCGTCGTCAGCCTCCTTCCTGGATTTAAGGGGTGCGTCTTGGGATAGCCGGCGCGCAGCAACCGCCGCACACCGGTTTTCCGGCACCCCGTATCCTTAACAGGGATGTTTCCCGCCGTTCATTGATCGTTTGCTACTCCATTAAGCGTCAGTTAGCCGTAAGCCTTAACGTCTTGATTTCGAACGGTACGAAGGCAAGCGCAAGCTTCCCGTCCTCGGGATGAAGCTGCCCGCCATTAGTCTCCATCAAGTCCGTCGACCAGGCTTCCGAGAACGCGAAGCCGGTTGTCAGCCTGGTTTTCAGCCTTGTGCCGGCCGTTTCATACATGCGTACGATGATGCCATTGCCATCCTCCGCCTGCTTGACCGTCTCGATCATGACGTTCGGATGATCCAGCGCAAGCAGCGAAGTTCCTTCTAACAACTGCCGCTGTCCTCTTTGACCTGCCGGTACGGCTGCCGCACGCACGGGAACATTCAGTTCATAACCGCGCTTGTAGACCTCGGCCTGAACATGATTGCCCCCGTGGGGATAAAGCGAATAGGTGAATTCATGCACGGCGCGGTCTGCCTCCGGATCGGGATAGGAGGGGCTGCGCAGCAGATTCAGATCAAGAATGCTGCCCGCTGCGCTGTAGCCGTATTTGCTGTCATTCAGAAGCGCAACGCCATAATCCGCTTCGGAGAGATCGACCCAGTGGTGGGCGCAAATCTCGTCTTTGGCATAATCCCACATCGTATTGCGATGCGTCTGGCGCTTCAGGTAACCGAACTGGATCTCGCAGCTGACACTGTCCGAGCGGACATCGACCGGGAATGATGTGCGGAGCATCCGCCCGGATTCCTTCCAATCCACCTTCGTGACAAAATCAATCCGGCGGCTCCCCTCGGTAAGCACAAGCTTCTGCGTCAGAGTGGATTGCCCGTACCGGTATTGCAGGATCAGGCCTGCCGCAGGTCCGTCGCTGAATGCAGCCGTTTCTTCAAGCGCAAGCGGAGCGCCTCCGGTATGGCGGTAATCCTGGCGGAAGTCCCAGGCATCGCCGTCGTCGTGGTAGATGCGCAGATCGTTCGCCCGCTGCCCCGGGGCGACCACCTCCCGCTGATGCTCTTTATCCCAGATGGATACGATAGCGCCGTCTTCCCCGATTGTCACGGAAAGCAGCCCGTTCTCCACCTGGCGCTCCTCTGCCGATGTCCGCAGCTTGCCCGAGCGGGCTTCATAAGCGTCAGCACCTGCTTCGGCAAGCGCATAGCCCATTGCCGGCACAGTGACGGATACCCATTGCCCGCTCAGCTTCAGCCACTCATCGCGCTCCCATGGAAGGGAATTGAAGATGGCTGCAGGTCCCGCAGCGCTATGGGCCGCCGCTACCGCTACCGCCGGAGCGCTCCCCGCCACAACCGTGGAGTAAGCCTCTGCAATCAGCGTCTCCACACGCGCAAGCAGCAGCGCATACCGCTCAAGCGATTCATCGTAGACCCGCTTGATCGATGAGCCTGGCAGAATATCATGGAACTGGTAGAGCAGCACTTCTTTCCAGATTTCCTCCAGCTCGCTTGACGGAGCGGAAGCCTGGCCGTTCAGCTGCGCCAGCACAACAGCAAACTCCAGCTCGCGGAGCGCTTTCTCCAGCTTGCGGTTGTACCATTTGTTGCGGCCCTGGCTGGTCAGCGTGCCCTGATGCTTCTCCAGGTAGAGCTCCCCGCTCCAGGTCTGGTAACGCTCCGTATCTACGCTCAGCTTCTCGAAGAATTGCGCCGAGGTTTCCTGAACGACCGGACTCAGGCCAAGCAGATTGCCTTCGCGGGCAAGCCGCTCCAGATGCTCTTCCCCCGGGCCGCCGCCGCCGTCGCCAATACCGAACAGCATCAGGCAGTTGTCCGAAAGGTTCTTATCCAGGTACTGCGCTTCCGCCTTCAGAATGGAACGCGGCGCCGCCGGACTGTTGTAGGTATCCTCCGGAGGCATATGCGTCAGCACCCTGGAGCCGTCTATGCCTTCCCACATGTAGGTGTGATGGGGATGACGGTTGTAGGTGCTCCAGGACAGCTTCTGCGTCATCATCGAATCGACGCCGGATTTTTTCAAGATTTGCGGCAGAGCGGCGGTATAGCCGAACACGTCAGGCATCCAGAGCGTCTTCATCTCCTGGCCGAACTCCTCCATGAAATAGCGCTTGCCGTACAGAATCTGCCGGACCAGCGACTCCCCGCTTGGCACATTCGTATCCGATTCGACCCACATCGCCCCCTGCGGCTCCCACCGTCCTTCCTGTACGCGCTCCTTGATCTGCGCATACAGCTTCGGATAATGCCGCTTCATCCAGTCGTAAAGCTGGGGCTGGCTGGCTCCGAAAATATAATCCGGATACTGCTCCATCATCCGCAGCGCCGTCGAGAATGTCCTTGCCCCCTTGCGGATCGTCTCGCGGATGGGCCACAGCCAGGCCAGATCAATATGCGCGTGGCCGACCGCGCTGACGGTCAATACCGGATCGCCGCCGCGCTTCGCCAGCTGCTTGCCCAGGAGGTCCCGCGCCTTGGCAATGCGTTCATCCGTAAGCTCGGTCAGCAGCAGCGAGACATCGTACAGCACGCGCAGCAGACGCTCCTTGCGCGCCGTTCCGGCAGGCAGCAGCTCCGCCGTCTCCAGCAGCACTTCCACGTCATAGTACAGCTGACGGGCATTCTCGCGGCAGACCGCGATGACGGCTTCCTTCAGCGTGCCGCTGCGGTACCGGCCGAACAGATCATTGCAGCCCGCGTCGGCCCAAATATCTATGGCCTCCGATCCCGCGGATTCCGGGCTGATATGCACCACCCGCTTGCCCGGAAGGCCAAGCTCGTAGTCGAATTCCGAATTGATATTGGTCAGCCCCTGCACCGGCGAGCCTTCCTCATCGACCAGACACAGCTCGCCATTCACATCGATGAGCAGGACAACCTTGGCTCCCCTGGCGCTCTCCGGCACTTGACCGGTGAAGCGGAACCAGGCGCAGTCCCACAGGCTGCCCCACCGGTCGCCTTGAGCAAGGTCTACTTGGGCTCCTGACATCCGCTGCTCATAGGAGACCGGCTCCGGCGTGACCCAAGCGCTCACCCGCAAATCCGCAACGGGTTCATAGATATGGGCCTGCAGCCGTTCCAGCATGGATTTTAATCGGTTTGTTTTCACTGTTTCGTATGGCATGTTGGCCTCCTTGGGCGATGTCATGATGAAATTGGATGTACCGCAGCATAAAATGCAGATTCCAAATGCTTCTAAACGAACTCTCCATCCCAATATAATATAAATATTATATATATTCAATATATTAAAATTATTTTAATTTATAAAAAGCCTTAGAAGTATCGGTTATCGATTCGAATAAATAAAAAAAAGACCACTTCCACGATGGGAAGAGGTCTTAAATTACGTTGATTCCGCGAAGCTATGAGGAAGCATTCGGGCCGGTCGTTTGACGGATAACGAGCTCAGGCTCAATCAAGGTTTTGCTGTATTTGCCGACGCGGCCTTCACCGGCATGAATGACTTCCAGCAGCTTGTCCGCCGCGCGGTAGCCCATATCATACTCAAACTGTTTGATATGCGTAAACGTGCTGAATTCCTCGACGATCGCCGTCGGATCATCGAAGCTTACAATCGACAAGTCCCGTGGAACACTTAGACCGGCCTGACCGGCCATTTGGTAAATTTGCACCCCAAGCCTGCCGTTAAGGGTAATGTAAGCCGTTGCCATCTTGTTGCGGATATAGCGGAATAACGGGTGCGTTTCCGCGTCTTTCAGGCTCTCTACTTGAAACCCGGTAATAATGTGAGCGGGGTTGATAAGCGCCCCCTTGTTCTTAAGCGCATTCATATACCCTTCGATCCGCTCCTGTACCGTAACCGTTTGCAGCGGAGAATCCGAACAAATCGCAATTTCCCGGTGCCCCAGCTCCCACAGGTAATCCACCGCAAGGCCCGTCCCCATCCTGCCGTCGGCGGCGATATAGTTGGTTTCCACGCCAGGCAGATAGCGGTCCACCAGCACAAAGGGAAAACCGCTGAATTTCATCCCGATAATTTCCTCGTTGTACTGCTCCTCATCTACCGGGAAAACCAGCATTCCTTCGACACCGATGTCCTTAAGCGCCTTGATGGCTTCCTTCTCTTCCTCAAGCTCGCCGTTGGAAAGCAGGATCATCATCCGGTAATTCTTCTCGCCAAGCGCCTTCTGAACGCCTTTGATCAGACGGGTGGCAAAGTAATCGTCAATGGAGGGCATGACAAAACCGATGATGCGCGAGCGCAGACCGGCCTCGGATCCAACCGTTTCAACCATCTGATCCTCATGGGCGCCGGCGGCCTCCAGCTGAATTTGCGATTCCCGGTCACTGACGAAGCTGCCTCTTCCGGGCACGCGGTTAATAATCTTCTCATTCGCAAGTCCGGATAAGGCGTTGACCACCGTGATCTTGCTGACATTGAAGCGCTCCATCAGCACCTTCTCCGTCGGAATACGATCCCCGGTCTTCAGCCCCTCGGAATCAATAAGCTCGCGAATATACTCCTGGACTTTCTGGTAAAGCGGTATTCGATCAGCCGTGCTCATTTTATCACCAGACTTCAGATATTTGTAATATATATTATATCCTAGATTGGTATAACGCAACTGCATGAGCATGGTCCAGGCAGGACTTAAACAAGCTTTTTTTGGAAAAAAATAGTTCGGCTCTTCCGTCATTTGAACTAATTAAGCCTTATTCAGCCCTATTTCTTGGGAGGTTTTGTCGAATGACTTGAAATTATTAAGTATAATATATTTAATATGTATTATGTCTCGACCAGAGAGGAGATGAGCGATTACAAATAATCAGGCCTCAGTACGCGACGGTCACGTTCAACCGTTCATGCAAAAAGCAGCCGCTGCGCTGCTCAAGCCCTGCTTCTTCTTCAAGCGCTTCGCCAAATCAGCATAAAGTTGAGGTGTTTTGTTCATGATTCGAAAATTAACCAGCGTAAGCCTTGCTCTAATCTGTCTGTTCTCTCTGTCCATCGCTGTATCTGCTGAACCGGCAGCCAAGCCTCCGTCCTCAGGCTCTATCAACTGGCCAAATTCGCAAGCGCTTCCATCCTTCGCGAAGGCGAAGCAGCTGGAGGTAGCCGATGTCTATGACGCTCCCGGGGATATCAAGCTGATGATGGCCACCCTGCAGGGAGTGGTAAACCGTGCGGAGCCCCGTGTCTACCTGCTGGAGAACAAGGAGGAGGGCAAATTCGCATGGCTGAACGATCTGGATGTCCCCTATAAGGTACGTGACGATTACTGGGACATTGTGCTCAAATTCAAAAATGAAATCAAGGGCATCATTGTCTATGATCCGAAAGTGCCGGACAGCATCAATGTCGCAACGACGCTGGCCGGGTTGAAAAATGCGATTGTCGCAAGCCCCGAACTCGCAGCCAATTTGACGGGGGCTCCCTACAATCTGAAGGTACTCGATGATCTTCAGGGCAAATTCAAGGACCGGCTGGACGCCTACACCTGGCAGTACGATAATCTGTGGAAACAGGCGACCCACCGTATGCTGATCGGTTTGAGCCCGGATACATCCGTCAAGCTGCCTCCCGGCCTTCCGGCTTCGTTCAAAGTGCTGGCGGAGGATACCACCCAGGAACGCGACGGCAATAACCGCCAAGCCTATGATTTGGACTTGTCATCCCTGCTGGGCAAAGAGGCGGTTTATCTGCGTTTTGAAGACGCCTTTACCCAGGATGGCTGGGGTGCGGCTGTGCATCAGGTGACAGTGAAGGCCGATGACCAGGTCATCGCACAGTTCATTCCCGGCACGCCGGAGGAGGAGCCGTTCCTCTATGACGCCCAGAGCTCGCAGCTTTCCGCAGGAAATGAAGGGCATCGTTTTGCCGATAACGGCCGCTATTTTGTCTACAAATTCGCCGTGCCCGCCGGAACCGGGAAATTGACCGCTTCCGTGGACATGTGGAATCAATACAAAGTACTGGCAGGCAATGAAGAGCCGCCATCCTCGGAGCAAAAGGAGCCTTACGGCTATCTCCGCGATTACGCGGTGGCGAACAAGGCAATGGTGTTCTGGCTGGATTCCAATATTCCGGAGCAGAAAGCGCTGTTCGAGAAGATATTGTCGGACGTACAGCCCGGGACTCCTTACCTGGGATGGTTCAGCAACGATGTCGAGGGCGAATTCAGCTCGGTTGAAGTCACATCCAACCATAGTGTTTATGTGCTTGCGGCAGATTGGTTCAGCAACCTGACCGTGTTTTCCGCAGCTCAGGCCAAGTCCTATACCCCTGACCAGAAACCGCAGAAGCCAAAGCTGGAGAACAAAATCTACGTCACCTACACCTTCAGCGAAGGCGATAATTTCCAATACAACCAGCATCGCATGCGGATTTTATGGGATGATCCGGGCCGCGGCCAAGTGCCGATCAACTGGACCTCAAGCCCGCTGCTGGTTGACGGAGCTCCGGCTATGCTGGACTACTACAACCGGACAGCGACCATGAACGATCAGTTGATTGCCGGTCCTTCGGGAGCCGGATATTTCTATCCGGATGCATGGCCCAAGTCCACGCTGCCGGCATTCCTGAAGCAGTCCTACACCTATCTGAAGAAAAGCGGCATGACGGTACCGTATGTGCTGAACCGGGTAGACGGCCAGAACATTCCGCTCAGCCAATCAGTAGCCGACGCCTACCAGCAGAACTATCATGCGGCCGGCCTGTTCCTGAGCTGGGAGGATCGTTATGGCGTTGAAATCGTGAACGGCAGCCTTCCCGTATCGATCATTCAGGGCATCAGCACCGTGCAGGACGGCAAGCGTATTCTGGAGGACGCCAAAGCCAAATGGGACGGCAAATCGCCGCTGTTTGTGTCCCTGGGACTGCTCGCCTGGAGCCTGACGCCAACCGATGTCGCGGCAATTTCCGATTCGCTGGGGCCCGAGTACAAAGCCGTTCTGGCCGACCAGTACTTCTCGCTTATCCGCGAAGCGAATAAGCTGCCGGCGAAGCCTTGATGGCTGTAATCGTGTAGAACAGTCACGAAGGAAAGAATGGAGCCTGGCTGTAACGGGCAGGAAAATTAAGAACCGCAAAGCGAGATTATTGATCTCGTGCTGCGGTTCTTTTGTTTTGTGTCTTCAACGCTGCCGGTAGCTTATAGGGATTGATTTTGATCCTTTTCTCTTAGAAGCCATCCGCAAAATGATAATGAAGAAAACACCTGTGATGTTATACAATGATCTCAACCCTCATGGAAAGCAGGTGCAGGCAAATTGAGTACCACCCTAAGCAGATTCATTCGGGAAGATGAACTGGAAGAGCTCCTGCTGCTTTATAAGTTTCTGCAGCCGGCTGATCCGGAGCTGGCAAGAGATCAGGAATTGGCTGATCTTTGGCAGGATATCCTGAAGGACGAGAATATGAAAATCATAGTGGTCGAGCACAATGAAGTTATCGCCGCTTCCTGCGTCCTTGTCATTGTCAGGAACCTGACCCGAAGTGCAAGACCCTATGGATTGATAGAAAATGTCGTCACACATGAAGCATATAGAAGGAACGGGTTCGGGCGTATGGCCCTGGAGAAAGCGATAGAGATTTCCGTGGAAAGGAACTGTTATAAGCTGATGCTGATGACGGGTTCCCACAGAGAAGAAATACATCGGTTTTACGAGCAGGCCGGATTCGTGAAAGGGAAGAAAACGGGATTTATTATGCATATGTAAGGGATAAATTGTGGCGAATTATCTAATCCAGATACTCTTAAACCCCTTGGCACCTCGCCAGATCCCGCTATTCTGCCTCTCTGAGCATGAATAACCTCCGATTTATTGGGAATAGTTAAATTTTACCATATGCCATAATATAGGAAAAGTATCGTCAGCAGAATGGCCTGTGCAGCCCCCTCAAGGAGAGCAGGCACCAATTCAGGAAGTCCGGGCATACCCTGTATTGTGCTGAGACGACAGCCGCCTTCAGATAAATGAAGAGGAGGATTCCCATGCCATACAGCGGCAAAATAGTTACCGATACCCTGATCAAGCGGGAGGATATCCCTACGGGGCTCAGTTATGAGGATCTTATGCCCGCCTTCGAGCGGGAGCTGGGACGTTGGGACCCGGTCATCGAGAACGCGCTCATCGAAGCCGAAGCGCCCTGGGACAAAGTGAAGGCAGCCTTCCAGACCATGGCCGGCCCGCATGGGCTGATGATTTTCTTCAAGGTGAATCAGGGCCGCTTGACGTCGCTTCATAATGGAATCAAACGCTGCTGTCTGTATATTGTGGGCAACGGGATCGTGGCCGAGCAAATCCTTTCCATCGATATCCGGGCCAGCCTCTATGTGCCGTTCCATGTTTGTCTTTATGATAATGGCAATCCGGGCGGCGCCATCATCGCTTATGACCGCCCTTCTTCCTTTCTGGCGGTATTCAACAACCCGGCTCTGGTTGAAATCGGCTACCTGCTCGACCACAGAATGGATCGTGTCGTACAGGCCGTCAAAAGCAATAATCGTTAATATCGGCGCCCTTCGCATGTTCTTCATCATTGGAGATTAAGCGTGGGCTGCTATTTTTGCTTCCACGCTATAGCTTGGCAGCAAGTGTCCGGTTCATAGAAAATAGTCGATATCAAGTCGGATGAATTGAAGAAGCTTGGACTTAATGAAACAACGGTTAAAATGCCGATCCAAGCCTCCTCATTAAGAGCTCCCCTGGGGTTGTTCACACTGGGCCAAGCGGTAAAAGCGGTCGTCGTGGACGGAAGCAATCTCGCTCGAACATTGAAAAAGTCATTCCTATAGCTCCCTCAGAAGGAGATGCCAGTTGGGCCTGGCAAGCGCCGGATTAGTGCTGTAGCGGGGTTTTTCCGGCTTGCAGAGCCGATTCCAGCGGCTGGTGTGATTACAAGAAGGTTTTTCCTCACTAGAGATGCCAGTTGGGCCTGGCAAGAGCCGGATTAGTGCTGCAGTGAGGTTTTTCCGGCTTGCAGAGCCGATTACAGCGGCTGATGTGCATACAAGAAGGTTTTTCCTCACTGGAGACGCCAGTTGAGCCTGGCAAGCGCTGGGTTAGTGCCGGGGCTGCCTTTTCGGCCCTACTATACAAGCCGATACGTCTCGTAAAATAAAAAACCGCCCCCCGCCTGGTCTGAATAACCAAGTGGAGAGCGATTGTTTTCATTACATGACCGGTATCGGGACGAATCTTGATGCCTCGGTATTACTCGTAAATAACAGCTTTCACTTCATCGCTGTCGATATTCGTTTTGTCGTACCAGACGAAGCCGCTGTCTATTAAGGCTTCAACTGTTTCGCCTTTGGCTGCAGCTACCGCCGCTTTGACCGTTTCGTAGCCGATGCCGACCGGATTTTGGGAAATCGCGCCAGCCATCAGGCCGCTTTTGATCGCGTCGATTTGCGCTTTGCCGGAGTCGTAGCCGATTACGGTAATTTTGCCTTCGGCCTTCATTTCGGTTACCGCATTGATAACGCCGACTGCAGATCCCTCATTGGTGCCGAAGAAGCCCTTCAGATCCGGGTGAGCCTGCATGATCGCTTTGGCCAGGTCGGTTGATTTCAGATGGTCGCCGCCGCCGTATTGAATGTCGACGATGTTGATGTCGGGATATTTTGCTTTGATCTGGTTCACGAATCCGTCGCGGCGGTCAATCCCCGTTCGGCTGGTTTGATCGTGGGCGATTATCGCGATTTCGCCTTTTCCGCCGATCAGCTCAGCCATTTTGTCTGCGGCCGTGCCTGCTGCGGCAACGTTGTCCGTCGTGACAAGACTGGATGGAATGTCGCTGTCCACGCCCGAGTCGAAGGCGATAACCGGAATGCCTTCATCCTTGGCTTTTTGCAGCAGCGGAATCGATGCCTGGCTGTCGAGAGCGGCGAAGCCGATGGCGCTCGGTTTTTTGTCCAGCGCGACCTGCAGCATCTCCAGCTGTTTATCCACCTGCGATTCCGTCTCCGGACCTTCAAATGTGATTTCTACATTAAATTCGGAAGCGGCTTTCTCGGCGCCTTGTTTAACCGCTTGCCAGAACTGATGCTGGAATCCTTTGGAAACGAGCGGAATATACATTTTTTCCGCAGGCGCATTGGCGCCGGCATTCGCGTTATCGGTGTTAGTGGCCGCAGGGTCTGCTGCCGGAGCCGGCTCATTGCCGCCGTTTGCATTCCCGTTGCCTCCGTTACCATTCGAACCACAGGCGGTGAGGACTAATACGAACGCTGCCAACAAAACAAACAAACTCTTTTTCATCTTCATTTCCCCTTTTATGCCATAGTATGATTGCTGTTTTCCATTCCCCCGCGCCTCTCTCGCGGAAGAACGCCCTGCTGTTCAAGCATTGGTTCAAGCTTTGCGCCGGCGCAGAATATCCGCATAGACAGCGAGCAGAATAACGAAGCCGACGACAACCGTCTGCCATTCCTGCGGCACCGACAAGATGCGGAGACCATTCGTCAGCACGCTCATAATCAATGCGCCGATGACGGTGCCCACGATGGTGCCCTTGCCTCCGCTGAGCGAAGTGCCGCCAATAACCACGGCCGCAATCGCTTCCAGTTCATAGCCCGAACCAAGCGACGGCTGAGCCGAGTTAAGACGCGAGGCGATCAGGATCCCGGCAAGACCCGTGAACAGACCGGTAATCGTATAGATCACGATTTTCCAGTTGCGGACATTGACGCCGGACAGGCGCGTTGCTTCTTCATTGCTGCCGATTGCGAAGTTATACCGTCCGACAATCGTGCGGGCAAGCAGGATGCTGCCGATCACCGCCGCGAGGAAGAAGATGAGCACTGCATTCGGAATATCGAAGCCGGGAATCAACTCGCCCAGCAGTGAACCCTGCGAAATTTCCATAAACACCGGGGTATCCGTAAAATAAACCGGCTTCGTGCCCGAGATGACAAGCGCCAGCCCTTTTGCGATCATCATCATGGCCAGCGTCGCGATGAAGGGCGGTATGCCGAGCCTCGCGATGACGACTCCGGATATCAATCCGCACAGCGCTCCGGTGAGCAGCCCGCCGATAATGCCGACTGGCACAGGCAGCCCCCACATCGTAATAAACACCCCGGTCATAACTGCGCACAGCGTCATCACCGTTCCCACCGACAGATCGATCCCGCCGGTGACAATGACGAATGTCGAACCGAGCGCAAGCACGCCGATTACCGCGGTTGAGAGCAGAATTCCAACCATGTTGGAAAAATGAAAGAAGTTGCTGGATGCAAGTGAGAAAAAAACAATCATCAGAATCAAACTGCCGAAAGCCAAAAACTGCTGCAGCCCCGATTTAAACGCAAATTTCGGTTTCGGGGATACCATTACCGTATCCTTCATAGCCCAATATCTCCTCCTGTCCGAGCCTAGCCGATCCGCCTGGTCGCATACGTCATAATCTGTTCCTGCGAAGCATGCTGATCGTTAATAAGCTCTCCCGTAATTCTTCCTTCGCACATGACGATGATCCTGTGGCTCAGCCGCAGAATTTCCGGCAGCTCCGAGCTGATCATGATAATCGATTTGCCTTCCGCCGCCAGACTTTCAAGCAGCTTGTAAATCTCGCTTTTGGCTCCGACATCGATGCCCCGTGTCGGCTCGTCGAAAATCAGAATATCGCAGTCTCTTGTCAGCCATTTGCCGATAATAACCTTCTGCTGGTTTCCTCCGGACAGGAATTTGAGCTTCTGATTGATCCCCGGCGTCTTCACGCGCAGCTCCTCGACGACCTTGACCGAAACTTCGGCCATTCGCCTGTCGCTCATGAAGCCGAGCCCGCTTGTAAAGCTGCCCAATGCCGCGAGCCCGACATTCGTTTTGACGTCCATATCCAGCAGACAGCCAAAATGCTTCCGGTCCTCGGACAAATACCCGATGCCATGCTTCACCGCCTGATGCGGCCCGGCAATGCGGACCTCGCGTCCACGGATCAGGATGTCTCCGGCATCAATCGGATCGGCGCCGAAAATCGCCCGCGCCATCTCCGTTCTGCCTGCGCCGACCAGTCCCGCGACGCCCAGGATTTCCCCTTTGCGCAGCGAGAAGCTTAAATCGTGAAGGACGTTCCTCCGCGAAAGACCGCGCACCTCCAGCACCGTCTCCGGCGCCTTCTCCGCCTTGCGGTCCGGCTTGACCGGCTGGTAGATTTCCCGGCCGACCATCATGGCGATAATCTGGTCGATGCTGATATCCGGCGTCTGGACCGTATCGATATAAGTGCCGTCGCGCATAACCGTAATCCGGTCGGTAATTCGCTTGAGCTCCGCCATCCGGTGCGAGATGTAGACGATACCGACGCCCTTCTCCTTGAGCTGCGCGATCATCCGGAACAGCTCGTCGATTTCGGAATCGCTGAGCGCCGCCGTCGGTTCATCCATAATCAGCACCTGGGATTCGTAGGAAATCGCCTTGATGATCTCCACCATTTGCTGTTTGGCCACCGTAAGCTCCGCCACAGGCGTCGTCGGATCGATGTCCAGCTTCATCTGCTTCAGCAAGAGAGCCGTTTGCCTGTTCATTTCCTTGTCATCCAGAAACAAGCGGATCGCCTTGCGCGGCTCCTTGCCAATAAATATGTTCTGCGCCACCGTCAGATGGGGAGCCAGATTCAGCTCCTGGTGGATCATGCCGATCCCCAGCTTCTGGGCGGACCTTGTATCGGCGATTTGCACTTCCTCGCCTTTATAGAAGATGCTTCCCTCATCCTTGCGGTAAACGCCGGTCAGCACCTTCATCATCGTTGACTTCCCTGCCCCGTTCTCACCGACGAGCGCGTGCACTTCACCGGCCCGCAGCTCAAACCGGCAGCCCTTCAACGCGTGAACGCCGGCAAAATGCTTCTCGATTCCTTCCATGCGCACAATGGTCTGTTCCATCTTTCCACCTCCCTCAAACTCTTGTTCCTGCTGTTGTAGCTAACTTTACACGGTCCGGCTGCAGGCTAACATGTGATTTCTTCCTGTAAGAGTCGAATAATTTTGGAGGTTGCGCCCCGGACAAGAGCAAAAAAAACAGGGCCCCCGAGGCCCCGTATAATACGCTATTTGTTGACGAAGGGAAACAGCAGCTTCTGGTTTTCCTCCTCGTACATATTCTGTTTCGTAATGACCAGAGAGCCGGTATCGATCATCTTCGGCACCTTCTTCCCCCTGACCGCGTCCACAGCCGTCTTAACGCTCAAATAACCCATCTGGAAAGGCCGCTGGATGACGGTCGCCTTCATCACCCCTTCGTCCAGCAGCTTGATCTCGTTGACGGAGCTGTCGAATCCGATCAGACTGACCCGGTCCTTGAGCTTGAGCTCCTGAATCGCCCGGCCCGCGCCGACGGTTGTAGGCTCGTTCAGCCCGATTATGCCCACGACATCCTTCTGCGTCTGCAAAATATTCCTTGCCATCAAGTAGGCGTTCTCCTCCGAGCCTTCGACATAATAGGTGTCGAGCAGGTCGAGACCGGCATTGCCGCCCAGAATGGAACGGACGCCTTTCTCCCGGTCGATATGCGAAGCGGCATTTTTGACATAGCTGATAATCGCGACCTTCGCATTCCCCGAGATATGCTCCCGCATCGCTTCGCCCGCCTTCCTGCCGGCAATTACATTGTCTGTCGCCACGCTGCTGTGCGCGACACCGGAGTTGATGCCCGAGTCCACAATGATGAGCTTGATTCCGCTTTGCCTGACTTTCTCGGCAACGGGAACAAGCCGGTCAAAATCGTTCGCAGCCAGCACAATCGCATCGGGCCGGTCCCGGATCGCCTGCTCCACCAGCGCAATCTGCTCGTCGACATCCGTTTCGGTTTTGGAGCCGGTAATCTGGACGCTGGTGTCGAATTCCTGCGCTGCCTCGCGAACCCCGTCGATCAGCACCAGCCAGAACTCGATCGAAGCGTCCGTCGATTTAATAATGACCCTGATATCCAGCGGTTTCCGCTGCGACAGCCAGCCCCCCCAGCCAGCCAAGCCTGCCGCAATAATCAGAAGCAGCCCGACAATCGCCAGTGTCCGCTTATGCTTCCAAATCATCTTCTGCCTGCCTCCAATAACGGCGGAGACTTGGGAAAGCGGATGAGCACCGTTGTCCCTTCGCCTGATACGCTTTTGTAAACCAGTCCATACTGCGCGCCAAAATAAAGCTTGAGCCGTCCATGCACATTGCGGACGCCGACGCCTCTGCCTTCCTCTCCTTCATTCAATGGAGTCAGAAGCCTGGACAGCTTCTCCTCGTCCATCCCGTTCCCGTTGTCCCCGACGATCAGCAGAATATCCGTCTCCGTCTCTTCGGAGGAGATCGTAATGAGGCCCGGCCCCCGCTTCATCTTGATGCCGTGATAAATCGCATTCTCCACGATCGGCTGCAAAATGACCTTGATCGTCCTGTACTGCCTGACCGAATCGCCGATCTCGATCTGATAGTCCAGCTTGTTCTTGTAGCGCATCTTTTGAATCTTCAAATAGTTTGTAATATGCTCAAGCTCGGTTTCGATCGTGACAAGCTCCTCGCCCTTGCTGATCGACGCGCGGAACAGCTTCGCCAGCGCCGAGGTCATGAGGACGACCTCCTGGAACTTCTTGCTCTCCGCCATCCAGATGATGGAGTCCAGGGTGTTGTACAGGAAGTGGGGATTGATCTGCGCCTGCAGCGCATTCATCTCGCTTCTTCTTTTCAGCTCCTGGTCCCTGACGACCTGCGACATCAGCTCTTTGATCTTGCCCACCATAATGTTGAAGGCCCGGGCCAGCCTGCCGATCTCAATCGTGGTCGGAACGGGAACCTGAATGTCGAAATTGCCCTTCTCCACCTCTTTCATGTAGCCCTGCAGCTGCTTGATCGGCTGGCTGACCCGCTGCGACAGGAACAGGGAAATGACAATCGCCAGCACGATGCAGATCAAGCCGAGAAAAATAAAAGAAAGCCGCACCTCATTCTGGTTGCCGACCAGCTCATTGACATAGGACACGCCGACGATTTTCCACCCGAAGTCAGACTCCTGAACGGTGTACATCCTGCTGTTGCCGCCCTCGTCGCTGATGAATGTGCCATTCTTGATCTGGAGCACCTCGGCGATCTTCTCCGTTTTCAGGCTGCTGTAAATCAGCTGCTGCTGCGGGTGGTACACGATTTTGCCCTCGGAATCGACGATGAACAGATAACCCCGCTGGCCAAGCCGGATATCCTGGAACATGTCGTTCATCACGCTGAAATTCAGGTCGATCAGGAATACGCCAAGCTTCGTCCCGCCGTCCTTGCTGACCAGCTCCATGCTCAGGGAAACGACCCAGGGATACCGGTCCTTAAACACCGGCTGCACATGCGAGGGAGAAATCACGTACGAGCCTCCCGCCTCCCGGGCGCCACGGTACCAGCTGAGGCTCGTAATATCGATGAACGGGTTCAATTCCAGCCCTTTGCTTCCCGTCACGAACTGCCCGTTGTAGCCAAACAGGCTCACCGAAGAAATGTCGGCGCGCGATACGGCCATCGATTCCAGAAAGTCCGCAACGGCCTGTTTGCTTTTCTGCTCCTCTGTCAGGCTTTCGTATTTGAATTGCGACAAATATTGCTGCACATACGGGTTGCCGTCCACCATATCGGAAATATATTTCATCCCGTTCACATAAGACTTGATATTGTTGTTCACTTGCTTCACAAGCTCCGTCGTATAAGTCTGCGCGTTGGACTGCACGGCGTCCTTGGACAAATAATAAGAGACGACGCTCATAATCAGAATCGTCATCAGGATAAGCAGGACAAAGGCCAGCACCATGTTCGTCTGGATGCTGCGGAATCGCGAGAAGAGGCCCAGCTTCATCCCTCATTCCCCGTCATTTTGAAGCGGAAGTCCGTCGGCGTGTCCCCGGCATGCTTCTTGAATGCGCTGCTGAAATACTGCGGATCGCTGTAGCCGACGGCGTAAGCGATTTCGTAGCTTCGCATGGAGGTCAGCTTCAGCAGCTCCTTCGCCTTCTCCATCCGCTCGTGAATCACATATTCCACGAAGGTCCGGCCGGTATTCATCCTGAACAGGGTGCTGAAGTAGCTGGCGCTCATGGACACATGCTTGCATACGGTTTTCAGCGACAGATCCGGGTCTGTATAATGCTGCCTGACATAGGCCATCGCCTTCTCGATCTGCAGCACGCTGTGATCCTCCCGCATGCCCCGGATGACCGTCACCGCTTTGCCGCACAGCTCTTTCATCCAGATTTCGATTTCGTCCAATGCCGCGAGCCTGCTGATTTCCGCCACCGGATTGGCCGCTTCCCCGAACACCCTGCCGGTATCGCTCTCCATTTCATACAGCGTATGCATCAAGGTAAGAACATACCGCTGCAGGTAGATATAGCAGACATCTATGGGGACAAGCTGCTTGCGGAAGGTCGAAAACAGCTTGGCGATCCATTCGTCCATTTCCTGCGGCGTACCCGTCTTCAGCTTCGTGATCAGCTCATGCTCCCAGGTGACCGCGGACAGCAGTTCCGGGCGCTTGCGCCGTTCCATATCGGAGATGCGGATAATTTCATTGGTGCCGATAACATAGCGGTAATCCAGAGCGGACAACGCCGACCGGTGAACCAGGGCGACATGATCCTCAAGCCTGCAGGTATGGCCGATTCCAATAGAAGCCTTCACGGGCAAATAGGTGGTGACCGCAGTGTGGATTTCCTCCGCCGCTGCCCCGGCTGCCTCGCACAGCGCTTCGGGATCGGTGCCGGACAGCAGGATGAGCACGCGGTTTTCCCTGTCGCGGAACACCTCCGCACCGGCACTCTTCTCCGTTAATTCTTTGGCGATGTTATAAATGGCAAACCGGAACAGCTCATCGTCGGACGGAGTAGCCGGATGCTTCAAAATAAGCTCGTCGACATCGATCGCAAGCTCGATCAGGAATGACTGGTCCCAGACGATTTGAAAATAACTGCAGCTTTCGCGTTTTTGCTTCGCCGTCATCGATGAAGTGACGAGCCGCTCCAGAAACCGCTCCTTGAGCAGCGGCATGCTTTCCTTCAACTGGCGCTTCAGCTTCTCGTAGTCCCGCTTATGCCGGTTCTCATTGTCCAGCTGCTCGCCAAGCCGCAGCAGAATTTCCTCCATCTCGGCGGCTGTAACCGGTTTCAGTATATAGTCCGCAACCTGCATCTTCAGCGCCTGCTGGGCATATTCGAATTCATCGTACCCGGTCAGGATGATCACTTTCACATCCGGGTAACGCACGGAGAGCTCGCGCGTCAGCTCGATGCCGTTCATGAACGGCATCCCGATATCGGTCATCACGATATCCGGATTCTCCCGCTCGACGAACTCGAGCGCTTCGATGCCGTCCTCGCAGGACCCTACGCATTCAAGTCCCATGGCCTCCCAGTTCATGCCATCCTGGATCGCTTCGCGAACCAGCGCTTCATCGTCCACAATCAGCAGCTTATACATGGAGTTTCACCTCGTTGTCCTGCGGTATTTGAAATTTCACGATCGCTTCGGCAAGTTTTACAGAGGCTTGTTCCAATTCCTGCGCCATATTGGCGAGCGTCTCCGTCTGATGCATCTGCTCTTCCGAGGAGGCGTATGCTTCCCCGGAAGCCGCCGCCGTTTCCTGGGCAATGGACGCGATGCTTCCAATGGCATGCAGCGCGCCATCCCGCGAATGCTGCAGCCGCCCGGAAGCGGTGCGGACATTCGCCGCATGTGACAGCATTTGCTCCAGCTGCCGCTTGACCAGGACGAAGCTGCGGTCCGTTTCCTCAACAGCCTCAAGCTGTTCTTTCATCATATTCACCGACCGACCGGCCTCCCTGACGGTTGCTTGAGAGCGGTTCAAAACTGCGGAAACCATGTCGCCGATTTGTTCCGACGCGATCCGCGACTGCCCGGCCAGCTGCCTGACCTCCTCCGCCACAACGGCGAAGCCCCGGCCCGCGCTCCCGGCCCGCGCGGCTTCGATGGAGGCATTGATAGCCAATATATTCGTTTTCTTCGAGATACCGGTAATAAGCCGGGTAATTTCGTTAATTTGGCCGAGCTCCGCGTCCAGCGAACCAATGTCCTGATGCACAAGCAGCAGGGCGGAATGGGAAGCGGCCGCTTTATCGTTCAGCCGGCTTACCGACTGCTGGGCACCGGCGCAGATGGCGTCGATATCGGCGATCGATTCGGAAATCGTATCGATTCCTTCCCCGATATCACTGATATTTCCGGACAAATCGTTCATACTCTCCGCGCTGGCCGCAGCATCGCCCGCCTGCTGATTGGATCCGTCAGCAATTTGCTTGATCACCTCGACGAACTGCTGCTGATTTCCTCTGAATCTGCCGGATACGGCTGAGACGATCCCTGACTGCTCCCGCAAATAATCCGAAGATGCCGCCACCCGCGCAAGCAGCGTCCTCAGCGTTCCGGCCATTTCATTGAAGCCTGCCGAGATTGCGCCCATTTCGTCTTTGTGCGGATCCGCCCAGGCCAGATTCAAGTCTCCGTCGTTCACCCGTTTCATCTGCGCCCTGAGCATTCGTCCGGGAATGGATACGCCCAGCGAAATCAGATAAGCGATCAGCGCGGATAGGAGCAGGCAGGCTGCGCCGATCAGCAGCATCGTTATTCTCAGATCATTGATTTCCGCCTGAATGAACGATTTCGGAATGACAGCCGCCACCTTCCAGCCGCTGGCCGCCACAGGCGTATACGCAACAAGCGATTCGACGCCCGATGCTTCTCCGAAGTAAGCCTCGCCGTCCGGCGAGCTTCCGCCTGCCACCCGCTGCGCCAATTCCCGATCCCGGAGCGGACGGTTGACCGGGTATCGGGCCTTGTTTCTGCTTGATATGACGCTGCCCTGATCATCCAGAATAAAAATCTCTGCCGATTGGCCCAGATCGGTCCCTTCATAAAGCCTGGCGATATGATTTTCCTCCAGCGTGATGACGATAACGCCAAGCGATTCCCCGTTGACTGCCGATCGGATCGGCTTGCTTATGGAGAGAAACGCTTTTCCTTTCACCTTGTCGTCTATGAGAAAGTAGCGATAGTCTGTACCGCCTTCAGTCCTTTGAATAATCGAATCCAGCTGCTCCTTATCCAGGGAATTGTATGTACCCAGCGTCGTCTGCCGGTTTACGCGAATTGTGACGCTGGAGATGTAAGTGAGCATGGACAGCTTGTGGGAAATCGTCTTGTTGATGGCATTGGTCAGCGTGTACTGCTGACCGCCGGATGTCTTCAGGCCGGCCAAGCCGCTTTGCACATCTTCGCCCGATATAATATCCTCCATGACAAACTGGATATGCTGCAGCTCCAGATCAAGATTTGCGCCGATCTGTCCGATCACCTGCCTGGAATACAGCTCGATTTTGCCATTGAGCGCTGCGCTGGATTGCCGGTAATTCACCACACCGACAGTCGCGATGGAGGCAAACAGGATAAGAGTGAAAAAGAGGGTCAACCTCACTTGAATCGTGGAAAAACGTAAAATGCCAAGATTGGAGATGCGTTCCAGAATCGAATTGTGCCTGACCGACGAGTCCACTGCTGTCCCGTCAATCAAACGCAATATAAGGCTCCAGCTCCGCGAACAACGGCCCAACCTCCGCCTCGTCCGGAACGACGAGGAATAACGGCTCGTTGATTTTCAGCACATACATGCCCAGCAGCGATTTGGCGTCAGCCATGCCGCTTTTGCTGTGTATCCAAATATCAAACGGATACCTGGACACGATGCGGTTGATTTGTTCGATATCATTCGCATTCCTCACTTTAATCGGTTTAATCATAGTCAATCGACCCTCTCCCGCAATTGAGCTCATATTCGGATTTGAATCCGCTTTCAATATTGCCTCAGGCTTCCTGCCTTTGTCTTTCTAAAGCTTCCGGCTACGCCTATTATACAGCCGTCCCCGACATTAGCACATGTATAATTATCGCTTTTTAGTCGAATTATTTTCTGATCGCGCCGCAAGATCCAAACCGGGCATATCAACCCCGCTGCGCGCGAAAATGAACGTGGAAAACGGATCTCCCGGAGCCCTGGAAGATCCGAATGCCCAATCACTAACGAAAAAAGAGAAGAGCGCAACATCCTCTTCTCTCTTCGTACGCTTACGATAATCCCGCTCTATCGGCGCAATTATTGCACTGCGTTATAAATGTTGTACAGCATGACCGCCGCTTCCGCGCGGGTTGTTGCCGATTTGGGTTGAATTTGATTGTTATAGCCGTGAATGATTCCGCTCTTGATCAGATACTCGAAGCTTTCCTTGGCGTAAGTGGCGGCGGCATCTTTATCCTGGTAGTCATCCAGGCCTGTCGCCGTCGTTTCTTTCAGGAGTTTGTTCGCCGCTTTCAGCGCCTTCTCCGTCAATACCGCCATATCTTCCCGGGTGATCGGATTCATGGGCTGGAACAGATTATCGCCGGTGCCGTCGGCAATGCCGAGTGCTCTGGCCGTCAGCAGGGCTTCACTATAATAAGCGCTCTCGGGCACATCGGCAAATGAAGCTCCTGTTTGCCCTGTCAGCTCCAGCATCCGCATCAGCAGCACCAGGAAGTCTGCGCGGGTAACCGGTTTGTCCGGTTCGAACGATTCATCCGGGAATCCGTTGACAATGCCTTTTGAGGCCAGCACTTCAATCTGCGTTTTCGCCCAATCCAGAGCAGCGATATCGCCAAATGTTTTCTGCACAAATGCCACGGCATACGTACCCGATTGTGCAGCGGTGAAGGTGACCTGCCCGGATTCGGGGTCATACCTTCCGCTGGTTACAGGTTGAGTCCGGCCTGCATCATCGATAGACCAGACGACGATATGCTCGGGATTCTTCAGTTCTTCCGCGCTTGGCTTGTAAGGAATGCGCACGGTAACCGGCGTCTGCGAATGATTCCATTCAGCGGTCTCGCCGCCGGACAGGACCTTCAATTCAATTGCCGGACGACCGCCGATCTGCTGCTTGATGCTGTCATTCAATTGCCCATCAGCAGGCTGGCCCAGATGAAACTCTACGTCACCGGAAGTCAGCGCGCTTCCCTGGAACAGGCTGCTTGGAACAACAAGCGTCGCCAGAGGGGTACTGATTTCGATCGAGACGGGATTCGACTCGTTGGACAGCGAGGAGACCGGCAGGGTTTGCACATAGCCTTGAGCGCCTTCCGCATTTAGCACGATGCTTACCGGAGTTTTGCCGGTTGTGTCGGCTTTTGCGGCCGCAATCGCTTTATTCAAGGCTTCCGCATCGACGGAAGAGCTCGCGATGCCCGTAGCCTTATCCAGTACAGATACCGGCTTGATCAAATTAGGTGCACTGGCCGGCGAATCTGTTGAGTCCCCCGGATCCGTTGTATCCGGAACGGTCGGGTCCGTTGGATCTGTTGGATCTGTTGGATCTGTCGGGTCCGTTGGAGTCGACGGATCGTTGATAACGGCAACCACTTGGGCATCGCTTGTAAACTCGGACGAGGCAAATTGTGAATCCACCAGCGTCAAGCCCGCAAGACCGATTTGGGCGGACCCTGTGCCAATCGCTTTGAAAGTCAGCCTGGCCAGCGTCGGATTGCCGGATTGCCCCGGCGTGCTTCCTGTTTCCGTATGCGCGATTTGAATCGTACTGCCGCTGACAATCGGTGTAATGGAGTAGCCTCCAGCCAATGGCTCCACGCCTTTGAACTCCAGAAGAGCGGGGTTATAGCTTACATTGATCTCATAACCGTACATATCGGTGACCTGGCTTGCCGCTACGCTGACTTGGAATTCCTCCTGCAGAGCCGGGCTTTCATTTGTAATCGCAAGCGAAAACGATGGTGTGCTGTCCGCCAGCGCGATACCCGGGCTTACCAGGGAAACCAGCAGAATGAAGAGCATACTTATGGATCGCAATTTATATGTCATGAACTAAGATTCATCCTCTCGCGGAAAGATAGCCCGGGGAAGCGTCATGCTTGGCCGCTTCCCCAAGCTGTAACAACTGCTGTTATTGCCCGATCTTGGAGGCCAGTACCGCAAGATCAACAATCGTGATTTTATGATCGCTGTTCCAATCGTACCTGTTGACCAGCTGCCAGTCAGGACTTGCGGATGTTAGGCCATATTTCATTCCCAACAGGGCAAGATCCTCAATAGATGCCGTCGTGTTCACGGCTGCCGTGAAAGTCTGCACGGCGGTATCCAGTGCATTGGCTGCCTGATCCGCCAGCTCCTGGGTGGCGTCCACGCTCGCAGCCGCCGCTTTGGCATTCGCGATCTCCAGCAGGAGGGCATCAACTGCTCCCTGCGAATATTGACCCCACAGCGTTCCGACCGAAGCTGCGGATACCAGTGAATCGGCATTGGCGATTTTCACATTCAACAGCGCCAGATCTACCGGTATGTTCAGCTTTCCGGTCGGCAGCGAAGGAAGAGCGCTTGATGTCGCTGCTGTCCGGACGCGGAGATCGTCATTCGGCGCTGCGGACAAATCAAGCGTAGCCGTGCCTGCAGCAATCGGAGCCGTAACATTGGACCAGTTAGAGCCTCCATCCAGACTGTACTGCATCGTTGTCGCTGCTCCCACCAGCTTGACTTGCTCCATGCCGTAGTAAACATTGGCTGTTACTGTCGGTGCGGGAGCCGGCGCTGCCACTGTTGCCAGCAGGCTGTTGATGCTGTGATTGTCCACTACTCGCAGATAAATCTTGCCCGGGACGAATGCAACCGGCGTAGTTCCCGTACCTGCCGCAGCCCAGCTGCCGTCGCTGCCGTCTGTGGAATCCAGGCTGTATTCCATATCCTCAGTTGTGCCGGAAATTTGACCTGCCCCCACATTTACGCTCACACCGTTGAAATTATCCAGAGGCTGAACGATAAAATAGTCGATGTTCGATCCGGAATCTCCGTTATTGAGCATCAATTTAACCGCTGATCCAGCCGGAATGCTGACATTCGTCTTCACGACGGCATACGCTCCGCTCCAGACGCCGGTGGTAGGGAAGCCGACGCTCTTGATGAGCTTGTCGTCGACATAGAGGCTCAGCTTGCTGTTCGCATTGGCTGTCGTATATCCGATAACCAATTGCCCGCCCTTGGCCGTGCTCGTGAAGACCATGGAAGAACTGCCCGGTGTGGACAAGCCGGTAACCGCTTTGCCGCCGGAAGCCGCTCCATCCGAAGAAGCGTCTACTTTGGTTAATGTGGTGTTCTCCGCCTCGTACATTTGTCCGATAATGGTCTGCAGCAGCTTATAGTTGTTCGGGTTAGCCGCTTCTCTGACAAAAATCTTGCCCGGCGCCATGACAACCGGCGTATTGTCCGCCTTGGCCGCGGTCCATGTGCCGTTCCTGCCGTCGGTCGAGTTCACGCTGTACTCCAGGAACGTATTCGTGCCTGTAATTTGACTGGTCGCCGTGTTCAGGCTTACGCCGGTCAAATCCTGCGATTGCACAATCATATAGTCAATATTGGCTCCCGAATCTCCGCTGTCCAGCTGCAGCTTGACCGTTGCGCCCGCTGGAATGGCTTTGGTGACCGTGACCGTGGAATAGTTGGTATTCCAGCCGTGGGTAGTCGGGAAAGTGATATTCCCGCTGTCCACTCCATTGATGTACAAGCTGAGCCTGCCCGGATTATTGTCCGTGCAGTACGCAATAATCAGCCGCGAGCCCGTCGCAACATTGGACAAGGATACGGAATCTCCGTTATTGGAGAAGTGATCCACGACTTTGCCTTCGGAAGCTTTGGAATCCGAGGCTACGTTGGTCGAACCGGTTCTTGCGCCGCTCTCGGCTTCGTACTTCGGTCCGCTGAACGGCGGTACCGTTGCAATCAGGGCAAAATGTCCCGGATCGCTTATATCCCTGATATATACTTTTCCTCCCAGGAACATAACCGTCGTGCTGCCGGCCGTAGCCGTCGTCCATGTGCCATTGAGACCATCCGTGGAATCAAGGCTGTACTGCATATCGACCGTAGTGCCTGTTATCAGATTGGAAGCTACATCCACGCCTACCCCGCTCAAATCCATGGATATGTAGGAGAGGGAATCGAGATTGACAGCGCTGTCCCCGTCATCCAGCTGGAATTTGACGGTTGCGCCTCCCGGAATATTTACCGGCACCGTCAAGGAAGGATAACCTCCCTGCCATACGCCGTTCGTCGGGAAGCTGATAGGCTTGCTGAAGACACCATTAATATAGAGGCTGATCTGTCCAGGGTCGCTGGCTGTGGCATACGTAAATATGATCTTGGAGGCCGAACCGGAGTTCTCGAAGGTTAACGAATCGCCGGTCTCCTCGAATTTTACCGCATGGCCGTCCGAAGCCGCAGCATCCGCATATTTGTTCGCGGGATTGCTTAATGTGCCGCTCTCGGCTTCAACCTTTGTGCTGCCGTCGCTAAGATAGATTTTCACCGATGACATCTTATCGTTGGCATTCGGATTGGTTCCGGACGGAAAATCCGTATCCGAGGTGAACAGCCACTTGGTTCCTGTAAAGTTGTCATTGTCGTACACAGCAACCGTGTAGCCGGCCGTTACCCGTACCGATGACGCCCAGTTATTCGGTATGTTCGCCGTCATCAGCTGTGCTGTCGTGTAGCTCCCCGGCGCCAATGTCTCATCTGTTCCTCCGTAAGAGCCGTCCGCATAAAAAGTCGTAATGGCAACGCGGCCTCCCGCAGCGCTAAGCCCCAGCTTGGAGCTTGTGCCGCTTAAGGATTTTACGCCTTCATTGGCAGTCCCAGTCAGTTTGGCATGTGTATAATTGCTCAAAGGCTTGGCGGTGCGTTCTACCACATATACGGTGTCCGCATCCGTATTGAACGTAAATTCACCGCTTGACGAGGTCGTGACGACAGAATTGTCGGAAACCTTTCTGACCTGCACCGCTTCCGTGCCCCAAGGATTGACTACAGTTGCCGGGTTGCCGTACAGGCTTTTGATCCCGACATATTTGATCTCGTCGCTATCCTTCTCGGAGCTTACCTGGAACCCGCCGCTGGCCGACAATGTAAACTTGCTGACAAAAGCAGCGTCGGTCGGCAGAGCAGGGAAAACTCTGATCTTGTCGTTATAGCTTTGCAGCAGCGATTCGTTCATGGCCAAAAGGTGCACGCCCATGTACTCATACTCGCCGTTGGTATTCGTCGTGCGTCCGTTCGGATACTGCTGGTACCGTTGAAGCATCATTCTCATACCCAAATAAGCTTCGTCTCCCAATCCGAGCCGGGCTGCCTGGATGGGGGCCGGATCCCAAACGTTGTTCGACGTGTACTTGTATGGACGGTTATTATATCCGTTGAGCAGCTTCTGATAGTCCGGATAGCCGATGCCGCTTACGTTATAAGGCCACGCCAGCTCCAATATGGAATTCTCATTGTTCCGGTTCTGGGACAACGGCGGAGCATGCGGCAAATACTGGTTGGGGTCGTTCGGATCGAGCGGGTATGGGACAAGATTATCCAGAACGTCCTGCCACTTGAGGCGGAGATCCGCATCCAGCTGCAAATCCTCGCTCGTCTTGATTGCCGCCGGGAACAGATCCCGTACAGCCGCCAGGTCGGTAATGGCATTCTTCACGTCCCAATGCTGCTCATGCACATTTGAGGACTCCATAAAGTATTGGCCCGTTGTTTCGTCGAATGAGAGCTTGGCCGCATAGAATTTGGCCGCCTCCCGCATGAACGGATACGCGATATTCTTCAAGTAATCGGTATCATTCGTATACTTGTACTGCGCATACATATTCATCGCCGCTTCCGATGCGGTCGATAGCGTATCCTGCGTGTAGTCGCTGTTGATCGTGCCTGCGGCACTTGCGTTCCAGCCCATCGTCTCCGGAACCCAGATGCCGTCGATGCCGTACCTGGTCTGCGTGTATGCCTTCAGCGTATCGAAATTGCGGCTGTATAAATTGTTGAAGACTTCCACCATATCCGCATGGTTGGAGGCGAGGAAAGAATGGTAAATATCCCTCTGATTCCAGTACCAGTACGCGTTGCTCCACTTTCCGCTGTCGCTGTCTTCCACGGCGCTGAATACGCCGTTGATAAAGTGGAACGGATAGTTGCCGAATGCGCCTGCGGCGATGATATACGTGCTCAGATAATAAAAGCTTTCCATATAATCGGCATCGCCTGAAGCGTTGGAATACTGGACGAAGGATTTGGACCAGAAATCATGCCACCAGTCCTTGTAGCTGGCCAAGGTGGTATCGTACCCGGCAGCCTTGACCGTGGTTAACTGTTTCTTGGCTTCGGCAATCGAGTCATACTCCGGGGCATTGAGCCGGCTGGCCGTGGAAATCCAGATCGTATAGCTCGATGTAGGCTTAATGTTCAGCCTTACCTTGCTGCCATTCACAGTCTGGGTCGTGAAGTCCGCCCCTTCGACCGTCGCAGCCATCGTGTAGCCAAAATGATCCGGGTCGGCCTGCCCTCTGCTGAACCCGACGACAGTCGGATCGGCGAAGGTCGTGACCGTTCTCCATGCGTTGATATTCTTCACGTCGCCTCCGCCGAAGTTGCTGACATCCCACAGGCTCAGATCCAGCGAAACGCTGGCCAGGCCCACACGGCTGTCTTCGACATGGATGCCCATCACCTCGGAATTCGGCGATCCCATGATCGTAATCTTGCGGTTGGAATCGTACTCGGTCGTCAAGAGGCCGTCATACAAGGAAAGTCTCTGTTTATACGCAGAGTAGCCCGTATTCAAACCGGGATTCGTATATAAATTAACCAGGCCTTGCGAAGCGAAGCCTTCCTGCGAAGCGTCCACTCCCGAAACCTGCATCGTAAGTCCGTTGGCTGTATCCCAGACCATTCCGCCCACCTTGCCGTTCCCTACGGTCAAAGCCCCTTTGGGATCGGTGATCGGCGCATTGTATACCACATCGTGCTTGGACAAGTATGAAGCATAGTCCACATCGAGCGTGCCCGTGCTTGTGTTGAAAGCTTCAGACGCCGTATTGTCCGCCGCCCCCGCCACGCCCGGTATCAGGCTGGAAGATATCGCAAGGGATAAGACAACTAGCGAAAGGAAAGATTTCTTTACTTTTCTATTCTTATAAAACTTCATGGGCCAAAAGCCTCCCTGTATGATCATCTTTGTTTTTAAATTATCCCTGCCGGGACTTCCGTTCACTGATGAAACTGAATGAAGCGCTTTCACGTTCAATCATTTGTTATCGCTTACAACATCGGATACGCGAGCCAGTCCGTCAGCGATAGTGACCCTCATCCTTTCCTTTTCTAAAATGATTCTGTTCATTGCAACACACCCTCCTATGGTGTTTATATCCTAATCATAGTCCCTGCGCAATTAAAAACAATTGAATAATATCTTCAAACAGTTTAGAAAGTTACGATCAACGATTTTTCACCCCGGACTCTTGCCGTCATCGCTGCTGCACAACGCCAACCCCTCCGATCTTCCTTGGCTTTTCAACATCAACCCATGTCATCAAATGTCCATACAAATGCAGCGCGAAGCGATTGCCAATGATGTCAAAATGGCGTAGTCTAAAAAGAGACCGTACCGTCCGGTCCCAAAATTAGTCGGAGGGGATACAAATGCTTGTGCAAATTGTGTTGTTTGACGGATTTGACCTGCTGGATGCATTGGCGCCTTACGAGGTATTTACCGAAGCAGGAAGGTACACGGGAGGCGCGATTCGCGCCGAGCTGGTGTCGGCTGAAGGCCCGAGATCCGTTCCCAGCGGGATCAACGGCCTGCAAATTTCCGCATCCGGGGCGATCGATCCGACAGCCGCGGCGATAATCGTTGTCCCCGGAGCGGCCGGGCCTGTGTATGGGGAAGGGGACGAATCAATCGTCTCTCTGCTGCGAAGGGCGTCGCAGACGGAGCTGGTCCCCAAGATAGAAGCTGCCTTGTCGGTTCCGGGACTGACAGTCGCAGCAGTGTGCGGAGGTTCGCTGCTGCTCGCCATGCAGGGGCTGCTTGAGGGCCGCCGTGCCGCAACCCACCATCTGGGCATGGCGGCGCTGGGAGCGACGGGAGCTATCCCCGTGCATGCCCGCGTCGTCGATGACGGCAATCTTGTATCGGGCGGAGGCGTGACTTCGGGTCTCGATGTGGCGCTGTACATCGTCGAGCGCGAGCTGGGGCCGCAAATCGCACACGAAGTGGAGAAAATGTTCGAATACGAGAAGCGAGGGACGGTCTGGCGCCCGGTCGGCATGCAGCCCATTATGGAATCTTCGGATTTCGAAGCAGCGGCATTCGGGGCGGATGAGCGGGAGCCGGAAAATACGTCCGGCATTCTCGATACCGGAGACGGGATCATCTCCACAAACGGGCCAACTGCCCGTGAGAATGCCGGAATAACCGTGTTTGTCGGGAGGTGGGAGGTAATCGTTGCCACGCCAATCGGAAAGCTCCCGGTCACGTTGAACATCTCCGGGGACAGTGGACGTGTGAGCGGAACGGCCGTGCAGGGCGATGAGAGAGTCGAGTTCATCGATCCCGTCGTGGCTGGCAGCCTCTTAAGCTGGTCGCTGAAAGTGAAGAAGCCGATGCGTTTGAACTTGAAATTCGAGGTGACCGTGCTGGGGGACGAAATGTCGGGCAGAGCCAGGGCCGGCCTGCTGCCTGCTTCCAAGGTATCGGGCAAGCGTACGGCAGCGAACTGAACGAATCCGCAGAACCGGCCACTAAGAACCGGCTGACGCCGGAAGTTGGCGGCTTCTCCATGTTTCTTTCTTCCCTAAGGAATAGCAGCAGCGTATTCAGAAGCCCTGGACCGCCGCCGTTACGGTTATGCCGTATGGTTCACGTCCGGGCGCAGGAGCGCAGTGTGCTTTCGATCTGTTTCGTCGCGAAGGCGACATGCTTGTTGTCCCGGGTCAGCCGGCTCGCCATTATGGCGCCTTCGATCGCCGAGAAGATGAAGGAGGCGAGTGCCTCGGTATCCATATCCGGCTGGAATTCTCCGGCAGATACCCCCTGCTCCAGAACGCCTTGCATAAAGGATTGGGTATGCCCGTATGCATCGATCGCATGGTCCCGCAGCAGGGGAAAAGAATGATCGGCCTCAACGGCGGTGTTCAGAAACGGGCAGCCTCCCTGCAGAGGAGGATTGTTCACGGTGTCGCTGTATACGTTGCACATCGCGATAATCTTCTCTGTTGCCGTCTCGCAGTTCTCGGTCGCCTGGGAGAACAGCCGCCAGAGCACCTCGCCCGCGTATTGAAACGCAGCAACGGCAATGTCATCCTTGCCGGAGAAGCTGCGGTACAGCCCGCCCTTGGTCAGGCCGGTCTCGTCCATGATATCCTGCATGGTCGTAGCCGCGTATCCTTTCCGGTTGAAAAGCTCGGCGGACTTCATGATGATCCGGAGCCTTGTTTGTTCGCCCTTGCGCATGGCTCATACCCTTTCACGATGCAGACTGTTTCCCTAAATAATAGCACAGAGGTGTCCGGAATGCCCAATACGAAGCGATTGTACCGGCTCATGCTGATTGTGGCGGCAGGCTTTATCGCGTACGTTCTGTACGTCAATTTCATTGCTGATCCCCGGGCAGAATCCTTTCTAAGCCATAAAACAAATCTCAAGCATCCCATTAACGTTTCGGTCTGGTTAAACGTCTTGTATGTTCATGTGGCATTCGCGTGCGCGGCCATGGTGTCGGGAGCCATCAACTTCTCGCAGGGAATCGTGTACAAGCACAGGAGGCTCCATAGATTCAACGGGTACTTCTACTTGATCGCCGTTTTTGCCGTCGTGATCACTTCCGGCTATATGGCTCCGGCAGCGACAGGAGGCAAGGCGGCCAGCATGGCCTTCAACCTCCTGAACGTCCTGTGGCCGGCCATGACGGTCACGGCGGTGGTTCAGATCAGAAGAATGCGGGTCGACAAACACCGGAAGTGGATGTGCAGAAGCTACTCCTTCTGCTTTACCAATATGTTTATCCACCTGTTTACCTTCATTGGCACCAAGGGATTCGGTCTCGCTTACGAGAAGAGCTATACGGTCAGCGTCTACGGATCTATTGTGCTATTGCTGTTGCTGGCCGAACTGGTCATACGAACGGTTTACAGCAAACCGGCGGGAGGGCTGCAGAATTAGGAATCCGCCATCACAAAGAAATAAACGATCGTCAGCTTCGCGGCAGCGGCATCCAGCTGAAACCGCTTCCAAATTGTGGCGGCCTCCAGCTGGGTGTTGGGGGAAATCGTAATGACAACGGAGTCCCCCAAAGGGACTCCGTTCATGCTAACGGCCCATACCCCTGCTTATCCAACTCCTCCGCGATTACGCTGTAGCCCCGCCCGTTGGGATGAAAATGATCCAGCCATAAGAGCTCCCGCTCCCTTCCCAGAAACGAGTTGTAAATATTCGCGACCTTGAGATTCCCGTCCTCGAAGCTTTCGAGCTGGCTGTTGAAGCGCCTGACCCACAGCCCTGCTTCGGGCTGGGAGGGTGTGGGATTATACAGATCGACCGCGCGGATCAGATAAGGCTTGGAGCCGGACTTCAGCTGCCTGATGACCGCGAGAATACCCGCAAAATTCTTCCGGCAGCTCGTCAGGGCCTCACTGAACACCTCTTCGTTCCGGTGGACTGCGAAAGCTCTGGCTGCATCGACCATATCATTGCCTCCGACTGTCAGAGTGATGATATCAGCGTTCCCCAGGATGGCCCTCGCCTTGGGATCGTGTCTTACAACCGATAGAATACGCGGCATCCTTGCTCCCGATATTCCCATTTTGTCGTAATAAACGGGCTGTCCCAATCTCTCCTGAATCAGCCATCCATATTTCGGAACAAAACCACCGCCTAACAGTCCCCCCACTCCGGCAGTCAGTGAATCCCCGATTGCGGCATAATGGATCACTCGCGCTCCTCCACCTTCCCCATGATAATCGCCTTCCCCTTCATATACCATCAGCATATGATTTCCCGACTTTATCAGTGCTTTGGGGAGCATAAAAAACGGCAGTGTAAATTGAAAAGGCAGGAAATCCCCGGGGAGATTTCCTGCCTGCTTATGGGTTTGCTTCATGGTTCGGGGAGACCTGGACAGGTAACTCCCGGCGTGTATTATCCTTCGTTTGGCGTTTCCATCTGGGCCGAAGTTTCGGGCTGCGCCGGGGCCGGATGAGCTTTAACGTATTCAATCGCGTTATAAATCATCTCAGCGGATTCAGCGCGCGTGATTTCCGCTTTGGGATGGAAGTTCCCCTCTGCATCCAGCGACGTAATGCCGAGAACGATTGAACGCTGGATCGGTCCGTTATATTCTACGGTGAAATCGTCCTGGTCCTTGATATCGACAGTTTTGACATTGATCATCGGCAGCGGGAAATGCCCTTCCATCGCCAGCATCAGCTGGTGGGCGAATTCCTCTTTCGTCCATTTCTTGCTCGGATCGAGATCGGCCGGCAGATCGAAGCCGCTGTTTGCCGCGATAATCAAAGTATCGGCGTACCAGGCATCATTTTTCGCATTTTTGTAGTAGTCGGTTGCCAGCGGCATTTTGACGAAACGAAGGGTATCGATATTCAAATCAAACGCTTTGACGATCATTTGAATACCTTGCGAAGCCGTCAGCGTAGCGGCGGGAAGAAACTGGTCGCTGCTCACGCCCGATACGAATCCGCCTGCCTGCAGGGAAATGATTTTATCCTTGGCAGCTACCTTATCCAGATCGGTAAAGGTTGTCGATGCGGCAAAGCTTTGTCCGGCAAAAGACAACGAAAGCACGACGGCTGCGGAAAGACCCAGCATTTTTTTCTTGGATGTCATCTCTATCACCTCTTCTAATTTATGGAACGTTTCATAGACTCAAACGTTGTGCAGGCGCCAAGTGTTGCATAATGTCGAGGATTTATATGTTAATATTATGTGAAGCCCCGGGATGCAGCCAAGGCAGTCCATTCTATTTATGTGCAGGGCAGCGGATCATAATCTCGAATATAAATTTAGAAGAGTTGAATTACGCATCCTGATAATCAAAATTTGGGAGATGATTTCATGACGAAAGGCGATAACGTTTATATCAGACACCGCTAAATACGGATGATGCGGCAGAAAGCCTTAGATTACAAATGGATAATCGTGATTTCTTCGAAAAATTCTCCATGCCTCGTGATCGTGATTTTTATACGATAGAAGGTCAAATCAGGAAGATCGAAAAATATGCTGAAAATAGGCATAAAGACGAAGAGTATTTCTTTGGAATCTTCAGGAATAATGACGATACGCTGATTGGCACAATTAGCCTCTTTCAGGTGCTTCGAGGTGCTCTTCAGAGTGCCTTTGTCGGTTATTATTTAGACAAAAAGCATAACGGCAAGGGCTATACTACGGAAGCTGTTCAATTAATTGTTGAATATGCATTCCATGACTTAAAGCTGCATCGGATAGAAGCAGGTGCCATGCCCCATAATATGGCATCCATTCGGGTATTAGAAAAAGCAGGTTTTCATAAAGAAGGAATCGCTCAAAAAAATGTCAGGATAAATGGAAAATGGGAAGACCATCAGGTTTTAGCCATAATAAATCCCAATGACTATTTGGATTGAAAATCAACAACAAGAAGAACGGCTGTCGCGTTCCTGCAGCGGCGCAGCTCGTTTCTTCGCTTTTATAGACATGAACAAGAGTGAGTGAAGCTTATACATAAAAAAATACAGAGCAGCAGAGGCCCCGCCTCATCATGCTCTGTATGGGAATCACTCGAATGAAAACTGCATCACAAGTTCCCTCAGCTCCTGCGCCTGCCGCGAAATGATATCCGCCGATGCGGACATCTGCTCCATCGTGGCATACTGCTGCTCCGCAGCCGCGGCCACATTGCCGGAGCGGGCGGCTGTCCCCTGGGTCAAGCCGTTCATTTGGTCCATCGATGCGGTCATACTTCCCATGGCGGAATACATCTGCTCCACTGCGGCGGATACCTCAAGGGTTTGCCGGTTCACGACTTCCACCGACTCCGTAATGTGATCGAATGACTGTCCCGTATAACCTGCCGTTGTCAATCCGGCATTTACAAGCGCAACGCTATCCTTCATGGATGCGGACGTTTCGGCAACTGTCATCCGGATTTCCATGATGGTTGTCCCGATTTGCACCGCTGCGTCTGCCACCTGGTCCGCCAGCTTGCGCACCTCACTGGCGACAACGCCGAAGCCCCGGCCCGCCTCGCCGGCGCGCGCCGCTTCGATTGCCGCATTCAGCGACAGCAGGCTGGTTTGCCCGGCAATTGAGGCAATCAGGGAAGCGACCTCTTCCACCCGCTTCGATTTCTCCTCAAGCCGGGCAACATTCCCTGCGGAAGCATCCACAGCGATATGGATGCGCTGCATATGACGGATCAGCTCGTAGGCGCCTTCGTTGCCCTTTGCCGCTGTATGGTATGCCGTATCTGCCGAAGCGCTGACTTCCTCCACGCTTCGGGCAATTTGCCCCATGCCGCCTGCGATCTCATCGGACATATCCTTCAATTGCCGGATGATCAAGGCTTCCTGCTCCGTTCCTTCCGCAACCTCGGTGATGGAGCCGGATATTTCGAAGGTTGCTTTGACCGTTTCCGCTGCTCCCGCATGCAGTTGTTCCGCATGAATGGCCACTTCGCCCGAGCTTCGCGTAATGCTCTGCATCGTTTCCTTGAGCGACGCCACCATCCGGTTGAAATTATCCCCCATCTGCTCCAGCTCGTCTCCCGTGCGGATGTCCAGCCGCATGGTAAAATCACCGGCCGATAATCTGGACGAGAGCCGGTTCATCTGCCCGATATGCTTGGTCATATAGCGGCTGAACCAAATAACCGCGCCGCCCATCACCAGCAGCGCAATGGCGATGACAATCAGCATCCTGTTCAGGAGTTCCTTCAGCGGCGCATACAATTCCCGCTCCGGGGCTGCCAGTGCCAGTATCCAGCCGGTTTCCGGAATTTGCTTGTAATAGACCGCAACGGGTCCTTCTCCCTCTTCGAATGTCCCCTGATATACACCGTCGTGATCCCGCTGAGACATGCGTTCAGTTATTTCCAGCCTTAATTGGGCGAAAGTAGAATTGGCGTTATCGATATTATCCGATTGCATCGTGCCGCCTTCTTTACGACCGGCAATGAGATTTCCCTGCTTGTCCACCAGAAACGCCTGCCCGCTGCTGCCTACGCGGATATCCCGGATCATCGCCTGCATACTGTTCAGACTGATATCCCCGGTGGTGACCCCAAGCAGCTTTTTTTGCCTGTCATAGAAAGGTACGGTCGCTGTGAACATCGTCGTGTCCGTCGTCTCATCATAATACGGGTCCGTGAATACAACGCTCTCCTTTGTATCGGTCGCGTTCTGATACCATTCCCAATGCGGGTAATCATAGTCCGCATTCATATATTCCTCCGTATATACCGTCTGATCGCCATCCTTGTAAGCATACGGCCCAAAATATTCCCTACCGGCCTTGTACCGATTCGGCTCGTACCATACGCCGACGCCAAGCGTGTCCGTATTCAGATCCGGCAAATTCAGCAGAATGCTGCGATAGGCCTCCTCCGTCATATCCGTGCCGTTCGCTTCCACGATGCGGGCCAACGTTTGCGGAATTCGGATATGAGCTGTGAGCTTGCTCTCAATCCCCTGCATCGTTTCCTCGAGACGGCTGTCCATATTGCTTTCGATTTCGTTCACAATCATAGACTTGGCGAAGGTGTAACTGATCCACGACAAGGAGAGGGTGATGAGCAGCAGGACCGGTAAAGCCAGCACCATCAGCTTGGTTTGCAGCCGTTTCAGGAAAATCTTTTTTATAAAATTCATACGCATCTCCTCTGCATCCTTTCAGAATGAACCATTTGGCATAGATGTCCTCCTTCAAAATTATAGGTCCAAAGCATTAATTGACCGTCAACGCATTGTGTTTTATTTATTAGGAATAAAAGGCCCCCAAGATCAATGGATCTTGAGGGCCTGATTTGGCGGAAAATATCATCAATGTATAGGTCCAAAAGCATTAGTTAGGAGACTGCGGGAAATTCCGAGAGGCTGTATTATGTTTGAGAGGGTTCCCGACGATATTAATTAATGGAAGAATGAGATGCGGTTTAGAAAAGAGAGGAACTGAATAGATGAACAACAAAGTCAACTCGCTGGAAAGCCTCGTTGCGCTGCTGCCTGTCATACAGGCCGCCGTGCCCGCGGATATGTCTATCGCAGTATGCGATCTTACAAAATTCATTGCCTACTATCCCGGGGAAAATATCGACCTCCATATCGGCGTCGGTCAGCAATTGAATCCGGATGAGCCGCTTGCGGCCGCCATTCTGGAAAACAAATATTTCGAGGGAGATGTCCCGGCCAGCTTCTACGGCTTCGAGTTCACCGGCACGGCTCTTCCGGTTCACAATGACGAAGGCGTCGTTATCGGCGGACTGGCCGTCCAAATTCGACGGCACAGCGAATTGATCGAACTCTCGAACCATATCGTGGTTGCCCTGTCCCAAGCGAACGAAAGAATCGCCAAGGCTGTCAGCGGCTCCAACATCATAGCCGATCTCAACCGTCAGCTGCTTGTGCTGTCGCAGCAGGGGAGCCAGAATGTGGAGAAGACGGATCAGGTCGTGTCGATTATTAAAAATGTCGCCGATCAGTCGAATTTGCTCGGCTTGAACGCTTCGATTGAAGCAGCGCATGCGGGGGACAAGGGGAGGGGCTTTGGCATCGTCGCCGGCGAGATCCGCAAGCTGTCCCAGGAAACGATTGATTCGACCAGGAATATCCGCCAAACGCTGCTGTCCCTGAAGGAAGTGACACAGCAGATCGGGGACGCTATCAGCCAGGTGGCTTCCATCAGCCAGGAGCAGGCAGTATCGACAGAGGAAATATCGGCGTTTATCAGAGAAATCCAGGAAATGACAAACCGCTTAAACGATTTTGCCCATAAATTGTAACCCCTCTTGGCTCCTCGCCATAAAAATGCACCCCTTGGAAGTTCATCGGACAGATTGTCCAAGGTCTCTCCCAAGGGATGCCGTTTCATGCATCTATATCTCCGACAACCGCTCCAAATAATCTCTCAGCACATGGCGCTGGAGAACGAGATTCATAAACTTGCCTTCGCGGATGATCTCCACCAGGCCAGCCGTCTCAAGCTCCTTAATATGATGAGAGATCGTCGCGGCGCTGACACGGTGGGTTTCGTGCAGGTCGCTGCAGGGTAACGGGACGCTGCTGGCTCCGATTTCCCTGAGCATCTGATAACGCCGCGGCTCCGCAAGAGCACGGGATATCCGCGTAAACTGCTGGTCTGTCATTGGGGTCATTAGGCTTGATCTCCGTTTCCTATGGGTTTGTCAGGAGTACGCTATTAATCTTCCGGCAAAGGACGGGCTTGAACCCCTTCGAAGGTAATCGCGACCGGCTGGATGGTGCCGTCCTCGTTGAAATACATCCGGTCGATGCAGACGACCCGGTGATTGGCGTCGGTCTCCGTCAGCGGTCTCCGATGGTAAACGATGTACCATTCATCCTGCCCTGGAATCTGGATCATCCCATGATGCCCTGCGCTTGTTGCGACATCGGGATTCTGCTGCAAAATCTTCCCTACGCGCTCGAACGGGCCGGTCGGGGATGACGAGACCGCATAAGCGACCGAATAGTCCGGCTGTCCCCAGCCGCCCTCCGCCCACATGAAATAATAGCTGCCGTTCCTCTTGATCATGCACGGCCCTTCGACGAACAATTCCGGCGTTATTTCCTTGTACACCTCTCCATCCCCGAATGTATCCAGACTGATCATATCCTCGTTCAGCTTGACCACATTGCAGCGTCCCCAGCCTCCATAATACAGATAGGCGCTGCCATCCTCATCGATAAAGACATGGGGATCGATCGGCTGCGCGCCGTGATGGAATTTATCGATCAGCGGCCGGCCGATCGCATCGCGGAACGGTCCTTCCGGCTTATCGGCTACGGCAACGCCAATCCCGCCCAATTCGTCATCGCTCTGAATGTCGTTGGCGGCAAAATAGTAATAATATTTGCCCCCGCGTTCAATCGGGGAAGGCGCCCACATAGCGCGCCACGCCCAGGAAATATCGGCCATTTTGAGAATTCCGTCAACCTTCGTCCACTCTGCCAGATCCTTGGAATAAAAGGCGTCGAAGAAGGCCTGTTCCCCATACGGGGCAGAGTAGGTAGGATAAATCCAGTAGCTTCCTTCAAAAATACGGGCTTCCGGATCGGCATACCAGCCCGGGAAAATCGGATTGCCTGCTGTGCGTTTGTCATTGCTGCCTGAAATCGTCATGGGATATTTTCACTCCTTGGCTGCAGAAAAAAACCATAGTCTTCACGATGGTTTTTTTCTTATTGTAGATGATTTTCCCGCCGCTTGCCATGCTCCAGCAATTATAGACTGGCGGCTGTGATCCCGGGAGGGCGAAGGAGCTCCAGGCTTCCCGCGAAGCAAGCTATCTGATATGTCTGAGCTTATCCGGATTAACGACGATATAAATGGCGGAAATGCGCATATCCTCGATAAGAAAGGTGAAAACACTGGCGGGACTGTCATGTTCGTACGTAACGATTCCGGGTTGACCATTAACCATTGCGGTTTTGTAGGAGAAGCCGGGCTGCAGTTTCTTCAATACACCGGCAAAGAAACGGGATATCCGATCGGGACCCAGGATAGGCAGGACCGCGGCGGATACTTTGCCCCCGCCGTCCGTGTAAAGAGCTGCGTCATGGGACAAGGCATGCATTAACTGGCCGACGTCGCCTTTGGTCAATGCCGATACAAACTGATTGACCATGTCCGCTAATTGATCATTCTGCGGCTTGGGCAGCCGGTCTGCCGCAGAACTTCCCATCTCCTGCTGCGTTGATGGTGGTTTAATGCTGCGCCTGGCGCGGTGGAAAATCTGCCGGCAGTTCGCCGGGCTTTTGCCTACGATCTCCGCGATTTCATCGTATTCATACTGCAGCACCTCCCGCAGCAGGAAGACTGCCCGCTCCACCCAGGACAGCTGCTGCAGCAATAAAAGATAGGCCATGGACAAGGATTCCTGCCGGGCGTAAGCATCATAGGGATCCTCACTGCCGCTCTGCCCGGTGACGAGCGGCTCAGGCAGCCATGTGCCGACATAAAGCTCCCGCTTCTTCTGGGAGGAACGGAGACGGTCGATGCAGCGGTTTGTTACAATTTTGCACAGATACGATTTTATATTATGAATCCGTTCGGAATCTGCGGCGTTATACGACAGAAACGCTTCATGCACAATGTCCTCCGCGTCCATGACACTTCCCAGCATGCGGTAGGCCAATGTGAACAGCAAGGTCTTGTAGGAAGCGTACATTTGATCCGTGAATGAGGCATTTCCCATGAGAAGCCCCCTTTCTCTCCTTTGTAAGAGCCGGTTGATGATTTCGGTGCCCCCGCCTCACTTCCGCTCCGCTTCTTCAGGAGAAGACGGACTCGGGGACGAGCGATTCACCAGCCGCCGAAAGCTCCTTCAAGAGCTGGATGGATGCGCGTCTTGCGCTCGCTGCAGCCGCATCCGCCAGCATTTCTCCATGGCTGGCCCAATCTCCTGCCACATAAAGACCTTCTATTCCTGCAACAGCCGGTCCTGGCATGGGGTCTCTGCGGCCAATATGCATGTAATCGTGAACGACCGTTATATTCGGAAGGTACTGTCTGGCGACCACTTCTTTTTGCCAATGGGGATGCAGGAGATTCATCGTTTGCTCCAGCTTGCGTTCGTCTTCCCGCGGATCACTCTCCCCGGTCCCATTATACTGGATAAGATGCACGACCTGCTCGCCGTTGTCGCTCAATTTGGAGGATCTTGAATGATTTGTGAAAAAAACGGGCTGGTCAATTCCCATTGCAAGCTGTCTGCCGGGTACGGGCAGGCGTCCCAGGGAGAGGTCCAGACACGCCGCCATAATCGGCCGGGCATCCTCCGCCCAGCTGCGCAGCGCGGTTTGCTCAGCGCCCGGGAACAACCGGGACGTTTCATTCGGAGATAGTGTGCTGATGACCCGGGAAACATTCAGCACTTCCTGGTCATCCAGCAGCAGGCCGCAGACAGAGCCATTATCATGCCTGATTTGCGATACCTTCCTATTATTCAGCACGGTTACTCCAGCCTTCACCGCCTGCCCGCGAAGCTGATCGACGATCGTTTGCCAGCCCCCGTCCAAATAGAGCACGCCGCTCTTGAGCGCGAGCTGCACCTGCCGGACCGCAGGACCAACCCGTTGATAATCGATGTCTTTGCTGTAGGTGGATGTCCTGCACAGCGCATAGAACAGATGGCGGACCATCGGATCGTGGATTTCCTGCTCGGCCCATTCCCGCAAGCTGATATTCCCCATGGCGGCGGTATCCATTTTGCCCAATTTGACCATAAACCGTCCAAACTCCATTTTACCCGGCAGGGTCAGCAGCCGGGACGATAATAATTTCAGGGCATCGCCCGGCAGCGGGACAATCCCGTTCTGCCAAATGGCCAGCCCGCTTGCAGAAGGCTTCCCTCCCTGCAGACTTACGCCTAACTGCTGCAGAATCGGATAGGCCTCCCCTCCGAGATAAAGCGCGTGGCCTCCCAGATTGAAGAGGGCGCCATTCTTGTTGACGGTGATGGCCCTCCCTCCTACACGTGACGATTTCTCCAGTAAAATAACAGACTTCTTCGCTCTTGCCAAATCTATCGCCGCGATTAACCCGGATATTCCTCCACCGATTACGGCTGCATCATAATTTTTCATGTTAAGCTCCTCCTTATTTGGTTGATCTGCAAACAAGACGGGGATCGGTGATCTGCTGTGACAAATCATTCAAAAAAACATTGAGCGGCTGGGCAGAAAGGATTTGTTTTTTTACCATTATGTAATAATTACGAATAATTAAAGCATATCTATTGTATATCCCGATCAGGGAAATGAACGAAACGATGAAAGGATACAATGGAAATGACCATTCCAGTTATGATCTTGAGCGGCTTTCTGGGCAGCGGCAAAACGACTCTGCTGCTGCGGCTGCTGGAAGAGGCGCGAATCCGGGGGATAAGGCCGGGGATATTAATGAACGAGTTGGGCAAACAGGACGTGGACGGGAATATTTTAAGCGAGCAGCTTGGTGTTCAGGTCGAGAAGCTGCTCGACGGCTGCGTCTGCTGCAGCAAAAAAGAAGAACTCGCCGGAAGTCTGGAAGCGCTGCTTATGGGACAACCCGATATTCTCTTGCTGGAGCTTACGGGCGTGGCTGATCCCGGGGATGTGGTTGCGATTGCGAAAGGGCCGGCTTTTGCAGAGCGTATCGGGGACATCCGGGTCATTACTGTCCTGGACGCCGAATATGTACTGGATTATAACAGCATCTTCGCTTCCGACCGTCAGCTTGTGAAGACTTTGCGCCGCCAAATCGCTTCGGCCGGTCTTGTTATCGTCAATAAAACGGACCTGATCAACCCGAATATATCCGGAAAAATTGAAAAAGCGGTCCGCAAGCTCAACGAAAAGGCGGAGATTCTCTACAGCGTCAGAAGCCATATCGATACCGCTGCACTGCTCGCCGGCATGCGTCCGAATGAAGAGCCGCCTTCAGCAGCGAGTCCATTCCGTGTGTTAAGCGGACATCCCCCCGCTGATGGCAAGCCGCATACGAAGCCCCATCATTACTTAGCCGAATCCTACTCGCAGATGCAAGCCGTTACCCTGCCCTCTCCGGCCGGGGGACAAGTCAGCAGGGAGCAGGTGGAGCAATTTCTGCATGATTGGAGCGGGCATCTGGTTCGGGCCAAAGGATATATCCGCATCGCAGGCGCAGAGTCGATTCAATTAATCCAATATGCCGGGAAGCGATCGGTATGGGAGCCCTCCAATTACCCCGGCACTCCTTATCTGGTCGCGATCGGCATGCAATTGAACGATACGGATCTGGCTGCCTGCTGGACGAGGCTTTGGCAGGCGGAAGTTGAGGCTTGAACGGTCATTAACCGTATATCCTCCCGCGCTTAATCCTTATTCGAGCAGGTTCAGCAGGGTTTTGACGGAATTGTCTATAAACGAACGCTCGGGGCGGGACTTCATCATGACGGTAAGCCCGATCAGCGACACCACCAGCGTTTGAGCCATTACCTGAGCATTCATATCATTCCCAAATTCACCCGAACGGATGCCTTTTTCAATCGTCTCCTGAAACAAGGCAGCCAGATACATCTGATGTTCTCTTGTCAGGATCTCCATTTTTCTGTCATGCGGGGCGAGCTCTACCATCGTATTGATGCAAAAGCAGCCCCTGCTTGGCCCGTCATCATACCCCTCTTCCACGATGCTTTCAAAATAGGAGCGGAAGGCTTCTTTTACCGATGCGGTGTTTTGCAGCTTCGCCCTGGCATTGGAAGAGTGGTCACGGGTGTATTTGCGGAGCGCGGCTTCAAACAGCCCCTGTTTATTGCCGAAGGCCGCATATATGCTTGGCCTCTGAATGCCCATTCCGGATGTCAAATCACTCAAGGAAACGGCTTCATACCCCTTCTCCCAAAAGAGCTGCAGCGCAGCATCCAGTGCTTGATCCTCGTCAAATTCCCGTGGCCTTGTCATCCTATGACCTCATTTCATATCAATCAGTATAATATCATGTTAGTATGATCAGGGATTATTGTCAAATCCAACTTCAATTATCAAACGTCTTTTTGTTATCATCAATAATTTCGGGTTTTTATCTTGACATTACATATTCATCATCGTTATATTTACATCAATTCATAACATACCAATTAGTATGAAATAATCGTGATTTCACTCATCAGGGGGAGTTGTTGATTCATGGAATATGGGGAATCCGGTAAAGGAGTGGCCCTCATCGGAGAGAATGTCAACGTACAGCCGGAAACAGAAGAAGCATCCGAAGAGACCGTATCCGAAGCTGCTCCTGTTCCCGCACTGAAAAGTTCCACAGCAATGCTGTTTGCCGTTTCCTGCGGGCTGGCGGTCGCTAATATTTATTATGCCCAGCCGCTTCTTGACACTCTTGCGGGCGAATTCGGTATTGGACAGGCATCCGTCGGCATGGTCATAACCATGACTCAAATTTGTTATGCGCTGGGACTGCTGCTGCTCGTCCCGCTTGGCGATCTGGTCAACCGCCGCAGGCTGATCGTCACTCATCTCCTGTTGTCCGTACTGGCGTTGGTCATAGTCGGATTCGCGCCCACCGGCATTATATTGTTTGCGGGAATGGCTGCTGTCGGCTTGCTTGCCGTCGTGACGCAGACTGTGGTTGCCTATGCCGCAGCGTTGGCGGCACCTGACGAGCGTGGGCGTGTGGTGGGACTGGTGACAAGCGGAATAGTTATCGGAATTTTACTTGCCAGAACTTTTGCGGGGATTTTGACCGATTTGGCAGGCTGGCGTTCGGTCTATTATATTTCTTCGGCTATGACGCTGGCGATGGCCTGCTTATTGTTCCGGGTACTCCCTCGATATGAGCAGAGGAAAGCGCCGCTTTCCTATTCGCAGCTGCTTCGCTCGGTGTTCGCCTTGTTTCTTCAGGAGCCGGTTCTGCGCATCCGCGCCGTGCTCGCTCTCTTGATCTTCACCGCGTTCAGCATCCTTTGGACTTCACTGGTACTGCCTCTAAGCGCGCCGCCTATCTCGCTTTCCCATACTGCAATCGGCTCGTTCGGGCTTGCTGGAGCGGCGGGGGCATTGGCGGCAGCAAGGGCAGGCAGGCTGGCGGACCGGGGGTTGGGACAATGGACCACCGGAACCGCGCTTGCCCTCCTGTTCCTCTCATGGCTGCCGATCAGTTTCATCAGCCATTCGCTATTCGCTTTAATTGTTGGGGTTGTCCTGCTCGACCTCGCGGTACAAGCGGCGCATGTCACCAACCAGAGCATGATCATGAGCGTTCGTCCCGAGGCGCGCAGCCGGCTCACAGCCGGTTATATGATCTTTTATTCCATCGGCAGCGCTACAGGTTCAACCGGTTCGACTGCAGTCTACGCGCATGCAGGCTGGAACGGTGTATGCATGCTTGGCGCAGCGGTCAGCGCATTTGCCTTGTTGTTCTGGGCGCTGACTCGCCGCCGGACCGACCGGCTGCTCAACCAATCCTGAATTTTTACGTTATTCGCGGTAAGACGGCTGAATCAGTCCGGCATATTAACCTTTTGCCAGGTTGAGCTGCCAGGAAACGCCGTATTGATCCGCTACCCAGCCAAACTTCTCACTCACGGGAGATGGAGCAAGCGGCATCAAGATCTGACCGCCTTCGGACAACCGTTCGAAGACGCGGTTGATTTCTTCTTCAGTCTTAAAAGATACGAACAGGGAGATGGCCGGTGTGAATGTGAAAGCATGCTCGACGATGCTGTCTATACACATGAACGATTGACCTCTTAGGGTGAATACAGCATGCATGACCGTCCCGTCCTCATGGTGCATGATACTGTTTACCTCGGATTGGCCGAATAAAGAGATGTAGAAATTCATTGCCTCCTCCGCCTTGCCGGAGAACATGAGAAACGTAGTAATGGATTGATTTGTCGCTGGTCTCTATCCCGGATGGGAATACACCAGGCGTTTTTATACATTCAAAAATTAAGTTACAATATATATAATATGTAACTTGACACATGAAACATGAAACAGTACTATATCCTCATAGGAAAGGAGGAATTTATCATCGCAGACTCCACGATTTCCCGGACATCCATTCTTGATGCCGCTGAAGAAGTTCTCCGGCGATTCGGAATGGCCAAATCCAATTTGTCCGACGTGGCCCGGGCGCTCGGTGTCAGTCATGCAGCGATCTACAGGCATTTTGACAATAAAGCTGCGCTCCGCGAAGCTATGGCCGAGCGGTGGCTGAACCATGTCATGGAGCCGCTGAATGCCATTGTAGCCAATAATGACGAACCTGAAATCCGCTTGCGAAGCTGGCTGGATACTCTGCGGGCATTCAAACGCAGCCGGGCCTTAACCGATCCGGAGCTCTTCGCCATGTATATGGCTCTGACCGCTGAAGCGGCCGACTTGCTGCATCGTCATGTCGAGGACATGCTGGAACAGCTGACTGTCATTATTGCAGACGGTATTGCCGCAGGCGTGTTTGCGCCGTGCGATGCGCGGGAGAGCGCACGGGCATTTTATCTGGCTACGACCCGTTTCCATCATCCCAGTCATGCGGGGGAATGGGAATTATCCGATTCCGACATCAATTATGAAATTACCTGGAAACTGCTGATGAATGGTTTAACAATCAGATCCTAGGTGCAAGAGGTCCAGTCTTCAAATAATGTTGTTGTTTTGAGGAGATGATTACAGATGTATGCCATTATGGGTGTTACAGGACAAGTCGGAGGTGCTGCAGCCGAGGCGCTGCTGGCGGAGGGCAAGAAGGTTAGAGCCATCGTAAGGAATGAAGAAAAGGCCAAAGCATGGCATGAACGCGGCGCCGAGACGGCGATTGCGGATTACCGCGACTCTGCAGCCCTGCAGGAAGCTTTTACAGGCGTGAAAGGTGTATTCGTTATGAATCCGCCTTATTTTTATCCGGAGGATGGATTTCCCGAAACAAGAGCGGTTGCGGAATCCATACGCAGGGCGCTTGAAGCCGCAGCTCCGCCGAAGTTCGTTGCTTTGTCCTCTGTAGGCGCGCATCGCGATCACGGACTTGGAATTATTGAATCTCTGCACATCCTGGAGCAGGAGCTTGGGCGGCTGTCTATTCCTTCGGCATTTCTGCGAGCAGCCTGGTTCATGGACAATTCTTTCTGGGATATTGAGCCTGCGCGAAGAGAAGGACAAATTCCCGTTTTCCTTTCCCCATCGGATCGTAAGATACCGATGATTTCGACGTTGGATATCGGCAGAATTGCAGCCGAAACCCTTCAGCAAAGCTGGGAAGGCACGCGCTATCTTGAACTGCAGGGACCAGACTCCTATTCCCCCGATGATATTGCTTCTGTGCTCGGCAGGCTGCTGGATCGCAAGGTAGAGGCCGTTTCCATTCCCCGTGCTGATTGGGATGAGCTCTTTATCAGCCAGGGCGGGATTGCCGGACGGATACATGGCAGAATTGAAATGCTGGACGGCTTTAATAACGGATGGATTGACTTTAAGCGCCAAGGAACTGAGCTTGTCTCGGGTTCAGTGACATTAGAGGAATCTTTGAAAAAGCTTATGTAAACAATATAACGAGAAGAGCTTGCTGTAATATCCATTTTGCGGAGGTGTATCAGGAAAATGATGAATAAGAGAGTGCTTGGTAAAAATCTTGAAGTGTCCGCGCTGGGCCTGGGCTGTATGGGCATGTCCGCTTTCTACGGCGGAAGGGACGACGAGGAATCGAACCTGACGATCGAACGCGCATTGGAGCTGGGTATTACTTTTTTTGACACAGCGGATATGTATGGGACAGGCCGGAATGAAGAGCTTGTCGGCAAGGCGCTTGCCAAGCGCCGCAGCGAAGTTGTGATCGCGACCAAGTTCGGCAACCAATGGAACGACGAAGGCAAGATGATCGGCATCAATGGGCGTCCCGAATATGTGAAGGCTGCCTGCGAAGCGAGCCTGCGCAGGCTTGGAACGGATCATATTGATCTTTATTACCAGCATCGCGTAGACCGCAATACGCCGATTGAAGAAACGGTTGGGGCTATGTCCGATCTCGTCCGCGAAGGAAAAGTGCGATACATCGGATTATCCGAAGCCGGTCCCGCCACCATCCGCAGAGCCCATGCGGTTCATCCGATTACGGCCCTGCAGACGGAATATTCGCTGTGGAGCCGGGATGTCGAGGATGAGATCCTGCCGACATGCAGGGAACTCGGCATCGGCTTCGTCCCGTACAGTCCGCTTGGACGCGGGTTCCTGACCGGGGAGATTAAGAAATTCGATGATCTTGCGGAGGATGATTTCCGCCGGAACTCCCCGAGATTCCAGGGCGACAATTTCCGCAAGAATCTGGACCTTGTCAGCAAGATCGAGGAATTGGCCGCCATTAAAGGCTGTCAGCCTTCGCAGCTGGCGCTGGCCTGGCTGCTGGCTCAGGGCAACGACATTGTGCCCATTCCCGGTACGAAGCGGAGAAAGTATCTGGAGGAGAATATAGGCGCGCTTGGGATTCAGTTCACTCCGGACGAGCTTAAGCTGATCGACGAAATCGCCCCCAAAGGCGTGGCGGAGGGAACCCGTTATGCAGAGGCGGGCATGAATAACCTGAGCTTGTAAAAATCGTATCTGCTGGATAACGATCACACTGTCCTGCTTCCCGTCAGCAATGCTTTACTTGTTGGTTCTGGTTGTTCGTTTCTCAAACAAAGAAGACCACCCGGGTGTCTAACTTCGCCCAGGTGGTCTTCTTCGAATTCTACAATAATTTGTCCAGGAGCGCCCTCGTTCAAAGCCGCATCGCTTAAAAGAAGCCAAGCGCAGATTGCCCGAACAGTCATTGATAAATGCTACTCCTTCAGATCGGCCAGACTTACCGCTCCGCCCGAACGCGCCGACAGATTGGAGGCCTCCATCAGCCGGGTCAGATCAAGCGCAAGTTCCATATTCCGGGTGCCCGGAATTCCGCTGCGGATACTCGATACCCACTGCTCGAACGCCGTTGGCAGCGCGTCGGGCAGCGGCCACTCCACAACAGGATCTGCGCCGTTAGCGTAGCCCGCGACGATAAGCTTGCGGCTGTGAGCGGAATACTGCAGGCTGCCCTCCGTCCCGTGCACTTCAAGCGTGAACGGCGAGAACGGGTTCACAAACCCCGCCTCGACGATACCAAGAGCACCGTCAGGATAGCGAAGCACGACTGCGGCATTGTCCTCCACTTCGCGGCCGGTTACATAACCGTAGCTTGCGCTGACGCTCTCCGGCATGCCGAGCAGCAGGCGCGTCAGATACATCGGATGGCATCCGAGATCGATCATCGCGCCGCCTGCGCACTGCTCCAGGCTGTAGAAATACGCCGGCAGCCCGGTTTCCGAAAGCGCGCCTTTATGCGCCAGCCTCATGCGGGCCAGCGTCAGCCTGCCGAGCAGACCTTTGCCGATAACCTCCTGCGCAGCCTGTGCAAACGGCGTATTCAGCCGTGGCAGCGATACGGTAAGCATGACTCCTGCGGAATCCACGGCCGCCATAATTTCATTGCACTCCAGGATGGTTGGGGCAAGCACCTTTTCCGTAAAAATATGCTTGCCTGCATTAGCCGCCGCCACCATAATATCCCGATGCAGCGTCGTTGGCGCGGTTACGATGACCGCATCGATGCCCGGCTCAGCCAGCAGCTCCGCCAGATTGTCGTAATAGGGAACCTCATGCGTATCCGCGTGCATGCGTCCCCGCTGCGGATCCTCATCCCATACGGCCGCAATGGCGATATCCGGATGCTGCTGCGCCTGCAGCACGTAATCCTTGGCGTGAACATGCCAGAAGCTCAATATTGCTGTCCGGATCATTTTATCCCTTCCTCCCATCGGCCGGATCAGTCAAAATAGACTGCATTCCCGGTACGGTTCGATTCATAGATTGCCTCAATAATCTCGGATACGACGCAGGCCTGCTCCGGTGTGGTCATCGGTTCCGTGTCATTCATAACAGCTTCGATCCAGAGACGGATCTCCTTGTCGTGCATGCTTTCCTTGCGGCCCTCGAAGAAGTCAGCGCCTTTGACGTTGAATTGAATATCGGTATCGTACAGCCGCCCGAACTTCTCTCCGTTGATGCGCAGCGTTTCCTTCACATCCGCTCCGCCCTCGGTTCCGCACAGCGTATAGATGGCCTCCCGCGTATCGAGCATATTCAGCGCCCAGCTGGATTCCAGCATGACCGTAGCGCCGTTCTTCATCACGATCATTCCGAATGCCGAATCCTCAACCGTGAATTTCTTCGGGTCCCATGGACCGGCGGCGTTCGCCGCCTGCTCGCGCTGCGACAGCTTGTGATAAGCCGAACCCAGCACGACGCGCGGTTCATAATTGTTCATCAGCCAGAGGGTCAGATCAAGCGCATGGGTGCCGATGTCGATAAGCGGCCCGCCGCCCTGCTTGTCCTTGTCCAGGAAGACGCCCCAGGTTGGTACGCCCCGTCTGCGGAGAGCATGCGCCTTGGCAAAATAAATATCGCCCAGCTCGCCGTTCTCGCACATTTTCTTCAAGAAAAGACTGTCCGGACGGAAGCGGTTGTTGTAGCCGATCGTCAGCTTCTTGCCCGTACGGCGGGCCGCTTCCGCCATGCGGCGGGCATCCGCTGCCGTCTTCGCCATCGGCTTCTCGCACATGACGTGCTTGCCCGCTTCCAGCGCCGCGATGGATACCTCGGCATGGGCGTCGTTAGGGGTGCATACATGGATGACATCGATGGAGGCATCCGCCAGCAGCTCGCGGTAGTCCGCGTAGACCTTGGCTCCGGAAGCGCCGAATTTATCCGCAGCCTGCCGGGCACGTTCGGGCAGGATATCGCTGAACGCGCACAGCTCAACCTGCTCCAGCTTGCTGAGCGAGGGCAAATGCTTGCCGGAAGCGATGGACCCGCAGCCGATCACGCCAACCTTTACTTTGTCCATCATTGCTGGTCGCCTCCCAGCAGCTCTCTGATTTCCGCCAATCTGTCCTTGATGCGCAGCGGTACTTCCGCATGCAGCTCGGCCCAGGTCACATACAAGGCGGGATCGATGCGATACTCGGTAAATTCCATGGATGGCTTGAAACGGCGCGTCTTCAAGTACTGCTCCACCAGCCGGTCCGTCTCGTCATCGGTCGTATAGACGCCGTCGAACGGACCGGTGATGAGCAGGCCCCGCCGTCCAGCCGTTTCATACGTGCAGGTCATCAGCTCGGGCAGCAGATAGAACATATCCGGCTGCGGCAGAAAGGCGTGCTTGCCGGGCTGGGAATACAGCTTGACATGGGTGCCGTCCACCAGATTGCTGCGGTCGTGGAGCAGTCCTTTGAAATGCCGGCCGTGAAAGCTGGCGTCGCAGTCCACTACTTCGCCGTCATGTCCGACATAGATCCATACATGCTCCAGCTCGTAAAGATGCTGGATATCGTAATCCCAATAGATTGCATATTCGATCAGATATTTGACCTGCGGGTCTTCAAATTCGAAAATTCTGCGCGTCGAGGGAGAAGGTCCCGCCTCTTCCAGTACGGTAACGCCGACACGGACAGGGAAGAAAGGCTCGTTGTTGTCAAAATAAATATATGGGGCGTATTTGGAAATCCATTCGTTATTCATTGTTATATTCATCCTTCCAGGAGAGCTGTTTTTTGGGTGATACGATTATGGCTTTGTTCGATTTCTTCAGGCAGACACTGTGATTTCAGTTCATATACCTTGATTGGCGCGCGCTTGATGACCTCGAGGAAATGGTCGAAATAGACGTCATCCCCGCTGTGCACATACGGGCACCAGTGATCCGACAGTCCGATCGTCTCGTGAATATGAACGCCGACGATATGGGGATTGACCTCCCGCAGGTCGCGCAAATTGTCGTACAGGCCCATCCGGTCCATCATCATGGCGTGTCCGATGTCGTACCAGAGCCCGACCGGGCTGCCCTTCAGGCTTTCTATAAGCGCCCCGGCCTCCCGAAGCGTCGGGATCTGATAGCAGCGGGCACGCGTCTCGATGCCGATGGAGACGCGATAGCCTTTTCTGGCGACAAATTCACTGATCTCCTCCAGACTGTGCCGGATTCGATTCAGATACGACGGGGCAAGCTTCTCCCGCCTCTCCGTCATCTCCTGCCACAGCTCCCGGTATTCCTGCGAATCCCGGCCCTGCTCGCGGTAGATCTGCTTGAGCTGCGAATCGATATTGACCGGGAACGGCACCTCGCCGGGATGAACGACTACTGCCTCCGCCCCGTAACGATCCGCATATTCAATGGACTGCTTCAGCAGGTCGACTGCGCGCCTGCGTTTCTCTTCATCCTCAAAGCCGAGCATGACGGAATCCGTGTCGTACTCCTTGTCGTCGACGAACGGGAACGCATGATGTACGCTGGATATGCGGATCCCCCCGCTGTCAATCATCGGCTCGATCGTCTCCAGATGCTCGCGCGTCACGTTATAGTTCAGCTCCACGCTGCCAAACCCGAGTCCCTTGATCTCTTCGATCATGGCCCGGCCATCCCGGTGCTTCTTGATGTTCCAGCAGGTAGAAAACGAAAACTCTCCCTTGTCCGTTACCTTGTTCATATCGGGTCTCTACTCCTTCACCGATCCCAGCATGACGCCCGAGATAAAATATTTCTGCAGCCATGGGTACACGATCAGAATCGGCACCGTGGCGAACATGATGCTTGCCGCTTTAATGCTCTCCGGCATTATCGAGACCAGCTGGTCTCCCTGCATCGACAGCGGATCGTTGGTCATGCTGTTCACGATGACCTGATACAGCTTGAGCTGAATGGGATACAGCTCGGGATTGGTAATATACATAAGCGCATCCATAAAGCTGTTCCAGCGGCCCACCGCATAGAAGAGACTAAGCGTGGCAAGCGCCGGCATGGACAGCGGCAGAATGATCTGGACAAGCGTCCGAAAATGGCTGCTTCCGTCCATCTCGGCTGCCTCCGACAGGCTTGCCGGGAGCGAGCGGATGAACGTGATAAGAATGATCAGGAAGAACGGATTTACCATCGTCGGCAGTATGAGCGAGCCGATATTATTCGTCAGGTGCAGACCCCTGATCAGCAAATAATCAGGAATCGTTCCGCCGCTGAAAAACATCGTGAACAAAATCAGAAACATGAAGAACTTCTTGCCCCGCAGCCTCTTGGATAAGGGATAGGCCGCAGCGATCGTCATCAGCATGGCCAGACAGGTGTAGCCTGCCGTCATCACCAGCGTCAGTCCAAGCGATCTGATCATCGTATCGTCCTGAAATACCTTCCGGTAGGCTTCCATATTGATGCCCCTTGGAAAAACCGTCACTTCTCCCGACAGTATCGCTCTGTTGGAGCTGAGCGACACCGAAGCGATATGAAACAAGGGAGCGAGGCAGAGGATTACCAGCACAACGATCAGGATTACGTTGACAGCCTCGAAGGGCCTCCCTTTGCGGGCCATTATCAGTCGAGTGTTCTCAGCCATCGTTTAGAAAACTCCGTTTTCGGTTATTTTTTTGGCGATATAGTTCGCTCCCAGAAGCAGCACAATGCCGACCAGAGCCTGAAACAGACCGACGGCGGTCGCAAGCGAGAATTGCGAGGTCTGTATCCCCATTTTGTACACAAAGGTACTGATCACCTCCGAGAAATCCCGGACGCTCACATTCCCGATCACAAACGGCCGGTCAAAGCCGATCTGGACAATTTCGCCGATCTTGAGAATGAGCAGGACGACGATGGTCGGCTGAATCCCCGGAAGCGTCACTGACCACATCCTGCGCATCCGGCCAGCCCCGTCGACTGCGGCGGCTTCGTACAGCTCGGTATTGACGCCGGTAATGGCGGCCAGATAGATAATCGTCCCCCAGCCCGCGCTCTGCCAGACGCCGACAGCCAGATACGTAATAAGCCAGTCATATTTGTTCGTCAGGAACGGAATCGGATCGATGCCAAAATGGCCGAGCAGCAGATTGATAATACCGGTATTCGTTGCAAACACCTGATACATGATCCCGCCGATAATAACCCAGGACAGGAAATGGGGCAGATACAACGCCGTCTGCGCCAGCTTCTTGAACCGGCGTCCGCTCAGCTCGTTCAGCAGCAGCGCAAGCACGATCGGAGCGGGAAAGGATACGATCAGATCCAGTATGTTGAGCATGAAGGTGTTCCGCAGCGCTTCATAGAAGCCGCTCATCCCGAACACTTCCCGGAACACGTCAAGCCCGACCCAGGGACTGCCGCTGACGCCTTTGAACAGATTGTAGTCCTGAAAGGCGATCAGAATGCCGTACATCGGACCGTACTTGAAGATCAGGAAATAGGCGAGCGGCAGGACCAGCAGGGCATACAGCTGCCAGTTACGGTAGAAATAAAGGCCTTTGTTGTTCAATCCAGCTCACTCCCTTGCTGCTTCGCGAATTAAAAGCTCGGTGAAAAAACAGGCTGCGCATGCGAAAAACATCATCCGATACTCGCGGGGTGCAGCAAGCATATCTATCGCTTGTCGCTTGTCAAGATCGCTGTTGTACCCTGTAGATGCTCCCGAAGCAGCTTTCTTACGAACGCTTTCAGCTTGCGCTTCTCCAGACTGTTTCCGTCTGCTCCGCCTGTTATTCACCGGACTTTAATGCTCCTGCTGTTAATTCTTCATCGCTTGAAAGGCTTCCGTGCGTTCTTTCACAATGGCATCGCCGCCGCTTGCCATATAATCCTTGAGCAGATCGTCGTAGGTTTTGTTGAAAGCCTCCGGCTTTGCCATCACGCTCTTGACGATAATTTCATCGTATTTGTCCTGCAACGTTGGCATATACTTGTTCTCCGCTTCGATCGGCGTCGTAAAGTTCGCATAATTGATCGTATCCGTCAGCGACATCTTGTAGGCATCCTTCACATATTGCTGGAATTCCTCAGGCACAGCCGCAGCTGCCGCCGCCCAATTCTTCTCGTCGCTGCCGAAGTCCTCGCCTTGGGTAATCATTGTAATGTCGCTGGAATTGTACATCCGCTTGCTCGTCGCATCGGATTCGATGCGGTGCGGCAGACCGTCCTCCAGCGTATAGTCCTCGCCTTCGACGCCGTTCATCAGCGTAAACAGGACATCCGGCTGCGCCATCCAGTCCAGATATTTGATCGCTTCCGCTCCGCGCTTGCTGGATGCCGGCACCATCAAAAAGAAGCCCGTCGGATCATATTCCGGCTTGAGATGCTTGCCGGCGTTATTCGTATACGGATCGACAGGGACAAGCTTGGCGTCAGGGACGTTCTGCGTCAGCACCTTGGCGATGCCCGGTGTCGCATTGTAGCTGTTGCCCAGATTGTCGCTGTACATGCCGACTTTACCCGTCATGACATCCTGGAAGACCTGCTTCTCATCCTTGTCCAGCGCGAAATCGGGACTCATCAGTCCTTCGTTGTACAGCTTGTTCAGAAACTCAACCGCATCCTTATGCCCCGGGAGCAGAAGCGGATAGCCCATGCTCTCCGACAGCGTGTAACGCTGCTCGTCCGTAAGACCGTCCTGAATGAAGGACCAGACAATCGGCTCGATGGATGCAGGCGTCAGTGAGAAGCCGAGGGGAATAACCTTGCCGCCCGTCTGACCGGGATCCTTTTCCTTAAATGCTTTTAAGGTCTGATAGACCTCTTCCGTTGTCTTCGGCATCGGCAATCCCAGCTTGTCCAGCCAGTCCTGACGGATGAGATTCTCATATTTGCCCGTATTGACGCGTCGGCCGGGAATCGAATATTGAACGCCCTCCACCTTGCCGCGGTCAAGCGTGGGAGCCAGATATTTTTTCAGGTTCGGACCATACTGATTGATGAGATCATCAAGCGCCAGCAGTCCTCCGTCCTTGGCGTAGCCGTAGGATGTGAGCACGTTCGTGTTGGCGAATACGATATCCGGGGCATCGCCGCTGGACATCATGACATTGACTTTGTCGGTGGCGTCCGTACGCGGGATCGGCACGAATTCCACTTTAATGTTGTTCGGATCGCCGAAATTCGTCTGCACATAATCAGTCCAATAATTGTCGGTTACGGTAACTCCCGCAGGAGAATTGCCCCTGTCGAAAATACCGACCTTCAAGGTAACCTGCTCCGGCTTCGCCGCGGAGCCCCCTGTCGATGCGGAGGAATTGCCCGCCTCATTCCCGCCCTGCGAGCATCCCGCCAGCAGACCGAACGATGCGACAACCGCCAGCATCATACTCAACCCTTTCCTTCTCATAAAACACCTCGCCATCTTTTTTTAAAATATAAGAAAGCATAGAATTCGACCTGCACTTTGCTTATATTTTTGAGTGAAGAAACTTACTGCGCCTCATAAGGAAGGTCGGAGCATGCCGTTTCTTCTCTGCATCTCAAGTTATAGCGCTTCTTAAAAAGCAGGGCAATTTACACGTTTCCGCGGAACAAACAAAAAAGCAGATTGGCGCATCTGCCTGGAGTTTTGTATAGAGCAAACGAAATTCAGTGAACATACGAAAGGTCGGAAATCCCCGAAAACCCGCATAACGACTAGCTTTCCCGCTTTTCACATTCCCTCTTGCGTTCTGCCGGGGTGCATCAGCCTGCGATAGTCGCCGGGAGACACGCCAACCATTTTCTTGAAAATCCTGCCGAAGGAAATGGCATGCTCGTATCCGACCTGCCGCGAAATTTCATTGATCGATTGATCCGTTTCACGCAGCAGCTTTTGCGCCTGGCCAACGCGCAGCCCGATCAGAAAATCGACAAACTTGACGCCGAATTCTTCCTTGAACAGCTGGCTGGCATATTTCCCGTTCATGCCGAACCGTTCGCTGATATGATTCAGGGACAAGTCGGAATTCGCGTAATTGTCCTCGATATACTTTTTCACATCATAGATGATATGGGTATTGCTGCCGGATTCCAGAATCGTGACGTATTTATCGTACAGCTCGCCGATCAGCGACTCATATATTGCCCGAATCTCCGTCATCGCCCCCGTCTCCTTGAGCGCCTCTGCCATCCGGGGATAGGTGACCGTATCCCAATATTCATTGATCTCCGGCGATATCTCCTCCATCTCGCGGGCGAAACGGTGGGTCAAATAGTTCAGGAGCAGCTGCATCTCTTCGTTCCTCAGCACCCGCTCCTCCAGATGATCGAAAATCCGGGCAAAATCGTCCATCCAGGCCGGCGCAGGAATTCGGAAATGATGAATCAGATCCTCCAGCCATTTGAAATAAAGCGAATCGACGCGATTCTCCTTGTCCCTGATTTGCTGATAGACGATAATCCGGTTGTTTCCGGCCGTCATCTTATATTGAAGAGCGGCGAGCGCCTCGCGGAAGGACGTCTTGATATCCGGCCAATCGTCTGCAGACGAACCGATACCGATCGTTACCGAGAAGACCAGATCGCCCGCCGCCCATTTGCGCAGCCTTTCCATCATGGCGTCGCTGGGACGCGGCTTGGCTTCCGGATCCGGATGAACCTGAACCAGGAGAGCCAACCGGTCGCCGGATATCCACTCCGAGCCGACGACCATTGCGCCGGAATGCCGCCACTTCCCGGCCGCCTTGTCCAGCAGTTCCTTGGAAGCAAGCAGTTCCTGCCGGTCACGACGCAGCAGAGGGACATATTTATCAATTTCCATAATCGCGATTACCAAACCGCACTTATCCTCCGGCAATCCGAACAGACGGGCGTATTCCTGCCACTCCTGCATGGGGATGGTTTTCTCGTCCTCCTGCAGCTCATAGAAAAATTGCTTGCGCCTGACATGCACGCTCTCGGCCTCCTGCCGGTCGATCAAATCCATACGGACCATCATCGTGTCGAATGCGTGCTCGATAATCGAGAACTCGTCGCTATTAGCCGCCTTTGTCCCCTGCTGATAGGATGAAACCCGCCTTACAATGTTCTCGATCGGCTGATAGTTTCTCCGGGTGACATACATGATATACGCAATAATGGCGGCCAGAGACAGGATAATGATCGCCAAGGGCATCAGTGAGCGTATCGCAGCCTGAGCAAACAGATTGGTACTGATCGTTCCGCTCGAATAATGCCAGCCGATGTAATCCGATTCCAGATCAGTGAGCGGCTTCGCCCTCGGAGCGGCGGGACGCGTCGAATAGATCGGGCTGCCCTGCCCGTCGGTGATGTCCATGAATTCCTTGGTGCCGCCTCTGAGCTTGCTTGCCATCGACAGCAGCAGATCGGCCTTTACGTTCAGCACGATGATGCCCTCATTGCCGATGGAGTTTTTGGTAATCGAAATAATTCTCTCCGGCGGATCGATCAACGAAAACTCGGAATATTTGCGGATGGGCGACCAGTGGACGCTCTGGGACTTATTTTGCGCCTCCTGTACAAATTGCCTGTCCGTAAAGTCCTCAAGCTTCGCGGCATATCCGCCTGTCAGCACCATCTGGTCCTTGTTTCTGTAAAAGTAAATCGAATGAATCAGCGGGTTGTTGCGGATCTTGGCAATTTCACTGGACGCTTTGTAGTTGATCAGACTCGGCTCGTAGGCGCTGCCGTTGAAATAATCGTTGATCGCCTCGTTCTTGACGATCTGATTGGCGAGCATCAGCTCGATATTTTTGAGCGAGGTCGTCATGCCGTCCACGACATGGTCCGCATACGTGCGGTTGGTCTTTTCGGTTTCCTTGACCACATTGTTGTATGTAACGGCAAAAACGATCGCGATAATGACGGCTCCGGAGACAAACAGAGTCGAGAGGTGGGAAAGCAGAAACCGCTTATACCATTTTTTGTTTTCCATATCAACCTCGCCCCTTCCATTTGAGCTTTTTACCGGCAGCGGATTTGGAATCCTATACCGCAGGAAAGAAACAGCCTTGCCTTCCTCTGACGGCATAGTTGGTTTCTTCCTCAACCTGACAGGCATTTGGATGCTATCTTGGCAAACAAAATAAAGCCGGCTATCTCCATCATACCCCCGATGTGTTATCGCAGTGTTGTCAGCGGGAAATTCGCCGGGAACAAGAAGAATTGGCTGGCGCCGTCTTTTGGCGGAGCATAAAAATTCAAATATAAGGAATATATGGAAAATTTTATATTTTCCTATGCTATGAAAAAAAGAGCCGCTTCGAAAAATCGAAGCGCCTCTTTTTATGGTGAATAAAGGAATTGAATTGACGATGTCCGGGTTAACAAGCTGCTGCAGCTGGGAGGAACGCTGCCTGAAGACTGCGCTTTTTCCGCCCCGCTACAGATTCACGCTGGCAATGCGCAGGATTCTTGCCATCATTTCGGCATTGGGATACTGCCCTTCCCCATACTGACGGATAACCTCTTCGATATCAAAATCAACACGCTCGATTGAACAGCTGATTGAACCCTGAACCGCCTCGACAATGGCGTAAGAGGCTTTCTTCATCCCGTCAAATGGCAGGCCTACGCTCCCGATATTCATAAGCACCCTGCCTTTGATATAACGTATGTAAGGCTTATGAATATGAGCATATATGAAAATATCCGCATCCGCCCCCGACATAAGCTTCTCCTCCAGCAGCTCATCCTCCCCGCCTGGAAGAACAACGTCGAACAGGCTGTCCGGCGTGGCGTGGAACGCGCTGACGGAGACGCCTTCCATATCCAGATGAAGCCTGGTCGGCAGCCCGTTCAAATATCCGATATCCTGTTGATCCAGCCGTGACACCGTCCAGTCCCGCTCCGTATTCATCATGTCGATGACCTTATCGGGAACCTCCCCTGGAAGAACGCCCCGGACGACCCACTCGTCCGCATTTCCCTTAATAACGCGGGTATGCAGCGACTGGACCAGAGCAAGAGAGCCTTTCGGATCGGGTCCGCGGTAGCACAGATCGCCAAGCACATAGATTTGATCGATGGCCTTCTTGCGGATGTCCTCCAGAACGGCCTGAAGCGCGACGGAATTGCCATGAATATCCGAAATAAATGCTGCTCTCATCAGCTCACTCCTTTATTTAAACCAACCCTTCTCCTTGAAGCGTGTGATCGCTTCGATCCGGTTGGTGACCTGCAGCTTATCCAGAATGACGGATATATAATTACGGACGGTTCCTGTGGTAATGTCCATGTGGCTGGCGATATCCTTCGTGTTCTTGCCGTCGGCGATTAACGCCAGCACTTCCTTCTCCCGGAGCGTTAACGGATTCTCTTCGCTGTAGCCCTCGTCCACCAGATCCGATGCATAAATACGGCGGCCTGTCATCAGGCTTCGGATCGAATCCGCCAATTCCTCGCTGGGACTGTCCTTCAATAAATAGCCATGCACATCGGCCTTGAGCGCGCGTTCAAAATAGCCGGAACGGGCAAAGGTGGTCAGAATCATCACCTTGCATCCGAAGCCCTTCAGCTCCTCGGCAGCGTCCAGCCCGCTCTTGATGGGCATCTCGATGTCCATGATACAAAGGTCAGGCCGAAGAAGCTTGACAAGCTTGACGGCTTCCTCGCCATTGTTGGCTCTCCCGACAACCTGCATATCTTCCTCAAGGTCCAGCAGGGAAGCAAGCGCGCCAAGCAGCATCCGCTGGTCCTCGGCAATTACGATTCGAATCATACCTCCGCCTCCTGTACCTGTTGTTTCAAGACGTTCGGGACGTTTATCACAAGGGTCGTACCAGCAGCTGAATGAATGTCCAGACTGCCGTTCACAAAATCAAGACGCTCTTTCATCCCCTGAAGACCGTTTCCTCTCATGCAGGTGGTGGGATCGCCTATGCCGACGCCGTTGTCCTTCACGGTGATTCTTAAGCCTGCGGGCGAAGGATCAAGCCTCACGGAACAGGCGGAAGCGCTGCTGTGTCTCACCACATTGGTTACAGCTTCCTTGAGGCACATGCTCACGACATTCTCGTTCAGCAGGGAGGTGTCAGTCAGCCTGGGATCTCCCTCCAGCGTGAACTCGATACCGGCGGCCTTGAGAATCTGCCTGATGCGGAAAATCTCATCCTCTACGGTTGTTCCGCGCATTTCCGTAACCATCTTCCTGACTTCCTTCAAGGCGCTTCTCGCCGTTACCCGGACATCGTCGATTTCGCTCTGGGCCTGAACCGGGTTCTGGGCGATTAATTTGTGAGCCAAATCGCTCTTCAAGCCGATCAGGGAAAGCTTCTGTCCCAGCGTATCATGCAGATCCCTGGCGATCCGCTGGCGTTCCTCCAGCTTCACAAGCTCGGATATCCGTTTGTTGGCATCCTCCAGCTGCTCCTGCAGCTTGTCGCTCTTGTTCCGGTTGTAAGTAGTTACCGGAAGAAGAATGACGGCAATAAGACTGATAAGCACGAAGGGCAGCTGGGTAATGATAACGGGATTCTTGGAGACGAACCCGAAGTTGATGGTGACGATCGTGCTGGATAGATGGATGGCGTACAGCGTAATAAATCCGGCGCGATTTTTGATATTTCCGATAAAAAAAGCTAAAAATATAGCAAAATATACGTAACCGTATATTAAGCTCATGGCAATCGAGATCAAAATTTGGATGCTGATCCACACATATACCGGCCAGCCCTTTGAAATAAAGGAAAGCACATAGCAGATAAAAAAAGCGGCGATGAGCATGCCCCCGACCATGACCTCATACGTCGAGGAAGAGCGGAATATAAAGTAATAAGGAAGAATGTAGAGAACGACCCAAACATAAGGGATTATTCCCGTGTTTTTATGAAAAATCTGATACCACTTCTGCATGGGCTTCCCCACCTTTATCTTGGCGCACGTATTAATTATAAGTTATTCTCGACCTTTACGGCAGGTTTTATTATTTTGCCGCCTTTAATGCCGCTTTTAAGTGTGCTGGTTGCGCCTGCCGCGGCATCCGCGTGATTCAGCAAACGTCTGACTTTTTTGAAGCCGACAAATGTTTTGTTCTGCTCATCCCACAGCCGGAATTGAAGCGATTTCAAACTTGCGGCAATGGTAATGGTCGTCGCTTTCTGCAGGGGCAATGAAGCATTATGGGCCTTCTCCAGGTTATAGTTCGGTACCCGGGGGCTCAGATGATGAACATGGTGAAAACCGATATTTCCGGTGATCCACTGCAGAACCTTGGGAAGCTTATAATAGGAGCTGCCGTCTACTGCGGCCTTCACATAGCTCCATTCCTCTTCATTCTCGAAATACGAATCCTCAAACTGATGCTGCACATAAAACAGCCAGATGCCCATCGAACCAGAAACAAAGAAGACAAGGCCCTGGATCAGAAGAAAATCCTGCCAGCCAATAGCCCATATCAGCAGCCCGTACAAGGCGGCTATGGAAACATTGGTCACGTAAGTGTTGATACGCTCTTTGCGTTTTGCCCCTTTGCGGTTAAAGCGGTATTGAATCAGGAACACGAAGATCGGTCCTATACCGAACATCACAATGGGATTCCGGTACAACCGATAAGCGATCCGGCGAAGCAGGGGGGCTGCCCTATATTCTTCCACAGTCAGGATCCACATATCCCCGGTTCCCCGTTTGTCGAGATTGCTGCTCGTCGCATGATGGATGGAGTGGCTCAGCTTCCACTGCTGGTACGGCACCAGCGTCAGAACGCCGGTAATGGTGCCAAGAATATCATTCACCCGCCGGCTTTTAAAGAATGATCCGTGGCAGCAGTCGTGAAAAATAATAAAGGTGCGGATGACAAAACCTGATGCCGCAATGGCGATAGGCACAGTGAGCCAGTAGGATACCGAAATACTGAGGTACGCGGCAATCCAGAGCAGGACAAGCGGCGCAAGCGTGTTAATCAGCTGCTTCACGCTTGACTTTTTATTGTTTTTTTCAAATGGGGTCATATTTTCTTTCAATTGGGCTATGTTTCCGGCTTTATTCATCGCATATGCCTCCTGGGTATGATGCTCTTGTAGGATGAAATAAGCCGCTACGCTATAACTTCCTACTTTCATTATAGAGAACGCTGCCCGTTCGCCACAGTCATAAACGTCACAGTCGGGAGTATGACAAACGTCATCCTTTCGTATAAATCGCCCATATTTCGCTGACCCCTTGTCATTTTCCGGCAGGAGGCGTATACTAAAAGCAACAAGGTATTGTGAAATAAATCACATAGTAGAGTACATTGTGAATTTAATCACAATATTGAATATTGAGGAGGTGCTTCATATGAAGATTATTGTGATAGGCTGTACACATGCAGGCACGGCCGCCACTACCCAAATGGCCAAATTATATCCCGATGCCGAGATTGTCGTTTATGAACGCAATGATAATATTTCTTTTCTCTCGTGCGGGATCGCGCTTCATGTCGGGGGCATTGTCAAGGATGCCGCTCAGCTCTTCTACGCGAATCCGGCGCAGCTGGCCGAAATGGGCGTTGCCACCCGGATGCGTCATGACGTGCTGGCGGTCGATACGATCGGCAAGAAGGTGCAGGTCAAAAATCTGGCAACCGGCGAAATCCTCTACGACCGCTACGACAAGTTGGTCATGACCACCGGCTCGTGGCCGATTATTCCGAAGCTCGCTGGCATCGAGCTTGCGAATATCCTGCTGTGCAAAAACTACGCGCATTCGCAGACGATTATTCAGAAAGCGGCAGACGCCGCCAAGATCACGGTTATCGGCGCAGGCTACATCGGCATTGAACTGGCTGAAGCCTTCCAGCAGCTTGGCAAGGAAGTCACGCTCATCGACAATACCGACCGCGTGCTGTTCAAATATCTGGACCGCGAGTATACGGAGCGGGTCGAGGAAGAGCTGACAAGCCGCCAGATCCGGCTGGCGCTGGGGCAGGGTGTTACCGGTTTTGCAGGCGAAGCCGGAAAAGTCACGCGGGTTGTAACAACGGCCGGGGAATATGAAACCGATCTTGTCGTTCTGTGCATCGGCTTCCGCCCCAATACGGAGCTGCTCAAGGGACAGGCGAATATGCTGGACAACGGCGCTCTCATCGTGGACGAATATATGCGTACCAGCTGCCCTGACGTGTTTGCGGCAGGCGACAGCTGTGCGATCCACTACAATCCGACAGGCCAGGATGCCTATATACCGCTGGCTACCAATGCCGTCCGGATGGGCGCTCTCATTGCCCGCAACCTGGTGAAGCCGACGGTCAAATATATGGGAACCCAGGGCACGTCGGGCATCAAAATCTACGATTATCATATCGCCTCGACCGGCATGACCGAACAGGCCGCCCGTTCTGCGGGGATGATTGTGAAATCTGTCACAATCAATGACAATTATCGTCCGGAATTTATGCCCACGTATGAGAAGGTGCTGCTCAAGGTCGTCTATGAAGAGACCGGAAGACGGATTATAGGCGCCCAGATCATGTCGAAGGCGGATTTGACCCAGGCTATCAATACGCTGTCGGTGTGCATTCAGAATGAGATGACTATGGATGAGCTGAGCTTCGTCGACTTCTTCTTCCAGCCGCATTACAACAAGCCATGGAATCTGCTGAATCAGGCCGGGCTGCAGGCGATTTGAAGTTAGAATGGTCGTATGACATGAAAGCCAGGAACCGCATGCTGAATCCCATCGATGCGGTTCTTGTGCTGCTGATTCTGTTTCGGATTCCCGTTTCATGTGTGACCAAGGAGCCATCAGCTATTTACCCGGAAAGAAACAGCTCTTCGAACATCGCTTTACCCTTCTTCTCCAGCCATGTTTCAAAATTCGTAAGACCGGGATAAAGATTGCGCAATGCGGGGAAATCTACGTCATAGCCCTCATCGTTTAACCATTCATACAGCCGGGCTACCGTTTCGTTATGCTGACGTAAGGTTTTTACCGGAATCTGAACGTAGTTGACAGGACGATTAACCGCATGAGCAATGGCCTTGGCAATGCCCGGCGGCGTTAATGCATCACTGGCGATTTCAATTGTCTTGCCCATAAATTTGTCGGGCTGTTTAAAAGCAAGCGTGACGAACGCGCCGATGTCGTCCACAGCAATTAATTTTACAGGCACATCCGGCTTCGTGGCTTCTCCCAACGTTCCGCTCTGGATGCCGAAAATCGGGTTAACATAACTTTCCATGAATCCGGATGGACGCAATACTGTTGCCCGAATACCCAGTCTCTTTATATATTGTTCGATTTCCCACTTCGCAAGATAACGAAAGCGGGACTGTTTGTCAGCGCCGCTAACCGATGAATAGACGAGATGCTGTACTCCGGCATCTCTAGCCGCATCAACGACATTTTTGCCTAACCGTATCTCTTCGGCGGTAGAGGCGTCGCTGGGATTCCATTCAGGAGGCTGAACGCTGAAAACCCCATACACTCCCTGCACAGCAGCATCCAACGATGCGCGGTCCCCCATATCTCCCGAAACCAGTTGTGCGCCTGCCTGCGCAATAGCCTGCGCTGTTTTACTTGATGGATTGCGGGTGAATGCACGCACCTGCCAGCCCTCAGCGAGCAGATGTGCCGCCGCCGCGCCGCCCTGCTGACCAGTAGCTCCCAAAACCAGGATGGTCCTGTTAAACGTAGTCATATGCTTCCTCCCTGATAAATTTATTGGGCCTGTCTAATATCTCAATTGTTTTGATTAAGAATATGCCCTGTTGAAAGTCTATAACAGATGCTTTATTTTTATAAGGAGACACTTCATTGAGATCTACTCACAATAAGTTGCCTACTTTATATTAGATAGGGGTGGGATTCCTTGAACAGAAACGATGATCAGCTCTGCTTTACCGCTGTTAACGAAGCGTTGCAGGTTATTAGCGGCAAGTGGGCCTTCCTGGTTATCTCCCAATTGTATTATGACACTCAGCGCTTCAATCAGTTGAAAAGAAATTTGGACCCTATCAGCATCAAATCTTTAACGGATATACTGCGGCATTTGGAGCAGCATCAGATCATCCATCGTCAAGTCATCCCGACAATCCCCATAAGCGTAGAATACTCGTTAACGGAAAAAGGCAAGGCGTACAGGACAGTGCTCCTTCAAATGCGCCAGTGGGGTGAAAGATGGATCACAAATCCAGATGAATAAAAGCCAGCCCATTCCTATTAAAGAATGGCTGGCTTTTGTTCATCTTATTTGCAGCTGAGTCCCTTGATCGTAAACGTACAATTTCCCTTAGTCCTTCTTCTGCGCGACCGGCATCATCATGCCGTTATCCATGCCCATCATGGTTACGCTGTCCGCAGACTCGTTCTCTTCCGCGAGGAACACCTCGGTCCCGAATGCAGGCTCCGCGTATGGCAGATGCGTCCGGCCGCGGGCCAGAATCTGCCGGTAATTGCCGGAATCGCCTTCATACCCGTCATGATCCCAGGGCACCCAGGAACGGGCGCTGCAGTAATGACAGACATACGAGCGGCGGTAGCGGTCCTCCGTCCTGTTCGGATAAGACCGGTGAAACAGATGCGAATGGAAGAATAGAACATCCCCCGCTTCCATAGGCACCGGTATCGCTGGCGGGTACTTCGCCACGATCCTCGAGAGAGTGTTTACCTCGTCATCGAGATGACTGACGTTGTGCACCGCATTCAAATCCCCGAAAGCATCCAGGGCGTGAACATTGCCGCCGCCCATTCCCTCCGGTGGATAGACCGGCTCATGATTGGAGCCAGGCACCACCCACAGGCAGCCGTTCTCCTCGTCCGCTTTCTCAAGCGCGACCCATGCTCCGATCAGCGTATCCGGATGCGTTTTGATGTAGCAGGAGTCTTGATGCCAGCCTTGTCCGCCCCGTCCCGGCGGATTCAGAAACATCATCGATTGAACCGCATAGACATCGGGCCCGATAAGAGCCTCCGTCACATCCAGGATTCTTGGATTGAGCAATCCCTGCTCGGCCACGGCCTCCAGCCTGGAGAGCATATGAACGCGCGTCAGGTTGGTGAATTCCTCCTTCAGCGGATCCTTGCTGTTCGGATCGGGAGCCTTGATTTTCTCCTTGCTGTCCAATCGCGTTTGCTCTGCCAATTGATAGAGCCTGCCGATGTCTTCTTTTGATACGAGACCCTTGACGACGACATATCCTTCGCGATGGTAATGCTTATATTCATCCACGCTTACCAAATAACGATCGTTGCGCTGGCGCGACTTCGGTGTGTAAAATTTGCCCATTGCCGTATCCCTCCACATCAGCTGCTTTCACTATCATTGTGCATCATGCAAGAGAGCGTTCTCAATGGAGCAATCCGGCAAAACGATGTATTTATTTGATATGGTTATTGACCACAATATGACGGTTCACCGTATATGGCGCTTCCGTACCGGCAGACTCGGCCATATGGCGGAAAATCGGGTTCCGGCATTGTTGAATGTAGTCGGAAGCCGAGATTCCGCGAAGCTTTTTATAGGTTTTGGAGAAATGATGCTCGTCGCCGAAGCCGACTTCATAGGAAATTTGCTTGACCGACCACTGGCCGTTCAGCATCAGCTGCTCCGCCCGCTTCAGGCGGTGCTCCAGCAGTGCCCGCTTGGGCGTCATGCCGACGCTTGCCCGGAACATCCGGGTAAAATGCTCATGCGACCAGCCTGTTTGGCGGGCGATATCTTCAATCGTCAACGCCTCGTCAAGATGCTCCTCCATATACGCGATGGCCCGCGTGATCTGGATGGGCACCTGAAGCAGGGTGTCCTCGGGCGGCTGATCCGCCGATGCGCTCAGTTCCTCAAGCGCCGCCGCGAGCAGAACGGACAGCCGCCTTTTCCAATGAAGGGACTGCTTGCCCGAAATGCGGAGCATCTGCCTGATCAGGTCGGGAATGAGGCTGTTCGGGCGGACCGGATGCACGGCACGATCATGCAGGAGCGAAATCAGCCGGTTATCCGTCAGGCGCAGCACCTCGTAATCAAAATGCACGAACAGATGGCGCACATTCTTCTCCTTGTCAAAGCAGTAGCGGTGACGTTCATCCGGGCGCGTAAAAACAAAGCACGGATCATTCAGTATATGCGGCTTGCCCTCAAGCTCGTAGACGGTATCCGTGCCCACTGGAAAATATACCAGTTCATAATCCTCGATGGTCCGCGCATCCAGCACAAAACCGGCTTTAATGACGATATCCCCGACACTATGAACGATCGGCCATCCGTCCTCTGGTGCGGCCATACCCTGTCCACTCCTTTTCCGGTGAAATGCCCTTTAGCGGGCGGGTTTATGGCCATTATACCGCTTTTGGGCGCTCGCTGCTCGGGCGAAGCGGCGGCTTCTCACGGTCTGATCGTTCATCTGCTTCCCGCCGGTAGATAACAGAGTCTGCAGCTTCCTTTCCCTCCTCCCCATGAATCAAACCACCTGCTGATGTTCTCAGCGATGCGCCTCTTCCTCCGAAACGCTCAAAGCCTCATTCTTCTCATTGAATCTGCTATTATGCGAGGAGACATATGCCGTCTTCGGCGCATCCGGCTCCATATATAATTTGGCGCTGTTGACTGCCAGGGCCGCATCCGTGAATGTGCCGGCGATCAGATGGAGCTTGCTCGGGTAATTGGCCGTGTCTCCCGCTACGAAGACACCGGGCAGATTGGTCGCCAGCTTCTCATCCGCGTTAATATTCCACTCCCCCATATCCAGACCCCATCCGGAAATCGGACCCCTGTCGCCGCGCAGACCATGATTGACGATCACAGCATCAATCTCCAGCCGTTCCGCTTCTCCGGAGAGATGGCCTTCCGGATTCACGCGCTCAATCGATACCGCTTCAATCCGTCCTCCGCTGCCATGCAGCTGCGTAACCGCATAGGGCGTTCTTACATCGACGGACGATTCCTTCATCCGGCTTACACTCTTCTCATGCCCGCCGAAACGGTCGCGGCGGTGCACCACGGTCACCTGCCCGGCGACCGGCTCCAACTCATTGGCCCAATCCACCGCGGAATCCCCTCCGCCGGAGATAAGCAGCCGTTTGCCGCGAAAGCCTTCCACTTCCGTGACCGTGTAATACAGATTGGCGGCCTCGTAGCGTTCCGCTCCCTGGATCTCCAGCTTCGCAAGCTTCAATACGCCGTACCCCACCGCTAAAATCAACGTCCGGGTATGATGGCGCTCTCCGGTTTCAGCGGTCACAATCATCGTACCGTCTTCCAGCCGCTCCAGCTTGTTAATCTGCTGCCCCAATACGATCGTAGGATCAAATGTGCAGGCCTGCCGGATCATTTGACGGGTTAACTGCTCGCAGCGGATAGGCGGAACTCCGCCGACATCCCAGATCATTTTCTCCGGATAGATAAGCGTTCTTCCACCGAGTTCTTCTTTTGCCTCGATCAGCTTGGTTCTCATATCCCGCATGCCGCTGTAGAAGGCGGCATACAACCCTGCAGGTCCACCGCCTATAATGGTCACGTCATAAAGCTCTGATGCCTCTTTCATACCGTTTCCTCCTGCCATGATGGATTTGCAAGTTATACCGCTTTACGTTTGAACAGCAAATACATGAAAAAAGGAGCGCCGACCCCTGCCGTGAAGACACCTGCCGGAATATCGAGCGGCTGGAACAGCATTCTTCCCGCCAAATCCGCGAGCAGCAAAATAATCGCGCCAAGCAGCGCAGAAACCGGGATCACGATAGTATAGGAGCTGCCTGCAAGCCTTCTCGCGATATGCGGAGCGAGCAGGCCGATGAAGGAGATGGTTCCTGCTACTCCGACCGCGGCTCCGGCCAGCGCCACGCTGTAAAACAGCAGCAGCATCCGGCTAAGCTGAAGGCGGCTTCCGAGTCCGACAGCCGCCTCCTCGCCCAATGCCTGAATATTCAGCTCTTTGGCAAACAGCAGGGACAGCGGAATGAACACAGCGATCCAAGGCCATAAGGCTTCAACATAGCTCCAGTTGGTACCGTAAATGCTTCCCGTCATCCAGTTCAATACCTGCGCCGCCAGATAAGCGGGACCGCTTATGAGCAGGAACATCGTCATTGCGCTCATAGCCGTGGATATGCCGATACCGATAAGCACCAGTCTGAATGGGGACACCCCTCTCTTCCATGCGAGTCCATAATTGATAGCGACCGTAATATAAGCGCCTGCTATGGCAATTACCGGCACGAGATGTATGCTGTAGCCTGTGAATAAGGTCATAAAGGCAACCACCGCAACCGAGGCTCCTCCCGTTACTCCCAGCAAATCCGGGGACGCAAGCGGATTGCGGATTACCCCCTGGAGCAAGGCGCCTGAAACCGCCAATGCCGCTCCGATCAACAGGGCCGCGACTATTCTCGGCAGGCGGAGCTGCATGACAATGAGATCGCTGCTCTCTGCATTCGAGCCTATAAGAGAGAAGAATACTTCCTTGATGGGAACATGAACTCCGCCTATGGACAAACAAACAAGCGATAAAACGGCTGCAAGAAGACTCAACGCGGCAAGGATAGCCATGGATTTTCCTGTTCGGTGTCTACGCATGCTTCCTCCTTCTCGCCACATGAATCAGGAAGGGAACCCCGATAAGCGCCGTTGCGACGCCTACAGGAACCTCCTTCGGCATAAGGACGAAACGGGCGGCAATATCTGCAGCCACCAGCAAAATGGCGCCTGTTACAGCACAATAGGGCAGCAGCCAGCGGTGATCGTTTCCTGCTATGTATCTGCATAAATGCGGGACGACTAGTCCTACAAAAGCAATAGGACCCGCTGCGGAAACAGAGCTTCCCGCCAGCAGGACTACAGCAAGGCCTGATAAGGCTCGCGTAAGCATTAACCGCTGGCCGAGACCTCTGGCGCTGTCATCTCCCAGAGCCAATACATTCAACGAGCCGGACAGCATCGCCGCTATAAGCAGTCCCGCAGCCATATAGGGCAGCACAATCAGCAGCTGATCCAGCTGTCTTCCGGATACAGAGCCGATCATCCAGAACAAGGCGGATTCCAGCGAATCTTTATTAATCAGAATCATGCCGGATGTGACCGATGAAGCGAATGCCGCAATCGAAGCCCCGGCAAGTGTAAGCCTAACCGGTTCAAAACCTCCGCTCCCCTGGGTACCCAGCGCATAGACCACTGCCGAAGTGACGACCGCGCCGGCAAAGGCAATCCAGATCATGCTGCTCATCGTGAGTGACGATCCAAAAACAGCCAGTCCGATCACAATAAACAAGGCTGCGCCGGAGTTAATCCCGAATATGGATGGAGAAGCGAGCGGATTCCTCGTTAAGATTTGCATAATCGCCCCGGCTACGGCCAGACATGCGCCTACCGCAGCCGCAGTCAGCGCCCTGGGAACGCGTGTCGTCGTAATAATGAGATGCTCATTGGAGCCATCGAACTGACTGTAAGCCAGCCATAAATCGCTTAAGCCGAATTGTTGTAGGCCGAACAAAATACTGGCAAGAATTGTGACAAGCAGCAAAATTACACCTGCCCCCAGTACCAGTAGCTTCCGCCATCGGCTTTGCATCCATAATGCCAAAATACGTCCCTCCCGTGTGCAGGCTTGAAGGACGCCCTCGCGCCCGCCTGTCATGGTTCCGTTGAAATAAAAACAAGCTGACGCCAAATCGTGCCGACATCAGCTTGCGGATGAAATCATGCCAATCTATTTTACGTCAAAATATTCAATGAGCTCGTCCAGGAGCAGATTAGCCGCTTTATAACCGCCTGCCGTATTCCAGATGGCTTCATCGACTTGAATAACCTTGTTGTTCTTGGATACGTTCAGGTTTTTGAACAGGGGATCCTTCATCCACTCTTCAACCACTTTGCTCCCGTCTGTCGTGCCGGGGGAATCCGTGACGAAGTAAAACATCACATCCCCGTCCATTTCGGGAATCCGTTCCTTGGACATAACCTCGATAAAGGCATCCTTATCCTGTGACGCAGGGCGGGCAATTCCTAATTGGCTTAAAAGTACGCCCGCGAAGGTTTGCTTCTGATAAATCCGCACCTGCGAGGCGGAGAAGCGCACAAGCGACACTTTCGTATCCGCTTTGCTGCCAAGCTTGGCCTTTACATCCTCAACGCGCTTGTCGAAGTCAGCCATAGCCTTCTCGCCTTCTTCTTTCTTGTTCACGGCCTCCATATACAGATTGAAGTTGACTTTCCAATCACCGCCCAGATCCTCCGCGAAGACAGTAGGGGCAATCTGCTTCAATTGCTCATATATTTTCTCTTGCCTGACTTTATTTCCAATAATCAGATCCGGCTTGAGGCTTGCGATCATCTCGATATTCGGCTGCAATTCGTCTCCGACAACTGTGACATCCTGCATATCCTCTTTTATATGGTCATACCAGGGATCGCCAATCCAGGACTGGACAGCGCCGATTGGCTTGATACCGACAGTAAGAAGGGCTTCGGTTCCTTCATTCGTCAGAATGACGACGCGTTCGGGCGTGCCTGTGAGCGTTTCTTCGCCCATTGCGTGTTTGATTACCCGCGGCGCTTCGGCTTCCGGTGTGTTCGCAGCCGCTTGCGCGGCGGCTGCCGCATTGCTCCCCGCCGTGTTGGCCGTATTGGCCGTATTGCCGTTCACCGTATTCGAATTGTTCGTGCCGGTCGTGCATGCGCTGAGCAGTAATGTAAAGCAAAATAATAATGTTGCGGCCATGGATATTCCGGACCTTCTGTACATGAGTGTATTTCCCTCTCCTTTATATTGATAATGATTATCATACTCATTAACAATATAACGTCGAAGCTTTTTGGCAGCAATAGGGGATCCCGACAAAAAGGATGGATTATTTCGACTCCCTTCCGTTTGATGGGCGTTTTCTTTGAAGCTCATCGGAGATACCCCTACCATTTTCTTAAAGACACGGCTGAAATAATAGCTGTCTGAATACCCGACGCTCTCCGCTATTTCCTTCAGCGTATATGCCCTGCTCCGCAGTAGCTCCTTGGCCTTGTTCATGCGGACGTGGATCAGATAGTCGATCGGGCTGGTATTCTTCTGGCTCTTGAATATCCTCAGCAGCTGTCTGGAATTGCAATCCAGCAGCTCCGCCAGTGATTCGAGCGTAACCTGCTCCCGATAATGCTCCTGCATGTAACGGATGGCCTGCTCTGCCAGATCAGGCTTGACGCTGCAAACGCCTTGCTGGTGCAGCTGCTCCATAAGCTCATAGACAAACTGGTAGAACAGCGCTTTGACATGCAGCTTTTCCAGCGTATCAGGCCGCTGCCACTCTTTGTACATCAGCTCGGCCTTGACGGATAAAGAAGCCGGAAATTGCGGAGAAAAGCCGTATTGCATGTGAAACGGGTTTTCGGTTTCCATGATCCTCAGCAGCTCCCGCCGGTACGGCAGCGGCAGAACAGCCTTGTACAGAATCAGATAAAACTCGAGGATTTCTTCAACCGCAATATCCAGGCACAGCCCTTTGCCGCCATGAAGAACATGGAACCGCTCCACTATGCCGGCAGCTCCGTCCATCCGTATCCGGGCACTGCCGCGTGTGATATATATAAAGGCGCTTGCCGGCAGCCGGTAAGAGTGCAATTCCTCCCCGGACTCCATGATTGTATGGCGCACATCCATCACCCTGATGAAAACATGATTCCACAGTATGATATGGTCATTAAGCTTCATCCGTCTATCTTCCTTCCCTTCCAAACCTATCAAATGGATCAAATTCGAAAAATATATCAGGCATTGAAATCATTATAAATGATAATTATTCTCAGTTACAACCTGAAAATTTTAATGCCCCCCTAAATCCCCCGGAGGGGGACCCCGAGGGCGCCTGCCCTCTGGACACCCGGAAAGGTATAACGCAAGCGCTGCCGAGAAGCGTATTAGTTACTTGCCAGATATCCTCGTTTACGTCCCTGTCGGGACCCACTTTAACTTTTTCCGCACTCGAGCTGCAGGACAACCCCTCTTCAGTGGTAAGACTCGCCGTACACCGGCATCGCCCGTCTCCGGCCCTCAAGCCGGTTTTTTTTGGTTTTTCCTGCTTATATTGCATCTCCGCCGCTATTTGGTCACTCCAGCAGGGGAAAACCTTGCTGCCGCTGCCCCGCGCACCCGCAACACCTCAGGCTCCTCACTCTCCGGCCTATTCGCTCTCCCAGCCTTATATCTGAACGTGAACAAGGCCGGGCAGCAATTGCCTGCCCGGCCTTGTTCATTCCTGATTTCCCTCTAGCTGAAGCTGATCGTCTGCACGTTCAGATCCAGCACTGTCCAGTCGGGTACTGCAACGACCAGATCGTAGCTGCTTGGCAGATGAATAGCCTCCACCTTATCGTTCTGGGGCGAATTGGCGGCTTTATCGATCGTGAAGGCGCGCACCTCGACGGTCTTCGCGCTGCTTCGGTTGCCGATACGCACGACCGACATTTCGGGAGACAGCGTGATGTCCAGTCCTGCGGCGGGTCCTCCGCCAATTCCCTGAATCGCGAACGCCCGTACCTGATCGTCGATTTGGCGGGCAATCGTCATCGTGAATTCCTTCTCCGCCCCTGGCGTAAAACGAAGCTGCGTGTAATCGGCATTCGTCGACAGCAGGTCTTCCTGTCCCACTGTCGTGGATACATCCGAGATGACAATCGACAAACCGTTGGGGAGAATGGAGTTGTAGGTATAGGTCCCCGCGCCGGTGCCGACAATTTTCCGCGAGAGCGGCACATTTTCCGGCAGCAGGTATGCTCCGGGAATCAGATAGCATGGATGGCTGTCCGGAATGCCCGCATGCAGCTGCGAGCCGAAGCGGCCGGTCGCAAGCCCGTTCTCGTCCGTGATCTGCAGATCGGCCGGCGAGAGCAGGAAGTCGAACACGAAGCGGGTAAGCCCGAACGGTCCGCTGAAGGGCAGATCGTGATCAGCCAGCATATACTGGCCGTTCGTCATAAGTCCCAGCGTAATGCCATCCTGACTGCGGAAGCTCACCACGCCCGGATCGGCAAAGTATTCAAATTCGAAGATGCCTCCATTACGCTTGAATTTGAGCCTGCATTGATCGGATTCCGGACGGTTGCAGTCCCATACGAACATCTCGACGCCGTCAAGGTCGTTAATCGTCGTTATTCCGTCGGCGGACAGCTGTGGCCCGGGATGTCCGTTCGGATAAACAAACTTGTAAGGCATAACGCAATGCGAGCTGCTCAGCTTGTCCGTATACCCTGCATCCCAAACCTCGCCCGATGGGATAAAGAAAAGCAGCGGAGCGTTGTCGCGGTCGCAGCCGCGCAGGAACGCGGCTTCAATCTCGCGACAGGTTTTCTCCACCCGCGCCGTTCCTTCGCGGCCCTGATCATGAAAGTGGATCAGGCTTTCACGGCTGAGCAGCTTGCCGTGCACGCCGGTCAGCTGCTCCTGCAGCTTTGCTTTTGTCAAAGTCGGCGTATCCGTACGTCCCTGCCAGAAATTATCCGCGACGATGCTTGCCAGTGAAGTGCAGTAGCCGGTAGCCAGTCCGCCGTTGGCCGTCCCCTTGAGGAAATAATGATAGAAGCCGTAGAAGGCCGCTGTCAGGATCGGGTGGCCAAATACCGGGTCCAGCTGCTCATGCCAGATTTCCGCTGCCCCGAAGGTATCCTTGTACGTCCCCCAATCCGGGACGCCATCCGTGAAGTTGCCGAATTTTAAATTATGGACGCCGTATTTGAACGGAATTTCCAGTACCCTGGCTACCGATGCGGATCGGCCGTTGCTGACCAGACCATCGGGGTTGCGCACCTGAAGCGATACATTGCCCCCTGCGCTGCCCGTCCCGCCGGTTCCCGGCATAACAAAGGTGAGCTGGGTCCGGCCAAGCACATCCGCGGGTGCCGCAGCACCATTAACAAGCACCGAGGCTCCCGGCAGGAAAGCGCGTCCCGCAAGCGCGATGGTCGAGCCCGGTATCAGCGCTGCCACGAAGGTATCCAGCTGCGGCTTGACCCGCATCGTGATCCGGTTGCTCTCTGTTGCGTCCTCGCGGCGCACGTATACGGTCTTCTCTCCCCCTGCCGCATCCAGCGGAATCGTGACGGACAAGCTTTCATCCGCATTAACTGCCGGCACAAGCACGGTCCCTCCGAATACGACGCGGTCGTGGCTGGTGAAATGGCTTCCGCGAAGCGTCAGACTATCCCCCGGGAACGCCTGGGTCGGTGTGATTTCCGACAGCCAAGGGCGTTCCAGCAGGTCCTCCCAGGCATCATCGGAAAACTCAAAAAACTGGATGCTTCCATCAAGGCCCTCGTAGGCGGCATCCATACCCGGATTGCCGCGCTGCCCCTGTGCCCCGCTTCTTCCATCCCGCGCATCCTTACAGGTTTCGCCCACGCCGCTTCTGCCTCCGAAGCCCGGAAAACCGCCTTCGGCGCCATTGCCGCCGCGTCCGCGCTGGCCGCCCTGATTCTTGATCTTGAACGCGCGGCTGGTCACCGTCGATACCAGCGTTCCGTCCAATACGCCGATCGTAATATTGCCGCCTGCTCCCCCGTTGCCGCCGCGGCCTCCGCGTCCGCCGGCACCGCCGTCGCCGCCTTCACCGCCATCGCCCGGATCCTCCCAGCAATGCCAGCCGAATGCCCACCACCGGTCGCCCGCCTCCCCGTCAGCGCCGTCGCCGCCTCTGCCGCCGCGCTGGCCAAGCCCGCCCTTGCGGCCGTCTTCTCCATTCAAATCGAGATTGGGCATAGCGCTCATATCGCGCACCCACATTTCCAGATTGGGGGCCACCGCCCCCTTCGCCCCATCAATACCCGGCTCACCGGAGCGCCCGTCATCGCCGTTCAGACCATCCCGGGAATCCGGCTTGGTATGAACACCGGACCATCCCCGGCCGTTCAGATCGGGATTATCCAGCCTTGGAGGGGTTTCACCGCCCGGTCTGCGCCAGGTGATCCTGGCTTGATCACCGCAGATGATTTTCTCGGCGATGATATAGAAGGTCGATACGTTGGGCTCCACCACAAGCTCTGTTTCCGTCAGATCCAGCGTATGGGCGATAATAACGGCACTGGATACGGGAATAGTCTTCAGGCTGAACAGCTGTGCCCCCTTCTCCGAAAGGGACGGCCAGTCCGCCGGCTTGAGAAGCTCCAGCTTGTCGATGATCGCCACATCATTCAGCTGAATGGCGTTACGGTTAACAGTGATCAGCTCCGAGATCGACGTGTTGCGCAAGGACTGGCGGAGAACCGGACTCTCGCGCAGGACATTGGTCGGCATCAGAACTCCGCCGCGCCTCACGGCATCCAGACTTCGCGAACCGGCAGCCGGAGACGTTCTGGTAACGGTCGGAATACTTATTCCTCCCGGAAAGCCAGGACGGGGAATCGTCGATATGGGAGGCGTGTTCTGCGACGGCGGCAGCCATCTCCTGAGAGTGGATGTGCTGTTGCGGTTCACCAGATACTTCGCCAGACTATCCCGCTTCGCCACAACATCTGTTATGGAGGACAGCTGGAGCGCAATTTGGGGCCAGTCAATGACGGCAGCCGACGTCTTGCGCGGGGCAATCAGAATTTTGCCAGGCGTCATAACTGTCTTGGCCGTGAACTTCAGGGTCCCCAGATCCGTCAGCTTCTCGACACCGGCCGCATTCATCAGATCCTTCACCGGCTGCAGGCGCGCCCGGCTGATATCAGGCTGCAGAATAACCTTGATGTTGGGATTGCCGACCACCTGCCTCACGGATTGCTCGATGCCCGCTGCCTGCTGCTGCTTCAGCGTCGCGAAATTGGCGCTCACCGCACCGCTGCGGATAACCGTTTGGCCGATTCTTCCCGTGAACGCGCTGCTGTGGCCGTCGATGCCCGCCCCCAGCTTGAAGCCAAGCTGTCCGACATTTTGAATAGGGCTCGAGACCGCTTTGGATCCCACAACCTGATTATTAATATGAAGCTCCATGATACCGGAATCATCCCTGGTCAACCGGACGCCGGCTGCTTCGCCCGCCTTGATCAGCGCGCTGCCGCTGTCCAGCGTCTCCCAGCCTGCGGAGGTGTGAACAGCGCCAACGAGCCTGCCGCCTGCCTCCAGATACAGGGCTACCGAGGGACTTTGCGCCTCCATAATGGTCTGCCTGCCGCCGTCCACCCCATCGGGAGCGATGGTTGCTTCCAGCGTAAAGGACTGCAGCGACTCTAACGCTTTATTGCCCGCCAGTTCGATGTAGCCTTTGTCCAGATGGAAGCCCATGTCGCCGTCAAGGACCTTCGCATTGACGGTCTGCGCAATGGAAATTCCTTTGATTGAACCGTCATAGGCCCCCTCGCTGTCGTTTTTCAATAAGAATAAAGCGGTTCCCTTTTCCATTCTCATACCTCCTCTTGGATTTACCTTGCGTTATTCCATTCGTAAATTCGAACAGCCACAATTCTTATATCCGCGAAGCTGCCAAGATGAAGGCATATATGACGTCAGCCCTGCGCTCTGACCGGGAACCTTAAATCCCGGAAAATCAGACAAATCCGGTGTGATTCAACCGTTTTCATTTTATTCGACTAGTTAAATATTCCAGACTGCAAAATTCGCAGCAAGCGCCTAAAGACCGAGTAGGATATCCATTCAATCGACCTACTCTGTACGCTGCCAAGTCTGCTTTTCCCGATTGTTTGAACCCGCAGTCCCCGGTTGTTTGCCGAAACCGGCAGGGTGTGACAGAGTTCGATGTATTTTGAAATCAGCAGGTCAATTAAACAAGCTGCGGAGAACAAATCGTAATATACTCCTTGCCAACATGCGGGCGATCCTCCTGTTTCCATTGCTTATACTGCGGTTCACGTATAACCTATCGAGCAGAAATAAAGGGCACCCAATTGGATGCCCTCAGTTAGTCGGAAGCTATTCACATGACTTTTTTGACAATGGTTATTGGATCAGCCTTATTGAACCATCATGAATTATATTAAATCGGACTTTTGCAGCAGCCGTTGCATGATCAGCGCTGTCTCAGCTCTTGTTATAAACGCTTTAGGCTCCAGTTGACCGTTGTCTCTCCCCGATACAATGCCGGCTTGCACACAGATTGCAAAACTGCTCTTCGCCCAGTCAGACACATTTATTGCATCGGTGAATGAATGGAGTACATGGTCTGAAGTTTGAGCAGCGTTCACACCCTGCAGATATGTGATTTTCATGGCTTTCGCGATTATCACCATTGCTTGTTCTCTCGTAATCTTGTCGAGAGGCCGGAAGCTGCCATCTTCGAAACCACTCACTAAGCCATAGGAATATGCGGTAATAACTGCTTGTTGATACCCCTCCTCTTTCTGGCACATGTCCGTGAATGGAGTCGATCCGCTCTCTAACTGCAAGCCCAACCCCCGAACCATAATCGCTGCAAAATCAGCACGGCTAATAGATTGATCCGGCAGAAACAGCCCGTTGCCGATCCCGTCGATTACCATGCGTGAACCCATATCATTCACCGCCTCCTTCGCCCAGTGATTCTCCACATCCTTAAATGCGAGAGAATGCCAAACAACGGAATACATGCCACTGATCAAGCTGTTTATTTGTGCGTAGGATTTTCCATCAATAACTGCAATTCTTGTCGGAACAGGGCGAACAGTCCCGTCCGGCTCCACAACAATACCAGTTGTAATATGGCTTGGATCCGCGCCTTCCGGTAATGCAACGGAGTGCTCCACATACGCATTAAACTTCGTCACTTCTTCCTGGCGATCGCCGTGTACGGCACTCACTTTAAAATTTACCGGAGGGGCTGCCAGTGCGAATCCATCGTTTGCAGCTGCGAGCTCCACCATATGTATCGCTTCAGGTGACGGTTTGGCGATTTCAAGCCGAACCTTGATGTCCTGCAGCCCGACATTTGTCCCAAAGCGTTGCGAAATGGCATCGATATTGATTTGCTCCGCCGGCAAGGTATAGGCTGCCTGCATTGTTCGAACCTCCACAACATTTTGCTGCGCTTCCATATCTTTGACCAGGCGTCCGTTTAATTCGGCAATGACAACATCGCTATCTGTTGTAACGGGAATTATAATGACCGCCCGCTCGCCTTCTTCTTTAAGGAGCTGCGCTAATTTTTCCTCGTCCATTGTGATCGTGGTCACTTGTTGATCGTTTGCTTCCTGTATTGCTGCCTTGCCGACACGTTCAGCCCTGCCGTTGACAAGGATATCAAATTCCCAATCATTTGTGCCCGGTTCACTTGGCATTGCAGGCTGTGTTGGTGTTGGTGAAGTCACCGGCGGTGTTGGTGAAGTCACCGGCGGTGTTGGCGAATGATAAGTCATGCTAAATGGCGCTGCCGCCTTGCTGCTGTTGCCCGCGGCATCTACCGCAGCTCCGCCCGGTACATTTATGATCACTTCTCCGTCTGACGCTGGCGTGACATCTACCGTATACGCTTGGCTGTCCAATGTCTGCAAGTTACCCGCTGTACCATTGCTTACCGCTACGTCTTCCATTGCAAAATTCGTAACCGCTTCGCTAGAACGGATCGTAACCGGGATCGTCCCGCTATTCGTTGGGCTCGATTCACTGGAGCTAATCGTCAATACCGGCGCAGTCGTATCAGAGATGATGTGAAATAGTGCGGACGCCGTGCTGCCATTGCCCGCGGCATCTTCCGCAGCTTCGCCCGGTACATTTATGATCACTTCTCCGTCTGACGCTGGCGTGACATCTACCGTATACGTTTGGCTGTCCAATGCCTGCAAATTGCCCGCTGTTCCATTGCTTACCGCCACGTCTTCCAACACAAAATTCGTAACCGCTTCGGTAGAACGGATCGTAACCGGGATCGTCCCGCTATTCGTTGTGCTCGCTTCACTGGAGCTAATCGTCAATACCGGCGCAGTCGTATCATAGTTGATGTGAAATAGTGCGGACGCCGTGCTGCCATTGCCCGCGGCATCTACCGCAGCTCCATCCGGTACACGTACAGTCACTTCTCCGTCTGACGCTGGCGTGATATCTACCGTATACGTTATGTTATCAAACGTTTGTAAGTTGCTCGCAGCTGCATTTCCCGCCTCTATATCCAGTAACGTAAAGCCCGTAACCGCTTCGCTAAACCGAATCGAGATCGGGATCCTGCCGTTGTTCGTGGGGTTCGATTCATTGGAGGCGATCGTCACCGCAGGTACTGTCGTGTCAGAATAAATAATGCTGAATGGCGCAGCAGCCATGCTGCCGTTGCCCGCCGCGTCTATCGCAGCCCCGCCTGCCACTTCCAGGGTCACTTGTCCTACTGACGCTGGTATGATATCTACCGTGTACGTTTTGTTATCCAGTGTCTGAAAATTGCCCGCTGTTCCATTGCTTACCGCTACGTCTTCCATCGCAAAATTCGTAACCGCTTCGCTAAAACCGATCGTAACCGGGATTGTACTGCTATTCGTTGGGCTCGATTCACTGGAACTGATCGTCAATGTCGGTGCGGTTGTATCATAGGTAATGTAAAATAGCGCGGATGCCGTATTGCCTTTGCCTGCAATATTTACCCCAGCCCCGTCTGGTACGCCTACAGTCACTTCCCCGTCTGAAGCTGGTGTGATATTTACCGTGTACGTTATGTTGTCAACCGTTTGTAAGTTGCTTGCAGCTGCATTGCCCACATCTACACCCAGCAGCGAAAAACCCGTAACCGGCTCGCTAAAGCTGATCGTGATTGGGATCGTACCATTGTTCGTGGGGTTCGATTCACTGGAGGCGATCGTCACCGTTGGTGCGCTGCCGACTCCGCTCGCTGCCGCTTGAATCCTGTTGGATACGGGAAATAAAGATAAGATCATGAAAGCAATAAGAAGCAACGGCATTACCTTTTTCTGGAACACAGCATTTATCAAATATTTCAGCTCTCCCTTTGAAAATACGTCTTCTTCCTATTATCGTCTTCTAATTCCCTTTCTGGTACACCGCCATCAATTATACTGCCTTTTCTATAAAAATTCGTCTGTAAACTGTAAAGTCTATCACATATGGTATAGCTGCCACAGCTTCTATTAAGGGTAAATTATTTCTGAACACTTCATACTACAATCCGTCTTACAAAAAAAAGCCGACCCCCATTAGTTGGGATCGGCTGTAGCGCTCAATTAAACGTGATTAACAGATTATGACCTGCCTGTCTGCATTCTTCCTTCATTAGCACAGTTATTTAAACGCCGAATACGGAATAACAAACTCCGGCATTCCATCAGCAAATGCTGTGTATTCATATTGCGTGAAGTAAATAACAACCCCATTGCGGTTGAGGAAATAATCGCGATTCGCCTCTATAGTCTCAAAAGGAGCAATCAACGATAATTTCCGGCTTTTAATTTGCTCTTTAATCTCATTGTTAATGACGGATACATAATTGGCATTCTTTTCAATGACATCCTTCAATGACAGCAGATCGCCCGTTGCCAGATCGAATGTATAAGGCACGCGTGCAGTAATCCCGTGTGCTCCACCCGAATAGACATAATAATCCACGTAAAGGCTCAATCTGCCCTTCTCATTATACGTAACGGTATACCGGCCGTCGAGGCTTGGCTGCCGAACCTCAGCCTTTGGATCACCGGCCAGGATTTCATTGTTTCCTTTTACAACCGGGTCCATTTCCGTCGATCCAGCCGCAGCATGCTTGTCGGCCTCCTGCTTCAAAAATGCATTAATTTTCTGTTGGACCTCCACATTGCTATAACCCGAGATCACAGGATAGTAAACCGATAATGACTTGCCGTCTCCATCCGCACCGATAACTTCAGATTGAATTTGCAGATCATTCTCTTGAATCGCATGAATTCCAATTAGCTTTGTGCTTTGCTCATAGGCAATTTCATAACCCATACGCTCCAGCAAAAAGCGAAGCGGCAGGTAAGTCGTATTATCCTGAACAATCACTTGAGGTCCGGCAATCAGTTGGTTGTTCAATGTGATGGCATTGCTTTTCAGATTAATCTCCAGCAGCCGGTCGTTACCTGAAATTTTAGCTATCTGGGTATTCTTATCAAAATTTGTGACCAGCCCCAAGGCCGTATTAAAATTCCTCAGCGCAATGTAGGTCGAACCCTCTTTATTGATCGTACCGATGCTCGTTTTAGCTCCTTCTATGTTAAACGGCTGGGCTGTAATCTTGAATTTCGAACTGGAAGCTGCGGCAGACGCATGATCAGCAATTGACAGTGCTACTGGAGATGCGAGAAATGCTGCTGCAAGAGTCAGGGCAAGCAGCTTTTTTTTCTTATTATTTCTTTTCAATTGTCAACAATCCCTTCATGTGTCGGGCAATCGCCCACCTGTAAGTCAAATGAATGCATCATCCAATAAACGGTATTAAATCAAGAAAGGTTGCATTCTTAGAGCAAAAAATAAACGGGAGGCTGTTTAGCCTCCCGTTTATCTTACTTTCGCAGGGACTATTTGTTCCCGCTCATAATTTGATCCATGAACTCCAATCCCTTGAACTGACCCATGGCGAGCGGGCCCACGATTTCCGTGTCCACGATGAACATCTTCTTATTCTTCACCGCGGCCAGACTGTTCCACACCGCATTCTTCGCAAGCTCGTCGGCAGTCAGCTCTGCGGCATTGGTAAAGTCCTGGCCGAGAAAGATATAATCGGGATTCCATTTGCTGAGGCCCTCCAGGCTAATCTCCCCGTAATCCTCCATATCGTCAAACTCCTTGAAGCCAAGCTGTTTATAATAGGGCTCCATTCTGGGGCCGCTGTAATAATAGAAGCCTTTGCCCCAGGTCATCATAAACACAGCTGTCTTCCCCTTCTCCCCCGACTGCTCCATCCTGGCCGCAACCTCATCCAGCTTCTTATGGTACGAATCGATATACTGCTGCGCCGCTTCTTCTTCACCGATCACTTCTGCAACCTTCGTGATTGTATCCTCCCATTTCTCCGAAACGGGAATCACGATCGTCGGAGCGATTTTTACAAGTTTATCATAAATCGCCTCTTCATAATCCGAGGTGATAATGACATCCGGAGCCAGGGCCATTATCTTCTCGAGATTCGCTTCATCCCCCAGATCGGCGATTCGTCCGTCGCTTAGGAATGGCTTGTACACCGGGAAATTCTGAAGCGATTTGAGCCCCACCACACCCGTGACAGCATCGGCTTGTCCAATGGCGAATAGATGCTCAGCGTAAGGGAAATAGGTCACGGCAATGGTTTCAGGCTTTGACTCCAGCGCTACTTCTCCCTTGGCATCCTTGATGACCTTGGGGAATTCCGCAGCCTGCTGCGCAGGCTCTGCCGCCGCACCGTCATTGGCTTTGTCGGCATTCGGAGCTCCGCACCCCGCGATTGCGATTAGCACTGCTCCAAGCAGCCAAGCTGTCCGGAACCGGAACCTGCTTTTCTTCTGTAATCCTGACATGATATCTGTTCCTCCACCCTTATCGTCTGTCCAGCCTCAAGCCTCAAGCCTCTGAAGCTTGTTATATTATGATAATGATATTCATTATCAATGTAAATTATAAGCATAAACAGGCAGGAGGGGAATAGACAATTACTCAAGTAAATGTGGATTATTACCCAGACCGGACCGGAAGGCTCTCGGCGAGCTCCCGGTATGCTTCTTGAACAGACGGCTGAAATAGTGCGGGTCATTGTACCCGATGCTCTCCGCGATCCCGCTTATGCTGCAATTGCTTTGCGCCAGAAGCTGCCTGGCTCTTTTCATCCGGTGCTGAATCAAATAATCAATGGGAAACATCCCGCTGTATTTATTGAATAAATAGGAGAACTGCTTGACCTCCAGCCCTTCCAGCTGCGCCAGGCTGGCTAAGGTTATCGGCTCCCTGTAACGGTTATGTATGTGCTCGATCGCATGTCTGATCAGCTCTTCACTCTCGCGGTTCTGCTGATTGCGGGCTGCCGTTAATGATTCATAGAGCAGACTGTAAAATAATTCTTTGATTCGAACGGCCGACATATGGCCGGGGACGCCATATACTTCGTGCAGCAGCTGAAGCAGCTGAGCAATGATCGCATTCTCGCCGGTCTCAAGCGAATAATGGGTGTCCGCATAGCGCTGCCTTTCAGCTACCGCTTCACGGGCAAGTGTGTAATGAATCAGGCAGTACTCCAGGCCAGGCTCGTCTATGACAAGAGAGAGCTCCATATTCTTCGCCCCATGTACGATTTTTCCAGGAATCAGCTCATAGGCCTCCCGTCCTTCGAAGATGAAGGTCCCTCTTCCCCGCAGCGCAAATACAAACCCGGAAAAGGGAGTCGGGTATTCACGGGTATGGGCAGGATAGGAGCCTGACGGTAAAAACACTCGATAAACACCGTCTACGGACAGCTGTCCTCCGGCGATTTGGCCCGCCAATTCATTCAAATCCACTTCCATTGCGGCCAGCGGCCTCCTTTCCTGTTCTCATGCCTTTGACATTTGATTATTTTTTTCGCTTACAAGCGAGTCATACAGCATAAGCAGTTCCTTGGACGGGCGAATGCCAAGCTCCCTGTTGAGCAGCTTTACGTAATCGGTATACTGGGCGGTCAAGCCTTTTTTGTTTCCTTCCTGTCCGTGTATCTTCATAAGCAGACTTACGACCGATTCGTCCAGCGGATTGCGGGCATGCAGCTTAAGCAGCAGCTTCGAAGCGGCAGTCCTGTTCCGCAGGAATATTAACAACTCGGAGAGCCTTTTTACGAAGGAGGCATACAGCTCGGCAAGGCGCTCCGTCTCGTATATCGCCCATACATAGGCTTTATTGCCGAACAAGTCTCCTGTATACAGCCTTTCGAACTGCAGCACGCTTTCCATGTCGTCCGCCTCAATGTTCCCGGGCTTTCCCACCTGCTGTTCAAACACCTCGTAGTCGATAACGGCGTTGGTTAATTCCAAAGCATAACCATCATTCTCGGAACGTACAACCTCCCGCAAACCAAGCGGCTCCAATGACTTGCGCAGCTGATAGACAGCCGTATTCAAATATTTCTCCGCACTTTCCCTGGTCATGCCCCCGAAAATATCCCCAACCAGCCGGGTACGGGCAATCCGTTTGCCCCGATGCAGCAGCAAGTATGCGAACAACTCGGCGCTTTTGCTGGAAATCCATTTCACGCGGCCCAATTCGTTCTGTATGGAGAAGTCGCCCAGCGCCGTAATGATAATTTCACCTGTTCCCTTGTCAGCCGGATCCTTCAGCGGCGGCATACGGAAGGATTCTCTGCCCGCCAGCGCGCGGTTAACCGTCCGTTCCAGCCGCTCCTGGGACACGGGCTTAACCAGATAATCCACCACGGACAGCTCATAGGCCTTTACGGCAAATTCTTTACTCGACGTGACAAATACGATCTGCACCCCGCCGCCCGCCTCCTCCATCCTGGAGGCAAACACCATCCCGCTTTCGCCCGGCATGGAAATGTCCACGAAAGCCAGCCCGATGTCGTTGTTGGCGCTCAGAAATGCGGCTGCGGACTGTGTATCCTTGAAAGCCCCCGCTACCTGGACTCCGGGAAACTTGACCAGCATCTTCCGCAAGATCAGATGCATCACAGGATCATCATCAATCAATATTACTTTCATCATGCGCCCAACCCCGTTTCATCGTTCTTAACCGTTCCCGTGCCGCCGGCGGAGCCAGGCAATGTGAATATAAAGGTCGTTCCTTTTCCGGGTATGCTGTCAAACTGGAGGCTGCCTCCATGAATGCGGAGAAATTCGCGGGTCAGCACCAGACCGAATCTCATCTCTCCTCCTTCACTCACGAAGCCCGGACCCTTGAAGAACAGCTCTTCCTGCCGCAGCAGCCTTGACGTCTCCTCATCGATGCCCGACCCGTTGTCCCTCACGTAAACCTTAACCAGACCCTCTTCCAAAGAGGCTCCGATTTCGATCCTTCCGCCAAGTCCGGTAAACTTGATCGCATTCGATAGTAAATTCCGGAGAATAAGGTCGAGCATCTCTTTGTCGGCATTCACCGTCAACAGCTCGTCCACAAGCTCCGTCAATTGAATTTGCTTCATGGCGGCCCGAGTCCCGGCAAGCGCCACGCTCTGCCGCACAACCTGCTTCAGATTCCACACCACCGGGTGAAAAACGACTCTCCCGTTTTGGCTGCGGTACCAGTCAAGCAAATTATCAACGAGATGGAAGGTGCTGCTTACCTGCCTTCTGATTTCCTGGAACACTTCGGCATGCGCAATATCGGGATCCGTCGGTTCCTCGCCCAAGAGCTCGGTCAGGCTGACAAGAAGCGCGATCGGATCGCGGATATCATGGGCCACGACGGTGAACAGCTTGTCTTTGAACGTGTTCAGCTGGGACAGCTGGCGGGCATTTTCCCGCAGGCGCTCCTCATTCTCCATCCACTCCGTAATATCGTTGAACATCAGCATTTTGCCAATCGGGGTCTTCCCGGTATCGTAAATAAAAGACATGCTGCAAATATAATGCCTGTGCCGATTATCCCGCAGACGCCGAAACGGGAAGCGTTCATCCCCGCTGTCCGCAGCGGAAATCCACTCCAGCAGCTCCGGGGAAGCCGACAAAATGTCCTTGCCGTTCGCAGGGTAGCCTTTTGCACGGCCGAGCTCTGGAAACACCTCTTCGGCGGCGAGATTGTAATTCACGATTTCATCCTCATAATCCATCAAGATAACGCCGTCCCGGATAGTATCGAATACTTTGGCAAACGCCAGCGGCGTCAAGCGCAGCAAGTTGAACCGGTAAATGCCCCAAACGTAAACGACCCCCGAGACGGCAAATCCGAACGGCGTAAAGTCAATTGTTTCTCCCTTGCTGTATACATAGGCAAGATTAGAGAGCAAGGGGGCGGCCGCACCCAGAATAAGAACCATAATTTGTTTCCGCACAATAGGCAAAGACCGCAGATACATCGGTATAAACAGCAGCAATCCGCACACCATGATGCCATAATTGTAAAATCCGTGCACCCGATACCAGGGTCCCATAGTCATGGTGTACATGGGAACGGCTTCATCCGCCCTAAGTATGTATCCTTTATAAAAGAAATGATGCCAGTCATCGGTCAAATGGATGAGGAAGGTCGCTGAAGGGATGATAAAAAGCAATAATACGTATCGTCTCCGGAGCCGGGTTGCCGCGCCGGTAAATTGAATGACCAGCAGGAGCCAAAATGTCGCAACAAACGGTATGCCCAAATATTCGAACTGGAGGGAAAGCTTCACGTCGCGCAGGTTTGTGCTCAAAATCTCGAACGCGTAGCCAAATGAGTAACACGATGCTCCCAGCATAAGGTAAATCATCGTTCGCGCAACCTGCAGATGGCGTTTCCGGTAGGACAGAAATGACACGAACAGCATCAGCGCCGTTGCAAAAAAAAGCAATATCGACATCCATTGTCTTGTATCCACAAAAGCCGCTCCTTACATCACTTACATGGGTAACCAACCCTGCAGACGATTTATCCAGCCTATACTGCAAGGTTTCATCCGAAACCCGGACTCTTCCTTAGTTCAAATTCGACAGAGAGTGCTAAAAATCCTTGTTTTATGCGGTTTTCGGTCATTTATTTTATGAGCTTGTTTAAGCTTCAAAAAAAAGACAGCTGCATCACAGCTGTCCTCCGTTTCTCACAATCATCTACTCCGCAGCCGGCAGCCCAAACGCCTCCGCCAGCAGCTTGAACGACATCCGCTTGGCTTCATAATCATGGACGATGGTCGCGACCATAATTTCCTCGGTATCATATTCCCGGCCCAGGCGCAGCAGCTGCTCCTTCACCGTCTCCGGGGAGCCGACGACCACCCGCTTGCGGTTCTCACGCACCCGCATTCTCTCCACCTCGGAATACGGATAAGCCAGCGCTTTCTCCGGGGGCGCAATCCCGGCGCTGAACCGGCCCTGTTCGAGCAGCAGAAATTGATAATCGAAGCTCGACGCCAATCTCTGCGCTTCTTCGTCGGTTTTTGCGCAAACGACGAATATCGCCACCATCGCCGAAGGCTTGCCGCCTGGGAGGGCAGGCGTGAATGTTTCCTTATAATCCCTTACATAGGAGGCCCCGCCACTCCCGTTAATAAACTGGGCGAAAGCGAAGGAGACGCCGCGTTCCGCGGCAAGCATGGCGCTGTCCCCGCTAGAGCCAAGCAGCCACACTTCAGGCGCCGAGCTTATCGCAGGGGATGCCGTCAACCCGGGAAACCGGTGATTCACATGGTTGGCGACATTCAGATAATGCAGCAAATCTTCAATCTGCTGCGGATAACGGTCAACCGTGCCTGCATTACCTTCCTGCAGCGCTCTTGTGGCAATGGGCATGCCGCCTGGCGCGCGTCCCAGCCCCATATCGATGCGTCCCGGGTACAATGCTTCAAGAAGACGGAAATTCTCCGCCACTTTGTACGCGCTGTAATGAGGCAGCATCACGCCGCCCGAGCCTACGCGAATCGTCGAGGTATTCGCTGCGATATGCGAGATGAATACTTCCGGGCTCGAATGCGCCAGACTTTCCGTATTATGATGCTCCGATACCCAGAATCGATGATAGCCCAGCCGTTCTGCCAGCTCTGCCAGCCTTACCGTCTGCTTCAAAGCCTCCGCCGCGGTGCTTCCCTCCGGTACCGGCGATTGATCCAATACGCTTAACCGCATTTTCATCACACCTTTTGGCTTATTTCGTAATCATGACAACCCGTACACTCATGATAACGAAAGGCGCAGCCAATCGCAAACGCCTGGCCCCCATTGCAGCATCAATACCGGACAGCCGGCTCCAGCAGTGTAACGGTCTGAGTATGGCTGTTAAGGTTTGCCACGACTCCAATCGGGACAGCAGCCTTGTAGCGTCCATGGCCGGAAGCCAGATTCGTGATAAGCGGTTTGCCCAGCGGCACCATCACCTCGTTGATCAAGTCCTCATAGGAGACACCGTAGGCGTCTGCGCATTCGTTGCATTCACCCATGAGGATAGCGGAGGCGTCGCTGAACTTTCCGGCAAGCTTCAGCTGCTCCACATAACGGTACACCCGGTTGATCGGCTCATGCGTCTCTTCAATAAAGAAAATCTTCCCCGCTGTATCGATCTCGTACGGCGTACCGAGCGAACCGATGAGAGACGTGATGTTCCCTCCTACGATCGGTCCCGTGGCACTGCCCGGCACCTTGCCCGTCAGCGGCATACCGGGCGGATTGACCAGAGGACGGGGAACCGCAGTAGATGAGGTCGCAGTAAAAAACTGCTCGAAATTATAGGGTGGCGTATTCGCCCTGAAGTCAAGCAGCAGCAGGCTGTGGAGGGTTACGATATCCGCATACTGATATAACACGTTCAGCAGAATGGTAATGTCGCTGTACCCGCTGATAAGCTTCGGATTCGCTTTGATCACGGAATAATCCAAATACGGCAGAATTCCCTCCACGCCAACTCCGCCTCTGACAGGAAGAATCATCTTCACCCTTGGATTGGTGAACATGCTCATCAAATCCTCCGCGCGCTGCTGATCCGAGCCTGCCAGAAAGCCGTTCTCCGCATATACATACCGTCCCAGAAGTACTTGAAGCCCCATGCTCTGCAAATAGGCGATGCAGGCATTTATTCTCTCCGCAGCCAGCGGGCTTCCAAGCGTTACAATGCCGATCGTATCCCCCCGCTGAAGAGCTAACGGTTTAATGGCCATTCTCCCAAACCTCCATCCAAAACTTCCTCTGCTATTAGATTATGAATGGAGGCGGAACTGGTATGCGGTTATTGGGCAAAAAAAAGAAGGGCATACAAGGCCCTTGCATCCCTATACCCTCTTCCTTCGCATTGCCAAAGCCGGTCGTCAAGCCGGCAAATGCTCTTTGCAGAAAGCGGCGATCGCTTCCTCTTCATCCTCTTCCATCTCGAAATCGAGTATCAGATCGGATGTTCTCTCATGCAGTTCATATTTGAGAATACCCTCGCGGTTCTCGTCCACGATGTAAATGAGCTTTATATAGACGCCTTTATCGGAGTGCAGCTCGTCTTCCTCCGGCACATCCAGATCCAGCACAAACTCATAACGCTTTCCAGTCAATATCCCAAATGGATCCTTCACCAAATCCGCACTATATTCCGTAACCTTAAACATCTGATCATCCTCTCTGGCACATCTGGATCTTATTATACCTTACACTGGACGGAAAAAGATGCAGTTTTCACGTTATGCCCAAAAAATGCCGTGTTCATACAAGTCCAACGATAAACATTGTGGTATTATACTCCATGCGGATTTGTCCAGGCAGCAAGCGTGGGTTCCGCAATATTCAGGATGCTCAGGGGGATGAAAAATGGCGGAGGAAGTGATCATTGCCGACTATCAATCAGAGTGGGCGGAGCAGTTCGAATACGAGAAGGCAAGGCTGCAATCGGCGCTGCACGATAAGACGATTGTTATTGAGCATATAGGAAGCACCTCCGTTCAGGGGCTGCCGGCAAAGCCGATTCTGGATATTGCGGTTGGAGTAAGCAAATTGGCGGAAGCGGATGACTTTATCGGGCCGTTATGCGCAATAGGCTACGAATATGTCCCCAAAGCGGACTTTCCAAACCGGAGATTCTTTAGAAAGGGAGAATGGCGGAAGGGTACGCATCATCTGCATGTTTATGAACTGCAGAGCGAGGAATGGAGCAATAATATACGGTTTCGCAATTACCTGAGAAGCAACCCGGAGAAAGCTCAGGAATATGCCCGGCTTAAGAAACAGCTCGCATCCCTGTATGCTGAGGATAGAGCTACATATACGTTGTTAAAAGCACCCTTCATTAACTCGGTTATCGGATTGGCAAAAAACGAAGGCCATGATTTGTCCCCGAAACTGTAGCGGAAACCGCTGAATTCCTCCGGCTGCAGCACAAATATTTCAGCATGAAGAGGGCCTGCCGGCGGCAGGCCCTCCGTTCGCTCCGTGATAATATTCCGGTTATCATTTCTCTAACGTATTCCTCACAACGGGATATGCAGCTCCAAGGCGGTCTTGCGTATGTAATCCGCGGCCTGCTGATAGTCCTCATTGGTAGACAGATGCTCGATGATCAAGGTGGTATCCGGGTGCAGCTTGTTCAATTCACTCAGGAATATCCGGTAATCGAGCATCCCGCGGCCCGGTATGACCTCATCCAGATGAACGGTCAGCTTGCCGTGCAGCAGAATGTCCTTGGCGTGGCAATTACGGATATAAGGCCCAAGCCTGGCAAAAAAGTCACGGATCATCTCGCCATTCCGGTAGTAGGTCCGGGGACTGCTGACAATGTTGACGGGGTCAAAGTGGACGCCAAAGCCTTTGCGGTCAATCGCCTTGATCAGAGCAAGATAAGTGTCGGCAGAGTCGGGGAATACCCAGGGCATCATTTCCAATGCGAATACGGTACGCTCCGGCTTGACCGCATCGATGATTTCGCGTGTCGTCTCCACAATGAGATCAAAGGTCTCGTCGCTGAAATTGTCCGGATCCGGCCCATCCCATTGTTCTCCGCGGGAACCGGCGATATTGACGCAGCATTGGGCGCCAATCCGCTCCGCGAGCTCCAGCCGCTTGATGCAGTAGGCGACGGCACTGCGCCTTGTTTCCTCGTTCCGGCTGATCGGATTGCTCCAGGCGCCAACCTCCGAGATCAGAATATCATGCTCCCGCGCCGCCTTCAGATAGTCTTCGAGCTCGCCGATATCGTCTTCCCCGTTAATCGGGCAGGTTGTTGCGCGAAACCCCGCTTGCCGCAATGCGGCTGACCAACTCTCCGGATTCTTGTCTTCTAGAAACACCTGGCCACCAAGCCTCATTACAATCCCTTCCTTTCTTTCATACGATTGTCGCTAGCAGGAAATACTTGATGTTGCGGACAGTATATCATAGACACGCGTTTATACAAGTCCGGTTTTGCAGCACCGCCGAAAAATGGACAGTTGAGGGGTTTAATAGATTGACAGCGATTTCAAATATTGTGTATGATTGACCCATAAACACGTGTTTACGAAAGAGGCTGAAGGACATTGTGAAAAAGGCGGATATAAACAGCGTTGAGATCGCCCGTTTGGCTGGCGTATCGAGAAGCACGGTCAGCAGAGTTATCAACAATTACGCCAACGTTCCGCCGAAGACGCGTGAGAAAGTCATGAAAGTGATCCAGCAGTATAATTATTTCCCCAATGCTTCCGCTCAGGTGCTTGCCGGCAAACGCGCGCGCACCATCGGGCTGTTCCTGATTGCGCCTGGGCATGTATCAAGCGACATGCTGGTGAACAGGATGATCGTAAGTGTCATTGAAGATGTCTCCGCTTACGGTTATTACGTGCTGACGCATATCATTCGTGACGCAAGCGACCAGGAAACGGTCAGAAATGTGAAGGAGATCTTCTTCCAGCGCCGGATTGACGGTGGGATCTTCATTGGCGCCGCCAATCGTGAGCCATTCATCGAAGAGCTTATTGCCGAAGGCTTCATCGTCGGCGTTGTGGATCAGCAGCATCCGGAAATTCCCCAATCCAACCGGATAGTCGCCAATTTCAACAATGATTCCGGCATGAAGCAGGCAGTCGCTTATTTGACAGGACTCGGGCATACCAGGATTGGCGTTATTAACGGCGATATGAACCGTCTATCAGGCCCTACAAAATACGAGGGCTTCCTGAAAGCCATGCAGCTATGCGGTTTGCAGGTCAATCAGGATTGGGTGCTGGATGGCAGCTTTCATGAAGAAAGCGGATATGAGGCGATCTATTCCTTTCTCCGCAAGAATGGGGAACGGCCGACAGCCATCATAGCGGCCAACGACAGCGTAGCTTTCGGAGCGATCCGGGCATTGAAGGAGCATGGACTGCAGGTGCCGGAGGATATATCCGTCATTGGCTTCGATGATCATGCGCTCAGCGAGAAGCATCATCCGCCGCTTACGACGATCAGGGTCGATTTCAGCGACATGCTGAAGCAGCTGACCTCCATCCTCATCGGCAAGATCGAGCAGCCAACCGACGATGTGAAACAAATCACACTCGAATGCAGCCTTGTGGTCCGGGATTCATGCCGGAGGGTGTGAATTTTTTCAATTCCATAAACACGCGTTCGTCTATCATTCAGATCTGTATGCTTACCAACCATTTGAAGGAGGATATAACAATGAATTTGCTTATAACAGGCGCCAATCGTGGATTGGGCTACGAGATTGCCGCTGAAGCGCTGGAGCGGGGACATGCCGTAATAGCAGGAGTGCGAAGCCCCGGTCAGGAAAATGACAAGCTGTCGGCACTTGCCGCCAAGTACGGAGAACGGCTTACCGTCGCCGAGCTGGATGTAACCGACGAAGCAGGCATAGCAGCGCTTGCTGCCCGGATGCAGCAGGAGGGCAGGACGCTTGGAGCGATCGTCAATAACGCGGCGATTCTGGTAGCCCGCAACACGCAAATTGAGAGCCTGGATATGGACGATGTGGTGAATACATTTGAGATCAATCTTTACGGTCCGATGCGTGTAGTCAAGCATTTCCTGCCGCTCTTGACGGAGAAGGATGCTGCGATCATTAATATTTCCTCGGAAGCGGGCAGCATCACGAATGCCTATCCGGGCGATTATCCTTATGCGATTTCCAAAACCGCGCTGAATATGTTCTCGCAGCAGCTGCTTTCCTATGTGAAAGGCCGCGGCATTCAGGTGCTCAGCATCCACCCCGGCTGGATGCGGACGGATATGGGCGGAGCAACGGCCCCGAACGATCCGGGCAACAGCGCCCGCGGCATCGTGGATCAGATCGAACGCAAAATCGTTCCGGAGAGCCGCTTCAATTTCGTTGATTTCTCCGGTAAAGAAATGCCTATTTAAAGGCGCGGGCGACCATTCATTGAATGGTTCTTCTGAGGCTGCACACGCTTGTATGCCCATCTTTCGAGGAATGCAGAACTTCATGCGCATCTCTTCGAGATGCACGATTGTCTGGAAATAACCCGGCCTGCCCATAGCGCTGGGGGTATAGCATTCAAATGCCATATCCCTAATAGTCATTCCATCCGCCGTCTCCTTTAAGGAGGCGGTTTTTTTTGGGGAACGAAAACCAGCCATCAAAAACATGATGCAAAGACGCACCAAAATATGTTTATAATATTCCTTGACAGGAATATTCCTGTTGGGGTATATTCAACTCATGAATTCAAGCTTTATTGCCTTGGCCGAACCGAACCGGCTGCAAAATTACTTATATTGAGGTTGTCAGACCGGGACGCCTCGTCTATTCCCATGGCGGTGACGGAGATGACGAGCAATTTCACGTCACGGTGACGTTCGCCGAGCAGGGCAATAAGACCCGTCTTACCATGCGGTCCCTCTTCAAGTCGGCAGAAGAGACGGATACTGTGGTAAAAGAATACGGAGCCGTTGAAGGGGCCAAAGAAACGCTTGATCGTTTCGAGGAGCAATTGGCAAAACTTATGTAATTGTGAACTTAAACCAGGAAGGAATGATTAACAAATGAAAAGAAATACACTGATCTACTGGATATTTACCGGCCCTCTGGCAGCCTTAATGCTTGTTGGCTCCATCCCTGACATCATGTCCGTACCCGATGCCGTTGAATTATTCGATCATCTGGGCTATCCCCACTACCTGCTGCCCTTTCTTGGAATCGCCAAGCTGCTGGGTGTCGCAGCCATCCTGATTCCCGGATTTCCGCGAATCAAGGAGTGGGCTTATGCCGGGTTGGTTTTTGATCTGGCAGGGGCCATGTATTCAAGCATGGCCGTGGGCGACCCTGCAGGCAGCTGGTTGGCCGTCATTATCGGATTCCTGTTCATAGCCGGTTCTTATGTGTTCTATCATAAAAGATCAAAAGCAGCAGCTTCGATTCGTTCCCATTCCGCTTATTCTTCTGAAAATGCCCAAATTCAGGTCTGAAGAAAATAAAAACCAAACAGCCAGTGCGCGCCGTTACTCATGTCGGCGCGCACTGGCTACGGATGATGAAGCATAGTCCGGCATGCTTAATCCGGTTTAACCTTGGCTTACCAATCCGCTCCGGCAGCCATCTTCCGATTTAACCCTGGCCAACCCAATCCGCACCGGCAATTTCCTTCCAGCGCGTTCGAATGGCCTCGTACTGCTGCCGGGGAAGAAGCCCCTCCTCAAGCAGCTTGGCATTCTCCAACCACCGCCCGGGGTTGGCCGTGCCGACAATTGCGGCATGAACGCCGGGGATGGACAGCGTGAAGCGCAGGGCCGTTCCCACCGATTCACTCAGGCCGCCATCCAGGAAATCATAGTTCAATTCCTGCAGCCGCCTCCAATATTCGCGCGGATATTCATCTTCCGGCAGCTTGCCTGTTTTCCAGGCCGCATTGGCAATCGGACGTTTCACGACAACGCCCATGCCCCGCTTGGCCGCTTCCGGCAAGGTCAGCTCGATCGCTTCCTGATCCGCGATGCTGATGGATGTCTCCAATGAGTCAAACGCCCCGCTTTGCACCGCGTACAGGGCGGCCGAAGAGTCCCCGCTGTACCCGATAAACCGGGTTTTCCCCTTCTCCTTGGCCCGCTTCAGCACATCGATCACATCGCCTTGCCGCAGGATATCTTCCGAGCAGCTGTGGAGATGAATGACATCGACATAGTCCGTCTGCAGCCTGCTCAGGCTGCGGTCAATGCTTTGCTCCAGCAGAGCGGGATCCCAATCGGGCAAATCAATACCGGATGAATGCCCGCATTTGGTAAACAGATAATAATCGTCACGGCGATGCCTCACCGTCTTGCCGATCAATTCCTCGCTGATCGCATAGCATTCCGCGGTATCGATCAGATTCAGGCCAGCATCCAGCGCGCTTCCAAGCAGCTTGTCCGCCTGTTCCCCGGTGATGCCCTGAAAGCCGATTTCCGCTCCCCCCAATCCCAAGATGCTCACATTCATACCGGTACGTCCATACTGTCGTTTCTCCATGTCGTCCATGCCTCGCTTTCCCAATTTCCCAGAATTCACAAGAATCATTACCCTTGGCTGACTTGTTTCAGCAGCAATTCATAACCTGGATTACCCGTCCTGAAGCCCAGTGTAACAAGAAGAACCGGCTCCGCCTTACTTTGCGGCAGAGTATACTTCTTCCCTTAGAACTTATAGAAATGGATAAATGGCAACTTATACATTCTAAAACGTGTAAGAAGAAACGGCTTCGCCGTCCTTTAGCGGCATCGTTAGTTTCTTCCCTCAAACCTTATAGAAATTTATAGGCGTGAAAACTTATAAATTCTATAAGGTCAAAAAGACCGCCTGAGCGGCCTTCCCTGCTAAGGGGCGGCAATTCCGAAATACGTAAGCAGCGCCTCATTATAATCGTCTTCCGAAGCTGGCGTAAAAGCATGAACCCCATCCGCAGTAAAGATACGGAATTCCTGCCCTGCGATCGTGTTTCGCCCCTCGCGGGTGCGCATCGCCACCATGGCGTTCCTCGTGAAAATAGAATCCGGGGCGTTCTCGCACCAGTAGGTTGCCATAATAAAATCCTTGGGCAGCTGCGGCTCGTCGGTAAATGAATACAGCCAGCTCCACCCGCCCCGCTTCCATTCGCAGAGCACCCATCCATAGTAGGCATCTTGCTCCAGACGATAGCTTTCTTCTCCTTGCGGCTGCTCCAGCAGCTCCTGCATCTGGATGGGACGGCGCGGCACGATGCCCCCCACGCCGACATCGCACAGGTAGGAGATGCCTTCGGCCTCCACCTTCAGCACATGGTGGCGCCGTTTGGGCGGGGCATCTGTCTCATCGCGCCAAAACCGCGCGAACAGGTCGGTAACGGGGTATCCCAGCTCCCGCAGCAGCCAGCCAAACAGCGCGTTGAGCTCGAAGCAGTATCCGCCCCGGCGGCGCACAACGATTTTGTCGAGGAGCGCCGGGATTTCCAGCGACAGCGGAATGCGCTTCAAAATATCAAGATTCTCATAGGGGACCGCATGAAGATGCCGCTCCTGCAGTTCGGCCAGCGCCGCGGCGCTTCCGTCAAGATTGCCTTCATAGCCGATCCGCTTCAGGTAAGCGGTTACTTCAGGATGAATAGGGGCTTGGTTGGTCGTCATCGCATGAACTCCTTCGCCAGGGGTTGCGGTTCGCCACAATGGGCTGAATCCGGTGTGTTTCCTGATATTACTATACCACATGAACAGGCAATTGGATCGCTTCCAATCCTTTTCATATGTAATTAACTACCATATAATAATGCGTTTCAATCGTGTTATCTTTGTTTATTACATAAGGAAGTATAGCTTTTTTCGTACTTATTACATTTAGGAGCATACAAAAAGTATGTACAAACAAAAAAGGGGGCGGCGTTAGTGGCAAAAAAACGGATTGCCTTATTATTATTTATTGTTATCCTGACCGTGTGCGGGTGTTCCGCTGGAAATTCTTCTTCAAGTGAAAAGACAACGCTTACACTATGGTACTGGAACCGCGGCCTGGATGATAAGCTCATTGCATCCATTGAGACGCAATTCCCGACACTGCAGATCAACGCGCAAAAAATCGGCGGCGATTTCAAATCCAAGCTGAAAACAACGCTTGCCGCCGGATCAGGCGGACCTGATATCGTCGCTTTCAATGACTGGGTGACGGAAATGTTCCCGAATTCGGACCGTTTCTATAATCTGTATGATCTCGGCGCCAAAGAAATTGAGCCGGATTATCTGGATTGGAAATGGCAGCTCGGGGTTTCGCCTGAAGGAAAAATGATAGCGCTTCCTATCGATACGGGGCCAACAGCTTTATTTTACCGCGCCGATCTGTTCGAGAAGGCCGGGCTGCCCAGCGACCCCAAGGAGGTCAGCGATGCGCTGGGAACCTGGGAGGAGTATTTCGCGGCGGGAGAGAATCTCCAGGCCGCGCTGGGAGATGACGTCAAGCTGACGGATAATATCGGCAGCATCTATACCCAGGTTAATGCCCAGAGCGATAAGATCTACTTCAACAAGGATGAGACCTTCATCGGGGAAGATTCCTCTTCTTCCATGAAGAAAGCCTGGGATCTTGCTGTGAAGGCATCCCAAATGGGACTCCTGGCCAATGCCAACGGCAGTACCTCCGAATGGAACGCCGCCATGAACAACGGTAAAATAGCTTCCTTTGTCGGCGCGGTCTGGAACAAGGAAGTTCTGATGCAAGCCGCACCCGACACGGCCGGCAAATGGCGTGTGGCGCGGGCGCCAGGCGGAGACGGCAACAATGGCGGCTCCTTCCTGTCCATCATGAGAACAAGCAAGCACCCGAAGGAAGCCTTCGAGGTCATCAAATGGCTGCAGAATCCCGAGAATCAAGTGAAATCCTTCACCGATGTCAACCTGTTTCCATCGGCTGTCAAGGCGCTTGATGCGAAGGAGCTGCTGAAGAAAGAAGATTTCTTCGGGGGACAGGCGACCGGTGAAATTTTTACCGAGTCGGCAAGGAATGTCAAGCCTGCTTACTTCGGTTCTAAATACGCGAATCTTAACGGGATCGTAAGCCGCCAGCTGCAGTCCGTTGCGCTTCAGGGGAAGAACCCCGATGTAGCATGGAAGGCTGCATTGGCCCGGGTTAAAAAGGAGCTGCTGCGCTAAAGGCACCAAGCCGGCCGCTCAGCCATGCCGCTCATCTGTGGCATTACAGCGTTGAGGCCATGCCGCCCGCAAAGGTTGAAAGCAGCCAAAATGAAATGGCGGTACGCCATCTACTATAAGGAGGTTAAGCTTATGGCCGAACCAACCAGACTGCAATCATCGACGAAGCCTGCCCTGCATGCAAGGGTGCGGGAACCCAATCGCGGACTCGCCTCGGAAATATGGAAGCACCGCAAAGAATATTTAGCCATTTCGCCATTTTACCTGTTGTTTGCCATATTCGGGCTGTTCCCGATTGCCTTCTCCATGTATCTGTCGTTTCAACGATGGGACGGAATCGGGGAGATGACCTTCAACGGCCTGAACAATTACCGGTTCATGCTGTCGGACCCGGAATTCTGGAAAGCCGTGGGCAACACCCTGCTCATCTGGGTGTATTCCACCATACCGATGCTGTTCTCGGCGCTTGTCGTCGCTTTCCTGCTGAATGCGTCATTCGTAAAATTCCGCACCTTCTTCCGGATCGGTTATTTTCTGCCGAACGTAACGTCGCTGGTAGCGGTAGCGATTATTTTCAGCACCCTTTTCTCCAACAATTATGGCCTGTTGAACTACATTCTCTCCCTGTTCGGCCTTCATTCCGTGGAATGGCTGAACGAAACATGGGGGATTCAGCTGGCAGTTTCCCTGATGGTAGTCTGGCGCTGGGTCGGCTATAATGCCGTCATTTATCTGGCCGGATTGCAAAGCATTCCAACCGTGCTGTATGAGGCAGCCAAAATTGACGGCGCCTCTGGCGTCCAGTCCTTCTTCCGGATTACGGTTCCCATTCTGCGGCCGATTATTCTGTTCACTGTCATAACCTCGACCATCGGCGGCATGCAGATCTTTACAGAGTCCCAGGTGCTCGTCGGCAATGACGGCGGCGTGAGCGGCGGCGGGCTTACCATCGTGCTGTATTTGTACCGCGAGGCTTTCATCAACAACTACTTTGGCTATGGAGCCGCAGTGGGCTGGGGAATGTTCGTGCTGATCGCGTTGTTCTCGATCGTGAACTGGAAGCTGGTTCAGGGCAAGTCGGCCAATAATTGACGATTATATGATAAATGGGGTGATGGCATATGCCAACAGCAAAATGGAAATCGACTCTGCTGCATCTGGGACTAATTGCAGGATTAATCGTTTCAATCTTTCCTTTCTACTGGCTACTGGTGATGTCCACACGCACGACAGCTGAAATATACAGCTATCCTCCGAAATTATGGTTCGGCGGCGAGCTGTTTGACAATATATCGCGGGTTATGGCCAATATTGATTTCTTTGGCGCTTTTCTGAATACACTGTTCGTCGCTTCGGTCTGTACGGTGCTGGTATTGTTCTTCGATTCGCTGGCCGGCATCACGTTTGCCAAATATCATTTTCCAGGCAAAAAGTGGCTGTTTATCCTGCTGCTGGCCACCATGATGGCGCCTGCCCAGCTGTCGCTCGTTCCATCCTTCGTCATTATGGCCAAGTTCGGATGGGTGGGATCCTTCAAGGCGCTTATTATTCCCGGCATGGTGAATGCCTTCGGGATTTTCTGGATCAGGCAGTATGCCGAGGAATCCATTCCGTCGGAGCTGCTGGATGCCGGACGGATTGACGGGTGCGGATTCTTCCGCCTGTATTGGAATCTGTCCCTGCCGATTCTGCGTCCCGCATTATCCTTTCTCGGCGCGTTCACGTTTATCGGCGTATGGAATGACTATCTCTGGCCGCTCATTATCATCACCGACGAGAGCAAATTCACGCTTCAGATTGCCCTCTCGTCCTTGAACGGGATCTATATGACCGATTACTCCATGGTTATCGCAGGTACGCTGCTTGCGGTGCTGCCGCTGATTCTGCTGTTTCTGTTTATCAGCAAGCAGTTTATATCCGATATCGCCGCTGGCGCCATCAAAAGCTGACCCGGACCTGCCGGGCTTTGTCTGAAGGCTTGAACGATAACGAAAAAGCACCTTCTTTCCCACGTCAATCGTGGTTTTAAGAAGGTGCTTTCGTATGTTTATTGGGTTGGCTCCTTAGAGCCTGGCCTTATGGAAAAGCCCCCATTTCATTTTCAGCTCAAAAAAAGCCCGCTTACAATTCGCACAAATAACGCTTCCCGCCCTTGAACCAGGCGGCTTCGCGGTAGCCGGTCCGCTTCGCCAGCTCGACCGCTTCGTCAATCAAAGTGCCCAGATCGTCGGGATAATGCGCGTCCGACGAGAATGTGACCGGCACGCCATACTCAAACATTGCGGCAAGCAGCAGCGGGCTTGGACAAATCTCCTTCACCGGATACCGGTACGCCAGACCCGTGTTCACTTCAGTTGCGACACCCGCCTCCTTGAAGGCCCGCGCCGTCTCCCGATAAAGCTCCCCCAACAGCCCCTCATCCGGCCTGTAGCCGAATACCTTGATGTTGTCGGGATGGCCGATCATATCGAACAGCCCGCTGCGGGCCGCACGCTGGACCAGCGAGAAATGCCTGGCATACAGCAATTCCAGATTCTCGTCCTCAAACCGTGAAGCCGTCTCCGGATTGTCAAAGCCCCAGCCGTCAATGAAATGGACGGAACCGATGACATAATCGACATCCAGCATCTCCAGCAATCCTGCCAGCTCGGCTTCCCCGCCGGGAAAATAATCCGCCTCCAAACCAACCGACAGCGCGTCATCGCTGCCGGCAGCGGCCTTGGCTGCCTCAATAAACGCAGACGCCGATGTCACACATACCCGGTCCAGCCATTCCCGCTGCAGTCTGCCGAGCGGCGAATCGTCGACACAGATATGCTTGAGGTAATAGGGCTTGAACTCCTCGAACCGGTACAGATGATCGACCAGTCCGAACTTCCCGATTCCTCTTCGCCGTCCCTCCGCCAGGTACCGTTTAATCCAGTTCTGGTGGAACGGCCCCTGCTCAATGCGCCGTCCCAGCTGGGCGCTCACGCTATTGATCCATGACAGGGAGTGGAGAGGGGACCGCCCCGTCTCCTGTTCCCTTCCGATCTCATCCGACGTTGCAGAAAGCGCCCTCGCCGTCCGCTCCAGCCAGCGCAGCGAATACGGGCCTTCCTCCAGGTGAAAATGAAAGTCTACTTTCATTCCGTCCTGCCTGCAGCCGCTTGATTCAATGAACAGCCCGGCAGCTCAATCGGCCTCATCGCTGGCGAACAAGGAATACCGAGAAGTCCGCACACCAGCGGCGCGACCGCCAGCTGCGGAATGGGGTCTTCGTATACGCCCGGGGTAAACTCCGGTCCTATGGCGTAGAAGGGCACATCCCGTTCTCCCTGGCCGGTCCCCCCGTGCTGTCCGAATTCGTTCATGCCGTGATCGGCTGTGACGATGATGCGGTATTTATTTTCCAGCCATACGGGGAGCAGTCCTGCGAGAACCGCATCTGCCGCTCCGGTGATTTGCCGGTATTCGGCGGAACCGGCTCCATGCTTATGGCCGATGTCGTCGATTCCCATCGGATGGACGTAGAGAAAATCCGGAGCATACGCCCGGCGAAGGTATTCGGCATCGGCGAACAGATGCGTATCCGGGTACGTATCGTCAAAATAAAACATCCCGTATTGGATCGGAGATGTTCCGTCCAGCTGAATCCGGTCGGTCATCGGATTGAACGGGGCGCGGTTGTACAGCTCGCTGACCCAATGATAAGCCGCCGCCGCGGTTGTGAGTCCCTGTTCAGCCGCAAGCTGAAAAACGCTGCGCTGATTCGACAGCCTCACCGTATGATTGGCTGTAATGCCGTTCTCCACGGGCGGCGTCCCCGTGAGCAGCACCTCATACAGCGGCCTCGACAGACTCGGCAGCTCCGAGCTGACGCGGTAGCAGGCGGCACGGCCCTTCTCCACCAGATGCTCCATATATCCCATGACGGCGCGCGCCGTGTCATAGCGCAAGCCATCAAGCACAACCATAATCACTTTCTGCATGCCGTTATTCCTCCTTCATGTATTCGGACGCTGCCGCAATCCACTGTACGCCGGATTGATCAACGGCATCCTTCCATTCATCCGGACATTCCACATCGCAGATGATAGCCTCAATCCCGTCAAAAGGCATAATTCGCGCGAAAGTCGTTACGCCCAGCTTCGAATGATCAGCCAGGACGACAACCCTCTGCGCGCAGCGGGCGAACAGCTGCGACATGGACGCTTCGTTCGCGTCGTAATCGGTTATGCCGTCGACGAGCGATACGCCGCCGACCGACATGAACGCGAGGTCCACCCGGAACTGCTCCATCATCCGTTCGCATAAGGGACCGCTGATCGACTGCTGCTCCGGGTTGAGCTCGCCGCCGAGCAATGTCACCTTGCCGCGGAACCGGCCCTGGTTCAGCGAGTCCGAGAGGACGGCAGCGACAGCGACGGAATTGGTAATGACTTTGAGCTGCTGCTTGTCCTGAATCGCCATAGCCAGCTCCATAGCCGTTGTGCCAACATCAATCACAATGGTGCTTCCATCCTCGATCCAGTCTGCGGCAGCCCGGCCGATCGCCCGTTTCTCCTCCGCATTCTGGCTCTTCCGCAGCGCATACGGCGGTTCCGAGGGGCTGTAACCGGAATGCCTGACGGCCCCGCCGTACACCCTTCGAAGCTGGCCTTCCCTCTCCAGCACATCCAGATCGCGCCGGATCGTCTCCGAAGACACCATGAACCGGTTCGCAAGCGGAAGCACATTCACTTTTCCCTCACGGTCAAGGATTTGCAGAATAAATTCTTTTCTCTGTTCCGATGAAACTGACAATTGCAACTCACCTCAATACTATTCGCTTGCCTTTCATGACAGCCATTGCCGCTTGCGGCGGCATTCTATGCGCCTATCCTTCCAGCGGGACGCACGCGTCCCGGTCGACTGTGAGGCGGACCCGGCTGCCCGGAGCAAAACGGCGGCTCGCCGGCGCATTCAATTCGTCGGTCGTGATGCTCAAATTCCCCACTCTGACCGTGTAGCGCAGCAGTGCGCCAAGTGCCGTGCATTCCGAGACGGTGCCGCTCATCCGGTACGAGTCCGTGCCCGTGTCCGTTGCATTGCCCGCAGCCCCGTCTTCCGCGGAGGACATCCGTACCGCTTCCGGCCGGATGGCGAAGGCTGCCGGTTCGAAGCGTCCGGCTGAAGAAGCCGCCGATCCCCCGATACCCGCCATTTCATCTGCGGTCAGCACGTTGTAGTTGCCGATAAAACGGGCGACAAACGCCGTTTTGGGCCTCGTATATATTTCCTCGGGCGTTCCGTTTTGTTCGATCCGGCCCTGATTCATAATGCAGATCCGGTCGGACATCGTAAGCGCCTCTTCCTGGTCATGCGTCACGAACAGCGTCGTCATGCCCAGCTCCTGCTGAATGCGGCGGATTTCCAGCCGCAGCATTTTCCGGATTTTCGCATCGAGTGCGCTGAGCGGCTCATCCATCATCATCAGCTTCGGCTGAACGGCAAGGGACCGGACCAGCGCCACCCGCTGCTGCTGGCCTCCGGACAGCCTCTGCGGATACTGTCCGCTTTTCTCCGACATGTCGATGATCTCGAGCATTTTCTTGACCGTCCGCTCGATTTCGGCGCGCGGCATGCCCTTCATTTTCAGCCCGAAGGCAACATTCTCGTAGACCGTCATGTTGGGGAACAGCGCATAGGCTTGAAAAACCATCCCGACATTCCTTTTCTTCGGCGCCATGTTCGTAAGATCGACCCCATCCAGCCGGACGGTGCCTTCGTCAATTCCGGTCAAGCCGGCCACGCAGCGAAGGAGCGTGCTCTTGCCGCAGCCGCTGGGACCGAGCAGCGTGACGAATTCGCCCTTCTCCACTCCCAGCGACAATGCATCCAGCACCGGCGCTGCGCCGGCGGTTCCGAAAAACTTCGATACGCCTTCAAATTCGACATAGCTCATCTAAGTTCCTGTCCTCCCTGCAAGTTGATTCCGCCCGCAGCGGTTCCCGGGTCCGAATGCCTGCCCTTCCTGGTCCCTGCTGCCGCCGGCTTGTCGTCGTCCGCCCCGGAAGGCGCGTTCAGCACCCGCTTGCCCAGTTTGAGCATCACGCCTGAAATAATGGCAACCAGTACGAAATACGTAATGGATACCGCGCTCGACAGATGTCCGCTCTCCCCCTGCCGCCGGTACAAATAAATCTGGATCGTTTCGTATTGTCCGCCGACCAGCAGGTTCGCCAGCACGAATTCGCCGAACAGCACCGCAAACGAAAGCAGCAGCGATACGGTAAGGCCCGGCATAACGTTCGGCAGCAGCACATAACGGAACGTCTGCCAGCGTCCGGCGCCCAGCAGCATCGCAGCGTCCTGGAGCATGACGGCATTGACCGAACGAAGGCTGTTGCGGATTCCCTGGTACATGAAGGGCAGAACCACGACGAAATAGGCGCCGCACAGGAGCCAGATCGTGCCCGAGATGGCAAGCGGACCGGACGAATAGAGACGAATCAGCCCGACCGCGGCAACTACGCCCGGCACCGCATAGGGGATGAGGGCCAGAATATTCAGCACCTTCTCCCATTTCGGAAACTCAAGTACGACAATAATAACTGTAGGCACCATGACCGCGGTGCTGACTATCAGGCTTATCCCGCATACGACGATCGAACGGACGAACGCATCCGTGAACCGGCTGTCGTGCAGCAGGTCGTCAAACCACTTGAGCGTCCATGATTCGGGCAAAACCGTCGTCTGCCAATTTCCTGCCAGCGCATACAACAACGTCGCCAGCAGCGGGAGAACCAGATAGATGATGAGAATCGTCCAGATGATGCGATGAAAACGGTTAGCGCGCCGCTGCCCCCGCGGCATATTCCTGTTCAAGGTTAATGCCCCTTTCCGCCAAGCTTATTCGCATGCCCTGGTTTATACGTTCGTAAGCTCCTTGCGCAGGCTGCGCATCAGCCGCGCATTGACCGCCAGCGCCGCCATCATCATCAGACCGAGCAGCACCGCAAGCGCGCTTCCCAGCTGCGGCTTCGTGACGACATCGCCGGCTACAAGAGATCCGATCCGGATCGCCAGCAGATTAAAGTTGCCGCCAACCAGGGCATACGCCGTGGCATAAGCGCCCATCGAATTGGCGAACAGGATAATAAATGTGCCGGCAAGGCCGGGGAGGATAACCGGAAGCCCGATTTTCCGCCAAAACGTGAAGGTGCCCGCCCCGAGCAGGGCTGAAGCGTCCTTCCACTGCTCCTGTATGCCGAAATAGACAGGATAAAGCAGCAGCGTGGCCAGCGGAATTTGGAAATAAACGTAAACCAGCATCAGGCCGGTCCAGGAATAAAGATCGGGAGTGAATGCGTCAAGCCCCCATGAATTCAGAAGAATCGTGAAAATCCCGTTATTTCCAAGCAAAATGATATAAGCAAATGCCAGCGGAACGCCGGCAAAGTTGGAGGACATGTTGGAGATGGTGAGCAGTCTCTCCCGTGCCGCCGTGGACAGCTTCGTAAGCGAATAAGCGGCGAACAGGGACACGATAAGACCGATGACGCTCGAGCCGAGCGAGATCGTGACGCTGTTCGTGATCGCTTTCAGATAATACGGACTGGTTAGCGCCGTCGCATATTGGGATAACGTATAATGCGTTTCGTCATCGGACAGCAGGCTGGTCATGATCAGATAGATAAGAGGCAGCAATTCAAACATGACGATCAGCACCACGAACGGGATGAGCGCGAGCACGACGGGATTGAAGCGGTACCGCCGGGCAGCTTTCTTCTTGAGCGTCAACTGTTGGCTCATAATCTTTCCCTTCCTTATGATAGCTCGGTTGTTGTCCGCCGGCTGCGCGCGGAAGCCGGATACGGACGGCGCAGCCCTGCGCCGCCTGCATCCATGTCCGCGTGAGCCGGTCCGGATTAACTCATATGGATCAGTACGTTATCCTGCCACAGCTGCGGCAGCGTCTTCGCCGTCTCGTCCCAGGCCTGATAATCCGCAATCGGCTTGGCGTTCTTATACTGCTCCAGCGGAATCAGCTTGGCGGCTACGTCGTCCGGAAGCTTGACGCTGTCGCGGATCGGACGGGCAAAGCCTTTGGCCAGATTGATCTGGCCGGCGTCGCTGAGAATATACTCGCGTGTCAGCTTCGCCGCATTCGGATGCGGCGCGTATTTGTTAATAATGGTGGCATAGCCGCTCACGACGCTGCCTTCTGAAGGGATAACCACTTCGAATTGATCCGGGTTGATTTGATCGCGGTAGCCAAGAGCGTTGAAATCCCACATCAATCCAACCGGAATTTCACCTTTTTCCATATTGGCTGTCGTAACATCGGCGCTGCTGATCCGGTTCTGCTCGGCCAGCTTCTTGAAGAAATCGATGCCCGGCTGGATATTCTTCTCGTCGCCGCCCATTGCGATGGCTGCGGCAAGTACGGACATTTGCGCTTGCGCGGCTTTGGTAACGTCGCCGACCGCTATTTTATAATCCCCTTTGAGCAGGTCATCCCAGCTTTTTGGCACGTCCTTCACGAGGTTCTTGTTGACCATGAATGCGATGGTGCCCTGATACCCGACTACCCAGTTGCCGTCTGCGTCTTTCGCCCAGGCAGGAAGCTCGTCCCAGTAGGAGGTTTTGTAAGGCTGTGTTACGCCTTTCTCAGCCGCAACCGGTCCAAACGCGATGCCTACATCGCCGATATCGGCGGTAGCCTTGTCCTTCTCCGCTTCAAACTTGGCAATTTCCTCGGCGCTCGACATATCCGTATCGGTATGCTTCAGGCCGTAGTTGGCGTTCATATCCGCCCAGGTGTCTTTCCAGTTCGCCCAGGAGTCCGGCATGCCGACACTGACGACTTCGCCTTCTTCTTTCGCTTTGGCTTCCAGATCGGCCGCCGATAATTCCGGCGCTGCCTCCGAATTGGCATTCGTCTGCGCATTTCCGCCGTTTCCGGCTGCCGCCGCATTGGCGCTGCCGTTATCCTTCGCCTTCGTGCATGCTGCCAGACTCACCGTCAATAGAATGATGGCCAGGAGCATAATCCCTCTTGTTAGCTGCTTCTGCATGGTTTCTTGTCCCTCTCCTTTTGTGGTTTGTTGCGGTTTCTTGTTGATTTATTTCTGTTTTCACTTTAACAGCCCTATGTTATCGGTTCTTCAACGCTGCGTGTTTCATTTGTAAAGGCTGGGGAAAACAGGTCGGGTTTGCATACAGCCCGTACACAAAACCACATTCGCTTCCCGCAGGCTCCAATTCTCTTTTTTGACGCTTAAGCGTCCGAACATATCGACTGCTGCTTCAACGAAGCGCCTCAATGATCCTGGCAAGTCCTATGGAATCGCCTAGCAAGGAAATTCCTGCTTATGTACTTTCACGAAGTCTCCACTGGCTCTCCAACAAGGAAATACCTCGCTGCAATCACCCTCAGCATGCCGTTCATCATCCGTGTGCCGATCCAAAAAGGAATTTCCTGCTTGCAAGCACCCAAATTGAACCCCGTTCATCTCTAACAAGGAAAAACCCCGCTGCAGCTGCAGCGGGACAGGTTAATGGGCTCAGCTCTGTGCACATATGACGCGAGAGCTTCTGATTCCGAGGAAGTTGGAGTGAAAGTAGGGTCCATGCTGGAAGCTTGCAGATCAGACTGTATTTCAGAGCGAATGAGCCAGCCCAAGGTGAGGAAGTGACAGCAGCGCGAATTATCTTTAACGAAGACCCGAATCGGAGTACACGATAACAGAGGTGAGGAAGTGACAGCGCGAACGGCCTATGACAAAGACGCGAATCAGAGAAAATCACGATAGCAGTAAATTTTAATGTAGGAAAGGGCTGCCTTCCATGTTATGGAGGCAGCCCCTGACCGCAACTGCTGTCATTTTGCTGTTCTTTTGTGCAGAGCTCTTGCGCCTCCCTTGTTGGGTTGCCAGATACGCATCGTCTCTTTTAAGAAACGCCCAGTGGCTGTCGGGGACATTCGAAAGCCTTACACTCCCGATACTCTCAATTCTTGCCTGGATAATAAAATGATATTGCAGGTGACATAATAAGCGAACATAATGAGCATCAGCCCCGATGTCCAGGAGCTGCCCATATCTTTCAGCCGGTCGGATAATTGAAGGCCCTGCTCAAGATTGCCGGACTGCATCATATCGTATATGCGATAAATCAAACGCCCCAAAAAAAGAATGGTCACGGTTCCGCCAATCCAGGCGCTGGGACGGTACCGCCAATTTCCGTCCCGCCGCTCGAAGCGGGTCTTGGCCGCTCCGTAACAAGCCAGAGCAATACCCAGCGCAATTCCGATCATATTCGAAATCAGGCTTACGGTGTCGAAGGCTCCTTCAACAAAGAAAAGGAGCCCGACCACGCCCAAAATAACGGTCATGATCCGCACTTTTCCCAGGTTCAGCTGCTGCCATCCGAACGTTCGGCGGACGCGCAGGAAAATCCGGTAAACAATAAAAACGCCTAAGAGCAAAGAAATAATGACTTGCCCACTCATGAACATTGCCTCCTTTATAAATTCCCGTCGATTGATGCTAATGATACCCCCTATACCGCTTGCGAACGACCAACTACAGATAGAACTTAAACATGCATCCTTATATCTGCCGATAGATATTCGCTTAAAGACAGCCGGGATTGTTGTATTCTGCCGATGGCCCGGTCTAAAATGAAGGGGTATGCAGCGAAAGGAACAAGGGAGGGGATAAATGTGGATTACCGCTCCTATGGAAAACCGTTTGCCAGCGCCGCGGTCATTTTTTTTCTTATGAATACAAATCGGATGTTTGAGGCTCCCCTACCCCAAATCGGGATCCATCTCGTGATATGGGCGACCTTCTCCGGCATCCTGTTCATTCCGAAAACATGGTGGACGATAACGCGGGCAGTGATTGCCGCAAGTTTGCTCATCATCGAGTGCGCGATCGGGATCATTTGGTTCCAGGAGATGAAGCTGCTTTATTTTATCGCTATCCTCCTGTTTGCCGCAGCGCTTCGCCAGTCTCTTCTCAAAGGCCGGAATACGGCAATTGCGGTCATGTTCATAACGGCGACGTTGTATATCCGGTTTGGCCATGCGGACTTGTTCAATCTCGTTTCTTTTATTCTCCTTGCCATCGTGCTTTATTTTTTTATCCGCAGCCGGATCCAGAGAAATGAAATCCATGAAATGAACAAACGGCATCTGGAAGAGCTGCAGGACGCCTATGAACAGCTGCAGGACGCTTCGGCTACTGCTTTGCAGAACGCAATCTTGGAAGAGCGGACCCATATCGCCCGTGAAATTCACGATGCCGTGGGACACAGTTTGACGTCATTGATCGTACAAATGCAGGCTTTACGCTATATGATGAAGGAAGATCCCGTCCAAGCGGGACAATCGCTGGAAGGAATGCTGGGCGTAGCCCGCCAGGGGCTGCAGGACATACGGTCTTCCGTACACGCCCTTGCCGGCAACCGCACGATTCCCGGGATTGCGGCTCTGAAATCGCTGCTTTCGCGAATGGAGGCTGCAGCCTCAATCGCTTACCGGTTTCATACCGATTTGCAAGACGAGGATGTGAGCGCCGAAGTATATGAGACTCTATTCCCGGTACTGCAGGAATCGATCACCAACGTTATGCGGCATTCCCGCGCAACGCTGCTGGAGGTCGGACTGGGCAGGGATGGGGACAATATCGTGATGCGCATCCGCGATAACGGCGTGCTTGCGGACGATTACAAAATCAGCGAAGGATTTGGCTTGCGGGTCATGAAAGCAAGGCTGGAGGAGAAAGGCGGAAGCCTCAGCTACAGGATTGCCGAACAGGACGGCTTTGAAATTACAGCAACCATCCCAAGCGTTGATACGGGCGGGCAAATTGAATCTTAAACAGGAGGTCCGGATTTATGCCGCTCAACGGAAAAATTCAAGTTCTGCTCGCCGACGATCAGACGATGATCCGGCAAGGATTCGGCTACATCATCGGCTTGCAGGCCGATATGATGCTCGCAGGGGAGGCTGCTGACGGCGTAGAAGCGGTTGAGCTGGCTCTGCGGCTTCGTCCGGATGTCATTCTGATGGATGTTCAGATGCCCCGCATGTCGGGCATTGAAGCGGTAAAGGAGATTATGAAGCGGATGCCGGAAGCAAAGACCGTCATTTTAACCACATTTGACGACCAGGAGTATATTTATCAGGGGATTCGGGTTGGAGCGGTCGGGTATTTGCTGAAGGACGCGGAGGTTGAAGAGATGCTGGAGGCGGTCCGGTCCGCATTCAGAGGCGAAGCCGTGTACAAGACCGGACAGGCAGCCGTCGCTCTGCAGAGAGTGGCCGCACCCGGTTTTCCGGCAACCGGAGGTGACTCGAAACTCCCTCTATTGGAGCCATTGACGGACCGGGAGCAGGAGATTTTGCAGGAGATGGCTTACGGGCTGCGCAATGACCAAATCGCGCAAAAGCTGTACATTGCCGAGGGTACGGTAAAATCGCATGTACATCGTATTTTGCAAAAATTCGGATGCGAGGATCGAACGCAGGCAGTGGTCTTTGCGCTCCGCAGCGGGATGGTAAAGTGATAGAGTCACTATTTGCGTCCAAAGAAGCTTTTGATAAGCTCTGAAACATGCCGGCTTTGTTCCTCCAGCACAAAATGCCCTCCGCATAAAAAACAGGTTTCAATATGATGAAGTTCTCTGCTAAAGGCATAGGCCCCTTCCAACGTAAAGATAAAATCGTTTTTACCCCAGGCTATCAGCGCAGGGGGCTGATAGGTCCGCAAATATTGCTTCCAGGCAGGGTATTCCTCTACGTTCTTTCTGTAATCGTAGCCCAGCTCCAGCTGGATTTCACTGTTTCCCGGGCGGTCCAGAAAAAACTGGTCCATCGAGTACCCGTCGGGGCTGATCAGATACGGCTGGCATACTCCGGTCAGATACTGCTTTTTTGTAAAATCAAAGGTCACCAGTTCGGAAAATGCCGCTTCGGTTGCCGGGTTTCTGTCCGCCCAAAGGGCTTTGAAGAGATCGAACGGCTGCCCCAGCCCCCTCACATCGGCCACTGCATTTTGAATGACAAACCCGAGAATACGGTGAGGATTGCGGACAGCCAGCCTGAACCCGACAGGCCCTCCATAATCATGAACGTACAAGATATAACGGGAAATACCAAGCTTGGCGATTAGCTTTTCCATCACAAGAGACAGATTTTCGAAGGTGTAAGGATAGTCTTGGGCCGCAGGCATGCTGCTGTTTCCAAAGCCGGGGTAATCAGGGGCAATGACATGAAACCGGTCTTCCAGAAGAGGAATCAGATCCCTGAACATATGGGAGGAGCTTGGGAATCCGTGAAGCAGGATAATCGGCGGATTGCCCGGATGCCCGGCTTCACGAAAAAATATATCCAATCCGTCGATCTTTATTTTTTTGTACAGCACCATCATGTCAACATCCTTTCCGATGCTTTCATTCTCCGCCATAACAAAAATATATGTGGCTCATGAGTCTTTAAGTATCTTCTTGTTTCGTCGGCAGCGGCGGCGGCATATCGACAGGCGGGCCGCCCTACAGATCAGGCAAATTTCCGGATTTGGTTCCTACCCGGTATGAAGTCGTGACACCCTCGTAATTGAGCATCATGCTCATACCCATAGAGGCATGCATCAAATTATGGCAGTGCGCCATCCATAGTCCAGGATTATTGGCCAGCACATACAGCTCATAAGTCTCATCTTTCTTCGTTAGAATGGTGTCCAGAAAGACGGGGCTTCCTCTCAAGGCCTCACCGTTCCGGCTCAATACGCGAAAGGTATGACCATGAATATGAAAAGGGTGGTCGCCTCCTCCTTCGTTTGTGAGCGTGATCTTGATCCGCTCTCCTTCTTTCACCGTCATAGGCGGAATTTCGTGAAAGGACTTGCCGTTGATTGTATTAACGAATAAGTTCTGTCCGAGCCTCAGATCGAAGGTTTGATCAAAGGTCGGCTGATCAACAGGATCATCTTCAGAGGCTGTTCCATAATCAAGGAAGTCGAATAAAATATTGTTCGCCGAATGGACAGGTTCCGCTCCTTCTCCGATCGTAATCTTCAAGCCTTCCTCCGTGAGGCTTCTGACCACGGCTGTACCTTGCTCCGGAATCTTCAGCAGCAAATCATACCGCTGACCTGCTCCCATCTGGAAATTCGTATGATCGAGCAGCCCCGGTTCATGGATATCGTTGCCATCCATCGCAATGATCCGATACGGCGCCCCTTCGACAGCCATCTCCATCGTATCGTTGGCGCCATTGGTCAGCCTCACCCGGACGGTATCGCCCGGTTTGCCGGATACCTCAAGTCCCTTCGTCCTGCCGTTAATGACGAAGCTCGAATCCAGCTTCTGCATGAGGCCGGCAATATCCTGTGCTGCAGCAGCCTTGGCCTGCTTGGGCTCCACGATGAACTGTCCCAGAAGTCCTTTTTCCGCCTGAATCGAGCTCATCTGGTGGGAATGGTACCAGTAGGTGCCAGGTTGGGATGCAATAAATTCATAAGTGAACTCCTCCCCGGGCAGCACCGCATTTTGCGTGACACCCGCTACTCCGTCTTGCGAGCAAGGGACAACCACACCATGCCAATGAATCGTTACACCCTCTTCAATGTCCTTGTTATGAAGCGTCACCATAACCCGGTCGCCTTCGGTTACCCGAAGCTCTGGGCCCGGCGATGAGCCATTGAATGTCCATGCCTCTACAGTCTTTCCATTATCCAGCTTCAACGCGGTTTGAGCGGCGGTCATCTCAAACGTACGAACCGGCGCCTGAGTATCTGCGGCTCTAATCGCATCGCAGGGAGTGACGGATGTTGCTGAAGCTTCCATCTGATGGCTGGCATGCGACATGGCATCCATAGCATGCATATGGTCGGCCATATTGATCTCCTCCGGTTTTTGAAGCCGGATTTGCCAAAAATACAGGGCGGCGGCAGCCCCGATCAGGATGACTGGCGCAAGCAGCAGTCCCATCCACAATTTACGCTTTTTGCTTGTTGTTCCAGCCATTATGCGTTCACCTTCTTTTCTGTCCGATGCACAAGGATAACTATGAGCGCACCGACGATTGCAAACACTGCCGCTCCCAGGAATACCCGGGCGAATCCCCCGGTCAGCGCCTGAAGATTGCTGCTGCCCTCAGACAACAGTCCATTCGTTCTGGATGCCGCAACCGCAGCCAGGACGGCCAGCCCGATCGCTCCTCCGATTTGCTGGCTCGTATTGACCAGTCCGCCGGCCAGCCCTGCCTCGTTCTCCGTCACGCCGTGTACGGCAAGCTCTGTCCCTGCGACAAAAGCGCCGCCAAGCCCTGCGCCAATGACAAGCGTCGGCCCGAGCAGATGTGCGGCAAACGATGCTTCGCTTGGCGCGAAAGAAAGCCAGATCAACCCTGCCGCGAAGAGTAGAAGCGAGCTGGCGAGCGTCCATCTTGTGCCGATGGATTTGATCAATCCCGGAACGATTCCGGCGAAGACGACCAAAGCTCCTGCAAGCGGAAGCTGTGTAAGACCCGCAGTCAGAGCGTTGTATTGAAGAACCTGCTGCATATAAACCGAGAGTGCAAAAAACAATCCGGTTGCAGCTCCGCCAATAAGCAGCATGGCGAGATTTCCGCCCGTTACAGAGATATTCCTGAAGATGGCAAATGGAACAAGCGGCTCCGGCGTGCGCTTCTCAATGACCATGAATACGATAAGCATCAGGAGCGCGGCGGCGGCAAGAAACAGGGTCAGCGGATTGGACCATCCGATGCGCTGGGCTTCAGAAAGGGCAGCGACAAGGGCAACGATGCCTGCCGTAACCGTCACCGCTCCCGGAAGATCGACTCTTAGATGCCTCCGGGTTGAATCTTTTGCAATCAGAAAGGGAATGGCTGCAATAACGAGAAGACCAACGGGCACATTCACATAAAATACGGCCTCCCAGCCAAAAGCCGAAGTAAGCACGCCTCCAAGAAGAACGCCCGCCGCGCTTCCTATCCCGGCCACAGCTCCCCAGATGCCAAGGGCCTTGGCACGATCCTGCGGCGACAGGAACAGCTTCGTCACCAGTGCGAGAGCAGCCGGAGCCAAGAGAGCCGCCGATGCTCCCTGGACGGCACGGGCTGTCAGGAGCCATGCCCCCGATGCAGCCATGCCTGCCGCCGCAGAAGCGATTACGAAGCCGGCAACTCCGCTGATAAAGATCCGCCGGTGCCCGAACCGGTCAGCCAGGCGTCCGCCCAGCAGCAGCAGCAAGCCCCCAAATGGCAAAACATAAGCGGTAATGATCCAGCTTAGCGTGCCCGCATCCAGATGAAGCTCTGTACCTACTGTAGGCAGGGCAATATTAACGATTGAAGCATCCAGGACCACCAGGAATTGCGCGAGCGCAAGAATAATCAATGCCCACCACCGGTTAGCGCTGATTGCATTCCTTACTTCTGGAGCAAAGCCGCTCCTTGCCTGGCTTCTCTCCATAGTCCTCAAACCTACTGCGTTTTTCATATTAGCTTCTCTCCTTTTCATTTGTTATTGATTAGCCAATTACTATTGTTTAAAGTTTTTTCCGGTTCTGCTTCGGATCAAAGCTTTAATTCATTCTTAGCAACGCTTGTTGGAACAAGCAATACGTGCAGCCTTTTTCGTTATTATTGATTGATCAATTACAGTCCTATAAAAAAATTTATATCTTATCTCTTTACCATCAAATTCGGCATATCCATGGCCATCGATACATTGCACAGCATGCCTCTTGCGAGAAAATCTGAAGTCCGGTCCCGCACATCTTCAAACCCGGCTTGGATAAAGGCATTCTCCACGAGCTCTTTCACCTGGCCCATGCCCGTTCTCATTGCCTCCCGAATCGGCGTTTCCCGAATCGTCTGTGCCTGCATCTGAAGCAAAATTTCATTGCGGTGGGATTCCATGATCTCCTCATAGGCCCTTGTAAGACCGATTTCCAATTGCTTGGGGGTTTCTTTGTCAATGACAATCTGGAATGCTTTAATAATTCGTTCCCATGAAACCTCCAGAGCCTCCACCAGCAGGGATTCCTTCGTAAAGAAACGATAAACGTAGGGCTGCGAGATCGAAGCGCGCTCTGCGACCTGTGCTGTAGTTGCGCGGTAATAACCAATTTCAGCAAAGACCTCAATCGCGGCGGAGACAATATCTGTACGGCGGTTTACAGAGGCTGCTGATCCTTTCGCCATGATGATGACCTTCTTTCTCCAAAAGCAATTTACATTATTGATTGACCAATTACTAACTTGAACTCATCATAACCGATCTTTTTTTAGTTTGCAACTCTTATTTTGAAAATGGCTAACAACCCTCCGCCAGGAGCTAAATTTAACTTCACTATTATTTTCCCGCTGCCCTGCTTTATAAATGTCTTAGTTTCTCTGGATTTGCTACAGCATAGATCGATTGGATTTTATTATGATTGAATGCAAACGAATACACATGTTGAATATCACCATCGAAGAGGATTCGAATCCCCGGTAATCCATTAACGTTAAGGAATGAGTACGTAAATTTGCCTTCGTACATCTTGAGCAGATTGAAATGCAGGTTGATGACTCGATCAAATCCGACTATAGGAACTTGCGCCGCTCTTGCTTTGCCGCCACCGTCTGAATAAAAAACCGCATTTTCACTTACCAGTTCAAGCAATTTATTCGCATTCCCCTGTAAAAGATAATTCACAAAATCCTTGACTTTCTTCTCTGCAATCGGGATCGGCAGATTCTGTTCAGGATCAAAATGAATACTTTTTTTGGCGCGATGGAATATTTGTCGGCAATTCTCACTGCTTTTCCCGACCATTTCAGCAATTTCGTCAAACGGGTAGTGAAAAATCTCACGAAGCAGAAAGACCGCTCTTTCCACAGCATTGAGCTGCTGCAAGAGCAGCAGGTACGCCGTGGATATTGATTCTCGTCGTAAATAAGCATCGGAGGGGTTGGCCTCCGGGACCCCTTGGTCAATCAAAGGCTCCGGGAGCCACGGCCCAACGTACATCTCCCGTTTTTTGGCCGATGAACGCAACAGGTCAAGGCAACGATTCGTTACGATTTTATACAGGAACGCTCTTTCATTATGAATAGTATTGGAATCGGGCAATTGATCATAGCTTAGAAAGGCTTCCTGCACAATGTCTTCTGCGTCCATGACACTTCCCAGCATTCGATAAGCCAAAGAAATAAGAGGAGCTTTGTAGACTTTATACAATGCTTCTGTGCTCATATATTACCAACCATCTTTCTCCTTGCCCTCAAGGGAGAGTATATGTTGTACGGCTCTTTTCGCGCTCGCTGTCGCGGCATCGACCAATAATTCACCATGCGATGCCCATTCTCCTGCCACATATAACCCCTTGATTTCCTGGACGGCGGGGCCGGGGTTTTCCTGGCGTTTCATATGCATAAAATCATGGCAAACCGTGATCTTCGGGAGATATTGTCGGACAATCAATTCGTCCCTCCAGCCCGGCTGAATAAGCTCCAGGGCTTGTTCCAGCTCCTGCAGATCTTTTTCCGGACAGGTCTCCTGCCCTTGATACTTGATCATGGAAATGACCTGCGCACCATCTTCGCTTAGATAGGCCGCACGCGACTGGTTGGAGAGAAAGACCGTTTGATCAATTCCATAAACAAATTGTTGTTTCGGTTTTGGGAGACGCCGCAAAGCTACATCCAGACAAGCAGCCGTGATTTCTATCGCTTGTTCTTTCCAAGTATGAAGAGCGGTTGCTTCAGCATCGGGCACGAGTTGGTGAGTGACCGCCGGCGGAGTGGTGACGATGATATTTTTCGCCTCAATTGGCGTTCCGTCTTCACAATGGACATGCTGCACGGCACCGTCGCAATGACCGATAGAAATGACCTTGTTCCCCGTTAAAAGCTGCACGCCATGCTCCGATGCTTTTTTTTCTAATTCGTCAACCGCTGCGCCCCAGCCCCGATCCAGATAGAGCACGCCTTGAAGGGTATTTTGAAGCTGTTTGATGACTGGACCTGCGGCTTGTAAATCAGGCGCCACCACATAACTTGCCGTACGCGTCAGAGCGTAGAATAAATTCCGTACCATGGGATCCTGTAAATTTCCTTCAATCCATTCACGGAGGCTGATTTGATCATATCGATGGGCATCCAGTTTTCCTAATTTCGTGAGCCAGGAGGCAAGCTCCATTTTACCCTTCCAGGACAAAAGAGAGGTGGTGAGCAAGGATTTAACACCCATAGGTAAAGTAAGCAATTTCCCTTTCCAAATCGCGTAGCCATCGATCGAAGGCTTATTTCCCTGCAAACTCAGTCCCAATTTACGGAACGTTGCAAGAGCATCCCCATGATATAAGGCATGACCACCTAAATTAAAATAGGCTCCTTTTTTCTTATTGGAAATGGCCCGGCCGCCCAAGCGATTCTGTTTTTCGATGACTGCCGTTTTCTTTCCTGCTTTTGCGGCATAGATTGCCGCTGTCAAACCGGCAACTCCTCCACCTACAACTGCTACATCGTATTGTCGCATCGTGAATCACCCTTTCGGTTTTTTCACCTGTATGACGGGCAATGGAGGCGGAGTGTGACAGAAATAATAAAAAATTTATGCCCCGGGATATGCTTTCTTTCCGTATTTTCATTCCATTGTGAGGCGATTCCTGCTCAAAGTTTCAATAAAAAAGGGTTATTCTTCAACCCGTTGGTGCAACCGGTTAAAAGGATAACCCCTGATGTTAATATAGTCTCAGGAATTTACACCATACTCTTCTTTCAAAATAGAATAATTAGCGCTGTCGGCAAATACGCCATTCGCCACATGGTTTCTCCGAAGAGTCCCCTCATAAGTCATCCCTAAACGGATCATTACTTTTCCGGAAGCGGGATTATTAACGTCATGCATCGCAAATACCCGCTCCAGACCCAGCACATCGAAGGCTAATGCCAATATTAATTGGCCCGCTTCTGTCATATAGCCTTTGCCCCAATGTTGCCTGCTTAACGTAAAACCCAATTCGCCGCTTTGGTTGGCTTCATGGACTCTGAACTCAATCGTTCCGATCATTTTATCGCTATCTTTTAACACGATTGCATATTTTCCAAGCGCTTCTTTCACAAAATAGTTCGCTATCACCTGTTTCGTTTTGTTCAAATCCTGATGCTGCGCATAAATGAAGCGTGTCGTTTCTTCATCGGATGTATATTCGAACATATCTTCAGCATCCTTAAGCGAAACCGGACGCAACAGAATGCGCTCGCTTTCCATCCGGCTATGTGTAACTAATAACAGTGTTGCATTTTCCATATAAGCTCTCCAATCTGACCTTCTCATGTTCTATTAGTTTCATTATACCAGATGCCGGATGCGCCCCCTGTCCCTTTTATTATCTGTAAAATTTGATAGCGAAGTGCCGACAAAATAGAATTCTGTCCGTCCAGCAGCCTGCTTATGATGAATATAACCTCACAAGAGAGCAGCAGCGCGGATATCAAGACATCAGTTCTACGAAATGCAATGAACCTCACTCCAGTCAGGTGGTGACCCGGAAAAAGGCAAATACAAACGAACCTGCTCCACTATTTATCAAGCCGGGATTTCGAATTGATACCCGTGGCAGACATGAGCATCTGGGGGAAAGAGTATTTTGCAAGCGCTTTCTCGCTTAATAGCCTGGCCGTATAGCTGATGAAGACAATATCTTCGGTTCTCATGGTACCAAAAATCATAAGAGGAACCTCTGAATCAGGAGCTTCTCTTGGCAAACAAGGAGAATGAACTATGGATAAACGAATAATCTCGTTTCTTGTCGCCCTTTTGATGCTCTTCGGGTCGATAGGAACGGTCGCTGCGGCATCAAACTTCGCGCCGGATCCGGCCGGTCCGATGCCATCGGAGCAGTTGAACGCCCAGTTTACCGCCCAGAATGTAACCGTGGATGGCGTACGGGATCAAGCGTACAACACGGCTGAACCGTCACGGATCGGGCACGGGAAGAACGCGGCGGCAAGCGCCGACGTGGTCACCGCTACATACGGCGAGCTTCGCTCCGTTTGGGACGGGCCGGTGCTGTACCTGCTAGTCGAGGTGCACGACGCAACGAAGTCGCGCAGCGCTTCAACGGATACGGGACTGCAGCAAAACAACGCCAACAACCCTGCGCTTCGCGACAGCGTAGTGTTCGGCCTGGACTTCTGGAATGACAAGGTTGATAAATTCCAGGATGACGATGGTTTATTCACCATCAGCTCCAACGGCAATCTGACCTACCAGCTCAACGCGGGCGTCAACAATCACTCCTCTGTCCACGCGTATCCGCAGAACCGCGAGTATTCGAATCGGATTAAGAGCTATGCCGCTTCCGAAACGGCTGACGGCTACATTGTCGAGCTGGCGCTGCAGATTGAAGGAGCGGCGCTTCAGAATGGAACTTCATTCGGTGTTGAAGTCGCGATAAGCGATTCGCCCGCCGAAGGCGTAAGCCGTGCCGGCTACGTATTCTGGAGCCATAACAACAATGCTTATGCGGCACTGAGCCAGGACCATTCGGTTGACTGGGGAACCGTTACGCTTGCCGGCTGGAACGGCACGGCGCCCTTCAAATTCAGCGACTGGCAGCTGAGAGACACCATCCGTTGGGTGGAATCCAATTCGCTGGTCAAGGGCGTATGGACCCCCGAGACGGAAAATGAATTGTATGCGGCGCTGGCGGCTGCAAAAGGAATTGTCGGTTCCAGCAATCAATCGATGGTCAATTCCGTGGCCAAGCGGCTGCAGAACGCTATAGCCGCGCTGCGTTGGGCCGACAAGAAATATCCGGATCCGATGGATCTGCCTGCCCAATTCACGCTGCCCGACCCTTGGACCTTCTTTGACGGACACAAGGTCACAAGTACCGGCGACTGGTTCGGCGATGGCGGCCGCCGCGAGGAGATCCTGGACATGGCCCAGTTCTACGAGTACGGTTATATGCCCGCTCCGCCGGATAAGATGTCGATTACCAATGTTGCGGCGGTACCGGCCGGACAGGGCCGTCCCGCGGGGCTTGGCATTACCGTTTCCATCACGTATGGAACGATTACGGCACCGATGACCTTTACGCTGTATCCTCCCACGGAGGAAGCAAAGCAAGCCTCCGGCCATGTTGGTCCGGTGCCGGTTGTCTTGAGCTTCGGCGGGTATATCGCCCAGTACGGCGACGCCGGTTTCGCTGTTCTGGCCGTTCCGGCCAACGTCACAACGGATGACCGCAATAACCCTTGGGGACCTCGCAGCGGAACATTCCGCACGTTCTTCCCGTACACCCGCGACGGCGATACGCAGGAGATCAGCAATGAGATGGGCGCTGCCTGGGGCTCCTCCCGCGCCATTGACGCCCTGGAGCTTCTGTCCGCATCGGGCAGCACATACGGCGAGGGTGTCGGCTCGCTGATTGCTCCGGATAAGCTTGCGGTGACAGGCCATTCCATCAACGGCAAGTATGCCTTTGTTTCCGCTCTGTTTGACGAGCGCATTGACGTATGCATTCCAAGCGCAGCCGGCGCAACAGGCCCGTCCCCTTACCGCTATGTCTACATCGGGCATGAGTACAGCTGGGGCAAAGCAAGCGGCACCGAGATGATGGGCGATTCCATCCGTCACAACCCGGGCCGTACCACCGAGCTTTTCCGCCGCTTCCTTACGCCTGGCCGCTTCTATGAGCGCCTGGACGGCGCCTGGGGCTACGGCGAGCGCCTGCCCTTCGACCAGCATGAGCTGGTAGCCACTTTGGCGCCGAGAGCCATCGTGCTTCATAACACGATTAACGACTACGGCGATGGCGCGGAAAGCGATCCGTTGGGTCTGGAGACCGCCAAGTTCGTATATAACACGCTGGGCTATGATGCCGACGATCTGGTGAAGTTCAACATCCGGCCGCTCGCTCCCGGTGACGGACATTCCGAAGACGCCCCTCAGAGACAGAGAACAGCAGAGTATCTGAATCACTATTTCTATGACAAGGAAATGCCAGCGGAAACCGCTGAATACCTGAGCGACGATCCGTTCGATAATGAAGGCAAAAGAGCGGAGAACGCATACAACCGTTATTTCGGGGGTTATGAAACGATCGCGCCGTGGAAGGATTATGCATTCCCGATCACGCCGTCCGTGACGACGAGCGGGCTTCCGGGTGGAACGACAGGCACGGCATACAGCCAGACCCTGGCGGCAGCAGGCGACACGCCTATCGCATGGTCGCTGGTCAGCGGCGCCCTGCCGGACGGGCTTTCTCTTGACGCCGCCACCGGCAGTATCTCCGGCACACCCACCGCAGCGGGAACGTTCAGCTTCATCGTCAAGGCGCAAAATGCCGGCGGCAGCGCGACACAACCGCTGAGCATCGTCATCTCTGCACCGGAGTCACAGCCGCCGTTCTACTGGCCGTCAACACCGGTTACAGAAGTGCCATCCATCAGCGAGAGCGATGGGAATATCACGGTCAAAGGTAATAGCGCGGAGCTTACGATTCCCAAGCTTAACCTGGAGGCTGCCGCCGACAGCGAAGCTCCAAAGTCCATCACCGTCGAAATGGCCGCCGGTACCGTTACTTTCCCGGAGGAGGCAGTCGCTGAAATAGCCAAGCAGGCCGGAGGCCAAGACGTGAAGCTGAGCATGTCTGTGACGAAGCCGGATGAGAAAGGCGATGTAACCGTCTCGCTGACGCTGAAGAACTCTGACGGCAAGCAGATTACCCCGTTCGCCGCCAGTCCCGTCACGGTAAGCGTTCCGTATACACTGGCCGACGGCCGCCATCCAGACGCTGTAATTGCCAAGAACAAAGGAGACAACGCTGTCCTTCGCGGTCACTATGACCCGGACACGAAGAAGATGATCTTTACGACAAAGCACTTCTCCGATTTCCTTGTCACCTACAACCTCGTCGAATTCAGCGATGTTCCGAAAACAAGCAAGCTGTATGATTCCGTCGTATTCCTTGCCGCACGCGGCATCACGCAGGGAGTGGGCGGCAGCAGGTTTGATCTTGACTCGACGCTGACCCGCAAGGAAATGCTGGTATCCCTGATGCGTATCATGGACATAGCGCCAGACAAGACATGGACGGATAATTTCAAGGACGCGGGTAAAGACTATGCTGCCGGATACCTCGCAGCAGCCAAGCGTCTTGGCATTTCCAAGGGCAATAATGCTGCAGGTACCACCTTCGGGGGCAATTTGAACGTGAATGTATCGGAATTCTATCAATTCCTGTACAATGCGCTGCAAAATGATCTGCCCGCCAAGGATCCGAAGGCACCGGCTCTGACGAGCTATTCGGATTACGCCGACATCCCTGCCTGGGCGATGGACGCGACCAAAGTTTTTGCAGGAGCCGGCGCCGCGCTGCATGAGAACCAAATCACGCCGAGAGCGCTCCTCAGCCGCAGCGGCATGGCGGAGCTGTTCTACAAGTTCCTGAAAAAATAAAACGAAATTTCACCATGCCGATGAGCTGCCGCAATCCGCTCCAACACAAAAACACGCCTTGATCGGCGTGTTTTTGTGTTGGATTAGAATCTGGTTTTGAATATTTTCAGGTGATGGATGCTTTATAAATGGACGCGATCGATTGGGACAGCAACGCGTTGAATTCTTCGTCCGTTTGCTGGGCTGTCAGCCCCTCCGACAAGGCACGCGAGAAGCTGGCGATCAGGCCGTGATTATGCGTCAATTTCTCATTGGCCTCAACTTGATCGTATCCGCCCGACAAAGCTACAACCCTTGCAACCTGGGGATGTTCGATCAGATCGCTGTAGAAGTTATCCTCCGTCGGTATGGAGAGCTTCAGCATCACTTTTACGTCCTTATCGAGAGCCGACAATTGCTTGAGGATCTCGTCTTTCAGGATTTGCTCCGATTTCTGCTTGTCCGCACTGTGAATATCGACCTCAGGTTCGATAATGGGCACCAGCCCCATCGCCAAAATTTGTTTGCCGATCTCGAACTGCTGCTCCACAACCTGTCTGATGCCTTCCGGACTGGCTTCCTTAATGACCGAGCGCATTTTGGTCCCGAAAATATGCTTATCGTTCGCACGCTTCAGGAGATTGTTCAAATCCGGTATCGGCTTCATGAGCTGCACGCCGTTTGCAGGTTCGGCCAGCCCTTTGTCGACCTTCAGAAAAGGGACGATGCCTTTCTTCTGCCACAGATAATCCGCGGTAAATTGGCCGTCAATCTCACGGTCCATCGTGTTTTCAAACAGAATCGCACCCAAAATGCGTTCCGAATCAAATGCCGGACTCTTAATGATCCGCGTTCTCATCTCGTGGACCACGGCATACATGGCTTCTTCGCCGGAATAGCTGTCTTCCTTGATGCCATACTGCAGCAGTGCCTTCGGGGTGCTCCCGCCGCTTTGGTCCAGTGCAGCGATAAATCCTTTTCCAGTGGAAATACGATTCAATTGTTCCAGATTCATTGTTGTCGCTCCCTCCAATTCATGGATTCATACAAACGTGCTTGATGCATAAAGCAGTTGAAGTTCTTTATATTGTACAATAATTGCGAAGCCTAAGCACGGCAAAACAGACAAAGCTACAAAATCTTGATAAATTCCGCATGCCGGTTAAATGTGACAATCTGTGCCGGAGGTATTTTATACGTTCTTATATTTAAACCAAAAACCGCGTCCGATGGACGCGGTTGAATTGTTATGTCGCGGAACCTTGGGACCCGAGTAGCGGCCCCTGTTAAATAATTGCATAAGATCAATCTTTATTGCTTGACCGGAGATCTGTTAATTCTCGTCTGCGCTGGGACCGTAAATGGCAGGGAGCGGGACCTCAAGCATCCGGAGATAAACCGTTAGTTGTCCCCTATGGTGGTACCAATGATTGAACATTAATGTACGCGCCATTTCGACTCGGGGCATCTCCAGGACCGGGTTGCCTTCACGGGTGAGCTTCCATGTCTCCATAAGTCCTGCTTCTCCCCATGTGAGAAGCTTGTTTTCAGCGATTATCACATATTCATCAAATACCGAGAGGATCTCGTTCAGCGATGCTGCCTCAGGAAATGATGCAAATGTCGGAACTTCGCGTACCTGTTCATTCAAAAATTCGGCCACGCCTCCGGGCAAGCCCGCGATATGCAAAGCCAACTGACCCAATGACATCGACCTTTCATGAGGCTTCCAGGAAAGCTTGTCTGACGGCACACGTTCCAGCAATCTCCTGGTTGATTCGGCCTCCTGCTTCAACTCAGCAATCAATCCATCGTTTTGTTTCATTAGAACTCCTCCTCTGTATGCTTGCTACACATACAGTACCATGAAACAAAACAACACATTTCTTCTTGATTGCTAATATCGCAGCCATCCAATGACCGGAGTATCCATTTCTACATAGGATTCACTTATTCCAGCCGTTTATATTCAAAAACGAAATCCAGAATTTCATTTGCCGGTTTGCTGCCAGCCGCAAATTGAATGTACAGAGCCTTGGTCGCTTCCGCTTCCGTCCAATTGTTCGATTCCATCAGAGTAAGAACGGCCTCGCCTATTCTTTTGTGAAAAGAATTCTGCATCTCATACGCGGCTGTGAGCTCTTCCTCACTTAGATGGATGGCTTTGAAGTCATAACCGCGTTCGGTGGTCGCTTCGGATAGCGCTTGACGCAGGCCCGGCACATCAAGATCGACGCAATAGGCAGGCGTTCCGGGTTGTTGGCGCCATGACTCGTCCAACCCGCCAGCATCGACCGCATCAAACCCTGCCTCTTCCACCAGTTTGAATACGACTGCCTTAGCAGCATGATCATCGCCGGCTACGGGCATTGCCAGACGTCCCGGGGTACCCGCCGGCAGCCCTTTAGCCAGATTGTACCACGGAGTCGCATTGAATGCTTTAATGACCGGGTGTTTGATTTGCTGTTCCACCCAGCGGCTTTCAGTTAGGCCCCTTTCAATTGGCTCAATCAAGCCATCGCGCAATAAGGGATAATAATTGCCGGTATCGATCACGACAGCGCCTGAAGCGGCCTCATCGAGAAATCCTGCTGGCAGACTGGGAATGCTTTTCGGCGGAATTGATATAATAACAGCTTCAGCGCCTTGTGCAACCTCCATAATCGCAGCCGGCTTTGCCCCTGTCTCCTTGGCTATTTCCTGAAGGACTTGAGCGTTACTGGCGTTAGTGATTGAGACCTCATGTCCCAGCCTGGTAAAAACTCTGGCGAGGCTGCTTCCAATATATCCTGCTCCGATAATGGCAATCTTCATTTTGCACATCCTTCTTTCCGTATGATTTGGTGTATCTGTCACAGTTATTCGTAAAATGTGACTGCAGTCAGTATACTCCGGTCACTTTTGTTTTGTCAAACGCTTCTCCCTCCGATTCTTTGACTTGGTTGAAACACATGCATTATAGTTGTAGTTGGAAAATAGACAAACTGGCTTTATGACCTCAACGCTTCTAAGGAGGGATTGAATGAAGGCAACAGAGACGAGTCGACAGCTTAAGGGGAAAGAAACACAGAAAAGGATTTTTGCTGTGGCTAAGGAGCTTATCATAACTAAAGGGTATAATAATGTTACGGTTGACGAAATATGCGAGAAATGCAGCCTTTCAAAAGGCGCGTTTTATATTCATTACAAGTCAAAAGAGGACATCGTCAGAAAATTGTACCGTGACGATATTACGGAATATATGAACGAGAATTTCAGGAAGTTTACGCTTGAACATAAGGATGCCAGTCCAATAGACAAGCTAAAAACGTTTATGATGTGTACCTTGCGCTTTCCGTCAGTCGTAGGGGAAGAGCTTACCAAGCTTTCTTTTATTGTCAATCTGTCGCCAAAATCACCGGAGCAATCCTCATTTTTTGCGGATTGTTTAGAGCCGGAGCTGCTTATGGGAATTATTGATGAAGGCGTATCCGGCTCGGTGTTCAGGAACGATTTATCCACAGAAGAGATCGTGAATTATGTATACTCTTATTTAACGGGAGCCTTGATCACCTGGTGCTTATCAAACTTCGCATATGATATTGCCACGACGGGGGAGAAATCAGTGGGGGTCTTCATAAAAGGACTTCAATGACGAACGCGCTTTACGTATGGCAAAAAGAAACCGTTCTTTCGCAGATGGTTGGGTGGTGCCTCCATTTGACGAAAGAACGGTTTCTTTTTGTTTTTATAAAATAAAGAACGAGGAACTGTCCTTTCATTCTCACGGCGAAGATTGTTATTCCTTAAATATAATTTCCTTTTGGTCCCTGGCGTTATATAAATTCCAAAAAACATCCGCAATGCGATCCGGATCGTAAAAGGTTCCTCTTTTAACATGATCGGCTATCAAAACCTGCCCTACATAAATTCCGTGCGGCGACAGCGTATCAGCCAGCGACAGCGCGAGCGAACGAGTCGCAGCTTTGCCTAAGGATAAAGAAGCGTAATCCGGATTCGGATCAAGCGCTATTGCGCCTCCCGTGAAAAAGAGAGTCCCTTGCTTACGCTCGATCATTTCCGGAATCACCTGTTGAGCGCTCGTTAATGCACCTACCGTGTTCACTTTAAAGTCATTGATCAGCTGCTGTTCGGTTAACGAAAGAGGGTCCCCCGGCACAATATTGGCTGCATTATAGACAAGGACGTCAGTCGCTCCATATTCGGACTTGATTTGTTCAAATGCCTGTTTCAAGGAATCCGGATCGGAAGCATCCGCGGAGATGCCATAAGACTCAATATTTTGTTCATGAAGTTCCTGTAGATTGGGTTCCAGCGATTGTTGAGTTCTTGAGACAAGAACCACCCGAAATCCATTGCCGCCAAATTTTTTCCCTATACCGAGGCTTACTCCAGGGCCCGCACCAACTATCACAAGCAATGGTTTGCTGTTCATCATCCCATCTCCTTCTTACGATTAGTGATGAAACATAAAATATATAGTATATAATTATTTGAAAGTATATTAAATCACACGGGAATAGTCAACATTTACTGTAGAAAACGACAGCTTCGCCTCTTATTGCTTCATTCAGCAAGTTCATCTGATGCAAGGTGAAACGGCTGTCTCCGTCCTTATGGCGGGGCGCGTTTCATTCCGGAGAAATATAGAGAAAGTATGGCGAAATGATATACTTTCCTATATTTCAAAAAATGTCCCCGAAACCTTATTGGTTCCGAGGACATTTTTTTATAGAGCCTGGGGGAGGGACCCGGCAAGGCGGAAGCCGAGATCATCAATGCGAAATGTGGGGTGACTGCGGCGGCGGCACGTCGCTCCACAGCCCCTGGCCTCTTCCGCCCAGCTGCCGCCGCGGAACACTCTGTACGAACCGTATACTTTCACATCGTATAGATCCCAGCACCACTCCCAAACATTTCCCAACATATCATGGAGGCCCCACGCATTCGGCAGCTTTTTACCTGTCTCATGCGCCATGCCCGTGGAGTTTTCACGATACCAGGCTATCTCGTCAAGCTCGCCGTACCGGTAACCGGTTGTTCCCGCTTTACACGCATACTGCCATTCCGCTTCCGTAGGAAGACGGTAACCATCCGCCTCCCAGCTGCAGACGACACTCTCACCATCATCACTTATCGAGTAACATTCCTTCAGACCCGACTGCCGGGAAAGCAAATTACAAAAGAGAATGGCATCGTTCCAAGAAACATCCACAACCGGAACTAGAGAATCGTCATTACGTCCAACTGACTTTTGCACGATCGACTCATATAACGCTTTCGTAACAGGAACCGGTGCAAGCCAAAAAGAATTCACCTGGGCCGTCCATACCGCCTTTATTCGATCGTCCCTTAATTCAATTTCACCTGCAGGAATTAGCACCATTGGATACTCAGTATCACGACGCCGCGCGTTTGACACCTGTCTTCCTCCTGTCCCATCTGCTACCTCAACTTGCTTAACTTTTCAATCGCTTGCTGCTCGGTCGGCAGGAAAAAGAAATCGTTGCCGTTGTTGCATTCATAGATGAAATCCTTAAGGCTTTGACTTGAATACACGGAAAAATCTCCAATAATGGCAAACTTCACCCGATAATTGATGAACTTCTGAAGTATTTCACCTGCAAGGCGTGTTTTCAAATCGAAAAAGCTTTCGTTTAGCAGGGATTTGTTTATAACGATACGATCAGTGCCTGCTTCATATTGTACGGTTGCCATTAAATCCAATGCTGACTGTACATCCTCTATTACGATCTCGCTGCTGCTCACGACGGCAATCGTTCCCGCATCTGTTTCTACCCTCGTTATATTCATAAACATCCTCCTGATAAAGAAATATACTCAAACATTGGTGAGCCTTCTCACATAATCGTCGCCGATGGCTCGATTATCTTCGCCATTGACGGGCGGAATGTCCGCTACTCGAAAGAAGCTTAGACCTACTGCCATCGCCAGCAGCCCATATGCAGCGTTTTGGGAATTTTCCACAGACATGTGTCCCGTCCTGTTGCCGTAATCAAAAATCTTTGCTATGCCATCGAAATCAGCCCGATAGCTCTTGGATGCGACTTCCTGCAAATTGCGATCCAACACGGCTTTTGAGAAAAATTGCAGAAAGAGCCTTCCTTGATCTTCATACGGGATAAACATCTTGTCAATTCCATCAAGCCGCGAAACATTAATCTTCTTCTCCTTGTCATCACGGTATGGCGGCAGTATATGTTTCAGCGTAACGTCAATCATTTCCCCGGCTGTCATGGTGTTTTCAATTTCTGATTCTATCTTCAGCCCATAATAGGCCAAGAACGATTGGAAGGCTTCGATCGTCAGATTATCCTTATTCTTAAAATAATAAGTGACAACACCCTTCGAGCAATCCGCATACTCGGCAACCTTATCCAGAGTCATGCCATCGATTCCGTAAATGCTAATGCAGGTTAACGTAGCGTTTATGACATCTGCTCGGCGCTTTGGTTCCATTCCTAGTTTGGGCATGATTTCACCTTATCCAATTTATTTATACTGAATGGTCAGAATAAATAAATTGTACATATTGATTGACCCTGTTGTCAATGAGGAGTCGGGTGTGTTGAAGTTTGGGGGCAAGTAACAACTGATGCAGATATACGCGTGGACATACGAAGGTTCACCTTCAGGTGAAGCACAGCAAGAATAGTAACCACAGTTTCAGCCTGGGTTGCCTCCTCTTTCGGCCCATAAACCATTTATGCATAGCCGTTCAAGTCATTTGCATAATCAAGAGGCCACTCCCTCTCGGAGCAGCCTCTCATTCACTTCTGGTGTATCTGACACCTCTCATCTTGGGAGAATGTCGCTAAGCCTTCCTACTGAAACAGGATTTTCTTATTGGTTATCAGCCTGATCATGAGGTACTGCGACGGTTACAGTTACAACCGTTTTGTTACCTGCTTTATCGGTTGCCGTATACGTGATCGAATAGTTGCGCGATTTTTCAGCGCGCAAATAGAAGGAAACGGCGGCCGTGCCGAATTCGGCCTCTATGTCGCTTTGACAGCTATCGGGTTGATCACAGGAGACTGACGTTAACGCCACAGACTCAACGCCCGATCCGGCATCATCGGAACTCAGCTCAGCATGGACCTTCACCATTTTATGATTCGGCGGCCAAATCGATGTCTTATCCGGCAGGACGGATAACGCCGGCGCCGTCTTGTCGACGTTCACCGTAACCGTATGCGGCTCTTCCGCATTGCCTGCAAAGTCCACGCTCCAATACACTAATGTATGCGTTCCATCGGCGGTCAACGTCACCTCGTTCCCGGTTTGACGCTCGTCTCCGTTTACGGAATAATAGGTAGCCTCTACGCCGGAATCGGCATCGTCGGCATGGAAGGTTACTTTCACATCCTCATTAATCCAGCTTTGCGGCGCATTATCCGTTGTCACCGGCGGCGTCAAGTCTGCCGCTTTCACTTCCCCGTGCAATCTTAACTCCGCCATGTTGCCGAACCACGAATTCGAATTGAAAATCCGGATATAACGGTACGGTACCTGGCTGCTCGTGGTGATGCTTTGCCAATCCGCCGAAGCTACCGCTTCCTGGGAAATTGTCTTCCACGCCACAAGATTATTGGAGCCTTGAACAACGGCGCCTTTAATTCTGGCGTAATTATTGTCTTGTCTTGCAAGCAGTTCTACGCTCGATAATGCGGCTGCATGGCCTTCCTTGAAGTCGAACGTAATGTAGCCCCCAGCCCCGCCGCCATTTAAGCGGAAATCGGAATTCGTTGTAGGATTGTTATCGAATAGATAATTGGTCTGTTTTAATGTTTCAGCAGCGGTCCTTCCCGAAGTCGAATCAAGAAGATCGGCGATGCCGGTCACGTTGCGAATCAAAGCCGACTCGTCGGTCAAATACAGCTTGGAATTGTCGGTCGTGGAATACGCCTGTTCTCCCCTCGTTCCATCATTCTCCTCGTAGTCGATGACGAATTTCACCATGCCGGTTTGGTCCTTATCGTTCAGGACTGCCTCGGCCGTCCAATTGACGTTGTCCTGCGTGCTGACCGTCGCCTCCTGACCTTGAATGCTGACTTTTACGTTACGAATCGCTTCTTTGAATTTGATCGATAGTTTGGCCGTATCGCCTAACACGATTCTGCCGTTCACGCTCTGGTCCGAGCTAATCGAAACCGACGCCAGCTTGTTATTCGTCTCGTACCGCTTGCCATAGATTCTAAACTCGGCGAGCTCTAACAAATTCTGAATGCTGCCGCGAAGCACATCGGGCTGCGGATCGACCAAATGAATTTTAAGATACCGGAACCTGGCATCTTTATAGGTATCGGCCACGTCAAGCGTTGCAAGTCCGTCGGTAAACGCCGTTTGTCCCGGCGTGATCCGTGTCCAATTCTCTCCGTCGTTGGACCCGAATACCGTCGAACCCGCCATCCGGTCTACGAAATTCATTCTGCCTTCAAAAGCAAACGAATCGGCCGAAACTTTATAATCGAGTCCGAAATCCAAGATGTGATACAGATTCGGATACGGTGCCAGCGAGTAGACCGGGAAAGTGTTGTCGTTGCCATCCACGAGGAGAGAGATTGCATCGCCAAATGTGGACGTAACGATTTTGCTATAATCTATACTTCCGTCATCCGGTAATACAGGCGTCAACAGTTGAAGGCTTTCGGCCGCGTTCCTCAGGCTTAACAATTGTTGATAGAAAGCCTCATCGGTCGCGTTCGCAAGCTGGCTCATCGTCGCGTCATACACGGCTTGGTAATGATTCAGCGACGCGGTTACGTAGCTTGCATCCGGATCATAAATCGCCGTTGCCGCTTCAATGGCAGAAGCACGGTCGTCGGAAACAATGATGGTGACATTCTTGGCTGCAAGCGTCGTGCCGTCGGAAGCTTCGGCAATGAAGGAATACGTCCCGGCCTGCGCCGGCTGCCAGGACAATATGCCGGTACCCGTATGAAACGAAGCATCCTGCGGCTTATTCGACAACCCATAAGAGATGACCCCATCTTGACCAGCATCATCGGCGGAAAAATCCAGGTTCACAGGCGCGCCGACAAAAGCAAATAAAGTCATATCCGAATTTCCGGCTTTAAAAGCCGGAGGCGTCAGTTGCTCGCCTGCCCTGACGTTTAGGTGGTCAATGTCTACCGTTGTGCCTGCTCCTCTCACGTTCATATACAGGAGGCTGTAATCGCCGTCAAGCTGACCATAGGAAACATGGCTGATCCCCATGTCATAGGTCATGTATTTCCATTGGCCCTTTGTATCCGGCAGCGTTAGCGTATGATATGGCGCCGAATCGCTTTCTTTACTTAACTCTAATACAGCCGTTCCGTCCGTTCGAAACTTTATTCCGATAAGCCGGGAATTTGCGCGATTGGCATACGAAATATTCTGCAGGGCGTATTTGCTTCCCTCTTCCGTTGCCTTTGTCCGCACATAAGCGGCATCTCCCTCTTGGATGGTAACCGTATTGTCGTCAAACGCCGTATACCGGTCTTCTGCTTCTACCAGCGCATCGCTTGTCTGTTCTTTGGGAAGATACTTCGCTCCCTCGGACTCCGCCTCCTTCGGCATATAGATCCAGAAGTCTCCGCCTCCGTCCGGACTTTCCCATGCTTGCCTGAACGATCCTTGATAATAATAATTGGATGGAATTCGCTTGGTAAATGCTTCATAGAAGTAAGGGGCTTTCTCCGCGACATTGACCCCTTTCACATAGGTGTAGTAGTAATACATATCCCAAAATAAAGCCGTATTCATTCTTCCTCTGTACGAATCCGAGAACTTCGAGTAGATGCCTTTCACCGTTCCGTCCGGAAAGATGGAGAATGGTACCGGAACCCAATGCGTGTCATAACCGAGCATGTACTTCCAGAAGAAGTCGGCAGCCGCTAAAACCCGGTCATCCAGAAACTCATAGTACCCGACGGCATTGTCCTGTGCGGATACAGTGCCTTCCACCGGGTCGACTTTGGTCCCCTGCGCCAAAAACATACGTGAGAGAATGGCCGCATTCGTCAAGTCGCCGGCCCCATGTGCCTGATCCCGGCCCATCTCCACCTGTTGAACGACCGGCTCGTCCAATTTCTCGCCTGTCTCCGCATTCGTGTCGACTAATCGGAACAATTGCTTAATCGATCCGTTGAAGCCCTGATTGCTAGCCGTCTTATTCACGGTCGCCCATTCGACCGCTTCATTGTATCTTGCTCTGTTATCGGTAAAGATGTAACCCGCCATTGCTCCGAGCAGCGGATAGTTATGCTGGTTCATAAATTGATTATTATCGTGCTGAAAGGTTTCGATGACCGGATTAATCAGATTATTCGTAAAGTCGGCCGTATCCTTCTCGGTCCACTTCAGTTCATCCGATTGGGAGCTGGAATATCTTAAAATTTCCGCCGCCGTGACCATCCGGTTGAGAGGAATGCCCGTATGAATATGCGAATCAGTAAAATACTTGTATTTCGCGGGGTCCATCTGGGACCAGATACGGATAATGCCCATGGCATTCGCCCGATAAACCTCTTCGCCGGTAATATAATACATCAGCGATTGTGTATACGCTTTCAAACCATCTGCAATAAATCTCGAATTAAAGCCTTGGCTGTCAAAAGCAGTGATGTCCGGTTTAGTCGGATCCACGGCGCTTTGATTGCTGGATGTAACCGTCTTCGAGGCGGTCGCGGATACGGTCATGGCCTGGTAGTAGGAATACCAAGGCTCCTTTTGCTCCAGTACCTGCGTTCTCATGTTTTCCAGTATCGATTTGGTTACCCCAACGCCTGGATGGGTAAAACCGTTGGTAACAGTTTCATTAATTTCAACGATATAACCGGTTCCGGCCCCTTCCTCTGTCCCCGATTCTGCAGCCGAAACCGCAACGACCGGCGCAAACATCGCAACCATACTCACGGTTACAATTACAGCGGACAGGCGCTTCCATAAACCTCTGAAATGAATTGCTGTAATACGTTTCATCAGTTACCTCCTAATCAAAATAGATTCACTTAACATTTTAGGAAGAATCGTCCTTCCTGCTTTAAATTGTAGATGATCCTCCGGCCAAATGGTATGAGGGTTTTTATAGCGATTCCTGCTGTTTTTTTAGCGATTCCTGCTGCTTTCATTAGATTTATGCTAAAGGAGAAGTTGGATTTCGAATGGAGGCGAAATAAGAAAAACAGGCATCCCGCCGTAATGGGTTGCCTGTTTCTTAGCCAATACTACTGCTTCGCCTGTAGCCTCGATCGCTATGAAGCAAAGGGCTGCTTCCAGGATATAACGGATTGGATTCCCTGTACCCTCATCAGACGGTATACGCGCTTATGGTTAATCGTTTTTCCCGTTTGGCTGCGCGTATGCAGCGTCAATTGACGATAGCCAAAGATACGCTCCACTTTCTCATAAATATAATTTGTTTTTTTGCTTTCATTCTATTCTTTTTAGTGATTCAATCATATTGATTTTGGTTACTTTTCTTCGAAGCAATAAGTTAGAGAGGATGGTAAGCAAGTATGCAAGCATAATCGACACAAGCAATATAGAAATACTTAATTTATCCGGGATTTGCTGATGGGAACTCGACAGTGCCTTTACCACCATTCCATACATATAGCCGCTTATCGGTAATCCTGCAATTACTGCAAATGTGGTTAGAATGATGTTTTCCAAGAATATAAGTCTATTTATTTTGTTTTTCTGATAGCCTAATACCTTAAGTGTTGCAAGCTCTCGAATTCTTTCATAAATGTTTATGGAAGATATCGTATAGATAGCGCCAAAGGAAAGCACGACCGCACAAATGATAAACATGATAAAGATAAAACTATTTTGCTTCAGTATATATTGAGCCGATTCCTTCAAATCATTCTTGTCTGCGATTGTATCGAAGAAATTACGAACACTTGTAAGCTCTGTAGCGCTGCTGGTCTCCACTAAAAGCGAGGTTGGATTGTACTTGATGCCAAAGCTCTCCAGATACGCTGGCGTGCAATAAAACGACGGATTCGAATACTGTGTAGATATGCGCAAAACCTTCAACTCTACAATCTTATTTTTAAACTCGGGCTATGCGAACTGGATGTTGATGATATCCCCTTCTACTATGTGATATTTGTCGGCGTAAGATTTGGGTACCAGTACACCGCTATTTTCTAAAGAAATCTTTTTGTCATTTTCGTCAAAAAAATGAATGATCTTGTTATCTTTTTCAGAAATGACTAAATTTGTATTTTCTTGTTTATCATCTTTCATGAATGCAACAGGAAAGGTGGATAAAAAATAACTATTCGTTATGCCGGAGGGCAGGTTTAACGTATTCATAGAGGTTCCCGTCTTATAATCCACTCTCAAATCATAGGAATAAACTTCTTCAACTTGGTTAGCCACTCTAAGCAATGCTGTTTGAGTACCAAAAGCGGTAATCAATAATACCGTACTCACTACAACACCAACCGAGCTCGCTAACGCTTTTGGTTTATTTAAAAATATATTTCTCAAAATGAGCTTGTAGCTGTAGGAAATATGGCTCCAGATGCCCGGAATTCTTTCGATTAACAGCTTCTTCATCTTCTTAGGCGGTTTGGGACGCATCGCCTGGGCTGCACGTTCCTGCAGGATGGCTCTGCCACTCAAGTAACAGGACAGGATTCCAAGCGCACTGGAGAAAAGGATAGGTGGGATCACAGAAGTTAAGGATAAGGAGAAGATGATATCAGGCAGCGAGTAGGCTTTGGCATTCGACGCCCTCACTAATGGAATAAATACGCTAGCGGCAAGGACAGAACCTAGAATGGAGCCTATGATCCCTACCAGCACTGGGTAACCCATGTAATGAAGCATGATGTTTCTGTTTTTTACACCTAACGCCTTCATGATGCCTACTTGATTTCTTTGAGAATCAATGATCCGCGACATGGTAAGGAAGAGAATAATCGCTTCGATCATAAAGAGAACCAACGGGATAACCCTGCTCATCAATTTATTATTATGAATTGTTTGTTGTAGTTGAGAATAACTGAACGTCCGCTCTTTATTGATTTGGTTTACATAGGAGAGTTTTCAGATTGTGCTTCAATGGTTTGGCCTAATTGGTCAATATCGTAACCTTCCCCGGCATCAATCAAGATTTCATTATAGTAAAGGCCGCCTGCGATTTGAGGTATGGCCGCTTCAGTCATATAAGCTACACCGAAGGTTTTATGGTCCTGGATCTCGTTTTTTTTGGCATATTCCACATTCTCACCCAAGCCGCTTATGGTGAACGTCACATTTTTCTCATTCACACTTGTCTGAATTTGATCACCGACCTGGTATTGATGCTCCTTCGCATAATGGGAATCCAGCAGGATTTCATCCTTTTGTGACGGAATCCTGCCCTCAATCAGCGCAGGTGTATTGATTACATTATTTGCAGGGATCGAATGTATCTTTAAGGAAGATTTCGTATCTTCAAAAGCCTGCGTCGCATCCAGGGTGAACCGCCCTTCGATTTTGCTTATACCTTGAATTTGGCTTAACCCGGCCACGTCCTGCTTGGAAATTTGGCTGTAATAGACATTCAAGTCGCTTAAATTATGCTCTTTAAAGTAAACCTTTGTATAAGCGCCAAGATTATCGCTTAACGTGACCAGCCCCGTATAGAAAAAAGCGCCTACTGCGATAACCAGCACAAAGGCGATAAATTGCCCGACCGATTGTTTGATATCCCTTAACAATTTTAAAAATAACTTCATCATTACCACTCGATCCCTTCGACATTCTGTTTGTCGTGATTCACCGCAACACTTTCGATCATTCCGCTCTTCACCTTGATAATTTTATCCGCCATAGGAGCAATCGCGGAGTTATGCGTGACCAGGACAACGCATTTCCTCGTCTCCTTGTTCAGATCTTGAAGAAGCTTTAAGACGGACTTCCCTGTCACATAATCCAAAGCTCCGGTTGGTTCATCACAAAGTAGAAGCAAAGGATTTTTGGCAACAGCTCTAGCTATGGCCACTCTTTGTTGTTCTCCTCCAGAGAGCTGGGAAGGGAAGTTTTTGATACGATCCTGTAATCCAACCTTATGTAGAATATCTTTAGCATCCAGATGGTTTTTACATACTTCAGTGGCAAATTCAACGTTTTCCAGAGCGTTTAAATTGGGAATCAAGTTATAGAATTGAAATACAAAGCCAACTTTCTCACCGCGATATTCGGTTAATTTTTTTTCATTGAACCTTGTGATTTCTTGATCACCAACAAACACATGGCCTGCAGTAGCCGTATCCATACCGCCAAGGATATTCAAAATTGTACTTTTGCCGGCACCACTAGCACCCAAAACAACGACGAACTCTCCCTCTGATATGGAGAAATCAACACCAGCAAGAGCTTTGATTGGCACTTCTCCTATTTTGTATTCCTTCGTTACTTTTTTGAATTCGATTAACGTTTTCATTTTCACATCTCCTCTTATTGCATTTTTTGAAGCTTGGTTTGACGCGCATCCTTATTACTCCAGATTTGAATGAAATTAGAACATTATTCGAGTTGATTTTACGAAGGCAAGTGAAGAGAAACATCCATCTACAGTCTCCACTTCAACTAGACCAAAGTCGGGTCCAAACACAACAGCACTCCCTGTGCACGAGACACTCCTTGGGGTTCTCATCCCCCTGGGCAATCCAGCAATAAACAGAAAACCACGTCCGAATTTGGACGTGGTTGAAATTGTTTATTTAGTGGGGCCTGGGCGTATCGATTCTTGATTTAATGGCTGACGAAGCTTAGTCTATGGGGATTTTTAGCGGCAGATTCAGACGCCGTGCTCCTGCACTCTTGATGTAACTTCTTCGAAGCTTAATCATCCGTTCCCTCCGCGCGGGCGAACCTCTGACCTCGTTGCTGCCAGTGGAGCGCTCTAGCAGATGGGGGTATTACCCCTAAACTATATCCTAAACATATCATTAAGATGATCTTTCCCGTTTACTGACTCCAATACTCTGTTTTGACATACTAGCCTCCTCAAAAGTAAATCCTGCTTTAACTGTTCCTCTAGTTCAACCCACTTCTACCGCAATGGTTCGATTGTTGACGACCTTCCAGACTACTCGCTTGCTGATGCAGCTTCCTGAATACTTGCTAACTCTTGCAAAACGACATCCACGGCTTCTTGTCCTTCATTCGAGCTGAAAAATATACATTCTACAATTTTTCTCCAATCTTCAGTAACACTTTCCCAATCTTGATTCCAAGTATTTAAAATATGTTTATACGCTTTGACTGGTTTATTACTTGTAGGAGCAGGATATCCTAGCACATCTTCAATGCAGTTTGCTAGTGGAAACACGTGAATGACACTTCCAACAGCAACTTGGATTGGTTCATTAAACTTCACAGCATGTTCCGTTCCAATATCTAAGTCATGAACTACATACGGTTGAAAGCCCATTGCCTTCAAATACTTTACAAGAGAAATAATAGTCGCTTTACCTCTTGCTTTAACTATTTCCCAATTATATGTCACATCTTTCCTTTTATCCTCGCTCATTCTGTTGATTGTCTCTCTAAACACAATATCTTCTGTGTCACCCTCAATTATTAGTATTTTCCTAGCGAAAAAGACCTTTGCAATTGAATCATCTATTTTAAGTAGCATTTTAACGTAGGTTTGATCGTCTTCATGCAATGATTTAAATGCCTTACTTATGTTAAAAGGATTTACTTTAATAGACTCAAATTCCAAAGTTTTTTCATTCTTTTTAACTTTTTCCAAAACAAATTGTAAGCAATTCAATATTTGTGATGATTTTTTTGATAAATCAATCATGTAAGGTGAATGGGTAGTACAAACGATTTGGTTTGAAGACTCACATGCCAGCTCATATATTGTTTCTCTCATTTGAAATGCCGCTTTTGGATGTAAATAAATTTCTGGTTCTTCAAAAGCGACGAATAATGGGCGAACAGTAGAATTCTCTCTCCTACTCTTTTCATTCTCACGCATACTTCGATACCTCAACATAGCAAAAACAGCAGAACGAACAACCCCTGTTCCTTGTTGTTCAACTTTAGTCGATATATTACTTCCCAACTTAATATCAAATTTTGGATTAAGAATATCTTTTGCATCTGATAAATTTGCTTTTGCATCAAACAAAGTGTTTGGAAATACTTCGCCAACTACTTTATTCAGACCTTTAAGCATTGCTGCAAACTCACTCTTCTCGTCATTTGGATCTAATTCAGTTGCTAGTAGATTCAAATGTCTTTGAGCTTCTTTGAAGTTTTCTGATGAATCTCTAACATCACTAAATAAACTATTCAGAGTCTCTAGCAGAGCACCACTCTTTCCAGAGAGCTCGTCTATTTTATCCTGTGCAGGAATCAATAAAAATTTCGGTAAATGAATCAATATGTTATTTGCTAACCCTCCTGGATTTACAAACCAATCTTCTTCCGACTCATTAACATCGAAAAGAGTAATGATGTTGTTGTCTTTGAAGATACTGATCTCTTTCGCACCAATCTTTTTGGAGGGCTTCTCATCAGGGAACAATTCTTCTACGATTGATTGATCCAATCCAGCATTAATAAAATCAGAAACCGTTTTACATGAACTATATTCTGGTTTTAGTTCTCTCTTATACTCCTTCATTTCGCCTTCAAAATCTTTATCATGATAATACGTTTTTCTGTAAATACAACTTAATCCCGTTTCACTCGTTTCATGTTCAGTACTATATGGTATAAGACGTCCTTTAAATCCCTGCCATTCATTTGCTTCTAAAGGGACATCTCTAAACTCTGCGGTTAGAACAATATTATTGACAATTGTTTCTTCTGTATTATTCTCTTTATTAACTGTCCTTGTAAAATCATCTAAAGGAATCCTTTTTGTTCCAGTTAAAAAGCATTCTAATGCTTTTAATGCAGAACTTTTTCCTATATTGTTCTCCCCAATTAGAAACGTAGCGTCAGAAAATAATATTTCAGTGTTTAAGTGTCTTCTAAAGCCTTCAATCTTGAATGAATGTAGTTTCATACTTATATCCCCCTCGAATAGTTCAAATAGGCTGATAGACCTATTTATATATTCAAGGGAAATACTGGAATACCTCTTCTTCTACATATTTTTACAATTTCAAATAGATATTCCTTTAACTTATATGGTACTCACTATAGTTGAACATTTGAGCAATACTGTCACATCTCAATTAATCATTTCGCACCATCAATAATAAGCACTCCACATGTTTGGTGTGCTGCAACAAAATCAAATCAATACAAAAAAACGGCATCTCTGCCGTTTAAGTTTAAAGTATTGGCTAAGCCTAGGGGGATCGAACCCCTGATCGCTGACAGCGATGCGCTCTCCCAGCTGAGCTATGGCCCAGTTCGATTCTTCTTACACCGCTAGTACTATGCCGCTCTGACCCGATATATGCGATTCCAACTATCTTACGCACTACATCCGGCCCCCACTTTCCATCTACACCCTAATCGCCTTCCACGACGCCTCCAGCGTCTGCTGCGCCTCAAGCTCCGTCAGCGGATATTTCTCCACCAGATAACCCTTGACGATGGCGGAAATAATGCCGTGGATGAGCTGGTGGCACATATGGGGAGCCATCTCCTTGATGATCCCCTGCTTCTGCCCTTCGACGATGACGTCCTGCACGGCCCGTGACGAGCCGGCATCGTCCATATTGCGCAGATCGGGAGAGATATACGGCGAATAGGAATAGTTGTCGATAAACAGAAATTCCTTGGGGAAATCGATCCCGAAGCGAAGCCTGTTCAACTGGAGGCATTTGAACCTCTCATACAGACTCAGCCCCGGATCGTAACCAGCCAGAAGGCAGTTGCCCATATGCAATCGCGCCTCTTTATATACTTCATTGACCAATTCTTCCTTGCTGCCAAAATAGTTGAAGACGGTGCCTGAGCCTACATTGGCCTTCTTCAATATTTTGGCGAAGGTGACGGACTGCAGCCCTTCTTCATCGATCAGATCCAGCGTAGCTTTCATAATATCCTGGCGTTTGCTCATCATACACACCTCATTAAACTCCACTTTAGTGTCGCCCGGGAGCGATGTCAAGTCTATGAGTTCTCCCGCCCGTTGTCAGTCTTATCCGCCCCGCTTACCCTATACTCCCCGGAACGGAAAGCCTGGGTAATCCTGCCGTCCCGGCTGCTGCATTGCCCCTGCAAGCTGTGTTAATTCAGGACAACGGTATCGCCAACCTTCAAGCCTTCCAGCACCTCCGTATTCTCCGGTGTTTCCATGCCGATCTTGATATCCTTGCGCTCGTACATGCCATTTCCCTTGTCCAGCATTACATAGTAGGCATCCTGCTCACGCATGACCGCAATGGTCGGCACGACAGTGACCTTTTCCTTGCGCGTGATTTCAATTTCGCCGTTCAGACTGAGGCCCGCAATCAGATACTCGCTGGGCTCAAGCGTAATCACCACCTCGAACTGGGCGGCCTGGTCGATATTGTTCTGATCCGTCCCGGTCTTGGCGAATTTGGACACCTTCAATACGCTGCCCGAGAGCTTCAGCTCCTTCTTGGCTGTCATTCTGACGACAACCGGCATCCCCGGCTTGATGCTGAAGATATCCTGCTCGCCAACGAGCGCAATCAGCTGAAGCTTGTTCAGATCGACGATTTTGCCCACATATTGATTATCGGTTACCATCTGCGGATGGGCGCTGGCGCTGTCATACAGAAAAATACCCGAGGCGGGAGAGCGGTACTTGGCCTCGCTCAGCTTGGCCTTCTGCTGCGCAAGCTCCTTGAGCTTGATTCCGCTCGTCACCTCGCTTAGCTCCTGGTTCAGTCTGGCGACCTCCTTGGCTGCAAGCTCCCGTGCCCTGGCCGTTTCGTCGCCAAGCGCTACCGCCTCCTGATCCAGCTTGTCCATGTAGGTGTTAAGCTCGGTTTCGAGCTTCGATTTATGTATTTCCGCTTCCTGCTGCTCGATCTCGTTCTGCAGCTGTGTCTGGTCCAATTGAAAGAGGACATCCCCCTGCTTCACCTGCTGACCGTCCTCCACCTTCCACTCCGTAACCCTGGAGCCAAATGGAGCATAGACAAACGTCTCCTGCTCATACATCGATTTCCCTTTTACTTCAACCGTATTGACGAGCGTTTCCGTGCTTACCTTGAAGGTGATGGCCTGCTTGTCCGCCATTTCCTCGATTCGAGGCGCAGGCTTGGATATGGTATAGAGCGCGTAGCTGATGCCAATGAGAATGATCCCGATAATCAGCCATTTTATTTTTTTCTTCATGCGAGCTTCTCTTCTCCCTTCATGTATAGCTAATCTCGCCGGATGGCGGTCAGGGCATCTGTGCGCGACGCGCTGATCGCCGGATAAATGCCGGATAATACGCCTGTCATAATGGCAAACAGCATGCCAATGGGAATGGTCGTCAGCGGGATGAAAATAATGACCTGCTCCTGCTCGGGAGCAACCGCATTAATGATGCCGTTGATTCCCCATACAATCCAGTAGGAGAACAATACACCCAGCAGGCCTCCGAGAAATCCCAGCAGGGCCGCCTCCACGATAAACATATTGCGGATTTGTCCCAAATTCGCGCCAAGCACCTTCATAATGCCTATCTGCCGCCGTCTTTGATAGGTCGACATCGTCATGGCCACCACGATCGAGATGGAGGCGATAATGAGAATAAACACGCCGCCGCCCAATGCGACGCCCTTGATAATGCTGAACTGCTGGGCGATCCGCTCTTTCTGCTGTAAATTGGTTTGTGTTGACAGGGTGAGCTTCTGGATTTGTTTCTCGACCTGCTCGGTGTACGCTTGATCGTCCACTTTGACGAGAATGGAATTATAGACATTTGCCTGAGCAAGCTGACTTTGGCCGGGATATAGCTCCTGCATGAGCATTTGCGCGGTGTCCAGCGATATGTAGGCCTTCTTGTCATAGGAGGCGGATTCCTCGCTCACCCCGCTTGCTTTCTTCAGGATTCCTGCCACACGGAAAGGCGAGCTGACCGTTGTTTTCTCCGGCTCCTGAAGATTGCGGAACTGGACCTGCCTTTGATAAAGCGAGGATGGCGTCTGGTTCAATTTATTGTATTGATCCGTCAGCTTGCTGTCGTAGGGATTCTTCTGCATCTGCTCCAGCACGCTCTGCCGCGCGGCTTCGTCGACGAGTCCGAGTGTCGCGCCGTAACTGAGGATAACGGTCCCCTGCAGATCGGAAGGAGCGCCCTGCATGAGCGGTTTATCGAATTCCGGGAGCAAATTCAGATCCGTCCCGATGATTTCAATATAGGAATTGCGGTTATCCACCGTTTGCATTTGAAAGCTGTTCAGCTGCTGGAATGGCGCCGCGGCTTTCACATGCGGGATATTCCGGATAATCTCCAGCTTCTGGTCCGTCAGCTTCCCCCGCTCCAGGCTCTGCTCATCCGCTGTTTCCTGACTGCCTGGAGAGGATACGCCGCCGTTTTCCGTCACCGTAATCTCATCCATTTTGAAGAAGCTGTTCATTTCCTGCTCGATATAGGTCTGTGCCGATTCGCCCACGCTTAATGCGACGACAATGGCCGCGCAGCCGATGGAAATTCCCGCCGCGCACAGCGCCGTGACCACTTTCCGGCGTTTGACCTGATCCCACGACAAGCGCGTAATGTCGCGAATTCTCAACTTCTGTTCCCCCCTGCCCACACTGTGCTGGCCGCATCCGTCTCGGTGACGAGAAATCCGTCCCGCAGCGCAATAATATGCTGCGTTTGCTGTGCAACCTCCCGTTCATGCGTCACGATAATAAAGGTCGTCTTCATCGTTTCATTGAGCTGCTTCAGAATCGCGATAATTTCCTCCTCTGTCCGGGTATCCAGATTGCCCGTAGGCTCATCCGCGAAGATGACCGAGGGCTCCGTAATCAGGGAACGGGCAATACTGACGCGCTGCTGCTGTCCGCCTGACAGCTGTGAAGGAAACATATCCGCCTTCTCCGGAATGCCCACCTGCTCAAGCAGATCCAGCGCCCGCTGCTTGCGCACGGAGGGGCGGATCGATTGAAACACAAGCGGCAGCTCCACGTTCTCGCGGACCGTCAGATTGGCAATAAGCTCATATGCCTGAAAAATAAAACCGATATGCCCCCGCCGGAACTCTGCCAGCTTGTTCTCCCCCATGGTTACAATGTTGTGGCCGGCAATATGGATCGTGCCTTCCGTCGGCTTCATCAGACCCGCCATCAAATTCAGCAGGGTGGATTTGCCCGAGCCCGAGCTTCCCAGGAGCGCGATCATCTCGCCCTGCTTGACTTCGAAGCTGATATGCTGAAGCACCGGGGTGATTTCGCCGCCGTTCTTAAAAGAATGAGACAAGTTTTCAACACGCAGCATACATTCCGATCCTTCCCTTTGTTATATTGGGCCGCCCTATATAATGGTAAATCTTCTATATATACGATTAACGGCTCCAAATAGCTTTATATGGAAACAATTCAGGGGAAATAAAAAGACACCCGGCGGCAGATGTCTTCCTGGCGATGCTGGTCTATTTGATGAGAAAATAAATCCGCTCCTTCGCATGCCCGTTACATCGCTGCATTCATACCGCTCAGCGTCTGCTGCGCGGCGAGCCTGGCGCTGGACATTGCCGCATCGGCGAGCCGGTCATCCCTGCCGACCCAGTCGCCGGCGACGAACAGCCCGCGGACTTCCGGAACGGCGGGACTTGCCGCCGGCCCCTCTCCATTGTGATGAATCGTGCGCGCATCATGCGCTACGAGAAGGCCGGGCAAGTATCTGGAGGCGACCATTTCCCCCTCCCAGCCGGGCTGCAGCAGGTCAAGAAGGCCGGTCAACTGCTTCTTGTCGGCCCCCAGCTCTGCCTCGCTGCGGGTATTTTTGTATTTCATGAGATGCAGGACATAAGAGCCGTTATCGCTTAATGTAACCGAAGCCGAATGATTGGAATAATAGAGCGGCTGATCCATGCCGACAGCGAAGAGATGCTCCGGTCTCGGCACACACCGCAGCGCCACATCCAGACACGCGGCATAGATCGGACGGGACTGCGCCTTCCAGGATCCGAGCGACATATGCTCCGACCCTTCAACCATCCGGCAGGCTTCATCCGGACCAACGGCGGCAATAACAGCGGAGACTTCAACCGGCGTTCCATCTGACAGCACGATGGAGCGAACTTTCCCGCTTCCGACTGCAATTTGCTCCGTTTTGCGCCCGGTGGCGATCACGGCACCCGCTTGAACGGCCAGCTCCCGCAGCTTATCCGCAACGGTCTGCCAGCCGCCTTCCACATACTTGACGCCTTGCGATGCAAGCTGCGACTGCCTTATGGCATAGCCCGCGCTTAGCAGATGCAGATCACCGCAGAACGCCGCCTGCCGGCACATGGCACTGAACAGAAGCCGGACACGCTCGTGGCGAAGATTGGTTTCCACCCACTCCTGAAGGCTGATCCCGCGAAGCGAAGCGGTATCGATTTGGCGCAGACCGCCCGTGAGCCGGGTCCATTCCGCATTTTCTTCGGGTGAAAAGTGCTGCGGAATTTGCATAATCTCCCCCTCCAGAATTCCCAGCATCCTGCCTGCGGCCGTATAACCTGTCTTCGGCCGGCAGCCGAGCTCCTCCAATATCCGCAGCGCCGCTCCTCCCTCGTACATGGCATGAGGACCGAAGTTAAAGAGCGCTCCGTTCTTGTTGACCGTTTGGGCAAGGCCTCCCGTCCGACCCGCTTTCTCCAGCACGATAACGGATTTGCCCGCTCTTGCCAGAAAAACGGCAGCAGTCAGTCCTGCCAACCCTCCGCCGACTACCGCGGCATCATATTTGTTCCCGTACGGATTCATCAATTAAATACCTCCGATTCCCCACCCCGTAACGCGTGCGCAGTAAGCACAAAGAGTTGTCGCTTTTACCGGGGCATGATATAATGTGACCATAAAGTCACCTTTATATTATGTTACCATCAAGTAACATGTCAACACCACGATAGGAAATAAATGCGCTTTTCCCGGATAACGGATCCGGATCGAATAATCTACAGGGGGTGTGTCGGCTGGAAAACGATATATTTAAAGCGCTGGCCGACCCGAGTCGGCGCACACTGCTGGATCTGCTGCAGGAATCGGATGGACGCACATTAAGCGAGCTGTGCACGCATCTGGACATGTCCAGGTTCGGCGTCATGAAGCATCTTAACCTGCTGGAGGAAGCAGGCCTTATTATGACAAGGAAGGTCAGCAGAGAGAAATTGCATTATCTGAATCCCGTGCCGATCAGGCAAATCTATGAACGATGGGTCAGTAAATACGCCGAGCCCTGGGCCTTGCAACTAACCGCCATGAAATCTGAACTGGAGCGTGAACCTGTTATGGAGCATAAGCCGCGTCACATTAACCGCATCGCCATCCGGTCGACTCCCGAAAAGGTATGGCAAGCCCTTACCGACCCGTCTATGACATCTAAATATTGGTATAATGGCTTTATCCGGTCCGAGTGGGGAATCGACTCTCCTTATGAGATTCTGAGCCCGGAAGGACAGGTTCAGGCTAAAGGAACCATCATCGCCTTTGACCCTCCCCGCAGGCTTGTCATGTCCTGGCAGCTGCTCGCATTGGCCGAGACTGCAGAGGAAATTCCCTCCTGCCTCACATGGGAGATCGAGCCTCATGACGAGATGGAAGGGGTCACGCTGGTAACCGTCACACATGACGAATTCGAGCTGTCGCCTCATACTTCCCGGATACTTGAAGGCGGGTTGCCGGTTGTTCTGTCGGGTATGAAGACATTGCTGGAGACCGGAACCTCCCTGTCAGGGGGTTGATGGCGGGCCTGCCAGGAAATCGGAACGGCGAAATCAAAAATTTGAGCAGGGGGAATGGATATGAGTCATTCAGGCCGGGAAGAACTGCAGAAGGCGGCTGTGCAAAGTCCGATCAGGAACAAGGTCGGCAGTGTTTTTGTGCCAGTCCGGGATATTGAGCGGTCACGGGATTGGTACTGCCGCTTGCTGGGGCTGTCTCCGGGGGATTGCGAAATCATGAACGGCCATCTCTGCCCGCTGCCGATGGAGGGAACGGGTCTTATCCTGGACACGATGCCGATGTGGGGCAGGAAGGAACCCGGAGGCGCCCCGAATACAAAGACGCCGGCGTTTATGCTGGTGACCCGTGACCTGCAGGCTTCCCATTCTTTTGCCCAAGAAAATAACATTAACCTGGTCACGGATATCCAGCAGGATCACTGGTTCGTGATCAAAGACCCCGACGATAACCTGTTGATGGTTTGCCGGGAATAACATAGAAAAAACAGAGCAAGCCCATTGGGACTGCTCTGTTTTCCAAACCCGTTCATCGCTTGCAGCCTCTGCTGAGGCATTAATTCAAGGTAATTTTCTTTTTCCAGGTTAACTCCTGGCCTTGATCGTCCTTGAACAGGAAGCTTACTTCGCCTTCCTCGCCCTTCATCGTATCCGGGTAGAAGAAGCCGGAGAATTGTCCGTCTCCGCTGATGTAGAACCCGTCTTCCCCGTTTTGCCCGTGTTCAATGGCTTCCGCTATCGTATTGGTAATCTGGTTCTTCTCGGAAACCCACTGAATTTGACTTAGCGAGTACCCTTCCGGGAGCTTGTTCACCACAAAATCGAAACTGTTTCCCTCAATCGGCTTGGGAGTCTGATCGATAATAATTAAAATTTCCTTGTCGGAATCTGCTGCACTGCCATCAGCGGCGGCATTGTTTGGGGAATTCGCCGCAGCGCCCTCATTAGAGGCGGCATTGTCCGGGGAATTCGCAGCATTGCCGTCCTGAGCAGCGGTATTGTCTGGAGAATTCGCCGCAGCGCCGTTCTGGCCGGCGGTATTCCCTTGATTGGATTCAGCCGGGATCGCGTTTTCAGGATCCGATAATCCGTTGTTTGATTTTGCACTGCATGCGCTGATCAGAATCAGCGCAACCAGAGCTGTAATAAGATAGATGATTTTCTTGTTATTCATGGTGTTCTCCTCTGCTTTCATTTATGGTGTTCTCCTCTGCTTTCATTTAATGTAAAAGAAAATGCAACGCCTTGACTCGTGTTGACCGCACCATACTCGCTTTCGTGAAGCTCCAGAATATGTTTGACGATCGCAAGTCCCAGACCAGTCCCTCCGGATTTACGGTCCCGGGAACGCTCGGCCCGGTAGAAGTGATCCCATATCCGGCCCATATCCGCCTCTGCAATGGGCGGTCCGGTATTTTCGATAACTGTAGTTACCTTTCCCGGAGAAGTCCGCCTGATGTCAATTGTAATGACACTGTTCTCCACCGCATGCCGAATGGCGTTGCTCAATAAATTCATGACTACCTGTTCGATTCGTCTGGGGTCTGCCGTGACTAACGGTACTTCCCCATCCTCCTGGCTTAACCTGACCTGCAGTCGCTTGCTCTCCAATTGCCCGGAAAAAGAATCAGCCGCCTTATGGACAAGGCTTGCCATCGACAGGCTTCCCGGCTGCAGCCGAACGGCCTTGACTTCAAATTTGGAAAGCTCCAGCATATCCAGAATTAAAGCGTTCATCCGATCCGTTTCATTGACGATGAGCGCGAGATAACGGTCTCTTTTATCGCTCGCCACCCCGTCCTGCAGCCCCTCGGCAAATCCTTTAACGATGCCGAGCGGCGTCTTCAGCTCATGGGAGATGTTCGCGATCAGCTCTTTGCGAAGCTGCTCGGACCGCTCCTTGTCTTCGATATCCTCCTGCAGCTTCTCATTCGCATGGGTAAGCTCCTTCAGGGCTGCATCCAAATTCCGGGATAACACAGTCATATCGCGCGAAAGATCCCCGAATTCATCCTTTGAACGGATTTCAGGCTGTGCGGTAAAATCCAGTTTCGCGAGACGCGCCGCCGAGCGGCTCAGCATCACTAACGGACGGGAGACAATCCGGGAATAAATCAGGGACAGAACGATCACAAGGATAAGAATAACTGGCGCGATATAAACAAAATATTGCTTCAGTGTCTCGACCGCTTCCCCGACAGGCTGCAGCGAGGTCATGACGAATAAATAACGATCCCCGCTCTTACCCTCGGGCAGCTCCCGGATCAGAACCGCGTAACTGACGCCGCTCCATTCGTCTGTCCATTCCACTTGAACAGGGGAACCATTCTGCAGCAGGGAACCGTATTGTTCCGAATGCTCTCTCCAGTCCTCTAGCGCATCGTCGATAAGGGAATCCTGATAGAGAGGGTTGTACGACCGCTGCTCGGGGAGCATCAAATCCGTTATCTTCCCTTTCACACGCACCAAACCCTGTTCAAGCTCCGAATTCTTCTGCTGGATGACCACGGGCTGCATGACGGTATCCGCCTCATCCATGAAGATCCCGTCGACCACCAGCGTATCGCCGATTTGCATCCCTTGCGGGATGGAATTGATTGTCATTCCATCCTGCGGGATAGGAATGGTAACCGTCTTGCTGCCCACTTGCAGCTTCAGAAAATAGGGATTGATAGCTGTCCGTTCGAACCGGTCATTCAAGATTGCCGTGCTGGTATCATTATGGTTCATAAAGGCGCCGAGCAGCCGCGACACCTGCTGTCCGCCCGCTTCCGCCTGTTCGAATTGAACCGCGAATTGATTCATATTCCTCTCTAACGCATGGATCTTGGACGACCGGTAAAACCGCTCGAAAAACAATCCTTCCGCCAGCATAACCAGGGAAAAAACAATTAAAATCAGAACAGATGTGACAATGAAAAGTTTTAGGACTACGCCGCGCCTTCTCATGCTTCCATGTCAAATTTATAGCCTGCGCGAATGACGGTGCCGATATACCGGCCTTCGTCTCCGAGCTTGGCTCTTAATTTTTTGATATGGGTGTCGACTGTGCGCAAATCCCCCAAGTAATCGTAACCCCATACCGAATCCAGAATATATTCACGGGGCAGGACCTTGCCGTAGTGCCTGGTGAGAAAGAGGAGCAGATCGTACTCCTTCGGCGACAGATTGATCGTATTGTCCGCAACAGATACCGTATGCGCCATTCTGTTCACCAATAAATCCCCATAGACCAGCATGTCCCCTTCACGTCCGATCGTCCCTTCGGTTCTTTTCATTAGCGCAGTAGCGCGGGCTACCAGTACCCTCGGACTCAAGGGCTTCGTCACATATTCATCGGCGCCAAGCTCATACCCCATAACCTGATCATCGTCCTCCGCCCTTGCCGTGATCATGATGATCGGCACGTCCGATTTCTCGCGAATGCGCCGGCATACCGACCATCCGTCCATTTCCGGCATCATGATGTCCAGAACAATCAGATCAACGGAGGTCCGTTCAAAAATTTCCAGCGCGAGTCTTCCGTTCTCCGCCTCATGCACTTCCCATTGTTCCTTTATAAAATAATCCGTTATAAATTCACGCATAAGCATATCATCTTCTACTAACAATATACTTCGTTTCATTGCTGTACACTCCATATCTGCCTGCAATCTGGTGTATCTTAATTTAAGCTGCAGCATGCATTCTTATACCGTCATGTTATCACAAGCTTATACCGGACACGGCGTTCTTCCTGCTCTCTTCATCATGCGAGCCACACCTCCATTTGTAACCTCACGACCAAGTATAGAAGACATCTGTGTACAACGTGTGTAGGTTTGGAGCAATATAGCCAAAAAAGAGTGGGCCTCAAACCCGTTTAATATTTTGGGATATTATCATATTTGCGTAGGATATCGGTTCTGAATGGCACGGATTATAATAAACACATTAACCTTACGTAAAGAAGAATGGGCTAAGTCGTTCTATTGAACAAAAAATAAAGCGCATACATCAGCTTGAAAACCTTATTCAGTTGATTGAAGCAGCAGAGGAGGAGAGATGCAGCATGAATTATGACGCCTTATGGAATCCTTACCCCTCCAGAAGGATGGTAACCTACGCAAAAAAAGGAATGGTCGCTACCACCCAGCCGCTTGCCGCACAAGCGGGCCTCGATATGCTTAAAGCGGGGGGCAACGCGGTGGATGCGGCCATCGCCGCAGCCGCCTGCCTGACTGTCGTCGAGCCGAATTCCAACAGCATCGGAGGCGACTCCTTCGCCATCGTCTGGATCGACGGCAAGCTGCACGGCTTGAACGCCAGCGGCCCGTCTCCCGAATCGATCTCAATCGATAAAGTCCGAGCCGCCGGATACGACAAAATTCCGGCCTACGGCATGCTGCCGGTTACCGTTCCCGGAACGCCGGCGGCCTGGGCCGCTTTGTCGGAACGGTTCGGCCGTCTTCCGCTCAGCGAAGTGCTGAAGCCTGCGATCGAATACGCGGAGAACGGCTTCCCGGTATCTCCGACAATAGCGAAATACTGGAAGCTGGGCTATGACAATATCAGCGCTTTGAACAATGAAGTGCATGAGCCTTGGATGGACACGTTCGCGCCGGACGGCCGCGCACCTGATGCAGGCGAGATTTGGCGCTCACCGGATCACGCCCGTACACTGCGCTCGATTGCCGAGACCCGGGCGGAATCGTTCTATCGCGGAGAACTGGCGGAACAGATCGATGCTTTCTTCCGCAAGCATGGCGGATTCCTGAGCAAAGAGGATTTGGCCCAGTACAGACCGGAGTGGGTAGATCCGATCAGCGTAAATTACCGGGGCTACGATATCTGGGAAATTCCCCCGAACGGACAAGGTCTCGTCGCTCTGATCGCGCTTAATATTCTCAAAGGCATGGATTTTGACGCGAAGGATACGGTAGCCACCTACCACAAGCAGATTGAGGCTGTGAAGCTGGCTTATGTGGACGGTCTGAAATATATTACGGATCCCCGCAGCATGAAGGTCACTGTCCAGGAACTGCTCTCCGGGGCTTATGCTGAGCAGCGGAGAGCATTGATCGGAATGGAAGCTTTTCTTCCATTGGCCGGCGAGCCGCCTAAGGGAGGCACGGTTTATTTGGCAGCGGCGGATGGCGAGGGCAATATGGTCTCGTTCATCCAGAGCCATTCCGGCGACTTCGGCTCCGGAATTGTTATTCCCGGGACGGGAATTTGCATGCAGAACCGGGGTGCCGGATTTTCCATGGACCCTGACCACGCTAACGTCCTTGCGCCCCGGAAGAAGACCTACCATACGATAATTCCGGGTTTTATCACGAAGGACGGAATGCCGGTCGGCCCCTTCGGCGTGATGTGCGGATCGATCCAGCCGCAAGCGCATGTGCAGGTCGTGATGAACGCCATCGATTTTCACCTTAATCCCCAGGCAACGCTGGATGCGCCGAGATGGCGCTGGATTAAAGAAAAGATAATCGAAGTGGAACCGCAGTTCCCCGATCACATCGCCCAGGCTCTGGCCAGAAGAGGACATGTGGTGCAGCGTGCGCTGGATTCGGGCATGTTCGGACGGGGACAGATCATCTGGCGGGATTCCGCAACCGGCGTATTGGCTGGCGGCACGGAACCAAGGGCGGACGGTGAAGTGGCCGCGTGGTGAGTCCGGCTTTTATCCCGCCGCGCAGCATTCCGATGCGTAGTACGGGCCCTGCATAACGGCGGCCGGCCGCATATTTCTTCTGTCGGCAGCAGCATTTTGCCCCCTTGTATAATCGGTGGTACCCTGCCCTGCTTCCCGCCAAAATGCGCAATAGCAGGGCTTTTCATTATTTTCAACCCTACGGCTGTCCAATCGCGATATACCCCAAAAACAAGTATCATGTCCTGTATCTGCATTAAAAATTTGGATGTTATCATAATTCGCCGGGATAGTAAGAGCAAATGAGCTCATTATATAATATTCCCGTAAGGTTAATGTCAACAAAAATAACATAAGATGAGGGGAATGTGTATGGGTACAGGTTTTTTTCGAAAATCACTTCTTGCTGTTGCTTCTGTTGCACTGATTGTCATTACAGCTTGCGGGAACAACAACACCGCCACGGAGAACGGTCAGCCTCAGACGGCATCCGATGAGAAGGTTACGCTCACCATGGAGGACAACTGGTCGAGTCCCAATGTGGACAATGAGCTGTACAAGGAGCGGATCAAGAAATTTCAGGAGCTGAATCCGAACATCACCATCGAAGCGCAGGATATCCCTTCCGCACAGTACCGTACCAAGCTGCGCACGGAAGCGGCCGGAAACAGCATGCCCGACATGTTCATCCTGTTTCCCGGCATCGATATGGACCCTTACATCGACGCCGATGTGCTGATGCCCATTGATGAAATCATGGACAACTGGAAAGACGTCCTTCCCGCTCAGGCGTTGGCCGGTTATAACGTAGACGGCAAGCAGTACGCCATCCCGACGAAAATGACCTTTGTCGATATCATCTACTACCATAAAGATATGCTGGCGAAGGTTGGCTACAATGAATTTCCGACGACCTATGCCGACTTCCTTGACCTGGTGAAGAAGCTGAAAGCGTCAGGCGTCACGCCGATGGGTATCGGCAACAAGAACAGATGGCCGCTGCAGTCCACTTTCATGTCGGCTGTCGGAGACCGCGTTGCCGGCACCGATTTCCTCACCAAGGTCAAGCAGGGCGAAGCTAAATTCACAGATCCCGACTATGTCAAGGCACTGGGCATTCTCGATGAGCTGAACAAGGCCGAAGCGTTCAATTCCGATGTGAACACGATGGACGAAGTGCAGGTGCAGGATTATTTCCTGCAGAAGAAATCCGCCATGACCATGACAAGCTCGACGATCGATACCAAATTCCGCGTCAGCAATACGGAAAACCCGGATAACATCGGCATTGCGCTGTTCCCTTCCATCGAAGGCGGCAAAGGCTCGGCAGGCAAAAGTGCCGGAGTCGTCCAATACGGTATCGGGCTGAGCAAAGAATTAAGCGGAGCGAAGAAAGATGCGGCGCTCAAATTCCTGCAGTACTTCTACGCCCCTGAATTGTACCAGAACCTGATGAGCAAAGGCATTGTCGTTCCGGCTACGGTGGAAATGCCTGCGGATACGAGCAAATATTTGAAGGAAATGATCGAGCTGACCAAGAACGGCGATGCCCTTGTGTTCGACAGCGTAATGCCGGCAACGATCAAGGATGTGATCGAGAACGACCTTCAAGCCATCACCATGAAGCAGAAAACGCCGGAACAGGTCGCCCAGGATATGCAAGAGGCCATGGATAAGATCAAATAATTCGGGCGGAGCGTATATCCCGTCTGGTCAGGGAATGGAGGAATGGCAAGTGAAAGCTTCCCTTGGAGGATTCTCCTTCTACCAGCTGTTCAGCGAAGGCGAAATGGACATCTTCGGCTATCTGGAGACGGTCAAGCACCGCTACAGGCTGGAAGCTGTGGATCTGTGGAACGCTTTCTTCACAGATCGCAGCGTTCCTGTCTGGAAGCTCGCAAGCGATGACCATCTCCGCAAAATCAAACGATCGCTTGACGAGAAGCAGCTGACCGTCGCCAACCTGATCGTGGACCGGGCCCATTTGTGGGACCCGGATCCCGATGTCAGGGCGCAGCTTCACCGCAATGCGCTGGCGCATCTGCATGCTGCGCATCTCTTGGGAGCCCGGACGGTTCGGATCGATGCCAACCGGGGACCCGGCGAGATGACGGAGGAGCAGTTCGTGTATACGGTTCTACGCTATCGGGAATATGCACAGATAGCCGCCGATTACGGGTTTACGGTTGGCCCGGAGAATCATACCGGCGTATCGCTTGATCCCAGGTGGATGAAGCGGATCGCTGAAGCTGTCGATCACCCGGGATATGGTATTCTGCTCCACATCGGACGATGGAATGACACCGGTGAACAGGGAAACCGGCTTGTTGCCCCTTGGGTAAACCACGTACATCTGGATGCCCGGACGCTTGCTTCTCCAGGAGCCGAAGATGCCGTCAAGGCGCTGGCAGACAGCGGATATGAAGGATATTGGGCGGTCGAATATAACGCCCCGTCCGATCCGTACATCGAGATTGAATGGGCATTGGCCTCAATGAAAAGACTGCTGGCGGCGGTAAACCGGACTGCCGGGCAGAAATTGGAGGCGTAAAAACATTGGAAAACGCAAAAATCAGAATCGGCGTTATAGGCGTAGGGATTATCGGCAAGCAGCATCTGGACAACTATTCCCGCATTGAAGGCGCGCAGGTGGTAGCCGTGTGCGACATCAACGAACGGGAAGCCCGGGAGACTGCGGAGAAATACGGGGTTCCCGATGTTTACACGGATTATAAAGAGCTGCTGGCGCGGGATGATATCGATGCGGTAGATGTATGTCTGCATAATAACTTTCATGCGCCGCTGACGATCGCAGCGCTCCAGGCCGGCAAGCATGTTTACTGCGAGAAACCGATCGCCGGTTCTTATCACGACGGCAAATGGATGGTGGACGCCGCCCGCGAGTCCGGGAAGATGCTGCATATCCAGCTGGGCATGCTGTACAAGAAGGAAACGAAGGCCGCGAAGGCACTGATCGACGACGGACAATTGGGCAAGCTGTTTCATGCCCGGTCGAGCGGCTTCAGGCGCCGGGGCCGCCCTTTTGTAGACGGCTTCGGCACCGCCCATTTCACGAGGAAGGAAAGCGCAGGCGGCGGCGCCCTTCTGGATATGGGCGTATACCATATCGCCCAAATGCTGTATTTGCTCGGGAACCCGCCGCTCGCAAGGGTCACCGGCAAATTAATTCAAGAGATGGATATGGATCCGCAGAGAAGCGCGCAAAGCGGCTTCGACGTGGAAGAGCTCGCGCTTGGCTTCGTCACCTTTCAAGGCGGCGTGACGCTGGATATTTTCGAAGCCTGGGCCGTTCATCTTGGCGGCGTTGAAGGCAGCAGCATTATCGGCTCACGGGGCGGCATCCGGCTTCCCGCCTATCATTCGGCGGAGCAAACCTCCGAATTCAGCTATCATACGACCGTTGCCGATATGGATCTGGACAGCCGGATCGACTTGAACCGGATGGATACCCGCTGGCACCGGATGAGAGAGAATGAAGATGCGTACGATTCCTCCCAGCAGCACTGGATTGCTGCCCTGCAGGGCCGTGTCAGCCTTCTGCCAACGGCCGAAATCGCGCTTTCGACCATGCTGATCAGCGAAGGCCTGTACCTCTCCGACGCGTTAGGCCGCGAGATGACGGCAGATGAAATCGCTGCGGGCTCGAAGTCTCTCGCAATCTGGATATAACCGAAAAACGGATCAGGGATTTATTGTATAAAGGCGGCTGAGGCTTGTCCCCGGCCGCCCTTCATCCCCCTTATAAGAAAACCCACAGCAAAGGAGGGCCAACTATGACAATAACGAAGCGGATGGCGCTGACTATTTTTATCGGGATGCTCCCCGCCCTGATTATTTATATCGGCTTCGCGATGGTTCCTATTGCGATGTCCTTCTACTATTCCTTCTTCAATTGGGACGGTCTGTCCGACATGACCTTCGCGGGCTGGGACAATTACAACTCCATATTGAAGGACGATATCTTCTGGAAAGGCGTCAAAAACAATCTGTTCATGATGGTCAGCGGAATCGTGGGTCAGCTGCCCCTGGGGTTGTTTTTCGCTCTGCTGCTGAACCGTTCTTTGAGAGGCCTCAAAATATACCGTTCCGCTTTGTTTCTCCCCGTCATCATCTCGGCGGTTATCGTCTCGATGATCTGGAATATGGTCTACAGCACGGAATCGGGGCTGATGAACGGCATTCTCGGCCTGCTCCATCTGGATTCCTGGAAACAAAACTGGCTGGGCAGCGAGCGCTGGGGCATGCTATCCGTAAGCATCACCTATCTCTGGCAAAACTACGGCTTCTACATGGTTATTTTTCTGGCCGGCCTGCAAAATATTCCCGAAGAGATCCGGGAAGCGTCCGCTATGGACGGAGCGACCGGCTGGAGACGGTTCTGGCATATCACCCTGCCGATGCTGAAGGAAACGATCTGGGTGACGCTGATCTTCTCGATCAGCAACAGCTTCCGGGTATTCGACCTCATCTACGTGATGACTGCCGGCGGGCCTGCCCATAATACCGAAGTCATGACGATTTACATGTATACCAACGCCTTCAACAATATGAATTTCGGGCTCGGAAGCGCCGTTTCCATCCTGATTCTACTATTCAGCCTGATCGCTATTTATGCGGCCAAATTGGCAACCAGCCGAAACGATTAAGCACCGCAAGCCGCGTAAAAGGAGGAGCAGCCATGCAAACATCACGGGGCAAGAAAACCATCATTCATCTGTTTTTAGCGGTGCTCTGCATCATTAATATCATTCCGATCGTCTGGATGGTTGTCGGTTCGTTCAAGACCGAGGAGGACTTCGCAACCAACCCGATGGGACTGCCCAAGCATTGGAACTTCAGCAATTATACCGAGGCCTGGAAAGTGGCGCATCTTGGCACTTATTTCTGGAACAGTGTGCTCGTAACGGCGGGAGCGATTGTGCTCACCGTGCTTCTGGGGGCGCTGACCTCTTTCTTCCTGTCCAGATTCCGATTTCGGGTGCGGGGATGGCTTTACAGCCTGTTCATTATCGGGATGACGATTCCCATCCACACTACGCTCGTCCCTATTTTTATTCTGATGAAAAAGGTCGGGCTGCTCAATACCCATCTCTCTCTCATTCTCCCGTATACGGCGTTTCATCTGTCGATTACGATCTTCATTCTAGTGGGTTTTATGAAAATATTTCCGAAGGATATCGAGGAATCCGCCATTATGGACGGGGCCGGCATCTACCGGATCTTCTGGTCGATCATCCTGCCGATGACCAAGCCTGCGCTGGCCACGGTTATTATCATTAATTTCATTTATAATTGGAATGAATTCCTGTTTGCTCTCGTTCTGATCAATAAAGCGGCTCTGAAGACGCTGCCTCTGGGCCTCGCCAATTTCGCCGGCACGGAGACCCGGTTCCAGACGCTTCAGATGGCGGCCTTGAGCATGGCGTTGATCCCGCTTCTCGTCTTTTACCTGGCCATGGAGAAGCAGCTTGTGCAGGGTATGACGGCAGGCGCCGTCAAAGGATAACACACCGGCGCTCATCCGCTTCCGGAGGGATCGGATCTTCGCAGGGCGCCGTTTCACCGCTTCTCCGGATTCAAATGCCGCCTCCCGCACTCGTCTCCTTGCAGAAATTGGCCGCTTGTTATGTCAGCTTTCCTCCCAGGATTCCTTTATAATAGAAGGAACAGGACTTCCGATAGAGTACTCAGGAGTATGCAGACACCCGGGGGGAATGAAACCATATGAAATCAGGCGCAACCCGATTCCTCAATATCAGCTTGCGAAAAAAATCAGTGGCGATCTTCATTATGCTGGTCACCCTGCCCTCTCTGCTGATCGGCTATGTGATTCTGAGCCGGTATGAGACGATACTGCGGCAGCAGTTCATCGACTCGATGGAGAAGAACCTGAATACCATCGAGATGAATCTGACGGAGAAAATCAAGGCGATTGAAGATATCTCGGACTATATGATTTATCAGGAAAATTTCCGCAGCTTCCTGGAGGCCAAGCCCACTCCCGGCAATATGGAGCAAATCTACAAGGACAAAACGGCGATTGAAGGCTTCTTCGCGTTCCAGATCATGTCCAAGCAGTACATCAAATCGATTTCGCTGCAGGGCGTAGGCGGCAACGAGCTGCAGATGGGCGAACCGGTCAAGGGCCTCGAGCAGCCATGGAGCGACTTGGCGAAAGCCAACCGGGGCGGAATCGTCTGGACGGATTCCTATTCGCTGGAGAGCGGCTGGACCGGCAGTAAACGGGTCATCTCCATGTTCCGCGTTATTAATTCCTTCGAGAAGCCGTCCAACCAGGTCGGCCAGGTGATCGTGCGTCTGAATGAAACGGAATTCACCGATTTATTGACAACGCCGGTTCCCAAGGATCAGGGCTCGATATTTATCGTCCGCCCCGACGGCAGCGTCCTGCTGCATCCGGACGAGAAGCTGGTCGGCCATCCTTACCCGGACAGCAGCATGCTTCAGGAAATCGTGAACAAGCGGAGCAGCGTGTTCGCCTTGCAGGAGGAAGGCACCTCCTATGTCGTATTTAACCAGCATATGAAATCCACGGGCTGGAATATTGTCGCAATGGTCAAGGATGAGACGATCGTGGAGAAAACCAAGGCCATCAAAGCATCCTTGCAGATTTTGATCCTTGTGATCCTGATTCTCGGCCTGCTCGCCTTAATCGGCTTCGAGCTGGCGATCATCCGGCCGATCCTGGAGCTGAAGAAAGAGACGCACCGTCTCAAGCACGGAGACTTCTCGGCCCAGGTCGAGGTGCGTTCACGCGATGAGATCGGCGAGCTCGGCAGGCAGTTCAACAATATGGTCACCACGATTAAAGATCTCATCGACAAGAAATATAAGCTGGAGATCCGGCAGAAGGAATCCGATCTGCGGATCCTGCAGAGCCAGATGGATCCGCATTTTCTGTACAACACGCTCGATACGATCCGCTGGACGGCGCGTCTGGAGCAGGCGCCTGAGACCAGCCAATTGATCGAGACCTTGTCCCGGTTTTTCCGGATGGGCATGGACAGCGGGAAGCATCATACGACGCTCGCCGGCGAAATGGAATTTGTCCGGGCCTATCTGAATTTGCAGCAGAAGCGGATGGGCAGCAAGCTGCGGTTCTCCCTCTTTATGGAAGCATCCTTAGAGGACGCGGTGGTGCTCAAGAAGGTTATTCAACCGCTGGTGGAGAATAGCATCAAGCACGGCTTCAAACGGCAGGCCGGAAAAATCGACGTTCGCGCCTATCAGGACGGAGCGGATTTGATTATCGACGTGACCGATTCAGGGATCGGATTTTCCAAGGAAAAAAGACTTCTGATTCACCGGGCTCTGGAGGAGAGGACCGGCGATAAAAGCGTGCTGGATCACGCCATCAGCAACATTCATGAACGGATCCAGCTTGTGAACGGCAGCGGCTACGGAGTTGAGCTTCCCATGGAGCAGTCCATTACGGGAGCATGCGTAAGGTTAAGAATACCTCTTTGGATGAACGAAAAGGAGGAGGAAGCATGACCATTCGAATGCTAATCGTTGATGATGAACCGATCATTTGCCAAGGCTTGAGACAGACCATTCCTTGGGATTCGATCGGCGCGGAAGTGGCGGGCGAAGCCTATGACGGCGTAGAGGCCCTGCAATTCGTATCGGGGCAGCCTGTCGATCTTGTGCTCACGGATATTAACATGGATGGAATGGATGGACTTGAATTAGCCAAGGAGCTGAAGGAAAGATGGCCGCAGATCCGCATCATTATCGTCAGCGGCTATGATGATTTTGAGTATGCGCGCCGCGCCCTGCGTCTTGGGATCGAGGATTATTTGCTGAAGCCCGTCAACATTGAGGAGCTGATGGCGATGGTCCAGAGAATCGGCATGGAAATCTCGCTTGATGCGGAGCTGGAAAAAAAGCGCGAGCGCGAAAGCTGGTTAAAGTGGATGATCCAGCTTGTTCAAGGAGGAGCCGCTATACGGAAGGACGCCGATACGCCGCCATCGGCCGCATACGGCCAGTCGTCCTACCGGTTTATCGCCAGCCAGCTGGAGGATTATGCGGAATGGACCAGCCATTCGTCGGAGGAGTCGCAGCAATCCGCCCGGATCGGTTGGGAAAGTACCGTTCATGCGGCGCTGAAACCCTTCGATCAGGAAGTCATCTCCTTCTTCCATCATCCGAACCTGCTGCTTTCGCTGTGCATCGGCTCCCGCCAGGTGAGCCAGCTGGATTTGTCTGCCGCCTTATCGGCAGCGCAGAACATGGCACCGCCGGTCCCCCGCCTTTATTTTGGCGTGTCGCCGGCTTTTTCCCAATTGGACGAGGCATATGCCCGCAGTACAGAGGCCACCACGGCCCTGCAGCTTGCTGCAATTCCGGAGGGCCGCTCCATTCAGTTTCATGATGAAGAGCAAATTTCCGGGCGGAGCCCTCTGCCGTTCTCTCCGTTCGAGCTGGAGAAGCAGCTGGTCCACGTGCTCTTTCATGGAGGCTATGAGGAACTGGATGACATCATCGGGAGCATCATGCAGCAGTTTCGCGAGAGGGGCTATCTGCTGAAGGAAGTATTGCAGGCCTTCAAGGAATTGAGCATTATCCTGCAGCGCAGACTGCATACGAACGGCATGGATTTGTCGGAGCGCACCGATCCGTTCAATTCGGGCGAAATCGATCTGTTGACGCACAACTCCTACCGCGCCATGGAATCGCTGCTCCGCAAAGAGCTTTGGTCCCTGCATGCGATGATTCATTCCTCCCTGGCCAACAAGAACCACTGGATTGCCGAACGCGTCAACAAGCATATTGATTCCAGCTACCATACGGATTTGAAGGCCTCTGAGCTGGCCGCCCTGCTCAAAATAACGCCGAATTATTTCAGCATCCTGTTCAAACAAAATTTCGGCAAAGGGTTCGCGGAGTATCTGAATGAGGTGCGCATCGAACGGGCCAAAGCAAGTCTGGTCGGAACCGACGAGCGGGTATTCGAGATCGCCGAGAAAGTCGGCTACAAGGAGTACAAATACTTCTGCTCGATCTTCAAATCGCATACCGGAATCACGCCGACGCAGTACCGGAAGCTTGCCAAAACAGGTTCGTCAGCGGGAAAGGATTGAGCGCACTACATGTCACACCCATCATTGACCAACATACGTTCCCTGGGCTTCATAAAAGCGTTCAACTTTTTCATCTACGGGGCTATTTCCGTCTACAGCACTTTTTTTCCGCTTTATTTGAAGGAAGCCGGCATGTCCAACTTTACGGTTGGCCTGCTGCTCGCCGGAGGCCCGTTCATCTCCCTCCTCTCCAACCCCTTCTGGGGATATTGGAGCGACCGGCTGGAGAATGCCAGGCGCGTTCTGCTCATGCTGCTGATCGGCAATGCCGTGGTCATGCAGATCGTCTTTTCTCTGAACGCGGGCTATCTTATCTTTACGTTCATGCTGCTCTATTTTTTCTTCCAGAGCCCGTTGTTCTCGCAAAGCAACAGCCTCAATCTCGATGTGGCCGACAAGACAGGCCTTAAGTTCGGCAGCTTCCGTCTGTGGGGTTCCCTCGGGTGGGCCGTTATGGCGGTGGCGACAGGACCGGTCATCGAGCGACTGGGCATTCATCAGCTGTGGATCGTGTACGGGGTGATGATGCTTATCTCCATCGCCCTGGCCTTGAAGCTGCCCCGCGGAGGCAAAACGGGCAGCCGAAAAGGGGCCCCGGTCGGTTATGGTCAAATATGGGCCAACAAACCGTTTATCATGTTCCTTGTCATCGGCGTTCTCATTTCGATTCCAAACTCCATGAACAACACATTTGTTTCGATCTATATCTCCGATCTGGGAGGCAAAAACTCTCTGATCGGCTGGTCCGCTTTTCTGTCATCCATCTTCGAGATTCCGGTTTACCTGCTGTTCGACCGGTATTTGCGCAAAAGTCAACGAACGATGATTTTCTGTCTGGCCGTTGTCAGTCTGCTTTACGCGCTGCGCTGGTTTCTGATGTCGGTGGCGGAAACCCCTTATCAGATCATCTTCATTCAGGCCCTGCACTGTCTTACTTTTGCAGGTTATTATTATGTAGGCACGCAATTGACCGCCCTGCTCGTTCCGAAGGAATACCGGGCCTCGGGTCAAGCGGTATACGCCCTCAGCTGGGGAGGGCTGTCCGGGATCGTAGCGGGCGTCACCGGAGGCTGGATATTCCAGAATCTTGGCGCGCATGCGATGTACCGGATCAGCGCCGGGACGGCTTTGCTGGGCGTGGCGGGTTTTGCTCTCATGTACATGTTCATCATGAAGGCCAGCCGCAAGAACCTGGAGGCTCAGGGCTATAGCAGTGAAGGATGAAGGCTGAAGGCTAAAAAAACCAGGCGGAGATTTATCTCCTTTTATCTCCTTGAACTTTCCAGCAGAAGAATGTAAGATTATAACATTAGCATGAAACGGTGCGTTACTGGCGTAAACATGGATAACCATGAGGGAGCGCACCGACAAACAGCCGTACGCCTGGGCAAAGTACTTGATTCTCTTCAGATCGGGTGCTTTTTTTTGTTTTATACCAGACAAACGAAAGGCCGGTGTACGGGAATGAAGATGGCATTTATTTTATTTGACGGAATGACGACGCTGGATTTTAGCGGTTTTTACGAAGCTGTAACCTGGTTGGGCATTTTGGGAGTCAAAGAAGCAGTGTCATGGGATTTTTGTTCGACGAAGGCGGAAATCACGGATGATCGGGGTTTAACCATAAAAATCCCGCATGTCTATCCGGATCTCTCCGGATATGATCTGATTTTTATCCCCGGCGGATTTTCTACAAGGCAGCTTAGGCATGACCCCGATTTTGTCTCCTGGGTGAAAACTGCCTGCGATGTGGAGATTAAGGCGTCGGTTTGCACTGGCGCCCTGCTGCTTGGGGCGGCTGGTTTCTTGACTGATAAACGGGCTACGACGAACCCTTCTGCATATGACCTGCTTGCCCCTTATTGCTCAGAGGTCGTAAAGTCCCGCGTTGTCAGGGACGGCAATGTGTTCACGGGCGGCGGCGTCTCCGCATCTCTTGACCTTGGCTTGTTCCTCGTCGAATCATTAAGCACTCCGGAGGTCGCCCGGCAGGTTCAGGAAAAAATGGATTATCCCTATTATCGCCCCGGCCGGATGAGTAAATAGCAGACGGAATAGCCGGAATAGCCGCAGCGGCCATTGCTTTTGACCGCAAAATGCGGGAATATATCAGATATGCCCCCTGTTGGCAGCGTCTTCACGGCGGGCAGGATCTAACAGGAAAGCAATCATTTTACCTAGGGAGGAAATTAACTTGCTGTACGAACTGCGTATCTATTCCGTTCATGCCGGGAAGATGGAAGCTATGAATGCCCGTTTCGCCAACCACACCATTGGAATTTTCAAACGCCTTGGAATGAAGGTTTATGACTTCTGGGTCGATCAGGAAGGACACTCCAAGCTGTATTACATCATGGAATACAACGATATGGACGAGCGGAACCGCCAGTGGGATGTATTCGGCCAGGATCCGGAATGGCTGGAAGTGAAACAGAAGTCGGAAGCGGACGGGCCGATTGTCGAACAAGTGGAAAAAATCTTCATGCAGCGTGCGGGATATTTCCAGCGCTAAGCGGGGATGTTCCCTTGAACAACAAGAGAAACTGTGCATTTCTGCATGTGTATCAGGCCTTCGTGAAGCTGTTTCCCCTCCATCTGCCGCTCGCGTCTGGCGCACTTAAAAACAGCCTGTTGAGAAGGTTCCCAACAGGCTGTTTAGTTGCATTATTTTCCATTAAAAGCAGTTTGAGTCTGGAAGGGAGTCAGCGAAATTCCATCCGTATTAAATATAGAGCCGTCATCAGCCACATAGTTTAATTCGCTCGTATCTGTGCTAAAGAGCTTGAACTGTCCTGTTGAATCCTCGTAGAGCTCTTCCTTTACCGGGAGGCCGGTATCCTGATCGAGAAACTCAATGAGCTGCATATTGGCCTGCGTCGTGTCACTGATATAGGACTGATAGCTTTGCATAACCTTATTCAGGATTTTCCCGTCCGGTGCTTGCTCGGAGCCGACGGATGTCCAACTGCTGTCCTTGTAAAAGTCCTTTAGGGCACTAAAATCCAGGTTGCCTAGATCGTATTTTTTAAATATATCCGGGTTGTCGGCCCTCTTGATTATTTTCCCGTTCACCGGATTCCCGCTCAGATCCCTTTGAACAATAATCAGATCGTTGCCGCCGTTGACATAGTAGGTGCTCTGATAGCTCAGCAGCTGATGATCTGCCGAATATTCCTTGGTATCCGACCTGTTATCCTTGGTTTCCGGGTTGTACCAACGTTCGGTCGTCATATTCTGGCTGCCGTCGGTTCTCGAGTATACGTCCTTGCTGTATTGGATCGTTCCCTGTGCGGCGACCGGTGCATCCGACGCATCCGCAGCCGCCGGCACTGAAATCAACGCACCCTTCTGAACCGCGTCGCTGTTGTTTGCCGCAAATGCGGTAATGGTGCCAAGGCTTCCGATGATAAGAGCCGACGCCAGGACGGTCCCGACTATTTTTTTGTTTTTACCTGCTGCCTGAAATTTCATGTTTTTTACCTCCGCTATTGGTTTTTGTAGGCAGGAATGCGCGAGTTCCAGCTTACATCTCCATTGTAGAAAAACAATCTCTCATAAGTATCGGTAAGTTGTAAATTAGTTGCATACCCCCGGAAGTAAGATCCTCACAATAGTGCCCTCATTCAGACAGCTTCTGATCTCGATCCTTCCCTCATGGAGCCTGACGATCTCCGCGCATATGGCAAGCCCCAACCCCGCGCTGTTGTTTGTCCGCGAATGGGCTTTATCCACCATGAAAAACGGCTCGAACACCTTCGGTATATCCTGTTCCGGTATGCCAATCCCCACGTCCTCTACCTCTATTGCATAGTGGACTTCCTCCGTCATGAGCCCTCTGAAATAAATGATGCCCCCGGCTCCTGAAGCTTTTATCGCATTGTCGATTAAGTTGGTGAAGAGGATTTTGATCAGGTCTCTTTCAATAAGCAGCTTTGCAGGCTCAACCGATAGTGAAAGTTCAATATTTGATTGTTCCAGCTGTGGTTTTAGAATCTGCTCCGTCTCCTCAAAAATCGGCATTATCTCTTCCATGTCCATGACCTTCTTTTTATTTCCGATGAGAACCAGGTCCATAAGCTTGAACGACAGACTTTCAAGCCGTTTTCCTTCGCTGTAAATATAGTTTAAGGCCTTGTAAAAAACTTCTTCGTTATATTTAGTCGTTCTCAAAAAGTCTGCATAGCCTATAATCGAGGTAAGCGGCGTCTTCAATTCATGCGTCAGATAGTGAATAAAATGTTCCCTGTTCTTGGCGGCATCCTCCAGTTCCTCGACTTTTTCTTCTACGGCAACGGCCATCTGGTTAAAATTCTCCGAAAGCAAGCCAATCTCATCATTCGATAAAACGCCGACACGGTGTGAATAGTGGCCGGAAGCTATCGTCTGTGCGGATTTTGTGAGCATGCGGACCGAGCGTGTGAGAAACCAAATCAGCACATAAAGGCCAGCGGCCAAAATAACGGTAATGACAATGTTGATCTTTACAAAATTTCTGATCTGAGCCGTCTTATCCTGATAAATGCCTGTAATATCCCGAATGTAGGCGAGCTTAAAATCGTCCCCGCTCAATTGGAGCCCGCTTGTGACGAATAAATAGCTCTTCTGGCCAACATCCCGGATGATATAGGTTCTGCTTGCGGAATCCCCTATCTCAAGCTCATTCCTCGGACCGGCTACGATTTGGGTGAAATCGGTGAAAACCGTTTGATTATGTTCATCCCATACTTCAATGGACACGTTGTCGGTGTCAAAAGACTTCAGATATTTTTGAGTGTTATTCTTAATAAAATCATCTGCATTGTTTTTTGCCGAATGTAACAGCCGATTCAAATTATTAATATACGACCAGCCCGTCTCGATCTGAACGTGCAGAATATGCTGCTCCGACAAGGTTCTGTCGATTTCTCTCATCAAATTCTGATTGAAATTATGCTCGATAAGATAAAATGAAGAGGCGTTGAACAGCAGTTCAAACAGGAGGAAGGTGCCAAAAAAAACCTTCTGCCAGAGTCTCATTCATGAGCCTCCAGCCTGTAACCGTACTTGTAGACGGTTTTAATCCGCTCTTCCCATCCCAGTTTTTTTCGAATCTTCTGGACATGAATGTCGACAGTCCGCGTCTCGCCCATGTAATCGTAGCCCCAGACAAGCTCAAGGATTTTTTCTCGGGACAGGGCTTTGTTCCGGTTGTTGATAAGAAGAAGGAGCAGCTCGTATTCCTTCATTGTAAGTTCGATAACGGTGCCGTCTCGCTTTATCGTGCGCTCCTCGAGGTAGATGTCAAGGCCCGCGCATGTTATCTGATCTGCTTTGCTTCCATAACGGCGAAGCACGACTTCTATTCTGGCCAACAGCTCCATTGCTTCAAAGGGCTTTACAATGTAATCGTCCGCCCCCATCTTGAGTCCTCTTACTTTATCAGCAAGGCTGTTCCGCGCAGTCAGGAATATGACCGGAACTCCGCTGCGGCTGAACCGGGGCATCAGCTCGTAACCCTCCATGTCGGGAAGGGAGATGTCCAGTAAAATTAATTGCGGAGAAAAACCCGAGAGAACGCTTTGAGCATCTTGTCCGTTATAGGCTTGTTTGCACTCGTAGCCCGCAACCTCCAGATTCAATTTAATGAGGTCGGAAATGGCCTGATCGTCTTCTATAATCAATATGTTCTCCAATATGCTGCGCCTCCGCTCTATCCGCTGAATATACACTCTAGTTGTTGCAGAAGTTTGTGAGAGTTGTAAAAAAGTCCGCAAAAAAATACACCCCTTGGAATAGATGTCGAATGAACCGGAGAGTTATTCAACGTCTGTCCTATGAGGTGCATCTCATATTACCTGGGTCGGTGATTGTAATGCCCTTTGCCTGCCGTTAGGAGGCTGGGCTGATTCATCCAAGAAATACTCGTTGAACGAGCCAGATTCCGCCCAGCATGAACGCAAGCGACGAGCCTGCAATAACGGTCCGCCTTGAAAATTTCCAGCGGTGCAGCATCATAAGCAGCGGCAGCAGAATGGCGACCAGCGTTACCTGAACGGCTTCAATGCCGAGGTTAAAGCTGATCAGATCCACAGCCAGCTGGCTTCGCGGAAGATCCATTTCCTTCAAAATATCGGCAAAGCCCATTCCATGGATTAATCCGAAGAAGAACGTCAGCACCCAGCGGTGACTGACCTGTTTGCGGATAATATTATCTACCGCGACAAAGCAGATGCTGAGCGCAATCGCAGGCTCGACAATGCTTGGGGATACATTAATAATTCCCAATACCGTAAGCGTCAGCGTAATGCTGTGAGCAATCGTAAATGCAGTGATCATGGCCGCATATTGCTTGAACTTCTGCCTTGCGATGAGCAGTGAAAACAGGAACAGGAGATGATCGTATCCGGATAATATATGGTTGATCCCCAGTGTAAAGAATGAATACCAGCCTGACATGACTTCCGACGGGCTTGATTCCTCTTCCTGCGGCTCGTCCATTTGCCCGCTGCCGCTGTTTTGCTGGACCAGCGCATCCTGCTGCAGACCGGCATAGTCTTTCTCGGTCAGCTGCATGCTCCAATCCCGGTATTTGCCGGATAGAGCCGATGTGCTTTTTTGGCTGCCGTAGTTAATCGTAACTAAATTAACATAGTTGGTGACGGAATCGTTCACGTACAGATTATCTGTCAAGGAAATGGGCTCGGATGCAGTTGCGGGCGGAAAGACAACCTTCAGGATCGCATTGGCGGCACTCCCTTTTTGTTCCATATCAAAGCTTTCTATTTGGGTCCAATCTTTGATTTCATTGTTAATTTGCAGCTTTAAATTTTCCTTGAACAATGCCGTAAGCCCGTCTTTAATTGCAGCAAATTCTTCCTCTTCAAGCTTGCCGTTCTTATTCGTATCCCCGCCGGCCAGTTCGATCACAGACAGCTCATCCAGCGCATAGGTCATTTCGATATTCGATTTGGTCAAATTCAACGCCGTGTAGCCGGCGCTGTATGCGTGGGCATCCACCTGGTGTTCAATGGGTATCAGAAGAAGGGCCAACAAGGCCACAATGCAAATAGAAAATCGGACAGCGGTGTTTATACGGAACATTGTATATCCTCCCTGTAAAGATAACAGGACGCCGTTCATAAGAACGGCATCCCTGTTAACCTATTACGATAAGACGCTTATTTGCTCAAAAGATTAAAGATGACTTGAGCGGCTTCACCGCGTGTAGTGATTCCAGCAGGCTGGAATACGCCTTCTTCGCGTCCGCCAACCAGGCCGAGCGCCGCTGCTTCTTTAATATAAGCTGCTGCCCATGACGAGAATTTAGCTTGATCCTTAAAGCTGACGCTTTCGTCTACCGACGGTTTGCCATGCAGCTTCTCGTATCCGCGCATAAGCATCGTTACCATTTCCTCACGCGTAATTTTTGCGTTGGCTCCGAATTGCGTTGCGCTCGTTCCTTGAACGATTCCCGCTTTCACGGCTGCGGCAACTGCATCCGCATACCAGTCTCCGCTTTTCACGTCTGTGAATTTCACAGTGCTTTGTTCTGTAAGCTCCAAGGCTCTTACCAGCATCGCTGTGAACTCGGCGCGTGTCACGCTGCGTTGAGGTTCAAACGTCGTGCCGCTCGTACCGTTGAGAATTTGTTTCGATACCAGGTCATTAATTGCTGCTGCTGCCCAATATCCGGCAGGAACGTCTTTAAATTGATTCGTCGTGCTACCATTGCCGCCAGTTGAAGGCGTACCTGTTGAAGGTGTACCTGTCGATGGCGTTCCGGTTGAAGGTGATCCAGTCGACGGTGTATCAGTCGACGGCGTTCCGGTCGATGGCGTATCTGTCGATGGTGTACCTGTTGATGGTGTTCCGGTTGACGGTGTACCAGTCGATGGTGTTCCGGTTGATGGTGTACCTGTCGACGGTGTTCCTGTCGAACCGAATACAGTGATCTTGCTTGTTGCTTTGAAGCTGCCATCAGCCGTCGTTACTGTGATTGTAGCCGTTCCTGATGCTTTGGCAGTCACTTTACCATTTGAATCTACAGTAGCAACCGAAGTGCTGCTTGATGTCCAGCTCACTGTTTTGTTCGTAGCATCCTCAGGTTTTACAGTCGCAGTCAGTTGAGCCGAAGCGCCTTCCTGCAAATCAAGAGCAGTTTTGTCCAGTTCAACTCCGGTTACCAGAGCTGTCACAGTAACCACACTTGTTGCTTTCAAGCCGCCATCAATTGTCGTTACCGTAATTGTGGCTGTCCCTCCAGCTTTTGCAGTTACCTTACCTGTTGGATCTACAGTTGCTACCGCCCCATTGCTTGAAGTCCAGCTAACCGTTTTGTTTGTTGGATTCTCGGGGTTAACAGTAGCAGTCAACTGAGCCGATTCACCTTTGAGTAAATTAATCTCAGTCTTATCCAGCTTAACTCCTGTAGTCGGAACTCCGACCATAATATCAGCCGTATTAACTTCTACAGTAGATGCAGTTTCGGCATGTTTATTCTCGGTAGTAAGAGCAGACTTTGCAAGCTGCACGGACGCTTTTCCAGAATTTTGCTTGTCCATTTTTTCGAAAGTGAGCTTGATGACATCCTCATACTGCCCATACACTGTGGAACGGAATGGCGTTGCAAGATCTGCCTTGATATTCACCACTCCAGCGGTAGCTGTATCGACATCAAAGGTGCCAGTATCCGCGTTAACCAATTCAGCTTTCACGAATTTGATTTTCGTGCTGTCATAGTTGAATGCAGTATCCAACTGTTTCACAGCATTGGCATTGGCCATTGCGTAATAATAATCCAACTGCGAGTTCGTATCTGGTTGTAGTGCTTCTTTGGCATAAACTTTTACGCTTTCCGGTTCTTTTACAAAACCGTAAGTATCGAGCTTGTCCAACGTATCCGAACGGAACGTGTCAACCGAGATGCTGTTCGGGGTTATGCTGATCGTAGAGAAGGTCGGCGTATGAAGCTGGCTTCTGGAAGCCGAATATCTCTCAGGGGTGGTATTCAATTCATAATATTTACTTCCGCTTGCCGAGTTCGCTGTAATGTACGTGTTGCCGTTCGGATTAACATCTCTTCCCTGGCTGTCCACGAGTTGTCTTCCTTGAATGTTATCCCCGTTCATTACAACGGTTCTAATGTAGGAGTGGTCATGACCCATGAAAATCATATCAACATCAAGAGCGTCAAGCGTTGGGAAAAGTGCTGCTCTCAAGTTAAGAACATACGTCTCAGTGGAGTGGTTTTTACCAGCGCCATAAATGTCATGATGGAAGGTAACGATTCTCCATTTCGTGTCCGGTTCTTTCGCTACTGTTTCTTGCATAAATTGTGCGTGCTCGGCGCCGTTCGAATTATTGGTATTCAATACCATGAACAATGTGTCACCATAGGTGTAGTAATAGTCGCCACCGAAGGAAGGGTCGGCAAGAGTCGTATTACGAGCATCTTTCATAGTACCTTTATCTGACTCATTTGGTACATTATAGTGATACTCGTAGTCTTTCGTGACATCATGATTGCCCACAACCGTTGCTAGAGGCAAGCTTTTCAGAACGTCAGGACTTTGGAATCCGTCATACTCTAATGCCAGTCCTTCAGCGGATCTATTTTCAATTTGATCCCCTGCCGACATAATAAAACTGTAGTTGGGGAACATGCTGGTCGCTTGCTTCAGCGTCATTGCCCAGCCGGCTGTATCTTTAGATACGTCGCCACCAGCACCGATTTGCGGATCTCCAACAAACATGATGGTGTAGTTAGTAGGATCTTGAGTGGCAAAATCGTAAACCGGACTCCAGTGGGCGTCAGTGCCGTCGCCTACACGGTATACGTATTTTGTTTTGGGAGTAAGGCCTGTGACTGTAGCTTTGTTGGAATAATAAACAGAGTCTGTAACTGTCGTTGCAGGTTCCGCCTTTCCTGTAACGGTCACTACCTGAGGACCAGCAGGGAAAACGCTGCCCGTCATATCCGCCTTCTTCGCCATCTGAACGATGCTGGCAGCGGGTTGACCTGGCGAAAGCCACGTGAAGTTCAACTCGGTCTCATTTCTTCCGGGATTAAGCGCGACGTTCTCGATTGCGTAAGGAATGTCAGCGGCTTGAACAACATTTACAGGACTTATCTTTCCTTTAAAGCCCGGGATTGCCGAAGGAAGCAGAGAGATTACAATTAGTATCGATAAAGCAATGATACTAATCTTGTAGAAACGCTGCTCCTTCTGACTGAACTTCTTCAACATGAAAAAAATCACCTCTTAAATAGATTTGTTTGCTCTTAACCCTACATCCGGCGATAAGAGCGACTGCTCCAATATAGTCTAGAATTATTAAATAAAACGCATGATTAAATGAACAATATGTAAATATGTAAATATGCCCAGTGTGCAAATAGCGGAATTACAAATAGGCCTTTATGATGAACCATACCAGTCCAAACAGCGCAATTGCTGTAAGGAGCGCTGGAATCCCCCGCTTGATTTTGTGTAAGTAATGGATTATGGGATAAAGGATCAGCGCAAGCAGCAGAAGGCCGGTTTCAATTCCTACATTATAAGCTGCCAGAGAAGACACAGAATGCCCACCATCCACTCTCATTCCGGACACCGCCTCGGCAAATCCGAAGCCGTGGATCAAACCAAATCCGCCTGCCAGCCCTATTTGGTATTTCATGTTCTTATTAAATAGACTATTCAGGGCGATATAGAGAATACTAAGCGCAATAAGAGATTCAACGAAACGGTCAGGCAGCACCAGGATATGCAGTCCGGCAAGGATCAGCGTTAAACAAAGAGCGACCGCAAATATAACTGCAACCATAAGATACTGTTTCACGGATCTACAGCCAATGAGAAGCGCCAATAGGAACAAAATAGCTTCAACAGCCGTTAGCCAATACTCCAGACCGATCAAAAAAAACTGCTTTAGCGCATATTGCAAACTCATTTGGCCCACTTGCAATTCATGAAGCTGCGTAATGAATACAGCCGTTTTTTGTAATTCGTCAACATGCAGGTTGACATAATTTACGTGCCATTGATCCCTTTCAAAAACCACGTTGTAGTTCAATGCCAACTGCCTGGGTACATTTCTAACCGGATACTCCAGCACCACTTCCGCAAACGGTTGCGCCTCACCCTCCTTTTCTATAAAACGAAACTGTGTCAGTTTTCCTTTAAGCGGCAGATTATCCGCATATAGTTCGATTTTGGAGAGCAAATCTGTTGCCACTTCCGCATGATACTTGCTGTAGAAGCGGTTCAAAACTTCCTGCGTCGATAGGTTTATGTCCGGGTCATCCAGATTTACCTCTGCTATCATGTCGTACATATCAAGCTGGAATACGTATTTTATAATGCCTTTCTCCATCGAGATATCCGAATAAGCTACACTGATGTTGCCATGCGCAGCCGAAACAGGCACCCATATACCAAACATAATGATAGATACTGCAATCAATAAAATCCATCTTGTTTTCAACTTCAAGTCCTCCTGATAGCTGTTTTAGAAATTATCGCCTCATAATACTATCTTCTAAATATTATCAAGTGAAAAGAGTTGCTTTATGTTGTTTGTGTAAAGCAAGTTTATAGGATGCTATTCACTGGTATAATCAATCTTGCTTATTCAGAGTTACAACTATGTATGGAGGTAGACTATGTTGGCGTCAAAGAAAGCAAGAGTTATTCTTTTCATTGCGGTATTGCTGGCCATTTCTTTATCGATGTATGCATTCAATCAGGCTCCCGAAACAAAGCATAATGAGTCGGGAAACAGTGCAGCTTCCAAAAAATTCGAAAAAGCAAAGGTATTAAGAGTCATTAGTGAGGATTTGCAAAGAGAGCCCAGCAGGGGGAATTTATATAATGGATCTCAGGAATTGGAGCTTAAAATTCTTTCCGGGGAGCATAAAGGTGAAATTCACACCATCACAAATAATATTAGTGTGTATTTAAATGTTGTTGCCAAAAAAGGGCAGACCATTATCGTTGACATTGATACTGCCAGTCCCACCTACTATATCATTTCAGTGTACAGCTATTATAGAGCCCCGATTCTGTATGGTATGGCTTTGCTATTCTTTGGCCTGCTGTGGTGGATTGGCGGAAGAAAAGGGTTAATGTCTGTATTAGGCATCGTCTTCACCTTTGCTTGCGTATTCTATTTATTTATCCCGATGCTCTATCGAGGTTATTCACCGCTTCTGGCGTCCGCGCTGATCGTTATTCTAGCAACCTTTGTCACCCTGACATTATTGAACGGCTGGACTGCGAGATCTTGGTCGGCTATATTAGGTACGATCTGTGGAGTAATTATTTCGGCGGCTCTGGCCTATATTTTTGGAAATTTAACCCATATTTCAGGATATAATACTGCAGAGGTGGATGTCTTGATCACCATCGCCGATGAAACGGGTATGCAGCTGGGCGGGATGCTTTTCGCAGGAATATTGCTCTCCTCCCTTGGCGCCATCATTGATGTGGCTATCTCTATTGCGGCTTCTGTTCACGAGGTCTATATGACTAATCCTAATCTGACCAAGAGAGAATTATTCAAATCCGGCATCAATGTAGGCCGGGATATGATGGGAACAATGGCTAACACGCTTATTCTTGCCCTTACGGGTACTACACTTGCTTCGCTTATGGTGCTTTATGCGATTAAGGCATCCTTCACACAATTGACCAACATGAATACGGTGACCATTGAAGTGATTCAAGGATTAACCGGATGCTTCGGCGTTGTTCTGACTGTTCCAATCGTTGCTTTTATTTCATCAAGAATTATTCCTAATTTCGAGAAGAAGGCTGCATTGAATAGGGAACTAGCAAAAACGACGGTAACCCGTGCCTCTGAAGTGTGAGATTGGTGCAGGGCAGAGCGGCTGTTTTAGCCCGCCTTTTCCTGAGCGGGTTTCTTTTTCTCAATAGCTATCCCAAATTCAAAAAAGAAGCGTTGGCACCTTACTGGCCAACACTTCTTCATTACTTACTTATGAAACGCTTCTCCCAATTTCTGGGTATGCACTCTTTTGAAAATCGTTCCGCAGTCGCCTGTCATCCCCTAACTCACCCAATAAACACAACGGCCCCATCCCGCTCCAGCGCCTTCGGCAGCTCTGCCGCAAGACGTTCAATCCGGACAAGGATTTGTCCGCGGCGCTCTCCGCTCAGCTCCTGCTCAGCCCACTGCTTCAAGCGCTCCAGCTCATCCAGCACGGCGGGCAGGTCCTCTTTGGTAATATCGATGCCGGATGAGAAAACGGGCACCCACTGCAGCCCGAGCGCCTTCACGGCAGGCTCCCAGCATTCCTGGAAAAAAGCCTCGGTTGCGACCGGCACGTTAAAGAAACGCTCGAATTCATTTTCAGGCTCAGGTATAAAAGCGCTAATGGACATTATGGTTTCCCCCTAAACAGAACGTTGAATGTATGATCCGGAAATTCCGTCCTCAGCTGGTTCAGACTGTTCTCCACGGCGCTTCTGAGCGCAGGCGTATCACCATCCAGCCGGAAAAACGAATTGACGGATTGATTTGATCTCCTCAAGTGACGGCACCTCCGCTGAACCATGGGCAGTGGGACGGGTAGCGACCGCTTTGGTTTGCATATTCAATATGCGGTTGCGGGTCTTCGCCAGGATTTGTTTATCGGCGAACTGCTGCGGCGTCTGGGCCGGCAGGCCGGTCCTTGGATTGATAATATCCAGCCCCTTGGCTGTCTTGTCTTCAATGAAAATACCCTTATCCAAATCGATTCCATCGAACTCGCCGACCGGGTTGCCCCGTTGGTCGACAATTTCGACCTCATGATACGATTTCCCTGCCGCTGCGGTTGTATCGTCCTTCTCTTCGTCGGATTTATTTTCATCCTTGCCTTTATCCTGCTCAGGATCATCGGTTTTATGGCCGCCGGCACCGTCTTTCTTCGGTGGTTGTTCCGGTTCATGCCCGTCAGGCTTCCGCCGCTTGAGCTTGTCGAGGATGCGTTGTATCGGCTTGCGCCCTTTCTTCGCCGCCCATTCGAGGGCTTTGCCAAACGGAATTCGGCTGAGCAGGATGGCCAGACCTGCGGCGATGGCATTCTCAGGCGTCAGCAGCCGCTTGGGATCGCGGATATCGCTGGCAATCTCATGCCCGCTACCGGCAATGCCGGGAATCGTCAGCGCAATGCCCAGCGCCGGCCAGAACTCGAAGAACAGCAGGGACAGCGCAAGCGCCCCCAGTATAATCGCGCCTTTCTCGAATCCGCTCAGACGGTCCCACCAGTTCTGCAGGGAATCGAACAGACAGGCGAAGCAGGCATCACCCGAGCCTCCCGAAGCATACGCCTCCATTCCTGCCCACAACCCCGCAACAAGCAGCACCACTGCAAGCCCCGCCGCCGCCCCGAGGAATATTTTCATCCGTTCCCGGACCCGGTCTTCTCTGCCTGACGCTTCCTCATTGCCATAGCGTAAAATGAAGCCAAGCTCCCGCCGCTCCCGGTAAAATCCCATCAGATAAGCGAACCTGCCGTTCCTGCGGAAGAGTGCTTCGCCCATATTCCATATTTCGGAGAATGGGTTGATGATGGACTCCTGCGCAAGCAGCGGGAGCTTGCTCCGTACCTGATTAAGCGTCCAATAATCGGCGACCAGCGAACCTGCCAGCATCAGCAGAAATACATCCTTCGTCTTGTAGCCGCTGCCAGTCCAATCGTGGATATGCAGCAACCAGCCGGGCAGCCCGTATTGTCCATTATAGGCGGCATGATCCAGGATCGCCCATAGCAGAAGCAGCCCGGGAAACACGAAAATCCACTTGTTCAGCCGGGTCCGGAGACGGTAGGCAATGCCGCAGCCGAGAGCGATCATGGCCGTATGTACGGGATGGCTGACCGTCATCATGGATGGCAGGAAGCTCTCCTCGAAGCGTCCTGGAAACAGCGTCCAGAAATCCCAATGGATCGTCTCCCCGCCGAACATGGTATAGCTGTAGCCGTAAGTGTCCGAGATGATCCCGGAGTTGGCCCAGCGGCGGGACAGCTCCTCCACAAGCTGAAACCCCGTGCCGGATGCGGCTCCAATCAGCGTATAATCGCTCAGGCTGAGGGCCGAGGCACGCCGCGAGAATAGCAAAAAGACTCCCAGTGGAATCAGCTTCCACGCTTCCTCCACGACCGGTGTCAGAACCGCCATCGACCAGGTGTCCGAGGTTCGCCCTCCGATAACCGCATGAACAGCATTGACCGTAAGGGCCGTAAACGGCACCACGAAGAGGGCACCCGCCATTACGAACGCAGCAGCCGGTTTCCATGGCAGCGTTTTGCCCCGGCACAAGACCCAGAACTGCAGCAGTACATAAAAAGACCATAAATACTGGACCATCATCTTGCGGGATTCTTCGAAGAAAATCAGGCTGAGCAGAAGCACGGCCAGCGAAACCCATGAAAAAACCGTATATGCCGTACGGATCAAGGGATACCTCGCGATCCAGCCTTTACATAACCGGTAAACCGCCTCCAGCCAATCCCGGATTCCGGTGCGGATTTGCCAGATGGTATTCGTTATACTCTCCTCCCTTCACAGCAGCTTATGCCCACTATTGTATGCTTTTTTGCAATAGGGCCAGGCCAATATGAGCAAATACTAATGATTACCCCAATTGAATGGAAGGTAAAAGAAAGACAGCAAAAATAAGACCTCATTCCTGATTGGAATGAGGCCTCTCGTTCTTTAGCCGGATAGTATCATCCGTCAAGCCCAGGGTTCCCCGCCCAGAACTTGCTTCAGTTCAGGAATCAATTTGCCTGCCACCGGAATGAGAATTGAATCGTCCTTCATGCTCTGCGGCTTCAGCACACGCAATTTAGGATCGAACAGCCATCCTTTGTTCAGGTTGACTATGGTCCCCCGATCCACACGGAGGAAGCCCGCCCTGCTCAGCAAGGAAGCCCACTCCTCCACACTCCGGATTGACCGGTATACCTCCTGATTCCCATGAAACAGCAGGTTTCCGCCAGGGTCCGTTTGCAGAAACACCGTGTCCCGGGAAATATGAATAAATCGCAGATTGCCATAAACATCTTTAACAGGAACGTGCATAGGTTTGCTCCTTAACCGTGTCGATACTCTGCAAAAACCAGGCTGTACGGCTCAGCGCCCGCAGCTGCTGCATCTGGCGACAGCCGCAGCAGGTACACGTCGATTTGCTCCAATACAGCTCTCGCCTGCTCCTGCGATAGCTGATGGGTCATTCCATGACCGGGCAGATAGCCGAATTTAGAAAGCAGCTCAATATTCACGTTTACGCCTGTGAGGATTTGGACATGACTGATCAGAACATCGTCGAGGGACGGCGAAGCAGCCGGAAGCTTCCCGTCCACCTTCAGGCAGTAAGCCCGCAGCATGGCATTAACAGCCATAACCGCAACCGTCAGGCTTTGCTCCGCCATTCCGTTATTCCAGAAAATGAGCGCACTCTCCATATACCGCCGGGAGGTGTCATGCCAGTATTGAGGATTCAACAACAAGCTGTGGGACAATACGGACGATTCATCCAGTCGCTCTGCCATGCCAGCCTCTTTTCGAAATCGGAAAAAGTAAGATTATTCCGTCATGTCCTGTCATTATACACCATTTTATTACCGTATAGTAGTTATTTATCCAAAAAACTTATTATCGGTATGTTATGAAGCTTGCTATATTTCACTACACTTTTAGCAGAAGAGAGGTGTAGTCATTATGTCGGAAACCCTTAAGCTGGTGGGCGCGAGAATCCGGGACATTCGAAAATCCAAAGGATTATCCCAGGAGGCTCTGGCCGAATTGGCCGGGTTTAATTCCAGTTATATCGGGTTTATTGAAAGAGCGGAGCGAAATATCTCCATTCTTAATCTCGAAAAAATCGCAGTGGCGCTCCATGTTGGCGTTTCTGATTTATTCTCCTATGTCCGGGAATACGAGGATCTTGCGGAAAGCGAGTCCCGCCTCAAGGAGATTTTATCCATGCTGAAAAATCGCGATTCGCGCGATCTCAATACGGCCAAAAATGTGCTGCTGGAGATTTTCGAGCGTTATGATCATAAAGGCTGAGGAGTAGCGGATATCGCCATCCTTGGTGCAGTGGACGAAAAGCTCATCCTTCCTGCAACGTTAGAAACGACAAATCCCCCCGCCCTGTCGATCATGGGCTGAGGGGATTTCTTATTGTTTGCTCTTTGTTCGAATGCCATTTCTACCGGGCATCGCGTTCTATTTTGCTTCTTGTGGAATGTCTGAGCATCATTTTGTAGGGGATAATCATTTTGACCGGAAGGGGATACTGATTTTCCATATAATCCAGCAGCAGCTTGGCGGCGAACATGCCCATTTCCAGCTTGGGCACATGAATGGTCGATAAAGGCGGCGAGGTGAATTCCGAAATTTCAATATTATCGACGCCAAAAAAAGCGATATCATCCGGAATTTTGAGCTCGCGTTCCGTGGCGGCGCGCATCGCGGCAATGGCCATCATATCGCTCGCGGCAAAAATAGCGGTCGGCGTATGCGCGCTATTCTCAAACGCCTGCTTCGTCAGCTCATAGCTCAAGGAAACATCCCATTTCACATCGATAACCCAGTTATCGTGGACCGTCAGACCCGCCTCCTGCATTGCGCTCCGATAGCCGAGGAAACGCTTCTCATCGCGGAAATTATCATCGAGCTCCGCTCCCCCGATATACGCAATTTGCCGGTGGCCCTGCTCAATCAGATGGTTGACGGCTTCCTTCGCTGCGGCGGCGCGGTCATAGCTGACAACCGGCACATCCTTATCCGATATATCCACCCCGACAATATTCCGCACATTGGCCTTGATCCATTGATAAGCCTCTCCGTCGATACGCTCGACCACAAGCATGCCGTCGATCCGATGCTCCTTCACAAGCGACTTCAGCTGCTCGATATCCGACTGCTTCTCAATGCTGTATACAAATTCAAGACGCATTCCCGCTTCGGTAAGCGCCTTCTCAATTCCTTCCAAAATAACCGAGAAATACGGATTATTATACTTGTTCTGAGGCATCGCCACAACGCAGCCAATATGATACGTGCTTTTGGGCTCATTTTTCTTTACCTTGGCCGGCCGGGATGTTTTGTAGCCAATTTGTTCAGCGGTTTCCCATATTTTTTTGCGTGTCTCATCGCTGACCGAACGGTTCGTATCGTTCTTCATAACCCGCGAAACGGTTGAAATGGATACACCTACCCGCTCCGCGATATCTTTCAGTTTAGCCATTCTCCCATTCCTCTTTTCACAAAACCATATCTAATAGAACCGAGCCCGGACTTTGTTGGGGCAATTATTAGTCACTCAACAATAATTTGCGGCAAATCTAATTTTATAGTTCTTGCAGGAGTAAGTCAAGAATTTAAAGACCGTTCCCAGTAAAGATACGGTTAATGCCGTCTTCCATACGGAAAAATACAGGACAAGCGCGTTCACGCTTGTCCTGTATTTGGCTTATACGTATGCCTGGTCTCAACGCTGCTGCACTATTGCATTTTCGAAGCCAGATCCTTTAGCGCCGCCTGAAGGTCGCCTTCGCCCGAGAGCGGAAGCTTCAAGGCTTGCTCGCCGTAAGTCCATACAAGGTCGGTCTTCTTGGCTGTAAATGGCGAAACAATGCCGTACTGCTGGGCGTCGAGGAAGATCTTGTTCGCTTCTCCCACGGTTTGAACATAGGCATCCGCTGCCGCTTTGTTGGCCGGAATGGAATAGCCCTGCTTCGCAAGCTCTGTCTGTCCGTCAGGACCGGCCAGCCAGGCAAGCAATTTGTAGGCAGCCTCTTCATGCTTGGTGCTCGCGCTGATCGCAAGTCCGGCAGGCTGAACAACGGTTTGGTTCGTTTTGAATTTAGGCAGGAACGAGATGCCGTAATCGATTTTGGCTTCCTGGTAGTTGGTGGTGTTCCAGCTGCCGCCCGGATTCATTGCGACCTTGCCGGTCGTGAGTGTCAGGTTCACATCGCCGCCAAGTCCTTCGATTTGGGCAGGTGTCGTGTTGATCTTCTTGTTCTTGGTCAGATCGATGAAGAAATTCAGCACTTCCTGCGCTTCAGGCGTATCGAGCGCAAGCGTATCGTCGTCATTGACTAACTTGGCTCCGTTCGACCACAATTCCGGCTCCAGGAACCAGTCCATGGACGAGCCGGGGGACAAGGACAAGCCCCATTGCACGATGTTTTTGGAATCAAAGCCGGGGTCGTCAGCGCTTTTTCCGTTCTTGTCCAGCGTCATCTTGGTCGCGATATCGACAATTTCATCCCAGGTCGGCTCCAGGGTAGGAACAGCCGCACCCTTCGGATTTGTTTTGGGATCCGCGAACAGCGCCTTGTTGTAGTACCATACAATAACATTGGCATCAATCGGGAGCGATACCTGCTTGTCCTGATACTTGTGCAGGCCAAGCAGGCTGTCATCGATATTGCTAAGATCGAATGAGTTCTCCGACAGCAGGCCGTCCAATTCTTTGAAAATTCCGAGGTCAGCATATTTATCAATATATGCATAGCTTGTTTTCAAGACATCCGGAAGCGTTCCGCCCGCAGCGTTGGCCGTCAGACCATCCCAATAGCTGGCCCAGTCCTTGCCTTCGAGCTTGACGGTGATGTTCGGATTGGCTGCCGTGAATTTATCCAGCAGCTCCTGCGTACGCTGTAGCTCCTCGGCTGTTCCCCACTGGGAGTACGTGATCGTTACGGGCTCATCGGATGGGGCATTGCTGCTCCCGCCCGTTTCAGGATTATTGGCCGAATTTGTTTCGCCGCCGGTGTTGTTGCTTTTTCCGCATCCCGTTATGACAATTGCCATCGTTAACACCAGAATCATAGCGCTGAACAACCATTTGCTCTTCGTTTTCATAGTCAGTTCCCCTTTAACATAATGTAGAAAACAAGCAGAAGCCTAACAGGAGCTATCCCTTGGAGCCCGTAAGCACCACCCCCTCAACGATATACCGTTGCGCGAAGAAGTAGAGCAGGCCGATCGGGATGATGCTTATGAAGGCTCCGGCGGCGAGCGCCGGGAAATCCTGGCTGGTCTGTCCGATCAAGAGCTGCAGCCCCACGCTGAGCGTGAACATTTCGCTGTTCTTGATATACAGGAACGGACCGAGGAAATCGAGCCATGAGTTGACGAAAGCGAAAATGATCGTCGTAATGATGATTGGTTTGGATAAGGGCATGATGACTCTGGCATAGACGGTCCATCGATTGCCGCCGTCGAGATAGGTCGCCTCATCCAGCTCCTGCGGTATCGTCAGGAAGAACTGCCGGAACAAGAAAATATAATACGCTCCCCCCAGCCAGGCGGGGACGATCAGCGGCAGCCAGGTATCGATCCAGCCCAGCTTCGCGAATAAAACATACGAAGGAATCATCATGATGGAAGGAGGAATCATTAAGGTGATCAGTACAATCGGAAACAGCCTGTCCCGGTATTTTGTCCGGAATCTTGAGAATCCATAAGCGACTATGGAACTGGAGATGACAGCCCCCGCCGCGACGAAAATCGATATTGTGAACGAATTCTGAATCCACTTCCACATCAAGGGCTGTATGGCGAATAATCGCTCGAACGCTTCGAAGGTAAACTGCTCCGGCAGCAGCGCGGGAGGAACCTTGTACGTCTCGGCTTTGGTCTTCATCATGGTTGAGAGCATCCAGGCCAGCGGCCCCGCAAACAGCAGGAAGACCGCGCATAGCAGGAAATATTTCAATGCGGTTCCAGCGGCGCCGCTCTTGTGTCCACCATTCATAGTTGTTCCCCCCTATTTCTCACCCTCGTAATAAACAAACCGGTTGGATAATTTCATCAGCACCAAGGTGACCAATGCGATAACGGCAAACAGGAAAATAGACTGTGACATCGCCATGCTGAACTTCAGATCCGTAAAGGCCGATTTATAAATGTTGTACACGAACGTGTACGAAGCGTAATTTGGTCCGCCCTTGGACAGCAGCAGGGCCTCTGTAAACATTTGAAAATTGTACATGGTCTGAATAATGATGACGAACAGAATGGACGGGCTGATCATGGGAAGCGTAATGGAGAAAAATTTGCGCACTCTGTCCGCTCCGTCAATTTCGGCCGCTTCATACAGATGACTCGGAACATTCTTGAGCGCCGCCAGGAAAATCAGCACGCCGCTTCCGGATATCCATACCTGCAGCAAAATGATGACCGGCTTAATCGTATGCTCTCCGCCAAGCCAATCGATCTTGTCTATTCCAAGAAGGCCAAGCCCGGCATTGAGTATGCCGAATTCCGAGTTGAACACCAGCCTCCAGATAATGACCGTCGCCACGATCGGCACAAGTGTAGGCAGGTAATAAAATGTACGGAATATGGCAATACCTTTAACATTGAAATTAAGCAGCATCGCCAGCAGCAGCATGCCCGCCGTCACAATCGGCACACCCAGCACGACGAAATAAAGCGTATTAAAGAGACTTTTCATGAAGATCGGATCGTCGATCATATGAGCGAAATTATCGAAGCCGATAAAATTGTAATGGACCGCGCCAGGAAGCTTGGCATCCGTGAACGCATAGAAGATTGAGGTTCCGAACGGAATCAGGAAAAAGGTGATGAAGCCGATAATCCACGGCATAATAAACAAGAAAAATAACAATGTGTCATATTTCCTCAACCTATTCATCATGACACCCCTTAATTGGATAGCTCATCCAAATATACATACCGTTCTTCCAGTATGGATTTCTCCGCGGCCAAGGCAATCATCAAGGCGTTTCTGCCCACTTGCCCTGTCGCAAACGGCTGCTTGCCCTCTGTGATGCATTTGATAAAATCAATCCGCTGGGTCTGGCCGCCGGTATGGCCGCCCATGATGGAGTCCGAGGTCACATCCATATCCAGATGCTCTCTTGTAAAATCCGCTCCGCCCACGATGTCGATCGCCTTGTCGTTCCTCGCCACCATCTGTCCGCCATTCTCTCCGATCAGGCCGATCTCAAGTCCTTCGCCCATCAGATTTCTTGGTTTCAAATACATGCAGAGGCCTAAATTCGCTTTGCTTCCGTTATCGTAATCCACCGTAATGAAAGCATGATCGACAATGGACGTATCGGAAATCGTCTTGGCGGGATAATGGCTGTAGGAGTTGGTGATCAGATTCTCCTGTCCCTGCTTCATGACATGCTGCCCGCCTGAAGCGAATACGCGGACGGGGTTAGCCTTGATCATCCAGTTGAAAATATCGAAATGATGGCAATCCTTCTCGACGATGGCTCCGCCCGACTTGCTCTTGTCATAGAACCAGTCCGTCGGCGGAAAGGGATCGCGGAATTCCTTGCACCACATCAGCTTCACATCGCCAAGGCGTCCATTCTCCACTTCCTTCGCCATCCGGCGGTACAGGTTGGAGTAGCGGTAGACGAGACCGATCTGCAGGATCCGCTCATGCTTCTCTGCGGCTTCAATGATCGCATCGCAATCCTCCAGGGTATGGGCGACAGGCTTTTCCAGGAAAACATGCTTGCCCGCCTCCAGAAAGGCGACCGCCACCTCTCTGTGCTTATAGTTAGGGACGCTGATGACGACCGCATCCAGATCCTCTTTATCCAGCAGCTCGCGGTAATCCGTGCAGATGACCGGCTTGCTGTTCGCAAGCTCCGCCAGCGTTCGGGCTACATTCGCTTCGTTCATATCGCATATGTACCGGACCTCGCATTCGTCCAGCAAATCAAAGCCGATGCAGTGGTGCGAGCCCATATCGCCGACACCAATAAATGCCATTCTTATCTTTCCCATGCGTACACACTCCGTTGTCATGAATTTTGCGCCAATTTATACTGCGGGTTTGATGTCAGGTAAGCTAACCAACTCTTAAGCATGTTTTGATAGTAATGCAAATTTACGTTATTGTCAAACATTTTTGGCTATAAATTATTTATATTTGCGGCAATTTTCTTAATAACAGCTCTCTAAGCGCAGTAAAGCCCCGATTATGACTATTTTTTGTCCCCTACAAAATGAAGGCGATTTCAACTGAGTAGTCCCGAAAAACAAACATGCATTTATTTGCCGCAAATTGTTTTGCATGTCATTCTCTTGTTAGATTAGGGTGCGCTTCGGGTAAAAGCTTAAAATAGCAGGCTGGGCTTTCATGCAAGCATAGCTGGCAAAGCAAACAGGGCTATCCTTCAGCCGGATGAACGGCTTTTTGGAATAACCCTGTAATTCTAAGAGTCTGGTGAAAAAGATGGATTTCGCATGCGAAACTATTTATTTTCCGATATACGTGTGGGATGTTATAAGCGGGCTAACCGCTTGCCAACTGCTGCAGCCTGATTAATTGGAACGATAACAAATGACAGGCAGTACGTACGCCTATCCATTTCCCTTATTTCCGAGGAGAGGAAACTACCTGTACCGTCACACTGGGCAGCAAAGTTTCTTCTTCTTAACCCCATTATTCGATAAAGCTCTTCAATGAAGGCGCTTTGCGGAACTTCGTATGCTGCTCGAAAGCATAAGCCAGCCTGATCAGCACCGGCTCCTCATAGGCCCGTGCCGAGAAAGTGACCCCGAACGGCGGACCTGCCTGCGTGTAGCCGGCTGGAACGACGATTGACGGATATCCCGCGCGGGAAGTGATTCTGGAGCCGAAATCAGCGGGAAACAGCAGCGCGTCCAATTGGTGCTCCCGCATCGTGGCATCGATCCCCTCATCCTTGCAGAACCTGAGGTCTGTCGTACGATCCCGGATGTACCGGGCTTCGGTCAAGGTGCCCGAGGTCGTGTATTCCGTATCGATAAGCGTCTTCTGACCGTATTTCAACGTTTCCATAGGGTGTTGATTATTGAATTCGATAATATCCTTCAACGTGCGCATCGGAGCGTGAGGGCCAAGCTTGGCCAGATACGCATTAAGCGAGGCTTTGAATTCATTGAGAATCACCGTGGAATAGACGATGCTCCTTGCCGTCGCAATATCCGCCGGGTCCACGATAACCGCACCCAATTCCTTCATAATCTCCACCGCGCGGTTGAAGATGCCGAGCTGCTCGTCCGTCAATTCCTCAAAATAATAATCCCGGGGAATGCCGATTCTCGCGCCTTTCAGCCCATCCTTATCCAGAAAAGCCGTATAATCCGCGTGCTGCCTGCCGATCCCCCCGCCCATTGCCGCGTCCTCTGCATCGAATCCGATAATTCCCTGCAGCAGCAGTACGGCGTCCTTCACCGTTCGGGCCATAGGCCCGGCGGTATCCTGAGAGTTGGACAGTGGAAGTATTCCGGTTCGGCTGATCAGCCCCACGGTGGGTTTGATCCCGACCGTCGAGCTCAGATTGCCCGGATTCAGAATCGAACCGGACGTCTCTGTCCCGATCGACGCCGCGCAGAGGTTCGCCGCTACCGCAACACCCGAGCCAGCGCTGGAGCCGCCGGTCGGCGTGGAAATATTGTACGGATTGAGCACTTGACCGCCGCGCGAGCTGTAACCGGACGGCATCCCTTCCGTCATCATATTGGCGAACTCCGTCATGTTGGCCTTGCCCAGTATGATGGCTCCCGCTTCCCGAAGCTTCTTCACGATGAAGGCATCCTCCGCGGCATAGGAATTCGCCAGGGCAAGCGAGCCGGCGCTCGTATGCATTTTGTCCCCTGTATTGATGTTATCCTTCAATAAGATGGGAATGCCATGCAGCGGCCCTCGGGATTCGCCCCTTAGCCGCTCCGCATCCAGGGCATCCGCGATGAACAGGGCGTCGGGATTAATCTCCAGCACGGAATTAAGCGTCAAGCCATTCTTGTCATGATCCGCGATTCTGTTCATGTAGAGCAGCACCAGCTGCCTGGAGGTCAACTCACCGGATGCCAGCGCCGCCTGAATATCCGCAATGGTCGCTTCAATGATCTCAAATCCCATTTTCGTCACCCTCTCCTGCCAATAACAAATTTGGCCTTCTGCTATCATTATATCCGCTCCTGATGATATTTCCCTGACAACCTCCGTCAGCTTCCGGCATTGTTTCAGGATCCGGACAGAAGAAGCCATCATTCCCATTTTGTGATTGAACGAAACGTAATCCGCTGGAAAAGGAAATGAAGCTGTCATGTCGAATTTAAACGAACTATGATGAAGAATCGACGCAAGCCTATGCTGAAATTTGCAGCTGTTATCCTTCTATCTCTCGCCGTTCTTATTGGCCTGAGATTGCTATGGTCGTACGCGCTCAGCACGCCGGAGCATCCCCGCGCGGAGCAAGGCGTGCTGGATTTACGCGGCTGGGACTTCGGGAATTCCAGTCCAATCACGCTGGACGGCGAATGGGAGTTTTACCCTGATGCCTTAATCACACATGCAGACCCTCAGCGCCAATTCGACGGCAAGCGCTCATTCGTGCAGGTGCCGGGCGATTGGAGCGAGGCTTTCCCTGGGGACGGCCACTCGTCGTTCGGCTACGGAACGTACAGGCTGCGTATTCTGGTCGATCCCCTGGATCAGCCTTATGAAATCTCGGTTCCGGAAATCCAGACCTCGTCCCAGGTGGAGATCAATGGCCAGGAGGCGACGGAATTCGGCAAGCTGGCGGCGCGGGCAGAAGACTACAAGCCGATGGGAGTCGCTAATTACACCGTATCTTACGAGGCTGGCAATCAGGAGAGCATTGAACTGCTTATACGGGCGGCCAACTTCGATAACCCGACTCATGGAGGGATTGCCAGATCCATCCGCTTCGGTTCGCAGGCCGCTATAGACTCAGAGCACTGGTACTCCATCGGATTCCAGCTTGTGACCTTTGTCATTTTGCTGCTGCATGGTTTGTATGCCCTCATTCTGTTTGTGTTCAACATCCGCCAGAAGGCATTTCTCGTTTTTTTCATGATGCTTGTCACCGTTGGTATTTCCATTATCGCCGACCATGATTTGCTGCTGCTCACCTGGTTCCCTGTTAATTACACCTGGGCTTTGAAAATCAGGCTGCTCTCGTATATGTGGCTCTCCTTCTTCCTGCTGCTGATGGGCAGGAGTTTCTCCGGGAATACCGGAAGGGGCAAGCTGTTCTATGCGTACATAATTGTACTTGGCCTTTATTCGGCGAGTCTTGTACCCATGTCTGCACCGTACGTTTATTACACAACCGATGCCAGAATATTTGCCGTCCTTTATATTTTTCCAGTGGTCTGGTTCTTCTGCCTGATCGGACGCATGGTAATCCATAATCATAAGGACGCCGTGTTTCTCCTGTTCGCCGCGGCCAGCATCCTATCCAGCGTCATCTGGGGTTCAATCGTCCATGAAGGCACGTCCAACAGCATTTATTACCCGATCGATATCATTGCCGCCATTGTCGGGTTCTCGGCCTACTGGTTCAAGCGGTATTTCCGCAATACTGCGGAGAACATCAAGCTTAATGAGCAATTGCAGGCGGCGAACAAGCTCAAGGATCAGTTTCTTGCCAATACGTCGCATGAGCTGCGAACCCCGCTGCATGGCATTATCAACATCGCCCAGACCGTCATAACCAACGAGAAGCATGCCATAGGCGAAAAAAGCTTCAGGGATATGGAACTGCTCGTTACCATCAGCCGCCGGATGTCGCGGATGCTTAACGATCTGCTGGACGTCGTCCGGCTGCAGGATAAGCAGATCGTCATCGAGCCGGAGCCGCTCTGCATCCAGTCGGTCACTTCCGGCGTCATCGACATGCTCGAATTCATGACCGAGGGCACGCCCGTCCGGTTGAAGCTGGACATTCCGGAATCCATGCCTTTCGTTCTGGCCGATGAGAGCAGACTTATACAAATTCTGTTCAATCTGCTGCATAACGCGATCAAATACACCGATGAAGGAATGATTTCCATAACGTCCGAGGTGATAGACGGCCAGGCTATAATCCATGTCAGCGACACCGGGTCCGGCATGGATGAGGAGACCCAGGAGCGTATATTTCTGCCCTACGAGCAGGGACAGCAGGGAACAAGCGGCGGCGGCATCGGGCTTGGCTTAAGTATTTGCAGGCAGCTTGTCGAGCTGCTTGGCGGAGAGCTGACGGTCCGGTCCACCCCTGGAGAGGGCTCCGTGTTCAGCTTCACGCTCCCATTGGCCGCGAATTCGAATATCACGTATTCCCGGCAAAGGTCCTTTCAAGGAAATATCGAGTATGAGGAAGCGGCCGTCCGGCTGCTCATCCCGGAGGCTGCAGCGTCGGCAGAATCAGCCGTCATGAAGGACGCGCTTCCTGCTGCGCTGCGTTCCTCCGCTGCCGGGAATCTGAACATTCTCGTGGTGGATGACGATCCGGTCAACCTGAAGGTGCTGGTCCGCATCTTCTCCTCGGATCCTTATCATATCCGGACCGTTATGTCCGGCCAGGAAGCACTGGACCTGCTCGGAACCGAGCAGTGGGACCTGCTGATCGCCGACGTCATGATGCCGCATATGTCCGGCTATGAGCTGACGCGCACTGTACGGGAGCGCTTCACGATATCGGAGCTGCCGATTCTGCTTCTGACCGCGCGCAACCAGCCGGAGGACATCTATGCCGGCTTCCTGTCGGGAGCCAATGATTACGTCGCCAAGCCCGTTGATTCGCTGGAGCTCAAATACCGCGTCTGGTCGCTCACGACATTGAAGCAGTCGATCAATGAGAGCCTGCGTATGGAGGCCGCGTACCTGCAGGCGCAGATCCATCCTCATTTTCTGTTCAATACACTGAATTCAATCATGGCCTTAAGCGAAATCGACACCGAGAAAATGCGCAGGCTTGGAGATGCCTTTATCTCGTATTTGCGGATCGGCATTGACTCTCTGAATGCAGAGCAGCTCGTCATGCTTTCCCACGAACTGGAGCTTGTCCGCGCTTATCTGTATATCGAGCAGGAGCGTTTCGGAGAGAAATTATCCGTGGTGTGGGAGGTTGAGCCGGATATTGACCTGCTCCTGCCGCCGCTCACAGTGCAGCCATTAGTCGAGAATGCCGTCCAGCATGGACTGCGCCGAAGCAGCCGAAACGGCACCGTGCACATCCGGATCACCCGCCAGGCGGGCTCCGTACTCTTCGAGATCAAGGATGACGGCAGGGGCATGGACGAAGAAGAGGTCAACAGGCTGCTTGATCACGATAGAAGGCCTAAGGGTGGGATCGGGCTGTTGAATACAAACCGGCGGTTGACGCAGCGTTATGGTCAGGGGTTGAAGATTCAGAGCCGGGTGGAGGCGGGGACGACGGTGTCGTTTGTGATTCCGGAACGTGGGACGGAAGTCCGGTAAGACGGGAATGTTTTGCGATATTCGCATGTGCTGCAAGCGTGTGATTGAGGAATTTATTTGAGGCGATGTTTGGGGATGTGGAAGAAACTCTCTGAGGAAGAGTCCTTTATTGATTTACATCTAATGTTCAGGAATTGGCTGAAGCAAAGGAACCTACAACCCCGTGGAAGACGGCCGATCGAGGATGCGTCGAATCCTTTTTAGCGAGCGGACTCCTCATCATAAGAGGTTAAGCTAAAAACCAGACGGAAGTCGCTCATAAGGTCCAATGCATAAATTATCCAGTGGATAAATCCTCTCGTCTTTATGGGATTTTTTGATTTCTTTTGATGGTTTATACAACACTAGTGATATTGATACAAATTTAATATAGCCAAAGGAGAAGTACTGCAAAAAACCTTTGCAGAATTAAGCAAAGGCCTAGAATTAATAACATTCTGGAAACTTACTTTAATCATTTCTCACCTGTATTCGTTAGGGCACTATTCTACCTTATGAACATTTTCTTTTCCAAACCAGTTCATTGCCTGATTAATAACAATATCACTAGGATCATGGTAGAAAACAATTAAGTTCTCTTTGGCTCTGGTACAACATACATAAAATATTTTTTGAGTTCTAGAGTATATTTTTTCTTTATCAGTTCTACCACAAAACAAATAATCAAAATTAAAATTATTCCATCCCCCATTTTCTAATATTACAAGCACATTATCAAATTCTGCACCTTTAATTTTGTGTTGAGTTGAGAATGGTGTATATCCTTCTAAATAGAAAAATAAGTTTTGAAACTCTTGGAACTTAATTTTTTTTACTCTATTGAAAAGATAATCATTTTCTTTAATAAAATTATTAAAACCATCATCTTTTTGGCAAATTCTTTTTTCGTTTGCATAGTTAATTACTTCTTCAATAGTAAAATCAGACATTTTCTCAATATTAGCAATAATTTCTTTAACTTCATGCTTTTTCTCTATAGAAATTATTTGAAATTCTGTTTTCTTAATAAACTCATTGTATAACTTCCCTTTGTATAATTGAACAATAAATTGGATTTTAAATAGATGGTTAATTAATGCGTCCCTGCTTGAGTTTTTTTTATTTTCATCAGTTTCATCTTGTTTTTTATCATCAATTAGTGAATCCTTTTCTAAGTACATTTTTTTTACTTTGGAGAAAGGTAAGTCTTTCAGTTGCTCGTATAAAGCTTTACTTTCTGGATCTTCAGTAATAATGTCCTTTCTAAGTTTCTGCCTGTTCTTCAGTGCAATTAAATCCACAATTTGGTCAAAAGTCTTTTCCTCATCTATTTCTAAATTGTCACTTTTAATTTTGGCTTTAATTTTATTCTTTAAGTCAATTATCGGATCCTTATCATAAATTTCCATTAGTTTTGGGAATCCCGCTTTAGGTGCAATAAGATTATGTGTGAGGTACAACTCTTTTGTTTGTTTTGCATCATTAAAGTTCCAACCTTCAAAGATATCCATTTTTTTAATTTCATTAAGATTTTTGTTTGAAGAATATAAAAATTTAATTTGTCCTTCTTTAACATTTCCATTAGACATATTAGGCGCTTCAATATCTGTGGACGGCTCTTGGACTAAACCATCCACTCTTAAAATGTTGGATAGATTCATGACTAACCTTGGATTTCTTCGATTTTGTTTCATCCGAACTTCTTTTACGTCATTGAATTCAATATATTTATTTAAGTCACCAACACCATCTTCATAAATTGCTTGCATTGAATCACCAAAAAAACCAATAATGTTTTTCTTACTGCTTTGTTTCAAGTGCTTTAAAAATATTTCAATAACTAATGGACTTGTGTCTTGATATTCATCAATAAAGATAAATTTAAACTTGTCCTTTAAAATATCACATAATAGTGGGTAGCTTTTGTATAAATAGTTAGCTAATTCAAGTACCTCATTATGAGAAATAATACCTTCTTTGATTCGAGTATATTCCTTATATTGAATACTATTTACACCATTGAAGTATAACTCATCTACATATCCATCTGGACTTATTATTTTTGAATTTTCGTCGTTAATAAGAGCTATTAGCCCCTTTTTTAAATCTCTTTGGAACGACTTGATATTATCCCATAAGAAATCATGTATAGTTGAAACATATAAATTTTCGTGATTAACTCTGTCTTCTATTTCTTTAACTGCAGCATTGGTATATGTCATGCATGCAATCTTTGATGCTGGGTTGTCTTCTATTGCTTTTTTTATAATCTGAACTAAAGAAAAAGTTTTGCCACTTCCTGCCCCCCCACTTAGGAGAAAATTATTCTCTTCTTTAATAATTTCGAAAATTCGCTCTACTTCAAGCTCTAATTTTTCAGCCATTGTAATCCCTCCTTTATGTAACCTGGAATTACCCAGTCAGAAAATTGATCAATATTCCCCCCAACCCTAGTACTACTAAGTAAAATCTCCATAGCAAAAGACGGTTTCTTACCTATACAATATTCTGCCAAATCATATGCATCAATTTCATCATCATCGAAGTTATCGATGTTAACTAAGCTATTAAATGTATCTTTGTTATTAACAATATATTTTCTGTTCACATGAAAAAAGGCATCCTCAAAACTTCTTGCATGATATACTAGTCCGCTGGAGTTTTTCTCGGGTGTTTGAAAAATTATGAGTATATTTCCTTCATTACTTTGAGACCATTGTTTTTTTTCTTTTTGTTTTTTCAGCAATTTTCCCTGTAACGGTAAAATTTTAAAAAATTCCAAATTGTTTATTTCATTGTTGTCAATATCTTTAGCAACCGCTGCTTCCCTCTCCTGAAACTCTTGAAAATAGTATTTAAAAAAATAATTTAAAGCTGCATTAGTAGTAATGCTTGCTATAGGGTCAGAAACTCTACACTTGATATTCTTCTTCTTTATTATTCCTTTTTTATTCTTTTCTTCAATTTTTTTAGCTGAATCTATATCCGTTATGATTAACGACTTCACCCCAATAAAATCAATAAATTTCTCAAAAATATGAGAATATGCACCGACTTCTACAATTGAAATATTTTGGGACTGAAGAGGATTTTCAGGAAATTCAAGGTCGATTTTCTTCATCATTTCAGGTAATAATATTCTTTCAGTGTCACCTTCAATAAAGATAGCTTTATCTACAAAAAACAACTCAGATCGATGTAGTGTCAGATACTGTTTCAGGAATTTGAAATTGTTAATCTCTTTGTCATCTTCATATTCTTTTTCTAGGTCTTTTAGGTTCTTCGCAATGACATGATTCTCATCGGTTTTATAAAAATACTTTATATCATCAAAATTACTTTCAGAGGTTATATGACATGAATGAGTTGTGATAATAGTCTGCAAATTAAAAGCTCTACCATCTTCCCCGTTGCTACTTCTGTTCAAGATGTCTTTAACATTTTTTATAAATATGTACTGCATTTGGGGATGAGTATGCGCCTCAGGTTCTTCTATGAAAAGTAAATTAATGTCAGCCGGAGTTTCATTAACGTTGTTTTCCATTCTAAAATCACTTAAAAGTAACTCAATTTCAAAAATCATACTTATTAAATTCAAATAACCCAATCCGTTGTAATTCTCTGGTAATGAATGACCTTCATTATGACTATACATTACAGTGGTATTATCCTTAAGTAATTCTTGATGTTGTAAAGTAGATTCAATTTTTATTACTGAATCTCCTTTTCTAACACCACCAAATGTTTTTACTTTTTCGATAACACTTTCAAATAACCCACTGTATATTTCATTTAAATGAATATCCGTGCTACTGAGAGCTTCTTTGAATTCTTGTATTTTTATTGTATTACTTCCTTTTTCCTCCTTCTTACTGTAATATTTTGCTGACAAAGCTGATAAAGTTCTATCTGAATCAATGTTTGAGACATTCCTTTTTGCACTAATCATCTTGAAATTTAATACCTTATCAATAGAGATTTTACTTTTCATTAAATCAATATACTCGGTATCCACCTCAGTATCAGTATGAACGTTATAACCAATGGACTTTTTTAATAACTTAAAATACTTTTTGTGGTTAATTTTCAAAAAATCATTTAATGTTTTTTTATGTAAAGAGGGAATATCTGAAATGTCTAAATTTAATTTGCTATATTTATTATCTATAATATGTTTATACTCTTGATAATCAACTTTTAGCTTCTTGAAGTCTTCCTCTAATAAAGAGTATTCAAACTTTAATACAATAGTTTTATTAGCAGGGTCTAAATCCAACATGAGTTTACTAACATTGGACAAATCGTCTTTGTCATTATATTGAATGAACAATTTTAACGAAATTCCCAAATAAGAGTATGGTCGTTGTTCCATAGATTCAATCCTAATTTGCATTTCTTTTTGGAATTCGATATTAAAATCATCAAGTGTAAATGTATTTGAGCTTGATTTAGCTCCAATAAATTTTTCAAGTAAAGAGAGTAATGAAGTCTTACCGCAGTTGTTTTTACCAATTATCAATGATAATTCGTGTTCTAAATCAAGTTCAAAAGATCTTAATAATCTGAAATTTTCAACCTTTAATTTTGTGATTTTCATTAAGTTCACTCCCTCGATTGAAAGATAACCTGAACATTATTCATATCCTTTATTATCCATTCCACACTTTGTGACTATTTCCTCTATCAAAGTACAAAAACTTCCCTGTACTAGGAATAAAGAACCAAATCATTAGTTATTTCATCAAACGCCATCTCACTCCAAATTACTCCTCTTCGTTGTAGCAGGAATTCGCCAAAAAATCGAGGGATGTTTGCTTTACCTTTCCTCTGCTACTAATAAGATGCATTAGCCCTGTCAGATACGCTCTTCTTACCACACAGTACTGTTCCTTGCATACGAGTAAGCCGGTTGGTTTACAACAGGCCAAACACTCCGCATGAACGGCGGTTATGTATAATTTCATCTCCACTAAAACTAGAAAAAGGGGAGCTGCTCCACAATGGAACAACTCCCCTTCTCCTGAACTGCATCTATTCATCTACCGTTCCATTATTCTCCCGCCCGCATCGCTCACACTACCCATAAACCGCAGAAAAGCCTCCACAAGCTCGGGATCAAACTGCTTGCCCGCGCCATCCCTGATCTTATGGAGCGCTTCCGTATGGGATACGGACTTCTTGTACACTTGATCATGCGTCATCACATCATAAGCGTCCACAATGGCCAGCACTCGGGAAAAGTACGGGATCTGCTCGCCGGCAAGCCCATAGGGGTAGCCGCTTCCGTCCCAATGCTCATGCATGCCCAGAATGGCGTCCGCCAGGGCATATTCTCCGATGGACTGCGCCATCCGGTAGCCGATCTCGCTGTGGCTCTTGACGATTTCCCATTCCTCCGCATCCAGCGGACCCGGTTTGCTCAGGATGGGGGAGGGAAGCGCCAGGTTGCCGGCATCATGCAGCTGGACCAGCAGTTTAATGAGCCTCATATCCGGGGAACCCTCCGCGATGCCCAGATGCCGTGCGAAACCGGCTGTCCATTCATGCAGCTTCTCCATATTCCGTTCATTCTCGATGCCTTTGGCAAGCAGCGCCTGCGTGACGCCGTCCAGCATTTCGGAACGCACCTTCTTGCTCTCCAGCAGCTTATGCTTGTACATCAGCTTCTCGGCCGTGACCATGGCGGCATTCACGGTATCTTCCTGCCGATAAATCGTTGCGCTGCCGACGGCCATGCTCAGCTTGATGGGATCGGCCTCCGATGACATACACCCTGCTTCGAGACTCATTTGAAAAGCTTCGCAAGCCGTCTCATCCGTTTGATACAGCAGAACGACGAATTCATCTCCACCCCAACGGGAGATAACGGCGGGACGGACGAACACCTGCTTGAGCAGCTCCGCGGCGCGAACGAGCAGATTATCTCCCGCCCGGTGCCCGAACACATCGTTGGAAAGCTTAAGCCCGTTCATATCGATCACGACGACGCTGACGGGAAACTGGTCGCTTCGCGGCATCTTGTCCAGCAGCGGCTCCATATAGGAACGATTATGGAGAGAGGTGAGCGAATCATGCGAGCTGAGATATCGAATACGCTCCTCGGTCGCCAGCCGCGCGGTCACATCGGTCATAATCAGCATGATCAGGCGATCCTCGGCCAATCCGCTGCCTGTGCTGCTAATCCGTTTATATTCAATCGCAATCCGCCTGTCTCCTACATCAACCAGAGGCGGCAGCTCGATAATCTGGCTCATTGACTGCTCTGCAGGCAGCTCGTACAGGCGGATAAGCCGCTCCCGTACCGCCGCTTGAAGCGCCGGATCGCCGCCCCACAGCAGCTCGGTAATATCAGCGCCGCCTATTTTGCGGCCGAAGATCCGCACGCATTCCCGGCTGTATGATTTGTTCACACGCAGATTGGGTCCAACCGTCAGAAAGCCCTGATTGGCATGATCGAGCAGGTTCTGAATATCGTTCTCCCGCTGCTTGAGCATATTGCCCTGCACGTCGCTGATCGCAGATATTTTCCGGGATGATTTGAACAACCGCTCATACTGGTTCAGCAGCGTCCTGTACTCGTCACGCAGCTCGGCCATCGATTGGTTTAGCTTGTTCAGCTGTCTATGTCCTTCCGTTATGACCGCGAGCTCGCTGTTGTACACCGGATTGTATTTTACCTCTGTACTCACTGGTTTCCCCTGCCTCTTTCTCCACTGTTTGACGGCCACTCCGTCCGAAAAGACAGCACGGTTATATCGTCCCGCTGCCTCTCACTGCCCATATAGGCTTCCAATTCCCTCTCCAGCGCCGCTTTCCGCTCCGGGACAGCCAGATTCCTGTGACGGACCAGCATCTCAGCAAAACGCTTCTTGCCAAAGGAATAGTCATGGTCGCCGCCATTCTGATCATAGAAGCCATCCGTTGTCAGGTAGCAGCTGGCTTCACCTGCCGGTATCCGGTGGTTGGTGTATGCATAATCCGCCGGGGTCCTGCGGTATCCGATACTGCGCTTGTCGCCTTTCCATATCTGCAGATCGTCGTCCCCGACCCGATGCAGGGAGCTTGAAGCTCCGGCGAAAGTGAGGTTCTCCCCATCCATCAGACACAGCCCGATATCCAGTCCATCGTCGGTCGTTCCGCTCCGGTCCTCCTGATGAAGAGTCTGCTTCAGCAGCTCGTTCAACCGGCCAAGGATGGCTGCGGGATCGGTTTCTCCCCTATCGGCGATGCGGTCAAGCGCAGAGATCGCGAGCAGCGTCATGAAAGCGCCGGGAACCCCATGCCCCGTGCAGTCGCCGACAGCGACAAGGACTTTGCCGTCAATCTGCTTGCTCCAATAGAAGTCCCCTCCCACCACATCCCTTGGCCGCCATATGACAAAATGCCCGGTCAGCAGCTTCCGCAGCTGATCTTCATCGGGAAGCACCGATTCCTGAAGCAGCTTGGCGTAGCTGATGCTGTCGATAATTTCCGAATTACGCTGAGACAGCTCCCGGGTCCGCTCCTCCACCTTCGTTTCCAGCTCCATATTCATGGCAATGGCGCGCTTGAAGGGGTTAGCCAGCTTGCGGGAGACATAATAAAAGAAGAAAACAATGGAAATAATAGAGATCGCCGCGGCTAGTATCGTATTCCATCGAATGGTCTGCAGGAAAGCTACCGTCCGGCTGCGTTTCACCTCCACCAGGAGCTGAAGATCGGTGGAGTGCAGCGGATAGCTGATGAGGTCCATCCGTTCTCCCGACCCCGACTTGTAATCGATCGTGCGGATGCCTTGTCCGTAATCGGACAGCACCTGGCGCTGGGCGGAATCCGCCAGCACATCGCTGATATGCTTCCCGTTATTGCTGTATTGATCGGAGAGATAGATCATCCCTTTGCTGTCAATAAGCCACAGCTTGGTGCTGTCATCTTCCTTATAGGAGGAGAAATCGGCTGACAGCTCGTGAAGATTCATGCCGACGCCAACGACGCCTGCGGGGTGATCGACCGGACCAGCCAGTGTATTGACGAATGCGAAGGTATCTCCCCGCACCTTGTTATAATCGAAGTTGACCGCGACCTCCTGCCCGGAGGCCAGCGCGTCGAAAAACCAGTCGTCCGAAGGGTCCTCCTGTGAAACGGTTTCCAGGAGCTTACCTTCTTCATCCCAATAATGCCCGGTCAGCGAGCTGACAATGAAGGTCGTGCTGTAATCCAAATGCTGCTTCAGGTAACCGGTTTTCTGAAAAATCATAGAACCCAGCTTCAGATCCTGTTCCTTTCCCTCCAGCCATTCCAGAAGAGCCGGATCATGGGCAAGCAGCCTGGAGGTTTCCAGCGCTTTGTCGATCCGGGAGTCCACCTTGGCCGAGATCGACTGGGCCAGTGTCGGCAGATCGCTGCTTTTCAGCTTCTTGACAGCCTCCCGTTCCGTCGTCACGTAGCCGAAGGTGCCGATTAGCAGAGTGGAGAAGACGATCAGCACGCTGGCCAAAATCATAACCCTGGTCACTCCTGAATCCGGAGCGGACAAGGATTTGGCAGCCTTGGGCTGCCTGGTCGGACTCTCCACCTGATTCGTCACTCCCGGTCTTCTTTCGCAATGAGCTGAAAAGGAAGGCTCAAGTCTTCCTGGAACTCTTCCGCGCATTCCAGCTCGCTTTCGTTATCGGCGTTATAATGCCATTCGATACTTATATTTTTGCCTGACAGGAAGGCTCCGTCCAGCTTCTCCAGCAGCATCATGAAGCACTTCGTGCTGCTTGTATTAATATAAGGCAAGTGCAGCATAATGGATAACACGGTATCGGATTGCATATCAACCAGATACTCGTCCAGCCAGTGCAGCAGCGGTTCATAGAATTTGAAAGCATTCTCGGGATAGGATTGGCCTGTCAGCGAGAGCTTCCCGGTAACCGGATCGAATAAAACCTCCGGCGTGCTTTTGGTGCCTGCGATTGCTAATTTATCCATGGTTACACTCCTATACGATGGCCTTCAGAGTAAAGAAGGACAGGGCTTCATCCTGTTTGACAATCGAGTATTCGAGAGGGGCGGAGGCTTTTCTGGCCATATCGATCAGACCCAGTCCCGCTCCTCTGCTGCCTTCGGGGACCTCTTGTTTCAGCACGGTTTTATATAGGGTCTTAAGACCTGTTTTGTCCAGGGATATAATCGTATCCAGATATGTCTGAAGGGCTTCGCTGTTCGCATTCTCGATCAAATTGCCAGAGCATACGAAGCTTCCGCTGCCGGTTTTGCCAATCGTGACGATGCTGGAATGGGCGATCTCCTCATAGTTGGAGCTTTCCGTCTTGACCGCACAATAATTGTTGATGTTTTGCGTTTGTTCAATGAATAGCGAGAAAATATTAAACACTTCATTTTTTGGGCGATTTTCCGTCTCCAAATATGACTTGACCGCTTCTCCATATTCGACAATAAGCGCCTGCGACAATTTACCGGTAAAGCTGATCAGGATGCCGCGGGAGCGCAGCAAATGCTGGACATTGAGCATATCTGTGAGCATAGTGGTCTTCAATCTCCTTATCTGTGCATGAAGGCGTAGGCCTTTGTGCCTTATAGCAAATTCGCGTTTATTCTCCAGCAAATATCTGCAAAAATCACTTCTCTTCTTATTCGACAATTTTCGTTATTTCCCTTCCGGGAAGGAGCCTCGCCGATTATAAATCGCTGGTTAAGCACCGGCCCCCCGGCGTTCAACTGGTTCAAGCATTTGCCCCATGTGTAAACAAAAGTAAATCAATCCGCAAGAAGCAAAGGAGATCTGTACTTATGACAATTGAACAACGTTTGCAGGGAAAAGTAGCTGTTATTACTGGCGGAGGCTCCGGTATCGGCAAAGGTGCGGCCTTGAAGCTCGCCAAGCATGGCGCCGTGGTCTGCATGCTGGACCGGACTCCGGAGAACGCCAATAAAGTCAAGAAACAGATCGAATCGATGGGCGGCCGGGCGGAGGTATTTGAGACGGATGTTTCCGTACCCGAGATGGTGGAGAAAGGGATGCGGCAGGCGGCGGAGAAGTTCGGCAAAATCGATATTGTATTCGCCAATGCCGGCATTAACGGCAAATGGGCGGCGCTGGAGGAGCTCAGCGTGGACGATTGGGATCAGACTCTCTCGATCAATCTCCGGGGCACCTTTCTGACCTTGAAATACGCTGTGCCCTACTTGAAGAAAAACGGCGGCGGCAGCATCATTATTACCAGCTCCGTCAATGGCAACCGGATCTTCTCCAACACTGGCGCAACCGCCTACAGCTCCAGCAAAGCGGGCCAGGTGGCCATGATGAAGATGACCGCGCTTGAGCTTGGCCCATCCCGCATTCGCGTCAACGCGATCTGTCCGGGGGCTATCGATACGAATATTAACGACAATACCGATATCTCGCCTACGCTGGATGATGTCAAAATGGAGGTGGAGTTCCCTGAAGGCAGCCAGCCGCTGGAAGGTCATGCAGGGAGCATTGAGCAGTGTGGGGATCTGGTGCTGTTCCTGGCCTCGGACGAGTCTTCCCATATCAGCGGTACGGAGATTTATATCGACGGGGCGGAATCGCTGATTCGGGGATGATTATAATTAATTGAGTACCGTGTAGAAGCTGATGTGAGATCGGTCGGCAAGATTATCGGCTGCTGAACAGGTTGTTGCTAATGCCGGAATTGAAGGTTGGATGAGAAGGGTAGCAGTGGTAAGTGAGAAAGCGGGATAACCCGTCTTTCTTAGACTAAAAAAGGGATACCGCGGCACAGCCGCAGTATCCCTTTTCCCATATTAACCTTATAAGCTCCGTCCGGCATCAGCCGGACCGGAATCACTTAGTCGATGAAATTCAATTCTTTCAGCGTCCGCTCCAAAATCAGTGCCGCTTCAGCGCGGGTTGCTTTGTTTGCAGGAGCGAAAGCGCCTTTCGTGTCGCCTTGCATGATGCCTTTGTCCGCGAGCAGCGCCGCTTGTGCGGACGCCCAATCCGGAATGGAGGCGCCATCGGTGAACTTGCTCAGCGAAGCCGCATTGCCTGCAGCATTGGCCTTATCGACCATTTCCATTGCGCGGGCGATCATTACGGCCATCTCTGCACGGGTAATATTCGCAGTTGGCGCGAATTTGCCCGGCTCCATGCCGTTGACCAGTCCGGCTTCAACCGCCGCTTCTGTCGCTCCTGCATACCATGCATCCGAAGCAACATCCTCGAACGAAGCCGAGCCTTTGCCCATTGTCAGCCCCAGGCTGCGAACGAGCAGGGAAGTGAATTCCGCTCTGGTGATGGCGTTGTTTGGTGCAAAATGAGTGTCGTCCATACCTTTGACAATCAGCTTGGACGCCATGTCCTCAATCTCATTCTTGGCCCAGTGTCCATTCAAATCAGCGAAGCTCTTGCTGTATTTGATGACGGTGTAGGTGCTGTTGCCCGGACGTTTCATTTCAACCGCCGGTTTGCCGTTCAGCGTCGTCCCGACATTCGGTACGAATACGAGCTCGCCGCTAACCGGATCAACCATAACAGCCGTTCCGCCGTTCAAATCCGTTGAGGCCGGCAGATAAATGATGCGGGATACATAGGTGGTGCCAAAATCGTTCCGCTCTTCTTCTTCATTGCCCGTAACCAGTACAACCTCGAATTCCAGCGAAGTGCTGTTGACCAGCTGCGCTCCCATGGAATTTGCTTTACTGGTCAGCGCGGCAAGGGCAGCATCGCTTACTGGTGCGATGGATACGCGGACGCTCACATTGCCGAGTGCGCCGGCTTCGGAAAGTTTAAGAACATTCAGCGGCAGGTTATAGGCTGCTGCTCCTGTCTCAATTCTGATCGTCATTTGTCCGGCTTTGTCTGCCCCAACATTCAGCGCTTCCGCAGGCAGCGTAATTTCCGTTGCTCCGCTCAAATCCTGCATGTTGATGACCAGCTCCGCCTGCTTGCCTGTTCCTGCTGCCGTGAATGCAGCCGCAAGGGCAGCTTGCAGATCCTCTGCCTTAACTGTTACCTGATTGAGCGCTTGACCTGCTTCATTCGTTCCTTTGGTCACCTGCAGGGCAGCTTTAGGCAATTCAGTCGTTCCTGCAGCTGGCTCTTGATCCGGCTCTTCCGTTACAGGAGGTGTTGGTGGCGGGTAATAACCTCCGTTTCCTTCTGTCGGCTTCGCCTGCTCCGTAATACGGCCATCGACCACTGGGGAGATGGTGCCGCCAAGCGAAGTCATGTACTGGATGAAGATTTCATAATCCGGATAGCCCAGATCCTCATGGTACGCGCCTTCTTCAATCGCTTTGGCGAAGGATGCATATCCGTCTCCTCCAAGAGCGACAAAGCTGTTCGTTGCCAAACGGTATGTTTTCGTCAGATCAACCGCGGTGTAGCCCGATTCTGTCTTGATTTGCAAATCAAAAACCTTGCTTCCTGCGGCCTGGTTCGGGTCCCATTTGAAGCGCATGCCTGCCACCTGCGGGAATTTGCCCGGCAGATCGCCCAGCTTCGCGCCGCTGACTCCATTCTCCAGCCCGTCCTTCAGTTCTTGACCCGTTACATCAAGCACATACAAGGTGTTGCCGAAAGGCATAACCGTACGCAAATCGCCCATCGTAATATCGCCGAGTTTGATTGAAGTACGGATACCGCCGCCGTTCATGATGGCCACATCGGCATTTTTGAGTTCTTTCGCCCGGGCCAGCATGCCGTCTGCAATGAAGTTCCCCAGATTGGTTTCCTTCGCGCGGACATCATTGCGTTCGCCGTTCAGAACGACAGTCGTCTTGCCGATAACCTGCTTCTTCAGCTCTTCAAGATCCGCATTGTATGGAGCGAGCATGTTTTTGGCAGCCTCGTCCTCCGTTACGGTTGCGTCAACTGTCATCAGACCGCCTTTAAGCAGATTTTCACCCGTCATGACTACGCCCTGATCATCAAAAGCCAGATCGACGCGGCCAAGGAATTTGCCCCACTCGTTCGCCTGTACGATAACCGTTGGCGCTGCATCATCACCTTGTACGACAACTGGTTTATCCAGCAGCGTATGGGTATGTCCGCCAACGATCAGATCGATGCCCTCGACAGCCTGAGCCAGATCTCTGTCGCGGTTGTAGCCCAGATGGGACAAGGCGAAGATAACATCAATGCCTTGCTCTTTAAGAGCGGCAACCGTATTCCTGGCAGGCTTGGTTGCATCGTTGAACACAACATCCTTGCCGGGACTTGAAGTTTCCTTGGTGTCCTCGGTTGTTAAGCCGAATACGCCAACCTTATGACCACTCACATTCAGAATGATATAAGGATAAACGCCTGCGTTATCCGTTGATTTCTTTGCGCTGGCGTCAATCGTTGCCGGCGCTTTGAGCAGCGGACTGATGTTGGCATCCTTACTGAAATCAATATTCGATGTGAGCAGCGGGAAATTGGCTTTGCTCACGAAATCCTTCAGAGTATCTGTGCCGGCATCAAATTCATGATTGCCGAAGGTCATGGCGTCATAGCCCATGTAATTCATGAAGGACAGATCGGCTTGACCAAACCATTTGGTGAAATACAGATCGCCGGAGAATACATCGCCCGCATCGAACAGCAGGCTGTCGCCGCCTTCACTGCGCACCTGGTTCACAAGCGTTGCCCGTCTGGCAACGTCCGCCAGATGTGCATGCGTATCGTTCGTATGCATAACGGTCAGGTTCCAGAAACCGTCGCTCACCGTCACTGTCGCTTCGGCAACGCCGTAACCGTCAGCGCTAAGCGCGGTAATGACGACTGTGCCTTCTTTGGAGCCCGGTTTTACAAATCCGTTCGCATCTACTTCGGCAATGCTTGAATTAGAGGAGGTCCAGGTTACCGTTGGTGCGCTATCGCCCACTGGTGTTACAGCAGCAGTCAACTTCGCGCCTTCTCCGCCCGGCGCCAATGCAAGCTCGGACTTGTCCAGCGTCACTTTGGTCACGTTCAATTGAAGAACAGCCACCGTTCCGCCTACTTCATTCGCGACCAGCAGAAGCGGAAGATCTGTAGGGCTTTCCGTAGCCGGAATGAATTCCAGACCTTCAGGACCGGCATCCGTTTCGATCCCCTTGGAGAAGTCGCGCGTATTGATGTAATTGGCGAAGGCAGGCTTCGTCGGGTCCGTCACATCGTAGGTCATGATGCCGCCGACGCGCTCAAGTCCCACGAAGGCGAAGGCTTTGCTGCCCACTTGGCCAACAGACACATACTCCGGTTCAGGGCCTTTTTTAGGGCTTCTGTCATCCATATCGGTCTTGCTGTTGCTTGCGTTGAAATTATCCGGAACGCGCTGTCCGGTGATTTTCTCGAAATCGCTGCCGCTGTCAAAGACTTGCGTCATGTTAGTTGTATCCCAGATGGAGAACGAACGTCCACCATACAAATAAACACCATCATTGCCCATGTCGCTGACGACTTCAACGTCATCGTATTTGTCTTCTCCGTCGAGGAATTTTGCTGCGGCTGAGTCAGGATTCAGTCCGTCTTTGATATCCTCAATTTTCGTTGCATTTGTTCTGGTCAGCTCATCAGCGTCGACAGGCCATTCTGTCGCATCCCCTTCATTCGCTGTGAACAGGTATTGCTTGCCGTTCGCACTGTAGGTGGCAATGCCGTCAGGCATATACATACCCGAGAAAGGCACGTTCTCCAGATTGATCTCGCCATCCTCCACCAAATCCAGAGAATTCTTGGGATCATTAAGATCCTTAAGTCCCAGACCTTTGATGGAATCAACCGTTTTGCCGGCGATGTCTATCGTTGCAATGGCGTTGCCTTCCTGCAAGGAGACATAGGCTTTGGTCTCATCCGCCGAAAGTGCGATATATTCTGGCTCCAGATCGAAGATTGCATCTTCTTTCGTTCCGCTGCCGGTGATCAGGCCGCCTGGGCCGGACTCGCCCCGAATGTGCACATTGTCGTCAATGACATCAGGTTTGTCGAATGCGACTTGTGTCGATACGCCTGTCGTTGTGTCGACGATTGTCACGCTGCCATTCGGATCGTCAGGTGCATTGCGGGGTTCAGCTTCATCCGCCGTCATCAGGTATTTACCGTTGGTTGTATACTTCACCATATCCGGCTGTACGCCCGCTGGGTAGCTGGTCAGCAAATTCCCGTCATAATCAAGCACAAGAATCTTGCCCGGCTTCATGGAATCAGCTTCCTGAATCGCTACCGCCACACGTTTGGTCGCGGTGTTGACATCTACACTGGTCAAGTCGCCATATTCGAACCCATCTACTTCCGAGAGGTTCTTGACGAGAACCGATTTCTCTTTTGTCAGTTCCTCATCGTTTGTAAGGGCCACAATATCCAGGCTTGGCGGCGTACTGGAGCCGTTGACGACATACATTTTGCCATTGTCTTTATTATATTTCACAATTTCGGCTACGCCGCCGTCTTCATTCGATTCTCCAACTTGGTATTCGCCGATTTTCTCAACGCTCAGCTTGTCCTCAATTGCAGGAGCCGGAGCCGCATTAACCATAAGAGGGAGTTCTTTCTCAATGGTAAGCGGCGATTCTGCGCTGTCAGTTACCTTGATCGTTACCGAAGCTGTACCCGCTTCGCCAGGCGTACCCGTAATGCTGCCATTCGAAGGGTTGATGCTCAGGCCGGAAGGCAATCCGTCCGCAGCGTAATGATAAGGGATCGTGCCTCCATATACAGCTGTCGTTACGGAATACGCTGTATAAGGCGAACCGGCATTTGCTTCCGGAAGCGATAACGCCGTGAATACGAGCGGTGATATGCCCCAGGCATTATCGGCGCTGCTGCGCGGGCCTTTGGCCGTGATGGTTGCTTCATTAACTTTATCGTAATTAACCTGCTCGAAATCGATGTTGTTGTGATCCGAGTCGGTAAAGTTAATCCGGCGGAGGGCAATTTTCTTGGACGTTCCTCCCGCATCTCCGCTTGGATGCTCCATTTCATAGCCATCAATCTGGCTGTTGGAATCGTTGCTTCCCGTTCCTACCATATCCACATAACCGGAGGGCTTTGCTTCAAAAGGATTCTTGGCAGTAAGCGGAGTATTATCGCTCATAAGAGCAACCTTCATGCCCTTATTGTTAAGAAAATGGTCAAACATCAAATCTTGTTTATCGGTAATATCAAGCTTCGCCTCAGCGGAACCTGTGTTCTTGGCTTTAATCAAATAAGAAGAATGTGCCGGAATCGCACCCGTAAGATTAAGCACTTCCCAATCACCTGTTACGCCGCCAGCCGTGTCGCTTTTATCGGTGGTGCCAGGAATTCCATTATCGGCATACTGCAGCGACCAGCCATTCAGGGAAACTTCGATATTTGTCGGATTATAAAGCTCGACAAAACCGTTGGAAACCACGATTTCGTCATCCAATTCACGTCCGCCGCCATAAATCTGATTGATAATGACATGAGGCACAGTAACATCATAAGTACCTGCTGCAGTATAAGGCGTCCCTGCGATCGGACCTTCTGCAGCCATGGCAGCGCCGCCAGCGAATACGGAACCGGCAAGCATTTCGGCTGCTAGCAGTAGCGAAAGTAATTTCTTCCCTCTTTGTTTCAAAAGACTATCACTCCCCATTTATATTTAATAATCCCATTTATTGTAGTAGTCTTTTGTTAACGCAGCCGCCCTTCTTTTTTTAAGGTTTTGTAAAAATACATGAAAGATGAAGTTGATAGAATAATAAGGAGCAGGCAAAACTAAGAAGGAGTTGTTATCATCATCATCCGGCGGCAGTATTAGCTTCTTCCTCAAAAATATCAAAAAAAGGTAGGATATATTTTATGCTCCCGGGTATTTCAAGGAGCAGCGATTATCGCCATCCGGCGGCGCAGCAGGTTTCTTCCCTCAGACATTTTTGTAAAGGTTAAACTTATAAACGTTATATAGCGCACAAAAAACGCCAGGATGCTCATCCTGACGTTTCTTCCGAATCTATCCTATTGGCTATTACTCGTTGGGATAAACCATAACCTTCAAGCTGCCGCTCTTGTTATGTATTGCACACTCCATCGCATCCCTCGCCTCTGCAAGCGGATAGCGGTCCGTAATAAGCGATTTGGCGTCGATCATGCCGGATGCGAGAAACCCGATCCCCATCGGGTATGTATTCGCATAGCGGAACACGCCGTAAATATCGATCTCATTGTGGCGGCGCAGTTCGTTTCTTCCCTTAGACCTAATAGACATATGTACAGACGTGAAACTCATACATGCTATAAGGTCAAAAAAAAACGGCCCTTGGCATATGTGATGCCTCAAGGCCGGTTGAACGAAAGTCTTATTGGATGCGGATATATCTATCGGCATTATTGAAGCAGATATCCTGGACCAGCTTCCCGATAAACGCATAGTCGCGCGGCAGCTCGCCGTCTTCGATCCATGTGCCAAGCAGGTTGCACAGCACCCTTCGGAAATATTCATGTCTCGTGAACGACAGGAAGCTCCTGGAGTCGGTCAGCATGCCCACGAAAGTACTGATCAGACCGACATTCGAAAGCACCTTCATCTGCTGCAGCATGCCGTCCTTCTGGTCATGATACCACCAGCCTGAGCCGAGCTGGATTTTGCCCCTTACGCCAGGCGACTGAAAGTTGCCGATAGCCGAAGCAATCGCTTCGTACTGCGCGGAATACAACGTATAGACAATCGTTTGCGGCAGCTCGCCGCTGCTATCAAGCTTACCCAGAAACCCGTTAAGCGACCTTGCCAGATGAAAATCCAGTATCGAATCGTAGCCGGTGTCCTTGCCAAGCTGAGCGAACATTCTGGCATTATTATTGCGTATCGCTCCGATATGAAGCTGCATCGTCCAGCCATGCTGGTTATACAACCGGCCAAGCTGCACAAGCGTGTAGGTCTGGTATTGGATGACTTCCTCCTGCGATACCGCCTCGCCCTGCAGAGCCCGCTGGAAGATCGCCGCCGCTTCCCGCTCGTCTGGCAGCGTAAACGGAAGCATCTCGAAGCCATGATCCGACATGCGGCAGCCATGACTGTGAAAATAATCGACCCTTGAAGCGACCGCTTCCAGGAATTGATCATACTGCGTAATCGGAAGCTGTGTAACCCCGCTCAGCCGGTTCACGTAATCCCCAAATCCGCTGTCCCCAACATTCAGAATACGGTCAGGACGGAAGGTTGGCGCAACAGCCGTTTCAATCGCGCTATCGCTGCGGATCTGCTGATGATCCGCCAGCTCGTCGATGGGATCATCGGTGGTGCAGACGACTCTGACATCGAACCGCTTCAGGATCCCGTTCGCCCGCATATCCTCATCCTGCAGACGCTCATTGCACCGGTTCCAGATATCGCGCGCATTATCGCCCGTCAGCAGCTCGTCTATGCCGAAATAACGGCTGAGCTCCAGATGCGTCCAGTGATAAAGCGGATTGCCGACAGTATCCGGTACCGAACGGGCCCAGACCATGAATTTGTCCTCGTCTGGAGCATCTCCAGTAATGAGGCGTTCCTCCACGCCCAGCCAGCGGAGCGCTCTCCACTTGTAATGATCGCCTCCGAGCCAGATCTCGGCCATATTGCGGTATTTCTTATTGACAGCGATTTCATTCGGGCTCAAATGACTGTGGAAATCATAAATCGGCATATCCTTTGCATAATCGTGGTACAGCGTCTTTGCGCTCTTGCTCTGAAGCAGCCAATCCTCATGAATAAATGGCGACATCGTAGACCTCCTAAAGTTAATATCCGCATTAAAGAATCCGCTTCCATACTACCATACTTGTATGGTAGTATGGAAGCATTAACTGACAATCCAGGGAGGTGAACCCATGACTTTTACGATGAAGCCTCAAACTACCTCCACCCGCGATGCCGTAAGCCATGCGCTGAGGGAGCAAATTATGATGCTGGAGCTTGTTCCCGGCACCGGTATTTCGGAGAAGGAAATTTCCCTTAAATTCAATGTCAGCCGGACGCCGATTCGTGAAAGCTTCGTGCGTCTGGCCCAGGAGGGACTGCTGGAGATCCTCCCCCAGCGCGGCACCTTCGTCTCGCTGATCGATCTTGAGCTTGTGGAGGAAGCGCGGTTTATGCGCGAGCAGCTGGAGCGCGCCGTCATCCGGCTGGCCTGCTCGGACAGCTTTCCGGATGAACAGCTGAAGGCGCTGCAGAAGAATCTCACCAAACAGCAGGCCTGTATCGACAAGCAGGATTACCGTACCATGTTCGAGCTTGACGAGGCCTTTCACCGCACCATCTTCGAAGGCTGCAGGAAAAGCAACACCTGGGCGGTTATCCAGCAAATCAACATCCATTTGAACCGCAGCCGCATGCTGCGTTTGGCTGCCGACCATCACTGGGATCACCTCTACGAGCAGCATCTGCATATGGTAGAGGCCATCCAGGAGCATGATGCCGACCGGGCCGAGAGGATCATGAAGGATCACTTGAGTCTCACAATTGCCGATCAGGCGCTGCTGAAAGAGAAATTCCCATCCTATTTCAAATGAACGGAGGCTAATCTGCACGATGAAAATGGTATTCCGCTGGTTCGGCGAAGGCAATGATACCGTCCCGCTCCATTATATCAAGCAAATTCCGGGGACAGAGGGCATTGTATGGGCGCTGCATGACGTCCCTGCAGGTGAAGAATGGCCCATGGAAGGCATTATGAAGGTCAAGGAGGCAGCCGATGCGGCCGGTCTGCATATCAAGGTCGTGGAGAGCGTTAATATTCACGAGGATATCAAGCTCGGACTGCCAAGCCGTGATATGTATATCGCGAATTATAAGAAAACCATCGCCAAGCTGGCACAGGTCGGCGTTGAGGTGATTTGCTACAACTTCATGCCGATATTTGATTGGCTGCGCACCGATCTGCACAAGCAGACGGCTGACGGCTCTACGGCGCTGTTCTATGAGAAAAGCAGGATCGACAACATCAACCCCTTCGAGTTGGTCAAGCGGATCAATGAGAATTCGGCCTTTACCATGCCGGGCTGGGAGCCAGAGCGGCTGCAGTATTTGACAGGATTGTTCGAAGCCTACAGGGACGTAACAGAGGAGAACCTGTGGGATAACGCAAAGTACTTCCTGGATGAAATCATACCTTTCGCCGCCGAGCATAACATCCGGATGGCCATTCACCCGGATGATCCGCCGTGGCCGATCTTTGGACTGCCGCGAATTATTACAAGCCGGGACAATCTGCGCCGCTACCTTAAGCTGCACGACAGCTACTATAATGGCTTGACGCTGTGCAGCGGTTCGCTTGGGGCCAATCCGGACAATGATATCATCGCCATGATCCACGAATTTGCCGACCGTATTCCGTTCGCGCATATCCGCAACGTGCGCGTATTCGAGAACGGCGATTTCATCGAAACCTCGCACCGCACCCAGGATGGGACCGTGGATATTGCAGGTGTGGTGCAGGCCTATCACGAAAATAATTATGAGGGCTACTGCCGTCCTGATCACGGCCGGCACCTCTGGGACGAGCAATGCAGACCCGGTTACGGTCTGTACGACCGCGCGCTCGGCATCATGTATCTATGGGGCTTATGGGACGCATACGTCAAGAGCGCTTCCAGCCAAAAACAGGAAAAGGAGATCTACTCATGAACCAATTACCTATTCACCCCTCCCTGCAGGGAAAAGTCGTCGTCGTTACAGGCGGAGCCGGCGTATTATGCCGGGTTCTGGCGCTTGAGCTGGGCCGTCAGGGAGCGCGGGTCGCCGTGCTGAACCGGACGCTGTCAAGCGGAGAAGCCGTTGCCGGGGAGATTGCTGCCGCAGGAGGGGAAGCGATCGCTCTCTCCTGCGATGTGACCGACAGCGACAGCGTCCGGCAGGCCGCCGAGGCTGTACAGCAGCAGCTGGGCTCCTGCGATATTCTGATCAACGGCGCAGGCGGCAACCAGCCGGCAGCCATCACGACGAATGAGCTGTTCAATCCCGAGGACGTGGACGCACCCGGCGTGACTTCTTTCTTTGACTTGAGCGTAACGGGTTTCCGCAGCGTGCTTGATCTGAATTTTATCGGCAGCCTCATTCCGACACAAGCCTTCGCCCGCCAGATGCTTGGCAAGCAGGGTGCGACGGTTATCAATATCTCATCCATGAGCGCATTCTCGCCGATGACCAAGGTTCCCGCCTACAGCGCCGCCAAAGCGGCAATCAACAACTTTACCGAGTGGCTGGCGGTCCATCTGGCGGAATCCGGCATCCGCGTGAATGCGATCGCCCCCGGCTTCTTCCTGACCAAGCAGAATGAGAAGCTGCTCACGAATGAGGACGGTTCATTGACTCCCCGCTCCCACAAAATCATCTCCCATACGCCGATGCGCCGCTTCGGCAAGCCCGAGGATCTGCTCGGCACGCTGCTCTGGCTGACGGATGAGAGCATGTCCGGCTTTATTACCGGAACTACCATTCCTGTCGACGGCGGTTTCATGGCTTATTCCGGAGTATGATCCATTTCAACGAATGCCATAATTTCACTCATCATAAATGTAATGGCCGATTCATCTGCTGATGGATCAGCCATTACCGAAACGGGCGCTTGCCGCCCGTTTTTCTTTTTGCCTGCCTCCCCGCCCGATTCTCGACGGAGGCATCCAAACATGCTATTGTGGAGTAAGCACGCATAAGTACCTTGAGGAGCGAAAAACACAAGCTGTCAAGGGATTATGCGCTCAATAAAATCGGAGGCGAGCATTACGGACTACATTATTTTGGATATTGAATTCAACGGGCGGAAATTCGCCAGCGACAAGCCGATGGAGGTAATCGAAATCGGCGCGGTGCGGCTTACTGCGGATTACCGGCAGGTGGATGAATTTTCTGCGCTGATCAAGCCCGTCTACTTCTCCAAGCTGAACAGCTTTATCAAGGGAAAGACCGGCATTCCCCAAGAAGATATCGATGCGGCCTCAGGCTTCCGGACGGTAATTGCCGACTTTATCCGCTGGCTGGACCGCAGCGAAACGTATATGCTCCTTACCTGGGGCGGCGAGGATCTGAAACGGATTATATACGATACGCGCATGCACAAGCTGGATGATTCCTACTGGATGAAGGCGCTGGCCTTCGATCTGCTGAAGGGTTTCCTGAGAGATCAGAAGCTCACCAATGACGTCAGCGTCGAAGCCGCGCTGGCACAGCTGGGCATTACCCCCGAAGGCTCGGCGCACCGCGCCCTTGATGATGCCCGTATGACCGCAGAGGTATTCCGGGCGGTTGCCCCAAGGCTGGACTTCTCCCAGGCCCAGCACTTCAAGGATGTCTATTCCAATGCCAAGGAACGGCGTATGGTCAAGAACGCGGTCCGCACCATGCAAGCGCAGCGGGTGGTTCCCCAATGGGAGCTGATCGTCGAGCATTTTCTGAAAGACAAGGTAACCTTGACCGATCCGCGTAAGGCTGCCGAGCTTGAGGCCTATTTTGGTACCGTGGTTGAAAGTCAGCAGCCTCAGAAGCAGAAACCCGCAGCTCCAGCCGGTGAGACCAACCCGCCTTCCGCCGAATCCTCCAGCAATGATGCTGGCAAGCAAGAATAATCAACGGCTCCAGGCATGATAAAGCACACCAGATCCCGACTGTTGTTACTCAGCAACAGTTTTTTGGCGTTTTATGAGGGATATTCTATTCACTCTGATTCAGCGCAACGAGCGCGCGGCGGTATTTGTCCAGCCGATCGTGATCCTCCTGCGTCGGCGAAACAATCCGGCCCAGATTCATATTATCGCTAATATCCAGGATCTTGACTCTCGAAGCCAACGGATTCACCCGTATCCGATCGATAAAGGCATCATAGGTTTCGCCATCTCTTCTGGTCAGGCAATCCACAGCCTGAACGATCTCGTCCGGGAAGCCCTCCCCGGCAAGATGAGCGAGCGTGTAACCGGTATCCTCCACCAGATCATGCAGCACAGCCACGATCCGCTCATCCTCCCCCTTTGCCGACTGCATCACCCGAAGCGGGTGCAGAATATAAGGCTCTCCGCCCTTGTCCGTTTGGCCGTCATGCCCCTGTGCGGCAAGAATGATTGCTTTGGTCAGAATATCCATAGCCGTTCCCTCCTTATGTAAAGCGAGCTGAAGGTGCGGTCATCCATCAGCTTCGTAACCTCCAAATTACTTGAACCAAATGCCGCCGAACGGAACAATTTCCCGCAGCAGCCGCTTGACCAGACTATCCTGGCCGATGAACTGCTCCAGGCCCGCATCCGGCCAGCCGACCTGCAGCAGAACCTTGCCGGTTCCGGTCATTTTCCACTGGTAGCTCATATGCTGGCTGGCCAAATGGTTGCCGTACACGCTCAGATCGATCCCGACATGGCTTGGAAAAGCGATCAATGCGCGGCTGTCGATAAAAGAAGGCGTAACCGGATCCAGCTCCATCTCGATCACGGGGCCGCAGGAAATAAGTCCGATTGCGCCATGGCCTTGAAACTTCATGCGCATAATATCTTTGGTGGCCACGACATTCTTGAAGCTCTGCAGCACGCTCTTCATCTCGATGCCTTCTGTATAAAACAACAGATGGCGAAAATCAAACAGCAAGCTGCTGTCGCCGTCAAGCTCCATGCAGTGCAGCATATAACCGCCGGGCAAGCCGAGAATAAGGCTGGACGGCCCGGACAGCTTTGATTTGATGAGCTTCTTCTTCCGGTAAATTCCCTGCATATTCATAAACTTGTCTTCACGCTGACGCGAGAGGCCCTGAAACGCCGCAATCTGCTGGGGGTGAAGCACATGAACGGCATCCCCTTCGCGGAGCTGCAGTTCTACCGCTGATTGCTGGCTGGCAGCCGCGCCCCCCATACGAGATATGATTTCCATCCGCGCCCCCTCTTAAGCTTGTCTGCTTCGCAGCAGCAGCCGCAGCAATCTGCCCGAGAGGAAGTAGAGCGCCAGCAAGCCGATACCGGAATAAATAAAGAGCCATATGCGTCTGGATTTGGCGGTTCGCGCTTCTTCTGAAGCCTGAAGGGAAATAACGGCCTGCGAGAGCTCGTCATTGCGTTTGGCGAGATTCTCATTCTGCTCCATCAGCTTCACATTCTCCTCATGCAGCCGTTCCTCCGCCTGGCGGTACTGCTCGATGGTTTCCTGTGACTGCTTCGTAACCTCATCGAGCTGCGTCTTCGTGCTGTCATACTGCTCGCGCAGCTCATCCACCTCGTCCGGCAGCTGAAAAATCCCTTTCACATTCTCCATAAAGCCGGCATACGCAACATTCGAGACAGCGCATGCCAGCAGAACGGCACAGCATAGCGACAAGCCCCATTTCACAACGCCCACACGGCAGACCTCCCTTCCAACGCGTTCGCAAAACCATGGCAAGCGAAACAGCAATACCGTCTATCAATCTCACAATCTCTCAGATAAACTTGTAAAATCTGACTATAGTCTATTACGCATATACAGCTGCATTTGTTTCAGACCCACCCAAAATTCGACAGCATGCGAAATGGCGGTTTTACAAAACATTACCCTTTATGCCCGATTCCGCCACCCTCCAGATGAAAAACAGGTCAAGAAAAAACGGTTAATGCCTGTCCTTTGACGACAGATCAAGGTTCTTCGCTGCTATAAGGTGAAAAAAAAGATGAAACCTGCCCGGATACACCGGACTTGTTTCACCTTTAGACAAGAAATATCAGGATTCCAGCACAGCACGCGGAATGTTCGTCCGATAGACGGCTTTATTCTCCAGCCCTCTGATCATCGGCGTCCATGGCTCCGTCTCCGGCGTCGTATCGAGCGCATCCTCAACCATCTGCAGCTTGGCATCCAGAGCGTCGATATGGTGGAGCGCAACCGCCTCTGCCGTCTGGGGCTGAACGGGACTGCCCCACTCTCCCAGATTGTGATGGGACAGGACCAGATGCTGGAGAGCCAGAACGCGGTCGGAGTCGAGCGCAATTCCCTTCAGGATAGCCGCTTCCGTAATCCAGCTGGATGCCATCGAGATATGGCCCATCAGCTTCCCCCGTACGCTGTAATCGGAGACGATGCCAAGCTGCGCAATCATCTCCTCGGGCTTGGCGATATCATGCAGAATGATGCCGGCGAGCAGCAGATCGGGATTCAGGAACGGGCGCTGCTTGCAGATAAACTCTCCTAATTCGAGCATTCGAACCATATGATAGGCAAGTCCGGCGAAATAGGCGTGATGATGCGTCTTGGCCGCCGGATAATGCATCAGTTTCTCTTCCACTTTGGCGATACAGAAGGCGACAATGGTTTTGATCTCCGGGTCCCCGATGCTCTCCATAGCCTGCTTGATGGTATAAACCAGATCAATCGGCCGGATCGGCGCCGAACGGATAAAATCGGTGATATTCACGCCGTCATCAGGCTCTGTTTTGCGGATGCGCGAGATCTTGATCTGCAGCCTCTCCCGGTACGTCAGAACGGTGCCCTGCACCTTGACCAGTCCCATCGGGAAGAAGGTTTCCTTGTCCGTGCCGGTGACATCCCAGTACTTGGCCGGCATTTGGCCGCTGGAGTCGCAAAGCACAATATCAAAATAATCCTTGGGGGGCGTGCCGTTCGTCTGCTTGACCTCCAGCTCCTTCAGCAAATAGAAGCCGACAAACTCGTCTTGCGAATTCAGTTCTTTAATAAGCGTCATATCAGGCAAGTCCTCCTAAAGCTTCCTTCGGCTGCTTCGCCTTGTCCCTGGCTTTACGTATGGCAGAATAAGAGACAAGAGAGCATCCGCAGGAATGGTTAGGGTTATTATACTATGAAAGTCTATCCAGCCGGGGAAAAAAGTGCTGCAGCCGCCTTCCCATTCCGCATTCCGGCTCAGGCAGAACCGTCCCGTTCCAGCAAATGCTTCGCCGTGAAGATATCGGTTATGAGGATATTGGCATATTTGCCGCGCAGTGCTCCGTATATGCCGTCCACTTTGCTTGGACCGCCTGCGACAAGAATCGATTTCTCCTTGATCTGGAGCTGCTCCAGGTCGATTCCGATCGTCCGCTCATTCAGTTCCTCCGAGCAGAGTGTGCCTGTCTGATCAATATAACGGGAACATATATCGCCTGCGCCCTTCTCTCCGATCAGACGAAGGTCAGACTCGGTAAAATAATTGGCCTGGATCAGCACCGAATCCTCGGTTGGCGCTCCCACCGTGACGATGGCGATATTCGCCTGCTTGCCCAGCTCCAGTATATTGCGGATATGCCGGTCCTGCTCAATGGTCTGCTTCACCACGGGGTGGTCGACAATAGCAGGCAGCGGAATAAAATACGGGGCCGTATGAAAGGCCTGGCCGAACAGGCTGACGATCTCATACGCATAGGTCTGGGTCTGCGAATGGCTGACGCCTCCGTTCAATTGAACAACCTTCACATTCCGCACATGCTTGTCCTTCAGATTGAGCGCGACCTCATACAGCGTTGTGCCCCATGTAGTGCCGATCACATCCCCGTCCTTGATGATGGAATCCAGATATTCCGCCGCTGCCTCCCCCAGATATTTCTTGACGATGGCATCATCATAACGCGGTACGGACACAAGCACCGCCTTCTCGACGCCGAAGGATTTCTCCAGCTGCCTGGCCATAGAATCATGGCTTTCCAGCGGGTCCACAATGCGGATCTGCACAAGCCCCTCTTCCTTGGCCTGCTGCAGGAAGCGGCTTACGGTCGGCCGGGAAACTCCGAACTGCCGGGCTATTTCCTGCTGGCTGTAGTCCAATTGATAGTACATTCTCGCCGCATCGAGCATTTTGCCCCTTTTATCCTGCAATCGTTCTTCAGTCACTGCACCTCAACTCTTCCTCTATTGTTCTCTACAGAAGACCGGTGAACAGGCCTTGCTCGCCTAAGTGGAGCTGTCTTTTTGACCGCTGCTGCTTCCACCTGCTCCGCCAGTCCATCACCGGTCGCTATTCTTTATTTTCGCCTCCATTGGCACCGCTTGGCGCCGCCCGTTACCGCTTGGCCGAATCAAACACCTCGCCCGCGGCCTTCGGAGCCTGCGAGGATTTGGAGAACAGCACCAGGGCGATCAATGTCACCACATAAGGGAATACTTTCAGAATGACAGGCGGGAATACGGACAAGGCCGGTATAACCTGCGACACATTCGCTACCGTGCTGGCAAAACCGAAGAACAGCGCAGCCGCAAGGATGCCGAGCGGACGCCACTGCCCGAATATTAAAGCCGCCAGGGACAAGAAGCCAAGCCCCGCAACCGTTCCGGTGAACTCGCCTGCGATTGTCACCAGCAGGACCGCTCCGCCAAGTCCCGAGAATGCGCCCGAGATCATCACGCCCATATAGCGAATCCTTCTCACGTTGATGCCCGCAGCCTCCGCGGCCTGCGGATATTCCCCGCAGGCTCTGAGCCTGAGCCCAAACGCCGTTTTCTTCAATACAAAACCGCCGAGCAGAACCAGCAGCAGGATCAGCCAGGTGGTGGGATAGGTCTTGGTAAACAACAAGTCTCCGATAACCGGTATTTTGGACAACAGGGGCACATTAAACGGCTGGAATCCGCTTGTAATGCGGATATTGCCGCTTCCGGTTATATTCCTGGCGAGGAAAACCGTGAGCGCCCCGGCGATCATATTGATGGCTGTTCCGCTGATGACCTGATTCGCGCTCAGGTGAATGCTGGCGAAGGCATGCAGCAGAGAGAACAGCACGCCGGCCGCCAGTGCCGCAGCCAGACCCACCCAGATCGCGGCAACCGGATGATCCGGCCATGCGGTCTGCAGCTTGAAAATCACGAAGGCGCCCATAAACGAGCCGATGACCATCAGCCCCTCAAGGCCGATATTGACAATCCCGCTCCGCTCGCTGAACAAGCCGCCCAAGGCCGTAATCAGAAGGGGGATCGTAAACATAATCGCATAGGGAAAAATTTGTTCAATCGTGGTCCACATCGTTTATCCCCCTTCCTTTCTTTCCAGCTTCCGTTCATCGGCAGGCGCGCGGCGCCTTGCCTTCAGCCAGCTGATCAGCCGGTCCATCAGCACGCTCGTCGCCGCAAAATAGATAATGATGGCGATGATAGAATCCGCGATCTCCGGCGGAATCTCCGTCATCGCGTTCATGAAGCCTCTTCCCGAATACAGCAGACCGAAGAACAGGGCTGACACTAGCACGCCGACAGGGGAGTTCGCGCCTAAAAGAGCAACCGCAATGCCGTCATACCCCTGCGTGGGCAGCACCCCGATTTGAATATTCGAGCTGTTGCCCGCATACTGCGCAACCCCGCCAAGTCCGGCCAATCCACCGGAGATGACCATGGACAAAATAATGCTCCGTTTAACCGGCATCCCGCCATATTCAGCCGCATGCCGGTTGAAGCCAACGGCTTTCAGTTCGTAGCCGAGCGTAGTTTTATTGATGATAAAGGAAATGACGATCACGACGATGACAGCAAGAAACAGACCCAGGTTCACATAGGAACCGCCGAACATATCGGAGAGAAATGGCGCCTGCAGGGATGCATGCGCTGGCAGAGGCCTTGATTCCGTCTCCAGAAATTCCGCCTTCAAGTAGTAAGGCACGGCATAATAAATGGTCCAATAGGCGATCCAGTTCATCATAATGGTCGAGACTACCTCATGTACATTGAACCGCGCCTTCAACAAGCCGGGAATAAACGCCCAGCAGGCTCCGCCCAGGAATCCGGCGATAATCATGAGCAGCAGCAGCAGCGGTCTCGAGACATCGAGATTCAATCCGACAGCCGTCGCGCAAAAGCCTCCGAACAGCATCTGTCCGGCCGCTCCAATATTGAACAGGCCTGTCCGGAAGGCAAAGGCAACCGACAATCCCGTAAAAATCAGCGGCGTTCCCGTAGCAAGCGTGTTCCCGATCCGCTCCGGGTTCTTCAGTCCGCCTTCGAACAGGAATCTGTAGCCTTCCATCGGCTGATGTCCGGTCAGGATCATCAGCAGCGCGCCTGCCAATAAGCCGAACAGAACGGCCAGCAGGGATATGATGATTTTTCTCACTGGTCATCCCCTTCTTTCCAGCCTGCCATCATCAGCCCGATTTCATTCTCATTGGACTCCTCCGGCTTCACGATACCCATCAGCTCACCGTTATACAGAACGGCGACCCGGTCCGAGACATTCATAATTTCATCCAGCTCCAGAGAGATGAGCAGAACGGCTCTTCCCTTGTCCCGGTGCTCAATCAATCGTTTGTGGATATATTCAATGGAGCCGACATCCAGCCCCCGTGTAGGCTGTACGGCAATCAGCAGCGAAGGATTACGTTCAATCTCCCGCCCGATAATCGCTTTCTGCTGATTCCCGCCGGAGAGCGAGCGGGTCAGGGAGAGAGGGCCCTTGCCGGACCGGACATCGTAACTTGTAAGGACGTTAGCAGCATATTTGCGGATGGCGGCCTTGTTCATAATTCCCCTGCGGGAGTATGGAGCATCATTGTATATCTCCAGAATCATATTCTCCTCCAGCGTATAATCGAGAATCAGTCCCCGCTTCTGCCGGTCCTCCGGAATATGGCCGATTCCGCTGTGGATCCGCTCCCGGATTGTCCGGTTCGTAACATCCTGCCCTTGAACCGTGATCGTCCCGCCGCGCACCTTGCGAAGTCCCGTAATGGCTTCCACCAGCTCGGTTTGGCCGTTCCCCTCGACTCCGGCAATGCCCACAATTTCACCGGCGCGCACCTCCAGCGAGAAATCCTTTAACGCCTGACTGTTCTTGTTATTATAAACAGAGAGATCCTCAAGCTTCAGCAGGACATCGCCTGGAGTACTCGCTTCTTTCTCCACCTGGAAGCTCACATTGCGCCCGACCATCATCTCTGCCATCTTCAATTCGCTGGTCGAGCGGACATCGACCGTCCCGACCGTCCGGCCCCTGCGGATTACCGTACAGCGGTGGGCCACGGCTTTGATTTCCTTCAATTTATGCGTGATCAGAATAATCGATTTGTCCTCTGCAATGAGATTCAGCATAATCCGGCCCAGCTCCTGGATTTCCTGCGGCGTCAAAACCGCCGTCGGCTCGTCCAGAATCAAAACATCCGCATCGCGATAAAGCATCTTGAGTATTTCCACCCGCTGCTGCATGCCAACCGAAATATCCTCGACCCGCGCATGCGGATCAACGTTCAGCCCATACTGCTTTGACAGCTGCTCGATCCGGCGGGCAGCTTTGGCAATGTTCAGCACGAAGCCCCTGGAGGGCTCATTGCCCAATATAATATTTTCGGTTACCGTAAAATTGCCGACCAGCTTGAAATGCTGATGCACCATACCGATGCCCAGCCTGTTCGCCACATTGGGGCTTGTGATCTTCGCATTCTTGCCATTAACCGTGATCGTCCCGCGATCCGCCTGATACATGCCGAACAGAATGCCCATGAGCGTGGATTTCCCCGCCCCATTCTCGCCAAGCAGCGCATGAATTTCGCCCCTCTTGAGCTGCAGCGTAATATCGTCATTGGCTACCACGCCGGGGAACTCTTTACGGATATTGATCATTTCCACGACAAAATCCATACCGCACGACTCCTTTCCTAAAATTACACGTAAATGCAACGAAGCGGCGTAATTCCGTTAATTCGAAGAGCGTTCAAGAAGAAAACCATATTTTATACCTTGTGATCGTTTGAAAAATGCTTCTTCCCTCAAAGATAGCAGAAAAGGTCAGGTTTGAAACTTAAACAGGCTAAATAATTTAAAAAGAGACGGAGTTTCCCGTCTCTTTTCCGGTCTATTGGGCAAATGCGGCCATTACTTGATTAAGCTGCCCTGCTCGGCCGCTACTGTAATTTCACCGCTTTTCAGTTTGTCCGTTACCTCGCCGACCTTCGCAATCGTGTCATCGCTTAGATTCGGGTTCTCGGCCGGAAGCCCTACACCGTCGTTTTTGATATCGAGGGTCAAGGTTTGTCCACCCGGGAATGTTCCTTCCTTCTCCGCTTTGACCATGTCATAGGAGGCTTGGTCAATCTTCTTCATGGCAGAAGTCAGGATGACCGATTTCTCCCCCTCATAGACGCCATCGGCAAACTGATCCACGTCTACTCCGACAACCCATACGTCAGAACCTGCTTTGACACGGGTCTTCGCTTCGTTAATGGCGCCCACGCCAACACCGCCGGCAGCGGCAAAGATGACTTTCACGCCACGGTCATACATCTGTGCAGCCAGCTGGCCGCCGGCAGCTACGTCGTCGAAGCTCCCTTGATAAACTACATTCTCCGGCTTGATCGTCAGCTTGGTGCCCAGATTGTCGTTGGCATATTTGACGCCCTGCTGGAAGCCCCAGTTGAATTTCTGTACAGACGGAATCTCCATTCCGCCAATAAAGCCCGCTTCCGCTTCCTTGAGCTGCAGCGCTGTTGCCACGCCGGCAATAAATCCGGACTCATGCTCCGCAAAGAAGATCGACACGGTATTCTCCTTCACTACCGGAGTTGGATCCTCAGCCGTATGCGGCGTTCCGTCGACGATGACGAATTTGGCATCCTTATACTTGTCCTGAGCGGCAAAGATCGCCGTTTCAAATTTAAAGCCCGGCGCCACGATAAATTTGTAGCCCGCATCGTAGAGATTGCCCATTTCCTTCAAATAATCCGCTTCCGTTGTTCCCGTTGGCCGCAAATATTTGGTTTCCAGTCCGAACTCGTCGCCTCCGCGCAAAATTCCTTCCCAGGAACCCTGGTTAAACGATTTATCGTCAATCGTACCGGCGTCCGTTACCATGCCTACCTTAAATCCAGCCGGCTCGGCCGCGTTCCCGCCATTGCCTGCATTTGTTCCCGCGTTTGTATCCGTGCCGCCTCCGTTATTGCCGTTTCCGCATCCCGCCGCAAAGGCAGCCACTATCATAACCAGAACCAAAGTAAATAAACTTTTTTTCATTGTCTCTACTCCCCATCTCATAATTTTCACAGGCCTTGCTCTTTATTCTTCTCTAATCTCCCTTCCCCCATAATTGAACAATTGTAAAATCGCGAATTTACCATTTGTTTGATCTGTATTAAATATAAAACTCATCACACTATTTGTAAACTAATATTACATATAAAATTTATTTTTCACTGTCGAATTTGAAGGAATTTAGGCGAGACAAATCGTATCTGTTTTAGCCTCTTGAAAACTCGATGCATAAATATGACATGTAAGTAACATTTTATTCACCATATCATTTACCTAATAGAGGATAAATAAGGAAAATTAACGGTTTGATTATGAATACCCCGAAAGCCATGACGAATAAACGTTTGCCGGTTCGACAAACGCAAATGTCATAGGATGCCTGCACAGGCAGACGCACGAAACCGTGAGGCTACTGTTTTTTATAATAATCCAGCAGCTCCGAGGTTACTTCAACCAGCCTTTCGTGCAGGGAGCGCGGTTCCACGATCCGGACTGACCGCCCATAAAGCATGAGCAGATGCGGTACCATCCCGAGCGCTTTCTCTTCCATCCTCACATGGACATGGCGCTCCGAACGGTCGACGAGCATATGCCCGAACAGCCAGTGATCGCATAAATCATTAATGGATTGCTCCATCCCTTCGATCCGGACGGAAACCAGATTTTCCGCATGTCCGGAGCGGGGAAGCAGATCCTGAAGAAGAAAGGCGCGCGCAGAAAAATCCTCCGGACGCTCGAACACAGCTCCGGTCCGGGAAATGCCGTGAATCCGGTCCACCCGGAAGCTGCGGACCGCCTGGCGGAGATGGCAGTAGCCGACGATATACCATTTGCCTTTCCACAGGACAAGGCCGTAAGGATCAATCGATCGCGGTTCGGGCTGCTTGCCGTGCGATTTCCTGTAAAGCATCAGCAGCGTAAAGCCGCCTGCCACTGAGAGCTCAAGCTCCTGCAGCACGGATTCCAGCAAACCATTGTAGGGCGTGCTGATCACATCTATTCCCGCTTCATGGCGGTTGATCAGATTCAACTGGTCCTCGTTGGTATACTTCTTCAGCTTCGCCACTGCGCTTGTCAGCGACTCGCCAAACGGATACCCCGCCTCCTGCGCGAAGATCGCCGCATGGATGAGGGCTTTCTGCTCATTCATGTCAAAAAGCAGCGGAGCCTCATTGAATTCGGTGAGCAGGCTGTAGCCGCCGTTATGTCCCGAATCCGCGATGATGGGAACTCCGCTTGCGCATAGAGCATCAATATAACGATAGATGGTGCGTATATGGATTTCCAGCTTTTCGGCGAGCTCCCTGGCCGTAATCCGTTTCTTTGTTTTGAGCAGCCACAGGATGGATAGCATATTGTCGGCTTTTGACACGATTAATTCCCTCCCTAAATCCCTCCTGAGGAGGGACCCCAAGGGCCCCGGCCCTCTGGACACCCGGAATGGCATAACGTCTGTGTTACAGAGAATCGCTTGTTAGCTGCTGCCTGCATGGATCGTTTTCGTCCCTTGCGGGACACACTTCCATTTACCGCTCCCGTGCCGCCTGGTGGACTTCGTCCCATCATAACGTTGGCGGGAATGAGATGCGTTTATGAGACAAGTGCGTGGGTAGAGATTACCTTATGGATTGGTTTGATTTTTCCTTATTGGAAAATGGAAACCTTAAAGGCTAATACATGGATAACTATAGTATATTGTATCCCGGCAGAGACGTAAATTCGGATACGTGAATACTATGTCTAACGCTATTTACCCCACGTTATCTCAGATTCGCTGGGGCAGGGCGAGTGCCAAATGGGAAGGGATCATCCAACTAGCTGACCAGCCCTCTTAGATAGGGGATAAGCAGTTGGCTGAGCTCCTCCCGCTGAAGGCCAATCTCCAGGATCGCCTTGATATATCCGAATTTATCGCCTATGTCATACCGGCTGCCCTGCAGTTCAAGGGCGATTAATCCTTGGCTATCCCGGCGGGAAACCGTATTCGGCGCAATTTCTTTGCTGCTGCAATATGCATTCAACGCATCCGTGAGCTGGTATTCCCCGCCTGCACCTTTCTCTGTTTTCTCAAGAATATCAAAGATGGAGGGTTCCAGAATGTACCGGCCCATAATAGCCATATTGGAAGGCGCTTGATGAATCGCCGGTTTCTCTATAAGTCCCATTACTTCATGAACGCCTCCCCATTTGGGGACCGAATCGATAATCCCATATTTGTTCACTTCAGCATCTGTCACATGCTTGACGCCGATGACAGGTTTGCCGAACTCTTCATACACATGCACCATCTGCTTTAATGCAGGCGGTTCGGATACCATAATATCATCGCCCAGCAGAACCGCGAATGGCTCATCGCCAATGAACTGCCGCGCACAGAGAATCGCATGGCCAAGACCAAGAGGCTCCCTTTGACGAATGAAATGAATGGTTGCCATGTCGCTTATCGCCTGTACTTCGCCGAGCAGCGTAAGCTTGCCCTTCTCGAGCAAAGACTGCTCCAGTTCAACCGATTTGTCAAAATGATCCTCAATCGATTTCTTATTGCGACCCGTTACGATAATGATGCTTTCGATGCCGGATTGAACAGCTTCTTCGACAATGTATTGAATCGCCGGTTTATCTACGATGGGCAGCATTTCTTTGGGCTGCGCTTTGGTGGCCGGCAGGAATCGCGTTCCGAGACCTGCGGCTGGAATAACGGCTTTTCGTATGGCGGTCATAGGATGATCACTCCCGAAGCGTATTTTGCGACGAACGATGCTGATTGCCGAATGCCCAGTACCGGGTGCCGATATAATTAATACCGACACTGAAGACGGTTGCGGCAATCTTGCATACCAGCAGTGAGAAAGATGTATAAGCATGTAAAATCATCAGCAGCACGGTTGTCGCAGCGAGTGCAGCCAGATTCACTGCCGCAAACCGTACAGCCTGGCCTGGCGCTTTCTTGTTCTTGTGAAACGTCCAGCTCCTGTTCATATAATAGCTGTTCAGAACTCCGCAGCTGTAGGAAATGACTTGCGCGGGCACAGCAGAGACACCAAGTGCGGTCAATGCCGTGAACACCGCAAGATCAATACCTGTATTAATGATCCCAACCGACCCGAACTTAACGACAGTTATGAACCTGGAGAAAATGATTCGCCGCATTAAGCATCACCCGCTTTAGCTGCTGCAGCCGGTACTGGATCTCTTCCTGCTCCTGTCCACAGCGATCGGAACATCCACAGCAGGACGAATAGATTTACGATTGCCATCCAAACACCGGTCCCGTAATTGACGTTGTCATCCAGAACGATGATCAGGTTCATCAGAACCGTCAATGTGAGCAGCCCTGCGGGCAGTGTCCACTTCTTATCCTTCAATAGCACCAGCAAGGTAAACACAAGGGCAGGAATGCTGTAGCGTTCATGAATTTCAGTAGGAAGCATGAAGAATGCCAGGCATAGTGACGCTGATGCTTTCAGAAGGACAGTGATGCTTTCTTCCCGAGAACGATAGATATAAAGACATATTCCGACCACCGCGAGGAATAATAACAGAAATCCAAAATTCCGGATGGTAATGCCGATTGCCATGTACTCCGTATCAGGGGTATTCGGATCGGTCCCCATGACATAAAACCAAATATTCATGGCATTCATCGTTGCAGATGTATAGAAGCCTACGGCATCTGTATAGGCTTGGCTGATCATTTTCCCCAAACTGCCGGCTGCGCCAAAATAGCCCAGTGTCGCGATCCAGGGACAAACGAAGCCTGCAGCCCACATCAGAAGCGGACGGAATTTCCGTTCCTTCGCAAGACCAGTCAGGAGCCATATCCCAATGACCGGAAATACGGTTATGGCTTGGAACTTGGTCAGCATCGCCAAAGCAAATATTATCCCGCTCATGAAAGGTCGCCGAGGCAGCCAGATAACGGCAAGCAGCATCAGCATACTATGCAGGATATCGACTTGTCCCCAGACTGCGCTGTCGGTCATCAAGGCCGGATTGAGCGCGAAGAGCACGATAGTGAAAGAGCGCCAATTATAATTGCCCACACTTGAAGCAAGCTTTATCACAAGCGCAATGGCAGCCAGATCAATAAGAATAAGAAGAGATTTAAAGGAAACCGAACCCGCATTGGCGGAGATACCAAGTGCATGAAGCAAATCGCCATACAGACTCATAATCCATAGAAACAGCGGCGGATAGTTAATTTGGCCATTTGCCGCGAAGGCGCCGCCGAGTCCGAGATCCCGGACCGACTCCATCCACTGTACGAACAATCTTTGATCGGATATAAAACCCGGATACTGCTCTGCCAGTGCAAGTCTTACAGCTGCTGCGCACAGGACGAGCAGAATAACGAATCCGGCAAACTTGCGCTTGTCCGCGATGCTTTCCAATTCAAGCGGATCATTCATAACGGCTTTTCCCGCTGGCCGGCGGGCCAGTCCTGACTGGCAATCCCGTAGCTGTCGCGGACGATATATAACGGCCTTCCTTTGGTCTCATCGTATATCCGCCCAATGTATTCCCCCAGTACACCAAGCATAAGCAGGATGAAACCATTAAAGATGAGCAGAACGCCAATGATGGAAGGCCAGCCTCTCATCGTCACATCCGTAAAGAAAGCCATGTAAAGCACATAAATGAAGTAGAGGAAACCCGACCCCGACAGCATGGAGCCCAAGTATCCTGCCAATTTAAGCGGTTTGAAGGAGAAGGATGTAATCCCGTCCAGGCTGAGCTTGATCATTCGTTTCAGCGGATATTTGGTTTCACCTGCAGTCCGTTCATCCCTCTCATATTCCAGTGCGGTTTGGCGAAAGCCAACCCAGCTGACCAAGCCTCTCACAAAACGGTTATTCTCAGGCAGCCGCCTCAGCTCATTCACCACACGCCGGTCCATCAGGCGAAAATCGCCGGTATCGACGGGTATCGGCACATCAGTAGAAGCCTTGAGCACCCGGTAGAACAGGCTAGCAGACCATTTCTTGAATTTAGACTCGCCATTGCGCTTCGTTCTTTTCGCATAGACAACCTCGAAACCATCCTGCCATTTTGGGATCATTTCCAGTATCAGCTCCGGGGGATCCTGCAGATCGGCGTCAATAATAATAACCGCGTCTCCTGCGGCATAGTCCATACCGGCTGTGATTGCGATCTGATGTCCAAAGTTGCGGGAGAAATCGATTAGCTTAATAGTAGGGTCCCAGTAATTGTGCTCGCGAATGATCTCTGCGCTGCGGTCCCTGCTGCCGTCATTGATGAAGATAAGCTCATACGTTTCTCCTGTCCTGTTCATCACAGACTTCAGCCTTAGGCAGGTCTCCTGTATGACAGCTTCCTCGTTATACATCGGGACAATAACGGAATAGCGGATTTTGCTCTTCATTCTATTCTCCTCCTAAACTGTTTTGGCTATGTCCATTTCCTACAGGCATAGTTAACTCAAAGAAACTTCATACAGCGTCTCTCCTCCGCCGCGGGGACCTGAATCATTAGCATCATTATCCGTCGTGCCCGCTATCTGCTGATTTGATCCTGTACCCGTACTCTGCCATTCCGAGGACGGTATTTCGGTTCCGTTCTCCTGGATCCACTGCAGCACCTCCGAGTTTCCGCCGCGGCCGCCTACAATAAAATATTTCAGCTTGCCGGATTGAACAAGCGACTTCACTTCATCCAAAGACCAGACCGGATCAGAGCCGGAGAACCCGCCCGTTATAATGATCTTCTCGCCGGATTCGATAATATAAGGAGCAGCCGTTGTATAGCTTGTCGTTGCAAACAAGTAAATCTCACCCGTATTATGAGTTTGCAAATATTGCAGAGACGTTCCGTCCAGGGTCGAAGTTTGCCCGAAGCCTCCGGCGGCATTCATTCCTCCGCCCATTTTTCCATCCGCGGCTATGCCTCCAGGCATTCCGGCTCTATTCGCTTTGCCTGGTCCTGCTTGCGGAAGCATACTGTCCTGTCCATACGCAATTGGTGTTGCAGCCCAGTACAGCGGGCCAACGAGCAGCATGAATAATCCAATCAATGCCGCCGGACGTGCAGCGCGCTCCACACGCTTCATTACAATCAGAAGAATTGAAGCAAAGAGGCTGCCTGCCAGCACCAATATCGACCAGCCGATTCCGATCGTATCGTCATAAGGATGCATAATGTACAGCTCGAAGCTCGCTGTAGCCGGGATTCCAGCCGGCAGCAGCCATGCAGTCCAGCCAGTTGATTGACGATATAGATTGACCAGCTCCCTCCAGCCTGCCCCTGCAAGAGCCGCGATCGGTGCAGCCAGCATGATTAAGTAATACTGATGAAAAAATCCGGCTACGCTGAAGAATCCCATCGCCGGAACAAGCCAGGCGAGCCAGAACATAGCTTCTTTGTGCTGCTGTGTAAAATGGCGTCTGCGCAGATTAGCAAACAATCCGATGCAGGCGAACGCCACGAATGGAAGAAGCCAGCTTGCTTGACCGGACAATCCGGATTGGAACAACCGCAGAGGTCCAGCCGGACCTGTCCCGAATCTGGATCCTCCCTGGCTGCCGCCGCCAAATCCGCCGCCTGCAGCCTGCCCTTGCCCGAAGCCTCCGCCGTCTTCACCGGGAGATGACCCTCCCTGCGTGCCATTGCTTCCATCCGCTTGGCCTTGCTGCGGCGATTGAGCCGCATCGCTGCCGCTTGCTTCGACGTTCTGCTGGCCCCGTCCCCCTGAACCATCGCGCTGTATGCCGCCGCTTCCCGTCATTTCGCCGCCTTGTGGGCCACCACCGCCCATCATTCCGCCGCCTTGTGGGCCGCCTCCGCCTCCTCCGCCGCCTTGTTCACCGGTTAGACGGGAAACGCCATTGTAGCCAAACGCAAGCTCCATTACGGAATTCGTTTGACTACTGCCGACATAAGGCCTGCTGCCAGCCGGCACAGCATCAACGATCAGAGCCCAAGACATCGAGATAAGCAGCATAAGCGCACTGGCTCCGGCCAAGACGCCCAGCTTCTTTTTCCTGTTGATTTTCCAGGCTATGAGCGTGATGAAGAAGAAAGCCGGCAGGACCATATAGGCCTGCATCATCTTCATATTGAAGGCCAGGCCGATCATCGCAAAAGCACCGATCAGGCTCCATATCCGATTGTTCCTGATACCACTTAACAGCAGCCATGCTGCGATGAGTAAAGCAAACACGAGCATACTATCGATATTATTGGTACGGCTTACCGATGCGACCACAGGTGTGCTCGCCATGACGAGGGCGCTGATCCTGCCAGCCGCCAGTCCGAAGGGCTGTTTAACCAGCTTGTACATCAGAATGACGGAACCTGCGCCTGATAGCGCCTGAGGCAGAATGACGCTCCAGCCGTGAAGACCAAAGATATACGCGCTTAGTGTTTGAATCCAGAATGTCAGAGGCGGTTTATCCACCGATACGAAGCCTGCTGTATCAAGCGATACAAAGAAAAAGTTATGAAAATTTTGCAGCATGCTTGCGACTGCAGTCGTATAGTAGGTGTTCGCATACTGATCATTCCATATTCCGTAGACATTCAAGAATAAAGCCAACAGGACAATTAAAGTTAAAGGGATATCCAAACGAAATTTAGATGTTATGTTCATTAGTACGAGTTCACTCCCTGAATTCACGATTTGCTCATATAATTCTGTTTGGTCCAAAGGATCGTGATCCCGGTTATCTTCCCCCTTGGCTTGCTCTCATTGTGCCTGCCCTAACTGAAGTCTGCATGAATGATCGCTGAATGTTCGCTGAATGCCCTTTTGCTGCTCGATAACGGAGCCATCCGCATTCAGACAAAATTCAGCAAGTTAGGCCATAATAGAAGAAATAACGGCTGGCGTTCAGGAGGTTAGCAAGATGAAAGCAATTAAAGGGGTCAAAATATTGCTTGTAGACGATGAAGCGCATATACTGCAATTTCTGGAAATGGGATTGATAAATGAAGGGTATGAAGTCAAGACAGCTCCTGATGGCCATGCTGCCCTGGAATCTCTGGAGAAATTCGCCCCGCATGTCATCATATTGGATGTGATGATGCCGGGTATGGATGGCTTCGAGGTCTGTAAGCGAATCAAGGAAACAGCTGATCATACCGCTGTCATTATGCTAACCGCCAAGGACGACGTCAGAGACAGGGTCAAAGGCCTAACGCTGGGTGCAGATGATTACCTCGTTAAACCGTTTAACTTTGAAGAGCTGTTGGCCCGAATCGGAGCGCGCTTGCGCAATCAATTTCCCGATTTGCTTGGTGAAGTGGTTCACGGCCCCTTCCAGATTGACGACCGGAGGAAAGAAATCAAGTACCGTGAAGAACCGCTTGCCTTATCGCCTACGGAATATGAGCTGCTCAAGTTCATGGTACTGAATCATGGAATTGTGCTTAGTAAAACGATGATTTTGGATCGCGTGTGGGGTTATGATTTTGGCGGGGAAGAAAATATCGTGGAAGTTTATATCCGTTCGCTTCGGGACAAGCTGCGCGACAAGGAGCATCGGCTCATTCGCACGCTCAGAGGCGCGGGCTATCGGGTGGATTTGATATGATCGCCAAATTTAAGCGGTACTCCAATAAACTGGCCTCTTCCCGCTCGCTCCGGTCCCAGCTATTGACCCGTTCCCTGTTCATATTGGCTGCGCTGCTAATGCTCATCGGCTTCCTGCAATTTCTGTTGACCAAGGATCTGCTCTACCGCAGCAAAGCCGAATCCATGCATGCTCAGATCATGATGCTGCCCAAGGATCTAATTGCGCGTTTAATGAACAGGAACGATGACCCGAGCAGGCCCGGGGACACCGGTCAAAGCTCGAATACGGATAGAAATGACATGCCGCTGAATAATCGTCCTTTATTCTTGATGCCCGGCACTTCCATTGTCATTGTTAATCAAGACGGTACCGTGACTGATGCCGGGGCCGATAATGGAATTCCCGCTCCGCAGCTGAGTTTGGGAGATCTTCAATCGCTTGCCCGGGACGGCTTTAGAGGGAAAGGGAGACGAACCGACTATAAACTGGTTCGGGATTCGAACGGTAATGAGCAGCTTGTCATCGCAGGTCATCTGGGATTGCCAAACAACCCGGATTCGGAAGATTATGTTCAGATGGGTACGGAGACGGCTCCCATTATGAGGACATTAATGCAGCAGCTGCTAACCTTTATTTTTTTATCCCTGTTAGCACTGGCCGGCGGTTTGGCGCTATATGCGCCTGTGCTGAGGCGCACACTGATTCCGCTGTCCAGGATGATCAGCACGGTAGAGCAGATAGATTCCGGCAAGCTTGACCAGCGGCTGCCTCAAAACCAGGGCCAGCAGGAAATCGACCGTTTATCCCGTTCTTTTAACAGTATGCTCGGGCGGCTGGAGACCTCATTCGAAGCGGAGAAGGAAGCGAAGGAACGGATGAGACAGTTTATAGCGGATGCTTCCCATGAGCTTCGCACGCCATTAACGTCTATCCACGGCTTTCTTGAAGTGCTGCTCCGCGGCGCGGCAGCCAACCCCGAACAGCTTAACGGTGCGTTAACCAGCATGCATGGTGAGTCCAAACGGATTAATAAGCTCGTCGAGGACCTGCTCGTTCTGGCGAAATTCGATCAGGATTCCCGGATTCATACCGAGGACATCTCGTTGACCGAGCTTATCCGGGAGATGCAGCCTCAGCTTCGAATGCTTGCGGGGGACCGTGAGGTGCGTTACGTATTGACAGAGGAAATTTGCGGGAAATACGATTCGGACAAGATGAAGCAGGTTATTCTGAATCTATTCCAGAATGCCGTTCAGCATACGGATCCGCAGGCAGGCAGCATCATAATCCGGTTGATTCATGAGGGTGAACGTACCAGGTTGTCCATTCGGGATAACGGTGTCGGCATTGATGAGGATCATCTTTCAAGGCTGTTTGAGCGGTTCTACCGCAGCGATCATTCGAGGGCGCGCAAATACGGCGGAGCGGGTCTCGGGCTCTCCATCTCGCAATCCATTGTGGAGGCGCACGGCGGGGAAATAACCGTACGCAGCCGCATCGGTCATGGATCCGAATTTGATGTTATTTTTCCGGTCATCCAGCAGTAAAGCAGATGCTGCGGGAAGATTCCCAGCCTTTTGTTATAACATAAGGTTCTTGACCGGGTTGAAGTCAAGAACCTGTGATGCAGGCCGGGTAATGACAAGTTGATATTGCCCGGGAGCAGCGGTTTAACCCCCGCAGTATGCTTTAATCCTTAATCGGAGCCAAGCTTTTTAAGCGCTTTGGTCGCCGGTCCTTCGATAACCTCTCCGTCATAGGAGAATCTCGAGCCGTGACAGGGGCAATCCCAGCTTTGGTCGCCATTGTTCCAATCCAGCTCGCAGCCCATGTGGGTGCAGGTTGTATCAACCAGATGAAGTATCCCGTCAGGATCCTTGTAGGCGCCTGCGCGCTTTCCATTGAACGATACGACTCCGCCTTCCCCCTGCGGGAGCTCTTCGACATGCTTATGGACCATCTCCAGCTTTCCGGCGATCAAATACTTGGCCACGTTCGCATTCTCCGATATCACGTTCTTCATGCTGGCACGGGCGTGAAAACGCTGAGGCGTATACAGCTCCAGATAGGGATTGCCGCGCCCGACGATGCTGTCGCTCAGCATCATCGCAGCAGCCGTTCCGCCGGTCATTCCCCATTTGCCAAAGCCGCTGGCAAGCTGGACATTAGGCATGCCCGAGGTGACAGCTCCCACATACGGCACCTTGTCGAGAGTCAGCAAATCCTGGGCGGACCAGCGGTACGGTATCGAGGCCACGTTGAAGTGCCTTACCGCATAATCCCGCAATGCCTCATAATACTGGATTGTGCACAGACCCTGTCCCGTCTTGTGGTTTTCCCCGCCGATCAGAACCAGCTTCTCACCATTCATCGTAGACGCCGTACGGATTGAACGCTTCGGATCGTCGGCGCTCAGATACATGCCCTCCGGGAATGGTTCCTCATCCGCCATGCGTACTCCAAGTACATAGGAACGCTGGGCATGCAGCCGGGCAAAATAAAAACCATGCCGGTCGATAAACGGATAATGCGAGCAAACGACCACATGGGATGCTTTCACCCGATGCCCGTCTTTGGTGATGACAACAGGCTCCTCTCCATTCTCCACATCCACCGCCGTGGTATGCTCATAAATGCGTCCCCCCGCCTCTGTGATACGGGGAAGTAGAGCGCTCAAGTACTGCAGGGGATGGAACTGAGCCTGATTATGCATCACAATGGCGCCATGGGTCGGCACATCGAGGGGTATCTTGTCAATATAGCCGCCGGGAATATCCAGCTTGGCATACGCCTCGGCTTCGTCATGCAGCTTGGTCAGCGTATCGACCGTTTGCGCATAGAGGTATGCATCCTGCTCGGAATAACCGCAATCTATGTCCAGCGACTTGATCGTATGCCTGACAAAATCGAGAGCATCGCGGTTGGCTTCATAATATAATCTGGCCTGCTCCTCGCCTAGATCCTTGATCAATTGGGCGTAGATCAGATCATGCTGGGCGGTCAGCTTGGCTGTCGTATGCCCGGTGGTTCCGCCAAGAAGGGAATCCGCTTCAAGCAGCACCACGTTGACGCCCGCCTCAGCCAACCGGTAAGCTGTCGTTATTCCTGCGATTCCCCCGCCTATAACGACGGTATCCGTCGATGTATCTTCTTCCAGCCTCGGGTAATCGGGAAGCTGTATGGAATGGCGCCAATACGATTCGGGTAGCTGCGGCAGCTCTCTTAATGGCTGGTTTGTAATTAACATCTGTCATCACTCCGGTCTATGGGCAGCCCCACTCTATTGTTCGCGGATAGGGTTTACAGATTTAACCTCTTTTATGTAAAGATGGCGGATATTGCGATGAAAACAGCCTCTCCTTAAGGTATAATGAAACAAATCGTGTTTATGCAAAGGAGAGAATGAACCATGTCTGAGTTTGACTGGATTCGCAATATTTATTGTGTGGGGCGCAATTATTCCCTTCACGCCAAGGAGCTGGGCAATGATGTGCCGAAAGAGCCCATCCTCTTCTCCAAACCGACGCATGCCCTTCGACCGGCCCATGGAACGGCTGAGCTGCCCGGCCATATCGGCATTATCGATTATGAAGCCGAGCTGGTGCTCCGGATCTCTTCGGCTTACGACCCAGGCAAGCCAGTTGGCGAGCTTATTGACGGTATCGCCCTTGGCATCGATTGGACGGCAAGAGACGTGCAGTCCCGTTTAAAAGCCAACCAGCATCCCTGGCTGCTGGCCAAAGGCTTTAAAGGCTCCGCTATTCTTTCCGAATTCCACAGCGTCTCCAGTCTGGAGCAAATCGCAGCTCTGCGCTTCAGTCTCCATATCAATGGACAAGCCGTCCAAACGGGCAACCCGAATGACATGACCTTCTCTGTGGAACAATTGGTTACCTATATCGGCAGCACCTATGGACTGGATGCGGGGGATATTATTTATACCGGCACGCCGGCCGGCGTCAGCGCTATCCATGATGGAGATTCGGTGGAGCTGAGGCTCACTGGATTGGACTCTGCTGCCGCAGGCGGGGAGCAAACCTTGGGTTCCTTTGAAGTTAAGTTTTTAAACCAATAAACTGTTAATCCTATGTAAAGAAAAGATCTTAATCCCATGATTAATTCAGGATATTAAATAAATATGAAGAGTGCGGCTCAAAGGTTTGCACAACGGACAAGTAGGGTAATATAGAAGCGTGCTTACATAATGAAAGGAGAGGAATTACTATGAGCGTTATCTACACTGCGCATGTCACATCACGCGGAGGCCGGGAAGGCGTTGTCCGCTCCTCCGATGGTCATTTGAATTTGAAAACCACTCAGCCCAAGGAAGGTGCTGAAGGAACGAATCCCGAGCAGCTGTTTGCAGCCGGATTTTCGGCCTGCTACCACAGCGCGTTGAAAGCCATTGCCAAGGGCAAGGGGATCGAAACGGAGAAATCGGAGGTTACTGCAACTGTCCGGCTTCACAAGGACGATGACGGCTTCAAGCTCTCCGCCGTTCTTGCCGTGACTGTTCCGGGTCTCGATGAGAAGCAGACGATGGAGCTTGCGGAAGCGGCGCATCAAATGTGCCCTTACTCCAAGGCTACACGCGGCAATATTGATGTGGAGCTTAAAGTTGGAGCGGCACAAGCCTGATCTTATACGCGGCAGCTGACAAAAGGCTGTATCCTCAAGCGGGTAATCGACCCGCCAGAGGATACAGCCTTTCTTTTGAGCTTACAGCAGTAATACCGCATGTTATATAGTCAGCCCTGCAGCAGAACGCTTTTCCGCAGAAGGTTCTCTTATAACGACACCACCGGTCCGGCTATCCTGTCATGTCCGGGATAATTTCCTGCCTCGGTGCTCCACAGGCTGCTGCGGCTCCTCTTTCTGCGGAAACTGCAGCTCATAGAGCTGTTTATACCTGCCGCCCTGCTCCAGCAGCGATTGATGCGTGCCCACCTCGACGACCTTTCCTTTGTCCAGGACATAGATCCGGTCTGCCCGCTGAATAGTTGATAAACGATGGGCAATGACAAGTGACGTGCGGTTCTCCAGCAGATGCTCCAGCGCGTCCTGAATGGCCTTCTCCGATTCCGTATCAAGCGAGGAGGTCGCTTCATCGAGAATAATGAGCCGGGGATCCTTCAGAATCGCCCGGGCGATGGACAATCGCTGCTTCTGGCCGCCGGAGAGCTTCACTCCCCGTTCCCCGATCTGCGAATCATAGCCCTGCGGGAACGACATGATGAAATCATGGGCGTTAGCGGCGCGTGCAGCCGCTTCGATCTGGGCCGGCGTCGCTTCCGGCTTCCCGTACACCATGTTGTCTCGAATGCTCCCGTTCAGCAGAACGATATCCTGGGAAACAATTCCCATTTGCCGCCGCAGCGAGCTCAGGCTAAGCTGTGTCAGCGGATGCCCGTCAATAGTGATGCTCCCATGCTGCGGATCGTAGAAACGGGTGATCAGATGGGTGATGGTGGATTTGCCCGCTCCCGAAGAACCGACGATGGCGGTAACTTTGCCGGGCAGCAGCTCGAAATTAAAATGCTCCAGCACCTTCGGACCTGTTTGATAGGCAAAGCTTACATCATCGAACAGGACATGGCCGTGAACGCGGTCAAGCTCCCGGGCATGATCACTCTCCACCACCTGGGACTTCGTCTCGAGGATTTCCACTATCCGCTCGTAAGCTGCCGCCGATTGCTGAATGGTATTCAGCGTCCGGCTGAAGCGGCGGACCGGATTTTGCAGGAGCCGCAGATAAGCGAGAAAAGCAACGACGTTCCCTACGGTCAAAGCCCCGTCCATCGTTTGCTTGGCCCCATAAATCAGGACGGCCGCCATCCCGACGAAGTTGATCATGTCGATAATCGGCTCATAGACCGAACGCAGCTTCACGGCGGCCAGATTCGCCCCCATATTCGCCTGGGTACGAACGGCGAAGCGCTCCGTTTCGTAGTCCTCCGTGGAGAAGGCCTTCATCAGCCGGATGGAGGACAGGGTATCCTGCAGATGATTGGTCACCTCGGCAACCGACTCCTGAATCCGTTTGGATGCGGCGCGAATCCGTTTGGAGAAGAACCGCGTCGTCAGAATCATCACAGGGAAGGTAATCATAATGATGACGGTCAGCTGCCAATCCACCCACAGCATATAGGCAAGAACAGCCACAAAGGTGAACAAATCCGTTACGATCGACATCATGCCGGACGATACCAGCTGCTGCAGCATCCCTACATCGCTGGTTACGCGCGACATCAGATCTCCGGTCCGGCTTCGGTCGAAGAAGCCGACATCCAGCGATTGCAAATGCCGGTACAGCTGCTGACGCAAATCAAGTACGGCCTTCTGGCCGATAGAAGCCATCGCCATGCCGCTCGAATAATTAAAGATTCCCTGCAGGATTGCGGCGGCCAGGATACCCAATGCAATCCATACCAGCGTCATATAATGCTTGCCGGGAATAACGTGGTCAATGGTATACTGCGTAATCTGCGGAATCACAAAAGCCAGCAGGGAAACGGCCAGGATCGAGAAGAAGGCCACAAGGATAAGCCCACGCTGACCGCGAATATGGAAAAACATCCGTTTATACATGCTCCAGATGCTGCCGGGATTCGGTTTGGCAGGCTGCATGCTTATTCGTCGTCTTGCTAAATTGTCCATTCTTTCCATCACTCCGTATCGGCGGGCCCGGCATCTGTCGCGCCAGAGTCCAGATAAGCTTTTAACAGATTATTCATATCCGCAACCATTCCGGCAAGCTCTTGCTGCCTCGCCTCACTGCCGGCTGCGGATCGTTCCGCCCTCATCAGCTGCCGCAGCACTTCATACGATTCTATACTTAGACCCAGCTTTCTGCGGAACCGCTCATGCCGGTGCAGATCCTCTTCTTCTCCCCTGTGCCGCTCTCCTCTTTCGCCTTCCCGGCCCTTGCCGCATGCGCCCCGCTCCGGCTCGGGGCTTTCGCTGAGCATCGTGCGGCCTTCCTCCGTAATCCGGTATACCTTCTTGCCGCCGCTCTCCGCCGCCGCGATCAGCTCGCGGTCCTCAAGCATCTGAAGGGTAGGATAAATAGATCCTGCACTCGGAATATACAAGCCGCCGGATTGCTCCTCCAGAGCTTTCATCATCTGATAGCCGTGCATCGGCTCCTTCGTAAGCAGCTGGAGCAGCGCATATTTGACGCCTCCCCGGCCAAAATACCGTTTGGAGCTGCGGAAACGGCCTTCGCCGCCATCCTCCCTGCCTCCACGCCCCTCATGCTCTTCGTATCTCCTGCCCCTATGTTCAAAAAAATGATTAAACCGCTCATTCCGCATCGTTCAATCTCTCCCTTGTTAGCGAATACGATATATCGTAATATAAAAATAAACGATATATCGTATTGTGTCAATAACGACATTAATTACAATGCCGGCCGGCAGACGGGTAGAGTTCGTTCACCTTCTCTGGTAAATTATAGTTAGAAAGCGGTTCATGATGCTCTGCTGCACAACAAACTGACAGAAAGCTCACAGATTTTTCATAGATCGCTCAAAAGGAGGCATTTATTTGTCCCATTCTTCAGAATTTGACTTCCTTGCCGCACCTCTTGCCGGACAGGCTCTGGCGCCATCCGGCTCCAATCTGGTGCTTGCCGAGTGGACAGCTTCAGGCACTTCGCCTGACCAGACCCAGCGGCAGCTCATCGCTCCGCTCCATCTGCATCATTACGACGATGAAGCGTGGTATATCCTCGAAGGCACGCTCGGCTTCCAGATTGGCGATGCGGCGATTGAGGCCTCCGCCAATGACGCTGTCATGGTCCCGCGGGGGACAGCGCACACTTATTGGAATCCGAAACCGGAGCCTGCCCGGTACCTCATTATCATGACCGCGCAGATTAGTGGGCTGATTGATGCCATCCACGCTGCAGACAAGCGGGATCCGGAATCCATGAAGCAGCTATTCGAACGGTACGGTTCCGAATTGCTTGAGTAGGACGGGTCGCAGATACGGCAGCATGTATTTGGAGCGGGAGCAGCAATTATACGAGGAGGGCTATGATGAAGCATGATTTGAGCGGGATGAAAACGCCTGGGGGAGTAAGAATGCTTGAGCAGGTGCGCAAGATCTGCAAGGCGCTGCCTGAGGTCGCCGAGTTGATCGATGGGCATGGGCATACGACGTTCAAGGTAGCCAACAAATCGTTTATCATCATGAGCGACTACGGGATCACATTCAAGTCGGATCTGGAGAATCAGGAGATTCTGATCCAGCAGGAGCGTTTCACGAGGCCTCCCTATATCGGCCATCACGGCTGGGTATCCGTCAGCAATCCCGAGGACTGGGAAGAGATGGGCATTCAGTTGAAGGAAGCTTATTTGCGCGCCGCGCCCAAGCGGCTGTTCAAGCAAGTGATGGAAGAGAAATCGATATAACCTTCTGTGAGTCATGATGGGCTGAACGATATATCTATGAAAACGACTGGCTGCATGGTTAAATTTGATTTCAGGAGGTGTGGACGATGAAAAAAGCGCTTATTTTGGGCGGAACACGATTTTTCGGCAAAAAGTTAGTGGAACAGTTGATCCATGATCAGGTCGACCTGACCATCGTAACAAGAGGGCTTACTCCCGATTCATTCGGAAGCTCGGTGAAGCGGCTCCAGGCTGATCGTACAGACCCGGCCGCTCTGCGCGCTGTACTGGGTACCTCGGAATATGATGTTGTTTACGACAACATTTGCTTCACGCCGCAAGAGGCGGAGGAAGCTGTGAATTTGTTTGCCGGGCGCACAGGAAGATATATCGCAACTTCATCATTAAGTGTGTATCCTTTCGGAGAACCCGGAAAAAAAGAGAGTGATTTTGACCCCTACACCTATCCTATTCCGGAGCCCTATCCTGCGAACGCGGACTATGCTGAAGGAAAACGGCTGGTTGAAGCGGTATTGCTGCAAAAAGCGCCGTTTCCGGTGGCGGCTGTACGTTTCCCCATTGTTTTGGGACATGATGATTACACGCGGCGGCTGCATTTTCACATTGAGCATGTTGAGCAGGGGCTGCCCGTCGGAATACCAAACCTGAATGCGCAAATGTCGTTCATCAACTCGGATGAGGCTGCCTCCTTTCTCTTCTGGCTTGGCCGTTCCGATCTGGAAGGGCCGGTCAACGCCTGCTCGCACGGGGAGCTGTCCCCTGGACAAATCATGACGCTTATATCGCAGGCCGTGGGCAAAGAGGCGAATATCCTGAGCGAGACTGATAACATGCATATGTCGCCGTTTGGCATTCCCCAGCCCTGGTATATGGACACGGCCAAAGCCGAAGCTGCCGGCTTTTCGTTCCAGCAGCTCCGCGGCTGGATGCCGAATTTGATCCGGGAGATTGCTGCCGGGCAGGCAAAATAGACAAAAAATAACCGGCCAGACACATTAACCCTGTGTTTAGACCGGTTATTTCTCCTATATTTACGGCGCTGCCGGACCGTCATCCATTCCGTTTAAACCTTCGCGGCCTGCCCTACCTCAGTCAAACGTTTCTTGGCTTCCTCATAGACATCATCAGCAAGCGGACCCTGCTGGGCAAAACGCAGATTCTCCTTCAGATGCTCCGGATTCTTGGTGCCTACAATCGTTGTCGAGAGCTGCGGGTGGGACAAAGTAAAACGCAGCAGGAAGCCTGTCCGGCTCTCTCCTTCTTCGAGAAGCTCGTCCAGCTTCGCCGCTTCCCATGCCGACCAGCGGTCCTGGGAACCGCGACCTGCTCCAGGCTCGCCCTGTCCTACGCCGCCGCGTATAATAATGCCCGCGCCAGCTTTGCCTGCCTTGGCAATAAGATTCTCATGCTCACGCTCCAGGGCGGAATATGGAATCTGGAAGGTGTCGAACGCACCGGTATCTATGTAGACCGGGAGATGGGGCAAATAGGATGAAATGCCGATCCAGCGGACTTTGCCCGAGGCCTGGATTTCCTTCAATGCCTCGACGAGTCCGCCTTCTTCCGTCTGCTCCACTGTCGGCCCGTGCAGCTGCAGCAGATCGACATAGTCCGTTTTCATCCGTTTCAGGCTGGTCTCAATATTATGAAGGATATTATCGCGTGTCCAGACATGAGGCGTCTCGTCGTGATCACCCTTGTCCACCAAGGTGCATCCGCATTTGGTTGCAAGGAAATACTCATTCCGGCGATGGCTGATATACTTGCCGATCCGCTCCTCGCTTCTGCCGTAGTCGTACGCGGTATCAATGAAGTTAATGCCGGCGTCCAGCACAGCGTTCAGAATACGCTCGGAATCCTCATCGGCTACGGGGCGCCCGTTCCATACCCGGGGACCGCGAATCTCCATGGCTCCAAAACCAAGCTTTGTCACCTGCAGGCCCGTCCGGCCAAGCAATGCTTTTTCCATTTTCGGTATTCCTCCTTTGATTCGGATCTTGAATACCCTTACATTATACCCTTGTCCAAGTGCCATGAACAATCCTTGTCCGGATTATTCCCGGAATAAGCCCCTTTTTCCGACTGAGGGGGCTTCCAGATGCGTCTTACGGGTCATCGCATCGCGAAAATCGTTCAACATGGATAACACATCAAGCGCATGAATGGATGAATAGCTGTCTTATCCGCTCTGCTGATTCAGGGCCGGCAGATGCCGTCCTGACCCGCCGCTGCTTACAACTGCTCGTATTCCAGAAAAGGATCCGCGATTTCAATCCTATACGCTGCGGCATCCCCCGCTCCCACATAGAGATCCGCCAAGCCGCCTTCCCTGCGCACCAGACCGCCGCTGAAGATGACATCGGCAAGATCGGGGCGCTTGGCGGGCCCTGTGGGGAAGCTCCCCCGCCGGGCAATGATTTTCATCGGTGTCTTCTCCAGGGTGTCCGGGTTGAAGGCGAAGGTCATGGCATAGTAATGGCGGCTGCCATCCTCCTCATCGAAGGAGGCGATATGACCGAGTATACCGACAAGGCCATTGTCCAGCAGATGCGCCTCATTGGCGCCGCCCCACTGCGTACTGGCAAATTGATCCTCGAATACGGGAGCCTCGCCGATCAGATAAGCGGTTACATCTTCGAGCTGGCCGACTTTGACGAAGCCGATCTGTCCTCTGCCGCCTTTGTAGCCCTGAGGACGGGTCAGCACACCGATTTCTCCATCCGCAAGCTCGATCAGACGAATATCCTTCATATGGTATGGACCGCTGAGAAAATGCTGCAGGCAGGCGATATCCGCACCGCGATAGAATTCCGTCACCCAAGCCACGATGCAGTGCGGATGCAGCGGATCGGCAATAACCCTTACGCCGCCGAAGATCAGTTCCCCTTTGATTCGTGTAAAGAAGGGATCCTGCAGCTCATAAACCGGATAATCCGGATGGGGCTTCCAGACCTCGCCTTCCTTGCGGAAAAAAATAACCTCCGAAAATTCCGTGCTGCGTCCTTCCACTCGCCCTGCGATAACGAGACTTTCCCGGTCGGCAAAAACAGCCGATATGTTATACACATCCCGGCCCTCGATACCTTCGAAGCGGATCCGCTCTCCGCCCGTTGCAGGCTCATGATTCTCAAATTGCTGCAGCAGGTCCCTGCAGGTTTGAACCTTCGTTTGTTGTAGCAGCATACGTCCCGTCCCTCCGTAACCGTTCACGCTTAACCGCGATGCTATCATTGCTGATGATCCCACTGACAAACCGCTTTCTGCCGCTCCGTCTAAACATTCTGGCGCATGCTCCATCAGAAAGGCAGTGATGCTTCATCATATACGCGACTGGGTTCTGCCGTTCCAAGTCATCCAGCCTCAGCTGCAATGATACCACCAAAAAAGCCCGTATTTCTGGCTGCGAAGAAAATAAACCAGACGAAATCCCTCTGCTGAGGCCGGTTATTCTCCCCAAGAAGAAGCCCGGGAACAATCCTTGACTGGATTACTCCCGGGCTTAACCGCAAACAAGAGGAGACTGAACCTTTATGCCTGCATTCTGGTAATAGATATATACGTCCTTATTCCTTGATGCCGCTGATCGCCATTGTATCCTTCAGATGCCTTTCAATAAACAGAAAGCCTGCTACGGCAGGAAGTGCAATCAACGTCGAAGCCGTCATAAGCAGCGGCCAATTGGTGCCGAATTCGCTCTTGAAGAGCGACAGCCCCACCGTGACGGTGCGCATCTCCTCCGTGCGTGTAATCATCAGGGGATATAGATAGCTGTTCCATGAGCCGATAAAAGAGAAGAAAGCAGCGACCGCAAGCGCTGGTAAGGATAACGGGATGAATACGCAGCGCAGCAAGCGGAACGGGCCGCAGCCATCGATAATCGCAGCTTCTTCCAAAGCCCGCGGAATTGAATCGAAGAACTGCTTCAGCAAAAAAACAATAAACCCGTTAACCGCAAACGGTACGATCAATGCGGGATAGCTGTCGATCCAGCCAAGCCTCGTAAGCAAAATAAACAAGGGCAGGAGCAGTATTTCCCCGGGAATCATCAGCGTGCTGAGCACAATAAAAAACAGAATGCCGCGACCGGGGAAATTGGCCCGCGAAAAGGCGAAGGCGGCGGGGACACCGAACACCAGATTGCAGACAATAATCGAAATAGCCACGATAAAGCTGTTGAGATACCAACGGACGAATGCTCCCGCCTCGTTCACTGAAGCATAATTGCTCCATTGCCAATGCTCCGGCAAAATGCCCGGAGGCCATGATACCGCCTCAGGCTGCGTCTTAAGCGACGTCAATACCATCCAGATAATCGGAAAAGCGACCAGCACCGCCAAAAGCAGCTTTCCCACAGCCGACAACCATGTTCTGAATGGTCCAGCATATGCACTCACTGATAGAACACCTTCGATCCGATCCAGCGCTGCTGCGCGAATGTAAGAATCCCGAGCAAAATCATGAGAACCATCGCGATCGCGGAAGCGTAGCCGATATGGAAATATTCGAAGCCCTGCTTGTACAGATAATAGACAACCACATTCGTACTGTTAAGGGGCCCGCCATGTGTCATGAGATCGACCTGGGCGAATACCTGGAATGAGTCTATAACACCAAGCACGAGGCAAAAAAACAGCTGCGGTCCGAGCAGGGGAACCGTAATCCGCAGCGTACGGACCCAGTAGGAGGCGCCGTCCACCTTGGCCGCTTCCTGATAAGATACATCCAGCCCCTTGAGCCCCGCGAGCAGGATAAGCATAAAATAGCCGAACTGCCGCCAGATAGAAGGAATAGCGACCATAACCATCGCCATCCCCGGCTCATTCAGCCATTTCTGCTTCTCCCAGCCCAATTGGTCGAAGGCGTAATTTAATACGCCGAAATTGGGATCGACGATCCAAACCCATACAACCGATGTGACGGCGATGCTCACAACAAAAGGAATGGCAAAGGTCATGCGGAGCACTGTCGATATCACGCTTGTTTTTTCAATAAGCAGTGCAGCTCCAACCGCAAGCACAAGCGTAGCCGGAAGCGAGAGCGCGACATACTCGCATGTGTTCAGCAGCGCCCCGAGAAAATCCTCGTCACCGAACAGCTCCGCGTAATTTTGCAGACCAATGAAATCAGGATTTTTCGCAATGCCGTTCCAGTCGGTCAAGCTGGTCCAGGCTGCGTTAAACGTCGGATAAAAGACAAACAAGGCAAGCATCGCAATGGACGGCACGACAAATACAAATGGCATCCAGCGGTAGAATCGCATCCCCGCCATAACTTAAGCCCGGAACTGCCGCATCCGGTCTTCCAGCAGCTGAACAGCCTCGCGCTGCCGCTCCGCCGGGCCGAACTCAAACACAGCAAAGCCTTCAAAGCCAATTTCCTCCAACGCTTCGAAGAAATCATCCCAGGGAATCGTTCCCTGACCGATTGGCAGATGCTCGTCGATTATTCCTCCATGGTTATCGTGCACATGCAGATGCTTGATCCGGCTGCCCAGCCTTCTCACCGCTTCCGCCACGTCCAGATTGGCGTGATACGCGTGTCCCACATCGAAGCAGACGCCTTTCACGTCCGACTCCCATTCGTCGTGCACCCGGATAATGCCGTCCAATGTCCACGTATCCTCAAAATGGACGTTCATCTTCGGGAGATTCTCCACCATGACCTGAATGCCGCGTTCTCCGCCGAATTTTCCCATTTCCTCAAAAACGCTCAGCTCGCGCCGCTTCATCTCCGTCCAACGATCCTCCGGGAAAAAGCCGGTAATACCGGGATGCACGACGACCAGTCCCGCTCCGATTCGGGCGGCAACCTCCATCGAACGCATCATATCCATGCGTGCCGCTTCAAACACCGTATTGTTCAAGGAAGCGATATTGACGTCGCGGAACGGAGCATGGACCGTATAAGCAATACCGGCTTCCTTGCGCAGACCGTTCAACTCCTCAAGATAGGCGTCCGACACTTCGTCCATCGAGAAATCCACCGATAATTCAAATGCCTGGATAAAAGAAGAAGAGGAGCGGATCTTGTCCACATTCATAATTGACATCGCGACAGACGGTATAATTTTCATTGCTGCAACCTCCGTATTTTGGAATGAGCAATCCCGGGAATTTGCCCGGGACTGCTGTTTGCTAATAGGACTTACTTGCTTAAAATTTTATTCGCCTCGCCGGCAGCCTTCTGCAGGTTTTGCCCGGGATCGCCTTTACCTAGCATGCTGGCTTCGAACGCATCCGCCAGCAGCTCGGAGATTTCCGGGTAATCCGGCAGCGAGGGACGGGGGCGGGCATTAGGGATCTGCTGGGAAGCGAAGCCCCGGCGCGGGTCTTCGCTCTGCCAGTTCTTGAGCGTATCCGTATCCCAAGCCGCCGTTATGCCCGGCATATAATTGGAAAGACTTGTCCACTTCGCCGCACCTTCCGGACTTGCCCACCATTTCGCAAGCTCGGCCGCCGCTTGCTGCTGCTCCGCCGGCGCTTCAGCGAAAACGCCGAGATTATAACCGCCAAGGCTGTATACCTGCTCTCCCATCGTCGGGAATTGCGACATGCCCAGATCAAACTTCACTTTGCCGGCGATGCCGAGGAAAGCGGTTGAAGACTGCTCGAACATCGCAATTTGTCCTGCTGCGAACATGTCTGTAAGCTCATTGACCGCCGTATCCGTGGAAACCATAATCGTGGATTTCGTATCCACCAGCTTCAGATAATTGTTGAACGTATTAACTGCTTCGGGGGAATCGAACATCGCTTTCGTGCCGGCCTCGTCGAACAGCTCGGCCTTGTTTTGCCACAACCGCACTTCGAGAATCCAGGGCGCTCTGGTCGGAAAGCCGTAGCCATAAACCTCCGGTTTGCCGTCATTGTTCGTGTCCTGGGTCAATTTCTTCGATACTTCCATCAACTGATCCCAGGTTTTCGGCAGATCATCCGGGGTCAGTCCCGCATCTTCGATCATTTTTTTATTGTAATAGAGCACATTGGAATTGTAGCCCATCGGCACCGTATACAGCTTGCCGCCGTAAGAATTGGCGTCTCGGATACTTGGAATGATCGCATCCGACAACGCCGCCGCATCCTGGGGCAGCAGATCGGCGATTGAAGCCAAAGCTCCGTCCGCCGCCAAGCGGCCCATCAGCGTCGTTTCGATCTGGGCAGCCGCGGGCGGCTTCTTGGCCGCCACCGCCGACAGCATGGTTTGGAGCATGGCGTCGTAAGGAACCGCCACCGGCTTGACCTTGATATTCGGGTGGGTGGATTCGAAATCCGCCAGCAGCTCCGTTACTTTATCCGCCAATTCTCCCGAGAAGGAATGCCAGAATTCAATTGTGACCGGCTCGGCCGGCGTCTGCGGCGCCGATGAATCGGCGGGCTGCGCTGCCGGAGTGTTGGCGGACTGACCATCGGATGCCGCAGTTTGCACGCTGGCGTTGTTGTTATGGGTCGATACTCCGCAAGCCGTAACCAGCAGGGTGGAAATTAATAATAAGGCGAATGTTTTTGCCATCATCCACTTCATAAATGGTTTACTCCTCTTTAATTAAGATAGGCGAATCCAGCGGCCAGCTTCCCTGATCGGAGTTGGCCGCATTCGAATTTTCGGTTACCGGAACCGTAATGACCTGTTCAATCGATTCTCTCAGCTTGTCCAGCAGCGGCTCAGGCGCACCTTCGTCCGTTACCAGGCAATCAATGGATTTGTGATCCAGTCCGAACAGAAAGCCGTTCCGGTTCATCTTCGAGGAATCGGCCAGCAGAATGACACGGTTGGCATGCTCCGCCGCCGTTTGAGCAGTCAGCATCGGCTCCCATTTGGAGTAATAACAGCCTTTGGCGTTAATCCCCATGCAGGAAAAGAAGACCTTGTCGAATTGATACTGCTTCATCTCCATGATCAGCTTATGACCGAAGGTCATGCCCTCCTGTCCCAACTCCCCGCCTACCAGATAAATCGTCATGCGTCCGCCATGCTGCTTGAGAATCCAGGCGATGTGCAGGGAGTTGGTCACAATGCTAAGCTCCAGATCGGGCGGAATGAACCGGGATAAAATAACGCAGGTGGTGTTGCCGTCAATGTAGATGCTGTCGCCGTTCTCCAGCTGCTTGACGGCTTCCCGGGCGATGGCTTCCTTCAGATCCTTCTGAAACAGGATCCTTTGGTTATAAGGCATGTCCCAGGTTGTCCTCTCCCGCTTGACAGCTCCTCCATATGTGCGTTTGATCAAGCCCTTATCATCCAGATAACGCAGGTCTCTGCGGACTGTCTCCACAGAAACCCCGTAAGCCACCGCCAATCCCTCCACATCGATGCTGCCTTCCTTTTTCACCCGTTTGACGATGTCATTGCGCCTGGTAATTGTATTCATTCCGCAGATTCCTTCAAGGCAGCCAGACGCTCCAGAAACATCGCCAGCTCATCCATTGAGCGAACCCGCAAATCCCAGAGGTTCTCATGCAAGGAATCGTAACGGGAGACCCAAACCGTTCGCCCGCCTTCACGTTTGACCGGATACAGATCGTTCCAGGCATTGTCTCCGATCGACACAACCTCTTCGAAGGTCAGTTCTTCCCTTTGCATCCACCCGTGCATGTGCCCGGTCAACAGCTCAGGCTTGCCGCCATCGAAAATATAGCTGTCGAACAGACCATCCAGTCCCAGATGGGAAACAAACGCAAAACCAGTCGGGGCTGGCGCATTTGTAATTAGAATTTTACGAAAATTTGGAATATTAAGTCTTTTTAGAGCCGAAATAAGATGCTCGTGGGGCTCGATACCCCCGACCGCGATCATTTCTTCTCTGACAGCCAGAAAAGCGGCCCTGCGCTGTTCGTCAGTGAGCTCCATACGGCGTGCAAGAACGGTGATTATTCCCCATTCGTCTCCAATATAATGAATATCTGCGGCCGGCAGCTCCGTTCCCGGCTCCTGCCCTGGCTGCTTGTCCAGCCGCTCTCCTCCCCATGACAGCTTGTTGGTTACTGACATCCCGTCCTGTTCAAAAACAATGTCGTTCAAAGAATCATAAAACATCCCCGGCTTCACCGGATGGCGTCCCTCAAGGACAGTTATCGCCTCAGCAATCCACCGGTCGACCGTCCGCTCGTGGTCCGATCCCTTTACCAATTGATTCATATACCGCGAAATGAACTTCGGATCCTGATACAACGTACCATCCAAATCCAACACAATAAGCCGAATCCTGCTCATCCAATGATTCGCATTCCCGTATTCCGACAATTGATTTGATCCACTCCTCTCCTGCTGTCAGTGCTTATCTTAACGAACGAAGATCAGAGGCTCATCAAAATCATGTAAATATTTCATCAAAATACTGTAGTATTTTGAATTTAATTTAACTAATATCGATTGAATCGGGCATTTATTCTACGAAAACGGGCAAAAAAACCTTGAGGATATCCCCAAGGTCTGAACCGATTTCATGAAAAGGATGCCGGGCAGCCTGTGACCTGTCAGGACTCAGGCAAATTCTTTCTCCTCGTCTTCGACAGGCGCTGTTGCTTTCTGGACGGATTGCAAAGCCTCAGCCTTGGCCTTCTCCTCGGCCTCCACTAATTTAGCCTGCAAGGCCTCATCCTTCCGTCCTGCAGCTTCAAGAGCGGATAGATAGGCATGAACTTCGGAGCGTATGATCGGATCTTCAAAATTACCATTAATATCCTCCTTCAGCATATTAATGGCCTGCTCGTAATCATGCCGGTTGTAATAAATTTGGCCCAGAGCCAGCCTCATCGTCGGGGTAACAATAAACTCATTGCCCTGAAGCTGTCCTTCCGGAAGTGATTTGAGGCGTTCGATCCGGTCCAGCACTTCCTGATACAAGGCAAAAGAGTGATCCCACTTGGCGTTTGCCGCCTGTTCATCCGTCTGCCTCCCGTTCATCCCGGACAAATAATACTCCATCATCCCCGCTTCATAGAAATACATATCCCACGGGAACCTGTCCAGACCTTCGTCGATCGTCCTCAAGGCCCGGTCATTGTCTCCTATGCTTTTGTAATATTGGTATTCTTCTCTCAATAACATATAGTCGTAAGGAGAATAGGATTTTAACTGAGTAATCAGCCGTCCCTGCTCCTGCCGGTACTGCTCATCCCGGGTTGAGTTGAACGCCTGCTTCATCCAGTCTATCTTGAGCAGCGTATAATCGGGATGCTCCGGTGAAATCGCAATCGCCCGGTCGATGTAGGTGAGCAGCTCATTAAGCGGCTTCCTCTCTGCGACTGCCATATTCAAGGAATGATCGAAGCTTGCGCGTGCCTCGTATTCCCTGTACGCCCCGATGAATAGAACAAGCGCCAGCAAAGAAATCGAGGAGGGAAAGACCCATCGCCAATTGACCTTTTGAAATGCTTGCCACGCCGGTATGAGAAATGTCTTGTGATAAGGTGCCAGCATGGCGCCCAGGCACAGGAACACAAGTGCGGAAAGAAACATGAAGCTCATATCGAAGTCGATTACACTATGCGCCAGAATGGACAGGGAAATGATGAAGAAATAAAATCCGCCTCCGCCGCGAAGCCCGGGATTTCTGATATAGGACCGGATAAACAGGCCGTAAACGGTAATCAGGAATCCGAGCAGAACGAGGAGCCCCAGCCAGCCGATTTCAACCATGGTTTGTAATAAATAGCTGTGCGTCTGCTGGCTGCCATACGGATTGTTTTGATACTTCTGGTAAAGCGCTGCCCAGGCACCGCCTCCGCCGCCCAGGATGGGATAGTCAGCCGAGATTTTGAATGAATCTCTGTAGAAGGTCTCGCGCTCCAGGACGCTGTGCTGCTGCAAATTGATATTTTCCAGACGGTTCGCGATACTCACAGGCAGCAAGCTTCTGATTCCGCTGCTTGTAAGAACAAGAGTAACAGCCAGCGTCCCCAGGATGATGAAGAGCGCAGGTACAGCGGCAATAGACAGCCTGGACTTTTCCAGCCCGGCGGTTTTGGCTTCGAGAAAGCCGGATAACCGCGGGTGGATGAAAACAATCAGTGCCGCAAGTACGATAGATATGCCCAGAACGAAGCTCCAGCCGTTTAAGGGGAGAGGACTCCAGAAGGACATGGTCTTCCCAAGCTCGGAGGCGGGCTCCAGTATAGCCGAGATATCGGTGCCTATTCGCGTCACATGGCTCAGGATCAGGAAAGAAAACAGAACAGCCAGAACCATATAAATCAAATAAAGCAGCTGCCTGCCTATTTTCAGAAAAGGAAGAATGAACAAGACGATGACTGGCAGCAGAACAAGCGCCGCCCGCGAGTAAGTCAGCATGAGTGACAACCAGATCGGGACAAGCATGAAACTATGTATTGCCCGCAGGTACCACTGCCTGGTATGGATAGCTGAGAACAGGCCGCCCAGGAAAAGAGCGGTAAGAAATGCGGCATAGGAATTGGAATACTGAAAAACCGAGGTCAGGCGGTAAGAGATATCGGCCAGCCACAGTGCATTGGGATAATATACCTGTCCGAACCAATTCATGAATCCATAGATGACAATCGTGCAGCCGGATATTTGAATGGCCGCTTCCATGATGTTCCTGTGAATCTTATTTTCCATCATATACAGACCGACGATAAAGAAAGCCGCGGTCATAAATTCAAGCTGAACCATCAGCTTCGCATTATGGGCGGAAGCCGCCTGGAAGGAAGATAGCACATACATAAGCGGGAGCATGAGCACTCCCAGGGACAACAGAAACCTGTAGTCATCCAGTCTCCAATTGTAGAGAAAGCGAATGCCGAGAAGAAAGACGATGACGGACGAATACATCAGGAATTCAAACAGGGGCGCTTCAAAATTCAATACGGCTCCATTAAACAGCGCGTACTTGAATGGAAAAATAAACAGGAAAAGCGTTACCGCCGCTACGATCGCCCACTGAATGAGCGAAGTATTCGATGTCTCTTTTTCATGGACGCGAGGAAGTGTCTTTTTTTTCGTATTCAATTTCGTGAAGCTCCTTTACGACTGAGGATTTTTACTCATCTATCATTTATAAATTCCAGTTTTCATGATTCGCATGACATTTCCAAATATATGGACGAGAAAAAAAGAAAAAAGTTACAATTTTGGGTGATTTAATTTTTAATGAAATGAAGAGCAGAGGATGCATCAAGGAAGATCTTCCCCTTTGCAGCGAAAGAAAACGATAAAAAAGCCGGCGCCTGATTTCCCGGACACCAGCCTTATATTCACGTCATTGATAATAAGTTCTCTTAAACTTTCACAGCATTCAGCCAGGCCTGGGCGATCAACGCGCTCCCCGCAGGCGATGGGTGAACACCGTCCGGCGCCCAATAAGCGGGGCCTGTCTGTGTACCCGCTTGAGCGAACAACCCGTCGAGCGGAACATACAGGGCTTGGAACTCGTTGGCGAGCTTGCGGACCACTTGAATCTTCGGGTCCAAATCCTCTCTCCATGTCTTCTGGGCCTCGTTGACCGGAAGCACGAACGGCTCTACCAGGATCAGTTTGACATTCAGCTGCTCCTTCGCCTGCTTGATCAGTTTGCGGTAGGTGGTTTCATATTCCTCCGCGCTCATCGGAATGCCCCTGTCATACCGGCGCCAGGTATCGTTGATCCCGATATAGATCGACAACCAGGTCGGCTTCAGTTCCAGGCAATCCCGCTCCCACCTGCGTTCCAGATCAACCACGCGGTCGCCTCCGATACCGCGGTTAAGGAAGCGGACCTGTTTCTCCGGGTGCTTGCTGGTAAACAGCGCCGTGGCAATATTGGCGTAGCCGCTGCCCAGACTATTTCCATCCTCCCGGTTGCGTCCTGCATCGGTAATGCTGTCCCCCTGAAACAGCACAACTGCATTGTTTTCGATTAATGTCATCAATAACACCTCCAGTTAACTATTATACATGCGATAATCCGCAGTGGGATAGGGGGATTTCAGCCGATCTTATGGGCCTTCTGCCTATACGGAAGCCGACTCCAGCAAGGAATTTCCGGCTTTCAGCCCACCATTCCCGCTCTACAGCTGCTCCAGCAAGGAATAACCTTACTGCAGGCACGCTCTCCCCGTTTACACCGCTCTCCGCCGACTCCAGCAAGGAATTTCCGGCTTTCAGCCCACCATCCCCGCTTCTGCAGCTGCTCCAGCAAGGAATAACCTTACTGCAGGCACGCTCTCCCCATTTTTCACCGCTCTCCGCCGACTCCAGTAAGGAATTTCCGGCTTCCAGCCCACCATCCCCGCTCCTGCAGCAGCTTCTGTATGGAGAACTTTAAGCAGGCTGCAAAAGCATGTAAACCGGCAGGCTTTTCAGCACGGCGGCTTCGATAAACTCTTAACCTGCTGCAGGACGCGCACAGAAGCGAGTAATGTTAACGCGCCCCGTCAGCGTCGGACTTCAGCCGCACAAGCGAAGCTTTCTTCGTCAGCAGCATTCCATGTGAAAAAGACAGCTGCCCGCAAACCGCCGGACAGCCGTCTTCACAATAATCCCTACTGCGCAAATCCAAAATACTGCTGCGCGTTATTGTAGCAAATATCCTGCACAATGGTTCCAAGCAGCTCCCGGTCATGGGGAGCTTCGCCCTTCTCCACCCAGTCGCCGAGCATATCGCACAGCAGCCTGCGGAAATACTCATGGCGCGTGTAAGACAGGAAGCTGCGCGAATCCGTCAGCATGCCGACAAAACGGCTGAGCAAGCCAATGTTCGCGAGCGTGTTCATCTGCACCAGCATGCCGTCCTTCGTGTCGTTATACCACCAGGCGGAGCCAAGCTGCATTTTACCCGCAACGCCGCCGCCCTGAAAGCTGCCCATTACAGTAGCCAGCACCGGATAATTCACCGGATCGAGGGAGTACAGAATCGTCTTGGGCAGAGCATCAGCCGAATTCAGAGCGTCCAGCAGTCTGGTCAGGGGATACGCAACCTGGCTGTCGTTGATGGAATCGTAGCCCGTATCCGGCCCCAGCTTGCCGAACATAAGGCTGTTATTGTTGCGGGAAGCGTTAATATGAAGCTGCATGGCCCAGCCGAGCTTGTTGTACTGCCGGCCCAGGAACAGGAGCGTATGCGTCTTGTATTTTTGCTCCTCCAGGAGGCTCACTTCCGCACCTTGCAGCGCTTTGGCGAAAATCTCCGCGGCTTCCTCTTCCGTCGTATCCGCATATGGCACATAATCGAGCGCATGGTCCGATACCCTGCAGCCAACCGAATCGAAGAACTGTATCCGCGATTCGAGCGCGGAGAGCAATTCCCCGTAGCTGCCGATCGGGTGCCCTGCAGCCTCGCTCAGTCTGGCAATCCACGGCCTGAAGGTGGCGCGGTTAATCTCCAGACTTTTGTCCGGGCGGAAGGACGGCAGCACGACCGTATCGAAGCTGCTGTCCTCCTTCAGCTTGATATGGTATTCAAGCGAATCCGCCGGGTCATCCGTCGTACAGATCACCTTCACCTTGGAGCGTGTGATCAAGTCGCGGGCGCCGTAACCCCCTCCGGTCAGCAGCGCGTTCGCTTTCTCCCAGATCGCTTCCGCATTGCCCGTATTAATAAGCTCTTCAATGCCGAAGAACCGTCTAAGCTCCAGATGCGACCATTGATAAAGCGGATTACCAAGTGTTACCGGCACCGTAGCCGCCCAGGCGTCGAATTTGCTCCGATCGTCGGCATCTCCCGTAATCAGCTGCTCCTCGACCCCGTTGCTTCTCAAAGCGCGCCACTTGTAATGATCTCCGGACAGCCATACATCGGTAATATTGCGGAACGTCTTATTCTCGTATATTTCCTGCGGGCTCAAATGACAGTGGTAATCAATGATTGGCATATCCTTGGCAAAGCTGTGGTAAAGGTCGATTGCCGTTTCACTGTTCAGCAGAAAATTGTCATCCATAAACGGTTTCATTTTACCTGCTCCCTTCCCTTGCGGTTGTCCTAGAACTTGACAAGATCGCTCACTTGAACCGGCAATCCGGTGCGTATGGAACGGTTGGCGGCAATCCCCGTCAGAATGGACATCGCGCCGTCCCGATGATCCGCGGCACGATTGAACTTATCCGGCACCGGCTCGCCAAATACATCATTGAGCAGCACAGGATCGCCGCCGCCATGGCCGCCTTCGCCTTCATCCACCTTCACGGTATATGGGGCGTCGAACATGGGATAAACGGTGATCGATATCCCTTCCACGGCACCCTCCTGGGACTTTTCCCCGCCGGAATTGACATAGGATTTCTCGACAATGGTCATCTCCAGCCGTCCTCTGGTTCCGTTGAATGCGATGCGGTAGCCTTCCCAAGGCAGATAAGCATTCAAGGAATACGTCAGAATCGCGCCGCTGTTGTATTTCACAAGCACGCCCATCGTATCCTCAATGGAAATCCCGTCGCCGAAGACGCTCTGATCGCGGCGGTAGCCGTCTTCATGCTCGGCATCCAGATACATCGCCTTCAGATGCTTATTTTTGTCGAGTTGGAGGGCGAACGGATCATTCTCGGCGATCGGATTGCCCGTCGCGCGCTCATAGAATTCCGTCACGCCGCGGTTCTCGGCATTCTCACGGCCATAGAACATCAGATCGCCATATGCGAAAACAGACTTCGGCTCCGAGCCGATCCAGAAATTGACCAGATCGAAGTGATGCGTCGATTTGTGCACCAGTAGTCCGCCGCTGTTGCGCTTGTCCCGGTGCCAGCGGCGGAAATAATCCGCGCCGTGCTGGGTGTTCAGCAGCCATTCAAAATGGATCGAATTCACGCGGCCGATAGCCCCCTCCATAATAAGCTCGCGCGCTTTCGTATGATGCGGCGCATAGCGGTAGTTGAAGGTGACTCTGATTTTGCGGCCTGTGCGTTTGACGGCATCGAGAATTTCCTGAAGCTTGTTTTCATCCACTGTCATCGGCTTCTCGGTCACAATATCGCAGCCGAGCTCCATGGCCCGGATAATATATTTGTGATGCGTGCGGTCGACCGTCGTAACAATAACCGCATCCGGACGCTCCTGCGCGATCATCTCTTCGAATTCGTCGGCGCGGTAGGTCCGCACTTCGGGATGATCATATTTGTCCACAAGCAGCTTATTCGCGTAAGCCATGCGGGTTTCGTTAATATCGCAGAAGGCTGTCAGCTCCGAAGTTGCCCGGTAATGCTCGGCAAGCGCTCCATAGAAGAATTCCGCTCTTCCGCCAGTGCCGACTAATACATATTTTTTACGTTGTGCCATTTTGCCACCGCTTTCATGCAAGATTTGAATGAGTTCGTCACAGCTAACTTTAGCGCAAATAAAACGATTTTTCACCGCAGTTTATGTATAAGTCACCCCAAACCCCGCTTTTATTGCTATAATATCATGAGGAAACATAGACGGGCGGTGAGCGAGACTAATGAGTGCCTCCACACGAACCAGCTTTCAGGATCCATCTGGCGGATGGGATATCGATAATTTAAAACGCAAAGGACATTTCTCGATGACCGCGAACCACTTCCACCCTTATTATGAGCTGTATTATTTATGTGAGGGCGAGCGAATGTACTTCGTAAAGGACCGCGCTTACCGGGTAAAGGCGGGGGATATGGTTTTTATAGACCGGCAGGTGCTGCACAAAACCTCCGATACCGGAGTGCCCGACCACGAAAGAATTGTGATCAATTATCAGCATGAATGGCTGGAGCAGGCCTACCCTCACGATGCCGCCATACTTGTGGAGCCTTTTAGACGCGAATATCCCGTTGTCTCCCTGCCGGCGCAGCAGCTTCCCGAGCTCAAGCGGGTCATTGCCGAAATCATAAACGAAATGCGGCTGCAGGAGACAGGATGCGCCATCCGCCTGCGCCACGCCATTATCGAGCTGCTGCTGATTGCCGTCCGTGCAAAAAGCGGCGATCACGGCCAGCCTGCGCCCGCTGACCATGGTTCGCCCATGCATATACGAATGATCAAGGTAGTCCAGTTTCTCAATGAGCATTATGCGGAGCCGCTGTCCTTAACAGACGTAGCGAAGCAGTTCACCATCAGCTCCTATTATCTGAGCCGCACCTTCAAATCCGCGACAGGATTTGCTTTCAGCGAATATATCAATCTGCTGCGCTTGAAGGAATCCCAGCGGCTGCTTCGCGAAACGGATCTGAAAATCACGGATATCGCGCTTCGAACCGGCTTCGATAATTTCTCGCATTTCGGCAAAGCCTTCAAGAAAATGTCCGGGCTCTCGCCCCGCTCCTACCGCAGCGGCAGCCGGATGAACGCGATGCGGCAGCAGGTCTAGTGAGGTATAGGCTAAAAACCCTTCTATGTTAATGTGCTGCCGAGCGTATCCCGCTCCACTCTTGATTATTTGCCGTCAACATGCATCAGACGAAGCCCTGACGCTCCCGCCGGTACGCCCCGGGTGCCTGTCCGGTCTGCTTGCGGAACACGCGGATAAAATAATTATAATCCGGTATGCCGACCTTGCCGGCGATGACCGGCACAGAGTCGCGGGTCTGGACAAGCAGCTTCTTCGCTTCCTCCACACGAAGATAATGGAGGTATTTCATCGGGCTCATCCCGGTGTGCTTCTTCAGACAGCGGGTTATGTAGTCAAAATGATAGGACAGCGCAGCCTCGAGGGCGCCTGAGGAGAAGGGCTGTTCGATGCTGCGGCGCAGAAACTTCTCCGCCTCCCGGCTGATCTCCAGCGACTTGGACGGCTGCTGCCCGGCAGCCACAATCGATTGCAGCTGGGTAAACAGCCTGGCCAGATAAGAATGCAGCTGAAGCGCGCCGAACAGCTGCAGACTGCGATGCAAGTCCAGCATTGCCTGAAGCGTGGGAATAAGCGGCAGCAGATCGAGGCCCTCTGCGAATTTCGGAATAAACATGTAATGCGCCGTTGGCTCCGTATCTGTATCCGTATCTTTACGCCGGATCGAGAACCAGGGGATATCATCGGCCTTTACCGTAATCGCCGGTCCCTTATGGACAAAGTGCAGCCAATAGATCTCCGTATCCTCCTCGCACGGCCGGTACCCAACATGCGTCCTGCCTGCCTCCAGCACCAGCATTCCGCCCGTTTTGATCGCGTATTCCACCCCGTCCTCAGCCATATACATCGTTCCCTTGGCCACAATCAGCATATCGTACACCTGGAAGGTCCGTTCAAAATGGCTGTCTCCCGGCTCCCAGACCGTATGGCCAATCGTCATAAACTGCGGAATTGGCGGTATTAACAGCTGCAGGCAATCCATGCCTATAACCTCCCCTCAAGCTCCTGCCGCTTCTATTCCTAACGATCCTGTTCAAGCTTGAAAACGCTCCGTTTAAAGTTATTATACGCTATAATCCGGCAGTAAGAAGGAACTTGCTGCCGCCGTCCTTCGACGGCAGGGAACGCTTATGCAGCCTATCCTTGCCCATTGTTCCAAAAAGTCGATATCGTCCTATTGAAATCGCTTACGTTCCTATACGCAAACAGAGCGGATGCGATAGATTAAAGCTGAAAGCCGCCTTTTTCCCTAACATTCACGCCATGTGTACCGATTAACGCCATTAAACGTAAAGGGGTTGTTTGTATCATGCGGTTCCGACAGGTCCATCTTGATTTCCATACGTCCGAAATGATCCCCGGCATCGGCAAATCCTTTGACAAAAAACAGTTCCAGCAGATGCTCCAAAAAGGGCATGTCGATTCCATCACGGTATTCTCCAAATGTCATCATGGCTGGGCGTACCACCCTTCGGAGGCCAACGAGACCCATCCCGGCCTCTCCTTCGATCTGCTAGGCTCCATGATCGAAGCAGCCCATGAGATCAACGTGAACACACCCGTCTATATCTCAGCCGGACTTGACGAGAAGCTTGCGCGGCGCCATCCCGAGTGGCTGATCCGCAGCAGGGACGACCAGACGCAGTGGGTCAAGGGATTCATGGTGCCGGGCTATCACGAATTCTGCATGAATACGCCCTATCTGGACGTGCTGCTGAAGCAGATTGAGGAAGTGGCCACCCGGTATGATGCCGATGGCATCTTCCTGGATATTGTGGGCGTTCGCAAATGCTACTGCCAAGCCTGCATCGCCGGCATTCGCGCCCAAGGTCTCGATCCCCGCGACGAAAACGTGATTCTGGCCTATGGCGAAACGGTTTATGCCCATTACACGGAATCCGTCAAACGCGTTATTCATGCCATCAAGCCGGATATGCCGATCTTCCATAATGGGGGCCATATCCAGCGGGGCCGCCGTGATTTGGCGCATATGAATACCCATCTGGAGCTGGAATCGCTGCCGACGGGCGGCTGGGGCTATGACCACTTCCCGCTCTCCGCCCGCTATGCCCAGACGCTTGGCATGCCTTATCTCGGTATGACAGGCAAATTCCACACCTCATGGGGAGAATTCGGCGGCTACAAGCATCCCAATGCGCTGCGCTACGAGGTTGCGCTCAATCTTGCCAACGGAGCGCGCTGCTCCATCGGCGACCAGCTTCACCCGGAAGGCTTGATGGATGAGGCCACCTATTCCTTGATTGGAGCCGCGTATTCCGAAGCCGAAGCCAAGGAGGCCTGGTGCGTCGATGCCACAGCCGTTGCCGATGTGGCGCTGCTCTCCGAGGAGGCTGCCGCCAATGAGCATACCGGACGGAATAAAAGCTCCGATGTCGGCGCTGTGCGCATGCTTCTGGAAGGCAAGCTGCTGTTTGACGTTATCGACCAGGAGGCGGATTTCGGCGCATATCGGGTCATCATTCTCCCCGACCATATACGCCTTGCGGAAGGGGAGGCATTGACGTCCCAATTGGAGGCCTATCTGGCCCAAGGAGGCAAGCTGCTCGCAACCGGCGAGAGCGGGCTGCGGAAAGCCAGCGGCGCCAGCCTGACGGAGCCAGACGACGGCTTTGTGCTTGATTTGGGCGCTTCCTGGCTGGGCGAGAACCCGTATAAACCGGATTATTTCCGTCCGCACTTCGAGCTGCCTGCACTCGGCTCCGCCGCATATATTTTCTATTCGCAGGGGCAGAGAATAGCTCTGGGCAGCGGAGGAACGGAGCTTGGACACCGGGAGGATCCTTATTTCAACCGCGATATATTCACGTTCTGCTCCCATCAGCATACGCCAACCAGCGGCAGCATCGCCGGTCCGGGCATGACTGAAAACAAGAACGGCATTTATTTGGCCTGGAATGTGTTCGAGGATTACGCGACCAAAGGCAGCCTGATCCTGAAGGAGACGGTGTTGTGGGCCTTGCGCCGGCTGCTCCCTGACATCACGCTGCGCACCAGCCTGCCGGCGCAGGGAGTGGTGACGCTGCAGCATCAGCCGGCGCAGGCGCGTTATGTCAATCATCTTCTCTATGCTTCACCCGTGAAACGCGGGGATGGCGTTGAGGTCATCGAAGATATTATTCCGCTTCATGATGTGGAGGTTGCGCTGAATCTGCCGGAAGCCGCGAAGCGCGTTTATCTGGCCCCGCAAGGCACCGAGCTGCCGTTCCGGCAAAATGAAACGACCATCGCCTATACGGTTCCGCGCCTGGAATGCCATCAAATGGTGGTCATCGAGACATAAAAGTCCGGCGAAGAAGACAGCTTGCACATGGAAGGAGAGCCCCTGCGCTTCTCAGACTATTTCCGCTTTCCGCTCTCCGGCGGTTAGTCGGGCTTTTGAATCTTAAGCAATATTTCTGCCGTGTACAAAAAATGCGAGCGTCTTCGCTGCTCCAGACACTTTCTTCTTTCCGCTCTCCTGCGGCTAGTCGGGCTTTTGAATCTTAAGCAATATTTCTGCCATATACAAAAAATGCGAGCGTCTTCGCTGCTCCAGACACTTTCTTCTTTCCGCTCTCCGGCGGTTAGTTGGGCTTTTGAATCTTAAGCAATATTTCTGCCATGCACAAAGAAGCCGGAAGCGCTCAGTTCATCGCTTCCGGCTTCTTTGCAATAGCTATGCTTTCAGACAATCCATATGCAGATTCTATATCTGCCTCAATAGCGCGATCTGCTTTTGCAGCTCTTTAATTTCCTGCATCAGCTTTTTCTGCTGCAGCTCATTCTCCGGCTCCGCCTCGTTCATCAATCGGACCAGGCGGAGCTCAAGCTGTCCGCACTCATTCGCGCGTTCCTGCCCATCCGTATTGAGCGGATGAGTCCGGCTGCGGGACGCATATTCCTCGTATGTCCCGGGAAACAGCTCCGGAGCTTGATTGTTGTCCATCAGGATCAGCCGGTTCGCCGTCTTGCGGATCAAATACCGGTCATGCGTAACGAGCAGCAGCGCTCCGGGATACTGCTGCAGCGCCTCCTCCACACGCTCCCGGGTGTCGATATCCAGATAGTTGGTCGGTTCATCCAGAACCAGCAGATTGGCGCGGCCAAAATACAGCTTCAGGAAGGCCACCCGGCATTTCTCGCCCATGCTCAGACCGGCGATTTTCTTGAAGACCTCCTCGCGCTTGAACATGAAGCAGCCAAGAATGGTCCGCGCCTGCGACTGCGTCATATCGGGAAGGGAAAGCAAGCTCCCGAGGATGGTCTCCTCCTCATCCAGATTGCCAAGCTCCTGGGCAAAATAACCGATTCTGGTCTGCGGATGCAGACGCACGGCCCCGGAAGTCGGCGGCAGCAGGCCAGCCGCCAGCTTCAGCAGCGTGGATTTGCCTGCGCCGTTAGGCCCCAGAATGGCAATCCGGTCGCCGCGGTTCACCGACAGCTGGAGGTTCCGGAATATCTCGGGCGTTCCCTCATACGCAAAGCCCGCATTCTCGAGCCGAAGCAGAGTCGTTGCTGCGAACCCCGCGTCCTCCAGCCGCATGCTCAAGCGGGCTGATTCGCGCGGCTTCTGCACCCCTTCCTGTTCCAGCTTATCGAGCGCGGATTCCTTGGCGTGCATGCGGGAGACGTTCTTCTTCGCCTTCGACCGGTAGAAATCATTCTGGCCCGCAGCCTTATGCGATTGCTGAAACCACTCCGAGTAGCGGCGGATACTCTCGAGAAGCTTCTCCTTCTCCTGCTGCTGCTTCGCATACAGCGCTTCCTGCGTCCGCAGCTCCAGATCCTTCTGCTTGCGGTAATCGGTGTACCCGCCGGGATAACGACGGCAGCCGTGACGGGACAGCTCAATCACAGTTGTTGCCGTTTGGTCTATAAAAGCGCGGTCATGCGATACATACAGCACGGTGCCCGGATAGAACCGCACCCACTCCTCCAACCAGCCGAGCATCTCCGCATCCAGATGGTTGGTCGGCTCATCCAGCACAATAAACTCAGGCTCCCTGACCATCAGCGCCGCCAGCTGCGCTCTTGTTTTCTGCCCGCCGCTCAGCTGGCAGAACGGCAGCTTCCACAGCGCCGGATCCAGTTTCAGCTGCTGCAGGCATTTCTCCGTCTTCACTTCCCAGCCATACCCATCCAGCTGTATATACCTGTCGTACGTTCGGCTGTACTGGTCCATAACGTCGGATTCTTTGTCTCCGGTACTTAAGCGCGTCTGCAGGTCGTGTAATGTGCGCTTAAGATTATATAGCTCGGTCGAGCCAAACTGGACAAATTCCAGTGTGGACAGTTCTTCCCCCTGCTCCACCAGCTGATCGATCGAGCCCCAATCCGTTAGCGGGAGCATGCGGTGAATATCCCCGCTTGTCAGATGGATCCGGCCGAACAAGCCCTGGAGAAGCGTAGTCTTGCCGATGCCGTTGCTGCCGAACAGAGCCACCCGCTCGCCCTTCCTGATTTCCAAATCAATATCTTCAAACAGCGGTTCCCCGCCATATTCATGTTTTAGTCCAGACGCCTTGACGACATACATTGTCATTCCCCCGATCCCAAATGGAAACACAAAAAACCGCGGCCAGCAGCTCGCGGTCATTATACGTGTCCGGGGGAAGCAGGGGAACAGCATGAACCATGCCGCTAATATGCCTGAACGCAAGACGAAGCGCCTGAAATAGACATCTCCGACAGCGTCAAGCATTTTCGCAGCCCATCTGCACCTTGCTTCATATAAAAAGAGTACCCCCGCGTTGACACACGTATCCCAGACCGGTTCGCGCTATAGACGAACGCTGCTTGCACATTGACAAGTTATCTTGGGATTCATGTGATTAATTCATCGGCGTGGGTCCTCCGTAAGGTCATTGGTATATTGGAACGGTTCCATTATATATCGATTAACAGCATCAATTCAAGCCGTATCAGGGAAAATGGCCAAATCCAGCAGACCGCTTACAGGATTCTGTCATACTGCTTCGGAAGCAGTTCCTTCCATTCGCCGCCGGTAGCGCGAATAGCATGCGCCGCCCAGTACGGGTCGTTCAGCATTCCCCGTCCAACCGCGACCAGATCCGCATCGCCATTTGCTACTGCCGCAAGCGCAAGCTCCGGATCGTCCAATATGCCAACCGCGATAACCGGCACGCCCAGCGCTTCCTTGAATTTTCGTGCAAGCGGCAGATGGTAACCGGGATAATTGCCCGGCTTGAGCTTGCCGACAGGGCCGTCCCCGCCGCTGCTCACGTGAAAGATATCCACACCCGCATCAAGGTAACGGCGCGCCATCTCTAGCGCGTATTCGACGCCGTATCCTCCATCCATATATTCAATTGCCGATAACCGCATGATAAGCGGCATGTCTGACGGCATTTGAGCCTTAACCGCCCGCAGCACTTCAACACCGAACAGAGCACGGTCCTGTCCGTATTTATCATCGCGATTGTTAATCGATGGCGAGTGGAACTGATGAATCAGATAACCATGTGCCCCATGCACCTCAATCGTGTCCACGCCCGCCTCCACTGCCCGCCTGGAGGCATCTCCGAATTTGACAACCATGGCTTCCGTTTCTTCAGTCGTCAGCGCATGCGGCTGCTTGAAGTCTTCACTAAAACGGATGGCAGAAGGACCGACCGGCACTTCCGCATCCCCCGCCTTGCGTCCTGCATGGGCGATTTGAATGCCGGCTTTGGCGCCGAAACGGTGTATGCCCTCAATAACGCGGGCAAACGCCGGCACATGCTCATCCGACCATATGCCAAGATCATAATCGCTTATCCGTCCGTCCGGTTCCACATCCGTCATTTCTATGATGATCAGCCCGGTACCCCCTACAGCACGGGAAGTATAATGCACATCATGCCACTCATTCGGCTTGCCGTCCTTGGCGCTGACGGAATACTGACACATTGGAGGCATGACAATCCGGTTGCGGAGCGTCAGGCCTTTAATTGAGAAAGTTTGATTTAATCTGGACAAGGTTGTTTCCTCCTCTACAATATTACTTTAAGTTACTTTATAATCTATAGAGTATTATAACCCTTCATCTTTCCAATTGAATAGTGGGAGCATTATTTTATTTTACCAGGATATATGTGAATTTATAAATTTTATCCTGCATCGGCAAACACAAATATCCCGATGAATGTTCATCGGGATAAAATCTTGCGGTCACAACCACACCCTTATTGGGTATTGCAGCAGTGCAAATGTTAGAGCGCGACTGAAGCGCAACGCAGATAATTAAGGGTATAAATTAATCACCGTACATTTATACTCTCCTTGAATGGGAGGAGATTCTTTTATGCAAGGCCAGACGGGCGAGAATGAGGAAGAAGCTGATTGTGATGGCGATATCCGCCACATTCATGCTTCCTCCCCCTTTCCCGAGCGAGATAAAATCCGTCACCTTGCCGAATACCGCCCGATCAATAGCATTACCCAGCGCTCCGCCAACCATTAGCCCTGTAATCAGCTCCAGCATCACGCCGCGCAGCTCCCCTTGACGCCGGTAGTAAAGCACGGCCGCAGCAAGGACCACCGCAACAATGACAAAATAACGGCCAAAGCCCTGAAAGGAGCTCATGGCTGCACCGGTGTTTTCGTAATGAATAAATCGCAGGACGCCCGGCCAAATGGAAATCGTCTCCCCCACTTCCATCGACATGCGGATAAGGCCTTTTGATATTTGATCAATAAGGATAACCACTACAGTAATGATATAAAATAGCATTCGTTCATCTCCATTTCACTTGCCTGTCATGACTGATTCCTTCGAAGAGCGGCATCTATCATGCAGGAAACCAGAATTCCAATACTGTAGCGGAGCAAGTCCACAGCCAGGAACCCTTTTCCCAGTATCAACGAGCCTGCAAGCGTGCTCCTTATGCCATTGATCCAATCCGCCTGATAGAGCTGGCTGAACTCAATGGCAAAGCAAAATATCAAGCTCACCCTGAATGCCCAGGATAAGCGCTTGTGGACCCATAAGAAACGAACGCCAAAATAGATCATACCCGCCCAAAGTGCATCTCCGAAGTGCTCGGACACGAAACCGGGCAGCGTTTCGGAATATGCTCTGGAGCCGTAGCCCAGCACCATAACGATAAATACCGCCATGATATAATACATTCTTGCCTTCATGGCCTCCACCAACTATTTTCAAATGACTGTCCGCGCCGGCCTCTACAGCTCAATCCAGAATCTCCTGATGATATTCCCATTCGCTTCGGTGAACTCCGATTCAAATATGCCGCCATTTTTGAGAATGGTCTTCTCAGAGCCGATATTCCCTTGGTCGCAAACAACCAGCACCCGGTTCAGGCCAAGCTCTCTGGTTCTGATCAGGGATTTGGCCAATAAGGCTCCGGCGTAACCCTTGCGCCTCTCGGAAGGACGGATGCCATAACCAATATTCCCGCCGCTTTCGGATAATTTCTGATTCAGCCGGTGGCGGATATTGACTGCGCCAACAAGCTTATCCGCTTCATTGATCAGCCAATAGGTGGAGTGGGGCACCCAGCTCTCTCTTGTCAGCTTGTCCTCGCTGTCTTCCGCATACAAGAATGCAACATACGCCTCAAAATTAGAAGGATCCCTCTCAATCACCCAGGGCACCATGTCCTCACCGCTCCCAAGCCAGTCCTCATAAAAGTCCATATATAAATCGCGGTACTCCAGGGATGGTTCGACCAGTATAACTTGGTTTATCATATATGCGCCTCCCATAATGGATCATGGTCTGTTCTATTGCATGTGCATGTTGTGAATCAGGAGGTCCCGATAGGTATATGATAGTGCTAGCATGAAGGCTTGCCAGCGATGCTCTTCATATTGAATTTAATTTACCATAAAAGCCGGGATGGCAGCAAACATATGTGCTTATTTATGTTCCAATAATATCCATTTACAGAATTAGTCTGCCGCGAAATAAATCCGCGATGACGGCATTGACATTGACGCGGCGTAAAGGTGTACATTTAGAAATGTCAGGAGGCGAAGGCATGGAATATACCGTACAGAAGCTAGGCAGGCTTGCTGGAATCAGCACAAGGACGCTCCGCTATTACGATCAGATCGGCATTCTCAAACCGGCCCGGATCAATTCGTCCGGTTACCGGATCTACGGTCAGGCGGAGGTCGACCGACTGCAGCAAATTTTGTTTTTCAGAGAGCTTGGGTTCCCGCTGGAACGGGTCAGGGAGGTCGTGACCGCTCCATCCTTCGACAGTGCCGAGGCACTCCGGACGCATTACGCACAGCTCCTTGACAGACGCAGGCAGCTTGATACGCTCATCGCCAATGTGGAACAAACCATTTCAGCGGCAGAAGGGAGAACGACCATGACCGATCAGCAGAAATTTGAAGGCTTCAAACAGAAGATGGTTGAAGGCAATGAAGACAAATACGGAGAAGAGATTCGCCGGAAATACGGAAACGAGGCAATCGACAAGTCCAATCAGAAATTCATGAACATGACGCAGGAGGAGCATGCCGAGGTGACCCGCCTGGCGGAAGAATTAACGGTCACACTCGCAGAAGCATTCAAAGAGGGCGATCCGGCGGGCGGGCTCGCCCAGAAGGCGGCCGACCTGCACAAACAGTGGCTCACCTTTTATTGGAGCAATTACAGCAAGGAAGCCCATGCCGGGCTCGCGCAAATGTACGTCGACGACGAGCGGTTCAAGGCCCATTATGACGCCGCTCAGCCGGGAACGGCAGAATTTCTGAGAGATGCGATCCACATCTACACCGGTGCGGGAAAATAAAAAATAATCAAAACCCCATCCCCCGGCATGGCCGCGTGGACGGGGTTTTGATCCTCACAAGCGCAGCAAGCGGCGCACAGCCCGCTTGTGGAGGGCCGCAGCCCAAGCCGCGCTGCCTATGATAGGCCGCTATGGGAAAGCTGTCAGGAAGGATTCGGCTGAACGCCTTCCTCCTGCGCCAAATACCTCTGCAGCATATTCAGCTCCCGGTACAGCTGGAGCAGCTCGGACTCCTTCCCCTGGATGAGCCGGGACAGCTCGTCGATTTTCATCACGATATCGGCGATATCCTTCTCCTTCACCGACAAGCTGCTGCTGAAGCATCCAAATGACTGCTTCGCCCACCGCTCCGCCGAGCCCCGGCCATCCTTGCGGTAAATGGTTGTGAACGCATCAAAAACCGCGTTGATCACCTGGCGGCGCTCGAAGCTAAGAACCCCCAATCCGTTCTTGGCATGCGCCACCGCCTGCATAAGCTGAAAATCATTCAGCTTGCCATGCGCGACCTCACCCCGGTCAATCTCTCCTATTAAATCCGGATAAACGGATTGAAACAGCTCCGCCTCCAGGATCATTTCTTCCATTGTGATTAAGGACCGATCCTGCATTCCACCACATCCCTTATCATTTTAAAGTCCTCTATATACAATTCGTATCAAATTTCTATTTAAGTCGCTTTCCCATACCCGGTCCGCTGGTTTGCGTAGAAAAAAAACGCCTGAATGGAACCATATGCCTCTGAAACGAAGCATAAGACCCATCCGGACGTTTTTGATTAGATCGTCTTCCTGTTTAATTAAACTCCTTAATCCGTTAATGAATCCTTATAATAAATACTGGCCAGCTTGGATGTATTGCTCTCCGATACCGTTGAAGCCAGCCCGATGCCAAGCCGCGCGTTCTCCGGATGATTCGTGTCGGGAATCTGGACGGCCATACCTTCAGGCTCCCTGAAGGTGAGTGTGTAGCCTGCCTTGGTCAGCTGCTTGTCGCTGACAATGCCGTTATTCAGGTTAACACTGGTAATGTACGTGTTGCCGTTCGGATAGATAGAAGTGGTCGAGTTGTACGAATTTCCCTCCAAGAGGTACAAAGTGCTTCCGAAGGAGGTGAAGCCCTGGAATGTGCCAAGACCGGACGGCTGGGCAATATCCGCAAAAGCTGTGTAATTCCCTGCTTTCACCTGAGCCAGGCTGTACACGCCATAGCGGAAAGAACCGTCCTCACGATAACGCATGGTCAAATACCCGTGGGTCATATCGATATTGACTGTTGTGCGGTCTGCGCCCGGTACGAGCTCGAACTTCGTCAATGAAGAGGAAGCTGAGGTCAGCACCTGACCGTTCACGAATTGAAACCGTGCCAGCTTGGAGCCCCAGCCGGATGTTCCATCGCTGAGCGCATCAACCTCTGTCCACAAATACGAAGCGGAACCCACCGGCTCAGCACCGATTTGAACACCATGCCCAAATCCCTTCAAGAACATATATCCTTCCACATTCCCTGACAAGTCCAGCTTCGTCACGCATAAATCGCCATTCAATGCCCGGTTGGCGCCGGATACAGGAGCCGATTCCCCAGGCAGCTGCTGGCCTCCCGCCATGAGCTGGACCGTGAAGATTTTCTTATTCGTATTGTCAAAAGCAAACGACTGCAGGACGGTATTATTGTGCAAAGCCTTCGAGCGAATGAGCTGAGTGGAAGGGTCCGTCAGATCAAACCTTTGCGAGACGGGTACAGCTGCCTGCGTATAACTTTCGAACGTGATGGCCGCGAGCAGAATGAACAGCAGAGCTCCGGCCCATTTGGCCACGCGTATTTTCATCATTTTCATCTCCTCCTTACTCTACTTATCCCGATCAGACTATCATCATTCCTCTTTTACCCGAACCTCCTTTTATTATGCATCTGCATTGACGGGCAGTACTTATAAAATACTGACGATGATCGTCCCAGTCAACCGCTCCGGGTATTAATTTTCTCTAAACAGGTCCTTATAAAAAAATAAACGCAGCCTGTTCCCGTTGCAGGAGACAAGCCGCGCGCGTATGTAAACCCCGGGAGTCGCCCAGGTTCAAATATTATCCGTCGCCAATGCGCTTAGCGCCTTGACGGCTTCTTTGATATCCGTATCATGCCGGGTAGGGGAGCCTGTCTGCCCGCCGTACCAATAAAGAATAAGAACATTCTTCACTCCATAAATGGCCGGGATTTGCATATCAAATTTCGATTTTTGCTGATTGAAATCCGTGAGTCCCTCTTCGCGCTTCTTCTCGGTGGGGAATAAATAGAAGGAAACCGATTCGTCATTCTCCAGCTTGTAGGTAGTAGCTTTCAGGCCTTTCAGCACAAAATGATTCTTTGTCCCGTCCTCATTCAGCAGCATTATCCCTTTGTCCGCGAATACGGTCTTTAGATCATCCAGATTGAGATCCGCCTCGGTGGTGCAGGCTGTCGCCACAGCCAATATCATGAGCAGCGCAAGAACGATCCGTTTCATTTTCCACTCCCCCTTTGTTCATAGTAACGGATAACAGGAGAGCTGCCAAATTATACTAAAAATCCGGCCGAACCCAAGGTTTGGCGCACAGGAGTTTCCAGCTGATTATCATGACTAAACGTGTCGAACAACCCCTGAAGCCGATAAACGGATTTCAATGCCGCTGGGATCCAGAACAACAACCGTCCCATCCCCGTGATGCGCCACAGGAACTCCTTCTTCCTGCAAGCGTCCAAGGACAGCAGAAAGCGCAGCCTGGTCCGGCAGACCGATCACATAATAGGCGAGTCCCGCCGCATCCTTGGGTGTTAGCGGAGCTCCCACGCCAGCCCAGGTATTGAGTCCGATATGATGATGATAGCCGCCGGCGGATATAAACAAAGCCGCATTGCCCATCCGCGCCATAACAGCAAACCCGAGCACATCGATATAAAAACGCTCAGCCGCGGCCAAATCGGATACATGCAGATGGATATGCCCGACCGTGGTCCCTGCGGGCAGACCGTTCCAGGGATCATCGCCCGCCTCCGCAAGCAGGCCGTCCCAATCGATCGGATCAACCGCCATGATATAATGGCCTGCAGCGTCGCGTTGCCATTCTTCCCGCGAACGGTCGCGATAGATCTCAATGCCGTTATTGTCGGGATCCGCAATGTAGAGAGCCTCGCTCACAAGATGGTCGGACTGGCCGATGTGAATGCCTGCACGGATGAGATTGCGCAAGGATAATCCCAGCGACTTGCGGTCCGGCAGCAGGATGGCAAAATGGTACAAGCCCGCTCCTGATCTTCTGGGGCGCTGAACGGCTCCTTTTATTTCCTCCAGGAGCAGCATGGGAGCCGCGCCCTCCACCGAAAGCTCGGCCGTTCCGTTCTCTTCCTTGATCAGCTTTAATCCCACTACATCCTGATAGAACCCGATTGAGCGTTTCAGATCGCTGACCCTCAGCTTGACAAGCTTGATGCCTGTTTCCGGGTGAATCGCGTTCGACATTACAATCACCTCTTCCGCGTTTTTCTCATATCGCGCTCATTTGGATTCGGAAACAACGGTAAAACGTTCGTTCTTATGCTGCGGATTCTCGATTTCATCCACGACGGCAACTGCAAAATCCTCATAGCTCACATAGCTTTCACCGGCGGAATTCACGAGCAGATTATCTTTCCCGGATTGATAGGCCCCGGTTCTGCGGCCGAGTGCAAAAATAGCCGACGGACTGACAAAAGTCCACTGTATGCCTTCTGTCTGCTTGAGAATGTCCAGGTTCTTGCCCTGATTCGAGGCTGTAGGAAAATATTCCTCAGGAAATCCGGGCGCTTCCATCACCCGTGTCGTCTTCTCTTCATCCACGAACAGACTCCCCGCACCCCCGACAACGATCAACCTCGTGCCCGCCGAGTCTTTAAGCGCCTCAATAAGCGCATTTCCGGCATCCACATGCAGATGCTCCTCGCCTGCCGGAGCCGAGAAAGCATTAACAATGACGTCATGTCCCTTGAGGTCCTCTGCCGTGAGGTCGAAAATATCCTTCTGAACGACAGCTGCGCGCTTGTCGGTTATTTTAAACGGGTTTCTCACAATCGCAGTACCTTCATGGCCCCTGTCCAACGCCTCCAGCAGGATGGCATTGCCCGCCTTACCGCTTGCTCCGATTACGGCAATCTTCATAATCAAGCTCCTCTCACAGGTTGATGATTATCAGAATATCTGATATAGTTGTAACTATAATTGTTACAGGTTACTTTTGTCAAATACTTTATTGCTCCCGTATCCCCGTTGACATTTCATGTCCGTTGTTAGACGATGATAGAGGACGAAATGAGGTGCTTCTTATGGCAATCAGCAGCCGGCTCGCTGTGGCGGTGCATATATTAGTATTAATCGAAACGCATGAGGGCAAGCGGATCACATCCGACTATATTGCAAGCAGCGTCAATACGAACCCCGTTGTCGTAAGACGGCTCATGGGCGTATTGAACAAAGCGGGCATCATTGCCACCACGCCGGGCATTCCCGGCGCCACCCTGTTAAGGCCTGCCAAGGACATCAGTCTGGCTGATGTATACTGCGCGGTGGAGCATTCCAGTCAGGAAGGGCTGTTCTCCCTGCATGAGAATCCCAATCCCAACTGCCCGGTAGGAAACAATATTGAACATGCTTTAGAGGACACCTTCGGAAGAGCGCAGATTGCCCTGGAATCGGAGCTTGCTGCTGTGACGATCGCAGACATCGCTTCAGAATGTGCAAAAATGTCAATGAATCAGCAGCAGCCGTAGCTTCAATCAAGCTGCAAAATGATTGATCTCCCCCTTTTCATGAAGGGGGCTTTTTACTGTGGGAAAACACAAAATTTAATTTCTGTTGACAAGCGTTTTTTTCTAATGATAGAATCGAAAAAAATAATTCCAATCTTATCAATCGGAATTAAGGTTATTTGCTACTACACTCGGGGGGAATTATTCATGTACAGAAAAATCTCGTATCCAAAATGGTTGTCCGCTGCCGCTTTATCCATGTCATTATTATTGGCGGTTCCGCTAAGCTCCGCCGCAGCCGGGGCTGCTGCCAGCCCTCTTGCTCCAGCTGTTGACCAGACCGGCAATTATTCATTATTTCTGCAGGAGAAATTCGATCTGACGATTGGAGATTCAACGACGAAGGGTGAATTGCTTCAAGATCTCGCCCTGATTTTGAACTACAAGCCCACAGCTGACGCTGTCACCTTCAGCGACTTGAGCCCATCGAGCCCGTATTATGAAGCTGCAGCTGCGCTTAGCCAACAAGGAATTGTGAGCGGCCCGGCCATTCATCCGGATGAACCGGTCGGTGGTTTCCAGGCCGTATTCATCGCCTTGAAAGCAGCCGGATTAAAGGAATTGGCCTATACCTATCCGGAAGCGAAGACCGCTGCCGCGCTGAACAAGCTTCATTTGAAGCCGGATGCTTTCCAGTCAGAAACCGCTGCACAGGAAATCGCTGCTGCTGTGGACACCGGTCTCGTGGCGCCTTCGCTTTATGGCGAGCTCAAGCCCGGCGCACTGGCATCGAAGACATTCCTTGAACAGCTTCTGGGTCAAGTGCTGGTAAGCAAGGGCCTCTATGAGCACTATATTGGTTTGACCGGCGATTCGGATATTTATGCGAAGCTGATTGACGCTTACTCGACCTCCGATGTAATTGAGGCTCCCGAACTGGAAACGATTGTTAACGGTGCGCTGGAGAAGGGTCTCGTAACGGGCTATAATCTGAAGGACTCCCGTTACGATCCGAATTTCATTGACTCGCTGACGATTACATACGGCCACTCCGATATTCAGCATGCGGTGCAGCTGATCGGACTGCTGCGCAGCGAAGGACTACAGGCCAAGGTCCAGTTCGAGCCTAAAACCTCCGCCTTCGTTCATTTGCTGGAATGGGGCGAGCCTGCGCCGGATCACGATAACCACTACAAGAAGCTGGAGAACGGCAACTATATCGCATCCGCCAAGGAATATGATATTTCGTTCGAATTCGCAACAGCCGCCGACAAGCAGCGCTTCCAGCCAGTCGTGCTTGCTTATGCCAAGAAAGACAGTGACGACGAGCCTGGACTGATTGCCGCTTCCTGGTGGCAGCCGCTCTATTATACCCAAACCAAGCTGAAAGATTACGATCTCATCACCAACAACAAAATTACCGGCAGCGGCTTCTATTATGCGCAGTCCTTCTCCCTGAACGAACAGTCCGCAGCGATTGTCCAAGGATTCAAGGCGATTGATCCGGCCATTGACATCACTACCTCGACCTTCTGGGTGGACAGACCGTTCTACAGCTACCTGAAGGGCGACGATTTTAAATAAACATTCTCCTGTAAGAAGAAATGGCAGAAACCGTCCTTTGGCGGTAAAGTTAGTTTCTTCCCTCAGAACATAAGCAAAGTATGATGGAATTTCATACTTTCTTATAGTTCAATAAAACAAGGCATCCCGTCACTGCCCACCCGGCAGCGGCGGGATGTTTGTTTTTATTTCCTCCACAATCATCAGGCAGGCGATCCCGATCCTGTGTTAAGATAAAATGATGACGCCCTTGTTGCCAAGTTATCTGGAATAGATGAAGCCTTAAGAAGGAGTATGAACAGCATGAATCATCACAAAATATGGACCAGGGATTTCGTAGCCATCTGCCTCAGCAGCTTTTTTATTTTTTTGAATTTCTACATGCTTGCAACCACGCTGCCCCAGTACGTGTCGGAGCGCCTGTCCGCAAGCGGCCAGCAGATGGGGCTGGTCATTACCGTATATGTTCTTGCGGCTGTTATTATGCGGCCACTCGCCGGCCAGTGGGTGGACCGCTACGGCAAGATTGCCGCTGTTCTTTCGCTCGCTTTATTTTTCGCAAGCACCCTGCTGTATCCCGCTATCCACAGCCTGCTTCTTCTGCTCGCGCTCAGAGCCATACATGGGGGAAGCTACGGCATGTCCTCCACCATGACCGGGGCGATGGCCGCAGAGCTGATTCCCGCCGCTCGCAAAGGGGAAGGCATCGGGTACTTCAGCATGTTCATGAGCCTGGCGATGGTCATCGGGCCGTTCCTTGGGCTGACGCTGGTTCATCAGGCCAATTACACGGTGCTTTTCATCGTGTGCATCTGTCTGACCGCCTTCTCGCTGCTTTTCGGCTTCCTGACGAAGGAAGCTCCGAAGGAGGCGTCAGTCAAGAACAAGCCTTTCAGCTTGAGCTGGTCCTCCATTGTGGAAGCCAAGGCGCTGCCGGTATCGCTTGCGGGATTCGTCCTTGCGTTCTCATACAGCTCGCTGACTTCTTTCATTTCCGTCTTTGCCAAAGAAATCGATCTGACCGAGGTCGCGAGTTACTTTTTCGTCGTCTTTGCCGTTATGATTGTGCTTCCCCGCCCCATTATCGGCAAAATATTCGACCGCTACGGCGAGCATGTGCTGGCTTATCCCGGCATTGCCTTGTTCGTTATCGGCATGCTGATCCTGGGCAGTGCGCATTCTCCGGCCGTCTTCCTGTTATCGGGAGCTGTAATCGGGCTTGGCCACGGCGCCATTATTCCCTGCTTCCAGACCGTGGCGCTCCGCTCGGCTCCAAGCGGCCGCAGCGGACTTGCGACGGGCACCTTCTTCCTCATGTTCGACCTGGGCTACGGGATCGGTTCCTATGTCCTTGGCGTGGTTGCCCAGCATACCCATTATGAAACCATGTACCACATCGCCGGACTTCTGGTTATTCTGTCGGGCGTTGTCTACTATGTGCTTCACCACCGTGTACAGTCCAGAACACAGCTTGGCAAAGCGGTCTGATACTTAATCCGTTTAAAAAACAGCAATGAAGAAGAAACGGCAGCCGCCTTCCTTTTTGTGGCGCAGTAAGTTGCTTTCCTCAATAATATAAGCAAGTACAGGTCAAATTTTATGCTTTCTTATTATTCAAATAAGGCCATCCTTTGCAGGATGGCCTTGTCTTTGTAAAACATGCTTGGAAAATGTTTCTGCCCGAGGCTGGCTCAGTCAGAACCCTTAAACAACCGGAAACCATCCAGGTACGTTAATAAGCATGTTCCATAATGCGTCCGGTATGGTCAGGTCTTTTTGAGCCGTTCTGGGCAGGGTCGTTCTAATCTCGTTTTCTTGATCGTTCAGAACCTTTTCAACCCATTTCGGTTCCATAATGATGGCATGCGCTAAAGCTAATAGAGGTACCCCGGCGTTCAGCGCCTTATTAACATCTTCCGGTAAAGATAATTCGCCAACCCCGATTACGGGTACACGGCTGCCTGCCCGTTCCTGGATGAGCAGAACACGTGATTTCGTATCCGTCTCATCCCGCATTGATCCATCCCAAAAACCTCGTACGGAGACATGAAGGTAGTCCAGCTTTTGCCGGGCCAAAACGTCAACCAATTGGAGCGTATCTTCCATGGTTATACCCGGGTTTTCTCTTTCTTCAGGCGACAATCTATATCCGACAATGAACGGATTTTGGGCATGAACAGCAACTGCCTGTTTTACGCTGTCGATTATGGCAAGCGGAAATGTCATTCTTTTTTCAATCGTACCTCCCCACTGGTCAGACCGGCGGTTGGAATGAGGGGAGAAGAATTGCTGAACCAGGTACGTATTTGAGCCCTGAATCTCCACGCCGTCAAAACCTGCTTCGATTGCTCTGCGGGTTGCTTCCCCAAAGGCTTTAATCATATCCTTGATATTTTCTTCCGTCATTTCTCTTGGAACAACCGAACCCGGACGTTCTGAGGCTGCAGCGCTTGGGCTTATTGGCTGTTTGCCGCCTGTAAGCTCAGGCGAGGCCATTCTCCCCGCATGGTAAATCTGTAAAATCGCTTTAGCCCCCTGTCCTTGAATCGTACTTGACAGTTTTTTCAATCCAGGTATTAAAGAGTCATCATATACGCCAATTTCATTAATAAAAGCCTTCCCTTCTGGCGAAACATGGCTGCTCGCTGTAATAACCGCACCTACTCCGCCTGAACGCACACGATAATAATCCAATTCTTGCTCTGACACGCCTCCATCCTCAAGAGAGGAAGAGTTTGTCATCGGCGCCATTAATACGCGGTTCTTAAGCTGTACTCCCGAAGGGAAAGTAAATGGTTCAACTATGGGTTTATAAGCCGGATTCATGTTTTGTTGTCTCCTTTTCGATAAATTAGTTCTGAGCGGATGTTGGAGCCTCCCCATCAGATGCCTCTGTTTCACAAATCAAGTTAAATCTTGCAAACTCCGTCCCCGCAGAGGCCGCCCTCGGAATCGCCATCTGGACCTGAGTCAAGCATCTGCAAAGGATGTTCTTCTCTCCACACTTGTTCAAGCAGCTCCAGGAACACGCCGCTTGGCCGTACTCCGGAAACAGCATACTTATCATTGATGATATAGAAAGGTGTGCCTGTAATCCCTATCCCGGACCCATGCTGCCGCTCTTTCTTTACCGTATCCTTGTATTTATCGCTGGACAGCATATCAAGAACCTCTTGGGCATCAAGGCCGCTCTCGCCAGCAAGTCTGGCAAGTGTTTCGTGATCGCCGATATCCAGCGAATCGGTAAAATAGGCTTTATAAACCTGAGCCATCCACTCTCCTGCTTTACCCTGTTCCTGCGCATAAACGGCCACGCGGAGAGCATCTGACGTATTTGATGGAATCAATGTGTCGAGATTATAGGTAAGGCCAACATCTTTGCCCATCTTGACCACCGTTTTATTTCCTTCTCTCACATAATCAGTGGACATCCCTCCGCCATGAATTTCGGCTGTCCAGGTGTAATAATCTTTGCCGGTGTTGCTCGGAGCATTCGGGAACAGCTGGAACGGTCTGTAAACGAGTTCGACTTCAGCCTTATGTTCAAATTGTTCTAGGGCTGTTTCCAAATTTGTTTTGCCTATATAGCACAACGGGCACATGATATCTGACCAGACCTCTATTTTCATCATTCCTTCGCCTCTCTCCTGTGATTTGGAATAACTCTACATGTATGAATGCTGCCGATTCATTTAATCAACAGTCATCGATTAATTAACAACAATTGATTAATTAACATGTATTGATTTATATTATAAAGAGTCGCAACAAAATCTCAATCGTTAAAAAACCGGCTTTTGTCAACTAATCAACATATGATTTGTTTTTGTTCATAATCATCAAAGGACGGTGATCCGCCATCATGCCTAAAGTCGACAGAAGAATAATGAAAACGAGGGAAGCCATCAGTAACGCTCTAATTGAGTTGATGTCCGAGAAGAACTTCGAAAACATTACGATCAATGACATCTCGGAAAAAGCGAATCTTAACAGGGGGACACTTTATCTCCACTATACGGACAAATATGATTTGCTCGACAAATGTATAAAGGATCATTTGAGTCATATGCTGGAGTTTTGCACGTTATCGAAGCCTGGCGAGGAAAAATTGGATGTTATCAATTCCCCGCTGCCGATGTTTCAATATTTTGAAAAACATTATTTATTCTATTCCTCCATGCTAAGCAATAAAGGTATAACTTGTTTTCAGGAGCAGTTGATCCTGATGGTCAAAAATGGAATTACCGAGCGATTGAAGACCGGGGAAGTGAACCATGGGGATAACAAAGAGGTTGTCATTCAATATATGGCGTCTGCTTTCGTCGGAGTCGTGGAATGGTGGATTAAAAATAAAATGCCGCTCTCTCCGGAAATGATGGCGCAGCAATTATGGGACATCTTCAAAAAAAATTTTTCCCAGTTGGTGAGTGCCGTCCCCCAAAACGGGCAGTTGACTTGACCAGCGTTAACCTAGACGCTGCAAGGTTTGCAGCTCATATAAGCCATATAAATAATCCCGTCTGGTGACGGGATTATTTGTGCTTGTTCCTTATATGTCATACAGCTTACAGATTCCTCTCCAACAATACCCCCAGTTGTTCTGCCAAGACCTGATGCGGGATTGGCTTTTCATTCATGAACCACCATTCCACTACCCCTACGTAAGCCGATGCAACAAACCTGACAAAAGCATCCTCATGTAATCCCTGGTTTTTCCCTTTGGTTACATCCACCTCTTTCCTGAACTGCTCGACAAGAAAGTCAAGAAACCGGGTACGAAAATAAGGAGCTCCTTTACTCGCTAACATCATCGAAAAGAATAAATAATTTCGTTCAAAATATTCGGTCCAGAGCGGTGACCCGCTTATAAAATCCATATCAGCTGCCGCTGTGCACTTTTTCCGGAGCTCATTGATATGTGTCTCTATAAGCTTATCGAGCAAATCATATTTATCCAAATAATGAAGGTAGATGGTCCCGCGACTCACATCTGCCCTATCGGAGATATCCTGTATCGTAATGGCATCAAAATTTTTCTCGGACATCAGTTCAATAACCGCTTTTTTTAACGCTTCTTGCGTTTTGAGAATTCTTCTATCCACTTTAGACATTAAAGGACCACCAGACTTTCTGAAAATAATAAACAATACTCAAGCGATTGTTCACTAATTGACAAATCACGCTCATCTAACAATTGCATGCTTTTTGTATCCGTTTATAATTATAGACAGATGTTCATTAATACATCAAGGTTTATTATTGGATTACCGTTTAATTATAAAGAAAGGAGAAAGCCTGTTGGAGAGCGAACCCGCAATTTATTAATCATAGTAACGCAGCAGAAACTAAAAAGGAGATGTTAAAATGACCGTTTTAAACAAACCTCTATCCGGTAAAATCGCATTCGTAACGGGCGGATCCCGCAGCATTGGCGCGGCGATTGTAAGGAGACTTGCAAGCGAGGGGGCATCCGTAGCCTTCACCTATGTCAGCGCGCAAAATAAAGCGGAAGAACTGGTTCGGGAAATTCAGGAAGCCGGCGGCACCGCCTTGGCCGTTCGTGCCGACAGCGCCAATGTCGATGCTGTAAAAGGTGCCGTCGCGGAAACGATCAGCGTATTGGGCGCCATCGATATTGTAGTGAACAATGCAGGCATCGCCAATGTGAAGCCTTACGATGAGGTTACGATCGAAGAATTCGACCAGATGGCGGCCATAAATTTCAGGGCGGTGTTCGTGGCGATCCAAGCCGCAGGGCCACAAATGAAAGAAGGAGGCCGCATTATTAATATTGGCAGTATTAATGCCTCCTGGAATCCCATCCCCGGAAACAGCCTGTACGCTGCAAACAAGGCTGCTGTGGCCGGATTGACGCGCGGTCTGGCCCGTGATCTGGCTCCAAAAGGCGTTACGGTAAATAATATTCAACCGGGACCGGTCGACACGGATATGAACCCGGCAGATGGACCTTACGCATCGCTCGCCAAAGGGATGATTTCGCTGGGGCGGTACGGCAAAGCTTCCGAAATCGCAAGTATGGTCGCTTATCTCGCCTCGCCCGAAGCCAGTTTCATTACAGGGGCGACCATCAATGTAGATGGCGGTGTCGTAATCTAAAGGCGGATCGAAGACTTTAACGAATAAGCTTGCCGGTATTATTGTAAAATAACATGAAAACCTGACTATATCGAATGGGTCAAGATCCCATTTGGTATACAGTAAAAAGCAAGCTGGCGCCTGGTACTTAACCGGTGCCAGCTTCATTTTCTTTGCACCTTCTGTGATGGTAAAACAGGAAGCAATCTCAATTCTGACGTATAATTGCTATACAAGAAGAAACGGCTTCGCTATCCTTCGGCGGCGCAGCAAGATGCTTCCATTTTAAAAAAAGTACACCCGCTAGAATTCATCGGATCCCTTGGGGGTTTTATCCAATGACTATTCTAAAGGGTGCACTTCAATCCTTTTTACCATTCCTGTTAAAGTTTCTTCCGTTCACCGGATACACAGCTTACGAATTATGCCTGCTTTGCTCCAAATACCAGCTGCTCGCTCAGGCTCCACAAGCGGGCGGCAGCATCGGGGTCAACCGCATGAGGCATCACGCCAAGATTCGCCGATGGGGCCCGGTTAACTGCATCCTTCCCGTCCGCCAGCATGGCAATTTCACAGTTTTCACAATAGACGCCGCCCTTGCCGTCGAGCTCCGGACTTATCGCCATACACCGGTCGCCGCTCCCTGCTTGACGGTTTTCAGGTTCTTCGACGGATCGAGAATTGGCTTCCCCTCCTCGTCAATGACGCCAAATGCCCGCAGCTGCTCCTCCGACAGATGCCTTGACAGGCCCGTCTCGACAATGCTTCCAGGATGAAGGGCGAACGCACGTATGCCATCCGCTTCCCCCCGCTTGTCCAGCTCAACCGTGAAGAGTATATTCGCCGTCTTCGACTGGCCATAACCTGACCAAGGGATATAGTCGCGGCGCTCAAAATGGATATCTTCAAAAACGACAGGCGACCGGCTGTGCGCATACGCCGATAACGTGACCACCCGCGCGCCTTGTGCCTGGCGGAGTGCCGGCCAGAGCCGCGCCGCTAGCTGAAAATGACCCAAATGATTAGTGGCAAATTGGACTTCATAGCCGCGTGTGTCATGCAGGAGAGGGATGCCTGCGACAGCAGCGCTGTTCACCAGGATATGCAGCGGGCGGTGGGATGCAAGAAACCTTTCGGCGAAGGCATCGATCGAGGCTGGAATCAATAAATCCATTTCTTCAACCTCCACGCCGCCGATCCCCGCCAGTGCTTCCTTCGCCTTGCTTACATCGCGTGCAGGCACAATGACCGCAGCCCCTGCCGAAGTCAGAGCGCGAGTAGTTTCCAGGCCGATACCGGAATAACCGCCGGTGACGATGACGATTTTATCTGTGAGGTCGATGCCTGCCATGACGTCGTCCGTGGTTGAGGCGGCTCCAAAACCGGAATGAATAGGAAATTGCTTTGTCAACATATAGAGATCCTCCTTGAAATCGGATGTGCAGTGAATGTACGGCTAGTGTGCCTTATAAAAGCAGGCCGAAAATGATATACATTTGGACTCAGTCCTCCAAGCTCCCTCTCCGTACGGCCCTTGATCCTGCCATAGAGAACCCTGCTTTTCTCTTCCTGATCGGCACGCGAACCGCTCAGGAAACAAAAGCGCATGTGCGGATTTTCGGAAAACATCGCTCGCGCGGCCATTACGGCGTAATCAAATGTAATTTTAATGTACTCTTCTCTGCTCACAGCGGTTTGCGAAACACCCAGGCACCAGATGCAGGCGTCGGCCTTGAGTGATGCCTTGATACGGGAATAGTCGAGGAAATCCTGCAGAATAACATCCTCCAGCTTTGGATGCGTGACTCCCAGCGGACGTCTGGTCAGCGTCATGATGCCTGTGATGGAAGAATCCTCCAAGGCCTGTTTTAACACCTCGCCGCCCACAAATCCGGTCGCACCGGTCAAAATAATCCTCATAACAGACTCTCGGCGCAGTCAACGACGGTCACGGCGGACGGCCGCGAGTGCCATTCCAGCAATCGTTTCGCCTTTTCTGACGTGTGGCGATATTTTCGCCCCAGCATTGGCGTTACCGCACGAAGCGAGGGATCGAACAGGGAGAGCAGCCGAAGCACGAAATCCGGAAGTTTTCGCACCGGAACTTTGCTTGCCGCCCCTCCGAGATTCGACCGCAATGTCTGCGAGATGTCGCTCATCCACATGAAATCACCGACTGCAATGAACCGCTGCCCGGCTGCCGCGCTTGAAGTCATCGCACGTATATGCATATCGGCCAGATCGCGCACATCCACAATTTCGAATCCCAGTCGGGGAGTGCCGGGGATACGCCCTTGCAAGAGACGGCCAATTACCTGTACGGAGCCCAGGTTATCCCCCGTTAGCACGGGGCCAAACACCGCACCCGGCAGAATCGTTGTTAACGTGGTCGGACCGCCATACTCTTCGATGAACTGCCACGCAGCCAGCTCGGATACCGTCTTGGACCTCCGGTAGGCATCGAAGCTCTTGTTCCCGGGGTCGCTCCAGAGGGACTCGTCGATGACACCGGCTTCGCTGTACAGCGACGGGGTGGCGGCGGCACACGAGGATGTCATGACCACGCGCTTGACCCCCGCCCTGGAAGCGGCGCGCAATACTCGCAGCGTTCCGTCGCGGGCGGCCGCGATCAATGCTTCCGGATCGTCGAGACTGGCCCCGCCGAGAGGCGAGGCCACATGAAGCACATAGTCGCATTCTGCTACTGCTTGCTCCCATCCGGCATCCGAAGTCAGATCAGCGGCATAGAAGCCCAGGCGATTGCCTGGATCGACTGCGGCGGAAATGGCCGCCCTTACCGATTGCTCCTTCGTCAGGCTTCGCACGGTGGCGCGCACCGCATATCCGCGCCTTAAGAGCTCGACGATACACCAGCTTGCGACAAAGCCGCTGCCTCCCGTTACCAAAACCGTCTCGACCGGCTCGTTCGGGCTGGTGTTGGCCGCTTCCTCTGCCAGCAGAGCATTCGCAAGTTGTTTTGCTGTCATAGCCGAAACCCTCCTTTGGATATTGATAAGGATAGGATGACTGATCATGTCCTTAGTGCTATTATCTTTTACAAAGAAGAATCCGGCATGACCATTCCTGCCAAAAAGTTGCCTAAAACTGCTTACTGCAATTATTTACTACATGAATCCTTTTTGTTTCGGGAACGAAAAGCGATATAATTCAGGACAAAGGGGTGAGCCTCATATGTTGAAGGAAGAATCCAAATTCCCTTCTTTATTAAATGAAGGGGGCAGCTCGATTCCGAGCAATCGGTTGGAGCAGATTGTGGCGATGACAGAAAAACTGACCACCGCGGACGGCCGGCATCAAACCCTCATTCCGTTTCTTTCGATTAGCCGGTATAGTCATCAAACTCCGCCGATTCCCGTCGTGCTGGCTCCATCATTTTGTCTTATCCTGCAAGGGACCAAGAAGGTTCATTTGGGGTCGCATATTGTTCATGCCGGCGCAGGCGATTTTCTCATCTCTATGATTGATTTGCCTGCATCTGCCCAAGTTAATGGCGCAGCGCAAGAATATCCTTACATCGGACTGAGAATTGACTTTACGACCCAAGAAATCGCTTCTGTCATTACGGAAGCTCAGGTAAAGGTAAGTCCGCGTGACAAAAAGGCGAATATTGGAGCCTTCATCGGAGCATCCGATACCGACCTGCTGGATGTGTTTATACGGCTGCTGAAGCTGATCGACAAGCCGGAAGAAGAAGTTCGCTATTTGTCGGGGTTTATTAAGCGGGAAATGATATTCAGGCTTCTGTCGGGAAATTACGGGCATTTATTTTTCCAGCAGGTGTTCTTCGACCAGCAAGCCGACGGAGTCGGCAAAGCCATCTCCTGGATCAAGGAAAATTTCGCCCGTTCCTTTACCGTAGAAGAACTTGCGAAAGCAATCAACATGAGCGTCTCGGGACTGCATCATAAGTTCAAAACCATTACGACAATGGGTCCCTTGCAGTATCAGAAGCAGCTCCGCCTTCAGGAAGCAAGACGCCTCATGTTAAGCGGCTCCATGGATGCCACGACCGCCGCTGTGGAAGTCGGTTATGAAAGTTCATCGCAATTCAGCCGGGAATACCGGCGGCTATTTGGCCTTCCTCCGCTTCAGGATATAAAAGCATTGAAAAAGCATTCGGCGGCAGACTTGCTTGAAAAAAGCGGGATTCTTTCCTTTCGATAAGTTCCGTAACCGGTTTTCACCGAAAATGTTAGTCCCCTATTTCGCAACAAAAGAACCTCCGAATCCACTGCACAAGTGGGGGGAGGTTCTTTTGGCATAAACGATATAGCTCCAGGCGGGAGCTAAAAAATCATCAAACAGCCTTGTGTTCAATATCATTAAATATTAATAGGACAGATGTTTTTTAGTTGCCACCAGCTAAGGCGTTATTGCATGCGCGGCCGGATTTTCCAAGCGGTATAGTGGACGCCGAGGCTTTGCTCCTGAATGAACGCATTGGGCGTACAAAAATCAAGCTGCAGCGATGCGCCCAGCGTAATCGGACCGAGCGGACAATGCGGCGCTACAGCCACATCGTAGGCTTCCGCCATACCGGCATCAGTCTGACACATGGCATGGTTAAACGATTGTCATTTCGCAACGTGCTCCAGCAGCTCAGCCGTAATGTCCGCGAGGCGAGCCGCCGACCCTGGTGAGAACAGACTGCTTCGAACACTAAGCTCAGTGTACATATTAAATGCGCTGAGCGGTTCCTTGGGTGGATCGTCAAGGAGGCGGACGATCGGAGGTACGACATCGGCAGCAGGTTTGGCCAGCCTCTTCTGCTGTTCGATATATGCCGCCGTCGGAGCATCGAACTCGCCGGCGAAGCTCGTCGATGTCGTTCCCGGGTGGAACAGCACATACCTGACCGGGCCCTCGCCATGGCGTTTGGCGAAGGTGACCCCGAGCAGATCATTGAACCGCCCGGTCATGAACATCGCTTTCACACCATCGTATTGCCGGGCGCTCTGCAGATCTTCCCAATCTATCGGTGTTTCGTGGCCTGGACCGGACACGTTTACGATAACCGGGTTATCCGCTCTCTCGAGGGCGTCGAGCAGCCCGTAGCTAAAGAGAACGCGACTCAGATAGAAAAGCGCAAAGTTGTCTTCGAATCCTTCGGAGGTCACTGACCGGTACGTCCGGAAATAACGAGCGCACATAACAAGGCCGTCTATTTGGGGATAGGCCTCGATCACTTCGCTGACGGTGCGCTTGGTGCTCGACATCAGACTGAGATCTGCCGGGACGAAGGCTGCGCTTCCTGGCGCACTGGACGCCTCCTGGATGAGCCGGTCACCCTTCTTCGGGTCCGTTCCGATCACTATGACATGGTCTCCCCTCCAAAACAGCGCGCGGGCGACGGCTGCACCGATACCATCTGTTCCACCTGTAATCACATAGGTCTTTGTCATGCCATATCTCCTTTTACATGCGATAACTCTTGCACGTAAATAGTATAATATAAGGTGACTTCCAATAAAATTGAATCATTTTGATGTTATCATTCAATAATTTTGAATAAAGGAGCGCTCAATAATGGAAATACGTCACCTTGTTACATTTCGCACCGTTGCCTCGACATTGAATTTCTCCCGGGCAGCAGAGGCGCTCAATTATGTGCCTTCTAATGTAACCATGCAAATTCAAGCTTTGGAAGAGGAGCTGGGCGTTCCTCTGATTGACCGATTAGGCAAACAAATTGCGTTGACAGAAGCGGGCAGGAAATTTTTGTGGCATACCGAGAAAATCATGAATGACCTGGACGAAGCCCGGCTGGCATTACAAAAAAATGAGGACATTACGGGGACCATTACGATTAGCGGAAGTGAGATTCTTTGCGCCTATCGGTTGCCTCTGCTATTTCATGCTTTTCGCACTAAACACCCTGGTATTCGGTTCAACTTTCGTCCCATCCCCAATGAACGATTGGTAAATAGCCTATATGACGGGCAGACAGACCTTGTCTTTATTCTGGATGAACAGGTGAGGGCTCCGAGACTTGTTTCAACTGCTTTACACAATGAATTATTTCATCTTCTTGCAGCACCGCACCATCCGCTCGCGGATCGAACAAGACTTCAAGTCCAGGATTTGCAAGAAGAGGTATTTCTGCTGACGGAGAAAGGCTGTACCTATCGGACTTTATTTGATCGATCTATTGAGAGAAGGGGAATCGATGGTATCACAAGCTTGGAGTTTTTCAGTGCAGAAGCGATTAAACACTGTGCTATGACGGGTATGGGCATTGCTTTTCTGCCCGATATGGCTGTAAAAGCGGAGCTTGAGCGGGGCGAGCTTGTCTCTCTGCCCTGGGAAATGCCTGATCTTCATGTCGTGACCCAGATGCTGCGGCATAAGGATAAATGGTTGTCGCCTGCGATAGAAGCTTTCATTGATGTGGTTAAGGATGTATTTGAACCGGCACCTGGCTCTCCCCAAAGCTAGCCGTTACAACTACCGTAAATGACGGACACGTACAAATGAATGAGTTCAAATCAAGCGGAGGCATAGTGCGCTGAAGGATGAAGCCCGTATACATACAGATTGATTAGAGAACTACTATAACGTTTAAACTAAAATTTCAGAAATATGGAGTATGATCAAATGCCTTTCATTGCTTTGGACATAATATTCATACTTGCGGCATGGCGCTGGGGAGATTGGAGACATTGGCAAAAATATCATTCGACCATTTTGTATTTCTTGCTTGGGGACGTTATTTATATGGTGCTGACAAGCAGTTATCCGCTATGGCAGCATCAGCCCTGGCCGCCAATTCATAGTTATTTAGGTGTCGAACTATGCTGTTTGGTGTGCTTTGCATCTACCACGCTGATATACCTTGGTTTATTCCCAAACGGAGTCGGCAAGTCAATATTATGGATTGGATTTTGGGTAATCGTTTATTCGTTAATCGAGGTATTTTATTTGTTTTGTGGGGCGATTAAACATTTTAACGGTTGGACCATGCTTTATTCCGTTTTATTCAATATGATCATGTTCACGTTGCTTCGATTACATTTTTCCCGGCCATTACTAGCCTACACGATCTCCATACCGCTTGCTATTGCAATACTGGTCATATTCAGGGTTTCGATTAAATGATGATTGGGAGCGACCCATATATCATGGCCCACCGGCTGACCTGAGAGCAGCGCACGGATAGCCTCTCGATCGAGGTCACCGGCAACCAGCAAGCGAACGACGAACCCTGATTTGACCAATAAATGGATAACAGACCGATTTGAAATAGATATCGGTCTTTTTTTTACAAAGGAATGGAAGAAGTCACACGGTTATATCTAGCCAACCGCAATTTTTATATCTGTGAAGCCGTCTAAGCAAAGTACAAAGGCAACTTTTGCTTCCAATCGGCCGCCAGGGGGCTGACCGTTGGGTGTCGTGGATTGAGGACGGGCATACCAGGCGCGGGCTCGTTGTCAGTCTTCGATTGCCTGATAGACTGTGGTCCAGAAGTCGTGGATAAGATGCACGGAATCCGCAGTGGACACCCCGACCTGGGTGAGCAGGATTCCGGTGAGCTGTTTGTCCGGGTCGGCGTAGGTCGAGGTGCCGGTACCGCCGTCCCAGCCGAACTGGCCGATGGAGGCGTAGTCTCCACGATAGGTGCGCACCGCCATCCCGAAGCCCCAGCCGCCATGCTGCGATTGACCGAACGAGTTCCTGTACATGGCGTCCCGGGCAGCTTGTTGCTCGGGCGTGAGGCGATTGGTGGTCATCAGCTCGACGGCGGGCCGGGATAAGATCCGTTCGCTCCCGTGCATCCCGTGATTCAGCAGCATCTGGAAGTAGACGTGGTAGTCGTCGACGGTGGAGACCAGCCCACCGCCGCCGCCCTGGAACGCCGGAGGCTGGCTGAGCCTTCCGCCTGCCGCCTCGTCCCACACGATGAACTCTCCGGTCTGCGGGTCGGGCCCGTACAGGGTCGGCAGCCGGTCGATCTTGCCGGCGGGCACGTGGAAACCGGTATCCTTCATCCCCAGCGGATCGAGGATACGTTCGCGCAGGAACGTCTCCAACGACTGGCCCGCGACCCTGGCGACAAGCACGCCGACTACCTCGTTGCTGAGGTCGTACTGCCACCGCTCTCCGGGCTGGTACGACAGCGGCAGCTCGCCAAGGCGGCGCATCCACTCGTCCGGCCCGGGCGCCGGCCCGGATACCACGCTGTAGTCGGTCCGCTCGAAGGTCGCGGCCCTGATCGGGGAGTCCATCAACGCGAAATCCACTCCGAGCCCGAACGTGGAGGTCAGCAGGTCCCGTACGGTGATCGGCCGCCGCGCCGGCACGGTGTCCTCCAGCGGGCCGTCGGCCCGTTTCAGCACCCGTCGGTCGGCGAGTTCGGGCAGCCACGGATCTACCGGGTCATCGAGCCGCAGCCGGCACTCATCGAGAAGGACCATCGCCGCCGCCATCGTGACCGGCTTGGACGTAGATGCCATCCGGAAGATCGTGTCCCGGCGCATCGGCGCGCCACCATCATGGCGCATCGTCCCGATCGCTTCGACATGCGTCTGGCCGCCGCGGCTGACCAGAGCGACCAGCCCGGGAATCTTCCCGGACTCGACATGCCGTGCCAGCACCTCGCGCATTCTGGGCAGCCCTGTTTCGGAGAAGCCAACAACATCCTTCATATTTTCTGACGAACTCAAATCTTCTGTTGTAATCTTTTGCATTTGATTTCCCTCTCTTTCCTTTTTATCCGGTAATCAGAATCGAGATATGTCCTGCAGCTTCCTTCTTGAATTATTTCACACCCGCTTCTTATACACCCTCATCGCAAAGTAGTAGGCCACAAGCAAAATCCCGACGCACCACGCAAGAGCGACCCATATATCATTGCCCACCGGCTGACCCGACAGCAGCGCACGAATGGCTTCCACGATCGAGGTCACCGGCTGGTTTTCGGCAAAGGCGCGAACGACCTTCGGCATCGACTCGGTCGGCACAAACGCCGAGCTAATAAACGGCAGGAAGATAATCGGGTAGGAAAACGCACTTGCGCCTTCCACCGTTTTGGCGGACAGTCCGGCAATCGCCGCGACCCAGGTCAAGGCCAGCGTAAACAATACGAGTATGCCGGCTACTGCAAGCCATGACACTATCCCCGCCGGCGAACGAAAGCCCATAACGAGCGCTACGAGAATGATGACGAGAACCGATAGGGCGTTGGATACCAGCGAGGTGAGCACATGCCCCCAAAGCAAGGCGGAACGTGAAATCGGCATGGTGTGAAACCGCTCAATGATGCCCCGCTGCTTATCCAAAAACAGGCGGTAAGCCGTATAGGATATGCCGCTTGCAATCGCAATCAGCAGGATACCGGGCAACAGGTAGTTCACATAGTTATCCGTACCGGTTTGGATGGCGCCGCCAAGCACATAGACGAACAGCAGCATCATCGCAATCGGCGTGATGCAGACCGTGATGATGGTGTCCATACTGCGGAAAATATGGCGCATGGAACGCCCGAGCATCACGCTAATATCGGTGAAGAAATGATTTTTTGACGCCTCCATTACTTCGCCTCCTTTTTGCCGACGATGGAGAGGAATATCTCTTCCAATGTCGGCTGTTTTTCAACATACTCCACCTTTGCGGAGGGGAACAGCTTTTTAAGCTCCGAGAGCGTGCCGCTGGCGATAATCCTGCCCTCGTGCAGAATGGCAATTCGGTCGGCAAGCTGCTCCGCTTCCTCCAGATACTGCGTGGTCAGGAGGACCGTCGTGCCGCCGCCGGCAAGCTCCTTGACAATCTTCCAAACCTCGATGCGCGCCTCGGGGTCAAGCCCGGTGGTCGGCTCGTCGAGGAAAATGATCGACGGTTTTCCCACAAGGCTCAAGGCGATGTCGAGCCTGCGGCGCATCCCGCCCGAATACGTAGACGCCCTGCGGTCGGCGGCGTCTGTCAAGCCGAGGCGTTGAAGCAAGTCGTCTGCAACCTGACGCGGATTTTTGAGGTATCGCAGCTTGGCAATCATGGTCAGATTTTCCCGTCCGGTCAACATTTCGTCCACGGCGGCAAATTGCCCGGTCAGACTGATTACCTGCCGCACATTGTCGGGTTTGGACGCAACATCGAATCCGTTTACGGCGGCGGTTCCGCTGTCTGGCTTGAGCAGCGTGGTGAGGATTTTGACAACCGTGGTCTTGCCCGCCCCGTTGGAGCCGAGGAGGGCGAAAATACGGCCCTTTTCCACCTCGAAATCTACGCCCTTTAAGACTTGAAGCTGCTTGTAGGATTTTTGCAGTCCTTTTACCTGAATGGATGTGGTTGGCATATTTTCCCCTCCTTATCGAACGGTAACCTTGGACAAATCGGCATCCATGCCTTTAAGGGCGGCATAGGTCAGCTTATCCATGACTGCGCCGTCAAAGCAAATGGTTTTGATAACACGGTAATATCTTTTGGACCACGAAGACGTTGGAAAAGACACGTTCTTGAGTGTTGCGCCCTTAAACGAAACTTCGTTCAGTGCCGACTTGTCAAACTTGACGCCGATAAAGGTTTGCCCGTCAAAACACAGCCCTCCCAGATCGGAAGAATTGAACTCCACGCCATCAAAGATACAGTTTTCAAAGATTGTTTTACTGAGGTAGGTCGCGTCCAGCTTGACGTCGGTCAGTTTTACGCCTGTGAATTTGGCTCCGACAAGCCACGACTTGCTGAAATTGGTTCGTACAAGGATCGTCTTATTGAAGCTTGCATTTGCCAGGTCAAGGGCAGATAGGCTGCAGTCCGTCAGGTTCGCGCCGTCAAAATTGGCTTCACGCACGTCGCTGCCCTTAAACGAACTGCCTGTCAAGTCCGCGCCTGCAAAGTCGGATCCGTGCATCGCGCTGCCTTTAAACTGTCCTTTATGGGCCGTAACGCCTGCAAAGTCGCTTTTCGCCAGGTTGCTTCCGTTAAAGTTTGTCACCACCTGCCGCTCCAGCGAGCGGGAGAGGTTAGCGACTTCCAGTACCGTTTGCTCAATGTCGCCGATGCTTTCAATCGTCATTTCAAAAGCGGTTTCATCATCCTTGCCCTCGGCTTTGAGTTCACGGAACCGCTCCTGCAAATCGGAGAGCAGGTCCGTCTTTAATTCGGTGACGCTTTTTACCTCATCGTAGGGTGCAAACACGCCGTTCAAATAGTTTGTCAATTTCTCATTCATAATCTCAACACTCCTTATAATAAGTTTTCAAGCACGCGCTTTGCGTACTCCCAGTTGCCCTTGTTGCGGGCGTAAGCAGCCTTGCCCTTTTCGGTAATCCTGAAATATTTACGCCGTCCACCCTGGGATTCATCGCCCCAATACCACTCGATATCCTCGTCCACCTCAAGCCGCTTGACGCTGGAGTACATCGTGGCTTCCTTTAATTCATACTCGCCGCCTGAGCGCTCGGCAATCAGCTTGACAATCTCGTACCCGTAGCGGTCCGCTTCGGATAAGAGCCGTAAAATCATCGTATCGGTATGCCCGCGCAGCAGGTCGGATGTAATTTTGTTCTCGCTCATCTCATCACCTCCGCATCTGTATAATACGACATACTACTTTGACTGTCAAGGTAATATTTTAAATTAGGTACTTTGGTTGAAAAGTAAGGGTTCCACATATTAGTCATGCATAATATGTAAAACCCTTTATTTTATTTTAGGTCTTGATAATTCTCAATCTAATGGCTATTACTTTAACAGTAAGGCAAAAAATTAACCGTAATTTAACCAGTCTTGAGCTATCATGATCAAATTGAAATGCGGGGGATGATGGAACTGAAAGTATTGGTTGTCGAGGATGACTTATCGATGCAAAAAGCAATCGGCACAGGGCTGAGAAAATTCGGATACGCGGTGGATGCCGCACCGGACGGAGAAAAAGCCTTACAGCTCGCCCAGGTCAATGAGTACGATGCGATCGTGCTTGATTTGAATCTGCCGAAAATAGATGGTATTGATGTTCTGACGGAAATTCGCAAGAACAACCAGGAAATCAAGGTGCTCATCCTGTCCGCGCGTTCCGAGGTGGAGGACAAGATCGCGGGGCTCGACACCGGCGCCAACGATTATATGGCGAAGCCGTTTCACTTCAAGGAGCTTGAAGCGAGGCTTCGCGCGCTGCTTCGCCGAAAATTCATCCTGACGGATACGCGAATCGCACATGGAGATTTACAAATCGATACCGCGTTAAAGCAGGTATACGTTCGAAATCAGTTGATTGACTTAACCAAGAAAGAATACGGCATCCTCGAGTATCTGATGATGCACAAGGATAAAATCGTAGGCGCGGAAGAGATAATCGAGCACGTGTGGGACAGTCAAACCGACTTATTTTCCAACTCCTTTAAGGTACACATCAATTCGCTCAAGAAGAAGCTTGCCCTCCACCTTGGGAAACAGGAAATCGTCAAAAACGCAAGAGGGCTCGGCTATTTCATCGCGGAGGTGCAGTATGGCCCGGTTTAACCATCTTCCGCTGCGGCTGCGGCTGACCCTATTAATGGCGCTGATATTGATCATTGCTTCGATCGTGCTGATGATGACTTCGATCTATGCCGCACGAAAGATCTATAAGACTGACGTCCCAATGCTTAAAACGGCAGCGATTGAAAGGAATAAACAGATTTATAAGGTTGACGTCCCAAAGCTTAAAACGGCAGCGATTGAGAGGAATAACGACTTTACAGCCGTCGGTATTATTAGCGCTGTATTGGTCATTGCTATAGGAACCTGCTTAACCTATCTGATTGCGGGAAGAGCCTTGAAGCCTGTAACGGATTTAAGCAAGGAGATCGGGGAAATCGACGAAAACAACTTGTTCCGGCAGGTCGGGGTGCCTTCGTCCAATGACGAGGTTTCCAAGCTGAGCCGGTCTTTTAACCGGATGATCCACAAATTGGAGAAAGTGTTTGTCGCGCACAAAAATTTCTCGGCCAATGCCGCGCATGAACTCAAAACGCCGCTCGCCGCCATGATCGCAAACATCGAGGTGCTCCAGCTTGACGATCATCCTACGGTCGACGAGTATAAGGAAACGCTGGAGGACACGCTTAAAAACGCGCAGCGTCTCAACGTTTTGGTGAATGACCTGCTGAAGCTGAACGCCGGACAGAATATCGCGGAAAGCGAGAAAATCGAAGCTGCGGACATGTTCGCAAATATTATTGACGAGCTCCTGCAGCCTATTCAAAGTAAAAACATTCGCATCGAAAACCGTACCGCCGGCGTGCTGCTGCACGGCGATAAGCATCTCTTGTACAGAGCTTTTTACAATATGATTCATAACGCGGTCAAATATAACAAGCCAAATGGAGTCATCATTATCGCTGCGGCGGAGAACGCGGTCAACACCCGAATTACGATCCTTGATACGGGGATCGGCATACCGGAGGATCAGATCGATAAAATTTTCGATCCGTTCTACTGCGTAGACAAATCGCGCTCGAGAGAGCTTGGAGGCAGTGGCTTGGGGCTCTCCATCGTGAAGATGGTCATCGAAAAGCACGGAGGTGAAATCCAGGTGCATAGCGTGGCCGATGTGTCCACGACTATCGTAATCCGGCTGCCGAAGCCTCAAAATAAAGCGGACCGCTGACTTTCTCGGCGGGCTGTCTTCTTAACCTTGAGTTAACCTTCCTTGAATTATAGTGAGAGCATGCTTCAGTTCACAGGAGGGATACAAAAAAATGGTAAAAAAAAGTTCGATTTTGCTTATGCTTATCGTATTTGTGGTCGGAATTTGGACAGGTTTTGCACAAACGCGGCCGCCATCGCCGCCATCTCAATCCAGTGCCGATTATTTGGCTTATCAACGGATGCTTGCCCATTTGCAAGCCATGACAGTCGCACCGCATCCATCCGGTTCCAAGGAGCTTGACCAGGTACGGACTTATCTATTGGCGCAAATCCGCGATATGGGGCTGGAAGCGAATGTCGATCAGGAAATATACACATCTGCGGATATGAAAGCCGAACGTCTTGCTCAAGACGGTCCGGCGATGGGAAACCGAAGCATTCGGAAGACACCGCCTTCAGGAGCTTTAGAAGGCATCAATCATAAAAAAGCCCCTTCAGAAGAAAAGGACGGATTGGTTTTAAACAATATCTGGGTCAAACTGGATGCGCCCGGCACGGATCGCGGCTTATTGATGCTCGCCCATTACGACAGCGAGGTCAACACTCCCGGCACGGCTGACGATATGGTTTCCGTAAGCGCGATGCTGGAAGCATTGCGCGAACAATCGAGAAGGCCCGATTTGAAAAACGACCTCTATTTTTTATTTACGGATGGGGAGGAAGAAAGCGCGCTAGGCGCGAAAGCGTTTGTGAAGTCGCATCCGGAGCTTCAAAGCAAGATCGATCTTGTCCTTAACTTCGATGCGCGCGGGAATCGCGGCGGACTGCTCATGTTTGAAACGTCTACGTCAAACTATGATTTGTTGCGGCATTTTCAATCCGCGAGTTCACGCCCCCTGGCTTTTTCGTTCACAACCGGGTTGTACCGCAAAATGCCGAATGGCACAGATTTGACCCGTTTCTTGGAGGCGGGATATCCGGGACTTAATTTTGCCGTGGCGGAGGGCGTAGAGCATTACCATCAGCCGTCGGACAGCTTTGAAAATTTGCATCGCGGAACGGCTTATAACTTTCTGCAGACAGCCTTGGAAATGGCCGACTATAGCGGGCAAGCGCAATTCCAGGACAGCGGCTCTAACCGGGATAGCGTGTTTTTCACATTGCTGACCGGCAATCTCGTGGTCATGAGCGACATTGCTGCCTATATCCTGTCGGTATGTGCAGCGTTGGCTTCATTAGCTTGGCTGATTATTCAGATTCGGCGTGGCAAGGTTACGCTTCGCCAAATCGCCGGCGGCACGGGCTGGCTGCTTGGTACGATGGTCGCGATGGGCTTGCTGGGCTGGGGGATCGTCTCATTATGTACCCAAACGATGGGGCTCGGCGAATCAACAAACAATGATGCGGTTTTTCTTTGCATAGCCTTGGCGCATGGCTTGGGCGCTCTCGCAATATGGTTCTTCCGGATGCAAAAACGATCGCTTGCCGAAGGGATCGCAAGTGTGCTGCCGATTCAAGTGCTGCTGATCGTCGGAACCACGGTCTTGTTCTATGAAATCAGTTACCTGTTTACGTTACCGACGCTGGTGATGATGATTGTCGCAGTTTTGGATCGGTATCCGATTGGCCGGATGATCGCATCGACTGTGCTCGGCGCAGGAATATTGCTGCTGTATGTACCGGTATGCTGGCTGGTCTATGTGATGTTTATGCTGCCTGCTGCACCGGTGGTTGTCGCTTTGAGTGTCGTTCCGGTTTCTATTGTATCCGTAATTTTTGCAGCGAAGTACAGATTATCCGCTGTGTTGTTGTCCGAGGAGAGAAAGGAAACTATCCCCCGTTTATAAATATGATGATTTTGGGCATGATAACTCAGTTGTGATGCACTAAAACACCTGCAGTGGGAAGCCGTATAATAACCTTGACTTTGAAAATTATAAAAAGTATTATTACAAATAACTTGAATATTGTGAAAAAAGCTAAGAAGAGAAAGAGTACCCTGGTGATGTCTTTTACAGAGAGCCCCGGTTGCTGAAAAGGGGTAAAGAATAACCTTGGGAATATGGTCTCGGAGCTGCGCATCGAAGCCTCATGCGGTTGTAGGTTGCGCCGGAACCCGCACCCGTTACCGTGCTAGGGTATAAACGCAAACGCGTCGTACTTGAAGAGGTTAATGCCGCAAGGCATTGATAAAATTGGGTGGAACCACGTGAGCACAACTCTCGTCCCTTCGGGATGAGGGTTTTTTTGTTTGTCAAAAAAGGAGGAGTCTTAATGACAAATATTTTTATTGGCGGAGCATGGCCGTATGCGAACGGTTCATTGCATCTGGGACGGTTGGCAAGCTTACTCCCAGGAGATGTACTGGCACGTTATTTTCGTTCGAAGGGAGAAGACGTGTTATACGTTTCGGGCAGCGACTGCCATGGCACACCGGTCGCCGTTCAGGCCCTTCAAGAGGGTGTCTCCCCGGGGGATATTGCGGATCGATTTCATCTGGAGTTTGCCGAGTGCTTTAAGCAGCTGGGGTTTACTTATGATTTGTACACACGTACTGATCAAGTTTTTCACCATCAATTGGTTCAAGAAATGTTCTTGCAACTATTGAAAAATGGATATTTATACAAAAAGACAATACAGCAGACTTATTGTGAAACCGATCAACGCTTCTTGCCGGATCGATACGTTGAGGGTACCTGCCCCGTTTGCGGGAACCGTGCCAGAGGCGATCAATGTGATTATTGTTCGACTTTGTTAGATCCTGCAGACCTGTCAGACAAGACCTGCAAGATTTGTGGGAACCCCCCTATTGAGCGTCCAACAGAGCATTATTACTTTGCGCTCTCACGATTCCAGGCCGAATTGAGCGAGTATGCAAAACAAGCCCAAGGATGGAAAGAAAATGCTGTACAGTTAACTGGACGATACTTAAAAGAAGGTCTTCAAGATCGTGCTGTAACCCGGGACTTGACTTGGGGTGTTGATGTTCCGGTTGACGGGTTCGAAGAAAAAAAAATCTACGTTTGGATTGAGGCGGTCAGCGGCTACTTATCGGCAAGCAAGCAGTGGGCTGCTGAGACAGGCGGCAGCTGGGAATCATTCTGGAAGGAAGGGAAGGAGAATATAACCGCTTATTATGTACATGGGAAAGATAATATTCCTTTCCATACAGTGGTCTGGCCGGCACTGCTCCTGGGAGCAGGGGGGCTCCATTTGCCAGATCGGATTATTTCATGTGAGTACATGACCCTGGAAGGGAAAAAGTTTTCGACAAGCAGTAATTGGGCGGTATGGGTACCGGATATTATGCGTCGCTATCAACCAGATTCCATTCGTTATTTTTTGATCGCAAACGGTCCTGAGAACCGGGATACTGATTTTTCCTGGAGGGAGTTCATCCACAGCCATAATGGCGAATTGCTTGGCGCATTTGGAAACCTTGTTAATCGTACATTGGCTTTTATCGACAAGTCCTTTGAAGGATGCGTTCCAGAAGGTAATCTTAGTGAAGAATGGAAGAAAATAATGGAGGAGTTGTATCTTGAGTCCGGGGCCTTAATCGAAGAAGGTCGTCTAAAGGAAGCCATTGATCTGATTTTTACTTGCGTTCGCCGAGCAAACAAATTCTTTGATGAACAAAAGCCATGGGCACAGATTAAGGAAAACCGGGAAGCGTGTGGTTATACACTGAATATATGCGTGCAAATTATAGTGAATCTGTCCAATCTGCTGCACCCGTTCATCCCCTTCTCTTGTGAAGAAATAAGAAAGTTCCTGACACTGGAACAACCGGTTTGGAGATTGACAACAGTTCCAGCCAACCGAAAAATCCAAAACCTGAAGTTATTGTTCCAGCGTATTGACATTAGTCAGATTGAAGAAGAAACAAGTTTATTGGAAAAACAAAAATTGTAGTTGTCATCCACCCGAAAAGAAGAGCTTTGCGGCCGCGCTCCAATAAATCGCCCTGTCCTCCCATCAAGGACAAGGCGATTATTTGATACCGAATGGCTTTCTTCCATGTCAGCCAAGGAGAATCGGCTTCTCCCTTCCTCTCTTCTTCCCTACGGGAAACGAGCCATAGCCTGCTTGTCCTGTTCGACATCAGTCTCGGGATCCCATTGATCCCGCATATCAACCAGATGCAGCTTCATCAGCTCCCTGGCCTGCTGGGGATTTTGCTGTACAATCGCCTGCGCGATCAGGTAATGGTAGGACGAGGCTTTCTCATGCATGCCGGGAATCCGCATCGTATGGCGCCGGCTGTCCAGCAGCACATCCCCGACCATATGAATCATATTGATCAGAATTTCATTACGCGAAGCTTTGGCAATGAGATCATGGAACTCAATATCCTCCTTGAGAAAAGGCTTCCCGGCCTTCACCTTGCGCTGCATCGCTTGGGCGCTTTTCAAGATGGCATCCCTGTCCTCCGGGGCGGCTTTCTCTGCCGCAAGAGCTGCGAGCTCCGGTTCGATAACCAGACGCGCTTCCGTCAGCTGCATCCACGAGGCCCGTTCCATCGCCGCCAGATAGCGGTTCGGATTGCCGGGAATCTGCTCGCTGATGAAGGTTCCTCTTCCCTGCTCAACGGTCAGAATCTTCTGCTTGCCGAGTATCCGCACCGCTTCGCGGACAGAGGAAATCCCCACCTGAAGCTCCTCCGAAATATCCTCCAATGTGGGAATGCGCTCGCCCGGCTTCCATATTCCCTCTTCAATCCGCCGTTTGATTTCGTCATATACCACTTCATAAATCAGCTTCTTCTTCATCTTTCACGCTCTTTCATGGCTTCATCTCGTTCAATCCGTTCATAAATACCATACCGTTCAAATAGCGCCGCGCAAGCGAATGGAAGCAGGACGTATGCACGGAGATCAGCGCGACATGGAGCGCATTTTGCAAGGCTTCCTTCTGTGCATCGGTGAAAGACTCCTTGCGGGATACGAATTCCCGGGAGAGTTCATGGATCATTTGGTCCCATTTGTACACCATATCGTTCCGCCCGCCTTCATATGTCCGGTAACGCTCGTCCAGCTCCTCGAACAGCTCGGCATAAGCGGCATAGAAATCCAATGGAGCAATCAGCTGCGGATGATGTTCATTAGCCCCCTGAACAGGGAACACGATCTCGAACAGCTTGCGGATCGCTTCGTAATCCAGGGCAGATCTCAAATCCTCGATAATAAAAAACAGGGAAGCCTGCTGCAGGGAATATTTCTTCCCCTCTTCAGCCAAACCAATAAAGTCCTTAAAATCCCGTTTCACCCAGTTCTGTACCGATGTGACGGAAAAATGGGTGTACTCAATTTGCGATCCCAGGGATACGATATCATGAAGAGACAGAGCCGGGTTCATATCCGACTTGATCATCCGCTCGATTACGGGAGGAAGCGTTGTGGAGACGAAAGCCGTCATGGAGATCCCCTGGGCCTTCTCCCTTTGATAATGGGCAATCCATGTCTCCTGTAGAATAGTCAGCGGCGAACGCGCAGATTGTTTATTTATCGAAAGAAGAAGCTCAGCCATCTCCTTGCGGGTAAAAGATAATGTTTCCATACTAACACCTCAACCATTCGAATCGTTCTTCTAAAGCTCATCATAAAACTCGCGTACGGTTGTGTCAAAGTGAATTAATGGAGGAATGACCCTTGTTATATGACAATCCCGGAGGTTATCTGACCCATATCAGCAGATATGAGCCATTCATGACTTTGTAGTTTGTACGGAAACCCTGTAAAATAAGTTCATAAGAACTACTAATATGAATTGTTCAAAACGAAGGAAGGTTGTTATGGCTCTGAATTTCTTATTGATCGCTTTATTGATTATTCTCACCGCATTCTTCGTGGCTACCGAATTCGCGATCATTAAGCTGCGCGGAAGCCGGGTCGATCAGATGGTGCTTGAGGGTAAGAAGAACGCTCTGGCTGTGCAAAAAGTAACAAGCCACCTGGACGCCTACTTGTCCGCCTGTCAGCTCGGTATTACCATAACCGCTCTGGGTCTCGGCTGGCTCGGTGAGCCTACGGTAGAGAAGCTGCTCCATCCCCTATTCGACCGGCTGGCTGTCGGTGACGGCCTCAGCCACGTACTCTCCATGATTATTGCGCTTGCGGTTATGACCTATCTGCATGTCGTCATCGGCGAACTCGCGCCCAAGACACTCGCGATTCAAAAAGCGGAGCAGATCACGGTTGTCGTGGCGCCGCTTATCATTTTTTTCCATAAAGTGATGTATCCTTTCATTTGGCTGCTGAACGGCTCAGCTAACGGATTGGTCCGCTTATTCGGCATGAAGCCGGCCAGTGAGCATGAAGAAGCCCATTCGGAAGAAGAAATCCGCATCATTCTCTCGGACAGCTATCAGAGCGGTAAAATCAACAAAGCGGAATTCGGTTATGTGAACCGGATTTTCGCCTTCGACGAGCTGCTGGCCCGGGAAATTATGATACCGCGCACCGACATGGTCTGCTTATATGCCAACAAGACGCTTTCCGAGAATCTCGCAATTATTAAGAAAGAACAATATACCCGTTTTCCCGTTGCCATGGACAATAAGGATCATATTATCGGAACCATCAATACCAAGCAGTTTTTCCTGAAATATGATAATAATCCATCCTTTGATTTCAGCACGCTGCTTCAACCCGTCATGTCGATTCCCGAGGTCATGCCCGTGGATACCCTGCTTAAGAAAATGCAAAAAGAGCGCGTCCATATCGCCATGCTGGTGGATGAATACGGAGGCACCTCGGGATTGATTACAATTGAAGATATCATTGAAGAGATCGTGGGCGAAATCCGCGATGAATTCGACAGCGACGAGAAGAAGGAAATTGAGACTCTGGGCGAGAACCGCTTCCTGGTAGAGGGTGTGGTGCTCATAACCGAGATCAACCGGCTGCTCGGAACCGATCTTGAGCATGACGATGTCGATTCCATAGGCGGCTGGTTGTACAGCAGGCAGCCGGAGCTCAAAGAGAATGTGGAGTGGCGTTTCGACGAGCTGAGCTTCATCATCCGGGAGAAGGTAAAGAACCGGATTATGAGAATCGAGATTCATCATCACCGCGCTTATCAACATCCGGAGCTTATCGAAGAGGCCTCGCTTTAGAATCCCCTAGAGGATTGGAATAAACCAGCCCGTCCATCATGGATGGGCGGGCTGGTGAATTTCTGGCCATTCCTTACGAATTTCACCGGAAAGCATTGTCGACAGCTTGCCGGTCTGCCATGGACGAATAATAATCGTATCCGTTTTGCTTAACGGACTAACCGGATGCAGGAGTCACAGAAAGAAATTAATAAGCTCATAAATGAAAACCGCCATGTGATTTTTCACATGGCGGTGCTTATATTTTCGCTATAACACTGGCGGGCTCCCTATTCATTGGAGGGTTCAAATGTTTTGACGACTTCATACATCCCCGGATCAAACGAAGCTATAGTCAATGCTTCCTGAAGATACGGAAGTGGTTTAGGGTCATTTCGCATAGCTTGGTAATCTTCCGCACTTCTCCATTGAGCATACATTGTAACTTTATTCCCATCTGTGCTTCGATGGAGACTGCAAGAAATAAATCCGGCAGCGTGTCGAACGGAGACTTCTGTTGCACGGGTAAGTAACTCGACCAGACGTTCCTGATTTTCGGGATCAACTGTGAACACATTGATCAGGGTAACAACGCGATTATTCATTGATATATGAGTCATAATTAACTCCTTTATTAATATTTTCGTAAACTTACGCTCTGCTAATCTTTAGCTCCATGTCGCCATTTTATACATTCTAGTCCGTCTAAAAGATCCTGTAACAGGATGTCAATAAGGTGCCCGCTCGCTGTTCCAGGCAAGTCATAATTTGAATCGGAAAAGCCCAATTAACAGCTTAATACGAACTGATTATGACAGAAGCCCATACAATACAAGGTCAAATGTCTATTACCATCATAAATGGAGGACAACAAATATGGGTATTCACGGAGGCTTCGGAGACTTTGGGCAAGGAGGTTTAGGAAACCCGTTTGGCTTTGGAGTTTTTGGAAGCCCCTTCTTTCATCCATTCCGTCAGCCTTATATGAAAATATCTTACCCCATGTCTCCTGGGCAGCCAGCCATACCTTACGCAGGATTATCCCGCCACGTGTATGCGGGGCAACCAATGGCACATTGGCGACCGAGTATGCCGACAAAGCTATCCTTGCCTACAGATAAGAACGCCATTCGGGGTCCGTTTTATGTGAATGTTCCGGAAGCGGAACTTACCGAATTGCGCAGGCGCATATACGCGACAAAATGGCCTGATCGGGAAACGGTCGCGGATGCATCTCAAGGTGTGCAGCTCTCGACGATTCAGGAACTCGCGCGCTATTGGGCGTCGGATTACGATTGGCGCAAGTGCGAGGCGAAGCTGAACGCCCTGCCGCAGTTCATCACCGAGATCGACGGGCTGGACATTCACTTCATTCACGTTCGCTCGAAGCATAAAGATGCTTTGCCGCTCATCATCACGCATGGATGGCCAGGCTCGATCATCGAGATGCTGAAGATTGTCGATCCGCTTACCAATCCCACGGCACATGGCGCGAAGGCATCGGACGCTTTCCATCTGGTAATTCCGTCGATGCCCGGCTACGGGTTTTCAGGCAAGCCGACTACGACCGGCTGGGGTCCCGTCCGCATCGCACAAGCCTGGACAGAGCTGATGAAGCGACTGGGATACACGAAGTATGTGGCACAGGGCGGCGACTGGGGTGCGATTATCACGGATTTGATGGGTGTACAGGCGCCTCCGGGACTGGTAGGCATTCACTCCAATATGCCTGGCGTAGTTCCGCCCGATATTGATAAGGCGCTCCAGTCCGGCAACCCGCTGCCCTCCGGTCTCTCAGATGACGAGAGGCGCGCGTCCCGGCAGCTGGACTTCGTATACAAGCACATCGGCTATGCCCAGATGATGGGTACGCGCCCGCAGACGCTGACTGGACTTGCGGATTCGCCCGTCGGCTTGGCAGCCTTTATGCTTGACCATGACGCGCGTAGTCTGGAGCTGATCTCTCAAGCCTTTGCCGGACACCCCGGAGGTCTTACGCGGGACGATGTCCTCGACAACATCACGCTCTACTGGCTGACGAACACGGCGATTTCTTCGGCTCGTCTCTATTGGGAAAACAAGTTCTCCTTCTTCGCCGTCAAGGGCGTCTCCATCCCGGTTGCCGTGAGCGTCTTTCCTTACGAGCTCTATCAGGCCCCGCGGAGTTGGACGGAGCGGGCGTATCCCAAGCTCATGTATTTCAACAGGCTCGACAAGGGCGGACACTTCGCGGCGTGGGAGCAGCCACAGCTTTTTGCTGCAGAACTCCGCGCGGGATTCAAATCGCTACGCTAATCGGAGTCAGGTGGAATACGCGCGCACGGGTGCTCGTCGTCCCACGCCACACGCGACATCGATTTGAATTTCGATTGGAGAGTTGGCAAAATGCGGTCTCTTTTGCCGCTGTGAAGAAACATTGGGGCGGTTTCAGCAAAAAAACAGCGGCAGCTTCGGACATAATCGAGTCCAAAACTGGCGCTGTTCTTTAACTTAAGCATGCAAGCGGATTTCCCGTGCCTCATCTGCCATTAGCGTCATCTCATCGCCGGCAAACTCCCCCAGGTTCTGGTGCTGCCAGGCTTCCGGTCCGGCCACATTCTGAACCCATGAGGCATACCAGCGGCCCAAATTCCTCAGTATCATGGGCTGCAGCAGCACGAATATCAGGCCAACGCCCCCGGCAATCCATGAGCGCTGAGCCGACGACAAATCAATGTTCAAGCGGTCCATCATCCATGCATCGGGGAATAAATTGAAATCGAACAATCGGATACTCACCTCATAAGCGAGCGGGGACAGCATAACTGCGAAGGCCGTTACAGGCAGCACGATTGCGGTCGTGAACGCCGCTATGCCGATTGGGAGCTGAAGGATGCTGTAGACGATGCCCCGATAAGATTGTCCCTCTCTGAATGGAGACAGCAGCGCCAGCCAGCCCTTCTGCCCGGAAACAGGCTCCGTCACTGCGGGAGCGGAATGATGATCGGCCTTGTTGAGCCAGGCTTTCGTGTAGCTGGCTTCCTCTTTCATGAAGCGGCGGCACAGGACCAGTGTCGCCGACAAAAGCGGCAGGCCAATCAAAATGACCAATAGCGGCAGGCCCACTGACAGACCGACAATTGCGACTACAAATGCCGCAATTCCTTTCGGGAGTGCCATGACGAGCATTTTCCAAGCCTTGACGGCGTTTTGCTTTTTCATTGTCATAACCACGCTTTCTCGTTTCGTTGCTTCCATTGTAGCCCCGAGAGCCAGCTGTGAGCATCCGCTTGCGGATGGAAAGTAGACCAGACCTAAGTCCAGTTCCGCATCTGCAAACTGCCTCCTCCATTATTTGTCAGCTAGTTCATTTCCCCCGGTACTGCATTGGCGCAACCCCCTTGATCGATTTAAAGATTTCCTGGAATATTGAATATCTTCATAGCCCACGGGGATGCGGTGCAAAACAACAAGGAGCCCAAGAATTCCTGGACTCCTCACCTTAACTCACCGCCTGGGTGAATTCTATTTGGTTGCCTCCGAAATATGCCAGCAAACACCGGATAGATCAATTAAGTTGATTTCACGTTTTCCCCATGGATAGATTGTCGGCTCTTTTATTTTAACAGGATAATTGTTCTCGCGGACAACTGCTTGTATATGCGTCCACCAGCCATCAAGATCCTCGACAATCAGCTCTACCATGAAATTCTCCTGAAACTCCTGATTATGGAAATTCTGCAGAAAAAATTCCTGTTCCCCCATCCGGAAGATGCTCAATCCGTCATTGGAGTACACTTTCTCGAAACCAAGATCCTCAAAAAATCGCTGCGCAAGCGTATAATCCTGGCCTGATGGAATGAATGGACGAAGTTTAACGGCTTTCACGGTCATCCCTCCTGAATTTGAATGAATCTCAGCAGCGCTCGTTAACCTACAAGCGTTTGGCTGGCATCGGCAGGAACAGCATGGCGATCGGCGTATTGCTTCCTGCTGCAATCGTAAACACGATTTCAACCGATTCCTCGGAATCGCCCGTCCGGTACAGCGCAACGGCTTGACCGTTGTCCTTCAGCGCGCCGTCGTTAGCCGCCTGGACGACCTGGCCATTGACGATAAAGGCTCCGGTATATATGCCGCCACGTGGATTAAGCGCAATCAGGGTATGGGGGGGCCACATGCTGCAGCCGCATCTTGTACAGAACGCCAAAATTGCCGGTATTCAGCTCAAGCTGACCCGTAATTTCGTCAATTCCATCCGTATAGGTGTCCATCTTACGGTCGCCGAGCATAATGACCTCCGGCTCTTCGCCCAATGTATCGGACATCTCGATAGCCCGGTTCGCTTTGTTGAACGTACCGCGAACATGAACATCGTTGCGCTCCAGAATACTCAAGTTTGGTATCTCTTGAATCGGGTCCTTGGAGGATGCCACGACCACCACGCGGTAGGTCAGCTCTTTGTCCGCATACAAATCTGCGTAAGCGGTGAAGACATCGCTTTGCTTCAAGGGAATCCTGGATATTTCCGGAAGCAGGGTGACGGATTGCCCCGGCTTGATCGTTGTTGTTGTCGGCGCCGGCCGGGCAACCAGTGAATTCATATAGCGCAGGACCGCCATCTTGCCGGATTTATCCACATAGGGATCCGGTCCGCCAATACCGACCGATCCTGTGCTTACGGTAACCGACGAGCTGTTATTATTGGTCGCGACAAGATAAATCTTTACCGGGTAACCGATTTTGTTAATGTTATGAAACATGAAGCGAACCTGCCCCGTCAACTGCGAAACATAGGCTATTCCTTCTCCCTCAAGAACCTCGGGGCTGTTGCTGCGGACAAACTGGGATCCTTCATCCTGAATTTTGTAGGGCAATGAAGGGTAATCCAGAACATTTTTGCTCTCCATGGGGAACTTGACGCCTGGCTCCGCAAACAGCTTATAGTATTCATCCTGCGTATAGAGCACTTCATCCGTGACATTGATCGTCTGTGTCACAGAATGGGTCAGTCCCTTGGCATCCTGCACTTCCAATGTGACGGTCTTAAGCCCGGGCTCGAAAAACACGTCATCATCGCCGGTCCAGGTTCTGCGGACGATTTCATTGCTATCATCTGTGCTTAGATCCGTATAGTTGATTTTCTCGCCAAGCCGATACTCCTGCTTATCCGTCGTGAAGCTTGCGACCGGAGGCATATTCTGCGGCTGAACCTCAACCGTGACCGAGTACGGCTCGCTCCACAAGCCATTCACATCCTGAACCTGCCTTGTAATCGTATAGGAACCGGCAGCAGGGAAAACATCCATTCTTCCGGTGTAAAAGTCCTGCACGTAGGGCTGGCTGCTTGGGTTCGTGGACTTGTCGATATAGTTCACTACCGTCTCCCCTGCGATGATTTCGCCCGGCTCGACGGCAAAATCCGCCGTAGGCTGCTTGAGCACATTCCAGGAAAGCGTAATTTGCTTGCCGCTTAAGACCAGTGTGCTCTCAGCCAGATTCGACCATGTCCGGACCGGAACCATCAGGGAACCGTTCAGGATATAGGGAGCAATGGCAATCTTGACAGGCAGGCCGTCTCCGTAGACAATCGTGCTGCCGATTTTGAAGATAAGATCGTGATAATCGTTAGCGGCCGTAATTTCTTTGGTGGCCGCATTATAGGAGACCTTGTAACCGTAAAGCGCAGAGATCGAGCTCAGTGTGATGAATGTTGTGCCATTTTGCACTGTGACCGGCTGGGCCGAATTCATGGTGACGCCATTATGAACCATAACCTTGCTGTTCATTTGAAGGATAACCGTATCCGACATTTCTTCTGCAGCCGATACGGTTGAATGGGAGACGTTCGCAAACGGCATGATCAGGAAAGATAAAATAAGCAGCCACCTTATTGATTTAAACGTTTTCATTTTTTATCTCCTTCAATTCTCTGAATTACGGATCCACCCGGGCAAAAGACACCAGCAAGCTTCCATGACATGTTTAACGCTTGCTGTCAGGTAAAAGTTGCGTAAGAAATGGAATGGCTTCCATTTTTATGATCATCATGAAGCGAATACTTGTACGATAAACGCCATAAGAACTTAATCTCATTGAATAAGCTGCTGCCGCGGCGATTCATGATAGTAACTTGTTTAAACTCGCATTATTATGCAAGAGTCTTCATATCCCTTACCACAAGTTCAACCCGATCGTCTTTGAAGGAGCTTCCGTAGTCATAAATAAGAAGCACATTTGCAGCTTGATATCGGCCGTGAGCTACCACATCCGCCGTTGCCGTCTTATCCTCAAAATCCTTTATTCCCCTCTTAACCCCATCGCTGGAGGAATAGACGTAAACACTGATTAACTGATCGCCATTTATTATAAAAAGCTCAGGCGCGACACCGTTCAAAGTCATTGAAAAACACTCTCCGTGTTTGGTTCCGTGGGCTCGGATAAAGGAATTCCATGCTTTTCGAACAGACCTTGGATCTGCACCAAAGTAATGGTCTTCTCATTCAAGCACCCTGAAATAATGAAACATATTGCCATCAAAACGATATTTTTTTTCATGGATAATCCCCCCATATTAATAGCTATGACGCTTCGAGATGGAGGCATGTTGCACATACAGGAAAGCTGTTTGGTTAATCTGCATGAATATCGATTCTTGAGACGATTTTGATATAGAAAAGTTGCGGTAATTCCCATAAATTAGGACCATTCCTGTCTCTGTCATGTATATACTTGGATTTTTGAGTATATCCGACTTCACTTGGATCCGTTATTATTCAATCTTGTGAGGAAGAGGTCCACACCAAATAAACGAAATCATGGAGGAATATTAATCGTGAGAAATCTACGTAAAACAATCAAAAAGTCCGGAATTGCTTTGGCCGCAGTCGCAATGTTGAGCATGCCGGCAGCCGCAAGTGCCGCAGCTGATTCGTCGTCTGCCTTAAGAGGAGGAGGAGTTGGCCCGATCCTGACGATTCCGCATGTGCCCATTAACATTCAGTTTCATCTCGGTGACGTCAGGCTGCTTGTTTCCCCGGAAACAAGAAATCTTCCTGTTAACTTCCAGCAAAATATTACTTCGATAACGGTGATCCCAACAATCGGCTCTGCGGGGGATTTTAAAGCGGAGATCATCAATAACGGGACACAAATTCGTTTTACAAAAAATACCTTTGCAAGATACGCAAGCGCAAAAATCGTTCTGACCACTTCCAATAACCTTACCGGCTATTACAACATCACGGAAGAAACGCTTTATTAAGCCATTCTTACTCATTTATTTCAACCCAGGCCGGCAGCGATTAAAATCGTTGCCCGGCCTTTTTTCTTTATTCCAATAATTGGATAGAAACAAACGTCCTGCGGCTGCGTTTATACATTGCAAAAGAAAACTCTGGAAGAGGAGTCTGAACATGAAGATTAGAAATTGCTTCCTTACAGGCGCTGCATCAGCGCTTATGAGTATGATGCTGGTCCATGCAGGGCCGGTCCATGCCGAGACGAATCCGCCGCCTTCTGTATTTCTGGATGGGCATCCGCTGTCCTTTCAGACTGCGCCGGTTATTGAAGGGGGCTACAGTTTCGTTCCCATGCGCTCAATTTTCGAGGCTGAGGGCGCAAAAATTTCCTGGGATACGAGTACGCAAACGGTTACTGCGAATAAAGACGGAGCCATCCTTACATACAAAATTGGAGAAAAAACCGCTTATAAAAATCAAGTAAGGCTGGAGCTGCCCGTATCCGGCAAAATTATCGACGGATCTACCATGGTTCCCCTTCGATTTATTAGCGAAACGCTGGGGAATCTCGTTAAATGGCATGAATATTCACGTTCAATTACGATTTCATCCGTACATGATTATGAAACCACGATCGAATACGGCGTCAACCTGCGCGTTTCTCCCGGGAAAGATACGGATTCCCCTCTCATCCGAATGCTTTCAAAAAACGAGAGAATCCACGTCATCCGGGAAATAAACGCCGATTGGCTGGAAGTGCAGGCCCAGGATAATACTGTCGGTTTCATTTCGGCCAAACCGCTGTATACCGATTATACGAGCCCGGCGCTAGCCGATAAGCAAGCGGATGAGCTGCTCGCCTTCGGATCCAAATTTCTGGGGACCCCTTACGAGTTCGGAGCCGCCTCCGGCCAGACCGACACTTTCGATTGCTCCTCTTTTGTCCGGTATGTTTTCAGCGAAGCATTATCCATCGATCTGCCGCGAGTCTCCTACGACCAGGCTCTGGAGGGAAACAAGGTCGGAATTGACGAGCTGCGCAAAGGCGATCTTCTGTTCTTCAGTGCCCGCGGGCTCGATATCGGGCATGTAGGCATCTATGCGGGAGACGGCCGTGTTCTTCATACTTATTCGAAAGAGCAGGGCGTTCACTTCGAGGATTTCGATGAAAAGTGGAAAAAACGTTTTGTCACGGCCAGGAGATTATTCTAAACGCTTTCCTGGCAAGAAGAAACGCTTGATTACGCCATCAGAACCTGCAAATTAACTATGGCCGGGAAACGGGTAAAATCGTTTCCCGGCCTTTTTGGTTTCCGTTGCATGCAGTATTTCTGCCCCACAGGTAAAGCCAAGGGAAGGGCCTGCCGTGCGGCAAGCCCTTGGAAGTTCAACGATCATGTCCGTTCATATGCCATGGAATATCGTACCTCAGGGGTTTTACTGGTGCCGGAAGCCGCTTGTTGTTTTATTCAAATGCTTTTCCCGGTATTGGCCCGGTGTTATGCCCTCCAGTTTGCGGAAATAGCGAATAAAGTTGGCTGGCGTGTTGTATTTCAGCTTTTCGGCGATTTCCGCTATCTTCATATCCGTTTCGGTCAGCCACTGCTGCGCCATTCTCATGCGGTATTCCGCCAAATAATCGCTGAAATTAACGCCCGTTTCCTTGCGGAATACCTTGCTCAAATAATTCGGGCTGTAGTTCATCCGCTTGGCGCAAACCTCCAGCGTAAGATCGGTGTCGAAGCCGGTTTCGATAATGTGGACGATTCCGCTGGAAATGCTCTGATACTGCTCCTCGCGCCGCTGCTCGAGGTGCTGAAGCAGCGGACCCATCACCTCATGCCGAAACCACAGCTCCACCTCCCTGACCGTCCTCAATTGAAACAGATGAATGAACAGGGACTGCTCCGTCATGTTCAACCGGCCGGGATGCACCCCGGCTTCCTTGAAAGCCTGCAGCATCTGCAGCAGCAGACGTACAAATGACATGAAATATTCCTCATGCGTCCGGTCATCGACGGCGATTGCCTCGATCAATCGGGGCAGCAGCCCGAAAGCCTGTTCCCGGTCCGCAAGCTTCAGCGCGTCAAGCAGCTCGCGTTCGAGGGCATCGGGATAATGCTGCGGCAAGCCCTGCTCCGGCTGCACGTCACCGATGAACAGAATGGATTCCGCGCCCAGCTTCATCCGGTATTTGAGCGCAGTAAGTGCTTCCCCGTAAGCATGACGGATTTGCTTGATATCGGCAAAGACCCGGCTGAAACCGATGCTGATCTTCAGCCCCAGGAAGCTGTCGATCGTCTTCATGATTTGCTGCGCCAGCGAGTCGAGCTGATCCTTGAACCGCAGAGGGTCGGACTCCGTGCCGCCCAGCAGCGTGATCTGGGATTCTCCCATCACCACGGGCGGCAGTCTCCGCTCCGCTGCCACCAGCTCGGCTACGATGTTATTGACGGCAAACAGCAGCAGGTCCATGTCCTGTTCGCGGAAACGCGTATCCGACAGCGTATCGATCTGGACCGCCATCACGCACATGCCGCTCCAGTTCAAAGGATCGCCGAACAGCAGCAGCCTGTCGCGGATTTCCGTCTTGGTCATATCGCTCTGAAACAGCTTGAATACAAAATATTCCTTCACATTGCGGGATTGTCCCTGTACCTCCTGCAGCAGACGGGATTCCTGCTGCAGCAGTCCGCGAAACCGTTCATTGATCAGGACGAATTCATCACTTGTCGCAGTTGTCCTGTCTGTATCCGGCGAATTCCGCACAATTTCGTACAGGTTCCGGATCGGCCGGTACATTTTTCTGGAGCCGAGATACGAAATGAGCAGAGCGGCGGCCAATATGCCCAGACACAGGTACAAGGTGAACCAGCCGATATCCCGTGCCTCCTTGTTGAGCTCGTCGATCGAAACGATAGACGTATATACCCAGCCGTTGTAGGACGATTTGCGGTAGCTTACCCCTACCCGCTCCTGTCCGATGCGGGACTTATAGAACCCGTACTCCGCTCCCGGCACATCCGGTTCCCCGCCGAGGGGCGGCTCCTCCAGCTGATTGTCCGGCAGTCCGCCGTCATTGCCGGAAATAACATGACGCTCTTCGTCCATCACCAGCACCTTGCCAAGCTTCGTATCGCTGCTGATCAGCTTGTTGACCTCGTATGCCGGAACGGAGAATATAAGCAGTCCCGTAGGGTTCGCGGAATAAGCGGGAATCTTTTTGATCAGCCTGACGCTCGTCGGACCGGCCATCCAGAAGGAGGTTCTCGGATCGCGGACCCAGCTCCCGTAGCCTTTCAGCTCCTCCGCAGACAGCCCGGACAGTCCCGTGCCGTCGACCGACCAGCCGCTCGCCAGACTGATCAGCTGCATGCTCATCATGCCGAGCTCATTGCTTTGCTGCTTGCTCATCGACTCAAGCAGTTCCTTCACCGTGCGGACCCCGCTGCTATTACTGTGCAGCTCTCCCCGCAGGGCGGACGTTACGACCGTTTGATTCATAAATTGGATGGCCGAATAATCGACGAGACGGAGCATCTGCTCGATCTGCGATTCTGTCTGCTGCAGCTGCTGCTGATTGCTCTCGTATACTTTCGTCTGCACGGTTTCAGACGCTTTGAAATAGGAAAAAGCCCCCAGTACAATGACCGGGAACGTCCCTAGCAGCAAGCTGAACCATAAGAGCCTGGACAAAAAAGAAGATGCATACAATTTCATAAATGAAGCCTCCGCCGCTCATGTCTGACGGTCTTTCCCGAGCATTCTTGCCTGCAAGGCCGCAATACCGCGGGAATGTCGGCTCATGCGGCGCCTCCCGACCGGACGGGTCCGATATAGGAGGCGCCTTGGCGGAAAGCCGCGACGTTATTATTTTTGCACGCTATTGTAGGCCTGGGTAAATTCGTCGATGATCTTGTCGCCGCCTTGTTTACGCCATTCTTCCGTCGCTTTGGCGAAGCCGGCTTCATCGATATCGCCCATGATGAATTTGACGCGGGCATCGTTGATCACCTTGACCAGCTCTGCGCCGATCTCCGAATTAGTCGGGGAGATGAACGGCTCGATCACGCTTGGCACTGCATTCGGCACATTGTCCTTATACAGCTGCTTCACTTTCTTCATCACGTCCGATTCGGTCGGAAACGTCAGGTCCGAAGGCGCGATGCGGAGCTGGCTCAGCGTATCGACCTGATCCTTCCACAGCTGTTCGTTCGTGAATACCGGATTTCCGTTCTCCGTTTTATAATGTACGCCTTCCACCCCGAATGCAAACAGCTTCAAGACTTCCGGATCCATGTTTTTGTCGAAATACGTCAGGATCTGCTTCAGATCCTCTTCCGTCTTGACGCTGGATTTCGGGAACATGAATACGCCGGAATAGCCGGAGTTCGCAGGCAGCTTGTCGCCGCTCGGCCCCTCGAGCCCGAGCACGAAATCAATCTTGGCCTCCGGATTCAGCTTGAACAGATCCGAATGCTTGGCGTTCGCGTCGTCGATGCTGGAGATATACAACCCCGCTTTGCCCTGATTGATGTTGTCCTGAAGCTTCGTCCCCTTGACCGCGCCGAAATCCTGGTTGAGCAGCTTCTCCTCGTACATTTTCCTGAGCAGCTTAAGCGCTTCCATATATTCGTCCGTCATAAAGTCCGGCGTAACCTTGCCGTCCTTGACGCCCCACTGGTTGAAGCCGCCCATCGCCGTCTCGATCACGACGGTCGTATCCGTCATCAGGTTGTCGTCCGACAGCGACAGGCCGAACGTGTCATTCTTGCCGTTCTTGTCCGGATCGTCCAGAGTAAAGGCCTTGGCAATCGTATACAAGTCGTCGACCTTCTCCGGCTGCTGGAGCCCCAGATTGTCGAGCCAGTCCTGACGGAATATAACTCCTTTGCGCGCCAGCGGGCGGTCGCGGTAGATGCCGTAAATTTTGCCGTCGACGGAAATATTGTTGGCGATCTGGTCGTTCCAGTATTTCTGCAAATTCGGATAATCCTTGATATACGGGCCGATCTCCCAGAAAGCCCCGGAGCGGACCGCGTTGATGATGGCTGCATTCTTGTTGTCCAGCACAACCATCACCTGCGGGAGATTGCCGGAAGCAAGCATCACATTCAGCTTGTCGTTATACGTCGTGCCGGGAATGAATGTCACATCCAGCTTAACGCCCAGTTTCTCCTGCAGCGCCTTGAAGGCGGCGTTGGAATCGTCCGTCGTCGGCGGCTGAGCGGAATAGAACGGCGACATCATGCTGATCCCGACCGGCTGCGCAGCGGCTTCTCCGGTTGGTGCGGCAGCGTTGTTGCCGCTGTTTCCCGCTTCTCCACCGCAAGCGCTTAGCAGGGACAGAGCCGCAATCGCAGCTACGCCGGCGCCTGCCATTTTCATTTTCAACCTTCTCGTCTTTCTCATTGAACACCCTCCGTTATTGTAATTATATAAGAAGAAACGGACGCCGCCGACTTTTAACGGTGCAGTTCGTTTCTTCCCTGAAACCTTATAGAAATTTATAGAAGTGAAACTTGCAGATTCGATAAGGGAAGAAGAAACGGCTGCCGCCGACCACCGGCGGCGCAGTTCGTTTCTTCCCGCTGCATATAAGACAGCCCGCATATGTTCAAAGGCCTGTTATCCTTTTACCGAACCGAGCAGTACGCCCTTGGCAAAATGCTTCTGCAGCAGCGGATAAAGCAGAAGGACCGGCAGCGCCGCCACCACGATAACCGAATATTTGATGCTCTCCGGCGGAACGACGACCTCCGACAACGCCCCGGCGTCGCCGAAGCCGCCCGCCGACAGCATGACGATCTGCCGCAGCCACACCTGAATCGGCCACATATTCGAATCGTTGATATAAATAACCGCGCTGAAGAACGAATTCCAGTGCCCTACGGCATAAAACAGCGCGAAGGTGGCCATCGCCGGCAGCGACAGCGGCAGCACGATAGAGAATAGAATGCGCAGCTCGTTGCAGCCGTCGATTTTGGCCGATTCCTCCAGCCCTTCGGGAAGCTGCTGGAAGAAGTTGCGCAGCAGGATCAGATTGAACGCGCTGATCGCGGACGGAATCCAGAGCGACCAATACGTATCCAGCATGCTGAAGCTTTTGACGACGAGGTACGTCGGAATGATGCCCCCGTTGAAGAGCATCGTAAATACGACAAGCAGCATGATCTTGCTTCGCCCGCGCAGCGTTTTTTTGGAGAGCGGATAGGCCATCAGCGTCGTCATCAGGAGGTTGATGAAGGTTCCGACGACGGTGATGAGCACGGTGTTCAGCAAGCTTTGGTAAATGACTTTTGTGGCAAAAATAAACCGGTACGCATCCCATGAAATATTCGTCGGAATAAACACGATTTTTTTGACGAGCAGCTCCTCCGAGCTGACCAGCGAACCGGATATGACAAACAGAAACGGCAGAACGGTAATAAGGCCGATAACCGCCAGCAGCGTATAATTGGCCGCGTCGAACGCTCTGCCGCCCCATGTGCGATTCATCAAGCTAATACACCCCTTCCTCGCCGAATTTCTTCACCAGCGTATTGGCTGACAGAACGAGAATGAGGCTGACGGCCGATTTGAACAATCCGACTGTGGTGCTGTAGCTGAACTGCGCATTGAGCAGGCCGGACGTATAGGCATACGTATCGAACACTTCCGCCACGTCGCGGTTCCCGGAATTCAGCATCAGGAAAATTTGCTCGAAGCCCGAATCGAGAAAGCTGCCCAGCCGCAGAATAAGGAGGATCACGATCGTCGTCTTGAGCGCGGGCAGCGTGATATGCCATAATTGCTGCCAGCGGTTGGCACCGTCGATGCGTGCGGCTTCGTACTGCTGCAGGTCGACGCCAGCCAGCGCTGCCAGGAAAATAACCGTCCCCCAGCCCATTTCCTTCCAGATGACCTGCGAGGTGATCATTGTGCGGAACCAGTCCGGGCTCAGCAGGAAGTTGATTTTGTCCCCGCCGATGGAAGCGAGCGTTTCGTTGACAATCCCTCCTTCCGTAGTCAGCATCGTGTAGGTCAACCCGGCCACGACGACCCATGAAATAAAATGCGGAACGTAAATGACCGTCTGCACAATCCGCTTGTACGCCTGCTTCCGCACCTCGTTCAGCATAAGCGCCAATATAATAGGCAGCGGGAAGAAGAAGAGCAGATTGTACACCGCCAGCACCAGTGTATTGCGGAACAGCATCCAGAAGGCCGGATCGGCGAAGAAGCGCTGGAAATGCTTCAAGCCGACCCATTGGCTGTGCAGAATGCCCGCGAACGGCTGATAGTCCTGAAATGCAATAACGACGCCAAGCATCGGCAGATACTTGAACAACACAAAAAATAAGAGGCCGGGAAGCAGCATGGCATACAGCAGTTTCTCCTTGCCAATATCCAGCAACAGCTGCCTGAAATATCCCCGTTCGGACGGTTGCGGCCAGATTGCGCTGCCGTCCGCCCGGTTCCCCGGCTTTGAAGCCGCTGCCCTTCTCATCTTGAACCCACCTTTCCCTGAAAACGTTGACACCCCCATCGTAATGCCGGGCTTCCGTTTCCGTCGATAATCATTATGTTCCCAGTTGCCCGCATGAAAGGCAAAAGCGGTATATAACGGGCAGGAATATTCATTTTCTGCCACTTGCTTATCATCTTCTATTCAGTCCCGCATGGGATGACGATTAATGCGGGCATGCCTTCATAGACAGTTGTCCCGTCGCAGAGGATCTCGCAATGAGCCGGCTTCATATGGATGTCGATGCGGCGTCCCCTGTGCACATATCCCGTGATGGAAACCCGTCCCTCGGAGGGCGGCTGCGGAAATACCTTAAGCGATCCGTCCGGTGCGGGCTGCAGACCCGCCATCCCGAACAAAATGGCTTCGGCGCCGGACAGGCCGGCGATGACGTTCGCCCGTTTATGAGCCGGCACCGCCGGACGGTCGCAATAATGCTCCTGGGGGAAATACGGCAAATGTTGACCCATCCATAGCAATCTCCTTAAGACATCCCAAGCCTTCGCGGATTCGCCGGTTTCCCATAAGATAAGGGCAAGCATGGATGCTTCTCCCGTGTAGCAGCCTCCACCCGACCAATCCGGATCGTTCAACTCATAATGCAGCGGATCTTCCGCCGATATGCTGCTTACTCCATAAGGAGCGAGAAACGCGCCTTCCCGCAGGTGCGACAGCAGCGCCTCCTTCATCGATTCGGTGCACACGCCCATCCGCAGGGCATCGTATGCCTGGATCGTGTACACCCGTTCCTTATGCCCGTCCGGGTAGACGCAATTGAACCACCCCGCCTCTTCATCCCACAGATGATCCCGGATCGACTGCCGGATCCGCTCCGCCTTGCCCCGCCATAACGCCGCTTGTTCGACCGCGGCTTGTCCGGTCGGCGCGTTCCCTTGAGCCTCTTCCTCCCCGGCTTCCATCTGCCCGGCTTCCATCTGCCCGGCTTTCCGGCCTGGACGGGCATTTTCGCCGCTGCCCCGAACATCCGGATGTTCGGCCAGGTCCGCCAGCAGATCATAGCACCAGGCCCGCTCGGCATTGGGACTTGCGACGATATGCTCGTGCGCGGCGCTTCTCATTTCCAGCAAATTATGCTGGCTGCCGTAATCGAGCAGCTCCCAGCGGGCTGGAAACCTCTCCTCCTCGCTCAGCAGCAGCCTGTGCATCGTCCCGTACAGCTGTCGTCCTTCGCCGTTCTGCTGCATATTGCTCCACACCAGATTAAAGAACGACCACATATTGTAGGAATAGGGCACGTCCTTGCCGGCTCCGCTTGGCGAAAATCTCGAATGGCTCTCGATGCCGCTATTGGCCATAAGCGTCGCCAGCTCAATCATTTTGCCGCTGCCGATCATCATGGCCAGCATTCTTCCCGCGTAGCCGCCCGTATCCCACGGATAGCAGCAAACTCCCGCTCCCTCCATGCCGGATACAACCGGGAAAGGCGACATGGCGAAATCCGGATGCTCCCACAGGCAGACCAGTCCGCTGGCAAGGGAACGGTTATAATAGTCGTCCAGCCCGGGAATATCGCTTTCCAGACGGGGCACGGAGCCGCACATCCGTTCAATACGCTCCCGCCAGACATCTTCCGTCCGTTTCTCCCAATCCGCCAAGCTTCCGGGCGGACATTCCTCGCCGCAGCGCGTCAGTACAACGGAAAAGCGGTATACCGCTTCCTCACCCGGAGCCAGCAGGGATGACCGCTCATCATCCTGAAGCAGCGTCAGCCGCACTTCCTCATTCTCCCAAATACCGGGGGCAATCATCTGCGCCGATTCTCCCGGCTCAGGGTGCCCATAATCCCAGTCGTCCAGCGGCTGGAAGCGGAGGCGCCCCGGCGTCAGACGAGGCTTAACGCCAACCTGCATGCTCCGGTCCGTGCGGTTGACGATTGCCGCGCTCAGCACAAACCCGGCGCTGTCCGCCAGCGGTACGAGACTGCTCCGGACGGATAAGGAGATGAGCCGGCCTTCGTGCATATAATGATACGTGCCTCGGCGCGTAATCCGGTCCGGCCGCCACTCGCCCCCTGCGTACAGCAGCCCGCAGTCCCCCTTCCCCAAATTCCCGGTATCGCTTACCGCATGCCCGTCGGCCTCGATATCCAGCAGCAGCTGAATGTCGCGCGCCGCGAACGGTGGGGAGAACAAGCCTTTCACGCCTGCCGCAGTATTGGCAAGGGGAGCGACCGTGCCTCGGCCGCTTCCCACCCAGATATGATGGGCTGGTGCGAGGCTCGCCCGCAAATCGAAAGCAAAGTCATCCAATTGAAAATTCATCGTTTCACCGGTCCTTACACTGCAGTTTGCATTGTCCGCGGGAACATGTTCATGGCGCGGACATTGCCCTCCTTAATCGTAAGGACGGTTCCGGTTCAGGTCGATATTCATTTCCGGGGCAGTTTGGGCGTTCCTCGGAGGGATGAGGCTTTTGAAGGCGCATCGTATTCAATTTCTTTTGCGGAGCATTCATTTCCGGCCTGTGAAGCGGGGGTTGAAATCAGGCGTGAACGTTATGCGGGCTTGCACCGCGCTGAACATGTCATGCCGCTGCCCTTTCGGCATCAAACCTCCTTCTCAAAAATTGTTCTAGACAAATTATGATCCGGATTCCCCCATACGCTCACCAAAACCCCCATTTCCCTTGAAAACAGGCACTTCATCCGGAGAAAAGGAAAAATTTATATAGACAAATTAACCGAAGCTTTACATGCAGTTAGCATTCGTCGCACTTTTCTTTATTCCCTACTAACATTCTGCACTTATGCTGAATACAGGTGATCATCCTAAGTTGTGGCCACGGCAAGGAGTGAATGGAGTCCATTATGACAAATCGTTATTCAGATATCTGCGCTACTCTCATCCGGGAAATTGATCAGGGACTCTTCAATGAAGGCGAGAGACTGCCGACGGAGAAGGAGCTGTGCAGCCGGTTCGAAGTAAGCCGGGAAACGATCCGCAGATCACTCAAGCAGTTGATCGAGCTTGGGCGGATTCACGGCATCCAGGGTTCGGGTTATTATGTGCGGCGTCAAGGCCAGCATATGAAAAGCACCATCAACCGCTTTTCCAGCATCACCGAGCTGATTCGGAACGCGAATTTGACCGAAGGCGATCTGGAGGTTCAGATTTTCAAACGCAAGCCCGATGCGCAGGAGATTCAACTGCTGGATCTGAACAGCCAGGACGTCGTATTTGTCATCGACCGGATTCGAACGGCCAACCGCGAGCCGGTGGTCTACTCCAAAAACATCCTTCCCCAAAGTATTGTGGGAGCCGATTTTCCGGAGAAGTTCGAGCCCGGCTCATTGACCAAATGCCTCAGTCAGAAGTATGGCATTACGATCGCAGAGGCGCTGATGGAAATATGCGCCGTGACGGACGAGGACATGCTCCCGTATCGTCTGAAGATGAGCAATTCCCCCCTGCTGAAATTCATTCAGGTCCATTACGATCCCAAGGGGGCGCCGGTCTTTCTCTCGTACGACTTTATGCGCAACGATATGATCCGTTTTTTTGTCAGGCGCACCTGAGATTCGTCTTCGCGATTTCATCGCCTGAGCATCCGATTGTCCAAAATTCATTTGTCGAGGAGAATGCTACGTGAAAATCCAGCCCATGCTTCACTGGAAGTACACTGCCGCAATTATTGCCGTACTGACTCTGCTGCTTTCCGGATGCGGACAGGCCGTTCAGGAAACAGCCAACAATACGAAGCAGGTGGAAAGCGGCCAGAACCCCAATACGGCCTCGGATATCGATACAGGCGGCACGAAGGAAAACATCGTTCAGACGACCGGAGATGTGGAAATCGTGCCGATCGAAGTCATGACACCCGACTCCTCCGCTCCGGCCCGGGCGAACAATTTCATTAAAGCTGCCGATATGCTCAATGCCCAGCTGGAAAAGGAAAACGCCAAGCAGCGGGTCAAGGTCAACGCCGTCGTTAAGCCGCTGGCAGACGAGGATTTCAAGCAAAATTTCATCTTTGCCTCCAAATCGGGCAATGCCTCCGATATCTATGCGACCACCTTTTCCAATATCGGCTGGATGGCGGACGGGGATTATCTGCTGAATCTCGACGGAATTGAGAAAGAAGACGTCTTCAAAAACCAGATTGCCGGCTACTGGGATGCGGTGACCTGGGATAAGAGCGTCTGGGGCGTCATTCAGGATACGGAAGCCCGCCCGGTCTATTTCTGGAAGCCTGCGCTGAAGAAGCTTGGCTGGACGGACGAGCAGATCGCGGAGCTGCCGGGCAAGGTCGAGAAGGGCGAATTCACGATGGACGACATGGACAAGATCGCCAAGGACGCCGTCGACCAGAAGATTGTCCAGAACGGGTTTGTGCCGACTACCGGCCAGAGCGACCTGGCTCTCCTCTTCTACAGTCACAATGTGGAGATGTATGACCAGGAGAAGGCTGAATATGTGCTGGATAAAGCCCATATGACCGATACGCTGCAGTGGATCAAACAGCTGCTCGATTCCAAGGTGCTGCCTGCAGCTGCGCTCGCAGCTCCCAAGGACGACAACCTGAAGGCGATGATCAACGGAGAATCGATGTTCATGGTCGCCGGCGTCTGGGATGAAGCGAAATGGAGAACGCGCGGCATGGAGAAAACGCAGGGGAACGTTTCGACGGACTTCATTATGCAAAATATCGGCGTCATGCTGATGCCTCCTACGGAGAAAGGCGGCAAGCCCGTCACCGTATCCGGACCGTGGACATACGTCGTCAGCAAGCAAACGAAGTACCCGGAGCTGGCCAAACGCCTGCTGACCTATGTCAGCGCGCCGGAGCTGCAGAAGGAGCATGACGAGCAAAGCTCGCATCTTCCGTTCACAAAGGAGGGTCAGGAGCAGATCAAGGACAACGTATGGCTGAATGCCAACAGCTATTTGATCAACTATTCGAAATTTATTCCGAATGATCCCGACCAGCCCAAATTCGCAAAAATTTATACGGATGCCATCAAAAACATCGCTTCAGGCAAAAGCCCCGAAGAAACGGTGAAGTGGATGGAAGAGCAAATGAAGCTGAATCTTGACAAATTTACGGTAAAGTGATGTGGTCGGCATGAACGCTATGCATAACGATACCAAACCGCAATTCCCCCAGCAGGAAGCTGGGGGATTGCGCGGCAAGCTGCGGGAATACGGCATCTCGGGAATGATGCTGAGTCCGTTTTTGTTTAATCAATTCGTCCTGTTTGCCGCGACAGCTGTCATCGTCATCCTGATCGCCTTCACCTCGATGGACTCGGCGCTGCGCTTTGATTTCAGCGGGCTGACGAATTTCCGCAAAGCGCTGATCGACCCCAAGGTCGGGCTCATTATCGCCAATACAGTCCTGTTCGTCATATCGACGCTGGTCATACAGATCGCCTGGGGATTTGTCATTGCGGTAACGACCACCCATTATGTGCGCAATCAGACGGTCGGTTCCCTGTTCAGAACGATCTGGCTGCTTCCCCGCGTATCGCCGGGCGTGGTCGAGGCGCTGCTCTGGACATGGATTCTAAGCCCGAGCAAGTACGGTGTGCTGAATACGATTATGAATGCCTGGTACGGCTGGGAGCCTGTAGCCTGGCTGGACAAATACCCGATGCTGATCAACATTCTGCTGTCGGGAGTCATGGGATCTACGCTGTCCATGATCGTATTCTCTTCTGCGCTGCAGGCCGTGGACAAATCCTATTTCTATGTAGCCCGCGTGGATGGAGCCACCGAATGGAGCATTCTATGGAAGCTGATCGTTCCTTTCCTCCGGTGGCCGCTTACCTTTCTTGCGGTATGGCAGGGGCTCGGCCTGCTCACCAGCTACGAATCCATCCTGCTGCTGACCGACGGCGGGCCGGCCAACCGCTCGGAGACCTGGGCGCTCTACGCTTTCCATACGGCATTCTTCACATTGGACTTTGGCTATGGCTCGGCAATCTCGCTGTTCATACTGCCCATCATTGTCATTGCCATGGTGGTGTCGTACCGGTTGTTCGGCTTCCGCAAATTAATGGGAGGCGCCCGCTGACGGGCGACGAAGGGAGGCTTTATACATCATGCCAGGCAAAACGGTTGAAGCCGGTACACTGCCGGTTCGCCCGGTTCGATCGGAGAGCTTTACGCCGCCGGTCCGGATCGGACGCATCAGGGGACTGCCCAATCTATTATCGATCGTCCTGTTGACCATTGTGACGGTACCGCTGCTGTTTATTTATGTATGGCTTATTCTGATTTCATTCGGCGGCGAGATGGTCAACGGCATTATGCCGCATGGCTTTACCTTTCAGAACTGGAGCTTCCTCTGGTCGGAGCTTAAGGTTGACGGCATGGTCTATCCGAGCATCTGGGGCATTTTTGCCAATACGCTGATTATTGCCGTCGGCTCCTCCGTGCTGGAGGTGTCTGCCGGCCTGATGGCGGGCTATGTCATTTCCCGGGCCAATTTCCCGGGGAAGAACGGACTGCTGCACTCCACGATGCTTACTCACGCCTTCCCTGCCGTGACGTCGCTGATCGCTTCCTTCTATATTCTCAACGAGCTGGGGCTGATCAATACGCTCGGCGGCATCATTCTGCTGAAGGGCTTTGCCGGACTCGGCATGTCGACCTGGATTATCAAGGGCTTCTTCGACGATGTGCCCAAGGAGCTCGAATGGGCCTCCAGCGTAGACGGCAGCAGCCGGATCAAGACGTTCGTGGCGGTCTATCTGCCGCTCGTCTGGCCGGGAATCGTGGCGGTCTCCCTGTTCGCCTTTCTGAGCGGCTGGGGCGAGTATATCATGGTTTCGGTTTTCTTGTTTGACGACAATATCAACACGCTTTCGCTGATCGTCCGGAGTCTGTTCTCGGAGACGTCCACGGCAAGCTATGGCGTCGTGATGGCAGTGGGCAGCTTCTATATGCTGCCATGCCTGATTCTGTATTTCTTCTCCCAGCGCGCGCTGATGAGAATGAAAATGTAAAGGAGGCTTCGTCATGCGCATTGAACTGCAGCATGTTTCCAAACGCTACGAAGCGGAAGCTCCGTCCGTCAAGGACCTGAGCCTGTCGGTGCAGGACGGCGAGCTGATGACGATTCTGGGCCCCAGCGGCTGCGGCAAGTCCACCACGCTGCTGATGATTGCGGGCATCTTCCCGCCTACGCAGGGAGATATCCTGTTCGACGGGCACCGGGTGAACAACGTGCTGCCGAAGGATCGGCGAATCGGCATGGTGTTTCAGAATTCCGCGCTGTATCCGAATATGAATGTTCTGAAAAATATCGAATTCCCGCTGAAAAATATGGGCGTTGCCCGCAGAGAAAGAATGCAGCGGTCCGAAGAGGCGGCGCGGATGGTGCAGATGAGCGATTATCTGCGGCGCAAGCCGGGCCAGCTCTCCGGCGGACAACGCCAGCGGGTTGCCATTGCCCGGGCGGTTGTGAAACGGCCGGGGCTGCTGCTGCTCGATGAGCCCTTGTCCAGCCTGGACGCCAATCTGCGGGGAAATATGCGCGAAGAAATCAGGCGGCTGCAGAAGGAGCTGGGCATTACGACCATTATGGTCACGCATGATCAGGAAGAAGCTCTCTCCATGTCCGACAAAATTGCCGTGATGAACGCCGGGGAACTGCAGCAGATCGGCACTCCGCTTCAGCTGTACAACGCTCCTGCAAACTGGTTCGTCGCCAATTTTCTCGGCATGCCCGCAATGAATGAGCTGATGTGCAGCTGGAGCGCCGACGGCTGCCTGCAGATAGCAGATACAGGCCAGACTATTCCCGTCAATGGCGGGTCCGGGCTCAGCGCTCTGCATCAGGGTCAACAGATGCGGCTTGCCTTCCGCCCCCACCAGGTCTCGCTGATCACGGCCACCGGGCAATTCCGGGAAACCGATTTAAGAGGCAGAGTCGCTTCGGTTGAATTTACCGGAAGAGAGCGCCTCGTTCATATCCGGATTGGCGATACAGCCATAAAGGTGTATGCCGATATGGCCGAATCTCTTGATGAGCATCAGGAAATCGCCATTCGGCTGGACGCCGATTACTACTTGTTCGACCGGGAATCGGGCGAGAACCTCAGGCTGCCCGCCGCGGGCGGACAGCCGAAAATAAGTGAAACGGGAGACATGCCTTTTGTTAAACAAGCAGCCTATTCCCTCTAATCAACAAACCGGGCAAAGCATCCCGATCCGCTGGATCGTCTCCGATCTGGACGGTACGCTGCTTGATTCCAGACAGCAGATTCCTCCCGAGCTTGTCCGGCGCATCGCCCGCTTCACCCAATCGGGCGGACGCTTCACGTTCGCTACAGGAAGAACCTTGAGCGCGGCCATGCCGTTTATCTCACTGCTTCAGGTGACATCACCTGTCATATTGTTCAACGGCGCCCGCATCTATGATCCGGTCTCGGGCACCTATCTGACGGAGCACTATCTGGAACCGGCCGCAGTCCGCCATGTTATGCGCATGTACGAGGAGGCCGGTACCGCCGGTCACCTCGATCTGCTGCTGTTTCACCAGGAGGGTATATTCAGTACAGCTATATCGGAGCAGGTAAAGCAGCAGATGCGCAAGGACGGCGTCGTCATTGAGAAGGCATCGCCGCTGTGGATGGAGTCCATCTCCGGCAAAGTCACCAAGCTTATGCTGCTAGGGCCAGAAGCCGAAATTATCAGCTTTCAAATAGCCGCATCCGCAATCCCGCTTAATACCGTCCAGTCCGAGCGGCAGCTGCTTGAGGTGCTGCCTTCCGGGATCAACAAGAGCATTGCCTTGTCGGCGATGATTCGTCTGGTCGGAGCGGAAGCGGACGGCTTCGCCGCTGTCGGAGATAATCTGAACGACCTAGAGATGATCGGCTCGGTCCGCAACGGGTTTGCCGTCGCGAACGCCAATCCCGTCGTCAAGGCCGCCGCCGCGCATGTGCTTGCCCGCAGCAACGAGAAATCGGCGCTGCTTGATGTCATTGATTTTGCGGAGTCTACCTGGCCGTCCGGGCATGGATGGCCTGGTACCTGACAAAACAATTAAAAGGAGATGCGACAACGATGATGACCCCTACCAATCATGCGATTTTATCCGAATACGAGCTGCCGCCGGGAACGATATTCCCCAGCTCCGCTCCGCGCTACCCCAACATCTGGGTTCTGGTGCATGAGTCGCTGGCAGCCAATTACAGGGCTGCGATTACTCTGGTTATGCAGCTGCTTGAAGAATGCACCGACATGTACAATGATTTCGGCTATGCGCATACAGGCGAGGGCTGCGACGCGTTTGCCCGCAGACGGGGCCTTCAGCCCGTTCATCTGGGTCCGGACGGCGCAAGAAGCCACGATCACTGCGTGCATCTGCGGTTTTATTACTCCCCGCTTTACGCGGGAAATCCGGTCGAGACTGCTGAGGGCCGCTATTATCAAGTGGCTGCCAGCGTGCACTATGAGGTAGACCGTCCCAAGAAGTTCCATCCGTATGTCGACGAATGCCCGTATTGCGGATGCACAGGCGAATATGAGGCCTATATGGGCGGCACCATCAAGGATAAGAACGAGAAGGTTCACGATCCGCTTGGCGTGGAGCTGATTCTATACGGCACCATCCGGGGCGAAGCCATTGTCGCCTACGACGGGTTGAACCGCCTGGACGACAAGTACGACGTCCGCATAAGCGAAATCATTCCGGGTCCGGACCGGTCGGATATCACGAGCGCCAAGGTCGGCGTTGTTTTTCTGGCTCCCCGCAAATAACGGTTCCAAGGAAATGATGGAGGTAGGAAATGAGATGAGCAAGCTTCGTTATGGAATTATCGGGATTGGCAACATGGGATCTGGTCATATCAAGCTGCTGCAGGCCGGTAAAATTAAAGGCGCCATGCTGACAGCCGTATGCGACTTGGTCGAGTCCAAACGCGATTTGGCCCAAGAGTATCTGCCGGATGTAAAGGTTTTTGAAGATGCAACGGCAATGATCGATTCCGGACTCGTGGATGCGGTTATCGTGGCCACTCCGCATTACGATCATCCTTCGGAAGCGATCAAGGCTTTTGGCAAGGGCATGCATGTTCTGATCGAGAAGCCTGCAGGCGTCTATGTCAAACAGGTGCGTGAAATGAATGAAACCGCCGCGAAGAGCGGCAAAAAATTCGGTATCGTCTACAACCAGCGGATGAATCCGCTCTATCAGAAGCTCCGCGAATTGATCTCCTCCGGAGAGCTCGGGGAAATCCGCCGGACCAACTGGATCATTACGAACTGGTACCGCTCGCAGGCTTATTACGATTCCGGAACCTGGCGTGCGACCTGGGGCGGCGAGGGCGGCGGCGTTCTGATCAATCAATGTCCCCATCAGCTTGATCTGTGGCAGTGGACCATCGGCATGATGCCGACGCGGATTCGCGCATTCTGCCAGATGGGCAAGCACCGCGATATCGAGGTGGAGAATGATGTGACGGCCTACGCGGAATATGAGAACGGCGCTACAGGCGTCTTTATTACGGCAACGTCGGAGGCTCCGGGCACCAACCGGCTGGAGGTGTCGGGCGACCGCGGCAAAATCGTCATCGAGGACGGAAAAATGACCTTCTGGCGGCTTCGTGAATCGGAGACCGAATTCAATAAACGCAATACCAGCTCCTTCGGTTCGCCGGAGGTCTGGAAGTTCGAAATCCCTGCTCAAGGTCCGAGCCCGGAGCATGCCGGCATCCTTCAGAATTTCACGGATGCGGTACTGCATGGAGCGCAGCTGGTTGCCCCCGGCGAGGAAGGAATTGCCGGGCTTACGATTTCCAACGCCATGCATCTGTCCACCTGGCTGGACGGCTGGGTCGATCTTCCATTTGACGAGAATCTGCATGAGGCCGAGCTGAATAAGCGTATCGCGGGGTCCAGCTTCCAGAAGCAGACAAGCCCGGAGACAGCAGACAAGCCTGCCGGTCTTTAACGCAACGTTTTAACCATCTATCGTCGTTTAATTGTGCTGCTCCTTTCCGCCCCGATGGACAAATTGAAACCGAGGAGTGTTTTCCATTATGAAAAAAAGCCAAATAGCCGCCCAATTATATACAGTGCGTAATTTCACGAAAACTGCCGAGGATCTGGATGCTTCCCTCAAAAAGATCAAGGAGATCGGTTATGAGGCGGTGCAGGTATCCGGTATTGGCCCCATTGAGCCGGAGGCTGTCCGGGAAATGTGCCAGCGGCACGGTTTGACGATTTGCGCAACGCATGTTCCATTTGACTGGCTGCTTCATGATCTGGAGTCCGTTATGAAGGTTCACCAATCCTGGGGCTGCCGCTACGTTGGAATTGGATCGATGCCTGCCGAATTCAGAACCGGCTTGGCAGGCTATCAGGAAATGGCCCGGACTCTGTCCGGTATCGGCGCGAAGCTGTCCGAGGCGGGTCTTAAGCTGATTTATCATAATCATAAGTTCGAATTTGAGAAATTTGAAGGCAAGCCTGGTCTGGAGTGGCTGCTGGATGCATCGGATGCCGCGCATGTCGGTTTTGAACTGGACACGTACTGGGTTCAAGCAGGAGGCGCCGATCCCGTGAAATGGGTCCGCAAGGTTGAGGGGCGGATGAAGGTCGTACATTTGAAGGATATGGCGATCGTGGACGACACGCAGGTGTTTGCAGAGATTGGCGAAGGAAATATGGACTGGCCAGCCGTTATCGAGGCATGCCGGGAGACGGGCGTAGAGTGGTATGTCGTAGAACAGGATAAATGTCCGGGAGACCCTTTCGAGAGCCTGGCAGTCAGCTATCGCACCCTCAGCAGTTGGGCTGACTAACACCCGATATATTTCATTTTCAAGCCCGAAAATGCTGATTCATAACAAAATTCGATCACCTTGATAACAGAACTTTATCAGCCGCGGGGTATGAACATGATAAGATAACAGTAATGCTACAGATCGGAAGTGTTTACTCATGACGTTCTCCTGGAAGCGCAATCTGTTGGTCTTATGGGTCGGCTCCTTCTTCGTCAGCACCGCTTACTCCGTTTCGATCCCCTTCCTTCCCATTTTCCTGCACGATCAGTTGGGCGTGCAGGATCACCTTGAAACCTGGACCGGCATTACCTTTGCCATCACCTTTCTCGCCGCCGCGCTGATTGCCCCTTTCTGGGGATCGCTTGCCGACCGCTATGGACGGAAGCCGATGATGATCCGTGCGGGCATCTGCCTGACCGCCACCTATCTGCTCTATTTTCTCGTGCAGAATCCTTACGAGCTGATCGCCGTGCGTATTCTGGAAGGTCTGTTGGCGGGATATATTCCGGCTACCGTCGCCCTGGTCGCAACCAACACGCCGGAAAACCATGCTGGCTACGCGCTCGGTATTTTGTCCACCTCTACCGCTGCGGGAGGCATCATCGGTCCTCTTGCCGGTGGTCTGGTCAGCCAGTGGATCGGCAATCGCGAAGCGTTCATTGTCTCGTCCGGGCTTGTCTTCATTGCCTTCTTCATCGCGATCATCTGGGTGAAGGAGGTTAAAATAACGCCGTCCACCACGCGGCGGAAAATATCCGCAGACTTGAAGGAAGGCGCGTCGAACCGCGGACTGATGGTCCTTTTGGGCATAACGCTGGCTGTCTCCACGTCCGTGATGATCATCGAGCCGCTGTTGACGGCGTATGTGCTGAAGCTGGGGGCCTCCGAAGGGTCGGCCACGCTCAGCTCAGGCATTATTTTCTCATCGGTCGGTATCGCGACGTTAATCGCCGCTCCGATATGGGGCAAAATCGGGGGAAGGATCGGCTACGGGAAGGTTCTCCTCATCGGATTGGCGGGCGGAGGCATCGGCAATTTGCTGCAAATCGCGTTTCATGACCTGGTCAGCTTCGGGGTTTTGCGCTTCGTCTACGGCTTCTTTTTTGCCGCCGTCTACCCTGCGATCAGCGCATCCATCGTCCGTGCGACGGATTCCGGCTTTCGCGGCCGCGCCTTCAGCCTGAATCAATCGGCTACCCAGATGGGATTGATGCTCGGTCCGGTGACCGGCGGATTATTAGCCAATTTGATCTCCATTCCTGCCGTTTTTCTGATCAATGGCACCTGCATGCTGATCATTGCCGTACTGGTCAGGAACCGAACATTCTCCTTCAAGCCGGCAATCACCGGCAGCGCCGAAGCCGATGCTGCCGTCAACAAAAGCAAGGCCGTGACATAAACGCCGCGGCCTTGCTTTATTTTAATCCGCCTGCCCTTGGAGAATCGGCAGACGGATAACGAAGGAAGTGCCTTTGCCGGGATTGCTCAGGACCTCGACGCTGCCTTCGTGTTCATCGAGAATCCATTTGGCTATGGATAATCCAAGACCCGTACCGGGCGTAACCCCTCTTGAGGTATCGGCACGATAAAACCGTTCAAATACATGGGGAATCTCGTGAGCTGCCATGCCGATGCCGCTATCCCTGATCGTGAAGACAATATGGTCCGCTGTCGCGGAGGATTGGAGTTCAACCCAGCCTTCCATGGTGAATTTGAATGCATTGTCAAGAAACAGGAACAGCAATTGTTGAAGATAATCCTTATCGCCTGCAAGATAAAGACCCTCCAGCACCTCCATATTTTCTACCCTGAAATGAACCGATTTGGGGATTAATTGCGCTTTTCTTACGACGGCTTCTACAATTGGCTTGACTTCAAAGCTGTTTTTTTGTATTTGCTGCCCCGCATCCGCTCTTGCAAGGAGCAGAAGATCATTAACCAATCTCCTCATTCGGTTGGCTTCATCTACGATGTCGTTAAGCGCCTCCACAGACAGCTCCATCTCATTTTTGTCCGTCAGCCGGTTTGGCGTTCCATTGTAAGCCGTCCATATTTTCTGAAGAAACTCGGCATTTCCGCTAATCGTCGTGAGCGGAGTTCTCAATTCATGGGAGGCATCTGCCACAAAGCGGCGCTGATTCACATATAATCTGTCCAATTCGGCGTAATTCGTCTGAATGCGTTCAAGCATTCCGTTAATCGTTTTGCTTAATAGACTGACTTCATCTGCGGCGTTCTGAAATTGCACTCTTTTGCCCAAATCTTCGCTGCTTTGGATTTGCTGCGTCTCTTCTATTAAAGTGTAGATGGGTTTCAGGGACCGCCTGGCTGACAGCCACCCGATGTACGAAGCCAGGATTACAACCAGGAGCGAGAGGGAAACGAGAAGAAACCGCAAAATCGATAAAAATTTGCTTATAACGCCTATATTATAGGCCGACTGTATGACCCCAACTACGTGATCGTCAAGCATCAATGGATCATTATATATGAGGAAGAGCGAATGCTGGACTTTTGTAGTGACATAATAGCCCTGCTTCTTCTCGTCAAGCGTCTTATGGGAAAAGGGCAGCTCGACCGTTCCCAGGTTTATTGACCTTGCTTGAGCGCCATTGATCAGATTGACCGCCTGGATATACATACCTGTCTGTACCGTATCGAATTTGTCCAACCGGATGGATAGATTCCAGCCTGAAGGGTCAACTTCCAGTTTATATTGGGCGTTTTCCTGAAAAGCATTGGTTTGAGCCTTAAGCGACGACTTCAGATCGTTAAAAATATACAGCTGTAAGAAGCTGTATAAGGCAACGCCAAACAGGAGCAAGGTGGAAGCCAGGATGCATGAGTATAATAAAGTCAACCTCAAGCGGATTGTCATAAAGTCCTCCGATTGCTTTTCCTTTATTATCCAACCCCTAACTTAAAGCAGCCTTAACAGAACATAAAAAAGAGGAACTGCTCCGAAGCAGCCCCTCCATTCCATACATTCACCATATACTGCTCAACCGGCTCCCATGTCCATTTCGGCTTTGACCGGCAGGCCCGCCTGCGCGTGCTCCGGTGCTTTCTGGTTCATGATCGGCATCATGACCAATGCGCCGAGAAGGAACAGCAGGCCTGAGCCGGTATAGATCGATACCAGCGAGAACGCATCCTTCAACACGCCGGCAAAAGACATGGAGACAACCATCATGCCGACGAACATAGGATTCAGCACCCCGTTCACCCGGCCGACAATGGAGGCGTGCGACCATTTCAGGATCATCGTGCTGATCCCGATATGAATGCAGGGGAATACGAGCCCGTTCAGAAACTGCACGGCAAGCGTGATTGGCACGCTCGTCGAATACCCGACAATGACCGTGCAGACGGCGCCAACCAGCATGCCGATGGCAAGCAGGAGCTGCGGTGCGACACGCTTCGCGAAAACAGCTACGAGCCCGCCGCCGATCAGCATGGCGACACCATTGACCATCAGCAGGTATTGCAGAAATTCCTTATCCCTGCCGAGCCGCTCCGTGACGATGAACAGATTGAGCGCCTGGGCAACGCCCACGGCGAGACCGGCCAGAACGAACGCCAATCCGAGCATCCGAAGCACCTGACTCTGCCAGACATAACGGAAGCCCTCGACGAATTCTTTGCGGAACTGACCTTTTACGGCCACTGCCCGCGGCTCCGACTTATCCTGGGGCAGGCGGAACAGGACGAGAGCGGAAAGCAAAAAGACCACGCCCATAACGGCTATTGACGTTTCCAGTCCAAACGTGCTGTAAGTAAAGGTACCAATCATCGGCCCAAGCACCATGAAGATTGCCATCAGCGACTGGAACAATGCCATCCCTTGCTGCAGCTGCTCTTCCGGCACATGCTGCTTGAACAGCCGCATGCCTGAAGGCTGCGAGAACTGCGAGAGAATGGCCGAGATAAATGCGACCAGGTAAACGGATTGCCAGGATCCGAAATGAATGGTCAGCAGCACGACGAACACCGATACCGCAGACAACGTGTCGCACCAGATCATGGTCAGCTTTGGCTTCCAGCGGTCGGCGAACGTGCCTCCGATGAACGAAAATACGAAAATAGGCGCGAACTCCGCTATGCTGATCAGCGATATCGCGTACGGATCGTTGTTCGTTCTATCCGCAACGTACAGGAGAATCGCGAAATTACGTACCCAAATGCCGAGCTGCAGCAGCACATTGGATAATAGAATCGTCTGCAGGAAACGATTGCCGAGAAGACTCGGCGCGGCAGTGCCTTTCTGTTGTGTATCCAAACTTATTAACCTCCTCATTCATTCATATCCTAAAATATATTGGAAACTCATCCAGGGATCTTGTGAATATTTCCACATATGGTTATTTACAGCTCACTTTTTCCCCATCCCTAATTATACGTTCCTTCTGCCTGTTTTCCTCCTTCCAGGGACTGATTTAATTAAATACTTTGTCATTATTCACACCGTATCCAATTGCTCCGAAAGCGATGTCCAATGATCCTCGATCCAATGTATTTCTTCGATAAACCGGCCAAGCAGCCCGCGCAGCCCGCTTTCCGTGCGAACCTCCGTACGGAGCCACCAGAGGGATTCGATCAGGTAAAGCATGCGCATCCCCCGGGTGAGCGTGCCTTGCGGCACTTCCAATTGTTCACGGTACCCGTCCATAAACGCCCGGGCTGCCTCCATCCGCATCCGGCCGTCCCGCAAAGCCCCCGACAGGACTGCACGGGCCACATCGATTTCCTGATACGCCATCGACATCCGGTCAAAATCGACAATACCGGCCAATCCATGCTCATTCAGCACCATGTTATCCACCCACAAATCCCAGTGCAGCCATCCCGTCGTGCTTGATTCAAACATGCGAAAATCCAATGACCATACAATGGCCTGTGACCGCCTGAGCCACTCCATCACAATCTTATCTTCCGCCGCCTGCGCCTTTTCCCAGTTGTCCTGCCATTCTTTCAGATAGGCGTCCTTGTCCGGCTTCCAGGCAGGCTTGTCCAACGGCGGTACGGACCGCAGCCACTTATGCATTCGCCCGGCCGCCGCGCCTAATTCAAACATTTGAGCGGCATTCAGGCACCCGGCTTGAGCCGTATACCCGTCCACCCAATCCAGCACCGTATAAAACAAGCCCGAAGGCGTTTCCTGTATGAACTGCCCGTTGAAAAGGTAAACCCCTGGACATGGTATTCCGGCGGCGCTCAGCCCGTTCTGCAGCTGGAGCGTCTTCTCGATTGCGCTTCTTCTCTCGGGACGCGCATGCAGCTTGTAGCGCTCCGGGTGATAATACTTGACAAATACCGGTCCCTGGTCCGTTATCATCTTCCACTTGACGTTGAGCCAGCCCTTATCGATTGGCGCCGCTTCCCTCACCGATAGTCCAAACCGATTCTTAAGATGAACCGCGATTTCCGCTGCCCAGTTCTCTTCCACATCTTGAGTCATAAACTGCAAACCTGTCCCTTCAACGATTAGATTGTGATGCATGACGCCCCCTTGCGGCAGCCTTCCATCGATCTTCCATTGTACATGATTAAGCAGAACGATGCCGCACCCGAGTAATTGCCCAAGTCCAAAAGGTCTCCTATCGGCGGAACCGTGAAGGAGGCTGCCTCCCTACTTCAACCTTCTCGACGCCCTGGATCCTGCAGCGCGTCGATGCCCGGGCTTGCGATCGGCGCATAGATATCGTAATCAAACCATTCGATCGAATCGGCCGGAATTTCGAACGGATTGACAGGCGCAAGCCGGTTGGCCTCAAAGCCGTAAACGCCCTCTGCCGTATCCCGCTTATAGCCGGATACGGTGAACCAATCGTTCAAATGGCCGTATGCGTCATCCATATCGCTGCGCCCGCCCTTCACGGCAATCCGCGCATACAAGCGGGCCGGCAGCTCCAACCTGTCCAGGTCGCCAGGCAGTCCGTCGAATGAATCGACCTTTACGCCCGTCCACAATTCCCGGACTCCTGTTGCCCACTGCCATTCGGGTATGAACACGAGTCCTTCCCCGGCTTCTTCCAGTGCGTGATGATCCCCGAGTATCTCCCGGAGCTTTGCCCATGCCAGGCGAGTACCGTGCCCGCTGCGCTCTGAGCGAATGACCGCCGCTCTCAGCTCCGGCTGCTCGACGATCTCGACCCGCCGGCTTTCCTCCGAGGAAGCCGGAATGACGGGAATATGAATGTCCACGACGGCCCGTTCCCTGTCTGTCACAGGAATCGGGTAACGCTCGAAATCGCCCATCACCCGGGGATCCATTTCAAATCCGGACGAGGGCAGCCATTCCTGGTAAATATAATGAAACACGCTTGCCACCTCCGAAAGCGGACCTTCGTGCCGGAACAGCGCATACGTCGCGGGAGGCACATACCTGCTTGCCATACCTTTGGGAATATCTTCGGCCTTCTCCACCTCCAGCCCCGCCAAATAATAAAATTGCGGGAACGACTCTGGAATCATCTTGAAGTCTCTTGTATAATCTTCATACCCGTACAAGACCTGCGGCTCGGCGGAATGCCGAATTTCCCCTATCCGGTCGAGGAATTCATCCCATGCCAAGCGAATCGCTTGTGGACCTGCGCTCGTATAACGCTCAATCCCGACCAAATGAAATCCGTCCTTGCGCACCCATTCCGGTTTTCTCATTTCCCGTCCCCCTGCCCGAGCTTATCGCCCTAATCGTCATAGCCAGTAAATATACGAATATACATTCGCCTTTATTTTGTTAATTCCTGTTATCATCCGGAGATAAAGGAAATTTTATCCGCTCATCTCCCAATATCGGTCTGTGGACTGGCTCAAATTGACTGGCGGCATTGCATGAAGCTATAATACTCAACAAAACAAATAGAAGGACGGTGTCCCCCCCTTTGATTACGGGAACGAAAGTTGAATTGCGGCCTGTGTCGCTGGAAGACTTTAAACGAACATACGAATGGCGCAACGATGAGGAAACCGCAAAATTAGAGTCAGGAACCAGCCTGTTTCGCTTTAGCCATATTCCCTCCGAGCAATTGGAAAGCTCTTATGAGAAAGCAATACTAAATCTGGACAAGCGTGAAGAGGGGAAATTCAGCATCTATACACGCGGGGAGCATCCGAAGCATATCGGCTTGATTGTTTACAGGGAATTGAACATTATCTCCCGGCGCTGTACGATAGGCATCGGAATAGGCGATAAAGAATATTGGAACAACGGCTACGGATCGGATGCCTTGAAGGCGCTCATCCACTATTTGTTCCAAACCATGAATCTCAATCGTGTGCAGCTCGATACCTGGAGTGGAAATATGCGTGCAATCCGTTCCTATGAAAAATGCGGTTTTGTTGTCGAAGGGCGTTTGCGTAATGATGCCTATATTGATGGGAAATACTACGATACCGTTATCATGGGGCTGTTAAAAGAAGATTTTAAATACTGATGTTGCTTGGCGCCTGCAAGCGCTGTTGACAAATCGGGGAGGGTTGCCAAATGGCAGCCCTTCATCTTTTATATTGGCGGATAGCTGCTAAGGCTATATGCTCCCGGCAGCAAAATGGTTGCGTTCTCCTGTCCCGCTAATATTTTCTGCGGAGAATCAGCCAATAAACAAAACCAACAACGACCGTTAAAGACATTAACGTTGTCATACAAACCCGCAGCAACTTATAATCCAACGCTCTCCAGCCTGTATACAAAATGATGAGGGACAGACCGCCAAGCAGGAAAACAAATAAGAAGCTGAAAAGCTTATATCCTAAAAGTGCTGCACGCTCGTCCTTTCCCTCTCTGGCAACTAAAATAATAAGCCCTACAAATACAAAAAAAGCAATTCCAGCCAAACCGTTGGTCAGCGTTATTATCGTATTCATCATGAATCTCCTCCATTATCGTTTACATATTGAAACACTTCCGTTATTTCCGCCCCAAGCGCATTTGCAATTTCAAAAGCCAATGTCAAGGACGGGGTGTATTTTTTATTCTCAATCGATATGATGGTCTGCCTGCTTACCCCTGCCTTTTCAGCTAAATCTTTTTGGGTCATTTTGCTTTCGGATCTTAAAACGGCAATCCGGTTGGTTAATTGCCGGCTTTGTTCCCCCATTTCTAGTCTCATCTCCTTTCTGCAAGTTAAGTTTGCTTTACTTATTGTAAAACAAACTTAACTTAATGTAAAGCTAACTTTACACCAAATTGTATTTCAAAAAACCACCTGTTTTCAGGTGGTTCGGGTTTTTCATCTTTTTCATTAACTGCCTGCATGCGGAGAAGGCTGTCATTCGCCACGACTCCGCTATTTCTCCTCGAATGGAAATTCATCCGTGAGCCCGATACGGGTTATATCTATCGTCTCCCAGCCCAGAGCATAGGCCGGAGAATCCGCAGACAATCGGAATTCCATTCCGTCTTCGCTTTCAAGCAGCAGAGGATCTGCCTCCAACGTATGGGCATCGAATTTGCCTCCCATCACCTTCCGCCATGCCTCCCAGGGCACCGGTGAACGGCCCATCTTGTCGTCGCCGTAGATTCCCGTAACTGTCGGCTCCTGCCCGCCCCTGAAAAAGATATTATAATCCGCCTCCAGCAGGCGGCTGTCGTCCCAATTTACAAAATGATACAGCTGCTCCCCGGAATCACAGGCGATGTTGCGCACTATGGCAATATCCCGGTTCGCTTCCCCCGCCATCTCCTGCGTGCCGAACGCCGCCCTGGCATCGTTGCGGACAAGCAGGTTATTCTCGATGCGGCTGCCGATGCCTTTGGCGAATATCACAAACCACAATACGCCGCTCCCCGCGCTGAAGAGATCATGTATGACATTATGAGCGATCAAATAATCATCCGAGGCGTCGTCCAGATAAATGCAAAATCCGAAGGAAAAATAAATCCCGCTGTGGTGGAACCGATTCCCGATTATCCGGTTGCCTCTTCCGGCCCCCCATGACTCGAACATGCCGCCATCCTGGCTGTCCTTCATCACATCGGAAATATCGTTCCAGGCTATGAGATTATTGCGGGCATGGAGGAAATCCCAATGATTGTCCCACGTTACTTCCTCGTTGTAGTAACTGCCCTCCATCAATTGATAACGGAGCCCTTTGACCGACATGCCGTAGCGGGGCATGTCATGGATGCGGTTATGGACAATACAATTGTCTCCGCTCTGGTACAATTGGATGCCCGAGCCATGTCCGACCAGTTCTCCGCAGCTGCGTATCCAGTTGTTCCGGATGCTGTTAAGCTTGTTCGTGTACGACTCTCCGGCATTCTTGAACGGACCGCCGCCCGGCTCGGCTCCAATCAGATAAATGCCATTATGTCCGATATGCCCGATCAGATTCCCCTCGATGCGGTTGTTCCGGCAGCTTCCGTTCAGCATGACCCCGCTGAAGCCGGAATGCCGCAGACGGCAGCCGAGAACGGCGATATGCTCGGCATTTTCCATATAAACAAGCCCTTCCCTCGCTTCCGGATACTCGCAATTGTTATGGGGCATACGATACTCATCCGTAAAATCCGACCCTTCAATCGACAAGCCTTCGAATATCAGGTTCCTTGCAGGGGCTTGACAGGAGCTTCCCTTAACCTCCAGGACCCGCTTCACTGATGGAACAACAATCCGCTGGTCTTCAATCGGCAGCTTCCTGGGATAATAATATAGCTCCCCCGCCTGTTCATCGAAGTGGAATTCGCCCGGCTCGGTCAGCAGCTCAAGCGCACCCTGGAGCCGGTAGCGGGAGCCGCGGTCGATCCCCCAGGGTGCCGGCTCCTTCAGCGAAATAACGGCTTCATCCCAGTCAACTGCCGCCACGGACTTCGTCTCCGTGAACCAGTTCCATTCCCCTTCTCCCGGCCAGATATGCACCTGCGCGCTGCTGCAATCGATCCGTTCAGGCATATCCTCCGGGTGAAACGAGAAATCGCCGCCGCCCTTGCCCCTGCCATTGCCCGCTGCAGCATAATAGCCGGCTTTGGGACTTCGGGCCTTATGCGATCGGACTCCGTTCTCGAACAAGGTATGAAAGGAATGTCCGGTTCCCAGATGAATGCGGTAGATCCCTTCCCGGTAGCGTGACCACCCTTCCGCTAAAATCCGGCCCCCGACCAGAACCGGATGCTCTCCGCTCACATTGCGGTAAGTAATGGTCCCGCCGCCGCCGCCGGAATCCCGCTCATCAAAATGAAGAGGGCTTGTAAGCTCGTAATCGCCTCCGGCGATCCACACGACGGCATTTCCCGTTATGCTGCCAGCCTGTGCTCTTGAACGAAGCTCGTCGCGGGCCCGTTCAATGCTGTGGAATGGCTTGTCCTTCGTGCCGGCATTGCCGTCGTCTCCATGAAATACGGATACATATAACTCGTTAGCTCCGTCAGTCATCGCTGTTCCCCTCTCCCTTAAGCGGACTCCCATAACGGGATTCACCGCAAGCCGCCTGGCTGCCAGTCAGACCCCCTCATGCTCCACGTTATCATCAATCGTCCGAATATTTGCATGCTGCTGCCATCATGACATATTTAAGCGGTTCAATCATAGAATACGATCTTCGAAAAGATGTACAATTCCCATGTACAATATTCGAATCCCTGCATATTTTCCGTCTTCCCGCGATATTGTTGATCCTTCCGATGACAGCCGGCTGGAAAGCGGTTACAATATATTTCGTACGGTAAGGGGGCTGATAGTTAATGAAGATATTTGAATTTTACCGATCCAAAAAATACCTGCAGCGGGTCATGTTCTCCATTATGATCTCGATGGTTATCGTACTGACGGCCCTGTCTGTAACCAATACTTATATCCTGGAGCGATCGGTGAAGAACATCCAGGAGGAGTCCAATCTGAAGGTGCTCTCGCAAATTCAATATAATTTATCGTATATGAATGAGATCATTACCCATCTGTCGAATTTTGTTTACCGCGACAATCTGCTGATCTCCCTTATGTTCAATGATGGCCTGCCCAAGATGGACATGATCCGCAGCTACCGGCAGATGACCAATATTCTGGAGAGCTCCTCCTTCCTGCATTCCATGGTCGTCTATAATCACTCGCAATCGGAGCTGTACGGCACGACAAGCACCTTCCTGCTGGATGGCGGAATCATGAAAGCCAAAATCCGCAATTGGCTGCTCGATACCAGCCATACGCTTCCGACCTCCCGGTTGATTCCCATGAGCCTGGAGACGGAGAATGGCCAGATCGATACCTTCGCCTTCATTGTGACCGATTCCCTGAAGCCCTTCGCAAGCTCCCAATCCGCGATTATCCTGTTCATCAAATCCGATTGGGTATTCGACAGTCTGAAGAAAATGAACATCGTGAGCAGCCGCGAGCAGGGCCAGATTTATATCAAGGCTCAGGATGGCCGCTTATATTCGTCGAATCATAATGAAGCCTCCTCCCCCGGGGAGAACCAGACGCAAATCGGACAGCTGCTCAGCCGGGACATGGAAAACTCCAGGCAATCGTCCGGTTTCGTTATCGGAGATATCGGCGGGAGCAAGAGCATGGTTACCTATCTGGATGACAGCATCCGCGGCTGGACCATTCTCTATGTGCAGTCCTACGGCAAATTGATGGAGGAAGTCACGAGCACCCGGGTCAAATCGCTGGTCATAGCCGGTATTTTTCTCCTCCTGTCCATTGGCTTGTCGATCTGGCTGTCCTATAAGCTGTATCATCCTATCGAGAATATGCTCCAGCGGATTCATCTTCACACCACGGGCGGGCGGCAGTCCAAGCACCGCTCCCGGGATGAACTTCACTTGATGAGCGACCAATATTTGCGTCTTTCGGAGAAGCTTCAGGAGATCAGCTCCGAGCAGATTGTAAGTAAATATTATATCCGCAAATTTCTGACCGACTCCCAGATGTTCTCCCATAACGATATGCAGCATCTGATCGAGAAGCATGAGCTGAATATCTCGTTGAAGGATGAGCTCCTCGTCTGCGTGCTGAGAATCGACCGGTACGCCGCTTATGACCGGAATACGAAAGGGGAATCCAAGAAGCTTTACAGCTTCGCCATGGTCAACATTGCGCAGGAAATCATGTCCGGGGTTTATCCATGCGAAGCCGTAGAGGTGCGGGGAGATCAAGTAGTCCTGATCGTGTCCAGAAGCGAAAGTGATATTGAAGCCATCTTCGAGCGCGTCACGCCGCTGCTCCGCGATATTCAGCAGACGGTCAAGCAGTACTATAATCTCTCCTTATCCTGCGGGATCAGTGAAGTTATCTCGCAGTTCCCATTCATCTCGGCGGCTTACAACCAGGCGCTGCAGCTGAGCTCATACAGCATTGTAAAGGGGAGCGGCTCCATCATCACCTCCGGGGATATCCGCGAGAATCTTGCCGGAACGCAGAGGTCCCTGCCGGATACGATCGAGAAGAAGCTGTCCGAAGCCTTGAAGAAAGGACAGATGACCGCGGTTGGCAACGAGCTGGAGAAGGCCTTCTCTCTGATTGCGGCCTTCCCGTATGACGATATGCTCCGGGCGGTGTCCAATCTGGGCTGGATTATCAAGAACGCGACTACGGATATTATGAATAATCGCGTTGCCGCGATTAATGTGGATATGGACTATATTCAACAAATTCCCCAGGAGAGTGAAACACTGGAGGAAATGTACATCTCCCTCCTGTCCATATGCGCCAAAATATGCGAGGGCCAGAAGCCCTCCAATATGGAACGAAATGAGATGGTGCTTGAGACCATCAAGGAATTAATCGAGCAGAAATACGCCGATATCAATTTGAGCCAGCAGTCCATCGCCTCCACGGTCAAGCTGACCTCGGCCTATATCGGCAAGCTGTTCAAGGACAGCTTCAAAATATCCATCACCGAATACATGAACGACGTGCGGCTGCGACATGCACAAATACTGCTGCAGAACGACAGCTTTACGATTGCGGAAGTGATGGAGAAATGCGGCTACGCCAACCAGAGCTACTTCTTCCGTTTGTTCAAAGGGAAGTTCGGCAGTACGCCCAAAGAATACCGGATGAAAAAATCGATTTCCTGATTCCCCATCCTAAATCCAACGCCCTCTCGTCCTGCGCTTCCAGCAGGCAGAGGGCTTTATTTATTCAGGGGGGACTGCCGGTCGCGGAGCACCCGCAGTTTGGCCAAAGCTTGATTTTCAAGGAAAATCCATGAATTCGAATATTGTACACTCCCGCCGTATAGCTTTTCGAAGATCTTATTATATATCCGCCATACCCGGCCATGCCATGATGGGAGCATGAACAGCATGAGCGACAGCTTATACGACAGATGGAGGAGATTTACGATGGAGAAGACGCCGCCCGCCAGATGGCGATGGTTCACGAACGAGTGGAAGCATCTGAAGAAGAACCGGGAGCTGCTGCTGCTGGCGCTGCCTGGCATTTTGTTCAAATTCGTCATTGCTTACATTCCCATGATCGGACTGATTCTGGCCTTCAAATTTTACAGGTATGACCAGGGGATATTCGGCAGCAAATGGGTGGGACTCAAAAATTTCGAATTTCTCTTCAAAGCCCAGGATGCCTGGAGGATTATCCGCAATACTCTGCTCTACAACATCTCATACATCATACTGGGAACGGTGGTCGCCCTGCTTTTCGCCCTGCTGCTTAATGAATTGTCGGGGCGGATGATCAAGATTTACCAGACGACGATGTTCCTCCCCTTCTTCATCTCCATGGTTCTGGTCGGCTATATCGCCAACGCCTTCCTGGATACGAAGAACGGCTACCTCAATACGGTACTCGAATCCCTGGGGCTGTCCACGCATAACTGGTACATGGAAACCACGCCGTGGATCTTCATCCTGCCGCTGGTCGCCGTCTGGAAGGGCGTCGGCTTCTCGACACTGGTGTATTACGCGGGCATTACCGGCATCAACACCGATTATTACGAAGCCGCCAGGCTGGACGGCGCATCCCGCGTTCAGATGATGCTGCGCATTACGCTGCCTCTGCTGAAGCCGCTCATTATTATTTTGTTTATTTTGGGGCTGGGCAATATTTTCCGGGGCGACTTCGGATTGCATTATTTCGTGCCCAACAACGCCGGACCCAATTTTCCGACCACGGATGTCATTGACACCTACGTCTACCGGGCGCTCACCAAGCTCGGGGATATTAACTCAGGAGCGGCTGTTGGTTTCCTGCAATCGGTGGTGGGACTTATTACGGTCGTAACCGCCAATTATTTTGTCCGCCGCATCGATAAAGACAATGCGTTGTTTTAGAAGGAGCATCGACCGATATGACAAATTCAAAAACCATTAACCTGCCCAACGTCGTCATCAACAGCTTTTTCATCGTGGTCTGCTTCCTCATTGCGGTGCCGTTTGCACTGGTCGTGGCCGTATCGATCACCTCCGAGCAAAGCCTTATCCAGCATGGCTATCAATTTATTCCCAGGCAGCTCAGCCTGGAGGCCTTCCGGATTTCCTTCGAGCAGCCGGAGGTTCTGATCAAGGGCTACGGCGTGACCATTCTGGTAACCGTTGTGGGTACGGTATTATCGCTCCTGATGACCGCCATGACCGCCTATCCCATGTCACGCCGGGATTTCCGCTACAACCGGCCGATGACCTTCTACATCTTCTTCACCATGCTGTTCAGCGGCGGACTTATTCCGTACTACATCCTGATTACCCAGTATCTCCATCTCAAGAATACACTGGGTTCCCTGATTATTCCCCTGCTGCTGAATCCCTTCAACATTCTCATTATGAAGGGCTTCCTGGATAAGATCTCCAAGGAGATCATCGAATCGGCCAAGGTGGACGGCGCCGGCGAATACCGGATTTTCTTCCGGATCATCCTTCCGCTGTCGACGCCGGCGCTTGCCACCCTGGGCCTGTTCATTGCTTTCGCTTATTGGAACGATTGGTATTATGCCCTGCTGTTCATCGACAACGATACGTATATCCCGCTGCAGCTGCTGCTCGTCCGCATCCTGTCGCAGATCGAGTTTCTGGCAAATTCCCCGCTAGCGGAGGCGGCCAGCAAGCTGCAGTATGCCAACTTCCCGACCTTGTCCGTGAGGATGGCGATGGCGATTCTCGCAGGCGGGCCGATGCTGGTAATCTTCCCGTTCTTCCAGAAGTATTTTGTGAAAGGAATTGCGGTCGGTTCACTTAAGGGTTAGGACACAGAATGCCGAATGTGGCTCGTACAGCCGTCAGCAGCGCCACACCGCACGCCGGGAGCTGCAAGCGGTGCGAGAAAAGGACAATACAGCTGTCGGCGCGGTGAATCCGGTACTTGAAGGGGGTGATCGGGGCAAGCAATGGCAGGTTATATTTCTGTAGCAGCAAGCGGTTGCTTTCTGCTATGCTCCAAGAAGAAACGCTTCCCCCAGAGCTATAGAGAAAGCGGAAAAAGCAATCTTTCCTATAGGCGAACGATAACAAATGGAGGGTTTACAGATGAAAAATAAAAAAAGATCAATGGCCGCACAGCTCGTCGCATTGCTTCTATGCTTCACCGTTCTGGCCGCATGCGGAAATAACAACAATTCCGGCGGGACAAATGGCGCCAATACGCCGGATACGCCCAAGAACAGCGCCAATACTCCCAATAACGCGGGTACGACAACGGAGAAGAATGAAGAACCTGCGGTTCCTGCGCTTGATGAAGCCAAGCTGACCTTCTACTATCCGGTATCCAGCGCCCCGGGCAAGGACCAGAAGCTGGTCAACGATGAAATCAACAAATATCTCAAAGAGAAAATCAACGCGACCGTCGAGTTGAAACCGCTCACTTTTGACGAATATGAGCCCAAACTCAACGCCATCATGGCAGCGGGCGAAGAATTCGATATTGCCTGGAGCGCAAGAGGCTGGCTCTTGAATTACCAGCCGAATATTGATAAAGGCGCCTTCCTGGAGCTGACCGATGACATGATCTCCAACTATGCACCGGAAGCCCGCGCCAACATCCCGGATAAATTCTGGCCGGATCTGAAGGCGAATGACGGCAAGGTATATGGATTCCCCGTCTACCAAATTGCCGCCAAGCAAAAAAGTCTCGTCATCCAGAAGCGTTATGCCGATAAATATCTGGACCTTGATGTAAACACCATTCATTCCTACAAGGATTTTGAGCCCTTCTTCAAAGCCGTGAAGGAAAATGAGCCGGATGTCATCCCGATGGGCATGGCTCAAAACTCATGGGGCCTGTACGTGGATCCCAATGTTATATTCAGCGATGGCTTGGGAGTCATGTATGCAAAAGACGACGCGACCTATAAAGCAATTCCGACGCTGCAATCCATTGAGGACAAGAAAGATTTCTATGCGACCATGCACGACTGGTACCAAGCCGGCTACATCAACGAGGATGCTCCGATTCTCGGAAATATCAATGATTTGAAGAAAAAAGGCAATGTTGCGGCTGTTCTCGATTTCGTGACGAAGCCCGGCGGCGAAGTCGATGAGATGAACAATAACGGCGGCAATGAGGTCGTCCGCGTCCCGCTCTCCGAATCCTACTTTACCGGAGTGGCCAGCGCCATGCATATTGTCAGCAAAACCTCCAAAAATCCGGAACGCGCCTTGATGCTGATCAATTTGCTTAATACCGATAAATATCTCTATAATCTGATCTGCAACGGTATCGAAGGCACGCACTATACCAAGAAGGACGATGCTTACATCGAGCCGATTAAGGATTCCGGCTATGCGCCCAATGTCGATTGGGTGTTCGGCAATCAATTCAACGCTTATCTGAAAGCGCCTCAGGCTGCGGATGTGTGGGAGAAAACAATCGCTCTGAACGAAAGCGCGCTGGTGCCTGTCTCCTACGGGTTCTCCCGCAATGATGATGCCATCAAATCGGAGGTTGCCAATACGCTCGCGGTCAATAACGAATACCAGGTCGCCATCGAGACCGGAGCGGTCGACCCTGCCAAGGAAGTGCCGGAGTATATCAATAAGCTGAAAGCATCGGGCCAGGAAAAAATCGATCAGGAAACCGATAAACAGTGGGAAGCGTTTCTGACGGATAAAGGTCTTTAGTAAGGTTAATCATTCACGTGCTAAATGTCCGGTGAAAAAAGCGGGCTGCGCATGCGGAAACGTCTTACGATAGCCGCAAGTGACAAACGCGTCTTTTGATCAGGCGCATTGGCAGCCTGAAATGACTTCTGCTTAAACTTTTCATGAATAGACAATTGAATTCTGGATAAACATAACAAAGCCACCCGGGTATTAACCGGTTGGCTTTGTTGTGATTAATAAGACTGGCAATTTCATGCAGATTACGCTCCGTAACCGCCATCGATGTTCAATACCGTACCCGTAACGTAAGAAGCTTCCGGACTAGCCAGGAATACAATGCCAGCCGCGATTTCTTCCGGCCGTGCAAAACGGCCAAGAGCTGTAGTCGCATTGAAGTGGGAAGCAAACGGGCCGTCGGCAGGATTCATCTCCGTATCGACAAATCCGGCCTGCAGAATATTTATTGTTATGCCTTTCGCTGCCAAGTCGCGGGCAGCGCCCCGGCTGTAACCAGCGATTGCGGATTTTGTGGCCGTGTAGTCGGCAAGACCGGAGAAACCTGTACGTGTACCAACGCCTGAACCCATGCTTATGATACGGCCGCCTTCACCCATCACTTTAATCGCGGCGCGAATTGCGGCAACTGGACTGTTAAAGTTAATGTTCAATTGACGATCGAAGTCCGCCACATTATTCTCCGGATTATCGATGGGAGCGAATACGGTAACCCCAGCGTTGTTGACAAGGATATCGAGTCTGCCAAACCTTTCGACAACTGCCTTCACAAGCTCTTCAGCAGAAGATGGATCAGCTTGATCCGCTTTAAACGCGGCCGCCCGAACCCCTTTCGCTTGCAGTTCACGTACAACAGCTTCAGCTTGTTCAGCTGATTTACCGTAGCTGATTGCCACATCTGCGCCTTGATCAGCCAGCGCCCGAGCTGCTGCTGCTCCAATACCGCGAGTACCCCCTGTAACGATAGCAACTTTACCCGTAAGTTTGTTTGACATCCTTAACCACTCCCTCAATCCAATTTTTTAGTGCTCGCTAAATATATAGCATGAGGTTTGGTTTTGTCAAACTGGAAATATATCCACTCACAAGTGGGAGGATTTAAAAGCTAGGTTGAGCATAACGGGTACGAATTATACATTCTTGACTCCTGTGGCCTAACCATTCAATATAGAGAATGAACTCTTGAAATGACTTTTGGTACTATATCGATAAGAAAAAGAAACGGAGGGGAACATCTATGGCAAGAGGACGTCCCCGTTCCTTCGATACCGAAACTGCTCTGGATTGTGCACTTCATTTGTTTTGGCAAAAAGGGTATGAAGGAACGTCTGTGGCAGATTTGACAGAAGCTATGGGGATTAACACTCCAAGCTTATATGCTGCTTTTGGCAACAAAGAGGAATTGTTTCTTAAAATTCTTGACCGGTATGCCGAAGGCCCGGCAGCTTATATGCGTGAAGCTTTCGAACAGCCGACAGCACGCCAGGTTGTGGAAAGTCTGCTGTATGGAGCCGCAAAAGCAACTACGAACCCTGCTACACCTCTGGGCTGCTTAACCGTACAGGGTGCGCTTTCCTCTGGAGAGACTGGCGACGCGATCCGGCAGGAGTTAAACGCTCGCCGTGCGGGCGGCGAAAATGCGCTTCGCGAGCGCTTTGAACAAGCGAAAAAGAATGGTGAAATTCCAGTCGAAGTCGACGCTGAGGAACTGGCCAGCTTCTATGCAACAGTATTCCAGGGAATGGCCGTTCAGGCCGGTGCTGGAGCAAGCCATGAAAAATTGCAGAGAATTACAGCAAATGCTCTGCGTCTTTGGCCATCCTAAACGGGACGAATGCCAAGCATTTTGGGACGATTATATTAAACCTCAATAATAAGGTCAGCCAAAAACCATGGCTGGCCTTATTTGCTTTCTTTGGCGGATGTATCTTGACTTATTGCGGCTAATGTCCATTATTTCCGTTTAATGATGAACGCATTGGCGAGATGAAACGAGTTTGGAAACATCTTGCTTGGATTAATGTTTGACATTTCAATCTGAGTCCTATATATTTAGTGAACGTTACAGAATTAATCACTTGCATAAAGGGAGGCATCAATTTTAAATGTCAACAACATCTGCTTCGCAAAGTATTCCTTTGTCTACGGTAATGCGCGAACGACGTGCCGTCCGAACCTTTGACCCGACAATCAAAATTTCAAGGGATGAGATCAAGGAACTATTAGGAGAAGCCATTCAAGCTCCATCCGGTACTAATTTGCAATCCTGGCGTTTTCTGGTCATCGACTCACAACCGTTGAAAGAGAGGCTGCTTCCGATTGCCTTAAATCAAAAGCAGGTTGTCGAAGCTGCCGCTGTCATTGCTGTACTGGGTGATCTGGAGAACTTTAAATACACGGATACGATTTATGATCGTACGGTTCAAGCCGGATATATGACGGAGAGCGCAAAAGAAAGGAAAGTCAGAAATACATTAAACATGTATGAGGGGTTTCCTTACGAACTCAAAAGCAAATATGCCTATATTGACGGAGGCCTCGTATCCATGCAATTAATGCTTGCTGCCAAAGCAAGGGGCTACGATACTGTGCCAATGGCTGGTTATGATCTGGATAAATTCAAAGAAGCTTTCAGAATTGGCGAGCGTTACGTTTCTGTCTTGCTGATTGCGATCGGGAAAGCTGCGAAAGAAGGAATTCCATCGATTCGATTGTCTGTAGATGAAGTCACACGCTGGAATGATATGTCTTTCCCATCCTAAAAAGGGGTCCAAAGAATGAGGCAATCAATGGGATCCCGATACGGAGATAGAGCACCTTCAGAACCACTATTGATGTGGGGAGCCGAAGGTGCTTAACGCTAGCTTCCTGTTACCCTGAGCTTGCCATTACTCTCTTCAACCTCGATGAAAATCGGCCTCTCAAGAGGCGTTTTGTTCGGGGTATGGATCGTCAGCATCAGCTTGCCTTCGAAGGTGCGGAAAAGCATGCCGTGTCCGCCGTCATTGCTGTAGAGAGGCTCCGGTTCGTTCATCCATGGTCCAGTCACCTTGCCGGAAGCAGAAACGGCGATCCCGAGCGCATAGCTGCGATGGATAAAGCTGGCCCACAGCATAAAGAGCCTGCCGTCTTCGCCTTTGAACAGGTACGGGCCATCTGTCACATAATTGTCGCCCACCAGCACCTTGTCGGACGCAAGCGGTGTCGTCCAGGGAGCTTCCGAAGCGCTGAACAGCAGGACAGGATCACCCTGCGCCTGCTTCAAATCATCGCTAAGCCGGACCGCGCATACCTGTCCGTCGGTAATCTGCTGCCATTCATGGCAGAAGACCATCCACGGCTGCCCCTCTTCATCGATGTGCAGGGAACCATCGAGCGAGCTCCAATCGCTTGGCGTTACCGGTCCGTCGCTATGCGGATGGAAGGGTCCCATCATGCTGTCGGCGGCAAGAACCGCCGTTCCGAGCAGTTGATTATCCCTGCGCCGGAAGGTGGCGAACATATAATAACGGCCCTGATAGCTGTATACCTCAGGCGCCCAGAAATTATTGTCCGCGAAGAAATCGCCCGGCGGGCGGAAGACCGGAAACGGCCCCTCCCACATCTCCAGATCCCGGCTCACATAAACGTCAAAGCCGGTACCCTTGCCCCAAATATTCTTGTCGGTGCTGCCATACATATAATAAGTCCCTGCCGATTCAACCGGCACAATGAACGGGTCCCGGATTTGAATATCCTCCGTCTTTAGCACGCTCTCCACTCCTTTGTTCTGTCTTCTTATCTGTAGGTCGGCATAACAACGCCGATATCCGACACGCTTGCAAATCCGCCGTCCGTGAAATCAAGCCGCTCGTTGCCTTTTACCGCAATCGAATAATCCCGCCCCTTATAGGTGAGCGTCCCTTCAACCGTTCTTACGCTCATTCCGATGACGGCCTTCAGCCTGCCCTCACGGTCCGTCACGAGCCTGATCCCGAATGGAAAACGGATATACGCTTCACCGCTGCGGTAAGCGGTGCAGCCTCTGCGGGCATTGAGCAGTTCAAACTCCGTCCCGTCAATCGTCCGCGAATAGGCCGTTTCGTTCGCGACTTCAGCGCCGTGGTCAAGCGGATAAGGCACCAGTCCGGTGAACCAAATGTCTCCGTCCGGATTTGGCAGAATGCCGCAGAGCCGCTCCACATAATCCAGCATGCACAGAATGGCCGGGGAATAGGTCTGGGTGAAGCCTTCTTCTCCGGTCCATGGGCTGAGCGCCTGGGAGAAGCGCTTCATATTGGACATGGCCGCCAGAATCGGGTAGAGCACCCAGGTCAGCTCCACATAACGCTGATGATGCTCGAAGGCATGCGCCGTGCGGATCAGGCTGAGAAAATTGGACGGGCCGCCCCAGCTGTTATAGCTGGAGAACGGATCAAATCTCGGATCGTCCATCGCAATCGAAGTGAACGGGTATTTAGCGAAGAATTTGCTTGAATTGAGCAGGTATCGCCGCAGAGCGGTATCGAACAGACCCCTGTCTCCTACCTCGCAGGCCAGAACCCGCAGCAGAACATCCGACTGCACGCGGACAAATTGATCATTATTGTCCAAATCATAGAAGAATGCATCCGTCTCGTCATAGCAATACTTGAACAAGCTCGCTTTGCTTTGCTCTGCTTGGCTGATCCAATCCGCAGCGGATGTTTCTCCCAGCTCCTCTGCAATCCGCGCCAGATACATGCGCTGGCAGTAGACATTGGCCGTCAGATCCGGCGCCAACAGAGGCAGCGTCGGCGAATCGGGATTATACTGCCTCGGGTCGTCCAGATGCGGCGTATCGGGAATATGCCAGAAGCGCGGGGACAGATCATGCCCGGTATCAAAGGTCGAGAAAGCCTCCACGCAGCCGGTTCCCCGGGTATTCCGGTAAACGGCGAGCCACTTGTCATAGCGCTGCATGGCGCCGAACATTTTGCCCAGAAACTGCTTATTGCGTCCATGAAGCAGGTAATGATTCCAGACGCTTCTGGCCAGCGGCGTCACCAGCTGAATCTGTCTGTAGGCCGGACCTTGGCCCGTAATCTTATAAGGCATCAAGCCGTCCTCCAGCTGATAATCGGCGAACAGCTGATAGGTTGATTCCGATACGGATGGGATAAATCTCGATAACAGCTCCGCATTGATGGTTCCCGTGCTCTCCAGCCAGCAGCCCAAATATATGCCGCCCTCATGCAGAACGGGATCAGCCCCGCCGGTTGGCACAATACAGTCCATAAGCTTGCGCAGAGCGGAGTAATAGACATCCTCGAAGCCTTGCGACGATGCGGCGAATTTCACGCCGCTGCGGGTCCATTCCTCCATTACCGGTTGATCCGATGCCTTGCCAAGCTCCCCTGCCCGCTCCTCAGGACTGGTTGTGCGAAGCCGCTCCAGCAGCAACTCATTGTCCACGATCCAACGCCTCATTTCTTTCATTGATTTGTCCGGCCATTTCACCGGTCTCCATAAAAAGAAAAGGCTGCAGCGCAGCAGCCCTTATCTTCTTATTATTCCGTGTTGCTGTTGAAAATTTTAACGACGCCGGTATAGAAGTCATTCACGGCTTCCTCGACCTTTTTCCGGCCGAAGCCGATCTCCAGCATAGTGGAATCCGCAAGCTTGGAATATTCCGTGAAGCCAGGAGGGTTATAGCTGACCTTAACCTGCTCCTCTGCAGCCGTTACGGAAACCTTGCTCGTATAGTCATACACGATTTGATCGATCGGCGTAGCATCCTTCGAGAGCAGATCGCGCATTTTCGACGTAACCGGCACGCCGCGGTCATTGCCCAGAATGGCAGCCGCATCAGGATCATTGATCCAGAAATCCATCAGCTTCGCCACTTCCTCAGGGTGCTTGGTTTTGGCATAGCCGGACATCCCCTGGCTGGATTCGAATACGATCGCTCTGCCCTTGTCGCCTTTTGGAACCTGCAGCAGCGTCAGCGGATCCTGGATCAAATTCTGATGAGCCGCAAATTGGTTCGAGGGAATCAGCCCCATGGCAACCTTGCCGGTGACGATCAAGGATTTACTGGTGTCGCCCGGAGGATTGGATACATGAAGCTCCGCCGGCACAACGCCGCCTGTCTGATGAGCCTTGTTCCAGAAAGAGAACCAGCCTTCGGCATCCTTCTCCTCAAAACCGAGCGTGCCGGCTTCCATATCGTACAGCTGTTTGCCTTTTTGCTTCAAAGCGATGTCCATGCCGTCAACGGTGAAATCATACGTACCGTAATATCCCTTGCCCAGCTTATCCGACAGCTCCTTGCTGATCGCGATATATTGATCCCAGGTCCAATCATCCGTTGGAACCGGCATCCCGGCTTTCTTGAACATTTCGGTATTTACGACCACACCGCGGGCATTTGCCCCTGCCGAGATATGGATAAGCTTGCCGTTAATCGTGCCGTACTCCACCATCGCTTTATCCATGTCGTCCAGATTCAGCTGCTTGCCGACATAGGGCTGAAGATCGAGCAGCACATTCTTGTTGGCATAATCCACGACATTGCCGCCGAGGAAGAATACGTCCGGTGCCGTTCCCGATGCAAGCTGGGTATTAAGCTTGTCGAAGTACCCGGAGGATGGGGAGAACTCGCCGACAACCTTGATGCCGGGATTCTTCTCTTCAAATTTGCGGAGCGCTTCATTGGTGCGGTCGGCACGCTTCTGGTCGCCCCACCACATGATGCGCAGCTCGACCTGCTTGCCTGCAGCAGCTCCGTTGTCTGCCGCATTGTCCTCACCTGTATTCGCGGCATTTCCTGTATTTCCGGTATCTCCGGTGTTACCCGCATTCCCCGTGTTGGGACCGCCTCCCGTACCGCCGGAGCAGGCCGTCAGCACGACCACCAGCAGCGCAAGCATCAATACCGATAATTGCTTCTTCATTTTGTTTATCCCCCTTCATTTGTTTAACGCTTACATTTTCATCGTAATGCAAGTTCCGGAATGAATACATGCTATTTCGTTGGCTCTTGGCATCTATTATATTTGGGTTTATTTCAGACCGGTCGTCGCGATCCCATCGACAAAATGGCGCTGGAACGACAGGAATATGGTCATGATCGGAATTAAGGAGAGCACCGACATCGCCAGCAGCGCGCCCCAATCCGATGATCCGGACGGGTCAAACATGGAGCGGATGCCGAGCTGAACGGTAAACAGCTTGACCTGGTTCAAATAAATCATCTGGCTGAAGAAGTCATCCCATGTCCAGATGAAGGTGAAGATCGCGGTTGTGATGAGCGCCGGCACCAGCAGCGGCAGAATGATTTTGAAATAAATCTGTGCCGGACCGCAGCCGTCGATGGTCGCGCTCTCATCCAGCTCAGCAGGAATGCCCCGGATGAATTGAATCATGAGCAGGATGAAGAAGGAATCCGTTGCCAGCCATTTTGGAACAATCAGCGGGAAGAACGTATTAATCCATTCAAATTGATTATACAAAACATATTGAGGCACGAGCGTAACATGATAGGGAAGCATAATGGTCACGAGCATCAGGCTGAACCAGAGTCTCTTTCCCTTGAAATGCAGCCGGCCAAAAGCAAAGGCAGCCAGCGAGCAGGTAACGACGTTGCCCAAGACCGACAGGACGGATATAATCGCCGAATTGGCGAAAAACCGCCCGAACGAAATCCCCTGCAATCCCTTCCAGCCGTTGATGTAATTATCCAGGGTGAACTGCTTGGGCCAGATGCCGGGGTCAGAAAAGATCAGCTGATTAGGCTTGAAGGAGCTGCTCAGCAGCCACAGCACGGGATACATCATAATCAGTCCCAGCGCAATGATCAGAACATGCCGGCTCATGCTACCATATATTTTTTTCATTGCCATATGTGATCACCTCCTATTTTCCCTTATCGTCTCCATAAAATACCCAATACTTCGAGGTCACGAATACGATTGCCGTGAATGCCCCGATAATGACCAGCATGATCCAGGCCAGTGCCGATGCATAACCCATTTCGAAGAACGAGAAGCCTTTCAGGTATAGATAAAGCGTATAATACAATGTCGAGTCGATCGGACCTCCCCGTCCGTCCCCGATCACATAACCGGGCGTGAACACCTGGAAGGAATTGATGAGCCCCATCACCAGATTAAAGAAAATAACCGGCGAGAGCATGGGCAGCGTGATCTGGAAGAACTGCCGGGTCTTGCCCGCGCCATCCACCTCGGACGCTTCGTACAAATCACCGGGTATCTGCTTCAGGCCGGCCATAAAGATGACCATCGCCGATCCGAACTGCCATACCGAGAGCGTAATAATCGTGTACATGATCGTATCCGGATTGGATATCCAGGAAGGTCCCTGAATCCCGAACCAGCCGAGAAAATGATTGAACAGCCCGTCTCCTTCGAAGATTCGTCTCCATACAATCGCAATGGCCACACTGCCGCCAAGCAGCGAAGGAATGTAGTAGACGGTCCGGTAAATGCCCAATGCCCGGATTCCCTTGTTGAGCGCCATTGCGACCAGAAGAGCAAAGATCAGCTTGAGCGGCACCGAGAAGAGCACATACTTGAAGGTCAGCGATAAGGAGTTGTAGAACGAATCGTCTTTCGTGAAAATTTCCTGATAGTTCCCGAATCCCAGCCATTTGGGAGGCGTGAGCAGATTGAACTTGGTCAAGGACAAAAACAAGGAGCCCAGCATGGGACCAAGCGTGAGACAGAAGAAGCCGATCAGCCATGGAAGCAAAAATAGATATGCGGTCCTGTTCTGACGCCAAAGGGCTGATTTACGAGTTTTTTGCATGAAAAAAGCCTCCTCCTTGCGCAACATGGATCGAACGGGCGATCCGATGATTCAAGCATACGGATTATGGCTTCGGGATTGAATTCTAATTCTTCGGCATATCGCTATCGTTTTTTTCAGGTTGCTGCCGCTGCAGAAAAAAAAACCCTGAACGTTGGATTGTTCGGGGCTGCTTGCTCTGTTCCATATTTTCGCTTCGCGGTCAACGATGATGAACCTGCTCTTCAGTCACATCTGCGCTTAATCCTGAGCGCTTCATCATATCTTGAAAGTGATCCATTTTGTATTTCATGATTTCTAAAGTAGCGTTCATATCCGCCAATTCCGACTCTATTCTGAGTTTGTGCTCACAGAGCACGCTGTAGCAGCTTGAGTATTTTTGATCGGATGCCATCGTCATATACCGTTCAATTTCCTTCAGCGGCATATGAGTCCGTTTAAGATGGGTAATGAAGATGAAACGGTCGAGATCGCGCTTGTCGTATTCCCGCTGTCCGTTATCCTTGCGCTTTGCAGGCGGCAGCAGCCCGATTTTCTCATAATAACGGATTGTATCGTAACTGAGACCCGTATTTTTGGAAATATCTGCGATTGTAAATGTTGGCTCCTCCATCACTCGGCCCTCTCCTTTGCCTGTTGACGTTTCCGGCTAACTTGTTCGTTTTCCCATCTGCATCTTACCCCATGGAGCTTACTCCATGTCAAGTTATTATATATTCTCCAATGGCGGTTAATTTGAGTCCACTCGCCTCTAGGACGACAGTTTATCTACTTGAGAATTCCATTATTCCCACTGAGCAAAATAAATGCCAGAGTTACCAACTTTTCTTATATTTGATTAATGTGTAGTCCGGGAACATTTCGTTACTTGTTATTTTGATTTTAGAAGTAAATGGAATTTCTTCTTTCGTTATGATTTCAATGATGTAATTAATAATTTCTCCGTTGTATCCAGTATATGGTTTGATTTTAAAAGTTCCTGCAACATCAGTTGATTCAACAGATGAACTATTCACAAAGGGTTCACCATCAACGCTTATATAGAAATCACTTAAATGATCCTCCAGTTTAAATGCTTCATTTGAGAATTCTTGATTTATGACCATGCGTACTTTAAAAATCACATTACCTAATGGGCTTCTTGACTCAGAATACCCACTAGCATGATCTCTATATTCCGGATAAGTTCGATAGGGCAGATAAAGCTTCTGCAGTTTGGCTACCTGCTCTTCTAAAGACTGATTACGTTGCTCCAACGTACGGTTCTCACTCACACTATCACCATATACGAAACTGGATGTAACGAATAATGAAACAGCAACAATTGCAATCCAAAAAGACTTCTTCTTTAACACCAACAAAACGATCACTTCCCTCAAAATTTGTCGGAAGCCGGCCGGCTATCTATACGTAAGAATGCCATTATTCACTACTCTTGATAATTAGACTAAGGTCCTTTTCTTTTGTTGGAAATTGTCGTAAAATTTTCTTTCTTTTCATTCGACATAAAAAAAGCCACTCTGACGAGAGTGACCCCTAATAGCGCTAAGAATCGCAGAATTCCTTGCTCTGATTTTCACGAAGAAGAAAGGAATTACGAATGACCAAAACGCTAACGTTCTCAGCAACCTCAAAGAATACTACGGGTCCCCAATTAGAACAACAGGCTCATCCCTCTCAATCCTTACCCCGGTTGGCAATCCGGAACTCCGAAGGAGAAATCCCATACATCCGCTTGAATTTGGAGCTGAAGTAGCTTGCATTGGAGAAGCCGGTCAACTCGGCAATATCCCATAAACCGAGCGTTGTCTCCTTCAGCAGCCTGACAGCCTGCTCCATGCGCACCTCCGTCACATACTGGATGAAGCTTATGCCTACCTTGGATTTGAACAGCTCGGAGAAATAAGAACGGTTGTAATTAAAGCGTTCCGCCAGCATGTTCAGATTAAGCTCGACCATATAATTCTGATGGATGAACTGCTGGGCCGCCTGCACGACGGAGAACTCCGCATCCTCCGAATCCGCCTGGGTCTTGTGGATTTTGCTGCCTAATGCGACGAGAAAGCTCTCCGCCTTCTCCACCGTATCGAACTCCAGCACACGGTCGGGCCTGATCCACAGCTGCTCCCTGCCCGCAAGCTCGACGCCTGCAGAGTGAGCCAGAGCATCCAGCAGAAAATAAAATTGAACAATCAATTTGACAAAACGCGCCTGGGATTGCCTGAAGGCCTCCGCGAGCTCCTTGTGGATGGTTTCCTCAAAAGCGCCCAGCTCTCCATTGATGATGTACCGGTGAATCACCTTCGACATATCCTCGGTCAGCACCGCCTTGGCGTCACCCTGCTCTTCGGATTTGCGGTCCATCCGGTTCTGCGAGAAATTCCACTCCAGCAGGGAAGACATGCAGCCCTCCTTCCAGGACTGGAAACCCGTAACCGGCTGCCCGATGCCAATCGTCGGCTCAAACGCCAGCTGCTCCGCAATGCATGCGCGTAAAGCAGCCGCGAACACAGCAATTCCATGCTCGTCATCGGGCAGGATGAAATGCATCAGGCCCGGATAATTGGCATCGCGAAATACCTGCGGCTGTTCCGAAGCCGGATACGTTTGGGCGAATTCCCGGCAGACCATTTCGAAGGGCATATGAAATTTATCCGGGGTGCGCAGCTGCGCATCATTATGCACCGACCGCTCCCGAAGGCCTGCCGTCAGGAAGCGCACGCGCCTCTCATCCCAGTCATCCAGCCCAAAGCGTCTGGAACGCTCGATCACATCATCCTTCCGCTTCAGCTCCTCCTTGACAATATAGAGGATAAAATGCTCCTTCATTTCCTTAAAATACTGGGAAAGCCGCCACTGGACCAGCTTCTGTTCATCTTCATCCTTGCGCTCGTCATCCAGCTCGCCGATTACACGCGTAAGCGCCGTCAGCAGTTCTTCCCTGGATACCGGCTTCAGCAGATAATCCCGGGCCTGATTCTTCAGGGCCGCCTTGGCGTAATGAAAATCTTCGTAACCTGTCACGACAATGACCTTAAGGGCGGGAAACTGCCTGCTGCAGGCCTCCAGCAGGGAAACCCCGTTCATGACCGGCATATTCATATCGGCAATCATAATATCGATCTCTTCCAGTTGAAGCTTCTCCAGCGCTTCAGCTCCATTGGCGGCCTCCGCCGCGACTGTGGCATTCAGACTGTTCCAATCCACCTTAAGCTGCAGGCCAAGTCTGATGTCCGGTTCATCATCCACGATCAATGCTCGATACATCCGGGTTTCCCTCCTGTGCAGGCAAAATTAATGTAATGGTCGTTCCTTGCCCATAATAGGATTCAATGTTGAAGCTGAAGAGAGCTCCGTAATAAAGGCGGCAGCGGATCAGCACATTCCTCAGGCCGATCTGACTGGTTTCGTTGTTGAGCACATGATCGAGCTGCACCGAAGCGGATTCCGCCTGCAGCCGCTGGATGATCTCCGGCGGGATACCCGGCCCGTTATCTGCAACGGAGAGCGCAAGCTGCATGCCCTCCCTGCGGATTCCGATGCGGACAGCAGCGCCGTTCCGGTGCTGGAAGCCGTATTTGACGGCATTTTCCACAAGGGGCTGCAGAATAAACTTGATGACCTGCAAATCATCCAGCTTCCCCTCCTTAATCATGTTAATTTCCAACCGTTCGCGGAAACGAATCTGCAGGATCGACGTGTAGTAGTTCAAATACGTCAGCTCTTCCGTGAGCGATATTGTATCATGGTTTACTTTGAGCGAATAACGCATCATTTTGCCCAGCGACTCAATGACATGAACCGTATCATCCGTGCGCTTCTGCATGGACAGACTGGTCAGAAGCTCCAGCGTGTTGAAGATAAAATGCGGGTTGATCTGCATCAGCAGCGCCTTGTACTCCGCCTGCTGCCGGAGCAGCTTGAGCTCGAACTCCGTCTTGATATGATCCCTGAGCCGCCTGACCATATTGCGGAAGGCTTCGGTCACGAAGCCGACCTCATTGCGGATGCTCTTCTCCGGCGGTATCCGGTTCTCCGCCATGTCGAAATCGCCTGATTGAATGGAACGCATGGCCGAAGCCAGCCGGGAGAGCGGCTTCGTTATGCCAACAGACAGCCAGCTTGCCACCAATATGGCAGCAATACATAATAAAGTCGTAAAAACGATAATATAAGTTCGGAGCTTGGTCAGCTTGGCATACAGCTCACCCTCGGGAACGAAGCCAACCAGCATCCAGTCGTAGCGCTCCAGCTTTTTATAAACGAGCACATCAGTAGACCCGGACTTATTGCGCAAATAAACCACGCCCTGAATCGACGGCATCTTGCGGATGTTCTCCACCTGGGCAATCGTTTCTTGATGCATGTAATATTCATCCTGGGATAAAATAGGCTTTCCTTCCGCATCCAGCAGAAAAATCGTACCGCTTTCACCAAGATGAATGCCGTTTAAGGGCTCCAGCAAGAAGTCCGACTTTACATTGACTTTCATGAGGCTCTTCGAGAGCGAGGGCTCGAAGGTGCCGATCGGCAGCAGCAGACTGACGACCTGATAAGGCTTGATGCTGGTCTGCTCATCCGGGTCGTTATGAGCCGACACCCACTGCACGCTGTGATTCTTGAAGTTCTGATACCAGTCCGTGGACATGAACGTGCTGTCCTTCACCACCTGATTATCCGCGCTGATCCGAAGCCCCCCCTGCCGGTAAACCGATACAGAGGATACACTTGTATAGCTGTTGATGGTCTTGGTCAGAAACTTGCTCAAATCGATGTTGTACAGCATCTTCTCGCCTTCGCTCAGCGTCTTGTCCGCCATCGCATCATTCCAGCCCTTCGTCGTGTCGCTGTTAAAGACGATAGAGGACAAATCATAGGTTTGCACCAGCGCCATGTGGATAAAAGAACCATACTCATCCATCTTCTCCCGGGCGGAGGATTCAATATATGACCGGATAATAGAACGCGATTGATTGAACAGCAGCACCGACATCGTTCCTGCGGAGAACACAAGCAGCAGGACAAAGATGGCGATCAGCCGGTTCTTTAAGGAATAAAACAATCCCTTCAGCCCCTCTGTAAACCCGAATAAGCCTTATAATACCCATTCGGGCACAATCAAGCAATCCTCTTTCGGAACGGACAGGTGAATTGTTCATGTTAAACAGGCTCAGTATCGGCTTCGGATACCGTGATTGACACGAAACTAAATGGTGTCATATAATGTTAAAGCGAAACCAAATAGTTTCCTATTTTTAAAAAACACTATTGGAGGATTTCTCATGAATGACAACGCACAAGGATCACTGCCGGATATCCGGCAAACGCATGTATTTAACGCGCCTATTCAGAAGGTATGGGATGCCGTTGCCACATCGGAGGGAATCGCGGCCTGGTTTATGCCTAATGACTTCAAGCCGGAGGAAGGTTATGAATTTCATCTGGAGGCAGGGCCATACGGGAGCTCTCCCTGCAAAGTAACGGAGATCGATCCTCCGAACCGCCTGTCCTTCCTGTGGGGCAAGGACTGGACGCTGACCTTCGAGCTGGCCGATCTCGCAGGCAAGACGGAAATCACCCTGATCCATAGCGGCTGGGATGTGGACAAGGTTACCGAATTCGGCCAGTCCCACACGCAGATCCGCGAGAACATGGCTCAGGGCTGGGCGGGTCTTACCGCCGCATTGGGCAAATATGTCGAAGCGTGATGCGGCCGCATCCGTCCCGAAGCATGATGTATTCCAGGCGATCGCCGATCCTACCCGCCGCAGTCTGCTGATGCTGCTCGACGGGAAGGAAATGCCCGTCACCAGCATTTCCGGACATTATCCCATGTCCCGGACTGCGGTATCCAAGCATCTTCGCATCCTGACGGATGCCGGCCTGCTCCGCGAGCGGAAGGTTGGCCGCGAGACCCGCTACCGGCTCGATCCCGAGCCCCTGCTGGAGCTGAAGCGATGGCTTGCCTATTACGAGCGGTACTGGGACAACAAGATGTCCGCGCTCCGGCGTTATGTGGAGGAAGATACTGCGCAGGGCGACCTACCGCTTCCGGGAGAATCTCAGAGCGGGGAATAACGGAAGGGCCGGTTCTCCTTCGAAGGGCTGCATCTTCTCAAAGAATGCCTGAATTCCTGTAAAATCGCAGGAGTCCGGGCATTCCTTTTGGATATGGGCAAATAACGATCCGCTGCGGCTGTGGCCAGTCCCGTAAATCCCCCGGCAGCACCGGTTATATGGGCTTCATCAAGTACCGAATAATAATCGGCTCTGTTGGTGAATTCTACAAGAGTTCCTGCTAAACCTGATACTGCCTAATGAAATCAATCGCTTTGCGGATATCGGCTTCCGGGTTTTCCACTTCACGCTCGACGGTCACATAACCCTTGTAGCCTATCTCGTCCAGAGCGGCAAAATAGGCCTTGAAGTCTACCTGCCCTTCACCGAGCGCGACCTCGCGGAAGTACTCCCCGGAGGAAACCAGCTTCGAAACTTCCTTCAAATCCCATGGCTCATACCCCAGCGGCACATACACATACCGTGAATCAAATTCCTTGTACCGGATGCCGTCCTTTACATGCGTATGCACAATATAATCCTTGAGAATCCTCACCCCTTCGACCGCATCATACCCATTCACCATTACCAGATTGGCGGGGTCATAGTTGACGGCTACGCCGCGGGAACCGAGCGAATCCAGAAATCGTTTGAGATTCGCCGGCGATTCCGGTCCCGTCTCAATGGCAAAATACGCATTCAGGCTGTTGGCATACCCGTTCAACTCCGCGCATGCCTTCTGCATTTCCTCGTAAACCTCGCTCTCCGTATCTTCGGGAACAGGACCGATATGCGTAGTGACGATATTCGTACCAAGCTCGACAGCCAGGTCAAGAATACGCTTGGATTTCTCGATTTTCATGGGATTGACGATCTTGTCCTGGAAGCCGTGGCCCCCCATCTCCCCGCACAGCGCACTGATCTCCATCCCATGAGAAGCAAAATAATCACACAGCTCCCTGCGGTCAGCCGGCTTCAGATTCGCCGGGTCCATTTCCCCTTCCACCGCATAAATCTGCACGCCGTCCGCTCCAATCTCCTTTGCCCGAAGCAAACCCTTTCGAACGCCTAATCCAAAGCTGTCAACAATGACACCAAGCTTATTGTTTGCTAACATACTGCTTATTCCTCCCGGTTTTGTTTCAGAATGGCCTGCCGATGTCCCTGCTCCTTGCCCATCCAATCTTCACGCTGCTCACTCGTAATAGCCCCTGTCCTGAAGCTGATTCAAGGGAAGCCGCAAAAAAATCGTCGTACCCTGATCGATTTTACTGACAATATCGATTTGGGCCTCATTCCCGTAATAGACCTTAATCATGCTGAATACATACTGCAGCCCGATTCCGTAACCCAGACTGCCGCCGCCCTTCGCGGGGCTTAACAGCAGGTTTACCTGCTCTTCGGTCATCCCGGCGCCGCTGTCGGATACATTGATATAGAGGTAGCTGCTATCCGCATGAATGCGGACTTCTATGGCGCCTTCTCCCGTTTCTTCGCCCATTCCATGATATAAGGCATTTTCCAATAAGGGCTGTAAAATAAAACGGGGCACATAGGCATGATGAATGCCTTCCTCGATAGCGATTCGGACATCAAAGGTGCAGTCGTACCGTATACCCTGCAGCGCAATGTAATCCTGCATCGCCTTGATCTCGTCCTGCAGCAGAACAAAGCTGCCTTCCTTGCCCAGGTTATGATGAAGAATTCGCGTAAATATGGAAATCAAACGATAGATTTCCTCCTGATTATTCATGCGTGCAATCCATTGGATCGTGTTCAAGGTATTGTGAATAAAGTGGGGATTGATCTGATACAGCAGCTTCTCCACTTCCAGACGGGCCTTGTCCCTTTCCTTGCCCTCAATCTCCTTGAACAATACAAGCACATGATCCCGCGAGCTCTGAAACTCTCTCAGCAGGGAATCAAATTCGACGATGCCCGTCATCTTGATTATGGCCGGCGAATGATCCTCATTCGTAATCGTCAGCTGCATTTGTATTTTTTTTAACGGCCGGTATACGATGCGCCATACAAGGGAAGCAAGCAGCACGCTCAAAGCCAGGCACAGCAAACCGGTTCCCATATAGGTGTAGAGCCATTTGCGAAATTCAATATTAAAGGCATGACGCTCAATGGCGACCCCCAGTGTCCAGCCTTGCTCACTGGTCTTATTGAACAGGATGGTGGAATGAAGCGCGTTATCCGTTACGGCCGTTCCAAGCGGATACTTCATTTCGTCGTCGCTATAGACGATGATGCCATCCTCATTGGTCAGATAATTGACAACGGGCATCCCGTATTTGGCTTTGGCCAGTATTTTTTCAAACAACGACAGATTGGTCTCCACGTAGATATAAATGGGCTTCTGATCCGAATTGGTCACATCAACCGGACGCAAAAAAGAAAACACCTGATTATTCCCGAATGTATAGGCTGTCTGATGAGGGCCGTAAAATTCTCCCCCTTTAGTCCGCGCAAGCAGCGTCTGGTTGAAGAGATATTCCTGATTGACAGCCATAGTCTCAAAATTTACCGTTCCGTTCTCGGAAAAATAATAAAGCATCAAGCCTAAATCCTTATTGGTAAAATTAATCAGGTTCATGCTCGCGCGGATTTCCTGCTGGCTGCGAAACTTCGCTACGATACTGGGGTTGGACAGCATCGCATACAGGTCCTGGCCTACGCTGCCCTCCGCTGACAGCTGCAAGGAGGCGTATTCCATATTGCTCAGCGTATTCTCCAGAGAGATCGATATATTTTCAAGCGTGTTGTTAATCCCGCTCTCGATTTTGTTGCGATAAATATTCTGGATCGACAGATAGGATACGATTCCCAAAAGCAGCAGCGGAATGAGCGTATAGAGAAACAGTATCGTAATCAGCCTATTCTTCAGCGAATGGTGCTTGACCTGACTCCCTCCGCCCTTCACCATGCGTCCCCGCTCTTCAGGAGATTCTTGCGGTAGTCGGTCGGATATTGTCCCGTGTGATCGCGAAACAATTTGCTGAAATATTTCTCATCCTTATAGCCCACTTCCGAAGCGACCGCATACATGGGAATGCTGGTGAGCGCGAGAAGCTTCCCTGCTTTAGCCATTCGGAGTTCCTTCAAATATTTGCCGAACGGCTTCCCCGTCAGCATCTGGAAGCATTCGCTGAAATACCCGCTGCTCATGAAGACTAAAGCGGCCAGCTCGTCACGGCTGACAGAAACATGCTGCTGCATGTAACCGATCGCCTTCACGATACTGACGATCACTTCGAAGGAGTAGGGAAAGGCCTGCATGCCTTTCAGCAAATCATTGCGTATGGCCTCAAGGAAACGCACATGATCATCCCAAAAAAACAAAGCATAGCATTCTTTCATGTATTCCCGGTGGATCCCCTCAGGGAAAATCTCCTGCCATGGGCAAATGGATGAATAAATGATGTTGAGAAGACGAGTCCGGTCGGGAATAGACTGCTTGCTGTCCTGGAGCAGCTTTTCAAAGACCGCATCCTGATAAACCCAGTGCAGGGCCTCCCATTCCTGGTAGACAGACGATTCCATCCCTTCATTTCTGTCGCCCCTATGAAAATTCAGCAGCTGCTGCTGGGATATTTCATAAACCGTCTGGTTGACGGAGCCTTCAAAGAACAAGGTGGCGGAGACAGCTGCCTGAAGCGACTTTTTATGCTGAAGCAGAGGGTTGTCCTTCATATCCGTGACGATGACCAGGCGTAATTCTGTTGAACCCAAGAGACTCTGATGGAGCTGCTTCAATTGGCTTTCTTCCCAATCCAGGCTAAGCCACATCCCAACGCCAACAGCCAGGAAACGGTGCGTACCGGATTCTTCGGGAAGGGCCTGTGAGGGGGAGACCGAGAGATCGACCAGAATGCCGCCAACCTTTTTCTCCCGGACCGGGGCTATCGCCCTGTGTGCTTCTTCCATGCGAATTCTGCCGGTAATGCGGGAGAGCACCTTCTCCACGCTTTCCTTCTCGAGCTGCGTCTTTACGATATAATCGATGGCACCGACACGCATGGATTCCTGAATATGCTCAAATTCCTGATGGCAGGTCAGCACAACGCTCCAGACGCTCGGGTATTGCTGCTTGACTCTTCTCATCAATTCGAGCCCTCCCATAACGGGCATCGTCAAATCGGCAATAAGCAAATCGACCTCATGGTTCCTCAAATAGGCCAAAGCTGCTTTTCCATTGCTTGCCTCACCCACAATCTCAATGCCAAAGCGAGCCCACGGGGTCGTGGTGATAAGGCCCTTTCTGACTAATTTCTCGTCATCCACAATTAATGCCTTGATCATGGCTAGCTCTCACTCCTTTATGCAAATGCCCGCGAAATAGGTCGAATGGGTTGTTCTAGCTATCATAGCCACAGTCGCATTTATTTTCAAGGAGGCGCCAACTCACTCTTTTACCGAGCCCATTACAATTCCATGTACAAAATAACGCTGCAAAAAAGGATAAATGATCAGAATCGGCACCATCGCCACGACCAGCTTCGCCGCATTCAGGGTTCTCTCGGAAGTATTCATAACCTTGATCAACTGCTCGGTGGTTAAGCTTTTTATCAGCTCGGGATCGATCCTGACGACCAGCTGTTGAATATAGGTCTGGAGCGGATACTGCTCCGGCCTGTTCATGAAGATCAAGCCATCCAGAAAAGCATTCCAATGGTTAACGATGCTGAACAACGAAACGGTGGCCAGCGATGGCAGCGCGAGCGGCAGATAGATCAGGATAAGCGTTTTCCAGGGGCCGGATCCATCGACCACCGCGGCCTCCTCCAATTCCTTGGGCAGGCTGCGGAAGAAATTCATCACCAGAATGACATTGAGCACCGGTACCGCTGTCGGGAGAACCAGGGCCCAAATACTGTTCTGCAGGCCCAATGTGGTTACAACGATGAACAATGGAATAAGCCCGGCAGTAAACAGCATGCACACAACCAGAAACCACATATAGATATTGCGCCCGGGAAACAGTTTCGGCTGCTTGGACAGCGGATAGGCCATCAGCACCGTAACGGCAAAATTGATCGCCCCGCCCAGGAGCACCCGCTTAACGGAAACGCCGAAGGCCGTAAAAAATTTCTCATCCCCCAGCACGATCTGGTAGGAGCTCAGATTAAACCCGACAGGAAAGAAACGAACAAGTCCCGCATTAGCCGATGCTTTCTCACTGAAGGAAAGCACTACCGTGTACCAGGTCGGGTATAGACTCAGCAGGGTGACGACAGCCAGAAAGATAAGGATTCCCGCGTCGACAAGCCGAACGGATAACGTTTGTGATCTTACCATGATCGATTCCCTTCCAACTAGAATATTCGGTATTTGGCAAATCTGGCGGCTAACAGATACGAAACAATGATGAGAATAATGCTGACAACCGATTTCAGCAGCCCAACGGCGGTCGCAAGACCGTACTGCTGCTCCAGAAGACCGATTCGATAGACATACGTGTCGATGATATCGCTTGAAGAATAAACAAGCGGATTATATAAATTAAATACCTGGTCAAAGCCCGCATTCAATATATTTCCCAAGCTTAGTGTGGATAGCAGCACAATCGTCGGAGCAATACCCGGCAGGGTGATATGGAGCAGCCGCTGCATGCGTCCCGCGCCGTCAATAGCTACAGCCTCGTACAAAGCCGGATTAATGGCCGTAAGTGCGGCCAAATAAACGATCGTATTAAATCCGAATTCCTTCCATACATCGCTTCCAACCAGAATACCGCGGAACCAGGTATTGTCGGCCAGGAAGATCCTGCCCTCGAAGCCAAACAAACCAAACAGTTGATTGACGACGCCATCCAGTGAAAAGATGGATGCCAGCACGCCCGACAAAATGACCCAGGACATAAAATGCGGCAGGTAAACGATCGTCTGCACCCAGCGCTTAAACCAGCTGAGGCGTACCTCATGAAGCAAAAGAGCAAACACAATCGGGACGATCAGATTGGCAATCGTCTTGAGAACGGCAATAATCAGGGTGTTCATAAATACACTGCGGATATCCTTCAGATGAAACATGAAATCAAAATTATCAAAGCCTGACCATTCCTGTTTCCAGACCGATTTGCCCGGTATGAAGTCCTGAAAGGCAATGGCAATTCCCAGCATGGGAAGAACGCTGAAAATAATCAGCAGAATCATGCCGGGAAGCAGCATCGCATGATAATGAAGATAGGTCTTTTTGTTTTTCATCGCTAACCACCGTCATCCAAATTTTGTGTAAAAAGGCGCCGATCCCGGACCTGACGCCTTTTTGCGAAATTTTATTGCTTGGCGGCCTCCTGGACCTCTTTGACAATGTCGTCTCCGCCTGCGCTCTTCCAATCGGCTACATATTGATCGAAGGAATCGAGAGGCGCTTCGCCCACAATAATTTTCAGGAAAGCTTCATTCTCCATTTTTTGCAGAATGGCCCATTTCTTCTCCATCGTCTTCGTTGTGCCGAAGAACTCGCTGCGGGTGATATTGATATCGCTTGCTTCCACTACCGCAGAGCCGACATACCTTGCGGTCGCTTCACTCCAGGCGCTAAGATCCTTCTTCGGCGATTCCTCATTGATTTTCCAGGCTTCATACCACTTCTGCACTTCGCCGCTGGCCTCCGATTCACCCTTGGAATCGATCAGCTCTTTCAGCTTCAAGTAACCTTGATACACGATATCTTCATAGTCGACACCCAGCGAAAAGGGAAGGGCGCTGGAATCAACCACAATGCCTTTGTACAGATCGGCAGCATCAGGATCCACATTTTTTCCTATGGCCAGCATCTCGTTCAGCACCTTCACAACCGCTTCGGGATGCTTGTAATCCTTGTTCACCACAATGAAATTAGTCGACGGATTCTGATCGTAAGTGTTGAACTTTCCGGCTTTGTCAAGCGGCGTGGTAAAAGCAACCCATTCCGCCTTGGAATCATTCTTGACGGAATCCTTCAAGGCGCCGTATGGAAACCACCAGGGCGCAAAAGCAATTCCCACCTGTCCTGCTGCGACCAGCTCGTTCGGATCCTTGCGGACGATAAACTCTTTGTCAATCAGACCATCCGCATACAGCTGATGAAGCTTGTCCAGCGCCGCCTTCATCTCTGGAAAGTTCGAGCTGTAACCGATCTGACCCGATGCATCCTTCATCCATTGACCCTTGTAGGCATGGAGGGCGCCGAGAATCGGATCAAATCCGTGATTGGTGTTCAGCCCTGCCAATACGGGCACGCCTGTGAAGCCATACGTATCTTTCTTGCCGTTGCCATCCGGATCGTTCTCTACGAAAGCTTTGGCAACCGCAATCAGATCATCCAGTGTCTTGGGAGGCTGAAGGCCTTCTTTCTCCAGCCAGTCCGCTCTGATCCAGGTCAGGTTGAATTCGCCGCCAATATTGGTGGAGGGAAGCGCCATCAGCTTGCCGTCGAAGGTTGCTTTGGACAACACCCGATCATCATAGGAATCATAGACTTCTTTGACCAGCGGACTGGCGGTCGTTTCATAAGCGCTGGTCAAATCAGCAATCTGCTCCGTTTCCACGAGCTGCTTCAGCTGCTGCTCATTGACGGAAAACACGTCCGGCAAATCGCGTGTGGAGATGGCAAGCGATATTTTCTGCTGATAGGCTTCGGGCGTTTCGACCAGCCAATCATTCTCGACCTTGATATTGAATTTCTTCTCCATAAATTGGTAATAGGCATTGTCGTCGAAGGTTTCTCCGGCAGGCAGCCCGGAATTTTTGGAATTGATCACTTTGGCTACCGAGAACGTTACAGGCTCCTTGTAGGCGGTGAATGGTCCCGCGCTTGCTTCGTCCGCCTGCGAATTTCCTGCGTTTTTGTCTGTATCCGCATTATTGTTGCTGCCGCAAGCCGTTGTTGCCACCATCATTACTGCAATAAATAAAACAACCCATTTTCGATTCAACCTGATTGCCCCCTTAGTTAATTTATGCGTATTTAAAGGTTTCCTAACGTTAGTATAGAGGCTGGAGGGAAGGACCCGGGAGAGAATCTCGTCACACCAGGGGGGAATTTCAACCGTTTCTTTGCCCGGTGAGGAGATGATAGCAGACGCAGCTAGTATCGAAAATAATCGGGCAAGAAGAACCGGCTTCGCCATCCTTTGACGGGCAAGTTAGCTTCTTCCCTCAGAAAAATCAGAAAAGGCGAGGCCACATTTTACACTTTCTCATATTTTAAGAAAAAGCGTCAGGGAATAATCCGATTCCCTGACGGTTCTTTTTTTTTCGCCAAAGCAGCTATTGCGTTGTCCCAATAACCATTCTCGTCAAAGATTATTCGCTTCAGTACCTTCTGCTTCATACCTCTAATCACCAAAAATCGCAAAGAGGATGAAGTCCTGCTTCACCCTCATAAGAAAGGTCTGCCTGAGCTCCTGTAAGCCATAGGAGTTCAGGCAGACCATTTGATTTTACAGCATCTGCTGTGAAGAAATTGCAATTATACGGATATCCCCCTCGCCTTGCCTGCCTTGGCAACTGCTTCAGTATTGGAAAAGCAAGTGGATCGTAAGGTCATAGCGGATAATGGCAAGCCACCTGTCTCTCCCCGTCTGCAGACTGGAGGAGAGGCTCCTCCACTCTGCAGCGATCCCGGGCAATGGGACAACGCGGGTGAAACCGGCAGCCCGAAGGCGGATCGGCGGGAGACGGCACATCCCCCTGCAGAATAATCCGTTCGTTCTTGCGGTGCAGCACAGCCTGAGGAATAGCGGAAAGCAGCACGGACGTGTAAGGATGCAGCGGGTGCGCAAACAGCTCATCCGTCGGGGCCACCTCCACCATTTTCCCCAAATACATGACACCGACGCGATTGGATATATGGCGCACCACATTAAGTCCATGGGCAATAAACAAATAAGTCAGCCCCAGCTCCTTCTGCAGCTTCATCATCAGGTTCAGCACTTGAGACTGTACGGAAACATCCAATGCGGATACCGCTTCGTCCGCGATGATGAATTTGGGATTCAGCGCGATTGCGCGGGCGATGCCGATACGTTGTCGCTGTCCGCCTGAGAACTCATGCGGGTACCGGTTGCGCCGGCTGACATCCAGCCCTACCAGCTCCATCAGCTGCATGACCCGGTCATCCTTCTCTCTGGACGACATTCTCCGGTGAATGCGTAGAGGCTCGCCTATGAGATCCCGAACCAGAAAGCGCGGATTCAAGGAGCTGTACGGATCTTGAAAAATAATCTGCATTCCCTCGCGGAGCCGGCGAAGATCCTGGCTGCCTACCTCATGAATATTCTGACCATCAAACCGGATCTCTCCGCCGGTCGCCTTCTTCAGCTTCAACAAAACCCGGGCCAATGTGGATTTTCCGCAGCCCGATTCACCGACCAAACCGAATGTCTCGCCGGGCCGGATCCCGAAGGAAACGTCATCGACCGCCTTCACATGGCCAACTACGCGATTCAGCAGCCCGGTCCTGATGGGATAATACATCTTCACATGCTTGGCTTCCACCAAATACGGCTGGTTCACGGAAGGCCCACCTCCGTCCCGGTTCCATTCACAGCTTCCCTCTCCTGCTGATCTTCTGCGGCAGTGGCCGACTGAGTGGCTCCGACCGTACCGCTGAGCCAGCAGGCGGCCTTATGCCCGGCTGCAGTTTCCAGCAGAGGAGGCTCCTTTTCCCGGCAAGTCTCCATCACATACGGACAGCGGGAGTGAAAACGGCAGCCGGAAGGCAGCCTGCTGATGGGGGGAATGGCACCCTTAATCGTATATAATTCTTCTCCGCGATTCCCATCCATGCCAGGGATGGATCGCAGAAGTCCCATCGTATAGGGGTGGCGGGGATGCCCGAAAATCTCCTCTACCGTCCCCTCTTCCACAACGGTTCCCGCATACATGACCGCAATACGGTCCGCGACTTCAGCCGCCACTCCCATATCATGAGTGATGAGCAGCATCGACATCCGGAATTCCCGCTTTAATTGGAGAAGCAGCTCTAGAATCTGTGCCTGCACCGTCACATCAAGCGCCGTCGTCGGCTCATCCGCGATCAGCAATTGCGGATTGCAGGAGAGCGCCATGGCAATGACGACCCGTTGGCACATCCCGCCGGACATTTCATACGGATACTGTTTCGCACGTATTTCAGGAGCGGGAATGCCCACCAGCCGAAGCATCTCCACACTTTTATGCCATGCTTCCTTCCGGTTTAAATGCTTATGAGCCTGAAGAACCTCCGCGATTTGGTCCCCTACCGTGAAGACGGGATTCAGCGCGGACATCGGATCCTGGAATATCATGGCGATTAAGCTGCCGCGAATCCGCAGCATTTCGCTCTGCCTTTTCTGTGCCAGATCCTCTCCGTTAAATAGGATCTGACCGTCCATGATTACCCCGCCGGCATAATCGACGAGCCGTACGACCGAGAGCGCGGTGACGCTTTTCCCGCTGCCCGATTCGCCTACCACACAGAGAGTCTGCCCTTTATCCAAAGTGAGCGAGACGCGGTCCGTTGCCTTGACCATGCCCTGGTCCGACAGAAAACCGGTTGTCAAATTCCGGATTTCAAGTATTGTTTCCGCCATTGGTCCAGCCTCCTTCGCGGGATTGTGGTCTTCCTGGGGTCCAGCCCGTCGCGGATTCCATCCCCGATAAAATTCACGGACAGCACGACTAACAGGATGCACAGGCCGGGATAAACGGCTTGTATAGGATCAACGAGCATAAATTCCTGCGCGTTGCTGAGCATCAGCCCCCAGCTCGTGTCTGGCGTCTGAACGCCCAGGCCCAGGTAGGATAAGGCCGATTCGCTCAGGATGGCTCCGCCTACCATCAGCGTGGCCGTCACAATGATCGGAGCGGACGCATTGCGAAGAAGATGGCGGAAAATAATGCCCCAGCTGCTAACGCCGGTCGCCCTTGCCGCCTCCACATACTGCATCTCCCTCAGCTGGAGATAGTTGCCCCGGACAAGCCGCGCCACCCCCATCCAGCTGGTGAAGGCCAATACCATGATCATGTAGGACATTTTCGAACCAAAAACAGCCAAAATCAATATATTGAGAAACAGCGAGGGGATGGAATTCATGACGTCTACCAGACGCATGGCTATCGTATCCACCCAGCCGCCAAAATACCCGGATACCGCTCCAATCAGCGTACCGATCACGACGGACACGAAAGCAACGGCAAATCCGACCGAAAGCGAGATTCGGCTGCTGTATAACAAACGGGAGAATATGTCCCTTCCCAGCTCGTCCGTTCCCAGCAGATGATTGTCCGTACCGGCCGGCAGGTTAGGGAACATCATGTCAATCCGGGTAGGATCATAAGGAGCGATCCATTTGGCCAGCAAAGCAGCCAGGATGAACAGAAGCAGGACCGCAAGCCCCGTAACGGCAAACGGATTATGCAGAAATTTCTTCCAGGCTGCCCTCCATGGCCCCGGCGGGCGCGCTTCCACCAAGGCATCTTGAAGATCTGCCGGCGGTCTTGGCTCCGGATTCCAGTTTCCTTGCGGGAGAGGCTTCCCGTGCTCCACTTCAATCATAACGAGGCTCCTCCCTCCCGTCCCAGCTGGACCCTCGGATCTACAAGAGCATAGAGGATATCCGCAGCAAGATTGCCGATAACGACGATGACCGATACGATCAGCGTGATGGACATCAGCACGGAGTATTCCCTTGCCACCGCCATCTCGACAAACAGCCGGCCCATTCCGGGCCAATTGAACACACTTTCCGTCAGCACGGCTCCCCCGACCAGAATGGGCAGATCGAGTCCGAGGACTGTAATAATCGGAATCAGAGCATTCCGCAAGGCATGGCGGAAAATGACTCTGCGTTCTTTTAATCCCTTGGCCCTGGCCGTACGGATATAATCCTGATTCAGGACCTCCAGCATGCTGGACCGGGCATACTTGGAGTAGGAGGCCAGAAATCCAAGCGCGAGTACGGTCACGGGAAGTACAAGGTGAAGGAGCAAATTGCCGAGATTGCCTTCCATCCCCATCGTCCACATATCGGACAAGGGCAGCCAATTCAGCTTAACGGCGAAATACTCCTGCAGCAGAATCCCAAACCAGAACGTCGGCATGGCGAATCCGATATACGAGATGAAGGAAGCTGTGTGATCGGACAGTCCATATTCGACCGTGCTGTTATAAATCCCCCATGGAATGGCAATCAACAAGGAAATAAACCATGCCGAGCCCATCAGTACCATCGTGTTGAGCACGGTCGGCCACAGAATATCGCCGACTGGAATATGATTTTTGAAGGTGTGCCCGAGATCCCCCTGCAGCAAATTCCCAAGCCATATAAAAAATTGGACGGGAACGGAGCGGTCAAGCCCCAGATTATGCGCCTGAATCTTTGCCGCCTCCGGCGACATTCCGGGACCGAGAAACACCTGGGTCGGTCCGCCCGGTGCCGCATGGATCATGGCGAAGGTCAGCACCGAGATCAAGAACAGCACAAGGACGGATTGCAGCAAGCGGCGTATTAAATACTCAGTCATTGAAGCGTCCCCCGATTCCTGTACAAGGGAAGGCATCATATTACCTTCCCCTGTCATTTTGGCTGCTTGGCTTGGTTACTTTTTGTCAGACCACCAATTGATGGCGTGGAACAGGTACCCGTAAGCCAGGGAAGATTCAGGACGATCCTCCTCATCCCAATGAACGGTAGTGGAATCTACGCCTTGGGGAAGACCGTATTGATACAGGAACACATAAGGCAGGTCGGTGGAGATTTCTTTGCCGATTTCGTGATAAATACTTGTCCGCTCGGCTTGGTCGACCGTCAGCTGCCCTTTCACCCACAACTCATCCAGCTTCTCATTTTTGTACCACCCGCTGTTTTGCCCGGCTGGCGGGAAATACTTGGACGAGAAAATGCTCTCCGCATCCGGATCAGGGTTGGACAGGGACCATGACAGAAGAACGGCCGGAAACTTGCCTGGCGTAACATTCTGGTCGATCCAGGTGGCAAAATCGATGCCCTTGGGCTTGACTTCAATCCCGACATCCTTCAGGTTCTGCTGAATGACTGCCGCCACCTGCTCGCGACGGCTGTTGCCCGCATTATATTGCAGCTCGAAGGAGAAGCGGTGCCCGTCTTTTTCCAGTATCCCGTCTTTCCCGGCCGCCCAGCCATCCTCTGCCAGCAGACTCTTCGCCTTCTCTGCATCATACGTGTAGTTGACCGCCTCATCGCCTGGATCTGCCCATGACCCGGGCAGGAATGGCGAGTTCATCAGTCCTCCGGATCCCTTCAGTACATTGTCTACCATGCCTTGACGATTAATGGCGTAGGCGATGGCTTGCCGGGTTTTTTGCCCTTTGAACGGGGAATAGTTGTCCGGGAAATTCTCGTCTTTAAAGTTAAATGACACGTATTCATACGTCGGACCCGGCTCCAGGATGATGCTCAGGTTGTCATGCTCCTTGACCGCATCGATTTGAGTGACCGGAACGGCCTGCGTCATTTGGACATCGCCCTTGATCAGGGCTTGAACCTCTGTATTTTGATCCGCATAGATCTTGTATATGATCTTGGCTATATGCGGCTTCTTTTCTCCCCAGTAATCCGGATTTGCTTCAAGGGTAATATACTGGCCTTGTTTCCACTCGGTCCATTTCCACGGGCCGCTGGTGACCGTTTTGGCGGGATCGACTCCGTAAGGATTCGTCTTGAGATCCTTGAGGGGGACATCTTTGAGTATGTGTGCGGGAAGAATGGAGATAAATAGCGAGAATTGAAAAGGAGCATAGACCTGCTTCAATTTAATATCGACCGTCTGATCATCTATTTTAGTAACGGATTCAATCTTATCGTACATGCTGATTCCCGGTGATGCCGCTTCCGGATTGCGGAGCGTATCGTAGGTATATACGATATCGTCGGCGGTAATCGGCTGTCCGTCGCTCCATTTGGCCGTTGTTTTCAATTTGACTGTGTATGTTTTTCCATCCTCGCTGATTTTCGGCAGCTCGGCACCAAGCGACCAAGGCTCAACCGCCAGATTGGCATTGCGGTCCAGATCGTACAGCTTGGCAAAGATCAGGGTTTCGATATCTCCGGAGGACGTATCATTAATGTACAGCGGGTTTATGGAAACGATATCGGAGAACGTGCTGATTGTCAGCGTTCCTCCTTCTACAGGCGCACCCGGGGTTTCTGCGCTGTCAGCCGGGGCGGCTGGTTCGTCAGTTGTATTGGTTGCGGGGGCCGTAGTGGACGGTTCTGTTGTTTCGGAGTTTGCCGGGCTGTTGGAATTGGTGCATCCCGCCAGCAGAATACCAATAAGCGCAATAATGGACAAGCAGGACATCCATAGGGTAACTTTCTTCATAAATTAAACCTCCTCATAGTAAATAAACTCCCGGCTTACGCCGAGGCTAATTGGAGCCATTCCGCTCCTTAATAAATAAAAAACAAAAACTACATACACCTAACATAAAGAAAAATAAACCTATCATTTATGTAACATTATGTATCACCTTTCCTCCCCGATACATAATGTATCATATAAAATAGACGCTGTACATAAATTTCCAATCAAAAATACGCCATATTATGCAATTAAATTTGTCTCAATTCTAAGGCTGCCTGTCATCCCTCATAAGATTAGTATATAAAACATTAAGATATGTTATTTTAACTAACATTTAGGTTGGATCGTTGATCTAAAAGTAAGCGCTTACTATTTTGTTAACAATGCTTCCAACAAAATCTTGCTGAGCTATCTATTTTACTATCCGCCACCTTTCTTCCCTATTGATTTTTGTAACCAGGTTAGCTGATAATCTCTCCCTTGCCTCTTGTAAAATGGATTACTTTCCTGAAATATACCAAATTTAACGAACGTTTACCATAGAAATAATTTAATTTTCTAAATAATCTAAAAATAACTGATTTAACTTCAGTCATTCGCCCTGTCCGTTCATTTATGGCAGCTTCCACTTGCAGATCATCAGCAAATGACCGCCCTGCAGCTCGGCGTTCAGGCTTCCATTCATCTTCTCCATCAGACTTCGCGCAATGGATAAGCCAAGGCCTGTTCCCTTGCCCGATCTTGTCTGATCCGCTGTGTAGAACCGGTCGAATAAAACATTCAGATCGCTGCCGGTCAGATGTCTGGCCTCATTGGCAATGGTCAATACGGCCATACCCTGGCGCATCTGGAGAATAATCCTGACCTGACCGCTCGTATGTTTAATGGTATTAAGGAGCAGGTTCTCGGCAACTCTCCTGACGGCCGATTCGTCCGCATACAGGATGATATCGGACTCCGGCAGCTGAAGATCCGGCGTTATATGATATTCATTGAACTGGTCGTACAAGCCCGTGACGATATCCGGGAGCAGAATGTTTAATCTCAGCCGTTCATGCTTCATCGGGTAATCCGGGGATTCAATAACCGACAGCTCAAAAAAATCATTCAACAGCACCTGCAGACGCTTCGTTCTGTTTTTGACGATGCCGACATATTCCTGCTTTTCCTCTCCGGTTATTTCATCCGACTCCAACAGCTGAATATAACCGAAAATCGACGTAAGCGGTGTCCGGATATCATGTGAAATATTGGCCACCGCCTGCCTCAGCTCATTCTCGGTACGCCTTCGCTGCGCTTCCGCCTCCACGACGAGATCCGACTGCCGGTTAATCTCCGCCGCGAGGGATTCAATATGCCGATCGAAGAACGTCAAATCGAGTTTTTTTCCTGTCCGCCCATCATTGTATGCTTTGAGCTTGCTTGTCATCCTTTTCATTTCCCGTTTCACAAACCAAAGGCGGACTAAACAGGCAGCCGCCGCTATAACCGAGATGATCGTGATATAGAGCATGCCCTTCATCCGCCTTTCCGCCTGCTATTTGATTTCTTTTCTCCGGTAAACCAGAACGCCAAGCAACCCGAATGCCGCAATCGTCAGGACTGGGACCAGCAGGATCTCCAGCAGCTCACCGCTCCCGAAATGAAATTTTGTGATTTCGAGCAGCAGCTTGAACACCGAATAGTCATAGATGGTGCCCAGGAAATGAACATATTGGCCCAAACCGGGGAGAATGGAATCGATCATCAGAAATAAAAATATCAGGAAACCGATCGTCTTGCCGCTGTCCGTGAAGATCGTCGCGAACAATGCGGCTATAGCGGCAAAAGCAGCCGCATAAAGAAGCATCAATCCTATGGTGCCCGGGATATAACCGGCGGCAGCTTCCGCCGGCAGCTCACCGAAGCCGGACAACACAGTGGTGATCAAGGTGCTGACAATCGGAAAAATGATGGAGATGACCAGAGTCCCGACCGTGAAGCCAAACAGCTTGGCTATAAAAATCCGGATCCGGCTGCTGCCCGACGATGCGATGGTTTTCATGACACCGGTCGAGTATTCGCTGGAGATGAAGAATCCAGCCAGAATGGCCGTTCCGAATTTGATGATATAGGTATTTCCAGCCATGCTCTCCAGAAAGAAATCCGCTCCGTGAACGACTCCCCCGTCTGATTGATTATCGATGTAGATAATAATCGGGTAAGCTGCCGCGATGAAGAGCAGCAGGTAAACCAGCATCCGGAAGGCGCGGTCTTTGCGCAGCTTGAACAATTCCGCCATAATCAGGTTGCTCATGTCCGCGCACCCCCGATCCGCTTCGTGAAGAAGCTCTCCAGATCCTCGCCCATCGGCATGAATTCTTCTATTTCCAGACCCGAAGCCGCAAGCGCGGTCGAGATTCTCCCGGGATGTTCGAGAAGCGCGTACAACCGGATAACACCGCCAGGCATCACTTCAAAATCCGTCGTCGCAAGCTTGTTCTGAATAACCGAGGCCGCCTTGGCCGGATCATTCACCTTAATGTGCACATACTGCTGGCATTTCTCGTTCAATTCCTTCGCCGTCAGCTGTTCCAGCAGCTGCCCGTGATGAATAATCCCATAATGGCTGGCCAGCAGATACAGCTCGCTGAGAATATGACTGGAAATCAGAATCGTGATGCCTCTTTCACTGTTCAACCGTTTAAGCAGCTCTCTCATTTCAACCACACCCATAGGGTCCAGACCATTGGTCGGCTCGTCAAGAATAAGGAACTCCGGGTCGCCCAGAAGCGCTATCGCCAGACCCAGCCGCTGCTTCATCCCCAGCGAGAAATTTTTCGCTTTTTTCCTGCCGGTGCCCTCAAGCCCGACAATTTCAAGCGTTTTCCGCACATTTTCTTTGCCCGGAATGCCCCGCAGCAGCCGGTTCGCTTCGACATTCTCATGCGCCGTCATTTGGGGGAACAACGCCGGACTTTCAATGATCGACCCGATCCGCTTGCGCGCGGCCACAAGCCCGCTTCCGCCAGTCTCCCCGAACAGCTCGAGCGTGCCTTCAGTGGGAAAAGCAAGCCCTGCCACGATGCGAATCAGCGTCGACTTTCCAGCTCCGTTCTGGCCGATAAAACCGTATATGGACCCTTTCCTGATCGACAGGTTCACTTTGTCCAAGGCATTGCTGCCCTTGAAGCTCTTGGTCAAATTATGGGTTTGCAGCAGATACTGACTCATTCCTCCTGGCCTCCTCTTATGTGATAGCTCAAGTATAGAAACGAAAACATAAGAGGAGCTAAAGACAATCCTTAAGAAAGTCTTAAGCTGCTTAATGGATGAACCATTCAGGGCTTAAGCCGGTATCCCATTCCCCATACCGTCTCGATAAATTCCTCGTTCGGACTTGCTTTGGCCAGCTTGCTCCGCAGATTGCTCATATGGACGTTAATCGTATTATCATCGCCGAAAAACTCTTCTCCCCATACGCTTTCATACACGTTCGCCTTGGTAAATACCTTCTTGGGCGAAGACATGAGGAGGGCCAGTATTTCATATTCCCTTGCCGTCAATGACAGCAGCTCAGCGCCCAAAGTAACCGATTTTGCTTCCGGATCGAGAATAATCGACTTATAGGCCAGTTGACGGCTTCGTGCATCCGACGTTGAATCGCGCCTGTATCTGCGCAGATGGGAGTCAATCCGGGCCGATACCTCCTCGATGTCGAAGGGCTTCGTAATATAATCGTCCGCGCCGGTCCGCAGCATGGCAACCTTCGTCCGCTGCTCCTCCTTGGCCGAAATCACGATTACCGGCACAGGGCCAAGCTCATGAATCCGGGCCAGCAGCTCCTCGCCGCTCATGCCGGGGAGCATCAGATCAAGCAGCACCATATGCCATGCCTGCTTGTCCAGATAGAGCAGAGCTTCCGTTCCGGAGTAGGCCGGCTGGGGCAGATAACCGCTTTTTCTTATAATATTGCACAGCAGCTGGTTGATGTCGTTATCATCCTCCACCACCAGGATTTGTATCATTTTGTCCATAGGAATCAGTTCACCTTTAGAGGGAGAGATTGTTGGAGACGTCCTTCAAGCGCAGGGAAGCAAGTTTTCTCTTGATCCCTTTACTAATCAAAGGAGGTGAAAAATACATCATTGAGAATCGTTTTTGCTTTTTTCAGGCTGCGGGTATCCAGTTGTTTAAGCATGTTTACGATCGCATTCATTTCCCCGTCTTTCTCTGACTCATACCGGGTCGTTGAGCGTGTTTTCTCAAGCTCTGATTCCCCGGGTTCCGAATTTACCCACGATGCTTGCAGGGTATCCTCAAAGCCCCGGATAAGAAATATCAATTCAGCCTCGTCATATTTCTGGAGAAAACGGGTTATCCCTATATTCATCTGCTTATGCAGACCTTGATGCAGTTGAAATATTTCTTTGCCCAAGGGAGTCGTGTGGAAGAGCACTTCTTTCTTATTATCCAGAAGATATTCCGTGCGGATAATTTGCTGCTGCACTAATTTTCTGGTGATCTTGGACACGCTGCCTTTGGGGATTCCAAACTGTCTGGAAATGGAAGCTCCATTCACCGGCTCAAGATGTCCAATGGCATCGATTACGTGAAGCATCATGACCGTGGATTCCTGGAGGAAATCAATGATCGCGGGATTGTCGCAGTTCCGGATCAACCACTCCTTTTCTTCGTCATCCTCCGATTGAAACCGCTTATGCAATTTGGGAATTGTCTCGATCAATTTCTTTATTAGAATGTCCTTGTCAGGCAGATGACCGGCAGAATGGAACATGGAAGGTCTCCTCGCAAGCTTTTCTTATGCCCAGTTTAACAAACAGCCAGGAATAAATAAAGTTTCCCGGAAACAATATTGACAGCAAAGAAATATAAACGTATTATTGTTTCCGTGATACAATTTTATATACTGGAAACAATAATTCAAAGAGGAGATTTGTATATGAATGTCGTCATTATCTTTGATCATCCGTACGGAGCGTCCGCATCCGAGAATATTCCCCATCGCAGAAGCTATTCCGCGGCTCTCTTGGCAGCCGTTATGCGGGGCCTTGCCGCCAAGGGCCATAAGATTGATCTTATCGATCTGGCTACAGACGGATTTAATCCCGTCATGTCCGCCGGAGAGCTTGCCTCCTGGCGGCAAAAGAAGACCACAGACCCCCTCGCTGCCGATTACCAGCGGCGTCTTATTGCCGCGGATCATATTGTCTTCATTTTTCCCGTCTGGTGGGAGACGATGCCGGCTCTCACCAAAGGATTCCTCGATAAGGTATTCGTAGAGGGCACGATCTATAAGGAAACCAAACCGGGAAGACCATTCCACAGCCTGCTTCCCAATGTTAAAGGAGTTTCCCTCTTGACCGTAATGAGCACTCCAGACTTTATCTACCGGTGGTTATTCGGAAATCCCGTTACCAAGATTCTATTCCGGGGTACTTTCCGCAAAATAGGTATCCGCAAGCTTCGCTGGTTCAACTATACAGGCATGAAAAACCGCAGCCCGGAGACAAGGCGGCAGTATCTGATAAAAACAGAGCAGCGGTTCGCTCAATTGTAATTCATTTTAACAAGAGATGCCTGTCGGGGCCCGTCCCTTGACAGAGGAAGAAGTTTTTTTCACCATAGTAGTTTCCAAGGTCCCGGCAGCTTCCTCCTGTTACCCTATCTTAAAGAAAACTTTATGCAAGCAAGCATTAACACGATAAAGTACTGCGAGAAAACAAAAAAAACTACCCTCCGTATAGACTGGAGGATAGCTGTGAAGCAGAAGTCAGGCTGATCTTCTCAATTTCATAAATTGCAGGCAAGCGACAATAAGCAATTCGCTTAACGCCATGGCAATCAACAGGATACCCACGGAAAAGATCGCAATAAATCCTGTAAACAACAGTAAAGCGGCAGAGGTCATATAACCGGGAATGTATTTCCTCACTGACGAGAACAGTCCGACGACGGCACCGAGCACAATCAGAAACCAATAAAAGACTGCTGGAATGGCCGTAATGATTCTCTCATCCTGAACATAGTAAACCAGAAAAACGAGGAGGAAAAAAAGAAAGACCCCATTTACCGAAATGAGAAAATTCGGGGAAACAGGATCTCTCTCCTCTTTGCTCCGGACGGAAATAAACATGGAGGTCAGGACGAGAAGTAAAGAGGCAACAGGAAGCATCCACACAAAGATCATCCTTTCGTAAGGTGCCTTGGTAACACATATGCTGCAGTACTGGAATTCAATACCATTAGTGTAACACGAATATGCCATTATTTCCGATAAGAAAAAACAACTTTTACAGGCCTTTGGCGGCAAATCAGGTTTCTCACAGAGCTTATTGGCATCAATTGAAATAAAGGGCAGGCGTATCCCAGGGGAAACGGCCTGCCCTCCAATATCCTTTATCGTCAGATGCCGGTGAAAATCCGGCAGCATGGCACCACAGTTATATACCAGCCGGGCCGGTATCATTTACAAAACCGTACTCCCGCCTTTTCACTTCCTCCCGGCGCTGCTTCTCGATCGCCTTGAGGCCGATTTCACCGGCGTCGCGGGGGTTCACGACGAACAGGCCGTCATCGTCGCCGACGACCAAATCTCCGGGCTGCACACTTACGCCGGCTACGCTGACCGTTGTGTTGACCTCGCCTTCAAGCTCCATTGCACGCGTTGTCTTGGCGCTGATGCCCCTGGAATAGACGGGGAAGCCGAGCTTCGTAATGGCGCGCACATCGGTGACGCTGCCGGATACGACCACGCCGGCAATTTGCTTGGCCATGGCCGCATAGGTTCTGAATTCCCCCCAGCACGCCCGGTCGTCATCGCCGGACATGTCGACGACCAGAACGTCGCCCGGCCTGGCTAGCTCCAGCGCGTGTCGAATCGCGGTGGAATCCAGATGCGGAATACGCACCGTGACCGCATTGCCCAGAAGCTGAATTGGCCGAAACAAGGGCTGCAGTCCATGGATGAAACCAAAATCGGTAAAGTGTCCGATTGTGGACGGACTGACCGCCTCATACATTTCCAACAGCTCCGGGGTTACGCCCTGGACCCTCGGTTCGATACGGAACATGAATACACATCCTTTCTTTTCAATCCATCTTGTATAACTCCCTCACCGTGTTCGCCGTCATAATCTCGCCGGACTGGACGAATCGGAACCGATCAGCTGACTGGTCTTATCCAGCAGCAAATCATGGGACAGCGACGTATAGCAGGTGTAGAGATGCCTGGTGTTGTAAATATCATAAACCTTCCCGCCGCGCACAGCTTTGAGCTCCTTCCAGCGCCTGCTGGCAAACAGGGCCTCTGCCTGCCGGCGGATCGCCTCATCCATTTCCCGAGTGCCGTCATGCTTATGGCTGGTCAACAGAATCCGATCCGCGTCATATCCCGCAAGCTCCTCCGGAGTTATTTCCCTGTAGTGCCTGATCTCGGCTACGCCCTCGGGCATATTCAACTGCAAATCCCCATACAGCACCGTGCCCAGATTGCGCTGGCCGTAAATGCAGAGGGAATCCTCCCCGATACCGACGATCAGCATCGTTTCATCGCCAACTTTGCGGCTCACCTGCTTGCGGGTTCTCTCGGCCTTGTAATCGTAGCGCTCCAGCCACTCCCCCGCTTCCTTCTCCTTGCCCACAATTCTTGCGACTGATTGAAAATGGATCCGCCAGTCCTGGAAGAACGGCAGGGTGATAGTCGGAGCGATCTGGTCAAACATTTTCTCCTTTTGCGATTTCTCAAAATCCCGGAATTCGCAGGTAACGATCAAATCCGGCTGGGCTGTCATCAGCTTCTCCAGATCCGGCTTATAGCCGCCAATAGCGATCGTATTGCGGAACTGGGTCGTCACGGGATATCCATTATTGATCACAGCGGCGTAGGGCTCAATGCCGAGCGCCACGAGGTGGCCTGTCAATAAATGCTTCAGCGAGGCTATTTTCTCCGAATATTTGATCTTGTTCACATACGCGGAGGGCGAGCGTCCCGTCGCTGCTTTGAATTTGCGGCTGAAATAAAATTCATCGCTGAAACCGACGCTGTGGGCAATCGTCCGGAAGGAATCGCGGGAAAGCACCAGCGACTGCTTCGCCTGATTGATACGGATGTCAGTGAGATATTCCATCGGACTTTTGCCGACCTTCTTCTTGAACGCGCGCGAATAATAATCCGCGCTCATCCCGGCCATAACCGCGAGTTTATTGCGGGTAATCCCCTCATGGTAATGCTGTTCCATATAATCGAGCGTCAGGTCCAATGTCTGGTTCGGGCTAGGACTTTGCTCGCGCAGCGTATCCTTGAACAAGACGCAGATCATTTCCTGGAAGAGGATGTTGGCCTTCATCCGGTCCCAGGAATCCTTGCTGCGCAGCTTGCGCTCTATCTCCCCGGCCTTATCGGACAGAAATTCAAAAATAGCAATAGCCAGCTCAATCGGACCGTCCAGCGCCACAGGCACGAAACGATTCTCCGCAGCCTGCACCGCGCGAAACCGTATTTGATAATAATCCGTGCTCCGCCCCGGATCGACGACCAGCTTCAGGCTCGCGCCGGGAGCCGCAAGAAATACCTTCTGCCGGTGCAAAGCGCAGATTTGACCGTCGACGATAATCTCCCCTGCTGCTTCCTTGAACAGCAGCAGGGTATGCATGGAGGCTTCACGCTGAAAAAAAGATTGCCCCGCACTGACATGCTCTATCTCTTCCAGCTTGTATAAATAGGAGGCGAACAATTCGAAACGGTCGTGATCCTTTTTCATGATTTAAGCCTCACACTCCACTAAATGAGAATAGTTCTCAATTTAACGAGAATTATTCTCATTATATAGAAGAGGTGCCGATTTATCCAGATGATGAAAAGGATTTTGCACAATTCCTTTCCCCGAAGGCATGCTGCCGGGAACGCCCTCCTGTTCCAGCAGCGGCTTTACGATAAGCTTGAGCGGCCAATCGTGGCGGGCAAATAAAATCTCTTCCATTTGTAAGCGGACCTCCTCCTGGAACGGAAGAGACCGGATGGCTGCTTTCAGACTCTCCTGCAGCGTATGCCACAACGCTCTTTCTTCCACGGAATAGATGGCGGACAGCATATCGATAATGGAATACAAATTGACCTGGATGCCCAAAGTCTGCATGTAAAACAGCAGCTTCTCCGGCGTTTCGTTATACAGGCTGTTGGAGTAGCCCGGTCTGATCCGGTATTCCGGATCGCCAATACCCTGCGCCGCAAGCCACGGCAGATGAAGACGGACGGAGTCGTGATCGCGGAGCAGCATCCCTTCGATTCTCCCGTCCTTCCAGACCAGGACACTGTTCTGCCCATGGATCTCCGGAAGCAGGCCGATCCGGTACAAGCGCAAATTGATATCGAAGAAGGCATCGCATACTTCCCCGAACAGCTTCCTGACGGAAGCCTCATTGGCCTCCAGGCCGCGGACCTTCATCCAGACATCGAAGAAATGCCGGTCAGCGCCAGTCATTCGCGCTGCCAGCGCGGACATCGGCACCAGACGCACTCCGGAATCGGCGGCAAGCTCCGGCGGATAGGTCCGGATCATGGCCCCCAGATGCCGCGGGGGATCGTCGAACAGACTTCCGCCTTGGGGCATATACCCCCACCACTTGGTCTCCTCGCACAGGAACAGCCGTTTCCCCAGCACATCGTCGCGCTCCTTCGCCTGCGACAGCAGCCCCTGTCCCCGCTCTCCGTTCATCAGCTTGACGGCCGGAAGATAGCGGGAAGCGCCCAATGAAAATACGCTGAGCGGGAGTTTCACATAGTGATGGCCTCCGTCCTTCGGCGCAAGCGACCTGACAGAGGAGGTCGCCTGGAATATGCCCGCTTCCGCATCCAGCGGGATACAGTTGCCCGTTTCAAATGCCGACGAAAGCTGCTGCGGAAGGATGCTCATTTGCCAGGGATGAACGGGAAGGGCGATGAACATTTCCGGCGGCAGCCCCCTTTGGGCCATTTCCCGGTATACAAGACCGCGTTCCGCCTCTGAGAGCAGCAGCTCTGCGGGAGTGGCCGCAGGATCAGCGGCTGCGGCACCCGAACCGGCCACGATGCACTCCCGCCTTACGGCGATCCAGCGCATGGAGATATCCCCGCCGAATTCCGCGATATACCGGCGGTAATCCTCCTGCGCAAGGCCCGTCTTGGCTTTTGCCACGGGATGGAACGGCCTGTCCCGCAGCGAAGCATACCGCTCCAGCTGCTGGAAGAAGGCCGCCGGGGGCAGGCTCAGCAGATCCTGCCCCGGAATGCTGCTGCCCAGAGACCATGAGAGCTGGCGGACGGTTTCCTCAAGCAGCTGCAGAAAACGGCCCACGCCTGCCTGCTCCCGCTTGTCCTTCTCCAGACACAGCCTTATGACCAGCTCCATCAGCCGAACGGGCTTCAGGCGCTCTATGGCTGCTCCGGTCCCGCCTGTATCCGTCCCAATTCGGTACACGCCGCCCGTCTTGACATAACGGTAGGGCTGAACGACTGCGGCCCGGATCGGAAAGCAGACATATTCGCCCCTTTCTCTGCCGGTCCACCAGCGGTACATCAGCGGATCATCCGGTCCCGCCTGCGCTGCTGCCGCCGGCATCCCGGCGGCATTACCGGCGACCGCCTCCCACTGCCTGCGGGAGAGCACCTCCGCATCCGCTTGATCCCAGAAGCCTTCCGCCAGCAGACTGTTGATCAGATCGGTCATTACCTGCTCCCCGGCGTCATTTGCCTCCTTGACGTCTGTATCCAATGCCTTCTCCTCTGTGCTTGTCGATTTCATTCGCTTACCTTTCCCCCTTCATATTCATTGTCAAGATACAGCCTCCCGGGATGGGGGTGGCTGAGAAAATCATGATGCGAGATCGTCCAGCCATACGCTCCGGCAATCGTAAACAGCAGGATATCCCCGATCCGCAATCGCTCCACCGGAACATCCCCGGCAAGTATATCCTTGGGCGTACACAGCTCCCCGGCAATCGTTACCCTGCTTCGCACCAGCTCAGGCCTTGCAAAAGGATATTCCCAGCGTTTCGCCGGAACTACTTTAAAGGGATGATTATGCTTCCAGGACGCCGGCAGCCGGAAATGATGGGTTCCGCCCCGGATTATGCCATAATGCTTGCCGTGGCTGGTTTTCAAATCAATAATCTCGGCCGCATAATAACCGCATTCCGCAACCATATAACGGCCGGGCTCGAACAGCAGCCGGACGCCCGGAATGCGGTGCGCGTCCAGCACCCCCCGAAGCTCGCTCATGAACATCTCCCATGCAAAATGGCGGAAGGGCTCGGTATAGGAAACCCCGAAGCCGCCGCCCGCATTGACATACTTGATTGACAGCCCAAACTGCCCGATCCAGCCCTTGACCCGCTGCAAATAGGTGGCAACCAGCCTTGCATGCAGCACCGCATCCAGGTTATTGGATATCGAATGCATATGGAAGCCTTCCAGCTTCACATGGGGCAGCGTCCCCAGCAGCGCGATCGCTTCAGGCACCTGCGCTTCGTCCATGCCGAACTGCGTGGCGCGGCCGGCCATCGTCACGGTCGCCAGCGGAACCTCCTCATGCAGATTGATCCGCAGCAGCACCGACACCATCTGCCCCCTCCGCTCCGCAATCCAGGCAATCCGGCGCAGCTCATGCAGGCTTTCCGCATGGATCAGCATCACGCCGCGCTCCATTGCCTCCTCAAGCTCCGCGTCCTTCTTCCCCGGTCCGCCGAACAGCACCGGAATATCCGCGGAAACCTCGCGGATCATGCGGACCTCGCCGATCGAGGCCGCCTCGAAGCCGTTCACCACAGGCGCCAGACATTCCAGAATCCGGCGGTCGGGATTGGCTTTAATGGCATAAAACAAGCTGGCCTCCTGCTGCGGAATATCCCGGACCATTCCCTGCACATGCCTGCGCAGCGCGTTCAAATCGTAGATAAAGGAGCATACAGGGCCGCTCCCCCCTTGAATCAGCTCTCTGAGGCCGGCTTCCACCCCGCTGTCCAATACCGCATTGCTCATGATTTCTCCCCCTGTCCAATCGGGTCCCTGCTGCTGGTTTTGACCCCGTTCAGCCTTGATTGCAGCGCCCGGAAAGCAATGCCCCGCTCATCCCCCAATACAAACGCCGATGCTCCTCTATCCCGCCAATACTCGTAATCCCCCTCAGCCCGGGGAATGGCGCAGTAGGCAACGCCCCGATCCCGGGCAGCACGCAGAATCCCGTTCAGCCCTTCTCTCACTTCCCGGGCGCCGGTCTGCCAGGGAACGCCGAGGGATTGCGACAGGTCGGCCGCACCCTCCAGCACCATATCGATGCCGGGAACAGCCAGAATTTCCGCTGCGCGCTCAACGCCCTCACGGCTTTCGATCATGGGAACAAGCATAATCTCCCCGTTCGCGCGGCGCATATAATCGACGAGATCAACCTTGCCGAACATGCCGGGTCTGCCGCTGTTCATGCTGCGGCTGCCTTCGGGGCAGTATTTGGCAGCCCGAACGAGCCGCTCCGCCTGTTCGGCGCTCTCCATATGCGGCACGACAATTCCCTGCGCTCCGCTGTCCAGCACCTGCAGAATCAGCTTCGGGTGTACCTCGGGAACTCGCACCAATGCGGTAATTCCGGCCGATTCCGCAGCCCGTATCATATTTTCCAGCGTCTCCGGATTGACCATGACATGCTCCATATCGATAATGACAAAATCAAATCCGGCATAGCCGATCATTTCCACCGCAACCGGAGCCGGAATGGAAGCGAACAAGCCGAATGCCCGTTCACCCGCGCGCAATTTGGCCTTTAACCGGTTGGACCTCAGCATGAGGACGGCCTGAACGGGTAAAGCGGGTTGCGGCCCGCTCTGAACCGGAATTCCCCATCGCCGAACAGCCGTCTTTTGGTCAGCTCTTCGATCTGCACCGTTTCTTCGAATAGGTCAAACAAGCGGTATCTTTCCTTGTGCTGCGGATGCTTTTGCTGGTAGTCGACAATGATTTTTGCCGTTGCGGCCCAGAAGCGGTCCTCCCCCAGCTGATAGTGCTCCTCCAGAAACATCGCAAGCTCCGACAAGCAGATGAAGAAGAAAGCATCGTAGGAGAAATCCCTGACATCCGCAGGGCTGGTGGTCTTAATGAAGGAATTGGGATTAACCAATGCATGGCTCGCCGGCTCCGGGTTCAGAACGGGACAACGCTCCGGCTCAGTCAGATGCGAGACCGAGAAGCGGACGCCATCGTGAAAATCCTTCAGCACCACCCGCTGCGGCAGTCCCTGCTTATGGAGAAGAATGATATTCTGTCCATGCGATTCCATGCCGATGCCATGTGCATAGAGCATATGAATGACCGGAGAAACGGCAGCCCGGAGCATCTGCTCCGTCCAGTTCTCCACGCCGTAGGCCCGGATCCAGGGATCGATCAACGGCACGCCGGACGGCTCCACATGGCACAGCCCGTTGAAAGGAACGGCATCCTCATCCTTTTGCAAATAATGATGGAGGCTCTCTCTCCATACTGCGCCAAGCGTGCCGTAAGCCTTGTTCCGGTTATGCTCAGGCAGCTGCCCATAATCGTAGGTGACGCCCAGCACTTCCCGCAAAATAACGAAATTCAGCTGTCTGGCATAAGCGTCGTTCTGAATCAGGCCATGCAGCCAATCGGTAATAAGCGGGCCATTCAGCACCGTGTGGCCTGCCATGATGCGGCTGGTGGACGTGTTGGTAATACTCAGCGACAGCTTGAGATAGGCCCTGCTCCTGGATGTAAAGTTGGCGAGCGTCCGGATCGACTGCTGCGGGCGGTAGAGATCACTGCTTTCCCCCAGCATGATGATCTCCTGCCCGGCCAGCGCTCTGTGAAACTGTGGAATAATAATATTCGCCCACTGCCAGGGGTGGACGGGCATGAAATAATAATCCTCCGCCTGTCTTCCTTGACCGGCAATTATGGAGCCAAAAAGGGCATACTGCTCGCGGCCCAGTTCCTGCCCGATATATTCCCCGTAGCCGATATCCTCCGAATGTGCTATGCGGCTGCTGCTGCGGTCGATGGCAATCCAGACGGGCCTGTGCAGCCTCTTGAATTCAGGGCCATAAGCGGCATTATCGCCTAGCGTAAACCCGATTCTGGATTTATAGCACGGATGATAGGGATGGCCATCCTTGATGTTTCCCTCCAGCTCGTCATAGCTTAGCTGCTCCCCCTCAAGCTTCATGACCGGTTCAAAAGCCTGGGCCTGCACATCCTTCAGCAGCGTCTGCGCAAGCTCCTCCATGAACCGCGACAGCCGCTCTCCCTGCTGAACCTGCGCAAGCACCTCGGTGACGAACAGACCGAGCTGCGCATTCATGGCTGCACCTTCCCCCGGCACCCGTCTTACCGGAACGCCGTCCAGACGGACCCGACCGAAGCTGGCCATGCGCCGGCCTTGCGCTTCATACGCCACAGCCTCGCCTTCCTCTGTTCTGCCCGGAAGCCTGAACACGCTCCGGCTGCCTACTGCGGGCTGGCCGCTGCTGTCGCTGGCCGCAATTTCCTCATAGATCACAATCTCTTCATAGATCAGAGCCTGGATCAATTGGCGGATAATCCGCTGCTCGACATGAAGCATGTGCCCGGAGCCCAATGCCCGAACCAGGCCTTCCCCTGCCGCATCACGCAATTTATCTATCGTTTCGGTTGATATCATGCCTGCACCCCGCTTATATTCATTGGATTCGGTATCGGGACAAACAGGGGGCGTTCTCCCCTGGACTTGAAACAGCTCGTAAAATTAGCTTTGGCCGGCAGATGGGGACTGAGCAGCAGATCGTTCAGATAGTAAAGCAGTTCCCGGCTTGCCGTCTGCTTCTCCTCCTGCAGCAGCTCCTGCACAATTCCCCAATAACGCCGTTCATCGGCCTGCCCGTAAGCGGCAAGGGTATGAATAAGCGAGCCAAGATGATTCACAAAATAATAATATTTGGTTCTCATCCAGGCCTCGGATTGTTCATACAGCACAGGACTCTCCTCCGGGATAAGCGTCCCGATCCACCCTGCCTCCGCTGCCCTGGCGCGGTGAATGCTCACGCCTTCGAGATCCCGCACGTAATAGCAGGCCGGCATCCCGTCCACTAGCGCAAGCAGCGAATTTTGCAAATGCGCCTCAAAGCTGATGCCATGATCCGCAAGCAGCCGGAGCAGCGGCAGCATCGATATGCGCAAGCAGGCTTCCAGCCATAATCCCAGATCAGGCAGCTGTCCATGCGCGGTCTGCCGGATGGCGGCGATCAGCATGGGCTCGGCTTCGCCGGGACAGGTCTCAAGCAGCGCTGCCATAACATAGGTATGCGACTGCTGAAGCTCCATCGGTCGGTAGAGGACGTTGAAGCCCGCTTCCGCTTGCGCCCGCATCGCGGCTCCCTGCTCCGATTGTTCGAACAGGGACTCATCGAGCAGCACGCTGCTGTATCCGGTTTCCGTCAGCACCTTGAAGCCGTCCGACTCTATCCTCCCGCGGATAGAACGAATCACCCGCGCAGCGTCCATCGTCCGCATGCACTGCTCCTGTGTATTGTCCCGGACCAGATTGGTAATCCGGACATGTAGAGGCAGCTTGAAGCCTCTGCCGCTGTTCTTATCCCATACTGTTCTTACCGATGAAGTCGGATATACGGCAGGGCCCAGCACGCCAAAATCAATCAAATCTCCCCGCTGCATCAATTGCTCCGCAAACGGCTGCCGGAGCAAATATTTGGCCTGCCAGGGATGCATGGGCAGCAGCCTGTACCTGTCCCATTCCGCGCCCAGCCACTGCCTGGCATGAAGAATCACCGCCGGGTCCACCATCTCCTCTTCTCCGGCAAGCCGCTGCTCCTGAACATAATCGCAACGCAGTGCTATATAGTTCAGCTGGAAGGAAGCGCCCATCTCAGGGCTGAAATACAGAAGCTCATCATCTCCGAAGCCTTCCGAGCTTTTCGGGAAAGGATGGAAGGGATGGCCCAGCAGCAGCGACTGCTCGGAGCGGATGAAATCCCATTTTGCTGCCGCTGTCTGCTCGGCTGGCGTATGCTTCATCGCATATTCGATATAGATTGTCATTTTGTGAATGCTGTTATCAATCCGCGCCTTCATCTGTCCGCGCTCCGGCCCTGAGGCATCACGGCTCATTTCGTCCAGCAATAAGGCGATCAGGCTTTTGGCATCGAGGCTTCTGGATGTACGATCCCCCTGCACCTCATAGAAAGACGAGCCGTAGACATGCTGCCCCATGACGGAGAAGTACGTCAAATAGCCCCTGATTCCCTTCCCCAATACGGGAAGTCGTATCATCATTTCTTCGACGGCCTGTCTGCTGCCTTGCTCTTCCGGCACCGGTTCCGCTATCCGCGGATCATAGGCGCCGGTCTCCCTCAAATAGCTGTTCAGCAGCACGCGTACCGCCGTCCGTTCCGCCAGCTCCTCGCTGACCGATGAGGCGGATGCGGCACCGGATGCGGCAGCTGAGGCAAGTGTTGAGTATTGCGGCATTATTGGTGCTCTCCCTTCCTGTCAGGTTTTCGTTGTGGATACGGCAGAGTGCTTCTCCTCCGCAGCGGCAGGCTTTCTCATGAAGAAGGCGGCCGGCAGGGTCAGAAAAACAAGAATGCTGAGCGCAATAAATCCCTCGTTAATCGCCTGCAGCGTGCCTTCCACGGGTGAATAGCCGCTGGTCAGCAGCTGCGCCTTGCGCACCTCGTAATAGATCGACACCAGCACGATCCCGAGTGAAGACACCATTCTTCTCGACACATTATTGATCGCAGAGCCCTGCGACACCAGATGATCCGGAATCGCGCTCAGACCTGCCGTCGTGATTGGCATATTGGACAAGCCCAGCCCCACGCCCCGCAGCAGCATGAGCACAAACACCACCCAAATCGGTGAACTCAGCTTCAGCATCCCGAGCATTGCCGTCGCGGCGCATGTTGTCGCGAGGCCAGCGAGCGCAATGCCTCTGGGCCCCTTGAGGTCGAGCCGTTTGCCTCCGACGTTGACGAACAGGCCGGTCGTAATCGCCGACGGCAGAAAAACAAGACCGGTCATAATGGAGTCATACCCGTACACATTTTGCACAAGCAGAGGAATCAGGAAAATGCCTGCGAACATGGCGAGCGCCTGGACGCATGCCACAATCACGCTAAGGCTGTACATCGGCACCTTGAATATCCGTATATTCAAGAGCGGCTGCTGCTGGCTGAGCTCGATGCGGACAAACAGGATCAGCAGGCACACTCCGGCAGCCAGCAGTATCAGCTGGAAGGGAGCCGTCAAATCCGCCAGATCGGAAATCCTCCCAAGCGCCAGCAGGACGGCGCCTACGCCCAGAGTGACGGCGGCAAAGCCGAGCCGGTCGAACGTGCGCGACGGGTCAGGCGGCTTTTGCTTCAAATAACGCATTCCCAGCAGCAGGCCAAGCAGGCCCGTCGGCACATTCATCAGAAAAAGCCACTGCCAGCTGCCAAATCCAAGCGCTATTCCGCCGACTGTCGGTCCAATCACCGGAGCGACCATGACGGCGATGCCCCAGACACCCGTCACCCTGCCCCGTTCCTCTTTGGGGGAAGCCTCGAAAATCATCGCGAGCGACAAGGGGATCATCAGCCCGCCCGCTATCCCCTGCATCCCCCGGGATATAATGACGGGAAGAAGTCCCCAGGATAATGTCCCCAGCAGCGAGCCGGCCACGAATAAACCCAGCCCCAGCAGATAGATTCTTTTTTTGCCGAACCGGTCTCCCAGATAGCCCGTGAGCGGCATCGTGATGCCCATGGCGAGGAGGAAGATCGTAATAATCCAGCTGGCTGATACGGCATTAATATGGAAAACCTCCATAAATTCGGGTATTGCCGGATTCAGAGAGCTGTTGTTCAGAATAACCGTGAAGGTTCCAAGCAGAACAGCGAGCAGAACCTTCCTTTGTTCAGATTTCAGGCTGATTCCCATTCTATCCGCTCCCGCTCATTCCACAGAGAGAGCCGCAGAGGCTTCCAGAACGGCTTCCCCGAAGATGCGGGTAATGTCGTCGATCTGCTCCTCCGTTACGATCAGCGGCGGCAGGAAGCGCATAACCGAGGAATGCCTGCCTCCCACCTCCAGGATCAGGCCCCGCTTGAGGCATTCCTGCTGAATGCGGCTTGCCAGCCTCGGATAGGCCGGATAATGGCCCAACTGGTCCAGCCCGCCGTTCTCGTTGACCACTTCCACGCCGACCATCAATCCTCTTCCGCGGACATCGCCGATACAGGCGGCCTGCTCCTTCAGCCCGTTCAACCGGCTCATCAGCTGCTTGCCCCGTTCTTCCGCTTTGGCCGGTATGTCGTTTTCCTTAACATATTTCAGCGTAGCCAGCCCTGCCGCCATGGCCATCTGGTTGCCCCGGAAGGTTCCGATATGTGCCCCCGGCTTCCATACATCCAGCTGATCATTGTAAATCATCACCGACAGCGGCAGGCTTCCGCCAATCGCTTTGGAGAGGACCAGCACATCCGGAATGATGCCCGCGTGTTCAAAAGCAAACAGCTTCCCCGTTCTCCCGATTCCGGTCTGCACCTCGTCTATAATGAGCGGAATATTATGCTCCCTGGTTATCCGGCGCATCTCGCGGATCCATTCGACCGGCGCCGGGATCGAGCCTCCTTCTCCCTGCACCACTTCAAAAATCATCGCGCATGGAGGCAAAATCCCGCTTTCCGGATCGTTCAGCAAATTCTCGATGTAGCGGCTGCTTAGCAGATGAGTCTGATCGCCGCCGGCCCCGAACGGGCACCGGTAGGCATAGGGATACGGCAGAAAATGAACATCCGGCATCAGGCCCTGCACCTTCTCCTTCTGTCCCGGCGTGCCGCTCAGGCTCATGGTCGCATGCGTCGAACCATGGTATCCGCCCTGGAAGGACAGGATGCTGCGTCTCCCGGTTGCGGTCTTCACCAGCTTGATTGCCGCTTCAATGGCATCCCCGCCGGTCGGTCCGCAGAACTGAATGCGCGCGGACCGGGCGAATTCCTCCGGCAGGCTCGCAAACAGCTCGTCCACAAAATGCTCCTTCAGCGGCGTCGTCAGATCCAGTGTATGAAGCGGCCTCTTGTTGTCGATCAGCTGTCTGATCGCCTCGATGACGACCGGGTGATTGTGGCCAAGCGCCAGCGTCCCGGCTCCGGCAAGGCAATCGTAATAGATTTTGCCGTCCATATCCTTGATGTGGATGCCCTCCGCTTCAAGAATGGCAATCGGAAGCCTCCGGGGGTAGGACCGGGCGCTGGATTCCCGGGCCTCCTGACTTTCCAGATACATCTTGTTTTTCGATTGTTCCATAACGGATGCTTCAACCATCATAATCTCTCCTTCCAATTTGTATGATTCTTAGAATTAGGCGCAAAGCATCAGCAGCTGTAAATTTTGATATTGATTATCATTATCAATATGGTTTTGCCACGACTCCCCTCCGGAATTGATTTATCCTGATTTCTTCTTTCAATTGAGATTCATTCTCATTACCTATTATATGGGATAAATCTCCATTAGCCATGGACATTTAAGACCTCTATTTGGACAATAGCAGACTATCGAAGGCCCGATTTATTTCTAAAGCCCCGCGTTTCAGGCAGTTGGGAGAATACGGGGACCATTAAAATTACCCCGCCCTGAACGCAAAAATAAAGCTGATACGAAATCAGCTTTGGCCGTTATTCTGTCATTTGGTTGTGATGAGGCTATAGCGGTTTTTGGAAGGACAAGGTGAATGTTGTCTCAAATTCCGTTGAACTGAACATAATGTCCCCGTTGTTGCGAAGCATGATTTCTTTGCAGATGGCCAGGCCAAGACCTGTCCCGTATTCTTTATTCGTTACAAAGGGCAGGAACATTTCACTTTTCATTTTCTCCGGTATTTCAGGACCATTATTCCAGATAATCATATAAAAATGATCAGCATCCTCACTGCATACGATACTTATTTCTTTGCCCTGCTCGATCGCAAACAGTGCATCGATCGCATTATTGATAATATTCGATAATACCTGCTGGATGGCCGTTTTCTGAACGTTGAAGATGAAGTCCTTCTCATACGAGGTGGTGAAGCTGATATCTTCACTGATGATTCGGGGATTTAATAAAGACAGGGTTGTTGCGACTACTGCAGACACGGGGAAGTCCATCATCTCTTCTTCGATTTTGCGATTTCTCGAGAAGCTTAAGAAGCCTGTAATTTGCATATTTATCGATTCAAATTCATTTTCGATAATGCCGATATAGTGACCTATTTTATTCGATATTTCCGTCGAGATATTCGACCGGATTAATTTCAGAAACCCCCGGATAGCTGTCAAAGGGTTTCTTATTTCATGAGCCATGCTGGATGCCATCTTCCCGATCAGCTGAATCCGGTCCTCATGAATTTCGTTGATCTTGGCGTCCTTGTCCGTGATGATTTTCTTGGAAAGCTGCCAGAACTCTTCACTTACTTTCTTATCGAAGGCATCCTGTCTGGTCAGCAGCAAAATAATAAGCTCCAATGCAGCATTGGAACCGTCATAAGTATATAAAATTTCGATAATCGCGTTTCTCCAGCAGTGGGAGCTGATCAGAACATGGGAAATGGGAAGGTCCTCGTGAATGGATTTCCTGCACCACTCCGGGATCGTATCGAACAAAGCATGGTTTTCAATAGGATGCTCAAGCTCCGTGCTGAATTGAAAAAATAAATTCACCTGCGTATGCAGATCGGAAAAAGAATAAAAATCCGGACAATTCTCGTGAATGGAAGCGAACCAGTTGGAAAATAATTTTTCCTTTTGCTCGAAGAGATAGGCTAACTCCTTCTCAAAACTCATGTTAAACCCTTCTCCCGCCCGTATAATCACCTTTTTTTTCATTATATCAGACTGCATAACTATGAAGTACCCAAATGTTGCATAATCTTACAGTTTAATTTCCGAGAGATTAAAAATAGTGCAATGGGCAAGCTTTTCCGACAAAAGGTAAGGAATGTCGCCATCCATTGGCAGAACAGCAAGCATCTCCCCCCAAATTTATCGACCTATAAAAGCGTGAAACTTAATGACGCTAAAAGTTTAAAACAGGGCTCCCACGTTTTGTTTGCCAGGGAAAAGGAAATGCTAATCCGTAAGAAGAATTTGACATGCGCCAATCTCTTTGACGGCCCCGTCATCCGGTGGCGCAGCAAGTTTCTTCCCTCAGAAATATAAGCAAAGTATGGAGGAGTTTTATACTTTCTTATATTTCAAGAAGAAACGGCTGTCGCCGTCATCCGGTGGCGCAGCAAGTTTCTTCCCTCAGAAATATAAGCAAAGTATGGAGGAGTTTTATACTTTCTTATATTTTCAAAAAAACCAGCATCCAGGAGGACAAAATCAATGAAAAAAATCATCGTGTCAGTCTGTATGAATTTGCTTGGCTTCCTTCTGATCGGATCCGTAATCCTTGTCCCGGAGGCCAATGCAGATCACATGGAAGCGAAAGTGACCGTACAATTGATCAACACCAAGGGAGAAGCCGTCGGCACCGCCATACTTACCCAGAAAGACGAAGGAGTCCTGTTTCATATTGAAGCCAAGAATCTCCCGCCGGGCGTCCATGGCATTCACTTCCATGAAACCGGAAAATGCGAGACCCCGGACTTCACTTCCTCAGGCGCACATCTGAACCCGCGGAATAAGGAGCATGGATTTAATAATCCCAAAGGATTTCATGACGGCGACCTGCTGAACATAACAGTTGGAGCAGATGGAACGGTCAAGGCCGATATGGAGAGCAAAAACGTTACCCTGGCCAAGGACGCAGCCAACTCTCTGCGCAAACCGGGCGGGACAGCGATCATCATTCACGAGAAGGCCGATGACTATGTGACCGATCCTTCCGGCAATTCCGGCAACCGGATTGCTTGCGGGCCTATCCAATAGCATATACAGCATGTGAAGCCAAATTCCTTTTGGGGATTTGGCTTTTTTACTGTTTCCGTTCTTATTTGGGAAGCTGGGACTCCGGCGCTGCTCAAACAAAGGAATGAAATATTCCAGCTGTAAAATATTCGAATTCGGTCGAGAGATCCGTCTTATGCTCCCTTTATTGTTTGGAGGGTATGTCCGATGACCGTAATCCAGACACCGAAATGTACTGGAAATCGAAATTTTGATAGTCCGGATTGCAGGTTTTGTACAGTTTGTATGTTTTTGTACAGTTTACGATTTTTCCAAAGAATGACATGATCGATTTGAGAGGAGGGCGGTCAAGAAGCACGGAAGAACGGATGTGCGGTTGGCGAAATACAAAGAGTATAAGGCGCATGACAGTTTTAAGTGAGCAGCAAATAACGAAAGCGAGGGATCAATGAAGATGAGGAGCAAGGCTATTAAACCCCGCAAACTGAAGATGAGGGTGCTCAGTGTTTTTTGTGCGTTATCGGTAATTCTGCCGGTCATACCGGTGCAGATTGCTTCAGCCGCCACCATTAATGTAACCGCTTACGGCGCAAACGGCAGCGACACGGCGGATGACAAAACGGCGATCCAGAACGCCGTCAATGCGGCCGCGAGCGGCGATACCGTAAGCCTCCCGGCCGGAACCTATTATCTGTCCGGGAAGGTAAACGGCAAATCCGGCGTCAGGATCGCCGGCGCAGGACGCGATTCAACGACCGTCAAATTCACGTCCACTTCGGATACCACGTTCTTTCACTTATATAATGTAACGAACGCGGAAGTGTCAGACATGACGCTCGACGGCAATAACAGTACGATTGCTTTGTCCGCGGTCACATCCGAATTCGGTGACGGCAACAAAATGCGGCATCTGAGAGTCAAGGATTTGGCCGCTTCATCCGGCTTCGGCCCTTTTGCCCTCTACGGAATTACGACCACCAACCTTGAGATCTCCGACAACATCGTGACAAATACCGGCGTAAATTCCGATTGGGGCGGCGGTGTCCGCGTGGGCTGGGGATCCGATCATGCATTGATTGAGAACAATACGATCGCAGATACCGGACGCGGCGGGATTTTTGTCAATGACGACAGCCCCTACGCCATTGTCCGCGGCAATACGGTTACCGGCACCGGCAAGAAGATGGAAGGACTCGGCATTGAGCTGCACACCGGTGTAGACTATTCCATTGTGGAGAACAACAATGTAGACCATTGGATCAGCGCCGTACGCTCGGCATACATCGCAGTGCGCAATAACACCGTCAAGGCGACCGACGGCTCTGTCGGCAACATGGGCCTTGAGGTCATGGTTGACCATGGCATTACATCGGGCAACCTGGTCGACGGCGGCCAGCAGGTAGGCATGCAGCAGTCGCCCGGTACGGGCTATCAGCTGTGGAACTACAACACGGTCAAGAACATCGTCATGTGGGGCATGCAGCTCCAGGGCACAGGCACAGGAGAAATCGAACAGTATCAGTATTTCTACAAAAACATCTGGCAGAACGGTCCGATCGGCAATCCGGCCGCCGCTTACCCGGGTTATGACGGCAACGCGGTCCGGATTCACGGCGATACCAGAAACATCGTGTTCGACAGCAACCAGATCATCAATAACGGCCGGAAAGCGATCGAGATCACGACGGCAAGCGGTACCGACCGTCTGAGCTTCATCAACAACACGATCACAGGAAACGGCGGACCGTCAATCGACCAATATCCGTCCTCTGCTGCTGATCTCGAGTGGAGCGGCAACACCGTAAGCGGCAACGGCACGAATACGCAGCTTACGAGCCGCGGCTTCAGCGACGCGAAGCCGGTTGCGAATTTCACGGCACCGCTTACCGTACAGCTCGGGCAGCCTGTTACGTTCACGAACACCTCGACCGATAACGGCTCGATCGTCGAGAACCTGTGGGATCTCGGGGAAGGCCTTCCCGTTACGGCCGCAAGTCCGACCTATACGTATCAGAAGCCGGGTACGTACCATGTCATTCTGGGCGTATGGGATAACGGCGGACGGGCAAGCGTCAAGGAGCAGACGATTACCGTCTTTACAGGCCCGCCGGACACGACTGCTCCTTCCGCGCCGACGAATCTGTCCGCGCCGACGAAGTCGAACGTTACGGTCGATCTGTCCTGGTCGGCCTCGACCGACAATGTCGCTGTGATCGGCTACGATGTTTATAAGAACGGCGTGCTGGCCGGATCAACACCCGGAGCAGGCGCCACCACCTTCCCCATCACGGGCCTGACGCCAAGCACGGCATACAGCTTCACGGTCAAGGCGAAGGATGCCTCCGGCAATATATCAGCCGCCAGCAACACGCTGAACGTGACAACCGACGCCGGTGATACACAGCCGCCTACGGCACCGTCCGGCCTGGCCTCCCCGTCGAAGACGGATACCAGCATAAGCTTGTCCTGGTCAGCATCGTCGGATAATGTCGGCGTAACGGGCTATAACATCTACAACGGATCCAATCTGGCCGGCTCCACGGCAGGAGCGGGGGCGACGACCTTCAACGTCACCGGGCTTGCGCCAAGCACAGCCTTTACCTTCACCGTAAAAGCGAAGGATGCGTCGAACAACCTGTCGGCGGCCAGCAATTCAGTGAGCGTAACGACCAATCCAGCCGCCAACTGGGTCAATTGCGCGGGCGAAAACAATCCGTGCAGCTTCACTGGCACCAAAGAAGTGCGCTACGGCGCGCCAGGCAGCTATGTTTACGGCACTTATACGAATACCGTCATGTGCTCCAACAACGCCTTCGGCGTCGATCCGGCACCCGGACAATACAAAACCTGCGATGTGAATCTGGCGGGCAGCGGAAGCAGCGACACGCAGGCGCCTGCAGCTCCGGCAAGTCTGACATCGCCTTCGAAGACCACGACAAGCGTCAATCTGTCCTGGTCGGCCTCGACCGACAATGTCGGCGTAACAGGCTACAACATCTATAACGGCGGCACGCTGGCCGGTTCCACGACAGGCGCGCTGACGTTCACCGTGTCCGGCCTTACGGCAAACACCGCCTACAGCTTCACCGTCAAGGCCAAGGATGCCGCGAACAATCTGTCGACAGCGAGCAATACGCTTAACGTCACGACGAATTCATCAGCAGATATGCAAGCTCCTTCCGCGCCGGCAAGCCTGACCTCGCCATCGAAAACGAATACGAGCGTCAGCCTGTCCTGGACGGCCTCGACCGACAATATCGCCGTCACCGGCTATGACATTTATAAAGACGGGACGCTGGACGGCTCCACCACCGGCGCATTGACCTTCACGGTGTCAGGTTTGACGGCGAGCACGCCGTACAGCTTCACGGTGAAAGCCAAAGACGCGGCAGGAAATGTGTCGGCGGCGAGCAATGCATTGAACGTGACGACCACGGGCTCAGCAGCAGCCAACTGGGTCAACTGCGCAGGCGAGAACAATCCGTGCAACTTTACAGGCACGAAGGAAGTCCGCTACGGCGCGAACGGCAGCTATGTCTACGGTACATTTACGAATACCGTCATGTGCTCCAATCATGATTTCGGCACGGATCCAGCCGTCGGCTATTACAAAACATGCGATGTCAATATGGCGAGCGGGCTGAGCCTGGCACATCACCCTGGCCTGGCTTTATTCGGAGCGTCCGTCGTATCTGCGGACACCGCTGCGCTGATCCCGTCCATTGGCTCGGTCATAAATTCCGCTAGATGGAAAGCAACCGCAGGTTGATCTATCGGCTTATTACCAACACTGGCGGTTCTGATTGTCGCGATTTTGGAACAAAATCGTTTGGGCAGATCCGCCCCTCTGTCTTGTTGACTAAAATTAATTGGTTTTCAGACAACCCATCATCCTTCTGATCATATTAATGTGTAAAATATAAACCGGCTGCACACAGCATGCAGCCGGTTTTGTTTTCGGGACAAACAGGCGATTATTGTTCCAACACCTTTTCAAGCTCGCCGCACCAGTTCGTCCAGCCCCACTTGGCGCCCTCGAGTCCTTGGACAGTCGAGATTCCAGTTTGTTCAAGATGAAGATTAACCTTGCCGTCCCCCAGATCCTTTAGTGTCCAGGTGACCGTTTGCTTCTCCTGTCCGCTTACCCAGGTATACGACAACCGGTTTGGCGGTTCAACGGCGAGCACTTCGCCCTCAACAACGCCATCCCAATTTCCGACGGGCTGCAAGCGGAACTGAAATCTGTGGCTTACTTCGGGCTTGAAGTCATTCTCCGTGATCCACTTGGCAAGCTTACCTGAATCCGTCAAGGCGGTCCAAAGCTTCTCGATCGAGGTCTTGTACTGAAAATCCAAGGTTAACGTTTCACTCATTCTTCTTCCTCCTCTAATTGACGTTTCAAACCCAGCAGAACGTGACTCCAGAACATGTTGTAGTTTGCAGCCCAATCTTGAATTTCACTCAGTGGAAAGGCGTATAGCCTATATCGCGTTTCTCTGCCTACCTTCCGGTCAAGTACCAACCCGGCCTCTTTAAGGATTGTCAAATGCTTTGATACCGCTGTGCGGCCCATTTGAAACTTTGTCGTTAATTCATGGAGAGGCAACTCCTCAGATTCTGCCAACAGACGAATCAATCGACGTCTTGTTGGATTCGCGATCGCATCAAACACATCCCGGAAGCAGTTGTTATCGTTCACAACACCCCCTCCTAGAAATCCAAATCGTACATCCTTTGGTGATTTTATTAATTAAATGACGCTTTGGTGTCGTGTCAACTGCTTCTTATAATACACACTCAACCCCAAGATCCCGCAACTTGTCTGGTTGTGACGTTGAGGCGATTAAAAAGGTTGGTTGTAGCAATCGAGAGAATCAGGGCAGCCAAGGCGGTTTCGTCGTAATGCCGGGTGGCTTCATCCCAAATTTCATCTGGTACCGGGTCTTCCCGATCACTGAGCCTGGTTATTGCTTCCGTTAACGCCAAAGCAGCACGTTCGGCATCCGTAAAGTGCGGAGAATCCCGCCAGGCTGCAACCGCAAATAAGCGCTCATCAGACTCGCCAGCCTTCTTGGCATACAATGCACCTGATTCAACGCAAGAACTGCAGCCGTTTATTTGACTCGCGCGTAAGTGAGCCAGATGCAGAGTTGTCTCTGATATTGAGCCCTTGTGCACTGCGGCATTTAAAGACTGAATTGACTTCATTGCGTCAGATATGATCATTGCAGGGTTTTTCATGCGTGCTTGCATGATGTCATCTCCTTGTCAGATAAGTTTTGCACAGAACCACACTGTTGGTTACTCGGTGTGATTAGATACTAAGATTTGAATCCCACAACGGTCTCAAAGCTAATTCTTCATGGTCCTCTTGATAGGATTTTCTGGTTCACATCACCTTCTCCCCGCTTTGAATGGATAGTTTAAGGTAGCGTATTTTCAAGATAGACGGTTGATCATTTCATCACCTCCTTAAAGTTTGCGGCTCTTCGGACGCAGCGCCCACGAGGCGAGAGCTAGGATTGCAAGACCAAGAGTGCTCCAAATATGGTACGCATAAGCCCCGTAGTCCCCCACGAATGCATGTGATGCAGCTGCGCCGGTCATTCCAAAGAAAATGCCTGCATACGCCCATTCCTTAAGCCGCGGAAAGCCCGGCACGAGGATGGCTATCGTCCCAAGCACCTTCCAACTCCCGAGAATGGTCAGAAAGTACACCGGATACTCTACTATCTCCACTGTATCTAGCGTTCCCCATTGATGGCTTAGTTCCCCAATTCCTCCGCTCCCCTCAACGAATGCAAGCAGCGCCGTTGTAACCCAATAGGTGACAACTTTTCCCCGGGGATAGGTTTCTTCTTTTGAGGTTGTTACCGCATCGACAATCTTGCTCATTTGTTTCCTCCTCAAAGTCTATTAGACACCATTTACTGTCTAATTCAACTATAGGACACCATTTACTGTCTTGTCAACGATGTTTTTTCATCTTCACATGAAACAGTTGGTTTTCTTGGAAAGAAGGTGGACCTATTGACTAGACACTATTTACTGTCCTATAATCAAAGCACTAATCTGTTTAATTTCATTTCATACGAGGGAGTCGGTGATGATGAGCGCAGTTGCACAGAAACGGGATGTCTATTATGCCGTGGCCGATCCGACCCGGCGCGAAATCATTCGACTGCTGGCGGATGCGGATGAATTGCCGCTCCATCGGTTGACTCCGTATTTTGCGATGGGCCGCACCGCAGTCTCCGGGCATTTGACGATTTTGAAGGAAGTCGGCCTTGTGACCGAGCGTAAAGTCGGCCGTGAGACGCGAAACCGTCTCAATCCCGCACCGCTGAAGGAACTTCAGGACTGGTTGTCGTACTACGAGAAATTTTGGAAACAAAATATGGTTCGCCTGGATCAGCTTCTTAAGGAGGAACAGGACTAAAGCAAGATCGATCTATCGCTCGATTTTAAGTTCGAAAGTTCTATCAAGCAGGTGTAGGACGCCTTGACCGACTATAGTAAGCTGGCGAAATGGGTCATGGACAACGATTTCAAACCGATTGTCGGCCATCATTATCAGTTCCGAAGGGAACCGGTCGAAGGATGGGACGGCATCATCTATAATACGAGGAGGATGGAAATGTCCCATATCGTTGATTTTAAAAATGTGTCTACGATTGATTTAGAATCTTCACCAGTAGCAGAAGCGCTTGCTGGTTTACGTGCTAATGAAGCCCGTTACTTTATGAACAAATACAAGCATGAGTTTACGGTAGTACCAGCTAGCGAAAGCCAGGAGACACTTGATTATGTGAACCGAATTTTGAAAGAAGAACGTGATATTGAGTTTGCAGCCAAACCTTTAGAAACGTCACGTTTTCAAGTGGAAAATATCAAATGGGCCTTCGTTTTTTATGAGGATGGTCTAGCGGTCAATGTCATGTATACGGTTGATGATCCTAAGAAACGGGCCGTTGGTTTTAAGCTTTCTGAGGGGATGGGGGTACCAAAGGAGTTAGAAGAGAAGAAGTTTAAGTTTGCTAGACAGAAGTCTAAACTAGCCGGGACAATTCGAGGCTCGTTTTTTGTAATTAAAGGCGAGTATTAAAAGTAAGCAAAAAGCGCAAGCATAGCGGTGGATCCGATCCATCGCTATTTTGTTTTTGCAACACTGCGCTGCACCGCATTGCGCTAACGTACCCGTAGTCCCTTCTGTTCTGTGAAAAAAAAAGTATTAGACTGTGAAAATAAATTTGTAGAGGGTATTGTCGCGGTTCTCTTTATTCTTTTTCACAAGATGAGGGTTAACGAGAACAACTTCAAATTAATGATCTGAGAGCCAGTTAGAGAGATTATGCCAGTAATGCCCGGTTGGTTCCATGCCCACAATGTCGATGAGGCGCTTTTCTTTTTTCAAAGACGAAATTAATCCATCTACAGGAATGCTAATGTGCAGTTTTGTTCAATTAGAACTGATTTAAGGATAACAAAAAATTAATGTCTACTTTGGGATGAGGTGATGGAAATGGGAATTGATGAACCCATAAATGTAGTTCAGTCCATTGTACGATACGTGGCTGAACATGAACATCCCGAGCAGCGTGCGGGCAACCGTTCTTTCCATGCTGAGCCAATCCAATGCACTGGGACAGACTGCCGGAGGTCCGGTGGTCGGATGGATCGGAAATCGCATCTCCATTCGGGCGTCTCTGGTTGTAGCTGCCGTGTTGCTCTCCCCGGTCATCTATGTGTACGGCAAGGCTATGCGAAAACGATGACAGGATCGGTTAAGACATGTGCTCCAAGGAGCATGTGTCTTTTTTTTATTTGATAGATAACATTCGATCTATAATTACGGGTAATATCGTGATTGGAGATGATGTGCCTAATTGCCGACATAGCAATCCAAAAGAAACTATTATATTCATTACATGTTATCATAAGGCATGAAACATAAATTATTGCAGACATGGTAAATATCAACTGCTAATAACAATATCAAAGGTATAGAAAGGGGTAAGACATGGCAAATATCGAGCACTTGCAAACCGTACATGTTCCAGCGTCGAAGGTGTATGAAACTTTAACCACCGCTGAGGGACTGTCGGAAATATGGACCAATGAACTCATTATCAATAATCAAATTGGCTTTATTAATGAATTTCGATTCGGTAGCAATGACATAACTAAGATGAGAATAGAGGAATTGATCCCAAATAAAAAAGTCATGTGGCAGTGTATAGATTCAGACCCAGAATGGATTGGTACGATTATTTCCTTTGATATTGAAGAAAAGAACGGGAAGTCTTTTATTACTTTACGTCATATGAACTGGAGAGAAGTAACGCCATTTTTTCGCTCTTGTAACTACAACTGGGCTATTTTCCTTTATAGTCTCAAATCCTACTGTGAAGAGGGGTATGGTCTCCCCTATCATAAACGTAAGTTTTAATAATCCGCTATTTCAATGTTTCCTTTTGGCTTTAAAACCAACAATAAACAGAGCCATTTTTATAAAATAGGATGGAGCAGCGAAATTGTTTGCTTCAATACTTTACTCATTCTTAATTCACCCCAATATTGAATCAGAATAATTCTATAAGCTATAAATAATGAAAAGCCGGCTCCTGTACAACAGGAACCGGCTCCTCATAAGCCTGAAATATGGATTAGCCCCGCTTAAGCGCCTCAAGACCAAGCGCCACCGAGCCGCATAATCCGGCATTGTCGCCAAGTCCTGGCGGCACGATATATTCCGCGATGCCTTCCTTGACGCTGGGGTGATTCACATAGCCGTTCAAATTGCGCTGCACTTCCGCGTAAATGAGCGGGAACAGCTGCAGCTGATGCATGACGCCGCCGCCCAGAATGATCTTCTTGGGCGATAACAGGAGTATCGCGCCTGCTACGGCTTGTCCGATATAGAATGCCTCCATCGCCCATGCCGGGTGATCCACCGGAAGTTCGCTCGCCTTCACCTTCCAGCGCTTCTCAATGGCCGGACCTGCCGCCATGCCTTCCAGACAATCGCCGTGGTACGGGCAGAAGCCCTCGTAAGCATCCTCCGGGTGACGGCGCACCAGCACATGACCGCCTTCCGGATGCACAAGTCCATGCACCAGGCGGCCCTCCGTATAGACGCCTACGCCCACGCCAGTTCCGATCGTGTAGTAGATACAGCTGTCAAGGCCTTTGGCAGCGCCCCAGGTGGCCTCTCCAAGCGCCGCGGCGTTCACATCTGTGTCCCAGCCGAACGGAACGTCGAACTCCTTCTTCAGCGTTCCCAGAAAATCATAGCCTCCCCAGCCTGGCTTGGGGGTAGTCGTTACATGGCCGTATGTCGGGCTGGATGGATCGATATCGATCGGCCCGAATGTGCCGACTCCGATCGCCTCAACCTGTTTATCGCGGAAATAATTAATGACATTAGCAAGCGTAACCTCAGGCTGCTCCGTCGGAAAGCTGACCCGATCCTCAACATCGCCATGCTCATTGCCGATTCCGCATACAAATTTGGTTCCGCCCGCTTCTATTGCTCCGATACGCATTCAATTGTCCTCCATTATAGGGTAAGGATAGATTCTTCACAGGTTCGATGCACAAGTACCATAATAAAGGACAAGCTACCCTTTGACAATGAGGCGGAGCTTTTTGAAAATCCGGCTAATGGATCTCGCGCAGCGTCTGACGGTACAGCTCGCGGAACTCGCCGGGCGTCACGCCCGCATATTTCTTGAACACGGTAAAAAAATGGCGGACATTTTCATACCCGACTTCCTCCGAAATCGTCTGAAAAGAGATATCCTCGTCGGAGAGCATCAGCTGCTTGGCCTTCCTGATCCGGCATAAATGCAGGTAATGAATGAAGGTAAGACCCGTTTCCTTCCTGAACAGGCCGCTGATATAGTTCGGATGCAGCTCGACATGAACCGCGATCATATCGAGGGACAGGTCCTGAGTGAAGTGCCGGTCAATGTATTCGACGACTCTGCGGATATTGCGCGACATCTGGCATCTTTTTCCTTCCGGGAGCAACGGGCTCTCCTCGGCCAGAGCCGCCTTCGGACGGTTCGCGCTCTGCTCATGCACAATTTCCAGGCACACCTCCGACAGCAGATTAAGAAACTCCGCTTTATTGATCGGCTTGAGCAGATAGTCGATCACCTTGCGCCGGATCGCTTCCCGCAAATAAATTTTCTCTTCATATCCCGTGAGGATAATGAAGCGCTTGCACAGCTGCTTGTCCTGCGCCTCGCGGATCAGGTCGAGCCCGTTCATTTCGGCCATCTCGATATCCGTAATGATCAGATCGGGCTTGAACGCGGCCATTTTCTCCAGCGCATCCAGCCCGTCGCAGGCATTGACGATTTCCTTGAACGGGATATTGGATTTCTCCACGATATTGGTGAGTCCCTTGATGATAATCGGTTCATCGTCCACGATCATGAGATTCAGCATGGGAATCCCTCCTGATTTGGAAAATAAGCGTGAAGCACGTACCTTCGCTGGTCCTGCTCTCAATCTCGAAGATGCTGTCCTCGCCGAAATAGGCCTTCATCCGCTCGCTTACGTTATACAGTCCCATACCCGACCCGGTCGACTGCAGCAGGTCCTTGTTTATGCGCCTTGCCAGCACGCCGCGAATCATCTCCAGCCGTTCATGCGGCATCCCCGCCCCGTCGTCGGCAATGGTGATATGAATGCGTTCATTCTCCTGCCATATATGGACATCGATCGTTCCGCCCCTGCGGGTTTTGCTCAAGCCGTGCACAATGCAATCCTCGACGAGAGGCTGCAAAATAAACCGCGGACAGCGCACCGTCAGGACTTCCGCTTCCACCCGGAACCGGAAATGCAGCTTATCCTCCATGCGTATCTTGTGCACCTGCAAATAATGCTTGATGTTCTCGATCTCCTCCTCCAGCGGCGTGTCGTTCTCGCCGGAGGACAGGCTGTAGCGCAGCAGCCGCCCGAATGTATAGATGGCCTCCACGACTTCCTCGTCATCGTTCAGCTCGGCCAGCATCCGGATCGATTCCAGTGTGTTGTAGAGAAAATGCGGCTTGATTTGCGCCTGAAGCACCTGATAGTCGGCTTCCTTCTTCATCAGCTCGGCGCGGTGGACCCGGTTGAGCAGATCGTCGATCCGCCGGATCATCGAATTATACGAAACCGTGAGCAGGCCGACCTCATCCTGATCCACTCTTCCCGCATACTCCATCAAATTATTCTGATCGACCCTGCGCATATGCTTGGCCAGACGAACGATCCGCTTGGTCAGCATCGACACGGTCAGATAGTAAATAAGAGACAAGAGCGCCAAGAGCCCGATAATGATGACGGCAAATCCGACCGTCTTCTCCCTCATATCCGAGAAAGCCTCGTCAATTCCATTAATCAGCAAAATGCGGAAGGGCAGACCCTGTACGGCTACCGAATTGACGAAGAGCTTGTGTTCGCTCCAGTAATAAAACCCCGGCTGCTTCTGCAGGCGATCCAGAATCGCGGTCGTCTGCCCCTCGGAAAGCTTCATATTCATGTCGCGGTAAAGAATCCGGTCCTCCTGGAAAAACATAATATTGCGGTCCGGAACCGAGGAGACCGAATTGAAGAAATCCTGTGTAATGCCGGGTTTCACATTGACTTCCATAATGCCAAGCTCAATAGAGAAGCTGCTGTCGTAAATTTTCTGGTAATACGTCATGGACGGGATCGTATCCGTCTGATGGGTTTCGACGATCCATAAGCCCTTGTTCATGGGAAGCGTTTTCAGTCTGCTGATCACGTCGGTATTTTTCAAATCGCTGTAGTACCCCACCTCGCTTGCAACCGGCAGCACATGCTCGTTATACATATAGAGCCGCACCGAGTTGATGGAGGAATTGCCGGAATAAGCGAAGTTGAATACGGGACGGATGCTTTTGAGATAATTGTACACCTGATCCGCTTCGGACATATAGTGACCGCCGATATAATCGATAACCTCCGGATTGTATTGAAACAAATTATAAATGGATTCCGTCTGCGCAAGGCTGACCTCAAGGCTGCCCCCCGCCTGCTCGATCAGATGCTGCTTGCTTTGAGAATAATCCTTGAAAATATTGGTGTAAAACTGATTGTAAAAAATCGAGCTGAAGGCGATCGTCGGCAGCAGGACGAGCACGAAATAACCGGCAAACATTTTGCTGGCGATCCGCATATCGCGGAAGCGCTGCACCATTTTATGAAAAAGCGTCAAATCTCTCACTACTTTTCCCTTGAATTGACTAGCTGTGATTTTCATCTTACATGGTTTTCACAGTCGAAACAATCGCAAATGGCCGAAGGAAAGTTATTCCTTGACCTGGAGAACAAAAAGCAATAAAGGGCAGAGCTCAAGCATGGCATGCTTGTCTCCGCCTTTATTAATGGTTCTTATTGATTCGTATTGATTCTGCTCTGGGCTTCCCCGTAACGCTTGACCGCCCATTCGTTCAGTTTGTCCAAACCGATTTTACGGGCTTGATCCATCATTTCATTATAGGCCTTAACCGCCTCATCCTTGGATTTGGCCAGATAAATTTTCGCTTCCGCCGTCTTGATCATATTGTCGATATTGGATTGAATGACCGCTTCCGCCGACCCGACTTCAGGCACAAGCGTACCGAGCAGCGGATCGGATTGATACACCTTGGTCATCGCTTCCATCGCGGCGGTGGATTGCGGCTGATTCTCCGGCTGGTAACGGGCCAGCCCTTGCGTAATGTAGGTATCCGCCAGGAGACCCCAATACACAAATCCGTTCTTCTTCACAACATCCAAATCGTTGGTATTGTAGCTGAATACCGGATAGCCGCCATCCGCCATCTTGTAATCCTCGCCTTCGATGCCCCAGTCGCCAAGACGCGTGCCCTCGTCGCTGCGCATGTATTCAATGAACTTGATCGCCGCTTCCGGATCCTTGCTGCTCTTCGTCACGAATACTCCTGCCCAGCCGGGATTATTGTTAATCAGCGCGGCCTTGTTTGTAAGCATGGGCGTAAGCTGCGTAAACGTGAACGCCGCCCCGTTCTTCGCAAGCTCGGCGTTAAGCGTTTCTGCCGCCGTTTCGGTATATTCCCAGGCAAACGCCTTCCCGGTCAGCGCCAGCTGCTTGGACTGATTCGGATCCTTCCAGGTATACTGGTCGGCGGTAATGAATCCTCTCGTATATAATTCATTCATAAATTGATAGTATTCCAGCTGGCGGGGCTCGCCAATGAAATAAGCCGGTTTGCCTTCGACTTCCGTGAAGCCGAAACGCGGCAGTCCGAGCTGCAGACGGAAATAAGAATCAATCTGTCCGGGCGTCAGCGCAAGCGGCGTCATATCCGGGTATTTCTCCTTGACCGTGCCGAGCACATTCAGAAAATCATCCAGCGTCTTGATCTCGGGATTGCCGATTTCCTCCATGATGTCCGTACGCAGCGCCATGCCGCCTCCCCGGAACAGAGCTTTGGGATATTTGGCCAGTTCGCCTGGCGGAGAGAATCCATCGCGCACCGTATAATAATTGCCGTCGGACACCGTGTTGACGGCCTTGGTCAGGTCGTCGATCTTGAAATCAGGCGTATACTTGTCGATCAGCTCCTGCCAGGGGTAGGAAACCTTGGAATCCGACATTTTGGAAATATGGTCGTACGTAAACACCAGATCCGGCAGCTCGCCGGATGCGATCATCAGCGGCAGCTGATTGGCGTCGGAGGCCACCTGAACATGGATTGTGACGCCCGTTGCCGTCGTGATGGCTTCCGGAATTTTTCCGCTCCAATCGCTCATCGGCCACCACGGAAAATCGACAAACATGGTTAATGTCTTCTGAGCCTGCGGGCTGCCTTCCCCATTATCGGATGCCGGCGCATTGCCGCTCACCGGCGGCTCATTGCCGCTGCCGGCATTGCCAGCGCCATTATTGCCGCCGCCGCAAGCGGCGAGCGATAGTGACAGACAGAGTACAACGAGAACGCCAAGCCATCTCTTTGTGGTAAACATTTTATTTCCTCCCTTTATCGGTTAAGAAGAACCGGCTCCGCCGTCTTCCGGCGGCAGAGGCAGGTTTCTTCCCTCAACCTTTATAGAGATTTAATGGCGTAAACCTTTATTATCTCTATAAAGTTAAAAATCTATATCGATGGAATGAATGAATCAGTGAATGCCATTCCATTTAATATACCAGCTTAGTTCGTTCAACCCTTGACGGCTCCGATTGTCGTGCCTTTCACAAAATATTTCTGCAGGAACGGATATACGCATATGATGGGCGCGACCGCGATGACCATCGCCGTGACCTGCAGGGAAAACGGGGTAACCTGGGCTACCTGGGACGCATATTCCGCACTGCGGCTGTCCAGCGGAATATTGCCCTTGTTGATGATTTCAATCATCCGGAAGGTCAGCGTCCGCAAATTGTCGCTCGATACAAAGTAGGCCGAATCCAGCCATGAGTTCCATTGCGACACGCCCAGAAACAAGGCCATCGTGGCCAGGAGCGGCTTCGATACCGGCAAAATAATCCGGTTGAAAATCGTCCATTCGCTGGCTCCGTCGATTTTGGCCGATTCCTCCATCTCGGGCGGCAGATCCCTGAAGAACGAAACGGCGATAATCAGGAAGAAGATGTTCAGCATCGTCGGGATCACAAAGACATAGAACGTATTGAGCAGATGGAGCTGGCGGAGAACCACGTAGTAGGGAATCAAGCCTCCCGATACGTACATCCCGACGATAAACAGCATGTAGTAGAATTTTTTGAACAGCAGCTGCCTGGCGGACAAGCCGTAAGCGACCAGCGAGGTGACGAATAACCCGAGAGCCGCGCCGACGACCGTTCTTGCTGCGCTGACGAAGAATGCCTTGATCCAGTCCGGATCATTCAAAAATGTGCTGTAATTCTCCAGGGTAAAGGCCCGCGGCCAAAAATAAACGCCGCCGAGGGCCGTATCCATCCCCTTGTTGAAGGAAACGACAAGCAGGTAGAAAAACGGGTAGAAGGTGATGAGAAAAACAAGGACCATCAATATATAGTTAACGCTGTCAACCAGCCAGTCCTCCAAGGTGCGTTTAGCCAAGATGCTGCCTCCTTTCTCGTTAAGCGGTCAGAACAGACCCGATTGCGTCGTTTTCTTCGCGATGAAGTTGCTTGAGAGAATCAATACTATTGAAATAACGGATTGGATCAGATCAATGGCGGTTGCGAAGGAATAACGCCCCTGCGCAAGCCCCATCCGAAACGCGTACGTTTGCAAAATTTCCGATTTGTCGGCATTAAGCGGATTCCCCAGCAGAAACGCCTGTTCGAAATTCGAACCGACCAGCCCTCCGCCAAGCAGACTTCCCAGGGCAAGAATCAGGACGACGACAATCGTTCCCTTAATGCCGGGGAGGGTTACATGCCAAATCCGCGATAACCGGCCAGCCCCGTCAATCTGCGCCGCCTCGTACAGGGAGGGATCGATTCCCGATACCGCAGCGAGAAAAATAATCGTCCACCAGCCCATTTCCTTCCAGATCGCGCTTCCCACCGCCAAGCCCCAGAAATGATCCGGGTTGGTCAGGAAGCCGATCGGTTCATCGATAATGCCCACCGACATGAGAAAATGATTGACCATGCCGGATTCTCCGGAAAGGAAAACGACGATAAACCCGTATACGACAACCCAGGAAATAAAATGCGGCAAATAGCTGACAGTCTGTACGGCCCGCTTGAACCAGTGAATTCTGACCTCATTGAGCATCAGCGCAAACAGGATCGGGACCGGGAAGGTAAAAACCAATTTAAGCAGGCTAAGCGCCAATGTGTTGCGTACGATATTGTGAAACTGGTAGTCGTTATAAAACTCCTCGAAATATTTGAACCCGACCCACGGACTTGTGAAAATGCCGCGGATGCCATCCGTGACCGAATAATCCTTGAAGGCCATCAGAATCCCGAATAGAGGCAGGAAATGAAAAATGACAAGCAGGAGAATCCCGATCCAAACGAAGATCTGCGGATATTTCTCTTTTTTCAAACGCCTCCAGACCGAACCGGAGGAAGCCGATTGCGAGGAGGCGGTTATCAAGGGGGATTGTTTTAATTCTGCGCTCAAGGCCTTCCTCTCCTTTCCGAAGCCACAATAATTTGAAACCGCTGCCATGCTGTACCTCTATCTTACAGAGGCTGGCTTTGATGCGAAATTGAAGAAAAATAAGAAAAGCATGTCGATTTCTAAGAAACCGCTTCCAGCATGAGATGACCTGCGCAAGGAGTGAAGCGAGCCGGTAAATAGGCTGCCCTCTGACTAGTTTAAGGATCACTGCTGGAGTGCCGTTTGCAGCCTGACTGGCCCGGGCTCAGGGCCGCAGCACGGTTTTTCCCGCTTACAGGTCAAATCCCGAGAGCAGCGTGCTTAGAAGCAGGATTTTCCTTGCTGGAGTGCCGCTTGCAGCCTGACTGGCCCTGGCCCAGGGCCGCAGCACGATTTTTCCCGCTTACAGGGGCAAATCCCGAAGACAGCGTGCTTAGAAGCAGGATTTTCCTTGCTGGGGCGCCGCTCCTTCATGATTTGGCGCCGAATTTGTCGACGGCGCGCTGCAGAACGGGATGTCTGGCCGCATACTCAGCCAACGACTCTCCCTTTACAGCCGCCTCCCACCCGAGCTTCATGCTTTTCACTCCCGCCGTCGGTCCGTCCGGATGCGCCAGAATGCCTCCACCCGCCAGATGCATTACATCGACGGTGCCGGTCGCAGCGTAAGTATCAACCGCCGTCCCGGCCCACTGCCCGGAAGAAATAACCGGCATTGGCAGCCGGCTATCCCCAAGCGGCGTCAGACAGGAGCGGATCGAATGAATGACGGACTGGTCGCTCTCGTAAAACTTGCTGCGCAAGCCGTTCACATGGATATGATCGGCTCCGGCAAGGCGGGCCAGCTTCTGGTAAACGCGAAAATCCATACCCAGCTGAGGACAGCGGGTCAGCATTCCCCACTGGTTGCGGTGCCCATGAATGGGCACCTCGCTGTACCGGCTCAGCTCGGTCAGGGCTGTGAAACCGATGCTGTTGATGCTTGCCATCACGCAGCTGCCTCCCGATTGAACCACCTGGTCGTGATTGCGGCGCATCTGGTCCATATCCCCCGTAATGTTGAAGGCGTACATGACCTGCTTGCCCGTCCGGTCCGCCGCGCGCCGGACCGCATCCATCACCGTCTCCACCTTCAGCGCGAACGGCGCATAAGGAGGGTCCGCGTTCAGCTCATCGTCCTTGATGAAATCCAGTCCGGATAAGGCAAGCTCCGTAATCAGCCGGCCGAGCGCCTCCATCGGCAGCCCGACAGAAGGCTTGACGATGGTCCCGATAATCGGCCTGCCGGATACGCCGCACAATTCCCTTGTCCCTTCAATGCCGAACCGGGGTCCGCGGTAGGCACGGACGAAGGCTTCGGGCAGCTCGAGATCGAGAAGACGAAGCCCGGACAATTCCTGCAGCTCATACAGGTTTCCGGCCACCGCCGTCATCAGATTGGGGATGGACGGGCCGAAATTATGGAGTGGGAAGGAAATCCTCACTTCTCCCCTGCGGTAGCCGCCGCTGTGACCGGCCGGAACACTCGCGCCCGGCAGTGACGGCACATCCACAATTTCGAGCGGACGTATGCCTTCCACTACTGCGCCAAACTCGCGCTTCAGATCATCCGTTTCTCCCGGCACCGCCGTGAAGGTGCCCGTCGACTGCTCGCCTGCCAATATCCCGGCGGTGTGCTCCAGGGAATACGGCGTTTCCACCAGATACACCGCGACTACGCGTTCCCGACTTTGCTTCAATGATGGACTCTCCTCTCTTCATAATCGTTGGATGGGAGCGGCGTAAAGCAGGCACCGCTCCCGGGGCATCTCAAGTCAGACCGCTACTCACTGATTCTCACCGGTCCATACAATCCTCCGGATGGGAAGATCGGCTGCCATGCGGATTCATCCTTACGGGTCCAGTACATGATGGCGTTGTTCGCTCCGACTACGCTGGATGGCCGGCCGGTTTCATAGTAGGTGCCAAGGGTGTTGGTCACGCGTATGCGCAGCCGGTGCGGACCCGCTTCCAGACTGCCGCAGGCATACCGGTATGGCCGCCATAAACGAACGCCGGCAGTCCTGCCGTCAACCCACACCTCCGCCGTCCCCCGGACATGTCCGAGGTCAAGGGTGAATACGCCCTGCTTGTCCGTGTGGAAGGCATGCTCATATTCCACTACGCCGCTATGATGCGGCAAACAAAGCGCTGTGCGCCAGTCCCCCAGCTCGCCGCGCACCTGCGAGGTGCGGAAGCGGATCGGCGCTGTCAGCACCGCCGCTTCGGATTCGGCGCCGTCCGGCTCGATGCGGACGGCAACGCATGCTCCGGCAGACTGCGGAGGGAAAACCGCTTTGCCGCCGCGCAGCGCAATCTCTGAGCCGTTCAGCCAAATCCGCGCCCGTCCGGTATGGCGCAGCTCCATTTGGTCCGCTCCCGCCGGAAGAGGGAAGCGGATCCACACCGGTCTGCCGATCGCGGAGGAATCGGCATGAAACGGCAGGGGCTCGCTCACCGGAACGGAATCCGGCATCAGCCAACCCACGCCTTTAAGCGGATGGGGACGCGGCGCGATCCAGAGCGTCTCCGTCTCGGCGAACTGCAGCACCGCTTCATGGTAGACAAGCGGCGGCTGTCCTTGTTCGTCGCGCCAGTCCGGCCCGGTGCAGAATACCGTCCTTCCCCCGTCCTCATAATCGATAATGCCGTCTATCAGCACTTCCCCGCGGCCCTCGGGCAGCGTTATTCCGACCCCATTGAGTCCGCTGCGCCACCACCGGGTGACATCCAATTCTTCCTGTCCCTGGCGGATATACGGATTGAAGTCGCCATGCTCGGTAATGATGCTGCCGTTCACATAGAGAGCGGCCCGGCCCCGTGCCGCGAACTCGATCCGGACCTGCCGCACTGGACGATCAGGCGGGCAGTTCAATTGGGTGGCCAGCGCCGATTTCAAATTCGGGCTCTGCACATAGACATATTTGGGCAATGGCTGCCCCGCCTGCCTGTTCACTTCAATTCCGGCCCGGATCAATCCTGAGGAAAGCGCCGCTGCCCGGATCAGCAGCTCATTGCTGCCTGAATCCAGCTCAACCCAGGCCGTCTGCTCCTCGGGGCCGCCGGCAAATTCAATGACCAGGCCGTTCACGCCGCAGGTCAATTCCGCATTGCTCTCCGCCCGAATCCAGTACCGTCCGGCTTCCAGCGCAATGACATGCGTCCGCGCCCAGACGATCTCGCCCTTCCCGGCCCGTCCAAGATTCAGATAGCGGCGCGGAACTCTGCCCATTCTTCCGGCCCAGGTACGGAAGGACAGATCGCCGAATGTTTGGCTATAGACCACAGGCCAGGCGGAATCCTCCCGGAAGCGGTCTCCTTTGCAGGCCAGCCAGTAGGCCGATTCGCTCCACAGCCTGTCGAGCCATGCCGAGTCGTCGTATTCCGGCCGCTGCCAGCCCGCCTGCTCGCCTTCAGATCCGCCGCGCTCCAGACTAACCCTGAACTGCCGGCGCTCAATGCCAAGAAGTGCCGTCTGCCCGTCATGCAGGTCGAAATCGCCATAGCGGTTATCCAGCGTCGGTACGGCCGTAACATTCCAAGGGCCGTCCAGCTCCCGGCCTGTTCCATCCGGTATCGCTTCGTCGGGATCAGCGGCCCTCAGGCTCACGGAACGGGCCGGCTGGCCGCCCGATTCCGCACGATTTTCCAGAACCGTCCGGGAACCCTTCTCCAGCATCGAAACAATCAGAGCAGCAGGCCAATCAGTGAATGGAATATCCAGCTCGACCCATTCTCCGGCACGTTTATGGGGAAGCGGCCTGCGTCTGCCGGTCACCGGATCCCACAGCTCTGGCTCACCGGCTGTGCGCAGCCGATATGGCGCCGTACCCGGCATGACCGCGTCCGGCCCGGCCGGTTGATGCATCGCCAGCAGGCCTTCCGGCGGCAGCAGCAGGAAAATATCCGCATCGTCCGTTTGCCGCTGCAGCGTCATGCCGTCCCCTATAATCCGCTTGGGCAGTCGCTCATCGATCAGCAAAGCCGCCTCTTCCGGCGTATCCACATAATCTGCGCCCGCAAGCTGCCTCTCCCCTTCGGGGACGTCAACCGCAACGACCCAGCCGCCCTGGACGATCCATTCCTCCAGCTTCCGCTTGGCTTCTTCATCCATTACGGTCGTTCCGCACAGCATGACGACCGAGAAGCGTTCTCCGGCTATGGCAAGCTGATTCCCGTCGCAGGTTCCCTTGGCAAGCGCGGAATCGTCGACGATATCGTAATCCCGGCGGATTCTGCGAAGCTCACCCACATCGTCAAGCTCCTTGCGGTTCCACCTGCCGGTCAGCTTCTTGTACACCTGATCGATGCGGCCGACCGCATCATTCGGAACCCGGTTGGATACAGCCATCGGATGCTCATCCCTGCCGCCATCCTCCAGCGTCATCAGCCCGCATACCGCATAGGAAGGATAGTGGACCGCCACATCCGCTATATGCGTTCCTTCACTGAGCAGGCCGCATACCCGGCTGACAGTATCGGCGAATACCGGATAATGCTCATAATACGGCTGCCTCCAGCCCGTATCCGGCGGCGCCCATTCCCACCAGCCGCCCCGCGTACTGTAATACACAGCATGCGGGCTGTACAGCGTAGCGCCAGCCTGGAACCAGGGGACAAGCCAATGCATCGTCTCTTCGAGCGTGCCGCCCCATCCGCTGGAATGAAACGCCTCCAGCCATACCCGCTTGCCGCCATGCAGGTGAACCATCGAGGAATGCGGCTTGATCTCGCCGTCCATATCCGCTCCGGCCGAGTTGTACCAGCGGTGCGTCCGAAAATAATCGAGGTACAGCCGCTGCGCTCCGTGGACCTCGACGCGTCTGGCCGGGCCCGCCTGATCGCAGCCAATGAGCATATTATGCTTCTCATGCCAGGAACCGACCGGGATGAAGAACGATTGCTCCGCAAGCTCCGCGGCCAGGCGGTAGACCCTTCTGCGCACCGTTTCCGCGCCTGGTGCGTCTTCGAACAACGCCGGAATAAAAGGCGTAAGCTCTTCTCCATACCGCTTGCGGTAGGCTTCGGATACTTCCGGCGTCCACAGCGGCAGCGGCGGCAGTTCATCCTGAAAGCTGCCGGCCAGCGTCCTGCCGAGGTCATGCGGGAAACGCCGCTCGAATTCCCCGTGAATGCGGTCAATGAGCAGGCCCGCCGCCTCCGGATCGAGCCAGTTGAAGCCCTGCCTGACCGCCGCATAAATATAGCCGCCCTGCTCGGTCAATTGCATGGAGCCTTCGGGAATCTCATCGGCCGACTGAAACCGGCGCAGCTGATAGCCGGCAAGCTGCGGCTGATCGGCTACGATGCGGGCCAGCAGATTGGCGCCGGAGAACCCGATCTGATCATAGAACCACAAATACATGCCCAGGCGCTCCGCTTCCCGCAGCGCCACCTCGAACAACCTCCACCAATCTTCGCTGAAGAACACCGGCTGATCGCCGACGGAGCCGTACTGCGGGCCTGTCGGGGCAAGCTGAATAATCCCGATATTCCGCATGCCCCCGGCATGAAATTTCTGAAGCTGCCAGCGCACTCTCTCCTCGGTTACCTCCTCGCCGCTCCACCACCAGAACGGCACAGGCCCATAACGGGGATCAGCCTTGGCAAAACGCTGCTGCATCTGCTCTAAACTCATCGATAAAAGCCTCGCTTTCCATAGTTAACTATTTATTATGTTAGCGCTTCCCGAAAGGAGATTATAGAGAACGATTTTCATATTCTCATGCTGATTTTTAATGAGGAGGCCGGTATTGAATTGGTGGAAATCCTATCTTACAAACTAAAAGGGAGAATAACTGCAAAAAAAAATGGCTGATCAGGTCTCTAACACCCTGATCAGCCATTTTGAAGCCTGCTGAAGATTAAACTTTATTTTTGAAAACACCATTCAGGCTTGGCACTTTATCGGCAGCATTATCGCTTGTCAGCGTCTGATTATCTTCAGTGGCATTATCGTCATTCTGTTGATTGTCATGCTTATCCGTACGATTATCTGCTCGCTGTGTTTTTGGATCGGCGTTATTTTCATTCATATCATTCACCTCCATTTTCTCCCTTAGTATGAGAAGATGGCTTGCATTTTATTCCAGCGGCCCGATAAGCTGCCGATACTGACGTGTACATTTTGGACCTCTGTCAAGATAGTAGACACAGATTTTTTTCTTACGCTGCCTGACCGGGGTACATACGTTCGTAGTCAGAAGGCGTGTTATACCCTATCGTAGAATGGATACGTTGGTTGTTGTAAAAAACTTCGATGTATTCAAAGATACTCTTTTTCGCTTCTTCGCGCGTTTGGTATTTATTGAGATAAATCAGTTCTTTCTTTAGAACGCTGTGAAATGACTCGATGCAGGCGTTATCGTAACAGTTTCCCTTGCGACTCATGCTACCGGTCATTTCATATGTGTTGAGTTGCTTCTGGTAATCATGGGATGCGTACTGACTTCCGCGATCCGAGTGGTGCAACAATCCTGTACTTGGCTGTTGACGACCGTGGGCCTGTCTCAATGCCTGTAGTACAAGCTCTTTCGTCATCCGTTCACTCATGTGCCAGCCGACAATCTTACGTGAGTATAGATCGAGTACGCTCGCCAAATAAAGCCAACCCTCATCAGTGGGGATATATGTAATATCTGTAACCCACTTCTCATTCGGTTTACTTGCAGTAAACTCTTGGTTCATTACATTTTCTTGAACCGGTAGGGAGTGCTTAGAATTGGTTGTCGCTTTGTATTTCTTTACGGTCTTGGACCGTATTCCATTCTCCTTCATGATACGAGTAACGGTACGACGAGAGATTTTGACACCCTGTTGATGCAACCGTTCGGTGATTTTCGGGCTTCCATAAAGTTGCCTATTCTCATCGTATACTTCCTTGATTTGTTCCGTCCATTCCTTGTGCTGACGCTTACGTTCACTCTCAGGGCGCCCTAGCCATTTGTAATAGCCGCTACGAGAGACTTTCATTATGCAGCACATCTTCTCCAATCGGTACTCGGAGCGGTGTTCGTGGATGAACGTATATCTTACCGACGGTCTTTCGCAAAGAAGTGCATCGCCTTTTTTAAGATTTCGTTCTCCTCTTGAAGATCACGAATGTATTTTTGCATCTCTTTTATTCTCTGATCTTCTGGGACTAGGGCTTGTACAGCAACGATTTCCGGCTCACTGCCATACCTTTTCTCCCAGCCATATAATGTATTTGCATTAATCTTCAACTCGCGACCGATCTCTGCTACCGACTTCCCACTCTCCTTTATATATTTAACTGTTTGCTTCTTGTACGCTTCATCATACTTGATCTGTTTCATAGACACAGTGTCCTCCGCTCATCTATTTGAATCTAGTATAATCTGTGTCTACTACTCAGTCTAACTTCATTTCGTCAAGTGCGGGAATAATTCATACGGCTGCACCGACTTCTTTTTGCTTGTAAATAACATAAAGGGTTCTACATATTATGCATGACTAATATAAGGAACCCTTTATGTTTAATTATCGCAAACGACCAAAGAACCGCGATCCGTTATTGAAGGCTTGATCTGTTGAATCTTTTATCGACGTCCTCGGAAGGTGCGGCGCAAATCCTCAACCCACTTGTCTGGAATTTCCCAAGGGATGAAGTGTCCTCCCTGCTCATGAGAGGAAATGTTGACGTGGTTGTACCAAGGAGCGCGATCGCTGTCGAGAAAGTTTTGAACGCGATTGTCGGTCGTAATTCCCGGCGGATTTTCGTAGCCCACAAAGGTTATACCGGTTGGTGCCTCAATGACAGGCGAGCGACTATGATCGGGTGTCCATGGATATCGGTTATTGTTCGCATAGACGCGCATCGAGGTTTCGATGGCGTTGTTTACCCAGAAGATTGTTGCGTGTGTAAGGATGTCGTCCTTAGTAAAGACATTCTCGACGTTGCCTTTATTGTCACTCCACTTCACCCATCGTTCCAAGATCCATGCAAGCATTCCAACTGGCGAGTCGCACAGTCCGAATGCGAGTGTGCCGGGATCAAGAACGTGTACGGCGAGGTGCGATGCAAAGCGGCGATCAAATTCCATTATCTTAGATCGAATACTCTCAGGGATATTATCAGGTAGAGGACGTCCTCCGGCAAAATCCCAGGCGCGATCCCCGTTAAAAAAATTCAGCTTTAGAGCAGACCCGATATGTATTGCGTAGAGCTCGTCACTATATTTGTGTCCCAGTTGACCGGTCACGAGAGCACCTACATCGCATCCCCCTGCCGCGTATTTCGCATAGCCGAGAGTATCGGTCATGAGCGTATGCCAGAGATCGGCAATTTTCCAAAAGTTCATGTCTGGGTTGTTTGGCAGTGGCGTCGAGAATCCAAAGCCAGGAAGTGAGGGCACGATTACGTCGAATGCTTCAGCCGGATCGCCCCCGAATGCTCCAGGGTCCGCTAGTGGATCAATGACCTTGGACCAATGCCAGAACGTCCATGGCCAGCCATGGGACAGGATCAATGGTACAGGTTTAGGCCCCACGCCAGGTTTACGCATAAAGTGCACAGGAACTCCGTCAACATTTACTTTATAGTGTTCGTAGGCGTTGATCGCCTTCTCGGATTTGCGCCAGTCAAACTCGTTAATCCAGTAGTCGACGAGTTTCTCAAGGTAGTTCCGACTAACACCGTAAAACCAGTCATCATTACCGGCATCGAGAGGCCATCTGGTGGACTTTAAACGATTTTGAAGATCAGCAAGTAACTCATCCGATACGTAGATCGGACTCGGTTCAAGCACGAAAGGAGCTGTTGTCATAAGTGTTCCTCCTTGTATTCGTTTGTTTCGTCCGTCACTCGGGTATGAACAACGGAAATGCAACCGCGACTGAGACTACGAATCGGTTCCCAGTTCGACCAGACGCCTCAATGCGGGAATTGCGGATGCAATTGCCCGTTTTTCCTCCTGAGTGAGCCCTTCACTGAATTTCGAGAGCTGCGTCATGCGATTTAAACGACGCGAATCAATAACATTTGCCCCCAGCGCGGTAATATGCACTTGAACGACTCGGCCATCATTTGGATCTGGTCGGCGCTCGACGAGCCCGGCTCGTTCAAGTCGGGTCACCAACTGTGTGATTGCCGACTGCGTAACTTGCTCATTAACTGTCAACTCAGTAAGTCGCATGGGACTCTTGAGGGACAACGTGTGCAGGACGGAAAGTGTAGTGAAGCTTAGTTTTTCAATTGACGGCAACCGAATGAAAATCCTCGTTAAATCCTCGAACACCATAGCGAAGTCGCTAACGTTCAACTCAGTCAGGTTATTTTTAGGTTCCATGAATAAAACTATATCACAAATTTATATAAGTTTCTAATGTAAATTTAGTTGGCCAAGACTCCAAACCAGCTTAAAGACGTTGGGTTTACGCCCCCATTTCAACGAAATCATGTTCTCTACTTGTGTCACCCAGTGCTTTGATTTTGCGTTTTAACGTTTCGACGAGTACATCCTTATTCGCATCGTTCATCTCACGCTTTATTTGCTTCGGAGTAGGTGCTTGTGATTGTTGACAGCGTAAGTATTTAATCCTCTGGCGGATATCTGAATGGTTATATAAACTCGCTTTCGAGACACCCGATTCTTCTGATACGCTATTGAAATTGATGCTCTTGTTAACTCGTTAGCGGCGTGAAATCGCCTGATCTACCTTCTCTAAGGTGCTTGCCTTCCGTTTGGCATGGATGCTCTTCAGATGGGCTCAGATTCAAAAACATGCATTTCGTGCCGAGGTTACACGAAAAACACATTTGGCGGGCTATTTGCGATTGTTTCTTTCAAAGTTCTTGCAATTAACAGACACCCGTAAAGAATGGGAAAAAGATCGCTGGGATGTAAGGTTACTGCACAAGTCCATTAATGCTTGGGGGCATCAGGCGTGTACCAGGAACGGGCAGTAAAGCGGCATTTCTGTTGCTTTACCGTTCAAATCTGTGGGATAATTTATTTGAGGTGGATACTATGAAACGAAGAATATTCATGGGTTTAGCCGTAATAACCGTCATGGCAGCCATTGCCGGCTGCGGCCACAGGGAGCCGGACAGCAGCCAAAGCTCTAGCCATCAGGATACGGGCTGGACGGTCTTCCGCCCCATCAATCCGTCTTCCGAAGAGCGTTAGCGTTATGGAGCTTGCAGATGCGGATTACCTGTCAAATAATCATAGAGACTGCGGAGTGATTTTTTATGGAGATTAAACCGGATGACCTGACCGGGTACGAAGTGGCTGCATTAATCGGGGAGCATCTTCAGAGTATGACGCTTCATTCCCCGCCGGAGAGCATCCATGCCCTGAATCTTGAAGGATTGAAGAAACCGGAAATCACCTTCTGGAGCGCATGGGAAGACAACGAATTGCTTGGCTGCGGGGCGCTTAAGGAGCTGGATGGCCGGCATGGAGAGATAAAATCAATGCGGACCTCTGCGGCGCATCTGAGAAAGGGCGTGGCAAGGAGAATCCTTGAACGTATCATGGAAGAAGCCAGGCAGCGCGGCTATCAGCGGCTAAGTCTGGAAACGGGCTCAATGGATGCTTTCGACCCGGCCAGAAGACTCTATGAAAGTTTGGGATTTCAATATTGCGAGCCATTCTCGGATTACATAGAAGACCCGAACAGTGTATTTATGACAAAGGAATTATAAGCGCCAAGTGGAGCAATCTCAGTGGTGATCGACGAGTTGCTCCTGCAATCCGATTATTCTTAAATCTGTCTGCTGCAGGGAGTCCAGGTTTATTCCTCATAAAAAATCATGTGCGATTTATCGTTTTTGTAATAGGAAAGCCTGTCGTGCAGCGTTCCCGTATGGAATTCAAATTTATGCCCATCAGGGTCAGTGAAATAAACTGACCTTTTATCCCTCTCATCCCGTTTGCGGCCTGCGAGAATATTTACACCCAGATCTTCAAGTTTTTTTACCGCGGCATCAAAATCTTCGCTTTCCACGCTAAAAGCTACATGCGTATAGGAGTACTGGATTTCATTTCGCGGAATATCGTCCTCCACATTTAATGCCAACCATAGTCCGTTCAAATCAAAATAAGCCAGCTTGCTGCCTTTGACCAATAACTTTGCACCAAATACATCCTTATAAAATGGAATGGATTGCTCTAAATCGGCAACAGAAAAAAGCAAATGATTCATGCTTCCAATTTTCAATATTGTCCGCTCCTTCGCACTTCGTATTCGTTGGAGTCACTATCATGATGTTTGTTTGTTACCGGGCATATAAGTGAATCCAGGCTGGCCAGTAACCTAAACTAACTGCCAGCTGACTGGACTGGAGATTGCTAATCTCGGTTGAATAATAGGGTAGTATACCCTCATTTAATATCGCCTTAGTCAGGGTGCCGACAATGGCTTTGCCAATCCCCAGACCTTGGTATTCGGGTACGACATCCACACCGATCTGCCACATTCGCTCACAATCCCTGGACGCTCCGGCGATGCCTACAATCTTTCCGTCACACTCGGCAATCGACGCCAGCATATCAGGACGGGAGCTGTCCGCTTGATAGGAGAGCGCATTTCTAAAATTCTGATGCTCGTAGAGATTTGTGACGTCGTTGCGGTCATAAGTTGAAACGGTTATTCCCTGCGGAATATTAAAGCCTGTAAAATCATCGATGGAACAAACATATTTCTGAACAGGTCCGGCTATATGCTGATGATCTTTTTGCACATAATCACCCATTTTGGCAATGGATTGCGTGGAAAATATCTGCCCGCGTGCGAGCTGCATAAAACTTTGTCTTGCCCATTCTAATCGTTCAGGATTACATGAAACAACGACTCCTCTGCCCATTGTTACAATGCTTAACACATGTTCGCGAATCGGAAAACGAAACCTCCCCTCTCTTATCTCAGCTTTGTGAACGGATACCCCTTCAGCAAGAAAATCAGACTCGCTGCAAGAAAGATCTGCTGACAGCACAGTTTGAATGGTTTGTATGGCTGATTCCCTGTGGGAAGCGATCATATTGCACCCCTTTTCATCTTCATTCCGCAATAGCAGCTTCGTTGCCTATAGCTTTTATTGTAAATTCAATAATGTTGAATGCATAGTTGGTGCCATGCAATTGGTTTCATTTTATTCCCATTCTGTCATGGAACACACCATAAATTAATCATGCAAGCTCTTATTGCTCCGCAGCAATTCGTGCCGGATACGACAGCTGACGTGCAGCAGTTTATTGGGACGAAGCCCGAAAACTCCAAATTCCAATTTTACCATTGTAAGGAATACCCCTCCGTGGTAAATTAAACTGACGTTATCCAGGGGGCGGAGGTTCAATGATGATCAGCAAATTTAAAGCTTTCTGCATCGTTATGATCATAAGCATACTGGCCTTGTCGATATCAGGCTGTGCGCAAGGGGTAGAAGCTGAAACGCCCGAGCCCACGGGACCTGCTGAATTAACAATGACTCCTGTTGATCTGTTCAAGGGCGACGGAGCAAAATTTCAGCCCTTTCTGGGCTACATGTCCGGAGCATTTAAATTACGCTATGAAGGAAATAAACCACATGCAAAACTGGATATCGATATATGGAAAAATGGCAGGATAGCCGCTTCAGCCGGCTCTATCGGTGATTTGTTCTTCAGTTCGGATGCCCGAAAGAGCGGCGAGATCGAAGTCATTATTTCAATCGACAACGTTTCCATCGAGGGACAGGACGAATTTAGCACGATTAAAGTCGGTACTCTATACGACTCCGGTTCAGGCCTCGTAACCTATACCATTCCCCGGGAGAAGCAGTTGACTGCACGGGGATTAATCTTTAATAATGAACCGCGTACATTCATTGCCGGTGAACCTGTTCATCTATGGGGCATGCAGGCATCGAGCAACAACGCAATACAATCCGCGGACCTCTCCCCGGAATCGTTAAGCAAACTCGAATGGGCACTCATTTTTACTTTGCGATATGAAGATGAATGATCTCAAACAACCAGAGGAGATCAGACCGTACCTTGGGACTAATGAAAATGACATAAAGCCGACCGCCGTCATGCGATCCTTGCGGGATTCCAGCTGTTAAGAATTCCCGTGGAGCGAATAAATCGCTGTCTCCGGCAAAAAACAAGCGTCCCCGCATGATGCGAAAACGCTCTCCATCCAAGGCGGCTTGCAACGAATATGCTGGCCCAGACGGTTAATATTTTATGGGCTAAATGAATGCCCGCTTTGTTCCATCCGATGCGGCTGTGCCGCTGTTATGATGCTCTCGAAGATATACGTACCCGAGCCGACGGCATACAAGGCGTATCCGTCTTCGTAGCTGACCTGCGTAACTTCCCGCGCAGCAGGATTACCATCCCTTCCCGTCTCCCTGGCGGATTCGGCGGAAACAGCCGGCACATAGACCAGCGCATCCGTGTTCACGGGGATGTCCACGGTCATCCGGAATCCGTTCTCTCCGCAGCGTTCCCACCGTACTGCAGTCTGGCCGGCAGGCGTAAAGCAGTGTCCGCTGACATGGCTCAAATCTCCTACTACGGCAGGCTTCACCGTGATCCGGAACGCTTGCTCCTCACGGTCGAACCGGGTCGTGATTCCTGCCAGCCCTTGATAGAACCATCCCTCAATATGTCCGAGCATAAAATGGTTCTGCGATTTGCCGACCGTCGGACCGTCCCAGGCCTCTGTCAGCGTCGTCGCCCCGTTCGCGATCTGATAGCCGTAGCTCGGATGGTCGGTCTGCCTGGTCATCCGGTAGATAATATCGGAACGCCCATTGTCCGACAGCGCCTTGAGCACGTAGCGGTGGCCGACATCCCCGGCATTGGTATGCCAGCCCCTCTCCTCGATATCCCGTACAATAGCACCCAGTATCCCTTCGCGGTTATCCGCTTCGGCCAGCCCGAGAACAAGCGGCAGAGCATTCGCCGTCTGGCTGCCGCCGGCATAATGACCGGTGTCCGGATTAAAATATTCCGCATTGAATGCCTGCGCGAGCGCAAGCTTCAATTGTTGGAAATATGCGCCATCCTCCTGCTGATCCAATATGCCCGCCATCTCCTCCAGGATCGCAGCCATTTGATAGAAAATGGCCGTCTCGACAAGCGGCACCGGCGTATTTTGGGCAAATCCCGGCCCGTCCTCCCCGACATCGTACCAATCGCCCAGGCCATGCATAATCAGGCCATCCACCATTTTCGAAGCCATATACTCGGCATAACGCTTCATGCCGGGGTAATGCGTCCGCATGCTTCCCGGATTGCCGTATTGAAGCAGCAGATCCCAGTTCGAGATAATATACGCCGCCCCCCAGGAGACGGAATCTCTGAACATATCCCACGGCGGCTGAAAAACGATATATTCGGGAGCGGTGGTCGGAATCATGCCGCTTGGCTGCTGCGCATCGCGAATATCCTCCATCACCTTGGAGAAGATGGTCTCCACATCATAATTGTACATGACAGACGGCCCCATCAGGTGCAGCTGTTCCAGCCAGCCCAGCTTCTCGCGGTGTGGACAATCCGTAAATACGCTCTTCATATTGCTTAGAACAGCCCAATTGATAATCTCGTGAATCCGGTTGATCATATGATCTGAACATTCGAAGCTGCCCTTTTCGGCGACATCCGGATATATCATCTGGCCCTCGATTCCAAGCAGCACAGCCCTCCCCGATGCCAGCGCCGCTCCGCGCCGCAATGCCTGATCCATGCCCGGCTCCGCGGCATCCGCCAAGTCAGTAACGGTGCCGGTGTCTTCGGGACCGTCCGGGAGCGGCTCTGCGCCTTCTACCTGCACATAACGAAACCCATAATAGGTAAAACGCGGCCGCCATACTTCCACGCCCTCCCCCTTCAGGGTATACGTCAGTCTGTAAGGAGCTCCGGACATCCGCTGATCCGGACCGCTGCCCTTCAGACGTTCGCATGGCGTCAAGATGATCTCTGCTCCGGCCGGGCCGGAGACGGCAATCTCGGTCCAGCCGGAGAAATTCTGGCCCAGATCGATCAGCCACACGCCGGGAGCTGTCTGCGTCGCCTTCTCAGGCCGAAAACGGCACTTGACCTTCAGCGGCTGCGCCTGCTGTACCCGCAATGTCCCGAGCGGTGCAGCCGTTTCCGCCGCCGCTGCCCAGCCCTTGCCCCCGGCGGCGGCGGCGAAGCCGGGACGATCCCAGCCCGCCTGCTCGCGGCGGGCGTCGTAATCTTCACCCCCGTATATGCAGGCGAAGGTGATTGGTCCCTCGCATGCGCTCCAGCTCCCGTCGCTTGCCACGGTATCGTTCGTGCCGTCGGTATAATACAGCTCCAGCTGGACGAGGCATTTGGGCAGGCCGAACGAATTCTTGAACTTCGTGTAACGTCCGCCGCTGACGTTGTAGAAGCCATTCCCCAGCATCATCCCCGCCGCATTGACGCCTATGGCGAGCTGGTCGGTAATATCGTATACCGAATACAAGCAGGTTCTGTCGTAATGCGTCCAGCCCGGCTCCAGCTCGCGGTCGCCAATCTTTGCACCGTTCAGCCGCAGCTCGTAATGTCCAAGTCCGCTTACATAAGCCCTTGCCCTTCTCAGCGGCTTGCGGACGGCGAATTCCCGCCGCAGCAGAGGCAGCGGAGAGTCTGGTGCCGTCATCCCCTCAGGCGCTCCGATCCAACGGGCCTTCCAGTCATGCGCGTGAAGCAGGCCGGTTTCCCACCAGGAGAGGGCGCTCTCCCACAGGTTGCCCTCCCGGTCCCACACCTTTACCCGCCAATAGTACCGTGTTGCGGATTCCAGCGGAGCTCCCGAATACGCAATACAGGTATGCCGGCGGCCGGGCTGCCTGCCCGAATCCCAGACCTCGGCTTCTTCCTGCTCCTGAATCTTATAGACGCGTATCCGGTAGGCCGACTGAATCACGGAACGCTCTCCCTGGCTCCTGTAAGACCACCCGAAGCCCGGTGTCAAACAATCGACGCCAAGCGGATGCTCCCTGCCCTCAACCTTTAATCCCACAATATTCATCGACCCGTTCCTTCCCCTGTCATTCGTTTCGTTTCAGCGCTTCCCTGGCGGCGTCCACGGGCCGCAGCAACTGATAGTTCCGGAAGCATGGCCCACATTGAAGCGTAACTCCTGATGGGAACGCTCCCGGATCATGTCTCTTACCGGTGGTTTCCACGCCCGGTTTATTCACGAACTAACCAGCGATCCGGTACTCAGCTTCAGCGATTTTGACCTTCCAATCGAGCGGCCGTTCCTCCTGCATAAGAATCCGCAGACCTACCTTCTTCTAGCCGGGCATAATTTCATAGGATTGTCCGGCCCGGGTATCAAAAACAAGGAGGGCGCCCGTACGGCTGCCGTCCTCTAAGGGCTGTTTACGGCCCCATGACTGCTCCGATTCCGCATATTGACCTGACAATGCGGAGTGTCCCAACTCCGCGGACTGCCCGGGCTCTGCTATGTGTCCCGACTCCGAGAACTTCCCAGGCTCTGCGGGCTGTCCAGTCAGTGCTATGTGCCCCGACTCCGCGGACTGTCCGGACTCTGTGTACTGTTCTGACAATACGGTGCGTTCCGACTCCGCAAACTGCCCGGACTCTGCGGGCTGTCCTGATTCCGCAGCTCCTTCTGACCGGTCAGGTCCTCCCGATTCGGCCGCCGGTCCTGCTCCCGCCAGCCTGAGCGGCATATTCGCCCGGATGCGGCATTCTCCGCCGGAGCGTGAACGGACCGCTGCCCGGGTCAAGCGGCCGCCGGTCCATTCGATGTCCAGCTCGAAGCCGCCGCGGGCGCGAAGCCCGATGATCCGGCCTGCCGGCCATGCCTTCGGAAGCGCGGGAAGCAGATCAATGCTGCCGTCATGGCTTTGCAGCAGCAGCTCGGCGATGCCGGCCGCCGCGCCGTAATTGGCCTCCAGCGTGGTGGGATACCAGCTCAGCTTCGGATGACGGTGGGCGTTGAGCAGATTGGGAAACGGGTTCATCAGCAGCTTGACCAGATAGCCGTGCGCTTTCTCTCCGTCCTCCAGACGGGCATATTGATTAATCAGCCAGGCGAAGCACCAGCCGATGGTATCTTCCCCTTCATAAACCGCGCGGCGCTCCAGGGCGACGCGGCAGGCTTCCGCCAGCTCCGGCCGGACGCGCGGCGTAATCTCGCTTCCCGGATGAAACCCGTACAGGTGGGCCGTGTGGCGGTGCCCCGGCTCCGCTTCCTCGAAATCCTCCAGCCATTCCTGGAGCTGGCCGTGACGGCCGATTCGCAGCGGATGAAGCCTGCCACGGGCCTCCTTCAGCGACTCGCGGAAGTCTTCGTCGGTATCCAGCGCAATGCTGGCCTCGATGCAGTTCGTGAACAGCTCCCGGATCAGCGAACGATCCATCGTCGAGCTCATGCTTACCGCCGACTTGCGGCCATCCGGACCGATGAAGGAATTTTCCGGAGAGGTGGACGGGCTGCTCACCAGATGTCCTCCGCCGTCCTCGACAAGCCAATCCAGACAGAAGCGGGCCGCGCCCTTCATAAGGGGATAAGCCCGGTCCTCCAGAAAAGCAAGGTCCCCGCCGAATTTGTAATGCTCCCACAGATGCTGACAAAGCCAGGGACCGGCCATCGGCCAGAACGCCCAGCTTGCCGAGCCCTTGGTCGGACCGCCGGAAGGGGCAGCCGACCGCCACAAATCGATGCCGTGATTGGATGCCCAGCCCCCGCAATTATAGTGGACCTGCGCCGTTCTGCCTCCCGTCACAGCGAGCTCCCCGATCATATCGAACAGCGGTGTGTGGCACTCGCTGAGATTGCCGGTTTCGGCCAGCCAGTAGTTCATCTGCACATTGATATTCACCGTGTAATTGCAGGTCCAGGGCGGGCGGGTCATCGGGTTCCAGATCCCCTGAAGCGTGGCTGCCTGCGTGCCGGGACGGGAGCTTGCGATCAGCAGATACCGCCCGTAGCGGAAGAACAAGGCGGCCAGCTGCTCATCTGCTCCCCCCGCCCGTAGCGCCTTGATCCGCTCATCCGTCGGCAGATCGCTCCGGCCGGGAGCATCCAGCGTCAGGTCGGCGCGGTCGTAATAACGCCGGTGCTCCCTGATGTGGCGGCTGCGCAGCTCCGCATAGGAAAGCTGCGCAGCTGCGTCCAGCCACCGGCTGCAGCGGATGCCGGGGTCCCGCCCCTCCCTTACCGGGTCCTTGTCAAAGCCGTTGTAGCTCGTATCCGCCGTCAGCAGCAGCGTGACACAATGGGCATCCCGGATGAAGATGCGTCCGCCATGCACCTCCAGCCTGCCGCCCTCGTTCAATGCCTGCAGATGAATTTCGAAAGTCATCCCATCGCCGCCGCGGTCGAATACCACCTCATCCGCCTGGATGAAGTTCGGTTCCACATGGTCCGGGGCTTGTCCCCCGAGCAGGATGCCGCCCTGGCTTCTCCTGCTCACCCGGAAGGGCAGCGGACTGTTCAGCGAAGCCTCCAGGCTGAGCTTGCCCGGCTTATCCGCCTCAAGCCGCACAACCATAACCTGATCGTCGGCCGACACGAAGGTTTCGCGGGTGTAAGTGACACCGCTGTATTCATAACTGGTGCGGCAGACCGCTTCTTTCAAATCCAGCTCCCGCCTGTATGCCTCCACCTGGACGCCGTGTCCCAGCTCAATCTCCAGATGGCCCATGGCCTGGTACGATTCGCCCCATGGGCCGAGCATATGCTCCTCGATCAGCGTTTGCGCATCGGCATACCGCTCCTCAAAGATCAATCGCCGGGCCTCGTCCAGATAGCGCGAAGCTTCGGCATTGTTGCCGTCGGTGGGATGGCCGGACCATAATGTGTCCTCATTAAGCTGGATGCGTTCCCGTTTGATGCCGCCGTATACCATGCCGCCCAGCCGACCGTTGCCGACCGGCAGCGCTTCTTCCCACTCACCCGCAGGCGTGCGGTACCAGAGCTTCGAATTTAATGCGTCCATCGGTTCCATTGCCTCCTAATCATTCTCTCACTTTCGGGTACTTACAGAGCCGGACCTTCCAGAATCAGCACATCCTTCGGCTGAAGCGTGACTGTGCCGTTCATCGTTGTTCCGCTCAGCAGCTCAGTTTGCTCCAGAGGGCCCAGATCAACGGCGCCAGCGGCATGGTTATGATTCAAAATGAACAGAAATGCCCGTCCATCCTTCACCCTGCGGCTGACCTCGATCCCCTCGGCCGCCTCCAGAAGCGGCTTGATTCCCCGCATCGCGCATAAGCTCCCCGCCAGGTCCCGCAGGAACGATGCATCCGGGCTGCTCGCCACATACCAGGCTTCTCCCTGCCCGTACCGGTTGCGGGTCAGGACAGGCATCCCCCGGTAAAATTCTTCTCCGTATTCGGCCAATACTTCGGCTCCTTCCGGATGCAGCAGATCGCATAAGAGACCGCATGCATAATCTCCGCCGAGACTGCCGAGCGGCTCTTTCATTACGATCCGGTTATGCTGCTCCGGGAACAGGGCGTCGATCTCCTCCACCCAGAGGCCGAGCAGCTCCCGCAGCTCCCCGGGATAACCGCCTGCGGCAACCAGATCGCTTTCCCCGACAATGCCGCTGAAGAAGGTCGTGACGAAGATTCCGCCTCCCTCTGTGTACCGCTTCAGCTTGTCCGCGACACCCGGCTTGACCATATACAGCACCGGCGCAATGACGAGCCCGTACCGGCTCAAATCGGCATCCGTGCCGACCAGATCGACCTGAATGTTCTGTCCATAGAACGCATCATAATAGCTCTGCATTTCGCTCAAATATTTCAATCCGGCGCTCGGACCGCTGGAATGCTCAAGCGCCCACCAGTTTTCCCAATCGAACAGGAGAGCCACCCCGGCTTCCACACGGGCCCCCAGCAGCTTGCCGCCGAGCTCCTGCAGCTCGCCGCCCAGCTCTGCGCATTCGCGGAAGACGCGCGTATGCTCATGGCCCGCATGATCGATCACCGCGCCATGGAACTTCTCGAACGCGCCGGCCGAGCGGCGCATCTGGAAGAACATCACGCTGTCCGCGCCGCGCGCAATCGCCTGATAGCTCCACAGACGCATGACGCCGGGACGCTTAAGCGCGTTGTACGGCTTCCAGTTCAATTGGCTCGGGCTCTGCTCCATCAGCAGATAAGAATCACCGTTCTTCAAGCCGCGCATCAGATCATGCCGCATCGCCACGACGCTCATCGGCATATCGTTCGTCGGATAGCAGTCCAGCGCGGCGATATCCAGATGAGGTGCCCATTTAAAATAATCCAGCGGCTTGTAGGCCCCGTTGCTCTGCAGATTCGTCGTCACGACCGCGTCCGGAATGATCGTTTTGATTGCATGATATTCATCCAGATAAGTGCCCAGCAAGCTGTCGGACATGAATCGGTCATAATCGAGCGAGATGCCCTGGAATGCCGTTTGGTCCACATCCCTTGCGCTCAGATGCTCGCTCAGCAGGCTGGGCAGTACGATTTCGTCCCAGTCATAGAAGGTGTGGCCCCAGAAACGGGTATTCCATGCGGCGTTCAGCGCATCAAGAGAGCCGTAGCGCCGCTTGAGCCATACGCGGAACGCCTGCTCGCAGTTGTCGCAATAGCAGCGGAGCCCATATTCATTATTGACATGCCACAGCAGCAGCGCCGGATGATTCTTGTACCGTTCGGCCAGCTTGCTCGCCATCCTCGTGGAGTATTGGCGGTAAGTGGGGCTGTTCGGACATGAATTGTGGCGTCTGCCGAATTTTCGCTTCCTGCCTTCAAAATCGACCAGCAGCACGTCCGGGTAGCGCTTGGCCATCCAGGCGGGATGGGCGGCCGTGCCTGTAGCCAGGCATGCCCATACGCTATTGCGGTGAAGCATATCCATCACGTCATCGAGCCAATCGAAGCAATACGTTTCCTCATCCGGCTGATTGAGCGCCCAGGAGAAGACATTCACCGTAGCGATATCGACACCGGCCAGCTTGAACAGCCGCATATCCTCATCCCATACTTCCCTGGGCCACTGCTCGGGATTATAATCCCCGCCATAGAGGATTTTGTTTATTTTGCCCTTGAACAAACGCAGATCACATCCTTATCTGGAGATTGCCCTCTTTAGACGGGCTCTGTCCTGCTCAGCCGCATGGGAGACGACTCATTCATGGAGAAAGGCTTCAGACGGAGCTTGAACGCCATAGGCTCCGGTCTGATCAAGTACTGCTCCAGAGTCGGCGCATACCCGCAGCTGTGATTGCCGATTCCGCTTTGCGCCGCGTCCAGCTTTACGATCGTCTCATCCAGACGGGTCAGCTTATGCCGATGCTTCGTCATGGTGAGATCCCCGGTCGAATAATGATGCACGCTCGTATCGAACAGTTTCCCGCCGGCGAACAGCAGACCCGTGCCGCTCCTGTCCGTGACGGCGGACCAGCGGACATCGGATTTGTTGCCGTTCTCCTGCGGCTTGATGTAAGGTACGTACTGCTCCTCTACCGTTCCGCTGTAAACACCAAGCTTGCCGCTCTCCTTGCGGTCGGAATAGCATTCATGCGGGCCTCTTCCGAACCACGAGAACTGCCCGAATCCGGCCGGCATGGCAAGCTCCAGGCCGAAGCGCGGCAGTGGCGGAAGCCCCTCCCGCGGATCGATCGACGCTTCGATCTGCAGGTCGCCACTGCCGTGGATCGTATAAACCATGCGCGTACGAAAGGCGACTAACTCCCCTCTCGCCCCGGCCGCGGCATCCGTCACAATGCGAACGGTATGCCCGCCGGTCGTCTCCACCGTCATATTCCTGAACATCGTGACGAGCCTGTCGTAGCCCGCTTTGCGCCACGCCTTCGCGAGATTGACGTCGTTGTCAATCGGCGCGCGCCACAGATTGATCCTGGGTCCCGACAGCAGCAGCGGCATATTTCGGAAGGTCCAGGAATCCAATCCGCCTGTCAGCTTGTTGAAAACGAGGGAGAAATCCGCTCCCTGCACCGACACCCCTTGATCCGACGATGTCAGGCGCAGCGGCGTACGGCCAACGGACAGCGGCGGTGCGGCTGTCCGCCGTGCCTCCTGGTCCGTTGCTGCCGCCGCATGCCGGGCATGATCCGACTTGGCCGCGCTCACTGTTCCGATCGGCAGATCGGCCCAGGCCACCTCATGGCCGGATTCCGCCCACACCGTATTGTCCGCAAGCGAGAAACGGATATGCAGCCAGTATTCGCCGTCAGCTACCATGGATGCCAGGTTCAGCGGCACGGATACGTCCTCTTCCTCTCCTGCCGCTGTTTTGAGAACAGGCAGCGAGCCCTGTTCCATTATTTCGCCGTCGCGCATCAGCTGCCACTGACCGTGCAGATGCTCCAGGGTCAGAAAGTCATAACGGTTAATCACCTTGAATTGACCGGACCCCGCGTCGGCGGCTTTGATTTTCACAGGCTCGATCGCCTTCTTGTACTCCAGAATCGACGCCTTCAGCGCGCGGTCCGGAAAGACCAGACCGTCGATGCAGAAATGCCCGCTGTGCGGCTCCTCTCCGAAATCTCCGCCGTAGGCGGTCCACTCCCCGCCGGTTTCCGTCTGCCGGACGATTCCATGGTCCTGCCATTCCCAGATCAGACCTCCGATCAGTCGCGGATAGGCGTAAATGGCCTCCCAATATTCCTGCATATTGCCGACGGCATTGCCCATGGCGTGACCGAACTCGCACATCAGAAAAGGGCGTTTGTCGCTTTTTTGCCCTTCCTTGATGATCGTCTCCACGGAAGGATACATGGAGCTTACGATATCCACCATCGGCGCTTCATAAGCCCGCTCATAGTGAATCGGCCGGGTAGGATCGGCCTGCCTGACCCATTCGGCCATCGCATCATGGTTCGGCCCGTAGCCGGATTCATTGCCCAGCGACCAGATGATGACCGAAGGATGGTTCTTGTCCTTCTCCACCATCCGTCTGGCCCGCTGCACATACGCCTCCCGCCACTCCGGCTGCTTCGACAGCCAGCTCTCGCCGGCAAAAAATTCAGCGGCGCTCGATTCCTTATAGGCCGTATTCTCGATGAAGCGGATGCCGTGCGTCTCCAGATCTGTTTCGTCAATTGCATACATGCCGTAGCGGTCGCACAGATCCAGCCACCGCCGGTCGTTGGGGTAATGGGACAGGCGGACGGTATTGATGTTGTGGAGCTTCATCAGCGTAATATCCTGCACCATCGCTTCCCATGTCGTAACGAACCCTAGCCGGGGATCGAATTCATTGCGGTTAACGCCCTTAATAATAACGGACCTCCCGTTGACGAGCAGACGGCCGTCCCTGGTCTGCACATCCCGGAATCCAACTGCAATCCGCTTCACTTCCTGCAGCCGGTTCTCCCCGTCATACAGCGTGAGCAGCAGCGTATACAGATTCGGTGTCTCCGCCGTCCACTGCAGCGGCGACTTCACAGTCTCCTCAATATGGAACCGGCACTGGCCGCCGCCGGATAAGGGCAGCGGCAGGGGACTGCTGCGGTCAAAAACAACCCCGCGGACCGCATCAAGCAAGGTCGCCCGCAGCTCATAACCGTCGGCGGAAACGCCGGTTAAGCTCTCCGCATCGATCCGTATATCCAGTACGGCATCCTCGTAACGGTCGTCGAACCGGGTCTGCACATAAACGTCCGAGACGCGCACAGCCGGCAGCGCCATCAGGTAAACATCGCGGAAAATCCCGCTCATCCGCCACTTGTCCTGACTTTCCAGATAGCTGCCGTCCGACCATTGATAGACGCGCACCGCAAGCGCATTCTCCCCCTGACGGAGCATATCCGTGATATCGAATTCGGAGTGCAGATGGCTCCCCTGGCTGTAGCCGGCTTCCTCCCCGTTCACCCATAGGTGAAAAGCGGAATCCACGCCTTCGAACACCAGATGGATGCGCCGCCCGTCCCAGCCGTCCGGCCGTATAAATCCCGTGCGGTAGCAGGCGACGGGATTTTCCTGCGGCACATGCGGCGGATCGACCGGAAACGGGTAGGGGCAGCTGCTGTAGTGAGGGTGTCCATACCCATGCAGCTGCCAGTTGCCCGGCACGGGAATCGTATCCCATCCCGCCGCGTCATAGCCGTCGGCCTCGAAGCCTTCCGGCGCGGCCTGCGGCGATTCCGCATAATGGAACTGCCAATTCCCGTTAAGCAGCCGCACATATGGTGTTGTCCCGCGGTCAGGCTCAAGCGCCGACTCCCAGTCGGCATAGGGAAGCAAATCAGCATGCGGAGCGACCGTATTTCGTTCCAGGACATTCAGATTGGACCAGTCGGGCTGCCTGTTTGCCGCTGCCGGTTCAGTTGTCATGGCTTTGGCACCTCCAGAAGCTTCTTAACCGCAAGTACGCCGCGCAGCGGGCTTGACAGCACCGGAATGCCGATTGCGCCAAGCTCCTTCTCCATCCGCGCCATCGAGCCCTGCGCCAGCACCAGGACGTCCGCCTGTCCTGCCACCCATCTCGCGGTATCCAGCAGAATGGCATCATGCCGCTCCGGCTCTCCGCTTACCAGCGCGTCATAAGCGCCGTCCGCCAGACCATCGATAATGGCGACTTCTCTGCCCAGAAGCTCCGCCTGCCTGCGGATCAGCCGCTTCGTCGGCTCAAGCGTCGTCGGCAGCGTGGCGAGCACGCCGATCCGTTCATACTTCGCCGCCGCTTCAAGCGTCATCGCGTCATCGATCTTGACGATCGGCACATTTATCATGCTGCGGGCGAGATCGGCCACCTCCCCCACGGACGAGCAGGTATTGAAAATGACGTCAGCGCCCATCTCCGCTCCGTTCTGGTAATATTGAATCAGCCGCCGGGTGACCGCAGGAGTTACTCCTCCCGCCTGGACGACATCGTAGATCAGACTGTCATCAACGATGGTCACGACTCTGCACCCCGGCAACTGCTCCTCATAGATCCGTTTCATCGGCTCGGCCAATCCCTGACCGGTATATACCGCCACCACTGTTTTCAAAATAGTCCCTCCCTTAAGTCCTTCACGGTCAGCGGACGACATGCATTCCGCATGATTTGGTACCGGTTCATACGATTCAACTCCCGTTATTCCCGCCCATTTCCTGACCTTGACGAAGAAATCCTCGCCGCCCATCTGGCCGCCCTTCAAGGCCAGCTCCAATCCGGCGAATGGGGAGTTATGGGAATAGGTCCGGCAGAGCGGCACGCCCGGAGCGATCTGCCCCGTCATTTCCAGCGCGCAGATGTCGAGCTGCTTCATTACATAACCGGATGTATCCCCTCCCGCCACCGCGATACGCCGCAGCAGCCGCTTCCCCATCATGACGGCGCGGCAGATGCGTCCCAGCGCCTCGCCGATCATCGTCCCGGTATCCCGGCTGTTTCTGCCGGCGGCATGCAGGCCTGATTTCGTCCGGGCGATGCTGGCATCGCCGGGGCCTTTGGCGGAATAGACGATCACGCTCGTTCCCTTGCGCAGGAGACGGAGCGCCTCTGACGCAATGCGCGAGGATGCCGCCCCGCTTCCGCTGCCGTCTATCCATTCGCCCGGATCGATCCTGATGCCGGCAAAGCCGGATGCCAGCGCATAATCGATCTGCATTTGCGTCATCGACGAGCAGCTGCCGGAGACAACGAGGATCGGTTCCGCCGCTTCAGGAGCCACCGGTTCCGCAAGTCCAGCGGACGTCCCGTCGACCGCTCCAACAGGCGCCGATTCCGCCGCTCCGGCAGACTCCGCGCCCGACGTACATTGCGGCGCTTGATGGGGGACGGAGCCGCCTGCCGACCCGGCAGAGAAGGCTTTCTCCCCGGATGCCGGTCCCGAAGCCTGCCAATAGGCGGACAGCGCATATTCCACGCCGGACGAGCCAGCCGCAAACAGCGGTCCGCGGGCGGCTTCCTTCCACATCAGCCCGCCGACCCGGGCCAGACGCTCCTGATCCAGCACATCGAACAAAATTATCTCCGGGTGCTCTTCCAGCTTCCTTTCGACAGCCTCCTCCAGGGCATCCGCAGAATCGCCTTGCTCCAGAATATCCACGAGCGCGCTGCGCGCCGTTGTCTGCGCGGCGAGATGCCGGAGCAGATCGGCTTCATCCATCGGCGTCACCGGATGCCGGGACATTACGGGATGACGGTCCAGCCGATGCGCGATGCCATGCACCGCGGCAAAATGCTGGCCGAAGACGGTATACCGCTTCAATGCCGGAACGCCGACGACAAGCGGCACATACCGCTGGGCGCAGAAGGTCCGGCGAGCCAGCTCCACCGCTTTGCCGATACTGCCGATTCCTGGAGAGGAATCGAAGGTCGAGCAGGTCTTGTAATGGCAGACAGCGGCACCCGATTCCGCCATGAAGCGGAATATATCCGGCAGCTCCGCCTCCATCTGCTCCGGAGTGAGCGCACGCGCGGTACCGGCAATGCCGAATGCCTCAATGTCCGCAAATTCCTGGTCCAGCATCTCACGCGTCGGAAGATCAAGAAACAGCACCGTCCGCAATCCCGCCAGCGTCAGCGCTTCCAGCGCGTCGGTCGAGCCGGTAAAATCATCGCCGTAATAGGCCAGCCTGACCGCTTTCTCCCGCGCAGGACTTACCATACCAATTCGGTGTCCGGCCGGCGGTAGTCGCCTTCCCGCATCGGGGCCTTGTCATGGATTTTCCGGTGATTATACAGCGGGTGGTAGCTGCCCTCCGGCGAAATATGGATGACATCGTCTCCCTGCCACTGCACCTCAAACTGCTGGCCTACAGCGTGCTCGGTCGTGCGATAGCGGCTGAGCGGGAAGGTAATGACGATGGTATCCCCGGCGCTTGCCCTGCCCAGACGGAAGAAGCAATCCTTGATCCAGACCCCCGGCTGATTGCCGGCTGTAATGCGCCCCTCCCCGCTTCCGGACCACTCCGCCTTCACCTGGTTGTAGCCGGCCCATTCGGGAATCCGCACTTCCAGATTGGCGATATCCTGATGAATCTTAAGCTCGAGCCTGCCTTCATGGGGAAGATAGCTGCTCACATCAAGGAGACGGGACCCGCGGCTGAGCAGCAGATTGACCCGTACGGTGCCTTTATCCTCGGTAATAATATTGCTCCAGCCCATGAACAATCCTCTTGTGCCCGATCCGATGCAGCACAGCTGCAAATCGCTGGTGTGGCCCCGGCCGTGATTCACGTCGCAGCAGAAATCGTTGGGCGCCGAATAACCGGCGAACGCGCCGCGCGTGCGCTGCGCGACTTTGTAGAAAGTCTTTTTCCCAAGTATGTCGCCATCCTTGTTGTCCGCTTCCTCCACCCAATCGAGGTCAAGCAGCTGGGATTCCGTCAGATGATTGCGGATGAACCGCTCCACCACTCCCCAGTAATGGGTGTAGCCGCAGTGCGCAAGCGTAATGCCGGTGGAAATCAAATCAACCAGCGAGCAGGTTTCATGCTCATAGGCCTGCTCCTGCAAATCGCCCGGCGTCCATCCGAAGCGCGTGCATTTGGTCAGGGCCCAATCATAGCTCTTCTTCACAAAAGCGATGATCGAAGCATCCCCGGTATAACGGCCAAAGCGCGCCAGCGCGTCAAGCGTGCCGATCCGGGTATGAAAATGCCCGCTGCGGTAGGCCAGCGAAGAATTGAAGCTTCCGTCCTCGTTATAGACGCCGCTGCGCTTAATGATTAAGGCCGTGAAATATTCACATAGCTCAAGGGCGTCCGGATTTCCGGTTATCTCGTGGTATTTCAGCAAGGGCATCATCAGCCGCCCGCAGAATGAAGCCGGGTCCGGCGCAAGACGGATCTGCACCGCATTTCTCGAAGGCCAGCCGGTCTCCAGGTGCTCGGATGCCGGGTAATACCAGACATCCTTCTCCTTGACGGCAATCCGTTTCAAAGCGGCAACATGCTTGTCCGCCGCTTCCTGCACCGCTGGATCGCCTGTCGCCATATACCATGTCGTCAAGGACAGAATGACGGCCCGCTGGTCGATCAGATTGGCCGCTTCTCCCCAGTTCCCCTGCCTACTGACCTGACGGTAGCTCAGCCCGTCCTCCTTGAAGAAGCTGAGCAGATTTTCTTTATAGTGACGCTCCACGTCCTCGCCGAACATTTCTCCGGTCATATGCCGCGCAAGCGTAACCGAATCGATCAGACGCCCGTGGCTGGAGCCGTAGTCCCAGTCGCCATGGGTCATAAAAGCCGGTTTGGACACAAAATCCGCATTAAAGAACGGAATATAGTTATAATCTTCATCCGCCATTCCGATAATGGCGTTCAAAACATGCCTGGCCCGCTCTTCCAGCAGCAGCGTGTCCGGTATTTGGTGTTGGCTTGGTTGACTCATCCCGCATGCCCCTTCCGCATTTTTGATGATAGCGATTACATTTTAATCGTAACGCAACCCGCAGCGTAAAAAAATAGATCAAAATTAAGGTTTTTATGCTCATTCTTAACGATACGGCGAATGCTTCGCGTTCAGGATTGGGAAGGCAATACGGTATCTGGGACGAGCCTGCCCCAGCCGGGGAGCAACACGGGGAATCCCGGCAGCATACTCTGCCGCCATCAATAGAGAAATCAAGCAACTTATCCCCATTTTATACACAACTTATCCACAAATGGAGGAACCACGATTCCTGAAGGATAAAGAAGGCTGCGCCCAAATGTCCAAGTTTGGCATTGTCGGTCTCCGTTTTAATCCTCTTATCTGTAAAAGAAAAACCTCCATTCCCAGCTGTAACGCGGGACTGAAGGTTATTCGCCATACCGGGCGAGCCGGAAATTTCGGGCTCGCCCGGTATAGGTTTGGTAGCCCGCACGTACCGCCAGCAGCGCCTCGGAAGCCAACGAGCAGTACAAAAGCCGAAGGGCAGCTCATGAAGCTCCGCCTCTACCGCGTTGGAATGGACAATATAACAAAGCGCCCCGGGATCATGAACCCGGGGCGCTCGTCTTGCGGAAATATGGCGGGCATTCGAAGCGGACCGCTGTCCCGCTCATGCCGGCCTGGAAGCCGGCTGCCCCATATTGGCGGCCATAGTCTTCTGCTTCGTCAAGCCGCTTGCTGCTGGTCTTCCTCCGGCGCTTTCGTGCGCTTGAGGAAGAACCCCAGGACTAATGCGATTACGGCGACTATTAAGCCGATCAGAAAGGCATTCTGCAGACCCGCAACCAGACCTAGAGCGGCTGCGTCCGGTGCGGTCGCATCATGAGAGCTCAGATACTTCTTCGTTCCCGATGCCAGAATGCTGATAAATAAGGCCGTACCGACAGCCCCGGCAACCTGCTGCAGCGTGTTGAGAATTGCCGTTCCGTGAGGGTAGAGGTGGCGCGGCAGCTGGTTGAGGCCCGTTGTCTGTGCAGGCATCATCACAAGTGAAATGCCGACCAGCATAATAATATGACTCAAAATAATATAGCCTGTCGAGGTACCCATGTGGATGCCCATAAACAGCGCCAGAGACGCGACAACAAGCACAAGACCCGGCACAACAAGCAATCTTGGTCCGTATTTATCAAACAGGACTCCGGAGACCGGCGCCATGATGCCATTGAGAATACTTCCCGGCATCATCACAAGCCCCGATGTCAAGGCAGACATTAATAGGACGCTTTGCAGGAACTGCGGCAGCAGCGTCAGCGTGGAGAACATCGTCATCATCAGCACAAGCAGCAGGACGACAACCAATGAAAACATGGGAAATTTGAAAGCCCGCAGATCCAGCAGCGGTTCCTTCATGGTCAGCTGACGCCAGACGAACAGCGCGAGCGCAACACATCCGATAATGATCGTCCAGTAGACTTCAGGATCGGACCATGAGCCCCCGCCCGCTTTACTGAAGCCATACACAAGTCCGCCGAAGCCGATGGTGGAGATAATGATGGAGAGAATATCCACCTTGGGCTTGGTTATATCCGATACATTCTTCAAATACACCGCAGCGAACACGATGGAGAAAGCCGTCAATGGAAGGACGAGATAGAACAGCCAGCGCCAATCCAGAGAATCGATGATCAGCCCGGACAGTGTCGGTCCGATCGCGGGCGCTGACATGATTACAAGACCCATGAGCCCCATCGCCCCTCCCCGTTTATCCGGGGGATAGATCGCCAGAATCGTATTCATCATAATCGGAAGCAGCAGGCCCGTTCCCATCGCCTGAATAACCCGCCCGACCAGAAGCACCCCGAAGGTAGACGATATTGAACAAACCAGGGTACCCACAAGAAATAAAATCATCGCCGACAAAAACATCTGCCTGGTCGTAAACCACTGCTGCAGCAGCGCAGTAACCGGTACCAGTACGCCGATTACGAGCATATAAGCCGTGGACAGCCATTGAATGGTCGACAGCTCAATGCCGAATTCCCGCATCAGATCGGGAAGGGCGTTGCTGAGCAGCGTCTCGTTCAAAATCGCCACAAACGCACCGATAATGAGGGCGGTTATAATCGGCCCTCTCCTGATTCCGCTCAGATCCACGGAAGCCGGTTTTGACTCCAAACCTGACGAGTTCAATACAGTTCCTCCTCTATATATACATCTATCCAACCCAATCCTTAATATTATAACCTTTCCATTATTTACTCAACAACCGCCCCCGGGCTAATTTGATAAAGTTTTACAAGTCCGGACCTCCCTCCGGCTGTAGAAGCTCCCTTTTGATCTTTTTGGGCTTTAGGGGAGACGAGAACCGCAGCCCTCTTGCCCTTTATGCTGTTCATCCGCGGTTACAGGCATTATGAAGTAAGAGAGCTCCCTCTCCCCTGCTCGCTCTCCACCCCGACCGTTCCATGCTGGCGCTCAATAATCTCTTTGATGTCCTATAGCTATCATTGCTGATAGGAGTTCCAGCTGCACCCCGCACAGTCCTTTTTTTGTACTTATTTCCACCAGATATTGTCGATGTCGGACTGCAGCTCAGCGGATACCTGGTTCCACTGGAAACGGGTTTCCTTCCCGCCAAGCAGCCAGCGGCGCGGGCAGGTCGTCTCCATCCAGTCCAGCGGCTCGCCAGGTGCAAGAGGCCGTGCGGCCAACTCAAAGGCCGCGCGAAGCTCAAGCTGCTGCTGCTTCGTTACGGCGGAAGGCGATGCCGAGACGAACAGCGGCGTGCCGCTTTCCGCCAGCAGCTCCAGCCACTGGCGGTTCAGCTCCCATGGCACCTGTTCGGTAATGCCGATGCAATCCGCATCATGGCTGTAGAATGTTCCATGCTGCGGCATGCGGAACGCCAGCGTATTGATGCCCATATACCGGGTCCGCTCCCACAGCTTCCCGCTCGTGTCATCCCCCGTCCGCTGCACTTCGAATAATCCCGCCGACAGATGGCTGATCGTATTGCAGCCGATGACGACGCTGCCGCCGGAGGCCCGGGCCAGAACGCGGTACAGCTCCAGAATGATCTCGGCCGTTGTCCTGGAACGGTCGTGAAAAGGCTGCGGCAGAGCATTTGTCTTCGACTTCATCTGGAAGCCCCACTGGCCCAGCATGTCGAAGGTGGAGAAGTCATGCTTGATCAGCTCAAAGCCCCATGACACCATCCTGGCGACGGATTCGGCAATATCGTTCAGCACATCCGGCACGCTGGGATCCAGCACATACCCGTTATTGGCGCTGTACCGGAGCCATTCATCCGGGACTGTTTCACTGGTCAGCAGCGGACGGAACCAGATGCCCGGCTTCACGCCGGCATCCTTCATTTCATGCGCGAGCCGGTCCATCTCGGGGAAGAGGGAATTGCCTCTCCACGGCCCGCCGTTGCAGGCTCCGCCGCCGCTGGCCAGCTGCCAGCCGTCATCAATGACCATATAGGGACGGTTTATGCTGGAAGAAGACAGGGACGCCATGAATTTGGAATCCTCCAGAATCTCCGCGTGGGAGCTGTTCCCGTAAGCGTAATACCAGTTGTTCCCGCCATATACGGGCTGGTCCGGCAGCACAGGATTCTCGCACATCACGGAGCAGAAGCGGCTTGCCGCGGCAAATGCGCTTTCCCCTTCTTTTCCCTCATAACCGACGATTTCGGCCGCCACAAGCTTGCGCACGCCCAACTGAACCCCCTCGCTGCCGCAGCGGACATCCGCCGACAACGTAATGCCATCCTGATCAAACTGCCAATAGCATAAGGATGCCGTCCCGGTCTTGACGCCGTAACCGTTAGTCACAATGCCGTCATTCGTAAGAAAATACCAGGGCATGACGCGCTCCGGCACGATTCCTCTCCACTCCAGATCGCCATACGCCCGCTCCCAATGGTCGCCCAGAACGGCAAGCCTTCCTGTCACATTCTGTTTCCAATACAGCCTGACCGTCTTAACCGCCAGCAGCGGCGCAGACAGCCCGACAGAGCAAGAATCATTCCTGCTGTGCAGCGTTATTTCAACTCCGCCGCCGCTCCAGATCCCGTCGCCGCTGCGATTAGCCGTTTGCCAGCCGTTATCCGTTTCGACCAGAATCATATCCGGTTCTCTTCTTATTGCCAATGCCATAGCTTCCAGCTCCCCGTTGCCCGTTGTCCTTCCCATAGGAAAGGCAGTATTCTTGTAATCGTTCCTATAAGTAGTATAGAATCCTTTGCATGAGGAAGTAATAACGAAAGGCCGCCTGCCGGGGAGAGAATAGTTAACCAATTGTGACATTTGGGGGTGCGTTATGAATCCGGACGGGGACAAAAAATTCGCGTACGCCTTTCCCAACAGCAAATCGGAGATTTACCTGTACGGCGCCCACACGGGGGAAGTAACGAGACCCTGGTCCTGCCAGCGGCATCTTCATCACCGGATGGTCGAAATCAATCTCGTGCTGGAAGGCTGCCAGACCGTTCATACCAGAAACGGGGAATACAGGCAGCGCAGCGGCGATTTGCTGATTATTCCGCCTATGCAGCTGCACGCCTTCAGCGCGGATGAGCCCGCTCCTTTAAAATATTTTGTGATGCATATCCAGATCGATGATCCTGTATTTCTGCAGCTGCTCGGCGGCTCATCCCAAATCTATTATCCGGAGGGCGGGACGCTTAACCGGCAGATTCTGCCGGATGTACAGGCGATTCTGCAGCTTCTGCTGGACGGTGCTTCCAGAATCTCCATATTTCACAGACTCTATACGCTGCTGGAGCAGCTTGAGGATTCCTTCACCAGGCTGAACAGCGATCACGCGGCAAAACTCGCCGGCAACCTGCCTGTACAAATTGCCAGGGAAATCGAGACCCTGATTGCCTCCCCCCAGGATGAGGAGCATGCATGGTCCGCCAATTGGCTGGAGGAAATTGCGCTCAAGCTGGGCTTTACCCGCAGGCACTGCTACCGCGTTTTTCAGCAGATGTACCAGATGTCGCCGCGGGATTACTTCTCCATCCTCCGCCAGCAGGAGGCCATGCAGCTTTTGCTGAACACGCAGGGCTCCATCGAGCAGATTGCACGGCGCGTCGGATATGACAATGTGCAGAGCTTCATCCGCCAGTTCGCGAAATGGACGGGCTCGCCTCCGGGCGAATTCCGCAGGAAGCGCCGGGACGATTTGATCTATTTGACTCCCCTCGAAGTCAAATGAAGCTGATCGACCGGCATGAGCATTCTTTCCGAATCCCTTCACCAAAGCCCGGTACAAGAAGAGCAGCATTCCCCTGAGAGGGGAAGCTGCTCTTCTTGGCGTATACTTGCGTTATTCAGAAGGATAACGGCTGGCCTGCCTTCCTGCCATGCCGGCGGGAAGCTTTTATTCCCTGAACGATCAGACGCAGCAGGTAAGCAAGCGCCACCGAGACGACTGCGCTGAGCGCAAAGGCTGTCAGCGTCCGCAGCGTAATGGAGCCGCCGGGAAGCAGCCAGTCCGCCGCGCGCTCGGTGTACCTCAGCATATAAGCATGCGCAAGATACGCGATATACGAGTAGATGCCCGCCAGGGTGAGCATCTGCCGCAGCCAGACGGGTGCATTCTTCATGAAGCTGATCGAGGCCGCATATACGGCAAGCACCGAAACCGTGAGGAACACGGCCATCTCTGGCCTTAGAAGCGACAAGTCATCATAGCGGATAATAACGTCCGGATACAGCTTGAAATGAGATACGACCACATAAAGCATCCAGCAAACCATGAGCGCATACAAGGCGGTCAGGTAGTGACGGCAGCGGATGAGCCATGCACGCCAATGATCCAGATACAGGCCCGCCGCCGCTCCAAGCGCAAAATAAAAGAAAAACATCAGTGCGTTGCGATCGAGATAGGCAGTGAAGAACGCGCTCAGAAAAGGGATATCCCATGCATCCGCCGAGCGGTAGACAGCGCCGCCCTGATCCATCAGCCACACGTAAAGCAGTCCCAGAGCCAGAACGATTATCGCGGCTGTCCGGACCGACTTTGGCTTCCACCTCCTGACCATTCGCTGGAGAAGCGGAAACAGCAAGTAAAATTGGGCAATCATGACGATATACCATAGGTGATAGGACGCTTTTCCCGTAAAAATCATCATCCCGAGCTTCGGCAGCGAGCCTGCCTCGTAGAGATTGAGCCGCTGGAATGTCACGGCATATAGAACGGCCCATGGAATATAAGGCAGGATGACATCCTTGAACCGCTTGCGGATAAACGCGCCATAGCGAATGTCTCCGTCATAATTGTAGAAGAGCACGAGCCCGGTAATGAACACGAACAGCGGAACGGCGAACTTGGACAGCAGCAGCAGCAGACCGAGAATCACTCCATCCTCCAGACGCGTGTCCGTCATGGGAAAATAGTGGGCGAGGGCATGCTGCATCACGACCGCCAGAAACGCCATTCCCCGCAGCATTTCGATTTCATCTATTCTTGGTTTCTTCATGTAAACTCCTTCCAGGGGGACTGCATAAGCACTTCCATTCCTCTATCAGTTTAACATATTAGGCCTTTCCGGACAGGGCTCCCCCATGGAAGCATGCCCCCCGCCGTCTTTACGATCAGGCAAAAAGATAAAATAGTAGCGCCGAACACGAAACATTCTTGTATTCAGCCTGCCAAATACGCCGATGACGATGTGACCGCCCCTGCCGCGGTCGGCAATCTGGAGGCCGGCTCGGCAACGGTGTCGTCCCTGCAGTGATCTGGACGGCGCCGGGCGACGACGGAACGACGGGCACGGCGGCTTCTTACGACATTCGTGTCAGCACCGCGCCCATCACGGACGCCAATTTTGCAAGCACCATCCCGGTTAAAGAACATTCCCCTGCCTGCAGCAGCGGGAACCAGCCAATCGCTGACCGTTCCGCTTCCCGGTGATACCAGGTATTACTTGGCCATGAAAACAAAGGACGACGCGAATCTCGTCTCCGCTATTTCCAATGCCGCAAGCGGTACGACCTTGCTGCTTCCCGTTGGCACAAACGGCATGAAATGAAGATGTACGGGGAATGGAGCAGACATCCTGTGTCGATTTCGACGCGTTACCTGCGCATTACGCTCAGCTCGGAACGTTCACAGACAGCTGAAATTGTATTGTACGGCTCGTAGGGATGTCTTCTAGCAAACCCATAAAGAAGCCAAAAGACGGTTCGGGGCATTGCACCCGAGCCGTCTTTTATATCTATGAAGGAATAAAGGCAGTGTAAGCTGGACTTGTAATGGCGTGTTCCCCAGCGCCGTCTGCACTCTTTCTTTAACTCAGGTTATTCCACATACGAAAAACAGGTATCGAGCATAGCTGCGGCAGTCGGCAGATCGGCTATTTTCTTACAAAAAAAGATGCCATTAAGCTTTAATGGCATCCCAGCTCATGCGTACTATTTGCTGCAAATTTTCCTCATCCGCTTCAAACTCCCCTTTAAAATGGGCTTTGGCCAGCTGTGTGACAGGAAAATAGCAATAGCTCAGCAGAAAAAGTGTCGGCAGCGGCTTTAGCTCACCGTTTCGCTTCCCCTTCTCGACAAACTCGTGTATCGCTGTGAACATCGATGCCGTATCATCAAGATATAATTTATCTACAAGCGGCGAGGTTGAGAACTGCTCCAGAAAGAAGAAATAATCCCTGTTCTCCAGAATGAACCGCATGGAATTTCTCATGAACTGCTCACATATCTGCCGTGTGGGCATGCTGTCATCAATATCATGAATCAGCTGCCTGCTCATCTTCTCTTTGACTTTGACATAAAGCTTGCCGAGCATATCCTCCTTATTCTCAAAATAAACATAAATCGTCGCAGACGAGACATTCGCCCGCTTGGCGATTTTGGACATCGAAATGTCTGAAAACCCTATTTCGTTCAACAATTCAATTGTGGCTTGAAAGATCGCTTCGTTCTTGTTCTCGTCTTTGTGTCTCATGCTCTTATAGTGAATGACCGTTTGATTAAAGTCAAGTCATGCTGTACATGGCGGTATGCTCAATGCTGCCATATTCCTTAGTATGGTTAAAATTCAAGCCCATTAAAGGCAGAACAACCTTATATAAAAGACAAACCCCTGCGCCGGAAGCACAGAGGTTGTCCAAAAAGCTTGTATAAAAACGTTATTTTACCATTCACCTATTCCAAGATTAAATTGCCAGTGGATGCCGAACTTGTCCACCACGCTGCCGTAGTATTTGCTCCAGAATGTTTCTTGAAGCTCCATTTCCACTTTGCCGCCTTCTTTGAGTTGATCGAACGCGGATTGGAGTTTCTCCTGGCTGTCGACGACGATGGCCAGACTGATGTTGTTGCCTTGAACAAACGGCATGCCGGGAAATACATCGGAGAACATTACATTGCTTCCATAAATATTAAGCCTCGTATGCATGATCAAATTTTTGGCTTCCTCCGGAAGCGGATATTCCGGGCTCGGCGGCGTTTCTCCGAAAGTCATAAATTTAGGCTTTTCCGCTCCAAAAACCTCCGAGTAAAACTCTGCTGCTTCCCGACAATTACCATTAAAATTCAAATACACATCAACAGCCATTTGCCCAGCTCCTTTTTTTTGGATTGCTAGTTTTGCAAGTTTGATAACCTCATCTTATATCATTTACGGTGCATCATCAATTGTACTTTTGACACTTTTTCTCAATGAAAACGAGGGATGCAGCACACCGCCGCCCCCCTCATAGCTTCATTATATTTACTTATTGATGAAATCCAGAAAGCGCTTCAGCATAACAGCCGTATCTGCTCTTGCCGCCGCAGCTTCAGGAAGAATCCGACCCTCCAAGTCTCCCTGCATAACACCGGACTCTACCATGGCTGACAGTGCCTCCCGTGCCCAATCCGCCGCAGCAGGTTCATCAGAGAAACCGGTAAGACCATCTCCTGAAGGAAGGGTTCGGTCAATGAAGGCCGCGGCCCTGGCAAGCATAACCGCCATCTCCTGCCGCGTCACCGGTGCCTGGGGCCGGAATGTACCGTCCTCATAACCGTTCACCAGACCCATAGAGGCTGCCGCTCCCGCAGCAGCGGCGAACCAGTCATCCTGCTGCAGATCCGTGAAAGAAGCCCTTCCTTCCAGATCCCCGAGACCAATGGCCCGGACCAGCAGCGCCGCGAACTCCGCACGGTTTACATTTTCAGCCGGAGCATAAGAGTTCTCTGTGATCCCGTTTGCAATCAGACGCGAAGCCAAATTCTCGATTTCCCTTTGAGCCCAATGCCCTTGAATATCCGCAAAAGACTTCGTCCCCGATATGACAGCATATACGCCGTTATCCCGGCTGCGCACGGTCACTTCGCCGCTATCATCCGCCTGTGAAGAGAACGATGCAAGCACAGGAACCAGTCCGCCTTCACTTGACAGCCTGACGGCTGCTCCACCGCTGCCGCTTCCCCCGTGAATCACATGCTCCACATACGTTTCCTTCAACGGATTCTCGTCGATGATCCCGCCGGAGGCATCTACAGCCAGAATGGCAAAATCGACGGCATGCCCCAGCTTGAAACCGGCCGGAAGCGCTGAGCGGATCGCCGCGGCGGCAGTCTCGTCTGCGTAAGCGATTTTAATTTGCAGTATTGCGCCATCCGGAAGCTGCAGCGCTTTGAGCGGCAGCTTATAGTCTCCATACATGCTCTTCACGAGCAAGGAAGCGTCAGCGCCTCCCTGCTCCAAGGCCGCTTGTATAATACCGTCAGGAATCTCGGCTGTCAAGCCGCGCCGGTCTTCCTGAGATGGGAGCGAAATAACAAAGGCGCTTATACTCCCTGCCGCCTTGAGAGCCTCAAGGGCCTTGGCCTCGGAGAGCGACATACGAAGAATGTCGCCGCTATCAGAATCGGTCGTCACCGCATTCGACATATCCCCAGCCGGTAAACCACCGGCGGTTACGACGGGTGCTCCTGTCATTCCGCCGCCGTTCCCGTCACCCCCTCCAGTTCCAGGGTCACCCCCGTTCCCTCCATCTCCAGGGTTCCCCTCATTTCCGCCATTTCCGCCATCTCCAGGGTTCCCCCCATTTCCGCCATTTCCGCCATCTCCTGGGTCACCTCCGTTCCCTCCATTTCCACCATCTCCAGGGTTCCCCCCGTTCCCGCCATTTCCTCCATCTCCAGGGTTCCCCCCGTTCCCTCCATCTCCACCATCTCCAGGGTCACCCCCGTTCCCTCCATCTCCACCATCTCCAGGGTCACCTCCAGTTCCGCCGTCACCGTCTCCGTTATCATCGCCTGAATCCGGCGCCGACAATCGGAACAGCTTGGAGGCCATGGCTTCCAAATTCACCAGAAGCGTCCCTTCTGTCTGCGACGTCTCGCCGTTCCAGAGATTCAGCGTTTCATAGGCCACATCACCCGCAAGACCTGCCCTTGCCAGGTCGACCGTCTTCTCCGTCGCAGAGCCGCTGTAGTTGAATACGGCAAGATAATAGGTGCCGTTATCATTCAGCACGAAGGTATCGGAGGCTTTGGAGCCCGTATTTCCCTCCACGGAACGGAACGCTTCTCCTTTCCTGGCCAGGTTCAGCACATCCGTATTGGTCAGCAGCGCTTCGCCGTACTCCTGCGCTTTGGCATCATGGAAATCGTCCGAATCCAGGAATACCGTACCTGTAATAACAGCGGAATTCACTCTTGAACGGGCTTCCTCCAGCGATCCGGCCCGTGTCAATGCCATATGATCGGGGTCCATATAGGGATAAATGGTTCCATTCTGCCACCAGCCATAGGTTAACGCGTTCAGCTCAAATTCCGTATCCGAGATGCTGCCGAAGGTATCGGTAGCGATTCTCCGGCTGTGTGCGTACTGGCTCGGGAACATCGGCGCAATCGAAGTGCTGATGAACATGCTGTCCGCCACCAGCGAGTTGACATAGGCCATGCCCATGTTATACGCCTGGGTTCCCGTCTCTACCAGCGGATCATAATGTGAGCCTTCCAATGAGCCATGGGTCAGAAAATCCAGCTTGATATATTCAAAGCCCAGCGATTTGAATTTGTTCAAATAATAATCCATCCGCTCCTTCGCCCCCGGATGGGTCGGATCAACCGCGTAAGCGCCGTCGAGCTTGGGCAGCAGCTGACCGGAGGAATCGCGCAGCAGAATGTCGCCGTAGGTATAATCGGATCCCTCGACCTTTTGGCTCATATTGTCGCCCCAATAAACGAACGGACCCCAATAGATGCCGGCTTTCTGCCCGTTGGCCCGGATATGGGCGACCGCATCGGCCAACTGCTCATCCGACAGATTATCCCAATAGGAATCCATGTTGACATAAGTGGTATTGTCGTTGGACAAGCCTTTATCCTGCAAATTCTGCTTGATATAATCCGAGGTGTCCAGCACGTCCTGATAGCTGAGCTTGTCGGCATACGCCGCCCAGCTGTTCCAGCCCATCGGAACGGCATCCGGAACGGCGCTGCTGAAGGAAAGCGGCGGAGTGATGACGGCATTCGCCTTCCCGTATTCCTCCATGCCCGTCCGGTAATCGTCGTAGAGACCGACGAAAGCTTGCGGCGACCACAGACTCGTGCCGGACAAGCTGCCGTGCGGCTGCGAATCATGCGTCTTGGCCGAGGAGACCCCGCCGAATAATTCAAGGCTGTTCAGGCGGTCATTGCTGCCGATAAAATGAATGCCCGTCTTCCAGACATCATGCTTCACCGAGCCGACGACCAGCCCCTCGCGGGTCTCGTTATCATAGATGGCCGATACCTCATAGCTGGTGTCCTCCGAATTGATCGGCACGGCCTGTGAACGAATCCACATATCATTGTCATAAGGAAGAGCCAGCACCCGGCCATCCCCATAGCTGCCAATATCCACGCCGCCGGTCGTATTGGTGATCACAGGAGCCATGTAATTGGTCGCGATAGCCGAATCGGAGACCGCTTCCAGCTGTGCGAAGAAGAAGGGCTGATCGGGATAAAACATATACCACTGATTAAGCGTTGGCTTGCCGGCTTCCGTGTTGGCCAGCTTGATCTTCGCCCCGCTGCCGAAGCCGTCCTGAACCGGCTGCACATCGGACATGGAGAAGCTGTGGCTGCTGTAGCAGCTGCTGATATTATCCCCGGATTTGCTGTATACCCCCCGGACGATCACACGTCCGTTCCATGCATACTCCGCAAGTCCGCTGTCCGTTCGATACGTCATCGTATAATCGCCGTTCTGCACGACGACCGCGCCGGCATATTCGGTAATGACGATGGACCCTTCCGTTTTGCTGGCAACAGGGGCGCCAAGCGGCAAGCTTGTCTCCGGCGCTTTCTCACAGGGCAATACATCTCTTCCGGTGCCTGGCGAGACGATAATCCGGTCCAAATCGGGGGCATAGCTCCCTCCGTCCGAGAACAGGAGCGTATTCGTTCCTGCTGCCAATGTCACCGTAATCGTCTGGGTTCCAACCGTGTTCCAATCCGCTGTGCTGGCGAACAAGATCGTCTGGGCCGGCCCCCCGTTCACACTCACATCGGCAGAACGCGGATCTCCGGAAATATAGGCGAACGTCAGATCATAGGCGCCCTCCTCCGGAACGACGATGTCGTTAAACTGCACAGAAGCTCCCTGATACAGGTTCCCTGCTTTCTTGCCGCCCGAGCAGCTTGCGCAGTCTGAGATCGAGGCATTCCCCGCAAAGGTATTTCCTGCCGCTTCGCCTTCATAGCCGAGCGAAGCCGGGGAAATATCGATTTTGTCAAAATCGGGCGCGTAGCCGCCTCCGTCGGACAAATCAATATGATTGCTGCCTGCGGCCAAATCAAGCGTCAGCCGCATCTGGGCCGTCGTATCCCAATCCGCGGTCTTTGGGAACTCCACATGCTGGGACGCGCCATCGTTCACGCTGATATCCGCACTTCTGGGATCTCCGGATATGTAAGTAAAAACCACATAATAAGGCCCCGCTTCCGACACGTTAATATTGTTGATACGCAGGCTGCCGCCTCCATACAGATTGCCTACCTTCTTCCCGCCGGAGCAGGCCGTGCAATTGCTTACGCCCGCATTGCCTCCAAGCGTATTGCCCGAAGCCTCCGCTTCATAGGTCATCTGTGTAACAGAACCAGCGGCTGACTGAGCCGGCGTATCCATGATTAAGGCAGCTTCTTCCCCCGATGTGCCGTCTGCAGCGCCGATAGCCGGATCTTGCTCCAGCGGTTCATTGTCCGCAGCAGCAGCCGTTTGCATAATGCCGAATATAAGCGTCAGAACAAGCATCCACGAAAGCGTTTTCTTCATTATTAATTCCTCTCCCTCGCTTCTATAAAATAGAACTCGCTGTGTGCGTTTGCGTTTTCGCCCGCCGTCAGGCAGCCCGCGAATCATACATGGTTTCAGACCAAACCATGCGAATAATGATATTTTGGCCAATCACATCCTTCAGCCTCTAACTGCATACAACAGCCGGATAGGGGCGGAAATAGGAGAAACAGACCTCTAGCCGGTCTGCTCTCCATTCTTTAAAAAAGGCCATTCGTTCGATCCTTCGATACAAACAGAGAGAAACCCTTACTCCAGCATCAGCTTGACCAGCCGGGATTCGGCAGGCTCCAGTTCAATGCGAACTCCGCCCCGGGCAGCCCAGGCAGCGCCTGACCATAAGTCCTTGAGCGTATACGGCGTATCTTCTTCCCAACGCCCGATCCCGCCGGACGGAACCGTAATCTCTGCCGCAGCATCGGTCTGGAAGTTAAAGACAGCCAGATAGATGCAGTCTTTCCCGCCCTCGGACCGGACCAGCCCGAAGACGTTCGCCGCTGCCGGGCCTTCTGCCTCCACTAGCGGAAGGAAGGTCTCGCCGAGGCCCGCGAGCGCCACGATATCCTGATTCGCCAGCCATTCCTCCGCCCGGAGGCAGGCTTCCTCCTTGCGGAAATCATCCCCCATCATCATCAGGGTGCCGGCTATGACGGAAGCGTTGAGTCGGCTGCGCCCCTCGTGGTACGAGGTAGGTTCCTGATTGAAGCTCTGATACAGCACCGTATGGTCCGGATCGTTATAGCGGTAAATGGTTCCGTTCATCCACCACCCGTAGGTCAGCGAATTGAGCATATATTCGGTATCCGCCAGCGTTCCGAAGGCATCGCAGGATATGCGCCGGCTGTGGCCGTAGATATGGGGAAAGATCGGCGCGATGGACAGATTGATATGGAAGGGCCTGCCTATCTTCTGCGGGTCGAGGCTTCGCACGATATAATCCATTCCGAAATTATAGGCTTGAATTCCCGTACGGATATCCGGATTGTGATGGCTGCCCTCCAGCGCGCCATGTCCCAGAAAATCAAGCTTCACATAGTCGAAGCCCCACTCCACGAAGCGCTTCAAATGATAATCCGTCCGCAGCCGGTTGCCGGGATGGGTCGGATCAATCGCCAGCCCGCCATCCAGGCTCGGCAGCAGATTTCCCTCCCTGTCCCGCAGCAGCATATCGTTATACGTAAAGCGGCCTTCCGTTCCTTCCACCTCGCGCTCGAAGCCGGTGCCCCAGAACGCGAACGGAGTCCAATAGATACCGGCTTTCTGCCCGTTATCCTTCACCTGCCGCACAGCGGCTTCCAGCTGCTCCGGCGTCAGGTTATTCCAGAAGGAATCGAAGTTTACATAGACGGTTCCTTCCTTATTAAATCCATTGTCCTGCAGCTTCCGGAGAAAATCCGACGTTTTGCTGTATACATCGTAATCCAGCTTTCCCCCGACGGCGGACCAGCTGTTCCATCCGAAAGGCACGCCATGCTCCCATGGAAGCGCAGGCGCAAAGGCGGCATTGGCATGCCCGAATGCCTCCAATCCGCCGCGGTAGCTCCCGAAGGAGCCGAGCAGAATAACCGGCGATTCAAGCATCGCTCCCGCAATGGCTCCATGCGGGATGGAGTCCCGGCTAAGCTCGCCCGCCGCGCCGCCATAAATCTCCAGGCTCTCCACGCATCCGGCGGCGGCGCTCCTTACCCGCAGACCCGTCTTCCATGTATCGTGCGTAACCGAGCCCATCACCATGCCTTTGCCCGATGCAGGATCATAGAGGGCCGTCGCTTCATAGCCTTCCATCTCTCCCGGCATCGAAACCGATTCATAACGCACCCATTTGTCGTTATCGAAAGGGACAAGCAGCGCCTGCAGAGCGTGACCCTCCGGCAGCCCAAGCGACATGAACGGTCCTGATGAGGCATCCGCAAGGACGGGGGCCATATAGTTCGATTCCAGATTGCCGCCGGATTCCGCATCGACCTCCAGCTTCACGGTGATATACGCTTGCTCCTCATACACCGTGAACTGCTGGCGAAGCAGGGGGAGGCCCTCCCCCGTATGCAGAACCGTCAAGCACCGCCCTGTGCCGATGGCATCGGAAACCTCATCAGCTGCCGCTGCATTCAGTTGGCGGGATTCATACTCCGACGCGCGGCGGATGGATCCATCCAGACTAAAGCCCGAGTCTATTCCTATCAGCCTGGAGCCGTCCCTCCAGCGTATGCCATATTTTCCGCTCCCAAGATCAACCGTCAATGTCAGGATGCCGTTATCCAGCGATACCGACGTTTTGTCCGCTTCCGTCTCTATCCGAATAAGCCGGGTGTTCATTTGGCGTACCTCCTCTGCCTTTGTTTGATCTCTGCCGCTTCCTGGAAGCTGGTGAACAAAATGTTCCCCGCCGGTTCATCGCCGACCCTTCTAAAACAGCAGCTTACTTCCACAATTCCATGCGCTTGTTGTAATTATCCGTGATGATCGCTTCGACCTTCTCGCCGCCGGCCGTCTTGATCTGGTCCAGCATCGCATCGTACATGGAGTTGGCCGTCGCTGCATCGCCTGCGATAATGATCTTGGTGATGCTTTGCTTGATGACATCCTGAACCTTCTGGTAATTGAGCGATTCCGGCGTTCCGCCCTGCGGTCCCAGATTATCGTACGGCGACGAGTCAAATACGGTATCGGCCAGGTTCTTGATCGCCATTTTATCGATTATATTGCGGTTGTATTGTCCCAGGCCGTACGGCGTACCATCGCTGCCGGCGCCGTTCTTGATGAACCAGGTCCATTTGCGGATGCCCGCTTTCTTCATTGGATCGTCCGGGTTATCGTTCTGGAGACCTTCAAGCGTTTCCTGCCGCGGCGTATGCTTGCCGTCCTTCATATCCCAGTGCACGCCCTCGATTCCCCACATCAGCAGGTACTGTCCTTCGTCGCTCGCCAGATAGTTCATGAATTTCATCGTCTCTTCCGGATGCTTGTTGTTCTTCGTAATGGCGATGGCGTCCCAACCAAGGGGGCTGCGCGGCCCAAATGTGGTTTTGGCGGGGTCCACACCCGGAGCTACAACCTTGTAGGCCATCATCTGCATATCTTCGCCGCCGGTTTTTTTCAGCGCATTATTGGCGTTGCCCACATCCCAATAAGCGCCAGGCGTCGAGAACACGATGCCGTTGGACAGCTTCTGCTCCCAGGTCTGCGTCTTGCTGACCGCCCAATCGCGGTCGACTAATCCTTGACGGTATAAATCATTCATGTACATAATCAGTTCCCGGTATTTCGGGTCCTCGACATCGAATCTCAGCTTGCCGGCGTCCTCATAATAGGTTTTCAAGCCCCACATCCCTTTGAAGGTTCCCAGCACGGCTCCCATATTCTCGGCATTGAAGGTAAGCGGAATCGTCGGTTTGCCGTCGACGGACGGATGAGCGGCCTTATAATCCTTGAGCAGCTGTGTAAATTCATCCGTTGTGAACGGCTGTCCGCCCTCCGCCTTATCCGGGGCCAGCTCCGTCAGGACGTCCTTGCGGATGTTCATCCCGAGCACGGGATCGGTATCCATGCCGTACCAGTTGGAGAGATAATAGTTCTTGCCATCCGTATAGCGGGTTTTCTTGAGCACATCGCCATACTGCGACTGCACATCCGGACCGAATTTCTTAATCAGATCATCCAGGGGAATGATCGCGCCAGCGGCGATATATTTGTTCACAATGTCGCTGCCCCGGTCCAGGAGCACAATATCCGGCAGATCGTTGCTGGCAAGCATGAGATTTAATTTCTCCGCCGGGTTGCCGGTCGGCTGCTGGATTTCCACCGTTACGCCGGTCCGCTTGGTAATTTCCTTGGCGACTTCATTCGTAAAAGCATCGCCCGTGTTTTTGTCAAAGAATGTGAGCGTAAGCGGCTCCGAAATTTTGGCGGTATCCCCGCCTGTGTTTTGACTTCCGGCATTTGCGTTATTGGCGGCCTCGCCATTGCTTCCTCCGTTGCTGCCGCTGTTGCCGCAGCCTGCGAGCAGTGAGCCGGCAAGCGCCAGCATCATCAGAATGGATGCTGTTTTCTTCTTCATGTTCTTTTCCCCCTACATTCAAATGTGAGTTTCATAGATCCGGTGCACCAGGCCCGGAATGTGCTGCCTGGTAAGAAGAAACGCTGTGCCGACCTTTGGCGGCAGTGTGAGTTTCTTCCCATAAACCTTATAGAAATGGATAAAAGGGAAGCTAATACATTCTATAAGGGCAAGAAGAAACGGCTGTGCCGACCTTTGGCGGCAGCGTGAGTTCCTTCCCTGCGGCTGCGTGCTTTCATTACGCGGACCGTCAGCTTTTCACCGCGCCCAGCGTCATGCCCTTCACGAAATACCGCTGCAGGAAGGGATAAACAAGCACGATGGGCAGCGTTGCCACCATGGTGGCTGCCATCCGGATCGTATCCGGGGAGACCGCCAGCCGTTTGGCGGAATCCGCCGTCTTCTGCGCATCCGATACCATGCTGCCGGTCTGGTATTGGTTGAGAATCTTGACCAGCACGGCCTGCAGCGTCTTCAGGCTGGACTTGTACGTGAAGACATAGGAATCGAACCAGGCATTCCAGTGTCCAATGGCTGTGAACAGGGCAATCGTAGCCAGCACCGGCATCGTCAGCGGCAAAATGATTTTGATAAACGTCTGCACGTCGTTGGCTCCGTCGATTTTGGCCGACTCGTCCAGTTCCTTGGGCAGCTGCTCGATGAAGGTCCGCACAAGAATCATATAGAACACATTCATCAGCCCCGGGGCGATATAGACCCAGAACGTGTCGATCAGATGCAGGCTTTTCAGAACCATATAATACGGAATAAGGCCGCCGCCAAAATACATCGTGAAGATAAAATAAAGCGTAATGGGCCTGCGCATGAACAGATCACGCTTGCTTAACGGGTAAGACAGCAGACTGATGACCAGCACCGTAAGCGGCGTTCCGATGACCGTCCGCGCCACCGTCACGACGATGGCGTTCAGAATCTCGGAATCGGTCAGAATTTGCTTGTAGCTGGTGAAGGAGAACTCTCTGGGCCAAAAATAGATGCCGCCTTTAATCGTATCGGACGCGCTGTTGACCGACAAAACCAATATGTTCCAAAACGGATAGAAGGTCGCAAACAGCACAACCAGCAAGAAGAGATAAACAACCGAGATATAGACCCTGTCTCCCATGCTTTTGCTTTCCATGCTTGTACTCCTTTCTCTGCCGGGCGGCAAGTACGGGTGTCCTCCCCATATCGTTCGTATTCAAGAGGATCTTTCAAGTGATTCCCGTAGATTTAAAACAGCGACTGATCGTTGACCCGCTTGGCGATATTGTTCACCATCAGCACCAGCATAAAAGCGACAACGGATTTGAACAGCCCCACAGCCGCTCCATAGGAGAACATGCTGTTCTGCAATCCATACCGGTACGTGTAGGTATCGATAACATCCGAATACTGGAGGATCGTATCGTTCTGCAGCAGATACTGCTGGTCGAATCCCGCATTCAGCACGCCGCCCACCGCAAGAATCATCAGAATGACGATGGTCGGCCGCAAAGACGGCAGCGTAATATGCAGCATCAGGCGCCACCTGCTTCCCCCGTCCACTCTGCCCGCCTCATACAGCTCCGGATTGATGGAAGCAATCGCAGCCAAATACATGATGGCGTTGAAGCCCATATCCTTCCAGGTGTTGGAGGAAGCGATAATCCACCAGAAATAATGCCCGTTCTGGAAAAAAGCGATCGGCTCATTCGTCACATGGAGCAGCACAAGCACCTTGTTCAGGAGACCGTCCGAGGCGAGCAGGGTCACGATAATATTCGCGGCGATGACCCAGGAGATGAAATGCGGCAGATAGGATACGGTCTGCACCACCCGTTTGAAAGCCCGCTGCCTCACCTCGTTGATTGCCAGCGCCAGAATAATCGGTGCCGGAAAGCCGAGCAGCAGACTGAGCAGGCTCTGGGCCAGCGTATTTCGCAGAATAATGCGGAAGTCGCCGTTATTCAGAAAATATTCAAACCACTGCAGCCCCACAAAGTCGCTGTGGAAGAACGAGCCGAAGAAGGAAGCGCCTCCCGGCTGGTAATTAATGAACGCCATGTACAGTCCGAACATCGGGCCGTACGAGAACAGCAGCGTGCAGATAAACGCGGGCAAAATCATCAGCCACAGCCACTTTTGCTGCCGCAAGCGCTTCCATGAACGTCCTCGCGTTTGGGTTGGTTTACCCGGCATTTGTGCGTCCGCGTAGGCTCTCATGCCAATTCCTCCTTTTGTGCCAAGTCGCATTCGCCCTTGAAGTACCCTCATTATAAATTCAGCAGCGGGGAGGATTATATGCCAGAATTCTCCGATTCATAGTCCAAAATAACGGAATTCCAGCCGGATGATTGTTGAAATGCGTCAGACCGACTACAATTAAATTCAGCTGTTATCCTATTTCTGCGGCAAAGGACGTGGTCTTCCCTTGTATAAGATTCTGCTTGTTGACGATGAGAAAATGGAATTGCAAGCGCTTACTGACTGTGTTCCCTGGTCTGATATGGATATCCGCGTGGTTGGAACGGCAAAGAACGGCCGCGAGGCTCTGGAGCTTACGCAGCAGCTGTTGCCTGACATCATTCTGACGGATGTCCGGATGCCCATTATGGACGGACTGGAATTTGCCAGACGCGCCAAAGGGCTGCACAAGCAGATATCCATCGTATTCTTAAGCGGGCATGACGAGTTTCAATATATTAAAAGCGCCCTTGCAGTGGAAGCGACCGGCTATTTGCTGAAGCCTGTCGATCTCGATGAGCTCGCCCAACTGATGGAGAAGGTGAAGCTCAAATGCCAGGAGGCCAGGCTGGCCGCCCGTTCGGAGTCGCTGGCGAAGGAGAAGCTGCTGCGCGAGCTGCTGCTGGAGGAATCGGAGCAGGGCCGGGCGCAGCTTGCCCGCCAGCTTGCCGAGCTCGACCGCAGGCTGCCGCTCAGGTGGAGGTACGCGGCAGTCTATATGCAAACCGCCGGAGCCTCTCCCTCTGAACTGGCGGCGCCCTCTACAGGGCCGGACGTCCTGGGGCCGCTTGAGCGCAGCGTCCGTGTTTCCATTCGCAGCCAGCTCCAGGCCATGGGATTTGCGGGCGAGCTGATCGACTGGGGATATGGCGCTTTCGTCGCCCTGCTCCCCGCTTCTTTGCTTGACGGTGATCCGGAGCCGCTGCGGCAGCTCCAGAAGACAATCGGCGAGGAATTCCCGCTCGCCCTGACCATCGGGCTGTCCCGTCCGGGCGAACGGCTGGAGGATGCGGGGGAACTGGTGAAGGAAGCCCGCAGCGCATCAGGGCAAAGCTTCTATTATGGCAGCGGAGCGCTGCTGTCTGCAGAGGAGCTCCGCGGCACGGTCATGGGGGAGGTCGAGATCGGCGGCAGCCTCGAGACGCTGCGGCGCCTGATCGGCCTGATGCTGCCGGATGAAGCGGAATTGGAAATTAAGCGCTTCACCGCCGATCTGAGGGAGCGCCATATTCATCCCCAGCTTGCCCGCAGCGCCGCCGTCCGGCTGGTTACGGCTGTCGAGCAGCATTTTGCCGGAGCCTTCAAGGAGCAGCACCGCCCCTTCAACAGCGAGTGGATCATCATGAACGACTGTACTACGCTGGAAGAAATTGAAGCACATATTCTCCACGTATGCAGTACGCTTGCTATGGCGCTGGCAGACAAGGACAAGGACCGGCACCAGCATGTGGCCAGGCATGTGCAGGAGATTATCGACCGCTCCTACTCGACTTCCCTTACCGTCGAAGAGATTGCCAAAGAAGTATATCTGTCGCCGAATTATATCCGGTCGATCTTCAAGGACAAGACCGGCAAGACGATTCTCGAGGCGATTACAGACCGCAGAATGGAGCGGGCTTCCATGCTGCTCTCGGACAAATCGCTCAAAATCCATGAAGTCGCAGGCAGAGTCGGCTATGAGAATGTTTCCTATTTCTGCTCGGTTTTCCAACGGACCACCGGGATGACGCCGAATCATTACCGTAAACAAATTTGAGGAGGAATGCTTCTTGCTCCGCGGGCTTCAGCGCGTCCTTACCCGGCCTTTTCTGAATATTCGCTTTCGCAACAAGCTGTTCGCCGTCTTCGCGCTGGTTGCGGTCGCGCCGCTCCTATTCTTCGCCTTCTATTCCTATGGAACGATGAAAGCCGAGCTGACCCGGCAGACGTATGCCTCCATGGCGGTCACGACCGACCAGATCAGCGCCAACCTGAGAACGAAGCTGGACGCTTACGCCAAGGTCTCCTCTTCCTTATATCTGGACCCGCGCCTGCGCGATATTCTGATTCAAACCTATTCCAGCGAAAGCTCGCTTATCGACGCCTATTCCTATATCAACAGCACCTTCAAGAATATACTTACCACCAATAACGAGATTATGAGCATGACCATCTATACGCATAATGAAACCATTCCGGCAGATAATGTGTTCCTGCGCAAAGCGGATGAGAAGATGAGGCGCAGCCCGTGGTACGAGCCTGTCAGCAAATCCTACGGAAGCGTCACATTCACCGTCATGACAGCGACCAATCCGCCTGACGATCAGGTTGTAAAGGGAATCGAGGAGCGCAAGCCAGCCCGGGTCGTACTCGCGCGTCTGCTCGATAACAACAGCCTTAATTATCCCTACGGCTATTTGACCATGGAGATCCCGGAGGCCGATATTTACGCGCTGATTGAGAAAGAAAACAAGAACAAGGAGCTGTTCATCGTCTCCGAGGAGGGTGCAATTGTCTCTGCCCGCGACAAGACGCTTCTCAATCAGCCGCTGGCCGGGCTTGTTCAGGGGAATTGGAGCGCGGAGCCCGATGGAAGCTTCATGGGGCATTACAAGGGGGAGCGCGTATATGTGGTCTACAACAGCATCGGCAGCGGATGGAGGACGGTCTCTATCGTCTCCTACGACAGCCTGATTAAAAACGTCAAACTGGCTTTTTCCCGGTTGTTCACGCTGGCTGTATTCATCGTCGGGCTCGCCATACTGCTCATCTATCTGACAGCGCGGTTAATTACCAAACGCATCGAGACGCTGCTCCAGCTGACCCGCCGCATTGAGCGTGAGGATTTCAGCATGCCTGACACGTTCATGGGCCATGACGAGGTCGGACAGCTGGCCTTCGCCATGCTGAAGATGTCCCGCCGACTGAAGGAAATGATCACCGTTGTCTACAAGAAGGAAATCGCCAAGAAGGAAGCGGAGATGAGTATGCTGCAGGCGCAGATCAATCCCCACTTTTTGTACAACACGCTGGCCTCCATTTCCGCTCTAGCGATGCTTAGCGAGGATGCCCGGATTCACAAGATGGTGACGAATCTGGGCAAATTCTACCGGATTTCCCTCAATAAAGGAAAGACGATCATCAGCTTTGGCGAGGAGCTGAAGCTGACCCAGGCCTATGTAGCCATACAGCAGCTGCGGTTCGAGGGAATGCTCAATATTCACTATGATATCGACGAATCGGTATCGCCTTACCCGGTTGTCAAGCTCGCGCTGCAGCCCTTCATCGAGAACTCCATCAACCATGCCATTTGGGATGACGAGGCGCCGCTCAACATTATTATCCGGGCCAGGACGCAGGGCGGCACGCTTGTGCTGGAGGTGATAGACGATGGCATGGGCATGCGCCCGGAGAGACTTGCTTTCGTGCGCGGCGGAGGGAATGAGGAGGACAAATCCGGTTACGGTATCCGCAACGTCGACCGCCGCATCCGGATGACGTTCGGCGAACACTACGGCGTGCATATCTTCAGCCGTCTCGGCATCGGCACGACCGTGCAGATCCGCATTCCCGTCAGCGGGCCGTTGTAGCAGCGGGCAGAGCTGACAGCTTCCAGCGCGCGATGCGGCGCTGCATGACCGTGCAGATCCGCATCCCGGAAAAACCTTGCTGCACGCTGAATCAACGGCGAACTTGGCCCAATCGACAGCTCCAGCAAGGTAAAAACCTGCTTACACGCACCATATCCTCGGGTTTCGCCACTGCAACCCGAAAAAACCTTGCTGCACGCTGAATCAACGGCGAACTTGGCCCAATCGACAGCTCCAGCAAGGTAAAAACCTGCTTACAAGCACCACCCCCTCGGGTTTCGCCACTCCATCCCGGAAAAACCTTGCTGCATCGCCGCTGAAGACAGCGCCAACCGGTTCTCTTGATGCTCCCCCTTGATAAACTATGCTATTATATTCATATCTTCAAAAGTTTATCGGGTGAAGGGGCAGGGCTGCAATGAATCACCACCAGAATATCCAACAATTTAAAGCCGATTTCTATAAAGCGCTGGCTCATCCCATGAGAATCCGGATTCTGGAAGCCTTGTGCGAAGGAAATAAAAACGTAAACGAGCTGCAGAGCATTCTGGGCTCGGAGGGTTCCGCCGTATCCCAGCAATTGTCGGTGCTGCGGAATAAAAATGTGGTTTATGGCATTAAGGATGGCACCTCGGTCATCTATTCCTTAAGAGATCCGCTGATCAAGGATCTGCTCGCCGTGACGAAGCGGATTTTTGACAACCACCTTGTGGATGCCATCTCGCTGCTGGAAGATATTCGAAAAGAGACTTGACCGACAGAACAAGGGCATTCCTGAGCATGATTCAGGATACCCTTGTTTTTTTGTTTCTTTCCATGCGCTTTCGTAAAAAGCAGCGGAATTTCATGTTTGACAGCATCTCTCCACAAGGAGTACCATTCATCCTGTATATATTCAAATAATCAAATATATGAAGAAAAGAAGGTATCAGGATGAGATGGTCAGGAAGGTTCGAGGGCTATCATGCAGCCGCCCTCCGCAAGGATCTTGTTTCAGGTCTGATTGTGGGCATAATCGCCATTCCGCTGGGGATGGCGTTTGCTATTGCCGCTGGCGTCAAGCCGGAGTACGGCATCTATACGACCATTGTCGCCGGTATCATCATTTCCTTGTGCGGCGGCTCCAAATTTCAGATTGGAGGCCCAACCGGCGCCTTTATCCCCATCCTTTTCGCCATTGTCATGCAGTATGGCTATGAGGATCTGCTCCTCGCCGGTTTCATGGCCGGGATGATTCTTGTGCTCATGGGAATATTCAAGCTTGGCGCGCTCATCCGTTACATCCCCCGCCCTGTGACCATCGGCTTTACCTCGGGGATCGCCGTTATTATTTTCAGCGGCCAGATTGCCAATTTTCTGGGCCTGAGCGGGATCGCAAAACATGAGAATTTCGTGCCGAACATGAAGGAAATCCTCCTGCATTTGGGGACTGTCAATCTTTACAGCGTCCTGACGGCGGCGATTTGCCTGGCGGTGCTTCTGCTTGCGCCCAAATGGATGCCGAAGGTTCCGGCTTCCCTGTTGGGCATTCTTATCTCCACGGTCATTGCGGCTGTATGCTTCCCCGGACATGTCGCGACCATCGGCTCCTCCTTCGGGGCCATCCCAAGTGCGCTGCCTCAGTTTCATCTGCCGGACATGACATGGGATCGAATAGAAGCTCTGCTCCGGCCGGCCTTTATTATCGCGATGCTCGGAAGCATCGAGTCGCTGCTGTCGGCAGTCGTTGCCGACGGCATGACCGGCAGCCGCCATAACAGCAATCGCGAGCTGATCGGGCAAGGAATCGCCAATATGATCACCCCGCTGTTCGGGGGCATTCCGGCAACCGGGGCTATTGCCCGGACGGCGACCAATATCCGAAGCGGGGCCGTATCCCCTTTCTCCGGCGTTGTGCACGGCATTGTCGTGCTGCTGGTGCTTGTTTTATTCGCCCCCTACGCCTCGGAAATTCCACTGGCCAGCATGGCCCCCATTCTGATGCTGGTGGCGTGGAATATGAGCGAGCGGCATGAATTTGCCCATGTCCTCCGGACAAGAACAAGTGATTCCCTCGTTCTTGCCCTTACTTTTGCGCTGACCGTATTTACGGATTTGACAACCGCCGTTGAGGTGGGGCTCCTGCTGGCCGTCATTCTCTTCGTGAAGCGGATGAGCCAGAATCTGGACGTTTCCAAGATGCTGCCAGACCCGCTCGCCAGGCACGGGAAGGTGAAGGCCTATATGGTGTCGGATGGCCATGACTGCCCCCAAATCAGCATCTACACGGTAGATGGTCCGCTCTTCTTCGGCGCCGCCCATTTATTCGAAGAGTCGCTCATGGCGGGTATGGAGGCAGGGCCCCGGATTCTGCTTCTGCGCATGGGCAAGGTCCCTTTTATGGATACGACCGGCGAATATAATCTGGCCCGCCTGGTGAGCCGGTTCGAGCGTTCAGGCGGCCGGGTTCTTTTGTCGGGTACCCGGCCGCAGCCTATGAAGCTATTGGAGAAGACCGGTCTGGCTGCGCGAATCGGCGCCACTCATCTATTCCGGCATACGGGCGAAGCGATTGATTATGCTTTGACCCAACTGGATGCTGGCAGATGTGTCGGCTGCAGCCATTTTGCTTTTCGTGAATGCGGCAAATTATCGCAAGGAGGCGGCATGGCTGTTATTGAGCGGTCGCATGAGCTAAAATAAGGGGTAGCCGCACACCAAGAGAGGAGCTATTTTCTCATGTCTGATGACGGAAAGCGAAGCGAACGCCCCAAATTGAAAGTGATTCATTTTGATAAAGACAAGCAATCGCTCATTGAGACCGAACAGCCCAAGACGACATTCGACGATGTAGGCGGGCTGGAAGAGGTCAAGCAGAATATCCGCATGAATTTTGTGCTGCCGCTGCAGCAGCCCGAAATGTTCGAGGCCTTCGGCAAGCAGGCCGGCGGAAGCCTGCTGCTCTACGGTCCTCCCGGCTGCGGCAAAACCTTCCTGGCCCGCGCGGTTGCCGGCGAAATCAACGCGAACTTCATCCATCTCGAGCTTCAAGCCATTTTATCCATGTATATCGGCGAAAGCGAGCATAATCTGCATGATCTGTTCGAGAGAGCCCGGCAGGAGAAGCCCTGCGTGCTGTTCATCGATGAGCTCGACGCTCTCGGCGGCAGCCGGCACCAGATGCGGCAGCATCACGAGCGGATGCTGGTCAATCAGCTGCTGCTGGAGCTGGATGGACTGGAGTCGTTTAATGATCAGGTATTCGTTATTGGAGCGACGAACACGCCCTGGTATCTGGATACCGCTCTCCGCCGTCCCGGCCGCTTCAACCAGCTTTCCTTCGTCTCGCCGCCAGGCGCTGAAGAGCGCGCCACCATTCTCCAGCTGAAGACAGCCGGCAAGCCGCAGCAGGAGCTTGATATCCGCAAGCTTGCCGGGCAGACGACCCATTTCTCCGGCGCGGATCTGAACCAGCTGGTCGACGATGCCACGCAGCTTGCACTGCACCGGTCCCTGAAGGCGGGCAGCATTCAGCCGATAACCAACGAGGATATGGCGCAAAGCCTGAAAAGCCGCAAGCCGACCACCCTGGAGTGGTTCCAGACGGCCAAGAATTACGCCACCTTCAGCGATTCCAACAAAGATTATCAGGTCGTCCTGGATTATATGAAGCAGCACCGGCTTCGCTGACGGGAGGTGCAGACGCTGTGCAGCCTTATCGAATGCAAACGCAAACCCTTCAGAAAATCAATCAGCTGGTCGCTTGGGAACGCTATAAGGAAGCGCTGACCGAAGCCGAGGATTGGGTCCGGAGTGCTCCGGATGATTCCGTGGCGCTCGGCATGCTGGCCTTCGTCTACCAGTTTACCGATACCGGCAAAGCTCTCCATTGGTGCGAAGAGGCTTTGAAGCGCGACCCCGAATTCGAGCTCCCTTGGCGGATCATGCTCGTCATTGCCTACGAACGCAGGGAGTGGAAGAAATTCCTGCAGGTAAGCTCCGAGATGCTGCGGATGTTTCCGGAGGAGGATTATATTTACCGGCTGAAGGGGCAGTATCTGATTATGCATGGCAAGTATGAGGAGGCCCGCGTCCTGCTGGAGCAGGCCATCGCCCTTCATCATTCGGCGATTAACTACGCCGTTCATGCCTATACCCTTGCCTTAACAGGCAAGCATGATGCCTCGAGGGATTCAGAGACGACCGCTCTGCGGGAAGAACCGGAGAATATCGAGGTGCTTCTGTACACGGGCTGGGCGGCGGATCGGCGCGGCGAGCACAAACAGGCGGTAGAGCGGATGAATGCCGCCGTCCGACTTGATCCCGATAATAAACAGTCGCGCACCGAGTATCTGGAAATGCTGCAAAAATCCTATTGGTTCTACCGCATCCTGCTGCTGCCCCGGTTTGTGACCCGATTGAAGAGATGGCAGCTGCTTCTTCTGTGGTTCATTGCTTTTGTGCTGTTCAAGCCGCTGATTCTGCTGCTCATCCTGCTGCATGTTCTCTCTTACTGGACCAGCAAGTGGCTTGTTCATCTCAAGGTGTTTGGCTTCCGCCGGTCTCCCTCGCAGCGGGGAAAATGATATTGAGGCAAATGGAAAGGCCCGGTCAAAGGGATTAGCTGCCATTTGACCGGGCCTTTCATTCTGGTTATGAGGTTTTCCTTCTCGCCACTTCAATGAATTCCGCAATTGTAGCGCTCTTGATCGGTTTGCTCATATAGGCATCCATGCCGGCGGCCAGGCACTTCTCCTGATCGCCCTTCAGTGCGTTTGCCGTGACCGCAATAATATAAGGGCAACTCTCCGGCGGCAGCGTTCTCTTGATCATTTCCGCCGCTTCCAGCCCGTTCATGACCGGCATCTGCACATCCATAAAAATAATATCGTAGCTGCCTGCCTCAGCCATTTGGACAACCTCGCTGCCATTAACCGCTATGCTTGTCAGGTGACCCTGCGATTCAAGCATTTTCTGCAGGACCAGCTGATTGACCTTATTGTCTTCAGCAATCAGGATGTTCAGAGCCTGCTGGTTGCTTCCCTGCGCATTGCCCTCCGATTCGGACCCCTGCAGCTGAAGGGAGGTCTGCTGCCCGGCCTTGCGCAGCCGTACGGTAAAAGCAAAAACAGTCCCCTGCGGCTCAGCCTGCTCGACCCAGATTTCCCCGCCCAATAGTCCGATAAGCTTCTTGCTGATCGCAAGTCCCAGCCCCGTTCCTTCGGTTTTGCGGATCATGAAATCATCCACCCTGTAGAAGGGCTCGAACAAATGCTTGATTTTCTCCTGCGGGATTCCGATCCCCGTATCCTTGATCACAAATTTAAGCCGGACCTGATCGTCATCGTCCGTCAATCTTTCAATGGAAACCGCGATGCTGCCGTTATCCGTAAATTTAACAGCATTCCCGATGAGATTCATCAGCACCTGCTTGAGCCGCTCGGGATCGCCAATCAGTGTCTCAGGCCATTTGTTCCTGAAGTAGGTGTGGATTTCGAGATTCTTCTCCTGGGCTCTGGGCAGCAGGATGCCGAGTGTTTCATTCAGGCAGTCCATAATATTGAAAGGGATCTCCAGCATTTCCGTCCTGCCTGATTCAATTTTTGAAAAATCCAGAATATCATTGATAATATTGAGCAGGGTATTGCCGCTTTTGCTGATGATTTGGACATACTCCTGCTGCTTCTCATCCAGGCTGGTGGATTCCAGAAGAAGATCGGTCATCCCGATCACTCCGTTCATCGGCGTGCGGATTTCATGGCTCATCATGGCCAGAAATTCACTTTTGGCTTTGTTCGTGTTCTCTGCCGCCTCCTTGGCGATCAGCAGCTTCCTCTGCTCCGTAATATCCTTCGCAATAATATACCAGCCCACATTCTTCTTATTGATGATGATCGGCGCCAATGTCGTCAGAACCTCGGTACTGTGGCCATCTTTATGATTAAAGGCATTAATTTGCCGTTCGGCCATTATTTCGTCAGAAAGGATGCGGCTTAATTTGTCGGCGCCGATAAAGACGGACACCTTCATGCCGATCATCTCTTGAATGCTGTACCCGGTAAGCTTCTCGGCCATGGCATTGGTATTGATAATATTGCCTTCCAAATCAAGAGAAAGCACGGCATCATGGTTATATTTCTTTAATGATGTATATCGTTCAATGCTTTCCTGCAGCTTCAGTTCTATCTTTTTGCTCTCTGTAATATCCTGGGTAATCCCGTTCATCTTGACAGGTGCGCCGCTCTCGTCGAAAGTAACCGATACGCGCGTATTCAAGTATTTGACCGATCCGTCAGGCTGCAGACTGCGGAACTCCGCACTATAGCTGTCGCTTTTCATAGCTTCCTGCAGATGTCTGGGAATCAGCTCCCGATCCTCAGGATGAAACAGCGATAACAGGTCGTCAGGCAAACCGCCGATGTCCAGGTTCAATATCCTGTATAGCTGGTCGGAAAACCTGATTTCCTGCTGGATGATATCCCAGTCCCAGCTGCCAAGAGCTGCAATGCGCTGAGCCTCCGCCAAATTTTCCTCGGTGTTCTTCCTCTCGGAGATGTCCCGGCTGATTCCAAAAATATTCCGGATCCGGCCCTGCTCGTCCCTGATTATGGTCGTTGTGGTTTCAAACCATAGGTAATGGCCGTCCTTGTGGCGGATCCGGTAGGTGAATATGCCATTATCCGCAAAAGCCGAGGCTTGAATCGATTCCAGATCCTGCGGGTGATAGAGTTCAATATTGCTTTGTCCTATTACTTCTTCCGGCTCGTAGCCAAGCAGCTCACGGACCGATGGAGAACAGTATTGAATGATGCCGTCCGAATTGCTGCAGCTGATAATATCCCATGCATGTTCAGTTATCAGCCTGTACAGCTCACCGGCCTCCATCATTCCTTGTTCAGCGGCGTTGGCCTTACTCCGGGATGTTTCCTGAATATAGCATAAAATATATAAAGGCTTATTATCCCTCTCGTCTCCTGCGAGCGACAGCTGCGTAGAGGTCCAAACCGAACCGCCGCCGCGCGTTCTATATCGTTTCTCCATTTCGAATACAGTCGAATCCCCTTCGAGCAGCGTCCGGATTCCCAACGCTTCCGTCTCTATGTCTTCCGGATGGGCGATATCCGCAGAAGTAAGTCCTGTCAACTCGTTTTCCGTGTAACCGGTGAGACTGCAGAAGGCAGGATTGACCTTGAGCCACTTTCCACCAATGGACATCACTGCTACACCTATTGGCGCATGTGTATGAATTTGTTCGAATAACGCAACATGATCGATTTGCACCTTCTGCATCCCAAGCTCCCCCCCGCGATCCATTTCCATTCTATAATTTCGTTTCACCATATTGTTATAAACAGAACCATCGCCTCATACGAAAAACAGCAAAAAAAGCCCAGCCTATTTCTCTTATTCGATCTTAAACGGTTATATTCCTTGCACATTTGATGGACAGGTTTATTTCCCTGTTCTCCTATTAGCGCACCTGCAGGCCCGGCTGTTTCCATCCTGTGGCGATGAAGCATATCTCTGAAATACAAGCAGCGTGTGATGGGATTTCAACCTTCCTTGCATCAAAAAAAACCTGTCCACGAAGGACAGGCTGTTTGCCGCATTACCGCTTCCTATTCGCTCAGCCGCTTCTGTCTCTCCGCGCTGTAATGAAAGATCATCCGGATTAGCGGCGGCACCGCGAAAAAGATGAAAAATGTGCGGAATAGCTGGTAACCGGCCACCATCGAAAGATCAGCATTGATCTCGTGGGCGATAATGCCCATCTGGTCCATTCCCCCGGGAGCTAGGCTCAGCAGCCCCGTCGAGATAGAGATGGGCTCAAGCTTGGTGAGAAGAAAACTGAGTCCGCAGGCCCCGATCAACAGCAGGACGCCCCCTCCAACAGCAAGGGTCAATGTCCGCAGCTTGCTCGGCAGCTGGCCCGGCTTCAGCAGCAGGCCGACATACGTTCCGATCAGCAGCTGAGCGGCATTAATGAGCGGCGAAGGAAGCAGGGGGCCGTCAAGGCCGGCGAACTGGAGAATGGCTGTTGCGATAGCCGGCCCCAGCAGGAAAGCTGTCGGAAATTTAATTCTATTCCCCGCTATCGCGCATACCGTGCAGGCAGCCGCAAATAGAATCAGATTCGGAAACAGTCCGCTCCAGCTTGCAAAGGCAGCAGACACTGGCCCCCCGCCGGAAACTGCTGCATGAGTCTGTCCCATGATGGAGCTGAAGATGATCACCGGAATGCACAGCACAATCATCATCAGCCGGATAACCTGCGTGACCGTCACGATCGTAATGTTGACGCCCTCTGTCTCCTCCGCCAGGGCGATAACCTGCGTCAGCCCTCCCGGGATGCAGCCCAGCAGCGCCGTCTTGTAATTAATGCCGGACAGCTTGCATACGAGCCAGGCAATGCCTGCGCACAAAGCCAGAAGCAGCACCGTCATCAGCAGCATGATCGGAAGCTGATGGTACATCTGGCGCAGCGCTGCGGCGGTCAGGGACAAGCCGATCGTGTAGCCGACGATAATCATCCCCGTATTCCGGAAGAAGCCGGGCCATGCGTAACGCTCCTTCATCAGATTCGAGCCGATCAGGACGGCGATCATCGGCCCGAGCAGCCAGGGGATCGGGATATGCAGCAGCTTGAACAGCAGCCCTCCGGCAGCAGCGGTAATGAATGCGGTCAATATTCGTGAACGGTTGCTTTTATTCATGTTATGTACCCCGCCTGTCTGTAATATCATGCAAAAAACCACCGCCTGTTCCTGCGCGATGGTTTTAAATATGTCCGTATACCAGAAACTGCGAAACGATTCAAAACCTACTGGCATCATAACAAAGAGACAGCTGATCCGTCCAGTATGATAGAATGAGGCAGTAGAAGATTACTGACAACCGGGCTGCGGCAAGCCCGCTGGCCAACGGTTGCAGTATGGGGACAGGAGAACCGAAAAGATGCCGCAAAATGATCTCGCACGTACCCGGCAGCCGGAGAGACTCCGAAAGCCGGGTGTGAGAGCAAGAAACAAAGCTAAACGCCGCAGAATGTTGATGTGGTTAATTTTGGCAGTAACTGCCGTTAGCCTGTGGAAGGGCACTGAAATAATTGAGCGGTTATGGCCCTCGCCAGCGCCGGATGTGACCTCGCTGCATCCCATCGTTGCAGCCAAACAGGCTGACCTGATCGCGGCAGCCGCGAAAATCGGAATTGCGATTCTGATTACGGACGGCCTTCGTACAAACGAGGAGCAGAATGCGCTGTACCGGCAGGGACGGGGCAGCAGCGGACAGGTCGTAACGAATGTGAAGGGTGGGGAGTCCTACCACAATTATGGTCTGGCGATCGATTTTGCCCTGCGCACCAAGGATAATGACGTAATCTGGGATCTGGAGTATGACGGGAACGGCAGCGGCAGCCCTGATTGGCTGGAAGTGGTGGACATCGCCAAGGGGCTTGGCTTCACCTGGGGAGGAGATTGGGAGGAATTCCGGGATTATCCGCATCTGCAAATGGATTTCGGCTACTCCATTCAGGAGCTGAGAAGGGGCGGGCGGCCGCCCCAGGAATGAATAAGGCTGCTTGAAACCGATGATCGCCGCCATGGTGACGAATACAACGATCCCGCATGGCGGAACATGATCATTCTGCGCCCCGCTTCAGCATCAGACAGCTTTCTGTATTTCGATGCTCATATAGGCAGCGAATTCCGTTAATTCTGATCTTCCCGCTTCGATGCTGTCCGTTAATCCGGCATAAACATCCAGGCATTGCTGAATTAACGGGTGATATGCGCCGGTAAGCGTCTTTATCCCCCAGTCTCCGCCTTCTTTCTTGGAGGATATGACGCCTTCCTGGAGAAAGTACAATACTCTGCAGAGGTTCAAGGTCATGTATACCGGGTTTTCCACGATATGTTCGTAGGCGTTCTCAATATCATAAAGAATGGATGCCGCATAATACTGGCGCCCGACAGGCTGGAACAACGCTCGAAGCGGCTGGCCGTACAATGCCGTCCCCCGATCGTAAGCAACCGCATACTGTGCGGCCAGATCATAGTCAACGTAATCGCTGCAGCTGTAGTTTTCATCCGTTTGATACTTTTCCCGGTGGAATTCAGAGTAATGGAGTTCTACGGGAGTGGGGTAAACAAAGTCTGTCAGCTCCGATTCCAGGACAACACTCAGCTCGATTCCGCCTGCACCGGGCAGCTCATCGTTAAGGGCTAATATCTTCCGGACGATCTGTTTGCGATTCTCCACGGAAAGCTTCTTCCTGGCAACCACCAGCAGATCGATGTCGCTGCGGCCCGGGTTAAAGCATCCCATAGCCAGTGAACCGTGCAAATAAACGCCGGTCAGATTATCTTTCATGGCTTCTTTAAACAGCGCTGCGATCCTGTTCAAATCATACGGAATATCCAGCCTGGATCCCCTCCCTGGCCCTCGTCCTGAAGCTCACAATTCCGGCTGGCGCGCGGCGTTGAGTTCAATGATATTGCGGTCCGGATCGAGCAGGAAGATCTGGGCAAAGCCGGTAATGCTGTTCGGGTTGGCTTTATGCTCGATATTTTGGCGCTTGAGCCAGTCGATTGTCTGCTGATAATCATTAACGCGGATGGCAAAATGACCGTCGCGCGTATCGATGGTGCGGGTCCGCAGCGTCTCGCCATCGTGCACAATCAGGTGGAGCTGCTGGCCAGTCTCTCCGACCGAATACCATGCACCGGGAAAATCAAACGGCGGCCGCTGCATTTCCTGCAAGCCGATGATTTCTTCATAGAAAGCCTTCGCCCGCTCAAGATCGGTCACAATCAAGCTGACATGATGAATGCCTTCAATCCCGAAAATTTGCTGGTTCATGATTTCATCCCCCTTGTAATCTCGCTTATCATCATCTTATCACAAAGATTACCGCAATCGCTTACTGGATCTGCTCCCTGCGCATGGATATCCGTTATCGTGCCAACCTGCAAGTTCGCCGGGAAAGCTCTTCTATCAGGGGCTATGGTGGACTACCTGCAGCTGCTGGTACTGCTCGGTAACCTGTTGATCCGGCTCGATGCCCAGATCCAGGCGGAGCAGCTGTCTGTACGATTCGTAATAGTCTCTCATTTCCCTGTAATCCTTGAGCTGGGAATAAGCCTTCAGGATAAGCAGACAGAGCTCTCTGTCATAAGGCTCCCTCTCCTTCGCCTCCTGCAGCCGGTGAAGCGCCTGGAGCGCCTGCCCCGTTGAGAGCTCGTAACGCGCCATATCCAATGTGCCCTGTATAAACAGAATCTGCAGCCAGCTGCTCCTGGTCTTGGCCCATTCATAGTCGTGTTCCTCCAGATATTCGCCGCGGTACAGCTTCAGCGCGTAATCGAACTGAGTCTGGTTCTGCCTGTCTATGCCCGTCTGTCCATCCAGTATGCTTTCGAATTGCTCGACATCCGTAATGATCCCCTCCCCAAACAGAGCATAGCTCTCGAGGGCGAACTCCACGGAGGCTTGGATTCCCTGTTCCTTGAGCAGCTTGCGGATTCGATAGATGGAGGTATGCAGATGAGTCACGGCCTTATCCTGCTCGTAGCCTGCCCAGAGCGTTTCCGTGAGCTGCTGCTTGGGGATCCACTCGCCTTTGCGGTGCAGCAGATAGGCCAACAGCTCCTGGGATTTCAGCGTGCGGAATTTGAGCCTGTCCCCTGCTTGCCGGCCTTTGCTCAATTCCAGGCGCTTAAAGCACAGCACTGTGGGACCCTCCATCGCGGGCTTATCCTCCTGATGGCTCTCCCTGCCGCTTAAATACGCGCATATCCGATCCATGGTCTTGGAAAAACGGCTGGGATCTATCGGCTTCAACAAATAATCCAGCGCATTCAGGTCGAATGCCTCCAGGGCATAATCGGCATACGCAGTCACGTAAATAATCCGGATGCTGCGATCAAGCTCCTGTATACGTTCCGCAGCATCCAGTCCGTTCATTTCCGGCATCCCGATATCCAGGAAGACAATGTCCACTTTCTCCCTGCCTATATGCTCAAGCCCGGCCTGTGCGGTCAGGTAAGCACCCGTCATTTCAACGCGGCCGTCGCTGCGGATCAGCCGTTCCAGTTGAATGAGAGCCGGCCTCTCATCATCAATCAATATCGCGCGCATGAGTCTCACTCCCTGCTGTAATGTATATGCCAGATTACGGTTTCGGCACTTCAAATGAAACCGTCGTGCCGCGCCCCCATTCACTGTCGATGCGCAGTCCTTTGCCATAAAGCGTCAGCAGGCGGCTGTGAATATTGATCAAGCCAACGCCACCTTTCTTCGATTCCATCAGAAGGGAGCCGAGTCTGTCTGGCGCGATGCCGACACCGTCATCAGTGACGGACACCTTCAAGGCATGCTCCGTCTCTTGAATGGCAATCCTGATCGTTCCACCATCCGCCTGCTGCATAATGCCGTGCCTGACGGCATTCTCCACAATCGGCTGGATGCTCAGAGGGGGGACAAGGGTCCGGCTCTGCTCATCGATATCGTATTCGACCTGAAGCCGTTCCTCGAATCGGGCTTTCTCCAGATACAGATAAGATTGAATCAGCTCCAGCTCCTTGTGCAGCGGTGCCAGCTGTTCCCGATTCTGAAAGTCGAAGCTGCCCCGCAGATAGCGGCTCAGCTCAATTAACAGCTGCATGGCTTTTTCGGGATCGTCGGGACATACGGCAATCGTGGTATTCAGCGCATTATAGAGAAAATGAGGCTTGATCTGTGCCTGGAGAAACGCCATCTCTGTGCGAATGGCCTGCTGGACCGACTTGCGCAGCTTCAGCAGGGTACCGACACGGGCTCTGAGCTCGCCCGCTTCCACCGGCTTGCTCAGAAAATCATTTGCCCCCGCCTGAAAGCCTGCCTGAACATCCTCCGCCCGGCTCCTTGCCGTGAGCATCAGCACCGGCAGCTCGAACAGCGAGCAGCGGATGCGGATCGCCCGGCACAGCTCAATCCCCGACATCCCCGGCATAATCCAGTCCGTGATGACCAGATCCAGATGCGGAGTGGCGGCGATCACGGCCAGCGCTTCTTCCCCGTCATAAGCCGTAATGACCTTGTAGCCGGTGATGCTCAGCAGATTTTCCAGCACCTGCAGGTTAACCGGATTGTCGTCCACAACCAGAATGGTGCCTTTGTTGTTCGCCGGTTCTTTCACCTTGCTCATGGCCGGGGCCGGCAGCGCGGCATCCGACTCCAGGTCCGGTGACAAGGAAGCCGCCGCTTCCTGACGGGCATCTCCCGCCATGAGGGAGGATCTGGTACGGGAAGCGGCTGGCAGGGTGAAATGGAATACAGCGCCCTGCCCCGAATCCGATTCCACGCCGATCTGACCGCCTCCTAGCTCGACCAGCCTTTTGGTGATGCTCAGTCCAAGCCCTGTGCCTCCATACTCCCGGCTCCCGGCATGGCTGCCCTGATCGTAGGCTTGAAATATATCCTCAAGCCGTTCCTTCGGAATTCCCGCGCCTGTATCGGCCACCTCCACCCTCACATAGGCTCCTTGCGCCCGCGCCGAGATGCGGATTTCTCCCCTTGGCGTATATTTCACCGCATTGCCCAGCAGGTTGTAGAGGATTTGCCGAAGCCTCTCCTCGTCGGTATCCAGAAGCATCAAATTCTCCGGCCAATCCTGAATGAAGCGGACATCCTTGACCCCGGCCAGATGCGCAATGACCTCCAGCACCGATTGAACGACAGAAGGCAAATCCACTTCCTGGCGGTAGAGAATGACTTCCCCGTTCTTCAGCTTCGCAAAATCGAGGATATCGTTGATCAGGAAGCTCAGGCTTCTTCCCGTTGCGGCGATCGTAGCCAGGTCCCGGCTCTGTTTGCTGCTCAGCACCCCTCCAGCTCCCTCCAGCAAGGAGTCCGCCATGTTGATGATGCCATGCAGCGGCGTGCGAAGCTCATGCGAGGTGTTGGCCAGAAATTCATCGCGCAAGCCGTCAATGGTAAGCAGTCTCCGGGACAGCTGTCTGACCTCAATGAAGGTTTTCTCAAATCGCCGGGCCATCAGAAACGCCTGTAAAATAATAAACATCAGCATCTCATAGGGAACAAACACCTGATCGTCCAGCAGGCCAAGGACATTCAGGCAGCTTACGGACACAAGAACCAGAATGCTCGCCATGCTGAGCAGAATATAATGCGCATCCTCTCTCCGGTGGCGAATGCCCTGGATCAGGTGATAGATGCCGTAGAGAAGCACAATTTGCGAGAATGCCGTCATCATAACACTGCCAACGGCAAACAGCCCTATAGGAATGACGAGATTGATGAGCAGCAGAACCCCCATCAGGATGTTGATGGCAAGATAAAACCTGGCATGGAATTTCCCCGTGCCGAATGCGAGACCGTAACGGAACAAGCAATAATAGGCGATTACCGGGGAAGTGGCCTGCAGCTTCATCACGAGCTCATAGGAAAGTCCGGGCAGCAGATTCGCCACCAGCTTTTCCCCATGGGTCAGTACATAGACCAGCGCGCTGACGCAAAATGCGCCGATAAAAAGCAGTCCCTGCTCCTCTCCCCTCCGTGCGCGATAGATGACCAGAAAATATAAAGCCAGAATCGACATGCCTACAGCAGCGGCAAGATCGGCGGTCATCTTCCACTCTCTGCTCACAACGATGGCAGTCTGGTCGCCGAAGAGAATCGGATAGATCATACCGCCCGTCGCATAGCTGTAGTTGGATACCTGAACCAGGATATCCGCCATATTCCCCTCTACCTCGGCAAACCCTACATAGGGAATATTGCCCTGCCCGCCCTTCCGGTTCAGCGCCCCCGGATCGCCGCTGTTTCCGACCTCGCGGCTGTTGATGAAGATCCGGTTGGCCATCCTTATATTCGTCGTATGTATGCCGTACAAATCCGTTCCCGTCTCCGTGTCCGGCAAACGAATGCGCAGGCGGAAAGTGCCGTAGCCTGTCGCGGCCTCTTCACCGTTCTCTGACAGATAATCATTCCATGCTCCCGGTATTTGCGCCTTGACCGGATTTTCCGGCTTGACCCCGTCCTCAAAATCAGCCGGCTCCAGCAGCTGTCCACGGTAAAACTCCCATTCTCCGCCAAGACTCACCAGACCGTCCTTGTCAAACTGCCAACTCGAAAGGTCCATAATGCCTGCTTCCGCATGCACCTGTCCTTGTTCCTCCAGCATCAGATGGACAAACCAGAATATGGGTAATATGAGAACGAACAGGATGCCCGTGACGATGCCGATCATTTGATTCTTCATTCTTTAGGCAGCTCCATAACCACAATTGTTCACATCCGTAAAAGATACCGCTTGTGTTAATATTTAGGGTACCACAGCCTTAGTGGACACACCAGATATGATTGCAAAACAATCGGGAAACGCTATGAGGTTGACTGCCTTTTATCCGAAGCATTGGTTGAGACAATCGTTGACTTATGAGGGATATAATCGTCAGCTTTAATCCCGGTTAAGCAAACAAAAACCACATGGAGAATTTACTTCGCTCGCATGTGGCCTCCTATCATTCAAACCTTAATCATTTTTATAGATTCCTTTGAACGTCTTCTTTAAATCTTTTTCGAACTCATCCGCCTTGGTTTAACATAAGCTCGATTTCACGGGGATCATTCCCGCTCGGATCGACAAAGCTCAGCGGATTATTCTGCACATACGTGCACAGATTCAAACTCAGCGGGTTCGTTACCTGACCCTCGTAGGCATCCTCATTAACGAATCTCCCCATAGTTGGGTCATAGTAACTGGCTCGCAAATAATATAAGCCGGTTTCATTATCGTAGATTTCTCCCGCATATTTAAATGAATTGGGAATCGTTTCCGATTGCTGCATCCTTCTTCATCAGCAAACGATCGCCTCTTACATAGGTTGCTGTCGTCTGATTACTTCCATTGGCATCCGCAATCACTTCACCATTTTGATTATAACGGTACTGGGTCGTACTGGTTCCCGTTGATTTCTTATACCTCATCCCATCCGGGCAATAATCAAATGATGTCGTCGCTCCACCTTTGCTCACACGGGTTAAGGTGTTGAACAGATCATAGGTGTAATTCATCTCTTCGTTATAAACTGGTATTTCGGTGCTATTAAAGGTAAGGCGGTTCCCCCTGAGATCATACACATAGCTTGCGATGCTCCGATCCGTCCGCGACACCGTAGCGAGCCGGTTCAATTTATCATACGTATAGTCACTTGATTTTGTCCCCTGGTTGATCACCGTTTGAGCCGCACTCACGACATTACCATTTACATCGTATGCATAGGTATAGGACGATAGGAGAGTGTCTCCCTTTTTATTCGTCAGAGTATTGTTACAAAGAGGGACATTTTTCAAAACTCTTTACATACAAACAAAATATTGAAAATATCATACGGGGGCTTATGAGGGTTCCGTTCTGTTGGGCTTACCCACTGATTCAACCGACACTGATGGATAAAAAAAGACCTCGAGTAATTTTTGCATCCTCAAGGTCATACATCGAAAAAGCTGTTATTGTATATGCTTTTTTAACTCTTCAATATCATCAGTTGCCCAGTTTTTAGCATGCATTTCTTTTAGTACCTTTATTGAAGCCTCTGCAATTGTTTTTTTCAAAGAATCAATTTCTGTGTCTAATGATGCAATTACTTCCAAGCCAGCCTTATTTCTTCGATTAAAACTTAGTGAGATTTGCTTGCTATCTTTTTTTACTCCTCTCACATAAAATGGACCATCCATAAAATTAAAATCCTGTGAGACACCAACTGAAGAATTTTCAAGAATTCTTATGGACTTATTCCACCATGTCAAGACAACCACTATAAAATCGTTCCAGTTAGATTCAGGAAAAAACGAATCCCCAAATTGGAGATAAATTTCACCAGTAATTGATTTTCGGTTGTTTATTTCAAGACTAGATTCATCAACTACAATGCTAATCAACTTCCCACCTCCTACTTAAAAACGGGGTAAGCCGTTTCAATTATTTTTGTACTTTTATTTACCCATATCTCAATCGTTAGACCATTTGACTGACCTCTAACAAGAACACGGTCGCCTTGTGTTTGTAATTTACTCGAATTCGAGTAAGCATCTCGAACAGCCTTTTCGATTTGTGAATCATTCATATTATCAGGAAATAAGTCTTTTAATTTACTTTGTGTTGCACGAAAACCGTCCTTAGTATGACCAGAGATAATATGTTCCATGTCAATTACAACACTCTTGTAAGATGGTAAATTTATAGGCTTACAAGCATTATGAGTCCATATTCCAAGGTTGGAGACAAAATAGGTGTGGAAGTCTTTGACCATAAAATTATAAACGGTCTTATGTTCCTTCTTAACCCGAATATTCTCAATGGCTATTTCTTTGCCATCCGAATTTGTCAGAACATCGTCTACCTTAAGGTTTTTTGATTCCACCCAGCCTTTGCCGACAATGCAAAATGGATGCTCATCGGTTGTCGTAATGACTTCACCTCCAACAGTAATATTATACGTTTCTTCAACATCACGTTGGAAAAGCCATTCAACTTCCTTGTAAGCCATCTCGCCTGTCTTATCGTCTTTGGCTAGGACTTTGTCACCTACCTCGATTTGCTCAATAGGTTTCTCCCCTTCGTCTGTAAGAACTTTTGTTCCTGCAGTAAAACAATTACAAGCTGCTACTACTTTACCGGCCTTACTTAATACTTTGCTCGTTGTAGCTGCTCCAGCTTTTGCAGCCCCCACACCGGATACCATATCAAGCGCCGCGCTAACGTAGCCAACCTTGTTATCCTAGTTCGCTTGCCCTGCATCTAATGAGCCTAATAATTGCGACTTTGCCCACTTCTGTTGCCCCTCATTTTCCAAGCTGCCATATTATACAGATACGTATATTGATTCGTATCATTTTTATATATTCCTTTGAACGTCTTCTTTAAATCCTTTTCGAACTCATTCGCATGTTTTAACATAAGCTCGATTTCGCAGCGGTCATTTCCGCTCGGATCGACAAAGCCCAGCGGATTATTCTGCACATACGTGTAAAGATTTAAACTCAGCGGATTCGTTACCTGACCCTCGTACGCTTCATTAATGAATCTCCCCATACTTGGGTCATAGTAACGGGCTCGCAAATAATACAGCCCGGTCTCATTATCGTAGATTTCGCACGCATACTTAAATGAGTTGGGAATCGTTTCCGATTGCTGCGTAATATTGCCCCACTCATCATACGTGTAGGCATTCACGACCGCACCATTTCGATCGATGATCTGGACAACGTCGCCATGACCATTATATAAATAGTAATACTCTTTTGCACTGGCTATATCCTTCTTCACCAGCAAACGATCGCCTCTTACATAGGTCGTGGTCGTCTGATTACTTCCATTGGCTTCTGCTATCACCTCACCATTTTGATTATAACGGTACTGGGTTGTACTAGATCCCGATGATTTCTTATACCTCATCCCATCCGGACTATAATCAAATGACGTCGTCGCTCCACCCTTGCTCACACTGGTTAGGTATTTAGTTCGGTCGACCGTGTCTGCCCTGTTCCAGAATAAGCGTCAAACAGCCCCTACCATGCTACCAAGTGGGGGCTATTTGACGCTTATTTTGCTTACCTGGCTGTCTACGCTTAACACCTGCTAAACTTCACAACCTATGTTTGATCGCACCGGAAGTTGAGTTACTTACTTTTGGGACAGCCACCAGTCAGAGTTATCATTTTATAAGTCTGAAAAACTGATAATATCTTTGGTCAGTTCTGTAAATAAATTTTCGATACTGTCAAATTGTTTCATATTTAGCAATAAAGGATCCTCACCAGAAATTATTTCCATTGCAAAGAAATCATAAGTAAAGTCCGACAATACTGAAATAGATGCCATATAATGTTCTGTGGACAATGCATATTCCAATTTTGAATTACCGTACATAACTTCGCTTTCAATTGTAATGGTTTTATCAAATCCAGCTATTAGTTTCTCTATAAATTGTTTTACTAAATCTAACAAACTTAGTTCACCTCCAAACTTTATTTCTTGGTATCAAGATGTGTAATATTGGTTCCTTTTGGGTCTGGCAGACTTTGGCCTCTCCTATTAGTGGTTACTTGTATTGTTGCACTACAGCGGCAAACAAAAAAACTTGAGAGGCGTGAGCCGTACTAAGGAATTGAAGAATTTTGTACTGGTATAATGTAGGTTATGCTTCATTGGATTCAGCCGCCCGATTCACTCTACATTGGGGATAAAAGAAAAACCTTGAGGATGTCCGCCCTCAAGGTTAAGTGCTTATGTGATTCTACTTTTCAACTCTTTACTTACATATTTTTCCCATCCAATGGCTTTAACTTCTACTTCCTCTGGTTCAATTACTCTGCCGAATTTAAAGTGAGTGCCACTTTCTTTCATCAAAAAACTCTCTGGATTTTCCCATTCTGTTTCACAATCATTGCAATTAACAAAATATTTATTTGAAACGACTTCTTTTACAATTACTACCCATCCTTGCTTACAAATGGGACAAGTAGATATTGGATACTGTTGTAGATACATTTTTCAACTCCTATTTGGCAGGATATCCCGTAATGATTTTGTTTGTTCCCTTTTCAGTGATTATTTCAACATAATTTAGAATATCTCCATAATCATTTTTACCACCTGCTAAGCCTGCATTCGGATAAGGAATTCGCCATATTTCAACGTTACCATCCACAGTTGGTATTATGCCACTTCTTTTACTCCAAGCCTCATTTAAAACAGATGTAGGGTTATCAACAAATACCCCGTGGTTATCCCGAGCAGTATTCTCCACGGAATGTTTCCCAACATGGTCTACTCTTGTTTCTCCTTTTTTGCTAATTATACTCCAATCAAGTATATCGCAATTGGTATTATGCACCCAAATCCCAAGGTCACTAACAAAGTAAGTATGGAACTCATCCACTGTCATGTTGTAAACCGTAACCTGCTTATGCTCCAGCTCAATACTGTCTATCTTGAGTGTATTCCCATCACTCTGTACAAGCAAGTTTCCAACCTCGAGGTCTTTAACAAACGTCCATCCCTTGCCCTGCACATAGAACGGATGGTTAAAGGTCGATTCTATCGTCTGACCGCCCACGGAAATCTTGTAAATCTCGTCCGTCTCATGGTTGAACGTAGCCGTAACCTCTTTGTACGCTACCTCACCAGTCTCTTCATCCTTGGAAAGAACCTTATCTCCGACTTGAATGTCTTCGATATTCTTCTCCCCTTCGTCTGTAAGAACCTTTGTTCCTGCCGTAAAACAATTACAAGCGGCTACTACTTTTCCGGCCTTACTCAATACTTTGCTCGTTGTCGCTACTCCAGCTTTTGCGGGGCTCACACCGGATACCAAATCAAGCGCCAAGCTAGCGTAGCCAATCTTTCTATCAAAGTTCGCTTGCCCTGCATCTAATGAGCCTAATAATTGCGACCTTGCCCACTTTTGTTGCCCCTCATTGACTCCATTTTTCCCCGCTGCCATATTATACAGATACGTATATTGATTCGTATCATTTTTATATATTCCTTTGAACGTCTTCTTTAAATCTTTTTCAAACTCATCCGCATGGTTTAACATAAGCTCGATTTCGCGGCGATCATTCCCGCTCGGATCGACAAAGCCCAGCGGATTATTCTGCACATACGTATACAGATTCAAACTCAGCGGGTTCGTTATCTGCCCCTCGTACGCATCTTCATTAATGAATCTCCCCATACTCGGGTCATAGTAACGGGCTCGCAAATAATACAGTCCAGTTTCATTATCGTAGACTTCGCCCGCATATTTAAATGAATTAGGAATCGTTTCCGATTGCTGCATCATATTGCCCCACTCATCATAGGTGTAGGCGTTCATGACCGTACCATTTCGATCAATAATCTGGACAACATCGCCATGACCATTATATAAATAGTAATACTCCTTCGCACTGGCTATCTCCTTCTTCACCAGCAAACGATCGCCTCTTACATAGGTCGCGGTCGTCTGATTACTTCCATTGGCTTCGGCTATCACCTCTCCATTTTGATTATAGCGGTACTGGGTCGTACTGGTTCCCGTTGATTTCTTATATCTCATCCCATCCGGACTATAATCAAATGACGTCGTCGCTCCACCCTTGCTCACACTGGTTAGGGTATTGAACAGATCATAGGTGTAATTCATCTCGTTAAGGACAGGTATTTCGGTGCTATTAAAGGTAAGGCGGTTCCCCTTGAGATCATACGCGTAGTTTGCGATGCTCCGATCCGTCCGCGACACCGTAGCGAGCCGGTTCAATTTATCATACGTATATTCACTTAATGTTGCCCCCTGGTTGATCACCGTTTGACCTGCACTCACGACATTACCATTTACATCGTATGCATAGGTATAAGACGATAGGAGAGTGTCTCCCTTTTTATTCGTCATCGTACGCAGATTATTGAGCGCGTCATAGGTGTAACGCGTCACGAGTACGCTTCCGTCGGCAAGTGGCGGATAAGAGATGGTTTCGATTTTGCCATTTGGATAATAGGTGTATTTCACATTCGCGGAAACTCCGTCATTCATCACGGTTTGTCCATCGGTTTGCACGCTGTCAAGACGCAACTTATTGTATTTGTAGTTGACCGCCGTATTATTGCCGACGAGGGAGGAAACTCGGCTATCCGCATCATAGCTGATCCCCAATTGGGCGCTATAGTTTGTCCCTTGTATCGCAATCGATTTCATTCGTTTCAAATTATCGATGCCCGTGGTCATGGAGCTGGTTTTCGTGCCATTCGTATACTTCTCGAAGGTATCGGCCATAATGCCATTACTTCCAATAATGGATCTCATCTGCTGCGTATTTCCATTATTACTCACCGTGAGAAGCTTTTGACGGTATTGCTCATCATATTCATAGCTAAAGACGGAGCCGTTCCGGTCGCGGCTTTGCTGAAGCTGACCTAAATTATTGTACGAATAGGAAGTCGAGCTGGCATTCGGATCCGTTTTGGAAGCCAGCAGCCCATTTTCCGTAAACACCCTGGTGGAAATGGTTTTAGGTGCGTCCGATTCGTTGCTTTGTACGGTCATATTCGTCAGTTGACTATTTCCATCATACGTATAATTTGTGATTTGTCCCAGGGCGTCTTTCACCTTCGATAACCGATTCAGGGCATCGTACGTATTTTTATTTGTTACGCCTTCATTGTTCAGGTTTCTCTTGGGGTCGGTATACGTTGTTAAGTTGCCAACGATATCATAGGCATATAATTCGGTAACCGGTTGACCTTGACTGGGCCAATCTTTATAGGCTCGGGTCAAAACAAGATTTCCCAGGGGGTCAAACTCCTGCTCCACATAATTCGACTTCAAACTCGCTTGGGACGTATTGCTGCGATACGCTTGTACATCATTAGTGGCAACCAAATAATTGATATTCCGACGTGCCTTTAGGTTATTCTCCGAAATATATAAATTGCCGTACGAATCTGTTCCTTCCTTCTGATCGCCCCAAACGTTGTAGGATACGGTTGCTGTATTGGACATAGGATCAATCGAATAGACAGGGCGAGCGATGTCATCATAGTGATACTGGGTAATTAACCATTGCGCTTTAGTAGAGTCGTATTGTTGCCCAAAAATCATTGCGCCCAATCCGTTATAATAGGAATATTCCTCTGACAATCTTGTTAAAGCTCCTGTTGATTTGCGCGTATAATCGCGGTAGGAGTGCACAGACAAGGAACTTGTACCCAAGTTTTCCGAATCAAAATTAGTATTCACGCGATTATCCAAATAAATATAGGAATCGGTTACGTCATACTGTTCACCACTTAAATTGGTAAACGTCGGATAGGTAATGGTCAGCTCTCTTCCTAAAAGATCATACGTATAGGAGGTCTTGCGTCCATTTCCATCCGATTCATCTTTAAGTAGTCCTGTAGCGGGATCATAATTTGTGATCGTTTTAACCGCCTGAGTAACACTTTGTCCGGAACCATTAACAGTGGTAAAATAGCTGACCGCCTCACTAGGATATGCGTACTGCGTTTCGGGTCCAAAACTCGTTTCACTAACCGAAACTTTGCCATTTTCCAATGCTTTCGATATTTTTACTTTATTAACCTTGCCTGCGATTTGAATATTGGGATCCGAACAATTAGAAATTAGATTGTTATTGGCATCCAGGGTATCATAACAATAGGAAGTGATTTCATTATTGGCGTTGGCGACACTCTTAAGCCTGCCGTTTGAGTAGTAATCATACGTTTCTGATAACGGCGTAGACATAGTAAGGTTTTGATACCACGTTTTCTTCTGGAGAAAGTAATACGTCGGCTCATACGTATAGGTGGTTGTGTATTTTGTCCTCACATTGCTATCATCCAGTTGCGCTTGCGTTAACGGCTGTGTTTCACTTTGTAACTCACCCCAGTCCGTATATTGTCGCAGAATAAATAACTTGTTTGCCGAGCTGTCGTTATCCCCGATTCCATAATCCGCCAGTTGAGTCCTGAGCGGTAATGAAGTAAAAATGGAATGGAATTCATAATTGGTGGTCACCTTTTTTTCACCATTTGCTGCTCTTACTTCTGTTGATAGTGTCTGCCCTTTTCCATTAAAGACTGTTTTATTCGAAATCCCATTGGATTCAGATGCACTTTGTATGGTTGAAGTACTGGAATACAGAGCATTATCCGTAATGGTAACAATAGGATATCCTGTGTAATCTCCTTCATACGTGTAATTAACATGATTGTAATCTCCGACAGCCGCACCATTTTTAAATAACTGGTCATAGCGCTTGGTCACTCTGAATTCTTCTGCAATCCCGCTTCCGCCTATATTTCGTGTGGCTTTCTCGTACTCATAGGTGGATGTAGAACGTGGAGAGGTCACTTTGATTAATTTTTTATAGGTATTGGAAGCGGTATAGTTACTATAATACTTCGATGTATAATCAAAGGATCCTGATGTCAGTTCGTAATTATAGTAAGTGAATTGATGATTCTGATTTTCAACAGACCATAAATAAGGAGAAAACCCATCCGGGTTACCATTAAATATTAGGGGGTTGCGCCATTTCATGTACGTTACGGATTGATTTACGTTTCCGTTCAAATCTTTGACAGCCACAACAAGTTGCTCGCCATTAAAGGAACCGGTTGTTTGTAAGGTGCTATCATACGTAAACGTAACCACTCGCCCCAAAGTATCCGTGATGGAGGAAATGACTTTATACGTTTGGCCATCATACATTTGACGGTCGGCATGTTGAAATACCAGCTTGTTTCCAAAACGATCCACAATTCCGAGCACACGACCATCAGATGCGAAGTATTCTCTCTTCTTGTCGGCGTACTCAAGATAATACGTCGATGTTGCCTGACCATTATTAAATGATCCTTGATCCTGCATTAATTTTATATCTTTTCCTTGATACCCAACCAAATGAGTATACATCTCAAGACTATTAGTGGAGTTAAATTCAATGCGATATACAGCACCGTCACCTTTATGATAATACAGATAACCATCTGCAAGTTGAATGGATGGAAATTGAAAGGACCACCCTATCCCTAAATCATACCGAGAATTCAAATAGTTATACTTTTTTATAAATCCGTTCGAACTAGAGTTCCTCATGTAGGAAAAAGCGTTGTTAGAATCGTACATGATTCCAATATTGAGGTCGAGTCCGTCCCGACCGGGTAGCTGTATATCTGTTCGTTTCCACGTTAGTTTACCCGTATTCGGATCAACAAGCTCATTGGAACCATTAAAATCAGAATATTGAGGTTTATTGGTTTGATTAATTTGTTGTTGTGTAATCAGTCCATCCAATACGCTATTGACATCCGAAACATTAACGGCTGCCAGTGTTTGATTGGGGAAAAATAGGACAGCCAGAACAAAAACAATACTTGCATATAGGACTGAAATCCAAGTTTTCATTTATTTCCCTCCCGACTGTTGACCAACGACTACTGGAAATTGATTTTCCTGATAAACATGATCCGGGACGCTGCCCGTATGATCAAGATCCGGATTAATCGTTATATCGTGAAGTTGGGAGAGTCCCTGCAAGCCTTCTGACGCATAAGCAGCCATGATTTGCTTCATCGATGCCTCTCCTTTTTGATCTGCGGCCTGAACGAGTGCCAGCTTCTCAGCTGTGTTCATAGCCGATTGCCCTAATACGATTTCTAATTTCGGGTTTTTTGTCAATAAAACAGCAAGTTGGTTTTCCTTTTCTTTCTTCACTTCTGTTTCCATGTCCTCCCAAGATTGGTTTCCTTGTTTTTTGAGCTCAATTAAATCTTTTGGATTGATTAACCATTCATTTCCTATTTTATCCGAGGCGTAGATGTCTTCCACTGTTGCGCCTCCCAATAATAATTCTTCAATATCTTTTTTACTGTAATTGAATTGATCTTCGCGATGTAATCTTTTCATTCGATTCTCGTTGCTTTGAAATTTGTTTTGGCTAATAACAGCCTCATTCTGTGGATCATATACGACATTGACAACAGAATCGAGATCCTCCGACTGATCCGGAACGATGGGCATAGCCTCTTGAATTCCGTTTCCAGCTAACTCCACCGTCTTTTCTCCTGCCTGATTACTTTTTGCAAATGCTAAGCCCACCAGGTTTGAAGCCGCAATCATGAGTACCAAAATAAGTGTAATCAGTTTGCGGTTCATGTTTTTTATTTTGTTCATTCCCAATCTCCCCAATCATGATTAATATAAGATATCCGGCAGTGATATGCCGTTATGAAGATTATGGAGTGGTTTTCTGAATTCTAATTAAATTCCCATTAGCATCATAGGTATAATCTAGAATTTCGCCAGTTGATAATACGATGAAGTCTAGTCGATTTGATTCATCGTAATGATATGCCACTTCCATGTAAGGCCTGGCAGAAACAACATTACTTTCAGGAGATAAATTCCCTGCCATATCCTTTGCTTTCACGGAAAAGTTATACGAGGCGTTGGGGTTCAACCCTGTCACCGTATATGTATTCGTGCTGGATTCCCCTACCAACGTGCTTCCACTATAACTATAGATGTTGTATCCTGTTACCCCGACGTTATCGGTGGATGCTGTCCATTGCAATGTGACGCTTGTTGGGGAGTGAGGCTTTACTACCAAGTTGGCAGGGGCTGTTGGCCGTTGGGTATCTATCATGTAAGTTACCGTGTTACTTGCACCAGATACATTCCCAGCCGCATCCCTCGCCTTGACCGTAAGATTATAGACTGTGTTTGAAGACAAGCCAGCCAAAATATACGTATTTCTGCCAGAACTCCCTATCCGCTCGGTTCCATTATAAATCTCATACCCTGCTACCCCTATATTATCGCTTGATGCTGTCCAATGTAATTCATTACGTGTTACTGCCAAGTTAGTAGGAGTTGTTGGAGGCGTTGTATCCGGAGGATTAGCGTCCAAATAGGTTACCACGACATAAATCTGCCCTCTACTCCCGAACCCAAAAGAGGAACCAACTGGCCCGGTCATCCGATTTCCGAGATTATAATAGAAATCAACGATGTTATAATACGGCAGAGATAACGAATTCACGCCTCCAACTGCATGATATTCAAGCCCAGGTTCAAGTGAATAAGAGTAAAATTCTATCGTTCCGGCAGTAAGATGGAAGTCGAAAAGAGATTCGAGTAATGGACGAATAAAGATGTCCGTACTGCCCACTGTTTTTGTTGGATCCAAGTTAACCTCAAATGAGCCACTATCATAAAATTCTTCCTCTTGCTCGTATACACTCGGATCAATAAGAATCGGGTAGGTCAAAGAAGTGGGATCGAACGACATATCAAGAAACTTCTTGTCGTTCTCGGTTCTTAATGTCTGCTCCACATCTATCATTTTGCCGGTTGCATCCTTGAGCCAGGCCGGGAGCAATGTAGCTTTCTTCCCATTAAGTTCTTGGTCCAACTGTCCCATTACCTCAAATGTAAAACGGGTTGGCGATTTTCCATCTTTAAGAATGATGCTTTCTTTTATCCCCCAGTCGGTTGCCTCCAATTCCACATTGGTGCTTGGCCAAACATTCGTATACGAGACTTTTGTTTGAGCAGCTTCATTCCACTGTCCGATGGATGATCTGGCACCCACGGGAATAAATTTCAACTTGGCATCTTGGGAACCAATTGAATATCCTTCCAGAAAATCAGAAGGAATGCTCAAATTGAAAGGCAGGGATTTTGTCTTGAAAGAAGGAACCGTCTTTTTCATGTTTCCTGTCGAATTCGCTTTTGACGCCTGGCTTTGATTATCCGGAAGTACGTCAGTTTTGGTAATTCTCGGATCGATCTCCGCCAGCTTTCCCTGAGCGTCAATAAAATGAATATCGTGGGAGGATACAACTTCAACCAAGCTTCCATCTTCCAGTTCAAATTGCTTCTCGTTTAATTCTCTTTTTGAAATAATTTCTTTTTTGATCTTTTTGCCGTTAAGCATTTTTTCATATTTAGCGAACTGCCCCGAAGTGGAAGAAATGCTGTTTGCGGCGGTATTATTGTTCGAAACCGTTGTGGTTGTCGCACTTGCGAGATTCACTTTTTTAGATTCACTTAATTGTTCCAAACTTGCATATGTATTTGGAATCATTACGGAACTAAATAGAAGCATAAGAGAACAAATAGCTAGTACCTTTTTTCTCATTTTTCTCCACCCTCACTGTTTCAGAAATTTTTAACTATAAAAGACCGGACCTAATTTTTCAACCCTCCATACGTGCTATAGGCACCTTTATCAGTCAGATAGTATGACACAAGATACACTTATAATCGAACCTTTTATGTTATAATATCTAACATAATTAATCCATTCAGACTATATCACACTTGTCAAATCGTATAAATAGCGAACAATGGTTTATTTTGTATTTTTATGTCGAATTCGACTTTATTTTCTCAATCTCCCTTTAAAGGGTTTTGATCTTTTACAAAAAGAACATGGAATTATGGCGGCTTATGGCAAACAAACCGGACCTCAGATGGATCAGAGGTCCGGAATTAAGCTTTTTATGCAATAATGGCACAAAGAATCTCCATCTTCATAACTGCAGCAGACACCAATCTCTATGCCCGCCGCCTAATTGACAACCAACCTGTCTGCTTACACTGATGCCCATCCACCCGGAGCTTTGTATGGTGCTACAAGATGTCAAGACAGCTTTTTTAGATTTTTAAGGTGTGAAATCATGCACAAGGTGTCGCTCTTTCGTTCTTCCTCATCGTTTGGATATCGCTCTTAACTGGAAATAGTAATCATGAGATCCCCCGCGCGAAGATGTCCATGGGTGGAGGACACAGCCCAAGCGAAGGCGCGGGAGCTTTGTTTATTCACTTGTTGGATTTGAAAACGACCGCTCGGTTGTACACAGCTTCCGGCGTATGATTTTGAAGCGATTGATGCGGCAGATAATGATTGTGCAATTGGATGTAACGTTCCACGCCGCGCCTTGTTTCTCGCGGGCTGTTGTAGTCGTGAATATAGATCTCATTGTATTTCAAACTACGCCAGAAGCGCTCAATGACAATGTTATCGGTGGCACGGCCCTTGCCGTCCATGCTGATCCTGACGCCGTTCTCCTTCAGCAAGTCGATATACGGGGGACTGGTAAAATGGCTCCCTTGATCGCTGTTGATAATTTCAGGCTTACGACGCGCCAATGATCGTCTCATGGTCTCCAACACGAAACCGATTTCTAGGGATTGATCAAGTTGCCAGTCAACGATGTATCTGGAATACCAGTCCATAACGGCATAAAGATACAGCCAGCCTTGTTTCATGCGTATGTAAGTGATATCCACAGACCAAACGTGGTCAGGTCGAGTGATGTTCAACTTACGCAGCAGATAGGGATAAATGCGATGCTGCAGATCGCGCTTACTCAGGTTTGGACCAGGGAAGATCGCCATGATTCCCATTTCTCGCATGTAGCATCTTACGGTGTTCTCGTGAATACAATCTCCTTCCCGGTTCATAATGGCAGCAATCTTTCGGTAGCCCAGAAACGAATGCGCAGTGTAAAGCTCGTCAATCCGGTGCTTGAGGCGTATCTCCTCCGTAGATGGAGGTACCGGCTTGTCGTACAGGCTGCTACGGTTGAGGCCTAATAGCTCGGCTTGCACGGTAATGGCCAGCTCAGGGTTCTGCCAGTCCAGGAGTTCGAGGCGCTCTTCTCGTGACCAGTTAGAGACCAGATTTTTTTTTAATCCACGACAATTGCGTGGAGAGTTTCCCAACTTCGGCGTAGAGTTCACTGATCTGCTGTTCATAATCCAGTTTCATTTTCGTGATGCCTTTCCGATCGTCTACGAACAACTGAGCGAGGTTCTGGATCGCTTCCGTCTTCCACCGGGTGAGGACATTGGCATGGATGCCATGCTCGGTTGCAAGCTGAGAGACAGACTTTTCTTCTTTCAGAATTTCCAGCACTAGACGCGCTTTTTCTTCCGGAGTGAACTTCCTTCTTGTTGGCTTCATACAACTAAGATACTCCTTTTTCGCTGTCTAGTTTCTATGTAGCATTATATTGCTTGATACGGGTCACACTTTTGCATCATCCACACTTACGCGGATGCCTCTGTCTATCGTTATCCTACGAACAACCCGGTATGGGATGACATTATCACAGAAAAGAACCACCGGAGTAATTATTTCACTCGCATGTGGCTGATTTGTTTCGATCTAATTCAATGGTGTGTTTAATTATGATTCGTGTTTAAACGATTAATATGTTTTATCAATCGGGTTGTATATTTATGCTCAGGCTCAATTAGAAGTACGCGATTTCCCCAAAGCGCAGAGTTGTTTATATCGTTAAGTTTGTAGTAACAATGGGCGATGTCATACATGATCTCCAGATCGACCATATCTCTAGTCAGAATCCATTGCATAAGCAATATCAAATTCTTTTAACGCTATCATAATCCTTTAACCTGAAATAACTAAGACCCAAGTTTAAATGCGTCTCCGACTGCTCGTTATTTATAGCTAAGGATTTCTCATAATAGGTTTTTTCCATTTTATAGTCGGATATTTGGAAATAATACACACCCAAATAGTAAAAAGCATCCTCGCTGACAGGGTCAATTTTAGCTGCAACTTGAAAACTTTCCAATGCTGCTTTGTGGTTCCCCTGCTTTAATTCCACTCTACCCAAATTAAATAACGGTCGTTCCCAATTTGGATTCTGAACAATTAGTTTCTCAAATATATCTTTTGCATAATTTAAGTCTCCTAGCTTTTAAGTAGCAGCAGCCCATATAATTCAAACAATCTCCAGTGTTTCTTATAGCCAAGGCCTCTTCAAATAGCTTTAGTGAAATTTGGTAATTTCTACAGACATAATTATTCTCTGCATCATTATAAACATCTTCATAACTTCGCATGGTTTGACGTACCTCTCTTCCAAGGGGTTCGCGGACTGCCTTCACTATCGCCTGATAATTAAAAAAAACGCCACGGACACACGAAGGCTTTTAACTGCCGTGTACCCGAAGCGATTTCTTATCGCATTCAAATCTATTATTCTTTTCCCGGCTCCGCGCACCATTTCAGGCAGTTCCCCAGAAGCTCCAGAAATGGCGCTGCCAGCAGACCTTCCCGCCGGTGCGCAGGCGCGAGGCAGCATACTTTTCCTTCGCCGTGCAGATGACGCCAGCCGCCGATTGACGAACCGTCCTCGGACTCCGAGCGCAGGAATACCCCGGTGCTCTCCTCGGCGCAGCTCACAAAATAATGCTCATCGAGAAATTGGAAGCCTTCCGCCGACCAGCCGGTATCGGCTGTATTCACCGGTATGTAACGCACTTCCTTGTTTTGCGGCGGGTGGGAGATGAAGTATCCCCTCAACATCCGGATATATTCGGAATCCTCAGCATAGGAAGCAAGCCCCGCATGCCAGGCCAGCCATGCTCCGCCGCCCTGGACGTAGCGCTCGATTGCCGCCGATACCGCCCCGTCCATCCACATATCAACCTGTTCATCCTGCGGATTGAGACGGTTTTCCTTGAACAGGACGATCACCGCAGGGCCCTCTTCCAGCACCTGCAGGATCCGGTCCGTTCCCGTAAAATCAAGCGTCCACTCTCCACTTGATGCAGCCGCTCCAAACGCTTTCTCCAGTGATTCCCTGGCGAGCGCCTCATCATGATAAAAGTCGCCGACGATTGCCGTTATTCGTTTCGTCATACTCAAGACACAACCTTTCACGGCCGGATCGCCGGAAGACCCGCCTTTGCGGAATGTTTAATCCTGCTTCGGTCCAAGCTCCTGCAGTCCCAGCACTACGCCAAGAAGCGATTCCGTATCGAAGTAGCCGTACCGCCCCGAGCCATATTCGCCTTTGTGGGCCAGCGGGATTCCTTGTCCTTCAAGGAAGTTGATATGCTGCTGGAAGCCGTTGACCGTAAAGGTGATAAAGTGAACGCCGGGACCATGCTTTTGTTTGAATTCGTTCCAGGGGTTCGGCTCATCGAATGGCTCCATCAATTCGACGGTTACAGGACCCATTTGCAGATTGGCGAATTTCGTTCTGGCTGTAATATATTCGCCTCTGTACCAGGTGTAGGAGTTATCCGTGTGCTCCTGAACCGAATTCGGATCGGGCGTCTGAATCTCCGGCATTGCCAATCCGAACAGCCCGCAGTAGGCTTTGAGCGCCTTCTCGATATCGTCGACTACGATGCCGACTTTCAACAAGTTATTATTTTCGATATGTTCCATGACTAATCCTCTTTTCCGGGCGTCAGGTTTAGTTATCGTTCTCGAGCAGCTCCAGCAGGATTTTCAATTGCTTCGACGTATCCATATAGGCGTAGCGTCCGCCTGTATATTCGCCCTTCTGCTGCAGCGGCATGCCGTTTTTCTCCATGACCGCAATCTTTTCCTTCATGCCCTTGACGACAAAAGCGATATGATGGGCGCCTTCGCCATGCTCATTCAGGTAATCGCGCCAGGTGCTCGGATTGTGATCGGGCTCGATCAGCTCCAGCTGCAGCGAACCCATATCGAAAAATGCCAGCTTCGAACGGGCTTCCGAAGAAACGCCGTTATATTCCGTCTGCGCCACATCAACCGTATCCGTCCAGAACCACTTCGGCGTCTCGATGCCGAGGAAGTCGGCATACGCCTTGGAAGTCGCTTCAATGTCATGGACCAGGATTCCGATTTGCGCAACCACATTCGTGCCCAATATATTTTTATCCATGATAGATCTCCTTTAGGTTGATCGAATTTGCGGCAGGCAGGCAGCCTGTCACACCTGAAGCTCGCTGATGGATACCCAGCGCCGCTCTGCGATGGATACGTCAACAGCTTCAAGAATTTCCTGACATTTAATGCCGTCCACGAAATTCGGTTCTGGCTGGCGGTCATCATGAATGGCGTCCATCAGCTCCAGGATTTCATGAATGAACGTATGCTCGAAGCCGATCGTATGGCCGGGCGGCCACCAGGCGTCCATATAATCATGGGCGGGGTCAGTTGCAAGCACGCGCCGGAAGCCCTGCACATCATCCGCATCGTCGGTAAAATAAACCTCCAGCTCATTCATGCGCTCAAAGTCGAAACGAACGCTTCCTTTGCTGCCGTTGATTTCAAACGCATTCGTGCAGCGGTGACCTGCGGCAAAGCGGCTTGCTTCAAAGCTGCCCAGAGCTCCGCTTGCAAACCGGGCCATAAACAGCGTGGCGTCATCCACCGTGACTTCGCCCATGGGGCCATCCGTATTTCCTTGCGCGCTCAGGCCGGTCATGGACTCGGCGATTGGACGCTCCTTGACGAAGGTCTCGTTCATTCCGACCACCTCGTTAATCTCGCCTACCAGGTACCGGGCCAGATCAATTAGATGCGCGCCGAGATCGCCGTGCGAGCCGGAGCCCGCCACTTCCTTCTTCAGCCGCCAAACGAGCGGGAACGCCGGATCAACCAGCCAATCCTGCAGGAAGGTCGCGCGAAAATGATGAATTTTGCCGATTCTGCCTTCGGCAATCAGCTTCTTCGCCAAGCGGATAGCCGGTGCAAAGCGGTAATTGAAGCCAACCATATGCTTGACGCCGGCCGCTTCCGCCGCCTGCAGCATCTCTCTCGCGTCGGACAGTGTCAGTGCGAGCGGCTTCTCGCAGAACAGATGCTTGCCAGCCTGCGCTGCCGCAATGGCAATTTCCTTGTGCGCGTCGCTCGGGGCATTGATATCGACCAGGTCGATATCCTCCCGCTTGACCAGCTCGCGCCAATCCGTAACCGCATGCTCCCAGCCGAACTGCTTCGCCGCCTGCTGTACGCCCTGCTCGTCCCTGCCGCAGATCGCCTTCATGACCGGAGCCGGAGAATCCGGAAAAAACATCGGCAAATCGCGATACGCATGGCTGTGCGCCTTACCCATAAATTTATAACCGATCATTCCAACTCGTATCGATTTCATGCTTCATGCCTCCATTCCGCCTATCTATAAATCTCTCTCGTCTTCTATCGTTAATTAAAGCATAACCTTCTGGCCGGTTCTTGCGCTTTCCAGCGCGCCGAAGACCATCGATACGCTCTTGATGTTGTCCGTACAATCCGTTTCGGCAGGACGATCCTGCTCCAGCGCCTCGAACATATTGTCCAGGCAGCCAAAATGGCCTTCCCGGCCCGTCCAGATATCCGGCACTTCCACTAGTTTGCCCGGACGGATAAAGCCTTCTTCGCCCTCGACAACCTCTGCGACAGGACGATTGTCCCCATCCCATTTGGCCGTCCCTTGGCTTCCTGTAACGCGCCAATCGGACTCCCATGAGGTTCCTGCGCCTTGAGCGCTCCATGAACCGCGGTACGAGAATACCGAACCGTCGCTCATTTCGAAGATGCAGATGGCCGAAGCATTGCCTGCGTACCATGAACCTGCCGGATTATATTCGTGGCAGTAGACCGACACCGGATCAGCTCCGCTCAGGAAGCGTGCCTGGTCGAACGTATGAATCGCCATATCCAGGATCAGTGGGCTTGCCATCGTCTCACGGAAGCCGCCGAAATGCGGTCCGAGAAAGAAATCAGCGTGAAGCGAGCCGACTGTTCCGATCGCACCGGATGCCAGAAAGCTGGACAAGGCGCGGATATGCTTCAAATAACGGCGGTTCTGCATAACGGAATACCGCTTGCCGGACCCGCTCGCCACAGCCAGAACTTCCTGTGCGTCTGCCAATGTTTCCGCCATCGGCTTCTCTCCGAATACATGGGCGCCAGCCTGCAGCGCAGTTGTCGCAATCTGCTTGTGGCTGGCAGGAATCGTGACGTCAAATACCAGATTCGCACCCGTTTGGCTGAGAGCCGTGGATAAATCCGTGAATGTCGGAACATTCAATCCGCGCTTCTGCGCCATTTTCTTGGCTGCTTCCTCGAAGAGGTCCACAAGCCCTACAATTTCAACATTTTCCCGCTGTGCGGCGTAGTCAAGCCACTCGTTGGCCATTCCACCACAGCCGGCAACCACAACTTTATGAAGCGCCATACCGCTCACCTCTTTCTATTCATAATATTCAGGTATGATGTCTATGACGGATTTGGAATAAAGTCGCCGCCACGGCAGTTTTTCAGATAGTTAAGCGCGTGTACCTGTCCCGTCATCTCCCAATCATCGCGGTACACCGGATCATGCCAGCCTTCGATATCAATGCTGCCCTCGTATCCGTGCTGCCGGAGAATCGAAATGACATCCGTCCAATTGGTGTCGCCGAAGCCTGGCGTACGGTGCCATACGAACGGTTTCGGTCCATGAATGCCGTATTCGCGTACGACATCCCAAGCGATTGTGGCATCCTTGCCGTGCACATTGAAGATTTTCCCTACCCATTTCCGCAGCTGCGGGATCGGATCGATCAGGCTGACCATTTGATGGGTCGGTTCCCATTGAAGTCCGATATTTTCCGCAGGAAGGGCGTTGAACATTCTTTCCCATGCCGTCGGATTATGCGCGATATTCCAGTCTCCGCTTTCCCATGTGCCGCCCATATCGCAGTTTTCAAAAGCCAGCTTGACTCCCTTGTCCGCCGCGCGTTTCGCCAATTCCCCGAACACTTCCGTGTAACGCGGAAGAGAGTCGTCGATCGTACCCGGCATACGCCCGGTGAAGCCCGCTACCAGATCCGTTCCGAATTCATGCGCATGGTCGATCAGCCGTTCCCAGCTGGCCAGCGTATCGGCGTTGTCTCCTTCGCCTGTGAGCGGATTGCCGAAGATGCCGAGGCTGGAGATGGGAACGCCCTTCTCCGCCAGAATTTCCTTAACCCGCTTGGCGGTCTCGGACAAGTCCAGACCATTGGTCGACTGCCAGAAGGTAAGACTGAATGATTCAAAGCCATGAGGAAGAATTTGCGGCAGGACGCGAACTGCGTCCCCGCCGCCAACAAGGGTGCCGATCCGAATTTGTTTCATATGAATAAGACTCCTTTAAGTAATTTGATAGCGCCGGCTTATTCCTTGACTGAGCCCAGCGTGATGCCGTGAATGAAGAAGCGCTGCAGGAACGGGTAAACGACCAGAACCGGGATCATCGCGATGAAAATTTTTGCCGCGTTCAAGGTCTTGTTGGACAGCTGGCTCAACCGCTGCAGCTGATCCGTGGACATGGTCGACGGATCCAGCATGACAACGACCTGCTGGATATACGTCTGCAGCGGATAATACTGCTCGCGCGTCATGAAGACCAGTCCGTATAAAAACTCATTCCAGTGATACACGATGCTGAACAGCGATACGGTAGCCAGTACAGGCGCGGACAGCGGAACATATACTTTGAGCAGGATATACCAGGGGCCCGCTCCGTCCACAAGAGCCGCCTCGTCCAGTTCCTTGGGCAGATTGCGGAAGAAGTTCATGGCCAGAATCACGTTGAACACCAGGGTTTGCGCCCCTCCGACGAGAACCAGCGACCAGATGCTGTTGAACAGACCGAGCTGCTTGATCGTCAGGTACAGCGGAATCAAGCCGCCGTTGAACAGCATGGTGAAGATCATGGCCCACATGAGAAAGTTCCGCAGCCTGAAATCCTTGATTGTCTTCGACAGCGGATAAGCCATCAACGGCACGACCAGTAAATTCAGGCCCGCCCCCAGCACGACACGCTTGATCGACGTCCAGAAGGAAACGAAGAACTGGTTGTCCTGCAGCAGCTGCTTGTAGGAGTTCAAATTAAAGCCGACCGGCCATAATGAGACTTGCCCTCCCGCCGCAGCGGATTTGGTACTGAACGATATCGCCAGCGTATACCATAGCGGGAGTATGCAGGTGAGAGCGACTACGACAAGAATAATCACAATCAGCACATCGAATATTTTTGAACCGGCTGTCGTATCTTTGACCATTTCCGCCAGCCTCCTCTCTTAGAAAATCCGGTAATTGGCCCACTTGTAGGCCGCTACATACGAGATGGCAATAAGAATGAACCCGATCAGGGATTTGAGCAGCCCTACGGCGGTCGCAAGCTCATACTGCAAATTCAGCAGCCCTGTGCGGTAAACCCAGGTATCGATGATGTCCCCCGACGAATACACAAGAGGATTATATAAGTTGAAAATTTGGTCAAACCCCGCATTCAGAACATTCCCGAGGCCCAGTACAGCAAGCAGGGCAGCGGTTGTGCGTATGCCCGGCAGCGTCACATGCCACAAACGGCGCATCCGCGACGCTCCGTCGATCCCCGCTGCTTCATACAAAGAGGGATTGATGCCGGTCAGGGCTGCCAAATAAATAATCATATTGAAGCCGAATTCCTTCCAGACATCTGTGCCTACCGCGAGAAAAGGGAACAGCGGCGCACTGGCGAAGAAATTGGTTGCTTTCAGACCGAAGACAGACAATATGCCATTGATGGGACCGTCAAAGGAGAACAAATCCAATACAATGCCTCCAAGAATAACCCATGACAGAAAGTGAGGCAGATAAACAATGGTCTGCACCCATTTTTTAAGCACGGTAATACGCAGCTCATTAAGCAGCAAAGCAAAAACAAGCGGGACAATCAGATTGGCTATTATCTTCATAAAAGCAATGAAGATCGTGTTGAAAAAGATGCTTCTGGTGTCGCTGAGCGTAAACATGTAACGGAAATTTTCCAGACCGACCCATTCCGAGCCGAGCATTCCCTTGACGGGATTGTAATGCTCAAAAGCGATGATAATCCCGAACATGGGAAAAATACTGAATACTCCAAGCCATATAAATCCCGGCAGAAGCATAGCGTAATAATGCTTGGCAAACCCTTTGGTATTCACTGGTTATCCCTCCCCAAGTATTCATATGGCCGGGAATATAGGGGGGCTTGTGACTCAAGCCCCCCTGGTCATCCTCTTTATTCCTTGACTGCTTCGGCAACCTCGGCGGTAATTTGATCTCCGCCTTGTTTTTTCCAATCGGTTACGAATTTATCGAAGGTGTCGAGCGGAGCTCCGCCGACGACGATTTTCAGGAAGGTTTCATCTTCCATTTTCTTCAGGTTGACCCATTTGGTCTCCATCGAGTTCGTCTGCGAGTAGAGCAGACTGCTTACCCGGTTCATCTGCACGTCCACGTTAGGCGCAACGCCGACCATGATCGAATACAGACGGGTCCAGGCGCCCATATCGGCCGTTGGATTCCAGTATTGGATATCCATCTTGTCGTAAGGCTCGATTTTTACTTTTTTGATATTCGTCAAATCTCCCTGCAGCAGCTTGTACTCCGGTTTGTCCGCAAAGTCCTCCGGCGTTTTCGCTCCGGAAAGCACATCGCGTACCGCTTGAACGGTAAATTCCGATTCGTCGGAAGGTCCAAGAGCAAGACGGACAGGGTAGAAGCCGATTGAACCTTTGGTCAAATCAAATTTGCTTTCGTCGCGAAGCAGCAGATTTTGCAGCTTGATGACGGCTTCGGGATTTTTATAATCTTTGGACACGACTACGAATTGACCGGCCGGCGCGCTCAGATGCGGGCTGAATTGTCCTTGCGCATCAAGCGGCAGCGCGTAAGCTTGCCAGTTCGCTTTCGGATTTTGTTTAACGGCATCCGTGAGCGGACCGTAACCCATCCACCAAGGAGCGAAGAACATACCCGTTTGACCGCTGACGATCGACTCGCCGGAATCGGTGCGGATCGCCATTTGCGGATCGATCAATCCTTTGGAATACAGATCTCTAAGCTTGCCGAGCGCTTCTTTCGTTTGCGGCAGCGTCGAGCCATAGGCCGGATTGCCGTCCGCATCTTTTACCCAGTAACCGGGGTATGCGCCATAGGCCGAGAAAATCGGATCGAAGCCGTAGAGATTGTTCGCGGAATCCAGGAAGTTCGCATACATTTTACCGCTGCTGGATGGTCCGGCGATGCCGATCGTATCTTTTTTGCCATTGCCGTCAGGATCCTGGTTGGTGAAAGCGTCTGCCACTTTCTCCAGATCCGCCATCGTTTTGGGAGGCTCAAGGCCGAGCTTGTCGAGCCAATCCTTACGGATCCACATCTCGTGGATACCGGCATCCTCCGCCTGTGGCAGCGCCATGATTTTGCCGTCAAATGTAACGGTATCCATCGCGCGCTTGTTCGATTCTTCCAGAACGCGCTTCAGTGCCGGCGATGCATTCGAATTAAAAGCCTCCGTCAAGTCAGCCAGCTGACCGTTATCGTACATAAGGCGCATTTGCTGGGCATTGACCACCATGGCGTCCGGCAGGTCGTTGCTTGAGATGGAAAGGCTGACTTTCTGATCATAGTTGGTTGGCGATGCCGTAAAGGCATTGGACACGTCGATATTCAAGTTGTCTTTGATGTATCGGGTGAACTGGTTATTATCCGGCGTGTCGCCGGCCGGCAGCGATTTGTCCGCCGGATCTACCTTTTGTCCGACAGCCAGGGTAACCGGCTCTGTGTATTTTCCGAATGGATCCGCCGGTGCAGCCGGTGCATTCCCCGTCTGATTTCCACCGTTGTTCGAAGATGTGTTCGAATTCGACTGACTGCAGGCGCTGATCACCAGTACAAATGCCAAAAGCAGCGTCAGCGTAGCTATGCCTTTTCTTTTGTTTCTCAACATGCTCCCCTTCTTTCCGAGTAGTCGTCAACTTGCATGATAAATGTATCACATCCAAAGCCCCAGTTTAGACAGGGAGCGGTTGTGTGATAAGGGGGAGAAATGAACGGTTTCCCTCCCTGCCGGATGCCATTTTTCACCCTTTTCGGACAAACCTCTACCCTGCTTGTCGGACAAATGTCCCCCCAGGTAGAGGTTTGAAGGATGGATATGCGGTATAGGAGTGAAATCGACACCTTTTTCAGCCCTATTCCTTGCGGTGCGTTTTGCGGAAGGCGCTTGGCAGCTCGCCGGTCTGCTCGCGGAACACCGTGCTGAAATATTTCCCGTCCAGATAGCCCGTTTTTTCCGCCACCCACAGAATCGGCATGTTCGTATGCACCAAATACTCTTTGGCCTTGTCCACTCTGGCTTGGCGCACGTACTCATTGAACGTCTTCCCGATAATATCCCTGAAGCATTGGCTGAAATAGCTGCGGCTCATATTGACCCGCTTGGCGATATCGGCGGCATACAGCTGCCCGCTCAGCTGCTCCTGAATCAATTGCACGGCTCTCATAACCGCATCCTGGACCTCCTGGGAATAATGAGGTGCGCCCAATGTCCTACTTATCGTTTTCCGAATTTGCCTGAACCATTCATTGGCTTCATGCCAGGAATAAAATCCCTCCGGAAGCACCAGTCCGGACGGGAGGATCGAGCTGTACAATTCATTCCATTCATCCGTCAGCTTGCGCAGAAAAAGCATGAGCCTGGATGGAGGCAGCTTCATCGATTTGAGCCTGTCCAGAAGCACGGCAAACCGCTCATCATTGTGTATCCAGCCAAGCGCCGACCACTGCTCGGCTGCTTCTGCGATTTCGCGATCATAACCGTCCGGCAGCCTCTCCTTCTCCTGCAGCTCACGAAGGGACCGCCGGATCAGCTTGTCCTCCGGATGATAATCGTAAAATAAGAGATGCTTCCTGTATGCGAGCAGCGCCCGCTGCACCTCCGTCTTCTCGATGCCCCGCAATCCTTCCAGACATAGAAGCACCCAGTTCTCCCGGTTCTGAACAGCCTCCGTCAATACGGCGAACATCGCGTCATTCTCCCGTTTATCGGCCGGATACCGGATCCACTGCTGCTCGTCCGGGCTGCTGCCTGAGAGCTCCGGATAAAGCGAATGGATCCAAGCCAGGTCTGCCTGCGCCTCCGGGGAAAGCAGCGCATAACCCAAATCCACCCCGATGGTTTCATCGGAAGCCGGCCCCGCGGCGGACTGTTTGCCTTTCTGCTGTTCCTCTTTGATCCGCGCATGAATACGCGCCAGTATCTCGGAGAACCGGTCCTGCGCCAGCTCCACTTTGGCAATATAGTCGATTGCACCAAGCCGCAGCGCCTCCTGGATATATTCAAAATCCTGATGCAGCGTCAGGACAATAATATACAGATTCGGATAGCGCTTGCGGACAATCCGCATCAGCTCAATTCCCGACATAACGGGCATGGCGAGGTCCGTGAGCATCAAATCCACCTCGTTCTGCTCCAGAAATTCGATGGCCTTCTCGCCGTTTTTGGCTTCACCCACTACCTGCATTCCAAACTCCGCCCACGGCAATGACGTTATAATGCCCTGTCTTACCAATTTTTCGTCGTCTACGACTAATATCCGGATCACAGCGTATCCTCCTTCAATATCGGCAAACTCAAGTAAATGCTCGTCCCTTGTCCAGGCGCGCTCTCGATATGTATCCGCGCTTTGCCGTTGTAATAAACCTCAAGCATCCGCTTCACGTAATTCATGCCGATGCCCATGCCTACCTTCTCCCGTTCCATCTGTTCACTGTGGAGCAGCTTGTTGATGGCCTCCTGGGTCATCCCTGACCCGTTGTCCTGGATGGAAATCTCAATCATTTCCTGCGCCTTTACGCGGACCTGGATAACCCCGTTGTCGCTGAAGCCATGGTAGAGGGAATTTTCCACAAGCGGCTGCAGAATGAAGCGCGGTATCGGCATGTCGAGCAGGCTTTGATCCACCTCGATATCAACCTGGAATTCAAAATCATAGCGGATTTTCTGCAGGATCAAATATTGCTTAAGCGCATCGACTTCATCGCGTATCGTGGAGGACTGCCCCAGCTTGCCGAGATTATAATGCAGCAGCTTATTCAGGGAAGAAATAATCCGGTCGATTTCGTTCTGCCCGTTCATAACGGCAAGCCAGTGCACCGTATCGAGGGTGTTCATCAGAAAATGCGGATTAATCTGATAGAGCAGCTTTTCCACCTCCAGATCGGCTCTCCTTTTCTCCTTCTGCTGAACCTCCACGAACAAATCCCAGATCTGCGTCTTCATATCGCGGAACTGATCCAACAGCTGGTCAAATTCCGGAATTCTCGTCCGAACAAGGAGAGACGGCGTCTTGTTGCTCGTCATCAGCTTGATTTCCTTGTTGAAATTCGATAACGGACGATAGACCATTTTCCACAGCAGCCACGCCATGAGCACACTGACCCCCAGGAAGAAAAGGGAAGAAACGATGGTTTGCAGAAACCATTTGTTCATTTCTTTGTTGTAGTCCGCATTGGAAATAACCGACACGATGCTCCAGCCCTGGTTGCTGGTTTCATCAAACCAATAATACTCGTTATGCAGACCATGCGATTTGACAGCTGTATCACTGGTGAATACAGAGTTTATCGGAAATTCCTCAGGAATCTCGCTATATGTAATTTTATGGTTATTATCTAAAAAGAGATAAAAAGCATGCTGGGCATTTTCCCCGTTATCCAGAATGCTTTCCGTCAATTTAAAATTGCTCTCGATATAAACATAAACGTCATTCCGGCTTGGCAGATCCACCTTCCGCATAGCAGACAGCACATATTTATTATTAAAGCGGTCGTAGCTGACATGCGGGCCGTAATAGGTGATGCCGTAATATTCGGCCAAGAGCGGCAGACGCTTCGGATCAAAATCCGGCTTGACGCCAGAAGTTTCAAACTGATGGAGCCCGTCCTTTTGAAAGTAATACATCGTGAGACCGACATTCGTATTCGTGAAGGTAATCAGATTAAGCTCGCTGTTGATTTGAGTAGTCATTTGCGACCGCTCATACGCGTTGCCCGAGGTTAACAAAATTTCCAGCTCCCTGCCGATCGTTCCCTTGAACGCGAGCTGCTCGGATACGGAATTCAAGTTCCCGATCGCATTCTCCAGAGAGTATTCGACCTGCCTGAGATTGCTTTGAATGCCATCCTGGATTTTATTGGTAAGAATGGAGTATATCGTGTGGTAGGAGATAAAAAACACAAAAATGAAGGGGAGCAGGGAGCTGATCAGGAAGAGAATGATTATTCTTTTTTTTAGCGTCATGGATCCGCTGGTGATACGTTTCATCGTTCGTTTCATGGCTTGTGCCCTCGCTTTGGCTCTGTCGCTTTTTCTTAATCATGTCACGATTCGACAAACCGCGCAACACAGGATGGATGATCCTTACAGTTGTGCCGGCCCCCATGGATAGAAATAATCGTTGATGATGCTGGTATAAAAAAAGAGATTCTCCCGGGTCTGCCGCTAAAGAAGTGCCCCTGCATTAGATGGTTCCCAATTTATGCAGAATGCATTTTCGAATCTGTTCTAAAAGTATCTGGTTGGGTAGATCGGGATCGTCGTTTGTTTGTTGATTTTAACCTCAAAAAAACCGCCCATGATAGGGCGGCTAATTGAACTCCCTCGGTACGATTAAGTTTTCTCACGAATGCTCGCTTATTCGCAGGATTTCACCCTTGATAGATATGTATGAAGGACGCTCGGGTGACCACTTCATAGACCTGGACAACATGGAGGCGTGAGGAAATAGAGGGGGAGACTATTCCCCCCATGTTCTTCCATATCCTGCACGTATTCTCCACGCCGTCCCTGGAGGTTCTCACTCCCATGCCTCAACGGGTCGATGCCCTTTCATTCCTTCGTTACGCCTATCCAAGGGGTGGAGGCCGGTCTTGCTATCGTTACGGGTCGGTGCCCTTTGGTTCAATGTATCCGGTACGCCGTGCTTTCTTTGAAATCCCGCGAATAAGCCAAAATTCGTGCAACGAAACGGTAGGTATCGATTAAGCTGCTAGCTGGATTGGCATGGTTTTAGGAGGGTTGTAGGCTTCGCCGCTGCGAGCCATTCCAACTAATATTCTCGCTAACTTGCCACACAACTTCATAATGGACCTCATTTTCTTCATCTTCTTCACCTGCACATTGTAGGCATGCATCGCTTTAAACTCCGGATTGTTCGCAACTAAACTCATCGTCATCATGAAGATGAAACGTCGGAGTCGGGATCGTCCTCGTTTACTAATCTTCATTTGTCCGGTCCATTTGCCTGAACTTGCTTCTGCGAGGTTGAGACCGGCATGTCGCAGTAAGGCATTCCCGTGAACAAAGCCACTTAAATCCCCCGCCTCGCCTAGAATACCAGCCAGTGAAATGGCGCTGATCCCTTTGACAGCAAGCATAAATTTCGCAAATGGAATCCGTTCTAAAACGGCAACAATCTCCGTCTCTACCGTTTCTAGCTGCAGGCAAGCAAGATCGTACTCATCGAGAAGCTGCTTCAAGTGAAGCTTGTAGGCATGCAAGGCCTGCTTAGAACCCACAGAACGGCTAGCAAGAGCGATAAGGGTTCGGGCTTTTCGCTCACCAGCATGCCGTTTCATGAGTGATTTCCAACCTTGTATGACATCTTGGGGCTGTAAGGTACACATGTCATCGGGCGTTGGAAAAAGACGAAGTGTGGCCAATGAACCGGTGCACATGATGTTCGTGAAGACTTGCCGCAGCTCAGGGAAAACCACGTCGACCCAGCGATGAATTTGGTTCTTCGCACTAACGAGTCTCTTCACGACAAAGTCGCGATTGGAGAGAAAGACACGTCGTTCTTCAAAGGCTGCTGGTGTTGTACGAATGAAGGAGTAGTATCCGTTTTTGACCATGTCGGCGATGACCAGAGCATCCTTTTTATCGCTCTTTGAGGGCGTGTTGTCGCGGTTTTCTTTGTTCTTCTTTACAAGATGCGGATTGACGAGAACGACCTCAAACTGACGTTCGGCAAGCCACTTGGATACGTTAAGCCAGTAGTGTCCGGTAGGCTCCATGCCAACAATGGCCGCCGTTAAAGCATGGGCAGATTGTAGCGTCTGGATCCACCGAAGAAGATTGTGAAAACCTTCCTCATCATTCGAGAAGGATAGGGGATTACCAAGCACAATACCTCGAAAGTTCACAGCTCGTGCGACATGCGTTTGCTGGGCGATGTCAATCCCAACGACTAGATGTTGGGCCGTCATTTTTTCAAGGAGTTGATTTTGTTTGTCCTGCGATTTAAACTTCATAGTAGAGCGTCCTCCTGGATGATGGGATTTAAAGGGCTATGACCCGTTGCGTACTCCCATCGTACCGAGGCGCTCGTTTTTTTGCAAAGCAGTAATTTAATGCTCTACAGGAATGCTATCGTTGTAATGACCTCAAGAATTCGTTTATCTGCGGCGCAGACGCTTGTCTTCTATGGCCGGATTCATCAAGAAGGTATTGTCTGCTACGTTGAGATCGGTGCCGGGTGGAACGATTTCGTCAATCCGATCAAGGATATCCTCGTTCAGTACCGCGTCCGCGCCCGCCAAAAGATCCTCGAGCTGCTCTAGCGTCCGTGGGCCAATAAGAACGGACGTTATAGCCGGATGTGACAGGACAAACGCGATTGCCAGGTGTGCTAACGGCATTTCCGTCTCTGCGGCAAGTTGAGTGAGCTGCCGGACAGCGGCCAATTTCACTTGATTTCCCGGTATCGAGAGGTCGAAGGCACGCGTTTGCAGCGATGCGCGGTTGCCCGTAGTTGGGTCCACCCGTCCTGACAACCAGCCGCTTCCCAGCGGCCCGTAGGACAGGACACCCATTCCATAGCACTGCGTCGAGGGGAGCACAGCCGATTCATTCGTTCTATTGAGGATTGAGTACCTCGGCTGCTCCGTGAGGAAGCGGTGATGTCCGTGCTTATCTGCGGCCCATTGTGCCTCGACGATCTGTTCTGCCGGAAAAGTGGAAGAACCAATAGCGCGCACCTTGCCTGAACGAATTAGATCGGAGAGAGCTGAGAGAGTCTCACCGATGTCCGTATTCGGATCTGGACGATGCATCTGGTAGAGGTCGATGTAGTCAGTGCCGAGCCGCCGCAAACTATCCTCGACCGCGCGGATGATCCAACGCCGCGCGCCCCCGCTCTGGTTGGCATCCTGCCCCATCGGTAAGCCGAACTTCGTTGCCAGCACCACCTTATCGCGCTTTCCCTTAAGCGCCTTGCCGACAATCTCCTCGGACTCGCCCTTGGAGTATACGTCAGCTGTGTCAATAAAGTTGATACCGGCATCCATGGCCGTGTGGATCATGCGCACCGATTCGTCATGGTCGCTGTTACCCATTGCTCCGAGCATCATCGTTCCAAGAGCGTACTCGCTAACCGACATGCTGGTTGCCCCGAGAATTCTGTATTTCATATGTTTGGCCTCCTTTATTTGCGAACCTGGAATCTCTGTGTTGAAGATTCCTCCTTCCTTACAACTTGATTATGAGTCAGTTGAGGTGCGGGAAGATAGCCAAATGATCGCAAATCATTGCCTGATCCTCTCAATCAGCTTTGTTCCGCCTCCCAAAGGGGGTATAATGCCGATAAAGAAATAAGGAGGGAAAGTCATGCCGAGTCCATCTGCTCACCAAGATCCCCTGGTTCCATATCAGACAGAGTTGGCCCAGCTTATCGAAAATAATACAGGTAGGGACGGGGTTCACCCGACAGTCATTCCTTCGCTTTCCGTGATACGCAACTCGGTTACGACATTCCCTTCGTTCTCCGTCCATGAGCCGACCATCTGCTTCGTCGCCCAAGGCACCAAAGTTGTCATACTGGGGGGAGAGAGCTATACGTATGGTCCCTCCAGCTATTTGGTTGTATCCTTGGTTTTACCTGTTTCCGCACAAGTCATTCAGGCAACGCCGGAAGCTCCCTATTTATGCGTCCAGCTCAAATTTGACCCGAAAGATGTCCTTGACTTGATGAACGATTCGGATCAGCAGGTTCCTGCCAAGGGAGATTCACAGCGAGCTTTGTTTGTAGACAAAATGAGCGCTTCCCTCTTGGATGCCGCTATCCGGCTTGTCCGTCTGTTAGACAATCCGGAGGATGTACCGGTACTCTCGCCGCTTATTATACGAGAAATTTTATATCGGGTCTTAAGCGGAGGGCAGGGAAATGCGCTGAAACAGATCGCCATGAGCGGCAGCAGCTCAAACCGGATTGCAAGCGTCGTGCAGCGGATTAAGCAGAATTACACCGCTCCTTTGCGTATCGAAGAGCTCGCCTCAATCGCCAACATGGCGCCTTCCTCTCTGCATCGGCATTTCAAAGAGGTCACCGCCATGAGCCCGCTGCAATATCAGAAGCAATTGCAGCTGCAGGAAGCACGCCGCCTTTTATTGTCCGAATCTGCGGACGCCGCGGACGTCGCCTTTCAAGTCGGCTACGAAAGCCCCTCCCAATTCAGCCGCGAGTATGCCCGCCTGTTCGGCCTCCCCCCGATCAGCGATATTAAGCGGCTGCGAAAGGAGTAGGATTTTATTACAGCAAAAGATAGAAGATCTTGTTCTCCGACTAGGAATCATATTCAAGTTTTAATAATAAAACGTTTTCCCATGGGAATGAATTCCACATGACCGTTATTAAATCAAGAAGATTAAGCAGGTAAGCGTCAAATAAGCCCCATCCGTAGTCAAATGGAAGCCAGTGAATGATGCATATGGATTAAAGAAAATTGAGGAGCAGGGCATATAGGGTACCAGTGCGCTCGGAGCCCGGGAATCCGGAAGCTCTCGGAAATTGCCCGAACAGATACTTGAGGTACCGGAACGGATGCAGTCCGTTTTCCTTCGCCGTCTTGATAATGCTGTATATCGGGGTTCGACTGCTTGCGGAACAACTCCCGTCATGTCATCTTAAATGCTCATGCTGAAGCTTGGAGCGGCGTGGAAACATGTGGACAAACGGCCGCATTGCACACATGCATCTCCCGGCAGCAGTCTGCGCTCTGCGCTGCGGCTGCCGGGATAGATAGAAGCGCTGTAGACTTGACAGTCGTAAATCTAGACAGGCAGCGGCCCAAAAACAAGCAGCGGTATTCCCTTTTCATCCCGCACATTAACCGCAGGGTTGGTGCCGCGGCCATGCCATAATTGGCAGGAATCCGGTGCAGGCCGCTCCAGCGTGAGGATGACCCGCTCTGCAGCTTCATCCAGATGCCCCTCCAGCGGCAGCCGCTCTTCACCGTTTGTCAGCTGGAAGGAAAAAACGCGTTCAACCTTCTGCAGCCTTCCATTGACTCCGCTGAACGTAATCGTCAGCTCCGTGCGCTGCTCATTCCAATCCGCCCACGCAAACCGTGGACCCGGTTCGGCCGGGCTCCGGCCATCAACGAGCCGGAGAGCCGCCCACGCCATACGGTGCCCAATATCCCGCAGGGAGGCGGCATCCGGATGAATAAAGTCAGCCAGCGAAGCGTCGATGGTCGGAACAACCGCTGCGCGGCCCAGCACAGATTCAAGACGGACCTGATCGTCCTGTACCCGGTTCCATCCCTGCTCGAAGGACCAATTGGTCACAACAGATATCTGTGCGTAGATGAACGGCAGCTCCGGATCTCCCAGATCGCGTCTAAGGCTGGCCACCCATTCCGTCATCCGGTCGTAGTAAAGCTCTGAATCCGCTTCAGTAGCGTCGCTCTCTCCCTGATACCACAGGCATCCCCGCACCTTGCCTCCGGCCTCGCGAATGACCCGCAGCATGGCGCCATATAAGGAACGGCCGCCTTCGCCTGCGAGCGCGGCATCCCATTGGCTCATTGAGGTTCCGCCATGCGCTACCATGAGCAGCCCAACGGGAACGCCGGTGTGACGCAGCATCATTTTGCCGAACGGCAGTCCAAGTCCGCTTCCATGCACTCTGTCTCTGCGGGCCATCCTGATATATTCTTTGCGCTTCTCTTCGGAAACACCCATTCCCTCAGGCAATGGCGTCCAATGTACAGGGTCGGGCGATTCCAGCAGCCAGCAAAGCGGCTCCACAGCCAGATCCCAGCGGTCTCCCATATAGAAACAGCTGACGCCCGGCTGAGGCTCCTCTACATGTATCAATCTTCCGCAGCCTTCCATATTCGATTGCCCCGCCAATACCCACAGATCACCTACATAGACCGGACCAATATCTCCTTCTACGAGCAGTTCTCCTGTCTCGGGAGATACGATACGAACATAGATCTCATGCTCGCCTGCCGGCACCCGTTCCAGAGCAGCTGAGAATTCCGGCTGGCTGGCCGACCCCAGACTCCTCCATGGACCGGCAGATATCCGGCCTTCCACAAGCCCCTCCACTCCCTGCGGCACCTTGACCGAGAAAGCAATATCCGCCTGGTCCTGATCGTCACGCTGGTATACCCGGTGCGCATTCGGTCCCGAAATTTCCAATTGAATGGCCATCTTCCAAGCTCTCCCCTTCCCCTGTTCAACCATTAGCTGTGTCAATATCTCATGCTGTTAAAGATCTATATTCCGCATGATTTTTGTTAATCCTGCCGCTAGGTTCTTCACTTCGGAATATCAGTAAAGGTGAAACCAAATGTTAACCTCTCTAAAGATTAAAGAAACAGCCTGCCGAATGGCAGGCCCCTGTACATGATGGATTATATTCGGTAAAATTCAAACAAAGCTTATGTATCGAAGGGAGGCTTTCTGCTAAGATGCTGAGGAAGGCGGATGGATTTGAAGCGGAGAAAATCATTGTCCTGCCCCCTTATATCCTGAAAGAGATGGTGGCTCATCCCTTGATCAGGCAGCTGTATATAACGGATATCGGCTACTTCCCGCGGGCGCGCCACCATTACCGGGACAGGCCCTCCGGCTGCAGCATGCATATTCTGATCTACTGCGCGGGCGGCGAAGGATGGATCCAAAGCGGATCACACAAGGCGATGCGGGTCACCGAGCAGACGCTCACCGTCATCCCTGCCGATACGCCTCATTCCTATGGGGCAGATGAAAACAATCCATGGAGCATTTACTGGTTTCATCTGATGGGGGAGGATGCCGGGGCCTTCTTCTCCAACTTCAGTATGGAAGCAGGGCCGCTGCGGCTTGGGCTAAGCCATTCCGTCAAGCTGCTGGATTTATTCGGGCAATGCTACGATATCCTGTCATCCAAGCCGTATTCCATGGACCATCAGGTCCATGTTTCGCAAACGGTCAGATATTATCTCAGCTTTGTCGGATTAATGAAGGCAGGGGCAGGCGAGGAGAAATCGGAGCGGTATATCGAGCAGGCCATTCAATATATGAAGGAGCAGCTGGAATCCAATTTGTCGCTCGAAGAATTGGTTGCCCATACCCGGATTTCCAAGCAGCATTTGAACCATTTATTCAAACAATCGACCGGCTTTGCGCCGATCGACTATTATTTGCGGATGAAGATTCAGCGTGCCGGACAGCTGCTCGACCTGACGGACAGAAGCATAAAGGATATAGGCCTGTCGCTTGGCTTCCAGGACCCCTACTACTTCTCCCGTCTGTTCAAAAAAATGATCGGCTTGTCGCCAACGGAATATCGGAACAAGCTAAAAGGCTAAGCGTTCAGTGCAGGGTATCGACGGCAAGCTCCCAGTTTATCGTGAATGATTCGCTCTCCCCTGGCTGGAGGGTGTACGCCGGGCTGTGAATCTCGAGCTCATAATATGGATAGTCGCTGGCATTATACACTTCGACGACCGTATGATGGGGGTAAACTTGCTCCGGCTCAACCGCATAGGTTTTGGTCAAAGTATATGTTTTGCCGTTCGCGGCCTGATGCCGTGCGGCTGCCCGCCCCCCATCCGTCATAAAGCCGAGCTTATACAGCCGGTCATTGTCCATGACCATCCTCCAGCCATCCGTGCCATGAACGGCTGCCGCATTGTGTTCGTCCAACAAGGGCAGCGGCTGCCTCGAACCGAGCAGTGGCCCGTCCGGGATATCCACAATTCCGCTGCGATTCAGCATGGTCACCTGCCACAAGCCTTTGGTTACCGGAACCGTTCCATGGTTGATCAGCTTCTGCTCGATGCCGATCGACGGCATGCCGTTCACGCATGTGACAGTGCGGATAATTTGCAGCTGCGTCTCACGGCATATGGGGCTCGTCAGAACGATCCGGACAGCCTGTTCATTCCGCTGCACTTCCCAGCTGTACTCGCCGTGATCCAAATCCGCATACGGGACGCCAACCCAGTCGCTTTGGGGAGCAAGCCATGTTTTCTCTCCGCCATAAAGCAGCTGCGGGCTCCTCTCGCGCAGTTCATGCATTTCTTCCGCATTCTCAGCTTCATAGCGGGGGCGGTAACCCGCCAGACTCCCGTTCTGATAGAGCAGATTGACGCCATCCGAGCCAAATTCCATGATACGCCCGCCGATGCCGGGTACGATCGCCAAATCATAATGTTCCGTTTGAATGGAGATTGAAAGAAAACCCATGCTTTCCCTTTCCATCACAATAATCATGGAATGAACCGCCTCTCTGCAGATATAGCTGCTGCAATCATATAAGTGCCGCTGCATGCGCCGCGTGTTTTCCAGATGTCCGTTCCATATGCATACGCTTCTCTAACATTTCGCTGTTCCGGCGCAGAAAACCTTCCGCAGTCCGGCGTTCTTCTGAGATCGGCGCGGGAGCGGCCCATTTCCTCTATAACAGGGAAAAACCGTACTGCAGCGGCCAGTACCCACCGTTTATGCGCTCCAGCACGGAATAACCTTCCTCCAGATAACTTCCATCCCCCGCCAGCTCTCCATTTCCTCTATAACAAGGAAAAACCGTGCTGCAGCGGCCGGTATCCACCGTTTATGCGCTCCAGCACGGAATAACCTTCTTCCAGTATACAATTGTCTGCCTCTAAACCTGGGTAGTCCCTCAGCTCACGCCAGGGGAGACTGATAAAAGCGGCAGCGCCATTTCCGGCCCTAAACGTCAATCCATATGGTCTGGTCGGCTTGTCATGCAATACGCGAAGCACGCAGTGTGTGGCTCTTTGCGAAAGTGCCGAATGCAGCAGCCATTACCGCCGGGCTGCACGCAGCTCCCAGTGCGCCGCGTTTCGTTTGCATGACGGCGATCCGTCGACTACACGCCGGCTCCTGCAAGCTTACTCCCGCGCTTTCAGCGAGATCAGCACACTGTCGAAATCGCCGCGCAGGGGAAGCGGAAGGCCCGCATTCATCAAGGTGCTCCCGTGCAATTGCAGGACTTCATCGCCGATACCCTCGATGTCGTAGATTTTATGCTCCGCAAGGCCATCCAGCTTCAGATCCGGAAGCCGTCCGCCGAAATTCTGAGCATGCAGAAATGCAAAAACAATGCTTTCCGTCCGGTCGTCGCTCACGTACTGTACAGCCGCTTGCGGGGACTTGCGTAATGAAGCCAGACGGTACTGCCTGCCTTTTTGAACGAGATGCCTGATCTCCTTGTACCGCTGGATATGACCGCCGGCCTCCTCAATTTCCTCCTCCGACCATTCCTTCAGATTGCCGCCGATGCCAAGCGAGCCTGTCATGGCGCTGTGGAACCGGAATGAGAGCGGAAGCTTGCGGCCGTTCATGCCATTGGGCGAATCCGTTACCCAGCACATCATGACCTGAGGGCTGTAGACGTAGGAGAAACCCTCCTGAATGCTCAGCCTGTCGAACGCATCGGTGTTATCGCTCGGCCATGCCTGATCGGCAAATCGCAGCATGCCAAAATCAATCCGGGCCCCGCCTCCGGCGCAGGTCTCAAATTCGACGTGAGGGAATTTCTCCCGCAGCTCCGCCCAGATCTCATACAGGCTTTGCACATGTCTGATCCAGATTTCCTTCTGCTGCCCGGCCGGGAAGCCGTGAAGTCCCGGCTCCGTAATGGTCCGGTTCATATCCCATTTGATGAAGGAGATCGGATGAGAGCTGAGCAGCTCCGTCATGAAACCGATAATGAACTGCTTTACCTCGGGCTTGGCTATATTCAGAAGCAGCTGGTTGCGAAGCTGCGAGCCGGTCCGTGTCGGAAAATGGTATACCCACTCCGGATGCTGCCGGTACAGCTCGCTGTCCGGATTGACGGACTCGGGCTCCACCCAGATACCGAAATCCATTCCCAATTCCTTGACCTTCTCAATCAAGGCGCCCAATCCTTCAGGAAACTTCTGCGGATTAACATACCAGTCGCCCAGACCCGCCCGGTCGCTGTCGCGCTTGCCGAACCAGCCGTCATCGACGACAAAGCGCTCGACGCCCATCTTCGCCGCTTTTTGCGCAAGCTCAATTTGCTCCTTCACATTCACATCGAAGGTCGTCGCTTCCCATGAGTTGTACAGCACCTTGCGTGTCGCGGCTCCAGGCAGGACATATTCCCGCTGATACCGGTGAAAGCTGCGGCTCATCTCCCCGAAGCCCGATGGCGTATACCCGCCAACGAACACCGGCGCCGTGAACGTCTCTCCAGGCTGGAGCAGCCATTCACTGTCAAAATCATTAATGCCGCCCGTCACCCTTACATGATTGAAGCTGCTCTTCTCCGCGACTATTTTCCAGTTGCCGCTCCAGCCGAGCGCGCCGAACCAGACATTGCCTGCCGTCTCTGTGGCGGTGCCGTCGTCGATAGCAAACCATGGATTGGCATGCGGGCCCGTGAAGCCCCTTCTGGATTCAATCGTTTTCTTGCCTTCGGAGAGAACGGTGTCTCTGAGCTGATACTCGCCCGACCATCTTCCGGTAACATGGGTCATCCGGTATTGCGGCAAATAAGGCACAGCCCACGCGGCCGATTGCATATTTTCGATGACAATCGCCGTTTTGCCGGCATTAACCGCTTCCGCATAGCGTTCGATCATATCCCATTCCGCTATTACCTTGTAATGGAGATGGACCAGCAGATCGTAATGAGCGTCTTTCAGGGTCAGGATCAGCTCCTCGACCCCATTATCGGTTACAATGCGATAGCCCTCGTATACCATTTTCAAATCTCTGACGTGATCGGAGAAACGTACCTTCAGCGTCGGCTCGACATAACCGACGCCGCCCCAGAAGCTGTATTCCTCGTACTCCCGTTCCACCTGAGCGTCAAACGAGCTGTGCGATCTGGAACGGAGACGGTAAGCGCATTCCTGCGCTGCAATCGTCTTTCCCCAATACAAATGCTGGAGGATTCCCTGCTCGTTGACCCCGAATACATAGGAGGTCTGCCGGGTTTGAATTTCAAATAAACCTTCATGAACGGATATCGGCAACGCTTTCACCTCAATTTTGGATTATGATAGACATAGATTTGTCGTTTGGCTTGCTGACATTGTCCCACAAGTACACCATAGAATAGAGCGGCCTCCGGGGCAATTCACAATGTTCGGTTCAGGATGGATTATTCTCGGCTGAGGTCCCGGTATAAATAAAAGCAGAGCCGCCCGGGATCTGCCTGGGACGGTTCTGCTTGTTGGACTCCTGCAGCATTAACCGATATTGGACTTCAACAGCTCGGCCAGTTCCTGCCGCTCCGGGCCTTCCAATTTAATAATGTCATTCAGAACATGATAGAACCGTTCGCGGTCTGCGGTCTCCATAATCAAATTCAACATATGGACGATCACCTTTTTTTGCTCCGGATTCAAGCGGGCGAAGATTCGGGGTTCTACCCGGTAAAGCTCTTGAATGACATGCTTCAGCTCTTCTTGGCGCGCGCTGTCCTCCGGCGTATCCTTGAAGGCGGGAAATGCGTCCGACGCGATCAGTTCGGAAATGATCAGATCGGAATGGCTTTTGAGGAACGGCTTGCGCTTTCCGCTGATCAAATGGTTGATTTCCTCCAGCAGATATTGGAAGGCCTCGCTTTTCCGGCTTAAACCAAATGCCATTTCCTGCTGCCCGTATTGTTCTTCGCTCATAAAGTCGAAGTCGTCAAACAGCTTGCTTTGGATGTAGACGCTGTGATAGAAGGAGTCCCCTTTATTGTTGAAGCTGGTGGGCTGCTTGTACTTCTCCCTCTTCCTGGAGTCCAGAAAATAGAGTCTGGAATATTCGTTGTTGATTCTCTCTGTCCAGCGGATATATTTGACGGCGAATTTGGTTTTGGTCGCGGGATGCGCAAGCTCGATATTCTCCTTCGCGCCGATAATGCCGGAATAATCCAGGTATTCGCCCGTTTCCATGATGATACCGAACTTCTTGCCCGCATGAAGCTCAAGAAACCAGCCGAACTCCTTGCTCAGAAATTGTTTCAACTCCGTCAAGTCGATTTCCTTGTGGATATGGTCGAATGTGACCGAGGTTCCTGTTTTCGCCTTGCCCTCTGCATTGCCGGTCAGCGTATAGGAATCCAGACTTTCAGATGCTATATGAATGGAGTAGGTCTGATTGACTGGACCTGCTTTATAAGTCGTATTCCATGTCGCCTGGGAGCAGAAGCTGTGGAAGGTCAATCGGCCGATTCCATTCTTGCCATGCATCGCAGAGCTCATCCGCACCCTGTTGTTCGGATCGATCTGCTTCTCGGATTCATAGAAAGGCGTGAATTTCCGTTCCAAAACGGTTCTGTCGATGCCCTCTCCGTTATCCGATATGATCAATCTCTCCATACCGCCCAAAGCGTTCCATACAGCTTTAATTTCGACAATCGTCGCCCTCGCGTCAAATCCGTTCCAGACATATTCCGCGATCGCTTGTAAATAGTCAAATTTTTGCAGTGTTTTTTTGATGCCTCTGGATGTGATTCGAATTTTTACCACAGCTGTTCAACCCCCTTCTACTAGACAGTGTAACATAAACAGGCAAGAAATCTTGCTTAAATCAGGAGTCTCTGCCCCGATTTTTCGCGAAAAAAATTTGCAAAAAATGACTATATAAGCTATACCAAGTATAGGTACTATTATTTTTAAATTTGAGGAGGATGGTTCATGTCTGATCTGAATGTTTCAGCTGCTGCGTCCGGCGCCTATGCCATTGGAGGCGATCTGCCGGTCAACCGTTTGGGGTATGGAGCGATGCAGATAACCGGCCCCGGAGTATGGGGAGATCCGAAGGATCCGGCCGAAGCCGTACGCGTTCTTCAGCGCGCTGTGGAGCTCGGAGTGAATTTCATTGACACAGCCGACTCCTACGGTCCCTTCGTTTCCGAAATGCTCATCAAGAAAGCCCTCCATCCTTATGCGGACGGCGTAATCATTGCTACCAAGGCAGGCCTCACGCGGTCAGGCCCCGGCGATTGGCGTCCGGTAGGGCGTCCCGAATATTTGCGGCAGCAGGTTGAGCTGAGTCTGCGCCATCTGGGTCTTGAGCGGATCGACCTGTTTCAATTGCACCGCATAGACGCCAAGGTTCCATTAGCTGAACAAATCGGCGAGCTGGCCCTGCTGCAGCAGGAAGGCAAGATCCGCCACATCGGTCTGAGCGAAGTGAGCGTCGAGCAGATCAAGGCAGCCAGCGAGTTCGCCAAAATCACTTCCGTGCAAAATCTGTACAACCTGGCCAAACGGGATTCCGAGGCTGTACTGGACTACGCAGAGGCAAACAACATTGCATTCATCCCTTGGTTTCCGCTGGCAACAGGCGCATTAGCCAGAGAAGGCGGACCGCTCGACGCTATCGCCAAGCAGCATAATGCCCTTCCTTCCCAGCTGGCTCTGGCCTGGCTGCTGAAGCGCTCGCCTGTCATGCTGCCTATTCCAGGCACTTCGACAGTCGCGCATGTGGAGGAGAACATTGCGGCCGCTGCTATCACGCTGAGCGATGAAGAGTTTAATACGTTATCAAACATTGTGAAGCCGTAACATTTTGCCCAGGGTATTTCATATTCTCCAAAATGACCGGTATTCGCGGCTATCGCCCGCAGATACCGGTTTTATTTGTCTTCACTGTGACTGCCTGCGAAAAACATAATGGGAGGTGAAGCATGAACAGGCTTCATTTTAACGATTAAGAGTATTCATTGTTATACGCATGAATAATTGGGGGGATTAATTAATTCTCTGTTTTCGGTAAACCCGTCAGGGATAGCTCCGACAGACTGCAGACAGGGAAGCAAGCTTACTTTCCTTATTTAAACGAGGAAATGGGGATTCCATAAATCAATATAAACAGGATCGTTCCGACAAGGAATAGAACGTAAGCTATCAGCGGCCTGACATGATGTATAACCAGCATCGGAAATAACACGAAATCAAACAATATGGACTTCCAGAGGTTCCATCCGTGATGATACCGGATATTCTCCAGCCCATATTGTATGGCTTCCATTACCGTATATATAAACACCCAAAGAATAACGTACATCCCTTTGGTTATCACTTTTTTGTTGAATGGAAAGTTGGTCAGGTAAATCAGCACCATTGGCGGATATGCAAAAATGGTCAACAACAAATCATTAATTAAATGGCTGCCCAATTCAGAGCTGAGGTCCCACAACAGATAGCTATAGGTTAAAAGATGAACCAAGAAGCTTGATGCAACCATGAACAAAATGGTGGGTTGGTACTTTTTCCAATCCCTCCAATTGCTTTTGTAAAAAGCCACGACCCAAAGCACAAGAACGTACACGATTCGCATCATATATATCACCTAGTAATCAACATTCCCATACTGGTTTTTTTTTAGTCCGCATGAAGAAAAAGTCATCTGCAAGGCGGTATGTAAAATTTGCTGCTAAGGGTCAAACAGTAGTCAGCAGCAATAAAAGAATAGCCCTTCGGTTTTGATTGCCGCCTGATTCCAAACTCCAAAAAGCCCCCCGCGGCGGGGTGCGCCGCGGGGGATCGGTGCTAACCCGCTGGGAGAAATCTGCGTTTATACAAGATCAGCCAGACCTGCGCGGCAATAAAAATGGACGAGTAAGCGCCGCTCACCAATCCGAATAGAAGCGCAAGCGAGAACAGGTGAATGCTTTCCCCGCCGAGCCATAACAAACCGACAGCGGCGATGAACACGGTCAGGACCGTATACAGGGAACGCCTCATCGTCTGCCACAGGCTCCTGTTCACCAGCTCCTCCAGCTCGCGGGCCGATGTGAGCTTCGTCTGCTTCATATTCGTTCGAATCCGGTCGAAAATCACGATCGTATCGTTGAGCGAATAGCCGACAATCGTCAGAACCGCCGCTATGAAGGTCAGATCGATCTCAAGCCGGAGGGCGGAAAACAACGCGACCGGAATCAAAATATCATGGGCAAGCGCGATAATGCACGCAATGCCGAATAAGTAGTGAAAGCGAAGTCCCGTGTACAATACGATACCCGCTGAGGCTATCAGTATGGCGTAGCAGGCCTTCTTCACCATCTCGGCGGCAATGACAGGATCGACCGTAGATTCCTGCTTGCTCACTTGAGCGCCGTACCTTTCCTGCAGCTTGTCCTCTACCGCGTTCAACTGACCGGCGGGAATCGGCTTGCTGAAGGTGGTTGTTGCGGCAAGGCCGTCCGTTCCGTATTTTACGACCGGCTTCATCGTGGCGGACGGGATTTCCTCGTGAATAACCGCTGCAATATCGCTTGTCTGGAAGGGGCTGCCTATATAGAGATCCAGCCTTGTCCCCGATTGAAAATCGACTCCTGGATTAAGCCCTCTGCCCATTATGGCAATCAGGCCAACAATAAGCACCACAGTCGAGAAGCCCAGATACCAGTTTCTTCGCTTCACGAGATCAGGCAGCGGCTTAACCGCTTTGTATGCCGCCCGTTTCAGACTGACCCCAAACCACTCGGTGCGCTTAATCGCATTGTCCTTCAGGAGCAGCCACAGCAGGAGACGGGAACCGAATACATTCGTAACGAGACTCACCAGGATCGTCATCATGAGAACGATGGCAAACCCTTTGACCGCATTCGTGCCGATCATCATCAGAACCAACGCGGCGATAAAGGTGGTGGCGTGGGAATCCAGAATGGTGGCGAACGATGATTTCGCCCCGCTGCGGCTGGCCGAGCGGATACTTTTGCCCTCTCTTAACTCTTCCTTGATCCTCTCGTACGTAATGATATTGGCATCGACAGCCATGCCGACGGCCAATATGAACCCGGCGATACCGGACAGCGTCATCGCCGCATTCATCCAATCAAGAAGCACGAGGCAGATAAAGGCAAACAGCAGCAGCGTAAGATTGGCAATGATACCGGCCAAACGGTATACGATCAGCATGAAGATGACGATGATCGCGGAAGCCGCATATCCCGCAACTAACGTTCGGTGCAGCGCTTCCTCCCCAAGACTTGCCGAAACGGAATTGACCTGCTTCTCGATAAGCTTCGCCGGCAGGGAACCAGCGTTCAGCAGATCCTTCAGCTCTGTCGCAGAATCCAGGTCCTCACTTGAAATCGAGGAGCTGCCGCCGCTGATTACCGCTTGAACAACCGCCGTGGAGACGACTTTGTCATCCAATAGAATCGACAGCGGCTTGCCCAGATTGTCCTTCGTTACGGTCCTCAGCTTGGCAGGGTCGCTGAATTTCACATTGACCACGGGACGGTTCAGCTGATCATGCCCGATGCTTGCGCCATTCGGGGCCAAGTCGCCGCCATCCAGCACGATCCGGTCCTGGCCGTCCTTGAACGTCAGATATGCCGGCTGGCCGATCAGCTCGCGCAGCTTCGTTTGGTCTGCGACTCCGGCTATTCTGGCCCGGATGCGGTCCGTACCTTCGATGGTGATTTCCGGCTCGGCAACCTTACTTATATTGATCCGCTTCTCTACCATGCGCTCGGTTGCCAGCAGCAATTCCTTCGTTACCTTCTGATGGGCGTCAAGAGGCTCGACCTGATACAGGATTTCGAAGCCGCCTTTCAGATCGAGACCCAGCTTGATATTTCCCGCCGCCTTGGGGGCTGCCCAGCCCATAAACGTCACCAAAAACAATACCGCCATGGCAAACGGTACAAACGATCTTCTATTTTTGCGCAAATCAAATACTCCCTTTCATTCTATAGTTATAGAAGAACAGGGATGGATGCTAAATAGTTGGATTTAAATTTAATGGGGTTAAGGATGTAGAGAAGCCGAAGAATGGGGACTGCCGAACGTATGTGGGATTTGAGACCGATGCGGAGGGCAAAGACAGCGAATAATACCATCATCATGATCATGAAGGGGATGGTCGGAAGCAGGGGGAGAACATTCTTGACTGCCGGCGCTTCAATGGCGCCGTTGGAATAGGTATCCATAGCCCACTCGAACTGAGGGGAATTGTCCAGATGGGCGGTTGCTTCATGCCGGGGCGGACTTAGAAAGACAGCAGCGATGAAGGCGGCAAGTAAAATAAACAGCATTAATCTTTTTCTGATCATAGGCTCACCTCCTTCATTTGGGTTAAGGGGGATTATATCATGGGGATATCCGGTTGTCTATTTTGGATTTCCCCCTCATCCTTCTGGTAAAGCGTCAGAACAAAGCACGGTTGAACTTCTGAACGATATAATCAATAATCGGGCTGATCTGTGAATCATCCACCGTGGACAGTTTGTCCGCCTGAAATAATTGAACTTTCTTGAACATGTAGTAGTCATGAAGAACCTGCTGCAGCGACACCTGGTTGATCAGCAGGTATTTGAAATCGATTATTTCCCGAAGCAGAACATTATCCTGAAGCAAAATAAATTTCGGATTCATCCGGTTAAATATCCCCTGCGTCATGCCATCCTCATAAAACTCCAGAATCTTCTGTTCGCGCTGATGCATGACATCCTTAAGACGATCGTACAGATCGGGGTAGATGGCCTGCAGCTCCTTCAGAAACACATCCGTAATGTTACCGGCCAGCATGACGGATTGCTCGAACTGCTGCTGAAACCGGGTGCCGAACGACGGCTCCGCAACCTCGGAAGCCGGAATCAACAGTTTGTTTATATAATCCTCATAAGTGCCTACGACACCCTCGATGACTTCCTCTTTGGAAGAAAAATATTTGTACATGGTAGCCCGGCTTACGTCCATGCTTTTCGCAATATCATCCATCTTTAGTTGTTGAAAGCCCTCTTTGACAATGACCGCATTCAGCTTCTTCAGCATTTTGGTCCTCGTTTTACTTTGATGATTTTCCGTTTCATCCATATTCGTTTATCCTCCTCTGATTCCTATCCTTATATTATACACAATCCCCTGCTATAGTATATACAACAATTACATAATAGACAATTTAGATTCTTTTTGTTTACTTTATAATAAAATAATGTTATCCTCATTACGAAGTTCAAAGCTGAGGAGTGATATTCATGGCGGGATGAAGGGAATCCGGTTCATGTCTGCATCATGAGAAAACAAAATCATGGAAAGAAGGATAAAAGTGAAACCAAGCACCCGAATGGCTTTGCTCAGCTTGTCCATAACGGCAGCGTTCGCCCCCATGCTCGCGGCACCGGCGATCAAACTGCTCAAGGTTGATTTTCCGGATACCAGCGCGCTGCTCATTCAATGGGTCGTCACGTTGTCTTCCTTATTTATCTTGCCGACCTTATTCATGGCCGGTTATTTATCCAGAAGGTTTTCCAGGAAAAACATTCTTATATTCGGCCTGGTCCTGTATCTCATTGGCGGTGTGGGACCGGCCTTCCTGAATTCAATTACCGGCATTCTGGTCTTCCGGGCGCTTCTCGGTCTGAGCATCGGATTGATCTCTCCGACGTTCAATGCCCTGATTGCCGAGAATTTTCAGGGCAAGGAACGTTCCAGAATGAACGGATTGGTTACGGCGGTGAACGGAATCGGCGGCGCGATCTTCCTTACGATCGGCGGCTTCATCGCAGCGTATGGATGGAGAAGCGTATTTTTCAGCTATTCCTATGCCGTTCTGCTCCTTATTCTGGTGCTGCTGTTCATTCCCAAATTCCCTCCGGTTCAGAGGCCCGCACAGGGCAGCGGCCGGCCTGCGGTGAAGCTTCCGCGTCTGTTCTACGCCATTGCGCTGGGCAGCGGACTTCACATTATGCTGTACTTCACCATTCCGACGAGCTTGTCGCTGTACCTGGCTGAGAATGGGATCGGAACCGCATCGACGGTCGGATATTTATCCGCGCTTTCCCTAATCGGAACCTTTGGTGCCGGACTTGCCATTACTTCGCTGACCCAGCTGTTAGGCAGAGTCCTTGTTCCGTTCGCTTTTGTCGTATTTGGGCTTGGCTTCCTGGTGGAAAGCCTGGCGCATTCCGTGTTGACGGCCGCGATTGCGGTATTATTGATCGGCTTTGCGGAAGGATTGTTCTTCCCGATGATGTTCAACAAGACAGCCGAGATAGTGCCCAAAGAGCGGATGACGAGCGCTTTTTCCATACTGCTGGCCTGCAATTATTTTCTCCAGTTTATGTGTCCGCTGTTCATGAAGGGCGTTCAATCGCTGTTCCATCTTTCTTCGACCAGAGGAACGTTCATGCTATTGGCAGCCGCAATGGGCGTATCCATGATCATTTCCCTGCTGTTCGTAAGAGCAAGACGGGACCAGCAGCCGGCTGCTTCATTAGAAAATTAATTATTATGGATACGGCAGGCACTCCACCAAACAATAAGAATCAAGCATAAGGGAGCATGATCAAATGAAAACACTCAATCAATTCTATATAAATGGACAATTCGTGAGCCCTCAGGGCACGGATGTACTGGACCTCATCAATCCCTCAACCAAAGAAATGATCGGCCGCGTAACCTTGGGCAATGTGAAGGATACACAGGACGCGATTGCAGCTGCGAAGCAGGCCTTTAAGAGCTTTTCAAGAACAAGCGTGGAAGAACGCAGTCAGATGCTGCAAAGATTGCATGATGCGGTAATGGCCAATTCGGAGGCACTGATTCAAGGCAATATCGAAGAATACGGCGCCCCGCTGAATGCGGCCATCGGACGCGTCAATCTCGCCGCGGCGGATTTTCTTCGTACGAAGGAGGCGCTGGAGGAGTTTGAATTCGTTCAATATATGGGCAAGGCGAAGGTCGTTCTTGAGCCGGTGGGCGTCATCGGCATCATTACGCCATGGAATGCGAGCTACTCCCAGATTGCCGCCAAGCTGGCCTCCGCCATCGCTGCCGGCTGTACGGTGGTCATCAAGCCGAGCGAGCTTAGCGCGATTCAGACACAGCTGTTAATGGAATCTTTGGACCAAGCGGATATTCCGGCCGGTGTCATTAATATCATTAACGGAACAGGCGATGTGGTGGGGGCAGAACTAACCCGCCATCCGGATATTGCAATGATCTCTTTCACAGGGTCCACCCATGTCGGGAAAATCATTCGGCATGGCGTCATCGATACGATGAAAAGATTGACGCTGGAGCTGGGCGGCAAATCGCCGAATATCATCCTGGATGACGCTGATTTCAACAAAGCCGTTCCGCTTGCCGTCAAGATCGCTTACGGCAACAGCGGACAATCCTGTATTGCCGGCTCCCGGCTGATTGTTCCCCGGCACCGCCTTGAAGAAGTGAAGAGGCTCGCCAAGGCGGCTGTTGAAGCGATCAAGGTAGGCGACCCCCGGGAGAAGGATACGGTAATCGGCCCCATGGTAACCGGGAAGCAGTACAACAATGTGCAGCGGTATATCAAGCTTGGCATGGAAGAAGGAGCGGAACTTGTTATCGGCGGCGAAGGGCATCCGGAGGGGCTTGAGCAGGGTTACTTTGTAAAACCGACCGTTTTTGCTAATGTCACCATGGACATGACCATTGCCAGAGAGGAAATATTCGGACCGGTGCTTTCTATTTTAACGTATACAACAGAAGAAGAAGCGATAGAAATGGCCAATGATACCAGCTATGGACTGGCGGCTTATATCAGCTCCTCCAGCCTGGATAAAGCCAATCAAATCGCTTCCCGGATTTCATCAGGCATCGTCATGATCAATGGAGCCGGCCCCGAGATGAAGGCTCCGTTCGGCGGCTCCAAGCAATCCGGGATCGGCAGGGAATATGGCGTGTACGGACTGGAAGAGTGCCTGGAGCCCAAATCCATCACGGGTTACGATCTCGTATAAAGGTGAACGATAAGCAGCCGGAACCTGTTTCCTGAGGTTCCGGCTGCTTGTTTATTTGAATCCGGTTCTGCTTCTCTAATATCCCGCAGTCACAAGAGTGAATTCCTCTGCAGATGCAGACCGCCATACCACTCGTCTCCCGGCGAAGACCAATGCTGTTCACCAGCCCGTACACGCCGTCCCCGTTCCGTCAGCAGCAGCATACATTCACCGAAATCCGGATTCTCCTGCCGGTATTTTGGAAATACCGCCTTCCCCTCAATATGCAGCAGGGGACCAGGCTCCTCCGCCATAACCGCAAGGCGATGCCAGTATTCCAGATCGCCCATCCCGAGAAAATTCAACCTATCGCCGACCTCACGAAACAGCTCGTATGGGGAATGGATCCCCTTTTCAATATATTCCAGCGTGGTTTGCTCCACAATTCCAAGCCCGTTGCCGGCAGATGGCAGCCTGGACAAATGTGCCTCGAACGCCGCCCGGGAGAAAGGCAGTGCAGACGTATCCTCCTCCAGAAACCGGGTATGTTCCGTAAGCTCCGGCGAAGCGTAGGCTTCCCATAACCGGCTGCCCAGCTCCAGCTCCCTTGGTCCGACCGGCTGCCATGTGCCCGATAAGGCTGCTAATTGGGAAGGCGACAGCTGCCCGAGTCCCCGGAACACCTCAATACCCGGAAATGAGCCTACGCACAGCAAACTGATTTTCGTTGCTGCCTGTGCCTGCCGGGCGAACCAATGCAGCAAGCAGCCAAGCATCGTCTGGTCGAACAGATCGTGCTCGAACCACAGGATCACCTCGTCGTATCTGTGGAATTCCTGCAAAGCCGCCTCCTGCTCCTCGCTGCTCCGGATATATTCCTCCCGAGGGATTCCCAGCGTCCGTTCCAAATATCCGGCACGTTCCGCCCGGTTCCCCCGTTCGCTCATATCGCGGAACACGGGTCCGAACGTATACAACTCCCGCCATACGAGGATATCTCCCTGCACGACACCCTGTTTCAGCTTATCCGCTGTGGCATCTCCGTTCACAATATGCAGCATGCGCCTTGACGGAATCATCTTCTTGTTCACCTTCCCCCGTATTCTAATTTATGATTTAACTCAAGCATCGTCCAATGTTGTCCCAGGGGACGAACCTCGTGCAGAGCCATTAACCGGGTGTCGCCAATGCGGACCAGATTTCTTATTCTCTAACGGTTCTGCCAATTCCTCTATTGCGAGCTGAACCTGCCTCACATAATAATATGCACAATAACAACTTCTTCTGAACCTGGCCTGGAAGCACCTCAAAATTCTTTTCATTAACTTTAAACTCTGCGTGCGGTTGAATGAAGTCTATTCTTTATGAGGCTTGCCCGGTCAAAGAAAAGTTAACAAAGACAGGCGGCCGATGTCCAACATCCGCCGCCTGTCTTTTGTCTTATAAATCTGCACAACGTTTAAGCACGCTGCTTAATTGCCTTTACCGTTCGAGTAGAGCGTAAAGATCAAATCCCGCTTCCCGTCATTTTCGGCTGCCCAGGTAAGGCCGCCATCCAGTGAGAGCTTCTCATATCCATCCGGATACGTATCATCGTCGGTGTACGCAAAGCCGTAGTTGTTGTCCGTGGATGGTGTGTTCACGGATTTTGGCGATTTCAAGATAAGCCCGTATTTCCTTGTGGTATCCAAATTATCCAGCTTGGGATAGATCGAATACGGACTTACGCTCCCAGGGATGTTATACGCCGGAAGCGAAGCGGAGAACAGGGTCTTCTCCGGGTTATCGTTCTCATCCAGGGTGACAATATCGAAGTAATACGCATCCGCCGGAACGGCATTCACGTAGCTCTCATAAATGTATACATCGAGCTTCGGCAGATCGCTCTTATTCAGCTCGAACACCTGCATCCGCTGAACACCGGCACGGACGTCCGAATAACTTTCATATCCCGCATTGCTGTTGTCCTGATCAATGACAGAGCCGCTGCCTCCTTTGATGTAATAGGCTTCAATTTCATTAATCGACGGGATAATGTAACTGGTCGTTATGTACAATCTAAGTTTGCTTGTGGATACGGTCTTGAAAGTAATCACCTTATTATCACCGACCGTATAGCCTTTCGTCAGATCAACGTACTTCTCGCCGTCCCAGTACTGCAATGCGTAATTAGCAATCTGAAAATTGGTATCCCGGTATTCCTTGATCACAACCTGGTTCACGGAAGTTGCCCTGCCAAAATCGATCTCTGACCATTCATCGTTCTTATGCCCGTCGGCGGCGCTCCATCTCGTCGACACTTGTCCGTCGGTCATATTAGCCGCTTCATATCCCGCATCACTCCAGGTAGAGGACACGTTGACCTGTTTGCCCAAAGCAAGATTCACAGGCGCATCATCTTCGTCCCTGCCGGATCCGCCTTTCTCTATTCTAATAATCGCCGTACCGCCAGGCGGAAGCGTGTAAGAGAGCTTCCCGGACGCCTTGCCCAGCGTTCTTCCGGAATAGACCTCGTTTAACGTGTATTTCTCATTCCCTCGCAGGCCCAGATCGGCAAAATCAACCTGGATTTGCGCCTCTTCCTTACTGTTCCAATTGGATAGACCGACAAGGATGCCACCCCGGTCATCCTTCACATAAACAGCCGATGGGGAATGCTCTCCTTTATGATACACATTGGTCATCTTAACCGGTTTGGCCGCTTGACCTTTGCCCACAATCCTCAAAAGCTCCTTATTTTCCAGAATACCCAATCTCTCTTCCGACAGAAAAGGAATATTATCGCCAATCAGCCAATGCCCACCGCCAAGCGCAACAGTCGTCGCCAGCAGCTTCCCGTCATTCTGGCCATACTTATTCCAGAAGCCTTGGGCAAAGTTCTCCGGAATGATCATATCGGGATCGTTATACTCATAAAGCGTTCCGTTGGTCCACCAGGAAGCGGCCGTGTTGAACGCCTGGCGTTCAATTCCCGAATAACCATCGACGCCGATCGTCGTATCGCAAGCAGATCTTCTTCCATGTGCGAACGCCGCAGGAAGCAGTGGAGCAATGGACTCATTGATGTAAATGGGCCGTTTGGCCGCGAGGACGGTATCACGGATTATCCCCATACCGATCCGGTAAGCCTGAACGCCATTTACCGTTTCGTCATAATGTTTACCTTCATACATACCCATATCGATAAAATCCAACTTGAGGTAGTCGAAGCCCCAGTCGATATATTTCTGAATGGCATTACGTATTGCCGTTTGAGCGGCAGGATGCGAAACATCCATCGCATATGTGCCCAGATAGGTTCTGATCAACTGCCCGTTCTCATCCCTGAGGCAAATATCCCGGTGAGTATACGAGGTCCCTTCAACGGGCAAATCCAGCCAGGCGTCATAAATGGTGAACGGCGTCTGATAGCCGCCTACCTTGAGCCCCTTGCTGTGTACATAATCGGCAAACTGCTGCATCCCTTCATCGAAAGGAACCTCGGAGGAAGGCTGGAACCCCCCGTCCAAATTAAAATATTCATAACCGAGCGGCTTCAGATGCTCCGCCATATAATCCACCATACCTTCCAATGCTTCCGCAGACGCATAATTATAGTGGGAATAATAGGTGTTATATCCCATCGGCACATCGCCGTTCCATTTCATGCGAGGCTCTCCGATATCGTATACGGTTCCGTATTCTTCCAAGCCGGCTTGATAATCACCGTAAAAGCCCAGAAAGAATCGGTCCGAGGAAACAATTTCTCCGCTTTGAGAGCCGCCCCAATTATAGAGGCTGTAAGAGGTGAGCGGTCCGTTTGCTGCCGCTGCCTGCCCGAGGCGCTGACTGCTTTTCCAATTCTTGACGGTCGCTGCGCCACCGATAAATCCCTGTTTGGCATTATTGTCGAAAACGGCGGATACCCAGTGGCTGACCCCGTTGAAGGGTTCCCACTTCAGCTGCTCACCCTCGAAGCGGTCTGCGCCGTTCTGGCTGCCGCCAAAGTCATTAACCGGCGCTACTCCAAAATCAAAGTTATTCGTATATGGAGTGGTAAATATGCGCTTATCCATCCCTGCTCCAATATCCAGGTAGGAGGAAGACACAGGCTCTAGAATATCAATGCTCTGGGCAGCCGGACCAGTTACATTCATATCGGTCAGAAAATAGGAGCTATCCGGATAGAGATAAACCGTCAGCGCGATTGTAGAACCGGAATCCAGCGCGTTGCGGAGCGTTAATTGCATGCCATTTCGGCCGTAGCCGTCGCTTGGGATCTTCCCCCACTCGGCTGTGCGTTTGCCCGGATCGCTGGAGCGGATTCTGGTCTCTTTGCCTATGAGCTGATAATTGGAGTTGAAATCCCGTATGACTGTCCTGTCTCCCCAAGCCACATTCCCAAGGCCAGTCGACAAGTCATAGGTGAGCGTGTATTGCCCATTTGTAGCTTTTACAATTCCATTCTTCTGCTCGATTGCCATTTTGGACTTGGCCAAATTGACTTCAGGCATTATCGTAATTCCTGTCACAAATAGCAGGACGACCACAATTGCTTTGACCAGACCCATTCTATGCATGAGTACCCTCCCAGGATTTATTGAAATCATTACATCTTTAATATCAGATTATTTCCACAGCTCTTTACGCTTGTTGTAATTATCCGTGTATATCTTCTCAATGGCCGACAGCCCCGCCGTCTCCAGTTCTTTCATCATTTTGTCGTACAGGGACGCTGCCTCCGCTTCGGAAGGAGCCATCACCATTCGCGGGAAATACTTCGAGACGGTTTCGTTCACCTTCTGCTGCTTGATCACCTCCGGCGTGCCGCCGCTCGGACCCAGATTGTCGTACAGGGCGGTGTCGAACGAAGTGTCAGCCAGGTTCTTGATTGCCAGCTTTGCTACAGCATCCGTCTCATAACGGCCAATCAGGTCATATGGCGTTCCATCCTCGCCTGGACCATTCTTGATTGCCCATGTCCACTTCCGGATTCCGGTATCCGTCGAATATCCGGCCCAATCCTTCTTGAAGCCTTCCAGAACCTCGGGTCTTGGCACATGCTTGCCGTCCTTCATATCCCAATGCGTGCCCTCCACTCCCCACATCAACAGGTACTGGCCTTCTTCGCTTGCCAAATAATCCAGGAACTTGATGGCGCTGACGGGATCTTTATTGCTTTTGGAAATAGCAATGCCGTCCCAGCCAAGCGAGTTTTTGGGTCCGTAGGTTGTTTTGGCGGGATCCACGCCCGGAGCAACCACTTTATACGGATAGAACTGGCTCTCTTCCGCTTTGGACGGATCTGCTGCCGCCTCCTTCAATATCGTGTTGGGCTTGCCCAGATTCCAGAATGCGTCGGCTGTCGCAAACACGGCGCCCGAGGACAATTTCTGTTCGTACTGCTGCGTCTTGTTTGTCGCCCACTCGGTATCGATCAAGCCCTCCCTGTACAAGGCATTCATAAATTTAATCATGTCCAGGTATTTCGGATCCTTCACATCGCTTTTGAGCTGGCCATCGGTTTCATAGAACGGCATAATCCCGAACATCCCCTTGAAGGTTCCGGTGATGGCTCCCATATTCTCCCCGTTCAAGGTCATCGCCGTTGATGGCTTGCCATTCACATTCGGGTATTTCTCCTTGAATTTCCTGAGCAGGTCCACGAACTCTTCCGTGGTGAAGGGCTCCCCGTTGTCGGCCTTGGCTCCGGCTCCAAGCTCCTTCATCACATCCATTCTCATCAGAAAGCCGAATACCGGGTACTGCTCAAGTCCGTACCAGTTAGCCAGATAATAGTTTTTACCATCGGTATGCCGGGTCTTGTTGAGCATGTCGCCGTACATTTTCTTGATGTTGGGTCCATACTTTTCGATAAGATCGTCGAGCGGAACAAGGGCGCCGGCCACAATATATTTGTCGAGCACATCGCCGCGCGCAATCGACATGAGGTCCGGCAGATCATTGCTCGCCAGCATCAGGTTCAGCTTCTCCGCAGGATTGCCGGTCGGCTGCTGAATTTCCAGGGAAACGCCGGTTTTCTTCGTGATTTCCTGGGCGACCGGATTATCGAACGCATCTCCGACATTCCGGTCGAAGAACGTGAAGGTAACGGCCGGTTGTTCTCCGCCTGCCCCGGCCGCCTCTTCATTCGTGCCCTGCGCATCCGTTGCTTCTGTAAGCGGCGTGCTGTTGCTGCCGCATCCTACCAGTAACGAGAATAATACAAGAATCATGACAGTCAACCGGTAATACTCTTTCTTCTTCATTGCTGATCAGTTCCCCCTTAAGATATGATAGCGATTTCAATTTTCCCATGAGCAGTATCCCTGGCCCATCATGAATTGCGCTATAACTTAGCTTAATTGTAGACAGCCGATCCTCCGCTTTCTATATAACAAAGTGATGAAACGTAACGGAAAACGCCTTTCATGTAAACGTGACTGTCTTCGGCAGGCGAATGCTCACCGCGGTGCCAATCCCGAGCCTGCTGTAGATGTCCACGCCATAGCGCTCCCCGTAGGCAAGCTTGATTCTTTTATCCACATTATAAATACCGTAGCCCGCGGGCTGATCGGTTTTCTGCGCGAGCCTCTGCAGGACATGCGCGGGCATGCCCATACCATCGTCGATAACAGAGAATACCAGATCATCTCCGTCGGGCATCAGCCTGATAATGATTGTAATGCCGGACTCATCATCCCAGATCGCGTGATTGATGCAGTTCTCGATAAAAGGCTGCAGAATTAATTTGACCGTGGTAAAACGCAGGAGTGATTCATCCAGCAAATAATGGACCGTGAACAAGCCATCGAACCGGGTCTTCTGAATGGACAGATAATGCCGGGTGAGCATAATTTCCTGTTCGATCGTAATCCGCTTCTTGCCTTTGTTGAGCGAGATCCGGTAGAACTTGGCCAGATCATCCGCCATGAGATGCCCCTGCATATTGTTGTTGGTAACCGCGAGCGCCGATATGGAAGCTAGTGTGTTATAGAGAAAATGGGGGGTGATCTGCGCCTGGAGGCTGTCCATCTCCGCTTCCTTCTGCGCAATTTCCTTCTTGTAGACGTCATTGATCAAATCCTGTATGGTCATGGCCATTTTGTTCAAGGCAAAAGACAGCTGTCCGACCTCGTCATGGCCCATGGACCGGAAGGACAGATCGAAATTCCCCCGCTCCACCTTGCGGATTTGGTGAAGCAGCGCTTCAAAGCGCTTGGTCATGAGCTGGCTGGTCCCATAGATCAGGAGAGCAGCGGCAATAATGCAGCCCAGCGAGATGTACAGCATTTTCCGGGAGGCATTCCGGGCCTGCTCCAGCAGCTCGTCATAAGGAAGCAGGACAACCGTCCTCCACCCGTTCATCAGCGGTTTTTGAATAACCATGGCCTTTTTGCCGCCGCTCATTTCACTATTCAGGGTACTGCTGGCTGTGTGGGACAGCGCTTGGGGGATCACTTCCGCGATGTTCAGGATCTTCGACGGCTTGGTATTCGTGGTAATCAAATTGCCTTGTTCGTCGGCCACTAAGATCGTTTTGTTCTTGTTCTCCTTCTCGATAAGCGAGAAGAATTCCCGCTCTGTAATCTCCATCGTGAGGATGCCGTAAGGGAAATTCAGGCTCAAGTAATTCAGGGAGCGCGCCAGAGTGACGACTCTTTCCTTGGCTGATTTCTGATCGGGATAGAAGTTGGTAATCCGCCCCTCCGCCTGCATCGACTGCGTAGTCAGCGTCTCCGGCAGCTCATCCATATGCTTGATGAAATAACCGTCGGAATGAAGGGTTTCATTGTCCGTGTAGATGGTGATTGCCTTCAGGCTTGGATTCATGGCCATGACCTTGTACAGCAGCTTGTTGATATAATCGTAGGCGTCCAGATAGGATAAATCGTTCTTCTTATACCGGTAAAGCAAATAATTGCGCAGATCGGTGTCCATATAAATTAAGGTGGATATCTGGTAGTACAGATCAAGCTTGTTTTCGATATTATTGTTGATCTGGTCAATGGTGCTTCCAACATTCTCAACCGCCTGATGAACCAGCTGCTCCTTGATCGTGAGATAGGAATAGATTACAAAAAAGGAAATCGGCACGATCGTAACGAGCAGAAAGACGAGAAACAGCTTGCTTCTGAAGCGTTTGTTAACCAGGCTCAGGTACAGGGTGGATGCAAGCCTATAGAAACTTTTTACGATATTCATTCGGTGTGACCCCTTGCGTTTTATAGAAAAACGAACAAAAATACGAGGTATTGTCATAGCCGACTTTGCGGGCGACATCATGAATCCTCAGCGTTTTGTCCCCCAGCAGCTCCACCGCCTTCTGAAGCCGGATCCGGGTCAAATATTCATGGATCGTGCATCCCTTCTTTTCCTTGAACAGCACTCTCAAATAGTTGGGGGACAGATACACCTTGCCCGCCAAATACTCGATCGTCAGCGATTCGAAATATTCCGTTTCGATCACATGCACCACTTTCTGCACCAGCAGCGCATGCCGGTCCTGCTGCCTGTCAGCAAGGTACCCGGAGATTCTGCCGGTCAGCCCCTGAATAAACTCCTTAATCCCATTAATGGTATCCATATTCCTGACCCGTTGGTTCCAGCTGTTCAAATCGCCAACCTCCAGGCCGGCTGCCGCCCCATATTTGGCGAGCTCCCAGGCAATCTTGTCGAGCAGAGCCGCAGCGGCGCGGAGAACCCCGTTTTTGCTCAGACGCACTCTGGCCATCCTGTCAAAATATTGACCGATGTCCTCCCGCAGCGGCTCTCCGTCAGCGAGATTCATCTTTTGCAGACTCGGCTCATCTTCGATATCCATATCCGCATCAAGCCCACTCTGAACCTGACCGGCACGGATAATGCCGCCATACCCCCGATAGAACCGTTCTCCCACCGCTTTCTCCGCTTCCTTGAACATGCGGTAACCCTGATTCAGCAGGGCTGCCGTATCACAAATGCCGATGGTCGCCGTCCAATCCATTGCCCCGCGAATGGCGGACGACATGTCCTGCCAGAATGGTTCATTATTCACACCCTCCCTATATTCGATGATCAGCAGCCATTCATGCTCCTGCTTCCTGACGGCCATTCCTCCCATCTGGCGGCTGTCCAACAGCGATTGAATCGTCTGGTCCGCCATGCTGACCGCCTTCTGCAGCGGCGCAGGAGCTTCCGGATAAAGGGGATAGCCGTCCAGGCTGATAAGAGCGGTTACATAAATCCGGTCCCGATATTCCGCATCCATGCCGGACAGCGCACGCCAGGCCTGCTCCCGGATTTCGCTGTCCCCAGCGGTCAACACCTCCGACAGCTGCTGTGCGGCAAGCAGCTGCCGGGAGCGGCGGAGCAGCTTTATTTTCTCCACCTCCTGTCTGCTCCTGTCCATGACGGCAAACAGCTCCTTCCGGTCAATCGGCTTCAGAAGATACCCGACCGCGCCGGACTCAATCGCAGACTTCACATAGGTAAATTCATCATGCCCGCTTAGAAAAACAAGCTGAATCCAACCCAGCTTCTCCTGAATCAATGCAGCGAGACGGAGCCCGTCCATAACCGGCATCCTGACATCCGTCAGCACAATATCCGGCTGCAGGCGCTGAATCTGCTCCCAGGCTTTCCTGCCGTTCCTTGCTGTGCCAACAACTTGAATGCCCATGCTTGCCCAGTCGATGTGATTCTCCATCAGGTCCAGCTCAATCGTTTCGTCATCCACAAGAAATATGGTCAACAATTCGCATCCCTCCTCGTGAATCAATTAAAAGCTCTCCTATTATACTATTGCCCCTTCACGCCTTGAAGCCATAACCTGCCATTTCCCCTTATGTAAGACGTTTTCCCGCATAGATCTGCACATTGTTATATTGAGGCGGCAACAACCAGCCCGTATAATTTTCACATTACGATAGAACGGGGTGCGCACATGGAAACAGCCGTCAAGGTTGGCTCAAAAGAATACGTCTCAAAAAAAACCGTGAAACGCCGGCTGATCGAGCAAAGATACCTCATGATCATGCTGCTTCCGGCCCTGATCTGGGCCGTCCTCTTCGCTTATCTGCCGATGGCGGGGCTTTATATGGCGTTCGTCAATTATCAGCCATCGCTGGGAAACTTCTGGAGCTCGCTGTTTCACAGTGAATTCGTTGGCATGTACTGGTTTGATTATTTCTTCAATAACGGCGATTTCTATATCATCATGCGAAATACGCTGGCCTCCACGCTGCTAACGCTGCTGGTGTCCTTTCCGGCACCGATCATTATTGCCATCGCCCTGAATGAAATCAAGAACGCCATGTTCAAGAAAACGATGCAGACTGTATCCTACCTCCCGCATTTTATCTCGTGGGTTATCGCCGCCAATATCGTCGTGACTGTGCTGTCCTCGGACGGAATCGTCAACAAGCTGCTCCAGCTGCTGCATTTGACCGACAAGAGCATCCTGTTTCTGCAGGAGGGCAAATATTTCTGGTGGATCGTAGCCTTCGGGAATACGTGGAAGGAGATGGGCTACAGCTCCATCATCTATCTCGCCGCTATCTCCTCCATTAATCTGGAGCTTTATGAAGCCGCCAAGGTAGACGGAGCCGGACGGTTCAAACAGATTATTTATGTGACTCTGCCGCACTTGAAGCCGACGATTGTCATTCTGCTCATCCTCTCGCTGGGCGGCGTGCTCAATGCGGGATTCGATCAGCATTATCTGCTGGGGAACGGACTCAATCAGGAGTACTCCGATGTGCTCTCGACCTATTCCTTCCGGTATGGTCTTCAGAATTCCATGTTCTCCTATGCCTCGGCGGTCGGCCTGTTCAGCTCTGTCGTTGCTTTCATCCTTGTGGTCATCGTGAATTTCTCTTCCAAGAAGCTCAATAACCAGTCGCTATTTTAACAGAAAGCAGGTACAGCCGCATGACAGAAAAAAAGACAATCCCGGATAAGCTCTTCGATATTTCGGTTTACGCCTATATGCTGGTTATTTTCCTGATTACGTTCTACCCCTTCTGGAACATCCTTGTGGTGTCCCTGAACGATGCGACCGATTCCGTTCGCGGGGGATTATATCTGTGGCCGCGGGTGTTTACCCTGGACAGCTATCAGACCATATTCCGGAACTCGGAGCTGATCAGCTCCGTGAAGGTGACTGTGCTGCGGACCGTTGTCGGTACGCCGCTTTCCGTCCTTTGCATCTGCATGATGGCCTATTCGCTCAGCAAACGCGAGCTGATCGGCTGGCGCTTCTTCACGCTTCTGTTTATCTTCACCATGTACTTCGGCGGGGGCCTGATTCCTACCTATATGATCATCAAGTCGCTCGGGCTGATCGATTCCTTCTGGGTGTTCATATTCCCCGGACTGATTGGTGTGTTCCTGATGATTCTGGTGCGCACCTATATCGAGCAGCTGCCTTCCGAGCTTGAAGAGTCCGCCAAAATCGACGGCGCCAACGACCTGCAAATCTTCGTCCGCATCATCCTTCCGCTCTGCGTTCCCGTACTTGCGACCATTGCCCTGTTTATCGGGATCGGCCATTGGAACGCCTGGTATGATTCCTACATCTATACGTACAAGCCCGAGTTAAAAACGCTGCAGGCCATCCTGGTCAAAATCCTGAACCAGTTCCAGACCGGCTCCATGGTCTCGGAAGCGGAGCAGATGGCCAACAGCACCAAGCGGATTCCCGTTTCCGGTGAAAGCATCCGGATGGCCGTCACGATGGTGGCAACCCTGCCGATCGTGCTTGTCTATCCATTTATCCAGCGGTTTTTTGTCAAGGGGATCATGATGGGGGCTATTAAAAGCTGATTAAAAAGTCCGGTGAAAAAGACAAGCTGCGCATGCGAAAACGTCTTTCGATACTCGTAAGTGTTACAAGCATATTTACCGCTTGTCACTTATCGAGGAAGCTGTTTGAATTTTTGAATTTGGATATCTTTGGTGCAAAAGCGATCCACAATAAACGCGCTCGGTACGTGCAATCTCGACATTCGGACGGAAGGAGCCATCCATGTATCCCTTTATGATACCCGCTCCAAGCGCCTGAGCAACTTCTTCCCGCGCCCAGGATCCGATTTGTGCCCTATCGGTAAAGGCCGGCTCACCGTCTGCTTGCGGAAGCTTCAACGCATTCATGAGCATGACTGCGAATTCCGCCCGCGTTGCGGTTTTGCCCGGTTTAAATATGCCGTCGGCATAGCCTTTGACCAAACCGATGCTTGATGCATATTTAATGTTTGATTCAGCCCAATTTCCCGCAATATCGCTGAAATCCGTTTCCAGAGTTGGCTTAACCTTCTCGTTGTCGACGACGAAGACCGCGAATTTCGCAACATCATCCAGCTCTGCGCTGATCTCGTTACCGGTTACTTTGCCACCGGCTTCAATCCAAGTCCGCTTCGTTTCGTCAAAACAGAATATTGCGGGCTGTTGGTTTGGCTGTAAGCTGCTAGGCTCAATAACAACAGTCAGCACTACTGGTTTGTCGAAGTACCGCTGCCCTATCTTCTCTCCCTGTGGTTCTTCTCTTCGACCGACCGGCGCATCCGGAAACTGAACAACGCGCTGAACCAAGTCGGAATCCGAAGTGACGTCATCGTTCTGGAGGATAAATCGAAGGACGAAACCGGCCAGCTGACCCGTCACTACAATTCGATGGCCAAGCGCGTACGGAGCCAGGCTGCCCAAATCGAACAGTTTGAAAACCGGCGAAGACTGCTGCTGTCAAACTTGTCACACGATTTGCGGACGCCTTTGACCATGATTCTGGGTTATGCCTAAACGATCCGCACCGGCTCATACAACGACGAAAAGAGCTTCAGTCCGGGGCTAGAATCGTCCTGCAGCGCTCCCGCTGCATGGACAAGCTGCTTGATCAGCTGTTGAACATCGCCCGGCATGAGCAGCATATGCCTCCGCTTCAGTTGGCCCCGCATATCCTGTCGGAACTTATGCGAAAGGTCGCTACCGATTATCTCTTGTTCCTGGACGGCAAAAACGTCGTGTTGGAGGCGGATATCGAAGAAGTGGATGTTGTGGCTGTAATTGACGCGCAGTTGATCGAACGCGCTTTGCGTAACTTGCTGGACAATGCCATCCGTTACGGTGAAGAGGGACATTACCTGGGGATTGGACTGGCAGAGGAAGGAGAGGATGTGCTCCTGACAGTCAAAGACCGGGGGAAAGGCATCCCCCAGGAGGAATACGAGCGTATCTTTGAGCGATTCTATCGTGCCGACGGCGGAAGAAAAGGTGAAGGGCTCGGCATTGGGCTCTCGATCGTCAAGGAAATAACGGAATCACACCATGGCATGCTTGGGCTAGCTTCGGACTTGGACAAAAGAATAGCGCCATCAGGCGCCCTAGAAAGATGAATTTGGATAATAGTGCTTCATGTGCTCCGCATACAGTTCATTCCACTTGCGATAAGAATTTAAAATATCGTATATCGTATTTTTTACACATAATACAAGTCTCTTTTTAGCAAAACCTCTTTCAGCACTTCCAATTCCTCTAGCATCACCGGTATCGACAGCAGCTTTCCCCTGAGATTCATATTATTTATCCTTTCGCCCTAATAATTAATTTCGAATGTTCAAATGTCAGATTCGAGCTGCATGACCACATTCCGGGTAGTCTTAGCGAAATTGACCAAAAAACCTTCGAATGTCATTAACTAGAAGATCAGGTGCTTCCATTGCCGCAAAGTGACCGCCACGATCGAATTCCGACCAGTACACGACATTATGCTCGCGTTCGACAATACCTCGGATCGATGAGTCGTTCGGAAAAACCGCAACACCGGTAGGAACCGTAGAACGCTGAGCAGGCTTGCCCCAGGATTTCGCCTCCTCTTTATAAATCCGTGCTGATGACCCTGCAGTTCCGGTCAACCAATACAATGTGACATTAGTTAGCAAAAGGTCGAGATCAACGGCATCTTCCGGAAGATTTGCTGCTGGATCTGTCCATTCCTTGAACTTCTCAACTATCCAAGCAAGCTGACCGACGGGCGAGTCAGTCAGACCATAGGCAAGCGTCTGAGGTCGTGTAGATTGTATAATCGCATAACCCGCTGTCTCATTGCTTTGTTCTGTCAACGTATTGAAGCGCGCTTGTTCGATTTCAGTTAGGTCAATCGACTCTGCAGGATCTCCGGACGGGAATGTTGTAAGCCCGTTTGCATGTACCCCAATGACACAGTCAGGCACAAATCGCCCGAGCTCTGGAGAGACGAGCGATCCGGTGTCCCCGCCTTGGGCCCCATAACGTTCGTATCCCAGACGACGCATCAGTTCGGCCCATGCTTTGGCAACGCGGCTTATGTTCCATCCACCATCGGTTGTCGGACCAGAAAAACCAAAGCCGGGTAGCGAAGGTACAACTACATGGAAAGCGTCTGTCGGGATACCCCCATGAGCACGGGGATCCGCGAGTGGTCCGATAATGTTCATGAACTCTACGATCGAACCAGGCCAACCATGCGTTATGATCAGCGGCAATGCATCAGGTTCCGGGGAACGTACATGCAGGAAGTGGATATTCTGTCCATCGATAGTGGTGGTGAACTGCGGAAATTGATTCAGAGATTCTTCATGCTTACGCCAGTCATATTGGGATCTCCAGTATTCCGCAAGTTCCTTGAGATAATCAACCGGAACACCATATTCCCAGCCCACACCGGGCAAAGCATCCGGCCAACGGGTGCGGGTTAAACGGTCTCGCAATTCATTAAGGTCAGCCTGTGGAACATCGATGCGGAAAGGCGTGATCTCGGTGCCTTGGTGGGCACTGCTGCGCACACCTTGTTGTTCTGAATGAGTCATTTTTGGAAAGCCTCCTCTAACTTCTTTGTATTTGTCAGTGTACTGACTCATGTGTTCTCTCTCTTTAAACTCATAATAAACCATGCTTGTTGACAACTGTATGTCAACGATCGGTATAAAGTTTCGATATCTCCAAAGCACCTTCCCGTACAGCTGCAGCTATATACGAGGGCTCAAGAATGAACAAATCCGTTCTAAAATGAAGTAAAAAGCCGATTAGCCAATCATTATCCGGGTATCTGACCCGAACGATAAGCGAGCCATCGGGTTGTCGTTCAATTTCATCCGCATCAAAATGATCCTGTGCTAGAACCTTAGCTGATCTTCTAAACCTAAGCACCAGATCGACCATCTTGGAATGGCGCTCCGGACCCCAATTTTCATTCAATTCAGACTGCGTCGCCAATCGACGCTGGAACGTATCCTGAAGAACTAGCAGATTCCGGATCCGCGAAAGCCTGAACATGCGGTAATCGTCTCGGTTTAAGCAATAACCGTGAAGATACCACGTGTATCCCTTGAGCACTAGCCCCATAGGTTCAATACAACGTTCTGTTTCTTTCCCTTGTCCGTCGGTATAAGTAAAACGGATCAGCCTTTTATCACTTATGGCTTTATGTAGCTTGTCATACTTATTTCGTTCGGAAGAGCTGCTTTTCCACGGATTTAGGTCTATGATGACCTGATCAGCATCAACCATACGACCTTGTTCTGCCTTCGAGACCAATGCGCCAACTTTATCGAGCAGTCCGTCCAAATTTTGCTTGCCAAATGCTTGCGAGGAATGAAGACCCCGCAAAGCTGTAGAGAGGGCTATAAGCTCATCGAATGAAAGCATCTGCCGATCCAAGCGAAAGTTTTCCATGATTTCGAATCCGCCTTCCGCTCCCGTGTACGAAACAATTGGAATTCCTGCTAGATTCAATGATTCCAAATCGCGGTAAATCGTACGCAATGAAACCTCCAGACGATCAGCCAATTCCTGGGCCTGTACGCGTTTGCGGTTTAATAGAAGGATAGTAATGGCCATAAGTCGTTCAAGTTTCACTGTTATCCCCCCTCCTGCCGAGTAGAAACCATGAATTCAAATATCATCTTAAATGATCAAGACACAGCCAATAAGTTTTATTGAAAAAGGCACGTTATCAGCCAGTACTGACCGCTAGTTCAAACAGCTTCCGTGGCTTTCATCCACATTAACGGGATTCGGCTTCCTCTTTTCCCTCTTGCGAGGCTTTTCTGACAATGCGGCAGGGATTCACTTCATGTTACGGCTTGGCTGGTTGCTCGCCCTGTCTCTGACAGGTACTTTCGTCGATACGCTTTTACGTACAGATTTCGCCGTACATAAGTATCCTAGCTACGCGGGGGCTTGGTCCTTCCCGCGCCGGACTTTCACCGGCTAGAAGACGCGTGCTTCTGGGAGCGCTTAACGTGGAAAAGGCAGCCGGTTAATGTCGGTTGCCTCGTTGTGGGTCTTTATTACGCTAATTATAAATTAACTAATCGCTGCATATCTATCTTTTTAATATTTGTTGAACGCTTAAAGACCCCAATTTTCAAGTCATTTATCTACCAATATTATACTCTTTTAGGCTTTAATTTATTGCATTATTCTGCTCGTTAGCGTGGTGAAGGGCAGCCGTGCGGCTGCCCTTCACCATTGTGCTATCATGCCCAGTAAGCGAAATACCTACATTTCACTCTGATATGCTCCTCCGCGCTGTCTGTAACGGCAAGTCTTAAGTTATATCTTGCAAGCGTTCGAGCAAGTGCCCATGAAAAAAGAAAAAGGACACCCACAACGTTGATATGCTCCCCGTACGGTAGACAGGTGAAATAATCAAAACCTGCTATGGCAGGGGGAGTTTTTTTCATGAGTAACGGGATATCCAGTGCGTCAGAGAAACTCGCGATCCTTGAAGACTAGAACGCCGTGAAATTGGCATTCGGGCGGCGGGCCAGCTCCAGGTCTCCTACCAGCAAAGTGTACCAGTGGTCAAGAAGTTTGAAGCAGGCGGTCAGGATGCATTAAAGGACGGTCGAGGACGGAAGAAAGAAAGCACCGGAAGAGGTCCGATGGAATTCAGGACCCAGGCCGCTTAACTGAATTTATTTTTTGTGCTGTCTACTGACGGGTGCAGTTCAAATCATGGGTGATCTGTTTTTTTATTACCCTATCCTTCCAAAACATTTGCTGAATTGGAAAAGGAATCTAATCCATCTTCCCGTTCCAATTGACCTTCAGCTCTGTCTCGTCAGTTCTTCACACTCAGCCTTCAAACGAACAGTAACCGTAGTCCCTGCGCCAGGCTGCGAAGAGATGCTGATCCCATAATGATCTCCGGCATACAGCTTAATACGCTCATTAACATTAAACAGACCATAGGAGCTGCCGCTTCCGGAACCGTCGTTCCTGGCTTCGGGCATCGCCTCCATTAGAAGCTGCCGCGACAGCCGCTCGTCCATACCGATACCGTTGTCGGACACGGTAAAGAGGAGATCCCCGCTATCCTCTCTGACGGAGATAACGATGGCGCCGCGTTTTCCCTTGGCTTTGCGGATCCCGTGCAGCAGCGCATTCTCGACGATAGGCTGAAGGATCAGCTTCGGCATCAGATAAGCATCCAGCCCCGGCTGGATCTCCAGCTGAAAATCGAACGTATCCGGAAACCGGCTCTGCTGAATTTCCAGATACACCTGGGCCAGTCGGAGCTCGTCCTCCACGCTGACGATATTCTTGCCCTTGTTCAGACTGAGCCGGAAATATTTGGCCAGGCTGTCGATCATCTGGCTGATGTCCGCTGCTCCCTTGCCGATCGCGATCCAGTTGATCGTATCGAGCGTATTGTAGAGAAAATGAGGATTGATCTGGGCCTGCAGCGCCTGCAGCTGCGCCTCGCGTTCATGAATTTGAGCCTTGTACTTCTCTTCGACAAGCGTACGCACCCGGATGATCAGATGATCGACGCTTCGTTCGAGCATGTGAAAATCGCCGTTTACGGGCGAGAGATCCTTCAGACTTTCCGTCCCCTCCTTGCGGATGACGGTAATGACATGATTCACCCTGCGGTTCATTCCCCGCACGATGATAGTCAGCAGGACAAAAGGCAGCAGGAGAAACAACGCGATATACTCCAGAAGCGAAGTCCATTCCGACCTTTGCGTCAGCTTGACCGCGCGCTGCGACAGCTGGGATTCGGTTCCTTGGGCAACCAGCTTCCAGCCGGTTGAAGGAAGTGTCGTATACATCACGTCATTGACCTCCGCATCCAGCTTGAGCGAGCCGATGCCTTCGCTTCCCTGCTTCAACAGGTCCAATATGGACCGGTCAATGACCGTGCCAATCCGTGTCTTGTCAGGGTGATAGACCACGGAACCGCTGGAATCCACAAGATATACCTGCGTGCCCGGCGAGAACTGGAGAGCCGATAGAATATCCGACACCAGATTCTCCTTCACATCGACCATCAGCACGCCAGATACCTTATCGTAGTGATTGGGGTCCCGGAGCATGCGGGCAGAGGAAAATATATTCACATCGCCCACATCCAGGTAGGTTTCCTTGTAATCGCCCGTCCACACGATTCCTCCATTGGCCTCGATGATGTCGGAGTACCAAGGTCTTCCCTTCAAGCTGTCCAGTGCGAAAAAATTGATCTTCTCTCCCGCATAAAGCTTTGATTTGTCGACAAACAGCCGAACATGGAACACGTCGGTATTCAGCTGTACCGTATCGACCAGATACCTCAAGTCCTTGATGACCTGCAGTTGAATGGCAATCGATTGGTCATCGGCTCCAACAGACAGGTAGGAATGGAGATTGGAATTCATGAATGCGGCGTCGCTCAAATCCTGAATATGCTCCAGCCGGTAAGAGAGATTGCTGCCCGCCTGCTTCAGCGCCTGCTGCATCGTCCGCACCACTTCGCCCTTCAGAATCATGGCCGAGCGCTCGTAATAGCCGTACAGGAAGACGGCCGCCGGAACCACGATCAGCAGCAGATAAGCCAGCAGCCATTGGCGGGGAATCGTGAAGCGGCGGACGAGGCGGCGGAGCAGAGCGGCTGCGCCTGCCAGCAGACGCAGGATGGTTTTGACGGCTTTATACATAATTGTCCCGGTAAACGCTCGGCGTTACTCCCGTTGCTTTCTTGAACAGCTTGGTGAAGTAGCTCGGATCCGTATACCCGATCGCATAGCAGATATCGTAAAACTTGTACTGGGGATCGCGCAGCAGCTCCTTCGCTTTATCCACCCTGACCTGAGTCAAATATTCGTTAACGGTCTGTCCGGTCTCCTGTTTAAACAACAGGCTGACATAGGTTGGCGTCAAATACACCGCCTTGCCGATATCGGCCACGGTCAAACCGCCGTCCGCATAGCTTTGTTCAATAATTGTCCGTACCCGTTCAACCAGATTAGCCACTTTGCCCGTCCGCTTCTCACGGATACGTTCGCAAACCGCGGACAAATGCGATTCAATCAGCTGCCGCATCTCGCCAAGCGTCTCCTGCTCGAACAACGCTTCCCACAGCAGGGATTCGGCCCCTTCCAGCTCGGAGGATTGCGCATTGAGCTCCAGCAGAAGCTGCCCTACCGCAAGCACGATCTGCAGACATACATTGCGTCCGTATTTCAATCCGTCCCGCCGGTTGCGGCTCAAGTCCGTGAATATATGGTCGAGAACCTCCCGCAGCTTGTCCGGATCGGCAGCCTTCAATGCCGAAATGAGCAGCTCATTATGAGCCAGATCATACCTGTTGATACTGCTGGCATCCGTCTCGGGGATTTCCAGGCTGTCCATCGTGATAATCCGGTTTTTGCCCAGATACCATTTATGGTCAGCCGCCTCGCGGGCCTGCTTGTAGGAGTGAGCCAGGTGGGACAGAGCGGCCACCCTGTCGCTAATCCCGATCGTAACGCTGATTTTAAGCCAGCGTTCCAGGTTATCGCGGATATCTCCGGCTAACGCGAACAACGCTTCCGCCGCATCCGGAGCGTTATCGCCTTCCATGTCCATCCGCAAAACACCGACGAATTCGCCGTTTCGGTGTTCGAAGGCATACCCGCCGAGGTGGGTAGCGATCAGCTCCTGGCATATGTTCAGCACCGAATACCAAAGCAGCTGGCGATCCCGCTCCGAACGGCTCGCCATCACTTCGGCCAAGTCATCGACGGAGATGACGATTACCCAATAGGAAGCCTCGACGGGCAAGTCCAGCCCGAGAAATTCAAGCCGCTCGCCAAGCTCCAGCTTCGGCACGCTGTTATCGATCAGCGACAGCAGAAACTTCTCCCGCAGCAGCGGCATGCCCTCCTTCAGCTTGACCTGCAGGTCCTGTTTAAGCCGCTGCTCCGCCCGCTCCGCATCCAGATCCGCGACGACCCGCTTCATCACCGCGCTGAGCTCCTGCAGATTGACCGGTTTGAAGATGTAATCGACCGCGCTTACTTTCAAAGCGGATTTCAAATAATCGGCATCATCATGACCGCTGACAAAAATAATTTTACACTGGGGATAATGCGCGGAGATTTGCCGGGACAACGTGATCCCATCCATGTTCGGCATGCGAACGTCCGTCAAGATAAGATCGGGCTGCTCCATCCCGATCATTTCCAGCGCAACGTCCCCATCGTCCGCTTCGCCCATCACTTCAATACCGAAGGAGGACCAGTTGAAATAGGTCTGCAAGCCGGATCTCACCGTCGGCTCGTCATCCACGATCAGCAATTTGTACAACGCTCTGTCCTCCTTTCCCGCTCATTTGCGCTTCCGCTCCCGTCACTCGTTCGGACTCTTATTTCCGCAAAAATCTGACTCCTTGATGTTCTAATATTTCATGCAATTTGTCTATTGAAATATTTCTCATCGAGCTGGATTCGTCCAGCGAAACGGCAGCCGCAGCGCCTGCAGCCTGCCCCAGCGCATAACAAGTCGCTTGTACGCGCATGGAGGACATGGCAACATGCGTTGCGGAGATCGCTCTTCCCGCCACGAGCAGATTGTCGATTGCGTCGGGTACCATGCACCGATAGGGTATATCATATCCGCTGACTTTACGCTCATCCGTTGTTTTCTTCGCATCGGGACTATGAATATCGATCTCGTAATTGGTCTGCGCGACCACATCCGGGAAGCGGGCTCCGCTCACCACATCATACTCGGTCAGCGTATAGAGTCCCTCGATTTGATTCGTTTCCCGGACTCCGGTCTGCGGGGCAATATGGGATAAGGCATAGGTTTCGAATCCGGTTTTCTGCAAGTAATACGCAATGGAGAACACCTGCTTCAGCGCTTCGGTCTCCGCATAATTGACATCCTCGATTTTGGCGCCGTTCGCTTTGACACGCGACATATTGACCAGCAGCGTGCCATCGTTATTTTGCTCCCAATACAATCTTCGTCCCTGCGGCAGATCCGACACATCCCCGTAATCATAGCATCCTTCCGGCAATACGGGCGTGACGGGCTTGCCGGTATTTTGCATGGTGAACATCAAAGTCATCGGCTGCGTCAAGCCGTCTTCTTCCCGGCCGGCGTGATAGGGGACACCCGCATCGATCGCTGCCCTGGCGTCGCCTGTACAATCGATGAAGCAATCTCCCTCGAAAGCCTTCAATCCTTCCCTGGTCGATACGATAACCGCCCGGATCCGGCTGCCCTCCTGAATCATTCCGATGAATTCGCAATGGTAAAAGACCTGCACCTGTTCCTTTTTCATTTTCCCGTTCAAATACTGCCGGAGCAGGAATGGCGAATACTGCGGCGCAATGGACTGATCATGATCCGGCGGCAGATATTCCGCCATCGTCTCCGAGATAATCTCCCGGTAAATTCCGGTTACATTGCCTACAGGCATAAATATGCTGACATTGGCGAGCGTCCCCATGCCGCCAAGCTGCGCCGATTTCTCCAGCAGTACGACCTTCTTGCCGCATCGCGCCGCGCTGATCGCCGCAGCCGTGCCCGCAGGACCGCCGCCGATTACAATGACCTCCGCATGCAGATACGTATCAATTTGACGCTTGAATGAATATTCCGTGTTATTCATAGCCAAGTCTCCTCCAATGAAAGGAAGCGGCAAGCTGCTAACCACCTGCCGCCGCCTATTCTGTTATTTTTGTAGAGTCGCGTACCAATCGTTGATTTCTTTCGCGCTTGCTTCTTCTCCGGCCGCTTTATATTTGGCCTGGAATGCTTCCAGTCCGGACAAGGATTCGGCACCCGCGATAAGCTTCACCGTGTAATCGCCGACCATGGATTCCAATTGAAGATTGTTCTTGGCGTATTCCGGCATAAACGGCGCAAGACCAAGCTTATTCGGGATCTTGACCTCATCAGGCTGCTGGTTGTTCAGGAAATCGAATGCCTCGAACATAACCGGATTTTTGCGGACGCGGGCCTGCCAGTACAAGGGATAATTGGTCTCGTCCGTTCCCGCCATATAGTTGTTCGCCAGATTGCGTTCATCAGTGAAGATCGGCAGGATTGGCGTATAAGCGCCGTTCTCAAACGTATAGTGCTTGCCTTCTTCCCCGATAGCCATATCCTTGAACGTCTCTGCATCCAGACCTGCGTTGATCCATTTGATCGCGTCCTCCGGATGCTTGGAGGCTTTCGGAATGAAGGTCAGCCGGTCGAAGCCCGCATTAGCCGCGAAGCCCGCTTTTCCTGCCGGTCCCTTCAAAGCCGGAACATAAGCGAATTTCGCATCCGGAAGATTCTTGATCATCGCATCGGAGATCGTCGGAATGTCGGCCCAATGGACAATAATGGCGCCGGCTTTGCCGCTTGAGAACTTCTCTTTGGCGGTTGCATCTTTGTTGGCGACGAACTCCTTGTCAAGCAGGCCTTGCTTGTAAAGATCGGACGTATAGGCGATATAATCCTTGTAAGCCGGGTCGAGGAGCCTTGGAACCAGCTGTCCGTCCACATCGTTCCAGGTATTCGGCATGCCGAACGCGCCTACGATATTATCGAGCATCGGAAGGTCCCCCCTGATCGTAAGCGGCACATTCTGATCTCCGTTGCCCCCCGGATCCTTCTCCTTGAAAGCCTTAAGAACGGTGACCAGCTCGTCTGTCGTTGTCGGCATCTGCAGGCCCAGCTTCTCCAGCCAGTCCGTACGGATCAGAATGCTGCTGTTTACGGGATAGGTGATCGACGTCGGAATCGCGTATAACTTGCCGTCGACCTTGAGGGCATCTATGGATTGCTGCGAAATCGATGTTTTGATATTAGGACCGAATTGCTCGATGAGCGGGGTCAGATCGACCAGCGCCCCCTTCTGGGCATAATCCGAGTAGAGCGCCATATCGCTGGAAGTGGTGACAAGATCGTACGGTTCGCCTGAAGCCATAAGCAGATTAAGCTTCTCGGATGGCTTATCCTGCGGCAGCATGTCGTATTGCACTTTATATCCCGTCTTCTCCTCCAGCATTTTGGCAACGGGATAGGTGTTGTAGTCTTCGTTCTGCCAGACGTCCAACCGCTTCAACGTTGGCTTGGACTCCTTGTCATTACCGGCTGTGCTTCCTTCACTGCCCGCATCTGCCCCCGTATTCGAATCCCCCGAAGCGTTCCCCCCGCCGTTGTTCGACGAGCAGGCTGCCATAGCCGCAATGATAAATGCAGCCATGACCATAACCATGATTAACCTGGATCCTTTTCGCATTGTAAAACCCCCCTGAATTTATTATATATCATTAAACTTTCACAAAATCCCTGAAAGCGTTAATGCAAAAGTGCGCTTACCCTTTGACAGAACCGATTAATACGCCTTTGATAAAATATTTCTGCAGGAAAGGATAGACCAGCAGAATGGGAATGGTCGACGCAATGACCGTCGCCGATCTGATCCCTTCCGCCGGAACGTTCATCATATCATCGGCGCTCTTGTTCAAGGCCGAGGATGTATCGGCATTCATGACGATGTCCTGCAGATATAACTGCAGCGGCTTGAGCGAAGAGCTGTTGATATAGAGCATCGGATTGAAATAATCATTCCAGAAATAAACGGCGTAGAAGAGTCCGATCGTCGCCAGCACAGGTCCGCTCAGCGGAAGGATAATCCGGAACAGGATGGTATAATTCCGCGCTCCTTCCAGCTTGGCGGATTCCTCCAGGCTCGAAGGAAGATTCTCGAAGTAGCTTTTGATGACAAGCAAATTGAATACGCTGATCAAGGCCGGCAGAATAAGCGCACCCAGATTGTTAATCAAGCCCAATTGGCGGATGAGCAAATAATTCGGAATGATGCCTCCGTTGAACATCATCGTGAAGATAAACAAGACAATGAGAACACCCATACCGGGAAGCTCCCGTTTCGACAGCGGATAGGCCGTCAGCGCCGTGATCAGCAGGGACGACAGCGTTCCGATCACGGTAATAAGCGCCGAAATGAGCAATGAATGAAGGAATTGACCGGAGGTTGCGACATAATGCAGCGTATCGAGCTGAAACCCCACCGGAATAATCCCGACTTTGCCTGACACGATTGCCCACTCTTCGCTTATCGACTTTGACAGCACATTCGCGAAGGGGAGCAGTGTCGCGAGCCCCATGACGATCAGGATGATATAAATCCCGCCATCCAGCGCATAGTCTCCGATTTTTTTGCTGTGCACAGTATCTAACCCCCTACCAGATGCTTCGCTGAAGAAATTTTCGACTGAGCATATTCCCGCCCATAATCAGCAGGAAGCCGACTGCGGAATTGAACAGGCCAACGGCCGTGCTGAAGCTGTAATCCTGCTGCCCCAGACCCATGCGGTATACGTACGTTCCGATTACGTCCCCGCTCTTGTAGACGAGAGGGTTGTACATGGTCAAAATTTGTTCGGTCCCGGCTTCCAGCAGGCTGCCGATGCGAAGAATGAGCATGAGTATAATAATCGGCATGATGCCCGGCAGGGTGATGGACAGCATCTGTCTGATCCGGCCCGCGCCATCGATGGCAGCCGCCTCGTATTGTTCCTGCTCGATGCCCGCGATGGCGGCTATGAAGACAATAGCGTTCCACCCGATTTCCTTCCAGCCTGCCGTGAATACAACCACGCTGCGGAATAATTGATTGTCGGTCATGAAGGAAATGGGCTGTCCGCCGAGCGAACGGATAATCTCGTTGACGAATCCCCCCGAAGGCGAAAGAATGTTGATGAACAAGCCCGAAATAATAACCCACGACAGAAAATGCGGCAAATAAATAATGGTCTGGATCGTGCGCTTGAAGAACATCCGCCTTACTTCATTCAGAAGCAGTGCGATCACGATCGGAATCGGAAACAGGATTACGATCTTGTACAGACTGATCAGCAGCGTATTGGCAAGCACCTGCAGAAACTCATCCGAATGAATCAGCTTCTCGAATTGCGCAAGTCCCACCCACTCGCTGCCCGAAATGCCGCTAAAAATATTGAAATCCTGAAAGGCGATCACAATCCCATACATAGGCGCGTATTTAAACAATAGCAAAAAGATAATTCCCGGAAGCAGCAGCGCATACATGTCGAGATTCCCGCGGATCAGCCGCAGGCGGCCGCCTCTCTTTCCCATGCTGACGGCAGGCTTGCTATCGATCGAGATGTCGGCCTTACTCAAATCCATCACCTTCTTCTGTCTGTTATGTCTTTATTTTAAATAACCGGCTCCCGCCTGAGTAGAAGGCAATCCATCGATTTCTGGTGGTATTGTATAGTGTTTTATAGATCTTTATAGGGTAAGAAGAAACGGCTGAAACCGTTTTTTGGCGGCGCAGCAAGTGAAACTTATACATTCTGTAGGGTTAAGAAAAAGCCGCTCTTCTGCTGGAGAAAAGTCGGCTTTCATTTATCCTGTTTATTCGCCCTTCATTTAATCGTTTCAAGCACAGACAGCAGGTTCAGGTATTCATAATCCATTAGGCAGGTGGTTTTTCGTCTGCTTATAAATGGCCCCCGAGAAGATAGCTTACGATCCGAAATCCCCTCATTAGCCCCTTCCAGAATGGTTGCCTCCGGCATATATAAATGGAGAACAAACACATCGGACAAATGAAAAGGAGCGGATTCTCAGGTGCCATCGGGCGATGGAATCAAAATCGACGTCGTCATTCCGGCTATTGCCAAAGATTTGGGTACTCTTCCTCACGTGATCGAGGGCGTAAGGAAGCATGTGGCGCATCCTATCGGCCAGATCTTCGTCGTGGCGCCCGAAAACAAAAAGATCAAAGCTGTCTGCAAGCGCAAAGGCTGCACTTTTGTTCATGAAGACACCGTCCTCCCCCTTCGAAAAAAACATATCGTTTATCACTCCAAGAAATGGGAAAGGTCCGGTTGGTTGTACCAGCAGCTATTAAAGCTGGGGAGCAGCTCCTTCGTAGGTCAACAGCATTATTTGGTCATGGATGCCGACACTGTGCTTATCAGGCCTCACCGATTCTACGTGGACAGCAAACAAGTGTTTTATTGCCGGGGGTGGAGCCAGCCGGAGTATTTCGTCACCTACCGCAAGCTCCTTGGGAAGAAGGCTCCCCGTCCCCGCTCCTTCGTGACGCACTATATGATGTTTGACAAGGAGAAGCTCGAGTCGCTGAAGAACAGGATCGAGGAAAGGCACGGAAAGAAGTGGTACAAAGCGATCATCGCAAGCATCAACCGCAAAAAGCAATTCGGGTTTTCCGAGTTCGAGACTTACGGCAACTATGTGTATTCGCTCAATCCCGGGAAAGTCCGTTTGAAGAGCGCGCTGAACAGAAGTCTGTTCTCCAGCCCGTCAGACCTGTCCCAATCGAAAATCAGCAAGCTGGCAGGCAGCTACCGTTCGCTTTCTTTTCATAAAAGAAAAGACTATATCCGGACGGAAAGCAAGCAGCCTGCGAAAAATTAGGCCGTGCTGTAAAGCAAGGGCGTTCAGGAATCAAGCCGCCGGTGCATGCCGAACCTCGGGTTATCCGACGGTAAGTAAGAGGATTTGCGAAGTTGTTGCTTGAGAGATCAGTGGCTATTTCAAAGGAATATGTGACAAAGGCTGGCCTGATCAACCATGGAAAATCAGGCCAGCCTTGATCATATCCGGGCTCCAGCGCGATGCCGGTCTTATCGAATTTAATTGCCGTGACTCTCAGCTCCTAGAGAGGAGGTTTGACTTGCACGCCGTGAAAATAAGAAATACATAAACGAATTGCAGAGTATAACCAAAATCATTAATAGCGTTAAATTGACAAACAACAACGGCTGTTTTCCCACAACGAACGGGTGAAGCTGAAATGTCAGAAAGGAGCCATCCAGCAGTTTAGCCGCGACAGCTGTTCCCAGCGCTTGCGCAATAAACATGCCGAGACTGAATATTCCCATGCCGATTCCAATCTGATCCCTGTGAAGCGTTGAGGACACGCTTTCGGTTATGGACGTTTGAGCAAAAGCATACCCCGTGTTCATGACCACCAAGGCCGCCGCTATCCACCATACCCATTGATCAATGCTAATCCAAATCAGTGCGAAGCCCAGAGAGATCAGCCCCAAACCGGTGAACGTAACATACCTGGCCCCTCTTTTCACAACGATATCGCCAGCTATTTTCCCGCACAACGCTGCGCAGATTGCGCCAGGAAACATGATCACGCCTATTGTCTCGGCACTTAAAGCGTATATCTGGGACAGCATCAACGGCAGTAGGAACATCATCGTCATAATGGCGCTGAACATTAGAAATCCGATAATAACACCGATTCTGTACAAGGGATTTCTAAAGAGCGCAGTCTCAAGAAATGGATTCGCTCGTACCCGGACATGAATGGCAAACCAAATGCCTGCAGCGAGACTACCCGCAAGGTACGCCACATTCAATCGTGTCAAAAACAACATTAATCCTGAGACCGTCAAACTCATAAGAACAGCGCCAAGAAGATCGAATTTCCCTTGCTTCTTCTCCTCGACGGGAAGAATTTTCAAGAAAAAGGGGATGGCCGCAAGCGTAAATACCGGAATTAAAAATAAGTACGCCCAGTGTACGAGACCGGTAATGTATCCGCCGAGTACAGGTCCTGCCGCAACGCCGAAGGAGAATGCCGATGTCACCAAACCGAACATTTTCTTGCGGCCTGTGGCCGTAAAATAGCGGGTAATGATCGTGTTGTTTATTGCCGGGATGGCTGAGGCCCCCAGTCCCTGAATGGCACGAAAGAGAATAACCGTGCTGTAATTGTCATGAAAAATAAAACCGAGAACAGAACTCGCGACATAAATGGCGATTCCAATCACCATAAGATGCTTCGGGCTGAACATGTCGCTAAGCCTGCCAAACACAATAGAGCCGATCCCAAAGAAAAGAATAAAGATGGTCACTACCCAACTGACTTGGGAAGGAAGTAAATGAAACTGCGCTGCAATACTCGGTGTAGACACATTAAATACCGTTTCATTCAAAACGGAGAAAAAGATGACATAGAGGAGCCAAGGCATAATCCGCCTTATGTCAGCTTCACCCGGTTGAGATGTAATCGTGGATATCGACATTGAATGCCCCCTTTGGACTGGTTTCAATGCCTATCTTAGACTTTTCCAGGCCGTCAAAATAGTAAAAAACGGACTTCCTCAGTCCTTTCTACACTTGTTTGGGCAGTATCCCGTAATAACGCTTGAAGCTTTTAATAAAATGCGATTGATCATAGTAGCCGTATTTGACTGCAATGTCCGAAAAGCTTGAATATGCGCCGGTGCAAAGCTCCTGCAGGATGCTTTGAAATCGAACAATTCCCAGCATTTCCTTCGGGCTGAGTCCAAGCTCCTGAGCAAAGGTCCTTCTTAGATGCCGTTCGCTGAAGCTAAGCTTGTCCGCCAGCTCCGATGTTGAAATACTCCCCTTAAAAGCATACATATATTTCATACTTGCGAGCAGCAGGGAATTAGGTGAAATGCTGCTGGAGCCTAATAAATATCGCAGCTTGCGTTCCATGATTTCAATCATGTCTGAGGCTGTACCGGCAGCTAATATCTCCTCAACCACATACAGCCCTTCAACTCCCCATATCTCCTCCAGGAAGACATGCTGTCCGATAAATGCGGAGACGGGGAATTTCAGAATGGACTGCGCGGATTCCGAAAAAAAACGAATGCCAAACAAAGATCTGGCATCGGAAATATGCAAGACTTCAAATTGATCCATCAGTCCTTCGACAAAGGCGGCCTTCCGGGGGGCCGGCGACCGGCGGTCCACAATAATATCCACGCAGCCATCCGGAATGATCCGGTGTAATTGATTATCGACATCAGCATGAAAGTCAATGGTCCAATAGCAACTGACATGCGATGCCAGTTGCTCGCACGGAGCATATTCCCGGTACCTGTAACCGGGGTGCTCCGGCTCCTGCTGAAATATAGGCGATTGAATAGGACGATAATCACTCGTCATCTCCGCTGAAGCACCTCCCTGACTAACCACTAGATATGAATCCGTTAATTTAATAAAGCTGACCATCAGCAGCGGCAATATCGCTATCGTACTGCACACTTATGCTTGCGGCAATTTCAATTGCTTTCACCATAACGTCCAGGCTCATGCTTGGCAATTGCGGCCGTGCGACAGTTTGGACAGGCAGATAAGGTATATGAATGAAGCCGCCTCGAATATTAGCAAATTCCGTTGCGATCATATGCTGGAGTCCATAAAATAGATGGTTGCATACAAAAGTACCCGCGCTTTGAGATACAGAGGCTGGTATTCCGGCTTGGCGTATATGTGCTGCAATCGCCTTTACCGGCAGGGATGACCAATACGCTGCCGGACCGTCTACGACAATTTGCTCATCGATCGGTTGATTTCCCTCGTTGTCCGGGATGCGGGCATCGTCAATATTGATCGCCACTCGTTCGACCGCGATATCGCTTCGACCGCCGGCTTGTCCGATACAGATGACAACATCCGGCTTTACATCCAGAAGCATCTGCCTGAGTGCATAAATTGATTTTTTGAACACCGTCGGTATTTGCCTGACCTCCACCTCAAATCCTTCGTACATCTTAAGGTGAAAATGGCTGACCGCTTCCCAAGCAGGGTTAATCGCTTCCCCGCCAAACGGATCAAAGCCGGTTAGCAGCACTCTACTCATCCCATTCCCTCCACAGTCTGGCTTCAATGTTATACTTATCTCTGCGCATCTCGCAGCATATTGCGGGACCACCAAGCATCAGCAGGATACATGTTCATAGTACCTCAATCATACACTATTTTCTCTGCGGACAGACCAATCATAAACAATAGGAGCAAGACAAAGGAGCAGCACAGCTGCTCCTTTGCCAAGTAAATGGACATGAATCGGATCTCTTGAATCGGGTTTGATGTCCATTTTTAAACGCGGTTACGATTACGGTTGCGACTGCCATGACGCTGCTTCTGATTCAGCAGGACCGCAACCCCCATAATGATTACGCATGCGGCAGAGCCTATTTCGTAACCTTGTTCTCTTGCTCCCAATAGTCCGCCGATTTCTCCCACTGCAATCATACATAGTCCGCAAATCATGCCTGCTTTTCCGATCATTCTGAACACTCCCTCGTTTTTCTTATGTACTTATCTTAACGCATCGCCTATTCGCAGATTAGTAGCAGTTATCATGAATATGGCATGACAATTGTCACATCAACCATGGGGGGAGCGTCTAGTCATATTTTCCAACGGGACGCTCCCGGGAACGACGGGCTGCAAGTCTTTTTCTTTTCCGTTCATCCATTTCCAGGCTTGCTTCGCCTCTTTTTCAATCTCCAATTGATTCTGGAACATCAGATACTCGGCAGAAAATATATTGATCATATTCGTTCACCTCATTAATCAAAATATTTTGATGAATCAATGGATCAAACCCTATAACTTATAAACGAACAGCAATCTGGAAAAGATACGGTGTTTTCTAGAGTCCTCACACCTCTCACTTCATTTTTCAAAAGAAAGCAATCGAAAAGAAATCACAGAAAAAGCATAAGATATAATGGGATTATAGTACTTAAAATACGGAGTGAAATACTCTAAATAAGGGGATTTACAATAATGAGGAATATTTTTAATCATACACATTCAATGGAAATTTTAACCCGTATCGATAAATTAAGCCCGCAATCACAATCGCAATGGGGACAAATGAATGTTGCCCAAATGCTGGCTCACTGCACATCATTCCAAGACATTCCAATGGGAAATTCTTTTCCACCGAGAGGTTGGTTAGGGGTATTAATAGGAGGGTTTGTGAAACCACTTTTTTATAACGACAAGCCACTACCCCGCAATATGTCCACTATTCCAACTATTTTGATTGCAGAAGAAAAAGAGTTTGAACAAGAAAAAGAAATACTGAAACAAAATATTATAGCATTCCAGAATAATGGGCCGGAAAGGTGTTCCACTCATCCCCATCCCTTTTTCGGAAAACTTACTCCCGAGCAATGGGGAATCGGAATTTACAAGCACCTGGATCATCATTTAAAACAGTTTGGCGTTTAGTCATTTAGATATAAAATTTTCATCTCTGAGCTATCGTACCCGTTAATTAATATGCTTGGCTGGTCTTTAGTTATCCGCCAATCCATCCGTCATGATCAAATCCAGGTCCGGCGGGATATATCCTTTCATCCGTCCCATTGTGGCAATTTGCCCCTTGTGATGAAACTCGTGTGTCACGGTTTGTGTGAAAAGCCAGATCGGTGTAGCCGTAAACTTTTGTCCATTGAACTGACCTTCAATTTGCAAATCCGATTCAAGCGCGAAGCGTTCCAGAAATTCGATAACCAATTGATCGACATCCGCAAATACACTTCGCATCGCGGCCACATCCACAACCGTTTCCAATCTCCAATCGCAAGAGCGCCCCATACCGAACTCACCGAGCCAAAAAGCGTAGCATTCCGCAACATGGAAATGTGTTTCACGAATCGACCCACGCCCGAACTGCTCAATTTCCGTTATGTATTCACCGTCTGTCATTTTCTCACAGTAGCTAAACAGGATCCCCCGTGTACGTCTTACATAATCGTATTGCTTGAATAATAGCTCCACCCTGCATCTTCCTTTCTAATGTAGAAATTAACTCCTGCCCCACGCTGATTATTCAGTAAATCGGCTCGATCATTTTCTCCAACAATTAACCAATAATGGGCAGCGCCATAGATCGCTGAGCCTGTCATGGCCGAAATTGATCTTCCTGATTTACCATATCTATCTCCCTTCTTAAACATCAAATATCAAAATTTGTTGTCTATGCAACGTTTTACTTACTCTGCCGGTTGAAATCCTCACCATGCCGTACTATTATCGTATCAGACAGATGTTGCTTAAACAACTGTGACTAGTTAGTTGAAAGGAAGGACAAAATTGAACATCAAACAACATAGACTTTTGATAGTTGGCGCCGGTGTGATTGGCAGTGTATACGCACTCAGATTTGCACAGTCGGGACTGGACGTCACAATGCTGGCCCGAGGAAAGAGGCTGGATGCACTTAAAAGGAACGGACTGCGATACAACGATAATGGAATGATAAAGCAAATATCGATCAAGACAATAGAGAAGCTTGCAAACGACGACATCTATGATTTCATCTTTGTTCCTGTGCGATATGATCAGACAGAATCTGCCCTGTCTGCGATCAAGAATAATCAGAGCCAAACCATAATCACCTTGACCAACACCATTGGGTATGACCCCTGGCTTGAAATCGTGGGTGATCGGTTACTTCCAGGATTCCCGGGTGCAGGCGGAGATATCAAAGAAGATGTTCTATACGCCCAATTCGGTTCCAAAACTCACCAAGGAACCTATTTTGGTGAAATAAATGGACAAACGACCGAAAGAGTGAAGGAGCTTGCCAAAATATTTGAAACAGCGGATTTGCATTATGAAATACAGAAGGACATTCAAGCATTCCATGTTTCACATGCTGCGCTCGCTGCAGTCAACAAGCATTTCTATACGAATGACGGAATGGTGGATATAGAGACAGCAAGAAGTGAAAGCATTCTAAGCAAGGTCGCCGCAGATCTTAAACAAAATCTTCGCCTGGTCGAGCAAGCCGGAATCCCGGTAATCCCGCCCGAGACGAAGTCGATGGGAGAATTGCCTGAGAAAGATATTATTTCCCGGTACCGCCAGATGCTGAGCAATGACTTTGTGATTGATGTTAAGCTTGGAAACCATGCTGTCAGCAAAAAAACAGAAATACTGTTATTGGATGAGATGTTTCATAGCAAATACACACAATAGAAACAGCGGCAGTCTAAGACTTTTTTCAAGTCCTAGTCCGCCGCAGTTACATTTTTTGGGGGAGTCTGATACTTATTTAGAGGGATGCTTCTAGTCTTTTATATAACTTATCTTTCAGCTATGCATCGGGGAGGCTGTTAATAAATCTTCTTCAACAGCTCAAAAACTTCATCTATGGTGAGGCCAAAGGATTTGTAGTATGAAGTGTCGCTAACCATTTGCTTCAAGATCATGTCGTTGCGTATTTGCAGCATCTCATTGGATGAGAATTCGGCTACAAAACACCCTTTACCCGTTACTGTATTGATCAAACCACGTCGTTCGAGTTCTTCCCAAGCTTTCTTTACGGTGATGACACTAATACGAAGCTCCTGGGCCGCTTGACGAATTGGCGGTAAGCAATAGCCGCTTTCTAACTCGCCTTTCAGAATTTGGGCACTGATTTGTTCGAAAAGCTGCTGATAAATCGGTTTCTCAGATGTGTTCGAAATAGCTACGTTCATTGTATTTCCACTTTTAGGAACCGTTTAATCGCAATTCGATAAGCAAGCATGGTGAATGCAATAAATATCACGATTCCCGCGATCAGGATGGAAGTTTGAAGGGCCATATTGTCAACACCGGCACCATAGAAAATGTCAGCTAAATAAGAATTCTGGATTCCCAACCATTGTGCAATTCCGGCAAAAAGCATAGCGGACGCAATTGATGCGGTCGTTGCCGCACCATATTTATACGCTGTCCTGTAATACATGGAGATAAAGATAATGTTGAAGATCGCAAGCATGACAAAACATAGTCCCCAAAAACCCATGTATGGTCCGAAGAAATAGTAGGTCAGATTCGGGTATAAGCGAATCGTTATCAAGCCATAGATCATGGCAATCACAATATGCAATAATTCCAGGATGACGATAACGGACACCCTTGCTTTCACCATGTCTTTTTTGGTTACAGGCATCATCGAGGTAAAGATCAAATCGTTCTGAATCCGAAATCCACCAAACATATTCGGTATCGTGATCCAGCAAAAATACAGAGGAACGAGAAAATATAACCAACCGGGAACAAGCATTAATGCGCCTATGAGAAACGGGAATACGAAAAACATAGGATTTACGCCTAATTTTAAATCCTTCATCACCAAGTTAACCATACATATCCTCCTTTTTCGCGAAATAAATCATGATTTCCTCGAGACTCGGCGTGGTTGCTTTAATGCCGGAAGAGGGATCGAAGTCTCGGGAGTGAAGCAATCCCGTAAAGCCGAACGAATTTGTTTTGTAGGAAATCAACTTTTCCTTCACCTGGTTCAGTTGGCTCTCTTCACCGTTCAGCAAGCGATAGGACTCCATAAATTCGTCTTTCTCAGAACTGTTGATGATTTGCCCGCTTTCGATAAAGGTAATAAAGTCCGCGCATTTTTCCAAGTCGGATGTAATGTGAGTGGAGAAAAGAATACTGATTTCGCCATCTATGACGAGCTCTTGAAAAATATCCAACAGATCATCTCTTGCGACCGGATCGAGTCCGCTTGTTGGTTCATCGAGGATGAGCAGCTTCGCGCCATGGGATAAGGCTAGGGCCAAAGTGTACTTTACTTTCATTCCCGTCGACAAATCGGCAATTTTTTTGTTTTCATCCAATTTGAATCTTCTCAGATAGTTGTAATACGTTTCATCATCCCAATTTTTAAAAAATTTCTTAATCACATCGGTCAGTGTTTTCATTTTGCTTCGCATATAAAAATCGATGCCGCCAAATGCCCAGCCGATTTCCTGTTTCAATTCCAATTCGTGTTCGGCCATATTCTTGCCCAGAATACGGACCTCACCGCTATCAATATGAACCATATTCAAGATCGATTTGATTGTGGTTGTTTTTCCTGCGCCATTGGCACCGATAAATCCCATAATATAACCCTTTTCAAGCTGAAACGATACATCTTTTAACTGAAAATTTTGATACTTCTTATTTAAATTTCGAATGTCTAATGCCAGCATACAGTACCTCCTTGTTATATTGTGTATGTTGTTCATGCACAATATATCACGAGAGGTTTGTTAAGTCAATGCACCCTAACCGAACTTTGCCTACGGCAATGATCGTGAATATATGTACAACTTTTTAGGATGGGGTTTAGCATCAGTGAAGATGCTTTTTTCTGATGAGCCTCTTGCTTGTGCTGCTCGATTTTTTCATGAGGGACTCTATCAACCAGGTGGATAGCCAAGAAAAGGGGGGCAATTTATTTCGGCTGCTTTTTCCAGCCCGAACAAGAAGTTTTCGTTAACTGAAAAAGCTAAGGAGGAATGAATAAACCATCTCGACTCAAGAATAAGACAACCTTTTATTATCATAACTTAAGAAAAAGAATGAAGGTGATGATAAAATTGAACCTAAATAAAAAACTAATTTTATTTTATACAATCAAAGATTCAACAATTAAAAAAATTATTATTACAGTGATATTAAAATTGAAAATAAACAAAAAACTAATTGTATTTTATACGATTAAAGGTTCAACAATTAAAAAAATTATTATTTTTGACATTTTTGTTGGTACTGGAATATATTATCTTTTAAAGATAGTTATCTCAAGCACGATAATTGCAACTATAGGAAGTCTAATCGGAACTGAAGGAGCTAAAAAACTTAATTTCGTTGACGTCCGGAAGGAAGCTGTGATAACCCTGTGACGTTCTCTGTTCATCTGAACCCGTTCGCTATCGTGCCGTTATTTGGGTTGATCACCCTCGCTCTTTAAAGACAGTGTCAGCAAAAAACACAGAACCTAATAATTGCCCCTCATAAAACTTTCCTCCCTCACCGCTTTGGAGTTTCTTCTTCATTATGGACATCTATTGAGACGAAATTTTTCCTGAAAAGGAGAATAAATCTGCTATACTAACGTGATCACATTTATATCATCATCGACCTGATATTCAATCAAAATTTAATTCAAATTAGTTTATCGACCTGCCCGATAGTTGATTAACGGCAGTCATTATTCAGCTGACTAACTATGGGAAGCCTTCAGTTTTTTCCAAATCATGTGGATGAAATTGTATGCAGATCCCAATACGAGAATAAAGTTGAAAGATTACTTCTTCTATAAGCCTTGCAACATTTTGCTGGGCTTCTTGCCTCTACCGAAAAACCATGTCCTATAACCAAACAAAAACGCCCCTTTACGGGGCGTTTCGTTTATCAAATCAAAACATTACAGTCATAATTTTTTTGTAAATCTTTTCATCGACTTCAATCATGCTTTTTTTACCATCTTTAAACTTTACCGCCAGGACATGAGTTCCTTTCTTCTTGGCGGATAGTCCTACCAATAATCCCACTGGACCCAGCAGGAATGAACCCACAAGTCCACGCCCGACAGCACTTACTGCACTAGTCGTATGCGATTCATCCATTACTTCATATTCTTCAATAGTTGTCTTGTCTAAGTAAACCCTTGTTGTAAATCCAAGGACGATTATTGCACCTTTCGCTGTAACCATCACTTTCTTTTTCTCGTAATCTCCCGCAATAACCTCATTCTTAGCACCCATGTATCCGTCTCCTCGAATCGGCCGTATTTTCCAATATATTACTCCGATCTCATTTCCTTTATATTACTATAGTCCGAAGGGATCTTTTTTTAGACTATTATGTATTTATGACTTTTATTGGGAGCATCCTATCTGGCATTATTGGTTAACCGGCACATATTGTGCCGGTTTTTTCGTTAACGTAATCTGCCTCATTACTTCAATTATCAACATACCAGTTGATTGAACGGTTTCGTTATCGTAAAATCTCTCGATAGTCCAGTTTCTACCTACCGTTACCAGATAAACGATTGTCCGACTATTCCTCTTCTTGCGCAAACGTTGAACCATGCCACTCAACGATCCCCCATTTGCGGATGATTTCTCGACCAATGTCAGATGGCAGCTTACTCTCAGTGTCTACAATCACATGCTCCAATTTCTTTTGGGCGAGTTCCTTATTGAGTTGGGTTGAACGTTGTAGATGCCAATTTAGTGAATCGATGGTCTTTTCCCTACCACGTATCCGAGCATGGTTGACTTCAAGTGATGCAACAAGGCGAACTACGAATAGATCCGCTCCTGGTACTGACATTCGCAGTTTGTCCAGATGTTCTCTGCTTTCCATGACACTTGGGATGATTAGACACTTGGCCCCAATAGAGCGATAGTTATTCCAGACAGCAGCAAGATTCTTAAACCCAAGCTCCATGTTGAAAGGATCTTCTCTTGGCGCAGGATATGCATGCCTTACATAATCAAGGTCGACTACCGCATGCGGAAGAGTATAGTCATGCCCCAGAATTTCTGATATGGCCTCTGCGGTACTCGACTTTCCTATGCCAACAGGTCCAATGATATTCAGCACGGGAACAACCCGTTCTTGTGTGTTCATAGAATCCACTCCAGTATTTTGGTATGCTGATAACGATCCTTCCCATAATCAAAACGAGGCTGCCGATCGATTGTAGCAGCCTCGTCTTAAAGTATTGTTAAACTCTCGTGTCCCGTTACTTAGTGAAGCGCTGTCGCGCGGCAGCGTGCTATCATCCTGACATTCTAGTTAAGCTTCTTTTAATGAATTTCTACTTTGTAGTTCTTCGATTCCAAATTCTTTATTCTTAAAGCGTGCCATTAAGACTTCGAAATGATGAATGCTTATCCGACTCATCCTTTCTTTTTGTTTGTAGGTGTATTCGACGATTTGTTACCTTATCCTGCCCATTACTTCAACTAGAGTAAGGGACTGAATAATTTCTGCCCCTCCTCATCAAACCGTACGTGAGGTTTTCCCTCATACGGCTTTCCGATGTTCGTCATTCATGTGCATGCAATTTACGCAAGCGCCTTTAATCTATGCATGTGGCTAAGTAACTTCACTTCTTGTCCGGAACTGCGCCAGTTGCTACGCTGGCGCTTCTTAGCGTACCACTTCGTTAGCCGTTGCCGAATGTACCAATCTAGCTTCGTCATCCACTTCGTGCTGTACGGCGTCGCATAATAGTTCTTCCAGCCTTGTATTCTCAGGTTGAGCCATCTCACGTGTTCTTCGAACGAAACGTGCCGCATCTTAGGCGGAGCGAGTCGTTCTTTTACGACTTCCCGTACATGCTTCTCTGCTTTTACGCAGAGCCATTGTTGGGTCGTGTAATACACACGTTTCTGTCCCGTTTCCGCTTTTGTCTTCCGGTGGTGCATGCCGAGGAAGTCAAAGCCTTCTTCTCCCGTCCATAGCCCCACAATCCGCGTTTTCTCCGGATGCAAGGTCAGTTCCAATCGCGCCATAATCGTTTGTATAAGCTTAAACGCATGTTGCGCGTCCTTCCTTGTCTTGCATACCACGACGAAATCGTCTGCATACCGCGTCAATTCTCCGACTCCTTTGCCATGTTTCTCCCACAATAGATCGAAGTAGTTCAGGTAGATGTTCGCAAGTAACGGCGATATCACGCCGCCTTGCGGCGTGCCAAGGTCGGTCCGTCTTACTTGCCCTTCCTCCATCACGCCTGCTCCGAGCCATTGCCGGATCAGCTTGAGTATACGTCTGTCGCTGATTCTCATTTCCACCAGCTTCATCCGTTTCTCTTGGTTCATGTTGTCGAAGTAGCCTTGGATGTCCACGTCGACCACCCAATTGCCTTTACGGTTGCATGCTTTGCGGATTCGCTCGAGCGCTTGTTTTGCGCCGCGCTTTGGTCGAAAGCCATACGAGCATTCCTGAAAATCGGCTTCAAAGATCGGTTCGACAATCCGTTTCGTTGCCATTTGTACGACGCGGTCTCTCACCGTCGGAATGCCCAGCGGACGTTTTCGTCCATCTTTCTTCGGAATGTAGTGGCGACGAACGGGCTGGGGACGGTAGCTATTCTTCAACAGTTGTTCTTGGCATTGTGCGACGAATTGATCTTCACCTATCTTTGCAATATCAGCCATGGTCTCACCGTCTACGCCTGCCGCACCCTTATTTGCCCTCACTCTTCGCCACGCTTCCTGAAGGACATCCAGTCGATGAACCTTGTCGTACAGTGCATGAAATTTTCTACGCTTGCTGATCTTGGCAGCATGACCTAGCTTCTCTTGGAGTTGTTGAACTTTTTCCCTAGGTGTCGTTAGCCATTTGGCAATCACTCACTCGTACCTCCTTGAAAAGCTTGAACAAAGCAGGGCGCCTTCCCTCCCGCAGGTTGTGTTGTCCTGCATTCTTCGGTACTATGCACCCCTCGGACTCCCTTCCTGCAGATGGCTCACTTCGTCTTTTTGACTTATAGAGTCTCTCGCTACGAAAAAAAAACTTTCGTGCAGGGGAGGGTCTCCCCAGTTCACTGCATTATCTTTCCTACCATGCCGATCCCATTACACCGGGAGATCCTTCGCTGTTGTTCCAAGTTCTGCACAGCTTCCTTGGCCTTCGTCTACGTTTGCAAGACTCGGCTTCCCCTTTTTCCTCTCGCGAGGCCTTTTTGACGATGCGGCAGGATTCACTTCATGTTACGGCCTGGTATGTTGCTCGCCTTGTCTCCGACAAGTACTTTGTCGATGCGCTTTTACGCACAGATTTCGCCATGCGCAAGCATCCTAGCTACAAGGGTGGCTTGGTCCCTCCCTTGGTTGGACTTTCACCAACTAGATAATGCGTGCTTCTGGGCACGCCAAACGAAAAAGGAGCTGCCACATGGCAAGCTCCTCACTAACGTGCCCGTAACTTTAACGAAGATGAGCTGTGTCTGCATGAAAAGCTCCTCCTTTACTAACGTAGTACCCTTCAGCTCAACTTCTTACTTAATTATGTGTTGCCAGTTAGGTAATAGTTTATAGTCCTCAATATGATTATAATTTATAACTTCAACGTTTCCATTATTATCTATTTGAAATTTAATCATGTCCTTGCCAACGTCAAGATGTGGACCAACATAAGGGATCAGTGTTACGTTCACATCAATATGTGAAGTGAACGTTTTGAATTCAACACGATTACCACCAAGATAAGGAGCAAATGTTGGAGATACTGTAAGCTTGTTTTTGTAGTATTTATTTATTTCTTCTTGAATTTTTGGGGCCAAAACAGTAAGGATCGTCCGTTGACATGGATCGTCAAACTGGAATGCATAGGTTGAATATCCAAATGAAATGAGCGAAATCAGTAAAATTCCGAAAACTAAATTTCTTTTTGTCATGGTTTTATACCTCATGGTTGGATTGTCAACAGTAAATCAGACAACCTTTTTAAGGGCTTCTTGGCGATACTGAATAGGCGTCATATAGCCTAATGTTCCATGAATGCGATGCTTGTTGAACCAATTAACATAATCGTTTAATTCCAGTTCCAAGTGACGAAGGCTCTGGAAGTTCATCTGGTTTACGAACTCTGTTTTCATGATTTTGTAGGTGGCTTCGGCTACAGCATTGTCGTATGGACAGCCTTTCGCACTTAGAGATCGGCCGATTTCAAAGGTACCTAGAAGCTCGTCTATCTTTTGATTTTTAAACTCGCTGCCACGGTCCGTATGAAACCATTGAATATAACGCAAATCGCCCTGGACGCTCGCAAAGGCGCGGGAAATCAGAGCAGCGTCTTTATTCGGACCTGCACTGTGGCCAATGATCTCTCGATTGAACAAGTCGAGCAGCACACAGATGTAATGCCACCTGTTCTGAACCTTCACATAAGTCAGATCACTGACAACGAAGCGCTTTGCTTCCTCCTGCTCGAATTCGCGGCCCAAAACATTCTCTGTTGTTGCTTCATTAGGAGTGGTTTTATGGGGCTTATATTGAGCCACTGTGTAGGTCGAGACTAGCCCTTGCTCTTTCATAATCCTTCCAATTCTACGTCTGGAAACGACGATTCCGCGTTCCTGGAGCTTAACCTTAATCTTTCGTGTACCGTAAGCTTTTCGGTTATTGTGGAATATCTCTACAATCGCTTCGGTTATATCGTCTTCGTTCAATTGTTCTTTCGCGTCGTAGTAATACGTACTTCTTGCAATTTGCAGGACGTCGCACATTGCTGATACCGAGTATTTATCACGGTTATTCCGGATGATAGCTACTTTCGTCCCATGATCAGCGCTGCTTGCTTTAAAATATCCACTTCCATTTTCAGACGCTGGTTCTCTTTTCGTAAAGCGATCAATTCGTTCTCGTCTGACGAGCGATTGTCCTTCTCCTTGAAGGAACCGCTTGTCTCATCTTGTTTGATCCAGCGGTCTAAAGCAGAGGCTGTGAGGTCATATTCCTCCACAATCGCCGCTCTGGACTTCCCATTTTTATAGAGCTCCACCAGTTGTTTTTTGAATGCTGGAGTAAAGGTACGTCGTTCTTGTTTTGGCATTGTAGAGATCCGCTCCTTCATAATGATAGGTTCATTCTACAAGCCCTTATTTTTTCTGTCCAACTAAGTGTAGACGATCCAATCACCATTCGAGACAATGTGCACGTTCTCCCAATGTCGAATAGGATAATAAATAATAAGTGATGGATCTTCCATTTGGGCGGGATCAAATGCTTTGTTCTTTACGCTCCATCCATCTATTTCAAAACCGCGGTTTCGGCTGTTTACGCTTCTCCCCATAATCCAATACACCTGTACATAATGCGACCTGGAAGGAGTCATTCCTACGATAAGCGTTCTTCCGGGATAAGGCTTATCAAACAAATCGTGTTGAACTGTTTTCACTGCCCTTGCTCCTCTCGAGTAAACATAAAGAGGTAAGGGGAAATTCCCCTTACCTCTGCCCAGGCGTACGACTCCAACTTATATGCTTCCTCATGGGTCCCCATGCTTCGCCAGTCACATATAAGTTCTAAATTACTTCCTATATTAGCAATTACTGCTATTAAAATCAATTATGATAATGGCTTAACCAACACCAACGGCTACCAAGTCTACTGCCAGTTATGAGCGAGGGGCTGTCACATGACAGCCCTTTTGGTGTTCAACTATCGTACCCAGTTAGGTCAATCGTCAATTCCATAAATAACTATGTCATTTCGCATAACTGAACAAATTTTAAAGAATAAGGGATCCTCTGACTGCCGCTACAGCCGGAGAATCCCTATTAAAGTAACGTGCCCTTTAGGCCGCTGGGTCAAACGCACAACTAAGCTGGAACGTAGGTCAACCTGATCACCTTCTCGCCAATTCGATCGCTTGCCACAAGGCGCAGCTGCGGCCTCGGACCGGCGAAGAACGGCTTGCCGTGACCCAGCACGACTGGATGGAGATAGAGTCGATACTCATCAACGAGACCGAGCTCCGTTAGACTGTGGGCCAACTCCGGCCCGGCAACTTCAATCTCCCCTTCATGCTGAGCCTTCAGCCCACGTATGGCCGCTGCGAGGTCGCCCTCGATCAGAGAAGCGTTCGGACCGACGGACTTTAACGTCCTCGACACCACCCACTTCGGTTTGCTTTGCCACGCCGCTGCGTATTCCCGTTCCGGCGCATCCCATTCAAAATGGTCTCCGTCCCAATACCGCATGGTCTCGTACATGCGGCGCCCGTACAGGCTGCCCGCCAGGCCGCGCACGTCGTCGATGAAATGACGGAATAGCACGGGGTCGGGCTGAAATGCCGTGTGGTCGTGGTCGACGAATCCGTCCAGAGACTGGTTCAATGCGAAAACGATCTTTGCCATGCGACTGACTCTCCTCCCTGGTTTTCTCGCACATTCATCATCAAGATTACACGTTCCATATGCAGCCTCCTCTATGTCTACATTTTATCATCCAACAGCATGTCCGGTTTCTCATGGATTGCTAATGTGCACAGTTCTGGCCTGACCGAATACAAATTTAATTTAACGAAGGATGGTAAATTAAACAATTCTGCCCGTTTGCGTAATGAAAAATGGAGCAGCTGCCACTGGCAGACTGCTCCAAAATGCGTTGAACTATCGTACCCGTCGTATTATGAGATCAGCCAGTTTTTACTGGTTGACCACTTTGCTTTACTCGGTGTATGTATCGGTAGCCGGGGCAGAACGATCGTATCCGTGGGAGGAAATCCCGTCGCTAAAACTGTTCGCCCCCTACTTGTGGAAACCATGTTTAGGCTGGTTGAGACTTGGATCTCGCATAACAAGCGATGCTGTGGAACTGCAAGCCGTATAGGGGTTACCGGCCATTCCACTTCTGAAAGGAGAATATCATGAATCCAGTAATTGGCCTGGATATTTCAAAAGGGCAAAGTGAAGGACAAGCATTTTTAAGTAAAGGGCAACCCTATGGCAGGAGCTTTCGGTTCCTCCATACGCTTGAAGGGTTTAAAGATTTGCTGGGCACCATCCAAGATGTCCGTAATAAAACGGGCTCTACCCCTGTTTTCATATTGGAATCAACGGGGCATTATCATCAAGCTGTCGTACAGTTTCTCGAGTCAAACGAGTTCTTGTACCTTGTGATCAATCCGCTTATTTCTCATCAAGCGAAGAAATCCAGTCTTCGCAAGGTGAAAACTGATGCTGTGGATGCCTACCAACTGTGCGAGCTTTATTACAAAGAGGAGTTTGAAACCCAAAAACAAAGAGGTATTGGGCTGCTCAACCTTCGTCACCTGACACGTCAGCACGAATCCATTACCCATATGTATGTTCAGGCTAAGCTTCACTTTCAGGCCGTATTAGACCAAGTCTTCCCCGATTATAGAGGGATTTTCGGGGACTTGTACTCCACTGTTTCCTTATCTGTCCTAAGGGAGTTTCCAACATCCAAAATGATTCTTGGGGCCGGATTAACGAAACTCACGGACAGAATCGCGTGTCTTTGCCCTAGACGCTCCGAGAACTGGGCTAGCGAAAAGGCCAAGACCATTCTAAAAGCAGCGGTGAATAACCCTTTCCAGGAGACAGCCTACAGCAGCCATCTCGTTAGCATTGGGTTATACATCAACCTCCTCCTTCAATACCAAGAGCATCTGTCCCACCTTGAAAAGAAGATCGATGCTCTCGCTAAAGAAGTTGAGGAATTTAGAATTATCCAGTCAATACCCGGGATCGGCAGCAACATCGCGGCAACGGTTTTGTCTGAAATCGGGGAGATCAACCGGTTTAATCACGCCAAGAAAGTAGTTGCCTTTGCAGGTGTAGACCCTAGTGTCTTTTCGTCAGGGAAGTTTACCGCCACCACCAATCGCATCACGAAACGTGGCTCCAAGCAGCTGAGGCATAGCCTGTATCTTGCGGTCATATGTGGGTTAAAGAATTCCCGGAATAAAAAGCTTCGTGAATACTACGATAAGAAGCGTGAAGAAGGAAAACCATACCGAGTCGCCGTTGTTGCCTGTATAAACAAGCTCCTTCACTGGATCTATGCCATTTTAACCAAGAAAGAGTCCTTCCTTGATTTAGCTTAAGAACCACACTTTCCATTAAGACCAAAACCTTCCAATGCTCATAAGGAGGGCTCTTAACCATGCCCATTTTTCAGTATAGTGCTTTTTCTTCTAAAACTTAAGAGAGAAATCTTGACAAGCTATTAGCTGGTTTTAGCTTAATCAAATTTGGCCTGTTTTTCATTAAGTAATCTTCTCTTATAACCTTCTGTAGTACATACTCTCCCTTGATCACTCCACCAAAGAAAGTCTTTCTTTTATAGTATTAGTAGGCGATACCCACACGTGATTTTATAAAATCGCTACTTTTTATCTGGCTATATGTAAATTCTGCTGTATCCGACACGGATATTTCAATACCACCTTCCGGCAAAAAATTACGGTCTACACGATATTTACCTACACTTTCTCCATCCGGCAAATACGTAGGACAGACAATAGTCCATTCGAGTGTTGATTGTTTTAGCATATCGTAAACTTTATGATGTTCTTTTGCTGCACGGACTAACTTACGCTTTGATTCACTTGACTGATAACGCAGTGAATCTGGGGTGGTTCTACTTTGCAGGATACCAGCAGTTCCTATAGTTATAATTCGTTGTATACCTTCGTTTTGCATTGCTTCGATAATTAGAGGCATACTTTCTGATAGAGTAGTTGTCCCATCAGTATTTAGTGCACTAATAACTACATCAATCCCATGTGTTGCACGTATGATATCATCTTTATTTAAAACATTACCTTGAATAATCGTTAAATTTCCATTATTTATTTGAATCTTCTCTGGAGTACGAACTAATACAGTAACATGATGTCTGTCATGAAGGGCATAAGTAACTATTTGACCTCCAACTCGTCCAGTTGCACCTAAAATTAAAATATTCATGAGAACGAACCTCCTCTTGCAAATACAAATATTACTCTATACTTTAAAAGTTATTATATCGTCTTTTTCAACTAATGGGAGCTTTTGTTCAATAAGGTTTAACGAATGCTGCCCGTTAGTTGAGCGCCGTCCCTTGAGTCTAATACTTTATTTTTCAGTCTACAACTTTATTTTCCCAGTCTAATACTTTATTTTCACTGAACACGAAAGGCTGTCTATGCAGTCGTTAGGGGAACGCTATCCGGGATTTCGAACGAACAGCAAAACTTCGATGGTCATCGTAAAGGCTACTGTAATCCATTCCGTACAGGGGAGTTTGTGGATTGGGACACAAGCAAGGAATTGACAAAGGCAGTGGAGGTTCATTTTTATGATAAATTTTTTAGTTATTGTTAGGTGTCTCTCCTCTCCCTGCCAGGAGCGCAGGGAGAGGCTTCTCGCACATCAAAAGGTGGCGATCCATCCGGATCGGTCTGTCGCAATAAGCAAGATGAGAGGGAAAGTAAGTCACGCTATACTGCGACGTGGATAAATATAAAAATCTTTCGTTTCGGCGCAGTTTTTGTCCTTTCGGTTAACGATATGCAAGTTCTTGTCGAGCGCATTGGACAAAAACTTGTATCGTGAAAATGAAGAAATCCGCGGTTTACACGGATCTGCCCCTTCCTGCCTTGAGAAACGGGAGCGCAGCCTTCGTCATGTAAAAATGAGGAAACACATTTGTATGATAGATATCCAACAATTGTAAAACTAAATAGACTCCCGGATGCTCTTAGGAAGGCTGTTAACAACCAAATCGTAAGATTGGTCAATCATTGCAAAGATATCCGACTCTGGCAAAGAACCCTCGAGAATAATCGTATTCCAGTGCTGTTTGTTCATATGATACGCCGGTCGAACCTCCTCATGCTGCTCTCTCAAGTTTTCCGCAATCACCGGGTCGCATTTTAGGTTCAAGTACCCTTTTTCCTCATAAAAAAGAGCGAATATTTTACCTGCAATTTTTATCGCGAATGGATCGGGTCCCCCCAAGGGATAATCCTTAATCGCACCTTTTTTGTTAAGACAGTATTCGATGATATTATTATTCAAACCGGATCATCTCCTTCGTAAATGAGATCGTATAGTCCACGCCAACCGTCGGCAAGCATCGCTGGAAGACGTCCGGCGGCGTCGATCTGGTTTTCGACGTGATCTGGTGGCGAAATCGGGAAGAGGTCCGCGGGTCTGGTTTGCGCCGGCGGAATGCTGGTGACCATCGCCGGCCCGCCCGAGGCACAGCCGGCCGAGTGCTTGGCGGTTGATTTCGTCGTCGAGGCCGATCGCGCGCAACTGGGTGATATCGTCCAGCGGGTCCGGGATGGTCGGATGTGGACAAACATCGGCAAAATCGCGACCCTCGACGATGCCGTCGCTGCTTTTCAACCCGAATGAGCGGATCAAGGGAAAGACGATCATCCGCGTTCGTCCGTAAGGGCTCAGGGACAGTGACCAGGCCTCGTGGATCATCGTCAGCCGCGAGGCCCGTTTATTTCCGGCTTCGGACATGGGAACTAAAATGGCAATTTACGACATATGTCCTTAAAGTAAAAGCAAAGACCACCGGTGGTCTTTGCATGTCAATGTGTAGAGTTTTGAGGAATATTTTCTTCAAGTATTGTAACAGCAAGTTGAACAGACAGGCGTGAAGTCTTAACGACGCCCTCCTTGGCAAGCTCGCTCATCACGCCACTGACCGCTTCGCGGCTAGCACCGAGCATATTGGCAATCTCTTGATGGGAAAGAGGCAGATCGATCAGCGCATATCCGTCTTGAATGACGCCGAATTTTTCGCTCAGTGTGGAAAGGAGATGGATCACGCGTTTTCTAAGACCATGAAGCGCAAGCTGTTCCAATTGATCCTCCCGCTCCTTTAACCGGTCACTGAGTGCTTTAAGAAATTTGAGCGCGAGCTGAGGCCGATTGATCATCAGCCGTTCGAACTGAGGCTCGAACATGGTGCAAAGAAGTGACGATTCCAGTGTTTCAATATAAACCCGGCTGGTTCCGAACGAGAATGAATTTAACTCTCCGAATATATTTCCTTTTGTGAGAATGCCAAGCGTGAACTGTTTTCCGCTGTCGTTCAGTTTATAGAGTCTAAGCTTGCCCTCCTTGACGAAATAGAGTCCCTCGCGGGTGGACTCCGGGGTTTGGACCAATGTGTTTTTTGTGATCCAATTGAAATGATGGATGGTATCTAACTGATCGATCTCTCTCATCTCTTCTTGCGACATTTCTTCAAAAATGCTGATTTGCGATAAATACCAGAGCTTGTTCATTGAATATCGAGCCTCCAAATGGTGTTAGCCAACGGATACGGATTCTTGATAAGTTGCCATGCTTCTCCCATAGGTTGTTTCGTAAATATTTAAATGTTGCAGCCGTTTATTCCAATGCCCAGTCGCGCCATGCTTTCCTGGACCATTCCGGCAATCGACTTCCGAATATTCGAAAATGCAAACCCGGTAGACGCCGCTCTGGTATTCGACAGCTTCCATGTATAAGGCATGGCATAAGGGGAGAAGTTATGATCAGCCCGATTAGCTGCAGAAATGAGGCTGAAAGAAGCCAGACCAAGCGGGAAGGGAAGCGTTTCAGCAGCATCTGAACCACCAGCCCGCCCGGTATTTGAATCAAGGCAAACATCGTCAGTAGCATTCCCGCGTAAAAGCGTGAGTACCCCGCACTTTCCATCATAGGCGGCAACCATCCCATCAAGGAATAAAAAACCAAAGTCATAAGTCCAGAATGGAAGGTTAACAGCCATGCCTTTTTATTGCCTCACGGCAACGCCGACGTTTGAGACGATTCCGCAGCCCCCACGATTGGAGAATAGACTTGCTATTTAACTACTGCATACCACACCGGAACAGCCGCGACCGCGAGCAGCGCCCAAAAAGCAAACGCCGTTTGCCATGAGTGTAATTTCATTTGAATAGGAGCGGACAAGCTGGCGCCCAGAGCCGGCCCCCAGCAACAAGGCCATAGAGTATAAGGCGATCATCATTGGAATGTTGCGGAAAAAATGCTTTTTGATAAATCCGGATATTAGAGGCCCCATCACAGCTACGCCAACACCTGTCAAAACGGTGGTAAGAAGCGGAATGCGCGACCATACGCAAAAGCGTGCCTCCCGTTATCATAACCAGTGAACAGGCATCCCCCGTTCAAAGCCAATATGTTTGCCGAGTCGAATGGATAGCGGCGAAAGAAAGACCATGCAAAGAACCGGGATAGAGGTTAATAAACTGGCTGCAAATGCATTCATGCCCAGATCTCTTCGAATGACCTCTAGTATGGGCGCGATTGAACTAAACGTAGCCTCAGATTCAGAGATGCCATAAAGAGGGCTGCGATCGGAAGCCAGTCGGCCGCCTTCGACGGTATTCCCTGAGGCTGTGAGTTTGCTTCACTGTTTCGAACATTCCGTTCACGGGTCCGAATAAACAAGGTTCGAAGGTTCATCGGTTTCGTCTTCTTTCTGAACTTTGTATTGACAATATCCATCTTAGCATGAAAAATTGGACTCAATCAGATCCACTTTTATTCGAAAATCAGCATACCACTTATTTTGAAATGAAGGAGGCTTGCTTTATGCCCCGACGCACGTTGTCTGCTACAAATGAATCGAAAACCAAACAAATCTATTCCTTACTGCGCGAACAGATATTTCAAGGTGTCTATGCAGCCGGCGTTAAGCTCCCATCGACGCGGGATTTGGCAAACGAATTCGGAGTATCGCGGGCACTCATCGTGGACGTGTTTGAACAGCTAATCGCCGAAGGGTACTTGGAGGGCCGTCAAGGCTCTGGCAGCTATGTCGTTGATTTGGGCGGAAGTAAACGACAATTCCCTTCTCAGCTCCAAGGAATCGATTCTTCCGGTGAAGGGACTGTTGCGGAACCCCCGGCTCGCTTCCAAGGCATTGATTTTCGTCCAAGTTTTCCGGCTTTGGAGCACATCCCTTTCAAGAGATGGAAAGAAACCGCCATTGCCGCATATGCAAATACTCATTCAGGAGAATTTGGCTATGACGATGATCCTGCAGGCCATTGGCAGCTTCGCACGAATATTTGTCGGCTTTTGCTGCATACCAAGGGGATTCGGTGTCAGCCTTCACAGGTGATCATAACCGCCGGAGCGACTCAAGCCATATCCATGCTGTCCCGGCTTTTATTGAAACCGGGGGACGCAGTAGTCATAGAAGATCCTAGCGCCACCTTCATTCAAAATATTTTTGCATCGACAGGTGCTGATATTATACCGGTTCCCGTAGATGAGCATGGCCTGCGCGTTGACGACATGCCGACTCATCGGCACCCCAAATGCGTGTTCGTCACTCCTTCACATCAATTTCCTTTAGGCAGCATTCTTTCCATCGGGCGGCGCATTCAGCTTATAGATTACGCCCGACAAACCGGATGTTATATTATCGAAGATGATTACGACAGCGAATTCCGTTATACAGGAATGCCGGTACATGCCCTACGAGAGCTCGACTCGGAACGTATCGTCTATGTCGGGACTTTCAGTAAAAACTTGTTTCCTGCGTTGCGTATTGGTTATATGGTAGTTCCGCATGAGCTGCTAACTCCGCTTCTTCGTTTAAAGCAGCTGACAGACATGCACTGTCCGATCTTGCCGCAAATCACTTTGGCGAGATTTATCACCGAACGCCACCTGGAACACCACATCGCCCGTATGAAGCGCATTTACAGCAAAAGACGAAAATGTCTCATCGCCGGTTTGTCCAACATTTTCGGCAGCAGAGTGAAAATATCCGGGGATGCCGCAGGCCTGCATTTGGTTGCGGAAATGGCCGGAAGCCTATGCGACTCCCAAGTAGTCGCTCAACTTGAGGAACTTCATATTAAAGTATATCCAGCAGAAAAATACACCATCGTTAAAGGAAGGTACGAAGATCGACTTATTATGGGATTTGGCAATGTGGAAGAAATCAACATTTTAGAGGGCACCAAGGCGATTGCGAGTGTCTTAAGACAGCCTAAATGATTTTCCACATGATGATATGACCAAACCGCTAAACAATCTTAAACAGACCGAAATCGATAAACTTATTCAATTAAGAAAGGCACTACGAGATGTAGAATGGGGGATTGGGTTTTCGAATTCAGGGAATTGGGAATCTTTTATTGAGAAGGTAAAGAAGTTATTACCTCTTTTCTGCTTCTTTGCAAACAAGACGAGATGGCTGGGCTCGATGTGACGCCAAAGGACAAAAAATCCCCTCGAGGGGGATTTTTCGCGTCCGGCGCGTTACCAGGCCTTGGCAAGCTTGACGGCCTGTTCCATTGCTGCCCGGACGATCTCTTTCGCGCGCTCAGGTTGAAAATCATGGCCTTCCACGTACAGCGCATGTATGTCGCGAATCCCGACGATGCCGAGCACCAGGCGCAGATAGGGATGGCTGTGATCCATGGCCGCTGCCGGCCCTGCGGAGTAAATCCCGCCGCTAGACTGGATGTGCAGCGCTTTTTTGTCGCGCAGCAGGCCGACCGGCCCGCGTTCCGTGTAATGGAACGTTTTGCCGACGATGACGAAGGCGTCGATGAACGCCTTGAGCCGAGGGGGAATGCCCCAATTCCACATGGGGGAGACGAACACGTATTTATCGGCGCGCATCGCCATTTCGGTAATGTCGTTAAGGGCATTAACTTTCTGCCGTTCCACGGGACTCAGCTCGGAGAAGTCAAGGCGTTCTTTTCTCAATTTCTCCCATGCCCGCACGACATCGCCGTCGACCGTCTGGAACGCTTCTTGGTAGACATCGAATACGCGTACGTCGTCGTCCGGCTGAGCTTCCCGATAGGCTTGAAGAAACGCCCGCCCGACCTGCAGGCCGACCGAATGGTCCGGCGACTTGGGGGTAGCGGTAATATACAATAATTGCGTCATGTTGCTGCCTCCTAGGTTTGTAATGGGATGAGCGGTAATGGCCGAGTGCGTCATCGTAAGCGAGAGGAAGGAAGCGAAAGTTTCCAGCACGCGGCATCACGGCTGCAGGCCGAAGCGCGAACGGAGTAATCGCGATAACGCGGGCCGTCGACGGTGTCTCCGATTAACGGAACCGGCATCAGCGGCAAATACGCTCCGAATCCCGTGTCGAGCAGGTAGAGCCGCCCTTCGTAGACGAGGAGAAAGGAGATATGACTTCGTCCCAGGGTCAAATAACGCTGCGCGTCCCGGTCGTAATTGCCCCCTCTCGTGAGCACCACGCGAAGGGTTTTTAAAAAGGATGATTGTTGGAATGTCCCAACATTTGTGTCATTTATGTCTGAGGATTTGTGTCGTTAGACACTAACTAACTAACTTATATAATGTGGAACATCATATATGAAGACTATTATATAAAATACAGATTTTGATTACATGTGTTCGTGTATTATGCAAGTAAATAACGATCCTGCGAATAACAAGGGCCTCGCGGCTGACGATGATCCACGAGGCCCGGTCACTATCCCTGAGTCCTTACCGAAATCGGTCTTGTCGGACATGCTTGCGAACCATACACATGCCGCCATATTATATTTATTTGACCCACTTCACAACATCATCAAACGGTCTGCGTGTTTTCGGTCCCGGCTCTTTTTTGCGGTAACCGAAGGCAATCATGACCGAGATGGTAAAGTGTCCGTTCTCCAGCAGCCCTTCCTCGTCCAACAGCTGATTCATTTTCTCAATGTCAAAGCCTTCGATCGGACATGAGTCAATGCCGATTTGCGCCGCAGCCGTCATCATGTTCGCAAGCGGTATATACGTCTGCTTGACGGCCCAATCGGTAAGAAAGCGTTCATGATCCAGGAGCTTGAAATCATGTCTCTGGAACTCTTCAAGTATTTCAAGCAGCCTTGTCAGGTGTTCCTTCGGAAGGTCTTTGGACTGCTGCTCCTTCAGGTAGGCGGAGTCATATCTTATATCCAGTGGCGTCCGGGCCAGAATAATGACGAAATGACTGGCCTCCGGCAGTTTGCTTGCCGCTCCATACGAAGAGTTTTTTATTTTGTTCCGAAGCTGTTCGTTTTGAACAACAACAAATCTCCACGGCTCAGTGCTAAACGAGCTGGGCGAGAGCCGGCCCGTTTCCAAAATAAATTCAAAGTCGTCGTCGGAGATGGTTTTGCTAGGATCGAATTCTTTGGTTGCATGCCGAAAACGATGAACTTCCAAAATTTCTTTCTTGGTCATTGTCATGATATATTCTCTCCTTCTTAACTAACATTTAATACAGATGCACAGCTTCCCCATGTACAACAGCCGCCTGCGTCTGCCTCATTAATCCGCTTCAGCCGCTCGCTCCGCCCACGCATTGATCTCTTCAAGCCGTTTTGTTGCAGGCTTCACGAATCGTATACGCTTTTTAAGAGCCAACACAGGAATCTATGTCCGTCTGCCTTAGCCATCCATCCTTTAAATCGTTGCTTGCAAATAATTGATGTACGCAACCGGACTTCCTGCCAATCTGCGAAGCAGCGTCAATTGGCCGATATGGCTGGTCGCGTCCTCTACCGGTCCCTGAACAAGCTTTTCGACAACGCTTGTATCACCAGCATATATGGAGATGTCAAGTCTTTTCGTACGGCAAGATAATCATACATGTGATATCCAATTTAAAGCCTCGCTTCTTCAGACTTGTTTTTACCATAATCGATTATTCTGCTCACAAATGAATGATGCAAAAATCGTTACAGCTTTTTTAGCTCTCGCAAAATTTCCTCCGGGCTTTGACGCTGCATGAAATTCGGATTGACATAGGAGGAGCGAATAATGGCGCTCTCATCAATCATGAAAGTAGCCGGAACCGGCAAAACCCATTTCGAGGTATTGTTGTACTCCGCAAGATCGAGTCCGATACCTTCCATGAGTTCCCTTACTCCCGGCGGAACATCGAAGAGCAGATTGTACTTGGCCGTTACCAAGCCGTTCGGATCGCTAAGGACTTGAAATTCCAATCCTTCCTTTTCCTGAAGGGATAACGAATGATCCGGTTTTTGCGGGCTAATCGCTATAAGCTGCGCTCCCATCGCCTGGATTTCCGGCAATATCTGCTGGTAAGCCTTTAATTGCATATTGCAAAAAGGACACCATCCGCCGCGATAGAAGACCAGCACAACCGGTCCTTTCGCGAGTTCTTCAAATAAAATCACATCCCGGCCTAGTGCGTTTGTTAATTTAAAGTCCACCGCCTTCTCGCCTGGTTGCTTCCCGGAAGCGATCCCCGATTTCTGAAGTTCCTCGATCATTTGACTGAGCTTGATCTGCGCTTCAATCGGAGAATTGGCCTTAAACTGCTGTGTGGCCGCCTCCAGCTGTTCGGTTAAATTTTGGTTGCTCATCGTTCTGAAACCTCCAATATTGAATGATAGCTTGATTATAATTCTAAAAAAATCGGAGTTCTGTGAAGTAGATTACAGTTCTCCATCATATTTTGAAATACGGAATAAAGAAGAACAAGACGCCAACATCGCCGTGGAAGCGTTTGGCGACCGCGTTGAGCGATATATTTTAACCTCGAGCAGGAACGCGCGATTTTTGCCGGCGGCTGCTTTTGGTGTATGGTATCTCCGTTCGAGGAAATGCCGTGCATCGTTTCGGTCGTCTCCGGCTATACGGGAGGCCACAAGCTGAACCCGACTTATATAAAACGGCGAGCGTCGCCTTCTTCGCGAGTGTTGCCCGCTGTCGGACGACAAGAGCTTCTATATAATAAGATTGGTAACATCATAATGGAAGGGGCTATCCAATGAAAATAAGCCAGCTTTCGAAAGAGACTGGTGTCAGTGCCCGATCTATCCGATATTACGAAAAGAAAAAGTTGCTGACTGCAAGGCGTTTAGATAATGATTATCGAGAATTCGACGAGGTTCTGGAACAACGCATTGAACAAATGAGAGTAAAGAGAACGATGATAAGCACGGCGATCGGTTCCGCCGAACAATTAAGCAAAACTATATAAGCGAAAAAGGTTACGAAAAAGAACAGGTCCATTTTGTGGACCTGTTCTTTTTCGTAAAATTCAGACAAGATGTTGGTAATCGGTTAAACCGAAACTGGATTGCGGATAAGCTCAACTAACCTTGAAAGTCCATCGGTACCGTAGCCTTCCGCGACACCACGATTGCGTACGATTCCAGACGGTCGTCTGATGTCCTTCCTTAAGGAACGTTTGGGCAAGAGCCGAGCCCATCATGCCTAATCCGATGACGCTCACTGGCTGGAGGTTAACTATCGCTGTGTTCGAATCATAGCTTTCCTTAATCTCACTTTGTTCAATCTCTTTCATTCTGATATCTCATCTCCTTTCCCCCTTATCTTAAAAGATTGACACTGAGTCAAAGTCAACTTATTCTTTTGATGAATTAATGAGAAATTTTCTGCCCATTATTTGAGAAACGGCAGCCGGTCCTTCTGGCCGGCTGCCGTTATGTCATCATTTAGCTCCCTCGGTACGATTAAGTTTTCTCACGAATGCTCGCTATCGTGATCCGTTAGCTGAATGATGGAGCCTTTGTCATTTTACCGACTTGGCTACTTCAATCATATGCTCTTTGGTCAATTCAAGGCTTTCCATTTCAATATAAGTACCTTCTTGAACCCATCGTAAAAATCCGCCAATTGAGTGATTCGCCCAAGGGGTAAACCGTGCTTCCATGCCCCCAAAATTAATAATTTCGCCACTCACATCAAATCTGAAATCTTCTTCGACAATTGTCCTTGTGTTATTACGTATATCTAAGGTTTCTTTTTTAATTTTGTATCCCATCGCTTTGTGTTGTTCAATCCCAAACATAAAGTTTTCTTTTTTATCAAAGTAATGTAACCTGACGCTTTGGATTGGCTTGGTGATGTCCAACGGATAAGGATATTTAAGTTCTACTGTCCAATCGTTAGGGATGTTTTCAGGAACTAGTAATATGAAAGCAGATTTCTGTTTAACTTTGTTTAATGTAGCCTTATCTAGTTTGTGGTATTTCGATGTGTGAAGAGGACTTTCCTGTGCATATACCCCAAAACTGGTTAAACACATTACCACTACAAACAACGCACAAAAAATCCTTCTCATATTATCCCACCTAAATTTTGATTAGGTGTATTATTACCAGACAATCCCATATTCACTCTCCTGCCTGTTAGCTTAATGATACCTGTTTTCTCCGCCCTCCTTATGACATCTTTTTCGGGTTGGAATGGAAAATAGGGAGGACCAAAATGGTCCTCCCTGATTGAGCTATCGTACCCGTTAGTTCAATAATGTCTCATGCTCATTGGGAACTTGTTGTATTTTATAACTCGATTTTTTTCCAAACGCCATCCTCAAGTAATTCATAAGAATTATCTTTATGCCGCCGAATTGGTCTAATTAGATCGTCTTGGCAGCCTTCATTGGGATCGTCAATCATAATCCAGTCGGAGTCATCAGTGTGAAAAGATGCCTTGCTAAAATTTTCAGCATCTTGCAAATCATCAAACCAGAAATCATTATGCGATGGCAGATCTTTTTGTGTTAGATATAGATACAGATACACTCCATTTTTTGTTGTTTCATAAATCATGACCTTTTGAATTTTATGATTAGCGCTAGGTATTGGAAAGGCGTATTTCCTCATCAAGCATCTCCTTCTTTCAACGCTTTCCTGCCCTCAGTTAGGAATAAAAATTTCTGAAACCTCATCAATATTAATCTTTATTTCTTTACCCTCGAAATTAAGTGATAATATATTACCAATCAACTCTCCTGCTATTCCCCTGATCGCCTCGTCTTGTCTCTTCGTAATTAGGATCACATTACGATTTCTTTCAACTGCCCATTTAATAAACCGGATGATATCAGTGGTATCAGTCAGTATAAGCTACCTCCCCATTTTTAAATACTTTACCGTGCTGTCTGTTCATCTATGCAAGTGGACGGGCGGGTGTAATCTCCTGAGTATGAATGATGATATCGAACCAGTTGGCGAGTGACCCGTACATGTGGAATAAAGAGTCCTTCTCAGGATCGTAGTAGGGACCTATCACACGCGTCTTGGTTGGGGCGTTTAGCCAGTCCTGGACAGAGTCCGGCTGACCGGCGTGCAGATCCAGGAGGTACGTATCCAGACCCACCTCACCCAGGACTGCTTCTGCAAACTCTGAGGACGGGAACGGGATGGGATCCGCCCCCGAGCCATGATGGAATGTCAGACCGATGGATGCGTAACCCGATCCGAAGTGTCCTCGCAGATAGCTACCAGCGCTATGCCCCGTCGCAAGTAGGCTGCCGTTGGCTGTGTGTGCGATCCCTCCCCAATAAACAACCTTATCCCCTGTGTGTTCATGCCACCAGATGACGCTCTTCGCAATTCGCTGGTCGAGGTCGAGGTCGAGGCTGACGAGGCCCTGGTACTCATAGAATCCAACGATGAATCGGGCATGCTGGAGCGCGAGTGCGTGGCCAGCTTGGGTCGGAAGATCGGCTACTAGCTGGTAGGCCAGTTGGGCGTGGTCGATGAACAGCTGTTTGTCCCGCTGGCTGGAGTACCACTCGATATGCTCGTCTATTCCAACAGTGGGGCGAAGCACCGAAAAGTAGGTCTCGAGCTCGTCCAGCCGTTCTGGCATGGTACACCTTACGTAGTCAGCTACGGCGTCGTAGGCCTGCGTATGCCCAGCACCGAAGTACCCCCCGACAACTCGGATAGTATCGGTCGGGTGTTGTAGGTTGTAAAAGCGCATCCACCGAATGGCATCGAGAATCTCATTGGTCTGTAAAGGTCCCCAGGTAGCGGCAAGCAACGCTTGTGGGTCGCCCCTGCCCGTGCATAGGTACTCATCAAGATGGATGCCTATAGTCCAGTCCGTTTCCAGAACCAGCGAGCGGAAGCCCAGGTGTTCGACTAGGAATCTCAGGAATCGGTGTTTGATAAAATACATTTGGTGAGCGCTACGGGCGCCACGTGTCGACTCTCCAAAACCGACGACTGTAGCGCCACGTAGCATTTGGGCATGTGGCTCCAGATCGGTGAGCGGCGCCTGGGGATCAATTGTGGTGATAGGGTGGGCGTGACTCCTGATCCACTGGGTCACCGCTTCCCCAGCCGCGTCTGCGTTGGCTCGTACTTTCCCAATGGAGATCATCCTCTCAATTTTATCGTGCTATAAATGTGTGCTTTCGCTTCATGATATTATCCTTCATAGTAGTTAAGTTATACGGGTAAGAAATACGCAAGGGATCATTTTTTTGAAATCATTCACCAGAAATAAATAGGATCGGATAAAAGCTATTCCATCAACATGCCTCCATTAACTGGCGTGTAAGAACCTGTAACAAAACCGCTAGCTTCCCCAGCAAAGAATGAAATCACATTCCCGACATCCTCCGGTTGAGCGATCCGACCAAGCGGGGTCATGTTAACCAAAGCTTGTTTCATTTGCTTCGTCTCCGGTATGTGTGCTGATGCATCTGTTTCGGTCTTTCCGGGCGCAATGACGTTGGCCATCATTTTGCCCTTCTCGGACATAATCGTAAAATAATTCGTTAAGACTTCGATTAATTGTCGTCGGTGCTGCTGTGTTCTTTCTCGAAACCCGGGCATATTACCCTCTTCCTTGATGCTGATCAGAATCATTTTTTCGATTGCGATTCATAATTTCATGATAACCGGTCAAATGCAGTTTCGAGAAGATTCTGCTTGCTGCTGAAGTGGCGAAAAAGTTTGGGAGAATAAAAGGTAAAAAGATAAACCATTTGGTTTTTCTTCTATTCATGTTTTGACCACCAATTTATTTTTTATGGGAATTTTTGTTTACCCATGTAGGAATCCAAGCGATGGAAATTCCAGTGACGAGTGCATGAATCGTGTTAGCTACACCTGTGATTTGCGGTTCTATAGGATTTGCCCAATCATACCATGAAAGCAATAGTGCAGTCCCGATGGTGATCATACTGTAATAAATAACAGGTCTAGCGGTTTTTTGCCGTAATTTACTGTAAATAAGTGCACCAATTACATTTACAATAATGGACACAATGAGAATCGAAACAGGACTGCGCTACTGCCTCAGCTAGCCCTTCGCAGTGAACGATAGGCGGGCAACTCGGCACTTTGCGCGCTGCAGCCTCGATTTGATGGCTGCTTCCTTACGTCTCAATCGCAAAATCCTTTAATGTAGATTAATAATTTACAGTATTCGGCGATAGCGTAGCGAAGGGCTGCCGCGCGGCAGCCCTTCGCTACGCTATCGTGCCCAGTTTGTTTATTTAACCAAGTTCATAGTAAACGTGACTCTACTTGGTTCCCCATTATTTAAACTAAGTTCTTACTCCTCTATTTGTTATGTGTTTAATACCTTCGCTTATATCTAAAACTCTCAACTCTGGCATAACGAATTCAGGGACTATATGATAATTATCTAATTCATCCATATGGACCCACTTATTAATAAAACCATCTTCAATACCTGTAAACTCACTTTCCTGAAGATAAATTGAGAAGAGGCAAATGAAAAAGCCTCGGAGTAATTCCCCCGAGGCTTCCGTCTCACCAATTTGTATCTGCTTACTGTTGACTAGCCAGGTAATTGGCAAGTTGCTCGAACGTGCCTTCGAACCCTTGTGCAACCATCGGTGCCATCGCGTCGAATGCTTCCTGTTCCTCAGCAGAGGCATTGAGCGGTCCGCCCTGCAGCGTCAAAACCGTCATTCCCTCGCTTTCTTCGAGCGTTAGAATATTCAGAATCTCAAGCGGCCAGTTCGGATTGAACGGGGCGCGAACGGTGTTCCCCTCTTCATCGGAAAAGGATTGGACCCATACCAGTTTCTCCGGCGCCTGCACTTCCTGGTAAACGAACTTGCCCCACATGGCGTGCTGCCCATCTGGAGACTTCTGGCAGCCAAGGAACATACCGCCGGGACGGACGTCCATCTTTCCCACTTCAAGCGAGAAACCCTTGGGTCCCCACCAATTGCCAAAATGCGCCGGATCGGTCCACACCTTAAATACCAGTTCACGAGGGGCGTTAAACTCACGTTTTAATAAAAGTCCTTGTTGTTGGTTGTTCATTAGATTTCCTCCTTGGGATTTAGGGATGATTCGTTCTTTTCAAATGAATGAGATAATCGGATAGACGTTCAAAGCGTTCTTCCCACATGCCGCGAAATGATTCAAGCCAATCATCCATCTCTATTAAGGGTTCCGGGCGCAGTCGGTAGATTCGCCGGTTGGCGTCCACCCGTACTTCAACAAGACCTGCTTCGCTCAAGATTTTCAGATGTTTGGAGGCCTGAGGTTGCCGAAGTTGCAACCGATCCGCTATTTCCCCGACCGTAAGCGAACCTTCGCGCAACAGTTCGATGATCTGCAATCGGTTGGGTTCCGCGAGCGCGTTCAAGGTTGTCGTATTCATTGGCCCCTCCCGATGAGATGATTTCTGTTACAGTGTGCTGGAGGCTTGCTTCAGAAGCCCCGACAGCAAGGCAAGATCCGGAGTGTCGCCTTCACGCAATTTGATCCACTTCCGTTCGGCAGGCCCTTCAAATCCCTTCGGAAAGTCGATGCCGTTTGCATTCATGATCATGAACGCAATGGCGTCCTTTGAAGGCGAAATAACCGCTGCATACTGTCCGTTTTTCAGAAAATGAGGTTTCTTGTACTGAATGCGTTCCTCGGCTTCCGGAATCGTCTCATGAACCATGTCCCTCAGGGTCGAACTGAATCCACCCTGCCATTTCGGCAGATTTTCGATGTAGGCCGTAACTTCCTGATTCATTTTGTTTTTTCCTCCTATTGGATAGTTCATTGCTTATGGAGTAAATATACCACTTCCGGAATATTCCTGTCAAGGAATATATAAATTTTTCCTTATTTATGCTGATTCAACCTGAACTTCTCCCCCGCGTAGTGCCCGGACTTCTGAAAGGCTGCCGCGGCAGCCACTCCATTATCGTGTCCGTTGGCTTAGTAAATATTGGACTACGATTTTACAGGAACTTTTTTACCATATCTATGGGAATTAATTTCCAGTAACATCTAAAAAGAAGGTTCTCACTTTTATGCGAAAACCTTCTTTTTTATTAAAGATCAGCCTGTGGTTTTCCGGCGGCAAAAATATATTCAAGGGACCCTCCCGACAAATCTATATTGTTCCAAGCACATTCAAATGTTGCACCGGCTTTTACAGCAGTTCTAGCTCTGTTAGGATTTTAAAACAGGTAAAGTAGGATGCAGATCTTCAGTACCTTTCAGACATATCTTTCCCGGATAAACTCTGAGCTTTAACGGTCATTTTAGCAATTTTGGAGTTGCTGCTTGCTGCTGGAAGTTTTAGTTGTATAGACAAGGAACGAATTATCTTTGTGTCAATAGCAGTACCTTTAAGCGAATTATTGAAGTCGATTCCGCTTGTTTCAAGGTCAGAAATGGCGCTCTTTCACCACCCGCAAACACATGAATAAAAATATAAGAACTCCCCATGTCTGGAGAGTTCATTTTATGAGTAATGTATCAATATTTTACCAATTAAATTAAGGCAGCTAGCCACTTTCAAACATTCACGTTTCCTTGCAAATCAAATGCACCTAAGCTCATGCCCGGTGGAGAAGCATTACTATAGCCTACCGGAAATACCGGATCTACTGTGTCGGTCGGACTTCCGTACCCGTTGGGAAAGTTAAAAGTATTCGTGTATACTTTTATTTGATTTGCCGAAGGAATAAACGTTCCCCCTCCTGCAAAATATACAGCAAGTCTTGTTGGAAAGATATTCACAATGGAATTGTTTTGGATCAGAATATTATTCATTAGAGCGTAATTCACTCTAGCAAATAAAATAATGGAGCTACCCGAACGATCTTCATGATCTACGCTGTTGTTCTGAATAATTAAACTAGTCGGACCTTCAATAATACAGAAAAAGTTTACGAACTGAGTAAATCTGGTCATCGTGTTGCCTGTTACATTTATTATGCCTGATACCGTATATGAAGCTATATTAGGTTCAAATACGATAGCTCCTATACTGGTACTTCCTCCCCTAAACGTATTATTGAGGATATTCGTTGTCCCTCTTACCATTTGAAATCTCAACCCTTGGGTATTAACAGCATTATGAATGAATTCATTGTTATCCAATGTCATATTTTCCGCCCAAATATATCCACTACGTGTTGTCCCTTCGATTATACTATTCCGAATCGTTATATTATTGTATAGCTGCGCCAGCGTCCTGAGCGGGACTCTAAACACTGCGTTATCTCCTGTTACTGCCCTATTGCTTATAATATGCAAGCTGTCGATCATAACCTGATCAGCTTGGATGACGAGTCCATTCAGGTTCGTTGAGGGATCGAATACGATCTGTGGAGTGGAAGCTGCTAAAGTTCCGTTTAAAGATAATGACTTGGAAATGATGAGCTGAGTGGCTATGTTGTAAATACCCTCTAGGACATATACGGTACCACCTTGTGCCACAGCAGTGATTCCTTCCTCGATGGTTCCGAAAGGAGCTTCCAGGCTTCCATTACCCCCAAAGGAACCCGCTCTTACATAAATATTAAAAGGATCCGAAGTGATTTGAGCAACAGCATTCAAAGCCCGGTTCGTCACTTGTAAGGTCGTTATATTAACAGAAGCGGTCGCCATTATTTCAATTCGGTAATTGTGAATTCCGGGAGGAGGACTATCCAGCCATGTGATATTGGGAAAATAGGTATCACTCGTTGTGGTAGCAGTACTAAATTGTCTGACACGATTGATAGGTGCACTTGTAAGCAAGGTCGGTAAAGTACCTAATCGTCGTAAAATATAGGAAACATCAAGTGTATGGGCAGTAGAGTTTGAAGTGATGAAGAACAATCTGAATGTGGAATCCAATTTGATGCTCTCCCCTTCAACCGTCGATAAAGGCGGGAGCTCGAGAGAGACTACCGTATTTACTGGAAGGAGGGAGATTGTATCGTTCGCTTGTGCTGAGAATAAACTAGAGCCCACTCCAGACGGTCCTTGCTCTCCCTGCGACCCTTGAGGTCCAGCCGGCCCTGCTGGCCCTTGCTCTCCCTGAATCCCTGCTGGCCCTGCTTCTCCCTGAGTCCCTGCTGGCCCTGCTTCTCCCTGAATCCCTGCTGGTCCTGCTGGTCCTGCTGGTCCTGCCAGTCCATCTGCACCAATTGCTCCTGCAAGTCCTGCTAGTCCTTCAGGTCCAAGTGCTCCTGCAAGTCCTCCGGGTCCAAGTGCGCCAATTGCTCCTGCAAGTCCTGCTAGTCCTTCAGGTCCAAGTGCTCCTGCAAGTCCTTCGGGTCCAAGTGCGCCAATTGCTCCTGCAAGTCCTGCTAGTCCTTCAGGTCCAAGTGCTCCTGCGAGTCCTTGAGGCCCAGCTTCTGCAATTGCTCCCGCAAGTCCTCGAAGTAATTGCCGTCCTTTAGGCGGAGGACACTTTTTACAAACTATCTTTTTAATTACTCGAAGACGACGTTTCTTTTTTTTTCTTTTGGATGATACACAATTATGGTTTTCTTTTTACAACGTTTTTTTTTATCGGGACAACCCAATAACTACACCTCCCTATAAGATGGTTCAGTGTACGTGAGTTGTTTAATTTAGGTATGGACAAATAACTGGCTATTGGGCTAGACTAAAAACTATTTCTAGAAAAGATTAGGCGTTTGTAAACAATATTCAAGATGTCCGAGCTCGAGCATGCTGCTGATCCCACCAAGCAAGCGTCCGCGCAGCGAGCTGCTCTTTTTAGATCTTCACAAAGATAAAAGGTATCAATGATGAGATACTTCAACTCCCTTTTCTTTCGCTTATTGTTCCATATACAATCACTTCACAATTTGCGATAAATTTCATTAGAATTGCTATTCTACTTATTGGGACGTCTGATCCTATTGCTATTAGTGGCTAGGGCTTTCTAGTTATTCACCCACACCGATTCTTTTGGTTCCACATATGTTGTGAGAGTACACACCAATCGAATTGAGGGAGTGATAGCTATGCCCGGACTGCTACGCACAGTCAACGGAACGACCACCCTTTTTGCAACAGCAAGCATAAAATCCAAGCAAGAAGGCATCTTAAGCGCGAACATCGAATTGGTTTTAAACGCCAGTCGAGGTGTCTCCGACATCATCCTAAACATTACGCAGAATGCATGTAACTTAGTAACATTCAAAATACAATCTCTGAATCGCACAAGCAGCAGACTCACTGCTTCCTTTGGTAAACAAGTGAACGGCGTCTCCAGTGCCAACATCATTCTCCAAGATAAGAACAGCAATATCACTGCTAGAGGATTCATTAATAAGAAAGCAATCGTTCCCGTTAGACTTGAAAGCGGCTGTCAATGTGGTTGCTCTTGCACCCGTACAAAAAAAATAAGATTCAAAGACGGCACAACATTAAAGATCAGCATCGATAAATCGCTCCAACTTGCCCTTAAACGACTATTTACTAAACTTGAGCGTGTATTAAAAAAGCTAACTCCGCAGAGAGGCAAAGGCGCGACCGCTGATCCCGAATGCAATGCAAGATGTATTCGTATTGGAAACTCTTGCCGGGCTGCATGCGGCATCTTCGCTGTCTTATGCACTCCAATATGTTTGAGCGCGCAGGCGGTTTGCCTCATTAGCTGTTTGCCGACATAGCGGTTGAATATCACTCGTAGCCTATTTGGTTCGTTATAACGCCAAAAAGGCCAGCAATAGACCACTTGCTCATAAACTGTCATAAATAAGCTCCCATCGATAATAATTTTTTCATCTCTTACTTGTAGTGATAGGCTCTTATATTTTGCCTGCTCCACCAGAGTAATATGAAATAAGAGAGAAGTTCTATCCAAAGAAACCACTCCATTGGCAAGAGTGGCTTTGTCTTTATATGCTGATATAAATATTCTGGTCAAAATAAACTTTGTGCTTAGATACATTACGGTGACCCTTATCACAATAATGATAAATAGTCTTTCCACCACGCTCTACTGCCCGTTATCGTAGCGAAGGGCTGCGCGCGGCAGTCCTTCAGCATTGTACTATCGTATCCGTCGTAATAACTCTCCGCTAATTCAACACGATTCCGAACCCCACACTCAAAAGGACCACGGAGACCAGACCTAAGATAACTCCCAGTGCCAACGATTTAAGCGTAAACCAGCGGAATTGCCCCGGCTCTGTTTTATCGATTTTGTGAATGCGGTATAGGATGGCAGCGTTACCCAATAAGGTAAAGGTTAAAACTAGAATAGCCATAATCATCCAAAACCCGGACGCATCCCGAATTTGCATGGGATTGTCATTCCTTATGCGGGTAAAGGCCACTAATTGATTCCCTAGTAAGAACGTAAAGGCAAATAGTCTCACAATCCGCCCTTTTCGATCTTGCTTCTTGCCTAACTTTTCCCGTTCATATTCTGCAATTTCACGCATAAACCGGGGGCCGTGCATGAAGAGCAGATGCTTCGGAAAAAAGAGGCTCCAAAATTCAAAAAGCAACAAGGCCCCATACAAAAAAGCGCCTACAAGAAAAATGTCCGAAGGCGACGGCTCCAGAACAAGTAAGAGACCGCCGGATAATGGGATGAGGATGCAAACACATGCATTGATGAAAATGATTTGTTTCACGCGCAAGGATTTAAGTCTACTCGTGTCCATGGCTGGCACACTCCTATCCGGCCCATTTTACAGCACCGCCCCATTTTACCATATGAAGGATTTTGGGGGATAGGAGATTAGTCAGGACCTGATGGAGGGTCGCGAATTACTTCTCCCAAAAGTGTAACTTTGCCGCAACAACTTAGCCCCACTCGACCCTTCAGCACGTAACAACTCGCACCCACTCGCACCTTATTTACTGGTTGACAATAACTTTATCCCAATCCCGATTTGTCGCCTTGTTCGCCCGTAAATTTCCAAAAGAACCAATATGCATTAATTGGTGGCTATATTAAAAATCTTGTTGAGCAAATCTGCCCTCTTGCGTAACGCGGCTGCCGATCACTGACCGGCATGAATACTACGGTCTACCAAGCTGCTTCCTCCGCCAAGATACCTTGAAACAACTTGATGGCATCCGCCTTGGTTTCTTCCCCTAAATCATCCCTGATCCACACGTTTCGAGCACACTCAATTAGATCCTGAAGGACCCTTTCCAAGCGGTAGTAGGTGAGCGCCTTCTCATCAACCTCTACGGCTCCGTACCCCCGAAAAAATGCCTGGTCATGTGGATGACTGACAAAGATGAAATCACGCTCTTTGGGAGCGAACATCACCTCGTCCCAATCGATTACAAACACTTGCCCAGACTGATCTCGGATCAAATTGGCCGGATGCAGATCCGCGTGACATATTACATACGGGATTGTTCGCGATTGGAGCAACCCTGCCAGCTTTTCCAATGAGGTCAACTTCGTGTGTATCATCAACCTATGCTCTACCCAAGAAGCATGAAGTGTACGCTCCAATGTACTTCCGCCTTCAAAGAGTGCAAGTTGATCCTCAAAGGTTCGTATCCATCGAACATATTCCGTCGGATCAAAGGTCTCCTGCCGGAGCGACTTAAATCCTTCAGGAGGCAAAATGATCTGGTGAATCCGTTTAAAGATGGTCCCCAACTTATTCCACTGCTCGGCTGACATCCCTTTGAAGCTCGACTCCCCATTGATAAAGGGATAGATAACGACAGTCCAATCCTCTGAATGAGTCCACAGGGTACCGCTCCTGGTAGAAATGGGAGCCACGACACATGTAATCCCTTGTTCGTTGAGATATCGGGGAACCAGATATTGTGGTTCGTATAAAGGCCTGGACGTGACTTTGAGCAGATAGGCAGTTCCCTGCTCGCTAACCACATGATAAACTGCGGAGCTGTAATCAAGTCCCAGCGGAAGAAACTCAAGTGTGGCGGGAGTCAAATCATACTGCTCCTTTAGACAGGATCGAAGGTGTTCCTCTGAAATCCTCGGTGAATTACGCATAGCTCCATTCATCCCTTACTGTATAGTTAAATTTAAATATCTCATAGCACTTATATCATTAGTCTAAAAAACTCCATGATTGGCAAGTAAGCGGCAAATAGCCGCTCCGATCCCTGTTGTTCGAGGAAAATAAGGTTTTAGATTGCCGCTGTTTTATTCAACTTTATCCCATAAATATGGAATTATCCAGTTTAGGCAAATCAGGCATTCTCGGACGACTCCTTCGATTTGGTTGTTGTATACAACATAATTAGAGTTTCGGCGTTCGATCTGTCAAGACATTTTTAAATACCTGACGGAGGCGGGCTTTCTGCGCACAAAAAAGCCGCCTCTTTCGGCGGCTCTCCGGTCAATATGCAACTGTCATCTTGCGACGGCTGGTTAGAGATTAAGTACTAGGCTCTGATCCTGAGCATCCGGACAATAGCCGATGCAGCTTCCGCTCGGGTGGACAAAACCTGCGGCGCGAAATTGTTGTCCGCAATGCTCCCGGCAGCGATGATGCCGTTTTCTCCGGCCGTGGCTGCAGCGGCTTTCGCCCAATCCGGAATATCCGCATCGTCGGCGTAGCCGGTGTGCTGCGAAGGGCTCATTGGGAGTCCGGATCCGCGCATGACCATTGCAATCATCTCCGCGTGCGTAATGTTCGCGTTCGGCCGGAACGTGCCGTCCTCATAGCCGCTTATGATGCCGAGCTGCACCGCCTGAGCGACCGGTCGGGCTGCCCAGACTCCGATATCCTCCTTATCCGCAAAGAAAAGCGGCGAACCTTCCGCTGCCGGCATCAACCCATTCATAAGCATGACCGCAAATTCGGCACGGGTTACGCGGTTATCCGGCCGGAACGTGTCGTCCGGATACCCGTTCACGATTCCGAGCGCCGCCGCTTCGGCGATTTCCGTACTCGCCCAATGGCCCGAAATATCGATAAATCCCGGAACGACGACAGGTTCTTCCCCAGCCGGAGGCTTACTTTCCGGTCTTGCGGTTACCGTCACGATGCAGTCGAAGGTGAATCCTCCATCCTCCGTCTTGACGGTTATTTTGGCCGTGCCCGGTCCGATTCCCGTCACCTTCCCCGCTTGATCCACCGCAGCCACCGTATCGTCGCTGCTGCTCCATCGCACCCGCTTGTTTACGGCGTCTTCCGGGACGACGTTTGCCGTCAACGTCGCGCTGTCGCCCGCCTGCAGAGTCATAGTCCGCTCGCTTAGTCCTACGCTGCTTGCGGCGACGGTACCGAGCGCGAACAAAGAATCAAACGATGCCGTATAAACCGTGTTGTCGCTTCCGACAGTAGGATCGAACGCCCCGAAACCGTTCGCATTTTTTTCCCACTTTAATTTCCCCGAAGAATCCACCGCGTACAGCATCGAGTTGTCGGCTCCCGCATAAATCGTGCCGTCCGCGCCGATCGCCGGAGTCGTTCTGACTTTATTATTTCCGGTCCCCAACGCCCATTTGATCGTCCCGTCCGAATGGATGGCCATCAGCTGCTTGTAGTTGCCGGCATAAAGCGTGCCGTCCGTTCCGATGGCCGGAGAGCTGTACAGCTCGTAATTGTAGCTCCAATTTTTCGTACCGTTGGGACTGATGCTGTAAAGCATAGCTCCGTAAAAATTTTTAAACGAATTCACATAAATCGTTCCGTCGTCTCCGATTACAGGACCTTGATATATGGGCTGATTTGTTTGATAGCTCCATTTCTTCAAGCCATTCGGTTTGATCGCATAAAGATTGCCGTCGGTCGTTCCCGCATAAATCGTGCCGTCCGGCCCTACCGCGGGGGAGGCTACGGAGCCTCCCGTAACAAATTCCCATTTCTTCGTCCCATCCGGATTGACGGCATACAGCTTCGTATCATCGGATCCGCCTACAAAGACCGTCCCATCCGCCCCGATTGCCGGCGCGGAAAACGATCTTGAAAGTAGGGGAACAAGACCCGATCCTCCTCTTATGAATTCCCATTTCTTCGTCCCGGCGGGATCAATGGCGTACAATTTATGAATATTGTTTGCATTCACGTAGATAGTGCTGTCCGATTCGGAGACGGAGATGTCTTTCGGATAATCCTCCAGTTGAATCTCCCACTTTTGCGTTCCGTCCGGGCCGATCGCGTACAATTTATAGTCTTTCGTGCCCGCATAGATCGTTTTGTCCGGACCGATGACCGGAGAAGCGGTCAGGTTGCTGCCCATTTTCTTTTCCCATCTGACGATGCCCTGAGGATTGCCGTTTAACAAGGAAGGATACGGTTTAGTGATGGATTCGATCAAATTGGGTTCAGCCCGTTCAGACTTTACCTGGAGCTTCCCCTCCTCCGCCGCCGCAGCTGAGGGGAGCGATCCGGAAATCGATGCCGCAGCCGACAAGAAGAGCAGCCATCTTAACCGCTTGACCTTCATGCAGATTCATCCTTCCGTCATGTATTGAACAGCCGACCGTACAGACAACGACATCAAGCTTGGCGATTGTATTCGGACTAAATAAAAAATCCCCCTTTTGATTCATCCTAAAGGAGGGAGCGCTTCAAAAGCGTTTCAAGCCGTATAAATAATGATCGATCTCTTCCAGCATTTTCGGAGTGATCCTTTTGGAGCGCGTAACGGTCAGCTGAAATCAAAAGGCAGACCCTCAGAGGGTCTGCCTTCTCTCTGTTTCGATGACCAGTCCAATGTTTAACGACAAGAACATTTAACGTCGTTTCATCGTTGGCCTGGTTCATTCAACGAGTCCCCATCGCCAGTCTCTTCACAGTTCAATCGGGGCTTTTTTCGACAATTCTGCCCGTTAACAAAGGCAGCCGATCTTTCAACCCTTCAAAGCCGCAAATAGAAATACCCGGTTCGAGTGGTTCCACAGAAGGTCGTCGCCATGCTCACGCAATAATTCAGCCGCTTCAACGGCTAGTTTACTATCAGGAATCTTTATTTCAGCGATTAAATTCGTCATCGACAACTTCCCCCTTATTCATTCGTTAACTACTAAAATTTGATTTTGTCATTTGATTGCAAATTTTGAAGCTGCTTCTTCGGCTTCTTTATATGCTTTCTGTAAGACTTCATCTTTATCTAATATAGAGGTTCCTTGAACCCGAAGTATTTCATAATCCTCAATACCAAGAAAATTAAACATCGACTTCAAGTACTTATGTGAGTATTCAACTTCGGTATACCAGTCATTATTGGTATAAATTGCTCCACTTCCTTGTATGACAATCATACTGCGTCCATCCTTAAGAAGACCCACTGACCCATTTTCGGTGTACTTGAATGTTTCCCTTGCAATCATAATATTATCCATATAATCTTTTAATTTTGACGGAATATTAAAGTTATGCATTGGATATGCGATTACATATTTATTTGCGCTTTTAAATTGTTGCAATACCTCGTTCATACGCCCGGTTACTTCTTGCTCTTCGATTGTTAACTCTTCTCCATTTCTTTGTCCCCATGCGCTTAAAACAGTTTGGTCTATCATGGGTATAACGTCATTATATACGTTTATTTGTTCAATAACCTCGTCATTAGAATGATGCTCTTTATAGATTTTCAAGAAGTAATTTAATACATTTAGACTAAATGAAGAAGTAGAGTCCACTTCTGGGTGTGCATTAATGACTAGCAGTTTGCTCATTGAATGGTTTCTCCCTTTGTTTTTAGTTTGTACATCAAAGAAGACAACTGAAGGAACATATCTGTGACAATGATCTATAAAAAATTTAGGATTGCCTTTCAAGCAAACGGACAGCACCTTGAAGTTTGTCCGGATTCATCATGACATATACACGAGAAATGGCCGAACCGTCAGGATTTAAAGCGAGGGAGTAAACGGCGAACGGTTTACCATCAAACATCACCATAAAACTGTCATGGCCGTTGGACCACTACCTTCTTGATAGTCCCATCCCGGAGATAGTTAGAAATGGAATAGGTCAGCAAAGCCTGGACGCGATTCCGGCCAATAATCGGGTTAAAGGCAGCTCTTACTTTGCCGCCGCCGTCTGTCAGCAAGATGGCGTCTTCACTCTAAGTAATTCAACAATGGCGGCGATATCTCCAGCGCGAAAAGCTGCGCTGAACGATGCACTAAGTCCCTGGAATTCAGGTTTTAATGGCGAAATCGGCACCCCCGCTCTGAACTTTATCCGTACCCTATGTTGTAATCTTAAACTTAAGAATAAAGAAGGTGGCAATTGGATTTCCAATTGCCACCTTCTTTATTCAAACCAACAAAAATGACTCGCCCATATCAGATGACAGTGCAAGCCATTCCAAACGACGAACGCTGAAACTGCTGGGGACCGGCAACACGTAAGGAAGATGTCGGTGCTCCAGCTGATAGACAATTCGAAATAGAAGCAGGGCAGAATATGAAAAAACTGCCCTGCTCTTCTTATTACCCAATGATTGATTCTCGATTCTATTTTATCCTACCGACTCCGCATATCCGATATCCCGGAATAGCTTCCGTTCGGTGCAGCAATGCTCAAGCGTTTTCATAACGTCTTCGGGTATACCCTGCGGATAAATGCGATCCAGATCCATTAACAGCGCCCCGACTACCGGTTCGAACCGTGCGTTTATACAGTATGCCCCGGGTATTTTTCCCTTGAGGTGTTTTTCAATAAGTTCCTGAATGATGTTGTCGCCCTTACACACGCCTCCCGAAATGACCACAGGCAGCGGCCTGTCAACGATATTCAGTTTTTTTGCGGCAACCACCACATAATTAGCCAAAGCGGCGCAAAATTGATCAATGTACTGCAGCGACACGGCGTCTCCGAGACGTATGGCCTCAAAAAGCAACGGGCAGAATTCCTTATACACCGGCTGTTTGGGAGGCTCGTCTTCGGTTCGGCCCGTCGTACAGAGCATATAAAACTCCTCTACGGAGGAAAAACCCGTAAAATCCAGCAAAAGGCGCGTTAGTTCGGTTTCCGGCGCAAGGCCGGCGCTGGCGTCCACCACAGCGTCCACAATGAAGCGGCCTATGGCGTCGCCGCCCTGATGTATGTTCTTTAAGTAATAGGCATACTCATAACTCTGACCGTCCTTGTTATAGACCGCGCAGTTGGCGCCTGAGCCCAAGCAGATGACTGCGCAATCGCGCCCGATAATCTCAGTGCCGCCCCTAAGCGCGCCTATGCAGTCATTAAAGTAAGAAACATTCTGGACGCCCAAAGTCTCGCGAAGATGTCTGACTCCAAGGGGAAATTCAAACGACCAGTCCGCTCCGGAACAGTTGGCGGATACCCGATCTATTTTTGACATGGGCAATCCTGCGTCGGCGAGAGCTTTGTCCGCGGCGAAACGGATACGTACCATTTTAAATATCCGCCTTTCCAGCGCTTGATATATCCATTCCTTGTCGTCTCCAAAGCCCAAAATATTGCCCTGGTGGTCGGCGATGATAGCATGGGCTTTCGTTCCACCTAGATCAACAGCTAATATCAATGACATGATTAACACTCCATTTTATTTACTGAAAAAGTTCGGCAGGTATGCGCGGTTAGCCTCCAACACACGCTTTAACAGTTCTTCCGCCACATCATAGTCTGCAGATAAGCGGATGATGCGACAAAGCCAGTACGGCGGTTTCTTAACTATAGAGACAAGCCCCCAAACCGCCCAAGACGGTTTTTGAGGGCGTTTTTTTATCGAATTCAGGCTGGGCGCTTACATCGAGTCCAATGGGATTTTAGCGATGACGGCGCTTCTTACGCCATCATGCTCCTGCATGGTACAGGCGATATACAGGAATCCTTCCTGCTCGCAGGCGCAGGGATAAAACCAAATCCCCCCCCGGCCATCGAATTCCGCAGCCCCGCCTTCGAATAACTTATAGACTTTTGTGTATTCCACCTCTCCCGGTTCGGTGAGAGCCATGCAGAGCAGACCGCGTTTAAAGTAGCCCTGATCGTTGTTGTAAATCATGTAGCGCCTGCCATCGGACAGGATGCCTGCGAACATTTTGCAGTTTCCGACCGGCATGGTAATTTTGGCCGGCTTTGACCAGCTCTCACCGTAATCCCCGCTCGTAAAGACAAAAGACGCTCCGCTTGTGGGATCGCCATGCTTGCCCTCGTCATTTCGGACATAAGCGGTGACAGTGCTTCCTTGCACGACCAAAGTAATTTCGGGGCACCTGATCTTCACGGCGCCTGGAGCGAGCGGATCATACAAGAAAGAGCAACGCCACGGCTTCGCGATATCCGAGCCCTGGCTGATGAGCACTGCCGGAAAAGCGGGAGTTTCCCCCTTCAGCGGCATCCAGACGCCGGCAATGTAATCGCCCGTATCCATCAGGATTGGGGGAGAATTGCTAAGGAACCCCCCGGATATGACGGAGATTCTTCGCCAATCGTCAAGAGAAGACTGCGGAGCCTCGAACAGGTCAAGGGAAATCGACAGATTCTTGCCGCCCATCTCGGTGATCAGAGAAAACAGTTTGTCTTCGTGCACAAAAAAGCTCGCCGGCACAAAGTGCTCTTCGGCGCTGCCGATCTCACCCACCACGTTGAATACCTCCGACCAGCTTTCCCCTCCGTCCTCGGAATAGCGCCCCCGGATCAGGGAAGAACCGCAGATTTCCGCGTCGGTGGAGTTATACCAGCCCAAATACAATTTGCCGCCGTGCGAGGTGATCGTGCAATCGTGAAGAAAGGGCAACAGATCGCGCCGTCCATCGTGCGCGAGTATCCTTGTCATGCCGCTGGGATAAGGCATTTCGGATGGTTGGGGGTAAGGGAGCTCCTCCTTCCAGACGGGTAGTTTCATGCCTTCCCCTCCTCCGGCCGACTTGTCCAAAAGCCCGGATCCGGCTCATCCCCGGCGATGGCCTGCCATACGGCGTCAAATGCGCGCCCAGAGTTGCTCATCCATCCGGAACATATTTTTTTCGCGGTGTCGATATCCCTGACGATAATATTAATTTTAAGGACAATCCTTGAGCCGTCGCGGATGGAAAGGAACACGGGAACAACCCCGGTGGACGACTCGGTGTACTGGGCAATATAGTCTTTCTCCTGCTCAAAGACGCGCTTGTACTCCGCGCTTTTGGCGGCTACGTCCGCTTTTATCCGCGCAAGCGCCGCGTCGCCGCTCACCAAGGTCCGGCCGGCGTCCGTGATTTCGTAGACGACGCCACGCAAATTCACGGCCTGGCAAACAAGTCCCTGCTCCTTGAGAGAGGTAAGCGGCAGCTTGAGATCGGTTTCCGCGACAAGGCTTGTTTCAAATAAAAAACGTGAAAGCTCTCCCACACTCAGCTGATCCATCTGCGCCAATGCGCACAGGACATACGATTCTTGGCTCGACATGACGATCCATCCTTTCTTTGTTGACAACGGTTGGGGCACGCATAGCATTCCTCCCCTATGGTTGTAATCATAGGCATATTGGCCTTGCCGCAATTATAGGCATACACGCCCGCTCAGTCGAGGATGAATAAATTCACTCCCATCGAAAAAAAAACCGATTTGGTAGGAAATTTTATCATTCTTTATTATCTGAAAATTTTTAGTTAAAGTGTAAAAAATGAGATATGCCCTTTTCCGGAATTGCCGGACAAAGCTCGCTCCATTAGCAACAGCATGGGAGGAATGTACGGATGAAAAAGACCCTGCTTGTCATGATGACCTTTTTACCTGAATTTCGCGCTAAACTGGAGGCGCAAGCGCCCGGGCTCGATATCGTTTACTGCGAGAAGCAGCCTCCTTCGGAAGAAGCGCTCAAACGAGCCTCCTATATCTGGGGGAACCCCAACGAAGAGCAGCTTTCCCTATGTGAGAGATTGGAATGGCTGCAGCTCCAGACAGCCGGGCATGACCAGTATATGCAGCCGGGCGTGTTGCCGAAGGGCGCTTTGCTGTGCAACTGCTCCGGCGCTTACGGGCTTGCCATCTCCGAATTTCTGCTTGCCCATACGCTCGTCCTCATGCGCAAGCTTCACCTGTACCGCGATCACCAGCATGAGCGCAGTTGGAGTCATCTGGGACGCATCGGGATCGTAGCGCGCTCTTCCGCGCTGGTCGTCGGCATCGGCGATATCGGCGCCCGCTATGCTCAAAAAATGCACGCGCTGGGCGCGAGGGTTTTCGGCATTCGCCGGCAAGTCGACAAAAAACCCGATTATCTGGAAGCTCTGTATCGTATGGATCAGATTGACGACATCCTGCCGCAATGCGACATTGTAGCTCTGTGTCTGCCGAATCACCCGGACACGGAGCGCTTATTCAGCCGCGAGCGCATCGCGAAGATGAAGCAAGGGGCTTTCCTGCTCAATGTGGGACGGGGTTCAGCCGTCGACACCGAGGCGCTCTGCGACGCCTTGGAAAGCGGCGCGCTGGCGGGCGCTGGCCTCGACGTGGTGGAGCCGGAGCCTCTTCCTAAAAGCCATCGCTTGTGGAATATCAAAACAGCGATGATCACTCCCCATTGCGCCGGCGGTGACGAATTCGGTGAAATCTATCCTTCCATCATCGAGGTCTGGTTTGAAAACCTGCTCCATCTGCAGGCGGGCGAACCCCTGCTTAACCGTGTTGACACTGAAACGGGATATCGCGTGTAATGGCGAGCCGACCCTTGCCGCCCGGAAGCACGCGCTGGAAGTCGAATAGATCCCGTGTGCCGGATTTGACGCTTATGGCGGAAATAAAGAATCAGATGCCCTTGTAAACCTCTGCAATACTCCACATCACGCGCGCAGTGCTACACACCCATACTTCTTTATAGGTGCAGTTGTTTTGCATGGGCATGTATGGCTCGTCTTCGTTTTCGAAAGTCTCGAAGCCGACAGGCACTGCGCCCACAGGTTGGCCTGCAAAGCCGCCGTAGAGCAGAGGATAATCATAGCCTTCTCCATACATGGTGCTCATGGCGAAGGGGTTGAAGCCCAGAACATATTCCAGTTGCCTGGCCGCTATGTCATAAAGCTCGCGGTCGCCAAGGAACCTTGCCAGGGTGAAAACGTTTTTGGCCTTGCTCAGTAAGGTCGCATGAAAGCCACGGAACTGGTAGGACACCGGGAATCTGCGCAGATATGTGTTTTCGTTCAGCTTGATCCCGTTTTTCACCTGCGCATTATATTCTTCGATCGTCGGACCGCCAATGTCCTTTGACCCCTCGTGCGACATCTTGGAATAATCGGTGTTGCCGACTTCGTATACGCCTGCCGGCAATATGCCGTAGGGCTCCATTACGTGTGCGGTTTCCTTGATGTAGTCGGTGTAAGCATCCACGCACTGCCTCCACAACCCCGCATCCGGGTGATCCGGCGCGTCGACGAGCAGCAGTGTGAAGCCCTTCATGAAGAAATGCTCATAACTGCGGTGGTAAAAGCTGATGGGCCTTGTTTTATCACGATCTTCGTAGAAGTAGCCGTGCAGCGGCAGGGAAAAGTCCGTCCTGCGCTCCAGCTGCTGGCATTGGGCCAGCTGTCGCGCACGGTTCGCCGCCGCGTCAAGAAAGCGTGTCTCACCAGTCACGCGGTAGAGCATGGCAGCGGCGGAAGTGGCCACTGCGATACGCTCAGACATCAAACTGTTATCGTTCGAAGCTGCAATCGTATCTTCGGCAAAGAAAAAGTCTTCACTGGCGCACTTGACACACCAGTCGTAGAAATTCCTGTCCCATTTGTAAAACGGTGCGCCGTAGGCGCAGGTATAGGCGGCGGTGTAGTTATGAATGGCGGTATTCTTTGCCTCCCCCGTCATGTCGTCCTTATCGCCGCGGTAATTCTTGGTCCAGATGCCCTTAGTGAGGCTGGTATGACGGTAGCCGTCGCCAAAACGGGTGCGCATCGCCCAGTTCAGTCCCCAGCGGGCTTCCTCCAGTACGCGCTCGGAAAGGTCCGGCTGCGTTTCACGGGTGGCGTCGCCGAGGTCCAGCATGGCGACAATGACATCTGCGGTTTTATCTATAGCCTGCGATAAATCTGCAGCATCGTGCCAGCCGCCATGTACAGGTATAGTGCGCCCGTCGGGGTGTTTGCAGAAGGTATCGAGGTGGCATTCGATGTGAAGCTCCGGTACTTCGAAGCCGCAGCGCTCGGTGAAGAAGAAGCTAAGGCTTTTCCAGGCGGCGGCGAGAAATGCGTCCGGACCGATGGGAAAGGCTTTGGAAGTGAAATCCCCTGCAGTAATAGTATAGAAGCCGGGTGTTTTAAAACCGGAGAAATCCACAAGGCCAAAGCCGTTTTCGCAAGCCGTTACTTTGCCGGTATACACGGTTTTACCCTTGTCATCGGCCAATGAAAAGGTTTCTGCATCGGAGCCCTGTACCAGCGCCTGTTTGCGCGCATCACTCAGGTAGCCGCTGTGACAGTATGCTATGGTACCTGATGGAAGGTCCCAGCCGCGGCTCTTTTCGGGCTCTACCATTTCAATCCGCAAATCGTCAATATAAAGGGACATGCTGTCCGAGGCATTCATGGGTGAGCCGGGCAGGAAAGTGTATACCGAGATGCCGGTGACATTGTCGCGGTAGATATCGGGGAGCTCCCAGATAATCTGTGTCCACTGGCCGGGCGTCATGTCAGCGTGATGCATGCCCTCAAAACGGCCGGGCACGGGCATGATGTGCTCACCCTCATTGTGCAGTGCCACCAGGACAAATTGGTTGGAAAAGCCGGGAGAGTCCACATAGACCCACAGTGAGATGCGGTTGTACTCATAGAGGTTTTCGTGCTGCAGCGGAAATAATATGCCGGGTTCATCATATCTGCGGTTGTTTGGTCTTTTGACGGCGGTTGAAGTGGGTGTGTCCAGCCGGACGCTTCCCTTGCCGGATATGGTGTTTGTAAAATCCCTGTGTATGGTGCCTGGGCCCTTTTGGATCAGGGTATCAAAATTTTCGCACAGTTGAAGCTCACGGGACTTCAAAATGGGCTTCTTGCGCCAGCGTTCATAAGCGGAATCCGATTCGTCCACTTTCATGGACCTGCGGATGTACCGACTCTCCTTGAGCTGATCGAGTAGGGGTTGATACATTTGTAAAACCACCTTCCTTTTTTTGTTAAATCCGGTCATACGTTTCAAAAGGGCGATCAATCGGGCCGTTCGTGAGAAAAACGGCCCATTGATTCGGCGAAATCGGATCATTGCGGTATTGTTGCACAACAACAACGTTAATCGGGTTTCAGTGGTTAGAATGATTCATTCGAAATTCAGGCTATTCCAGCCCCATATCCCGCTTCAAGTACCGAATGAGCTCCTGCTCCCGGGCCTTGGTCATTTGCGCGGAAAACGCTTCGTCCCACTCGTAAAAGCCGGCGCCGGTTTTTAGCCCGTACTTGCCGCTGTCAACCAGCGCGCGCATAGCGTCGAGCGATTGATCGGCCTTGCTCAAATCGGCGAACAAATAGCCCGAAATGGCGTCAAACACTTCAAGACCGCCCATGTCGGCCGTCATGAATGGACCGGTTATGGGGAGCCGGCGCCCGAGGCTGTACGTCACGGCGGCGTCGATATCCTCCATGCTGGCGATGCCCTGCTCCAAAATATACTGCGCCTCCCGGAACAGCGCATACTGAAGCCGGTTACCGACCGATCCGAGCACATCCTTTTTCACGAGAATCGGTTTTTTGTCCATAGCCCGCAGCAGCTGCATCGCCCGATCCGCCGTCTTGTCGTCGGTTTTCTCCCCGCGTACGACCTCGACGAGAGGCAGCAAATGCGCAGGATTCCAAAAGTGTGTGACGACCATCCGCTCCGGCCGCTTCATCCGCTCGGCAATCGCCGTCGGGCTCAGCCCGGACGTATTGCTCGCCAATACAACGCTTTCATCGCACAACGCATCCAGCTGCTCGTAAAGCTGCCGCTTCAGCTCCAGCTGCTCGGGAATCGACTCGATAACGAAGCTCGCGTTCGCTACAGCGTCCGGCACCGAAACCGTTGTGCGGATGCGCCCGCGCATCGTCGCAATGTCCTCCTGCTTGATCAGACCGTTGTCGGCCAGCAACGCCAGCTTGTCGCAAATTCCTTTGTCCGCGCGCGCCAGCCCGGCTTCACTGTTCCCCTGCAAAACGACCGAAAAACCGGCCCATGCCGCCGTCAGCGCGATGGAATGGCCCATCAGCCCTGCGCCCAGCACGCTTAAGGTTTCTCCCAAGTCCGTTCCCCCTCCTTGCTTCTTCCAAATACTACATGTTCAAGTACGCAAGAAGAAACGGCTGTCGCCGTCCTTTGGTGGCACAGTAAGTTTCTTCCCTCAGACCTTATAGAAATGAATAAATGTGAAACTTATAAATTCTATAAGGTTAAGAAGAAACGGCTCTGCCGTCCTCTGGCGAAAGAGTTAGTTTCTTCATCAAAAATAGAAGCAAAGTATGACGGAATTTTATACTCTCTTATATTTCAAGAAATCGTGCCAAAATGTTTTTCTCCTGGCGAACAGGACGAGCGGCTGAAAGCCAAGCCCGTCCGTTCCCCGGCGCGCATGTAATAGATTTTGTACGAATCATGCGCATGGGATTTCGGCTATCAACCCAACAATTCCTTCCGTGCATCCGCTATCGATGTCGCCAGGATGTCTATGAGCGACTCCACCTGATCCTTCTGAATGGTCAAAGGAGGACATAGGGCTATGATGTCCGTATTATCGATCGTGATCGCGCGCGTGATCAGACCTTTTTCCTTCGCCTTGTCGAATACGAGCTGCGCAGCCTTCTTGGCTGCCGGAAACGCCCGTTTGTCCGCCTTGTCTTCGACGAGCTCAACCGAAGCGAGCAGCCCCCGGTACGTGACGTTGCCTACAATATCCGAATCCCGCTTCAACTGCTCCAGCCCGGCGCTAAGAACTTGGCCCATGGCGGCAGCATTCGCGACCAGATTTTCCCGTTCGATGATCTCCAGATTTTTAAGCGCCACTGCGCAAGCGGTCGGATGTCCGCTATAGGTATATCCATGAGGCAATACCGCGGTGGACAGCTCCGCAAGTTCCTTATGCAAGCCGTCGTTCAAAATCACGCCGCCAAGCGGAACGTACCCGCTCGTAATCCCTTTCGCGAACGTCATCAGGTCGGCAACCACACCCTCGTGCTCCATGCCGAACCATTTCCCGGTTCGTCCGAAGCCGGTAATGACCTCGTCGGCGATCATCAGAATGCCGTACTTGTCGCAAAGACGGCGGATTTCTTTCATGTAGCCGGGCGGCGGAACGATGACCCCGCCTGCTCCCTGAATCGGTTCGACAATAACCGCCGCCACTGTGTCAGGACCTTCCCGGAGAATCGCCTCCTCCATACTTTGCACCGCGCAGGCGGCGCCGCCTTCGGCGCAAGATTCGCACTTGTCGCAGCGATAGCTGTATGGAGCGCCCGCTTGCACGAATCCATCGGCGAGCGGTCCGCCCATCTGGCGGAATACCGGGATGCCGGTTGCGCTCGTCGCGCCCATCGTCACGCCATGGTAGGCGCGATAGCGGGCGATGATTTTATAGCGGTTCGTCTCGCCCTTCAATTTGAAATAATGGCGAATCAATTTAAATACAGTATCGTTCGATTCCGAGCCGCCCGATGTGAAATGGCAGACGTTCAAGTCGGCGGGCGCGAGAGACGCTATTTTCTCGGCCAGCAGGATGGCTGGCTCATGGGAAAACCGGTTGAAGGAGTGGCTGTAGGCCAACTTGCTCATTTGCTCCATAGCCGCTTGCGCCAGTTCCTGCCTCCCGTGGCCCACATTGACGTTCCATAGGGAGGATAACCCGTCGAGATACTGTTTTCCTTCGGTATCGTACACATAAATGCCTTCGCCCCGCTGCATGATGACAGACGGTCCCTGTTCGTAATGATCCTTAATCGGGCTGGTCGGATGCAAAATATGCTTACGATCCAGTTCCATCAATCGTTGATTATCAGCCATCTTTCTTCTCCTCACGCCGAATTTATAATGAAAAGGGTACAATTTAACCCATTGCTGCTCTCTTTAATTCAAACGATGAAGTCTTTCCCGAATCGCGTCCCCGACCTCTTGCGTCGATGCCGTTCCGCCGACATCCGCCGTACGAATCCCGCTTTCCATGACATCTTCGATGACCTGAAGAAGCGCGGTTCCGAGTTCCTCTTCGCCAAAATAATCGAGCATCATCTTCGCCGTCCAAATCTGGCCGACGGGATTTGCGATGCCTTTGCCGTATATATCAGGCGCGGAACCGTGTACCGGCTCGAACATGGACGGATATTTGCCGTCCAAATTGATATTGATGGAAGGGGCGATTCCGATGCTTCCCATAATGGCTCCCCCAAGATCGGTCAAAATATCGCCGAACAAGTTGCTGGCCACCACCACATCGAACAGCTGCGGACGGCTGACAAAAAACGCGGCAAGCGCATCGATATGATACGAGCTGGTTTTCACTTCAGGATAGTCGGTTTGCACTTCCTTGAAAATCTGATCCCAGAACGGCATCGTATGATAAATCCCGTTCGACTTGGTTGCACTCGTCACATGTCCGCTTCTTTTCTGCGCCAACTCGAAGGCATAGCGCATCGCCGCTTCGGACCCTTTGCGTGTAAATACTGCGTTCTGGATCGCGACTTCATCCTCGCCTTGATGAATCCTCCCGCCAATCTCGCTGTATTCTCCTTCGCTGTTCTCCCGAACGACAATCAGGTCGAAGTTTTTGGGGTTCACCAGCGGCGATGCGACGCCTTTTAATTGCTTGGCCGGGCGGAGATTGATCGTCTGGCGGAAGCCTTTGCGGATTTTGAGCAGCAATCCCCAGAGCGAGATGTGATCCGGCACGAGCCGAGGATCGCCGACCGCACCGAGAAAAATGCCATTGAAGCCCGCAAGTGTGTCCAACCCGTCATCCGGCATCATTTTGCCCGTCTCGCAGTAGTATTCGCAGTTCCACGGAAACTCGACAAAATCGAAACGAATACCGCCGTGAATCTGTGCGATGCAGCGCAGCACTTCGAGCGCTTCCGGCATCACTTCCTTGCCGATGCCGTCGCCCGGCAGGACGGCGATTTCTAAAACGTTCACGTTGTTAACCCTCCACTCCCGCTCCCTATTTCCCTGGGATCCGGTTTATTTGGTGTTTACCAGCAGTATCTTCTCGTAAGGAACGTAAGGGAAGCCGAGCTCTCTTGCGACCGGAGCGCAGGTGACCTGTCCTTCCGTTACATTCAAGCCTTTGGCCAAGGCAGGATTCCCGTTCACCGCGCTTGCCAATCCCTTGTCCGCGATTTCCAGGACATAAGGCATCGTAACGTTGGTAAGTCCGATGGTGGAAGTCCGCGACACCGCACCCGGCATGTTGGCGACCGCGTAATGAACAACGCCGTGCTTGATATAAGTAGGATTGTCATGCGTCGTCACGCTGTCGACCGTTTCAAAAATACCTCCCTGGTCTACGGCGACGTCGACGATGACGGAGCCGGGTTTCATCGTCTTGACCATTTCTTCCGAGACGAGTCTGGGAGCTTTCGCACCGGGAATGAGTACCGCTCCGATGACCAGATCCGACTCCTTCACGCATTCCGCGATGTTCGCCGGATTCGAGATCACCGTGTTCACGGATTTTCCGAACAGATCATCCAACGCGCGAAGCCGATCAGGATTGGAATCGATAATTGTGACGTCTCCGCCGAGCCCGATCGCGATTTTGGCCGCATTCGTTCCGACGACGCCGCCGCCGACAATTGTCACCTTGCCGCGTTTGACTCCCGGGATGCCGGACAATAAAATTCCGATTCCTCCGTGCGGCTTTTCCAAAAATTGCGCGCCGATCTGCACCGACATTCTGCCGGCCACTTCGCTCATTGGGGTAAGCAGCGGCAACCTCCCGCCTGTCTCCACCGTTTCATACGCAACAGCGGTAACGCCGCTATCCACGAGAGCTTGGGCAAGCTTGCGCTCGGCTGCCAAATGCAAATACGTGAACAGAATCAGCCCTTTTCGAAAATACATGTACTCCGACGGCAGCGGCTCCTTGACCTTGAGAATCATCTCCGCCTGCGACCAAACATCGGACGCCGCCGCGATCTGCGCTCCGGCCTTCGAATAATCCTCATCCGCAAAACCACTGCCCGCTCCGGCGCCCGACTCGACGAATACCTGATGACCTCGTCCGACCAAGCTCAACACTCCGGATGGCGTAATGGCGACACGGTTCTCATTATTTTTGATTTCTTTTGGAATCCCGATAATCATGGTGAATCCCCTCTCATTGACGGGCGTGCGTTATATTATGGTTAATCACGATCAACTTCATTTCCGTCAATTCCTCAACGGCATATTTGACTCCCTCGCGGCCCATGCCGCTGTCTTTCACGCCGCCGTAGGGCATTTGGTCCACCCGAAAAGAAGGTGTATCGTTGAGCATCACACCTCCGACATGCAGTGTTTTTGCCGCGCTGAAAGCATTATGCATGTTCGAGGTATAAATGCCGGCTTGCAGTCCGAAGCGCGAGTCGTTGATGTAATTCACGGCCTCCTCAACGGATTTCACCTTATTGATTAGCACGACAGGCGCAAAAGCTTCCTGGCAGGAAACTTTCGTCTTCGGATCGACTCCGAGCAAAACCGTAGGCAGAACAATATTGCGTTCAGCGGTTCCCCCTGTGGCGATCACCGCACCGTTCTGTTTGGCTTCCTCAATCCAGCTCAACGTTCGCTCGACGTCTTTCCGGCTGATCAAGGCGGAAAGATCGGTCCTTTCGTCCAGCGGGTCTCCGATGGTCAGCTTGTGTGTCGTTTCTACGAACTTGTTGACAAACGTGTCGTAAATCGCTTCATGAACGTAAATCCGCTGCAGCGAAATGCACACCTGCCCCTGGAAACTGAACGAGCTGATGACGCAACGGGCAATAATTTCGTCGATGTCAACGTCCCGATCGACGATCAACGCCGAATTCGAGCCGAGTTCCAAGGTCGCCCGCTTTAACCCCGCTCTGCTGCGAATTTCCATTCCGACTTCCGGACTTCCCGTAAACGTCACGGCTTTGATACGCGGGTCCGTCACGATCTTGTCGCCAACTGTCCTTCCACTCCCCGTCACAACATTTAATGCTCCGTCGGGAAGACCGGCTTCAGCAAACAATTCCGCCACGAAAAACGAACTTAACGGGGTTTGCGAAGCGGGTTTCAAAACGACCGAATTGCCGGCTGCAATCGCAGGCCCGACCTTATGGGCGACAAGATTCATCGGAAAGTTGAATGGCGTAATGGCGCCGACGGCTCCCAGCGGCTCCCTGACGGTGTAGGCTGTCCGGTTTTCCCCGCCAGGCGCGGCGTCAACCGCGAATTGCTCACCGTGAATGCGCCTTGCTTCCTCCGAGGAAAACTTATAGGTCATGATGGTACGCTGCACTTCCGCGCGGGCCATGGCAAGCGGTTTGGCGGCTTCCGCGGCGATCAGCCGGGCTGCCTCCTCGGCTCGCTCGGTCAGGAGCGATGTAACTTTACCCAAAATTTCGGCTCTCTGATGGCTCGACATCGCAGCCATGACCTTAGCGGCACGATCGGCGGCGGCGATAGCAGATTCGGTCTCCAGTATCGTAGCTTGAGGAATTTCAGCGATCGTCTCCTCTGAGTAGGGCGACTTGAGACTCTCGTAGTTTTGAGCTTCAACCCACCTGCCATCAATGAATAACTTCTTTCTTCCGCTCACTCCACATCGTCCCTTCGGGGTAGTTGGCCGTTCCACCATACATAGCAACAATTTTCATGCCAACATTACCCCCAGTTGCAGGTTTATTATCCTGCAACCGGGGGCTTCTTGTTTATTGTCTGTTTTACCGGATCAATCAAATGGGATGGTGTTTTTGACCTTTCTCTTTACCTCCTATTTTTTCTTCATCGCGGTAAGCTCATCCAGAACAGGCTGAATCAGTGGCATCTTTGCTTTGACCCAAGCTTTCCAGTTGGCCTCTACATCAGGTCCCTTCAGAACAATTCCCGCTAATTCTGCATTGAGGTCCATGACAGCGCGGGTACGCGCGGGTGAATTATAAAAGTATACGTCCGGGTCGAGTTTCGCAAAAATCTCGGGATTATTGAAATCAATGACCTTGGCTTTCTCCATATACTGATTGAGGCCTTTATCGCGCCAAATCTGCGGCAATGTCGGATTAACCAACTGATAATCGTCGCGCAGACGGACCAGGTTGGGCCATAAGTCCTGGATACTCTTGTATTTGTCGGAAATTTGGATGTCCCCGTTCAAGTTAGTAATCGTGCCGTCGGGCTTTGTTTCCCAGTCAGTGCCTTCAATACCCATGTTAATGAGTTTCTGCCCTTCCTCGGAAGCGGACTCGTCGAGAATGTCGAGTATCCGTTCAAACTTGGCATCATCCAGTTTCGGGTTGAATATAAGACTACCGGCGAAGTTGGGGGCTTCACTGCCCCGATAAGCGCCCTTGTCATCCGTAATAAACGCAAAGTTCAACGCCTCGTCAGGATCAACGTCTAAATTCGTGCTCATAAAGCTGGCCTGCCGGGTGCCCACGGAGCCCATACCCGAGGAGGCATTCATCGCAGCAACGCCGGCGGTACTCAGTTGCGCTTCCGTTTCCCTTCCGCCTGGCAGATTGTAGAATTCAGGATGCAACAGCCCCTCGTCATAGGCCTGCCGCCACAGCTTCAATCCTACCAGGATATCTGGATCGGCGAGTCCCCAATGAAACACTCCGTCAGCGTCCTGGTAGAACTGAGAGACATCCCGGTAGTGTGTAGCGTTGGGGTGTATGAAGAGATGAGGAAGGTCCGATGTGGGAAAGATAATAGGAATCAGCGCCTTGCCTACTTTGCCGGGATCCTGTTGCTTGACCTTCATCGCGATATCCATGAGTTCAGTAATGCTGTAAGAATCCTTTACTTCGGCGCCAACGGCACGGAACCAATCTGCGCGGTACCACATTCCCGAGTTGTCGATCAGCGTGTCAAGCGGATAGTTGTCACCCATGATAGGCTTAAACAGAATATTGTCACTGCCCACTTGATCCGAAACATATTTGGCAATTCCTGTCGCATCTTGGGACGCGGCGAGGTTCGGCCACTTCTCACGCCAGCCTTCAGGCAATTCCTTAAGCAGTCCCTGCTTTACATAGGATACATACTCTGAATGATTATAGTTCCAGCTCCCGATATCGGCCATATCGCCGGAATTGATCCAGATGCGAAATGTTTCACTGTTGTTATTGGATGCTACCGGCCTGATTTCCCAGTCAAAGTTGAACTTATCCTTCCAAATTTTTGAAAAATCATCGTCGTTTACGTCAAGGTTATTACTGCCGACGGCATACGAAATTGTCATATGCTCGGCATACTTATTTTGTTCTTGCCCCGTGGCTCCCGACGGCGCCGGTGCGGATGCGGCCGGGGATGCGGTCTCATTTGACGAACATGCTGAAACAACACCGGCCAGCATGACCGTCACAAGCAGAGACGTGAGTGTTTTTGTTTTTTTCATAAAAAATTATCCTCCCTTTTTTTTATATATTACAATTCGGCGCAATATTGTTATTTTACCGCGCCGACCATAATACCCTTCACAAAGTATTTTTGCAGGAACGGGAAGAACAGCATAACCGGAAGCATGGTACATATGATAGCGGCCGTTTTTACTCCCATAGCGAAATTTGACGCCAGCTCGATCGTGTTCCCGCCGGTTTTCACCATGTCCATTTGCGCATCGATTACAATGCTTCGCAGCACCAGTTGCAGCGGTTGAAGCTCCCCTCTTTGCAAAAAAAGCATAGGGTGAAACCATTCATTCCAGCGGTCCACTGTGTAGAACAAGGTTATTGTGGCAAGTACGGGCGCGGACAGCGGCAAAACAATATTGGCAAGAATCCGCCATTCCCCCGCTCCGTCTATCCTCGCTGATTCCATAAGCGAATCAGGCAGGGCTTTGAAAAAATTGTGCATGAGAATCATGTAAAAGGTACTCACTGTGTTTGCCAGAACAACAGCCCATAAATTATTGGGCACCAGGTGCAGATCCTTCATTAGCATATACAAAGGGATGATTCCGCCGTCAAAAATCATAGCGATCAACACAAAGTAGAAGATGAATTTGCGCCCGGGAAAATTTTTGCGGCTCATCCCGTAAGCAAAACTTGTGGTAAGAAATAAACTGAGCGGCAACGACATTGCCAGGAGCTTAAATGTAGTAAAATAACCGCTCGCGATACGCCCATCCTCAAATATCCGTTTATACGATTCCAGCGTCGGTTCCATTGGGAAGAGAAGCAACGGGGTTTTAATGTATTCGGCCTCTGATGTAAAGGAAATGACGACAACGCTGAAAAACGGAAACAAAACTATTAATCCCCATATAATCAAAATAGCAGGAATAAGATAATCGCCTATCGTCTTTCTTTTCAAGCTTTTAGTTGATTTCATATGACCCTCGCCTCCTCTCTAGCCCATTAAGCCATCTTTACCCATCAGCTTTGCGATGCGGTCAGCCGCCAATAATAATGCCATATTAATTACGGAACGGAAAAGGCTTACCGCCGTTGAGTAAGAAAAATCCGGCGCGCTTTGGAATGAGATTTTATAAATATACATATCCAAAGTTTCAGCTACGCCGCGTACCGCGTCATTGCTCAGATTGAAAATCTGATCGAATCCCGTGGACATCAGACCGCCCATGGTGAGGATAAACATAACAATGATCGTGGGCATAATACCGGGCAGCGTAATGTGGAACATTCTTTGAAACCGGTTTACCCCATCAATGGCCGCGGCCTCGTATTGCTCTGCATCAATGCCAGATATGGCCGCCAGGTAGATGATTGCCCCCCAGCCTGAACTCTTCCAGATCTCAGTAATGTACAGCAAGGGGACAAAAATGGATTCATTTCCTAAAAAATTAAAAGATTTAAGGCCAAACGTCTTAATCATGCCGTTAACAAACCCGTCGTAAGACAAAACAGTAATCAGGACGCTTGATAGTACCACCCATGATAAAAAATGCGGAAACGTGAGTATCGTTTGCAAACTTTTTTTCATCCTTAGGAAAATCACTTCATTTAAAAGAAGGGCAATCACAATTGCCATCGGGAACTGAAAGACCATTCTTCCCAAGTTGATTTCCAAGGTACGAACTACTGAACGTATAAACGCCTGATCCACAAATATATATTTGAAGTTCTCCATGCCAACCCACGGACTGCCCCATATTCCGCCGCTCACCCGATAGCTTTTGAAAGCTAAGGTAAGTCCACCCATGGGTCCGTAAACAAAAATGATGTACCAGATAAGGCCCGGAGCCAATAAGGTGTAAACCATCCTGTACTTCCAAATCAATCTCAAAAGGTTTCTGAATTTTTGCGTTTGCGTTCTTTCCGTAAATGAGGTGCTCAATACTCTGGCCTCCTCCTATTGGTTATTTTTCCTCTAGCTCAGTTATAAACGGTATTCCGCCGCCTAAATAATCCAAAGCCATCTGGGCCGCGCTGTCCGCGCCGTCAACCTGTGGACATACCAGGCTGGAATTAGGGTATTCCTGCAAAAAGAGCCGCCTGTACTCATCCGCAAAGATCGCCGAATCATGAAATACGCTACCCCACATTCCACACACAAAAGCGGATTCTTTTTCAAATTCCAGCTTCTGAACCACCTCCCGCGACACATTGACGAGTTCCATGGCACCTTTGCGCAAAATATCCACGGCAGCCTCGTCGCCATCGATTGCCGCGCTATATACCAGAGAAGCCATTTCAGGCTTAATCAGATTGCGTCGGAGGCTGTTTGCGCACTTAATCAGTTTGTTTGAGTCAAATCCGTGGAAGTGTTCGATCATATTCATAACCAATTTTGTCGTGGGAACGCTTTCATCCACCCACCTTGACATATGCTTAAGGGCCATAACGGCGAGCCACTGAGCGGAGCCTTCGTTGCCCATAATGGTGAGAGGATATCCTCCTGAGCGCGTTATTTTTCCCGTTTCATTCCGACCGACCACAATAGAACCCGCGCTTGAAATTGCCACGACGCCGACGCCTCCCGTCGCCCCGTATAGCGCTACCTTTCCGTCGTTCATACAGAAGATGGGACAAGGAAAGCCCAGTGCTGCGTAAAAACTCTCTACGACTAAAAGGTCTCCGGACGAATCAATGCCCACCGCGCCGACAACAACGCATTTGCAGTCTTCTATTTTAGCGCCGAAATCATTCAAAAGAGCTTCGGTCACTTCGGATACTAAGCGTTCGGCTTTTTTCTCTCCTACTATTTTGCGGTTGATCGCGCCTCTCGATTTTTCCGCCAGCGTCCTCCCTTCCAAATCCATTGCTTTAATTACATATTTTGTCATTCCGTCATCTACGCCGATTACGTATTTCATACAGAACCATCACTTCCCCGAATCCGATGTCTTAGTGTCCATATCAGAAGTTATTGAACGTATGGCAGGGTGGCGGACTATCCCCAGTTCCTGGGTTAGCAGCGACGATATAAGCTGTCCAAAATAAATATCCACGAACGGCGACATGAATTTACTGTCTCCCGCGTTCAACCGAAGTATATGATCTCCCTGCATGGAACCGGTTCGATCAATAATGTAACTGTTTTTGCTGGCCTTGCGAGTGATGTCCGCCATTTTTTTCATCCGGACGCTGTCTTTGTCTCCAGAATTAAAGAGGAATAAGGCAGTTTCCTCATTTATACAAATAGGCGGGCCATGCAAGAATTCCTCAAACTCATATCCGGCGCTGGGTAAGCAAAGGGTTTCCAACACTTTCAGCGCGTCTTCCTCGCCCACGGCCGCCGCCGGTCCCTTACCCACAAACAGGAAATGCCGAGCTGTTTTCAGATCGTCTAGATGAGCGCGGTAAAAGTCCTCGCACGCCTCCAAGTTTTGCTCGCCATATCCTATCGTTTCTTCCAGCAGTCCGATTTCTTTGCCATACCCCGCCTCGCTTAAATTCCCGCATAACAGCGCAGCTTCGAGCGTGGCAAGGTATAGGCAAAGCACCGTTCCTGTAACCCCTCTGGTTTTGGGGCCCACAGTCTCGTCGCCCACCGAGATGTCTACAGAAAAATCTGCTATGCGCGCAACGGGATTGTCAACGCCCGCTGTAAACGATACGGTCTGGACTCCGCCTCGCAGCTCTTCCAGCAAAGCCACGGTGTTAGACGACTTGCCGCCCTGAGAGACCGCCAGAACAAGCGGGCGCGAACCTCGGATGACCGGCGGATTGCTGGGCGGCGCGCAGGTTATTTCCACCCCCAGGATAGTTTCCATATATTCACTTGCCGCTTTGCAGGCATTCAGGCTGGAACCGCTTCCAATCAGGTAAATCCGATCCGGTTTCTGTTCGTTATAAAAATGTGCGAAACCCCCAACTATTTCCTTTCTTCCAGAAAGCAGTCTCTCCATATATGAAGGCTGGCTGCGATAATATCTGTACATCTCCCGCAACATATCATGATACTGCTGCATTGCCTGTTCCATAAGAATCGTCCTTTCGATTGGTTGAATTTCATGATTTCATCTTAATTTTCAACCGACTTTATTGTAAAGGATGAAAAAACTTGCGATCATACCCTTATCTCCAAGAACTATTAAGTTTTTCACTGGTTAAGTTTTTCACTGGCTTTGATGTTAATAGACTGATAATATTGAGCATGTTTTGTGCATTTGGCCTAATTAAAGCATTATTAATTGGAATTTTATGCTAACTTCTACTTGTCAAGTATGAATTTTCATTAGACTTTTTGGATCTATATTAATAGAATAGAATTTATTTTGGAGCCATCCCGCCTTCAAATCGTCCATCCTTCCTGTAAACGCTTCCAGATTCGTTTACTCTCTTTATCTAGCGCAACCTGCTGCCTACACAACTTCGTCAGGAGGTGATCTCATGAAGACGACTGTTAACCCTATAAAAGTTCTAATTGTGGACGGCTCGGAACAAACGCGGAATAAGCTAACACGCATTATGGCTAACAATCCGGCTATTGTTTTGGTTGGTTCTGTTGGTAACGGGTATGAAGCGGTGGCTTTCGCCGCCAATAACGCCCCTGACGTTGCGGTAATGGATATTGAAATAGAGTCCAGACTCGCGGGGCTTTATGCTATGCGCGAGATAATCAAGCTGCGGCCAAATACCAAAGTTATCATCTATACAGTCCAGAATTCCGACTATTACATCTCCAATGCGTTTCTATTCGGCGCGTCCGACTACCTCATAAAAGGCGTCTCTGAACCCGACTTACCCGACACCATAATACGGGCTGCGCAAAACCGCTCTATCATACACCCGGAAGCCGCAGAGTATTTGAGGAAGGAATATATCCAGTTGAAAAACGCCCAAGAGAACCTTTCATATACTATTCAGGTAATTCTGAAACTCACCCCGTCAGAAATGGATATACTGCACTTGTTGCGATCCGGCATGAAGTATAAGGAAATAGCCGAAGTCCGTTTTACTGAAATGACGACATTGAAGACCCATATTTCAAACCTTTTAAGGAAATTTGACAAAAAGAGTGTTGTAGAGTTGCTGGAAACCATTGAGCATACAGGGTTCTTTTTGCTGATAGACAAATAGAAGCAGGGCAAATTACGAGCGATTACAAGCAAAATTAAACGGCCTCAGTCCCATGGAATTCAGGACCAAGGCCGCTTAAGCGTTCTTTATTTTTTGTACTGTCTACTTGACGGGGTACAGTTCAGAATCCCAGTAACAAGAGAGGTGGACCAATGAAAACCGATAAAGGGCAATAGTTCTTTTATATGTTGTCAAAAATCCAGGTGCGCTGCCATGTATTGCTTTGACCCGGCGCAAGCTCCAGCTTGTGAAAGGTTTCTACGCTTACTATATGATCTGCGCACCACATCGTCATGCCGCAGATATCAATCTCGTCCTTTACGTCTACACGGGCGCCGGAGGCTTCATTTATCATCGACCATTCAAATATTTTGGGGCTGCCTATTTGTATCTCTTCCAGCGTCACCTTTGCAGAGGCAGGTGAAGGTGAATATTGCGCAAAGGTAAATCCATGTCCATCACCTTTTATATGCCCGTTTAGCACGTCTTTCCCCATATCTTTGATCGAATCCATTCGTATCTTGTAATCCGGCCCAAGAGCCATTGAGTTTATTGAAAGGAAATTATGGCAATATTCGCGGATGCTTATCGGCTTTTCTCCTTCGTTCTTAACCGTGATTTGCATGATGAGCATGTTATCCTTAACCCATATATCTTTCTTTTGGCTTATTGCATAGCCAATACAAAGTCGCGGTTCCGTTATGAATCTGGCGCTGGCCTTACTTTCCTCAACACGAACGCGGTACTGCTCGACTTCGTATCTTTCCCAGAACTTATACGGTGCGTTTTCGAACTTCTTCAAAAGACCGACGCCGAATTTGGGAAAAGGCTCACCTATCTTTGCCTCTGCGCTGACATCGAATAAATATTCGCTGCAAAGCCCGCGTCCACCGGAAGACGGATGGGAGAGATTATTAGGCTCCGTGGCGCAAAAACGATGCACTTCATCAAGCACGATTTCGGTTATAAATCCCGCCCGGTCGAAACGCGTAGTTATATTTGGAGCTTCATTCGGGTGCGCAATCTCAACACGCAAACGATCTGATTTTATTTCAAACATCACTTCTGCTCCTTTTTATTCTTACTTTTGTGATAAAACCTTCTTTGCATAAGATAGTAGAATACAGGGTTACCATGAAATCGGACTCTCCATCCGAGTCAAAATGGGGTTGTGGTGACCATCCATATCAACACGGAATGCCATTTTCGCATCCAGACACCAGCTTTGATGACATCTGGTTCGGACATATAAAGGAATTCTGTTCTCTTGCCCATATTCTTTTCTCCTTTCGAGCCTTAAAGAAATATTAATTGCGAAGTGTACATAACAAAATGTACAGTAATTTGAAAAAAATAACACGACATAACCCATAATGTCGAGGATGATTATTTTCGCTGTGTTTAGGATTGTGAATAAGAATTTTTTTTATATGCTTGACACTGGCAGGTTCACTTTACTGTAATCAGATATTTTCCGGTACATATTTGAGGAGGCGTTTGAAGTGCGCGGGTGTTAAACCACAACACACCTCATTGCAATTGAAAGGAGATGGAAAACGTTATGGAATATGAGCTGGATATATTTCGGAAGCAATCCAACAACCCGGATCGCTGACCTATGGGCAGTAAGGAACAGATATATTATCGAGACTGAACGTATTGAATCCGCGCGTTCTTCTAATTACAACACCGTGAGACTCCGAAAATAAGTATTAGACTGACTCAAAAAACGAAACAGCAGCAGCCATGGACGAGAAAAAAAGTCCTGGACTGCTGCTGTTTTATTGAACAAAAAAAGGCAACCGATCATTCAAGTCAATTACTCATCCCATGGGGAATGAAGGACATGATGGCAAAAGTTGGGACGCTCAAATCCCGGAAGAAGCAGTTCGCACACGTCGGCGTTAATCGTTCCGTAGGTGGTTTCCGGTTTGTGCTTGAAGCCTTCCAAGAATGCATGTAAGATGTCGTGTTTGAACTGGTTGCGAGGAAAAGCCTCGACGACTTGCTGCCGCGCTTCTGCTGAGATGAAATCGAAGTTCTTCCCGACCACATCATAACCGACGCCAAAATTCATAAGCGCCGCTTCGGTTTCCTTATATTCGACGATTCCGATGGATGTATGCAGGGCAACAGCGTCCCATACAAGCCGAATGGAATCTTCCGGGACGCCGCGACTTTTAAGAAAATCGCGGGCAGCATTAGCCCCGTCGACCTCAAAGCGTTTGTCCGTGCTTCGGAATGCGGGGGTAAGGCCGAGATCGTGGAAAAGCGAACTGATATAAAGCAATTCAGAATCGTATTTCATTTGATTAAGGTTACCCTTCATAGCCGAAAACAGAAATACCCGGTTCGAGTGGTTCCACAGAAGGTCGTCGGCATGCTCACGCAATAATTCAGCCGCTTCAACGGCTAGTTTACTATCAGGAATCTTTATATCTGCGATTAAATTCGTCATCAATAACTTCCTCCTTAAACTTGTTTTTAGTTTGTACATCAAAGAAGACAACTGAAGGAACATATCTGTGACAATGATCTATAAAAAATTTAGGATTGCCTTTCGAGCAAACGGGCAGCGCTTTGAAGCTTGTCCGGATTCATCATGACATATACACGAGAAATGGCCGAACCGTCAGGATTTAAAGCGAGGGAGTAAACGGCGAACGGTTTACCATCAAACATCACCATAAAACTGTCATAACCGTTGGCCACTACCTTCTTGATAGTCCCTTCCCGGAGATAATTAGAAATGGAATAGGTCAGCAAAGCCTGGACGCGATTCCGACCAGTAATCGGGTTAATAGCAGCTCTTACTTTGCCGCCGCCGTCTGTCAGCAAGATGGCGTCTTCACTAAGTAATTCAACAATGGCGGCGATATCTCCAGCGCGAAAAGCTGCGCTGAACGATGCACTAAGTGCCTGGAATTCAGGTTTTAATGGCGAAATCGGCACCCCGGCGTCGTTATTCTTAGTGTCCAGCTTGCGTTTTCCGCGACTGAACAACTGCCGGCAATTAACCTCAGATTTACCGATCCATTCTCCAATTTCCTCGAAAGCGAAGCCGAGTGTTTCCCTCAGTACAAAGACGGCCCTTTCCATCGGCGTCAGTCGCTGCATCACGACTAGATAGGCGTAGGCGATATCATCTTTAAGCTCAAACGCCTCCTCGGGATTGCCTTCTACCGCAGTTACGATCGGCTCAGGCAGCCATGGGCCGATATAGGTGGTCTTTGCCTTGCGCGATGATTTGAGCTCGTTCAGGCAGCGATTGGTGACAAGTTTACAAAGATACGCTTTTATATTAATGAGCTCACAACTATTCTGTTGTTGTAATGCTACGAACACGTCCTGAACGATATCTTCGGCGTCCTGAGACAATCCGAGCATCCTGTAGGCGATAGAGAAAAGCAACGGGCGGTATTGGTCATAAAGGGCATGGTAATCATACATTTCGTCCAGTTCCAATCATTCAGGATTTAAAAGCTTTTTTGTTTGAAGCGAATAGTATCGCTCGCGACTGAGAATAACACGATTCAATATAGAATTCCCAATTTTACCGTGATTATTTTAGAATCAAAACGCAGCCGAACATGTTGACCAGCTGCCATATCACAATACCCGCTATTGGAACAATCCTGTCCGTTCGTTCAATAGAATTTATCAGCGTTAAATATCGAATAACCTTCTGCCAATCAAGTTTGCAGTAACCGGCTTCTTTCCGATTTCTCGCGACCATACAGACAATTGACCGATATGGTGGATCTCGTGGGCGATCACGTGCCGCATCACTTCCCCGTATTTATGGGCTTCCCGTTCTCCTTCATCCGTGATATCAATCATAATGCGGTCTTCCAGGCTGTCATTCCAACCATAGACAAATGGAGCGAGTTCCACGTGGCAACGGTCGGAAAAATCTTTTATTTGCTGCAAGCTGGCCACTTCCTCGAACGGAGGGATTTCAATCGCTTTTTCTTGTATTCCACCGCATATCCAGCCATACTCGACTGCCACAATGTGATATAGCGTGGGAAGGATGTATCCTATGCCGCCGGTCCGTTTTTTCATCAACTCTTCCTCGCTCACCGTATCGCACCAGTCAAACCAATCTTTGCGAACTTGCCAGTTATACTCGAATAATTTCAACATAAGCAGCCTCCTGTAATCATAAACTTTGTTACTCCTACCATTCGCAAAATAATTGTAATATTTATGCAAATAAACCGTCCACTGGAAAAGCTCCACAGCACAGATTATGGAAGTAATTCTGATCCTCCTTGGAGCTCTGGATATAAATAAGGTAACCTTACATATCTGATATACCTGGGTTCCAGCCCACTTCTTGCGACCAAATATGAGCTTTCTGTATAATATCCCAAACGATCTGTCCTTTTCCTTCAACATATTTTGGGCGTTCATTCTTAAAAAGCTCCATTAATCGATGCTTTTCCTGAGAGTACCTTAAACAATCTGCAGGGTGTACGCGTAAATAATCTCTAAAGAGTAAAGTGATTTGTTCTGAAAAACTACCCGCTTGCCTTACATGAATATGAGTTCTTCGAGAGCCTGGCAGTTCCCGAAAATACCTCTTCGTTTTGTCTGGATTTTCTCCTCTTAATACGAAACCTACTTTTTCAATCTTGGTCTTATAGTTTAAAACATCATCGTAATTTAAAACAGATATTTGGATATCAATGATTGGCTTTGCATCCAAACCCATAACCGAAGTGGAGCCGACATGATCAATACGAATTGCCAAATTTCCCAATGAAGTTCTTAATTTTGCAGCGATATCATTGAACAGCCTTTTCCATTCCGGATCATGTTTAGCTATCCTCCATTGCTCATCCATTGTAATCTCCTTTCATATTAGTCGTTAAAGAAAGCTTAGCTCAATTTTACCATTATCCGGTCAATCGTATTACACATAATGCTGGATCGGGGTCGGCACTTCCATCACCAGTTCGATCTCTTCCCTTCGTTCCTTTCGCAGCAAGATGACATCCGGAATTTCGCTGCTTTCTGTAGCAGCCTCCTCGATCGCATATAATAAAACGTACGGGAACGTGATATGTATACAAGCCCAACAAAAAAAGGCAATCCCCGGCAAACACCGAAAAAGATTGCCTACCGCGACTGCCTTTCACCATTGAACTCCCTCGGTACGATTAAGTTTTCTCACGAATGCTCGCTTATTCGCAGGATTTCACCCTTGATAGACATGGATGAAGGACGCTCGGGTGACCACTTCATAGACCTGGACAACATGGAGGCGTGAGGAAATAGAGGGGGAGACTATTCCCCCCATGTTCTTCCATATCCTGCACGTATTCTCCACGCCGTCCCTGGAGGTTCTCACTCCCATGCCTCAACGGGTCGATGCCCTTTCATTCCTTCGTTACGCCTGTCCAAGGGGTGGAGGCCGGTCTTGCTATCGTTACGGGTCGGTGCCCTTTGGTTCAATGTATCCGGTACGCCGTGCTTTCTTTGAAATCCCGCGAATAAGCCAAAATTCGTGCAACGAAACGGTAGGTATCGATTAAGCTGCTAGCTGGATTGGCATTGTTTTAGGAGGGTTGTAGGCTTCGCCGCTGCGAGCCATTCCAACCAATATTCTCGCTAACTTGCCACACAATTTCATAATGGACCTCATCTTCTTCATCTTCTTCACCTGCACATTGTAGGCATGCATCGCTTTAAACTCCGGATTGTTCGCAACTAAACTCATTGTCATCATGAAGATGAAACGTCGGAGTCGGGATCGTCCTCGTTTGCTAATCTTCATTTGTCCGGTCCATTTGCCTGAGCTTGCTTCTGCGAGGTTGAGACCGGCATGTCGCAGTAAGGCATTCCCGTGAACAAAGCCACTTAAATCCCCCGCCTCGCCTAGAATACCAGCCAGTGAAATGGCGCTGATCCCTTTGACAGCAAGCATAAATTTCGCAAATGGAATCCGTTCTAAAACGGCAACAATCTCCGTCTCTACTGTTTCTAACTGCAGGCAAGCAAGATCGTACTCATCGAGAAGCTGCTTCAAGTGAAGCTTGTAGGCATGCAAGGCCTGCTTAGAACCCACAGAACGGCTAGCAAGAGCGATAAGGGTTCGGGCTTTTCGCTCACCAGCATGCCGTTTCATGAGTGATTTCCAACCTTGTATGACATCTTGGGGCTGTAAGGTACACATGTCATCGGGCGTTGGAAAAAGACGAAGTGTGGCCAATGAACCGGTGCACATGATGTTCGTGAAGACTTGCCGCAGCTCAGGGAAAACCACGTCGACCCAGCGATGAATTTGGTTCTTCGCACTAACGAGTCTCTTCACGACAAAGTCGCGATTGGAGAGAAAGACACGTCGTTCTTCAAAGGCTGCTGGTGTTGTACGAGTGAAGGAGTAGTATCCGTTTTTGACCATGTCGGCGATGACCAGAGCATCCTTTTTATCGCTCTTTGAGGGCGTGTTGTCGCGGTTTTCTTTGTTCTTCTTTACAAGATGCGGATTGACGAGAACAACCTCAAACTGACGTTCGGCAAGCCACTTGGATACGTTAAGCCAGTAGTGTCCGGTAGGCTCCATGCCAACAATGGCCGCCGTTAAAGCATGGGCAGATTGTAGCGTCTGGATCCACCGAAGAAGATTGTGAAAACCTTCCTCATCATTCGAGAAGGATAGGCGATTACCAAGCACAATACCTCGAAAGTTCACAGCTCGTGCGACATGCGTTTGCTGGGCGATGTCAATCCCAACGACTAGATGTTGGGCCGTAATTTTTTCAAGGAGTTGATTTTGTTTGTCCTGCGATTTAAACTTCATAGTAGAGCGTCCTCCTGGATGATGGGATTTAAAGGGCTATGACCCGTTGCGTACTCCCATCGTACCGAGGCGCTCGTTTTTTTGCAAAGCAGTAATTTAATGCTCTACAGGAATGCTATCGTACCCATTAGTTCAAGAATGGATTAAACGTCTTAGAACCTAAACGTCTGTATCTCGTCTCAATATTCGCAAACTGTAATCACGTCCAAATCGAGGTGAGAGTATGCTCCAAAGTGAACCCATAGCGGTTTCAATTTTCTCCATATTTGTTGAACCGCCCACGTCCACTGGATCAAGTCCGATGTCGCAAGATAACTGGGCGACGACTTCTTTTGCCTCGGGATCATCGCCGCTCAGAAACGCAGTTGCGTTAATTGGACCATATTGAGGGTTTGCCAGTACTTCCCATGGAAGCGTGTTGTAAGTTCGAACAACGCGGGCATTTTTTGCTAGTCGAAGTACTTCCATATCTGCCGATTTGCCATCAAAACGGTTTGTGCAATTGATGAGGATTTTATTGTTTAGATCCCCTGCTTCTTCCAAAACCCGTTCAACTTCGGTAGGTAGAACGGCCAAAAGGATAACCTCACCAAAGGCAATTGCATCCTGCACGGTTCCCGCTTGAGCGTTTGCCCCAGATGCTTGGAGCAAAGTTCGTATTTTATCGCTTTGCGGGTCGCGTGAGCCAAACATCACATGATGTCCGTGTCCAGCCCACAATCTCCCCAATGTTCCACCCATATTTCCTGAACCGATAGAAGCAATTTTCATTTCGATATCTCCTTTACTTCTTCTAATTTTATATTTCCATTCAAAATGTCATTGTAATAATCTAACTTCTCTTTCGTTCGTTTAATAATGTCGTCCAGTTCTCTACGTTGTTTTTCCATGCTGTTTAAATGCTCTGTGAGAATCTTGCTTCGACTCGATAACGTTTGTCTATCGTCAAGATCCCACATGGATGAATGATTCTCAAAAAATTGGCTTTCCTGAATAAACTCCTTAATATCTTCTAACGATAATCCGGTTTTCTTTAGACAATGTACAGATCTCACTAGATGAACATCATCGTCGCTATACGTACGTACCCCGCCAGAGCTTCTCTGGGGTGACTTTAATAAACCGATCTTTTCATAATATCTTAGGGTATCGGGACTAAATCCTGTAAGCTCGGCAAATTGCCGAATCGTATACATATTTCATCACCACCTCTCTTTCAATATTCTATCCGTTGGAGACGACTCCAAGTCAACACCTATATGATTAATTTGCCCGTTAGCTCAAAACCACCTATGTTCTCCAGCCCCGTAAATAGGGGCTTTTTTGGTTCACCATGACAGTTAAAGTGATGCTGATTCGAGGGGGAATGGAAAAAAAGGAAAGGACCATAATGGTCCTTTCCTCAGGCTGTCGAGAAAGTCTCGACAGCCTTTTCTATCCCCACTTAATTTAACACGACACCGCGTTAATATGGTATACCGTAAAGGCTACCAACACTATGCTTCCGATCCAAAGCAATGCGCAACCTGCCCGATGGTGGAGAAATGCACCCACTCCCCCAACAAGCGAAACGTGGTGACGCGCCACGTTTGGGAAGCAAGTAAGGAACAGGTGCGGATGAACCGGCTCAGCAAATCCGGTAAACAGTTGTACCGCAAACGAAAAGAGACGATCGAGCGAAGCTTCGCGGACGCTAAAGAGCTCCATGGGTTTCACTATTGCCGTTTGCGGGGGCTGCAGAATGCGACCGAACAAGCACTCATGACCATAACGGTCCAGAACATGAAGAAGATTGCTCTCCAGCTAGAAAGGAGGGCTTCGAAGGGATAATGCCCCCTTCGAAGCCCTAGGAAACAGAATATATTCAAAAAAAAGAAACCCAGCGTTAAAAATAATGGGTTTCTCGACACTCTGAGGAAAGGACCATAATGGTCCTTTCCTATTGAGCTAATGTACCCGTTTAGCGTAATAAGTTTTACCCAAAAGGGAGTTTGTTTTGTATTTCTTAATTGCTTTTAATAATGTAATGGAAATCCCCTAAGGGATGTAGAGGCACTCGATAATGTCGCCGGTAACATGACCGACAGGGATATCAACCCCCTCTAATAAAAAAAATCATAATAATTCCAAGTGGTGGAATAATATCTGGAAAGCAACTTGGAGGAATTAATATGAAGCAGAATAAATTTGTTTGTATATTAGCCTTGGTTTCTCTTCTATGCATTACTGGATTTGAATCCCCCCCTAAAATTATTGTCTCCAAAATGGAAATTAAAGTGTTAGAAATCGCATCAGCTCTTAGATATGACTTTATTTTGAAGAACGAAGGAGGGTTATTTCCTGATCAAAAAGACTTATCGCATCACCAAACGTTGGGGAACGATTTGAGCCATGGATTTTTGGTCATACCTAATGGAAAATTAGCTTCTTTGATGGAGCTAGTTCCAAATGCAAAGTTTACAATTATGAGGCCACACGGCGGTGGATCTTCAGGATCCTTGAAAAATGAGGGAGAGATCAAAATTCATTTGGAATATGCAATTAAAAAGGGGGCGGATTTAAAAGCTGTTAAAGAATATGCATCAGATTCTCATTTGTACATTTTTGATGGTTCACAGGAAATAGCCAAAATATCATTAAACAAAGTCATGAACAAGTCATAAAAACATTTTGGGTTGTAAAAAAGAGCCAAAGGGTAGAACCCTGAAGGCTCTTTTTATGTGATGAGTCTCCATTGTGATCAATTACTTATCTCATTGTTCAGGGCGCTTCGACTGCCGCAATTCACCAGTTAAATATATTCATCCTCATACCCATTTATCCTCCTAATTTAGTTCAAATTTTGAGGCTGCCGCTCGATCTTTGAAATACCAGCTGGATCCTCCACTAATGTCCCCGTTAGGATTCCTGTAGAGCGTTAATTTTGAGCTTTGCATTAAAACGAGCGACTCCGGTACGATGGGGTAGTCACGGGTCATAGCCCTTTAACCATCTTAATGAGGTCGCTCTATCTTGAATTTTAAAGCTCAAGCCAAACAAAATCAACTGCTCGAACGCATTTCAACCCAGCACCTTGTCGTCGGCATCGACATCGCCCAGCAGTCCCATGTTGCTCGCGCTGTCAACTTCCGTGGAATCACGCTCGGCACTCCGCTTCATTTCTCCAACAACGATGCCGGCTTTAACCAACTGCTGCAGTGGATGAAAGATATGCAGGAAACGCACCAACTAAACGACACCATCATCGGTATGGAACCAACCGGCCACTACTGGCTCAGTCTCGCCGCCTGGCTCAAAGACCGAAGCCTCGAGGTCGTGTTGGTAAACCCTCATCTCGTCAAAAAGAACAAGGAAAACCGAGATAATACTCCCTCCAAAAGCGACATCAAGGATGCCTTGGTTATCGCCGACATGGTGAAAAACGGCTACTACACGGTCATTAAAGATACCAGTGAAGTGTTCATAGAACTGCGAGTGCTCATGGCGAATCGAGAGACAATCGTCCATCGTCTTGTCAGCGTCAAGAACCAGATCCATCGCTGGGTCGACATTGTGTTTCCAGAGCTGAGGCAGGTATATAAGCACCTCATTGGCTCCGGTTCGCTCGCTACACTGCGTCTCTTTCCAACGCCTGCTGATCTTCAAAAGCTAACCGTTCGCCAGGTACTCGACGGCTGGAAAACAGTCATGAAACGGCACAGCGGTGAACGTAGAGCCAGCGAGTTGCTAGCTCTAGCAACTCAATCAGTCGGCGCGAGGCATGCTGAGAAAGCTTACAAGCTCCATCTAAAGCAACTGCTGGCCGAGTACGATCTGGCTACCGAGCAGTTGCAGGTGATCGAGAAAGAATTGGCAGTTACGCTAAAGCGGATCCCGCTAGCCACGCCAATGCTTGCGATGAAAGGCATAAGCGTCCTGTCTGTTGCAGGCATTCTAGGCGAAGCCGGCAACCTCAGCGGCTATTCGCATGGTAATGCGCTGCTGCGGCATGCCGGCCTCAACCTGGCCGAAGCGAGTTCCGGCAAGTGGAACGGCCAGATGTCACTTAGCAAACGCGGCCGGCCAAGGCTCCGACATGTCTTGTTCATGGCAACCATGGCTCTAATCTTGAACGATGAAACATTCAAGCGCCTACATGAAGCGAATGTGAAAAGCAAGAACATGAAACCGATACGCTCGGTAATGAAACTGGTCGGCAAGTTGGCTCGCATTCTGGTTGCCATGGCACGCAGTGGCGAAGCTTACGAACCGAATCGAGCTCTTCCCATGAAACAGGTTGCTTAGCCGCTTCACCATCCCACGAAAATTGGCTTATTCGCAGGATCTCAAGATTGCACGGAGTACCGGACTGCGTTAAACAAAAGGGCATAGACCCGTACCGTTAGGAATACCGGCCTCCACCCTCTGGATAGGCGTAACGAAGGAATGAAAGGGCATTGACCCGTCGAGAAATGGGAGTGAAAGCCTCCGGAGGTTATGTGGAGTAGCGTGCAGCAGAGCAACAAAAAAGAGGAGCGAAAACTCGCCCCTTCTGTTCCCGCATGCGCGTTGGTTTCCAATTTGACGGCTCTCTCCCCATTCCATCCGGGTTACAATTCATCCTGTGGTGAAATCCTGCGAATAAGCGAGCATTCGTGAGAAAACTTAATCGTACCGAGGGAGCTTAATCAAAATAAATATCAATAATTTCTCCCTCTGCAACTTTTCTAGATTCAAACAGTTCAAACTTACTCCCTATATATACTAATTCTTGAGGTGCTCTTTCTGGGAATAGAAAACAAAAGTCACAAATTGTTATATAGTCATCGTAATTGGAATTGATTTTCAAGACGACACTCCATGCTTCAGTTTGGTCACTATCTAAAAAATGCGCAGCTGTTGAGTAGTCTTTAATAGGAAACCGTTTTTTACCCCCATGTTCAGTAGGTACCCATTTGATACGTGCGGTTACTCTCTTTTGCACTAAACATCACCACCATAACATTCCTCCATGTTGCCTTTTGAAAAAGGTAAAAGGTTTGTATACTCTTCTTTGTTTTTCATGGTTTCGTTCCTTATAGTAGAATTATCACACACCTATTTCCTTATAATTCCACATTGTGACTGAGATATCCTGCCATTTGAAGTAGCGAAGTGCTGCGCGCGGCAGCACTTCGGCATTGCGCTATCGTACCCGTTCGTATTATGAGGTCACCAGATCTTTCTGGTGGACCTCATTTTTGTGTGGTCGTAAGATAGCGATAGCCGGGGATTGAACGTTCGTGCCCGTGGGACTGGGATCCCGAGAGCTATACAGTTCATCCCCCCTACTTGTTAAACCATGATTAGGCTGGTTGGGACGATGATCCCGAATCACATGCGATAATGTGGACGACAAAAAGGTTAGGGGTTGCCGGCTACTATCATATGAGGAGTGGTTTAATGAACCCTGTCATTGGATTGGATGTATCGAAAGGAGAAAGTCACGCACAAGCTTTTTCAGATCGAGGAACACCCCACGGAAAGACCTTCCGATTTGAGCACAATCTTGAGGGATTAGCGTCCTTCCTCCGCTATGCTAAAGACCTGGAATCCTTTACTGGACAGCGTCCAGCCGTGGTGCTAGAAGCAACAGGTCATTATCACAGCCCAGTCGTTCAGTTCCTGGATGAGCATCAGTACCTGTACATTGTCATCAATCCGTTCATTTCATACCAAGCAAAAAAGACCCATTTACGCAAAGTGAAAACAGATGTTGCAGATGCGTACCAACTGGGGGAATTGTTCTATAAAGAAGAGCTGGAGCCTTCCAAAAAACGAGGTCAGTACCTGATGAATCTGCGTTACCTGACACGGCAGTATGAGTCTCTGACGGATATGTATGTCCAAGCAAAGCTGCAGTTCCAGGCTGTGCTGGATCAAGTCTTTCCGGAATATCATGGCGTGTTTGGTGACCTTTATTCGAAAGTGTCACTTCGTTTCCTTGCACTGTACCCAACTTCTCAATCGGTGCTAGCCCTGTCTGAGAAAGATGTAACGGCTCAGATACAGCACCTTGTGGGACATGTCAGCTCCAATCGGTGGTCGCTTGAGAAGGCACAAATACTAATAGCAGCGGCTGAACGAAATCCCTTCAAGAAGACTGCTTTCCAGGGCCATTTAATTTCACTGGAACTGCTCAATAATTTGCTACTTCAATACCAAGAGCATCTAGCGAAACTTGATAAATCGATAGAGGCCCTGGCTGAAGAATTAATAGAATATGATTTAATCCAATCGATACCCGGCATTGGCACTAAAATTGCTGCAACAATTTTAGCTGAAATCGGGGAAATCGATCGATTTGATCACGCAAAGAAACTAATTGCATTTGCCGGTATTGATCCAAGCGTTTTTTCTTCCGGCAAGTTTACAGCTACCCGAAATACAATCACTAAACGTGGTTCTAGAAGGCTCCGAACAGCCTTATACCAAGCTGTACGGTGTGGAATACGAAGCTCACGCAATAAAAAATTGAGGTCTTATTACGATAAAAAGCGTGCAGAGGGCAAATTGTTTAAAGTAGCTGTGATCGCTTGTGCAAATAATCGGATCCACTGGATATATGCAATCTTAACCAAGAAAGAAACTTTCCGCTTAGACTAAAAAAGAAATACTTAGACATTGAGGTAAACCTTCCCAAAATCTATGGGACGGTTATTTGTCATTCCCTTTTACCAGTATAGCATCCTTCGATTGGTCCATTAATAATTAAATATTGACAACCTATTAGCTGGTATAGTTCAAACCACAGATAGAGATCGTCCAGACTATGAGTGCGAAAATCAATCCACTCCAGAAAACTTCAGCAGTATAAGATGCCCCTTTCACAATCTTTTTTATTGCTCTTAAAAATGCAACTACAAACAAAAAACCCAAAATGGGTATAAAATAAACTCCAATAAATAAGAATATCGCCATAATAGCACCTAGTTCCCTTTTTAGAATATAATCAATCGACAACACCGTACTAAGGTAATCTGTCCGTTAGCGTGGAAAGGCAGCTGGATGATGTCGGCTGCCTCGTTGTGATCTTTTATTCAGCTATCGTACCTGTTAGTTGAATGACTTCTTCTTGTTTAAGATTATTATTGGCTATTCATTTTTTGACAAAACTCCAGTCAGCAACCAATCGCTGCTGTTTTTTCAACCCGTCTTGTCCTCTCTTCATATCAGTCTATGAACGAGGCGGGAAGGGTGCCATAAAGTAAGGACGACTAACTCAAGTAAAGATTTCGGATGACCCCCATGTGATGAAGCTCGTGTCCTGCCATGCCGTAAGCGAGGGCGCGCGCCGTAATGCTTACGTTGTTGGCTTTGCCCTTGCGGGACCACGCCTCCGTCGGTAACCCGCGCAGCAGTGTGATCGTCGATTGCCGTACGGCCCGGTAGTCTTCGGCCAATTGAGCGGTTGTCCAGCTTCCGAAAGGAGGAATGAACAATTCCTGGTCGAAACCGGGCAGAGGCGTCTGATCCCCTCTTGCAAATCGGAGCAGGCGGTAGGACATGACGCGTTCACTGTCTGCGATGTGGCCCACGACTTCTTTCAGCGTCCATTTTCCTTCCGCATACCGATAGGCGCTCTGGCTTTCGGTCAACGATGCCAGCAGCTCGGTCATTTGCTTTTCCTGGGCGAGCAGAATGTCGATGATGTTGCCTTCCGGCACCAACCGGATATACTCGCCGGCGTCCCCGGCGTATTCTTCTTCTGACGGTCTTTGGTTCATGCGTAATCACCTTTCTATGAAGATATAGAAAACTAAAATGTTCTTTCCAATGCTCTACCGCAATTTTTTTGCGAAATTCGTAACTTCGGCATATCTAATGAATTCGCGAAAGAATAGAACTTACCTTCCAACAATTGAGAGTAAGCAACCACTTAGTTGGTTGGCCGCCACGCTAAACTGCCAGTTAGCGTAACGAAGGACTGCCGCTCGGCAGCCCTTCAGTATTGCGCTATCGTACCCGTTAGCCATCCATGCCCCTTCTCGGGGCACCACAGAGTAATGAAAATTTTGGTGCGGCGTTTTATACTATTCTTACAGCTGGTGAGGAAGGTCGTTAAGCTATGGTGTCGCGAACCCATCCGTTAGTCTGACTACGACGATCACGGTGCACCACGGTATGTCGCTCCTTTTGGGAAGCACGCGGGGTAGAGTAATCTTTTTCTGGTTGTTGCACCAGTCCTCAATTTCAATTGCCGTAGAAAGGTGAATGTTATGGATGTCCTGATCGAACGCGCTTGTGGTTTGGATGTTCAAGAAGTCCATTACCGCTTGCGTCATGACTCCCGAAGGAAAGGAGATTAAGACCTTTCGTACGCATACGGTGTTCCTGCTGGATTTAATCGACTGGATCAAGCAGCATCGCTGTACGCACGTGGCCATGGAGAGTACCGGTGTTTACTGGAAACCCATCGTCAACCTGCTTGAAGCCGAGGAGATTCAATTCCTCGTCGTAAACGCACAGCACATTAAAGCTGTTCCCGGCAGGAAGACGGATGTGAAAGATGCCGAGTGGATCTGTAACCTTCTGCGTCATGGACTGCTCAAACCCAGCTACATTCCGGACCGTAACCAACGCGAACTTCGCGAATTAGTCCGTTACCGTCGCAGCCTCATTCAGGAACGCTCCCGCGAACATAACCGGGTCCAAAAGGTCTTGGAAGGCGCCAATATTAAGCTCGCTGCTGTTGTCTCCGATATTATGGGCGTGAGCAGCCGCGATAGGATGGGTGCCATGATCGAGGGAGAAGAAGATCCCGAAAAGCTGGCAGCTTTCGCGCGACGAACACTGAAGAAAAAGAAGGAAGAGTTGGAATTGGCCTTACGCGGCAACATGAGTGCCCACCAGCGGATCATGCTGAAAACCATGCTCACTCACGTCGATTTTTTGAATGAGCAGATTCTCGAACTGGATACGGAGGTAGCCAAACGGCTCGACCCTTTTCAGCAAGACATTGAACGGCTGGATACGATTCCAGGGATCGGCCGGCGTACCGCCGAACAAATCTTAGCCGAAGTTGGGACTGACGTCGCTTCACGCTTCCCATCTGCCGCTCATCTCTGTTCGTGGGCTGGCCTCGTTCCAGGGCAAAATGAAAGTGCCGGAAAACGTAAATCCTCGAAAACTCGCAAAGGCAACAAATATCTCCGAGCGGCACTGATCGAAGTCGCCCACTCCGTATGCAGATCTGACAACTACCTGGGAGCCCAGTACCGGCGCATCGCCGCCCGAAAAGGGAGACACCGAGCAGCCGTAGCTGTTGCGCACTCGATCATGATCATTGCTTACCATCTCCTTGCGCGCAAAGAGGATTACAAAGATTTAGGCAGTCATTACTTTGAACAGCGACAGCAAGATGCGATTGTTAGACAAGCCGTACGAAAGCTCGAGAATCTTGGTTTTCAAGTCGCTCTTTCTAATTCGGAGGCCTCTTAACTTCCTATTGTTTCATACATTCCTAAGAAGCACAGCTTTTAAAAACCATCAAAGCTGGGCTTAGCTTCATGCTGCCATTTTTGGGTTTATGCTAAGAGTAATTTTCGGGGTAGCGTAATGATGATTCGCGCAATGGTCCCAACCGGACGATCCGCTGACGATGCAAGCCAGGACGATTGGGCTGCTCACCATCAGGGCTTGCAATGTCGTCGGAGTAGGCGGGTCGGATGCGAGTCAAACCCACTTGACCCGGGCTCGGCGGATGTTTATCGTCCAAACGCCCACGCCACCATCAGCGGGAACTCTTCTCGCCACATCACATCGTCGTGCGACGCGACCCGCTCTCTCATTTCAACGTCCGCACCTGCATCGCGCAGCGCAGCCGCCCACCGGGTCGCGTTCTCGAGGAAGAACGGCTCCAGTGTGCCGGCTACGAGGTAGGTGCGCGGTAGCGGGCTTGGCATCACGGCAGGCGGTCGGTAGCCCCCGCCTGGCGACGCGGAGAAGACCGTACCGTAGATGTCCGGATGCCGAAGGCCTATGGCGAGTGAGAGTTCTCCACTCGCCGACACGCCGCACACCGCGGTGCGTTTGGCGGGCAGCGCGACGCTGAAGCGCGATCGCACCCATCGGCGGACGTCTTCGACGAAGAACCTCTCGTGTGCCGCGAACCGTTCCTGGTCGAACGGCGGTGAGTACTCATGGATGCGCACCATCTCATCCTCATCGGACGTCCGGTAGGCACCGACGATCATCGTGGGCGGTACGTCGGCGGCCTCGAGGTACCCGCCCCACTGCGAGATCAGCTGACCGTCACCGGCGAACACGACTGCCTGGGGTGGATCCGGAGGGACGTACACCGTAACCTGCCGACCACCATCATACTCGAGCGTCTCTGTGACGAGCTCTCCCGCGATCTTCATATCTCACATCTCCTGTGTTCATAATTAAACTTATCTCATGTAGCACAACGAGGGGCTATATGTTCCTATTTATTATAACTCAGCGTTTAAAAAAACCGCTCCAAAATGCGTTCAACTATCGTACCCGTTCGTTGAAGAAAGATTTTTAAGATGCTTTTGTCTGAAACAACTTTATTCCTAATCCAATGAAAATGATCCCTGTTATTTTATTCAATATAAATTCTACTTTTGGATTATTTCTCAATTTTTTAGTTGCATATGAAGAAAAAATAGCTACTAACAAACACCAAACAGTTCCCGTCATAACAAAAGAAAGTCCTAAAATAATAAAGGGTAAAGGACCATAAGTATTATCCCCTGAAATAAACTGAGGAAGAAAAGAAATGAAAAACAAAGCCACTTTTGGATTAGTAACATTAGTCAGAAGACCTTGAGTATATATCTTTTTTAATGACATACTTTTCGTATCCTTGAGTTCTAAATTAGATGATTTTTGTATTAACATTCGAACACCAAGATAAATCAGATATCCTGCACCTATTATTTTAATAATAGTAAATAAGACAACTGATGTTGTAAGAATTACAGATAAACCAACAGCAGCTAGAAAGGTATGCACTAATGAACCCGTGGAAATGCCAAGAACAGAATAAATTCCTGCTTTTTTCCCTTGCGATACACTTCTGCTAACGATGTACATTGTATCTGTACCAGGAGTTATATTCATCAATAAGGCAGTTAATAAAAAAAGTCCGAAACTTGTTATTCCAACCAATATGACCCACTCCAATCCAATTTTATTTAACAATTTATATGGATATTGAATAATACTGCCCGTTCGCAATGACGGCTACCCCGCGGTAGCCGTTTCGGTGTTCAACTCTCGTACCCTTTAGCTTAATAAAGTAATCAACATTCACTTTCGACTAACGCACCTCTAAACCGACCGTAATAATTACCACTAAGGTTCCACCAATTATATGTAAACAGCGGAGTAATATCAGGGCGAAAACAGTTTCCAATGCCCTTCGGAGACAACTTCGACCGCTCCGTCGATCACTTTGATGGCGGTCTGATCATCAATCGCATACGCTGGCCCTTGCATCCCGGCGGCCCATCTCTCTGCATCAGCCATGGTGTTTCTCGGCAGCATCTCGTGATCCAGATGCGGAAATATCGCAAAATCAACCAGTCTTAGCGTTTCATCGCCACCGTTGGGTGGAGTCCACTCAACGAAGAAATTCCCGATGTTAGGTGCCATTACCATGCTCCCAGCACTCAGTCCCACATAGACTAAGTTCAGCGACGGCAAGAGGTCTGCCAGTCCGGACTGCCGCATCCAGTAACACAGATACAAGGGGTCACCGCCATTTACTAGTAGAACGTCAGTCTCCTTGACCATAGGAACCCAAAGCTCTTCATCGATGCTAGGCAACGCGGTGAGCTCCAGAACCCCCATGGACTTCCAGCCCAGCTCACACATCGGTGTGGTGGCTTGTCCGCTAAAGAACTGCCATGCATGGCCCGCACCACCTCGTATGGCGTACACCGCAGTAGTAATGCAGAGGGCGGTAGACTCGGCAATCGGCTTGCCCAGCATGTCAACCAGCGCGTCGTGTATGCTTTGGTTTTTGATACCTGCAGATGTGAGCAGAAATTTCATAACTTCACTCCTTTGTGTGTGTCTGTCGTTTATTCTTTTAGACTTTAGGGGGGTTGTCTACATAAACTATATTTTAGGACATTTCAGTTCGGATTGTTTCTTACAGATTGCTAATCTTAATCTGCCCGTTACTTCAAAAGAAAAAGGAGCAGCTGCCGCAGCACGCTACTCCACGCTATCGTTCCCAGTTAGCTGCGCATTGTGGCGTCGCATTCATGACTTGATCATTCATCTATGGTACAGTTCACCGCGCTGTCTGTAATGGCAAGTTTTAAGAGGTCACTCCCAGAAGAATGGCTTTTTCCTTTTTATTTCCAACGTGTAAAAGGATTATTTGTCCACTATATAGAATTACAATAATCAAAGGTGAGAATCCGTAATGAAAGCGGTGCTTTTAACATGTTTGGGATCTTTGGCGTGTCTGGTCTTTCGTTCTTGCTTGTGGCATTCTTAACACCTCTACTCATTAGGGGACTGCGAGTTCTAAAGCTAACGCAACCGATTCGATCTGAGTTGCCTCCTGATCATCAAGCCAAACGGGGAACACCACTGATGGCTGGTCTGATCTTGCTTATCGGTGTAGTAACGTCTCTCCAGTTTCATCCCGCCCCAATGATGTTCTTTTTATGCGTTGCGTTTCTGTTATTCAGCTCAGTCGGCTTTATGGATGATTTCAAAAAGGCAGCATGGCAAGATCCATCCGGTATCTCTGGACGGACGAAACTTGTGTTTCAATTCGCATTTACTGGTGTACTGCTTTTCACATTGTTCAGTTCATTCTCGCTGACCAGTGACATTACGTTGTTCCACGGATTTCAACTACACCTGCCCGTTTACGTGTACATCATAATAATGCTCCTATTTGTAGTTGGTTCAGCGAACGCTATCAATTTTACGGATGGTCTAGACGGGCTATTGATCAATGTTGCGATCCCAACTTATTTTTTCTTCTTTCTGATCTCAGACAAACCTGAAGTACAAACATTTTCGCTCGTAATGATTGGCTGTCTACTCGGTTTATTTCTGTACAATATTTATCCCGCTAGAGCGTTTATGGGGGATACTGGATCACTAGCAATTGGAGGTTCGCTTTCCATTTTAGCGGTTATTGAAAAAGTTGAAATTTTAATACCAATCCTGTTTTCAGTCTATCTGGCTGAACAATTATCAGTCATTTTGCAAGTCTGGTACTATAAACGCACGAAATTGCGTCTATTCAAAATGGCTCCGATACATTATCATTTCAGTCTAAAATATGGATGGAGTGAGAATAAGATCGTCATGGTGTTTGGTTTCATCTCCTGGGTTTCTGTTCTCATTTGTTGGATTATTTGGAAGTTCGCCCTCTAAGCCCGTCACCTCTCATTGCAAGGATTCCCACAAAGAAAACCGAAAAGCCTTCAATTAAAAACAGGCCCCTGCGCGCGATAGCTGGGAGCCACTACTACTTTTCAACTTCAACAGGTCTTGCAATTCGGGCTCAGCGCGAATGCTGGCTTCCATCTCCGGTTTTAGCTTGAAAATTTCATGTCAGGTTTCATGCAACGCCATTTCATTTTCTCATTCCCCTAAACGGCTGTGCTTTTCTAACAGCATCTTCCGATGCAACTCCTCCAATGCGTCCTGTCGATCGAAAAATGGATCGTTGATAAGCTCACTAGTTTTCTTCAGCGGGAGAGCGAGTTCTCTAAAAAAGTAAAAGTAAAAGCGTTAACCAGTTCCGGTTGTTTCGGCGGGTTTCAATAATCGGCAATCGGACCCTGTTCTTGTCACCAATCGGGACTCGGATCAAGTTCTTGTCATCGCCAAAAGACAAGACTTCAATAGCAATGGCCATCCTTTTTCAGGATGGCCATATCGTTGTAGAACATTCTATACTTACAATGCAGCTTATTCTGCTCAGACCTTGTCAAAATAATTTGCGCTTTCCACCATAGGTGTGCAGTCGGAATGGTCCCCGCTCAACGTGATCTCGAAGATGAAATCCTTTTCCAACACGAATGGCTTCACCATTCTCCAATCGATTCGCCCTTGGCCAAGCGGCAGCGAATCATGCTTTTGCCCCATGCTGTCGACCAGATGATAGTATTGCGCGTAAGGCGAGGTCCGCTCAAGTACCTCACGGAGCCGCTCATTATCTCCGCCGAACGAAATGAACGTATGGCTTACATCGACATTCAACGAAAGTTCCAGAGGTACGATCAAATCGTCTATGAGATACGGGTTGCGGCCATAGGAGAACAGTCCTTCGGTCGAATCTTCCCAGACAAAAACTTCCTGTGAGTACGACATGACTTTGTGGATCTCTTCACGCAGAAGAACAGTTCGTTCCCGGGTTACATTTTTACTGCTGGCTGTATGGACGTAGTGTGCATGCACAATACATTTGGCCCGTTCTTCCATGCAAATGCGCGCAAGCAATTCGCAAGATTCGTGGTAAAATTGGCGAATGTGCGGGTTTTCGCTCAAGATGTCCAAATATTCGCCTCGGTAGTTGGGCGGATGGTGTAGATAGGGTTTGACCCCGCGGTCATGGAGCTGGCGGATGCGGTTCCGAATGAGATCGGGATCTTGCAGGTCGCGATCGCTCAGATAGAACTCGATGATATTCGGGTTGTATCTGAGTCGATTATCCAGGTTACTCTGATCGAGATTTCCTTTCAAGCGCATGAACTTCATTTTGCATCACCTCAGCCTCCATCCTACCATAACTGTGTAAGAAGAATATTAACTAGTTGTCTTGGTTAGCGGGGATAGCCCTCTAAATAAAACGGCGGAACGATCTTCCTCGTGGATCTTCAGCGTCATTCCACCTCAGGAATAAGTTGAGTGATTATATCTACTATTGGGCAATATAGACGAAACGACGGCCGCCGGGAATTGAATGCGTGGCCGTTGACCAACTCGACACCTTGGAGGATATCCTCATGGCTATTCAGCGTTCGAGCTTCGTATTCGGCGTGCTTTGCAGCACCCTGCTATTTGCAGCCGCACTCTCAGGACAAGCATCCGCTCATTCGGTCACGCAGACCTTTCGGGTAAATGGCTTGCCCCTGCCAAGCGCGTCTTGGGATAGACAAGCTGGCATTGACGCCGTACAAGCGGATGCTTGGTTTGAAAATTATAAGTTTCTCAATGGCGAAAACCTTGAACGCCTGCGTATCCATTACGCGACTTTGGGAACGCCGCACCGCAATGCCCAATGCGATATCGATAATGCCGTTCTTGTACTTCATTGGACCGGCGCCGACAGCCGAGCCCTTCTCGCTCCGAGCTTCATGAAGGCGTTGTTCGATCCCGGAAGACCGCTCGATGCCCGGCATTACTATCTAATCTTCATAGACAACGTCGGACACGGGCAATCGAGCAAGCCGAGCGACGGTCTGAAAGCCGACTTTCCCCACTACAGCTACGGCGACCTTGTCAACCTGCAGCATAAGCTCGTCGCCGAAGCCCTTGGCATCAAGCGACTCCACGCCATCCTCGGCATGTCGATGGGCGGCATGAACGCCTGGCAGTGGGCCGAAGCCTATCCTGACGCTATGGATGGGGTAATGCCGGTAGTATCGCTCCCGATCAAAGTATCAGGCCGCAATCTCTTATGGCGACGCATCGTGACCGACGCGATTCGTTCGGACCCGGAATGGATGTGCGGAAACTATAAAAGGCAGCCGCGCGGTTGGCTGCAGAGCTATGCGGTTCTTCGGATGATGATCGACAGTGTCGTCCATCTGCAAGAGACCGTGCCGGACGGTGCTGCGGCTGACGAATTTATCGAAGAGACTCACAATCAAGCGGCACAGATCGATGCCAACGATATGTTGTACTCGCTGAAATCGTCCGCCGACTACGATCCCGAGCCGGGCCTCTCTTCGATCAAAACTAAACTGTTTGCGCTCAATTTCTCGGATGACGAGTTCAATCCCGAAGAACTTCATGTTCTCGAACGCCTCGTTCCCAAGGTCAAGAACGGCCGGTACGCCGTTCAGCCCGGAACTTCAATATCGCGGGGACACTTGACGATGGCGCAGCCGGAGCTGTGGTCACAGCATGTCGCCGCATTCATGCGATGGCTTGGCGATGCGCCGCCGAGCGCCGCCGACTGAGTCCGGAAACTTCAAATGGAAGAACGCCTTTTTGCTCACATCATGATCCTTCCTTGTTGAGCTATCATACCCGTACGGCCAAGAAAAATGGGATAGGCCCGTTCCGCTATCTGCGCTATTTGTTCGAGCAGCTCCCGGATGCCCATGATTCCGCAAGCGCTGAAACCGTTTATGCCGTGGTCGGATTCGCTGCCGATCGCTAGTCGAGTGTTTAGGTCCTAGTTCCAGGTTACTTCTGCCCGCATCTGATCAAGTTGTGTGGGTTATTTGACGTTCACTGTAGAACGGTTGGATTCGGAGGTCGGCAAAGGGACGGAAATCCGGCTTATTTTCTCTCGTACTCAAAACCTTACACCCATGTAAGGTAATTGAAAGAATAATCGATAGTTAAAGCACGATGGACAGCGGTATGCTAACCACAGATCAAATGATCGTAACTGAAAGGAGATCTTGTGCATGCTGAATGTAAAACAGGTGAGCAAACTATACGAGGGAAAAATCACCTACCACGCTCTAACGGATATCGATTTAACGATTCAACAGGGGGAATTTGTCGGAATTATGGGTCCGTCCGGAAGCGGAAAAACGACACTGCTCAATATCATTGCAACGATTGACGAACCGACGACCGGCGAGGTCCATATTAATGGAAATAACCCCCACCGTCTAAAAAAAGATGAACTGGCTAAGTTTCGCCGCCGTGAACTCGGCTTCGTATTTCAGGATTTTAATTTGCTCCATACCTTGACGGTAGAAGAAAACATCGTCCTGCCGTTAACATTGGATGGCAGCAAAGTGACGGAAATGAAACAAAAGGCGCATGCGATCGCTGACAAGCTCGGAATTACGGAAATCATGAAAAAACGCACGTATGAAATTTCCGGCGGACAAGCACAAAGAACGGCTGTTGCCAGAGCGATGATTCATTCTCCGAAGCTGCTGCTTGCCGATGAACCGACCGGAAATCTGGATTCCAAATCCTCCAAGGATGTCATGGAAATGCTTGAATCCATCAATCGGAATGAGCGGACGACCATGATGCTTGTAACACATGATCCGCTGGCGGCAAGCTATTGTAACCGGGTCGTGTTTATTCGCGATGGAAAGCTGTATTCGGAAATTCACAGAGGCGATAATCGGCAGGCTTTCTTCCAAAAGATCATCGACACACTTTCTTTATTGGGAGGGCACGCAAATGACCTTTCGTCAATTCGCGTTTAATAACGTCGCCCGCAACAAAAGGCTGTATGCAGCCTATTTCCTAAGCAGCATGTTTACGGTCATGGTTTTTTTTACGTTTGCCATATTTGCGTTCCATCCTGCGTTGAGCGGAGATGAGATGAATCGCAGTGTTACTCAAGGCATGAACATTGCTGCGGGAATTATTTATGTATTCTCCTTCTTCTTTATCCTTTATTCGATGAGCTCCTTTTTACAGTCGCGAAAGAAAGAATTCGGACTATTGATGATCCATGGGATGTCGATGAAGCAAATCCGATCGATGGTGTTTATGGAAAACATGATCATCGGTTTTTTTGCCACATTGGGCGGCATTGTGCTTGGGTTGGTATTTGCCAAAGCAATTTTGCTGTTGGCCGAGAATGCGCTAATCATCGATAATAAGTTAAATTTTTATATACCGGTCCATGCGGTCATTTTAACCTTTGTTTGCTTTATCGTCTTGTTTTTCTTTATTTCATTATTTGTTTCCTACGTGCTGCGAAGCAGAAAACTGATTGACTTGCTCAAAGGAGACAAGAAGTCCAAAGGGGAACCGAAGGCGAATATGTTATTAACCGTTATCGGGGCCCTCTTGCTTGGCGGAGGCTATGCGATTGCATTAATTGTGAAGGGAACGATTGTAATTGCCGCGATGCTGCCTGTGATTGTAATGGTGATCATCGGCACATATCTGTTTTTTACGCAATTAAGCGTCTTTGTGATACGGCGGTTAAAGAACAGGGAGTCTTTCTCCTGGCGTAAAACAAATATGATTCTGTTCTCTGACCTCTCCTACCGGATGAAGGATAATGCCCGGACGTTCTTCCTTGTAGCCGTCATTTCAACGGTAGCGTTTAGCGCAATCGGGACATTGTTCGGATTTCAAACGTTTCTGACCGCAGGCCTCAATACCTCTAACCCGAACACGTTCACTTATTATGCAGATGATAATGAAGAACAGGATGTGGCATTGATTAACGAGACGCTGCAGGAAGAACATATAAAGGCAAACAAAGCGCACGCCGTTCTTCGCTATTTTGAAGTAGGTAACGATAGATCCCTTATCGCAAAGCAATCCGATTTTAACCGCTTTGCGGAGCTGATCGGTGAAGATACGGTCAACGTTAAGGACGGACAAGTGTTCATTGTGAAGTCTGAAGGAATAACTTTTGGAGAGAAAAATGAGCAGCAGAACAGAGCGATCGAACTCAAGTCAGGTGTCGTCCTGCAGCCGGAGAAAATCCTGTATTCACAAGCTTTGCCGTCATCGGATTATTATATCGTCTCGGACAAAGATTACGAAAAGCTCCCTGCCCCGGCTGACATAAGAAGCTTTCATGCTTGGCAAGCGGCGGAAGGAAAGCGGAATGTATTGGCGGCTGCGGAAAAACTGTATCGGCAATTGCCGGATCAGGTTACTTCCGGCGAGTACGAAATTTACGAATTAAATAAACAATATGGACCGATTATGTTTGTCGGACTGTTTATCGGAGTCGTCTTTTTCGTCTCGGCCGGAAGCTTCCTTTATTTCCGTTTGTACATGGATGTGGACGGGGATAAACAGAAATTCATGACGATTGCGAGAATGGGCTTAAGCGAAAAAGAATTGAAAAAGGTGCTCAACCGGCAAACGGCGATCTTGTTTTTCGCTCCGATAATCGTCGCGCTCATTCATGGGGCAGTGGCATTGACGGCGCTATCCCACCTTTTCTTCTATGATCTGGCCAAGGAATCCGCGATTGTGCTTAGCGTTTTCCTGGCTATACAAATCATTTATTTTTTCATTGTACGATTTTTCTACACGAAGCAGATAAAAGCTGCGATCCACTTGTAGACTTACTCTGAAGGCGTTCCGGGGCAACAATGTTTGCTCCGGAACCCTTTCATAATCGTGATAATAAGCTAGAATTCATTTATTATCGAATCAATATCTTCTAACGTTTGGATTTCACACTTAAACGGCAATTTCAAATGAGCATCAGAAATTAAATTAAATCGCAACCTTCCAGATAAATGATCAAACCAAAGATAAAAGATCCAGTACTGCACCTTCAAATGGACAAAGAACGGCAACAGATTGCCGTTCTTTGCTTGTCTGGTTTTAATTAAAGTGAACTGAATTACACTTTTACCTGAGGTTTGTTTCAAGTTATTTGAATTTGAATTTGTTTTTGATTTTGCTCCCACAACCGCAAATGATCGTATGCTTCAAATTTTTAATTGGCTGGTGGCATATGGGGCATACACTTTGATGAAACGGATCGATCAGCTTCACCGCTTCCTCCGTACTTGATACTGCTTCGCTTGAAGCATTGGACGTTCCTGCCCGTTGCTGCATGCGAACAACATCGCAATCACGCATGCCAAAACCAATATTTTTTCATACCATCGTCTCCTATGACCCCAAACGGCTTGGGTTACTTGATTTCCCCTGTTGCCACGAGAACGGCCCTCCCCAGCGTATGGCTCAGCATGGTGAATCCTAAGAGAGCCGGCGTGGCGTTAGGGTCGACGCCGATATTCTCGACATCCAGCGCATGAATGACAAAATAATACCGATGAGGACCGTGTCCCGCTGGTGGCGCCGCACCGATAAACCGTTCGAGTCGCAAATCGTTCGGCAGTTGCAAGGCGCCTTGCGGCAAACCGCTGCCATGCTCGTCGCCTGCGCCGGTCGGCAGTTCGGTAACGCTGGCAGGGATGTTGATGACAGCCCAGTGCCATAAGCCCGATCCGGTCGGGGCATCCGGGTCATACGCGGTTACGGCGAAACTCTTCGTCCCTTCGGGCGCACCCGACCATTTCAAATGGGGCGAAAGATCTTTACCGCACTCCACTCCTGACATCCCCGAGTATTGCTGGGGCGGTAGAGAAAGGCCCTCCGTAATATCGTTACTCGTCACATGAAAGAATTGGACTTCCGGCATTTTGGCAAACGGGTGGTTGGTCACTGTAAATTACCTCCTTCTTTTTCAAACACAATTCGATTATATCCATAAGAATCGATTATGTAAATATAAATCGATTATTATATTCGTTGTCGATTTTGGTTCTTGTTTTTTTATAAATCTAGGTGTAAGCTATTTTTACGTGTATAATCCCGATGTGCATTAAGGATGTGTCGGCTTCATGGCCAAAAGAAACGGTTCGTCCACTTTAAGCGAAAATGTCACAAAGAAACTGCAGTCCGATATTCTGACCGGACGATATGAACCGGGCTTTCCATTAATCGTTTCGGAATTAGCCAAAGGTTTCGATGTCTCGGTTGCCGTCGTTCGAGAAGCACTGACCCGGTTGGCGAGCCAAGGCCTCATCTTGCAAAACCCGAATCACGGATTTTCAGTGAAGACGGTGTCGGAAGAAGAACTGAATAGCATCATAGAGGCGCGGTTGATCAATGAATCCGCAGCATTACGCCTGTCCATCGCCCATGGCGATCTAACATGGGAATCCAATGTAATCGCCGTTCACCACAAATTATCGCAAACGGCCGAGTACGAGGAAGTGAATCAAAAGCTTGCCGTTCGTGAAGAGTGGTCCGACATCCACCGTCAATTTCATTTCGAACTTTTCGCCGCATGTCCAAATCCGGTTCTTCAGGATATCTGCAGACGCCTTTGGGATTTGAGTGAATTTTATCGACATTGCTCGATCACGCAGCAGTCAACCCGCGATGGTCGCGCCGAACATAAGGCATTAACAGATGCCGTTCTTAGCCGCGACAGCGATCGTGCCGTCGAGATCTTTAGATCGCACATCCAACTCACCGCGGATATCCTGTTTGACAACCGATAAGCGGATTATTCCTACAGATCGCCACCTTTACCCAAATCCATTGCAGACTAGGAGCAATATAAAAAGGAGTAGTTTGCTTTATGGCAACTGCTCCTTTTTTAAATTAGGCTTCATTTGGTGCCATTAAAGCGTGCATGGCCTCCATCGTCTCTTCAATCGTCGTATGATGATCACACAAGATGGACCTGGCACAAATCGACGTAGTCTGTTCCGAGCCGTCTTAGACTGTTATCCATTTCAGATCCAAACTCGTTTCGGTTGGAACAAATTCAGGGAATCTTGGTATTAATTTGATAACTACCGAAAGTATTGCCTTTTTATCCGATGCTACGGGAGCGAATTTTCTTGGTAGTTCAAAAACGACAGGCCGACCTCTTATTCGGAGTTATGGTTCATTACTATTCTACGGGTCACAGGCTGTACTGTTTAAGTCCGGATTTACAAGGACCTCGTTGTAATTGTCAATTTTGTACTCAATAATCCTTTGTGTCTCCAGTAACCGGTCAATCTCCTTCTGAATTCTTTCCTTGTGTTCGATTAGCATGTTAACTCTCTGAGGGAGTGAAGCTTCACCCCTTTCGTAAAGCTTACGGAAATGCTTCATTTCTTCCAGTGTCATTCCGGTTGCTCTGAGTCTCGTTAAAAAGACCATGCCTTCCAATTGATGTTTACTGTACGTTCTGTGACCGCTTGCTTTGCGGTCGGCATACGGGAGCAAGCCGATTTTCTCGTAATAGCGAATCGTATCTTCTGACAGACCCGTGAATTCAGCTGCCTGTTTAATTGAGCTTACGGTTTCAGGAATGTCGATCACTTTTTCCCGCCTCCTGACGTATTACCACGGTATCACTCCGTTTTCATCAAAGAAGCCGCCGGTCGGACCATCGCCCGGAAGGGTGGCGAGCTTCACGACAATAGAAGCTCCCTGTTCAACGCTACGATAACCCGTATGGCCATTCAAATCCGTAGCTGTGTACCCTGGATCAGCTGAATTTATCTTGATCGGCGTATTTTTTAATTCTTTGGCAAACAAGACAGTCAGTGCATTGACTGCAGTTTTCGAACTCATGTAGGCGAGCAAATTTACTCCGTATTTTTCGGCATCGGATTCCGGGTCAATATTCATGGTCAAGGAAGCCAAGCCGCTTGAAAGGTTTACAATTCTGCCAGCAGGCGATTTTTTAATCAAAGGGAGCATTGCCTTAGTAACAGAAAACATGCCGAAAACATTTGTCTCATAAGTATTCCTAAGAACGGTCAATTCCAGTTGACTCGGAGGAAGACCTCTATCCAAGCTCACGCCAGCGTTATTGATCAGAACATCAAGCGCACCATACTGATCTTCAATACGCTTCGTAGCAGATTGAATGGTATCCAGGTCTGTAACGTCAAGCGTTAATGCCTCAGCATCTATGTTCTCATTCTTCAGCGATGCTGCGGCTTCCTGCCCTTTGGATTGATCTCTTGAACCGATCAAAATTGTGAATCCCAGCTTGCCCAATTGTCTTGCGCTCTCGAACCCGATACCTTTATTCCCACCCGTTATCAAAACAGTCTTCGAAGTGTTCATGATTACGCCTCCTGGAGATAGATTTTTCTTGCTGAAGCTCATGTTACAACTTGGAGTACACTCCAAGTCAAGAGCAGAATTCAAGGTAGGATGTCATGCTATTGGACGATCGGGGGCGAGTATCCAAGAAAGCTTGCCGTTGTGCGCTGCATGATTATTCGATTGTAGACGATCGAGGCTTGTGTCGCTCTCATAAACTGCACCTCACACTTTCGCCTTCAGCCGCGCTATCAGCTCAGTCGTATACTTCGTCAGCCGAATGCCTATCTCCGAGCGCATAACGTCGCGCGTCATTCCGAATCGTTCTTCGTAACCCCGATAATAACACTTATGATAAATCACCATGTCTTCTTGTTCTTCCGTGACGACGCGAATATTCCGTTTCTTCAACTCGCTCCGTAATCGATAATAGTCTTCGGCTATCGTGGTTAAGACTTTATGGCCAGCGGCCAGGTAGAGTCGTTTCATCACGTTAGATGAGTTCTCGATGTCGGATATGCTTTTCTGAATCATCTTCTCCATATGCGGCAACAGGATATAATCGCGGATCATGATGCGTTCTTCCATCGTCAAATTCTTTCCGGTGCCCGCTGCTTGTTTCCGGTCATATTGTTCAGCGTGTTCAGTCAGCAGCATTTTGGACTTCCACCGTTCATTTCCGTCAAGTTTGCTCATTTAAAGTGACCTCCGATCTGTTCCGCTCTCTCGCGGGCGACTCCAGATTCAAGAAGCGAAGAAGCGTGTATGATGGCGTCGCTCCCGAAACGGTTTTTGATTTCGTCGATCGCACGTTCCTTACGGTAAGCGCGAGAACGGTCCTCAAACAGGGTCAGTTGGATTACGCTGTCTACGGATAACTGCCCTAATGATATGCTGAGATGGCTAATTGGCATTCCACTCCAATGCTTTATAAACAGCGCATGCGCGGCAGCCGCAACCTCATGCGTTAACGATGTCGACTGTGATAACGTCGTTTGACGGCCAAATCCTGCCGACCTTTCCCCATCCGTCTCTCCAGCGCCTACCGATACTACGCGGCCCTGATACCCGTAGCGGCGCGCCCGCCGACACACCTCGACGACTAACTCCAGCAGTACGACTTCGATATCCGTAAGCTTCGTATACAGACGCCATCTGAGCGTCTTGCCATGACTTATATTCTTAATCTGCGACCTGATGTTCGATACAACCGGTGATGGATCGATTCCTCGTGCAGTCTGCCAGTAGTAACCCGCCTGAATATCGCTTTGGCGGCCCATTCGACGTCGCATTCGCGCCTTAAAATCGCCGAAGTCCAGCCGCGCTATGTCTCCAATTGTGTTTAGTCCCATCCGGACAAAATGCTGAGTCATCCGGTTCGCGACCATAAACATTTGATGGACCGGCAGCGGCCACAATTCCGCTTCGATATTATCCTGGTTCAATTCGAAAATACCGTCTGGACGCTTCTTGGCGAAGTTGTCCGTCGCCATCTTAGCGAGAATTTTCGTTGGCCCGATCCCCACCCGCGACCATACGCCGGTCGATAAAAGTACGCGTTCCTGTATTTGGCGCGCAATCTCCAGCGGCGGTCCGAAATATTTAATGGAGCCGGTTACGTCGAGAAATTGTTCATCGATCGAATACGGTTCGACCTGGTCCGTGAAGGAAGCGAAGATTTCGGAAATAAACAGTGATATCGTGACGTATGTTTGCATACGCGGGCGTACGACGACTAAATCTGGACACTTCCCCATGGCCTCACCAACGCGTGAGGCTGTAGTAACCCCGCGCGCCTTCGCGATTGGACAGGCCGCAAGTATGATTCCTCCGCGACGGTCCGGATCCCCAACGGCTATTGGTTTATCCCGCAGGTCCGGCCGCGCCGCTTTTTCGACAGAAGCGTAAAATGATTGACCGTCAACCAAAAATATTGTCCGTTTCATTTCGACCACCTCGACGCGAACATTAGTTCTGATATATTATATGACGAGAACCCCCGTTCGTATACAGGGGAAATATTTCCTGTTATGTGCTTAAGGCTCAAATTGTACTCTTTGTCCAAAGAAAAAATAATTGCGGACTGACAGTGATGATTTTGTGCGCTTTATACCTTGAAAAATCGTTTGCCTTTTGAAAATAACTTTTAGACTGTACGATTTTAATAAGCAATCACGAAATAAAGTTGTCAGCCATAAAATGAAAACTCCTGCCGCGTAAAAGCCGACAGGAGTACATTTCGTTGCATTAGCCTTTAATATTGGTTGTATATCCGATAGAGGAATACTGCAGCTTCCGCTCGTGTCGTTGGCGTCTGAGGGTTAAGCTTATTTCCGGAGCCGGAGATTAGACCTTTCTCCGCCAGAGCAGCCAGACTCGCCTTCGCATAAGCTGAGATATTCCCTTTGTCACTGAACGAAGCCAGAATGGCGGGATCTCCCGAGGCTTTCAGCTGCTTGGCTTTCTCCAAAGCACGAGCGGTCAGCACCATCATATCCTGCCGCGAGATGTTTTCCAGCGGATGGAATTCATCATGGCCGGTACCCGCAGCCAAGCCTAGCTGCTTCGCAACGCCAAGCGCTTCGTAATAGTAGGCGTTTGGCTCCACATCTGCGAAATTCCCTTCAAATTTCGCCGTCAATCCCAAGGTCTTGACGAGCAAGACCAGATAATCGGCGCGGGTAATGCGGGCTGCCGGAGAATAGGCCCCCGCCTTTGTACCGTTGATGATGCCCTTGGAGGCCATAACCTCAATCGACTGTCTTGCCCATTCCACGCTGCTCAGATCGCTGAAGGTCTTCTTCACATAAGCTACGGCATAATCGCTGAAGTGGGTCGCAGCAAAGGTCACAGTTCCGCTCTTTGCATCGTAACGGCCGCTTGGGACCGCGATAACGTTACCGCTGCCGTCGATATACCAGATGACGAGATGCTCGGGATCCTTCAGCTCCTCTGCTGTCGGCGTATACGGGATAGAAATCCGAACAGGCGCAGACGAGTTGTTCCATGACGTCTGCATGCCATTCAACGCCAGCGTGAGTTCCACCAGCGGTCGACCGCCTACGGCTGCCGCCGCTTCAGCAGACAAGCCTGTTTTATCGCCTGGGCCAATCGTTATGCCTGCGGTTTTCCCTTCGGTTCCCGTCATGCCTTTCAGCATATCGGCCGGTATGGCAATAGTACCCTCATCGGTAGCAAATATTAGCTCGCCCGCTCCGTTCGAGTTCGACAGAGATTCGGCAGGCACTTCAAGCGTATAGAGTTTCACACCCGGAATAGCCGGAACGGCCACAACCGTCGCCCCATCATCGACGAAGATCTTTTCCGCCAACGCTCCGATGGCTATCGATGCGCGGCCTGCCGCTTCATCGATCTCAACCGGCAGCGTCGTTCCAACAGAGCCGGTAATGGTTACCCTGTATTCAGGCGTCATAGGAATGCTTTCACCGCCACCATTGCCGCCGTTACCGTTATTATAGCTGGATCCAGATACCGTCAGCTTCACTGTATACGTGTCGGTGGAGTCTGCCAGTCCATCATTGGCTGAGAACACCAAGGTCATAGCACCTTCTGCACCTGGCGTGTATGTATAGGCCGGAATCGCCGATATAGCCGCAGTGCCGTTCACCGATACATTGTAGGTCAGCGGATTGCCATCCGCATCTTCAAAAATCTCAGCGAGATCGAGCACAAACGGTGTATTCACCGTCACAGTTGCATCTGCCGTCGCTTCAACATCGGTCTTCCTAACGGGCACTGTATTCCCCTTCAGATTTACGGTGAAGGTTTCTGTGGAATCTACCATTGTGTCGTTGGCAGTGAAGACCAATGCTACCGTATTTGCTGTAGTTAGCGTGTACGTGTAAGTCTCGCTCGTAGCTATTGCCGGCGCACCATCTGCCGCTACTTTGTAGCTCAGCAGATCGCCGTCCGCATCCTCAAAAATCGTTGTTAGGTCTAACGTATACAACGTGTTCACGGGTATGCTTGCGTTCACCGTTGCACCCACATCGGGCTTGCGTACAGGGAATGAATTTACCCGCAGCTCCACTGTGTAAGTGTCAGTAGAATCGATGTTGCCATCGTTTGCGGTGAAAACCATCGTCACCAGGCCTGCTGTGGTTGATGTATAAGTGTAAGCCGCTGAAGCAGTTATCGCCTCTTCACCATCCACGGATACTTTGTAGCTCAACGTATTGCTGTCTGCATCTTCAAATATAGTCGAGAGGTCTAGTGCGTACGGCGTGTTCACCGTCACTGCCGCATTCGCCGTTGCACCTACATTGGGCTTGCGAACAGGTAATGAATTTACCGACAGCTCCACTGTGTAAGTGTCAGTGGAATCGATGCTGCCATCGTTTGCGGTGAAAACCAGCGTCACTCGGCCTATTGTGGTTGGTGTATAGGTGTAAGCCGCTGCAGCAGTTATTGCCGCTTCACCATCCACGGATACTTTGTAGCTCAACGTATTGCTGTCCACATCTTCAAATATGGTCGAGAGGTCTAGTGAGTACGGCGTGTTCACCGTGACTGACGCATTCGCCGTTGCGCCCACATTGGAGTTGCGCACAGGTAATGAATTTACCCGCAGCTCCACTGTGTAAGTGTCAGTGGAATCGATGCTGCCATCGTTTGCGGTGAAAACCAGCGTCACCAGGCCTGCTGTGGTTGGTGTATAGGTGTAAGCCGCTGCAGCAGTTGTCGCCGCTTCACCATCCACGGATACTTTGTAGCTCAGCGTATTGCTGTCCGCATCTTCAAAAATCGTAGCGAGGTCTAGCGCATATGGCGTGTTCACCATCACCACTGCATCATCCGTTGCATCTACATCTGCTTGACGGACTGGCACGGTATTCCCCGTTAGATTTATGATGTAGGTTTCTGTGGAATCGATGTTGCCATCGTTTGCCTTGAAAACGAGCGTCATTAAGCCTGTTGCTGTCGGTGTGTATGAATAGGCCGTATCTGCCGTTACCTCCGCCGCACCGTCTACGGATACCTTATAGGTCAGTGTATTGCTGTCCGCATCTTCAAAAATCGTAGAGAGGTCAAGCGTAAACGGCGTGTTCACCGTCACTGCTGCGTTCGTCGTAGCACCTACATTGGGCTTGCGAACTGGCAGGGAGTTTACCGACAGCTCCACCGTGTAAGTGTCTGTGGAATCTACATTTGTGTCGTTGGCTGTAAAGATCAACGTTACTAAGCCTGCTGTAGTCGGAATATATGTGTAGCTCTCAGCCGCAGTGGTTGTCGGCGCGCCATTCACGGATACGTTGTAGCTCAATGGATTGCTGTCCGCATCTTCAAAAATCGTAGCGAGGTCGAGCGTATATGGCGTGTTCACTGTCACTGCCGCATCATCCGTTGCATCTACATCTGCTTGACGGACTGGCACGGTGTTCCCAGTCAAGCTCACTGTATAAGTATCGTCTGAGTCACTTTCCTCATCGCTGGCTGAGAAGACCAATGTCACTAAGCCTGCCGAAATCGGCGTGTACGTATAGGTCATAGCCGCCGCTATCGTCGGCGCACCATCCACCGATACCTTGTAGCTCAGTGGATCTCCGTCTACATCTTCGAAAATTCCCGAGAGATTAAGCGCATATGCGGTATTCACCGATACCGTTGCATTCGCCGTCCCATTTACATTTGAATTACGGATAGGCTTGTTGTTCGGAGCCTCTAAAATTTTCAAGGAAAAATCCTTCATCTGGGTTTGTCCCCCAGAGCGACTCACCGTAGCTGTCAATGTAACGGTATGATCGTCATCGGTTGCTCTAGTCACCCTGCCTGTGCTCGTATCAATCAGTCCGACACCGCCCGATACACTCCACGTAATCGTTGAACCAGCGGCTCCAGCAGTTGGAAGAGTAAGATCGCTTGTCACCTCATCTTCAACGCTGTTCGTGCCCTTGATACTGTCCCACGTTAAGTCCCTATGATCAATAAAAGTAATCTCATCAGCTGTATACGGCTGCCATTGGAGTGAGGGATAAGTGTAATCCTCGGCAATTCTCCAAATAGTACTGAAATCCCACCCTGAAAAGGTCGACTGCTGCTTCAGCTCCTCAGCGCTTTTGAACACTTCTCCAGGGGAAGTCGCAGCACCCGCATTATTAAAGTAGCTGTTGGATACAGTTCCGCCTTGATTAAATCCAATCAAGCCGCCAGTTGAATCACTTCCACCGCTTGCGCCTCCTGTGCTGTAGCTGTAGCTGACGTCTCCTCCATTATTCATGCCAACCAGACCGCCAACAAATACAGCCCCGTCGCCGCTTACATTTCCCATGCTGAAGCTGTTAATAATATTTCCATTCGCCTTGTAGCCGACCAAGCCGCCTGCCATTCCATCTGAACCGGTGTGTGCATTACCAGTGCTGTAGCTGCGGTTTATATCGCCCGTGTTCCTGCCGATGAGACCGCCAACAACTGCAGATGCTTTGCCACTTGCATTCCCGGTACTGTAGCTGTCATTAACGATTCCGCTTGATGAATAATTTGAACCGACCAAACCGCCCGCTGAAGCTGCGTCTCCTCCAGTTACCAAGCTGCTGCTAGTGCTTGTCCTGACAGTTCCCGCGTTCGTTCCCACCAAGCCGCCTAGATAAGCAGTTCGACTATCAGAAGAATGTATAGAGCCGCTGCCGCTGCTGCCGCTTATGGTTCCCGCATTCGTGCCGACCAGACTGCCCGCGCTAAAAACTTCGCCGCTGCTCGTAATCAAGCTGTTGCTCTCGCTATTGCTGATACTCCCTTCATTATAGCCTGTCAAACCGCCTACATTGTTTGGAGCGGTGAAGCTTATAGTGCCGTTGCTGATGCTATTGGCGACAGTCGCACCCGCATTGATGAAACTTACTAGTCCGCCTACAAATGAGTCATCCCCTGTAGCTGTGATGGAGAAGTTCTCCAATCTCATGTTGTCTAGAACAGCGCCGCTGGATAAATTTGAAAATAACCCTATGTATAAATCGGAAGAATTCATTGTCAGATTTTCAATCGCAAAGCCACCGCCGTCATAGATACCGCCAAAGCTGCCAATCGGTGTCCAATTGCCCGACAGGCTAAAATTTGCAACCTGCTGGAAGTACGCTCCAGGTGACGGTATCGTAACATTTCTTAAGTTTTCCACCGTCGCTATTTTATAAGGATTCTCTAGAGTACCATCCCCACCCGCAAAATTAATCGTATCCTCCTCCGCATATACCGATTTAGGCATTCCCATCGTCAGGAACATGCTCGCTATGACACTGACCACCATGAGCATAACGGTCATCTTATTTAATCCTTTTCTATACATTACATTGCCTCCTTGTGGGCTACTTCCATCTATCAAATTGATTATAGCAGTGCCCAATAAAAGAATAATAAAAGAATCTAGCAAAAAAAAGCAAAAAACCGCATAGCACCAAGGCTTTACGGTTGATATCAGGTGATAAAAAGCTCTGGAACCAAATCATCTGCTTCATCCATAATCCCATGTATTCTCCCCAACCTTTCTTAGTACTTCCGTTGCAATGGATTTGGGAGTTTACACATAGACTGCAAAAAAGAGTCGTAAGGCAAAATAAAAAGCACCACTTGGGTGCTTTAAGCTGAACTGATATTTCGGCACTTGGGAAATGCACTGCAACGTAGAAATCACCCTTAGATCCTTTCCTTAGACCATATTACTGCCACCGCGTGAGCAGATAAGTTCTACCTGATACAGCTTGCTTCTTTACTGCTTGGGCACTTGGGGCTGCGCCTGGATTTAATTTGAGAATCATCGTAATAAATTCTTCGCGATTTATTAGTTGGATTCCGTTGGATTTTGCGCCTCAAATCCATGTAATATGACATTTTTCAATATTAGCTACCACAGCTCGATAACTCGGATAAATACCCTCTAGATGTAAGCCCAGTATGAATGTTTATAACGACATTGGATCGTCTACACTTAGTTGGACAGAAAAAATAAGGGCTTGTAGAATGAACCTATCATTATGAAGGAGCGGATCTCTACAATGCCAAAACAAGAACGACGTACCTTTACTCCAGCATTCAAAAAACAACTGGTGGAGCTCTATAAAAATGGGAAGTCCAGAGCGGCGATTGTGGAGGAATATGACCTCACAGCCTCTGCTTTAGACCGCTGGATCAAACAAGATGAGACAAGCGGTTCCTTCAAGGAGAAGGACAATCGCTCGTCAGACGAGAACGAATTGATCGCTTTACGAAAAGAGAACCAGCGTCTGAAAATGGAAGTGGATATTTTAAAGCAAGCAGCGCTGATCATGGGACGAAAGTAGCTATCATCCGGAATAACCGTGATAAATACTCGGTATCAGCAATGTGCGACGTCCTGCAAATTGCAAGAAGTACGTATTACTACGACGCGAAAGAACAATTGAACGAAGACGATATAACCGAAGCGATTGTAGAGATATTCCACAATAACCGAAAAGCTTACGGTACACGAAAGATTAAGGTTAAGCTCCAGGAACGCGGAATCGTCGTTTCCAGACGTAGAATTGGAAGGATTATGAAAGAGCAAGGGCTAGTCTCGACCTACACAGTGGCTCAATATAAGCCCCATAAAACCACTCCTAATGAAGCAACAACAGAGAATGTTTTGGGCCGCGAATTCGAGCAGGAGGAAGCAAAGCGCTTCGTTGTCAGTGATCTGACTTATGTGAAGGTTCAGAACAGGTGGCATTACATCTGTGTGCTGCTCGACTTGTTCAATCGAGAGATCATTGGCCACAGTGCAGGTCCGAATAAAGACGCTGCTCTGATTTCCCGCGCCTTTGCGAGCGTCCAGGGCGATTTGCGTTATATTCAATGGTTTCATACGGACCGTGGCAGCGAGTTTAAAAATCAAAAGATAGACGAGCTTCTAGGTACCTTTGAAATCGGCCGATCTCTAAGTGCGAAAGGCTGTCCATACGACAATGCTGTAGCCGAAGCCACCTACAAAATCATGAAAACAGAGTTCGTAAACCAGATGAACTTCCAGAGCCTTCGTCACTTGGAACTGGAATTAAACGATTATGTTAATTGGTTCAACAAGCATCGCATTCATGGAACATTAGGCTATATGACGCCTATTCAGTATCGCCAAGAAGCCCTTAAAAAGGTTGTCTGATTTACTGTTGACAATCCACATTCGTATTTTTACACTGCTCATCAGTTGTGCCCTTATTTAGATATAGAATTTATTCTACAGGACTGTCTTCTCTGTTGTTTAATTCAGAACCAAGCTGTTCTTTTTTCACACCCGCTTCTTATACACCCTCATCGCAAAGAAATAGGCTACGAGCAAAATCCCGACGCACCACGCAAGAGCGACCCATATATCATTGCCCACCGGCTGACCCGACAGCAGCGCACGAATGGCTTCCACGATCGAGGTCACCGGCTGGTTTTCGGCAAAGGCGCGAACGACCTTCGGCATCGACTCGGTCGGCACAAACGCCGAGCTAATAAACGGCAGGAAGATAATCGGGTAGGAAAACGCGCTTGCGCCTTCCACAGTTTTGGCGGACAGTCCGGCAATCGCCGCGACCCAAGTTAATGCCAGGGTAAACAATACGAGTATGCCGGCTACAGCAAGCCATGATAGTATCCCGGCGGACGAATGAAAGCCCATAACGAGCGCTACAAGAATGATGACGACAACCGAGATGGCGTTGGATACCAGCGAGGTCAGCACATGCCCCCACAACAAGGAGGAACGTGAAATCGGCATGGTGTGAAACCGCTCAATGATGCCCCGCTGCTTATCCAAAAACAGGCGGTAAGCCGTATAGGATATGCCGCTTGCAATCGCAATCAGCAGGATACCGGGCAGCAGGTAGTTCACATAGTTATCCGTTCCGGTTTGGATGGCGCCGCCAAACACATAGACGAATAGCAGCATCATCGCAATCGGCGTGATGCAGACCGTGATGATGGTGTCCATACTGCGGAAAATATGGCGCATGGAACGCCCGAGCATCACGCTAATATCGGTGAAGAAATGATTTTTTGACGCCTCCATTTACATGGCCTCCTTCTTGCCGACGATGGAGAGGAAGATCTCCTCTAACGACGGCTGTTTTTCAACATACTCCACCTTTGCGGATGGGAACAGCTTTTTAAGCTCCGCGAGCGTGCCGCTTGCGATAATCCTGCCTTCGTGCAGAATGGCAATTCGGTCGGCAAGCTGCTCCGCTTCCTCCAAATACTGCGTGGTGAGGAGGACCGTCGTGCCGCCGCCCGACAGCTCCTTCACAATCTTCCAAACCTCGATGCGCGCCTCGGGGTCAAGCCCCGTCGTCGGCTCGTCGAGGAAAATGATCGACGGTTTTCCCACAAGGCTCAAGGCGATGTCGAGCCTGCGGCGCATCCCGCCCGAATACGTAGACGCCCTGCGGTCGGCAGCGTCTGTCAAGCCGAAGCGGTGAAGCAAGTCGTCCGCAACCTGACGCGGATTTTTGAGGTATCGCAGCTTGGCAATCATGATCAGATTTTCCCGTCCGGTCAACATTTCGTCCACGGCGGCAAATTGCCCGGTCAGACTGATTGCCTGCCGCACATTGTCGGGGTTGGACGCAACATCAAATCCGTTTACGGCGGCGGTTCCGCTGTCTGGCTTGAGCAGCGTGGTGAGGATTTTGACAACCGTGGTCTTGCCCGCCCCGTTGGAGCCGAGCAGGGCGAAAATACTACCCTTTTCCACCTCGAAATCTACGCCTTTTAAGACTTGAAGCTGCTTGTAGGATTTTTGCAGTCCTTTTACCTGAATGGATGTGGTTGGCATATTTTCCCCTCCTTATCGAACGGTAACCTTGGACAAATCGGCTCCCATGCCTTTAAGGGCGGCATAGGTCAGCTTATCCATCATCGCGCCGTCAAAGCAGACGGTTTTAATGGCACGGTAATATCTTCGAGACCACGAAGACGTCGGAAAAGACACATTCTTGAGTGTCGCGCCCTTAAACGAAACTTCGTTCAGTGCCGACTTGTCAAACTTAACGCCTATAAAGGTTTGCCCGTCCAAACACAGCCCTCCCAGATCGGAAGTTTTGAACTCCACGCCGTCAAAGATACAGTTTTTAAAGATTGTTTTTCTGAGCTCGATCATGGAGAACGTAACGTCGGTCAGTTTTACGCCTGTGAATGTGGCTCCGTCCAGTCCCGACTTGCTGAAGTTCGTGCGTACAAGGATGGATTGATTGAAGCTTGCATTGGCTAGGTCAAGGGCAGATAGGCTGCAGTCCGTCAGGTTCGCGCCGTCAAAATTGGCCTCACGCACGTCGCTGCTCGCAAATGAGCTGCCGGTCAAGTCTGCGCCCGCAAAGTCGGCACCGCGTAACGCGCTGGACTTAAATTGTCCTTTATGCGCGATAACGCCCGCAAAGTCGCTCATTGGCAGGTTGCTCGCGCTAAAGTTGGTCACCACCTGCCGCTCGAGCGAGCGGGAGAGGTTAGCGACTTCCAGTACCGTTTGCTCAATGTCGCCGATGCTTTCAATCGTCATTTCAAAAGCGGTTTCATCATCCTTGCCCTCGGCTTTGAGTTCGCGGAACCGCTCCTGCAAATCGGAGAGCAGGTCCGTCTTTAATTCGGTGACGCTTTTTACCTCATCGTAGGGTGCAAACACGCCGTTCAAATAGTTTGTCAATTTCTCATTCATAATCTCAACACTCCTTATAATAAGTTTTCAAGCACGCGCTTTGCGTACTCCCAGTTGCCCTTGTTGCGGGCGTAAGCAGCCTTGCCCTTTTCGGTAATCCTGAAATATTTACGCCGTCCACCCTGGGATTCATCGCCCCAATACCACTCGATATCCTCGTCCACCTCAAGCCGCTTGACGCTGGAGTACATCGTGGCTTCCTTTAATTCATACTCGCCGCCTGAGCGCTCGGCAATCAGCTTGACAATCTCGTACCCGTAGCGGTCCGCTTCGGATAAGAGCCGTAAAATCATCGTATCGGTATGCCCGCGCAGCAGGTCGGATGTAATTTTGTTCTCGCTCATCTCATCACCTCCGCATCTGTATAATACGACATACTACTTTGACTGTCAAGGTAATATTTTAAATTAGGTACTTGGGTTGAAAAGTAAGCTATAAGGCAGCCCGTGTAAAGAACATAAATTTACCGATACCCACTCCGACTTATACATCGGTGTATGCATCGGTATGAATGTAGTAATCTGCGCCATTTAACCCTCAACTGCCTAGCGAGTCCTTAAACCTGAATACCAGCTTGCTTATCCGACGTGACTGTGACGGAATCAACCGCCGCTGCCCATAGACGCTCGTCGAACTCTTTAATGATCAGTGGCGGTTTCGAGTATCAGGTTGCTTTAGCAATCAGAAACCGCCGGCAAAGGCATCACCCGTGATCTGGAGATTAATCGTCTGTCCATTACTACCATCGGCTTTCCAGGTTTTATCATGAACCTCACGGCGAACGATAGTTAAACATATAAAGGGTTCCACATATTAGTCATGCATAATATGTGGAACCCTTTATTTTATTTGATATTTCTTAAGTTTAGGTCTTAATAATTTCAATCCAATACTTTATTTTCACTGAACACAAGATCATGTCATGTGATAAAAAAGTCTGGAACCATTTTAATTGATAATGCTGAACTTCCAGCTTCTCGTGATAAATGCGAAAATCGTAAAGTGTGGAACCATTAAATATCCCTATATAAAGAAAGATGGAAACCGTGTTATTCAGGTACCTTACCATTTATCTCTATACGGTAGGGATCAACGTTAGAGTAATATTTTTTCCTATATCCAATAAAGGTTACATCGGAAATAGTACCCTCAGTAACTTGAAAGCTCAATTTTTCAATTCGCTCGACAGTACCAGTCAATATCAGGTGCCCCACTGCAATAACCCGAATCCTTGTCAATTTATACTGTTGATTCTGAAGATTTGCAATTAAATTTTCAATTACTGGCTTAATACTGGCGTTCGTGGGATTACTTATCAAGCTCTCTAATAACTTATCCCCAATCGAAGAGAGTCGCTCTTCTCTATGATCGCCAAATAATATTCTATTGGCACGGATAGTGGCAATTTCATCAGCAGAAAAAGTTCTGCTATGTCCACCCCCGTATGCCATATCCATCATTGCCGATTCATGGTTACCTTCCACCTTATGTAACTCAACTTCCATTTTTTCACCTGAACTACCTGATGTGATATTCAAATTCACAACTCTAACTAAACATGCTTGATTTCTTACTGCAAAACCAACAGTATTCTTTTGTTCGTTTAACTTGCGAAACTCATTTTCTACTTCAGAAGGCGGATTACTCATGGTCAACTTATATTCACCTGATCTAACCTCAGAAAAATTATCAAATTCACTACTTATATTGCCTATCCAGTAACTCATTCCTGAGTTATCAACATGTGTTTCAGGACTAAGTTCGGCGCTTTGTTTCTCATCGACCCTCGTCAGTATTCTTCTTATTTCGATAGGTTGCCCAGTTACCGTAGACGAAGAAAGTACGGGAACTTGAACACCAGGTTGAAACTCATTAGACAACTTTGTAGAAATGAAAGAGTAAAGATTATAAACGTCAATTATCCCATTTGAATTTGCAGCCATGCCAGACAAACCTTGAATCAGATAATCAGTAAAAGCACCATGACCGTTACGATCATAGGCAGATTGATGAGATTGGCATGCCGCGATTATTATTTTCCCTGAACCTGTTAATGTGAGCCCCCTTAAAATATCCTGGCTTCGAGCGATAGAACCACTATGACAAGTATCAAAGAAACTAATGATTACTTTTGCATTTGAGTTATCTATTAAACTCTTAACATCAGCCATTTTTATCATGGATTCATCCGTTTTTTGAGGCTCACCTTCAACTGGAACCAAGTATCCTTCTCCTTGATGTAAGTAGCCATGTCCCGCCCAAAAAAGGAAGAGTACGTCTTCGTTTGTTGCACTTTCAAAGAATTCTTTTAATGCCGCGGCTATTATCGCCTTTCTTGAAATAGTTCCTGTAAACTCCTGTACATCAGTAATACGGAAATATGATGGGGTCTCCATTAACAAACGTTTTACTTCACGAACATCATTCATTGTATTGGGTAAGTCCGGAAAAGAAGGAGAAATATTATTATCTACGGCTACTAAAAATGCTTTGTGTGCGATTAAAAACATCCCCTATTCATAATATAACTATCTGCAATATATAAATCTTACTCCAATATTATCTTTTGGCGAAAGCTACTGATTATCAATATATTCCTGACATACGTCACAAAGTCCATCAGTTCGTTGGTTGATTATTGAGCCACACCTAATACATTCACCAACTGAATTTGAATAACCACAATGAAAGCATTTTCCCAGCTCATATTTCCCATCATCTTCATTCGACAAAAATATTGTAAATTGATGACATGACTCACATGCATATTCGGCTATCTCTTCTTCTTAAACTTCTGGCATATGTTCTTTAATAGTATTCTCAATAATTTCCTGAAGATTCGTCAGCCCTGAAACATAAAGCTTATCGCTTGTAAGAGGCATATAGTTTGTTTGATCCTCATTGTATTTCATCTGATTTTTCTTTCTGATTTCTCGGATTCGCTCCCCTAGCATTGGCTACCATCCCTTCTGAATAAAAATGTCCCGATGACCTAACAAGCATCATCGGGACTGTTCTAGTGGTTCCACACTTTTGTCACGGGTTCCACACTTTTAACGTTGGTTCCATACATTTTTACTGGTTCCACACATTCTTATCACCAGACAAATACTTTATTTTCTTCTTCGCAACTACTCCACAGTCACACTCTTCGCCAAATTCCTCGGCTTATCAACGTCATTTCCGCGCGCAAGCGAGGCATAGTATGCCAGGAGCTGCAGCGGTACAACTGACAGCGCCGGCGACAGAAGCGGCAGTGTCCGGGGAATCGCGAACAGCTCATCGATCGATTTTCCGACCTCGACCTCGGTTCCCTCATTAACCAAACCGAGTACATGTGCGCCGCGCGCTTTTACTTCTTTAATGTTGCTGAGAGTCTTCTCGTACAGATCCTCCTGGGTGATCAGTGCAATAACCGGAATGCCTTCTTCGATCAAAGCGAGAGTACCGTGCTTCAGCTCGCCTGCCGGGTATGCCTCTGAGTGAATGTAAGAAATTTCCTTCAGCTTGAGCGACCCTTCCTGAGCAACTGCGAAGTCAATGCCGCGGCCGATGAAGAACAGATTGTCGTGCTTTGCCAGTGATTCCGCTACCTGCTTCAGCACTTGTGCTCTCTCCAGAATGCTCTCCACCTGCTCCGGCAGCTTCTGCATAGCGACAAGCACATCAGCGATCCAATCCTTATCGCGCGTTCCAAGCGTATCCGCCAGGAATAAACCATACAGCATAAAAGCAATCAGCTGCGAGGTGTACGCTTTTGTCGATGCAACTGCAATCTCAGGACCCGCCTGCGTGATTATCACATCGTTCGCTTCACGCGACACTGAACTGCCCACAACATTCGTAATAGCCAGCACGCGCGCGCCGCAGCGTTTTGCTTCACGCAGGGCAGCCAGCGTATCCGCCGTTTCACCGGATTGGCTCACAACTATGACAAGCGTTTCAGGCGTTATAATCGGAGAACGATAGCGGTATTCCGAAGCGACATCAATCTCAACCGGAATACGGGCCAGACTTTCAATAAGCGATTTGCCAACCATGCCTGCATGGTAAGCCGTTCCACAGGCGACAATATGCACATTGCGAATCCCGCGGATTTGCTCCGGCGTCATGCCGATTTCCTTCAGCTCCACCGATCGTCCGTCTGCCGAAATTCTGCCCATCATTGTGTCACGATAAGCTTTAGGCTGCTCATATATTTCTTTCAGCATAAAATGATCAAAACCGGCTTTTTCCGCCGTTGTCAAATCCCAATCGACATGAAATATTTCCTTGGAAATAACTTCGCCCTTAATCGACCTTAATTCGACGTTATTATTCGTCAGAATAGCCATTTCACCATCATCTAAAATGTAAACATTGCGTGTATGCTCCAAGATTGCCGGAATGTCCGAGCCAATGAAATTCTCGCCTTCCCCGATGCCGATCACAAGCGGACTTGCATAACGCACGGCGACCAGCCGGTCCGGCTCGAATTCCGTTAACACGCCCAGCGCAAAAGCGCCACGCATCCGTTTCACAGCACGCTGAACGGCTTTAACGATGTCGCCGTCATACTCCTCCGCGACCAGGTGAGAAATCACCTCGGTATCCGTTTCCGACAGAAAATGATGCCCTTTTGCAATCAATTCATCCTTCAGATCGAGATAGTTCTCAATAATGCCGTTATGCACGACCGAGAATTTGAACGAATTGTCGGTATGAGGATGGGAATTCTCATCGGATGGCTTGCCGTGCGTCGCCCAGCGTGTATGTCCGATTCCTACTGAACCGCGAAGCTCGTCTCCAACAAGCTTTTCTTCCAATGCGGCCAACCGGCCTTTGGACTTGCGTACTTCCAATCCCTTATCCGTGAAAACGGCAATACCCGCAGAATCATAACCGCGATATTCCAGTTTTTTCAATCCATCAATCAAAATTTGCTGCGAATCCCGTTTACCGATATATCCTACGATTCCACACATTTTAATAGACCTCCGTTTGGGGTAGTATTCCCGAAAGAAACGGATGCCAACACATTTGTGGGACAGCACAGTCTATGGTTGCTGTCGATTTCAGGAAAGCATACGATTAGACCGTATACCAGCTGATATTTCAAGAAACCGTTCGTCTTATGCCACCCTCTTCAGTTTGGCATCGTAAGCAAACGGGCACAAATAGCAAGTTTCAAACATACTTAAAGATGAGCGCAAAACAGCCTCCGTTGCTGCTTGCGCCTTCAATCGTCACTATCGCATCTTACCGACCCTTTGTACGACTGGTCGCCCTGTCGATTTGGGAATCGGCTTTCGGTCAAATGCATGACCGGGAGGTCCCCGCCGAACAATCCGAACACCTCCACCTCGTCAGCTTGCCGCTGTCCACCGCAGGAACGTTATACAAAATCAAAATAAACCGTTCTGCAGCAAGACGATCACGCGCAAGCTCTGGCGCTTGTAAAGCTAATTGGCCGCTATCCTCGCTTTCATTTCTGGAATCATACTTCTTATCATATTCATTTTAACCGAACGGTGCAACTGCAAAATTTTCAACACATTTACATTCACAACATTTCCCCCTAAAATGCTTCCCTTCTATCTGGTATCGGCCCACTATTCTCCAACCATCGGAGCAAAGGAGGATATATGATTGATGCGCAGTGTCCCGCTTCAAGGCGCTTGCTTTAACAAAATAAAAAGGCGGTTCTAATGGCGCATTCATCTTCTGCGCCCTTGGAACCGCCGTCCGAAACTTTATAATTCATTATTCCATGAGGCTAATCATTCATTCCATTAATCCGTAATGCCGTGAATAATAAATCTTATACCCCGCCAAGCTCGGCTCTTACCGTATCTGCGATCTGCCTCACATACGCTTCCACCTGGCTTTTATCCGGACCTTCCGCCATGACGCGGATCAGATGCTCTGTGCCCGAAGCACGTACAAGCACACGCCCATTGTCACCCAGCTCCTGCTCCGTTTCCGCGATAATAGCAGCAATAGCAGCATTGTCCTTGTACATCGTCTTATCGGCCACGCGCACATTGACCAGCACCTGCGGGAACTTGCGCATCAGGTTCTTCTGCTGACTCAATTTTTTTCCGGAGCCCACCAATGTGTTAACAAGCTGAAGAGCCGTAAGAATGCCGTCTCCAGTCGTATTGTGATCGAGAAAAATAACGTGGCCGGACTGCTCTCCACCCAGATTGAAGCCGTTACGGCGCATTTCCTCCATCACATAGCGGTCGCCAACGGCCGTCTGTGCCGTCTTGAGACCATGCTTCTGGGCAGCTTTGAAAAATCCGATATTGCTCATTACGGTCGTTACAACCGTATCGCCCTTCAGCGTACCTTCGCGCTTCATCGCATCAGCGCATATACAAAGAATAAAGTCGCCATCGACCTCTTCGCCATTCTCATCCACTGCAATCAGCCGGTCCGCGTCGCCATCAAAGGATAATCCAAGATCGGCGCCATGCTTCAGCACTTCCCCGCGCAAATATTCAGGATGCGTGGAGCCGACGCCGTCGTTGATATTAAGCCCGTTAGGTTCAGCGCCGACTGTGATGACCTCCGCACCAAGCTCACGGAATACCGTCGGAGCGAGCGAGTAGGCAGCTCCATTGGCGCAATCCAGGACAACCTTAAGACCCATGAATGAATGCTTCACTGTTGTTTTTAGAAAATCAAGATACAATCGCTGCGCATGCACATCCTCGGTCACGGAGCCAATCCCTCCGCCTTCCGGACGAGGCAACTGGTCTGTCGCTGCATCCATCAGCCGTTCAATCTCGAGCTCCGTCTCATCCGAGAGCTTGAAGCCGTCACCGGCAAAAAATTTAATTCCATTATCCTCAACCGGATTATGCGAAGCCGATATCATAACGCCTGCATCCGCGCCCATGATGCGCGTCAAATAAGCGACGGCCGGCGTAGACACCACTCCCAAACGTACGACGCTTGCTCCGATAGACAGCAACCCTGCGATCAGCGCCGCTTCAAGCATAGGGCCGGAAATCCGGGTATCAAGTCCGATAAAAACCTTTGGTCTCTCAGCCTTGCCGGCAAGTACATAACCGCCGCAGCGGCCGATTTTATAAGCGAGCTCCGGCGTTAATTCGCGGTTGGCAACCCCGCGCACACCGTCTGTTCCAAAATATTTACCCATTGTAGAGTATCCCCTTTTAACCTTGAATTCTATATCTTTATGAATAATGACATTATTTCCTATGGTATAAGATACAGCAGCATTCTGTTACTATGTATAGGTGAATACTGCTCAAAGAGCATCACGAATGATCAATGTATAGGTTTATGGATTAGTTCCGCTACCAGCGCTGCTTTCCCCACTATCGGGCTGCCCGCTATTCGTTCCGTTACCGCTGCTGCCCTCACTGCTGCTGTTATTACTACTGTTACTGCCGCTGTCATTGGGATTCGTGCCTGGATCTGCACCCGTATCCGTATCCGTTCCTGAATCCGGGGAATCTTCATTCCCATCCACAGAGCCGGGGTCGAGGGTTCCCGAGGAACCGTCGACCCCACCACCTGAACTGTTCGCCGGATTATTGCCTGAATCCGCATTGCCAGTCCCTGCCGGAGTACCTGGATCTTCATTAGCCCCAGTATTCCCCGCACCCGTATTTCCTGCGTCCCCGGGATTCCCCGTATTTCCGGTCCCGGCATCCCCTGTCTCATTCCCCGTCGTATCTGTAGAACCGTCTCCGGTCCCGGGGTCCGTTCCGCCAGCGGGCGGATCGGTTGTTGCCGCTTCATCCGTAATCTCTATTGTGACCGTAATCGGAATGGAGCTTGTCTGCTCAACAAAGCTCGGCAAATGCACATCCAGAGGCACAATATGGCTTCCCGGGCCAAAGCCATTCAAGTCGGCGATGAGCTGAACATCGCTGGCTCCGACACCAGCCAGCACGCTTGTTGCCCCTCTTACAGGCAGATCGACGGTCCCCGTCTCCGGAATAGTAATCTTGGCCTTCAGTCCATCAGAGAGTGAGATGAAGGTCACCTTCAGCTGCGTGAGTGTTTTAACAGAAATCGGTACTAAGGTATATTTTATCGTCACCTTCGAAGGATCGACTGACACAATCCCTTCTTTTGGAGGGATATTGAGCTCAATCGTACCTGATTGAGACAGCTTCGACAAGTCCACATTAATACCATCGTAAAAATCATACTTATCGAGCTCGTCCTGGGGCCCATATATCGATACCTGGTCCACGCTTGGGACGAATGTGTCCATAGCCAGGCCATCCGGCAGCTTGCCGGTCAATCCAATTTGCAGAGGCACCCTTTTGAATGGCATCGTAATCGGAATCTCTACCTCGACAACACTTGGAGTGGCAATGGCTTCGGGCATTTCCTGGCCTTCTTTGTCCAGCACAACGACCTTGACCTTCTTCTCGCTAATTGTCGATTCTTCATCTTCCACGGATACCTTGCCCCCGACAAAACCGACATCCTCCATGATACCCTCCGGCAGCGTGACATGAACGCGGTTGTTCGGCTTCACGATCGGCTGACCGAGCTTATATCCGTTGGCAGGCGTTCCCTCCGTCTGCACCTGGAACTCAAATTCCTTCGTAATCAACCGCTCCAATACGACCGTAACCGTGCTCGGCTGCTTGGACACAATCTCCATGCCCTTGGGCTTGCTGATCGAGATAGGAAGCACCTGGCTTCCTTCCTTGGCCTCGCTCACGTCTACAGTTACTTGAAAGTCATCCGGCGTCGTTTGCAGCAGGCTCGATCTGGGCGCCCGAACCGTCAGCTGCACAGCCGTTGGCTCGACCAGACGAAGCGAATAATTATTCTCATCAAGTCCAACTGCTTTCACCTGCACCGCCTCGTAATCCTTGACCTCCGTAAGGGAGGCGACTGAATTTGGAGACCGTTCGGAATCAAAATGGACGACTGCCCACAGCAGAATGCCAAGCGCGAGCGAAATGATTTTCAGAGCGGTTGGATGACTGAGCCATTTATCCATTCTCTTCGCCCCCTTTCCGTCTCCAGAAAGGCCGTTTCGATCCAGTATTCTCTTGTGCCTTGGGATTCGGATTAAGCTCCTCAAACAGCTTGGAAATCAATGACTCTTCCTTGATATCGCGGACAATCATGCCCCCTACAGCCAGCGAGACCTGTCCCGTTTCCTCCGACACGATAACCGAGACCGCATCGCACACTTCCGTAATGCCGATGCCGGCACGATGCCTTGTTCCAAGCTCCTTGCTGATAAAAGGATTCTCCGACAAAGGCAAATAACAGCCAGCCGCCATGATCTGATTGCCGCGCACAATAACCGCACCGTCGTGAAGCGGCGCATTAGGGATAAAAATATTAATCAGCAGCTCGGAGCTGACCATCGATTCCATTCGAATACCCGACTCAATATAGTCGGAGAGGCCTGTGCTGCGTTCGAATACAATCAATGCCCCGATTTTGCGTTTCGCCATATAGTTGACGGCTTTAATCATTTCCCCGATACGCTCGCTCACATCACGTTCAACTACGGAAGAGCGGGCAAATAGCTTGCCTCGCCCCAGCTGCTCCAGCGCACGCCTGAGCTCCGGCTGAAAAATAATCAGCACCGTCACGACCCCAAAGGTAAACATTTGGTTCATTAACCATTTAAGTGTATATAAATTAAACCAGGTACTAATGGCCCATGTACCAACGAGAACGAATATTCCTTTGAGAAGCTGGACCGCCTTGGTGCCGCGTACGAGCAGAATCAATTTGTAAATAATATAACTGACAATGGAAATGTCGATAATGTCCTTGATCCAATCTTTCCAGGTCAAATCTGCGAAATAGCTCATATGTCAGCCCCCAACAACCAATTGCACAGGTCCTCTATCACATATATCGGATACTTAACCTTATTATCTTCTAGAAAAGAGGATATAAACCCTTTTTTTGCGTTAAGAATTTATCAGAATTTTAATATTCTTCTGTTTGCCTTGGCGGGCAAACTCTATCCACCTCCTATAGCTATCCTTTAAGCAAGCTTTGGGCACAAAAAAACCTCCCGCATGAGGGAGGCAGTGGAATCAATAAGCCAAGCTGCTGATCGAATGTGAAACTTTGTACCAAAACCAGTCAAGCGCTTGGTCGATTGTTTTCACTTTCCCCGAGATATGGGCCGTCGACGCTTGGTACAGCGAGCCCTCGATAACCGTCACATCTCCATTCACTTCGCCGAGTACGTTGGCTTTTCCATTCTCTATAATTAAATTGCCGTTCACATGCGCGCCTGCTGGAACAGTCACGGTATCCCCGTTGATAACCACGTGGGAAAGATCCGTTCCACGCACCGTCAAATCTGTATTCTCTTCCCACATGGCAAGTGTGCTTGAGAACATCACAAGAGCAAAGACTGCCGCTACCGCGATAGCAGGGTGATTGCGAAGCCAGCCGGCCCAGCTTGGGCGGTTCCGCTTGACAGGCAGCGCGCTCATGATCCGCAGTTTAAGATCATCGGCTTGTGTTTCCTCAGCTTGTGGTCGAAAATCAATCAATTTATGGGTGAGCGCTTCTGTTCGCTCCAACTGCTCGAATCGTGCTCTACATGCCGGGCAGGAGAGCAAATGGTTCTTTAGCTGTAAGACATCTTCGCGGGGAAGCTCGTCGTCTAGATAATCATGCATCCATACAATGGCGACATTGCAATTCATAGCAGCCATTCCTTTCTTCAGTGTAACTCACAGCAGTATACGATACGTATGGTCGACGATGATGTTTCACTTTTTTTGAGAATCCGCTACGGTCATCTCTTATCCTGACCCTTGATTATAACTTATGCTCGAGCTTCTTGCGGAGGAACTCCCGGCCGCGGTGCACACGTGTTTTCACCGTCGTAACCGGCATTTCCAGCACATCGCCAATCTCCTGCAGGGACATCTCCTGAAGATATCGCAGCACCATCACAGATTTATACTTTGCCGGCAGCGTCTCTATAGCCTGGTGGATAATACGCTGCGTATCCGACAGCAGCAGCTCGCTCTCCGGCGTCTTGTCGTCGCTTGGGATCATCGCGTAACCATCCAGACCTTCGTGCTCACTGGATTCGGCATCCAGCGAATAAACCGGCTTCCGCTTACGAAGCCGATCGATGCACAGATTGGTCGCAATCCGGTAAATCCAGGTCGAGAATTTCATTGTATCATCATAGCGATCCAGATTTTTGTATACCCGCAGAAAAGCCTCCTGAACGACATCCTCCGCTTCCTGGCGGTTATACAGCATCCGGTATGCCATATGGTACAGCTTATCCTGATACATATCGACGATCTCCGCAAAAGCCCGCTGATCGCCTCTTAGTGCCAATTGCGCTAACCGCGCCTCAACTGATTTCACTGTTTCTCCTCCAGACACGCCGCATGCTCCAACTCCCGTCCGGTTGAACGTGCGGCTGCACCGATCCTGACAAGGATCGAACCGATACCTGACGCTCATGCAAAAACATTATGATACTTATTTGAATCCTGATTAACTCTGGAGTATACGTCAAAGGACCGGACGTAAGCGGAGGGACTCCTGCCGCCGGGCGTCCGGCCCTTTAAACAAACGTATCGGTTATTGATCAGCCCGTATTGCGAAGGCCGGCTGCAATGCCATTGATAGTCAGCAGCACCTCACGCAGCAGTTCCGGATCATCCTCTTCACCACGGGCTCGCGCCTCGCGCAGCTCCAGAAGAAGCTGTACCTGCATGTAGCTCAGCGGATCCACGTACGGATTTCGCAGGCGGATTGATTCTTGAATAACCGGCACATTATCCAGAATTTCAGCTTGACCTGTTATTTGTAGAATGAACGAAGACGTCCGTTCATATTCCTCTTTAATTTGTGTGAAAATACGCTCCCGGATCGTGCTGTCCGTAATCATATCCGCGTATTCCGCGGCGATCTGCAGATCCGCTTTGGCCAGCGCCATTTGCAAATTATCGATCAGAGACGTAAAGAACGGAAACTGCTCATACATTGCGCGCAGTGTTTCCAACCGTTTCTCATCATCCTGCACATATTCCTGCAGCGCCGTACCGGCCGCATACCAGGCTGGCAGCAAATAACGGCTCTGCGTCCAGGCGAATACCCACGGAATCGCCCGCAGATCCTCGAAACGGTCACTGTTCTTCCGCTTCGATGGACGGGAACCGATATTAAGCTCGCCGATCTCCGGCAGCGGAGTAGATTCCTTGAAGAAGGTCAGGAAGTCGGGATCCCGGAAAATCAGATCCTGATATTTGCGCAGCGCAGTTTCCGATATTCCTTTGGAAATTTCATCCCACTGGGCGACATCTGCAGCTTCCTGCTCCGGATAATTCGCCAGCCGCGCCGCGGTTATCAGCGCCCATGTTGCTTGCTCCAGACTGCGGTAAGCAATGCCTTTCATGGAATAACGGGACGAGAGCACCTCGCCCTGCTCCGTTATTTTTATTCCGCCGCCCACCGTATGCGGCGGCTGTGCGAGGATACTGCGGTTCAACGGCATGCCGCCGCGTCCTAGCGCACCGCCGCGACCATGGAAGAATTTCAGCTTCACGTCGAATTTCTTCGCCGCGCTCGTAATGGCATTCAATGCCACCCGCAGCTCCCAGTTGGCGGTAACAGCTCCGCCGTCTTTATTGCTGTCGGAGTATCCCAGCATAATCTCATGCAGATTGCCTCTGGCCTCAACCGCCTTGCGATATACCGGCAGTTCAAACAACTTCTCCATAATTGCCGGGGCTTCATGCAGATCGTCAATGGTTTCGAACAAAGGAACAGCCTGCAGTGTGCAGCGGACATGCCCGCCGGTCTCCTGGCGGAACAACCCGACTTCCTTCGCAAACACCATCACTTCCAGCATATCGCTAGCGCCCTGTGTCATACTGATCAGATAGCTGGAAATACAGTTCTCACCAAACTCTTGTTGAGCGCGATAAATCGTACGATACACATCTAGACACTCCTGCGTTCCTTCCGAATATTCAAAATGAGGGGAAGTCAGCGGACGCGGATCATTCAGCAAGCGATGAAGCAGCTCAATTTTCTCTTCTTCATCCAGCGAGCCGTAATTCTCCACGATGTTCATATTGGCTAGCACTTCAGTCATCGCATTCTCATGCTCTTGGCTGTGTTGACGCACATCAAGCGCGGCAAGATGGAAGCCGAACAATTCCACTTGGCGAATCAGCTTACGGATATGCGTATCAGCCACATAATCGGCAAAGTGATGGCGCAGACTGCGGTCGATAACGAGGAGGTCTTCCTTCAACTCATCAGCGCTGTTATAACGCAGCGGCGAGTTTTTCAGCGTATCGTTATGCGTATTTACAAGCTTCTCAATCATATAGCAGAGTTTAATTTTATATGGCTCATTCTCATTGCGCCACAGCTCGATAGTGCGAAGCTCCACATGCTGGCGGTCCCTTTGAATGGAATCCACCAATTCTTCAGAGATTGTTACGATATTCGTACTGAAGCTCAGCTGCCCCATCAACTCACGAAGCAATTCATCATATTTCTCAAGCACAAGCTCACGTTGAAGCGTCAGGGTCTCCCAGGTAATTTTTGCCGTAACCGATGGATTGCCGTCACGGTCGCCGCCGATCCAGGAGCCAAATCTCAGGTAAGCAGGCACATGCCAGCGCTCATCCGGATAATACTTGTCCAGGCAGCGTTCGAGCTCTTCATATACGCTTGGGAGCACTTCGAAGAGAGTCTCGTCAAAATAATACATGCCATTGCGCACTTCATCGATAACGGTCGGCTTACGATCGCGCAGCTCATCCGTTTGCCAAAGCGTAAGCACCTCGTTCAGCAGCTTCTCACGAAGCTTCTCGCGTTCACGGTAGGTGAGCGACGGATTGTCGAGCTCCATAACTTCATGGGCGATGCGCTGATGGATGTCCAGCACGGCACGACGAGTGGCTTCCGTAGGATGGGCAGTCATGACCAATTCCAGGGAAATCCCCTCAATCATCGTCTTGACCTCATCAACGGCTATTCCCTGCTCCCTCAGTACCTGAACAGCGCTTTCGATGGAACCGGGCTGAACAGTTTCTCCTGCAGAGCGTTCATAGTCCCGTTTGCGCCGTATGCGGTGATTCTGCTCGGCAATGTTGACAAGCTGAAAATAAATCGCAAAGGCCCGGATGACTTGATGGCGAATTTCAGGGCTTAGCGCATCAATAACTTTTTTAAATTCATCAAAAAGCTCCGGAAGAAACTCAGCCCGCAGCGCCTTGCTCATTTCACGAATTTTCTCAACGATCTCAAGCAGTTCATGCCCGCCTTGGTGAACGAGCACATCGCCCAATATATTCCCCAGAAAGCGGACATCGCGCCGTAATAAATTGTTTGAGTGCGGCCGGTTGGCCGTCACAGCAGATGATTCTTGTTCCGACATCTTGATCCTCCTCAGATTCTGCTTAAAGCAAAACCTTTCCATAACGTATTTAAATCCGACAGATAAAAGTAACCAGAGAAGGTCCAAAGGTTAGCATTCCATTGCATCACCGATTACCGTCAGCAGAGCTTCGCAGACGGTTTTTTCACTTTTATTATCATACTACAAATTACGGAGCGGTTGAAGCTTTTTCATGGATGTACCTAAAAATCCCGTCGAATCCTGTAATACTCTGAAATGTAAAAAAAAGAAACCCTGAGATCAGAGTTTCTGGTTATTTGTTTAATGGAGCGGGTGATGGGAATCGAACCCACGCTATCAGCTTGGAAGGCTGAAGTTCTACCATTGAACTACACCCGCGCAGAAATGGTCGGGACGACACGATTTGAACATGCGACCCCCTGGTCCCAAACCAGGTGCTCTACCAAGCTGAGCTACGTCCCGTCAATGATTTCTGCAATTTTGTGAAAATGGCGTGCCCAGAGAGATTCGAACTCCCGACCTTTTGATTCGTAGTCAAACGCTCTATCCAGCTGAGCTATGGGCACTAATTATGGAGCGGAAGACGGGAATCGAACCCGCGACCCTCGCCTTGGCAAGGCGATGCTCTACCGCTGAGCCACTTCCGCATGTTTTGTGTCAGTCGCTTTATCTCAAGCGCGACAAGTAATAATATATCACGCTAACTGGGAGAATGCAAATGTTTTTTCAAAATAAAAATATTCAGATTATTTAAACGCATACTTCTAATTATTCCCATGTAAAAGGCAAGTTAATCCTGCTCTTTATAATTTATAGCCCTTTATAAATCTCATGCTTATTGCTTTGGTCCATTCATAATCACCAACAGTAGTATACAAAGAATTGCAGGTAGTCCCTATGTATAAAAAGGACAGCCCGATGCGTTTAACGGCATCAGCTGTCCGAATTGCCAGTTATGGCCGCATAGAAGCGCATCAGAGCTGTTTTAAAGCATCAGAACATCTTAAGCTCCTGCAATCGCCATTAATGGCAAATTAACCTCTTCCTGCTCGTGATTCGCCTCTGCTGAAAGTTTATCCTGCCCTGCCAGGGAGTATGGCAAGCAAAGCGGCAGGCCAGTCCGGGGATCGGGAATAATATCCGCTTCGATGCCAAAGACATCACGCAGCACATCGGGGGTCATAACAGCACTAGGCGCCCCTTCGCCCGATACTTTACCCGCCTTGATCGCGATCATATGATGCGCATAGCGGGAAGCGTGATTCAGATCATGCACCACCATTATGATTGTGCGGCCTGAGCTTGCATTAAGTTCCTGCAGCAGTTCCAGCACTTCAAGCTGATGAGCCATATCCAGGAAAGTCGTAGGTTCATCAAGGAACAAAATATCAGTCTGCTGGGCAAGCGCCATTGCGATCCATGCTCTCTGGCGTTGACCTCCGGACAGTTGGTCAATAGGACGATCCACAAATTCAGTCATTCTTGTTGATTCAATGGACCATTGAATAATGGACCGGTCTTCGCGGGTTAAAGAGCCGAAGCCTTTTTGGTAGGGAAATCTGCCATATGAAACGAGTTCAGATACAGTCAAGCCATCGGGAGCGGTCGGGTTTTGAGGTAAAATAGCGAGTTGTTTTGCTACCTCACGCGTCGATTGTTTGTGAATGGATTTGCCATCAAGCATAACTGCTCCGTTAACCGGAGACATGATTCGCGCCATGGTTTTCAATATCGTGGATTTGCCCGAACCATTAGCGCCCACCAGGGCTGTTATTTTCCCTTGTGGGATGGCCACGTTGAGATTATCCACAATAAGTCTGTTCTCATAGGCGATGTTTAATTGCGATGTCGTCAACCGAATCACTAAAATCCGCTCCCTTCAAAACCCTTGCATTTATTTGATAGTGATAATTATTCTCATATCATATAAGAATGATAACCATTCTCAAGTCATTCGTCAAGAGATGTTTTAATTTTCCCTCGAAATATTATAGACGATGTTACATTTTCTAGAACTTCATACTCAGCTCATGCACGGAGTCTTATTTCCTCAATCATGCGGCATAGAGATCGATAATTCACTATCCATCTTTCGGGAGGGTATTGGTACGCGCCAGGAGATGTATAACGGCGTTCTGCATCGTTATTCGAGTTGCTCTCAGCAAGTTGTCGATGAACAACGTCTGTAAGGAATCTTGGATCTGCACAACGGGTCTCCCTGAATAAAGCCGTTGCCGCTAACTGCAAAAGCCGACTCGGCTAGAAGTCTCAAAAATGGGCAAGTTCCGATCGATCGGATTGGCTGAACTCGTTCCTACTATCGAATTTTCAAAGCCATGGCTTGCAGCTACCGGTGAAATTGTTACAGCCTGCATGAATACGGGGTTTTATCAGCTGCGCATAGCATACAGGGGTGAAAGCTTCATTGCTGATGTTGCAGCTTTATGGAGAAGCGTCAGCAAGTGAAATTAACCGACATTCTTCGATAGATCCCATTATGTTTATTATCGAACCCGTCTAAAAACATGAAAATCCGATTGTTCTTAAAAGAACAATCGGATTTTCGTGTTTGGCTAACTTAACTCACCTAATTATTTAGGTGGTCAATTTACAGAACGTAGGCCTGATTCAGAAAATAAAAAAACCCTTGAAATCTCAAGGGGTTGAATTCAATATGGTGCGCGTAGAGGGACTTGAACCCCCACGTCGTGAAACGCCAGATCCTAAGTCTGGTGCGTCTGCCAATTCCGCCATACGCGCACGTTTGTTGCAAGTCCATTTTCAGTAGGCAGAAAATGGTGAGCCATGAAGGACTCGAACCTTCGACACCCTGATTAAAAGTCAGGTGCTCTACCAACTGAGCTAATGGCTCAAAATAAATGGCTGGGGATTCAGGGATCGAACCTGAGAATGACGGAGTCAAAGTCCGTTGCCTTACCGCTTGGCTAATCCCCAGCATTATGGTGGAGGCTGACGGGATCGAACCGCCGACCCTCTGCTTGTAAGGCAGATGCTCTCCCAGCTGAGCTAAGCCTCCAAATATGCAGTGGTGACCCGTAGGGGAATCGAACCCCTGTTACCTCCGTGAAAGGGAGGTGTCTTAACCGCTTGACCAACGGGCCGCGATAGCTGGCACTCCGAATTCCTTTCGGAGCCTGCTCATAAAACCTTACCCATTAAAATGGAGCTCTCAACCGGATTCGAACCGGTGACCTCATCCTTACCATGGATGCACTCTACCTACTGAGCTATGAGAGCAAGAATGGCTCCCCGAACAGGACTCGAACCTGTGACAACTCGATTAACAGTCGAGTGCTCTACCAACTGAGCTATCAGGGAACGGTAATACTTCGGGTGGTTACACCCTGAAAACTGGATACGAACGTTTGCGAAACGTTTAGGGGCTTGATTCCCTCCAGCCCTTCGGCTGACGGGTGGAACAAGACTGCTCTTGTTCCGGTGTAGGATAAGCCCTCGACCGATTAGTATTCGTCAGCTGCACATCTTGCGATGCTTCCACCTCGAACCTATCAACCTGGTCGTCTACCAGGGGTCTTACGAATTGGGAAATCTCATCTTGAGGGGGGCTTCGCGCTTAGATGCTTTCAGCGCTTATCCCGTCCGTACGTAGCTACCCAGCGGTGCTCCTGGCGGAACAACTGGTACACCAGCGGTACGTCCATCCCGGTCCTCTCGTACTAAGGACAGCTCCTCTCAAATTTCCTGCGCCCACGACAGATAGGGACCGAACTGTCTCACGACGTTCTGAACCCAGCTCGCGTACCGCTTTAATGGGCGAACAGCCCAACCCTTGGGACCTACTTCAGCCCCAGGATGCGATGAGCCGACATCGAGGTGCCAAACCTCCCCGTCGATGTGGACTCTTGGGGGAGATAAGCCTGTTATCCCCAGGGTAGCTTTTATCCGTTGAGCGATGGCCCTTCCATTCGGTACCACCGGATCACTAAGCCCGACTTTCGTCCCTGCTCGACTTGTAGGTCTCGCAGTCAAGCTCCCTTATGCCTTTGCACGCTTCGAATGATTTCCAACCATTCTGAGGGAACCTTTGGGCGCCTCCGTTACATTTTAGGAGGCGACCGCCCCAGTCAAACTGCCCGCCTGACACGGTCCCCCTACCGGCTTCACGGTAGTGGGTTAGAACTCCGATACGATCAGGGTGGTATCCCAACGGTGCCTCCACCGAAGCTGGCGCTCCGGCTTCCCAGGCTCCCACCTATCCTGTACAGATCGTACCAAAGTCCAATATCAAGCTGCAGTAAAGCTCCATGGGGTCTTTCCGTCTTGTCGCGGGTAACCTGCATCTTCACAGGTATTAAAATTTCACCGGATCTCTCGTTGAGACAGCGCCCAAGTCGTTACGCCATTCGTGCGGGTCAGAATTTACCTGACAAGGAATTTCGCTACCTTAGGACCGTTA
>NZ_JBHRUP010000001.1:4530000-4590000 GCF_042647105.1 Paenibacillus sepulcri | reverse complement strand
CCAAGAATATGAAAGGAACGATACCCAGAATCGCTCCCAGATACATCACAATAATGGACTTGATGGCATTATTGAAGAATATAAACACCATAAACCATAGTGTGGGGTTGCTGCTGTTATCAATGGTATCCGCCATTTGCTGGAGACCCGCCATTTGTCCCTGGATAAAGGAATCAAAACCGGGATTGGTAGCTCCTACGACAATACCGGCCAACATAATGACACAGCTAAAAATCAAATAATGGCGCATCGTACCCAAATGACGAAAAATTTCGCGCAAGCCAAACATAATGCTCACTCCTTTTTTTGCATCTATTTTCGCATCTGTGACGAATAAGTTGGTGGTACGAGCATAGATTGTACTAGAACAAGCCTCAATCCAGAAAGGAGCGCCCAATCCAATGAACATGTTTTATGTAATAAACGGCCAAAGGTTGAAACGTTACTTTTTCATCGCGATCGGCATCATATTTGCAGTCGGCGTCATTTATGCGGAAAAGGACAACATCACGGTATTTTCTCCACAGCAGCCAGCCGCTATCTACAGCGTGCCAACAGATAAGAAAGTAATTGCACTTACTTTTGACATCAGTTGGGGGGAGAAGCGGACCGAGCCTATTCTCGAAATATTGAAACAGAAAAATGTAACGGATGCTACGTTTTTCCTGTCTGCTCCCTGGAGTCAATCACATCCGGAGATCGTGAAGAAAATCGTTGACGCGGGATACGAAATTGGCAGTCATGGAAACAAGCACGAGAATTACAGTACACTTAATGATGATGAAATCCGCAAGCAAATCGAAACCGCTCATTCGGTTCTCACCCAAGTAACCGGCAAAACACCAACCTTGATTCGTTTACCTAACGGAGATTTTGACAAAAGGGTGCTGTCCATTGCCGAACAAATGAATTATAAAGTCATCCAATGGGACACCGATTCACTGGATTGGATGAACATCGGTACAGACAAAATTGTAAACCGCGTCGTCAGCAAAGCTCATCCGGGAGATATCGTTCTGATGCATGCCAGCGATTCGGTCAAACAAACCCATGAAGCGCTCCCTGCAATTATCGATCAGCTTCGTGAGAAGGGGTATGAATTCGTAACTGTCTCCGAACTTATCGCTCAAACCGAAGTGCAGGGCAAAACGGTACAGGATAAACCGACCATGCTGCAGCAAATGGCTGCTTCTACAGGTTTTTAAAGAACAAATCTAAAAAGAATTATACAGCCGATTTCGCATTTATTGCGGGGTCGGCTGTTCGTTTGCCCACAAGTCGGTGAAGCCACATAATTTGATATGCATTGCAAACAAACATCGGAATCACCATAAAGACGATTGCGCTCGGATTGCTTTCTTCCCCTGTCAGGGTCGGCCAGGATTCCAATATGGTTACCACGACCAATAAAAAAACAGTTGGAATAAATGCATGATTATTGGTTTGTTTCACTTTAAAATAGGCCACAAGCCACGCGGTTAAACCAAGAGCTACCGGCAACGACCAGAATATCCAATTATTCAAAAGCTCGCGATTGCCATACAAAATGTATCCAAGTCCGCCCAGCGCAAACAATGTTGTGTAGGCCTGCAGTGCATTCCATAAGTAACTTTTACGAAGAACGCTTAGTGCGATGTAATTAAGCGTCAAATAAGCAAAAAAGCCCATTTGACTAAATGCGCCAAATAATAATCCTACCAGAAGCATCATAAGCGCATTAAATCCTGCTGCCTGAAGTCCCAAAAAACCAAAGGATTGGTCGGTCCATTGCATAATACTTCCAACTATCATGGTCACGACACCGCCAACCGCCATCGTGCTCCAGAACAGGAAAAACCATTTGCGTAAATTCACTCTTTCGTTCACTCCTCGGAAGGTTCATGCAAAACCATGTCAACCTTTATTTTACCACGTTCACAACAAAAAGCTATGTCGTGTCCATGATAATACCTTGAACATTGTCGCATACTATTCATGAACTACCACATGACAATTCAGCAATGAAGTCTTCAAAAGCCAATGAATTCTTAGTCAGAAAGGAGATGGGGTTAGCATGCTCAAACGCTTCGCGTTGATTGGTTACATGATTGCACTGACACTCATTATAACGAGCTGCGGATCCGAGCCTTCAGGTGGCGGATCAAGCGAGGCGGTCAGTTATAAAGATATGAAATCAATGGTTATTGACATACTGAAGACCGAAGATGCCCAAAAAGCACTTCAGGAATCCGCAATCGCCACAGGATCCGGAAGCTCGGGCTTTACGTCAAAATTGCTGTCTGTTCAGGATCAGGAGCAGGTCAGATTGGCAGTGAAGGAAACATTAGTCTCTCCTGATTATAATAAAGTCATTGAGCGGTTGATGCTTGATACCCGGTTTGCAGGCGAATTTGCCAATGCTGTAAACAAGCAAAACAAACAAATCCATAAGGATCTGCTGAAGGATCCATCCTATCAGAAGGATCTCATTCAAGTTCTAAAAAATCCGGAAATGGATAAAATGATTCTCGAAGTACTGCAGAGCACTCAATATCGTTCTCAGGTGATGACGATTATGCAGGAATCGATGTCCAGTCCAATTTTCCGATTGGAGATTCTGGATCTGCTGAAGAAGGCGGTTAAGGAAGAACTTAAACCTAAACCGGATGAGAAGGTGCAGAAACCTTCTGAGAAGGAAGGCCAAAGCGAAGAGGACTCTGGAGGCGATATGTCCGATCAAGGCGGGGGCTAACTTTTAGTGAAAAATAAAACCCGCTCGTACGGGATCCGGTTCCACCGGTTCCCATATAAGCGGGTTTTATATTTACAATCCAGGTTTGGCTTCTGTTTCTTATGCTTCACATTTGGCAATCACTTTCTGGGCTATATCCGAATATAAACGGCCAATCTCCGTATCCGCTTTATATACAGATGGAGAGAAGTCTTCCTCGGAAGGATGATTATCCGGCGCACCCAGCGGGATTTGAGCCATTAACTCCGCATTCAGAGATTCCGCCAAACGTGCTCCGCCGCCGCGCCCGAACACATACTCCTTCTCACCGCTTTTACTTTCAAAATAAGACATGTTCTCCACAATGCCAAGAATTTCATGCTCTGTTTTAATCGCCATGGCACCAGCCCGAGCAGCTACAAAGGCGGCTGTTGCATGAGGGGTAGTAACAATGATTTCTTTGCTTTGCGGAATCATTTGATGAACATCAAGCGCGACATCACCGGTACCCGGAGGCAGATCAAGCAGCAGATAGTCCAGCTCGCCCCACTCGATCTCTGCAAAAAAATTGCGCAGCATTTTGCCGAGCATGGGCCCGCGCCAAACGATCGGTGCATTGTCCTCAACAAAAAATCCCATCGACATGACACGAACACCGAATTTTTCAATGGGAATGACCCTTTCGTTTATCACTTCAGGTCTCTCCTCAATTCCCATCATATCCGGAACGCTAAACCCGTAAATATCGGCATCGACGATTCCGACTCTCTTCCCTTGGCGAGCAAGCGCAACGGCTAAATTAACGGTGACCGTAGACTTGCCTACACCGCCCTTGCCGCTGGCAACCGCGATAAATTGCACTCCGCTGCCCGCATGGAGCAGTGGGTGGGCTTCAAGACCAGCCGAATGGCCGCGTAAGGGTGCACGGTTCCCTTCCGAGCCGCCGGCTGATGCATTCTTCGATCCATCCGCGCCTGCAGCGCCCTCCTCCGATGCTGCGGCCGCGCGGAAGCGGCTGTGAACCGTTTCTACTCCCAAACGTGCCATAGCCTCGCGCAGAGCCGCCTCAAACGCCGGCTGAGCCGCAGACTCGACGCCTTGAACCGTCAAAGAAACCTGACCCTCCTTCACCATTACATCACGGATGCTCACTTTGCCATCCTTGCTATATCGCACCGCTACAGCTTCAGCAGCTGAAATGGCTTCCTCACGAGTCAACATAAGTTCATCGTCACCTCATATTCAAATATATACGCAATACCGATCATAACGATATGTACATTATTGATTATATCACAAGAAGAACCAGCTATCGTCAGAGGAGATGCCCTGTGCCGTTTTTTGCGGTGAAATATTATAAGCTAAGTATGGTGGACGCATATACTTTTATTTAAAAAACCAACTCCTCCTTGCGGAGAAGCTGGCCATCACGTTACGATCCATTAGGAGTTCCCTTCCCCCATTTTTCTCCTGAGGAATAGCGAAGTATGCCTTGATACACGGAGGCCGCAACCATCTTTTGATAATTGGAATCCGCAAGACGACTTGCTTCGCCCGGATTTGAAAGAAATCCAACCTCGACCAGAGCACTGGGAATCTCTTCGGTAGCCTTCAACAGGTAAACCGTATTGACCTTGGCAGCCACCCGTTGGGTATTGTCCAGATTGCGTTTAATCTCCTCCTGGATGAAAGAAGCCAAAACCGCATTATCAGGATGATTGGGATAAAAGAAGGTTTGAGCGCCAGACCATTTTGGTGAAGGTATGCTGTTCATATGGATACTGATGAGCATTGAGGCGTTCTGGTCCTTCACGAATTGAGCGCGCCTCAGGAGATCCTCTGTTTTTCTTTTGCTGATTTTCTGGGTTCCTTCATTAGCCAGATCATAATCACCTTCACGCGTCATGACGACAACCGCCCCGGATTGCTGCAAGTAGTCGCGAAGCTGCAGCGCAATCGCCAGATTAAGATCCTTCTCAACAGCTCCCTGTTTACTTACCGCTCCGCCGTCAACACCGCCGTGCCCTGCATCAATGGCAATAATTTTCCCGGAAAGCGGCATGGTCCAGTACGTCCATGTACGGGTCGCAGGCACTTCCTGCGTCAGCAAAAGAACCGTCAACAATACAACCGACATGCCAACCACGATGCGTAAGGCTCCACGATATGTAATCCAGACAACGAATCGGTTACGAAAACCGCGCATACAAAAAACCACCCCAATCCCCAACAATGATAACGCAAGAGGCATGTCTTGCCTGCTCTCTTATCATCTTATGGGACGAGGTGGTCGGTTATGCGAATATCAGTTGTCCAATACAAATTGTTACCAACTAATTCACAGGCTGCTCTGACATGCCTTCGATCAAAATTTGAGCAACTTCCGGACGGGAGAACTCTGGAGGCGGACATATCCCGTCACGAAGCAGAGCGCGAACCTTGGTGCCTGACAGCGTCAGGTGATGCTCTTTATCATGCGGACATGTTTTGCTGGAAGCCATGTTGCCGCATTTCTTACAGAAGAAGCTGTGCTCAAAATAAAGCGGCGTTATGCCGAGCTCCTCCGCAGAGAAGGTGCGAAGCAACTCCTGAGCCTCGTAAGTCCCGTAGTAATCACCAACACCCGCATGATCACGGCCCACAATGAAATGCGTGCAGCCATAGTTTTTACGAACCATTGCATGAAAGATAGCTTCCCTTGGTCCCGCATAACGCATCGCCGCTGGAAAAACACCAAGAAACACTCGATCCTTCGGGTAATAATTCTCAAGCAAGGCAACGTAGCTCTTCATCCGCACATTAGCCGGCACGTCATCCGATTTGGTTTCGCCTACCAGCGGATTCAGAAAAAGTGCATCGACAATTTCCATTGCACATTTTTGGATATATTCATGAGCCCGGTGGACGGGATTGCGAGTCTGGAATCCCACGATGGTTTTCCAGCCGTTATCCGCGAAGATCTTACGGGTCTCGGCAGGATCGAAATAAAACTCATTAAACTTTTCCGGCTGAGGGCGGTTGATTACGGTTATGGGTCCACCAACATAAGTGGAAGGACGACCAAACAATTTGGCTACTCCGGGATGTTCTCGATCATCGGTTTTGAAAACATTGATGGCCTCAAGGTTCTGATCCACTTTGTAGATGCTCTCGATATCGATTACACCGTAAAGCACGCCATCTTCACCTGTCAGTGCCGCACGAGTCCCTACAGAGAGCTCTGCCGCCTTCTCATCCTCAACGGATAAAGTGATCGGAATACTCCACACAATGCCGTTAGCAAGACGCATTTTCTCTACAACAGAGTGATAATCGGCTTCGTTCAGGAAACCCGTGAGCGGCGAAAAAGCTCCAACACCTATTAAATCAAGATCAGATACAGCCCAGGTATTAATAACAATGGATGACAAGGTTGCCGCTTCCGCAACTAACGCATCACGCTGTGCTCCAGTGGCGATTCGATTGATGAGTTCGCCGCCATGCGGCTTTATGCTGCTCATTTATGCAAGTGCCTCCCTTTATTTATGCAATCCGCATTCTGTTTTTTCTTGTCCCGCCCAACGACCGGCACGCGGGTCCTCACCCGGCATGACCTGACGCGTGCAATGCTCGCAGCCAATGCTTGGGTAGTTATTATCATGCAGCGGGTTGTAATAAACATTATTCGTGCGGATATACTCCCAAACGTCCTCGGAAGTCCAGCTTGCGATTGGGTTGAACTTCACCAGACCAAACTTGGTGTCATACTCCACTTTTTTGGAATTGGCACGCGTCGGCGCCTGATCGCGGCGAATACCGGTAATCCAAGCTTCGTATTTGGACAAAATTTTGGTCAGAGGCTGAACTTTGCGAATATTGCAGCATTGATTGGCATCACTTTTCCAAAGCTCATCCCCGAATTGTTCGGCCTGCTGCTCTGGTGTAATCTCAGGTTTAACCTCAACAAAGTTCATGCCGTAAATTTCTTTCATCTTATCTCTTGTTTCATAGGTTTCTTTGAAGTGAAAATCGGTATCCAAGTAAAACACGTCTGTACTTGGGCTGATTTTTTGCAGCATATCAACGATAACTACATCCTCCGCACCAAAACTGCAGGCAAACGTAATGTTCGGAAAGGTTTCGATGGCAAATTTAATAATTTCCTGCGGTGATGCGTTTTCCAAATCCACTGCTTTTTGCGTTATAAGTGCTTCTTTCTCAAAAAGGTTCATATCTAATGCCTCCATTAACGAATTCCTAGTAAAGTGATCTACTTTAAATTATACGTCTAATGATGGTATTGTTCAATGACTTAAATGAGCCAATATGAAGAAAAATACCCCCTCTGGCCAGCAGAAGGGGCATTTTTCGTTGATTCGTTTAACGTTTCGAGAACTGAGGCGCGCGACGAGCCGCTTTAAGTCCGTATTTCTTACGTTCTTTCATACGTGGGTCACGTGTCAGGAAGCCTGCACGCTTCAGAGCTGGACGGAATTCAGGGTCTGCTTTGAGCAGAGCACGTGAAATACCATGACGGATGGCTCCGGCTTGACCGGAAATACCGCCGCCATGAGCAAGTACCAGTACATCGTACTTGTCCGTTGTATCTGTAAGATTAAGCGGTTGTTTCACGATCAGTTTAAGTGTTTCGAGACCAAAATACTCATTGAGGTCACGTTTATTGATAATGATTCGTCCTTCACCCGGCACAAGGCGTACACGTGCAACAGAGTGTTTGCGACGACCGGTTCCATAGTATTGAACTTGAGCCATGAAACTGTCCTCCCTCTAATTATCCGCGAAGTTCATAGACTTCCGGGTTTTGTGCTTGATGTGGGTGTTCCGATCCGGCATAAACTTTAAGTTTAAGCTTCATTTTGTCACCCAGACGGTTCTTAGGAAGCATGCCGTGAATGGCAAATTCCAGTACACGTTCTGGAGTTTTGTTGATCATATCCTGAGCATTAGTTATTCTCAATCCGCCCGGATACATGGAGTGACGGTAGTACAGCTTGTTTTGAAGCTTCTTACCTGTCAGATGAATTTTCTCTGCGTTGATTACTACAACGAAGTCGCCTGTGTCAACGTGCGGTGTGAATTCTGGTTTGTGCTTGCCGCGGATTAATGCAGCTGCTTCGCTTGCAAGACGACCCAGTGTTTTACCTTCCGCATCAATGACGTACCATTTGCGTTCAACTTCATTTGGCTTAGCCATATAGGTGGTGCGCATGGATGATCCTCCTTCTTCATTAAAACAACCGTTCTCATGTATGAAGAAACGATGTCGTTTCATCGATTCATTAACTTGTTTGATATACAATTTGGATGGCCAACTTAGTCGGGGCTGTGGGAGAGCCACTAAGAAAGCACAAGTTATATTTTACTATATACAGAACATAAGCGCAAGCATAATGTTTGGGCTATTTTTCGGTATGATTGCAGCTATTCCAAGTACTCTACTTCCCACAAATTCAGACCATGTGCCATGGCGGTCGGTCCGGCAGCAGAACGGTCCCGGGCTTCAAGAATGACAGAGACATCATCCGCAGTGAGTTTGCCTTCTCCTACAAGCAGCAGCGTCCCTGTAATGACCCGTACCATGTTGTATAAAAAACCGCCGCCTGAGATAAAAAGATCCAGCTTGCCGTCTTGCTCGTCAATACGCGCCTCAAATACGGTACGTATATGCGTTGTCTTGGTTGAACGTCTGGATGTAAAGGAACTGAAGTCATGTGTGCCTACAAGGGCAGCCAAGCCTTTACGCATCCCGTCAACACATAGAGGTGTAGGATGATGAAATCGGTAACGGCGTTCGAACACGTCCGGGAACTTATTCATATCAATTGAATAACGATACGTCTTGCGCTTGGCAGAATAGCTGGAATGAAACTCCGGCTCCACTTCATCCACGCTGCGGATAACGATGTCTGTCGGCAGTCTCGTATTAAGAGCAATCGCCCACCGCTCAACCGGAATTGCCGCTGCTGTGTGAAAATTAAATACTTGCCCGCGCGCGTGAACGCCGGCATCCGTTCTTCCGGAACCGATGATATGAACCTCTTCGCCGCTTAGCTTCTTGATGGTATCCTGAATCACATCCTGGATCGTATTTCCGCCAGGCTGCGTTTGAAAGCCATAATAGCGGGTACCGTCATAGCTGACGACCACCCTCAGATTCCGCATCCCACACCTCCTCTCCGACAAATTGCTCAGTTGATATTGCGCGTATGGCGATTGTTCAGTGCTCTGTTTGTTACTAAATCTGTTCTTGCTCCAGCTTGAACTGCTGGCAGGTCAGTCGTTGTTACTAGATGTGTTTTCTATTGTTGATCAGCTGTTGCTTATGTTTGTCTTGTTACTCTATTGCTTGTCGGTCTGCAACAAACAAACTGCTCTGTATCTTTGCCATAAAGGCTACAAGCCTTTAAAGACACGGCAGCGAGTTCAACAGCTATATAGAGAATTCTCCAACCATACCACCGATAGTCAGTATAATTTCCAGACATACTGGTGCAGCGAGAAGAGCCGTAGGGTAGAGCACAGAAGGGCCGAAGAGCTTACTTCCTGCCTTTGTCCACATGTGATTACCTTATCATTCAATTCAATATCCTACGTGGACAACAGCATCCGCCGCCCCTTCTTTAGCTTGTACCGAAGGCTCGTCCGAGCCGAGCCGCATTTAATGGCACAAAAAAAAGGTGGCCGCAAGGTCCACCCTTTCGTTTGTTTACGCGCGGTCCACGAGTTCCAAATAAACCATTGGTGCCGCGTCACCGCGACGAGGTCCCAATTTCAAAATACGTGTGTATCCGCCCGGACGTTCCGAGTAACGGGTAGCCAGCTCGGAAAACAGTTTTTGTATTGCATCTTGCTCGCCATCGATTGATTCGCGACGTACAAAAGCAGCTACTTGACGACGAGCGTGAAGATCACCGCGCTTAGCAAGCGTGATCAGCTTCTCTGCGATCGGGCGAAGCTCTTTCGCTTTCGCTTCAGTCGTTTGAATCCGCTCATACAGGAACAAGTCAGTGCAAAGATCGCGGAATAATGCTTTACGCGAACTAGCGTCACGGCTCAATTTTGAATATGCCATCGATTTTCCCTCCTTTATTCTTCCATACGGAGGCCAAGACCGAGTTCTTCGAGCTTCTCTTGAACTTCCTCTAAAGACTTGCGTCCAAGGTTGCGGACTTTCATCATGTCTTCTTCGGTTTTCGTTATCAGCTCTTGAACGGTGTTGATGCCTGCACGCTTGAGACAATTGTAAGAACGTACGGAGAGATCGAGTTCTTCAATCGTCATCTCTAGTACTTTTTCTTTTTTGTCTTCTTCTTTTTCTACCATGATTTCGGCATCCTTGGCTTCATCCGTAAGTCCCACGAATAAATCAAGATGCTCGGTCAAAATTTTGGCGCCGAGGCTAACAGCCTCTTCCGGCCTGATGCTGCCATCGGTCCAAACTTCCAATGTCAGCTTATCATAGTTCGTTACTTGGCCAACGCGGGTGTTCTCAACCGTATAGTTGACGCGCGTAATTGGCGTGTAGATCGAATCGACTGGAATTACACCAATCGGCTGATCTTCCCGTTTGTTACGATCCGCTTGAACGTAACCGCGTCCGCGATTGGCGAATACACGCATATGAAGCCGTGCACCGGAAGCCAGAGTAGCGACATGAAGATCAGGGTTTAAAATTTCGACATCGCTATCAGCGCGAATATCGCCCGCCGTAACGTTGCCATCGCCTTCAGCGTCAATTTCCAATACCTTCTCTTCGTCGGAATGGATTTTGAGTGAAAGCCCTTTGAGGTTCAGAATGATCTCGGTTACGTCCTCCATCACACCTGGAACCGTCGAGAATTCATGAAGCACGCCGTCGATCTGAACTGATGTTACAGCAGCACCCGGCAATGACGACAACAGGATTCTGCGTAGCGAGTTCCCGAGCGTCGTCCCGTATCCGCGTTCCAACGGTTCAACTACGAAACGTCCGTAAGTGCCTTCCTCGTTCAGCTCTACGGTTTCGATTTTCGGCTTTTCGATCTCAATCACTAATAGTCCCCTCCTTCAAAACGTCGCTCCGTTACCATGATCGCAATTGAAGTCTAATCATGTAGTATGCCAAACCTTCACAACCATTATTCACAAGTTGTCGATATTTGATACCACACCCGACTAGACTATACGCGACGACGTTTCGGCGGACGGCATCCGTTATGCGGAACAGGCGTTACGTCCTTAATGAGGTTAACTTCAAGACCAGCTGCCTGCAGGGAGCGGATTGCCGCTTCACGACCTGCACCTGGACCTTTAACCATGACTTCAACTGCTTTCATACCATGCTCCATTGCAGCTTTGGCAGCGGATTCGGCAGCCATTTGAGCTGCGAAAGGCGTGCTTTTACGGGAACCTTTGAAACCAAGGTTGCCTGAGCTTGCCCAGGAGATCGCGTTGCCGTGCGGATCAGTGATAGTAACAATCGTGTTATTGAACGTTGAACGGATGTGTGCCACACCCGATTCAATATTTTTACGGTCACGACGTTTTGTACGAACCGCTTTTTTCGGTTTTGCCATTTGAGTTATCCCCCCTTGTTATTTCTTCTTGTTCGCTACAGTCCGACGAGGACCTTTACGCGTACGAGCATTGGTTTTCGTCCGTTGACCACGAACCGGAAGACCACGACGGTGACGAACACCGCGGTAGCAGCCAATTTCGATCAGACGTTTGATGTTAAGAGAAATTTCACGACGAAGGTCGCCTTCCACCTTAACGGATTTATCAATCGTTTCGCGCAGTTTGCTGACTTCATCTTCAGTCAGGTCGCGAACGCGTGTCTGTTCACTGATACCTGTAGTACTCAGAATCTTGTGGGCAGTTGTTGTGCCGATACCAAAAATGTAGGTCAGAGCAATGACGACGCGTTTATCACGCGGTAAGTCTACACCAGCAATACGTGCCATGTACCGTTATCCCTCCTTTATCCTTGTTTTTGTTTGTGTTTCGGATTTTCACAAATCACCATTACATTGCCTTTGCGGCGAATGACTTTGCATTTTTCGCAGATCGGCTTGACCGAAGGTCTGACCTTCATTGTGATTACCTCCCGAATTCTTTCGTTAGCAAAACCGTATACCGGCTTACTTCCGATAGGTAATGCGTCCTCTAGATAGATCATAAGGCGACAACTGGATGACCACTTTATCTCCTGTCAGGATACGGATAAAATGCATTCTTAGTTTACCCGATACATGAGCCAGAATTTGGTGTCCATTTTCCAGTTCAACCTTGAACATGGCGTTAGGCAGCGGTTCAATTACCGTACCTTCAACTTCAATGACATCTTCTTTAGCCACAGTCAATCTCCTTTCCCTTGCGCTGCTTTCTGAATCGCAAAACGCAGCTTAGCATTCGTAACACGGCCGGTTTCCCGCATGCTGTCCGTCACTTCATGACTGACGACCGGCTGCATCCTTAGATGCAGTACGTTCTTCTTCTTCGGTTGATCGAAGCGCCGCTTGTCACCGTCTGCGATAAGGACGAATTTCTCATCGACGATGCCGATAATAACAGCATAGCCGCCTTCTTCCTTACCACGCAGTATCTGGACTATGCGGCCGATTTCCGGCATATGTTCCAATGCGTTCAACCTGCCTGCTCCCTTGGTAGGGTTAATATTTCACAGCCATCTGCCGTCACGGCCACAGTATGCTCAAAATGTGCGCACCATGAACCGTCTTCGGTAACGACCGTCCAATTATCCTCCAGCGTACGTACGTAACGCTCCCCGATGTTGACCATCGGTTCAATCGCGAGCACCATGCCCGGTTTGAGCCTGGGCCCGTGATTGGGCATGCCGTAATTCGGAATCTGTGGCTCTTCATGGAGGCTGGCTCCAATGCCGTGACCAACATATTCACGAACAACGGAGAAGCCAGCAGCTTCGATCACTTGTTGAATCGCATGCGAGATCGTAAACAACCGAACATCCGGTTTAACGAGCGCCAGACCAGCATAAAGTGACTCTTCCGTCACTTCCAACAGTCTGTTCGTCTGCTCACTGATACTGCCAACGCCGTAGGTCCAGGCGGAATCACCATGGTATCCTTTGTACTGCGCACCAATATCAATGCTGATAATGTCGCCATCATTCAGTTTGCGTGAGCCCGGAATTCCATGTACCAGCTCTTCATTGACAGAAGCGCAAATGCTGGCAGGAAATTGATTGTATCCTTTAAAAGATGGAATGGCATTTTGACTGCGGATGTAAGTTTCCGCGATCCCGTCCAATTCCTTGGTTGTAATACCAGGACGAATGGATTGTTTCAACAACCGGTGCGTTTCGGCAACGATTCGGCCAGCTTCTCTCATATATTGCAATTCCGACTCGGATTTGCATATAATCATTCGGCTGTTCCCCGTAGAGCAGAAACAATCTCCGTCGTTACTTCATCAATCTCTCTCTCTCCGTCCACCTCGCGCAGGATCCCTTTGCCCGAGTAATAATCCAGAAGAGGAGCTGTTTTTGAGATGTACTCGTCAAGACGAGTACCGACTTTCGCTTCCGTATCGTCTGACCTCTGATACAGCTCGCCGCCGCATTTATCGCAAATGCCTTCTTGCTTTGGCGGATTGAACATAATGTGGTAGGTCGCACCACAAGATTTACAAATGCGGCGACCGGTCAGACGCGCAAGCAGCAGACCGCGGTCAACTTTTAAGTTAACAACATGGTCAATGCTTCGACCCATTTCAGCAAGCATACCATCCAAAGCCTCGGCTTGCTGTAGTGTCCGTGGAAAGCCGTCTAGCAGGAATCCTTTTTGGCAATCTTCAAGCTGCAGACGTTCACGAACGATTCCGTTCGTAATTTCGTCCGGTACGAGAAGACCTTGATCGACGTATTCTTTAGCCTTCTGTCCCAGAGGCGTGCCTTGTTTCATGGCCAGTCGGAACGCGTCACCCGTAGAGATATGGGGAATTCCGAAGGTATCCACTATTCTCTCGGCTTGCGTACCTTTACCGGCGCCTGGAGGGCCCATGAATAAAATGTTCATTAGCGTGTTCCTCGCTTTAAGCACAATAGGCTCTAAGCGGGTTCCGTTACGCTATAACCTGAACGGAAGCCCGATTTTGAACCTATCGTTATTTATTGATAAACCCTTTATAGTGGCGCTTGATCAATTGGGTCTCGATTTGTTTCATCGTATCAAGCGCAACGCCGATAACGATAAGCAGCGAGGTTCCGCCGAGTCTGACATCTGCCGGCAAGCCAGCCATTTTACCGAATATAACCGGCAAAATTGAGATGAGTGCCAAGAATATCGCACCACTCAGTGTGATTCTGGACATGACTCGTGTGATATAAGAAGAGGTTGGCTTACCAGGGCGTATGCCTGGAATGTAGCCTCCATTTTTCTTCATCTGGTCAGCCATTTGTACCGGATTAATCTGTACAAAGGTATAGAAGAACGTGAATGCCAGAATCAATATTACATACAGTACCATACCCAGAGGCGCGTCATATGTCAAATTATCCTTTACCCATACCGCCCAGCCATGCGTTGACCAGAACTGTGAGATGGTAACGGGAAATAACAAAAGCGATGACGCGAAGATGACCGGAATAACGCCTGCTCCGTTCACTTTCAGCGGAATGTGTGTAGATTGACCACCGTACATTTTACGTCCAACTACGCGTTTAGCATACTGAACCGGTATTTTTCTAATTCCCTGTTGGACAAAGATAACCCCAACCACGATCGCGACTATAACGATGAGAAGAACAACCACTTTTATGATGTTAAGAAAAAGGGTGTCTCCAGCATCTACAAACTCTTGTGTATAGATAGATCGAATGTGCCGCGGAATGGAAGCAACGATACCGGCAAAGATCAGGACCGAGATCCCGTTACCGATACCCTTCTCCGTTATCTGCTCACCGAGCCACATAAGGAAGGCTGTACCTGCTGTCAGGACGATGGCTATCATCAGATAGTCACCAAACGCTGCACCTGGAATCATTTCGTACTGGTATTGACGGTTAAATCCAATCGCCGTACCGAAACCTTGAATTAACCCTAGTACGATCGTACCATAACGTGTAATTTGTGCAAGCTTGCGTTTTCCATTTTCTCCTTCTTTTGCCCACTCGGCAAATTTAGGAATGACATCCATCGACAATAATTGCACGATGATGGAAGCCGTAATGTAAGGCATAATTCCAATCGCGAAAATCGAGAACTGGAACAATGCTCCACCTGAGAATGTGTTCAGCAAACCAAACAAATCAGCTCCGGACTGGTCAACACTCTTAAATACATCTTTATTGACGCCTGGCACCGGAATAAAGGAACCAATCCGGTAAACGAGCAAGATGAACAATGTGAACAAAATCCGCTTGCGAAGGTCTTCCACTTTCCAAATGTTGGACACGGTCTTGAACAATTAGATCACCTCGGTTTTACCGCCGGCAGCCTGGATTTTCTCTACCGCAGATTGAGAGAATTTGTTTGCTTTTACCGTAAGCTGAACAGTGATATCGCCATTGCCGAGAACTTTAATACCACTCTGCGGGTTTTTGACAATTCCTTGCTCGATAAGCAACTCTGGCGTGATTTCAGTGCCGGCTGCAAAATTGTTCAACTCATCGATGTTCACAATCGCATACTCTTTACGGAATGGGTTGTTAAAGCCGCGTTTAGGAACACGACGATACAACGGGTTTTGTCCGCCTTCGAAACCTGGACGAACACCACCGCCGGAACGGGCGTTCTGACCTTTGTGACCACGACCAGCTGTTTTGCCGTTACCGCTACCGATACCCCGACCTTTACGGAATGCTTCTTTGCGGGATCCTGGTGCTGGTGTGAGCTCATGCAATTTCATCGTAGGTTGCACCTCCTTATAATTTCTTGTGCCGCAAGCGGCACTATATCTTATACTTCCTCAACTTTGACCATATGGCTGACAGTGTTCACCATACCACGGACTGCCGGGTTATCATTATGGACAACCGATTGACGAATTTTACGCAGTCCGAGCGATTGAATCGTTGCACGTTGCTTCTCGTTACGACCAATCAGGCTGCGAACGAGGGTGATCTGCAATTTTGCCATCGTGTTCCCCTCCTTAACCTAAAAGCTCTTGTACGGTTTTTCCACGCAGTTTGGCAACATCTTCAGCGCGTTTCAGGCGGGAAAGCCCTTCAAGCGTTGCGTTAACCATATTCATGGAGTTCGAAGAACCCAGTGATTTTGTAAGAATGTCGCCTACTCCTGCAAGCTCAAGAACGGCACGAACAGGACCGCCTGCAATCACTCCGGTACCTTCCGATGCCGGTTTGAGCAATACGCGTCCTGCGCCAAAATGTCCAAGAACCAGATGCGGGATCGTTGTCTTAACAAGTGGTACATGGATCAGGTTTTTCTTGGCATCGTCGATGCCTTTGCGGATGGCATCCGGAACTTCGCCCGCTTTGCCGATTCCTGCGCCCACATATCCTTTGCCGTCTCCGACAACTACAAGCGCGCTAAAGCTGAAACGGCGTCCGCCTTTTACAACTTTGGATACGCGGTTGATTTGAACTACTTTCTCAGTCAGTTCTAAAGTATTCGGATCTATACGCAAGTCGTTTTACCTCCTTATTAAGGTTTCTCAATTAGAATTGAAGTCCAGCTTCGCGAGCCGCATCAGCCAGAGCCTGTATTCTACCATGGTACAAGTATCCACCGCGATCGAAAACGACTTTCTCAACGCCTTTCGCTTTCGCGCGTTCAGCGATGAGCTCACCGATTTTGCGAGCCGATTCAACGTTGCCGCCGTTGCCTACGTCAGTAACTTCTTTATCCAGCGTAGAAGCCGATGCAATCGTTACACCTTGAACATCATCAATCAGTTGTGCATAGATGTGTTTGGAGGAACGGAATACAGCAAGACGCGGACGCTGCACGGTTCCATTGATTTTCTTACGAACACGCAGGTGACGTTTCAAACGCGCTTTGTTTTTATCGCCTTTTGTAATCATTCGTTGTACACTCCTTTCTTACTGTCCTTTATGATGCTATCCGATTAAACAGCTGCAAGAGCTATTTATTTTTTCTTACCGGCTTTACCTTCTTTACGAATAATGCGCTCACCTTCGTACTTGATCCCTTTGCCTTTATACGGCTCTGGTTCACGTACAGAACGGATTTTTGCAGCAGTTGCGCCAACGAGTTCTTTGTCGATACCACGAACGATGATCTTGGTGTTCGAAGGAACGTCAAACTCGATGCCGCCTTCAGGCGTGATTTCAACCGGATGGGAGTATCCAACGTTAAGGACAACTTTGTCACCGGCCTTGCTTGCACGGTAACCAACGCCCACGAGCTCCAGTGATTTCGTGAAACCTTCAGTTACGCCACTCACCATATTAGCGATAACGCTGCGCGTTGTGCCATGCAGGGAGCGGTGCAATTTATTGTCAGTCGGACGTTCGATTGTGATTACGCTGTCCTCCACAACCACTTTCATGTCCTTGTGAATCGTGCGGCTCAGCGAACCTTTCGGTCCTTTAATTGTAATAAAGCTGTTGTCCAAGTCGATGTTTACGCCACCTGGTACTTGGATCGGTTTACGGCCAATACGAGACATTGTTACACCTCCAATCGTTGTGACAGTTTCTTACCAAACGTAGCAGACGACTTCGCCGCCCGATTTCACTTGGCGTGCTTCTTTATCGGTCATAACCCCTTTAGACGTTGAAATGATTGCCATTCCAAGGCCGCCTAGAACACGAGGGACTTCAGTGCTTTTCGTGTAAACGCGCAGTCCCGGTTTGCTGATACGTTTCAGCCCGGTAATGACACGTTCTTGATTGGGACCGTATTTCAAAAAGATACGGATAATCCCTTGTTTGCTATCTTCGATATACTCAGCGTCGCGGATAAAGCCCTCGCGTTTCAAAATTTCTGCGATTTGCTTCTTCACCTTCGAAGCAGGCATTTCAACCGTCTCATGACGCACAACGTTTGCGTTTCGGATACGCGTGAGCATATCTGCAATCGGATCAGACATAACCATTGTGAGAACCTCCTTCCCGATACTTAAGCTGATTACCAGCTTGCTTTTTTAACGCCAGGAATCTGGCCTTTGTATGCTAATTCACGGAAACAAATCCGGCAAATTTTAAACTTTTGCAAAACGGAATGCGGACGGCCGCAACGCTCACAGCGTGTATAAGCTTGCACTTTGAATTTCGGTGTGCGCTGTTGCTTGATCTTCATCGAAGTTTTTGCCACTTGGTAGTACCTCCTGTGGATTACTTCGCAAACGGCATGCCCATTTGGGTCAGCAGTTCACGAGCCTCTTCGTCCGTTTTTGCCGTCGTGACGATGACGACGTCCATACCACGCACTTTATCAACTTTATCATACTCGATCTCCGGGAAGATAAGTTGTTCTTTCAAGCCGAGTGTATAGTTACCACGACCATCAAACGCTTTGTTCGATACGCCGCGGAAGTCGCGAACGCGTGGGAGCGTTACGTTAAACAGTTTATCAAGGAAATAGTACATGCGCTCGCCGCGCAATGTAACTTTGACCCCGATTGGCATATTTTCGCGAAGTTTGAAACCAGCGATGGATTTCTTCGCGCGTGTGACTACCGGCTTCTGTCCGGAAATCAAGCGAAGGTCTTCAACAGCAGTGTCAAGCACTTTGGAGTTGGAAACAGCCTCACCAACACCCATGTTGATAACAATTTTCTCGATTTTCGGCACTTGCATGACGGTGGTGTAATCAAATTTCTGCATCAAAGCAGGTGTAATGTCATTCAGGAAACGATCTTTCAATCTTGTTGTAGCCATGTAACGTGGACCTCCTTTCCGCTATCGGTCAATTAATCGATTACCTCACCGGATTTTTTAGCGACCCGGACTTTTTTACCGTTGTTGAGCGTTTTGTATCCGATACGGGTTACTTTACCGCTCTTTGGATCAATGTGCATAACATTTGAAACGTGAATTGGCGCTTCCTGCTCGATAATTCCACCCTGCGGGTTAAGCTGGGAAGGACGAGTATGCTTCTTCACCATGTTGACGCCTTCGATGAGAACACGATTTTCTCGTGGATACGCAGCAATGACGCGGCCTTTCTTGCCTTTGTCTTTACCGGTAATGACCATGATCGTGTCATCTTTTTTGACGTGCAATTTATTGTTATGGGACTCTAACACTTTTTTCAAGCGTGGCATGAGTTACACCTCCTGCATTCTTGCGTATGGTTCGCAAGATGATTTCTTTAGATAACTTCCGGTGCAAGCGATACGATTTTCATAAAGTCACGATCGCGAAGTTCACGAGCAACTGGTCCGAAAATACGTGTACCGCGCGGGCTTTTGTCTTCCTTTACGATAACCGCTGCATTCTCATCAAATGAGATGTATGAACCGTCTTTACGGCGAACCGCACGCTTCGTACGTACGATAACCGCTTTAACAACATCACCTTTTTTGACAACGCCACCTGGTGTTGCTTGTTTAACGGAACAAACGATCAAATCGCCGATATGGCCTACACGACGCCCAGTACCGCCCAGTACACGAATACACATCAATTCTTTCGCGCCAGAGTTGTCAGCAACGGCCAAACGCGTAAATGGTTGAATCATTTCAACGTCCTCCTTCCGTCCAAATGCTTAAAAACAAGCATTTTTACAAAATAATAGCTGCTTCAACGATTTCGACAAGGCGGAACCGTTTGTCTTTTGAAAGCGGACGAGTCTCCATAACCTTGACAGTATCGCCAATCTTAGCTTGGTTGTTCTCATCATGTGCTTTGAATTTCTTCGTGTATTTGATGCGTTTATGGTAAAGATCATGCTTTTTGTAGGTTTCTACAGCAATCACGATGGTTTTATCCATTTTGTCGCTCACGACTTTTCCGATTTGAACTTTGCGCGCATTACGTTCGCTCATTGTTCATCCTCCTTTCTTACGATAGAACCTGCATATCGTTCCCGGGATAGGAGCAATTAGCTGCTAATTCCGAGTTCTCTTTCATGAAGAATGGTTTTGGCGCGAGCGATATCCTTCCGCACATCACGAATACGTGTCGGATTTTCCAATTGACCAGTGGCCAACTGAAAACGAAGGTTAAAAAGCTCCTCTTTAAAACCATTCACTTTTTGTTCAAGCTCAGCAGAGGTAAGGTTGCGAAATTCATTAGCTTTCATTTGCTTCACCACCCACTTCTTCACGTTTCACGAACTTCGTTTTGATTGGAAGCTTGTGAGCGGCAAGACGCATTGCTTCGCGAGCGATTTCTTCCGAAACACCTGCAAGTTCAAACAATACTTTGCCTGGTTTTACAACAGCTACCCACTTCTCAACGTTACCTTTACCGCTACCCATCCGAACTTCAAGCGGCTTTTGTGTAATTGGCTTAGCAGGGAAAATTTTAATCCAAACTTTACCGCCACGTTTGATATAACGAGTCATTGCAATACGGGCAGCTTCGATTTGGCGGTTGGTAATCCATGATGGCTCCAGCGCTTGGAGGCCGAATTCACCGAAATGAACTTCAGTACCGCCTTTAGCGCGACCTTTCATGTGACCACGTTGTTGTTTACGGTGTTTGACACGTTTTGGCACCAACATTGATTAGTTGCCTCCTTCCTGGGGAGCAGCAGCTTTCTTCTTCGTAGGAAGGACTTCGCCACGATAGATCCATACTTTTACGCCGATGAGGCCGTAAGTGGTATGTGCTTCAGCTGTACCGTAGTCAATATCGGCACGAAGCGTATGAAGCGGCACTGTGCCTTCGCTGTATCCTTCCGAACGCGCGATTTCCGCACCGCCCAGACGACCGCTGACTGCTGTTTTAATTCCTTTTGCTCCGGAACGAATAGTCCGTTGAATGGATTGTTTCATAGCACGACGGAACGATACACGACGCTCAAGCTGTTGAGCAATGCTTTCAGCAACAAGAATTGCGTCCAGCTCCGGATGCTTGATTTCAGAAATGTTGATGTGTACTTTTTTGCCTTTGGAGATTTTAGCAAGCTCGGAGCGAAGGTTTTCAACCTCGGAACCGCCTTTACCAATAACCATACCAGGCTTGGCTGTATAGATTGTTACGTTAACGCGATTTGCAGCACGCTCGATTTCAAAGCGGGATACAGCCGCATCTCTCAATTTGTTCTTGAGATACTCACGGATTTTGACATCTTCCATAAGCAGCTCGCCGAAATCCTTGCCTGCGAACCATTTGGATTCCCAGTCACGGATAATACCGATACGTAGACCAACCGGATTTACCTTTTGTCCCACACGTTGTCCCTCCTTATTTTTCGGATACCACCAAAGTAATGTGGCTGGTTCTTTTATTAATCCGACTTGCACGACCCATGGCGCGCGGACGGAAACGTTTCATTGTTGGTCCTTGGTTTACAAAAACCTGAGCAACGACCAGCTTGTTTATATCCAATTGGTAATTGTGTTCCGCATTTGCAATAGCGGAGTTAAGCAGCTTCTCCACGATTGGGGAAGCGGATCTTGGCGTATGGCGCAAAATCGCGATTGCTTCGCCGACTTGCTTGCCGCGAATCAAATCCACAACCAGCTGTGCTTTGCGAGGTGCAATGCGGACGTGGTTAGCGCTCGCTTTAGCTTCTTGCATCGTTGAACCTCCTCTCGATCGATCATTCGAAACTTGTTATTGATTAACGACGGCCTGTCTTCTTGTCGTCATCACCATGTCCTTTGTATACACGTGTCGGCGCAAACTCACCGAGTTTGTGACCAACCATATCTTCCGTTACATAAACCGGTACATGCTTACGACCGTCATAAACAGCGAATGTATGACCGATGAATTGAGGGAAAATGGTTGAACGGCGAGACCAGGTTTTAACAACCGTCTTCTTGTCCGCCTCATTCAGCACTTCAACTTTTTTCAGCAGGTAGCCGTCGATAAACGGACCCTTCTTCAAACTGCGACCCATAGATGATCCTCCCTTCACGCTGGCTTTGCGTGACGCAGCGCGTCACGCGGCGGCGCTCATGCACCTATTACTTCGTACGACGACGAACAATGTATTGGCTCGATGCTTTTTTCTTCTTACGCGTTTTGTAGCCAAGGGTTGGTTTGCCCCATGGAGACATTGGCGATTTACGTCCGATTGGCGCACGGCCTTCACCACCACCATGCGGGTGATCGTTCGGGTTCATAACAACACCACGAACTTCAGGGCGTTTGCCCAGCCAACGGGAACGGCCGGCTTTACCGATTTTCACGAGCTCGTGATCCTCGTTGCCAACAGATCCGATTGTTGCACGGCAGGTTTTCAGAATACGGCGAACTTCACCAGAGGACAAACGGATAACCGCATAGCTTTCCTCTTTACCAAGAAGTTGAGCTTCTGTTCCGGCAGCACGAACCAGCTGTCCGCCTTTGCCAGGCTTCATCTCGATATTGTGGATAACCGTACCAACCGGAATGTTCTCCAGCGGCAATGCGTTACCGACTTTGATATCTGCATCTGCGCCGGACACGATTTGCGAGCCGACTTTCAGACCTTTTGGAGCGATAATGTAGCTTTTTGCACCATCCGCATAGTGGATAAGTGCTATGTTCGAGGTACGGTTCGGATCGTATTCGATCGTCGCAACATTACCTACTACACCATCTTTGTTGCGCTTAAAGTCGATAATCCGGTATTTACGTTTATGGCCGCCACCATGGTGACGAACCGTAATTTTACCTTGATTATTGCGTCCGGCTTTTTTGAAAAGCGGAGCAAGCAACGATTTCTCCGGTGTGCTTGTCGTGATTTCTTCGAACGTCGATACGGACATAGCACGACGAGCTGGAGATGTCGGTTTATACTTCTTAACTGGCACTTCGATTCCCTCCTTAACCGTTATCTTACGGTAAAGCTGCTTGGCCGAGGACTATTAGCCTCACCAATTAGCTTATACCGATTCAAAAAATTCCAGTTCATTGCTTTCCGCGCTCAATTGCACGATAGCTTTTTTCCACTCGGATGTGTATCCGCTGTGGCGACCTTGACGTTTCGGTTTACCCGGAACGCGCATAGTGTTAACACTAGTAACTTTAACTTTGAAAATTTGTTGGATGGCATCTTTGATTTCTGTTTTGTTAGCGCGGATATCCACTTCGAAAACATAACGTTTATTTGCCATAAAGTCACTTGTTTGTTCCGTGATAATCGGGCGCTTGATAAGATCGCGAGGATTTTTCATTACGCAAGCACCTCCTGTACTTTCTCAACTGCCTCTTTGGTAATAATCAGTTTGTCATAAGTCATGACATCCAGAACATTAATGCCATCGGCTGCAACGAATTTGATACCCGGAATGTTACGGGCAGACAATGCAACATTGTCTTCGTAGTTAGCTGTTACAACAAGTGCTTTGCGAGCTACCTTGAGGTTGCCAAGGATCGTTGTGAATTCCTTTGTCTTCGGTTGAGCAAACGCCAATTGATCCAGAACAATGATATCATTGTCGATTACTTTCGAAGATAGAGCGGATTTGATCGCCAGACGACGAACTTTCTTCGGCAGTTTGAAGCTGTAGCTGCGAGGAGTCGGTCCGAAAACCGTTCCGCCGCCTACCCATTGTGGTGAGCGTGTGCTACCTTGACGAGCACGGCCCGTACCTTTTTGTTTCCAAGGCTTACGACCACCGCCACGTACTTCCGAGCGGCCTTTCGTCTTATGCGTGCCTCTGCGAACCGAAGCTTGCTGAAGCAGTACCGCACTATGCAGGACGTGAACGTTTGGCTTGATTCCGAATATCGTTTCGGATAATTCGATATCGCCAACTTGTGAACCGTTCACGCTAAAAATTGCTACTTTCGGCATTTCATGTTCCTCCTTTCTTAAAGGGTTATTTATTTCTTAACCGTGAGTTTTACTTTTACAAAGCTATTTTTAGGGCCCGGAATGGAACCTTTAATGAGCAGTACATTGCGTTCGGCATCAACGCGCACGACTTCAAGATTCTGAATCGTGATCGTTTCATGTCCCATGTGACCTGGAAGGCGTTTGCCCTTTGGTACGCGGTTCGCTTGAATCGAACCCATCGAACCCGGTCCACGATGGTAACGCGATCCGTGAGCCATTGGACCGCGGGTTTGGCCCCAACGTTTGATGTTACCTTGGAATCCTTTACCCTTGGAAATACCTGTTACGTCAACAAATTCGCCCTCAGCGAACAAGTCAGCTTTCAACTGTTGGCCAACTTCATATTCGCCAATGGTAATGCCGCGAATTTCACGAACGTAGCGCTTAGGAGCCGAATCGGCTTTTTTAGCGTGGCCGATTTCCGGCTTAGTCGCTCTTTTTTCTTTTTTGTCTGAGAAACCAAGTTGTACCGCTTCGTAGCCGTCATTTTCTTGGTCTTTCTTCTGTAGAACAACACAAGGTCCTGCTTCGATAACCGTAACCGCGATTACGTTACCTTCAGGAGTAAACACTTGCGTCATACCAAGTTTTTTACCTAAGATACCTTTCATGTTGACACCTCATTTCCTCTCTTGTTTCCGTTATGCAAAAATTACAGTTTAATTTCAATATCGACACCGGATGGCAGATCTAAGCGCATCAATGCATCGACCGTTTGCGGCGTTGGGTTAACAATATCGATCAAACGCTTGTGAGTGCGCATTTCGAATTGCTCCCTTGAATCCTTGTACTTGTGTACCGCACGCAGAATGGTGATGATTTGCTTCTCTGTCGGAAGCGGAATCGGCCCAGATACACCTGCCCCGGAACGTTTCGCAGTTTCTACGATTTTCTCCGCAGACTGGTCAAGAATCCTGTGATCGTACGCTTTCAAGCGTATACGAATCTTTTGCTTTGCCATATAAGTCCCTCCTTCTATCGCCCAATTTAGTATCGGACATACTCCACGAGAAAAACCCGGCACGCCCCTCATGGCAAAGGAGCCGTGTGTGTCGGCAACCTCTCGCATCATCGCAACGTCGCAGACCAACGTTCACTATTATATCTGAATCGTTAGGCGAATGCAACATTATTTTTAGTAAATTGCAGACATATTTCAATCAGTTGGGTTTCTTCTATAATATACATCTTAATTGGAGGAATTTACGATTCAATCTCCTATTTTCAAGCTAACACAATCATCATTGCCTCTTTGATACTATATAGTTCATTAATTACTCACCTGTGGATGATTGATATAAAAAAGCCCCCACCGAAGTGAGGGCTTGATCCAAGACTTGCGGCTAATGCCGCATCATCTTATTTTTGGATGCTTGCTACTGCGCCGGCGCCTACAGTACGGCCACCTTCACGGATCGAGAAACGAGTTCCATCTTCCAGAGCGATTGGAGCAATCAGCTCAACCGTAACGGTGATGTTGTCGCCAGGCATAACCATTTCAGTTCCTTCTGGCAGGTTGATGATGCCAGTTACGTCCGTTGTACGGAAGTAGAACTGTGGACGGTAACCAGTGAAGAAAGGTTTGTGACGGCCACCCTCTTCTTTAGTAAGAACGTAGATTTGAGCAGTGAAGTTTGTGTGTGGCTTAACCGAACCCGGTTTAGCCAGTACTTGTCCGCGCTCGATATCTTTACGCTCAACACCACGAAGCAATGCGCCGATGTTGTCACCAGCTTGAGCAGAGTCAAGCAGTTTACGGAACATTTCTACGCCCGTAACAACACATTTGCGGCTTTCTTCAGCAAGTCCGATGATTTCAACCTCATCAGATACTTTAACAACGCCACGCTCTACACGGCCAGTTGCAACTGTACCACGGCCTGTGATTGTGAATACATCCTCAACCGGCATAAGGAACGGTTTGGATACGTCACGCTCAGGAGTCGGGATGTACGTGTCAACTTGCTCGAACAGTTCGATGATTTTGTCAGCCCAAGGACCTTCTGGGTTTTGCAGAGCTTCACGAGCAGCGCCGCGGATAATCGGCGTGTCGTCGCCTGGGAACTCATATTCATTGAGCAGGTCGCGAACTTCCATCTCAACAAGCTCCAGCAGCTCTTCGTCTTCAACCATATCGCATTTGTTCAGGAAAACAACGATGTAAGGAACGCCTACTTGGCGGGAGAGCAGAATGTGCTCGCGCGTTTGCGGCATTGGACCGTCAGATGCGGATACAACGAGGATCGCTCCATCCATTTGTGCAGCACCTGTGATCATGTTCTTAACATAGTCGGCATGTCCAGGACAGTCAACGTGAGCATAGTGACGAGCTGGCGTTTCATACTCAACGTGAGCTGTGGAGATTGTGATACCGCGCTCGCGCTCTTCCGGTGCTTTGTCGATTTGGTCAAATGCAATTGCTGCACCACCATATTTTTTGGAAAGAACGGTCGTGATGGCTGCTGTCAGCGTTGTTTTACCATGGTCAACGTGACCGATTGTACCGATATTAACGTGCGGTTTATTACGTTCAAATTTTGCCTTAGCCATTGAACTAATTCCTCCTTAATATGAAAAGATTGTATATGTGATCGGCCATAATGAGCGAGCCTATTGGGCAGGTCATCATTTGGCCAAAGTACAACTTGTAAGACTTAAGTTGTAAAAGCGATCCTACTAGGAAGCGCCTTTGGATTTGGAGATGATCTCTTCCGAAATCGATCTTGGGACTTCTTCATAGTGCGAAAGCTCCATGGAGAAAACACCACGGCCTTGTGTACCTGAACGCAATGTTGTGGAATATCCAAACATTTCGGATAGAGGCACCTTGGCACGAATGATGAGCGCGCCGTGACGGGCGTCCGATCCTTCGATACGGCCGCGACGGGAGCTAAGCATACCCATAACATCGCCCATGTATTCTTCAGGAACGGTTACTTCAACCTTCATGATTGGCTCGAGCAGAACAGGACTACATTTGTCCTTGGCTGCTTTAAGCGCCATCGATCCGGCAATTTTGAACGCCATCTCCGAGGAGTCAACGTCATGGTAAGAACCGTCGACGACAACAGCTTTGATGTCAACAAGCGGGAAGCCTGCAAGAACACCGCTCTTCATTGTTTCTTCGATACCGGCTTGAACAGGACCAATATATTCCCGCGGAATGGAACCACCGACGGTTTTGTTTTCAAAGATAAAGCCTGTTCCTGGCTCAAGCGGCGAGAATTCAACCCAGCAATGTCCGTATTGACCGCGGCCACCGGATTGACGAACGAATTTACCTTCTACCCTTGCAGGCGTTTTGAAGGTTTCACGGTAAGCAACTTGAGGTTTACCGACATTCGTTTCGACTTTGAATTCACGAAGCATACGGTCTACAAGAATTTCAAGGTGAAGCTCACCCATACCAGCGATAATCGTTTGGCCGGTCTCTTCGTCCGTATGTGCACGGAACGTAGGATCTTCCTCGGACAGCTTCTGAAGAGCGATACCCATTTTATCTTGGTCAGCCTTTGTCTTTGGTTCAACCGCAAGCTGGATAACCGGCTCAGGGAAGTTCATCGACTCCAGAATAACAGGGTTTTTCTCATCACAAAGCGTATCGCCGGTTGTTGTATCTTTCAGACCTACTGCAGCCGCAATGTCACCGGAGTAAACTTCGCTGATCTCTTGACGGGCATTAGCATGCATCTGAAGAATACGGCCGATCCGTTCGCGTTTGCCTTTCGTTGCATTCACAACATACGATCCGGAATTAAGAACGCCGGAATATACGCGGAAGAACGTCAGTTTACCTACGAATGGGTCAGTCATGATTTTGAACGCCAATGCTGCAAAAGGCTCGTCATCTGCAGACCTGCGAACTGTCTCGGTTCCATCTTCAAGGTGACCCTTGATATCAGGTACATCGATAGGAGCTGGCAGATAGTCGACAACGGCATCAAGCATTAATTGAACGCCTTTGTTACGGTAAGAGGAACCGCAGATTACCGGAAAAATCTTCACTTCGCAAACACCTTTGCGCAATGTCGCTTTCAACTCGGCAACGCTGATTTCCTCGCCCTCGAGGTATTTCATCGTGAGCTCTTCATCAAGCTCGGCGATTTTCTCAACGAGTTCCAGACGAAGTTCTTCAACTTGATCCTTGTATGCTGCCGGGATTTCAACTTGCTCCGGATCTTTACCGAGATCGTCTTTATATGTGTAAGCGACACGTTCAATCAAGTCGATTACGCCGATAAAGTCATTCTCCGCACCGATTGGCAGTTGAATAGCGACGGCATTTGCGTTGAGACGAAGGCGCATATCTCTGATAACATTCAAAAAGTCTGCGCCGATAATATCCATTTTGTTGACATATGCAATCCGCGGTACATTGTAGCGGTCAGCTTGACGCCATACCGTTTCGGACTGCGGCTCAACGCCTTCTTTCGCACTGAAAACCCCTACGGCCCCGTCCAATACACGAAGGGAACGTTCAACCTCAACTGTGAAGTCAACGTGTCCCGGGGTGTCGATAATATTGATGCGATGACCATGCCATTGTGCAGTTGTAGCAGCGGAAGTAATCGTAATTCCGCGCTCCTGTTCCTGCTCCATCCAATCCATCGTTGCTGCACCTTCGTGCACTTCACCGATTTTGTGGGTACGGCCTGTGTAGAACAGGATCCGCTCTGTCGTGGTTGTTTTACCGGCATCAATATGCGCCATGATCCCAATATTACGCGTATTTTTCAAGGAGAACTCTCTTGCCATGATTTCGTCTCCTTCCGATTATGCGAATCCTACCAACGGTAGTGGGCGAATGCTTTATTCGCTTCAGCCATTTTGTGTGTATCTTCGCGCTTCTTCACGGACGCACCTGTATTGTTCGATGCATCGATGATTTCAGCAGCCAGACGTTCTTCCATCGTTTTCTCGCCGCGGTTGCGTGAGTAGTTCACGAGCCAACGGAGACCAAGCGCTGTACGACGCTCTGGTTTAACCTCAATCGGTACTTGATAGTTAGAACCACCAACACGGCGGGCTTTAACTTCAAGAACAGGCATGATATTTTTGATGGCCGCTTCGAAAACTTCCATCGGTTCCGAACCTGTGCGTTCGTTGATAAGCTTGAATGCATCATACAGAATGGTTGCGGCAACTCCACGTTTACCATCAAGCATAATACGGTTAATTAAACGAGTTACCAGCTTGCTGTTATATAGCGGATCCGGTAAAACGTCACGTTTTGTAACTGGACCTTTGCGTGGCATATGCAGATCCCCCTTTCTTCAAGTATTCATGAAATAACATTCATAAATCAATCTTATTTTTTTACTTTCGCGCGCTTCGTGCCATATTTGGAACGAGCTTGCTTCCGGTTGTTAACCCCTGCAGTATCGAGCGCTCCGCGAACGATATGATAACGTACCCCCGGTAGATCTTTAACCCGGCCGCCACGAACCAATACGACGCTATGCTCCTGCAAGTTGTGACCGATACCACCGATGTAAGCCGTGATCTCTACGCGGTTCGTCAAACGCACACGTGCATATTTACGAAGTGCAGAGTTCGGTTTTTTTGGTGTCATTGTACCGACACGTGTACATACACCACGTTTTTGAGGCGCGCTTATGTTTGTTTCTTCACGTTTCAGTGCATTGAATCCTCTTTGAAGTGCCGGCGATTTCGATTTAACGACCTTCGCTTCGCGGCCCTTGCGGACTAGTTGATTAATTGTTGGCATGCTGCCACCTCCTTCCCAAAATAATAAAACAGATTAGAATATTTCGGCTTATTCTAAGCCCACAGATCCAGGCGGTTCATAAAGAAACAAATGAAAGTTCTTGCCGCACAGCTTTCGGGCAAAAACGTTATTTCCTTATTCAATTTCTGGTACTACTGCCGCCATTGCAGCGCCGACTTCAATGCCGCAGGTTTCCCCGAGACCCTTCATCGTGTCCACCCATGAGATAGGCACGCCTGCCGTCGTACAAAGCCGTACAATATCATCCTTCATTCGTGGATCTGTATCTTGCGCAACATAGACAAGAACGGCTTTGCCTTGCTCCACCATCTTAGTCGTCTGTTTACTGCCGATTATAAATTGCATCTGATCCCGACCTTCCAAGCCAAACCAAATTGCGATACTCATTTAAGAGATAACACAAAATCGGCATGGTTCAAATACAGGGGTTATGCAAGTAGGCACACTACGACATATTAGCACTTCAAGCTGCTCTATGTCAAGCAACTAGCAGCATATTTCGCAGAACGCTTCGGACATCGATCTTTTGGAATAAAATAGGGCAAAAAGCGACGGTGGCACCGTCCAATCGGCGATGCCACCGTCAGCCCTACATCAAACATATTTTGTGTAGTTTGTATCCCGCAGGGTTGAATATTACGACTCAACCGGTACGATCTCATCTTCGGTTTTTTCTACCGTAGTTTCGATATCATCATCATAACCCTTTAGACGAATGCCCCGATAACGCTGCATTCCAGTACCTGCCGGAATCAGCTTACCGATAATAACATTCTCTTTCAGGCCAAGCAACTGATCCACTTTTCCCTTTATCGCGGCATCTGTCAGGACACGAGTGGTTTCCTGGAAGGAAGCGGCGGACAAGAAGGAATCTGTCTCAAGCGATGCTTTGGTGATACCGAGCAGAACTGGCTTTGCAACAGCAGGCTCGCGGCCAGAGAGCAAGGCATCACGGTTAGCTGCTTCGTATTCGTGAATATCGACGAATGCACCAGGGAGCAAAGTAGTCTCACCTGCATCGACAATACGAATTTTACGCAGCATCTGCTTGATCATAACCTCAATATGTTTATCGTTGATCTCAACACCCTGGTTCCGATAAACACGTTGAACCTCTTGCAGAATGTAGTTCTGCACGCCGCGGATACCTTTGATGCGAAGCATATCTTTAGGATCGATCGAACCATCTGTCAGCTCGTCTCCCGCTTCAATATGCTTGCCTTTGGCAACGCGGATACGAGAACCATACGTGACTGCATAGACTTTGGATTCCGCTTCACCCTGCACTTCAATCTCACGACGATCTTTTGTCTCGCGGATGTCTTTGATAACACCGTCGAGCTCGGAAATAATCGCTTGACCTTTAGGGTTACGAGCCTCAAACAACTCCTGGATACGCGGCAAACCTTGTGTAATATCATCACCGGCAACACCACCGGTATGGAAGGTACGCATCGTCAGCTGCGTTCCTGGCTCACCGATAGATTGAGCTGCGATGATTCCTACAGCTTCCCCGATCTCAACAAACTTACCTGTTGCCAAGTTGCGTCCGTAACAAATTTTGCATACACCGTGACGGGCGCGGCAGCTTAGAACTGAACGAATTTGCAGTTTTTCAACTCCAGCGGCAATAATTTCCTCCGCTTTGTTGGAATCAATCAATTCGTTGCGATTCAGGATGACTTCGCCTGTAGATGGATTGCGGACAGTTTCGAAGGAGTAACGTCCTTCAATACGGTCGTAGAGATCCTCGATAACCTCTTTACCATCTTGAATTTTGCTGACGGTAAATCCTTTATCCGTCCCACAGTCATCCTCACGAACGATAACATCCTGTGCGACGTCAACCAAACGACGGGTCAAGTAACCCGAGTCAGCCGTACGAAGTGCTGTATCGGCAAGACCTTTACGCGCTCCGTGAGTCGAGATAAAGTACTCGAGAACAGTAAGTCCTTCACGGAAATTCGATTTGATTGGAAGCTCAATGATACGTCCCGATGGATTCGCCATCAGTCCCCGCATCCCGCCCAATTGGGTGATTTGCGATTTATTACCCCGGGCCTTGGAGTCCACCATGAGCATAATGGAATTGTAGCGGTCCATTGATTTCATGAGAACATCCGTGATGGTATCCTTTGTTTTGCTCCAAATTTCAATAACTCGGTCATACCGCTCTTCGTTCGTAATCAAACCACGGCGATACTGATTCGATACAACCTTGACTTTCTCTTCCGAATCGGCGAGGATCGCTTTCTTCTCTTCAGGAACGATAACGTCAGATACCGCAACCGTAATCCCTGCACGAGTTGAATACGTAAACCCGAGTTCTTTGATCCGGTCAAGCGTTACCGATGTTTTGGTGGTGTGATACTGTCTGAAGCATTCAGCAATAATCAAACCAAGATACTCTTTGCCGACTGCGCCCATCTGTGGAACTTCTTCCATGAATTTGTGCAGATCGGTACCTTTTTCATAAACAAAATATCGATCAGGTGTTCCCTGCAGTAAGTTGACTTTCGTCGGCTCATTGATATACGGGAACGTGTCCGGGAATATTTCATTAAAGATAATTTTACCAACCGTAGTGGAAATCAGTGATTTCTGCTGCGCTTCGGTGAAGATCGTCTTGTTCAGCACTTTAACGGGTATAAAAATCCGCGCATGAAGGGAAACAATTCCCCGCTGATAAGAGGAGATCGCTTCGTTCACAGAAGCGAAAACCGAACCGCTTCCTTTGGCTTCTTTATTATCCATAGTCAAATAGTAGCTGCCAAGAACCATATCCTGTGAAGGTGTTACAACCGGTTTTCCGTCTTTCGGGTTCAAAATGTTGCCCGATGCCAGCATAAGCAGCCGCGCTTCAGCTTGCGCTTCAGCAGAGAGCGGAACGTGAACAGCCATTTGGTCACCATCGAAATCCGCATTGTACGCGGTACATACGAGTGGATGAAGCTTGATGGCGCGGCCTTCAACGAGAATCGGTTCAAACGCTTGGATACCCAAACGGTGAAGCGTAGGGGCACGGTTCAAGAGAACCGGATGCTCCTTAATGACTTCTTCAAGAACATCCCACACCTCAGGACTGACACGCTCAACTTTGCGTTTGGCACTTTTGATATTATGAGCCAGGCCTTTATTGACCAGTTCTTTCATAACAAACGGCTTAAACAGCTCAAGCGCCATTTCCTTGGGAAGTCCGCATTGGAACATTTTCAGGCTTGGTCCGACAACGATAACCGAACGGCCGGAGTAATCGACACGTTTACCGAGCAAGTTCTGACGGAAACGGCCTTGTTTACCTTTGAGCATATGGCTGAGCGATTTCAAAGGACGGTTACCGGGACCGGTTACCGGACGGCCGCGACGGCCATTATCAATCAGCGCATCAACCGCTTCTTGAAGCATTCTCTTCTCATTTTGCACGATAATATCAGGCGCGCCCAAATCAAGGAGACGTTTCAGACGGTTGTTGCGGTTAATAACGCGACGGTACAGATCATTAAGGTCAGAGGTGGCAAAACGTCCGCCATCCAACTGGACCATCGGGCGAAGCTCAGGAGGAATAACCGGAAGAACATCAAGAATCATCCATTCCGGCATATTGCCGGAGTTGCGGAAGGCTTCAATGACTTCGAGACGTTTAATGGCCCGGTTACGACGCTGACCTTGTGCCGAACGAAGATCTTCCTTCAGCGTTTCAAGCTCGCGTTCGACATCGATATCCTGAAGCAGCTTTTTGACAGCTTCCGCACCCATCCCAGCGTGGAATCCATAGCCATACTTCTCACGGTAGCTGCGGTATTCTTTCTCGGAAAGAAGCTGCTTTTTCTCAAGCGGCGTATCCCCTGGATCCGTTACAACATAAGATGCGAAATAGATAATTTCCTCGAGTGAACGAGGAGACATATCCAAGGCAAGCCCCATGCGGCTTGGAATTCCTTTGAAATACCAGATATGCGATACAGGCGCTGCAAGCTCGATATGCCCCATACGCTCGCGACGAACCTTCGCACGGGTTACTTCAACGCCGCAGCGATCGCAAACGACGCCTTTATAACGAACCCGTTTGTATTTGCCGCAATGACATTCCCAGTCCTTGGTTGGCCCGAAAATTTTCTCGCAGAACAGCCCTTCTTTCTCAGGCTTCAATGTTCTGTAGTTGATTGTTTCCGGTTTTTTAACTTCTCCGCGGGACCAAGAGCGGATTTTATCCGGTGATGCCAAACCAATTTTCATATACTCGAAGTTGTTCACGTCCAACAAGGAGCAACCCTCCTTCGTCATGATTCACTTGTGTGTTACGCAATCAATTTGCCCGTTCAAGCCGGACTTACGCATTGATCGCGCAGTCCGGCTCTGCAACGCCGTGAGGACGCTAATGGCCTGTTATCTTATCCGATCGTACCGATCAACGGTTACTCCACGCCAACTTCCGTACCCTCGAGGTTGAGATTCAGCTTGTCGCTTTGTCCGTCATCCTCGTCGTCCATTTCTTTCATTTCAATCTCTTCCTCGTTCTCGCTGAGGATCTTAACGTCCATCCCGAGACTTTGCAGCTCTTTGATCAGAACCTTGAACGATTCCGGAACGCCCGGCTCCGGCACATTCTCACCCTTGACAATCGACTCGTAAGTCTTAACACGGCCGACGACATCATCGGACTTGACGGTCAAGATCTCTTGAAGCGTATAGGCTGCTCCGTAAGCCTCAAGCGCCCATACCTCCATCTCCCCGAAACGCTGTCCGCCGAATTGAGCTTTACCACCCAGCGGCTGCTGTGTAACCAGCGAGTATGGACCTGTTGAACGGGCATGGATTTTATCGTCAACCATGTGAGCCAGCTTGATCATGTACATGACGCCAACTGTGACCTCACGCTCAAACTCCTCACCGGTGCGTCCATCATAAAGCACGGTTTTACCATTGCGCTGCATGCCGGCTTCTTCCATGGCGTTAAATACATCATCCTCACGCGCTCCATCAAATACTGGAGTGGCCGCGTGCATACCGAGAATTTTACAAGCCATGCCAAGATGAACCTCGAGAACTTGACCGATGTTCATCCGCGAAGGTACACCAAGCGGGTTAAGAACAACCTCTACCGGTGTTCCGTCCGGCAGGAATGGCATATCCTCTTCAGGGAGAATACGTGCGATTACCCCTTTGTTACCATGGCGTCCGGCCATTTTATCGCCTTCGGAAATTTTCCGTTTCTGGGCAATGTAGGCACGAACAAGTTGGTTAACGCCAGGCGGCAGTTCATCGCCATTTTCACGGGTAAACACTTTTACATCTACAACGATACCATCTGTACCATGCGGCACCCGAAGGCTGGTATCCCGAACTTCACGGGCTTTTTCTCCGAAAATCGCATGCAGCAATCTTTCTTCAGCCGTAAGCTCCGTTACACCTTTGGGGGTAACTTTGCCGACCAGAATGTCTCCTGCACTGATCTCGGCACCAACCCGGATGATTCCACGCTCGTCAAGATTGCGGAGCGCTTCTTCCCCTACGTTTGGAATATCGCGGGTGATTTCTTCCGGTCCAAGCTTGGTATCGCGGGCTTCCGATTCATATTCTTCAATATGGATCGAAGTATACACATCTTCTTTAACCAGCTTCTCGCTGAGCAGGATGGCATCCTCATAGTTGTAGCCTTCCCACGTCATGAACGCGACGACCACGTTGCGTCCAAGCGCGAGTTCACCCATTTCCGTAGAAGGTCCGTCTGCAAGAATATCGCCTTTTTTCACAATATCGCCTTTGCGGCAAAGCGGTCTCTGGTTGATGCAGGTACCTTGGTTGGAACGCATAAATTTATGCAGCTTTTGCTTGATCAGATCGCCTGTAACCGGCTTGCCGTCAATCATTTCAACGCGGCGCAGCCAGATCTCGTTAGCGGACACACGCTCAATAACGCCGTCATACTTAGCGACAATACAAACGCCTGAATCCTTGGCGGATTTGTGCTCCATTCCTGTTCCGACAAGCGGCGACTTCGGAATGAGAAGCGGAACGGCTTGCCTCTGCATGTTGGATCCCATAAGCGCACGGTTGGAGTCATCGTTCTCAAGGAACGGAATCAAAGCCGTTGCAACGGAAACAACCTGCTTCGGCGAAACATCCATATAGTCAACACGATCGGTTGGCATGGTCAGGATGTTGTCAGCCTGTTTGTTGTAGCGCACAATAACGGAGTCCTCGGCGAATTTACCGCCTTCGGTCAACTGTGCATTCGCCTGAGCGATAACATAGTTGTCTTCCTCATCGGCCGTCAGATACGCAATCTGCTCGGTGACAATAGCCGTCTTCGCATCAACCCAACGGTATGGAGCTTCAATAAACCCATATTCGTTGATTCTGGCAAAGCTCGACAAGGAGTTAATCAACCCGATATTCGGTCCCTCCGGCGTCTCGATCGGACACATACGGCCATAGTGAGAGTTATGAACGTCACGGACCTCAAAGCCAGCGCGTTCCCTTGTCAAACCGCCGGGTCCCAAAGCAGACAAACGGCGTTTGTGCGTAAGCTCAGCAAGCGGGTTCGTCTGATCCATAAATTGCGACAGTTGGGAAGACCCAAAGAACTCTTTAATGGACGCGATGACAGGACGTATATTGATGAGCGCCTGCGGTGTAATGGCATTGGCATCCTGGATGGACATCCGCTCGCGAACCACACGTTCCATACGGGACAATCCGATGCGGAACTGATTCTGCAGCAATTCCCCAACCGAACGCAAACGCCGGTTACCCAGATGGTCAATATCATCCGTGCTGCCAACTCCGTGAAGCAAATCAATAAAGTAGTTAATCGACGAAATGATGTCGGCCGGCGTAATATGCTTGACGGCTTTGTCAATCAAGCCGTTGGCAATTACTTTAAGAACTTTTCCGTCATCATTAGGCGAGAATACACTTATAGTTTGTAGAGGAATACTATCTGCATCAAGCACACCATTAGCGACATGGTAAGTCTTGAAGCCAACATTCTTCTCTAAATGAGGAATCAATTCGTCAAGCAAACGCCGGTCAATCATTTGTCCGGTTTCTGCGAGAATCTCTCCCGTTGTTGGATCTACAAGCGTTTCAGCCAAACGTTGATTAAACAAACGGTTTTTGATATGAAGCTTTTTGTTGATTTTGTAGCGTCCGACATTTGCCAAATCATAACGTTTCGGGTCAAAGAAACGAGCTACCAGCAAACTCTTGGCATTATCAAGTGTCGGCGGCTCACCTGGACGAAGACGCTCGTAAATTTCGATAAGCGCCTTCTCGGTTGAGTCGGTGTTGTCTTTATCAAGCGTGTTGCGAATATATTCGTCATGCCCAAGCAAATCCAGGATTTCCGCGTCTGTTCCAAAGCCCAGCGAGCGAAGAAGAACCGTAACCGGTATCTTCCGGGTCCGATCGATACGGACATAAACGATGTCCTTCGCGTCGGTTTCAAGCTCCAGCCATGCTCCGCGGTTCGGGATCACCGTAGCCGTGTAGTTTTTCTTACCGTTTTTGTCCACCTTCGTGCTGAAGTAGACGCTAGGTGAGCGAACCAATTGACTGACGATGACACGTTCCGCGCCATTGATTATGAACGTTCCTGTCTCGGTCATCAGCGGAAAATCGCCCATGAACACTTCTTGCTCTTTCACTTCGCCGGTTTCCTTGTTGATAAGCCGGACCTTAACCCGCAGCGGAGCCGCATAGGTTACGTCGCGCTCTTTCGATTCATCGACCGAATATTTCGGCTCGCCCAGCGAGTAATCGATGAATTCAAGCATCAAATTACCTGTAAAATCCTGAATCGGCGAGATATCCTGGAAAAGCTCAAGAAGATCTTTCTCCAAAAATTTCTCGTACGATTTTTGTTGGATTTCAATCAGGTTCGGAACTTCAAGCACCTCGCGAATACGAGCATAGCTTCTGCGCGTGCGTCGACCATACTGAACAAGTTGTCCTGCCAACTTAACCTCACCCCTCATGTCTGCTTCACAGAAAGTGAACGTACACCCTTCAATAAATCACTGTGCTCAGCAGGCAAATTCTGTTGGAAACCAGCAAAAACCGACCGTTCGTCTTGTTTGAGACGCCGATCTTGTGATACTTTCTTTCAAGAAAGAAGGAATTCCCCAAACTTTCTCGAATGAATAAAGAAAAGCCCTTATCGAAAGTTCGAAAAAAGAGCATGTTTCCGTCAGGCGCTTTCCGGGTATAAAAACGGAAAGTCTCATATCAAGTAATTTTGCCCAAAATGTGAACAATTTATGTCAAAACCGCTCTTTTACTCTCATAAAATAGCGCTTGACATTTTAGTTGACTAAAGAGAAAGAGCCCATTTTAATACTGACATTTTATAATGATATCACATCAAGCAAATGAAGTCAACAAATTCTTCCTTGCCTGGTTATGTTTTTTTGACTGCCCGAAATACCCGATAGCCCTTGTCTTTCGTCACCTCTTCAACATTGCCGAAAATGGATTCCAGCTTCAATTCAGCCGAAGGTGCTCCTTGCTTTTTTTGAATAACCACCCACATCGCCCCCCCGGGCTCAAGCAGCTGTGCGCCTTCCTCGAATATCCGGTGAACTACCGTTTTGCCGGCTCTGATTGGCGGATTGGTGATGATGGTATCGAAGATTTGCCCTGAGACCGCCCCGAACAGATCACTCTGCAGAACGGTCACATTGGTCAGAGCGTTAAGCTTTGCATTCTCTGCTGCCAATTGTACAGCCCGTTCATTCACATCAATCATTGTTACATGTCCCTGATCCGCGAGTCTGGCTGCCGACAATCCAATCGGTCCATAACCGCAGCCCACATCCAGCACCCTCGCATTTCTTGCCAGTTCAAGCGCCTCAATGAGTACGCGGCTCCCATAATCGACAGCGCCTTTTGAAAATACGCCAGCATCTGTCACAAATTTCAGTTTTTGTCCACGCAGCACGGTTTCATGGAACTGCCGATCATGTTTGACATCGGGGGTTTGTGTGAAGTAGTGATCCGACATCATATCCCTCCACTCTAAAGCTTGTATGTACTGCTAATCAATAAAACGAACCCCTTGAAGCCAAAGCCTCAAGGGGTTCGCCGCTATAAACAAGCTTGCTACTACTTCACTTCTACGGAAGCGCCTGCTTCTTCAAGCTTCGCTTTAACCGCTTCGGCTTCTTCTTTTGCTACTTTTTCTTTAACTGCTTTAGGTGCATTATCAACAAGATCTTTTGCTTCTTTCAGGCCAAGACCTGTAATTTCGCGAACGACTTTGATAACGTTGATTTTGGATGCGCCAGGACCGTTAAGAATAACGTCGAATTCTGTTTGTTCTGCAACTTCTGCAACCGCAGCTCCGCCGCCCATTGCTACTGGTGCAGCAGCAGTTACGCCGAATTCTTCTTCAATTGCTTTAACGAGATCGTTCAATTCAAGAACGTTCATGCCTTTAATGGCTTCCAGGATTTGCTCTTTACTCATGGTTGAACCTCCAAATGTTTTTTGTTTTTTTGTAAATACCTATATCTGTGCCCGGCTTAGCCGGACCCGTTTTTTACGCTTCTTGCTTCTCTGCCACTGCTTTAACCGCAAGGGCGAAGTTCCGCATAGGAGCCTGCAGGACGCTGAGGAGCATGGAGAGCAAACCTTCGCGTGATGGAAGATCCGCCAGCGCTTTGATTTGATCAGCATTCATGACTTGGCCTTCAACAACGCCGCCTTTTAGTTTCAAAGCGTCATTCTTTTTAGCGAAATCATTCAACAGCTTAGCAGGAGCAACTGCATCGTCTTTGCTGAATGCAACAGCGGTTGGGCCTGTAAGAACTGCATCCAGTTCAGACAATTCCGCACCGGCGGTAGCACGACGCACTAGTGAATTTTTCAGCACTTGAAACTCGATGTTCGCTTCGCGAAGCTGTTTGCGGAGCTCGGTAATTTGCTTCACGTTCAATCCACGGTAATCTGCAACCACTGTGCAGGAAGACTCGCGGAGTTTCGACGAGATTTCGTTAACCGATTGTTGTTTTCTTTCGATAGTTTTAACGTTTGCCATTTTCGTACACCTCCCGTTATGTTCTCGGGCATCCCGCTTTCAACGAAGGATTTCTTCCTCGATGCATGAGAAAAGCCCCCGCAGCTATAGCGAAGGCCATGATGGTCCGTCAACATTTCATCCAAAAAAGATTGAAATGAACAAACACTTTTATCATAACACCTCGGTAGGAAATTAAGCTTCAGCAGCACCTACTGTCTACGGTATGCGTATGCGATTGTTAAATGTTGCTCCTCTTAGCGGTATACGGACGCATTAACGCGTGCGCCAGGACCCATTGTCGAGGAAACAGCAATATTTTTCAGGTAAATACCTTTTGCTGCTGCCGGTTTTGCACGGTTCAGCGCGTCGATAAGCGCACGAAAGTTCTCGTTCAGCTTCTCTGCGTCGAATGATACTTTACCGATCGGAGCATGGATTTGACCTGCTTTATCAAGACGATACTCGATTTTACCGGCTTTGATCTCTTGAACAGCCTTCGTTACGTCAAACGTTACGGTACCCGCTTTCGGGTTAGGCATTAGACCTTTACCACCGAGAATACGACCCAGTTTACCAACCTCAGCCATCATGTCCGGAGTAGCGACGCAAACGTCGAATTCGAACCAGCCTTGTTGGATTTTGGTGATCATGTCAGCATCGCCAACAAAATCCGCGCCTGCCGCTTCCGCTTCTTTGGCTTTATCGCCTTTTGCGAAAACAAGCACACGTTTGGTTTTACCAGTACCATGGGGAAGGACAACTACGCCACGAACCGCTTGGTCCTGCTTTCTTGGGTCTACACCCAAACGAACAGCAACTTCAACAGACTCATCGAATTTAGCTGTCGCCGCCTTTTTAACGAGATCAATCGCCTCTGAGGCTTCGTAGGTTGCTTCGCTGTCAATCAGCTTGGCAGCTTCTTGGTATTTCTTACCGTGCTTAGCCATTGAAAATTTCCTCCTCATGTGGTTATAACGGAAAATCCTCCCTGTTGGAGATCCTCCCACTTACAACAAAAGAATATCTTTTGCTGCGCCTTAAGCATCGCAGGCTCTATTAGTCTTCGATGACAACGCCCATACTGCGCGCCGTACCTTCAACCATGAGCATTGCCGCTTCAACTGAAGCCGCGTTAAGGTCAGGCATTTTTTGCTCCGCAATTTCACGAACTTTCGAACGTTTAACGGTAGCTACTTTCTTCTTGTTCGGTTCACCTGAACCTTTTTCGATTCCTGCTGCAACGCGCAATAAAACGGCTGCCGGTGGAGTCTTGGTGATAAAAGTGAATGAACGATCTTCAAATACGGAGATTTCAACCGGAATAATCAAACCGGCTTGGTCAGCTGTGCGGGCGTTGAATTCTTTACAGAACGCCATGATGTTAACGCCTGCTTGACCGAGTGCAGGACCGATCGGCGGAGCCGGGTTCGCTTTACCTGCTGGGACTTGCAATTTTACCATCTTGATGACCTTTTTTGCCATGATGCACACCTCCTTGCTCAAATAATCCCTTTGGCCGCGGTGATGGAATCATCACGCAACCCGTATTGCCCGAAGACAACGCAGGAAAACGAAGATCAGATCTTCTCCACCTGAGTATAGTCCAGCTCAAGCGGGGTTTCCCGTCCAAACATGTTGACATGCACCTTGAGTTTGCTTTTGTCCAGCAGAATTTCTTCCACCGTACCGACAAAATCGGCAAAAGGTCCAACCTTCACCCGAACCGTTTCCTTCAAATCGAATTCGATTTTCGGTTTAGGCTCATCAATACCCATGTGGCGCAAGATTTGCTCCACCTCATCAGGCAGAAGCGCAGTCGGCTTTGAGCCGGAACCAGTGGATCCGACAAACCCGGTCACGCCAGGGGTATTACGAACCACATACCAGGAGTCATCGGTTTGAACCATTTCCACAAGAACGTAGCCGGGGTAAACTTTACGCATGACGATCTTTTGCTTACCGTCTTTGTTCACCACTTCTTCTTCCATAGGAACAAGAACGCGGAAGATTTTGTCCTCCATGCCCATAGATTCAACACGCTTCTCCAAGTTCGCTTTTACCTTGTTTTCGTACCCTGAGTAGGTATGCACAACATACCATCTTTTTTCCATTTCCATAACTAGCCACCCTTGGCCCCTTCTTAAACGATCAGTTCGACCAATGCGGAAATGCCGATGTCAAGAACCCAGAAGTAAATGGTAACCACTATAATCGTTATTACTACAACGAGAGTATAGCTTGTCAACTCTTTACGGCTTGGCCAACGAACCTTCTTCAGTTCCGCGACGCTGTCAGAAAAAAAGGAAAAAGTCGACCCGAAACTTTGCCTCATCTTAGCAAAAAATGTCACTTCCACACCTCCCAATTGACCTATCTTGTCTCGCGATGAGGAGTATGTTCGTTACAGAACTTACAAAACTTCTTCATCTCGATGCGGTCGGGGTGATTCCGTTTGTTCTTGCTGGAAGCGTAGTTTCTTTGTTTGCAGTTTGTGCAAGCCAACGTAATAATTACCCGCATTGCTGTACACCTCCCGAATTACCATAAATAAAAAAAGTTCGAATCCATTAAATCCTGATTGTATGTGGAACAAGCAAGATTCAAGATTCAAAGCCCATCAAAAAAAAGACCTATTTCAGGGCTACCTGAAATACTTTATCATATGCAATATGCCGTGTCAAGAAAAACGCATCTCTAGACCGGGAGTAAACTTAAATCACCGCACAATGCCCAACCGTCCACAGCTAAAAGTTGAAGATGTTCTGTTACTCCCATTATGCGCGGCATGTGAGAGTTTCAAACCTTCCCCGCCATACTTTCATATAACGGATGTCAGTTTGACAGAGGATCTGTTATAAATTAAAAAAAGAGCCTGACCGGCTCCTCTGTCCATCGTTTAGAATTTATAAGCCTATATACCGCACTTTCTAGACACGTCGATCAGAAAAAGTATGCTTCGCCGTACAAGACGGCGCAAGTCACTTATCCCATCAATCAGTTGCTGATGTTACGGATTTCCAGATACCGCTCCAACTTACGCTTGACACGCTGCAAAGCATTATCAATTGACTTTACATGCCGATCCAAATCCACAGCGATCTCCTGATAGGAGCGCCCGTCCAAATACAGCATAAGCACCTTGCGTTCCAGATCACTTAAAATCTCGGACATCTTGTCTTCCAAACCAACAAACTCTTCCTGGTTGATAATAAGCTCTTCGGGGTCGGAAACACGGGTTCCGCAGATGACGTCAAGCAGTGTGCGGTCGGAATCTTCATCGTAGATAGGTTTGTCCAGCGAGACATAGGAATTGAGCGGGATATGCTTCTGGCGGGTAGCCGTCTTGATCGCTGTAATGATCTGACGCGTGATGCAAAGCTCCGCAAACGCCTTGAAGGATGCAAGCTTGTCCCCTTTGAAATCGCGGATTGACTTGTAAAGCCCGATCATGCCCTCTTGTACGATATCCTCGCGGTCAGCCCCGATCAGAAAGTAGGATCTGGCCTTGGCACGCACAAAATTCTTATACTTATTAATTAAATATTCCAGCGCTTCGCCGTCACCCTCACGAACCGCTTCTACAATATCTTCGTCCGTTCTGCAGTCATAGTCCAGCGGTTTCCACTCTTTGAGGTCGATGCTCACGAACAATCCCTCCGGCTCGAAAGGCGTGCATTGCGCAAAATTTAACCGAACGCAATCATTTTCGTTGATTAGGTTACGTGTAACACTATGCCACTACAGGAAACGATACCAAGCCATAACTAACTTCTACCAGATCCGTTCAGAAACATAGAATCAGTATACATTATGTAACCTTGGGCCGTCAATCAACTTCCTATCGATAAAACTTTAATTAAATAGAAAAATTGGAAGTTAGTCCCGTTTCAAGCGGGATTCGCGTCAAGTATTGTGACATTATTGAATGTGAATTAAAGACGAACTGAGTTAATTCTGCCCACGGCGCCATCGTTCAAGCTTTGTCCGGACTTCCAGACTCAGATTGGTATCCAGTTCATTACGCTGATGGGACTTGTCCTCTATCGTGCGTTCGATCGCCTTGCGGTTCTGCTCGATATCGATCAGCAGCTCCCGTGCGGATATCCTGAGAGCGCCTTTGCCGAAAGCGACATGCTGCTCAACCAGATCGGAAGTCGCCACATAGAGATTGCGGCTGCGCAGCGCAAGCTCCGAAGCCAGCCGTTCAATACATGAATCGGCCGTTTCCTTCTCTTTTGTATAGACTACAGAGATTCTGAACTGGTTAAAAGCCGATCCTGTGCCGGGAACCTGATGCGCATCAAATACGACCGTGACGGACATGCCTGTGAATCCCTGATAATCAGCCAGCATCTCCAGCAGCTTATCGCGTGCGCCCTCCAAATCAGTGTCGCGCATTGCAGCAAGAACCGGCCATGCTCCAATCATGTTGTAGCCGTCCACAAGCAGTACATCATCACGCCGTCGCATTGCCTAGAGGCTCCGGCGCTGCCGCAGCACTTCGTACATCAGCACACCAGCAGCCACCGAAGCATTCAAAGAATTGAGATGCCCGTTCATTGGCAGCTTGATCAGAAAATCGCATTTTTCACGGATCAGCCTGCCGATGCCTTTGCTCTCATTGCCAATGACAAGAGCGAGCGGCATATCAAACTTTGTGGACGAGGCATACACATCCTGATGTGCGCCAACGTCCGCACCCGCAACCCAAATTCCCGCTTCTTTCAGCTTATCGATCGTCTGTGCAATATTGGTGACCCGGGAAACGGCAACGTATTCCACAGCACCCGCGGAGGTTTTCGACACCGTTGCCGTAAGCGATGCGGATCGGCGTTTGGGAATAATCACGCCATGCACTCCCGTGCACTCCGCCGTCCTAAGTATGGAACCCAGATTGTGGGGATCCTCGATTTCATCAAGCAGCAGCAGAAAAGGCATTTCTCCGCTTGAACGAGCCCTCTCCAGCAGCTCCTCCAACTCAAAATAGCGGTAGGCAGCGGCTTGAGCGACAACGCCTTGATGGGTTGTGCCTTCGGCCATTTGATCAAGCTTGCGTTTATCGGCAAACTGAACGATAATTCCCGCCTTTTTCGCCTCGGCTATGATAGGCGCCGCATTTTTCTGAGATTGCTCGGCAATCCATATTTTATTGATTTCCCGCCCGGAGCGCAGCGCCTCCATGACCGGATGCTTGCCTGCAATCCATTCTTCTTGTGAGTCCTGTTGCGAATCTTGCTCAGTCATCTGTTGTCCTCCTCGAATTTGCCGATCGCTGCAGCCGGTTCGTCAAAGGCAACTGCCATTAGCTCACGAAGCCGCTCTGTCTGTTTCTCATAATACAAATAGCCGACTAAACATTCCAACGCCGTCGCCTGACGGTAATCTGCGAGATTGGCATTTTTCGGGGGGGGCACCCGATTTGGCGTTCCTTCCGCGGCGGACGATGTCCGCTTCCTGTTCCGTGAGCAGCGGCTGCCACCGCTCAAGAAGCGCGCACTGGGCTTTTGCAGAAACGAAGCCGGTTGCCAGGCGGTGCAGATGATTCGACTTGTGATTCGGCTGGGCAATCAAATATTGTCGAACCATCATCTCAAAAACCGCGTCTCCCAAATAGGCCAGCACGACCGGATTTATTTGATTGGGCTGTTTGGCCGGGGGATGGAACCAAAGTCCCTGATTTCGGTCTTCCATCATTTGCGCCGCCAGCGAATGCCCTGAGGGGTATCCTCCAGAATAATCCCTTGATCCGCCAGCAAATCGCGGATTTCATCCGCACGTTTCCAATTTTTCGCCGATCTCGCGTTCGTCCGTTCGACAATTAACGCATCAATATCCGAATCGAGCAATTCTGCAGCACCTGAAGCCGGCAATAGCCCAAGAACGCGGTCAAGGGATTCAAACGCCTTGATCAGCAGCTGCAAGCCTTCAGTTGATGCAACCGGACGCTGCAAATATTGATTAGCCTCACTGACAAGCTCAAATACAGCCGTTATCGCATCAGGGGTATTAAAATCATCATCCATTTTTGCGTTAAACTCGCTCTGAATAGCTTCTATTCGGATTTGAAGCGCAGCTGCCTCTTCATCCTTCTCGCTTACGGCGACAGCCAAACGGTGATGCAGGTTGCTGTAGCAGTTGGCAATCCGCTCCACGCTGTTCTCTGCCTGCGCAAGCGTCTCATCGCTAAAGTTCAGCGGACTACGGTAATGGGCCGACAGCATGAAATAGCGGATTGCTTCCGGTTTTACCCGCTTCAACAGCTCATTGACCGTAATTCCATTGCCGAGGGATTTCGACATTTTTTCATTATTAATGTGAATATATCCATTATGCATCCAATACCTGGCGAGCGGTTTCCCTGTGAAGGACTCAGATTGCGCAATTTCGCACTCATGATGTGGAAATTGCAAATCATGTCCGCCGCCGTGAATATCCAGCGTATCGCCCAGATACTTGCGTGCCATTGCGGAGCATTCGATATGCCATCCCGGGCGCCCTGCTCCCCAAGGGCTTTCCCAATACACTTCTCCGGGCTTCGCCGCTTTCCATAGGACGAAGTCCTGGCCGTTCTCCTTGCGGCGGTCCACTTCGATCCGGATACCCAGTTGCAGCTCCTGCATATTTTGATGCGACAACTTCCCATAATCCTGGAATTTGCTCGTGCGGAAGAAAACATCGCCGCCGCTTTCATAAGCGTAGCCGGTGTTGACCAAGCCTTCAATTAAAGCCAATATTTCCGGAATATGATCGGTCACACGCGGATTGATGGTCGCCCTATGCACGCCCAGTCCTTCGATATTGCTATTGAATGCATGGATAAATTTCTCCGCCACTTCCGCAACGGTCATATCGAGCTGTTCGGCCTTGCGTATCAGCTTATCATCCACATCGGTAAAATTAACGACATAATTCACCTGATATCCAATAGCTTCCAAATACCGCCTCACTACATCAAAAAAGATCACAGGCCGTGCGTTGCCGATATGAATATAATCATACACGGTCGGACCGCATACATACATTTTCACCTGCCCAGGCTCCTGGGGTATGAAGTCTTCCTTGTTTCGATGCATCGTATTATAAATTTGCAAAGTCATATTCTCGGATCTCCTCCAGCAATAGGTTGCTTTTGCCTCTCGCGCTCAAGCTCGGACCTTAAATTCTCAATTTCCTTGTGCATCTCACGAAGCATTTCAATGACTGGGTCAGGCAGCTGGGCATGATCCAGCCGGTCCTTCACCCGCTCGCCGTTCTTCCTGACTATTCTTCCGGGAATTCCGACAACAGTACTGTTGGACGGCACTTCCCGGAGTACAACCGAATTGGCGCCAATATTTACATTATCCCCGACCTTGAACGATCCAAGCACTTTGGCCCCCGATGCGATGACTACATTATTGCCGATTGTCGGATGCCGTTTTCCTTTTTCCTTACCGGTTCCCCCAAGAGTCACACCTTGATAAATGACGACATTATCGCCAATCTCGCATGTTTCGCCAATTACGACGCCCATACCGTGGTCAATGAACAACCGGTCTCCGATCGTCGCACCCGGATGGATTTCAATGCCCGTAAAGAAACGGCAGATTTGAGAGATCAGGCGCGCAACCGTGTACAAGCGCAGCTTATACAGGCGATGGGCAATACGATGAGACCATATGGCATGCAAACCCGAATAGGTGAATACGATCTCGAATTTGCTGCGTGCTGCCGGATCATTATAAAGCACCGTATCTATATCGGATTTTATATGGCGAAACATGGTCAAGACTCCTCTCTGAAAGGCATTGCCATCAAACTGTACCGACCGCATGATTGGCCATGCAACCCTGGGCATAAAGAAAAGCCCCTGCAGCCCGAGGGCTGCAGAGGCGTGTGGACGCGGTTCCACTCTGCTTGGAGATCCGTACAAAGACCCCCATCTTAAAGTCCATAACGCGGACGAATCGTCACGTTCTACCCCACACTCTGCAAGCTGAATTCTCCTGCTGTACCTGTTACGGACAACAAAAAGAAATTCCGCCCGCATGCGCGGATCGAAAGAGCGGCTCCCAGGCGCAATGCTGCATTTCAAGGAATGAACGACTCCCAGCCTATTCAAAATGGCAGACATCCTGCATTCATGTGCAGCTGTTCCAATTTGAAAGGTCGCTCTCTCTGGATTCCTCTCGGAAATGAACAATCCTGTTCCAAGCCTTTAAACCGATACAACTTGATAATTAGGTACTACAAGTATAGCGGACTGCCGATTAACTGACAAGTGCCCTTGCATTCAAGACGAGCCCGGTTATCGGCAAAAGATGAATTAATTTAACCGGAAACGCAAACGTTTCTCCACTTTGACTTTGCCCAGCAGAGCGATTGTACGATTAAGATCCGGTCCATGGGTCTGTCCGGTCAGGGCGGCACGTATAGGCATAAACAGCTGCTTTCCTTTGAAGCCTGTAGCTTGCTGTACCGCTTTGATTGCCGCCTTGATGCCATCAGCATCCAGGGACTCTATTGATGCCAACTGCCCGGCGAAGCCCTGCAGCACCGCTGGGACCTGCTCCTCGGCGAGCACAAGCTTCGCTTCCTCTTCATCGTTCATTTCATCCTCAAAGAATAAGCTCGTCAGCGGAACGATATCTGCAGCGCAGTGCAGTTTATCCTGATACAGCCCAATAAGGTCGCTTGCCCATTCCCTCCCGCTCTCATCCAAAACCTCCGGGAGCCGGCCGGCATTCTGTAAATGAGGCAGACAGAGATCAACTACGCGAGTCAGCTCCGTCTTTTTCAGGTACTCATTGTTCATCCAGCTAAGTTTGGCTGTGTCGAAGAAGGCCGGGCTTTTGCTCAATCTGGCGGGATCAAAAGCTTCAATAAGCTCATCGCGTGTGAATATCTCCTGCTCGCCCTCCGGAGACCAGCCGAGCAGTGTAATAAAGTTGAACATTGCCTCCGGCAGGTAGCCCAGCTTATCATATTGCTCAATAAATTGAATAATGGATTCATCGCGTTTGCTCAACTTCTTGCGCTGTTCATTCACAATAAGCGTCATATGTCCGAATACGGGCGGCGTCCAGCCGAATGCTTCATAGATCAGCAGTTGCCTTGGCGTATTTGAGATATGGTCTTCTCCGCGGAGCACATGACTGATTGCCATGAGATGATCATCAAGGGCAACCGCGAAATTATAAGTGGGAACGCCGTCCTTCTTCACAATAACGAAATCGCCGATTCCATCGGATTCAAAGCTGATTTCGCCCTTTACGATGTCACTGAACGTCATGGTTCGGCCTTCCGGAACGCGAAAGCGGATACTGGGTACACGGCCTTCCGCCTCAAATGACTGCCGCTGCTCTTCGGTTAAATCGCGATGCTTGCCGGAATACCGCGGCATCTCTCCGCGCGCTGTTTGTTCTTCCCGCTCCGCTTCCAGCTCTTCCTCCGTGCAGTAGCACTTATAGGCCAGACCTTTGGCAATCAAATCATGCCAATATTCACGGTAAATGTCGAGCCTCTCCGTCTGGCGGTATGGCCCATATCCCCCTCCGACATCAACGCTCTCGTCCCAGTCGATGCCCAGCCACTTGAGATAGGTAAGCTGACTTTCCTCGCCGCCCTCAATATTACGTTTCAGGTCAGTATCTTCGATACGTATAATAAACTTCCCGCCCAGACTGCGTGCGAACAAATAGTTGAATAAGGCCGTTCTCGCGTTGCCGATATGCAGATGCCCTGTAGGTGACGGCGCATACCGCACCCGAATATTCTCTGACATGGTATCCAATACTCCTTCCATGATGTTCCGTTTTCAACCGATCATAGCATAGTCTTGACAAGGCAGACAACTGATTGGGCAGCAATCCCTTCGCCCCGTCCGGTAAAACCAAGCTGCTCCGTTGTGGTTGCCTTCACATTTACCTGAGATAGCTCATCCGCCTCCAGCGCTCGTGCAATGACTTCTACCATCTGAGGAATAAAAGGCGCCATCTTGGGACGCTGCGCAATAATAGTCGAATCAATATTGCCCAATTTATAGCCGCGCTCTTTCACGAGCTGCCAGATATGCTCCAGAAGCTTCAGGCTGTCCGCGTCCTTAAAGGCTGGATCAGTATCGGGGAAATGCTTGCCGATATCACCGAGTCCAAGGGCGCCCAGTACTGCATCGCTGATTGCATGCAGCAGCACGTCGGCATCGGAATGGCCGAGCAGTCCCTTCTCATAGGGAATCGTCACTCCGCCGATAATACATGACCGCCCTTCCACCAGTTGATGCACATCAAAGCCTTGTCCAACTCGAATCATTCCCGCTTTCCCCCTCTATTCATTTCCCTGATTGTCTTTGTTCAAATGGGCCGCAAGCAGAAATTCCGCCCATGGCAAATCGTCAGGTGTCGTAATTTTTATATTGGTGTAATCGCCTTCTGCAACTGTAACGGGTACACCGAGACGTTCTACAACCATGGCATCATCCGTTCCGACAAAGCCGTCCGCCGCCGCCCTCTCATGCGCTTCCAGCAGCAGGGAACGCCGAAAAGCCTGCGGCGTTTGTATCGCCCACAAGCTCCGGCGGTCAGGTGTCGCCACGATCACACCGGCTTCACCAACCTGCTTGATTGTATCTTTAACGGGCACAGCAAGCACAGCGGCCCCGGTTTTTACCGCTTGAGCCATACAAGAGCGTACCGCCTCGGCAGTTACCAATGGACGCACACCATCATGCACCATGACCCATTCCATTTCCTTGCTCAGCGCCTGCAGTCCGGTCCGAACCGAGTGCTGACGCTCACTGCCGCCAGCCAGCACGGCCTTGACTTTAACCAGCAAGTTATCCCGTACAATCGATTCGACGCGGGCCGTATCACCAGGGCCTACAACCAAGACAACCTCGCTGACCTCATCCAACATCTCAAATCGTTCCAGCGTATGGACAATGATGGGCTTGTCCTGCAAGAGCAAATACTGCTTGCTCTCCTTCGTTCCCATCCGTGTTCCGCGTCCGGCCGCCACGACGACGACGCCCCAATTTGCCTGTCCTGCCTGCATGCCCTTCAACCGCCTCGCTATAAACTGTAAACCTCGATGCTCCCGCTTGATGGAGACATCATCCGTTTACTATCATAACGTGTTACTGCGCTTTTTCCAACAGCTTTGGCTTGGCAAAAATCATCCGGCCCGCCGAGGTTTGAAGAACGCTCGTCACGAGCACCTCCATCGTTGTTCCGATGTATTCCCGGCCGCCCTCCACCACGATCATCGTTCCATCGTCCAAATAGGCGACTCCCTGACCATGCTCCTTGCCATCCTTGATCACTTGAACCACGATTTCTTCGCCGGGGAGAACGACCGGCTTCACAGCGTTGGCCAAATCATTAATATTAAGTACAGAAACACCTTGAAGCTCGCATACCTTGTTCAGGTTAAAATCATTCGTGACCACCTTGCCATGAAGCACCTTGGCGAGCTTGACCAATTTGCTGTCCACTTCTCCCTCTTCCATGTCCCCTTCATAAATAAGGACTCTCACATCCAGTTCCTTCTGAATTTTATTCAGAATGTCGAGTCCACGACGACCGCGGTTTCGTTTGAGCAGATCGGAGGAATCGGCAATGTGCTGCAGCTCTTCAAGCACAAACTCTGGTATTACAAGTGTCCCTTCAATAAATCCGGTTTTGCAAATATCGGCGATTCGGCCGTCGATAATGACACTTGTATCCAAAATTTTATGCTCTTCATAGCTGCTGTCATCTTCGCCATTATTACTTTTGCCGCGTTCCATAATCAAACTCATCCGTTCGGTCAGTTCCTCCCGTTTGCTAAGCCCGATCCGCATACCCGCATAACCGAGAACCAGCATGGCTGCTATGGGAATGAATTGCCCGGCGCCTGTCAATCCGGCAAGCGCAGGATAAAGCAGCGCCGACAGTCCCAGACCGATCATAAGCCCCAATACCCCGGAAAACAGATCCCCAGTGGGCATCGAGGATATACGGTCAGCTCCCTGCTGAATCCACCGGATCAGCGGAACTGCAAGCATCGAGGCCAGCACCAAGCCGCACAACGCTCCAATACCGACATTCATATAATAGCTGCCGGACCGCTGCATCATCCCGTAGGAAGACTCCGTCCACAGTGTCCCTATATTCATCCAGCTGTGCATCTGAGCGCCCAGGACCCCGCCAAAACATAAACCAAACAATTGAATCATTCGTTTCATCATAATTCCACCTCCTTTACAATTATGTTCCAATTTCTCAGAGGTTAATCGTAGGGAAGGATGAAAGTATTAGAAATTATTAACCTTGGTCGATAAAGCAGACAAATTACACAAAACGGTTTTGAATTACTGGCGGTCGAAGCTTATAATAAGAGGAGCACTGCCAATCCCGAAACGAGGTGGAATCGATGAGCGCCCCAACATTGGATCAATTTCAGCAACAAGTGTCTGAACTGCTTTTGCGTCATCGCAGTTTGCTTGATGTTTTATCGAAATACGGCCAATCCGGTGCCTCCGTTAATCGAGCTGTTGCTAAATCGGTGACGGAATGCGGTTGTATCGAGTTAAATGCTAAAAGGCAAGAATACACAGATGAAATCAATTTGGAACAAGCCAAAAATACTCTTCATTACCACGTCAGCGGTGAATTGTGCGAGCACTGCAGAGATGCCATTAAAGGCGAGCTTGGCCGTAACCTGTTCTACATGTCAGCCATGTGCAATCTCCTCGACATTCAGCTTGACGATGTAGTTGCCCAGGAATCTGACAAGTGCTCGACATTAGGACTCTTCAACCTGACTTAAAGTAATCGCATCGCAGAGCTGTGAACAGGATCATATAACAAACAAACCGCCTGACTCATCCTTTACGGGATGAGCAGGCGGTTTGTTTTTACATTTTTACAGGCAGCTCTATGCACCATGCTCAGTAGGTATGATCTCTTCAAGCAATTCGGCTTGTTTCCGGCGCTTGCGATTTCGCCCTGGAAAAGGGAGACGCCGGTCAACGTTTTTTTTTAGGCCGTACAGCGCGTAAAGAACCAAAGGTATAAAGAGGATCTTGGACAACTGGTTATGAAACAGGATGCCCAGTACAACCGTGACGACAATGATTATAGGGACGACCCAAATCGCACTTTTGGGAATGCCCATTTTTTTGAAGCTGGGGTATTTAATTGTACTCACCATGAGAAAGGAAAGCACCAGCGTGCTTCCCATCAATACTGCAACTGATATATCCTTGTGAAACAGCGCGAGTGTTGCAAGCACGCCTCCTGCCGCCGGAATGGGCAATCCGATAAAATAACCGGGCATGCTGGATATGACATTAAATCTGGCCAACCGCAGAGCACCGCATATGGGAAACAGCGCGGTAATAATCCACGCGGCCGCCGAGCTCAGCTCCTGGAAGGCTACACTATACATAATAAAAGCCGGAGCAACGCCGAACGAGATCACATCCGAAAGGGAATCCAGCTCCTTGCCGAATTCACTTTGCGCATTCAGGGCGCGGGCCACCCGGCCATCCACGCCATCCATCAGCATCGCAATGATAACCATCATCGCAGCGATTTCCGGTTTTGAGTTTTCTGGAAAAACGAGAATAATGGCGACGATACCCAAAAATAAATTCGCCACCGTAAAAAGACTCGGTATCGACTTCGTGATCATTTTGTTCCACCTCATCTTTACTATGCCCCAAAACCATTTTTTACAGTTATTAGCGATTTACATGGTTATCCACATTCTAACATTGTATGTGATTTAAATATGTCTGTCAATGAACATCTGTTCCTGAATCCGCTTCAGCCCTTCTTTAATCGCGCGCGCCCGCACTTCCCCGATGCCATCCACGGAGTCCAATTCCTCAATAGTGGCCATTAAAATATGGGGCAACCGCTCGAAACGGTCCACCAGATTATTCATAATAACGGTAGGCAGGCGCGGGATACGGCTGAGCAGCCTATAGCCCCGAGGGGCAATCATTTCTTCAGAGGCCACACTGGTACCCGTGTATCCCAGCAGTTTAATAATTGAACTATTATCAAATAATTCCTCTGAATTCAATTTATGGATGCCTGCGCGAATTTCACGAATCTTGTCCTCATGGGGATTTTTCGCATAATCCTTTATTAAAAACCAGGCTTCTTCCTCAACGCCGCCAACCAATTCTTCCATCTGCATGCTGATAAGCCGGCCTTCTGTCCCCAGCTCATTGACGTATCGTTTAATCTCCATCTTCACACGAATGAGCATCTCCATGCGTTTGACGACATGAGCCACTTCATGCAGCGTAACCAATTCTTCAAACTCCAGAGCTGATAAATTCGTAAACGCCTGATTGAGCACCGTTTTATATTTTTCCAGCGTTTGTATGGCTTGGTTCGCCTTGGTCAGAATAACGCCCATTTCTTTGAGCGAATAGCGGAGCTGACCCTGATACAGAGTAATAATATTGCGCCTTTGCGAAATGGAAACCACAAGCTTGCCGGTCTGCTTCGCGACCCGTTCGGCCGTCCGGTGCCGGATTCCCGTCTCAACCGATGAAATGGAACTGTTGGGAATCAGCTGAGTATTGGCATACAAAACCCGCTTGCGGTCCTCACTCAAAATAATGGCGCCGTCCATTTTGGCAAGCTCATACAGATAGTAAGGGGAGAAGTCGCAATTGATCGAAAATCCGCCATCAACGACCTCCATAACCTCAGGACTGTATCCAACAACGATCAGCGCGCCGGTTTTTGCCCGCAGCACATTGTCCAGTCCTTCCCGAAAAGCCGTGCCTGGTGCGACCATTTGCAGCAGTTGATTCATAACTTCTAGTTGATTCGGCTCCTTCATCATCTTCCCCCTCTTATCCGAGTGCTGCCGAGAGGGCTTCTGCCACTGTCTCGACCCCAATTATTTCGATGCCCGCAGGCGGACTCCAGCCCTTCAAGCTTTTCGTTGGCATAATCACACGTTTAAAGCCAAGCTTATGCGCTTCCTTGACCCGCTGCTCTGCACGCGAAACGGCCCGAACTTCTCCAGTCAAGCCAATTTCACCAAAAACAACGTCGAATGGCCTTGTCGGCGCATCGCGAAAGCTTGATGCAATGCTCACCGCTGCTGCCAGATCAACAGCGGGTTCGTCCAGCTTGACGCCGCCCGCCACATTCAAATAGGCATCCTGCGTTTGCAAAAACATACCCATCCGTTTTTCCAATACGGCAATGATGAGCGACATCCTATTGTGGTCAATACCGGTAGACATCCGCCTTGGAGAAGGGAAATTCGTTGTCGCTACAAGTGCCTGGAGCTCCACCAATACTGGACGCGTTCCCTCCATACTGGCCACTACGGTCGAACCCGATACACCAAGCGGACGTTCCGAGAGGAAGAGTTCAGACGGATTGCTAACTTCACGCAGACCCAGCTCTCCCATTTCGAATATCCCGATTTCATTGGTGGATCCAAACCGATTTTTGACTGCCCGGAGCAGCCGGTAGGAATGATGCCGTTCTCCTTCAAAATAAAGGACACAATCCACCATATGCTCAAGCAATCGGGGTCCAGCAATCGCTCCCTCCTTTGTAACGTGCCCGACAAGGACAGTGGCGATTCCCTTCACTTTGGCCACGCGCATGAAATGAGCCGTGCATTCACGAACCTGGGAAACACTGCCGGGTGCCGAAGAGACACTGGGATCATATACCGTCTGGATGGAGTCGATGACGAGAAAATCCGGCTCCAGCGACTCGATCGCATCGCTGATCTGATCCATATTCGTCTCGCAAAGCACATAAAGCTTTTCGGTAAGCGCCCCCAGGCGATCGGCCCTCAGCCTTGTTTGCCTGACCGATTCCTCTCCGGAAATATAAAGGACCGTAAGACCCTGGGAGGCTAACGCATGGGAGGTTTGCAGCAGCAGCGTCGATTTCCCGATGCCGGGATCCCCGCCAACGAGAATGAGCGATCCGGGAACAACCCCGCCGCCAAGCACACGATTGAGCTCCAGGAGGGTCGTTTCAATTCTGGGCTCCTGCTCATTATCTATGTGTATGATGGATTGCGGCTTTTCTTTCGTCTGAATAAGTCTGGAACCCATTCCAGGCGTCTTGACTACAGATTCCTTTTCTTCGACCATCGTATTCCATTCCCCGCAGCCAGGGCATTTCCCCAACCATTTGGGCGATTCCGTTCCGCATTCCGTACAAGCGAATTTTATTTTAAGTTTTGCCATGAGCGGCTCCTTATACATATTACTTATCATTCAAAGTTTACCATTTCTAGAGGATGGGATAAACCCTTAAGCGCGCTGTCCAAATAAAAGTTTCCCGCTCAGCAATACACCACCGGGCGGGAAACAGATGATTATCGATGAAGTTGAGAATTACGGTATTTATTGCTCGTTGGGTGTACGTGAAACAAGTACATTATGAATCGTCATTTTCGATCCCAGCATGACACTTTCGCCCTGCGGCGAAGCTTGGTGAGCTTGTCCTTGGCTGCTGTGTTGGACCTGCTGCTCCTGCCCGCCGCTCTGCGGGTGCTGACCTTGGGATTGGCTTTGCGATTGCCCACCCGGGCTGCCTTCGCGCTTGGCGTGGGCTTGACGGAAGGAATCACTGTTCACCCAACTCTCAAATGAAGGCTTGTCTGCCCAGTGGGTACATACCTTTAATTCATCATGTTCTTCCAAGTCTTCTGTGAAGAGAACTTCCATTCGAATAAATCCGGGGGTTAATTCAACACCTTTGGAGTTTTGAAAACGCTGCGCCACTTCTTCACCATGGCCTTTTTTTACTTTTATCGTATTCACAACAACGATCATTATTATTACCTCCTCAGGGGTTTAGCGAACATTCAACTGCGCCAAATGACAACTCACTCTAATCATACGCTGATTTGCTGGATGTAGCAAAAAAACCCTTGCCCCTGACGGGCTTTCGCTAAGGAAGCGAAGAGCCTTCAGGGGCAAGGTTTTAGAAAAATTATTTGGCTTACTTGGTGGCTGGCTCTCCAGCTGCCGGTGCTGATGGCGAAACCGTCAGCGCACCGTCTTTCTCATCAATTGTAAGCGTATCGCCTTTATTGATATTACCTGTCAACAGATCTTCAGAGAGCCGGTCTTCAATATGCTTCTGAATCGCACGACGCAGCGGACGGGCGCCGTACTGCGGATCGTAGCCTTCCTTAGCCAGGAACGCTTTGGCCGAATCTGTAAGCGTGAAGTCTACTTCCTGCTCACGAAGCCGTTTGCGCAGCTCCTCGGACATTAAGGTAACGATTTGAGCAATATGCTCTTCTCCAAGAGAATGGAATACAATCGTTTCATCAATCCGGTTAAGGAACTCGGGACGGAAGCTCTTTTTCAATTCCGCGAGCACTTTTTCTTTCATGATATTAAAGTCACGGCCTGCATCCTGTGCGGCTGTAAATCCAAGCGACGTGTTGCGCTTGATTTGATCCGCACCGACGTTCGAGGTCATGATGATCAGCGTATTGCGAAAATCGACGACACGGCCTTTGGAGTCCGTTAAACGGCCATCTTCCAGCACCTGCAGCAGGATGTTAAACACATCCGGATGCGCCTTCTCGATCTCATCAAGCAGTACAACCGAATAAGGCTTGCGGCGTACTTTCTCGGTGAGCTGGCCACCTTCTTCGTAGCCGACATACCCTGGAGGCGCGCCGACCAGACGTGAGGTCGAATGCTTCTCCATATATTCCGACATATCGATACGGATAACAGCATTCTCGTCACCGAACATTGCTTCCGCCAGTGCGCGGGCAAGCTCAGTTTTACCAACGCCGGTAGGGCCGAGGAAGATAAATGATCCCATTGGACGCTTCGGATCCTTCAGGCCGGCACGGGCACGGCGCATTGCGCGGGATACCGCTTTGACGGCTTCATCCTGACCGATAACACGGTCATGAAGAATATCTTCCATTTTGAGAAGCCGCTGCGTTTCTTCCTCAGCCAGCTTGCTCACCGGAATTCCCGTCCAGCTGGCAACCACCTGAGCGATATCCTCCGGTGTGACCTCCGAATCCGTACGGCCTTGTTTTTCTTTCCATTGATTCTTGGTCACATCAAGCTCTTCGCGAATCTTCTGTTCCGTATCACGAAGGGCAGCAGCCTTCTCGAATTCCTGGCTTTGAACCGCCGAATCTTTCTCCTTGCGGATATCCTCAAGACGATTTTCCAGCTGTTTCAAATTAGGCGGTACCGTATATGATTTAAGGCGTACTTTGGAGCTGGCCTCATCGATCAGATCAATCGCTTTATCCGGCAGGAAACGGTCCGTAATATAACGGTCCGAAAGCTTAACCGCCTGCTCGATCGCTTCATCCGTTATTTTCACACGGTGATGGGCTTCATAACGGTCGCGAAGTCCATGAAGGATAAGAACAGCTTCCTCCGGCGAAGGCTGATCAACAGTAATCGGCTGAAAGCGGCGTTCCAACGCGGCATCTTTCTCAATATACTTGCGATATTCATCCAGCGTCGTGGCACCGATGCATTGCAGCTCGCCACGTGCCAGAGCTGGTTTCAAAATATTCGAAGCGTCAATCGCACCTTCTGCACCGCCTGCTCCAATAAGCGTGTGAAGCTCATCAATAAACAATACGATGTTTCCGGCTTGGCGAATTTCGTCCATAATTTTTTTCAGACGGTCTTCAAATTCACCGCGATATTTGGTTCCGGCAACAACAGAGCCCATATCGAGCGTCATGACGCGTTTGTCACGCAGCGTCTCCGGAATTTCACCCGCGATAATTTTCTGAGCCAGCCCTTCGGCAATGGCTGTTTTACCTACGCCAGGTTCACCGATAAGAACAGGATTGTTTTTGGTTCTGCGGCTGAGCACTTGAATGACGCGCTCAATCTCTTTGCCCCGTCCAATAACAGGATCCAGATTATTATCTTTGGCATAAGCGGTCAAATCGCGGGCAAGGCCATCCAGCGTCGGTGTACTTACATTAGCCGGTGCGCCATGGTTGCTCGAGACCGCTTCGCTGCTGCCCAGGAGCTGCAGGACCTGCTGCCTGGCTTTGTTCAGGCTGATGCCCAAATTATTAAGTACGCGGGCGGCAACGCCTTCGCCTTCGCGGATCAGGCCGAGCAGAATATGCTCTGTTCCTACATAGGTATGACCCAGCTTACGCGCTTCATCCATCGAAAGTTCAATTACTTTCTTCGCTCGCGGCGTATACGCAATGTTGGTCGGCTGCTCTTGTCCGCGGCCGATAAGCGTCTCGACTTCATCCTGGATTTTTTCCAGGCTCAGACCAAGTCCGATAAGGGCTTTGGCAGCAATGCCTTCCCCTTCACGATTAAGCCCAAGTAAAATATGCTCTGTTCCAATATTGTTGTGACCTAGACGAACCGCTTCTTCTTGTGCAAGTGCAAGTACCTTCTGCGCACGTTCCGTGAATCTGCCAAACATCATGTTTACACACCCCCATGATCGGATTTACTTAGTTGTAATTGCTGACGTATAAGCTCTGCCCGCCTGATATCCCGCTGCTCGGTATTCATCTTTTCGTTAAACACCTGCTGCAGAAAACCCGGCTGCATTAAAACCATCATTTCATTCATTACAAGCGGCGATACCCCTTTGATCAGACCAAGATCGATTCCCAGCCGGACATCGGATAACCGCTGGCCTGCTTCTTTGGAATCCATTATGGTCGCATGTGACAGAATTCCGTAGGAACGGTAAATCCGATCCTCCAGACGAATCTGCGACTCCTCCAGCATACGCTGACGCGCCGCCTTTTCGTGCTCAATAATTTGTTTGGCTACGCTGTGCAAATTATCGATGATCTCTTCCTCGGATTGTCCCAGCGTAATCTGATTGGATACCTGAAACAAATTGCCTAACGCTTCACTGCCTTCTCCGTAAATTCCCCGAACTGCCAGCCCTACTTGAGTAATTGCCGTCAAAATACGGTTGATCTGATGCGTCATGACAAGCGCAGGCAAATGCATCATGACCGAAGAACGAATACCTGTACCGACGTTCGTCGGACAACTGGTCAGATAACCACGGCGTTCATCAAAGGCGTAATCGGTTGCTTCTTCAAAAATATCGTCAATGCGGTTAGCCAAGCTCCAGGCTTCTTTAATTTGAAAACCGGGATACAAGCATTGGATCCGCAGATGATCCTCTTCATTCACCATGATACTGACGGATTCGTTCTCACTTAGTATAAGTGCCCCGCAGCGTGACTCATTCGCAAGGTTCGGACTTATGAGATGCTTCTCAACGAGCACTCTGCGTTCAAGCTCGCTCAGCTCGGAGAGCTCAATCGTCTCAAACCGGTCAATCGCACCCAGCTCGGGAGAAGATCCCATAGCGGTGAGATTCTCCATAACCTCCTGCGCCTGTTCGTTTGTGGCGAGCATCGGAAAAGGATGACTCCGTAAATTACGGGCGATCCGAACTCGACTGCTGATAACAATATCTGAATCAGGCCCAGCTTCTCTCATCCATTCACTTAAGGCTTCCTGTACAAAAGATCGCTCCGACAAAAACGGTTCCTCCTTCCAACGCTTAGCCTAAACATCTGTAACCTTACCTTCCAGTTCACGAATCTGGTCGCGGATTTTAGCTGCGTTCTCAAACTCCTCGCATTCTATTCGCTGCTGCAGGTCGGCCCG